>NZ_CP107845.1:0-4800000 GCF_041431415.1 Streptomyces sp. NBC_00513
GTGGCCGTGGCGATGGGGTCGGGTGGTGCGGGCTAGTGGGAGCTTTAGTGGGGGAGTTGGGGTCCGCTGCGCTCTCCCGCCAGATAGTCCTTCCGGCTGCGCCTCCAGGACCGTTGAAGCCCACTGCGTGGGCTCCGCCAGCCAAGGAGGGCGGGGCGGTCTTTCGATCGCTGGTCCGGGCTTCGGGGCCTGTCAGGGGCCTGCGGTCCACTCCTCGTCCGGGATGAACTCCTCCCACGCGCCCCAGGTCCATCCGCTGTACATCAGCAAGGGGCGACTCAAAACAACGTCTCCGACCCTGACCCTGCGCAGAACGAGACCATACTGCTGCAGTGCCGGGTCTCCCGAGGGAAGCCATGACGCCTTCATGCCGTGCTGTTTCGCGTAGTCGTGGAAGCGTTCCAGTGTGGGTGACCACAGCCCTCCCGCCGGCTCTCCGATCGACTGTCCCACCAGTGAAATTCCGCCGAGGGTGACCTGCGGGCCTGTCAGTGCCGACAAGGCCACCGCCGCGAGGTGACCCGCGGTCGTGTAGTACGCGCTGACACCTTGGCGGGGAAAGTGCTCATGCCCGACTGCACCAAGACGGTCATCGTCGTCCGCAGTCGACCGGCCCAGCGCGGCCGCGACCTCACTTCGGCGCATCCCGAACTCCAGCATCCCCACCGCCACGAGCGGGGTCCAGGACCAGTGGTCACGATCCATGTCCGACTTCACCACAACAGACTCCTCGCTTGTTTATGTCGGTTCCCGAGAGTCACTGCATCAAAATTGATTCAGCATGTACCATTGGCAGAAGAAGGCGACATGCTGCATCGTTTCCACTATTCAATCCAAGTACTCCAATTCATTCGAGGTGGATCGCACTGTCCAGATTCAACAGCATCTTCGATTGAATAGTCGCCGAAGTACACGCAGTCCGGGTAAACCGGCTGCGCCCCGTACCAGCAGCCCAAAATGACCACTCCGAGAGCCAGGGAGGCCAGCAGGTGCTTCCACGTGGGAGGACCGGAGACAGGGCTGATCATGGGCACGAGCATACGGGCCCTCGCCTGGCCCACCCTGTCGGGGCCAGCCTCACGATCAACCACCCGAGAGACCACGCGTCGGCTCGCCGGAAAAGTCTATAGCCTCGCACAAAAATCCTGGAAGGGATGGCCTGGTATGTACGGTGTTCAGCTCAGGGAACACCAAGTCGACCAGAAGTCGGCGTTCCGAAAGTGGGTGGGATTTCCTGCAAGGTCATCTGTACCCTCTCAGGGGGCTCGGGGCACGATCGTCTCCGCTACCGGGTCGGGCAAGACGATCACAGCCGCCGCGTGCGCGCTGGAGTGCTTCCCGGGCGGCCGGATCCTCGTGACCGTGCCGACCCTGGACCTGCTCGCGCAGACCGCCCAAGCGTGGCGCCTGGTGGGCCACACCGCGCCGATGGTCGCGGTGTGCTCGCTGGAGAACGACGCGGTGCTCAACTCGCTGGGGGTGCGCACCACCACCAACCCGATCCAGCTCGCCCTGTGGGCCGCGACCGGCCCGGTCGTCGTGCTCGCCACGTACGCCTCCCTCGTGGACCGTGAGGACATCGACGCAGCCGAGGGCCAGCGGAAGATGCGCGGGCCGCTGGAGGCCGCCCTGGCGGGCGGGGAACGGCTGTACGGGCAGCAGATGGCCCCGTTCGACCTCGCGATCGTGGACGAGGCCCATGGAACCGCCGGCGATCTCGGGCGGCCGTGGGCGGCGATCCACGACAACCAGCGGATCCCGGCCGACTTCCGGCTCTACCTCACCGCCACCCCGCGCATCCTCGCAGCAGCCCGCCCCCAGAAGGGCGCGGACGGCCAGGAGGCGGAGATCGCGTCCATGGCCGACGACCCGGACGGCACCTACGGCGCGTGGCTCGCAGAGCTCGGGCTCTCGGAGGCAATCGAGCGCGAGATCCTTGCGGGCTTCGAGATCGACGTCCTGGAGATCCGCGACCCCTCCCCCATCCTCGGGGAGTCGGAAGAGGCGCGGCGGGGCCGGCGCCTGGCGCTCCTGCAGACCGCACTTTTGGAGCACGCGGCGACGTACAACTTGCGTACGGTCATGACGTTCCACCAGAAGGTGGAGGAGGCCGCCGCGTTCGCGGAGAAGCTGCCCGAGACCGCCGCCGCGCTGTACATGAACGACGCGTCCGACGCCGACCTGGCCGCAGCCAACAGGCTGCCGAAGTCGTCGATCGACGCGGAGTTCTACGAACTCGAGGCCGGCCGCCACGTACCGCCGGACCGCGTGTGGTCGGCGTGGCTGTGCGGCGACCACCTCGTGTCCGAGCGGCGCGAGGTCCTGCGCCAGTTCGCCAACGGCATCGACGCGGCCGGGCGCCGGGTCCACCGCGCTTTCCTCGCGTCCGTTCGCGTACTTGGGGAGGGCGTCGACATCACCGGCGAGCGGGGCGTGGAAGCCGTCTGCTTCGCCGATACCCGCGGCTCGCAGGTCGAGATCGTCCAGAACATCGGCCGCGCCCTGCGGCTCAACCGCGACGGCAGCACGAAGGTCGCCCGCATCATCGTGCCGGTGTTCCTGGCCCCGAACGAGGACCCCACCGACATGGTCGCCAGCGCCAGCTACCGACCCCTCGTAGCGGTCCTCCAAGGCCTCCGCAGCCATGACGAACGACTCGTCGAACAGCTCGCCTCCCGCGCCCTCACCAGCGGCAAGCGCAAAGTCCACGTCCAGCGTGACGAAGACGGGCGGATCACCGGGGCCGGCGGTGAGAGCGACGGCGAGGACCAGGAGGACGGAGTCGACGCCGCTGCTGAGTCGGCCCTGCTCCACTTCTCCAGCCCGCGCGACGCCGCCACCATCGCCGCGTTCCTGCGCACCCGCGTCTACCGGCCCGAGTCGCTGGTGTGGCTGGAGGGCTACCAAGCCCTCATCCGCTGGCGGAAGGAGAACAAGATCACCGGCATCCACGCCGTCCCCTACGACACCGAGGTCGAATTGGGGGTCACCAAGGACTTCCCCCTCGGCCGATGGGTCCACCAACAGCGCAAGGCCCTGCGCGCCGGCGAACTCGAGGAACGGCGCAAGACCCTGCTCGACGCCCCGGAGGCTGGCATGGTGTGGGAGCCCGGCGAGGAAGCGTGGGAGGCCAAGCTCGCCGCCCTGCGGTCGTACCGGCGGGCCACCGGACACCTCGCACCCCGACAGGACGCGATGTGGGGCGAAGGCGAGGCGATGGTGCCCATCGGGCAACACATGGCCAACCTCCGACGCAAGGGCGCAAAGAACGGCCTCGGAAAAAACGAGGACACCGCGACGACCCGGGCGGCGCAGCTCACCGCGATCGACGAGGACTGGGACTGCCCGTGGCCACTGGACTGGCAACGCCACCACCGCGTCCTCGCCGACCTGGTCGACGCCGACGGCATACTGCCCTACATCGCACCCGGCGTCACCTTCGACGGCGACGACATCGGCAAATGGCGGTGGCGGCAGCAAGAACCGGGCACCTGGGCGCAGCTGTCGACCGAGCAGCAGGAACGGCTGACCGCACTGGGCATCCAGGCCCCTGAGGCCCCGTCTCCCGCGCCTGCGGCAGCGCGTACCACGAAGGGTCCGAGCAAGGCGCAGCAGGCATTCCAGCGAGGGCTGACAGCGCTCGCGCAGTGGGTCGAGCGGGAAGGCACAGACCGACCAGTGCCACGCGCGCACGGCGAGGAGATCGCGGTCGAGGGTGAGGCGGAGCCCGTGGTCGTGAAACTCGGCGTATGGATCACCAACACCAAGCAGCGGCGCGGAAAACTCACCGCCGAGCAACTCAACGCACTACGAGAACTCGGCATTGTGTGGGCATGAGACATGAGTGCTGCAGCTTGGGGTTGAGGCGTTCGTGGCGCATGGACGCGGAGGTACCTGCCCGCCACTTGGTTGAGGTCTTTGGTCGTCAGCCCTCTCCGCGGGCTATCAGATGCCAAGGCTCCCAGTTGGACAGTCGCCATTGCCCGGGCCATGGATCGGGGCGCGGGAGGGCGCGGTCGTCTTCCCTGATCCATCTCAGTCCGGCTGTGCTTGTTCGGCCGTCGGGGTGGGTTAGACGGACGGTCACCGTGCACGCTGCGGGCATGTCGTGCCCGACAGCGACGATCTCAAATGATGCGAGGGGAAGGTCCTGGTAGACGCGGCGTACTTCGCTGCGTGCCGCCTTGCCGTGCTTGGTGTGCAGGTCACGGCTGATGAGGTCGCTCAGGGATCCGTAGTTGCTGCGGACCCAGTACGTCAACAAACGCTCGGAGAGGTCGTAGGCGGGGTGAGCGGTAAACGCCTCGCTGTCGGAAAGAAGCTCCTGTGGTGACCACTGTTCGTTGAGGCGGTTGATCTGCGCCTGGTCGATGAGCTGCCCGAAGGTGTCCTTGAGCTGCTTTCCCAGCTCGGACCAAGTAGGGGGCTCGGCAACTTCCTGCTGTTCCTTCTGTGTGGCGCGTGCCCAGTCGGCGACGGCGAACAGCCGGTTCCATGCCTTGGTGGCAACGATGATGTTGTCGTAGTTGAGGATGCTGCCGTGCACGATGCCGTTGCGGTACAGCTCGTAGACCGGTTCTTCCTTCGTATTTGTGCGGCCTTTGGTGAAGGTGCGGTGGGCATGCTGGAGGCCGCGGTGGTGGCCCACGACGCTGTCCCAGGCGTGTAGTTCCTCCGGGGTTCGGGCATGCAGGCCGCGGCGTACGGTCTCGAACTCGTTGACGAACCCGTCCATGACACTCAGCAGGACCTGAACGCAGGAGTAGAAGCGGCCGGCGAAGTAGTCCTCCTGGGCCTTCTCCACCAGGGGCAGGCGGCGGCGCATCGCGGACAGGTCTCGCAGCGGTCCGAGCATGAGGCGGAGGTGTTCGCGGTCGTTGTAGTGGTCGATGAGCATCTTCTCGGCCTGGTCCGGATCCTCGGGCGCTTCGGCGAGGAGGGCGCGCACCGCCGTCAGTGACAAGTGGTCGTGGAAGATCCAGTGCTTGTCGCTGAGCAGTTCGTAGAAGGCGTCGACGGTCCCGGCAAGCTCGTGCATGTCCCGTTCGATCGACTTGATCCGCGCCCTCATGGGCCACGCGAACAGGCGCAGGGCCTTCAGCTGTCGTTCCGATTCCAGGAACGAGGGGAGATCGCGAGCCGAGGCGTAGGACATGGGTTGGATTGTACGAAGTAGCACTGACAACGCCGCCAGGATTCCGACCGCCCCCATGCCCGCCCCCTCAGAGCGCCGTCGGCCCCAGCATCGCTGGCCAAGCCGCTCCACAAAAGCGACGCTCCGGGCCCGTGCCAGCCCATTCAACTGGCCTTCTCCCAAGTCCACTGCCTCGCTGCTCGCGAAGCAGCAGAATCGGAATGTCGACGCAACCTGCGATACGGGAGGGAGAGATACTCATGGGGGTGAAGAACGTGAGCGGTGAAGGGGAGGTGGTAGCCGTCGGCTCGCCCCGGTTCGCTCTCCACGCTCTGGGATGGCGAGCTTTCAGGACTTGTGCGTAACCGTGCTGCGCGGGGTGTGGGGACAGCCGACGCAGGCATTTGCCGACTCCAACGACGGGGGTCGGGACGGCGCGCCTTCTACGGCGTCTGGCAGCCGCCGAACGATCCTGACGAGACGCATGACAATTCGCTTGGCCGCACATTCGGCACGCAGAAGACCTTGGAAAAAGTTAGGAATTCCTGGAAGCAAATCATACCCTGCAGCTACATACGTTCCTCATTCGACCCAGCCAGTACGCCGCAAAACCTCGTCTGGACTTTCCAAGGCAGAGGCAATCCACCACAGATCCTGAGTTCATCGCCATGAGCGCAGGCTATCGGACCGAGGTTCCGGCGCTCCAGCCGACACCACGCGAAGCCAGCGTCTCCCACCTGCGAACTGATCTCGCACCCCAAATATCCAAAACAGGGGGCACCGCTCATTTCACGGGTCGACTTTCATCGCGTTGATCGAATCAGAATGTGCTGGGGAGGATTCCTACACAATCAACCTCCCCAGCACACCATGGCTACTTCTTCCGCTTCCGCTTTCCCTTCAACGGCTCACAGTAGTCATTACTCCCGGAAAAGTAGACACACATCTCCTGGTCTTCATACAGGATCGCAGGGACAGCCTGAAGGCAGCCCATTGGAGTCAATTTCGGCTGCGGCACCTCGGGAGGCTTCGGGCAAACGTAATTCTTATTGATGACAAAATCAAGCTTCTCGCCCTTGGGCCCGTTCTCCGCCATCTCCCACGCCAGCTTGACCTCGGCATGATGAGCCGTACCGACGTACTCCAAGAATTCGGGGAAGTCGTCCGAGGCTTCCAAGAAGTCGCTGATCTTCTGGGAGTTGGGCGATAGTCCACTCACGATGGGGCGCTGCCAGACACGCTCTCCATCGCGGAACGCAAAGCCGGAGGTGGCGTGCCCACGCGGCGAAGGCCCGAGTTCATCCAGCGCTTTGAGGACCCAGGCGGGACACACACCGTCGGTGTTATGGACGAGGACATCGACGGAGCCGGTGTTGACGTAGTAACTGTGGAGGTCATCGACGGTCAGGTCGTAGGCGGGCTGTAGGCCGGTCCAGCGATGAGTGTCGTTGACCTCGACGGTGGTACCGACCGGCGTGCGCAGGGCGTCACCGGCGCGCAGGTCGCGTGCGTCGATCCAGCGCTTTCGGTTCTCGACCCAGTAAGGGTGGCCCGCCGTAGAGGTTATGGAGGAGCCGTCGGTGAGGGTGACGTCGGTGAAGTTGCGGTCGTCGGGAGTGCGGATGGTGCGAGTGACCGCACGGGGCCCGGTTTCCCCGGTAGTGGGGTCGGTGGCAGTGATCCGGTCACCGACTCGGATCTCCTCGATGGGCACGGATGTGCCCGCGGCCGTGAGGACCCGCGTGCCGGCGGGGAAGCTGTGTGCTGCGTTCGAGGTGAGGCATTGGACCGCGCGCCTGGTGACACGCATGTTCTTCAGGGCTTCGACGGCGTCATCGAGTTTGCCGGCGAGTTTGCCGACGAGTTTGATTTTGCCCCAGGGCGTGACTCCCGCGGCGGCGACGGTGCATCCGAAGAGGGTGGGTTCCTTGATGCAGGCCTTGATGTCGTTGAGGCCGGTGACTTCCCAGATGATGTTCCGCAGGACGGGTGCGACTTCCCCAACCGAGATCTCGGAGTTCTCAAAATCCTGGAGGCAGGGGATCAATGGAATCATGGATTCGCGGCTGGCGAACGGCCGGCAGATCCGTTTGGGCTTTGCCTTCTGCTGCTGCTGCTGCTTGCGTTCCGCCTCTGCCTGGCGGAGCGCCTCGGCCATCTCCTTCTCGACGAGGTCGCGGACAGCCGTCCAGGCGTCCTTGGCCATGGTCTCGGCTTCGTCGCGGCTTTTGCCGGCGGCGAGGGCGGACTTGTGTGCCTGCTCGGCGGAGTCGTTGGCCTGCTTGGCCGATTGCCGGGCGTAGGAGGCTGAGTCATCGGCTTGGGCGGCGGAGTTCTCGGCGTCGGATGCGTCTTGGTTGGCTCGGTCGGCGGCGTTGCGGGCTGTGGCTGCCGAGTTGTGGGCGGCGGCGGCGCTGTTGGCGGCCTTGTTCGCGGAGGCTGTGGCGTCGTTGGCTGCGGTCTGTGCCTGGCGTGCTGACTCTGCGGCCTGCCCGGCGGCCTTTTGGGCGTCGGCTGTTGCCTGGACGGCCTTGGCGGCGGCTTCGGCTGCGAGCCAGCGGTTCTTCTGGGCTTTGGCGACGATGACGTCGCCTTCGTTCAGAAGCCGGTTGATCTGGTCGACGTGGTGGGTGGCCAGGTCGTCCTTGAGGTGGGCTGTGTGCTGGCCGGTGGCGATGAAGTCGTGGAGGCTCGCGGGCGATCCCGCGAGGGCGATTTTGGCGGCGGCTTTTGCTTCCTCGCCGCCGATGTTGGTCAGCTGGGCCGCGGCGACCCGCTCGTCCGCCATACGGGCCGCGTACTGGCCCGCCTGGAGGAAGACGGCGAGGGCCTTTCCGCTGCCGTTGGTGAGGGCTTTTTGGGCGGCTTCCTTGACGTGTGTTCCGCCGGTGTTGGTGTAGCGGGCCACCTCCACCCGCATCTCGGTGTACCCGGCGGTGAAGCGGCCTTCGTTCAGGAACGCTTCGACTTGTTCGGGGGTGCCCTTCAGTGCCTCTGTGGCGGCGGTGCGGACGGAGGGGTGGGGGCTTTGTGTGCTGAGGTTGGCGACGCGCTGACGGGCGTCGCTGTGGTTGGCTTCCTTCCAGCGGGTGCGCAGGTAGTCCAGGACGTCTTGGTCGGTTCCGGACAGGGCGCGTGCGGCGGCGTCCTGGTGCCAGGGCCCGAGGAGCTTCATCGCCTGCATGGCGAGCTGGCGGCCCTTGGTGGCCGTCGCCTTGACGTCGACGTCGGGTCGCGCGGCTTCTGTGGCCAGGGAGGTCGCGGTGTCGTTGAGGGACAGGGCCTGGACCTGGAGGGAGGCGGATGCGGAGACCTGGGCTTCGCTTTCCGCTTTCAGGCTCATGGCGCGTTCGATCGCCGCCTGAGTGCGGGTCTCCAGGGCGCCGGCTTCGATTTCTCTGGCCAGGCTCGCGACTTCCTTGGCCTTGGTCACGGCTGCGGCCGCGGTGTCGGCGGCGTTCTTGGCGGCTTCCGCGTTCTTCTGTGCCTGGGCGCTGTAGGTCGCGGCTACGCCGGCGTGTTCAGCGGCGTCGTCGGCGTAGTCGGCTGCCTTGTTGGCGTGGGCGGCGGCGGAGTTCGCGGCGTCGCGTGCGCCGTATGCGGCGTCGGCGGCGCGGCGGGCGAAGCCGGCGGAGCGGTTGGCGGCGGCGTTGGCCGCGTTGGCGTGGCGGCGGGCTTCGATGGCTGCCTGGCGCGCTTCCGTAGAGTGGGCGCCCGCCGCGTCGGCGTAGTCGTTGGCTTGTTCGGCGGCTGCGGCGGCGGCCAGAGCGTTGGCTGAGGCTCCCTTGGCCGCGTCGGAGGCCAGGGCGGCCGCGGCGGAGGCGCGACCGGCGTTCTGGGCCGCCACGGCGGACTGGGTGGCGAACTGGGCTGCTGCGCGGGCGCCGGCGGCGGCCGTCCTTGCGGCGTCCGCCTTGGAGGCGTCGCCGGCCGCGGCCACGGCCGCGTTGTGGGCCGTGTTCGCGGCGTCGGCTGCCGCGGCCGCGGCGGAGGCGGTCTGGGCGGCGGCGAGCGCGGCTCTGCGGGCGGCGCGGTTGGCGGCGTTGGCGGAGCCGATGGCTTCCTGGGCCGCCTGGGCGGCGGCGCGGGCGGCTTCGGCTGCCTGGGCCGCCTTGACCGCGGCCCGCTTGGCGTCGTTCTTCGCCGCTTGCGTCTCCGCGGCGGCCTTCGTGGCCGCTTCCTTGGCCAGGTTCGATGCCTGTACGGCCTTGTTGGACGCTTCCTCAGCCTGTTTCGTGGCGTCCTCGGCCTGCTTGCCGGCCGCTTGTGCCTGCGCGGTCAGCTCCGCGATGGTCGCGTGCTCCTGGTCGCGGTTGCGGGCGGTGAACTGACCGACCTCCAGGAACTCGACGATGTCCTCGGGCGTGCCCTGCAACGCCGCCCGTGCCGCGGCCTGGACGTTCGGGCCGCCGGTGCTGGTCATACGGGCCACTTCGACCCGGTTGTCCGTCTCCTGGGCGGTGTACTGGTCCTGTTGCAGGAACGTCTCGCGGTCGGCGTAGCTGCCCTTGAGAGCGGCCTCGCCAGCCTGACGCACGCGAGGTCCGCCGATTTGCACCAGGCGGGCGATGTCGACCCTGCGGTCGGCATCCTGCGGCTGCTCGAGACCCTTCAGGAGGAAGTCCCGCAACTCGGCAGGCGTCTTATGCAACGCCGCCACCGCCGCCTCGCGCACGCGCGGCCCACCGGTCATCGCCAGCCGTGCGGTCTCCACACGGTTGTCGGCGTGCTCGATCCCCTCGGCCTCGTCGAGGAACTTGCGGACCGCATCGTCGCCGCCGAGCAGCGCCTGCTCGGCGGCTTCCTTGAGGCCGCGGCCGCCGGTCTGCCAGTAGCCGACCACGTATGGCCGTGCCTGTTGAGGCGTCAGCCCCGGCTCCTCGGCGGCGACAGCCGCAGGCGTCGTGCCGAGCAGCCCCGTCAGCAGGCCGGCCGAAAGTATTACGCGCAGTGTGCGGCGACGGGCCGTGAATGTTCTCAACGCATCCGGTACAGATTTCCGGAAGAGCGAATTCCGATTGATGGCGCACCCCCCTCATCGTTGAATAGGAAGACAGCCCTGGGCAGGTCTGAACCGCGCGGCGGTCGATTCACATGCGGAAGGAACCCCTGCCCGCAACAGGTCAGGTTGCAGGCGGATTAGCGGTCTCATCCCAGGACGGAAGTGATGATCGTACAGGCCTCGAACTGCCGCTTTGCACCCATACCCGTGTGCTCGTTTGTGCACTTCAGGTGCCGTTTGGGTCAGTTCGGCCCGTAGATACACGCGGTAACCCGAAGCCATTCCTCGCGTAACGATGGCCCGCGGTTGCGGCGGCCCGGATCTCCGACTTGAATAATCAGATCGAGCCTTGAGATCCGAATCACAGACGCGCCGGCGAATCGAAGATCACAGGTGTGGTTGAATTTGCTTCAATCCACTGGGGCACCCCTATGTTCCATTCCCATTTCGAAGGGCCTCTTATGCCGACAGCTCGTACCCGCAAGTTCTTCATGTTCGGCCTGGCGGCAGCCTGTGCCGGAACCCTCGGCACGGCTCCGACCGTCTCGGCCGCCCCGGCGCCTGCGGTCAGTGCGGCGACTCCTGGCGAGATGCCGTACGCCATCGACAACTTCGCCTACCCGAACGCGGCGAAGATCAAGGCAGAGACGACTCACCTCGTCCTCAAGCGAGGCAATGGCCGGCTCGTCTACACGGCCTGCACGGGCTCGGAGGACCTGAAGATCGAAAGCACCGAGGGGCAGATGTTCTACTGCTTCGACGTCAAGGCCAAGCCGGCCTTCGTTCAGTTGGAGCTGCCCTCCGCCTACGGCATCTGGACCAAGACCGACCCGGTCAAGGTCACCATTAAGGCCGACGACAAGACCAGCCTTCTCGACGCACCCGCCAACCGCTTCACGGGTTACGGCGAGGCCGGCAGTGCGGGCGGAGCCGTCTCCACTCTCATCGAACTCCGCGTCAACTAACCCTTCCGCCTCCAGAAACTCCCGGCGCACCGCACCGCACCGCACCGCATCGCTCGCGCCGGCGTCGCCGGAAGCCCAGGATGGAACCGGCACTTCCTTCAAGGGCCGCGCTCCCGCCGTCGAGACCGCCATTCCTGCCGCGCATCGCGGTCGTCACCGCCGCTCCGCCTCCGGCGTCGAGGGCATTGCTTCCGAGACCCACGGCCGGCAGCCCGGCAAATCACCTGCCACTGACACTTCTGCACGCCGCAGCCCCAGCACTCCGGAGCCCACCGCACCCGCAGGGCTCCGCTTTCGAAGAGGAACCATGTCCCATACCCGCTCGCGCCCGACGCGGTTTGCCGCTCTCGCCGTCGCCGGAGTCTCCGCCTCCCTCCTCCTGGCCGGCACCGCAGCCGCGCTCGTCGGAGGGTCTGTCGCCGCCGGCGAGCACTCCTACACCGCGCGGCTCACCATCGGCCCCGAGGACACCGCAAGATCCTGCACGGCCACCCTGATCGATCAGAGCTGGGTCGTCACCGCCGCCAGCTGCTTCGCCGCCACACCCGGCGACACCGTTCCCGCGGGCAAGCCCCAACAGAGCGCCACCGTCACCTTCAACAGCGGTCAGGTGGCGACGATCACCGACCTCAAACCGCGCGCCGGCCGCGACCTGGTCCTGGGCCGACTGGACAAACCCATCACGGCCATCACCCCGGCCAACCTCGCCACCACCGCCCCCACCGCGGACAGCGAGGTCTCCTCCGCCGGCTACGGATACACCCAGACCCTGTGGGGACTGGGCGTCAACAAGCCCAACAAGGCCGCCTTCAAAGTGACCGCGGTCAACACCGCGACCGTGGACATCGTCGGCAAGAGCGCGAACGACGCCATCTGCAAGGGCGACACCGGAGCCCCGATCCTCAACGCCGCCGGCGACGTCGTCGCCGTCGCCAGCCGCTCCTGGCAAGGAGGCTGCATCGGCGAGAGTGAGACCCGCACCAACGCCATCACCGCGCGAACCGACGATGTCGCCGGATGGATCCAACAGATCCGCCTGGCCACCATCCTTCCCGACGTGACGCAGGTGATGACCACCGCCGACCTCAACAAGGACGGCCGCTCCGACATCGTCGCGGTCACCGGAAACGGGAACCTCCACGCCGCCTACGGCCTCCCCGACGGCACGTTCGCCTACGGCCGACCCCTGTGGAATCTCGACGGCAGCTGGAAGTCCGTGGCCGAGATCATCGGTGGCGATTTCAACGGCGACGGCAACATGGACATCGCGGCCGTTTGGGGTACGGGCACCCTTCAACTCTACGTGGGCAAGACCGACGGCACCCTGGCCGCCGACAAGAAGATGTGGCCTGGCAACACCAACTGGCAGGACATGCTCCAGCTGGCCCGCTTCAAGGTCGACAACTCCGGCCGCGACGGACTCCTGGCCATCTGGAACACCGGCGAAATGTACGCCTACAACACCGGCACGAACGGCCTCCTCAACGAGCAGAAGCGCCAGATGTGGCCCGACAAGTCATGGAAGACCATGAAGCTCCTGACCACGGGCGACCTCAACACCGACACCCGCGACGACATCGTCGCCGTCACCCCCGGCGGCTCCCTCATGCGCTACGACCAAAACGCCCAAGGCGGCCTCAACAGCGGTGTCAACATCTGGCCCAACAACAGCTGGGCCGTCAACAACGCCAAAATCTTCGCCGGTGACTACGACGGCGACAAGAAGGTCGACCTCCTCAGCCACTGGACCACCGAACTCCGCTTCTACAAGGGCGACGGCACCGGCCTCTTCACAACCGGCATCAAGATCTGGCCGATGAACCCCTAACCACCCCGAGACTGCCAACCCTGGCCGCCCAGCCGCTGCCAGAACCCCACCACATCGGCTGGGCCCCGGCCTGCCACACTCCGGAGCCCAGCCGCCACACCCATGCAGCCGCTCGACCGGCATCACACAAACCTTTGGCGTACGGGGCGATCAAAGCCGACAACCGCTCGCAGGGGCACGAGCGACCGTGGGCGGGAGTCGGGGGCGCGCGCGTTCACGCCTCTCTGTGTCTGGATCCGGCGAGGTGCAGTGTCGTTTCGTCGGTGAACCTGTCGCCTCGGCCGGGTGAACCGGGCTCCCGGGGGTGTTCCTGATGCCGCCTCGGCCGGTACAACCAGCCTCATGATGATCATGAAGTGGGCCGCGACCGCAGCCGCCGCGGCGCTCGCCCTGTCCCTCCCCGCCACCACCGCCCACGCCGCCGAACAGCGGCCGACCGCCGCTCCGCAGATCGTGCCGATCGGCGTCGCGGTGTCCGCGCTCCAGCTCGCAATCGAGGATCGGACCGGATACCAGCGCACCTCCTTCAAGCACTGGAACGCGGGCGCGAACCCGTCGGACGGCTGCAACACCAGGTTGGAGGTGCTAATCGCGGAGGCAGTCGAGGCCCCCGAGATCGGCCCCGGTTGCACGCTGACGGGTGGGGTGTGGTGGTCGTACTACGACGAACGGCCCGTGACCCCGGCCGGGGCGCTGGACATCGACCACATGGTCCCGTTGGCCGAGGCCTGGGACAGCGGAGCCTCCGCGTGGACGGCGGCGCGCCGGGAGGCGTATGCGAACGACCTCGGTCAGGAGACGTCGCTGGTGGCGGTGACGGCCCGTTCGAACCGTCAGAAGTCCGACCAGGATCCGGCGGAGTGGCTGCCGCCGTCCGCGGACGCGCTGTGCCGCTACGGCGCGGAGTGGACCGCGACCAAGCTCCGCTGGGGCCTGGCCGTCGACGAACTGGAGCGCGACCGGCTGCTCGACATCGCGGCCGGATGCGGCGGCACCGAGGTGGAGGTCACCCCCGCCCCGTGAGCAGACCGGCAGGGTTGAGGGCCGTCGCCCCGCACGGGCGGCGGCCCTGCGTCGTCTGCCCGTGCACGGGATCCGGCGCACGAGGTACTGCCGCGGGGAACCGGACCCGGCCCGCCGGGTACGCACGAAGTGATCTGCCCTGCCGGTCAGCCGTGGGCGTGCCAGCCTCCGAAGCGGGCCAGCAGGCCGCGGGTGGCGTCCATCGACAGGCCGAGATCAGCGGCCACCGTCTGCGGGTCCTGGTCGCGGGCGTCGTGGGCCGGCCAGTGCGCGGTGCGCTGTGCGATGAGTTCCAGGGTGCGGGCGGCTTTGAGGGCGGCGGTCGGTGAGTCCTGGGCGAGTTTCTCGATCTCGGCGGTCACGGTCTGGAAGAGGGCTTCCAACTCGGCGGGGAGGGGAATCGTGGTGCCCGCGACGGCGCGGATGTGGGCGTCCCAGTCCTCCTCGCACCGCTCCGCGGTGCGCAGTCCGCTCTCGTGGAACGGGAGGTCGCCCACTGTCGTCCAGTCGACAGTGTGCCGGGTTCCGGTCCAGCCGCAGGAACACTCCGCCCGCAGCAGGTGTGCCTTCGGGCGCGGAAGGTAGGTGCCGGCGCCGTCGTAGACGCTCCAGTGACGCACCTCCCAGCCCGAGCTGCCCGACGCCGAATCAAAGTAGACCGGCTTCGGGACCGACCCGTCATCCAGGAGCACACCCACCCGACCCTCGTGCGACCGGCCGTACTCATCCGACGTCCACGTCTCGTCCGTCTCCACAGACACCTCCAACACCGTTCAGGGCTGCGGTTCCGCGACCCCGGGACGACAATCTCGCATCCGAGGGTGCACCCGGGACCGGAATCGGCGAGTTCACTCCGGACCACGATGACGCCCCGGCGAGAAGCGGAGCGGTACACCGCCGCCGCCGGCTCTGCACCGGGCCGGCGGCCGATCAGCGGTGACGTCCAGGGACGTGTCGCCCGGCGTGCCACGCAACCGGGCCCTCGGCATCGGCCGCACCGGGAGCGTGGAACGACCTGCCGCTCTTGGCGACCGACCCGGGACATGGGTGTGTGCCGGGCGGCTGTCGGGCTGCCCGGCACACGCTCACTGCGGTTTCGACTGCCGACCGTTCACGGGCGGCCGGCCGTAGTCGCGGTTAGCGGCGGCGGCCCCAGGACTCGGTGTCGACGGTGCGGTTACGGTCGTCGCGCAGGGTGGCGGTGTCGGCGCGGTTGTCCCAGACGTGGTCGCGCTTGCCCTGGAACAGGTCGGTGCGGGTGTCGCGGCCGGATCCGGTGTGGATCCGGATGGTGGCGCGGCCGCCGATGCGGGTGTCGTTGAAGCGGTACCGGTTGCCGTCGGAGTCCCGCAGCGTCCAGCCGCGCAGGTTGACCGGCTGGCGGGTGGTGTTGCGGATCTCGACCCACTCGCCGTTCAGGGAACGATTGGAGCGGTCGTCACGCCCGGGAGCGTCGGCCTGGACCCGGGAGATCTCCACCCGCGGGTGCCGGTCATGACCCCGGTCCGCCGCGGTGGCGGGGAGTGCGGCGGCGGAGACGATGGCGCCGGCGGCGAGTACGGTCGCGGCGACACGGCGGGCGGTCGACGAAGCAGACATACGGTGACCCCTCAAGAACAGTGCTGCACCCGCCGATACGAATCTCGTAGTGGTGCGGGTGCCCGGCCCGTTGGTGGGCCGAGGACCCAAACTCTCGACCCGACACGGGGCCGACCACAGCCCCCGACGAGGCCGGTTACCGACCCCGGACATTCCCGTCACACACACCTGCAACCTACACGCAGTCCGCATGAGCGTGGCCCTGACATTCACTGACCGCTACACCCACCCAGCCCGCGCACGGCAGAATCGATCACCGCGCCCGGTAGTGCGCTCCGGGCGCACTCGTCCACCCGTCACTCAACCGGAGCAGCCAATTCCGTAACGGTCGTCCTGCACGATTCTTCGCACGCGCAGGCGGAAATCGGAGATCAGAACGAATTCGTCCGCCCATCCTGGGTGACCACCTCGCCGACTCGGCGGTTACTGAGCTTGCAGGCGTGGTGTCGGCAGCGTGAGTCCGGTACCGGTGAGGCATCCGTCGATGATGTCGCTGCGGTACTGGATCCGGCGGAGCCCGTGTCGCAGCCGGCGGATGAGGTGCTCGGGATCGGTGAAGGCGGTGTTGGCCTGGCTGGTCCGGCGGAGGATCGACCAGATGCTTTCCACCGGGTTGAAGTCGGGTGCGTAGGGCGGCAGGTGGTAGGCGTTGATCCAGTCGTGTGCATCGATGAAGGCCCGCATGCGGCGGTCTTTGTGGACGTTCAAGTTGTCCCAGATAAGGACGATCGGCCCGTCCAGCTGCTGGTGGGCGGCGATGAGGAGGTCGCGGTACTCGGTCCAGGCGAAGCTCTTACGGCCGCCGCTCTTGTGATCGGTATGCCGTTTGGGCCGGTAGATCAGGCGGGACCGTTCGCCGGGTTTGTAGCAGCACAGGGCCGCGATGGAGAAACGGCGCTGAGAACGGCCTCTCACCCGGATGACCGGAGTGGAACCCCGCCTGCCCCACGTGCGGGAGGTCGGCGGCGTCATCGAGAATCCTGCCTCGTCCTCGAAGACGAGCCAGGCCCCGAGCGCCGCCGCGGTGGTTCCAGGTGCGGCCACACCTCCTTCACCCAGCTGGCCACCGCCGCCTCGTCACGCTCGACCGCCCGACGGGCCGGAACCTGATGGCTCCAGCCACGACGCCGGAGCATCTGCGAGATCCCCGACAACGTCATGCTCTTGTGGAACCGTCGGCCGATCAGCGTCTTGATCCTGGCCAGCGTCCACCGCTGATCCGGCCAGCCGTGCGCGATCGGGCCTTTGGCCAACTCCTCCTCGAGCACGGCGAACAGCCCATCGCTCAGCTTCGGACGCGACGCCGGGCCACGGGAACGAACCGCGTCATGGCCGTTCTCCCGCCAGGCCCGCCGCCACCTCTGGACGGACCTGACACTGACCCGTAACTCCTTCGCGATCTCCGTGCTGCCCCGCCCCTCGGCGAACATCGCGACCGCTTCCATCCGGACCCGCTCACGGAAAGCTTGCCTCTCCGCGGTCAGACCCCCACCCTGCGGATACCTCATACACCCGGCATACCGCGACGATCACCAACCGTCAGCCCCTACGACAAGACGACTTCAAGGTCAGTAGCCGGCCCGTTCCTGGTGCGTCGCGGACTCGTGCCCTTCACAAGCCGTGTCAAGAGCACCGACGAACAGGCAGTCGTCCGTTCGGATCACCTGCCGGGTGGGCAGCATGGCGCGGCGGTTGAGGTCAGCGCGGAGTCAGGAAGGCGCCAACGAGCGGCCGCCGGAACAACCGCGCCGGGCATGCGCGTCATCTCGCGAACAAGCGGGAACGATTCCGCGGTGAAGCCGACATCCGAAGGACCCCAGGCCACCGAGGGACAGGGGCTGCCCGAGGGCGGGTGTTGCCGGCGGCACGAGGGGCCGGCGTATCCGAACTCCTCGCCGGTCGGGGCATGCCCAACTCAGCCCGCCCCCGCGACCTCTGAGGCGGACCGCCGCGCGCCACAGCCCCGACGCCCGTGGGAGGGTGGCCGCGTGACCACGACGACGCTGCAATGCGCGGACGCTCCCCTGCCCCCGGCCCAGGGCCTGCCCTGGGCGGTCGGTGTGGGGCGGGCCTGCGTTGCCTGCGGCAGGAAACTCACCGCCGGTGCGGTCTCCCGCGGAAAGATCTCCAGCCGGCAAGGCGTCCACAACACCGACATCGAGGTGTGGGCCTGCCCCAGGACAAGGCCCGCCTCATGAACGCGCGCGCCGCGCGACCCACCGGTGAAAAGGACGATCGGCCACCCGCCTGCAGACGGTGCGGAGCCCGGGCCCTTGCGATAGGTGGCCCCGAAGGCGGAGTCATCGTGCACGAGAGGGCCTGCCCCAACCGGCGCGAAGGCGAACCTGCAGCCCGCCCGCCCCGCACCACCTGATTCCGGCTTGCCCGGCTCGGGGTGACTGCCGAAGCGGCGGGCCCAACCATGGTGCGCCGCTCCGTCAGCCCGGGGTACGCGCCGATACGCGGGGGCACCCCCTTGGTGTGGTGCCCGGGGTCGGAACGGACACCACGCGAGTCATCCGATCTCAGGTCGCCTCCGCTTCGCCGGCGATGCCCGCGCGCGAGGGTGGCATGGTCACTCGCAGGCGATGCCGTCGCCATCGCGATCGAGGTGGCTGTCGAAACCGGGGTCCCCGCGGCGGATCGGAGCTGCCCCCGCATCCCTGACCGCCGTGCAGTTGCGGTAGTACGCCCTGCCTCCTCCCCCGCTGGTCGAACTCCCGCCTGACGAAGCCCCCACGGCCGCCGGAGCGTCATCCGAGGTCCCCGCCTTCCCGTCGTCAGCCCGCGCCGGGGCCGGGGCGTGTGGCCGGCTCGGCGGAGCCTGGGGATCCTGCGGCTGGGCCGGGGCGGCAACGGGCGGGACCGACGCCGGTGCGGAGACAGACGGCGAGACAGGTGTGGGTGATGCCGAAACGGGTGTCGGCGAAGGCGTGGAAGAGGGGGCGGCCAAGGTGGGGGCCGACGCGGTGACGGTGACGGTGACCACCGGCTGGGAACCGGGTTTCGCATCGTCGCGCACAGGCTTCGGGCCGGAGGCGGTGGCAAGCAGTACACCGAACCAGATCGAGGCCAGGACCACGGTTACCGCCCGGCCGGCCTTGTCCCAGCGGGCCATGAACGCGAGTGCGGCACCGAGTGGCGGAACCACGAGCGTGGCGAGGACAACGGCGGGAACCGCCAGCGCCGGGTGCCAGCGGCGCGGTGGGGCCGGTTGGAACGTGGCGGTATCAGCAGGAGGGAACACGAATCTCCAGACAGGACGAATGAGATGGCGAGCACCACAGCTCGTGAACATCGCGGCGCCCGCCCCGGCTTCACGGCCAGGACGGGCACGCGCTGAAGTAGTTGGAACGGGCGCCGACCGCGCTGTCGCGTACGCGGCACACGCCTTTGCGAGGTCCCGCAACACCGAGGGCAGCACGGGTATCACCCGATCAACGGCCCCGCGGGCGAACGGTTACCGGCAGCACGCCGACGGCAGCGGCCGGCACGCATGTCCCCCACCTCGCACGTCGGAGAAGCCCCTCTTGCCGGCAGGAAAGCGACTCTCCCACCAGACGGCACTCCCGCATCGTTCCGGCGATTCCCTTGTCGCTGCCGAACGGCCCCCAGCCTCCCTCACCGGAACCTCGGCGTGCCAGCAGGTAATCCGGCCCCCGGTAGACGCGCGCCAGGACGGGCTCGGGGGCGGGGACCAGGCGGGGCAGGCGCGGCGGCGCTCCTCGGCCGCGGACCGGTAGGGGCCCCGCCGAGGAGCGTCGCCAAGGGGTGCCGGTCAGGCGATGTTCGCGCAGACCGCGGTCAGGCCGCTGACCGAGGACGGGCGGGAGATCTCTCGGACCGGGGAAACAGCGGTGGCCTGATACCGCTGTCCGTAGCGGAGATACGCCGCCTCATCGGCCACCTCCTCCATCCCCACCACCTCACCGTCCACCACCATCTGCACTGGTCACACTGGCGAAGACTCAGTCAGACACGCGCCCGCGACAGCCACTACAAACAACGCGGACATACCCCTTAACTGTGATTGCAGTACTAGATGCGCTAACCGGCTCTTTCCTCAGCCTCAACACCTCTTCCGACGGGCAGAGGTACTGGACGTTCCACCACCCCACTCTCCGGGAGGGCTTCGCCACCTGGCTGGCAACTCAACCGCATCTCATGCCCATGGTCCTCGTGGGCATGACCGACGATGCGCTGCTCACCCGTACAGACTGCCTCGCCCCCGACAGCGAGCAGCGCCAGGGAACGCTCCTGCGTATCCCGCCCTCGCTCTACCCGGAGGTGGCCCGTCGCGTGGCCGCCCTACGCCAGCAGCCCCGCGAGCATCAGGAGGACTGGCTGCGGTACCACGACCGGCACAAGGCAATTCTCGTCTACCTGGGGCGTGCCAGCAGCGACGGCTTCCTGCGCGTCTACCTGTCTATGGATCCCGACATCTGCGCGGGGCTCGTGCAATTTGACGCCCCGACTGGGTACGACAGTCGTCCGCGTGTGTTGGCACGCCTCTTCCAAGCTGGCCTCCTGCCCGAAGATGTTCGACAGCAGGCCATCGCGCGCATGTCCGAGCTGGCTGTCACACAACCTGATGCTGATTGGACTGAAGAGGGAGACGGTACCTGGCCGTGGGATGTCCTTCTCACCTCTCAGGAGCGCGAGGCCATGTTCGAGCACGTGCGCCACGCACTCGTCCCCTACCTGGAAGACAGAGCTGCCGGCTGGGCGGAAGAGTTCAGCGGTAACGAGGACGACGATCCGGTCGAGAACGCCCTGTGGAAGTACGGGGAGGCGTTCCAGGAGCGACAGGACTTCGACACGGCTGCAGAGTTCGAACATGCGCGTGACAGCTACCAGCAACTTCGTGAGGTGTCAGACAACACAGACGACAGAGACTGGACTCCCAACAGATCGAGCTGGCGCGAACGGCTGGCACAAGCACGTGAGCACGCCCAGAACCGACGCAGCCTGTTCGACGACATCGACCAATGAGGGGGCGAGGACGCAGCAGCTCGGCGATGTCTCGCGCGTCTTGAGCTTGCGACACGGACGGCAGAGCGGTCACACGTTCCCGCCCGTGTCCCAACCCCCGCGCGTGACCCCGACGGGATGAAGATCGTTAGCGGGGTATGAACAACACCGCTCGGCGCACGCTCACCGCAATTGCCCTCGCGGGGGCAGCACTCACCGTGTCCGGCACGGCCCACGCCGCGGACCCCGCACCGCCCCAGACGTCGAACCCGATGTACCCCGGCGGGATGAACCCCACGACCTCCGGGCAGCCGAACTCGCAGAACCCCGGGGGAGCGTCTCCCAGCGGCATGTACCCCGGCGGCATGCCAAGTTAATTGCGGAGCTCAAAACGGGGTGTGCCACACGCGGCAGCGGCGGTTCTTTTTCCCCCTGCAAGAGAGAGAACCGCCGCTGCCTGCCTTCGACGGGCCTGGGGTCAGCGGCCGTAGGTGTAGAAGGTACTGCCGTTGGTCGGGCTGGTGCCGGCGGCGTTGACTGCCTGCACGGGAACCTTGGAAGAGCCGGTGCCTGCCGCAGCGGTGACAGTGCAGGAGGTCGCGGTGCACGCCGGGCGGTGGCGTTACCGCCCGGTCCGAAGGTGACCGCGGTGGTGTCGGCCAAATTGGTTCCGGTCAGCGTGACCTTGTTCCCGCCTCCGGCGGGCCCGGTGGCAGGGCTGATCGAGGTGACGGTCGGCGGCCCGTAGGCGTAGCGGGCGGCCGGGGTGGTGGGGCTCCACCCGTAGGGGTGTGGACCCACACGTCGACGATCCCGGTGCGTCCCGCCAACTTCACGACCCGACGCACGGGCGGTCACGCACCACCGGACCGGAGGCGGCCCCGAAGCCTGGGAGTCGACGGTGTGACGCCCGTTATCGAGCCGTGATCATTTGGCAGGCTTGGCGCAGAGCTCGGAGACGATCGTGAACGAGGTCGTCACCATCGGCACCGCCATGGCCGGCGGCATCGCTATGTGCGTGGTCTCGCCGTGCGCCATGCCGTTGCGGATCTTTCGGCCGTCGTCGAGGTACTCCGCCTGTCGAGCGGTCAGGACACAGGTCTCCGCGCCCTGCTTGATGAGCTGGTGCAGCGCCTTCTTGCCCGCGCCCGGGATGCGGTCGCGCAGCACGATCTCCACCGCGATCAAGGAGTGCATGACCGCCACGGTGGAGACCTCGTAGCAGTAGTACGACTGGCGCAGCAGCTCCCGGGCCGTGCGCAGGACGGTCGCTGCGGCCTCGGGCACGCCGTCGGGCACGACCAGGTCCTCAACCAGGTCGTGCATGTCGGCGTACTGGCCGACGAAGTAGTGGGCGCGTTCGTCTGGGATCGGGAACGGCAGCCGCTGCGTGGTCATCCCCAAAGTCTCAGCGATACGCCGGGCTCGGCCCGGGTGGCTGCTGTCAGGGGTGACCAGCCGGCTGTCGGGGATCGACTGAGTGCTGGCGAATCGGATGCCACCAGCCTGCAATTTGCGCGGCCACGTCGAATTGCTCCCGGACGACGGTGAGCACCGTGACCGGGGTGTGGATCGCCAACCAGAAATAACGTCGCGGCCGCCTCACCCCGGCCCAGCTCGCCCAGCTCGCCGAGCTGGGTGTGAGCTGGGCGCGGTAGCAGCCCCAGCCCACGGCCACATCGAGCCCTGGACACGGGCGTGGCCTTCGCGGACGTGAGGTTCCCCCGAGATGCGGGAAGTGGTGACAGGCTGTCAGATGGGTCGTATGAGAGGAACCCAGACGATGTCTGCCCCGAGGAAGTACCCGCTGGAGTTGCGTGAGCGTGCGGTGCGGATGTACCGGACCACCGAGCCGAAGCCAGTGATCCGCCGTATGGCCGAGGAACTCGGCGTGCACCACGAGGCACTGCGCAACTGGATCCGTCAGGCCGAGGCCGAGGCCGACGCCGGCGAACGAGGCGACCACCTCACCACCGCCGAGCGCGAGGAACTGACCGCCCTGCGGAAAGAGAATGTCCAGCTCAAGCGGGCGAACGAGGTCCTGCGGACGGCCTCGGCTTTTTTCGCGGCCCAGCTCGACCCGACCCGGCCCAGGTGACCGCGCTCCTCGACGAGCACCCGCACCTGGGGGTCGAGCCCGTCCTGCGGGAACTGAACATCCCCTCCACCACCTACTACCGGTGGCGCCAGGCCGAGAAGGAACCGTGCGAGCGGCGCCGCCGCGACGTCGAGCTGACAGACCGGATCCGGGAGGTCCACGACGAGTCCGACGGGATCCACGGCTCACCGCGCGTGCACGCCATCCTCAAGCGCGAGGGCACCCGCGTCGGCCGCAAACGCGTCGAACGGCTCATGCGCCAGGCCGGCCTCGCGGGAATCAGCCCGCGCCGGGGCAAGGGATTCACCCGCCGCGACCCGAACGCGGAACTGGCCCCTGACCTGGTCGAGCGCGACTTCACCGCACCCGGGCCGAACCGGCTGTGGGTCACCGACCTGACCATGATCCCGACCGGCGAGGGCCCGTTGTGGCTGTCCGCGATCCGCGACGCGTTCTCGCGCCGGGTCGTGGCCTGGGAAACCTCCGCCCGCGCCGACGCCGACCTGGTCCTGACCACCCTCGAGTACGCCCTCGCCTCCCGTGATCCCATCGCCGGCGAGCTCATTCACCACGCGGACCACGGCTGCCAATACACGTCCGTGAAACTCACAACACGCCTGCTCAGAGCCGGTATCCAAGCGTCGATGGGATCCGTCGGCGACTCGTTCGACAACGCCTTGGCGGAGAATCTGTGGATGTTGGTCAAGACCGAGTGCGTCCGCGGCCGCGTCTTCGCCACACGCGCCGAGGCGAACCTCGCGCTCTTCAACTACATCGACGGCTTCTACAACCCCCGCCGCATCCAGAAGCGGCTCGGCTACCTCAGCCCGATCGAGTTCGAGGAGAAGCACTACGCCAACCAGGCAGCGACCGATCAAGCGAACCTGAAACCACGTCACCCCGCCCTGACCAGCTAGTCAGCACCTCCCGCACAGCGGGGGAACCTCAACGGTGGCATCGTCACCGAGCCGGGGACACGGTCCTCATGAGCGACCTCGAGGCCCACCTGGAGAGCTGGCGGGCCGTGCGAGGGTGGCTGGGCTGGCAGCAGCAGCAGCTGGCCAACCGGGCGATCAGCGAGCTGGATGCGGAGCTGGCTGGCAGAGCCCATCCCGCCGTGATGCCGCCTCAGCTCAGGGTCTCCCCGGATCCGGCTTTGCACCCTTCGAGGAGATCCTGCCGGTACAGCACCGCGATGCCTGCTGTTGTGCCCGACGGCCCGGGGTCACAGCAGCAGCCGGCGGGTCTCAGCCGTGGCGTCGGTACATCACGTGCAGCTTGCTGTTGAAGGATGCGGCGGCCGGTGCCTCCACCGGCCGGGCGCCGGGGACTTGGTGAAGGCCCTTGAAGCCGCCGTCGTAGTGGCCTGCCCAGAGGGCGCCGTCCTTGCCGCGTACGAAGATGTGCAGGGTGCCGGTGTTGTTGGCGAGCGCGGGAGCGTGGGTGGAGCGCGAGGTGCCGAGGGTGCCCTGGCTGACCCAGTTGCCCCCGTTGACGCCCCCGTTGATGCTGGTGTGGATTTGCTGGTCCGCCATGGTGGCGACGCGCCAGAGGCGGTCGCCTTGCGGGGCCATCGCGACGTGGCTGGGCACCTCCCATGGAGGTGGTCCGGGCCCCAGGCGCTCCAGGTGCTGCCGTTGAACAGGCTGTGGTGGAGCGTGTTGTGGGCGCCGACGTGGGTCAGCCACGCCCGGTCGGCGAAGGTGCCCAGCTTCCGGGGCCTGCTTCGCATTCCCCGGAAGCTGGGACGGTGCGCTCCAGCCCTGCGACGGTGTGAAGGTCCGGGTGAAGATGGCGCCGTTCTTTCCGGTGACGGCGTAGATCAGTTTGCCGTGGGCCCAGGTCAGGGCCGGGGCGAACCAGCTCTGGTCGCCGCCGATCTGCGCGGGCACGGTCCAGTTGCCGTTGCTGTCCATGCTGGACCACATCACCGCCTGGTCGTGGGGGCGCAGGTAGGCGGTGTAGAGGCGGTCGGCGTAGGCGGCCAGGGCGGGGGTGGTGATGCTGCGGAAGGGCAGGGGTTGCGGTGCTGCCCAGCCGGTGGCGCCGTGTACGGCGTATTCCAGGGTGCCTTCGGCGAAGGGCACGGTATCGCCGGTGTACTTGACCCGCAGGTCGTGGGAGCCGTCTCCGTTGAACCTCCAGGTGGTACCGCCGCTGCGGGAGAGCATGGCGAGTTCGTAGCGGCCCATCCCGATGGCGCGCTTACAGGAGATGTCGCTGTGGTTGCGGAACGCGTCGATCACGACGAGGAGCAAGTTGGCGACGGCGCTGGCCATCGACACCCACACGGGAAGCGCCTGGGTGAAGAAGTCATCGAACTGCAGCGTCTGGTTGAGCTTTGCCATCGCGTCGTTCAGCGCCTTGGTCAGGGCCGCCCACCACGCGTCGTTGGCTGCCCGAACAGCGCGAACGGCTCACCGCACTGGGCATCCGGGGCGCCACCCTCCCCTTGACCGCCCCCGCCCCGGCGGAGCTCCCCGCGGCACCCATCGACGCGGCCACGGGCCCGAAGAAGGTCGGGAGCAAGGCCGAGGCGGCGTTCCAGCGGGGCCTCGCGGCCCTGACGCAGTGGGTGGAGCGGGAAGGGCAGCGGGCAGTGCCGCGCGGGCACAGCGAGACGATCACCGTCGACGGCGAGACGGAGCCGGTGATCGTGAAGCTGGGCGTATGGAATTCGAACGTCAAATCGAGGCGGGACAAGCTCAGCGCCAACCAGCTCGCCGCCCTCGCCGCCCTGGGCGTCGACTGGGCCGGAGCGGTCCAGGTCGCCCAGGACGCTGCGGCGCAGCCCGCCGTGCAGGCCGCGCCGCAGCATCGCAATCACCACGATGAGGGCGACAACACGCTCTACGAGGGCGGGAACTGCACCTGCGACCTCATCGAGCAGTACGGGCCGCCCTCCGAACGCGACGACTACTGACCGCTCCCCCGCTCCGACCGGACCCCGGGTCTGCCAAGGTCCAGGGTCCGAAACTTCCTGCCCTGACCAGCACCGCCCCGGCGCGGTCCGTGACAGGGCCATGGCTGTCGTTGACCCGTACGACTCCATCGAGGCGGGCCCCGACCCCGGGTTCCTGCTTCCGGCGGCCGAATGGTGGTCCTCACCTGGCTCGGAATTGCGTTGACGGTCAGTCAAGTGGTATCGCACTGTCGAATCTCCACAGAGTCCGAGAGCTTGGATGGCTCTCGACCACATACGGAAACGGAAGGAGATTCTCATGCACCTCGGGAAGATCGCGGCCGCCGGCCTGATCGCCTTGGCAATGATCGGCGTTGGCGCGGGAACGGCCAGCGCGGAAAGCGCCGTCATCAAGGGCGCATATGGTTACTACGACCCCAACAAGCACATGTTCGGCATCGGTGACACCGAGCCTGATGGCCGGTCCGTATTAATGGAGTGGAGCATCGACGGCTACCGCAAGACGCCGATCTACAACCACAATGGCAACGGCACCTGGCGGGACGAGTACCTCCCCTCCTCCCTGTGGGGC
This sequence comes from Streptomyces sp. NBC_00513, assembly GCF_041431415.1. Lineage (GTDB taxonomy): Bacteria > Actinomycetota > Actinomycetes > Streptomycetales > Streptomycetaceae > Streptomyces. Next base: position 26,115 of record NZ_CP107845.1, read on the forward strand.
CACCAGATGCAGTGGCGGATCTGCGTCAGCGGCGGTCCCTGCTCGTTCTGGTACTGGGAGAGGGTCTGAACTGATTCACACCCCCGCCCCTCTGCGTTCCATCATCGAGCAGTACGAACCGCCCTCCGAGGTGGACGACAACTGACCGATCCCCCGGACCAGATCGGGCCACGGACGTCTTGGTCCGGGCCCGATCTGGTGGATGGTACTAAGCGACTGCTGCGGCGAGCTTCACCGACGGGATGCCGCAACCTTCACGAAGCTCGGCAAGGGGACGGCGTGGGAGGCCGGAGACGATCCACAGCCGCATGGTGTCGTGGGCGACCAACTGACCCGAACCCGTTCCGTCCTCATTGAGGATGTCGACCTTCAGCAGCACCCGTTCCCCTGACTCCCCCAGCGTCCAAAGGTCCAGGAAACATGGGCGCCGGCACGTACGGAGGTTGCGGCGCTGGTTCTTCCACCGGAAGCTCACAATGCCACCCGCGAAGGCGGTCAGTGAGAGAGCGCCGGAGGCGTAGGCGGAGCGGCCGTCCCAGATCCACACCATGTGGCCGTGGTCCAGTTCACGTCCCATGATCTTCGTCGGAGACATGCTCGCGTGCTGGATCTCCACCACACATCCGTCGGCCGCGATCACATCGGCGATGTGGCTTCCGCGCCGCTGTTCACGCCTGGTCACGGCCACCATGGATTTCCAGTAGTCGTGCCATTGGGTCGAGGAGTACGACAGGCCGTTCATACCGCTCCCACCAGCACCGCCAGGTCGGCATCGCTCATGCCGAGTTCCGCAGCACCGATCCCCAGGGCAGCCAGCGCGTCCAGTCCGATCTCCGGGTTCTTCTTCATGTGCTCCTGTGCCCGTCGCAGGGAACGGAGCTGGTCTTCCAACTCCGCGTACTGGCCGTCGAGGAGCTTGCGGAACGCCCGACTGTCCTTCTCCTGCTCGCGCAGGTGCTTCTGATTTCCCTTGATGGCGAGGAGTTGCTTGGACACCTCCACGATGCGGGCGTGCACCAGGTCGGCGGGCAGGAAGGAGCGCTGCCCGGGGATGGTGATCCCCCCGTCGAGCCCTGTGCCGCATCCGCCGGGAGCGGACCCGGGGGATACCTCGCCGTTTCCAAGACCAGGGATCGGTGGTGTCGTACCGCCCTCCTTCCCCGACTCTGCCGGCGGCGATTCCGTGCCGCTGTGCGCGAAGCGAAGCATCAGGTCGTGGTCCAGTGCACCCACGACGGGGCCGAAGCCGATCTTGAAGAACTCGATCGTCGACAACTCGCCCGCCTGAACCCCTTCGATCATGATCTCCATGAACTCTCCGGTCCGCCGGTTCTTGTCACCGTGCCGGGCGAACAGTGGGCCATAGTTGTCCGTGATCCACTGCCGGGTCGCAGCAGACACGGATGTGAAGCGCGAGGCGGTCACCGCACACCCGCCTTTCCGCCGGCGCGGACCGAGTGCAGCCGCTGCGCCCAGTGCACCACGCCCTCGCACGCCTTCTCCAGGTCGTTGAGCATGGCTTCGTCGGCGATGTTGATGATCTGCTCGGGGTGCATCTCGACAAGGCCGTAGAGCAGGTTCACCCGGCGCCGGAACTGCAGGACCAGCCGGTCGTCGGTCTCCTCGGGGAGGGATGTGCTTTTGCTGCTGCCTGTCACCTGGGTGACCTGAGCGAGGCTGTCGCGGATCTTCAGCTCCGCCATCGGATCGGCCGCGAACGCCTCTACGAGGAACGTCGGCTCCATCACGCTCGCCATTACCGCGGACCTGACGTCGGGGCGGGCGAGCTGTTCCACGATCTTCTCGGCAGTCATCGCGGAGGCCGAGTTCGGAATCGGCCGCGCGCCGATCGCTGCGCGGAACTCCTGCGCCGTCACACGGCGGCGGCCGGGCTCCTGAAGCATTCGCAGCAGGATCTCCCAGCGGTCCTGGCGTTGGCGCTCACGGTCAGCCTTCGCCGGAGCCGTCTCAGCCTCCGGGGTCTCCTTCGGCAGGGAGAACCCCAGCGCAGCCTCGCGGACGACCGAGTAGGACACCGTGACAGCGGACTCGGCCAGCACCTGCCTGAGCGCACTGTCACATCCTGCGGACACGCACCGGTATTCACGGGCCATCCCGGCAGTCATGCCGATGTCTGCTGCGAACGCCCTGATCAACTCGCGGGAGTCGATGGAGGGCTCGCCGTTGTCCACCGGCGCGACTTCAAGCAGGAGATCTCCGATCTCCAGGCGCGTCCGTTGCTTCTCGTTCGTCAGGAGATCATCACGAGTTACGAGCTTCCGGCCAAGCTCCACCTGCTCAGAGGAGTACGCCGGTTCTGTTTCACGAGCACAGGGCTCGATCCAATCCGTCATGGCCCGGAACGTAGAGCGAGCCACAGACAATTCCAGGGGCCACACAACACGAATGGCCCACCCGATCCCTCATGCTGCTGAAGAAGTTGCACCGAACGGGTTGCGAGGCCGGTATCGAGTGGACGCCGCCGGGGAATCGAAAACAGCGCCGCCCAGCTGAGGTTCACCCAGCCGCGTCATACCGGTACTCGTACCCATCGCCCCGCCGCCGGCCCCTCGATCGAAACTGACCTCTTCCCCACGGCTATCGCGTGGAAAGACACCTCATGGAGTTAAGCCGTCAAGACGACGGGGTCAGTGGGCGTCGGGAAGGCGATGGATCCGTCGAAGGGGATCCGGGCCTGGAGGCAGCGATGCAGCTGTCCGAGCATCCGGTTGAAGAGGTGTGGCAGGGCTTGCATGTGCCAGTCCCCGCCGGTCCGTCGGCGCCGGTAGTGGGCACTCGGCGCTGGCCGATCCGCCGAGGGAGGAGAAGGCCCAGAGGTGGCCGACGTGGTTGAGCCGGTTGTTCTTGACGAACCGGCGCCCGACGTAGTGGCGTTTGCCGGAGGCCCGGGTGATGGGGACCGCGCCCCCGTATGCCCTGAGCGTGGCTTGCAGCGGCGCATACCCGTTCACGATCTCCCGAGCGCGGTCCATGACAAGGGGCCACCGGATCCGTTCACGAGCCATACCGGTACTTGTACCCCTGCTCGCGGCCGCCAGCCCCCGGGGTACGGATAGACCTCCCCTCGGCTATCGCGAGGTAAGAGGTGTCGTTTTCCGAAGGGGGCTTGCCCACGCGTTCTGACCTGCACGAATGGAAGATCACCGGATTCGGGGGGTCCCACTTCCGGTCACACCTGCGGTCCCCCGCCTAGTGCACCCCTGCAGCCACCCCTCCAGCCCCCTTCCGGTGCAACCCTCCTGCGCATCGGCACCCACCCGGCAGCCCCCCGGCCAGGACGGCTTGCCCAGACGCTCTGGACGATATCGGCCGGCCGCCGCCCATCACGGGCGCGGTGGCGGCCGGGTGACGGTGGAGCACGTAGACGACGCCGCCCAAGAGCAGCGTCACGAGGACCAGGAGCAGCACGACGGCCAGGGCGAGCGAGGACACGGGGGCAGTTCCCTTCGTTGGGCATGCCGGAGTCGGCATGCGGTGGGGTGGAACGTGGAGGATCCGCGACCCTTGTGTCGCGGGGAGGCGGTCGGACAGCAGAGTGCGGGAGGCGGGGGTTAGCGCCGCAACCCCCGGCGTCCGTCAGCACCATGACCGTCAACGGCGGCCCATTCAAGAGTTCTCGGCGAACATCGCAGCAGGTCAGAGCGCTGCGGAGTTCGCCCAGAACTCTTGAATGGGCTGCGGATCAGGTGTACGGGCAGGCAGCGCAGACCCCGGCCTGCGGGCGTGGCGTGGAAGATGGACGTCCGGGGTGTTGGTCATGGCCCCGGGCGCCTTGGCTGGGAGCGCACATCCCCGCCGGGCGGACGTCTGTTTGGCAGGCGCCCGCCCGGCCACTCACGACGCGGCCCCGACACACCGTGCCGGTGTGTCGGGGCCGAGGTGCGGTCCGGTCGTACTGCCCCAGAGCGCTCTGGGCACCGGTCCTGACCCGCGCACCCATGTCGGCGCGGACTGATCAAAACCCTAGCCTCAGCCGAGCCAGCCGTCGGCGCGCTTCTCCCGTCCAGGGGTGGGCGGCGCTCATCGGATTGATCGCAACCCGCAGGCCGGCATCGGTTCCCGATCGGCGGCCGATCGATCGGCACGGCCCCGGCCGCCGGGGTGGCCCTGACACTGACACCGCCGTGGCGCGCCGCCGGTTGCGGCCGGCTCACGCGGTCGGCGCCGGCGTTTGAGGCCGAGCTGGACCGCCGCCAGGGCCACCGCCTCCACCACCGACAGCCCGTCCCCGCCGCCGCGGCCGGCCTCCGCACGCAGCCGGCCCGCCTGCGCCTCCAAGCGCCGCGCCAACTCGTCCTGGACATCGGTGAGGTTCCGGCAGCCGCGCCGCCGCCCCGCGTAGTGATCCATGCCAGCCACCATAGGAAGTCCACCACCCCCGTACCCACACGTCACGCACACGTGTCGGGGCCCCGCCATCCCCCTCTCATCGCGGAGCACGTCTACCCGGGGGCCTGCGGTACAGCCCGTACGCACGTCCGCGTGCGGGCCGGACGACTGCTGACCCGGCCGCGCGCCGGGGGAATCCGAGGACATCGTGCCCACCGACCACACGCCCGACCTCGCCCACGAGCACCACACCTTGCGCGACTCTGCGCTCGCCGGCGACCTGGACCGTTTGGGCCGGGCGGTGAGGACCTCGTTTGTCTGCGACTACCTGGCCGACGTCGAGATGCGGCAGGAGATCCACGAGGGGTTGCAGATGGTGGAGAACTGGAACAGCGCGAACAAGGACCTCTTCTACGGCAAGGATGGCGACCTGGCCGGTGCGGACAATCGAGACCGGCACCGATTCATACCGCCTCGCCAGCACCCGAGCCCGAGCCGAAGGACACGCCCAAGCCAGCTGACCGTGCAAGCTCCCGCTTGACGGCCCCCGGCCCGGAGGGCCGTCACCGGTGCGCACTTCCTATGCTCGCGAGTGTCGGTCAGTCCTGGGTGCTTCGCCTCTACCAGGCGTTCCAGAGCACACCATGACGGTGGCGGACCGGCGGCATGGCTGCGTCGTCAAGTTCGTGGCCAGCACGGTGCAGTCCGCGGATCCGCTGGGCGTCGAGTCGACCCTGCAGCCGGGCGCGGCCCTCTGCCGTAGCGATCTCGGCGGAAAACGAGCCCTTCCTGCAATAAAGCACCATCCATTGCCAAGAGGTGAGCTGGCGCAGCGTCTTCGCCGGGGCGGGGCGACGGCCTTCGCGGGCGGCTCGGGCCAGTTCAGCATTTGCATAGCGCAGGTCGTACAGCGACATGGACTCCGATGCGCCCTCTTGGACTCGGAGTCGCCTGGGAGTCGTGCGGACAGTTCGGGACATTGAGAGCCTCCGTAGGGCCCTCTGGGCTTTCCAGAGGCACCTACGGCGGGTGCGTGGTGGTCAGCACAACTCAGCTCCTTTCGTTGGTCACGACGATCTACCAGCAGCACAGTAGCGGCGCGGAGAGGCGGAGGCCGAGACTTTCTACTCGCCCCTGTTGCCAGGGCAAGGCGCTCCAAGATCTCTCACGGAACTGCGGGCAGACCCAGTTTTCAACGATCCTCATCGCCGCTGGGCGACGTCATCCTCTGGGATTCTGGCTCACTTTCCGTGGAGGGCTGACTGACCGTAATCTCATGTGCTTGCGACGCCGGTCGGTATGACCAACAGGGAGGGGCTGCATTGAGCCAGTACTACGACATGGGCGACGAGACCCTGTGGAACCCGTCCGACGGGGCCTCCCGGCTGTTCATGAGCCAGGTGCGCGTGTACGAAGCCGAACTGGGGATGCCGTCCGGTATCGGACCCATGCAAGCTGACGAGTGTCAGATCGACCCCATTGCGTTCAAAGAGTTCGTCGACGCCCTGCTTGCGTGGCACCGGAGAGCGAGTCACGCAGTCATGGCTGCCCTGTCCGAGGGCTTCGTCGCCACGGTGCTGGTCCTGGCGGAGAGGGCAGGCATCGAGGTGAACTGGCAGCCAGCAGGCAACGGCGGTCTCAAGGATGTTCAGGTCCCGGCGGCCTCGGTTTCCTCTGAGGGGGCTTGGGCAGCCGCCCTTCAGTGCAAGTCACGCGATCTGGGCCGCTTCATGGCGGCCTGAGCCTGGTCTGCCCCGCAAAGTGCTTGGAAGCCATCGCAAGGCGATGTCCTATGAGTAGAGCAGGACACGCTTGCGGAGGAGATCGAAGCCGGCTCGGCCGAACATCTGGCGTTTGAGCATCTTGATCCGGTTGACGTGGCCTTCGACGACGCCTGAGCTCCAGGGCAGGGTGAGGCCGGCGATGACTGCATCGCGGTCGCGGTCGATGCCTGCGGCGAGGATATGGAGGCCGGGGAGGTCATCTTGTCGGACGGCATCGAGCCACTGCGGCAGCCGTTCGCCCTGGCGCTCGGTGAGCATCTTGCTGAAGAAGCGGACGTGGCCGGTGAGGGCATCCAGTTCAGGGCAGTGGACCCGCCGCCGCCGTGGTCCCCATTGCCAGCGGCCTCCAGTAGCAGCCCCCCGAGCTCGCTCTTCCAAAACGGTGAGTCCCGCATGCGGGACTCACCGTTCCATCATGCGAAGCCGCGGCCAACGAGCACGGGGATGCCCGCGAACTCGAGCCAGGGGGCCAGCTGCTGTCGGAGGGTGTCTTTCTCGGCTGCGACGTACAGGGCGTGCTCCTGACTTGGTGCGGTCGAGGCGGAGCCAGCCGGGCATCTCGTACACGAAGGCGTCCGAGCTCGGCCCGTGCCGGTAGGACGTGGACGGCTCAGACCATGTCGATCAGGTCGAGGAAGCAGCCCTCGCGGCGAGCCTGGATCAGCTGCGCGGACAGCCGGCGGTACATCACCTGCCTGAGCCTGACCTTCAGGAGCGGTCCACAACGAGGGGCCACCGGATCCGTTCACGAGCCATACCGGTACATGTACCCGTGCAGCACTGCCAGCCCCCGGACACGGGACAGACCTCTTCCTCCGGCTATCGCGGACAAAGGCACCTCATGCAGCTAAGGAGTCAAGATGCCCGGCAGGGACACCGGTCTGGCAGCGTCAAATGGTTCATGATCACAGGGATGTGCCGGGCGTGAAGGCGTACGTCCGCAGCGGATCCAGATGTAGCTCGTGCGGACCCATACAGTCCGCAGCAAGAGTTCCCACGGCCGCCCCGCACACACACGTCATGTTGGGGCCTCCAGTTCCAAGAGGTCCGCAGCAACCGTGGTGCATACCCAAAGAGCTGGCCAGCTGCAGGCTCGGCGCGTCCTCCGGGTGCACGACGACAGAGTCCCGGGGGCCGGCGGGCACCATGTCGGTCATGCCGGGCGGCATGAGAAGAGCCCGGCTCACAAGTGCACACGCCGCCTGGGCGCCTGAAGCCACGAAAGGGGCGCCCCAGGGTTCGGGATCAATGGCGTAGCTGCCTCGCGGGACTGTCGAAGGCGCAAGCGGCGTCTTGCCGTGCCGGTCTTTGTCATGCAGCGAGATGTCCGGGACGCCCTGAAGCTCCTGCAGGTCCGGGGTGAGTTCGGCACCGCACTTCGCACAGTAGAAGACCGTCATACCAACCGTTGTATCCCACCGACAGCATCAATCACGACCAGGTTCCCCTGCTCAGTCCGCCTGTCCAGCACAAGCGGTGGGGAAGGCGATGGATTCGTCGAAGGGAACTCGTGCCTGAAGGCAGTGGTGGAGTTGGCCGAGCATGCGTTGAACAGGTGCCGGAGGGCCTGCATGTGCCAGTCTCCTCCTGCCCGGCGGCGCCGGTAGTGGGCGTCCGCGCCGGTTGAACCGCTGATGGAGGCGAAGGCCCACAGGTGGCCGACGTGGTTGAGCCGGTTGTTCTTGACGAACCGGCGTCCGACGTAGCGGCGTTTGCCGGAGGCCCGCGTGATCGGGGCCGAGCCCGCGTACGCCTTCAGCCCTCCAGCCGTGGCGAACCGGCTCCTGTCGTCGCCGATCTCGCCCAGAATGCGAGCACCGACCTGGGGCCCGATCCCCGGAAAACTCAGCATGATCGCCGCGTCCGGGTGTGAACGAAAGGCCTCCTCGGTGGCACGCGCCAGGTCATCGACCGCCTGACAGGCCGCGTCCAGAGATCGTGGACAGCAAGCGCGTCAACGAGGTGAGCATGGCCGATTTCGAGTACCTCGCCGGTGTCTGGAATTTCACCCCTCCCGTCGCATGGGATGCATTCGACCAGCTCGACACGGACAGCGACGGCGCGCTCAGCCGCAAGGAGTTCGTCCACAGCGTCCACGAGTTCCTGAGCAACCCGGACGCGCAGGCCGCAGCCAGCGGCATCATCCTCGGCGTGCAGTAGGCGCCGGACATGCCACCGGAGCAGGCCCGAAGACGGCCCGCCCCGGCCCGTCGCGAGCCCGCAGGCCGGGCCGCCATCTGAAGCCAACCGGCTACCGGCCGCCGGGACCCCGCCCCGGTGCTCCTTCCGTCGGCAGCGCCAACCGATCGGAGGAGAAACCCCCGTGCACCGCATCACCCGAGCACTCGCCACCGCCGCGCTCGCCCTGGCCGCCTGCGCCCTCGCCCCCACCGCCGCCCGGGCGGCCGCCGCCCCGGTGGCCTTCCCCTCGGGGCCGCCGGTCGCGTTCTGGCAGTGCGAAGCGGGCGGCGGCTTCGTGGCCACCGACCCCGGCACCCAGCGCGAGGTCTGCGAGGGCGGCGAGTACGACAACCGGTACGTGTACTGGCTGTAGCTCCCGACGGCAGGCATGTCTGGTAGCGCCACCGCCGGTGCGGTGGTGTGGCGCAGGGCAAGGGCTCCTTCGGGCCGCCTGCCGCACGGGCAGGCGGCCCGAAGAGCCCCGTCACGCGGTCGCGCCCTATGCCGTGCGGGAGGGAACTGCGGCGATAAGCCAGTGCTGCGGGGCGAGGTCAGGAGCCGTGAAGTCCAGCTTGGCAGCGAGCTCCTCAGCGGTCTCGTGGCAGTTGTCGACCTCGATGAACAGCGGCGGCACCTGGTCCTGCGGGGCGGTGAGGACCAGGTCGGCCTGGGCGCCGCCCTTGCCGGGCGCGTTCCACGTCCCAGTGGCGGGCAGCGGGACCTCGGTCCAGTACGAGGCGATGGTGCCGATCCCGTCCGGTGAGTCGACGGCGGCCTGGGCGGCGGCCTGGACGTGTGGCAGGTCGTCGGCGAGCTTGGCCATGTCGGCTTCGGGCGCAGCAGTGCGATCACCGTCTCGTTGACGGCCATCGGGTGGGAGGCCCCGCTGGAGCCCGCGCCGCGCGCGGTGGAGCCCATCTCCCCCGCCGGGCGCCGCAGCTCGTAGGAGGCGGCCTCCAGGCCCTTGGGGGTCAGGTTCCGCAGCGAGTCGCCCGTCTCTGCGGAGCCGCCGTTCTCGGACAGGCCGTGCTTGCGCATGTCGGAGAGCGCGCCGGAGTGCGAGGCGGTGCGGGCCTGCTTCTGCTTCGAGGGGGTCTCCTTGTCGGCGTGCCGGAAGGTCAGGTGCGGAGCGCCGATCCGCTGGATCTGATCAGCCGTCTCCACCTTCAACGCTCCGAGCACGCGCAGCACGTCGCCGCGGTAGCTGTTCGTCGACCCCGCCGGGTTGGTGATCCGCTTCCCCAGCCGGCGGAGGGGGAGATTTCTCTGGCCTCTGTCCACAGGGTGATCGTCCGAGGCTGCTGGGAGTCGTCGTAATCCGAGCGACGTCACCCAGTTGAGGAGACCTCCATGCCGTACCTGATCCCGCCTCGCACCCCGCTCACCCCGGGAGAGGTCGACCGCGCCTTCGACTACCTTCTCGCTCTGCAGATGGGCGGCGGGAACCACGCCTCCGGACGCACGTCGGCTACTCCCGAGCTGGCCTTCCTGTTGCTGCGGCTCGCTGAGAACATCGTCTTCCCCGTCACGGGGGTCCTGGGCGACGGGGAGCCGCACTCGGACTCCTTTGCCCTGGACGAGGTCGGATGCATCCTGCTGTCCGCCCTACGGGACTGGACGCGCGACTCCCCTACTACCGCCGTGCTGGGCATCGCCCGCAGCATCATCCGCTTCGTCGAGAACGTCATCCCCGATCCCGACGACCACGGAGACACCCGCGCCACCCTGGAGACCATGCGCGACGAACACCTGAAGTGGGCACGCACCCTGAAGTCCATGCGTCCGTAGCCACGCGCACGATGCGCACCACCGTCCATCCGGTGCGCATCCACTCGGTGGGCGGTGCGCACCAAGGCAGCCAGCGCACCCGGGGTGGTGCGCATCCCGGTGGGTCGGTGCGGCGGAGTGGACCGCCTGAAGGCGGGCGCATTCCTCCTTGACACGGACCCAGGTCAAGGGGAAATGCGGCGGGTGCACATCGGGTGGATGGACGCCATCGTCCCGGGCGCTGGCGTCCACTCCCACCGGGTGGGCTCCACTCGGTGGAGTGGAGCCGGGCCGGTGGCGTCCACTCCCGGGCCGGTGGGCTCCACTCGGTGGAATGGATGCCGCACGGTGGTCTCCACTCCGGTGCGGTGGCCTCCACTCGGTGGAATGGGGTGCACCGCACCGTCGGTGCGCACCACCGCACCGGGTGCGCACCATCGGGTCCACTCAGTGGCCGGCCTCGCGGCCGCGGTGCGGTCCGGGCCCCTGCGGGCGGTGCGCCTGCTGGTCGTCCGGGCGCACCGGGCGCACTACGTCGGTGTCGTGCTGGCCGGTGTGGCGATCCGCGCGGAGCCGGGATTCGGCGGCCATCTTGGCGGCCGTCTCCTGGATAAGGCGCAGTCGGTCGGCCGTGAGATCGAGGGCTTCCACATCCGTACGGGACTCCCGCAGGGCCCGCACGGCCGTCATGCCGATCGCCTCCTGGCGGCCGGGCTCCGGCTCCTGGTCGTCGTGCTCGGCTTCGGCGGCCGGGGGCGCGAGCAGCTGCTCGGGCATCGCCGCCTGCTGGTGGGCGACGACGTCGTACGCCCGGCCCCGCACGGCGGCGGTTGTGGTGGTGCGCAGCTTCTCCCGCACCACCGCACCGGCGAGGACGGCCCGGTCGTACTGGAGCGGGATGCGGGGGATCTCCCACTCCCCCGCGTCCTGGCTCGGTGGCCGGAGCGCAGCCGGCTCGCCGGGGTCGGCCGGGGGTTGCCGGTCCGGGTCGGGCGCGGGAGTGGGTGGGCGGGGCCGGGCGGGGTGGTCGGCCAGGTCCCACCGGGCGGTGTAGAGGCGGTAGTCCGCCAGCAGGCCGATCACGGTCTTCGGCTCGCTGATGTCCAGGCAGTGGGTGGAGATGGCGGCGGGCCTTGACCCAATGCCGGGTAGTTAGCGCATTTCCGCTGGTGGCAGTGGTGTTGGGTGGCTTCGTGGGCTGCTGTAGATGGCTGGTCCGGTCTTGTCGATGAGTCCGTGTGCGGCCCATCTGTCGAGTTGGCGATACATGGTGCTGAGGGTGATGTCGCCGAGGTGTCGGGCGAGTTCGCGGGTGTGCCAGTGGCGGTCGGGGTCGGCGTCAAGGAGGTCCAGGACGCGCTGTCGGCGTCGGTCGGTGGGCGGGATGTGCCGGTCGTCGTGGGAGACGGTGGGCAGGTCGGGTTCGGGTTCGAGGATGGTGACGTCGAGGCCGGTGACCGGGAGGCTGGTGTCTGGCCGGCCGTCGTCCTGGCGTTCGGCGTACCGGGAGATCGACGACCTGACTTTTCGGGTGCTGATGCTGGGGCGCCGGTGCGGGAGGAGTCCTGCAAGGACACGGTTGGCAATGACGCCAGCCGTGCCGGCGATTGGGGAAACGATCTCGGCCGCCTGGACGACGAGGTCACGGGCAGTCTGGATGGCTATGGTGAAGCCGCAGCGGTCCGGGTCGGTGCCCGGCCGGGACTCGGCGGCCTCGACCATCACGGTTCGAAGTGCCTGGTAGAGGGTGAGTAGGGCCCACATCTCCTGCTCGACTCCGACAGGATCACCGGAGCGCAGGACCCGGCCGTCCGTGATCGTGTGGCGAAGGGCGTAGTACGCCGACTCGTGTTCCCACCTCTGGTGATAGAGAGTGACGAGGATCGTGGCAGGGTAGCGGCGGGCGTCGGTCAGCGTTGTGACCAGCCGGTAAGAGCCGGTGAACGAGCTGTCGCCGCAGGTCACAGTGATCTGTGCTTCGATGACGCGCACGGGGACGGCGCCGATGACGGAGAGGTAGGAGCCGTCCGCGAGTGGAGCGAGGACCGGGGTGCGGCGGTTGGCTCGCAGCCGGCCCAGGAACTTGGCTCCGGTGTCGTTCACGGAGGCGAGGAAGGCGTTGGCGTCGAATCCTTTGTCCCACATGACCAGCATGTCCGGGCCCAGGTGGTGCAGGAGCCTTCGGGCGTAGGCGGTCTCGCCGTCGCTGGTTGGTCCGAACACCGCGCCGATCAGGGCCCGGGTTCCGGTCTCCGCCAGGGTCATCAGCTCGAGCATTGGATGTCCGCCGCGGTTGCCGGGACCGAACCACTCCACGTTGCGGTCGGTGTCAGGAATCTTGATGGAGCTGCAGCCGTCGAAGGAGACCATCCGAAATGGTCCGAAACGTACCCCGGGAGTCGTCGGTCGGGCGAGTGGTCCGGCCAGGACATCGAACAGGCGGCGCATCGGTTCGGTGCCGATACGGCGACGCAGGTCGCGCAGGGCTTTCGCGGTCGGATCAGCGACCTCGAGCCCGCCGCTCGTCAGAGCTGCGATCAGCTTGCTCCAGACCAGCCGGTAGCCGACCTCGGGAAACATACACATCGCGAGCAGGAAGTAGACCCCGACCCGAGAAGGAAGAACCCGTAACCGCCGCTGAACGCAACGGGTTTCGTCCAGGAGAGCATCGACGAGGTCGAACGGCACGATCTGGGTCAGCCCGCCCAGATGACCGGGGGCGAACCGGCCCGAGGCCACGGTGAACTCACGCGAGATGGTCGTCAGGCCGGGCGAAAGAGGACAATAGCGTGCGGGCAACGGAACACCTCGATGATCAGCAGTCTTGCCGGACTACCTGACCAACGAGACTCCGCTGGCCGTGTTCCGACTCGACGCCTACACCCCTTGCCACCAGCGGAAATGTGCTAACTACCCGGCATTGGGCCTTGACCCTGGATTTTGGACACCGGAGACACTTGGATCTTGATGGTCCGGGAGAACGGAGTCCCCGTGGGGATGAAGCATTACCCCGCCGAGTTCAAGGCGGACGCGGTCGCGTTGTACCGGTCGAGGCCGGGAGCGACGATCAAGTCGGTCGCCGCTGATCTCGGGGTGAACACCGAGACGCTGAGGAACTGGATCCGGGCCGCCGACGGCCGCCGACCTGTCGCCCACTCCGCACCGCCGGCCACCTCGCAGGCCGCCGGCGACGCCGTTCAGGCGGAGCTGGCCGCCGCCCGCAAGAGGATCCGTGAGCTGGAGGAAGAACGGGACATTCTCCGCAAGGCGGCCCGATATTTCGCGACGGAGACGCGCTGGTGAACCGCTACCAGTTCGTTGACGATCACCAGCGCCGTCACGGCGTGAAGCGGCTCTGCGACATCCTCGGCCTGGCCCGTTCGAGCTTCTCCCTACGGAGCCCCCAGAATCACCGCGGAACTCCGCGACGAGGAGGGTCCGGTGGTCAACCACAAGCGGGTCGCCAGGATCATGCGGACCATAGGGCTCGAGGGAGTCCGGTTGCGTCGCCGGCACCGCACCACCGTCGCGGACCAGGCCGCGTCGAAGGCGCCGGACCTGATCGGCCGTGACTTCACCGCGGCCGAGGTGAACAGAAAGTACGTAGGCGACATCACATACCTGCCGGTCAGCGGCGCGAAGCCGCTCTACCTCGCGACCGTCATCGACTTGTGCTCGCGCCGGCTGGCCGGGTGGGCGATCGCCGATCACATGCGAACCGAGCTCGTCATCGACGCCCTGGCGGCAGCCGAGCGGACCCGTGGAAACCTGGCCGGAGCGATCATGCACACGGACCACGGATCCCAATATTCGAGCAGGGCCTTCGCTGAAATCTGCAGGTCAGCCGGGGTCCGGCAGAGCATGGGCGCGATCGGATCCAGCGCCGACAACGCAGCCGCAGAAAGCTTCAACGCCGCCTTCAAGAGGGAGACGCTCAAAGGCCGCAAAGCCTGGTCGAGCGAGCGCGAGGCCAGGCTCGACGCGTTCCGCTGGCTGACCCGATACAACACCCGCCGCCGGCACTCCCGCCTCGGCCACCGGTCCCCGATCGCCTACGAGAACGACCTCCAGCCAGCTGCAACTACCCTGACCCAAGCCGCATAGACGTGTTCAAAATCCGGGGTCAAGGCCCGTCGGCCGGTGCACTTCGATACGAGTGCCTTCCCGTGGTCGACAGCGAAGTTCCGTACACGGAGACCATGGTGTCCTTCATTCACATCCCGCTATTGCGTGGGCGTCAGCCGGTTGTGGCCTCTCGGCGGCTGTACGCCCAGTAGCCCGCCGCTGTCAATGCCGCCGTATAGAGCAGGAAGACCACCAGGGCCACTGGGGTCGAGAGGTCCGACCCCACCATGCCTGCTGCGAACGATCGGTCCTCTCCTGCGAGCGCCGAAACGTCGGTGAGCATCGCCCGGCCGGCCGCGAAGGGCAGCCAGTCGGCCACACCATCCAGTCCGGGGACGTACCCCAGCAGCAGGCCCGCCAGCCGCTCGCCCAGCAACGGCCACATACAGAGCACCAGCACCGGCACGATCCTGTTCCGCATCAGTGCCACCAGGGCCATGCACAGCAGTGCCCAGCAGCCCATCCACAGTACAAACCGCAGCACAGGCACCAGCACCGCGCCCCACGCCGGCTGCGGTGCTCCAGAGACGGCCAGGACGAGAGCCGCCGAGACCGCGCCCACCAGCGCGCTGGCCGCCGCCACTGCGGCGCCCACCAGGAATCCGACCGTGCCCTTGGCCGCGTACGCTATCCGGCGTCCGTTGACCGCCAGCCACGTCGTGCGCGCCGCGCCGCGCACCAGGTCGGTGGAGACCGGGCCCGTACCGAGGACCAGGACGAAGAAGCACAGCAGGGGGAGCTGAGTCGCCATCGGCGCCCATGCCAGCACGTCGCCCATCGACGCGGCGCTGATCGTTCTCGTCTTGTCCAGGTCGAACAGGAGCCCGGGCCCGGTCAGGAGGCTCAGGGTTGCCACTACGCCGAGGAGTACCCACGTGGAGCGCAGGCCCGTGAGGTGTCGCCACTCATACCGGCATGCGTTGCGAAACGCCTCGTCGGTCGGGGTCATCCGCGGGGTGCCAGAAGGCGGGGGCATGGGCACGTCGGCGGTCGGCGGAATATGTGTCGGGGGCGCGGTCACGAGATCTTGAACTCCTCTTCCGCGATGGACAGGTAGAAGTCCTCCAGCGAGGGCATCTCCTGGGACAGCCAGTGCAGGGGCACGCCGCCCTCCGCCGCCAGGATGGCGACTTGGATCCGGTCCAGGCCGGTGATGTGCGCGCTCGGCCCGCCGGTCGGTTCCAACCGACCGCCTCTCTCCTTCACCAGGCGTGCGAGCTGTGGCAGGTCCGGTGCTGTACGGTCACCACGGCCTGGTCGCCGGCCCGGGACAGCAGGTCCGCGATCGGCGAGGCGGCCACGACGCGGCCATGCGACAGCACCGCCACACGGTCCGCGAGCTGCTCCATCTCGCCCAGCAGATGGCTGGACACCATGATGGCCCTGCCCTCCGCTGCCTGGGCCCGAAGGAACTCGCGCAGCCAGCGGATCGCGTGCGGGTCAAGGCCGTTCGCGGGCTCGTCGAGGATGAGCACCGGCGGATCGCCGAGCAATGCCTGCGCGATTCCCACGCGCTGTGCCATTCCCAGAGAAAGCTGGGAGAGTTTCAGCCGGGCGGCCTGGGTGAGCCCCACCCGTTCCAGCATTTCGTCGACACGTTGGTCGGACGCGCCGCACCCGGCGGCCACCATCCGCAAATGCGACCGGACCCGATGCTTCGGGTGGCCCGCAATTCCGCCGAGGACCGCGCCCACGACCTTTCCGGGGGATCCCCAGGCGTGCAGCGGACGACCAAGGAAGAGTGCCCTGCCCTCGCCATGGGCGAGGCCCAGCATCAGCCGGATCGTGGTGGTCTTGCCGGCGCCATTGGCGCCCACGAACCCGGTCACCTCGCCCGCGTGCAGCGTCAGAGACACGTCATCGAGAACCGTTCTGCTGCCGAACGAGCGCCGCAGGCCCTGAGCTTCGGCCAGTACACCGCTTTGCGGCACAGTGTGTTCCTAACGTGCAGGGATCCTGACCACGGGTCAGGACCAGGGGAAACCTTCGGCGATGCCGAAGAGCACCGTGAACAGCACCAGTGCCCCGACCGGGATGATCCCGAACGAGTCGGGCCGTTCGCGTCGGAAGGCACCCCAGACGAGGGCGCCGAGCGGTCCGAGGAGACCCGCAGCCATCAGGGCCCAGCCCACACCCCGGTTGCCGAAGATGTTGAACGCGATGAAGGCCCCCGTAATGAAGTAAGCGGGAGAAGCCCACAGATGTCGCAGATCAGGAGACACTTCGGTACTGGCCATCAGATTCTTCCTAACGAGCCGGGCTGGACGACACGCCGCCGGCCTATCGCGGCGGCGGGTGGTGCCCCGGTACCGGGGCACCACCTCTTCCCCTACACGACCAGGCTGCGGATGTAGGTGTACAGCTGGTACTGAATCTCGGCGCCGGCCGCGACCCAGGCGATACGCACCGGGTGGTACCAGGGCAGGCCGTCCATGTACGAACGGAACTTGCCCCATCCGGCCTTGGCGGCGTTGTACGCGCCGCTCAGGATCTTCCCGCCGTACTTCTTCAGCAGGTTGAACAGAGCCTTGACGGCTCCACCGATGGCGGCGCGGGCCTGGACCTCGGTGGCGGTGCCGTTGGCGACCGCGCGCAACGTCTGCGCGTCCTCGGCCTTCAGCTCGGCCGAGACGGCCGGGTTGGCGAGGAGGGCGCGGGCGTCGGACGCCGACAGGGTCGCCTGGACGGTGGCCGCCGGACGCGCCTGGGGGGCCTCCGATGCCTGTGCCAGGCTGGCGCCGGCGCCGAGGGTGAGGGCGGCTAAGGCCGAAACCGTCGCTATACGGACAGTATTGCGGTTCATGTAGAATCTCCTTGCGTTCAATCGCAAGGGGAGGAAGCCCGTCCGGGTGACCGAAACTGGCGTGGAAACCGAAAGGTCTCCCTGCGGACTTCTTCCCCATTAATTGCCCCCATATACCGACCTGGTTGGTCTGGCCGGGGCGTGCTCAAGGTGGAACGTATCCCGCAGCTCTGCATGTGATCAACCGGCGAGCACAGTGAACAAGTCATGGGCGACATGCCGCGGAACCCTTTGCTTCACGCGAGCTGACAGGCACTCAAAGATGTGCCTGCCGAACCTAATGGCTCCAGACAGCCCACACTGCCGTCGCCATCGGCCAGTCTGGCGCAAAACAACCCAGCAGTTCACACAAAGTGACAGCATGAATCGATAATTCCACCCCAGTTCGATTGAAATGGAAACGACTTCTTACGCTCGGTGGCCCATACTCATGTCGGGATACCCGGAGGAAATGGCGAGAAACAGCGGTCTGGTGACGTGAATCCCTCTCCGTGCGGCTGAGTTCGGGCGGTTCCTGCAGACCCCTCGGCAGACGGCCCGTCACAGTTCTACTGCGAGACTTCGGCGGTGAGCACCATGCGCCGCCCCGCGCGCCACATCGGCACCACTGATTTCGGTTTCGCTGTTTCCATAGCCGATTCAGGCTGCGGATCGGTATCCCGCACGACCTCGATGGCATCCCGGACCCGGCAGCTCCATCACCGCTCGGGGCCAAGACCTCGTCGACCCGTCGAGCGGGCAATGACCCGCTCCTTCCAGCCCTGCTCGACCACCACCAGCTCGGCCTGGACGCGATCGGCTTCCTCCCGCAACTCCTCCACACGACGGCGAGCGGTGAGCTCCCGCTGTTCCACCAACCCAGAAACCGACGGCATCCGCGACCCGGAGAGCGACAACCCGACAGACCACCCCTCCCACCGAATGACCACGCCCACGTCCGACCAGCGGAGACACTGCGGTCACGACCGGAAAGACAACAACCACTAACGGGCTGGTGCGTGATAGCGGGTGAGGCGTGTTTCTCCTGGTCGTGGCCGATTCTCAGGTCTCCACAGCGCGGCCGGAGACGAGACGTGCGATGGCCTGACAGGTGGCGGGCAGGGTCTCGCGTCGGTGGGGCCAGCGGGTCAGTTGCTTCCAGCGTTTGTGGTCGACGAGGGCGTGTTCGACAGTGATGCGCTTCGAAGAGTTCCGGTGACGGGCTCTTCGACGGGCCTCAAGGACTTCGGGCGGGCTGATCTTGTTGCCCTTCCGGGCGGGATGACCGCCTGCCCGGGGGTGATCACGTCGGAGCCCGAGACAGCCGTCGTCGAGGAGGACCTCGACGTCGGGACAGTGCTGGAAACAGATCCCGATGCCTTCGTTGCGTGCGGCGGTCGCATCATGCATCCGCCCAGGCCGCAGGGAGCGGGTAGTCCTAGTCAACCCGGTTGGGGTGCCGCAGTTCAGCTGGACTTCGCCCGTCGGCGTCGTAGCCACAGTGACGTTCCAAGGGTGAGGGCCAGCAGAGTGCCTGCGCCCCCGGCCAGCCACGGGGCTCGCGACGCCGAGCCTCCTGCCTGGGGTTGCGCTTCAGCGTCCATGCAGTCGGGTGCGGCCTGTGTGACCCGGTAGCGGGCCCAGACCTTCTGCGACTTACCAGCCTCTTTCCACTCCACGGTGTAGAGGCCTGGCTGTGCATCGCACCGGATCGCGGCTGTGGCCGTGGCCATCTTGTCGCCACGCATCACCACAGGGGCCGTGAAGCCGGAAGACGTCAGCTTCACCTGGCCGTCATACGCAGTGTGCGTGTTGTCTTGAGCGGCGATCCGGGCTCCGGCCTGCACGGTTCGCACATGCCACGGCGTCTGCGGCCACGGCGCGTCACGGCCCCAGTCCTCCTCCTGCGACTCCTCCGGCGCCTGCGCCGTACGGCGGGTACACTCCTCGCGCGCCTGCCCGTCGGCCGCAGCCACCTGCACGCTTCCCCACAGCCGGCTGCCACCTGATTCCTCCTGCTCGTCGGCCGGAGGCTTCAGGAACACCTCATGGGGACCGGCAGTCGCTGCACAGGAGATGGTCACGACGGCCGTGACGACAGTGTTCTGCATCCTCAGCATGCCGTCCTTGGCGAACGCGCCGGACGTGACCCGGACGCCGTTGCGGGCATCAGCGGAGACCCGGGCCGGCGTGGACACGGCCACCCGGTCACCGGGCTGGACGGAGAGCGACGCCCCGCTCGGCAGTGGCTTCGGCGCGTCCGTGGCCGGCAAGGCCGACGCCGCGCCCGTCCCTGCCGACGACAGGATGATCACCATGCTTGCGGCGCTGCGGCTGACTCGGATTAACCCCATTTGATGCCTTTCATTCTCTGTTGACGATCTTTCAGGTCCCTGAATAGCCTGCCTGCTTATCGAACTGACGCACCAATGCAACCCGCTGCGTCACCAGTACGCCCAGAAAGCGCCCTTCCTTGAGAAGAAGAACCCGATGGATCACTGCGACCACGCTCACTCTCGCAGCTGCCCTGTTCGTGACTCCGGCCGCCGCAGCCGGACCCAGTCCCACACCCGCTGAGTCCTTACCGTCACCGACCGCCCCACCCACGCCCTTCCCCTCCAAGACGCACGGTCGGCCCGAACGGTCAACACCCGTCCCCACCCCAACTCCTCCCCGTCCCCGGGAATCACCGCCGGCCACTCCCCCACCCAGCTCCGCCACCAACCAGGCAGCGACCTCCCGTCCTGACCTGTCCGGTGAGCTTGCGTTCTGGACCGCGGAGCGCATGGCCCGGGCAAAGCCGATCGACGCCGACCGCGGCAGAGCCTCCGAAGCGGCGCGAGGCCTCGCAGCCGCACCACCGGCAGACACCCCCACCGCCAGCCACTTCGAAGGACTCCCCATGGTCGGGACGTTCTTCTACAAGGGCAAGCCCATCCACGGCACCGCCACCTCCTGCACCGGCAGCGTCGTACGCAGCAAGGGAAAGAACCTCGTGCTCACCGCAGGTCACTGCGGGACCGGCCTCAAGAACGCTACGCAGCGCATCTTCGTACCGCAGTACCGCCACGGCCTGGACGCGGGCTCGCAGCCCTCGGGCATCTTTCCCATCACCGACGTCTACCTGGACCCGCGGTACGAGAACTACACCAAGGGCCCCACGTCCGACCTCGACATCGCCTTCGCCACAGCCGGCCCGAGCGCAAAGGGCCTGGTGGAGAACGTCACCGGCGGACTGACCTTCACCCAGGCATCGGGATACGACCACACAGTGACCGTGGTCGGCTACCCCAGCAGCTTCAAGGACAACCCGACCCACAGGGCCATCACCTGCACCGTTCGCACCAAACGGCTCCACCGGTTCCGGCAGATGCAGATGGAGTGCGGCGGCTACTACGGAGGCGTCTCCGGCAGCCCCTGGATCAAGGGCTACGACGCCAAGACCCGCAGCGGACAGGTCATCGGCAACCTCGGCGGATACAACGGCGGAGGCAACGACGCCAACGTCGACTGGGTCTCGTACGCGCCCCTCTTCGGCAAGGACGCCCAGGACCTCTACAACGACGCCGCCAACGGCATCGGCCCGGACAACGTGAAACGCCCCAACCCCTACCAGCCCCCGAACGACGGCCCAGCACTCCCGGGCAGCGGAGAAACCTGGAAGCACGCCAAGCAGATCGCCTCCGGAGACTTCAGCAACACCGGACACAGCGACATGCTCGTCATCTGGACCGACGGTGAAGCCACCCTCTACCCCGGCGACGGCATCGGCGGCTTCCGCCCCGAACGCCAGCTCCAGGCACCCAACGCGGCATGGAAAGAAGCCGCGACCATCACGGCAGGCGATTTCACCGGCTCGAACCAGTTCGACCTCATGGTCCGCTGGAACGACGGCCGCATGACCCTCCACGCCGACATCGGATCCAACGGCCTCGGCAGCATCACTGAAATGGCCCCCTCCGGATCCGTCTGGAGCCACGCCACCCAGATCGCCGCAGGCCGCTTCAACGCCACCACCTACGTCACCGACCTCATGGTCCGCTGGTCCGACGGCGAACTCAGTCTCTTCACCAACGTCGGCGCCGGCACCCTCGGCCAGGAATACAAACTCAAGGACCCCAACAGCGCGTGGAAGGACGCCACCCTGCTGACCGCCGGACAGTACTCCGGCAACCAGAAATGGGACCTCATGGTCCGCTGGACAAGCGGCGCACTCAACAACTACGTAGGCACCACCACCGCCGGCCTCGGCTCCGAGCAACCGGTCCACGGCCCCAACAAGACCTGGACCCACAGCGTCGTCATGACCACCGGCAACTACACCGGCGACAGCCTCACCAACGACCTCGTCATCCGCTGGAGTGACGGCGAAACCACCATGTACCGCGACACCCGCACCAACAGCCTCGGCACCGAACAGATGCTGGTCCCTCCGGCATGACAACAGGTGGGGCGGGCCACCCGCTCAAGACCCGCCCCGCCGCCGGTGCGCGCCAGGCCGGTGTGATCCTGCGGCGGCCAACGCTGATGCACGACGCGTCCTCGCCGCCAGTCACGCCGTGCACCGGAGCGGAGCGCCCTGCGGAAGGGTTACCGCGGCCCGGGCCCTGAACGTTCGGCTCGCGCCCGGTGCAGGGCAGCAGTCTCGGTGGCAGCGAATTCGCGGCGCCGCGTGAGGATGGCGCTGTCTATCGGCGTCGGCTGCTCGTCGGCGAGCTTCTTCTGATTGGGGAACGACCGCTGGCTGAGCTCACGCATCACGGCGTTCTGCCGCTCCACCGCGTATGCGATACCCGGATCCACCCGGGACGACGGTGCGGCTGGGCGGTGCGCCTCGATCGCGCGGCAGGAGCCCTCCGACGGCCGCAGCCAGACCATCACCGAGCTGAATCGCCTGGCCTTCGCCTGATCCCGCCGGGCCCGGCCCGGCGATCAACGTCAGCGCGACTCTGGGTCAGGGCTGGTGCCGCCCGCCGGCCGCCGCTTCCGTTGGAGACGGCGGCCGTCCTTCGCTGCTCGGCCCCGAGGCGTCCAGGCAGTGGTCCGGGCTCTGGCGGGCGGTGCGCCTGCTGATCGTCCCGACGCACCGGACGCACCGCGGCGGCGTCGTCCTGTTGGGCGTAGCGGGTCGCGCGGGTGCGGGAGTCGCCGGCCGCCTTGGTGAACGCGTCCTGGAGGTGGCGCAGCCGCTCGGCAGTGAGGTCGAGGGCTTCGACGTCGGTGCGGGACTCCCGGAGGGCCCGTAACGCCGTCATGTCGATCGCCCCGCCGCGTCCGACCTCCGGCTCCTGGTCCTCGTCCTGGTCCTCGTCGTCGGGGTCGGCAGCCGCGGCCGCGAGCAGCTGCTCGGGCATCGCCGCCTGCTGGTGCGCGAGGACGTCGAACGCCCGGCCCCGCACGGCGGTGACAGTGGCGGTGGTCCGCAGCTTGTCCCGCACCACCGCACCGGCGAGGACAGCGCGCTCGTACTGCAGCGGGATACGGGGGATCTCCCACTCCCCCGCGTCCTGGCCCCATGCCCGGGGCGCAGCCGAATCGCCGGAATCGGCCGGGGGCTGCCGGTCCGGGTCGGGCACGGGGGTGGGTGTGTGGCGGCGGTCGGGGAGGTCGGACAGGGACCACCGGGCGGTGTAGAGGCGGTAGTCCGACAGCAGGCCGATCACGGTCTTCGGCTCGCTGATGTCCAGGCAGTACGTGGAGATGGCGGTGGCCACGATCATCTCGTCCAGGCCGGGTTCGCGGCGGCGGCCGCGCAGGACGAGGGCGAGGTGGCGGCGCGCTTCGGCGAGCAGGTGCCGGCGGTGGAAGCGTCCGCCGTCGTTCATCACGAACACCGTCGCGGTGACGTCGACGGCCGCCAGCGCAACATCAACCACGGCCGCGACCCGGGCCCGGATCGCGGCAGCCGCGGCGCGGGCGTACTCGAGGAGAGAGTTGATGACGTCGACAGCCACCCCGGAGGTCAGAATCGCGCTCGTCTTCCACCAGACGCGCAGCTGTGCGAGCGGCCGGGTCTTCTGCTTGGGCGGTCGGGTCTTGCGGGCGGCGATCCGGTTCAGCTTGGCGCGGGCCCGCTCGGAGACCACGGGCAGGAACTTCAGCTCGCCTTCGTCGTCGACGGCGGTGACGTACTCGTGCTCCAGCTCTTCCAGGCAGGCGGCGATCTGGTCGCTGCGCCGGGAGGTCCAGCGGATCAGCTCGTGAGGCACCCCGGCGCAGAGGCACCTCCGTCGACCAGGCCGCGATCGGGCCCAGGCCCGGCGGGCGCTCCACCGGCGCCGCAGTCGGCGCGGGCACGGCACCCCTGCGGATCACGGGCACGGTCGGTTCCGGCGGGGTCTGAAACCGGCCTTGCCCACGAGCCGCCGAACCAGCGGCCCGCCCCGTTCCGTCGCGGCGGCAAGCGTAGTGCCGCACGACTCCTCGTCCATGCACCCCGTCAGTAGCTGGGGCAGATAATCATGTGGGTGACAGCCAGGATTCGTGCGGCCTTGGTCAGGCCGTGGCCGTCGGGATGGGTCGGGCTGGTCCAGCGCTTGTTGGTCTGCTCCGTCTGCTTGACCGAGTCCTTCGGGTGGTCCTTGATCATGCCGCAGGTGTCGATGCCCGCAGCTGATGGCCTTGTCACCCTTGGCGTGAACGATGTCCTTGTCGATCGCGTTGAGACCGTCGAGGAAGGCCTGCCTCTGGCTGCCCTTGGGTTCCGGGGGCAGGCCCACGGCCGCTCGGACCGCATCGCGATCGGCCTGCCGCCACGCTGGCGAGGGCGAGGGCGAGCTGATGGGCTTGTCATCCGCGCTGGGCTCAGTGAGCTTCTTCGAGTTGGCTCCTGATCGGGTGACGGGCGAGGGCGCGTAACGGGCAAGGCTCCCGGACGGTTGAGCGAGATGTCTCACGTCTCAACTCGTTAGCCAGGGAGCCTTGTTGGTTACCTATCCTGCCGCATTGGACCTTCCGCATGCCCTGGTGGAGTGGCTGACGGTGCTGATCGTCACCCGGGAGGGTGACCGCCGGTGCAAGCTGCCGGCCTCTCAGCGGGCCTTGATCACACTCGTATATCTGCGCAAGCACGACACCCTGGCCCATATCGCGGCCGGGTTCCGGATTAGCGAGAGCACCGCCCACGCCTATGTACACAGCGTGATCACACACCTGGCCCCCCGTGCTCCCTCGCTCACCCGCGCGCTGCGGCAGGCACGTCCGGAGTACGTGCTCGTGGACGGCACGCTCACCGAGTGCGACCGCGTCGGCAACAGCCAGGACGACTACTCCGGCAAGCACCGCAAGCACGGCATGAACATCCAGGCGGTCACCAATCCGGTCGGCGAACTCGTCTGGTAGTCGCCAGCCCTGCCCGGACGGACCGCGGACATCACCGCAGCCCGCACCCACGACATCGTCACCATCTGTGAGCGGCTGAAGATCCCCGCCCTCGCGGACAAGGCGTACCAGGGTACAGGCGGAACCTTCGCCACACCCGTCAAGAAGCGCCGAGACCGTGAGCTCACCGTCAAAGAGAAGGCCGTCAACCGTGCACACGCCCGACTCCGCTCACCCGTCGAACGGGCCTTCGCACGGCTCAAAGCCTGGCGGATCTTCCGCAGAGCCCGCGTCAGCCCCAACAAGCTCACGTCAATCGCCAAGGCCATCCTCACCCTGGAGAGGCAACGCTGAAGAAGCTCAATGAGCCTGCTGCGCGTGTACGGCAGCCGGCCTGGCTGACCGTCTACCCCATCGGCGACCGGCAAGCTCAGCACCCGCCGGTCCTGCCCATGACACGGGTCCTGCCCGATGCACTCCAGGAGTGCATCGGGGAACTGCGTATTGACCGGGCTCCGCGTCCGCATGCCGATGGAGCTGACCCACGACGCGGGCTTCGGTCATCCGCACGCCGTGTGCTGCTACCAAAAGCCGATACAGCTGTACGAGTTGGCGTAGAGCTTATCGCCTACACACACGCGGGCCTGGTAGCCGCCTCCATCGTAGAACCAGCCGGTGACGTCGCTGGCCGTGTGGGTGGCAGAAACTTGTTCGAAGGCATTGCTCGGGCTTGTGCGGCGTTCCAGCCAGCCTTTGCACACCGTGCCGCGAGTGCTCGTACCGAGTACGAACGATCCTCTCGCATATGCGGTACCACTGCCCACTTCGTGGCCCATATCGACCCAGCCCTTGCATCCGACGAACTCGCTATAGGTGCCTGGCGCCGATCCGCTGAAGATGATGTCGCCGTTCGCGGTGGCCGAGGACGAACCCGTCCCGCCGACCGTCGCAGCGACCAACACGCCTGTCACGGCGAGTGTCCGGAGCACACTGGAACTCTTCATGGTTCCCGCTTCCTGTTGGAGACGCACACCGGTGGCACTCCTTGCCTGCCGAGGTGTCATGGTCAAGCCTTAGCAAGCCGAAGGCGGCCTCCCGCCGTGAGGCGGGCGGCCCGACTGATAAGGACTACAAGTTTGGCCGGCGATGTCTCCTTGCGCGGGAGGACCCCAACGGCCTGTGCGCACCGCACGGTGAACGCGACGATGGTCGAGTTGTTGTCCACGCTGGTGGGCAACAGCCCCGACACGCCGTACCGCGCGGCCCTGTCGACTGAACGAAGCGGGGAGATGAAGGCGCGGACCCGGACCATATGTGACCGTGCCCGCGCCCTTGTCTGCGGGCCACTTCACGCTGGGTGCGGGTGCTGCGCGGCCGCGGCTGCTTCCGGCACGCTCCGGCCGCCTTCCGGCGCATCCGCCACGACCTGCGCATCGCCTGGCCTGCTCTGACCTCGTGGACGGCGTCCGGGCTCGACCTGCGACAGGTCACCGCCGAGCGGGAAAGGACCTGCTGATCACGTGCCATGCCGTCGTGCTGGACATCGGCCAAGGTCCGGGCCCGGAAGAGCCTCACCGAGCCGGGGGACATCCGCGAACCGCCAGGTACACGGCCTCGGCGACCCGCACAGCGGCCCGTATCGGCCCGCATCGTCTTGCCTCATTCCCAGGCAGCCGCACGATCCAGGGCCGCGCGCGAGATGACGACTGCTGCCAGAACGCCCGCACATGGCCACTGCTGATGGGCGGCACGACACGGCGCCCTACGAAAAGCGTCTGATCGGCGCGGTGACCGCATTCGACACGGATGAGGGCCGCGCCTGGGGCGCGGCCCTCATCACCTGCGTGTCCACTCCCGCCGGGGCGTCGGACAGGCTTCCGCTGTTCGGCTCGGCGAGCCCCAAAGGCCGCCCAGAAAGGGCAGTGCCGTCGGTGCCCGCGGGCCGGTAGGGGAAGGTCAGGCCGGGTTGATGTTCTCGGCCTGGGGGCCCTTCTGGCCCTGGGTGACGTCGAACATCACGACCTGGCCCTCCTGGAGCTCACGAAAGCCCGAGGAGTTGATCGCCGAGTAGTGGGCGAACACGTCCGGGCCGCCGCCGTCCTGGGCGATGAAACCGAAGCCCTTCTCCGCGTTGAACCACTTCACAGTTCCCGTAGCCATATCCATGCCTTCCAGTCGATTGACGTCTCCCGCTCGGTGCGGAAGACGGAGGTGATCGTCCTGGTTCCTGCGGCACAGCACAGCAAAACACCCACACCGAAGGCGTGGGCAAAGGGAACTTCCGAACCACGACAGCTTGAGCCCGACGCTACACGCCGGCACCCTCCGTCACCACGCGAAACGACTCATACGCCACACCCCACGGAGAGCCCGCCGGGGAACCGCACGTGCCGGCGGGCGCGTACCGAATCAGGTCGCGGCGGGCGGGTTCGCCGAACCGGCGGCGTTCCGGTATTCGGCGTTGAGGCGTTGCGCTTCTTCGAGCTGGTCCTCGAGGATGACGATGCGGCAAGCCGACTCGATCGGCGTGCCCTGGTCGACGAGTTCCCGGGCGCGGGCCGCGATCCGCAACTGGTACCGGGAGTAGCGGCGGTGCCCGCCCTCCGAGCGCAGCGGGGTGATCAGGCGGGCGTCCCCGATGGCGCGGAGGAAGCCCTGGGTGGTGCCGAGCATGGCGGCGGCCCGGCCCATCGTGTAGGCGGGATAGTCGTCGTCGTCCAGGTGACCGCCCAACGGACCGGTCGGGGTTTCTGCCGTCATTACACCTCTCTGTGAAACGCGTGGAGGGGCCCCGGTGCCTATGGCACCGGGGCCCCGAAGGAACTGCTACACCATCTACCGGCCCTGATACTGCACCGGCCTACTTGTTTCCGCCGACCCGACCTCAATAACGTCGGGTGTACGGGGATCGCGGTTGCTTGACCGGAGACCACCTCACAAACGATGTCCTGCGGTACCCGGACCCTGTCACTGCGCCCGGGCGATCCTGATGGCGCCAATTCCTCCGTTCATCCCTCGGGATCAACTACATACCAAATAGGAACTACATACTGCTGAAACTGCGTACTGCGTGTACTGCTCGTGGCCTGTCCAAGCGCCACGTCTTCGGCAGCCAGCCCCGTTGCCCGTCCTGCATCTGCTCTGGCTTAGAACCCCACCGCCGAACCTCCCGGCGCGAGCGTCCACCATCGACACCCTTACCGAGGTACCACTCACTTCACTGCTGATACTGCGAACTGCGTGTACTGCTGGGTGCTGCTACTGCGGTACTGCTTGTGGTGGCCCCTGATCACCGCGGGCCACCCGGTCCGGTCGTCAGTCCCGTCGCCGACCTGCAACAAGCTTGGCTTCGAAACTCCACCACCGCACCGCCCTGCGCACTGCACTTACGGGTACTGCTGCCTGCCAGTTCGTCTCTGCCAGGCCCTGCGGTCCTTCTGGGTTACGAGAGAAACCATAACCACACCATCGGCCAATGTCTAATCCAGCTGGCATAGATTTCCGGGCGCTCGGCAGCGAGGTAACCCACCTCGGACGATCGTCGCGACGGCCGGGCAGGCAAGTCGGTCATCGCCGGGGTAACCCACGCAGGCCGGGGCACAAGAACCGCACGAACAGGACAGAGCGGCGACGATCAGGGATGAGGTGAGCTGATGGACACGATGAGCGTCACCGTCGCCCCCGCTCGTCCCGTGACATCCATCGCCGGCGCCCGCGAGAGCGCCCGCCGCTTCCTCGAAGACCTCCTGCCGGTCATCGCGGCCGAGGTCGCCGAGACCGTGGTCCTGGTCGTGTCGGAGCTCGTCACCAACGCGCTGCGTCACGGCGGCGGCACCGCCACCATGAGCCTGACCGCGTATCCCGACGGCATCGAGGTGGCCGTACACGACAGCAGTCCGCAGGCGCCGCGCATGCGCACCCCGGACCTGAATGGCGGGACCGGAGGATTCGGCTGGCCCATGGTCAACCGCCCCGCTCAGGCCACCACCGTCACCTGCCGGCCGTCCGGCGGCAAAACCGTCAGCGCCCTCCTCGCCCGATAGCCGCCCGCCGGAGACCGCTGGAGAAAGACGAGGGTCCGCCGTTCTCCACGGACGCCCCGAAGTCGGGCGTGGGAGTGGGGCTGACGTCCGGGTTGGTGGCCGGCAACGTGCGACAGGTACCGACCCGCGCAGCAGCCGACAGCCCCACGGAGCTGGGAGCCGCCCTGGAGTGCGCCTCCAGCGGCCACTATCCCACCGACATCGCGTTGAGACCGCCTGCTGCCGCGCTGGAGGAGGGAGTCGCATCCACCCGGACGGAAGAGGCCCCGGCCCCTCACCCCTGTGGGATCCGCCTCGTCCTCGACGCCGCCGGCTTCCCGGGCGGCGAGGAGGCGGACCCGGTAGGCGGGACGTGCCGGTGATCCGCAGCAGCCACCACGTATCCGCCGTCCCCGACACGGCAATGAACCCGAACCGGGCGCCGTTCACCAGCACCACCCCCTGCCCGCCGCACCAGATGCTCGCGGGCACGTCTATTCACCGGCGTTCGCCGTGGCCCACAGCGCCAAGGCGGGGGCACCCCGGGTTGACCCGGTGGCGGGTTCGGACACCTCCGAGACCGATACCGTCGGCGCAGGAACGCAGCAGCCACGGGGGAACCATGACCGACCACGACCAACCATCACAGCGCCCCGAACCCAGGGATGCCCGGCCGGACCTGGTCCGCGTCCGCGGCGAACTGGACCTGGACACCGGGCGCGCCGCCGAACTCGACGCGGCCCTGCGGCGTGCGATCACCGACCCCGACAACCCCGCGGAGATCACGGTCGACGTCAGCGAGCTCATGTTTTGTGACTCCACAGGCCTGAACATCCTCCTGCACGCCCAACTCGCCGCCCTCTCCCACGGCCGCACCCTGCGACTGCGGGCACCCAACCCCCAACTCGTACGGCTTCTGCACCGCGCCGGCGCCCTCACCCTCTTCACCCTCGACCCCCCACCGGCCGCCTGACCCGCACGCGACGTCCCACATGCCGATCGTGTGCCGGGAGCGCCCCGTGGGCAGTCGATGGCCCGTTCGACCTGATGGTCGTGTCGCCCTACAGGGTGCGGGCCACTTCCACGCTGTCGGCGACAGGGAACAGCGGTCCGGCCTGGGTGAGTTCGAGGACTCGCCGCAGGCCGGGCGGAAGCGGGCCAGCCAGGACCAGGCGGCCGGAACGCAGCAGGCGCAGCATCTCGTTGAGCATCGAGGAGTCGGCGAAGGTGAGCCGGCTGACGTCCAGGACAATCCGCCGGACGGCCGGGTCGGCCACAGCCGGGTTCCCAGCCTGCCGGAAGGATCCCAGGGTGTCCTGATCGAACTCACCGACGCACGCGATCACCCGCACGCCGTCACCCTCGTCCGGCAGGACCAGTACTTGTTGTTCCACAGATCATTCCTTGATCGCACGCGTGCCATCCCGTCCGGCCACTGCTGGATGGGACGCGCCGACGTGGGGAGTTCAGCCAGTCCACGTCGGCGCCATCGGACTCCTACAGTCGCGTTGGCCGTGGGCCGGCTCAGGCTGCGGAAAAGGGCGCCTCGCCGACACGAACGCGCGCGGTGACGATCCGGAAACCAGGGTGATCTTGATGAGCACGAAGCGCGTCACCGCCGCGACCGACCCACAACGTCCGCTTGCGCACGTCACTGTGCCCGTGACTTTCTTCGCGGTCTCGTTTCTGCGACCACGGTCGAGGCCGGCGACACCGTCCTCATGGTCGTCTCGGAGCTCGTCAGTAACGCCCTACGTCACGGCGGCGGTACCTATGGCCTCCAGCTCACCGCCCGCGCGGACGGTATCGAGGTGGCAGTCCACGACCCCAACCCGCAACCGCCCCGCACCCACGTACTCGTGACTCCGGCGCGTCGATGATCGTTTGGCCGGCATGAACAACACGCTCGCCGTCCTCACTCTTGCCGGGGCCGTACTCACCCTGTCCGGCACCGCGCACGCCAGCGACGAACAGTACCTCCTTACCGGCACGCGCCACATCAACATCGACGATTCGCTCAACAGCTACCACGTCACCAGCGGGGACAGCGTCATCCAGGGCGTGGGCAACATCCTCCAGCCCCTCACTCAGATCGGAGCCCCCAACGCCCGCCTGGTCCATCGACGGCCAACCGGAACCGGCGGGCCCGAGTCGGATGGCTTCGACACGGCGTCGTATCGTCGCCAGCCCTGACAGCGTCGACGATCTCCTCGATCAACAAGTCGCTGGAGTCGAAGTCGGCCGGCGATCTCGACGTGGCCCGAGCCGGGACCACCCAATTCGTCGGCTGGCATGGACACATTCAACGGCCCCAACAGGCAGACGTCACCACCCTCACGGTGATTCCAGAGCCGGCTGGCGATCCCTCCGAGGCGCCGAAGCCGTTTCACGCGCACGGCCACCTCGGCGTGTCGTATCGCCGCGATGGCAGTTATGCCGGGAGCGGCATCGATTTCAGCCGCTACCTGACCGGTGAGGAAGACAGTGCACTCGCAACAACAACACCCGCAGCACCCCTCAGGTCCGTACGAGGGGCACCAGGGCGGCTACCAAGGACCCCCCATCATCATCAACAACTCGGTCAATGCCTCGGCCACGACATTTGGCCGCTACGGCGGGAGGCGGCGGCAGTCAGCCGGGATGCATTTCATCCTGTTCCTCTGCACGGCGGGAATCGGAAACGTGATCTACGCGAAGTACGTGTCGTCGTGGAACCGCCGAAGGGGCTTCTGACGGCGCCCATGCTCCTTCAGGGGCATCCCCCAAGCCAGCGCACGCGTGCTGTCAGAACTCACATCATCGGAGCCTCACCCAGGCGCCTTTACATTGAGGAGTACCAATGACCCAGGCAACGGGTATGGGTGGGCAAATGACTTTCGACGGACATCACGTCGTCATCACGCGTGATCGATCCAGTCCACTCGGACGTGGCGAGAAGCGTTTCTACGTCAGCCAGATCAGCGCTGTGCGGTGGAAGCCCCCGGGCTTCATGAGCGGCGGATTCATCCAACTGACCATCCCCGGCAGCAGCGAACGGCAGCCCTCCAAGGGATCCAGCACCATGGCCGCCCTCAAAGACGAGAACTCCGTCGTCTTCATCAAGAAGCAACAGCCAGCCTTCGAAGAGCTACGCTCCGTTCTCGACGCTGCCATCGCCGCGCGCCACACGTCCCGGTCAACGGCCGGCACGCCATCGGGTGCCGACGAACTTTTGAAGCTTGCTGCGTTGCGCGACCAAGGCGTGATCTCACCCCACGACTTCGAAACGGCGAAGCTACGCCTGTTGGGCATCTGAGCACATCCGTTTCTCGTGCTTCCGCTCCTCCCACTGGCGCTCCGACTCATCGGCGGCGCGGCGTTGCTCCTCGCGGACGGAGTAGGCGCAGTAGTAGTCAGGGTTGGCCAAGGCGTCGGTGAGGGTCTCGTGGTCTTGGCGGCCGTGGACCGCCAGATGGGCCCATGCGGGCCGTGCTCCTCCAGGAGGTCCAGGACCGTCACGATCACTGGCACGACGCCGGTGTAGTCGCGGTGGCCGTCCCTAGTGTTCTGAGTCATGAATTTTGTTCAGATGTGTAGGCTTGCGGTACGGCGCGGACGGGGCGGCCGAAGGCCGAGTTGACGTTGTCGGACGAGGAGCGGGCCGCACTCGAGGGGTGGGTGCGGCGCCGTTCCACGCCGCAGGCGTGGGCCCTGAGATGTCGGATCATCCTGGCCTGCACCGAAGGCGCTTCGAACAAAGACGTGGCGGCTCGACTCGGCTCGACTCCCCATGCGGTGGGCCGCTGGCGTGCGCGGTTCGTGCGGTATCGGATCGCCGGTCTGGGTGACATGCCGCGTCCGGGCGGCCCGCGGACGGTGACGGACGAACAGGTGGCCGCGCTGGTATCCAGGACGCTGGAGTCCACCCCGAAGAACGCGACCCACTGGTCGACGCGTTCGATGGCGAAGGAGCTGGGCCTGTCGCAGTCGACCGTGTCGCGGATCTGGCGGGCGTTCGGCCTGCAGCCGCACCGCTCGGAGTCGTTCAAACTGTCGACAGACCCGTACTTCGTCGACAAGGTCCACGATGTAGTCGGTCTCTATCTGGACCCGCCGGAGCGGGCTCTGGTGTTCTGTGTCGACGAAAAGTCGCAGATCCAGGCCCTGGATCGCTCACAGCCGGTGCTGCCGATGATGCCCGGAGTTCCGCAGCGGACCACCCACGACTACGTCCGGGCCGGCACCACCACTCTGTTCGCTGCCCTGGAGGTGGCCACCGGCAAGGTGATCGGTTCCCTGCATCGGCGCCACCGGGCCGAGGAGTTCAAGAAGTTCCTCATCAAGCTCGACAAGGAAGTCCCGGCCGGCCTCGAAATCCACCTGGTGCTGGACAACCACGCCACCCACAAGACCCCGGCCATCAAGACCTGGCTCCTGACACACCCCCGGTTCCACCCGCACTTCACACCAACCGGATCGTCCTGGCTCAACCTGGTGGAGCGATGGTTCGCCGAGCTGACAAACAAGCAGATACGGCGAGGCGTCCACAGATCCGTCCAGGCCCTGGAGAAGGACATCCGAACCTGGATCGCCACATGGAACACCGACCCCAAGCCCTACGTCTGGACCAAGACCGCAGACGAGATCCTCGAACGCCTCGCCAGCTATCTGAACAGAATTCCTGACTCAGAAGACTAGGGCCTGTTGTGAAAGTGCTGGTCGCGTGGGGTCTGGCGTTCATGAGGGCATCGTTGTCAGTGGTGCTGTGCATGATCGGCGCACCAGCTCTTCGCGAAGGTAGGAAGGCGCCATGCCGATCACAAACCAGCAGCTAGCGGGGCACTCGTTCCTGCAGCAGATGTACGACGACTCGTACTTTCCTGATCGCGTAGTCGACCAAGGCAAGGTGATCCTGCTGCGGCTGTGCGAACGAATTGAGGCCGAACAGCCTTTCGTACCTGCTCGCATCTGGCCGGGGATCCCGGCCGGTACGGAACAGAACCCCTTGGTAGACCGCGACGTGGACCCCGATGCCTGGCTCAGGGCGGTGTACTCGGACATCCCGCTGACGACGCAGTGGGACGACGGGAAGCACAGCGGGGACGGTTTCGGCCGGACCCCGAGCAGCTCCAATTCCCAGCCGTGCATGGTGTTCGGCACGCTGGCCGATCTGGATATCAAGGACAGTCACAAGGTCCTGGAGATCGGGACCGGTACCGGTTGGAACGCGGGACTTCTCTCGCACCGGCTGGGCTCCGAAAATGTCGTCTCGATCGAGTTCGACCCCGAGGTGGCACGGGGCGCGGGAGCAAACCTTCGCGCGGCTGAACTCTCCCCTCTCCTGATCTTGGGAGACGGCCGGCTCGGGTATGTCGGTGAGGCGCCGTACGACCGGGTATTTGCCACATGTGGTGTCGGCGAGATCCCGCAGTCGTGGGTGGAACAGACCGTTACGGGCGGTCTGATCGTCGCGCCTTGGGGCACGGAGTACGGCGGCGAGGCCATCGTTCGGTTGACCGTGAACGAGGACGGTACGGCGAGCGGCCATTTCACCCGTTCCAGTGCCTTCATGCGGCTTCGGCAGCAGCGTGCCGACCGACCGAACCATGATGACCACTTCAAGGGCCGGGAGTGGCCCGCGGAGGGTGATCGGAGTGCCACCCGGCTATCTCCCGCCGACGTCGGAGGGTGGGTGGAACAGTTCGCCATCGGACTGCGGGTGCCCGGGGCGTTCTGGAGCACCGAGAGGTACGAAGATGGCAGTTACACGCTGTGGACGTACAGCCTGGATGCCCAGTCGTGGGCGACGGCCGACTACGAGCCCGGGACCACCGAGTACGAGGTGGTCCAGTTCGGACCGCGTCGGTTGTGGGGCGAGACGGAAGCTGCCCACCGCTGGTGGGAAGCGCAGGGCCGACCCGGATTCGAGCGATTCGGTCTGACTGTGGGGAGCGACGGGGAACAAACCTGGCTTGACTCCCCTGACCGCCCCGTCCTGACGGCCGGCTGACACTCTTCTGCCACCCCGCTTGTCACCCCCTGGGCAGACAGGCGGGGCTCACGCGTGTTCGGGCATTCGTCCTACTAGATCAACAACGGCGCAGTAGGGTGTGCGTTTAGAGGGATTTCCCGGTCAAGAGGGCGGCGCACAGCGACGGTCGAGACCTCGCACGATCTACCTCGGGCCCTCGCGCCCGTCGTCCAGCGGGCCGGGCAGGCGCGGCGGTGCGGCCTGAGCTGTCAGTCCAGCAGCCTGACCTTTGAGGCCTGCGGTCCCTTGGGGCCCTGGGTGATCTCGAACTCCACCCGCTGATTCTCCTCTAGGGTCCGGTACCCATTCGACTGGATTTCGGCGAAGTGGACGAAGACGTCCTTGCCCCCGTCGTCGGCGGTGATGAACCCGACTGGTAACCGGTGGCTGAAGGCCGGGGTCTGGGGATTGGTAACCGGCGACGCGCTGGCTGTAAGCGGCGCCGGACGGGCAGCGGGGCAGGGAGGCTCAAACCGACCCTCCGCGTCCAGCCGAAGGCCATCACCCTCGTACCCGAACTGGTCTAGCCATTCAAGCAACGGCATTGCCCGCGCCCTTCGCTCTTCTCGTCATCGCTGTCGGAGAGAGGTACGGAGGTGTCACCTCTCAGCCGCCCGCCCGGGGCCATTTGTCCCGCAGCCACGCCAAGTCGGTCTCGGCGCGGGTACGGGCCGCCTGTTCACGGGTGAAGACGGCGTCCGTCTTGGTCAGGACCAGAACGTAGGGACGTCCCTGGCGCCGGGTGGTGTGGGAGACGGGCAGGCCGGCCTGGTCGATGCGGCTGTGGAGGTGGCGGCGTCCGTCCTTCGCGAGCGGCCACTCCATGACGTGGCGGGTACGGGAGGTGAGGAAGGCGTCCAAGTCGGGGCAGAGTCCGCAGCCAGTCCGGCATGTCCCGACCGGGGTGAGGGACCAGTCGTCGGCCGCGCGTTCAGGGCGGGTGAGGGCTGCGGCGAGCCGGTCCTGGCAGTGGTCGGCGAGGGTCTGGAAGGCGCGGCCGGCGGGTGCGCCGTCGCGTATGGTCGTCGGCTGGTGGGCCGCGGTTCGCAGGGCGGGGAGCAGGCATTCCAGGGCGGTGTCCGGCAGGCCGCGTAGCGTGGCGGCGATGGTGTCGGCGGTCTCGGGTCCTGCCGCCTGAAGGACGCGGGCCAGTGATGCGCCGAGCCCCTCCATGCCGGTGCGGCGCTCCGTCTCGCGGCCGACGCCGAGCCAGCTGGTGAGCTGCTGCTCGACTGCTTGCCAGGCACCCTCGGCCAGCGGCGAGGCCATCGCGTCCCCATCGCCGTCGACGGCCCGCAGCGCGGTGCACAGGCCGGGCAGCGATTCGAGCCACGCCGCGCGGCCAGCCCCGGTGTACGCGCCAACCGTGCCGAACCAGCTGCTGACGACCCTGCGGGCCCACGTCCGTCCGTACCGCGCGGCCGCTGCCGCGAGCCCCGGAGCGTGCCGCTCACCCAAGGCCTCCACCCCAAAAGGCGCGAGGAGCATCGTGGCAGTGTCCGCTTCCCGCAGTCCCACCGCGACGGGCAGGGCGGCGGCGAAGAGCGCCGCGGCCGCCTCGCCCGAACCGTGGTGCTTCCAGAACGGGGCGAGCGACTGGGCGAGCGTGCGCGCCCGGTCGAGGTCCCCGGCATCCAGGTGGCTCTGAAGTTCCCGCAGTGCGCCCTCGGAGCCGGCCTCGGCGCGGGCCGTGAACGAGCGCTGCCGGGGCCACAGGACCACGGCGGCCCGCCGGTACCAGCGGTCGAGGGTGTTGCCGTAGTTGCCCATGTAGCCCTCGTACTCGGACTGGTAGGGCGTCAGGTCCTTGTTCTCGGTGGTGGCGGACACCTCGGCGTACGCGACGGGCAGGTTGATCTGCTCGCCGCCGGTGCCGTCCGGGCGGGTCCACCAGCTCAGCGTGATCTCGTCGTCGATCAGCTCGTGCAGTTCGTAGCTGGAGAAGTCGCCGCTGCGGCGGCGCTCGGCACCAAATTCCCCGTCGGGATCCAGGAGACATTCACCCCCGCACTCCTCGTCCTCGCAGTCGTCGCAGTGCTCGACCTCGCCGTAGTAGTCGTAGCGGTCGTACGGCGCATGCGCGTCCCAGGTCTCCTTCACCTCGGCCAACGCGAGGACCGCTTCGCAGTCCGTCTCTGCGGCGGCTTGGCGGAGCAGGGCGGTGCGGGTGGCGTCGGCTCCCTTGAGGCGGTCCCAGTCCAGGCCGCGCTGGGTGTACTCGTGGTCGAGGAGGTACACGAGGCGGTTCGGGGGCGCGGCCTTCCGGCGGCCGTAGGCGTAGCGCTCTTCGGCCGGCTCGGTGAAGTGTTGGGTCAAGCAGTGGGCCAGGTCGGCGACCGGCTCCCCGTCGTCCTCGCCGGCCGGGCGGATGCGTTCGGCGAGGAGGTTCATGGTGAGGGTGACGCGGTAGCCGGACTTGACGGGCTTGACCTCGTGCAGGCAGTCCGCGTAGAAGGCGGCGAAGGTCAGGTTCTCCCGGGACGCCTGGTGGACGACGCTGCGGCCGGCGTGCGAGACGACGAGTTCGCCGCCGGTGTGGTGCGAGGGCAGCGAGACGACCAGGGTGCCCACCATGGAGTCGTCCTTCTCGGAGTCCTGGTGCGGTAGGAAGAACTGGCCCTTGCCGTAGACGAGCAGTGCGTGCGGCTCAGCACGCAGGACGACGGTGGGCGGCAGACCGAGCGCGGTGCGGACACCGTCGAGGACGCCGTCCAGGGTGCGGTCCCAGTCGGTTCCGCCGAGCGTGATGCGGTCCGGGGTGACCTCCCAGGTGTCACGGACGCTGGTGTCGGATAGGGTCTGCTCGCCGCGGCCGAAGGATGCCCGCCGGGCCTGCGCGATCAGTTTCTTGGTGACCGGGGCACGCAGCGGCAGCGGCAGTTCCCCCACCCCGTCGACCTCGATGCTCAGCGCGCGGGCCGACATCTCGATACGGGTGCTGAAGTCCCCGCCCTGCTGCGCGTCGCCGAGCAGCTCCGCCAGCTGCTTCCGCGCTCCGTGTCCCATACTGTTTCGTCCCCGGGGGTGCAGCGTGCCGTATGGCCTGTCCCGGAAACCCTAACGCCGCGGGCAGTCCTTGTTCCCGGGCTGCTGGTCATGCGGCGAGTGAGTATGCCGCGGTAGCGGATGGTGTGAACTGTAGGTGATCGCGTTGCTGGTGGTAGTGCCAGTAGGCGTCGAAGTCGCTGTCCACGGACAGTGGGAGTCCGCCGGCCGGGCCGGTCGTCTCCTTTCAGTAGCAGGAGCCCGCCGGGCTGAGGACGCCCATGTCAGGGGTGGAGCAGGGCACGGGTGTGCCGTCGATCGCGCAGGAGGGCCCGTCGCCGCCGGTCTTGCCCGGTCGCTGCCGGGGCTTGCCCGGCAGGGGCTTGCCCGGGTCCTGGGCTGTGATGTCGCAGTCCAACTCCCGAGGGGGACAGACGACTCCCCCGCCGTCCGCGAGAGCCGGCACCGCGGCGTGCGCGAGGAGCAGCCCGGCCACCAGGGTGAGGGCGGTCGCGCGGGGGCGGGGCAGCACGTGCGGTCTCGCTCGATCGTGGACGTGTAGACCCGCCAGGGGCCCGTCTTGGTGTGCTGGGCCGTGGAGGTCACCACGTGCCGGCGTGGCCCCGAGGAGACCGTCACAGGCTTCCCGGCGGCCTTGGCGACCTTGTCGTAGGCGGAGGAGTCCACGCAGTCCGTGATCGACGCCCGCCACGTGTCCCCAACCGTGTCAAGGGAGTCGACCCTCGGGGAGCGGACCGGGGCGCCCCTCATCACGGTCCCGCGCTGCTGGTACCAGAACAAGGTGGCCTTGATGTCCGCCAACGCCTTGTCCGTCGCGTGCTTCTCCAACTCCGGGTCCAACACCGCGTTCGCGTACGACCGCGTCTCCGCCGCCGCCAACGCCCCATACGCCGTCAGGACCGCCGTCTCCTCGGCCGCCTGAGGAGCCACCGGCACCACCGACGACGTCGCCACCGAAGACCCCGCCGCGGCCGGCTTCCCGTCCGACGACGCACCACCGCAACCCGCCATCAGACAGAACCCGACCCCAAGCCCCCGCAACCCGTAGCCCCCGTACCCGCACCGCGCCTCCCACGTCCGTGATCATCACGTCACGCCAGCGCCACCAGCCCCCACAATCCCCCGACTTCCAGCCGCACCCGACCAGCCCACCGCCAACCCCGAACCCAGACCCATCCCCACAACCAAGTCCGGCCAGTCACCGACCCGAAACCCAGGCCTGACCAGGCAGAACGAGCACAAGCCCAGAAGTTGTCTTCCCCCCATCTCTCCCCCAACTGTTCCGAGCCCAGGGCCAACCGCCCCAGCACACGACCCGACCGAACACCCCACGCCAGACCCATCCCCCCACATAAGAAAGTCTGGCTAGTCACCGGCCGCGATACCCGGCCTGACCAGGGACGACGCCGAGGGAGCGCCGTACCCGCCTCCCCCCATGTTCGACCCCATGTGTACCGCTGGCGGGGGCCCGCCACCGGCCCGGAACGAGACGGCGAGACTGGACAGATGAACGAACGCCGCCAACTCGGCTCGGGCCCCCGCCCCGCCACACCCCCGGCACCACCGACCGCAGGGCGCCGGGCCCGCCTCGCCGCCGAGGGCACCCCGACACCCCCGCCCACCGAGGCCGCCGCCGGCGAGCGTCCCGAGCAGCAGCCCGGCCGACGCGCCCTCAGACCCGGCACCTCCACCGACCGGTGACTCACCGATCCAGTCACCGGTGACTGAAACGGTGAGTTCAGCAACCGGTGACTGAGCCGGTGAGTTCACCCCGCAGGACCGGTGACCAGGCCGGTGACTGGACCGGTGACTGGGCAAGCCAGGCTTGCCCAGCACCTGTTATCGAACCGGCTACCGGCGCGCCTGTCACCAGGTCTGCCGAGTAGCCGAGGGGAGTCTCACCCCTCGGCTCTCACAGAACCGTGCGTAAAAGTCTCCCTTTACACGGCTCTTGTCGTTCTGATCGTCAGATCTGCATGGCGGACACGGTTGGGGTCAGGCGCCAGTGCGCGAACATGCGGGGGTGTCGCCGTGCGATCTCCTGCATCTTCGCGAGGGCCTTCCGCTTCGCCGCGAGCCGTTTGTACTTCTGGCGGATCCAGCGCACCAGGTAGACGTTGATACGCATCACGAAGGGGATCAGCTCCCACGGTCTGAAACGTCCGTAGTAGTTGATCCAGCCCGCTACGACAGGGTTGATCCTGCATGCGAGCTCGTGGAAGGACATATCCGAGCGGGTGTGCAGGTGCCAGGAACGCACCTCCCGCCCCATCTTGTTCAGGGCTTCCCTGCTGACCGCCGGGTTGAACGACAGGAACTGCCTGCCGTGCCGGTTCCGGCCTCGTCTGGCGCGGAACGTGCACCCGAGGAACGTGAACGCCGTGTGCTCGTAGGAGCCGCGGCGCTTGCCATCCTTGCAGTAGACGATCCGGGTCTTGTTCGGGTGCAGACGCAGCCCGACCTCAGCCATTCTGTCCGTGAGCGTGGCCAGCACCTCGCGGGCCTGACGCTCGGAGACGCAGTGCATCACCGCGTCATCCGCGTACCGCTCGAACTGGACGTCCCGGAAGTTGCGGGCCATCCACATGTCGAACGCGTAGTGCAGGAACAGGTTCGCCATCACGGGAGAAACCGGAGCCCCTTGCGGGGTCCCCTTCTCCCGTTCCAGCAGGGAGCCGTCAGGCATGGCGAGCGGGGCAGCCAGCCACCGCCGCACATACAACTTCACCCAGACGGCATCGGTGTGCGCACCCACCGCCTTGACCAGCAGGTCCCAGGGGACGCTGTCGAAGAACTTGGCGATGTCGAACTCCACCACCCAGTCCCGCTTCCAACAACGCTCCAGGCATTGTTCCACTGCGTCCAAGGCCGACCGTCCGGGCCGGTATCCATAGCTGTCCGGGGGAACACTGGATCCACCCTTCGCATCAGATGCCGAGCCACCCGGTCTGGGCCACACGGTCGGCAACAGCCGGAATTCCTACAATTCTCTCGCCGCCGCCATGAGGCTTCGGGATAGCCGCCGCGCGCACCGGTAGCGGAAAGTACGAGCCCGACGACATCCGATTCCAGACCTTGTAGAGATTATTCTTCAGGTCCTTCCCGAACTCGTCGATGCTCTGCCCATCCACTCCGGGCGCACCTTTGTTAGCCCTGACTTCCTCCCATGCCTCCTTGACTTCCCACTTCGAGATATCGAACGGCTTGATCTGAGACTTCAACTGGTCCACCGAACTCCTCCCGGACTGCGTCCGGTTGATGCGATCAACTCAGCCACGAACGACCCGGCCCCTTCGCTCCACCCCCGTTACAGGGGCTTCATCACTACTACGAGCCGGTCCGCCGGCAGGGCCCGCGTCGGTACTCAACCCCTCGCAGTGTCTGCTGCTTGGGGCGCTCCCCTGCTGCTGCAGCTGGACGCCGCCTGCCAGGCGGTCGATGGCCTGGCGCGGGCCACCGAGGAGGCCTTTCGGTCGCACCCTGACGCGGCGATCATGCTGAGCTTTCCCGGGATCGGTCCTCAGGTCGGTGCCCGCATTCTGGTTGAGATCGGCGATGACAGGAGCCGGTTCGCCACGGCTGGTGGGTTGAAGGCGTACGCCGGGTCGGCTCCGATCACGCGGGCCTCTGGCAAGCGTCGCTACGTCGGTCGCCGGTTCGTGAAGAACAACCGGCTCAACCACGTCGGTCACCTGTGGGCCTTCGCCTCCCTCAGCGGTTCAAGCGGTGCGGACGCCCATTACCGACGCCGCCGGTCGGGAGGGGACTGGCACATGCAGGCTCTGCGGCACCTGTTCAACCGGATGCTCGGCCAACTCCACCACTGCCTTCAGGCGGGCAGTCTGTTCGACGAAGCGATCGCTTTCCCCGCGAACCCCGCTACGGGGTGACTGGCGGGCACTCTTTCTCCGGCGCGGCCATGACCAGGCCCGAGCTCACGGCGTCGATCCCAATGCGCTGGACGGAGGCCCAGCGGTCGAGGAGGTAGCAGGCCGAGTCGGGGTCGTACGCCGCCGTGGGCAGTTGCGGTATGCGCTTGCGGCCGGTTTCATCGAGGCGGTAAGGAACGTCGAAAGCCGTGTTCCAACCGTCCAGGTCCGCGGCAAAACGCTCTTCCGCCTGCGCCGGACCGATTCCCAGGTACTGGGCGATCTCAGCCCAGGAACTGCCCCGCTCGCGTTCGTAGATCACGGCCGCGGCCAGAGCGCGCTCTGTGAGCTCGATGAGCTGGAATGCCTGGCTCACCCGGCCCCCGGGACCGGTGTCGGCGTCCCATTCGGTGGCCACCAAGCCACTCGCGTGGTCCGCGACGTCCACGGCGTGATCGCAGAGGACCAGGCGTGCCAGAGCCTGGCGGGTGAATCGGGCACGGTCGGCGTCGTAAGGGGTCGTCTCAGTCACCCCCACAGCCTCGCAGGCCGTATCCGCGGCGAGTACCCGATTTCCGCAAGGGACCGGTCTCCGCTTGACGGCTTAACTGCATGAGGTGTCTTTCCCGCGCGACAGCCAGAGGAGGTTTCCAGCACTGCCCGGGGGCCGGCCGCGGCCGCCGTCCCGCACGCCTGTCGCGCCCGCCCGCACCCCGGGGATCCAACCTCCCCAGCCCAGGTCAGCGGCCCCTTGTCGCGCCGACAGACCGACCCGCGCGACAGGACACACGACAACCGCAGCCGGCACCTGACACTGACAATGACACCGCCGCCCGCCGTCACAGCCGCCCCGGGTCCCAGGCCAACGCCCCGCGGCGTGTCAGATCTCAGGTCGTCAGGGGTGTCCCCGGTCCACAGGAAACGCGACTCGTCCCCCGGCGCCGGGGTAGTCGGATCGACCACCCGGGCCCCACTGGCCGTCGTCGGT
This sequence comes from Streptomyces sp. NBC_00513, assembly GCF_041431415.1. Classification (GTDB taxonomy): domain Bacteria; phylum Actinomycetota; class Actinomycetes; order Streptomycetales; family Streptomycetaceae; genus Streptomyces. The sequence goes on from NZ_CP107845.1 coordinate 68,319, forward strand.
CATCAGCAGCGCACCGTCCGCGCGCTCGTCTTGGCCGCCGCGTCACACCCGGCCCGACCACGGCATCGTACGTCGTCGGCTGCTCCATAGGGGGGCGGAGCCTTGCAGGGCTCATCCCACCACCTCGCCTGCCGAGTGGGTCGCGCTCCCACCCGAAGGTCACTCATGACAGCCGCTCGGCGGTCTGCCTGATGACGGCACGTAGCGTATGGCGAAGTTCCTCACCTGATCACGTGTCCTTGATCACCGCTCAAATACCTGGCTCGTTTGCCGCTCTGTTCGTTCATGAGATACCTCCGCAGCCGCGATCCTTCTGAGCACCACAGTTCGCGGGAGCACCGCTCGCAGGCGGCGGCGTGTTCCTCATAGTCAGCGGCGGCCGATCGGGAAGCCTGCTCCCCCACTCGCCTCACAGCGGGCGGCTCCCCGGCGGGGGCGGGTAACGGATCACAGCGCGTGTGGTCTTGAGGAGGATGCGTGCCATCAACCTGAGGTTGTAGAGGCGCATCAGCCATCTCATGGTCGAGAGCTTGGTAAACCCTGGTAGGGGCGTCATGTGACGCCCCCTGCTCGGTCAGGTGACGCCCCGTGCCCTTGTCACGTGACGACCTCTGAATCAGCTCCTCGGCGACCCACCCGGCGTCACGTGAAGCCCTTTGGTTGCCTTCGACTCCCAGGCCATCAGGCGTCACCTGCCGCGCTGTCTCATTGGCGCGTTTGTGTCGAAGTCGTCGATCATGCTCAGAGCTGGACAACACCGCAACAGCGCGTTCCCAGTCGAGGCCTTTGCCGGTCTCAGCGTTCGCGCCGATGGGAAGCGTGCAGGCATAGGTGGCGGGCTTGGGGTTGCGGCCTCCCCGCGCGTGCGCGGTCTTCCTGATCAACTGCATCGCCTCGGCCGCGAGAAGCACCTTGTGGACTGTCTCCTTGCTGCATCGGCCCACCGCCATGAGCGTCTGGGTGCCGAGAAAGGCGTTGGTTCCGTCCTCATTGGCGGCTTGGCCGATCGCTTGGAGGATCGAGAAGAACGATGCGCCGAGGAACTTCCATCGAGGGTCGCTCGTGGTCGCCTTCGGTACATGCTTGGCCGCCCTCAACAGGAACCACCGCCAGGAATGTGCGGGCGCCCAGCCCCGGTTGACGTCCGAAGCGGCCTCATCGATCTCTGCATCGCTCATACCCCGACACTCTCCCACGAGGTTTCTCTCACAGCAACCAGATTGCCTTATGGGAAACTGGAGAGGCTTTGGGTGTACCCCTGAAGACCCAGAGGCCCGCAGGATCGATAGCATGTCCGGCATGAAGAAGACTCCGAAGCAGCAGGCTCAGGAGGCGGTGACCGAACTCGAGCTGCGTCTCATCGAAGCGGTGGAGCACGCGAGACTCCGCGCGGAGATCACCTACGAGCAACTCGGCAGGCACCTTGGCCTGTCGAAGAGCCAGGTCAGCAAACGCCAGGACGGCCTCATCAAGTACTCCGTACGGGAGATGCACCACATCGGAGTCCTGTTCGGAGTTGACCCGCTGGTAATGGCCGCGGGCCTTGGGACCTGGCTCAATGACATCGACCCGCACAAGGTCCGCGCCAAACTGGAAACCACGGGCTCGCGGAACCCGACATTGCCCGCCGCCGGATAGCACGTCACATCACGTAACGCGAGGAAGATGCGCGGAGTGATCGGGGTCCACTCTGCGGGCCAGCCGCCCTGGAGGCCCCCGCCCCGGCCCACTTCATCGTCTTCGACCCCCTGCAGGCCAACGGCGCCGAGCTGCTGATGCTGCGCATCGGGGAGCGGCGCCAGCTGGAGTTCAGGCGGCGGCGTGCAAGCGCCACCAGCACCTGCTTGTGCCCCTTCCCCTCGGCGCGCTTGCGCGCGTAGTACGCCTTCGAGGCCAGACAGCACTTCGGGCTCGACAGCGAGGAGAGATACACCGCGTTGAGCAGGCCGCGGTGGAAGGGGCGTGGCCGGCGCAGGTTGCCGCTGACGTGGCCGGAGTCGCGTAGAGCCGGTGCCAGGCCCGCGTTATCCGGCGAGCCGGTCAGCGCTGCTGAAGTCGTCCATGTCCCCACCGGCCGCAGCGAGGATCACGAGTCCCATCTACTTCCCTATGATCCGCAGGGCCTGCTACGAGAGGACACGGCGTGAGCCGATCGGTGGGTCGGGCCCTGCGGATCCGGTCAGGCTGAGGATCACCTCCGCATGCGGATGCTCGCGAAACCGGGCCTCGATCTTCGAGTCCTCCGTCTCGAACGCCCGACTGCACGCTCTGTGGCTCGCCAGGCAGGAGCTCACAGACTCGACCACCTGCGGCTTCACCGGTCCCAGCGCGCGGCTCAGGGATCCCCTCTCGACCCGTGGCTGGGCGAGCTTCGACCATCGACGGGACCGTTCGGGAGCATGCGCGAAGTGTGAGCACCATGTGGAGCACAGGGTGCCCGGCATCGTGCCCAGAGCCTGGAGCCAGCCCGAGGACTGACCGGCCGACGGCCAGGGTGCCCGACGGGCTCGCGACCGCCTGGGCGCCCCTGCCGCGGGTCAGCGTTCCAGGAAGGTGCGGCGCCACTGGAGCGGCGGCATCGTCAGCGCGGCCTCCGCCAGAGCCTGCGCCGAGGCCGTCTTCAGGCTGGCAAGAGAGGTGTCGATCCAGTCCTGGACCTCGGCGTACCCCTGCGCCCGGTACTCCACCGCCTGCACCAGGCACTCCAGCTTGTCGGCGTCGTGGGCAACGAGGACTTCGAGGGAGCTTCCGCTCTCGTACTCGTCCACGATCCGCTGCACACCGGCCTGGACCGACGGGTGGGCGGCGGAGACCTGGTCCGCGGTCACGGTCTGGTTCGTGGCGGCTTCGATGTAGCGGCGGCCGATGTGCGGGATGTCGCCGAGGCGGGTCTCCTGTGTGTCGTGGAACAGGCACATCAGCGCGACCTTGCCGGCGTCCGCGCCTTCCATCATCGCGAGAACGGAGCCGATGATCCCGACGCGGAAGCTGTGCTCGGCGATCGACTCCGGGTTGTTGTTCCCGGTGAACCACCAACCGGTGCGCTTCGCGTTCTTCAAGACACCCATCTCGAAGACGAATCCGGCCGTGCCCTGCGCGTTCGCCGTCTCGTCTGCCATGGTGACCTCCGGTTGCCGATCATCGGTTCTGGTGCAAAACGTAGTGGATGGAGGCGAGTTCACGTCTGGATCTCGGCGAGATCCCGCCTTCGTCCAGGAGTCTGTCCAGCCGCCGGGCGAGCGACACCGACAAGGACGGGAGGGCCTCGGGCAGCCAGGGGTGCGCGTGCAGCAGCGACCACATCGAATGCGTGTAGAGGTCGACGTAGCCGGGGGCGAAGTGCATGCCGTCGGCGAGGGCCCGTAGGAGGGCGACGGGATCCAGGCCGGTGAGGTCCCGATCGCGCATGAACGCGTCGTCGGCCTGCGGCTGGTGGGCGACGCCAAGCCAGTACGCCCAGTAGTTCAGGTTCGCGGCCTCGCCGTCGTCGTCGTCGGCCATCGCCCGCTCGATGAAGTCCCACAGAGGCACCGGGTCGCCCAGACGGGCGAGAGCGGCAGCGGTCGAGCGGGCTTCGGCCCAGCGCGGCGTCCACCCGCGTCCGGTCAGTGCTCCGCGCCCGGCGTGCAGGGTGTGCGCGGTCCATGCCACCGCCTGCGGGGAGCGGTCGTAGGAGGACAGGTAGAGGGCTTGACGTTGCAGCAGGATTCCGCCGGTGTCGGTCCGGGAGGCGGTCTCGGCTGTGTTCCGCAACCGGTCGAAGAAGACGCGCCGGGCGTCGGCGTCGAGGAGCGGTGCGGTGGCGGCCGGGCCTCTGCGGGGCGCGGCAAGGAGGTTGGCCATGGAGGATGGCGCGGTGCCGGTGAGCGCCCAGGCGAGCATGTGGGCGGTCTGGCGGTTGTGGACCCACTCGCCGAGGGGATGTGGGGCATCGTCGCCGGAGGCGAGGACGGCCGTGATGATGCGGTCGGCGTCCATCGCGGGGTCCAGGAGAGCGAGGACGCTCGGGCCGGCTCCCAGCACGGCCAGTCGGCGGCGCATGCCGAGGAGCGCGCCGGCCCTCATGTGCGCCAGGGGCCGGCGTCCCGACTCCCAGCCCTGCACGGTCGCCAGATCCACCGCCAAGAGCTCGGCGAGACCCTGTTGGGTGGCCGGGATCGACGTCCGGGCGGCGCGCAGTACGAAGCCGCTGATGAGACCCGTGCGTAAGCGCGAATGCGATTCGCTGTTCATGACGTTCCCCTTGGGCGTGGCGCGCTTTACTCGTACCCGCAGTCAGTCCTACTCCACTCCGACCGCTCGTACGGTCGATCCGTGGAATCGGGCGCCGGCCATCGGCGGCCCGGTCGCGCTGGTGACACCCGGATTGGCGAGGAGGCTGCCGTGCTGCCCGTGTCCCCCCAAAGCCGTACCTGTCGAGGGCCCGACGTGCCCGAGCTGACCGTGGCCCGTGCCGACGGCACCACCACCGCCCTGCCGGTCGACGTGACCCTGATCAGCGAGACGATCTCCCTGGTCCTGGCGTCCCGGGACTGGACTCCAGACCGGACGGTGTGCGCGGCCTGGCATCGCTGGCTCGCGGGACACCTGCGTCTCCTCGCCCCGATCGCCGTGGAGCAGGCCCCGCACTGGAGCGATCCGGAGCACATGCGCCTGGTGGAGGTGACGGCCGCGGCTGTGGCCAAGAACCTTGAGGGCGGACTTCCCGCCGACCGGCACACCGCGTACGTCCACGTTCAGGAGCTGGCCCGCGAATGCCTGGGGCTTCTCGGGCTCGTCTTGGACCAGCCGCGGGGCGGGCGATGAGCGCTGTGGCCGCCCGGCGCCAGAGCGCACGACTGCGCGTCGGCGACACGGTCACCGGCTGGTCGTACGTCGAGCCGGGCGACCGGGGCCGCGAGCAGCCGCAGCCCATCACCGGGACCATCGCCCAGATCGGTTCCGGCTGGGCGGGAGTCGACAGCGACCACGCATACGTGTGGGTGCGCCTTCCCTCCTGCCTGGAGGCCAAGGCCCTGGCGCGAGACCTGGAGAAGACTACCACCACAGATCGGCCCGCCCGCGCAGACAGCGCAGAGCACCTTCCCCTGCGGGTCTGACTGCTTCCGTGCGCCCGGGGCGGGACACCGATCCCCCGGGCGCACGGACTACGGACGCGCCGGCCCAGCGAGGTCGGTGCGGGGCCACCACCCCAGCGACGGAAGGAGGCGCGAGGACGGTCCTTGTGGAGCCCGTTCACCGCACGAGATGCGTGAGGAGGTACATCCATGAACGCGAAGCCGATCAAGAAGGCGATCAAGAAGGCGACCGTCTCGGGTCGCCCCTGCTGATCCGCTGCCGTGCCGGCTCCCGCTCCTCCACCAGGGGGCGGGGCCGGTGACATCGGAGTTTCGTCAGCCCACAACATCCGGAAGGGACACACATGGTCATCCCTCAGGCCCGGGCGGAAGGCATTCGTGTCACGCCCCGCGGCGACGGTCTGACCGCGCACGTCACGCGGCAGGACACCACGCACATTCAGGTCAGCGACAGCGGCTTCGTGAGCACGGTCGCCCAGCTGGCCCGCCGGGGAGACTTCATTCTTCTCGACGGGGGCGTACACGAGGCCTGGGCGGGCGCCTTGGAGCCGGCCCTGACCCCGGGGCGCTTCCTGGTGGTTCCGCCCGGCGAGGCAGGCAAGAGCCTGGCCCGGGCCGAGCGGATCATCACCGCTCTCCACGAGGCCGGAGTCGACAGACGGACCACGCTGACCGCCGTCGGAGGCGGAGTGCTCTGTGACCTCTCCGGCCTGGTCGCGGCCCTCTACTTCCGGGGTGTGCGTGCCGTCTACGTACCCACCACCCTGCTGGCGATGATCGACGCCGCGATCGGTGGCAAGACGGGCGTCAACCATCCCCGCCAGAAGAATCTCATCGGAGTCTTCTCGCATCCTGCCGAGGTCCACATCCGTCTGGACTCGCTGGCCACACTGCCCCTGCCTCAGCTGACGGCCGCCTACGGCGAGGCGCTCAAGATCGCCATCGTCGACGACCCGGATCTCTTCGAGCTGCTGGCTGGACCGCGGGGCAACCAGCCCGTCACCCCTGTCCTGCGGACAATCGTGCGGCGGTGCGTAGCCCGAAAGCTGCAACTGCTCGGCTCGAACGCCTTCGAGCGCGACCTGGAGCGCTCTCTCAACCTCGGGCACACCGTTGCCCACCCCCTGGAGGACATCACCGCCTTCCGGATCTCCCACGGAGCGGCGGTCGGCATCGGTATCGCCGTGGCCTCGCACATCTCTCACGCCCGCGGGCTGCTCACCACGACGGACTTCCAGCGGATCCTGAACGCGATGGACCACCTCGGCCTACCCGTCATGGACCGGGACTTCGACGAGCAGCGCCTGGCGGACCGAGTCCGCGACCTCACCCTCCAACGGGGAGGAATCTCCCTGCACTACGTCCTGCCCACGGCCATCGGCAAGGTCGCCTTCACCGACAGTGTCGCCACCACCGAGCTCTTGGCCGCCGTGACCGGCCTGCGCACCCGTCAGAGAGGATCCCTGTGACCACCACCGAGCAGTGCATCGACCACCTCATCAAGCGAGTTCCGGGCGTTCACGCCATCGCGCTGTGCGGATCGCACCGACAGGGCATCGCCGACGACTTCTCCGACCGCGACGTGTGGTCCCTCTGTGACAACCGCCAGCCGATCAGCGACCATCTCGCGGTCACCGAGTTCCTCCCCACCGGAACCCGACACGAGATCCTCTTCGAGGGCCGAGACGACACCCTGACCGACCACACGGTCCTCAACGTCCTCACGGACACCGAGATCCTCAACCTCAAGTTCCTGCACGTCAGCGTCCTGACCGACTTCTGCAGGCAACCCGTGTCCCTCGATCCTCAGTACCTGGAGGACCTGGAGAACTTCACCAGCATGCGGCGCCTCCATGATCCCGCCGGCCTCATCGCCCGCCATCAGCGCCGGCTGACCCGGCACGCCCGCAACATCGCCGACCCACTGCTGACCCAGATCCTCAGCCGGTACGGCTCCACCTATTGGCGCTCCGTCTACCAAGGCGTCCTGCGCACCGAGGAACACGCCTGGCGGCATCTGGCGACGCACCTGATCGAGCTCTTGGCCTGGGCCGCATTCATCGAATCCGGCGAGCTCCCGCCGCCGCGCAAGTGGCTCTTCTCGCCCCGCCTGCTCCACAGTCGGCCACAGGGTCCGGCCCTCAGCGCCCTCCTCGACCAGGTTCAGCACGTGCGGGCCACCGAGACGGACACGGTGCTCGACTTCTATCGCAGCCTCGCCGAGACCGAGGACGCGGTATTCACCGATACGCAGCAGACCATGGGCATGTGGTGGCGTGCCGTGTTCAGCCAGCGCCTGCCCAACCTCGCCCGTCACCTCGACCGCGACGACCTGAACGCGTACGTCGCCAGAGCACCCCGACCCCGGAGTACTCGATGAGCCACAGGGCCAAACATCTCCTGCTCGGCATCAGCGGATCCAGCGCGGCAACGGCCACACCGGAACTCGTCGCGGAAGCCGCCGACCACGCCGACCGCATCACCGTCGTCGCGACACCCACCGCGGCCGGCCTGTTTCTTGCCGACGGCCTCCCCTTTCCGCTCTTCACGGATGAACTCTGGAAGGCCGAGACCGAGAACCCCCTGCACGTAAGGCTCTTGGAGGAAGTCGACTGGTTCGTCGTGGCACCCGCCACGGCGACGACCCTCGCCCGGGTGGCCACCGGAGCCGCCGACACCCTCCTCGCCGCGCTCATCCTGGCTCACGGCCCCGGAATCTATTTCCAGCCCTCCATGAACCTGCGCATGTGGAACAACCCGGCCACCCGGCGGAACATCGCCTCACTCACGGCGGACGGCCACCACATTCTGCCCACCGAACCCACCGAATCCCTCACCAGCGACGAACCGACCGCGGTGGGCGCCATTCCCGGAACGGTCCTCTCCGCGGCGGCCTCGCACCGCGGCCGCCACGCCATGTAGCGCGACCGCACACGTACTAGGCTCTCTGCCTCGACTCCATCACGGATAGAGGCACAGCACGTGAACGAGCACCCCTCGCCCCCCGTTCTGCTCATCGGCGGCGGCGCCGGCTCCGGCAAGACCGCCCTTGCCCGCGCCCTCGCCGAGAACATTCCCGGCGCCGGCCTGATCCACCTCGACCTCTGCTACCACAACGACCCGAATCTGGCACCAAGCGTTCCTCGCTTCGATGGCCCGGGCCGGGTGGTCGACTTCAGTAACCCCGCAGCTCTCGACCTCGCGCGGATCCGCACCGCCCTCGACCACCAGTCTGATGCGGCATTGATCATCGTGGAGGGGATCTTCGCTCTCACCCTTCCCGAACTCACCCCGCCGGCCACGTGGACCGTGTACGTCGACACACCGGCTGACATTCGAATCGTCCGCAAAACCCTCCGCAAGCTCGAAGAGGGCAGAGACGTGAAACCCGGGCTGCTGGGCTATCTCGCCAGCGCCAGATCCTACGCGCGTCATGTCCGACCCACACGCGACATGGCGCAACTCGTCCTCGACGGAACCCTCCCCCTGCCCGACCTCGTCGCACAGGTGGAGAAGCACCTCTCCGGAAACTGAGGCACTCTCGTCTCTGACCCGTTGATCGCCGCCGACTTCCAAGCCAGAACAGCGGCGGTAATGAAGCTCGGTCCACGCGAGAGGGCCCCGGCCGGCCACGCGGATCCGGTGACGTCCGGTGTCGTCCAGGGTGATCATTCTCCGAGGGGATGAGGGGGGCTCCAGGCGATGCGCTGACGCCTGCGCCTGGTTGTCGGTGCGCTGTTGGCGTGGACGTCCGCAATGACGGCTTGTTCGGGGGAGCCTGATCAAGTCGGTGCGGTTCCGTCGGCGGTGAACAACCCGGCTTCATGGGACCCCGCAGCCGTCCCCCAGTCCGGTCAGATGACTGTGTGAGAGACTAAGACAGGCCGGCCGTCTGAGGAGCCCTGGCCAACCTGACCGCCGAGACCGCCCTTACCCGACCCGCTCCGAGCGGAGCCCTCACCGCATGAGCCCCGAACTCCCGGCGCTGCTCGACCTCGCCCGCTCGGTCACCGAACGGGCGAGATCGAGCAGCAGCTCCGCGACCTCACCCCGGACCTGATCACCGCCAAGGGCGACCGCGACATGGTCACCAACGTCGACCTCGCCACCGAACACGAGGCCCGGGCAACCCTCCTGAACGCGGCCCCCGGCATCGGCTTCGTCGGCGAAGAAGAGGGCGGAGACGCCGACGCCGACACCTACTGGATCATCGACCCGGTCGACGGCACCGCCAACTTCATCCGCGGCCTGCCGCTGTGCGGGATCTCCCTCGCGCTCGTCCACCACGGCGTGCCCGTCCTCGGCGTGATCCACCTGCCCCTGATCGGCCGCCGCTACTGGGCCGCCCAGGGCATGAGCGCGTACCGGACGGCCGACGCATCCACGCCGCCAACACCAGCACGCTGCCCGAGGCGATGATCGCCGTCGGCGACTACGGGACCGGCCTCGACGGCCCCGAGCGCAACCGCGTCGCCCTCGCCACCCACGCGCACCTCGCCGAACAGGCACAGCGCGTGCGCATGCTCGGGTCCGCCGCCGTGGATCTGGCCCTCGTCGCCGACGGCACCCTCGACGCCACCATCACCCTGGGCAACCACGACTGGGACATGGCCGCGGGCGTCGTCCTCGCCCGCGAGGCCGGCGCCATCGTCATGGACACCGACGGCAGCCCGCACACCCCCGCCTCGCTCACCACCATCGCGACGACGCCCGGCCTACGCGACGCCCTCCTGGACATCCTGAAGACCACCACCACAGGCACCCCATGGGCGGCCACAGCGGCTGAGTCTGGGCGCCCGGGGCCAGGCAGGGCAAATGGGGGCGCAGGCGTCGAAACCCGCTCCGGCATTCTTGGATGAAACGCCGGTATGAAGCGACCTCCTAGGCCGTCTGGCGCAGGCTGGATGCGCATGCATCCGGCATCGGTTCGGCTTGAGTGAGCGCCTCCTCCGGTGGGGCGCGCTCAGGAGGAACCATGCGCAACACCATCCGCGGAGCCATCCTCGCGACCGGCACTCTGGTCGCGCTCTCCGGCCTGATCACGGCCACAGCAGCCGCACCCCTGACCCCCTGCGTTCCGAACAGCCAGCCGACGGCGCGCGGATTCTGCCTGCCCCTCAGCCGCCTCGGAGACCTCGCCGAAGGCTTCCTTCTGTCCAGGTCACCCAATTGCGCCGCCGAAGAATTCTGCGCCTTCTTGCCGCCGCTGCGAAGTCCAGCCCTGTCTGCCGTCCGCAACGACTGATCAAGCCCTCACCCACGCGGACACGCTGTCGGGCCGTCCGAAATGTACTCGGTGTCTCAGCCCGTGCAGACCGGCAGTTGACCAGCTCCCGGGCGCGGGGTCGCTGGCGCAGCCACCACATGCCGTCCCGCGCACCCTGGCCGAACGCGCAACGGGGAGGCCCGTCCTTGCAGAGGCGAGCGTGCTCGGACTCCGGCGGCGCACCACGCCGCCCCACAGGGTCTCGGTCCCCGACCCCGGTGCGACGATCTGGCAACTGGGGGCGTACGCGCGGCCAGACCGGAAGGTTGACCGGCGACCGATCAGCGCTGACGTCCAGGAAATGTCGCCCGCCGTGTCACGGAACCGGGGCCCTCGGCATCGGGTCGTGCCGGGAGCGTGGAGCGCCCTGCCACGCTTGTCGACCGGCCCGGGACATGATCGTGTGCCGGGCTGCTGGCGGGCTGCCCGGCGCACGATCATCACAGGTTCGGCTGCCACCCATTCACGGGCGGCGGCCCCAGGACTCGGTGTCGACGGTGCGGCCGCGATCGTCGCGCAGGGTGGCGGTGTCACCGCGGTTGCCCCAGATGTACTCGCGCTTGCCCTGGAAGACGTCGGTGCGGGAGTCGCGGCCGGTCCCGGTGTGGACGCGGATCGTGCCGCGACCGGCGATGCGGATGTCGTGGAAGCGGTAGCGGTTCCCGTCCGCGTCACGCAGAGTCCAGCCGCGGAGGTTCACGGGCTGGCGGGTGGTGTTGCGGATCTCCACCCACTCGTTGTTCAGGGAGCGGTTGGAGTGGTCGTCACGTCCGGGGCTGTCGGCCTGGACACGGGAGATCTCCACCCGCGGGTGCCGGTCGTGACCCCGGTCCGCCGCGATGGCGGGGAGCGCGGCGGCGGACACGATCGCGCCGGCGGCCAGGACAGTGGCGCCGATGCGGCGGGTGGTCGAGGAAACAGACATCTGTTGGCCCCTCAAGGACTGTGTTTCACCCGCCGATACGAACCACGTACCGGATGCGGGTGCCCGGCCCGTGGTGGGTCGAGGACTCAAACTCTCGACCCGACACGTGGCCGGCCACAGCCCCTGACGAGGCCGGTTACCGACCCCGGACATTCCCGTCACACACGCTTGGGCACTACACGCAGCCCGCGTGAGCGTGACCCTGACATTCACTGACCGCTACACCACCCAGAGCGCGCACGGCCCAGTCGATCATCGCGCCCGGTAGTGCGTTCCGGGCGCGCTCGTCCACCCGTCACTCAACCGGAGCAACAAGTTCCGTAACGGTCGTCCTGCACGGTTCTTCGTACGGACATGCGGAAACCGCAGATCGGAGCGAATTCGTCCACCTGCTTTGGTGCCCACCTCGCCGACTCGGCGGTTGGCCGGCCCGATACACGCGGGTGTGCGCGGCTCGACCGGTGAGCGACTCTGAAGGCGACAGGCCCTGTGCTGCGACCGGGGCGGCGCTGGACGACGTGGTGCCCGGGGTGACCGTGCACCAGTGAGGGCGTCGGCCAGAGGCCGGCTACACAGTGCCGGGACAGGGAGCGGCCGAGCGGCGAGCAGCGCGAGCGCTTGGCCGACCTCGGCATCGTCGGGGCGTGACCGTGGTCGACTGACTGTTGAACCAGCGGGGCGGCGAAGTGCATCGCCAGGTTCTGGGCGATATCGCGTGGGGCCTGGTGCCCAGCGCCGCCGCTGTGGAGGGATGGTGACCACTTGGTTCTCCCCACTGGCGGTCAGTCGGCGGGGAGATGTTTGGCCATGGATGGTTACGCTGTGTGTATCACCAGGGGGTCGGCTTGCCTTCTCAGTGGGCGGGGCGCAGGAGCGGGTTGAGGGCGAGGCGGTTGTCGGTGGTGTGGTGTCCTTCGGGGCTGAAGGGCGGGATGGTCGCGGGCAGGCAGTCGGCGATCAGGAGGCAGTCGTGGTGGCGGTCTTCGGCGGTGGCGGCTACCAGGGGTTCGCCGTCGGGTCCCCAGATGCCGGAGTTTCCCTGGTACTGCCAGGCGCCGGCGGGGACTTGTTCCCAGCCGCGGCGGTTGGCGTAGGCGACGAACAGACGCCAGATGCTGGCCATGGCGGGGAGGATGTGGCGGGTGGCGTCCTGGTAGGGAACCCGGCTCATGGTGCCGTCGGCCAGTCGGAAGTGGCCGTCGGCGGCGGTGGGGCCCAGCACGATCTGCGCGCCGTGCTCGGCGAGGTACTGGTAGAGCGGCGGGAACTCGCACTCGTAGCAGTTCAGTACGCCTACCGTGATGCCGTTGATCGTGACGAGGGGCGGCAGTTCCTGGCCGAAGGAGTAGTTGCGTCGTTCGGCAGCCCCGTACAAGTGGGTCTTGCGGTAGTTGGCAGCCACCTGTCCATCGGCGGAGATCACGCTGATGGAGTCGTAGAAGTCGCTTCCGTCGCGTTCGGGGTAGGGCAGGACCACGGCCAGGCCGTTCTCCTTGGCGGCCAGGCGGACCCGGTCGATCGAGGGGCCCTCGCGGTGTTCTGCCAGTTCCCGGCACTGGCCGGGGTCGATGGCGTAGCCGGTGGTGTACTTCTCCGGAAACACCACCACCTGGCAGTCGTAGGCCGCGGCCAGTGCGGTGACCTCGGCCAGCCGGTCCAGGTTCTGCTGGACTGCCTCTCGGCTGCCGACCGGCCCCTGGCCCTGGTACAGCGCCACCCGCAGACCCTCGCCGACAGCGGGCGCGTCACGGCGTGTGGAGCGGAACACGATACGAATGGGCTGCGTCATCGGCGAGTGCTCTTTCCATGATTGGCGGTCCCCACGACCGCCGCATGAGAAGAAACGAATCACTACCGCGTCGGACACCATGATCACATCGATGGCGGTGCCGACTCGGCCCCACCACATGGCTATCGAGCCTCGCCTCTGCGCCGGCCGTACTCGGGGTATTCCGGGTGGCCGCTGTCAGTGGAGCCCTGCTGTCAGGCTCTGCTCCTTCCTTGTGCGACTTCCTTCTGCGTCGCGGACTCATGCCCTCCACAGCCTGCGTCAAGAGCGCCGACGAACATCCAGTCGTCCATTCGGATCACGCGCCAGGTGGGCAGCATGGCGAACTGGTGGAGGTCAGGCGGACCCACGACGGCGCCGGCACGAGTGGCCGCCCGGAATACCGCGCCGGGCGTGCGCGTCATCTCGCGGCCGGGCGGGAACGATTCCGCAGTGACGCCGACATCCGAAGAACCCCAGGCCACCCAGGGACAGCGGCCGCCCGAGGGCGGGTGTTGCCCGTGGCACGAGGGGCCGGCGTATCCGAACTCCTCGCCTGTCGGGGCATGCCCAACTCAGCCCGCCCCTGCGACCTCTGTGACGGACTGCCGCGACCGACAACCCTGACACCCGTGGGAGGGTGACCCCGTGACCACGACGACGCTGCAATGCGCGGACACCCCCCTGCCCCCGGCCCAGGGCCTGCCCTGGGCGGTCGGTGTGGGCCGGGCCTGCTTCGCCTGCGGCAGGAAACTCACCGCCGGCGCCGTCTCCCGCGGAAAGATCCCTAGCCGGCAAGGAGTCCACAACACCGACATCGAGGTATGGGCCTGCCCCAGGAGAAGGCCCACCGCGTGAACACGCGCGCCGATCGACCCGCCGGTGAAAAGGACGATCGGCCACCCGCCTGCAGACGGTGTGGAGCCCGGGCCCTTGCGATAGGTGGCCCCGAAGGCGGAGTCACCGTGCACGAGAGGACCTGCCCCAACCGACGCGAAGGCGAACCAGCAGCCCGCCCACCCCACACCACCTGACAAGTCCGGCCTGCCCCACCTGGGGTGGCCTGCCGGACCGGCGGGCCCAACCATGGTGCGCCGCTCCGTCAGCCCGGGGTACGCGCCGATACGCGGGAGCACCACCGGGGTGTGGTGCCCGGGGTCGGAACGGACACCACGCGAGTGATCCGATCTCAGATCACGTGAGAGCCAGAAATTCGCCCCCCTGCCGCCCATGCACAGGCCTGCTGGAAGCCGACTGCGCTCGTGTCACAGGGAGAGGTAGTAGTTGCCGACCGCAGACAGATAGCGGTGGTCGGCTGTATCGCTGTCAGTGGCGAACCGCGGAGCGGCTTTGATCTGCTCGCGGCTCGGTGCGACCTTCACCGTCTGCGTTTCGGTGTCGATGACGGTGACGGCACCCGCCGGGATCAGCACGCTCCGGCCGAACACCCACACGCCGGTATCGACCACCAGATGTTGCCTGCCGGGCTGATCCTGCTGACGGTCCACGTGCCCGATGACGCCATCAGCGGCCTCCACGGTGAAACCCACCAAAGACTGCCGCGACATATATCCGCTGTCCTGCGCGTACATCCACACACTGCCCACAGCTCCGCCCCCTCCCCCTCGACACCCAGGCCCCAGGCCCCAGGCCCTCGGATCGTATCGACCCTCCTCATTCCCCGGCATGCTCCGGACATTCGAGGGACACATCCACTGACGCCCGCGTTCGATGAGCTCCAGCCGGAACACGACCGAGGGAGTCCGTACGCGCGCCGCTCATCGCGGCCGGCGGCCTCGCAGTTGTCCCGCCGCAGAGTGCCGGCGCGCACGCTGCCCCGGCGAAGGCCGCGGCGAGCCAGCCTCGACGCGGATCAGGGCCGCGCAGCGTCCGCCGCGCGGCCCTGATCCGGTACACCTCGGACCCTGCCGCACCGCGGGGATGAGCTCCCCAGCCGAAACTGTGGGCGCCCGTACGGTCCGAGACAGGATGGGGTGGGTCAGGCCGGGTTGATGTTCTCGGCCTGGGAGCCCTTCTGGCCCTGGGTCACGTCGAACGTGACGACCTGGCCCTCCAGGAGCTCGCGGAAGCCCGAGGAGCTGATCGCCTAGTAGTGAGCGAAGACGTCCGGGCCGCCGCCGTCCTCAGCAAGAAGGAGCACCTGACGGAGGCATTCGAGAGAGTCAAGGCCTGCGACTGTGGCGAAGCCCGGCCGCGCGGTGCGGGTCAGGCGGCTGCGAGGCTGATCTGGTCCTTGAAGATCACCCAGCGCTGGCCCTGGTCCTTCACGTCGCACGGCTTGGTCGAGACGTTCGGGGTGCTCCAGGCATTGGCGAAGCAATAGGCCGGCGCGTAGGAGAGGGCGATCTGCTGACCCGCAACATTCCAGTACTGTCCCTGGTCTTTCGGGTTGCACGGCTTCACCGAGACGTCCGCGGCGTTCCAGGTGTTGGCGAGGCAGTAGGCCGGGGCGTTGGTCAGGAAGATCTGGTGGCCCGCAAGGGTCCAGTGCTGGCCTTGGTCCTTCGGGTCGCACGGCTTCGTGGAGACGTTCGGGGTGTTCCAGGCATTCGCCAGGCAGTAGAGCCCGGGCGCACGCAGAGCCGGGACGGCGGCGGCGGCCTGCGTCCCGGCGGCCGGCAGGAGGGAAGCGGTCAGTGCCAGCGTCGTGAGAGCGAGCGTCTTGCGAAGGGCGATTGCCATGAGGGCGAAATCCGTTCGGGCTGAGAAATGGGATTCACGCCCGAACGCGACATGGATTGCCATCTCGGTTCCGAACGCAAGGTAATTGGTAGCAGCAAACAAGAGTTGGCCAACGGTTTCTGCGCAGCATCTTCATCCCTTAGAGCCGATATGTGCGACAACCCGACAGACCCCCGAGAGAGTCGTCAGGGAGTACGCCCAGACACCTCGGTGCCGGGAGGGTGTCTGGCGGAGTACTCGGAGGCACGGATAGCGAGGTCACGGGCATGCCCCGGGGATACGGTGGCGCCATCACCTCGGGAAAGGGCACGGCCATGCTGGAATCCCTGATCCGCACCCTGCCGTGCCACGTCTACAGAGCCGGCGAGGGGAGCGGCGGCGTACGAACCCTGAGCGCCGCGGGAGACCACCTGACGGTGACCTGGCACACCCGCAACTGCCCCCACCACGTTGCCGACTCCTGCTCGCCTCCCACTCCCGCCACCACACCGGCTGAACCAGGGCGCAGCACCCGGCAGGCGTGAGTCGCCGACCGGGCCCGTGTTGCTGTGCACATCCAGCCCGGCGAGGTTGTCCTCGAGGAGGTGCTCGGCCATCCGTCGCCGTCCCCGGGTTACTCGCAGGCGATGCCGTCGCCATCACGGTCGAGGTGTGATCCGTACCCCGCATCGCCAGGGTCTGTCAAACGAGCGGTGTAACTCGGGTTGTTGAGGGTTACTGACGTGCTGCGGAGAGCCGGCCGTCGAAGGTGATGTCGAAGGCGTTCAGTGCGGTCTTCCAGCGCATGGTCCAGCGGGCCTGGCCCTTGCCGGTGGGGTCCAGGGACATGATTGCCATGTAGACGCACTTCAGGGCGGCCTGCTCGTTGGGGAAGTGACCGCGGGCCTTGACCGCCCGGCGGATCCGGGCGTTCACGGACTCGATGGCGTTGGTCGTGCAGACGATGCGGCGGATCTCGGTGTCGAAGCAGAGGAACGGGGTGAACTCTTCCCACGCGTTCTCCCAGAGCCGCACGATCGCCGGATACTTCTTGCCCCAGGTGTCGGCGAACTCGGCGAACCGGTCGAGTGCGGCTTCCTCGGTCGCCGCGGTGTAGACGGGCTTGAGAAGCTTGGCGATCTTGTCCCAGTCCTGGCGGGCGGCATAGCGGAAGGAGTTCCGCAGCAGGTGGACCACGCAGGTCTGCACGACCGTGCGGGGCCAGACGGTCTCGACCGCGTCGGGCAGGCCCTTTAGCCCGTCGCAGACGAGCATGAGGACGTCGTTCACGCCTCGGTTCTTGACCTCGGTGAGGATGTGCATCCAGTGCTTGGCGCCCTCACCGCCGTCGCCGGCCCACAGCCCGAGGATTTCCCGCCGGCCCTCGGCCGTGACGGCCAGAGCCACATAGATGGGCCGGTTGGCCACCGCACCGTCGCGGACCTTCACGTGGATCGCGTCGATGAAGATCACCGGATAGACGGCGTCCAGGGGCCGGTTCTGCCACTCGGCCATGCCCTCGAGGACCTTGTCAGTGATCGTGGAGATCGTCTGGCGCGACACCTCGGCGCCGTAGACCTCGGCCAGGTGAGCCTGGACCTCACCGGTCGTTAGACCCTTCGCGGCAAGCGAGATGACCATCTCGTCCACGCCGGAAAGACGCTTCTGCCGCTTCTTGACGATCTTCGGCTCGAAGGAACCCTCGCGGTCGCGGGGCACGGCTATCTGAACCGGGCCGACCTCGGTCAGCACGGTCTTGGCCCGGGTGCCGTTGCGTGAGTTGCCGCCGTTCTTCCCAGCGGGATCGTGCTTGTCATAGCCGAGGTGGTCGGTGATCTCGCCCTCGAGAGCGGACTCCAGCAGTCGCTTCGTCAGCTGCTGGAGCAGCCCGCCCTCACCGGTCAGCTGCAGGCCCTCGGCCTGAGCCCGACCCACGAGCTCGTCGATCAGCCGGTCGTCCACGGACTTCGACGGCACCGCCTCAGACGGCTCGACGGTCTCGGTCACGTTGTTGCTGGTCATCGATGCATCTTCCATGATCGGGAGTTACACCGAACGTTTTACAGTCCCCGTCGCGATGCTCGTAGACCGTGACCTGCAGGTCCGGCGGCGGTGGGGCCCGTCGGTGCCCGCTGCGTCGGTGCCGCTTTCCTGGTGTCTCCGCCGGTGTCGACGCACCCTCCGCCGTCGAGTACCAGGCCGTGCGGCAGCTGTCCCGGCGCGGCCGCGACCACGTCAGGGAAGCGGTCTTCGACACCCGTACCGCAGGCATCGCCCCCTCTCACCTTCGGGCGGGAGGGACCCCTGTTGTCAAGTAGGGGGCACCGTAGGGTGGCGGGCATGATTCGGACTGTCGTGCTGGACATCGGCGAGACCTTGACCCGAGACGATCGCTACTGGGCGGCCTGGGCCGACTGGCTCGGCAGCCCACGGCACACCCTGTCCGCCCTTGTCGGCGCCGTCGTCGTCGACGGCCGGGACAACGCGGACGCACTCCGGCTACTCCGCCCGGGCCTTGATGTAGCAGCCGAGTACGTGGCCCGGGAGGCCGCCGGCCGCGGGGAGCAGCTCGACGAGAGCGACCTGTACGAGGATGTTCGCCCGGCGCTGGCCGCGGTGCGGGCTGCCGGGGTGCGGGTCGTCGTCGCGGGTAATCAGTCGCCGAAGGCCGGCCGGCTGTTGCGGTCGCTCGATCTACCTGCGGATGTGGTGGCGGTGTCGGGCGATTGGGGTGTGTCGAAGCCGGCGGCTGCGTTCTTCGAGCGGGTGTTGGAGGTGTCCGGTGCGCCGGCGAACGAGACGCTGTACGTCGGCGACCACCCGGCCAACGACATCCATCCGGCGCGCGCCGCGGGGCTGCGCACGGCGCACCTTCGCCGCGGCCCGTGGGGGCACTGGTGGGCGGATGATCCGGCGGTACGCGCGGCCGCCGATTGGTCGATCGACTCGCTGCACGACCTCGTCGGTATCGTCAACGCGTAGCGTCAGAGGGTCACTTGCCCGGGCGGTACGGTTGTCGTATGGCCGACCACCCGGGGCACCGCATCGCGGCACGGCGCCAGTCCCGCCGCATGACGCAGCGGGATCTCGCTGCCGCCGCACACCTGTCCCTCGGCATGATCCGGCACATCGAGCAGGGCACCCGCGCGCCGAGCGCGTCCGCGTTGGAGTCGATCGCGGCCGCCCTCGGCGTGGACCCGGCCCGCCTCGACCCAGGCTTCGCGGGCACCGCGCACCGAGTGCATGCCATGCTGCCGTCGATCTCCGCTGTCATCGCGGGCTATGACATCCGCCTCGCCCCGCCGGCCCGGCGCCGGGAAGAACTGCGGCGCGAGGTCGGGACCGCGGTGGCGCAGCGGCTGGCCGCCCAGTACGGGCTCATCGCGGGGACCGCGCCCGCCCTGCTCCGCGACACGCTCGGTTTGCTGCACTACTCGGCATGTGAGCAGCGCGAGGACGCTGCCCGGCTCGTGGTGGCTGCGGCCCGCTGCGCGGACGCGGTTGCCTACAAGTACGGGGCGCATGATCTGTCGGCGCGCCTGATCGGCGTCATGCGGTGGGCCGCGGTGGAGGCCGATGACGCGGTGCTCCGGGCGTCGGTGGCGTACACGAGCGCGGAGACGTATCTTGCGGCGCACGCCTACCGGGTCGGGCAGGCGGCGCTGGAGCAGGCGTTGGAGGCGTCCGCGGCGCCGGTGACGTCCGCCGCGGCCGCGGCGCGCGGCGCTTTGTTCATGCGGACCGCGGTCATGGCCGCCCGGGCCGGTGCCGCCGAGGCGGCGTACGCGCATCTGGAGCGGGCCCGGGTGCTCGCGAGCGGCCTCGCCGAGGGCATCTACCTGGGGACCGCGTTCGGCCCGTCGAGTGTCCGGATCCACGAGGTGGCCGTCGCGGTGAGTCTCGGCCAGGACCACATCGGCCGGGCCCTGGATGTCGCCCGCGTCTGGAAGCCGGGCAACGAGGTTCCGGCCGAGCGGCGGTCCGGGTTCTACGTGGAGGTGGGCCGCGCGCAGCTGTGGGCCGGCTGGCCAGACGCCGCGTTCGAGTCGCTGAAGGTGGCCAGGCGGCTGGCGCCGCAGCACGTTCGCGAGCACCCGTGGGCCCGCGAGGACGTCGAGAAGCTCCGCCGGATCAAACGCGCCGACACCGAATCCCTGTCCTCGTTCGCCGAGTGGATCGGCGCCGTCTGAGTCAACCCCCGCCGGTACCACAAACAGTGGTACTTGCATCCCTTCCCGCCGGTCATCCTCTCTCTGTGCCCGCACCAAACGAGCAGATGGGACGGCCCGTGAGTATCCACCCTGTCGTATCCGCCGGCGATGTCCGCATCGCCCGTCTCCCCGGCCACGCCTGCCGGGACTGCGGAGCCGTCAACACCGACCTGGCCCCGGCCGGGGAAGTGACCGTCCGAGGCTTCGCCCGGAGGTCGCCGGTCGTCACGTGCAGCCCGGGCTGTGCCACAGCCGCCGGGGAACCGGCATGACGGGGCGGTGCGACCGTGCGCCGCTCCCGGCGTCGGTGTCGTCGCTGACCCACGACCAGTACCTCGGCCGGGCCTGCGTGTCCTGCGGCCGCCAGCTCACCACCGGCGCCGTACCGCGCGGCATCATCCCAGGCCGGCAAGGCGTCCACTCCCTCGACACCGAGGTGTGGTCCTGCCCCGCCCCTGAGGCAATGCGATAACCGCTCCCTACTCGCGCCCACCCATCACGTGACCGCCCTGCGGGACGACGACGCCCGGCGGCGGTAGCCGCGAAACCATTGTGGAGGCATGTCCGTCAAGCTGAACGTCCACCCGCCCGACCGGCAGGGATGGCGCCGGGTCCGCTACGACGGCGTCGCCATCAGAATCTTCCTCGCCGCCGGCCCGGCAGGCCGGCGGATCTGCATCGACACCGAGCCCGCGCCGATCCAACTTGGCTTGCGCGGCCTGGCCCGCACCGGCCCCCGGGTCACCTTCCTGGTCGACGAGTTCGTTCTGCGGCGGCCCTACGGCGGTGCGAGCGTCACGGCCGGACAACCCACCCCACCTGCAACATCTCGTCGGCTTACGGCCCGGGGTCCTACGTCACCCTCGGAAGGACCTCCCGCCGTCCGGCCGCGGCCCCCACCTCCTGTCTACCGACCTCCCCAGATCACGGCCGCAGCCCGCTCGAACATCCGGAGCTTCCAGGACAACGCACACCCAACCCGAGAGGAGCACGGCCGTGAACCTGGTCCAGGAAGGCCTCGCACTGGGCATTCCCGCCCCGGGCCCGGACGCCCACCAGCGGCCCAGCGCAGCACGCATCTACCGAATGTGGTTCGGCATGGAGGGCGCCGGTTCCGTCGACCAGGATCTCGCCCGCAAGATCCTCAACGCCTTCCCGCGAGAGCCCGCAGCCGCCAAGATCAACCGCAGCCATCACCTGCTGATCACAGAAGCCCTGGCCTCGCGCGGAATCTCCCAGTTCCTGGATCTCGGCTGCGGCTACGCCCTGCCCCGACCCGCAGGCGGTGGTGACCTCCGGTTTGGGCAGAACACCCACGACGTCGCGCAGCAGCACGGGCGCTCCGCCGCGGTGGTCTACGCGGACATCAACCACGACGTAGTCGCCTGCCAGCGCAGTCTCCTTGACTCGGCCCCGACGGCTTCTCGCCCCGTCGCGGTAATCGCCGATGTCACGGACACGGCCCGTCTGCTGGCCCGGCTGGAAGCCGACGGACACCTGACGCGGGAGCGGCCCGTTGCCGTCCTCCTTCACGACGTTCTCCCGTGGATCCCCGACGACGCCCGAGTGCAGGACGCTGTGGCCTACCTCCGGGCCTGGCTGCCTCCAGGCAGCGCCCTGTCGATCACCCACGCGACGCCCGACTTCAGCCCGACCTGGGTCGGGCGGGTCCAGGACGTGTACGACGAGGAGGGCATCGGGTTCCGGCCCCGGGACCGGCAGTCGATCAGCAACCTCTTCGGCGACTGGGGCGACCTCTACGGCGGCCCGGTTCGCATGGTCCCCACCGCCCGGCACCAGACGCGCCACCAGTTCTCGGCCGTGCCCGACTACGTCTCGGCTGCGTACGCCGGCGTCGCAGTGAAGCACCCGACCTCGTAGACAGAGACCGCGTACTCCGTGCTGCCCCTGACCACCTCAGACTGGGACCCGCTCGCAGACGTCGTCCACCGCTGCAACGACCACGAGAAGCGGGCCCGAACCACGACGACCGACGGCTCGTCCCTGCTCCGCCTGGCTGCCGACCTCCAGCCTGACATCCAACTCGTCGGCATGTGGGAAGAGAACCAGCTCGTCGGAGCACTCGCCCTGGTAGAAGGAGCCGACGCCTCAGGGTGGACCGAGGGCGAACGTGCGGAGCAGAGCTGGTTGGTGAGACTGGCCTTCACCGATCCCGATCTCAACCGACTCGGCCGGCTGGCCACGCTGTGGATCGGTGACTGTGCCGCTCGGCAGAACACCCCCACCGCTGTGGATCCGCTGTGCCGTCCCAGACCAAGAGGTGGCCTGGTACCTGGAACGCCAGTGTGGATGGGCTCTCGTGCGGGCGGCACGCGACAGGGCCGGCTACCGGAGCTTCCTGCGGCAGAGGGCCCCAGAACGGATCGAGCACTTCGACCTGCTCGTCACGACGGGGGCCGAACCTGCCATTGAATCAGTCCGGAGAAGGACGCTCCTCACGAACACTCACGCGGATCGGTTGGACTGACCACTTCGGGTGGGATTCCTGTTTCTGATGGCGCCCGATGAGGCCCCAACTCTACGCTCGAACAACACGGGGCCGGTCGCGTGACCGGCCAAGGACGAACTGGTGCAGGAGAGTACGTGCTCACCACGGGAAAGCTGGTACGGGACCGGATCCCTCAGATCATCCGCGCGGACGGAGCCGAGCCGGAGGTCTACGTGGCCGATCCGACGGAGTACCGGCAGCGGCTCCGCGCGAAGCTGGCCGAGGAGGTGGCGGAGTACATGGAGGCGGACGAGACCGACGCCCCCGAGGAGCTCGCGGACGTCCTCGAAGTCGCCTTCGCCCTCGCGGCGGACCTCGGCGTCGACCCGGCCCAGCTGGAGAAGATCCGGGCGTCCAAGGCCGAACAGCGGGGCGGTTTCTCGGAGCGCATCGTCTGGACCGGCAACCGCTGACCTGCGGTGCCGCCACACCTCTACGGCTCGGGCTTGACCAGCACGATGTGACTCACTCCGGGCAGGGGCAGCCCGGCCTCCCCCACCGCGGGGGCGAGGCCGGCGTGCCGGGCGAGCGCCGTGGTCTCGGCCGCGCTGATGCCGCGCTGAAAGGTCCCCTTCCCCTCGCTCGACCAGTAGCCGTCATGATGGGCCGTCCAGCTGCCGCCGGCAGCGGCCTTCGTGATCTCCTCGGGGGAGCGGGTGACGATCACGACGCGCCCGCCAGGGCGGACGAACTCGGCCGCGTCCTGCAGCGCGCGGATCCGCGCTCCCGGGTCGGGCAGCACGTTGAGGACGAACATTTGGGTCACGAGGTCGTATCCCTCCCGCTCGGGGCGGGGCCAGCCGAACCCCTCGTGCGGGTCGTACCCGTCGGCATCCAGCCCGGCGGCCCGGTAGTGGGCGACATCGGCACCGCGGCCGCACCCGTGATCGAGGACCGTACGAATGCCGAGCGGGCCCGTCAGGTGCCCGGTGACCGCACGGGCCGCCGGCGAGGCCGCCTGGCGGCTCATCGCGGTCTTGTGCGGCTGGTACGAGCGTGCGCCCGCGGCCGCCGGCTGCTTGCCCGTCAGGTCGCTGATCGCGAACAGGACGTCGTCCGGCTCCGCGACCTCAGGGGTGATCGGCAGGTCGAGCAGGATTGCGGAGTGGTCGGTGAATGCCTCCGGCCCCGTTCGGACTTCATGTCGGACCGCGACCGGAACCCCGGCGGCAAGGTGGTCGCTCAGCAGGGCGAGGTCACACCGGAATCGGCTGAGCTTGCCGGTGAAGAGCCGCTCGAACGTGAAGTCCGCCTCCTCGTCCGTGCCGGTGGTGTCGACGAGCCACGCGGCCTGGAGCAGGTGTTGCAGCGCCTTGCGCTCGGTGTCCGCGGTAAAGCCGCTGATCTCCCCGCCGTACAAGCCGTCCTGCGGCCGCGGCGCGAGGTTGAAGTCCCCGCAGACCAGCAGCGGACGCCCGCCCTCGGCGGCGGCCAGCGCCCCAAGCTCGCCGAGTTGGGTGGTGCGTGCCGCACTGGTGTAGGCATCGAGGTGAACCTGCAGGATGGTGAGCCAGCCCAGCTCCACCCGCTGCGCCCAACTGGTCGGCGCGGATACGGTCGGGGTGGCGATGTCCTCGCGGACCCAGGTGGCGAGGTGGCCGTCCCCGCCCGCGAAGACGTACCCGGGCAGGAGCGGCGGGCGCCGGTCGGCGGGCTTGTACGGCTCCTGCACGACGATGACCGCGACGTCGTGCCTGCGGAGCCAGGCGGCGAACCGTGCCCGGGCGCCGTCCGCGCCGAACCGCTTGTTGAGGTTGATCGAGGCCAGCATCATCAGAAGTGCCCTTCGGCGGACGGGATGGTCACAGCGGGATCGGCCGGTCGGAGGCTGCTTCCTCGCGGAAGGCCTCCCACAGCACGTTCAAGGGGTGTGAGGCGTCGTAGGTGTCCCGCTCGCCCTTGCGGGCGAAGACGCCCGAGACTAGTTGGAGCATGGGGTCGAAGTCGTCGGCGAACTCGACCAGGCGGAACCCCTCGCCGCCGGGCAGCCGGCCCGCGACGGCGGCCTCGCCTATGGAGCGGGCGCAGAGCATACAGCCGCGGGTCATCTCGGAGCGCAGCAGGGCCAGCCCGTAGTAGATGTCGTCGATCTCCGCGACGACCTGGAGGTGGGTGCGGAAGTCCGTTCCGTACCAGCGCTCGACAAAGTCGGCGATCACCCCGCGGGAAGGAATGACCAGCGGCAGGTTCCGCAGCCGCTCGACGCCGACCTGCCGGGCGGGCAGCTCGCGGACGGACAGGTTCGTCAGGAGAGCGAGGCCTTCGCGGTGCCACTCCAGGAAGTCGTACTCGGGGGCGAGCGGGCCGTCCCCGACCGGCGCGGCCAGGCCCCCGCACAACAAGTCCACCTGGTTGGAGTCCAGGCGCTGGCGGAAGTCGCGAGTGCGGACGTGAACGACCTTGAGTTCCACCTCCCGCGCCATCAGTTCTCGCTCCACCCGCTCCCACACCCGGGCCAGGAACGGCAGAGTGAACTCGGTGGTGCCAACGGTCAGGGTGGAGCCGAGCCGGCGCCGAGAGTTGGCGATGCCCTGAAGCCAGTCCGAAAACGTCGATCGGATTCGGTCGACAAGTTCCAGCCCGGTCGGGGTGAACAGCAGATCCCGGCCGCGGCCCTGCTTGACCACCACCAACTCACCGGTCAGCGCCTGGAAGTTCCGGTTGAGGATGTCGAGCTGCTTTTGCACGCTCGACTGCTCCCGGCCCAGCAGCCGAGCCGCCGCGAGGGCGGTGCCCTCCTCGTGGACGACGACGAGCGTACGCATCTGGTCCCACGTCAGGTCCAGCAAATCCGAGGAACAAGCGAGCAGATCGCCCCGGAACCCTTCGGGACCAGGCACTTTGAGCGGGCCGGACGGTAACGGCGGCATGTTCCTCCCCTCCCCTGGGCACTACCCCACCAGCTTGCACTGTCCGAGCGGCCAGGAGTAGTGGACTTCACCGCATTTCACGCCAGGAAAACCTTGAAATGCTCGGGTGGACATGGAGACATGGCGAGCTATCCACGGGAACATTTCCTCAGTTGCCTTCGGATCTGGCGGGGGCCACCACACTGCCTAAATTCCGGGGATGAGTCATGCTCTCAGCCGCGTCCATCAAGGACCACATCAACAACGGCGCCGTGACGTGGGACGGGGAACTGCGCGGGGACAGCCTGCTCTTGAGGCTCGGTGGTCCAATCCAACCCATCGTCGCGCCGGACGCCGTCGTCGACCTGGCCGACCAGGCCAGTATCGACACCCTGTACGGCCCGCAGATCACCGACTGGACGACGTACGACCTGGCGCCGGGGCAAATGATTCTGGCGCCGGCCTCCGAGCCGGTCTCCCTGGGCCCGGACGTCATGGGGATGATCGGCGGTCTGAGCCATCTGGCCCGAGTCGGCCTGGCCATCCACGTCACCAGCCCGTTCGTCCTGCCGGGCTGGGCCGGCCATCTGACCCTGGAGCTCGTCAACCACAGCCCGGCCACCCTGCGCCTGCATCACGGCATGCCGCTGGCCCGCCTCGTACTCCAACTCCGCGGCGGCGGCCCCGCCGCGACCGCCCACCCGTTCTACGGCCATCCCGCAGACCTGCGAAGCCGCTACGCCGACGAACTCGTCGACCCGAACACAAGGTGACTGACATGGACGACTGCCAGTTTTGCACCGAGTTCACCGCACGCGAGCCCAAGACCCGCATCATCACCGAGACGATCGACCGCTGGGTCCTCCTGCCCACCGTCGGCTGCCTCACCCCCGGCTACTCCCTCTACATGCCGCTGGAGCACCTCGACGCCGCCGCCGACGTCCCGCCCGACGACCTCCCGAAGGTCGCCGCCGGCCTGGAGTCGATGCGCACCCTGATCCAGGCTCACTACGGGCCCACCATCGTCGCCGAGCACGGACCGCGGGACTGCGAGCTCGGCGCCTCCTGCTGCAGCCACGCTCACCTCCACCTCATCCCCGTACCGGACCCGGACGCCATCCTGGCCGCCTATGAGAAGGTCGGTGGCACGGGCCGGCGCCTCTCCTCGCTCGTCGACCTGCCCGCGGCCGCCGAGACTTCGTACCTGTACCTGTCGCCCTACCCGGGCGAGCTCCACTACTGGCCCGCCGACGGCCGGTTCGCACGCCAGTTCGTCCGCCGCGTCGTCGCCGACCAGCTTGGCATCGGCGAGCAGTACGACTGGCGCGACCACCCCTTCACCGAGGCCAAGCACCAGACCTACGAGACTCTGACCGCTGCCATCCGGGCCACCGCAACGGCCTGACGACGAGGGGGGAACATCATGGCGATTCCCTTACCTCGACCGCTGCACACTCAGAGCGCCGAGGAACTCGTGGCGGCCGCAAGAGACCGACGGTGGCCGAAATGGCAGACCATGGCACTGCTCCACTCGCTCGGCCTCCCCACCCTGAACGCGTCCCTGTTACGACCCGGCCAGAGCCCGGCCGACATACGCACCGCCACCCACGCCCTCGCCACCACGCTCGGCACCGACAGACTGATGATCCGCTCCGACGGCGGCGTCGAGAAGAAGGCCTACTACCGCGGGGGCAACACCTTCCCCATCGGCGAGATCGCACACCGCGCGCAGCCCCTGCTGGCCGACGGACGCGCGGTCATCCTGGCCGGCCCCACCAACCGCTTCACCAACAAACTCACCGTCATGATCCGCATGGACCGCCCGGGCCCCGGCATACGGGGGACCTTCACCCTCGAAGCGCTCGGCCCCGGCTATGACGTCGCCGACCTCACCCGCGGTGAACTCCCGCCCCAGGTCACCGCCCAGCTCGACGACGTCGACTGGGACCACTACACCACCCCCCGCTGGAACGAGTGGCACTTCCGCGGCGACCACTGCCCCGGCGGGGAGGAAGCACGCCGGCTCCGCCGCCTGGAGCGCCTCGCGGCCCAGACCCTGGCCGACGGCGGACAACTCGCCGGAGACCCTCAGCCCGAGCACGCCGAAACGTGGCTCCGCGAACACGGCTACCTGCAGCTGTTCGGCCCCCAGGACCCGCGCCCGGCCCTGATGCGGCGCGCCGACAAACTCTTCGAGGACGCCTTCGTCCTCACCCGGGCCCAGCCCAACCGGAACTGGCGGTGCCTGGCCACCGCCTACTCCGTCTTCGCCGAGCCCCGCACCGTCTACTGGGACCTCGTCGACGGCGAACGAAAATACGCCGCGGCCACGCCGGCCGCCGCCCGGGCCAAGAAGGAGACAGCGTGACCAACCGACCGATCTACCTCGACCACCAGGCCACCACCCCACTCGACCCCCGCGTCCTGGAGGAGATGCTGCCGTACCTCACCACCGCGTACGGCAACCCCAACAGTGCCCACGCCTACGGCCGGGAAGCGGCCAAGGCCGTCGCCACCGCCCGCCGCCGCGTCGCCCACCTCATCGGCGCCAAGAACCCCATCGAGGTCATCTTCACCTCCGGCGCCACCGAGGCCAACCACCTCGCCATCGTCGGCGGCGCCCTCGCCAAACGCCCCCGCGGCGGCCACGTCATCACCACCACGATCGAGCACAAGGCCGTCCTCGCCGCCGTCCAACGCCTCGTCGACCACCACGGCTACACCTCCACCCGCGTCGCCGTCGACGAGCACGGACGAGTCCAGCCCGGGGACATCGCCGCCGCCCTCACCCCGAACACCGTCCTCGTCTCCGTCATGCACGCAAACAACGAGATCGGCACCCTCCAGCGGATCGCCGCCATCTCCCAACTGACCGCCCACCGCGGAATCCTCCTGCACACCGACGCCGCACAGAGCGCCGGATACGGGCTCCTCGACGCCGACGAACTCGGCGTCGACCTCGCCTCGCTCTCCGCCCACAAACTCTACGGACCCAAAGGCATCGGCGCCCTCTACGTCCGCGGCGGCACCCTCCTCACCGCCCAGCAGACCGGCGGCGGCCAGGAACGCGGATTACGAGCCGGCACCCTCAATGTTCCCGCCATCGTGGGCCTCGGTGCCGCCGCCCACCTCATCACCAGCGATACCGCCCCCGCCCTCACCCAGATTCGCGCCCTGCGCGACCACCTCCAGGACAGACTCCTCGCCGCGATCCCCGGCGCCACCATCAATGGGCACCCCACCCAACGACTGCCCGGCACCCTCAGCCTCACCCTCCCGGACACCGAGGCCGCAGACGTCCTCGACCGCCTCCCCGAACTTGCCGCCTCCACCGGATCCGCCTGCAACACCGGCACCAGCGACCCCTCTCATGTCCTCACCGCCATCAGCCTCACCCGCACCCAGGCCCGCCGCACCCTACGCCTGGGCATCGGCCGCAACACCACTGCCGCCGAGGTGGAGCGCGCCGCGATACTGATCGCTGAGGCCACTGCCCGGCATCGGCCGCCTCGTTCCAGCGCCGCCTGAGGAAGTACCGCGCGTGCGCCGGCAGGAAGGCCTGACCAAATCGAACCCTCCCGCCGTCCCAAGCGACTTGACGTAACGAAGCAAGCTGCTGCCACGTCTTCTACAGCAGGAACGGCTTGAAGCGTGCCATACGTTCTACAGGGAAAATCATCGCGCGACCGGAGAAACGACGTCCACTTCGACCCGCGCCTACGTCTTCCCCGCCCAGGCACCGGAGCGGCCAGCGGTCCCGGGCCGTCCCCCAAGTCAATCGGGTGCGGACTCGTCGCCGCCCTCGCCACGATCATCGTGCTCGCCGGATCCTGCGCCACCTCCAGCGTGGTCCGCAGAATGACCGCCAGAGGTGCGAAGAAGAAAGCTCCCAAAGCGACACAATCCCGGCGACTGCAAGGGGATGTCCCCCCGGCCAGTCCGGCCTCAGCGGATGGGACTGATCGAACACGTCCTCATCAGGATCCTTCGAGCGGATACGGACGGCGCATGCCGCCGACACCGTGGCCACTTTGTCCCCACGGCCCGCATCCGCAGTTCTGTATCCACAGCTCGTACTTGACCTCACGGCTGACGAGCGCAGCTCAGGGGTCCTGGATCAGCGGCCTGTACCCACGAAGGTGCTGCAGCTGCTCGAACCGCCTAGCGAAGAACCAGATCACGTCTGCTGGTTCCCATCACCAGTGATCGCCTCACCGATGGATCCGCCAGCAGCAACTCCGCGCTCCCCCGGCACGCCGGGTACCGTTGTCGTGGCACTCGGGCTGGGGCCTGCGGCCGGGGGCTGAGGTTCGGCAGGCGGACCCTGCTGACGGTTGTTGTCACCGGTTACTGCGCGCCTGATGCTGCCGCCGGCTTGCACCGATCGGGCCCCCGCGACGGCAACGCCAGTCGGCCGGTTCAACGTGTACATGGATACGGCAAGGGAAATCGCAGCGATCATGGCCCCGATGATGCTGGCCACGCGGTCAGCGGTGTCCAGATCCACCAGCACAACCGCAAGGATCAAGCCCACGACTGCGGCCGCCGACACCGCCGCGACCGCGATGTACACGCGTCGCATTACCCTTGAAACAGCCATCGGACTACTCCTCACGCACCTGACCCAGACACCACACGTGAACGATACGGCCCATGGGTCGATCCGTTCCGGGGAAGTTGAGACGGGCAGCACCAACGCCATGGGGTGGGATGAGCGAGCCCGCTCCGAGCACGGCGACGCGGCGTAAGTGAGTGAGCCGCGGCATCGTCCCGCACGACCGCCTGATGCCGTACGTGTTGCCGCGGCCTACCGGGTCCAAGACCAGCGGGTATCCACCTCCTTGCACGAGACCGACGCCCTTATTGGCCCGCGACGACAAGGTCCTTCAGGATGCTCTGGCGGCGGCGAGGGCCGCGTGTCGCACGCTGGCGCGGACATCGTCGGCGAGCCGCTCCAGCACTTCCGGTACCACCGGATCGACAGGTCCTTCCTTCTTTCGAAGCTCGGCGACCTCGGCCAATGTGCGGCGGACGGTGTGGTCATTGTCTTCAGCGAGTCGGCGGATCGTTCGGGGGTGCTGACTCGCGTGGGAAACGGCGAGGAAGGCACCGGCCTGACGGACGGTCCTGTTGTGGTGTGTGACCAGTAGCGCGGGGTCGACACTGAGCGCGATCTGCGGCGGCAGATACGCGAGAACGCGGGCTGCGTCACCGACGTCCGAGGGAACGTCGGTACGGAGCAATGCGACGGCGTTCTCCCGCACCCAATGGTGTTCCTCATCGAGTTCCGCGGCTCGATGCGCCAACTCCAGGGCCGGCCCACGCAAGGACGCCGTACCGAAGGAGATGCGCGCGGCGCTGAGTGGGTGAGGGGTGCCGGTCATTTCGCTGTCGAGATGACTTCCATCCTGCTCGCCCAGGACGAAGGGCTGCGCCTGACGGTAGATGGCTGATTTCTCGACCGGCGGCAAGTCTGTGATCAGGTTACAGAGGCCGGTCAGGGCGCTGCGTCGGGCGTCAGCGATCTCGCGCCTGTCCGAGGCTATTTCCATGAGTCTGGCGGCGCAGCGTCGGCGACTGGGTTCGTCGAGCTGGCAGACCAGAAGTGCGTCGTTCGCCAGCTGATCGCCGATGGTGGTGTTGTGCGGGTCGGGCGCGGGTCGGGACAGGATGCGGTTCAGGGCCTCCAGGGCGGCGGTCCGCACGGTGGGGTGGTCGGGGACCGCCTGGCTCAGGGCGAGGGCGGCCGGGTACTTGTTGTCGTCGGCGAGGTTGGCGAGGGCGGCGAGCCGCGTTTGGCAGGCTGCCTGCTCGGCTGCCGTCAGCGGGGATGATGGGGAGATGAGGATCTGAATCCACCGCCTCTCGCCGAGTGACTCCCAGGCGTCATATGAACCTTGCTCAGCTTCGTCGAGCAGCTTGGTGACGGCCTGGAGGGCGAGGCTCGGGTGCCGGTCCGCGATGGCGAACCAGGTTGCGCCTCGATGAGTCCGTTTTGAATCGACGAGGTCGGTGAGCACCTGACCGGCCTGCTCGGCCGTCCCCCGCGGGGCGAGGGTGCAGGCGCTCCTGAGGACTTGGTGCAGGAGGTGTCGGAGAGGCGAGTCAGCCAGGTCTCCGGACAGTAGCTGCTGAGCCATGTCGATGAGTTCACCGAGGAGAGCGGTGGCGGCATCGTCATCCAGGAGGTCTGCCTGTGCTTCCAGCTGTGCTGCTCGCGCCCGGGAGACCCGCCACGGCACGCCTTGGAGCGGCCCGAGAGGAAGCAGCGTGTCGCCGGAGGCGGCAGCGAGCTTCTTGGCTCGTTCCGCCTCTCCCGCTCGCTGGTAGTAGTCCGCCGCCAGCCCGGTCTCGGTGTTGTCCTGGTACAGGTCGGCAAGGAATCGCAGTGCTTCGAGTTCTCCTGTCCAGTCCCCTGTCACCACGGTGTCAACGAGCCAACGTTGCGCGGCGGTGATGGCTTCGCGAGGCTTTTCCCGCACAAGTGCGGACAGAGCCTGCTCACGGGGCTGGCGGGCCCGGACGAGAAGGCGACCCGTGCCAGTCGCACGGAGTGCCTGCGCGAGTCGATGCTCGTCGTCGATGTCGCCCGCCAACGGGCCGTACGAGACGTTGATGCTCCTGATGCTGTACAGCCAGTCCGCAGCGTCCTGTGTCAGGTCGGCTCGGATGCCCGCATCGACGGCATCGCGGTACGCCTCGACGGCGGCGTCGGCTTCCCCTTCTTCGGCGAGCCGGCGTCCCTCCCGTGCGAAGACCATCGCCGCGGGTCGGCCCGTCATGTGGTGACGGCGCGCCTGCTGGTGCAGTGCGCGTCGTGCGGAGGGGTCGTAGTGAGCGCGTATCAGGCGAAGCCGGAGCAGTATGTGGTCCGCGTCGTCGCCTCCGTTGTCCAGGGTATTGATGGCTTCCGATACGAGCGCGTCGAGTTCATGGACCGAGGCTGGGTTGAAGGCCAGTGCCTGTTCGGCGAGCAGGAGGATGAGTACGGGACGGTACTCGGGGTCCTGCTCGGCAGAAGTGCCTGAGAGGACCTCACGAAGGCTTTCCAAGTCGCCCAGCGGGTGGAGCAGGCTTTCTGCGGCGGCCTGCAGCAGTTTCGCGATCCGCTCTGCTCTGTCTGCTCGCGGTTCCCCGGCTTCGGTGCTCTTGAACGCCAGCCTCGGGATGTCTCTGGCCAAGGACCACGCTTGGTCGTGATCTCCGGCTCGCAGGGAAGCGACCGCGAGACTGCCTGCCATCTCCACGGCGGCGACGATGTGGCCAGCGGCTTGCAAGGCTGCCATCTGCTTGCGCTGCATCACGGCTGCGTGCCCGTGGAAACCGGTGGCATGGAGGCTGGAGGCAATTTCTCCATAGAGACGGGCGGCCTGCTCGGGGTCTGTCGACAGAACGGTGTCAGCCCTGCGGAGAAGGGGCGCGAGCACATGAGTGTTCAGCGGCCCGACGAGAATCAGCTCCGCCTGCTCCTGCCGATCAACACGGGACGGGAGCACGGTCGAGGACGTCCCGGCCGCCGCAGTCACGGAAGCGTGATAGTGGTACTCCGTCGTCGTGCTGATCTCGTGCTTGTCGCCGCTGACAACATCACCATCGACGGTCAACTGGTTCCCGTTTCCTGTGATGCCCACCCCCACCTCGGCACCCGCCGAGATCCCGCGATCCCCCGGAACCGGCGCACCAGTGGTCTTCCCGTCGCCCCTGCCGCTGTCCTCACCCCATGAGCGCGGCCACTTGCTGTTCATCGCTGAATTTTCCCCTACCCGCGATCATTTCGTCCACGACTGCGTCGCCGAGGCACCCCGTCCATCGGAGCCCACCGGCGCCGCTCTCGGACCTGATGCCGCAGGGTCCGGGGGTAGCCCCGGCAGGCGTGAGGGCGCAGGCTCGTTTCTGCAGTGAATCCGGGCGCCCGCACGAGTGAGTTGAACGCCGAGAACCTGTCGGGACTGGTGCCGGACCCGCTAGATCCATCTGTGTGATCAAGAACCTGATGCTGCGCGGTCTGCCCGCGCTCGCCCTCTG
Organism: Streptomyces sp. NBC_00513; assembly: GCF_041431415.1. GTDB lineage: Bacteria > Actinomycetota > Actinomycetes > Streptomycetales > Streptomycetaceae > Streptomyces. The sequence continues at coordinate 101,632 of NZ_CP107845.1, forward strand.
CGCCCTTCCCGTCCTCGCGGCTCCGGCCGCGCACTCCGCCCCCGCCGCCACGGCGGCGCCGGCGTAGCCGGTCCGTCCGGGGTGCGTGCTCCGCTGCCGCTGTTCGAGGCGATCGACCGGCTCCCCGTGGCCGTCGAGCACCGCGAGGGCTACAAGCGGGAGCTGTACAAGCACTGGAACAAGGGCCTCAATGCCGGGGACGGCTGTGACACCCGAAGGGAGGTCATCCTCGCCGAAGCCGTCGAGGCTCCTGCTGTCGCGGCTGGCTGCAAGCTGACCGGCGGTTCCTGGCGCTCCGCCTACGACAACGTCGTCGTGACGGACGCGGGCCGGCTCGACGTCGACCACTTCGTCCCCCTCGCCGAGGTCTACGACTCCGAGCAGGCGCCGTGGTCGGCGGCCCGGCGGGAGGCGTACGCGAACGACCAGAACAGCCCCGACACTCTGATCGCCGTATCCGCCGCCTCCAACAGGTCCAAGGCCGACAAGGACCCGGCGGAGTGGCTGCCGTCGGATGGCTCCTAGCACTGCACGTACGCAGCGACGTGGGTCGGCACGAAGCTCCGCTGGGACCTGGCCGTCGATGAAAACGAGCGCTTGGCGTTGCTCGGGCTCGCCGAGGACTGCCCCACCACGACCGTCGTCTACGAACCCGCCGCTTAGAAACGGCCATCAGCCGGCGACCGGCCCCCGCAGGTCGCCGGATGCCCGTGCGGCAGGTTCACGACAGGAGCTGAGCCAGGACGGTCGCGATGGCGGCACTGAGACCAAGCACCGCGGTAAACGTCGCTGCTGCCCGGGTCAGCGTGGCGGGGTATGTGGCTCCGTCGAGCCGCGCGAGCAAGCCTGCCGCAGCGGCAGCCATGAGCGCGAAGAGGAAGACGCAGGCGGCAGCAAGCAGGACGACGGTGAGCTGGTTCAAGGGGGACTCCCAGGTCGAAGAGGTGCGTTGACCTGACCAAAGTCCCGGAATAGGTGTTCGCCGTGGTTCGCCCGTACGAAGATGAACACCGGCGAACACGAGGGTGGGGCGCGGTGGCAGACATTGAGGCGGGCGACCGGAAGGAGGCGCTGGGCCGGCTTCGCGCAAGGCTGGCTGACGGCCGGGCGGCGGCCGGACTGAGCATGAAGCAGCTCGAAACTCGGTCAGGACTGGGACATACGACAACCTCGCGGGCTCTGAGCGTCAACGGTCCTATGCCGACTGCAGCGACAGTCGCTGCCTTGGCCAGGGCTCTGCGCCTGCCGGAGCAGGAGCTGCTGGCTCTGCACCGAATCGCAGCGGGTAGAGCACCAGCAGGGGCGGGGGCCTCGGGAGGCCGATCGGTGGCTGGGATCCCCACGACTTGGAGGTCCACCCGGCCGGAACCGGTTCGACCGCCACGGATGCGAGCCGGAGTCAGGTTCTTTCGGGGTATGTGCCGCGCGCCCACGATCAGGTCCTCGCCGACGTCGTCCGCGAAGCAGCGGGCGGCGGAAGTCGGATGCTCGTCCTGGTCGGGTCGTCCTCCACGGGCAAGACTCGCGCCTGTTGGGAAGCGGTCCAACCCCTCGACGCGCACGGCTGGCGTCTGTGGCATCCCTTCGATCCGACCCGCGCAGACGCTGCCCTCGAAGGCCTCCACCAGGTCAGCCCGCGCACGGTGGTCTGGCTCAACGAGGCCCAGAACTACTTCGACGACTCACGATCAGGCGAACGGATCGCCGCGGCGCTGCACACGCTGCTCACCGATCCCGGCCGCGGTCCGGTCCTGGTCCTGGGCACCCTGTGGAACGAGTTCGCCGACAAGTACGCGGCCCTGCCCATCCCCGGCCTGCCAGACCTGCACAGTCGCGTCCGCGAGATCCTCGCGGGGCGCATCCTCGCGGTTCCCGACACCTTCGACGAGGAAGCCTTGTCCGTCACGGCGGCCCTCGCCCAGGGCGGCGATGCACTTCTGGAGGACGCTCTGGGCCGAGCCAAGGCTCACGGGCGTCTCGCCCAGGAACTCGCCGGGGCAACCGAGTTGCAGCGCCGGTACGACAACGGCACTCCCGCGGTCCGGGCGCTGCTGGAGGCCGCGATGGACGCCCGGCGTCTGGGTGTCGGGCTCCGCCTCCCCCAGAGCTTCCTCACCGAAGCGGCGGTCGACTACCTCAGCGATCACGACTACGACCGCCTCGGTGACGATTGGCCCGCGCACGCTTACACGGAGCTCGCCCGAAGCGTCCACGGACATCAACCCCCGCTCTACGAAAGCGCCCTCAGGCCGGTGCGTCGTCCGGACAGCGCCGCTCCCGACACAGCAACCGCTCCTGGACTCACTGCTCCGGCAGGGCCGCTGATGCGGCTCGCCGACTACCTCGAACAGCACGGACGTCTCGCGCGCGGCTCGCTCTGTCCGCCGGCCTCGTTCTGGGCCGCGGCCAACATCTTCCTCACCCGACCCGAGGACCTGAGGAACCTCGCCGTGGCCGCAGAACAGCGGCACCGCCTGCAATGGGCCGATGCCCTGCGCGGGAAGGCGGCCCGTTCCGGAGACACCACCGCCTTGATGGAGATGGCTCAATGCCTGCGGCGGGCTCGTGACTGGGAGGGCGCGGAGCGGCTGGCGCTCCGCGCCGCGGAGGCCGGCGAAGTGCATGCCTGGACGCTCGCTTCCTGGATCCGAGAGGAAGCCGGAGACCTTGCCGGGGCTCTGCATTTCATGCGGTGTGCCGCTGAGGCCGGAGCCGCGATGGCATGGTCGCATCTGGCGACCTTGCAGGAACGGGTGGGTGACCGACAGGGCGCCGAGAAATCAGCGCGGATCGCGGAAGCTCACGACGTTGGTATCTGGTCGTCCCTGGCGACCTACAGAGGGATCGTCGGCGACTGGGAGGGCGCGGAAGAGTACGCGCGGCGATCCACTGACGCCGGATACCCCATGGCCTGGTCCGGGTTGGTCTTCTTGTGCCAGGGACTGGGACAGCTTGAGCAGGCGGAGCGGTTCGCGCGCCTTGGCGCGGAGGCCGGAGAGTTCGGCTCCTGGGCCCTGCTTGCTCAGTTGCAGGCCGCGGCCGGAGACATTACAGGTGCGGAAGACTCCATGCAGCGCTCCGCCGGGCTTGGCAACCTGGCCGCACACAGCTCACTGACCGCGCTGAGGCACGAAGCCGGCGACTTGCCGGGCGCGCAAGCCGCCGCCCAGCAGTCCGCCGACCTCGGCATGCCGGACGCCTGGCTCAGCCTGGCACTCCTGCGGGCGCGGGCCGGCGATCGGGACGCGGTCGAGGACTGTGCCAGACGACTCGAAGAGAGCGAACACCCCGATGCCTGGGGCGCCCTGATTCGGCTGTGGCAGATGACAGGCGACCCCGAGAAGGCGGAGGCAGCCGCACGGAAGGCCGCCGGTGCCGGCCACCTTGACGCCCGCATACACCTGGTCCGGCTCCGACACGCGGCCGGCGACATGGAAGGCGCGCTGCGTCAGGCGCGCCACCTCGCCGACTCCGGCCACGCCGCAACCCTCACCGAGCAACCCGTCTCGGTCAACGAACTGTGGCCGAACGGACTGGACGCCGACGGGACACCCACACCACCGTGGCAACCGTGCCAAGTGACCTTCGACGAATAACACGCGAAGCGGCCCAGGAGCTGTCAGTTCGGTCGGACGGAACAGTTCAGGAATCGGAGACCCGGGACGGCATCGCCGAACCCCGGCTCGACCAGGTCCCACCTCCAGCAGGTCAGAAGAGGGCCACGGCGGTCGCGGGAGAATCCATTCACACCGTCGTGCCTATGTCGGCCTGACCGTCGCCGTCGGCAGCGGTGAGGCGGCCGGGTCGCTCCCGCTCCGGGATCAAGGGACAACAGCCCGTCGGGGCGCGCGCACTCGGACCACTCGCCGCAGGCGCGAGTGGTCAGCCGTAGTGGTTCCAGCCGCCGTAGCGGGCCAGGAGGGATCGGGAGTCGTCGATGTTCAATCCCAGGGCGGCGGCCACCTTCTCCGGGTCCTGTCCTCGGGCGTCGTGGGCAGGACCGTGGGCAGTGCGTGCGGCGATGAGTTCCAGAGTGCGGGCAGCTTTGAGGGCGGCGGTCGGTGCGTCCTGGCCTAGGCGGTCGATCGCGTCGGCGACGTCATGGAGGAGGGTCTCCAGGTCGGCGGGTAGGGGGACGGTGGTGGCGGCGACGGCTGTGATGTGCCCCTCCCAGTCGTCCTGGCACTCCCCGACTGTCTCCCAGCCGTGCTCTCGGAAGGGGAGATCGCCGGCATTCGTCCAGTCCACGGTGTGGGGCTCGCCCCGCCAGCCGCACGAGCACTCCCCCCGCAGCGTGTGCGCCTGCGGGCGCTGCGGGTAGGTGCCGCCGTCGTAGACGGACCAGTGGCGGACCTCCCAACCGAAGCCGCCGGAGTTCGAGTCGAAGTACACCGGCTTGGGACTGCTCCCATCGTCCAGGAGCGTCCCGACCCGACCCTCGTGCGACCTGCCGTACTCCTCCGATGTCCAGATCTCGTCCTTCTCCACCGCGCCTCCCACACACCGTGCTCTGGGCGGGATCTCCCGCCTCTCGTCAGACGATCTCGCACCCAGAACGCAGCCGGGGGGAATCAGCCGAATCGCCCTCACGAAGAGGGCCGCTTCGCTACGGCGACGTGAACGACACCCAGGCAAGCACCCTGGGCTGCGATCGGATCCACAAGGCTCGGCTGTATTCGAGGCCGCATTCGACCACGGAGATCGACTGACCGCTTCGGGCCCGGGAAATCAACGGCGTGCACAACGCCCTGCCCGGCCTCCCGGACACCCGGGCTGTGCTGCCCGCCTGCCCGGTACCGGCTCTATGAACGCGCCGGTATGACGGCGCATCATGGCTGAGCAGTGAAGGTCTCGGTTTGTGCGGAGTCGGGATGAAATCGATCACCAGTGACCGAATGAGGTTTATTCGGATGTTCGACTCAACACTTTGTCTGCCCGGGTGCTGCACCTTGTGATTTCTCGATCTCGCAATGGCGGTGCGTCATAGTCCGGGGGCTAATGTCGGCATGCGGCCGCCCCCTGACGGGCTCTCACACCATCACCAGGGGGTGGCCGTTTCCACCGTGTTCGAACGTCAGGAGCGACCTTGTCCTTCATTCGATTCTCCGCCCCGCGCACTGAGGCGCTGAGCAGCGGTTTCGACCGTAACATGCCCCCCTTGGCGGGTATCCAGTCCTATGCGGGCGTTGACAGGTGTGTCAACGTGCAGCTGATTCCCTTCATCGCGGTGGTGGTGCTGGGGATCGTGCTGATTCGCGAGCCGCAGCAGGCTGCCGCGGGCGTTCTGGTTCTGCCCGTTCTGGCGGCGGCCGGGCGGCGTTCCACGTGGTTTCGCAGGCGTGTAGCAGGCCGGCGGCACGTATGGCCGGCTGTGCCCGGCGCCGTCTGACCATGCATCTGAGCGCCCCGTCCATCGTTCTCCGGGAGTGGTGGACGGGCCGTTTCTTCATTTCTTCCTCGGCCTGGCCGGTACTGATCGCCGGGCCACGCTGACGAAACCCTCGCGTGCTCGCGCGCTTTTGGCGTGAGCGCAGCCAGCACCCCATTCGAGGACTGATGCCGGAAACCGCCGCCCTGCTGATCTGTGCCTACTGCAAGGAGAAGTTCTCCCGCCCGAAGCCGTCGGGCCGGCCCCCGACGTACTGCTCGAAGGACTGCCGCTCCGCTGCCTACCGCAACCGTCATCTCTCGGCGCCCCAGCGCTCCGACTACCACGACCAGGAGGTCGTGCGTATCGCCGAGGCGCTGCGCACGAAGGCGAATCGTGCCCTCCACCTCAGCCACCACCCCTACGTCGTGCGTCCCCTGGATCTGGTCAAGGAGGTGGTGCGGCTGGAGCGGGAGATCGCCGACCTCAAGGCCGTCGCCGTTCGTCAGGCCCACGAGTACGGGGCCGGTTGGGAGGACATCGGCAAGGCGCTGTCGATGGCGCCCGGGCATGCCCGGGACTCCTTCGCGAGCGACAAGGTCGCGAAGGTCGTGGGCTGGCGCGCCGAACGTGGCTCCGGCCCCCATGCCCGCGGCGACGGCCGCACGGCCACCACGGCCCGCGCCCGGATGCGCGGTGTCACTCTTCCCACCCCGGCCAACGCGTCCCTTCCGGGCCACCCCGGCTATCAGCTCGCCGTCGCCCTGACACACCTGCATCGCACCTCCGCGCTCTCCGGACGCGGCCTCGCGGGCGAGTTGGGCATCTCCCCGTCGCTGCTGTCACGGATCATGCTGGGCAAGCGGACCCCGAAGTGGCCCGTCGTCCAGCGATTCGCAGAACTGTGCAAGGCCAGCCCCGACGATCTGCTCCCCCTGTGGGAGAAGGCACAAGGCATCCAGGTGTCTCCCCCACCCCGCCTCGAAGACCACGCGAAGACCGCCCGGGCGCTGCAGAACGGACTGCGTGGCATGTGGCTCGCCGCGGCGGCGCCGGAACCCGACAGCCTGTGCCGCGGCAGCAGCAGCTTCACCCCCGCACAGATCACCGCCGCCCTGGAATCCACCGAACCCGCCGACCACCTGGCCGACTGGCAGTTCGTCGCCCGCCTCGCCCTCGCCCTCCGCGGAAGCCCCGAGGACCTGCGAGCCCTGTGGCTCCACATGCACGCCGTCCGCACCACACACAACATCCCCCACCCGGCCGCCGACGAGGCAGAAACCCGTGCACCGGACATCCCGGATCCTGCCGCGCAGCCTGACAAGACTCCTGAGAACCACGACCTGACCGTGGGGCAGAGGAAGCAGCCGCCTCTGTAGGCGTTCGCGTGATAGTGCACAGGGCGGTACGTGGATACCTGCACACCGCGGGTGTGCAACGCAGGCTCCCAGTGGCTGTCCGACAGCTGAACCATCCGCCTGCGGATGGCTTGCCGGGTGGTCGTAGACTCGCGCGCCATGGAAGAGATGTTCGAGCTGGGGACCATCAGTTGCCCGTCCGGCACCCTGGTGCTCATTGACGGTGGTCACCTGGGGCTGTGGAGCGGGGAGCAGTCGCCGGCGGACGTCGATCCGGCTTCCCTGGGTATCGAAGACGCTGTAATGGCCGCCGACGTCGCGGGCGCCATTGACTTCGTGGTCACCGGACCGGACGCCTCGGAAGCCGTTCGGAGCTTTGACCACCAGCCAGGCTCCAGGCTCCATGACATCCCGGCCTCGAAAGCCGCCTCATTCGCGGCGACTTTCGATGGACACTGCCGATCTGTCGGCCTTGACGCCCGGCTGGAGGCCCTGCCGTCTCGGGAGGCGCATGCCCAAAGGGCCCGCCGGACAGGCGAAGAGGGTGGTGGCAGCTTTCTGATGTTCGGGGTGTCCGTCGTCGCGGTAGGTGGCGTACCCCGAGGTCGGAACCTGCCCGTGCTGGCTACACGGGTCGACCCCGGCGATGGTGTCGGAGAACGCTGGTCCGAGATCTCGATCCGGATGGGTGAAGGCCGGGCGACGTCCTCGGTTTCCTTGGGCGACATCGGCGTGGACTGGGCACGTGTCCTCTTCGGCGATGTCGACGCGCTGAGCCTGTGGCAGCACGATGAGTCGGCCGACGGCTTGGCCGACGTTGCGTTCTGGGGTGCGGCGGCAGACGAAGCGGCCGCGACGTTTGCCGCACCCGAACTCGGCGAGCTCGGCGAGGACGGGGTTCGCGGGTGGACTGGCCTGCCCGTCTCGGAGGCAACGCACAGAGCACGCGCTCTGTTGAGATGGAAGAACGAGACGGGACGACGCATGGCGGTGGACTTCCGACCGCACTCCCATCACTGGCAGATCATGCGCGAAGTACGTGCTTCGCATGTCGAGGCCGGATCCGTGCAACTCGGTGATGCCCGAGTGCTGTGCGCAATGACGAGCTGGGGCGATGGCTTCTTTCCGGTGATCGCCGATCTGGATGCGTCGGGTGGCCTCCTCGCAGTGAGAGTGTGCTTCTCCGACGCGCCCTGAACAGCCGGCCCCGAGCGCGCGGGATGGACCTGTCAGGCCGTACCTCGCTGGGCTTCCTGCGTACGCCGACAGCCACACCGTCAGGCCTCCGCGTGCGAGTGATCAGGGGGTGTCGCCGCGCCACAGGAACAGACCCTCGACATCACCCGCGACGGGTGCGTAGAACGCCCGGCCACCCGGCCCGTACAGGCCCTTGTCGGTGATCAGCAACGCGCCCTCGACCCGGTCCGCGCCAGACCAGCCGGTGACATCGAGGAGCAGGCCGTCCAGGGGCCCGCCCAAGAGTTCCGCGTACACGTGATCGGGCCGCGGAGCCGGCTCCTCGCCGCTGCCGTCTGAACTGCCGTACACCCGTCGCACATCCATCGCGTCCACCCCGCCGGCCTGCCCGCACGCCCACCCCGCCACCCGCCGAACGCGGGAGACACAGCGCCCTTCGTGCCCTTCACACAAGGCGAGTACCGCAGGAATCCGCAGAGTTGCATGGTCAGCGCCGTCGCGCACGGCGGCCACCCTCCCACCCGAGCGGTGACGGCTTACAAGGCCGGATGGGTGTCCAGGCTCCGGGGCCCGAGCCGTGGGCCGGCCGCACCACTGCCGCAGCGGCCGGCCCCGGCAGACGGGCGGTGCGAGAAGTCGGTCGGGACGGTGGGGGTTTACGGGCGGCGTTCGGGAGCAGGGGGACGGTCACGACCAATCCGGTACGTCACGAGGAGGTCCCGATGTCGGGCACGGAGAAGAGCAAGGCGCACGTCGAGCAGGCCAAGGGCAAGGTCAAGGAAGGCGTCGGGCGCGCCGTCGGCAACCAGCGCATGACCGCCGAGGGCCACGCCGACCAGGCCAAGGGCAACGCCCGCCAGGCCAAGGAAGACGTCAAGGACACCTTCCGCCACTAACCCCGCGCACGGCATACCCGTTGCGCCCCGCTGAGCCCCGACCCATCTCCCCCAGGTCGGGGCCCAGACACGTTCACCCGTCAACCTCAAACGCACCCTCGAACCCGACCACCCACCCCCACACCCTTGACAGCCGTCCCGGCTCGCCGATACCGACCGACGTGTAGTGGGCGGCCCAGTCACACGAGATGCATCTCACGTTGCAGCTGGGATTGCTGCAAGCGAGCAGCCAGGTTCCCGCGCAGGGGAGTACCTGTCTGCGGGTCGGCGGAGCCTTACGCGACGGAGTTCAGGCGTCATTCCCTGGGCGGCTGCACGGACTTATCGCCCGCCGCTTCCTGGGCGCGTGCAGCGTCCACCGTGCACCAGAGTGGGCTGGCTCTCCCTCGAAGCGGGCCCGCCCCGAACCGAGCCCGGTTCAGCACATTGAGATGTTTGGTTCCAGTTGGCGTGAGTTCCAGCTCACGCCAGCAGCCGAAGAGAGAATGCTTCGAAAGCCAGCTGCCCGGCGCGGCCACGAACAGCGGGAATCAGTAGGCCGACCCGTCCTTAGGACGGGTCGGCCTAACAGGTCAGGTGGTTCTACAGATCGATGACCGGGTCCCTACCGGGGAAGTTGGAAGGGAGCCCGTCAGTCGTCACGGTCCCGGTCGCCAGTCCGGCTAGGTAGTCGGTGAGGGTGCCGTCGTAGGTACACCAGTCGTCGTTCCGTCCTTCGACGACTATGGTCCAAAAGTTGGGGTCACCCTCGTTGGTGCGCCAGTAGAAATTGTCCCCTTCATATGAGGCACCCCAACCAATCAGACCGCCAGGTGCGGGATATGGCGCATACCCATAGGTCAGGCCGTCTGCATATAGCGCGGCGAGGTTCTGGTCGTCCTTCCAGGTTTGGGCATAGGCAACTTCCTGTCCTGGTTCGGGAATGCTCAGAACCAGGAAGTCGGCGATGTGAAAAGTTGGGTACCACTCGGCGAGTTCCATGAAGTCTTCAGGGAGGCCGGTTCCGAGCTCACGGGCCAGCACATGCCAGTCGAACACTCTACGTTCATTCGACTTGATGTGGCGGAGTTTCGGCATTGCTTGTTCGAGTTTTTGGAGTGTCAACACGTCACCTGGGGCGTGGGGATGTTCTTGATATTTACAGAGAATAGTCGCTTTTCTCTGGTGAATGCATTCATGTTGATTGCGGTGGGAATGTTTTCGCGCCCATTACCGTACTCCAAGGCTCCGAAGTAGAGAACGGGCTGACCTCCACTATTCGCTCTGTTAACAGTGTTTGCCATCACGGTCTCGCAACGCCTCATGTCAGGGGAGTTCATCTGCCTGAAACCAGTGAAGATGTTCTCCTTGATCCAGTCGCCACTGAGCCTGTCAGCAAGTATGTGAGATCGATTGAACACAGGAAGAGATCTAGGGTTAGGTCGATCATCCGCCGACACCCATCCGGGAGGGTTCCAAGTACCCTTCCTGTTTCCGCGATTGTTTTTCTTCAGGTCGTCCGGACAGATGAGCGCAGCAACCCCGGTAGGCGTATCCTGAAGTCCCCCGATGGTCTGCGCCGGCACGGTCGACAGATACCGGTGTCGTTCCGACCTGTCGCGATCACAGGGGTCTTTGCCACCGTTGGGCGCCTCTATGTCACCGCCAGGGTTATTGTACATTGCGGCAGCTTCTTCGGGGGTGAAGCCGAAGGTCTGCATCATCTCCTTGAAGTCGCCCTCGGAGAACTGCTTCATGTAGCCGGCGTCGAGTTTCCAACGGCTGTCGCCCGTACCCCAGTCGAATTCGGTATTCCGCTGCGGCGCACGCTGGTTGGGATTCTGGTCGACTACTCGTATTACCTTCTCGATGATAGAGAGTGTCCCGCCTCCAGGTCCGCGGCCGCCCTTGGGGCCGCCGCCACCCTTCGGACCGCCGCCACCCTTGGGGCCGCCGCCTATGGGACCGCCGCCGCAAGCCCAAGTGCACCTGGGGTTGTCCCGTTCGCGGTACCTGCTTCGCTCGCGCTTCTCCCGGAACTCTTCGTACCCGCGCACCGGTGTGTAGGTGTTCGAGATCGCCCAGCTGCGCGCCGAGCTCGTCGTTTCAGACCGGCTCCTCATGTAGCGGTCGGTCGCGATCGCGGTTCCACCGAAAGCGACAGTCGCGGCGATTCCGTAGCCAAGGGCGTCCCAAACGGCTATCCCGCCGAGGACCGCCAGTGGGAAGAAGTGGCCGTTGGGGTCGGTGCCGTTGAGCGGGCTGCCGAATCCATAGGAGTAACGGTTTGCCCGTAGTCCCGACTGCGTCGGGTCGAGTTGCCAGGTGTCCCGGCTGGTGAAGCCGCCGGTGCCGGGCTGGTACCAGCGGGAGGCCATGTTGACCTCGCCGGTGGAGGAGTCCGTCCAGCCCGACTGGTAGCCGAGGGACGGGTTGGTGCCTGAGGACGCGGTCACGTTGCCGAGGGCGTCGTAGGCGCGGGACGAGGAGACGGTGGTGCCGTCTGCGGAGAGGCCGGCGACCAGGTCGGTGTGCTGGTCCGTGACCGACAGGCGTCCAGAGCCTGCGGCGTCGGTCGTGGCGCTGGCCAGCAGCATGCCGCCCGGGGTGCGGTTGTAGGTGGAGGTGCCGTCCTTGGTCAGGTTGTTGGAACCGCCGTCGTAGCTGAATGTGGCGTTGCCGTTGGTCAGGACACGGTCGAGCGAGTCGTAGGTGAAGGTGCTCGTGCCGTTGCTGACGGTGCGCTCGAAGGCGTCGGTGCTGATGGTCCGGGTGGTTCCGCCGTCGGTGACCGATTTGATCGAGCCGCGGGCGGAGTAGTCGAGGGTCTGTGTGCCCCAGGTCTGGACGCGGTTACGCGCGTCGTAGGTGGCGGTGAGGTCTCCCTTCCTGGTGAGGTTGCCGGACTTGTCCCACTCGAAGGCGGTAGTGGCGCTGCCGCTGCTTTCCGAGGTCATGCGGCCGGCAAGGTCGTAGCCGTACGTCTTCGCGGCCGCCCCGACCGTGCCAGTCGTGGTCTTCTTGACCAGTCGGTCGTCGAGGTCGTACTCGTAGGCCGAGCCCTGGACCCCGTTGCCTGTTCCGGCGTTCTTGACGCTGTCGTCCGCGAGCCGGCCCAGTGCGTCGTATGTGTACGAGCGCTTCGCGCCAATCGTGAAGGTGTCTCCGGCGGAGGGGCGGGCGTACTCCTCGACGGTCGGTCGCCCGGCAGCGTCGTAGCCTTTGCGCACCTGGGTGCCGGTGAGCGGGTCGGTCGCGGTGTCAAGGCGTCCGGCCTGGTCGTAGCCGAAGGCCGTCGCGCCCGCCGCGTCGGTGCGGGAGATCATCTGACCGTCCGCGTCGTACGCGTAGGCGGACTTGCCCGAGGGGCCGTCCGCGTTCAGGAGCTGGCCGCGGTCGTTGTACGCGTACGTGTTGCCCGCGAGGATTCCATCTCCGCCGACGCCGGTCATGCGGCCGGCGAGGTCATAGGAGAGTGAGCGGGGGCGCGTGGCGGCGGCGGTGCCGGAGCCGGTCTCCCCGGTCAGGCGGCCCAGCGCGTCGTAAGTCTTCTGGCGCTTGACATTGCCGGGGAGCAGCTCGGTGACGAGGCGGCCGGCTGCGTCGTAGACGTTGGCCCAGGTGCGATTCTCCAGTATCGGGTGCTGTGTGGTGCTGGGTTCGATGGTCGTTTCCTGTAGGCCCCAGGTGTTGAAGGTGTAATAGGTGGCTTTTCCGCGGCCGTCGGTCAGGCGTGTGCGGTTGCCCGCCGCGTCGTAGCCGAAGGTCGTGGTGATGGAGTCGGTGGCTGTGACGGGTTCGACCTGTTTGGTCATCCGGCCGAGGGCGTCGTAGGTGTAGGTGCGCCGGGTGCCGGTGGCGGAGACGGTTGCGGTGACGTTTCCGTCCGCGTCGTACTCCGAGGACACCGAGCGCAGGACCGTGCTTCCGGTCCCGTAGTCGGACGAGGAGACCGGCTTGCCGAGGACGTCGTACGCCGTGACCGTCTTGCGGCCGGTGGCGTCCTTGGTCTCGGTCTGGCGGCCGAGGCCGTCGTACGTCGACGAGGTGGTGCCGCCGAGGGGGTCAGTGACGGTCAGGGACTCACCGGCGTTGTTGTGTGTCGCCGTGATGCGGCGGCCGCCGGGGGTGGTGGATCCGGTCCGGTTACCCGCGTCGTCCCACGTGTAGCGGGAGACGAGGTTCTGCAGGGTGGGCTTTCGCTCGACCGTGGTGGCGGTGAGTTTGCGGCCGAGTTCGTCGTAGGTGGACTCGGTGCGGGCCCCGGTCGGGTCGGTCGCGGAGAGCGGCAGGCCGGTCGGGGTCCAGGTGAAGGTGGAGACGCCGCCTCCGGACAGGTCCGTGACGGTGCCGTCAAAGGTGACGGTGCCTGGCGCCTTGAGGCCCTGCGCGCCTGTGATGGCCGGGTCCGTCTTGCGGATCAGATTGCCCATCTGGTCGTACGCGAAGTACGTCGCGCGGCCCAGCGGGTCGGTGGTGGAAGCCGTGTTGCCCAGTTTGTCGTATGTCGTGCGCGAGACGGCCGTGATCGGCGTCGCGGCGCCCGGCGGCGTGTAGTCGGGCAGCGTGGCCGCGGTGGGGCGGCCCAGCTTGTCGGTCTCCACACGGCTCACCAGGCCGCGTGCGTCACGCGTCTCGGTGGCCTCGCCGAAGGTGTTGTAGCCGGTGAGGGACTTGGGGGTGACGGCGGTCGCCGCACCGCCGTTCTCCTCGGCCTGCACCTGCGGCGCCGTCGTCTCGACCAGGCGGCCCAGGACGTCGTGGCGGCTGATGGTGGTGTTGCCGCGCGGGGTGACCTGGGTCAGCGGCAGACCCCGCTGGTCGAAGGTGCCCGTGGTGACCCGGGTTCCGGTGCCGTCGGTGACGGTCGCCTTCTTCGGGTTGCCGACCACGTCGTACTCGGTGGTCGAGGTGAGCTTCTTGCCGGTGGAGTCGATCGACTGGGTTTGCTCGGTGACCTGGTTGTCGCCGTCGTAGGCGGCGGTCGTGATCCGGTTGAGGCCGTTCGGGTCGAACACCGAGCGGGTGACCCGTCCGGTGGCGTCGACGGTGTTGAGCGTGGTGCGTCCGCCGCTCGCGGTCTGCGAGAGGACGTTGCCCGCGCCGTCGTAGACAGCCGACTCCAGGACGATGTCCTTCTTGGAGCCGTTGGCCTGGGTGACCTGCTTCGCCGTGGACGTGGCCTTCAGGCCGTCGTCGTAGTAGGTGAAGGCGGTGGTGGCACCCATCGCGTCCGTCGTCGAGGCCAGCCGGCCCGCCGGATCGTACGCGTTCGAGACCAGGACCAGGTCACGCAGCTGGCGGGACGGGTCGCCGGTCCAGTCCTTGAGGACCGATTCGGCCAACTGCCCGCGCTTGGTGAACGCGTGCGTGGTGACGTTGCCGGCGGGGTCCGTCTCGCGGACTACCCGGCCCAGCGCGTCGTGGCCGAAGGTGGACTCGTTGCCGGCCGGATCCGTGATGCTCTCGTTCAGGCCGAGGGCGTTGTAGCGGTAGGTGGTAGTACGAGTTGCGTCGCCGCCGGTGGTGTCCTGCGTCGACTCGGTGAGCGGCTGTCCGTCCGCGTCGTAGGTGCGGGAGACTTTCGCCGTGTGGGTGACGCCGGTGATTTCGTTCTTGACGCTGGGGCCCGTTTCCGAGGAGATCCGGGACATGCCGTTGTAGGTGTACGACGTTGTCGCGTCGCCTGGCGTGCTGTCGGAGACCTGCGTTTCGGTCAGCTTTCGGCCGATGCCGTCGTAGGTGTACGTGGTCACCAGACCGGACGGCGCTGTCGCCTTGGCCAGGTCACCGCTCGCAAAGTACGCGTACGAGGTGATGGCACCGCCGGGGGTCTTCTGAGTGGCGACCAGGCCGGCCGGTACGGTGCTGCCACCCACTGCGGGCTCGGTACCGGCTGTGTAGGTGGTGACGGCCGTGCGGCCGTCCGCCAGCGTGGACGTGTCGGTCAGGCCGAGGGGAGTGTAGGACGTGGTCGTGTGGTAGCGGTTGTCGGCGGCGTCCGTGGACCGTGCATCACGGAGTGCCGTGGGTTTGCCGTTGCGCGGGTCCAGTGGATCCGCAGGGTTGAAGTAGTGCTCAGCGAAGGAGGTCCAGCAGGAGTTGGCGTCCCGGCAGGTCGTCGTCGATACGGTGTTGCCGCGCTCGTCGTGACCGGTGGTGGTCGCGTGACCGTTGGGATCGGTGACCGTGTGCAGGAAGCCGCCGCTGTCGTACGCGAAGGTGGTGGCACCGCCGTCCGCGTCTGTCGAGGCGACCCGGCGCTGTCCGCGGACCGCGTCGAACGTGCTGGAGGTCTTTGCTCCGGTGGGGTCGGTGACCGTCACCGTCGAGGTGAGCGAGGAGGAGGAGGCCGTGGTGCGGGCCGCGTACTGAGTGGCCACCTCCTCGGCGGTGAGGCCACGGCGGAAGACGGCTACCTCGTCGAGCGCGCCGGTGAAGTAGCTGATGTTGGCCGGGGCTGACGGCCAGTTCTTGGCGAAGCCCGCGCCGATGTAGGTGCGGGTGCTGTTCTCGTGGTTGACGGGCGCGCCCGTCTTCGTCGCGACCTGGGTGCCGTCCAGGTACAAGGTCTGTACCCCGGCCTTGACGGTGACGGCCGCGTGGTGCCACTGGTTGTCTGTCACCGTGGCCTGTGAGGCGTTCGAGGCTCCGGTTCCCGAAAGGTATTCACCGTGGAGCTTGCCGTCCGCGCCGACGTACAGGACTGGTGCCCAGTCGCCGGTGGTCTCGGTGGCTGCGGCCATCGGGCTCGTCTGGTTGGCAAGGATGACGCCGGGCTTGCCGGTCCTGAACCAGAGGCTGGCGGAGACATCCGCGGTGCCGATGCCGACGCCGGGGACCTCCGCGTATCCGTCGCCGTTGAACTGCACGGCAGAACCGTCACCGGGGCCGAAGGCACCGGTGACTCCCTGGATGGCCTTGGTGTACGCACCAGTGCCGTCAAGGACGGCGACGCGGCTGTTCACCTTGGTGCCGCCGGTTTCGTCCAGACGCCAGTAGCCTGCTGGGCTGCCGGCCGTCACCACACCGCGGTATTGCTCCCCGGTGCCGCTCATTGTCTTGCTGCGGGCCTTGAAGTGGTCCGAGACGGTCTGCGCGTCGAGTTCCTTCGCGTAGAAGGCGGCCTCGTCGAGTTGGCCGTTGAAGTACCGGGCGGCACGCGCCTGCCCGTCCCACGACTCGCTGGAGTAGCCGGAGCCAAGGTAGGTGTAGGCGAAGGTCTCCGGTTTGACGGCACCCGTCTTGGAACCGATCTTCGTCCCGTCGAGGAACAGGTTCTGTCCTGTCGGACCGCCGGTGATCACGACGTGGTGCCACTTGTTGTCGGTGACCTTGTTGCCACCCATGACAGGCCAGGGATTGGTGGCGTCCCAAAGGTGACCCCGGAGCTTTCCTTCGGAGTCGATGACCAGACTGGGGTTCCAGTCCTGCGGGGTGGTGCCGAGCTCGGTACTCTGCAGGCCCAGGAGGACGCCGCTCGGTTTGTCGGTGCGGAACCACATTTCAACGGAGAGGGAGGTCGCCCCGCTCAGCGGCTCCGCCGGCACCTGGACGGCGCCCTTCGACCCGTCGAGCGTGATGGCGCCGTCGTCGCCGTCGAGAAATGTGCCGACGCCTCCGAGAGCGACACCGTCACGGTAGGAGCCGTTGCCGCCTGTGGATATTTCATCCACTGCGGCGGCGCTGCTGCTGTCGCCCAGTCTCCAGTAGTTGACCGGGCCCGTGGCGCGCACGGCGTCCGAGTAGACCTGGGAACCCGATGCATAGGCAGGTGCCGAGACCTGCCACACGCCGCCGCCGGCATCGGTGACCTTGGTGGCGCGCTCGGTGTCGCTGTCATAGACGGCCGTACCGCCGACCCGGCCCGAGGGCAGGGTCACCTTGGACAGCTTCGAGGCCCCGGTACGGGCCCCGTGGTGCGCGCGAACCGAACCGGCGTCGAGGGCACGGTGGTACACCGCGACCTCATCCATCAGGCCCCTTGAAGTGGCGCGTCGTGTGCGCGCCGCCTCCGTCCCAGGTGTCGGCGGTGAAGCCGGTTCCGAGGTAGGTGTAAGTCTTGCCGGAGTGCGTCACGGGCCCGTTACGGGTGCCCAGCGACTGGCCGTCGAGGTACAGGGTCTGGCTGGTACCGGTGCTCGTGATCACGGCGTGGTGCCAGGCGTTGTCCGTGACCGGCGCCGGGGAGAGAATCGGGTTCGGGTTGCTGCCCGACACTTCGAAGGCGCCGCGGAGCCTGCCCGCCGCGTCGATGGCCAGGACCGGGTTGTAGTCGACCGGACGGCTGCCCAGCGGTTCGTCCTGGAAGCCGACGAGAACACCGCCCGGCTTGTCTGTCTTGAACCACAATTCCACTGACAGCACGGTGGAGGACGCGAGGGTGGTGTCCGGGAGCTCCACGTACGAGTTGGCGCCGTTGAAGGCTGCCGCTTTGTTGCCCGTGCCGGCCAGGACGCCAGTGCCGGCGAGGTCGACGTCACGGTAGTGGCCGGCGTTCATGCCGGTTCGGGAGACGGCCTCGCTGCGCAGTCTCCCCCTCGGCCTCGTTCAGCCTCCAGTAGCCGATCGGGCCGGCGTCCTGGACCATGCTGCGGTACTGCGAGCCGCCGGTGTATTCGTACTGGGTGCACGTGGTGGTCGACGACGGCGGGCACACCTTCGTCAGTTGGTCACCGGTGTAGGTGTACGACCAGACGAGGGCCGGCGCGGACGGTCCGACCGCGTCGGTGGATACGGACTCGACGTGTACACCGCTCCAGGTGAACGCCAGCGCCCGCTTGGACAGGGCGTCTGTAACCTTCGTGAGTTTGCCGCCCGTATAGGTGAGCTGCTGCTCGCGGCCGTGGCCGTCCTTGACCTTACTCAGCAGGCCGGTCGCGTCGAAGGTGTGCAGCGCCCCGGACGAGTCGCGCAGCGTCCAGCCTCCGCCGGAGGCGGAGGTCAGCACGCCCATGGAACCGGACGGGGCGCTGTAGGTGTTGTCGCTGTTCTTGCCGAAGCGGACCTGGGCGCCGTTCGCGAGGGTGATCACGACGCTGCCGTCGGGCTCCGTGAGCGCCTTCATGTCCCAGCGGGTGGCCCACCCGGCGCCGAAGGCGCTGGTTTTGCGCGGATCCTGCGAGTTGTACGTGCGGGAGACCGCGAGCTCCGGGCCGATCGTCGGGACGGCGGCGTCCGTGGCGGCCGTGGCGTAGTTGCCGGAGCGCTCGCCGAAGGTTCGTCCGCTGTCGGCGCCGCCCAGGTGCGATGTGATGACGGGCTGCGGGACCTGTGTGCTCAGGAGGGACGGGGCAATCCGAGGGGACTGGTCCTTGCCGTCGTTCACGTAGGCGTACCAGGCGTAGGTCTTGGCCCAGCTCAGCCAGCCGGAGGGGATGCTCCAGCTCTGCGCGTTGATGGCAGTGTTGCTGCGGCAGTTCTTGCGGCTGTCCTTGCCCTCTACCTCGCATACCTCGAACTGATACGTCAGGGCTTTGGGGTATCGGTCGCGGTCGGTGGCAGAAACCCAGAGCGTCGGGGTGAGCGTGTCGACGAGCGTGCCGCTCGGCGGACTGGCCCCGGTGAGATAGGGAACGGCGTTGACCGCCTCCACCTTCATGGCTGCGGCAGGCACACCCTGTGAGGCGAAGGAGCCCGCTCCGTCGTCCATTGTCCAGGCGATCGAATACGTGCCGGGTGAGAGCGGGGCAATCTTCGCATCGACGGTGACCGAGCTGCCGGGGGGGACGTCTTGCGTCATGGGCGTCCAGCGGATCTTGCTCCAGTAGTCACCCCCGACCTGGGTTCCGTTGCCGTCATACAGGTCGTAGCGCAACTTGAAGCTGCTGCCCTTGGTCCAAGTCTGCTGGCCCTGGTTGGTGACCGTTACCTTGAAGACGCCTTCGGAGGTGGCCGTGATGGGCGATACGAAGTTGCCAAGCCGGTAGCTCGCGCCGTTCTTCGTCCAGGACACGTCGAGGCTGGGTACACCGCCAGCGTAGTCGTCGGAGTGGAACTGCTTCCAGCTCTTCGAGTCGTCCGTAGCGGCTTTCACCGCGAGGCCGTAGTTCGGCGTGCGGCCGTGGGTCCAGTCGTCGACCAACTGCCGGCCGGACGAGCCGAGAGGAATGCTCTCCCAGGCCGGGGAACAGGACCACGTCTCGGTGCCGGTGGGCCGCCAGCCGTGGGCAAAGCTCTTCGACCCGAGCGCCGCGCCTGTCGCCGGGCCGGGATAGGCGGACGTGCTGGTCTCGGACCAGTTCGAGGTGATCTGGTGCACGGTAACCGGGCGGGCCGTGCAGGAACCCGACCAGGAGTTGTATAGCGCGAGGTTGGCGCTGATCACCCAGGCATTCTTCAGACTGCCCGTGTTGAGGCCGTCGAAGCGCAGGAAACTCGCGGCCTTGTGAGCGCCGCCGTCATACGTGCCGACCTTGAGGACCTTGTCACTGGAGAAGTTGGTGCTGTAGGGCGCTTCAACGTACGTGCCCGAGGTCGCGCCGACCCCCTTCACGGACGGGTCGACCTTGACCGGGAAGACCCGTTCCGGGTCCTCTAGCCACTTCCGGTCGAGGGAGACGACAAGCGTCTGGCGTCCCAAATCGCCCTCGAGACGGTAGGTGACGCCGGAGGAGATGGCTCCTTCGGCGGCGTTCTCCGTGAGCCGGGAATCCTCCATCCACCCTGCCGGCATCCGGGCCTGCTCGCGGCCGGCGGGATCGGTGAAAACCACCCCACCATGGTCGTCGAGTCTGGCACTGAGGCCGTTCAGGGTGAGGCCGAAGCGCCACTCGGTAGGAGCCGAGCGATCCTTGAGGATCAGCGTCTCCTTGACAGAATTGCTACTGGCGATCAGCTCCACGTCGGCAGAGGGGCGCACGTCCGCGTAGGTGATGGCGCTTCCGGCCACCCGGCCCTGGACACGGGTCGCGCCCTCGATGCCGTAACCGACGGAAGACGCGTCATCGATTCCGAGGCTGACCAGGGGCTCCTCGTTGGCGTACTCGGCAAAGCGGATCGCGTCTTCAGTCGAGCGGGGCTCCCAGCCGGGGCCGGAGACGCTCATGGTCCGCCGTCCGGTCTGTTCCGGGCGGGCGAGGCTCGTGTCGATGCCCTTCCACTTACCGTCTTCCCCACGGAAGTTGACGGGCTGGTTGTAGAAGCGTGTGGTGAGGGTGCCGTCTGGGTTGGCGAAGGTACGACCACGCTCGGAGCGCTCGGCGGGCACCTCGGTGCTGGCCTTCGGATCGAAGCCCTTGGGCGGCGACACCTCGGGCGCCGCAACCTTCGTGTACGGGATCGCGGACGGTGGTTTGGGCGTGCCTTCCAGCTTCAGCGGCGCGGTGCCGCCATCCGGGGGGAGTTCGCCCGGCGCCTTCAGCGCACCGCTGCGTCCCCCTCCCACTGTCGCGTCGGTGGCGTCGCCCGAGGCGCTGTGGCCTCTTCCGCGAGCCGATCCCTAGCCCTGCTCGGGTCTCTCACCGGCTCTATAGCCGGTCTTCGCGGTGACCCATTGGTTCACCGCTAGTGCGGCCTGTTCTGTACCAGCCAGAACGGCCAAGACGAATGCCACCAGGAGTACTAGTGGTCGCGCTGTGCGCACGGACATCTCCCACTTAGATGATCAGTGGGACCGTCTTATCCGTTCACACAGCACATTCACAACATCCACTCAGTGTTCACACAGCCGACCTCTCACTCACGCAGCCCGAGAACCCCAACATTCCCTGTCTTAAGGGCACTTGCAGACTCAGGTGACGTCTCACCGCATGGGAATCCTCACACTTTCCCGCACCAACACAACCAAATTCAGCCATGACGCAGCGTAGTTTCGGCCTCTTCTTCGAACGGGTTCCGGTGTCGGCCCCAACCGATCCAAGCGCTGGCCGGCGGCGAGCCGCGATGCGGCTCGTCTCTGACAGCGAGCGTGTCCTGGGACGACCAACCCGCCCCCTCGGTGCCTGGTGCCGTGCAGTGCAGCGCAGCGCGCCAGTTGACCAGCCACCGAGCCCCTCATCGCCAGCGCAGCCACTACATGCCGTCCCCACCACCCTGGCCGAACGCCCCATGGGAGGCTGTCCTTGCAGAGGCGAGCGTGCTTGGACGCCGGCGGCGTACCACAGCATCCTTCAGGTTCTCAGTCCACGGCCCCGGTGCGACGATCCCGCAACTGGGGGCGCACGCACGGCCAAGCCGGAAAGTTGCCCGGCGACCGATCAACGCTCACGTCCAGGAAGTTCGCCACCGCGTCACGGATCTGGGCCCTCGGCGCCGAGCGCGTGGAACGCCCGCGGGCGCAGGGGGACGGTGCGGTCGATGCCATGGAGGCGACCGGTCGTGATGGGCCGCGCTTGGTGACTGGCGCCGGACATGGGTGTGTGCCGGGCGGCTGGCGGACTGCCCGGTACACGCAGGGGTGCGCGGCTCGACCGTTGAGCGACCTCCGAAGCCGGCAGGCCCTGCGGAGCGACCGAGAGGGCGCTGGGCGACATCGCGCCCGGGGTGAGGGGCCACAGTGAGGACGTCGAGCAGCGCGAGCACCTGGCTGGCCTGGGCATCGACTGGGCGCACCAATGGGAAAAATCAGTCCCTAAAGTCCCTGACAAAACAGAATGATTGATGACCAATCACCCCGATATTCGACGGTCAGGGGGAGAGCGTCACCGCTGGTGTCCGGCACCCACCCGAGGACCGGGCGCGGCCCTCGGCGAGCACCGGCCCCGGATCAGGGGGTGTCACCGCCCCAGACCACGGCCCGAACGGATCATCCTCACGGGAGCCGTAGTCCGCCCGGCCACCCGGCCCGTACATCCCCAGCGGCGCGATCAACAAAGCGCCCGTGAAGAGTTCCTCGGGCATCCGGTCCGTGACGTCGAGCAACTGGCCGTCGAGGGGCCCACCGAGCAACTCCCGATAGGTGCGCCCCGGGCGCGGGTAGGGGTGCGGGTCGCCGTGGTCCGTGCCGTACACCCGGCGCCCCACAGCATCGTCGTGGTCCATGGCCCCCACCCTCCCCTGGCCGACGGGCCCTGTGGGGCGACACACCGTGTCCGGCAAAGCCGATACGGCTCACGCCCGGCGACCAGGGAAGGACGCCACGACGCCCGATAGGCTCGCCGCACCCGCGCCGACATGGGTGCGCAGGGCAGGGCCGTGCATGGACAGGCTCACCCCTCGAAGATGCGGTACACCGGCCCGAACAGCCCCGGCAGCCCTCACGGACCCGCCGGGGCTTTCCGCTGCCCGCAGTGCCCCGCACTCGCTACGCGGCGTCGATCGCCAGCCAGCGCCGGATAGCACGGACCGGCGGGCCGGAGTCGGACGGCTTCGACACGGGCCGGCGGGCGACCCTCAGACCCGGCTGCGGCCACTCGTACAGCCTGGGCACGACCGACGTCGGGCCGTCCAGATAGTCCAGATACTCAACGACTCCGAAGAGCCCGACGCGGACTGGGAACCCGACTTCGAGACGTACTGAAGGCTCAGGCGGACGTTTCTCCGCTGCCCCACCCGTCGAGGAACTCGGACAATGCGCAGCGCTGCTGTGCCTCGCGGGCGCTCTGCTGCGCGAGGACGTCGCGGTCGATGTACGGGGCGACGGCGGCGAGGACCAGGCGCCGGAGCTCGTCCGGCCCCAACGCCTCCACCTCCCACTGCACCGGACGCTCGATAAGGACCTGTCCTGGCGATCATCCGGTAGGGCGCCTCGGTGATATTTTGACCGGAATCGTGGGAAGGGGCGGGCGAATCCGTGGACAGTGACCTGCGGCGTGCGGTGGTCGTGACGCTTGGCGAACTCGGGCGAAGCGATGACTGGCGTGACCGGGCGGATGCCGGTCACAGCCTGGCAGGGTTCGCCGAGATGCCGGAGGCCGTAGAGACACTGCTGGGGCTTGTGCTCGATCCGGGTGACACCTCCGTCACCCGGCGGACCGCGGAGGGCTTGCTTCGGCGAAAGGACAGGGCCGGACTGACGATAGTCGCGTCCGCACTGGCAATCGCCAACGACAACCACGCCGACTACATCCACACCGCGATCTTCGATGTCTTCAGCATCTTCTCGGACGACCTGGACGAGGCGCTACGGCTCTGCGACGAGATGTCGGGCGACACAGACGAGCGTGTTGCCCGGGGGGGCCCGTCGGCTGCACGAAAGCCTGGCAGAGATCGATCCCGTCCTCCGCCCCGCATAGCGGGGGTTCGATCGCTGCTGTGAGGTGCAGATCCTCGACGAACGCTGCCGGATCAGTGCCACGGAGCATTCCCGTCGATCATGTGCGGAGCCAGATCGTTAGAGCTGCCGCGGTGACGGTGCCGAGGTAGACGTAACGGCGCTTGTCGTAGCGGGTGGCTACCGCCCGGTGCTGCTTCAGCCGGTTGATAGCCCGTTCGACCGTGTTCCGTTTCTTGTACCGCTCCTCATCGAAGCCAGGTGGCTTCCCGCCGCGAGAGCCTTTGCGGAGGCGGGCGGCCTGGCTGTCGGTCTTCTCCGGGATCGTGTGCCGGATGCCCCGGTGTCGCAGGTACTCGCGACACGGTCCGTTGCTGAATGCCTTGTCGGCGGCGACGCTGTCCGGCTTCTTGCGGGGCCTGCCCGGCCCGGACCTCGGGACGCGGATCTTCTCCAGCACCGCTTTGAACTGCGTGCAGTCCGCCCGCTGGCCGGGTGTGACGATCAGGGACAGCGGGCGGCAGCGGCCGTCCGCGCTCAGGTGGATTTTTGTGGTGAAGCCGCCGCGCGAGCGGCCCAGGCCCTCACCTCCCGCACCACCTCCACCAGGCGGGCGTGCAGGCTCTGCCACGGCGTTTCGTCCTGGTGTTCTGGGACTTCCGCCCCCTGAGAGGCGGGGGCCGGCGGTGGGTCGATGCGGGCGCCTGCCGCGTGCTGATGCGCCCGCACGATGGTGGAGTCGACCGAGACGTCCCAGTCGATCTCACCGGCCGCGTCTGCTGCGGCCTGGACCTGCTGGAGCAGACGCTCCCATGTCCCGTCTGCCGACCACAGGCGGTGCCATTCGTAGACGGCCTTCCACGGCCCGAACCGTTCGGGCAGGTCGCGCCAGTGAACACCGGTCCGAACCCGGTGCAGAATCCCGTCGATCACCTGCCGGTGATCTCGCCACCTGCCACAACGCCTGTTGCTGACCGGCAGAAACGGCCGCAGCCGTTCCCACTCGGCATCACCCAGATCACCCCGCCCCATGACCACACCAACGACCCGGCCGGGGAGTCGTCACATGATCGACCGGACAACTCCTAAACGTGGGCGCCGCCGGGCACCTCCAGTGTCACCTACGTGCTGACGACCCCGAGCTTCACCGCAGGCCGGTCGCAGCAGCCCGGCACGCTTGACGCTGGTTCAGGGGGTGGGGAGGCGGCGACATACGCGGATCGGTCGCTCGGCCACGTACACCGTCCCGGTGGCGAGGATCATGGTCCGGGACGAGCCGGCCCCCGGCCAGGACATGGTCACCAACGCGGAGTTCGTGCGGCGGGCCCGTCCATGGAGATCAAGGGTTGAGCGCGGTGGCGAGCGCGGCAGCCAAGGCCGCAGCAAGGGTAAGGGTTGCGGCAAACGTGGCCGCGGCGCGCATGAGGGAGGTGGGATAGGTGGCACCGTCCATGCGCGCCAGTTTGCCGGCAGCGGCAGCAACCAGGACCGCGACAACGACGATCAGCGCGCTGATGAGCAGGACAACAACGGAACCGGACACGGCAAGCTCCCGATGGACGGCGGAGTGATGACGCGATCGAGCATCGGGGCGGCATTGTCCGTCGGGGTTCGGCCGTACGAAAATGAACATCGACGGACACACCAATGGGGGCGCGGACGTGACCGACGGACCGGAGGCGCGTACCGACGCTCTTGCAGAGCTGCGGGAGAGGCTGGCCGATGGTCTTGCCTTGGCTGGGCTGACCAGAACGCAACTCGCTCGCCAGGCGGGCGTGAGCCGCTCGACGGTGCATGCAGCTCTAAGTCCTAAGGCTTCCCTCCCATCGAGCCAAGTGCTGGCTGCTCTGGCTCGTGTGTTGCGCTTGTCAGTCCCCGAGCTGTTGGAGCTGCGGCGCATCGCTTGCCTGGATGCAAGCGCCGTTCGGGAAGAGGAGCACGTCCCGGGGAAGCCGATCGCGAAGTGGGATCCTTTCGATCTGGAGGTCCACCCCGCCGGGCCCTGTCTTCGGCCAGCGAGCGACACCAAGCCGACAGATCAGCTTCCAGGCTATGTGTGGAGAGATCACGACCGCATCGTCGCCGATGCGGTGAAGGACGCCGCGGGCGGCCACAGCAGGATGGTGATGCTGGTCGGATCATCCTCGACGGGCAAAACCCGCGCGTGCTGGCAAGGCGTCCAGCCACTGGCCACCGAGGGCTGGAGGCTGTGGCACCCCTTTGACCCGACCAGGGCGGAAGCCGCCTTGGAGGGTCTGGAGCACGTCGCACCGCGCACGGTGATATGGCTGAACGAGGCTCAGCACTACCTCGGGGATCCGCAGGTTGGTGAGCGCATCGCAGCCGCTGTGCACGGATTGCTCACCCGCCCTGGTCGCGGGCCCGTGCTGGTGTTGGGCACTCTTTGGCCTGAGTACGTCGGTTCGTACACCGCCCTACCTGCCGCAGACAAGCATGACCCGCACAGTCGGGTTCGTGAGCTGATCGCCGGACGTCTCGTCACCGTCCCGGAGGCCTTCGATCAGAAGGCATTGCAATCAGCAGAGGTTCTTGCGAGTGCCGGTGACCGGTTGCTGCGCGAGGCCCTCGTACGGGCAGCCGGTCACGGGAGGGTGACCCAAGACCTAGCGGGGGCCCCCGAACTGCTGCGCCGATACGAACACTGCACACCGGCCGCAAGGGCCGTATTGGAAGCCGCGATGGACGCCCGCCGTCTCGGTGTCGGCCTCAATCTCCCCCACGCCTTCCTCACTGACGCGGCGATCGACTACCTGAGCGACCGGAATTTCGACATGCTCACCGCCGAGGACTGGCCCGACACGGTGTTCGCCGAGCTGGGCCACCCGGTTCACGGCAAGCAGGCGCCTCTACGCCGTGCCTACGGTCGCCCACAGCCTCGACCGCCCGGGAGGGCCACACCTGTTGCTCCAGCGCCTGAAGCGGCGGGCCCGGCGTTCCGCCTCGCGGACTATCTCGAACAACATGGTCGCGCCTCCCGTCGGCTTCTCTGTCCGCCCGCCTCGTTCTGGGCCGCCGTGCACGCCCACCTCACGCACCCCGATGAACTCAACAACCTCGCAAAGGCGGCCGCTGTACGACACCGCTTGGAGTGGTCCCATCACCTCCGTCTCCGAGCCGCCGAGGCCGGCAGCCCAGCCGCCCTAGACAGACTGATATGGATTCGGGAAAGGCACAGGGACTTCGAAGGCGCTGATGCCCTCCTCCGGCAGGCAGTCAAGTTGGGCACCCCGACAGGTCTTCTCCGACTGCTGGAAGAGCGTGAGCGTGACGGGGACCATGACGGCGCCGAAAAGGTGGCCCTTCGAGCCTCTGAAGCGGGCAACCTGGAACCACTCCGTGGACTTGCGTTGCGACGAATGCGGGCCGGGCACCTCGACAAGGCCATACAGCTTGCACTGTATGCCTCAGACGCGGGCGACCCCGAAGTCCTGCTCGACATAGCAATTGATCTGGCAAAGAAAGATCTCAGCAAAGCACGGCACCTAGCCCTCCGCGCCGCAGATGCGGGAATGCCAGGCGGACTGTGCTCCCTGGGGCGCGCGCGAGCATCGGCTGGGGATCACGAATCCGCCGAGGCCTTGCTCCGCCGCGCTGCGGACGCCGGCTACTTTCCAGCCCTTACGGATCTGGTCTTACTTCGAGAGGAAAACGGTGACCGCCTGGGGGCCGAACAGCTCGTTCAGCGAGCCGTGGATGCAGGCCATCCCGAAGCACTCGCGGACCTGGCCCGGATGCGAGAGATGGCAGGAGACCAGGCGAGCGCGGAATCCCTCTATCTCCGAGCTGCCGGTGCCGGCCATGTGCCCGCCCTCCTCGACCTGGCTCAGATGCGGAACCGCCTTGGGGATCACTCCGGCATGGAGGACGCCGTCCGGCAGGCCGCCGACACCGGCAACGTTTACGCACTGGCCAGACTTGCCCTCCTGAGGGAATCTGCCGGCGACCACACTGAAGCCGAGAAGCTGGCCCAAGAAGCTGCCACCGCAGGCAACGCTGAAAGCCTGTGCCACCTGGCAACGTTGAGAGAACTCGCCGGAGACCACGAGAAGGCCGAGGCACTGGCCCGCCGGGCCATCACTGCCGGTGACCCTGAAGGTCTGGGTGAAATCGCACTACTGCGCGGAATGGCCGGAGACGCTGCTACGGCCCAAGAACTCGCTCGGGAGGCCACCGCTGCGGGCGCCTGGTCCACACTGGCGAAATTGGCCCTGACCCTACAACGAGCCGGCCAAACTGCCGATGGGATACAGCCATTGGCCCTCCTAGCCCTGAATGCGGGACAAGTAAGGCCCGACTTGTGCCAGCAGTGGCCTCACGGGCTGGACCCGGACGGCAGCCCCACACGACGATGGCAATGAATGGCCAGGGAGCGAGACCACACCCGCGGACACATTCCCTGCACAACGAGGATCCCGTGCCCGCAGAACATTGGGGCTGGGGGGTGATAGGGCTCCACGTCCTGCAACCTGACCTCCTACTCGATGAACGGGATGGGGCGTCACACTGCCGGTGAGCCGGCGTAGTCGTGGGCCCGGTACCCGCGCCCGTCCTGGTGCCACTCCAGGAACAGCACCCCGTCCCCGTACGCACTGTCGGCGGCGCGGTGACTGATCACGGGGGTGCGGGAGTGCCCGTCGTGGTCGCCCCTGGCCGTCGTGCGCTCCATCCGGGCCTTCAGCGGGAAATCCCGCTTGCTCACCACCGGGTCGGTGCCGTCCGTGGACTGCATGATCTGTACCCGGATCTTCGCCCCGTCGAGGATCTCGGCGGCCGTCCCGTAGAACGCCGGGCCGTCCCATCGGACGTCCGCGTACGCGTAGACGGTAGACCCGGACCGCGCCGCACACGTCTGCACGGTCACGTCCCAGGTGTCCGGGCCAAGGGCCGGAGTAGCCGGCGTCGTCAATGCCCTGGGTGCTGGTGGAGCAGTTGTAGCGCAGCGAGGGGGCCGCGGTGGCGGTGGTGGCCGTGGCGGTCCCGGCGAGGACGGTCCCGGCCGCCACCACGGCCAGCAGGCGCTTGTGAGGGGAGGTCATGCCAGGTCAAGGCCCAGGGTGCGCCCGGCGATACGGGCGCACCCTCAAGGCGCCCCGCATGGGTGACGGCCCCCCACGGATGTCCGGGGTCGACGAGAAGCCGAAGCCGCGCACCAGCCAGGCGGACAAGTGGGCGATGCACCTCGCCGCCGCTGAGCAGTTCTTCGGGCGCGAGGGCCACCTCACGGTGCCGCGCAAGCACGTCGAGACAATCACCCTCGGCGGGGACGGGGGCCAGGCGCAGCGGGACGTCCCGCTGAAGCTCGGAACGTGGGTCGACAACCGACGCCGCCGGGCCACCACGCTGTCCCCGGAATGGGCTGAGCAGCTGCCAAAATCGGAATGCGGTGGGCGTGATACTCGGGCGCTGTTCGCCGTCCGAACTGGGGGCTCGACCGTCCACCAGGAAGACCGACACAGCGTGAAGCCCTCGGTTCTCGCCCGGGCTTCACGCTGCACGCGCTCAGGCGCTGACTTCAGCGATGGCGTCCACGATCAGGAGGGGGAGGTGGCTGATTGCGCGTTCCAGAAGCCGTTCGATCGGGAGGGCGTGCTGGCTATCGTCGACGCTGATGAGCTTGACCCAGGTCGCGGGTTGGTACCGGGCGAGCATGGACAGTGTGTAGAGGACCGCCCACCACGCCATCAGTGGGTGCAGTTCCCGCTCCATCGGGGGACGGACGGGCAGAAAATACCGCTCTCCGGCATAGGGGCGCGTCATGCTCAGCAGATACTCGCGGCGCTTGGCAGTGATATCTGCTCCCTGGGGCATCTGCCAGTTGAACGTCAGTCCGCCGACCCCGGCTTGGCGGCTGAAGTCCGGAGCCTCAGGGCCAAGGTTGAGGCCGCGGGTGGTGACGTAGCTGTCGTGGCGAGCGACGGCCGGGTACGCGGTAAGGAAGTCATCAAGCGCCTCGCGGGTGCCGGCGTCGATGACACGGTCCGGGATGCCGTACACGGGGACGCTCAGCAAAGGATGCGCGTAGTCGCCGACGATGACATCGCCCGCGAACAGCGGGGTGAACCGGTCCCGGGTGGTGAGCGGGTAGTCCTGGTTCGGCGGCAACAGGTCCCAGACATCCTCGAGGCGTGTGGGGCTAGAGCCCCACACCGGGGAGTCGAGCGCTTCGCTGACCCGCACGAAGCTGCCCTGGGTACCGGGCAGGTCGGTGCGAATCTCGACGTCGGGGAAAGGCCGGTGAAACCCCGTGGTCTTGATCCCGTGGGACTCCAGGTTCCAGTCCTGATCCTTGAGGGACCATGAGGCCGCCGCGATGGCACGACCAGCCTGGCTGAGCCCGTAGAAAACCTGCAGGGGACGCGTCGCCGGGTCCACTACGGCTGCGGCCCGGAACATCTGCCCGGTCTGTTCCAGAGCCGCCGTATAGGTCTTGCGGCGGGAGCCTGTGCTGGCCCTGCCTGGTGGGCTCGAGCGGCTGGCCCGCAGCCGCTCCCACGCCTGATCGGTGCCGAGAGCGCTGTACATGACCAGGGACGCTACCCCGCCACCAGCAGCCCGCGCCGGGGATTTCTCCTGTCCGAAGTCCCAGCGTCCCAGCCCCCACCGACAGCACGGCTTGCCCAGGGGCGCCTGAGGCTTGCCCATGCCGTCGGCGGGAGGCTTGCCCAAGGCGTCAGGTGGGTTACCCGGAACGGAAGCGGGAGCTCCAGCCGCGGGCCCTCTCAGCCGTCTCGACGGCCTCCTGCTCCAGGCGGTCCCGCTCGGCCTGTTCCGCTGCCGCGACTTCCACAAGGTCGAAGCCGCGGCCCGGGTCTTCGCGCGCGCCTGGCCGAAGCCCAGCAACAGCAGCAGAAGCGGCAGGAACCGGCACCGGCCGCAACCCCGGCAGCGGCGGCGCAGACACCGCAGCGAAAGGGGCCGAGGGCACAGCGCTGATCGGCGCGGGGGCGGTAGGCACAGGAGGTTCTGCCGTCCCCGTCGTCTCGGAAGGGTGTCGTACAGAAGTAGTCGGCGTGCCGTAACCGGCAGGACGGCCCTTTGGCCGCCAGGTCACAGCGGCACCGCAGCTCGCGTCGGACCGGTCTGGAGGCAAGTTTTAGGGCTAGTTGTGGAGCAAGTGTGCCTCGCAGCGATAGTTGTCACTTCGCAGAGGTAGTTGTCACCTGTCCCGTCGCAGCGTAAGTGGCGGATTCTCAGCGCTTCGCAGCCTGACCTTGCGGATTCTCACTTGTTCCAGAGCGGGACCAAACGGCAAGGTCTCCGCCGGGCAACGAGATGAAACGCCATCCTCGTGGTTCTGTGACCTGCCAGGCTTCGAACGATGCGTCGGCCGAACACGTCAAATGCATGCCTCCGTCGAACACCATCCGCAGGACGCCGGACTTGAACACAACCGCGGACAGGACCTTCGCCCCGAACAGAGGAAGAGCCGCAGCCACGTCCTGGGACTCAGGCGTCAGAGGCAGCCCAGGACTGGTGTGGAGTGGCCCTGCCGAGAGCCGAGCTGGTGCTTCCAACACGACTTCCCACCCTGCGTCCAGGACGAGGGTCAGCCGAAAGTCGATGCTGATCCTGACGACACTCAGGCCTCGGAGGTTCAAGATCCAGCGGTCCTCGTGCTCGACCGGTTCCACTTCAGTGCTCATCACCACACCATGGTCCACTCCGTCGCAGGCACCAAGGGATTCTGCTCCTCCTCGGCATCACCCTCTGCCGAGCCGTCGATGGTCACTGCCTCTGGATGTTCCGCAGAAGCCAACTTCGCTGAGGCATCCCGGCCAGCCAGCGATCTCCGAAGCTGGTGACAACACGATTGAGACCAGCTCAGAAGTGACAACTACCGCGCGCATCTGGTGACCACCACCGCTGCGAACCCGCCGCACAGAACCACGTCACGACGCACAACTGGTGACATCTATCGCTGCGAGGCACAGCAAGCCGGACCGGAGCCGTCGGGGACGGCCGCAGTCCGCGCCGCCCTGGCCGCGAAGGAGACCTCTCACCACGGCTATTGCGTGGACAGAGAGGTGTCGTTTTTCAATTCGGGCTTGCCCACGGGGTCTGACCTGCCGGAACGCGCCCGCTCCGGTTTCGGGGGTTCACACCTCCGGCAGTACCTCCGGTGCAACTCTCAGCACGCCGAGGGAGCCTGGGCAAGCCTGCGAATCGACAGCCAGACCCCCCTTGCCCGCCATGGAACCCTCGTCGGTCAAGGGGTTGCCCTCCTGTCCTTCGCAGGCTTGCCCAGCGTGGTCCGTCAGCTGCGGGGCCCCTCCCCCAGCACCCGGCGCCCAGATGAGGCGGAGGCCGCCGACGCCGAGACGGAGGGGCGGAGCTCGTCCTGGGCGGAACGCTCCGCGGCGGTCCGCCGGGAAGCCACCGGCGAATCCTGGTCGGCGCCGGCGGGCACCGGTCCGTGCCCGAGTGGGCGGCGCGTGGTACTCATCGCCCTCCGGAGCGCAGGACGCGGATCCATCCGAGGGGTCCGTCCAGTCTCGCGTCGGCTTCGGCCGCCGCCTGCCTCTCTGCCAGTTCCCGGGCCTGCTCGGCGTCGCGGTCGGCCCGGTGTCGGCAGATGGCTGTCGTTCCCCGTGCGTCGTCGTCGGGGTAGACCTTGCGTCCGCACTCCCGGCAGCGCCACGCCGCAACGTCCCGGCGCCTGCGCTCTTCCTGGCGCTCCCGCTCTTTGGACCCGACCATCAGGCAGCCACACCCAGGCCCCGCGACCGCACCGCCCCTCAACGGCCAACCGCCCAGGCCCACCGACCGAAGAACCAAGCAACCAACCCCCACACAAACCCAGACCCACCCACACCCACACAAGAACGTCTGGCTAGTCACCGGTCGCGATACCGGGCCTGACCAGGGACGACATCGAGGAGGCCCCGTACCCGCTTCCCCTCATGTCTCCCCCTGGTTTCCCCCCATGTGTACCGCCGCCAGGGGCCCGCGCCGGCCGGAACGGGCCTTGGAGACTGGACGGATGAACGAGCTTCGCCCGCTGGGCTGAAACCCCGTCCGCCGGCCCCGCAGCTGCACCACCCCCTGGTCCCCGTCGCCGACGTCCAACAGGACCGGCGACGTCGCCGGCCCTGGACCGAACCGAGCCGCGAACAACCCAACCGGCGAGTACCCCGAGCCGCCGCCCCGGCCAGCACACCGACCGGTGACTCACCGGTGAACTCACCGGTGAGTTCAGCAACCGGTGACTGAGCCGGTGAGTTCACCGCACAGGGCAGGTGACTGGGCCGGTGACCCAGTTACCCGGCCAGTTACCGAGTCGGTTACCTCCGCGCCTGCTACCAGGCCTGACCAGCGAAAAGACGTCCCGCAGGGTCACTTGCGCGCCTAGGTATCTGGGGTTGCACCGGAGCATGCGCGGTCACGCCGTCGCCCGCACGGCCGCGACGCCGGTCCGAGTACACCGGTCGTGGTCGTCATGCCGGGCAATCCACGGTGCCGTCATGACGGTGCGCCGCCACTGCGCCTCTGACCATCGGGACGCGGCCCCGCCGCGGTGGGCGTAGCGTGGAAAGTGGAGCCCGAAGGGGTGGTCCATCCCCCGGGTGCCGTGGTTGGGATCGCACACCCTCGGGCGGGAGTCTGTTCGGCAGGCGCCCGCCCGGCCACTCACGACGCGGCCCCGACACACCGGATGGTGTGTCGGGGCCGAGGTTCGGGCCGGTCGTACTGCCCCAGAGCGCGCTGGGCACCGGCCCTGACCCGCGCACCCATGTCGACGCGGACTGGATCCGACTCTATGCGACCCTCCGGAGCGCAGGGCGCGGATCCATCCGAGGGGTCCGTCCAGCCTCGCGTCGGCTTCCTGCCGCCGCCTGGTCCTGCACCCGTTCCCGGGGCCTGCTCGGCGTCGAGGTCGGCCCGGTGTCGGCAGATGTCACAGAGACCACCCGCGGCTTTCGTGCCCCGTGCGTCGTCGTCGAGGCCCGTAACCCTGCGGCCCGGCCGGAGGTAACCAGGCTTGGCCAGTCCACCACCGGTCGGCCGCGGACTGCTCCTGATCGGCGGGGGCGAACCGATCAGGAGCCGAACCCCAGACCGGTCAAGCCCCCGACCCGTCAACGCGGAGGTCGGCTAAAACCAAAGACGTCACGGCCTGGGGCAGAGTGGGTCCTGACACCGCCACGCACGGGTGAACACGGGCCCCGAGCCAGGACAGGACGGGAAACGCGGCCGATGTCAGGACCGTGGACCGCCCCGAGAGTCACCGGGGGGAACCTACGGAAGCCCCCGGGGCGGCGTGCATCCCGCCCCCTACAACGACCGGACATGCCACCGGATGCGGGCCACCTCCCAGCAGCACGCCGAACGTGGTCCGGCGCGCTGACAGTGCCTCAACCGCGCGGTGACTGACGACCGGTGACCGGTTACGTCACCGGTGACTGAATCCATTGACCGACGACCGGGACCGGTGACCGGTGACTGGAGGCCGGTGACTCGGCGGCCGCGCTCGTGACCGACGCCGTGCTGGTGCTGTCGGCCGGGGCGGCATCCGGCGACGTGTGACGGCTGCCGGACCTGCCCGCAGCCGACAGCGCCACAGGGCAGGGAACGGCCCGTGACGTGCGGCTCCCTGCACCCAACATTGCACCGCTCCACCACGCGAGGTCCCCAATTGACGCGCTGAGGCAAAGGTCGGACTCACCCGGACAGAGGGCACTGCTCGCCGCTCCGAATACCGGCTCCCGCACCCGCACCCGCACCATCCCGCCCGGTCGGCGAAGCGCCTGAATCCGGCTGTGACTGGCGGCCGGTGACCGGTGACTGAATCGGTGACCAAGATTGGTGACTGAAGGCCGCTGACCAGTGGCTGACACCGGTGACCAGGCTCGGTGACTGCGGCCGGTGAGTAGAGAGAGGGGACGCCGGAGAGCGCCTCCAGCATCGGGCACTCCATACGGACCGGGTTCGGCCCGCCGGATGCGCACCGCGGGCATCGGCCCGTCGGGCGCGCACCGATTCAGGTTGCGGGGTGCGGGTTCGCCGCCGTGGCGGCACCGCATCCCCGACAGCAGCTGCGGGCGCGCGCATCGTGCGGGCCCGGCCCGAGGTGGGCCGAGGACCCAAACTCTCGACCCCGACACGGGGCTGGCCACAGCCCCGACGAGGCCGGTTACCGACCCTGGACACTTCCGTCACACACGCCTGCGCTGTACACGCAACCCGTTTGAGCGTGGCCCTGACATTCACTGACCGCTACACCCACCCCAGGCGCGCACGGCCCAGTCGATCAACGCGCACCGGCTCACCACCGAACGCACTCGATCACCCCATCACCCAAACGGAGCACAAGGTTCCGTAACGGCCATTCTGCACGACTATTCGCACGAACATGCGGAAACCGCAGCTCGGAACGAATGTGTCCACCTGCCCTGAGGCCCCACCTCGCCGACTCGGCACTCAGCAGGCCCGACACACGCTGGGGTGCTCGGCTCGATCAGTGAGTGACCTCCGAAGCCGACAGCCTCTGTTTCACGACGGAAACGGCGCAGGGCTACGACGTCGCACCCGGGGACCATGCGCAGCGAGAACCTTTGGGCATCGGCAGCCACCCGACGCCGGGACTGGGAACGGCTGACCCGCGCGAGCACCTGGCCGACCTCGGCATCGGCTGGGCACGCCGGTGGGAAAGATCAGCCCCTAATGTCCCTGACAAACCCGGGCGATTGATGACCAATATCAGCACCCGCACCGCACGTCGCCGCATCCAAGCCGCAGCCAACTCGGTGACGAACAGACCAGCACCCCTGACCCGACCCCGCTCCGGTCCCTACAGTGCGCGTGCCGCCTCGAGCATGTCGGCTGTCGTGAACAGCCGGCTGGCTCCGGTGACGTCCAGAAGCCGGCCCAACTGGGTAGGCACGGTGCCCGCCAGGACCAGACGGCCCCGTGCGCAGCAGGATCAGCATCACGTTGAGCGTGGAGGAGTCGGCGAAGGTGACGGCGGTGATGTCCAGGACGATCCGCCGTACCTCGGGGTGGTCGATAGCCGCCGTGGTGGCCGTTTTGAGGCGGCCGAGGGTCTCGGCGTCGAACTCGCCGTCTGCACACAACGCATCTACCCGGCCATGGACGCGATCCTGCGGAGCACTTTGCGAACACCAGATCATCGTGACGCGCGGCGGCTCCCTGGCGCGCGTCGTGGCGTCCTGGACCAGGATGCCGATCGAGTCCTGCGATCCCATCTAGCACGCCTACTGGCTATGGTGAGACCCCGCCCAATTCCGCCCAGACGATGTGCTTGCCGTGACTCCGCTCGACGCCCCAGCGCCGTGCCAACTCGGCGACAATGCGCAGTCCTCTGCCGTCACACTCCAGCGACGGATAGTCGTCAAGGCCACGGCTGTTGCACCCTGGCGTGAATCCCGGACCGCTGTCGGCGACTTCCAGCCGGGCATGGACCGCTTTCGAGGAATCCTCCGCCAGCATGAGGGCGACCCAAACCGGCACACCACCGTGCCGGATGGCGTTCGTGGCAAGTTCACTGGCGACCACGGCAAGGTCGTCGCCCAGCAGCCGGCTTTGGTACTTGTTGAGGTGAGCACCGACCCAAGCGCGAAGCTCCGCCGGAGCCCGATCGTCGCAGGGAAGGCGGCAGTCGTAGGCCGTGATGAAGCGGTCCGCCGTCGGCGTAAACGAAGCGGGAAGAGGCATTTCAGGCTCCCTGTGCAGGGGGAACTGAGCGGGTCGAACCGCGCCAGGATGGGACGCCGACCCAGATCAAAAGCATATCGTATACGAATCATCGGTCAATACTCCCCTAGGTCCTCGGGATATCGAATACGATGAACGAATGACAGCGAAGGCATGGTCCGGGCGGCTACCCGAGGTTAAGAGCAAGGCAGACCTGGTATACGAGAGCCTGCGCTCAGCTATCGGAGAAGGGCAGCTGCGGCCGGGCGCGAAGGTCAACATGGACGAGCTCGCCCGGGACTACGGCGTGAGCAAGATTCCTGTCCGAGAAGCCGTGAAGCGCCTCGAGTCCGAGGGCCTGCTCGTCGCCAAGGTCCACTCCGGCGTGACCGTAGCCTCCGTGGACCTCACCGAGATGCGCGGCGTATTCCTCGCCCGCGAGGCCATCGAGGGTCTCGTCGCGGGTCTCGTGGCTGAGAAGGCTGACGGCGCCCTGATTGCAGAGCTGGAGGACATCCAGGGAATGATGCGCCGGTCACTGCAGGAGGGCTCCATGGAAGCTCTCCCCCAGCTGAACAGTTCCTTCCACCAGTCGCTCGCCGCAGCCACCGGCTACAGGATCCTCAGCGAGCTCACCGAACAGCTCCTGATGACGATCCGGCGCTACCGGCTGGTCGAGCCGATCGATCCCATCAACTGGCGATCCGTCATCGAGGAGCACGATGCGATCGTCGCGGCTCTGCGCGCGGGTGACACCACGGCGGCGGCTGAAGCGGCGCGGGCCCATACAGCGTCCCAGGCCCGCCACGAGGTCGACACCGAGGACAGCACGGACTGAGAGTATTTGTGAACCTGCGCCCGAAGTATCTCGTTGCAACGCCGATGCGGCTGGGGAGCGGGCGCAGGGTCCGCCTCGGATGTGGAAGCGGCGGCCTTCGTCGACCCTTCCCTGCCCGGGGCTCTGCGCCGACTGCTTGCGAGGGTTCATCGTCCGCTATGCCCTGCGGGCAGGTCCGGCCAGATCTGACCGCACTCGTCTTCATGATCAAGGGATGCATCGGGCGACGCTTCCTCCGGCAGCGCGGGTTCTGCGGTCATTGCCCCGAGACCCTGTATCCAGCCGGCCAGTTGACGGTGGCCCTGCGCGTTCGACGAAGCGGCCGGTGGAGCGCAGCGTCGTGAACCGCGCTACTTCAGCGGTTCCTCCGCCATCGGCGGGACCCCGAGATGGCCCGGTCAAGGAGCGGTGAGACGCCTTCACCTGAATGGACGCGCAGGGTCTGACGCGGTGGTGCCGCCCCTCGTGGGCCGAGGGGCGGCACGGTCTCGGGGGTCGCATCACTCCTTGACGGCGCCGCCTGTCAGTCCGCGGACGAAGAATCGCTGGAGCAGGATGAAGCAGAGCACGACCGGAACGGCGGCCATCACCGAGCCTGCCATGAGCAGGTCCCAGCGGGGGTCGAACTGGTTCTGAAAGCGGGCGAGGCCGACCGGGAGCGTGCGCAGGAGTTCGTTGTTGGTGACTAGGGACGGCCAGGCAAATTCGCCCCAGGTCCACATGAACTTGAGGACGGCGACCGTGCCGAGGGCCGGCCATGAGCTCGGCAGCAGCACGCTCCACAGGGTGCGGATACGGCCAGCGCCGTCGATGGCAGCTGCTTCGTCGAGCTGGATGGGCAGGGTGATGAAGTGCTGTCGGAGCAGGAAGATGCCAGTAGGGCTGGCGAGGAACGGGATGATGAGGGCCCAGTAGGTGTCGATCCAGCCGAGGTCGCGCATGACGAGGTAGAGCGGGACCAGGATGACCTGAGTGGGGATCATCAGGGTGGCGAGGATCAGAGTGAGCACCACCTGGCGGCCGCGGAACCTGATGCGGCTGAGCCCGTAGGCGGCGAGCGTGTCGAACACCAGGTTCCCCGCGACGACAGAGCCAGCCACGAGCACCGAGTTGCCGAACCACTGCCAGAACGGGAAGCGGGTGACGACCTCCCGGTAGGCGTCGAGCGATGCGGAGGCGGGTATGAGACTCGCGTTTGTGCCCAGGAGCTCCTCCATGGGCTGGAGCGAGGTGAGCGCCATCCACAGCACGGGCAGGCCTGCGAAGACACAGATCAGGGTGAGCCACAGCGTTCTTGGGAGGGCGTTCAGCCTGGCGTTCATGACTCCTCCCTCGAGGTCAGGTGCATCCGGATCAGGGTGATGAGGAGCAGGACCACGAAGAGGACCACGGACGCAGCCGAGGCCACGCCCACATCGGTGAGGAGCTTGGTGTAGATGAAGGTGACGACGGTTGTGGTCGCGGTGCCGGGGCCGCCTTCGGTCATCACCCACACCTGGTCGAAGACCTTGAAGGAGTTGAAGACCAGGAGCAGGAAGACAGCGGCGCCTGCGGGGCGCAGCATCGGCAGGGTGATGGAGCGGAACTGGCGCCAAGGCCCGGCGCGGTCGATCGTGGCCGCTTCGTAGAGTTCGGCGGGGATGCGTTGGAGGCCGCCGAGCAGGATGAGGGCGTAGATCCCGAAGTCCTTCCAGATGCTCACCAGGGCCACTGCGGGAAGCGCCAGGTCGTTGTCGAAGAGCCAGCGGGCGCCGTCGGCACCGACGAGGCCGAACAGGTTGTTGACCAGGCCGTGGTCGGGCTCGTAGAGCCACTTCCAGATCAGGCCGGCGACGACCATGGGAATGACTGCGGGCAGAACGGTGATCGTGCGGACGAGGCGGGCGGAGGCGAGCTCACGGTTGGCCGCGATTGCTGTGGCGAGTGCCAGGACGTAGGTGCCTGCCAGGGTGATGGCGGTGAACACGACGGTGTGCAGAAGGCTTTCACGGAAGGTGCCTGCGCTGAGGATGGCGGTGTAGTTCTGCATCCCGACGAACTCGGGCGGTCCCAGCATGTTCCACCGGTCGGTGCTGAGCAGCATCGACTGGACCATGGGGTAGAAGGTGAACCCGAGGATGACCAGGAGGGCGGGAGCGACGGAGAGCCAGCCGGCGAGGGCCCCGCTGGGCCTGCGCCGACGGCGCCCGGTGCCGCGCGGGCGGCGGAGGCCGCCGTCCGCGCGGTCCGTGGCGAGCTCCGTGCGAAGCTCGGTTGCACTGGGCATGAGTCTTACCGGCCCGCGTCCAGGGCCTTGCCGACCTCGCTGTCGATCGAACTCAGTGCCTCGTCGACCGGCATCTGGCCGTTGACACCCGCCACCACGGAAGCCTTCTGCGCTTCCCAGCGCGTCGCCCAGCCGTAGCGGTCCTGAAGAAGGAGATCAGGGGTGTTGCGCCCCAGCTGCTCCAGGATGGGCTTCCAGCTCGGGTTGGACGCGACCTTGGTGTCGTAGGTGGCCTTCACCTTCGGGTCGACCTTGACAGGGTCGTAGGGGAAGATCCCATGGAAGTCCATGTACTGGACGCTGCGCTCGGGGGATGCGAGCCACTTCATGAACGTGCCCGCGGCCTTCAGATCCTCGCCCAGCGCGTCGGCGACGAGGCTGTGGCCGCCGACCGTCGAGCAGCCGCTCTCGGGGCCCTTGGGCATGGGGGCGATGGCCCACTTGCCTTCGGTCTTCGAGCCGCCGGCCTCGACGTTGGCGATGACCGACTGGAAGAACGGGAACATGGCGACCTTGCCGTCGATGAATCCGTTCACCGCGCTCGTTCCCACTGGGGAGGTCTTGTCCTTGTAGAAGGAGCGCATGTAGTTCATCGTGGTGCGCCCGGCCTCGGTGTTCTGGGTCGACTTCGTGTGGTCGGGGGAGGTGAGGCTGCCGCCCGCCTGGCACAGGAAGCTGGTCCAGGTGGAGTTGATGGCGTTGACGTGGTCGTCCATGCCCTTGAACTGCCAGCCGCTGATCTTGCTGCCGTCTGCCGCTGACCTGGTGGTGATGTCGGCGGCGGTCTTCTTCAGCTCCTCCCAAGTGGCCGGGGGCTTGTCGTACCCGTATTTCTTGAGGACGTCGGTGCGGTAGAGCATCGTTCCGACGTCGAAATAGAGAGGCGCTCCGTATAGCTTGCCCTCGTACTGGTTCACCTTGGCGAGGTCGATGAACTGGTCTGTGTCGGCCTTGGTGTAGCCGAGCTTGTCGAGCGGCGCGACCAGTCCGGACTTGAGGTACTCCAGTTCCAGACCGTTGTTCATCAGCCACACGTCGGGGCCGTCACCGGCCGCGATGGCTTGCTTGACCTTGCTGCGGCCGTCCTTCCACTCGAGCTGGGTCAGCTTGACCGCCACGTCCTTGTGGGACGTGTTGAACTCCTCGATCAGCTCCTTGAGCTTGTCGTCCTGGCCGATCCAGTACGGCATGGACCAGAACTCGATCGTGGCCTTGCCGTCGCTGCCGGATTCGGCCTTGCTGCTGCCGCCAGGCGAACAGGCGGAGGCGGTGATCGCGCACGCGGACGCGAGGGATATGGCCAGGAGTCGTCGGCGTCTGGAACGTGTCATCGTGCATTCTCCTTGGTGCGGGAGCGCGCTGAATGCGAGAGGGGAGGCGGGGAGACAGAGCCGGTGCGGGCACCGGTGGGGGTCGAGCCTGTGGTCATGGGGTGCGGACCCAGAACTCGATGGAGTGCGGGGGGACGGTGATCGTCAGCTGGGGGCCGTTCTTCCAGCCGATCGGCTGGTCGTTGGCCGACGGGCCGTACCGGTTGCCCTGGAAGGAAGCCGCCGTCTGTGTGTCGATGGTGAAGGTGAACGGCTCGGTCGCGGAGCGGTTGGTGACGGCGAAGACCGGCTTGCCGGCCGGGGTCTTCCAGGCCATGATCCGCTGGTCGTACAGCACGGCCGATTCCTCCACGTGGTAGCGCACCGAGTCCCACGGCATGTACTTCACGAAGCCGGCGACGCTGTTCCAGTTCTGGGGATTCCACGTCCAGTGACCGACCTGCAGGTCCGGGAAGCGGGAGAAGTCCGTGTCGTACGGCGGGCGCCAGTAGCCGAGCGCGTAGCGGGCCGCCTCGCTGTTGCCGATGGGCTTGAGGGCATGCAGCCAATACCAGGTCGGGGAGTTCTGGAAGGTCATCCAGTTCATGATCGACTGGGCGGTGTTGATGGTCCTCTTGTCGGTCGAGTCCGGCGGCTTGGGGGGGTCGAGGTACTCGAACTCGTTGTTGAAGACCGGCTTGCCCTGAGCGAGACGGTTGAAGTCCCTGTCGATCTGCCCGTTGCTGTCCTCGCCGATGCGGTGGTAAGTCCAGGCGTCCACCATGTTCAGAGCCACGGGGTCGGCGCGGAGAGCCTGCCCGATGGCCCCACCCCAGCCGTTCATGCTGTCCGCTGTGATCATCACGTCCGGGTACTTGGCGCGGATCTTGGGCGCGACCGCCTTGAACGTTGCGAGATACTGTCCGGCGTCGTAGAGGCAGGACGAGTACGGGGTCTGGTAGATCGGCTCGTTCTGCAGGCCCCACTGGGAGATGCGCAGGCCGCCAGCGGTGAGGTGGTCCAGGTCGGCGACCAGGGCGTCACCGAACTGCGCGAGGAACGCCGCGTCGAACTGCTTAAGCGTGCCGCCGATGTAGGAATTGTTGGACTTCCAGCCCGGCGCTGGTGACCAGTACTCGACGGAGAGACCCTCGATGCCTGCCTGGTCGCACATGTCGGCGAGTTGGGCCCGCTGGTCGGGGTAGCGGTCACGCATCAGCTTCCGGGTGGGATCCAGGCCGCGGTAGTACAGGCCCATCGCGAGCCGGCAGTAACGAAAGCCCCGGTCGGAGCGGCCGGCTTTGAGCATCTGGTTGTAGAAGCGGGTCCGCTCGGATGCGGTCAGGTCGTAGGGCACGCCGCTGACGGTGTCGGGGAGGCCGACGTTGCCGGAGCCGATCGAGTCCGACTGGATCTCGAAGCCCAGGCCCGCAATGGTCTGCTTGCGTCCGTTGTCGAAGCGGATGGTGTAGCTGCCGGATGTGGCTGCCTGTGCGGTGGAGAAGTTCACCAGGGGGGAAAGCGCGGTTGCGGCTCCTGCAACGGCCGCTCCTCGCAATATCAGTCTGCGGCTCGGGTTGTGTGCGGACATGCGGCATCTCCTTTGATGTCGGGCAGGAATCAGAGGTGCTCTGCCTTGCGCGGGTGGCCGCCCGTCCCGAGGCCGGCCACCCTGCCCGTCGGAGAGGACGGGTCAGTAGCGGGCGACGACGTAGCGGTCGACGATGTCCCAGTCGACGTCGGCGCCCAGGCCGGGGCCCTGCGGAACGGTCAGTGCGCCGTTCTTGAACTCCGGGGGGTTGGTGAGGATCCGCTCGCGGATCGGGTTGGGGAGGCGGTTGTACTCGTAGGTGCGCAGATTCGGTGTGGCGGCGCAGAGCTGTAGAGCGGCGCAGAGACTCACGCCGGAACCGACGCCGTGCGGGGCGATGTCGACGTGGAAGGCGGAGGCGAGAGCGGCCAGGCGGGTGGCCTCGGTGATGCCGCCGCAGCGGGCGACGTTCGGCATGAAGACGTCGATGGCCCGGTTCAGCAAGGATTCGCGCAGGTCGAAGCGGGTGAAGTGAGTTTCTCCGTTGACGATGGTGAGGCCGGTGCGACGGCGCAGCTCGCCGAGATTGGCGAGGTCGTCGACTTGGAGCGGTTCCTCGTACCAGGAGATGCCGAGGTCGCGTAGGACGCCGGCGACGCGGGTGGCCTGGTCGAGGTCGTAGGCGCAGTTGACGTCGGTGAGGATTTCGATGTCCTCGCCGACCGCTTCGCGCACGGCGGTCAGGTGGGCGCGGTCGGTGCGTTCGCCGCGACCGATCTTGACCTTGAGGGCCGTGAAGCCGTCCGCCACGAAGCCGTGGGCCTGGTGGGCGGAGTCGGCGGGGTCGGCGTGCAGGGCAACCGGGCT
This sequence comes from Streptomyces sp. NBC_00513, assembly GCF_041431415.1. Classification (GTDB taxonomy): domain Bacteria; phylum Actinomycetota; class Actinomycetes; order Streptomycetales; family Streptomycetaceae; genus Streptomyces. The sequence continues at coordinate 144,066 of NZ_CP107845.1, forward strand.
GGCGTAGCAGTCGATCCGCTCGCGGATCGGGCCGCCGAGCAGGCGGTGTACGGGGACCCCGGCGAGCTTGCCGCGCAGGTCCCACAGCGCCAGGTCGATTCCGGCCAGGGCTTCCAGGTAGAAGCCTCCGTTGTGGCCGCCTGCTGCTTGGCCCTGGTAGAGGCGCTCCCATACCGCAGTGGTGGCCAGGGCGTCCTGGCCGATGAGCAGCGGGGTGAGGATGGTGCTGACGACGGTGGCCGTGACCTGGGGGGAGGGCAGCCCGTAGCACTCGCCGATACCGACCGTGCCGTCCTCGGCGTGGATCTTGACCAGGGTGGCGTACTGGCCCCGGCGCGGCAGGACCAGGTGGCTGGAGGCGGGGTATCGCAGCCAGTCGGGGACGTCGTCCGGCGAGTCGTAGAGGTCGTCGAAGCTGGCGGAAAGGGCCAGAGTTTCGATCTTGGCGATGCGCACGGGGTGCGGGGACATGAGGGGCTTCTCCAGTGAGTCATGCCGCCGGGCGGACGTGCGGCCTGCGCCGGCAGCGCCATGTGGGGCTCAGTCGCGGGCGGTCTCGCGCCCGGTGAAGACCGCGATGAAGGTCAGGGCACAGGCGGCGAGGACGTACACGGCGACCAGGTTGGTGGAGCCGGTGGCAGCGAAGAGGGCGGTGCCGATGAAGGGGGCGGTGCCGCCGAAGATCGCGCCGCTGAATTCGCGGCCGGTGCTCACACCGCTGAAGCGGACCTTCGCGTCGAATTGCTCGGCGACCAGCGCCGCCTGGGGGCCGAAGACCATGTCCTTGCAGATCGGCATGGCGATGACGTAGGCGAGGAAGATCAACGGGGTGCTGCGGGTCTCCAGCAGTTGGAAGAAGGGGAAGACGAACAGGGCGGTGGCGGCGAGGCCGATGGCGACCGTCCTGCGTCGGCCGATCTTGTCGGACACCAGGCCCCACAGGGGGATGGCGCCGATCTCCAGGGTGGCGGCGAGGGCGATGGCCCAGAGCAGGGTCGACTTGGGAATGGCCAGTGCGCTGGTGGCGTACGCCAGCGTGAACGCTTGGATCAGGTAGCCCCAGACGAAGCCGGAGATCGTGATTCCCATGGTTCGTACGACGGCTCCCGGCTGGGTGCGCAGGGTGTGGAGCAGGGGGAAGCGGACCTTCTCGTCCTGTTCGTCGATCTGGGTGAAAACCGGGGTCTCCTCGATGCCCCGGCGGGCCCAGATACCGAAGAGCACCAGGCCGAAGCTGAGGAGGAACGGTACGCGCCAGCCCCAGCTCAGGAACGCGTCCTCGGGCAGGAGGGAGATGAGGCCGAACACGGCGCTCGCCAGAACGAAGCCGGCTCCCGTTCCCATGGCCGGGATCGCGCCGTGCAGGCCGCGTCGGCCGGGGGGAGCGTTCTCCACTGTCAGCAGGGTCGCGCCGGCGAACTCGCCGCCGACCGCGATGCCCTGGGCGACGCGCAGGACGATGAGGAGGATCGGGGCCCAGATGCCGATCGTCGCGTGGGTGGGCAGCATGCCGACCATGGCGGTCGCCACACCCATGATCAGCATGGTGATGAGGAGGACGTACTTGCGGCCGATGCGGTCGCCGATGTGGCCGAAGACGACGCCGCCGATGGGGCGGGCGGCGAAGCCGACGGCGAAGGTGGCGAAGGAGGCCAGTGTCGCCCCGGTCGAGGAGGACCCGAAGAAGAGAGGGCCGAAGACCAGGGCGGAGGCGAGGCCGTAGAGGTTGAAGTCGTACCACTCCATGACCGTGCCGACCGTGCTGGCCACCATCGTGCGCCGCCGGTTCGCGGGCTGGGGGGACTGCTTCGTGGCCGGGCTCTCTGACACTGAGAACGTACTCATGGGACCTAACACCACCTATGAGGGAAGACCGGACGTACGGGAAGAACCCGATGCCTGAAGGTATTCCGTATACGAAATATCGTCTAGGGGGTGTGGCGGAAAAGTTTCCCTACTGTTTCCTGCACAGGATCCCATCGGCTGGACATCGTTTTACCGGCCGAAAGGGAGGGCCGGTCCGGCCGTGACATCCGTGGTGCTGGCGAGTACGGCGCCGTCCAGCGGTCCGGGACGCTCCAGACGGTGCAGGGCCGTCGTAACGAACATCAGACCGCCGCCGAAGGCGATGCTGCTCACGTGCCGCGCGGGCAGGTGTACGGACCGCAGGCGGCTTCCGTCAGGCCCCAGGCACAGGACGCGGCCGCCGCCCCACAGGGCCACCCACAGGTTCCGGTCATCGTCCACTGTCATGCCGTCCGGGCGGCCTTCGCCGGGTGCGAAGTGAGCGAACAGTTCGGGGCGACTCAGATCCCCGGTGACGACGTCGACCACGTAGCGCGTGATGGTGCCGTGCGCGCTGTCCGCGAGGTACATCAGCCTCCCGTCGGCGGTGAAGGCCGGACCGTTGGGCACGGTGAGGCCGTCGAGGACTTCCTGGACCCTGCCGTCGGGTTGTGTTCGATAGAGCGAACCCGCGCCCGGCTCGGCCTGGACATCCATACCGCACGCCCAGAAGCGCCCCGAGGAATCGCACGCACCGTCGTTCATACGCATGGCCCGGTCGGGCCGGTCACCCGGCCGGGCCAACCAGTCCAGTCGTCCCCGCTCGTCAACCAGTGCGATGCCCACCCCGGCCGCGGCGATCCATCGCTTGCTGCTGCCGGGCACCGTGGGGGCGACAGCGCCCAGCGACATCCCCAGCCGCAGCAGCCGCTCCGGTCTCCCGCCCGTGACCCCGCGGACCTGATGCAGGTCCCCCAGCAGCAGATCCACGAACAGCAGGCGCCCGCCCACCCACCGTGCTCCTTCGGCCAGCCCGTACCGCGGCGACGTGCACGCGCGCCAAGCGGGAGTGACCGCCTCGGCGCTCATCGGATCGCGCTTCCCGGAACGGCATCGAGCAAATCGAGCTCATGGCGTGCAGGCAGCCCCTCCCAGTCGCCGGCTGTCGCCACGGCGAACGCGCCGGTCGTCACCGCGCGGCCGAGCCGGCCGGCCGTCGGCTCCCCGTCCAGGAAACCTGACAGGTATCCGGCGACGAAGGCGTCACCGGCTCCGACCGTGTCTTTCACCGGCACGGCTACGGCGGGACGTGCGCTCGATCCCGCCGCGTCGAACACCTCGGCGCCCGCGGCTCCTCGTTTCACGACGACCTCGCGCACGCCGCGTTCCAGCAGCGCCTCCACCTGATCCGCCTCGGACCGGGCGCTCGCGGGGGCGGCCAGGGCGAGTTCGTCATCGGACGCGATGAGGATGTCGACCCGGCCCATCAGCGGCCGAAGCGCGCGAGCGGCCTCGCCGCGTGACCACAGTTTCGACCGGTAATTCACATCCAGGGAGACGGTCGCCGCCTCGCAGACCCTCTCGGCGGCCTTCCGAACGGCCAGGAGCGGTTCGCGGCCCAGGCCGGCGGTGATACCGGTCAGGTGGAGAACACGCACACCGTCGGCCAGAGCGGCGCCGACGTGTGAGACGTTCAGCCGAGAACCCGCCGAACCCGACCGGTAGTAGCAGACGCGGGTGAGATCCGCGATCCGCGGCTCGAAGACGACAAGAGCGGTCGGCCCTTCGGCCTCGGCCGCACAGCTCACGTCCACGCCTTCGCCGCGCAGCGTGCGCGTCACCAGAGCGCCGAATTCATCGGCCCCCGTGCAGCCGACCCACCGCACACGGTGTCCCAGCCGGGCCAGTCCGATCGCAACGTTGGCCTCGGCACCCGCCACGGACATCCGCAGGTCTCCTCCTACCCTGATCGGCTGAACGGAACGAAGAGAGACCATCGCCTCGCCAAACGTCACGACGTCGATCACGACGCCTCCTCGGCCAGTGTGCGGAAGGCAGCAATGCGGCCGGCCAGTCCGGTCGGATCACCGTCGGCGGCCCGCCCGACCAGAGGCCCGCCCACACCGACCGCCACCGCCCCCTCAGCCAGACACTCGCGAGCCGTCACAGCACCCACTCCGCCCACCGGAACGAAGGGGACATCCGGAAAGGGTGCGCGCAGCGCACGCAGCAACTCCACGCCACCGGGGCCGGCCGGGAAGAGCTTCACGGCGGTGGCCCCCTCACGCAGGGCGGCGACGACCTCCGTAGGAGTAAGCGCCCCCGCCAGCACAGGCAGGCCAAGTACCCGGGAGGCCGCGACGGCTTCGGTGACCGCGGGAGTGACGACATAGGCGGCACCCGCCTCAGCGGCCCGCCGGGCGTCTTCGGCCGTCAGGACCGTTCCCGCACCGAGCAGCGCGTCAGGACCGAGAACGGCCCTGGCCTGCGCGATCACGTTCAGGGCATCGGCGCCGCTGAGTGAGACCTCCACAAGGCGAACTCCGGAACGGACCAGGGTGAGGACCGTGTTGAGCGCGGCCTCGGAGTCGCTGCCGCGCACGATGGCCATGAGCCGTTGCGCGGACAGAGCGGTGAGAAGTTCGTGGGGGCGCACCGGCAGCTCCGGACTCATTGAGGATGTTTAGTAGATCGTATACTGTATCTGAATATGTTCAACCCCCGCCCGCGATGGATCCACCACCCCGGCGGGCCGAACTGTGAGGTGGATGCACATGACCCGTACCGCCCTGGTCACCGGAGCCGCGGGCGGCATCGGCCGCGCCGTCGCGACCCGATTCGCCGCAAATGGGTACCAGGTCCTCGGGATCGATGTAGCCGACCCCGGCCTGCCCGGGGTTGCCTACCGTCGGGCGGATGTCACCGACGCCGCCGACGTGGCGAACGCCGTCGCCACGGTCACCTCCAGGGGAGACTCCGTGGACGTCCTCGTCACCTGCGCCGGGGTCACCGCGGGGAACCCACTCCATCTCACGACCGAGCAGGAATGGGACGCGGTGCTGACTTCGAACCTCAGGTCCGTCTTCCTCTGCACCCGGGAAGTACTACCTGGCATGATCGCAGCAAGAGCCGGAACGGTGATCACCGTCGGATCCGTCCTTCACCACACCGCGGCCCCCGCCCTACCTGCGTATGCCGCAGCCAAGGGCGCCATCGCCGCACTGACCCGCCAGCTCGCCGTGGACTACGGCCAGTACGGGATCTCCTTCGTCACCCTCTCACCCGGCTGGGTGCGAACGCCGGCCACCGAGTCCCGACTGGACGGCGAAGCAGACCTCGAGCGACTCCGCCAGAGCAACCCCCTCCGCACCCTGGGCAGCCCCGAACACATCGCCGGGGCAGCCGTGTTCGCCGCATCACCCGACGGCGCCCTACTCAACGGCTCCGAACTGACGCTGGATGCCGGCGCCCACGTCGTCAGCCCCGCAAGCCTGCTGCGCGATACACACCGCACGCGAATGGGACTGCCGCCGCTCTGAACAGACTCGGCCCCGACAATGGGTCGCCAAGGCCGCCGGGCAACCAAAGCACCCCCCGCGAAAACCGCCGTCCGCGACCTGGCGTCTCCTTCAACGACCCGGGGCGGCGCCGGTTGCGGGCCGGCTCCCCACCGGTGCCGGTGGTTGCAGGCCGAGCTGGACCACCGCCAGCGCGACCGCCTCCGCCACCGACAGGCCGTCCCCGCCGTCGCGGCCGGCCTCCGCGCGCAACCGGCCCGCCCGCGCCTCCAAGCGCCGCGCCAACTCGTCCTGGACATCGGTGAGGTTCCGGCAGCCACGCCGCCGCCCCGCGTAGTGATCCATGCCGGCCACCATAGGAAGTCCACCACCCTCGTACCCACACGTCACGCACGCGTGTCGGGGCCCCGCCATCCCGGCGACCCGGGGCCGTGATGATGACGATGAACAGCCCGGCGAGAATTGGGCCGGTAACCACCGAACGCCACCGACTCGGCACCGGACCAACCCAGGCCGACAACCCCGAGTTGTCGGCCTATCCAACTCCCCGCCCGCCCAGCCGCCGGCGAGGCGATCTCGCCGTACGAGGCGGCGAACCGGATCGGCGCGGTTTCGAGACGGGCCAGACGGTCGCACGGCGTGACGTGCACACCGCGTCCTCCTCCGGTCCGGGGCATTGGACTGTCCGGCCCGGCTTGCCCACCTCAGCCCACCCGGCCGTGGTGGGCAAGCCGCCGTCCGGGAGTGGCTTGCCCAGGGTCCCCTTGGGCTTGCCCACTCCCCCGGAACGCCCCGTTGCGGCAGTGCGCGCCGGGTAGCCTCCGGGCACAGTGCGCTGAACTTGAGGGGTGGGCGTTGAGATTCACGATCGACACCGAGACCGATTCGTACGAGGACGCGATCCGTACCGTGCGCGCGGCCTACGGGAAGCCGCAGCCCGAGCCGGGTGGCCGGCCGAAGGTGCTGCCGGAGGACGTGGTGTGGAAGCCGCCCGGCCGGTACGACCACCCGGCCTGGACGGAGGAGATGCTGCGGTCCTGGGTGAAGTCGCTGCACACGGTGGAGGAGCTGGACGTGGTGTGGCGGGTGTGCGCGAATCCGGGTCCGCCCGGGGTCCGGGGGCAGGTCATCGCGGAGTACGTCTACCCGGAGCTGACCGGCAAGCCGGCCCTCACCGCTCTGGGCGTCGTCAGCCGGCGGATGAACACGGCCGCCCGCGAACTGTGGGCTTGGGAAACGCCCTTCGTGATCAACGAGGCCAAGCGCACCCGGACCGTCGACCGGTCGGTGGCCGCGATCCTGCTCGACGCCCTCGCCGAACACCCCTTGTGGCCCCGGCTGCGCCACCACAACAACCCACCCGCACTCGGCTCCTGAGCCCAGCCGTCTCCTGCCGGGCAAGCCGTCCTCGACGGCTTGCCCGGACTCCCCCGGGCCGCGCAGCTACCCACGACGCCTGAACAGACCCCGGGCCCTCGATGTCTGCGCTTCGGCCGCCGTGCCCGCCGCGACGTCCTCGCCCTGGCGCCGCGCCACCCGCTCGACCTCCATACGAGCAACGGACTCCTGCGCGCACGCCCCGCACAGGTCGTCCCACGCGCCGGACCAGGAGTCCTGCCGGATCAAGTTCCAGCGGTCGTCGGTGAACTTCGCCCCGCAGCGGGCGCACACCGGCCGCTTCGCCTCCCGCTCCGCAGCCTCCCGCTCCGCCCGCCGGTCACGGGCATCCTTCCACTGCACGGCGTACAGGCGGTCGCCATCGGGGTTGTCCAGGGCCTCGGGCAGGGTCTGCCACTCCTGACGCCCGAGCCTGCGCCACACCGCGCCCGCGGCCCCGGCCGGGTCGGCGGTGATCCGCTCCAGCTCCGTGACGACCACGGGCACCGCCTGGTGGTAGTCGACGGCCGTGATACCCGCGCCGCGGCCCGGGTACGAAGCGCCGGCGAAGTACGCGCGGGCAGCGTGCTCCAGGCGCCACATCCGGCTCTCACGCTGCGCCGCCGTCTTCCCGGTGAACACGAACGCGACCGGGACGTAGCCCTCCCGGCCGGTTGCCGGGTAAAGGTGCGGCCACAACCGGGAGGCGTGCACCACCGCTTCTCCCCTCGCCCATGCCACCGCTCTGCCGCCCTTCGGTGCCGCGAGCTCGAACCAGTCGCGGTAACGGCGCAACTTGTCCACCAGATCGTCGACGGGCTCGGTGACACGGTCGACCTCCAAGAGCATCGCGGGCACCCCGGCGTCCGGGGCGCGCATCGTCAGGTCGGCGTACTGGGTGTAGCCGTAGGGGAGCTTGTGGCCGATCTCGGTCTGCCAGGACAGCGGGGTGCCGTACCCGGCTCCGGTGAGCACGGCGGCGGTCGAGGTGACGGCGGCGGCGTGTTCGTCGTAGCCGTCGGCTTCCACCGGCCGGCCTTCGTCGTCGAACTCGAGCTTGCGCAGCGCGGACATCCGTACGTTCCTCGGCAGCAGCAGCTTGGCTTCCTTGTGGCCCTTCTCGGTCAGCACCCACAGCTGGTGTCCCGACTCCAGTCGCGTCTCCACCCGGGTCAGGCCTGATTCCTTCAACGCGTTCAGGGTGTCGCGGGTGCACCGGTCGTGCCGGTCGGTGGGGCGCAGCATCCGCCAGAGCTGGTCAGCGGTAGCTCGCTGGAAGATCCCCAGAGCCTTCAGCACTTCCTTCCTTCGCACTCCGGTCGGCTTCCAGACCTTGGGTGTCGGGCTAGGAGGGTTGTCGAACGCGTCGCGGGACCTTGACCGCCGGGGCTGACCTGCAGATTCGCGCCCGGCGGGCGGAGTGGCCGTGGAGGGGGCGATGGAGGGGCCTGCGGAGGGGGCCTGCGGGACCTGGTCCAGGTCGCCGGCGAGCGCAGGGTCGCGCAAGGTGTGGTGCTCGTGGGCGAGGTCGGGTGTGTGGTCGGCGGGCACGGTTTCCTCGGATTCCCCCGGCGCGCGGCCGGGTCGGCAGTCGTCCGGCCCGCACGCGGAAGTGCGTACGGGCCGGGGCCACCGTGCGAAGCCGCCCCTTGACCACGGTCTGACCGCCGCCCGCTACCTATGCCCGTTACGTCCCTTGACTGCCCCTTGTCCTCCCGATTTGGCCGTGTGCGGCATCACGATCGGCGCCACGTCCCCCGGCGGGCTGACAGCAAGGGCGAAGCCCCGCCCGGACCGGGAGATCTGCTCTAGCGTGAGCGCTCCCATCACCCGCTTGGCAGAGGAGCTGAAGGTGCCCGAAGTCTGGATCGGCTCGCGCCGCTACGCCACGAAGAAGGCCCGCCAGGAGGCGGTGCAGGCGATCCTGAGTCGATACAGCCTCGGGCAGGTCGTCGACCAGGAAGACGACGACCTGCTGCTGCGGGACCTGCTCGACATGCACCCCGACGCGGCGAACAAGGTTGGCCCGGGAGTCGACCGTTTCCGGATCATCCCCACCCCGCGCGGTCACCACAAGGGCCCGGAAGCAGTCCTTGTCGACGGCACCAAGGTCGCCTTCTCGTACCAGAAGTGCCTGGACACGCCCACACATCGCCAGCGAGTGCTGGACGCGATGCGCACCGAGATCCAACCGCAGGTCAACACCTACTACGAGTCCCGCAAGGCGTCTCACACGCTCGTGTCCGACGAGAGCAGCAAGCCCTTGGACCCCGCCGACGTCCACGTCTCCTACTTCCGCGGCCCGCGCTTCCACGACATCGCGCTGGAGTTCGTCCAGATCGCCGGCGGCTTCGACGCCGTAGACCTGACCGCTGAGACGGCGCGGGGACTGGCCCTGTTCACCAACCGCGCCCTGGCGGAGGGTTGGCACGCCCACCACCAAGAGCGCGCCGTCCTCGGGCTGCTGTCGGCAAATGAGAACCTGCGCCGCCCGCGCGTGTAACCCCACCCGCACTCCCCCACTGAGTGGGCGCCACTCGGTGGACTCCACCCGGTGGGCCCGCCCTGGGGCATTCACTGAACAACGGTGTCCGATACGCCCCTTGACCACCCCTTGACCGGATGGTTCGTCCAGGTGCGCACGTGGGTCGATGAGTGGCGTACGAGGTAGCGCACCGTGTCGGCCGGCTGCGCGGGCTCCTCGGGGAGACACAGGCGCGGGCACCCCGGGACGTCTGGTCCCAGGGGGACGTTCCCTCAGTGGGGACGCGCTCCCCTGCCCTGGTCCCGCTGCTGCGCCGTGGGGTGCCGCTGCTGCCGGCCGCCCGCAGCGGCGGCCGGATCCTGAGTCGCCTGCTTCGTCTGGTCGGCCTGCCCTTCGACCGTGCGGCCACGGGCTTCGGCCGCGCGGGTGAGCGCGGCGATCCGGGCGAGGTTCTGCGGTGAGGTCATCCACGTCGCGGGGTCCGTCGTTCGACCCTCCAGGTACTCCTGCGGCATCGCGGCCTGCTGGTGGGCGTGGATGGCGGCTGCTCGCTGCGCCGGAGTCAGGGTGGCGTCCCGGCCTGGGTGGTCGACGGCGTGCGGCGCGGCCTGGTCGTGGTCGGACGGTACGGCCGCCGACGACGAAGACGCGGTCGCGGTCGACGCGGCCGGAACTCCGTCCCGTATGGCGGGTGGTGCGGTGAGGGCGGCGCGGATCGCGTTCTGCAGGGTGAGGCTGGCAACCCGGGCCCGCTCGTACCGGGTCGACTCCCGAGGCGGATTCCCATCGGTGCCCGCGATCCACCAGCGGGCGGCCCAGGCAAAGTCGGCGGTGTAGGAGAGCTGGTCCGGGGCCGGGGTCCGCCGGCCCTTCTGGGGCACGGTGAGCTGACGGCTGTAGCGCTGGAGAGCGCGGCCGGCGATGTAGCTGTCGATGCCGGGCACGTAGGCGCGGCCGCGCAGGGTCTCCAGCAGGTGCCGGCGCGCTTCGGCCAGGACGTGGCGGCGGGCGTAGATGTTGCGCACGGTGAAGACGACCGCGGCGACGTCGACGATGGCGAGCGCGGTGTCCACGCGCGGTCCCACCCGGGCCCGGATCAACTTCCCGGCCGCCTGACACCGCTGAAGCAGCCCGTCGACCATCCGCTGCCCGAACTTCAGGAGCGCGGAGACCCGCCACCACGCGAGCAGTTGATCCAGCGGGCGCGGGGTCTTCCTGTCCGGGCGGGTCTCCTGCGCCGCCCACCACGCCAGCCCGTGGCGGGCGCGCTCGCCGGGCAGCCGGCCGTGTTTCCGAATGTAGTCGTCGGTGATGCCCTCCAGGACGTCCTCGATCCGCCGGCGGCGCGTGGCCGACCAGTCGATGAGCTCCTGGTCGACCCCGGCTATCTCCATCACGGGGCGAAGGCCCGGCGTCACCTCCCGGGGCACGGTCGCCAGCCCGAGCTCCTCGCACACCTCGGTCGTCATCTGGAGGGTGTAGAGCGTCCCTGCCGCCACGACGTGCTGGTACAGGCGGACCGTGTCCAGCGCGTACCAGGAGCCGTCCGGGCGCTGCGCCCGGTTGGCGATCAGGCAGTGCTCATGCAGGAGGGGGAAGCCGTTTCTGTTGTCGAAGTGTCGGAACGCCGCGACGACCAGAGCCGGGGCCTTCGCGCGCCGGCGGCCGGACGACCACCGGATCTCCGCGACCTCGTCCTCCAGCCATTCCAGGGTCGCGGCGACGGCCTTCTCATGCGCCCGCTCGATGACCCGGCGCGTCCTCTCATCCCCCAGTGCCCACAGCACGACCACCGATGCCTGCGGCCGGAAGGTGAAGTCCAGGGCGAGCAGCGGGGTCTGCTTGCGTGCCTCGATCTCCTCGATCGGCTGACCGAGCACGGTCGCCAGCCGCGCGGTGGCCGGGTCGGCGCCGTCGTCCAGGAGCTCGCGCTCCATACGGTCGGCGTCCGGGTGCCGGCCCTCCCCGAACAGCAACTCCATCTGCCGCTCGGTCACCGTCTGCCCGGCGGTGAGACCCAGCGCGGCCAGGCTGCGGCCCCTCCACCTACCGGGCAGGAGACCGGCCTGCTCCTGGGCGTACTTCAACGCCTGGCCGACCGGACGGCGGCCGTCCCCGAATGCGACCCCGCGCACGTAGTATCGCCAGGCGTTCCGTCTCTGAACCTTCGCGACACTCAGCATCTCCACAGTGGACACCGGCTCTGACCTGCGCAAAAGCGCGATCCCTCAGGGCGGGAGAGTTCACCGGAACTTCAGGCCCGATCCCGTACGGCGGGAGCCTTTGGCGACGCCGCCCGGCGGACACCGCCTGGCCATGCAAATGCTGCGCGGCACCCCGTCACACACGCCTCACACACCCCAAAAACCATCAGCAGACGACTCCACCGTCAACCAGCGCACATACACGTACCGCTCCCCCACCCGACGGCCAAAGACGCTGCCCCTGCATCACGTCACCGACTCTCGCCCCCGGCAACGCCGGGGGCTTCTTGCTGCCTGGAGGACCGACCTACGAGACCCTGCCCCGCTTCAGCACCGACCTGAACCGCCTCACCCCCGCCCAGCGCCAACGCTTCCGCCAGGCCGTCACCGCCTTCGTCCACGACCTGCGCACCGGAGGCCGCATCCGCGTCGGCCTCCGCAGTGAAGAACGTCAGCGGATTCCCCGGCATATACGAACTCACCTGGTCCATGGGCACCGGAACCGCAGGACGCGCCACCTGGCAGTACGGAGCCGCGCTCTATCCCGGCGCACCCCACGTCATCTGGCGTCGCATCGGCACCCACGACATCCTCACCGGCCCCTGAGCAAAGCGCGTCACAAGCGAAGGGCCGACCCTCCCCGTGTACGGGAAGGTCGACCCCTATCGCTTCAGTAATCCTCTACCGGAGACTCACCCTGCGCGCAGGTCCTGCCAGCCTGCGGGCAGCATGATCCGTCCATATCGTCCCGGACGGCCGGGGCGACCGGGGCGACCGGGCCTTCCAGAACGTCCTGGGCGCCCGACCCTGCCGTACCGCGGAGACCGCACCGCGTTCGTGGCAAGATGACGGCATGTTGATCAGAAAGGGCGATGCCGCGTAGGCGCCCGAAGGCCGTCCGTGATGAGCGGTGGCGGCCTCGCAGACACGTTGTGGTTCAGCGGATCCGGGGCGTTTCCGCGAGGACTCGTGCAGCTGTCCGCCGCGTCGAGGATGAGCGGATGTGGCCTGGTGCAGTTGCTGACGCGCTCGCCCGTTTCGAGTGGGCGTTCAGGCAACCCGGCCGTTATCTGAACGCATCCCAGGTCTGGCAGCCCGGACTGGAGGTGGAGTATGCCCGCGATGATCTGGAAGAGATCATGCTTCACCTCCCTCCCGGTGCCCAGCGCGATCTCGGCCGGCTGGTTGCTCGTATCGACGATGAGTTCGAGCATCGCACTCTGCCGAATCCTGGGCCGGTGAACGCCTTCACGATGGGCGGCTGGTGGTGGTCAAGGATCCGTGAGCACTGAGGATGCTCACGAAGCCTCGTGCGCCCAGGTCAGCTCGTGGCCAGCTGTTGTTCGGCGCGGGCTCGGGTGGTGGCGTGGCGGTAGGAATCGGTTCCTGTCTCGATGATGTTGCCGCCGAAGGTGAGGCGGTCGACGATGGCCGCGCAGAAAACTCTGACGGCTCTGGAGTATCAGGAGGTCACCGTGCGGCGGGCTCGCACCACCAACACCAACGAGTGATCAAGCAGCCAGTGTTGATGGTGGCGACCTCGAAGACACCGAGCGCCGCCGCTCTGGATAAAGGGATCGAGTGCCCAGACGGCTCCAGGCGTACGTTCGGTGCCCGCGAGGCTGCTCCACCATCTGCACTGTGGAAGGCCGGGATGAGCGAAGGGCATCGGCTCCCGGCCCTCGAACGGACTCGTGGCAACCCCCGGCTCCCACTGCCCGCTACCAAGGAATTGGGACGGCTCCGACGCGGTGATCACACCAGCCACATCAAGCGTGACCGCCCACACCTTGAGTCAGACTTGGGGGATGGACGCGCACGCCCCGTGGTCGCTTACGGACGCCTGGGACTGGGTGGAGGAATGCGCGCGGTCCGCCGACGCCGCGGTGCGGGGAAAGGACTCGTGGGTTCCCCCTGTCGCAGAGGAGTTGATGCTGGCCGCCAGGGCGAGTGCCTTGAGCCAGTGGTATCCGTTCACCAGCCACAACTGTCTTCGGTTCCTGGACGGACCCGCGTTCTGGATGCCGGGCGCACAAGACGACGGGAACGAGCTGGCGGGGTGCATCTCCTTCGACGCCGCAGGACCGGAGGGCTGCCCTACGTTCCGGGTCTGGAGCAGGTTCCTTCTCCGGAAGCCCGACCCCGTCCTCGTCCTCGCCACCCCGAACGCTGTCGAAGCCGTAGACGCGCTGGCAGGGCTTGCGATGGCCCACGGTGCGGAGAGTCGCCCGTAGCAGCGTTCGTCCACAGGAATTTCGGGACATCCCGGTGACCTCGACCTCGGCGCCAACCTCGGCGGCACCGCCACCGCCATCGACGTCCGCCGACGCCGTCGTCCTCGGCAACAGAGAGCGCAACCACCACCCCATCACCTTCTGGCAGTTCACCAAATACGGCCTCATCGTCACCGCCGTCACGATCGCCCTCTGCGCCCTCTACCTGTGGCTGCGCTACTTCGCCCTGGCATAAGTAACCGGCCGCCCCCCTCCAGGGAGGAGAGAAAGGAGCCCCCGTATGGCACGCAGCCGCCGCGTGGAGGCCGTCTCCATCGCCCTGTGGTGGGGCGCGTTCACCGCACTCTTGTGGGGTGCGGGGTACATCCGCGACACACCTGCCTCGCTGGTGACGTGTGCGGCGAGCGCCGCCCTCTTGATCAGCCTCGGTGAAGTGGCCCACTGGGTGCGCTGCCGCATCCGGGATCGGGCGGCACGCAGGAACAGCACGCCCTGAGGTACATGCTCACGCCTCGGTGTCGGGCCAGGCGAGCAGGCGGGCGCCGATCACCGCGGTCTGCAGGGTGTAGCGGTTGACCGGGTCGGCCGGATCCGCGCCGGTCAGGGTGTGGATCCGCTCCAGCCGGTAGGTCAGCGCCCGCACGCTCAGCGACAGCCGTCGGGCGGCCTCGGTCGCCACGCAGCCGCTGTCGAAGTACGCGGTGAGGGTGTCGATGAAGGTCTGCGCGCCGCCGCGCCCGTTGCGGAGCGGGCCCAGGACGTTCTCCACCAGGTCGGCCATCGCCTGCCGGTCCCGCGTCAGGACCGGGTAGACCAGCAGGTCCGCGGCGTGCAGTACCGGCCCGTCCAGGCCCATCCGTTGCGCCAGTTCGAGGGCGTTGAGCGCCTCCTCGTAGGAGTGCACCACGCCGCCGGCGCCCGGATGGGAGCGGCCTATGGCCACTTTGCCGCCATCGGTGGCGGCGTACGCCTGCTTGGCGAAGAACGCCAGAACCTCCGGCTGGTCCCCGGGGGCCACACAGATCAGCCGCCCGTCCTTCGTGGCGAGCAGGATCTGCCTGCCTGCGAACCGGGCCAGCACCGCCGACTCGATCCCGCGGGCCACCGGGTAGCCGTCGCCGTATGGCTCGGGTCCGCTCGCCACGGCCACCGCGTGTGCTTGCGACAGACGCAGTCCGAAGCGTTCGGCACGCTCCGCCAGCCGGCCCAGATCGCTGCGCCCGTAGAGGAGGTCGTCGATGAACTCGCGACGGGCGGCCTCCTCCTGGCGCACGGCCTGGTGCTGGGCGCGCTCGTAGCCTTCGACGAAGGCGTCCACCGCCTGTTCGGTCACGGCAAGCAGCGAACCTGCCTGCTGGATCGGCACCCGGGTGAGGACCTCCTGGGACACCGCCAGGTGCTCGCGGATCATCACGCGCAAAGTGAGACCCAGCTCCGCGGCCCGCTCCCCCTCGGCGCGGCGTGCCTCCAGCTCGGAGCGCGTCATCCGACGCCCGGTGCCACAGGCGTCGCGCAGGCACTCCACATACCCCGCCAGCTGGTCTCGCGGTGCTTCCCGCTCCGTCACACACTCCCCCGTCCTCGTCGCGTCGGCGAACCCGTTGACGCGCAATCAGGTTGCCACAGGCAGCAAAGAGGTCCTTCACCGGCAGCGAATGGCGGGTGAAGACTGCCGGTCTACGGCAATGCGCTGCCGCGAAGCGGCGGAGAGGATCAAGGAATGCCCTGTGCCGAGGACAGCTGCGCCGTACCCGGCAACCGGTGGTCGCCGCCGCGCGGCCATAGTCGACGCGGCAGGCACTGACCAGCGCGCACCCGCAGGCCCCAGACCGTCGTCGGCCCGTGGTTCGTCCGCGAGCATGGGCATCTACGGGTCTGCAGGGGACAACGCGTTTCGAGCTGAACGGGGGCGGTCGTGTCGGGGGACTTCACGCAGGAGTGGGGCAGCGAGAGAGCAAGGGCCGCCGATCAGACGGCGATGCGGCTCAACAGTGTCCCGGCAGCCGACGGCGGGGGCGGTGGGACTTTCGCGTCGACACCGGCGCAGAAGAGGTCTGCCGCGAACACCATCGAGACCGAGCTGGAGCCGAATACCAAGAAGGCCACCGAGCACGCGGACGAGAGCACCAACTCGGCGGTCAAGGGCTTCGAGGGCTGGGATGCGGCCGTGGGCCTGAAGAAGGTGGCGGACACCTGGGACCAGCAGGTGAAGGTCTTGATGGGCCGGCTCGGCTCCGAAAAGGGTTCGCTGCGCGGCGCCTCGGGCCTGTTCGTACAGAACGACCTCGGCACCGACAACGGTTTCCGCGCCCAGTCGAAGCTCAACGGTCTGTGAGGGGGAGCCGTACATGTTGACGTACCACGAAGTGATGTCGACCGACCTGGGCCTGCTGACGACGGCAGCGGGCAAGTGGGACGAGATGGCGGGCGAGCTGAAGAAGGTCGAGACCCGTTACGGCGACAGTGTCCAGAAGATCACCATGGGGCCCAACTGGAGCGGTGTCAGTGTCGGCGTCGCCCAAACGAGCTTCGCGGCCACGCGGTACGAGTACTCCGCAGCGCAGATCCAGGCCAAGGCGGTCGCGAGCCTGCTGCGCGATGCCCACACCCAGTTCGCCGACCTGAAGAAGCGCCTCGAGTCCGCGCGCGACGACGCGATCAAGGCGGGGATGACCGTCTCCGAGCAGGGAACGGTCGCTTTCGACTACGCCAAGCTGACTCCCGCGGAGCGCAGGGCCTACCACAACGATCCCGACGGCCAGACCACCATCCGTGACGCGGTCAACAAGTGGCAGCAGCACATCAACGACCAGGTCAAGGCCGTATCCGAAGCCGACCAGGGTGTCAAGATCGCCCTTGAGGCGGTCGTGGTGGACAGCAACAAGGACGCCTTCGGCAAGGGCAACGACCAAACCCTCAACGGCTTCAACGCCGACGCCCAAGGTGACATCGAGGTCTACGAGGCCCGCAATGCCGAGGACATCGCCACCCGCATCAACAGCGGCGACAAGGTATCGGCAGCCGACTACGCCGAGCTGGACCGCTCCTTCCGCGACAACGCCAAGAGCACCGAGTTCAACCAGACCTTCCTCAACGGGATGGGGGCCCAGAACACCCTCAAGTTCACGAACAAGCTCAACGACCTGGCGTATCACGATGACAAAAAGGGCAAGCAGACCTACCTGGACCTGGAGAAGGGGCTCGCCAACTCTCTGTCCAACGCGATGCAGGACCCGAAGTCGAAGTTCTACAAGGACTTCCGGGAGCAGCTGAAGAAGGCCGGCGTCGAGAAGTTCGACCTAGCGGTAGCCGCCGAGGCTCCGAACGTCATCAGTCGTCGCCACGGGGAGCAGCAGGTCCGGGGCTATCAGAGTCTGATCACCCTCATGCAGAGCGGCGACGGCTACTCGGCGCCATTCATGCACGACCTCGCTGACGACATCCGCTCGGCGGAGGACAAGAAGCGCGGCGGCGATCCGAACCTCTGGGATCTGCAGGGCGATTTCAGCGGCAAGAACGGCGGACGGTTCGCCAACGACCCGCTCGACGGCCTGCTCGGCATCATGTCCAAGGACCCCGCCGCCGCCACCTCGTATCTCGACCCGGGTGCAGACCACAAGAACGACAACCTCCAGTACCTGCTGAAGGAACGCGACTGGAAGTTCGACGACACTCCCGTCTGGCACGGCGAGATCGAGACACGCAGCGACATCGAGAGTGAGGGCAAGGACGCCCGCACCGGTCTGGGACTGCTCCTTGAATCCGGCACGACCGGCCATACGCCGCTCGGCCCGAACCAGGACCCCTGGCCGGCGACCCCTCACACCGAGGGACAGGCACGCATCATGCACGACGTAATCGGCGGACTCGGACCCGACCAGAGCGTCCACGAGAACATGCGCGAGCCCTTGGCCCGCGCCTTGGCCACCTACACCGCCGACACCCACGAGATCCTCGGAGGCCTGGACTCCAAGTACATCTCCGCTGCCGGCACCGGATACTTCCAAGACGGCGACAAGACCCACATGGCGGTCAGCCAGAAGGACCTGGTGCAGTTCATGCGGGGCCTCTCGGAGGACCCGGAGGCTTACGGAACGCTCCACAAGGCGGAGTCCCGGTACATCGACCTCTCCCTCGAAGACATCCCCAAGGGGGCACAGGGACCGGACGTCACCAACCCGATCAACAAGGCGGGCACCGCTCTGGGCGTCATGAGTTCCATCCGGGAAGACGTGCTCAACGACGGTCGGATGGCCGGGTACAGCGAGGCCGACTGGAAGGCGAAGCTCGCTTACCACGTCATCGGCGGCGCGGTGACGCCCATGTACTTCACCACGGCCGGCGGTGTCTCCCTCGCCTTCGGTGACTCGATCCAGCGCGGCGTCGACACCTGGGCCTGGGAGTGGGGCAACCGGATGAAGGGCGAGGTCGACGCCAAGGTCAACCCCCAGATCGCGGACCAGTACGTTGAGGTCAACAACCAACTGCCGATCATGATCCGTGAGTGGGCCAAGGATAGGCCGGACATCCAAGAGAGCTTCATTCAGGACTACAGCCGCGATGTCCTCGAAGGGCGTAACCGCGGTACTGAAACAGCACATAAATACCTGACCGACACGACCAACTGACCGGGCAGCGAGAGAGCAAAGTGGGGACGTCGATGACGGGGAGCACGGGACGCCGAGCCGTTCCAGTGAAAGCGTGGGCCGGGGCAGGAGTATGCCTGGCGCTGCTGGGCGCATTCGGGGCCTGGTTCCTCCTCGGGCGTGAGACGTCCCCACCCTGTAATGGCCTGGCCGAGAACGCGAGCGTACAGAAATCAGTGGGGGCTGCTGTCCACCCCGGCATCAGCTGCGCGGCACTCGGAGAGGCGATCGTAAAGGCGACTGCGGGCAGCCAACCGGGGCATCACACCCAGGAGCAGGCGCAGGCGATGAAGGACGTCATCTTCGCGCTCGGCTGGGTGCAGTCGCAGAAAATCGAGCTTGACCCCGCATTGAGGGTGCCCCTTGCCACTGCCCTAGCCGACTACGCCCCCGATGTACATGAGTTGCTCGCCGGTCTTGACAACGAGTACATAGCGAACGCAGGCGACAACAAGTCGCCCTGGGAAGCCGGGGGAACTTACCACCTGTCGGTCTGGAACAGCGTGCTCACAAAAACTCTGCGCGCTGTGGCGGTGGACCCCCAGGCATACGCCCTGCTGCGCGTGGCGGAGACCCACACCGCAGCTGATCGGCTTGCAGCCGTCCCTGCGGACGCGACCGGCGTAGATCTCTCGCTGGCGCCGACGAAGAACGCCCGCGCTCTCGGCATCCTGGACGGCGTCGCCGACTCAGCCATAAGCCAGGACGCCGACCAGGCCCGGAAATGGCATGCTGCGGTCTTCGACCGCCTGATCACCGAACAGGCAGATCAGGCGGAGCCGGCCGGTCGCCTCACCGCCACGTGGCTCCAGGACCTCAAGAACACCCCCGAACAGCAACGCGCGGAACGCCTGCATACCCAGGGCGTTGAAATGGCCCGCACCTGGGCCCAGGCCCGCACCATGGACGAGCCAACCCGGCAGGAACTGCTCGCCAAAGTAGAAAACAGCGCCCGCAACGCCCACGAGGAAGAGAAGCACTGAGCCCTTAGGCTTCACTGCGAGAAGGCCCAGCCTTCGCCGCCGCCACGAAGCAGGCCCTTGCGGCGGCATCCGTCCGACCTGTGGCCGCCGACCGGACACCGCAGAACCGTTTCGCACCGCAGCCAACACCAGCCACGTGCCCGGGGAAACCTCGGCGACAGGGCAGCGCCCTTCCCCCGTGAACCGCCCCGCTCAAGCGAGTGGATTCACCCACCACTGGATTTCGCCGACGACGGCAGAGAGCTACGAGCCGGTCCGTCGTCGGCAGCGTGATGCGGGGTACCGCAGCGACCGCCGTCGTCCTCCGAGGGGTACCGATGAACAAGAAGTGGCTGCCGCTGACCATCGCGCTCGGCGCCGCCGGGGTGGCCGTCGTGACGGCGAGCTTCTGGCCTGACGACGAGAAGCCGCCGCTACCGCAGACGCTGTGTCATGGGGCGCTCAGCCGGCAGACGGCGGAACTGATCGACGACGGCAAAGGGGGGGAGGTCAGCACGGAGGAGTGGGAGAGCAAGGGCAAGAGCACCGATCACGCGGTGTTCAAGGGGTGCCAGGTGCTGCGCGCCAACGCGGACAGCGACTACCCCCGAGGGGTCTACACCCTGATCATCGAAGACAACCGGGACGACCCTCACTACAAGCCCAAGAACTCCGTCCCCCTCGGCCCCGGCTTCACCGGCTGGGCGCTTCCCGACAAGGCCGAGGCCAACCTGCCCGCCGACTGTGCTGCCCGCATGGGCTCGACCGCGCCGAACATCACGGTGACGCTCATGACGCCCTCGAAAAAGGGGGAAGAGGAGGAGAAGGACCTCGTCGACCGGGACGCCCCCGCGATCCGCAACAATGCGGCCGTGGTGCAGGAGGCCGCCACCAAGCTCGCCAAGAAGTACGGCTGCGCCGCCTGACCGCCGCCTGACAGTGATCTTGGTCGCGCACGGCCGCGGGAACCGGCACCGGGGCGTCCGGCAGGTCGTCGGGCGGGTGGCGGGCGTGGGCCTGCCGGTATGGAACAGCCTCAGGCACCGGTGGTTCACCACACCTCAGCCCACGGGATCTGATCGAGACGGTGAACGGCTCCGAAACGGCGAAGGACCCCGGCTGAGGCGGGGTCCTATACGCGTTTGCCGCGTACTTGGTCCGTCTGGCCGACCTCGGCATCGACTGGGCACGGTGGCACTCGGCCGGAGCGATTCGGGTGCGCACCCGCTGTTGCCGGAGGTCGTTCTCCAGGGGTGACCGCATACAAGGCAGCCACGACGTTCCTACTCACCGCCGGTGCGGCGGCGGCACTGGCCGCAGCCGCCGCACCGGCTTCCGCCGGCGGCATCGGGGACATCCTGTCGCCGGCGTTCGGCACCAACTGCGCCAACCACGACACCGTCCCCCACGCCACCGGGGCCACCACCACCGGCACCGGCGCCGCCGACGGGAACCTCCTCGGTCTCCCCCTCGGCAGCCCTCTCAACCAATGCGGCGGAGCCGACATGCCAGACGGCGGCGGCGATATCGACAGTCAAAACGGCCTGGCGAACCTGTACGACGTCCCCATCGGCGTCCTCGGCAGCGCCTCCAACAAGGAGATTGACCGACCAGCACGATCACACTGATGAGGTTACGTTCGTAGCGGATCAGGTCTTCGTGGCGGGTCTGACGGCGCGCGGAGCGGTCCTGGTACGCGGCGGCTCCCTGGGACTCGGCCAGGTAGGTGATGCTGGCGCCGTTCCGCCGCGGATAGCGGAAGCCTTCACCGGACTCCGCTTCTACAAGGGCGACGGCACGGGCCTCTTCACAACGGGTGTCAAGATCTGGCCGATGAACCCTTAACCACCCCGAGACTGCCAACCCTGGCCGCCCAGCCGCTGCCAGAACCCCACCACATCGGCTGGGCCCCCGGCATCACACGAACCTTTGGTGTACGGGGCGATCAAAGCCGACAACTGCTCGCAGGGGCACGAGCGACCGTGGGCGGGAGTCGGGGGCGCGCGCGTTCACGCCTCTCTGTGTCTGGATCCGGCGAGGTGCAGTGTCGTTTCGTCGGTGAACCTGTCGCCTCGGCCGGGTGAACCGGGCTCCGGGGGGTGTTCCTGATGCCGGGTCGGCCGGTACAACCAGCCTCATGATGATCATGAAGTGGGCCGCGACCGCAGCCGCCGCGGCGCTCGCCCTGTCCCTGCCCGCCACCACCGCCCACGCCGCCGAACAGCGGCCGGCCGCCGCTCCGCAGATCGTGCCGATCGGCGTCGCGGTGTCCGCGCTCCAGCTCGCGACCGAGGACCGGACCGGCTACCAACGCACCAGTTTCAAGCACTGGAACGCGGGCGCGAACCCGTCGGACGGCTGCAACACCAGGTCGGAGGTGCTGATCGCGGAGGCGATCGAGGCCCCCGAGATCGGCCCCGGTTGCACGCTGACGGGCGGGGTGTGGTGGTCGTACTACGACGAACGACCCGTCACCCCGGCCGGAGCGCTGGACATCGACCACATGGTCCCGTTGGCCGAGGCCTGGGACAGCGGAGCCTCCGCGTGGACGGCGGCGCGCCGGGAGGCGTACGCCAACGACCTCGGCCAGGAAACCTCCCTGGTGGCGGTGACGGCCCGCTCGAACCGTCAGAAGTCCGACCAGGATCCGGCCGAGTGGCTGCCGCCGTCCGCGGACGCGCTGTGCCGCTACGGCGCGGAGTGGACCGCGACCAAGCTCCGCTGGGGCCTGGCCGTCGACGAACTCGAACGCGACCGGCTGCTGGACATCGCGGCCGGATGCGGCGGCACCGAAGTGGAATTCACCCCCGCCCCGTGAGCAGACCGGCAGGGTTGAGGGCCGTCGCCCCGCACGGGCGGCGGCCCTGCGTCGTCTGCCCGTGCTCGGGGTCCGGCGCACGAGGTACTGCCACGAGGAACCGGACCCGGCGGCCGGGCGTCCACGAAGTACTCCTGCCGGCGGGGCCACACGCCCGGCCACCCCCGTCACAGCTGGGCGTCGGCGGGCCGGTGTGATCGGCGGGCAGGGCAAGACGTGAGCCGAGGCGAAAGCGCATCTCACCCGCGGCCTTGCGGACCTCCTCGGAGCGGGTCTCTTCCTCCAGGGCGCCGAGCAGCATCATGACCGCCCTGGCTTCGTCGCCGGTAAGGAGCTTGAGGCGGGTGTCTGTCGCGGCGTCCAGGAGCACGCCGAGGAAGTCTTCGTCATCCATGTCCATACCCGGGACAACGCCGGGCCGCGGCAACCGGTCACCACCGCGCCACCCCGCCTGTGGCGACGGGGATACCCCCGCCGGGGACTACCTTCAAATGCCGGCCCGTGGCTTCGAAGGCACGGTGCCCGAGTGGCCAGCCCCCTCGCCGCCGTGCCGGCATCCACCGGACGGAGCCGTGGCCGGGGGCGGGTCGGTGGCCGTCGGTCAGCCGTGGGGGTGCCAACCCCCGAAGCGGGCCAACAGGCTGCGGGTCGCGTCGACCGACAGGCCGAGATCGGCGGCCACCGTCCGCGGGTCCTGGTCGCGGGCGTCGTGGGCCGGCCAGTGCGCGGTGCGTTGGGCGATGAGTTCCAGGGTGCGGGCGGCCTTGAGGGCGGCGGTCGGCGAGTCCCGGGCGAGTTTCTCCATCGCGGCGGTCACGGTCTGAAAGAGGGCTTCCAACTCGGCGGGGAGGGGGATCGTGGTGCCGGCGACGTCGCGGATGTGGGCGTCCCAGTCCTCCTCGCACCGCTCCGCGGTGCGCAGTCCACTCTCGTGGAACGGGGCCTCCCCCACTGTCGTCCAGTCGACGGTGTGACCGGTTCCGGTCCAGCCGCAGGAACACTCCACGCGCAGCACATGTGCCTTCGGGCGCGGTTGGTAGGTGCCGGCGCCGTCGTAGACGCTCCAATGGCGCACTTCCCAGCCCGAGCTGCCCGAGGCCGAGTCGAAGTAGACCGGCTTCGGGACCGACCCGTCGTCCAGGAGCACACCCACCCGGCCCTCGTGCGAGCGGCCGTACTCATCCGACGTCCACGTCTCGTCCGTCTCCACAGACACCTCCAACACCGTCCCACCGGGCCGCAGTTCTGCGGCCCCGGGACGACGATCTCGCACCCCGGGGTGCACGCGGGGCCGGAATCAGCGAGTTGACTCCGGACCACTATGAAGACCCCGGCAGGAAGCGGACCGGTGAACCGCCCTACGCACCGGCCGACACCGGGCCGGCGGCCGATCAGCGGTGATCTTCAAGGGGACATCGCCCGCCGTGTCACGGGACCGGGCCCTCGACATCGGGCGCGCCGGGAGCGGGAAACGCCCGGCCGCGCTTGGCGCCCGGCGCTGGACATGGGTGTGTGCCGGGCGACTGGCGGACTGCCCGGCACACGATCATCACGGCTCTGGCTGCCGCCCGTTCACGGGCGGCGGGCGTGGTCCTGGTTAGCGGCGGCGGCCCCAGGACTCGGTGTCGATGGTGTGGTTGCGGTCGTCGCGCAGGGTGGCGGTGTCGGAGCGGTTGTCCCAGACGTGGTCGCGCTTGCCCTGGAAGAGGTCGGTGCGGGTGTCGCGGCCGGATCCGGTGTGGATCCGGATGGTGGCGCGGCCGCCGATGCGGGCGTCGTGGAAGCGGTAGCGGTTGCCGTCGGAGTCCCGCAGCGTCCAGCCGCGCAGGTTGACCGGCTGGCGGGTGGTGTTGCGGATCTCGACCCACTCGCCGTTCAGGGACCGATTGGAACGGTCGTCACGCCCGGGAGCGTCGGCCTGGACGCGGGAGATCTCCACCCGCGGCTGCCGGTCATGCCCCCGATCCGCAGCGGTGGCCGGCAGAGCGGCGGCCGAGACGATGGCGCCGGCGGCGAGAACGGTCGCGGCGACACGGCGGGCGGTCGACGAAGCAGACATACGGTGACCCCTCAAGAACAGTGCTGCACCCGCCGATACGAGTCACGTAGCGGTGCGGGTGCCCGGCCCGTCGGTGGGCCGAGGACCCAAACTCTCGACCCGACACGGTGCCCACCACAGCCCCTGACGAGGCCGGTTACCGACCCTGGACATTCCCGTCACACACGCTTGGGTACTACACGCGGTCCGGGTGAGCGTGGCCCTGACATTCACTGACCGCTACACCGAGCCAGCGCGCGCACCGCGCAGTCGATCAATGCGCCCGGAGCGCACCACCAGGCGCACTCCTCCGCCCGTCACCCAACCGGAGCAGCAAGTTCCGTAACAGCCGTTCCGCACGATTCTTCGCACGCACACGCGGAAACCGTGCCTCAGAACGAATCCGTCCGCCCGTCACGGCGACCGCCCCGCCGACTCGGCGGTGAGCCGGCCCGGTACAGGCAGGGGTGCGCGGCTCGACCGTTGAGCGACCTCCGAAGCCGGCAGGCCCTGCGGAGCGACCGAGAGGGCGCCGGGCGACACGACCCTCCCCGAACCCGGGCACGCCCGCCGGCGTGACGTCCAGGCACAGCCCTTTGAAGCGCAGGGGTGGCGGTAGCGCCGCCTCGGTCGATGGCAGTGTCGGCGCTGATCTCCGCGGCCAACTCCGGGCGGACCTGGGTCGTGTCCAGGGTGTCGCGTGAGCCCCAGGTCGAGGCGAACCGCACCCCGGCCCAAGGGTGTCCGGGGACCGGCGGGTGTCAGGTGTTCTGCGACCGTGCGGGCCGCGGGCGGGCGCAGGGGGAAGGTGCGGCCGATGTCGTGGAGGCGCCCGGCCTGGTCGTGGCGGCCGAGGACCAGGAGCGGCGGGCGGCGGGCGTGCCAGTGACCGCGAGCGGACTCGCTGCCCGGTAGGTTCGCCGAACCCGGCGCCGACATGGGCGCGCCGGGCGGGGCCGCGCTCGGACAGGCTCACCCCTCGAAGACGCGGTACGCCCGTCTGGACAGCCGGTCGCCTGGTTCCGGTCTGCGCACCGAGGACCCGCTCTGCTCTGTCTCGCCGAGCGCGCCTGCGCGGTCAACACAACGCCCCCGGGCCATTGCTGGGCGCGGGGGCGTCATGGGGTGGGGAAACTAGTGGTACCAGTTCATGGCCCAGTCCTGGGAGCGGGGCCAGTCTCCGGAGCAGGTCCACAGAGTCATCCAGGTCCCGTTGGCCTGGCTGTCGCCGTAGTTGGTCACGCACTTGTCACCGACCCAACTGGTCGTCCTGTTGCGGGCAAGGCTGTAGTCGCCCACCTCCCACTGCTGCAGGTTGCTGCCCGTGCAGGTCCACAGCGTGAGAACGGTCCCGTTGGCGGTGCTGTTGCCCTTGGGGGTGACGCACTTTCCGCTCGCCACGTGAATGAGCGTGTGATTGTCGCTGGTGAGCTGGAACTTCTGGGCGTAGGAGTTCGTACAGTCCCACAGCGTGAGCACGGTCCCGTTGGCGTTGCTGTTGCCCTGCGGCGTCGCGCACTTGACCGAGTTGGGCGTGTTGTTCTTCCACTCCCCACCTGCCGCCCATGCGTAGGAAGACGTCGAGTTGATCATCATGAACGAAAGGAACATCGCGACAAAAGCCGCCAGATATC
Source organism: Streptomyces sp. NBC_00513 (assembly GCF_041431415.1). Classification (GTDB taxonomy): domain Bacteria; phylum Actinomycetota; class Actinomycetes; order Streptomycetales; family Streptomycetaceae; genus Streptomyces. The sequence continues at coordinate 169,767 of NZ_CP107845.1, forward strand.
CGGTTCTTCTCTTCATTTCCATGCCCTTGCTTGATGTCCAAAGAACGCATCGGAGTCTGATGCGACCCGAGTTTCCGGGCGATATTACATGATCATCATGGTGCGCATATCGACTAAAATGCGCTAATAGTACACATGGGCTTCGGCTTGCGCTGAAGGACGGCCCGCCACTGGGCGACGTAGGTTGTCGGCGTCTCCACTTCAACTCATTCCGCACACGCCGAATGAGTCAGAATGATGTCAACAGTGCTGATTCCAGGGTTGATTGAGGACCAAGCCGTAAGCCGCGTACGTGTACGCGACGCCCGATGTCCACCCCTGCGGAGGACAAGCCGCCACCCGGCCAGTGACCAAAGAGCAGCCGTCGCAGGGCTCGGTAGGCTCGCCGCACCCGCGCCGACATGGGTGCGCCGGGCAGGGCCGTGCACGGACAGGCTCACCCCTCGAAGATGCGGTACAGCGGCCCGACACAGCCCCGGCAGCCCTCACGGACCGCCGGGGCTCTCCGTTGTCCCGCCCGTGCGCCGTATCGGGTCGCTACGCGGCGTCGATCGCCGGTCGACGTCGCCCAGCCAGGACCGGCGGGCCGGAGTCGGAGGGCTTCAACACGGGCCGGCGGGCGACCCACAGGCCCGGCTGCGGCCACTCGTACAACCTGGACACCACCGACGTCGAGCCGTCCAGGTCGATCGCCACCTGATAGACGGTGCGCCCGCCCGCGTGATCCTGCCGGGCCTTGACCGGCGCGAGCCTCCACGCCCCGCAGCTCCAGATGGCCAGGGGCGGGCGGTCACCGGCCGGCCACGTCCACACCCGGGGCGCCGGCCCGTCCTGCGGCCCCCACGGCCGCAACGCCACCGGCTCCTTCTCGCTCATCAGCCGGCAGCGGACCGCAGAGCCTTGCAGCTGGCACAGGGGCGAGGCCCCGTGGCCGTACCTGCAACAGGACTGGCGGCTTCTCTGCACTAGTCACACCCGCGAAAGGTCATGCTTTGGCGCCGGACAAGCCACTGGTGACGACAATGGCGGCCACATCGCCGCCCTCCGTCCGCCCCAACCAGACGATGCCGCCTGACTCCGCTCCGAACGTCACCAGGTCGGCTTGTTGCGACTCGTCACTGATCCGCTCGCACCCGTCCGCAAGCTGCCCGCTTCCACGCGGTTCCCACCGCCCGTCCACGCACGTGCGAAATGGTGCGGACAGGGTCGTCCAAGCGCCGGCGTCGGCGAAGCAGCCGACGTTGTGGTCGGCTGCGAACCTCGGTTCCTCCCCTGGCGGAAGACGGTCGATGTCGTCATCGACACCCAGGCCCATCTCCCACCCGACCACAGGGTCATCGCTGATGCGCAGGCGCGTCGCTGCGCACTCCACGCCGTCGAACTGCTCGCCGAAGAACTCGTACGGGCCCGCCGTCCACGCGATCTCCACCGGGTAGACGCCCGGGGGAATGCGCACCGCCAGTTCCCGCGGGGGCCGCGTCGGCGCCCCTTGCTCGTATCTCCCGGTGTCATCGTCGTCCCACGGTGCATCGACAACAAGACGGCCACTGGGTACACGAAGAGTGGTCACCTCCTCGATGCCCGTCACAACGATGGGCGTTGTCGGATCGTCGTACACCGTCCCCAGCTGAGCACCGGGCGTGAAAGCCGCCTCCAGGTACCAGGCGGCCTCAGGCCCCGCCGTCAACCGCGCGTTACCGACCCACTTCATGTCCCACCCCTCCCCACCACCCAGTCGGACGGCCAACCGAAAGGTACGTGGCCCGGCTGACATCGGCGCCTCCCATACGGCCGAGACCGCTGCAAGCCGGCAGGCAGGGCGGCCAAGACACGACAAGGCTCAATCGCAATCGTTGGTGCAGTTAACAGGCCACCGTGCGCACGGGCCGGTCTGGGAGGGCGACCAGGTCGCCGGCGTGGGGCGCGGCGGGGCGGGTGTGGCCATCGGGATCCCGTTCTGGTGGGGGGCTGTTCTCGGACATAGAATAGAACGAGTGTCCGATATTCTCCCGCCTGACGTGGCGCGCCTGCGCACCGTCGTCACCTACCTTCGGGCCGCCCTCGGCCGCGCCGAACAGGCTCTCGCCGTCGCGGAGACACAGGCGTCCCTGGACGCGGGTCGCCGCCCGCTGCCCGAGCCGCCCGCGTGCTGATCGAACACGGCATCGGCGCGGGCCGACCGCTCATCCGCGTCCACGCCCGGCGGATGCTGGGACACACGCAACCGCTGCTCGGCCATCGACGTCGAGCAGGCGCGCCGCGCCCTGGCCGAGGGAGTACCCGGCTGCCCGCACTGCCGACCACACGTCACCCTCGACCTGCTGGACTGAGGTCGTCAGGGCCGCGGCGCCGTGTGCTCGCGTGCGTCCATGTAGGAGCTGATCCGACCGGCGTCGTGCATGAGCGCCGCCAACTGCGCGCCCGCCCACAGGGCAAGCGTCAAGGCGATCTCCCGCGCGTCCTCGACCTCGTGGCCGGTACGGGGATAGAGCAGGTACGGCACCCCGATCTGCGCGAGACGCTCGGAACCGGTGGGGTCCTGCGCACGGGCATCCAGGTCGGCGGCGACGACCGACAGGATCTCGATCGCGGTGGGCCCGGCCGGATGGGCGTGCCGCTGCGCCCTGCACACCTCGTCGCCGAAGTCGCGCAGCCACCGCTCCATCCCGGCCCGGTCGAGCTGCTGAACGAGGTAGGCGCACAGGTCGATCGCCAGCCACTGCGCCAGCAGCAGCGAGTCCGCGCGCAGCGTTCCGCCCCTCTGCCAGCTCTCCAGCGCGGCCGTCAACCCTCGGTACATCTCCCAGTTCGGCGGCGACCCGTCCGTGTCGGGATGGCGCGCCGCCTCATCGAGTGCCGTCGCCCTGATCAGCGAGAGCGCGACCGTACGGGGCTCGATCCGGGTGGTGATCTCAGTCATGACGCTCCGTCGAATTCGGGTGGTCGGCAGGTGGCAAAGGGCGGTCGGGCTCGGTCGTCGTCGCGACTCCAGGAATACCCCCAGCCCCTCATGCCGAAGGTGCGATCCGGTCAGACGGTCGGGGACCCGGCGTAGTCGTGGACCCGGTATCCGCGCCCGTCCTTGTGCCAGTCCAGGAACAGCACCCCGTCCCCGTACGCACCACGGGCGGCGCGGTGACTGATCGTCGGCGGAAAGACCACGGCCGCCACGACCGACCACCACCCGGCACAGTCAGCCACCACGGCTATCGGCACCCCCAGACGCACCGCAACAGCGCGCTGCGCCCGGCCAGCACCCCACCGGCCCCGCGCCCCGGCCACCACAGCGCGCAGCACCCCACCACGGCCCGCAGACACCTTCCGCGCCGGCTCGGCGCCACCGGTCACGATGTCGGCGGCGGTCCGGTCCCGCACCACCTCCACCCCCGCGCACCACCAGCTCGCCGACGCCTGGGCGAGGGAGTCGACATCACCGGCGAGCGGGGCGTGGAGGCGATCTGCTTCGCCGACACCCGCGGCTCCCAGGTCGAGATCGTCCAGAACATCGGCCGCGCCCTCCGCCTGAACAAGGACGGCTCCACAAAAATCGCCCGGATCATCGTGCCGGTCTTTCTAGAGCCGGGCGAAGACCCGACCGACATGGTCGCCAGCGCCAGCTACCGCCCCCCTGTAGCAGTCCTCCAAGGCCTCCGCAGTCATGACGAACGACTCGTTGAGCAGCTCGCTTCCCGCGCCCTCACCAGCGGCCAGCGCAAGCTGCACGTCCAGCGCGACCAGGACGGCCAGATCGTCGGGGCCGGCGGCGAGGGCGACGACCAGGAGGACGACGACACACAGGCCGCCGCCGAAGCCGCCCTGCTCCACTTCTCCAGCCCACGCGACGCCGCCAGCATCGCCGCGTTCCTGCGCACCCGGGTCTACCGACCGGAGTCACTGGTGTGGCTGGAGGGCTACCAGGCCCTGCTCCGTTGGCGGGCCGAGAACGAGATCACCGGCGTCCACGCCGTGCCCTACGACGTCGAGGTCGAAGTCGGCGTCACCAAGGACTTCCCCCTCGGCAGGTGGGTGCACCAGCAGCGCAAAACCCTGCGCGCCGGGGAACTCGAGGAACGGCGCAAGATCCTCCTGGACGCCCCGGAGGCCGGGATGGTCTGGGAGCCCGGCGAGGAGGCATGGGAAGCCAAGCTCGCCGCCCTGCGGTCGTACCGGCGAGCCACCGGGCACCTCGCGCCCCGACAGGACGCCATGTGGGGCGAAGACGACGCGATGGTGCCCATCGGACAGCACATGGCCAACCTCCGCCGCAAGGGAGCCAAGAACGGCCTGGGCAAAGACCCGGACCGGGCCGCTGTGCGCGCGGCGCAGCTGGCCGCGATCGACGAGAACTGGGACTGCCCGTGGCCCCTGGACTGGCAACGCCACCACCGGATCCTGGCGGACCTGGTCGACGCCGACGGCGCCCTCCCCCACATCGCACCCGGAGTCGTCTTCGACGGCGACGACATCGGGAAATGGCTCCAGCAGCAGAAACAACCAGCCACCTGGACGCGGCTCCAGCCCGAACAGCAGGAACGGCTGAACGCGATCGGCGTACAGCCCGACCAGAATCTGTCTCACGCCCCCGCAGCCGGTCGCGGGGCGAAGGGGCCGGGCAAAGCGCAGCAGGCATTCCAACGGGGCCTGACGGCCCTCACGCAATGGGTGGAGCGGGAAGGAGCCCACCGGCCGGTCCCCCGCGCCCACGGCGAGGAGATCGCCGTCGAGGGCGAAGCGGAGCCTGTGACCGTGAAGCTGGGCGTGTGGGTCTCCAACACCAAGAGCCGACGCGACAAACTCACCACCGACCAACTCGCCGCCCTCGCGCAGCTGGGCGTCGACTGGGCGTCGACTGGGCGTAGAGCGCAGCTCTGTCGATGTCTGGGATGCTGACCAGCTGCACCTGCCTCGTGCCGACAGTGGCCCCTGAGCCTTAGGCTCTGGGGCTACTCCGGGCAGGCCATCAGGAGAAGCTCGGTTCGTCTCCCCACAGACCAGAGCCGCCGACCTGAGCGCCTCCCAGCGCAGTCGACTGCTTGGGCACAAAAGGCGAGCTGATGCCCGCGCTGTCTATCTGCCGGTACACGAGTCGATCACCGACGAGTGTGGCCACGTAGCGACCGTTGGCGCCGTACACCTTGTCGCCGTCGATCTTGCCGACGTGTCGGCCCGAGTTGTCGTGGACGTCTTCGCCAGTCCTTCGCAGCGGCTTGCCGTCGCGGGTATGCAGATTAGCCACCTTGTCTCCTAGTTCGAAGGGATGCTTCAGGCTATCCGGCGCAGCAGGCGTTCAAGGTGGGGCATGGCGGCCCTCGTTCAGGGGGTCGTACGGGCAGGCACGGACCGGCCGGTCCCCAGGGCCCACCCGAGAGGGCCTCTGGCACCATCGACAGGGGTCCTGTCTGTCAGTGGTGCCAGGGACACTGGTCGCAAGCCTCAGCGCCGCAGGCGTGAGGGGTCGGCTTTCCTGGACTCAAGGGACTGAACCATGCTTACTGAAGCACTCATGGCCGCGGCCGGAGCGGGCGGTACCGCTGTCGTCCAAGCCGTCGGCACAGACGCATGGACTGCTCTGCGGCAACGCGTAGCTCGTCTTATGGGGCGCGGCGAACCTCAACGTGAGCGTGTGGAGCTGGAGCGCCTGGACCGCACCGCGCAGGTGCTGATGGAAGCCGATGTCACCGGCGAGACGGAGCGGGCACTCCTCCGCCAGGAGGCCTCTTGGCAGACCCGCTTCGAATCGCTTCTGGAGACGCTGGAGGAGTCCGAGCAGCAGCAGGTCGCGACCGAACTTCAGGCCCTGGTGGCCGAGCAGCAGGAATACGCAGCCCGCCAAGGCGTGGTCGGCAACACCTTCAACGGCCCCGCCGCCGTGCAGGTCGGAAACCACAACCAGCAGGAGAACCGCTTCAACATCGCAAGCTACCTTCCCGCTCCCGCGGGCCCTCGGGTCGTCCTCCAGGTCTCCAACTCCATCCCGGTCTATGACCTGCCCGACGGCAGCCAAGACCTCGGCGACCACTTCGTCAGCGTGGAGGCGGTCAACACCGGCGACCAGCCCATCGCCATAACCAGCTGGGGCATAGAGCTCCCCGGTGACCGGCGCGTCTTCGTCACGCGAGGGGAGAACTGGGCCACTCCGCTCCCCCACGTGCTCACTCCTGGCGCCCCTCCCGCTCGGTTCCTTATCCGAGCCGATGAACTGCGGCGCGTAGAGCGAGAGCAGCACATCCCGTTCACCCAAATGCGGCCCTACGTGGGCCTGGCCGACGGAACGGTCGTCCAGTCCGACCGCCCCGTGCCGTTGGCCTGACAGCGATTTGAAGGCCCCGGGACGTCGTGCCCCCGGGGCCTTCGTCTTGCCTTCCCGCCCCGGCCGGCGGTGCAACACGGGCTGCAACGCACAGGTGCACCAGCGGTCCGGACGGCAATGCTCCCCTGTCACCGCAGGTCAAAGGTGCAACACAGCTGGGGCTGTGGGGGCGGCCCGGCCTCCCGTCACGGGTGTTCAACGGTCCAGCGGCGTTCGATGTTCTGATCGAGCGGAAATACGGGGTACTGCAGGACATACTGCGGGCCGGAATGCGTCTCGCCCTCCCAGGACTTCGGCTGTGCGCGGCCGGTCGGTTTCCAGTGCTTCCAGGGGTCGTGCTCCGGGTGGTGAATCACGAACTGGTCGGCCACGTCGTACGCCACCCCCACGAGCGCCATGCCGACGGCGCCCTTCGCGTGCATCAGGTGATCCACCTGCTTGCGGTGGTCGTCCTCCCGGGTCGCGGGCCCTGGCAGGAACAGGAAACGATGAGGGTCAAGCGGCAGCATGATGTCGCTCAATGCGGCGGCGCGTACCTGGTCTTCATCGTCGGGGCGGTTCCAGACGACGACCGGGGTGTCGCTGGTCAGTAGGCACATGTCACTGAAGCCGAGCGCCCACGGGCGGGCTTCCAGGGTGAGTGCCAGCGTGACGATGTTCTCGACGATGTAGCGCAGGTGCGGGTTGTTCTCGGCGAGCCGGTGCACCTCGTCGGGAAGCGCGGTGAGGTCCGGTGCTTCTGCCTGCCGGTGGGTGAGGCGCTTGCGCTGGCGGGTGGTGCGCAGGATCTGGGCGGCCATCCACCATGCGAGTACGTGGCGCTGGTCTAGGCTCAGCGGCCACTGCGGCGTGAGGGCCCACTGGGGGTCGTTCAGCAGGACCTTCAGCACGGTGTCGGCGCGGCTCTCCAGGGAGGTGAACAGCCCCTCAGCAGCATGGTGAGGAACTCCGTCGGCGCTGATGCCCCAGTAGTAGCCAGTCTCGGCAGCGATACCGGTAGGCGTCACGGGAAACGGCTCATTGATCTTGCCGAGCCGTCGCACCGTCAGCTCGTACCTTCGGCGTGCCGCGTGCCGAGCGAAATGCCTCAGGTACATCTGGGGCACTGTGTGATCCCGGGTGCCTCCAGCCTTGGCCGCGCGCTTCGCCGACGATGCCTTACCCACTGGCGCCCCTTTCGTGCCTGCCTGTACGGGTCCTTCGTACACGGAACCGAGCAGCCAATGCCCAAGATTTTCGATAGGGCCCGCGGCCGAACGGTCCCACAGTCGCATCCGCACCTGACGCGAGGTGCCGGTCAGGGACTCCCAGACGCAGACGCGCGGCTCTGCGGCGCTGCTGCTGGCGGTGCGTGAGCTCCGGTGGGAAGCGTCGCCCGCCTGCGGTGTTCGGTTCGATCCCGACGAACCGCAACGTCATGGCGCTCTCCCTGCGGTGTGGTTATGCATAGCCGCGCGCACCGACCGTCCCGCAGCCCGGAGAGTCAAAGGGGACCGGTAACGGTGGAAGGCTGACTCGCAGGTCGCGAAGCGGGCCAGCCCTCCCAGGTCAGTTCCTGCCAGCGGCGGCCAGTGCTGTACGCAGGCGCGCGGCGATGGGCTGGAAGCGCTGGACGAAGCTAGGGTCCTTCATTTGGTCGGGCTCGGTCAGCTGCTTGTGCGGGCGGGGCCTGCGCCCGGTGAGGGACCAACCCAAGGGGCGCAACCCGGCGCGGTTCATGTCCCGGTCGACGCCTTCCAGGTAGTCCGCGTCGACGGGTAGCTCCCAGTTCGATTGCCAGATCACCCCGTCCAAGGCGATGGGGAGGTGAGGGGATCCGAAGAGGAAGCCCAGGCAGCGCTCGCGTAGAACCGCCGCGCGCAGGCGGCGAGGCGTTTCAGAAAGGCCTCCAAGCCCCTCCAGTGGTACATCGCGCGGGAGGGCGGAATGCCGGGACGCGCCGTCGTCGAGCGGCTCCCCGACGGCACCGAACACCGCACCGGCATCTGGATCGGCAACCAGAAAGCCCGCCGCAACCGGCTCAACGCCGCCCAGCTCGCCGCCCTCGGCGTGCACTGGGCGCAGTAGGCGCGCGAGCGCAGCACGCCGGTGGCGGTCAGCCCCCAGGGCGGCCGTAGGCCAAGGGCCCTGCAGGCGCGCCACGCCGACCACCCGCGAAACGACACACGCCTGCACCACACAAACGCCACGCCCCGACTCAACACACCCAGCTCAACACACCCGCACGCTGGTGAGAAAGCCCGTCGCCGGACCAGTGATAAATCCGCGACGCCCATCAGTGGAGCCTGATCTGGTGCGGGTGCACAATCCGGCCGCTCCGCTCTCCGCGCGTGTGCCCGAGGGGTGACTCGCCGCGGGGTGTGTGGTTCTGGCTTACGGTCAGTGCGCTGGAGCCCCTGCTGGCCAGGGCCAGGCTGGGGCAGGTGGCTGCGGCGGCAGCGGCCGAGATCGAGCTTCCCGTCACGCAGTCGGGGGCGAGCCCTCGCCGACAGGTCCGGGCGCTGTCGGGCGGCGCGTGAGTCGCGACAGCGTGGCGTTCGCGCGGGCCGGGGCCTGCGCGCACTGCAGCGTAGGGCGCCGGGTGACGGTGTCCCAGTCTCCCGTGAGCCAACAGGCTGACGCCAACGGGGTGCCGCTACAGGGTCCGCCCGGCGCCGGAAGGGGGTCCGGCCTGGGGGCAGGCCGAGCGGGCCGGCCGGTCCGGCAGGTACGCCGCAGATTCCTCCGGAGTGAGGTCGCGGCCGACGGCCCGGCAGATCCTCTCGATCTCTGCGGCGGGTTCGGGCAGCACCACGTTCCAGAGCCTCGCGGTCTTGTCGTCGCTGCCCGTGGCGAGGATGCGTCCGTCGGGGCTGAACGCCACCGACCACACCTCGTCGGTGTGACCGGTCAGGGTCATGCGCGTGGCGCCTTCACCCACGTCCCACAGGCGCGCGGTGCTGTCGTCGCTGCCGGTGGCGACCGTACGCCCGTCGGGACTGAACGCGACGGCGTTGATCTCGCCGGTGTGACCGGTCAGCATGCTGCGCGCCCTGCCCTCCCGGACGTCCCACAGGCGCGCGGTGCTGTCGTCGCTGCCGGTGGCGACCGTACGCCCGTCGGGACTGAACGCCACCGCGTACACGGGCCCGGTGTGGCCGCGCAGCACGGTGCGCTCCCTCCCCGTGGTGACGTCCCACAGGCGGGCTGTCTTGTCGTCGCTGCTGGTGGCGACCGTACGTCCATCGGGGCTGAACGCGACCGCGTACATCTTCTCGGTGTGGCCGCGCAGCACGGTGCGCTCCCTACCCGTGGTGACGTCCCACAGGCGGGCTGTCTTGTCGTCGCTGCTGGTGGCGACCGTACGTCCATCGGGGCTGAACGCCACCCCGTTCACCCAGCCGGTGTGCCCGCGCAGCACGACGCGGGTCGTGCCCGCGCCCACGTCCCACAAGCGCGCGGTCCTGTCGTGGCTGCTGGTGGCGAGGGTGCGCCTGTCGGGGCTGACCGCGATCGACAACACCTGGGCCGTGTGCCCGCGCAGCACGGCGCGGGTCGTGCCCGCGCCCACGTCCCACAGCCGCACGGTCCCGTCATCGGCGGCCGTGGCAAGCGTACGGCCGTCGCGGCTGAAGGCCACCGCGTTCACCTCGTCGGTGTGGCCGCTCAGCGTTCTGCGCGTCGGACCCGCGGCCGCCTCCCACAGGCGCACGGTCTTGTCGGTGCCGCTGGTCGCGAGCGTGCGGCCGTCGGGGCTGAACGCAAGCGAATGCACCTCGTCGGTGTGCCCGCTCAGGGTGTTGCGTGTGATGCCTGCTGCCACGTCCCACAGCCGGGCGGTCTTGTCGACGCTGCCGGTGGCGACCGTACGGCCGTCAGGACTGAACGCCACCGCGTACACGGGCCCGGTGTGGCCGCTCAGAATGGTGCGGGGCGCCCCGGACGCGACGTCCCACAGCCGCGCGGTCCTGTCCGTGCTGCCGGTGACGAGGGTGCGGCCACCGGGGCCGAAGGCCACTGCGTTCACCTCGTCGGTGTGTCCGCGCAGCACGGTGCGCGCCGTACCCGCGGGGACGTCCCACAGGCGGGCGGTCTTGTCGTCGCTCGCCGTGGCGAGGGTGCGGCCGTCGGGACTGTACGCAACCGACCAAACCTCGTCGGTGTGCCCGCGCAGCACGGCACGTGTCCGGCCTGCGGCCAGATCCCACAGGCGGGTGGTCTTGTCGGCGCTGGCGGTGGCGAGGGTGCGGCCGTCGGGGCTGAACGCCACTGCCCACACCTCGTCGGTGTGCCCGCGCAGGATGGTCCGCGTCACGCCGGTGGCCGTGTCCCACAGCCGCGCGGTCCCGTCGGCACTGCCGGTGAGTACGGTGCGACCGTCGGGACTGTACGCAACCGACCACACCTCGTCGGTGTGCCCGCGCAGCACGGCACGTGTCCGGCCTGCGGCCAGATCCCACAGGCGGGTGGTCTTGTCGGCGCCGGCGGTGGCAAGGGTGCGGCCGTCAGGGCTGAACGCCACCGATGCGACGTTGCTGGTGTGGTCGGAGAGGCGTCGGTGCAGGGGGAGCGCTGCGACGGTGTGCAGGGCGGCCGCGGACTCTGGGGTGTCGTCGGTGCGGTATGCCTGAACAGCGAGCAGGGAGGCGAGTTCCGGGTTGGTGTGGATGAGAGTGCCGGACTCCGCGGCAAGTTGCCTGGACAGGGCCTGTCGCTGCTGGGCGACGGCGGTCCGGCGCTGCACGAATGCGAAGCCTCCCGCCAGGACGGCCACGATGAGCAAGGCGGCCAGGATCGCGTTGAGGCGTCTGCTGCGCCGGATCCCGGCCTGCTGGCGTTGCCTGCTGGCCGTGAGGTAGGCCGCGATGTCTCCCGGGAGGCGTCGCTGATGCGACCATTCCATGCCTTCGGCGAGGGCGGTCCCGCCGAGCAGGTCTCCCGGATCGTTTCCCTCGGCGTAACGGGACCTGCGTTCGCGGGTACGGTCGAGCCACTGCTGGAACCGGTGGTCCTGGCCGACCCAGTCGCGCAGCGCGCCCCAGTCACGGATGAGGGCGTCGTGGATCAACTCGGCCACCGGGCGCCCGGGCGGCGCGTCGTGCGCATCGGGATGCTCGGGCGCCCGGAGCGTCTGGGTGGTGATGATGCGGTGCTGCGTGAGGGTGGCGATGACGGCGTCGACCGCCCCCCTGCCGTCGGCGGCCCCCGCGCCGGCGGAGGTGTCATCGGGGTCGGATGCCAGGTCGCGCAGTTCGTCAAGCGGGATCTGCGCGCGGATCGCGGGAACGTTGCGGGCCCGGTCGGCGGGTCGTACCAGGGAGGTCAGGACGCGCTGCGCGATGGGTCGCTGCTCAGGGGACAGTTGGCCGAGGGCGGTGTCGCACCAGGTGGTCAGGCTTCCTGTCACCGCTCCGATCCGCTGGTAGGCGTCGTGCGTGAGGTACCCGTCCATGCGCCGCTGCCACAGCTGACTGAGCGTTAGCTCCACCAGCGGAAGCACGGTGACGGGTGCCTGGCGGGCTGATACCCCTTCGGGGGTGGTAGCCAGGACGTCGGAGATGATCTGCTCGGGCAGCCCGGCCTGGAAGTGGAGTCCCACGTCCTGGGCGGGCAGGGTGATGATGTCGTGCAGGTCCTGTCTGCTCAGGATGCCCGGCACGTTGAGAAGTCCCGGCATGGCGGCTTCCAGCAGTCCCGGGGCCGAGGCGGCCAGCCGTGGGTAGAAATCGTCACGCATGATCAGGATCACGTGGAGCTCGGTGTTCGAGGTGACCGCCGCGGTGATCTGGTCCGCGACGCCGAGGCGGGTGGCCGACTGGGTAAGGAGCTCTTCGAACTGGTCGATGACCAGCACGACGCGCTGACGGCCGGGCTCGGCCGCGAGTCGGCGGCTGACGGCCGCGGCGATCCCGTCGGTGGTGGCCCCGGCCAGGCCAGCACGTTCCAGCTCTGCAGGCAGGTCCTGCCGAGGCCGGACGAGGACGGGCAGCCAGTGGTCGCTGCCCGCCAGCGCGCCGGCGGCCAGCGCCCGCAGCACACCCGCCTGGATCAGCGACGATTTACCCGAACCGGATGGTCCGAGCAGCAGGGTCAGGCCGTGCTGCCGGGCCAGGTTTGCGAGCACCTGTTCCACCGCGTCCTGCCGCCCCTCGAACCACTGGGCGTACTCCGCCGTGAACGGCTCCAGCCCCCGGTACGGGCACACCTCCCGCTCCGCGAGTTCCGGCCAGGTCTCCCTCAGCACCTGGGTGGGCGTGACGTAGGCGATGCCCTGCCCCCGTTCGTGCTCGTCGGGAGCGGTGATCTCGGTGAGCATGCCGATGACCAGGCCGGTCACCTCGTCCAGGACCGGCCCGCCGCTGAACCCTGTGGTGAGGTCGTTCGCCCCGGTCAGCTGAAGATGCGCACCCCTGTGCGCGGTGGCGGGCAGCAGGTCACCGGACACGCCGAAGCCGAAGTGCCCCTCCTGCGGGGCCTGGGCGGGGAATCCGAATGAGCGCACTTGATGGCCCCGGGACCCCGCCGCGGAGCCCAGCGGGAGCGGGGCCGTCCCCGGCGGTACGGCGGGAAGCCGGATGAGGGCCACGTCCTCCCCCGGCTCGCGCCACGCTTCCGCCATGACCCGGCCCTCGGACCGAGCAGCGCCTGCCACATGTGGGAAGACGAGCGTCACACTGTCGCCGGGGCCGCCTCCCGCGGCCCGGACCACATGCGCGCAGGTGACCAGGACGTCCGCGGCGACAAGGAAACCGGCCCCCGCGACCTCCCCGTCCGGGCCGAGGATCTGCGCGACGGCCAGGGGCAGTCTCGACGCACGGTCGCCTTCCACCGGATCAGCCCTCGCTCTCATCCGGGCCGCGCCGGACAGACCCGGTCTGCTCCCATCTGACCGTCACCATCAGGTGGCAGTGGGCGCCCGTCTTGGTGATCACGGCCCCGGCCTCGACCGCGAGGTCGACTCCGAACTCGACGGTGATCTCGTCGGGTCCCGCCTTGCGTAGTTGTTCGAGTGCGACGCGCGCGGCCCGGGTGACCGGTTCGAGGGCGTCTTCGAGGCTCCCCGGCAGATCGCGAATGGCGTCGCTGACGCGACCGGCCTTGACAGGTCCGTCCGGGGCGGCCGGGGCCTCAATCAGCACGAAGCCCCCGCCGTCCAGAGGAATCCGGGCCAGAGGTGCCACGGCTCCTCCTGCAACGCTGAAAGGCCCACGATGGGATCCCCATCAGCCTCGTCCGACCCGCCGGGGAGCGCATCCGGGATTAGGCCGTACGCCTCCGGACATCTGGGCGTCCCGGGCACGCAGCGAAGCAGGATAGGCCACGGCCTCCGTGTGCAGTCTGCAGGACCGGGAATCCACCACAACCCACCGGACCGTGCCCGTTACCGGAGAGACAGCCCGCTCCCCCACGTAGATGCGCTCCGCGTGCCGAACGTAACCACCACTTGGCCACTGTCACCCCGGGATCGTCACGCAACCATTCCCGCAGGTGACAACCAGAACAAACATCCCTCGCACTCCAACCACCCCTAGATAAAAGGTCTCCGCAGTCACGATGAACGACTTGTCGAGCAGCTCACCTCCCGCGCCCTCACCAGCGGCAAGCGCAAACTGCACGTCCGGCGTGACCAGGACGGCCAGATCGTCGGGGCCGGCGGCGAGGGCGACGACCAGGAGGACGACGACACGCAGGCCGCCGCCGAAGCCGCCCTGCTCCACTTCTCCAGCCCACGCGACGCGGCGACCATCGCGGCGTTCCTGCGCACCCGGGTCTACCGGCCGGAGTTCCTGGTGTGGCTGGAGAGCTACCAGGCCCTGATCCGATGGCGGTCAGAGAACGAGATCACCGGCGTCCACGCCGTCCCGTATGACGGGGAGGTCGAAGTCGGAGTCACCAAGGCGTTCCCGCTCGGGCGGTGGGTGCACCAGCAACGCAAAGCCCTGCGGGCCGGCGAACTCGAAGAGCGGCGCAAGATCCTCCTGGACGCGCCGGAGGCCGGGATGGTCTGGGAACCGGGCAAGGAGGCGTGGGAAGCCAAGCTCGCCGCCCTGCGGTCGTACCGGCGAGCCACCGGGCACCTCGCGCCCCGACAGGACGCCATGTGGGGCGAGGACAACGAGATGGTGCCCATCGGGCAGCACATGGCCAACCTCCGCCGCAAGGGAGCCAAGAACGGCCTGGGGAAGAACCCGGACCGGGCTGCGGAGCGCGCAGCGCAACTGGCCGCGATCGACGAGGACTGGGACTGCCCGTGGCCGCTGGACTGGCAGCGCCATTACCGGATCCTGGCCGACCTGGTCGACGCCGACGGCATCCTGCCCCACATCGCGCCGGGCGTCGTCTTCGACGGCGACGACGTCGGCAAGTGGCGATGGCGTCAGCAGGAACCGGGCACCTGGGTCCAGCTCCTGCCCGAGCAGCAGGCACGGCTGACCGCGTTGGGCTTCAACGCTCCCGAGCCCCGCCTCCCGCCCCCGCAGCCGCGCGTACGGCAAACGGCCCGAGCAAGGCGCAGCAGGCGTTCCAGCGGGGCATGGAAGCCCTCAGGCAGTGGGTGGCGCGGGAAGGCACCCACCGACCGGTCCCGCGGTCCCACGGGGAGGAGATCGCCGTCGAGGGCGAAGCGGAGCCCGTGGTCGTGAAGCTCGGTGTGTGGATCTCCAACACCAAAACCCGACGCGACAAGCTCACCACCGACCAGCTCACCGCCCTCACGAAGCTGGGCGTCCACTGGGCGCAGTAGCGAGTTGCAACCTGCCGGAATCCGCAGGAAAAGGCACCTCAGGCCCAGCCGAGAACGCCCCCCGCGCGCCTCCGGCGGGACCTTCGCGCTGCTCCGCTGCCAGCAGCGGACCCCCAGAGCGACGGCTGCGGCAAAGCCGTGGACGCGACCACCTGGAACCTCGCCGAATAAGGCCTGACCTGCGCATTTACCCTCAGATACCTAGGATGGGCATGCACCGGCGACGGCGTGGAAGCAGCTTCAGCTGCTTCTGTGACATCCGCTCACATGCATGCTCAGGACGGCCCAGGGAGGGTGTTTCATGACCGAGTCCGGCAACCCCAGTCAGCCCGCGAACGTGAATGAGTACAACGCCAGTCACATCCAGGTTCTCGAGGGCCGCGAGGCGATACGCAGGCGCCCCGGCATGTACATCGGCTCGACCAGCGAGCGCGGCCTGCACCAGATGGTGTTCCAGGTCGTCTCGTACGCCGTCGACGAGCACCTGGCCGGCCACGCCGACACCATCGACGTCACGATCACCGCGGACGGCGGCGTTCGCGTCGCGGACAACGGGCGGGGCCTGCCCGTCGAGGTGGAGGAGTCCACCGGTAAGCCGGCCGTCGAACGCGAACTGACGGAGCTGTCCTTCGGTCCCAAGCCCCATACCGGCTACTCGGTGTCCGGCGGCATCAACGGCCTGGGCCTGTGCGTGGTCAACGCGCTATCGAGCCGGCTCACGGTCGAGGTCCACCGAGACGGCCACCGCTGGACCCAGGCCTACGAGAAAGGCACCCCGATCACTCCCCTGACGAGGAACGAGGAGACGGGCAATCACGGGACCGCGATTACGTTCATGCCCGACACAGGCATCTTCGAGACCACCCACTACTCGTTCGCCACGCTGTCGCAGCGCCTCCAGGAACTGGCCTTCCTCAACGACGGCCTGGCCATCTCGCTCACCGACGAACGGCCGGAGCAACCGGCCCGCTACCACCACACGGACGGCCTACGGGCCTACGTCGCCCACCTCAACCCCTACCCCCTGAGCCTCGTCCACTCCCCCGCCATCGCCTTCGAGTCGGAGAACCAGGACGAAACGATCTCCGTGCAGGTCGCCATGCAGTGGAACACCTGGTCGCCGGGAGCGTTCCGCTCCTTCTCGAACAGCACGCGCACCCATGAGGGCGGCGCACACGAACAGGGCTTCCGCACCGCACTCACGGACCTCGTCAACGATTACGCGCGCCGTCAACAGCTTCTGTCCGCAGACGCCGAGAACATCACCGTCAAGGCCATCCACGAGGGCTTGACCGCAGTCGTCTCCGTAAAACTCGCCCACCCCGTCTTCGAAGGCTCCACCAGAACCAGACTCAGCAATCCCGAAGCGGACCTCTACGTCCAAGAGGTCGTCCGCAAGCACCTCGCCGACTGGCTTGACGACCACCCGGACGAGGCCGTGGCTATCATCCGCCACATCCTCAACGCCTCTACCTGACGCAGGAAGGCACAAAGAAGGACCTCCAGCCGGAGCGCAGAAGCACCTGGAGGTCACGGTCACTGACGGCGACCGAATCGCTGGGACACTGAACGCGCACGGGTGCACCGCAGGAGGCGCCGCCGCCGCACTCACCGACCTCGGCATCCACGGGGCCTTGGTGAACGTCGAAAAGATGTGTCGAGGCGGCAGAATACGCGGAGAAGGGGCGGTGAGCTGCGGAAATACCCCTCACAGGCCCGATGGACACCGCAGGGGGCACCACAGGGGAAACCGCAGGGGGACCGGCAGGTGCATTCGGGGCTTGCCCAACAGGCTTGCCCACCAAAAGCTTGCCCGGCATCAAGCAGCCACGGCCCCGGCTGTTACCCGGCCAGTTACCGAGCCTGTTACCTCTGGCTCTGTTACCTGCTCTGACCAGGGCGGACAGCCCCAGAATCGTGGTGTCCGAGGCGAGGTAACAGCCGGCTTGCCCGACCTAACCGGCGGATGGTCCTGACACCTGACGCTGACACAGCCGCTCGCTGCGACATCCCTCCCCGGCCAGGACAGGCAGGGGGCGGAGCGTGTCAGATGTCAGGACCCGGGACCGCCCCGAGGACCCGGGGGAACCTGAAGCTCCCGAGGCGGTGTGCGACCCGAACCCTTCAACGACCGCGAACCCCGACGGTTCCGGTCGCCCCACATCCGGGGGGGGCGACGCTGATCGGACCGATCGGAAACCGCAGGCCGGCATCGGTTCCCGATCGGCAGCCGATCGGCACGGGCAACCGATCGGCCGCCAATCGGAGGCCGATCAACGATCGATCGGCACGGCCTTGGCCATCGGGGTGGTCCTGACACCCGACGCGGACACCGCCGCGCGCGGCGAATCACCCGGCGGTGACGCCGGCGCATCAGGCGCCAGGACCCGGGACCGACACGGACATCGCGGTCAGGGTCTGCCCGCACCGGTGTGGATCCCCGTCTCCTTCAACGACCCGGCGCGCCGCCGGTTGCGGACCCGCTTCCCACGGTCGGGGCCGACGGTTGGAGACCGAGCTGGACCGCCGCCAGGGCGACCGCCTCCACCACCGACAAGCCGTCCCCACCGTCGCGGCCGGCCTCCGCACGCAGCCGGCCCGCCCGCGCTTCCAGGCGCCGTGCCAGTTCGTCCTGGACATCGGTGAGGTTGCGGCAGCCGCGCCGCCGGCCCGCGTAGTGATCCATCCGGTCACGGTAGAAGTTCACCGCCTCGCACGCGCGCGTCACGCGCGCGTGTTGGGCCCCCCCGCCGTCACACGGGCCGGGGCGGTGATGACGACGATGAACAGCCCGGCGAGAATCGGACCGGTGACCACCGAACGCCGCCGACTCGGCACCGGACCAACCCGAGGCGAAAACCCCGAGTTGTCGCCCAGACCATGCGCCCGCCCGGCCGCCGAGCAACTCCCCACCGCCCAGGCCGCCGTCGCCCGGCCCGCCCCCACCACCGGCCGGCGGACCCTCGGCACCGGACCAGTGACCGACGACCAGTGACTCACCGGTGACTGCCGCCGGGAATCGGTGACCGACGACCGGTGAGTGAGCCGGTGACCGGCACACCAGGACCGGTAACCGGTGACCGGTCACCGGCCGGCGGGCGGCGGGCGGCGGGCGGCGGGCGGGCGGGCGGGCGGGCGGGCGGCGGGCGGGTTCTCCGCCCAGGAGTGATGCCCGGGCACCTATCGGCCGACGGCGTCCCCGTCGACCCGGAGCAGCTCGTCGTCGTCCTGGAGACCGAGGCCGCCGCGATGGCGTAACCCGGCCCCTGGGCAAGCCCGCGTGGAGGGCTTGCCCAGGGTCGCCTTGCGCTTGCCCAGGGAGTTCAGGCTTGCCCGGTGGCCGGCTCCCACAGCGGGTGGGCGCGGCCGGTGCCGTCGCAGTGGAAGCACCGGCCGCCCCCGGGCGTGCCGCGGGCCCCGATGGTGTCGACGGCCTCGCGCAGGAGCCGGGTGAGGCCGTGGACGTGGGCCGGGTGCAGGGCGAGTTCGTGCCGGGTGCCCACCACGACTTCCAGCGTCTCCCCGGGAAGGGCGTGCCTGTCGTCCGTATCCAGGGCGGGCACCAAATCCCCTACCAGGTCATGCAGGTCGGCCATGGTCTCTCCGCCCGCCAGCTCCACCCGCGTCCTCCAGAGGAGTTCCGACCGTGTGAGAGACAGCAACACCTCCGGCCTCAGGAAGGGAAGAAAGCGGTCGGGCGCTTCGGGGTGGGTCGCGTGAAGTCGGGTCAGTGCGCGCCACATGGCGCTGGGATCGTGGACCTCAAGTCCGGCGGGGTTCTCCTGCTTGATTTCGCTCATGAAACTGGTCTACGGCCGACGAGGTGGTGTCGGCCGGCTTCGGGGCGCCGCGTCCCGGACGGTGCTCCGCGGACTTCAGGAGCCGTTCCGCCCTGCGGCCCGGACGCTGGGCAAGCCCTCCGCGTGGAGGCTTGCCCAGCGGATCCCGTGACCGATCGGCGGGCCGGGCGTGACCGATCCGTCTCCCGGAATCGGTCAATCAGCACGTCAGCGCCGTGACCGGCCCATGCAACTCCCGCCGAGGCGGTGACCGGTCATCGGTCACCCGCCATCGGTGAGGTGCACCCCGCCGGGAATCCCGGGATGGCCATGACCGATGCCGCCCGGACAGCCGGGGTGGGCAAGCCTGTGTTCGGGGCGGCTTGCCCAGGCTCCCCTTGGGCTTGCCCAGCGCCGGTCACCGGCCGGCGGGCTCGGGGTAGCGCCGGCGGCGACGGTCCGGGTCGTCGATGCCGATCTCGTACCAGGGCTCGCCCCGTTTCAACCGGGGCATGGTGTTCACCCACACCGCGACCGTGATGCCCCGGGCGTCGGCGGTGAGCGCCCGGCAGCGGTTGCCGAACTCGTCACCACAGCCAGGCGCTCGAGTGCCGCATCCAGGACAGGGCGCGGGCGTCGCGGCGGGCGGCGGCGCTGCCGATGCGGTTCTGCCGGGGCCGGGGCCGGCGCGACTGGGCGCCGTAGAAGCGGCGTACCCCGGCGGCCTTGAGCCGCTTGCGCTGCTTGGCCAGCTCCGCCTTCTTCGCCTTGATGGACTTCGGCTTCCGGGGCCGCTTCCAGATCGGCTGCCAGTCCGTCGGCGGCACGTACGCCTCGGCGCGCTTCTGGGCGGCCTCCTTCAGCCGGGCAGCGACGGCTTCGATCCTCGGGTCCGCGGGCGGCATGTCGGGCATGCGATTCCTCCGGTGGGTGGTGTCCGTACCGGCGCGGGCTGGACGGGCTGCTGGGAGTACGGCGGCGGGGGCGTCGCCGGGGCGGGCTGTGGTGCAGGGCGGCGTGCGGCGGCTCGTTCGCGGATGCCGGCCTGGAGGCGGGCGGCCATCTCGGCGGCGGCCTCCAGCGTCCGGCTGGTCTGCTCCGCCGCGGCGACGTCCGTCATCGGCTCCAGATCCCGGCCGGTCCTCCGCCCGGGGCGCGGGCTCAGGGTGGTCGGCACGGTGACGTTGCGCGGCCGGGGCCGGGAGTTCAGCCGGTCCGCGCGGCGAAGCGCGTGGACGCGGGCGGTCAGCGCGGCAGCCGCAAGACGGGCTCGCTCGTACGGGGAGGCTGCGCGCTTGCGGGTCAGCGCGCGGAGCACGGCCTGGTCCCCGATGTCGTGCGGGTACAGGGCGCGCAGGTCGGCGGTCATCATCCGCCGGGTGGCCGGGCGGGTGTAGCCGTCGATGGCCGCCTGGACTATCTCCTCGTCCAGGCCGGGCCGGTGGGGTCGGCCGCGAAGGATGTAGGAGAGCTGGCGGGGGGCCTCAGCGAGGAGGTGGTGATGCTTGAACCCGCCGCGCATCACGGACACCACGGCGGCGACGTTGACAGCCGCCAGGGCGGCGTCGACGACCGGGCGTACCCGCGCTCATATCGCCGCGGCCGCTGCTCGGGCGCGCTCCGCCAACCCGGCGACGACGTCCGCTCCGTATGCCTGGGTCGCCGAGTCCCGCCAGACCGCGCGCAGCTCGGACAGCGACCGCAGTTCTGTGCGCTTGGGTGAGCGGGTCCGGTCGGCGGCCTGGCAGGCGAGTGCGTAGGCGGCCCGCTCCCCCGGCGGGTGCCCCTGCCGGGCCTCGTACTCGGCCACCAGGACGGGGAGCGCGTCCTCGATCTGTTGGCGGCGGGCCATCCGATGAGTCGCTGGTCGATCCCGGGGATCTCCATGACGGGGCGGCGGCCGGGCGTCACCTCGCGCGGCTCCCACGCCCACCCGAGCCGGGCCGAGACCTCCTCCATGAAGTGGAGGGTGTAGAGGGTGTCGGCCGCGACGATGTGCGTCATCAGTGCGGCGGCGGTCTGGTTGCCCCACGTGCCCTTCACATCAGCCCGAGACGGTAACCCGACGACGGGTGCACAGTCCGCCGCACCGTCGAAGGCTGCTCGAACACCAAACGTCCATGCTCTCGGTTCGTCTCAGGTGTCAGACCAAGTGGTCACGTGGTAGCGATTTTCGCGCTCACGCAGGACAAGGCATTGGGGTTGAAGGAGGGTTGCCCCCCCCCGCCGGGACAATCGCACCAAGTCTCCCTACTCAGACCTGTGTTGACCTTAAGCTGAAAATTTCATTAAATTCGCATGTTTGCATGATCGTTCTAACTCGTGGGGGGAACCACGGTGGCAAAACCACCGGGCCTTCGGCCTGCTCAAAAACAGGGGCGTCGAGGCGCCCCATCTCGCCTGACTACACTCGGCCTGGCGGCCGGTGTAGTCCTGACCAGTTGGTTGCCGCCCGCCGTCGCAACCGCCTCAACCGGATCGGCGCCCACTCCCGCCGCCGCAGCGCCTAACAGCGACCTCGGACAGCAGGACACCCCGGAATCGCTAGCCGTGGCGGAAGCCAGAAAGTCCGGCAAGGACGTGCCGGTCGCAGCCATGCGCCGGGAGGCCGGTGACGTCACCGCTCGCCCCGACGGCACCCTCGTCGCAACCGTCTACACCAAGCCGGTCCGTGCCCTGAAGGGGGGCATGTGGCAGGACATCGACACCTCGCTGCACAAGACCTCGGATGGCAGCGTCGCTCCTCGTATGGCCCTGCCTGACGTGGCCTTCTCCGGGGGCGGCGAGCAGCCGCTGATCCGAATGAATCAATCCGGCAAGGAGGTTCGGCTGAACTGGCCCGATCCTCTTCCCGCGCCGGTGCTGGACGGGGACACCGCCGAGTACCGCTCGGTCTTGCCCGATGTGGATCTGCGGCTGACCGCCACGGAGACGGGTTTCACTCAGTTCATCGTCGTGAAGTCGGCGGCCGCAGCAAAGAATCCGCGACTCGATCGTCTCCGGTTGGGGCTCAATGCCCCTGGGCTGACCATGCGGCAGGGAGCCGACGGCTCGCTCAAGATGACGGACGCCGTAGGTGGAACGGTTTTCGAGGCCCCCAAGCCGATCATGTTCGACTCCTCACCCGGCCTCACCGACGGTTCCGTGGTGCCTTCCGGCATTCACCACCAGGCGGGTCCTGAGCCTGCGGCCCGGTCCGGTAGGTCTGCCCGGTCCGCTCTCGCGCCTGCGGCCGGAGCAGAGCCCCAGGCCCACACTGCCGAGGTTCAGCTCTCCGTACCGACCGATCAGAAGAGCCTGCTGCTCACTCCCAACCAGAGCTTGCTGGACTCACCCAACACCGTTTTCCCAGTGTTGATCGATCCGAATCTCCAGACCCCACGCGCCAACGGCTGGGCCGGCATCTCGCAGGCTTGGGAGAACAACGCCTACTGGAAGTACACGGGTGACTTCGGCACCGGCCGCTGCATCGCAGCGAGCTGTGCTTCAGGTGACGTCAAGCGCGTCTTGTACTCGTTCCCGGTCAAGGGCTGGGGCTTCGTCGGCAAGCGCATCCTGTCGGCAAAGCTGAACGTTTGGGAAACCCACGCCTTCAGCTGCACCAAGAAGCCGCTCCAGATGTACGCAACTGCGCGCATCGGCACGGGTACCACTTGGAAGAATTCCAGCGGTCCCAGCTTCTGGGTGCAGCACCTGCAGACCATCAACGCCGCTCGCGGCTACGACGGCTGCGCTGCGGGATACGTGGAGTTCGGCGGCGGCACCTCGAATGCGTTGCGGGACAAAGTCCAGCAGGCCGCCAACGGCGACTGGGTGGACCTCACCCTTGGTCTCAAGGCCGAGAACGAGGCGGACGGCTACGCCTGGAAGAGGTTCAACAGCAACGCCGGTCTTCAGGTCACCTATAACCTTCCGCCCCGGCAGGCCCCGATGTCGGACCTGTCGATGTCCCCGGGCTCGGTGTGTTCCACTTCCGCCCTGGTCATCACCAAGCACCCGCAGATCACCGCTAAGGTCTCCGACCCGGACGGCGACGCCATCGGCGTGCAGTTCGGCGCGCACTGGGACAATGGTGACGGCACCGGGATGAGCGGGAAATGGTACTCCACCGGCGCCCTGGGCACCGCTCCGCCAGGGAACACGTTCAAGGCCTCAGGTTCCGCGTTCTCCGTCACGCTGCCCAGCAGCGTTCCGCAGAACAAACTGATCAACTGGGCGGTTCGCGGCTGGGACGGCACCGAATGGGGGCCGTGGAGCTACGACGGCAACCCCACCGCCTGCTACTTCCAGATCGACACCAGCGCACCCGCCGGCCCCGTCACCACCTCGCCGCATTTCCCCGGCTCCACCGATGCGCAGGCCTCACTGCCCTGGACGGACGGCGTCGGCCGCTACGGCACTTTCATCTTCGACACCAGCTCCACCGATGCGGTCAAGTACCAGTGGGGCCTCAACCAGCTGCCTTCCGCGGCGAACTCGTTGACCACAACGGCCGGGGCCCCACAACAGGTCAGCCTCCTGATGGAGAAGGAAGGCCCGCAGTTCATCTCCGTACGGGCCCTGGACTCTGCAGGTAATGCCTCTGAACCGACCACGTACTACTTCAACGTGCGCCGCGGCCAAGCCCCACGCGCGGGCTGGAGCATGGACGGGATCGATGGCGGAGGTGTCACCGGCAGCTCTTCCGACTTGTCCGCGACCCTGGCAGCCGGTACGGCCGGGGCACCCGGGCACATCGGGAACGGCGTCCTCCTCGACGGGACGCGGGCGCCGGACACCACCCCCGTGCAATACCTCACCACCAGCGCGTCCGTCCTGGAGACCCATCGCAGCTTCACCGTGTCCGCCTGGGTGAAGGTCACTTCCCTGGCCAGCGCACACCAGGCCATCGTCAGCCAGACCGGCAAGCAGATGAGCTCCATGGAGCTGGGCATCAGCGAGGGCAAGTGGGCTCTCAAGACGCCGACCCTCGACGACTCCTCCACCAGCGGCTGGCGTACCGCGTACAACGAGACCGCTCCGGTCCTCAACCAGTGGACGCATCTGGCCGGAACCTACGACGCCGCCACCGGACTGACCACGGTGTACGTCAACGGGCAGGCCGGCGCCCCCGCGGCCGCCACCGTCTTCAACGCCCGCGGTCCCCTGGACATCGGGCGGATGCTCTGGCGCGGCACCTACACCGACCCCTGGTTCGGCTCCCTCGACGAGATTCGAGCCTACGACCGCTCGCTCTCGCCCTCCGAGATCACCGCGCTGGCCACCGACCAGCCAGTCACCGGCGGTTTCGGCGCCAAGGCCGTCTGGACTCTGGACGAAGCGGGCACGACCATGGCCGGCCGGTCCGAGGTCTCAGGCCTCAAGCTCACCGGCAGTACGCAGCTCGTTCCCGGTGTAAAGGACAAGGCCCTCGCCTTGGGCGCCACCGGCTACGCCACCACCGCTCGCCCACACGTCGAGGTGGACGGCAGCTTCGCCGTTTCGGCGTGGGTGCGCCGTCCCGCCCTGGCAGCCGGGGACACCGGCTCTAAGGTCATCCTCAGCCAGTCCGGCGCCCAGAACGCGGAGTTCACTCTCTCCTACTCCGGCGCCGACAAGAAGTGGGTGTTCGCCCGGCCCCAGTCGGACTCCGCGACGGCCACCGTCGTGCAGGCCAAACAGGCCGCTTGCACCGCGGGAACGACCCTTACCGGCGGCATTCCCTGTGTCGGCCCGACGGCCGGCGAGTGGACCCACCTGCTGGGCGTGAGCGACACCGCCACCGGCAAGCTCCGGCTCTACGTCAACGGATTCCTGTCGTCGGAAACCGCGTTCGCGGGCAGCGGCGGCTGGAGCGCGTCGAAGGCCTTCACGGTCGGCGCCCTTGAAAAGAACGGCACCTTCAGCAGCCACTTCGGCGGTGACGTCGACGACGTCGCCGTCCTCGACCGGGTGGTGACCCAGACCGAGGCACGCGAGATGCTCAAGCAGCGTCCGCAGCTCCTGGGACGCTGGAAGTTCAACACCGCCACCGCCGGCAGCACTCCCGGCGAGCCCACCGGGACGGCGGCAGCCGCCGCACTGTCCGCCACCGGCGCCGCCATCGTGGCCGATGGCGGGGTGACCGCGCTCGGCAGCCTGGCTCTCCAGGAACCCGGCTACGCCTCCACAACCGTCGCTCCTCGTACCAACGAGAGCTTCGCTCTCGCCGGGTGGGCCTCGGCCGGCTCGCCCATGAAGGACATGACGGTCATGTCTGTGGCGGGTGCCAACGAATCTGCGATCAGCGTCGGCTGGCACTTCGACAAACTGGTCGACGGGCAGGCCACCGGATGGTGGGAAGCCAAGGTCACCGGTACCGACGGGAGTACCGCCAGCCACAACGCGGTGACGCACACCTTCGACCAGTCCCTGTTCATCGGCGACTGGAACCACATCGCGGTCGTCTACGACGGCTTCTCCGGACAGCTGGCGCTCTACGTCAACGGCAACCTGGAGAACCAGATCTGCGCCGACGGGGCCGGATCCGACTGCACCAGCCACGTCTCTTTCGCTCCTGTGACCACACCGTTCACCGCAAGCGGCGGTCTCCAATTCGGCCGTAGCCGAGCCGGCTCCCAGTGGGTCAAGCCGCTGACCGGCGAGATCGACGACGTCTGGGTCTATCAGGGGGTCCTCAGTCCGGCGCAGATCACCGCGCTGGCCGACCCCACCACAGAGCTCGACACGGCCACCGGGGTCTGACCGCCCGGCCGAACTCCGTCGGCTCTTCACTCCTAATCAGTAGTCCGCTCGGGCCCCGGCCCGAGCGGACTGCACGAGGTACCAGTAGATGAATGTCTTCAGCCGCCACAGGCGCGGCACGGCCCGCATAGCGGCAGTGGTCAGCGGCGTCATCGTCGCCACCCTGTTGCAAGCCGCCCCCGGCACTCCGGCGTTGGCGAACACCAAGGCCCCTGAGGCCCGTTCGCACGAACGTCCGGTCAAGGGGTCCGCAGGCAAGGTCAAGCCACGCACCACCAAGACGCCACCCGCAGTGGCGAAGCCCGCGATCACCTGGCCGAAGGCCGGATCCACCACCGTGAGGCTCGCCGCCTCTGCCGCACCCAAACCCGCGGCCAGTGGCGCCCGAACCGCCAAGACCAGCCCGTCGCAAGTCGGGGCCACTGGCCCTCTGCGCGTCGGCACCCTTCCCGTGCAGCTCGGCGCAGCCGAGGCGTTCTCGGCACCGGCCGTCCCGCAGGAGGTGAAGGTCGAGGTCTTGGACCACTCCGCCGCGCAGCGGGCGGGCGTCGACGGGGTGCTGCTCACCCTGGATCGCGCCGACTCGGCCCCTCAGAGCGCCAACGTGGACGTCAGCCTCGACTACGGCACCTTCGCGCGGGCGGCAGGCGCCGGCTACGGCCAGCGCCTCAAGCTCGTACAGCTGCCTTCCTGTGCGTTGACCACCCCCGACCGGCCCGAGTGCCGCACGGCCACCCCCCTGCGGTCCACCAACAACCCGGAACGCAGCCAGCTCACCGCCAAGCAGGTAAGCGTGCCGGCCGCCCCGCACGTGAGTGGCAAGGCCGGCGCTCCGGCCGCCCGGTCCCTGTTCGCCGCCGGTGGCGGCGCCGTGGTCCTGGCCGCGGCTCCCGCCGCGGCAGGCCCGGCAGGCAGCTTCAACGCGACTCCGTTGGCCGCCTCCGGCCGTTGGAGCGCCGACCTGAACGGCGGCTCCTTCAACTGGAGCTACCCGCTCACGGTGCCCGCGGTCCCCGGTGACCTCAAGCCCGAGCTCGGCCTGTCCTACTCCTCGTCGTCCATCGACGGACGCAGCGCCAACAGCAACAATCAGGCGTCCTGGGCCGGTGACGGCTTCGGCATGGCGCAGGGCGGCTTCGTCGAGCGCTCGTACAAGTCGTGCGGCGACGACGGGGTCAAGGACGGGATCAACACTCCCGGGGACCTGTGCTGGGGCTACGACAACGCCACCATCAGCTTCCAGGGGCACTCCGGCGAACTCATCCCGGTCTCGGCCGACGAATGGCGTATCCAGGGCGACGACAACACCAAGGTCGTCCGGCTCCGCGACTCCGGCCGCGGTAACGGTGACAACGACGGCGAGTACTTCAAGGCCACGCTGGCCGATGGCACCCAGTATTTCTTCGGCTACAACCGACTGCCCAACTGGGCCACCGGCAAGCCGGAGACGAAGTCCGTGTTCACCGTGCCGGTCTTCGGTGACGACGCGAACGAACCGTGCCACGCCTCCTCCTTCGCGTCTTCGTGGTGCCAGCAGGGCTGGCGGTGGAACCTGGACCTGGTGATCGATCCCCGCGGGAACGACATCACCTACTGGTACAAGCAGGAGACCAACTCCTACGGACGCAACCTCAAAGCGGCGGACGACACCCCCTACGTACGGGGCGGCTGGCTCGAGCGCATCGACTACGGCCAGCAGAAGGGCGACCTGTACTCGGACACCGTCAAGCCGACGGCTCGGATCACGTTCACGCCCGCCGAGCGCTGCCTGGAGACCACAGCCGGCCTCTGCGATCCCGCGAAGATCGACACCAACCGGCAGTACTGGTACGACACGCCCTGGGACATGAACTGCAAGGCGGGGACGGACTGCGACAAGGGTCGCCTCGCCCCCACGTTCTTCTCCCGCTACCGCCTGTCCGCGATCACCACGCAGACCCTGCAGAGTGACAACACCTACAAGGACTCCGACCGCTGGGACCTCAAGCACCACTGGGGCACCGCGGACAACGACTACCAGCTCCTGCTGTCGTCCGTACAGCACACCGGCCTGGCCGGCACCACCCCGCTGACGGTTCCGCCGACCACCTTCTCGTACACCGCGATGGCCAACCGGCTGGACAAGGACGACGACGGCCGACTTCCCTTCCACAAGAAGCGGTTGACCTCCATCGCGGATGAGTTCGGCGGCCAGATCGACGCCAACTACTCCCCCGCGGCCTGCACCTGGTCGGCGTTGCCCACGCCGGAGAACAACACCACCCGCTGTTACCCGGTCAAATACCAGCCGGTCGACGACGGCCCGATCACCAACGAGTGGTTCAACAAGTACGTCGTCGAATCGGTGTTGGCCACCGACCGTACCGGCGGCGCGCCGGACACCATGACCAAGTACACCTACCTCGGCGGAGCCGCCTGGCACTTCGACGACGACGACGGCATGACCCCGGAGAAGCTCAAGACCTGGTCCCAGTGGCGAGGCTACGGCCAGACCCGGGTCGAGACCGGCTCCACCCAGGCATTCACCTCCCAAGAGGACCACTTCTTCATCCGCGGCATGGACGGGGACCGCAACAACCCCTCGGACAAGACCAAGACCCGTTCGGTGCAGCTCTCCGACGGCGAGGGCGCAACGATCACCGACGACGAAGCCTGGCGCGGTCTCGAATACCGCAAACTGGACTTCGACCGGCCCGGCGGCAAAGTCCTGCAGAAGCAGGTGACCATCCCCTGGAAAAAGGAAACCGCCAAGCGGGTCCGTGACTGGGGCACCACAACCGCCAACCTCGTCGGCATCTCCTCCACCCGCCAGTTCACCTCCTTGGACCAGGGAGCGGGCCAGTCCTGGCGCGAGGTCAGGAAGAACACCTCGACCTTCGACGGCTACGGGCGGCCCACCGTCGAGGAAGACCTGGGCGACATCGCGACCCCGTCCGATGACAGCTGCACCCGCACCACCTACGCCGACAACACCACGGCTTGGATCCTGACCGGCACCATCCGTGCCGAGAAGGTGGCCGGTACCTGTTCCAAGACCGTGGACCGCAAGACCCGCGCCGACGGAACCTCGGACGTCCTGTCCGACATCCGGACCCGTTGGGACGGCCAAGCGGCAGGGGCGGCCCCCACCAAGGGGCTGGCGACCCTCACCAGCTACCTGAAGTCCCGGTCCGCCACCCAGGCGATCTACCTGGACAACGCCTCCACCTATGACGTCTACGGACGGCAACTGACCGCCACAGGACTGGCCTCCACCAGCGTCTTCGACCCGGCGAACGAGTCGGCGGCCCCGGCCACGACCGCGCACGCGCTGGCGCAGACCTCCACGACGGCGTTCACACCGGCCACCGGCCGCCCGACCTCCATGAAGGTCACCAGCGCTGCCGCCACGGCAGGGCAGGCTGCGAGCGCCCAAACCGTCACCACCGCCTACGACAGCCTGCGAACGCAGCCGGTCTCGGTGACCGACACCAGCGGCCGCAAGACGGAGGTCGAGTACGACGCCCTCGGCCGGACCCGCAAGGTCTGGCAGCCCAACCGCTCCAAAGCGAACGGCCAGAGCCCCAACGCCGAATTCCGGTACCACACCGAGGAAGGGAAGATCGCGGCCGTCGAGTCGCTGAGCCTGCGCAACGACGGCTCTCAGGAATCCCGCTTCACCCTGTACGACGGATTCGCCCGCGCACGCCAGACCCAGGCACCCGGCGCGAACGGCGGCACGGTCCTCACCGACACCTTCTACAACGCGATGGGCCAGACCTCCCTGGAGTACGCCCCGTACTACGCGACGAAGGCCCCCGACACCACGCTGTTCAAGGTGGAGGACGCCACAGGCGTCGAGACGCAAACCGCGACCGAGTTCGACAGCCTCAACCGGCCGGTCAAATCCACTCTGCTCAAGGGCAACGGCATCGGCACGCCTCTGGCGGTGACCACCACCGAGTACGGCGGTGACCGCATCACGGTGACCCCGCCCCAGGGCGCAACGCCTACCACCACCATCTCCGACGCCGCCGGCAAGCCGACCGAGGTCCGCGAGTACAAGGCGACCACGCCCACGGGCCCCTACGACACCACCGTCCGCGCCTACGACGCACTGGGCAACCTGGCCCGGCTGACCGACGCCGGCGGCAGCGTCTGGACCTGGTCCTACGACCAGCTCGGACGCCAAACCAAGGCCGTGGACCCTGACACCGGCACCACGATCACCAGCTACAACGACCGCAACCAGAAGACCGCGGTGAGGGACGGTCGCGACAAGACCGTCTCCTTCGTCTACGACAACCTCGGCCGCCAGCTCGAAACCCGCGACGGATCAGCCTCCGGCCCGCTGCTCACCTCCCAGACCTGGGACCCCACAGGCGCCGCCGGCCAACTGGCGAGCAGCACCCGCCACCACACCGTGGGCGGCACCACCTACCAGTACAAAACGACCTTCGCCAACTACGACGCCATGCTGCGTCCCGGCAAGACCACACTCACCGTCCCGCCCGTCCCCGGCCAGGAAGCCTTGGCCGGCTCATACGTCACAGGCTCAACCTTCAACCTGGACGGCACCCAAAAGACGACCAGCGTCCCGGCCGCGGGCAACCTGCCCGCCGAAACACTCTCCTTCACCTACGACCCACTGCACCAGCTCACCGCGGTGAGCAGCGGCCTCGGCAGCTACCTGACCGGACAGACCTACACACTGACCGGCAAGCCGCTGCAGACCACCCTCAAGGCCGGCGGCCAGGACACCTGGATCACCGACAGCTACGAGTACGGGACCCAACGCCTTGCGACCCGCCGCACCGATCAGTACGGCATCGCACAGGCCGCCAGTGTCCTGACATACGGCTACGACCAGGTCGGCAACGTCAAGTCCATCAACGACGTCACACGCTCCGGCACCGAAACCCAGTGCTTCCAACACGACTACCTGGCACGGGTGTCGCAAGAATTCACCTCCAAGACCACCGCCTGCCCGGCCCAACCCACAGCGGCCCAGATCGGCGGCCCCGCTCCCTACTGGAACAGCTACTCCTACAACCCCGACGGCACCCGCAAGACGGAAACCCGACACGACCTGTCGGGTGACAACGCCAAGAACAGCGTCCGCACCTACCAGTACCCGGCGACAGGCGCGGCACAACCGCACACCCTGCTCGGCACCTCCACCCAGACGGGCACCGACGCCCCGGTCAACCAGAGCTACGGCTACGACACGGCCGGCAACACCACCTCCCGCAACCTCATCCCCACCCCGGGAGCAACGAGCCGGCAGGCCCTGACCTGGAACACAGAGGGCAAGCTCAACAAACTCCAGGACACCATCACCACCCCGGGAACCGGCACCTCGACGAAAACCGCCGAATACATCTACACGCCGGACGGCAGCCGACTCGTCGCCCACGAGACCGACAACGCGGACCCGAACGCCACCCGCACCACCTTGTACCTGGGGTCCATGGAACTGGAACTCCGCAAGGGCGCCGCGAAACCGACAGCCACCCGCTACTACGCACTGGGCAGCGCCAACGCCGTCCGCGAAGACAACGGAGACCTGTCGTTTCAGGTCAGTGACCACCACAACACCGGCACCCTGTCAGTGGACTCCACGACCGGGGCCATCGAACACCGCCGCATGACACCCTTCGGCGTACCACGCGGCACCAAACCGGCGAACTGGGCCGGCACCAAGGGCTTCGTCGGCGGCACCATCGACGCCACCGGCCTGACCCACATCGGCGCCCGCGAGTACGACCCCTCCACCGGCCGATTCATCAGCGCGGACCCCCTCCTCGATGCGAACCGACCCCAAACCCTCAACGGCTACGTCTACGCGGCCAACAACCCGGCGACACTCAGCGACCCGAGCGGCGCAGCCATCTTCGACTGGGTGACCGACCTCCTGTCGCCGACCAGCTTCGGCTTCTTCGCGGCGGTCAAGAAGGCATTCGGGTTCGCCAGAGCGGTATTCTCCGGCAAGTCACACATTCAGATCGCCCCAGGCAAGCAAACCTGCCGCTACGCCATGGGCAGCAACCATTGCTCCACAAGCTCGCCGCAATACAAGCTCGTCAACGGCCCTGCGGCACCGGTGAAGGAGCGCGAAAAAGCAGTCAACACCACCAGCAGCGGCTACCCCGCCTGCCCGGACTGCATTGGCGAGGAAGGCAACCCGCTAATCATGAAGGAGATGGCGATCGCCGTATGCAGCGCCATCCCCGTCCTCGGGACCGAATGCGATGCCTACGACCTACAGCGAGCCCGCAACGAAGGCGACACCTTCGGCGTGGCCGCCGGCATCCTGGGATTCATCCCGTTCGGCGACGTCCTGAAACTACCCAAGATCATCGACAGAATCATTGAGGCAGGCAAAGTCTGCGGTAAGTGCTTCCTGCCCGGCACAAAGGTGCTGATGGCCGACGAATCCACGAAAAACATCGAGGACATCAAGGTCGGCGATACCGTACTGGCGACTGACCCCGCCACGGGAGAAACCTCACCCCAGAAAGTCACCCGACTCATCGAGACGGAGGACGACAAACACTTCAACGAACTGTCAATCGCCACACCCTCCGGAATCGAAAAGCTCACAGCCACCCACGAACACCCATTCTGGTCGCCGTCGAGCAACGACTGGGTCAACGCATCCCAACTGACCCCCGGCACGACCCTGCGGATAAACTCCGGCGAAACCGTGGTGGTGACCGCCAACCGCGCCTACACCCAACGCGCCAAGACGTACAACCTCACCGTCGACGTCCTCCACACGTACTATGTGCTGGCGGGGACCACGCCAGTACTTGTTCACAACAGCAACTGCCCTACCGGGAGGTTGTCGGATCGGCTCCCGCAGGGGATGTCGAGGCACTTCGTGAATGCCTATGACAACATCAGGGCCGGAAAGGGCGTTCCCCAGACCGATGCTGCCACCGGCGCACAAAAGGTATTCCAAGGCAAGGCGACGCACGAGAAGCGCTGGGCGGGTGCGCTGGAGTATCGAGTTCCTGGATCTAAGGGCGACAGTGCTCGGATTCTAGCGAAGACCTTGCCTGATGGCCGGATGGTGATGGGGTGGACAAACGACCACTACAAGACGATCAAGCCCTTCAGCGCGCCCCACTTCCCTGACTCTGGGTGGTAGTAGGCGGAAGTGAATGCAATGGAGAGTCCGGGGAGGCCGCCATCAGGCTTCCCCGGACTCTCCGCTAGAATTTGCCTGATTGGCGGCGGGAAGGTACGAGATGAGTGAAAGTGGTTCGGTTATTCCGCTCTATCGCCTAGTTGAAGAAGAGTCCGGAAAGGTCATCATTGCGGCGCATGAAATCAGCGGATTCTTTGTGGAGTCCGATCGCGCACAGGCCGATGACATCTTGATCTTCGGGTCGGCGCGAGAACCGGTCCGCCTCGGGAAAGACCTGTCCGATGTGGAGCTGCGCGTGGTCAACTCGTTCGGCAAGGCGATCGGGTCGTATTACATCGGACGAGTGGGCCTGCGCTCTATGTTCGAGGGTGAGGGCAGCCTCGGGCAGGGCGGCTTTATCGCGACCTTCTATGGCCATACCTGCCCGTACGCCGCAGCGGAAGCGATCTGGCGTCGATGGGCTTCGGGAAGTCCGCTCGTAAAGGGGGAGTGGGTGCGGCATCCCGTCGAATCGCATGACAGCTGGCTCCATGTTGTTCAGAACTCCTGGTTCGAAACAGGGCATGCAGCCAAGAGGTACGGCGTCGGAGAGATCTGCGTAATCGATGGCAGACAGATCCTCAGTGAAAGCAGCTTCTATTGCGCACTTGGTGAAGCGGTTAATGGCCCCGGTGGATATTTTGGATCCACTCTTGACGGGCTTGCCGATTGCCTTGCATCGTCCCAGAGGGCCGGCGCTCCGTTCAAGCTGGTATGGGAACACTTTTCCAGCGCAGAGGAAAGGATGGGTGCCTCGCTGGCGGCATCCGCTATGGACGTTCTGAGAGAATTCGACGTAGAGGTAACGACCAAGTAGCAGTGCTCGGATTCTGGACATAAGAAGTGTAAAGATGAAGGCCCATCAGGCGATGCCTGGTGGGCCTTCAACGTGGTGTGACGGCAGTAGCTGACGGCAACGTCAACGGACGAGCGCGGTGCAGGGCGGCGGTTCGTCGCCGCCGGAGCGTCCCGTCTCGGTGATTCCCAGGGTTCCGAGTGTGGTGCTGAGGCTGTCGATACCGTTGCGTTGGAAGCGGAGACGGGCGTGGGCGTAAACCGTGGCGGTGAGCCGATGTGGGCGTGGCCGAGGAGTTCCTTGATGACGACGAGTTCGACGCCCTGTTCCAAGAGTAGGGTGGCGGCCGAGTGTCGGAGGTCGTGGAAGCGGATGCGGCGGAGTCCTGCCCGGTTGAGGAAGTTGCGGAAGCGGCGGGTGAGGTTGGCCGGGGCGAGAGGTCTGCCGGTCGGGGTGGTGAAGACGATGCCGTTGTCTCTCCAGTCCGGCCGGGATCCCGGTCCTCCTCGTGCGGTTCGCCCAGATGCCTGGCTGAAGGCCCCTTCACGCCAGGACCTTCGTCAGGCCCGACGGCTCGGCCACCGCGCGCTGCATGCGTCGCAACCTGGTCGCTCGGCTCTGATATGGCGATCTGCGGCCCCCGGTCTCGGCGCACTCTCAGCACCGCAACCGGGTTCCTCGGCCTTCTTCGTGGAGACGTCCCGGGCGGCGCTCGGCAAAGAGTGACGGGGGCAGCGTCGACGGATGGCGACGCGGCGGTGAGTCCGCAGCCACGCCGCCGACCGCGCTCACTGGACCCGCCCTGCTCCTTGCCTCTACAAACACCCGTATTGCCGAGGTCGGTGGCCCACGGCAGTTCAAGACTCAGTGCCATCCCCTACCTCAGGCATCCCAGCAGTCCGGTCCCGAGTGCCTGGCCTGCGAGGTCACGCCTGCGGAGGGTTCTCACCGTCGTGGTCCGTGTCGGCCTTGCGGGCCTCCCGGCGGGTCGCCGGGCCTCCAGGGCGATGGAGAGCGTCGCCCCGATCAGGCGCGGTCCGAGGCGAGTGCGGCCATGAGGTCGCGTGCGGCGACAGGGTGTCCGGCCCGCCCGGTGTACGCGGCGTGCCTGTGCCGGCTGGCGAGGGTGTCGCCATGGGTGTGTGCCGGGCGGCTGGCGGGCTGCCCGGCACACGTTCACTGCGGATTCGGCGCCGCCCATTCACGGGCGGCCGGCTGTGGCCCGGGTTAGCGGCGGCGGCCCCAGGACTCGGTGTCGACGGTGTGGTTGCGGTCGTCGCGCAGGGTGGCGGTGTCGGCGCGGTTGTCCCAGACGTGGTCGCGCTTGCCCTGGAAGAGGTCGGTGCGGGTGGCGCGGCCGGATCCGGTGTGGATCCGGATGGTGGCGCGGCCGCCGATGCGGGTGTCGTTGAAGCGGTACCGGTTACCGTCGGAGTCACGCAGCGTCCAGCCACGCAGGTTCACCGGCCGGCGGGTCGTGTTGCGGATCTCGACCCACTCGCCGTTCAGGGAACGGTTGGAGCGGTCGTCACGTCCAGGAGCGTCGGCCTGGACCCGGGAGATCTCCACCCGCGGGTGCCGATCATGACCCCGGTCCGCCGCGGCGGCGGGAAGCGCGGCTGCGGACACGATCGCGCCGGCGGCCAGGACAGTGGCGCCGATACGGCGGGCGGTCGACGAAGCAGACATACGTGGCCCCTCAAGAACTGTGCCTCACCCGCCGATACGAACCCTGTACCGGTGGGGGTGCCCGGCCCGCGGTGGGCCGAGGACCCAAACTCTCGACCCGACACGGGGCCCACCACAGCCCCCGACGAGGCCGGTTACCCACCCCGGACATTCCCGTCACACACACCTGCGCACTACACACAATGCGCGTGAGCGTGGCCCTGACATTCACTGACCGCTACACCCACCCAGAGCGTGCACGGCGCAGTCGATCACTACGCCCGGAGCGCACCACCGAGCGCACTCCTCCACCCGTCACCCAACCGGAGCAGCAAGTTCCGTAACAGCCGTTCCGCACGATTCTTCGCACGCATGCACGGAAAGCGTGCTGGACGACGGTGACAAGGTGATGGTCACGGCCCGCACCCGGGATGTGGCGGTGCCGTGTCCGGTGTGCCGAACGCCAGCGGCGAGGGTGCACGGGTACCACCGCCGGACGGTGCGGGACGTGCCGGTCGACGGCCGCCCGGTCGTCGTCCACCTGCGGGTACGAAGGCTGGCCTGTCCGGTTCTGGGCTGCTCCCGGCAGACCTTCCGTGAACAGATTCCCGGACTGCTGAAGCGTCATCAGCGCCGCACTGTGCGTCTCGCCGGGCAGATATCGCAGGTGGCGCGGGAGTTATGCGGCCGGGCGGCCGCACGCCTGGCCGCTCTGCTGGCCGTGCCCGTCTCCCGCAGCACCGCACTGCGCCATCTGCGGCGCCTGCCGCTGCCCGAGCAGGCCATCCCGCGGGTGATCGGCGTGGACGATTTCGCCCTGCGCCGCCGCCACCGCTACGCCACGATCATCACGGATGCCGAGACCGGCCGACGCGTCGCGGTCCTGCCCGACCGAGAGATGGCCACCCTGGAGTCCTGGCTGCGCGAACATCCCGGCATCGAGGTCGTATGCCGGGACGGCTCGGCCACCTACGCCGAGGCCATCCGCCGCGCCCTGCCCGACGCGGTGCAGGTCAGCGACAGATGGCACCTCTGGCGCAACCTCTGCGACAAAGCCCAGCACGAGGTCCGCGCGCATGCCGGCTGCTGGGCCACCATCAACCCGCCCCGCCCCGGCGGAGTACGCGAGCAGACCACCCGCGAACGCTGGAACAAAATCCACGATCTCCTCGGCCAAGGTATCGGCCTGCTCGACTGCTCTCGCCGCCTGGGCCTGGCCCTGAACACCGTCAAACGCTATGCCCGCATGCCCGAACCCCAGACCCTGCGCCTCACCCCTGCCTACCGGCCCACCCTCGTCGACCCCTACCGCGAGCACCTGCGCCAGCGCCGTGCCGAAGAACCAGCCGTCCCGGTCACCCACCTTCTCGAGGAGATCCGGGAGCTGGGCTACACCGGCAGCGCAAACCTCCTGGTCCGCTACCTCAACCAGGGCCGCGCCGAAGGCGACCGCCCCGTCACCACGGTGCGTCACGCCGGCCGCCTCCTGCTCACCGACCCCGAGAATCTACGCCCGAAGGAAACGGCCCTGCTGGAGAAGATCGCCGCAGCGTGCCCGGAGATGACCGCACTCGCCGATCTCATAAGCGACTTCGCCGCTCTGCTGAAACCAGCCGAGGGCAACGACACGAAACTCACCGATTGGATCACAGCCGCCCGCGGCGTCGCCCTGCCTCACCTGCGCAGTCTCACCAACGGGCTCGAAATCGACCGGCCCGCCGTGAACGCCGGCCTCACCTTGCCCTACCACAATGGCCGCACCGAAGGCGTCAACACCCGCACCAAGAGAATCATGAGACAGATACACGGACGCGCCGGATTCGACCTTCTCCGGCACCGCATCCTCCTGCCCTGACGGCTACCCGGCGTCACCACCAACTACGGGCCAGAGCCGAAAACTTTACAGACCCATGGAGCACCGCGCCTCGCACACAACAGGCCAGAGACCGTTTGAACGGCGGGTTCTGCTGGTGATCGGTCACGTTCTGCGCAACGGTCGGCGTGGATCAAGTGCCAGACACGCGGTGACGGTGGTTCAGGCGATGCCCGAGGAGGGCAAGACCGGCAGCTGCGGCGCGGTGCTGGTAGGCACGGAGCCCGGGGGTGCCAGGGGGCGCGGGCAGTCGGGCGTTGCGGTGCCAGTGGCCGGTAAGGGCGGCGAGGAACGCGGTGGTGGCATCTGGGCTGCTGGCGGTGGCGGGGTGGTCTTGCAGGAGGTGGGCAATGTCTGCGGGGGCGTGTCCGGCGAGGATGAGCTGTGGCGCGAGGGAGGCAGCGTCGATGCAGGCGGGTCCGGTGGTGGCGTGGGCCCAGTCGACGAAGGTCACGCCAAGGTGGAGGTCGCGAACCATGTTGTCGGCCCTCAGGTCGCCGTGGACGATCCGGTCACCGTGCGCAAGGCCGGGCCAGGCTGCTTCGAGTTCGGCGAGTTCGGGCAGCCAGTGCCGTACGTCTGGTTCCAGGTCTCCGTGCGGCTCGGTGAGCAGGTTGTTCCATCCGTGGAGGCTGGCGGCGCCGGATGGTGTGGTGGCGACCGCTGCGACGTACGGCGGCGGGGCGGCGCTGGAGGCGAGCTTGTCGAGGAGGGCCCAGACCTGCCCGGGATCGGATGAGCCCGGGGACAGGTCGGGATGCGGGCCGTCGAGGTGGGCAATGACGACAGCGGTCCAGTCGGCTGTGTGGTGGACACCCACCAGGTCAGGCGCTGGTGCTCCCGGGGGAAGGGAGCTGAGGACGGCGCCTTCGTGGAGGTTGGCGGCCGTGAGGGGGTCCTGGGTGGGGGCGGCTTTGACGAAGAAGCGGCGTCCGTCGGCGAGGGTCAGGGCGGCGGCCAGCTGGTGGCCGAAGCCGCCCGCCGGGGTGACGGCTTTGGTGACGGGGGCGTCGAAGGAGGCTTCGAGGCGGGACCGTAGCGGGGCGGGGACGTCAGTCCATCGCAGACGGCCGGCAGGGGGAAGCGAAGGCATGGAGGCGACTCACAGGTGGTGGCGGGCAGGGCGCGGGGGTGAGCGCCGGCCTGGACCGGTGAGGTGGTGCCTCAGTGGTCCCGGCTGGCGCTTGGCGCCTGTCGCCGCATCACACGCATGCCTTGAGTCCTTCGGAAGTCGGGAAGGGCACCCCGTTGTGGGTGCCCTTCCACTGTAGCCGGGGCGGGTGGGTCAGGTCGTGGGGTTTGGGGTCAGGTGGTGCAGGAGGGACGGTCCGATGCAGGTGGGATCGGGCAGGAGGTGGCGGGCTCCGGCCGTGTGGAGTAGGGCGGGCGGGTGCCAGCCCCAGGTGGCGCCCAGCGCGAGTACGCCGGCGGCGCGGGCGGCGGTCATGTCTCCGGGACTGTCCCCGACGAATACTGCCTGCTCGGGCCGGACTTCGACCCGGGTCAGGGCTGCGTGCAGTCCGTCGGGGGCTGGCTTCGCCGGTGCGTCCTGCCGGGTGATCACCACGTCCAGCAGGTCGGTGAGGGCGGGTGGCAGGAACCAGGACAGGCGGTCGCGGTCCTGGAGGGTGACGATCCCGAGGGCAATGTTGACGGTGCGCAGGGCGAGCAGCCCGGTGAGTACGCCGGGGAACGTGGTGGGGAGCGCGGCGGCGAGCGCGGCGTCCCACCACCGGGTGCAGGCGTCGTCCGGGTCGGTGACACCGAGATGGGCCAGCACGTCGGCTCGTGGACGGCGCAGGGCGTCGGGCGGGAGGTCCGCGGTGGTGGTGCGGCGGCCGGTCGCGCAGGTCGTGACCGCCGCGAGGGCGGTGCGTACGGCCGGGCCGCTGTCGAGGAGGACGCCGTCGAGGTCGAAGAGTGCCGCCTGCCGCGTCACTGGATGCCTCCGGGGTCGGTGAGCAGCGCGGACAGGGTCATCCGGTGCTCGGTGAGCAGGGCGGCGGCTCCCGCGTCGCGGTCCAGGACGCACGCTGCGGCGGTGACTCGGGCGCCCGCGATCCGCAGCAGCCAGGCGCCGCGAAGCAGGCTCGCCCCGCTGCGGGCGGTGTCGTCGATCAGGACGGTGCGGCGGCTGTCCGGGTCGGTGCCCTCGATCTGCCGCCACGTGCCGTGCCCTTTTGGTGCGGCCCGTACGTAGGCGGCGGGCAGTCCGGTGTACAGGGACACCGCGGTCACGAGCGGGATTGCCGCGAGCGCCGGCCCGGCCACCATTTCGGTGTCAGGGGGCAGCAGCGCGGCGAGCGCGGCTGCGGTCTCCCGGAGGAGCAGCGGGTCTGCGGTCAGCCGGTAGGGGTCGAAGTAGGAGTTGAGGGTGCGCCCGTCGGGGAGCTGGTAGGGGCCGGGCCGGAACCGCCGCGATCCGCTCCGCGAGGACGGTGGGCATCGAGGTCGTCATCGCGGGCTCCCGGAGGTGAGGTGGGCCAGGTCCTTCTCCAGTGCGGCGATGTCGGGAAGGTCGGCGAGGAACTCCAGCGGCCGGGTCGGGCCCTCTACCAGCCACTGCTCCGCGCGGAGGAACGCACCAAGGCGGCGAGCGGCCGGGCCCAGCAGCCGCACGGGAACGGGGTGGATCGTCGTCGCGTGGTACAGGGCGGCGGTCGCCTCGTGCAGGGTGCCGACCCCGCCGCCCATGACCACGACCAGGTCCACGTCGTTGAGGTAGGCGTGCAGGCGCTCGCCCATCGTCGGCGCGTACACGACGTCGGTGACGTGACGGTTGAACGGCCCCCATTCCGGGCGGTCGGCCAGCGTGATCGCGGTGACCGGCACCCCGTGGCGGGCGGCGCCCTGGGCGGCGGCTTCCATCAGGCCGTTGTAGCCGCCGTGCCGCAGCCCGTATCCGGCTGCGCCCAAGGCGTCCCCGGCGGACAGGGCGAGGCTGTCCTCACCGGGGCGGGCGACGACGCCGGCGAACAGTGCCACAGTGCGCGTCATGCCTGTGCCTCCTGGCTCTGGTAGGCGCGGTAGGCGGTGATCTCGTCAGACAGTGCGGTCACCGCGTGCGGGGCGATCCGCCCGGTCAGGCGCACGATCCGTTCCAACGTCTGGTCCGCCTGGGCAACAGTGGGCACCGGCGGGCCGCTCAGCGCGTCGGTCAGCTCCGCCAGGCATTCCCGGCCGATCGTTGTACGGCCCACCTCGTCTGGCAGGTGGTACCAGCCGTGGTGGCGGGAGTGCGGGACCAAGGAGGTGCGGATCATGTCCCGGCACGTGGCGTGCAGTTGATGTAGGAGCCCGTAGGCGATGTACTCCTGCCCGCGCAGGACGCGTTTGCGGAGCATCGCGTGCAGGACCATCGCCTGCACCAGCAGCGTCGAGCAGTCCGGCGGCGCGGCCGCCGTACGAGCGAGGTCCGCCGCCGTCTCCGCGCGGGCCCCCGCGTCCGCGTCCGTGTTCGAGGTGCTGCCGTTGGGGGTCTCCTGCCAGAGCAGGCGTGGGCCGATTCGGCGGCGCAGTGCGTCGACTGCGCTGTCCGGGCAGAGGTAGAGGTCGAGCTGGAGCAGGTGCCCGTCGTGTGGCAGCAGGTAGACGAAGCCCGCGCCACCCAGGTCGCCGACGATGGTGTCGCGCCAGCCGGGCAGCAGCGTGCCGAACTCGGTGGACATCACCGCATCCAGACTGGTCATCAGCGCGGGGAGCCGTGCGTCTCGTACGGCGACGACCAGGTCGACGTCGGACAGCCGGTCTGCCGTCCCGGTCGCCAGGGAGCCCCGCACGAGCAGCTGCGTCACCGCCGGGATGCCGGACAGCGACTGCACCAGATCGGCCAGCACCGTCAGCTGCGGGGGCCGGTGGGCGTAGGCCAGTTCCTCCAGTAGCGACAGCGGCGCCGGGGGTGTTGTCGTGGTCATACGACGTTCCTTCCTGCGAAGAAGAGTCGAGCGGTGAGTCAGCGGGCGAGCAGGTGCCTCTTGGCCTGCGCCCACCGGGCGGCCTCCGTGTCCGCCCCGCGGTTCGTGTGCAGGTCGGCGATCAGGTCGTACGCCCCGCCCTCGGGAAGCGCGTAGGCGTAGTACGCGCGCAGCAGGACCTGCTCGGCCGAGGAGATGAACCCCAGTGAAACCAGCTGCGCGGCCCGCTCCATCAGCCGGCCACGGTCGGCGGCCGTCAGCACCGGTAGCCGGACGGCGTCCCCGGCGCGCAGATGCGGCCGGGCGGCGAGCTCGCGGTACGGGTCGTCGGTGTAGACGTCGGCGATCAGGTGTAGCCGGTCGGGTCCGGTGGCGTTGCGGACCCCGTGGGCGCGGGAAGGCGTCAGCCGCCACAGGGAGCCGGCTGCCATGTGCACCCGGGCCCCGGCCGTGACGAGGACCGCCGACGGGTTGGTGACCAGGGGGATGTGCAGGCGGTGGCGGCCGCGCTCGTTCAGCTCCGCGTAGTCGCGGTGCTCCCACAGGTAGGAGTGAGGCTCCAGCCGGGCGAGGCGTACGTACATGTAGTCCAGGCCCAGCCCCGCCAGGAAGTCCTGGGTGACGGGCATGCGGTCCAGGAGGGCGGTCGGGCGGGGCCGGCCGTCGCCGATCACGACGTCGTGCGGGTCCCCGTCGGTGGAGTGGTTCATCAGCGAGGCCGTCCACCATCCGCCGGACTGGTATTCCCCGTAGGCGACCTTCCCGCGCGACGGCGCCGCCAGCGCCTCCGCCCGCATCCGCTCCACCAGCGTCTCGTCCAGGTCTGCCAGCCTCGCCACCT
Source organism: Streptomyces sp. NBC_00513 (assembly GCF_041431415.1). Classification (GTDB taxonomy): domain Bacteria; phylum Actinomycetota; class Actinomycetes; order Streptomycetales; family Streptomycetaceae; genus Streptomyces. Next base: position 211,564 of record NZ_CP107845.1, read on the forward strand.
GGCCGAGCAGTTCCGGCCCCGGCCTGCTGATCTCCTCGGTGGCCGCCGTCGCGGCGAACGTCATCGTCCCCATGCGTCTCTCCCGACACCTCGGTGCTGTGGCGGCCCGGACGGGGCGCCGGGTCCACCACACCGCACCCGCCGCCCCGCTCCCAGAGCAGCGGCGTTGCGGCCGGTTGCCGCCCGTTGCGGTGGGTTGCGGACCGGGCCCGGCGCCCTTCCCCCTCCCCTGCGCAACCGGAAGACTGGTGGTCCGTGTGCTCGCGAAGGGAAAGCCGCCGTGCCCGTGGACACCAGCGCCGAACAGCACCCGCTCGCCTACCTGCTGTCCCGGCGCGGGATGAGTAACGAGGCGTACCTGTTCCGGGTGGGCGAGCAGCACCGGCGCATGGGGTACGGGCAGATGGGGCACCGCAAGGAGAAGGCGTCGCGGTGGGTCAGCGGCGAGAACGCGCCCACCCTGCGCACCCAGTTCGCCATGGCGGCACTGGAAAAGATCCCTCCCGAAACAGTCCTCGCCCACGGCTGGCCGGGCTGGCTCTTACTCGCCGTGCCCGACGACCGCGCCATCCTCACCGCCCCGTGGACCACCACGGCGACCGTGCACGCACTGGAGACCGCAGGAGGTCCGGTGGACCGCAGGAAGTTCCTGATCACCACATCCGTCACCCTCACCAGCACCGTCGCCCAGTGGTCAGGGGCCGCCCCCGCGGGCGCCGCGTCCACCGGCGGCCGGCGCATCGACGACAGCACCCCCGACCGCTTCGAGCGCCGCCTGGAAGACCTGCGTCACCTGGACGACGAGTTGGGGTCCGGGGAGGTCTACGACGCCGCCCGCACCGAACTGCGCCTCATCCTCAGCGCGCTCAGGGACTCCACCTACAGCGAGCGTGTCGGGCGACGTCTGTTCGGGGCCGCTGCCGAGGCTTCCCGGTCGGCCGGTTGGACGGCGTACGACAGCGGACAGATCGCCGCCGCCGAACGCCACTACGTCACCGCCATGCGAGCCGCCGCGAGCGCGGACGACCCGGTCGTCGGCGCCAACACGCTCGCGTTCTGGGCCATCCAGCAGTACTCCACCGGCAACCCGCGCGGCGCGATCGACCTCATCGACGCAGCACTGTCCCAAGCCCCTCGCATCGGCTCCGCACGCATGACCGCCATGCTCCATGCCCGCGCCTGCCGGGCCCACGCGCACGCCGGCGACACCCGCGCCGCCGACCGGGCCGCCAACGCCGCCCTGGACACCTACGCGCACGCCGGCCCGATGGAAGCGGACCCCGCCTGCGTCTACTGGTTCAACCTCGGCGAAACCCACCAGCTCCTGGGCAGCTCCGCCCTCAACCTCGGCAACCCCCGCCAAGCCCTCAAGCATTTCCAGGACGCCTCCACCGCACACCACAGCGAAGGCGAGGCATACGACGGCGACGCCTTCCCGCGCGGGCACGCCATCTACCTCGCGCGCCTCGCCGAAGCCCAACTCGCCCTCGGCGACATCGACGCCGCCGTCGACACCGCCCACACCGCCGTCGCCCGCATGGGCGGCGTCACCTCCGCCCGCGGCACCAGCACCCTGCACGACCTGCGGCACAAACTCGGACGCCGCCGCGGCGTACCCGTCGTCGCCGACTTCCTCAACTACACCGCCGACACGCCATGAACGGCGCCCCGGACGACGTGGCGGCCGGGGCCGGTTCGGCCCAGCCGCGTGTACCGCGCCCGTACGAGCCACGCGTACGGAACCTCAGTCGACGGTGTCGTCGGACAATTCGACGTGGGCCTGTGCTGCCCATTTCAGTACCACCCGGCCGTAGCGCTGTCCGCTCCAGTACTTGGTTCTGATGACGCCTTCGGTGGTCGTCTGAAGAGTCTCGGGATATCCGAAGTGCTGCATGAGACCGGCGGCGAGTGTAGAGGTGGCGGCGATGAGCGGCGGTCCGTCTTCGGCGAGTCTTCGATGTCGAAGACGGAGGTCACCTCTGGCGGTTCGGTGACTTCGTAGCTGCCGAGGGTGCCGCCGTAGGCGCGAGGGTGGCGGAGTTCTGCCGGCAGGTCATCCGTGATCGGCACGATAGTCGCGCGGACGGTGGCAGTGCCTCCGGCTGCCGCTCGGTCTCTCGCGTGGCGGGCCAGGTACCGAAGCCCGGGCACTGCCCGCCGCTCCGATGCGCGCTGGATCGCCCACCGCACCCAGGCGGACAAGAGGGGCTCATCGTGAGCAGGTGAAGTCCAGCCCATACGCCGAGGCCCTCGGCGCGACCGGACATGCGCCAGTTCTGGACGTCCTCGCGCAGCAGCAGGCCGACAGGCGGCAGCAGCGGGTGCCGGAGCAGGCCGCCCAGATCAAGCACGCGCGGGCCGAGCGGAAGCTGGGCGAGCACCACGGCGTCGCCCAGGCCGCGATGCAGGAGGTCTCAAGGACTGGCGTGGCCACGCGGCTCTGGCGCAGGCCGAGGAGCAGCGGCGCCGGATCCTCGCCGAGACGCACCCCGACTTCCACAAGGTCGAAGCCGCGGCACGGGCCTTCCGCGCGCGCCTGGCCGAAGCCCAGCAACAGCAGCAGAAGCGGCAGGCATCGGCACCGGCCGCAGCCCCGGCAGCGGCGGCGCAGACAGGGCCCAGGGCACACCGCTGATCGGCGCGGGGGCAGTAGGCACAGGGGGTCCTGCGTGCCCGTCGTAGGAGGGTGTCGTACAGAAGTAGTCGGCGTGCCGGGACCGGCAGGACGGCCCCTTGACCACCAGGTCACAGCAGCGCCGCAGTTCCAGCCGGGCCGGTCTGGAGGCAAGTTGTAGGGCTACTTGTGGAGCAAGTTGGAGAGCAAGTTGAAAGGCAGGTTGTAGGGCAAGCCGGACCGCAGCCGTCGGGTGGACAGAGAGGTGTTGTCTTCCAATTCGGGCTTGCCCACGGGGTCTGACCTGCCAGAACGCGCCCGCTCCGGTTTCGGGGGTTCACACCTCCGGCAGTACCTCCGGTGCAACGCCTAGTCCGCCTCTGCAACCACCCCTGCAGACAACCTCCGGTGCAACTCCCAGCGCGCCGAGGGAACCTGGGCAAGCCTGCGAATGTGCCGAGACACGTTAGTGGTCGTTAAGTCCGTTTCTGGTAGCGGCCTCGTCCGGGTTGGGTGTGGAAGCCTTGGCGGGTGAGTCGTCCGAGGCGGCTGCGGGTGATGTTGACGGATGCTTCGTCGGTGGGCATGCCGAGGAGTTCGTGCAGCTCGCGGGCCCGGAACGCCTGCTCGGGGTGTTGGTTGAAGGCGTCGACGATGGTCTGGTAGGCGGTGCTCGACTCGGGCGGATCGGGTTCGGTGCCGGTAGGCGCGAGTTCGCTGATGATCTTGCGGGTGGTGGCGAGGTCCGCGAGCCGGGCTTCGGTCTCGGTGAGGGCGGCGGTGAAGTGCGCGATCTGATGGTGGAGTTCGTCCGCCCGGGCCGTGGCTTCGTTTTCCCGGAGGCGAAGGTCCACCAGGAGTTCGGTGATGTTCACGCGGCCAGCCCGATGGTGTCGCGCCAGGCCGGCGTGGGTGTGGTGAGGCGGCGGGCCATGTTCGCGGTGGAGGCCCAGTAGACGCGTGAGGCGGAGGTGTCGGGCCGGTGGTCGTACTCACGGGTCAGACGCCGGTGGAGCATCAGCGTGCCGTTCGTCTGCTCGACCACCCACCGCTTGGGCTGCGGGACGAACCCTTTGCCGTGGTCGGCAGGGTTGCGGCGGACGACCTCGACGCCGATGTCCAGCAGTGCGCCGTGAACGATGACCGCTTCCTTGAAGCCTTGGTCGACCAGGGCTTTCTCCAGGCGCATTCCGCACCGCTCGGCGGCCTGGTCGAGCAGGGCGGTGCCGGCGGCGTTGTCGTGGGAGGAGGCGGCCATGACGACGACGCCGATGATCAGCCCGAGCACGTCGACGGCCAGTCCCCGCTTGCGCCCCGACACCTTCTTGTTTACGTCGAGCCCCGTCGTGGTCCTGGGGACACCCGCCGCGGCGCGGACGGACTGGGTATCGATGATCACGAGGGACGGGTCCTCTAATCGGCGGGCTTTCTCCCGGACCTGGCAGCGAAGGAGTTCCTGAATCCGCTGGTCGAGCCCGTCCTCGCGCCACAACCTGAAGTAGTAGAACACCGCCGACCAGGCCGGCAGGTCATGCGGCAGCATGCGCCACTGACAACCCGTCCGGTTCTGATAGAAGATCGTGTTCACGACCTCCCTCAGGTCGCAGGACCCGGGATCGCCGGTCGCCGACCGCGCCACCCGGCCCTGTTTCCAGGCCGTGATCATCGGCTCGATCAACGCCCACTGCTCGTCCGATAAGTCGCTGAGGTACGGCTCTCTCTTCACGCCCCGCATCTCAACATGGACATGCCCAGCGAGCAGCCCGGACGACGATCAGTACCACGATCGAGCGATCACGAACGAAGAGAAGTCGGACTTAACGACCACTTAGATGTCACCTGGACACGTTTGTTGTCACCGTGCGACTGATTCCCAATCACGGTTGTCAAGAAGTCTGTCCCGTCGCAGCATAAGTGGCGGATTCTCAGCGCTTCGCAGCCTGACCTTGCGGATTCTCACTTGTTCCAGAGCGGGACCAAACGGCAAGGTCTCCGCCGGGCAACGAGATGAAACGCCATCCTCGTGGTTCTGTGACCTGCCAGGCTTCGAACGATGCGTCGGCCGAACACGTCAAATGCATGCCTCCGTCGAACACCATCCGCAGGACGCCGGACTTGAACACAACCGCGGACAGGACCTTCGCCCCGAACAGAGGAAGAGCCGCAGCCACGTCCTGGGACTCAGGCGTCAGAGGCAGCCCAGGACTGCTGTGGAGTGGCCCTGCCGAGAGCCGAGCTGGTGCTTCCAGCACGACTTCCCACCCTGCGTCCAGGACGAGGGTCAGCCGAAAGTCGATGCTGATCCTGACGACACTCAGGCCTCGGAGGTTAAGGATCCAGCGGTCCTCGTGCTCAACCGGTTCCAATTCAGTGCTCATCACCACACCATGGTCCACTCCGTCATAGGCACCAAAGGATTTTGCTCCTCCTCGGCATCACCCTCTGCCTAGCCGTCGATGGTCACTGCCTCTGGATGTTCCGCAGAAGCCAGCTTCGCTGAGAACGCGAGGAGAGGCGTTCGCGACCACCCTGGCAAACCGGCAGCTCAGAGCAAGGTCAACGGACAACTGCAGTGCGACGGGACAAAGTCCTTGATCCGGCCTGGTCGGCAAGGACCAGTAGATCCCGGGCCCGCGGTAGTGGACTTTCGGCAGTGCCGCGGGGCGGCGGAGTTCCGTAGGGTCGCGTTCGTGAGAAGAGTGATCATCAAGGCCCGGGTGCCGGCACCGGTACTGTCCGCCTGCCTCTTCATTGGGGCGGTGGCGGCCGTTGGCACCGGTGTCGCCACCCTGTGGTGGGGCATACCGGCGGCGGCCTGCGCCTTCCTCGCGGGCTGGCAGCCGGGGCGGAACCGGAGCACGGGGGCGGCCTTGGTCGGAGTGCTCGCGGCCGCCGTGGTGGCTGTGCTCCTGGTGCCGGCATGGTTGGGCTGGGCGAGCCAGTTCGTGGGGTTGTTGCTCGTGGCGGCGATGCTGCCGTGGTTCGCGGGCCGGTTCCTGCGCCAGTACCGCGCACTGGTGCGGGCTGGGTGGGAGCGGGCCGCGCGGCTGGAGAGGGAGCAGCATCTGGTCGCCCAACAGGCCCGGTTGCGCGAGCGGACCCGGATAGCGCAGGACATGCACGACCTCCTCGGCCACGACCTGAGCCTCATCGCCCTGTCCGCGGGGGCACTGAAGCTGGCCCCTGGTCTGTCTGAGGACCACCGGGCCACCGCCCGGGAGATCCGCGCCAGGGCGGGAGCCGCCGTCGACCGGCTCGGCGAGGTGATCGGTGTACTGCGTGAGCCATCGGATCTGGCTCCGTGGCCCGAGCCCGGCGCCGGGCTCACCGAACTCGAGGGCCTGGTGGACCGAGCGGCCGCGGCGGGACTTGACATCCGGCTGCGTGTAGAAGGCGAAGCGGCGGCCGGTGACGCGCTGCTGGTCGTCGAGCGAGCCGTGCTGCGCGTCGTCCAGGAAGCGCTGACGAACGTTGCCAAGCACGCGCCCGGGCACCGGGCGACCGTCGTCGTCCGGCACGCGGAAGGACGGACCGAGGTCAGTGTGACGAACGAGCCAGTGCCCAGCGCGTCTACGGCCCACCATGACCGCGCCGCCCGTACCGCACCAGAGTCCCGGGTCTCGGCACCCGGCGACGGCCACCGCTTTGGGCTCATCGGCCTGGACGAACGCGTACGACTGGCCGGTGGCTCCTTCACATCGGGCCCCGAGGGCGGCGGGTTTGCCGTCCGGGCCACGCTCCCGCACCGTCCGGGGGCCGTGCCCCTGCCACGCCGCGCCGAGCCCGGCGATCCAGGTGACGTACTACCTCCTGAGCACCGCAGTGCCCGTCGCCGACTGGGCCGTACCGCCGCCGCGGCCGTCCTGGTGCCGCTGTGCACCTCCGCGTTGCTCATCGGCGGGGTACGGGCGTGGGACACCATGACGGCACGGCAGTCGGTACTCGCCCCGCAGGACTACGCCCGGCTGCACGTCGGCCAGCCACGCGCGGACATGGCGCGGTATCTGCCCGAGCGCCAGACCACGCGCCGCCCGGCCGCACCCACGCTCCCACCACAAGATGCGGCCTGCGAGTTCTACGTACAGACCGGCGACCCGTTCGACGACCGCTCGGGGGACATCTACCGTCTCTGCTTCCGGGCCGGACGCCTGGTCTCCACCGACAACTACACCGGGAAGGCTGTCCGATGATCCGGATCCTGATCGCCGACGACGAGCCCATGATCCGCGCAGGCGTCCGCGCAGTCCTTGCCACCGACCCCGGCATCACCGTTGTCGCCGAGGCAGCTGATGGCCACCAGGCGGTGGAGCTCATACAGCGCCACCGCCCGCAGGTGGCCGTTCTCGACATCCGGATGCCGGGGACCGGCGGTATAGAAGCCGCCGCCGAGATACGAAGGACCGTCCCCGAAACGGGGGTTGTGATGCTGACGACCTTTGGCGAGGACGAGTACATCCTGCGCGCCCTGAGCGAAGGTGCCGCCGGCTTCCTGATCAAGTCCGGCGAGCCGGAGGAACTGATCGCCGGTGTCCGGGCGGTTGCCGACGGCGCCGCCTATCTGTCACCGAAGGTCGCGGCCCGGGTCGTCGCGCATCTCGCCTCTGGCGGTGCGGGAGCCCAAGCCAACCGCCGTTTGGCGGCCCGCGCCCGCGTCAAAGCCCTGACCGCGCGGGAGCGGGAGGTGCTCGGCTTCCTCGGCAGCGGGTTCTCCAACGGGCAGATCGCGCGCCGCCTGCGCCTGGCGGAGGGGACGGTGAAGGCCCACGTCAGCTCGATCCTCGCGCGCCTCGGGGTCGACAACCGGGCCGCGGCGGCCGTGGTCGCGCACGAGGCCGGCGTGGTCCCGGTGCCGTCCGACCGGCTGCCGTACGTGGACAGCTGACACCGCCCGCAGGGCAATCGGCCGTACGAGGAGCCACACGGTCACCACGGCCGTCGCGCCGAGCGCCGCGCCCGCCAGGACGTCGTGCGGATAGTGCACCCCGACAAGCACCCGCAACAGGGCGGCCGCCGCGGCCACCGGCAAAGCCAGGGCCGCGAGCCGAGGCCGTATCAAGACCACACCGACGGCCAGCGCGACGGCCAAGGTGGCGTGGTTGCTGGGGAACGACCAGTCGCCCGGCTCGGGACACGGCGCGAGGACCGCGACCCCTGGCAGGGCCCGGCACGGACGTTCCTCGTCGACGAGGAGTTTGACCGCCGCACTGAGTCCATAGGCGACGACGGTCCCGGCGGCAGCCACGGCCACCCCGGCCAGCCCCGCCGCATCCCTGCGGCGCAGGGCGCGCCAGCCGACCCAAGCCAACAGCAGGCCCAGGAACAGCACAGTGCCCTCACTCGCCGCTTCCAGGACGGTCTCAGCCCACGGCGGCCCGTCCGCCACGCTCCCGGTCAGCGCCCGGTAGGCCCGCACCGAGAAGCCCGCAGTGACGTGCACCGGCTCGTTCGTCCCCAGCACACCGCCGGGCTCCAGCCGAACCACGGCCGCTGCACCTACCCCGGCCGACGCGACCGCCATCGGTAGCCGTCGATCCCATCCGTATCGCTTGATCGAATCCATGCTGCCGACGGTAGGAACACCGCAGGCGGGGCACCCTGGCCGAATGACAGCCCAATACCCCGACGATCGTCAGGGTTGACCGGTACAGGCTGAAGGGACGGGACTAGCCTCGGAGATCCATAGGCCCTCACGAAGACGTGATCGTCATGCGGCAGCGGCTTCCATGGGCGGTGGTTGGGCTGAGTAGCTCGCCTCCGCGCCCGTCGGAGGCGAGCCGCGTAGATGTCGGCAAGCTGCTGGCTGGGAACGCTGCCGTCCCATGCGACGAACGCGCCTCCGTCGAGAAGCGCCGCTCTGGCGGGTTCGCAGGCCCTGGTCTGGCCTCCCAGCATCCCGGCGAGTTCTGCCCGGTCCATCCGTCGCCCTTTCGCCTGCTGTCCTGCTGTCCGCTCAGTCGTCAAAGTGGAGCTCAGGTCGGGTCCAGAGGGTGAGGTCGCTGCTGGTGGCGACCGCCAAGGTCAGGCCGGAGGGCGAGAAACCGGCTGCGCGGAGTTCTGAGTACTCGGAGTGGAAGATGTGCCACCACGTCCCTCCCGCCGGGCCTTTGTGGGACCCGCCGTCGGCGGAGAGGATGACGCGGTCGTGGGGCCACTCGGGGCTGACGACGTCCAGGGTCCAGCCGTCTGGTGTGGTGCTGTGCAGGCCGCCGCCGAAGAGCCCGGCGATACGCACCGGCGTGCCCTCGATCGGGCCGAGCCCGGGGCAGGTGAGCTCCGGCGACGTGTCCGGAGTGCTGGTGTCGGGATCTGGGTCCCGGTCGCGGGCGACCTTCTCGCCGGTGACCGCGTCGATGGTGAGGCCGCGCGGGCCGGCGCCTGCGGGGATCTGGCGGGTGGTCGTCCACTCCAGCAGGTCCACGACGGCGAGCGTTCCCGCACGCTCCAAGGTCACCAGCGCATACTCGCCCTCCCCCGTGACCGCGATACCCGCTGGGCACGCTCCTGCTACCGGCAGCGCCACCGTCGCCTCGATACGGCCGTCGAGCACAGCGAGGACCGGACAGGCCATCGGAGCGTGCCGCCCCGATGAGCGCGAAGTCCCCCGCGATCACGGTCGCCCGCGGCTGAACGTGCGCGCCGAGCCACGTCCGGGAAACGGTCCTCACCCGGTGGGGACGTCCTTCCCTGAGCGAAGCGAGATCCAAGACCGCGACCGTGTCGTCGCCGCGCTCGCAGAACACCGCGAGGGCGCTGGGCACCGCGTTCGCCGAGTACGGGCGGATCGCCAAGACCCTGCACCTGCTGCGCGTGGTCGACCCGGTCGACGACACCTACCGGCGGCAGATGAACCGGCAGCTCACCGTGCAGGAGTCCCGCCACAAGCTCGCCCGCGACATCTGCCACGGCAAGCGCGGGCAGATCATGCAGGCGTACCGGACGGGACAGGAGGACCAGCTCGGCGCGCTCGGGCTGGTGCTGAATGCCGCCGTGCTGTGGACGACTCGCTATCTGGACGCCGCCGTCGAGGAGTTGCGGGCGCTGTCGGCCGAGGAGCGTGAGCACGACGTCCTGGACGAGGACGTCGCCCGCGTCTCCCCGCTCAAGCACGCGAACCTCAACGTGCTCGGCCGCTACAGCTTCCGCTCCTCCACCCCGGTCGACGGCGGCCTGCGCCCGCTGCGCGACCCGGGTACGCCGGAGCTGGACGAGGACGATGACGGCGGGCAGGAGTGAGTATCAGGAGCCGACCAGGCCCGACCCGTGACCGGTGTTCAGGTATCGCTCCGGCGGCAGAACTTCGCCTGAAGTAGATCGGTGAAGATACCGATGGGGTCGTCCCAACCGCCGTTGCTCCAGTCGCCGTTGACGTTGGTGGTAACCATCTGTTCGCCATCGCGAGAGCCGTAGGCGTAGGACCACGATCCGAAGAGCGCACCCCCCATGCCCCAGACCGTTTCCCCGCAGGGCAGTCTCACTGAGGAAACGCCGAGGCCGTAGGCGGCGTTGGGAATCCAGTCGCGGGTGGGCACGGTGGTGAACATGTCGCGTTGTTGGTCCGGTGGCAGTATCCCGCCCCCAAGCAGGGCGCCGAAGAACCGGTTGAGGTCCCCGGCGGTGGAGATCATGCCGCCGGCTGCCCAGAACATGGATGAATCGAGCTCGGTCGCGTCGTGGATCGGCGCGCCGAGGTCGGTCTGGAACAGCTTCGTGTAGTGCCGGGAGTGTGGCCCGCGAATCGTCGGGTCGCTGCCGTGCGGCAGGTACGTACCAGCCAGGCCGAATGGGCGGGAGATCCGCTCCGTGATCTCCTCGGCAAGCGCGCGGCCGGTGGCCCGTTCGATGATCATGCCTGCGAGGACGTAGTTGGTGTTGGAATACGCCCAGCCCGAACCCGGTGTGAAGGTAGGCGGATGGGACATGGCGATCTGCACCAGTGACTCGGGCGAGTGTGTCTCGTAACGGTTCAGTGCTTCCTGGTCATCGGTGTAGTTGAAGATCCCGCTGGTGTGGTTGAGCAGCATCCTGACGTTCACCCTGGCACCGTCGTGGTGATGGCCATGGACCGCCCCGGGCAGCCACTGTTCCGCGGTGTCATCCAGGCTCAGCCTGCCTTCCGCCGCCAGCTGCAGCACGACGGTGGCCACGAACGTCTTGCTGATGCTGCCGATGCGGAACCGGTCCTGCTGTGAACGCTTGCGGCCGGTTCGGGTGTCGGCCACTCCTGCGGTCCCGAACCACTGCCGGTCGCCGTCGCAAACCTCAACGAGAATGCCGGGAAGGCCTCCTTGAGTCACAGCTTGCTGAAGTAAGCGCTGGACCGCCTCGTAGCCCTCGGCCCCTGAGGCCGACGCGGACTCAGATAGCGCGCCCCCTGCTTTGGCCGGTTCGGCGCCCGGCCGGCCGTTGTCTGTATGAGCGGTGTGCTGGTGCATGTTGTCCTCCTTGTCGTGCGTGACCCATGGATGACCGCCCGGCCCCTCTCCACGACCTGAATCACCGGCCCACCGGCTCTAACTGATGGTTTCAGAATGAGGTTCGGAGTCGGCGTAAGCAGATGATGCTGCAGGCCAGTTGGAGCAGGCCGAGGTGGAGGTCGGCTCGTATCTCGTAGCGGATGCGGAGTCGTTTGAACTGGTGCAGCCAGGCGAAGGTTCGCTCGACGACCCAGCGGGTCTTGCCCAGGCCGGATCCGTGAAGTGTGCCGCGTCGGGCGATCTTGGGTGTGATCCCGCGGGCTCTGAGCAGGCGCCGGTACTTGTCGAAGTCGTAGCCGCGGTCGGCGAAGAGCCGGCGGGGCCGGTGACGTGGCCGTCCTCGAAGCCCGCGGATGCGGGGTATCGCGTCCAGCAGGGGCATGAGCTGGGTGACGTCGTGACGGTTTCCACTGGTCAGGGAGACGATGAGTGGGGTTCCGTGGCGGTCGACGATGAGGTGGTGCTTGCTGCCGGGGCGGGCACGGTCGACCGGCGAAGGTCCGGTGTGAGCCCCCCTTTGAGGGCTCTGACGTGCGAGGCGTCGATCGCAACGTCATCCATGTCCAGCAGCCCGGCCGCCCGGAGCTCGGCCAGGAGGACTTCGTGGAGGCGGGGCCACACTCCGGCCTCGGTCCAGTCCCGAAGCCGACGCCAGGCCGTCACACCACTGCAGCCGAACCGCTCGGCTGGAACGTCCCGCCAGCTCACGCTCTTGCACAGCACGTAAACGATGGCCCTCAACGCCGCACGATCGTCCACCGGCCGACGCCCCGGATACCGGTGCCGGCGAGGTGGACGTTCCGGCAGTAACGGGGCCACACGTTCCCACAGGTCATCAGGCACGAGATCAGCAGACACACCCCAGATCCTGCCGACACGATACCCAACTGCCAAGCCCCTCAACGAATCTCATTCTGAAACTATCAGTTAGTGGTCGTTAAGTCCGTTTCTGGTAGCGGCCTCGTCCGGGTTGGGTGAGGAAGCCTTGGCGGGTGAGTCGTCCGAGGCGGCTGCGGGTGGTGTTGACGGATGCTTCGTCGGTGGGCATGCCGTGGAGTTCGTGCAGTTCACCCGGGACGATGCGGGGTTCCTCGATCTGACAGGTGTGCGGTTCCGGCTGGGCACCCTGGAGAGCCACCTCGGCAACCCGCCCGTCACGCTGCTCGGCGACACCGTCCTCGACGCGCTCGACGCCGACGGGCAAGTCGTGTACTACACCGCGGAGGACCGACAGGGCCCCCTCCTCAGGCGGCGAGTGCTGAGGGACGAGCAGTCGGACGAGGTGTTCGGCCGTGACCTGCGCTGGGAGTCGACCGATCTGATCCCCGGCACCGAAGCGGAGGCCAAGGAGGCGGGCCTGGTCGCCCTGGAGGAGCTCAAGGCGGCCAAGCTCATCGGGGAGATCGTGGCCGCCGTCACGCGTCCCTGAGGGCTGGGCTTGCCATCTCGCGACCCGACGTTCGCGGAGGGGCGGACCCTCAGACCCCGGCTCCTGTACTTCCTCGACGGGGCGGCGGAGGCTCCTGCCGTCAGCGCCGATGTCACTGGTGTCGATCACGTGCATCCTCCGGTCGTCCTCGCCCGGCCGTCCCACGGCACCGATCGCCACATCCACATTACGAAGAGCCTCCCGACCTGCGCTGCCTCTCATCTCCAGCGCCTTCGTCCCGACCGACGCGATGCCGGGTGCTACCCAGGGTGCGCCAGGACTTCGGGCGAGGAATGGGTGAAAACTGGATTCCAGCGCTCTCGCCTGGCTCCTCGTGCGGGGGTGCGGCGAGAGCGCCAGCAGGCCCGCCGGCGCTCCCGCCACCGTCACCCCGACAAGTGGTGCCCGCCATTGCGGCTGGTCCGAACGGACTGCGGGAAGAGGTGGTGGAGTGTGCCGACCGGGAAGGTCGCGCCCCTGATCCGTGATGTCCCGCCTCGCCCAGATGCTGCCTCCCATCCCTGGTCGTCCTAGAAGTGTCAGGCGGTGCGCTGGTCGTGGCGGTCTTGGCGGAGCTGGTCGGCATGCCGGGCCAGGGCGTGGATGTGGTCGGCGAGGGCCGAGTCCTCGGGGCGCAGGTGGGGTCGGGTGTCGGTCAGGGGCTGGAGGAGGCGGGCGGCGTCGTTGTCGGCGAGGGCCCGGTTCAGGGCGCTGACGGCTCCTGGGCGCCGGCTGCCTCCTCGCTGACAGGGCCGGCTATGTTTCAGCCATTGATGCTCACGGTGACGAGCGATTGGCTTTCCCTCCGCATACTTGTGGCGTTCAGATGCCGATCGTGCCTGCGTAGGGGGCTACCGGAGCACGACCGTGACGCCGCGCCGTTCGAGGAGTTGCACGATCTCCTCGAAGTAGGAGAGTTGACCCTCCGGATCCTCCACAACATCCGCCAGTGCGCGGCGTGCGACTTCAGAGTCATGCCAGGTCAAGGTGAAGGGCGGGGCCACTCCGAATCCACCGCACAGGCAGTCCTTGAAGGCGTTCCACTCCCGGCCGAAGTAGCGGCCAGGTCCGAGCAAGGCCTCGGCGATCGCGCAGTGCAGCCCGGGGACGTCCGTGACGAACCGGCCGTCGAGATGGTACTCGCCGCCAGAGCGGTCCGGTCGAGGCGCGGGCACCCGCCAGGCACGGGTGGTGAGGTCGAGCCAAGCGGCCCTGCCCTGCGAGTCATACGGCGCCCACATGTTGGGGGCTTCTGGCGGGCCCTGATACCACTCCGCCCAGATCGAGCGGGCCGCCGACGATGGTCGATCGGCGCCGCCATCGGTGAGGGTTATGTCTTCCAGCCCATCGCCGAGCACAGACGGGCGCGCTCCGGTGATGGCCAGGCCCACGGAGCGCGAGGCCATCACAGCGCCATGGCGATCCAGCACCAGGAGATCGGCCCAGCCCCGTGTCCACCGGCGTGGTCGCTGAGTCCCTACGAGCAGTGGTTCCGTAGCCTCGCAGCCGATCAGCTCCATCGAGACAGGGGCCGGGTCCGCTCGCGGATTGAACAGGCCGTCCACATCGGAGCACCGGCCTGCACTTGCAGCAGCGACCGTCGTTCCCGCGAAAAGCTCGAAGCGTGGTGTCGCAGGCACTTCGAAGAAGCTCTCGTCGTTCCTGACGCCGGCACCGAGCACAATGTCGTACCGTGCCGGGTCGCCGGGGTGGGGCTGATGGGCCACCACGACCGCATCGACGAGAGTCCACCACTGCACGGGCTGCTCGTCGTCCCAGACCTCGACGCCCACGTCGCCCAGACCCCGAAACGAGACGCCGGGCTCGGCCAGGACCTCGCTCAGGAAGTCATCGGGGCTGCATCCGCGGAGGGTGAGGATCTCCCGTGGCGGCGGGACCGGGTCGACGAACAGCCCTTCGACGCCCGCACACCTCCCCCAGAGCTGTTCCACGCCGTCTTCGTCCTCCTGCACCAGGAGGTACTTCACCGGGAAGCCCCGATCCCACCGAGCGTGATCTGTGATGCGCACCCAACCCCCGAACATGTGAGCAACCTTCGCGCCACGATACGGACCCTGCCAGCCCTGGCCAGGAAGGGGACGGGCTTCCGAGTTCGGTTACGTCTCGTCGACGGCGCCCGGATCACGTAGGGGCACAGGCCGCCGGGCAGCTCCCCCGTCCCATCTGGCGGGCGAGCGAGCCCGGGGCTGCCGGACAGGCGTCCGCGAATCGCGGACAGGAGTGATCGCGTCGGATAACTCCCCTTATCCGACGCGACAGAACGGGACGGGACGACGGGTCAGTCCTCGCGTCGCGATCTCCCCGTGGAAGGGACACCCCAGACCGATGACAGCCGACGCCCGCACCGAGTTCCGCACCCTGCACTACGGCGACGACATCACCACCGCACACGTCGACGGCCTGACCGACTTCCTGATCACCAAGCTGGACGCAACCAAGTCGGCGTCCGAGAAGGACACGGACGCCCGCCGGGCCGCCGAAGCCCTCCGAGCCCTGGTCCACGACATCGCCGACGGCGTGCGGCATGGCATCAGGAACCGCAACGCGGAGCGCGTCCGCGACATCGACTCGGAGTGGATCCTGAGCTACCGGCAGGAAGTACGCCGGGAGTGGAACCGGCTCGTGGAGCTGGCCGACCGCTGGCGAGACACCAGCGACGCCTACCGGTACGCGCCCTGGGCGCGGATCGAACACCACAACGCCGAGGCCGAAGCCAGGGCCATCGCGGATCGCGCGGCGAAGGAAGCCGCGGCGGCCGGCGAGCCCGAGGTTCACGCGGACCGGATCACCCGCGCACACCTCGACGCCCTGCACGGCTTCCTGAAGAAGCACACCGACCGGCTTCTGGACCTGCACCAGGCCGGCACCGAGGAACACCGCGCCGCACTCGCTCTGGAGACGGCCATCGACATGACCCGCGACGACGTCCACATCTCGCTCTCCTATGACACCGACATCGACCAGGACCTCATGGAGCGCCGGGACGCCTGGAACCGCCTCCGCCACTTCGCACTGCCCTGGCAGGACGACCCGGCCTTCGACACCGCCCGCTGGCCGCGGGCCATGCACATCCCTCTGCGCGCCGCCGACGAGCGCCTGCCCGCCCAGGGCCGGACCGGGGAGGTCGACCGCCCATGACCGTGATCCTGGAGGCGGCCGCCGACGGCATCGCCGAGCCGCAGGCCGCCCCGGCGGTGCTGGACCCGGCGGCCGCCGAGCGCCAGGCGCTCATCGAGCGGTGGGCCGAGCGCCACGGCGTCGACGCCGCCCGCCGTCTGGCCGAGGCCGAAGACCTGGCCGACGCCGTCGCCGCCGAGATCACCCCGAACAACACCGTCGACACCTACGACGAGTCGTGGCGGGTGTGGGAACGGTTCTGCGCCGTCGCCCGGCTGCCGGAGCTGGAGGGCTCCCGGGGCGCCCTGGTGGCGTTCGTGACGTGGATGCTGCGCGAGGGCCAGCACAACGGCAAGGACTACGCCCCCAGTTCGGCCTCCACCCACCTGGCGGCCGCCGTCGTCGGGCTGCGCCAGCGCGGCGTGACGGTCTCCGGCGATGACCAGGCCGAGGCCCGCGCCGCGCTGGAGGGCCTGGCGGTCAAGCTCCTGCAGGCCGGGGAGCGGCGCGGCCGCGGACAGGCGGTCGGCGGCGACATCGACGGCCTGCGGGCCATCGCCCGCGCCTGCCCCGGCACCCTCGCGGGCGACCGCCGCACGACCGGCCGCCAGATCGACCTCGACAACCCCGACCACGGCGTCCCGGACGCCTTCTGGAACATCCCGATGGTGTCGCTCTTGCGGATGAGGTCGGGACTTCTTTGACGGCGTGGGCCATCGCGGACTGCATCCGCACCCCGAGGACGTCGAGCTTGAGCAGGCCGAGGTCTTCGACGTTCTCTGGGGGTTCAGTGGGGGTGGTGTGACGTTGCAGAAGCCCTCTCATAGGGTCCTACTGCAACAGGTCTCAGGGGGTGTGGCTCTGCGGCGGATCGTTGCGATCGAGCCGTGGAGGCAGAGTGAAAGTACGGGCTTTTCGTGTCGTGCTGCCGTCGGGTACCCGGTACTGGACGGTGGTTGACGACGACTTCGAGGTGGTCAAGGAAGCCGATCGGTTCCTGCGGGAGATCCGGCTCGCAAGGGGTCGAGCGGAGACGACAACTAACTGATAGTTTCAGAATGAGATTCGTTGAGGGGCTTGGCAGTTGGGTATCGTGTCGGCAGGATCTGGGGTGTGTCTGCTGATCTCGTGCCTGATGACCTGTGGGAACGTGTGGCCCCGTTACTGCCGGAACGTCCACCTCGCCGGCACCGGTATCCGGGGCGTCGGCCGGTGGACGATCGTGCGGCGTTGAGGGCCATCGTTTACGTGCTGTGCAAGAGCGTGAGCTGGCGGGACGTTCCAGCCGAGCGGTTCGGCTGCAGTGGTGTGACGGCCTGGCGTCGGCTTCGGGACTGGACCGAGGCCGGAGTGTGGCCCCGCCTCCACGAAGTCCTCCTGGCCGAGCTCCGGGCGGCCGGGCTGCTGGACATGGATGACGTTGCGATCGACGCCTCGCACGTCAGAGC
Organism: Streptomyces sp. NBC_00513; assembly: GCF_041431415.1. Lineage (GTDB taxonomy): Bacteria > Actinomycetota > Actinomycetes > Streptomycetales > Streptomycetaceae > Streptomyces. The sequence goes on from NZ_CP107845.1 coordinate 228,667, forward strand.
CCTCAAAGGGGGGCTCACACCGGACCTTCGCCGGTCGACCGTGCCCGCCCCGGCAGCAAGCACCACCTCATCGTCGACCGCCACGGAACCCCACTCATCGTCTCCCTGACCAGTGGAAACCGTCACGACGTCACCCAGCTCATGCCCCTGCTGGACGCGATACCCCGCATCCGCGGGCTTCGAGGACGGCCACGTCACCGGCCCCGCCGGCTCTTCGCCGACCGCGGCTACGACTTCGACAAGTACCGGCGCCTGCTCAGAGCCCGCGGGATCACACCCAAGATCGCCCGACGCGGCACACTTCACGGATCCGGCCTGGGCAAGACCCGCTGGGTCGTCGAGCGAACCTTCGCCTGGCTGCACCAGTTCAAACGACTCCGCATCCGCTACGAGATACGAGCCGACCTCCACCTCGGCCTGCTCCAACTGGCCTGCAGCATCATCTGCTTACGCCGACTCCGAACCTCATTCTGAAACCATCAGTAAGGCGTACGCCGAGGGAGTCGTGCTGTTCTTCCGCTGGTGCACGGCCACGGGGAGGGACTGGAGGACTGCAGCCCAAGACATGGGGCTGTTCATGCTCTGGCTGAAGTGGACACCGGGCCGCGGCGGCAACGCTCCGGTCGTCGTGCCGGGGCCGGGGGCGAAGCCCGTTCGGGGCGAGATCCGGGTGAACAAGGTCCTGACCGCGGTGCGGATGTTCCTGCTCTACGGCGTCACGAACAAACTGGTGCCGGCCTCGGTGCTGGAGCAGATCTACGAGGTCGGTGACACCCGTGATCTGCCCGAGGCTGCCCAGGGCGAGAGCGACGGCATGCGGTTGCGGCTGCGCGCCCGGCACCGGGTCCAGGAGCCGGAGACGGACATCGACCGCGCCAGCGACGAGGAGGTCGTGGCGATGTTCCTGGCCTGCCGTTCCGCCCGCGACCGGCTGACGCTGCTGCTTCTCTCCCGCGTCGGCCTGCGGCCGGGACAGGTCGCGGGTCTGTACCGCAGCGACTGTCATCTGCTGATCGACTCCAGACCGCTGGGATGTGACATCGAGGGCGCCCACGTTCACATCGCCCGCCGACAGAACGAGAACGGCGCCTGGTCGAAGTCGAAGAAGACCTGGGCGATGCCGGTGGATTTCCTCGTGGTTCAGGCTTTCGATCAGTACGCGCTGGAACGCCATGAGCAACTGCCCTCCAGCGACAGCGACTTCCTCCTGATCAACCTCTTCCGGCCGCCCTACGGCAAGCCGGTCACGACGGACGCGATCGGCGAGCTCTGCGAGTCCTTGTCCCGCCGGGCCGGCCTGGGCCGGATAATCACGCCGCGGATGTGTCGCCACGCCATGGCCAGCAACGTCGCGGACGCCGGCGGCTCCCTGGACGAGGTCCAGGCCCTGCTCGGCCAGAAGAACCCGCACTCGCCCAGGCCCTATCTCCACCCGAGCCGCGCCCGGCTCCGGGACGCCATCGAGCGAGTCCCCTCTCCCCGCCTGCAGTTCGGGGGCGAGGGCCGATGACCATGATCAACGCCGTCGTCTCGTCCGCCGACTCCCCGGCGGACGAACTCAACGATCCCCTGCGCGAGGCCATCACGCCGGAGTTCCTGCAGCTCATGGGCTGGGACCCGCAGATCAGGCTGCTGTTCATCCCGCGCGACCACCCGCAGTTCAGCGCCCCGGAGTGCCTGGTCGCCGGCTGCGACAAGATGGTCTACTACGCCTTCCAGCAGGGCCTTTGCGTCGGCTGCATGCGGCGCTGGGAGAAGAGCGGACAGAGCATCGAGGAGTTCGCCGGGACCGCGAAGCGGTACTGGCGGGCCATCGGCGAGGTCACCTGCCAGGTTCCGCAGTGCGCCCGGCCCAGCAACGGCCTGGCCACCCCGCTCTGCGCGGCTCACCTCTATCAGCAGAAGCGGATCTACAAGATCCCGGTCGAAGAGTTCGTACAGCATCCCGACGTCGTCCCGCTGGAGGCGTTCGGCCCTTGCAACGTCGCCGCGTGCTACCGGCAACGTCAGAGCCCGGCCGGCTACTGCCCCGCGCACGCACAGCGCCGTCGGGCCGCGATCCGCAAGGGAACGCTCGGCGACGAGGACCACTGGCGCCGCACCACGAACGCGATCTCGCAGAACGGCGTGATCAGCCTGCGCGGACTACCCGATCGAGTGGTGCACGAAATCCTCTACGGGCTGCAGGAACGCGTGGCTGAGGGCGTGATGCAGAAGGACTACCTCCTGCGGCCGTTCTGCGACCGAGTCCGTTCCCAGCAGGTCGCCACCCTCGGCGAGCTCGACCTGAGCGCTTTCAACCACCAGACGAAGAACATCGCCACGGGCTTCCTCAAGCACCTCGGCCGTGTCGGTCTGACTCCGGAGACCGAGCGGCACAAGGACATCTGGTCCGGCTACGCGTTCGGCATGGTCGGCAACATCTACTTCGACAAGATCAGTCAGCTCTGGCTGCGGGAGGCCACGAAGTCGTGGGCCCTGGACGACATTCCCAAGCGTCGGGGCAAGAGCCGGACCGCCGTCCAGTCGCACATCAACGCGATCCTCCAGCTCTCGGACAGCCTGCGGCTGAACCGGCCCGATCGCGGCGAGGACGTTCGTGCCCTTGAGCGCGTCGACGTGACGATCTTTCTGCACCGGCTGCGGTTCCTGAACGAGCAAGGTGAGCTCAGCGGATACGCGCACGTCCGCGTGGTCCGTTACGTCCGGCGGCTGCTGAGCCGGATGCGGACCTTGGGTCTGACCCAGCGCGATCAGCCCCTGCACGGGATCAGCGAAACCTTCGGCCTGCAGGCCGAGGACGTCCCGGACGATCCCGAGGACAACGAGGCCGGCAAGGACCTGCCGGCCGAGGTGATGACTCAGCTCTGCCAGCACCTCGACGGCCTCGAAACCACGGGATCCTCCGAGATCCGCACCGGGGTCGAGCTGATCATCGACACCGGCCGCCGCCCCGCGGAGATCTGCAAGCTTCCCTACGACTGCCTCGAGCGTGATGACGACGGCAAGCTGACGCTGGTCTATGACAACCACAAGGCGGCCCGAAAGGCCCGTCGCCTGCCCATCAGTGGCGAGACCGGCGCCGTGATCATCGCCCAGCAGGAACGAGTACGGGCACGGTTCCCGAACACCCCCACCGCCGAGCTCAAGTTGCTGCCCACTGTGTTGACCAACGCCACGGGCACCAAGCCGATCACGGCTGAATGGCTGGCCGCCCGCCATCGCGCCTGGGTCGAGGGACTGCCCGAGTTCCTGGTCCCCACGGTCGTCACGATCAAGGGCCGCCAGGTCACCAAGATGCTGCCGTTCGACAAGGCGAAAATCTTCCCCTACGCCTACCGGCACACTTACGCCCAGCGGCACGCGGACGCCGGCGTCGCGCCCGATGCCCTGCAGTCCCTTATGGATCACCGCTAGCTGACGACCACTCAGCAGTACTACCGGGTCACCGAGACCCGCAAGCGCGAGGCCGTCGAGCGGGTCACCGCGATGCAGTTCGACCGGAACGGCAACCGTGTCTGGCGCAAGGCACAAGCCCTGCTCGACTCCGAGCACGCCCGCCGGGCCGTCGGCGAGGTCCAGGTCCCCTACGGACTCTGCACCGAGCCCACCAACGTCCAGGCCGGCGGGCACGACTGCCCCGTCCGCTTCCGCTGCGTCGGCTGCGATCACTTCCGCACCGACGTCTCCTACCTCCCCGACCTGGAGGCATACCTCGCCGATCTCCTCCGCGGCCGCGAACGCCTCGCCGCCTTCGCCGCCGATTCATGGGCCAAGGCCGAGGCCATGCCCTCCGACGAGGAGATCACCCGGGTCCGCCGCCTGGTCAAACGCGTCCGCGAAGACCTCGAGGACCTCACCGAGGAGGACCGCATCCAGATCAAGGAAGCCGTCGCCACGGTCCGCCGCACCCGCCGCGTCGTCTCACTCGGCTTGCCCCGCATCAGGCCGCCCCAGGACCTCCGCCCCGAAAGGCCCGCAGGATGACCAACCCCATGATCGAGGGCAAGCGCGCCGACTCGGCCCGCCGCCGCGAACGCGTCCTGAAAGCCATCGACGCCGCCGCCAAGAACGGTGGGGACATCACCGTCTCCGGCCTCGCCAGAGCCGCCCGGGTTGACCGCACCTTCCTCTATCGCCACCCCGACCTGCTCGAACGCGTCCATGCCGCCGCCAACACCCCTGTTGAGGAGGGCCGAACAGCAGCGGTCAGTCGGACTTCGCTGCAAACCGACCTCACAAACGCACTCGAACGCAATAAGCGTTTCGCGGCGCGGGTCCGGCAGCTGGAGAGCCGCCTGTCTTCCCAGCTCGGCGATGCCATCTGGGCCGAATCCGGTCTTGGCGCACCCGTCGACATCGACCACCTCCAGCGTCGCATCGCTCTCCTCGAGCAGGAGGTCGCCGCCAAGCAAGGCGAACTCGACGAGCGGACCGAGGAGCTGGAAGCTGCTCGAGCGGCCAATCGGGAGTTGACCCGGGCCCTGAACCACCGGCCTTGATCACGACTGGCCACGGTCCGTTCTGATCGCTCAGGTCACCCACGCCGGTTCTCGGCGGCCAAAGGCCGCCGAGAACCGCTCACGGGACAGTCTCTAGGGGCGGCGGGCCAGCAGGTGGGCATCGAGGAAGCCTCGCTCGGAGGCCGGGTCGTGGACCAGCCGAGCGAACGGGACGAGCCCGGCACCCGCCAGCAGCTCGGCAAACCGGTCCACCGGCCAGCTATAGGCGGGCGTCACCTTGTGGTCGAAGCGAACCGGCTCCGACCCGTCAGTCGCGAAGAACGAGACCAGGAGCAGGCCCCCTGGCGCCAGGACACGCACCTGCTCGGCGATCAGCGCGGGCAGTTCCCCGGGCGGGGTATGAATCATCGAGTAGTGGGCCAGCAAGCCACCGAGCGAGCCGTCCTCGACCGGCAGCGCCTCCATCTTCGCCTCATCGAACCGCAGCGCCGGATGGGCCCGGCGGGCGTGGTCGACCATGACCGGGGAGAGGTCGAGCCCGAAAGCGTCCAGTCCAAGGTCGTGCAGCATGGCCGTCAGATGTCCCGGCCCGCACCCGACGTCAGCTGCCCGCAAGTTCCCGTTCTCACGCACCAGTTCGGCGAAAGTGCCGATCATGCTCCGCGAGAACGGCTGCGTCTCCAACCGATTGGCAAACAACGATGCATACAGCTCGACGACCCCGTCATAGGCCGCCCTGGTCTCGTCCTGGTATCCCACGGGAGAGAAGCTAACACCGGCACACAACTGGCTGCCTGTCACACGGTCACGAACCGGCCCTAGCACCACAGGTGTTGTGATGCATAAACTCACCTACTAGGTCGCTGAGCAGCATCAACGTGAGACAGAACCCACGGCAACAGCATCGACCCCCAGAGAATCGACGTCCTCCTTGTCGGCCTGGACCATCGGGTACTGGCCGCCTGGCGTCGGCTGCACCGGCAGCCGGTCCAAGAGCGTCGCGTTGGAGAGGATCACCCCGCACGGGTGCATGGCGATGCCCCGCGGCAGCTTGTCCAGGCCTTCGGCCAGTTCCCACAGCGGCCCGAACGAGCTGGCTTCCGCCGCGAGCTGCTTCAGTTCCGGCAGCGTCGCGAGGGCGTCGCGGATGTCGCAGGCGCGGATGTGGGGGAACGACTTCGCGATCCGGTCGACCACCTGTTGCGCGATGCCCATGGCGAGGCCGGTGTCCCTGAGGGCGTGGCGGGCGCGGTAGGTCTCGGGCATGCCCGTCACGGCGACCCTGGCGGGGCCGAAGCGTTCGATGATCCGGTCGTAGACCTCCAGGCGGCGCGCGGACTTCACATCGACATCGATGTCCGGCAACGATGACCTCCGCTCCGACAGGAAGCGCTCGAACAGCAGGTCGTGGTCCAGAGGGTTGGCCGTCGCCACGAACAACGCATGATTGACCATCGAACCGGCACCCGACCCGCGGGCCGCGACGCGGATACCCATCGCGCGGACATCCGCGACGACCTGGGCGACCGCCAGGAAGTACGCCTCGTACTCCAGCTTCCCGATGACGCCGAGTTCGTAATCCAACTGCTCGACCCGGACGCCGAGCTGGTCGGCGAGGCCGACGGTTCGGGCGGCCAGCCGCAGCGAGCCCGGCCCCGTTCCGGGCACACCCCAGCACACCGTCTCCAGCCGGAGGTTCGCGCCGGCCACCTCCCGCCACGGCGCGATCAGCCGCTCGGCGAGGTCGGGCCGCCCCGCCGACAGGGCGCGCACTGGCTCCGAGACCGGCCCCAGCAGGACCAGCAGATCCTCGTCCGCGTACCGCCGCAGCGTCTCCCAGGACACCACCGGCGGTGCTTCCGCCGCATCGGCGTGCGCCGCGGACACCAGTCGGCACAGCCGCGCCCATCCCGCGGCGTTCCGAGCCAGCAGGGTGATCCGCAGCGGCGGCTCCACCACGTGCGCGCCTCCGCGTGCCGGGGTGCGGGGCCGGGGCGTGGAGCCGGGGCGGGCGGGGGTGTGGGGGGCGACTGCGACGTCAACGCCGAAGACGGGGCGGATGCCGGTAGAGGTGGCCGCCTTGGCGAAGCGGACGGCGCCGGACACGGTGTCGCGGTCGGTCAGGGCGAGCGTTTGGATCCCGCGCTCGGCGGCCCTGCGGACCAGGTCGTGAGGGTGGGAGGCGCCGTAGCGTGCCGAGTAGCCGCTCGCCACACGTGAGTCGAAGACTCGACGGGCCACGCGCGCGACCGCGGGAGAATGAAGATGCTGGCTTCTGGCCTGCGCAGGCAGGATCGCTCCATGTCGACCGACGTCAGCGGAATGATCGAATGCCGGCCAGGGGCCCGCCTGTGGGGCCCTGACGACGAGGACTCCGTGTGGGAGGTCGGCATCGATCTCTTCCTCCTCAACAGGGGCAACGCCTACGACGGCCTGGCCTGTCTCTTCGGGATCCGCAACTCCTTCGGCTTCCGTCCCCTGGCGGAGGGTCGTGGCTTCCCGGACGACGCCTCGGCTAGGCTGCGAGGTGAGTTCGCCGGCTACGGCGGCCCTCATGATGTGCACGGGACCACGTGGCTGACCTGGGCCGAGCTGGACACCACGGACTGGCAAGAAACCGACGCCTCAGGCACACGAACCCGCGCCTCAGCCGCAGGGATCGACACCGACTGGGGCCGGGTCTGGAGCGTCATGCGCATCCTCAGCGAAGTCCATGAGGCCGAGAACGTACGCCTTGTCGTCTGGTTCCACTGACGCATGGCTGAGTACCTGGTTGGCCCCGAGGCGGCCGGCCTGGCCTGGAAGGTTGAGCCCTCAGACGTCCGTGTGATCATGGAGGCGTTGCATTCCTTCGCCCGCGAGGTGATCTTTTGACGAAGGTGGCACTGCGTCCTTACGCACTGTTGCCTCGGCAGTACGACGAGCGGAAGGTACTGGCCTCCACGATCGATCCGTGGGGCAGGGCTCTCTGGCTCATCTGCCCTGACACCCGTTTTGCCTACCGGTGGGCGGGCCGGGACGTCCCGACGCCTGCGGTACTACCCTTCGACGCCCTCGTCGTCATCAGCGACCGGGGTGAGGTTCGGGAACGGACCCTACACGGAGTGGCCGTGGCCCCGGACGCCTTCGACGCCCTCCCGGGTGGCGGGTTCGTGGTCTCAGGCACCGGAGGGCCGAACGCACGGTGCGGCCAGATTTTCGGCCGCGATGGCCGCTCCCGGCGCCGGTTCTCGCTGGGAACGCACGTCAAGCACCTGGTCGCGGACCGCAGGGCCGGCTTCTGGACCGGGTACGCCGACGAGGGGATCTACAGCGGTGATCGCGTCAGCGCGGGCGGGCTGGTCCGCTGGGACGATAGGGGCAACGCCGAATGGGTCCTGCACCCCCCGGAGCCCTACAACCACGTGGCGGAGGTCAGCACCATCAACGTCTCCGACTCTGCGGTCCACGCCACGTACTGGCCCGGCGCACCACTCGCCCAAACGGGGCGCAGCGGGACACTCCGCATCCGCGCCCTTCCTGTCTCGGACCCGTTCGGCCTCGCGATCCGCGGGGACCGGCTGCTCCTGCTCGGAGGGAGCGAGCAGGGCATCGCCACCACTACCCGGGTGAACGCCCTCCACCACATCCGGCTGACGGACGACGGGGCTGTGGTTGTGGGCCGCGATGACCTGGCCTTCCCGAACGGCGACCCCGTCAGGCGTTACGCCCGCCCAGTCTGCCGGGGTCCGCACATCTTCCTGCGTACTCTCCGCACGCTCCGGCAGTGGTGGGTGCTGACCTCGCCATAGTCCTCGGCAAGGGGTGGTATAGACCTGGCACCACGACGACACTGGGCGCCGAAGGAGTACGGAGGCTTGAGTGCCGCAGTTGGCCTCCGAGCGTTCTTGTTGGCCCCGTTGCGCGTCGCGCTTGGCCCCACGCCCGGGTCAGCCCGGTGGGTAGGCCCGGCGGGACGCGAAGAGGCCCCCTCTACCCTGGCCCAATGATGGATGCGGATGCGCGTGACTTCCGGGTCGGCGACGTGTGGTCGGTCGCCTGTCCCTTCACGCCGGCCCGAGTTGAGCAGGGCGTGACGTGGGACAACGTGTCCGTGCGCTGGCCCTGGTGGGAAATCGACAGCGACAGCGACTTCTCCCACTGGAACGGCGTCGTTGCCCTGGGCGTGGACACTGGCGAGTACGTCGCGCCTGAAGTGCAGGCGGAACTGTTCCGAACCGAACCGCCGCCCCACCATCTGAAAGCAGGAGACATCTGCCGGGTGGGAGTGCCGCCGACCGTGGTGCACGTGACGGCCGTCGATCACCACGACCCGCCCCTTGAGACGGGCTGGCTCCCACGCCCGCGACGGACGGTGACGGTGCTGCGCCGCGGCCTGTCCTACCGCGAGTTTCCGGACGGGAGCCATCTCGACGGATCGGGGTACACCATTCACCCCGACGACGGGATCCCCTTCGACTTTGCACTGTTGATGCGGCCGTACGCCCACCTCGGCCTGGGCGACGAGGTCGCCGACGCCACTGGCCGGGCATGGCGGTTCGACGGGCCCTGGGAGTGGACGCCCTTCGATGGGCAACAAGTCGGCACGGGACCCGGGTGGCCACTCGTCCTGCTCACCCGCGCAGGAGCAACATGCTCCATTGAGCAAGCCGAGGCAGCGGCCGCGAGCACGGCGAACGGTTCGCACCAGGAGACGGTCCGAGACTGGATGTCACTCACGGGGGCCTCCCCGACGCCCTGACCGGCGGCGTCGCCTCCGCCGTCGACTTCCTGAGTACGGACTTGGCCCCTGAGCGCTCTGGTTGGCCTGGCTGAGCATTTTGGGTGCCCCGCAGCGCAGGGCAGTGAGACAAGTCCGGTGGCACCCGCGTCCGGTCGGGAAAACAAAGGAGTTGGGCCCGGCCGGCTCAACCTCGCGGTGCCGCTCCGTACGCAACGTGACCCGCCACCGCCTGTACCCGGCACCTCGTCGGGGTGGCTCCTCGCGTTACTCCGCGGGCGTGATCCGCCAGGTGCCGTGTTGTACGTCGAGCGTCGCGGTGAGGTCGGCCCGCTCCGGGAACGAGACGCCCAGCCGCCACGGGCCTGGCAGGGTAGCCAGCCTGATAGTGACCAGATCCGTGGTGACGTTGCCCAGGGCTCCGATCCAGTGGGGTGCGGTGGCGATCAGCTGCTCGGGCAGCCAGAGCCCGGGCTCGGGAACGCGTGAGAAGGGCTCCTCGACGAGTTCGGCGAGGGCGGAGCCGGCCAGCAGGGTCAGCAGCCGCGCCAGGACCGCGGCAGGCAGAGCGGGGTCAGGGGTCTCCAACATCACGTAGCAGTCATCGTGGCCCGAGAACCAGACCCGGGAGTCTCCCAGGCGACTCAGGAGCGGCTCATCAATGCCGGTCGTGCCGAGCACGAGGGCAAGCTCGTCGAGCTGCTCCGGGGTCACGTCGGCGGACACGTCGATCAGCGTCAGCTCGTACGGCGACCAGGTGCCGTCGAGGAGACGGGGCAGGAGGTCGCGGTCCATCACCACGAACTCCTCCGCGAGTCCGTTCGTGCCTGACGCCCAGGATCCGAGGGAGTGGACCGTGCACGGCACGCCCAGCTCGGCCGCGATCAGCGAGGGCCGCAGAGGATGCCAGTCCTCATCCAGATAGGAGTTGGTCTCCAGCGACACCACCGCCACCGCGTCGTTCGCCACGGACACGAGCAGGTCGACCAACTCGGCCGCCTGGGCCGCACCCGCGCTCACCCGCCACAGCCCCTCGGCCTCGCGAACGCTGAAGCTCAATGGGAACGGCTGGCGCTCCATGCCGACACTGTTCACGCTGAACGCGCCCTGCTGCCTGACCTCGATCACTGCCCCACCCCGAGAACCCGCCGGACGCCACTGCCCAGCCCGCACGCATCAATTATCGCCGGTCAGCGGCGCGGGCCTGCCACGGCCGACCACCCCTGGACGTGGGCGTGGTCCAGGGATCACGCCCACGCGTAGTTCACGTCTTGCACGTACCGTTCCCAGGAACCGGCGCGGGTGGTCTGCTTCGCTCAGTGCTGGCGGGTGCCTGGATTCGACCGACGAGGGCCGAGGCCTGTTCCGGGTGCTCCTCCAGCCACGTCCCGAGGCGTTCCTGGACTGCTTGTCCCACGCAGGTCCGTACCGGTGGGTTGCCCAACACGCCGTGGGCGGAGCCCTCGAACTCGGGATGGTCCAGCTTCACCGACACCACGGCTGTCAGGCCCTCGCCGACCCGATCGGCGTCAAGCCCTGGGTCCGTTTCTGTCAGCAGCAGCCACTCACGCGCGTACGCATTGACCGCGGCCACCACCCCGTCGCGGAAACCCAGCTCGTGCGTGCCTCCGATGGTGGGCCGGCTGTTGGCGAAGCTACGGAGCCGCTCCTCATGGGAGCCGCACCAACGAAAGGCCACCTCCACCGTTCCCGCCATCCGCGGGTCCTCAAGCTCGAACGCGATGGTCCCCGTGAGGACGGGCGCCGCTGTCTCGGTGTCGAGGAAGGCGACGAAGTCCCGGGCCCCGCCCGGGAACCGGAACCGGGCCGACCGGGACTCGCCTGGCTGGCGCCGGTCGATGAGCGAGATGTCCAAGGCCCGGTTCAGAAAGGCCAGCTCCCGGAAGCGCTCCGCCAGCGCGTCGAACGAGAACTCTGCGATTTCGAAGATGTCGGTGTCGGGCCAGAAGGCGATGGTTGTCCCGCTGCCGGTTGCTGTTCCCGCCTCACTGAGCTCGGTGACGGCCACGCCGCGCGCGTACTCCTGGACCCAGCGGATATCCTCGCGCCGCACCTCGGCCGTCATCCGCCGCGACAGGGCGTTGACGACGAAGGGCCCCACACCGCAGAAGCCGAGCGTCACGTCGTGGCGGCCGCCGGGTCCCGCTGCTGCTTGCATACGGGTCAGCAGGGCTTCGAGTCCGGGACCACCAGTGCCTCCCGCCTCGCCGATGGGTATTCCTGGCCCGTCGTCGGTGACACGCACGCCGCCATCGGGCGTGAGAGTGACCTCGACGGAGCCGGCACGGCCTGCCAGCAGCTCGTTCACCGCCCGGTCGGCGACCTCAAACACCATGTTGTGCAGCCCGCGCTCACCCGACGAGCCGATATACATCCCGGGCCGCTTCCGGACGACCTTCCACCCCTCCAGTACCTGGATGTGACTGGCGTCGTATCCGGTGGTTTCCTCACTCACGATGTCCCCTCCCACTGGTGCCCCGCAGAACATCCCAGCCTAGGCGAATCCATGGAAAACACCAGGTCGGAGCCATTTCGTCGAGAGTTTGGCCAGGCGACTGAGCGCCCGGAGGTGGCTGGCCCGGGGGTTGCGAACTGTGCCCAGAGCCCCACCGACAGGTCGCCTGGGCTGCGTACGCCCCATCCTCATCGGCCGCGAAGTCCCCGGTTTCGCTACATCTCATGCTCACGCGGAACGCCCGTCCGCCTGCTTCACCGCCGATTTGATCAGGTCAGTCTGGCGGTGCTGAGCCGAAGCTCAGTTGTTGTCACCTGCAGAGCCGGTTGAGCTGATGAATAAGACCGGTCGAAGCAGCCTGGTTGTCACCAATGAGGCACGCGACTTGTCACAAACGCTCATTCAGCAGCCTTTCTGTCACCAGTAGCGAGACCGATAGCCCGTGACTGTCTGGGACGGTTCCATAAGGCCATGGCGGGGAGACGCGCTGGGCTGGAGACCAAGTGCTCTGGGACCAGGCTTCCCCAAAGCCCCGCCACGCTGCTTGCGGATCATGAGCCGTAACCTGCGGCCGGGCGATGGGCTGAGAGACAGTGATCTGCTTCGGCGGTCTGTCCGCACTCGGAAGGAACCACATCTCAGGTCCAGGTGGGCACGTGTCCCCCGGTGTAGCGGGCGCCGAAGCCGCCGTGAGGCAGGATTTCGTCGATGGTCTTGAGGTCGGTGTCGGTGAGGGTGAGGTCGGCGGCGCCGGTGTTTTCCTCGATGCGCTTTGGGCTGCGGGTGCCGGGGATGGGCACGATGTGCTCGCCCCGGGTCAGAAGCCAGGCCAGTGCGAGCTGGGAGACGGTGGCGCCCCTGGCCGCCGCGAGTTCGGCGAGCCGGTCGACGGCTTCGACGTTCTTGTCGAAGTTGCCCGGCTGCCAGCGCGGGTCGACGGTGCGTATGTCGCTGCCTTCGTACTGGCCGGCGGGCTTGGCGGTGCCGGTGATGAACCCGCGGCCGAGGGGGGAGTAGGCGACGAAGCCGATGCCGAGTTCGTCCAGGGTGGGGAAGAGCTGCTCGACGCCCCGTTCGAACAGGGAGTACTCGGTCTGCAGGACGGAGACCGGCTGCACGGCGTGCGCCTTGCGGATCGTCTCGGGTCCGGCCTCGCTGAGGCCGAAGTACTTCACCTTGCCCGCGTCGATCAGTTCTTTGACGGTGCCCGCGACCTCCTCGATGGGCACTTCGGGGTCGACGCGGTGCTGGTAGAAGACGTCGAGGTGATCCACGCCGAGGTAGCGCAGGCTGTTGTCGGCGACCTTGCGGATGTTGTCGGGCCGGCTGTTGAGAGGGCCGCCGATCTGCTCCGGGGGCACGGACATGTCGACGCCGAACTTGGTGGCCAGGACCACGTCGTCGCGGAAGTCCTTGACTGCCTTGCCGACGAGGATCTCGTTGGATCCGGTGCCCCAGCCGTACATCTCGGCGGTGTCGAAGAAGGTGACGCCCAGGTCGTGGGCGCGGCGGAGGGCGGCGACGCCGGCCTCCGCGTCGGTGGGTCCATAAGCCATGGTCAGGCCCATCGCGCCGTAGCCGATCGCCGAGACCTCAAGGCCTTGGCTTCCCAGTGTCCGGTGCTGCATGACGCACTCCTCTGAAAGAAATCTGGAAGGTAGATTTCTGGCGACCCGTTGGGTCAGTGCGCTGCGGCGGTCAGTCCGGTGCGGTGGATGCGGGTGTGCTCGGCGACGCGCCGGCCGAGGTGGCGGGCGGTGTTCAGGTCCGCGTCGTGGACCGCGGGGGTGTCGTTGAAGCTCTGCGCGCCGGCACCGAGGTAGAAGCCGAGGCGGTTGTCGTCCTGGGGGCTGGAGGTGGTGGTGTTCCAGCCCGGCAGAAGGTTCAGGCTCACCCAGAGCATTCCGTGCTGGGCCGCCAGGAGCGAGAGGTACTGCAGGGTGTGCAGCTTGTCGCCGCTCATGGAGCCGGAGTTGGTGAATCCCGCCGCGAGCTTGTCGCTCCAGGCGCGGGCCATCCACCGCTTGCTGCTGGCCTCGGCGAAGGCGTGGAACGCCCCGGACGCGGTGCCCATGTAGGTGGGGGTGCCGAAGATGATTGCGTCCGCGGCGTCCATCAGTTCCCAGTCGGCGTCGCTGAGGGAGGCGACGTCCACGCGGTGGACGTACGTCCCGGCGATGGAGCGCGCGCCGTCCGCGACGGCAGTGGCAATCTGCGCGGTGTGGCCGTAGCCGGAATGCGACGCGATGACGATCGAGATGTCGGACATGGGTGTTCCTCTCCTGCCGCGATGGCGGCGCGTTCGGTGATGCGGGCGGACGACGAAGTGCCGGCTGCGGTGGTCGGCCGCACGGCTCCACGAGTGAGGGCCGACGGCACCGGCCGGGGTGCGGCGCATGCCCAGATGTCGCAGGTCGGCGCCGAACACCATCAGCTTGGATCGCTGTTTCGGTTACAACCGTAGCATCGATAAGGCACTGATTCGCAAACTGCGATATCGTTGTTCCATGAACGAGGGACGACGCGCCGCGCGGCGCCAGGTGCTGCAGGTGGCCGCCAAGCTTTTGGAAGAGGGCGGCAGCGAGGCGGTCTCCACCCGCGCTGTCGCCGCCGCCGCGGGCATCACGGCCCCCGCGCTGTACCGGATGTTCGACGACAAGGACGGACTCCTGGCCGAGCTGGCCGCCTACGGGTTCGAGATGTACCTGGCCGAGAAACGCGAAACGCTGGCGCTGACCCCCGACGACCCGGTGGCCGACATCTACCGCGGCTGGGACCTGCACGTCGACTTCGGAGTGCGGCACCCCGCGTTCTACATGCTCATGTACGGCACAGTGCAGCCCGGGCGGCGGCCCCCGGCCGCGGACGAGGCACACGCCCTGCTGGTCACACTGCTGGGCCGGGCGGCCGAGGCCGGACGCCTTCGGGTTCCGGTGCAGCAGGCGACCCGCGTCATCCACGCCGCGACAACGGGCGCCACACTGGCACTGATCGGCGAAGAGCCCTCGGAGCGGGACCTGACCACGTCCGCACGGCTGCGGGACACCGTCATCGCCTCCCTCACCACGGACCCGCCCGCCTCATCCGGGTCCGACCTGGCCTCGCGCGCACTCGCCCTCGACGCCGCACTGGAAACCGCGCTCACCACCAAACCCGCGGCTGCCGACGCGGGGTTGACTCTGCGAGACACCGAGACGGCGCTGCTCCGCGAATGGCTTCAGCAGTTGGCAGGCTGAACCGGGCCGCCTCGGTGGGCGTTCAGTCACGGAGGTCGGCTGCAAGGCCCTCCAGCAGTTGGCTGCCCTTCACCACGAGCCAGATCATCCAGCCGTACGCACCTCACGTGTCCCGTCGCACTGCAGTTGTCCGTTGATCTTGCTCTGAGCTGCCGGTTTGCCAGGGTGGTCGCGAACGCCTCTCCTCGCGTTCTCAGCGAAGCTGGCTTCTGCGGAACATCCAGAGGCAGTGACCATCGACGGCTAGGCAGAGGGTGATGCCGAGGAGGAGCAAAATCCTTTGGTGCCTATGACGGAGTGGACCATGGTGTGGTGATGAGCACTGAATTGGAACCGGTTGAGTACGAGGACCGCTGGATCCTTAACCTCCGAGGCCTGAGTGTCGTCAAGATCAGCATCGACTTTCGGCTGACCCTCGTCCTGGACGCAGGGTGGGAAGTCGTGCTGGAAGCACCAGCTCGGCTCTCGACAGGGCCACTCCACACCAGTCCTGGCCTGCCTCTGACGCCTGAGTCCCAGGACGTGGCTGCGGCTCTTCCTCTGTTCGGGGCGAAGGTCCTGTCCGCGGTTGTGTTCAAGTCCGGGGTCCTGCGGATGGTGTTCGACAGCGGCATGCATCTGACGTGTTCGACCGACGCATCGTTCGAAGCCTGGCAGGTCACAGAACCACGAGGATGGCGTTTCATCTCGTTGCCCGGCGGAGACCTTGCCGTTTGGTCCCGCTCTGGAACAAGTGAGAATCGTGCTGCGACGGGACATCACGGCCTACGTCGCCATAAGGGCTTGCAGTCCGGCCGGTGACAACAAGCCTGCCTATGTGACAACTATCGCGCTTCGGCTCAGGTGCGTACGCTCTCCCCGGCCAGTTACTGAGCACCTACTTGGCCAGAGGGGCCAAGTACAGCGCTCAGTCACAACGATCAGAAGCCGTCACCTGGAGAGAGAAGACATCGGTTGGAGGAGGTGGTGATCATGGCCCGTCCCGTATGGGCCGGAAACCTGTCATTCGGCCTGGTCAGCCTGCCCGTGAGCCTGTACACGGCCACCGACAGCCACACGATCCACTTCCATCAGCTACAGCGCGGCACCTCCGACCGAATCCGCAACCGGCGAGTCAACGAACGCACCGGCAATGAGGTCCAGCTCGACGACATCGTTAAGGGCTACGACACCGGCGACGAGTACGTGCTGGTCGAACCGAAGGAGCTGGACGAGATCGCCCCCGGACGCTCTCGCTCATTGGAGATAGCCGGGTTCGTCGACCTGACGGAGGTGGACCCGATCTTCTTCGACAAGACGTATTACCTGGGCCCGCGCGTTTCCGAGTACGGGAAGGTCTACAGCCTGCTGGAGCAGGCTCTGGCGAAGGCCGGCAAGGCGGGCGTCGCGACGTTCGTGATGCGCCAGCACGAGTACCTGGTCGCCCTCAAGGCCGAGAACGGGCTCCTGACCCTGCACACGCTCCACTGGGCGAACGAGATCCGGGACCCGAGGAAGGAGATCGACAACCTCCCCGGCAAGACCAAGGCTTCCGAGAAGGAGCTGCGGATGGCCGAGTAGCTCATCGAGACCCTGAGCATGACCTGGGACCCCGACGAGTTCCACGACACCTTCCAGGAGAAGGTCGCCGCCCTCATCGACGCCAAGAAGACCGGCGACACCGTCGAGAAGGCCGACGAGCCCGCGCAGCCCACCGGCGCTGTCGACCTCATGGAAGCCCTGCGCGCCAGTCTCGAACGCGCCGGCAGCTCCAAGGCCACCGGCGGGAAAGCCACCGCGTCCGGCAAGACCGCGGCCGCGAAGAAGCCGGCGGCCAAGAAGAGGATCAGCTCGACGTCCAAGGAGGACCTAAGCAGCCTGTCGAAGGCCGACCTCTACAAGAAGGCCGCCGCCGCCAACCTCCCCGGCCGCTCCAACATGACCCGCGAAGACCTGGTGAAGGCCCTTTCCCGCACATGACCCCAACAGCCAGCCCGCGAACGGAGGCCACGCGATGACGCTGCGGCCACCGGTGGAACCGATGCTGGCGCAAGCCGCAGAAACGATTCCTCCCACAGGCATGCTGCGGGAGGTGGCCTACGAGCAGAAGTTCGACGGCCACCGCGGCCTGCTGTTCACCCCGCCCGCCCCCGGCGAGCAGGTGCTGGTCCAGACAAGACGGGGCTCGCTCATCCAGGACCGCTTCCCCGACCTCGTCGCGGCCGCCATTGAGCAACTCCCCCACGGCCTGGTCCTGGACGGTGAGCTCCTCGTCTGGGACCCCGAGGAAGGACGGCTGTCCTTCGAGGCGCTTCAGCGCCGGGCCGCTGCCCGCGCCTGCGGCGCCAGCGCCCTGGCGACTCGAACCCCTGCCTATTTCATCGTCTTCGACCTTCTCCAAGCCGACGGCGCCGAGCTGCTGACCCTGCCGTATCGGGAGCGTCGTCGAAGGTTGGAGGTGCTGTTCGCCGCGCGCGTCCTGAGCGCACCGTGGGCGCTGTGCCCGATGAGCACCGACCTCGCGAAAGCCCGCGAGTGGCTGGAGTCCTGGACGGACGTCTCCGGCGTCGAAGGCATCCTGATCAAGAGCATGAGCCAGCGCTACCTGCCCAACCACCGTGGCTGGACGAAGATCCGCCGTCGGGACACCACCGAAGCGATCATCGGCGGCATCACCGGCACCCTCAACCGCCCTCAACTCCTCATCCTCGGCCGCCACGACGACACCGGCCGACTGCGCACCGTCGGCCGCACCACACCCCTGCGCCCGGACCAGGCGCGGCAGGTCGCCGAACGCCTGACGGCAGCCTCACCCGGGCATCCGTGGACCGGTGCACGGTTCTCGGCGGCATGAGGGTCCCGCGACGACCTGGACGTCGTTCTGGTCGACCCGGGCCTGGTGGCGGAGATCAGCGCCGACACCGCCGTCGACCACGACGGCGTCCACCGGCATCCCCTACGGTTTCGCCGCCTCCGCCTGGACGTGACGGCCCAGGAAGCACCCCTCTTTGGGACAGGCCCCCACCGAGCAGCGGGATGAGCTGTTCAAAGCACCTTCTGGCTGACCGAGCCCGAACTCGAGAAGATCGTCCACCGCTTCGAGTTCATCCCCGATGCCCGTGAAGCATTCGACCGGTATCGAGCCCTGAGCGCCCCGAGGGACCCCTCCAGGTAGCGCGCCAGCGCCTTCGACGACTGTTTCCAGTCGCCACGGACGCCCCCGCTTCCCCAATCCTGACGGTACCGCCCGACCGCGCGCTTGACCCAGTTTCTCCGGACCCGCACTCGCCAACCCCGCTACCTGCGGTCTTCGCTACCGGCGCGCAGAAACGGCGTGGCCGACACGCCCGCACTTGGCTACTCTGGCGCTCCCGGGAGCTGAAGGAGGCGCAGGACGGTGGAGCGCAAGACACCCCAGGAGAAGAAGCGCCTGAGCTACGTCAAAGATCATCGGAACAACTACGGCGAGAACGACAAGAGCTCACGCAAGAACATCCGTCGAAACAAGGGGTTCCCCAACAGTGCCAACCGGC
The DNA here is from genome assembly GCF_041431415.1 of Streptomyces sp. NBC_00513. Lineage (GTDB taxonomy): Bacteria > Actinomycetota > Actinomycetes > Streptomycetales > Streptomycetaceae > Streptomyces. The sequence goes on from NZ_CP107845.1 coordinate 247,074, forward strand.
GTCACGCACAGACCGCGCTGACGGCGCTCCTAGGCTCACCCGACGATGTCCGGGCCGACGCTGTTGAGGAGCGCATGAACGGCCGGCGCCCGAAGCGCTGGCAGAAGTTCCCCGACGCACCGCTGGGTGCCATCGTCGACGGCGCCCTCCAGCGCCGCGTGAGAATGGGTACCGCCGGGGCAGAAAGTGCTGCTGCCCGCTTGCGCCGTGTCCGCAGTCGATTCGACTGGATGGCCCCCTCCGACAACCCGCTTCTGCCGCCCATCATGGTGCGCAGAGTCCGCTCATCGCTTCCCGAAGACGATGAAACGGGCTGTGCATGACGCTGGCTTCGAAGGGCCACGGCTCATCACGGTCGACGGTGCGCCTCAAACGTCGTTTCACTTCGTGAGTCGTCGGTAGGTGGTGAGGCTGGTGGCGATGGCTGTGAAGGCGAGAAAGTGAATCGGTTGCCGGCTCGGCTCACCGCTTCACCTTCTGGCGACAACCCGATCCAACCGGCGGGCTGCGCGATGTGGTGGTTCGCGGCCTGCGAGTCGTCCAGGGCGGCGGACCAGGCGGCCGCGACCAGCCCGGCCTCCACCGTCAGGGCCTCCGTCCGGCGCCGGTAGCCGCACACCTCGCACAACCCGGCCGCCTGCTCCCGGCCGCAGTCCTCACACGGCAGGACCCGCAGCGCGGCCGCCGCGACCTGACGCTCGGCCTCGGCCAGAGCCGCCGCGTCCGCGCGGGCTCGACTCAAGGCCGGCGTCCTCGGGGCTTGAGGAACATCCATGTCAGATCGTGCGCTAAGCCTTCTCGGTGTTGATTGGCGCTTTGGCCTGGGGTGATCGCCTGTCAGAGCCTTCGTGGGTCGCTGTTGTCGATCTTCGGAGAGTTGTTGTGGCGGTCGAGTTTCTGTCGGGTGAGCAGGCTGGGTACGGGGTGTTTGTCGGGGCGCCGTCCCGTGCCGAGTTGGAGCGGTACTTCTTCCTGGACGACGCGGACCGGGAGGCGGTGCAGACCAAGCGGCGTGCGCACAATCGGCTCGGGTACGCGGTTCAGCTCACGAGCGTGCGCTACTTGGGCCGGTTCCTGCCGGACCCGCGGCATCTGGACCCGGTTTCACTTCGCGCCAGTCGGGCGGTCGCGGCCCCGGACCAGCGTTCCGACGTTCCGGTGTTCCGGTGCGCTCAGCGGGCGGTCAGCGAGTAGGCCGGCAACGGCGTGTTACCGCGCTCCTTCGCCAGGTACCGAAGCACATCCGCCTGGCTCAGTACCAGGTCCCGTACCGTCTTCGGCAGCTCGGCCATCCGGTCGACGTTGTCGAGCAGTGCCGCGCAGGCATCCACCTCCCAGTCGCCGTCCTGTAGGGCGGTTGTGTCCACGACCTGTCCCGGGGCGGGGTGCCAACCTGTCTCCGGGAGGACCCGGAGCAGGCTTTCCTGCGAGAACGGCGTGCGCACGTTGCCGTCGCCCCGAGACCCGCTCGCCTCTATCTGGCCCTGGATCAGGACGGCCAGAAGGTGGGGCAGCTGGTCGGCCGAGCGGGGTGCGAGGTCCCACTCGGCGAAGCACAGGTTCCGGGCCCAGCGGCGAACCCGGGCGAGGGTCTCCCGCAGCGGGTCCAGGGAGGCGAAGTACCAGGAGCAGTGGGCGAGGACCACATGGTCGAACCCGCTGTCCGGGAAGGTGACCGCCTTGTCGAGTACGTCCAGGCCGAAGCGGAAGTCGATGCGGGAGCCCAGCGGCGTCGCTTTGAGGTGCTTCGCCGACTGCCCCAGGGTGACCGGGGCGCCGTACGACGGATCCGCAATGTCGACGGCGACCACCCGGCCCTGTGGGCCGACGGCCTCGGCAAGGACGGCCGTCATGTCGCCCTGTCCGCAGCCGACCTCCAGTACCGACGCTCCGGCCGGGATGTCCCAGCTGGAGACGAGTGCGGCCCGGTAGCGGGTCTGGGACAGCTGGATGCCGGGGCTCATGGCGCCGGCGGCCATGGAGGCCGCTATCGAGGGTGCCTTCGCCATCAGATCGGTCTTGTTCACAGGATCCTCCGTCGTGCTCATTCGGGTGCTGTGCGTATCGAGGCCGCGGTTTTGCAGGGCATCACGGTCTTCTACACCCTCGCCCCCGCCGACGGCAGCACGTCATCGACCACGCAGGAAGCCATGGTCCAGTACTCCCGTCGACAGCCCGACGGCACCGTCTGCGGTCCGGACAGCTGAGCCGCGTCGGGCACGTCCTCGTGCCCGCGAGCGAAGAAGCCCCCGAACCCCCGTTTCGCAGGTGGGTCGGCGCCGGAACGGCGCGCTCGTACCCGTACGTCCGGGTTTCCTCCTCCAGGCGGGGAACGATCTGCCGCCGGCCACCTCCAGAAGTAGGCCCTGGACTTTTGGCGGCGGCATTCGACGCACCAGGAAGTCCAGCAGGTGGCTCGCGAGGTAGCCCAGGCGCTCGTCCCGCAGCTCCTTCAGCGGGATTGATTGACTTCTTGGCTAACGCTGATAGCTTTTAGCTAATGCCAATAGCCGACAGCCGTCGGACCTGCTGGCCACATGGAGGTAGTCGTGACCGAGTTCCTGAACGTCAGTGGTGGGACCATCGCCTACGAGGTGAGCGGCGTGGCCGGGCCGCTGGTGGTGGTTGCCCACGGCATGGGCGACAGCCGCGAGGCCTACCGGTTCTTCACCCCCGCCCTGGTGGAAGCGGGGTACCGGGTCGCCGCGGTGGACCTGCGCGGCCACGGTGAGTCCAGCGTCGGGTGGGCGTCCTACACCCGCACCGACCTGGCGGGCGACCTGATCGCCCTGGTGAAGCACCTCGGTGGGCCGGCGGTGCTCGTCGGCCACTCCATTGCCGGCGGTGCGGTCACGATCGCCGCGGCCAAGGCCCCGGAGCTCATCACCGCGGTGGTCGAACTCGCGCCCTTCACCCGCAAGCAGCAGGTCCGGCTCGGTGACCTGCGGGTGGCCGGCTACCGCCGGGGCGCGACCCATCTCATGGGCACCACCATCCTCGGCAGCACCCGGCAGTGGGCCAAGTACCTGGACGTCGCATATCCCGGCTCCAAGCCCGCGGACTTCGACACGCGCATGGGGCAGATCACCGCGATGCTGGAGGAGCCCGGCCGGATGAAGATCCTGCAGGCGATGGGCAAGATCTCCCCTGCCGATGCCGGTGAGCAACTGGGCAACGTCACCTGCCCGGTCCTCATCGTGCAGGGCACCCTTGACCCCGACTGGGCCTCGCCGCAGGCCGAGGGCGAGGCGATCGTCGCCGACCTGCCGTCCGGTCTGGGCCGGCTGGAGATGATCGAGGGGGCTGGTCACTACCCGCACGTCCAGTTCCCCCGGCAGACCCTCACCGCGGTCCTGACCTTCCTGGCCGGCATCGATGCCTAGGGCAGGCCTGGACGCGGCCACGATCGCCGCCGCCGCAGCCGAACTCGCCGACGCGATCGGCTTCGGCGAGCTGACCATGAGCCGGCTGGCCGAGCGGCTCGGGGTGCGCGCCCCGTCGCTCTACAAGCACATCGCCAGCCAGGACGACCTCCACCGGCGCATCGCGGCGCTCGCCTTCGACGAGGCCGCCGACGCGATCGGCGCGGCCGTCCAGGGCCGCGCGGGGCGCGACGCCCTGGCCGCCGCCGCCGGTGCGCTCCGCGACTTCGTACTCGCCCACCCCGGCCGCTACGCGGCCACCCTCGGCCTCACGCCGACCGGCCCCGACGACCCGATCATGCTCGCCTCCAGACGAGGGATCGGACCCTTCGAAGCGGTACTGCGGGGATACGACATCGACCCACAGGAGATGACCCACGCGCTGCGGGCGGTGCGCAGCGTCTTCCACGGCTTCGCCAACCTGCAGGCATCCGGCGGATTCCAGTGGTCCACCGACGTGGGCGAGAGCTTCGAATATCTCATCGACCTCGTCGACCGTGGCCTTCGCTCCGCCGCGGTCACACACCCCGCCGCAGTCGCAGACCCCGCCGCGGTCGCAGACCCCACCGATCATCACCGGTAGACCACTCGCTCGCCGGACCGCCAGCCCCTCCTGCCCGCAACCCGTCAGAAGTGGAAACCGTCATGGACGCAGTGCTCACCGCCGTCATTGACATCGACGCCACCCCGGAAGAGGTGTGGAACGTCCTCACCGACTTCGCCACCTACGGCGAGTGGAGCAACTTCTCCGCAGCCGAGGGAACCGCTTAACTGGGAAGCACGCCCCGGCGCCGACGGACCGTCAGTCGCCCACCTGGCACGATCTGGCCTTAGCGCACGATCTGGCATGGATGTTCCTCAGGCCCCTCCTCGCGCCAGCGCTCCTCGAGAACCCGGCGGCGTTCACGCTCGTCCAGGCCGGGCAGCGTACGACGCGCTCGTCGTCCTGGTCGGGGAGGAACGCGTGGGCGCATAACGCTGCTTCGCCCTTGCCAAGGCGGCCCGTTGTCACGGGCGACGGTGTCGGGTGGCTCTGAAGAGGCTTCGCCGGCCGTGTCACGGAACCGGCCCTCGGCATCGGACGCGCCGGGCACGTGGAACGGCCAGCCGCGCTTGGTGGCCGGCGCTGGACATGGGTGTGTGCCGGGCGGCTGGCGCACTGCCCGGCACACGCTCACTGCGGGTTCGCTACTGCCCGTTCACAGGCAGCGGGCCGTGGCCTGGTTAGCGGCGGCGGCCCCAGGACTCGGTGTCGACGGTGCGGTTGCGGTCGTCGCGCAGGGTGGCGGTGTCGGAGCGGTTGTCCCAGACGTGGTCGCGCTTGCCCTGGAAGAGGTCGGTGCGGGTGTCGCGGCCGGAGCCGGTGTGGATGCGGATGGTGGCGCGGCCGCCGATGCGGGTGTCGTTGAAGCGGTACCGGTTGCCGTCGGAGTCACGCAGCGTCCAGCCACGCAGGTTGACCGGCTGGCGGGTCGTGTTGCGGATCTCGACCCACTCGCCGTTCAGGGAACGGTTGGACCGGTCGTCCCGCCCGGGAGCGTCGGCCTGGACCCGGGAGATCTCCACCCGCGGGTGCCGGTCATGCCCCCGATCCGCCGCAGTGGCGGGGAGAGCGGCGGCGGAGACGATGGCGCCGGCGGCGAGGACGGTCGCGGCGACACGGCGGGCGGTCGACGAAGCAGACATCTGGTGGCCCCTCAAGAACTGTGCCTCACCCGCCGACACGAAACCCGTACCGGATGCGGATGCCCGGCCCGTCGGTGGGCCGAGGACCCAAACTCTCGACCCGACACACGGCCGACCACAGCCCCCGACGAGGCCGGTTACCCACCCCGGACAATCCCGTCACACACACCTGCGCACTACACGCAGCCCGCGTGAGCGTGGCCCTGACATTCACTGACCGCTACACCCACCCCCGGCGCGCGCGGCACAGTCGATCACCGTGCACCGGCGCACCACCGGGCGCACCGGTCCGCCCGTCACCCAACCGGAGCAGCAAGTTCCGTGACAGCTGTTCGGCACGATTCTTCGCACGCATGCACGGAAACCGTGCCGCCGAACGAATCCGTCTGCCCGTGCCGACTCGGCGGTGAGCCGGCCCAATACGCAGGGGTGCGCGGCTCGACCAGGGAGCGACCTCCGAAGCCGACAGGCCCTGAGCCGCGACCGGGAGGACGCCGGGCGACGTCGCGCCCGCGGTGACGGTCCACAGTGAAGACGTCGGGCAGTGGCCCGGCCACCCCACCGCGGGGACCGGGGACAGCCGAGCATCGAGCAGCGCAAGCGCCTGGCCGACCTCGACATCGACTGGGCGCGCCAATGGGAATATCAGTCCCTAAAGTCCCTGACAAAACAGGATGATTGATGACTAATTACTCGATATTCGACGGTCAGGGGGAGAGCGTCACCGCAGGTGTCCGGCACCCACACGAGGACCGGGCGCGACCCTCGGCGAGCGCCGGCCCCGGATCAGGGGGTGTCACCGCCCCAGATCCGCGGCCCGAACGGTCATCCTCGCGGGGGCCGTAGCCCGCCCGGCCACCCGGCCCGTACCTCCCCAACGGCGTGATCAACAGAGCGCCCGTGAAGATCTCTTCGGGCGGGCCCGTGGGGTCGATCGCGCGACGGGCTACCAGGGAAGGACGTCACGGCGCCCGATAGGCTCGCCTCACCCGCGCCGACGCGGTGTGCGCTACTCCAGACTCAGCGGGGCTCGCTCAAACAGGACCAGTTCCCCGATCTCGCTGCGGCCGCCCTCGAGCAGGTGCCAGTCGGGCAACTTCTGGGCGGTGAACTCCTGGTGTGGGACCCGGAGGCGGAACAGGTCAGCTTCTTTCCTTACGACACCGCCAAACCCGAGACAAGCGAAAAGATTTGAGGGCCCCGCAGACTCTTCCGCGGGGCCCTCAATCTTCCGTCAGGAAAGGCGAATCAGGAATCAGTCTAGTTCACGAGGCACGAGGATGCCGACGAGATGTTCGATCTCCGTGTCCGAGAGATCCCCTCCGATTACATGCCATCGCGAGATTCGCTTTGCCTCCGCCAATGACATTTCAAATGCATCATGCATGCAGCCAACGGTGCCGAATGCCACAGCCCCGATATCGTCTTTAGGCCCAATTTCCGACACCAGTAGTCGCAAGACGCCAATGACCGAACCATCGCGCAGCCAGCACTTCTGAAGAGTGTGGGCTACTTTCTCTCTCTTTGGCCTGTATTCTTCCGTACCCATTCCATCCCCCCGGTCGCATGAAATTTACGACAAATTCAGTGTAGTTCCCAGGTGCCCTTCTTGCTTTCTCAGTCAATCGAAGCCCTGGTGAATCCATACTTTCGGGCAAACTTCCCGGTGAATGTTTCCCAGACGGCTTCCTCATGGCTCATTTTGCCACGCACGGCAGCGTTGAAGGGGACCAGATTATCGTCCGAAGGTCCCGGGCCGTTCCAGGCTCCGCGCATTCCATTAACCTTCTTACCCACACTCTCGAAGGCGTTGATCGCATCCCTGATCATTTCTGAACCTCTGCGAGAGGTCCAGGACCGTGATACCGGGGAAACGTATTGGCCTCACCGGGGTAGACCCGGTGAGGCCAATACGACTTGCTGCTCAGCTGCCGTAGGTCATGTGACCTAGAATGACCAGATTTAGAGCCTTTGCCAGTCCGGCTTGGGTATCGCGCCGAGGTGTCCGGTTAGGAGGAGGTCCCCCAAGGATCATCCTCTACACCTTCATCGGCAATCTCAAAGGGCTTCCATTCAATGCAAGTCGGAATGTCTCCCCCGGAGTGCAGAAACTCCTTGACCGCCTCTCGAACGAGAATGACTGGAACTTCCGAACTATCCGGAAATTCGGTCCAATGCCCGGCGACATGGTACGCGACGCCACTACGAGAGCCAGGAGCTCCCACTGACGCGACATGTCCGACCTCAGGCGCCGTTAGAGCTAGCGCGCCTACATTGGTATCCCTGCTGACTCCGACATATAGCTCGTGATCTGGGAATCCTGCCGAAATTCGAGATCGAGCCCTTGACAGGATGTGTACTGCATCATGGAGGGCTGGACCCGTCAGCAGGGCATCGATGAGGCTATCCACGTCGCCCGACGTGGAAAGCAGAACGGGGTTCTGCATGTCAGTGCGACGATAGCGCGCCTCTAGTCGATTGTCGGTCGTCATCGCACATATCCCTTCTCAGTCAAACTTAGACAGCCCTTCGTACACGTGACTGTTCCACACACCAGAGCGGTCCATAAAGTGAACCGTCAACGTTTGTCCCCTATTGAGGATGTACGGTAGTACCATATCGCACCCAAGCGCCTCCACGCACGGACCGTCCACATGATTGATCACCAAGTCCACACGTGCAATGCGCGAACTTCCATCTGGATTGAGCATACTAGCGGCAACTTTTTGCTCGACATCGCTCGAGCGCATAGTAGGCGCGCGGAAGCCCCACTGCTTCAGTCGACTATTCGCTCGATCGATCAGGTCCCTGTGAGTTCCCTTTCCGCTCGTAAGGACGCCGGTCACATTGCCGTCGGCGTCCCTGGCAATGCCCGAAGTGTGTCCACCCTCATCCCGCTGCGGAAGTTTGCCATGGATATCCTCGAGGTCGCTGTCACCGCATGCGCGGACGCCGATGGGTTCCTTGGCCGGGACCTGCACTCCGACCCGGATTTTCTGCATCGACTTGTTCGCGCTGTCGGCCATGCGGACCGGAGCGCCCTGCGCGAAGCTGTGCTTCTTGCCAGGTACGCACGGAGGGTTCTTGCGGAGCTTCTCTAGGATCTCATCAGCTTTGGCCATCAGCTTCTTGGCGGCGGCGGATTTGTCGAGGAAGTCGTTGAGGCCGGTGACGATGCGCTTGAGGGCTTTGGCGATCGCCGGCATTTCCTTGATGATCTTGACGGCCTTGCCCCAGGGGAGGGCGCCGACCGCGGCCCAGAAGCAGTCCTCGAAGTTGGGTTCTTCGAAGCAGTTCTTGATGTCTTCGAAGAGGAGGTCGACGATGATCTGACCGCCGTTCTCGACGAGGAAGTCAAGAACGTTTTTGTTCCGCAGTTGGCGGTTCTTCTCGTAGTCCTCCGGCGAGATTCCCGCTGCCTTCAGCGCCGCGATCTCCTCGTCGGTCAGCTTCGGGTGATGGTCGCCCTTCTCGACCTCCTTGGCCGCCGCTTCGCGGGCCTTGCGTTGCTGCTCGAGCTCGTACTCCTCGGCCTTCTTCGCCGCCTCGTCCGCTTCTCTGGCGTACGTGTTGGCGTTCTTGGCCGCGGCTTCGGCGGACTTGGCGTGGCCGTCGGCCGATTCCGCGAACTTGTTGGCGTCCGCGGCGTCCTTCTCCGCCTGGGCGGCGGCGCCCTGGGCGACGCCCGCTTCGTGCTCGGCCAGGTTGGCGGCGCTGTTCGCGGCGACCGCGTGGCTGTCGGCCTCTGCGGCGGCGCCTCGGGCGCGGGAGGCTTCCGCCTCCGCCTGGTTGGCGGCGTTGCGGGCGGCCGTCGCGTCCGCGAAGGCCCTGTTGGCCGCGTCGCGGGCGAGTTTGGCGTCGGTCTGGGCTTGGGCGTCGGCCTGGTTGGCGCGCGCGGCGGCCGTGCGGGCCTTGGCGCCGTCCTCGGCGGCCTGCGCAGCCGACCTCATGGCCGCGGCGGCGGAACGCGCGGCGTTCGCGGACGAACGCGCCGCGTCCGCGGCGGCCTTGAAGGCCGGAGCGACCTGAGCGTTGGCCCCCTTGGCCGCGGTTTCGGCGGCTTCGGCGGCCTTGACCGCCTCTGCGGCCTTCGCCTCGGCCGCGGTGACCTGCTCGGCACCCATCTGCTCCGCGGCGGCGGCGACCTCGGCGGCGAAGTCGGCGTCGACGTCCTTCCCGGCGAACGGCGCGGTCAGTGCGATCGCGGTGTTCGCGGGGTCGGCGATGCCGGCGGCGGTGCTGCGTGCCGCGTCGGACGCCTTGACGGCGATGGTCGACTGGAGGCGTGCCATGGCCGCCTCGCGGACGGCGCCCTCCGCTTCGTCCTTGGTGCGGTTCGCGGCCTGGTAGGAGTTGTTCGCAGCCATGGCGGCGAGTCCGGCGAGTCGGCCGGCCTCGTGCGCGGCGATGCCGGCGCGGGCCTCCTGGGCCGTGGCTTCCGCGGCCTTCTGGTTGGCGCGCTGGGCCGCGGCGTGCGTGGCTGCGGCTTGCGCCTCGGCCTTGTTGGCTGCGGCGTTCGCTGCGAACGCTGCGGCTTCGGCCTTGTTGGCCGCCGCGTTGGCCCGCGCGGCGTGTGCGGTGGCCTCGGCCGCCGCGGCCCGCGCCCGGGCGGCCGCGCCGGCGGCCTCGGTCGCCGCGGAGCGGGAGCGGATGGCCGCACCGCTCGCGGTGTCGGCGGCGCCGCGGGCCTCACCGGCCGCCGTTCCGGCGGTGTCGGCGTCGGCGCGTGCCGCGTTTGCGGCGGCCCGGGCTTCGGCGGCGTGGATCGTGCCGCGGCCGGAGGCGGCCATCGACTCGGTGGCCCGGGCACGGGATTCCTGCGCCTGGTGTCGCTGTTCGGCCGTGCGCGCGGCGTCACGGGCGTTGCGGGCGTTGGTCTCCTCCGCCCGCGCCTGGCGGTCCGACTCGGCGGCGATGCCGTCCTGGCGGGCGGCGTCCGCCCGCGCGGACGCGGCCGTCGCGGCGGCCGCCTGTGCCTGCGCACGGGCTGCGGACGCCGTACGGGCCTCGGCCTCGGCGCGCGCACGGGCCGCCGCGGCGATGTCCCGTTCGTGCTCGGCCCGGGCCCGGGCCGCTGCGGCGAGGTCGCGCTCACGCTCGGCGATCTTGCGTTGCTCGGCCGCGATGACCGCCTGACGCTCCGCTTCGATGCGGTTCTCGCGGGTCTTGCGGGCGTGTTCCCACGCCTCGCGTTCGGCCTGCTCGGCTGCCACGCGGGCGTCCTTGGCGCGCTCCGCGGCAGTCGCGGCGATCTTCGCCTGCTTGTCCGCGGCCTCGGCCATCCGGGCCCCGGCCCGGGCGTGCTCCTCGGCGTTCGCCCGCCACTTCTTGGCCTGCTGCTCGCGCAGTTCGGCCTGGTTCTTGGCGTTCAGGCCGGCCGCGGTGGCGGCGGTGGCGTCCACCGCGTGCTGAGCCGTCTGGCCGGCCTTCCACGCGGCGTCCGCCGCGGCGGCGATGCCCGAGGCGACCTCGGACCACTGGATTCCGTGCTCCAGGCCGGTCTGCACCAGGACATCGGCCTGTGCCTTGGCCCGCAGGGCCGCGACCTGCGCTGCCTTGGCTGCGTCCTGGGCGTAGCCGACCTGACGCGCGACCTCGGCCTTGACCTTGTCGTAGTCCGACAGACGCTTGCCCGCCCGGTCGGCCGCCAGCATCCGGTCCGCCTCGCGGGAGGCGGAGGCCGCTGACGACATGGCGTTGGAAGCGTCTTCCAGCGCCCTGACGGCGTCGCCGTGTACGGCGATCAGCTTGGTACGGGCCTCGGCGGCGACAGCGGCTCTGTGGGCGAGATCCCGCAGCTTCTCCGCGGCCTCCGTGGCGTCCTTCAGCGCTTTCAGGTGTGCGGCCTGGTTGTCGGCGTCTTGCTTCGACGCGGCCTGGTAGCCCTTCTCCAGGAATTCCGTGATCGCCGCGTCGGTGCCGGCGTCCAGCGCGGCCTGCGCGGCCAGCTTCACCGCGGGGCCACCCACCGACGCCAGCATCTGGACGCGCTTGCGCAGCTCCTCCGCGCGCTTGGCCGTGTTCTGCTTCTGCGCCTCGTCACGCTGCTTGGCGATCTCGGCGCCGAAGGCCAGGAAGTCGGCGCGGTCCTGCGGCGTGCCCTTCAGCACCCGCTCGACCTCGGTGTTGAAGAACGGGCCACCGGTGCCGCGCAGCGCCTCGACCTGCCGGCGGTTCTCGACGTCGGCGCCGGCCTTCTTGTCCTTGGCACGTTGGCGGGCCTCGGCCACACCATGCTGAAGGAAATCGCGGATCGCGTTCGGGTCGGAGCTGGCGAGGGCCTTCTTGGCGGCTTCGCGGACCTCTTCGTCCTCGTCGAACTCGACGAAGTCCTCGACGAGTTGACGGTCCCGCTCGTCGCTCATCCGGTCGAGTTGCGACTTTCCACCCGCCGGCGGCGCGGCGGCGGCCTTCGGCTTCAGCGCTGCCACCAGCTGGTCCAGCGACTGCACCGTCCGCGTCAGCGACGGCTTCTCATCGCGTCCGGCGGTCGCGGCAGCGGCCTCACCGGTGACGGTGCCCAGCACCGCCAAGGCAACAGCTATGGACACGCCTCTTCGTACGTTCGCGGCCACGCCGAGGCGTGGCCTTCCGGCCCTGGGCCGGAAACTTCCCCACACGGGAAAACCCCCTACTCGAATGAATCAGGAAATTGCCCACCCTGGTCAGGGGCGGGATGGTCGAATGCCGTGCGGCCTGCGATTGCCCGCCCTGGTCAGGACGGGATGGTCGGCTTGATCAGGGCGGTGTGGCCGGCCCCGGTCACGGGCCGGCCGCGCGTCTTGCAATCAGCCGTGGGTGCGGTTTTCGCCGTCTTGGGCCCGGCCGTGCATGGCCTGCCAGAACGCCGCCGCCTCCTGCGCCCGGCTCTGTTCGCCGGCCCAGGCCTTCTCGTTGGTCTCGGCGGTGGCCGAGATCGACTTCCAGAGCTCCTGCGCCGGCTCCCGTGACAGTGCGACCACGGTCCGCCAGTTCTCCGCCTGGGCGGTCGCGGCGGCCTGCTCGGCCAGCCACGCGCGCCGCGCCGCATCGGAGTGCTCGGACAGCGTCTTCCAGGCCTGGTTCGCCTCGGCGCGGGCCTTTGCCGCGTCCGCCGCACCGAGCACGGCTGCCTCGGCGTCCGTGGCTTTCCCGATCAGGCGCGTCAGTGTGTTCTGTCGGACCGCTTCCGCGTCGGCGACCCGCGTCCGGTAGGCCTCCAGGTCCAGCGCGGCGCCGGTCGCCCAGCCGTAGCCGAAGAACTCCGCCACGTCCGTGTCCGCGGCCCCCGGCCGCAACGCCCACCGCGCCGCGACCCGTACCTGCTCGCCCTCATCCTGATCGGCCCGGTCGCGTACGAAGTCCCTTTCCTTGAGGGTGACTTCCATCCGCTGCCGTTCCCCGGACTCGCGCACTGTCCGGTCGAGTTGCTGTGCCTGCGCGTATCCCGTCGTCACGAACGCCGCCTGCTCGGCGGCGCTGCCCTTCAACGCCCGCGTCGCGGCCGTCCGCACCTTGGGGGAGAATTCCGCCGTGTGCGTGGCGGCCACCCGCTCGCAGAACGCCTTGTTACGGGCACGGGTCTCCCTCGATCGCTGCTTCGCGTAGTCGAAGCCGGCACCGGGTGCGAACCACTCCAGGAGTGCCTCGTCGCCGCGGGAGCTGCGCAGCGCGTTCCACGCCGACGTGCGCACCTCGGCGGCCGGGTGCGTCTTCGCCATCGACGTCACCTGTCGCCGCGCCTCCTCGATGGCGGCGGCCAGCTCGGGCGAGAGCGCCTGCCCCTCTCCTTCGACCCGGCCCTCGGAGACGGAGGACAACCCGGTGACCACGACGGACGACGGTACGCCGACCGTTGCGGCGCGGGCATCGGCCCACGCGGGCCCCACTCCCGCGACCGCGATCCCGCCGGCCAACACACCGACGCCCAGCGCCCGCCCGCCCCACCACTGACGACTCAACTCAGAACCCCCCTTGGGAAAACAAAAACGTGTACAACGTTCTCGGTGGACGCGCTCACGCGCCCCGAGCCGAGACTCACGCGACCTGCTGGACCTGCCACAGTTGGGCTGCCGTGCGGTTGCACGTGTACAGCTGTGTGTCGATGCCGTCGTCTTCCTTTGCGCCGGGGACGTCCAGGCACATGCCGTCGGCGTGCGCAGGCTGCAGCTCGTACAGCTTGCGCACGGGGTCGATCAGCATCAGCTGCCAGCGCTGGTGGTCCTTGCCCGCGCACGCCCACTGCTGGATGACAGAGCCGGGCTTGGTACCGGCGTTCTCCACTTCGAGGCACTTGCCGCTCAGGACGGAGCGCAGTTCGAAGCTTCCGCCCGCCGTGGCGACGGCGGTCCACTGCTGGGCGGTGGTGCCGCCGCAGGTGTGCTGCTGGACGTGGATGCCGTTGGTAGTCTTGCCGGCTTCGACGTCCAGGCACTTGCCGCTGTGGGATGCCGTGAGCTGGATGACCGTCTGAGGCATGCCGGCGCGGGACCTGGCCTCCTGCGCCGCGGTGGCCGCGTTGAGGGCGGCCTCGCGCGCCGCTGCGGCGGCGTCGCCCGAGGCGGTGCGGCCGTCGATGCTTCCTTCGGCATGCACGGCGGTCGCGGTGCCGGCGAGTACGGCGACGGTGGCGCTCGCGGCCAGGGCGGCCCGGATGATTCGAGACATGAGGGGATCCGTTTCCTTTCGCGCGTTCAGGATGCTCAGGCGGCCGTGATCGGCTGGAGGCGCCACTTCTGGGAGGCCTTGCCGTTGCAGGCCGACAACTGGGCGCTCGCGCCGTTCTCCTTGCCGGAGGAGGCGATGTCCAGGCATCGGTTCACGTTCGGCGGGGTGTGGGCGGGTCGCATCTCGTACAGTTCCTTGGCGATGTCGACCATGGCCAGGCTCCAGCGCTGCTGCGGCGCCTCCACGCACCACCACTGCTGGACGAGCGTCCCAGCGCTGGTGCCGGAGTTCTCGGCCTCGAGGCACTTGCCGCTGTGCACGGCCCGCAGTTCGAAGGTGCCCGCGCCGGTGGGCACCAGGTCGAACCTCTGGTTGTCGGCGCCGTCGGCACACGCGGACTGGATGGCCTTGGCACCGTTGCGCATGCTGACGGTGGGGATGGTGAGGCACTGGCCGCTGTGCTCGACCTTGAGCTGTACCGCAGACGGGGCCGTGGCCTCGGCGGCGACCGCGGGGACAGCGGCGAGTGCGGCGGGCTGCTCATCGGCGACGGCAGCGGTCACGCCGCCGGCGAGCGCGGCGAGGCTGGCCCCGACGGCCAGGACGGATCGAACGATCCGAGACATGGGGTATTTCCGTTCTACTCAGGTCTGAAGGAAAGGACTCGGCCGACCGCGGTCAGGGCGCGAGGGGGGCGTCAAGTTTCCAGGACGCGTCCTGGGCGAAGTCCTTCGGCGTGTCGTAGCGGTTCTTGCCGCCCGCCTTGTTGGCCGCGAACAGGTCGCCCCAGTACTGGCGCAGGAAGCGGCCCGGCAGGCCCGCCGACTCGAAGGACGTACCGGAGCCGCTGAGGCCCTTCTTGGCGCACCAGGTGGCGTCCTTGCGGAACTGCACGCTGTCGTCGCTCGCGATCATCTTGACCCGCAGGTCCTGCAGGGACAGGTAGCGACCGGGCTTGCGGGCGGACTCGAAGGAGTAGCAGCCCGGCTGGCCCCCCAGCGCGGAAACGACGATCCAGGTGGCGTCCTCGCGGTCGGCCTGCTTGGAACTCACCGACACCGGGGCGAGGAACACCTCACCGGCGTCGACACCCGACTGCCGGACGATGAAGCCGACCGGCTTGCCGCTCGCCGGCTGCAGCGACTGCCGCTTAGCCCGGTACAGGCTGTCCTCCTTGAGGAACCGCGCGACCTCCTCGTCGCTGCCGGCCAACGCCTTCTTCGCGACCGCGACCAGGTTGGGGTTCATGCCGGTCTTCTCGGCGGCGGTCTGCACCTGCAGCGCGAGCCGGCGGTTGGCGGCGGCGACGGTCTTGCGGCGCGCCTCGTCGTCCTTCTTGTACGCCTCTTCGGCGCCGGTGTGGATGAACTGCTTCCACACGGCCGGATCCGGGCTGAGGACCGCGCGCTGCGCCGCCGCGAAGAGCTCGCTCTCCTTGAAGTCGGCCGGTGCGAGGCGCAGGAGTTCGCGAATGAAGTTGTCGTCACCGAGAGCCAGCATGGCCTCGGACGGCGTGATGCGGAACAGCGCGGCGGCGTCGGTGCGGGCGGCGATCTCCCTGCGACGCTCGGCCTCGGCGCGATTCTTCTCCTCCAGTTCCTTCAGCTCGTTGGCCACGTCGCGCCGGTGGGCTTCGCGGGCGCCGTTGGTGATGAACTCCTGCCAGGCGGCGGCGTCACCTGCCAGGGCCCTCGCGGCGGCGGCGCGGACCTCGGGACCGGCGGCTTCGTGGCGCATGACCGCACGGATGAAGTTGTCGTCGCCAAGGTCGAGCAGGTCGGGGCCGTTCGGGATGCCGACCGCGATCAGTGCCTGGGACTTGGCGAGGCGGGCCGCGCGGGCGGCGTCGGCCTTGTCCTTCTCGCGCTGCTTGTCGACGGCGTACGCGGCGTGGATGCCGGTGGTGATGAACCGGACGTGGTCCTCGGCCACCGCGCTCGTCATGGCCGCCTCGGCGGCCAGTCGTACCGACTCGAAGTTCTCCCCGCCGTCCCGCGCCTTCTGCCAAAGGGCGTGGAGGAAGTCGTGGTCGCTGAGCAGCAGTACGTCCGGGCCGGGTTCGAGGCGCACCACGGAGGCGGCGTCCACCCGCTGCTTCTCGGTGGTCCCGATCCCGACGGCCGCGGACACGGTGCCCGACGGAGCCGCGACGGCGAGGGGCGCGGCCATGCCGGTGACGGAAGCCAGAGCGGTTGCGGTCACCAGCCCTCGGGTGACAGCCATCCGCACGCGAGCGGAGTTCGAGTGGCTCTTCTTCATTCTGTTTTCGGATCCCCCTGTTAGCTCCCGCACACAGTTACTGATGGGCGCGAGGCGGTCGGAGGGGCAGTCTTGAAGATCACAAAGAGACCGTCAAAGCGGATCTGACGGTTCCTGTTCGATTGAGAGCACATTTGTTCATTCAGGCGTCGATTTTCCGCCAACCTTCGACCGTAAGTCGGCTTGCCAAGCTCGGCGAGCACTCCGACCCATTCACCGGAAGTATTGATTCCGCACGGAGGACGACACGGATCCAGCCGCCACGCGACACTCCCCCTGGTCATCCTGCCCTTATGGCACAAGGGCTGCGGCACTCCGAACACTTCGGGACCGCCACAACCACACCGTTCGCATGAGAGATGTAAGGGAAATGTGTGCAGGCACACACCGGATCATCGGCGTCACGACCGGGGTAGAATCCGCACCTTTCAGCGACTCCCCCAACGCGCACACCGACCACAACTCGCCCACGCACTCTCTTACTTGCTGCCGAGACAGAGCCCGACTGCCCTCGTAACCGTCTGGGCCTCGCCGGTACGCTCCCAGCCTCCTGGGCGCGCGAGAACCAACTTCCCGCGCGTCTTGCTCGATTTCTTCGGCAAAGGAATGTGCAGGACCTCGGGAAGCTCACGCCCAGGCCATGGCCGAACGAGACGGGGCGCACTGATCCAGGATCGGTTCCCCGACCTCGTTGCGGCCGCCATCGAGCAGCTCCCCAACGGCCTGGTCCTGGACGGTGAGCTCCTCGTCTGGGATTTCGCGGAAGGCCGGCTGTCCTTCGAGGCGTTCCAGCGCCGGGCCGCCCGCGCCCGCGGCGACGCCGCCCTGGCGGCTCGAACCTCCGCCTGCTTTCGTCTTCGACCTTCTCCAGGCCGACGGCACCGAGCTGTTGCACCTGCCCTATCGGGAGCGTCGCCGAAGGTTGGAAGTGCTGTTCGCGGCCCGCGGTCTGAGCGCGCCGTGGACTCCGTGCCCGATGACCATCGACCTCGCGAAAGCGCGCGAGTGGCCGCAGTCCTGGACAGACGTCTCCGGCGTCGAAGGCATCCTGATTTGCATGCCCGCAACCACGGCCTCAACTTCATCGACAGCGACTGATCACATCGGACTCATTCGTCTACTTGTCGCGTTCCGCGTCAGGGGAATGAGGAGGCGGCGTTGCATTCGCGGCAGGTGACGGCGCGCGGCTGTTTGAGGGCGTCGAGGATCTGGTCGAGGTCAAGGGGTGTTCCGCCAGGTTGGCATCCGATGACGTGGATCAGGGTCGCTCCGGGGTGGCCGGGCCGGTGGGGTAGTTGCTGCACCGTCCACGCCTGCCGGCCGGCGGCGAAGGCAGCAGGCGTGCCAGCCGGTCGGGTCGGCACCCCGCTGTAGTCGCCGCCTTCCAGGGGGCGCACATGGCCGGCTCCCAGCCACACGCGATGTTCGGTCGGCTTCGGCCGGCCTCCGCTTCCTGTCCCCCAGACGGTGACCCCCACCCGATACTCCCAACCCTCCGAGGTCCGACGCCGCTCGTACAGGGAGGCACGCAGTTCCTGCCCGTCGGGCATGACCGCGATCACCCTCGCACCGGCTCCCACCATCCGCCCCCTTTAACCTCATTACCCGATTCTCCAAGATGTGGCCCTGTGGTGCCGCACTCTTGCCGACCACGGCACGGGAGGCGATCTCAGCGTTGCGGGACGAGCTGATCAGGAACTTCTTCCGGCTGACGCGCCTCGGGGGCCTGGGGTCGCACCAGCGGGGCTCGTTGCAGAGCAGCGGTTCTCGCCCGGCGGCTTCGGTGTTCGGCGATGCCGTGCTCCGCCGGT
This sequence comes from Streptomyces sp. NBC_00513, assembly GCF_041431415.1. Lineage (GTDB taxonomy): Bacteria > Actinomycetota > Actinomycetes > Streptomycetales > Streptomycetaceae > Streptomyces. Next base: position 264,898 of record NZ_CP107845.1, read on the forward strand.
TCGCTCGCGAGCGGGAGCGCGGCAAGGTGGTGGATTCTGCGGTCCAGGGCAAGGGCCAGGCGCCGGCGTTCTCGGCCGCGGATGGCGGCGAGCGTGTGCGGCGTGGTTTCCAACCGCGCGGCCAGGAAACTGGTGGGCCATCCTTGTTCGGCGAGCTCCTGCAGGCTGGTGGTGGCCCTGTCCGCGCCAACCAGCCCCGGCAGGAGGCGATCTCGCCTAAAGGCGCTGTTCAGGGGGATGCCGAGGATGGCTTCCGAGGTGACGCGGTGAATGACGGCCGACCGCTCCCCGGCCGGGCGGAGCAGGCGTCGCACGAGGGTGACGGCGATGCCTGAGATCTCGGCGATGTCCGCGGCCGACAGACCCGTCTCCTGCAACTGGCAGGCATGGGCAGCGGCATCGGTCGCGGGGACCCGGGCGGGTCGGCCGGCTCTCAAATCCCTGGTCCGCCGGGCACGATCCCGGCGCGCAGCGGCCATGCATCCGGGGCGCGTGCAGCCGTAGTCGGCGCAGGAGGGGCTGCCATGCCGGACACGTGACCGGATCGGCTTGCGGCCCTTGGCCGCGGAGACACCCCGAGCCGCTGCGAGCGCTGGGAGAGATGCTGCATTCATACGATCCCAATTCTGCCCGCTCGCCGTCCCGTTGTGTTCAACGCCGTCGATGTCCACGACCGAGCGGTCGGCAACGTCGATGTCCTGTGGATCCGCGTCGGCGCTCACAAGCACAGAGGGCGGGCTGATCTGGACCTGCTGGTCTGTCACTCGTACATCACCTGGGACGACGCGGAGGTTGGTAGAGCCCTGATCGGCCCCCGCGCCTCATCCTCCAGGTGACTGTCCTGACCGCGGAGCCGAGCACAGTCCGCCGTGAGTCGGGCGACGGGCGAAACACCCCACAAGAGCGCGGTAGTTGGGGGTCCCTCCCGTCGTTCCAAAAAATTCACAGGTTCAGGTCTATAACCCGAACCCCCGGGCAAGCGGGAGTCAACAACGATCAACATGAACCAACAATCTCCCACAGGAGGCAGATCATGCGACGTTGGACCATCCTTCCCGCCGCTCTCGTCCTCGCGGCCACCACGGCCCTGCCCGCCACCGCGGCCGGGTCCGCCCAACCGGCCACGCGGTGCCCGATCGGGTGGAACAGCCCCACCGATGGCCGTTCCACCAGCCAGGCCCCGGAGCTGCGTGGCATCAGGAGCGGTGAACACCCCTGCTTCGACCGGCTGGTGTTCGAAGCGCCGGGCAGCTCCCCCGCCAACCCCGTGGGCTACCACGTCCGTTACACCGACGCCCTCCTCCAGGACGCCTCCGGACATCCCCTGCCGCTACGCGGCGGCGCGGTCCTGGAGGTGATCGTGGACTCGCCCGCCTACGACCGGCAGACCATGGCCCCCACCATCCCCGCCCGGAGCGGGCAGCCACTGCCCGGCGTCGACGTCACCGGTTACCGCACCTTCCAGGACACCGTGTTCGGCGCGAGCTTCGAGGGCCGCACCCAGATCGGCCTCGGCCTGCGCACCCGACTGCCCTACCGGATCCTCCAAATCGACAACCGACTGGTGATAGACGTCGCACACACCGCGAACGGCACGGACCGAAAGTGACGGCGCCGCCCGAGACCTCGGCTCTACCTTCGGCCGACCGCGCGGCAGTCCAACCGCTACGCGTGCCGCGGCGCGGCCGAGGCCGCCAGGAACACACGGGTGCCGACAGCTACCGGGTGCTCATGCGGTGTCGGGCGGGGTCGGCAGCGGGCGGATGACGATGGTGGTGGCGTCGTCGCGGTAGCCCGTCCTCGATGCCGTCCTCGGCTGCGGCGACCAGGGCGTCGGCGAGTGCTTGGGCGTCGTTGTGGTGTGCGTGGACGAGGGTGTTGAGGACGGTGGGGTCCATCTGGTCGTGGACGCCGTCGCTGGTGAGGATCACCGTGTGGCCCTTGGGGATCGGGGCTTCGTTGCGGGCCGCGATGGAGAGGTCGCTGAAACTGACGGTGATATTGGAGGAGTAGGCGGCGGCCTCGTCGGCGGGCATGCCCTGCTGGGCGTAGTGGGCGGCGACGGTGTGGTCGGTGGTGTACCGGGTCAGGATGCTGGTGTCGGGGTCGAGTCCGTAGGCGCGGCAGTCCCCGGCCCACGCGATCCACGTGCCGTCGGGCCTGACCCGGGCGGTGATCCCGACCGCGTCCGGGCCCCCGCGCGGTGCCCCGGGGTTCTGTAGGAGCTCGGCGGCTCCGATCAGCCCGGCCATGGGGTGACGTAATGCTGTCCGGCGGGCGGCGTCGACGGCGAGTACAGGGACCAAGGCGTGAAGTTCCGTGCTGTGGCCGATGCCGTCGATGACGGCGGCTCCGACGGCCCCGCCGGCTGCGGTCCAGGCGTGCGCCGCGTCGGCGGACCCGGGGGCATCTCCTGGACGGGTGGGCCTGAGTCCCGGGCGGCTGACGATACCGATGTCGACCTCGTGCATGTTGCTGCCTCCTCGCTGACAGGGCCGGCTATGCCTCAGCCATTGATGCTCACGGTGACGAGCGATTGGCTTTCCCTCCGCTTACTTGCGGCGTTCAGATGCCGATCGTGCGTGCGTAGGGCTGTCCGTCGAGGTGGTCCCGCATCTGCGCGATGAGGCCGGCGACACGTCGGGGGCCCAGGTGGCCACTTCGCTGTTGGTCGAGCTGGTGACGAAGTTGACGATGAAGGCGTCGCGGAGCAGCAGGAAGTCCTCTAAGACGTCATCTCATTTGGGCTTCGCGGTAGGCTGTCGGCCATGGTGGGGATCGTTGAGCGGCTGGTGCCGGACGAGTTGTGGGAGCTGTTCCAGCGAGTGGTGCCGGCGGCGCCGTCGCGGCCGCAGGGCGGAGGCCGTCGCCGGCACGGCGACCGGGAGGTGTTTGCCGCGATTGTGTTCGTGGCGACGTCGGGTTGTACCTGGCAGCAGGTGCCGTCGGCATCATTCGGGCCGTCGGGGGCGACAGCTCACCGACGGTTCACCGAGTGGAGCAAGGCTCGGGTGTGGGCCAAGCTCCACCGCCTGGTCCTCGACGAGCTCGGCGCCCGTGGAGAGTTGGACTGGTCCCGCTGTGCGATCGACTCGGTGAACATGCGAGCCCTGAAAAAGGGGACCTGACAGGTCCGAATCCTGTGGACCGGGGCAAGTTCGGGTCGAAGATCCACTTGATCACGGAGCGGACCGGTCTGCCCCTGTCCGTCGCGATCTCGAGCGCGAACCTGCACGACAGCCAGGCTCTCGAGCCCCTCGTCCGCGGAATACCGCCCATCCGTTCCCGCCGCGGACGCCGTCGGCGCCGGCCCGGCAAGCTCCACGCGGACAAGGGATACGACTACGCCCACCTGCGGCGATGGTTACGTGGGCGCGGCATCAGGCACCGGATCGCCCGCAGAGGCGTTGAGTCTTCACAACGACTCGGTCGCCACAGATGGGTCGTCGAAAGGACCATGTCCTGGCTCGCGGGCTGCCGCCGGCTACACCGCCGCTACGAACGCAAGGCCGAGCACTTTCTCGCCTTCACCAGCATCGCCTGCACCCTGATCTGCTACCGCAGACTGGCCAAATGAGATGGCATCTAAGCGGTCCATGGTCGCGGGCAAGGGCCGGATCTTCTCGTACGCGGTGAGGAAGCGGCTGGCGAAAGTGGCGTAGGTGTCGGGCTCGTCTCGGCACGGGCGGTGGATCGAGGAGAGCACGTTGGCGATGTCGAGGGTGTAGGCGCCGAGGCCGCAGTCGTCGAAGTCGATGACCGCGATGGTGCCCTCGGGGGTGAGGAGCATGTTCTCCCGGTGCAGGTCTCCGTGAATCAGGCCGCGTTCGCTGTCGGGGACGTGGCCGTGGGAGTGGATCCGCTCGGCGACGGCCCGCAGGACGGCGGCGGCGTCGTCGCCCAGGAGTGAGTGGGCGGGGTGGGTGATGGCGTAGCCGTGGTCCAGGATGTCGGCGCCCTCCCAGGTGGGCCGCGCGAAGCCGACGGGTACCCGCTCTGCAGCGCAGCAACACCGACCCGATCCCGGACGTCCTCGACTGACGGTCTCACCGGCGGCCATCGCCGAGCCGACCAGCCTTCTGGCCGCCGGTGACAGCCGGCGGTGAGCCAGAACCTTGATCAACCTGTGCACTGACGGCAGGCGAGGTTGGATCGGACTCGCGTGGATCGCGCACCGTCCGCCGGTGCCGCTGTGCGGGGAGTCCGTCCACTCACGGGGATGTTGCCACGAGGCCAGCCTCATAGGCCAGGATCACCAGGTGCACCCGGTCGCGGGCATTGAGCTTGGCGAGTAGGCGGGTCAGGTACGTCTTGGAGGTGGCGATGCTGATGGAAAGCTCGCCTGCGATCTCCGTGTTGGACAGGCCTCTGCCGACGAGGGTCAGCACCTCGCGTTCCCGGGCGGTGATGCCGTCGAGCTCCGACCGCCGCGGGGGAGACGCTGCGGGTCGGGTGATGAACTCTTTGATCAGCCGGCGTGTGACGGCTGGTGCGATCAGAGCGTCCCCGGCGGCAACGATCCGGATTGCGGCGAGGATGTCGTCCAGGGCCATGTCCTTGACGAGGAATCCGGACGCGCCGGCGTGCAGCGCCCCGTAGACGTAGTCGTCGTCGTCGAAGGTCGTCAGGACGACGACGCGTGCGGAGCCGGTGCCCTTCGTGATCAGCCGGGTGGCCTCGATGCCGTCCATGCCGGGCATCCGGAGGTCCATCACGACGACGTCGGGGGCAAGTTCCTCCGTCAGTCGTACTGCTTCCGCGCCGTCTCCGGCCTCCCCCACCACCTTGATGTCCGCGGTGTCGGTGATGACCATCTGCAGGGCGGCGCGGACCAGGGGCTGGTCGTCGGTGAGTACGACGCGGATGGTCATCTGGCTCTCTCCTTCACTTCTGCCTCAGCCATTGCCGGTATCGGCAATCTGACCGCTACCAGGAAGCCGCCCCCGGAACGGGGCCCGGCCGTGAAATCGCCTCGCAGCAGGGCAGCCCGCTCGCGCATGCCGATCAGGCCGTATCCGGTGTCCGTGCTGGTGCCGCCGCCTTTCCCTCGGTCCGAGACCTCGACGGCGAGTTCGTCCGCGCGGTAGTCGAGGCTCACCTGACAGGAATCGGCACCCGAGTGCCGTACGGCGTTGGTCACTGACTCTTGGACGATCCGGAACGCCGCGAGGTCGATGTCGGCTGGCAGAGGGCGGCGCCTGCCCTGCCACCGCACCTCCACGCGGACTCCGGCGGCCGTGGTCGTCGAGGCGAGCTGTTCCACGTTCACCAGGCCGGCGGCCGGTCGCAGGGGCGCCGGCGCGTGCTCGCGGCCTTGGCGTTCCTCATCCTGGTCGGCCTGGCGCAGCGCGCCGAGCATCCTTCGCAGCCCGGACAGCGTTTCGCGGCCGGCCATCTCCACGGTGAGCATCGCCTCGCGGGCTTTGGCCGGCTGGGTTTCGATGACCCGGGCCGCGGCGCCGGCCTGCAAGGCGATGATGCCGATGCTGTGGGCGACGGTGTCGTGCATCTCGCGGGCGATGCGCAGCCGTTCGGCGGTGATGGCCTCGGCGGAGGCGCGGGCGTGCAACTCTGCGGTGTGGGCACGGGCCTGATGCGACGAATTGCCGACGAGCCAGGCGATGACCACGGTAAGGGCCAAGAACGGCTCCTGTGCGATGCCGGAATCGTCCCCCGTGATCAACCGCAGGACGAGGTAGCCAGCGAGCATGGCGAGCGCCGCGGCGGCCGCGGTGAGCGAGCTCCGCCGAGGTCGGGTGGCTGCGATGTAGCAGATGGCGATATCCACGGCCAGGAACTGCGTGGGCGGAATCTCATCCTGCCGCCAGGCCACCGTCGAGACGACCGTACCGACGATCACCAGACCGTACGCCACGGAGGTCCTGCGGCGCAGCACCGCGCTGCCGGCCAGGACCAGCACGAAGGCGACAGCGAGCAGCGCCCGGGCTCCGAGCGAGTCGAGCCCGTCCCGGGAGTAGTTGAGCGAGTACGTCCGCCGCGGCGGCATTACTACGTACTCGACGATGGGTTCCACTGCTGCCGCGTACCACGCCAGTGCCGTCCACAGGCCGGGCGGTATGCGTTTGAGCAGCGGCAACGGCAGCGGCATTGAGGCGGACATGCCTTGATCGTAGACACCTGCATCTGACGGCACATCCGACCGTGGCCGTACAACCAGGGTTGACACCCGTCCTCTCCGATTGTCATCGGTGGTCCGATTACGGGCGGGGTCGCCCACCGGCACCGTTGTCCCCGTGATCGAAGTCAACGAGCTCACGAAGCGATACGGCGGCACGACGGCCGTCAAAGATCTGTCCTTCACCGTGCGGCCCGGCCAAGTGACCGGGTTTCTCGGTCCGAACGGCGCCGGCAAGAGCACCACACTGCGGATGATCCTCGGCTTGCATGAGCCCACCAGCGGCACCGTCACCGTCGACGGCCGTTCCTTTCGCGACCGCCCCCGCGGCCTGCGTCATGTCGGCTCCCTTCTTGACGCGCACGATGTGCACGGCGGGCGCAGCGCGGTGGCGCAGCTGTCCGCCCTGGCCCGCAGCAACCGCATCCCGCAACGCCGGGTGGAGGAGGTGCTGCGGGAGGTCGGCCTCGCCGAGGTCGCCCGGCGCCGCATCGGCGGATTCTCGCTCGGTATGAAGCAGCGGCTCGGCATCGCGTCCGCCCTGCTCGGCGAACCACCGGTCCTGCTCTTCGACGAGCCGCTCAACGGCCTCGACCCGGAAGGCGTGAAGTGGGTGCGTGACCTGTTCAGGCGTCTCGCCGCCGAGGGCCGCACAGTGTTCGTCTCCAGCCATCTCATGTCCGAGATGGAGCACACAGCCGACCAGCTGATCGTCATCGGCCGCGGCGAGCTGATCGCGGCGGAAAGCCTCACGGAGTTCTCCGCTCGCGGCACCCGGCAGAGCGTCACGGTGGGCACGCCCGCCGCTGCCGTCCTGAGAGATCTGCTGACGGCCGAGGGCGCGGCCGTGGACACGGCGGGCGACCTGCTTGCTGTGACCGGTGTGACCGCGGTCCGGATCGGTGAGATCGCCATGGAGCACCGCATTTGGCTGCATCACCTCAGCACCCGGTCCGCCTCATTGGAAGAGGCGTTCATGGAGCTCACCGCCGACAGCGTGCAATACCTCGCAGGAGACCCCCAGTGACCACGACATACGCTCCCGTTGGCGCACTCGGCGCCGACGAACCCCGCGCCCGCTTCTACGACCTGGTGGCCGCCGAGTGGATCAAGCTTCGGTCGCTGCGCTCGACCTGGATCGCGTACGGGGCCACCACCCTGGCCGTCATCGCGTTCAACGCGGGAACCGCCTACGACACCTACAACTACTGGCCGGACCGGAGCGCGGCAGACCGAGCCGACTACGCCCGGGCCGCAATTCCGCTGCAGGCGGCGTTCACGGCGAACGCCGCCATGGTCATGATGCTCGCCCTCGGTGCCCTCGGCGCCATCGCGATCATCGGCGAGTACAGCACGGGCACCATTCGTACGACGTTCGCGGCCGTTCCGGCCCGCCGTTCGGTGATGGCCGCCAAAACGGTGGTCGTCACGGCGGTCACCACCGTCTTCGGCGCGATCGTCGCGGGGGCCTCGTTCGGACTGACGCAGGCGATCCTCGACGGCCGGGACGCCGGCATCTCGATCAGCTACCCGGGCGCCCTGCGTGTCGTAGTGGCGTCCGCCCTCCTTGCGCCCGTGTGCGCGGTCGTCGGCATGGCCATCGGCTCCGTCATCAGGCATACCTCGGCCACCATGATCGCCTCGGTGACGGTCATCCTCGTGCTGCCCATCGTCTTCACCGACGGCCGCCACTGGTCGGCGGTCGCCGGGCACGCCACGCTCTACCAGGGGTGGTTGCGGCTCGTGGAGGTTGGCTCCCCCCGGACCGATTTCCCGTGGACGACCGGCGGAGCCTGGACCGTCTATGCGGTGTGGGCGCTCACCGCAGCCGTGCTCGCCGTCACCAGCGCACAACGGCGCGACCAGTGAGAGGGCCGGTCGGCCCTCGGGGAGGATCGGGCGGGGTTTTGGCGGTAGATCGGTGGTCTTGATACCGGTTCGGTGACTGGGCCTATATGGCCAGGTCAGCGGGCCTACGTTCCGGTTCATGCCAGTTGAGTTCCTCTCAGATGACCATTGACGAGCTCGGATATATGGAGTTCGACCGCCGCGGCGCCGAACTCCTCTTCCAGGTCCTGACCGAACGCGAGGAGAAGAACAGCGTCGCCATCGCCTCCAACGAGTCCTTCTCTAAAGCGCACATGTTCCGGCGAACCCGTGCGAGGTGCTGCCTGAACAGCACGGGTTCAAAACGAATAGGCAGGCCGCCGGGCCGGACGTAGTCTGCGGGCTGTGACGGTGAGATACGTGTTGGACGGCAGCCAGGTCGAGACGCTGGAGGACTTCTGGCGGGTCGCAGGCGAGAGCATCGGCTGCGGCGGATACTTTGGCCGGAATCTTGACGCCTTCGCTGACTGCCTCCGCGGCGGCTTCGGGACGCCTGACGACGGCGACTTCACGATCGAGTGGCGTGATCACGAGGCCTGCCGCCAGAACCTCGGATACCGCGAGACTGCTCGTCAGCTCGAGATGTGGCTCGCCCGCTGTCATCCGACGAACAAGGTCCGCATGGGCGCCAGGCTTGCAGAAGCCCGCGCTGGACGTGGCCCGACCGCCTTCGACTGGCTGGTCGAGATCATTGAAGAGGAACTTCCGGGGGGCCTGCGCCTTCGTTAGCCAGGCGAACAGGTCACCGATCCGGCAGACGGACCTCATCTACGTGATCGGCAAGATAGATCATGGTTGCCTCAGGGTCCATGCCGAACGCGGCGGCGACGAGCTTGGGGTCCATGGTGTTGACCAGCTCGAGCAGTCGGGTGCAGCGGATCATGCGGGGTGGGAAGCCGCAGGCGTCGAGGACGTGACTGACATAGGCGGTGGATCCCGGACCCCGGCCGGACTTCGTCTGGCGGGTGACCATCACATGCGGGTTGTCCGTCCGCTGGTCTTCGCGGTGGGCCAGGCAGCGTTCCACTGCCACCCAAGACGGCGGATCCAAAGGAACCGGATGCGGGCGGTCTCCGAGCCGGGCGGTCCGGGCACGAAAGTCGAGGTCAACAGCCTGCAGCATCTTGACCTCGCGGCTTGAGGCACCGTGCAACAAGGCGAGCATGCCCAGCAGGGCTTCGTGCGGGTGAACGGCCGGATCCGTTGACCAGCGGCGGAACAGCACCCGTTGCTCGTCAAGTGTCAGCGTCGCACCAGTGAAGCCGCTCGGTCCTCGGGCGGTCAGACCGCGGGCGGGATCGACGAGGATGGTCTTCTGGGATCGCGCGAAGCGGAAGAACTGTCCGAGCACCACCAGCCGACGCTTCCGGGCCTTCGGTGAGCCGGCCAGGAAGGCTTCGAGATCGTGCACGTCGGTCAGTGCCCAGTCCTGCTTCCCGCGCTCACCGGCAAGGAACAGGGCGAGGTCACGGACGATGGCCAGTGCGGCTTCGATGGTGGCATCGGTGCGGGGCAGCGTTCCGGCACGCCGGGACCGCTCGCGTGAGCGGATCATGAAGTCGGAGAAGGACTCCACCGAAGGCCGCAGGGGCTCCGGGACCGCGAGGACCCTGCGTTGCCGGCGGCCGGCCGCGAGCCGCTCGGCCTGGTCGGTGGCCATGGCCAGACCGCGACTGGTGAAGAAGGTCTCCAGGGAACGGGCAAGGGGGCCCATCGAGCGACCGGAGCGGCGGGAACGTTCGAGTACGGACTGGGGGAGGCTGGGCTGGCCGTCCCGGAGAAGCCGCCCGAGGGAAGTGATCATCGTGCAGGCTCGGCCGACGGAGTACTTGGCGGCGAGATCTGTTGTGAAGTCCTGCAGCCAGGCGGGGGGATTGTCGAGTTCGGCGATGAGGTGTTCGGCCCGGACGAAGGGGCGGTCGGGGTGACGCTGCCAGCAGGCCGTGCACAGTCCCAGCCCTGCGTGCTTCCGTACTCTGCCGCATTGTTCACAGGCCCGGGGCGGCTGTTTGGTCTGCCGGGGACGAGAGCAGTGCCCGCACCAGCCGGTGTCCTCGCGCAGGTATCCAGGCCGGCTGCAGCGGGGGCATGGCGCCTTGGCGGCGTCGCGCTCGGACTCCTGCAGGCAAGTGCGGCAGAGAGCCGAGGATTTGCTCCGTACCGGATTACCGCAAGCGGTGCATACGCGAGAGCAGGTGATGCACCGGCCGGTGTCCGCCTGGAGAACGCGCTGCTGTCCGCACCGGGGACAAGCGGCCCGGGCCTCGGCCTCCTTCTGCTGGGCAGTGCAGCGGCAGCAGTAGCGCCGGTCGATGAAGCCGACCGGGGCTCCGCAGCCGATGCAGTCGCTCTGTTTGACGCCCACGACGCCCCTTCATCTCCGGGTCAGATAGGTGGCATCGAACGGCCTCGCGCGGAGGCCGCTTTCGGCAGGTCGGCGACCGGTCGCGGTGGGACCGCAGGACGCTCGACGGGGGTGGTGTCGACCTCGAAGAGGTCGTTGGGGGTGCAGTCCAGCGCGGTGCACAACGCGATCAGCGTGGACATCTTCACCTGGGAGGGCTCTTTACTGAACAGAGCAGACACCGAGGCAGAGGACATTTGCAGCCCGGCGCGTTCGGCCAGCAGCCGCTGCAGCTGGGTGCCGGTCCAGATCTCGCGCTGGGCGGCGGCCATCCGCAATCGCCATCGGATCTTCATGCGGAGCTGTCCCCCTCGGCGGTGAGTTCGCCGAGCGTGGTGTTCACCGCGCGGCGATAGGCATCCTCGATGAACGTCGCGGAGGGACGGACGTATCTCATCGTCGAACTGACCGTCCAGTGACCAAGGAGCTGCTGGATGGCCACCAGGTCCACACCGCGCTCGTAGTTGTGGGTCGCGCAGGCCCTCCGCAGGGCATGCGGACTGAACCGGTCGGTCGCCGGACGGCCTTCGAGTTCCATCAGATAGCGCAAACGGTTGCGGATCGTCCCGCGGTGCAGACTGCCTCCGGACTCGTCCGCGAATAGCACTGGGGAGTCGGGGAACTTCCCGCGGACGTCGTCGAGGAACCAGCGCAGGACAAGGTCGAGCCCGTCCAGCATCGGCACCCAGCGCGGCCGCGGTCCGGATGTGCGGGCGCCTTTGCCGAAGCGGACGTGGAGTTTCCCGAACGGTCCCCGCGTGAAGTGGAGGTCCGGGCGGTCCAGAAGCGACACCTCTTCGGACCTCAGGCCGGCGTGATAGAGGGTCCGGAACATCGCATAGTCCCGGGCGGCGGGTGCGTACTTGCGGGCGGTGGCGATCCGGGCCTTGAGGAAGTCGAAGAACTCCGCGACCCGCTCAGGGGTCGGTGGTGGCAGCTGGGCCGGGGAGTCGTCGCCGACATGCCGGGACGCGTTGAACTCATCGACTGGGCATACCAGGCGAACGCCGAAGCCGGCTTCGATCTCGACGGCCTTGCGGACCTGCAGGAACCGGTGGAAACCCTTGAAGATCTGCACGTACTCGCGGCGGGTGGAGGCCGCCCGCCCGGCAAGAGCCAGGTCTCCGACGACGCGGTCGATGTCTTCGGGGGTGACGTCCCAGGCGGGCCGGCCCAGTGCGGTGAGCGTGCGTTCCAGCAGTCCGATGTCGTTCTCGACGGTCACCGGACTGAACCCACGAGCTCGCCATGAGGCGACGAACGCCTCAACGCAGTCGGCCTGGAACTCCCACGGATCGGCGGTCACCGGCTCCAGTAGGACGGCACCGCCCTGGACCACCCTCAACTGGGATGCCACCGGCACACCTTCCTCGCACCTGACTGATCAAGTCAGCACCTGGAGAATCCGGGCACCACCACGAGGACCAACGAGGACAGCAGGAGATGGATACGGGCCGGTGGCAGCGGCGATCCACGAAAAGGAACATGTGCCAGCCCCAGATGGCTGGACCAAGACCTTCACCGACCCCCGCCTCTGCGCGGCCATCGTGGACCGCCTCACCTTCGGGGGCAACATCATCGAGACCGGCACCGACTCCTACCGCCTCGCCACCACCCGCGCCCGCGCCGAACAACAAGCCGCCGGCTGACCACGAGCCGAACACCAGCGACGTCCGGACGGTCAGCTGGCGAAAGCTCGTCGCACCCTTTGGAGACGAGCACGCTGATCAACGATCCAGCCGGTCGCCGGGAAGAGTGGAAAGCTGACCGTCACCTGCGACGACGGGCCGTCATGGAGCGACACCCCGATGACACCAGGGCTCAGCGGCTTGGCCCTGGCCGATGTCCGCCGGGCATTCATCAGCCACCACTACTGCGTCATCCACACCGCCACCCTCCTCGGCCCTCCACAGACCCAATCCGGCCACCACACCGAGCGCAACGGCCGTCCCCACGACCGTGCCAACGATCTTCCCCATGACGCCCCCTCAGAGGTCGAGTCCATCCAGCCCGGGCGGTCACCACCCGAACCTCATCGAGTGTGACGCGCCCTCTCCCGATTCGGGAGACGTTCGATGCGGCATCGAAGCATCACAAGAACGTTGAATGCGCCCGATGCGCCTTGACAGCGGTTCAGCGTCCTCTTGGAGGCGCCGGCCAGATGTTGGGAAACCCCGGCCTTGCGAGGGATCCGGCGTCGCCAGGTCGAGCAGCCGGTTCACGGGCTATAGCACCAAGCATTTGCCGGATCGTTTCTTCACGCAGGAATCTTTACAACGGGCGACATGTGGGCGCATCCTTTGGTAAGGGTTGCTCGCATTGAGCTCTCATTCTAGGGGGATGCAGCATGAGCGTCGAAATTGCGGTTAAGATTTTCACGGGCGTCAGCGCCTTGGCTGTCAGCTGGGGGAGTAAGAGGATCATCGCCTCGCTTAAGGATGAGGGGTACCAGGTGCCCGAGTGGCTGGAGGAACTGGCCCCTGCTGCCCTTGGGCTGGCCACTAATCTGGGAGTCGGCCGCTACATAGACGGTCCGCCCCAGCCTCAGCGTAACGGGAATTCCTGAAGGCTACCTTCTGGGTTGCCGTCTCCCCCTTCGCATTTGCGGAGGGGGAGACCGTACCGGATTTCACCATCGGGCAAGGCAAGCTAGACGCATAGGCACATCTAGAGTTCTGAACGTACGAGTGATGAATCAAGCATAGGCAACGCATAGGGCCTTGTGGGCATCGATGCCGCCCCAATTATGGCACCGTCACACCGCAATCTCTAATTCGCCCATTTCCATGCTGCGAGGCTCGTGGGAAACGAGATTTCATCGGCCCAAGGGAACATGGCACTGGAGAAGGCGGAGGGTTCCGGATTGCGACAGCCCCCTCAGAGCTCGTAACATGATCATGAGTCGGACTTGTTGAGGCGTCTCCAGCAGATGAGACTGCAGGCGAGAGAGACGAAGGCGTCGTGGAGCTCGGGGCGGCGTTCCCGGCGGACGGCGAGTCGTTTGAACTGGTGGAGCAGGGCGAAGGTCTGCTCCACGCCGTAGCGGAGCTTGCCCATGCCCTTGATGTTCGGGGCTCCTTTGCGGGAGATGACGGGCAGAATCCGGCGTTTTCGCAGCTCATCGCGGTTGGGGTTGGAGTCGTAGCCCTTGTCGCCGAGCAGGGCTTCCGGACGCCTTCGGGGTCGGCTTGGTTTCACTCGGCTCCAGCGCGGCGCTCCCGCGCCGGGTGATTGGTATGGGGCATGCGGTGAGAGGCGCACGACAGCGGGAATGGGTTCGATACTCGGGAGGGCTGCTGCTCGCCGCGGCTGCCTGGCTGTCGGTTTCTGGGCCGTGGTCACGTTCATGAGCGGCAACCTGACCACGTCCGACAAGCTGGGTGTGTTCGGGCTGTGGCTCGCGCTGCTGCCCCTGTCCGGCGCAGCGGCGAAGATGCTCAAGCCGTCGTCCGAGATGGACCTCGTCCAAACGGCCCGGGAACTGGACGAAGCGGTGGAGAAAAGTGAACTGGCGTAGCGCACCAGGTTGCTGGGTGGCGACAACCAGCCCATCGACGTCGCCTTCACCTTCCGCGCCGCTCCGTCCCGGGTAGCTGTTGGTGCTGCGCCCACCGGTCGTCTGAGCGAGATCAGCGGCTACTACTGCCGCATTCAACCCCGGCGGCTGCTTATTACCGGAGCCGCGGGGGCGGGCAAAACAGTCCTGGCCGTCGAACCCATGCTCGGCCTGCTCGAGAAGCTGGAAGCCGACGAACCCGTACCGGTTCGCATGGCCCTGGCTGGCTGGGACACCACCCGGCCACTGGACGCATGGATGACAGGTGAGCTGGCAGATACCTACCAGCTGAGCTTGACGACCGCCAGGCGCTTGATCGATCGACGCTGCGTTCTACCGGTGCTGGATGGTCTGGACGAAGGAACCATGTCTATTGAGATTCGTTCGTCAGCAGCTCGGTCGGCATGCGGGCAGTACGCGTGCTCGGGCCAATCCCCGCCTGCCCAGCCGGTGTCACTTACGGCTACGAGATCACGGAAATTGCGCCAGATCCCCGATTCGAACAGCGTTTGGACACGGCTCCGGGAGGTAGTCGTGCCGCTTTTGAGGAATCGAACGTCAAGGTCTGCGGCGGGCTTCGGCCCGATTGGCGCTGCCGGCTCCAAATGATGGTGCAGGCTGGCACCACGGATGATCCACATCCCTAGGTGACAGGAGACGCGACCATGAGCGACAAGAACCCCCATGTCCTGCTGACCACGAGCTTCGGGGACATCGAGATCGAACTCAACGCGGAGAAGGCCCCGATCTCCACGAAGAACTTCCTGGAGTACGTCGACAGCGGGTTCTACAACAACACGATCTTCCACCGCGTGATCCCAGGCTTCATGGTCCAGGGCGGCGGCTTCACCGACCAGCTGGTCCAGAAGTCCACGCGCGACCCGATCCGCAACGAGGCCGGCAACGGCCTGCAGAACACCCGCGGCACGGTCGCCATGGCCCGCACCTCGGACCCGGATTCGGCCACCTCGCAGTTCTTCTTCAACGTGGCCGACAACGATTTCCTCAACCCCGGCCGGGACCGCGGCTACGCCGTCTTGGGGAAGGTCATCAAGGGCATGGAGATCGTCGACCAGATCGTGGCTACCCCCACGGGGCTCAAGAACGGCATGCGCGACGTTCCCACCGACCCGGTCTACATCAAGTCGGCCAAGCGCCTCGACTGAGAACCACCATCACAGGTGCCTCCGGCTTTCGGCCGGAGGCACCTCGTGCTCAACAGCCCCATCCCAAGCACCTGGCATACGACCCGACTCCATCACTCAATTCGAACGACGGCCCCTCGCCGTGCCTCCCGAAGTCGTGAACATCCGACGCCCGTTCTCGGGTTCTGGCCCAACTTCTGTGGAACCGGGCCGTACATGCCCGTGCCCGCGTCGAACCAGAGCACTGACCTGCCGGTTCCCATCGTTCGGTGTCCCGGTGAACCGATCGTCGAGCCGTCTCCACAGAAGCCGTTCCGGGCGGTGCGAGGGGCCGGGGGTGTCTCGGAGTACTCCCTGGCTCTTCTCGGCTGTCTGTCGGGTCATCACATCTAGCTGCCCGTAAGGGTGAAGGTGCTGCGCAGAAACCGTTGGCCAACTCTTGGCTGCTGCTACCAATTACCTTGCGTTCGGAGCGGAGTGGGGAAGCCATCTCGCGTTCGGGCGTGAATCCCACTCCGCACCAAGAACGGATTTCGCCCTCATGGCAATCGCTCTCCGCAAGACGCTCGTCCTCACGACGCTGGCGCTGGCCGCGTCCCTCCTGCCGGCCGCCGGGGCGCAGGCCGCGGCAACCGCCGCCCCCGCGCTGCGTGCTCCCGGGCTCTACTGCCTCGCGAATGCCTGGAACACCCCGAACGTCTCCACGAAGCCGTGCGACACGAAGGACCAAGGCCAGCACTGGACCGTCTCGGGTCACCAGATCTTCCTGAGCAACGCTCCGGCGTACTGCCTCGCCAACACGTGGAACGCCTCGAACGTCTCGGTGAAGCCGTGCGACCCGAAGGACCAGGGGCAGTACTGGAATGTCTCGGGCCAGCAGATCGCCCTCAGCTACGCCCCCGCCTACTGCTTCGCCAATGCCTGGAACACTCCGAACGTTTCGACGAAGCCCTGCGACCCGAAGGACCAGGGTCAGCGCTGGGTGATCTTCAAGGACCAGATCAGCCTCGCCGCCGCCTGACCTCGCCGGTCCAGGCCGGCTATCGCATGGTGGCAGCCACGGTCGCTGCTGTCGGGGGTCTTCAGGAGTCCTGACAGCTGCCCCGCCGTGGCCACCTCGGCCGCCGAGGTCCCGGATGCCCGGCGGCTGGCGTGTCCACGATGCGTGGGTCACCGCGAGCTCGTCGAGGGACGGGGCCGATCCCGATTGCGCCGGTACCTGGTGTGTGGGTGGCGCGTTGGCCTGGTGTGCCCCCTCGCCGATCCCGCGGTGGGGGCTGCTTCCCCGTACGGCGCCAATGTGCGGGACGACTTCACCTGGTGCGACCTGCACGTGGGCCACGACGGTGAGTGGCACTACGCCCACGCGCGGTTGGCGGGCGCGGACGATTGGTGGCTTCGCTGGCGGCCGGGGGCGCGTGAACTGGTCATCCTGGCGGGCTGTACCGCGCGGGACACCGAGAACATCCCGTCCGATCCGGAACCGTGCCTGCTGCACGCCGACCACGTCGGACGCCACACCTTCGAGTTCGACTACAGGGACTGCCGAGAGGGAGAGGGCCACCGGGCTCTGACGGTCGGAGACCTGCGCAAGGCGATACAGCACCTGGACGACGACACGGCCGTCCGCATCGGCGCGGTGACCGCCAACATTTTCACCCCCAGCGACTTCGAGGTGCTGCTCCAAGCGGCGGTCGAGGGCACCCTCCCCTACACGACCGCCAGCGGAGCAGTGGACCCGGCCCTGATCCTGCTCCTCGGCACCCCAGCGCCGAGAAGGACTGACCCGCCCCGGACGTCGGGTGCGCGGGCCCGGCCGGGCTTCCGGTACGGCCGCTGCCGACACCCCCGCGCGCAGGGGCCAGGCACTACGGCGCCGGCTCCCAGGCTTCGGGGCCCGCTCCCCGCCATTCCACGAAGGTCGGGGTCGGTGCGATCCACGTCCTCGGCGTTCTCCAGGCCGGCGGCGGCGAGGAAGACTCGGATGTCTTCGGGGCGGTGGGCGACTCCGATGGCGACGCCGTCGTAGCGGACCCGACGCCACCCCTCCGACCAGGTCGCCGTCCGCCTCGGCATGCTGCGCAGCGATGTCGACCACTCGTCCGCCTCGGCCTTCTGCGCCCGGTCCGAACGGTCACCGTCGACTACGGCAAAGCCCGCGGCGGCGAAGTCGACGTGAACCTCTACCGGGCCCTGGACGTCGCCCTTCTCCCCCTGCTGCGCCCCGAACTCGACTGGCCAGGCTTGCGGGTGTTGGGGTGGGCGCCCGGCCCCCCGCCCGGCTGATCCCTGAGGCGGGCGGCGACGTCGTCACGGTGGCCGTGGTGGCGGCGATCGCCGAGGTGGGACGGGCGACCGTGACCGCCTGACGGCGCCAGTACTGATCTCGGCGCGGGTGACGGTGAGGGCTTCGCCCGGATCGGGGTTCTCCAGAGGGGCAAACGGCTGCGGTCGTGAGCGGTCTGCAAAACCGTCTGATTTGGCGGGGTATCCGGTGGGCGGTGCTGGTGAGTGTGCCCGCTCAGCCGGTCGGAGGGTTCTGTGTCGCCTCGCGTGCCTCGTTGAGGGCTTGCTGCCTGATGTCGCCGAACAGTTGCATCGTGGTGGCGGCCAGGATGTCATCCCTGCCGATGGTGCGCCTGTCCCCGCTGCGGGTGGACAGGGGATGGGAGAAGTCGTTGGGGAGTGGCGGTGGGGCCGATTCGCCCGGTATGCCGATGGTGACGCTGCCGAACCATTTGACGCCGCCCTCGCGGACGACCATGGCCGCGTCCCGGGCGAGGCCCGTCAGGAGCATGCTCGCGATCCCGTCGAGGTCTCGGACCATCGCGGGAACGGCCGTGGCCCCCCGGCTCCACAGCAGCTTCTTGACGCCGGCCTCGAACCTGTGAGCGCCGACCACGGCACTCGGTTTGCGCGACCTGCTGCGCTTACGGGAAGGCACGACGACACCCTCCTCGTCGTACATGACACCGGTCAGGCCTTTGAACGTCGGGCTGTGCTCATACCATCCTTCTCCCACCTCAAGTTCGACGTTCGCGCTGATCGACGAGACAAGGTCCCCAGGTACCAGCTTCCCCCGGGCCTCCTCCCCCGCCGCTTTCCGCGCGCCGTCGATGATCGCCGTCAACACCGTCCGCGTCACCGACGAGGCAGCCCACGCGGCCGACCGGGCAACGTGCATCGAGGTCACGTCCCTGAACACCGCTTTGACAAGGGAAGGCTTGAACGGTGAGACATCTATGCCCGGGGCGTTCTCGGGGCCACCGAGAGCAGGGTGGGAGGGCTGTGCGGACATCGGAAGAAACGCTCCCTGCCATCGGAATGGTCAAAGGCCCACATCCACCACGCAGACCCACTCACTTCCCCATCCTCTACCGACGCAGCGCCTGGTCAAAGCCCGGAGGGGCACGGGTATACGACCAGCAGGTGCCGGCGGGCCCCACCCCTTGACGTCACCGGCCACGCCTGCCTGGCCGGCGGGTGTCGGGCCGGTTCGACGGCGCGGGCCGCAAGCAGCCTCTGCTGCTAGGACTTGTCCGGCCGATCATGCCGCTCGTTGGTGACGTCGAGGGAGGGGCCTGATGAGTGCAGTGGAGTTGAGTCGGGCGGAAGCCGTTGCGCTCGTGCAGCGGATCATGGAAGCGGACAACGTCTCCGAAGGTGAGGCGAACGAATGGCCGGTCAGGCTCGACAGAGCTCTGGCCTGTCCGTCTGGTCACGTCAGCGGCCTGGTCTTTGGGCCGCCGGAGCGGGAGTTGTCGGCCGAGGAAGTGGTCGACCTGGGCTTGGCGCACCGGGCCACTGCCTTGTGACGCCGGTACTCAGCTGCGGAGCCAGACCACGAGGACTGCCGCGGTGGCGGTGCAGAGGAAGACGTAGTCGCGTTTGTCGTAGCGGGTGGGTGCGCCACGAGGCGCCATGGAATCGAGTGAGGTGAGAGACCTTCACCACCGGGTTGTCGTAGCAATCCGGTTGAAGCTGGGGGCAGTTCGGTTCGGGGGATGCCGAGCCGAGCGGTAAGCAGCCCCGACAACGCCGGGACGGGTTGGTACTGCCAGACGATCCGGGTCCGGCTAGCGAGACAGGAAGGTGCACGCGAGAAATCAGTGCCTGACGCCCCGTAATTACGACACCGGCTCGAACCTGGCGGATCTGGGCCGGACGCAGTGCACGACCACCAGCGCTCTTCGGTGGTCGACTCCGAAGCCGACTCCATTCATCGGTGGGGAGGCCACGCCGAAAGTCTGCGGCGTAAGCGTGGCGATGCTGCCGGGGTAGAGCTGGGCACCTCACCTGTCGATCGATTTCGTGGTGAACGTGGGAACTGTCCGCGGTCGTCCCTGTATCGGACATCCAGTCCGGTCGGGGACAGGTCCATCGCCGGCTGATGGCCGTCGGGCAGGACGGAGGCTCCGTAGTACTCCGAGGCCGGGAAAGCCGGTCACATGGGGAAGGGGGCCAGCAAGTCGGCAGTAAGGAGACTGGAATGCCAGGAGGCTGTCGCCGGTGAATACCGACGAGCTGGAATGGGCCTTGATGAAGGCCGAACGCCGGGTACTGGAGATCCAGACCAAGCTGCACCGTTGGGCTGTCGATGATTCTCATCGCAGGTTCGACGACCTGTTCAACCTCGTGGCCGATCCCGCCTTCCTGTTGGTGGCGTGGGACCGTGTCCGGGGAAACAAGGGTGCCCGCACGGCCGGAGTGGATGGGAAGACCGCCCGCTCCATCGAGGTCGGGCAAGGGGTCGAGACGTTTCTCGACAAGCTGCGGACCCAGATCAGAGACCGCAGCTTCTATCCGGTCCCTGTCCGCGAGCGGATGATTCCCAAGGCGAATGGCAAGCTTCGTCGTCTCGGGATTCCGACCGTGGCGGACCGAGTGGTCCAGGCGTCCTTGAAGCTGGTGCTGGAGCCGGTATTCGAAGCGGATTTCCTCCCGTGTTCTTATGGGTTCCGCCCGAACCGCCGAGCCCACGATGCGATCGCCGAGAGTCGCTACCTCGCCAGCCACGGATACGAGTGGGTGGTGGAGGGCGACATCACGGCGTGCTTCGACGAGATCGCGCACCCGGCCCTCATGGAACGGGTGCGGAATCGAATCGGGGACAAGCGGGTGCTGTCCTTGGTGAAGGCGTTCTTGAAGTCCGGGATCTTGTCCCGTGACGGAGCTTTCACGGACACACGCACCGGGACCCCGCAGGGCGGGATCCTGTCGCCGCTGCTGGCCAACATCGCACTCTCGGTCCTGGACGAGCACATCGCCCAGGCCCCCGGAGGGCCAGATGGCACCTCCGAGGACCGGCGCAGGAGACGGCGCCGAGGATTGCCCAACTACCGGCTGGTCCGGTACGCGGACGACTTCCTCGTACTCGTCTTCGGGCGCCGCGAACATGCCGAGGAACTACGCGACGAGGTCGCAGAGGCATTGAAGTCGATGGGCCTTCGCCTGTCGGTGGAGAAGACAAAGATCACGCACATTGACGAGGGCCTTGATTTTCTCGGATGGCGCATCCAGCGCCACTGGAAACGGGGCACTGACCGGCAGTACATCTACACCTATCCCGCACGGAAGTCAGTACGTTCCGTAACGGGCAAGGTGAAGGAACTGACCGGACGACAGAACGTCGGCCTGTCGCTGGAGTCCTTGCTCCACCGACTGAACTCGGTGTTGCGAGGATGGTGCGCGTATTTCCGTCCCGGAGTGTCGAACGTCGCTTTCTGTTACCTCAGCCACTACACGTGGATGAGGGTGACTAGATGGATCCGGCGCAAACATCCCGGAATCACTTGGAAGCAGCTCCGCCGACGTTATTACAGCGGCGGCTGGTGGCCTGTCACAGAGGAAGCGGAACTGCTCAACCCGGCAAAGGTAAGCACGACCAGATACCGATACCGGGGAAAACTCATTCCGTCTCCGTGGCCCACTACGGCATGAGGAACTGAACACCCCGGAACGAGATTTGTGGAGAGCCCGGTGCCCGGAGACGGGCACGCCGGGTTCGGGAGGCGACTCGGGGAAACCCACTGGTGGAAACATCAGCAGGGCGCCCCGAGTCGACCTCACCGTCTGCCTGGCCTGCGCGGCGCCTTCGGGGATCGGCTCCCACTCCCGCAGAAGGCTGAGCCGTTCCAACTCGGCGCGGAGGGTGGGGGCCAGGGCCCGCCACCGGTTCACCCGGTGGCGGCCGTCCTCGCGAAGCCGATCCCGCTCGGCCCGGAGCTCCGCGTGTGCCTGACGCCAGGCCACGCCCCGGAGGTTGAGTAGCCCGGCCTCCTGCTCGGCGGCGGCCTGCCACCGGGTCTCTGCGCTCTGGTGTGTGTCCACGAGGGCGTCGAGCCGGTCGAGGCCCTCGGGCCACACTGCGACGACCATGGTCTGTCCCATGCCCCCATTATGACTTCCCCCGGGGCCCGTTCGGGCCGAATACCGGCAGGTCAGAGCTATAGGGGACTCCGCCCCCGGCTGATGGGCGACATGGATTCTTCGTCGCTTTGCGACAGGGGTGTACACCAGGTCGCGGCGCGTTGAGGGCTGGGATCTTTCGCCAAGGCGTGTCGTTCTTCTGCTGAAGGCCGGTGTCGTTTCCCGCTGAAGGTTGGCTGTCGCGTGGTTGAACCGTGCCGCAGGACCTGGGCCTCGGCGACCGCGCCAAGGCGCTCGAGTAGCTCAGTGCGAACCGGCTCGCGCACGCCGCGATCGTCGGCGGCGTCCAGGACGTCCTGCCCGAGTCGGAGGGGGGTCGCCTGGTTGGACCCGCCAGTGGCCCCTGCTCGCGGCCCCACGGCCTTGGGTTTCCTGGGGCCGGGGTGGGGCAGGGATGGCGGCGTTGATCATCCTCGGAGAGATCGGGTGGAAGCGTTAGTAGTCGGCAGAGCGGCACGGTGAAGTGGTTCGACGACGAGAAGGGGTACGGGTTCATCACGCCTCAGGCGGGTGATGACCTCTTCGTAGGCTTCAAGGCCATTCAGGCCGACGGCCTCAAGACCCTCAAGGAAGGGCAGGCCGTCAGTTTCGTCGTCACCGGGGGCCAGAAGGGCATGCAGGCCCAGGAGGTCCGGATCGCATAACGCTGAACACCCCAACCGAGGGCTGCTCGCCCACTCCACCCCCAGCTGGGCGAGTGCGGCGAGCTGCGCGGGGGTGAGGCGGCCGCGGCACCTGCTGGCGGCTACGGGCCGCAGTCTTCCTTTCGGCCCGTATACGTCCGATCAGGCCGTGATCTCCACGATGTCTACGCTCACCCGGATGTGGGTGTCGCTCTTGTCGACGTCTCCCCTGATCTTCAGCTTGGTCTTCTCGTTGAACTCGGTGGGCGGAAGGTCTTCTCTTGAGATTTCAACGGTGATGGTGCCCGTTACGTCCTGGAAATTGTATTGGCCGGGGCCGACTTCCTGGATGACGTAGCCTGTGAGGGTCACTGGCGTGCCGTCAGTCGCCTTCGTTTTAGCATCGGCGACGGTGGACGCACTGACTGTGGTCATGCTTTCAATCCTTTCCAGAGTGTACGAGCCCAGGAGCCATGCGTTGCCAGGCTGGGCAGGCCGGAATGAATATCCCAGTTGGTCCTCACGCCGCGTCGTGCGCCTCGCCCAGCAACTGGTATTTGACGCGATTACAGCGCTATTTGGCTTGGCCAGCAGCTGGCGGTGGAGCACCGCGAGTTAGCCGATTCCGTACGCCAGACTGCCCAGTAGCCACGCGCAGGCCTCCGACGGAGGTGGCCTGTCCGTCTAGGGGCACAGCTGCCCTCAGGACTCCTCGGGGTCGGGGCTCCAGGTCGGCTCGCCGCAGGAACTTCAGAAGGTCGCCGGGATTTCCGAACGTGAGAGCGTTCGGTTGGGCTGGCCGTGCGCGCCGCCGTACCGGCTTGGCGGTGCCTGCGCGGGGAACCGCTCGGAAAGCTGCCTTCCCCGCACACTTCCCAAGGCGTCTTCACGGTGCCACGCGACCGCCCACGGCGCTCCACGGCGTGGGCAGCAGTGCACGCCGTGGGCGCAAGGAACATGCCGATCTCCGTCGAGCGGGCCCGCGTTCCCGGTGCGCCGGTGGCGAGCGCCGCCGGGGCACCGGCACGCCCTGGAGGGGGGACCAAGGCCGGACGTGTGTTCAGGCCGGGATCTGGTTGATGGCTTTGGTTGATGGTGACTCGCCGGCTGGTGGAGCGCTACTCGAACTGCCCGGGCCCGAACACGACGCGACGTGAGGCTCACGTCATCTGGATGCCCAGGCGTACGCATTCGATGAGGTAGTCCCCCGTGTCGCCGTCGATGGTGACACCGTGGGCCTCGCTGTGGAACCCGGGGAAGGCCCGGTCGAACGCCTCCAGCGCACGCAGGTAGCGCAGGACCGGGCCGTCCGGCGCGCCGAGCGCTTCTCCGGGCATCAGGACGGGGATCCCCGGGGGAGTCACGGTCACCATGGCCGCGGCCACCCTGCCGGCGGCCTGGGCGAGGGGGAGCCGTTCCGTGCCGCCCCGGATCAGCTGCCGGTAGCAGGCCTGGGGCGGGGCAACGGGTTCCGGCAGTTGCTGGAAGGCGGTGTCCAGGGCGTCGATCAGTTCCGCCCGGGTCAGGTGTTCGTGCATGTCCTGGCAGAGACCGCGCAGGGTCGTGCCGCTGTAGCGCTGCGGGTAGCGCTCGACGAGATCGGGCAGTACTTGGCGCAGCGGGGTGTCTGCGTCATGGAGGGCCTTGAAGTCCATGAGTGCGTCCATCAGGGTGCCCCACTTGCCCTTGGTGATGCCCATGGAGAACAGGACGAGGGTGGTGTAGGTGTCGGTCTTCTCCACGACGATGCCGCGGCCGGCCAGGTATGCGGTGAGGATGCGGGCGGGGATGCCCCAGGAGTCCGCCTCGCCGCGCGCATTGACGCCGGGGCAGGTCAGCGTCACCTTGATGGGGTCCAGGAGGCACTGGCCCTCGCTGAGTCCCTTGAAGCCGTGCCAGTCCGCCTCCGGGACGAGCTCCCAGCAGCGGGGTTCGGAGGCCAGGAGTGCCGGTGAGGAGTCTGCGAAGGTCACGGTGGTCCCGTCGGCCGGGTCGGTGACGGTGTCGGGCTGCCAGACGCCGAAGAACCACGGCGGCCGGTCCCCGGCCTCCGCGATCCGGCGCCCGGTACGGACGAGGGCCTGCCGGAACCGCACGGCCTCGGTCACCGCCTCGTTGACCAGCCACTCGCCCTGCGGTCCGTCCATCATCGCCGCGGCCACGTCCAATGAGGCGATCATCGGGTACAGCGCCGAGGTGGTGCCGTGCATCATGAAGGTCTCGTTGAACCGGTGGTGCTCGACCGGCGCTCGGGGCGAGGACTTCACGTGGACCATGGCGCTCTGCGACAGGGCGGCCAGCAGTTTGTGCGTCGACTGGGTCGCGAAGACCGTGGGACGCTCGTCACCCTCGAGGGTGTCCGGCCCCACGGCCATGCCGTACCGGCCGGCGTACAGGGGATGGAAGCGCGCGTAGGCGAACCAGGCCTCGTCGAAGTGCAGCCGTGGAGTGCTGGGTGCCAGTGTGCGCGCCGTCTCCACGGTGTCGTAGCACAGGCCGTCGTACGTCGAGTTCGTGATCACCGCGTACTGGGCCTGGGGCGATACCGCGCCCGGTGTCAGCGGGTGGGCGGCGATCCGGGCGGCGACCGCGGCAGGCGCTGTCTCCCGCGCCGGAAGCGGCCCGGCCAGCCCGTATCCGTTGCGGGTCGGGACGAGGTAGACCGGGCGCGCACCCGACATCACCAGCCCGTGCAGCACTGACTTGTGGCAGTTGCGGTCCACCAGGGCGATCTCGTCGGCGGTGACGCAGTAGTGGCCGACCATGCGGTCCGCGGTGGAGTCGCCCTGGAGCACGAAGTACGTGCGGTCGGCGCCGAAGATGCGGGCGGCGTTGCGCTCCGCTTCCCCGATGGGGCCGCTGTGCTCGAAGAGGGAACCCAGTTCCTCCACCGAGATCGACAGGTCGGTGCGGAAGAGCCGCTCACCGTAGTAGTCGAAGAAGGCCCGGCCGACGGGCGACTTCAAGAAGGCCACGCCGCCCGAGTGCGCCGGGGTGTGCCAGGAGTACTCGTGGGCGTCGTCGAACCGTCGCAGCGCTTTGAAGAACGGCGGCAGGACGGAGTCGCCGTACTCCCGGGCGGCGTTGAAGACCCGGCCCGCGATGAAGGACGGCGTGTCCTCCAGAGGCCAGATGTATCCGACGGCACTCTCCGCCACCCACAGGGGGAGGCGGTCCAGGCCGTGGTCCGATTCCTCGCTCATGACGACGAAGACGGGCAGGGCCGTGAATCGGCGGGTGATCTGGCGCAAGACGGCCGCTCCCCGGCCGTCGCTGTCCTCACCGGTCTCGGACGGCAGGTCCCAGGCAACGACCGCGGCCGACAGGCCCGCCTCCGTACGCAGGGCGGCGCAGGCCGCCTCGACGGTCCGCGCCCACCGCACCTCCAAGCCACGGTTCTCCAACTCCTTTCCGATCCTTCGCAGTTGGTCACCACCGACGCCCCGACCCAAGGGGTCCTCGCGCAAAGCCAGCAGGACACTACCGTTCGCCATGACACTCTCCACGTGCGTCAACCCATCCCGACCTGCCAAGCATCGAGTTCAAACACCACGGACCGGGTCGGAATCCGGCGACCCTCACCCGTTCGGCGGGGGCGCACGACAGGGCACCCCAAGTTCCGCAGACCCCGGCTCGAAGACAGCGTCACCGTGGAGCGGGACGGCCCCCGGTGTAGACGTCGGGTTCGCGGACCGCGCTGGCACGGCCGGCGACCAGCACGGCCGGCCCACAGGCCACCGCGCCAAGTGGTCGAGGCGGGTTTGTTCCAGGCAAGGACGCGGGATGCATGCGCCGTGTTCACGATGCCTGCGCCCTCGCGCTGGGAACCCCTGCGTCAGCAGTTCACCGCCGACGGCTACCTCGCCCTGCCCAGCCTGCTCAGCCCGAAGGGACTCACGGAGCTCGGTGACGAAACAAGCAGGCTGGAGGCGGACGCGGTGCGCCGGGACTTCCGCATGCCCTGCATGGACGACAGCCCCCGGCACATGACCACCCTCGGCGGACACCACATCGCCCGCCACTCCCCCACGATCACCCGCCTCTACCAGGACCAGGACCTGGCACGGCTGCTGGGCGTACTGCTGGGCGAGAGGGTCGTTGCCGTGCGCGACCCCGTCGAACGCCACGTCCTGAACATCCTGCACCAACCCGGCGACACCCACGGCGCCCACACGGACGACTACCCACTCGCCCTGGTCCTCTTCCTCGAAGCCCCGCCCCGCCCTGACGACGGCGGACTCCTCGAGTTCCACCCAGGCCGCGCCGACCTCGCCGCCCTCGACACCCCCGGTGCCCGCCGCGTCCACCACCAGCCGGCCGACGGATACCTCCTGCGCAGCGACCTCACCGCCCACCGCGTCACCCCACTCGCGAGGCCAGGGGTGCGGCGTACCGTTCTGAACTTCGCCTACACCACACCCGGCCGCCAAGAAGCGACCACCTCCTCCGCCTCCCTCCTCTACACCTGAATCACCAGGCAGGCGGGGCCCGAGGCGGCGGCGAGCTGCCTGGGCCCGTCGCCAGGCGCTTCGCAGAGGGCGGCCGCGGTGGGTGTCGGTTGAGCTGGACCAGGTGGTGGTCGTCGCACGGGTCGGCCCCCGCACGCGTCGTCGGCCGTGGCGCCGCCGTCCAAGCGCGGTGGCGCCCAGAGGGCCGTCGATGAGATGGGCAGGGTCATGGAGTGTGAATGGTCCAGTTACTGGGGCGGACGTCGATCACGGGCATGTCGGCGGTGAGAGCTGCGGCGATTCCCTCGTCGGTGTTCTCGAAGGCCAGGCACCGGTGGGGTGGGACGGCGAGCTGTGCGGCGGCCTGGAGGTAGGCGTCGGGGGCGGGTTTGAGACGGGTGACGTGCTCGCGGGCGACGACGATCTCGAAGAGGTCGGCCAGTCCGGTGGCGGTGAGGCCGGCTCGGACGACGTGTCCGTCATTGGCAGAGGCCACGGCCAGGGGAACGGAGGAAGCCAGGTGCCGGGCGAGGGCCGTCACCCGCGGCACCCGCTGTACGAGGCCGGTGCGGGCGAGCCAGTGGGCGCGGGCCCGGTCGACGAACTCCCTCTCGCTGCAGAGTAGTGACAAGCCCAGGTCGGTGCGTAGACGGTCGCGTAGGGTGGCGAGGTCGGCCAGGGGGGCCTGGCGCAGCCATGGCTCGGGGACGGTGAGTCCGAGGTCGTTGAGGGTGGCGCGGGCGGCGTCGGTGTTGATGGTGCTGGTGTCGACCAGGGTGCCGTCGAAATCGAAGACGCACGCTGCCGGCTGATGAGCGGCCAGGAAGTCGCATACCTCGGCGGGCGTGGCGACGTCGTCGGGAGTTGGGGTGGGGTGTGGGGTCACGGGCATGCCTCTTCACGGTGGGAGGCCGCGTGGAGTGCGTCGCGTAGTCCGCGGGCGGCCAGTGCGTGGACCTGAGTGGTGGTCACGGTGGCGAAGGGCCTCGGTCCGTACATGACCGGACGGTCGCTCCAGCTGCCGTCGGCGTTCTGTGAGTCGATGAGGAAGCTCATCCCGCGCGTGACGGCGGCCTCGCCGTGGGGGTCGTGTCCGCTGGTGGTGAGGGCGGTGAGGGCCAGGCCGGTGGCCGTCGGGCTGGAGTAGGGCTCGCCCGGGATCCGAGGCCAGCCGCCGTCGGGCTGCTGGGAGGCCAGGAGCGCCGGGAGCGCGGCGCGACCGGCCGGGTGCGGAGCGAGCGCCGGTGCGATCTCGGCGGCGCCGTAAGCCGGCGGAAGATACCAGTCCGAGGTCCAACCCTCCGCGGTGGCGCGTGATGCCAGCCAGCGGCGGGCCGGCGCGAGATCGATCCCCGGTAGGGCCGCGGCACAGATGCCGGCGGTCATGTGGGCGACGACATCGGGGGCCGGAGTGTCGTCGCTGGAATGCCACGTGGTCCACAGGCCCTCGGGCGTCTGGTGCCTGCGCGCGTAGCGGGCGGCGGCAGCGAGGACCCGGTCGGGCGGGGTGGTACCGGCAAGCGCGAGGAGGGTGTTGCCAGTGGTGTCGTTGTCGGATGCGAGCGCAGCCGTGCACGCCCAGCCCCCGTCAGGTTTCTGCGCCGCAGCGAGGAAGCCCACAGCGGCCGGAAGGGCGCCGGAGCCGAAGAGGGGCTGCCCGCGCAGCGCGCGGACCATCAGGCCGGTGTCCCACACCTCGCTGACCAGGAAACGCCACGTCCCATCAGGCTGCTGGGCCGCCAGCAGGGCCGCGCGGCACCGACGGGTCATCGGGTGGTCGGGGGCCGTCCGGGTCAGGGCGAGATGGAGCATCCCCGTCACCAGCGGCATTCCGTAGAACGAGCCGTCCGGCGACTGCGACCGGGCCCACTCCTGAAGTGTGTCCCGGGGCAGGGGCATGCCCAGAGCGGAACCTGCGAGGGCCTCGAAGGCGAGCAGCATGGCCCGCTGCCACGGTGTGATCCGGCGCCCGCGATCGTGCCCGAGCGCGGCCCCGGCATGGTCGAGCAGCCGGCGGGCATCGGCCCCGGCGGCGCCGACCGCGCAGCCCAGGGCATCGAGGTACAAGGCCCGCCGGGCATACGGCCGTCCCCCCGGTGGGAGCCCAGCCGTGAACGCGGTGAGGTCATCGGTGCGGTGCAGGGCGGCGAGCCACTGGTCGGCGGCCGCCACGAACGGATCATGCCGCTGCGGCACGGCACCTTCCAACCAGCACAGCGCCCTCTCCCGCGCGTGATGAGCCCGCTCCAGCCCAGCCAGCGAGCAGGCCACGACCGCGTTCTCCAGGATCCGCGGCTCCGAGGGGACGTACCAGGCCCCGTCAGCGGCCTGCGTTTCGAGGGCGAACTCCACCG
The DNA here is from genome assembly GCF_041431415.1 of Streptomyces sp. NBC_00513. Taxonomy (GTDB): domain Bacteria; phylum Actinomycetota; class Actinomycetes; order Streptomycetales; family Streptomycetaceae; genus Streptomyces. Next base: position 293,880 of record NZ_CP107845.1, read on the forward strand.
CCCTGTCCAGGCAACGCCCGGCCCGCGCCACCACCGCGTTCCCGGCGGAAGCGGGCCGGGCATCCGGCACCCGCTCGCCGGCCCGCACATCGACCGGCTTCATGCCTGCCCTTCCGCCACGGTCCGTGAAGATCCGATTCAGCACCGGGCGAGGCTGCCCTGCGGTCCGCCGTACGAAACGACACGAACCGGTGGCGTACGCGAACCGAATCCCACGAACGCAGCCCTCAGCGGGGGTTGCTCCCGCTGGCGCAAGGGGTGTCCCCCGTGCGGGGGCGAACGATCGTTTCCGCTGTTCCGCTCCCCTCACCCGCTCAGTCATGATCACGGCGCCCGCCCGCACCGGGAACCCGCCAAACCGCCCCTCGGAGGCATCCACCCGTGGCCCTCGTCATCGTCGTGGCCGTACTGGCCCTGCTCGCCGGCCTGGCCGCGAACCGCTTCCTGCGGCCCCGGCTCCTCAACGAGGACGACGACACGGGGATGGCCGTCAAAGACCTCGTCGGCCCGCTGCTGACGCTGACCGTGCTGCTGCTCGCCTTCGTCCTCGTCACCGCGAACGGGTCCTACGGCAAAGCCGAGGTCGCCTCACGCGGCGAAGCCCGCGCTGTCGACCAGCTCGTCGAGTCAGCTGAATACGCGCCCGCGGCGCAGCGGGCCAGGGTCCAGGCGGACGCCGTCTGCTACGCCCGTGCCGTACGCGTCCAGGAGTGGCCCGCGATGGCCGACGGCCACGGCTCGCCGGCTCCCAGTGTGTGGTCCACCGACTTCCGCCGAGTCTTCCGCGAGGTGGAGGGCAAGCCGGTCTTCGGGATGCTCATCGCCGCCGACAACAAGCGCTCGGAGGAGCGCGAGGAACGCCTCACCCAGGCCACCGCCAGCATCCCCAGCGCCATCCTCTGGTTCCTCCTCGCCACCCTGGCCATCACCGTCATCGCCCTCGGCATCTGCCTCCCCCGCCGCAACAACCGCGGCCAACTCCTCACCCTCGTCATCATCACCGCACTGCTGACGACAACGCTGTGCATCATCCGCGACGTCGACCGGCCCTTCGGCGGCATCATCGACGTCCAACCCACCGCCATCACCGAAGCCGAACGACAGGCCACCCGCGACTTCACCATGAACCACCCGGCCGCCGACCTGCCCTGCGACGACCACGGCAACCGCAAGAACGCCTGACCCCCAGTCCCCTGAGCGACAGGCGCCGCTGGCAATCCCTTCACGACGGCGTGCGGCGGGTCGTCGCCCCGTCCGGGAAACTGACGTAGCCGGCGGGTACTGATCCCTGCCCTTCACCGCGGCCCCGGCCCCGCTTGCGGCCCCGCGCTTTGGCGCTGGACTTCTCGCGCTTCTTCCTCTCGGCGGCGGCCTGCTTCTTCGCCGCGCGGAACCGCTTGACGGCTTCCTCGTAGCCGGCGGCGATCTCCTCGAAGACGTCGTCGGCCGCGGGGGCGAGTTTCGACAGAGCTTCGATGTCGAGGCCCTCGACGGCCTCGGCACGGCGGTGGACCTTGGCAAGGGCGATCGGTACCGAGCTGAAAGGCTTGGCGGATCGGGCTGCGGGAAGGTCGCTTCCCTCGATTTCGGCACATACCAGTGCTAGAGCGGGGACGGTGACCCTCTCGCCTCGCTCTTGGAGCAGGCGCAGGGCCGTGAGGAGCACTCGTTCCGGGTCGGGATCGTCGGCGCCGTCCTGGCCATGATGGAGGGCGTGGACCCCGCGAAGGTCGCCTTGATGTGCCTCTTCCACGACACCCAGGAGACCCGGATCGGCGACATCCCGCACCGACACCCGGAACGGGCTCGACACCGCCGCCATGACCGTGATCTTCGACGCTGTGCCCCGCGCCCAGTAAACCCAAGACCGAAAACCCGCCTCCTCGCATCCACGGCGTCGGCACCGTGTGTGACGCAGTGCCGACGCCGTGGATGGAGTCCCCCCGGGGCGGCCTGGCCGCCCGGTCCCGCGCCACCAAGACGCCGAAGCCCGGCGGGGCGCTGCCCAACCGACGCGTACCCTCCACCCGCTCCGCGGGGGCCCGCGAAGTGCCTCCCGTTCTCGTGAACACCGCCTATTCGCGCGAGCGTGCTACTCCGAATGACGCGTCAAAACGACGTCGCTACTCGTACTCGTGTACAAAGCCACCGGACGCTCCCGGACCAGTGGTGTGCGGGCCGGCCGGTAGCCGGTGGGCCGCCACCACCGCAGTCTTACCGCACCCTGTCAGGCCGGTGCCTTACTGATAGTTTCAGAATGAGATTCGTTGAGGGGCTTGGCAGTTGGGTATCGTGTCGGCAGGATCTGGGGTGTGTCTGCTGATCTCGTGCCTGATGACCTGTGGGAACGTGTGGCCCCGTTACTGCCGGAACGTCCACCTCGCCGGCACCGGTATCCGGGGCGTCGGCCGGTGGACGATCGTGCGGCGTTGAGGGCCATCGTTTACGTGCTGTGCAAGAGCGTGAGCTGGCGGGACGTTCCAGCCGAGCGGTTCGGCTGCAGTGGTGTGACGGCCTGGCGTCGGCTTCGGGACTGGACCGAGGCCGGAGTGTGGCCCCGCCTCCACGAAGTCCTCCTGGCCGAGCTCCGGGCGGCCGGGCTGCTGGACATGGATGACGTTGCGATCGACGCCTCGCACGTCAGAGCCCTCAAAGGGGGGCTCACACCGGACCTTCGCCGGTCGACCGTGCCCGCCCCGGCAGCAAGGCACCACCTCATCGTCGACCGCCACGGAACCCCACTCATCGTCTCCCTGACCAGTGGAAACCGTCACGACGTCACCCAGCTCATGCCCCTGCTGGACGCGATACCCCGCATCCGCGGGCTTCGAGGACGGCCACGTCACCGGCCCCGCCGGCTCTTCGCCGACCGCGGCTACGACTTCGACAAGTACCGGCGCCTGCTCAGAGCCCGCGGGATCACACCCAAGATCGCCCGACGCGGCACACTTCACGGATCCGGCCTGGGCAAGACCCGCTGGGTCGTCGAGCGAACCTTCGCCTGGCTGCACCAGTTCAAACGACTCCGCATCCGCTACGAGATACGAGCCGACCTCCACCTCGGCCTGCTCCAACTGGCCTGCAGCATCATCTGCTTACGCCGACTCCGAACCTCATTCTGAAACCATCAGTTAGCTCGACGAGGCTGCTTCCGGCTGCCGACAACGCGGCTCCTCTAGGCGAGTCCGCTCTCCGCGAGAGCGGCGAAGCGGGCGAGGATCTTCGGGAGCGGGTCACCGTCGGCCCCTGCCGTTTCCGTCGCGAGGTCACGCAGGTGCTTGCCCACGTTGAGGTTTCCGGTGATGACGTTCCTGATCTTCCAGTCACCGTCGAGCATCTCAAGCGTGGAGGCGATGGGGAACACCCTCCCATCCTCCCTCGCCGCCTTCACGCCGATGGTGGCCCGGAGTCCGCCATCGGCCTTCGCTGGGGTCGACCATCGCTTCGGTGCTGCTGGGGCTGAGGAACGTGGCCAGGTGGCCGGTCACGATGCGGCCGACGTGGTCGCTCATGTGCTTGATCTGGTCTGCGGTGGCCAGTACTTGGTGGTGAGCACGCTCCTGTTGATGCCGTCGACGTCGAACGAGGACCCTGACGTCGGTCGAACCCGGGCCGTCGCGATGGCGGGCCCGTGCTTGGTTCAGTCGGCTGCGGCGGGACGGCCTTCCCCGAACACGGGGGACGGCCGCCGTCGTGACGTCCAGGCGCGGGCGGTGGGACGGCTCTTTCGTCGGCAGTGTCGGCGCTGATCATCGCGTTCAGCACGTGCGGATGGCCGTGTTGCGAGGCGGTTGGGCCCGCACGAGGACGAGAGACCGGCCACAACCGGCGGACGAGGCCGACGGGTCGTGGGACGCTGTGTCGAACAAGCTCTCCCTGCCAGGAGCCCCGAATGAGCCACCCCCGTATCGGACCGGTCCCCTCCCCCCGGGGTTTGCGCTGCCCCGCCTCGCCGCTCTTCGTGGTGGGCGTGATCCTCACCGTGACCGGTGCCGTCCTCTACGCGACGCCCGGCGACCGGCCCGGGCTCATCGCCGCAGCAGCACTCATCCTGGCCGCGATCGCCGCCTGGTGGTGCGCCTCCCGCCAGGGCTGATCACAACCCGACACCAAATGATCACGGGAGGCGGCCCTGGGCAGACAGCCCGGCCATTCGGTGGATACGGTGTAAGGAACGCGTCAAGAGTGGCGCGCGGTGTGCCGGGAAGTCTGGTCGGCGTCCTGGGGGCAGTGTGCCCTCGTCCAGCCGACACCCGGAGGCCACTGCCATGGCCGGCACCCGCTCCCCCTTCCTCGGACTGCTGCCCCTGCCCGAACGGCAGGCCATCACCCGCGCCCTGCGCACCGAGACCGTCGGCGGCCTGGTCCTGCTCGCCGCCGCGTGTGCCGCTCTGATCTGGGCCAACAGCCCGTGGAGCGCGGCATACGCGTCCGTGCGCGACTTCCACTTCGGGATACCGGCGCTCGGCTTGGACCTGTCCGTGGGGCACTGGACGGCGGACGGGCTGCTGGCCGTGTTCTTCCTGGTTGCCGGGATCGAGCTGAAACGCGAGCTGGTCGTCGGTGAACTGCGCACCCGGGCCACTGCGGCGCTGCCCGTGATTGCCGCGGTGTGCGGAATGGTCGTGCCCGCGGCCCTCTACCTGGCCACTGTCACGGCGAGCGGAGGCAGCAGGGCGGGCTGGGCGGTTCCGATGGCCACCGACATCGCCTTCGCCCTTGCCGTCCTCGCGGTGCTCTCCACCCACCTGCCGGCCGCGCTGCGCGCCTTCCTCCTGACCCTGGCCGTGGTCGACGACCTGGGCGCGATCCTGATCATCGCGGTGTTCTTCACCGACGACCTGAACCCCTGGGCCCTCGCCGGAGCCGTCGCGGGGCTGGTCCTCTTCTACCTTCTCCAGCGGCTGCGCGTACGCGGCTGGTGGTGGTACGTGCCCCTCGGGGTGGCGATCTGGGCGCTGATGTACAACGGTGGCGTCCACGCCACCGTCGCCGGCGTCGCCATGGGCCTCATCCTGCGCACCACCCGCGATCCAGGCGAAGAGGTGTCGCCTGCTGCCCGGGTCTCCCACCTGGTCCACCCGTTTTCCGCGGGTGTCGCGGTGCCGCTGTTCGCGCTGTTCGCCGCCGGGGTGAGCATCTCCGGTCCGGCACTGGGCGCGGTGTTCACCGACCCGGAGCCCCTCGGCGTGGTGCTCGGCCTGCTCGTCGGGAAGACGGTGGGGATCTTCGCCGGAACCTACCTCGCCGCCCGCTTCACCCGCGCCCAGCTCAACCCCGACCTCGCCTGGGCCGACGTGCTCGGCCTGTCGGTCCTGGCCGGGATCGGCTTCACCGTCGCCCTGTTGATCGGGGAACTCGCCTTTCCCGGCACCCAGACCGGCGAGCACGTCAAGGCCGCCGTCCTCGTCGCCTCCCTGATCGCCGCGATCCTCGCCGCCGTCCTGCTACGGCGCCGTAACGCCGTCTACCGGCGTCTGTACGAGGCCGAGAACCTCGACGCCGACCACGACGGCATCCCCGACATCTACCAGCACGACACGACGGGGCCCGAAGGCGCCGCCGCTCACACCGACGGACAACACACCTGATCACCGGCGGCGACGCCCCCTGCTCGCGCCCACGACCGTCCTCGCCGCCCTGGTCACCCGCACCGCCACCACCGAGCTCCGCCACCCGGGCAGCGCCCGCCGACAGCGGGCGTTCACCACCAGCCCCCGGGCCATGACGGCCGGCACAACGGACGCCGCGGCTGGGCGGCGGTCTGGGCTCTGCTCGTCGGGGCACTCGACGCCGCCTTCCTCACCGGCCGCGACACCCCGGCCACCTCAACCCACCCGAGCAAGGAGCAGCAGATGTCGGAACGACAGATCGGGAAGGTGATGGCCGCCATCGGCGCGCCCCTCACCGCGGCCGGGGTGGCGATGTACTTCCTGCCCGGACCCGGCTTCCCCGTACTCGTCATCGGCCTGGCCCTGCTCATCACCGGCCTCGCCATGAGTGCCGCCCGCCGCTGACCACCCTTGCGATCCCCGCTCCCGCAACCGAAAGACCTACGACTGTGACCTGGAAGCGGGCCGGGAAGCATGATCGCCCGGCAGCACGACAGCCGCCGGCGAATGACAAGGCGGAGGGGACCGAACTCCGCACGGCGCCGGGGTCTGACGCCTTCTCGCTGTCCGCAGAGTTCGAAGGCCTCGAACCGATCGCCCACGCCCGGGAACTCACCCGACGCTTCCTCACCGACCTGCACCACGTCCACGGTCTGCCCGTCTCCGACCAGGCCCAGGACCTGGTGGAGCTGGTCGTCAGCGAGCTCCTCACCAACACCCGCAAATACGCCCCCGGCCCCAGCCTGCTCACGCTCCAAGTCCGTGACCAGTGCGTGGACGTGGCCGTCTGGGACAGCACCCGAACCCGCCGACCATCCTGCCTCCCGACCCCACCCGGGTCGGGCAGCACGGCATGGAAATCATCATCGCCGCAGCACTGACCCTCCAGATCCACCGTGAACCCGTCGGCAAATGGATCACCGCCTCCATCGATCTGACCCCCAACGAAGACACCCACGGCGCAGGCCGACAAACGTCACCGGCCCAACCCTGTTCTCACCGCCCGGCCGGCAACGGGGAAAGACGCCCCTCGCCCGAGAGGCCCCGCACTCTCACGGCCCGTCGGGCCTCGTGCCGAGGCCTCCAGCGCCCGGGACCGGGTCGCTACGTTCGCGTCGATCGCGGCCATCGACGGCCCGCCAAGACCAGAGGGCCGGAATCGGAGGCCTCGACACGGCCGGCGAACGACCTCAAACCCAGGCGGCGAGACCTGCCGTGCTGGGCACGAGGGCGGCAGGTCGCAGCCGTCACCGGTGCGCCACCGGCCCCGGGCAGGACACCCCGGGACCACCGTCGCCCGGCCCACGCCTCGGGCGGCCGAGAAACGCGCGACCAGCACGCCCCCGCCCACCCCGCGTGCACGGGTGCCTCGGCGTACCGCGCACCATCACGCTCACTCCCCGTCCACGCCCGCCCGACGCCAAGCGGCAGTCGCCTCTCGACCACCGCGAGAGAAGACCTACAGGACGCGTGCCGCCTCGACGGTGTCGGCGGTCGTGAACAGTTGGCCGGCCTGCGTGACATCCAGGAGCCGGCCCAACTGGGGAGGCACCGTACCCGCCAGGACCAGACGGCCGGTGTTCAGCAGAAGGATCATCACGTTGAGCATGGAGGAGTCGGCGAAGGTGATGGCGCCGACGTCCAGGACGATCCGCCGCACCCTGGGGTCGTCGATGGCCGCCGTGGAGGCCGCCTTGAGGCTGCCGAGGGTCTCCGCGTCGAAGTCGCCCACGCAGACGATGACGCGGACTCCGTTCTCGTCGGGCAGTACCCGTACCTGCTGCTCCACACCGCTCCCCTTCGTCGGCGGCACGCTGCCGCGCCCGGTTCCGGGTCACCGTACCCACGAAACTGAGCGCTTAGGGTAGGGGCCGGCCATGATCCAAAACACAGGAAGCCGTGCGGCGGAACTCACCCGGCAGAGACGGCCCGACCGGCCCCGAACCGGGGGACGTCGGCCGTCGTGACTTCCAGGCGCAGCCGTTTGAAGCGCAGGGGGTGGCGGTAGGCGGCGGATCGTCGGCCGCAGCCGCATCCGCAGCCGGAAGCGGAAGCGCGGCAGCGGCAGCGGTGTCCTCTCACTCCGCGCATTACTACAGGTAACCACCTGCTCCATTCGGTCCGGCGGCCATCCGGTCTCTACTCTGCCACGAGCCGCTCGCCAGAACGCCGCCGGCAGGAACACACGCGGCCGTCTCCACGGCTCAATGGCCGGATACAAGGGCACTCAAGGCCCCCCACGGGAGGTGCCTGCCGGGAAGCCATCCTGACCGCCGATGGTCTGCACGGCCCGTCAAGGACCGCCAGACGGCCCACAACACCCACCGCTGCGGCCAGGGTCCGCGCTCCTCGCCCTCCCCGGGGTCTCGCGGCGCGGCTGGCCGTCGGGAAACCTGCTTCGGTGCCCGGTAGGCTCGCCGCACCCGCGCCGACATGGAGTGCGCCGGGCAGGGCCGCGCTCGGACAGGCTCACCCCTCGAAGATGCGGTACAGCAGCCCGACACAGCCCCGGCAATCCTCACGGGTCCGCCGGGCCTCCACTGCCCCACCCGTGCGCGGGACAGATGCCCGAAACACGGAGGGTGCGCCGACGGCCGGCCCAACCGCCTGCACCTCATGGACGGCTGGAACTACACCGTCCGGTTCTACCGGCCACGCCCCGAAATCCTCGACGGCACCTGGACCTTCCCCGCCGTGGAACCCGTCGACTGAGGACCGCCCGCAGCCCGTGCCCGTACCGGTCGCCCCGCGCAGCGTCCGGGGGCGGCGCGCCTCATCATGTGGGAACTAGCCCTGGTCTCCGTCATCCTCGCGCCGACGGACGCCGCACTCGGGCAGCAGGCATTCTCGTCTGACGGCGGCATCTCCCGGGCATCCGTGGACGGGTGCGCGGTTCTCGGCGGCGTGGGGCTCCCGCGACGTCCTGGACGTCGTTCTTGTCGACCCGCGTCTGGTGGCGGAGATCAGCGCCGACACCGCCGTCGACCACGGCGGCGTCCACCGACATCCTTCGCGCTTCCGGCGTCTGCGCCTGGACGTAACGGCCCAGGAAGCGCCCCTCTTTGGAACAGGCCCCCACCGGGCGGCGGGATGAGCTGTTCAAGGCACCTGGCCCGGCTCCTTCCGCAGGGCCGTGGACATGGGCTGTGTCAGTGTGGCTCGTCGTCGCAGGGCCGCGGTCCTCGTACGGCGGCTTCGGTGCTCGGCGATGCCGTGATCCGCCGGCTCGCTCGCGAGCAAGAGCGCGGCCAGGCGCTGGATCTTGCGGTCCAGAGCAAGGGCCAGGCGCCGGCGTTCCCGGCCGCGGATGACGGCGAGCGTGTGCGGTGTGGTTTCCAGCCGCGCGGCCAAGAAGCTTGTCGGCCATCCTCGTTCGTCCAGATCCTGCAGGCTGGTGGCGGCCCTTTCCGCGCCAACCAGCCCGGGCAGGAGGCGATCCCGCTTGACCGCACTGGTGAGCGGGATGCCGAGGATGGCTTCCGAGGTGACCCGGTGAACAATGGCCGGCCACTCCCCGGCAGGGCGGAGCAGGCGTCGAACGACCATGACGGCGACGCCCGAGATCTCGGCGATGTCGGTGGCCGAAAGGCCGGTCTCCTGCAACTGGCGGGCACGGGCGCCGGCATCAGTCGCGGGGACCCGGGCGGGTCGGCCGGCCCTCAACTCCCTGGTCCGCCGGGCACGATCCCGGCGTGCCGCGGCTATGCACTCGGGACGCGTGCAGCCGTAGTCGGCGCAGGAGGGGCTGCCATGCCGGACACGCGATCGGATCGGCTTGCGGCCCTTGCCCTCGGGAACACGGCGAGGTGCAGGTCCTGGGAGAGTTGGTGAATCCATACCGTCGCGATTCTGCCCGCTCTGCGTCCCGTCGTCGCCTGTCAGGCCGTCCTTCCATTTGATCTTGTTGGCGTGCGTTCTGGCCAGAGGGTCGTTCAACCGTTCCCAGGGCCGGCCGGCCCTACGGAACGGCGACGCTGGTCCTGGTGTTCGGGATCGAGGCGGAGCCCTTCAGTGCGTGACCGGTGCCGGGGACTACCGGGTGCTCATGCGGTGTCGGGCGGGGTCGGCAGCGGTCGGATGACGATGGTGGTGGCGTCGTCGCGGTAGGGCTGCCCGTCCTCGATGACCGCCTCGGCTGCGGCGACCAGGGCCTCGGCGAGTGCTTGGGCGTCGTTGTGGTGTCCCTGGACGAGGGTGTTGAGGACGGTGGGGTCCATCTGGTCGTGGACGCCGTCGCTGGTGAGGATCACCGTGTGGCCCTTGGGGATCGGGGCTTCGTTGCGGGCCGCGATGGAGAGGTCGCTGAAGCTGACGGTGAGTTCGGAGGAGTAGGCGGCCTCGTCGGCGGGCATGCCCTGCTGGGCGTAGTGGGCGGCGACGGTGTGGTCGGTGGTGTACCGGGTCAGGATGCCGGTGTCGGGGTCGAGTCCGTAGGCGCGGCAGTCCCCGGCCCACGCGATCCACGTGCCGTCGGGCCTGACCCGGGCGGTGATCCCGACCGCGTCCGGGCCCCCGCGTGGCGCTCCGGGGTTTTGCAGGAGCTCGGCGGCTCCGATCAGCCCGGCCATGGGGTGACGTAATGCTGTCCGGCGGGCGGCGTCGACGGCGAGTACAGGGACCAAGGCGTGAAGTTCCGTGCTGTGGCCGATGCCGTCGATGACGGCGGCTCCGACGGCCCCGCCGGCTGCGGTCCAGGCGTGCGCCGCGTCGGCGGACCCGGGGGCATCTCCTGGACGGGTGGGCCTGAGTCCCGGGCGGCTGACGATACCGATGTCGGCCTTGCGCGTACTGCTACCTCCTGGCTGGAGACCAAAGCCCCGGGCCCGGGGCCTGTCTGCATGTGTCCGGAGCTTCGCGCGGCCTGGGCCGCCGACGCATCGCGTATCGACGACGTCCTTGACTGCCGCCCCTGAATCTCGTGCGGTCGCGTCACGCCGCTCTCACCAGCGGGCGCTCCTTCCGCCGGCTCGGTTCGGCCCTGCCCGTCGTAGAAGCGACAGGACAGGACGGCTTCGTGACCTGCGGTTGGATGCTCAGGACAGGGTGGTCGGCCTGCGGGGCGGCGGGACGGACCGCAGTAGCTCCCACAAGGGACGTGAGCCGGACGCCCATTCCCCGAGGGTGTGGCGGTCGATCACGTGGAGGCGCTGCTGCTTTGCGAAGGCCAAGGCCGGCGCGGTCACCCGGCCGTTGGTCACGATTACCGCGATGTCGGCGCCGTGGACCTGACGGGCCGTGCCGTTGAGGACCTGGAGGTCCGGCGTGCCCACGGCGGACCCGGCGAGGCCGTTGCGCCTGTGTTTGCACTGGATCACCCACCGCCGACCCCAGGGGTCGGTGGCCTTCACGTCCGCGCCGAGATCTCCGCCGCCGACGACGCGCACCGCGTTCTGGGTGCAGGGCGTCCAGCTGGGACAGCCCATATCGCAGGCCCTGTGCGCGGACTGCTTCCCGCTGCGCCTTCTGCTGCTGCTGGTAGATCCAGCCGCCGCCGGCCAGGAGCGCGAGTACGCCGATGGCGACCAGGATCCACCAGTGGGCCAGAAGCCAGTTGATGAGGGCCACCACCGCGGCGACGGTCACGGCCGCGGCAATGAGGATCCCGATCAGCCGGTCCTCTGTGCGCTGTCGTCGCCTGCTTGGCCTTCGGGTACGTCGGCGCGCAGGCGGGCGCCTGGTCGTCGTCCGCCCTTTGCGGGTGCTGGGGCTCATCGGCTGCCCTGCGTGACGCTGCTCGCGAGCTGGCCCAGAACGTTCAGGATTCCCTGGCCGACCGGGGTGGGAGCGAGCAGGATCCCCAGCGCCAGAACGATGACCACGGTCATCTTCTCGTCGAGGCGGCTACGAGCGTGCGTGGTCCGCCGCAGCCTGATCAGGACGATGACTGCGAGCAGCACCGCCACGTTGATGGTCAGCAACCGTCAGACCTCCCACCGACCATCACCACGCAGGGTAGGCGACACGCTACCCGCAGCCTCCTGTGTAGCCGGGCGTCGATGATGTTGGAGGCGGGTTGCCCGGTAATGGCACAAAGACGTCGTACCTGGCCGAATACCGCGTTGCGGCGCAGGTACGGGCTTTCGGTGTGACGCGACCGAAGGAACGCCGTGCTGTGCGGCAAGGCCCGGTCCGGTGGCCTCTACCAACGGAACCAGGAACGTAGGGCGCTGCCGGGGATGACCACTGGCGCGCGAGATACGGCAAAAGACGTACTCGTCGGGGTGCCGTCGCAGGTGGGTCGTCACCCAGGCGGTGCGGGCGTCCATGGCCGGGCCGAAGTCGGCCGCCAGGCGGTGAGCCTGCCACGTCGTCCGCGGGGGCAAGTGCAAGCTGCCGGACGGGTGAGAGTGCTGGAACTGCGGCGCCACGAACATCACCCCCGAGCCGCCGGGACGCCGGCACCCGGCCTGCGATGCCTCATGCTGCCGGGCGTACGGGATGGGCTGATCGCCTTCGCCGGAGCCAGGGTTCAGCGTACGGTCGGACCAGGGTTGGTGACCGTCCGAGTATGCACGGTGACTAGATGAACGTTCCACCTTGTAGGGAGAGACTCCGTGGGCATCCTGGGCAAGCTGTTGGGAAACGACGACGCCACCATTGCCACACCGGTCGCGGAGGTCTCCTGGCCTCCAGGGCGAGGGGCCGTGTCAACGACGTGGCTAAGGCGGCTGGGGTCGGGGTGGCCCGCGTTCGCTGCCACCACACCACGTGGGACTACCTACAGGAGCAGGTACACAAGGAGCAAAGGAAGTTCGGATCCTCCCGTCCCGAGGCTTTCCGCCCGCCGGAGAACGGTGATGAGATCACCACAGCGGCCGACGGCATCGTTACCGTTCCGCTTGGAGGCTCATCCCTCGCGGCGGTTCTGGATTGGTGTCATGAAGTGCAAGGGATTCTCAGCACTGATCTGGATCGGGCCATCGGGCGGCGGGTCGGTCGGGCGATCTCCAGCGCTCTTCAGAACCTGACTCCCTCCGATGCGCAGGGCGACTCGCCCGCTGTGATCTGGCTGGACGACAGGATCGCTGTCGAGAGCCCTGAGTCCATCTCGTAGAACCGGTCTCCTGCGCAGCTCTCAATCGTCGACCAAGGGGTCGTCACTGGCCCAACTGTTGTGGGACGCGGCAGGTCGCTGCCTTCGCCATCGAGTTGGCATCCAGGAACGCGGCCCGTCGTCTCGTCTTCCACCCGAGATGTGCCCAGCCATGTTCGACGCCCCCTCACCCGCCCATTGATGACCGGATGCCGGCCGGGGAACAGCGCGCCCCGACCCGTACGGCGTCCGTCGGTCTATCGGCGGCCGCCGGCCCGCACGGGCTTCGCGTGGTCTGCGCCGCGGCACCGAGGGGGCGATCTGGGAGCGGTGGCGTCGTGACCTGCGATGCCAACGTGGCCGCCCTGTGTGTACGCGTCGCTGACCCCCGAGGGGGGCTGACCAGGATACGGGTCAAAGGGGCAACGGGATGATCTTGAACGACTGGCGGGCTTACTGCGGTGCCGAGATCGCTGCGGCGTGTTCGTCGTGCTCGCGCAGATCCTCATCACGGTCGCCGGGGAGGGATGCTGCCCCTTCTTCGCTCCGGTGGTGATGACGAGCCGCGTCGCGATGTCGCGCAGGCTCATCTCCTGCTCACGCGGGGGCAGGCCCATGGACAGCATGGATTCGTCAGTGACCCCGGCGCCGCCGATGGTCTTGCCGCGCTTCCGGGCGGACTCGTGGCCTTTGGGCGCCGGGTGGCGCGAGTGGAGACCTTCTCCGAGAAGACCCGCGTCACCCCGGCCCCGGTAAGGGAGTCGAGCTGTGCGTCGAGGGACTGCCGGGCGGTCGAGGCGCGGGCGTAGCCGAGGCGGACGTGTCCGACCGGTTCGGCGCCGGCGCTCACCGGCCGGGGCAGCTCCGTCCACACCGACCCCGGTTTCCGTACGGCGGGGGTCGGCACGCTGAGGGTCTTGGCGAGTTGAGAAGCTGCGTCTGAACCTCTTTCCACAGGTGGCAGGGCCTCCCTGGGCGTTCGGGAGCTGCGTCGCGGGGCGTTGAAGCGGGCCCCGTGCCTCGGTCTCCGTTGCGGCGGGGGGCGTGCCGGGGCCCGCTTCTAGTGATCGTTGGTCAGGTGTTGCAGCCGGTTCCGGTGGTGGGGTTGGTGCAGCTGTTGTGGCCGGGTCCGCCGTCGTTGGTGTTGGTACCGGTACCGCCGTTGAGAGCGTCGTTGCCGGGGCCGCCGTCGTTGGCGTCGTTGCCGGCGGCGCCGGACAGGGAGTCGTTGCCGCCGGCGCCGATAAGGGTGTCGTTGCCGTTGCCGCCGGTGAGGGAGTCGTTGCCGTTCCCACCCTCGACGCGGTCGTTGCCGTCACCGCCGGTGAGGGTGTCGTTGCCGTCGGCGCCGCAGATCAGGTCGTTCCCGCCGCGCCCGTCGACCACGTCGTTCCCGGCGAGAGCGAAGATCACGTCGTTGCCGGGGGTGCCGGTCAGGACGTCGTTGCGGTTGGTGCCGGTGATGGTGGCCGTGGCGGTCGCGCAGGTCGCCGGGGCCAATTCGTAGGTGATGGTGACCTGGGCCGGCCCGGGGGCGGGTCCGGGGGTACCACCGAACGGGACGAGGTTCGACCCGCCACCGCCACCACCAGGACCTGCCGTGCCATCGCTGTTGATTTGGCCGCAGCCGCCTCCTCCGCCGCCTCCGAACCAGCCGCCTCCGCCGCCACCTCCCCCGAAGCCGGTGCCGCCGGTGCCGCCGGTGCCGGCCGTACCGGCGGTGCCGGCGGTCGTTGGGTTCTGCGAGCAAGCGGCTCCGCCGGTGCCGCCGGTGGTCTGGGTACCTCCGCCACCGCCGCCGCCGCCCTGCGGTCTGTCGCCGCCGTCGCCTCCGGTGTTGCCGGCGTCCCCGCCGGTGGCCTCGGGGACCTGGAAGTCGCCGATGGCGGAACCGTAGCCGCCGCCTCCTCCGCCGCCGGCGACGATGAGGCGGGGGTCAATGCCGGGGCTGCCGGTCAGGGTGCAGCCGGAGGCGGCCGAGCTGCAGGTGCGGACGTCGCTGGAACCGCCGCCGACGCCGCCCACGAAGTTTCCGGTGACCGGTCCGCCTCCGGTGTTGACGTTCACGAACAGGGTGGTGCCCGGGGTGGCGGTCAGCGCGCCGGTGACGGTTGCACCGCTCCCGCCTGTGCCACCGTTGGGCGCGTTCTGGCCTGCGGCGCCGGTGGCGGTGACGGTCAGCTGAGTGACGCCGGCCGGGACGGTGAAGGGCTGGTTGGCGCCTGCGTTGAAGGTGACGGTCACGGGCGCCGCCGCGGCGGGCGTGGCCGTGGGCACCACCAGCAGCGCTGCCGGCAGAACCGCCGTGGCGAGCAGGAGAGCAGCACGCCGGACCGGGCGCCGCGGCCGCCCATCCCCGGCACCGCGTGGGAATACCTCATGTTGCAAGATCAGTGTCACGATCGGTGCTCCTCGGCAAGGGCCGCGGCACCCAGGACGCGCCACGGACGTCGGCTGATACTCCGGCCCCTGCGCGGGACCGCCCGACGATCAAGCCACACCCCTCCGGTCCGGCCCCCGGAACACACCGTCACACGCGCCGAGATCCACCGGCCAGCCGCAGCCCGTACCCGAGTCGGCGCGCACCCCGCCTCGTATGGCGCGTCGGGCCCTCTGCCGAACTGCCGGCACCAGCGACCAGCGTGCCCGCCAGGCACTCACCTGCACCGCCCCGAGCAGTACATCGCGTTCGATCGCCGGTCCAACCCGGCGATCCACCGGGCTCCGCACACGGTGCACTCCGTCACGCCGGCGCCGTCCCTCACCGCTGCGAGCCGCCTGCGCAACCTCTGCTGGCGACGCCATGACCTGGAACGACAAGCCGACGAGCAGAACACGGCCTTCGGGGAGGATCGGAACGATCAGTAGCGACGTCTGGAGCCGAGCCTGGCGGACAAGGCCGCGTACTCCTTCGTCTGCACCGCTCCTTGCGCCGCCGCGACGTCTACGCCCGGCGCGGTGGCCGGTGGGGCGACCCGCGGGCCAAGGTCCTGGGCGGGATCGCGGGGAGAGCGCTCAGCCCCCGGACCCACCGCCGACACCCCGGCGGCGGGTGCTGCTGGAGGGGCGGGGTAGTTGGACGTTGATGATCATGAAAGTGCGGCCTTTCGGGCGCCGCCCGGACAAGGCCACCGCCTGGGCCGGGGTGCGGCGCCAGACTTTGATCATGTCGAAATTCCCGAGTGGACCCTTCACCATCGTCAACCAGGAGACTGGCCGCTGCCTGCGGGTGCGCCTCGGCCACAGTGTGGACCACAGCGGCTACCAGTTGGGCGCCAGGTACCTGCTGAGCCGTACCTACCCGCCGAGCCTTGAGCTGGGGCCCGCCGACGGCACGATGGCCACCGCCTGGTACCACCGGTACCACAACGACAGCCTGGAGCCTCAGCCGTTCAACCAGATCGCCAGCCGCGCGGTCAGCGACCTGCAGAACATCGGCGACTACGGCGTGTGGATGTACAGCGACCCGCTCGCCCAGGCGAGCGAGAAGGCGTCCCTGCGGGAGGTTCGCCAGCATGCTCAACGATGCGACCGGGGAAGTCGCGAAGCGGCTCCAGGCGCTGATCTCCGAGGAGTGGACCGCCCCTGGCCGCGCAGGACTACGAAGCCGAGCTGGCCTATTCGAAGAAAAAGGACGAGTACCTCAGAATACATTCCCGCTGGTCACAGCCTCTGGTGAACTCCTGCTCGAAGGAGTGGTCCGAGCACCAGGGGTTCGGCGTGAGGGGCTGGAAGGGGCAACGGCAGGTCAGCCAGGACGAACAGGCACACCCAGAGGATCTGCACCCGACCAGGTTCACGTCGAGAGCGTCAGCACTTCTCTTTCCGCGCCTGCTGGATCAGCGGCTCGGCCTCGTCCAGCGTGAAGGTGACCTGCCAGGTCTCGGCCGCCCGGTGCAGGGTGTCGGCGAACTCCTGGTAGCCGTGGTCCTGTTGAGCCGCTTCGGCGGCGCGGTTGGTCGCCGTGTTCAGGTACTGCTCGGCGGTCTGGTAGTAGGGGTCGGTCAGATTTGACGGCCGGGGGCGGGCGAGTTGGTCGGTCAGCTGCTGCAGGGAGACGCAGGCGGACTTGGCAAACTCGCGCGCCGCCACCGGGGCCTTGGAGGGCGTCGAGCTGCAGGCCGCCAGAGAGAGCGTGGACGCCAACAGCAGGGGCAGGGGCAGTGACAGGCGAAGTATCAGCTGACGTCGACTAGTCATGGGCCAATCCTAGTTGGCATGACGGCCTGACCGCCCGGAAATCCGGTGGGCCCGCAGCCACCATCCCGCCCGGCCCACATCTGGGCCTTGTCTGCTCTGGCCACCGAAGGACAAGGAGCCTCACGATGACCGAGCCCATTGACGCGGTCCCCACGGCCTACTCCGGAACCCACGTCCGGTCCCGCCTCGAAGCCGACTGGGCCCGCACCCTCTACGGCCTCGGCATCGTGTGGAAGTACGAGCCGGAACTGATCACGCTCCCCTCCGGCATCCGGTACCTCCCCGACTTCTGGTTGCCCGAGATAGGCACCTGGCTGGAGGTGAAGGGCCCGACCACACCACGCCGGGAGAAGGCAGCAGAGCTCGGCAAGGCCCGCGCCTGCCACTGCGCCAGCACATGCACCTGCCAGTGGCCCGGCGGCCAACTGGTCCTGCTGGGCTGGCCCTCCCACCGCAGCCCGAACCGACCCGGATACCGCGCCCGTTACGGTCACGCATGGTGGGAGTCCGCCTTCGGCCCCGGCGCCTACCTCATCGAATGCCCTCAGTGCACCCGTGCCCACTGGGTCACTATGCGCAGGCCATGGCAGTGCCGTGGATGTCGCGCCAGCCTCGGTGCCACGCCCCGTTTCTACAGCCCAGCGGAGCAACTGATCCGCTTCGGCGAAGACGACTCGCTCGCCTCAGCCCTTTTCGAGGAGGACATGCGACGGCTCGCTGAGGAACAGGAACTCGCCGAGCTCGGAGACGAAGACGGATACCAGTAGCACCTGCCCCGGCGGGATGCGCACCCACCGAGTGGACTCCACCCGGACTCCGTGCGCACCATGGTGGACTCCACTCCCCACGCGGTCCGCACCACCGTGGTGCGCTCCACCCGCACGCGGTGGAGTCCACCGTGGCCACTCACCTCCGGCGGCCCCGGCGTGCGGTGCGCCCCGAGCGCCGCCGGCCCTGCGGGGTGCGGCTCTGGACCGGTGACGGCGGCGGCGACTCGAACAGCACAGCGCGCGGCCGTACCGCGTCGATGAGCTCCCTCAGCCGCTCCAGCTGCTCGGGCGAGAGGTGCGTCGGGATCGGTTCGACTACCGGGGCCTCCGTGCTTCGGTGGGTTCACTCCCCACACCGTCGCGCCCTCCATCGCCTTCGGGGGGGCGGGCCTCGGCCATCAACGGATCGGGCTGCCGGTGCCGCCGGACCTTCTACGATCCCGAGTTCGGGCTGCCTGTCGTGGGCGAGCCCTTCAAGCACGCGGGCACCGGCGGCACGGACCAGCGGAGCTACACGACGTACGCCCCGCTCGAACGCGCCCGGACGACGTCTTCAGCCGCTTCTGCACCGGCCGCGGCCTGTTCTGGGCGCGGACGGACCCCGAACCGGGGGACGTCCGCCGTCGTGACGTCCAGGCGCAGCCGCTTGAAGCGCAGGGGATGGCGGTAGGCGCCGCCTCGGTCGATGGCGGTGGCGGTGTCGGCGCTGATCTCCGTCATCAGCTCGGGACGGACCAGGGTCGTGTCCAGGGTGTCTCGGGAACCCCGGGTCGAGGCGAACCGCACCCCCGTCCACGGATGCCCGGGGTCGGCGGGTGTCAGGTGCTCGGCGACCAGGCGGGCCGAGTCCGGGCGCAGGGGGACGGTGCGGCCGATGCCGTGGAGGCGGCCCGCAGAGTGGTGCCGGCCTAGGTCCTCGGCGTCCAGGAGCCTTCGGCGGGTTCGGGGCCTTCGAGAGCGTGACGGAACTTCTCCTTGAGGGTCTTCGGCGGGGCCTGGGTCTCTTCTCGGGTGTGGATCAGACGGGCGATGCTCACGCGGAGGTGGCACTCGCGGCGACGCTGCCTGAGTTGTACCAGCCAGGCGCCGTCCGAGGTGAGGAAGGCCTGACGCGCCGGGACGTCCCCCGGTCTCGCGTGACGGGCCAGGATCCCCGGCAGGTGGTGCAGGGCCGCGTCCTCGGCCACGGCGCGAGCCTGTTCCTCCGTGCCGTTGACGGGGTGGGTGGCCACCAGTGTCCAGCGGTGCAGTTTGAGTTGCACTCCGTCGGCACTGCGCGTCGTCCGGGTGTCCTCCTCGATGAGGACGTACCACTGGTCGGTAGTCATGACCGGAGCCTATGGCTAGTCCCGTAACGGGAGAGTGCTGTCCCCGCGATAGCGCGACAGCGCCGGCGGCTAGTACTGCAATCACACTTGTGTGTGGTTGAGTTGGTGTGTGACTGAGCTCGGGGTGGGGTTGGTTGAGGAGTGGGACGGGATGCTGGCCGGGCTGCATGCCCGGTTCGCATCGCGTTTCGTGAGGTCGGAGCCGCGGGGTCGGGCGCTTGCGTATATGCGGGGTCTGATCGCGCCGTTGGAGCGGAAGAACGGCTGGACTCTGGCGGAACGGGCGGGTGACCGGCTACCGATCGGGATGCAGCGCCTGCTGGGCGAGGCGGACTGGGACGCGGAAGCGGTCCGTGACGACGTGCGGGACTACGTCGTCGAGACCATCGGCGACAAGGGTGCGGTCCTGATCGGCGACGACACCGGCTTCCTGAAGAAGGGCGTGCGCTCGGCAGGCGTCCAGCGGCAGTATTCCGGCACCGCCGGACGTACCGAAAACTGCCAGGTCGGCACGTTCCTGGCCTATGCCTCGCCCAAGGGGCGGGCCCTGATTGACCGGGAACTGTATCTGCCCGCCTCGTGGACGGACGACCGCGAGCGATGCCGTGACGCGGGAATCCCCGACGAGGTTTACTTCGCGACGAAGACCGAACACTTCAAGGCGATGCTCGTCCGTGCGGTGGAGGCCGGCGTCCCGTTCGCGTGGGTCACAGCGGACGAGGCCTACGGGCAGTCGAAATCGTTGCGGTGTTGGATGGAACAACGGTCCATCAGCCATGTGATGTGTGTGAAGACCAGCGACACCGTCATCACCCGCGGCATGGGCGAACGTCGTGTCGACGACCTCGTCGCCGGCCTCGCGCCGCAGTCCTGGAAGCGCCTGTCCGCCGGTAAGGGATCCCACGGCGAGCGCATGTACCAGTGGGCGCGAATCCCGATCCGGATCTGGTGGGAGAACGGCCACGGCCACTGGGTCCTGGCCCGTCGCAGCCTCAAAGACCCGACCGACATCGCCTACTACGTCTGCTACGGACCTGCTGGCACCCGGATGAAAGACCTGGTCAGGGTTGCCGGCGCCCGCTGGGCTGTCGAAGAATGCTTCCAGACCGCCAAGGGCGAGTGCGGCCTGGACCACTACCAGGTCCGCCTCTACCACGCCTGGTACCGACACATCACCCTCGCTATGGCCGCCCTCGCTGCACTCGCCGCCGTCCGCGCCCACGAACTCTCAAAAGGGGAAACAGCGGTGGCCTGATACCGCTGTCCGTAGCGGAGATACGCCGCCTCATCGGCCACCTCCTCCATCCCCACCACCTCACCGTCCACCACCATCTGCACTGGTCACACTGGCGAAGACTCAGTCAGACACGCGCCCGCGACAGCCACTACAAACAACGCGGACATACCCCTTAACTGTGATTGCAGTACTAGGACCAGGAGCTGAGGGCGGACGAGGGTGCCGGTGATGGCTCCGATGATCGCCTCGGTGTGTCGCGACGTCGGATCTTGGTCCAGGCACGCGCGCCCGGCCGGCAGCGCTGGCTCATGCCCTTGACCACCAAGCCCTCGACGCCGGACACGTCGGTCCAGTCTCCAACCACTCCCGGGCCTTGGCCACATCGGTGGTCATCGGACACAGCGTCCACGGAGCCGTCAGCCCCCGGGCCGCGAAGAGGACTTCCAGGCGCCGGCGACGCTCCCGGTACGACAACTCGAGCAACTCGACGTCATCGGCCTGGAGAATGTCGAACGCGACGAAGTAGGCTGGCGACCGGGCCGCGAGGGTGGCGGCGGCCCGGCGCTGCAACGCCTCGAAGCTGAGCCGGCCCGCCTCCGGATCCCACACGAGGAGTTCGCCGTCGAGGACCAGGCCATCCGTCAACTGCTCCTCCGCCGCCGCAAGCAGGTCGGGGAACCGGTCTTGGACGAGAGCGCCCCGACGGGTCTGGAGCAGCACCCGTCCGCCCGGCCCTGTAGGGGTGAACAGGATCGCCGGTGGCCGTCGATCTTCTACTCATAGGCGAGCCCGCCCGCCATGACGCCGGGGCCGGGGATCGCCTCGGCTACCTGCGCCAACATCGGTTCAACGGGCGGCTGCAAGGGCACTCCAGGCCTCCCCACGGGTGGTGTCTGCCGGGAGGGCCAGCCTGCCCGTCGAAGGTCTTCACGGCCCGTCAGAGACCGCCAGAAGGGCCACCACACCCACCGCGGCCGGGCAACCAAGTGAAGGCGGCTCGCCGCCCGATAGGCTCGCCGCACCCGCGCCGACATGGGTGCGCAGGGCAGGGCCGCGCTCGGACAGGCTCACCCCTCGAAGATGCGGTACAGCGGCCCGACACAGCCCCGGCAGTCCTCACGGTCCGCCGGGGCTCTCCGCTGCCCCACCCGTGCGCGGCGCGATGGCCTCGGTGCTCCAGTGCCTGATCGACGGCAGACCCGTTCGACAGCCGGATGCGGGAAATCCGGGCGGGCCGATCGGCATGGCATCGTGACCGCCGACGCCGGTTCCCCCATACCGACCGTGGAGACCGGGCAGGGGCGTTACGCAGAGCAGCATGTGGCAGCGGATCGTGGCGGTGACATCGAGGTGCTGGCCGGTTAGGCCGCGCGCTCGCCAGCGAGATTCAACATCCCACGACAACACACAGGGTCGTGAATTCAGAGGTGTCCTCTCACGCGGCCGCAGCGGAGCGATCTCTACTCCACCACCGTGATGAGAAGAGAGGGGTCTCCCGGCGCAAGCGGGTCTGTGTTGATTTCGGCGCCGTCCTTCTGGCTCCAAACGCGCACGTACCTCGATCGATCAGCCCAGGATCCGAGATCACCCGTATCGGCGTCATACTGCTGCCAGGTCCTGCCCCGCTCTTCGGGGTCGAGGTGCCAGGTGGCCGGCCTGGATGACCAGACGGTGACATGAGTGATCCGGCCGGCATGCTGGCTGAACAGGTGGTCGGGATCGGCGAGCTCGCCTGGCGCGGTGAGGGAGCCCACCCGGCTGAGCCCGAGGTGGGCGAGTGAGTGGACGACCATGGTTTCGCCCTCGTCTCCCTTGTCGGGCGTGACCGCGACAGCGGCTCCCTGAAAATGGGCCGCACCGTACAGGGTGGCCTTGGTCCGCAGGTCAGCGCTCTTTGGCATGCCCTTCTCCTCAACCCTGCAAGTCGTCTTGCGCCCCGGCAAATGCGTGGTGCGCGCTGCAGCGACTGCAGACACCTCTCCCTCGGCGGCTACCGGTTTCCGCCTGCGTCGTTCCGTGTATGTGTGCGGGCTTTCCCCTCCAGTGTCGACGGACGTCGCTGCACGGCGCCAGTCCGACGTCTTCGTGGTCTCACAGGGTAGGAGGCATGGGAGAGGAAAGAAGGGGCGAGATGAGCGCCAGAGAGAAAGCGAAGGCGACTGTCGAGCGGATCGTGGGCCGCGCGGTCCGCAAGGTTGCGCTCGCCATCGGCCATAGGACTACGGCGGCGAAAGGTGCCGCGCTGGAGGTACGAGGGAAGGCCCGACGAATCAAGGAGAAGGGGAAGGACCAGCTCAGATTCTGAGTGGCCCGGCGGCCGGTTCAGCGGTTGAGCCACCTCGGCCCGCCCGAGAGGAGAGAACCTGGGCGGCTCTCGCCAATGTTAAGGCCGCCGGAAAGCGCCAGCGGTTCCTCGCGAGCGATAGGGTGTAACACGCGAGGAGGAGGCTGTCATGACTGAAACAGCTGCTACGACCACCCCCCGCGAACGGTACCGGCGGCAAGTGCGTGCCGAGATCAAGGAACGGGCGCGAGAGCAGATCGCCTCTGCCGGAACCACAGCGCTTTCACTCAACAAGATCGCGAAGATCATGGGCCTCAGCGGTGCCGGTCTCTACCGATATTTCACGAGTCGTGACGCGCTGCTCACCGAATTGGTCCGGGATGCCTACCAGAGCCTGGC
Source organism: Streptomyces sp. NBC_00513 (assembly GCF_041431415.1). Lineage (GTDB taxonomy): Bacteria > Actinomycetota > Actinomycetes > Streptomycetales > Streptomycetaceae > Streptomyces. Next base: position 316,743 of record NZ_CP107845.1, read on the forward strand.
GGATACTTTCCGAACCGTGGCCGACGGCGGTGAGGGCGACCTCCGCAGCCTGGCCCGCGCCTTGCGCGCGTGGGCACTCGCCGATCCACAGCGCTACTTCCTCGTCTACGGGCCGCCAGTGCCGGGCTATCACGGTCCTGCCGATGTCACATCCACGATGTCGGACATCATGAGCTGCATCCTTGGCGCGTGTGATGCGCAGGCCCGGAAGGACCGCTCCGGGCCTGCGTGCACACCCCCCGCGAATCCCGGGGAGGGCTTGCAGCCCGGGTCTGCTCAGCAGCGGGCCATTGCCTTCTGGACGAGGCTGCACGGGGTCCTGTCCCTGGAGCTCAGCGGTCATTTCGCCGGTATGGACATTGATCCCGCCCTGCTCTACAAGGCCGAGCTGGACTTGCTGGCAATCGGCTGACCACGGCGCACCCAATCGAAGAGTGATTCTGATTCCGGGACCGAAACCGTGCCGCCAGACGTCGGCAGGGCCTGCACCGTCCCATGCAGCCGCCAGGGCCCGCCACAGGTGGGATGCGGTTGGCCCCCGGCCCACGTGCATGATCACTCCGCCAGGCCGAAACCGGCACCGTGTCAATCGCGGGGAGGCAGGAGGGGTCCGAGGGGCCCGAGGTCGAGGTTGAGGTCTTCCAAGGCGTAGCCGTGCTCGGCGCACAGGTCGGAGAGGGTGTCGTGGAGGGCGAGGAGTGTAGCGCCGAGTTCCTCTTCCTGGTCGTCGCTGAGGTCGCCGGCGTCGACGCGGCGCAGGGCTTGGCGTTCGATGAGCTGGCGCACGAGCTCGACCAGGGTGAGGACGAGTTTGAGGAGGTCCTCACCGACGGTTTCGGGGTCGGTGTGCAGATGCCGGGCGGGGCGGGAGTTCTGTCCCTGGGCGGGTGGAGGTGCCTGGGTGAGGCGGAACGCCTGGGAGAGGTTGGCGCCAACATCCTGGAGAGGCTGCGGGGGCGGGGTTGGTTCATGGTTCATCGTGGTCTCCACCCTGTGCCTGGCCAGGGGTGTCTTCGGAGCTGACGGAGACGATGAGGGCGCGCAGCGAGATGCGGACGAGGTCGATGTCGGCGATGGACAAGACGATGTCGCCGGTCAGGACGACGCCGCCGCTCAGGAGTCGGTCGAGGAGGTCGACGAGGGCGACTTGCCGGTCGGGCAGTGGCTCGTCGCGTCCGGTCAGGGTCATGGCGGGGGCTCGACGGCGTCCGGGGCGGGGGCGTCGGCCAGGGTGACGAAGGAGTAGGGGGCCCACGGACCGGTGACTTCCACGCGCAGGTCCGGGAAGCCTTGGGCGGCGTCGTCGATGGCGGTCCGAAAGTCCTCGGCCTGGTCGTTGGGAATGAGGTAGGCGTCGTTCAGGACGTTCTCCTCGGGTCCGGTGAGGGCGCCGCGTTGGGGAGCGTGGCGTACGCGCCGGGTGGTGTGGCGGGCGGCGATGGCTTCGATGGCTGCGGCTGCGTGCTGGGCTTGCTGGTGGACGGCTTCGCGGGCGTGGTGCTGGGTTCGGCGCGCCCGGAGGTAGGCCTTGCCCGGGCCGGCGGTTGGTGTGCGGGGTTCCGCGGTCGGTGGGGCGAGGTCGGACTCGGTGGGGGCCGCGAGATAGATCTTCACGCCGTATTCGGTGTGATCTCGAAGTTGGTTCATGCTCTCGGTGAAGGCCGGTCGGCCGAGGGCGAGGGCTTGGCGGGCGCTGTGGTCGTCCTGGTAGACGGTGGCCAGGCGCAGGGGAAGGACGGTGGCGTGTGCGGCCACGGCCTGGACGATGTCGTGGTGGGTGCGGGCGACGTCTTCGAGCCAGTCGAGGTCTTCGAAGTGGGCTTTGAGGGCGGTCTCGTTGAAGTCGTGTTCGGGCACGTCGGCGGCCACGAACACCAGCTGCGCCTTCCCGGCGTCCGGGGAGGTCTCCTCGGGTGTGGGAGGCAGGAGTCGCAGGGATGCGTCGGCGATGCCGCGCAGGGTGGTGAGGGCCTTCGCCAGCGAGGTGGTCGGTTGGGTGACCGCGTAGATGTAGGTGAGATTCGTGGTGTTCACCGTGTGCTCCCCCGTCGGCGGGGCGGTGGGTCGTCGGGCTCCTCACCATGGGGAATTTCGTCTCCAGGGCCGAGCTGGGCGCGCAGGGCGTCGAGTTCGGTGCGTAGACGGCGGTTCTCCTGTTCCAGGGGGCTGCCGGTGTGGCGGCTGGACAGGGACGGGTCGTGTTCCCACCAGTCGATGCCCATCTCCTTGGCCTTGTCGACGGAGGCGATCAGGATCCGGAGTTTGATGGTCAACAGCTCGATGTCGAGCAGGTTGATGCGGATGTCGCCTGCGATGACGATCCCTTTGTCCAGGACCCGTTCAAGGATGTCGGCGAGGCTGGAGGTGGAGGTCTGCCCGTACGGCATCGGGGCGCGGGAGGCGAAGGATCCGGGTCGGCCGGGCAGTGGTTCGCTCACGGTGATGTTCCCTCCTCGCGTTCAGTGGTGCTCCCTGCTCGCGTTCGCGTTCAGGGGAGACGGTGGCGGAATTCCGAGATCTCCTCCAGGCGGTCGATCAGTTCGTCCTCCTGGCGGTCGAAGGTCTCCTGGTCGATCTCTCCGCGCAGCAGTTGCTGTTCCAGCTCGGCGAGGCGGCGCCAGATCGGGGCGGGGTCGTAGTACTCCTCCTCGGCCTGGTCGACGACGCGCTGCGCGACCCAGGTGACAGCGCGTACCGGCGCCACGGGGAGCGTCAGCAGGTAGGTCAGCAGTCCCATGGGTCTGTCCTCCTTTCCCGCCCGGGAGCGGTTCGGGGTCATACGAAGCTGTAGGGGGGCAGCGGGCCGGAAAAGCGCAGGTCGACGCCGCTGCCGATCTCGCGGGCTATGTTCGCCTCCGCGGTGCGCAGCTGGTCTTTGTGCTCGTGGGGCACCAGGAGGGAGAGGTTGAGGAAGTCGTTGCCGGAGGACGAGCGGAGGACATGCTCGCGGGCCAGGGGAATGAGCGCCTCGGTCAAGCCGGCCGCCAGGCTTTCCTGTCGAACCTGGACCTCACGGGCGACCATTTCGCCCAAGGCGAGCGGCAGGCCCGGATCGCGGTCGCCGCTGCGGATCCGGTCGTTGAGGTCCTTCGCCTGGGGCAGGTCCTGGAGGATCTGTTGCAGCAGTGGCGCCTCGTCTTCCTGCGAGGCCCGAACGTGGTACTCGGCGCAGCCCTCCAGGCGCTGCAGCGCGGCGAGGTAGGCCTCCGCGTTGGACTGGAGGGCCCCGCTCACCGCGAGGTCGTCGGTGGCGACGTAGCCGAACTGCAGGGGCAGGACGGTGCCGTCGACCATCAGGCGTTCCAGGACCTCTTGGTGCGCGGCGAGGTCGCGGCGCTTGGGCCGAATCTCCTCGTCGATGTCGCTGACCACCGCGCACAGCTGCCCTTGTGCCACCGTGCGTAGCGGGGAGGGCTCGGCGCCGATTCCGTTGACGCCGTCCAGTTGCCGCGGGTGGTCCTTCGCGGTGATGGAGTACACGTAGAGCGGCATGGGTCACTCCCTCTCCCGCCGTGCCGGGCGCCGGGCGGCGGGCCGGCGCCGCCTGGGTGCTTCTTCCTCCACCTCGTCATCGTCTTCGTCTTCATCGGAGTCGCGGGATTCGGAGGATTTGCCGGTCAGGGAGTCGGTCACGGCCTCGACGGCGCCGGTGAGCGCTCCTTTGGACTTCCCGTGGGCCCCGCCTTCCATCATCTTTCCCATGACGTCGGGAAGCTGGGCGGGCGCCTTGCGGCCGGCTTCGAGGTCGAGGCGGTTGCAGGCTTCCGCGAAACGGAGATAGGTATCGACGCTGGCCACGACGATTCGCACGTCGATCTTGAGGAGTTCGATGCCCACCAAGGACACACGGATGAAGATGTCGATGACCAGCCCGCGATCCAGAATGAGTTCCAGGACGTCGTAGAGGCTGCTCGATCCGCCTGCCTGTCCCCGCGCGACGGGGCTGCCGCCTTGCGGCACCATGGTCATGGCGCCTCCTTCCGTCGGCCGTCCCGTTGTCAGGTCGGCCGGTCGATCATGCCGCGGGTGTAGCGGCGCGTGCGTTCGTAGGAGATCAGCTCGCCCTCTCCGTCCAGCGTGACGCGGTAGCTGGCCATGACGCTGGTGGTGTCGGGGATGCGTTCCAGTTCCACCACCTCCACGTGCGCCTCCCAGCCGTCCTCGGTCGGCTTCAGTGAGGAGACGGAGTCAGGGGGTCTGCCCAGGAGTTCGGCGAGTTGTTGGGCCGCGGCTCGCATCGCGACCGCCGGCCCGGGCGCCGCGGAGCGGCGCCGGGGCGGGGTGCGCCTGGGCGTTCTCCTGTCCTGCGCTTCGCCTTCACCGGCGGCGTGCGAGGAGACTCGCCGGGGGCGTGCAGGTTCCGCTGCGGCCATATGCCCCTCCCTTGGGGAGAAGGCCTCACAGAAACTAGAATGTCACTATATTGCGCAATAAGTCCTGTATGGGGCAGACGGATTTTTCCGCAGAACGCCCGGCAGGACCCGTCTCCCGATGGACAGCCGCAGTACCAAGGCGCCGTCCTCATGCGAGACCAGCAGATCCGTATGCGCCCTGGTAGGGGATGAATCATGGAGGACACCACCAAGATCGCACTCGCAGCCGCCGTGGCTGGGGGATACGTTCTCGGCCGGACGAAGAAGGGGCGCCTGGCGTTCAGCCTCGCGACCTATCTCGCCGGCCGGCGGTTCGGGCTCGACCCCGGGCAACTTCTCAAGCAAGGGGCCTCCCAGCTCAAGGAGATGCCCCAGTTCGCGGAACTCGGCGAACAACTGCGCGGCGAAGCCCTCGAAGCCGGCCGCCAGGCGCTGACCACCGCGGCCAACCGCAAGCTCGCCGACCTCGCCGGCACCCTGCACGAACGCACCCTCGAACTCACCCGAGGCGACACCGACCGCGGCCGGCACGACGACGAGCAGGACGAGGATCAGTACGAGGACGAGGACGAGGAACCGTACGAGGACGAGGACGAGGAGTACGAAGAGGAGGACGAGGAGGAGGCCCCGGAAAACGAAGAGGAGGAGGACGAGGAGGAAGAACCAGAGGAGTTCGAGGACGAGGAGGAAGAGGCCGAGGAGGACGAGGAGCCGGAGGAGGACGAGGAGGAGGAGCCTCCCCCGCCGCCGCGACGGACCCGTACCGCGACCCGCGCCCGCACCGGCAAGCGCGCCGCCCCCGAGCGTGAAGCCCGACGGCGCCCTGCTCCGGCCAAGAAGGCAGCGCCCGCCCGGAAGGCCGCGCCTGCCAAGCGCACGCCGGCCAAGAAGGCCGCACCGGAAAAGAAGGCCCCCGCCAAGAGGGCACCGGCGAAGAAGGCCGCGCCCGCGAAGAAGGCGGCGGCGAAGAAGAGCGCGGGCGGCAGGCCCGCCTCGAAGACGGCGCCGGCGAAGAAGAGTGCCGCCTCCCGGACCGGGCCCGCCAAGACGGCCGCGAAGAAGAGCAGCCCTCCGCGCAAGAGGACTGCCGCAGGTCAGAGCTCTGCTCGAAAGAGCACCCCGGCGAAGGCCGCCGCGAAGAAGAGCACCGGCCGCAGCAGCCCGGCCCGCAAGACAGCCGCCAAGAAGACCGCGGCCCGTAAGCCGTCCACGCGGAGGTAGGCCATGGCACCGTCAGACCGCACCGGCTCGTCCAAGCCCTCCGGCTTCGACCAGCTGCTGAACGAACTCTCCGGTTTCATATCCGCCCAGGCCGACCAGCTTGCCGACAAGGCCACAGACAAACTCTCCGACGTGACCGGCCAGCTACAGGACGTGTCCGACAACAAGGGCAGCTTCTCCGACGTCGCCGGCATCGGCGGACGGCTCCTACAAGGTGACTCGCCACTCAAGGCCTTCGCCGGGCAGAAGTTCGGCAATCTCAAGGACAAGGTCACCGAGGCCTTCGGAGGGGGTAAGGGCAAGGGCCGCAAGAGCGGCGGCGGCAAGCTGATGAACATCGTCGAGGTCCTCGACGTCGGCCTTCCCTTGCGTACGGTCTACGACCACTGGACGCAGTACGAGGACTTCAGCGGATTCGCCAAGGGTGTCCGGGATGTCTCCCGCGGCGACGACACCTCCAGCGACTGGAAGGTCAAGGTCGGTCCGTCCACCCGTTCTTGGAAGGCCACCGTCCAAGAGCAGATCCCAGACGACCGCATCGTGTGGACGTCGGAGGGCGCCAAGGGCACTACACGCGGCTGCGTCACCTTCCACGAGCTCGCCCCGTCACTGACCCGCATCGTCATCGTCGTCGAGTACTACCCCTCGGGATTCTTCGAGAAGACCGGCAACCTGTGGCGCGCCCAGGGCCGCCGTCTGCGCCTGGACCTCAAGAACTTCCTGCGCCACACCATGCTCACCACCGACGAACCGGAAGGCTGGCGCGGCGAGATCCGAGACGGGGAAGTCGTCCAGACCCACGAAGAAGCCCTCGAAGAGGAACAAGCGGAAGAGGGCGAGGAAGGCGACGGTGACGACGAAGGCGACGAGGAATACGCCGACGAAGACGAGGAGTACACCGAAGACGAAGAGCAAGGAGAGGAAGGAGAGGAAGGCAGCGAAGGCGACGAGGACGACGAAACGGAGTACGCGGACGAGGACGAAGACGAACCAGAGGACGAGGAGGAGGCAGAGGACGAAGCGGACGAGGACGAGGAGTACGAGACCTCCCCTCCCCGGCGACGTCGGGGATCACGCTCCGCGTGACTCCCCGCGATCGACACGCGTGAGGGCCGGCGGTCATCCGCCGGCCCTCACCCCCACGACACCTCACACGAGCTCCTCCGAAAGTCAGTGCTTCAGCGTGTCCTTAGCCTTCTGAGCGGTCTGTTTTGCGTCGGCGAGCGCCTGCTCACCCCGCCCCTTCGCTTCCAGACTCTCGTTTCCCACGGCCTTGCCCGTGGTCTCCTTCACCTTGCCCTTCGTCGTCTTCGCAACGTTCTTGACCTTCTTGCCTGCGCCCATTCCTCTCACCTCCACACCACGCGGCGCGTGATGTACGAGCCTGCTCGGCCCCTACCCGACCGCGAGAACACATACGCATAACAGATGAATGGCATTTAAAGCGGCCTGAATGCGCAGAACGGTGCGGGGCAGGCTTCGGGTGGGCCCAGCCCGACGGCCCGGTCTCCCTCAACGGTGTCCGGACGACCGCAGAGGGTGTTTCGGACGGTGGGAGATGAACGCGTGGTGCAGATGACGACGGACATCACGGGCGCGCCGTGCTGGCTCAGCCTCATGGCGCGCGACTTGCAAACGGCTCAACAGTTCTACTCAGGCGTGCTGGGGTGGACCTTTCGGCCCACCGGCCTGGGTCGGGGATTCTCGGTGGCCGTCCTGGACGGAGTACCGGTCGCGGGCATCGGAGCGGTGGCAGCCGACTTCGCGGTGCCGGTCGCCTGGACCCCGTACTTCGCGGTCGACGACGCGGATGCGGCCGTGGCTCGCATCCGCGAATCCGGCGGCACCGTAGGGATCGGTCCGGTCACCTTCCCGCCCGGTGGCCGGGCTGCACTCGCGACCGACCACGAGGGCGCGGCCTTCGGCGTGTGGGAAGGGCGCGTCCTGTCCGACTGGCGGGTTGGCGACGGCGAAACTCCCGCATGGCTGGAACTGCACACCAGGAACGCCTTCGACGCCGCCCTCTTCTACGGCCAGGTGCTCGAATGGGCCGATGAACGGAACCCGAACGGCTGCGAGGTCTCCTACGAACAGGATCAGGTAGTACTGCGCCACGAGGGACAGGCGGTGGCCCGCCTGAACAGCGGCCCGGTCGAAAGCGGGTCACCCAGCCCGCAACTGCGCCCCCGCTGGCGGGTCCACTTCACAGTCCCCGACCTCCGGACCGCCCGAGCGGCGGTCCTTCGGCACGGGGGCAGAATCGTCACCGACGACCCGGCGCCCGGCAGAGAGCACTCCCTCACGGTACGGGACCCTGAAGGTGGCCTGTTCACTCTCGACCGGCCACCCCTCTACCCTTTGCGCCCGTGAGACTCAGGATGTCTAGCCTGGTGAACGGCTGATCCGAAACGGCTTCCCTCTCGCCCGAGGGCGGAGCCGTTTCCCCTTGCTGCCTAAAACCACACTCCCCGTGCCACACAGCAAACCCAGTGCGCCAGCCCCTCAGTCCGCGGGTGGAGCCGGTGGGTCCCCGGGGGGGCTGGAGAACGGCATGCCTGGTTGTGCACGAGGTGGGCGGCCTGCTGGGAGCTTGTGCGGGGCAAATGAGGGGAAGAGAGCCGCCCATGTCAGTTCGGGATCGGTGCGGGCTATGCCCTTGGCGCCTCGGGGGTAAGGCGTCCCGGGCACTCGACGGTCGTGTCCGGCCCAGGGCCGGCCTGACAGCCCTGGGTGGAGGCCCGCCGGGCACGGTCGGCAGGTCTACCGGCCGCGCGCCCCGTGCTCGATCTCAATCGGATCAGTGACAGTGGGCCAATATGTTGATCGGCCCGCGTGGCGAGACCATATGTTCCCCGCGCGAATGAACCATGCCGACTGAGGCGCGTCGAGCTCCTCAAGATCACTTCGTTCGGTTCCATGAGGAGCAAGCGCATGAGTTCTGAGAGAAGGCCGGTCTCGCGTCTCGGTCCGCTGACCTGTCAGGGCGGCCGACTCGCGGTGGGCGGGGTGGCATCGCTGGCCACGTTGGTCCTCGGCTTCGCCGGGCCCGCGCAGGCGGCCCCCGAGCCGCCTCGGACGGCCGGAGCGGCGGCACCCCTCGCAGCGTCGGGTGGCGACAAGTGCCACGACGGGCGTGGCAACGACGACGACTACGACTACGACTACGACTATGACGAGGATGACGAGGACCGGTCCGGCGTACGGGGCAGCGGCGACCGTCACGACCGAGACTGGTGCAAAGGAGCCACGGGCCCTGCCGGGCCCCCCGGACCGGCAGGCCCCGCTGGGCCCCCTGGACCCCCCGGACCGGCGGGGGTCAGCGGCTGCGGGAACTCGATCGACTCCATCCTCTCCAACAACACCGAGGAATTCAGCGTCTTCCTCATCAACGGCGTCACCTACGGGGGGCACCGGGACGACCCGCGGACGGGGAACTACAAGCGCGAGGATCTCACCACCCCCACGCAGAACCCGGGCTACCCCGCCCCCTCCACCGTCTGTGATGCCACCGTCTCGTCCCTGGGTCAGGTGACGAACTTCAAAGTGCTGACCACGACGGGCGCCGTGTACGAGCTGCAGTGCGCCTCCAACGGGACAGTCCTCAACTGCGGCAGCCCCACCGCCCCGAGGAGTTGGCAACTGGTCACCATCCAGCCGGTTGCCAGCGGACCCTTCGTCAAGGGGGGCGTGACCCCACGGCCGGGCCGGCCGAGTCCGGCGAAGAAGGAACTCGCGCCGAGTTCCCTGCGCCCCTGACGCAGAGGGCCATGCTGTTGAGTGCCGTGCCCGGTTCGGCCGGGCACGGCATGCCCGCAAGGTACTTCCGCCCAGCCGGCTCACGTAAGTCGAACCCGACGGCCGAGCAGGCGCCGCGATGAGCGGTGATCTTTGAATTCAGTTGGTCTACGGGTGACTTGGCGTCCCGACAGCACGCCGCAGTCTGCGGCGGCCAGATGGGTGCGGTCTATTCGGCACGGTGTGCCTTGTGCGGGGTGACCTGCAGCCGCCCTCTGGCGGGCAAGGTCCGCCCCGTGGACTGGCGGGCGCGCTTCAGCGGCCCGTCACAGAGCGCCTGCAGGACTGGTCCGGGCTCGCTGTCGGGAGTCAGCGTGAGATCAATACGGGCTTCGGGATGACGGGACGTGCCGTCCATCCGTGCGCGGGCCCGGTGGACGCCGGGCACATGCTGGATGTCGGCTGCCAGGGCGTCGCTGAGGGCGCGCTCACGCAGCTCCACGCCGTCAGCAGTAGGCGGGACGCCGACGGGGATCCGGCCGGGGTGGGTGCGGCGCAGTTGTGCCAGTAGCCACCACAGGGCAAGCAGGACAACGATGGCCAGCACGGCGATGACGGTGGGCCACCACCATCCTTGGTCCGTCCAGCGGGTCCGGTCGGAGTCGGCGAGCAGGACGGTTCGCGGATCGGTCAGGGGCCAGCCCTCGGGTGGTCTTATGCGCCAAATCCGGTACAGGTCGAAGCTACCCGTCAGGATCAGGATGCCGGTTCCCAGCAGGACGATGCCTGTCAGGGCCAGCAGGACTCGATTGACTGCGGATTTCCTTCTCATGGGATCCGGTTCCTGTCTCTCGCTCGACATCGAGCGCCTGTGGACGAGCTACTTCCGGCGTGGACGTACGCGAATGCCGAGCCAGGGAGGACGGGCGAGGGCGAGGCGGTCGAGTTCCGTCTGCAGAGCAACCAGCAGGTCGGCTTTGACGTCGGCGGGGGCACGGAACCGCGCGTCCGCGCGCACCCTGATGCGGTTTTGGAGGATCCGTACCTTGGCGGCGCTGACACCGGGGACGCGCATGGCGGCGTCCCGCAGAAGCAGTGCCGCGGCATCGCGGTCCAGCGTGGCCCGCAGGTCGGTGTCGGGAGTTTGCAGGGGCAGTTGGTTGCGCAGGCCGTGGGTGAGCGCCAAGACGATCAGCCATAGGCCGAGAACAGTGATGACGGCGGCGGCGATCTGGATCCGGACGTCGTCCATTGGCCGGGTGGCCAATTCGTCGGCGAGCCGTGTGCGCCAGCCCGCGACCGACTGGCCGGCACGGACTCTGGCAATGTCGAACAGCAGTGTTCCTGCCACGGCCCCGATAAGCAGGGCTGTGAGCGCGGCGGGTATCCGGCGGGCGGACCACGGCCGCTTTGCTGTCGGGTGCGCTCCGGAACGAGGTTTCTCGGTCACCAGCCCGACTGTGCGGGAGGCGACCGCGTCGGGTTCGGTGGGATGCTCCGTGGTGGCCGGGGGGGCTTGGTCGCGTTTCATCCCGACTCTCCTTCCCGGTGAGCATGCGGTGCGGTTCACTGCACGCGCCGGTTGTCCAAGCCGTCGGTGGGAACCAGGTGCGCGATGTCGAGGGTGCATTCAGTGACCCGCATCCCTGTCAGGTGAGCTACCCGCTCGCTGACGTATCGCTGCACGTGGCGTGAGGCATCGGCGACGTCTATCGGGTAGGGCAGGTCCATCGTCAATCCCAGTCGCGCGGTACCGCTGTCGGCTGTGACCGACGCGTGTGGGGCCTGCAGCTTCGCCTGGGCGGCCGCAGCGGCGGTGTTCGTGTGGCCGGCGAGCGCCTCCCGTGCCGCGCGCGCCGCGATACGGGCCACCACCTTCTCCGGGATCACCGTGGCGCCGCGTTCGGCCGCCGGCTGCGACGGCGTGGAAGGGGCTGCCGCCGGTTCGGACAGGGGGTGGGCGGGTTGCGAGGTCACTGCCGGTCCCGGGGATGCGTGAAGTCGGACAGTTCGAGGTCACCCTGCAGCATGCGCCCGATCACCAGGCCCACCAGACCCAGGAACGCCACCAGCAGAAACGCCCAGAAGCCGCCGAAGAAGGCGGCGAAGCCCAAGGCCATGCCAGCCAGCAGGCCCACGGTTGCTGCGCTCATTTCACTCACCTGAATTCTTCGATGTGTCTCGACTCGGAGGCCGAGGAAATCACTGCACGCGGCCCTCGCCTTCCTCGTCGTCTTCCTCGTCAGGGAGGTGGACGTCGTCGACGGTGATGTTCACCTCGACGACCTCCAGGCCGGTCATGTGTTCCACGGCGGTGATGACGTTGTTGCGGACCTCACCGGCGATGTCCACGATGGGAACGCCGTATTCCACGACCACGTCGAGATCGACGGCCGCCTGCCGCTGACCCACCTCGACTTTCACGCCCCGGGACACGCTGGGCCGTCCCCCCGGAACCTTGTCCGTCACGGCCCCGAGCGTTCGAGCCATCCCGGAGCCGAGACTGTGGATGCCCGGCACCTCGCGTGTGGCCATCCCTGCGATCTTTTCGACCACGCTGTCGGCGATCGAGGTCCGGCCGCGCGTCTCTGGCGCCGTCCCGGCACCGGTGTGTCCCGTGAGCGCCTTGCCCGCAGGGCGGGAGTCACCGCCCGCGGTGGGGTTGATGGTGTCCGACATGAGGACCTCCCCGGGGTGTCTGGGCGGACGCCGTTGCGACGCCCTCATGTCTTGGACACATCGCACCGACATTCCTCACTCCTCACCCTGCCACCACAGCGCCTACGATCGAAGAGTGCGTACGCAGGCCGCCACCGGCGTCTTCGGCAGAAGGGAAGCGGCGGATGCGCAACCGGACCAGTACATCGCCCCGGCACGGCGCGGCACGCCCACTGCGGCCGGCGCCGCAGACCGTCGCCTGCGTTGCCGCGGCCCCGGGCACCTTGAACGACGCGGACGACAGGGTGTTGACGGTTCGGGCTGCCGAAGGAGACGAAGAAGCCTTCGCGCTCCTGGTCCGCCGGCACAGCGGCCGTCTTTTGTCCCTCGCTCAGCATCTGCTCGGCAATCGGGCGGACGCCGAGGACGCGGTCCAAGACGCCTTCCTCAGCGCCTGGAGGCAGCTTCCGGGTTTCCGCCACACCGCCTCCTTCGGCACGTGGATGTACCGCATCGTTACGAACTGCTGCCTCAACACCCTGCGCCGCCGGCCTCGGCCTCTGCCCCTGGAAACCGTCCCCGAGCCCCCCGCCTTGGACGCCGACAGCTCACCACCCCGCATGGCTGAGACGAGAGCCACGGCAGCCGCTCTCACGCGAGCGCTCCTGGAAATAGGACCCGAGCTGCGCGTGTGCTGGGTCCTCAGAGAGCTGCACGGCCTGCACTACGAAGAGATCGCCATCGTGGTGGGCACCAGCGAACAAACGGTGCGCGGCAGACTTTTCCGCGCACGACGCGCTTTGATGGAGGCGATGCGCCCATGGCGCTAGACGACCCGCACCCGACCTCCTCGACCAAGTCCGTCCCGCCCCCGCGCCCCGATGCCGAGCGGCTTGCCGGCTCGGAGCTGCTGCCCTGCGGACGCCTCCTCGGGCGTGCCTGGGACCAGGCTCACGATCCTGCCCGTGCCGCGGACCCGCACACCAACCACTGTCCGTACTGCCGCGAAGCCATCGAGGGGCTGACCTCCCTGGAGCGCGCCACCCGTGCCTTGCGCGGCGAGGAACAGCCCGATGGCCACAGCCTCGCCAACAAGGTGATCAACGCCGTTCGTGCCGAGGCAAGGCTGGGCGCCATGCTGCTGCTCAATGACGCGGGACACGACCTTCGGATCGCCGAGACCGCCGCCGCGAAGATACTGCGCCGAGCGGCCGACACCGTCCCCGGTACCCACGCCGCCAGCTGTCGGCTGACCCCCGCACGCGGCGGGCATCCACTTCACGTCGCCGCCATCACCGTGTCCGCCACGCTCGACCAACCGTTGCGAGAGCGGGCCGAAGCCGTACGCCAAGCCGTCCTCCACGCGGCTCAGCACGTCCTCGGTATCGCGGTCACCGCCGTCGACGTGGAAGTCACCGCCGTGCTGGAACGCTCCCGCCAGCCGAGGCTCGAGCGGTCCGAACGATGACCGCCTCGCCCTGGGAAGGCATTCACCGGGCTGCGGCAGAGGCTGCCCTCGGCGTTCCAGGCGTGGACGCACTTCAGCCCGCGCTGTCCGACCGACTCGCCCTCGCCGCCTCCCGCGCACGTCACCCCAAGACCCCATCGACCACACCGCCCCGCGAAGTGGCCGGCATCCGCTGTGAACGCACCCCGGACGGCGGCTGCCACGTGGAAGTGCGGTGCATCCTGCACACCGACCGCCGCGTCGTGGACATCGCCCGGCAGGTACGCCATGAAGTGAAGGACGCCGTCACCGCCTGCCTGGCTCAGCACCGAACAGTCGTCCCCGTCCTGGTCACGGTCACGGTCACCCGAACCGTCTGAATCCCCCGGCCATATGGCACCACGCGCCTGTCAGATGGCACCGGAATCACCCGTTCCGTTACACACGCGATCGATAGGAGACTCGGCCATGACCCACACGACGAAGCACTCCGAGCGGGCACCGGATCCCGTTCGGATACTGAGCGTCTACCTCAACGACCACCTTGCCGGAGCAGGAGCCGGCGTGGCCCTGTTCCGCAGAATGTCGCAGACTCACACCGGAACGCCCGCCGGTCGACGGCTGACAGAACTGACCGCCGAAGTCACCGAAGACCGGGAGAGCCTGCGCGAGATCATGACCGCGCTCGACGTACCGCTCATGCACCACAAGATCCTGCTGGGCATCCTCGCGGAGAGGGCGGGGCGGCTCAAGCTCAACGGCCGCCTCGTCTCCCGTTCCCCGCTGAGCACCATCCTCGAACTGGAGGCGGCTCGAGTAGGAGTGGAGGGCAAGAAGGAGCTGTGGCGGACGCTGCGAGCGCTGTCTCGAACGAATTCCCGAATCGACGGCGAAGCCGTAGGTCGACTGCTGGCCCGAGCGGAACGGCAGACCGACGCCCTGGAAACCATGCGGCTATCGGCCCTGGAGCTCACCTTCCACTCCAGGCCCGGCTCAGGAAGCTCGCCGACCCCGCGCGGTGGAGGCATCTCCTGGAGAAGGAGCCGGGCACACCGATGAAAGGGGGATCGACACAGACCCGCACGCCATGAGGATGATCACGCCAGCTCCGGGTATGCGCATTGCGGATGATGGAGCGCCGAGGTACTGAGCGCTTCACCACTGAAACGAATCCCCAATGCGCAACTGGAGGACACCATGATCGTCCTCGGCGTCATCCTTCTCATCGTCGGACTCCTCACGAGCATCAGCATCCTGTGGACGATCGGCATCATCCTCGTCGTCATCGGAGTCATCCTCTGGATCGTCGGCGCACTCGGACACTCCGTAGGCGGCCGTAAACACTACTGGTGAAACCGCACACCACCAGCGGAGGAGCCACTCACCCCGACGGGCCCATTCCGCATCTCCCTGCAGCGCACAGTCCGCAAATCGGAACGTAGACGACCAAGGCGTTACCGACTGTTCTGCTCGTCCTCACAGCCGGAACTGAAAGAACCCGAGGGGACTGTAAATCGAGCATTCGATCGACAGACCCGCCCTGCGCGCAGCATCTCCGGATCCCGGTCGCCGGATGGTGGCATGCGGCCCCCTCACGCGGGGCGCGACGCACCAGTCGGGTGGGCGTCGCGATTGGCCTTGGGGGCAATGCGGGCGGGTACAGGGCCTTGATGAGGTCACAGGAGGCGCTGCGGCTGGGGCTGCCAGTTGTAGGCGGTGATGCCGCGCCCGTCGATTCGGTCAGCGACGAGTCGAAAGAAGTTCCGGCCGGGATCGGGAGGATTCTGCCGTGGCCAGTGATCGCGAGCGCGTGAAACCGGATACGAGTTCGATCGAGGCGCGTGGCGGGCGGGACGAGAGCGCGGAGGAACGCGCGGACCGTATGTGGGCGGACATCCTGCAAGAGGTGCGGGTCGCTCAGACCGGCCTTCAGATTCTCTTTGGCGTCCTGCTCATTGCCGTCTTCCAACCGGTATTCGCCGAGCTGGGTGACACGGACCGAGCCCTCTACATCGCCGCGGTCACCCTGGGCGCCGCGACCGCCGGCCCGCTGATCGGACCCGTCTCCCTGCACCGCACGGTCACCGGGCGCCACATCAAACCGCAGACGGTCGCCTTGGCCTCCCACATGACCAGAGTCGGCCTTGTCATGCTCGCCACCACCACAGCCCTGACGCTACTGCTTCTCCTGCGCACAGCCACCGACGACACGATTGCCTGGTGGCTCACGGCGGCAATCACCCTTTGGGTCGTGAGCGTCTGGTTCCTCCTGCCGATCTGGGCCAGGCGCCACTACCCACCGAACCGCTGATCCCTCCCAGCACGGCAACGTCACGGTGACGTCCTGCCGTACCGAGCCGACGCACCGATCGGCGGCCCGCGCACGCCGCTCGTGGGAGCGCGTGGAGAGGGGCGAGGCGAGCACGGGCTGGGGCAGACCTCGGCTTCCACCGCGATCACCGGAGAGGGCGCCTCTCGATCATTCGTCCGGCAGCAACCCGGCAGCCCCTCTGTGGCGGAGCCCCGGTCATGGCTCGGGGAGACTCCCGCCCGACTTGGCGCGCCTGCGCACCGTCTTCACCTACCTGCGGGCCGCACTCGGCCGGGCCGAACAGGCACTCGCCGTCGCAGAGGCGCACGCCTCCCTCAATGCGGGCCGACCCCCGCTGCCCGAGCCGCCCGCCTGGCTGATCAAACACGGCACCGGCGCGGGCCGACCCCTCATCCGCGTCCCCGTCGGCGGGTGCCGGGACACACGCAATCGCTGCTCGGCCATCGACGTCGAACAGGCACGCGTGCCCTGGCCGAGGGTGTACCCGACTGCCCGGCAGGCGCCGATTGGCTCGTCCTACCCGCGCCGACATGGAGTGCGCCGCGGAGGGCCGTGCTTGGCCGAGCTCACCCCTCGAAGAATTGCGGTGCATCGGCTCGACACAGCCCCGGCATTCCCCACGTTCCGCCGGGGCCTTCCGCTCGGCGCCGCGCTCGGCTCACTCCAACCGGCAACCTGTATGGCAGCCACGATGGCCACTCGAGTGGCGACCCCGTCGCACACCGCATCGCGCCGGGCGTATTACGAGCTTCAGCGACCCGGCAGGTTCTCGTCTCTGCTGCCATTCCGCTACGGCGCTGAGTCGGAAGACGTCCCCAGGAGCAGGTTTCGCAGGCCAGGCATGCCGTCCGCCAGCGCGCGGCGTTGGCGGTCTGCCGGAGTGCCCTCCCTGAGCAGGCGGTGTACAAGAGAGCTCACCTCACGTTGGTCACCGCTGTCTTCCAGCGCGGGAGCGACGTGACGAAGGAGCATGCACAGAATGTCCCCACTGCTGCGAAGATGCCCCCAAGGGTCGAGCAGCGAGCCACCCAGTCCGTGCCGGGCCGCATGCCAGTTGGCGGCTTGCAGCAGCTCCGGCGGGCACAGCGGCAGAGCCGCTCCAGCCTTCTCCTCGTCGATGGCGACCTCGACAAGGGCGCGGACGATGCCCGCCAGCATAACGGCGTCATCAGCACGGAGTTGGACGTCCAGGCATCGGACTTCCACGGTGGGGTACCGCTCGGAGAGCCGGGCCTGCCAGTACAGCTGTCCACGATCGGCGATGATTCCCGCCGAGACCAGGGCCTCGACCCGTCCCTCGTAGTCGGAGTAATCGCGAAAGACGGGCGGGGGGCCGCTCACGGGCCAGCGGCCGAAGACGATGGTCCGCCAACTGGCGAATCCGGTGTCCTTCCCGTCCCACAATGGCGAGTTGACCGACATGGCCAGCAAGGTCGGGAGCCAGACTCGGATGCGGTTCAAAACCGCCACCCCGGTCTCTGGATCGGGTACGGCCACGTGGACGTGCATGCCGTTGATCAGTTGTTCGTCCACCAGTTGTCGCGCCTCCCCCTCCATCCTGCGGTAGCGCGGGGTGGGGGTCACGGGCACCGGAGCAGGGCCCCTGACCGGCGCCGCAGCAGACGCGAGGACTCGGCAGCCCCGATCCTCTGCGGCCGAGGCGACCGCATGGCGCAGCCGCAGGAGATGGCCACCCACCTCCTCCAGCCGGACACAGACGGGGGTAGCAACCTCGATCTGCGACTGCAACAGCTCCTCTTGAACCTCGCCGTCCTCAGTGAGGGACACGACACCTGCGGCCCTGCGCACGTCGTCCGCCCATGGCACCGGCAGCAGGGTGTCCGCGTCCACCAACAAATACTCTTCTTCGACGCCCAAAGTGATCACGCTCAGCGGCTACCCGGAGGATTCCGGCATATACACTCAATCCATCCCACACATGCACAGCGCCACGTTTTCAAAGCGGGCACCAAGAAACTTGCGTGGGCAACCAAGGCAGGGCGCACACGCCCCTCCCCGGGAGTAAATCCTGCCACCGCCCGGGGCGCCCCGCTGAGGACGATCGACAGGGACGCTCAGCGGATCGACCCCACTGCGGCCAACTACAGCTCTTTCCTTGAAGGCGAGACCAGCGGCCACGCTCCCTCGCGCGTCCGCTGCGCGGTGCGGTCGGCACAGCCGCCCCGGAAGGGGAGGGGTCAGAGGGGGCTGTCAGGCCGGCTGAGGGCCGTGCTCGGAAGGAGCGGTGCGATGGAACACCACCTAGGGTTGTCCCGTAAATGATCTTTGAGTCGTGCGGGTGCGGCTTCCCCGGTGCGTGCGGTCGCCCCTATCCGGCCAGGGCGAGGTTGTGCATGCGGGCAATGCCGAGCATGGCGTGGTGGACTCCGTCGCCTTTGAGCCGGCAGTCGCGGAGGATCTTCCAGTTTTTCACGCGTGCGAAGACGTGCTCCACGCGGGCCCGGACCTGTTTGTGGGAGCGATTGTGCTCCTCCTTCCAGGCCGGGAGTTCCGTCTGTCCGCGCGCACGGCGGTGAGGGATCACAAGCCCTGTCCCTGGATAGCCGCCGTCGGCGATCGTGAGCATCCTGCCGACAGCGGTTTTGGCACCGGACTCTTCCCACGCCTTGCAGTCGTTGCGGTTCCCGGCAAGTGGCTGGCCAACCACTACGACCATCCGGGGGCCAGCGTCTATCACGACCTGGTGGTTCGTGGAGTACCGGTAGTTCTTCGATCGCTCGGCCACGGTGTGATCGCGGGTAGGCACGAGGGTGCCGTCCACGATGAGCACGGTGTCCTTGGCGAACCGCTTGCGCGGCTGGAGCGCGAGCATCGGCCCCAGATGGTCGATGATGCGGTCCGCTGCCGACTTGGAGACACCAAAACGCGGGCCGAGTTGGCGTGTTGTGAGGTTCGTGCCCCAGTAGGCGGCGACCAGCAGTGCCCTGTCGTCAAGTGGCAGGCTCCATGGCTTGCCCCCGCGATTCGCTTCTGCCCCTTCGCGTTGCAGCACCGTCACCAACTACCGGAACAGCCTCGGGCTCAGCCCGGTGAACGGGCCTATCCAGGACGGCTCCGACGCCGTGATCACACCAGCCACACCGAGATCATCACACCGCGGTCAGGCGGAGGTCCCCAGCCCAGCTCTCACAACGGACTCGACCGGTGGGAAATGAGAGCTCCAGGGCGATGCGCCCGGTGTTCGGCTCGTGGTCCTCCCTCACCGCGAGAACGCTCTCCCCGAGGTGGTCTGCGAACGGCGTGCTGTCGCCCATCGCGCCCACTGTGATGAGGCCCGATTCGCCCATGTCATGGCCGGCGTGCGGCTCCGACACCTCAACGATCAGACACCAATCCGATCCGGTCGTGATGTGCACGGCGGCCTCCTGGTCATCGATCAGCCACACATCGAGCGGGCCCGCGGGGTCGTCGCTGCCGTAAAAGTGCCACGACCCGACGACACCTGCGAGCCGACGCCCCACCAAGCTCTGCGCGCTCACGCCAGCGCCATGAAGTGGGCACTCCTTCGACTTCTCAGACTCCATCGGCCGACAGTACCGCCAACCGACCTCCCAGCTCACAGCCCTATACGTAGGGCAGGAGCAGCATCGTCAAGGAGGGGAACGCGGTGAGGGGCGGACCGAGGACCACCATGTGCGGGCGGGAAATCAATCTCTCGGAAGAGGGACAGTCCACAGAAGCCGAGCGCTGACCGTGTGCCTGCACCTCTTCGTCCGTCTCCTGCGCCCCGCGCTCGTCCGAGCGACGGGTAACGTCGATGTGTCGATGCCCGCCGGAACGAGCCGGACGGCCACGGCGCGGCCGATGGTCCGAGTGGAGCCGGTGACCACCGCAGTCGTCGGCGTGAAGCCTGCCGGACTGTGCGACCTCTCTGTCGTGCCGTGTCCAGGTCGTGACGGGTCGGGCCCCGGCCCCCTGCTCTCCTCCAGGAAGCCGGCAGGGGAATCACTCGTCGCGGAGCACCCGCACACTCGTATCGTCCGTGTCGACCGCGTCCGGAACGACCATGCCCGCCTCCACGCCCGAACGCAGGTGTAGGGGGTCAGCATCTCGGCGGCGATCCGTCCGTCCGCCTTCTCCCCAGGCCACGCACAGCCCCACCGACACCATGCCACTGTCGACCCGCGTCGAACTCATGATGGCCGTTCAAAGCGTCGCAGCCCTGATGACATCCCTTCTCGTGATCGCCCGCGTGGTCAGCGTTCTGCACTGACCCCGGCATCCGGGTTGTTGCCGGCCGTGAGCCACGTCGTCGGGCAACCCCTTCCAGCAGCATGAGGTCAGGCGCCGGGGAGAAGAGGCAGAACAGGTAGCCGTGCGGATCACGCAGGCGAAGGCGGCCAGAGCGAGTGGAACCGAGCTACCGAATGGTGAACGCACCATGCGTCGTCGTCATGCCTCTCAGCCTGTCCATAGCGTCGCCCCCTACCCGCGGCACCGGGCAACCGCGCGGTGCTGACGATCCCCGAGAATGTGCCACCAGCAGCGAGTACTCATCCGGGTAGGCTCGTTCGAGCAGTGGTGCCGTACAGGAACCCTCATGCGTGGCGCTGCCGGCCGAGCCCTCGCACCGTGCAGGATGAATCATTCTCGAGCGCGTTCCGCATCGCTTCCGCTGCCCGTACGGACGCATCGGCGCAGCAGTTGTTGAACAGAACGTGCACGACGCCGGCTTGCCGTGACATCTCCCGCACGCGTGACACCCAAGGCGCCAGTTCGGCCTCCGTGTAGGTGTGACGGTAGCTCTCTTCCTTGCTCCCGGGAGCGGTGGAGCCCCACGATGTGCTGCGCCCGTGGAAGCGGACGACGGCCAGGTACGGCGTGGTGACTGCCGCTACCGGAGGGATGGATGCGGGCAATCCCTGGACCGTGTCGACGGCTACGGCCGCCATTCCTCGCGAGCCAAGGAGCCGGGCGGTCGCCGCCTGCCGCTCAGTGCTCCACCATCCTGGGTGGCGGAATTCCACGGCCACTGGCCAGCCTTCTGCCCGACGGGTGCACTCCTCGACCAGCTGCTCGCCCCGCGGCCCGGGAGCAAGCCACGGCGGGAACTGGAACAACAGGGCTCCCAGCCGCCCACTCGTACGCAGGGGCTCGAGTGCGCTGCTGAAACGCAGCCACACCTCCCTGAGCAACCCGGAATCGGCTCGTACGCGAGTGGGATCGCCCGGTTGCCTCAAGTCGGCGGGAAGGGCTGCGGTCCGAGTCGGATGGCCCGTGAGCAGTGAGAACGCCTTGACGTCGAATCGGAACCCCGGCGGTGTCCGTTGGGCCCACAGCATGCTGTTGCGCCGACTCGGCATCCCGTAGTAGGTGGAGTCAACCTCCACGATCGGGAACCGGGTGGCGTAGTGCCGCAGCCGGCCCTCCGCGTCGCGTCGGCCGGCGGGGTACCAGCCGCCGGCGATCAGCGCCGGATCCGTCCACGAACATGTGCCCACCAGAATGTCAGCCATAGGAGCGCGTGTACCCGCCCACGCTTGCCACCAACTTCCGTGGCGGTACCCGCAGTCGCGCGGGCGGAGCCGGAGGATCCTGTCTCTTGCCATCACTCGGCGAGGAGCTCGCGCGCGGCCCTGAGCGCAGCGCGGGGTGCCCCTCACGTGGATGCACCACGTGTTTGCCCGGCCGGGCAGTGATGGCCAGGCCATAGGCGGCTTCTGCTGCGACGGGGCCTGCGGGATGGACGTGGCCCCGGGGCAGGGCAAGCGCTGCGCGTATCGCCCTCGTGCCTGGGGTGGTGCGTCAACCAGGGGCTTTCAAGTACGCAAACGGAATCTTCATCAAAGCTGTCTCAGGTGAGATCTGGAACGAAAGGCAGATAGTCCTCGGTGGGCGCTGAAGGCAACACCGCATAACTTCCCTCCGGAAGTTCGTTCCACACTCCGGGCAAGCTGCCCAACGGTTCGGAAACGACCAACCGCGTCTCGTCGGAGACGTCCCGGAGGTAGTCCAGCTCGGGGTAGAGCTCGCGGACCGTGTCGGTCTTGTTGCTGTAGAAGAGCGACCGTGATTGCTTCTGGCTGGAGTAGCGGAAGGCCCACACGCGCTCGCCGTCGCTCACCGCAATCGTCATCTGCAGGGGGTAATCGACCCCGTGTTGCTGCCCGAGCCGCTCAACGAGACCGGCCATCCTTGCAACAGCGCCCGGTACGTCCTGATCGAGCCCGAAGGTGACGGCGAGGTAGAACATCACCTCGGAGTCGGTGGAGCCTTCCATGGACGGGAACAGGGCGGGGTCCACCGCCATGCAAAGGTCGCGTTGCAGCCGCGGGAAATCAGCGATCGCCCCGTTGTGCATCCACAGCCAACGGCCGTGCCGAAACGGGTGGCAGTTGGTCTGTTGGATCGCCGATCCCGTAGAGGCTCGGACATGCGCGAAGAACAACGGGGAGCGTACATGCGCGGCGAGTTCTCTGAGGTTTCGATTGTTCCAGGCGGGACCGATGTCGCGGAACACTGCCGGCGTGCCGTCGCCCCCCGGGCCGTACCAGCCGATGCCGAAACCGTCGCCGTTCGTCGATTCCACGCCCATCCGGGCGTGGAGACTCTGATCGATCAACGAGTGCTCCGGGCGGTACAGAACTTCGTCCAGGAGGAGAGGCGAACCCGCATAGGCAAGCCAGCGACACATCAGCGCCACCCCGTTCCAGCTCGATGCGAGCCCTACTCGTGCGTACGCGGACCAGAGGCCGGTTGCGGATGTGGGTCGTCGGAATCCCTCACCCTGTGGATCATGCAGTACGACTACCCAGCTGTCCGCCAATCATCCGACTACCTCGACGCCGCCGCCAAAGCACGACAGACGCGACCCCCTACGGCCGGAGCTGCGGTGTCACCTTGCAACCCTCGGGCCGAAACCTGCAGGGTCCGACTCCAGAAGTCCGGCCGCGCAGGAAGCCGACGTCACTCGGTCGTCAGTTCCGCGCACCGGGTCACGATTCGGGCGAGGGTTCCTTCAGTGTGCAAGGTTCGTCGCTGGGCGTGGGCTCCGTTCCCGTGCTTCATGAGGCGGGCGATTCCCTCCCGGACTCGCTCGTCGTCTTCGTGGTCCACCAGCGCCTCTCGCACGTGCTGTGGGCGTCCACCAGCAGCAACTCTTCTTCCACTCCAACACCTCGCATGCGCCACCTGCCGATTTCGGCCTTGGGATGCACCTTCGTCTGCCCTCCCTGCCCCGGCCCAAGCGGAATCCAGTCGCCGAGGCCGGGGTGATGCCGGGTGCACGGCGGAAGGTGAGGCAGCTGCCTTGCACCCTGTGTCGCGGGACCGTGGCCGCGAGGACGCTCATTCGCCGCAGCAGATAGCGGGGACCGCTCAGGCCCAGTGAGCTGCGCCAGGTCATCCCCGGATACCGGCATCGCAGGTGCGACAGAGCAGGGCGTACCCCAGCCGCTCTCGAGGAACCGCTCCTCGAGGGGGCACCCCTGTGATGACGGCCTCGGCGCAGTCGGCGCAGATCCGGTACCTGAGCTGACCGGCGACCCTGCGGACATGGACGAGGAGCAGGCAATCCTCGTCGGCTCCGGCTTCACCCGGCAGGTGCGAGGGATGGAACTCGATCTGGCGGTGGGTGGAGGAGGCGAAGTTCGCGACGTAGAACGCGAAGGCGGCCGAGGCGGCCATCCAGATCACCAGGGCCAGGAGACTGCCCGCGGTCACTCACTTGAATCCGCGGCCCTTGGCGTTCGGGGCGGCCCAGTGGAGTATCGCGATCATGATGGTGACAAGGAGGACCAGGTCACTCATGGAATGGATCGCTCCGTTCGAATGCACCGCTGCGTGCGGCCACGCGAAACCAAGCTCGCGCTGGTTGCTTCACGCGATGATCTGTTTACTCCACGTAATGATCCAGCACTGACACGGAGCCCACCACGCGGAGCAAGCAAATGGAACGGCCTTCGGTCGCGCCAGGTATCCATCTCAGGGGCGGCGGTGGCACATTGGCTGCGAACATCAGCGCGGCACCTCGCGGAGCCCGACTCCTTCGACCCTTTCCCCCGGCGGGCCCACGTACAGGCTGCCCGGTTTCGACCTCAGCCGCGTCGTGTCCTCAGAGTTTCCGGGCGCGGATGACCACCAGCTCTTCGAGTTCGTCGGCTTCGACGGCCAGGCCCTGCCGCTCAAGCCAGGATCGGCGAGTTCGTAGAACCGGCCCCCACGGCACGACTGCCTCAGCCGCGATCCTCGCGTCAAGCCCCACAGCAGACAGTCGGTCGACGGTCCGCTGGGGTCCGCACATGCCCGAATGAACCATGAGCAGGACCCCGCCCGGTCGCAGGAGAGAAGGGATGCTCGCGCAGATCCGGTCGATGACTCCTCGCCCGTCAGGCCGGCGTCCCAGGCGCGCTCCGGGCCCCGTGCGGGCAGCTCTCTTTCCGGGGCCGGGACGTAGGGCGGGTTGGAGACGACGAGGTCGAAGGTGCTACCGATGTCGGCTGCGGCGAAGTCGCCGCGGATGACGCGCAGGGGCAGTCTCCGGCGCAGGGCGTTCAGCCGGGCGGTGAGCACCGCGCGCCATGCGACGTCGACTGCCGTGACGCGGGCTCCCCTGCCCGCGGCATGGAGGGCCGGCACCCCGGTACCTGTGCCGATCTCCAGTACGCGGGCTCCCGGTCGCAGGGGCTCCAGGGCAAGCACTTGAGCAAGCAGGCGGGTATCACCTTGCGGCTTATAGACACCTGGGAGCGCAGTAAGCCCAGTGGGCAGCGTGCCCGTCGTCGGAGCAGTACTTGCCACGCGTACCTCCGTAAAAGGCACGGCCCGCTCGTACGGGCCGGCGGCCGCCTACCGCTTCGTGCGACTGCCCCCTCCGAAGCCGCTCGTCCGGCGGTCGGGCGATCACGTTCCCCTGGATCGCATACGGAACGACTCGGCGTTCAGTCGGGCACTCGGCGCATTGGGCAGATTCCCCGAACCAGAATCTGCTTCCGAGCAGCGCCGGGTCTTCGCGGGCCGGCTGGTTCCGGGCCGCCTGGTACGGGCCGGGCTCAGCCCGCGGTGCCGGATCTTTCCAGCACTGCACACCGACGATGCCGCCGCATCTCGCGGCGGTATCCCGCCCGACCGGTGAGCGGGGCGTTCGATCTGGCGGCGGGGCCCCCGATCGACGCGAAAGTTCTGGCCGGGATCTTCGACGTACGACAGCGCCCGTCCTCTATGCGGCGAGCATCCCGTTGCGCAGCTTGGTCAGGATGCGGGTGAGAAGGCGGGAAACCTGCATCTGGGACACGCCCAGTTCGGCGCCGATCTCGGCTTGGGTCATCTCCTGTGCGAACCGCATGTTCAGGATGCGCCGGTCGCGTTCCCCAAGGTCTCGCAGGAGGGGGGCGAGGGTGTGGAGGTCCTCGAAGAGTTCCATGTCGGGGTCGACGTCGCCGACGGTGTCTGCGAGGGAACGCCCCTCGACGCCGTCGGATGCGCGCGGCTTGGAAGGTGTCGGGGAGTCGATGGAGCCACTTGTGTAGCCGTTGGCAGCCACCATGCCCTCGATGACGTCTTCCTCGCGGAGTTCAAGGTGCTCGGCGAGTTCCCTCATGGTGGGGGCCCGGCCGAAGGCTTCGGTCAGCGCCTCCTGGCTCTTCGCGATCTCGGAGCGCAGTTCCTGCAGGCGCCGCGGTACGTGTACCGCCCAGGTCGTGTCGCGGAAGAACCGCTTGATCTCACCGGTGATGTACGGGAGCGCGAGGGTGGAGAACTCGACCTCACGGTCGGGGTCGAAACGGTCGATGGCCTTGATCAACCCGATCGTTCCGACCTGGACGATGTCCTCGATCTCGATGCCCTCGCCGGAACGGCTGCGAAACCGCCGGGCGGCGAAGTTCACCAGCGAGACGTTCATCTCGATCAGAGTGTTCCGGGCGTACTGATACTCGCGGGTTCCCTCCTCCAGCGACCGCAGCCGAAGAAGGAACAGACGTGACAGCTCCCGGGCATCGGCGGGCGCCACCCGGCGGGCGTTGTCGATCCGTGGAAGATCCTCAAAAATCCGCGCACCCTCCGCTTTGGCGCCCGACAGCGTATCCACTCCCACGGTGGTGCCGGTGGCTATGGCGGTCTGAGACATGGAACCGTTCCCTCCCTGGACGGATGATCGACGTGCCCCGCCTCGTGCCCGCCAACCCGCGATCCACACCCCTCCCCGAGAAGGCTTTCGGCCCCGTACAGGCTCGTTGGAAACCTGCGTCGGAGAGGAACACCGGGTCCACGGCCTCCCGGCCCGCCGGCCGGTGCGGCGCAGCGCAGCGCGATTCTGGCCGCCACCCATAGGGACATCTGCCACGGATGCGGCCGTTCCGGTTTCCCCGGCAGGAGGGCGGGCAGCGGCTGGAAGAGGGGGTCTGCACGCCCGAGGAGGGCACGATGGACGACGAACAAGGCGGCGCCGGCGGCGTACCTCCGCACGACGGACACAGCGCGCGACAGACACGGCGGGGCGCGCCCCATCAGGGCAACGACGTACGGACACCGGCTGCCGACACTGACGAGGCGAGCCGGCTCGACCGCCCGAAGCGGGACACGGGCCCGCGCACGGGGAAGGTCCGATGGACGGCTCCGAAGCACGACCGAAACGGGGAGAGCGGCGGCGAGTCCTAGGCGGGAAGCGAGACGAACGTCGACCAGGGAACGGGATCGAATCAGACCCGGCTCACGGTCGAAGAGGCTGATGGAGGCACCAAAAGAACGTCGAGCGCCCACCCAAGAGGCCCCGGGCGCGTCGCCCCCGGCCGAGCGAGGGTCGGGCGGGATGCACGGGCCCAGGGGCCGTCGTGCCAACGGCGCACCGCCAGTACCGTTTGAGAGTTCTTGACCATGACGAAGACCGCAGTTGTCATCATCGACATGCTCAACACGTACGACCACGAGGACGCGGGTGACCTCGTCCGCTCCGTCGAGCGGGCCCTGCCCGCCGTGGTGCACCTGTTGGAGGAAGCCCGCGCACGCGAGCTAGCGGTGATCTACGCCAATGACAACTTCGGAAAGTGGCGTTCCCACCACGGGGAAATCCTGGATGCCGCCCTCGCCGGGCCTCATGCCCGCTTGGTCGAGCCCGTGCGACCGGACGCGGACTCCTACTTCATCGTCAAAGCCCGTCACTCGATCTTCTACGAGACGCCGCTCGCATATCTGCTCGGGACACTGGGTGTCGACCATCTCGTCCTGTGCGGGCAGGTCACCGAGCAGTGCGTGCTGTACTCCGCCCTCGACGCCCACATCAGGCATCTGTCCGTCACGGTGGCCCGGGACGCGGTCGCCCACATCCATCCTGGCCTGGCCGATGCCGCCCTGAGGATGATGGAGATCAACATGGCGGCCCGCATCGTCCCCGCGACGCAGGCCCTTCACTGACAAGCCCGTCAGGAGCGCAGCGCGAACAGGCTCGGGCCCGGCCGGCCGGCCGAAGACTGTGTGGCCCGTACCGGCTGTCCGGCTGTGTCAGTGCGGGTGTCAGGGAACAGGGAACGCGGTGCCATCGTGATCATGACGATCACCGATCTACGACGAGCACGATCACGATCACGTGAACACAACTGTGGTGTCGGTGAGTTGCAGGAGCCGTCGCACGGGTCGCCCCGCGGCGGTGATGCGCAGCTCCCTGCCGGCTCGGCGCGCCGCTTCGCCTGCGGCCAGGAGGGCGTTGAGGCCGGCGCAGTCGCAGAAGGCGACCCGCCGGAGGTCCAGGAGCAGGGTGGCGCGGTGAGAGGCGAGGGCGATCAGGAGGGTGTCGTGCAGGACGGCGGCGGTGTGCAGATCGATCTCTCCGCTCACACAGACCCGGACCGTGCCGGGCGCTCCGGCCATCACGCCGATCTCGATGCCGTCGGCCGTCGCGGTGGTGTCGAGGCGGGGGTCGTACATGATCCCGGTCATGTCTGCCTCCCGTTGTCTCTCCAGCCTGTCTCTACCTTCAACAGCATGGTCGACAGCCGGCCAACGTACGTCAAGAATTACGCGAAAAACAGGACGTATATACAAAGAAGGGGCATGCTGGAGACATGGGTGACGAAGGACTCCAGCGTGCCCCGTGGACGTTCCTGACCAGCCACGCACGCGTACTGCTGGCCCTCGACCGAGACCCTGAAGCTCGTCTGCGGGACGTTGCCGCGACCTGCCACTTGACGGAGCGGACCGTCCAGGCCGTTGTCGCCGATCTCGTGGAGGCCGGATATCTCACCCGAGTACGCGATGGGCGCCGCAACCATTATCAGATCACCCAGGGCGCGAAATTCCGCCACCCCGCGGAAGCCGACCGCGACATCGCCGAACTCCTCGACCTGTTCGCCCGCGACCCCCGGCCGGGCCGTTCCTCCCCCTCCGACACCCAGGCGGCCGAAATGCGCGCGGGCGCCGGCAGACGACGGATCTCGTAGCCCGGCAGGAAAATCCGAGGAGCCTCTCCCACCGGCCCGAGGCTGCGGGCCTTGAACCCTCACGAGTGCTGTCAGGGCACCGGTCCCCCAGCCGCGCCCCACTGCGAGACCGCCAAGAGGCCACCACGCGCACCCGCGGCCGGCTCCGGTACGGCGCCTTACCGGGCGAGGCGTGGGATGACCGGTGACGGGCAGGGCGTACGATTCTCCGCCGCTGATCGCCTGCACCTGCTCTTGCACCTGCTCCTACAGATCCGTACGGGAGAAGCCGAGCAGCGTCCGATCGGCCGCGCGCGGGCCGGCATGGGCCTACTGCGCAGTGCTGCGACCACCACCGTGGCTCCGATTCGTCACCGGCACGACCACGTGCAAGGGTTCCTGTCGCCTCGAAGGAGACACAGTTCTGCCGGCGCCGTGCTTGGCCGCGTAAGTGGCAGCAGCCGGGTAGGCGGAGCAAATGACATTGACAGAGGAACTGCTGTCCGAGTCCGGAGTTCAGGAGGTGATCGGGTGGCTCGTCCATGTGATCGAAGCCGCCGGTGCATTGATCATCTTCGCTGGTGCCGTCTGGGCTTTCGTCCGGTTCGCCTCGACCGGGATCCGAAGGCGATCCCTCATCGGTGAGTTCAACAAGATCCGGCTCAGCCTGGGCCGCTTCCTCGTGCTGGGACTGGAGTTCCAGCTCGCGGGTGACGTGCTGCGCACCGCGGTCGCACCCAGCTTCACGGAAATCGGGCAGCTGGCCGCCATCGCCGCCATTCGGACCCTCCTGAACTTCTTCCTCACCCGGGAGATCGCCCAGGAGCGCGCCGAGATCGAGCACGACCAGAAGGCGCCAGACCCCCGCCCCGTGGTCGCCCGAACGGATCTCGTGTGACGTTGAACCGAGCGCCGAGCTCGGGTCGGCGGCGAAAGCAACCGCCGGAGGTGGTCAATCTTGCCCAGAGAGGTGGATGCGCCGCGACGGATCAAGTGGACCAGGTGGCCGATGTAGTCGATCCGCCCCTGGCCGGAGGAGAACGCGAGCGCGCGTCCGCAGGCATCGGAGCGCTCTACGGCTCGCAGTCTCCCCGCCTCTTTCCGGCCCGGCTTCAGCGCGATCCTGCACGCCGTGGCCCGCGCCTTGGAGGAGGTCCGCCGTGCATCGCCGAGCTATCCGGAGCACCTCGACGCATAGATCGAGGAAGCAGCCGCAGAACTCGACCGCGCGCACCAGAGGAGCGGACCACCGCGGACGCCTCCGCCACCGTTCATGCCCTGACAGGCACTCTGCTCACCGATGCCGGACGCCGCCCGGCCGATCTCCGCCCGGCCGACGCGACCTCGCCGGGGCCTGAGGAAGATCAGCGGGCGAGGAGCGCCGACGGCTCCCCGCAGCGGCTTCGTACTCAGCTGCCGGTGACACCGCCGCGGTGGCGTGCGACGACGAGCAGCACACAGTGTGGGCTCCGGGCCGTAGGCGGAGGTGCCCCCGGGCGCGTTGCGGGTGGCGTGGCAGCGGCGGCCCGGACTGGGAACTGTGCGACGCGTCCATGAGACCGCGGCCTGCGAGGCAGCTCCCTGTCCGGGCCGCCGGTCGGTTGAAGCTGCCCCTGCGGTCCTGCGGGCCTGACATCGAAAGAGCTGCGATAGGGGCAAACTCGGCACTTACGGGCAGGAGCCGCTGGACACGGATTCAGCCGAGCGGCGAGAGGGATGGACATGGCAGGCAAGGACACAGAGGACATGAGCCAAGCAACACGCCGAAAGGCGGTGCTCATCATCGACCAACTGACCGGCGCGGCCGGCACGCCCGGCGAAGCCACCAACGGGGTACCGCCGACGCGTGCCGCCCTGACACAGTTGATGCTTCGCCGCGGTGTTCCACTCCTCGCGGTTACCGCGCTTGCGGCCCTGATGTGGCGTACCAGCAAGCGGCATCGGTGCCGGACGGCCCGGTAGGACCACTTCTTCAGACCCTCTCGTCACGCCGGCTGCGGGGTTTGGCACTTGGCACCCGCAGCACGCGCCGACGGGATCCTTCTTCCACGTTCCTGGAGGCACGAGATCCATGACTTCGTTCGGTTACTTCCTGTCCTGCGAGGAATTCACCCCCGCCCAGCTCCTGGACCAGGCACGCAAAGCCTCCGATGCCGGGTTCTCCCGGCTGGCCATCTCCGACCACTTCCACCCCTGGAACGACGAGCAGGGCAGCAGCCCGCTGGTCTGGTCGATGATCGGGGCCCTGTCCCAGACCGTGGACCTGCCGGTGACCACCCTGGTGACCTGCCCCACCATGCGTCTTCACCCGGCCGTCACCGCGCAGGCCGCGGCCACATCGAGCGAACTGTTGGACGGCCGGTTCGCCCTCGGCGTGGGTACCGGCGAAGCGTTGAATGAGCACATTCTCGGGGACCGGTGGCCCTCGTTCGACGAGCGCGCCGACATGCTGGAGGAAGCCGTCGAGGTGATGAGGAAGCTCTTCACCGGCCGCCAAGTCAGCCACCGCGGCACGCACTACAGGGTGGACAACGCCCGCCTGTACACCCCTCCGCGCGGGCGGCTCCCCGTTCACGTCTCCGGGTTCGGGCCGAAGGCGGCGGAGCTCGCCGGCCGCATCGGCGACGGATTCATCACCATGGGTCCCGACCAGGAGGCCATCGGCCGCTTCCGGGACGCGGGCGGCGAGGGGAAGCCGGTGATCGGGGGCCTGAAGGTGTGCTGGGACGATGACCGTGAGAAGGCCGTCGAGACCGTTCACCGGCTGTGGCCCAACGAGCAGTTGCCGGGCGAGCTGGCCCAGATCATTCCGACCCCGGCCCACTTCGAACAGGCGAGCCGGCTCGTCACCCGCGAGCAGGTGTCCGCCAACGTGCCGTGCGGTGATGACGTCGAGGAGCACGTGACGGCCGTACGCGCCTACCTGGACGCGGGTTTCGACGAGGTGTACATCGGCCAGATCGGCCCCGGCCAGGACGCCTTCTTCACCGCCTGCCACGACAAGCTCCTGCCCGCTCTCCGCGGATGAGACCACCCCTTCCCGCCATCCCAAACCCGGCCACCGGGGCCTGCCGGCGAGGCACCGCCGGATGACGGCGTCCCGAGGCCGGCCCCCGCCACAGGGGCGGGCCGGGCAGGGCTCGGCAGCCTCGGTCACCCGCGAGCTCTCCCTGTGTCCAGCCCCCGGTGGTCCGAGCCACCGGACCGGTCGCCGGGTTCACCCTTCGATACCGGTGGAGGTGTGGGCCGCGCCGACGGGCTTGGATTCGGGTGATCCGCGCTGGCGCAGGTACACCGCGAGGATCGCCATGGAGGCGACGGCGAGGAGTTCGGACTGCCAGTTCTGCAGGGTGCGGTTCCAGAACTCGGCCGAGGTCACGTACGTCAGCCAGCCCACCGGGTCCTGCAGTTCGCGCAGTTGTTCTTCGTTGAAGGCGATGCGCCCGGTGACGGATTGGGCAAGCCACGACAGGATGAAGATCAGGAACATCACGATGCCGAGGGAGTGCGAGTAGAGGCCGCGGCGCAGGCCTGGAGCGGAGGCTGATTTCGGCGAGTCCGAGGTGGCCCAGACCCCCACCTTCTGCTCGCGGTCGGTTTCGGTGCCGGCCTTGTCGAGCGGCTTGGACTCCGGGGAACCCCGTTGGAGCAGCCAGACGGTTCCGACGATGTAGAGGAAGAACTGGAGAAACTCCGACTGCCAGTTCTCCGTGACGTCGACCATGAAGTCCGAGGTGAACAGGTAGCCGGGGAACGACAGGGGCTGCAAGCTCTGCGCCGTCAGAACGCTGTTCAGTTCGGCGTGGCCGGCGATCGATTGGCCGACGAGGGTGAGGAGGAAGCCGGTACCGAAGGCGAGCGTGAGCCCGTTCTCGTGGACGAACCCCTTGAAGCCGCTCACCGTTGCATCAGTCCTACGGTGAACGCGTAGGCCAGGCCGCCGAACACAAGGGTCAGGCAGAGCAGGAACATCGTGCGCATGTCAGTCGCCCTTCAGGTCGCACCGGTAGGGGTGGCCCTGCCGGGGCGTGCAGCCGGCAGCCGTGACCTTCCAACCGTCGGCGAAAAGAGCCAGGAACACGCTGTCGTGCGGATAGACGACACGCGCCTGCGATCCGTAGACGACCGCTGTCCCTGCCGGTTCCCTCGCGCCGGTCAGATTGAGGCCCTGCAGGGCGGCCGGGCAGGGCTCCTCCTGCTCCAGTTCCTCCCGGGTTCCGGGGGCCAGTGCTTCGCACCCACGGGGACTGTCAGCGTCCGCGAGGGCCCTCTCGAACGCGGCGGCCTCGGACCGCGCGGCCTGGCTCCTCTCGTCAGACGTGGCGCACCCCGCGAGCGCCAGGCACAGCAGGGGCAGCAGGGAACGGACGACGATCGGACGCATGGCCCGAGGATGAACGACAGATCCTGGCCACCGGAACCCTTCGGACGCGACACGCAGAGCCATGCCCCGGGGGAGGAAAACGCGGACGCTCACCAGCCGACGGGGCTGCGCCGCCGGTGGGCTTGAGCGGGACGACCGAGGCCCCCGCCCCTGGCACGGCCGGCGGAGGGTCGGGCGTGGGCCGGCTCGCCGTCGGCCGGCCGCGTTCCGATTCAGGGGGTGAAGAGGACCTTGATCGCACCGTCCTGCTTCTTCTGGAACATCTCGTATGCCCGGGGTGCGTCGGCGAGCGGGAGCCGGTGGGTGGCGAAGTCGTCGACGCCGAGCGGGTCGGCGTCGGTGAGGAGCGGCAGGAGGTCGTCGATCCAGCGCCAGACGTTGGCCTGGCCCATGCGGAGTTGGATCTGCTTGTCGAACATGGTCAGCAAGGGCATCGGGTCGGCGCTTCCCCCGTAGACGCCGGATAGGGAGATGGTGCCGCCGCGGCGCACGAGGTCGATGGCGAGGTGCAGCGCGGACAGGCGGTCGACGCCGAACCGTTGCATCATCTTGGCGGCCAGGGCGTCCGGCAGCATGGTGGTCAGGTGTTGGGCGCCCTTCGCGAGGGGTGCGCCGTGGGCCTCCATGCCGACCGCGTCGATGACGGCGTCCGGGCCGCGTCCGCCGGTCAGTGCGCGGACCTCGTCGGCGATGCCTTCGCCGTAGGTGTTCAGGTCGAGGGTGTGGACACCGCGGGCGGTGGCCCGGCGAAGGCGCTCGGGGACGAGGTCGATGCCGATGACGAGGCCCGCTCCGCGGTGGGCGGCGATGCGGGTCGCCATGTCTCCGATGGGGCCCAGGCCGAGTACGGCCACCGTGCCGCCGGGCGGGATCGCGGCGTACTCGACGGCCTGCCAGGCGGTGGGCAGGACGTCGGAGAGGTAGACGAAGCGGTCGTCGGGTCCTTCGGCCGGTACGGGGATGGGGAGGGTGTTCCCGAAGGGGACCCGGAGGTATTCGGCCTGCCCGCCGGGTACCTGTCCGTACAGCTTGGTGTAGCCGAAGAGGGAGGCGCCGCTGCCGTACTCGTGGACCTGGGTGGTCTCGCACTGGGACTGGAGTCCGTGGTCGCACATGTGGCAGGTGCCGCAGGAGACATTGAACGGGATGACGACCCTGTCGCCCGGCTTCACGCGGGTCACGTCGGGACCGACTTCCTCAACGATGCCCATGGGCTCATGGCCGAGGATGTCGCCGGCGTCGAGGAACGGTCCGAAGACCTCGTACAGGTGCAGGTCGGAGCCGCACAGGCCGGTGGTGGTGATCTTCACGATCACGTCGGTGGGGTCTTTGATCACGGGGTCGGGCACGGTATCCACGCGCACGTCGCGCTTACCGTGCCAGGTCAGGGCCTTCATGGTGACTCCTCGATTCGTGGCCGTCGGGCACACCGTGTTTCCGGATCCGGACCGCAGTGCCCGCTGCTCTCTGGTGATCCAGTGCCTGTGCGGCTACCCCGCCGTGACGGCTTCAGTGAGGAGCCGAGCAGTTCTGCGGACGAAGCCGTCCCCATGGTCTGCCGCGGTCGGCATCAGAATCGGGAACCGCGCCGGAAGACGCCCCCACTGCCGGCCGAGGCCCGCCCATTCATCCGAGGTGCTTCCGGTGGCACGGGAAGACGCGAGGCGGCATCCGGACGGAGCTGCGGGCAGCCGTCACTTCTCGGTGTCAGCTGCGCGCACCGGGTCACGACCCGGTCCAGGCTTCCTTCGGCGCGCAGGAATTGCCGCTGGGTACGGGCGTCGTTCCCTGCTCCTGAAGGCGGGCGATGGACTCCCGGACTGGCTCGTCGTCTCCGTGGTCCACCAGCGCTTCGCGCACGTTCCGGTACAGGGATTCGACTGCGTGGGGGCGCGGATAGGAGCCCCTAGTAGGCGGTGCGCCAGGCGTCGTCGTCGATGTCCGCTGCGCCACTACGGCCCCCACGTCGTCAGGCGATTGCGGCGACGCCGATGCCGATGGTGATGAACAGCCAGCCGGTCGTAAGCTCCCAACGGTGACGGAACTTGGGTCGGTCGAGGAGTGCCCCTAGGCGCGTGGCGACGGCGACCAGAGCGAACCAGTAGACGATGCCGATGATGACGTCCAGGGTGCCCAGGAAGAAGATCTGCCGGGTCATCGATCCGCCGCCATTGACGAACTGCGGCAGGATGCTGATGAAGAACAGTGCCGCCTTGGGGTTGAGTACGTTGGTGAGGAAACCCTGCATGAAGCCGGACCGCCACCAGCCTCTGCCGGGGTCAGCCTCGGTCGGGCCGTCCTTGGGGTCGGTGGCCGTTGCTCTTCCGGCGGACCGCTCACGGGCGGCTCGCCGGGCTGCAAGGAGGGCCCGTACCCCGAGGTAGACGAGGTAGGCCGCACCGAGCAGCTTGATCGCGTCATAGACCGTGGGGGAATGGGCGGCGATCAGCGACAGCCCGGTGGCGGCGGCGAGCATGTGCACGCACAACCCGGCCTGGGCTCCCAGTGCCGCGCCTCGACCCTTCGAAGGGTGTTCGGTCGCCGACCTGAGCACCACGAGGAAGTCCGGCCCGGGCACGACGTAGGCCACCAGCACCACTGCCAGGAATCCGACGAGGTCAACCGACATCCGCTCTCCGTTTCGTCAGCCCCGTGGCCGGATGACCGCCGGGGGTGGTTTCTCCGAAGGCCGGAGCGTCTGGCCCTGGGAGGGTGGATCTGGTGTCAGGCCGCGATGGCCTGTGCTCCCACCACCGAGGCGACGGCCCCGACGAGTACCCCGAGGCCCTGTTCCAGTTGTCCGTGCCCCACTGTCAGCGCCGGCAGAACCTTGACCACCTCGTCGTGTGGGCCGGCCGTCTCCCACAGCTGACCGTCGCGGTAGGCGAGTTCGCAGACCGCGCGGCCGCGCCCGGACGGTCGAAGGGAAGCCCCAGGCCAGGCAGCACCCGCGAGGTCGGGCGAGGGCGGGGTCAACCCGGCTGGTCCGACCTGGCTGCGCGCCCTGGCCTCCTGGGCCAGGGCGCATGGCACGCCGCACTCCAGCGCCTGTGCGGCCGTGACAAACGCCGGGTACGCCGCCTCCTCGAATCGCTGCCCGGCTTCGGGCCGGTGCGCGCCGATCAACTGCTTGCCGACCTCCGCGTCTCCGGCGCCCGCCGCGTCCAGGGCCTTGACGCCAATCAGCGCATCCGGCTCCTCGCGCTGTTCCCCCTCCAGACTGACCGGAAGCCGATTCCACTCCACCTGAGCCAGACGCATCGGCCCGGACGGATCGGGTTGCCCCCGAGCCTGTCGTGCTCGGCGCGTACCTCTGCACGCAGTCACCACGCTCCCCCGTTGACGTGGGGTCGACCGTGCCCGGCACCACGACACGCGTGTACTGGCCGCCGCACGAACCGCCGGCAGCCAGGGAGAGGGACAGGTCAACACCGGCAGGAGGCGATCTCGCCAAAAGACGACGCTGGTCGGGGAGTGCCGGAACGTGCGTGCAGGTCGGTCAGACCTCGTCGCCCTCGCGGGCCGGGTCGGTGGCGGGCGGGGTGGCCGGCAGTCGTCCACACTGACGGCGATGATCTCGGCAAGGTCACCCGCCCCCGGTTCCTCGGCGCACAGGTCGGCACCCGCGAGGTGATCCACGATCACGGCCTCAATGACGGTGCGCAGGGCTTCGGGGTCGACGGCGGCCGGGACGGCGGGAGCCTGGTCATCGGTCACGGGCTGCTCCTCGTGGTGGGCGGTCGGGTCGGGCCGGCGGACGCGTTGTCCTCCGACCCCTCCTCTACCCGCATGTAGCCGAGCCATCGAGCGAGCTCAAGTGGCGGCGGGGAATGAGATGAACGCCGTGATCGTCTTGCAGGCGCCGTGGGATCGGATCTCCGTGCGGTCGGCGATTCGGGTGATCAACAGCCAGCCCAACCCTCCCGGTACCTCGACCGCGTACCCGGCATGCGTGGGGACCGTGAGGATGCGTCCGACACCTCGACCTCCACCCAGTTCCGGAGAGGTCGGACGTGGAAGTCGGTCACGCCGCCGGCGTGGCGACGGCGTTTGGAGGCCAGCTCCGACACGACCAGCAGCACATCGTCCACCAGACGCTCCCCCACGCCGGCCGCCGCCAGGACCTCGTGGGCGATCGCCCGAGCGTCCTCGCATCTCAGACCGACCGTGCGATTCGGCCTTCTGACGCTGATAGCGCTCTGCGAGGATCCGGCGCTTCAGACAACAGGGCACGCAGGTCGCCATCGTCAGTTTCTTCGCGTTCTCCTCCGGGCAGGGAAACAACGACTACATCGGCTATTCGCAGCTTCCGTGATGCTCGGCGCACTGTGTGGCCTCGCGGCCCACCTCGTACTCGCGCCTGCCCGCCACATTCACCACCGGCAGCAATCCGTCTCAGACCTCTACACCACCATGAGCCGGCGCCTCGACGGCCTGGCTGAAGTCTTCGACGGCGAGGACTCCGACGTTGAGCGTGTTCGGCAATGGCGCCGTGACCGGCGCCGCCTGTCCGCAGACTGTGAACGCATCCGGCACAGCATCGAAACCGAGATCGAGAACAGTCATCTCCACCCCCGGCGCGGCCTGGGCAACGCCGACGCAGCCCTGCCCCGCGCCCGCGACGCCGTCACCGTCGCGGAACGGGCCATGGACCATCTTCGTTCCATCACGCGCGCCCTCCACTACGCACTGGACAGCGGGGAGACCACCGACATGTCCGCTTCCTTCAGGACGGGCTTCAGGTCCCTGCTCCGTAAGGGGGCCGCCGCGACGCAAGAGATCGGCAAGACACCCCCCCCCACCGATTCGAGCCGGCTCGCCGCCCTGCTCGACGATACGGAAACCGAACTGGGCCGAGTACAGCAGCAGGGATGGGCGCCGGCCGAAGCCCCGCCGGAAGTCCACACCCTGCGGGGCACACTCCTCACCGACGCCGGCCGCCTCCTGGCCGAGCTAGTAGGTGCGGAGCCAGGCGGCAGCGGCCGCCTTCACCTACGGCGCCCGCCACCTCGCGGGCCGCCGGCCGTAGAGCCGATGGCTGCGGCGCCGAGTGTGGTGTCGGTGGCCAGGATCCACCGGACGGTCTTCATGGCCAGGGTGAGGACTTCGCTGCCGCGCCGGCGCATGCCGGCCTCGAAATGGTCCACGGCGTCGGTAAGGGTGGCGGTGCCGTCGGCGACGGCGCTGACGTGTGTGAGCAGGCTGGCGGCGTCGCGGATGGCCGCGCCCGCTCCCATTCCGGCGGTGGGCGGTGTGGCGTGGACAGCATCGCCCAGAGCGGTGATACGACCCGCAGGCCAGGGCGCGAGGTCCTCCGCGCGGGTGGAAGCGGCGTTGAAGCGGAATCCGGCCACGCTGTGCGGGTCGGCTCGGGCGATGACCTCGAGTGTGTGCTCGGCCCAGCCCCGCTCGCGGAATTGGCCGAGCAGCGCGGCCTGCAGTTCGCCGCCACGCAGGTCGCGCAGGGAATCGGTGCTGGTGGATTCGGGGAACATGGCGCCCCAGATGTAGGTGGGTCCGGTGGTGACCGACATCCGCAACTCGGGAGCGTCGAGCGCGGTGTTGCCGACCGGGTCAAGGAAGCCGACGTACAGGGCTCCTCCGCGCGGGCCGATCGCCAGCCCCGATCGTGGCCCAAGTCGCTGATGCTCGCCGGGGCTGAGGTCTCGCCGGAGGGTGCGGCCGGAGAACCCGATGATGCCCGCCGGGCTGTTGGTCGGGCCTCCCGCCAGGTGGCGGGCGACTACCGAATGGGTGCCGTCCGCGCCCACCACCAGATCCGCCGAGACCGGCGCCCCGTCGGTAAACAGCACTCGGGGCGCGCCATGGTCATTGTGGTCGACGCCGGACACGTTGCGTCCCAAGTGCAGGCCATCTCCTACGGCTTCGGCCAGCAGCATCCGCAGGGTGATCCGATCGACGTCGATACTTTCACTGTCCCTGAGGTCCGGCCCGTGGCCCAGCAGCCGGCCGCGGCGATCCCAGAACGCGTCGCGCTCGCGCAGTCGCAGCGCCGACCCCGATGCCAACAGCCGCTGCATGATCTTCGGTTCCACCAGATCTTTTAGCGCCGACTGTGCCCGGTCATCCAGGGTGATGTGGTAGCCGCCCGTGGCCGCCACATCGGCGTCTCGGTCGAATACCGCCACTTCAAACCCCCGGCGACGTAGCCCAGCCCCCAATGCAAGCCCGCCGATCCCGCCACCAACGACGACTACCCGCATACCCGACACCGTTCCCTTCCGCTGCTGCTGCTGCTGCTGCTGCTGCTCACTGAACAGACCCCACCCTGACACCGGTAGTGGACACCGAGTGGCCACTACCGGTCATGATGGGACGATGGCGAACACCTCACACCGGGCATTGCGGCTGTTGTCTCTGCTCGGATCAGGACGGCAGTGGTCGCTGCGCGAGCTCGCCACCCGGCTCGGGGCCAGCGAACGCACTGTCCGCCGCGACATCGAAACTTTGCGCGCACTCGACTACCCGATCGCTACCATCCATGGCCCCGATGGCGGCTACCGACTCGGAGCCGGGCGAACCCTGCCGCCGTTGCTGTTCGACCACGATCAGGCCCTCGCGGTCGCGGTGGCCCTGCAGACCGCGCCAAGCACGATGTTCGGCCTAACGGACGACGCGGCGCGGGCACTGGCGGCTCTGCACCAGATCATGCCCCCCGCGCTGCGGGCATCCATGGAATCCCTGCGCCTGACTCGGCTGCAGAACTATTGGGAGTTCCCCGCGCCCCCCATCGACCCGGTCGCCCTCACCGCCGTCGGAACCGCGGTACGCCACCGCCACCTACTCGTCACCGAGACACTGCGTCCCGACGGCACACGCCCCCAACCCAGTGACCCCGACTACCTGCCCGCCCACCGCATTGAGCCACACCACCTGATCCTCTGGGCCGCCCGGTGGTATCTGGTCGCCTACGACCTCACCGACAATGAATGGCGAGTGCGCCGCGTCGATCGGCTGCACCCACGCCCCACCACACAGTGCTTCGCCGCCCGCGCGCTTCCCCACCCCGACCTCGCCCACTTCGTGATGAGCACCCACGACCGCGGCGACACTCCCGCCGTCTGGCAATGCACTGGCACCGCACGACTCAACCTGCCCGCTCACATCGTGGCCCGCTGGGCACCAGGCGGCTCCGTCGTGGAACACATCGACACCGACTACTGCCGGCTCACTCTCGGCGCCTGGTCCTGGGCCGGCATCGCCGGCATTCTCGCCACCTTCGACACCGAACTCACCGAACTCCACCCACCCGAACTCGTCCACGCATGCCGCCGTCTCACACGCCGATGGGCCTCTATCGCCGACACCGAGAACCTCGGTCCTTCTCATGAATGAGTAGTTCTGCGAGATCACGCCCCTCCGCGAACCATGTCCGAGTTGCCGAGGGCCTTCGTTCTCACGACGTCCCGCAAACGCGGTTCGTATAAAGCCCCTCACGATAGTTCTGCGACTTGCCAGAGCCCGCCGAACCGGCCGCCATCATCGAACAGTTCGACTGCCCCACCTGTGAAGTGCCCGCCGAAAGACCTGCTGCAACAGCGACGGCAAGGTCGCCCCCGGAATACCACGCCCCGCTTCATGCTCGCCTCCAGCTGCGCGCCGAGCCGGAGGTGAACCCCCCGCCGACCGCGGCCCCGGCCACGCACCGGATCCGCGTACCCGCCGCGGGCAGGAGGCCTGATACAGCGTCACCCAGGGGTTGCAGGCACGGGTGCCGGCTCGGCACGGCGCCCGGGGGGAGTCTGAGTATCCGTACTCAAGACCTGAGCCTCGCAGACTGCGAGCCTCAGCCGCATGAACAAGATCTACGGGGTCATGGCGGGTAGCGCGGTCGCCGGTGCGCTCACGGGCTGGATGGCGAGGGTGCTGTGGCTGTGGGCCATCGGGGAGGACGAGCGTAGTTGCGCGGGCAGTGTCACGATCTGCTTCACTCTCTACCCGCTCGCCGGGATCGCGCTGTGGATACTGCTGGGCGTGGCGGTACTCCTGCCGGCCTTTTGGATGCTGGGCGTAAGGCCGTTGAAGGCGATGGTCGCGGCGGCGTTCGTCCTCCAGTGGTTCATCGTCGTCGTTCTCGCCGGATCCTCTCGTGACGATCTCCCCCAGTCCTGGGCCTTGACCGTCGGGGTCATGGCGGTGGGTCCGATGCTGATCGCACTCTGCGCAGACCCCGCACGACGCTGGACGGGACGCATCGCCACAGGTGCACTGGTGGCGATGGGGCTCTCCCTCGACTGGCTCTCAACCCACACAACCGGATACATCCTCTAGCGCAATCTCCCGTCCTCACGTCAGTACGTGACACGTCGGCCAGCAGCCGGCCACTCAACGCCGGGACTGGGACGGCTGGGCATCGAGCAGCGCGAGCCTGGCCGACCTCGGCATCGACTGGGCACATGACGTCTGGCCGGCGAGATCCGGATGCGCACCTGCCGCATCCTGAAATGTTGACGATGGGTCTACGTCGATAGATGGCAGCATTTTCGGGAAGGATGGCAGATTTCGATGGGAACCAATTCCAGCAAATGTGAAATGTTGGCGGGTGTCGATGTACGCCAGCCGTCTCGGCCCAGACCGGGGCACTGGCAAAATCTCAAGCCCAAAAGGAGAATTGAAATGGCTGGAAAGTTCGGTACGTTAGCAACTGTCGTTGCGGCGGCAACGGCGGCCGTGGCTTTCGCGGGTGGCCCGGCGAGCGCGGCGGACACCGCGTACAACACGCGCAGCGTGTACTTGAACGGTGTCCCGCAATGGAGTGACTCCGACGCGTGTGTCACCAAGAACATATCCCTGGCATCGGGGACGTACACCTGGACGCAGATCTTCGGGTCCTCGCGTACACCGACCCGCGAGATCTACTTGGCGTCGGGCTCGTATTCCTGGACGGACTGCATCCGGGCCTATGACGGCCATTACAAGCAGAACTCGACACTCAGTAAGTCCGGTTCGACGCCCGCTGTCCTGAACGACGACACCCAGTACCACTGGGCCGCTGGTACGTACACCTTCGGTTCGCTGCTCGACCCGCACTTCTGATCGACGGCGAGGTCACCCTGATAGGGAAAGTTGCCATTCCCTGAGCACCGGGGCGGGAGCCCGTATCGGTCCCTCGCCCCGGCCGCTTGGCGGCAGGTGTCCCCGGATTGAGCGGCTCCACGAGTGGCAGGAAACCTTCGAGCGCAGCATGCGCAGCCTGGGACAGGTGGGCCCCAGCCAACCTCGGCCGGGGCCTTTCGGCGTCCCGATCCGCCATCGAAGTCCATGGCCATTGACCGTCGGGGCATCTCGCCCACTGGCCTGACGGAGCCGGCGCAGCTCCGCCCCCAGACGCCGTCCCCCGACGATGGGATTGCTGATCGCCGGCATGAGCGGGCTGCCTCCGGCCTCACAGCGACACGGCCGGTGCCGTCGTCGAGGAGTCGACCGAGGGCGGCGGCGAGGGTGCAGCGTTCGCAGAGGCGCCCGCCGAGCAAGGACCCTTCGAAGCCGCAGCGGTCGCAGAAGAAGTCGCGGGTGATGCCCGCGCAGTCGCGGCAGACCGGTGCACCGGCATCCCTTCGGCCCGGCAACAGATCTCCTGGCCGGACAGACCGAAACGTCGACGAACATCGCATGGCGCTTCGAGCCCGTAACCGCCGCCCCCGAGGAGCCCGCCGAGGAGTAGGCCGGGCCCTCGGTGGAGGCCATCGAGGGCTTCACCAGCCTGCTGGTCCCGGGCGACCCCCGACGCCGACCGGCCGCCTGTTGCCAGTGCCGCATCAGGCAACGTTCGCCCCTTCGTGACGGTCCCTGGATCTTCGGCGTGGGTGATCATGTGGGCGGCGGGCTCCGTCTGCCGGGCCGGAACGCCTCAGTTCGCCCCACCCTCCCCGCCTGAACGGCGCCGATACTCCTGGTATATACGCCGATTCGCCTCCAGCGTGGCGTCGACAGCCCTCTTCAACGGGCTGCCTCCGCTGGCCCGCTCCTCGCGGAGAGCTTCCGAGATCTCCGCCTCGCGGCGCCCCTGCGCCGGCCTCGGCTTCACGTCGGCGTCCAGGAGCCGCGCAGCTGCCGCCTGGCGCTCCTCGTCCCTTTGCCGCGCCCTGGCCCCTGACCACCACCGTGGGCCGAACTGCGGAAGATCGAGAGCACCGGGGGCGAAGCGCCGGACCATTCCCTCACTCTCCATCTGCTCCAGCATCGCCCGAAGGGCAGCCTCCGAGGTCCGCGGTGCATCTCCCCGCAACGCGCACCGGTTCGCGTCAATCGCCAGCACGATCCGGTCCTCCCCCGCCGGGTCCGGCAGCAGATCCATCACCTCCAGGATCTCTTCCGCGCTCGGCTGATGGGCGTCCTCGCGGCCCCGCCTCCGCCGTCTCACCATCGCCGCCCCTCATTCCTGCCCGGTAGCCGCGACACCGCCCCCGAGCCTCGCGGACATCTCCCATGATGGTGCTGACCGCCGTACGGCACCAGGCCCGTGCGCTCGTTGGCGTTCAGGGGGTGCCCCTACGAGTTCGGTCAAGCTGATGGGGCGGGTTGGGGTTCGTAGAAGGTGCCGTCCCGGAGCATGGCGAAGACAGCGTCGGCTCGTCGTCTTGCGAGGCAGAGGAGGGCTTGGGCGTGGTTTGCCCTGGTTGATCCTTTTGTCGCATTAGGTGGAACGTCGTGATCAAGATCCTGACGCGCGAGCAGCGTGACTTCGAGGAGACGTTCGGCGAGTTCCTCGAACGGCTGGAAGCAGCGTTCGACTTCACCGCAATGCCTGACTGCGGTCCGTGCCTGCCAGGCACGGACCGTACGGTCACCTTCCGCAGCGGCCTCCCGCAGGCTTGCCTGGGCGGTGCGGTGCCGGTGCACCGCCCAGGCACGGTGGCGAGCCGTGGCAAGCCGATGTCCTCGTCGGCTGCTCGAATGGGGACGGCGAGCGGCGCGGCAGGGAAGCCGTCACCGGCCCTGGCGGGCCGACAGGAACGTGCGGAACACCTGTGCGGAGCGCGGGTTCTGGTCGCACTGCCATACGCCGTGGGGGCAGTAGTCCGTGATGCTGTGGTAGAGCGGTTTGTGCTCGGCGATCCATCTCAGCATGCGCCGCATGTACTCGGGGTTGTCGCCGTTGCGGAACAGCCCCCATTCGGGATACGAGATCTGCTTCCCGTGCGCCCGCGCGAAGTCGACCTGCTGTCGGAGCCCGTACGGCTGGGTGACCTGCTCGTCGAAGGTGTGGCCGGGTGGCTGGTCGTAGCTGTCCATGCCCAGTACGTCGACCACGTCGTCACCGGGATAGCACGCGGTCCAGGCGATGGCGTCGCTGCCGCGGTTCGGGGCGAAGTCGAACCGCAACCGCTGTCCCTCGACCGAGCGCATGGCGGCCACGATGCGCCGCCAGTACCTTTTCCAGTTCTCGGGGTCGGGACGACACCGGTGGGTGTAGTTGAAGCCGTTCATCTCCCAGCCGAGCACGATCACCGTGTCCGGCACGCCGAGGGTGACCAGACGCTTGGCCAGCCTCCGGAAGTGGCGATCGTGCTCGCCCCGT
The DNA here is from genome assembly GCF_041431415.1 of Streptomyces sp. NBC_00513. Lineage (GTDB taxonomy): Bacteria > Actinomycetota > Actinomycetes > Streptomycetales > Streptomycetaceae > Streptomyces. The sequence goes on from NZ_CP107845.1 coordinate 360,806, forward strand.
GCGCCGGCGCGGATCAGCTCGGCCACCTGCTCGTCGGAGACGTCGGCCTCGTTGCGTTCCTGCATGGGCACGTTCAGAACGAAGAGCCGATCGGCTCTCGCCCTGCGCCACCGGGCCCAGCTGCGCAAGGAATCGGGGGCTCCCTCGATGTTCGACCAGGTGTCTCCGGGCAGGTAGGTGTGCCCGGCGCGCAGCTCGGTGCCCCCGAGCCAGTGCGAGAGGCCCCGCATCCTCTCCACACCGGGCGAGCCGTAGTGGAGGTAGGCGCCCACCGCGACCTCGGTCCCGGCGTTGCTGCCGGGCCCCCCGAGGCCCTCACCTGTGGGCGAGGCGAGGGCGCACCCGGTGACAAGCATGCCGACCAGGACCGTACGGGTGCAGGCGCTCGCCAACCGACGGCCCCGAGGGAACATGACGCCTCCATGGAAATCTCGAACGGTGTGCGTGGTCGCTGGGTGCGCTTTGCACCGATGCTAGGCATCTCGCCCGTTTCCGGCCTGTTCGGTGCCCCGATGCTCGGCTGAACGAACGACGCGGCCGTCGAGGGCTCGACCGGTTGGCCGCCTGTTACGAATGCGCCTCGAACTCGACGAGGAGACGCGTGGGGAGGTGCGGTAAGGCAGCGTGGTCGGGGCCCAGTTGAAGGCCCACCCGTCGCCCAGGGGGACACATGCGGACCCGCGCATTCGCACTCGTACTGACCGTTGTCGGCGCCGCCCTGTCAGCCGGCTGCTCCAGTGGACCCGAAGCCGCCGCGCCGAGCCCGAGCCCGAGTCCCAGTCTCAGCGTGAGTGCGATCCCCACCCGTACCCCGACACCGACCTCGCCGCCCGAGCCGACGCCCGCCGGTGAGCTCGTCGCCCTCTGGTACAAGCAGGACGGCTCAGAGCGGTACAACGAACTCGCCAAGCGGACGCGCGGCGTGCATGACCTTCACCAACAGGGCCGCGGAGTCATCGACTTCGAGAACCTGTCCGCGGCACTGCGCGCCGCCGAAGCCCACCAGGAGATCCCGGACGCGCCGACCCAGGCAGTGTGGGCGAACGCGCAGAAGCAGACCCGCAGCGGAATGGCGGACGTGCTGTCCGGTTCGTCGCTGGCCCTCATGCCCCTGCCCGAGGACGAGGCGAGGGAGGCGCAGGCCCGGGGGTGGGAGAAGATCGGCAAGGGGCTCGCGGAGCTGAAGGACCTGGACGCCCGATTCCGCGCCGTCGGAATCCGTCCCGACGTACTGAAAGACCCGTGGGCTGCCTACAACTGAGCCGTCGACCCGTGACCGCACGGTCCCTCGACGTGGACCGGTGAGGTGAACCTGTACGCCGGATGGCTGCGGGGACGGGTGGCAGCGGTGGCAGTCCACCAGGGCGCACCCAAGCGAACAAACAGTGACACGCAGGCAGCCGTCCGGCCGGTCCGGGCTGACTCCCTCGATGATCCGCCGGTCCCCGGCCCTGCCGGGTCAGGACACGACGAAGAACCTCGCGGACGGCGACCCGGCCCCCACTGGTCCTGTCACATGGACAGTCTCGCATTCACCCGGGTGTTGCCCGCGACCAGATCAGCACCCGCACTGCCCGCCGCCGCATCCAAGCCGCACGCCAACTCGGCCACGAGTAGAGCGCCCTGCCCGCCCACGACCCGAGAAGGCGAATGCGCCAGGTGGCGGCTGAGATGCCGGGCGGCGGTGACCGGGAGGACCGTGGCCCGTTGTCCGGGCATGTACATGGGCGCGGACGAGAAGGGCCGCGCACCCCCTGGCGTGGCGGTGAGCGCCCCGAGGACGGGGAGCGCCGCCGCGAGGAGAGGCGGCGCAGATTGCGTGCGAGGGCGGGACCGGGGGGCTGCCAGACTATGAAGTCCGGGCGAGACTGTGCCGGCCATCGGCCTGCCCGACGCGGAGTACCCCGGCGCCGCCCCGCCACTGGCCTGCTGCCACGGCCGCAGTCGCCCGAGCCACCCGCCGGCCTGCCAGGCCGGCGCACGTGTACAGACGCGGGTCAGCGGGCCCGCCCGGGCCGACGTGCGAAGGACCGCGGCCGGCCCCGGCTCACTTCTGATTCCGCCGCCTGCGCTCCTGGCACCGGTGCCAGGATCATTCACGACGCAGGCGCCCGGCCGCCGACGCCGACGCCACCTTTGACCCCTGCAGGCTCCGCCCCTGGAGTTCCCCGGCAGCAGGATGTGTGGAAGCGGGCGACGTCCTCGCCGGTCGGCAGGCGTCAGTGGGCGAGTTCGAGGCGCTCGACGCCCAGGTGTGTGGTGAGGAAGCGGGCGGCGCGGTCGAGTGCGGCGTCCGCCTCGTCGAGCCGGCCGTAGTTGAGCTGGAAGACGTGGGGAAGGCCGGGCCCGATTTCGAGCGTGACGTCGACGTCGTCGGCGCCCGCACGGCCAGCCAGCCGGACGGCGTCGTCGAGCAGCACCTCGTTGGCTCCGACCTGCACGAGCAGTGGGGGCAGCCCGGTGAGGTCGGCGAGCACCGGGCTCGCCAGGGGGTGTGTACGGTCGGCCGAGGCGGCGTACAGATCGGCATAGGCGCGTACGTCGGCCTCGGTGAAGATGGGGTCGGCATCCTCTTTGGAGCGCATGCTCTCCCCGGTGAGGGTGAGGTCGGCCCACGGGGAGAAGGTGACCACGGCGGCTGGTTGCGGGAGTCCGGCCTCGCGGGCCGCGAGTAGGGTGGCGATGCTCAGACCGCCACCGGCGGAGTCGCCGGCCACGACGAGTTCCCGCGGGTCGGTACCCGTTGCCAGCAGCTCGCGGTAGGCAGCGAGCCCGTCGTCGACGGCTGCGGGGAAGGGGTGCTCGGGCGCCAGCCGGTAGTCCACCGATACCGCTCGCAGCCCGGTGCGCAGGGCCAGTTCACCGGCGAGCCCGGCGTGGGTGTGGGGTGAGCCGACGACGTAGCCGCCGCCGTGCAGGTAGAGCAGCCGGCCGCGGCCGGAGAGTTCGGCCGGTATCAGCTCCAGGGCCGGCCGGCCGCCCAGGACGGTCCTGCGGGTGACCACGCCGTCCGGCGCGGGCCTGGTCAGAGCTGCGGCGAAACCGCTGCGCTGCTCCTCGACAGTGGGCGGCGTCCCGCCGCGCGGAGCGGAACGGAGCAGGGCATCCAGGGCCTCGCGCTGCTGTCGGGACATGGTGGCCTCCAGTGATCAGGATGAGAAGATGGATTCCCAGGAATCAATCTCTCAGAGTCAACCACATTCCAAGGAAGATGATTCCTAGGAATCTACTGGAGGTGTCGTGAGCCACATCACATCGATCTTCACTGATCTCGTCCGCGTCGAGACCCGGCTCTACAACGCGGTGAACGCCCGACTGCGCACCGAACAAGATCTGAGCCTGGGGCAGTTCGAGTTTCTGGAGATCATCGACCGCGTACCGGAATGCCGCGTGCTCGACATCGTCGGCGAGCTGGCCATCACAGTGGGAGCCGTCAGCAAGGCCGTCGATCGACTGGTGGCCGCGGGCTGGTGCGTGCGGGTCGCGCACCCCCAGGACCGCCGCTCGTCCGTCCTTCGCCTCACGCCCGAGGGCAAGGAACAACTGGCCGCCTCCCGTACCGTCGTCACCAGCGAACTCACCGCGCTCACGGCGACCGTTCCCCCTGACGAGCTGAACCGCATCGCCTCGACCCTGGCCGCCCTCCGCGCGACCCTTGAGGCAGGCTCCCTCGGCCAGCCGGGCTGAGCTTGACCTTGAGGTCCACGAAGATCATCGCGACCTCAAGGATCAAGCCGACAAAGGGACCCCCCGCGGGTACCGGCCCCGCTACCGCAGGCCTGGGGCGGTGACCGGTGGTGGCGGCAGGGCCTTGTCCCGGCGTGGACATGGACATGGACATGGACGACGAAGACTTCCTCGGCATACTCCTGGACGCCACCACCGACACCGACCTGAAGCTCCCACCAGCAACGAAGCCGGAACCGTCATGATGCTGCTGGGCCTCCTTGAGGAGGAGACCCACTCCGAGGAGGTACCTGCCGCCGCGGGAGAGATGCGGGAAGGTCGGAGGCAGTGGCGCGGCCACGCCAGGGACTGCGGGCCGGGGATCAGTCGCGGACCATCGGCTGGCGGTCGCCCCCGGCCGACTCGCCGCGAGGCGGGCGTCCGGCTCTATGTCCCGGTGGTGGCGGTGGGCAGGTCTCCCAGGTGGATCGGGTTGCTCCAGGCCCGTCCTCCGTCGGCGTCCTCGACGGTGACCCGGCAGTACCCCTGGCCGAACATCGTGACGGGCAGGGAGCCTTCGGTCAGGCCTTCGCCCTCCAACACCTGCAGGCCCGGGGCGCCCCCGGTGAGCAGGATCTTGCGCGCGGGCGAGCAGCGCACCGTGATCCGGCCGTCGTCGAGCCGGACGTCGTACAGGTCGGGGCCGGTGCTGGAGTAGTAGTGACCGGCCTTGAGGGCCGCGAGGAGCGCGTCCGGGTCGAGGGATTCGGCGCGTACCTGGACCCAGGCCACGCACCCCGGCGGGTCCTGGGGCTGGAAGTGCGCGTCGTCGGCGGCATAGGCGTTCAGCCGGTGCCCGCGGTTGAGCAGCACGTCGGTCAGGTGCCAGCTGTCGCCGCGGTGCTCACGATCCGCGAGCGCGTTGTAGACCTCGACCGCGTGCGCCGCGTCCAGGGACTCGGCGTCGTCCGTGGTCAGCAGCGAGGCCGCCGGGTGTGCCATGCCGACGAACGCACCCGCCGCCCGCGCCCGCCGCGCCAACTCCGGACCGCTCTCCTCGGGCCCGGGCGGCGTGAACCCGAGGGGCAGCCCCACGGCGACGATGTGCCACTTCGGACCGGCCTCCGTGCGCGGGGCGTGCAACTCCGCACCCAACAGCGTGGTGAACCCGGGCACGCGCAGCGCCCGGGTGTCCGTCAGCGGAAACCCGTACTCGGCCCGGAAATAATCGGTGACGGCCAGAAAGTCATAGCCGGCGTCCTGATAGCGGCGTACGACCTCCGCCGGAGACAACCCCCCGTCGGACTCGTCCGAATGAGTGTGCAGATTGCCGCGCCAAAACCGCCCGGCTTGATCGAACGGCAGGTCCAGCACAAGCATCCCCCGCACACGACGACAGTAAGTAACGCCGAGTCTAAAAGACTTGAGCTATACGTATGACTAATCCCCTCGGTGGGGCGCGCCAGCGTACGGTCACGGGCGCGGGTATCCGTGGCCCGAGGGTACTCGCCCAGGCGCACGACAACCCATATTGCCGCGTCTGCATCCCGCCCTCCGAACGTCACCCGTCGCGCGGGAGGCAGGAGCCGTCGGGATTGTGTCCTTCCGCAACAGCGCTGGCCTTGATCGCCCGTGTGTCCTACGGGGATGTGTCGCCCCGGCCGGAAGGCGACGGTCAGGCGTCCGGGCGGTCGGCCACCGGGCGGCCAGGGCCGGGGCACCGCGGGCGCGGACGGCGGCGCTGCAACGCCTGGAACGACAGCCGGCCGACCGCGCTGTCCCAGACGACGAGCTCGCCGTCGAGGACCATGCCGTCGGGGCGCTGCCCGGCGGCCGCCACCAGGTCCGACCACCGCGGTCCTGGACCAGCGCCCCTGGCCTGCCTCCTGTCGTTGACCATTCCCGCCGACCACACCACGCCCTAGACTGCGACCGCTCCAAAACCTGGCGATCATCAGGAGGGCGTACAAGATGAACCGAGCACTGATCAGCGCATTTGCGGCCGTTACGTTAGTTGTGTCCGGGGGAAGTGCCGCCACCGCTTCCGACGGCGCTCCGCCGCGCACCACGCACGGCCCTTGCCAGTACACGCAGACCCCGGACGAGCCGCCCGCGCGTCATGTTCCACTGCCGCCCGACCCGCGGCGCACCCCTGGCCGTGGCACGGTTGACATGGCTGTCGCGACCAGTCAGGGTCCGCTCCCGCTGCGTTTGGACCAGGCCAAGGCGCCGTGCACGGTCCAGAGTTTCCTGCACCTGGCACGGCATGGGTTCTATGACCGAACGGTGTGCCACCGTCTGACGGCGTATCCGACGCTGAAGGTCCTGCAGTGCGGCGACCCGACCGGGACCGGTGAGGGAGGGCCCGGGTACAAGTACAAGGACGAGCTACCGGTGGATTTGCCACCCGCACCGACCGATCCGACCGGCGCGCGCCGCCTGTACGGGCGCGGCCTGCTGGCGATGGCCAACGCCGGTCCGGACACGAACGGCTCACAGTTCTTCGTCGTCTACGGCGACTCCGCACTACGCCCGAACTACACGGTGTTCGGCACGGTCGGCCCCGACGGCCTGGCAACACTCGACAAAACCGCCGCCGGAGGAATCCAGCCGACCGCGGAGGACCCGGCACCGGTCGACGGCACACCCGTGCTGCGGACCGAGCTCCTCCGCGTCCGGCCGTCCTGCCGGCATTGACTCCCCGCGGCCGCGCCGAAGCCGCGGCCGCTGCGGTGGCGCCTGTCCGGGGGCAAGGGCGGGGGTGGTGGTCGACACCGCCGCGCTGCTCTGGGAGATCCGGCACGTGACCTCGGAGCAGCAGAAGCGGCTCGGCGCGTACGCGGTGGCACCGGGGCCGGCCCCGGCGGGAGCGGCGGGATCCACGGCTGGTGTCCTCGGAGCCCCGGGGCGTACTGTTCCCGGCCCCCCTGGGCGGGCGCTGTCACCGGGCCGTCTGGCGCCGGCTCTTCGGGCGGAGGATCATCCGGTGGGCACGGGCCGCCGACCGGCGGCTGCCCGACCGAGGGCCCGGTTCGAGCGGGCCGGGGGGAGGCGCGCATGACCGCCGCGGAACAGCTCAACTGGGCAGCCCTGTTGCGGTTCGACCAGGAGCGGGGGCTGGAGGGCTGCCGGCAGGACGCGGAGGCCGCCGGCCGCCGGGGGGACGGCCGGGCCCGGGCCCGGTACCTCCAGGAGGTCGCCCAGCTGGACATGCTGCCCAGGCTCTGGGAGTTCGGGGTCCCGCTCACCGAGGAGGAGTACCAGGACGCGGGGCGGGTGCGGTCGTGGATGACCCACGAGCAGGCGGCGGCCCGTCACGAGGCACTGTCCCGGTACCCGTCGCCGCCGGGCCGGAGCCGGGACCCCCACATCCGGTACTTCTGGTCCCCGGACGGCCACCTCATGTACGTGACGACGGCCCGTGACGACGGCCCGTGACGACGGCCCGTGACGACGGCCGATTCGTCGTCAACCACGGTTACCTGACGCCCGAATGGGCCGACCGGCTACGCCGGGACATGCCGCGGCTGGCGCACCTGGTGACCCTGTACGAGAGGAACCAGAAAGCGGGCCGAGGCCACGAGGAAGCCCCGGCACGACCAGGCCGAGGGTGACGGCCTGGACCGGGTCGGTGCCCGAGGCCTGCGGGTCCGGCTGCTGCCGAGGCTGGGACGACTGCTGCTGCTCGGTGATGGAACGTGAGAGTCCTCAAGGGCCGGGGCAGTTTGCCGGCTGACGCAGGTGAGGCGGGGTACCCGCCCGACAAACACGGGTGGCCTCGGCTCCACTACGACAGTCCGGGTGGGGGCCGGGACCAGTCCGGGATCAATGGGCGGTGTTCTTGGAGGCCGGGTACGTCGGCCGGGTCCGGAATGCGGCCGGGCGGGCCACGAGGCAGGTGAGAGCGCCGAGGACGAATCCGTATACGGACACCAGACCATGGCCATTGGCCTGGGCGAACCACATCACCAGGCCGAGTACCGGCACACCGACCGCGAAAAGGATCTCCACGCGCTGCGCCTTGTCCAGGCCCGTACGTGAAGTTGGCAGTTCGCGCAGGAGGCGGAGGAGGAGGGCGGCGGCGAGAGTAGCGCCGAGGAAGTAGGTGGCTCCTGAACTGCCCGCGAAGTTCCGTGGGTCGGTGCTGTGGTGGCCGCCCGCGCCAAAGAGGGTGTCGATGTGCTCCGGCAGCAGGATCCCGGCGAGGAACAGGCCGACGGTGATCGGGGTTCTCCAGAACCAGTCGGCCAGGGCGGCGATGACGGCGAGCGTGGCGATGTTCCAGGCTCCGCCGAACAGGCCGCCGTTCTGCATGAACACCGAGGTCAGGACCCGCCACCAGCCCGACCGGGCCGGATCCGCGTCCAGCGCATCCATCGCCCCCGACCAGCACACCTGGACCACTGTCCCGGTAAGGGCGAGGCCGGTCAGGACCACCGCGGCCCAGGGCATGCGCCGACCGCGCAACGTTCCCTCGCCGAGCAGGGCCACTCCCGCCTTGAACATCAACACCATGAGTACCGCCGTGGTCACGTTGAACACCAGCGCGTCCATCGCCACCACCCCCCTTCGGTCCGCCGCTCGCGTCCTTCCGAGATGACAGTAGCCCCGCCCACCCCATAATTCAAACAGTGTTAGAATCTCGGGGTAGGGTGCCCCCATGAAGCTGACTCGAGAGCGGATCATCGACGCGGGCATGGCCGAGTTCGCCGCATCCGGCTACCACGGTCTGTCCATGCGCAAGGTCGCCCAGCGCCTCGACGCGCAGGCCGGAAGCCTCTACTACCACGTGCCGAACAAGAGCGTCCTGATCCAGCTGATGGCCGACCGCGTCGCCCAGCACGCCTACGAGGCCGGCACCGCGGCCCTGTCCGCACTCGACCCGGCAGCCGACTGGCAGGACAAGGTCCAGGCCCAGCTCGCCGCCCTCCGCGAGAGCATCCGCCTCCACCCCGGCGGCGCGCTCATGCTCGCCGACAGCCCCAAACTCCTCAGCACCAGCGCCCTGTCCCTGATGGAACGTCTCCTGGAAACCCTGCACGCCGCAGGCATCCCCGCCGGGCACGCGGCGATCGGAGCCGACACCCTCCTCAGCCACACCACCGGCTTCGTCCTCCAGGAACAGAGCCAGCCCCCCACCGCGGACATCAGCGCCGGGGAAGCCGCCACGTTCCCCGCACGCTTTCCCCTCACCGTGGCCGCCTCCTCCCACACCGAGGACGACACATTCATCCGCAGCATCCGGCTCATCTGCGCCGGCCTCGTCCAACTCTCCCAAACCGGCCCCCAGTAACGAAGACCTCTCCACAGCTCAGCCGTCACCACCGCTGGTACGAGGCAGGCCTTGTAACCGGCCGCGTGGCGCCACTCGTCCTCGATGGAACCCTCCACCTGCCCGACCTCGTCGCGCGGGTGGAGAAACACCTTGCCGGAAACTGAAGCGCTCTCGTCTCTGGCCCGTTGATCGCCGCCGACTTCCAAGCCAGAACGGCGGCGGTAGTGGAGCTCGGTCCACGCGAGAGGGCCCCGGCCGGCCACGCGGATCCGGTGACGTCCGGTGACGTCCAGGGTGATCATTCTCCGAGGGGATGAGGCCGGGCTCCAGGCGATGCGTTTACGCCTGCGCCTGGTTGTCGGTGCGCTGTTGGCGTTGGCGTCCGCAATGACGGGTTGTTCGGGGGAGCCTGATCGAGTCGATGCGGGGTTCCGTCTGCGGTGAATAGCCGGCTTCATGGGACCCCCAGCCGTCGCCCCGGTCCGGTCAGATGACTGCATGAGAGACAGGGCCAGGCCGGCCGTCTGAGGAGCTCTGGCCTACCTGACGGCCGAGACCGCCCTTACCCGACCTGCTCCGAAGGGAGCCCTCACCGCATGAGCCCCGAACTCCCGGCGCTGCTCGACCTCGCCCGCTCGGTCACCGAACGGGCGAGATCGAGCAGCAGCTCCGCGACCTCACCCCGGACCTGATCACCGCCAAGGGCGACCGCGACATGGTCACCAACGTCGACCTCGCCACCGAACACGAGGCCCGGGCAACCCTCCTGAACGCGGCCCCCGGCATCGGCTTCGTCGGCGAAGAAGAGGGCGGAGACGCCGGCGCCGACACCTACTGGATCATCGACCCGGTCGACGGCACCGCCAACTTCATCCGCGGCCTGCCGCTGTGCGGGATCTCCCTCGCGCTCGTCCACCACGGTGTGTCCATCCTCGGCGTGATCCACCTGCCCCTGATCGGCCGGCGCTACTGGGCCGCCCAGGGCATGGGCGCGTATCGCGACGGCCGGCGCATCAGCGCCGCCGCCACCAGCACGCTGCCCGAGGCGATGATCGCCGTCGGCGACTACGGGACGGGCCCCGACGGCCCCGAGCGCAATCGCGTCGCCCTCGCCATCCACGCGTACCTCGCCGAGCAGGCGCAGCGCGTGCGCATGCTCGGGTCCGCCGCCGTGGATCTGGCCCTCGTCGCCGACGGCACCCTCGACGCCACCATCACCCTGGGCAACCACGACTGGGACATGGCCGCAGGCGTCGTCCTCGCCCGCGAGGCCGGCGCCATCGTCATGGACACCGACGGCAGCCCGCACACCCCCGCCTCGCTCACCACCATCGCGACGACGCCCGGCCTGCGCGACGCCCTCCTGGACATCCTGAAGGCCACCACCACAGGCACCCCATGGGCGGCCACGGAGGGGATCCCGGCATGCCGATCGCGATAGAGGGCACTGCCCGGCGCCGGGAACACCACACCGTCCCGCCTCCCGGTTCCTGGGTTATCTAGGGCGCCATGGAGGTGTGAGGCACATGAGGCAAGTGGCCTGAGATCTATGTGCCTTATCGATACCCATGGGTTGTTCAGGCATGTTGAGCATGTGCAGAAGGCCCGCCATCGAGGATCCAGCCACAAATGTTCTGGTCGGAACATTTCGCCCGATGCTCGACCGGCGCCCTCCTGGCCAGACTTCTTGACGTTCGGCAGGGCACGGAGCCGCCTGTAGGGATGCCCATGGAGGTGGTTCGGTCGAACCGCTTTGCAGACGCGCCCACGAGCGGCGAACGAGGGTACCAAAGGGCCGTCCGTCGCTGGATGCTCGCCGGAATGTAGGCTCTCTCGTCGCGAACTCGAACTAAGGATCAATTGTGGGGAAAAACACCGCAGTACGCCACACGAAGTGGTATTACCTCGCATACTGCGCAGGCGGCGAAATGGCCCTGGGCGCCACCTTGTGGGTATGGACCGCCGGCAGCGCGACACGTCGGGACGAGTTCGGGCCCGAGACGCCCGGTGTGCCCTGGGGAACGCTGCTGGTGACAGCGATCGTGGTCACCGCGGTAGCAGGAGGACTCATCGCGTTCACCGGCACCATCTCGCGAATCCTGCGTTGGGCAGTCGCGCTCACCGGAATGATATCCGCGGGCGCAATGGGCCCGCTCGCGCTGCGGCTCATGGTGCGACCGTCGCCGGCGGCCCTCCTGGCGGCGGTGGGCGTTCTCGGTATGTGCGTGGCCATGACAGGGCTGCTGCGCGCACCGTTCATCCGGAAGCCCGAATCCCGAGCCGGCCATTCCGCTTGACGATTCAGCCGCCGCGTCACCGTGCCGGGAGCCATGTCCGGGGCCGTCCACATACGCTGGACCAAGCCGAAACTGCGGGACTCGGCGGCGGCAGACCGCTGGACCTGGCTCGTCCTGGCCGCACACGCTCAGCTCTGTCTCGCCCGCCCACTCGCTCAGGATCCACGTCGGCCATGGGAGCGGCCCGCGGAAGCGAAAAGGCTCACCCCGGCCCGGGTCCGGCGGGGGTTCAGGAACCTGCACGCGAAGACGGGCACACCAGCCGGTGCACCGAAACCCACACGGCCCGGCCCCGGCCGCCCGCTCGGTTCGATGAGCCGGCGGCCCGCTACGACGTCGGACGAGTCCTCGCCACCGGCGAGTCCTGCACCCGACCCGCACACTACAAGGTCGGCACCAAACCAAGACGCAGCTCTGAACCGAGTACGGCAGCGTGAAACTCCCGGCCGACAGCATGGAAGTCGTGCGACCATTCGTCGGCCAACAGGGCCACGAGCGGGAACGAAGGACGATGGAATACATCAATCTGGATGCACAGGTCGGCAACCTGTCAGGCGTCATATCCCCGGCTCGATACCTGGAGCGTCTGCCGTCGCTGGCTGACGATCTGCCAGCCGGGGCCCGGGCATTCGCCACTGCGCCAGAGCACTACGACTTCTACAGCAAGCGGTGCGTGAAGGATCTAGCGGTCCAGCACATCCGCCGCGTCGGAGCTGACGACCAGCAGATGGAGATCCAGTTCCGGCACAACTGCTGGAAGCACGACGAAGACCTGGTCATCCGCTACATAGGTGTCTCCAGCTTCGATGGCGGAAGTATCGAGGACACCGACTGGGTGACCGTCGGGACGGTCATCCTCGACGAGGTCCTGCCCCACCAGAACGGTTGCCGTCACGAGATCGCGTTCTGGAACAGCTCACTCACCGTCGTCTGCCATGACCTCATCGCGACCTGGACCGCGGCTGACTGCCCCGACAACCCCTAGACCAGCAAGTCCCCTGCTCGCAGAGGTTAAACGGCAAGGGAATCGCTCGGGGTGCCGGGGACGACCATCTGCCCGATCCCGGCGACCTGCTCGTTGACGGCATTGAGCCAGGTGATGCCGCGCTTGAACCCGAAGTGCTTCGGGGACGGCGCCGCGCTGATCGTGCGGACCGGGTCGACGAACCGCGGTCCGTCGACCGAGGCCGGCAGACCGTCGCCCCAATACGCCACGACCGGCACCTGGGACTGGGCCTCGATCAGCATCGCGTTCGCCGCGGCGATGGTGTCGCCCCGGAGGTAGAACTGGTCAACGTGGACCAGCCGGGTACGGGTGAGCGCGTCGTGGCCGGGGTTGGTGACCGGGGTCATGCCGATGTTGCACGCCTCGGACACCAACAGCGCGATCACCGAGGTGGTCAGGTCCTTCGATCCGGGCGGCGAAGTCCTTTCCGTTCACGCCGGCCTCGACGCGCAGTTCCCGCAGGCGCGCGCCGAGGGCCATCCTGGCGCTCTGGAAGTCCGTGCTCACACGGATGAACGTACCTGCGTCCACACCTCGGTTGAAGGGGACGCGAGGGGCCAGGCGCGGTCACGGGCCCGGCAGGCGGCGAGGACGTCGGCGGGGTCGTCGATGACCTCGACGCCGGTCGTGACGTCCTGCTCGTCAATATGGAAACGGACCAGGATTCGAGAGTCGAACAGCCAGAAGTCGTAGTCGGGCAGTTCCAGGTGCACGGCTTGCGCGCGGGCGAGTACGCGGATGTCCTCGCCCATCGATGCGTTCGCCGTGGCGGAGGCCATCAGGAACCGCTGGCCGTCGGTCGGCGGCTCGTCGATGATCCGCACGCGGGAGAACCGGCCGCCCTGCGCGGTCCTCTCGCGGACGTTGACGTGCCACGCGTTGTCCGGTTCCGGCGCCGGGTCGACACCGCGCATGAACGCCTGAAAACGCGCGCCGGCCCGGTCGGTGGCGTACCCGCGGCGGGTCTCCAGCCGGAACGCGGTGTGTCGGTACTCGGCGAACAGGTGGGCGATGTCCTCGACTGCCGACCAGATCGAGCACTGCCGGGTCGACCTTGTCTGCGGTCCACGCGAAGCCGGCAGCGGGGTTCCCCTCCAACTGGATGACCAGTGTGGCGGCCTGGGGAAGCTCCACGTCGCTTTGGCCGCCGCGCTGCCCGTTGATGGTCTTCGTCGAGGGCTTGTCACTCATCGCGAATCCGCTCCTTCCAGGTACGGCCGTCCGGGCCGCTCAGTGCACCTCTGTGCTCCACGCACCTTCCGACACCGCTGCGGGTATGCCCGAAGCCGGGGATCTGCTGTGCACTGCCATGGGCGAGGCGCTGCCGCGGGTCGGCCACAGCCCGGTGGGCTCGGGGCCCATGCGGGGGATGACTCGGCCGATGTGACCCAGCAGCAGCGCCTCACCGCGAGCTTGCGTTCAGCGCGGAGGTCGCACCCAGAGGCCCCCCGGGCCCGCGATGGGGCTCATCACCGACGAACTCCGTACCCCAGGTACGTCACCAGCGGGCTCCCGCCCGGGTCAAGCACCATGTCGACCGAGTCCGGCAGTTGTTCGTCGGTCAGCGTGCCGCTACGACGTCCGCGTATCGCCCGCACCAGGCTGCGGACATCGCGCGGCTTGAACGCCGAGACGTCTCTCGCGGTCAGCCCCGCCCTACCGAGCGCCCGTGCGATCTCCACCGGGGTGCGCAGCCGCTGTGCGGCGTAGCGGCCACGGGGCATGATCCGTGTGCCCGGGAAGGCCTGGAAGGCGCCGAGGTAGATGAGGCGGGACACGAGTGTGCGGTTCACGGTGTCGTAGACGAAAGCGCCGCCGGGTCGCAGTACGCGTGCCGCCTCCGCGAGGACCGCATCCGGCCGTTCGGTGATTTCGAGGGTGTCGGCGCAGTACACGAGGTCGAAGGAGCTGTCCGGCAGGTCGAGTTCCTCCGCGGGTGCCGTCAGGTACGTGACGCCCGGCCCGTCGTCCGCCTCCAGGGCGAGGACCGTCGCGGCGTGTGACGCGTCGGCTGCGGTGACCTCGAACCCGAGCCGGGCGAGGCCGCGGGCCAAAAGGCCCCGTCCACTGCCCACGACGAGCGCCCTGCCGGCCGACGGGACAATATTCGACTCCCCGATCACATGGTCCAGGTACTCCACGCGTACGGACTGGAAGGCGAGAGCACGGATGTGACGGCCGTCGACGGCCCCGAAGGCGTCCGAGTCGAGTGCGAGGTGCGGGGCGCTGGCCATGGCGGACTCCCTCGGCGATCCGGTCAAGTTCCCTCAAGGAACCTAACATTGACGAGTTCCCTTAGGAAACCCATAGGCGCTACGGTGGGAGCGTGGCCCGTACCTCCCTCTCCTCCGTCGCGTGCTCGATCGCCCGCGCGACCGACCTGTTCGGCGACGCCTGGACGGCCCTGATCATGCGGGACGTCCTCGTCGGCATCAGGCGCTTCGACGAGCTGGCAGAGGACCTCGGCCTCTCACGCAAGGTCCTTGCGGCGCGACTGGCCCGGCTGGTGGAGGAGGGCGTGCTCACGCGCGAGCGATACCAGGCGAGCCCCCCGCGCGAGGAGTACGTGGCCACGGAGAAGGGCCGGGAGCTCTACCCCGTCCTGCTGACACTGATGGCCTGGGGCGACAAGTGGTACGCGGATCCCGCAGGGCCGCCCGCCCGGATCCACCACGACGCCTGCGGGCACATCGCCACGCCGGTCGTGACCTGCGACGCCTGCGGGGATTCACTCACGGTGACCTCCACAACCCAACTACCGGGTCCCGGAGGACGCACAGGGCCGAAGACACTGCTCCTGGGACCGCTTATCGCCGCGCGCGGGCAAGGAACCTGAAACCGCCGGGCGCCAAGGTCCTCGGGCAGGTGATTGGTGCGCCGGAGACTGTCGCCGAGCGGCGGCGCCGGCTGACCCGATACAACACCCGACTCCGACAATCCCTGTGGGCCGCACCGGCAGCGACATCGACGACAGTGCCCGGGATCTGGTTACGGATCGAGACACTGGTGACCGGACCGGTCGCGAGGGAACCTCGGTGGCCTTCACCAGGACCTTGACGGCGGAGCCCTCGGTCAGGCCCAGCTCCGTCGCACCGTCGGTGGTGATCGCGGCGGTGACGTCCCGGCCGCCGTCCGGGCGGACCTTCATCGACGGCATGGCCTCACCCGAGGCGATCGAGTGACAGCGCCGGCGATCTGGTTACGGAGGGACAGGCTCATGGAAGAAGAACCACGCCTCACTGAGCTTCTTCGAGTTGGCCACCGATCGGGTGATTGCGACTGAGCGCTTCAGTGTCGAGTGGGCGGCCGCAGCGTCCGGTGCCAGCAGCTTGGTGAGCCGGGACGAGGGTCCACTCGAGCTTGCCGGCCTGAACGCCAACCCGGCGGCAAGGCCGGTGAGCGACGATCAAGCTGTTGTCAGCCGCTGACTCTAAGGTCGGCCCTATGACATCAGACCTGGTCCAGGACTCATGGACTCGCATCGACGCGTGGCTGCGCGAGCACGCGCCCCGCACGTTTGCCACGCTTCGGCCGCCCGCAGGAGACGAGGAGATCGCAGCAGCGCAACAGGAACTTGGGGTCACCTTTCCTCCGGACCTGGTCGCTTCACTCCAACGGCACAACGGGGCGCTGGAGGGACCTGAGGCTTTCCGCTTCAGCACGGGCGACCGGCTGCTCGGAGTGAGCGGAATCCTCGGGGACACCGGGTTCATGCGCGGCATCGACCAGGGCCTCGACGGGGAGACCGAGGACTACTGGCTTCACGATTACGTGAAGTTCGGTTCTTACGACGTGACGTCGGACGGTCTTCTGATGGATTGCCGTACCGGGCGGGACTCCTTCGGCGCGATCGGGCGGTTCTTCGACGAGACCGGCACCAGTTTCGGAGAGGTCGACTCGCTGGGTGAGTATCTGGCCGAACTGGCCGGCACGCTTGAGCGCGGCCAGGACGCCGGTGTCGTCACCTTCAACGGCCGGCTGTTCTGGGAGGCGCGTCCGCCTGCCAGGCCGCAGTACAGTGCCGACGAGCCCCTTCCCGCACCGGATGAGCAGCTGCCAGAGCTGGACCTGTCCTACAGTCCCACCGACCTCCTCCACGTGAGCCACCTGGACGGACATGAGGAACTCGGTGCACTGATCGCGACCCTGCCGTATGAGCAGGTGGTCGAGGCCGCGCGGAAGCAGCTGCGCAGACTGGCGGTCGAAACGGGCCTGAACAACTACCTGGAGGTCAAGACAGCCCTGGACGCGTGGGAGTGCGGTGTGGCCCTGCCGCAGCCTGACCAGACCGGCCCGCTCGCCTTGCGACTCCGCGCGGTGCTCGCACAGGCCGACACCGGCCGAGACCACACGCGCAGGTGGGCCGCGGAGAAAATAGCCCTCGGGATCTGGGGGTCCCCGTACAGGTCCGTGTGCGAGAGCGCGGAGACCCGGAGTCACTTCACTCTCGACTGGCGTGCGGATCTGCATGCGGACCTGGGCAATCAGCCCCTGCCACCGACACCTGACGACCGATTTTGGGGGGCGCTGCGCAACCCCGCCATCGACTCCAGTTGGTACGCGGCCCAGTACAGCCAGGATCAGGACTGACCCCAGGGGTTTCGGTTCCGCGTGAGCGCTTCATGCGGCGGTTATCGCCAGACGAAGCGCTCACTAAGGATCTTCAGCGTTGCCGCTCCAGCGTGAGGATGGCCTTGGCGATTGACGTCATGCGGTTGGGGCTGCACCGGGACCTGAGGAAGATCCGCCAGGACTTCAGGATCGCGACACCGCGTTCCACGGGCGCTCGAGCTGCGGCCAGTGCCCGGTTGAGGGTCTTTTCGGTGGGAGTGAGTTCCTGGAGTGGCTTGCGTTTGATGCCGGTCGTCAGCCACGGTCCGCCACCTTGGTAGGCGAGATCGGCCAGGATGGGAACACCCTGGCGCTCGCAGATCCGGATGATCCGGTGGGTACGGGCGGCGGTCAGGTCGTGTGTGCGGCCCGGCAGGGCGGGCGAGATCCACAGCAGCCGGCCGCCGGGGTCGGTGACGACCTGCACGTTCACGCCGTGGCGCCGGTGTTTGTGGGAGTAGTCGACCCGGCCGTCGCCGACCCGGTCGCACTCGGCGAGGGTGCCGTCGAGCAGGACAAAGTCGGGATCGTGCTCGCAGCGTCTTGAGCAGACCCAGTGCTCGTTCGGCGAGCAGGTCAACGACCGCGCGGGTGTAGGCGTGGGCGGTGGACTCGCTGATCCCGAACCCGGCGGCGATCTTCGCAAGAGTGGTGTGCTCTCGTAGGTACACCAGTGCCACCATCGCCCGCTGAGACGGACGGAGCTTGCAGCGCCGGTCGCCCTCACGAGTGACAACCAGCATGGTCACCCACTCCACGAGCGCATGCGGCAGGTCAAGTGCGGCAGGATGGATGACCAACGAGGCCCCCGAGCAACGTGATTGAGACGTCAGACATCTCGATCAACAGCTCGGGGGCCTCGTTCGTTGCGCTTCACGACCATCACCCGATCGGTGGCCAACTCGAAGAAGCTCACCGAATCGGTCGATCGGCTCGCTTCGATGGCATCGCGCAGGACTTCGAGGCCGGGGTGACGGCGGTGGCGTGGTGTGCGCCCTTGCGGACGTCCAGGCGCAGGAAAGCGCCGGAGCCGCTGATGTCGATCACAGCTCCCTCCGGTCACTTTCGTCCCACGGCACCGATCGCCACATCCACATGCCGAAGAGCCTCCCGAAACTACGAAAAGCCCGATGGTCATGCCCCTGATCAGCGGGCTCTCAATGCCTCCGGAGCCGATGACACCACCTTCAGGCCATGAGATCGCCGGGGGGAGATCACGCCGACCCCGAAGGCCGGGCGCCCCATTACGGGGTAACCAAGAAGGTAGTGGGGGGGGGTGACACCGAGGTCGGCCAACGGCCAGCGCTGCTCGACGCTCAGCCGCCCCCAGTCCATGCGTGCATGGCCGGCCCGGCCGATGTCCTCGCCGTGCATGGCTACCCGAGCGATTCCGGCCGGTCTCTCACGAAGGCCAAGAGTCGACCGCGCTACCCGGAAGTAGAAATGAGATTCACCGTGTAGCTTGCGGTGAATCTACATTCCTGGGTGCCGAAGGAGGCGTTGTGGAGGCAATCGATTGCCTGAAATCCATCGATGTCGTCAAAGCGTATACGGCGCCTGGAGCAGCCGAAATATGGGACTTCAGTGACCGTTCCGCTTTCTACTATTCTTTGCATCAAATCAGGGTCGAGTATCAGCATCTGATTAAGGTGTCCGACGCTCTCCTCTTCGAATTGGGAAACGGTAAGCCGCTGCGTGACGTTATATGTGAGACTCTCGCCCGGTGCAAGGCCCTGTACCCCACTTGGATGCATTGGCTCCCCCTCTGCTCTGGCGTATAGGCCCCCAGACTGAAACACTTGCTCATCGTCTACCGCGCGGACCGTGCGGACAACTATGACGCCCATCGGACCTATTCGATTGATACCCGTGTTAGCTATGCTCGCCAACGTAACGTCAACCGTCTTCCTAGTCATGACGTTTCCTTCTCGCGATCTCCGCATCGGGCGCCTGGAGTCTTGGTTGAGTGACTTACAGATCCATCGCCTGCACCAGCCTAGGCAGGCTCATACTGTCCATCAGTCGTTCTCGCAACCGGTGAGAAGCGCCGGCGCCGCAGATGCTCATAGTGGCCCCAGTCATGCCCGGAAACCTGCCAAGCGGTGGAAGGTTGACCTGAGATCCTGGCTGCCTGGCTCTCAATTCGATGCTCCCTCCGGCCTTGTGCGTCGGCAACTGGAGATGCACACGGTTCCAGCGGCTACGACACCCGCCACAGGTGTTCGGGGTCACTTGCCTTGAGGTGAGAGATCCGGGGCGTGTGTCCGTACTGTCATCGATCGATAGTTGCGCAGGTCGTGTACTGACACGAAGGCAAGAGAGCGCACTTGTGCGCCTGGATCGCCGAGTCCGGAAAAAGCTGTTCCCAGTGGGCCCTGGTCGGCAGCCCCTCCGGGAAACGTACGTGAAGGACCAGGCGGCCCCGAACTGTCTTATCACCGCCTCCGACCGGTCCAAGGCCGACAATGACCCGGCCGAGCGGCTACCCTCCGACGGCTCCTACCACTGAACGTACGCCGCGACGTGGGTAGGGGCCAGAGTGCGCTGGGACTTGGCCGTCAACGAGAACGAGCACCAGGCCCCTGCTCGGGCTAGCCAAGGACTGTCCCACCACCACCGTCGTCCGAACCCGCCACATAGAGCAGCGGACTGACCCGCTCGAGTCCGCTCGCGCAGGCCGCGAGCGGCGCCATGCTCAGGAGGTCTCCCTAAGGGCTCGCAGAGAATCAAGGTGTTGCTTCCCGTGGTTCGGCTCGTTCGTGTGGTCAGCGCATATCCGACGAGATCCGCAATCAACTCGGCCTGACGTTCGCGATGTTGTTCCCGCATCTGGACGAGCAGCAGCGTCGTCTGCTGATGGGAGCCGAAGCCCGAATCCTGAGGCACGGCGGGATCCGAGCGAGCGCCCGGGCGGCCGTGGTCAGCGAGACGACCGTCCGCAAGGGCGTGGATGAGCTGGAGGCGAGGGCGGAACCGCTGGGCCGGGTCCGCTGTGCGGCGCCAGCCCTCCAGCAGTCGCTCGACGTCGCAGGCGATCGTCTCCGTCAGGTCCCCGCCGTCGACGCCCTGACCCTTGGCGTCGATGAACCCGAAGCAGGCGACCACCGCCCCCTCGATAGCCTCACGCAGGGCATCGGGGTGGGAGAGATGGTCACGTCGAACTCCTTCGTGCGCGCTCGTCCTCCAGAGCCCAAGGGCTGCCCCATTCCGGGGTCCCTGCCTCGGCGGAGGGTGTGCTTCGCTTGCCGAAGCCGGCTCGACTACAAGGGGTATCTCGTCGGATCGGAACCCCACCTGTTGCTTCTGTTGGCTGACAGTCGATCTCGAACAGGACCTGGACGCACAGGAACTCCGGCTGGGTCCTGCACACTCAAGCAACGCGCGGCAGCTGGCCTACTACCACTCAGCTGTCTGGGCGAGCGCATCCACCCGAACATGGGCCTGTGGTGAGAGCTTTGAAGCCCGCGGGCCGGGTCGGGTCAGACCATCGATGAACCCTTGAAGTCGTGGGCCCGGTAGCCGCGCCCGTCCTTGTGCCAGTCCAGGAACAGCACCCCGCCCCCGTACGCACTGCCGACGGCCCGGTGACTGATCACGGGGGTGCGGAAGTGCCCGTCGTGATCGACCTTGGACATCGCGCGCTCCCTCCGGTCCCCCAGCGAGATATCCCGCTCGGTCACCACCAGGTCCGTGCCATCTCCGGACTGCATGATCTGAACCCGAATCCTCGCCCCGTCGAGGATCACGGCGGCCGTCCCTAGAACGCCGGGCCATCCCATCGGACGTCGGCATACGCGTGGGCGGTGGGCCCGGACCGCGCCGCGCACACCCGCACGGTCACCCAGGTGTCCAGGTGAGCGATAACGTCAGCGCTGACGTTTCGCCCCAGGAATGCATCTTCGGACCGATCACTTGGCGGCCCGGGGAACAAGATCAAGTACTTCGCGCCAAAGGCCGAACCGATGGTGCCCGCGGCCATCCTCTGCCCACTGAGGGCGTCGGCGTGTCCTGCAGCCCGACACCAACATCTCGGCCCAGACGGCCGACGCTGCAACATCCGGCGAACCGTACGGCCGGTTCCCAACGCAATTATCGGGTAAACACTCACAAAAGGTAGTAATTGGCGCTCTCCTTCACTCACGAGGAGGCGTAAAGCATGGAGCCCTGGCTGCTTTGGCTGATCGTCGCTCTGGTCTTGGGTGCGGTGGAGATAGTCACTCTCACCGCCGCGCTCGGGCTGCTGGGCGGCGCAGCACTGGTCACAGCCGTATTCGCCTCTGTCGGTTTGCCCCTGCCCTGGCAGTTTCTACTGTTCGCGGTCGTGTCGGCCGTCGGCGTGGTTTTCGTGCGCCCGGTCGCGCTTCGCCGCCTGTCCTCACCGCCGAACGGGGATGGACGCTTCGGTGTCGACGCCCTCGTCGGCGAGGCCGCCTACGTGACATCGGAGGTGTCGAAGCTGGGCGGCAGAGTCCGTATCGGTGGCGAGGAGTGGACGGCGCGTGCCTACGACGAGACGCTGGTGATCCCTCCCGGCACGGCCGTCGATGTCATGGAGATCAAGGGCACCACCGCACTCGTCTACCCCCGGGAGTGAGCCATGGAGATGTCCGCCTTCCTCATAGCCGGTCTCCTCGTCGCGGTACTCGCCGTGTTCACCGTGGTGCGAGCGGTACGGATCGTCCCCCAGGCCCGCGCACGCAACGTCGAGCGGCTCGGCCGCTACCACCGCACGCTGAAGCCCGGACTGAACGTCGTCATCCCCTACGTCGACCGCGTCTACCCGGTGATCGACCTGCGTGAGCAGGTCGTCTCCTTCCAACCACAACCGGTCATCACGGAGGACAACCTGGTCGTCGAGATCGACACCGTCCTGTACTTCCAGGTCACCGACCCGCGCGCGGCGGCCTACGAGATCGCCAACTTCCTCCAGGCGGTGGAACAGCTGACGGTCACCACGCTGCGCAACGTCGTCGGATCCATGGATCTGGAAAAGACCCTGACCTCGCGGGACACCATCAATAACCAGCTCCGCGGTGTCCTTGACGAAGCCACCGGCAAGTGGGGGCTCAGAGTCAACCGGGTGGAGATCAAGGCCATCGACCCGCCTCAGTCCATAAAGGACGCGATGGAGAAGCAGATGCGGGCCGAGCGGGACAAACGCGCCGCCATCCTCGGGGCCGAGGGGCAGCGCCAATCCCAGATCCTCACCGCGGAAGGCGACAAGCAGTCCGCCGTCCTGCGCGCCGAGGGCAACCGGACCGCCGAGATCCTCAAGGCTGAGGGCCAGTCAAGGGCCATCGACGAGGTCTTCCAAGCCGTCCACCGCAACGATCCCGACCCGAAACTGCTCGCCTACCAGTACCTCCAGGTACTCCCCCAGCTCGCGCAGGGGCCGGGCAACACGTTCTGGGTGATACCCGGCGAGGTCACCTCCGCCCTCCAGAACGTCACCCGTGCCTTCACCGAGTCCCTTCCCCAGTCCGCCGCCACCCGCGAGGCGTCCTCCGACGACCTGGCCGTCCAGGCCGCGAAAGACGCGGCGAAAGCCGCGGAAGCCGCCGCAGAAGCCCTCGCCGACGCCGCCGAGGCCGACAGCGGGGCCGCGACACAGCCCAGGACCGCAGGGTACGGCTCTGGGGCAACACCGGCGTCCGGGTCACCGAGCTGAGTCCGCTGTTCGCATCGCAACGAGTCCACACGGAACACAAGTCGGCCTCGTGGAGCCAGTCGAGCAACGGCATGAGACACTGCCGCGCCACGGTTCGCCGGCTGCATCTCCCCACGCACGGCGAAGCGTCGGCCCCGCACGGACACAGAAGCACACGAGGACGAAGGCCAGGAGCCGGTGAAGCCCACCGTCTGGCCATCCCCCATAGGCCCAGCTCTCGCTCGTAGGATCAGAAGGCCTTGGGGTACTGGGTGTGGCTGTCAAGCTCGTGTCCAACGGAAGCCGCCTGACCCACCACGGCCCCCCATGGGATGGTGGAGCGGAAGCGGGCGACACCCGGAGAGACCCGGGGCCAGGAAGCAGCGGGCGCGGACGGCGCCACCGTCAAGGAACGGAGGGACGCGTCCGCGAGTCGGCCGACGGGCGGAGCCCGAGGCTTCTCTCCAGGAGGAGCCGGTGGGAGCGCGGGCCAGATGTCGTCGAGCCGAGACCGGGCCGCTGGGTCGGAGGGCGAGGTCAGGGCACGGTGGCGCAACCTGCGGATGCGGGCCGGCTGCGGTCTGGGGCGGCCGCCACGGCACGAGCCTGACTGGCGAGACGGGAGAGAGCCACGCGGGTCCTGAGGTGTGCGCGGAGCCTGCCGGCCGATCGGCCTGTACGGCGTTGCGCGTGCTTGCCCGGCCCTCCTATCGGACGTGTTTCTCCAGCGCTTGCCGAGGGTGTTCTTTCTCAATGCCGAGGAGGCGCGCGCCGCAAATCCGCACCCGAAGACCACGATTCACATCACCGGTGCGCCGTGACCGCTTCCCGGGCTGCCACCAGAAGTACCGTCAGAAGTCGGGCCGAGCCCGAGCCGGCGGGTCGCCCCCGGATGAGGCACGCCCCAGCCGTGACCACGTCGGAAGGCCCGGACAGCGCCCCGACCGCGATCCGCAACTCGCCCTCTGGTGATGTGCGGATCAGTCTCAGCAGCGGGTGAGCGTACCGCTCTTCAGGGTGGATTTGTCGCTGACCAGCCAGCCTGCGGTGTTCGTGCCGTCGATGCGGGCGTAGATCCACTTGTTGCCGTGGGCATTGGTGACGTAGCAGTGGTAGTAGACCTTCACGCCGGGCTTGACCGCGGTCACGAAGGAACACTCCGCGTACGGGCCGGTGTAGAGGTGGGTCTCCTGGGCCGCGTAACCATAGCCGTTGCTGCGGTTCGAGTGGGCCCAGCCGGTGCACGCCTTCGACACCGGGGTGGGGTCCTTCACCGGGGAGCTGGTCCTTGCCTTCGGCGAATCGGACGGGTTCGTGGCCGGGCCACCGCCGCCGTTGCCGGGAGTTGGCGAGGAACCTTTCTCACGGCCCTCGGCCTTCTTCGAGGGCGCGATGGACGGAGTCTCGCCAGGGCCTATGGGCGACAGGTCTCCCGGGGAGGGCGGGTCGTCGGACACGTCACCGTCGGCGGCGGTGCTCGGCGTCGGATGCGCCGTGCTCGACCCACCGCCGCGCGCATCGCCCCGCGTGTCCATCAGGGCGTAGGCGACTCCGCCGCAGGTCAGGACAGTGGCGGCCGCCACCGTGACGACGGTACGGGTGCGGCGGCCGCGCCCGGGGACGACCGTGGCACGGGTCTCGGAACGGCTGCGGTGACCGTCGGGTGTGCCGGCGGCCGTGCCCGGCCGCACGGCGCCAGGCTGCGGAGGGGCTCCGTAGGCGCCGATCGGCGTATAGGAGGCGACGGACTGGGGGGCAGGCTGGGAGAACGGCGCGGCGGGGGGACCGAAGGCCGGCGGAGTGATGGGCTGGGGGGCCGGTGCCGGGGTGAGGTCCGCCGTCCCGACCTCGGCAACCGCCTCCAGCATTCTCCGCGCCTGCCCGGCGTCGGGCCGCTGCAGCGGGTTCTTGGCCATCAGCGCCTGCAGCACCGGGGCCAGCGGTCCGGCGCGGCGGGGCTCCGGCAGCGGTTCGCCGACGATCGCCGCCAGCGTGGACCACACCGACGTACGACGGAAGGGCCAAGAGCCTTCCACGGCCGCGTACAGCGTCATGCCGAGCGCCCAGATGTCCGACGCGGCACCCGGTTCCCGGCCCTGTGCGCGTTCCGGCGGCAGATAGTCGAGGGAGCCTACGATCTGACCGCTCTGGGTCAGCTTGGCCAGGGCCTCGTCGCCAGAGGTCTCCATGCTGGCGATGCCGAAGTCGGTGAGTACGACCCTGCCTCCGGGCTCAAGCAGTACGTTGCCGGGCTTGACGTCACGGTGGAGGACCCCGGCCCGGTGCGCCGCGTCGAGCGCGTCCATCAGCTTGGCGCCGATCGCGGCCGCTTCGCGCGGGTCAATTGGGCCGCGCTGCGCCAGCACCTCGTCGAGGGAGGGTCCGTCGACCAGTTCCATGACGATGACCGGGAGTCCCCGCTCCTCGACCACGTCGTGCACGGTGACCACACCGCTGTGCCGGATACGGGCGGCGGCCTGCGCCTCCCGCTGCATACGGACCCGTAGGTCGGCCAGTTCGGCCGGGGAAGCGTCGGTGTAGGCCCGCAGGACCTTGACGGCGACCTCGCGGTTCAGCAGCTGGTCCACCGCCCGGGCGACCACACCCATGCCGCCGCGCCCGATCATCGCGGTCACGCGGTATCGCCCGCCCAGAACCTCGCCGACCAACTCCGCGCCGTTCGCCCCCGCCACCTGTCCCGCTCCGTTCATCGCACTGTTGAAGATCCGCGGGCACCAGCGTAGGGGTACACCTGCCGGAGGGTCACACGGCCCAGCTCGCGGTGCGCAGGTGCACCTTCCAACAGCCCGCGATCATCCGGACATCTGAGGCGAGATCAGGACACTCGCGCCGTTTCCCGCGCGGCGGGCCCGGTCGAGCAACTTCCGCAGCCAGACCAGCCATCCCGCCGCGCAGGCGCCAACGACGTGGCGAAGAGCACTGGACAGGCACGCGGGGGCGCTCCGGACGATGCCGGTGAGAAGAACAGTGAGGACCACGACGCCGAGTCCTCGGGCACAGCGGACACTCCGGGTCGCTCTCGCGCACCCGGCTCCGAAACGTCTTCCCGATCTGCGGCCGCCGGCGTCGGGGGCACGGAGTGCGGTCACCGTACGAGTCGCCGCAGGCACCGGCGTCCCGTTCGTTCAAGCCTGTCGAGCAACCGCACGCCGGCAGCAGCGTCCCTCGGTCAACAGCGCGGGTCGGCGTTCGGGGCGCCGACGGACTCGCGGACGCCACTCCCCTCCTCGTCTATCCCTCCTACCAGAGACCTCAGCCGAAGCAGGGACAGGCGCTCCAGTCCCCGGGCAACGGCGGGCGTCACTCGCCGGGGCGTTGTCGATCCGCGGAAGATCGTCAGCGAGCCGGCCCCGCCCTGCTACAGGCGTCCGACAACGGGCGCCTGCCGGGAGGGGCATTCAGCGTGCAGTGTCCGGCCATTCCTCGCGCAGCATCCCGAAGAGCACGGTGTCGTACCGCTTGCCCTCGACCAGCACGGTGGACCGACGTCGCCCCTCCTCGCGGAAGCCGATCTTGGTGAAGGCCCGGACGGCCCGCTCGTTGCCGCTCCAGGTGTCGAGTTCGATCCGGTGCAGCCCGAAAACTCCGAACAGGTGCCGCGCCAACAATCGCAGCGCGTCGGAGCCATGGCCGCAGCCCCAGCGGTCCTGCTCACCGATGGTGACGCCGACCGTGGCCAGCCCTGCGAACGGGTCCAGGTCGCGGTAGTCCACCATGCCGATCACCGTGCCGTCTGCCAGGTCCTCGACCGTGAAGACGGCCGATTCCCTCGGATTCAGCCGTAGCATCGTCTCAAAGCCAAGCGCGACGGCCTCCGCCGTGACCGGGCCGAAGCACGGGTTGCCGCCGGCGGCCCAGTGGACCACTTCCGGATCGTTGCGCCACCGAACGTGATGCTCCGCATCCTGCGCGCGAAGAGCGCGAAGGCTTACCAACTTTCCCTTGATCATGAACAGAGCATAGGTCTCGGGGCGCTGTTGGCGATCTTGAAATCAGTGCCCCGTACCCGACCCGCCCCCATCCCCTCATCCTCTTCGGGCCAGTCCATCCCATGGGCTGCCCGGTGAGGAGCTGTGCTCAGGCATTCTGGGGCACCTCGTCCGTCAGGAGACCTCGCATCGAGGCGCGAAGTTCCGGAGTGTCCTCATGACCGTGCACTGCGACGGCGTGTGAAGTCGCTGCCCGCAGGACTTCTTCCTCCTCTCCCGCGATCGTCAGCGTGCAGTGCGATTCGCTGGGGTGCTCCCTGCAGTCCATTACCTTGCGCATGGCGTGCCTCCCGTGCTGGTGGTGGTGCCGCCGACGGCGCCCCCGGAGGGGCCCTGGATGCGAGGGCCGGCGCATACGGGGCTCTTCCGACGATCCTCCTTCTCAGCCGAAAACGAAAGCTTCGGCTGAGAAGCTCACGGGCGCGCCCGCAACCGTAGTGCCGGAGCCCACTGGCTCAGGCCGCAGCACGCACAGCAGGTGCGGCAGCCGTGGTCCACAGTCACCGACAGCCGGTGGTGTCGGCCCCTGTCTGCGCGAGGAAGCGGGGATACGGCCCCGAGGCGGCCCCGGTACCCGCAGGGGTGACACCGGGAGTCAGGCGGGACGGAGCGGGCCCCCAGTCAGGAGCGGAGCGGTCGGCGGCACCCCCGCTGGTGGGCGCTGAGGCGTGGTCATGGCTGCCGGGCCGTGGCGCCTGACGGGCGTCGTGGATGCTGTCGCGCGCCGCTGCGGGGCACACTCCTCACCGACGCAGGCTGCCTCCTCGCCGACCTCCGCTCCGGCCACCACCGGGCCCGGCCCGCCGGCAGGGCGATCGACACCATCGTCACACCGGCCGGCCTACGCGCCGAAGCCGGCCGGGCCGTCCCACGGGAGGTCTCCCAGCGCATCGACATCAAGATGCGCCACGTCGCCGCACCGGGCCCCGGACGGGACACCTCGCGAGCGATATCCGCCACAAGCTGGAGGGCAGCATGGCGACGCGCGCGACCCTGCGCCCCGACCCGGCTGACCGGTGCTCGGCCCCTCGCGCCGTCGTCAGTCGCGCGCGAGTCGGGCCGCGAGATAGGGCGCGGTGGCGCTGCGGCGGGCCCTCGCCACCTTGGCCGGCGGGCCCACCGCGACCACCCGCCCGCCCGCGTCGCCACCGCCCGGACCAAGGTCGATGACCCAGTCGGCGGTGGCGATCGTGTCCAGATCGTGCTCGACGAGGACGACCGTGTTGCCGGCGTCGACGAGCCGGTGCAGCTGTCGCAGCAGCAGCGCGACGTCCGAGGGGTGCAGCCCCGCCGTCGGCTCGTCGAGCAGGTAGAGCGCGTGGCCGCGGCGGGCTCGTTGCAGTTCGGTGGCCAGTTTGATGCGTTGTGCCTCACCACCGCTGAGCTCCGTCGCGGGCTGCCCCAGCCGCAGGTACCCCAGTCCCACCTCGCGCAACGTCTCCAGACTGCGGGAGGCGGCCGGGACGGCGGACAAGAACGTGGCCGCGGCGTCGACGGACAGCCCCAGCACTTCCGCGATGTTCTTGCCGCGGTAGGTGACTTCCAGCGTTTCGGCGTTGTACCGGGCGCCCTGGCAGGTCGGGCACGGCGCGTAGGTGCCAGGCAGGAAGAGCAGTTCCACCGCGACGAATCCTTCGCCCTGGCAGGTCTCGCACCGCCCTTCGGGCACATTGAAGGAGAACCGCCCGGCCGAGTAGCCGCGCGCCCTGGCTTCGTCTGTCGCCGCGTACAGCTTGCGCACCGCGTCGAACATCCCCGTGTACGTGGCCAGGTTGGACCGGGGAGTTCGGCCGATGGGCCGTTGGTCGACCCGGACCAGCCGGTCGAACGACTCGACCCCCGACACGTCCTGGACATCGACCTCCAGCCGCGCCTCGTCGGGCTCCTCGGGTACGAGTCCGAGGTGGCCGCGGACGACCTCGGCGAGCACCTGCGTCACCAGCGTCGACTTTCCGGAACCAGACACGCCCGTCACCGCCGTCAGTACGCAGAGTGGTACGTCGACGGACACGCCGTGCAGATTGTGCCGGGAGACGCCGCTCAGGTGCAGCCAGCCGTGCGGTCTGCGCGGGTGGTGATCGAGCGGCTCGGCGCGCCCGAACAAGTGCCGGCTCGTGGCCGACTCCCCCACCCGCTCAAGACCGGCGACCGGCCCGCTGTACAGCACGCGCCCGCCGCCCTCGCCCGCGCCGGGGCCGATGTCGACCACCCAGTCCGCCCGCCGTACGACGTCCATGTCGTGCTCCACGACGAACAGCGAGTTGCCCGCCGCCTTGAGGCGGTCCAACACGTCCAGCAGCGGTTCCGCGTCAGCCGGGTGCAGGCCAGCGGAGGGTTCGTCGAGGACGTAGACGACGCCGAACAGCCCCGAGCGCAGCTGAGTGGCGATCCGCAGGCGCTGCGCCTCGCCGGGCGACAGGGTCGTCGAGCGGCGCCCGAGGCTGAGATATCCGAGGCCCAGGTCGAGCAGTACGTCGACCCGCGCGACCAGATCGCCGCAGATCCGAACCGCGACCTCGGTCGTCTCCCCGGATCGGGCGGTCGACGTGGTGGCGTCGGCCTCGGTCCGCCTCGCTACGGGCCGCATCAGCGCCACGACCTCGGTGAGCGGCATCGCGTTGATTTCGGCGATGGAACGTCCGGAGAAGGTCACGGCGAGCGCCTCGGGCCGCAGTCCGCTGCCGTGACACTCCGGGCAGGGCACACTCCTGACGAACCGGAGCGCCCGTTCGCGCATCTTCTCGCTCTTGGAGTCGGCGAGGACGTGCATGACATGCTTGCGGGCGCTCCAGAACTTGCCCTGGTAGCCGTAGTCGACGCGATCCTCCTCCGGCTCGATGTACACGGAGGGCTGCTCGTCCGTGTACAGCAGCCAGTCCCGGTCCTTCTTCCTGAGCCTGCGCCACGGCCGGTCGATGTCGATCCCCAGGCCGTTCACGACACTGCGCAGGTTGGCGCCCTGCCAGGCGCCCGGCCAGGCGGCGATCGCCCCCTCGCGGATGCTCAGCGAGGGGTCCGGGACGAGCAGGTCCTCGGCGACGTCGTGCACGATGCCCAGTCCGTGGCACTCCGGGCAGGCGCCGGCCGCGGTGTTGGGTGAGAACGACTCGGCTTCCAGCCGTGTGGCCCGGGGCGGATAGGTGCCGGCGCGGGAGTACAGGATGCGCAGCAGGTTGGACAGCGTGGTGAGGGTGCCGACCGTCGAGCGCGAGCTGGGCGATCCGCGTCGCTGCTGCAAGGCCACGGCCGGTGGCAGTCCGGTGATCTCCTGCACGTGAGGTGCGCCGACCTGTTGCAACAGCCGTCGGGCGTACGGTGCTACGGACTCGAAGTAGCGCCGCTGGGCCTCAGCGTAGAGCGTGCCGAAAGCGAGCGAGGACTTGCCCGAACCGGAGACCCCGGTGAAGGCGACCATCGCGTCCCGCGGAACGTCGACATCGATGTTTCGCAGGTTGTTCTCACTGGCGCCCCGGACATGCACGAAGGGGTCGGTCGCGTCCTTGTTCACAGTTTCCTGATTACCTGATCGCGCCGGGAACCGCGCGACGGGCGCCGTCACCGGGCCTCGCTCACATGAGCGTCCGCAGTGTCCCGGATCCATTTGGATCGCGACCTATCGCAGACGTATCGCGGTCCCGAAACCAGAGCGCCAGGTTCTGGGCCGCAGAGGGGGCGGGGCCCCGGGCCCAGGCCGGGGACTCCCTCCCGGCCACGTCCGATGTCTTCAACACCACGAGCCAACGGGACACCAGCCGGCCCACTGGCGCCTGCAAAGTCACCAGCCGCGGCGCTTGACGAAACCCACAGGGGCCCCGGCGACGGCTGCTCTGGAGGGGGCGCCAGTGGGTCACTGCTCCTTGCAGGTCGTGGGGTCGGGGCTCGGCCGGGGCAGGCCGAGGGCGTCCAGACGATCGTGGAAGACGTCGTCGTCACGGGGAGGGGCAGTGTGGAAACCAACGCCTCGGCTGAACCGAGCCTCGGTGGCACTGAACTGGCTTCGGTCAAGGTGGTGAGCACCAGCGGCCCGGGTGCCCTGAGAGGAGGCCGAGCCGAGGGCCGACGGCAGGCCACCGAGGACGGGCGGTCTCCAGCAGCCGCTTCATCAGTTGCTGGAGACCGCCCGTCCAGGAGAGGCTCGGATGCCGGCACGAACCGCGAGAACGGATTGGCGGGCACTCCCGCAATCTACTGGTGGCGGAGGTTGTCCACGATGGTCAAGAACACGAGCAGGTTCGGCACCTTCTGGGCCTGGGGCGCTTGCCAGGCCTTGGTCTGACCCGCCCGCCAGACACAGACCATGCCCCCACGCACGGCCACCTCGCTCACATCCCGCCACTGCAGGATCTCGCCGGAAGCGTTGGCGACTCCGGCGCCGGACAGCTTGAACGGGCCAAAGCCGACCGTCCCGCCCTCCCGCACCAGCTTCCACACCTTCTCCACCTGGGCGCGGGCGACGGCTTCCGCGATCATCGGGGCCCAGGTGGGCGAGCCCGCATAGAGGTCGGTGATACGGGCCTTCTCCCCACCCGGTGCGACCAGCACGGAGGCATGGGAACGTCCTGTCGGCGTCTGCGTGCCCTTGTAGTTGATCACCTCTTGGACCGTCTCCTGATAGAGCAACGTTCGCTCCCAACGCACCGCGAACAGGCGCCTGCCGGTGGTGTTCACGACGAGCCCGTGCTCGTACAGGTGCAGCCGCCTGGCCGCCAGGCCCTTGCGAAAGAGGGGACTGTTGGCCACCAGCCCGCCTGCGACCACTGCGATCCACAAGGGGACCATCGCGACCCCCCAGTGCACCTTCACCCACAACAGGACGCCACCACCCAGCAGTGCGGCTATGCCGGCCAGGGAGCCCACGATGAACAAGGCCCGGTACTTCTCCTGGACGCCGACCTCGCTCTTGGGGCCGAAGGTATGCTCAAGATCACCCAACCGATGACGGACGGCCAGAGCGTTTACCGCAGGGGAGGACGACGTCGGCACGGTCATGCGCGGCCTCAGCTTCAAAGTTACGGCGGGCCCCGCAAGGCCGCCTGAGCGAGCGGGAGTTCACCGAGTGAATCGGTATCGAAACCCTTGAGTGACCCCAGCAGCCAACACCAGGATCCACACCCGGGCAATCCCCCATGAAGCCCGGTACCGTCACCCCGCACACACGCCCGCCCTCTCGACTCGGCGCACCGGATCGCAATCCCCCCGGCGTGGCTCCGCAGGTCTCAAGCAAGAGCATTTGTTAGTGAGTTCCGGCATCACTCGTTGTCCAGAAAACGCATGAACGTTAGTCAGAAGTAAGAGCAGCTGAGGTGGTGCGAACTCGCGATCATCACGTGCGGAGGCAGTCCGACCCGTCGCAAGATGACGGTGAGGACTTCCAGGCGCCGGCGGCGCTCCCGGTACGGCAGCGCGAGCAGCTCGGTGCCGTCGTCGGCCTGGAGGATGTCGAACGCGACGAAGTACGCCGGCCACCGGGCCGCTGACCGTCGAACTTGCGTTGTGTCCCTTGAAGCCGCGCTTGCGGAGGAGTAGGCCTTGTCCGCGGCGAGCGCGCCGGGCCGGGTGCCGGGCCGGGGGCGGGGGCGGCCAACGGGCCCGCGGACCCGTACCTTCTTGAGCACGGGGATGAACTGCGGGCTGTCCGCGGCTTGCCCGGCGGTCAGGATCAGGGCCGCCAGGGGCCGACACCTGCGGTCGGCAGCCAGATGGATCTTGCTGGTCTGTCCGCCTCGCGAGCGCCCGAGCGAAGCAGCCTTACAAGCGGAGCTTGCGCCGTCGCCGGACGCGCCGCCGTTCGGCCCGGCCGGGATCAGCGACGTCTCCGTGTCCGTCTTGTTCCACCGTGCCGCCCCCTTTTGGCGGGCCGCCTCCGCCTCGACGGCGGCCTTTTTCCAGAGCGTCCAAAACGTCCTCCTCCAGGCGCATTCCGGCCGCGTCGTGATGGGCACGGACCGTCGTGGAGTCCACGCTGACCAGCGACATACCCACCCTGCCCCGCCCGGCCGCCTCGGCTATCGCCCCCTCCAGCAGCGCCTCGAAAACCCCGGCGTCCCGCCACTGCCTGAACCGGTTGCGCACGGTAGACCAGGCGCCGAACCGGCCCGGCATCTCCCGCCACTGCGCTCCCGAGCGGAACTTCCAGATCACACCCTCGAACTGTTGCCGTAGCCGCTCTGGATACGGGCCGTACTCACCGACCGGCAAATACGGCTCGACGAACCCCCACTCGTCGTCAGTCAGTTGCTCACGCGTCACACGTACCGGACTACCGGACCTGCCCTCACAGCGAGGCCGGCTTCGGCAAACCGATCACGACTCAGTACAGGCCCTGGCAGCCTCCTGCCAGCCGCTGCTCGACGCTCCGGGTGTGGGAAGGACGCTTGAGATCCCACCGCCGAAGAGCCGCATCGTCTGCCTGCTGCACTTCGCAAAGACCGTGGGCAGCCGGAGCCGGGACGGGCAGTGTGCGGGGGTACGCGAACGGCCCGGTTCCCTTGTCCACGTGGTGCACGACAGCGTGATCGAAGGTCTCGTCCAGCATCTGCTCAAGTACGGCGGTATCCATGCCGCCCTTCCACCTCACTCGGTAAGACCTTCGACAACGAGATGCACGGGTGCTGGACGCCGCTGCCCTCAGAGATCGCCCGGACAAGTCCCACACCGACTTCATCATCCGCACCTCGGGCGAGCAGCGGCTGTCCGGGTTCCTGCTCTGGCAATCCGCCCACGCCGAGATGCACTGGGTCGACTGCTACTGGCCGGCCTTCCGCCGGGCGGACTTCCTGCGCGCGCTTCGGTCCTACGGTGGGCGCGAGCGCAGGTTCGGCAAGCAGCCCTACGGCAACTACGGCAACGGACCATCACGGAGGGCCTGTTCACGGAGGGCACGGCAGGTCCCCCGCTATGGGCGTCCGAGGAGTTGACTGCCGGCCGTGTTGTCGGTGCGGGCGGTGAAGTAGTCGGTGAAGGCCTGGACGAACTCCTCTTCGGTGATGCGGCCGTCGCCATCGTGGTCGAGCCGGCGGAAGCCGTGGTTGAGTTCGGCGGGGTGGACCCGGGAGCCGCCGAAGATCGTGCGGTACTCGTCGGCGCACAGGTATCCGCTGCCGTCAACGTCCACCGCGTGGAAGACCGCCCGCACCGCGACTTGCAGGCCCTGCTCAAGGTAGGACGGCTCGGTGTCGATCCCGGTGAGCATGGCGATGACGAACTCCTCGCAGGTCACCTGGCCGTCCCCATCGGCGTCCATGCCGGACCGCAGCTGCTGCCACCAGGTCTCGAAGGCGGCGTAGACGGGGGCTTCGCGTTCAGGGGTGAGTTCGAGCGGCCAGCACACGTTGTGCGCCATTGCCTGTAGATCGACCGAGGTGATGCGGCCGTCGCCGGTCTGGTCCAGTACCTGCCGGAAGAAGGTCCGCAGGCGCGCCGGGCGTGAATCGGCACCCTTGCGGCGGCGTGGTGCGGGGAACTGGACGGAGCGGGCCTCCGGCGCGGAAGGGCGGTCGGTGGGAGCGGTGGTAGCGGTGGGAGGCTGCGGAGTCGAGGGAATTCCGGCCAGCGGGGAGCGGTAGCGGCGGTGCTCGGGTAGCACGTTCATCAGGACGCGCATACCGCGGTGCAAGATGAGGGACAGCAGGGCCGCGCGGCGGGTGCGGGGCAGGCCGAAGCGCTCGCGGAAAGCTTCCGGCAGGTCCGCGACAGTCAGCGCACCGATCACGTGGGCGGCCACGGTGCGTACAAGCGGCCAGGCCGGCTTCAGACGCCCGAGACGGCGGGGTGCGGGGGCTTCACGGAGCATGTCGAAGAGCAGGTAGTGCACGGGTTCGCCGTATTCGAGGCGCTCACGGATCGTGTGGTCCATGTACGCGGGCACGTCGGCGGCCGTGGCTGGGAACAAGTCGTCGGGCAGGGCGAACTCGGAACACACGGCTCGGAATTCTCCGTACATCTGCTCCAGTTCAGGCGGCGTCAGTGGGCGTCCTGACAGTGCCCGCATCGCCGTCATGCACTCGTACAAGGTGACCAGCACCCACACCCGCACCGCGGGGTCCGCCGCCGTGAACGGCCTGCCCTGCTCGTCGGTCCCGGCCAGCCGGCGGTGCGTGCGCTCCAGGCGGGCGACCTCACGGCGCAGCCCTTCACGGTCGGAGAAGAACAGCCGCTTCCCGCTGTCCATCGTGTGCTCGATACGCCGCCACGGGTGCGCGCGGTAGGTGGAGAATTTGGACATGCCGGCGGCGACCGCCGGATCCGCGGTCTGCAGAACCAGCAGCCGCCACGCCACCAACCCGATCCGCCACTCCCCCAGCGTGCGCCGCAGCAGCGAATCAGGACCAGGAAGTTCAGCGCTAGTCAAGGGGACGTCTCCTCAAGTACGTGCACAGGAATGGGCAGGGGACGACCGGAAGAGGGATCATCCGGCTATCCGTCCAGCTCAACGGCCCTACCGGGATCCAGGAGCGGTCGGATTCCCGAGTTCACCCATCCGGGAAGCGCCTGCGGGCTCTACTGGGCGAACACGACACGATGGATGTCGGAGCCCATGATCAGGCGAGGGCCGAGTAATTGGGCTACCCATGGCCGCCGGTCTACCCGTAGTTCGTGTGAGCGGCAGGGATCGGCAAGGTTGGGCCCCTCCTGACCTCGGGGCGTCCATTCGCAACTTCCATCACCATGGGGAAACGTGACCGCGCCGGTGGGGAATGGTCCGAAGCCCTGCGGACGGAACCGCCCGTCAGCGCCGACGAGGGAGCCATCGGGCGGCCCGGTTCAGGAGGCGAGGTGGCAGGATGACGTGGTGTCCGATTCTCTCGGTGAACTGTGGCTGCGCGGCATCGCCTTCAACGCGGCGGCGCCCGCCGACGTGCTGATACGTCTCCTGGACGAAGCGGCCGGTGAGGCCGGCTTGCTGATGTGCGAGGGCCGCGATCTGCCCGCCGCCGTCATCGACGCGGCCCTACGCCACCCGGTCGAGCCGATCCGCCGCGCCCTCGCCCGCAACCTGCACGTCGACCCCACACGACTCGCTCCCCTGGCATCGGACCCTTCGGGACTCGTCCGTGCGCATCTCGCCCGCGGTCCCCGGCTCCAGCCCCGGTGGGTCCGGCCCCTGCCAAACGACATCCTCGTCACCTTCCTG
Organism: Streptomyces sp. NBC_00513; assembly: GCF_041431415.1. Lineage (GTDB taxonomy): Bacteria > Actinomycetota > Actinomycetes > Streptomycetales > Streptomycetaceae > Streptomyces. Next base: position 396,451 of record NZ_CP107845.1, read on the forward strand.
ACCGCCCAAGAGGGAGGCGAGGACGGCAGGGTCACCGAAAAGGACATCGTCGGGGAGAGCTCTGGTCCTCCCGGCAGGTCCCTCCGTCCTTCCCGCGGGACATGGCCGGTCACGACCACCCCGCACTCCGCCTGTACGCCGCCTTCCAGTGGCAGTCGCTCACCGCCGCGCAGCGCGATGCCCTGCTCGACGACCCCGATCCCGCCGTACGGGAAGCAGCCGGGGAGACCAACCGGCAGCTGGACCCGGAGGCGGTGGAGACCAAGCTGCCGTCCATCGGATCACGCCACGCGGTGTGGATGCTCGGCACCTGTGCCCTGTCAGCCGCGGTCGTCGAGCGGTGCTTCGCGGCCAACGAGGTGCGCCCGCTGGCCCGGAACCGCCATACCCCGGCCGACGCCCTCGCCCGGCTCGCCCGCCACCCCGATGTGGAGATCCGCAGGCTGGTCGCCACCCGGCCCGACCTGGGACCGGAGGCGGCGGCGGAACTGAGGCAGGATCCGGACGAGGACGTGCGGATGCGTGCCCGCCTCCAGCCCTCCATCCGTACCTGGGCCGAATTCGAGGCAGTCCAGAGTGTGGTCGATCACGGCCGCGACTGCACCTGCCCGATCACGGAGCCGGCCACCGAGCCGTCGCCCGACTGGTACGCCGCCTGCGCGGCGTCAGAACAACCGGTGCTCCGCCGGGTTGCGGCGCGCTGGCCCGGACTGCCCGCGAAGCTCGTCGGGGCACTGGCGCTGGACGATGACGAGGAGGTACGGATCCAGCTGGCCTGCCACCACCCACTGGCTCCGCCGCACCTCCTTCTGGACGTCTTCGTGACCCGCCCGGCCCACCGTCCGCACCTGCTGACCCTTCCCGCGTTTCCCCGCACCGGCCGGACCCACCTCATCGGCCACCCGGACCCCGAGGTACGCGCCCTGGCCGCGGCCGACGCCACCCTGCCCGAACCTCCGCTGGAAGACCCCGACGATGCGGTACGCCGGGCAGCCGCCGCCAACCCGACCCTGACACCGGAAACCCTGGAAACCCTCCTCACCGACCTGCGCACCGCAGAGGGCGCCGCGACCAACCCGTCCCTCCCCGTCCCCCGCATGCACGCACTCCTCGACCACTGCCTGAACGGCGCCGCCACCCCGCCGACTGCGGCCCGACGCTGAGAGACGACACCCACGTGGCGATCACGGGCATGGCAATCGCCGTCGGCCATCGACTGACGCCAACACGCCGGGCAAGTGTTTCCGAAACTCGGTTCTGGCACACATCCCGTGAGGACGATCAACGGCGTTCTGCCACGCTGACGTCGCGTCATCTGGGACCGTGGTGCGGGGTGATGACCTCTGGCCTCCTCCGGCGTTCCCGTGACCCGTGCGTCGCACACCACCTGGCGGGCAGGGCGGACTCGACGTCCGAGGGCACGGGGCCGTCACAGCGGTCGCCCTCGACCGGTACACAGCCCACCGCGACGGAGGGAGCGACGACGCCTGCGGCCTTCGAAAGCGACCACGGAGCGTTCCCGGCCCTCGTTTCGGACCGGGCGCGAAATTCGATTCACCCGCTACCCGTAGGCGCCCTAGCGTGGCCCCATGCTCCAGATACCGTCACGGGTCGAACTGCACCCGCTCACCCTCTCCGACCAGGACGAGTTCTGTACCCTCGTCCGGGCCAGTTCCGAACTGCACCTGCCGTGGATGCGACTGCCGACGAACGCGCAGGAGTTCCTGGACTGGATGCGCCGTTTCGACGACGGCTCCAACCAGGGCTTCCTGGTCCGCGTGCGCGACACGGGTGCGGCCGCCGGCACGGTCAACATCAACTCGATCATCCGGGGGCGCTACCAGGGCGCGTCCCTCGGTTACGCGGCCTTCGCCCCGTCGGCAGGGCAGGGGTACATGACCGAAGGGGTCGCCGCCACGATGCGGTACGCGTTCACCGATCTGCGGCTCCACCGGCTGGAGGCCGGCATCCAACCGGCGAACAAGGCATCTCTGGCCATCGTCCAACGGCTTGGCTTCCGGTACGAGGGGCTTGCGCCCGCCTACCTCTACATCGACGGCGCCTGGCGGGACCACGAACGCTGGTCCATCACCGCACCGAACCCCTGGACACCCGATCCGTCCCTTCCCGAGGTCTGAGAGCAAACGCAGACGAGGCGCACGGCAACCACGCCGGAGGGCGTGGACGTCTCCACGGGTGCCCTGGCACGGGCAGAACAGACAGCGAGCGGCCTCGGCGTTCAAGAGTCGCCCGGTCCACGGGATTCCCAAGGCCCGTACCCCCGGCGACCGGGTGTGCGGCGTTCGGGGACATGAGCGTGGCCGCTTGACCGGTCGGGCCTCGGCCCGCAGAGTCGGGATGCGGCGCCGTGAGAGCGCTGTCCGACCCCGCGCCTCGGTTCGCCCGTCTCAAGGCGGCCGATGCCCTGACCTTCCCGGAGTGACTGCGCTGATGGTTCTCGATCTGGTCGTGATCGGTACCGCCATCACGTTGGGACCCTTGCACAACAGCGCGTTCATCCTGCTGCTCTCCTCGCGACGTGGGGTCCACAAGGGCCTGGCGTTCCTCTTGTCGTGGCTCGCCAACCTGGTTGTGGTGATCGCATGCGTGTTGCTGCTGACCGGTGGGAATCCTCCGGCCCGCCACACCACCCCGTCGACCGCCGTTTCGTGTGCGAAACTCGCCATCGGCCTGGGGCTGATGCTCTATGGCGCGAAGCGGCGGCGCCGGCCACCCCGCCCGCATCACCCGCCGCGCTGGACCGCCAGGGTTGACGACGCCTCACTGGCCACGGCTGCCGGGCTGGCCTGGTTTCTCCAGCCCTGGGCGCTGGTCGGGGCCGGCGCCGCCACGGTCGTCGCCGCCGACCTCTCCTCCCTCACGGACTGGCTCGCACTGACCGGCTACTGCCTGCTGGCCACCCTCAGCCTCGTCGCCATGGAGATGTACAAGGTCTGGGCACCGGCGGCCGCGGAGGCCAGGCTGAACGGCCTGCGAACCTGGACCGAGCAGCACCAGGACCAGCTGATCGTCACGCTCTCCCTGCTCGTCGGCCTGTGGCTGACGGTGCGAAGCGTCTACGAGCTGGTGGTCTGATGTCGCGCCCTTCTCGTCCGCGACCGGGCTGCCCGGACGTGCGCGGTCGACCGGGCTGGGCTGGGCTGGGACCACTTTCGGAAGGTCCCACAACGCCCGCTCAACCGAAGTCAGTTCTCCTCGATGCCATCGACCCGGTCCCAGAACGGCCGTGTAGGTCAAGCACCTCGCCGACCGGACCCAGATAGTCCCACCGTGCCGATGATGAGGGTACCGGCGACGTCGTAGTGGCTGCGGACAGGACTGGACACGCACCGCCCTGTCGTAACAGAATTAGTTGCAACGGGATCGGCATCGGTCGCATCCAGGCAACGGGAGGTTCCATGAGTGCGAGCAGTCGCATGACCGTGGCCACGCACGCGTTGACCTGGATGGCGCTCGTCTGCCCCAAGCGGGTCGACGGCATCGTGACGTCCGATCAGATCGCCGACAGCGTCAACACCAACCCCGTCGTCATCCGCCGCATCCTCGGCAGCCTGCGCGACGCGGGCCTGGTCGTCTCGCAGCGCGGCCAGGGTGCGGGCTGGAGGCTGGCCCGCACCCCGGAGTCGATCACGCTGAGGGATGTCTACCTGGCCGTTGAGCCCGATCCGCTCATCGCGCTGCACGCCGCGACTCCCAACCAGAAGTGCCCCGTCGGACGCGGCATCCCGCCTGTGCTGCGGGAGACGTACAGCCGCGCGGAGGAGTCGATGAAGGCCGAACTGGCCGCGGTCACCGTCGCCGACGTACTGAGGGAGACGGTTGCCTGAAGCCAGGACCCCGCACTCCCGTCCCACCCGGCTGGTCCGCATGGACCGGCCTTTCTTCGGACCACTGTCGTAACCATCTCTGTTACATCCAAAGTCTTGGAGGTCCTTCCGTCGTGTACCGATCACTTGTGGTCCTTGCCACCGCGATGTTCGCCATAGGAACCGACAGCTTCGTCATCGCCGGCATCCTGCCGGATGCCGCGGACTCCCTCGATGTCCCCGTCGGCACCGCCGGCTGGCTGCTCACCGCCTACGCCTTGACCTACGCCGTGCTCGGTCCGGTCATGGCCGCCCTCACCGCGCGCCTGCCGCGCCGCACCCTGTTTCTCGCCGGGTTCGCGATCTTCACCGCGGGCAACCTCGTGACGGCCTTCGTCCCCGTCTTCGCCGTGGCCCTGGCCTCTCGGGCGGTCGCCGGGCTCGGCGGCGCCATGATCACCCCCGCCGCCGTCGCCGCAGCCGCCGCGCTCGCCCCACCGGAGCGTCGCGGCCGTGCCATCGCCACCGTCATGACGGGCCTCAGCGCCGCGACCGCACTCGGTGCGCCCATCGGCACGGCGCTCGGCAGCCTCACCGGCGATTGGCGTGCCACCATGTGGTTCGTCTCCGCTCTCGGAGTGTCAGCCGCCCTGGGTATCGCCCTGTTCCTGCCTTCGATCCCCACACCCCCGGCGGTCCCGTTGCGCACGCGTGTCGCCCCGCTCGCCGACCGCCGTATCGGTCTGGTCCTGCTGACCACTCTCCTCGCCTACACCGGCCTGTACACCGTCTACTCCTTCATCGGCGAAAGCCTCGACCGCGCCACCGGCGGCAGCGGCACAACCCTCGCCGCCCTGCTGCTCGTGTGGGGCCTGGCGGCCACCGTCGGAACACTCGCCTCGGGCACTCTGGTCGACCGCTTCGGCGATCGTCGCGTCATCAACACCTCGATCACCGTGGCCGCGATCGACTTCGCGCTGCTGCCGTGGACCAGTGCACACCTTCCCTCCGCCGTCGCGGCGCTCCTCGTATGGAGTGTTTGCGGATGGGGACTTCTCGCGCCTCAGACCCATCGCCTGATCACCGCCATGCCCACGGCAGCACCCCTGCTCACCGGTCTCGCCTCGGCCGCGGTCTACATCGGCGTCTCGGCTGCTCCTCTGGTCGGGCAGGCCGGGATGGCGTGGTTCGGCGCACACTGGCTCGGCGCCGTCGGCGCGGCGTTCATCGCACTCGGCCTCGTGGCGGCGGAGTCGGCCCACGCCGTCATCCGCCGACGCGGGACTGACGAGGTTTCCGCGGCACGAGCGCGACCGTTGCCGTTGCCGACCGAGTAGCGCACAGCCGACAACACCCGCGGACAGCAAGGACTGAACACCAGTGATCACCACGAAACGCCTCCGACTGCGCCCGCTCACCGACGCCGACACCGATTGGTGGGTACGACTCCACGCCGACAACGAGGTCAACCGATTCGTCGGCGGCTACACCCACCAGCAAGCCGCAGCGCGCCTGCGCGACATCCACCAGCAGTGGACCCGGCGCGGCCACGGGCTGTGCGCCGTCGAACTGAAAGGCACCGGCCTGGCGATGGGACGCTGCGGCCTGAACTGGTGGGAGCAGTTCGGCGAGACCGAGATCGGCTGGACCTTCGCCCGCACGCACTGGGGACGGGGCTACGCGACCGAAGCAGCCCAAGCCGTTCTCACCTGGGGTTTCGGCCCGCTGAGGCTGGAACGGATCACCGCCATGATCCACCACGGCAACACAGCCTCAGCCGCAGTCGCCCAGCGCCTCGGATTCGCGCCACTACGCGAGGACACCGTCCTCGGCCGACCGTGCACGGTCCATGCCCTGGACCGAGACGACTTCCCCTCTCCCTGAACGCCGCCCAAACAACGGCCCTCACTCAGTCACCGCGCCGGAAGCCGACCCACTGAGAGAGTCTGACGACGACTGCGAGTGATCCTCGGTGAGTTCACCGTCTCGTCCATGGTTCTCGGCGAGTGCGGTGGCACTGGCACCTTCACCGGCGTGTCGAAGCTGACCGTACACATCGTCGATCGGACCCCTGGCAACCTGACCTGTTCCCTGGAGAAACTCAGTGGGGCGGCGGGCCATTCGGGCGGCGCGCATGCCGATGCAGCAGACACCGGTGCCGTCCTGGAGAGCGGAGAACACCACAGGCATCCAGTCCTCGACGAAGGGACCGGCACCCGCCCCGGCGAATACCGTTTCCGAGATCGGGACCAGTCGCATCTCCATCGCCGGGGAGAGCCCTGCCATCCCGTCGACGAAGGCGTACACCAGGTGTCCTTCGCCGTCGCGTTCGGAGACGGTGATGGCGACACCCTCGCGCCGGTGTGTACCGGTGAAGGGTGTGATGTCCACGGCGGGCGGCCGGGCCGCGGGAGCGAAGGGCGCGGGCATCCCTACGCCGGCCAGTTCGTCGAGGAGCTCGTGCAGGAGGTCCGTGTAGAGGAGGCGCGAGCCGCGGCCGTTGGTCAGCAGGACGAAGGCGACCTCCGACTCCGGGACGACGCGCAGGAATCCGTACTGGCCGATGGTGGCGCCGCCGTGGTCGAAGCCCGGGACGCCGTTCCAGTCGTAGAGCGTCCAGCCAGCCCAGCCCCCTGCCGTCCTGGTGCCGCTGCCCGCCTCCGTCAGCCGGGGGGATCAACTCGACAACGCGCGTGCCTACGCCGCTCGGCACCCGGAGCGCTGCCGCGTCATCGCCGACGAGCAGCTGACCGACACCGGCGTACTCGTCCAAGCCCGCGCCGCCCTGTCCCTCGTCCCCCGCGGTGGACAGGTCGCCCGTCCCCGTCCGGAGGCCGCGGCCGATCGCATCGCCGATCTCGTCCTGCAGACGGCGGACCCGCGCCGGTAGCGCGGGGTCAGTCGTGGTTGCCGTACATGTCGCGGATCTCCGCCTCGCTCTCGCCCCGGTAGACGACGTGCCCGTGCTGGTGCTTGGACTCCTGGTACATGCCCAGGTTCGTCGTCACCGAGCACGACCCGTACTCCTTCTCCACACCGGCGGCCACCTCCCGTACCACCGCGACGACCTCGTGCAGCAGGTCCTCGCCGGAGTTGCCGAGATCGGTGAGCGAGGGGACGTGCTCTTTGGGGATCACCACGATGTGCACCGGGTACGAGGGGTTGGTGTGGTGGAAGGCCAGGACCCGTTCGGTCTCCTTCACCCGCTCGATGGGAACCGCGCCGGCCAGCGCCTGATGGCAGTAGAAGTCGGAGACGGTCGCGGTACCGGTCACAGGTACACACCTTCGCTAGGCAGAAAGTTTCGGCAGGGCGCCTGCCCGACGTGGTCGTCGGGCAGGCCCCGACGCCAGCGTAGCGATCAGCCAACTCGTAGCCGAATGGACTCAACACCATTTCCGCGAAGGGGTATTCGTGGACCGGGGATGGCTCACCCTCCAGGTGAACGGCCTCCGGAAATCCGTGTGGCCGTGGGTGAGGACGGCGGCCTGACGGACCGTGTGCTGCAACGACTCCCGCGCCGTCTTCACGAGGTTGCGGCGGGCGGCCTTCTCGGCCTCGCCGGTGAGCCGAGCGAGCCGTTAGTTCAGGACGGCGTCCAAAATCTCCTCCACCCAGTACCCAAGGCGGTGCCGGCGGCTGCAGAACCGTTTCGGGCGCCGCCACCGGCCGCGCCCGTCGAGCGGACGACGGCACTGTTTGCAGTGCTTCACACGTATCCGATCCCCCATGACCTGTGACTCTAGCGGCCAACCGGGTTGGCGGCCGCCGGGCCTTGGCCGGCGCCCGCAGGTTCCGACTGTCACACGCGGACTGCGCCCCACGAACCTCGGCAGTGCCCGGGCGTCGCGAAGAATCGACTCTCCGCCTCTTTCGGCGAGAGAACGGCTGTCAAGCACGCTCCGCAGAAGCGAGTTACTCCACGCCTGTCGTCCCGCGAATCCTCCTCGGCCGACGCCTCGCTCGGTGAACAGGAGCGCCCGGTGTCCGTCGAACTTCTACTCGAAAGCAGCGCCGCCCGCCGGCACACCGGGGCCCGGCACCACCTCCGCGGCCCGCGCCCGCATCGGCTCACCCTGGGAGGCGTGCCACCCGGAGAGGCGTGAGGGTGGGGCCGGGGCCGACGGCTGGGATACTCCGCACGCTTGTCCGCAAGCACCCGTGATGCGGACCCACCGGATGCGCGTATACGGCCGCAGGGACTTCGCGTCGGCCAGGGCTCGTCTGGCACGGCGCCTCGGCTGCGTCCTCAAGCCCGGGGCTCGCGGCTTGCTCATCGCCCGCCCGACGCGGGTCGGCGGAACTCCTCGGGCGTGGCAAGGCCACCCCCGGCGGGGCGATGGCAAGATCTGAGACAACCTCGTCATTGTGGACACGGGTGCGCGGAGGCGAGGATCGGTGCATGCCCGCACCCCACCGCGTCGTCATCGTCGCCTTCCCCGGCGTGGAACTCCTGGACGTCACAGGGCCCGCCGAGGTCTTCTCGGTCGCCTCCCGGGTGACCGACGGCGAACGCCCCCGTTACACCGTTGAGATCGCGTCGGCGAACGGGGGCGCCGTGGCCACTTCCAGTGGCGTCCGGCTGCTCGCGGACCTGCGCCTCGACGAGGTGGCCGGCCGCGTCGACACCCTGCTGGTGTCCGGCGCGGTCGTCCACCCGAAGGAGGGCGGGACCCGGGCCGTCGTCGATCCCGTGGTCACCGACTGGCTTCGTACGGCGGTGCCTCGGGCGGGCCGCACCGGATCGGTGTGCGCCGGCGCCCACCTCCTTGCGGCCGCGGGCCTGCTGAACGGTCGGTCCGCCACAACGCACTGGCTCACCTCGGCGCAACTGGCCGCCGAGTACCCGGAAATCAGCGTGGACCCCGATTCGATCTTCGTCCGCTCCGGCTCTGTGTGGACCTGCGCAGGAATCACCTCGGGGATGGACATGGCGCTGGCGATGGTCGCCGAGGACCACGGACACGCCTTGGCGCTCGCGACCGCCCGCGTGATGGTGATGTACGTCAAACGCTCCGGCGGTCAGAGCCAGTTCAGCGTGCCGCTCTCCGTCCAGGAACCGACCTGCGACCGCATCGGCGAACTGCGCCAGTGGATCACGGAACACCCCGAAGCGGACCTCTCCGCCGAGGCGCTCGCCCAGCGGGTCAGCCTCAGCCCACGTCATTTCTCACGACTGTTCGCGCAACGCACCGGCACCACGCCCGCCGCGTACGTGGAATCCGCCCGACTGGAGACCGCCCGCCGGCTCCTCGAAGAAGGCGATGCCGGCCTGCCGCAGATCGCCGCCGCCAGCGGGCTCGGTTCCCTCCAGACCCTCCATCGGGCCTTTCAACGGCATCTCGGAACCACGCCGGCCGAATATCGCCGTCGCTTCCGCTGAAGCCCTATCTCCCCCTCTCTCCCTCTCCCCCGCCCCAACGCCCCGTGGACGCCGAGGCATGCCCGCGCGCGGTCCCTGAATGGAAGTCCACCATGTCCCGCACGAAGATCATTCCGATTCCGGTGCTCGGCAAGCACGCGGTCAACGCCTATCTCCTGCTCGGCCGCCGTCCCGTCCTCGTCGACGCCGGAACACCCGGCAGCGGACGCATGATCCGCGACCGGATCGCCGGGCACGGCGTCGACCCCTCCGCCCTCGCCCTGATCGTCATCACGCACGGCCACATCGACCACTTCGGCTCCGCGGCTGAGCTCCACCACCTCACCGGCGCCCCGGTCGCCGGCCACGTCGCCGACCTCGAACCCTTCCGCACCGGCCGGGCCCGCATGCCCCATCTGCCGACCGGACCCATGGGCCGCCTGATGAACCGCAACCGCAAGCTGCACGTCCCAGCCGACCCCTTCGAACCCGGGATACTGGTCGACGGTGAGACCGACCTGGCCGACTTCGGGCTCCACGCCCGGATCATGCCCACCCCCGGCCACACCGCGGGCTCCGTCTCCGTCCTCACCGACGACGGCAACCTCGTGGCGGGCGACCTCGTCGCCAACTCCTTCATGGGCCTCATCCCCGGCAAGCCGGCCAACCCGCCCTTCCACGACGACCCCCTGCACAACCTGGCCAGCCTGCGGGCCATGCTCGCCCTCAACCCCACGAAACTCCACGTCGGCCACGGCACCCCACTCGACCCCCAACGCGTCCACCGCTGGGCGGAACGGGAACAGCGGCGCCTGGCCGCTCGGGCGAACCGGGGCCGCCTGCGAACCCGCACCACGAGCTGACACGAGCGATTCGCGCACACTCTGCTCCTCACCGTCCCGGCGAGCGGCATCATGGGCGCGTCAGAACCGCGAAACGTACGTGACCGACCGGGCGGCGACAGCGGATCATCTGGCGGGCCACGTCGCCATCGTCGCCTCGGCTTGCGCCACGGGACGCCCCTGGCGCGCCCATTCACCACCGCTACCGGCGACGCGAGGAACACCTGGACGTCCCCTACGAGCCCGTCCGGCAGGAGGGCGCATACCCGTTCGGGCGCCGGCTTGCCGATCAACGCCGCACCCCCGGGGCCTGGGCCTCGGGTGAGGCGGGTTCTTCGCCGGACTGGAAACCCATCGTGATCGTGCGGTTCATCGGCGCCCCCCTGAAGGGCCGCGTGCCGGCCGCGGCCCCGGCCTCAGCGCCCGGCCTGCACGGAACGTCAGCCGCGAGGTCCCTGCGGAACAGTGGCCCCCGGCCCATCCGCGAGGAGGGAGAGGGTCGTGGTGCGCGGGAGGTACCGGGTCACTGCGGCGAGGAGGGCGTTGACCCGGCCGGGGACGACGGTGGGGCGACGGCGTCGGCGCAGGGCGGTGAGGGCGGCGACGACGACCGCCTCGGGGGTCCGGACCAGGGCGGCCGGGATGTCGGAGTGCAGGCCGGGGCGGGTCGCGGTCGGCCCGGGACAGAGGGCCATCACGTACACCCCGCGCGGCCTTTGCTCGTACCAGAGCGCCTCGGAGAACGACGCGACCAAGGCCTTGGTCGCACTGTAGACGGCTTGGCCGGGTTGCGGGGCGAAGGCCAGGGTGGAGGCGACGTTGACCAGGGCCGCGCCGTGGCGGGCGGTGGCGAGGAAGGCGTGCGCGAGGGCAACGACCGCCTCGCAGTTCAGGCGCAGTGCGGGCAGGGCCTGGTCGAGGGGCGTGTCGGCGAAGGGGCCCGGGCGGGCGAGGCCGGCGTTGTTGATCAGCAGGTCGTAGGGAGTGGCCGTCAACGCGTCCACCACGGTGCGCACCCCGTCGGGGGTGGCGAGGTCGGCCACGAGGTAGTCGTGTTCGCCGTCGGATCCACCGGGGCCGAGTTCGGTCATGAGGGCCCGCAGGTGCCGCTCGGTGCGGGCAACCGCGGTCACGGTGTGGCCCTCGGCAGCCAGTGCGAGGGCGAAGGCGCGGCCGATGCCTTCGGTGGCGCCGGTGATCAGGGCGGTCATTTCTCCGCCTTGGGGGCCGTGGCGGGCGAGTAGAGGAAGGAGAAGCGCTCCATCACGTTCTGGCGCTGCGTGTTGTGGAAGGCGGCGATGCGCCAGGCGCCGTCGGTGTCGCGGACCAGGGTGTACGTCTGGACTTTGGACAGGTCGGCGAGACCGGGCTTGCCGCCGGTGTAGTCGTCGCCGCGGCCGGTCAGGACGGCCGCGTCCTTTCCGAGGAAGCGCAGGTCGAGGTAACTCGCGGCGAGCTTGGTGCCCTTGACGAAGCCCTTGAAGAGGGCGCGGTGCGCCTCGGTGATGTCGGCGCGGCCCTGGTAGTGGCTGCCGATGTACGTGGTGTAGGTGCCGTCCTCGGTGAACAGGCGGCCGTACGCCTCCGCGTCACCACGGGCCCAGGCGTCGATGAGGGCGTCGAGGGTGGCACAGATGGCCTCGCCGTCGGCGGTGTTCGCGCCCGCCGGGATGACGTCGGCGCAGTTCTCCTTGCCGGTGCGCCGTATGCCGGAGGTGGTGTCGAGGTAGAGGTACGCGGCGGCGGCGCCGAACGCGAGGACGGCGGCGGTGGCGAGGGCGGCGCGCTTGACCGTCTTCTTGTTCACGGGCTTCTTGTTCACGGGAATGCCTCTCGGTCGACGGAACGGTCGGATGACGGCAGCCGCCGCGTTGACTACACTGGCGCAACAACTGCACACGTGCATTATCTGCATGCATGCAGATAAATGGCAAGGGGAAAGGTGACGCGATGACGGAACAGGAGCAGGGCGACCGGCGGGCGGTCTTCCGGGAGTACGTCGATGCCGTGGGGCTGCACGGCATGGCGGGTGCGGAGGCCGCGGGCCTCCAGGCGTCCGAGTGGTACGCCCTGAGCCGCATCACCCTGGCGGGCGGGCTCACCTCCGGCGAACTCGCGGTCGGGACGGGGCTCACCACCGGGGCGACGACACGGCTGATCGACCGGCTGGAGCGCGCCGGGTACGTACGCCGCACCGCGGACCCGGCCGACCGGCGCAAGGTCGTGGTCGAAGCGGTGCCGGACGCACTGTCGGGCGTCGAGGCGGCGGTGGGCCCGGCCCGCAAGCGGATCGGCGAGGTCCTCGCCGGCTACACGCCGGACCAACTTGACCTGCTCTTCGACTACTTCTCCCGCGCGGCCCCCGCGTTCCGCGAGGCGACGGAGGAGATCCGCGCCTCGACACAGGAGCGCAAAGGCGGCCGATAGGGGCGGGCCCCATGGCCTGCGAGCCGTAGGCCGGGCTCGCGAAGGCGCGCGCACGCCTCGGACCGGTGGCCGCCCTGGCGCTCACCGCGCCAGGGCCCCCGAGCCGCGGTGCTCGCCACCACCCAGGGCAACCACTGCGCTCCGGGCGGACACTGACGTGAGGTCACACCAGTCGGTCACTTCCGCCCGCACCTCAGATCGGGAACGTCGGCACGTTGAGGGCGGTCAGTTGAGCGCGGCCCAGTTCTGGGTGTTCGCGTTGCCGGCGGGCTTGGCGGTGACGGAAGCGCCGGGGGCGACGGGGGCGCTGTCGAGGGAGTAGCCGGTCGCCGGGTTGGTGATCGTCAGGGTGCCGCTGCTGTTCTGGGTGACCTTCCAGCCCTGGCCCGGATTGGAGGAGTTGACGGCCCGCAGGATGGCGGGGGCGCCGGCGGTGGCGGGTGCGGTCAGCACGAGGTGGTCCGGGCAGCCATCGATGAGCTTCGCCGTGCCGTCCCCGTTCGCGACCAGCGTCCACTGCTGCTTGTTGCGCGTGGCGTCATAGGTGGCGAGGGTGGCCGGGGAGCTGCCGGAGGCGCCGCACTGGTCGGCGCGTTCCAGGGCCAGGCCACCGCCGTTGGTGAGGACGTGGGTACGGCCGTCGCCCACGATCGTGGGGCCGTAGTTGACGGCGTGGGCGGCCAGGGCGGTGAGCGCGGCGCCGGTGGTGGCCAGCGGCGGGTTGACGGCGGGCCGCCCGGTCTGGAAGTAGTCGGCGAAGGTGGCGGGCCGGCGCGCGGTCATCACGCTGACGGTCCTGTTCCAGCCGCCGTCGACGTTGTTCCACAGATCCAGCAGCGCGCCGTCAACGTTGCCTTGGACCTGGTCCCCGGTGTGCCAACCGGTGGTGTACGTGAAGTTCTGGCTGCTGCCGTCGGGCCACACGTAGCGGTAGTCCTTCAGGAGGTAGGCGGCTACGGAGTCGGCGAAGCCCTCGGTCCAGGAACAGCTGCCGGAGCTCGCCTGGTCGATGAAGTGCGGGTTGCAGCCGGTGACCGCCGGGAACTGCCCGTTGTAGAGACGGTGCTGGAAGAAGTGGCCGGCCTCGTGGAGCACGGTGTGCTCGGAGTCGGGGTCGGCGGCTGCGAGGTGGACGGTGTTGGCCAGGTCGTAGGACGGGCCATCGGCCGAGTTGGCGGCCCACCGGATGTTCAGTTCGGTGCAGGCGTTGCTGTTCGCCTCGTGGGTGGACCAACAGTCGCTGACGGGGTTGTTGCGGGCCCACCACAGGATGTTGATGGTGTCGAATGCATGCCAAGCCCGGGCGTTGGACGCCTTGAGGGTGCCCAGGTCGGCGCCGGCGGCAAGGTCCGTCTTGGTGGGCGAGTCGAACGTGTACACGGTGCCGTTGCCGTCCCTGACCTTCCACAGCTTGGTGCTCTCGGTGCTGAACCGCACCCACATGCTGCTCATCGTGGCGGTGGTGGGGGTGTAGCAGAGGTTGAATCCTCCGCCGGCGACAGCGGTGTACTGGTAGTCGGCGGTGAGCCGGCGCGGAGTGTCGGTGGACTTCTCCTTGCCCCACAGCTGGACGTTCGCGTTGCGGACCGGCTTGGTCAGCGAGGGCTTGCCCCGGCCGGCCTCGGCCGACTGGTAGTCGTACTGAAGCTTGCCGCTCAGGCAGATGGGGGACGCAGCCGCGGCGCTGGGCGCCGTCAGCGGAACAACGGCGGCGGCGGCGGCGAGCAAGGCGGTGCTCATGGCGGCGAAGCCGCGCGGCAGCCGAATTCCGATGGCCACAGGGTTTCCTCTCATGAGGGCGTTTCAAAGCCCTGCCGGTGCGGGCCGATGCCGTGCGATCCGGGCCGGCCCGTCACGAACGCAGCGAAACTCCGGGCCAACAGGTGACCTTGCCAAGTCGCCCTGGACCAGCGGAGTTTCGACGCACTGCCAGTCTTCCACCGTCTGCCTCGTCAACTTGCCCGCTCCAGACGGTGCGGCGGGCTGCCGCCGATGGAGCGGTTGCGGGAGCTGCCCAGTCCGCGTCGGCGGCACAGCGCGTTTCACCCGTTCGTGGCGTGGCGGACTCAGACAGCTCCCCCGGCAGCCCAGTACCGGGTCGGCGGCCTCGTCGATCGCCCCCGTCGGCGGAAACGGGCGAAGGCGCGTCCCCATTGCGGCGGCTTACTGATAGTTTCAGAATGAGATTCGTTGAGGGGCTTGGCAGTTGGGTATCGTGTCGGCAGGATCTGGGGTGTGTCTGCTGATCTCGTGCCTGATGACCTGTGGGAACGTGTGGCCCCGTTACTGCCGGAACGTCCACCTCGCCGGCACCGGTATCCGGGGCGTCGGCCGGTGGACGATCGTGCGGCGTTGAGGGCCATCGTTTACGTGCTGTGCAAGAGCGTGAGCTGGCGGGACGTTCCAGCCGAGCGGTTCGGCTGCAGTGGTGTGACGGCCTGGCGTCGGCTTCGGGACTGGACCGAGGCCGGAGTGTGGCCCCGCCTCCACGAAGTCCTCCTGGCCGAGCTCCGGGCGGCCGGGCTGCTGGACATGGATGACGTTGCGATCGACGCCTCGCACGTCAGAGCCCTCAAAGGGGGGCTCACACCGGACCTTCGCCGGTCGACCGTGCCCGCCCCGGCAGCAAGCACCACCTCATCGTCGACCGCCACGGAACCCCACTCATCGTCTCCCTGACCAGTGGAAACCGTCACGACGTCACCCAGCTCATGCCCCTGCTGGACGCGATACCCCGCATCCGCGGGCTTCGAGGACGGCCACGTCACCGGCCCCGCCGGCTCTTCGCCGACCGCGGCTACGACTTCGACAAGTACCGGCGCCTGCTCAGAGCCCGCGGGATCACACCCAAGATCGCCCGACGCGGCACACTTCACGGATCCGGCCTGGGCAAGACCCGCTGGGTCGTCGAGCGAACCTTCGCCTGGCTGCACCAGTTCAAACGACTCCGCATCCGCTACGAGATACGAGCCGACCTCCACCTCGGCCTGCTCCAACTGGCCTGCAGCATCATCTGCTTACGCCGACTCCGAACCTCATTCTGAAACCATCAGTTAGCGTGAAGAGGACGGCGGGGCCGGGTCCACAGCCCCTCTTCCGACGCCGCGGCCTCGTAGCCTCCCTTTGCGAGGCGCCCTCGGCCGGCCGGGCGGGCAGGGGGCAGCGGGCAGGCGGCCATCGACCAGTGGCTCGCGGGCAGCCCCAGCACTCGCTACGAGCCACGCGACTTCCTCGTCTGGGCGGCCCGGCGCGGCCACAGCCGCGACCTCCTGGTGCCACATCACACCAAGGCCGAACCGCAGGGCTCGACGACGACTCGCACTGCTGCGGGGATCTGTGCGGACACTGCATGCAAGCCCGCGCAACGGAGGAGGACGGGCCCGAGAGCGTGCGACGCGCGGGCCTTCGGCCGACGTATACCCCAGCGGTGCTGATCACGCGCGGGCAGCTGAACGTACAGCTGGCAAAGATCATCAATCTGCCGCAGGACGAGCGTGTGAAGTCCTTTCGCCTGTTGGTCGCGCTACTGGGGGTGGCGGACAAGCGTCGCCGGGAGCGGTTCTGCGCGGACTGGTGTGGTCACGCCTGGCACCAGTTGGCGGGTGGAACCGTTTTGGGAGCGGCCACCGCGTGATCATCAAAGGTTGTGTGGACTTCTGAAGATGGTGCAATGGCCGCGGGCCATGGCGTAGACCCGCTCGTTGGCGGGCGATGTTCGACCAGGCCATGGCCCGCATAGCAGGCCGGTTCCGGCGGGTCGAGCCTAGAGCGACAGCGCGGGCGTTCGTACTCGGACTACTGTCCGGCGTCGAGCGCAAGAACTGCCGGCAGCTGGCTGAGGAAGCCGGCCATTCCCGCCCCGGCGCGATGCAGCGGCTGCTGCGAAACGCGAGCTGGGATGCCGACGAGGTACGCGACGATGTCGACGAGAGTCCGCCTTGCTCGGTGTCGAAGGCCTCGGCAATGCCCGGCCTGCTGACGGCTTCGCGGAAGGCCGCGGTGGCCCGGCCGAGGGCGGGCTGGTTCTCTTCCTCGATGGCCAGTTCGGCCAGGTAGGCACGGACGCTCTTGCCGTGAGCGGCCGCGAGGGTGGCGAGGCGGTCTCGGGTCTCGGGTCTCGGAGCCGATCTCCACGGTTGCATCTGCCATGCCCCGAGTAGGCACCCATGAATGCCTTCTGAATGCCCGCGATGGCCGGTCACCGGCGGCCGACGTTCGCCGACCGGCAGGGGGATGCCTTGAGTCGGTGCGGCCGGTGATGAGGACCATCGGATCGGCCGCTCCTGGGCGTCAGGACCGACTGCCACGGGGTGTGGAGGGGCGTCACGTCGCGCACGACACGGCCGGCGACCGGCTGACCGGCCGACCTCTCAGGCTCCCGGTCCGCTCGGTCTCTCGGTGGCGGCGGTGGTGGAGTCCTCGGTGTAGTAGCGCCGCAGGAGTTCCCGCTCGGCATCCCGGTGCGGGTACTTGAAGAAGATCAACAGTGCACCCAGGGCGATGGCGCCCAGGCCGACGGTGTAAGCCCAGTCGTCGCCGTGGAGGAACGACTGGCGTGCTGCCGCGACGATCTGGTGAGCGTACTCGGGGTGCTGCTGGGCGACCTGCCCGGCAGAGGCGAACGACTTCGTCAGCTCGCTCTGGACCTGGTCCGACACCTCCTTACTCTCGGGAGAAGCGGCGATCGCCGCGCTGAAGGCCGAGGCGTAGCCGGCGATGAGGAGCACGCCCATGACGGACTGCATGATGGCCCCGCCGAGGTCCCGTTGCAGGTCCGCGGTGCCCGAGGCCATGCCGGCCCGTCGCACGGGCACAGATCCGGTCAGCGAGTGCGATGCGGGCGTCCCGGCGAAGCCGGCGCCGATGCCGATGAAGACGTAAGCGAGGCCGATCTGCCAGTAGCTGCTGTCCTCGTCCCAGAACAGCAGCATCCAGGCGAAGGCGAGGAAGAGGAACACGTAGCCGGTCAGCAGGGTCGTACGGGCGCCGTGTGTCTCGACCAGCTTCGCGGACCGTGGTGCCACGAGCACCATCATCACGACGAGGGGGAGGATGGCGGCGCCGGCTTCGACGGCGTCGTACTCGAGCACATTCTGCAGGTACTGCATGCTGATGAACGCCGACCCCATCATGGAGCCGAACACGATGATTCCCGCGCATGCGGCGACCCAGAACGTGCGCCGGCCGGCGATGTGGAGGTCGTACAGCGGGTTGGGTGCCCGACGCTGGCGCCAGATGAACGCCACCCCGGCGGCGAGGGCGACCACGACGAGGCCGACGGCCAGTGCCCCCTGGTTGGGGACGACGGCGAAGTTGATCCCCAGCACCAGTCCCGCGATCAGGAGGACGGACAGGATGCCGCCGAGGTTGTCCACCGGTTCGGCCGACTCGTTGGCGTGCGCGGGGATGAACAGCAGGGCCATGACCAGCGCGACCGCGGCGAGGGGCAGGGTGACCAGGAAGACCGACCCCCAGTAGAAGTGTTGGAGCAGCGCGCCCGCGATCACCGGCCCGAGCATGGAGATGCCGCCGCCCAGGGCCGACCACAGCGCGATCGACTTCGTCCGCCCCGGCCCCGCCCACAGGGCCGTGATCAGCGCCAGGGTCGTCGGGTAGGCCATGCCTGCCGAGACTCCGCCGAGGATCCGGGCCAGCACGAGGACGGTGTCGTTCGGCGCGTACGCCGCGAGCAGGCAGGCGGGAATGGACAGAGCGATACCGAGGAGCAGCAGCAGCTTGCGCCCGTGACGGTCGCCGACCGCACCCAGATAGAGCACCGATGCGGCCAGGCCGAGGGAGTACCCCACGGCGACCATGTTCAGGGCGGTCTGGGAGGAGTCGAAGGCCTTCCCGATCGCGGGCAGCGCCACGTTGGCCACAGACAGGTTCAAGTTGGCCACCGCGGCAACGATGATCAAGGACGCCAGAACGAGCGGCGCCCGCGCCGGGGCCTCACGCGGAACGTCGATGCGAGGCGCGCCGTTTTTCGACATGGAACCTCCGGGGCGAAGTGGGGCTTCGCGAGAGTCTTGCCTGATCCACCGTGCCGCACATCGCCCCATTGGGATGACACGCCACCGTCGCCGGCTCGGTCGGCTCGCCGCGGGGCGATCTCGGCGAGCACGTCCCCGAATCGATCGCGCAGCCGCACTCCGCGCTGCCCGCCGTGTTCGCCGCCGCCGAGCCCGCCCCGCTCAAAGCGGCTCTGGACGCGGTGTGGCGGGCACTGCAGACGTACGGAGAGAATGGCGGGACAGGATTTGATGGCTCCTGGGTAGGCAGGCCGAGCACTTGGTAGGTCCGAGACGACGGTGCAGGCCGTCCGGACATCGAGTCCGCCCGCGGCTCGGTCCTGCGCCCCTTCCGTGACCCCGTCGCCGCCGAGGACGGCGAGGTCGAGGAAGGCCCATGCCCCGGCCGATGTCGTGGCCGGGGCCTGGGGGTGGCTCAGTCGACCTGGTTGTTGGCCTCCTTGGGCAGGCAGAACATCAGGGCCCACATCAGGGCGAGGAGGCTACCGACCCACCACAGCACGGTGATGAACGCGTCGCGGTTGAGTCCGGCGTCGGGCGAGCCGCCGGTGGTGGCGAAGAACACCAGGGCGGTCAGCGCGGTGCCGAGGGCGATGCCCAGGTGAATCGCGGTGTTGAACAGACCCGAGGCGGCTCCGGCGTCCTCGTGCGGGACCCGGGCCAGCGACAAGTCGGCGAGCGGGCCGCCGACCATGCCGAGGCCGAACCCGATCAGTACCACCGGAGCGGTCATCGCCGGCAGGGTCAGGTCCGCCTGGCCTCCGGCGGCCTGGAGTCCGTAGGCGACCATCGCAGCGGACGCGATGAGGGCTCCGGCCTGGGGAAGGCGGCGGGCGAAGCGCCCGCCGCTCTTCGCCGCGAGCGTCGCGCCGGCCAGCTCTCCGAGGGAGAGCAGCACGAAGGCCAGGGCCGCGTGGAAGGGGCTCATGCCCAGGCCGCGCTGGAGGTAGAGGGTCCAGGTCATGAAGAACAGCCCGCAGAGAAGGCCGTGCATCAGCTGAGCGGCCATGCCGCCGGAGAACTGCCTGCCTTGGAAGAGGGACAGGGGCACGAGGGGCGCGTTGTCCTGCTTGCGCTGCTGGTGGCGGAGGAAGACGCCCAGCGCAAGGAGGCCGGTGGCGAGCAGGGCGAAGCACCACAGCGGCCAGTGATGGAGGTGCCCCTCGGTGAGCGGGAAGACGATCAGGACGATGGCCAGTGCGGACAGCAACATGCCGGTGAGGTCGAGCCGGTCGGCCTTGCGGACGGTCGACTCGGGGATGAACCGGCGTCCCAGGAGGAGCACGGCGAGGCCAACGGGCACGTTGACCAGGAAGATCGGCCGCCAGGACAGCCCGAACAGGTCGGCCTCGGTGAGCAGGCCGCCCATCACCGGGCCCAGGACGTTGGCGAGGGACATGACGGCCCCGTACAGGCCGAACGCTTTGCTGCGCTTCTGCCCCTCGAAGGTGACATGCAGGGTGGCCAGGATCTGCGGGATCATCAGGGCGACTCCGACGCCCTGGAGCCCGCGGGAGCCGATCAGCACGCCCGGCCCGGCAGCGAGGCCGCACAGCAGCGAGGCAGCGGTGAACACGACGGTGCCGATGAGGAGGATCCTGCGCCGGCCGTAGCGGTCGCCGAGGCGCCCGCCGGTGATCAGCCCGACGGCGACGGGCAGTGAATAGCCGGTGGTCAGCCATTGCACCGCGTCCGGTCCGGCGCCGGTCGACTCCTGGATCGCGGGCAGGGCGGTCAGGACGACCGACTGGTCGATCATGTCCATCAGCTCGGCGCCCAAGAGCACCAGAAGGGCGATCCAGGCCCCCACAGCCATCTTCGACGGTCCAGGTGTGGGGTGGGTTGGGGGCTCGGTGGTGTGCTGCGGCTCGTTGTCGAGCGCGGAGGAAGACACGACGGGGAACTCCTGATCCAAAGGAATCGGGGAGCCCTGCCGACGGCCGCACCGGGGCCGGAGAACACGAAACCCGGGGCAGACGGCAGAGCTGCACCCGGGAAGGAAGACTGCGGGGAAGGGTGACGCAACTCAGGCCAGCGCGACGTCCGCCCCCGGACACGTGCGACGAAACAGCACGTGAGGAACACGGACGACTACATGGCCTGGTTGATAGGACGTCACCTCAAGATCGCTACAGAAGGAACAGGGAATCCGGTCACTGCCACCGACACCTCGGCACAGGAACGGGTCCACCATATGACGCCCCCGGGCCCCGACGCACACCAGATAACGGACCCACCACGTCGGCCCACGGGCCAAGGGACGCGTTGCGGATTCCCGCATGGACCGGTGTCCGGGCCGCGAGGGTGGCGGAGGTGCGGGCGCGGGCTGCCGGCGAGCGCGCCCGTCCACCACCGGCGGCCGATGCCGGGCCTCGTCCGCGTCCGCGTCCGCGTCCGCGCCGCAATGATCTGGATCGCCGACCTCCTGCACGTCGATGTCCGATCGCGACATGACACAGGCACTGAGGCAGTTCATATGGTTTCAAAGCAAACCGCACTAAATGCCGTAGGACTCACTTGCGTCCCGTGGCGCATCCCCGGCGGGGACGATCCGTAGACCGACCGCGCCCTACTTCGCCGCCCCCCGCCCGAACGAGATCTCCACCCGCCGGTTCTTCTTCCGGCCCTCCTCGGTGGAGTTGTCCGCGATGGGGTCGTCCTCGCTCTTGCCGGCCACCTCGTAGGCGATCCCGGATCCACCCAACTCCGCCGCGAGCGACGTGTGTACGGCCTCGGCACGCTTCGTGGAGAGGGTCTTGCCGTGGGCGTACGTTCCCAGGTTGTCGGTGAAGCCGCGGACCGTGACCTTCCGCGGACCGTTCTCCCTGATCTCCTTGGCGACCTCGGCGATCCGGGCGGCGGCTCGGCCGCTCAGCTCCGCGCTGTCCTTGGCGAAGAGGACCTCGGATTGGAGTGTCAGCTTGATGTCGTCATTCGATTCCTCGCGCCCCGAGTCGCCGGACAGGTCTCCGGAGACCGAGAGGATGTCGACCACCACCGGAGGGGCCAGCTTCGCGCCCTTCTTCAGCTCCAGGACCTCGGCGTGCGGATCGACCGGGACGGGTGGCGGCTCGGGCGAGGCACTGGGCGAGGGGTCGGCACGGGCCGCAGGGGCGTCGTAGAGACCGAGGAGAGTGGTCAGGCATACGGCGGTGAGTGCGCAGGCCGCGAGCCGGGTGGCAGCGGTGCGCCCCGTCGTCGCCGGCCTCACTGCGCGACCGTGATCTTGACAGGGGCGGTGCCGAAGGTCGGCATGGCGAAGTCGACCTCCGTGGTGCCCTCCGGCGGCGCCGGGAACTGGACGAACACCGGGGCCGTGTCGCCGGGCTGGAAGACCGTGTGGAACTGGTTGCACAGGCAGTTGCCCTGCGTGTCCCGTAGCGGGTAGTAGCGCTTCTTGCCCTTGAGGTCCGCCAGGGAGGCACCCGACGAGGAGTAGCCGTTCTTCAGCGACAGATCGTTGCCGCCGGTCCACTGGTTGGTGTTCAACGCCGCCTTGCCGTCGTTGCGCATCTCGCCGCGAACGGTCACCACACCGCCCTCGTACCGCTGCACGGAGTCGATGGTGAGCACCGCGCCGTTCGCGCCCTTCATCTCCAGACCCTTGCCCTTGGGGCCCGCGGCGGCCGGCTCTTCGGCGGCCGGCTTCTTGCCGTCCGGCGCACCACCCGAGTCACCACCCCCGCACCCGCTCAGCGAAAGCGTTACGACCGCAACGAGGCTGATGGCAGCCACCTTCGCCCCGACTTGCGCCATTCCATGCCAACTTCGGTGCCCAAGAGCGGTCTGATCCTGCATCTCGCGCATCATGCTTCCCCCTGGCTTCCCGTCCACTGCAACGCGTTGCACAGTAGCGCATGCGAACCCTGCACCCCAGTGACATGCATCGCACACATCAAACTCAACAGAAGTCCAGGAGAAGCCTTCTCCCTCTGGGCGTACGGAAACTGACCTGGTGTCCGGTAGCCGCGGTGTCAGTGCGAGGCGACAGCGGCCCCGAATTCGGTACTCGTCTTGAGCTTGTGGCAGCCCCGGCACAGCACTTGAAGAGTGCCGTCCGCGTCCGTCCCGCCGAGGGCGAGGGGCTTCGCGTGGTCCACATCCTCAGGGATGTTGCCACGGTGATGAAACGGATGGGCTCCACATGGAGCCTGCGCCGGGCTGTTGGCGGAGCGGGGGCCTTCCCGGCGCCGGACGCATGACACCTGTCACACCGCATGTGTGACCCGGAGCCCTGCCACGCATACCCGTGGCCCGGCCAGACTGGCGGTCAACACAGCTACCGCGGGGGCGACATGAACATCCTGAGCAAGAAGACCGTACTGGGCGAAGCGACCGACACCAGCGGCCTGGTACCCGCCGACTACCGGCTCCCGCTCTGGTTCTTCGCGTTCGAAGGCGTCCTCGCTGCCGCCTTCGACATCCTCAAGGCCTTCCCGGCGGCATGGCCCGTGCTGGTGCTCCTGCTCACCGCGAACATCACCATCTCCCTTACCCTCATGCGCAAGCGCATCAAGCTCGCCAAAGCACTGTGGCGCGGCAAGGAGACCCGCAGGGTCGCCCTCGCGCTCATCGCCCTTCGGATCGGAGGCCACTTCGCCCTGAACGCCTTGGGGCTGGCCGTCACCTCCACCCTCGGCCACGTGCTCTTCGCCCTCGTCATGGCCGCCGCCACGATCGGCCTGCTCGCCTACTCGCAAGCGGCCGCGCTCCGCGCCCTCACCACCACCGCTGCCACACCGCACTCGACGGGCACCCACGCATCAGCCGTGTGAACAACGCTCCGGGCCAACACCCAGGACATCGTCGACAAGCCGCACCGCAACCCGCACCGCCTGAATGTCGTGGCCATGAGCCAGGCGATGCAGGCGCGCACCCCGCACCGGGCCGGTTCGGGGTGGCAGCCGGTGCGCATCACGGCCGTTTCGTGCGCACCGTCGATGTCGGTGAGCCCTCCGCAGGCTCGCTCGTCGCCGTGCGGGGCGATGCCGCAGTCGTGCACGTCGATCCCGCACGGCGCCCCTGGCCCGAAAAGCTCCCTGGGCTGGTGGCGGGCAGGCTGCGGGGTCTCGGAGAGGGTGGCTTGTGGTGAAATGTGACCTGTCCGGCGCCGCCGCGGCGCGGATCGTCGCGTATCCGGGATGAAGCCCCGGGCCGGCGTCGAGCAGTAAGGGGTCGCTGTGACCGCAGGAGAGCCGGACGACGGGCAGGCCTCCGATCTTCCCGTGGGCGCGATCCGGCGGGGTGAGGCGATGACTTTGGCGGGGGCGTTGGAGGCGGCTGAGGCCGCGGCTCCCGTGGAGTCGCTCGACGTGGTCGCGCGCATGCTCAAGGAGCACCTCGGAGCCGCTTCGGTGTCCTTCCTGATCACTGACTTCACCGGCCGTTCGGTCGTACGGCTGGGCGCCGCGGGCAGCGTCGAGACCGGTGAGCCGGCCCGGCGGATCCCGCTGCGGGGCACCCTGTACGACGACGTGATCCGCAGCCAGCGGCCGAGGGTCGAGGACAGGGGGGAGCATCAGCCGGTGCGGGTCGTCGCCCCGGTGACCAACCGCGGGGACGCCATCGGGCTTCTCGAACTGTTCCTGCCCGCGGCACCGGACGCTCAGGTGATGCGGGAGATCGGCGAGACCGCGCACGCGTTGGCGTACATCGTCATCGCGAACCGGTCCCACACCGATGTGTACCAGTGGGGCCGCCGCACCGAGCCGCTGAGCCTGGCCGCGGAGATCCAGCACCGTCTACTCCCGGCTTCGCTGGCGTGTGAGGCGGCACAGTTCGCGGTCGCCGGGGCGTTGGAACCCGCCGACCACGTGGGGGGTGACACCTTCGACTACGTGCTCGACCGGGACACGGTCCAGCTCTCCGTGACCGACGCCATGGGTCACGACGTCGACGCCGCGCTGCTGGCCACCTTGGTGGTGGGCGCCCTGCGGCGGGCACGGCGGGCGGGTGCCGGCCTCGCGGAACAGGCCCACCAGGCCGACCAGGCCATGCGCGACCACGGCCGCGGGGGCTACGTCACCGGCCAACTGCTGCGCATCAGCCTGCTCGACGGCCGGACCGAGTTCGTCAACGCCGGGCACCCCTGGCCGCTGCGCATGCGCGACGGGCGAGTACAGGAGATCGTTCCCAAGGTCGATCCGCCCCTCGGCCTCAGCCTCCAGGCCTCGCGGGACAACATCTACCGGGTGCAGTCGCTGGACCTGCGACCGGGTGACCGGCTGGTGATGCTGACGGACGGCATGCTGGAGCGCAACGCCGAGAGCCTCGATCTGTCGGACCTGATCATCCGTACCCGCGTGCTGCATCCGCGCGAAGCCGCCCGCGCCCTCATCGGGGCGATCGTCGATGCCGTCCAAGGGCGTCTGGACGACGACGCGACCGTCATGTGCCTGGACTGGCACGGCGTCGGCAACTCCCGGCGTGACGCCGCCACCGGCGCCGACCTCACCGACGCCTCACGACCGTCCAAGGACGCGACGGCCCACTGCCGGGCCATGACCCTGGGCTGAGGAACAGGGCCGTCAGGTCGCGGACCCCGACTCGCCCGGCACCCGGTGTGCACGTCCCTCTTCAGACCTCGGACGGCGGATCCGTCGCCGCGGCGGCGTCGCGGTATTCGGCGTTGAGGCGCTGCGCTTCTTCCAGCTGGTCTTCGAGGATGACGATGCGGCAGGCAGCCTCGATCGGGGTGCCCTGGTCGACGAGCTCCCGGGCGCGGGCCGCGATCCGCAGTTGGTACCGGGAGTATCGGCGGTGCCCACCCGCGGAGCGAAGCGGTGTGATGAGGCGGGCGTCGCCGATGGCGCGGAGAAAGCCCTGGGTGGTACCGAGCATCTCGGCCGCCCGGCCCATCGTGTAGGCGGGGTAATCGTCGTCATCGAGACGGCCGCCGAGCGGACCGGTCGGATCTCCTGCTGTCATCGCACCTCTCTGGGGAACGCGTGGAGGGGCCCCGGTGCCTATGGCACCGGGGCCCCGAAGGAACTACTACACCATCTACCGGCCCTGATACTGCACCGGCCTTCTGTTTCCGCCAACCCGACCAATACGCGGTCGGGGATACGGGGATCGCGGTTGCTTGACCGGAGACCACCTCACTCACGATGTCCTGCGGTACCCGGACCCTGTCACCACGTCCGGGCGATCCTGATGGCGCTTCACTCCTCCGTTCATCCCTCAATGGACCAACTACTTGCCAAGCGGGGAACTGCGTACTGCCGGTACTTCTCTCACTCCTGGTCATGCGACCCGCTTGTACTGCATGCGACCTGACCAAGCGCCACATTCTCCGGCAGCCAGCCCCGTCGCCCATCCCGCATCCGCTCTGGCTTGGAACCCCACTGCCGAACCTCCCGATGCGCGCGCCCGCAGCCGACGCCTTCACCGAGGTACCACTCCACTCACTTCACTGCTGGACTGCGAACTTCCCTTACTGCTGGGTACTGCGCCACTGCGAGTACTGCTTGCGGCGGCCCCTGATCACCGCGGGCCACCCGGTCCGGTCGTCAGTCCCGTCGCCGTCCTGCAACCGCTCTGGCTTCGGAACTCCACCACCGCACCGTCCTGCGAACTACGAACTGCGTGTACTGCCACCCGGCAGTTCGTCTCTGCCAGGCCTTGCTGTCTCTCTGCGTTACGAGAGAAACCATAACCACACCACCGCCCGATGTCTACTCCAGCTGGCATAGATTTCTGCGCGCCTGGTGAGGTAGATATTCGGAGCCCACCAGGATTGAGAGTCGCGGTCCGGGGCACAGACGGCCCGGCAGGCAAGGCTGGACACGATCACCGTGACCGGAGCGCGAGATGACCACGACGAGCACCGGGCGCACAGCCCTTCAATTCCTGTCCGCTGTTGCCGAGGCACGCCAACACACAGCCCGGACCATGGTGTCGGCCTACTCCGGATCGACGGCCGGCACGAGGGTGCCCAAGAACGTGACGACGGTGGCGCGGGCGAGTTCGTTGACCATGTGCCAGCCGAACCCTCCCGTGCCGTGGACGAAAGCCTGAAGGCGGCAAGACCGTCCGCGCCCTGCTCCCCCGCCAGACCCGCCGCGTCGCGCAGGCCGCCGAGGCGATCCCACCCCCGATGGTCAGGCAAGCGATGGTGTTCGCGTGCTCGCTCCGCAGGCCCTTGCCGCGCAAAAGCTCGACGGTCATGGCGCTCCTCGCGATGCGACGACGGAACTCCCGCCGTCGCCCACACCCCCACCCACCGCATCCGGGCCCCGAGGCCTCGCCAACGCCCACTCCCGGAGCGCGGCCCGTCCGGGCGAGGGCAGGCGCGCGTTCAGTTTCCGCCGTGGTGGAGTGGCTCAGATGGTCGGGTGAGAGTCCGGGCAGATCGACGGCTCCTGCTTGCCGTTCCTGCATGTCGTCCGAGCAGAGCCAGCGCGCGGTCGCCGGGGCGCAGGTCGAGGCCCGGGGGGCGGGTGAAGCCGGAGTGCGCCGGGTAGGGCCGTGCTTGGACGAGTTCACCCCTCGAAAGATCGCAGTGCGGGAAACTGACGGGTATCGACATCCGCCGCAGAAACCACGTCACCGTCATGGGCCGTACGGACGGGCCGGTGCTGCTGCTGGCGCACGGGCTCGGCTGTGACCATGGGCTGGTCGGCGGCGATGGCGCCGGTGATCATGGGTAACGCGGACCGCCCAGCGCGGACCGAGGGTCGGCATGCCGAGGTCGACGGCGGCCGGGGCGGTACGGCAAGCCGCGTTCCGGCGCCGCCGCCGCACGAGGAACACAACGATCCCGGCGGCCACGGCCAACACCACCGGGGCGGGCATCCACAACCATCCGACCGCGGACGGGTGCGGGCGGCTCGAACGAGTTGCGTCGCCGCTCTCGCGGCATGCGGGCCGGCGGGGCGCTCAGCTGCTGGAGCTTGGGGGGAAGTCGGTGCTCGCCGGGCCGGGGGTCAGGCGGCGAAGGCGGCGACGAGCTTGTCGGTGAGGCGGTCGAGGTAGTCGGGGCCGGTCGGGGCGTGAAGGACCGCGAGGCGCCAGTAGAGGGGTCCGGCGAGGAAGTCGAGTGCGAGTTCGCGGTCCACGTCGGTGGGGAGTTCGCCACGTTCGACTGCCCTTTCCAGCAGGCCGGTGGCCTTGGCGCGGCGAGGGTCGCGGACGGCCGCGAGGAGCGCCTGCGCCAGCTCCGGGTTGCGAGTGCTCTCGGCGAGGAGGTCGGGGATGATCTTCGAGGGCAGTCGGTGGCTCAGCCCGTCGGCGAGGTCGACGAGAAAGGCTCGTACGTCGCCGCGTAGGGTGCCGGTGTCGGCGACCTCGGGCGCGTCCACGGCGACCTCGGAGATCAAGGCGACGGTCATCTCCAGTTTGGACGGCCAGCGGCGGTAGATGGCGGCCTTGCCCGCTCCGGCCCGCTTGGCGACCGCTTCCAGGGAGAGCCGCGCGTAGCCGACCGAGGCAAGTTCCTCGAAGAAGGCGGCCGAGATCGCCTGGGTCACCGAGTCCTGGAGCACGGGCCCTCCGGGGAGTCGGCGCTCACGGGCGGGGGCGGGGCTTGGGGGCGTGGGTGGGCTGGGCATGCCCCTGAACCTACACCAGGCGGAACGCTTGCGTCTCGACTAGGCGAGGGCTAGGTTGCTCGTAGACGAGACGCACCCGTTCCGTCTCGACAGTGAGCTGGAGGTACACCATGCGATTCCTGTACGAAGACGAGTCGTTTTCCTTCGAGACGTTGCGCGCGGCCGGGTTCGCCAACTACGGAGGCTCCGACCTGGGCGAGGTCCTGGCCACCGTCCGACACATCGGCGAGGGCGACGAGGAGGCCTGGTTGCGCGAGTGGAAGGCCACCGCGGAGCGCGTGCACGACATCGGCGGCCGCGCCCTGGCGGCCGGGCACCGAGTCAGCGCCCGCGAGGCCCTGCTGCGCGCGTCGAACTACTACCGCACCGCCGAGTTCTACCGCCGCGACGACCCCGCCAACGACCCCGAGGTCAAGCACCTGTCCACCCTCTCCCGCGAAACCTTCGCGGCCGCGGCGGCCCTGATGGACACCCCCGTCGAGGCCGTGCGCATCCCCTACCTGGACACCAGCCTGCCCGGCTACCTCTTCCTCGTCGACGAATCCGGCACCCCCCGCCCCACCGTCATCTTCACCAGCGGCTTCGACTCCACCCTGGAGGAGGCCTACTTCGCCGTAGCCGCCGCCGCGCTGCGCCGCGGCTACAACGTGCTGGCCTACGACGGACCCGGCCAGGGCGCGGCGCTGCGCGAGCAGGCACTGGTCTTCCGCCCGGACTGGGAGGCCGTGGTCACCCCCGTGGTCGACTACGCGCTGACCCGGGCCGAGATCGACCCCGAGCGGCTCGTCCTGCTCGGCTACAGCCTCGGCGGCTACCTCACCGCCCGCGCGGCCGCCCACGAACACCGCCTGGCCGCCCTGATCCTGGACGACGGCCTCTACGACTACCACGACGCCCACACCCAGGTCATGCCGCCGTTCCTGCGGGAGTGGGTCGAGACCGGACGCGACGACCTCGCCAACCCCGTCGCGAGCCTCCTCATGCAGGGCAGCACCCAGCTCCGCTGGGCCCTGCGCAACGGAGTGTGGGCGTTCGGTGCCACCTCGGTCGCCGACTACATCCGTCGCACCGCCGACTACACCCTCGACGGCGTTGCCCAGCTCATCGACTGCCCCACCCTGATCCTGGACGCCGAGAACGACCAGTTCTTCCACGGCCAGCCCCAGCGCGTCCAGGCCGCTCTGACCTGCCCGCACACCCTGATCACCCTCCCCGAAGCCGAAGGCGCCGGCGAGCACTGCCACATGGGGGCCATGTCCCGCTTCCACCAGATCGCCTTCGACTGGCTCGACACCACCCTGGCCCCGGCCACCCAGGCCACCAGCTGAGAGGGCGGTACGTGAGTCGATGCCTGGATGGAACGCTTCCTCAGTGTCGAACTCTTCGCCTGCCGCCTCCCCGTCGACTCCTTCCGCCTCATCGGGGCGCCCATCACCCACGCTCACGTGCCCACCGGCCCAGTCGAGCCGACTGAGTTTCGCAAGTGTCGTCACGGACGCGGGCCGTCGGCCCCTGCGGTGGAATCCGGCAGCCGGGCAGCCCGCGACCTATGGGGAGACGCGGGCCACCGCCGGCGGGCCGCACCGGTTCGGCTGGTGTCCGTCATCACCGATCGGCGACCGACGCTTGCCCTCCACGATCCCTGCCACTGCAACCTCCCCGTGAACTGGAAAACCCCAACGGTGGGACCAAAGGGACGGATACGGCAGGCGCACACCGGGCGCGTTGTCGACGCGATCAAACTGACAGGGCTCCGGCGGGAGATGCACGGTTGGGGCGTCTCCCGCCGGCTTCTGCCCCGTCAGTGACGATCACGACCCGCTGGGAGGTGTCTGCGATGCGGCTGCCGCTGCCGGCGGCATCGCTGCCACGGTGGTGGCCCGCTGACGACCGTCGTCGGCAGTGACCGAGGGAAACCCGGTGGTGCGGACCCGTGGCCGCCTGAAGCTGGGGACGGCCAGCAGTGCGAAGCCGAGGGTCGCCGCGATGAGATGGCCGACGGTGGTGAAGTCCGGCAGCGGTCCGCTCCAATCGGCGCCGCCGAGAGGCCAGGCGAGGACGAACAGGGCCCAGGGCAGGCGGGCCCGGCGGGGCAGGGCGAGCGTGCCGATCGCCAACACCGTCTGGGCTCCGTAACTGACTCCGTAGTCCAGGGCGTGACGTACGTCCACGGGATACCAGCCGTTACGGAGCGCGACGGCGATGACCGCAGCGGTGAGCAGGGTGGCCGCGACATGGCCGCCGAGGAACACGGCTGCTGAGCGCAGCTTCCCCCATCGGCGCTCCGCCCCGGCCAGGAAGCAGCAGACACCGAGGCCCAAGGTGATGAAGGTGCCCACGAATTCGGTCGAGGCGACATCCGTGAGCGTGCCGTCGAAGAACAACGCGCTGCCGAGCAGCGCGGACAGCGGATGATCCTGCAGGTTGTCCAGGTTGGTGCTGACGTGGCCCAGCACGGCGGCCGCCCGGTCGGCGGACAGTCCGTGGCCGATCCAGAAGTGGACGGCCAGGAGCAGGCAGACGTAGACGAGGGTGAGCGGTGCGCGGCGCGGGTACTCTCGCGCGGCGCGCAGAAGTCTGCCCGCAGGGCCCCACGGTGGCTGAGAGTTCATACTGCGGCATTCTCCAGGTCGAGCCGAGCGCGGGAAGCGACGGGTGTCGCTTGGCCGTCCGGCCGGGGCGCGCCACCGGTCTTCGTCCGGGCGGGAGTTCGGCGCCGGCCGCCGTCGCGCTCCGGTGCCGTGGCCGGGTGGAGGCCGCTGCCCGAGTAGCCGCCTACCCGGATCGAGCACACCTCGTCGTCAAGCAATGACGGAGCCAAGCGGCCGGGGCTACCCCTGCACGCCGGCATCACCCCAGCGATTCACCGCCGGCTGACCCAACGAGGACGATCCGGGGAAGACGCCGAGCGATATCCGGGAGTACCGCTCACATGGAATTGCGCTCCCCGCCAACTGAACGAGCGCCGTGGAGTGCGGCGCGGCGTGAGGCCTGAGGCCTGAGGCCTGAGGCCTGAAGCGTGAGGCATGAGGTGTGAGGCGTACGCGAACGATCAGAACAGCCCGGACAACACGCTGATCGCGGTGTCCGCCGCCTCCAACAGGAGCAAGGCCGACAAGGATCCGGCCGAGTGGCTGCCCTCCGACGGCTCGTACCACTGCACGTATGGCGCGGCGTGGGTCGGCACGAAGCTGCGCTGGGACCTGGCCGTCGACGAGAACGAACGCCGGCATCCGCTCCTCGGGCTCGCCGACGGCTGCCCCACCACCACCACCACCACCACCGTCGTCTACGAACCCGTCGTGTAATCCCTTGGCGGGCCGGTGCCTGGTACCGGCCGGCCGTCGCGAGGGACCTTGGCCGTCAGCCATCGACAATCAGCCCTCTTCGGTCGCTTTGGGTTTGCGGCGACAACGCAGGGTAGCCATCGGCCGCTCGGGGGACGCCCGGCGTGCACAACCAGACCACACGTGATCGCGCGCCCTTGCGCGCCTGGGACGCGCTGTTAGGAGCTCTTCATGGCCGTATCGACTGATCAGCCCACGAATAACGAGGGTTTCGAAGCACCCTGGAGCCGCCGCGTGGGCGGTCCGGGTAAGAGGCCGAACTCGAACTCGTCGCTTACGCGGGAGGGGGTGCTTGTCCGGAATACGGCGACGGCCAAGTCCGTTACGGTGCCCAGGCTCTCGTCTCCTCCTCACCGGACGGCGAGGGATCGGGGGACGGAATCAACCTCGCCACCACACCTCTGGACGATTTCGAGGCCGCCCCCAGGACCGGCTGGGTGCCGGTGGCCTCGGACTGGATGGCGGGCATCCCCGACCACGTCAGCGTCCGGGACATGTCCGTCCCCGGGACGCACGAATCCGCGGCCTACCAGGAGAACGTGGGGGCGGCGGGGTATGCGCTGTGCCAGAGCCGGGACCTGGACTGGCAGTTGAACAACGGCGTCCGGTACCTCGATGTGCGACTCCGCCGAATGGACTCCAAGGTCTTCTCCGTCCACCACGGCGGCTACTACCTCAAGCAGATGTTCGGCGATGTTCTGCAGACCTGCCGCAGCTTCCTGTCGAACCACCGCTCGGAAACCATCCTGATGCGGATCTCGCAGACCAAGTCCAGTGCGTCGGCCGCCGACTTCACGCAGACCTTCAACCACTACCTCGACACGTACTGGGGTGGTTCAGGGATGCGGAGCGACTTCTTCACAGCTCCACCTTCCCGACCCTCGGGTCCCCCCCTGTGGGACGCCCGCCCCGGGCGCCGCCGCGGACCGTGGACGCGCGGCGCGCCGTAGCTGCCGCGTGAAGCGGTGTGGGCGGCGGTGCTCCGCTCGGTCGGCTCAGCGTCGCGGACCGCGCCGACGGGAGGAACGACCAGCGTCTACCACCCCGTCGTCGATGAACCACGCCTCCACCGCGACGAACCCGCCATCGACGATGTCATCTTCGTCGTCCACTACCCCGACAAGGACAGCGACAGCGACGGGAAACTGCGGCTCATCGTCGCACTCTCGGATACCGAGTCGGCCGGCATGGCAAACGACAGGCCGGCCGACGTCTCGCCGCGGAAAACACCCTGACGAACACACACCGCGTCGTCGACCGCGGCACCGTCCGGGCGGGCCGACAGCCACTGCTTCCGACCAGGCGAACCACCCATCAGGCAGTGCAACCGGGTGATCTGCTCGTCCCGTCGAATCAGACGGTCAGAACGATCTTGCCGAAGGCGGCGCGGGACTCCAGCACAGTGTGCGCGGCCGCGGCTTCTTCCAGCGGGAAGGTGCCGTGCAGCACCGGCTTCAGTCGGCCTTCCCGCAGGTCGGCGAAGACGAGTGCGAAGGTCTCGGCGGCGGTCTTCGACGGTGCACTGGAGAGACTGAGCGCCGAGATGGTCCAGGACTGCTGGAAGTTCGCGAACAGCGCCATGCCGAAGTCGGTGGTGGGGGCACCCGCGACGACACCACTGATCACGTACCTGCCGTTCGGGCGGAGCAGGGGAATGAAGTCGGCCACGTCGGAACCGGCGACGATGTCGATGACGGCGTCATAGCGGCCGTCCGGGCCCGGGTCGACCGCGTCCACGCCCACGACTTCCGTGGCCCCCAGGTCGTACAGTCGCTGCGCGACGGACCGGTCGGGAACGGAGGCGATCACCGTCGCACCCCGAGCGGCCGCGAGCTGGGTGGTGAGCACGCCGATCCCGCCACCAGCACCGCGGACGAGCACCCGCTCGCCCGCCTTCACGTCGGCCCTTTCCACGCTTGCGGCGGCGACCAGGGAATTCACCCCGAGCGTTACCGCGTCATGGGACGAGACGTCCTCCGGTAGTTCCACGAGAGATTCGACGGGCACCATGGCGCGGTCGCTGTAGCCGCCGCCGTGTCCGGTCGTCGCGAAGACCCGGCGTCCCACCCACCCGGCGTCGTCCTCCGAACCGACCTCGACCACCGTGCCCGCCACCTCCAGACCGGGTACGGTGCCGGTGCCGACGTCGGGCTTGGCGCCCTGCCGTAGCAGTACATCGAAAAAGCCGACCCCGGCCGCTGTCACCGCCAATACGGCATGGCCCGGCTCGGCGGTCGGGTCCGGCCGGTCGACCAGCTTGAGGTTCTCCGGACCACCGAATTCGGTGATCTCTACTGCACGCATGATGTCTCCTCGTAGCGCCTGAAGGGGGAAGTGGCTGCCGAACAACGAGGCTCAGACATCCTCGGTGACCTCGATGCCGCGGCACGAGAGCAAGCTAATCCGCTAAACGGATGACCTCTACCATTTGTGGTTAGGTGAGAGACATGCCTGTTCAGCCGTCTCGAATCCAGTCCTCGTCCGCCGCCGAGACCCCCGTGCGGGGGCAGCGAGCCGACGCCCGGCACAACCGCGCCCGGCTCCTCCAAGCCGCCCGCGAGGCGTACGCCCTCAACGGCACCGACGTACCCTCCAGCACCATCGCCCGCAGGGCCGGTGTCGGCGCTGCCACCCTCTACCGGCACTTCCCGACCCGGGGTTCGCTGATCGCCGCGGCGTTCTCCGAGCAGCTCACCGAGTGCGTCGCAGCCTTGGACGAGGCCCTACGGGACGACGATCCCTGGCGCGGTCTCTGCTCCGCCCTCGACAAGGTGTGCAGGATGCAGGCCGAAGACCGCGGGTTCAGCGCCGCGTTCCTCGGCGAGTCTCCCGACGATCCCGCCCTTCATCGCGAGCGTGCCCGCGCCGAGGCAGGACTCGCCCGGCTGGTACAACGCGCGAAGGACACAGGGCGGTTGCGCAAGGACTTCGATCCCAGCGACGTCACCCTCCTGCTCCTGGCGAACAGCGGCATCGTGCGACAGTCCCCGGAGGCTTCCCTGGCCGCATCTCACCGCCTGCTCGCCTACTTCCTCCAGTCCTGCCGGGCCACGGATGGCGCGCCGTCCCTGCCTCCGCCCTCACCGCTGCGCCTCGACGACCTTTACGGGCCGCCACACCGAACCGACTGACCGGCGACTTCCGCCCTGGGGCGTGCCCCAACGCCTGACGCTTGCCCTTGAATTCCCGCCCCGGTACGCAGCGCCCAATGACCTCGTCTTCGGCCTCGTCGTCACCACGCAGGAGGGCGAAGGGCGACAGCGCATTGGCAAGGCGAACCGGTCCCATCTGTCCGTCGCCCGGTGAGCTGACGAGGGCGCGAGCCCCGCTGGGGCCATGTCGCAGGACACCATCGACCATGCGTGGCCCGCGCCTGGAGTTCTGTCCGTCGGCCTGCCACGGAGGCCGATGCGTGACAGCCGCCATGGCGGCGTGGCGTCATAGCGACTGCACCATGCTGAACTGCCGCTTTACGGGAGCGACTTCGCACCCAAAAGCGGTGGCATTGGCGCAGGTCACACAACAAACGTCTCTCCATTCGAGACGACCATGCGCAGAGTCGGGGGTCCGCGGCTCGCCACGGTTCGTGGTCGCGCCATCGCCGCCGGCGCTCGGCCTCCTCCAGGTTCAGGCCGCCGCGACCGGGCGTTTCATCACGTGCACCGCAAGCATGACTTTCGCGCCCGGCGAGTAGTTCTCGCGGGCCGCCGATCGGGGCGGCATTCGTCTCGGGGTGTTCCCTGACGCGGCTGCTGATCCGTTCCCGGCACAGCCGGTGCACGCCGGACTCCTCCCAGGGCATGGACCCGGGACTGGATGCCGCCCCCGCCCGGTGCACTTCGCCGACCGCTGGGGCCGCCGAGCCGCCGCGAGCCGCGTGTCGGGACCGTGAGGGGCGGCCTGGTCGCGACAACGTGTGCCGCCCCTCACGGCGATCCTGGTCCACCGCGCGCTGCCGCGCCCAGGAGACCACGGGAACAGGCGCACGGGTCGGAGCGCGCGCGGGGAACTCGAACAGGGCTGAGCCACCCCCAGTCGCGCCAGCCCTCCCGCCCTGCATCAACCACTCGACGAATTCGACGAATTCGTCTATGCCAAAACCGAACTGGGCACCTCCGACTGGCCCGAACACCGAAGCCCGCCAGCCGCGTCTCCGCCCACGGCAACCAGCGCGCCTCGGGACGCGGGCCAGCACTTCGACGTCGAGAACTCCGAAATACCGCTGATCGAACAGCCGGAATCATCCGGAGTGGGCGAGGTCCACGGACGCCCCCTTGCGTGAGGCTTGGCGCCGTGTGATAGTTGCCCCAGCAACTGTTGCCCCAGCAACTACTTTGGAGAGCAGCTCATGATCAAGATCACCATCCTGCTGACCCGGCGCAACGACCTCACCCACGACGAGTTCATCGAATACTGGACCCAGAAACACACACCGCTGCTGGCCCAACTGCCCAGCGACGAAGTGACGGTGAACCGCTACGTCCAGCTGCAGCCCACCGGCGACTCGATCCCGGGCATCGCGACAGCCCCGATCGACGGTGTGGCCGAGCTCTGGGTCGACAACGTCGCCGACGCCGCAGCGTGGTTCACCTCGCAGACCTACCAGACCGTCGTGGCCGAGGACGAGGCCAACTTCCTCGACCGGTCCAAGACCCAATTCCTGTACGCCACCGAACAAGTCATCTTCGGCTGAGTCCCCACCCAGCACTTCGCGATCACGAACGGATCCGACAATGCCTTTCTCACGACCCGAAGAAATGCACGCCACCTTCGCCAAGGCGATGCAGGACCACGACGTCGACGCACTGCTCGACCTCTTCGAGCCGAACGCGATCACCGCACTGCCCGACGGAACCCAGCTCACCGGAGCCGACGCCCGCCGCGACATGTTCACCGGCCTGCTCACGGCCGGTACCGGCATGGTCGGTACCCAGCGCACCGCCCTGATCGCCGATGAAATCGCGCTGACCTCGACGACTTACACGATCCCGGCCGACAAGGCAGGCGCTGCGCCGACCACTGTCACCACCGCGGAAGTCTCCCGCCGCCAACCGGACGGAAGTTGGCGTGTCGTGATCGATGCCCCGGCCTTCTCCTGAACCGGCACCACCGGCCGAGGGGGTCATGGATCGGCAGCAGACACAGCCGACGTACGCTGACGACACCGCCCCATCCGGCAACCCCCTCGAGATTCCGGAAGCCAACCCATGACCGACACCACCCGAGATCCTGCCGACGCCGTCGAACTCGGCGTCGAGTACCTCCTGGGCAACGAACTCAGTAGCCGCTGGGACTCCGACCAGAAGCGCGCGTGGGCGGGTGTCATGGAGATCTCGCGCCTGCTCCCGGCCAAGCACGATCGGGAAATGATCGCCGAACACGGGCTGAGTCTGACCTTGTTGCGCCTGCTCGGCGGCCTCAACGAACGCGATCAGCCGCAAGCCCGCGACCTGGCGGCCGATCTGGACATGAGCACCGGCAGGGTCTCCCGTCACCTCGCCACCCTCGAGGCAGCCGGGTTGCTGCGTCGAACTCACAACGCCGAGGACAAACGATCCCTGGATGTCGAGCTCACCGACGCAGGCCGCGCCCGTCTCGCCGCTGCCCGCCAGACGGCTCTGGAGATCGTCGAGCGCGACTTCCTCGCTCACCTCACCCCAGACGAAATGGCCACCCTCGCCCGCATCACCACCCGCGTCCTGCGAGCGAACGTCTCGACGGACAACGCGCGGTAATCGCGCAGGTAGGGCGCGCGTCGCGTGACCTACCTGCTCACCGCTTCGGTGACGACTCAGCCCGTGGTTACGGGAGCGGCCGGCACGGGCTTCCGGTATTCACACCTCGCCCAACGACTTCGACAGTGATGTACTGCGCGGAGGTGTACTCCCCTGGCTTGAACTGCCGGGCGACAACATTTTGACGACCGGAGCACACCGGCGTCCACTCGAAGGTCGCGGTGCCGGTCTCCGGGTGGTAGACGGCTACCCCGAGCCGCTACGCACCACAGCCCGCACGGATCCCATCCGCTCTCGGCCACCACCGCCCTGGACGCATATCTGACGAAACGACTCGCCCAAACCGCCATGACGGCCGAACACCAGGCGGAGTTGACGACGCCGGCCGCCGAGGTGATCGCCGACGAGGTCCTGCGCTACTTCGCCGAGGGACTGTAAAAGAAACGGTGTAACTCCGATCATGGAGGATTGCACCTGTGACCAGCGAGAACATAGCCACACCGCCCGAGGCCGCGTCAGCGGGCGTGGATGACCGGTTCCTGAACGAGCTCGTGGCTCGGTCTCAAGCCGAGGGCTTGCAACTGACGGGCGAGGGCGGCCTGCTCCCGCAGCTGACGAAGCGGTTGCCGGAGTCCGCTCTGGAGGGCGAGATGACGGATCATCTCGGCTATGACCGGCACGATCCGGCGGGCAAGAACGGCGGCAACTCCAGGAACGGCAAACGGTCCAAGACGGTCGTCACGGACGTCGGCCCGGTTGAGATCGACGTGCCGCGGGACCGCGAGGGCGCCTTCGAGCCGCAGATCGTCAAGAAGCGCCAGCGCCGGCTTAGACGTCGTTACTTGGAGCTCGTAACAGGATCTTGGTGAGATGTCCTGGTCAGCCGTGACCGGTGCGGCGATTCGGCCGTTCGGGATGGTGTGAGTACTCGGCCGTGGATCGTGAACGACGACTTGTGGGCATTGATCGATCCGCTGCTGCCGCCATGGCCGGAAAGGTCACCAGGGCCGCGTCCGGTAGCTGACCGGCTGTGTCTGCAAGGCATCTTGTACGTGCTCTGCAACGACATCGCCTGGCAACTCCTGCCGATGGAGCTGGGGTTCGGCTCAGGACAGACCTGCCGGCGGTGGTTGGAGCGGTGGCAGCAGGCGGGCGTCTTCGACCAGCTGCACCGCATCCTGCTCGCCGAACTGAACGCAGCCGGCCGGCTCGACTGGTCCAGGGCCTGCGTGGACGGCTCCCACATTCGGGCGAAAAAGGGGGAGCCGACACCGGCCCGTCGCCGGTCGACCGGCGGAAGACAGGCAGCAAACACCACCTGATCCGCGACGGACGTGGCACCCCGCTGAAAGTCATCACGACCGCGGCCAACGTCACCGACGTCACCCAAACCCTCGCCCCGGCGACGGCATCCCACCCGTCGCCGGCCGCCCCGGACGACCCCGAAGGCGTCCGGAAGCCCTGCTCGGCGACAAGGGCTACGACTCCAACCCCAACCGGCGGACACCGAGGTGGCCCGGTGGCAAACGATCGCCTTGATCCGACGGACCTGGGCGCGACCGCTCCGGCCATTGCCGATCACCCCGTTGGGGATGTCCATGTCGGTGCCGGTACCTGCGATGACAGCCATGTGGCTGGACTTCTCTTGTTTCACGAGTTTCTTGTCCTTGGTGTGCACCCGTCCATGAACAGCCCGGGTTTCCCTTCTGTCGTCGAATCCTAGGAATGCCGACACCGCACGTACTTGAACCTCCGCGACGTTCGTTCGGAACCTCAGCGCCATACGGGTGGCGAGTGGCTGTGTAGGTGAGTTTCGGGTTCTGGCTCACCTTCCGTGGAGGGCTGACGGAGTGTGATGTCAGTGCTGTGTGGTGGGATGGCCGGACTCTGCTGCCGTGGCCTGCTGGGAGTCCGCCTTGATGCCTGTGTACTCGTCTCTGACTCACGCCCTGGCCGAGGGTTTGGTCGATGTCCTGTGGTTCATTGAGGGCACTGAAGACGAGCAGATGGATCCGGACGACGCCGTCAAGGTCATGGAAGGCGTCGCCCACCTGGTCAGCATGCTGTCGAGCGACCAGCGGAACGAGTTGATCGAACTGCTTGGAACCATGGTCGAAGCCGAGTCTGACCCGGCACGGCGCGAGTTCCTGGAAGGGTTCCCGGAGGGCTTCGGGCTCCTTGCAGATGGGGTCTGACCTGTGCTTCACGAGTGGAGCAGGACACGCTCGCGGAGAAGGGCGAAGCCGACCCGGCCGAACATCTGACGTTTGAGCATCTTGATTCGGTTGACCTGGCCTTCGACGACGCCTGAGCTCCAGGGCAGGGTGAGGCCCGCGATGACCGCATCGCGGTCACGATCGATACCCGCAGCAAGCGTGTGGGGGCCAGGCAGATCGTCTTGCCGGACGGCACCGAGCCACTGCGGCAGCCGTTCGCCTGGCGCTCGGTGAGCATCTGGCCGAAGGAGCGGACGTGGCCGGTGAGGGCTTCGAGTTCAGGGCAGTGAACCAGAACGGCTTTGAGCCGAAGGCGCTCCGTCTCGTTGAGGGTCTCCGGTCGGCGGAGGATCCATCCGGCGACGACGCGGGGTGACGGTGGCCGAGCTGTGACGGGGCCCGGCGAGAGCGCTTTCAGGCGCGGCCCTGCGGTTGCGGAGAGGGCAGTGGCGAGGCCGCGGCTCGGGTGGCCGCCGTTGGTGGACAGTTCTTTGAGCCGGTACGCGGACAGCCACGCTTCCACGGCGTGCGTCTGGGCGGGGTCGGTGGCGGCCCGGGTGACTGGGGTCCTGTGCGCGCGAACGGTGCCGACGACCTGCTGCCCGTTCACGGTGGCGGGGCCGCTCCAGCCCTTGACGCACCGCATGAACAGCACCGTGCGCCGGCCGGCCAGGGTGTCGGCGACGGCCTGGGCGAACTCGGCGTGGAAGGCCTCGTGTCCGTCGTCCGGGATGGTGACGGTGCGGGCGTGCCGGCCGAGCCCGGCCGTGTACGCGGTCATGGCCCGCTCGTCGAGGCCGGCGAGGAGGCTGTGGGCGCCCATGCAGAAGCCGTTGAGGTGGACGGGCGGCAGCACCGGGGTGCCGGGCAGGGCGTGGGCGGCGAGTCAGGCCGCAGCCGTGATCGCGATCTCGCACTCGCCGTCCCCGAGGACCGCCACGATCACCCGGCCGGGGCCGGAGGCCAGGGCGGCGCCCTTGGCGAAGGGCAGGCAGCAGTCGAGCCGGCCGCCGAGGAAGTCCCCCTGCGGGCAGGGCCGGGCCGGCCTCGGATCCGCCACCTCGGGGAAGGACCGGCACAGGTCCAGCAGGCCTTGCTCCGCGATCCCAACCGCTCCCGCCGACCGCTCCCGCCGATCGCTTTCGATCTTGCTGCGGGAAAAGGTCGTCTGTGAGAACTTCGAAGGACCCCGGTCGGCGGCCGGGTCCTTCGGTTCGCAGCGGTGGTGTCAGTGGCTGGTGAGTTCGCCGGTGAGCTTGCCGTGAAGGTCGGCACTGGGGTCATTGAGTCCGGTGATCTGGACCGTCTTGCCGCGCTGGGCGTACTTGGTCTCGATGGCGTCAAGGGCGGCGACGGAGGAGGCGTCCCAGATGTGCGCCTTGGACAGGTCGATGACGATCTTGTCAGGGTCGGTGGCGTAGTTGAACTGGCCGACGAGGTCGTTGGAGGAGGCGAAGAACAGCTCGCCGGTCACGGAGTAGACGACGCTGGCGTTGTCGGGGTCGGGGGCGGCTGTGACCTCGGCGAGGTGGGCGACGCGCTTGGCGAAGATGACCATCGCGGTGATGGAGCCGGCGACGACGCCGATGGCGAGGTTGTGGGTGGCGACCACGCAGGCGACGGTGACGACCATGACGGTGATCTCGCCGGCGGGCATCCGCTTGAGGGTCTTGGGCGCGATGGAGTGCCAGTCGAAGGTCGCGAAGCAGACCATGACCATCACGGCGACGAGCGCGGCCATCGGGATGTCGGAGACGACCGGGCCGAAGACGATGCACAGCACCATCAGGAAGACGCCTGCGAGGAAGGTGGACAGGCGGGTGCGGGCGCCGGACACCTTCACGTTGATCATGGTCTGGCCGATCATGGCGCAGCCGCCCATGCCGCCGAAGAAGCCGGTGACGATGTTCGCGATGCCCTGGCCGATGGACTCGCGGGTCTTGGAGGAGTGGGTGTCGGTGATGTCGTCGACGAGCTTGGCCGTCATCAGGGACTCCATCAGGCCGACGAGCGCCATCGCGAAGGCGTACGGAGCGATGGTGGTCAGGGTGTCCAGGGTGTAGGGCACGTCCGGCAGGCCGGGTACCGGCAGGGAGGACGGCAGGGCGCCCTTGTCCCCGACCGTGGGGACCGCGATGCCGGCCGCCACGGTGATCACGGTCAGGATGACAATCGAGACGAGCGGCGCGGGGATCACGGTGGTGATCTTCGGGAAGTACACCATGAGCGCCAGGCCGCCGATGATCAGCGGGTAGACGGGCCAGGGCACGTCGTGCATTTCGGGGACCTGGGCCATGAAGATCAGGATGGCGAGGGCGTTGACGAAGCCGACCATCACCGAGCGAGGGATGAACCGCATCAGCTTCGCGATGCCCAGCGCGCCGAGCGCGATCTGGAAGACGCCGGCCAGGATGACGGCGGCGACCAGGTAGCCGAAGCCGTGCTCACGGTTCAGCGGCGCGGTCACCAGCGCGACGGCACCGGTGGCGGCGGAGATCATCGCGCGGCGGCCGCCGACGATCGAGATGACCACGGCCATCGTGAACGAGGCGAACAGTCCGACCGCGGGGTCGACACCGGCGATGATCGAGAACGAGATCGCCTCGGGGACCAGCGCGAGCGCAACGACCAAGCCCGCGAGGACCTCGGTACGCCACACCTTGGGGTCGGAGAGCCAGTCCGGGCGCAGGGCGCGCAGCCGTGCGGCGGGGGACGTCAGGGAAGCAGAAGACAAGGGATCGGGAACCTGTCGTGCTCGGGCACACCCCGCTCCGGTCAGGCGGAGGCTGTGCGGCAGGACGCGGGAAGGCCGGGCCGGCATCCACGCGGACGGCCCACGCGGGCGGACCGGAAGAAGAGGGAACGGAGCGGGGCCTGCCCGACGGGCGCGGCCGAGCTGCACGTCAGGGGCGAAGCATCACGGCGGGCAGGCGACGGAGCTGAGCGACATGGGCTCGCGCACGCTCGCTCCTGCAAGAATCGGATCTTCGCCGGGGGCACCATCGGCCCCGACACGGCAACAGCGGGGCAGCGGCAGGCCGCCCGCACCATCAGGCACTCTACCCTCAGCGGCCTGAGGAGTATGTGTGGCTCTGGGTCTCTACACCCGACTACGCCGCGTCCGACGCCGCGTCGGAGGCGGCCGCAGCCGACGGCGAGGCCACCGCCGCCGAGCGCGAGGAGGAGCAGCGGGTCGTCCGGGCGCGCGTGGAGGCCAACGACTCCGACGCCGGTGCCGACCTCACGGTCGACGAGGAGTGTGCTGCGTCGCGAGTGCGGCGAGGAGTGCGTCCGGGAATTCCGCACGGCGAAGGCTCTGGCGGTCGAGGCGTACTCGACTGCCCGGTCAAGCCCAAGCTCGGCGCGGCGGCACGGGCGGCAGCGTTCGCCGCGCCCGCGGGAGCCGGTACCTCATCGGCCACGACGGCGTACGCCACCACCGCGGGGGCCACGACGGCCCACTTCGCGTCGACCAGCCCGCAGTACCCGGGGGTCGGCACGATCGTGAACCAGGTTGGCATGGCCATCCAGATCTACTCCAACGACCACGCCCCGCCGCACGCGTACGTCAAGGGCAAGGGCAAGGGCAAGGCCGCGGAGGTCCGGATCGGCATGAACGGCAAACCGATCCTGGAAGACAAGCCGCCGCCGAAGCTCAACAGGCTGTCATCGACAGCAATATCCGTACCATCAGGGGGAACGTCCGAGCCGCCATGGAAAGGTTCAAGGCCAATGGCCAATGCTGAGGTGACCCCGGAACTCCGGCACGCCCTGCGGCAGCTTGAGGAGCGGGTCGGAACGACCGTGTCCGACGTGACCGACGGACACGCGCGCTGGGAGCTGTACAGGGCCGCCCTGGCGTCCGATACGGCGCGGCCGGGGCTGCTGGCCGCGGTCACTGCAGAGGCGGACGGAGCGCTCGCGTCGGCCGTCGTCGGCGAAGCCCTGGAGCGGGTGCCCCGCGCCGACCGGGAGACCTGGGTCCAGGCCCTGGCCCCCTCGGTGCGCGCGTTCAGCGAACGCCGGGCACGCGAGCTGGGAATCCTCGAGGAGCTCCGGTCCAGAGCGGAAGCGCCGACGCTCGGCACCGAACTCGTCGACGGCTGGAGCGACTGGCTTCAGCTGCGGATCGGCGCCGAGGTCTCCGAGCCGTCGGTGCTGAGAGTTCTGGCCGAGTCGGGCCGGACGAAGCGCATCCGGCGGACCGCCACCGAGGCGCTCGCCGGCTGACGTCGAGGCACGAAAGAGTCGATGGCCTCCCCTCCCTCACGGGAGGGGCGGCCGTCGTGATGTGCGGCTCCCGGGAACATACGGGGTCGGTCGGACTCGAGAGGCGTCGAGGATTCCGGCGGGGCTCGGTGTTCACACGGAGCGGGGGTGAGCCTGGAACATGCCGCGGTGGGTGCCGGGGGGAGAGAGGTGGTTCCAGCCGTCGAAGCGTGTGGGACGGGATTGGCTCTCTGAACGTGGCCGCCTGGTGCGGAATGCATCCACGGCCTCGATGGGTGGAGACAGGGATCAGATTCCAGATCTCTTCCCGCAGGCCGCCCAGGAC
The DNA here is from genome assembly GCF_041431415.1 of Streptomyces sp. NBC_00513. Classification (GTDB taxonomy): domain Bacteria; phylum Actinomycetota; class Actinomycetes; order Streptomycetales; family Streptomycetaceae; genus Streptomyces. The sequence goes on from NZ_CP107845.1 coordinate 440,345, forward strand.
GTAGCCCGGCGTGCTCGGGGAGGGGGCCGGTCCCGGCCGGGCTCGTGGTGCTGGTGAGTACTCGGTCACCAGCCGCCGGTGAGGGTGGTGGGGCTTGCGAAGGTGGCGTCGTTGTGGCCTGCCCAGCTGCGCAGGTCGCCGGTGTTGTCGTCGCGGGCGATGAGGTCGGCCTTGCCGTCGCCGGTGAAGTCGGCTGCCGTGGTCTGGGAGTAAAGGCGCCAGCCGGCGGTCACGTCGGTGGAGGAGGCGAAGGTGCCCTTGCCCCGTCCGAGCCACATCTTGAGGGTGCCCGTCGAGTCCTGGCGCGCGACGAGGTCCTGGATCCCGTCGCCGTTGAAGTCAGCGGCCGTGGTCTGGGACATGGCGAGGCTGGGCGCGTCGGCTGCCCGGACCAGGGTGTCGGCGAGGACCTTGGTGCCGGCGTCGCCGAAGTGGAGGTGGTCGCCGCCCGGCTTCAGCATGCTCGGCAGGAGCTGGGACGACCACTACGCCGCGGCGCTCAACGCCGCCTCCCGGCCCACCGGCGTCGTCAATGCGGGCTTTGCTGGTCGGCCCGCCCCGGACCGGCCGAGCCCACGGTCGGCCGGCTCGCGGAAGATGCCGCCGGGTGGTTCCTTCAGGAGGTACCCCTTGGCGAGGCGACAGGCGTCTCGGTCTCAATCCGAGAACCACTCCGGCGGATCTTGCGATCACCCGCACGGATTCGCCGCCCTCCGCACCGTCCGGGCAACCTCGCGCCGAGAAGACGCCGGGGTTGTGCTGGAGAGCGGAGGTGGAAAGCGAGAAAGCCATCACTTCATGACGGACTGTCAATTTCGCTGGCGGTGAGTGCCGACGCCGAGAGCGGCGACGGACACTCTTATCTTTCACTTAGAACGTTCCCCTAGCGTCTCGTTCATGATGACGCAACGCGGTGCAGTCGGATCTGTTGCCCTCACGGCCGTGGCCTTGACGGCCACCGTCGGGGTGGCCTTCGCGGTTTCCGCCCCGGACACGGCCGCCTCGATGTCCCACGGCAAGGTAACCGACAATCTGTACATGTCGCTCGGCGCATTCGAGGATGCGACGTCCGGCGGGGATCCGAAGGTCAAGGCCATGATTGATCGTACGGACATCGGCGGCGTACAGGTGGTGGTGCCCTGGAAGGCTCTTGAGGGGAAGAAGGGGGAGTACGAGTGGTCGCGGCTGGACGATGCCCTGAAGTATCTCCAGGCACGCCACAAGCAACTGTTCGTCCAGGTTCAGGATCGGTTCTTCGATGTAGCCATGACGGACGCCAAGGTTCCCCAATATGTGAAGGACGAGGGCGGGCTCGCGCCGACTATCGATGAGAACCCCGACAATCCCACCACCCATGGGGCCATGGTCGCGCAATGGAACAAGGAGGTGCGAGCAGACTTCCAGGCCATGCTGAGGGCGATGGCGCAGAGGTTCGACGGCAAGCTCGCCGGGGTGAACCTTCCGGAGACCGCGGTCGAGGTGGACACCAAGAAGGATCAGACCAAGTACACCTCGAAGTCCTACATCGATGCCGAGATCGACAACATGCGCTACGGCAAGAAGGTCTTCACCAAGACGCAGTTCATCCAGTACATCAACTTCCTGCCGGATGACGACGACCACAAGCGCATGACGGAGATGTTCGACCTCGCCAGGGACAAGAAGATCGGAATCGGAGGACCGGACACCCTGCCGGACCGGAAGTACCAGATGGAGAACTCCTACAAGTTCCTCCACGAGTACAAGGATTCCCTCCCCCTCGTCGCGATGGCCGTCCAGGAACCCGACATCAACGCCAAGGACCCCAAGACCGGTGAACCGTACACCCGCGAACGGTTCACGGACTTCGCCCACGACTACCTCGGTGCGCGCCAAATGTTCTGGACCACCGAAGCAGACTGGCTGCAGAAGCCCCCGGCGTGACCCGTGCACGAGTGCGGCCAGTGAGACCCGTGTAGGTGGCCGGCCGCTCCCGGGGCTCCTCGCGATGTGGTCAGCGAATGGCCCACGGGAATGGCGCAGCAGAGTCTGTGACCTGACCAACTTCGCCGAGGCTGTGGCCAAGGCGCTACAGCACAGTGTGTGCGCGGCTGGCCGGTACAGGGTGTCCAGTGACCTGCGTCAGAGATTCGGTCGCGGTAGGCGGCGACTTTGTCGAGGATCTCGTCGGCGGTCTTCGTCCAGGCGAAGGGCCTGGGTCGGTCGTTCCAGTCGGCCGGCCAGGCCCGAATGTCGCGTTCGAGGGCCTGGACGGAGCCATGGACTCCACGCTTGAGCTTCTTCTGCGTGAACTCGGTGAACCACCGCTCCACCAGGTTCAGCCACGAGGCAGTCGTCGATGTGAAGTGCAGGTGGAAGCGTGGGGCGAAGAGGGTGATGGTGGTGCCGACGCGATGTGGTCGTGGCTGCGGCGTTCGGGAACGCCCGGCATCATCGGCAGGACCGGTTGGGACCGGTCCAGGGCCTCGATCTGCGACTTCTCGTCCACGCAGAGGACCAAAGCCTTCTCCGGCGGGTTCAGGTAGAGGCCGAGCACGTCGCGGACCCTGTCGATGCACAGTGGATCCGTCGACAGGGTGAACGTCTGCGAACGGTGGGCCGCCGGCGCGGACCTCCTACGGCTTTGTGATGGTGAGCGGGTTGCCTGTTGCTTGGTCAACGACCTTGCGGGTATCCAGCGGTTTCTGGAGCGTGAAACTCACCGGTTCCAGTCCTATGTTCGCTGCGCAGGCTTCCCCCTTCTTCTCGTGTGTCGTGAGCGTCAGGGTCAGTGAAACCGTGGTGTCGCTCTCGGTACCTGAGAGCCGGCCCTTTTGACACCCTCCGATGGGGATGTCCGTCGTGAGGGTCCTGCCGTCCGCACTGATGACGGTTGGTCTCGTGATGGGCTGAGAGGTCGAGGAGGGGCCCGATTCGGGGATTCCGGCTTGGCCGGCCTGCCCACAGGCGCAGAGCACGAAGGTTGCCGGGCCGCCTCGATGAGCTTCGCTGTGCGGGACCGATCGGTCACGTAGACATGCACCACGTTGTTGGGGGCATCAATGCGCACCCCCGCATAGGTGTCGGGCTGCTTGGACTTGCCCGCCGCGGCGACGGGCCGCGGCGACGGCGTCGGCGAGTTGCCGGAGTGGCTCCAGTAACTCTCCTCGCTGCGTCGGGTCCATCGCGGCGATCTGGGCCTCGGTGCGCCGCGGCGATGCCGGTTCGGCCTGGGCGCCGGGCGCGGTGACAGTAAGCAACGCCAGGCCAACCGCGCCGAGGCCGATTGCGGATTTCGCAGTTCTCTTCACTGACCCCCCAGTTGAGATGTGCGGCTCCCGACCACCGTCGGTCCCCTGATGAGGTACTGGCGCACGGTGTGGCGTCACGAGCCTTCTGATCACGGTGTGGAGCCTAGCCGGAGAATCGAACGCGAGTACGGGAGCTTAGGGCCGGCCTGCCGCGTCGCGGCGGCGATCTGGCCGAGACCAGCCTGGTGAGGATCACAGCGGGAGCACCAGCCAACAACTCAATTGAAGAATCGGAGCAGTTGAGATCTCACTCTTGAGGTGAACACCCCGGCATCGCCCGCACTGTGCGGTCGGGTGCGCCAGCCTTCCCTACCGCCGGCGAGCACACAGTGGTGCGGCAGGGGAAATGGTGTTCCGACAACCGGACGGTTCACCCGGCTTCGTCATCCGCGACGGTTCACCCGGCTTCGTCATCCGCGCCGGAATCCTCGCCTCGCTCACGGAGGCAGAGCGGATCCGCCACGCGCACGGCCGACCAGTGCCTCACCTTCGCCGTGTGGGAGGCCGTCTGCGGCGCCAGGGAACGAGCCCCCGTGGCGACCCGCGCGCCGGCCGAGGGCTGCGGCCCGCTCGGAGGCGGAGATCGCGTTCATGGGCATAGGCCCGGGGCCGGTCGCCGACTCAAAGAGGACGGACCCGCCGGCGCCACCCGCATCCGCATCCGCATCCGCATCCGCATCCGCATCCGCGCCAAGATGGCTCGTGCGGTCGATCCGGCCACTGTCCTGGGCGATCACAAACTCGGCCAGGCCTTCGTACTTGCGGCCACGGCCGGGCACGTCGCCGACGAGAACCTGCCTTCGATCCTGGGACACATCGCGGACAGCAGGCCGGACACGCACGCTGGCGATGGCCGGCTTTGTCGCTCAGGTGACAAAGAACGATCATCACCTGAGATGTACAACTACATGCCGTCGGGCGGGATGGGTGTCGCCTGGTGGTAGTACATCTGCCATGTCCCGGCGGCGCCCTGCTTGCGCCAGAGCGAACTGCGCCGTGCCCGGTTTCCGTCAAACACTGTCTCGTAGGTGAGATGCACCAGTCCGGGGGCCAACAGCACTCCGCTGAAGTTCGAGGGCTCATAGTGGGGACCGCCTTCTGCTGCACCACCCAGTTCGGGCAACTCGGCCAGCATCTCCGTATACGTCCATCGGCGCCCAGAGGCACCAACCTCGACGAAGTCCGGGTCCAGAAGCTGTAGGGCCAGCGAGCGGGATACACGCACGCCGGCGTCCATCAGACGCAGCTCGCCTGCGATCGCTTCGCCTACCTCATCCGTCTCTTGGCCCATGCAGGCATCCTCGCTTGCGCGGCCAGGCTCTTCGCAACCGAGTTATCACCCGCCAGCGCACCCGGACTCCGACTGGATTGCTCGCTGCCTACCAAGACGACCGCTGAATAGCGCATCGCCAGAACACTGCCTCTTCACCAGTACCGCTTCGCACCCAGGGCTGCCACGACCCGCGCCACCGCGGCTACGAGTGCAGCCCGGACACCTACTTCACCACTGGCACCGCCACCCATCACGCATGAGCCACGTCGCCGGGGATGAAGGTCAGTTGCTCGCGGCCATCCGAAGTGAGACCGACAGGGGTCGGCGCACCGTCGAAGCCGTGCTCCTTCAGCGCGAGGAGATAGGCATGCAGGGCGCGTGCATGGCGCGGCGCCGGGCGCTCAACCACCGCACCACGGCGAAGGAACCGCCCCCGCGTTCGTCATCCCGCCGACCAGCGCCTCGTCTTCAGCCGTCATGACGATCACGCTACCGCCGGATCGACCCTGTGCGGACCCGTCCGCGAACTCGGCGCGGACAAGCGCCCATTGTCTGCCTCCGCCGTCTCCCCAGGAAGATCGGTAGGGCGATGACGAGGCGCCGGTAGGGTGGTCCGTTGTGGACACGAGGGCAGGCATCGAGATGGTTGGCGTCCCGCCGGGACGGGTGACGCTGTCGGACCGGCGGACGCGGCACAGTTGGGTGGTCGAGGTCGAGCCGTTCCAGATGGCGGCGTTCCCGGTCACCCAATTCCAGTATGAACGGGTCACTGGTCAGCGGCCGAGTGGCGCCCAAGGCGACCGGCTGCCCGTGGAGGGCGTTTCATGGTGGGACGCGATCCAGTTCTGCAACGCGCTGTCCCGGCACGACGGGCTGACACCCGCGTATCACCTACATGCTGACGCCGAGACGGCCGATTGGGACACCTCAGCAGACGGGTACCGGCTGCCGACCGAGGCCGAATGGGAGCACGCCTGTCGTGCGGGTACCACCGGCCCGCGGTACGGACAGCTCGATGAAGTCGCCTGGTACCAGGGCAACTCGGATGGGCAGATCCACCCCGTGGGCGGCAAGCAGCCCAATGCCTGGGGCCTGTACGACATGCTCGGCAATGCCTGGGATTGGTGCTGGGACGTCTACGACGCCGAGGTCTATGGCACCTATCGGGTCCTCCGTGGTGGTGGATGGGCTGACGAGCATTGGAGTTGCCGGGCGTCGGTGCGGCGGCGCAGCCATCCAACCTTCCGGATCGACGACGTGGGATTCCGCGTCGCACGCTCCACACCACCCACCTCCGCCGTCACAGCCTCGTTCTGAAGCGATCAGTAAGCCGTTGGGCCAAGCGGTCCCGTTCGCTGCTGATCGCATCCCGCAGCCCATCGTGGTACGGGCCGAGCCTGAACCGCTCGTCACTCCGGCGGTCACGCGGATACAGCCACACCGGCTTGCCCACCAGCTCGGCCGGCTCCCATTCCAATCGCGTTCAGACATGGGCGTGCGGGAACGGTCTGTGTTGCCGAGGGTCTACGAGTTGACCCGCGGAAAGTCGGGGTCCAGCCGCCGGCAGGCCCGCTCAACCGCTTCTCCGAACTGGTCCATGTCAGACAGAGATGACAGCCACTTGGCCCGGGCAGGTCAGAGACCCGTTGAACACCCGGCTCGTCCGCGAGGAGAACCAAGTACCCGGGCAGCCTGCGTGGCGGCGCACCAGGGCAGTGCGCCTCCGGTCCGAACAGTCGGGCGGCAATGAGGGCGAGCCACTGAAGTGTGGATCTGACCACCAGGACGGCGAGGCGCACCCCTGCCAACCCCAGGCACCCACGGACGGCCTGGAGTTCGCCGCGTCCTGGGAGCGCGCGAGGTCCCGGACTCGGTCCTGGTCCCTCCGGACCTGCCGGACCTGATCGCCAAGGTCAGCGCGGACCGGAGCGGCCTGTTTCCCTTGCCGGCAGCCACCGGACGGGCCGTGGGCATCGCCGGGGTCGGGCCGGTGGCCGTAGGGGTGCCGGCCTCCGAAGCGGCCGGGCAGGCATTGGTGCTGTGGTCGCGCGGGAGCCTGCGCCCCCGAAGGCGCCTCGGCGTAGTCCGTCAATGTGTCAGCGCTGCCCGCGTACGCGTCGCGGTTGCGGGCGCAGCGACCTCGCGGCCGGTCAGGCTGCAGGCTTGGAGTCCGATGGTCAGAGGAGCATCGCCAGGCCGCCCAGGGCAAGGATGGTGCCGCTCAGGCCCGCCGCCGTACCGAGGTAGCGGAAGAGGGCGGCCGACGCGCTCCGGGTCGCGGGGCCGAGGTCCCCCTGGGCGTGCCGGCGCACCTCCGCATTGCTCTCGGCCCAGCGATCCAGAGCGGTGGCCGAGCCACGCACGTTGAATGCGACCCAGCCACCGGATATGGCGCTGAACAGTCCGAATGCCAACAGGAAGAGACCGATGTCCATGTGTTGCCCCCCAGGTGATGTGGTGATCGGCGGAACCGTAGCAGCCGTCGGGGCCGTCCAAGGGCGCGGGTGGCACTCGCCGGCGAGTGCCCTGGAAACACTGGGTGTTGAGCTCCCGTGGCTCGCGGGTCTGCCGTTTGACCGCCTCTTCGATCTCAAAGCGCGCGTGCCCGTGACGTCCGGGCGCGAGACCCGCGCCGAGCACATCCGCACCGCCGCCGGCGAGACCGATTCCGACTCGGATCACGGGCTCACCGCCTGAACAAGGTTGCCGCGCAGAAACGCAGAAGCGCAGTAGCCCGGGTCGGGGCTGATGGATTGAGCCGAACCAAGCGGACATCTCCCGTGCACGCGGTATGCGAAGGCCGGGTGCTTCCTGACTGCTCAGCCATCCGGTGGGCGCCCTGACCGTCGGCGACTTCCTCGTGGAACCGTGCACCCCCGAGATGGAGGTCGGGGCCGGCGAAATGGCCGACAGCCGACTCGCCGCACTACTGCGCGCGCTCGCCCCGGAAGAGGCCACGACCGTCCGGGCGCGGGCAACGGAGACGGCACTTCCCCGGGGCGAGGCGGCCGTCCAGGCCGGAATGCCGGCCGCAGGCGGCGAACAGGTACGCCGGATACTGAAGCGCCTCGGGAAGCTGCGAACACCACCGCGTTGGCCGGCGGGGCGAGGTGGAGGCCGACGACATCGCGGATCTTGTCAATCGGCAGCGGGTCAGGGAGATCTTGAAGGTCTCGGTCCGCCTGGGCCGCAGGCCGGAGGCGTGCCAGATTCTCAGCACGCTCGCCGGAGAGATCCCCACGACTGTGGCGAGCTCCCGCTTCGACCAGCGCGTCCCGCCCGCGTGTGTCTCTTCGAGGGTGCGGACCACCACCTCTTCCACCTGGGAGTCGGTGATGGTCCGCGGCACCCCGGGCCGCGGCTCGTCCGACAGGCCCTCCAGCCGGTCACGCAGGAATCGGGTCCGCCATCTGGCCACCGTCTTGCGTTCCGTGTTCAACCGCACGGCCACCACGGTGGTGTTCCACCCCCGCGCGCACGCGAGCACGATCTGCGCACCCTGGGCCAGGCCCTGCACAGTTGAACGCCCCTGGCCCAGCTCTCCACGTCAACCGCTCGGCATCCGACAAGACCACCGGCGGCAGCCTGGTATCACCCATCCGTCCAACACAGCCGCCGCAAACCGGTCACGTCAGGCGAACCCCAAGATCTGAAACAGAACACGACTCACAAAGCGAGCCCAGACCTCGAACCGGCTCACTAGGCCGTTGCCCGCTGGACGTGGTAGTTCCAGCGTGTGAGAGACCGGACAACGGTTTCGGCGCCGATGGGGTTGGCGCTGTGAACGAAGACAGCTCCGATCTGAAAGGGCCGTCCGCTGAAGGCGGCTTCTTCCATGAGGGTCACCACCGGCATGATGGTGTCGTCGCCGCCGAGATCGTGGTCGAGCCACAACTCGTCAATGAAGCTGTCGCGGTGCTCTTCCAGGAGCTGGATGCCTTCGCGGCTGGTGCGGGCAATCCGCGTGGCCCTGGGGAGCGGCCGGAGGTCGTCTATGCCGAGGACGACGGGCATCGGCTCGGTGGGGACTTCTTTCACTGGATCAGTGTTACAGCAGGTAGGCGGGATAACCACGGGGTATCGAGAGCCCGATGGGCGAACCGCCGATGCCCATCGTCAAGGTGAGCCGCAGACTCCCGTTGATGCGTGGGGAGCCGACTAGTACTGCAATCACACTTGTGTGTGGTTGAGTTGGTGTGTGACTGAGCTCGGGGTGGGGTTGGTTGAGGAGTGGGACGGGATGCTGGCCGGGCTGCATGCCCGGTTCGCATCGCGTTTCGTGAGGTCGGAGCCGCGGGGTCGGGCGCTTGCGTATATGCGGGGTCTGATCGCGCCGTTGGAGCGGAAGAACGGCTGGACTCTGGCGGAACGGGCGGGTGACCGGCTACCGATCGGGATGCAGCGCCTGCTGGGCGAGGCGGACTGGGACGCGGAAGCGGTCCGTGACGACGTGCGGGACTACGTCGTCGAGACCATCGGCGACAAGGGTGCGGTCCTGATCGGCGACGACACCGGCTTCCTGAAGAAGGGCGTGCGCTCGGCAGGCGTCCAGCGGCAGTATTCCGGCACCGCCGGACGTACCGAAAACTGCCAGGTCGGCACGTTCCTGGCCTATGCCTCGCCCAAGGGGCGGGCCCTGATTGACCGGGAACTGTATCTGCCCGCCTCGTGGACGGACGACCGCGAGCGATGCCGTGACGCGGGAATCCCCGACGAGGTTTACTTCGCGACGAAGACCGAACACTTCAAGGCGATGCTCGTCCGTGCGGTGGAGGCCGGCGTCCCGTTCGCGTGGGTCACAGCGGACGAGGCCTACGGGCAGTCGAAATCGTTGCGGTGTTGGATGGAACAACGGTCCATCAGCCATGTGATGTGTGTGAAGACCAGCGACACCGTCATCACCCGCGGCATGGGCGAACGTCGTGTCGACGACCTCGTCGCCGGCCTCGCGCCGCAGTCCTGGAAGCGCCTGTCCGCCGGTAAGGGATCCCACGGCGAGCGCATGTACCAGTGGGCGCGAATCCCGATCCGGATCTGGTGGGAGAACGGCCACGGCCACTGGGTCCTGGCCCGTCGCAGCCTCAAAGACCCGACCGACATCGCCTACTACGTCTGCTACGGACCTGCTGGCACCCGGATGAAAGACCTGGTCAGGGTTGCCGGCGCCCGCTGGGCTGTCGAAGAATGCTTCCAGACCGCCAAGGGCGAGTGCGGCCTGGACCACTACCAGGTCCGCCTCTACCACGCCTGGTACCGACACATCACCCTCGCTATGGCCGCCCTCGCTGCACTCGCCGCCGTCCGCGCCCACGAACTCTCAAAAGGGAAACAGCGGTGGCCTGATACCGCTGTCCGTAGCGGAGATACGCCGCCTCATCGGCCACCTCCTCCATCCCCACCACCTCACCGTCCACCACCATCTGCACTGGTCACACTGGCGAAGACTCAGTCAGACACGCGCCCGCGACAGCCACTACAAACAACGCGGACATACCCCTTAACTGTGATTGCAGTACTAGGGGCTGTGTGATGTCGTGATCAGTTCTGGGGTTCTGTCCTCTTCGCGGGGTGGAACCCGGTATGACTGTGGTCGTGACACGCAGGCAACTCACCAATGCCCAGTGGAAGTTCATCGAGCCGTACCTGCCGATCGGTAGGTACGGCCCCTACCCGGAGCGGTTGCGGGAGCAGTTCGAGGGTGTGGTCTGGCGGTTCCGGTCCAGTGCCCAGTGGCGGGAGATGCCTGCCGAGTTCGGCCCCTGGGCCACCGTCTACGGACGCTTCCGCGTCTGGCGGGACGCCGGTGTCTTCACCGCCCTGCTGGAAGGCCTGATCGCTGAGGGGGCCCGGGTGGGAAGAACGGACTTGTCGCTGGTCAGCGTGGACTCCACAACGGTCCGCGCCCACCACGACGCCGCAGGGATGCGCGTCAGCAAGCACCTCATGGAGGCCCTGGAAGAAGCCGCGCAGGAGCAGGAGGCGGCCCGCCAAAAAGGGGCGGACCGGAGGAACAGAACGGACAGGCCGAGCGTCGGCGGATCCGACGCAGACGCAAACTCCGCCTGAAGGAAGCCCTGCTCGGCAGGTCCCGCGGCGGCTTGACCAGCAAGATTCACCTCGCTGCGGACCTCAGGTGTCGTCCGCTTGCGTTGGTCCTGACTCCCGGGCAGGCCGGGGACAGCCCGCAGTTAATCCCGGTGCTCGCGCGGGTGAAGATCCGGCTGGCTGTCGGCCGTCCCCGCACCAGGCCCGACGCAGTCGCCGCGGACAAGGCCTACTCGTCCCGCGGCAACCGCGCCTACCTGCGCAAACGCGGAATCAAGGCCGTCATCCCGGAAAAGCGGGACCAGGCCGCCAACCGCAAGAAGAAGGGCGCACGAGGCGGCCGGCCCATCAGCCATGACGCCGACCTCTACAAGGAACGGAACACGGTCGAACGCCTGATCAACAAGCTGAAGGCCTGGCGAGGCATCGCCACCCGCTATGACAAGACACCTGAGAGCTACCTCGCCGGCCTCCACCTCCGCGCCGCAATGATCTGGATCGACGACCTGCTGAAGACCGACGAATGATCACGACATCACACAGGCCCTAGGCCGTTTCCTTCGGATCATCTGGCTGACCAGATGAAGATGGCTGCGAGGTGGAGTCCGGCGAGGTAGATGGTGGCGGTCTTGTCGTAGCGGGTGGGTGCGCCACGAGGCGCCATGGAATCGAGTGAGGTGAGAGACCTTCACCACCGGGTTGTCGTAGCAATCCGGTTGAAGCTGGGGGCAGTTCGGTTCGGGGGATGCCGAGCCGAGCGGTAAGCAGCCCCGACAACGCCGGGACGGGTTGGTACTGCCAGACGATCCGGGTCCGGCTAGCGAGACAGGAAGGTGCACGCGAGAAATCAGTGCCTGACGCCCCGTAATTACGACACCGGCTCGAACCTGGCGGATCTGGGCCGGACGCAGTGCACGACCACCAGCGCTCTTCGGTGGTCGACTCCGAAGCCGACTCCATTCATCGGTGGGGAGGCCACGCCGAAAGTCTGCGGCGTAAGCGTGGCGATGCTGCCGGGGTAGAGCTGGGCACCTCACCTGTCGATCGATTTCGTGGTGAACGTGGGAACTGTCCGCGGTCGTCCCTGTATCGGACATCCAGTCCGGTCGGGGACAGGTCCATCGCCGGCTGATGGCCGTCGGGCAGGACGGAGGCTCCGTAGTACTCCGAGGCCGGGAAAGCCGGTCACATGGGGAAGGGGGCCAGCAAGTCGGCAGTAAGGAGACTGGAATGCCAGGAGGCTGTCGCCGGTGAATACCGACGAGCTGGAATGGGCCTTGATGAAGGCCGAACGCCGGGTACTGGAGATCCAGACCAAGCTGCACCGTTGGGCTGTCGATGATTCTCATCGCAGGTTCGACGACCTGTTCAACCTCGTGGCCGATCCCGCCTTCCTGTTGGTGGCGTGGGACCGTGTCCGGGGAAACAAGGGTGCCCGCACGGCCGGAGTGGATGGGAAGACCGCCCGCTCCATCGAGGTCGGGCAAGGGGTCGAGACGTTTCTCGACAAGCTGCGGACCCAGATCAGAGACCGCAGCTTCTATCCGGTCCCTGTCCGCGAGCGGATGATTCCCAAGGCGAATGGCAAGCTTCGTCGTCTCGGGATTCCGACCGTGGCGGACCGAGTGGTCCAGGCGTCCTTGAAGCTGGTGCTGGAGCCGGTATTCGAAGCGGATTTCCTCCCGTGTTCTTATGGGTTCCGCCCGAACCGCCGAGCCCACGATGCGATCGCCGAGAGTCGCTACCTCGCCAGCCACGGATACGAGTGGGTGGTGGAGGGCGACATCACGGCGTGCTTCGACGAGATCGCGCACCCGGCCCTCATGGAACGGGTGCGGAATCGAATCGGGGACAAGCGGGTGCTGTCCTTGGTGAAGGCGTTCTTGAAGTCCGGGATCTTGTCCCGTGACGGAGCTTTCACGGACACACGCACCGGGACCCCGCAGGGCGGGATCCTGTCGCCGCTGCTGGCCAACATCGCACTCTCGGTCCTGGACGAGCACATCGCCCAGGCCCCCGGAGGGCCAGATGGCACCTCCGAGGACCGGCGCAGGAGACGGCGCCGAGGATTGCCCAACTACCGGCTGGTCCGGTACGCGGACGACTTCCTCGTACTCGTCTTCGGGCGCCGCGAACATGCCGAGGAACTACGCGACGAGGTCGCAGAGGCATTGAAGTCGATGGGCCTTCGCCTGTCGGTGGAGAAGACAAAGATCACGCACATTGACGAGGGCCTTGATTTTCTCGGATGGCGCATCCAGCGCCACTGGAAACGGGGCACTGACCGGCAGTACATCTACACCTATCCCGCACGGAAGTCAGTACGTTCCGTAACGGGCAAGGTGAAGGAACTGACCGGACGACAGAACGTCGGCCTGTCGCTGGAGTCCTTGCTCCACCGACTGAACTCGGTGTTGCGAGGATGGTGCGCGTATTTCCGTCCCGGAGTGTCGAACGTCGCTTTCTGTTACCTCAGCCACTACACGTGGATGAGGGTGACTAGATGGATCCGGCGCAAACATCCCGGAATCACTTGGAAGCAGCTCCGCCGACGTTATTACAGCGGCGGCTGGTGGCCTGTCACAGAGGAAGCGGAACTGCTCAACCCGGCAAAGGTAAGCACGACCAGATACCGATACCGGGGAAAACTCATTCCGTCTCCGTGGCCCACTACGGCATGAGGAACTGAACACCCCGGAACGAGATTTGTGGAGAGCCCGGTGCCCGGAGACGGGCACGCCGGGTTCGGGAGGCGGCTCGGGGAAACCCACTGGTGGAAACATCAGCAGGGCGCCCCGAGTCGACCTCACCCAGGCCGCGCCATTGTTTGAGCTTGTTGATGCAGCGTTCGACGGTGTTCCGTTGCTTGTAGGCCTCGCGGTCGAAGGCCGGTGGCCTGCCACCGCGGCTGCCGAGGCGCTTGCGGTTGGCGGCCTGGTCGGCGGGCTGGGGGATCACCGCCCGGATCCCGCGCCGACGCAGGTGGGAGCGGATCGCGCGGGACGAGTAGGCCTTGTCGGCCAGGACCACGTCCGGGGCCACCCTCGGTCTGCCGACCGGCCTCGGGATCCGTAAGCGGGCCATGACCTTCGGGAACGCGGGTGCGTCACCGGCCTGGCCGGATGTGATGAGGAAGGCCAGGGGCCGGCAGCGATTGTCGGCGGCCAGGTGGATCTTCGTGGTCAGTCCGCCGCGGGACCGTCCGAGGGCATGGTCGGCGGGCTCGCCGTCCGGGGCCCCTTCTGACGGGCCCCGGCGGCGTGCTGGTGGGCACGGACGATCGTGGAGTCGACCGCGACGACCCACTCCAGGTCGCCCTCGGCGTCGGCCTGGGCGAGGAGAGCGGTGAAGACCTTCTCCCAGGTGCTGTCGGCCGCCCACTTCCGCAGCCGGTTGTGGGCACCCTTCCACGAGCCGAAGTGCTCGGGCAGGTCCATCCACGGCGTGCCCGTGCGGTACTTGAACGCGATCGCGTCGATCACCTGGCGGTGGTCACGCCACCGCCCGCCCCGTTTCGGTGCCCGGTCTGGCAACAAGGGCTCAATTCATGCCCACTGGGCATCAGTCAACGACACACATCAACCAATGATCAGATGATCCGAAGGAAACGGCCTAGGTGGATGGCGTCTTGATGGCACCCTTGATCGGGGTCTGGCCCAGACCGATGACCCAGTCGCCTTCCTTCTTGCCCATCTGAATGTAGATGCTGAACTGCTTGCCGCTGCCATCGGTGCCGGTCACATGCACGCCGGCGTAGGTCGGCTCGAACTCTTTGAGCACGTCGATCATTCTGGTCTTGAGGTCGCGTCCACCGTTCTCGGCAATGATCTTTTCGGCGCTCTCCTTCACGCCCGTGCGCCCCGGTACATCGGGCTCGGTCAGGGCGATGAGCCCTTGGGGGTCGCGGGCGTTCAGCGCGGCGATGTACTGCTCGGCGGTCTGCCGCTCGCTCCTACCGTCCTTCTCGGAAGCGCAGGCGGCGAGCACCGCGCACAGGATGGGAACCGTCAGCGGTGCCAGGGCTTTCCTCACGGCGGGTTTCCCTTCGTGTCAGGTGCGATGGGCGTGGCACGCACCGCCGCGGCGGTGTCGGAGGGCACGGCGGGTACGCCGGGGGCTCCCTGCTGTCTACCCGGGAGGAATGGCTGCCTGCTGCGGTGTTACAGCGGCCGGCTCTCATTGCCTGGGAGATGAGGCTGGTGCAGTCGTTGCCGTAGGGGCGGCAGCCGCCGTTGTCGTTCTTCCAGTACCGATTCACTCAATCAACCATCTTGTCGTGGCTGTACGAGGCGGAGACCGTCGGCTTCGCAGTCCGCGACGACATGCCCGTCGCAGGCAGATCCGTGCTGCTGGGCGGCTCCTTGGGGCCCTCGTCCTGCGAGTGGGGTGCCGGCTCGCCGCCCGGGCCGGGCTCGTTGATGCGACCGGGATCTCCCAGCGGCTTGGTGATCTGCGTGATCGACCGCAGCGACGAAGGCTCCATCCGCGCCTGGTCGCCGGCGAGCTTCCACCCCTCCGCGGATCGCGTGAACGT
The DNA here is from genome assembly GCF_041431415.1 of Streptomyces sp. NBC_00513. Classification (GTDB taxonomy): domain Bacteria; phylum Actinomycetota; class Actinomycetes; order Streptomycetales; family Streptomycetaceae; genus Streptomyces. The sequence continues at coordinate 455,487 of NZ_CP107845.1, forward strand.
CAGCGTGTGCGGTAAGGAGTACTCCTCGTAGGCGGGCACCCCCCTCCTGGGGGTTCGGGTAGTACAGGCGGGCGTCCTCGGTGGCAACGACCGTTGCGGTGTCCCCCATGACGCTGCTCTCACCTGGCGTCACGGTCACATCCGCGCGGCTATACCACCGCTGACCTTCTCCAGAGCCCGCCCGGTGTGCTGCAACGCGGTCAGGTCACCTGCCAGATTCTCCGCCGCAGCCGCGGTCATGGGAACGGGTGCCGAGGCGAAACGGATGCGCGATCCACCCGTGGTGACGGCATCGGCGCGACGCTGGAGATAGGCGTCAGCCATCTGGACCAGGAGTGTCAGTTCCGAAGCCGACAGTGCGGCATGTGATTCCGTGATCGCGGTGGGAGCGGGAGCGGTGACGCCCGACGAAGCCAGGGCCAGGATCGCAGCGCCGGCAGTGCGTAGTGACGGTGTGATTCCACGCAAAGGGTCCCCCAGGATCGGGTTCACTGGTCCCAGCGTATATACGGCACACCCGGCTCTGGCGAGGATTACCTGAATCACTTGTCGCGGAACCATGCCGAATATGGCCGGATGGCAGGAGGCACAGGGCAGGTGCCGAGCCCACTCGTGGCCCAGCTCCGAGCAGGTGAAGACGCCAGAGGGTGCCTGGAGGATCTCCACTTGGGTGTGGCGGAATCGAGAGCGGGGTCAGACCCGCAGCATCCGGCCCGCAAGTCGAGCACCACCGCGTCCTGCTCTGCCCGGCCGAGGAGGTCGCTGCCCGCCCGCGACGAACGGCGGGCCGCCTGCGAAGGTCCCGTGCCAGGCGCGGCGCAGCCACTCCGCGGGCGCCCGGCGTCACCAGTTCCGCGTTGGTTCGCGCCTCGGCTCCGCGCAGGTGGACGCCTTCTGAGGGTGACCACCGTATCGAACTGCCGTCGTCCTAGCGGAAGTTCCTCGTCGAACTCGCGGGAGCGGTTCCGGCCCCTTCCACGGTCTGCTTCCGCTGGAGGAGTGCAGGCTGTTCACCATGGACCGACAGCCCCGGACGGCACCCCGAGTCCACCGACCTCGTCGCGGCCGCCGTCGCGCTGCTCCCCCATGGGTGGTCACCCAGGCACCCGGCCCGGAGCCGTTGGGCAGCGATAGCTGGTCCCGCTGGCTCACCACCCCTCAGGAGAGCACCCATTGGGGTGGGTGGCCGGGCTCGGCCGGGCAGGTGAAGACATGCAGGTCCCGGTCCCGGCCGAAGCGGAGCCGGGTCGGTTGGACAACGGACCAGCCGCCCTGGATCGAGGCCTTACCCCGCAGGGACGGGTCGCGGTCCTGCAGCGGCACCCAGCTGTGTGAGCCGGCGTCCATCTCGTCACCGCCGGCGGTCAGCAGCAGCCGCATCGGGGTCGCGCAGGATTCGCAGCCGATGGGCATCGGACCCGTCGACGCCCAGCTCGGAAAGCCGCCCACCCGCCAGCCGGGCGGGATCGACAGGTCGGACTGGTAGCTGGAAGCGTCAGGCCCGTGTTCCGCGGCCTGGGCGTCGTCCCACGCGTCGATGCCGGCGATCAGAGAGGCGGGCAGCGTGTCGTCCTCCGCCCAGGGATAGGTGTCCACCTCTTCGGGATGCAGAACACACGGCTCGGGGAGTTCGTGCTCCCAACGCAGCATGGGTACTTCGGGCGGTGCGGCGAGGAAGCGTTCCGCACGCTCCGTCTCTGCGGCCCGCCGCCACAGCAGGTGGTATCGGCGCTCCAGGTACGGACCGTGGTTGCACGGGCAGCGGAAGATCTGCACCAGATCCGCACCGTCGGGCCCGGCAGCCAGAGACGGGATGTCCCGGCGGAAGAACTGGGCGAGGCCCACGAACGGCACCGAACCGTCCTCACCGGGCGCTCCGGAGCCCGGCCACGGCCGGCTCCGCGGCCAGACGCCCGCGGCCCGGGCACTGCGGACGTCGTCCGGCACGTACCCCTCGGTCTCGGGCTGGTGGGGCTCCTGGCAGACCGGCCACGGCTCGCCGGCGGGCCACAGCATCGGTCCGCCGACATGGCTCTCATGCATGCCAGGTCGCCCCGGCCGGGGGTGCAGGCGGGTCGTCCGGCCCCGATAGGCGGCGAGCTCCGGGAACACAGCCTCCACGTGCGCGGGTCTGGTCGGCGTGGTCCTCGTCATGCGCAGACCGTACGCGGACGGGGAAGCGCCACGCGAGTGCATTGCCGCGAGCCGGGCGTGGGTTGCATGCCCCGAAGCCGACGCAGGGTGCCTACCGTTCTCGTGTACATCGGCTTCGGACCTGAGCGCATTTCGCGTATCTCGAACCGGTGCGCATCTGCTGTCGCTGCCCATGCTCGACGCCGGCCGGTGTCACGGCACTGCGCACGCTGCGGCTGCCGACGCTTCACCAGTGCCGCCACGACGGCCGCAGCCCCAGGCCATCCGTGGCCGGTGCTCGGTTCTCGGGGCGTGGGGGCCCCGCGACGTCCGGGATGTCGTTCCGGTGCGCCCGGACCCGGTGGCGGAGATCAGCGCCGACACCGCTGTCGATCACGGCAGCGTCCATCGGCACCCTCCACGGGTCCGCCGCCTCCGCCTGGACGCAAAAATCGAGAAGAGTCTCCCCCGGCCTTCGTGTGCGTGGAGCGCCAAGGCACGCGGTCGGCCAACCGCCGTGCCCGGCGACACCGTCCGCCCACAGCGCACCGCGATGGTCCGCTCCCACCCGAAACCGCGCAATGGAGCTTAGGCTCAGGCCATGTTGAGAGCCCGATCCTCGTCCGAAGCGCACCTGTACATGGACCTGTACGCATGCGAGTGCGGCAGCTCCGACTTCGCCCGGCAACACCGGTTGGAGTTGCGGGGCGACGACCTCGTGGCGGTGTACGAGGGGGTTTGTCGGCAGTGCGGCCGCAGCCGTCGCTTCGAGTTCCGGATGGCTGAAGAGACTCCTCCGCCCGCGCCGGCCTTCGGTGGCGCTGAACCGTCCCGGATCATCGACCCCGGCGAGTTCGCCGACGTCGGCTACCGGGTTTCCCGCTCCGCCGCACTTGAGCTGCTCAACCGACCCACGTCCGAGCACCACAGGTACCGTGCGGCGATGGCCTACGCGCTCGCCGCCTTCGAAGAGGTACTCAAATTCGTTCCGCCGGGCCAGGACGCCATCCCGGCGGACGCCTTCACCTCCGAAGCGGGCAGGGCTCGCTATCGGAAAGGGCCTGGGACGTTCGACCGAGACCTCATAGAGATGGACATCGACAGCACGCGTCGGGTTCTCGCCAATATCGACAAGTCGATTCCTCCGCGCGATTGAAGCGGCTGGAAGGCAGCACCGAGGAGCCAGGTGCGTCCGGGCCCCGGTCCATCCGGGCCCGGTTGTCCGTCCCCGCGCCGTCCCCGAGCCGTCACGGCGCCAGGACGGTGCCGGCGCGGGCGCCCGGGCCGCGCTTGCTCAGGGGAAGCGGGGAAGCCTTTACCTCTCGGGTATTCGGGCCCCCACCACGGATCGTCTCCACCAGGGCCGGCTGAGTGCCGGAGGACGACACGATCGCCCGACCGGGGACATCGCGCCCCGGTCGGAGACCTTCAGGACGCGGTCGCGGCGAACGGACTCGTCATGGTGCGGTTACCGGGTCCAACCGCCGTTCTCCGTCTCACGGGCCGTGCTGTAAGCGCGCAGTTAGTACTCGCCGGCCAGCACGGGCATGTCGCCGCGGACCAACTCGTAGGGGCCAGATCCGGACGGGACTGTCCCACTCGCGGGCACACCATGCGCCGTGGGCACACATGCGCGGGACGGTCCACGAAGACCGTCCCGCGTCCGTGACCAGCCCGCTGCACTCCCCACACTCAAGCATTGACCAGCGGTATGGGAGAAGCCCAGGCTGGAGCACTAGCCGTGGGCGGGCGGCGCCGTGTGGGTGTGCTGTTCGTAGAGGCGGTCGGCCAGCAGTGCGTGTGCGAGTGTGCCGCCTGCGCGGACGGAGGCGGTCACGAAGGCTGCCTCGGCCAGTTCCTCGGGGGTTACGCCGTGGCGGCGGGCGGCGGCCGTGTGTACGTCCAGGCAGTAGGAGCACTGGGTGACGAGCGCGACCGCCACGGAGATCAGCTCGCGGTATCGGCGCGGCACCGCCCCGTCCTCCCGGTCCACGGCCTGCTGGAAGGCGACCCACGCGGCGAACTCCGCGGGGGCCTTGCCGCCGACGGAGCGGGCGCGGTGGAGGTCGTCGGGGCGTGCGTACATGTGCGGGCTCCTGAAGCGGTGGGCGGGGTGGGTGCGGCGGGCCCGTGGCCCGGCGCCTGGCACCACCTCACCGCGGGTGCTGCGGTGCTGTCCAAGACCGGTTTCGGGAGAGTGGGTTCGTTCTGGGTATCGTGGCTGGTCATGGACTTGCGGGCATTGCACTGTTTCGTCGCCGTGGCCGAAGAGGGCCACTTCGGCCGCGCCGCCGTACGTCTACGTCTGGCCCAGCCGCCGCTGAGCCGCCGTATCCGGGAGCTGGAGGCCGACCTCGGGTGCCGGCTGTTCGAGCGGATCCCCACCGGGGCGCGGCTCACCCCCGCGGGCGAGGTGCTGCTGGTGGAGGCGCGGGATCTTCTGGAACGTGCCGAACGCGCCCGCGAGCGGGTCCGCGGCACTGTGGCCGACCGGGTACTCGTACTGGGTACGGTCGCGGGCGCGGGCCTGGAGATCGGCCCGGCAGCGCTGGCCGCCTTGCGGCGCATGCGCCCGGGGGTGCGGGTGCGGCTGCGTGAGGCGGCGGTCACCGATCCGACGGCCGGTCTGCGCGAGGGCCGGGTGGACCTCGCGCTGACCCGTCTGCCCTTCGACACCGCCGGGCTGACGGTTCGGCTGCTCGGTGAGGAGCCGCTGGTCGCGGTCGTCCCCGCGGCGGATCCGCTGGCGGGCCGCCCGCGCCTGCACGTCACTGAGCTGGCCGACCGCCCGCGTTTCCGCCTGCCCCCGGGAACCGATGCTCGATGGCGGGCCTACTGGTTCGCCGCCGAGGAGGGCGCGCCGGGCCCGGTCGTGGCGTCGGTCGAGGAGTGTTTGCACGCGGTCCTGTGGGAGGGCGCGGTCGGCCTCCTGCCGGCCGGGGCCGCGCGGCGGCACGCGCGGACCGGCATCGCTTTCGTACCCGTCGACGGTCACCCGCCGAGCCGTGTCGTCACCGCCCGGCCGACAGGTGTCACCGACCCACTCGTCGACGCGCTCGCGGACGCCCTCGACACCGCGAGACAGTAGAGGGCGCGACGGGGACGGCGCGACGCGCCCGCGCCCATTCCCGATGAGGAGCTGTCGGGCCGATCATGCCGCTCGTAAGGGATCTGATGTGTCTGAGACCGGCGTGAGCAACGAGACCGCGAGCACGCGCTGTCAGGGGGCGGAGCCCTGGTGGACTGATCACTGGATGCCGGCCTGACTGACGGCCTCATCCGGAATCGTCTCCAGCGTCGTTGGCTCGACTCTCCACGGGGAGGCGGCGCCGGCCACCCGCGGGACGGGATTGGCGGCGGGGCTCGCAACGTGGATCGGAGATGCCGGGAGAGCTCCCCTGGAGGCCGCCCGGGGGGGGCGGTACGGACTTCGTTCGAGTCGAGGATCCGGCTCTGGGGCTACCGCGGTGGTTGAGGAGTGGAGGCGACCTGTCAGGTCGCGAGGTATGCGGTGATGGTCTTGCCGTGGGGGCCGGATCGGATGTCCGTGTGTTTGGTGAGGCGGTTGACCAGAAGCCAGCCGAAGCCGCCCGGTACGTGTACGGGACTGCCTGGAGAGTGCGGCTTCCGTGGGGATGCGTCGGCGACCTCGACGACCACCGCGTCCGCTTCGACTCGGATGTCGAAGCCGGTCACGCCGCCCGCATGACGAACCGCGTTGGAGACCAGCTCCGAGACGACCATCAGCACGTCGTCCACCACGGCTTCAGCCTGGTGCGCCAGCGCGTGGCGGGCGATCTGGCGGGCTTCCTCGGCTCTCAGAGTCGCCATGGGCACTGACATCCTCTGTCGCTGCCTTCCCTCGGCATGCCGCCCGCCCCCTTGTTCCGCTGCTGGGTAACCACCCGCCTGGGGGCAGGATATGGCAGAGGGCGGGCGGGGGCGGCGTGTCAGTGGTTGCCGCCCCCGCCCGGAGCTCTGCGGGTGCGGCGTGTCAGGCGCGGTGCGGTCCGTCGCGAGTAGCCCAGGTCCGCAATCCTCATCGCCCAAGCGCAGAAGGCGGCAACCTCACTGGGCCTGATCTGCTGGTCCTCAGGAATCCAGTCTGCGGTCGCAGCGTCCAGAAGGTCGGCCAGGCCGAGGTGGTGCCAGTCCTCGTGGACAGTGTTGTAGGCACGCATCAGTCGGGCGACCTTGTGCCGGATGCCGGCCACTTCGTCTGGTCCCAGACCGACCTGGTCCAGGCGGGCCTGAGCGGCAGCTTGGTGCTCGGTGGTGAACTCGGTGTCGAGGAAGGGCTCGAGAAGGTCACCCCACACGTCGGACCTGGACCGTCGGGGAATCCGGTTGTCGATGCAGAAGCGTTCCAGTTCGGTACGCCGTTCAGCGGAGACGAAGACGGTCTCTCCCGAGACGGTGCGGATCTCCGGTGGGGAAGCATCCGGGTCGGCGTCCCGCATGACCGCCGCGGGGATGATGCCTTGGGGGGCGGAGTCTGCAGGAACGAGGGCAGACTCCGGAAGGCGGACATGGTCACCGGCGAGAACGGCGTGGAGTTTCACCCGGTCATCCTGGCCGACCGCAAGCGGGTAAGGAACGGGTGATCCGCTCGCGCTCGGCAGTGTCAGAACCACTCGTTGATGGCTGCGACCGGCTCGGTGGCTTGGTGGCCTGGTCTGGTGGCGGACGGCGAGCTTGTCCCATCGCGTGGCGACGGCCCGGTGGCGCTTGAGCCTGTTGAGGCGCACTCGACCACATGGTGTGTCTTGTAGTCGTCTTGTCGGACAGGGGAGGGCGGCCGCCGCGGGAGCCGAGCTTCTCGCGCTTGCGGACCCGGTCGGACTTCTCGGGGATGGTGCGGCGGACGCCCGGGTCGCGCAAGTAGACGCGGTTCTCGCGGAATCCGTATGCCCGCTCGGCGGGTCACGGGTCAGTCGGGGCACTCATCACCACGGGCTCTGCGTCGAATCCTGTACCTCGTCGCAGAGTTCAGGATCCTGCGAAGGCCGTTCCGTTTCTGGGCGTCGGCGTGTCCAAGATGGGACTGGCGATCAGCACCGTGGGGCGGTCTGTGGTGCCGGTGATGAACACCGTTGCCGCGCCGGGGTCCTTTGGGGCGAGTTCGCGCCGGAACTCGTCCAGGGCGATCCCCAGACCCGGCGCCGCTACTGCCACCCGGCCGACCGTACGCTCGCGCAGTGTTGCCCTCAACGCCGCGCTCTTGAACGGCAGTACGTCTGTTATCTCGTACGCGGTCGCGAAAGGGGTGCGGTGCAGCTCGTCGGCGGTGATGAGCGGACCGCCTTCATCGACGAGGCCGCCGGAGACGTCCTGGGCGACCTCGGCAACCAGACGTGCATGGACGACGGCGGGGTCAGGTTCATAGAGGTAGCGGCCGACCGGTCTCACGGCCGGCTCCGGCAGACCGCGTCCGGCGAGCGAAACACCGCAGGGTAGGAGGGTGGCCTTGCGCAGCGGGGTGGGCAAGGCTGTCCGCCGTCCGAGCAAGCCGAACCAAAGGACCACTTCCTGTATCTCCCCGTCATAGGAGATCCACTCGGCCTCGTCGGCCCGCCCGAGATCGGGCACAGCCTCGTCCGGGAGACCCGGTGCGAGCCTGATCCAGCCTGCCCCGGTCGTGCGCACCCGGTCCAACGCCCAGGACAGTGGTGGGTCGTACGCCTCGGGGTCGCGCCCCTCGCCCGGTCCGACCCGACGCATCAGGTCGATGAAGACGGCCTCTCCTTGACTGTCGAACCCCGTGATGTCCGCGCAGTTCAACTGGAGCATCGGCTCATCCATCGCCTGCCGGTTCGCCGCGGTGATCTCGATGGTCAGCGGATCCTTGTCGACAGCCTCGGTCATGTGCGACCAGCTCAGCACGAGGGCGTCGACACCGCTGCCAAGACTCATCGCGTCGATCAGCACGACACCGAGCTCGTCCAGGACACGGCTCAGTTTGTACTGGGACACGGCCAGGTGGGACGACAGCTCCACACTGTCCGGGGTGAAGTACAGACGAGACGCGAACTCCCCGAACTTCGCCGCGGCCCGTCGCCGCAACCTCACCTGCTCGACGGCCGCGGACACCAATGCGGCAGGACGCTCACGCCGCAGATCAGCCAACGTCACATCCTCCAGGCCCGGTTCGACGTCCTGCAGCACGGTCAGTAGGGCCTGGCCCTCGGTCGTCAGCAGGGCCCGGAACGTCTCAAGATCCACCCGCACATTCAACCAGGCGCCACCTCCACCGTTACCCGGATGCCGGGCCTTGCACCGAAACCGTTGGCACGACGACCGGTCGGCCGGTCGGTCGGTCGGCTGGCCGGTTCCTCGTGGCCGTGATCTACGTGTGACGTTGCGGTTGTCCCGTCCCGCTGGACGTTCTCCCCGTCACGCTTGATCTTGGGTGGTTTGGTTTCCCTGGCACTGCACTACCGGGGGCAGCCGGTTGTTACTCTTTCCGATCACGCGAGCCCTCTTCCCGGGATCCTTCGACCCGATCACTCAAGGGCACCAGGACGTACTTCGGCGCGCTGCCCTCCTGTTCGACGAGGTCGTCGTGTGCGTGATGTTCAATCCGAACAAGACCGGCCGCTTGCCCATCGCGGAACGGCTGGACCGACTCCGCGCGGCAGCAGCCGACTTGAACAACGTCACGGTCGACTCCCACACGGGCGGCCTGCTGGTCGACTACTGCCGCCGAGTCGGAATCGACGTCGTCATCCGCGGAGTCCGCGGCGTTCCCGACCTGAACTACGAAATGCCGATGGCCCGCATGAACCACGAACTGGCCGGGGTCGAAACGTTCTTCATCGCCGCAGACCCCGCCCTGGCCCACATGTCCTCCACCCTCGTCACCGCGATGAGTCAACAACGCCCGTTCGCCGAATGATGACTTGGGCGAGCTGCTCCGGCAGGTGGAGCGGCAACCCGAGACGAGTCCGTCGGGGGGTGTTGGCCGCAGTGACGCCAACGAGGGGCGACAGCACGTTCGCGTCCGACAAGACGTGCATTTCCGAACCGGGTTTGCCCGGGTCCACGGGGCTCGGGCCTGTGAGTTCGGCCCCCCTTCAGCGCGCAGAGTCGACCACCGTCGGGCCGATGTCGGTCATGCAGGCGCATGTGGAAGACCCATAACACGTGGCGAGAGGGACGCCGTGTGTCGAGCTCGGCTGTCGCGCACTCGCCTCGTGATCCAGGACGGCGGACCTGGACCCATGCCCTGAATGCTCTCGCCGCCGGAGCGGCTGACCCTCGGAATCGTCCGGCGGAGAATCCGTCCTCGACCCTGCTGAAAGGAGGCTGAAGCTCCCTGAAGCGCTTTTCAGGGAGGTCGTTGCGACGCGTGGATACTGACGATCATGCGAGTGCTGGTGGTTGAAGACGAGGAGCGGCTGGCCGCGTCCCTCAAGCGCGGCCTGGAGGCCGCCGGATACGCGGTCGATGTCGCCCAAGACGGCAGGATCGGGTTGTGGATGGCGAGCGAGCGCGCGTACAGCGCAGTCATCCTCGACATCATGCTTCCCGGCCTCAACGGCTACCGGGTCTGCGCCCGCCTGCGCACCGACGGCGTCGACACCCCGATCCTCATGCTCACTGCCAAGAACGGTGAGTACGACGAGGCCGAGGCGCTGGATACCGGCGCGGACGACTACCTGGCCAAGCCCTTCTCCTACGTCGTCCTGGAAGCGCGGCTCCGCGCCCTGTTGCGCCGCGGCGGACAGCGGATGCGTACCCGGATACGCCTGGGCGACCTGTGGCTCGATCCCGCCTCGCGGACCTGCGGACGCGCCGACCATCGGATCACCCTCACCGCCAAGGAGTTCGCGGTGCTGGAATGCCTGGCCCGTCGGGCGGGCGAGGTCGTCCCCAAGCTCGACATCGTGGATGAGGTGTGGGATGCGTCGTACGACGGGGACATCAACATCGTCGAGGTCTACGTCAGTACCCTACGGCGCAAGATCGACGCGCCCTTCCAACGCAGAGCGATCGAGACGGTGCGCGGCGGTGACTACCGGCTGGCGGCCGACGGTGGGTGACATCCGTGCGGGCCGGGCCCGCCTCGGCGTCGTGGCGGGCCTGGGCACCGTCGCCGTACTGGGCGCGGGCCTGGTGGCCCTCCTGATGATCGGCTCCATGCTGACGCCGCGGACCGGTGCCGACTTCGGTCTCCTCGGCCGTGTTCTGGCGCTCATCGAAGAGGGGGCGGCGCCCGGAGCTCTGCTGGCCGGCGCCCTCGTCGCCGCTGCCACCTGGCGGCTGGGCGGGAGCGCGCGAACCCAGGGCGCGGTCACGGCCGCCGGCGCGACCGCTGTGCTGGTGACCTTCGCCAATGCGCGCTGGCTTCCCGCCGTGGTCCTGACCAACACCGGCCCGACGCCTTCCTATCTGCCGTGGCTGCTCCTGGGCATCGCTGTCCCGGTGTCCGTGCTGCTCGTCGCCGGCACCACTTGGGCGACCGCGCCGCGGAGGGCGCCGGCCGGGGACGAACACGGGCTTCCCAGCCTCCTGGTCATCGGCTCCGCGGTAGCGGTGCTGGTGGCTGAGGGCTTGTTCTTCGCCGCGACCGTGGAGTCCCACCGATGGGGGTGGAACTCCACCGGCGCGTTCACCAGTTGGTTCCTCACCATCGGTGGTGGACTCGCCGTCGGTGCCACTGTCTGGGTCGCGATCCGAACGGTCCTCCGCCCCATCGAGATCCTCAACCGCGAACTACAGGAGGTCACCGCCAGTCGCGCACTCGCCCAGCGGATCACGGTCCCCGACACCGGCACGCTGGTCCCCTGGCTGGCTCGCACCATCAACGTCACGCTCGACCGCGTCTTCGCCGGCGTCGCCCGACAGAAGGTCTTCATCGCCGACGCCTCTCACGAACTGCGCAGCCCCATCGCCAACCTCCGCGCCTCCCTCGAATCGTCCCTCGCCCACCCAGAGAAGGTGGACTGGCCTGAGACCGTACGGGAAGCTCTCGACGACATCGAACGGCTCCAGCACCTCACCGACGACCTGCTCCTGCTCGCCCGGCTCGACGACAGCGCCCCACCGGCGGGCACCCCCGTCGACCTCGCCGCGCTCGCCCACGACCTGGTCGAGGAGTTCCGCCACCTCCGCATCCACCAGACGCTGCGCTTCACCTCCTACACCGACGACCCGGTGGTCGTTCACGGCAGCGCCGTGCAATTGGAGCGGCTGCTGCGCAACCTCCTCGACAACGCCGCACGGCACGCCCGCACGGTCACGGACATCGCCGTCACCAACGGCGCCGACGGCCTGGCCCGAGTGGAGATACGCGACGACGGCCCTGGAATCCCGCCCGCCGACCGCGAGCGGGTCTTCGAACGCTTCACCCGCCTGGACGGCGCCCGCGCCCGCAACACGGGCGGATCCGGGCTGGGCCTGGCCATCGCTCGCGAGATCGCGGCCCGGCACGGTGGCACCCTGCGCGTGGCCCCCAACCCGTCAGGAGCCCTCCTCGTCGTCGGTCTCCCCCACGGGCAGTGACTCAAGGCTCACCGGGCGGTCGTCCTACCGCATGGCAAGCACCGGGTGGCGCTCCCGGGTCTGGGCGCGTGTCGGCCGAGGTCGACTTCGAGACCGCCACCAGCCTCCACAGGTCGGCTTCACCGCCCGCCCCCTGGCCCGGCCCCGGGCTCATCCGCCCCCCGACACGCGCCCGTAGGAGAGTCCTGTGGCAGCCGAATGATTCGGTTTGTGTCCGCGGGTGGTATGGGCCTGTCAGGATGGTGGGAGCTGCCGAAACCTGCTGCAAGGAGGACAAGTTGGCCAGTCCTGAGGGTAAGGGGCCCAAGGTGCCGCCGGCCTACCCGCCCAAGACGCCACCGCCGCAGAAGAAACCGGTTGAACCCCCGCGGCCTCAGCCGGCGACGAGCCCGAAGACGGAGGTCGCGGTACGGCGTCCGCGGATGGTCGTGCGGAATCGGCGTACCGCCGCGCTCATGTTCCGGGCCGACACATGGGCGGCGAAGAAGGCCGCCGGTCAGGCCGTGGAGACCGTCCGCGGCTGGGGCTACCCGGCATTGGACGAGAGTGACCTGGCAATGGTCGTGCAGCAGCTCGTCACGGCCGCCGTCGCCGACGGCGGCAAGCGGGTCAGCGTGCACCTCGGCGATCAGGAGCAGAAGGTCCTCGTCGCCGTTCTGAGCCACGTGCCCGGGGCGCCGGACGACTCTGTGCTCGGCCAGGTGGCGGCGTTGGCCACGGTCGACTCGGTCGGTACGGACAGCGCGCCCGACGGCAGGAGGATGTGGGCCATCCTGGACGCAGCGCCACGGCGTCCGAGGACCGCGACGACGGCAGCGTGATGGTCGGGAGCACAGGTGTGTTCCTGGCCGCGGAACGGCTCCAGTCCTTCAGCGGCTTGGCCAAGGCCTGGTAGAGCGGCGCTCCCTCCCAGGGGACGGTACGTCCCACCGACTGGTACCGAGCCGTTCGTGCCAGGCGGAGGCCGGTGCTTCCGGGCGGACGGCGAGCGTGGTGCGTTCCGCGGTGAGCCCGTCCAGCAGTTCGGCATGCGGATTTCCGTCTGACGCGCAAGCCCCGCTGGTCCGTGAGGACGGTGAGTTTCTCGGTGACGAACGTGCGCCGGCCGTCCTCGCGCCGCAGCCGGCACTCCACGCTCGTCCGAGCTCACCAGCAGGCTGCCGGGGCTGCGAAGCCCGAACCTCCTTAGCACAGGACCACGGTGGACGACCAGCGGCGCGCGAGCGGACAAGAAGCTCCCCCTGTTTGCCGCAAGCGCACCGGTGAGCGCCCTTGAAGCCGTGCATGGAGGCGAGCAGCCTTGTACGCCCAGTCGCCGGCTGGGGAGAGTGGACAAGGGGGATTGGCGTGAGCTTCGTCAAAAATTGGGTCGCCAGGGTGGCGGTGCTGGTGATCACCGCGAGCACCCTCTTCGCGCTGGGAGGGCCCATCGGCACGGCATCCGCGTCCAGTCTCGGCTGCAATGACGGGGACCGCGGTCTTGCCGCGTCCATAGCCTCCAGCGGGGCATTCAAGGAACCCGGCACCGCCACCACCTCGGACGGGGTACGCATCACCCTCCGCTACGCCCCGAAGTACAACTGCGCCTGGGGGCTGCTGAACGCCGAACCCCGCTACATCGGCCTCGGGAACGTCTGGATCGACCGTTCGTCGAACAGCGGGTCCGGTTGGGCCGGACCGCTGGGGACTGTCCGTACGGCATGGAACCAGACCAGTACCTACACGGGTACGTGGAACGTCAACGGCTACGACTCCGTGCGGGCCTGTGGCAATTCGATCGTTTCGGGTCGCGTGTCCAACACGGTCTGCACGCCCTGGTACTTCCCCGGCCGACTCGGCGCCGGCCGCATGTTGGGGGTCGGCGAGTACCTGACCTCGCCGAGCGGCAGGAACACCCTGATCATGCAGACGGACGGAAACCTGGTCGCCTACGTGCCGGGGCGCCCGGTCTGGGCCTCCGGCACCAACATCGCAGGCACCGTGTTGTGGATGCAGAACGACGGCAACCTCGTGCTGGTAGCGCCGGGCAACCGACCGATCTGGGCCACGGGCACGTCGGGTTCGGGGGCGTATCTGCAGATGCAGAACGACGCGAACGTGGTGGTCTACCGCAACGGGGTACCGCGGTGGGCGAGCAACACCGCGGGCCGCTGACGTTCATGCCCGAACACGAGATCCCGCCCCCCGGGAGGGGAGCGGGATCCGTCGCGTGAACAAGGGGAACAACCGCACGGGACTCCCGAGCGGGCAATCTCCTACGGCTTGCCAAGCCCGCGCGCGAGCCCGGCAGTGCCCGAAGAGTCTTATGGTCGGCGTCAGTTGCCGGTGGCGACGCCCTCCGCACCGTCCGCGATCCCCTCCCTCAAGGGGCACGGAAATCCGTGGACGGACCCGCGGAAGATCACGTACCGTGTGGCTCCACGCCCTGAGACGGACGGAAGGAGGCGAGTGCCGTGCAGTTCACACCATTCCAGCGCTCCCTCTTCCGCTGTCCCGGCGTGGTTCGTGAGTTCTGACCGGGGGCGCTCCAAGCAGCCTGTATTCCGGAGGAATCCATGACCGATCCGGTCATCCGCGCGCTCTCCACGAGCGACGCTCATCTCTTCGACACACTTCCCGACCCCCTGGGCGCCCGTGAAGGCCATCGGCGTACCCGGTTCCGCCCCGAATGGAAGCGCGTCGCCCTGCGCGACGGCGAGGTCGTCGCACGCGGCGCGTGGTGGGGCGGCCCCGACGACTTGGAGCCCGTCAACATCAACTGGTTCGACGTGGCCGAGGGCGAGGAGGAGGCCGCGGCGGAACTCCTGCGCTCCGCTCCCTGGCAGGTCGAACTCGAGGTCAACCTGCCCGGCGGCTGGCGGGAAAAGCCCGACCTGCGCGCCGCCGCCGAGGCGCGCTTCGCCGCCGCACGAGCCGCAGGGTATGAACTCCTGGTGGAACGCTTCCTGTACCGCTGGACCCCGGAGCGAGGTCTGCCCGAGCGGCCCGGACGCCTGCGCTTCAGCGCCGAACCCGACGACACCGTGTTCTTCGACGCGTTGCGCCGCATCCACTCCGTCACCTTGGACGCCCACGCGCTGAAGGCCGTCGAGGTGGGCGGCCTCGACCAGGCCGCCCAGGAGGAACTCGACTTCTTCCGCTGGTGCCCCTCCCCACGGGAGTGGTGGCAGATCGCGCACACGCCGGAGGGCGACCTGGCCGGCATCCACATCCCGGCCCACAACCCCTCCGGCCCGACCATCGGCTTCATCGGAGTCGTCCCGGAACAGCGCGGTCATGGCTACGCCTACGACCTGCTCGCGGAGTGCACCCACTTCCTCGTCGAGCAGGGCGCGGATTTCGTCAGCGGAGCGACGGACCAGGGCAACTTCCCCATGGCCGCGATCTTTTCCAGGGCCGGCTTCCCCGTCGTCAATGAGCGCATCAACTTTCACCCGGCGGGCCGGGCAGCCTAGCGAGGAGTAGCACCTCGACACATTTGACGGGCGCGGGGTGCACGCGTACAACTCTGACCGGAACGTGCGACTTCCGCGCACGCGTCCGCGGGATGCCTTGACGCACCAACCTCGCGACCGCGGCCTTCGCGCTGATCCACTCTGCGACGGAGCACAAGATCAGGCGAAGGCCGCCGCCACGTCCGCTGAACGGCGAAAGCGCCGACCAAGTTCGATCCGCGTCCGGCACCGAACCACGAATGACGAGGTGTGCGGCGCGACGGCGCGGCGCGCCGCCGCCGAGAGTCGACGGCCCGCGTGAGAACACCTCGGGGCAGGGCTTCTCGTCCCTCGGACTTGGCGTCGCCGAGGGCGTTGGCAAGTCCGCAGCCGTGTCGTCGTCGAAGGGGCCGGTGTCCCCGGTAGCCATGCTGATCTCCTTGCATGGCTTTTGCCGGGATCCTCGCATCCGCCGGTGACAACCCGGTCAGAGCCTGTCCGATGGGCCGTGTGAGGTGGTCAGGACACCGTGGCTTAGTGTCTGCCGCTGAACGAAGGTGGTCGCTTGTCACGCGGTACAGCCGAAGCAGAGGCGGGGATGAAGGGGATCACGTTTCCTGCCTGGCACGGAAAGCACTACGTCACCCTGGCTGAGCTGGTGGTCCGCCTCGGCAGCTTCGGCCTGGACCTGAAGTGGCACGTCGAATTCGACGAGATCGTCGATCCCCGCTGTGCCGAGATGGAGAGACGGTCTGCCGACGGGGGCATGGACACGTTGACGCTGTTGTCGCTGACGACCCCCTTCCTCCAACTGATCGACGCCGAGGCACGCGGGTCCGTCGAGGACAGGGTGATGGCCGTCCTGACCGAAGTTGACAGTTCGTGGTGGGACGTCAGGGCCGTCGACGAGGGCATACTCAGCGAACTTCGTCGCCACTATCCGGGTGCGACGGACCTCTGAGCGGGGCCGGTCGCGGCGTGACGAGTACGCCTCGTCTCCCCCGACGTGGTCGGGCCGGGTGCGCGGTCGTCCACCACCTGCCGGGACACGCGGATAGCCTCCAACACGGGAATCATCCACGGTGCGTCCTCCCACTGGCCGGCCGTGATGACCGACGTGAGCGGGCGGTGCCCGCCCTCCCCGGCGCGGTGGATCTTGCAGGGGAACCCTCCTCGCGAGCGTCCCAGGGCCCCGTGGTCAGGTGTATGGGCTCCAGCGGCCGAGGCGTGCCATGGTCTTGCGTGCGGTGTTCTCGTCGAGTCCGAGCGCGGCGGCGGCTTGTGCGGCGTTCAGGTCGTGGCGAGTGCTACGGGCGGCCCAGTAGCCGACCCGTTCGGCGGTGATCTCCATCCTGCGGGTCGCGCGGACTGCCGCGATCGGGGAGTCTTGGGTCAGCTTGTCGATCTCTTCCTCCAACCGTCGCAACAGGTCGGTGATGGTCGCGGGCAGGGGAACGGTCGTGGCCTCGACCCGGGCGGTGTGTCCGTCCCAGTCCCGCAGGCACGCGTCGGCCTGTTCGTCGCCGGCCTCCTCCAGTTCCGTCTCGCCGATCGCTTCCCAGTCCAAGGGGTGTTCGGGGCCGGTCCAGCCGCAGGAGCACACCGCGCGCAGCGTGCCCGCGCGCGGTCCATGCGGGTGTCGGCCGTCGTAGACGCTCCACTGCGAAACGCTCTGCCCGCTGGTTCCGGACGCGCTGTCGAAGTACACCGGGGGCGGCACGCTCCCGTCGGTGAGGAGCACTCCGACCGCGCCCTCGTGGCTGGTGCCGAATTCCTCCGTCGTCCAGGTCTCCCGCTCGCCCACGACACCACTTCCCAGATTCCGCCGGTCGGCGGGCCCGGCCGGGCGCCGCCGTAGACGACCATGCCGCAGTGAAGAGCGGCGCAGGCCCGGATTCACCAATGAGATGACAGGAGCGGTGAAGTATCGGGGTGTCGAGGACATCTGCGCATGTCCTGCGCTTCCTCGCCTTCGCCGGCATCGCCGCGGCACTCATCTGCTTGCGGCGCCTCAAACCTCAGGTGTGACGTACCGCCCCTTTGCCCTGAGGGACGTTCCAAACGGAGATGACGGGGTGCCCGTCCTCGGTGGCCAGGAAGCTGAGACTACCCGGGTGCGGGTGGCCGAGCAGTCGGCTCGCGGACGCGTCGAGTCCGAGCCAGCGCACGGTGAGCACGCGCGCCAGATGGCCGTGCGCAACCACGGCGACATCGCCCTCGCTCAGAAGCGGACGGATGCGGTCCAGCACCGCGTCCGTGCGTGCGGCCACCTGCGCGAGCTCCTCGCCGGGGTGGTCGGCGTCACCGGGAACGACGCCGTCGCGCCACAGGTCCCAGCCTGGCCTCGCCTCGCGGATCTGCTCGGCGGTCAGGCCTTCGTAGCCGCCGTAGTCCCACTCCAGCAGGTCGGGATCGGGCTTGGCTCCGGTCAGGCCGGCGAGCTCGGCCGTCCGCATGGCGCGGCTCAGCGGGCTGCTGAACACGGCAGCCAGACGGCGGTGGGTCAGCCTGGGAGCAAGAGCACTGGCCGCAGCCTCGCCCTCTTCGGTCAGAGCGACGTCGGTCCGTCCAGCGTGCCGGCCCGACAGGCTCCACTCGGTCTGGCCGTGCCTGATCACTATCAGCTCACCCATAGCCACGCACGCTATCTGATCTTGTGAAACGCCGAGAGGTTTCATCCGTGCCGGCCCCAGTGCGGCGCCGCCGAAGCGGTCCGCACGCCGGTCCTGGAAGTCCGCGGGGTCGGCTCGGACGGCGCTGCTGCCCTGCTCGTCTCGGACGGCGGCAACCCTGGGCGACTCGCCGGCGAGGCTTCCTTCGCGGCCCTCTGCGGCGCCGGCCCGGTCGAGGCGTTCTACTGCTTGACTTCCATAGGGGCCTCAAGCTCGCCGTCCGCCACGAGGCGACCGTCATCACCGCCGTCCTCAACGAATGGCTTTGATCGGAGGTGGCTTTCCCGTCATCGTTCACCAGTCGCGCCCGGCGGTCAGCACTTCCGCATCCGCTTCCGAGAACCCGTATGCCGACGCGACGAAACAGAACTCGTCACAGATCCACTCACGCGCAGCCGTCTCGATCCCGCTCCCGGCCATCACGAACTCCCTTTCCAGCAGGTTGAACTCCTCCGTCGCAGCCTGGGTGAGCGCATACAAGGTCCCCAGATCCGACGGTCGCTCGGCCTCGATTCGCGCGCACAGCCGCAGCAGGATCGTCTTCCCCCGGTCGACTTCACGATCGGGGAAGCACGAGTCGTCGTACATCTGCCGCAGGAACGCATGTCCCCCCACCTGCTGGTTTGTGATCGGCATGGCGCTTTCCCACCTCCGTGAAGTCCT
This sequence comes from Streptomyces sp. NBC_00513, assembly GCF_041431415.1. GTDB lineage: Bacteria > Actinomycetota > Actinomycetes > Streptomycetales > Streptomycetaceae > Streptomyces. The sequence continues at coordinate 473,893 of NZ_CP107845.1, forward strand.
GACCCGCCGATCATGCACAACATCACTGACAACGAAGCCCCCACGTCTGCGCCAAATCCCACGCGCCCAGGGCTTTCACTACAGGCCCTAGCCTTGTCATTCGGGTCCGGTGCCGAACGGGGCTCGAACCTGGTGGTGCCGCTGCCAAGGGTGGCGGAGTTCAAGCAGACCCTTGGATAGATTCGGCCTGGGCTTCGCGAATTCGCCATGGTCGCCGCTGGACCTGGCTCGTTCTGGCCGCACACGCTCGGCTCCGTCTCGCCCGGCCGCTCACGCGGGATGTCCGCCGGCCCTGGGAACGACCGGCGGACCCGGACGTTCATGGCTGATGCGCCGGCGGCCAGCAGGACTCCCAAGAGAGCGAACAGTGGCGCAATCCTCCGATACGTCGGCCGCCACCCGGCCGCCGCAGCCGGTGCGCGCAAGAAGGTGTCGGCCGCGCCGTCGGCAACCAGCGCATGACCGCCGAAGGCCACGCCGACCAGGCCAAGGGCAACGCCCGCCAGGCCAAGGAAGACGTCAAGGACACCTTCCGCCACTGACCCACGCACGGCCTCGGCCGCTGCACCCCGCTGGGCCCCGACCTACTCCCCCGGGTCGGGGCCCACACACGTTCGCCACCGACCACGAACGCGCCCTCGAACCCGACCTCCCTCACGCCCTCCACAGGCGTTCCTGGCTCGCCCGTACCGCACCAGGCGACGTCGGCCAGAGCAGCACCGACTGCCCTTCGCCGCGGAGAAGGCCCTTCGTCAGGCGGAGAACGAGAGTTCAGTCTGCGCCGGCCGGCGGTGGAGCCGCTAAGGGTCGCCGTGGCGCATCAGGATCAGCCTGCGGAGTGTCAGGCTCCCGGTCGGATCGGGCCGACGGCGGTGCCGGCGGTCACCTCGAAGGGGCCTTCGGCCACGGAGGTACCGGGGATCTCGCCGCCGGGGGCCCTGAGCGTGAACGAGGCTTCGTCAGCCGGGGTGCCGCGGCCGACGGCGGGGACGCGGATGTCGAAGTGGACGGGGTGTCCCGGCCCGAAGGTCACCGAGGTGGTCTGGTCGCCGTATCGCCCGGCGGTGATACCGAGGGGGGTGCCGTGCTGCGCGAAGGCCACGTCGGTCGGGGAACCGGCGAGGCGGCACGTCGCGTACCCCTTCGGCGCGGTGAGCGTGACACGGAAGTGCACGTGCCCGGAGTCGGGCCGGTCCCGCGTGATCTTCGCGAGGTGGTTGGCCGGTCGACAGGCCGACGGGGCGGTGACGTCACCCGATGGCACGGCCTGCGCGGTGCCCGCGCTCGCGAGGGCAGCCCCCATGACGGCGATGACGGTGGTGGTGGCGGTGGCGGTAATGACCGTGGCGGTGATGGCGGTGGTGATGTTACGGCTGGTGGGCATGTGGGATCTCCCTGCGGTTCGGTTCACGGATGGTCCCCACCGAACCACGGGGCGCCGGGGTCCCCTGACCGACACTCCCCGTGACAATGACCCGAAACATCTATAAACCGGCCGTTACGGGCAGGGCGGTCGGCACCGAGTGGTCTGAGGGGTCACAGCCTCCGCGAGCGCCCCGGACGGCGAGGCCCGTAAATTCGCTTGTCCGACCCCCGGGCTGCCGGTGATCATCCTCGGGACCCGATGCCCGACGAACACCGGAGACACATGACCACCGAACTCGCCAAGGCCTGGAAGCTCTTCGAATCCGGCGACCCGCAGGGGTCGATGCGGACCCTGCGGTTTGCCGCCGAGGAACTCGCGTCCGCCGAAATCGCCCCGCTGGTGGCCAAGTTGGCCGACGGCGCCGGATTCGCGGACCTGGCCGAGGCTTCGACCGGGCTGGCCGCCCGGCCCCTGGAGGTCGAGCGCCTCTACGTGTTCGGTTACGCCTGTGTCGAACGCGGCCTCTCCGCGCTGGCCGTCCCCGCCCTGCGGAAGGCACTGGGGCTGCTCCTGGCGCCGCCCGAGCCGAAGCGCACCGGTCTGTTCCGCCGCAAGCCCCCTCAGTGGACCGACCCGAAGCTCACGCCCGGCCGGATACTGCTGGAGTTGGTGGCGGCCCTGGAGGACGTCGACCGTTACGCCGAGGCGACGGACCTCCTGCGCGCCCACGACGCCCTGTTGGAAGACTGGCCCGGTCGCTACCTGACGGTCTACAACGCCCTGATGAGCGGTCGGGTCGACATGGCCCGGACCGTGTACGCCTCGCTTTCGGCCCCCGCCGGAATCTGGGTGGAGCCCGGCCAACGGGTCGGCCGGATGCTCGGCCGCGCCGCCGCCCTGCCGCCCTCGGGCGACACGGACCTGCGCGGCTGGCACTACGTGCTGACCGGCGGACTGCTCACCACCCTGTCACCCCACGGCTTCAACCAGGGCATGACCGGACGCTGGGCGTACCTGCAGGACGAGTTCGAGTCCTGCAGGTACGGCCTGGAGCGGCTGCGGAGCGTCCTGGGGGCGGCAGGCCGCAAGCCGGCCTCCATCGGACTGCTCGCGGACCGGGGCAGCCGGGCGCTCGGCCTCGCGGCGGCCCGGCTGCTCGACGTCCCGGCCGCCCCCTACCGGCCCGGAACCCCGGACGTGTTGGTGGTGGCGTACGACCTGAACGCGTCCGAACCCGCCTCGGTCGCCGCGCTGCGCGATCGGGCGGAGGGCGAGCTGCTCTTCGAACACGCCACTTGTTGGACCGACACGCCCGTCGCCACCGCCGATGTCTCCACCCTGCTGGTGCAGAGAGTGGTGGCTCCCTGGGAGTCGGGCCTACGGGTCGCCGAGGACGGCGGGGTGGAACGGTCGGAGGCCGACGAACGCTCGGCCGAGGAACTGGCCGAGGCGATCCTGGCGGCCGACCCGACCCCGCAGGAGGGCGACGGACAGTCCCCGCCCGACCCCGACGAGGCCTTCACCGCGTTCGCCGCCCGGGCGACCGCCCGGTGGGCGACGGGCCCGCGCCATCGGATCAACTCCCCCGGGCCGGTGCGCAGCGCGCGCTTCGCCTGAGTCCGTCGCCTCAACGGGCCGTTCGGCCGTACGGCCGGGGACTTCAAGCGGAATCGAGCCGCGCCTTTCCGTCACCGGACAGCGCCCCGCAGGCACGTTGTTTGTGGCGATCCGGGGGTAGCGTCCTCGGCATGGACTTTCGTACCACCGTTGAGCGCGCTCAACGCCTCAAGCAACTGCACGCCGAGTACCAGCCGCTCGTGCTGCCTACCGTCTGGGACGTCTGGTCCGCGCGGGCGGCGGCCGGCGCCGGGTTTCCCGCGTTGACGGTCGGCAGTCATCCGCTCGCCGAGTCCCGGGGGGCCGAAGACCACGAGGGGCAGACCTTCGAGGAGGTGCTCGCCGCCGTCAGGCCGATCATCGCGGCGGTCGACGTCCCCGTGTCCGTGGACCTGGAAGCCGGGTACGGACAGGAGCCCGCGGATCTCATCACCGGACTCACCGAGGTCGGCGGCGTCGGCCTCAACATCGAGGACACCGTCCACTCGGACGGCGGACGCGTCCGCGGCACGAAGGAACACGCGAACTACATCGCCGGCCTGCGCGCGGCGGCCGACGACGCGGGCATCCCGGTCTGGGTCAACGGGCGCACCGACCTCTTCCTGCACGCGGAGGAGGCCTCCGGCGTCCTCGACGAGGCGATCGAGCGACTGCGGGCCATGGAGCGGGCCGGCGCCGACAGCGTCTACCCGGTGGCCATCCAGGACAACGACGACCTGCTCGCGGCGGTGATCGGCGCCGTCGCCATTCCCGTGAACTCCACAGCCCATCCCGTCAAACACGATCTCGAGCGCTTCCGCCGCCTCGGCGTCGGCCGGATCACCTACGGCCCGCTGCTGCAGCTCGCGATGACGGACGCGATGAAGGACATGCTCGGTCCGTGGGCGCCCTGAAGGGTTGAGCGAGCGACGGGGGCGCCCTTGGAGAAGGGCGCCCGAAGCTCCGCTGGCGGCCACTCGGTGGCTTGGCCTGGGCGGGCGGTGAGGCTCCCCGTTCACGGACCCGCTCGGCATCGCGGTCGGCAAAGGACGTTGGCCAGGAGGTCACTCCTGGGCCTCTCGGGCTTCCGCGTGGGAGGGCCTCCCGGCTCACTGCCCTCTCGGGTGACGGTGTCGTCGCACGCCAGCTTCGGCAGCGCCTTCGCGATGACGCCCCGCCAGTAGTCGGCCTGCCCGGCGAGCCAACCCCCGCCACCGAGAGGCACGTCGGCCGTCGTCCCGGTCGCCTCAGGAGGCGGGAATCTCCACATCAGCGCCAATGCGCAGATCGTTGTAGACAACTCGCCATCCAGGACCGAGTTCGACCGCCGGCTGCCGTGCGAGGGTCTCGCCGTCTTGGGCGAATTCGTGCTCAGCCTCTTCGGTGGGGAACCCGGACAACCTGGGGTCGTCCATGTCCAGGGTTGCGTCGAAGCGCCCGGCCCAGGCATCCAGCCTCTCGGCCAGAAGCGGCGTCAGCCCCATATCGGTGCTGTCCGGCGCGACATTGTCCGCCCTGTCCCCGGTCAGCCAGAGCGGGTAACACTCATAGTCTGCCAGGAGACGAATGGTCGTGATCTCGCTGTTCAAGGTGCGCTCCTCATGTTTGCCGCACAACAAGACCATGACCTCCCGTGGTCACTGCGATCAGGTGCGTTCTGCCCTTGAGGGGGCATCTCCTGGATCTGCGCGGGGCTGAGCGGCGTGGTCATGCGCGTGCGCACGAATGGCCGGACGCCCCGGCCGGGAACACCTCACCGGCGGCCCCGACTCGACCGCCCGCTGCCTCGCCGCGGTGGACGTTTTCATGGCGGACCGTACGGAGGACAACCGTGCAGCCACCCGGGCCGCCTACCTGGCCGTCCCCGAGACCGTGCGCCGCGACGCGCTCGGCGACATGGACCGCAAGGACCACCCCCTGCGGGTGCTGGTGCAGCCAGGTGCGCGGTTCACCGAACGTCCACGAGGCCAGGTGGTGCGCGGACGCCGTCCGCCGTGCGATGCGTGGTCCGTCGGCCGATCATGCCGTGATGACGCCGGACGGACCGGCCGGGAAGCACCTCGATTGTGCGTCGGGGGTGTCGTGTGATGATGTGCGTCCACTCTCCGGGGAGGCGATGGTGCCGAGAAAGGGCGCGCGATGGGCCGCGGGCGTGATGTCCGCGGTCTGCTTGATGCTGCTGCTCGGCCCCAGCGCACCGGGCGGTGGCGCCCCCCTCGCCAGACCGTTGCCGTTCGACACCGCCGAGGACGTCGTACCGGACCGGATCGGCACGTGGAACATCTGCAATCCGTGCGGGGGCGGGCACGACTTCGGCCGGGCGACGGAGATCGCCACGTACGCGCCGCAGGTCATCGGCCTGCAGGAGGCGTGCGTACGTGACGTCGAGCAGATCCGCAGGTACCTGGAGGAGGTCTACGGGCTGGTCTACCGGGTCGAGTACGGCTCGGTCCTGCGGAACTGGAACCGCTGCGGGGGGCTGCCGTGGCGGCCGGGCGGCTTTGGCCAGGCGATCCTCTCGGCAGCGCCGATGACGGACCGGGTGAGCGTCGAATACCCCGATGGCGGCTCCGAGGACCGTGGTTACCTGGCCGTCACCACGCTGGTGGGCGGCCGGCCGGTCCGCGTCTTCAACACCCACCTCGCCGAGCGCCGGCAGGCACCGGTGCGGGCGGGCCAGGTGAAGGTGCTCGCCGCGGAAGTCGCCCGTCACGACCGCGCGATCGTCCTCGGCGACTTCAACGCCGTGCCGCACGCGCCCGAACTCGGCCCGATGTGGGCCCTGGCCACGGACATGGACCCCGGCTGCCGCCCCTCGACCGCCACCGGCGGCACCTGCGCGGCGACCACCGATTGGAACAGTAAGTTCGACTACGTGTTCCTGCGCGGCATCAGCGCGCGCACGCACCGCGTCCGCCCCAGCCCGTACTCCGACCACCACGCGCTGTACACCGACCTGGACCAGGGCTAGACCATCCCTTTCCGATCGTCGGATCGCCGGTGTGGCCGTGCCGTTGATCGAGAAGACCGTGCGGCTACGGGCCCGGCCGGGACCGGCGCCGGGACACGGGCCTCGGCGGTCCGCTCGGGTCGGCCCCCGGGTCGGGGCAATGCCCTTCATGCTGTGCGCGGTCAGAAAATCGCCGTGGATGACGTAGTGGCGGGCGTCGGACCGGGGGTGCTCGGCCGCGGCTTCGGCGAAAGCGTCCGCTACGGCGTCGCTGGCTCGGTCGCCGGTGACGGGGACGGGGACGGCCAGTTGGTGTCCGGCGGCGTGGGCGTACCGGATCATGGCGGTGATCTCGGCGGTCCGCTCGCCGTCGCCGTCGCCGCCGACGCACAGGGAGCCGCAGCCACCGCCCACGTACGGTTCGTGCATCCCTGCCGTCTTGTTGGGGACGATGCTCGCTGACGGCGGCCCGGTGTTGGATCGTGGCGGCCAAGTCCCCTTGCGCCCGCGGTGTCTGGCGCCGTGCCTCGCCTCGCCGTCGCTCGCGACGAGTACGTCTGGTACGCGGTGAGCGGGCCGTCTTGCGGTCGCCGGCTAGCGCGGGGCGGTGTCGTCGGCCGGGAAGGCCGGTCCGTGGCCCGGAACGATGGTGTCGGCGGCGGCCAGGACCCGCAGTCGTGACGCCAGCAGCACGTCGTGGTCCGGGGCCACCGGGTCGTCCACCGGACCGTTCGGGCGCCACCACAGGTCGCCCACGAACGCGGTGACACCGGCCTCCGTGCCGACCAGCAGGGTGATGTCCTCGGCGCTGTGCCCCGGGGTGCGGATCAGCTTGAGGGAGGGTGTGAGTTCGTGGCCTTCCGCGTCGCGGTCGGTCCACTGGTCGTCACGGTAGACGGCCTTGTGGTCGTGGACGCGGGCCTGACCGAACAGACCGACGTTCATGGTGTTGTCCGGGTGGTGGTGACTGAGGATCACATCGGTGATGTCGTCGGGGCCGAGGCCCAGTTCGGCCAGGGGGCCAAGGATCCGATCGCGGCCGGCCACCATGCCGGGGTCGACGATCACGTGGTGCTCGCCGTCGGTGACGTAGGAGACCGTGGCGGCGACTCCCGGGCCGGTGGAGAGGGTGTAACCGGTGGTCAGGATCGTGTACTTGGCGCTGCGGCCGAGCGGTGCGTCTGTCATGGCCTCAATGCTTCCGGACGGGAAGGCCGCTCACGAGTGGCACATCTGCCACTGATCGCAGGATTGGTGCCAGATTGGTGCCAGACTGGGCGCATGCCTCCCTTCGCAAGTGTCGCCGCGTACGCCCCGCCCGGAGTGGGCATGCTCGCAGTCGGCATCGTCACCGAGGTCTTCGGTTGGCACGGCGGCGCACTGCCCGGCTTCGACTTCGCCCTGTGCACCGACCGCCCCGGGCCGGTTCCCACCGACCTCGGCGTGCCACTCACCCTCACGCACGGCCTGGACCGGCTCGCCTCGGCCGATCTGGTGATCGCCCTGCCGTGGGCCGACTTCCGCACCCCGCCCGCTCCCGCGGTACTCGATGCGCTGTCGGCCGCGCACGCGCGCGGCTCACTGGTCGCGGCCCACTGTGTCGGCGCCTTCGCGCTCGCCGCCGCCGGACTGCTCGACGGCCGACGGGCCACCACCCACTGGCGGTTCGCGCGACTGCTCGCCGAGCGCCACCCCGAAGTCACCGTCGAACCCGACGCCCTCTACATCGACGAAGGCCGTGTCATCACGGGCGCGGGAGCGGCCGCCGGCTTCGACCTCTGCCTGCACCTGCTCAGGCGGGAACACGGGGCCGCGACGGCCAACGCCGTCGCCCGCGACATCGTGTTGCCCTCCCACCGCGACGGCGGGCAGGCCCAGTACCTGGCCGCCCCCGCCCCCGAAAGCTCCGGCGACGAACGACTCGCCGACGTACTCGCGTGGGCCCGCGAGAACCTCCACCAGCCGCTTCCCGTCACCGAACTGGCCGGGCGCGCCCTGATGAGCAAACGCTCCTTCGCCCGCCGCTTCGCCGCCACGACCGGCACCACCCCCCACGCCTGGCTGCGGAACCTGCGCCTGAGCACAGCCGAGGAACTCCTGGAGACCACGAACCTGCCGGTCGAGGAAATCGCCCATCGCGTCGGATACGGAAGCGCGGCCGTCCTGCGCGAACAGTTCGTGCGCCGCCGGGGCGTACCACCCCGCGCCTACCGCCGCACCTTCACCAATACACCGTGACGCCGTGAGCCGTGACGCCCTGATGAGTCGGCCTCGGCAAGGGCGGGCCCGCCGGAGCCTGCGAGCATCGGGGGCTTCCCGTCACGCCGCGTACCCGCCGCGGGTCGACGGTGCCCAGTGCTGTGGCCGGAATGGTCTGCGGGCGCCGTGACGCGGTGAACCCTTCCGGCCACGGCACTAGAGCCAGCGGCGCACCGTGCGGGTCAGAACCGGGGGAAGGAGGTCCCTGGCCAGGCGGCGGACCAGCGGACTCCGCCGGGGCGGGGTGCGCCGCGACGGTACTGCCACGGGGGCGGGAACCAGTTCCTCGGCCGGGCCGGGGGCGGCCGTCTCGTGGCGGGAGCGGGGGTGCGGCGGGGGAACCGCCTTCCGGCCGGTGATCCGGATCAGGGGTGCGCCGGCCACCTCCTCCACCCCATGCCACAGATCCTCGCGGCCGGTCAGGAACACGGCCAGCTCCGTGCGCAGCGGTTCGGGATGGTCCCACGTCGCGTACATCTTGTGCTGGGTGATGCACAGGACGTGCAACCGCCGCGCGTCCACGGCTCCCCAGACGGCCGCCGCGACACCCGGGCAGTGCTCCGCCCTGAAGTCGTCGAAGACGACGATCGCTCCGGGGGCGGCCAGCAGCCGCGAGGTCTCCACGTCCGCGCGCACGTGCGCGTACAGGTGCGAGGCGTCCACGTGAACGAAGCGACAGGAGGCAGGCCGGACGCGGTCGGGAAGGACGGCCGTCACCGCCTGCACCACCGTGGGCAACTCATCGTGGAATGCACGGTAGTTGGCCTCGAACGCCCGGCGCGTCAGGGTGGCGTACGAGCGTCGCATCTCGTCGTCGTTGTTGTCGTCCTCGGCCGGGGAATCGAAGAGGTCGCAGACCGTGAACTCCTCTCCCTCCTTGAGGTATCCGCCGAGGAAGATGGCGCTCTTGCCCAGGTAGGCGCCGAGTTCCAGGAGGTCCCCGCCACCCGACGGGTCGGCGTTCTGGCGGCTCAGGAACCAGTCGAAGAGAATCTGGTCGGCCGGCCAGAACCATCCCTTCACCTCATCCAAACGCGCGGGCACAGGCAGGTTCGAGGCTTCTTCGGGCTGCGCAAGCGGTGCGGTCATGGAATGGACATCCCCGGGGAGCGAAGTGGAACGGTCTGTCGATCGGTCTGTCCGGCGACGATGCGCGGTCCAGGTGACGGCACGGGGAACGGCCGCCGGCCGTGCGGCGGCACAAGGACGCACGCTGATCGTCGAGGCAGAAGACGGACGCCACCGAGCGAGACTCGCGAGGTCTCGGCCTGGCGACCGCGAGTCCTTCCAGCGCGGCCGGACGGCTCATCGCTGGGGCCCAGGGTGCGCAGGGTGCGCATGCGACCGTACGCGTACACGCATCCGGCGAGCGCGAGGGCGGACAGAAGCGACGCCCGCCGGGCGACCCGCGAAGGTGGGCGGCTGTTAACCCGGCCCATCCGGGGAAAAAGTCCGACCATCGCCCCGGAAACCAAGGGAGTCCTCGCAGTGGACGTCTTCATCATCGGCATCACGGGCAAGATCGGCCGCCTGCTCGCGCGGGAGCTTCTCGCCAAGGGCGACACCGTCCACGGCCTCGTGCGCCGCGACGAACAGCGGACGGACCTCGCCACACAGGGCATCCACGCCGTGGTCGGGGACCTCACCGACCTGTCGGTGACGGAACTGGCGGACGCCTTCGGGAACGCCGACGCCGTCGTCTTCACCGCCGGATCCAACGGGGGCAGCGCACAGACCACGAAGGCGATCGACGGCGACGGCGTCACCCGAGCGATCGAGGCGACCCGCCACGCGGGCATCCAGCGCCTCGCCCTGGTCTCCGTCCTCCCCGAGTCCTGGCGCGAGCGCGACCTCGACGACGAGGTCGAGTACTACTTCACCGTGAAGAAGCAAGCCGACGTCGCCCTCAGCCGCAGCGACCTGGACTGGCTGATCCTCCGCCCGTCCCTGCTCACCGAAGACCCCGGTGTGGGCACCGTTTCCCTCGGCCCGGCCGAGTTCCACGGCCAGATCCCCCGCGCCGACGTCGCGGCAACCCTCGCCGAGCTCCTGCACGAGCCCCACGTCAACCGACGGATCCTCGAACTCAACACCGGCACCACGCCGATCCAGGACGCCGTCAAAGCCAACGCCCGCGCTTCGGACGGTCGCGCCCACGTCGAGCAAGGCGATGCTCGATCACCGGGAAAGCAGTGACACGCCGCACGCCCACGTGGCGCTCTCCAGGCCGGAGGGCTGGTCTTCCGCCATCGACTTCACCGATGCATCGGCAGCCACCGTGCGGATCCCACGGGAGCTCGACGGCTGGGCGCCGCACCCGGCGAGGCACTCGGCGCGCGTGGCGACCTGGACACCCACCCCGGCTACCTGGGAACACTGCGCGGCCCGGACAACGTCTACCGGATTCCGCTGCAAAACCCGGCGTGCGGCAAGGACCGTTGGACCTACGCGTCCAGGCCACCGGCCGGAAGTCCCAGTCCCAGCCCCAGCATTGCATGGCCACGGCGGCAGGCATCCCCGGCACCAGAGCGGCCACCGCGTCCCACTTGGCCCTGCCCGTGTGGTCGAGCCCGCCCGGCCGTTCGATGTTCACGTCACCGATGACAGTCTGCGATCCCCGAAGGACTTCGAACCACCACTGAGCGGTGACGCCTACTGGCTGTCGTAGTGCTTCTGAGCGGCGACGAGCTCGTCTCCGTGTTCGCCGAACCATCGGATGAGATCGGTCAGCGGTCCCGCCAGACTGACACCGAGTTCCGTCAGACTGTAGGTGACCTGGGGCGGGGTGGTGGGCGCGACATGGCGGGCGACGAGCCCGGCCCGAGCCAGTGCTTTGAGGTTCTGCGACAGCATCTTCTGGCTGATGCCACCGACTCGTGCATGCAGTTGGGCGAACCGGTGCGGGCCTGCGATGCCCGACCGGCCGCAACGGCCGTTTCGTCGGTGGGGCTCCGAAGTCATCCGGATGAGGAGGCGCATGCTGTCGGCGCCGGCGAGGGTGAGAAACCCGGCAGAGCGCTGGAGAACTCAGGGGAAGTCGCGCTGAGGGCTTGAGTCTCCAGCCGCCGGAGGGTCCAGGATCTTGCTCATGGAAGACGAACGCCCCGACATGCTCACCATTGGCCGGCTCGCGCACCGCACCGGGCTTCCGGTGCGTACCCTGCGCTTCTGGTCGGACGAGGGGGCGGTGCCACCTGTGGGCCGCTCCGCGGGCGGCTACAGGTTGTACGACGCCGCGTCCGTGGCCCGTGTCGAGCTGGTCCGCACCCTGCGGGAGCTGGGGCTCGGGCTGGACGACGTGTGCCGCGTCCTGAGCGGCGGCATCACGGTCGCCGAGGTCGCCGACGCGCATGTGGCCGCGCTCGACGCGCAGATCCGCTCCCTCAAGGTGAGCCGGGCCGTCCTGTCCACCGTGGCGAAACGTGGTTCGACCGCTGAGGAGACAGCACTGATGAACCGGTTGGCGCGGCTTTCCGCCGCCGAGCGCAAGCAGATCATCGACGAGTTCAAGGAGGAGGTGTTCGGCGGCCTCGACGACCCGGGTCTGCGGGATCGTATCGGCACCTACAGCATCGAACTGCCCGACGATCCCACACCTGAGCAGGTCGACGCGTGGATCGAACTCGCCGAATTGGTGCGGGACCCCGGTTTCCGCGACCGGTTGCGCACATGGATGGAGTTCAACACGCCCGTACCGGGGCAGGGCCGTCCCCCGGGGGCGTCCATCTGGTGGGCCAGGCAGATCGTGCGGACCGTCGCGGAGGTCAGGAAGGGCGGGGTCGCTCCCGAGGAGCCGGCAGCGGCCGAGTTGCTGTCCGAGCTGTTCGGTGACGCCGATCGGGCCGCCGTGCTGCGCAGCCTGGAGGCCGGGATCGAGGCTGGAGCGGAGCGCTACCGCAGGCTCGTCGCCCGTGTACGCGGGCAGGATTCGTCGCCCGACGCGACCGAGGAGCTGGAGTGGCTGGCGCGGGCCCTGCGCGCCGCGGATCAGGCCTGAGGTGGTGCCCGGCCTCGGCACGGGGCAGGCCGCCGTCCTGCTGCGGCCGCGGGGGTTGGAGCCGTACGACGGGCGCCACGGCGCGGCGGGGCGGGGGTCTCTCGGGACGGCGTTACCGTGGCGAACGTGACGGGAAGCGATGCCGACCGACGGTGGTCCGAGTCCATGCCGGCGGCCTATGAGCAGTACCTGGTGCCGGTGCTCTTCCAGCCCTTCGCCACGGACCTGGCCGCCCGAGTAGCGGCACTCCACCCTCGGAGGATCCTCGAACTGGCCGCGGGCACCGGTGCTTTGACGTCACATCTCCTCGCGACAGCGCCGTCGGGCGAGGTGACGGCCACCGACCTGAACGAGGCCATGATCGCCCTCGGTTCGGCCCGGGCCCCGGGCGCGGTGTGGCAACAGGCCGACGCGCAGCGGCTGCCGTTCCCGGACGGAGGCTTCGACCTGGTGGTCTGCCAATTCGGCGTGATGTTCTTCCCCGACAGGGTCGCGGCCTTCACCGAGGCTCGTCGGGTGCTGGCCCCGGGCGGCCGGTTCCTGTTCAACACCTGGGGCCCGCTCAGCACACACGCCTTCGGCTCCGCGGTGCAGGCCGGGCTGGAGCGGGCCTTTCCGGCCGACCCACCGCGGTTCCTCCCAACGGTCCCGCACGGCTACTGCGACCCCGCCGTCGTGGCCGCTGACCTCGCGGCCGCCGGGTTCGCCGTCGAGGAGGAGCAGGAACTGACGTTGGAGGGCCGGGCCGCGTCGGCCGCGGACCTTGCCACCGGGTTCCTCACCGGGACGCCGGTGCGCGCGGCCGTCGAGGAGCGCGGAGACGGGCCGGCCGTCCTGGCCACCGTCGTCGGAGAGATGACGGCCCGTCTGGGCACAGGGCCGGTTTCCGCCCCGATGACGGCGTACGTCTTCCGCGCCGTGGCCTCGGCACTCGATGCGCCCGTGTCGAGGAGGACATGAGCCGACCTTGGCGGGGCACGTCGCACGGGCGCGCTCCGTGCTCACCGGGTGCCGTTCGAGCGGCGTTGCCGCTTCGCCGCGTATCCGGAGCATGACCTCGCCGGCCGTCGACGACTTCTAAGGCCCTCCACCACGGGGCCTGGACTTCCGCGCGGGGCGCCCTGGGCGCCCCGCGACCCCGGGCCCTCGGGTGCGGGCGGCGGGGGGCTGGTCTAGCGTCGAAGGGGGAAGAATGGACCGGCCCCGCCGGGCCGGTACCCGAGCCCCGGAGAGCAGGTGCGTCGCATGCGCGCGTCGACCCGTACCGCAGGCGTCCTCGCCGGTCTGACCCTCACACTCGGCGGCGCGGCCATGGCCGCCCACGCCGCACCCGCGGACATCCCGGCTTGTACGAAGACTGCCGAGAGAACGGGCGTCCAAGTCACCGACGCCGTCACGGCCGCCTGCACCCGTGGCGTGTCGGGAGACCTACAAGGGTGCGTGAACGGGCTCGCCTCCGCCGGTGTCCCCGGCGGCGCCGCAAACGGCGCATGCCGCGAGGCGGCCCACGAGCCGCGCTAGACCGCACTCTCGGATCACCTCGCGGACCAGCTGAAGGCGACTGCGCGGTGGAATGGCAAGGTGGAGTCCGGAAAGGTGCAGTCCGGCAAGGTCGATGCCGCACCGGAGGCCTGGCCCGGGGAGTCGAGGAACGCGTCGAGCCGCTTCCGGGCGCATCTCGTCGCGGAGCGCCCGGAAGCGGCTCGGCGGCGCCATGAAACCGGCTCTCGCCGGCGCCGCATCGGGTTCGTGATCACGACCCCGGGGACCGGACGCACCTGAGCGGGCACGGTTGCCGCAGAGCCCGTGGCGCGTCGTCCTCCCGTGGGTCCGCGGTGGCGACGGCCCGTCGGGCGGTGCGCTCACGTCACCAGGTGCAGTGACGTTCCCGCGATGCCCAGTCGTATGCTCTGGCCCCAGGTCAGCTCCAGGGCGTCGCTCTCCATCCCGTCGCCGAAGACCACCATCCGGTCCGATTCCACGGTCAGCCGCAGCTTCTGCCCCCGCCCCAGTTCACCGGCGACTTTCGTCGTTCCGGTCGTGGGAGAGGGCCAGGCCTCGCGTACGAACCACAGGAGCCGCGGGTCGCACGGTGCGGGCAGCCCCGCGCGGCTGCCGCGCTCCAGCCACACGGAGCGCAGCCAGCCGGTGGCGCCCGTGCCGGTGCCCACCAGCACCCCGGAGGATGCCTGGGCCTCGCCCGGGCCCATCTCGCCGTCGGAGCCCAGGCGGTAGCGGGCCGTCTGGTGACCTGGCGAGCCCAGGTAGATCTCGTTCAGCGCGAGAAGGCGCTGGGTGTCGTCGGCGACGGCCTCGACCATGGTCAGCTCCTCTGCCCCGCCCCCGGCGGCGGTCGCCGCACGCAGCAGGGCTGCCGCGTCGGCGCAGCGGTGACGGACCAGGACCCCCGGGTTGCGCCCCGGGTCGGTGTCGATGCCCACCACCGGCTGTCCGCGCAGATACTTCGCGGTGTTGGCGACCAGGCCGTCCTGGCCGACCACGACCACCACGTCCTCCGGGGCGAACAGGAAGCGGTCCAGGTCGGCCCGCTCCACCCGGGAGTTGCGCCAGGTGAGCGGTACTGCGGCCGCCACCTCCCGCAGCGCCTGCCGCGTGCGGTCGTGGCGGCGGACCACCTCGTCGATGGACCGGCCCCGGCTGGAAAGGAAGAACGCGGCCTGCCCGTGCGTCCCGTGCCGGGCGAGCAACTCCTCGTACTCGGTCCTGCGGTGCACGAGCACCGCCCGCGGGGCCAGACTCACGCGCCCGTGCCGCCTTCCGGACGTCCGAGCCTGGTGAGGAGCCCGGTGAGAACGTCGGGAGAGAGCGTGATGCTCTCTATTCGCGGCAGGTTCTCCGCAAGCCGGGTCGCCGCCAGGGCGTGCAGCGTGCCCGTGTCGGCTTCGTCGTGCACGCGCAGCCAGGCTGCCTGGACCTCGGCGCGCGCGGCTCCCGTCTCGCGGGCCGCCTCGGCGTCCGCGCGGGCCAGGGTGACCTTGCGGGCCGCCTCGGTCTCGGTTTGGATGCCGTCCGCGGCCGCCTTCTCCTCGGCCTCGCGGCGGGTGTTGGTGCCGCGTTGGTCGATCAGTTGCTCCTCGCGTCGTGCCAGTTCGATCTGGCTCGCCAGCTCGTTCTCGGCGATGGCGCGTTCACGCTCGACGGCGACGGCACGCCGTTCATAGGTGGCCCGGTCCGCCTCCTGCTGGATCTGCTCGCGGGCCGGGGTGCGCAGGGCGCGCTCCACGTCGGCCTCGGGGCGGATCGCCACGACCCGCACGGCCACCACGTCGATGCCGGTGGCCGGGAGCCTGGGCTCGTCGGCGAGACCGGTGGCGACCCGTTCCCGCACGGAGGCGACGCCGTCCACCAAGGCGACGGCCAGCGGGGTGCGGGCCAGTACGTCCAGCGCGTGCTGCTGCGCGGTCTCGGTGAGGAGAGTGGCGATCTGCTCCAAGGGCGCGCCGCGCCAGCTCCCGGTGTCCGGGTCGACGGAGAAGTCGAGTCGGTCCGCGGCCTCGGCCGGGTCGCTGATCCGGTAGGTGACGGTGGCCTGCACCGCGACGTCCTGGAAGTCGGAGGTACGGGCGTGGAACGCCATGGCCAGTTCCCGGTCGTCGACCGGGACTTCGGAAAGCGCCGCCGACAGCGACCGGTACCAGAAACTGAGCCCCCGCCCGTCGTGGACGAGTCGGCCGCGCTTGTGGTGGCGGATGTGGGTGGTGGGCGCGGAGCGCAGATGACGCCAGCCGAAGCGCCGGGTGATGTCGGCCATGGCTAACCCCCTTCATTTCGTCAGTGCGACGATAACGAGGTGGGCGCATATCGTCAAGGGGACGAGAAGAGGGCATCCGAGGCGCCGACCCAACGGCAACGTGGGTCCCGGGCGGGGCCGGCCACAGTCGGCAAGCGGAGCCCGGCCCGGCGAGCCGAGTTCGAGTGTCGGTCGCCGGGTCGCCGGGTCGCCGGGTCGCCGAATGGCCCGATAACCCGGCTCACCGAGTCACCGGGTCACCGAGTCACCGGGTCACCGGGTCACCGGGTCACCGGGTCACCGGGTCACCGCCAGGGAGTACGTCGCGTCGGTGGCCAGCAGGTCGCGGTGGGTGCCTTCGGCCGTGACGACTCCGTCGTCCAGGACGAGCACCCTGTCGGCGACGTCCAGCAGGGCCGGGCTGCTGGTGATGACGACGGTGGTACGGCCCCGGCGCAGCTCCGCGATGTTGCGTGCGACGAGCTGCTCGGTCACCGCGTCCACTGCCGTCGTCGGGTCCCGCAGGACGAGCACGTCGGAGTCGGCGGCCAGGGCACGGGCCAGCGACAGCCGCTGGCGCTGCCCTCCCGAGAGGTTCGAACCGCGGTCACGGACCTCGTGGTCGAGCCCCTGCCGGTGCTGGGCGACGACGTCGGTCAGCATGGACGCCTCCACGGCTTCGGACACCGTCCGGCTGGTGCCGGAGGGGTCGATGTTCGTGCGGAGGGTTCCCGCGAAGATCTCCCCGTCGTACGGGTTCACCAGGATGTGCTCTCGGACCGCCTCGACCGACAGATCCGCGAGGTCCTGTCCGCCGAGCCGCACCGCTCCCTCGTACTCGGAGGGCGCCACGTTCACGGCCAGGATCGAAGCGAGTTCGGCCGCCGTCCGTGGCTGGTAGGCCGTGATGGCCGTGAACTCGCCCGCCGGAATGCGGAACTTCAGCCCCTGGAGGGACTCGTACCGGACGCAGTCGACCTCCAGGTCCCCGCCGGGGGCCGGACGCGCCGTCCCGGAGTCCGCGACCTGCGGGGCGGACAGGACGAGGGCCATCCGCTCCGCCGAAGCGCGCGCCATCATCACGTACTTCGGCATGTCCGAGAACAGCCGCAGCGGCTCCATGATGAACTGTGCCAGGCCCACGGCCATGACCAGCGCGCCGATGCCGATCTGCCCGTCGAAGGCCAGCCAACCGGCCGTCAGGGTCACCGCGGTCGCGAGGGTCGCGTTCAGGCCCAGGGCGGTGCCCGCGTAGACGCCGTTCACCCGGGCGACGGTGATCGCCTGCTGCTTCGCCTCCGTGCTGACCTTCCGGTAGGAGCGGTAGGCCGCGTGGTTGCCACCGAAACCGTGCAGCGGGCGCAGGCCCGTGATCAGGTCGGCGACCTTCGCGCCCGCCCGCGCCACCCGGGCCTGTTGTTCCTTGGTGCTGCTGCCGATCCGCTTGGACAGCACGCTGAGGGTCGACAGGATGGCGACCGCTCCGATCATGACCAGCAGGCCGAGGCGCAGGTCTGCCAGCCCCAGCGCGACCGCCGCGATCAGCACCGAGACCATGGAGCTGATCAGCATCGGCACGACCTCGACGATGTCGGCGGTCTGGTCGGCGTCCTCGGTGGCGATGGTGAGTACCTCACCGGACTTGAGGTCGATGTCCCGGGCCACCGGCTGGAGGCCGCAGGCCGCGACCCGCACCCTCCAGCGGTGGGCCTCGGTCGTGTTGGCCTTCTGCAGGACGCGCATTCCGAACCGCCACGACAGCGAGACGGTCGTGATGATCACGGCGAGGGCCGCGATCGACACGGCGAGCGCACCGAGGCTCCGGTCCTCCTCCATGGCGTGCTCGGTGATCAGGCCGAGCGCGATCGGGAAGGCGGTCTCGCCGGCCTGGTACAGGCTCATGAGGACGGTGCCCCGGACCATGGCACCGGCGTTGCGGCGGATGGCGGTGCGGAGGATGTCGTATCCCGCGCGGCGGGAACTCTGGACGTCAGCAGTTGTCATCAGGGTGGCGGGCAATCGCTTCGATGGTTCGCGGGGCGAGTGGATCATGGATGGTCATCGCGGGGCCGAAGGTCGGCCGGCGCAGGTTCGGGTGTACCTGACCGCCGTCTCGCCAGGCCTGCCAGAGGCGCGCGTAGCGGCCGCCCAGGGCCACCAACTCCTCATGCGTTCCCTGCTCCACGATGCGTCCGGCGTCCAGCACGGCGATCCGGTCGGCCGCCACCGCCTGGGTCAGCCGGTGCGCGACGAACAGCGTGGTCCGTCCGGAGCAGGCGGCCAGTACGGCCCGTTCCAGCTCGGCGGCGCCCTCGCTGCCCGCCTCCGCGGTCGACTCGTCGAGCACCACCACGGGCGTCCGGCTCAACACCAGCCGCGCCAGGGCGATCTGGGCGACCTTGGTGCCGTCCAGCCGCGCACCGCCCTCGCCGACGTCGGTGTACAGCCCCTCGGGCAGCGCCTCGACCCACTCGTCGGCGCCCACGGTACGCAGTGCGGCCAGCAGTTCGGGATCGGTGGCCTTAGGTGCGGCCAGCCGCAGGTCGTGGGCGAGCGGCCCGGAGAACACGTGCGTCTCCTGGGTCAGGATGCTCACCAGCGCCCTCGCCCCGGCCTCGTCCAGATCGGCGAGATCGGTCGAACCGACGTGCACCGACCCGGCTTGCGGGGTGCCGATACCGGCGATGAGCGCGGCCAGGGTGGTCTTGCCCGCTCCCGTCGCACCGACCAGGGCCAGCGAGCCGCCCGCCGGGATCGTCAGGCTGACGTCCCGCAGGACCGGTTCCTCGGCGTCGGGGTACCCGAAGGTCAGCCCCCGCACCGTGACCGGGTACGACGCGTCGTCCGCGCGCACGGCGGTGGAGTCGCCCACCAGCCGCCGTTCCTCCGAGGACTCCGCCAGCACGCCGACGAGCCGGGTCAGGCTCGCGCCGGACTTCTGGGCCTCGTCGAAGGTGAACATGATCGCGCCCAGCGGGGTGAACAGGCGGTGGAACACCAGCGGAGCGGCCGACACCTCGCCGAGCGTGGCGGATCCGGTCTCCAGCAGGACGTAGCCCACCACGAGGATCAGGGTCAGGCCGACGAACTCCGCCCGGTTCTCGCGGCCGACGAACCGGCCGAAGAGGTGGAACACCTCGATTCCGAGGTCCCGTACCCGCCGCGAGTCGTCGGAGACCTTCTCGCGGAAGGCCCCTTCCAGGCGGTGCGCGCGTACCGTCTCGATGCCGTTCAGGCCGCTGATCAGGGCTTGCGCCCGGTCGGCCTGGGCGATCCGTTGCTTGCGGTAGAGCGGGGCGGAGCGGGGGAGGTACCAGCGCAGGGCCAGGGCGTAGGCCGGCAGCGCACAGGCACCCGCCAGGCCGAGCCGCCAGTCGAGCCCGAACATGCCGACCGTGGCGATGGCCACCAGCACTCCCGCGGAGAACACGGTGGGGATGGCCGAACGGATGCCCTTGGACAGGACGGCGACGTCGTCGCCGACCCGGGAGAGCACGTCACCGCGGCCCACCTGCTCGACCCGGGCGCTGGGCATGCCCAGTACGGCCCGGACGGCGCCTTCGCGCAGGTGCGCGAGCAGGTCGGCGCCGAGCCGCCCGATCAGGTAGGCCGACACCGCGGTGGCCGCCGCACCGAGCAGCGCGGCGGCCACCATCCACACCCCGATCGTGACCAGGACCGAACGTGGTTCGCCCCCGACCACTCCGTCGACCACCCGGCCGAGCAGCAGCACGGGAAGCATCTGGAGAGCCGCCCCGGCCACCGTGCTGAGTACGGCGGCGGACGTCAGCCAGGGCATCGTGCGGCAGTTGGCCGCCAGCCATCGGGCCGCTTCACGTCCGGTCGTCGTACGCAGGGTGGCCGGGGCGACCCGAGTCCGCGTGGTGCTCACACCTAGCCGACCGACTTGACAAGCTCGTCGATCGCGAAGGGCAGGGAGGGGAGGGTGGCCTGCGACATGGCCGCACCGGCCGCCGGGCCCTCGCTGTCGAGGAGGTAGGACACCTTGTTGGCCTTGGTGACCTTCAGGTTGGCGAAGAGGTCGAACTTCTTCAGCGCGTCCGTGTCGGCCTTGTCGTTGATGACGAAGACGCGGTCGACGTCGACGAGGTCCATGCGCTCCGGGGAGAGCGCGGTGGAGAAGCCGGTGCCCGCGATCTTGTCGATCGAGGCGATCCTTGCCTCCTACGCCGCCGCCAACCGTCATCCCGGATGGCACGACGACGCCGACACGTTCGACATCCGCCGCCCCACCCAGGGCCACCTCGCCTTCGGCCACGGCATCCACTTCTGCCTCGGCGCGCCGCTCGCCCGTCTGGAGGTCGCGACCGGCCTGCGGATGCTGTTCGACCGCTTCCCCCAGCTCGAACTCGCCGTCCCGGCCGCCCGGCTGAAGCCGCTCGGCTCCCTGATCAGCAACGGCCACCAGCAGCTCCCCGTCCGGCTTCGCCCCACCGCAGTGACCACCAACTGACCAGGACCAGCCCGATGACCACCACAGCCCCCGTCAAACCCCTCACCCCCGCCCAGAAACGGATCGCCGAGCACTTGGTCCAGGGCCTGTCCAACAACGAGATCGCCACCAAGGAACACCTGTCTCTCGACACGGTGAGCTCTCACATCCGCGGCATGCGCCAGAGCCTTCATTGCCCGCCCCGCGCCTCCCGCCCGGTCCTCGTGCACACCCTTCTCCTGCACAGGCAGGTGACCACGCCGCAGTTCCCACCGCAGCGCCCGACCTTCCAGCCGAGCGAGGTCGAGCAGCTGTTGCTGAAGGCCATCGCCGAGCACTCCGCACCGGCCGACATCGCCCGCGCCGCCAAGATCGCCCCCAGCGACGTCAAGGCCCGTACGCAGGACCTCGTGCGCGCGGCAGGGGTCATCGACTCCACGCGGCTCATGAGCCTGGGCCATGCCCTGGGCTTCCTCGGCGTCTTCGACTGCTGACGGGCCTGACGGATTCTGTCCGGGAGGATCGGCGGGCATGTCGGCACGGCTTCGGGTGCCATGCCGGGCCCATGGGGCGAAGGCTTCGGTGAGACGCGTGGTGTGGCCGTCGTCCTGTCCATCAGTCCGACGGTGACGCCGAACGGATGGCTCGTGGCCCCGGCTCCGTGTGTCCGGCACCCGTCGCTCGGAGGTGGGTTCACCGCGGCCTGGGTGGGCGGCACCGACTCGCCGTCGGGCCGCGCGGGGCACCTGGATCCGTCGATCGCAGTGGGGTGGTCCAGTTCGACGGCGGTGAAGAACTCCATACGTGTTCGGGGCCTCGGATGCCGCGGGGGGGTGGTCGGTTCCGGTTACTCGTACCGATACTTCAGCGAGTCCGCCTCCGCCTGCTCGATGTCGGCGATCGTCAACTCCGGCATCCGCAGTTGGGCCAGTGTCACCTCGGCAGAGGCCGGTTGGGCGTCCGCCGGCAGCCACTCCTGCGGCTTCCAGGCCGCGCTGCGCAGCAGCGACTTGGGGCAGTGCGGGTAGACCTCCTCGATCCCCACCACCAGCGCGCTGGCCGGTGGCTTGCCCACGGCGGTCAGCTGCGACAGCAGCTCTGGGCGGGTGGAGACGCAGGCCCGGCCGTTCACCCTGAGCGTCGTGGTGCGCCCGGGGATGACGAACAGCAGCCCGGCCCGTCCGGTGGCGATGACGTTGTGCAGGGTGTCCAGACGCTTGTTGCCTGTCGCGTCGGGTATCGCCACCGTCCGTGCGTCCAGGACCGCGACGAACCCTGCGGGGCCGCCGCGCGGGGAGACATCGCAGTTGCCCTCGGCGTCCGCGCTGGCGATCAGAACCAGCGATGAGCAGCCGATCAACCGCCTTGTCTGCTCGGTGAGTTCCGTCATCTGCTTGCGCACGGCCGCGCCGCTGGGGGGATCGTAGACCCGGCGCAACGCCTCCCGGTCGGTCACTGCGTCGAGTCGGAGCGCGTCAAAGGCACTGCTGGTATGAGGCGTTGTCATACTTCCGACCCTAACGGGCCGACCTGCGGCCGAGGACGTCGAGGGCTGCGGCCCGGACTCCGCCGACCTGTTCGAAGGCCGCCGATGCCGCGCAGGTCGGGCAGCGGGTTGTGGACGGTGGCACACTGCCCCGGCTGTCAAGGGGGCGCCGCCCGGCCCGACCGGCGTCCCCTGGCGGCAGGATCGTGGAGGGCCACCGGCCCACCAGATGCAAGAACGGGACGGTTCAGCTCCCTGCCTGCGCCGTGGATCGCCCGTCGCGGGGCCCGATCGCTACGAAGGTTGTTCGTGGCCGAGCCGGTTGTGCGCAAGAGCCCGGGCCTCGGCTGTGACCTCGGCGTCGAGCTCGGCCAACGTCCTGTCCCCGTATTCGATGATGTCGTACTCGTCATCAAGCTCCACGAGACGCTCGGCCGTCGAAAGTTGGTGACCGAACAGCTGGTGGACACGCGAGGCAAGTTCTCGTGGTGTCAGCTCGCCCGCCGACAGTTGGTGCGCGAGTGCCCGCACGGCGGCCTCTCGCCCGGCCTCGCTGCCGCGCGGGTAGTACACGAGGTCCAACTCATCGAGTACGGCGGGAAGCAGGTGCGGCACCTCGTTCTCCGCCTCGGCGCGGGTGTATCCGGCCAGAATGCGAAGGGTCGGGCTGTCGAGTCCGGCAACGAGTGCCGCGCAGGCAACCTCGACGACATCGTGCGCGCGAGCCTCGCCCATGCTCCAGAGAGCGGCGAGATCCTGCAGGTCATCGGCTGCCGCTTCTGTTGGCGACACCCCCACATGATCCCCTGCACGCGATGGTCCCGTCGAACTCATTTCGACCCGGCGTCGATCTGACAGACGGTCCCTTCCACAGACCGCCGCCCACGCCCCTCACTCGGACCGGTTGCCCCGTGCCGGGAGGGCCGCCCCGACGCCGAGCCCGCTCCAAAGGCATACGCGAACGCCTCCGAACTGCCGGAGGCACTGTCGACGGACGGCACGACGATCATGGTGGGGGACCCGAACGCCAAGATGGTCGTCCGGCTCTACGAGGACCCGCGCTGCCCGGTTGTCGCGGACTTCGAGTCGAGTGGCGCCAAGGCGATCCGCACTCACACCATCCAGAGGCAGACGCGGACGGAGTACGTATTCGCTTCGTTCAAGGACGACCGCCTCGGTGGTGACGGCTCCCAGCGCGCGGTCAACGCCCTGCGGGCGGCTCTCGACGCGCAGAAGTTCACCGAGTACCACGCCGTGCTGATGGCAGACCAGGAAGAGGCGGAGGCGTCCGACGGCTACACCACGCAGCGCCTGCTGAGCCTTGCGGACGAGGTGCCGGGTCTGCGGAGCGAGGCGTTCGACACCGCGGTGTCGACGATGAAGTACAGCGATTTCGTGACCGCTTCGCTGACGGCGTACCGGCAGACCGGGGAGGATCCGATCGGACCGGGCACACCCTCCGTCGCCATCAACACCACGATGCTCACCGGTGAACTCTACGATGACCTCTTCGACGAGGAAGTCCTGACGGGTGTGCTGACCGCGGTCGAAAGGGCCCCCGAGGCCTTGCGGAATCGCAGGGTCTAGGGGACGCGGCTCCGCCGACCGTCAGGTCGGCGGGGAGGGTCCGGGTGAGTCCCACCCTGACGCGAAGGCCTCCAACGGGCCTTCTTTTCTCCGCGTTCGCGGCCTGGGTGACCCGGTGTCGCGGGTCTACGGAGGTGCCCGGAGCCGGGCGGGGCAGAGCGGGGCCCGCGTGTGCTGCTTGCCCTGGCTGGACGTCCTGTCGCGGCCGGTGCTGCCGGCCCGCGCCGGCCCGCGCCGGCCACGTCCCCGTCCGCTCGGTGCGAAGGCTGACGGCCCCCGGGCAACGGGCCCGGGGTCGCCGTCCGACAGTGAATCTCCGGCTCGGGCCGCGCTGCGGTATTCGCTCCGGATGCGGGCCCGCCGGGAGTGGTGCGCTGTATGCGGATCAGCGGGCGATCGAGATCGCGAAGGGCGCGAAGCCGCTGGTTCGGATCACGTGCGGTACGAACAGTATCGCGGCCTCCGTGGCGCGGGCGGTCTGGATGCCGCCGAGGTCGGTGATCCACTCCTCGCGCCAGCCGAGGTCGCCGAGCAGTCCACGGACCACCTCTTTGGCCTGCGGGTCCTCACCGGAGAGGAAGACGTCGGGCGCCCGCGTGAGCATGGCCGGCGCGGTCATCACCGGGAAGAGCATGGTGTTCAGCGTCTTGACCACACGCGTTTCGGGAAGCGCCACCTGAAGTTGCTCGGCCAGACTTGAGCCGGGATAGATCAAGCCGGCGGGCAGTCCGTCCGGTCCGTCGACGGTCGCGTTGGAGACGTCGACGAGAATCCTGTCCCGCAGTTCCTCGCGCAGGGCCGCGAGCCGCTCCAGTGAACCCGCGCCCGGAGTGGCGTTGATGACGATCCGAGCCGCCCGGACAGCGGCGGCGGCGGCGCCCGCCGCGCGGCCCGCCACGCTCACCTCATGCCCGGCCCGACTGAGGGCCGTGGCCAGGGTGCCGCCGACACGGCCGTTTCCGAGTACTGCGATCGTGGTCATGATGTTCTGGTCCTCACCTGGGTACGGAGCATCGATCGTGGAATGTGGTGCGTGGTGCGTGGTGCGTGGAGTGTGGTGCGCGGTCAGCGTGAAAGCGTGGCGGCGGCCTGGGCGTGGACGCCGGGAGCGGCCGCGAGGAAGCTGTCGCTCCGCGGGGTCCAGGGCCGGCCCTCGGCGTCGGAGATCCGCCCGCCCGCCTCGGTGACGAGCAGGGCCCCGGGCAACAGATCCGCGCGGGCCCCGGCGAACTGCCAGAACGCGTCGATCCGGCCGGCGGCCACATTCACCAGATGCAGGGTCGCGGGCACGGAGGTACGAACGACGAGCGCGTCGAAGAGCATCGCCGTGATCGAGGAACCGACGCGCCGCACGACCTCCTCGTCCTCCTCCGGCCGGGCCTGGCTGGTGGCCACGACACTCAGGCCGAGGTCCGCGGCCGGGGACACACGCAGCGGACGGCCATCGAGGTGGGCACCCGC
Organism: Streptomyces sp. NBC_00513; assembly: GCF_041431415.1. Taxonomy (GTDB): domain Bacteria; phylum Actinomycetota; class Actinomycetes; order Streptomycetales; family Streptomycetaceae; genus Streptomyces. The sequence goes on from NZ_CP107845.1 coordinate 498,799, forward strand.
ACCCAACAGCGCCGTATAGGTCTCCCCCGTCAACGGCAAGTGCACCACCGTGAGCACCGGCTGATTCTCACGCACCAGGGTCGCGGTCACCGCCCAGTCCGGCAAGGCGTGCAAGTGATTGACATTGCCCTCGGCCGGATCCACCACCCACCACTCACCCGACGGCAACGCCCCACCATCCAACTCGTCCTCCACCCAACCGGCAGCGGGGCGCAGCTCCGTCAGACGCGGACGCAGAATGTCGAGAGCCGCATCGTCATTGGCGGCGAGCGCGCGCATCAGCTCCTCGCGGGTCTGGTGTCCGACCACCTCGCCGAAGCGTTCACGCAACACCGAACCGGCCTCCCGCACGGCAATCACGGTCTGCTCGAGCAGGTAGGCATCGGAAGCAGCGACCTCGGCGGTCTCAAGCGATTCGGACATGGTGGTACTCCCATTGTGAGAAGGGGTGTTGAGGCTGGTCGGGCGTTCCGTCCTGCGCTCTTGTCTCGAAGGTATAGAGCCCCTTGATTAACTTCAAATGCATGTAAAGCACGGCTAGGATTACTCCCATGCAATTGGATTTGAATCTGCTCGCCGCACTCGACGCGCTGTTGGAAGAGGGAAGCGTGGCCGGGGCGGCCGCGCGCCTGCATGTCACCGCCCCGGCGATGAGCCGGAGTCTGGGCCGAATCCGGCGCACGACCGGGGATCAGATCCTCGTGCGCACCGGGCGCACGATGACCCCGACTCCGTATGCCATCGCCGTCCGGCAACAGGTGCACGAGCTGCTGCACCAGGTCCAGGGGGTGCTCGCACCGAGCCGTGAACTCGATCTGGCAACGTTGGAGCGCGCCTTCACACTCCGTTGGCACGATTCCCTGGTCGCCATGAGCGGCCCCGCACTCCTCGCGGCCGTACGCGGACAGGCACCGGGCGTGCGCTTGCGCTTCGTGGCCGAATCGAGCATCGACACACCCGAGTTGCGGCGCGGGGAGGTCGACTTGGAGGCCAACGCCAACCGCCCGAGCGCACCGGACATCCGCGCCGAGAAGGTGGGCGAGACCCGCCTCGTCGTCGTCGTGAGGCAGGGGCACCCCCTCACCCGCGTCAGGACCGTCACCGTGCAGCAGTACGCCGCCGCCGAGCACCTCACCGTCTCGCGTCGTGGAAACCTCGGCAATGCCCTCGACGACGCCCTCGCTCGGCTCAACCTCACCCGCCGCGTGGTGGCGACCGCGCCGACGGAGGCGGCGGCGTTGGAGTTCGCGCGCGGCTCCGATCTCCTGGTCAGCGTCCCCGAGGCCACCACGCGTTCCGCGGTCGCCGATCTCGGCTTGGCCGTGCTCCCGCTCCCGCTCGAACTTCCCTCGGCACCGATATATCTGTCATGGCATCAGCGCTACGACACCGACCACGCCCACGCCTGGCTGCGCGGGTTGGCGCGGGCCGCGCTGGCCGACCGCGGAACCTCATAGAAGTCGTCCGGCCGCCTCACCGGCACATCCACGCGGTCGCCGTGACGCCTCACGGCCGACCGCTGTGCGGATCCGCATCGGGCCGCCGGACCCCGTGTCCGACAGCCGACTCGGTACGGTGCGGAAGAGTCACACCGAGAGGCCGTGTGACGCCGGTGGTGGCCGCAGTACGGTCCGCGCGGGCGATCACTCCGCGAAGCGCCTCTTGCGCGCGTGGGTTCGCGCCTTCACCCGGTTGCCACAGACCGCCATGGAGCACCACCGGGCGGTCCCGGGTCGGCTGTGATCGACGAGAAACAAGTTGCACTCCTCGTTCGCGCAGGCCCGCAGCCGTCCCGGCAGTTCCGTGGTGAGGCGCGACCACGCGAGTACGACACGGACCACAACCTCCTCATCAGGCGCTGTCTCCAGTTGCCAGGACACGCCCGCGGGCGAGACGGCAGGACGAAGTCGCGCCCCGTCGAGCGCGGAGGCAAGACTGCCGACATCGGCGGACGTCCCCCGAATCAGCAGGTGCAGCGCGTCACGTACACGGCGCAGGCGGTCGCGTTCCTCTTTCGCGCCACTCCCCCCGAGCGCTCGCAGCCAGTCCGCCGCCCCCGGCTCGTTCAGGGCGTCCGTGGGCAGCCCGTCGACCACCGGCGCGCTGTTGAGAACGGCGAGGAGCAGTTCCTCATCCTCGACCACGACTCACTCTCCTTGACACGCCATGCCCTTCTGAGCATGATCAGCATAGCCTAACCGTTTAACTCACTTTAAGGGGTTACTATGGTTGCTGTTCATCACCGGACCATGGACGTGGACGGCTTGACCGTCTTCTACCGGGAGGCAGGCCCCTCGGACGCCCCCGTCCTCCTGCTACTGCACGGCTATCCGACGAGTTCCCACATGTTCCGACACCTGATCCCGGCGCTGGCCGGCCACTACCGGGTGATCGCCCCCGACCACATCGGCTTCGGCCGCTCATCGGCGCCCGACGTGACGGACTTCCCCTACACCTTCGACGCCCTCGCCGAAGTCACCCGCGGCTTCCTGACCGGCCTCGGCGTACACCGCTACGCGATCTACGTACAGGACTACGGCGCACCCATCGGCTGGCGACTCGCGCTGGCGGCCCCGGAAGCGGTCCTCGCCGTCATCTCGCAGAACGGAAACGCCTATGAGGAAGGGTTCGTGCCGGCCTTCTGGGAACCCATCTGGGCCTACGGTGCGCACCGCAGCCCGGAGAACGAAGCACGGCTGCGGCCCGCCCTGGGCCGGGAAGCCGTCGAGTGGCAGTACACCCACGGCGTACTCGACCCCAACCTGATCGATCCCGACGCCTGGGAGCACGACCTGACCCTGCTCGCCCGACCGGGCGTCGACCGCGCCCAACTCGCCCTGTTCGGCGACTACTCCAGCAACCGTGCCCTCTACCCGGCGGTGCACGACTGGCTGCGGTCGAGCCGTGTCCCCGTTCTCGCGATCTGGGGCCGCAACGACGAGATCTTCGCGCCGGCCGGCGCGGAGGCGTTTCGCCGCGACGCTCCAAGCGCGGAGATCCACCTGCTCGATGGTGGTCACTTCCTCCTGGAGAGCCACCTCGACGCTGTCGCCGCGGCCATCATCCGATTCCGCCCGCGCGTGCTCGGTACACCAGCCGGCTGATGACGCAACAGGTCCACGGCTCGTCCTCAGGCAACCGTGAGTACGATCTTTCCTTGGATGTGCCCTCGGGCGGCGCGCTCGTGCGCCGCCCGGGCATCCGCGAGGGCGAACGTGCTGTCGATCGCGACGTGGACCGTGCCCACGTCGAGCAGACGGCCCAGTTCGGCGAGTTGCGCGGCGTTCGAGCGGACCTGGGCACTGGAGACGGTGACACCCAGTTTCGCGGTCTGCTCTTGGTCGAAGTCCCCGGGGAACACGGGGAACTGGGCGCCGCCGCGCTTGAGGGTGCGCAGGAAGCGTTTGCTGTCCGGGCCGCCGACCGTGTCGAGAACGAGATCGATGTCGTGCACGAGTTCCTCGGGACGACTCTTGGTGTAGTCGATGAACCGGTCGGCGCCGAGCTTGTTCAGGAACGATTCGTGCGCGCCCGATGCCACCGCGATGACACGTGCGCCCCTCCACTTCGCCAGCTGGAGGGCGAAGTGGCCCACGCCGCCCGCGGCACCGTTAACGAGTACCGTCGTGTCGGCATCGATCACCGTCGGTCGATGCCGTGATTCCTGGAAGGGCGAGGGATGATCATGTCCGAGCTCGATCAGGAACTGCCACGCGGTGAGCCCGGCCATGGGCGCCCCGGCCGCGTGTACGTGGTCGACGCCGGCGGGCTTGCGTGCGAGGTCCGACGCGGGCGCCGCCACGTACTCGGCGTACGTGCTGCCGTCGAAGCCGGGAAAGCGCAGCAGGCCGAAGACTTCATCGCCTACGGCGAGGTCGTCCACGTCCGCGGCGATGGCCTCGATGACGCCCGACACGTCCGTCCCCGGAATCACCGGCAGGGTGACCGTCGATTCCGCCTTCCCGGGCATCCTGGTCAGTCCGTTGCGCAGGTACCAGTCAGGTGGATTGACGCCGGCCGCGTGAACGCGGACGAGCACCTCGCCCGGCCCCGGCTTGGGAATCGGCACCTCGTCGTATCGCAGAACCTCCGGGCCACCGTGCTCGTGGATCCGGATGGCCCTCATCGTTCGGGTCGACATCGTCTTCTCCTGCCGTGCTACGGGATACGCTTATTCGGATCAGTGGTCCACATAAGTGGACCACTGATCCGAATATATGGACCACTGATCCGGATAGTCAAGAGGGGCAGATGCGCGCCGACGCCAGGAAGAACCGCGACCACCTGCTCGCAGTAGCGGGCACCGCCATCACCGAGCACGGCGTCGACATGTCGCTGCGCGACATCGCACGCAGGGCCGACGTCGGACTGGCGACGCTGCTGCGGCACTTCCCGACGCGTGAGGCACTGCTCGATGCCCTGCTCCGCACGAGCTTCGACAAACTGACGGCAGAGGCGGGCGAGCTTGAGACGTCGAGCTCGCCTGAAGACGCTCTCGTTGCGTGGCTGCGCGACTGCGTCGCGTGGACAACCGAGTTTCGGGGCGTCACCGATCTGATGGCAGCCGCCATCGAGGACCCCGAATCCGCACTCCACGCTTCGTGCGTCACCCTGCGGGCAGCCGGTGCGCGACTCCTCACCCGCGCCCAGGCCGCAGGCACGGCGCGGAGCGACGTCGATGGCGCCGACTTGTTCGCGCTGGTGGCCATGCTCGCCTGGCTCGGCGATCAACCCTCACTCGCGCCACGCTCCGACCGACTCTTCGAGGTTGTCGCGAGCGCGATTCTGACGAGCGCGGACAGCGACCGAACGCCGCACTCAGGGCGATGACCGACGCGGCCGCACGCGGACCGGCGGCCGCGGCCGCACGCGCGTCACGGGCGGGTTCGGCACCGCGAGGGGGCGAGCACTTGGCGGGTCGGCTGCCGAGCCGTTCGCCGGAGGCGGGAGGGTGTGCCGCTCCACCGGGTTCAGGACTCGACGGACAAGCCGCGCGGAGCCGCGAGACACTGTCGGCCTGTGGAGGCGGGCCATCGCGGTCGGCTCGCCGACGAGCCGACGGGAAGCGGTATGGCGGAGGAGCCCGATCAACTCGCAGCGCTGTCGCGAAGGCTGCGCGCCCTCGTGGCCGGCACGTTCGGAGACCGCTATCAGGTCAGAGTGGTGGCCGACAGGGCAGGCATAAGCCGCAATACCCTCTCCGCCGCCCTCAATGCCCGGCTGGGAGCCGACCGGAAGGATCGCAAGGTCCCGGCCTTGCGCACGCTGGAGCGCATCGCGGACGTCACCGGCGCCGACGTCGGGCCGCTCGAGGAGTTGCGCGAGGCGGCCCTGCGTCAGGTGGACGGCGTCGCACCGGTATCGCCCGGCTCGCCGGTCTGGTCCGAGTTCGCCACGCCACCGGCCGGCCTGGCGGACGATCTGCTGGTCGCCGATTTCGCGTACGGGATCGTCGAACCCCTGGCCCGCGGGTTCGTCGGCCGAAATCGGTACATCGACGCCGTCGAGGCCGCGATCGAGGACACCGCCCTGCCGTCCGGCTACATCCTGATCACCGGTGAACCCGGCATCGGCAAGACGTCGCTGATGGCGGAGCTGGTGCGCCGCCGCAAGTGGCTGCACCACTTCAACGTCGCCGCCTCCGGTGCGTCCACGACCGAGGCGTTCCTACGCAATGTCTGCGCTCAGCTGATCGTCCGGTATCACCTGGACCACACGTCGCTGCCTCCGCGCGCCGGTCGGGACGGCCTCTTCCTGCTGGGCCTGCTGGGCACGGCGGCCGCGTGCCAGGACACCCCGCTCGTCATCGTGGTGGACGCCATCGACGAGGCGGCGGACGACGGGAGACCGGGGATCAACCGGCTGGCGCTGCCCCGCCAACTGCCCGACAACGTCTACGTCGTCGTCACCTCGCGGGGTCGCAACGCCTATGAACTCGACGCGGACCGGATCCGACACATGGAGATCGGGGACGACGACGAAGCCAACCAGGCGGACCTGCTGCTCTACGTGGAGACGTTCATCGAGGACAATGCGGAACGCCTGGCGGACGTCCTGGCGTCCGCCGGGCAGAAGAGCCACGACTTCGCGAAGCAGTTCCTGGAGCGCAGCGAAGGCAACTTCCTGTACGCGGTCCGCGTCCTGCCGGAGATCGCCGGCGGTGAATTGCTCTGGCGGGGAGACATCGACGACCTGCCGCTCGGGCTGCGCGAGTACTACCGGCGGCACTGGGTGACGATGCGCGCGGCGGACCCGGAGCTTTTCGACGAGGTGCACCGACCGGTGATTCTGGGGTTCGCCATCCTGCACCAGACAACGGCCGAGATCATCGCCCAGACCTTGAGCCTGCCCCTCCATCCGGTCCGCACGGCGGTGGCGACATGGCAGGAGTTCCTCAACCGGGGCCGGCCCAGAGCCGACGGACACCCCGTGTATCGCATCTACCACAAGTCGTTCCTCGACTTCCTCTCCACCACGGCGGGGATCGACGCGGTGGAGAAGCGGCTGCTCGACTTCGTCGACGACGCCGTTGAATGGGACGACGAGTGAGCAACCAGTTCGACCGGCTCCACACCGAACAACTGTTGAGTGCCCTCGAACTGCGTTCCGGCAAGCGTGTCGACCACAGCGCGCTCGTACGGATGCTCCGGCAGACCACCGACGACGGGACCGGCCCGCGAATGTCTCTGCTGGAGCGGCTGGAGCGGGACGAGCGCGCCTCGGCACTGCCGGTGGCACTGCGCACCGCCCTGGCCGCGTCCCGCCCGGGCCAGAAGCGGGCCGCGGTGGGGGCCAGGGCGCGGTACGCGTTGGTCCTGGCCTCGCTGCCCGGCTCTCTCATCGACTTCCCTCCGGGGCTGCTGCCTCGGCTGCTCGAGCGCGGCGTGTGGAACTCCGAGCGGGCCCGCCTGGCGGTGGCCCAGATCATCGAACCGCGGGTGCGCGTCCTGCGACTGGCCGAGTTGGTGAGGAGCCTCCCGCGCGATCACGCGCTCGCCGAGGACCTGCACGAGGCCGCCGCGCTGTGCGCGTCGGATGGCCCGTCGGGACTTCGGGCCGTCTCCGTCGCTCTGCCGCTCCTGAGCACCCAGGCGCGGGAAGAGCTGGTCGAGCACATGCTGCCCCGCCCGGAACCGGGGGCGGACCGCGAGCGGCTGGCCCATCTGCTCAGGTACGCCGCCGGTCTGGCACCGGCTCACGTGCGAGAGGCGCAGACGCTGATCGGCCGGACAGCGGTGTTCAGCGAGGATGAACGGCTCACGGCCTGGGCCCTGCTGTATCCGGTGCTGGCGCCCGAGCGCCGCGCCGCGGTGCTTCCGCGGCTGCTCCGGGCAGCCGTACCGGACGCCTCTCCGGTGCTCGCCGCCGCCCTTCTGGTACTCGTCGATCACACCGACGGCCCTGCCAGGGAACGGCTGTGCGCATTCGCCGCGACCCGTCACCGCGTGCCGCGCGTCGGCGGCGCGTCGGTCTTCGAACGCACGGTGGCTTTGTGGTCGCACCGGATCGCCGTCGGCCGGTTCGTACCGGCCACGCTCGCCGGTCTTGTACTCGGGTTCAGCCTGGACTTCCTGGGAGGGCGCCGGAACGAGCGGGCCTTTCTCCCTCTCTCTGTCACTGCCTCGGCCAGTGCCGTGGTGCCGCGGCGACAGGTGCGAGTGGCGGCGGTCGCCTGCGCCATGGCCGCACCGGACCGCTTCCGGGACGCGTTCCCCTACGACCGGTTTCCCGATATGGCCTGCACCGACTGGCAGGACGTCCTGCCCCTCGTGCTCGGCGGACTGCCGAAGTCCTTCAGGGCGTTCGCTCGGCATGTGGTGTCCTGGGTGGCCGCTCGGCTGATGCGGCGCGAGGGGGCGCTCGACATGGAGGTGCGTGGCATCGGCCTGCTTCTGCGGGCCACGGTGGCGCGCGGAGTCCGGGACGAGAAGGAGGCGCTGGACGTGCTCGCCCGTCTCGAAGCCACGCAGGGCGCTCACTTGTTGGAACACGACATCAGGCTGCGCGCCCTGTCCGACATAGCCGGGGGCCTGCCGAACGGGGCCCTGGCACGTGCCGCCCGGCTCTTGGAGGCGCGTGGCGACAGCGACGCGACCTCCATGGCCGTCGCCCATCTCCTCCCCCACGTGGAGGTCGAGGAACGCCCCGCATACACCGCTCTGGTGCTGGACCGGGTCGTGGCCATGAGCGCGGCCGACCCGGAGGCCACGTGCCGTGTAGTGACGGTCCTCGCGGAGCATCTCGACCCGAGCCAGGCGGCGACGGCATGGGAGGCCGTTCGTTCGTTCGCCCATGACACGTGGGTGAGAGACCCCGAGCCCGGCGGCCCGGAGCCGCTGCCGCCACTCATGGCCACAGCGTGCGCGGCACTGATCCCGCGCCTGCCGGCCGGTCTCCTCCCACAGGCTCGGCGGTTCCTCGGCCTCTGCCGCATGGGTGTGCCCAAGGTCCAGGGCACGGCGGAACTGGCCCGCCGCGCGCCCGGACCGCGGTCCACCGTGTCGGTGCTGAGGATGGCTGCGACCAGCTTGGTCCAGGCTCCCGATCCGGTGGAGACGGCACGGTGCCTGGCCGTCCTGATACCCGTACTGCCGCAACGGACCGGCCGGTGGGCGGTCCGGCACGCCCTGCGCCTCTTGAGGAAAGCGGCTGATGGCACGTACGAGGACGGGCGACACATCCCGGGAATCCTGGCCGAGCTGGTGCGCGGCGCCCCCGAGGCCGTCCGCGATGCGAATGCGGTGGCCGGCAGGTTGCGCGCGAGCGGCCTGCGGGCCGAGGCGACCGTGGCCCTCCTGCCTCACCTCGGGGCCGAGGAAAGGCAGGAGTCGCTCGACATGATCGTCCACACCGTGCTCGGCCGCCCGGGCCTCACCGACTACGGCCACCTGGTGTCGACGGCACGGCTGCTGCCGTGGGTCCAGGAGCCGCCGGACGAGTTCGTACGGCGGCTCCTGGACGGGATCGACGGGCAGTGGAACGCCGCCACGCGCGCGGCAGCGTTCGCGGCGCTGGCGGAGTCGGCGCCGCTCGCACTGCGCCCGGATCTCGTCTCTCGGGGCCTGATCGAGGCAGCGGCCGTGACCGATCCCCGTGACCGCGCCACGTGCCTTGTGCGGTTGGCCGGTGCCGCGTCGGGGTTGTCGGGATATGCGGCGGAGGCAGAGTGGACAGCTCTCATGACCGCCGGCTCCCGCCGGTCCCGCCGTGAACTCCTCGAAGACCTGGGGAACCTGGCGCCACTGATCGCCACGGTGGGTGGCGCCGCCGCGGCGACGGAGGTGTGCCGGGCGCTGGCGGACGTGAGCAGGCTGTGGCCGTGATGCGGACCCACGGTCAGCCGGACTGGTACAGGGCGATCAGCAGTGTGCCGAGCGTGAGAGTGCCGCCGAAGGCGGCGCCGCCGTGCAGCACCGCGACCGGCCATCGGTTGCCGGCCAGCCACGACAGGACCGTGGTCGCCACGGCGACCACGAGGGCGAGAAACGCGGCGATCACGATGCCGAGCGTGATCGCCGCACGCGGCGTCTGAACCATGACGGGGGCTCCATCTCCTTGGGGAGACAGCAGCATCGCCCCGCGAGGACGTCATTCCGCCCAGAGTGGGCACCGCTGGGCGGACTGGGCACGGACTTTCACCGTGCCGCGGCCGCACCTCGCGCTGCCACGTCAGACAGGACCGGGTGGGTTCTGCCGGCGCCGACGTTACCGTGCCGCGGCCACGCCTCGCGCTGTCACCCCACCCTCGGGCCGATGGTCTCAAGGCCTCGGCTCCGCGACCGGCGCCGGCGGCCGCTCCTCCCGCCCTCCGACGACCGACCCCGCGACCTTGCTCAACGGAGATCACCCCCCGACGAGCGTGGCCGCAAGGCGGGGGAACCCGGAGGCATCTTCCAGAGCAAGTGAGGAGACACCCGGTCGGGGCCCTGGAGCGCCCCGACCACTCGCTGCGGCGGCAGACCTGCCCCGGGCCGGCGGGGGGTGCGAGACTGACGGGATGGATATCCGTCGCAGGAACAACGTCACCGTCACGGGCCGCGCGGACGGGCCGGTGCTCCTGCTGGCGCACGGGTTCGGCTGCGACCAGAACATGTGGCGCCTGATCGTCCCCGCGCTGGCCGAGGACTTCCGGGTTGTGCTCTTCGACTACGTGGGGTCAGGCCGCTCGACGCCCGCGGCATGGAGCGAGCAGCGCTACAGCTCGCTGGAGGGCTACGCCTTGGACGTGTTGGAGGTCTGTGAGGAACTGGACCTGCGGGACGCGATCTTCGTGGGGCATTCGGTCAGTGCCATGGTCGGGGTCCTCGCTGCCGCGAACGCGCCGGAACGGTTCTCCCGTCTGGTGATGGTCGCCCCCTCGCCCCGCTACATCGACGAGGACGGATACCGGGGCGGGTTCGACGCCGACGACATCGACGAGCTGCTGGAGTCCCTGGAGTCCAACTATCTGGGCTGGTCGGCGGCGATGGCGCCGGTGATCATGGGCAACGGCGACCGCCCGGAGCTCGGTCAGGAGCTGACGACGTCGTTCTGCGCGACCGATCCGGACATGGCGCGAGTCTTCGCCCGCACGACATTTCTCTCCGACAGCCGTGAGGACCTGAAGACAGTCACGGTGCCGACTCTGGTCCTGGAATGCGAGCAGGACGTGATCGCTCCCCGCGAGGTCGGCGCCTACGTTCACGCGGCGATCCCCGACAGCCGCCTGGTCACGCTGAAGGCGACAGGACACTGTCCGCAACTGAGCGCGCCGGAAGCCACCGCCGAGGCGATCATCGAGTTCGTCGGGGTTCGCCGATGATGTGCCGCGTCGACGAGGACCGGGAGCCCGACGGAGAGCCGAACGTCGCCGCGACGGACGCGGTGTTCACCTCCCTGTTGGAGGACAGTGCGGAGGAACTGTACGAGCAGGCGCCGTGCGGGTACCTGTCGACCCTGATGGACGGCACCATCGCGAAGATCAATGCCACGCTGTTGGGTTGGCTGGGCCTGGAGCGCTCCGCCGTGGTGGGGCGGATGCGGTTCACCGATCTCCTCACGGTGGGCGGCAAGCTGTACCACGAGACGCACTTCGCCCCGATGTTGGGGATGAAGGGCGAGATCAACGGCATCGCCCTGGACATCAAGGCTGCCGGCAAGCAGCGGATGCCGGTGCTGGTCACCTCGAAGGTGAAGACCAGTACCGGCGGGGAGCCCCTGCTGATCCGCACCACGGTCTTCGACGCCCGTGATCGCCGCGCCTACGAGGTGGAGTTGCTGCGCGGCCGCCAGGCAGCCGAGGAGGCGCGCCGCGAGGCGGAGGAGGCACGCCGGCAGGCGGAGGCCGACCGCGAACGCCTCCAGGAGGCCCTCGCCGTCCTCCAGCAGAACCTGTTGCCCGCCGCCCTCCCCACCATTCCGGGACTGGAAGCCGCGTCCTACTACCACACCGCCTCCCCCGACCTGCTCGGCGGAGACTTCTACGACCTGTTCCCCATCGACGCCGGCCGGTGGGCGTTCTTCCTCGGCGACGTGTGCGGCAAGGGCCCCCAAGCCGCCGCGGTCACCTCCCTGACCCGCTACACCCTGCGCGCGGCAGCCCTGCACGATCCCGAACCGGTCAACGTGCTGACCACTTTGAACACCGTGCTCCACGAGCGGTACAGCAATGGCGACCCCCGCTACTGCACCGCCGTCTTCGGGATCCTGCACGCCGGCCGTGACCGCGTCGATGTGCGCCTGGCCTCAGGCGGACACCCCTCCGCGCTGATCCAGCGCGCCGACGGAACCGCCGACTACCTCCACACCCCCGGCGGCATGCTCATCGGCGTCCTGCCCCGCGTCCGGTTCACGCCGGCCCACACCGAACTGCGGCCCGGCGACACCCTGCTCCTCTACACCGACGGCCTCACCGAGGCCCGCATCGGACCCGATCGCGCCCTGTACGGCGAGGACGCCCTGCGCGCCTTCACAACGGCCCGGCCCGCAGCCGGCCCGCAGGCTCTGATCACCGCCCTGACCGGACTCCTCGCCGGCTTCGGGGACGGACTCGACGACGACACCGCGCTGCTCGCCCTCGGCGTACCCGCCCCGCTCACCACCCCCCTGCGGGCAAGGGCGACGTAGGGCCGGCAGGTCCACTCGGTGTCGCGCCAGGGAGTACGGTCGCCGCCCATCCAACTTCAGTAAGGGTGCGGGCAGTGCCGCCGGCGGCGCCGGGTGTACGAGGGCGTGGTCTTCGAGCCTTCTGCTGTCGATTGCTTCGCCTGCCGCGGCGGGGTGTCTTTCCGGTGCTCTCCGCACGCCACTGCGTCCTTTGGACTACCGCGTTTTCGGCCCTGCGGAGGACGATCTCGCGGCACCGCCGCGAGAGGGTGGATCCGTGCGAACAACCATCGGATACACCGTCGAAAGCATCGGCTACGTCGTGGGAGCCCAGGGGCTTGTCAGCTTCGCCTCGCAAACCTTCTTCGGCACGGAGTGGGGCTGGATGCACAAGGTCGTCGACCTTCCGCCCGCCGCATACCTCGGCATCGTCGCCCTGGGGCTGGCGCTCATCGTCGGCGGGGTGAAGACGCGGAAGACGCCCCGGCGCCAGACGGCCGCCTGACCGGCGATCCTTTCAGCCCGCGACGCCCATTCGAGGCCGGACGTGAGGCGAGAGATCACGCTCGGATCGGCGTGCCCAGGTGGCAGAGCACTGCGTGGAATGAGCGTGGTCCCGGTCCGCGGAGAGCCCGGTCGGGGACTTGGAACCTGCGGGCACCGGCCTTCGTCGCGCGACGGTGGGCGAGGCACGGGCAGCAGCCGGGGCACCTGGTGGACGGCTCCTGCCGTCAGTGGCGCGGGGCCCACGGGTCGTCATCAGGATCGGACCGGCCGGGGTGGAGCAACTTTCGGACGCAGTGCCGCAGTCCCGTCTCGCCGGATCCGCCGATGACGGCCATCCATGGCAGGTCGTTCATGGCGTGGGCGCGTTCGTCCGTGGCGAGGTGGTCGACGGCGGCGCGCAGGTCGTCGGGGGCGGGTTCGTCGGTGAGGCAGAGCCAGCCGATCGCGGCGGCCAACCGGACCTCGGGCGCTTGTGTACGGTCCCGCCACCGCTCTCGCATCCACGCGGTGGTCGGCGCGTGGGGGTGGGCGCGGGTGGCTTCGGCGGTGGCGAGGACCAGGGCGGCGCTGACGATCGGGTCCTGCTCGGCGGCGAGCCGGGTGCGGAAGGCGGAGCGGACCGCTCGGTCTGGGTCAGTGGCCGTGGCCAGTGTGTAGGCGGCGTCGATACGCATCGACGGGTCGGGGTCGCCGAGAAGGGGCTGCAGGAGAGCGGTGTCGGCGGTGATCGCGGCCCGGGCGGCGGCGACCGACCAGCCGGCAGGGTAGCCGGTCACCTCGACGCCGTAATCGTCGTACAGATCACCGTCCTGGGTGTCGGCGCGGTGAAGCAGCAGTTCTTCGCGGGAGGCAACGCCGAAGTAGCGGGCGCGGGCCGGGCAGGAGACCTCGGCGAGCGCGTCGGCACGATGGGGGTGGCCGGTGTCGGCGGCGATCCTGATCAGGAACGGTACGGCGAGAACGGCGGCGGCCCGCGTGTCGTTGGCGCACATGCCGTCCACAACGCCCGTTCCGGCGCGAAGGGAGCCCTCGGTGTGGAGCAGGTGAACGGCCTCCCTGACACGATTCCCCTGTGGGAAGCGCTCCCAGGGGACTTCGTCGAGCAGGAATCCGTCCTTGACCTCGGCCCGGATGGCGGTCATCACCGCCCGCACGTCGAACGGCCCGCCCGCGAAGGAGGACGGTTCCGCCCCGTCCACCAACGCCCGGCACATCGCGAACGTCGGATCGGTTCGCCACTCGCCCATGTCACACCACCCCCACTGCTGAGTCTGACCGGAAGCGATCATGCGCCTTCGGGCTGCGCCCCGCCGACGTCGGCGGCCGGCGCCTCTGCCGCGAACGGTGGGTGAAGGAGCGGGTTGACGGCATCGAAGGCCGCACGCACCATGTCGATGGCCCCGGCCGGGACGAGGGTGGCACGACGCTCGGCGAGGACGTGTTCCACGGTGGCACGGGGGCCCGTACCGGCTGGAGGAGTGGGTCCGGCGGTGGTGGCTGGGTGTTCACCGGCGCAGTCTTGTCGCCGGAGGGCTGCCGGTGCCATCGGATTTGCTCGGGGCGGTCACCGACCCGCATGCCGTGTGTCTCCGCCTGCCCCGTGCGTCCTTGGAGAACTCGCTCTTTCGGCAGCCGCGCCGAACTCGGTGGTGAGGATGCCGTCGAAGACGCCGAGGCCGCTCCAGTCGCCGTTGACCTGGCTCGCGAGCAGGTGCCCGCCGTCACGGGTTCCCACGGCGTAGGTCCATGAGCCGTACGTCGCGCCCGCGTTGCCCCAGACCGTGACCCCGGTCGGCAGTGTCTGGGCGAACACGCCCAGTCCGTATCGGGTACTCGGGATCCACGGGACGGGTCCTGTGGTGTCGACGGTGGTGAACATGTCCTGCTGCTGCTCGGCGGGCAGCAGCCGGCCTCTGAGGAGGGCGCCGAAGAAGCGCTGGAGGTCGCCGGTGGTCGAGATGATGCCGCCTGCCGCCCAAGCGAAGGACTGGTTCATCTCGGTCGCGTCATGGACCTCGGGCTGGGCGTCGGAGGAGAAGAGCGTGGAGTAGTGCCGCGGGTGCGGCCCTCGGATCGTCGGTTCCGCGCCGGGCAGGTAGGTCCCGGTCAGCTTCAAGGGCTGGACGATCCACTGGGTGAGCGCCTGCGCGAACGTCCCGCCTGTGGCCTTCTCGACGATCAGGGCGGCCAGGAAGTAGTTGGTGTTGGAGTAGAGGAAGGCGTCTCCCGGGGCGAAGGCCGGCGGGGTGGCCAGGCCGATCCTGATCAGCCGCTCGGGGGCGTAGGTGTCGTAGCGGTGCTGGAACCAGGCCGCGCCGATGCCCCTTTTGAAGAACTCCGGGTCGTTGCCGTAGTTGAGGATGCCGCTGGTGTGGTTGAGCAACTGCCGGATGGTGATCGCACGGCCGTCATGGCCGTTGCCCGCCACCAGCCCGGGCAGCCACCGCTCCATCGTGTCGTCAAGGCCCAGCTTGCCTTCGGCCGCCAGTCGCAGGACCAGCGCGGCGGTGAACGCCTTCGTCGTGCTCCCGATCCGGAACCGCTCGGAAGGCCGGCGTTCGCGCCCGGTCCCGGTGTCGGAGACGCCCGCCGAACCGAACCACCTGCCGCGGTCGTCACGGACCTCTACGACCATGCCGGGAGCGCCGCCCCGGGTCACGGCGTGGTTCAGGGCGCACTGCATCGCGGAGCGGTCCGGGATCGTCGCGGGGGCTGTCGGTGCACTCTGCGCGGTCGTGGTCGTCTCGTTGGAGAAGGGCGTGGTCATGTCGGTTTCCTTTCAGGAGTTCGGATCGTCGGGGTGGGGCGGCGGCGTCAGCACGAGGGCTCGAGGTCTTCGGCCGGTTCGACGGTGGAAGGCCCGGACGTGGTGCGCTCCGACGTGGCGCGCTTGGCGGTGGCGCGCTTGGCGGTGGCGATGACCCTTGCGGTGGTCGCCACCGCGAGGACCAGCACCGCGGCAAGGGCGAGGAGGGTGGCGGAATCCGGGTGGATCAGGGACTGTCCGCGCCAGGCCTGCCAGGTCACCACCGCGACCAGGCCCGTGTAGCCGAGGGCGGCACTGCCGACCAGGCGGGCCCGCACCCTCTCGTCGCGCAGCCAGACGTGCTCGGCGGCGAGTGCGGCCAGTACCGCGGTGATCAGGAGGAGCACCTGGATGCCGTGCAGGGCGAAGAAGTGCGGTACCCGGAAGTCGCCGCCGGTCACACTCCAGTTCGTGAGGGGCATGCCGTGGCCGTCCGGGTCTCCGATGCCGTGGCCCTGGTACATCCGCACGGAGTGGCCGTTGGCGTCGGTCACCGTACGGGAGTGGATCTCGGTGACCATCCAGAAGACCGGCACGACCATGCCGAAGGTGGCGAGTGCGACACCGGAGCGGATGGCGCGGTTCAGCGCCGCTCCCCCGGTGAGCTGGATCGCGACGACGATGGCGAGGACCAACTGGGCGATGACGATGACCATCACGCCGAAGGTGAGGAGGGGGACCAGGGCCAGGGTGACCGGGTCGGTCTGATCCGCGTTGAAGTGGCTGAAGGTTCCGCGCGCCGCCTGGACGGTGATGGCACCCACTTCGACCATGGCGGCGACCGCGAAGACGGTACCCAGCCACCGTCCCAGTCGTCTGCCCCTGGTCAGCTTGGTCAACAGCCAGGCCAGCGTGGCGGCGTACAGGCCGAAGGCGAAGGCGAACTTGAGCGGCTTCACCCACACCGACTCATCCAGCAGCATCCGTCCGTCGACGACGGTGCCGACGCCCGAGATGAGTACCAGGCCGAGCATGAGGGCGGCACAGACCACCAGCGCACGGTTCCAGGTACGAACGGGGGTGAGGAAGGTGGTCATGAGAGCTCCGATCAGGGCGACGAGCAGCCCTCGTACGGGGCCTGCCCGGCTTGCACCGCTCGTTCGTGGATCACTGAAAGCTAAATTGCTTTCACTCTTTCGTCAATCAATAAGCCGGCACGTTCGGCATTAATGCAGGTCGTTGAGCAAAACTCTTGCAATGACAGTGAAGGTGAAGGCAAATCCCCTCTCGGAACATTTGCAATGACCTGACCGCGAACGCAATACTGGCCGCACACTCGGACCTGACACGGAGGCGACGCCGATGCCCGGAGGCAGACTGACCCACGAAGAGCGACGGGAGATCGCGGAGGGACTCAGGGAAGGACTCACCTACACCGACATCGCCGGCCGCCTGGACAGGCCCATCTCCACCGTCACCCGAGAGGTGGCCCGCAACGGCGGCCCTGCCGCCTACCGGGCCGACGCGGCGCATCGCGCGACCGCAGGGCGGGCCCGTCGACGCAACCAGGTCCCGGCCCCGCCCCCCTCACCGGCCGAGAGCGGCGCACACGGACGCGACCCGGAGGCCGTCCTCGAACTGGAGGGACAGTTCACGGCGATGATGGTCGGCACGGGGCTGCCCCGGATGACCGCCCGCGTACTGACGTGCCTGTACGTCACCGATGGCGGCAGCCTGACCGCCACCGAGCTCGCTCAGCGCCTCCGGGTCAGCCCCGCCTCCGTCTCCAAGGCCGTGGGCGAACTCGAACAGCAGGAACTCATCAGGCGCGAACGCGACACCGGCCGCCGACGCGATGTGTACGTCATCGACGCCGACGCCTGGTTCCGCGGCTGGATGGCCGGCGCACGGCAGAACACCACGCTCGCCGACTTCGCCCTTCGCGGCGCCGAGGTCCTCGGCGCCGCGACACCCGCCGGCACCCGGATGCGGGACCTCGGCCACTTCTTCGAGCATGTCGGCCGGAGCATGATCCAGGCGGCCGAGGAATGGCGGCAGGCCGATGCCGGCAGGCGCGGCACATCGGACTGAGGAGTTGACGGGCGCGGCCCCGGATCCTGCGTGGAGCGCATGCGTACTGACGGTTGGGCGCGCTGCTGCGAGCGGGGATTCGTCTCTGCGCGGGAAACGAGGGCGGCCCGGCCGCCTGGATGCCGGCATTCGGATATCCGCATCCCCACTGTGGAGGTGGGGGTGGAGGTGGGGGTGGCTATGCGCCGGGCTGGTTTGGGACGGTGGCGGCGCGCGGGTGGCAGTAGGCGCGCTCGGCTTCGGTGAGTGGCGGTTCACCGAGGGCCGGGCCTGCCGGTCCCTTGATGACTCCCCACAAGGTGTCCGCACGACCGTGGCCATGATGGATGCCACGATGTGAGCCGTGAGATAGAGCAGGATCATCTCGCGGATGAGCGGCGTGCTCGCGTAGTGGACCTCGAAATCCACCAGGCGCTCGGCGGGGGCTTCGCCGGCGACGAAGGGGGTGACGATCCCCAGGATCACCAGTCCGTAGACGGCATGGAGTCGGCGCGCCCAGCGTCGGGCTTCGGCCCGCCGCAGCGGCACTCTGCTTGGCAGCTGCCCATTCCTCATCGAACGTCACCGAAGCCCCTCCCCCGCGTGTACGAATCGGAAGGTTGCCCCAACAATGCGCCGGCGAACGGTTGTTATGTGCGGCGGGTGCAGCTCGGCGGCTACGGTCCGCCGGCGGAGATTCGACCGCGCCCCCAATCGGCGGCGGCCGCCTGCACGATGAGCAGGCCGCGCTCCGCCGCGCGATCTGATAGGGCTCCCATCGACTCCGATACGGCTCCCATCGACGACGACGAAACCGAAGGCGCGTAAGAGGCGAGTGTCGGTCGGCAGACGCATCACCGTTCGCGGGAGGGAAGACTTGATCCCGGCCTCGGCCCCGGCGAGGTGATCGCCTGATCCGCGCGTTCCCGGCGTTCACCGGAGCGGCCCGGCACCGACCGTCCGGGGCGGTAGGCGCCCGGCAGCCCGTTGGCTCTGCGCTGAGCGACAACCATGCGTGCGCTGTACGCCAATGACCTCGTGTGGCGTTCGGCGGGAGAATTCGAGTGTCACCAAGTGCCTCAGGCCATACGAGGAGGGGTGCGGGCTCGGGGGTGGGGGCGGTCGACCCGTGTGAGCCCCCGAATGGTTCGTCGGGCGCACGGAGCACCCAACAGGAGCCGAGTTGTCCCGGAAACAGGACGCCCTCGCATGTCCGTGCCCCGGCGATCCGCTCGTTGGCGATTCCGGTCGGCCAGTCGGTACACAGCAGAAGGAGAAGCCTTGATCAAGAAACTCTCCGTCGTGGCAGCAGCTTTCACGATGGTCCTCGCCCCTCTTGCCGGTGTCTCATCGGCCGCGGGTCTGCCGTGCAGTGGCGGGTACGCATGCGACGACAAGGATCCCGGTCCCGTTTCGTGGGACAAGGTGATGACCGACGACCGAGCCCTCGACAAGCCGTGTGGGTCGGTTGAGCTCCGATCTGGCAAGAAGGACGGAAAGTGGTACGCGTGGGCGCGCGTCAACGTCGCCGGCGGGTGCTACGGCTACGAGGCCTGGATAGACCGCAAGGGCCCCAACGGCACCATCGAGCACGTGCTCGGGTACTGCACGGTGAACGACATTCAGGGCCAGAACTTCGGGAACATGTACTACTGGCCCGATGGGGTGCAGATTCGAGCCGGCTTCAAACATCCCAACGAGGGCTGGGACAAGTCCGGCGTGACGTCCTGGCACTGAGCCTCACGGGTGTCCGGATCGAACCAGGGGCCGGACTGTTCAGTGACCTCTGCTCCTGCCATCCGGCAGGGGCAGAGGCCGTGACTGCGCAGCTCTCTCGGCGGTGACGGGAACGGGAAACGGACCAGTGGCTGCCCTGTTCGGGCCGCCGCCCTCGGCAGCTCGCCCGTTCGTCGTACACAGCACGAGCGCGGTGCTGACGGTCATCGCCTCCGACGGGCTCCAGTCGGTCGTCTGTTGCCGACGCTCGACCTCCTCCCGTACGCGTCCCACCCTGCACACGAACAAGCCGCCCTCCTTGAGCATGCCTCCCCATAAGGGAGTTGGGGCCACAGATGCCGTTCGTCGCGGCTATCGGCCACGTGCCAGCGGAGCGCAGGGGTCGGGCTTGCCGGGGACTGTTGGTGTCGGTGAGGGGGACGGTGTGGGTGAGGGAGATGGTGTGGGCTCGGGGCTCGGAGTCGGTGAGATGCTCCGTACCGGCGAGGGGTCCGGCGAGGGGGCCGGGGAGGGGTCCAGTGAGGTACTGACGGAGGGTCCGGGGAAGCCCCGGAGGGGCGCGATGGGGCCGGGGATGAAGGCTTCCGGCTTGTGGGCGAATGCCGACAGTCGCATGGTGCCGCCGCCCTGTACGGCCATGGTGCCTCCGGCTTGCGCGGCCATGACGCCTCCGGGTGGTGCGGCTCGGCGGACGAGCTGCTCGGCGGCTTGGGTCCGTCCCGTCTTGCAGCCGTCCGAGGGCCCGGTGAAGGAGTCCCCCGCCAGGATCGCGGCAAGAGTCAGGGCGGCCACTGCGGTCGCCGCGGCCACCGGACGCAACGCCGGGCGCAGGAGATGGACTCTGCGCGCCCTCCATGACCGCCCGTTGGAGCCGGCGCCGGCCGCCCGGCCGTTCGGGCTTCCCTCGCTCGCGTCTGGTGATCCGTGATCCCCGGTGGCTTCCTGCCGGGCTCGGTGCAGAAGTTCGTCGGCGTCCTGCCGGGCCCGAGCACGTAGTTGTTCGGCTTCGGTTTCCGCGCTCGCCCGAATGCGGTCGGCTTCGGCGCGGGCATCCCCGCGGAGGGTTTCGGCTTCCTGCGAGGCGTCGTCCAGGGTCTGCCGCACGGTGGCGCGCAGACGCTTGCTCCCGGGCTGGGCCTGGCGCTGGAGCAGCTTCACGTCCTGCCAGCGGCGTCGCCAGTCGTCCACGGTTGCCGGGTCGGCCCGGAATCCGGCAGCGGCGGCCGGTTCCATGTCCCGCGGGGTGGTGACCACCCGGACGAATTCGAGGAGCGCCTCCAGGGAGGTGAACCGCTTCCCGGCCAGCAGCTCGTTGAGTCCGGCTTTGGTCAGCCTC
Organism: Streptomyces sp. NBC_00513; assembly: GCF_041431415.1. Taxonomy (GTDB): domain Bacteria; phylum Actinomycetota; class Actinomycetes; order Streptomycetales; family Streptomycetaceae; genus Streptomyces. The sequence continues at coordinate 519,279 of NZ_CP107845.1, forward strand.
GGTCTCACCGAGGCACCGGCCACGGTCGCGTAGGTCGGCGCACCGTGGACGATGTGGAGCCGGTTCAGCTCCTCGGTGAACTCGTGCAGCGCGTCCTCGAACGCGGTGATGGCGGCTGTGTCGTGCGGCTCGATCCCGGCATCTTCAGGTGTCACCGGATCACCCCCCTTGTCCGGAAACCAACGCTAGAGGGCCCGGCGCCGTACGTACGCGGAATCCGCCGAACGATGCCGAACGCTCGGCAGCGTCCGGGTCAGCGCGGAAACCCGTAGGCGGTGACCGGTGTCGTCCGGGTCCATGCGGGCCCGTACGGATCACTGGGAATCCGCCGCGAGTGCCGCTCTCCTTGAGACATGACGCACTCCGAAGCAACACCCCAGACACCCGAACCCGTACCCGAACCTGCCCCGGTACCCGTGCGACAGGAGCCGTCTGCACCCCGCGAAGCGAACCGGTACGGCAACGGCGACAGCGTCGTGCTGATCGCCCTCCTGGCCACCTGCGCGGGCATCTACCTCGCCGTCGGAGACACCGGCTTCGCCGGAGTCATCAGCGCCGTAGCCGCCCTCTACGGCACCTGGCGCACCCGACGCTGAACCACCCCTCGCGAGCGAAGCGACCAGGCGCCCTCGCCCGGCGCGACCGAAATGGTCCCCGGAGGCTCGACCACACAGAGATCAGCGGAGGTGTACTGGCCGCGCTCCGATCCGCCCAGGACATCGGAATCACGTGGTCGGACGCGTCCGCCCCCGGGAGGACCGGCCCTGAGCTCGTCGTTGACGTCCGGTATCGAACTCGGGCTTGCCCAGTGGGGGCGTCAACAAGCCCGTCTGGCTCCGGTGGTCGAGCGCGGACGCGCTCCGGCTACCCGCCGGAGCCCACTGAAGCCCCAGGACTAACCCGACACGGGCACCTCGCCTGACACCGCGATGCCTGCCCGGCGGAAGTCACCGAGGGTGGAGGCGACGGTGTCGGGGGCGACGCCGACCGAGTAGTCCAGGCGTACTCGGGTGCCGAATCCCGCCGCGGCGGCGTCCAGGGCGGTGGCGCGCACGCAGTGGTCGGTCGCGATGCCCACCACGTCGACGTTCTTCACCCCGCGGGCGCGCAGCCAGTCCGCGAGGGAGGTCCCTTCGGCGTCCGTGCCTTCAAAGCCGCTCTTGGACGCGCTGTGGGCGCCTTTGAAGAAGACGGCATCGACCTTGCCGCCCGCGACGGTGGGGGCGAAGTTCGGGTGGAACTCGCCGCCTTCGCCCCCGGCCACACAGTGCACGGGGAAGCTGTCCTTGAAGTCGGGGTTCGAGGAGAAGTGGCCTCCCGGGTCGATGTGGTGGTCCCGGGTGGCCACGACGTACTGGTAGTCACCGTCCGCGCTCCGCTCCACCAGTTCGGCGATGGCGGTGGCGATCCGTGCGCCTCCCGCGACGGGAACACTGCCTCCTTCGCAGAAGTCCTTCTGCACATCCACGACGATCAAGCCTCGGCTCATCACGAACACCCTTCAGGACGACGAAACGACCCACGCGTTCTACCGGTCTCCTGATCCCCGCCGGACGAGGAGCGGGTCCGCGCTCACCCACACAGCCGACGACATTCACCGCAGGAACGATTCGCGCCTCGCGAAGGTCAGGACTCCCCACCGATCCGACAAGGACCGGTTTCGCGATCCGGCCGCGCAAGTCGGCCCGTGTACGCCATGGTCGTTGTCGACGACGAATGCGACGGCGTTTCGGAGGCTCACCGATGTGGCAGATCAGCGAGTTCGCGGACGAACACGAGGGCCGGCCCACGGCCGTCCTGCCGGACGGGGATGAGCCGGCGCCGCTGGTCTTCGATGTCGGCAGTGGGTCCGAGGTCCACACGAGCACCGATTGGTGGGACTACGACGGCACCCTCGGTGCGCCGAGGGCCGAGAGCGTCAAGGCGGGCTGCTCGTGCGGCTGGCGCGGCTCCTACCCGTATCCGATCGACTGGACCAAGGTCAGTGACGGGCTGCCGACCCCGTTCCTGCTGGATCCGGACGGACCGCTCGGCGACTGGCAGCTCCACATCGCGACCATCCAGGCCCGGGCCGTTCCCCTGCCCTCACACGTGCAGGGACTGCTGGAACGCATCGACACCGAACTGGAAGACCTCGCCGATCAGGCACCGTTGGCCGCGCTGCGAGCGGCCGCCGCACTGGAGCGCACCGTCGAACGAATCGCCAGGACCGCGGCCCACCACCTGGAGCAGGACGGGACGACGGTCGCGGACATCGCGGATGGACTCGGCATCAGCCCCCGGGCCGCACACAGCCGACTCCTTCGATACGGATTTCGATACGGATACTGAACGAACACCAGACGGTACGGCTGCCACTCTCCGGGCGGGATGGGCGATGAGGCGGGCCGACCCGCCCGGCACCGTGCGATCCGGACTACGAGGACGCCGCCCGCCGGTCGGGCAGGTGCCAGTGGTACGGAGCGACGAGGGCCTCGATGCTGTCCGGCCCCCAGCTGCCGGGTGCGTACGGTTCCACTGGTGGTGGCGCGTCGAGCAGCGGGGCGGCCACCTCCCAGAGCCGTTCGACACCGTCGGACCGTGTGAACAGGGACTGGTTGCCGTGCATGGCTTCCAGGAGGAGGTGCTCGTACCCCTCCAGCGAGTTCTGCGCGGCGAACGAGGTGCCGTAGTTGAAGACCATGTCGGCCTCGGCCAGCTGCATCGACGGCCCCGGCTCCTTCATCAGGAGGCGGGCAGTGACGGAGCCCGGATCGTCGAAGTCGATGACGAGCTCGTTGCTCCGGCCGTCGGCAGCGGCTCGCGCGTCCAGCGGGAACATGCGCAGGACGGGCTCGCGCAGGCCGAGCGTCACCACGTGGCGGCCCTCGGCCAGGGCCTTTCCCGTGCGCAGGTGGAAGGGCACCCCCGCCCAGCGCCAGTTGTCGATCTCGACCCGTAGCGCCACGAACGTCTCGGTGTCCGATGCCGGATCCACGCCCTGCTCGTCGCGGTAGCCGGTGTACTGGCCGCGCACGACGTGCGCGGGGTCCAGGGCGCGCATGCTGTGGAAGACCTTGACCTGCTCGTCGCGGAGCGCGTCCGCCTCCAGGGCGACCGGCGGTTCCATGGCGACGAACCCGAGCAGCTGGAACAGGTGGGTGACGACCATGTCGCGGAACGTTCCGGTGCCCTCGAAGAAGCGGGCGCGGCCCTGAATGTCGATGTGCTCGGGCACGTCGATCTGTACGTGGCTGATGTGCTCACGGTTCCACAGCGGCTCGAAGAGACCGTTGGCGAAGCGGAGCGCGAGGACGTTGTCGACGGCCTCCTTCCCGAGGAAGTGGTCGATCCGGAACACCCGTGACTCGTCGAAGACGCGGTGGATGGCGGAGTTCAGCGCGCGGGCGGACGCCAGGTCGGTGCCGAACGGCTTCTCCACGATGACCCGGCCACCCTCGGCGAGCCCGGTCGTGCCCAGCAGATCGATCATCGAGGTGAACGCGACGGGAGGCACGGCGAGGTGGAAGAGCCGGCGCGGCTTGCCCCCGAGAGCCGCCTCGGCCTCGCGCACCGCTGCCATCAGGGGGTCCGCCGCCCCCGTGTCGGCCGCGCCGAAGGACAGGGTGGCCGCGAACGTCTCCCAATCCGGCCCCTCGGGCCGTGAACGCCCGAACTCCGCCACGGCCTGTCGCGCATGGGCGCGGAACTCCTGATCGGTGAGTGCTTCCGCCGCCGGGGCGGTACCGACGACGCGGTAGCGGCGCGGCATCAGCCCGGCTCGCGCAAGGTGGAACAGCCCGGGCAGCAGCTTGCGCCGGGCCAGGTCGCCCGTGGCGCCGAACAATACGATGACGTGGTCTTCAGGGGGCTCGGGAGACTGGGCCGGCTGGACCATCGGGCATCCTCACTCGTCCGCGCCTGAGCGCTGCACCGGCACGGCCCGGGCCCTGTGCCGCGTCCGCCGTCGTGGCGGCGGCCGTGCGTCCTCAAGCCCCACTCTGCGCGCCCCCGGCCGATCCGGCACCCGGACCCGTCCAAACCGGTCCCTTGCCCCATCGGCCCCACACCCGCCCGGGCGTCGGCGGCGGGGGCCTCGGTGACGGTGGAACTCGACCACGAAGACGGAGGCATCGCGCAGGTGCGGATGTCCGGAGCAACCATCTGACGGCAGCCGAACACCGTGTGCCGGATGCGCGCAGCGTGGCCGCTCCGCGGCGCGCCCGCCTCACGGTCGACCTCACCGACATCACGGAACGTGCCCGATGCGCCTGCCGACCTCTGCCGCTCAGAGCCCCTTGTGGCCCGCGTCATTGGCGAAAGCCAGACGACCGGCGAAAGTCCTGGCCCCGCCAACCGGGGTTACGCGGCTTCCGCGCCACACTCGCAGGCGCATCGACATTCATGAAATCGCCGGAATGGCGGAATCTTCGCATCCGCTGGTGAGGTCGGATTATCGGCCCGGAGGGCATGCAATAACCCATGTAGGGCAATTGCGACCCCAAGAGGGGGTCGCAAATAAGATGACCATCAATGTTAGTTCAGGTATTACCCGCGCACATGACGACACCCCATACCCCCCTGCACGCCCTCCCATTCGGGCCTTGCCCCCGCTGCGCGCAACTCACTGCGTAATATGCCGTCTCGTCCATCAGGCTTCCCGGGCAATCGGTCGGGCCCGGCACGCCACGGCCCCTCAAGGAAATGGCCTCTCGATGAAACTGAGAATTCTTCAAGCGGCTCGGCGCCGCGCCGTGTCCGGCGGCTTGGCGTCGGGCATCGCGGTGGCGGTCGCCGCCGTCATGGTCGCCGTCACTCCGACTATGGCACTGGCGATCGCCACCCCGGTGCCGCTGGCCACGGCGGCGAGCTACTCGGTTCTGGCAGGCGAGGAGATCACGAACACGGGCCCCTCGGTGATCAGCCACGACCTCGGAGTGCACCCGGGTACGGCGATCAGCGGATTCCCGCCGGGTCTGGTCCTCGGTGCCGTGCACTCGGCGGACGCCGCCGCCCTCCAGGCCAAGAGCGACCTGGTCGTGGCGTACAACAACGCCGCCGGGCAGGCCACGGACTTCGCGCTGGCGGCGGGGATCGGGATGGGCAACACCCTTCTTCCCGGTGTCCACACGGCTGTGTCGGGCGTCGGTCTCACCGGTGACCTGATCCTGGACGCCGGAGGGAACCCGAACGCCGTCTGGGTGTTCCAGATTCCCGAAGCGCTGACCACGGCTTCCTCCAGCCGGGTGCTCCTCACCAACGGCGCCTCGCCGTGCAACGTGTACTGGCAGATCGGTAGTTCCGCCACCCTCGGCACCAACTCCACCTTCGTGGGCACCATCATGGCGCTGACCTCGATCAGCGTCACCACGGGCACGAACATCGAAGGCCGGGCACTGGCCCGCAACGGCGCGGTGACCCTCGACACCAACAGGATCTTCCTGGGGTCGTGCTCGACCGGCACCACCGGGGGGACGACGACCGGAACGACCACGGGCACGACCACGGGCACGACCACCGGGACGACGACGGGCACCACGGCCGGCACCACGGGCGGCACCACGAGCGGCGCGACATCGGGTGTCCTCGGCGGCGTTCTCGGTGGCGTGACGACGGGCGGCGGGCTCCTCGGCGGACCCATCGCCAACGTCGTGACCGGAGGCACCTCGGGGAACATCTCCGGCAACACGTCGGGGAACACCGCGGGCAACACCACCGGAGCCGCCACCGCGGGCAACACCACCGGCGGACACACCACGGGCGGAAACATCACCGGCGGGAACATCACCGGAGGAAACGTCACCGGCGGGAACGGCGGCAAGCCCGGCAAGCCGGGACACGGCCACGGGCACGGGCCCGGCAAGGGTCCCGGTAAGCACGACCAGTGGCACGGCGAAGGACCGGGCAAGCCCGACCACGAGCACGGCGAGGGACCCGGCGAGCACGACCACGGCGGTAAGCCCGGCGAGCACCACGGCTACGGCGACGCGCCCGTGAACTTCGACCACGAGGCCTTCGAGGGCTAGTCAGCGGACTGTACGAAGCCCGCTCACCGGACAGCGGCGCGCGGCGGAATCCTCATCGGATCCGCCGTGCGCCGCCGCCGACTCCGACAGCGAACGCGGATGCGGATGCGGATGCGAGCGGCCGATACGAGAAAGGCAGGGTGGGGCGGTGTCGAGCGGAATCGCGTCAGCGGCCGTGAAGGAACTCCCGAAGGACGGATCTGATCCGGCCGCGAAGGAGCAGCACGACGAAACGGTCGTGCCGTGCCGGCCACCCCGGCACACCCGTGTACTGGCGGCAGTACTCCGTACGTTCGTAGTCCTGTGCATGGTGACGACGGTGACCCACGTGGTTCTGTTGTTCCTCCACGTGGCTCCCCCCAATGCCGTCTCAAAGCGGTTCAGCCCACAGATCAACGCTTGGATCTATCCCCTTTTCGAGCAGAATTGGCGGCTGTTCGCGCCGGATCCCGACTCCGTCAACCGACAGATTCTCGCGAGAACCGCACACACCACCCCGGGCGGTACCGCTCAGGTGAGCCCCTGGTTCGACCTGACCGCCGTGGACAATTCCGCGGTCGAGCACAATGTCTTCCCCAGCCACACGACGCAGAATCTCCTGCGCCGCGCCTGGACCTCCTACACGGAAACGCATGGAGGCGACGACACCGCGAACTCGGATCGCGCCGTGATGATGCAGGAGTACCTGCGGAACATCGCCGCCGACCGCGTCGCCACCCACAGGCGCACCGGCGCTTTCGAATTCATCCAGCTCCGCGTTCTCACGCTGCCCGTCGCCGCGCAGGGCGCTCCGGCCGGCAGCCGCTCGCCGAAGCCCGTCGAAGAGCGGCTCCTGCCCTGGTGGAAGGTGACCTCCCATGGGAAATGACCACGTCGTCCCCCAGTCCCCTCCCGCATCGGCGGCCTCCCAGGACGGCACCTGCCGCAAGTCCTCAGGAACGGTGCAACGTCTCATCACGCTCGTCACCGACCGGCCGGTGTCCCTGTACGCCGTGTCCGTCTTGCGGGCCGGTTATGGGCTGCTCTATCTGCTGTTCCTCCTGCGGGAGTTCCCGCATCGTCACGAGATCTGGGGCCCCGCCTCCCCGTGGACGCCCACGCTCGCGCGTCAACTCTTCGACCAGACGGGCTGGAGCAGCGTCCTGGCCCTGTCCGACAGCCGCGCCTACTTCGAACTCTGCTACGTGATGGCTCTCCTCACGTCCGCGCTGTTCATGCTGGGGTGGCGAACTCGCGCCGTGTCCGTGCTGTTCGCCGTCGTGGTGACGTCGTTCCACGCGCGATCGATCTTCATGACGGACGGCGGCGACAACCTGATCCTGCTGATGGCCGTCTACCTCGCCCTCACCGCGTGCGGTCGCCGCTGGTCGCTGGACGCGCGCAGGAACCGCGTGAAGGCGGCTCGCGCGGGCGGTGCGGCCGGCCGTACGAAGCATCCGTACCTGCTTCAGCTGGGCGAGGCGCGCGGCACCGCGATGACGGTCGTGCACAACTGCGCCCTCTTCGTCATGGCCGCGGAAGTATGTTTCCTGTACGGGTCGGCCGGGCTGTACAAGGTCCAGGGCGCGTCCTGGGGCAGCGGGACCGCCCTCCACTACGTCCTGAACCTCGAACTCTTCCAACCTTGGCCCACGCTCTCCCACTTCGCGGACGAGCACACGATCCTGATCGCGATCGCCACCTACACGACGGTGCTCCTCCAGGTCGCTTTCCCGTTCGTACTCTTCGGCAGGCTCAAGTACCCGGTCCTGGTCATGCTGTTGGGCATGCACATCGGCATCGCGGTGATCATGGGACTGCCGCTCTTCTCCGGAGCGATGATCGTGGCGGACGCCGTCTTCCTCCCCGATCGCTTCTACACCTCCCTGCCCGGGCTGTGTCGGCGCGCGGTCCGACGGACGGGCATGTGGCGACCAGCGTCCGCCGAACGTGGGGCCGGCGCATCATCGGTGCCCTCGCAGGGCCGACACCCTGGCATGCCCGGTCCGCGAAACCAGATCGTGCCGGACGACCGAGAGGGGTCTGTCCCCACCACCGAGGCCACGACCTCCCGCGGTTGAGGAGCAGACCGCACTCAAGCCCGGGTCACGGGCCGGGAGGCGTTCCTCACGCGGGCGAGTGTACGTCGGACCTTCCGGCATGGACCTTGATGGCGTGTGTGATGAGGTGCGCGGTGTCCTCCGGGCTGAGGGCCTGGGCCTGTAGGTGGTCGTACATCACGCCGTAACGCTGCACGTCGGCTTGCCTCTCCAGATAGAGGTCGCTGGTGAGCCGTTCGAGGTACACCGTCCCCGCACCCGGCTCACCGGTGAAACGCAGGAGGGAGAACTGCCCCGACACGCCCGGGTGGGCTCCGGCGTCGTGTGGGAGGACCTGCACGGTGATGTGCGGCTGCGCACCGAGGTGGTTCAGACGCTCGAGCTGTTCGCGCATGGTGTCGGGACCGCCGACCACACGCTGCAGTACCGATTCGTCCAGGACGACCCACAGGCGCAGGGCGCGGGCGGGATGGTGGGCCCGGTGCTGACGGCGCATCCGTACCTCAAGACGTGCGCTCGCCTGCTCGGACGTGGGCCGGGGAATCGTTTCCGATACGACCGCCGCCGCATAGGCGGGGGTCTGGAAAAGGCCGGGAATCAGCAGGGGCTCGTAGGAGCGGATCGAGGAGGCCTCCGTCTCCAACCCGATGTAGACGGCGTAGGGGACCTCGCCGTAGGCAACCCACCATCCCCGGCGCCCCGATTCCCCGGCCATCCGCATCAACGCGTCGACGACCTGGTGGTCCACGACTCCGTAAAGGCGGCAAAGATCGCGCACATCGCGGGGACTGATGGCGCGACGACCCGTCTCCATGAGGCTGATCTTGGGCTGGGAGATCAGCAACTGATCTGCGACCTGCACACCTGTGAGGCCGCAAGCCATGCGAAGCCTGCGCAGCTCGGCACCCAGCCTGATTCTCCTGATGGTGGGGTTCTGCTTGACCGGCACTGGCGCTCTACCTCCCGTTCGGACCGTCATCCGGTCCCCCAAGACATCATGACCGAGGTGACGAATCGATTCCCCACGCCGGAAATCGACGCGTCTTCACCGCCACGGACTGTCATTGGTGGCAGTGCCTCGGCTGATCGTCGCGGTACTCAACGACGTTGGCCTCACGAGGTCACCTCGGAGTTGGCGCGACGACACCAGCCCCTCGGCTGCCCCCTCAGTCGTTTCTCTGGAAACCCTCGGGCAGCCGGCCGTCGACACGGAGCACGCCGACACCGTGGTCCTGGTCGTCTCCGAGCTGGTCACCAACGCCCTGCGACACTGCGGGGGAACCTACCGCCCGCGCCTGACGACCCGCCCCGGCACGGGCGGGCGAGGTCGCCGTCGGCGACTCCAGTCCGAAGATGCCGCGCATGCGTACTCCCGACCTCGTCGGCGGCACGGGAGGGTTCGGCCGGCACATGGTCACGACCTCGCCCGCGACACCGTCGTCACACCCAGGCCCGACGGCGGAAAAGACCGCACTCGCCCGACTCCCCTGGTAGTCCCGGGGCGACGACGTACCCGGACGCCGGCTGTGACCGCGCACTCGGTGAACTCAGGGCAGCGGGCACAGTCATGCCAGGCCCCGGCCCCCGAGCCCCTCTCAGGCCGCGAACGTCAACAGGCACGATCACCTCGACTCGCCACCAACGCGATGCCGTTGGTCTCGCCGCCGCACGAAGCACGAAGCACGAAGCACGCACCGCGCGCCGGCGAGACACGAGCGGGGCAAACCATGACCACCGAAGGCGGTTTCAGGGTTGAGTACCGCCACCATCGGACGTGGGCGGCCTCGACTTGCCGAGGCCCTCAGTGGCACGTGCTGCACTGAGGTCACTTGGCATGGCCGCAGTGGGACGACGACGGGACGCCCCTGATCGCGCGGTCTGACTCCCGGGGTCACCATTCGAGGACCGGACCGGACCGGAGCGGAGCGGAGCCCGTGGGACGGAGATGTACCGACCAGATCCGTCAGGATCCGGGGCACGAACCTGCCGCGGAATCACCCACGACCCGACCGCGCCTGCTCCTCACCGCGGCGGAGGCTCGATCAACGCCTCTTCCCTGCTCGACAGTCACCAGATCCAGCCGGCGCCCCAGGGGGGCGAGCCGCCCCCTGCGCCCCCTCACGAACATGGGCCACTGGGCCCAGACCGGTCGCGAGGCTCGGGATTGCCAAGGAGTCGGCACCACGGACATTCCCCGCGGTCGGGTACAGCGCTCTCCGGGGGAGGCGGACGCAGGGCGAAACCCGCCCGGTATTCGTCCCGAAGCATGTGCGTCGACGTGGAGTTCGTGCGGGGCGGCTTGGTTCCGCGGGCAGTGCCTGCTTCCGCCAGACGGCGTGTGACCTGTATCAAAGCCACTCGCGTGGTGCGCAGCGCTCGCGTTGCCGCCGACCACGGGCTGCGAGCGGCCGACCCACTGCCGGCGGCCATCCTCACACTCCCCCTTGTCGCGGGCCATACCCCGGCTGCGGGGAGGCCCTTCTGTCGGATGGGGGTGAGCCGGGTTCCCCCTCTGCCGCGCGTCTGTGGAGTGGGAACCTGCTGCCGGGGCACTCGCCGGAAGGGAGGCGGTTCCTCGGCCATGGTCGTACCGGGTCTCCACGTAAATAGATGGTGATACTCCTTTCGGTTGAGGATTGTCTCCACACCTCCTCAACGCCCGGCACTAGGTTCGCCGAGCATGGATGGGACAGGTCACCGCGGCTTTAGCATGCCCATTCGTCGCCCCAAAGACGAGTAGTACCCGGACTGTCGGGGCTTTTACTCGTCTTCACCAACGTCCGGATTGCCGGGGTTTTGACATGCACGATCATGTACGAATTGCCGGGGTTTTTCAGCGATATCAGCCATCTCTTTCGGTTTGACACGCACGGCCAGGAGTCGGGTAGGACGGCTTCTTGGTGAACTCCCTTCGGGTCCACTCTCGTCGACTACGACGCTCGGGCTCGCCGCGACCCGGAAGCCCGCACCAGTGGGGGCGCAGGCGTCACACACCTTCCGGCGGAGCCCGGAAACGCAACGCAGCCAACCCAAAGCCATCGCCCCCGAGAGTGGATGCGAGGCAGGCGTGGTCAGAGGCGCGACTGTTCGGGGAGGGGCGTCGACTGCCCCTCAGGAGACCGGTCGTGACGCTCCGGCATGCAGGGTGACTGACCCGACTCGTGGACGAGTTGGAGCGGCTCCCCGCTCAAGTGGGTGAAGACACGCACGGGTTGCTCGCCCGGCTGCACCAGTGCCGCAGCTGCCGAACGAGAGAGCGAGACCGCATGCACATGAAGGGACAGGACGTGTGTGAAGCGTTGTTGGCGCCTCAGTTCCAGGGTGTCCACAGACCAGAGTCGACCAGTACCCGATGACGTGAGCGCTGTGAAACCTGTGGCTAGCGCGACGAGAATGAGCATGATCCACAGGAGGGTGTCTCCCACAACCAGTCCTTTCGAAGGTGAGATTCAGAGGGCCACACGAGAACCAGGCCCAGGCGTTCCTTCGACATAACGCAGAGGCATATGCAGAGTTGCGCCCCCTCCTCCGATTGCAGTCATGCGCGGCAACTTCGCGACGCCGACATCCCGGCCTATCTACAGATGATCAGCCGGCGGCCGTGACGGCCAGAGAGGCCAACAGATGACCCGGTGGACCGCGAACCAAGGTTCGACACACGGGGCGGTGTCGCCTTGCGGCCGCGGGAAGCAGAGTCGACGGAGCCGGCGACGGGCTCTCGTCGTCGAGGACAGGTCGGGGTGACGGCATGCGCCGAGAACCGACGGCACACATGGACAATCCGCCGTTCACGCGAGCCACTACGGAGCATGCACGGCACTCGGCAAGGCCGTCGCATCGGAGTACGTGCGCCGCCTCGGCGGTTGCGAATGGCTCGCAGGAATGACGGATCCGTCGGGGAGCCCAGCGTCGAGCCACGGCCCATCAGCCCCCGGCCGCGGCGTGACGACGCGAGAGGTCGCGATCCTGGTTGATTCGCAGAACCGATAAGACTGCGTCAACGCCTATTCGTCAACCACCATCACCCGGATGGCACACACCCAGACCAAGATCAAGAGCGTTTAGGGAATATGACAACAGCAAAGCTCCCCTTCTCCCTTCGCGGCGCGCCGGAAGAAGAGGAGCAGAGAGACAACTTTCACTCCGGCGCCACCCGGATCGGGAAGTGGATGTTCACTCCGCCCTCGACCGACCGCGGCGAGACCCGGAACGCGACGCCGGGAGCCGAAGGCCTGGAAATCGATCTTCGTTACTCCTCATCGACCTTTGCGGCTTTCCTCCGTGCGATGAGCACGATCCAGGATGATTTCAGCAGGCGGCCGGCGAGGGCGGCAGCACCCGACCCGGCCCTCGGCGAGCGTTCGGGTGGCAGCTCCCGTGTATGAGCCGTACGGATATCCGGGCGTCCATGGTCTCCAACCCCAACCGGAGACCTCCGTGTTCCGAGGCCGACCAGAGCACACACAACCCCCCTCCCCCGGGCACCCTCTCGGAGGGCCGGGCGAGGCACAAGCGCTGTGGGACCCGGCAACGGAGTTCGCCGGCCTTCTCCAAGAGGACCCCGCTCTCGGACAGGCGGAGTTGTTCACCCGAGTCGGCTCCGGCACGGCCGGGGACGCGGCCGGCACCCTCGGGTTCGTCGCAGGGCCGCAGCACACATCAGCCGAGCGGCCGCGCACACCCCCCGCCGGCGGGCACCGCCGAAACCACTCGAAGCCCCCGCTGGTGACCCTGTTGCAGACGGGGAGTCTGTTCACCGCCGCGCTGGTCGCCGCCATCGCCACCGTGGTGAGCATCCTCAGTGGACTGGCCATCTGTGACGCCCTGCGCCACAGCGCGGCACCTCAAACGGCCCGTGAAGTCGTCCACTGGTGGCCCCTGTTGATCTACGGCCCCTGGATGGTCGCCTCCCTGTCCATCCTCAGATCCGCCCTGCACCAGCGCCGCGCACTCCACTCCTGGTCCATCGTCCTGCTGTTCTCCACCCTGGCCACGCTCCTGTGCATCGCCCAGGCACCCAGAACGATCGCCGCCGGAGCGGCATCCGCCCTCCCCGCCGTCGCCGCGCTGGCCTGCTTCCAACAACTGGTCCGCCAGATCACCCTCACACGACCACCCCGCCAGGCCGCCCCACGGCACCGAAACCCCTCCGCCTCCGCGCCCGCGCAACTCAAGCAGACGACCCCGAGCGCCGGCCGCAGCTCGGACAGAGTGACGCCCGACTACCACACGGCGGACAACAGAGCCGTCCGCCTGCCTTCCCACAGTCACGGTCAAAGGTTCGGGTAAGGCGCATGACGGCAGTTGACGTGCGGCAATGCCGCTTGCACCGGTCCACGCGATGCATGTGGGCTCGGTCCACGCCCGCCGGTCGTCGCGACAGGCGGCGGTGTAGGCGACGGGGGCAGCGATCACTGTCGCGGCTGCGGCGTGGGAGGCACCGGATTCCTGGACCGCCCCTCCGCCGAGCGGAAGGGCACTCCCGCAAGGGGGCTGGGCGTGAATCCGTACCGTCAGTGAAGTCGGGCCGACCGAAGGTGCCAAGCGCGTATCCGGGGGACCCGGGCGGGCGCCACAGCGTGAACGGCACTCTCGGGCGACGACACAAGAGGGGCGAGCCTCGCATGGGCGGCCACCAGGGGGAGCAGAGGCGGCAACAGCCGGTACCTTCCTGGCCAACCCGGTCCTTCCCACACGTCGGAGGGGTGCTCGCCTGCACCCTTGAAACGAAGATCGAAACCGATAGTCACGGGCCTTCCACAGACTCAGCCCGACGGACCGGCTCCTTCGTCCCGTCCCGTCGCGAACCGGACCTGGACATGGACCCGGCCGCCGGTTGAGAGTGCCTCGCCCCGCCGACGAACCGATGACACAACGCGCTCCGGCGCGTCACCACCCACGCCTACCACGAGAGGTCAGCGCCATGGCGTACGAAATGACCCGCGCCGAACGACTCCAGTACCAGCGGCGCCAGGACGCCGCCTACCAGGCCGGCGAAGACGCCGTCACCAACCTCCGAACGGCGCTCGCGCTCGCGGACATGACCCTTCCCTCCCTCAGCAACGACGGCCCGGTGGCAGGCCACGGCTTCGTCCGGCTCGGAGGATGCAACGCGGCCTTCGCCAACCGGCTCGCCGAGGTCATCACCGCGGGCGCCGACGCTCTGCAACACCAGCGGAGGGAAGCCGACAGCTGTGCCTGATCGGTCTCCCGCGCTGGAGGGGTTCCGTCGAAGCCGCGGCGGCGGCGGAACCGTGCGAAGAATCCTCTCGGACGTCCACCACCTCGTGAACGCACCGGCACCACGGGCGTCCCACGAGGGAGGAGCCCACAACCGGTCTGTCACCAGCCGCCGCACCACCTCCGTCCGTGACGACGAGGACCCTGGCCTGACGTCGACAGAAGGAGTGCTCGATGCCGGTACGACCGATGGTTGGGCCACGGAGCCGACCGTTTCGCCGGAGGAGCGGTCCACCTCACCGATTTCATCCACCGGCCGGGCTACGGTGGAAAGGTCCCATAAGCGATGTGCGGCGGAATGAGGCGGCTGGGAGCTGTGTCCACGTCAAGCCATGAAGTCCTCGGCGCGCCCTGCTGGGTGAGCCTGATGACCCGGGATCTCGAATCCGCGCGGCGGTTCTACGGCGCCGTGCTGGGTTGGACGTTCCGCGACACCCGGCTCGGGGAACGGCTCCTGCTGGCGTTCCGCGACGGCGCTCCGGTCGCCGGTCTCGGGGCCCTCGCCGAGGATCTGTCACTGCCCGCGGCCTGGACGCCGTACTTCGCCGTCGACGACGCCGACGTGAGCGCCTCCCGCGTTCGCGAGCGCGGCGCCACCGTCGCCGTGGGCCCGCTGTCCTTCGGCACGGGCCGCGCCGTCCTTGCCGCCGACCCCTCCGGGGCGGTCTTCGGACTCTGGCAAGGCCGGGTGCTCAAGAACTGGAGGGTGGGTCGCGGCACCGCCCCCGCCTGGCTGGAACTCCGTACGCGCGACGCCTTCGCGTCCGCCATCTTCTACGGGGAGGTGCTGGATTGGGCCGGAGAACCTCCCGGGTCCTGTGTGGTGGCCTACGAACACGACCGCGTGGTCCTGCGGCACGGCAGCGACACTGTCGCACGGATCAGCGGCGGAGCAGTGGGCGAGGACCCCGACCCGAATGTCCGGCCGCGATGGCACATCCACTTCCGGGTGCCCGACCTGGAGGCTGCCGTGGAAGCCGCCACCTCCGCGGGAGGAAGTACCGCCTCCCCCGTGGAAGCCTCCACCGCCGCCCGGTGGGTCACCCTCCGCGACCCGGAGGGCGCGCTCTTCACCGTTCTGGCCCCACGGGAGTGACTCCGCCCCAGGGGGCGGCGCGCAGGATCCGGTCGGCAGCCACGGTACGAGCCGAGTACCCGCGCCGCGTCGTGCGGGAGGCAGGAAGCAGCAGGAAGCGGACGCGCTGTGGTGCTGCTCGTCGCCGCGGCCGTGGTCGCGGCGGTGGCAGCGTGGATCCCGACACGCGCCGGCCGTGAGGGGCCGGGGGCTGTTGCGGGGGCCTGACATCCGCTCTCAGCCCGCGTGGACGCCGCCCTCGGTCGGCGCCATGTCCTGCGTACCGATGACGCCGAGCAGCTCAAGCTGAGCGGCGCCCTCGGTACCGGGCGGGGCCGTGAACCACAGGAGGCGCTGACGGCCGTCCTCGCTGAACAGACTGTGGCAGTCCAACTCGATGACGCCCAGCGTCGGGTGCACGATGCGCTTGTGATCGGTGCGTCGCAGGCCGACGTCGTGGGTGTCCCACAGGGCAGCGAACTCCGCGCTGCGCCGCCGCAGTGCGGCCGTCATCGCGGCGACCTCGGTGTCGCGGCCCCGGCGGGCGGCGACTGCCTGCAGATCGGCGACGAAGACCCGTGAGTGGTGCGAGTGGTCCTCGGTCGGGTACACGGCGCGGGCAGCCGGATCGGTGAACCAACGGTAGGCGAAGCCGGTGGCGGGGCCGCGCGGTTCCGGAGACCGGCCGAGCAGCGCCGCAGCCGGCTCGTTCTGGACGAGGGTCTCGTGCAGGTCGGTGATGACCTGGGCGGGCGTGCCGATCAGCCGGTCCAGGAGCCCGAGCAGGGCGGGCTGGACCTGCCGCGGGCTCGCTCCGTGTGTCGACGCGGGCAGCGGCCGATCCGCGAGGTGGAACAGGTGGTCGCGCTGATCGCCGCCCAGCCGCAGCGCCCGGGCGAGGGCAGCCAGGGTCTGGGACGAAGGCTGGGCGCCACGTCCGCGTTCCAACTCGGTGTAGTAGTCGGCCGACAGACCCGCCAGTTGCGCGACCTCCTCCCGTCGCAGGCCGGGCACCCGGCGCCTGGGCCCGACGGGCAGGCCGACATCGGCCGGCCGGATCCGATCACGCCGGGACCTGAGGAAAGCCGCAAGCTCGGGAAGGTTCACCCGCTCATCGTCGCCTTCCGGCGGGTTTCGAGCCAGGGGCCGACAACCCCTGGGTGGGCTCAGCCCTGGCCGGAGCGGGTGACTCGGACGGATGGTTGCCCCATCGGGTTCGACCGCCTGCTCGTTGTGAGCAGCTCCGGCGTCCCCCGTACGAAGAGAGAGCACCATGCCGTTCGCGAACTTCAAGGTCCCCGCAGGCACCCTCACCGCCGAGCAGAAGGAGCAGATCGTCACGCGCACCACCGACTTGTACGCCGAGATCTTCGGCGACCGCGCCCGGGCCACCACCCTCGTACTGGTCGAAGAGGTCGCCGATGCCGGATGGGGCGTCGGCGGCGGTGTCCTGACGCTTGCCAAGATCCGGCAGACGCCGCAGGAGTAGCGGCTTGGGACATCTCCGGGCCGGTGGGCTGGAGCGACTGAGGGTCTCCGGCGGTCGCCCGTGCTCGGTTGGGCCTCAGCCCTTGGGGTCGGTCGGTTTGTGGCCCGGGTAGACATGGTCCGGGGCCACGATGGAGGTGACCGCCTCGCCGAAGAGGGTGCTCGGTTCCTGGCCGCCGACCGTGACGTCGGTGTTCAGCTCGATGACCATCGTGGCGTCGGCCTCGGGGAGGTAGACGGTCAGCGTCTCGTACCCGGGGATCGAACCGTTGTGGCCGATCCAGCCCTGGACGTCGAAGATGCCGAGGCCGTAGGAGGCCCCCGGGATGATCCCGATGGGCTGGGTCTTGAGGCGTTCGGCCTGGGTCGCGGGCTTCAGCAGGGTGCCCGTGGCAACGGTCTTCGCCCAACTGCGCAGGTCGTGGAGGTTGGAGATCATCGCCCCGGCGGCCCAGGCCCAGGACGGGTCCCAGTCGGTGGAGTTCACGACCTTCCCGGAGAGGCTCTGGTTCGTGTAGCCCTGCGGGTGTGGGTCGGGGAACTGGTTGCCGGTCGGGAAGAGGGTGCCGCCCAGGTTGGCCGGCACGAGCACGTCCTGGTTGATGACCTCGCGCAGCAGGCGACCGGTGATCTTCTCCACGACCTGACCGAGCAGGATCAGGTTGGTGTTGGAGTACTCGAACGTGGCGTTCGGCGCGAAGTTCACCGGATGCTTGAAGGAGTAGGCGAGCAACTCCTTGGGGGTGAAGGGGCGGTTGGGGTTCGTCAGGAACGCCTTGTCGAAGCCCGGGTCCTCGCTGTAGTTGAAGAGGCCGCTGCGCATCCCCGCCAGCTCGCGTAGCGTGATCTTGTCGCCGTTCGGGACGCCGTCGATGTACTTGCCTATGGGGTCGTCCAGGCCGATCTTCCCCTGGTCGACGAGCTGGAGCAGGGCGGTGACCGTGAAGGTCTTCGTCTCGCTGCCGATGCGGAAGTTCAGGTCGGCCTTCATCGGGGCGCCGGTCGCCTTGTCGGCCACGCCGAAGGTCTTCACGTAGCTGCCCTTGCCGGGGGCCCACAGGCCCACGACCGCGCCCGGCACCTTGGTCTCGCGCAGGGTCTTCGCGATGGCCGCGTCCAGTTTCGCCTTGACGGCCGGGGTCAGCGCGACGAAGGCGTCGTCCGCGGACGGTGAGGGGGTGGCCGCCCCCCGGGCGGTGGTGGTCGCGCCCAACGGGGCGATGAGGAGGGTGGCGGCTGCGCAGGCCACGCAGGCCCGGCGGAGCCGTATGAAGGTTGGGTTCACCGCACAGCCTCCTGTCGTCCGGGGGAGCCGGAACGGCAATCCCAAGGCTAGGGCCGAGCCGGTCAGGGCGCGCGCCGGGCCGCCGGCCGCCGGCCTCCGCGATCACTGTCGTCCCGGCTGCCGCAGCGGGCGGGGCGGACTCCCGCCAGAGGTGGGCATCGGTCTTGTTCCCGGCCGTCGGCCGGGCGCAGGCGACGGCCGGGCGGGTGTCGGCGCCGGTGTGGTGAACCTGTACTCGGATGGCGGCGGGGCGAGTGGCAGCGGTGGCAGTCCGCCGAGTCGCGCCCGACACTCGTTGGCGGGGACGAACCCGAGTGAAGGGCAGCAGCCGATGCCGCAAGCCGAGGAGGAAGGCGTCACCGCACGCCCGACCGGAACGGTGGATCAGCATCGGAGCAGGACCGGACACCTGCGCGCCGTGATCAGGCAGACCAACCTCCTGCCGGCCTTTCTGGTCCTCACCGCCATGACGGTGGCCCTGTGGCTCATGGGCATGCCGTTTCTGCAGGCCCTGACGATCTCCACCGGCGTGAAGATCGCGGTGGCCCTGCTCGAACTCCGTCGTCTTCCCCACCCTCCCGACAACTGACGCGGCCCCTGCCACAGCGCGCGCCCGGCTGCGGGCCCCGACACCGAACGGCCCGCGGTGCGGTCGAGCGGCAGGCCCCCGTCATGACCTCGAAGAGCGGATGCACGATACAGGGAAGACGCGCAAGGCAAGCCTTCCGTACCGTGCTTTAGCCGAAGTTGCTCAACCGGCTCACTTCCACGGCCGGCGGCACTAGGGTCCACATCGCGCCATGAGTCCCAGCCCTGCCAGAGCCAGTCGTGTCGCACAAGGGTGGCTCCATGTTCTGGAGCCACCCTGCACGACCGGGTTCGGACGGCGGTGCGCCGATGACGACCGCCACCCCGGAGACCGCTTCTTCATGCACACTGGATCGCCTCCCACGAGAGCCTCATTGACCGTCCTGGCACTGGTCGCCGCCGTACTGGCACTGATCCTGGGCGGGGCGGGCCCGGCCTCCGCCCACGCCGGCCTCAGTGGCGCCGATCCTGCGGACGGAGCCGTCCTCAAGGCAGCACCGAAGCAGGTCACGCTCACCTTCACCGAGTCGGTCAGCCTCTCCGACGACGCGGTGAGGGTGTTGTCGCCGGACAACGAGCGGGCGAACCCCCGGCCGGCGCAGCGGGTGGACGGCAAGGGGAACACCGCCCGGGTGGAGCTGCCCGGCAAGCTGATCGAGGGTACGTACACGGTGGCGTGGCGGGTCGTCTCGGCCGACGGCCACCCGATCTCGGGCGCGTTCGTCTTCTCCATCGGCAAGCCGTCCGAGACGGCTGCCGTGGTGGTCACCGGTTCACCGGACGACACGGCCGCCGGCCGCCTGTACGGCTTCTTCCGCTACATCGCCTACAGCGGCCTGGCCCTCCTCGTCGGAGCCGTGGCGTTCGTCCTGGTGTGCCTGCCCGGCGCGGGCACGGTTCGCCCGGTGCGCAGGCTGTTGGTGACGGGGTGGGCGGCTCTGGTGGTGTCCGGCGTCGCCCTGTTGCTGCTGCGCGGCCCGTACGAGGCGGCCGGCTCGCTCACGTCGGTGTTCGACCCCTCCCAGCTGGGCCGAACCGTCACCGGGAAGCCCGGGATCGCGCTGATCGCGCGGCTGGCGCTCCTTGCGGTGGGCGTCCTGTTGCTGAAGCGGTTCTCCGGACAACTGGGCCGGCAGGACGAGGACTCGCGGCAGCCAGAGGGCTTCGGTACCGGTGTTCGCGCGATCGGGGCCGCGTTCGCCCTGGGTCTGGCCCTTACCTGGGCCGCCGCCGAGCATGCCTCCGCCGGCATCCAGGTGCCGCTGGCCATTCCCGTCGCGGTGCTGCACCTGCTGGCCATGGGAGTCTGGCTCGGCGGTCTGATCACGCTGCTGATCGTGCTCCGGCGCCGAGCGCCCGACGCCCTCGACGTCCCGGCTTCCGCCATCGGCCGCTTCTCGACGCTCGCTTTCGTCGCGGTCTCCACGCTGGTCGGGACGGGCGTGTACCAGTCCTGGCGGCAGGTCGGATCCTGGGAGGCGCTGTCCACCACGTCGTACGGCCGGACCCTGATCGTCAAGATCGCCGCCGTGATCCTCGTGCTGTGGGCGGCGTCGTTCTCGCGCCGATGGACGGCTCGCCTCGTTCAGGAGGCGCCATCGGCCGCCGAGACGGTGCCGGAGCCCGAGAGGGTGAAGGTCGCACAGACGGTCGGCGCACCGGCCGGCCCGGAGGCAGCAGGTCCCGGTGACGGGCCCGTTGCCCCCGTCGGTGGTGAGCCGTCCGTCTCCGAGGCCGACGGATTCCGGCGCGGGCTGCGGCGTACGGTCGCCGCCGAGGCCGCCCTCGGTGTCGTGGTCCTGGTGATCACGACTCTGCTCACCGGCACGCAGCCCAGCCGCGCCGCCGACGAGAAGGCGTCGGCGGTCACCGTGCAGGAGCCGCAGGCGAAGGTGCTCATGGTGCCGTTCGACATGGGGACGGCGGGCCACCGCGGCACGGTGCAGGTCACGCTGGCGCCGGGCCGGGTGGGCGAGAACACGGTGGAGGCCGTGGTGTACACCGCGGACGGGGGGTTGGCGACCGTTCCCGAACTCCGCCTCACCCTCAACCAGGACGACCTGGACATCGGGCCGCTCGACGCGAAGCTCAAGAATCAGAAGGGGTACTGGGCCGCCTACGACCTGCGACTGCCCGTGCCCGGGGTGTGGACCCTGAACCTCACGGTGCGCACCACCGACATCGACCAGGTCACCGTGCGCGAGACCGTGGACATCACGACGTCCCCGTAGTGCGGTGTCTGTCCCAGGGTTCTGGGATCCCGGGAGGTGTGGGCCGAGTCATCGGGCACGCGTTCTCGGGCGGCATGAGCCGGCGCGGTGGTCGTGGCACCGGTTCTCGGTCAAGGTCCGGCTCGGGGCGCCCCGAGCCGACGGACCGGTGCGCGACCGGTCCTCCCGAACGCGGTGTCAGAGCGACCCACGAGGGACTGCACGACCGGTCTCCGTACCCACGTTGTGCCGACTCGCGGCAGGGGCGGCGCACGGCGCAGGCCGTGCGCCGCCCCTGTGGCCTTGGTCAGGCTCGGCTGCGGCGCAGCCACCAGAAGGTGCCGAC
This sequence comes from Streptomyces sp. NBC_00513, assembly GCF_041431415.1. Lineage (GTDB taxonomy): Bacteria > Actinomycetota > Actinomycetes > Streptomycetales > Streptomycetaceae > Streptomyces. The sequence goes on from NZ_CP107845.1 coordinate 540,555, forward strand.
ACCGGCGATCAGTACGACGGCGGCGATCACGCCGACGATGAGTGCGACGCTGCTGCCCGTATCCTCCTCATTCGTCGCCTGCGCGCTCGCGGCCGCCACGGGAGCGGAGGGGGCCGCCGGTGACGGCTTGAGCGACGGGGCGGCGCTGGGGGTCGGCGAGGCCGACGGGCCGGGGGCGATCGGCTTGGCCCCGGGGGCCGCCGCCTTCAGCTCCAGCCGGGGGGCCGGATTGTCGACCTTCTCACCGTTGGTGGGCACCTCGATCCATCGGGCGATCTTTCCGTCCCCGTAGGTCTCGAGTGTTTTGAACGCGAGGGACTTCTCGTCGGGCAACTGGCGCACCGTGATGCTGTACTCGGCATCCGTGCCGGTGGCCAGGGCGGCACCGCCGATCGCGTACCCGTCGGGAGTGGCCGTCAGCTTCCACTCTTTGGGGGCTTCCTTCAGCGTCACGGCGTCCGGGCTGATGCCCTTCGGGAGGACGACCCGCAACTCCGCGATTCCCGCGGTGTCCGACTCCGCCTCGGAGGTGAAGGACAACGTGACGTTCTCGGCGAGGGCACGCGGGTCGGAGGCCGTGACCTCGGCGTGCGCGGCGGCCGGCCCGGCGGCCGCGCCCACGACGATCAACGCGCCGACGGCCGCGATACCCAGTCTGCGGAGCTGAGCGCGGGTGTGTGATGTGTTCACGATGGAGAGCCCTCTCGGTGCGCGAAGCGGGCGTCACCGTGCAGGTGCACTGCCCGCCAGGATGGGGGGAACGTTTCCCGCACACCCGGCAGGAGGGCCTCGACGTACCAGCGCATGACAGAGCATCGCCGTCACCGTCGGCTGGAGGGCAAGCCCGTTGAGGGATGCGGGTACCGTCCGCAGGCAGGGCCGTACCCATGGTCGACGGTGGAGACCGAAGGCCGCGGCGGCGGCCGCGACAGCCGAGTGGGCCCATCGGTTCACCGTCTCCGGCAGGCGACTGAGCGCCTGGTCCGCGTGGTACATGAGCAAGGCCATCACCCACGCGGCCACGCAATGGGCCGCCGCCATCTCCCACGCGCCGTGGTGCGCCGCGTGCACCGTCTCCGTCAGGCCGTCGTGGGCTTCGGGGTGAGCGTGGGGTGCCGCCTGGGGCACCGAAAGCCCCTGATGCAGGAGCAGTTGAGCGGCGTCGGTGGCCGCCACCACCTGCCACCAAGGCCGGGGCCGCCGGACCACAAGCCAAGAGAGGGCGAAGACGAGCGACGCCCCGACCGACGCGCGCTGCCAGGACACCCACCCCTCCGAGGCCAGTTGATGGGCCACGACGGCCAGAGCCGAGCTGAGCAGGGTGAACACGGCAGCCCGCAGGCACCGTCCGCTTCGCCACACGGGCGGTGGACTGAAACGCATCCCTGTACGAGCTCCGATCATGTCGGGCCCATCATCTGCCGCAGGGGCCGCCATCAGGCCGCAACTGTCAATTGTGGAGCAGTTTTCCGAGCCTGCCGAGAACGCTCGTCTTGTGCGGGTGCGGTCGGAAGTCCTGGCGTCCGCACCGAACGAACGGGCCGGCCACCATCCCGGGCTCCGTCCCGGCCCGGGACGGCAAGGCGCAGCGTGATGTCAGTGCGTCCCGGCACGGCGACCGCGTCCGCCAGGTGCCGTCTCAGCGGGCCGGCAGGTCTGCTGCGAAACCTTCCGAAGCCTCACTGGGAAGGAAAGGCCCCGATGGCGGAACAATTGATGCTCACCCCTTCAGTCGATGGGCAAGTTGCCCGCCGCCCTTTACCCTGACACCGAATCAGCGAGAGGGACAGTCGAGCGACGATCGAGAAGCAGCGCGAACGTCGGAGTCGCCCAGGGCTTGACCCCCGGCGTGGGGGCCACCATCCGGTTCGGACCGGCGACCGGGTACCGGCAGGCGGCCCGGCGGGCAGACGGACACAGCCGCCGAGCGGCAGAAGGCAGGTATCCCCCGTGCTCATCGACCTCTCCGGGAAGACCGCGCTGGTCACCGGATCGACCCAGGGCATCGGCGCGGCCATCGCGTCCGGCCTCGCCCACGCCGGGGCACGGGTGGCCGTCAACGGCCGCACCGAGAAGTCCGTCGACGAGGCGGTGCGGCGCATGAGCGCGGGACGCGGCACGCTGATCGCGGCGCCCGGTGACATCTCGACGGACGACGGCGCGCAGGCGGTGTTCGACGCGGTCCCACAGGTCGACGTCCTCGTGAACAACCTCGGGATCTTCGGCTCGATGCCGGCCCTGGAGATCCCGGACGACGAGTGGCGCCGCTACTTCGACATGAATGTCCTGACGGCGATTCGGATGATCCGGCATTACCTGCCGGGGATGACGGAGCGCTCGTGGGGCCGGATCCAGAACATCGCCAGCGACTCGGCGGTGGTGACTCCCGCCGAGATGATCCACTACGGCATGTCCAAGACCGCCCTCCTCGCCGTCTCGCGCGGCTTCGCCAAGGAGGCCGCCGGGACGGGGGTGACCGTCAACTCCGTCATGGCGGGCCCGACGCACACGGGTGGAGTGGAGGACTTCGTCTACGAGTTGGTGGACCGCGATCTGCCCTGGGAAGAGGCACAGCGAGAGTTCATGCGCACGCACCGTCCCCAATCTCTGCTCCAGCGCCTGATCGAGCCCGAGGAGATCGCGAACATGGTGGTCTACCTCAGTTCTCCCTTCGCCTCCGCGACCACCGGCGGGGCGCTGCGCGTGGACGGCGGCTACGTGGACTCGATCCTTCCGTAGCCGATCCACAGCGAGGCGCCGCGCGACACCGGCCGCGGGGGCGGGCAGCGGGTCCGCGATCCGAGGGCCGGGGTCAGCCGGCCCAGCGACCGGTCAGGAAGGTGATGGCCACCACCACGCCGAGCGGGGCCACGACATACAGGTACACCGCCTGCACGCGCGGCCGTCGAAGGCTCCACCCGGCCAGGGCGATCCACAGCGGCCACCACAGCAGCGTGGAGCGGGGGATCGAGGTGTACCAGTACGAGGTGCCCAGCGCCCACAGGGTGAGGGCGAGGTAGAGCGCCTCGGGCAGTCGGCGTCGGCGGACCAGCAGGGCCAGCAGGACCACGCCGGCCAGGATCGCCAGCAGTTCCGCCTGCGACATCAGCGCGTACCCGGTGGGTTGCGTGTGGTGGAAGGCGGCCTCCCAGGTGTTCGACCAGGCGTCCCAGGGTGCGTGGAAGTCCCGGTACCAGCCGCGTTCCTGAGCGTGTTTCCACGCCATCCAGTCGCCGGTACGGGCCGACAGGAACCAGCCGTAGAGCACGGGGGTGAGGGCGGGCAGCGCCAGCCAGGGAGCCGAGCGCCAGGCGCTCCGATCGCGGACGGTCAGCACGAAGTGGAGCACGAGCGCGGCGGCCAGGAACAGGCCGGTGACCCGTACCGAGCAGGCCAGACAGGTCAGGGCCGCGGCGGCCGGCCAGTTCCCGCGCTGCGCCGCGAGCCACGCGGGCAAGGCCAGCGCCAGGAACAGGGACTCCGTGTAACCGGCCGCGAGGAACACCGCGCAGGGCGAGAGGAGGAAGAACACCGCCGCACGCCGGCCGCCTTCCAGGTCGCGCAGTTGGCGGCGGGCGATCCGTGCGAGCGCGAGGACGGCGACGCCTCCCGCGACGAAGGAGATCAGCGCCCCGGCCGCGGCCCAGTGGGGGACGACCACGTGGACGGCACGCAGGGTGAGGGGGAACCCGGGGAAGAAGGCCTCGCGGTTGTCCCAGCCGACCGTCCACGGGCCGGCGCCGTCCGGGAAGTAGCCGTCCTGGGCTATGTGGAGGTAGTGCCACCAGTCCCACTGCTGCCAGGGGGAAAGCAGCGAGGGCGCCCGCCGGGACTTGCCGTCGGCGGGGAACAGCCAACTCACGGCTCCGGCGGTGATCCAGATCCCGATGCGGGTGAGGACGTAGAGCGACAGCACCTCGCGGTCGGCGGGGCCGAACCGCGGCCGGCGGGGCTTGGGCCGCGGTTCGGCGCGGAAGGGGGGTGCGTGGACGGTGACCGGTCGCGACGGGGTGGAAACGGACATACGGGTACTCCTGAATCGGCTGAGGGCGCGCCGGACCGCCGGCCGAGGCTGCGCGGCCGGTGGGGTGCCGGTGTCCCCGGGCTACCGGGGCGGGTTGGACGGGGTGGGTTGGGCCAGGGTCATCGCGGGGCGGTCGAGGAGGGCGCCACCGTCGATCCCCCGGTCGGAGGGGGCACGGTCGCGTTGGGCAGCACGGGGTCGGTGGTGCGGGCGGTGGGCGGGGGGCTCGGCCGCCGGGACGAGGTGGCCGACGAACTCGGTGGGGGGGTCGGTGTCGAGGACGGGGGCGGCGCCGACGACGGGGACGGGGTCAGCAGGGGCGACGGGGTGGTCGCCGGCAGGTTCCCGCTCCCCCCGTCGGGCAGCAGCCCGGCCACCGCGGCGCCCGAACCGGCGACGACGAGGCAGGCCGCGACGGCGAGTCCGGCGATCCGGCGCCGCCGGGCCCGCTCCCCGCGCCGGGCGATGACGGAGACGGGGGCCAGGGCGGTCCCCTCTTGCCCGGCGGAGGCCGCTTCCTGGAACAGCGACCGCAGTGGATCGTTGGAATCAGGCATCGGGAGCCTCCTCAATGCGGGGGTCCTGCAGATGGCGGGAGAGGGTGGCGCGGCCCCGGGACAAGTGGGTCTTGATCGTGCTTGGGGACAGGGAGGTCTCGGCGGCGATCTGCTCGACCGTCAGGTCGCACACGTAGTGCAGGACCATGGTCCGGCGCTGTTTCGGCGGCAGGTGCCGCAGCGCCTCCACCAGGGCCACCGCCTCGGGTCCCGGACCGTCCACGTGCCCGGCGGGGGCGGTGCGTTCCCAGGCGTCGGCGGTACGCCTCCGGCCGCGCCAACGGCTCACCGCGAGCCGCCACGCGACGGTACGGATCCAGGCTTCGGGCCGCCCCTCACTGTCCAACTGCCTGCGCCGGCCCCACCCCTTCACGAACGCTTCCTGCACCACGTCCTGCGCTTCGTGGTGGTCGCCGAGCATCACGTACAGCTGTCCTGTCAGCCGTCCCGCCGCCTGCGCGTAGAACTCTTCGAACTCCTCGACCGTCAAGAATCACTCCCGCAATCACTCCCGCGTCCACGTATCCCTCCCACCGGGAATACGCCCGCCGCACCGCATCCGGTCTACACCGGACGTCGAGCAGTCTTGTGAGTGGTGTCACACGAGCCCTCGGGGACACGCGGCCGGACGGCCGACCTCGCCCGCTCGGCAGAGCACGAGGCGGAGGGGGCCGGGAGCGTTCACTCCGCAGCATGCCCGGGGCGAGCGTCGAGGCCGTCCCGTGTCGGGAGCGCTGCTCCTCCGACGCCGTTTCGGCTCGGGCCTCCTCGCGGCCGGGTGCTCCCGTCCCCGCGCGGGTCCTGCTTGACCTTGACACGGTGACAAGGCCTTCACTGTTGGCCAAGGAGGTGGTCTTGATGACGATCACGAGACAGGACACGGATGGGCACCGAGCGCTTCAGGAGCTGGAGGACGACCGTTCGTCCGTACGATTGCGTGCTGCTCTGGCGATCGGAACGGCGCCCGACCCGCGCTTCGTGGACACGCTCGTCGAGCGCTGCGCGATCGAACCCGACTTCTTCGTCCGCGACATGTTGACCTGGGCGCTCACCCGCCACCCCGTGGCCGTGACGCTCCCCGGGCTGGTGCGCGAGGTCCGCTCGGGGCGGGCGCAGGCACGGAGTCAGGCGCTGCACACACTGTCCAAGATCGGGGATCGGCGGGCGTGGCCGGCGATCACGCGGACACTGTTGTCCGATGCCGACGACGAAGTGGCACGGAGCGCCTGGCGGACAGCGGTCGTGCTCGTTCCCGAAGGCGAGGAGGCGGGCTTGGCCGAGGTGCTGGCGACTCAGCTCGGGCGTGGTGAGCGGGAGACGCAGTTGAGCCTGAGCCGGGCACTGGTCGCGCTGGGTGAAGCCGTCGCGCCGGCCCTGCGTGCGGCGACGACGGCCCCCGACCCGCGCGTGCGCGTGCACGCGCTCGCCACACAACGGTTGAGGCGCGACCCGGACGCCGGGTTCGAGTACGCGATCGAGGAGGCGAAGCGCGTCGTGGCCCTCGGCGGATCCGGTCAGGAGGGACGATAGGGCGTGTTGATCGGTGAGGTGGCGCGGCGGTCCGGGGTCAGTGCCCGGATGCTCCGGCATTACGAGTCGCTCGGTCTGGTGCGTCCTTCGGGGCGTACGGGGTCCGGGTACAGGGAGTATTCCGGGGCGGACGTCCGGCGGATCTTCCACATCGAGAGCCTGCGGTCGCTCGGGATGTCGCTGCGTGAGATCGGGCGCGCTCTCGACGATCCCGGCTTCACGCCCTCGGTGCTCGTCGGCGACCTCATGGCTCAGTCGCGCGAACGCATCGCGGCCGAGACCGAGCTGCTCACGCGGCTGCGCCGGATCGACGCCGCGGATCCCACCGGCTGGGAGGACGTCCTCCAGGTCGTCGCACTCCTCCAGGCCCTGGGTTCGAAGAGCGCCGGAGCGCGCCAACGCGCGGCCCTGTCCTCGGCCAACGAGGCTTCACCTCCGGTGGAGGCCCTGGTCGAGGCGGCGCTGCGCGAGGCGGATCCGCACGTCGCCGGTGCCCTTCGATGGGCGCTGGCTCGATCGGGCGACGCCGGGCCGGCGTTGTTGGCGGGGGGCCTCGGTTCACCGGTGGCGGCGGTGCGGGAACGCGCCGTCCAATCCCTGGCCGCGTTTCCCGGAGGTGAGGCCACCGCGCAACTGCGGCAGGCTCTCCTTCACGACGACCTCGTGGTCCGCGGGCATGCGGCTCTGGCACTCGGGGCACGTGGCGTGGTCGATGCGGCCCCGACACTCATCGACATGGTCGTGGAGGGAAGGAACGACACCGATGCGGCCGACGCGCTGAGCGTGTTGGCGGGCGACACCGCGACGGCGGATCGGATCGCGGCCGGGCTCGTCGAGCGCCTCGCCGTCGACACCACGGGGGCGCCCGCACGCGGACGGTTGACCCAGGCGTTGGCGGACATCCCGGGCAGCAGGGCGTCACGTGCCCTTGTGGAACTGTCGGATGACGAGGACCCTGCCGTGGCACTGACCGCGGCGTACCTTCTTCAACGGCGCGAAGCACGATGACGCAGACCACGAATCCCCCGGACACCATCCCCGCAACCCGCTTGACCGGCATGGGCTTGGCCACCGGCACGGCCTCGGCCAGGGGGCGCGACCGAGCACATCGGTCGCGCCCGCCGGTCACCTGACCCGAGGCGTCAAGCCGACGGACCGGCCGACGAACAGCCCGCGCGGAGCGCCCTTCTCGGGGCAGACTGTCGGCCACCCCGAGGGCACTAGGGTGGAAGCATGGATGATCCACTGGACCCCCTCCCGCCCGTGGGGTTGGAGAGTGAAGAGCAGCACGTCGTCATCAGGGTCGGGGGTGAGATGGACCTGGATCGGGCGCCCATGTTGCAGGAAGCCCTTCACTCGATGATCACCCGGCCCGACTGCCCGGCCGAGATCGTGGTGGACCTGAGCGAACTCACCTTCTGCGACTCCTCCGGCCTCAATGCCCTCATCCAATCGCGGCGCACCGCCCAGGAGAACGGCCGGCGCATCAGCCTGCGCGCCCCTTCCCCACAGATCCTCCAGCTGCTGGAACTCACCGGTACCGAGAACCTGTTCCCCCTCACGGACACCTGACCAGCCCGAACCCCACCCGGAGGCCGAGGCGGCCACACCGGGCGCCTTCCCCAGCGACTCCGCCCTGAGCCGCGCCCCCTTCTCAGAGGAAAGGCAAGCGATGCCCGCAGCCGTCCGTGTCCAACAGTCGAGCGGAGACTGGGAGTCGGTCATCTCGCGTTTCCAGGAGCTCGTCGACACACAACGCGAGCCCGGCGGCTCGCTGGCGATCTGGCGCGACGGGGCTCCCGCCCTCGTCGTGCACGGCGGCAGCGCCGACGTCGCACGAGAGGTGCCCTGGAGCGCCGACACCCTCGTGCAGGTCTTCTCCACCGGGAAGCCGCTGGTCGCGCTCGCCGCCCTGCAGGCTGTCGCCGACGGCCACCTCGGCCTCGACGAGCCCGTCACCGCGCGCTGGCCCGCCTACCGCGACGCGCCGGCACATCCCACGACCCTGCGCATGATCCTCAGTCACCGCTCCGGCAAGCACACGTTCTCACCCGCCGCCGCCGGGCTCGACCCCCGCGACCACGCCGCGCTCGTACACGACCTCGAAGCCATGGAACCTCGGACCGTGCCGGGTCAGGTCATCGCCGAGCACGCCTCCACCTACGGCCACCTCGTCGACGGGCTCCTCGCCGCGGTCGGCGCCCCCTCGGTCCGCGCACACACGGAAGCCCTGTCCGGCGTGCTCGGCGCACGCCTCAGATTCGGCGTGCACCCCCACGAGCTCCCGCTGGTCGCCGAACCCGAGCCCATGGGTACCGAATGGACCGATTCCCACCTCGCCCACGAACTCGGTCGCGCCGCCCTGCTGCGCCCCGCCGGCCTCCTCGATGCCGACACCCTGCGCAGTCCGTCCTGGCACCAGGCTCGCTTCGGCGCCGTCGGTCTCATCACGGATGCCACCTCACTGGCGAGCCTCTACGACGACCTCGGCCGGCCCGACGGCCACGTCGCACGACTCCTCGGCGGGGAGCTCTGGTCCGAACTGTTCCGCACCGCCGCCACCGGCACCGACGGCTTCCTGCGCGACACCGTCCGCTGGTCCCTCGGCTTCCAGATCGACGACAACGGCGACCTGGGCATGGGCGGTATCGGCGGCAGCTGCGCCTGGTACTCCCCCGCTCACGGCTACGCACTCGCCTACGTCACACGCGGTCTGCACACGCACGACCGTGTCACGCATCTGGCCGACGCCGTCGAAAGCACACTCCGCGCGGACCACGGGGCCCCTGCCTTGCAGGAGCGCACGGAGGGCTGACCCGATCCCCTTCCCCTCGGACCGGTGAGCCCGCCCACTCCCGGGAGCGTGCCGCGCGCTGCGGCGAACCCGCTTCTCCGGGCACCGCCCGAACGACGCGGTGCGGACCCTTCAGAAGGCGTACCGGATCCTCAGCCACGGGGCGTGGGCGGCGACGAGCGTGCGCATCGTCTCGACGGCCTCGGCCTTGACGCCGCCCCGGTAGCGGACGTTCAGGCTGCCGTTCTGGGAGCGCTTGGGCTGCTGGAGGTCCGGCCGCCACAGGGCCTCCTCGGCGCGCGGGTGCCAGCCGAGGTTGAGGTCGTGAAGGTCCTTGTTGTGCGTCAGCATGATCACCTCGGCGGCCGCCTGCTCCTTCACCGCACGGGGCAGCACGTCGTCCATGTGCCGCAGCAGGAGGGACCAGTCCCGCTCCCAGTCCGGGCGCAGGACGACGGGCGAGAGGTTGAAGTGGACCTCGTACCCCGCTTCGAGGAAGTCCCCGGCCGCGGCGATCCGGTCCCTCACCGGGCTGGTGCGGATGTCGAGCAGTGTGGAGTCCTGCTGTGGCATGACGGAGAACCGCACCCTGGTACGGCCGCGCGGGTCCAGCAGGAGGAGGTCCGGGTTGACGAACTTGGTGGCGAAGGAGGCTTTGGCGGATGGCCGGCGCGCGAAGGCTCGGATCAGGTCGGCGACGTTGTCGCTGATCAGGGCGTCGACGGAGCAGTCGCTGTTCTCACCGATGTCGTAGACCCAGGCGGTCGGGTCGCATTGGTTGGCCTCGGTCTTGGGGCCGAGGCGCGCCATGTGCCGGGAGAGGTGGGCGATGATGCGCTCGATGTTGGTGAAGACGGTGAGCGGGTTGGCGTAGCCCTTGCGGCGCGGGACGTAGCAGTAGGCACAGGCCATGGCGCAGCCGTTTGCCGGGCCGGGGGCGATCCAGTCCGCGGAGCGGCCGTTGGGCCGGGTGGTGAGCGTCTTCTTCTCCCCCAGGACCAGGGTCTCGCTCTTGATCCGGACCCAGCGGTCGACGTTCCCCGCGTTGCCGTGGAGCTCCGGGATCCCCCAGTGCGAGGCGACGGGAACGACTTCGGCATCGGGGAAGCGGGCGAGGATCTCCCTGCCGCGCGGGGAGGCGGCGGCAGCGGGCTCGGCGTGGACGGCCCGTACGGACAGCAGTCGGCGCGCGGCCGGGGAGTCGCGGAACAGCGGGCCGGCGTCCGCCGGACGGTGTCTCTCCTGACCCGTGTCGATGTCCTCCAGAGCGAACAGGGCGTCCGCGTCGTCCGGGTGCTCGTCCGGGTGCTCGTCCGGTCGGCCCGCGTGCGGTCGGGCGCCCATGTGCGTCTCCTGCGGGATCTTCGCGGTCGGCCCCGTGAGGGCTGTGGGGAGGCGGGAGACCGGGCGACGTGCACCGGGACGACCCGCCTGACATTCCACTGTAGGCGGCCCGGTGCGCCGGTGAGACACACCCGGGGCTTCCTCAGGGCGGGGCGTCCCCCGTGTCGCGGTGCGCCCGGATGACCTGCGCCACGTCGCCCAGCCGGTCCAGCCCGCGCACGGCCTGCGCCGTGCGCGGGTTGTCCGCCAACCGTGCGCGGTGCCGGTTCAGAAAGGACCAGTAGCCGACGGTGTAGGGGCAGGCCCGGTCTCCGGTACGGTCCGCGGGTCGGTACCGGCAGCCCCCGCACAGGTCGCTCATGCGGTGGATGTAGGCGCCGCCCGAGGTGTAGGGCTTGGTGGTCATCAGCCCGCCGTCCGCGTACTGCGACATGCCCACCACGTTGGGCAGCATCACCCAGTCGTATCCGTCGACGAAGCAGCGGTGGAACCAGTCCGTCACCTCGGCCGGGTCCCAGCCCTGTTGCAGGGCGTGGCTGCCGAGGATCATCAGCCGGGGGATGTGATGCGTCCACCCCGTGTCCCGGACCTGCGCCAGCACGGTGGACAGGCAGCGGGCCCCGAGCGCGTCCGCGTCCAGTTCCGTGAACCAGGTGGGCAGCGGCGCGGTGTGGCGCAGTTCGTTCCGGTGTCGGTAGTCCTCGCCGAGGTGCCAGTACAGGTTCCACACGTACTCGCGCCAGCCGCAGACCTGCCGGACGAACCCCTCCGCGCTGTTGAGCGGGACGTGTCCGGCCCGCCACGCGTCCTCGGCCCGGCTCACGCACTCCCACGGATCGAGGAGCCCGAGGTTGAGGGAGGAGGACAGCAGGCTGTGGCTCATCACGGGGTCGGCGGCCAGCATGGCGTCCTCGTGCGCGCCGAAGCCGGCGAGGCGGTGCGTGACGAAGTGGTCGAGCGCGGCCAGTGCCTCGCGGCGGCTCGCGGGAAAGAGCCGCGGGCCGTCGCGGCCCACGAAGGTGACGCCCTCCTCCCGTTCCCAGCGGTCCAGGTCTCGCCGGACTCCTTCGTCGATCTCGTCCTCGCGGGGGCGGTACGGTGCCGGTGCGCCCAGGGTGGTCTCGCCGCGAGGTGGAGGTTCGCGGTTCTCGTGGTCCAGGTTCCACCGGCCGCCCGCCGGTCGGTCGCCGTCCATGAGGATGTCGTGGGTGCGCCGGGTGTGTTCGTAGAGGTTCTCCTGGAGCAGCCGCCCCTTCTGCCGTGCGGCCCACTCGCCGAACTCCCGGTGTCCGACGAGGAACCCGCGGGCGGGGTGGACGGTGACCTGCGGCAGCGAGTCCACCAGGGTGAGGGCGGCGCGGGAGGTGGGGTGGTGCACGGAGACGGGTGCGTCGCCCACGGCCCGCGCGAGGCCTTCGCGATAGGTCTCCGCCTCGACGTACTGGGCGCTCCCGCCGAGGTCGGCCGCCCGGTGGCGCATGGCGCTGAGGACCAGATGGGCCTTGGCCCGGTGGAACCGGCGCCGGCGGAAGACCGCCCGGGACTCGATCAGCAGCCACCGGGTGTTCCTCGGCGTCCCGCCGGCGGCGGTGGCGGTGAAGTGTGGGCCGAGCTGGTCGCCGAACAACCAGTGCACTGGACTCATGGCGGCATCCAACCAACTCGGCAGGAGCGCGGGACGGCTGACACGACCGCCCGCCCTCGCTCGGGTGCGCCTCAGTACGCCTGCGGCAAGGGACAGCAGAGTGGACTTGCCGGCCCCGTTGGGGCCGACCAGGGCGCATATGCGGCCGGTGGGGAGCCGTAAGGAGCAGTCCCGCAGGGCCCAGCCGCCGCGTCGATCCCGGCTGTCAAGAGGGGGCCTCGCGGCGACGTCAGGGCTGTGACATCAGGGGGGTGACGTCACGACTGCGACCTCACGGCTGCGACGTGACGTGGTCGATCACCCGCTTGAACTCCTCGGTGGGCGAGAAGTCCACGTACTCCACGTCCTCGACCGCTTCCGGAGCGTGGCCCGGGGCCCAGTAGAAGGCCTCCCCTGCCGTGTAGTCCCGCGAGCCCTCCTTCGTGTGCATCCTGAGCGTGCCCTTGAGCAGATAGCCCCAGTGGGGGCACTGGCACAGGTCGTCCGGCAGCCCCTTGAGCGCCGGAGCCATCTCCATCCCCTCGGAGAGGCGCATGAAGGCGACGGAGAAGCCACCGCCGATCTCCTGCGAGCGCAACTCCACGCCCTCGCCCGCGATGGCCACGGGGGCCTGGTCACGCGTGGTCGCCGTCATGGTTCCTCCACGGCTTTCGGTCCCGCCGTCCCGAGAATTCCCGCCCGCTCCCAGTCTCCTCCGGCCTCGCCCGGCCTGCTCGGTGTGCGCCGCTCACGGGCCCGCCGGGCCGACGACAGTTCCGTCATGGCACCGATCAGTAGGGACGGGAATGTCCCCGCTCCTACCGAATCACTCCGACATCAGCTGTTTGTTCTGGATTCACGCGGTATGACTTCCCCATCATGGGAACGGGCTCGGGCTCTCCGGTCCCACCTCATCCGCCGGAAGGCTCCGCCATGGCACTTGCCCACCGCCGCATCGCGCTCCTGCTCGCCGCGCTGTCCCTGTGTACCCTGCCGCTGGTCCAGTCCGCCCCGCGCGCCGAGGCCGCCGGGCCCCCGCACTGCGCCCCCGGCACGCTCCCCGTTCGCCCCGGCTCCCCGAACGGGGCCGCGCAGGGGCAGCTCGTCGCACTCCAGCCGGACACCGGCCCCCGAGCCGGCGGCACGCAGGTCACCCTTGTCGGCGCCAACCTCGCCCCCTACACCCGGGTGCTGTTCGGCACCGTGACACCCGACGGCTGCTTCACCGGCCGGGAAGCCACGGACGTGGTGGCGCTCAGTGACACCACCCTCATCGCCGTCGCCCCCGAGTGGCCCGCGGCGGCCACCGTGTCCGTCTACGCGGCCACCCCCTGCGGGCGGCTCACCAACGCGCTCCCCTTCACCTACCTCGACTGAGCCCTCCCCCCACGCGTCCGCGATCGTGGGGTCTCAGCTCCCGCCCAGGACCGTGGCGTACGCCGCCTCCCCGACCTCCCGCTCCGGGTGGCGGCGCAGTTCGACGATGGCCGCACGGCAAGCGTCGGGCCAGTTCTGCCGGATGCCGAGGGCTCTGGCGAGGCCCAGGGCGAGGAGGCCTTCCACCACACCACCCCGGCCGCTCAGGACACGCACCGCGGCGAGCGCGGCGGCGGGATCGGCGAGCGGATCGCCGTATCGGTGTCCGTCCTCCAGCTCCTTGGCGACCCGTACCGCGAGGACGGGGCGACCCTCGACCGCAGCGGTCAACTCGGCGAGCGTAAGCAGTAGTTCGGGCTCGGCCGACTCCAGGTCGATCGCCCGCACGAGAAGAGCGGTACGGGCGGCGGTGACCGCCGGTTCGGGCGTCAGGCGCCGGGCCAGGACCGCGCACATCCGGCGGTCCCTGATCGACGAGCCGACGAGGGACTCCAGGCGACGGCGTGCCGGTAGATCCCCGCCGCGCCCGCCGCCCTCCGGCTCGCCGGCCGCGATCAGCGCGAGGAGCCGGTCCACGACGCCGCGCAGCAGACTGCCGGGCTCCACACCTCCGATCGGGTGCGGCAGTTCGGACTGGGCCAGTCCGGTGAGTGCCTGCCTCACCCCCGAGAGACTCAGTGGCGAGGCGAGGTCGGTGTAGACGTCCGCCAGCGTCGTACCGGCCGCAGGCGTGTACCGCGCCCAGTCACGGAGGCTGAACAGCGCCTGGTTTGCCGCCTGTTCCTCGGCCAGGAAGGGCAGTCCGGCGATGAGTTCCCCGTACCGCGGCCGGTGGGCGGGGGCCAGATCCGCCGGGTTCAGGTCCAGGAGCGTCCGCCTGGCCGAGTCCGGTCCGTCCGTGGCCGCCGACTCCAGCAGCGCCCACATCTCCTCGGCCGGCAGCAGCGTCGCGGCCAGGCCGACGACGGTGGCGTGGACGTCCGGATGGACGCCCGGGGTACGGCCCACCGCGGACAGCAGCGCGGTGGCGGCGCCGGGGGGCAGGTGGAGGGCGGCGAGTCGGGCGGCCGCCTTGCGGACGGTGACCTTCACCCCGCTTTCGCGGGTCAGGACGTCACGGAGCAGGGCGGCGATCCGCGTGGGTCGGGCATGGGCGGCGGCTCGGCCGGCCGCGGACCAGGCGGCCGCGGCCCGGTCGTCGCCGGCGTGTTCGAGCATGGTGCCGAGGGTCGAGGCCGGGTCGTCCGTGTGGGCGGCCGCGTCCAAGGCGGCTGCCGCCAGGACGGGTTCGGCAAGGCCGGCGGGGGCGGTGTACCGCTGGAGCAGGGCCCGCCCGTACTCCGGTACGGGGGCCACGGCACGGAGCAGTGCGGCGCGTTCGTCCAGACCCCGGCCGGGATCGGCGAGGGCGGCCTCGGCGAGCCGGACCGCGACCTGCTGTTGCCGGGGCAGCCACCGGTCGGCGTGTCGGAACGGGGGCAGGGGGCGGGGAGTTCCGGCCGTGGGGAACCGGCCGCCCGGGGGCGGGATGTCGGACAGCGCGAGGTCCAGCAGGTCGGTGCGCTCCGCGGCGAGGACGGCGAGGACGGGAGGGAGGAAGACCGCGGAGGGCTCTCGCGCCAGTAGTTCGGCCACGCGGTCGCCGCGGGTCTCCGGCGGGGCCAGCCAGGCCGCGGCGACCTTGCCGAAGTGCTCGTCCGGGCAGGTGCGCAGGGCCTGTTCGAGGCGGTCCCGGAGTTCCGGGATCCGGTGGGCGCGGCGTCCCCAGGACGTGACCAGCGCGAGCAGGGGTGCGACGTCCCCGCAGACGGCGGCCCGGTCCAGCCGCGGGCCGAGTGCGTCCAGGACGGCGACGACCCCGCTGCCGCTCGGCTCGGTGCCCGGACTTCCGAGTTCCACCGTGCCGGTGTGTGCGGTCAGTGCCTCCACGAGGCGTACGGCCGTCTGCGGTGCGGCACCGCCGGCGGCGAGCAGGTTCACGGCCAGGGTCCGGATCTCGTCCCGGGTACCGGGCGAGCAGTCCCGTGCCCGCAGCGCGTCCAGGCACAGCCGTTCCATCGAGTCGGCCCCCGTGCCGCCCCCGGTGGGCGCGTCGACACCGAGGGCCGCCGCGATCAGGGGTGTCGGCAGGCAGGCCAGGGCGGACAGAGCCTCCCCGCGTACGGGGTCGCGCTCGTTGGCCAGCCGACCCGCGGCCAGTGCGAGGATCTCCGCGATCTGCTCCGGATCATGGGTGTGGGCGGCGTTGACGACCAGCCGGTCCCAGATCGTCCCGCGCTCCTCGGCGTCACCCGTGCGCAGTGCGGCCAGGAGTTCGGGGCGGGCCTCGGCGGGCGGCAGCAGGGCGAGGTGGCCCTGGATCTCCCAGCTCGAACCGGGTTCGGCGCGGAGTCCTTCGAGCGCGGCACGGACCCGTGTGTACCGCTCGGCGGGCGGCAGCAGGCCGAGCACCCCCTCGTGCGCGCGGACGTTCGGGTACGTGTCGCCTGCGGCGACGACCGCGTCCACGAACTCGGGTCGGCGCGCCGGTGGCACCGACCGCAGCAGAACGCCGAAGGCGTTCCGGTGGAACCACCGGGCGCCCAGCTTGGGCAGGGACGGCGGGTCCGCCGCCACCAACTGCTTCATGACCGCCCGGCCTGGTGTGCGTTCCCTCCGCGCGGCCCCCCGGTCGGCGGCGACGAGCCGACGCACGACGCGCTCGGCGTCCACCGCGACGAGGTCGCCCAGCCGGTCGTGCACCGGACCGGGCAGATTGCCGGGGCCGTACCGCTCCAGCAGGTCCAACACCCGCTCCGGCGCGGCGGTCAGGGCGGCGGCGAGCGCGGCCGCGTGCCGCGTCCACCAGGCGTCGCGCAGCCACTCGGGGAGGTCGCCGAGTTCCCGTTCCGCGTGGTCGAGGACGGCGAGGGGGTGGCGGGTGGTCAGCGTGCCCCAGTCCTCGAACGCGAGCGCCCCGGCGAGTTCGGGCAGCAGTCGCGCGGTGAACTCCGTCGAACAGCCGGGCAGCAGGCGGGCCGCGTCCCGGTCGCCGTACTCGGTGCGCACCCGCGGCACCAGTCGCTCGGCGAGTTCGGGCCGCCGCCCGTCGCGCAGCAGTCGTGCGAGGTCGGCGCGGACCACGGCGGGCGCGTCGTCGTACGCGGCCTCGACCGCGGCGTCCGGTACGGGCAGCCGCCGGGCGCCGCGCAGCGCGTACCGGCGGACCACCGGGTCGGGGTCACCGAGCCGGTCCGCCAAGTGCCCCAGGTCTTCGCCGGTCAGCGCCGCCAGCGCGGCGAGGCGGCGCTCGTACGGACCGAGCGCATCCAGATCGGCGAGCAGGGGCCGCAGTTCGCCTCGGGCGGCCAGCCGGTGGGCGGTGACCGCTGTGGTCCGGAGTCGGGCGGCGTGGGGCAGGTTTTCGAGAACGGCGAGCAGGTCACCGGCAGTGGAGATCATCGCGGGCATTGTGTCTGATGGAGTGACCGCGCCGCATGGATTTTCGATGCTCGCCGACGGATCCGCCAACGGGTCCGCCCGCTCCGAGCGGGTCGTGGCCGAGCGCGGTGAGCGGCCGGAGCGGGACCACCCGCAACAGCCGACGAATCCGAGGCCGATGGGCCGTGCTCCGGCGATGGAATCCGTGTGAGACGTGGCGGCAACCTCATCCGGCTTCGGCGTCCTACCCGCGTGAGGAGAACAATCGGAGTGATCGCGTTGGCGGCAGTGGTGGCTGCCCTGGGCATGACCGGGGTGGCGCGGGCGGACAGCCCGCGCGCCGGCCGGTGAGGTCCTTCCGATCGTGAACGACCGCCCGCGTTCGTCGGCGGTGGTTCCGATCGAGTGCGTCCAGCCGGTGTCGGGCGGCGCCGGCTGGACGCACAGGCGATGAGACGGTTGCGACGAGTAGCACGCGCCGGGCCGGCCGTACGCATGACACCCGCCACACCCCCCGCCGGTTTCAGCGGATCTGGCCGGCGGCCCACCGGGCCCATTCGCGGCGCATGGCGTTGAAGCGCAGGCCGTACTCCAGGGCGATCCTGCCGTTCACCGACAGCGGGTCGTCACCCCACTCGATGGAGTCGGCCAGCCGGCGCAGGGCCTCGTGCTCCTGTTCCGACATCTCCATCAGGCCGGTGAGGTAGTCCCGCGCCTGGTCGGGGGTGATCACGTCGAGGAAGAAGACCCGCAGCAGGATGTCGCTGCGGGTGTTGCGCTGCGGCGCGGTCCGGGTCAGCCAGTGGCGCAGCTCGACGAGGCCCTCGTCGGTGAGGGTGTACTCCTTGCGGCCTCGCGCGCCCGCCGCCGACACGGTGATCAGCCCGGCTTCGGCGAGCTTGGTCAGCTCCGTGTACATCTGGCTCTGGGTGGCGGGCCAGACGTTGGCCAGCGAGGTCTCGAAGCGCTTGAGCAGGTCGTACCCGCTGGCCGGGCGCTCTGACAGGAGTCCGAGAAGGGCGTGTCGAAGGCTCATTCCCCGAGCTTACATTCCAGTCTTGACATGTCGAGAGTAGACCTTCTAGTTTTGACATGTCAGAACAGGAATAACGAAGAGCCCGGGGGCTTCGATGTCGTACGTACGCACCTTTCTGCCGTGGATCGTCTTCGCGGTGTTCCCGTCCACCCAGTGGCAGTGGGGCGCGCTCGCCGGACTCGTGGCGGCCATCGCCGTGACCGTCCAGCAGCGACGGGCCGGTGCCGCTCTCGACGCGCTGATCATCGAGATCGGCTCGGCGGTGTTCTTCGCGGTGCTGACCGGCATCGCCTTCGCCGACCCGCACTCCCCCGTGCACGGCTACTCGGCGGCCCTCTCCTCGGCCACGCTCGCCCTCATCGCCGGCGTCTCGCTGCTGGTGGGCAAGCCCTTCACTTCGGGCATCGCCAAGCGCAGCACCCCCCGCGAGGCATGGGGGCTGAGGCCGTTCATCCGGGCGAACACCGTCATCACCGGCGCGTGGACCACCGCCTTCGCCGTCACCGCCGTCGCGCTCGCGGCCCTCGCCCACGCAGGCCAGGGTCACTCGGCGGCCGCCACACTCGTCCAGGCCGCCGGGTTCGTCCTTCCCATGCTGTTCACGGTCCGCCACGTCGCCGCCGTCCAGGCGAAGACCGGCGCCCGCTGACGCCCGGCCCGTTCAGGTGCCGCGGGGGCTCACGGACCTCCCCCGGCGTGTGGGCATCCGGGGCGGGGCGGCGGCTCGAACCGGGGACGTCTGGTCGTCTCGAACGCCGCGACGACGCCCCACGGGCAACGGACGCGAGTGCCCGGCTGCCACGGCGTCGGCCCTGTCAGAGGCTGCGCCTAGGCTGTCCGCACGGACCGGGATCAAGGAGCATGCAGTGCGGATAGAGCGTCACCAGGTAGGCGAGACAGTCGTTTCGGCGGCTCGTGAGGACTTCGTGGACCGGATCGGGGGACAGGTCCGATCCATGTCGAAGGCCGGCCGGATGGCCACCTACGAATGGCAGTCGATCGCCGAGGAGTTCCACGACTACCTGGGCGCCCTGTCCGTCGAGACGCCCGGCCTCGATTCTCCGGAGGCCCGGGCCGCTCTCAAGGACGCCGCCGAGGCGGCGGCCGGCGCCGTCTCCTACGCGGCGTACCACCCTCACTGCAGCTTCCAGGTCTTCCTCGATTACGTGAACTTCGGCATGAGTTACGGCCCGGATGTCGAGGACGATGCCGAGGACGATGCCGAGGGAAGCGTCACCCCTGGCGAGTGGATCGACGCGTTCTGCCTGGCGCTCCTGAGGGACAAGGCCCAGTGGCACGGTGAGGCCTTCCACTTCGCCCGCCAGAAATTCGCGGAGCAGGCGCAGGGAAGCCCTGCCGGCGAGCTCGTCACGGGGTTCATGGCCGAGGTCCTCGACGACACCGGAGACGATGAGGACTACCCGCCGAGCCCGCAGGCGAAGCTGGCAGCCATCGACGCCGCGCTGGCCCGCATCGGCAGTCGGGCCCGGGAGACCAACCAACACCTCCTCGATCGGCCGGACAGTGTCGCACTGAGGACCCTGCGCGCCGTGGCCGCCGAGGATCGGGAGGGCTTCGACTCCGGACTGGCCGCCCTTCTGCTCGCACACAGCACCGTCAACAGCCCCGCTGCCTCTCCGAGCAGCCTCCTCCCGCTCCTGCCGCTCGGTCTGGCCGCGCTCGCGTACCGGACCCGTGGTTGGATGCCGGCTCTCCACACCGATTACCTGCCGCACGCCCTGATCACCAATTTCGAGGCGCGCGGCCCGAGGGTGAAGGGTTTGGGTGTCGACCGGCGGCCGGACGCGGTCGCCTCGCTCGCGGCGGGCCCGCTGCTGGTGGCACGGCCGACCGACGGAAAGCCTCGGAGCCCGGAAATCGAGGCTCATTGGGACGAGTACACCCGAGAAGCCCTGATCCCCGAGGACGGAAAGCCCCTCAGCTCATCGCGTCTCGACAGGGCCCTGGACTACCAGGGGCTTCTCTTCAAGTTGCGAGCGGGGCATTCGGCCGACGTGACGGACGCCCAGCTCGCGAACCTCCGGCTGGCCTCCCAACTGGGGGCGGCCGTGTTCCGCCTTGCCCTGGCGGAGCCGGGTACCGAGGTCGAGGTGACCATCGACGACCGGAAGCTGCGCTGCCAGGCTGCGCGGGGCGAGGCAGCGGGCGCCGGCAACTGGGCGAACGCCGCCGCCTTCGCCCTGATCACGGGCGTACGCGAGGATCTCGCCCCCATGGTCCTTGCCGGCCCCACGATCGCCGGGAAGGACGGCTCGGCCTTCGCCTCGTACCGGGAGGCCCTCCACGCCTACCTGACGGGTGTCGATCCCGAGTCGGCGGCGGAGCGGGCGCTGCGCGGGGCCGAGCAGGCCAAGGAGTGGGGTTTCTTCCCGCCGCCCGCCGTACTGCTGTCGCAGCTGGTGGAGGGCGACGAGGAAAGCTTCAACCTGGCCCTGGCCGATGCCCTGGAAGCCCATCGCGACCACTACCAGGTCGCGGACCGCGCCGACACCATCGACGCATCGATCGACTTCGACGTGCTGGCCCTGGCCTGCCACGCCCGACGCAGGGGCTGGGAGATCCGCGTCGAGTCCCCTTACCTGCCGCAGCGGCTCCTCGGAGCCGCTCGCCCTCTCCAGGTCCCCGGCCGTGAATCCGATGTCCTGCGGGTCTACTGACCGCCTCGGACCTCATGCCGCTGCCGCGATGCCGGCCGGCCAAGAGGTGGGGGCCGTGGAGGTGGCGGACTTCAAGGAGGATCCCACCCCGGTCGTCGGCACCCTTGCCGACGATGTGCCGGCCTTCGCTGTACCCCTGCTGGACCGGGGCACCACACGGGAGGAACCACCACATGAATGCGCCGTCATCGGCCGGCGGAGCGCCCCGAACCGACGGGGCATCCGTCCGCAACGGCGGTCGACGAGTTGGAGCGCTTGGGCGTGGCTGCCGTGGCGGGCGAATACCACAGCGTCGTCGCTCGCGCCGCTGCCGCCAGGGCCGACGCACTCGGCGTACCGTTCCTCTGCTCGTCAGCGGTACTCGACGCGCTCACCGAACGGCCGACGGAATGGGTCGCGCGCCTCGCCCCGGCGCAGTCGCACGGTTGGAGGGTCTACGCCGATTTCCTCCTCGAAACGGGCCACCGCCGCGTCGCCGTGGCAACCCAGCCGAGTGTCTACTGGGCATCCGGCGCCCGCATTCTGCGGGACTGCCTCGCGCCACGCGGCGGCACCGTCCTCGAACTCGACATGAACGCGCTCACCCCCGCGGCGCTGTGCGACGCACTCGTCGACCAGCGCGCGACAGCCCTCCTTCTTCTGGTGGGTCACCCGGAGCCCGCGGTGTCGATCGTCAAGGCCGTCCGCCACGACCAGCGCCTCGACGAGGTTCTGATCGGCGCTCCGGCCGGACAACCGGAGTTCGCCGAGTGGGCGAAACTGCTGGGCGACGACAGTGTCGCGATCCCCTTCCTGCGCTACCTGCCCGAACACCTCGGGCCACTCGGAGCACGAGTCGAGGCGGCCCTGCGCGAGCAACTGGCCGAGGCGCCCTCCTTCGTCGCCTTCGAGGGCTACGACTCGATCGTCGTCCTCGCCGACGTACTGCGTTCTCACGGCACGGAGCGGGCGCGCATCGCCGAATCCTGGCCGAGCGTCGTGGTCGAAGGCACTCGCGGGCAGATCAGGTTCTCCCGGACGCCAGGCGTCGGTGTGTGGCAATGGGCTTGGGCGCCGGTGCGAGTCGTTGATCGAGACACGGCGGCACCGGACCGCTTTCGGACCCTTCACTCGGGCTGAGATCACCGGCCCGGGCCGCGGTCCGGGCCTGTCCGAACTCGCGGCTGCGCACGTGGCGTCCAGTCCGTCTGTCCACCGGCCTGGGTCGCCCTACTGGCTCTCTGCTTCGCAACGGCGGTTCGCCCGCATGGTCGTACGGTCACGGAGCGGTACGGCCGTCCGCTCGGACGGTCACGCGGCGGTACGGGCCGTCCCCTCGGACGGTCACGCGGCGGTACGGGCCGTCCCGGCAGGGACGACCCGCGCTCGGCCGAAGGCACATCATCCCGCCCACCCGCACGCACGTCACATCGAGGGTGTGGCCGGTCCGCGACGTCGGTTGCGCACGCCCACCACCGCGGCGAGCGGCAGGGCGAGGACGAGGGGCAGGAGCAGCGCGTCCAGAGCCCCCACGATGATGCCGACGGCCGCGAACGGCAGGCTCGCCAGGAGAACCGCGGGAGCCGTACGCAGCCGGGTGAACGCCTGCCGACCGGCCAACAGCAGTCCGGCGAGGGACGGCAGGAGAGTGGGCAGCGTGTTCAGCGGATGCGGCAGCGACCACAGGGCGGGCGCCACGGTCAGTACCGCCGCCCCGGCCAGCGCGGCGACCACCCCGGCCTTCGAGGCGCGCGGACGGGGCATGGGGCGCAGGTCCGGCGGGCAGAGCACCGCCACCAGGGCCGACAGGAACGCCGGCCCGCTGAAGAACACCGCGAACTCGAGCCCCAGGCCCGGCCGGAGGGCCTGGACGGCGAAACTCGCGGTGAGGCCCGCCAACGCGGTCCAGGTTCCCACCGCCCAGCGGCCGGTCAAGGCCAGAACCACACCCACGAGGGCAGCCACGCCGCCCGCCCCCGTAAGGACGACGGAGCCGATGTCATCCATCCGGTCTGTGATGCGGAGGGCGGAGATCGTCAGCCTGGTCAGGAACATCGTGTAGACGCCGACCGCGATGACGGCGAACGGCGCCACGGCCGCGAGGAGCCGTCCGGCACGTCCCGCCGAGCCGAGCCCGAGCCGCATGCGCAGGGCGTGGGAGGCGATGTCGGCGGCCTCGCGCATCCGCGCCGTCCTGCTCGCCCCGTCGGTGGCCTCGCGGTGGGCATCGGCTATCTCGTCGCCGAACTCCCGGCGGTAGGAGGCCGGGTAGAGCTTCAACAGATTGGTCATGCCGTGACCGCCTTGCCGAGGCCGCCGAGGTTCAGACGCCGGGTCGCCTCCTGGGCGTTCCGCGCGATGCGAGCCGCCTCTGCCGCCAGGACCTCGCGTCCACGCGGAGCCAGCGTGTAGCGGCGCCGCCTGCGGCCCTCGACCACCTCGTCCTCGTGGACGGCGATGAGGTCCTGTTCGAGGAGCCGCTCCAGGGCCCCGTACAACGTTCCGGTACGCATCTTCGTTCGGCCTTCCGAGATCTTCTCGATCTCTTGGACGATCGCGTATCCGTGCCGTGGGGCATCGGCGATCGCCGTGAGGATGAGGAGGGTCGGCTCGCGCAGAGGTTGTTCGTTCACAAGGATCACCATAGATCGCGTACCGGCATATGTCGATGGCCGACCTATGCCGCTTCCGTGCTCCGTCCCATCCGCGTCCCCACCCGGAGTCCCCACATGGAGTCCCCACTCCGGTGTCGGTCACCGGTCGCGGTCGTGATTCCCTCCAGACCGGGGAAGGATGCGGCCGTTCCATCCGCTCCGCCTGACGCCTGACGCCTGACGCCTGTGGACGGTACGGATCAGAACAGGGTCTCCTGCCCCGGGACGGTGTCCGGCTCGGGCTGGTGCTGCCTGTCGAGGAGTGTGAGCAGCTCGGAAGCCGGGGCGCGGACGCCCCGACCACCGCCCCGGCCACCGGGCATCGACGTGCTCGTGCCTGCCGGAGGGCGGATCGCAGGGCTTGCCTCATGCGGCAGGCCGCTTCCTGTTCGAGCCGCGGCGCTCTGATCGATCGCGGCCTCACCGAGTGATGTGTGGGAGTTCGACATGGCTGAACCCTGCCCGCCCGCTGGGCATCTGATGCGGCCGGCCGGTGCGGGCGGGAGGGTTGCGGGTGCGGCGGGGGCACCGGAGTGCCAGTGGCTCCGACCCGGCCGGGCGGCGATCAGAAGGGATCGATCGACACTTGACCGGTGGAGGCCGCGCACACCTCCCAACGGCCCCCGGAACGACGCAGGTCCAGCACCACCGCGACCGGGTCGCCGTCGCCCTGGGTGAGGTCCACGTTGACCGAGGCATCGTCGGCGCTCGCGGTGGAGGACACGATGTGGTGCTCGAACGTCTTCGCGAGGGAATGCAGGACGGCCGCAGGATCGCCCGTGCCGTCCGGACAGAGGCCTTCCGGAGCGGTGGCCGGTGCGTGATCTCCGTTTCCCACCGCGTCGAGGTACTCGTCCACCGCCCGGTGCAACGGGCTCGACCCCACGACACCGGTCCCCGTGAACACCACCGCCATGACGATCCCGGCCACGAGCAGTGGCAGCCCCGCCGCGAGTGCCACCATCAGCACTCCCCTCCTCCTGCCTTCCCGCACAACCCCGCCCCTCCGCCAAGCGCCAGGGCCAGGGCCCCGGTTCGACACATCGCCGATGTAGAGAAGGGACGCAGCACTTCCGGCGGCCGTTCCACGATCCGCGCCCGGCGGTTCGTGGGTGGGCCGGTGCAAGCCGCCGGATCGGCCGCGCATCCGCCTGCGCCGAGCCCCGTCGTCCGGGGTCCGTAGCCCCGTCGACCCCTCGACCCGTAGTCCTGTGGTCCTGTGGTCCCGAAGGTTGCCATGGCCCCGGTTGACTCTCCCGTGGGGGGAGACAGCAAGCTGAGGGCATGGACAGCGACACGCTCTATTCCATCGGAGAGCTATCCCGCCGAACCGGTCTGACGGTGAAGACCATCCGGTTCTATTCCGACAAGGGCATCGTCCCGCCGGCCGACCGCAGCCCGGCCGGTTACCGCCTCTACGGCCTCGACGCACTCGCACGCCTGGAACTGGCCCGCACGCTGCGCGATCTCGGGCTCGACCTGGCGACCGTGCGCAAGGTACTGGACCGGGAAGCCTCCATACCGGAGGTCACGGAAGCGCACGCCACCGCCTTGGACGTGCGGATCCGCACTCTGCGCCTACGCCGGGCAGTACTCCGTGCGGTCGCCCGACACGCCCCCACCACCATGGAGATGGACCTCTTGCGCCAACTCGCCACGCTCTCCCAGGCCGAACAACGGCGCCTCGTATCCGACTTCATCGACGGTGTCTTCGAAGACCACGACATCAATCCCGAGTTCGTGGCCCTGATGCGGTCCGCCGTGCCCGAGTTGCCCGACGATCCCACACCCGAACAGGTCGAGGCCTGGGTGGAACTCGTCGGACTCTGCCAGAACGCAGACTTCCGTGACACGCTGCGCCGCATGGCCGAGGACCAGGCGGTGGAGCCCTCCCCGCAGGACATCGGCGCTCTGCACTCCACTCTCAACCGGGTGATGGGTGAACGAATCGACGAGGCCGTGTCCGCCGGCCTCCTGCCGGCCTCCGCCAAGGGTGAGGCCCTTTCCGATTCACTGGGCAACCTCTACGCGCACGCATTCGAGCGTGCCGGCGAAAGCGATCTGCGCCGCTGGCTCCTCGCCCGCCTGCGGACAACCACCGACCCACACGCCGAGCGCTACTGGCAGCTCCTGGCGACGATCAACGGGTGGCCCGCATCACCGGCGCTCGCTCCCGTCCACTCCTGGTTCACCACCGCCTTCGCCACGGGCGATGTCGCCATCACGAAGGGCTGACGCGATGAAGACGCGCGATCTCGCTTTCGGCCTGTACGCGGACGAGCAGGGGCTGGCATGGGTCAGCGGGCTCGTCGAGGACGCGGTGGGTTCCCGGAGCGCCCGGATCATCGGTCGGACCGTCGCCGATTCGTTTCCCGGCAGCGAGCTGTCGACCGCCGACATGTACGACCACCTGGCGGAGCAGTGGGCCGCGGAACATCCCGCTCAGGGCGGCGGCTCCCGACAACTGATCGAACTGCGCGTCCACTTGGCGTGTTCGCTCCGGACGTGGCGGGCGCTCCGCAAGGCGGTGATCAACGGCTTGTGTCCGGAGGGAACGGGCCCCCACACCTGCCGTGTGCCGTGGATGGCTGTCTGAGGGGCACCCGGCCACCTTCCGCCCGGACACCCGCCACCCGACCGACCTCCGACCGGCCGGAATTCGAGACCGACGGCTCCGCGGAATCGATACTTCGGACGCGGCCGTCCCGCCTCCCCGGAACGGCTGCGGCTCGGGCCGCCCCCGGGGCATGCTCGCAACCCACACAGAGGAGGTACAGCGTGGAGAACCGACTCAGGCGCCGACTGGGCGGGCTCGCCGTGGCGGGCGTCCTGTTGGCCGGCGCGGGCGCGATGCAGGCGCCCGCATCGGCGGCCGGACTCTCGTACGTCTGGCAGAACGACGCCAACGGCTGGGTGGCCATCTACAGCGCGCCCAACACCGGCACCACCCCGCACCACTGGTCGAAGAGCGGCACCAAGTTCGCCATGAACTGCTGGCTGGACAATCAGGGCCAGCGCTGGTTCTGGGGCCAGATCTACGACACGGGCAGTTGGAAGTACGTCCGCGCCTCCCAGGTCCGCGACCAGATCTCCGTACGAGCCTGCTGACCCGCCCGTCCCCGCCTCACCCCCGCCACGGCGGGGGCGAGGCGGGTTCGCGTCGTACGACCCAGGACGCGGCAGTCGGAGGAGGACGCGGCCGTCAGAAGGTGAGCAGACCGGTGAGCAACGCCACCAACGTGCCGACGGTGAAGAGCGATCCCAAGACGGTGAACAACAGGTCGACCGTCGCCACGTCCCAGCCTTGGATCTCGAACCGGCGAGGATCGTCCGGATCGTAGCGGACCACGACATGGGCCCCCACGCCGAAGGGTCTCGCGATGGAACCGCGGCCGAACCTGGATGCGTGCTCGCACGCGCGACCGTCCTCGGTGGTCCAAGCCGCGACCGGGTAGTGGAACTTGGCGCCTTCGTCGCTTCGCTGGACGTCGTGGCGGACGATCCGCCCCTGCACGGTGACGCCCGTACGGCGGAGCGCACGGGCACGGCGCAGTCCGTACACGCCGAAGCCGAGGAAGGTCACGCCGATCGTCAGGGGGATGAGCGAGAAGAGCCATTCGCGTTGCATGTGAGGTGTGACGCGTGCGTGAGGGTGTCGGTTGCGGATGCGCGGGGACGGTCACCCCGACACCGTGCCGGGGACCATGGCCGACCGACACCTGCCGGGCGAATCACCGACCGGCCACGAGCCGGGAACGACCGCTCCGAGGGAACTCACCGTCAGTCTGAGGACCTCGCCTGCGCCATCATGACGACCGACCTCGCCGCCAACTGGTACACGACCCACTGTCCCTCGATGCTTGCCACTGATCAGATTCCGGTACCGGACCTGACGAGCTCGTCAGTCCGGGGGCTCTACGGAGGCACCCTCCGTGGGGCCGCCGCTCTCGGGAGCGTCGGCAGGGCGCTCGGCTCCCGGCCCTTCACCCTTCTTCTCGCGCCGCGTGCTGACGGCGCCCTCCAGATCAGGAGCCCGGGGCCCGGTCGGAGGCAGGTTGGGGGTCAGGCTCTCCTTCCCGCGTTCCGGGACGGGAGCAGGCAGTTCGGGGTCCTGGCCGTTACGTTGCTTCATGCCGTCCGCCTACCCACAGAGCCACCTCTGACGCGGTACCTGTCCCGTCCTTCGGGCACTTGCGAGTTATCCGAGCCGATGTCACCGGACCCGACCACACGCACGGTCACACACAGCGCTCCGACTCATACACGGAGCTACATCCACTGCCCCGGCCGCGCGGCCCCGGGGTCCATCGGGCCTGCCGACTCAGCCAACCGGATGACGTGTCCCTGCCCGGGGAACGGGAGCCACGGCCGGGGAGCCTGCATGGCTACGGTGGCTCCAGCCGACCACTGCGACCATGCCCCTGGAGATCCTCCGTGCCCGTACCCCTCGGCGAGGACGTGGGGGCGCTACTGCGTCGCCCCAGCACTTGCTACATCGCGACGACGATGCCCGACGGCTCGCCCCAGCTCACGCAGACGTGGGTCGACACCGATGGCGAGCACGTCCTGATCAACAGCGTCGAGTCACATCAGAAGACCCGGAACATCGCACGTGACCCGCGGGTGGCCGTCGCGGTCGCCGACCCCGCGCAGCCCGCCTCCTACGTCCAGATCCGCGGCCGTGTGGTGCGCGTGACCACCGAGGGGGCGGTCGCGCACATCGAGGCCCTCGCTCAGAAGTACCTCGGCGGCCCCTACCCCTGGTACGGCGGCACCGACCAGGTCCGCGTGATCTACGTGATCCGACCGGACCGCATCAGCTCCCCCACCGCCTGACTCCGGAAGGCGCCTTCCGTGGGATCCGGTGGGATCCGTGGGTGGTGGGAGAATGGCATGACCAGGGCGCGTGTTTCTGGCGTCCTTCCCTATCAGGACAGCAGGTCAGGTCATGGCCAAGCAGCCGAAGCCGTCCCAGCCCACGCACGGTGAGGGGCCCAGCCGGTTCGAGGGAACCAAGCAGCACGGCTGGTCCCCGGATGTGGACGAGACCAAGCAGCAGGACAACCCGAGCGCTCATCGTTCGTTCCACCCGGACAAGTACGCTCCCGCCAAGGGCCCCGGCCGAACCGTTTCGAAGGAAGAGGCCGGCAACCCCCACGGCAAGCCCTCCAGAAGTCAGGGCCGCCGAGGCGAGGAGCAGAAGAAGGGTGCGGGTGAGGCGGGAATGCACGACCGTGGCCCGCAGGGCCGCTCCCAGCGCCCCAGCGGAACCAAGGACGCCTCCGCCACCACCGGCGTCGACCCCCAGGACCCGCCCGGCCCGCGCAGCGCCGGATAGCGACAAGCTCACCCTGGACGTACCCCGGAGGGGTCTCCCCGGGCGACGGCTTTCCCTCCGGATCGGCATGGTCGGAGAAGCCTCATGACTGACATCGAGCACGGATCCGGCGACAGCGGGCGGCGGGCACCGCGGCTGCAGAACCACGGCGGCACCGTGGACGATCACGGACGCGAGCCGGGTTCACCTTCAAGAACGGGAACGGGATCGTCCTCCCCGCCGGCCGACCCCGAGAGGGCGCGCCGCGCCAATTCGAGGAACTCCCGGGACGAGGACGGCGATCGGTAGCGTTGCCGATGCTCCCGCACGCCCGGACGATACCCCTCCACCCCACGTCCGAGGCGGCGGGGCGGCGAGGCGGCGAGGCGGCGGAGTCAACCCGCGGTCGGCTGGTGTCCCTCCAGGTGGTGAGAGCCCAAGGCGGCCAGGTCGTCGGCGAAGCCGCCGCGGGCGCGACCTCGGACTCGTGCCGAAGTGAGGACCGGGCAGGCAGCCGTGGTCAGGACGCGGTGCCCGGCGCGGTTCAGGGCGTCGACCAGCGCGTGGTCCTCGCCTACCCCGAGCGGGGGGAAGCCGCCGACGGAGAGGTACGCGTGCGCGGTGACACCGAGGTTCGCTCCGTGCACGTGCGGGTGGTACCACTCCCCGTCCGACGGTCGGGTCGCCTCGTACCGGGTCCGGAGGCGGTCTGCCAGGGGTGACCTGGGCGGGAGCATCACCGTGCCCACGACCGCCTCCCAGCCCTCGCGGGCGCGGGCGAGCTGGTGGGCCAGCCAGTCCGCGGGCACTTCACTGTCGGCGTCGGTGGTGGCGATCCACGCGTGTGATGCCGACGGGCCGAGTTCCCGCAGGGCTCGGCGGACACCGACGGCGCGCGCCTGGCCGGGGTTGCGGAAGCTGCCGGTGACGACGGTGGCACCGGCTTCGCGAGCGAGGGACGCGGTGTTGTCGCGACAGTGGTCCGCGACGACCACGGTGAGGACCCTCAGGCGGCGGAGAGCCGGGTGCAGGGTGGCGGTGCGGACGGCGGCGAGCGCGGCCGGCAGGAGGGCCTCCTCGTCATGGGCGGGGACCACGACGGCCAGGGCTTCAAGGACCTCGGTTCCGGGGGCCACGGTTTCGGGGTTCACGCCAGGCCTCACACCAGGCCTTCCTGCTCGGCGGGTGTCGCCGGTCGGCTGCCGTCCGGGAGGAGGCGGTGGTGGATCTGGAGGACGAAGTCGTCTTCGCGATGGTCGGCCAACAGGCGCAGGCCGGGGGTCCCGTCCAGGCTTCGGGCGATGTCGCTCCCGGTGGAGAGGTGCTCGGGGACGGCGTGGTTCCAGTGGACGGTCACCAGGGTTCCGCCTGGTTCCAGCGCCGCGAGGACGTGGTCCAGCAGGGTCCGTTCCGTCGGCGGGTCGAGGTAGTAGAGCAGCTCGGACAGGACGACCAGGTCGAAGGTTCCCTCAGGCCATTGGGCGGGAACGGTCATCTGCCGGATGTCCACGTGCGGGTGTCCGCCGTTGCTCCGCCGGGCGGTCTCGACGGCCGACGCCACCCGGTCGCAGGCGAGGACCGAGTCGCAGCGGGCTGCCAGGCGGTGGGTCAGTTCCCCGACCGAGCAGGCGGGTTCGAAGGCCCTGCGGTAGCGCTCCTGCGGCAGGGCGGCGACGGTCAGGTCGTACTTGCGGCGCTCGTACCAGCGTTCCGCGAGGTGCCAGGGGTCCTCGGTGTGTCGGTACATGTCGTCGAAGTACGACGCCGGGGTGGGCTGATCGGTCACGTGAAGAACACCTCGATGTCGCGCAGGTGGTGGGCGAGTTCCTCGGGCGGCAGGACGGCCGCGTCGGCCGGGTCCGGCCCCAGGGGTGCGATCTGGCTGACGAAGTGCTGAACGGCTCGTCGCTTGAGTGCCGCTGTCACGGGAGGGAGCCGGACGGCCACGGCTGCCGCCCAGGGCACGCGGGGATCACCCGGTCGGGCCCAGTGCCACATCCATACCGGGTACGTCCAACAGGGCACGGCTACGGCACGGGACGCCTTCACCGCGGCTCGCCCGGCGGCCTCGTGGTCGCCGTGCACGTCGTCCATCCACGGTGCCAGGCACAGTCGCGCACCGTCGAGGAGCGTCTCCAACGCGGCGGCGACCTCTTCCTCGTGGAACGCCAGCCGGGTGTCCGCCACCTTGAGGCGGACCACCCGGGCATCCGGTGCACCCAGCGATGCGAGTGCCCGGCGCAGTTCTTCGGCCCGGATGGCCGCCAGTTGGTCCGGTGTGACGCGTGTGCTGCCGGGGTGGGAACCTTCGCCGTCGGTGACAGTGACCACCGTGAGGGCGAGACCCGCCCGTGCGAGGAGGGAGATGGTGCCGCCGGCTCCCAACACCTCGTCGTCGGGGTGGGCTGCCACGATGACGACCCGGCCCCGCTCGGGCAAGGCCGCCTCGGGCAGGGCGGCGAGGCCGTTCCAGTCGCGCCACTCCCGCTCCGGGGTACCGGGGGCCTGAATCGGATCGGCGGGTGGCGCCGGCTCGGGTGGTGTGTCCGTCACCGCTGCCCCGCTCGGGCGACGAGGCCGCCCAGCTCCGCGAGGTTGCGTTCGCCGTGGTGTTGGCGGATGTAGACGGCGAGGTCCGTGGCGTGTCGTGTGTGGGACGGATCGTGGCACAGCGGTTCGGCGCCGGTGGCCCGGCCGACATGGGTCAGGACATCGGCGCACACCGATTCGACGAAGGCGCGCACGCGCAGGCTTCGCCGCCGGGCCGTGCGCTCGGCGTCGGCGGGATCGCCGTCGATCTCGGCCGCTGCCTGGGCCAGGACGGCCCCGGCGGCGTGCAGGCGCATGTCGACGGCCCCCAGATGGGCGTCCGTGAGCGGATCCGCGCCGCGCTGGGCCGCCGTACGGGTGAGGAGGTCCGCGACGGCCCGGGCGCCGCCGTACCAGCAGGCCGCGACCCCGATGCCGCCGTGCTGGAAGCCGGGCCGGTCCACGTAGGCTTCCACACCGCCGACCGGTACCGCGGGCACGTTCTCGAACGCGACGTCGGCGCTGTCGCTGGCCGCCATGCCCAGCGCCTGCCACGTACCCTCCAGCGTCCGGCACCCGCCTGCTCGCGCGCCCGGCCCCTCCCCCATGGCCGCGGTGGTGACGGCGAAGAGGCGGCGGCCGTCGTCCGCCGTGGCCGTCACCAGGGCGTGTGTGCAGCTGTGCGCTCCCGAGCAGTACCGCTTGATCCCGTTCAGCACCCAGCCGCGGTCGCCCCGGGATGCGGTGAGCCCCTGTCCTCGGGGTTCGGCGGCCCACACGCCCCAGCGCTCCTGCGGCCCCACGGCCGGCCCCCCGAGCTCCGCGAGGATCGCCACGGCGTCCGCGTGTCCCTCCACCAGCCGGGCCAGGGAAAGATCGCGTTCCGCCACCGAGGCCAACGACCGGAACCGGTCGGCCGTCCGGCCCGCTCCCGGCAGCGGAAGGTCCAGCTCGCCTGCCGCGATGTCGGCGACGCAGGCCGCGAAGTCCGCCGCGCTCTCTCCGCGGATCTCCTCCATCCAGGCCTCCCGGCCCGGGCCGTGGGTGGCTCGTGCGCTCGAACGGGCTCCGTATGCGGTGCCTTGCATCTGCGGTGCTCCTTACCCCGGGGCGTCGGGCGCCGGGCAGATCGCCCAGGTCGGCCCTGCACGCGCCTTGCTGCGGATGCCCGTGCTCGGCCGCACGATGCGCGTCGGACCGCGGCGTGGGACGAAGCCGGCCCCGGGACGATCGACGACGTCTCCCATCTTGAACAGCGGGCGAGCGGCACGCATCACGGCGGCACGCATCACGGCGCGGCAGTCGCCGGCCGTGCGGCCCCGCCCCACGAGCCCGGAGGAAACCGGCGGGGACGGGACCCCCTCGGGCGATGGGGACGGGCGGACGGGCGTATCCGAGATGCCGGAATCCGGTGGAGGGGAAAGGGTTGCACGGGGACCAGGAGTCCAGGACCCGTCGGCACCTGCGTCCGGGGCGTGAGGCAAGAGGAGAGAACACGGCATGGCTCAGAAGAAGACCACGAAGGCCGCTGCGAAGAAGCCCGCGGCGACCAAGGGCGCGTCCGGCACGCGGGCACGGCGCAGCGACATTCCGGGAAAGCCGGCGCCACAGCCGCCGTCGGCCACCGAGCCGACCAGGCCGCATGAGCCCCTGCCTCCGAAACCCGACCAGGACGGCCCGGACACCCTCAGCCCCACGGGGCAGCCGACCGGCGTGCCCCAGGCCGTGGTGGCGCAGGGCGGCGCCTACCTGACGACCGCGCAGGGCGCCCGGCTGTACGACAGCGACCACTCCCTGAAGGCGGGTGCGCGGGGTCCGGTCCTGCTGCAGGACCACCACCTGCGGGAGAAGATCACCCACTTCGACCACGAGCGGATCCCCGAGCGAGTGGTGCACGCCCGGGGCGCCGCGGCCCACGGCGTCTTCCAGGGCTACGGCACCGCGTCGAAGGTCACCAAGGCGGCGTTCCTGGCGAAGGGCGTCGAGACGCCCGTGTTCGTACGGTTCTCCACCGTCCTGGGGTCGCGGGGCTCCGCGGACACGGTGCGGGACACGCGTGGATTCGCGACGAAGTTCTACACCGGCGAGGGAACCTTCGATCTGGTGGGCAACAACATCCCGGTCTTCTTCATCCAGGACGCCATCAAGTTTCCCGACGTCATCCATGCCGGGAAGCCGCATCCCGACCGGGAGATCCCGCAGGCGCAGAGCGCCCACGACACGTTCTGGGACTTCGTGTCCCTGCACACCGAGGCGACGCATCACACCATCTGGAACATGTCCGACCGGGCCATCCCGCGGTCGTTCCGGATGATGGAGGGCTTCGGCGTCCACACGTTCCGCCTGGTCAACGCCAAGGGCGCCACGACGTTGGTGAAGTTCCATTGGAAGCCGAAGCTGGGCGTCCATTCCCTCGTCTGGGAAGAAGCGCAGATCACCAACGGGATGGATCCGGACTTCCACCGCCGGGACCTGGCCGACGCGATCGAGGCGGGCGCGTTCCCCCAGTGGGAGCTGGGCATCCAGGCCTTCCCCGACACCCCGGACCAGACCTTCGAAGGGATCGACCTGCTCGACCCCACCAAGATCGTGCCGGAGGAGCTCGCTCCCGTGCGGCCCGTCGGGTTGATGACGTTGAACGCGAACCCGACCAACTACTTCGCCGAGACCGAACAGGTCGCGTTCCACCCCGGCCACCTGGTTCCCGGGATCGACGTCACCGACGACCCGCTGCTCGCCGGACGGCTCTTCTCCTACCTCGACACGCAGATCAGTCGGCTCGGCGGACCGAACTTCGGGCAGATCCCGATCAACCGGCCACACGCCCCCGTCAACGACATGCTCCGCGACGGCATGCACCAGACCGCCGTCCACGCGGGCGTCGCCCCGTACCGGCCCAACAGCCTCGACGGAGGCTGCCCCTTCCTGGCCGGAGCCGACACGGGCGCCTTCATCGAAACGCCCGTCACCGTCCCCGAGGCGAGCAAGGTCCGTGAGGCACCCGCCTCGTTCGCCGACCACTTCAGCCAGCCGCGGCTCTTCTGGCTGAGCATGACGCCGACCGAACGCGAGCACATCATCGCCGCCTACACCTTCGAGCTGAGCAAGTGTCACGAGCAGGTGATCAAGGAACGCGTCCTGGGTGTCCTGGCCAACATCGACCCGCAGCTCTGCGAAGAGGTCGCCGCCGGGCTCGGACTCCCCGCGCCGAAGGCCACGGAGCCCCTGACCGATCCCCACCCGAGCCCGGCCCTGTCGCAGATCGGCCGGGAATGGCCGCTCGACGGCCGGGTCATCGGCATCATCGCGGACTCCGGAAGCGACCTCGCGGGGGTGAGGACCGTACGGGATGCCGTACATTCCGCCGGAATGGTGCCCCTGGTGATCGCCCCCACCGGCGGCACCCTGGGCACGAAGAAGAACCCGGTGACGGTGCAGCGCACCTTCGCCACCGCCCGCTCCGTCGAGTTCGACGCCCTGCTGTTCGCTGGAGTGACCCAGGCGGCCGCCGACGCCCACGGCGCCCGGGACGCCAAGGCCGGTACACCTCGCCCGGCCGGCGCCGACCCCCGGGTCCTGATGCTGCTGACCGAGGCGTACCGCCACGGCAAGGCAATCGGCGGTTGGAAGGGCGCCTCCCGGATCCTCGACGCCGTCGGAATCGAGACGGACGAGCCGGGCATCGCCTTCCACGACACCCCCTCGGCCACCTTGAAGCAGCTCAAGCGGGCCATGACGCGGCACCGGGCCTGGGACAGGTTCCCCGTCGCCGACTGAACCCGGCCCCTACCCCGCGTCATCCTGCGTCCGGGTCCCGGCGGCAAGGAGCATGCGCGCACCGGTCCGTACGGCGTCCCAGTCGGTGCCCGGCTCGCGATCCCTCGCGCGCCGCAGCCAGGTCGCCCGGTCCCGGTGCTCGCGACGCAACTGCTCCACGTCGCCTCGCACACCGGGCGGTGGTCCGGACTTCTCCAGTTCGCCGATGCGTTCGTCCATGGCGGCCAGCAGCGCCCGGTCCAGTTCGGCCACCGCGCCGAGGAACTCGCTCGTCGGCAGGGTCACCCGACCCGTCTGCGGGCCGGCGAACTCGATGACGCCCTCCGGGTCCGCCCGGTGCTCCCAGCCGACGGTCACGGTGTCCTCCTCACCGACGACGGTGCGCCAGAGGCGGATGGTCGGGGCGACGCGCAGGTAGTCGGTGTACAGGTAGCCCTCACCGTGCCAGGTCAGTGCGGCGTCGGCTTCCGGCGTATCGATCCACGTCCAGTTCGGCGAGATGGCGGCCGCGACGTCCACCAGGTCGTGGGGCACCGGTTCCATCGCCCCCGACACGAGCGCGATCACGTCCTCCCACAGGCGGACGACGAAGTGGTCCACGTACGGGTGCGCTCGGTCGCCGTCCCGGTCGTATCGGAGTTCGCGGACGGTGCGTTCGGAGTAGCGCAGCACCTCATGGCCGTCGATGTCGACGCAGTACCAGCCGGCGGTCAGTCCGAACCAGTGCAGTTTGGGCTCGGCACCCCACGGCTTGACCTCCTCCAAGGGAGTCAGTCCGAAGCGGAAGCGAATCGCGGAATCGGTGTGGATCACCTGTCCAGTGTCCCAGTGCGACCCCCTCGCCGGTGCTGCGGCCTCCCCCGGTGCACTCGCCATCGGGGGAGAGCGGAGCGGGTGAACGGGGCCTGGGGCGCTCGTCTCCGAGGGGAGCGCGTGGTGGGCGGGGTCAGTGGGTCTGGTGGACCGTCTGACTGTTGAGTTCGTAGCGGGCCCCGATCACGGCCAGTTCACCCGAGGCGACTTTCGCCGCGAGGGTGGGCTCGGCGGCGACGCGGGAGCGGACCAGTCGCACGTTCGCCGTGATGGTCGCGTCCACGCGCGCCGCTCCCCGCGGGCCGCGGTCGATCGCCGGACGGATCTGGTCGACCAGGTACTGCATGTGGCCGGCGAGGCTCTCGCCGGCCTCGGCCGCGTGAATGGCGGCGGTGACGGCCCCGCACGACTGGTGCCCCAGCACGACGACGAGCGGAATGGCCAGCTCCAGGACCCCGTAGGTGATGCTGGCCAGGACCGCCTCGTCGAGGACGGAGCCTGCCGAACGGACGGTCAGCAGGTCGCCGAGGCCCTGGTCGAAGACCAGCTCCGGCGGAACGCGGGAGTCGACGCAGCCCAGGACCACGGCGAAGGGATGTTGTCCGGTCACCAGCGTCTGTCGCACGGCCCGCGTCCGGTCGGGGTGACTCTCGTGGAGCGTGCGCCAGCGGACGTTGCCCGCCATGAGCTCCCGCAACGCCGACCGCGGGGTCGCGGGCCGCATCCGCGCCGCGCCGGCCTGGGCGGGGGTCGAGGCCGTGGTGGAATCAGGGGCGGCCCCGACGGTCCCGGCCGCCACAGCCACCGCTCCTGTCAACGCCGCGCGGACGATCTCGCGCCGGTCCGGACTTCCGTTCGACTCCTCGATTCCAGCCACATCGGAGAACGGTAGGAGTGCCGCTGCCTGCGCGCGGGTGCGGCACGAGGGCCGGATCGCTCTTGAAGAAGACTTGATCAACCAGCGGACGCCGGCCGGTTGCGGCCGAGCGTGGTGAGCGGTATCGCCGTCACGGACTCAGTGGCGGTACACGGCCAAGGCGATGTCGATGAACGAGCGGATCAACGGGTTGGGGTCGTCGTCGTTCCATACCGCGACCACTCGGCTCGGCGCCATGTCGACCAGCGGAACCACGGTCAGATTGTCGGGCAGGTCGTGTCCGAGCGGGGCCAGGCCGACCGTACCACCGGGCCCTCGCACCTGTTCGCGGGCGAACAGACCCGCGAGCATGGTGACCTCGAAATCGCCGTCCCGGCCGCCCGGTTCCCCGAGATCCGGGCGCGGTTCCCCGAGTTCGCCTTCGACGTGGTGGCCTCGGACCGCGCTTGGGAGCTCACGCCGGAGGTGTCGGAGCTCACTCATCAGACCTGGCTGCGCGATCCGTCGACCGGCGACCACCTGGTGGACGTGTTCCGCGAGCCGCACGAGGGCCCGACCTGGATCTGTCGGGCCGGAGGGCGGGCGGGCGGTCCACCAGCACGTCACCGCCTGTGTGAAGGCGCGATCAGACGGGCTGCCACAACTCGATCCGATTGCCCTCGGGGTCGGTGACCCAGCCGAATCGACCGACCCCTTCCATGTCCTGCGACTCCGCGGCCACGTCCGCTCCCTTGGCGCGCAACTGCGCGAGCATCGCGTCCAGGTCGCGGACCCGGAAGTTGAGCATGCTCTGCTGCGTGCGGGAGCCGAAGTACTCGGTCCCGGACTCGAACGTCGCGAACACCGTCGCCCCGAGGGCCTGTTGCCAGACGCCGTTCGCATCGGCGTCCAGGCCCAGACAATCGCGGTACCACGAGTTCAGGGCCGCCGGGTCCGCGGCCCGCAGGAAATATCCACCGATTCCAAGCACACGTTCCATGCCGCCATCCTGCCAGGACACGACCGGGCGGGCAGGCACCACCGCACCGTCACCCGCCCGCCCCCACCCCACCCTGAGGCACGGGCCGGTGTTGGCCGCGGCCCGTGCCCGGGCGGGTCCGGAAGGCCGGGGCGGCTACGTGGCGGCGGGTGCGTGGGCGACCTCCGCCGCGGGTCCCGCCGCGTCCCGCCGCGTCAGTGTTTCCGGGTGGGCGGCGGGAATCAGGGCGGCGACGGCCGCGGAGACCAGGGCGAGGCCGCCGCCCAGCAGCAGACCGGTACGGAACCCGCCCTCGGAGGTGAACGTGTGGCCGCCGACCGTGGTCGTCATCTGCGCCAGGACGACACCGACGACGGCGGCGCCGACCGAGGTGCCCAGGGAACGCATGAGCGTGTTGAAGCCGTTGGCGGCGCCGGTCTCCGCGAGGGGCACGGCGCCCATGATCAGGGCGGGCATGGCTCCGTAGGCGAGGGCGACACCACTGTTCATGATCATCGCGGCGCACATCAGGCCGGGGGCCGTGCCGGACAGCAGCAGCGCGGCGCCGTAACCCGCGGCCAGGACGAGCGCCCCGCAGACGAGGGTGACCTTCGGACCCCGGGCGTTGGTCAGCCTGCCCCCGAGGGGTGAGACGACCATCATCATCAGGCCGCCGGGCAGCATCCACAGGCCGGCCGCCAGCATCGACTGGCCCAGGCCGTAGCCGGTGGCCTCGGGGAACTGGAGCAACTGCGGGACGACCAGCATGCTCGCGTACATGCCGAAGCCGATGAAGACCGACGCGAGGTTGGTCAGCAGGACACGCGGGCGGATGGTGGTGCGCAGGTCGACCAGTGGGTCGGTGGTCCGCCATTCGAACCAGCCCCAGGCTGCCAGGACCGTGACGGCGGTGACGATCAGGCCGAGGGTGGTGGTCGAGCCCCAGCCCCAGTCGGCGCCCTTGGAGACGGCGAGCAGCAGGCACACGAGGCCGACGGCCAGGCCCGACGCGCCGACGAAGTCGAAGCGTTGTCCCTTGGCGCCGGCGGGGACGTCCGGCACGAAGGCCACGATCATCACGGAGACGGCGGCGGCGAGCACGGCGGCTCCCCAGAACAGGAAGCGCCAGTCGGCGTACTGCGCGACGGCCGCGGAGACAGGAAGCCCGATGCCGCCGCCGATTCCCATGGAGGCGCTCACCAGGGCGATGGAGGAGCTGAGCTTCTCGGCGGGAACGACGTCGCGGAGCAGGGCGATGCCCAGGGGGATCATGCCCATGCCGACGCCTTGCAGTCCGCGGCCCACGATCATCGGGACGACGCTGCTCGACAGCGCGCACACCACGGATCCGGCGATCAGCGGTATCGAGCACGCCAGGAGCATGCGGCGCTTGCCGATCATGTCGCCCAGGCGTCCGCTGATGGGGACGCAGACGCCCGCGACGAGGAGGGTGGCGGTGACGACCCAGGCGGCGTTGGAGGAGGAGGTGTGGAGGATCGTCGACATGTCGGCCAGCAGGGGGGTCACCAGGGTCTGCATGACGGCGGCGGTGACCCCCGCGAGTGCGAGTGTCGCGATCACTTTGCCGGTGCGGGGAGCCGTGGACGGCTGTGGCATGGAGGGTTCCTCGGGAGCGTAGGGCGGATGTCCGACCGGACAGGCGACGAGACGTGCGTGTCACGGGTGGGGCGTACGCGTGATGCGGCCGCCCGGCGACCGGGGGCGGGTGACTGGTGCGCGGGGGCGGGTGACGGGTGCGCGGGGAGCGGGTCGCGGATTCGGGTGGCAGGTGGTGGACGGGCGCGCCCGGCGGGTGCGCGCACCATAATCAGTAGTCAACTATCACTTCAGGGCGCCCGGGGTGTCAACTCGAACTGATCGTCGACTATCGGTTGCTATCCTGGTGGAGTGCCGACCGAGACCCCCAAGCCCCTGCGCGCAGACGCGGTGCGGAACATCGAGAAGATCGTGAGGGCGGCACGCGACGTCTACGCGGAGCAGGGGCCCGACGCCGGGCTCGATGAGATCGCCCGGC
Organism: Streptomyces sp. NBC_00513; assembly: GCF_041431415.1. GTDB lineage: Bacteria > Actinomycetota > Actinomycetes > Streptomycetales > Streptomycetaceae > Streptomyces. Next base: position 579,878 of record NZ_CP107845.1, read on the forward strand.
GGGCCGGCGTGGGGATCGCGACGCTCTTCCGCCGGTTCCCGGACAAGGCGGCCCTCCTGCGCGCGGTGCTGGAACAGCAGTTCACCCAGGACGTCCTCCCCGCCATCGAGCGCGGGCTCGGCGACGAGGACCCGCGCCGGGGCCTGGGTGTCGTCATCGAAGCAGCCCTGACCTCGGCGGCCGACGAGCACCACGTGCTGACCGCGGCGCGCAACGCCGGCATCTTCACCGCGGAGACGAGCGCCCGCTTCTTCGACGCGCTCGACCCGCTGGTGGTACGGGGGCAGCAGGCCGGGGTGATCCGGGAGGACCTCGTACCCGACGACCTGAAGCGGATCATGGGCATGCTCGTCAGCGTGCTGTGGACCATGGACCCGGCCGAGGGGGGCTGGCGGCGCTACGTGACCCTGGTCCTGGACGGCCTGACCCCCGCCGCGGCCAGTCCTCTGCCCAACCCGGCCCCTCCGCTGCTCCGCAGACAGCAGAACTAGGGCCTGTCCCGGCGGATTCGATACCGCCGGGACAGGCCCCTGGCCGGAAGACTCAGCGCTTGAGCGTGAAGGTGAAGTCGCCCGAGAGCCTGCCGCTCAGACGGACCGTCGACACGAGGTTCCCCTCGGCGAGCAGCCTCTCGACCCCTGCTCGCGAAAGGCCGAAGCCTTCGGCGATCAGTCGATCCGGCCGCACCGGTATCCGCGCACCGAAGCGGACCGAGATCTCGATCGACTCGCCCTGCGGCGGAAGCGGCCAATCCGGCCAATCCGGTCGATCCGACCGGTCCGGCCGGTCCGACCGGTCCGGCCGGTCCGACGCGCCGCCGTCGAGGCGCCAGGCGTTGTCCCAGTCGAGGGCGATGCGATTGCGTCGCCGTACCACCGGGTCCTGGAGCAGTTCGGCTGCCAGGCCGAGGTCGTTGGCGTGCAGCAGGTTCAAGAACTCGGGTTGTACGGAACGCACGTTCATCCGCTCCAGGACAGTGAGCTTGGTGGTGTCCCCGCAGGCGTTACACAGGGCGAGGAGCCAGGCGTCGAGGAGCTTGTGGTTCGCGTTGACACGGAATTTGCCGTTCGCACGGAAGCGCCCGGAGGCGCACCTGTGGCAACGGCGGAGAATTGTCGGCAGGCAGGTGGGAACGACCACCCAGGTTTCGGACACAGAAGTACACCGGTTCCAGTGAGAAGACCGCAGCGAAAAGGAGCGCGGCGCACAGGTGCGACGCGCGACGGTTCAGCGCTCGGGGGGTCTCACTTGGTGTACAACGGCACATCCTTGACAGGGGGACTGCGGACGCGAGAACGGTAACGGCACACGGCAGTAAGGCTCCACTGAATTTCGGGCCGGCTCCGGGCGGGTGGCGACCGGCCCCTCGCGGCGGGCACCCCTCCCCACCGCTCTTCGAGGACGCGCACCTCAGGCGCGCCGAAGGGCCAATGCGCATCCGGGTCCTGAGGGTCACACCCCACGCCGGCGTCAGCCATCCCTCTGAAAGGACGGGCCGCACGGAAGGCGACAGGAAATCCGTTGACGTGGTCTGCGCGACCGTGAGGAGATCATGCGTCGAACGTCGACAACATTTGAGGGATCAGCCTTTGCACACCTTGGTCGCGGCGCTCGCCGAGGAGAAGCCGCCCGGTCTCTACTTCCAGAACGTGCTCGTCACCTTGGCCGGCGGCCTTCTCTGCTTTCGGGTCGGCTGGACCCAGGTCCGCACCGGCCGCGGCATCACCGCCCCGAACCGGCCGTTGCGTATCGGCGACGCCCTCGTCGCGCCCGCTCCCCCTCGCCGCTCCCGACGGATCCAGGGCCGGATCTGGATCGGAGCGAGCGGTCTCTTCGCGCTGGGATTCCTGTTCAACCTCGCCTCGGGGCTCTACGCGCTCCTCGAATGAGCCCGACCCGGGCCGCCCCGCGCCCGCCGCCGCGCGCCCGCGTCCGTCCACTCGGCCGGGCCGCGCGGGGCCACCGTCGACGAGGTGTTCACTCCGAGAGCGGGGGTGTGATCCGGCGGGTGGCGGAGCGGAGCGCGAAGGCCATCACCACTTCGAACACGCCGAGCAGGACGAGCCACAGTCCCAGCAGCCGGGTCAGGGCGACCGCGGAGTCCACCGGGAAGCAGAGCACGACGATTCCCGCGACCGTACCGAGGACGCCCAGGCCGAAGAGCAGACCTCGATGTACGAGGGCGCGGTCGGCGATCGAGACATAGGCCGTGAGCACTCCGGTGAGCAACCAGAAGACTCCGACGATCAGGGACAGTGCGCCGATCGTCTGCATGGGATGCCGCAACACCAGGACGCCGGCAAGGAACGCCAGCATGGCGATGAGGACGGCGGCCAGTCTGCTGCCACCCCGGTCGCCGCTGTGCGAGAAGGCCGTGACGAAACGGAAGCCGCCCGCCACCAGGAGTTGCAGGCCGATGATCACGGCCAGGATGTGCAACGTCTCGTCGGGCCAGACAAGCACCAGGATGCCCGGGATCAGTGTCGCCAGGGCGAAGCCGAGCGCCCAGTGCCATGAGCTTCCGAGCTGCTTGAGGACGTCTTCGGGGTCGTTGTGCGTGTCATACGGTGCCGCGTTGGGGGTCATCTCGCCTCCTGGGACAGCCGAACGGTCCGCGGGACATCTCGAAGCCGCCGGACGTGCCTCGCCTACCCTTATGTCAACTTTAGTCCCATGTGACCCGGCTCGCTGATCCGGGCGGCAAGCACATGGGGCCGAGGTCGCGGGCTCTTGGCCGGTCGGCAGAGCGGCCCAGGTGTCGCGGCGCCCGGGCGTCCGCGATGGAGGCCCGGCCGGCCCCTCAGTCGCGCGGAGGTCTCCGTCGGGCCGAATCCGCGAGCCGTTCGGCGAAAGCCTCGACGAGACCGCGGAGTTCAACCGGGCGGTCGATGACGAAGGGGCGATCCAACGAGGCGAGTACGGCGGGCAGCCAGTCGAGCCGGTCCACGCGCAGTTCGACCCGGCACCAGGGGTCGGCATCCGGAGGTGCGCCGTCCGGGGAGGGGAGTTCCGACAGGACCGCGAGGCCGGGGGGCAGTCGGGGATGGATGTCCCCGACCGTCCCCTGGACTCGCAGGGTCACCTCATGTCGGTACGGGGCCGTCGCGAGCCCCGTCAGGACGCGCTTGACCGGGTCGATCGCCGCGGGTGGCTCGAAGGAGCCGGGCAGGATCCGCACATCGGAGATGCGGTCCAGTCTGAACGTCCGGTCCTCGTCCGCCGAGGGGTCCGCCGCCGTCATGTACCACCTGCCCGCATGGGCGACGACTCCGTACGGGTGCAGGGTGCGCTCGCTGCGTCGGCCGTCGGCGGCGGTGTACCTGATCGAGATCGGTCGGTGGTGGTGCACCGCCTCGGCGATCGGGAGCAGGACCCCCGGGTCCGGCGCGGCCCCCTTGCCGGGCGGGTCCGTGATGGCGAGTGAGCCCAGCACCGCGTCGAGTCTGCGGCGCAACCGTTCGGGCAGCACGCGCCTGATCTTGGCCGAGGCCGTCTCGCTCGCCGTGTCCGTGGCCGCCGTCAGGCCGGACCGCCGACCGGCGACCAGGCCCAACAGAACGGCGAGCGCCTCGTCGTCGCTCAGCATGAGCGGCGGCAGCCGGTATCCGGGGGCGAGCCGGTAGCCGCCGTAGCGGCCGCGCGCCGATTCGACGGGCACGTCGATGTCGACGAGTCGTTGTACGTAGCGCCGCACGGTGCGTTCGTCGACGTCCAATCGATCGGCGAGTTCGGACACGGGCCGGATGCCGCCCGACTGCAGGAGCTCCAGCAGGGTCAGGACGCGGGCGATGGGGCGGGGCATGGGGAAAGTCTCCCGTACATACCGGGCGGGTTCCGCCCGGTATTGGTCGTAGCGTGCGGTCACGAGCACCGACGCACCAAAGGAGAAACCCCATGGACTTCGTCTCCGTCCGCATCATCACGGGCGACGTGGCCCGCCTCGTCGCGTTCTACGAGCGCGCCACCGGCCTGTCGGCGAACTGGGCCAACGAGGACTTCGCCGAGCTCAGGACCGCCTCGGCCGTCCTGGCGATCGGCAGCACCCGCACCGTCCCTCTGTTCGCACCCGGATCCGCCCGCCCCGCCGACAACCACAGCGTCATCCTCGAATTCCTCGTCGACGACGTGGACAGCATCCACCGGAATCTGAGCGGCTTCGTGGAGGACTTCGTCAACGAGCCCACCACGATGCCCTGGGGGAACCGCGCACTCCTGTTCCGTGACCCGGACGGCAACCTGGTCAACTTCTTCACCCCCGTCACGCCGGCCGCCCGCGAGAAGTTCGCCCGCTGAGGACAACGCGCCCGCCCGACGGGCCGAACGGCCGGACCGCCCGGCCTCCCCGTCGGCGAAGGGTCCAAGGGGCCGGGGCCGCCGACACCGGGCACGGGAGAACGGCGCGCGCCTGCGCCCCGGGACGCTTGCGTGGACTACCGACCGGGGGAACCGCCGGGGCGCTTGCGCGACAGACGAGTGGCGAGGATCGCCAGGTCCACGGCGAGCGCTCCGCCGGCCAGGGCGATCTGCCAGACCGGCCCACCGGAGACGACGGCGACCACCAGGTAGCCGGCGAGGATCACCGCGAGTGCCGCTTCCAGGACGGCGTCCCGCTTCCACCACCGCACGCGGGGGGACTCCGCTTCGGACAGGCGCAGCGCGTACAGCTCCACGGGGCCGAACTCCTCCTCGGGAGCCTGTCCGGTGGCGTCGAGGTGGTCGGCGGCCTCCTTCGTCAGCTCGGCGGCACGCGTGGAAGACATCGCGTGGCGCTCCGTGAGCAGTTGCGGCAACCGGCCCAGCCAGGACCGGCGTTCGTCCGTGTTCAGGCCACCGGAGTTCAGGCCGTCCGTACGCGGTGTCATGGGTGCTCCTTCGGGGTTCTCGGTCGATTCGGCCCGTATGGCTGTCCAGAGCAGCACGAGGCCCAGTACGCACAGGAGTGGAGTCGGGAGGTGGCCCAGCGGCCTGTCGGAAAGGGAGGTGAAGGCCACCGCGCCGATCACCGCCGCTGTGGCCACGGCCCCCCAGCCGAGGGCGCGGCGACGCCGGTCTCGGATCGTGGAGGCGACGACGCCACCGGCCAGGGCGGTGGCGATGAGTGAGGAGCCGGTCAGGGCACCCGGAGTCACGGCCGACATGAGGCCGTTCGTCATCCAGAGACCCGCGCCGACCGTCAGGGCGGCCAAGCCGACCGGGGCGGCGGCCCGGCAGAGTGCCTGGACGGGTGTCAGGTCGTTCCTGACGTGGCGCAGCCGCTCCTCGGGCGCGACCCGCTCGCCGAAGACGGCGGCGGCGTACTCCTCCGGCGTACCGAAGGCGTCCTGGGGGCTCTCACCACTGTCGACGCAGTGCTGCTCGACCTCGGCCAGCACCGCGTCCGCGGTGGCGCTGTCCACCGAATGTGCGGCCAGGGCCAGTCGGGTCCGTGCGTTCCACCGGGTGGCGGCGTCGGTCATGGGTTGTCCTCCACGCTGTGGGACAGGAGTCGAGCCATGGCACCGGAGAACTTCTCCCAGCCGGCCGTCTCCTGCCGCAGTCTGCTCCATCCGGCGTCGGTGAGCCGGTAGACCTTGCGGCCCGGCCCGCCCTCCCCCGGTTCCCACCGGGCCTCCACCGCCCCGTCGGCCTCCAGTCGGCCGAGCACGGGGTACAGCGCGCCGCCGCGGACGGTACCGAACCCCCGGGCGGCCAGTTCCTGCACCAGCGCGTAGCCGTGCCGCTCGCCCTCGGCCAGTACACCCGCGAGCGCGAGCGGCAACACCCCCCGCAGCCAGCCGGTCATGGGCTCTGCGTCGGCCATGCGGAAGCCCCCCTCTCCATGCCCGAGCTCGGACTAGTTCATTCTCAGGCTAGTTCGTTCTCAGACTAGTGTGGACGCACGACCGCCCGGCGTCAACGACTCTCGGGTGAAGTCGACTTGGCTCCTCGTTCGCGCCCCGCCTCAGGAACCGAGGACCTTGCCCTTGGCCCGCTCGTACTCGGACGCCGTGATGGCGCCGCGGTTCTTGAGTTCGGCGAGCCGCGACAGTTCCTCGGCCTGACCGGTGATCGCGTCGCCCTCGCGCGCGTAGGTGCGGAACGCCTCCTCCTGCCTTTGGCTGCGCCTGAGTTGACGTTCACCCATCCCTCGCCCACGGACGATCAGGTAGATGAAGACACCCAGGTAGGGCAGCAGGATGACGAAGACGGTCCACCCGGCCTTGGCCCAGCCGCTCAGGTCGTCGTCACGGAAGACGTCACCGATGATGCGCATGAGGAGCACGAACCAGAACACCCAGAGGAAGCACAACATCATGGTCAAGAAGATGTTGAGCAGCGGGTAGTCGTAGTCCTCCGCCAGGTTGATCAGTGAGTTCTGCATGGCCCGGTCTCCTGTTGGTCGGGGCCGGACGACGGCCCTGGGTCCGTCCGCTTCCCGGGTGGGCGCGTTCGCGTCACGCGGGCACCGGAGCAAAGGGGTACAACTCGTCGGCGCCCGGTTGTACGACCCCGTAGCTGCTCTCCGGCACCTCGTTCCAGGCGCCGGGCAGGTCACCGAGGGGTTCGGACACGATGAGGCGGGTCCCCTCGGAGATGTCCCGCAGGAACGCGATGTCCGGGTGCAGCCTGCGCAGCGCGTCCACCCGGCTGCTGTAGAACAGCGACCGGGAGTCGTGGCCGCTGGAGTAGCGGAAGGCCCACACCCGCACGCCGTCGCTGATGGCGAGTGTCATCTGGAGCGGTGACTCCACCCCGTGGTCGCGGCCGACGCGCTCCACCACTCCCGCCATCCGGGCGACGGCGGTCGGCGGGTCCCGGTCGAGGCCGAAGGTGAGGGCCAGGAAGAACATCACCTCGGAGTCCGTGGTCCCCTCGATGTCGGCGTAGAGCGCGGGGTCGACGAGCAGGGTGAGGTCCCGGCGCATCAGGTGGAAACCGGCGATGGCCCCGTTGTGCATGAACATCCAGCGGCCGTGTCGGAAGGGGTGGCAGTTCGACTGCTGCACCGCCGTCCCGGTCGACGCCCGGATGTGGGCGAAGAACAGCGGCGAGCGGACGTGGTCGGCCATCTCCCTCAGGTTTCGGTTGTTCCAGGCGGGGCCGACATCCCTGAGAAGCGCGGGAGTGCTGTTGTCCTGCGAGTACCACCCGACGCCGAATCCGTCGCCGTTCGTGGTCTCCACACCGAGCTTGGAGTGCAGGCTCTGGTCGATCAGCGAATGGGCCGGCTTGTACAGGATCGTGTCCAGCAGCATGGGAGTTCCCGAGTAGGCGAGCCACCGGCACATGCGTCATCACCTGGATCCCTGCGGCACCGCGAGCCGCGCGAGCACCGCATCGCATCGCTTCCGCCGCTCACGGCATCGCTTCGCCGCTCACGCCCGGCATTGAACCCGTCGCAACGGGTTCAATGCCGGCACCCCGGCGGTCGCCCACTGCGCGGGCAGTCTCATTCTCGGCTCCCGCGCGGAGGAGCGCGATACGGGGAGAGCCCGCGGCCCGCCCCCGACGAGGCGCGACCCCGCGAAGGATCCGGCACCGGCCGACCATGTGGAGGGGGTCGTCCGCGCACTGCCGGCCGGAGGCCGCGCTCGGCGTGCCGGGTCGGCCGGCGTCCCGCAGGGTGGAGGAATGGAGCGAGCGCCGATCTTCGTGCACCGTGTCAGCCCGTCGGGCGGGCGCCCGGTCGGTATTCGCGTGGGCGGAGTGGACACGATTCTCGGCGTCGCGCACGAGGACACCGATGTGATCGAGATGCTCAGGCGGATCGAGGTCCCCGACCCCGACGAGCTGGTGCTGGGGGACTCGCCGCTGATCGAGTGGCAGGTCGACGGCCCGCACGTGTACGAGGCCGAGACCGGGCCGCCGCCTGCCGACCTGCCCTGACCCGGTGGATGTCGGGGCCCCGGCCCGAGGGGGGAGGTGGGGCGGCGCCCCTCCACCGACGACCCCACCGGGGAACGGCTACCCGCCCCCCGCCGCCGGTACCGCTGAAGTACGGTGCCCGGAGCCCTGCCCGGCAGCGTCCGGCAGGGGGCCACGCACCGTCCGTACCGCAGCCCGGGGATTGCGTCGGCCCCGTTCTCCATCGGGTTCGGGCTGGGCTGCGGGAGCCGGCTCGGGCCCTGGGTTCCCTCGGATTCCCGCGCTCCCACGAGAAGTTGAGCCGTGATCACTCCGACTCTCCGGGGCGGACCGGGCGTGGCTCGACGTCCCGCGCCACGGCCCGCCCCCTGGCGGCTGCGCTCATGCGGTGACGCGTCGAGCCCTTCTCCCTGCGGAGACGGATGGAATACTCGTGTCTCCCGTACGGTCAAGAGACGGCCACGCCCCGCCGACACGAACGCCGCGCACCTCAACTGGCTGGATCCGGCCGTCTTCGATGCCACCACCGGAACAGGAGCGCGCCATGCGCCTTTACGCCCAGACCCCGGCGAGGCGAAGCCGGCAGGTGCTCGCGGATCTGATCGCCGTGGCCGTGATCGCGGCCTCGGTGTGGTTCGCGCTGGCCGTCCGCGACGCGATCATGCTGCTGGCCGAGCCGGGACGGAAGGTGGAGAGTGCCGGTGACAACCTGGCCACCGGCCTCGACAGCGCCGGCGAAGCCGCGTCCAGAGTGCCGCTCGTCGGCGGCCTCCTGAAGAAGCCGCTCCAGTCCGCGGCCGAGGCCGGCACCGGGCTCTCCGACGCCGGACAGTCACTCCAGCACACCGTGGAGAACGTGGCCACACTGACCACGCTCGCCCTGATCGTCTTCCCGGTCACCTTCGTACTGGTGCTGTGGCTCCCCCCACGCCTGCTGTGGATCCGGCGCGTCGCCACCACCCGGCGCCTCCTGGAAGCCCCCGGCGGCGCCGATCTGCTGGCCTTGCGCTCCCTCACCGGGCCGCCGACCGACCTCACGGCCGTCCCCGTCCCGCCGGCCGGCCTCGCCGACGCCTGGCGCCGCGGGGACCAACAGGTCATCTCCGAACTGTCCAAAGTCGCTCTCAGACGGGCGGGTTTGCGGCCCTGACAGGCGGAGCGCGGAAGACCCGACGGCGCGACCTGACCGCACGACCCGACGGCACGACTCCCGCGAAGCGCCACCGGATCATCCCCACCGGTGACCGCGTGGTCGGTCCGCCATCGCCCCTCTCCTCCCCCCAGCAGCTCCGTGGCGCCTCGGGACTCCCCTCATGTCACAGACTGCGGCGAGACCCGCTCAGGAGCAGGCGTCGGGGCTCTGGCGACGGCGGGTGGCGTCGTGTTTCCTGAAAGAAGCGCAGTTGAACGGATACACGGACACATCACCGGCCGCATCGCAACCCGCAGGCTTCCCGGACGAGTCGGTCGAAGGTCCGGCATACCGGGGTGAGGACTGCGGTACAGCGGCTCGGCCGGATCCCACGGCGCCGACGGTGTTCGGCGCGACGCAAGCCAGGCCGATGGGGGAACTCCATGACCGCCGCGCGCAACGTCCCGGACATCCTGTCGCAGGAGTTCGCCGAGAATCCGTACCCGACGTACCGGGCTCTGCGCGAAAGCGAGCCCCTCGTCTGGCACGAGGCGACGCAGAGCTACCTCATCTCCCGCTACGAGGACGTGGCCCGGGCGTTCAAGGACAAGGAGTCACTCTTCACCACGGACAACTACGCCTGGCAGGCGGAGCCCGTGCACGGCAAGACCATCCTCCAGATGAGCGGCCGGGAGCACTCCACTCGGCGCGCTCTGGTGGCCCCCGCGTTCCGGGGCAACGAGCTTCGGGAGAAGGTCGTCCCGGTCATCGAACGCAATGCCCGCGAGCTGATCGACGCGTTCCGCGACGTCGGGTCCGTCGACCTGGTGAGCGGCTTCGCCTCGCACTTCCCCATCACGGTGATCGCCGACATGTTCGGACTGGACCGGTCCGGCCAGGAGCGCATCAGCGGTTGGTACCGGGCCTTCGTGGCGTTCATCGCGAACCTGTCCGGTGATCCCGAGTGCGCGGCGGCCGGCGAGCGGGCTCAGGTGGAGTTCGCCGCGTACATGCTGCCGATCATCAGGAACCGGCGGGACCACCTCGGTGACGATCTGCTGTCCGCGCTCTGCACCGCCGAGGTCGACGGGGTGAGCATGAACGACGAGGACATCAAGGCGTTCTGCAGCCTCTTGCTCACCGCCGGGGCCGAGACGACCGACAAGGCCATCGCCGGCCTCTTCGCGAACCTCCTGGCCAACCCGGGGCAACTCGCGGCCGTGCGGCAGGACCGCGGGCTCATCGACCGGGCCTTCGCGGAGACGCTGCGCTACAGCCCGCCCGTCCACATGATCATGCGGCAGGCCGCCGCCGATGTCCCGGTGAGCGGGGGCACCATCCCCGCCGGCGCCACCGTCACCTGTCTGATCGGGGCGGCGAATCGCGATCCCGAACGCTACGAGGATCCGGACCGGTTCGACATCTTCCGCACCGACCTGACGGCGACCACCGCCTTCTCCGCGGCCGCGGACCACTTGGCGTTCGCGCTGGGGCGGCACTTCTGCGTCGGTGCGCTGTTGGCCAGGGCCGAGGTGGAGATCGCCACCAACCAACTCCTCGACGCGATGCCGGACATCCGGCCGACCGAAGGGTACGACCCGGCCGAGCAGGGTGTCTTCACCCGTGGTCCGAGGTCCCTGCTCGTGGAGTTCACCCCCGCCGGCCGCTGACCTGCGGGTTCGACTGATTGCCCTACCGCCGAACCCCTTGGACGGCGGGCGTGGACATGGCATATCGTCAGGCGGCTCGGGTCGCCCGTCAGGCGGCCCGTTGTCATGTCGCACGTGCACGTTCCCGTGGGGGGTACTCCGTCATGTCCTTCAACAGGCCCGGCCCGTCGCCGGCTCCGCAGCCCGAGGCCGGACCGATGACGCCGCCACCACCGCTGCCGGCGCCTCATCCCGCCCCGCTGCCGCCGGCCGCCGGTGTGCTGCGCTCGCCGGAGGGTCTGGCGACGGCCCTGACGGTGTTGTTGTCCGTGGGTGCCGCGATCGATCTCTTCTCGTCCGGGGTCAACCTGTACGTGTGGAGGCTGATGAAGGACCTCCTCGACGCCCCCGCGAGCGTCGAGGACGACAACATCGCCCTGGCCGACCTCCTCAACGGCGCGACCGGCGTCGCGCAGACCGTCCTGCGCCTGGCCACGATCGTGGTCTTCATCGTCTGGTTCCACCGGGTCCGCTGCAACGGCCAGGTCTTCCGTCCCGACGGATTCAGCCAGTCCGCCGGCTGGGCCATCGGCTGGTGGTTCGTCCCGATCGCCAACCTCTTCTTCCCCTACCGGACGGCGCGGGAGACCTGGAAGGCCAGCACGCAGCTCGCGCCCGACGGTTCGTACCGCCACGTCCCCACCGCCCCGGTGACCGCCTGGTGGATCGTGTTCGTCGCCACCCTGGTCCTCGACCGCGTCTGGTCCAGGCGGTACATCGCGGCCGACACGGTCGAGGCGATGCGCAGCGTCTCCGCGCTCGGCGCCGTCACCGACGTCGTCACCATCGTCGCCGCCGTGCTGGCCGTCCTCTTCGTGCGCAAACTGACCGCGCTCCAGCGGGTCAAGGCCACGCAGGGCCCGATCGCCGCGGCCTGACGGGGGTCATGGTCCGGCGGTCCGACACTGGACCCTCTGTGCCACGACCGGTTCGCGAAACCGTCCTCGGGACGGTTTCGCGGACGGCCTCGCGACAGGGCTTGGCCGCGCGCCCTACTCGACGAAGTACGAGTCGTGCCGGATGAAGAACTCGGTGCGTTCCTCGTCGGTCGCGTTCGCGAGCTGCGACAACCCCTCGAAGTACTCTTCACGCGGCGCCCCCGGCGCGAACACCATCAGCATCTCCGCCGGAGCGTCCGAATCATTGCGGAAGGCGTGCAGGCCGCCCTGTGGCACGAAGAGGAAGTCGCCCTTCTTCGCGTCGATCCAGTCCGCGCCGTCGAAGAGCCTGACGGTCCCGTCGAGGATGAAGAACGACTCCGAGATCGTCTTGTGGAAGTGGGTCTTCGGACCTCCCGCGCCGGCGCTCATCTCCACCCGGTAGAGGCCGAACTCCCCGTTCGTGGAGGCCTTCGTGGCCAGGTAGTGCGTCGCGTCGCCGTTCGGGGACGACAGCTCCGCCGGCGTGTCGACGGGCCTGAACACCGCGCTGACCTCGCCCTCGTCTCCCCCGTAGCGTGCCTCCGGATACGACGGATACGACATGTCTGTCCCTCCCGTGTCACTCCCGCGTGTACATGGACCTGTGCAGCCGTGACAACCAGCCGTCCGGTGCCGTTCTTCCCCCGGCTCTCTCGCGTCCTGGGCGGAGGCCTGCGGGGCTCCCCGCGTGGAGCCCGAACGGGAACCACGGATGGACCGGCCGAGGCGGGGCAGCAGCGGGACATGGCTGTCCTTCGAAAGCTCGCCCGCCCCCTGCTCGCCACCCCGCACATCGTGGAGGGCCTGCGCACCCTGCGCCGGCCCGAGACCGCGGCGGAGGTCTTCCAGCCCTTCGCCGAGGCCGTCGGCAAGCGCGTTCCGGCTTCGGACGGCGACCCGCTGAAGCTGGTACGCGTCCACGGCGCGATCCAGGTCGGAGCGGGCCTGATGATCGCAACGGGACGTGCCCCTCGGCTGGCCGCGCTCACGCTCGCCGCCACGGTGGTGCCGACCGCTCTCACGGGCCACGCGTTCTGGACGGTGAAGGATCCGGAGGAGCGTGCCCGGCAACGCGCCCGGTTCCTGACCGACCTCGCCGCGGTGGGAGGTCTACTCATCGCCGCCGCGGACACCCACGGAAAGCCCTCCCTCGCCTACCGTTCCAGGCACGCGCTCGACCACCGGCATCCGGTGAGGGCCGTCCGCCGTCCCGTGGAAGCGGCCGCGGCGACCACGGCCGCCCGGGTCAAGGCGGCCGCCGCTCTCGCCGACCCTCGCTGACAGGGCCCGCCGGTCGCCGGTCCCCGTGGGCGGCGGCGTCACGGACGCACAAGGCGTCCGGGGTCGTGATCGCCGCCGGAAATGACCGCTCGCAGTGAGGAGAACCCCATGGCAGACGTTCGCCGGACCGTTCGGCGGCTGTCCGTCGGCACCCTGTTCCGGCCTGCCGCGCTCGACCCGCGCCTCTTGGCGCGGACGGTGACCGTGGCGGTCCGTGGCGGCCGGCGGCGCACGGCCGCCGTGTCCGCCGCGGTCTGCGCCACCGCCGGCGAGCGCCGGGTGTGCCCCGGCCCGCTGGTTGGTACGGACCCGGCCGCCGTGTACGGAGCACGGTGCGACGCGAAAACGCCGGCCGGCGGCCCGGACGCCTACGCGGGCGGCGCCGCCCGTCGCGAACGGGCTCACGAGGCGGTCGCGTCCCGTACCACCGGCCCCGACGACCTGGCCTCACTGCTGAACATGCTGGACCTGCGGCCCGGCCCCGACGAGAGGGGCACGGGACCCGGAGGCGACGGATGGTCCCGCGGCGGCGACGGAGGCTGACGGCCTACGCCGGACGCCGTGTGCTGCGTACGCTGGCGTCATGCGCATGCGCCCCGCTCTGACCTGGACCCCCACCGAGGACCTGCGGCCCGGCACCACTGATCCGGGGCCCGTCGCCGATGCCCTGGAGGCCGGCGGGGTGCTGGTGCTGAGCGGGGCTGGCATGTCCACGGAGTCCGGCATCCCCGACTATCGGGGCGAGGGCGGAAGCCTGAGCCGGCACACCCCGATGACATACCAGGACTTCACCACCAGCGCCGCGGCCCGACGCCGCTACTGGGCACGCAGCCACCTCGGCTGGCGCACGTTCGGCCGCGCCAGGCCCAACGCCGGGCACCGGGCCGTGGCGGCCTTCGGGCGCCGCGGACTGCTGTCGGGCGTGATCACCCAGAACGTCGACGGACTGCACCAGGCCGCCGGCAGCGCGGACGTGGTGGAGCTCCACGGAAACCTGGGCCGGGTCGTCTGCCTCTCCTGCGGCGTCTCCGGCTCGCGCCGGGAACTCGCCCTGCGGTTGGAAGAGGCCAACGCGGGCTTCGAACCAGTGGCCGCGGGACTCAACCCCGACGGCGACGCCGACCTCACCGACGAACAGGTCGGGGACTTCTCCGTGGTGCCCTGCACGCACTGCGGCGGCATCCTCAAGCCGGACGTGGTGTTCTTCGGCGAAACCGTTCCGCCCCGGCGGGTCGCACACTGCCGCGAACTGGTCGGTGCGGCGGCCTCCCTCCTGGTCCTGGGCTCCTCGCTGACGGTCATGTCCGGACTGCGCTTCGTCCGTCAGGCGGCCCAGGCCGGGAAGCCCGTACTGATCGTCAATCGGGATCCGACCCGCGGCGACAGGCACGCCGTCACCCGGGTCGAACTCCCTCTGGGAACGACCCTCACCGCCCTGGCCGACCGCTTGGACATCCCCATGGACGACTGAGGGGCGCCCGACCGGATCGGGCCCGATCCGGTCGAAGGTGTGTGGGCCTTGTGGGCCGAAGGCCGGATGTCCGATGCCGCCGCGGTGTGCGGGCCCGGGTGGGTCGTCGTCCCGCCGGTCACAGGCCGGCGGCGCCCTCGACGAGCAGAAGCACACCGATCACCGACAGGACCACGGCGGTGACGGCGCTGTTGTGGATCTCCAGCCAGGTCCTTGCCCGGCCCAGAGGGCCCAGGACCCGCTCCCCCACGACGACGTGGAGCAGCAGCGGGATGGCCACGGTGGACGCCGCGACGGCGGTGAACACCACCACGGCCGTCACCGCGCGGGACGGCCCCGCTTCGGCGGAGCCGACGGTCAGGCCGGCCGCCGCCGAGAGCAGGGCGACCTTCGGGTTGGCCGCGGACAGCAGCAGCCCCAGCCGCAGGGCTTTCACCGGGGTGGCGTCGGTGAGGGTCCGCATCCAGGCCGGGGTGTCCTTCTTCGCTCGTGAGCGCCACTGCCGCACGGCCAGCAGAAGGAGGACCATGCCGAGGGCCGCTTTGGTCCAGGATGCCCAGGTGGGAGTCTCCTCGTGGACCTCGATGACGGCGGCGAGCAGGGCGAGGGCGACCGTCACCGCGAGAACGCCGGCCGTCCAGCCGGCCAGGAAGGACCCGGCGGTCACCCGGGGGCGGGGCGTGAAGAGCAGGAAGACCGCGGGAACGACGGGGACCGGCGACAGCGCGATACCCAGTGCGAGCGGCACGACCTCGCCGAGCAGTTCTCCCACAGGCCGACCTCCTCGCGGCCCGTCCCCCGGCCCGGGGTGCGGCCTCGGCCGGGTACCGCCGCTTGTCGTGCGCGTCCGGCGCCGAGCGGGAAGGGCCCGTGTCCCGGAACTCCGGAGGGCGGCGGGGCCCCGACAGGCGTGCGCAATCTATCGGCCTGAACGGGCCATGAGGCACTGCCTCGCCGAAGCCCCGCCCCCGTGCCGTGGTCGCCACGGCTCACGGGTCACGGCTCCGTCGTGGTCACGGAACTCAGCAGGGCGAGCCCCAGGGGGGTGATGCGGTGCAGTACGGATCCGCCTCGGCGGCTGGTGGTGATCAGATCCGCGTTCCGCAGCACCGTCGCGTGCTGGCTGGCGGCTGCCACCGAGACGTTGAGGCGGCGGGCCAACTCGGTCGTCGTGCTGCCTTCGGCCGTCACCCGCAGTGCGGCGGCTCGCGTGCGGCCGAGCAGGGATTCCAGGTTTCGGCCCGAGGGGCCGGCCACACCGGCCGACCCGCCGCCGGCCAGCGGCTCGCGGAGGGCCGGTACCGTCAGCCGGGGTGGCTGCGTGGTGTCGAGCGGGTCCCACAGCAAGCTCACCGAGTGCGGCGAGAAGACGGTGGGGGTGACGATGAGTCCCCTTCCCCTGAGGTGCACCTCGACCACGCGCGGGTAGGGAGCCTCCAGAACCGGCGGCCGCCAACGGACCAGTGGTGCGCAGAGCGAACGCAGCAGCAGATCGACCCCTCCCTCGAGCAGCACGTTCATGTAGCGGGAGGACAGCGCGGCCAGTTCGGACCGCCCTTTGTGCCAGTAGGGCTCCACGGCCAGCCGATGGCAGGCGCGCAGCGCCTCGGCGAGTTCCCGCCGCGCCTCGCGGTCCCCCTCGGACACCCGCCTTGCCCAGGGCAGGTGTTCCAGGGGGAAGTCGATGCCTTCGAACTCCCGTCGCAGACGGGCCGCCGGTGCGTGGAGCAGGTTGTCCACGGCGTGTTCCAGGCAGGGCCCGTCCCCCATCAGGGCGAGCAGGTCGAGCCCGGGCCCACGCACCGGCAGCAAGGACGTCAACGGGCGGGTGTTGGCCCCCATGCGACCCGCGACGGCCGCCCGCCACGAGCGGAAGTGGGGGCTGTCCCCGCTCCCCCGCAGCAGTTCCAGGCTGTAGTAGGTCTCCGCCGCGACCCCGATCGTCGCGGCGACGCGTGTCCGCGCGAGATCTTCCGCCGTGAAGTGAATGCGTAACACCGATCGGCCCCCTGACGGTGCTGGAGCGTGCCCGCGCACCCGCAGCATTCCCCGGCCAGGGTCACCACACGCCTTCCGATCGCCTCTCGGATCGGGGCGAAACAGGCTCGGGTGCCCTATGGCCGGGGGCGGATGCACAGCGGACACGTCCGCGCCGCGCCGGAGAGGGTTACGTGATGCGGCAGCCGGCTCCACCGACGTAGTTCGCGTCCCTGATCTGGCTCTTGAGGCCGAGCCGCGTATCGCCGGGTCCGACGCAGATGGTCCGGTCGAAGCCCCGGACGACGTCGAGTTTGATCTTGATCGTGGTGGGGCCACAGTGGTTGTAGAACGCGATCTCCCTGCCCGCGTAGTACCCGCACACTGCCTGGGTTCCCGCTCCCTCGGCGCTGCCCGCGCTGCCCGCGCTGGCGGGGGTGATCGTGCTCATCACCGCAGCGGAGCCGAGAACGGCGACCGCCATCCATCGCCGCATGCCGTTGACCCGTAAGCGCTGCATTCCTGCCACACTCCTCTTCATCTCGGGCGGGGTCTTCACCCCTTTGCCGCAGCACAGACTGGCAGAGCCGTCCGCGCACCGGCAAGCCTCTAAGCGACCACTTAAAGCCGCAGGTGAGACCCCCTTCCTGGCCGTTCCCGGGCTCGTTTCACCCAGCTCTCGCACACGGGTTCGCAGGTCTGCCTCAGCACTGCGAGGGAGCACGCCCGGCCAGGCGCGCCACGCCCGCTCACGGCGCGGCCGGGCCGTGCGCACGACGCAGCACCGCCCGGTCCCGGCGGCGGTAACGTAGGCATGTGGGGCAACTCCTCAGGCTGCGGGAGACGGATCTCTCGACGGGCGAGAGGCGGTGCGCGCATGGATCCCGAGCCCTTCGACGAGGTCACGAGCCCGGCCGCCCGGGCCGCGGGCGGCTGGCTCGGGGGGCTGCCCGTGGCGGTGCTCGCCACCGGCAGCGACGGCCGGATCGTGCGCTGGGACACGGCCGCGCACGAGTTGTTGGGATACACCCCGCGCGAGGTCATCGGCCGCCACATCGCCGATCTGTTGCATCCGGGAGTGGACCGGAGTCTCGGCAGGTCGTTGTGGGAGAAGGCCGTCACCGCCCGCGGCGTGATGGGTACCGTGACCGCCTGGCACCGGGACGGGCACCCGGTGGAGGTGGAGATCTGGGCGGCGCCCGTCCCTGCCCGTCCGCGCGGCGGGACGACCGTGCTGGTCTTCGCCGCCGATGCCGCCGCCGCCCAGCGGATCCGCGGTTCCTCCGCGGTGTGGGACGGATTGTTCGCCCGCTCCCCGGTCGGCATCGCCCTCTTCGACACCCGGTTGCGCTTCCTGCGGGTCAACCCCGCCTTGGAGGCGATGAACGGCCTGCCGGAGGCCGCTCACGTCGGTCGACGTCTGGCCGAGGTGCTGCCCGGGGTGAACGCGGCCGCCATGGAAGTCCTCATGCGGCAGGTACTCGAAGACGGTCGGCCCGTCCTCGACTCCCGTCGTATCGGCCGTACTCCGGCCGCCCCGGACCAGGACAGGGTGTGGTCGTGCTCCTACACCAGGCTGGAGGACACGGACGGGCACCCCCTCGGACTGGCCGCCTCCCTGATCGACATCACGATCCAGGAGCAGACCCAGCTGGAGGCCGAGGCCGGCCGGCGCCGCCTCGCGCTGATCAACGCGGCCACGTACCGCATCGGCACCAGCCTGGACCTCGAGCGCACCGCGCAGGAACTGGCCGACGTCACCGTCCCGGAGCTCGCCGATCTGGTCACGGTCGACGTTCTGGAGTCCTTGGCCGCGGGCGCGGAGATCGGTTCCGGCCTGGTGGCCGGGACCCGCCTGCGCCGCCTGGGCAAAGCCCCCTTCGACTCACCCCTGGCCGAGATCCTCGCCCCGCTCGGACGCACCCTGATCTTCCCGTCGGCCGCGCCCTACACCCAGGCGCTCGCCGACCGCCACGCCTTCGTCGTCCCCCGCCTCGACGAGAATTCCATCGCGCCCGCGGCCCGTCACTCCCCGGCGCCGGCCGAGCTGCTGAAGCACGGAGTGCACTCTTTCATGATGGTGCCGCTGCTCGCCCGGGGAACGGTGCTGGGCCTGGCCACGTTCTACCGCTGCACCACGCCGGAGCCCTTCGGCGACGAGGACACCGCCCTCGCGACCGAACTGGCCGCGCGGGCCGCCGTGTGCGTGGACAACGCCCGCCTCTACCACCGCGAGCACGACACCGCCCTCATCCTGCAGCGCAGCATGCTGCCCCAGCACATCACCCCGCCCCCCGGCATCGAGGTCGCCCATCGCTACCTGCCCGCCAGTGACGTCAACGAGGTGGGCGGCGACTGGTACGACGTGATCCCCCTGACCGGCGACTCCGTGGCGCTGGTGATCGGCGACGTCATGGGGCACGGCATCCAGGCCGCGGCCGTCATGGGCCGGCTCTCCGCCAGCGTCCGCGCCCTGGCCAGGCTCGACCTCGACCACGACGACATGTTCCGCCAGCTCCAGGCCGCCCTGGACGACCTGGCCGACCCAATGCTCGCCACCTTCCTCTACGTCGATCTCGACACGGCGACCGGGGCCTGCCGCATCACCTGCGCCGGCCATCCTCCGCCCGCACTCGTCACCCCCGACGGCGCCGCCCGCCTTCTCGACGTACCGCCGGGACTCCCCCTGGGCGTCGGTCCCACCCGCTTCACCACCACTCACACCACGCTGGCTCCGGGCAGCGTGATCGTTCTCTACACCGACGGTCTCATCGAGGCACGCGGCACCGACATCGACGACCGTCTGAGCGAGCTCACCCATCTTCTGGCCGAGCCCGCGCCGTCCCTCGACGCCCTCTGCGACAGTCTCGTCACCCATCTGGTGCCCGCTTCGGCCGACGACGACATCGCTCTGCTCGCCGCCCGCCTGAACAAACCCTGACGCGATCGGAGAACGAAGGTGGCGGCCGGATGCGAGCACCTCGCGAGTTGACTGAAAATTCAGTCAGTGCCAAAGTGGTCACCGAGGCCGCAGCACTCACCGTGCGGAGCGGCCGTCGCGGCGCGGAGCGCGCACTCTTGTCCGTAGGGACCGGTTTGTAGCACTTCCCGCGTGCACCCGAGCCGCATCCTCTCGCTCGCCCTGGCCGGATGTACCCCTTCCACCGGCCCACGATCGGAGTTCTCCCGTGTCCTTCCTGCCCCCCACCCGACGGACCGTCCTTCGCACCCTCGCCGGAATCGGCGCCGCCGTCGCGGGCGCCTCGGCGTGCTCCCCCGCGTCCGGAGTCACGGTCGACGCCACCGCCGGTTCCTCCCAGCCCTCCACCGCGGGTGCCCGGCGCCGCTTGGGCGCCGAGTGGGAGAGCCACACCCGCACCTTCATGTCCTGGCCGGCGCTGACCTCGGTCTGGCACGAGGACCTGCGCTACGTGCGCGAGGACATCGCGAGGATCGCGCGCGCCGTCGGGGAGTACGAGGCGGTCGTCATGATGGCCCGACCCGACCAGGTCGACGCGGCCCAGCGGGCCTGTGGCTCCCAGGTCGAGGTCATCCCGCTGGCCGTCGACGACCTCTGGGCCCGCGACACCGTCCCCGTCTTCGTCGAGGAGGGCGGAAAGGTCGTCGGCGTCGACTTCAACTTCAACGGCTGGGGCAACAAGCAGAAGCAGCACCAGAACGACGCCCTGGTCGGGCGCACCGTGCTCAAGAAGTACGGGATCCCCCGGGTCCAGGCCCCGCTCGTCGCGGAAGGCGGCTCCTTCGAGCCCGACGGCGAGGGCACCCTGATGATCACCGAGAGCTCGATCGTCAACGACAACCGCAACCGCGGGAAGAACCGGGACACCATCGAGAAGGAGCTCAAGGAGACCCTCGGCGTCGAGAAGGTGATCTGGCTGGCCGGCGTCCGCGGGGAGGACATCACGGACGCCCACGTGGACAGCCTCGTGCGCTTCACCGCGCCCGGTGTGGTCCTGCTGGACCGCGCGCACCCCGGCACGCCGGCGGACTCCTGGTCGCGCTCCGCCGACCAGGCCAAGTCCGTGCTCTCCAAGGCGACGGACGCCCGTGGCAGGCGCTTCGAGATCATCGACCTGCCGCAGCCCGATCTGAACAGGATCACGGGCGAAGGCGACGACTTCGTGTCGACTTACGCCAACTTCTACATCGCCAACGACGCCGTCTTCATGCCCAAGTTCGGGGACCGCAAGGCCGACGACCGGGCCCGCGCCATCCTGCGCGAGCACTTCCCCAAGCGGGACGT
Source organism: Streptomyces sp. NBC_00513 (assembly GCF_041431415.1). GTDB lineage: Bacteria > Actinomycetota > Actinomycetes > Streptomycetales > Streptomycetaceae > Streptomyces. Next base: position 600,477 of record NZ_CP107845.1, read on the forward strand.
GGTCCCAATCGCGATCGACACGATCGCCTCGGGCGGCGGTGGCATCCACTGCTCCACCCACGACCAGCCCGGCAAGCCCGCGGCCTGACCGTACGCCGCTCGTACGCCGCTGGTACGCCGTTCGTCCGCCGCCCGCTCCTCGCCTGAGTCGACACCGGGGTACAGCGCCTCCCGGGCCGAACGGCCCTCCCCGCCCGCCGCATCCCGCCGCCGCCGGGGCGTCGCGCACACCCCGGCGCCGGCGGGTCTGTGGGGCAGTGGGTCGGTGGGCAGTGGGTCAGTGGGTCCAGGCCGGGGGCCGCTTCTCGCAGAACGCGCGGGCACCTTCGGCTGCCGATGCCGTACGGAACACAGGAGCGGTGAGCGGGTCCTGGGCGGCGAACGCCGCGTGGTCGTCGAGGCCCCGGGTGACCTCCACGATCCGCCGGGTGATCCGTACCGCATCGGGGGAGTTGACGCGGATCCGGGCGGCGAGCGCGATGGCGGCGTCCAAGGCATCGCCCTCGTCCGTGAGTTGGTTGACGAGTCCGTGTCGTGCGGCGTCCGGGGCCGGGAGCGGGGAGGCGGTCAGGAGCATCTCCATGGCCAGGTGGTACGGAAGGCGGCCGGGCAGGCGAATGGCCCCGCCTTCCGAGGCGATGAGGCCACGGGCGACTTCGGGGAGCGCGAAGAACGCCGTGTCGGCGGCGGTGATCAGGTCGCAGGCGAGGGCGAGTTCGAAGCCGCCCGCCACGGCCGCCCCTTCGACCGCGGCGATGACCGGCTTCGTCCGGCGGGCGCGGGTCAGTCCGGCCAGCCCCCGGTCCGCCACCCGTGGCACCCCTTCGTCGGGAAAGGCCTTGAGGTCCATGCCGGAGCAGAAGTGGCCTCCCGCTCCGGTCAGGACACCGACCAAGAGTCCCGGGTCGGTCTCCAGGAGGGTGAGTGCGCCGGCGACGGCGTCGGCCAGGGACCGGTTGACCGCGTTGCGGACGTGGGGCCGGTTGAGGGTGATGACCAGGACGCCGTCGCGCCGCTCGGTCAGCACCACGTGTTCCGTGTCCTGTGTGTCCTGCGTGTCCTGTGTGTTCATCGTGTTTCCTTCCACCTGGGGGTTGGGGAGCCGGCGGGAAGGCTCATCGCCTGACGAGGGGCAGCGCCGCCAGGCCACGCATGACACGGGCCTGGCGCCAGGGCATCTCGTCGGCCGGTTTGGCGAGCCGCACCGTGCCGAGGCGTTCGAGCAGCATGGGGAAGGCGACCGAGCCCTCGAGGCGGGCGAGGGCCGCACCGATGCAGAAGTGGGGGCCGTACCCGAAGGCGAGGTGCTCGTTGGGCGTACGGCCGAGATCGAGGCGGTCGGCGTGCGGGAAACGCCGCTCATCGCGGTTGGCGGACCCGATCAGCAGGCTCACGATCTCCCCCTCGCGGATGGTCCGCCCGTGCAGGCGGATCGATTCGCCCGCGCACCGGAACGTGGCGTCCCGCACCGGGGAGTCGTAGCGCAGGAGCTCCGCGACCGCGGTGGGGAGAAGCCCGGAGCCCGCGCCCTCGGCAGCAAGGCGCGCGGCCTGGGCGGGGTGACGCAGCAGAGCGAGCACTCCGTTGCCGATGAGGTTCATGGTGGTGTCGTGGCCGACGAGCAGCAGGAGGTAGGCGGTGGAACGCAGTTCCTCCTCGCTCATGGCGCCGCTCTCGTCGCCCGCCCGCACCAAGGCGCCCAGCAGGTCCGCTCCGCCGCTCTCCTCACCGGCCCGCTTGCCGGCGATCAGGGTGTCCAGCAGCGCGTGCAGGTCCCGTTCGGCGCGGGCCGGGTCCGCGGACTCGTCGGGGGCGATGGTGGCCATGAGGGTGTCCCGTGTCGCCGCGGTGTCCAGGTGCTCGGGTACGCCGAGGATCGCGCAGATCATCCGGAACGTCAGGGGCGCCGCGAAGTCCGCGATCAGGTCGATGTGCACGTGGTGCTCGACCCGGTCCAGCAAGCGACCGGCCACCTCGGTGATGAAAGGTTCCAGCAGGGCGATGCGGCGGGGCACGAAAGCCGAGTTGACCAGGGTCCGCAGCCGGGTGTGGTCCGGCGGGTCGGCGTGCACCAGATGCCGGTTGAGGCCTGCCGGACCCGGCACGTACCCGGGGACCCGGCCCGGGTCCTTGCTCAGACGGGCGTCGGCGAGCAGGGCGCGTACGTCCTCGTACCGGGAGATCTGCCACACGGCCGGCCGGCCGGGCCGGCGATCCACGTGGGCCGGCGCATGGTCCCGCAACCACGCGAAGTACGGGTACGGATCGCGGACCCGGGCCGCCAAAAGGTGCGCGGGTGGGCGGGGTTCGGCTTCAACAGGCACGGCGTCTCCGGCTGGGCGTTGATCAACAGACACCACACCAACGAGGTTCCGCATGCGGGGATGCGGCAGAACCAGGCCCTCCTGGCGCAGCCCGTACCCCCGGGAGGAAAGCGCGCGAGCCCGGCGCACTCCGTCCGCGCCGCGGACGGGGCGTCACGTTCCTGCCTCGGGGCACGGCCCCGGCCTCGCGTCAAGGTGGGACCGCAAGGGCTTCGGGCACGCGGACCCGCCGCGGCGTCACACCCGCGGTGTGAGAAAGCCGTGGACGCGCCTCGATGACACGGTCGGCTTCCGCGTCGGTGAGTTCGGGGGCGAGCGGCAGGCACACGGTGCGGGGCAGGACGTCGAGGGTGACCGTGATGTCGGTGGTGCGGTGGACGATCTCGCGCAGCGCCGGCTGGTCGGGAACGGCGTGCGGGTAGACCTGCTCGGTGGCGATCCCGTTACGGCCGACACACGGGCACCGCCCCGGCGGCCGCCACCCCCGTGGAAGACGCCGTCGTCGATGACCTCCTATCCCGCGGTCTCGTCCGACGTCTGCCCGAACGACAGAGGACCCCGCACCGGCAGGTGCGGGGCCCTCATCGCGGCGTGGACGCCGGGGATGGTCAGACGGAGAGGGAGATCTCGGTCGACTTGATGAGCGCGACCACGGAGGACCCGGCGGTCAGGTCGAGGGCCTCGACGGCGTCCTTGGTGATGGCGGCGGTCAGCTCGCCGCCCTCGACGGAGACCTTGACGGAACCCATGGCGCCACCGGTCACGACGTCGGTGACGGTGCCGGCGAGCTGGTTGCGGATCGAGATGCCCTCGACCGGGCCGGTCGCGAGGGAGACCTCGGTGGACTTCACGAGCGCCGTGACGGAGGTGCCCTCGGCGAAGCCGAGTTCCTTGACGGCGTCGGTGGTGATCGCGGCGGTGATGTCCTGACCGCCCGCCAGGCGGACCTTCACCGTGGACATGGCCTCGCCGGCCGTGACGGAGGTGATGGTGCCGGGGATCCGGTTGCGGATGCTCAGGCTCATGAAGGTAACGCCTCACTCTGGATCGGTGGGAGACGCGGCCTGCCGGCCGCCCCGTCCGTCACGCTAGCCGCATGGATCCGCGGTCGTGCGGAGCCCGTCTCATCCGCCAGGTGAATGGCCGTCGTGGCATCGCACCTTCGGCTCGCGCCCCGCATCGTGACGATTCGGGACGTCCGACCTCACCGGTCGAGGGCCTCCTGCCCGAGCAGTGACGCCGCGTGCCGGCGCGCCTCCTCCAGCCACGCGGCGCGTTCTTCGCCGGACGAGTCGGTGACGGTTCGAAAGACGATCCGTCGCACCTCGCGGATTCCGACGTACGGGAGGACACACGCCGCCCAGACGTTGTGCAGGGGATCGCCGAACTCGCGCTCCTCCCGATCTGCGGGCGTGTCGGAGGTGTTGAGCACCAGAGCCCTGGTCGCCTTCAACAGACCGGCGGGTTCGCCTTCGGCGGCGCCCAGTTTGTAGGCGACACCAGGCGCCAGGACGCGCTGGACCCAGCCCGTGAGGACGGCCGGTGGCATGCCCCACCAGTTGGGGTGGATGAACACCAAGGCGTCGAGATCGGCGACTTCCGCCCGGTGCGACGCCACCTGTGGATCGTGGGCCGGCGACGCCTCCTCGACCGTTCCCGTCTCCCGGGCCGTGAGCGACGGATCGAATCCCTCGGCGCAGAGGTCGTGCGCCACCACGTCCGCGCCTCGCCCCCGCAGCTCCTCCACCACGGCGCCGAACACCGCGTGGTTGAAGCTCCCCGGTCGCGGGTGGGCCAGGTACACCCCTGTACGCATGTTCCCCCCATCGGTGCGGCCGACAGCGGCTGTGGCCGCGGCACCTACGGTACGACGACGATGGCGCACGGCCGGCGGGCCGGTGTGCCTGCGCCGGGTCACATGGCGTTCGCGGAGGCCAGCGTGCCGACGGCCTTGTCGAGGACCGCGGCGGCGCCGCCGCCCCAACCGCGCAGGTCGTTGCCGGTGATCCAGGTGCCGGTGCAGCCGGGGAGCGCGACGACGGCCGCTTCGGCGGGGACCGGGCCGTCCCCCTTGCGGACGACGTTGCCCTGGCAGGACGCGTTCGCCGCGTTGCCACCGAAGCGGATGCCGTACGTGGCCGTCGCCCCGGCCCGGTTGGCGCCGGTGATCCGGTTGTCGCGCAGGGAGATGTCGTCGGTGCCGGCTGCGATGCCGTGCCCGGCCGGGTTCAGGACGGTGTTGTGGGCGATCAAGGCACCCTGTGCGTCCGTGTCCACGCCGATGCCGTCGCCCTGGGCGTCGGTGACGGTGTTGCCGCTGATGACGGCGTGGGGGGCGTACCGGACGTGGATGCCCTGGGAGTTGCCGCCCGGGCGGGCGGTCCCGGCGATGGTGTTGCCCGAGATCGTGACGCCGTCGCACTGGGTGACGTAGATGCCGGCCTCGCCCTTGACCGTGCGGATCGTGTTGTCGGTGATGGTGACGCCGTTGTGCCGGTCGCCTCCGCTGGACACCACGATGGCGCCGCCGGTGGACGTGTCGCTGCCCGTGTTCCGGATGATGTTGCCGGTGATGGTGATGTCGTTGAGGGCGTTCCCGGCCGGGGAGCTGACCTGGATGGCGGTGACGCCGACGGATTCGATGGTGTTGCCGGCGATGACGGCCTGTTGCCAGTCGGTGGTGCGGATGCCGTAGGCGGCGCTGCGTTCGACGTGATTGCCGATGACCCGGATGTCGCGGTGGACCACGCCCTTGGCACCGCCGTGATCGCCGACCAGGGCGCCGAACGGGCGGCTTCCGTCGGCGGCCGCGCGCAGGGTGCAGCCGCTGATCAGGATGTCCTGGCAGGGCGTGTTGTCGTACGCCGGGGCGGGGAGGCTGACTGCCGAGATGGCACCGGTGATCTGTACGGCCTCCCGGTTGGTGGCGGTGTCCGTGCCCTGGCCGGTGACGTGCAGCCCGTCGAAGAGGCAGTTGACGATGCGGGCGCGCCGTACCGCGTTGAGTTCCACGGCGTGGGCGGACGGCGTGTCGAGCACCGTGCAGTCCTGGACGAGGATGCCGTCGGCGTGCGCGAAGCCGATGGCGTCGCTCTGCTGCTGGTACGCGCTGCCGCGCATGTCCCAGGTACCGCCGAGCAGGGCGATGTCGCCGGCGCCGTCGTAGGCGGAGACCGGGGTGACCGAGTCGAAGTTCTTGACCAGGGCCCCGCAGTCCCGGGTGCGCAGGACGTGGGCTCCGTACGCGGACACGGTCATCCGGGGGCCGAGGACGAGCCCCTTGGTGAGCGGGTACCGGCCGGGCGGGATCAGCAGGGTCGCTCCCTCGGGCACGGCGCGGGCGGCCGTCAGGGCGGCCTGGAAGGCGGCGGTGTCGTCGGTGGTCCCGTCGCCCTTCGCCCCGTAGGCCAGGACGTCGTGGACGCTGCGTCGGTCGCCGGCCGCCGCGGCGGGGCCGGCGGTCACCACCTGGCCGGCGCCCAGCGCGCCCACGAATCCGCCCGCCGCCAATATCACGCCGCGTCGATCCACTGGTACTCCCCCGTCGATTCGCCTTGTTGAACGGGCTCCCGGCCCGGAGGGGAGGCTATCGGCCGGGAGAGGAGTCGTCCGTCCGGGGGGCCGGTCCCGTGCGTCGGTCGTGACCGGCGCCGTGGAGGCGGACCGGGCGGGGAGACTGTGCCGGATCAGGAGAGGCGAGGTGGCTGAGGTGACTGAGGCTACGAAGGACGGGCCCGACGACGGGGGTTCCCCCGGGGGCGCCGGCTATCGGCAGGAGCTGAAACGGTCGCTCGGTTCCTTCCAGGTGTTCGCGATCTCGTTCGCGTTCATCTCGGTGGCGGTCGGGATCTTCGCCACCTTCGACCAGGTGTTGCTGACGGCGGGCCCGGTCGGGATCTGGCTCTGGCTCATCGCCGCGGTCGGGCAGACGCTCGTGGCGCTGGTGGTCGCGCAGTTCGCCGCCCGCATCCCGTTGAGCGGCTCCTCCTACCAATGGGCCTCCCGGCTCGGCAACCCCAGGGTCGGCTGGTGGTTCGGTTGGCTGACGTTCTGTTACCTGGCCATCGCCGTGGTCGCCATCGACAACGCCCTGGCGAGCCAGGCCTTCATGCCGCTGGCCGGCATGGGCCCGGACGAGGACACCGCACGCGTGATCACTCTGGTGGTGCTGGTCGTCCAGGCCCTGCTCGCCATCGCCTCGACCCGGCTGGTCAGCTGGATCAACTCGGCCGCTGTCGGACTGGAACTCGCGCTGGTCGTGGTGGTGGCGATCTCCCTCGTCATCGCCGTTCTGGTCACGGGCAACGGATCGGCGGCCAATCTGACCTCCCGCGGGGTCACCGAGGGCACCCCCGGCTACTTCGCCGTCGGCGGCGGCCTGATGCTCGCGATGATCATGGGCTTGGCCACCCTCGTCGGTTTCGACTCCGCCGCCAATCTCGCCGAGGAGGCCAAGGACCCCCGCCGCAGCGTCCCGCGCGCGATCGTCGCATCCGTGGTGGCAGCCGGCGTGCTCGGCATGCTGTTCCTGATCACCCTCACCGTCGCGATCGAGGACATCCCCCGGATCAGCAACGAGGCCTCGCCCGTGGCCGCGATCATGCACGACCGTCTCGGCTCCGTCGCCGAACGTGTGCTGCTGACCGCCATCACCTTCGCGTTCTTCGGCGCGGGCATCGTCGTGATGGTTTCCTGCTCCCGCCTCGTCTACGCCATGTCCCGCGACTCCCGCTTCCCCGGCCACCAGGTGATGCGGCGGGTCAGCCCGCGCACGCACACCCCCATCCCGGCGACCGTGCTGATCCTCGCCCTCGGGGCGGTCCTGATGGTCGCGCTTCCCGGCGCGGCGCTGCTGGAGCTGATCACCGCCTCGACCATCCTGCCCGCCCTCATCTACGGATCCACGATCGTCCTCTACCTCGCCGTACGCGGACGGCTCGACCGCCAGAAGGGCGCGTTCGACCTGGGGCGCGGCGAACTGCCCGTGGCGGTCTGCGCCCTGGTCTGGACCCTCTTCGCCCTCTTCGTGCTCGTGGCACCGGACGAGGCGCTCACCTCCGTCGTCATCGTCGCGGGCCTGCTCGTCCTCGGAGCCCTGTTCTTCCTCGGCATGCTGCTTTTCGACCGCCAGGCACTGGCCCCGGAGCCCACGTCCCGGTCCGCGTCAGGACCGACGTCGGGGCCCGGGGGCGACAGCACCCCCGGGCCCTGACGGCGAAGCCGGGTCCGGCACGTTCCCCGTCGGGTGGGCCGGCGGTCCGGCACGTGCTAGTTGTACGGCTCCAGGGTCATGAAGGCCTCCTGCGGATTGCCGTCGTGCACCAACGACTCGTGGGCACCCACGTCATCGAAGGCGAAGCCGTACGCCTTGCCGTCAGCCATCTGGCCGTGGATGACGCGGGAGTAGTGATTGGTGACGGCGTCACGGTAGAAGTTGCCCCCGTTCGCGTCGGGTTGGTTGGGGTTCGTCAGGAGCGTCGACCGGTTGAAGCCCGCGCAGAGGGTGCGGGAGATCGGGCCGCGGACGAGGTCGTTGGGTGCGTCCAGGAGCTTGTAGCAGCCGAAGATGCTGTCGGAGTCCGGCTTCTGGAAGCCGGCGACCACCGCTCCCGAGGCATTGGTGAAGCTCATGACGTTGCCCGAGACCCGGCCGAAGTACTTGGTGTTCGGTTCGTTCGCGAACGGTGTCACGGTGAGCGTGGAAGAGCTGTACTTGTTCCAGACCCGGTTGACGTAGTCGCTCATGGCGCCGGCCGGGATTCCCCCTGCCTCGATACCGTGCCCGGGCGAGAGTGCTCGCAGCGGTGTGCCGTCGGCGCGGCTCTGGATCAGTCCGCCCCAGCCGGCCGAACGCAGTTGGTCGAAGACGGCGTTGTATCCGCCCGGCTTGAGCCGGCCGACCTGGGCGACCGCGCCGTTGGCCGCCTTGACGCCCACCGCGTAGGGAGCCGAGAACATGTCGACCTGGGTGCTGTTGATCCACAGGCCGGCGTCGTTGAGCGTGTACTCGGACCAGTTGAACAGGATGTTGCGGTTGGGGTCGGAGGGGTTCTGTACGGCGGGCTGCACCAGGCCGCCGGTGGTGAGCTTGAAGACGATCTTCTGCCCGATGGAGAAGTAGACGCGTCCGGAGAACTTGGGCATCCGGATCGTGCGTGTCTGCCCGTTGGCCGGACCCGCGATCGACGCGTCGGGTGCGGGGGTGGGTGGATTGCCGCCCGCGGGCCAGGGATGGAACGTGCCGTTGGCGTCTGCCCAGCCCTGCTGCCCGGTGGTGAGCAGGGTGCCCAGGTTGTAGACGTAGACCGGCTCGCCGCGTCCCGAGTTGTTCTTGATCGTGAGCGGGATGGTCGCCGGTACGGCCTCCGCGGACGTCGATGGGCCGAAGACCATCAGGCCGGCGGCGACGACCAGCGCCGAGACGCCGGAACCCAGCACTTTCGATAAGCGGAACATGCTCTTCCTCCTGGTGGGGGGAGCCTGCCGGTGGGGGTGCGCCGCCCCTCGCACCCTGGGGGGCGACGGGGCGGGGCGGGCAGGGCGGGGAGAGATGCCTTGAATACTGAGAGCGCTCTCAGAATCAGGTTGTGTTCACCTCCTGTCAATGAATCCGGCACGGCTTTGAGAGTCCGATCGTCTGCGCGGCGGCCGAGAGGACGGGCGTACAGGTCTCGCGTAGCGCGTGGCGAGGTCCGCGCGACGGCCGGATGCCGACGGGAATCGGGAACGGGCCGTCAACTCCTGGTGGCCGACGGGGTCGGCGGCTACGTTGTCGCCTGTTCCCCAGCCACTCGTGAGCCACTCGTGACGGAGGACCACCGCATGCTGAACCGTTTGACCCGCATTCCGCGCAGACGAGTGGGAGGGGGAATGTCCCTCGTCCTGATCGCGGTCACCGCGCTCCTCGGGGCCGCGCCCGTGGCCGCCACGGCGGCGACTCCCCCCGCGCCGCCCGTTCCCGTCCTGACCTGGGGCCCCTGCGCCGACCCCGGCGACGGTTTCGAGTGTGCGACCGCCCGGGTACCGCTTGACTACCGGAGACCCACCGGGCCCACGATCCCGCTCGCGGTCACCCGGCACCTCGCAACCGACCAGGCCGGTCGCACCGGTGTCCTGGTCCTGCATCCGGGCGGCCCCGGCAACTCCGGCGTGAACTTCGCCCGTGACAGTTACGACGCGCTCCCCGCCCCTCTCCGTGACACGTTCGACGTCGTCGGGTACGACATGCGCGGTGTGGCGCGCAGCGGACAGGTGGAGTGCTGGGACGACAAGGAGTACTCCGCCGCCGTCGACGCCGCGCGCGGCGTGCCCGGCCCGGGGGCCCTGCGCGGGGCCATTCGGCAGGGGCTCGACTTCGCCACCGCCTGCCGGCAACGGTCGGGTGACCTCGTGCCGTTCATCGGCACCGCCTCGAACGCCAAGGACATGGACCTGCTCCGCCAGGCCCTCGGAGAGGAGACGCTCTCCTTCTACGGTCGTTCCTTCGGGAGTTACGTCGGCACCGTCTACGCCGCACAGTTCCCCCGGCGGGTCCGCGCCATGGTCCTGGACGGGGCCTACGATCCAGAGCACTACGCCAACGTGCCGTACGCCTACGACGCCAGACAGTTCGTCGCCCTGGACACGGCGGTGGGCCGCTTCCTGGACTGGTGCGCGCAGGATGCAGCCACCTGCGGGTTCGGCGAAGGGCGCCCGCGGCAGGCCTTCGAACAGCTCAAGCGGGACTTGGACGCCGACCCCGTCATCACCGCGAGCGGACGCCCGGCAACGGGCTACACCCTCGCCTACCGACTGATGTTCAACATCAACTCGGGCAAGGAGGTCTGGCCCTATCTCGGAGAGGCCCTGCGGGCGGCCCAGGCACGCCAGGGCTCGTTCCTGCTGTCCCCGCCCTCCCCCGCTTCCTTCGACTTCCTCAACGTCAACATGGCCGTCGAGTGCGCGGACCGCACCTATCCGACGAACCCCCTGCTGCTGGGCGCGCTCGTCAGCGCACACGTCGCCTCCGCGCCGCTGCTGGGACCGCCCATCGGCCTCGGGCCGCCCACCTACGACCACAACCACGCACCCACCTGCGCCCAGTGGCCGGCGGAGCGCCCGAGCCGCTTCGAAGGCTCCTACCGGGCGGCCGGTTCCGCCCCGATCCTGATCCTCGGCACGACCGGAGACCCGGACACCCCGTACCAGGACGCCCGGGCCCTCGCCCGGACGCTGGACAACGGGCGGCTGCTGACCTTCAACGCCGAAGGACACACCGCGTACAACCGGAGCGCATGCGTGAGCGCGCTGGTCAACGACTACCTGGCCACTCTGGCGCTGCCCGCGCGGGGAACCGTCTGCGCGGACGAGACGCCCCCGCAACCACCGACCCTCCGCACCGAAGGGATCGCGGTCGACGAGACGCGCGATGTGATCCCCGCCCCGCGCTGAGCCGTCGCCCGGGACACGTGCGCCGACTCCGCGGCGGGCGAGGGGAGTTCAGGTCTCAGCGCCGCAGGGGCACGTGGGGACCGTGGCCGAGCACGTAGGAGACCGACACGATCGCGGCGATCCACACGGCCACTCCGGCCCAGACCAGGCGCCCTTCTCCGCTCATGCCGGCCGCCACCACCAGGGCCAGCGCGGCACACAGCAAAGTGGCCATCACCACCATCAAGCCGACCGGCAGCCGACGCCGCGCCCGCCGATCCGGCCGAGCACGGCTCCCGCCGTGTGACTCGTCCCGCAGGCCCGCGACCAGCTGGTCCCAGGCGGCCGACTCCCGCACCGTCAACCGTTCCCTCTCCACACCCACCCCCGGACCACACCCAGCACCACGCTGCTCCCCGCGCGGATACCCCGCCGACCGCGCCTCATGCGGGGATTCCGCGCGGGTGGACGGGGCGCTCCGGTTCCGTGCGGCGGGCAGAGACGTGCCCGTGCGGCAGGCACGTACGCGCGGGTCGGCCGGGAGGGCGGTGGTCGGGCGGCGCGCCGCCCGACCGGATCGCTCGGGGTGCCCTCGCGTTCGACCTGACGCAGGCTGGGTGGATGGCCGACCAGACGGAGATCGTCATCCATCCCGTGTCGCCGAAGGGCGGGCGGAAAGTCACGGTGCACGCGCTGGGCGTGGACGCGGACCTGGGCCGCGCGCACTCCACGAGCGATGTCTCCGAGTTCCTCCGGCGTGCCGGGCTGGAGGGCGTGGACCTGTCCGAGGAGGGCCCGATCCGTTGGGAAGGCGGCGGCCCCGAGGTCTGGACCTCCGGTACCTGACAGCCGGCGTGCGGCAGACTCCGGCCGGGCTCGGACAGGGTCGCGAGGGCGGGGCGGCCCGCGCGGGGTGGTGGTCGCTCTCCCTGCCCCGGGGCCGCTGCGTGGTGCAGCCCGGGGCAGGGGGCGGTGGGTCTCGACCGCCCGTCTCGGGACGGCCGGGACCCCCGTCAGAACACACCAGCCGGCTGCCTCCGAGCCCGCCACCACACCGGCGGAGCACTTCCGGCCACCCGCATGGGTGGGTGGGGAGGGCGGTGTGCGGGCGCGAGCCCTACAGCCACTTGTTGCGCCGCAGGGCCCGGTACACGACGGAACAGACGACGATGATGAGCACCCAGACCGCGGGGTAGCCGTAGGGCGAGGTGAGTTCGGGCATGTTCTCGAAGTTCATGCCGTACACCCCGACGATCATGGTGGGGACGGCGATGAGGGCGGCCCAGGCGCTGATGCGGCGCATGTCCGCGTTCTGCTGAACGCCGAGCTGGGCGATGCCGGCGCTGAGCATGCCGGTGATGAGTTCGTCGAAGGACAGGATCTGTTCGCTCACCCGCTGGTGGTGGTCGGCGACGTCCCGGAAGTAGGTGGCCACTTCGCTCGGGATCTGGGGACTGTCCTCACTGAGGCGTCGCAGCGCGGGGGCCAGGGGCATGACGGCGCGCTTGAATTCGAGGAGTTCCCGCTTGAGCTGGTAGATGCGCCCGGCGTCGACCGGCCGGTCCGGGGAGAAGACCTCGCTCTCCAGTGTGTCGACGTCGCCCGCGAACGCGTCGGCCACCTCCAGGTAGCGGTCGACGACCATGTCCGCGACCGCGTGCAGGACCGCGGCGGGGCCACAGCCCAACTGGCGCGGGTCGTCCTGCAACTGTTGCCGTACGCCTTCCAGCGGCGGGGCGCTGCCGTGGCGGACGGTGATCGCGTACCCGGGACCGGCGAACACCATGATCTCGCCGGTGTCGACGATCTCGCTGGTCGCGGTGACCTTGTCGTGGTCCACGTACACGATCGTCTTGAGTACCAGGAACAGCATGTCCTCGTAGCGTTCCAGCTTGGGCCGCTGGTGGGCGTGGACGGCGTCCTCGACCGCGAGGGGGTGCAGGCCGAAGGCCACGGCGACCTCCTGAAGCTGCTCCGCCGTGGGCTCGTACAGGCCGATCCACGCGAACCGCCCCGCCTTCGGGTCTATGCGGTCCAGGACCTTGCCCAGGTTCACCTGTCCGGGGATGCGGCGCCCGTTCTCGTAGAGGGCGCAGTCCACCACCGCCGACGGCAGACCCGCACCGCCCTTGCCGTCCTGCTGCGCCGCCATGTTCCGCCTCTTGTCCGTCGTCCGTCGTCCGTCAGGTAGGCGAGCCGCCTACCCCCGGCCGGCGATTTCTCACCCGGCGGCGCCTGTGACATCGGTCGTCCGACGGATCGGCGGGCTCCTACTGCGGCTGTGTGGCGATCTGGATCAGGTTTCCGCAGGTGTCGTCGAAGACGGCGGTGGTGACGGGGCCCATCTCCACGGGCTCCTGCGTGAAGCGGACGCCGAGACCGCGCAGGCGCTCGTACTCCGCCCGCACGTCGTCGACGGCGAACTGGGCGAGCGGGATGCCGTCGCCCACGAGCGTGTCGCGGTACGGCTTGACGGCGGGGTGGCCGGCGGGCTCCAGGAGGAGTTCGGTGCCGCCCAGCTCGTCGGGCGAGACGACGGTCAGCCACCGGTACTCCTCGCCCACGGGGACGTCGTGCTTCTTCACGAAGCCGAGGATCTCGGTGTAGAAGGCCAGGGCCTTGGCCTGGTCGTCGACGAAGACGCTGGTCAGATGGATCTTCATGGGGTGTTCTCCTCCGGTCCGGACGCCTCGGGCACCGGCCATCGCTCGGCGATCTGTCGCAGTGGAGCCGTGTTCAGATCGTGGAACTTGTAGCGGCCCTCCCGCCTCGTCTCGACGAGCCCGGCGACTTCGAGCACCGCGAGGTGCCGGGAGACCGCCTGCCGCGACATGCCGAGCCGATGCTTCATGCTCAGTCGCGAGCAGATCTCGAACAGCGTCTGTCCGGATTTGTCCGCCAGTTCGTCGAGGATGGTGCGACGGGTGGGGTCGGCCAAGGCTTTGAAAAGGTCGTCGGCCACGATCCCACACTAGGCAAGCATTCACTTGCATATCAAGGGAGTCCGCAGCCGTGTGCCGAATCGGGCGCCGACTGCGGGGCCGGGAACCGGACCCGAACACACGAAGGGGGCGAGCACATGGCTCGCCCCCTGTCCCGCCTCACGCCGAGATCACCCCACGCCCGGCACGCGCCTCCACGGCTCGCAATGTGCACAGGTCACGCGAGTCGCTCTCCGCGGTCACAGCCGTCCCCCGGACGGCGACACGGACTCAGCGGCGCGTCAGGTCGGGTTCGACGACACGCTCCCGGCGCTGCGCCGGCAGCGCCGATGACGGCAGCGAAGCCTGCACCGGGGTGCTCCGCCGGATGTCCTCTATACCGGACCGCATCGCGGAACGGAGCCTGCGGGAAAGAGGCCGTTCCACGAACCGGTGGATCAGCCAGGCGACGACCAGCATCGCGGCGGTGACCGTGCCGACCAGCGCATAGGCCGGCATCCGGCCGCGGAAGTGGTGGATCAGGGTGATGCCCGCCGTCATGTGGATGATGTAGAGCGGGTAGGTGATGGCGCCGACGGTGGAGAGCCAGCTCCACTGGATGCGGTCGAGCAGGCCGAGCGCGATGGCGGCCATGGCCAGGAAGCCGATGGCGATGATGATCCGGGCCGGCCAGGCCGGCAGCTGCTCCGTCAGACGTGCACCGAGGTTGGTGACCATGCGGCCACGAACCCAGTGCTGGGCGAGGAGGAACTGGCAGCCGACGATTCCCCAGAGCAGGCCGGAGGGGCGGAATCGACGCATCAGATAGAAGGCCACGCCCGCGATGAAGTACGGGGAGTACTGGGGGATCGCGAAGAAGTGCAGCAGCCTGAAGTCGGTGGAGGGCGCCACGACGCCGGCGACCGTCCACAGCCCGATGAACACGACACAGTTGCGGTACGTGACCCCGATACGGATCACGAGGGCGAAGAGCGCGTAGAACTTGAGCTCTTCGAAGAGGGTCCAGTACGCGTGGTCGAGGTGCGGAACACCGATCCCACCCTGGAACATCGTGAAATTGACCAGGACGTCGGCCCACTCGTCGATGCGCCACAGCTCGGGCAGCATCCACAGCACGAACGTCGTGAAGGCGATGCCGGCCCAGTACGCGGGGAAGAGCCGCGAGATGCGTGATGTGGCGAAATCGCCGACCGTACGACCCCAGGCGCTCATGCAGATGACAAAGCCGCTGACGATGAAGAAGATCTCGACGCCGAGCCAGCCGTAGAGCGCGAAGGGTCGGAGCGCGGGGAAGAGGTGCTGCGTACCGCTGAGCCCCCAGGCGGTACCCAGCGCCACGTAGTGGTACAGCACGACGACGAGCGCCGCGGTTATTCGCACCGCGTCGAGCGCGTAGAGCCTGACCGGCGCCTGGCCGCCTGCTCGTATACCGGCCATGTGACGGCCGCCTCCCCTGCAATTCTGTGAAACTGGTCAACGGGGACCGTACAGGTTTCTCACAGGAACAGCAGTCAGCGCCCCACCGGCAGGTAAGGACGACGGCTGTCACCAACATCCCCGACCGGGCACGGATACCCTCGCGGCATGGCATGTCGAATCAGCGAACTCGTCATCGATGCGGAAGACCCCGACGGGCTGGCCGCGTTCTGGTGCGATGTCCTCGGCTACGTCGAGCTGGGTCGAGAGGCCGACGGCAGCGTCGAGATCGGCCCGCCCGGCGTCGGGTTCGGCGGCGCGCAACCCACCCTCGTCTTCAACGCGGGCCGCGACCCCCGGCAGGGGAAGCTCCCGCTGCACATCGACGTCAACGCCACCGATCGCGACCAGGACGCCGAGCTGGACAGGTTGCTGGCGCTGGGGGCGGTGCCCGTCGACGTCGGCCAGACCGGAGAAGAGAGCTGGCACGTCCTGGCCGACCCCGAGGGCAACGAGTTCTGTCTCCTGCGCACTCGGCTGAAGCCCCTCTGACCCCCCGCCCCCGGCGAGCGAGCACGGGCCGGCCGGCGCGCTCTCGTGGCGATCAGGCCCGAAGGGCTCCCGCACTCGCCCCGGCGGGGGCGAGTGCCGTGTGGGGAGCGTCGGCCGCGCCGACCCGGGGCCGATCGAACCCCTTGACGATGAGACGGACCGCGAGCGCCACCTCCCAGGCGAACACCGGGACGGCCAGGGCCGAGCCCGTGACCGAGACCTGCTCGTAGGCCCCGAACATCACGGCCACTCCGGAGGCGCAGATCAGCGGGCCGCCGACCAGCCCCAGCAGGGCGATGAACCGCGGCACGAGCCGCGAGCGGTACATCGCGTACGCCAGCAGCGTCGTGTTGAGGCCCAGGGCGACGTTCGGCCCGAGCAGGAACGTCCATTCGTGCAGGGCCACGAGGGCCCGGTCGGCGCCGGCGACGCCCTCGACCCCCATCGCTTCCCGTCGCAGCGTCAGGAGGGTCAGGACGCTGAGCACGCCGACCGTGATCACGGCGGCTTCCAGGAGGCGCAGGCATGCGTATCCGAGCGCCATCGCCTCGTACCGCCTCCTGACGACGGGATACAGCACCACCCCGGTCCCGATGACGGCTGCCACGAGGACCAGTTCGCACAGCGCCCCGAGGAGCGCCGAGGTGACGGCGTCGGGTCCGGGGGCTCCCGGCGCCCCGTCCAGGACGGGGCGGTAGAGGGCCAGCCCTCCGATCGCGGCGATCTCGGTCACCAGGAACAGCACGCCCGCGGCCACCGCGGTCCTTCTGTCTGAACTCATCTTCGATCCTTTCGACCAGGCAGGTGTACGCCGTACACCTCGCGGCCACGGTAGGTGTACGACGTACACTCGTCAAGTGCGGGTACGCACCCACGCAGGCACGCCCCGACCCGATCGCCCGATCGCCCGATCACGAGGAGAGAAGAGATGGCACAGCAGCCGGAGGCCGGGCGCCGGGCGCCGCTCAACCGGGAGCGCGTCCTGCGGGCGGCCATCGCGCTCGCGGACGACGGCGGCATCGAGTCGCTCAGCATGCGCAAGCTCGCCCAGGAGTTGGGTGTCGTACCGATGGCCCTCTACAAGCACGTTCCCAACAAGGAGCAGCTCCTTGACGGCATGGTCGACACGGTCGTGGCCCGGATCGACCTCCCGGCGAGCGGTTCCGGCTGGAAGGACGTGGTTCGCGGGCGTGTGCTGTCGGCCCGCCGCGTGCTCCTGCGGCACCGCTGGGCCGCGCAGGTGATCGAGTCGCGCACCGGGCCGACCCCGGCCGTACTGGATTACCTGGACTCGATGATCGGGACGTTCCGCGACGGAGGCTTGTCCGTCGACCTCACCCATCACGCGATGCACGCCATGGGGAGTCGACTGCTGGGCTTCAGCCAGGAGCTGTTCGACGACTCCGGGAGCGGCGACCCGAACGGCGACCCGAGCGACGGCCCGAAAAGCGACCCGAACGGCGACCCGAACGGCGGGGCCGAGGCGCTCGCGGCAGGGGCCGCGATGGCGGCACGTTACCCGCGGATCGCCGAGCTGGCGGCGGGGGCCACCCATGACGGGACGTCGGTCGTCGGCGCCCGGCGCTGCGACGATCAGTTCGAGTTCGAGTTTGCGCTGGACCTCATCCTGGACGGGCTGGAGAGACTCCACCGGCGGGGATGGACGTCCACGAGCCCACCCGGCGCCGCCGGCGCCTGAGGAACCCGACGGGCGCGACGCGGGAACAGGCCGTGGCCGGCACCGTCCCCCTCGGTGCCGGCCACGGGGTCAGCGGTTGACTGGTTCAGTGGTTCAGCGGCGGGCGTGGGAACGTGCGGGCGGGAAGCTCACGTTCTGGAGCGTGAACTGGTTCTTCGTGTCGGTCAGGTTCTTGTTGAGATACGGCGAGTAGGTCTGGACGCCGACCGTCTTCGCCGTCGGGTTGAATTCGAGGATCCGGAAGTAGCTGTTCGGGCCGAGTGCGCCGGGGTTCTGGTAGTCGGCCTGGATCTGGTGGACGGTGTTTCCGTTCACCCCCTTCTCCACGATCACCCCCTGGTTGACGTAGTGGCCCGAGAACACCATCGTCACGTTGGGGTGCCGGCTGACCATCCGGGCCCAGAGCTTCTGGCCGACGCTGTCCTTCGTCGTGCCGTTCTGGTAGGCGTGGGTCACGATCATGACCTGGCGGTCGGGGTGCTCGGAGATCACCTTGTTGCCCCAGGCGATCTCGTCGTCGGTGGGCGCGTACTTCAGCGCGAGGATGAGCCAGTTCGTGCCTCCGGCCGAGAACACGTGGAAGCTGTTGTCGTTCTGCGCGGCCGGGTAAGTGCCGCCGAACGACGGCAGGTTCGCGAAGGCACTCCGCGGGAAGTTGCGGTTGAACGCCACCGCGTCACGTACCACGATCGGGTTCTGGCCCTTGGGCATCGCGTCCATGTCGTGGTTGCCCACCGCGAGGATGTACGGGGTCGCACCGTTCAACTGCCGCAACGCGCCGGTCGCGTTGGTCCACTGGGACGACTGGTCGGAGTCGTCGACGATGTCACCCTCGTGGATCGCGTACTTGATGTTCCGCGCGATCGTGTTCTCCTTGATCCACTTTCCCTGGGCGTTGAAGGCCTGCGGGAAGCTCTCCGCCGAGTACTGCGTGTCGGGGAGAACCACGATGCTGAACTTCTCGGGCGCCTTCGCGTGCGGCGCCGAACGATCGGCGGCTGTTGCGGGGAGCGCCACGAGGCCGACCGATAAGCCGGCCGCGACAACGCCGAGTACCCGTGCCCTGAAACGCGTCATCACCATCTCCGTAGACGTCGAACGGGCGGTCGCCTCACGATGGCAAGGACGTCCGGCCGTCAGATGTCGACAGGGAAGTCGGGGATGAAACGGCTCGCGGCGAACAGGGAGGGGCGTCGGCGAAACACGTCCCTCCGTCGGTACGTGCGCTGTTGGGAAGGGCGCCGAACGTCAGGAAGCGGGCGGCGTTCTCGTCGAGCCTTACGAGGAAGCCGAGTTCGGACCATCAGGCGTCGGGCGCGGGCGCCTGAACCCTGATGCGCGGCGAGGGCGGGGCTGGTTCCTTCGTCACCGCGGCCGGTCGCCGGCGCGCGATTCGGCGGCGGACTTCAGGTCACGCAGCCATGCTTCGAGGCCCTCGCGGAGGATCCGGGTGGCGGTGGGAACGTCGGCCTCGACCTGGGCGCCGGTGTGGGTCTCCTCCGTACTCACGCGCACGCCACCCTTGACCTTGGTGAAGTTCCACACGTGGATGCCGTCGATACGCAGGCCTTCGCCGATCGCGGGGCCGGTCCAGCGGATGCAGGCGCCGTGCTCGATCTGCCGGACGGTGGAGGTGATCTCCAGGCTCGTGGCGGGAGTCGACGGGTTGGGCGGTACCGGAACCGTCCATCGGAATGCCGAACCCCTGCGGAACGGGCCGTGATCCAGGCGTTGCGCCGTCTCGACGGGGGTCTGCCAGTGCGGCCAGCGCTCCACGTCGGTCTGCAGCTTCCAGACGGTGTGCAGCGGGGCGTTGATGACGATCTCGCTCCGGTGGCGGACGAGGGCGCCCGGGTCGACGCCTTTCTCGCGGCAGGTGAGGGGCCTGTCGGGGCGGGTGCCGTGGGAACCGCCGGCCGCGGCAGGTCCGGCTGCGGTGCCGAGAAGGCCGAGGACGAGCGGAACGGTGAAGAGGGCGGTGCGGACGCCGGTGCCGCGCATGGCGGACATGGTGGTCTCCTCTGTCGATCGGTGCGGGTGCTTCCCGCTCGAACGGGACGCGCGGGCCCACACCCTCCCTGGATATAGGTTCACGCGTTCGTTAGAAGTTATAACGCTTGGCCAAGTGGCCGGTCAATGGCAGCGTGATACCTTCTCACCAACCCTTGAGGGTGTAGCGGTACGAACCGGGACGGTGGCAGAGCATGGCGACGACGGGCGCGAGCACCCCGCGGGAGCGCTACCGAGCCCAGGTACGGACGGAGATCACGGAACGCGCCTGGGAGCAGATCGCCACGGCGGGGGCGTCAGCGCTCTCGCTCAACGCGATTGCCAAACAGATGGGCATGAGCGGACCGGCCCTCTACCGCTATTTCGCCAGTCGCGACGACCTGATCACCGAACTCGTCCGGGGGGCATACCGAAGCCTCGCCGACGTCCTCGGCGAGGCTTCCTCCACCGGTGCGGACCTTGCCGGGCTGGCTCACACCCTGCGCGGCTGGGCCTTGGCGGACCCTCAGCGGTACTTCCTCGTCTACGGCACCCCGATCCCCGGCTATCAAGCCCCCGAGGACACCCTCGCCATCTCCTCCGAGATCATGACGATCCTGCTCGACGCGTGTACGGCGCTCACCCCGGGCAACACCGTGACGGCCTTCGGCACCCATCTGGACGGCCACCGGGACTGGGCCGCCGGCAACCCCGCCCCGCCCGAGGCCCTCCACCGGTTCCTGACGTTCTGGACCCGCATGCACGGCGTCCTGTCACTGGAACTCGCCGGGCATTTCGCGGGCATGGACCTCGACCCGGCGCTGCTCTTCGCGGCGGAACTGGAAGACCTGCTGAAACCTCGATCCTGAGGCCCCCGCCCCACTGGTCCGCACCTCCGTCATTCTTGGTTCTGCTGGTTCTGGTTCTGCTGGTTCTGGTTCTGCTGGTTCTGCTGGTTCTGGTCGTTCTGGTTCTGCTGCTCGTTCTGGTTCTGGTCGTTCCGCGTCGAGTCGTCCTGCTTCTCGGTCGACTCCTTGAAGCCACTGCACTCCGTGCGGTCATTGCCTTGCGACACGGTGTACTTGGCGTTCTCCACGTTCATCATCTGGAACCCGCCGTCACCGCCGATGGCGAACGAGCCACCCGCGGCGGTCGGCGAGGACAGGAACGCGGAACCCGGCGTGAAGCCGCCGCCCGACAGGTGCACCTTCCCGTTGGGGAAGACACCGGAGATGGAGCAGGTGGCGGTGGGGGCGGCGGCGGCCTGGCCCCATGCGAGGACGGCCGGGGCGACGAGAAGCGAGCCGGCCATGGCGGGGACGAGCAGTGCGTGGCGTATGCGTCGGTGGGACATGGATCCTCCCGAAGGAGACGTGAAGGCGTGAGGGGAGCGTGACGACGGGGGCCCGCCCGCCTGCGTCCGGCGCAGCACGGCGCGGCCCTCCTGCGGGGCCCGCGCTCCTCGATCCGGCGTCGGCCACGGGCGAACGGGGACGAGGCAGCGGGGCGGAATCGATCCGTCCGTCCCATCCTCCCCCGCCGGGCCGGAGGTGTCGATCCCGCACGCAAGGCCACCCACCCCCGCACGCCCCCTCCCCCGGCCCCGAGTACCGGACCCCGAGTGCCCGACCGTGCGTGCCCGACTGCGTGCCCGACTGCGGCCCGCCCCCGCGTACACGTACGTACGCCCACAGCGGCCACCCTCCCGTGGCGCGAGGCCGGGCGACCACGAGCGCAGCCGGTGCGAACCGCCCTCCGGCCCGGTCGGCGGGGGCCGGCCGGAGCCGCGGCGCCGTCCTGTCCCATTCACTTTTCACGGCCGCCATTCCGATATCCGGGCACCTTCTGTTTCAATCAGCCGTCAAGTGGCGTGAAACGGCCGCTCTTTGCCGCGTCCGGGACCGGCGAGGAGCGCCGGCGCGCCACCCTTCGTGCCTCGCTTGACCGGCGGGCCCGAAGAGGATCCCCGGGCGGTTCCGCCCGGGGCCGACCGCGGTGAGGGGAGCCGATGTGGTGTCCGTAGGAGAGAGACTGACCAGGACGCGGGAGCGGGCGTTCATAGGCCGGGAGGAGCAACTCGACACGTTCGAGGCGGCTTTGGCAGGCGATCCACAGGCGCCGTTCGCGTTCTACGTGTGTGGACCGGGCGGCATAGGCAAGTCGACGCTGCTGCGACGGATGGCGGACCGTGCCCGTGCGGCGGGCCGGCCGCTCGTCGAACTCGACGGTCGTTTCGTCGAGCGGGACCCCGCCGATTTCGAGCGTGCCGCCGACACCTTCGTGAAGGTCCCGGGCACCGTCCTGCTCGTGGACTCCTTCGAGCACTGCCAGTGGCTGGAGAGCCGGCTGTGGCACCAGTTCCTGCCCCGTGCCGCCGACGACGCGCTGGTGGTCCTCGCCGGCCGGCACGCCCCGCAGCCGCAGTGGACCGCCGACCCCGCCTGGTCCCCGCTCCTGCACGTGACCGAACTGGAGCCGTTCTCCGAGGAGCAGGCTCTCAGCCTGCTGGTGGCTGCCCGGATCAGGCCCGAACTGCGCGACCCGGTGCTCCGCTTCGCCGGGGGCAATCCGCTGGCCCTGTCCCTCGCGGCCGCGTCGGGATCGACCGGCTGCGCACAGGAGGACATCTGGGCGCCCTCGGCGGACGTCCTGCGCACCCTGTTGGCGGGGTTGATCGGTGAGGTGCCCACAGCGGCCCACCGCCGCGCCCTGGAGGTGGCGGCGCAAGCCCGCTCGACGTCCGAGGAACTGCTCACCGCTGTCCTGCCGGAGGAGGACGCCCATCAGCTCTTCTCCTGGCTGAGGGACCTCCCCTTCATGGAGTCCACGCACCGGGGGCTCCACCCGCACGACGCCGCACGCGAGACGTTGGCCGCCGACCTGCGCTGGCGAGCACCGAACGCCTTCGAGGCCGTGCGCCGGCGCCTGGCCGACGAGTACCTGCGCCTCCTGCGCGAGGCACCCGAGGAGCAGGTGTGGACCGTCACCGACGAACTCTTCCACCTCTTTCGGGAAGGGAAGACCCTGGCCCGGCTGCGCACCTGGTCCCGCGAGGACGAGGTGCACGACCGCCCTCTGCACCCGGACGACCTCGATGCCGTGCTGCGCATGGCCGAGGACACCGAAGGGCCCGCCTCCGCGGAACTGGTCCGCTACTGGGCGCGGCGTCAGCCGCAGGCCTTCAGCGTCTACCGTCTCGTCAACACGGGCCGGATCGTGGCGTTCACGGCCCGGCTGGCCCTGGCGGCCCCTGCCGACCCCGAGGACCTGGCCACCGATCCCGTCGTCGCCGCCGCGTGGCGGTACACCGAGGCCACCGCGCCGGTGAGCCCCGGCCAGCACATCGGCGTCAGCCGCTTCTCGGTCTACCCCGAGCGTTACCAGGTCCCTTCGCGCGTCATCGACCTGAGCAGTTCCCGCGCCCAGGCGGAGTCGGCCCGTGCCCGTGGTCGGGCCTACGGCTTCGCCGTGTACCGGGATGCCGAGACCTGGGCCGAACGCGTCAAGGGCACCCTCGCCGACACCGGCGCCCGCCCGCGGGTCGGTGCGTACACGTACGGCCTGTTCAGCGTCGACTGGCGCCGGATACCCGTGGAGGCGTGGCTCCAGAGCTTCATATCGACCACCGAGGAGCCGGTCTCGCCCGGACCGTCGCCCATCTCGCGTTCCTTGTTCGACCAGGGCGTACGGGAGGCGTTGGCGCACTGGCGTGACGCCGGGGCCTTCGCCGCCTGCGCCCTGCTGCGCAGCCGTCTCGCGGCGGACTTCGCCGATCCCGTCGCGGAGTTGCGCGCTCTGCTGCGCCAAGCCGTCGACGATCTCGCGCAGGACCCGCGCGGGGTGCGCGCCCGCGAGGCCCTGGCGGCGGGCTACTTCTCCGGTGCACCCACCCAGGAAGCCGCCGCCCGCCGCCTCGGCCTTCCGTACGGCACCTACCGGCGTCACCTGCGTCAGGGCCTGGACCTGCTGTGCGAGGCCTTGTGGCAGCAGGAGCTCGACGGCCCCCGGTCACGGTAGACAACGGGGGGAGGGCGCGCGCACGCCTTCGGCGGCGCCGGGGTGGACAGGCGCGGACAGGAGTGGACAGTGGGCGCGCCCGGCTGCCCTGGATAGTGGACAGCCCCCCGCAGGAGGCTGTGCGCCATGAACCTCCTCCACCCCACACGGACGGGGCGCCTCTCCCGGCCGCCGGCCGGGCGGCGGCGGCCCCGACGCTGAACCGACGGGCCCGGCCTCATCTCGGTGACGCCGCCTGACGTTTCATCACATCCACCGAAGGAAACCCCCTGCCATGACCGTCGACAAGCCCTACCTGACCGGCCACTTCACCCCCGTCGTCAACGAGGTCACGGCCACCGACCTCACAGTCGAGGGAACCCTGCCCACCGAGCTGACCGGGCGGTTGTTCCGCAACGGCCACAACCCCAAGCCCGGTGTCACGCCCACCCACTGGTTCAAGGGCAGCGGGATGGTCCACGGCATCCGGCTGCGCGACGGCCGCGCCGAGTGGTACCGCAACCGCTGGGTGCACACCCCCGCGCTGGAGGGCGCCCCGTACATGACGGAGCGGGGACCCGACCTGACGGCCAGTGCCGCCGGTACCCACATCATCGAGCACGGCGGACGGCTGCTCGCGCTGTGCGAGGCGAACCTGCCCTTCGAACTCACCCGGGACCTGGAGACGGTCGGGGCGTACGACTTCGACGGCAAGCTGCGGACGGCGATGACCGCGCACCCCAAGGAGGACCCCGTGACGGGCGAGCTCCACTTCTTCGGGTCCTCTCCGTTCCCGCCCTTCCTCGTGCACTACGTCGCCGACGCCAAGGGCGAGATCACCCACACCGCCGAGGTCCCGGGGGCGACCGCCTCGCTCAAGCACGACTTCGCCATCACCCGCCACCACGTGGTCTTCGTGGAGGGCAACGTCACCTTCGACCCCACGGACCACTCCGGCATCCCGTACGGCTGGAGTGACCAGCAGCCCGCCCGCATCGGTGTCATGCCCCGCGGGGAGGACGGTGCCCGGAAGGTCCGCTGGTTCTCCATAGAGCCGGGCAACATGCTGCACGTCGCCAATGCCTTCGAGGACGGCCAGGGCCGCATCGTCCTGGAGGGCCCGACCGTGGACCGTGAGGGCTTCCGGCTCTCCTGGAACTGGTGGATCGGCGCGCCCGGGCGCGGCAGTGAACCCGTCGCCCGCTCCTACACCCGCCGTTGGGTGGTCGACATGGTGGCCGGCACCGTGGACGAGCAGATCATCGACGATCTGCCGGTGGAGTTCCCGACCCTCAACGAGGAGTACCTGGGCGCCGAGAACCGCTACCACTACGCCATCTCCTTCCCCGACGAGAAGGGCTTCGGTGGGTACGGAGTGGTCAAGTACGACCGCACCACCGGCGCCCGTCGCATCCACCAGGTCGGCGACGCCCGCATGCCCGGCGAAGCCGTCTTCGTTCCCGCCACCGGAGCCACGCGCGAGGACGACGGCTATCTGCTCACCGTCGTCTCCGACCTCAAGCAGGACGCCTCGCAACTGGTGGTCCTCGACGCGTCGGGTCTCGACCGGATCGCCACCGTCCACCTGCCCCACCGGGTGAGTGCCGGACTCCACGGCTCCTGGGTCCCCGACAGCGGGCCCGCCGAACTCGCGGGCTGACCGGATCCGGAGTTCGCGACGGGACGGCCCGCTTCCGCCGCGCGCTCCGGCGTACGACCCGGCGGCGCGGCCGCCCTTCCCCGATCGGAAGGGCGGCCGCGCCGCCGCCCGATCGGGCGGGCGCCTATCCTGCCGGGATGATCAAGCCGATTGAACTCGTCATCTTCGACTGCGACGGTGTGCTGGTCGACAGCGAACGCATGGCGGCCCGTGTCCAGGTCGCCCTGGGCGCCGAGTTGGGCTGGCCCCTCACCGGCGATGAGGTCGTCGACCGTTTCATCGGGCGCTCGCACGCCTCCATTCGCGAGCAGGTTGCCGTCCGGCTGGGCGAGGAGACGGCGGCGATCTGGTCGGAGCGGTTCGAGCAGCTGCATCGCGAGGCCGTGGACGCCGATCTCGCCCCCGTCGAGGGGCTGCCCGAGGCTCTCGACGCCCTCACCCTGCCGACGTGCGTGGCCTCCAGCGGCTCGCACGACAAGATGCGCCACACCCTGGGCCGGACCGGCCTGTACGAGCGTTTCGCCGGCCGCATCTACAGCGCCGGCGAAGTCGCCCGCGGCAAGCCCGCCCCCGATCTGTTCCTGTACGCGGCCCGGAACATGGGGGTCGATCCCGCCGCCTGTGTGGTGGTCGAGGACAGCCGGCCCGGCGTCCAGGCCGCCCGTGCGGCCGGCATGCGCGCCTTCGGTTACGCGGGCGGTCTGACTCCGGCCGAACGCCTCGAGGGCCCCGGTACCACCGTCTTCCACGACATGCGCGCGCTCCCCGCCCTCATCGCCGGGCAGTAGCCCCTGCTCGCCGCGCGGGGCCGGCCGCGGACGGTGGCGACGACCGGCCATGATTCGCGACGGCTACGGCGTGACCGGGCTGACCGTGAAGCGGTTCGAGCAGACCTGGAAGGGCGTCTTGAGCAGGACCGCGTCCTTGGAGGCGGGCGCGTAGACCTTCAGGAACGCCCCCTTGGGCAGGCACGGGCCGCCGATCGGTCCGTTCGTCGTGTGGAGGACGGCCGTGGCGCTGCGCCCGGGGGCGAGGGAGACGGCGGCGGGCACCTGCCCGTCCCGGTCCGCCGGCTTCCCGATCTGCTTCTGCTCCTCGCTCAGAACGCTGACGCCCGGGTATCCGAGCAGGGTGCACGGACGGTCGCCGGTGTTGGTGAAGCGCAGCGGTACGTACAGTTGCCCGGCTCCGACGTCCGGCGGCCCGGCGGACACGCTGAGGTCTCCCGACGCGCAGGTGCTCGCCCGTACCGGCCTCTCGGCGGCGGCCACCGGACCGACGGACACCAGCGTGGCTCCCACGGCCACGGCCAGGAGGGCGGGAATCGCTGTTCGTGCGGAGGTCGCCATGACTCACCTCGATCGTCGGGCCGGCGCGGGCGCCGGCACGGATGGTTGATGTCCGTCGCACCTACCCGTGATGCCGTCCCCGATGCATGGTGGGCGTCACGGGGTGGGTCGCGGTGAACCCCCGCCCGCGGCTTTGGACAGGGCCTGGCACAGCGCCCATACGCTGAGGCCGAACATCAGGACGCCCAGGGGTACATGCAGCGTCGGTTCGTGCGCGATGCCCAGGACGACCTGGACGGAGGCGAGTGCGAGGAAGCCGGACGCGTACAGGATGGGGCGGGCCTCGCCGCCGCCCGGTCGCCACGCCAGGATCGCGGCGAGCACGTACAGCATCGACGCCCCGTACATCACGCGCGCTCCGACGCCGTGCAACACCTCGCCGTGGGACGAGGACAGCAGCAGTCCGGCGGTGGCCGCCTGGAAGAAGATGGCCAGGGTTTGCAGGCCGATCGCGACCTGCGGGAACGTCAGTCCGCCTCCGCCCGGTGTGGCCGTCGTGCGGATGGTCGTCCGGGTCGTCCTGGGCGCCATGATGTGGACCCCTCTTCTGCCTCGCGGCGGTGGATCAGTAGTGTCTGCATTCGCTCTTCACTCACTCGACGACGCAGGCCCGCGATTTGTGAGGCGAGGCGCCGAACCCGGTTGTCCGGTGCGGTGTTTCGCCGCCGTGGAGAGATCCGGAATGAGCGGGCGAAGCGAACGAGGAGAGGCAGGCAGTGGTCCGGAGCATGAGCGCCGCGTCCGAGCCGGGTCACAGCCGGTCCGAGCCCCACCTGACCGTGGTCGTCGGCGAGCGGCGCCGGTTGATCAATCTCGCCTACAGGCTGCTCGGTTCGTCGACCGAGGCCGAGGACGCCGTCCAGGAGGCCTACACCCGCTGGTTCGCGCTGTCCCGGCAACAGCAGGAGGCCGTCGCGTCGCCCGGTGCCTGGCTGACGACGGTGGCCGGCCGGATCTGCCTGGACGTGCTCGGTTCGGCGCGGGCCCGACGCGAGCGGTACGTCGGCCCGTGGATACCCGAGCCGCTGCCCGACCGTACGGAGTGGATCGGTGGGCGCGCGGGCGGCGGGACCGAGCCGGCCGACCCCGCCGACCAGATCGTCCTGGACGAGTCGGTGGACATGGCCTTCCTCGTCGTACTGGAGTCGATGACGCCGGCGGAACGCGTGGCGTTCATCCTGCACGACGTCTTCCGCTACCCCTTCGCCGAGGTCGCCACGATCGTCGGCCGGACGCCCGCGGCCTGCCGGCAGTTGGCGTCCTCGGGCCGTCGGCGCGTCCGTGCCGCGCGGAACCCGGCG
Organism: Streptomyces sp. NBC_00513; assembly: GCF_041431415.1. Taxonomy (GTDB): domain Bacteria; phylum Actinomycetota; class Actinomycetes; order Streptomycetales; family Streptomycetaceae; genus Streptomyces. Next base: position 628,114 of record NZ_CP107845.1, read on the forward strand.
CCGGCGGCCGGGCAGGCCGGTCTGGTTCGCCGGTTCAAGGAGGCTTGGGAGGCCAGGGACATCGAGACCCTCGTCGGTCTCCTCGACCCCGACGCCACGATGACCGCGGATGGCGGCGGCCTCGTCGGAACCGTCCTGCGGCCGGTCGAAGGCGGCAGGAGCATCGCCCAGTACCTGATCCACATCGCCGCCAAGGCCCCGGGCCTGACACTCCTGGAGCGAACGGTCAACGGCCGGCCCGGCCTGGTCGCCCAGCACACCGGAGTCCCCGTGACCGTGGCCGCGTTCGACCTCACCGGCGACCGCGTCAGCCGCATCTGGGCGGTCCGCAACCCGGAGAAGCTCCGCGCGTGGACCGGTGACGCACAGACCTGATCCGGCGACACATCCGCGGCGACGACCCCGGACGGTGGAGGTCGGCACTGGAATCAGGTCGACCGTGATCGTCTCGTCCGGTACGGTCGCGGAGTTGTTCTCACTGCTGGGAGCCCTGCGGTTCACGCGTGGCCTCCCCGGCGCCCACCAGGCCTTCGGCCCGCATCCGGTGTGAGGGCGAGTCGTGATCAGGAAGGCTGGGGCACATGGTTTCGGTAGTGCAGAACGTGGCGATCGACTGCGCCAACGCCTACGAACTGGCCCGTTTCTGGAGCGGTGTGACGGGCCGTCCGATCCATCCGGACGTCGGACCGGGTGACCGGGAGACTCAGGTACTGCTCGCCGAGGGCCCCGCGTTGTACTTCAATCAGGTACCCGAGGCCAAGACGGTCAAGAATCGGATCCATCTGTGCCTGCGCCCCGAGACCTCTCGCGAGCAGGAGGTGGACCGGCTGCTGAGCCTCGGTGCGACCTTCGTCGCCGACCACCGGAATCCGGACGGTTCAGGTTGGGCGGTCCTTGCCGATCCCGAAGGCAACGAGTTCTGCGTTCTGCGCGGAGAGTCCGACCGGTTGCCGTGAGTCCCTGACGCCGACGGCCCACTCCCGTTCACGGAGAACGGACGAACTGTTCGCGTACCCACCGCGGATCGGGGTTGACGTGCGGCCGGCCCGCGACGACGACGGTCGGCACGGTCTCGTTGCCGTCGTTGGCCGCCCTGACGGCTGCCGCGCCGTCCGGGTCACGCCAGATGTCGACCCAGTGCAACCGGCCGGCTTCACGCCCCAACCGGATGCGCAGTCGGATGCAGTACTTGCAGCCCGACCGCCAGAAGACGATCGGCCGGCCGTCGACCGCGCTGCGGCGCTGCGCCTCCACGGCGCTGATCGACTTCGGGAAGACCAGAGGCGAGTGCACGCCCGCGAGAAGGCCGAACAGCAGCAGAAGCACCGCGGCAGCGCCGGGGGCGCCCCGGTACAGCACCCCGGCCGCGAGGACCGAGCCGCAGAGCACGAACAGCATCGACAAGCTCCAGGCACGGGTCATGACGACGATCCTATACACGAGGCGAACAGCCTCGAACCAGGCCACTCACGCGGGGCCGAGGAACGAGCGGAGGACGAGACGTCGGCGCCTTCCGGCGTGGAGGTGGTCCGCGGCGACCGCGAGGACGAGGCCGCGTTGCGTGCGGCGGCGGCGGATCGCACCTGGGACGGGGTGATCGACACGTGCGGGTTCGAGCCCCGTACCGTACGGCGGTCGGTTCGGGCGCTGGCCGGGCGCGCGGGGGCGTACGCGTTCGTCTCGTCCTTCCATGCCTACGCGGACTGGCCCGCCAAGGGCGTGGACGAGACCTTTCCCCGCCACGCGTGCGCCCCGGACACCGCACCGGACGACGTGCCGTACAACGCCCTCAAGGCCGGATGCGAGCGGGCGGTCGAAGAAGGCTTCCCCGGACGCGCCTTGATCGTCAATCCCGGCATCATCGTCGGCCCCGGAGAGAACGTCGGACGCCTCCCCTGGTGGCTGGAGACCATCGCACGGGGAGGCCGTGTACTGGCTCCGGGGTCCCCGGACCGTGCGATGCAGCTCATCGACGCCCGCGACATCGCCCGGTTCCTTCTCGACCGGCTCGCCGAGGGCGGCTCCGGCCGGTACCTGACCACGGGCGTGCCCGGGAACGCCACCATGGGCGAGCTGTTGCGGGCCTGCGTCGACGCCACCGGCGCCGACACCGAACTCGTGTGGGCCGACGAGCGGTTCCTCCGGGAACACGACGTCGCCCCGTGGACCGAGGTTCCGCTGTGGGTGCCGGACACTCCCGAGGTCTCCGGCGCCTGGACCGCCTCGTCGGCCAAGGCGCTGGTCGCCGGCCTGCGTTGCCGCCCGGTCTCCGAGACCGTCGCGGACACGTGGCGGGCACTCCGCGACGGTGGGTGTCCGCGGCCCAAGTACCTACAGGGTGAGGTTCCCGTCGGCCTGGAAAGGGACAAGCACGACGCGGTCCTCGCCGCGTGGGATGCCCGAGGTTCGCAGGCCTGACCAGGGCGGAGTCACACCGCGGGGTGATACCCGATCCGGTGGCGGCCGGTCCGGGCTCCGGACGGCGAAGGCCGCCGGATCGGCCTGCGACTTCGGACCTCGTCCGGGCCGGCTCAGTGGTGCCCGGTCATGTGGGCGAGGGTCTGTTCGGCGCTGTCGGGGGCGAAGGCGCCGTCGATGCCTTCGGCCGCCCCTTCGGCGGCCTCGATGGAGCGCGGCAGGAGGATCTTCTCGTACGCGGTGACGGCCTGGTCGACGGTGGGGTGATCGACGAGGGCCTGGGCGAGGTCGGCTCCGTCGAGCATCGCGAGGTTGGCGCCCATCCCGGAGAAGGGGGACATGAGATGGGCGGCGTCGCCGAGGAGGGTGAGGCCGGGGGTGGGTGCCCAGGTGTGCGGCACCGGCAGGGCGTACAGCGGGCGGTTGGTGTAGCCGGTGTCGGCGTCCGTGATGAAACCGAGCAGGTCGGGGCTCCATCCGCCGAACCGGTCGAGCAGGGCCGCGCGTACGGCCGTGGTGTCGGCCGGGTCGAGGCCGGCGTGCCGTTGCCAGTCCTCGTCGATGCGCATGCCGACGTAGACGCGGATGTGGCCGCCGCTGTTGCGCTGGGCGACGAATCCCAGATTGTCGTCCAGGGCCATCATGGTCCCGTTGCCGGTGAGTTCGGCGAGTGCGGGGTGGCGGGTGTCTGCCTCGTCGAGGCCTGTTTCGACGAAGGTGACGCCCGTGTAGCGGGGCGTCGCGTCGGACAGGGCGCGGCGGACCCGGGACCAGGCGCCGTCGGCACCGATGACGAGGTCGACGTCGGTGGTCATGTCGGCGTCGGCGGTGATGTCGGCGGTGTCGTCCGCGTCGGCGGCGAGGGCGTCGCTGAAGTGCAGGCGGTGGGTGCCGTCGCCGCGGGGTTCGACGCGGGTGAGCTTGTGTCCCCAGCGCACGGTGGTGGGATCGAGCGAGTCGAGGAGGAGGCCGCGCAACTGACCGCGGTCGATCTCGGGGTTGCCCTCGGCCGTGTCGGCCTCGGGCGGGATCGCGTCGAACAGGACGCGTCCGTCCCGGCCGAGCAGGCGCATCTGCTGGCCTTCGGGACGGGACCGGGCGAGGAAGTCGTCCAGCAGCCCGGCCTGTTGCAGAGCGTGCCGGCCGGATCCGGGGTGCATGTCGAGGCTGCCGCCCTGGTCGCGGGAGGTGCGGGAGGTGTCCGACTCGTAGATCGTCGCGGTGATGCCGTTCTGCCGCAGGATGCGGGCGCAGATCAGGCCACCGGGGCCGGCACCGATGATCGCGATACGGGGTGTGGTGCGGGTGGTGTTCATGACGTGCTCCGTTCGTGCCGCCCCTGCGGCTCGCCGCTGTGGGACGGGGTTGTGGGACGGGGTTGTGTCGGGTGAGAGAGCGGGGCCGGGCAGTACCTCACGGCCGCCGCTCCAGAAAAGCACACCGACTCACTAAGTGCAACGGTTGCACTTTCTGGCTCGTCCCACCAAGGGGTAGGGTCGCCTTGTGAACGACACCGATCCGAGCCTCCCGTCGGCACCGCTGGGGCGCCGGGAGCGCAAGAAGGCAGCCACCCGACAAGCCATCGCCGATGCCGCGCTGCGCCTGTTCCTGGAGCGCGGCTACGACGCGGTCGGCATCCGCGAGATCGCGGACGCCGCCGACGTGTCCACCACCACGCTGTTCAAGCACTTCCCGGTCAAGGAGGCCCTCGTCTTCGACGAGGACGCCGACCAGGAAGCCCGACTGCTCGCCGCCGTACGCGAACGACCCCGGGGCCTTTCGATCCCCGCCGCCCTGCGGGAGCACGCCCTGCGCCACCGCCTGGCGGCCACCGCCGGCGACGCCCGCTTCACCGACTTCTTCGAGTTGGTGAGCAGCACCCCGGCCCTGCGCGACTACCTCCAGAACATGTGGCTGCGCCACTCGACCGCCCTCGCGCGGGCCATCGCGGACGAGTGCGGCCTTCCCGCCGACGACCCCGGCTGCGCCGCCCTGGCCCACTTCGCCCTCGAAGCCCCCCGCGCCGCCCACGGCAAAGGCGATGTGCGCCGGGCCCTCACCCGAGCCTTCGACCTGCTGGAGCACGGGTGGTCCGATCGGCCGGACGACCGACGATGAGTCCCGGCGCCCGACCGAGCGGCACGGGAAGCCGGGCCGCCTCGACGGTAGGGGCGTCGCTCGGCCCCCGGCTCACGCGGGCAGGGAGGCGAGCCAGGCGGTCAGGATGGCGTTGACCTCCTCGTGGCGCTCCTGCTGGATCCAGTGGCCACAGTCGTCGAGGATGTGCGAGGAGATCAGACCGGGCAGGGTCGTGGGGTAGGCCCGGATCGCTTCGGCCATCCAGGTGGTCGAGGCGTCCAGCGCGCCGCCGAGGAACAGGGACGGCCGGGTGATGGGCCTGCCCCGGTAGTCGGCGAGGTCCTCCCAGTCCCGGTCCATGTTCCGGTAGCGGTTGAGTGCTCCGCCGAGTCCGGTCCGCTCGAACTCCCCGGCGTAGAAGTCGAGTTCGTCCTCGCCGAGCCACGCGGGCGAGTGGTCGGCCGGGAACCGTTCGCGCAGCGTCCCGCCTCGGCTGACGAAGTGCGGGTCCGGGGCGCCGGGTCCGGGCATGGTCTCGGCGGAGAACGCGGCGTAGAAGCCCGCGAGCCACCCGCGGACGTCGGGTTCGATCTCGGCTTCGGCCCGACCGGGCTGCTGGAAGTAGGAGACGTAGATCTCCTCGTCCCCGCCCATGCCGGCGAAGATGTCGCTGGGCCGCGGACCGCCCGGCGGCGCGTAGGGGACGCTCAGCATGCCGACCGCGCGGAAGACGTCCGGCCTGATGAGGGCCGAGTGCGCGGCGATGGTCGAGCCCCAGTCGTGCCCGACGATCACCGCGGTCTCCTCGCCGAGCTCCCGCACGACGGCGACGGTGTCCTCGACCAGGTCGAGCATTCCGTACGAGGCGACATCCTCGGGCCGGGAGGAACGCCCGTAGCCGCGAACGTCCATCGCCACAGCGCGGTATCCGGCCGCGGCCAGCACGGGCAGTTGGTGTCGCCAGGAGTACCAGGACTCCGGGAACCCGTGCACCAGCAGCACCAACGGCCCCGCGCCCTGCTCCACCAGGTGGGTCCTGCCGGCGGGAGAGGCGACCACGCGATGTGTGGCACGCGAGATCGGGTCGGGCTGCGACATGGATTCCTCCGGGCTGTCGGTCGATCGGCTTACGTCGAGTGCGCCACTGCCCGGTACGGGGTGGCCCGCGGGTCAGGGGCGCAGAGCGATCATGCGACGGCCGGCGAGACCACCGCGACTCCTGTTGCCGTCTTGGCAACACTCGGTCGGGGTCCCCCACGCACCGCCGGTGCGAACACCCCGGGGCCCGGACACCGCCCGGCCGGAGGGGGACCACCGGGTCCGTGCTCACTCCCCCGGCAGCAGATCCCGCAGCCCGGTCCGGAAGGTCGGGCAGTCCAGGAGGGACGGATGCCAAGCGCCACATCCAAGGCGAGGCCGGTGACGACACGTTGGAACAGGTTCCGTACCGCCGGTGTGGCGGTGATCGCCGCCGTACGGCACCCCGTCGACGTGGCGGACCCCTTCGCCGACGTCCAGGAGGCGACGCGCCGACACCGGCGCGCGCACCGTTGCGGTGCCTACGCCTACGGCGAGGGGTCGTTCCCCGCCGTGATGGCGGCCGCCGTGGGGGCCCGCAGGATCGTCGAGGTGGGCACGGCCTTGGGGTACACCTCCCTGGCCATGGCGTACGCGGCGCCGGGGGCGCACGTCGAGACCGTGGAGATGGATCCGGAGCACGTCGCACTGGCGCGGGCGGAGATCGCCCGGCGCGGTTTCGCCGAACGGATCTCCGTCCTGCCCGGCGCCGCCGAGGAGGTCCTGCCCGGACTCGACGGTGGTACCTACGATCTCGCCTTCTTCGACGGGTTCACCCCGACGCCGGCGGTGGTGGAGGACCTGTACCGGCTGCTGCGCCCTGGCGGAACGCTGCTCGCCGGCAACCTGATCCTCGGCCCCGCGCCGGCGGTGACCCGCCACCTGGCCGATCCCGCCCGCCGGCGCACGCATCCCCTCGGGGAGAGCGCGCTGTGCGTGAAGATCCCCTGAGGATCCGTGGGCGCCTCGGCTCGTATCGGAGTCCCAGCGCTTCGAGGTGTCCGCCGGCCGCAGTGTGGTCTGCGGCCGGCGGACACCTCGCCCCCCGTCGCCCGGCCGTTCCCGGCTACGCGGTGCCCGCCATGCTGGCGAACACGACGACGTTGCTGTCGTAGTAGTGCTTCTTCGGGTCGAAGTCGCCGCCGCAGGTGACCAGGCGAAGGCCCGCGTGGTCGAGGTTCTTGTAGACCTCGACCGTGGGGAACTTGGCCTTCGGGTACTCGGCGACCCGGTCCACCTTGAAGGTGACCGTCTTGTTGTCCCGGCGGGCCACCTTGATGGTGTCACCGGCCTTCATGGTCTTCAGCTTCTCGAACACGGCCGACGCGCCGTTCCAGGTGACATGGCCGGCGATCACGGCGGGCCCTTGGGAGCCGGGGGTCGGACCCGGTTCGTACCAGCCCGCGAGATCGGGGTTCTTGGGGGTCTCCATGGTTCCGTCCGTCTTCTGACGGAGCGTTTCCAGGGAACTGGACAAGCCGAGGGACGGGATCGTGATCTTCTGCGGCTCCGAGCGGGCGAGCGCGGGCTTGGCCCCGGCCGCATCCGTGCCGCCGTGCGACCCGCCGGCGGACCCCGTCTGGTGGCCGCCGGTGGAGGGCTTGCCGGACGGCGTACCTCCGGTGGCGGCGCCTGCGGGTGCCCCGCCTTGCGGGGCCTGACCCTGCTGGGCCTGGCCGGCGGGAGCGGGGGGCGCCGCCGTGTCCTCGCCGCCGCACCCCGCGAGGAGCAGGGTGGCGAGGGCGGCTCCGGCCAGCGGGACGACGGTCCTGCGGCGGCGCGGCCGGGGGGTGGACGCGGTGGGCACGCGGCCCTCGGCGGGCTTCACGCGGCCTTCCCGGTGTTCTCCGTACGGACGGGGACCAGGGCGGCGCGCCTGCGCCTGATGGCCACCGCACCGGCCATCGCGGCGGCCGCGGCGAGCGCCGCCCCGGTCATCGTCGTCGCCGACACCGACGCCTGCCGCGGAGAACCGCCGCCCGTCTCGACGCCACCGACCGGAATGGATCCCACGGACGCTCCCTTGACCTCGCCGCAGTTGGTCGGAGCCGTGGCCTCCTGGGGCAGCTTCGGGTCGAGTTCGCTCTTGCCGGCCCCGTCGAAGTCGTACTTGTCGTCGTTGTTGCGGTCGATGCCGTGCTGCACGATGTGCAGGTCCTTGATGTGGTCGACGACGTCCTGCCCGACGGTGATCGTCCGGTTGTAGGAGAGCTTGCCCGTGTTGTCGGCGACGGGCATGCGCTCCACGGCGAGACCACTGGTCGCCTTGGTGTCCCCGGACGTGGTGAGGGAGATGTTGATGTCGCCGTAGTCGACCGTGGCCTCGGTGTTGCTGAGGATCCCGTCGCCGTCGGTGTCGTCGCTCGCGTCCGGGCAGTGGAAGTTGTGCCCCTTGGTCGATCCGTGCAGGTGCTGGGCCGACGGTTGTCCGGGCACCATGCCCTCGGACTCTATCTGCACGGTCAGTTGGTTGCCCTTGAGGCTGAGCATGACGGTACCTCGGGAACCGGAGTCGTTCAGCTGTGCCAGGTCGATCTGGTACGCCTTCCCGGCCTGCGCGAGGGCTGGGCCGGAAAGCCCCAGGGTCAGGAAGACGGCGGCGGGCACGGTGGCGAGCACCACGAGGCGACCAGTTCGCTTGACTATCACATTCGCTCCTGCTCCGTGTATTCCCGGGAAGGGAATCGCAGATGGTACGGGGATGAGATGATCCCCCGGAAAGGGTCTCGCTGGTACTTCGGGGCCCCAACGCCCTTGGATTGGTGCTTGGTTGAAGAATTTTTCGAAAGTTCGGCGATCCGTGTCCCGACCAGTGGGAACGTCCTCGAAAAAGCGGGCGCGACGACACTCCGTCGCCTCGGCGTCACCCGGCCGACTGCCAGGGCGAGTAGGTCTCCATGGAGATGTCGCGGCCATGCGCATGAATGTGGACGGGAATCACCGGGCGGCTGCCTTTACCCCTGCGTGGGAATACCAGGCGCCGTCCTGCGACGCCTCGCGCCTTCGCTCGACGTGGTGTCGACCCTCGTCCGGATCTCGTCACCCACGGTGGGAAAGGCGTCGTCCGCTGTTACGCGGCCGCCCTCGTCGTGGCCGAGAGCGGGCCCCCGGTCATCCAGATGCGTGACATCTCGTCCGCCACGACCGGGGAGCCGGCAGCCTCGCAGAGCATTTCCGAAAGCACGAGGATCCCGTGCGCGGTGCGCCTCGGCTCCCTGTTCCGGTGCAGCCAGACGACCGCGTTGTTCATGGGGCGTCGCCCCAGGGTGAGGCCCGTCCGCCTCACGTCCGCCGCCCTCTCCAGGGCGGAACACCCTCCGCCGAACGGCAGGGCCTCCGCTCGGCGGATTCCAGGTGGCGCGACCGAGTCCCGCACATGACGGAAATAGCCTTCGGGCGGAGCCTGACCGTTCTCGTAGGTGTTACGGAATCCGACGATGCGAAGGCCCGCATTCTGCGCCCTGAGCTCGATGTAGAGCTCGATGAACAATCCCCTCAGCTGAATGCGTACGGGGAGGTACTGCATCCTCCCTTCACCGTGACCCGCCCGTCTGGTAAAGCCCTGCGCCTTCGCCGCTCTCGATCGTATGGTCAAAGCGAGGAGGCGGTACGCGTCCACCGACGCGCTCTCCACGGAGAACGACACGGGTTTCAACATGGCAGCACACATCAGGTTGCGGATCCGGAACTCGGACTGCCCAGAGGGAAGTCGACCGCGATCGGTTCGATCCTGCTGCACTCACGCACGACACATCCACCGCCTTCGATGTAATCCCGATCTTCGACGGGTTGAATCATCCGCGTCGCCGGGCCTGGTTCGGTCCGGTCCTTTGTAGTCGTCAGAGCAACAGCGGTGCCAATACTTGGCCTCTGATGCCAAAAACTCATCGCGTGATCCCGTGTCGCCGAAGGCAGGGACGAGCCGGCCGCTCGCGGTTCCTCACGGGCCGGCCGCGTCCTGCTCGCCGGAGACCGGGGCCGGCGTCCGCGCGGCCGGGCTCGAAGACCGGAGCCGGCCACTTGCCCTGCGCACCCCACCCGCAAAGTATGATCGAGCAATGTCTGACACGACCGAGACCACGCCCGGCTGGCTGACCGCGGACGAACTGGAGACGGCTCGCGCCCGCATGCCGATCCTCTACGTGGACGCGGTGCCCGTGCGCGTGGACGACAGCGGCGAAGTCACCAGCATCGGACTGCTGCTGCGCATCGGTCCGGACGGAACGGTCAGCCGGACCCTGGTGTCCGGTCGCGTCCTGCACCACGAGCGGGTCCGTGACGCGTTGCTGCGTCATCTGGAGAAGGACCTCGGCCCGGTGGCCCTGCCTCGGGTTCCCGCCTCGCCCCAGCCCTTCACCGTCGCCGAGTACTTCCCCACGGCCGGTGTCACCTCCTACCACGACCCGCGCCAGCACGCGGTCTCCCTCGCCTACATCGTGCCGGTGGCCGGCGACTGCCGGCCCCGGCAGGACGCGCTGGACCTGGTCTGGTTCAGCCCGCAGGAGGCTGCTTCGCAGGCCGTGCAGAGCGAAATGCCGGGCGGGCACGAGGTGTTGCTGAAGCAGGCACTCGCACACGTCGGCCTGGTCTACTGACGGATCCGTCTGCACACAGTGCCGCCGCGCGCCCCCGGCCCACCGGGGGCGCGGCAAGACTCCTGGTTCTGCCCGTTCCGGGGCGACCGGCTGGAGGTCGTCGACGAGGGGCTCCGGGCTCTGCGGGTCACCGCGATGTCGCTCGCGGAGTTCGGGCGGTGGCGCGGGCTTCCCGCCGTCGTCCCGTCGGACGACCGTCCGCGCTGAGGCGAGTGGACTCACGAACAGTGCCTGGAGGCCTTGGCACGGTTCGAGGAGATCCGGCGGGAGGGCCATGCCCCTCCCCTGGACCCCTCCGTCCTCGGCGCCATCGAGGAAGTCGTCGGCTGGATGCGCGGGGCACGGACGGCCCTGCTGCGCCCCGCGCAGGCACGCCCCGGCTCCGGGATCGTGGGCTTCGTCTCCTGGGGGGCGGGCCTGGAGGGCGGGCCGGGATCGGTGCGCCGGGCTTGCCCCGGGGCGCCGACATGCCTTCGAGCTGCGGAAATGTGGACCCGGTCGCCGACAAGATGCCGAGTCGTCGGTGTGTGACTAGCCTTTGTTGATGAGAGCCGCAACTGCGGGGAGCATTCTCGACCCCCAGTGATGCGCCACAGCGCGAGGCTTGATCGAGCGCCCCAGTCCAAAAGATCCGCGACCCGACGAGGACGCGTTGACAGTGGGGACGCCATCGCATTGGTGTGGTCATCTGCGCGAGCCGCGCGCATCCCCCGCGCGCGACGGCATCGGCTCCCGTGTCGCCGTGAGTGGCACACAAGAGAAGGGGAACAACCATGCAAGGACTGAGAGTGAAGCGGCTCTTCGCCATTTCGGCCGCCGGTGTTCTGATGGCCGGGGGCGCCGCCCTCGGTGCAGCCGGCACGGCCTCGGCGGCAGCCCCCACCCACTCCGTCAGCTCTGTGAGCCACGGTGGCGGCTGGGATGACGACGACGACCACGGCTACAACCACGGCTGGTACGACGACGATGACGACTGGGGTGGTTGGGGCGGAGGTTACGGCGACGACTGCTGAACAGGCATGACGGACCCGGTCCGCCGGTTCGAGGAGCCACGCTCTCCGGCATCGGTCGGCCTGGTCCATCAGCCCCAGCGCACAGGGTTCCCGCACCGGCCCGTCGACTGAGCCGGTGCGGGAGCCTTCGGCCGCCGACCCGCAGCGCGTGGAGGTCGGCGCGGCGCCCCCGTACCCCGGTCCGTCCGTCCGAGACGGCGACCCGAGGCACCGGGGGCACAGGTGGTCCGGGTCGGTCCTAGTTGCCGATGCCGGCGCTGCCGATACCCGTGTTGCCGATGCCCGCGCTGCCGATGCCCGAGTTGTCGATACCGGCGTTGCCGATGCCCGAGTTGACAATGCCGGCGTTGCCGATGCCCCAGTTGCCGATACCGGCGTTGCCCACACCCGAGTTGCCGATGCCCGCGTTGCCGACACCTCCGTCGGCGGCGGCCACGGCGGCTCCGCCGAGGGTCAGGACCGCAGCGGTACCCGCGACAGCCGCCATGCGAAGAAGACGTGCACGCATCATCACATACCTCCTGTTTTCTACTGATTCCTCCATATCTCTAGCACGCTGATCTCACGAACACCCGGCGCGACCTCGCGCACGCACCCGTGTGGCGCACGCCGGGCAGGCGGGGCCCTCCGCCCGGTAGGCGTGCCGGCACCACCGCCGCCCGGTGCTTTCGCGCGCCGGTGCTTTCACGGGTACGGGACCGCTCAGCTCGTGGCGGCTGTCTCGACGGTGATCTCGGCACAGCGGGTGACGACCGCGGCGAGATCGCCTCCGGCGCGCAGGAGCTCGCGCTGCACACGGGCGCCGTTGCCTTCCCGGAGCAGGACTTCGAGGCCCTCGCTGACCAGTGCGTCGTCCCCGTGGTCGAGGAGCGCCTCCCGCACGTGCCGGTAGAGGGCGTCGACCGCCTCCTCGGGCGAGGTCTGCCGCATCGTCTCGGGATGCAGCAGGAAACCTTCCAGACCCGAGCGCCCCGCCTGCCAGGCCGCCAGCCGCAGCAGGCTCGTACTGACCGGGGCGGGCGGTTCCCCGGCGCGCCAGGACCGGGCGGCCGTCTCGACGAGGCCTCGTACGAGAGCGGCCAGCAGGACCGGGGTCGACCCGTCGAGGCAGACGTCCGCGGCCCTCACCTCGACGGTGGGATACGCCGCCGACAGCCGGGCGTCGAACCAGATCATCCCCTCGTCGTGGAGCACACCGCTGTCGACCATGGCCCGGACCTGGCGTCGGTAGCCGTCGGCGGACCCGAAGAGGTCCACGGGACCGGCGGACGGCAGCCGGTTCCACACCCGGCTCCGATAGCTCCCGTACCCGGTGTCCTGGCCCTGCCAGAAGGGCGAGTTCGCACTGAGCGCGGTCAGGACGGCGAGCCAGGGCCGCATCCGGTCGAGCACCGCTACGCCCTCTTCGTCCGACTCCACCGACACGTGGATGTGGCAGCCGCAGGTCAGCTGCTCCTGCGCCGTCAGCCCGAACTGCTCGGCCACCCACTGGTAGCGGCGGCCGGTGTTCAAGGAGGGCTCCACCGGCAGCGGCGAGGTGCCCAGGGCGGCCACGACCGCGCCGACGCCTTCCGCGTGCCGCGCCGCCTCCCTGCGCCACCGACCGATCTCGCGCGCCAGGTCGCCCATGTCCGTGACCGGCTTGGTGGCGAACTCGACCTGCTCCTTGGCGAGCTCCCTCTCGAAGGTGTGGCCCCGCTCCCAGTCGTCCTTCGGACGCTGCCCGGCGGACCGGTCCGCCGCCTCCAGGACGTGCCCCGACAGGGCCAGCGGAACACCGCTGGTGGCGTCCACCAGGAGCAGTTCCTCTTCCACGCCCACACTTCGCATGCCTTCACCCATCACATCGCCGATCAGATGCGCCCCGTCTTCCCCAGACCGCCCCCGGCCATGCGGGCCGCCCCGAACGGTGCTGCGGGGCCCGCCGGGCCCACAGGGGAAGAGGGCCGAGAACCGGCCGAGCAGGGGCGTCCGAGCCGACCCTGGTCCCGGACACGAAAGCACCGCGACCCGGTGTTGTCTCGCCGGCGCGCGGCGCGGGACGGACACCCACCCGGATGTCCCGTCCGCCGCTCACGACGTTCACCGTCATGGAGCAGTTTGTGCGTACTCCAACAAACCCAGACCCGGGCACCCGGACAAACCCGGGCACCCGGACGCCGAGCCCCTCGACACCGCGGTCGTGGCCTGGAGGGGCCGCGGACCCCGCGCCCGGGCTCGGCACGGCCCTGGCGGGGGCCGGGTCGGAACGTCGCCGTAGGCTGGGCGGGTGACCTTGCGCAGTCTTCACGACCGAGCCGCCCTGGCCGACCGCTTCCGGCGCGACCCGGCGATGCACCTGATGGAACTCGGCGACCTGGACGACCTGTTGTGGCCGCACACCAGTTGGTACACGGTGTCGCGGGACGGCCCGGTCGCCTTGGTGTACTCGGTCGGCTCCATCCCGACCGTGCTCGCCTTCGCCCGCCCCGAGGAGGGCGCCCGGCTGGAGGAACTCGCCGGGGCGCTGGCGCCGATCCTCCCCCGGCGCTTCTTCGGTCACCTCACGGGAGCCGCGGGCAAGGTGCTGGAAGCGGCGTACGAGGCAAGGCCCCACGGCACCCTGCTGCGCATGGCGCTCGCGGACCCCGACCGTGCCGCTCGACACCCGGCCGGTCCGTGGCGGCCCGCCCCGCTGGACCGGAGCGACCTGCCGGAGCTGCTCGCGCTGTTCGAGCAGGCCTACCCGGGCAACTGGTTCGACCACCGGATGCTCGACACCGGGCAGTACCTGGGAGCCCGGCAGGACGGGCGGCTGGTGGCGGTCGCGGGCGTGCACGTCCACTCGGCCACCTACCGGGTCGCGGCGATCGGGAACGTCACCACGCATCCCGAGGTGCGCGGGCAGGGCGCGGGCGGGGCGTGCGTCGCCGCGCTGTGTCGGCGGCTGGGGCAGAGTGTGGACCACATCGGGCTCAACGTCCGCGCGGACAACGCCACGGCTGTCGGGCTCTACCGCAGGCTCGGCTTCACCGAGGTCACCGAGTTCGCCGAGGCCACCTTCACCGCGCGGGCGGCGACCGACTGACACGAGCGGGGCCCTGGAATATCGCGTGCCGTGCCGTCGGCGAGAGAGCAGACTCGCTCCATGGCGGACATACAGGCATTCCGGAACGCGGTCGATGACTGGGCGAGCGGCGGCCCGGGCGGGCCGGCCGGCGAACTGGCGATGCTGCTGGGGCTACGGACCGCGGTGCTCCTGGAAGGCCCGAGCGACCTCGCGGCCGTGGAGGCGCTGACCGTACGACGTGGCCGCGACCTTGCCGCCGAGGGGGTGTGCGTCGTGTCGATGGGCGGGGCGATGAGCGTCGGCCGCTACGCCGGCCTCCTCGGACCACCCGGCCTCGGCCTGCGCCTGACGGGATTGTGCGACGAGCGCGAACGGCCCTTCTACGAGCGCGGCTTGGAACGCGCGGGGGCGCCGTGCCGGGACGTCTTCGCGTGCGTGGCGGACCTTGAGGAGGAGCTCATCCGCGCGCTGGGCGCGGCCAGGGTCGAGGAGATCGTACGGGCCGAGGACGACGACCTCCGTGCCTGGCAGACCTTCCTGCGCCAGCCCGCCCAACACGATCGACCTCGGCACCGGCAGTTGCGGCGCTTCCTCGGCACGAGGAAGGGCCGCAAGATCCGATACGGTCGCCTCCTCGCGGAAGCCCTCGACCCCGGGCAGGTGCCGGCCCCGCTCGACGACCTGCTGAAGAGCCTGTGACCGACGCACGTCGGCCGGGTTGCCGAACCCCAGCGGATGCGCGTCCCAGGGGGCTGCTCTAGCGTCGAAAGGGGAGGGAAGGCCCTGCCGGGCCGGTCCGGTGCGGGAGCCCGGGCCCGGTGGCCACACATCGGCCGCATGCGCTCGGCACCGATCCCAAGCGGATCCGGGGCATCCATGTCCCGGGCCGCGCGATCATCCCGGAGAGCAGGTGCGTTCCATGCGCGCGTCGACCCGATTCGCAGGTGTCCTCGCCGGCCTGACCCTCGCGCTCGGCGGAGCGGGCTTCATCGCCCCCGCCGCCCACGCGGACGTCACGGCCTGCATCAACCAGGTCGAGCGGGAGCTCCAGGGCGGCGAAGCCCCGGACTCGATCCGGATGGCGTGTTACGTCGGCTTGACCGGCGACCACGCACAGTGCGTCTCCGGCCTGACCGCGGGCGGCGTGACCAACGGGACCGCGGTCTCGGCCTGCCGGGTGGCCCCCAACTAGGGCTCCGCGACTCCCCGTACGAAACGGCCGGTTCGGCCCCGCACACGAGGGTGTGTGCGGGGCCGCTCGCTGTCTTCGGGGAGGCCGCTCGGGAGGGCGAATGGAGCCGGTCAGTCGTGCAACTGCTGCTGCCAGTCCTGCGGGACCCGTCCGGCCGGGCCCGGCGCCGGCTGATCCGCGGGGTGCTCGCCGGGTGGCGTCAGCTCGGGCCCGGACTCGTACAGCGCGTTCTTGGCGTAATCCCAGAACCACTCCTCGCCCGGCTCGAAGCTCTGCACCACGGGGTGACCGGTGGACTTCCAGTGGGCGGTGGCGTGCTGGGCCGGCGAGGAGTCGCAGCAGCCGATGTGGCCGCACTGGGCGCAGCGCCGTAGGTGGACCCACCAGCCGCCCGCCGCGTCGCAGTCGACACAGCCGGTGCCGGAAGGCGCGGCGCTCGGGTCGATTCCGTCGATTCCGCCTGTTCCTGTCATGCGGGCTCCTCGGTGGTCTCGGTCTCGGTTTCAGTCGCGGTTTCGGTTCCGGCCTCGGGTGCGGCATCGGCTTCCGAGGCGGTCAGGGGCAGCAGCACCTGGAAGCGGGTGTCACCCGGTTCGGACTCGACGTGGAGGCTTCCGTGGTGCTTGCTCACGACGATGCGCCAGGAGATGTCCAGGCCGAGCCCGGTGCCTTCACCGACCGGTTTGGTGGTGAAGAAGGGGTCGAAGATGCGGCTGCGGATGTCCGCGGGGATCCCGGGGCCGGTGTCGCGGAACTCCACGAGCAGCCGGTCCCCCTCCCGTGCCGTGCGGACCGTCAGGGTGCCGTCGCGGCCGGTGCTGCCGATGGCGAAGACGGCGTTGTCGATGAGGTTGGTCCACACCTGGTTGAGTTCCGCCGGATAGGCGGGCACGTCCGGCACGGAACGGTCGTACTCCTTGACGACGCGCACCCGGGGGCCGATCTTGCCGGACAGCATCAGCAGGGTGCTGTCGAGGAGTTCGTGCACGTCGACGACCCGGTGCGGGGCCCGGTCGAGCTGGGAGTACTGCTTGGCGGCGTCCACGAGGTGGGAGATGCGGGTGGTGGAGTCGTCGATCTCGTCCATCAACAGTTCGGTCTCGACGGTGTAGTTGAGCCAGCCGATCGCCCCGGGCAGGACGTCCTCGGCGACGGTCGCGGCGACCTGCTCCAGCCAGTCGATGTCGAGCCCGGCCTGCACGAAGGTGGGCGCGATGCGCCAACCCTCCGGGATGCCGTGGTCGTCGAGCCAGTCGGCGAGTTCGTCCTCGCGGTCGGATGCCTCCAGGGGGCTCAACACCGGAGCCTTGGCGACGCGTTCGGCGGTGCGGTCCTGGATCTCGATGAGGTCGGCCAGGGCCTCGCGGGAGTAGGGGCCCTGGGCGATGACCGCCAGCTTGTGCCGCATCTTGCCCACCCGTTCGCGCAGCGTCGCGGTGGCCCGGACGGCGGCCGCGGCCGGGTTGTTGAGCTCGTGGGTGAGTCCGGCGGACAACGAGCCGAGAGCCAGCAGCCGTTCGCGCTGCCCGATGGCCCGCTGGGTGTTCTTCGAACCGAAGAAGAGCCCCTCCAACAGGTGGGCGGCCATCGGGAACCATTCCTGCATGACGTCCGCGAACGACTGCGCGGGCAGCACGAAGAACCGGGTCGGCTCCGTCACCCGCATCGAGTTGTTGTACGTCTGCGGTACCCGGTCGCCCAGGTACGCCTGCATGGCTCCCGAGTACACGCCGCGCTGGGAGGTACGGCTCACCTCGACGTCGTCGCCGCCGACCCGGCGGGACAGTACGACGGTGCCCTCGATCATCACGTAGAAGCAGGTGGCCGGGTCGCCCTCGGTGTACACCGGGCCGGGCTCGAACCGCTCCACCCGCCCCTCGCCGCACAGCCTCCCGAGCTGCTCCGGGGAGAGCTTCTCGAACAGGAACAGCGACGCGATCTCCTGCGGACCGCAGGGCATGATCTGCCCGCTCATGACTGCTCCAGATACCGGTGGACGAGCATCACGGCCATGGCTCCCTCTCCGACTGCGGACGCGACGCGCTTCGCGGACCGGGCGCGAGCGTCGCCCGCCACGAAGACGCCGGGAACGTTGGTTTCCAGGTGGTAGGGCGGACGGTCCAGTTCCCACTCGGCCGGTGGTCGCCCGTCCGACGTCAGGTCCGGTCCGGCCAGGATGAAGCCGTGCTCGTCGCGCAGCACCGTGCCGTCCAGCCAGTCGGTCAACGGAGCCGCGCCGATGAAGACGAACATCCACTGCGCGTCGACGAGTTCGGTCACTCCGCTGTCCACGTCCCGGAGCGTCAGCTGTTCCAGGTGTCCGTCGCCGTGCGCGGCATCGACGACGGTCCGGGTGCGCACCGTGATGTTCGGCGCCTCTTCGATCTGCTGGATCAGGTAGTACGACATCGACGCGGTCAGGGAATCTCCGCGCACCAGCAGGGTCACCGACTTCGCACCCCGCGCGAGGTACATCGCCGCCTGCCCGGCGGAGTTGGCGCCACCGACGATGTACACGTCCTGCTCCAGGCAGGAGGCGGCCTCGGTGAGCGAGGAGCCGTAGTACACCCCGCAGCCGGTCAGGTCGTCGCAGCCCGGTGCCCGGAGCTGCCGGTACGACACGCCGGTCGCCAGGATGACGCTGTGCGCGGCGACCGTCGAACCGTCGGAGAAGCGGACGACGCGCGCCGAGCCGTTGACCTCCAGCCCCGTGACCTCGCGCGCGGTGAGGATCTCGGCTCCGAACCGGCCTGCCTGGCGGCGCGCGCGATCCGTGAGCTGCGCGCCCGACACGCCGTCCGGAAAACCGAGGTAGTTCTCGATGCGGGAGCTCTGCCCGGCCTGCCCGCCGGTCGCGGACCGCTCGACCAGTACCGTCCTCAGCCCCTCGGAGGCCCCGTACACGGCCGAGCCCAGCCCGGCCGGGCCACCGCCGATCACGACGAGGTCGTAGAAGTCGGCGGCCGGTGTCGTCGCGAGCCCCACCCGGGCCGCCAACTCGGCCGCCTCCGGCTCGATCAGCACGCCGCCGTCCGGAGTGACCACCAGCGGGAGTCGCTGCCCGTCGGCCCCGGCCGCCTCCAGCAGCCGCCGTCCCTCGGGCTCGTCGGAGGAGTACCAGCGGTACGGCACCTGGTTGCGGGCCAGGAACTCCCGCACCTCGGAGGAGCGCGCCGACCAACGGTGCCCGATCACCTTGGTGGCGGGCACCGGCTTGTGGTCGCTGGAGCGCCAGGCCAGCAGCAGGTCGTCGATGACCGGGTAGAGCTTCTCCTCCGGCGGGTCCCACGGCTTGAGCAGGTAGTGGTCGAGGTCGACGACGTTGATCGCGTCGATGGCCGCGTTGGTGTCGGCGTACGCGGTCAGCAGCACGCGCCGCGCGCCTGGGTACACGCTCAGGGCCTGTTCGAGGAACTCGATGCCGTTCATCTGCGGCATGCGGTAGTCGGCCAGGATCGCGGCCACCAGGTCGCCGCGCAGCTTCAGCTCGCGCAGCGCCTCCAGCGCCGACTCGCCGGACTCGGCCCGCACGATCCGGTAGGTGGCGCCGTAGCGTCGCCTCAGGTCGCGGGCGATGGCACGGGAGACCCCCGGGTCGTCGTCCACGGTCAGGATGACGGTCCGCGCTGTGTCGGCCACCTCTGCCATACGTCCTCTCCCACCCCGAGTCCGAGGGGCACGGCAAGCCGCCCGCGCCGGTTCCCGCCCATCGTATGTTCGATCGTCCGGGGTCGCTCCGGGACACCGGGGACTGTGCACTCCCCTGCGGGACAGATCACCGCATCGAGGTAACACCCCTGGCATTCGGGGGCCGATCGGGTGCACCGACCGTTAGCGTGCTCATGGATCCGGGCGGATTGCCCGCATATTCGTCCCTCAGTTTTTCTTCTTTCACCGGTGACGTGGACGCGCGCCGACGCACCGCCCTTCCGAAGGAGAGCCTGCCCGATGACCGTGGACACGAGCCCCGAGGCGCAGTCGCAACCCCGGCAGAGCAGCCTGGGCACGGCGGCTGCCCGCAACCTTGCCACCACGACCAAGTCCGCCCCTCAGATGCAGGAGATCACCTCCCGGTGGCTGCTGCGGATGCTCCCCTGGGTGGAGACCAAGGGCGGCACGTATCGGGTGAACCGTCGACTGAGTTACACGGTCGGCGACGGGCGCATCGAGTTCGTCCAGGACGGGGCCCACGTCCGGGTGATCCCCCGCGAGCTCGGCGAACTCGCCCTGCTGCGCGACTTCGACGACGTGGACGTACTGACCGCGCTCGCCGGCCGTTGCGTCCAGCGTGACTTCCGTGCCGGAGAGGTGTTGGTCGAGCGCGGCACTCCGGCGGGGCAGATCCACCTGATCGCCCACGGCCGCGTCGGCCAGACGGCTGTGGGCAAGTACGGTGACGAGGTCGAACTCGCCGTACTGGCCGACGGCGACCGGTTCGGCGAGCACGCCCTGCTGGACGCCGACGCGAGGTGGGACCACACCGCCACGGCCGAGACCGCCGGCACCCTCCTCACCCTGTCGCGCGCGGACTTCGACGCCGTGCTCGCCACGGCACCGCAGCTCCGGGCCCACGTCCGGCGGTTCGCGTCCCTTCCGCTGCAACGGCAGAACAAGCACGGCGAGGCCGAGATCGCGATGTCGGCCGGTCACACCGGTGAGGCCGATCTGCCCGGCGCCTTCGTCGACTACGAACTGAACCCGCGCGAGTACGAACTGTCCATCGCCCAGACCGTACTGCGGGTCCACACGCGGGTCGCCGACCTCTACAACGAGCCGATGAACCAGACCGAGGAGCAGCTCAGGCTCGTCATCGAGGCGCTGCGGGAGCGCCAGGAATACGAGTTGATCAACAATCGGGAGTTCGGGCTGCTCCACAACGCCGCGTTCAAGCAGCGGATCCAGACCCATTCCGGGCCCGCCACCCCGGACGACCTCGACGAGTTGCTCTGCCGTCGCCGCGGCTCGAAGTTCTTCCTCGCCCATCCCAAGGCCATCGCGGCGATCGGGCGCGAGTTCAACGCGCGCGGGCTGTATCCGGATCACGTCGACCTCGGCGGACAGCAGGTGCCGGCCTGGCGTGGGGTCCCCATCCTGCCGTGCAGCAAGATCCCCATCAGCAAGGAGAACACCACCTCGATCCTCGTGATGCGCACCGGCGAGGACAAGCAGGGCGTCATCGGTCTGCACCAGACCGGTCTGCCGGAGGAGTACGAGCCGGGCCTGTCGGTGCGGTTCATGGGAATCGACGAGCGGTCGATCATCTCCTACCTGGTCAGCACCTACTACTCCGCCGCCATCCTGGTGCCCGACGCGCTCGGTGTCCTGGAGAACGTGCAGATCGCCCGCAGGCACGGCTAGGCCTCGACCGTGCGAGAGAACCGGATCAGCCCGCCCCCTCACCCAGGAACCAAGGAGCCTCGGATGTCCGATCCCGGGCCTTCCCCTCGGCAGTCGAGCCTGCCCGCAGCCGCGGTCCACTTCGGGACCCACGGTCACGGCCGGGGAGTCGACGCCTTCGGCGGCGGCCGGCCCGCCATCCCCGCGGCGCCCGCACCGCCTCCGGCCCGACCGCTTCCCCGGGCACCCGCCCTGTTCTCGGCCCCCGTCCTGCCCGGGGCTTCCGCCCTGCCCGAGGTTTCGGCCCTGTCCGGGGTTTCCGCACCCGCCGAAGTGGCCGTACCCACAGCGCCCGCTCCCGCCCCGCGGCGGATCCTGGGCGGCCCCAATGGTCTGGGTACGGCGGGGCTGTATCCGACCCGCCGCGAGGAAGCGTCCGCGCCTTCCACACCGGCCGCCGCGGGCAATCCGATCCCCGGTCTGCTCTACCACCCGGTGCCGGAGCCCGACCCCGTGCGGGTCGAGGAGGTCGGCCGACGGATCAAGGCTTGGGCGGTGGACGAGGTCCAGTTGTTCCCGCCGGACTGGGAGGACCAGTTCGACGGCTTCTCCCTCGGCCGGTACATGGTGGCCTGTCATCCGGACGCGCCGACCGTCGACCACGTGATGATCGCGACGCGGCTGATGGCCGCCGAGAACGCCCTCGACGACTGCTACTGCGAGGACCACGGGGGTTCGCCCGTCGGCCTCGGCGGACGCCTCCTTCTGGCGCACACCGCCCTCGACCCCCTCCACACGACGACCGAGTACCAGCCGGAGTGGGCGGAGTCGCTCCATTCGGACGCCCCGCGGCGCGGATACCGCTCGGCCATGGAGTACTTCGTGCGGGAGGCGAGCCCCTCCCAGGCCGACCGGTACCGGCACGACATGGCCCGGCTGCACCTGGGATACCTCGCGGAGGCCGCCTGGGCGCAGACGGAATACGTGCCGGAGGTGTGGGAGTACCTGGCGATGCGGCAGTTCAACAACTTCCGCCCCTGTCCGACCATCACGGACACGGTCGGCGGCTATGAACTGCCGGCGGACCTGCACGCGCAGCCGGCCGTGCAACGGGTCATCGCGCTCGCCGGCAACGCCACCACCATCGTCAACGACTTGTACTCGTACACCAAGGAGCTCGCCGCTCCGGGACTCCACCTGAACCTGCCCGTGGTGATCGCGGAACGCGAGGGCGTCTCGGCCCGCGACGCCTACCTGAAGGCGGTCGAGGTCCACAACGACCTCATGCGCTCCTTCGAGGGCGCCGCCGCCGACCTGGCCGCCCAACTGCCCGACCCCGGCCTGTTGCGCTTCCTGCGGGGCGTGGCCGCCTGGGTCGACGGCAACCACCACTGGCACCAGACCAACACCTACCGCTACAGCCTGCCCGACTTCTGGTAAGGACGGATTCATCTGTGACCAGCATTGATCTCGGCACCGCCCCCGCTTCCGCGTTCGTTCCCGGTCCGGCGACGCCCTATCAGGGGGACATCGCCCGCTACTGGGACCACGAGGCCAGGCCGGTGAACCTGCGTCTCGGCGATGTGGACGGGCTCTACCACCACCACTACGGCATCGGGGACGTCGACCACGCGGCCCTCGGCGACACCGAAGACGGCGAGTACGAGAAGAGGCTGATCGCCGAACTCCACCGCCTGGAGTCCGCACAGACCAACGTGCTCCTCGACCACCTCGGTCCCATCGGGAACACGGACACGCTCGTGGACGCCGGTTGTGGTCGCGGCGGCTCGATGGTCATGGCCCACCAGCGGTTCGGATGCGACGTCGAAGGCGTCACCCTGTCGGCGAAGCAGGCGGAGTTCGCGAACCGGCGGGCCCGCGAGCTGGGCATCGAGCAGTCCGTCCAGGCCCGCGTCTGCAACATGCTCGACATGCCCTTCGAGACGGGCCGCGCCGCGGCCTCGTGGAACAACGAGTCGAGCATGTACGTCGACCTCCAGGACCTCTTCGCCGAGCACTCCCGCGTTCTCTCCGTCGGTGGCCGGTACGTGACGATCACCGGGTGCTGGAACCCCCGCTACGGCCAGCCCTCGAAGTGGGTCTCCCAGATCAACGCGCACTTCGAGTGCAACATCCACTCCCGTCGGGAGTACATGCGCGCCATGGCCGACAACCGCCTCGTACCGCAGGCCGTCGTCGACCTGACGGCCGCGACCCTGCCGTACTGGGAGGCGCGGGCCACCTCCTCCCTGGTCACCGGCATCGAGGAGGCGTTCATCAACTCCTACAAGGACGGCTCGTTCCAGTACCTCCTGATCGCGGCCGACCGCGTCTGAGGCCGACGCGGTGACGCCGCTCTGATCGACGCCGCCTGAGGGGTCGGGTTCCTCCCCGCCCGGGGGACGAACCCGACCCCCCAGGCGGAGGTGCGGGGTCGCTCGTCCCGCGAGACTGGCGGCCGTGACCTGCGCGGCCGTGCGGATTCGGGTTCCGCGAACGGGTGGATGTCCGAGAAGTGGGCACGGGCTGGGTGTGGACGACACGGAGAGCAGGACCGAGGGGACGCCGCGGCTGCTGCGGGGTTTGACGGTGGACGCGACCAGGCCGGAGCAGCCCGTGCTGCTCGACGGCGCCGGCAACCCGATAGAGACGTGGCGTGAGAACTACCCGTACGACCACAGGATCGGCCGGGCGGAGTACGAGCGGCGCAAGCGGGTGCTGCAGATCGAGATGCTGAAGTTGCAGCGTTGGGTCCGCGAGAGCGGCCGGCGGCTGGTGGTGGTCTGCGAGGGCAGGGACGCGGCGGGCAAGGGCGGCACGATCAAGCGGTTCACCGAGCGGCTCAACCCCCGGGGGGCCCGGGTGGTCGCTCTCGGCACGCCCACCGAGACCGAGTCGGGCCAGTGGTACTTCCAACGCTATGTCGCGCACCTTCCCGCGGCCGGGGAGATCGTCTTCTTCGACCGGTCCTGGTACAACCGGGCCGGCGTCGAGAGGGTCATGGGGTTCTGCGAGGAGGAGCAGTACCGGCTGTTCCTGCGCCAGTGCCCCGACTTCGAGCGGATGCTGGTGGAGGACGGGCTGCTGCTGGTCAAGTTCTGGTTCTCGGTCTCCCGGGCCGAGCAGCGCACACGTTTCGCGATCCGCCAGGTCGATCCGGTGCGTCAGTGGAAGCTCTCCCCCGTCGACCTCCAGTCGCTGGACCGGTGGCACGACTACACGACCGCGAAGGTCGACATGTTCCGGGCCACCGACACCACCCACGCGCCGTGGACCGTGGTGAAGAGCAACGACAAGCGGCGCGGCAGGCTTGAGGCCATGCGGAGCCTGCTCTCGCGGTTCGACTACGACAGCCGCGACCCGGACGCGGTCGGGGAGCCCGATCCGCTCATCGTGGGGGCGGCGGGGACCCTGCTGGAGCCGGGTGAGGAGGACACCGACCTGTCGCCGACGCCGCTGTCCCGTCCGGGTGGCCGCAGGGGCGATCACCCGGACGGCTGAGCCGGGGCCGCCCCTGGTGGGCGGCAGACCCGTCGACGGCCGGAGCCGGTGGCCTCGCATGTCGTGAACGGCGAGGAGCGTCGTGTGTGCCTACTGTCGGCAGGAAGGAGAGAGGCGGAGGTGTACGTCTCCGCGCGCACCGCCGCCGAAGCGAAGGGCCGCCTGGGATGAGCGAACACGATGACGACCGCACCGCCCCCGACTCGGGCCACGATCGCCCGAACGGTGTGAGCGACGAGACGGTGGAGGCGCTGGGAGCCCTGTCCAAGGCGTTGGAGACGACGGAACGGGCCCGAGGCCACCTCTACGGCTTCCACCAGCTCACCGGAACGGCCGACTTCGAACTCGACGACGCCGTCCGTCTCCTGCACCTCGCGGGCCATCACCGCGAGGCGGAGGCGGTCCGGCGGGAGATTCTCGGGCGCAACGTCATCCCCGGCCACTGGACCTTCCAGATCATCGAGGCGTACAACGCGACGTACCACCGCCCCTTCGTCGAGCTCGAACAGCAGATCGTGCGCGATCTGGCGCAGGGCAGGAACCACCTCTTCGAGGCCGAGCTGAAGGCGCGGCGCCGCACGACGGGCCATCCGGCCCACACTCAGGGGCCCAAGGCAGCGGGGACCGACTGAGCGGCGTCGTTCTCGTGATCGGAGCCGGCCACGGGACGCCGCGGTTGTCGTGAATGTCGAGGATGCCGGGGCGGGTGGGATGACCGAGGCTGGGAAGTCGACGGGATGTACCCACCGCAAACGGACATGGAGGGCAGTCGTGGCTGCGCACGGAACCAACCCACCGCACCAGGTCGCTCCCGACATCCCACCGGCCGGTACCCATCCGGCCGATGCCCATCACTCGCGTGTCGCGCTGCGCGTCAACGGTTCTGATCACGTCCTCGACGTGGACCACCGCGTCACCCTCCTCGACGCCCTGCGGGAGCGACTCGACCTCACCGGGTCCAAGAAGGGCTGCGACCACGGCCAGTGCGGTGCCTGCACCGTCCTCGTGGACGGTCGGCGCGTCAACAGCTGTCTGCTGCTCGCAGTGGCCCAGGACGGGGCGGAGGTCACCACCGTCGAGGGACTCGCCGACGACGACGGCTCGCTGCACCCGCTCCAGGAGGCCTTCCTGGAGCACGACGCCTTCCAGTGCGGCTACTGCACCCCCGGCCAGCTCTGCTCCGCGCTCGGGGTGCTGCGGGAGGCCGCCGCCGGTCATCCCTCGCACGTGACCGAGCCGGCAGCGGCGGCGTCGACCGGCCCTGTCGTGCTCACCGCCGAAGAGGTCAGGGAACGACTCAGCGGCAACCTCTGCCGCTGCGGGGCCTACAACGGGATCGTCGACGCCGTGGCGGACGTCTGCGCCCGGCCCGCCCCGCCGAAGAGCGCCACCGCGAGCACCGCCCCGCGCCCGGACGTGATCGTGTGAAGCCCTTCGCCTACGTACGGGCCGGCAGCCTCCGGGAAGCCGCGGCCGCCTACGCGCAGCGCCCCGGCTCCCGCTACCTCGGCGGCGGCACCAACCTCGTCGACCTCATGAAGCACGGCGTCGAGACGCCGGGCACCCTCATCGACCTCACCCGGTTGCCTCTCCACGAGGTCGAGGAGCAGCCCGCGGGAGGAGTCAGCGTCGGCGCCCTCGTCCCCAACAGCGACCTGGCCGCGCATCCCCTCGTTCGATCCCGCTACCCCGCGCTCTCCCAGGCCCTGCTTGCCGGCGCGTCCGGACAGTTGCGCAATGTCGCCACCACCGGCGGGAACCTGCTCCAGCGCACCCGGTGCCCGTACTTCCAGGACGTGTCCAAACCGTGCAACAAGCGCGAGCCCGGCACCGGCTGCGGTGCCCGCGAGGGCGTGCACCGCGATCACGCCGTGCTGGGTCATTCGGAGCAGTGCATCGCCACGCACCCCTCCGACATGGCGGTGGCCCTCGCCGCGCTGGACGCCGAGATCGAGCTGTACGGGGGCGAGGAGGGCACGCGGAGGGTGGCGGCGACGGAGTTCCACCGGCTGCCCGGCGAGGAGCCCGAGCGGGACACCGTCATCCGCCCGGGGGAGATCATCACCGCCGTGGTGCTGCCTCCCGTGCCCGCCGGAGCGGTCTCCCTCTACCGCAAGGCCCGCGACCGGGCCTCGTACGCCTTCGCGCTGGCCTCGGTCGCCGCCGTGCTCGAACTCGACGCCGGCCGCGTCCGGCACGTCGCGCTCGCCTTCGGCGGTCTGGCCCACCGGCCCTGGCGTGCCACGATCGCCGAGGAGCGACTGCTCGGCGCCGAGCCCTCCGAAGCCGTCGTGCGGGAGGCCGTCGGGGCCGAGTTGGACCGCGCCCGGCCCCTGCGCGACAACGCGTTCAAGGTGGCTCTGGCCCACCGTCTCGCCTGCGACGTACTCGGCACCCTGATCCGTTCAGCCGGTGGACAGCCTCCCCTCCCCCGAACGCCTTGACCCGCCCGCACCGATCAGGAAAGGGAGCCGCCATGCGCCCCACCACCGCCCTCGGCAGCCCCGCCCCCCGGCGGGAGGGACGCGAGAAGGTCACGGGAGCCGCCCGCTACGCGGCCGAGCACACACCGCCCCGCTGCGCCTACGCCTGGCCCGTGCCCGCCACGATCGTGCGCGGCCGCGTCACGGCCGTCGACGACACGGCCGCCATGTCCCTGCCGGGCGTGATCGGTGTGCTGTCCCCGTACAACGCGCCCCGTCTGGGCCCGTCGGACGACCCGACCCTGCAACTGCTCCAGGACGTCCGGATCCCCCACCGCGGCTGGTACGTGGCCGTCGCCGTCGCCGAGACACCGGAGGGCGCGCGGGCGGCGGCGTCCGCGCTCCGGATCACCTACGAGAGCGATCCGTACGACGTCACCCTCACCGCCGACCACCCGGACGCCTACACCCCCGAGGAGGCCAACGGCGGCCACCCCGCCCACCGGGAGCAGGGCGATCCGGACGCGGCGCTGTCGGCGGCGCCCGTACAGGTCGATTGCGCCTACGCGGTGGCGCCGCTGCACAACCACCCCATGGAGCCGCACGCGGCGACCGCCGACTGGGACGCCGGGCGCGGGCACCTGACCGTCCACGACTCCTGTCAGGGCGGCGGCGCCGTGCGAACGGCCCTGGCCGGCTTGTTCGCATTGCCCGAGGAGGACGTCACCGTCGTCTCCGAGCACGTGGGCGGCGGGTTCGGCTCCAAGGGCACCCCGCGCCCGCACGTGGTCCTGGCCGCGATGGCAGCGCGCCATTGCGACCGGCCCGTCAAGCTGTCCCTGCCGCGCGGGCACCTGCCCGCGACGGTCGGTCACCGCGCACCGACCCTGCACCGCATCCGGCTGGGCGCCCGCGCGGACGGAACGCTCACCGCGCTGACGCACGAGGTCACCACCCACACCTCACGCGTCCGCGAGTTCGTGGAACAGGCGGCCGTGCCGGCTCGTGTCATGTACGCGGTACCGGATGTCCGCACCACCCACCGCGCCGTCGCCCTGGACGTGCCCACCCCGTCCTGGATGCGGGCCCCCGGGGAGGCGCCGGGCATGTACGCCCTGGAGTCGGCCATGGACGAACTGGCCGAAGCGCTCGGCATCGACCCGGTGGAGCTGCGTCTGCGCAACGAGCCCCCGACCGAGCCCGACAGTGGTCGCCCCTTCAGCAGCCGTCACCTGGTGGAATGCCTGCGCGAGGGCGCCGAGCGGTTCGGCTGGGCCGGCCGCCGCGATCCGTACCGGGACGGGCCGTTCCTCGTCGGGACGGGCATGGCCGCGGCCACCTATCCCGTGCTCATCGCCCCCTCGACCGCCCGCGCGCACGCCCGCCCGGACGGCGGTTACCTCGTCGAGATCAACGCCACCGACATCGGAACGGGCGCACGCACGGTACTGGCGCAGGTGGCCGCCGACACCCTGCGGGTACCGCTCGACTCCGTGTCGATCGCCATCGGACACACCGGCCTGCCCGCCGCCTCGCTCGCCGGCGGCTCCTCGGGCACCGCCTCCTGGGGGTGGGCCGTGCACGACGCCTGCGCCGCCCTGACCGCGCGACTGGAACGCCATCGGGGCCCCCTGCCGGACGATGGGTTGTCCGCGTCCGCGGACACCACGCAGTCGGCCAAGCAGAAGTCCCCGTACGCCCGGCACGCCTTCGGCGCGCACTTCGCCGAGGTGCGGGTGGACACGGTCACCGGGGAGGTCCGGGTGAGCCGCCTGCTGGGTGTCTTCGCCGCGGGGCACATCCTCAACCCGCGCACCGCGCGTTCCCAGTTCAAGGGCGGCATGGTCATGGGGATCGGCATGGCGCTGACCGAACACAGCACCATGGACCCGGCGTTCGGCGACTTCACCGAGAACGACCTGGCCGGTTACCACGTGCCGGCGCACGCCGACGTGCCGGTCCTCGAAGCGCACTGGATCGACGAACACGACAAGCACCTGAATCCGATGGGCAGCAAGGGGATCGGCGAGATCGGGATCGTGGGGACCGCGGCGGCCATCGGGAACGCCGTGAGTCATGCCACGGGTCGGCGCCTGCGCGAACTCCCCCTGACGCCGGACCGCGTCCTGTCGGCGCTCGATCGACGGGACTGAGACGGTCCACCGACGCATGTGTGGGGGGCGCCCACCCTCCACGGGGTGGACGCCCCCCACACGTGCCTCGCGGGCCGGGCCGGTTCAGGCGGGTCGGCCGCCGAACGGGGCCCCGGTGCCGTAGTACGTGCCCAGTTCCTCGTTGTAGCCCGCGTCGCCGAGGTGCTTGTCCCTGTGGAACTCGGGAGCGTTCTTGATCTGCTCCTTGGTCCGGTCGACGTGGATCTTCCGTTCCTCCACGTCGATCCGGCTGATCGTCCCGGCCGGCAGGAGGACCTCCTTGCCGAAGATCCAGGGGCCCGTGTCGACCACGAGGTACGAGGAACCGACCTCGTCGGAGTGCTTGTCCACCTTGCCGATGGAACCGTCCGCGGCCTCGACCTTGTACCCCGTCAGATCGGCACCGGCCGTTCGGCCGGACGTCTCGCGGTAACCCCACACGTTGTCGGACATGAGAACAACTCCTTCACACTCGTCGGTGGCGACGGCCGCTTCCTCTCGGAGCCCGCGAACCACGGGAACCGGAGCGGCGCGGATCCGTCGAAAGGGCGCCTGCCCTCAAAGATCCGGTCCACACGGGTGGTGGTCGGTCGTCGTCATCGACAGTCGGTCGGGCCGACCGCGGCTTCGGCGAGTCCGTGATCAGGTCCGGAGCCGGAGCCGGGAACGCGCCACATCGGCCAGAGGGGCGGCCCTCCGCCCGGCAGCCGGATCTCGCCGGTGACGCGGAAGCCGAACTTCTCGTAGAAGGGGACGTTCGAGGCCTTGCTGGACTCCAGGTAGGCAGGTTCGCCGAGCCGGTCGCAGTGGGCCAACTGCTCGCGTACGAGGGCCGAACCGACTCCCGTGCCCTGGAACGCCGGGTCGGTTCCCAGGGTGGGCAGGTACCAGTGGGGCCCTTCGGGGTGGCTCTCGTGCAGGGTGTTCTCCACCTCGGCCGCTCGCCGCAACCCTCGTACGCCGAAGGTGCGCGCGTAGCCGGGAAGGGCCGCGAGTTCCCGCACCGAGGAGGGCTGCCAGCGGCCCGGGCCCGACCAGAGCGCGGCCGCCAGCAGTTCTCCCCCGCGCGTCGCGGCCACTCGGACGGCGCCGGCGCGCGGGCGCTGCTGCCGCGAGATCAGCTTGAAGAAGCGGGCGGTCCTGCGCGCCCGATGGGACGGTTCGGGGAACATCCAGACCATGACCGGGTCGTCGGCGAAGGACCGGGCCAGGAGCGCGGCGACCGCGCCCGATTCGGCGGGGCGCGCGCACCGGATCCCGTACCCGGCGGCCGGCAGCGCTGTACGTACGTTCATGGGGCCACGGTAGGCAGCGCGACCGGGCCGCCCCGCCGCGCTTCGACGGACACGCCGGACAGGCCTGCCGGACGGCCCCACAGCCGGTCCACCGGCCGGCCGACGGTCGGGGCGGCGATCCGCACGTAAGGAATTCGTCATCACCGCGGACGCGCCGTACGGGCCGTTGATCGCATTGAATGCGGTGAGACGGACGAACAGTGATCACGACGAGGGAGCGGCAGTGGGAGACAGGAAGCGGCGCGGACGGCTGATCGCCGGGGCACTGATCGTGGCTGGGGCGGTGCTGGGCGTCGGGCTGTACTGGCTCCAGCCGTGGAAGCTCTGGCAGAACGAGACCGTCAGCGAGGCGCTCCCGACGGCGGCCACCACGAACTCCTCCGCCACCGCCACCGGCAGCGGAGGGGGAGGCGGTACCGGTCCGCGAACCCTCGCCCAGGGCTCCCTGATCAGCCACGAGCACACCACCACGGGCACGGCGAAGCTCATCGGCCTCCCCGACGGTTCCCGCACCCTCCGCCTGGAGAACCTCGACACCAGCAACGGTCCCGACCTTCGGGTCTGGCTGACCGATGCCCCGGTCAAGGAGGGGGTGGGCGGCTGGCGCGTGTTCGACGACGGCAAGTACGTCAGCCTGGGCAAGCTCAAGGGCAACAAGGGTGACCAGAACTACGCGATCCCCGAGGGGCTGAACCTCTCCGACTACAGCAGCGTCACCATCTGGTGCGACCGCTTCGACGTCTCCTTCGGGGCGGCCGAACTGGCCGGGACCTGACCGCCGTCACCCTCGGGCACCGTGCTCCGCACCAGGCGCGCCCTCCGCGGTGAAATCCGGTCTTCCGGGTAACGGAAGGGGAGACCAGCCGCAACGCACGGAGGAGAAGAGAACCATGGCGTCTTCATTGCTCGAAGCTGTCGACATCAAGGCACCGGTCGCGGTGAGTTGGGTGCTCTGGAAGGACATCGAGCGCTGGCCTTCGTTCCTCAGTCACGTCAAGCACGTCGAGCGCATCGACTCGCGCACGTTCGCCTGGCAGGTGTCGCTGCCGGGCGCGGACAAGAGTTTCGTGGCGGAACTCACCGAGGTGATACCGCAGGAGCGCATCGCCTGGCGTACGACCGAGGGGGTCCACCACGCGGGTGTGGTCACCTTCCACCGGCTCAGCGACACGGAGAGCCGGGTGACCCTTCAGATCGAGTACGACCCGAAGGGTTTCGTGGAGCGGCTGGGTGCGCTCACCAACCTCGACTCGACCCTGGCCAACTACGACTTGGGCGAGTTCCAGCGGATGGCCGAGCAGGGGGCCTGAGCCTGACCGGGCGAGGGCGGCACCGAGCGAGGCGCCCACCCACCGGCGGACACCAGACCGTGCGGCGGATGTGCCCGTCCGGAGTAGAGGAGTACCGATACTTCTGGTCGGGCGTCGGGCCATTGGGGTGATCCGCCATTGCCTGTAGGGCACTTGGAGCGTTCTCGGGTCGGACGCGGCACCGTTCGTGACGCGTCGTTCCGATATCCATGGGAGTCATCATGCGCATGCGTTCCGCTCTGACCGCGACCGTTCTCGCCGCCGGCATTCTGCTGGGCGGCGCCGGGGCCGCACTGGCGAACGGCGGGGACATCGAGGGAGAGTACTTCTCCGGAGGCGCGTCGCGGTTCCAGTCCGACTGCTCTTCTGCCGCGGCGATCCCGGCGCGTGTGGGACCGGTCTACACCCAGGCGTGTGCGGTCGAGGCCGAGCGCGAGCACGCCGAGTTCGGCCACTTCACCGGCTTCGGTCACTGACCCGCGAGGACTCCGGGGGCCCCGCCGTCGGCGGGGCCCCCGACGTGACGGTCTCGCGCGGCACCCGAATCCCACGCCGAACGCGTCCGCGGCCCGGCGATCACAGGGCGAACGGGACACCAGGTTCGACAGACACCCGCCACACACACCCTGGGTGACGATTCGGTCACTGTCGCGTACGGGCGGTACCCCCGGCGTGCCGGGGTGAGCACTCCCCCGCACCCTGGAG
Source organism: Streptomyces sp. NBC_00513 (assembly GCF_041431415.1). Classification (GTDB taxonomy): domain Bacteria; phylum Actinomycetota; class Actinomycetes; order Streptomycetales; family Streptomycetaceae; genus Streptomyces. Next base: position 660,261 of record NZ_CP107845.1, read on the forward strand.
ACATGGCTACAGACGGACTGCGCGTGATCGTGGACCCGCCCGACGAACACGGCGGACGGCGGGTCCTCATCGACGGGAAAGTCCTCGGCACCGCTCTCGGCCCCGCCGATGTGCTCGAACTGCTGCGCCGCGCCGGACTCGACCCCGACGAGGTCGCCCCCTACGGAGCGGGCCTCATCGAATGGCAAGGGGGCGGCCCCGCGCAATGGGGCGCACGCTAGGCCGTCTCGACCGGCCGTGTCCACCCCCGCCGCACGCGGCGGTGTTCAGCGTGCGCGGACGCCATTCGATCACGCCCCTCGGTCATCCGTGGGTAGCCCTCCGTCCCGTCCGGCGCTCCGCGATGCTCGCCGCAGCATCTCCCCCGTGACGCCCGCCGCCCCGTAAGCGGCGACGAGATGCACCATCGAGGTCGTGTGCGGGTGTTCCCTCTCGAACTCCCCCAGCGCACGCCGCCCGGCGTCCGTCACCCGCTGCCACCGGGTGGGGCGCCGCTGAAAACCTATGACCACGCCTGTGAACGGAACGAGCAGGGCCAGGAGACTCCCGGGCCGCGTGAGGGTGTCCGGATCCGCGCCCAGCAAGGTCGCGGGCACGATCAGCACGGACAACAACGCCAACAGGCACCCCACCACCTGGCCGCCCGCCCACACCGTGAGCACCCGAATCGTGCGCGGCGACACCGACAGCCCGCGCTCGGAAAGCGAGTTGCCGAGCTCTCGCACGGCCGGCCCGCGCGCGAGCGCACGATGCAGGGCGGGCCCGCGGCTCGTACGGGCCAACACTTCCAGCACGTTCCGCTCCATCGCGTTGTGGGCGACCGCCCCAGGGCGCACGGTGACGTGGTCGCCGCGCTGACCGGCGACGATCAACCGGCCGTCCACGCGCATCCCCGTCAGCGCCGTGTTCACGGCCCGTCCGGGGCCGCCGCGCAGGTAGGCCGCCTCCAGGACGTCCCGGACGCGAGCGTCCGCGCCCGCCTCCGGACCAGGACCAGGACCAGGACCCGAGAGCCTGCCCGACCGGACGATCAGCAGGACGGACGAGACGATGACGGCCACGTGGATCGCCAGGAGGTACACGGGGGTGCTCATCGACCGATGCCGTTCTGTCGATTCCCCGGCACGTTCCGTGATCGGCACGGAACGTGCATACGGCCTGTTGCCCGGTTCATGACCATCCCCCGTCGCGAGCGGACCACGATTCAGCCCGGCGCCCCGAGGGGCGTGCAGGGGTAATGGCCGCTCACGCCGTGCTCGAATCCTTCAACTTGCATGTTCAGAGCATGATTTGAGGTTACGTCAGCATCGTGATGACCGAAGAGGTGACCCGAGGGCCGCCGGTCATCCGCCCCGCGTACCACGCGGACTCTTCGGGGCCGCAAGCCATTTCCGGCGACGCCACCCCTCCACCCGCCGATTCCGGCCAACCTCTCCCTCGGCGACGCCCGGGAGCCCGACGGCACCCGAACACGATCAGCCGCCACGCCGGGGGGACCGTCACCACGAGGTCGGCCAGATCCCGCTGCTCCCGCCGCCGGCCTGCGCTCTACTCACTCCCTCCGGTTCCCCGCGACCACGCGACCGCCCCGCCGCACACAGCGCGGACGGGTCGGCTTTCCCTGCGCGGACGCGGGCGAACCGGCCTCCAAGGAAACCTGGTCGAAGGGGAATCGAGATGTCCGAGCAGCAGGTCGAGACAGAGAAAGCCGCCGCGCCACCGGCCCCTCCGGAGTTCACGTACACCTGGGGCCGGCACAACGAGACCATGGAGGCGCTGTCGCTCGGGCAGATGGCCCGCCGCGTTCCCTCCGCCCTCCGGCAGACCGCACGGCTCGCCCTCGCCGTGAACCGCGCCGCCTTCCACGTGTTGATCGCCGCCCAGATCCTCGGCGGGATCTGTACGGCGGCCGCCCTTGCGGCGGTGTCCCGCGCGATGGTGCCCCTCCTGGCCGGGGACGGCGTCCGGGAACGGATCGCGGACGCGCTCTGGCCGCTGGTCATCGCCGCGGCGATGACCGCGCTCGGCGCGCTGGCCTCCCTCGCCTCCGGCAGCGCGGCGCGGCGCCTCAATCCCGGTATGGCGACCCTCGCCGACCTCGCCATGGTCGACGCCCACATGGACGTCGAGCTCGCCGCGTACGACGCTCCCGACTTCACCGAGCGGTCGGAGGCCGCCGAGACCGGCTCCGCCCGCTCCGCCATGCTCCTGCAGGACGCCCTCGGGTTCACCGGCGGCCTGATCGACATGATCGCCGTGGCGTCCGTGCTCGCCGTGGTCCACCCCGTCCTGCTGCCGCTGCTCCTGCTGTCGGTGGTGCCCCGCGGGCTCGGATCGGTGTACGCCGCACGGCTCGACTACCGCCTCCACAACCAGACGATCGCCTCGCGCAACATCAAGCACATGATGCGCTGGCACCTGACCACGCCGAAGCTCGCCGACGAGCTGCGCGGCAACAGCATGCGGCCGTACGCCCACCACTGGTACGCGGCCGTCTGTGAGCGGATCGACTCCAGGATGGTCGCCTCCGCGCCCCGCTACCTCCTGGTTCACCTGATCGCCGCCACCGCCTCCGGTCTCTTCGTCGTGGCGACCTACGGTGCGCTGGCCGGGCTCGTCGTCGGCGGGTACATGGCCCTCGCGGCGGCCGGCACGGCGATCGTCGCGATGCGGACGTCCACCGCGGCCCTCTCACAGCTCGTCGTCTACGGGGCCGCCATGTTCCAGCACGCGCTCTACCTCGGTGATTACACCGCCTTCGTCGAGGAGGCCGCCGAGAAGTCCGGCCCGCGCGGGCCGCAGGTGATGGAGGCCGCTCCGGAGAAGATCCGGCTGGAGGAGGCCGGCTACACCTACCCCGGCAAGGACAGCCCGGCGCTCGGGCCGATCTCCCTCACCCTCTCGCGGGGCGAGGTCGTCGCGGTGATCGGGGAGAACGGCGCGGGCAAGTCCACCCTGATCCGTCTGCTGACCTCACTGACGGCACCGACCTGCGGCACCGTGGCCTGGGACGGCGTCCCGACCTCCGATGCCGACCAGCGCAGCGCCTGGCGACACGTCGGCCTCGTCACCCAGTCGTACGGGTACTGGCCGTTCTCCGCTCGGGAGAACATCACGCTCGGCCGGCCCGATCCGCGCGGCGAACAGGCCGTCTGGGAGGCCCTGGACGCCGTGGGCATGCGGACGGCCGTCGAGGAGTTCCCGAACGGCCTGGACACTCTTCTGGCCCGCTCGTTCTGGGGCGGGCACGAGCCCTCCGGCGGTCAGTGGCAACGCCTGGCGTGTGGGCGCGCGTTCCACAGGAAGCCGGGCTTGCTGGTCATGGACGAGCCGACGAGCGCGATGGATCCGCGGGGGGAGCACATGGTGTTCTCGGGCCTGCGGGAAATGAAGCAGGACCGGATCACGGTGATCGTCACGCACCGGTTGGAGAACTGCCGTCTGGCCGACCGCATCGTCGTCCTGGACGGCGGCCGGATCGTGGAGCAGGGTTCCTTCGACGAGCTCGCGAACCTGGACGGGGGCCGGTTCCACGAGTTGTACGCACTCTCCCTGGACCGCTGACATCGTGAGGTGTCGCTCCGGGGTCCGCGGAGCGGGAGCCTGACGCCGCCCGTGTTCCGAGCCGCCACGACGGCGGACGGAGCACGGGCGGTGCCCCCTCACCACATGCCCAACCGATCAGGGGCGACCGGTGTCCGCGACCGCGCCGGCCCGGCTGGGCTCCGGGGCCGACTGCCGCAGTTCGGCGAGGAGTTCGCTCTGCCCCACCAGCAGCTCGGTCAGGATGCGGCGAGCCGCGCGAAGGAGGTCGGCGACGTCACCGCCGGCCAGGGCGTAGCTGACGGTCGAGCCGTCGCGGATGGAGACGACGATGCCCGAGCGGCGCAGGACGCCCAGTTGTTGGGAGAGGTTGGAGGCCTCTATGTCGATCTCGGCCAGGAGCTCGCGTACGGGCATCGGTCCGCTCTGCAGGAGTTCGAGAACGCGGATACGGACGGGGTGCCCGAGCATCCGGAAGAACTCGGCCTTCGCCTGGTACAGAGGGACCTGAATTCCCACGAATGCTCCTGCTGTCGAGGGGACATGGGGCGGCCGGCGGAACGGCCCCGCCGGTCTCCAGCCTTCCGCCCGGCGGGCCCACGCGCGCCACGTATGAACGGTTTCGGATGTGCCGAGTTGAAGATTTCTTCAACTCGTGGGCATGCGTGGGCCCTTGAACACCGCTGTTTAGAGCTCCAGCGCTTCCTCGATGCGCTTGAGCTGGTGGCGGGCCATGGCCAGGTTGGAGTTGCGCTTGTCGAGGACCACGTACAGGAACAGACCGTTGGTCCCGCGGCCCTTCAGCAGCCGGATCAGGTGGTACTGGCTGCCGAGGGTGATGAGCAGGTCCTCGATGTCGTCCTGTAAACCCAGCATCTCCATGGTGCGGTTCTTCGCACGGATGACGTCCGTGTTCCCGGCGGCGGCGACCAGCAGGTCAAGGTCCTTGCCACCGCCCAGGGTTCCCAGGGCCATACCGCTGGTGTAGTCGACCAGCGCGACACCCAGCGCGCCCTCGATCGAGGTCATCGTCTCCTTCAAGGAGACTTCCACATTCGCCATCGTCGCCCACTCCCTCACTGCTCTTCGCCGATGCGTCGACGCCCGGCACCCGCGTGGTCGCCCACCGCGGGACCGGGCCGTTTGCGCTCACCACGCTAGTGATCGTTCGCGGCGACGGGAGCGGAACGGAGCGTTTGGCGCGATTTCCCCCTTCGCCCCGGTCCGGGGTTCAGCGCAGACCGATGGTGAACGAGGCGCGGTAGCCGGCCCCGTCGGCGATCGGGCCGAGCGTCAGGAGCTTCCCCTTGGCCGCGAAACGGTCGTCACGGGTGTTGGGGTGGGCCGGGGCCTTCCGGCGGGAGTACGGGTCACGGCGGTACACCTGTCGCAACAGGTCCTCGGGCAGGAAGAGTTGGGTGGCGGCTTCCGTGTGCGCGTCGGGGTGCACCTTGACGTGGACGTGCGGGGCGATGTGCGCGTACCAGCCGGGCACGATCGTCCGGAAGGACACCTTGCCGGAGCCGTCCGTGCGTTGGGTGCCGCGCAGGAACGTGGCACCGTCTGCCGAGTACTTCCCGAGGGCGTCCGCCTGCCAGACGTCCACGGCGATGCCGGCCAGGGGCCTGCACCCCCGCACGGTCCGCACCACGGTCAGGTCCAGGTGCAACGGCACGCCGCCGCGGTCCTCCACGATGTCCGAGCGGACCTGCGCATCGGCCACGTAGTAGGGGCCTTCGCCGGACTCCGGCGACAGGACGCAGGCGGGAACGGCCGTGGGCGCGGTCGCCGTGCCCGCGGAGGAGGTGACCGGTACGGCCGCGACCCGATCGGGCGACCCGGACTTCGGCGTGCTGCCCGCACAGCCCGACGCGAGGGCCGCGACGCCGGCCGAACCGGCGGCCAGCAGGACCGCGCGACGGCTCGTCGAGGAGGGATCGGAATCGGCCATGGGGCACCCCCGGGAAGGCTCGTGGACGGCTCCACCCTGCCCCACCCCCGGACTCGACGCCGCCCGCCTCACTCGAAGAGCCACCCGTACGCTCCGCCGGCCCGTGCGGCACTCCACCGTGCGGGTGACATCCCTACGGCCGACCCCGGTGCCGGGGACCGGCGGGTGCGGTGCTCGCGCCGGGGTGTGTCCGCTCGGAATCGATCACGCGGTGTACCTGCCCCGGGTGTGGCCGTTCACCGCGCTCAGATGGGTGGTCCGGGGTGCGGTGATCGCGACGACGGCCATGTCGTCATGGGCGCGGTCGCGCAGCCACTGGGAGGCGAGCATCTGGACGCGTTCGACGACGGCTTCGGCGGACATGCCGGCGCATTCCGACAGGGCTCGCTTCAACCGCTCGTCACCGAACAGTTCGTCGCCCAGCGGCCCTCCGCGGGCTTCGGTGAATCCGTCGGTGTAGAGGAGGCAGGTCTCCCCCGGATTCAGAATCACCTCTACGGTGTGTGCCTCGATGGTGTCGAGGGCTCCGATCAGCGTGCCGTGGGTGGGAACCTCCTCGACGGCGCCGTCCGTACGGACCACCAGGGGGCTGGGGTGGCCGGCGGAGGTGAGTCGCAGGCGCACCTGGCTCTCGGTCCGCTGGACCGAGGCCATCACCATGGTCGCGAAGCGGGTGTGGTGGGAGGTGAGGAGAGCGGCGTTGAGGAGTTGGAGCATCCGCTCGTGGTCCGCGGCCATCGGTGTCAACGCCTGTAGCGTGTTGCGGATCTTGCCCGTCAGGATGGCCGCGTCGAGGCCTTTGCCGCACACGTCGCCGAGGACCACCAGTGAGGCTTCGGCCTCGGTGCTGCCGGGGTGGATGTCGTAGAAGTCGCCTCCCACGCGTTCACTGGCGCCGGCGGGCCGGTAGCCGCCGGCGAACTCCACCCCGTGGAGGTGCCGCAGCCGGGGAGGCAGCAGGTCGCGCATGAGGGTCTGGGTTATGGCGCTCTGCTCGCTGTAGAGCCGGGAGGCGGACAGGGCCGCGCCGGCTCGGGCGGCGAACAGTCGGGCGAACACCTCTTCGTTCTCGCTGAACTCGGCGCGGTCCGTGCCGCGGAGCAGGACCATGGCTCCGGCGGGCACGCCGTGGCCGGGCAGGGGGGTGACGACGACCGACCGGATCGGGCCGGTGAACCCGGGCGGGAGGATCCAGCCGGGCAGGGTCGCGGGGTCGATCCAGCGCGAGGGTACCGGCGGGAAGCCTTGCAGGGCCTCGCTGAGCCCCGGGACCTGCGTGGGATCCGCCGCGACCAGGGTGCGGGTGACGTCCTGGCCGGAGATGGCGTGGGCCACGGGCAGTCTGCGTCCGGACCTCGGAGTGACCACGATCGCCACGTCCGCGAGGTACTGGGCGGCCAACTGCGCCGTGGCGTCCATGCACCTGTCGGAGTTGAGCGAGGCCGGCAGGATGTTGGACGCCTCCGCGAGGAACCGGGTGCGTTCCCGCTCCGTGGCGAGCGCCTCTTCGGCCAGTCGCCGGTCCGTGTCGTCGACGAGCCACCACACCACGAGTTCGTCGTGGCCCCGGGTCGCGTGGGCTTCGTAGGTCTGCGCCGAGATCCGCCCCGATACGGAAGGGAGGACCCTTTCGTCCAGGGAGGCGTCCGGGGAGGCTCCGGTCGGCAGTCGGGTGTGGGCGATCACCTCCTCGTGGCCCCTGGCCAGCCAGGCGGGGACCACGTCCGGCATGCGCGCCCCGGGCAGCGCGCCCTCCAACAGGAGGGTCGCCGCCGGGTTCGCCTCCACGACGGTACCGGCCTCGTCGGCCACGATGACGGGATAGGGGGCCAGGGCCCAGAGGTCGGTTGGGGGGCGCCGTTGGGTCCTCGTGACGGAGATTCCCTCGGTAGAGGCCATGAAGGGGGGCCCGCCTGCGGCGAACCTCACCACCTTCCCGCTCGACGAAAAATGCTTGCCTTGAGGCAAGCATCCCGCAGCCGCGCGTCCCGCAGCAACCCACGCCCGGACGTCCCCCGTTCGGGGGATCGCCTCCGCCCATCCGCTCGCGGATCCGTTCGAATGCCTGACGGGGACAGCGCGGGCGCACTCGTCAAACGGGTCCCGGGTGTAGGAACATGCCGGGGTGACAGGAGACGAAACGGTGGTCACCATGACCACGCACGAAGGCGTTCCCGTCGTCCGCCTCCACGGCGATCTCGACGAGGAGAACGTGCACGACCTCGACAGGCTCCTCGCCGCGGCGGCGGCCGAGGGATCGACGCGCACGGTGGTGGATCTGTCCCGCGCGCATTTCGTCGACTCCTCCGTTCTGCACGCCTTGCTCGACGCCCACGCGGCCCACGAGAGGGCGGGAGCGGTGCTCGTCCTGGCCGGCCCTCTGCACGTGCCGGTCCGCCGCCTGTTCGAAGTCACCGGAACGGCACCGGCTTTCCGTATGGCCGACAGCCTGGAGGCGGCGATCACGTGGTGAACACCACGTGATCGCCGATTGTCCGAACACGCGTATCGAGACATGAGACGCGAGCCGATGGGCAGATGATGACGGTATGAACCCGCCCACGACAGCCGAAGGACCCCACGGCTCCACGCCCCGCGGGGAAGACGGTCACGTGGCCACCACCGGCCTCGCACCCCCCATTTCCGCGTCCGGCACCGCGCCCCCGGTCCCCGCCACCGCCGCGGCGGCCCGCGCCGTCGTCCGGGACCTGCTGGGGTACGCGGGAATCAGCCTGGACAGTGTCACGGCCGCGGACGCGATCCTGGTGGCCTCCGAACTCGTCACCAACGCGATCCGCCACGGCGGCGGCCTCACCGCCTTCCGCACCGAGCTCATCGATCACGGACTGCGGCTCGCAGTCGGCGACATGAGCCCCCACCCGCCCGCCACCCGGCTCCGGACCGGCGAACCGGGTCAGGCCGGCGGGTACGGATGGCCACTCGTCCAACGCCTGTCCGAGCAGGTCGACGTCCACACCCACACACACGGCAAGACGATCACCGCGGTGCTGCGCCTCGTCTGAGGCCATCCGCCGAGATCCCCTCACGGCGACGATCGCCCTCGTCGTGCTGTCAGCCCCGCGTGCCACACTGCGGCCATGTCGCTCGCTGATCTCACCCACCTCGCGTGGCGGTCCTTCGACCTGCCCACCGCTCGCCGCGTGGCCCGGCAAGCCGCCACCCTGGTGGACGGCCGGGTGACCCTCGTCGAGACCACGGTGCACCTCGGCGCCCCGCACCATCGGGTCCGGATCGATCGGAACGGGCAGGAGTTCGCCCTCATACCCGGCGGATCGGTGTCCCTGGGCTTCGACCTCGACAACTGGCGGCCGACACCGGCTCAGGCCGCCGACTACGCCGAGAGCCTGGAACAGGGCTACGGTCACGGCGCCGATCTGCGGAGCCACCTCGCGCGGGTGCTCAGCCCTCTCCGGACGGTGCGGGTGGCCACGTTGCTCATGGCCGTGGAGGACGAGGAACTCACGGAGCCGCCGGCCGACATGGCGGCCGTGCTCGCGGGGCGCGGCCTGCGGGTCCCGAGCCCCGACGAGTGGGAACACGCCTGTGGCGCGGGGGCCGACACGCTCTTCCGATGGGGGAACGAGGCACCTCTCGACCGCATCCCCTACGGGGACGACACCGGCCCGCAGAGCCAACCGAACGCCTTCGGGCTGCGCATCGCGTATGACACCTACCGCACGGAGCTGACCAGCGACGTCACCTCGGTCCACGGCGGCGACGGGGGCGAGTCGGTGTGCGGTGGCTACGGACGCATGTTGACCTGGCTTCCCCTGGCCACGGCGAACCGGAACCCCTTCATGGCCGAGTTCGTACACGGGCCGGAGGGAGAGGACCTCTGCGAGGAGTTCTCGGTCCGGCCGGTCCTCGCGCTCTGACGCCTCCCGCGCGCCCGGGTGCTGCCCGCGCTCGGGCCGCGCCTCACTCGAAGTTCGTGCGCTCAGACGTTCCACCTCGCCGGGGACGAGGTCGTTGCGCTCTCCGTCCTTGAAGGGCTTGGTCTCGCCCTGCCGGAGCGACCCGAGGGCCGACACCGTTCACGCGAGCGCGCTCCGCGGTCGCGGTCCTGACCGGGACGAGTGCCCGTGAGGACCGCGACCGGGCCGCCGGCGGTCGGTGGACGCTTACGGGGCGGTGGCTGCCGCGGGGGCCTCGTCCAGTTCCCAGGCGTGGCGCTTGAACTCGCGCGCGAAGTCGGCGTGGTCCTCCCACTGGCGGGCGATGCCGCGCAGCACGTCCCAGTGGTGCTCGACCGCCTGGTCGATGACCCGGCGGACCGCCGGGTCCGCCGCGTCCCGCTGCCCGATGAGCGTCTTGGCCACGGACGCCTCCAGCGCCGCGTTGCGCAGCGCGCGCAGGGCGCGGGAGGTGTCGTCCATGGCGAAGCCGTTCTCGCTGCCCGTCTCCTCGGCGAAGAGCGGGGTGAGCCGCGCCTCGATGAATGCGGTGATCCGCTCGAAGTAACGTACGTCCATCGGGGGCTCCATCTCGGTCGTCCTGGGGTGTCGTGTCGCTGGTGCGGGGCGAGCGGGAGGGCTCGCCCCGGCGATCACTATCCCGCAGCCCGGACCGTCCTTCTGACCTGGGGGTCTGCCAGGCGCCCGGCGGACGGCGGAGGTCACGGGCAGGGGCGTGTCTTCCCGGGCCTCCCCCAGGTCGCGGGGTTGTTCAGTCCCGGCGGCTGGTCGGGCAGCAGGCCGCACGCCATCCAGGTGGTCACGCTCTTGTCGAGGTGCGATTCGAGTACGTAGACGGCCTTGTTCGGCGGGTACTTGTGGCGGCTGTCGAGGGAGAGGAGACCGGAGGCGCCCGAGAAGTTCTGCACCCCCGGGTTGGAGAGGCGGGCGTACACGTCCGTCGGTTGGAACGGCGCGTTGCTGTTCTCGGCCGTCTTGTACTGGGCGTAGACCGAGTTGATGACCTCCGAGGCGACGCGGAGGGCGTCGTAGGCACCGGCCGCGTTTCCCTCCGGTACCGATCCGTCCTTGAAGACGTTCCGGAAGCGGGAGGTGAACTCCGAGTAGGGGCTGTCGGCGCTTTCCTTGCCGTTGGAGTTGTTGAACATCACGTAGTAGGGCCTCAGGACCGAGTGCTTCCTGAGCATGTCCTCCGGGTCCTGGAGGTACTTGGCGGCCGTGCTCTCGGAGAGGACGGCGACCTGCTTGCCGTCCGCCTTCCGGCAGTCGGCGGTGCCCTGGATGGCGTCGAAGAGTCCCGGCATCTCGCCCGAGCGGCCCGCGTAGACGATGAATCCGCCCGTGGCCCGGACCTCCGCGCAGATGTCGCGCGCCACTTCCGAGACGATCTGCCCGTTGCGGTGCTCGTAGTAGGGGACGGTCACCACCTTGCCGCCGGTGTAGTACCCGGTGAATCTCGTCTGGAGGTCGGAGCTGAAGAACTCGTCCTCCGGGTCGTAGACCACCACGGCCGTCCGGTTGCCGTCCTTGGCCGTCGTCAGCTCGCCGATCTGCTCGGAGTACGACGCGAACTCGGCCATCACCTCGGCGATGCGGTCGTCCGAGGGCGACACCTGGAAGTAGTAGGCGGAGGCCCGCTCGTCCACCATCTTGCTGCCGGTGACCGAGTTGCCGATGACGGGGATGCTGGCGGCGGAGAGCTCCGCGACCGCCGCGAACGAGGCGGGCCGGCTCTGCGTGATGCCGACCACGGCCGCGATCTTGTCCCGGTCCTTCCTCTGGACGATCTCCTGCGCGATGTCCGGGCCCTGGGTGTTCTGTGATCCGTAGGCGAAGTACTTTCCGGAGTTCGCGATGAGCAGGCGGATCTGGACCACGTCGCCCTCGCGGCTGTTCACCTGGTTCTGGGCGGTGAGTGCGCCACGAAGGCTCTGGATGCTCACCGGGGTGGAGTCCCCGGGCTCCGCCGTGAGCGGCGCGAAGAACACCACCGTCCGGTACGGGCGTCCGCTGCGCATCGCGTCCTCGTTCTGCCGGGCGGCGACGGCTTCCAGGGACAGGAGTTCGTCGTCGCGTCCGGCGATGCCCAGGTGGCACTCGCTTCCGTCGGTGACGCCGACGATCTCGCCCGAACTCACCTGGTGGCAGGAGGGTTTGACCCCGCTCCGGTGCGTGAGGACGATCAGTCCCGCGGCCACGAGGGCGAGCACCAGGACGGGGGCGGCCACGGCGCGCACGTAGTCGCCCCGACCGTTCGCCCGTACCTCCACTTTCGGGTTGGTCTCCAGCCAGCGGTCGGCCGGTCCGTCGTCGTCCCTCGCGGACAGCGGGACCAGGTGGACCGCGGACGCGGAGCGCCGGGTGTACAGGGCGTGGACGCGGTCGGCGAGACCGGTGACGCTGCGGGGGTCGGCGGGTACCGATTGCGCGTACGAGGGCGCTCCGCCGGCCAGGGCGCCCAGCACCATGAGCGGCGCGGGCGGTTCGGTGCGGACGATGTCCGCGTAGGTGTCGAGGAGTTCGCGTACGGGAGTGCCTTCCTCCCCGACCTCCGGGAGGAGCAGGACGAAGGGCCAGCGTCGGCGGCCGCGGTAGATCCAGAGCCGGGAGGGCTTGGCGGCCCGGGACAGGTCGTTGAGCAGGGCCATGAGGAGCATGCGCTGGATCAGTGCGTGGTTGTGCCGTGAGGTGCCGGCCCGGGTGATGGTCAACGCCATGCGCAGGAAGTTGGCGCCCTTGGGTCTGCGGGAGCCGACCCAGCGCAGGGAGCGGCGTCTGCTGAGCCACAGGCCGTAGAGGCGTCGGGGCAGTCCGACGACGAGGAGTTGGAACAGGGAGAGCCAGATGTTCACCAGGAAGCTGCCGCCGGTGGCGCCGGCTACCCTGGCCAGTGTCCCCAGGAGCGGTCTGCGGGCCAGGAGTTCGGTGTAGAGCTCGTCGCGCAGTCGGCGCCGTTTGCCGGCCGCCGACCCGGCGCCGACGGAGACCTCCAGGACGGCGCGGCAGGTGTGGAAGCGCGGGAGCCGCAGTTCCCCCGCGTCGTGGGGCATGGAGTTCTCCAACTGGTCCACGAAGGCGTCCAGCAGGGCGACGTGTGGGTCGATCTCGGCGCCGGGGATCTCGTTGGGCGGTGTCTCGGGAGCGGTGGCGTCGGCGTCCTCGAGGAGTGCGTGGGGGACGAGGTCGACGGTGCGGTCGAGGTCCCGTTCGTACAGTCGGTCCCGGTATCCCATGATGACCGTGCGCGCCGTCGATTCCTGTACGGAGCCGGGAGCGCCGGGGTCCCGTTTCAACAGCACCACGGGTAAGCGGCGGCTTTCTCCCCGGTCGGCCGCGAACGTGTCGAACTGCTCGATCAGGTACTCGATCCCCTGCGGAAGCGGCCGTTGCACACTGCTCCTCTGCGCGTCGAGGCGACGGGCGGCATCGCCCGCCATCCTGCGGACACCGCCGCGAGACAGAGCTCGGCCGGGAGAGAACACGCCCTGACGATCACGATCGACCGCCTGCCCCCCGACGGCAGTGAGTTCCGCCACGTTAGCGGCGCGAAGCGCTCCCCCGCCGGGAAATGCGCGGGTTGCCCGGCGGCCTGTAGGACTGGTGCGGAGTGCCTTCCGGCACGGTGGTGGCCGAAATGTACGGAACCGGGTCCGGGTCCGTGGATATGGTGCGTGATGTGGGCCAGGCACGCCGCTGACCACCGCCGCCGACTCCCCTGCGGGCCGGGGGTGTTCCTCGTACCCGAGTCGATCTGGAGCAAGCGTGACGCCTCCCCACCTCTCTGCCCCGCAGCCGGATCCGGCGCCCGCCGGTGACTTCGCCGGCGTCTTCGGCCCGGTCCCCGCGCTGGACGGGGAGCTGTGCTTCGACGCCGGCTCCCTCGAAGCGGCGTCCACCGACTTCGGTGGCCTCGTCCGTCAGCCGCCCGCCGTGGTCCTCAGGCCCGGTTCGGCCGAGGACGTCGCCGCGATGGTCCGTCACTGTCGCGCGCGCGGAATGAAGGTGGCCGGGCGGGGCCAGGGGCACTCCACCAACGGGCAGGCCCAGGTGGCTTCCGGGCTGGTCGTCGACCTCGGCACCCTGGACTCCGTCGAGATCCGCGACGACGACACCGCCGTGGTCCAGAGCGGAGTCCGCTGGAGCACTCTGGTCCGGGCTTCCCTGGCCCGTGGTCTCACCCCGCCGGCCTTCACCGACTACCTGGAACTCTCCATAGGCGGCACGCTCTCGGCCGGTGGGCTGGGCGGACAGATCGGTCACCACGGCACGCAGGTCGACAACGTGATCGAACTCCAGGTCGTCACCGGTGAGGGCGAGTTGACGACTTGTTCGCCGACCGTGCGTCCCGACCTGTTCCGCGCCGTCCTCGGCGGCCTCGGTCAGTGCGCGATCATCACCCGGGCCACTCTCGCGCTGGTCCCCGCGCCCCGCTCCGTGCGGCTCTACACACTCGCCGCCCCCAGCCTCGCCGCACTCACCGCGCAGCAGGCCAGGCTGATCGGGGAAGGACGCTTCGACTACCTCGTCGGGCAGGCTCACACGCCCTCCCCGGAGGGCTGGAGCTACATGATCGAGGCGGCGGCCTACGACGGGACGGCCGCCGACGACGCCCGGCTCACCGGCGACCTGGACCACACGGCGGTCGAGGTCCAGGACCTGCCGTACTTCGATTTCCTGAACCGGATCGCCCCGATGGTGGAGGTGTTCGAGTCCATGGGCGAGTGGAGGCGTCCCCACCCCTGGTTCGACAGTCTGCTTCCCGCGTCGGCCGTGAACTCCGTTGTCTCGGAGACGCTCGCGACCCTCAAGGGCGGCTCGATCGGCGCGAGCGCGGTGGTCCTGTTGTACCCCGTCGTCACCGCCAAGTGCGCGACGCCGCTCCCGGTCATGCCGGACGAGGAACTGGCCTACCTCTTCTCCCTCCTCAAGACCGCTTCCCCCGGCGCGGATTCCGCCGAGGTGATGGTCGCCGCGAATCGCAGGCAGTACGACGCCACGCTCGCCGTGGGTGGCCGTTGGTACCCGATCGGGTCGGTGCCGCTCACCACGGATGACTGGGTGCGTCACTTCGGCCCGTTCTGGGACGAGTTCAAGGCCGCGCGGCACCGTTACGACCCCGACGGGATCCTCACGCCCGGCCAACGCATCTTCTGACGGAGCGCTGCGGTCGAAGGGTGCGGTCCGGTCGAAGGGTACGGTCCGGGCCCGGTCGAAAGGTTGCCGGCCGGGCCCGGTCGAAAGGTTGCGGTTCGTCGGTTCGCCCTGGTCGCAGGCCCGCGAAATCGGCTGTGTGGCACGGCCGGGGCCGTGGGACGATCCGGGCGGCAATCGAGAGAACCGGGTGGGGACATGGGCAGGATGCACGCGGACGAGGCGGAGATCGACGCCGATCTGGTACGGGGCCTGCTGCGCGCCCAGTTCCCCCGGTGGGCGGACCTGCCGATCACCCGCCTCGCGTCGGGGGGCACGGTCAACGCGATCTACCGGCTCGGCGACGACCTGACCGTCCGACTGCCGCTGCGCCCCGGCGGCGCCGAGGCCATCGTGACGGAAGCACGGCTGCTCCCCCGGCTGGCGCCGCTGCTGCCGCTGCCGATCCCGGAGGTGGTCGCGACCGGCGCCCCGGGTGAGGGCTACCCCTTGAGCTGGGCGGTGCACCGGTGGATCGAGGGCCGCAGCCCTGTCGAGGGCGTCTTGGCTGAACCCGAGTCCGTGGCCCGGGACCTCGCCCGGTTCGCGGTCGCGTTCCGCGGGGTCGCACTCCCCGACGGCCCGCCCGCGCACCGCGGCGCGCCCTTGATCAGCGAGGACCGGGACGTGCGGGGGGCGATCGAGGAGCTGCGCCGTACCGACGAACCCTTCGACGTCGAGGAGATCACCGCGGCCTGGGAGGAGGCCCTCGCGGCACCGCTGTGGACGGGCCCGGCCCGCTGGACGCACTGCGACCTCATGCCGAGCAATCTGCTGCTGGACGGTGACCGCGTCTCGGCCGTCATCGACTTCGGCACCGTGGGCCTGGGAGAGCCGGCCACCGACCTCATCCCCGCCTGGAATCTGCTGCCCGCCTCGGCTCGACGGGTGTACCGCGACGTGGTGGACGTGGACGACGCGACCTGGGCCCGCGGCCGGGGCTGGGCGCTGTCCATGGCGGTCATCCAGCTGCCGTACTACCGCAGGACCAACCCGATCATCTCGGCCAATGCCCGGCACGTCATCCGGGAGGTCCTCGGATCCCGCGGGTGAGACCCGGGGAGCCTGCGCCCCGGGGCCCGTGCGTCCGCTCAAGCGGCACACACCCCGACCCACGCCCCAACCCACGTCCCGACCATGCCCCGGGCTGACCACCAGCCGTCTTGAACATGTTCAACGAACCCCGTAGGGTCACGGTCATGAGTTGAACGCGTTCAAGCGTTCAGTGCTCCGCGCGTTCGGCGCGGCCGGAGGGGGTCCGCGATGACGGTGCTGGTGAATCTGATCGTCACCCTGGGCATGCTGGGGATCGTTCCCGCAGGCCTGCGTCTGATCGATCCGGTGGGGCCGCACCGGATCGCCCGGCTGTGGCCGTTCCTCGCCGTTCCCGGGGCGGTGTGCCTGTGGCTCCCGCGCGGAGCCCTCGCCACCGTGCTCGCCGGCCTCTACGCCGCCGCCACCCTGGTCCTCGCGGCACAGGCCCCGGCCCGGCTGCTGCGGACGCGCTCGCTCGCCCCGGCCGAGATCGCCGTGCTGACCGCGCTCGTCGCGCCCTCGGTGGCCGCGACGGCCCTGGTCGCCGAACGCGGCGGACACCGTCTGTTCGGCTTCGACCTCGACATCCTGGCGCTGACCGTCCCGCACTTCCACTTCGCCGGTTTCGCCGCCGCGCTGGTCGCCGGGCTGGTGTGCCGGGCCGCCCCTTCCTCCGCCGGCGGCCTCTCGCGCGCGGCGGCGTACAGCGTCCCGGCCGGCACGCTCCTCGTGCTCCTCGGCTACTTCGTCGACGACTGGGCCGAGCTGGTGGGCGCCGCGGTCCTGACCGGCGGGATGTGGGCGGTGGCCGTGCTGACCTGGCGGGAGATCCGTCCGCGGGCCCGCGGACGTGTCACGGGCGCGCTGCTGTCGACCTCGGCCGCGGTCCTGGTGGCCACCATGCTGCTCGCCCTGTGGTGGGCCCTCGGCGAGGCCACCGGCATCACCCACCCCACCCTGACCTGGATGGCCGCCACCCACGGCCTCGGCAACGCCCTCGGATTCGCCCTCTGCTCGATGCTCGCCTGGCACCGGCTGGGCCCCGACCTGACGGAGAAGACCCCATGACCCGACTCTTCAGCCCCGACCGAGACACCGTCAACTACCCCGAGGCGGGCGCCACCGCCCTCCGACCGCTGCCGGCCGGATACGACCACCTGGAGTACCGCGTCCGGATCGGGCACGGCCGGCCCGACCTGGAAGCGGCCGGCGCCGCGGTCACCACCCTCCGGGCGCACCGCGCCTCGGGGATGCGCGTGGCCACGGACCAGGAGGGCCCCCTGCTTCCCGGCCGGCGGGTGGAGGTCGGCATCGGCATCGGACCGCTGCGCGTCACCGCTCCGTGCCAGGTGATCTGGACGGCGTACGAGCCCGACCGCATCGGTTTCGCGTACGGGACGCTGAAGGGCCACCCCGAGTGCGGCGAGGAGTCCTTCGTAGTGGACATGGACGCCGACGGCGGCGTGTGGTTCACGGTGACCGCCTTCAGCCGGCCCGGCTGCTGGTACACCCGTCTCGCGGGCCCGGCGGTACCGGTCCTGCAACGCGCCTACGCCCGGCTGCTGGGTCACACGCTGCGCGCAGTGGTGCGGGCCGGCTGACGTCGGAGCCGTGGACCGTCTCCGGCGGGCGGGAGCGGTGGGCGCGCGTTCCGTCGGGAGCGGTGGGCGCGCGTTCTGTCGGGAGCGGTGGCCGCGCGTTTGTATCGGGCGGGTATCAGGGAGCGCTTGGTCGCCCATCAGTCCGGCGCGGCGAACGTCCCCGCGGGGGCTCGCGTAGGGGACGGTCCGCCCCGGCGGCCGGGCACTCCCACCCCACCTGATCTGCGTGTTCTTGGATCGCGGAGGCTCTTTCGGGTGGGTGCGTCCGCGGCCCGCGCCGCGGACACCACCCCGTACGGCTGCCGTATCGTTCCTTTCGGATCGTCGGCGGCGCGTGAGCACGCCCGGGTCCGATGCCCCGCCCGGACCGTTTCAACAGGAGTCGTCCCCGTGTCCTCGTCCGCCTCGGCTCCGGCCTCCGCGCGCCTCGCTCGCGTGTTGCTGGTGGAGGACGACGACCTGATGCGCCGGTCCTTCACCGTCGCCCTCGAACGCTACGGCTACCGGATGCAGGCCGCGTCCGACGGCCTCGCCGCGCTGGAGCTCCTGCGCGAGGAGAGCTTCGACCTGCTGATCCTGGACGTGATGCTGCCCGGTCTCGACGGGATCGGGCTGTGCCGCAGGGTCCGGGAGACCAGCCTGGTGCCGATCCTGATGATGTCCGCCCGCGGCGAAGGCCTCGACGTGGTCGCCGGGCTGGAGGCCGGCGCGGACGACTACGTCGTCAAGCCGGTGGAGACCTCCGTTCTGGTGGCACGCATCCGATCGCTGCTGCGGCGGGCGACCTACGCTCCCGCCCCCGGGCCCGCGTGCGCGACGGGCGGGGAGCCGCCCGCGTCCGAGGCGGACCGGGACCGGCTGTTCTTCGGGGACCTCTCCATCGACACCGGCGGCCTGGAGGTGTTCGTCTCCGGGCGCCCGGTGGCGCTCACCCCGACCGAACTGAAACTCCTGCTGGAGTTCGCCGCCCACCCGGGCATCGTGCTGGAGCGGCACACGCTGCTGCGCGACGTCTGGGACTACGGCTGGGACGGCGACAGCCGGGTCGTCGACCTGTGCGTGCAGCGGCTGCGCAGGAAGCTGGGGCGGGACCGGATCGAGACGGTCCGCGGCTTCGGCTACAAGCTCAGGCGCTGAGCACGGTGCGCCCGTTCCCCCGGCCGCGCCCGGTCCGCGCGTCCCTGCGTCGGAAGATCGCGGCGCTGGCCGCGGCCACGGCCTGCCTCGTCGCCGCGGCCGTGGGCGTACTGGTCCACCTGTGGACCGCGCAGGACATCCGCGGCCGAGCCGAGGCGCGGGCGTTCAACGGCGTGTACTCGGCCATGGACGTCTACCAGCGCACCGGAACGCTCGCCGACGGCGCCGAACTCGACCCCGCCGAGCTGCCCGCCGCCCTGCGCCACCCGGCCGACGGTGCCCGGCACACCGCCTACGACGGCCGCGTCGACGCCAACGTCGGGCCGACCGTCTGGGCCGCCCAGCGGGTCGGCGGCCCGGACAGTCCGGTGCTCGCCATGCGCGTCAACATGAGCGGCGAGCTCCACGGGCTGCGCCGCCTCGACGTGAGCATGGCGGTGGCCTCGCTCGTCGCGCTGGCCGCGGCCGTCCCCCTGGCGGTGTACGGGGCCGGGCTGCTCGGCCGCAGGCTGCGGCGGGTCTCCGAGACCGCGGGCCGGATCGCCGCCGGGGACCTCGACGCCCGGACCGGGTCCGTCAAGGGCGGTGACGAGGTGGCCGACATCGCCGCCACCGTCGACCTGATGGCCGACAGCCTCTCCCGACGGCTGCGCAACGAGCGGCAGTTCACCGCGGACGTGGCCCACGAGCTGCGCACGCCCGTCGGCGGTCTGCTGGCCGCGGCCGACCTGTTGCCGGCCGGCGGGACGGAGGATCTGCTGCGGGCGCGCGTACGCGATCTGCGCGGCCTGATCGAGGACCTGCTGGAGATCTCCCGGCTGGACGCCGGCGCCGAACAGCCGGTCCGCGCCCATGTGCCGCTCGGCGCGGTCGTCCGCGACGCCGTGGCGCGCACGGGATGCGTCGCCACGGTCACCGTCGAGGACACTCCGGGCACGGAGGGAACGTCGGCCACCGAGGGAGCGGCGACCGTGGAAACCGATCCGCGCCGTCTCGAACGGATCGTCGGCAACCTCGTCGTCAACGCCCACCGGCACGGGGGCACACCTGTCGAGGTCACCGTCGAGGGCCGGACCGTCGTCGTGCGCGACCGCGGCCCCGGTTTCCCGGCCGAGCTGCTGCGCGACGGTCCGCGACGTTTCCACACGGGCGCGGCGGAACGGGGCTCGGGCCACGGACTGGGCCTGACCATCGCCCGGGGGCAGGCCCGGGTGCTGGGCGCCGAGTTGCACCTGGGCAACGCCCCGGCAGGCGGCGCCGTCGCCACGCTGCGCCTGCCGGCCCGACCCGCCTGACCACCCGTCACACGGAACCGCTACGAAGTGGCGCGGCCACCGATACACGACGGACGACACGCCGATACGTTCCCCGGACACCCTTCGAAGTGCCCCCACCGGTACCCGAAGAGGAGTCCATCGTGACCGCCGAGCACCTGTCCCCGTACGCGCCGAACCCGACGGTGGGGATCGCGGCCGCCACCGTCGGCGTCTCCAAGGTCCACGGCAGCGGCGACACCCGTGTCGTCGCCCTGGACGACGTCAGCCTCGCCTTCCGGGAGGGCGAGTTCACCGCGATCATGGGCCCGTCCGGCTGCGGCAAGTCCACGTTGATGCACTGCGCCGCCGGCCTCGATTCGGTCACCTCGGGATCGGTCCGCGTCGGCACCACCGAACTGGGCACGCTGAACGACCGGCGACTCACCGCCCTGCGCCGGGACCGGATCGGCTTCGTCTTCCAGGCCTTCAACCTGCTGCCGACGCTGACCGCGCTGGAGAACATCACGCTGCCGCTGAGCATCGCCGGGCGCCGCCCCGACCGGCAGTGGTTGGACCGGGTGGTCTCCATGGTCGGCCTGGCCCAGCGGCTCGGCCACCGCCCCGGGCAGTTGTCCGGCGGACAACAGCAACGTGTCGCCGTGGCCCGCGCGCTGGTCTCGCGCCCCGCGATCGTCTTCGCGGACGAGCCCACCGGCAACCTCGACTCCCGCGCCGGGGCCGAGGTCCTCGGCTTCCTGCGCGACTCGGTGCGCGAACTCGGCCAGAGCGTGGTCATGGTGACCCACGACCCCGTGGCCGCCGGGTTCGCCGACCGTGTGGTGTTCCTCTCGGACGGCCGCCTGGTCGACGAGATGGCGCGCCCCACGCCGGAGCGGGTCCTGGACCGGATGAAGGCCTTCGACACCCGCACCCGTACCGGCTGACCGGCACGGCGCCGCGGCGCCGTGCCCGTTCCTCCCTCCCCTCCCCCCGCCCTGAAAGCCGCCCATGCTGAAAACAGCCCTGCGCAACGCCCTGGCGCACAAAGCCCGTCTGCTCCTGACCGTCCTCGCGGTCTGCCTGGGTGTCGCGTTCGTCAGCGGCACACTCGTCTTCGCGGACTCCTCGGCGGCCGCTCACCGCGCCGCCGTGTCGAAGAGCTTCGCGGACATCGCGGTCACCGTGACCCCGAGGCAGCCCCCGCCCGGGGCCACCGCGGACGGCCCCGGCGATGGCGCCACCGTGGTCGACGACGTGCTCGCGCGGAAACTCGCGGACGTACCGGGTGTCGCAGCGGTACGGCCGTCGGTAGACGGCCGGGCGACCCTGAACGGCTCGGACGGCGCCCCCCTGCGCGCCGGACGGACCTGGGCGAACCTGGGCGCCGCCCACGTACCGGGGGCGGACGGCAAGGACAGCCGCTTTCCGCTGGTCAAGGGTCACGCGCCCCGGAACGACGCCGAGATCGCCGTGGACGACGGGACCGCCGCCGCCGGCGGGTTCACCCTCGGCGACACCATCACGCTGGCCACCGACGGCCCGGTGCTGAGGAAACGGCTCGTGGGCATCGTGACCACGAAGGAGCCCCGGGTGACCGCCGGCGGCACCCTCACCCTGTTCCACGAGGCCACCGCCCAGGCGCTGTTCGCGTCACCGGGCCACTACACCTCGATCGATCTGTCCGCCGCCCCCGGCGTCAGCGACTACGAGCTCGCCGAGCGCGTCGGCGCCGTGCTGCCGGCCGACCGCGCCGAAGCCACCACCGGTGGGGCCCAGGCCGACCAACAGAGCATCCTCGCCGACACGTTGACCCGTGGCTACACCAAACTGCCGCTGGTCTTCGCCGGGGTCTCCCTGTTCATCGGTTCGTTCCTCATCGTCAACACCTTCACCATGCTCGTGTCCCGGCGCGGCCGGGAGATCGCGCTGCTGCGGGCGATCGGCGCCTCGCGCCGGCAGGTGGTCCGCTCCGTCCTCTGGGAGGCCGCGCTGGTCGGCCTCGCCGCGTCGGTGGTCGGATTCCTGCTCGGCCTCGGCATCGCCGCCGTCCTGCCGGACCTGCTGAACACCGGGGGGAACGCGCTGCCCCGGGGGCCCCTGGTCATCGGCCCGCGCCCGATCCTCGCCGCCCTGGGCGTCGGCGTGGGCGTCACCGTCCTCGCCGCGTGGCTGCCGTCCCGCAAGGCAGCGAGGATCGCGCCCATCGAGGCGCTGCGCTCGGCGGACCAACCGCCCACCGCGATGGCGTCCAGGGTCCGCGGGGTGGCGGGGGCACTCCTGCTGGCGCTCGGCGCGGGGCTGCTGGTGTCGCTCACCGGGGCGAAGGACGCCTCCGAGGCGAACCTGCGGACCGCCATGTGCGGTTGCGCCGTGGTGGTGGCCGCCATGATCGTCCTGGCCCCGCTCCTCGCGGGTCCCGTGATCCGGCTGAGCGGACGGTTGACCGACCGCCTCGGGATCGCGGGCCGGCTCGCACGGGAGAACGCGCTGCGCGACCCGCGCCGTACCGCGGCCACCGCGTCCGCGCTGATGGTCGGCACGGCACTGGTCGCCGGGCTCGCCGTCATCGGCGACTCCACGTCGCAGGCCCTCGATCGGCAGGCCGCCGCCGGTCTCGGCGCCGACCACGTCATCAGCGCCCGCGGCTCCATGAGCGGCATCGATCCGGCCGCCGTGAAGCGGGTGGCCGACACCGCCGGCGTCAAGACGGCGAGCGCCGTCACGGACTCCACCCTGTTCACCGGCGGCCAGGTCCGTCAGATCGCCGGTGTCGACGCCGAAACCGTGCGCGACGTCATGGAACTCGACTTCGTCGGTGGATCCCTGAAGGACCTCGGTCCCGGCCGGCTCGCCGTGTCCGCCTCCGTCGCACGGGAACAGGGCCTGAGCACGGGCAGCACGCTGACCGCGCGCATCGGTCGCGACCAGCGGTCCAAGCAGTACACCGTCGTCGGGGTCTACCGGGACAACCCCGTCGCCCACGACGTGCTGGGCGCGCGCGTCGAGGTGGGCCGGGACAGTCACCTGCCGAACTCCGTCCAGCGGATCCTCGTGCGCACCGACGCCGGCGGCACGACCCCGAAGGCCACCGCGGACCGGCTGCGCACCGCCACCGGCAACAGCCCGCTCGTGAAGGTCCAGGACCGCGACGAGCTGGTCCACGAGGCCGCCGGGGCCATGGGCGACCTGCTGACCCTCATGTACGGGCTGCTGGTCCTCGGCGCCGTGATCTCCGCGCTCGGCATCGTGAACACCCTGGCCGTGTCGGTAGCGGAACGCACCCGCGAGATCGGCGTGCTGCGCGCCGTCGGAATGGATCGCGGCGGGATCCGGCGGATGATCCGCGTGGAATCGGTGACGGTCGCCGGCTTCGGCACGCTCCTGGGCCTGGCGGGCGGGCTCTTCGGAGCCTGGGCGGTCGGCGCGGTGGCCAACGGCGCGATGGCGGACTACTCGATGGCGTTGCCGTGGGGGGAGCTGCTCCTCGTGTGCCTGGTCTCCCTCGCGGTCGGTGTGCTCGCTGCTGCCGGACCGGCCCGGCGGGCGGCCGCGCTGAGCCCGTTGGAGGCCGTCGCCCGGACGTAGACGCGAGGCCCCGGGCCGGGGTGGCGGGTTCCCGGGCCGAGGTGGCGGGTTCCCGAGCCGAGGTGGCGGGTTCCCGGGCCGAGGGCCGGCCCCGCCCCGCCTCAGTCAGCGGATCACTTGGTCTCCACGGCTCCCGAGTCCGGCGACCGCTGGAGTCCCGATGCGTCGACCGCCTCGAAGTCCGATCCCTTGATGGCCTTGAGCGCGTCGAGCTGGGCGTTGTCCCAACCGGGGTTCTCCTCCCCGGTGATGAACCAGGCCGAGCCGTTGTCCGCGACGATGGCGCCGTACTTCTTGAGCGCTTCGGCGACGGCCTTGGCCTGCGGGCCCATCGTCGAGGTGTCCACCGAGTCCTTCAGCCGCAGTCGCAATCCCATGGGAGGCAGTGACGGGTCCGCGGCGGTTCCCGCCTGGTGCCTCGCGGGCCAGACGTAACTCTGGTCCGAGCGCGGCACGGTGACACGGATCGCGTGGTCGATGTGCCCGGACTCCGCTTCCTCCTGGCGTACCAGCCCCGGGAGGATGGCGAGGCCGGCGGCATCGGCGGACGTCCAACCGTCGGGCCGGAGATCGTTGGTCGTCAGGTCGAAGACGGCGCCCCCTCCGGCGTGCCAGGCGTTGTCGCCCTCCTGCTTCGCGTTCCAGAGTTCGTAGGACTTGCACAGCTCGCGGTCCCATACGACGACGTGCCGGTCCCCCTCGCTCGCCGGACCGTTCTCGATCTTGGCGTCCGGCGGGATGCGGTACCCGGTCTTGTCGCTCTCGTCGGCGTAGTCCAGGGTGACCTTCGTTTCCGGCAGCTTCTCGTCCGAGACGGTGATGGGGATGCCGAAGGGTTCGCCGTCGCTGAGGCCCGACCCGAAGTCCGGATGCAGGGCTACCGAGGAGCCGATCGAGGAGACGTACCGGGCGGAGTTCGGGTGCACGGGGAGCTTGTCCACGGGTGCCCGCCAGAAACTGTCCGGCAGCGAGGTCGCGCAGGTCTCGTCCACGGCGGCCACCGTGTCGGCCGAGGAAGACCCCGCCTTGTCGGCCTCGCCGGCGACGGCCACGCCTCCGGGCAGCAGGCACGCGACGGCGGCAGCGGCGGCGAGCGCGGGGACCCTGTCGCCGACGCGCCGTTGAGCGGTTCGCTTCATCGTCATCGATCACCCTGGGTATGCGTACGCGGGTGCACGCGGCCGAGAGACGAGATCCGGGCCAATCGGGCCTATCGGGCTGTTTCGGCTGTATTCGTCCATGGTAGTTCCGGAGGGGCACCCACGCGCCTTGCCGGCTCGTGGAGGCGTGCGGGGAGCGGGGGCGGGCAGACGGTCGGTATCCGCTGCCTGGGGACGGACCCCGGGCCAGGCGGCGAGCGACGGAGGAGACACGGTGCCGAACCACGCGACGAGGGAACATCTGGAGGCACTGCGTGCGGAGCTCCGGACGACGGGAGTCGGCCTCCCGGCATACGAGCGCGCACACCTGGAGGCGCTGCTCGACCGGCTGGAGGCCGATGAGGCGGCCGAGGATCCGGGCATGTCCGAGTCCTTGCACTTGGCGGCCGAACGGTTCGAGGTGAAGCACCCCTCCCTGGCCGCGACCCTGCGCAACATCGGCGTCAACCTGGCCAACATCGGCATCTGAGCTCCCTCACCGCATTCCAACACCGCCCCGGGCCTCGCCCCGGGGCGGTGTTCGCGCTTCGGAGCGGGCGAGGCGGGCGGGCGAAGTCGGGCGGGCGAGTTCGGCCGGGACGACGAGGCGTGACGGGACGGCCGTTCAGTGGTTCAGCGCGTCCTGCATCGAGGTGAGCCAGTACGTGACGGCCGCGCTGTCGTCCTTGTACGTGTCCGCCGGGAGGGTCACCTTGACCGGGGCGCCGGCCGAACCGGAACCGCTGCGGGCAGCGAAGTGGAGCTCAAGTTTCTCGGGCTTGTAGCCGTGGGCCGCCTCACCGGTCGCGCTGCTGAGGGTCACCCCGGCGTACGCGGACTCGCCCGGGGCGAGCGTCGTGACGGCCTGCGGCTTGCTGTCCTCCACGATCTGCGTCGCGGCCTGTTCGTCGTCGAAGCGCAGCAGGGGCGCGAGGTAGACATCGCAGGCACGCTTACCGGTGTTGGTGACGGTGAGCAGCATGTGGTTGACGGGGCGTTCCACCTTGGTGGCCACGATCCTCGTGGAACCGGCCGTGCAGGCCACGAAACCGGCCTCGGCGCCGCCCTTGCCCCCGCTCGCCTTGCTGTTGCCGTCCCCGGCGCCGCCCTTGGCGGTCGGGGCGGCGGTGCCCCCGCTGGGGCTGTGGCCGACGGGCTGCGCGTTGCCGCTGTCGGTGGTGCCGCCCGAGGGCTGCACGGCGGAGGCCGCGCCGGCGGGCGACGGTTCCTTGGTCAGTGCGTCATTGCCTTGACACGCGGTCAGGGTGGTGGCTGCGAGCAGGGCGGCGGCGCAGGCGGTCAGAGCGGTGCGACTGGTACGGGTGGTGCGCATGGATGCGGTCGTCCTTCTGGTGTGGGATGTGACGCGGATTCAGTGACGGCCCAGGAGTGCGGTCAGGACCGAGATACAGGCGATCAGTACGGCGACGGCGACCACGTCGGTCGCGCCGAAACGTCTTGGCATGGCAGCTCCGGTTTCGGTGGCGCTGTCCCAAGGTTGCGGGGCTGTGCCGATCATGTGCCAGATACACGGGACAATGGGGGACGTTG
This sequence comes from Streptomyces sp. NBC_00513, assembly GCF_041431415.1. Classification (GTDB taxonomy): domain Bacteria; phylum Actinomycetota; class Actinomycetes; order Streptomycetales; family Streptomycetaceae; genus Streptomyces. The sequence goes on from NZ_CP107845.1 coordinate 686,184, forward strand.
GGACGTGGAACGGCCTGTGAGCTGGTCGGATGACCTGTCCCTGGAACGCCTGGCTGGAAAGACGTATGGAGCGGGGGACCCGAGTGACCACGGGATCGGATGGCCTGGCCGGACTGTTGAGCGGGCTCAAGAAGCGTTCGGGGCTGAGCTACGGAGCGCTCGCCGGGCGGCTGCACGTGAGCACGTCGACGGTGCACCGGTACTGCAACGGAGACGCCGTTCCCACCGACTTCGGGACGGTCGAACGGTTCGCCAAGCAGTGCGGGGCGACCCGCGACGAGCTGGTGGAGGCACACCGCCGCTGGATCATCGCCGACGACGCGCGGCGGCGTCCGCGGCCGGTGACGACGACCACCACGGCGGAGACGGCGGCAGGGGGAACCGGTTCGGCGAACCTCGCGAAGGCGGCCGGCACCGCGGACGCGGCGCCTGGTGAAGCGGCCGGCGCGGGCGGTCCGCACTCCCCGGCGCCCCCGGCGTCCTCGGCGTCCTCGGCCGAGAACGCCTCGAAGGGCGCCGAGTCGCCACAGCCGACGTCGGAAATGGAAACGGAATCCGATGACGGGCCGGAACCGGAGGCCGGCAAGACCCCGGCAGTCGGCGCCGTCACGTCCACCACGCGCCGGCCCCGTCGCGGTCGCGACTCCTCGCGCTCCGCCGCCGCGGGCTTCCCGGCGCGGCGCCGAGGGGTACGGATCGCCCTGGCGGCCGGAGCCGTCGCCGTGCTCGCCGTGCCGGCGGCGTACGCCGTGACCCGCTACGCCGCGGACGAGCCGACTCCTTCGGGGCCCTCGGCTCCCGTGAGCCCCTCGTCGAGCCGGACCGCGCCGTACACCCCCGGGCCCGGGACGAGCGCCTCCGCCTCGACCTCTCCCACGGCGAGCGGCTCCACCACCGCGGGCGGCAGCGCCTCCCCCGTCGCCGGGGCGAGCTCGCCCGCGCCCGGCCGGGAAGGGTCGGGCACGCCCGGGGGGACACCGCCCTCCGGCGACGGCGCGGCCGTGCAGCCACCGAGCGTCGGGGTGAGCTCGTACAACTGGGACGCGCCCTGCGGGGCGAACTTCCTGCTCAATCAGCCGGAGGGACAGGTACCGCCGCCCAGCGCCCCGCAGGACACCCGGGGTTGGGCCAGGGCGCTCGGGGCCGTTGACGCCGGAGCGATGCAGCTCCAGTTGACCGCCAAGGGCCGTACGGACGAGGCGGTGGTCATCACCGGGATCGACGTGCGCGTGGTCGAGCGCGGCGCGCCGCTCGCGTGGCGGGCCTTCTCCATGGGCGACGGCTGCGGCAGCGGCATCACCCCTCAGACCTTCGACATCGACCTGGACGACGCCCGGCCCGTGACCAGGGCGAAGGACGGTCAGGACGGCGGATCCACCGTGCCCGCCAAGGGCTTCCCGTTCAAGGTCTCGTCGCACGACCCGCAGGTGTTCAACCTCGACGTCCACACCGAGGGACATCTGGCGAGCTGGTATCTGGAGGTCGGTTGGAGCAGTGGTGACCGGCGCGGCACGGTGCGCGTGGACGACGGCGGTCGGCCCTTCCGCACGAGCGCGCTGGAGGGCCGACCGAGGTACGGCTGGTGGCCGGACCGCAGCGAGTGGGTTGCCCTGTGATCCCCCGCGCGCCGCGTTGAACTCCTCGCGCGTACGGCCGCGAAGGTGCCGGGTCCGGATCGCGGAGGTGCCAGGTGCGGATTCAGGCGCGGCGCGGGCCGGGGCGGGTACGGCGGTGCAGGCCCGCCAGGAGCGCTCCCAGGGCGAACGACTGGATCAGGACGGAGAGGAGGATGCCTCCGAAGAAGAACCAGTCGGGCATCGGCGTCCCGCCCCACACGGCTTCTCCGAGCGCGCCCACGAGGAAGAACGTGGGCAGGGCGAGGAAGACGGGCCATACCCAGACGAATCCGGGGTCGTCGGCGAACAGGGTCACGGCCGTGGCCATCGCGGCGAGGCAGGCGATCAGACCGAGGTAGATCGCCGACGCGCGGTTGGTGACGGTCAGGCGGATGAAGGTTCGGGCGTTCACGGTGTGCCCCCTCGGTAGTGGTTTCTCTTTCCCTCCCCATGTTTCGGGAGGGACCGGGGGTCTGTCGTGAGTACCCGTACCCGGTTCGGTCGGCGCTTGATCACGGTCCCGGGTGAGCCCGCACACCCGGGACCGGGTACCGGTCAGGGCCCGTGCGGGCGGGAGCCCGCCGTCCTGCGCTCCGGCGGGGGCCCGCCGGCGGGTGACCGTTCGCGCAGATGTGCTCGTGGGACCGGGGGCGCGCCCCGGCCTAGAGTTACGCGCTGTCTGCCGGCCCTCGTCGGGTCGGCCGCGTCCGTGGTTCGGTTCGGCGTCGAGGGAGACCGCTCATGGCCAGCGCGTTTCAGGAGCGCAAGCTCAAGGGGATGTTCGCCGCGTTCGACGCGGACGGCGACGGCTTCCTGCGCGAGGAGGACTTCACCTCGCTCGTCGCCCGATGGAGCCGACTGCCGGGAGTGGGGCCCGGCACGGAGGTCCGCGAGCGGATGGAAACCCTGCTCATGGGGTGGTGGGCGGCGCTGCTGGAAGTCGGGGACACCAACGGGGACGGCGCGATCGACATGGGCGAGCTGCTCGCCCTCGTCGACCGGCTGCCCGCCATGGTCGCGGACGTCACCGCGACCGCCGACACCGTCTTCGACGCCGTGGACGCCAACGGCGACGGCCGCATCTCCCCCGAGGAACACCGCACGCTCGTCGAGACGTGGAACGGTCGGCCCGTGGACGTGACGGGCGTCTTCGAGCTGCTCGACCTGAACGGCGACGGCCACCTCAGCCGCGAGGAGTTCGCACTGCTGTGGCGCCAGTTCTGGATCAGCGACGATCCGGCGGAACCGGGCAACTGGCTGTGCGGTCGGATCTCCGGCTGACGGCTGACGGCTGACGGCTGACGCGGCAGTGACCCGTGGCTCGCCGACGCGCGCGCGTCGGCGGGTCACGCGGCACCGGGAGCGGGAGCGGCACCGGGAGCGGGCGGCCGGCCCTCCGTGCTCAGCGTGCGCTGCCGAGGTTCCGGTCCTCCTCACTGCCGGACAGCATGAGCGTGGTCTCCTCTATGCGGCGGAATCGGCCGTCGTCGGCGAACTCGCCGAAGAGGTAGACCTCGGTGCGGACGCCGGAGCCGTCCTTCTTGACGACGTCGACCGTGTGACGATCGGCGTACATCCTTCCGTCGGTCAGTTCCTCGTGCACCTCGACACTGCCCGTCGCGACCACCGTGCGCAGGTGGGCGATGTGGGCGATGAACCCGTCGCGCTCGTCCCACGTGCCGTTCGTGCGCTGGCGGTAGTCGGGGGCGAAGTGCCGCTCGACGGCTTCCCCGAGGTCGAGCTCCGGGGTGAACAGGAGGTCGTTGAGGGCGGCGGCGATGTTGGTGTGGCTCATGGTTGTCCTCCGTGACGGGGTGGCTTCGACCCGATAATGCGTGCGCTGCGCACGCTTCCGAGCATACACAGACTGCGTGCGCGGCGCACGCTATTCTTGGACCGTGAACAACGAGACGGGACACGAGGTCGCCGACGCCCTGGGCGACCTGCTCAAGCGCACCCTCCGGGCCGACCTGCACCGGGCCCTCACCGAGGACCTGGGAGAGGCCGTCGACGAGGTCACCTACCCGGTACTCAGCGGGCTGGCCAGAACGGGCCCCCGCAGCGCCGCCGACCTGGCCGCCGACGTGGGGTTGGACCGTTCCGGCGTGAGCCGACGAGCCTCACGACTGGAGGCCGCGGGCCTCGTGCGCCGCGAACAGGACCCGGCCGACCGGCGGGCCGTCCTGCTGACGCTCACCACCCGGGGCTCCCGCACGGTGGAGATCATGCGGCAGCGCTTGGCCTCGCGCATCGAGGCGTCCTTGAGCTCCTGGCCACCGGAGGAGGCCCGCTCGTTCGCCGTCAACCTGCGCCGATTCGTCGACGAGGGCCCCTTCACGGGCCCCACCGAACAACAGTGACGTCAATGAATCCTTGACAAGGTACCCGCGTCAAGGTTTTCTTGACACATGCCGAACACGATGACGAACACCGCACCCGACGGCGCCACTTCGGCGCTGACCGTCCTCCTGCCACTCGTCACGGTCGTACCCGCGCTCACGGCGATGTTCGCCGATCGCCTCAGCACCCCCGCGACCGTGGTCCTGATCGCGTTCGACCTCGCCCTGGTCGCCGTCACGGCCGGATGCTTCGCCCGCTCGGCCGCGGCCCGACGAGCCGCGACCGAGCGCGCACGCCGCGACGAGGACGTGCTGGACGCGCTCGACCACCGTCCCGGGAAGCGACTTTGAGCGGCGAGCAGTTGCTCGGCCCGCAGGAGGCCGCCAGGATCCGCGAGGGCATCGCCGCGGCCGTGCTGGGTGTATCCGACGACCTGGCCGATTCCCTCGAACACGATGCCGCGGGCTACCTGCGGCTGGTCGACGCCTCGCGCGTCGGCGCAGAGGAGGCCGGCCGGTTGCTGCGCGAGGCCGTCCAGGGCGCCAGGGCGGCAGGCCACAGCTGGGACACCGTGGGCCGCGTCCTGGGGGTGAGCCGCCAAGCCGCGCAACAGCGGTTCGCGAACAAGGACAAGGACGCCGCCCCGTCCGGGGCGTCGGGCAACCCCGACGCTCCCGAGCGACGGATCCTCACCCCCCTGACCGCGTTCAACGAGATGGCCGCACTCGCCGACGCCGGGCGCGACGGGTGGCACCTGGTCGGCTACGGCGCTTTCTTCCACGAGGTCGAGGCCTCCGACCACGCCTGGGAGCACTGCCGGGTGCCGGTGGTGTCCGGCGGACGCCACCGGCGACTGGAGGCCGACGGATGGATCGCGGTCGGCGAGGGCTGGTTCCCGTGGCGCTACTACAAGCGCCCACTGCCTCCCGCCGGGACCGACGACAAACACTGAACGCCCAACAGCCGACACCCGACGCCCGGGCGACCGGCGCCCGCCAACCCGCGTCAGCCCCTCAGCCCTCAGGCCTAGGTGTATTGATCACGAGTGTTGTTGACACTCGGTAGGTCTTGAACATGGCGAAGACCTCCGGTGTGGTGGGAGCTGTCTAGGAACCCATTGCACGACGGAGGTCTTCATGTCCCACCGTAATGCCCGGCTGACCGTCTTCGGTAGGCGCCTGCTGATCGAACGCGTCGTATCGGGCCGACCGGTCGCCCACGTGGCCGCCGAGATGGGCATATCGCGGGCCACCGCCCACAAGTGGATGCGACGGTGGCGGGCCGAAGGCGAGGCCGGGCTCCACGACCGCTCCAGCCGGCCCCGCACGAAGCCGCACCGGACCCCCGCCGACGTGGAGACGAGAGTCTGTGACCTGCGGCGGGCACGCAAACTGGGCCCCGCCCGCATCGGCCCGGTCCTGGGGCTGCCCGCCTCGACCGTCCACCGGATCCTGACCCGCCACGGCATGCACCGCCTCGCGTTCATGGACCGTCCGACCGGCACTGTGATCCGCCGCTACGAACGCGACCACCCAGGCGAACTCATCCACGTGGACGTGAAGAAACTCGGCCGGATCCCCGACGGCGGCGGCCACAAGGTGCTGGGCCGCGACGCGGGCCGGCCGATCCGGGGGATGGGCTTCGACTACGTCCACTCCGCGGTCGACGACCACTCCCACCTCGCCTACAGCGAGATCCACAACGACGAGAAGGTCGCGACCTGCGCGGGTTTCCTCACCCGCGCGGCCGCGTTCTTCCACAGCCAGGGCATCACCCGCATCGAACGAGTCCTCACGGACAACGCGTGGGCCTACCGCAAGGGCCTGGCCTGGAAGAACGTCCTGGCCGAGCTCGGCGCCAGCGGCAAACTCACCCGTGCCTACCGGCCCCAGACCAACGGCAAGGTCGAACGCTTCAACCGCACCCTGCTGGACGAGTGGGCCTACCTGCGGCCCTACACCTCCAACCAGGAACGGACCGAAGCCCTGACAGACTTCCTCCACACCTACAACCACCACCGCTGCCACACCGCACTCGACGGCAACCCACCCATCAACCGTGTTAACAACCCTGCGGGTCAATACACCTAGGACGTTTCCTGTGGATCATCCTCACCGGTCTTTGTGCAGCCTGGATACGGTGGCTGCATGACGACGATCCTGCGGCACCCTCGGCCTGGATTCACGTGGGATTGGTGGGCGGTGGACGCTCACGGTTTCCTCGTGCACTTCAGCGATGGTCCTGCTCCGGAGCATCTGCTGGCGCATGTGGATCGTGTCGATGCCGCTGCTGCGTGGGCGGAAGAGAACTGTCCCGCGTGGTTCAACGCTGGTCCCCTGCCGCTTCACACCTTCAACTGCAACGGCGAGCTGCCCACTTACCTGCGCAGCGGCGTTCCTGACTCCCCACTGCGGCTGTCCGACGCGCCAGCGGCCATCGCGAATGTGGCGGTCTTGGTTGAACTGCACCGGGCAGTGGGAGACACCTGGACGGTTCACCTTGACGAAGGCTGGGTCTAGGCAGCTCGACTGGCATCACCTTGCTGACCAGATGAAGATGGCGGCGAGGTGGAGTCCGGCGAGGTAGATGGTGGCGGTTTTGTCGTAGCGGGTGGGTGCGCCACGAGGCGCCATGGAATCGAGTGAGGTGAGAGACCTTCACCACCGGGTTGTCGTAGCAATCCGGTTGAAGCTGGGGGCAGTTCGGTTCGGGGGATGCCGAGCCGAGCGGTAAGCAGCCCCGACAACGCCGGGACGGGTTGGTACTGCCAGACGATCCGGGTCCGGCTAGCGAGACAGGAAGGTGCACGCGAGAAATCAGTGCCTGACGCCCCGTAATTACGACACCGGCTCGAACCTGGCGGATCTGGGCCGGACGCAGTGCACGACCACCAGCGCTCTTCGGTGGTCGACTCCGAAGCCGACTCCATTCATCGGTGGGGAGGCCACGCCGAAAGTCTGCGGCGTAAGCGTGGCGATGCTGCCGGGGTAGAGCTGGGCACCTCACCTGTCGATCGATTTCGTGGTGAACGTGGGAACTGTCCGCGGTCGTCCCTGTATCGGACATCCAGTCCGGTCGGGGACAGGTCCATCGCCGGCTGATGGCCGTCGGGCAGGACGGAGGCTCCGTAGTACTCCGAGGCCGGGAAAGCCGGTCACATGGGGAAGGGGGCCAGCAAGTCGGCAGTAAGGAGACTGGAATGCCAGGAGGCTGTCGCCGGTGAATACCGACGAGCTGGAATGGGCCTTGATGAAGGCCGAACGCCGGGTACTGGAGATCCAGACCAAGCTGCACCGTTGGGCTGTCGATGATTCTCATCGCAGGTTCGACGACCTGTTCAACCTCGTGGCCGATCCCGCCTTCCTGTTGGTGGCGTGGGACCGTGTCCGGGGAAACAAGGGTGCCCGCACGGCCGGAGTGGATGGGAAGACCGCCCGCTCCATCGAGGTCGGGCAAGGGGTCGAGACGTTTCTCGACAAGCTGCGGACCCAGATCAGAGACCGCAGCTTCTATCCGGTCCCTGTCCGCGAGCGGATGATTCCCAAGGCGAATGGCAAGCTTCGTCGTCTCGGGATTCCGACCGTGGCGGACCGAGTGGTCCAGGCGTCCTTGAAGCTGGTGCTGGAGCCGGTATTCGAAGCGGATTTCCTCCCGTGTTCTTATGGGTTCCGCCCGAACCGCCGAGCCCACGATGCGATCGCCGAGAGTCGCTACCTCGCCAGCCACGGATACGAGTGGGTGGTGGAGGGCGACATCACGGCGTGCTTCGACGAGATCGCGCACCCGGCCCTCATGGAACGGGTGCGGAATCGAATCGGGGACAAGCGGGTGCTGTCCTTGGTGAAGGCGTTCTTGAAGTCCGGGATCTTGTCCCGTGACGGAGCTTTCACGGACACACGCACCGGGACCCCGCAGGGCGGGATCCTGTCGCCGCTGCTGGCCAACATCGCACTCTCGGTCCTGGACGAGCACATCGCCCAGGCCCCCGGAGGGCCAGATGGCACCTCCGAGGACCGGCGCAGGAGACGGCGCCGAGGATTGCCCAACTACCGGCTGGTCCGGTACGCGGACGACTTCCTCGTACTCGTCTTCGGGCGCCGCGAACATGCCGAGGAACTACGCGACGAGGTCGCAGAGGCATTGAAGTCGATGGGCCTTCGCCTGTCGGTGGAGAAGACAAAGATCACGCACATTGACGAGGGCCTTGATTTTCTCGGATGGCGCATCCAGCGCCACTGGAAACGGGGCACTGACCGGCAGTACATCTACACCTATCCCGCACGGAAGTCAGTACGTTCCGTAACGGGCAAGGTGAAGGAACTGACCGGACGACAGAACGTCGGCCTGTCGCTGGAGTCCTTGCTCCACCGACTGAACTCGGTGTTGCGAGGATGGTGCGCGTATTTCCGTCCCGGAGTGTCGAACGTCGCTTTCTGTTACCTCAGCCACTACACGTGGATGAGGGTGACTAGATGGATCCGGCGCAAACATCCCGGAATCACTTGGAAGCAGCTCCGCCGACGTTATTACAGCGGCGGCTGGTGGCCTGTCACAGAGGAAGCGGAACTGCTCAACCCGGCAAAGGTAAGCACGACCAGATACCGATACCGGGGAAAACTCATTCCGTCTCCGTGGCCCACTACGGCATGAGGAACTGAACACCCCGGAACGAGATTTGTGGAGAGCCCGGTGCCCGGAGACGGGCACGCCGGGTTCGGGAGGCGGCTCGGGGAAACCCACTGGTGGAAACATCAGCAGGGCGCCCCGAGTCGACCTCACCCAGTCCGCGCCACTGCTTGAGCTTGTTGATGCACCGCTCGACCGTGTTGCGCTGCTTGTAGGCGTCGCGGTCGAAGGCAGGTGGTCTGCCGCCTCGGCTGCCGAGACGCTTGCGGTTGGCGGCCTGGTCGGCGGGCTGCGGGATCACGGCCCGGATCCCACGTCGGCGGAGATGGGTGCGGATCGCGCGGGACGAGTACGCCTTGTCGGCCAGGACCACGTCTGGCGTGATCCTGGGCCGACCGAGCGGCCGGGGCACCCGCAAGCGGGCCATGACCTCGGAGAACGCGGGCGCGTCCCCGGCCTGTCCGGGCGTGAGCACGAAGGCCAGTGGCCGGCAGCGAATGTCGGCGGCGAGATGGATCTTGGTCGTCAGTCCGCCACGGGAGCGTCCGAGGGCATGGTCGTCCGGCTCACCGACTGGAGCCCCTTTTGACGGGCCCCGGCGGCGTGCTGGTGCGCGCGGACGACGGTGGAGTCGACCGCGATGACCCAATCGATGTCGCCCTCGGCGTCGGCCTGGGCGAGCAGGGTGGTGAAGACCCTCTCCCAGGTGCCGTTGGCCGCCCACATGCGCAGTCGGTTGTGGGCGGCCTTCCATGAACCGAAGTACTCGGGCAGGTCCATCCACGGTGTCCCAGTGCGGTACTTGAACGCAATCGCGTCGATCACCTGCCGGTGATCACGCCACCGCCCACCCCGCCGAGGCGTCCGGTCCGGCAGCAACGGCTCGATCCGTGCCCATTGGGCGTCAGTCAACGACACACATCAACAAACGATCAGATGATCCGAAGGAAACGGCCTAGCCCTCAGCCCCGGTCCTCAGGCCCAGGCGTCGAGTGTGCCGAAGAAGGCGCGGACATCCGTCACGAAGGCCTCCGGCTGCTCCAGTGCGAGGAAGTTGCCTCCCTGTTCCAGCTCGGTCCAGTGGGTGACGTTGTGGTCCCGCTCGGCGAAGCGCCGGATGGCGATGTCGGTGTCCAGGACGACGGCCACACCGGTCGGGACGGTGCCGCGCGGCTTCGGGGCCCAGGCGCTCGGGTCGTGGGCCGACTCGTAGTACAGGTTCGCGGAGGAGCCCGCCGTACCGGTGAACCAGTACACGCTGATGTTGGTCAGCAGTCGATCGCGGCCCACGGCATCCTCGGGAAGCTCGGCCTCCGGGTCCGTCCACTCCTTGAACTTCTCTGCGATCCAGGCGAGTTGGCCGACCGGCGAGTCGTGCAGTCCGTGGGCGAGGGTCTGTGGGCGGGTGGACTGGATGGCGTTGAAGCCCATCTTGTCCTGCTGGAAGTCCTCCAGTCGTGCCAGTCGCTCCCGCTCGGGCCCGGTCAACCCGTCACATTCGCCCGGCGCCCCCGAGGGGAAGGTGATCAGGCCGTTGACGTGGACGCCGATGACCCGGTCGGGCGCCCGACGCCCCATCTCCAGGGCGATCCAGGCCCCGCCGCCCGTCCCCTGAGTGCCGTAGGTGTCGTAGCCGAGCCGCGCCATCAGCTCGACGAACGCACCCGCGATACGGCCGGTGTTCCAGCCCGCCTCGCCGAGCGGGCCGGAGAAACCGGTGCCGGGCGTGGAGGTGACGACGACGTGGAAGTCCCGGGTCAGCGGCGCGATGACGTCGACGAACTGCACGAACGAGCAGGGCCAGTCGTGTACCAGGAGCAGCGGAACGGCCGTCGGATTCTGCGAACGGACGTGCAGGAAGTGGATGTTCTGGCCGTCGATCTCGGTGGTGAACTGCGGGAACCCGTTGAGTTCCGCCTCCGCCTTCCGCCAGTCGAAGCCGTCGGCCCAGTAGGCGGCCAGTTCCTTGAGGTAAGCGGTCGGCACGCCCCGGCTCCAGCCGGTGCCGGGGATGTCGCCGGCCCAGCGCGTACGCGCCAACCGGGTGCGCAGGTCGTCGAGTTCCTCCTGCGCGACGTCGATACGGAAGGGACGGATCTGGGCGTCGGTGTTGCTGCTGGTCTCCATGGGCAAGACAGTATTCTCAATATAGGCACGTCCCGTTCCTATTAAGACCTCAGGCTTGGGTTTCATGCTCGACACTTCCGCACGTCTGCTGCGTCTGCTCTCCCTGCTGCAAACCCCCCGCGCCTGGCCGGGGTCCGAACTGGCCGAGCGCCTGGGGGTGAGCGGGCGCACCGTCCGCAATGACATCGACCGCCTGCGGGAACTCGGCTACCCCGTGGACGCCGCGCGCGGGGCCGCCGGCGGGTACCGGCTGGGTGCCGGAGCGGCGATGCCCCCGTTGCTGCTCGACGACGAGGAGGCGGTCGCGGTGACGATCGCGCTGCGCACCGCCGCGCGGGGCGCCGTCCCCGGCACCGAGGAGACCTCGCTCCGGGCACTGGCCAAGCTCGAACAGGTGCTGCCGTCGCGGCTTCGCCGACGGGTGCGGACGCTCCAGGCCTACACCGTGGCCGTGCCTGCCGACCGACCGGCCCCGGCGGTCTCCGCGGACGTGCTGACCGCCCTGGTGTCCGCCTGTCGCGACCGGGAACGACTGCGCTTCGACTATCTGGACCACGCCGGGTCGCCGACCCGGCGCGTCGTGGAGCCGCACCGGGCGGTGAACTGGGGGCGGCGCTGGTATCTCGTGGCGTGGGACGTGGAGCGGGAGGACTGGCGGACGTTCAGGGTCGACCGGATCCGGCCCCGCACCCCGACCGGGCCGCGATTCGCCCCGCGCGAGGTACCGGGTGGTGACTTCGCGGCGTACGTCTCCGGCCGCGTGTCGGGCGCGGCCTGGCGCCACCACGCGCGCGTGACCGTCCACGCGCCGGCGACGGCGGTGATCGAGCGGATCAACCCCGCGGTGGGCACGGTGGAGGCGATCGACGCCGACAGCTGCACCCTGGTCACCGGCGCCGACACGGTACAGACCCTCGCCGTGCATCTGGGCATGCTCGACTTCGACTTCGACGTCACCGGGCCCGCGGAACTGGTCGCCCACCTGCGGCGGCTCGCGGGCCGCTACTCCCGCTCGACACCTGCGCCCCAGTGAACGGACAGTCCCGGGGAGTTCCCGCGGTGCGCGGGTGACGGGCCCCGCGCGCGGAAGGGTGGCGGGGCCCGTCGGTCAGCAGGTCCGGTAGCGGTAGTCGCCCGATCCGGGGGCGGAGACGTCCAGGTCACGCTGGACGATGGAGAGCTTCGCGGCCCAAGCGGAGCAGGCCCGGTTGTAGCCGGAGGACTCGTACTCGATGACGAACACGCGGTTCGCGTACGCCTTCGCGAAGTCACCGCATTCGTCGTACCGGCCGCACTCCTCGGCCACGGCGAAGTCGAAGCCGACCTTCGCGCGGTCGGGGAGCATCTCGGCGGTGTTCTTCTGGGCGACGGCGAGACCGTCGGCGTGCGCGCGGTCGGCCAGGAGCTTGGCGAAGGCCACATTGTGGGCCTTCGTCAGGCGGCCCTTGGAACGGCTGAAGGAGTCGAGGTTGTCCGGTTCGACGGCCTGGTAGCCACTGCGGGCGCAGCCGCCGATCCAGTCTCCGACGATCTTCGCGAGGCGGGTGCGCTTGTCGGCCGTCGAGGTGTCCAGGAGCGCCTCGCCCCAGTTCTCGTCGATGACGGGCTTCTTGTTGCCGTCGCGCAGCACCAGGTCGGGGTGGTTCTTCTGCCACCAGTCGAAGGCGTCGGGCTGGGTCTGGAAGGCGTTGACGTAGCAGACGTTGTACAGGCCCGCGGCGGGCTTCGCGGAGCGGTCGCGGGAGAGCGCCTTCACGCCCTTGGGCGGCGTGTACGCGTGTCCGATCTGGTAGTCGAAGGCCATGTTCGCCGCGGGGAGCCGGGGGGCCGCGGCCTGCCCGGCGGACGCCTGGAAGAGCATCAGGCCCGCGCCGAGGGCGGCCGTGACGCCGACCGCGCCGGCGGCGAGGGTGCGCTTGCGGCGCAGGAAGGGGGTTGCGGAGTGTTTCGGCACACGTGCTCCAGTACGAGATGCGGTCTGGTGTTCGCATCCTGTGCGAGGGGTCATGAGGATTTCATGAGACGGGGCCGTTCCCGGGCACCGTGCTCCGTCCTCGGGCGCGCCGCGCCTCGCGCGGTCCGAGGAGGAGGCGGAACACCGCCCCGCCGCCCGGCCGGGTGTCCGCCGTGAGGCCGCCGCCGTGGGCGGTGGCCACCTCCGCCACCAGCGACAGCCCGATCCCCGAGCCACCGCCCGGGGAACGGAACCGTGACGTCAGGGCCGGCAGGTCCGCCGCCGCGACGCCGGGACCCCGATCGGAGACGGCCACGACGGGGCCGCGGACGGTGACGTGCACCTGCGCGCGCCCCGCGGGGTCACCCGGAGTGCGGCCGTGCCGCAGGGCGTTGTCGAGCAGGTTGCGTACGGCGATCCGCACGAGGGCCGGGTCGGCGGTGGCCACCGAGGGTTCCAGTGAGGCGGTCAGGGTGTGCGGGCCGGCCGTCAGCTCCTCGCAGACCTGCTCGACCAGCTGGTCCAGGCGCAGCGGGACCGGTCGCAGGGTGTCGGCCGCGCCCTGGAGGCGTCCCCGGGTGAGGACGTTGTCGACGACGTCGGTGAGCCGTTCGGTGGCGCGCCGGATGCGCGGCAGGTGCGGGTCCAGACCGCGCGGGTCCATCCCGGCCACGTCCACGGAGCTGCGCATGACGGCCACCGGGGTGCGGAGTTCGTGCGCCGTGTCCGCGAGCATCCGCTCCTGAGCCTCCAGCGCCCGCCAGGCCGGGCGCAGGCTCCTGCCGGAGAGCAGGTGGCCGGTGACGGCGGCCAGGCCGGTGAGCAGCCCGGCCCCGGTCAGCACGGAGACGATCAGCCGGCTGTGCTCGGCCACGCGGTGGGCCGGGTCGCCGACGACCACGACCGCGCCCTCCACGGCACCCGATTCGTCGTGGTGGAAGGGCCGGCCGAGCAGGTACGCGGGATCGCCGTGCGCGTCGGACACCTCCGCCCGCACCGTGTCGTCCCGCTCCATGGCCGATCGGGCGAGTGCGGTCAGCCGGGCGTCGGCGACGGGCTCGGCCTGCCCCTGAGAGGTGAAGATACGTTTCAGCACACCGCCCGGTGCTCGGCGCAACACCGTCACCTGGGGACGCCCCTCCGTGGCCTCGTCGTCGTAGAGGCCGTCCAACTGGATCCCGGCGTCCGTGTAGTAGATCAGCGAGGTGCTGACCGCGGCCCGCCGACCCATCTCGTCGTACTCCGCGGCGCGCCAGGAACGCTCGTCCGTACGGATCACCATCCAGGACAGCACGCTCACGCCGGCCAGGGTGACGAGGGTGTAGGCGAGGGTCAGCCGGAACTGGAGGCGCCGCAGCCGCAGTCGGGCGGGCGACCGGCGGGCGCTCCCGCCCGCGCTCCCGGCGGTGGCCCCGGCCTCGGTGGTGACCGTGCCGTGACTCGCGCCGGTCGCCTTGCCGGCTCCCTTGCGACCGCCCTCGCGAACTCGCTTGGGAGCGCGCCGGCTTCGTGTGGGCCGGTTCGGATCGGCGGCCGTCACGGCAGGTCCGGGTCCGCGGATCCGAGGATGAACCCGTGGCCGCGTACGGTCCGGATCGGCGACGGCGGCCCGAGTTTGCGGCGCAGCCCCGCCATGACGGCGTCGACGACGTTGGAGACCGGGTCGGCCATCTCGTCCCAGCAGTGCTCGACCAGTGCGGTGCGGGTGACCACGGTTTCACGGTGGACCAGCAGGTGGCGCAGGACGGCGTATTCCTTGTGGGTGAGGGTGAGCAGGACGCCGTCGCGGCGGACCTCGCGGCGGGCGGCGTCCATCCCTATGTCCGCGTGGGCCAGGTGGACGGGGAGTCGATGGGCCGCCCGGCGGGCGAGGCTGCCGACCCGCACCACGAGTTCCTCCATGGCGAACGGCTTCGGAAGGTAGTCGTCGGCGCCGGATCGGAAGCCGTCCACCCGGTCGGGAAGGGCGTTGAGCGCGGTGAGGCACAGCACGGGCGCGGACCACCCCGTGCGGCGGCGCCGCTCCAGGCGGTGCAGGGAGTCCCCGGAGGGCAGCATCCGGTCGAGGACGACACAGTCGTAGTCGGCGAGGTCGAGCAGGACATCGGCGTCCGGCCAGTCGCCGGCGGCGTCCACGGCGTACCCGGCGGCCTTGAGACCCGCCACCACGAGATCGCTGAGGTCCGGTTCGTCCTCGACCAGAAGTACGCGCATGTGCTGTTCGCCCTTGGCTCTCGCGTCGGCCGCGGGGCAGCCGGGAGGGGTCGCGCCGCGCCGCCACGTGGTGGGGGGCGCGGCCGGAAACACATACTAAGCAGTCCGGAACAGAAACGTTTCCCCTCCCCGAGTGGGATGGAGGGTGACGTTCCGCTTCCCTCCATCCCGATGACCGCGGCAGCGGCCCCCGGCGGAAACCCGCCGTCACTCGGGCCGGGACCGGCGCGTCACGCCGCGCCGAACACGAGGATGTGGGCCGAGGCATCGGTGAGCACACCGCACTCGTCCGCCAGGCGGGCCGTCGCGACGGCGTCGGCCACCAGGGCCCCCGCCGCCTCCTGGCCGGCGCAACGGCCCGCCGCCACCACGTACGCCCACCCCGGGCCCTCGACCCCGTGCCTGCGCACGTCGTCGAGCCCTGCCTGCCGCGCCTCCCCGGCGAGTTCCTCGGCGGTGTGGAAGTGCGCGACCGTGAAGCCCCGGCTTCCGTCGTAGGACCCGGTGCGCACCGCTCGGGAGACCTCGCCGGCCAGTAGTTCCGGGGTCAGTCCCGCACTGACGGTGTAGTCCTGGAGCAGGGAGTGGCGCGAGATCCCCGCCACCGCCACGAGGCCGCCCGGCACCGCGACCCTGCGCGCCTCCCGAAGCGCCGCGAGCCGCCCCCCTCGCTCGGACAGGTGGTATAGGGGTCCCAGGAGCAGCACCACGTCGTAGCCGTCCGAGGGGAGGGCCAACCGCCGCGCGTCACCTAGCTCCGCGGAACAACCGGGCGCGTACTCCCGCGCCTGTTCCACGTGTTTGGGTACGGGGTCCACCAGCAGCACCTGGTATCCGTCCTCGATGAGCCAACGCGCGTGGGTTCCCGGGCCGCCGCCCACGTCCAGCACACGCGCGGGAGGCGGGGGCAGGGACCGGCGCAGCAGCTCGCGGGTCCGCTCGAACTCCAGGCGCCCCACGGCCGTCGAGTGGAGCCGGGAGGCTTCGTCGTACTCCGTGTAGTACGACACGATGAGTGGATCGATGAGCGGATCGATGAGTGTCATACCCCATGACGGTATGGCCGTGCGCCACCCGATTGTCATCCGGATATCACGGACCGCAGTCGAGGTGAGCGCGCGACCTTCGGGACGCTCTCGGCAGGCCCCCGCGGCATCCGCGACCCGGCCCCGGACGCCCCGATCCAGGCACACCTTCTGTTGCCGGATTCAACTATTCCGGGCACCATCAGCGCATACGGTCCCTCGCCCGACCCCCGCGCGGCCTCGAATCGAAAGTCACACGAGTGAACACCCAGCACGGAGATGACACGAGCCACCGCCTGGCGTGGGCCAAGCGCGCCGTCCACGACCTCAACGCGGGCCACGCAGCACACGGATCACTCGCCGAAGCACTCGACACCGCGGGCGACCTCCGCACGGAGAACGCCCACCGTCGCGCGGAGGCGGTTCGCGCCGCGGCCATGGGCCTCCCGCCCGCCGCCTGCGCCTTCGCCGCCGGGATCTCCGAGCGCATGCTCACCGTCTGGCAGGGCACCGACCCGCACTTCAACGCCGCCATGGCCGGCGCACACGCTCTCGCCCACGCTCACGGGCTGACCGACCCGACCGCTCCGACCAGCCCGTTCGCCCTTCGTCTCCTGCTGAGAGCCGTACAAGGCGGGGCGGGCATCCTCGCCGCCGCGGAACAGCTCGGGATCCCCCGCCATCGTCTGCAGAAGCTGCGCGCCCGCCCCCAGGTCGCCGCCCTCGTCACCGCCGCGCAGAGCATCGCCCGCAAACCCGCCCCACGCCGCTCGAAGCCCTACGCCTACCGCCTCGTGCGCACCTCACCGAACGACGGCCCTCCCACCGCGCCCCGCAAGCCCTGACCGCTCACGTCACCGGTGGCGGGGAGGTGCCGCGTGGCCGCCCCGTCGCCGCTCGCCGCGTCCTCCCGACCGCGGGGGTCAGCCGGTGGCGAGGGTCAGCCGGTGGCGAGGGTCAGCCGGTGGGGCCCGGCCGGGCGAGGAAGTGGGAGCGGGCCTCGGGAAGGTACATGGGTACCACCGCAGCCGCGGCCAGCAGGTCGGGCAGGGCGTTGAGGGCGGACCACCACACGGGGCCCTCCACCGTGCCGAGCCCGCCGACGCGGAACATCAGGAACCCCACTCCGACGACCGTCAGCACCGCCCGGGCCCAACCCCGGCCGGCGCGCATCCGTCCCGCCACGACCAGCCAGGCGACGAGGAGAACGGCGAGTACGCCCGCCCCCACGGCGATCCGGACGATCGCGGTGTCCCGGCCGGCGTACTCGGTCAACTCGTCCAGGCTGGTGGGCGGCGCCACGAACGCACCGAGGAACCAGACGAGTACTTCCGCGGCGACAGCCGCCAGAGTGAGTCTCCACGCGACCTCGATCCGACTCGGGCGCCCGGAGCCGGAACCTGTCGTACCGGTCGTCATCACAGCCTCCTTCGGTATACGCCCTGTCAGAGGGCGAGCGGAGCCTGACGGTTCCCCGACGGAGCGTGTCGAGCTGATCCGCTCTCGACTCCCGCCGCCTCGGGCGGCCTCCGGGGCGCCGCCCGGTCGCCGAAGCCGTCCTCGCGAGCAACGGCGACCGGGGGCGGATCCGGGGCGCGTCCGGGCCCGGAGCCCGGGCACCGCGGCGCCCGTCGTGCCTTCACGACGGCGTCAGCCGGTGAAGGCCTCGATGAGGGTCCAGACGGCGAGTGCGCCCATGCACGCGGCGCCGATGCGCTGGACGGTCTTGAGCGGAACGCGCTGGGCGATGAAACGCCCCACCAGCAGGGCGAGGGCGGAGACCGACATCAGCGCGAGGGCGGAGCCGATGGCGGTGGACAGCCAACCGTTGGTGGCGGCCAGGTTGGCCGTGGTGATCTGGGTGAGGTCGCCCCATTCGCTGATGAAGACGGCCATGAACGCGGTGGTGTAGACGGGCCAGAACCCCGTGACGGTCTTGGCGGCTCCGTCCTCGTCGTCATCGTCGCCGCTGCGCAGCAGGACGAAGGCGCCGAACGCGAACAGGGCGGCGGAGACGAGCTTGACGGCGATGTTCGGCAGCAGCCCGAGCAGGCTTCCGGCGCCGACGGCGATGGCCACGTGCACGATGAAGGCGGTGGAGGTGCCGAACCACACGTACAGCGGCCGCATCCGAGTGCCCATGGCCAGTGAGGCGAACATGGTCTTGTCGGGGAGTTCCGC
Source organism: Streptomyces sp. NBC_00513 (assembly GCF_041431415.1). Classification (GTDB taxonomy): domain Bacteria; phylum Actinomycetota; class Actinomycetes; order Streptomycetales; family Streptomycetaceae; genus Streptomyces. The sequence goes on from NZ_CP107845.1 coordinate 704,267, forward strand.
GAGGAAGATCAGCCCGAAGGCGGTGATGATCGCCAGGGGGTCGAAGGTCATTCCCTTGCTTTCTGCTGGGGCCGGGCCGTCAGCTCGTACGGCACCCAGGGGGCGACGGGAAGAACCACTCGGCCCGGCACGACGGGGCGACCCACACACAGAGTGCGGGCCGCGTCATGCCTTGGCCGAAGGTCTCGTCCACCCCGCACGATGTGCGGCGGTCCGATGGCCGGGGCGTCCGTAGACGTCCAGTATGTCGACCAGCGGTTTTCAGGACTACTCCCCTTCGCTGACACAGAGCCTAACAGGCGACTCCGGGGACCCCCCGCGCCGGGCCTCCGCCGGGGCCGTGCCCGTGCCCCGGGGCGGGGGAGGTGCGCCGCGGCGGGGAGGCGCGACCGGTCCGAGCGCGTTCCGGGCGCCATGTCACGTGACCGGGAGTTCTGGCGGGCGAGACTGGACGGCGTTCGGCGGCGACGCATGAAATCGGCTGTCCGAAGCATGCGCGGGGGATGGAATGCGTGGTGTACGAGGAACGGTCGGGCAGGTCGGAGACGGTCGAGTGCGGTCTTGAGGACGAGGCCTGCCGCATCGCCCTGAAGCGGCTGCACGACTTGGACGACGGCGAGTTCGGGTGGATCCGGCTCGTCGATCCCGACGAGTCCGAGCTGGTGCAGTTGGCAGAGGAGCTGGGCCTGCACCCGCTCGCCGTCGAGGACGCGGTGCAGGCGCACCAGCGTCCGAAGCGCGAGCGGTTCGACGACGTGCTGGCGGTGGCGATCAAGACCCTGTGGTACGTCGAGGACGAGACCGCGGTGGAGACCGGCGAGGTGATGATGTTCGTGGGCCCCCGCTACGTACTCACCGTCCGCCACGGCGCGGTCGACCCGACGGCCGAGGCGGCCCGCCGGCTCGACGCCGACGCGACCATGCTCCGCTTCGGTCCGCTGTCGGTCCTGCACGCGGTGTTGGACGTCGTCGTCGACGCGTACAGCGACGCCGCCGTCAAGGTTCGCGGCGCGCTCAACCGGTTGGAGGACCAGGTGTTCTCCTCAGCTCGCGTCGATCACACCGAGGGCATCTACTCGCTCAAGCGGGAAGTGCGCGAGTTCCGGGACGCCGTACAGCCGCTGGTGCCGGTCCTGAACGGTCTCCTGAGCGGGCCGGGCGAGGAGCGGCGGGCACCAAAGGCCGAACCCTACTTCCGTGACGTGGCCGACCACCTGCACCGCACGGACACCGAGGTACGCACCCTCGACGAGCTGCTGAACTCGGTGCTCGACGCCCAACAGGCCCGGGTGGGCACCTGGCAGAACGACGACATGCGGCGCATCTCGGCGTGGGCGGCGATCTTCGCCATCCCCACCATGGTCGCGGGCGTCTACGGGATGAACTTCGAGCACATGCCGGAACTCGGTTGGACCTACGGCTATCCCCTCGCCGTGGGGCTGATGGCACTGGCGTCGGGGGCGCTGTACCGGGCCTTCCGCCGCAACGGCTGGCTGTAGGCCACCTCACCGGCCCCGCGTCGGGCGCACCCCACCCGGCGCGGGATGACGGGCCGGTTCCGGTCGAGCGGCCAAACCCGCTGGTGGGGTGGCCGGCGGCCGACCTACCATCCGACGATGACGACCTCGACGGACCACCTCATCGACGAGGCGCTGCACCGGTGCGACGCGGGCTGGTTGTCCGACCACCTCGACGCCCGGTCCTGCCGACCGGCCGTCCTGGTACGCCTCGTTCGGCACGCGAACCCGCGCCTGCGTCATCTGGGCCTGCTGCTGCTCAGCGGACGGGTAAGTGCGACCCCACCGGCGGCGGACGAGCGGGAGACGGCCGAACTGGCTTCGCTGCTGCCCGACTTCGTGGTGGAACCGCCCGAAGCGGCTTTGCTCCAGGCGAACCTCCACGCGCACCTGGGACCGTATCTCCGGGATCGGCGCCGGCCTTCGTGGCGTACGGCCGACCTGCCGGTGCGGGTACGGATCGCCTGGCTGCGCGCCGAACTTCTCGACGACCCGGCGGTGCTCCGACACGAGGCACGGGGTGAACTCCTTTACCAGGCGGTCCGGGAGGCGAGTGTGACCGCCGCGCACCGGCCGGGGCGGCTGGTGGCCGAGCTTGCGGACAGCGGGGATCAGGTGTTGCGCGCCGAAGCCTTGCGGCTCGCCCGCGAGGGCCTGCACGCGGGGCTGTTGGCCCCCGCGCGCGTACGCGAGCACGTCCTCGCCCTGCTGGGCACCGGGGTGCTGGGCGTCGACGTGCAGAACATCGGCACGCACGGCTCCGACTCGGCGGATCCCGGTTCGGCGGTCGGCTCGGCAGTCGGCTCGGCGGATCCCGGTTCGGCGGTCGGCTCGGCAGTCGGCTCGGCGGATCCCGGTTCGGCAGTCGGCTCGGCAGTCGGCTCGCGCACCGCCACCGCCGTCGTGGTCGCCGCGCTGCTCGAGCTCGCCGAGCCGTGGGCGGCCCTGGAGCCGCTGCCGGAAGGGCGACTGTCCGTCTTCCTCACCTCCGGTCCGGAAGCCACCCCGGTCGAGGTCGCCGATGCCGCGCTCTCGGCTGCCGCCCGCCACGGCCACCGGGACCCGGTGCGGCGCGTCGCCGCCGATCCCGGTCGGCCGGCCGCGCTTCGCCGCCGCGCGCTCGAACTCCTCGGTGACCTGGCCGGGCGCGGTGACATCCGGGAACTGACCGCCATCGCCGCCCGGGATCCGCTGCTGCTCGGCGCACCCGCGGTGACCTGCCTGCGCGGGCTCCACCGGCGTGGTCACTTCCCGGCCGACGAGGACGTGCCGGCCATCGTCGGCCTGGCGCTGGCCGACCATTCGATCGCACCGCACGAGGTCGCCACGATCCTCTTCACCTGCCGACACGCGGCGCTGCGGGTGCTGATCGACGCCGATGACGACGCCGACGCCGATCAGAGCGGGCCGAGGCGGCTCGCCCTGCTCGTCGCGATGGCCGGGCAGGGGGCGCGGGAGCTTCCCGTCGGAGAGGAGATCACGCGGGTGTTCGCGTCGGCCGGCGCACCCGAACCGTTCCTCGCCGCGATCCGTGAACTGCGGTACACGGAGGCCGAGGACGTGGTCATCGCGCTCCTCCCCAAGGCCCCCGGGGCGGCCCTGGACGCGTTGGAGGCCATCGGCGGACACCGCACGGTGCGGGCGCTGCGGGAAGGGCTCGGGCTGCCCGCCGCCGAGGACGCCGCACAGGGCGGTGAGGGGAGCGGTGTCATCGCGCCCCACCTGCGCGCGGTGCGCGACCGGGCACTGGAACTGCTGTGGCATCTGACCGACGACCGGGGCCGGCGGCGTGACCTCCTCGTCCGCCTCGACCCCACCGATCTGCCGGCGCGCATCGCGGCCGATCTCGGCGGCCCCGACGAGGAGGAGCTGGCCCTCCTCGGAGCCCATCTGGACCCGGACGAACCGTTGACGGCGCTGTGCCGGCTCGCCGCCCACGGCGGGGCGGGCACCCTGCCCGCCCTCGCGGACCTGCTGCTGCGCGTGGTGGGCGAGTTGGCGGCGTTCCGGGAGCCGGGGGGCGACGTCACACGGTTCGAGGGCGAGACGCCGAACGCCGAACCGACCGTTCCCCGGGAAGCCGAGCACGCGCTGACCGCCTTGGGTTCCCGCCTGTACGAGCGGCGTCGGATCCGACCTTCGTGCCTGCTCGACGCGGCGGACGCGCCGGCGGCGGGCAGGGCGCTGCTCGCGACCCTGGTGTTGGATCTGTTGGACCGGCCCGGGCTGTCGGACAGGGAGAAGACGATCCTCCTGGAACTGTTGTCCCGGGCCCCCGGCCCGCGCGTTCGCGCACGGGTGCACCACCTGCTGCGTCACCGTGACCGGCACGTGCGCAAGCACACGATCGCGTTGCTCGCCCGCGATGTCACGGGGGACGACGCGCGGGCCCTGTCGGCCACGTTGATCGCGCTGACCCGCGCCGGGGACGTGCAGACCGTCCGGAGGGCGCTGCTGGCCCTCGGCCACGCGCGGGCCCGCTGGGCGTGCGCGGCAATCGCCGCGTGTCTCGCCCATCCGAACATGAACGTCAAGAAGACGGCCGCCCAGGCCCTGGTGCACGCGGGCGCGGCCCCGGCGGTTGCGGAACTGCTCCGCATGCTGGGCCGGCACGACAACCCGGGGCTCCGCGGCACGCTCGTCGAGGCGCTTCGCGCGATACTCGGCGACGCGTACGCGGCCACCGTCCTCGCCGCGGCGGAGCACGCCGAGACGAATCGCGCCCGGGCCCTGCTCGCGGAGGCTCTGGACGGTGTCCTGCCGGCGCGCTCGGTCCTCGCGTTGGCCGACCAGGCCTCACCGGTCGCGCCCGCGCTGCTCGCGCTGGTGGCGGACGGCCGGGTCCGCCTGGCGTCCGGCACACGGGAGGAGTTGACACCGGCGCTGGACCGGCACGGCATCGTCCTTCCCGCCGGGCCGGCATCGCCGCCAATCGACGAAACTGACTTCGACGTGGCCTCGCTGGCGGCGGGCCGCTGGAATCCCGCCGTCGCGCTCCGCGTCGCCGAGCGTCCCGAACCTCCGCGCGCAGACCGGCTGCGCGAGCTGCGGCCCCTGCTGGCGGACTGGCTCCGCCTGGCCGGCTCCGCGCCCCGGGCGGCCCGTGGGGCGGTCCTGCGGTTCACCCTGCGGCTCTGCCCCGCGCCCTGGACGGACCGGGAGCTCGCCTCCTGGGCCCGGTCCGCCCGGGTGCTCCTCGACGCCCTGGCCGACGGGTCGGGCGGGGACCGCCCGGACCTCGTCGCGGTCCTCGAAGCGGTGGCACCGTTGCTCACCCCGGCGTCGGCGGCGGCGGTCGTCGACGCCGTACGCGCCCTGCCTGCCCCCTCCGCGCACACGCCCGACCGGCCCACGCTGACGCTGCTGCGCCGGTGCGGGGCGGTGTTGGTCCGCGCGGACCTCGACCGCGCGCTCGCGGTGGCCGGGTTCGGCGCCGACCCCTGGCGGGCCCGAACCGAGGTGCTGCGCGAGGCGTTCGACGTACCGCCCCTGCCCGGAGGAGTACCGTCCCTGCCCGCAGGAGACTGGCGGACCGCCTTGGAGGCCTCGGTGCGCACACCGGCCGCGCTTGCCGACTTCCGCCTCCGCGATGTCCACGACCTCCCCGGCACGCGCGACCTCGGCCGCACGCGTGACGAGGAAGCGCCCGACTCCCGGGAGCGGTTGTCCGCGCTGATCGACGTCTACGCCACCGCCGATCCCGAGGTCCGTGACCCGCTGCTCGACTGGATGACGGCCCTCCAGCCCCTGGACGCACCGACCTGGACGATCGGCGAGAGCGCCTCCGGACCACGACCGACGCCGGGGCGTGCGGGCGTACCGCGCCGCGCGCACGCCGACGACCTCGATCAGCCGCGCTCGGCGGCTCTGCGCGACCGCCTGCTGACGATGTCGGACTCCCCTGACCCCGAGCGCCGGAACGCCGCCGCCCGCGCCCTCCTGACCTGGCCCGAGCCCGGGATCCGGCTCGCCGTGCTCCGGGCGGCCCTGCGCGGGCGGACGACGGTCGACGTCGGCGCCGACCTGGCCCGCACCATGATCACGCTCGACCCGGCGGAACTCCGGGCCGACGAGGTTCCACCCGAGCACGTGATCCGCGTGGCCTCGCTGCTCGCGCCGCCCGACCTCGTACCGCTGCTCCCGCTGCTGTCGCACTGGTGGGAGCACGGGACGCCCGCCGTCCATCACGCCGCCGCGGTCGAGTTGCGCAGGGCGCCCGTCGACGCGCTCGCCCACGCTCTCGGCGCACGTCTCGACGCCGGTGCCCGGGGGCTGGTGGACCTGATCGCGGGTCGGGCGCTGCTGCGCACTCCGGCCCTGACGCGGGCGTGCCGGCGGCTCCGCGCCGAGGGACACGACGAGCTCGCGGACCGGATCCTGCTGGTCGACGGCCCGCTGCGCGGCCCCGCGGCCGTGAGTCGGGACGCGGCAGCGCTCGCCTCACTACGCGCCCGCGCCGAGCCGTCCACCCCGCGGGCCCCACGCCGTCCGGCCCTGCGGGAGCTGTCGGACGCGACCCGTACCGGGACTCCCGACGAGATCCGCCGGGCCCTGACCCGCCTCGCCGAGGAGCACCGGGGCCCGGGTCCGGACCTCGGGGTGCGGGAGCTGATCGGTGAGTTGCTGCACCACCCCACAGCGGGGGTCCGCCTGCACGCCCACCGGACCTCCCGGGCGGTGCTGGACCGGCCGAGCCACCTTCGGCACACGCTGGTCCTGCTGCACGACCCGCAGCCGGACGTGGTCCGCATGGCGATCCGGAGCCTGTCCCGAGCGGCCTGGGAACCGGCGATCCCCGCCCTGGTCGGCTTGCTCGAACACGCGCGTCCCGTGGTTCGCCGGACCGCGGCCGACGGTCTCGCGCGTCTGGGCGCTCCGGCGGTCCCCGCGCTCAGGCGCGCCGCCGACCACGCCCGCCCCGACCGGCGGGCGCGCTACGCGGAGGTGCTGGGCCGCATCGCGGCCGGCACCTGAACCACCGTCGGGTGGAACCGTCGATCGGAGGCCGACGACCACCGCCCACCCTTGGCCAATGGTTTGCGCGGAGGGCTCGTGGGCAGTCGCCTACAGCCGGAAGGACGAGGCCCCGGTCTGGAGGCCGCCATGTCGACAACCACGCTCATCGTCATCATCGCCGCGCTGGTACTGATCGCCCTGATCGCCGCGTTGTGGACCTTCTCGCGCCGCCGTCACCTGCGGCAACAGTTCGGCCCCGAATACGATCGCACGGTCGAGGCCGAAGGCGGCCGGAGAGCGGCCGACCGCGAGCTGCGGGCTCGCGAGCAACGCCACGACACGCTCGACATCAAGGAACTGCCCGCCGAGCGGCGTGTCCAGTACACCGATGAGTGGCGCGACGTCCAGGAACGCTTCGTGGACCGCCCCGAGGCCTCGGTCGCCCAGGCGGACGAACTGGTGACGCGCCTGATGCGCGAACGCGGCTACCCGGCCGACGGCTACCAGGGGCAGGTCCGGGACCTGTCGGTGGAGCACGGCCGCACCCTGGAGCACTATCGCGCGGCCCACGAGATCAACCTGCGCGGCAGCGGAGCCGAGGCGACCACGGAGGAACTCCGCGGCGCCATGGTCCACTACCGCGCCCTGTTCGAGGAACTGCTGAGCAGCGAAGGAGGTCGATGACATGCGGGAACACGGTGACACGGCGGGCCGGGGCGACGAGGACCGGCTGACCACGGAGAGCCTCGCCAATCCGGGTGCGACCGGCGCCCAGGCCGTGTACCCCGGCGAGGCGACGGCCCTGGAGAGCGAGACCGCCGAGGCGCGGGACGGCGCACGGGACGAGAAGGCGCCTGGCGACGTCCGGGACGGGCCGGAGCACGCCGAGGGACGCGGGCAACGGGACGAGCGTGACGAACCCTTGTTGGCCGGCGCGGAGACGGAGGGCTTCCGGGAGCGGTGGGCCGAGATCCAGGGGCGCTTCGTCGACGACCCGAAGGAGGCCGTGACGTCCGCGGACACGCTGGTGGCCGAGGTGATGCAGGAACTCGCCCGGACCTTCTCCGCTCACAAGCAGGAACTCGAGGGCCAGTGGGGACGCGGCGAGCAGGTCGCCACGGAGGATCTGCGGCTCGCGCTGCAGCGCTACCGTTCATTCTTCAACCGCCTCCTCAAGACCTGAGCGCGCACCCCGACCCGATCGACGCGCGATCGACGCGCGACCGACGCGCAGACGGGGCCGGGGCGAACACCACGTGGTGGTGTTCGCCCCGGCCCCGTCGCATGCGCCGTCCCGCCGGGAGGCGTCCCGTCAGAAGGTGTGCGGCTCGTCGTAGTAGCGGCCGATCTGGCGGTGGTAGTCCGCGTCCTGGAGGTGCTTGTCCTGGATGAACTCGGGAGCGTGCTTGATCTGCTCCTTCGTCCGGTTGACGTGGATCCGCCGCTCGTCCACCTCGATCCGGCTGACCGTGCCGGCGGGCAGGAGCACTTCCTTGCCGAAGATCCACGGGCCGGTGTCGACCACGATGTACGAGGAGTCGACCTCGTCGGAATGCTTGTCGACCTTGCCGATGGAGCCGTCCGTGGCCTCGACCTTGAAACCCGTCAGATCGACATCGGCCAGTCGGCCGGACGTCTCGCGGTAACCCCACACATTCCCGGTCATGTGAACAACCCCTTCACCCAATCGATGTGACGGTCCTCTTCTCCACGGCGTCCTCGATGATCCGGAGAGGGATGATCCGGAGAGGCGCGGAACCGCCACAGGGTCGCCTGCCCTGAAAGCTCCGACCCACACGGGGCACTCAGGGTCGGACCACGCCCGTGCGCGCCGCCGCCGTTTGTGTGGGTTCGGCGTCGGGGCCGAACCATTCGCACAACAGCACGGTCGCATCGTCCTGGAGCCGTCCGTCGTGGTGACCCATGACCGCCTGGACGAGGCGCCGCAACGTCTCCGGGAGGGGCAGACCGTCGGCGTGGTGGCGGATCAGGAAGTCGGTGAAGTTCGCGAGACCGAACTCGGTGGAGCCGGGCCGTCGCGCCTCCGTGATGCCGTCGGTGTACAGGACCAGGCAGTCCCCCGGCTCCAGTTGCTCCCTGCACGTCCGGACGGGCAGCCCGAGGTCGGTGCCCATGGGATGGGCGGGCGGGCAGGCCAGTTGGCCGGCCCAGCGGCCGCCCCTGATGACGAGCGGCGGAAGATGACCCCGGTTGACCCAGGTCAGGACCCCGGTACGCGTGTCCAGCTCGGCGAGGACGCCCGTCACGTAGATGCCGCGTCGGAACTGCTCGATCAGCACCTCCTCCACCCGCTCGCTCATGCCGACGAGGTCCGCCCCCTGCCGGCGGGCGTTGCGGCAGGCTCCGACGGCGAGGTTCGCGGCCAGTCCGGCCGCCGTGTCGTGACCCATGGCGTCGAACACCGACAGGTGGACGACCGGGCCCGTCATCGCGTAGTCGAAGGCGTCCCCGCTGATCTCGTACGCGGGTTCCATCGTGGCGGCGACGACGACCCGACCGTCCGCGTACGTCCGCGGCGGGATCAGGTGCCACTGCATCTCGGCCGCCACGTTCATCGGGGCCGTCCGCACGAGCCGCGCGTACGCGTCGCTCTGGTCGCTCTTGGTGACGATCAGCAGGGCGACGAGGGAGGCCAGGGCCTCGGCGTCCCGGCGGGCCCGCGCATCGTTCTCGTCCGGGGTGAGGCGCAGCAGGCCGAGCCGCTCGCTGCCGTTCAGCATCGGCACCCACCACTGCGCGTGGAGCGGGTCCGCCGACGTGTGCACGATCTCGCCGTGCTGGTAGGCGCGCCCGGCGAGGGTGCCCTCGATCCTGATCTCGCGATCGTCCGCGCGAGCCGTCGCTGTTTCCGGCAGGGCCGAGGGTGGGTGGGGCAGTACGCGGAGCACGCGCTCCTGCATGTCCGCCACGTAGATCCGTACGTGGCGGAAGCCGGCCCGGGCCGCGTGTTCGGCGACCTTGGCCGGCAGGAGGTCCATGGGCATGAGGTGGCCAGCCGCCAGGAGGCCGGTCAGCATGGTCGGGCTGTCGTCCCGCCGATCGATCGCCACAGACTCATCTCCCGCGCCGGTGGATCCAGTGCACCACACGCGCGCGGGTTTCGCCGTCGACGCGCGCCGCGCCCGCCGGCGTCCGGCTCCGCGTGCGCGTGGCTCCTCGGCTCCCCCGTCCGCGGGCTCGGGGGGCTCACGCGCCCGCCGGGTGTTCCGCTTCCTCGCGCCCGGCCGCGCGGCGGGCCGCCGCGGCGTCGGTGACGTCGAGGAACACCTGGTCCAACTCGGGCCACCGTGCCTTCAGCTCGTCCCGGATGCGGACCATCGCGTCCTCGACGGTCTCACTGTCGTATCCGGCCGTCAGGTCGATCCCGGCGGCCAGCAGCACCGAATCCGGCCCGAGCTGCATGGTGAGCAGCGCCGTGACGGAGTCGATCTCGGGCTGCCGCCGCAGCAGGGCCCGTACCTCGCTCTGCATGGCGGGATCGGCCGCCTCGCCGATCAGTTGGGCCCGGGCCCCCTTGCCCAGGGTGTAGGCCACGTAGACGAGGAGCACACCGATCAGGATGGAGGCCCACGCCTCGTACGCCACCTCACCGGTCACCATGTGGAGTGCCATGCCGATCATGGCGAGGACGACACCGGCGCAGGCCGTGCTGTCCTCGGCCAGGACGGTGCGCAGGGCCGGATCCCTTACCTGGCGGATCTCCTCGGTCGTGCTGCGCCCGGCCTCGCGGGCTTCGCCGCGCACCTGGCGTACGGCGCGGACGAGCGAGGCCCCTTCGGCGAGCAGCGCCGCGAAGAGCACGATCAGGCCGATGACGTAGCCCTTGTGCGATTCGGAGCCGCCGGACCGGAAGGCCTCGATGCCCTGGAAGACCGAGAAGCAGCCGCCGGTGACGAAGATGCCCACGGCCGCGAGCAGGGACCAGAAGAAGCGTTCCTTGCCGTAGCCGAACGGGTGGCGCTTGTCGGCCGGGCGCCTGCTGCGTTTGACCGACGCGAGCAGGAAGACCTCGTTGAGGCTGTCGGCCACGGAGTGCGCCGCCTCGGACAGCAGGGCCGGGGATCCGGCGATGACGCCGCCGACGCCCTTGGCCACGCAGATGACCAGGTTCGCGCCGAGGGCCACCCACACCGTGATGCGGGTTTCGCCGTCGCGTTCGGCCGCCGTCCCGGCGGACCGTGTCATCGCGTGTCCGCGGGCGCCGAGGTCCCCGGGACACCGGCGGTACCAGGGGTTCCCGCGGTGCGCGGAAGCTCGGTGATCCGGGTGGCGTTCAGGGTGAGCCGCCGAATGCGACCCTCGTGGTCCGCCGCCCTCGTCTCGGCGCCCTGGAGCTGCGCCGGGGCCGCGTCGGTCAGCTGCCAGGTGGTGAGTACCTCGCGTCCGCCGGCATCCGTCTCGTCGATGGTGACGCGGACGGGTCGCGGTCCGTCGGCCTCCTCCGCGAGGGCCCAGGAGAGGGCGTCGGGGGCGTCGGCGAGGACACAGCCGGTCAGGGTCACCGTGAGGTCCGGGCCGAAGGCCTCGCCGTCCCCCCGCGAACCCAGTCCCTGGGCTTCCTCACAGGTGAAGCGCTCTCCCTCGACGGTGACGCGGAACCGCGGGGGATGCGTGGTGGAGTAGTCCATGCCCCTTCGCCTGCCCGGGGCCCGGACCCGTATGCGGCCCACGCGTGCACGGGGCCCGTACGGCGCCCGTTCGGCCGAGGAGGGGGTTCGGGCGGCCCGCGCACGGAGGGGGCGTGGGCGGATCAGGCGGCGAACTCCTTGACGAAGGCGGCGCAGAAGGCGTCCAGGTCGTCGGGCTTGCGGCTGGTCACCAGCGTGCCGGGGGCCGCGTGGCAGACGTGGACCTCTTCGTCCACCCAGGTGCCGCCCGCGTTGCGGATGTCGGTGGCGAGACTGGGCCACGAGGTGAGGGTGCGACCGCGTACGACCTCGGCCTCCACCAGCGTCCAGGGGGCGTGGCAGATCGCGGCGACGGGCTTGCCCGCGTCGAAGAAGCTCCTGATGAACCCGACGGCGCGCTCGTTCATCCGCAGCGCGTCCGGGTTGGCGACGCCGCCGGGCAGTACGAGTGCGTCGAAGGCGTCCGAGGTGTCACCCGCGAGCACGTGGTCCACGGTGAACCTGCCGGCCTTGTCGAGGTGGTCGAAGGCCTGCACCTGTCCCGGTTCCGTCGAGACGAGTTGGGGGTTCCAGCCTGCTTCCAGGGCGGCCTTCCACGGCTCGGTCAGTTCGACTTCCTCGACGCCTTCGGGCGCGGTCAGGAATGCGATGCGCACCGCGTTCACTTCCTTCGGTTCGGGGCTCCGGCGTCCCCCGCCCGTTGTGCGGGGGCCTGGGTCCGGGCCGGTGGGTTCACCGTGCACCCCGCGCCTGCCCGGCTCGTGGTGTCGCAATCATCCGATTGCTCCCCCGACCCGTGCGGCGGGGCGACGGCCCCGGGCACGGTTGTGGGGACGACGGCGACGGCCACGAGCCCGACCAGGCCCTTCGGTCGCATCATGGCCGCGTACCCGCCCGAGGAGAGCGACGACGACGCCTGGCTGGTGGCGATCCGCGTCGGCTGAGGGCAGCGGGTCCGGAACCGGACCCGAGCCCGGCCGGTCACTTCCCCTGGCGCCCCCGGTAGCGGCGCACCAGGCCGTACGCGAGGACGGCGCACCCGGCCGCCACGAGCGCGGGGTGGCGGCGGGCTACCTCGGCCGCCCGGCTCGCCTCCGCGCGCCCCCGCTCGGGGGTGACGTCACGGATCCCGGCTCCCACGGCTCCGGTCAGGGACGCCGCCTTCTGTGCCACGGGCTCCGGGATCCGGTCCTGCGCCGCGTGGACCACGGCGGAGACCTTCTCCTGGGCGCCCGCCTTCACCTCGACGGCCTTGTCGTGGGCGCGGGCCTTGACCTCGGCGGCCTTGTCGTGGGCGCCCGCCTTCACCTCGGCCGCCTTCTCCCGGGCCTCGGCCTTGACCTCGGCGGTCTTGTCCTGGGCGCGGGCCTTGACCTCGGCGGTCTTCTCCTGGGCACGGGCCTTGACGTCCGCCTTGGCGGCCAGCGCCTCCACGGTCCGGCCCAGTTCGTCACGGGTCGCCTCGATCTGCTCGCGCAACTCGTCCGGGGTGGCCGGGTCCTTGTCCGCGTGGGTGTGGTCGTCGCTCATCGATGTGCCCTTTCCTTGATTTCGGCCACGTCGGCCTTCACGCTGTCGATGGTCCGCTCGGGGGTGGGCGGGGTCGCCCGGACCGCCTGCTTCTTGCCGGCCGCCGCCAGGGCGGCCGCGATCACGGCGAGGATTCCGGTGACGACGAGGGCCGCGGCCCACAGCGGCAGGACGAGGGCCAGGGCGACGATGCCGGTCGCGGCGAGGCCCTGGAGGGCCAGGACGGCGAAGAGCCCGGCTCCGCTGAGGAGACCGGCGCCGAGGCCCAGGCCCCTGCCCTTCTCCCGCATCTCGGCGGTGGCCAGGTGCAGTTCCTGGCGGACCAGCAGGGTCAGTTGTTCCGAAGCCTGTTTCACGAGGGCGCTCGTCGAGGCGGAAGCGGTGTCGTCCGCCTGGTCGTGGGGTGAGGGGTCGACTGAGGAGTACATCGTCGGAGATCTGCCTTCCCATGCGCGGGCGGGCCGATGGCCTCGCCCGGTACGTCGTGTGGCCTCGATTGCGGTTGCGGCGGCGGCTCGTCTGCCACCGGTGGCGTCTTCCCCGTGTCGGGGCACGCACTCGCCGATGAGCACTCAGACCCGGGTGGCTTCCGCATGCCCGTCGGACTCGTCGCCCGGCCCCGGGTGGTGCTCCGCGCGTTCCCGTTCCTCCCGGCTCCACGCGCGGGTGTCGCGGGGGCGGACGTACGGCTCCTCGTCGGCCGGATGCCCGCCCATGATGGCGCGCCGGCGGGACATCTCCGCGTCGAACTCCAGGCCGAGGAGGATGGCCAGGTTGGTGATCCACAGCCAGACCAGGAAGACGACGACACCCGCCAGGGTGCCGTACGTCTTGTTGTACGAGGCGAAGTTCGCCACGTAGACGGCGAATCCGACCGAGGCCGCGAGCCAGATCAGCAGGGCGAGCAGGCTGCCCGGGGTGATCCATTTGAAGCCGCGGCCCTTGGCGTTCGGCGTCGCCCAGTACAACAGGGCGATCATGCTCGTGACCAGCAGGACCAGCACGGGCCACTTGGCGATGGACCAGACCGTGAGCGCGGTGTCGCCGAGGCCCAGCACGTCGCCGGCCCGGCGGGCGACTCCGCCGGTGAAGACGACGATCAGGGCGCTCGCGACGGCCATCACCATCAGTACGACCGTGACGCCGAGCCGCACCGGCAGCACGACCCAGACGGGCCGTCCCTCGGGCACGTCGTAGACGGCGTTGGCGGCGCGGATGAACGCGCCGACGTACCCGGAGGCGGACCAGACGGCCACCACCAGACCGACGACGGCGACCGCGGACCCGATGCCGCTGCGGCCCTGCAACTGCTGCACCGCGTCGGCGACCACATCGCGGGCGGAGGCGGGCGCGAGCTGTTCCAGCTGGTCCAGTGCCCGCTGCGCCGTGGAGGGGCCGGCCAGCCCGAGCAGGGAGGTGAGGACGAGCAGGGCCGGGAAGAGCGCGAGGATGCCGTAGTAGGTCAGCGCGGCGGCCCGGTCGCCGAGTTCGTCGTCGCCGAACTCCTTCAGGGTGCCCTTCAGCACCTTGCCCCAGGCGCGCTTGGGCATCTCCGAGGGCCGGTCGGGCTCGTCGCGCTCCACGCCGGGATCCGGTCCGACCCGATCGCGCTCCGCCTCGTCCACACGGACCCCGCCCACAGTTCCGTCGCGGTCGCCGAGCGGGGCCGCGCGGGGCGGTTCCCGGTCGGTGTCCACGACCGCGGGCCGGTGTGGCGGCCGCCCGTCCGCCCGGTCCTGCTCGTGGTGCTTGCGTTCCCATAGCGCTGCCATACCGAGCGGATGTCCGCGATACGCGACCTCAATCAGCGGCGCCGTCGCCGGGAGGAGCGGAGGTCGCGGCCCGTCGGACGGGAGCGGCGACCGGTTGTCGGGGCGGGACCCGGTGGGGCGGCGGCGCCGGTCCGCCGCGCCGGGCGAGAATGGGTCCGTGACAGACACCTTCACCACCCGGACGATCGACGTGACCACGGGCTCCGCGGAAACCGTGCTCGACCTGACCTCGGCCTGCGCGGACTTCCTGCGGGAGACCGCCCGGGGTCGGGACGGACTGCTCAACGTGTTCACCCCGCACGCGACGGCCGGGCTGGCCGTCATCGAGACGGGCGCCGGGAGCGACGACGACCTGTTGGAGGCCCTGCGCTCGCTGCTGCCCGCCGACGACCGCTGGCTCCACCGGCACGGCTCCCCGGGGCACGGCCGTGATCACGTGCTGCCCGCCCTCGTCCCGCCGCACGCCACGCTGCCCGTGGTGGGGGGCGAACTGGCCCTGGGAACCTGGCAGTCGGTGGTCCTGGTGGACACCAACCGGGACAACCCCCGCCGCACGGTACGGCTCTCGTTCCTGGCCTGAGGCGACGCGGTCACGGAAGCGGACGCCTCAGGCCTGCCTCGTCCCACGTTGCGAGGCGTCCCCACCACAGGTGTTCGTGACCAGACCGCTGCTCATGCCGAGGTCGAGGCAGCCTCCGCTGAAGTCGCTGCGGAGGGTGCCGCCCGCACCCGTACGCCACAGCCGGCCGATGTCCTGGGCGCAGTCGCCCACGAAGACGGCCTGGCCGAGGCCGTTGGCGTACAGGCACTGGCCGCTCTCCCGGTTGACGAGCTTGAAGCTTCCGTTCGACCCGCTCCGCACGGTCCACCGCGCCGAGGAGGCGGAGCAGTCGCCGAAGTCCGACGCCCCGAAGACCTGGGTGATGCACTTGCCCTTGTTGCCGTTCCGGTAGCGGTAGGTACCGGAGTCGGGGGCCTTGGGGGGTACGGGTGCGGTGGACGATCCGCCGCCGGGAGGACGTGGGCTGCCGGCACCGCCGGGGTTGCCGCCGTTCGCGGAGCCGCCCGCGCCGTTCGCGGAGCCTCCGGCGCCGTTCTGTGCGCCGCCCCCGGGGACCGGGCCCGTCGCCGGGCCGGGTCCCGTCCCCGTCCCCGCGCCCGGGCCGACCCCCGCGCCGCCCGCGGCCACGGGTACGAGCCCGCCCGCTCCGGCCTGCCCACCGTCCTTGCCGTCCGCACCGGAACTCGCCGGGGCCGGGGACTGTACGGGGGACGCCTGACCGGACGGGGCCCCGCTCGACGCCGGCGGCTTCCCGCCCGGGGGCACCGCGGCGGGGGCGGACCGCTCGCCCCGCGCGCCGGCCTGTGGCGCGGACGTGTACGGCAGGTTCTGGATGACCAACGTCGTGCCGCCCGCGACCACGACGACGGGGATGACGGCGAGGAGGACCCTGGTACGGCGCCGCGGCCGCTCGGGCCGCCGCCCCTTCGCGGGCAGGGCGACGGACACGCCCTCGGGCGCGGGTTTCGGGTCCGCCTCCGGCGCGGGGCCGTTCTTCGGGGCCGATCCGGTCTTCGGAGCCGGTCCGGTCTTCGCGGCCTGGTCCGTCGACGGCTCCGGCTCCGGCTCCTGGCCGGTGAGCGGCAGCGTCGGCACGTCGGTCTCCGGCACGCCCGCGGCGAAGGCGGCCCGCTCCCGCAGGGTCGCCGTGACGGCCGCGGGCCACAGCGGCTCGGCGAACGGGCCCCGACGCGCGGCGCGCTCGTGGAGTTCACCGGCGGTGGGGCGGCCCTCGGGGTCCTTGTCGAGGCAGGCCGCGGCGAGGTCGGCGAGGTCGGGGTCCAGTTCCCACAGGCAGTCCAGTTCCGGTTCCTCGTGGACGACGCGGTACAGCACGCCGTGCCCCGACTCCTCGCCGAACGGCGGCGTGCCGGATGCCGCGAACGCGAGGACCGACCCGAGGGCGAACACGTCGGTGGCGCCGCTGACCTCGCGCCTTCCCGAAGCCTGTTCCGGCGCCATGTAGGCGGGCGTGCCCACCACCATTCCCGTTCTGGTCAGTTGGCTCTGTTCGGCGGCCCGGGCGATACCGAAGTCGATGAGGGTGAGACCGTCCAAGGTCAGCATCACGTTGGACGGTTTCAGGTCCCGGTGCACCATCCCGAGGCCGTGTACCGACTTCAGCCCGGCCGCCGCTTCGCGCAGCAACAGCCACAGCGCGTCGGCGGGGAGACCACCGCCGTACGACTCGACGGCCTTGCTCAGCGTGATCCCGGGGATGTACGCGGTCGCGAACCACGGCGGCCGGGCGGTCCGGTCACTGGCCAGCAACGGTGCGGTGGCCTCGGCCGGCAGCCGGGAGAGGTTGTCCAACTCGTGTCCGAAGCGGCGCAGGAAGTCCTCGTCCTCGCCCACGACGGAAGCCAGCAACTGCTTGACGGCGACGTACCGGCCGTCATGGACCCCGAGGTACACCCGCCCCATACCGCCGGCGCCGAGTCGCCCCGTCAACGGAATGGGCCCGATCCGCCGCGGATCCCCCGCCTCCAGCGGCCCGGCCCCACTCCCCCTCAGCTCTGACACGTCAGCCCCATCGAATTGGAAATGTTTCCAGAAACCTACCCGAGCGACCCGGTCCGGCAACAGGGAGGTCGAACTCGACCGCACCTGAAGGCACTTCGGACTTAGGTAAGCCTTGCCTTAACGTCTAGGATGCGGGCATGAAGAAGATCATTCGCGCGCTGACGGCCGCGGCGGCCGGGCTGGCCCTGGCCGCACCCCTCGCTTTCGCGAGCCCCGCCGCGGCCACGGTCGCCCCGGCCGGCGGGACGTCCGGCATCGAACTCCCGCGCCCCACCGGCGCGTTCGCCGTGGGCCGCGACACCCTGCACCTGGTGGACCGCGAGCGCAAGGACCCCTGGGTCCCCACGGCCGATCGGGAACTGCTCCTGTCGCTGTACTACCCGGCGCTCGCACACAGCGGAACTCCCGCCCCCTACATGGCCGTTCCCGAAGCCAAGGCGCTACTGACCGACCGCGGCCGACTCGGCGAGTACGTCACACCCGAGCGACTCGCCGCCACTCGTACGCACTCCCGCGCCGGCGCGCTGCCCCGACCCTCCGCGCACCGCTACCCGCTCATCGTGCTCTCCCCCGGCTTCACGATGCCGCGCGCCTCGCTCACCACCCTGGCGGAGGACCTCGCCAGTCGTGGGTACGTCGTGGCCGCGGTGGACCACGCGTACGAGTCGGACGGCACCGTCTTCCCCGGCGGGCGCCTGCTCACCTGCAAGGCCTGCGAGCAGGTCTTTCCCGACGGGTCACTGCACCGGGTCTCCGACGGTCGGGCCCGCGACGTTCCGTTCGTCCTGGACCGCCTCACCGGGCCGCGCTCCGCGTGGCGGTACTCGTGGCTGATCGACTCCCGCCACATCGGCATGGCCGGGCACTCCATCGGCGGCGCGGCGGCTTCGGCCACCATGGCCGTGGACCCGCGCGTGGACGCCGGAGTGAACATGGACGGCACGTTCTTCACCCCGATACCGCAAGGCGGCCTCGGCGCCCGCCCGTTCCTGATGCTCGCCGGTGACCCGGCCCTGCTGCCACCCGACTTCCCCGACACCTCGTGGGAGGACAACTGGCCGCACCTGGACGGCTGGAAGAGGTGGTTGACCGTCACGGGCGCGGGTCACCCGGGCTTCACCGACTGGCCCGTTCTCGGCGATCAGGTGGGCTACTCCCATCCGGAGACCCCGCTCTCGGGCACCCGCTCCCAGCAGATCACGCGGGCGTACGTCGGCGACTTCTTCGACCTGCACCTGCGCGGGATCCCGGCGCCGCGCCTGGACGGACCGACCCCCGCCGACCCGGAGGTCGTGTTCCACCGCCGCTGACAGCCGGTGCGCGGCCCGTCGGCCGCCCTTGACGCCCCGCGAGGGCCGCTCGCCCGGGTGGGCGGCCCTCCACCGCGTGCGGGGGCGCCACTGCCCCGTCGGGCGCGTTCTCCACGAGCCCCACCCGCGCGGTGTCGGTGGGCCGTCGGGTCAGCCCCGGGGGAGAGGTCGACGCTCCCGTGACGTCGATCGGGCGCCGGCGTCCGAGTGCGACCGGCGTGACGCGAGGGCCGTCAACAGGGCGAAGGCGAGGACCGCGGTGAGCGTGCGCGTGATGTTGAACGCCTCCCAGCGCCCAAGGATCTCCGCATGGTCGGCCGGAGCCGAACCCGCGGCCCACTGCTTGATGCGGCCGTTGATCGGCACGTTGCCGAACCGGGTGACCAGGAAGGACAGCAGGGTCAGCAGGCCCGCGGCGCCGGCGGTCCACCGGGCACGACCTCGCGTGAGCACGGCGAGCGTCGCGGCGCTCACGATCGACAGCCCCATCGCCGCCTGCATGGTGATGCCGTTCATCTTCATCAGCTCGGCGTGGAAGTCCAGCCGCATGTCGAGCGGTACGGCGTTGAAGGTGGGAACGAGGTTGACCGCCCCGTAGCCGAACGCTCCGGCCAACAGACCCGTGGACAGCAGGGCGACGCCCTGGACTATGTGTACGCGCATGATCCCCAGCCTCCCGGTTCCGGCGTCCGAAGTCCAAGAGCCGGACATTCTCGCGTCCGGAAGCGCCGCTTGTACGACGTCGCCCGCATCGGATCATCGGCGCGCCTCCGGGCGGGGAGCCCGGCCCGGGGCAGGGTGCGGCTCGTACGATGTGTTGCATGTCGGACGCCTCTCCCCACCCCGAGCCGTTCACCCTCCGGACCGCCCCGGCGGCACTCCGAGACCTCGACGCGCGGCTGCGGGCGACACGCTGGCCGGACGAACCCGAGGACGCCGGGTGGTCGCTCGGCACCGACCTCGACTACCTGCGCGAGCTCGTCGCCCACTGGACGGACGGCTTCGACTGGCCCGCACAGGAGGCGGCCCTCGCCCGACTCCCCCACTTCCGTCTCGCGCTCGGCGGCCCGAGAATCCACTTCGTGCACGTCAGGGCCGTGACGCCGGAGGGTTCCGACCGGCCCGCCCTGCCCCTGATCCTCTGCCACGGCTGGCCGGACTCGTTCTGGCGCTACACGAAGGTCATCCCGCTCCTCACCGACCCCGGCGCGCACGGCGCCGACCCCGCGGACGCCTTCGACGTGGTCGTGCCCGACATGCCGGGGTTCGGCTACTCGGACCGCCCCGTCGGGCCGCCCCTCGACACCATCGCCGTCGCCGGGCTGTGGGCCGAGCTGATGGGCGTACTCGGTTACGACCGGTTCGGCGCGGCGGGCGGGGACATGGGCAGCCACGTGAGCCGCTACCTCGGGCTCGACCACCCCGACCGGGTCGTCGCCGTCCACCGCACCGACGCGGGGCTGCCGCTGTACACCGGCGACCCGGCGGACCTCGCGCCCGAGGAACGCGCCTGGCTGGACGACGCCGCGGCCTGGGGCGCCGCCGAGGGCGCCTACGCCGCCCTGCACCGGACGAAGCCGCAAACCGCCGCGTTCGGGCTGACCGACTCGCCGGCCGGGCTCGCCGCGTGGATCGTGGAGAAGCTCCGGGGGTGGAGCGATTGCGGCGGCGACGTCGAACGGAGCTTCACGAAGGACGAGATCCTCACGAACGTCATGCTGTACTGGCTCACCGGGACCATCGGCTCGTCGATGCGCATGTACCGCGCGAACGCCGCGATCCCGCCCGCGCAGCTCGCCCGCCGGGTCGAGGTGCCCTCCGGTTTCTCGCTCTTCCGGGGTGACGTCGTCCGCCCGCCCCGGGCATGGCTGGAACGCACGACGAACGTCGTCCGCGTGACCGAGCCCGCCCGGGGCGGGCACTTCGCGGCGTTCGAGGAACCCGAGCTGTACGCCGAGGAACTGCGCGCCTTCTTCCGTCCGTACCGGGCGGCGGCGCAGGGCTGACGGCGGGGCCGGAATCCCACGCCGGCGATTTGGTCGCAGACCTGCCAACTCCCCCTGCCCCGAAGCAGAATGGAGGCCGGGGCAACAGGGGGAGGCGCGCCGATGGGGCGGGTATGGCGGGTGGTAGTGGCCGTTGCGGTCGCTGGGTTCGTGCTGTGGTACGCCTCGTACTACACAACGATCATGGTGTGGGAGGGGCGCAAGATCCTCTCGTGGCTGGCGCCTCCCGTCCTGGTCGCGGGGCTCGGCGCGCTGCCGTGGCTGGTGCGCCGGCTGCGTTCCGGCGGGCGGGAGGAGGCCGGAACCGCCGCGCGGGCCGTCGGCTGTGTCGGTCTCGTGCTCGCGCTGGGCGTCGCGATCGGCTGGCTGGTCTACGGCTCCTACCAGCAGGACCGCGCCTACATGGAGAGCACGCGGATCGTCGCCGAGCCCGTCCCCGAACTCACCGCCCGCGCCCCGTACGTGGTCGGCAAGGCGCAGGCCGCCCCGAACCTGGGCGACGTGACGGGTGAGATCGCGGACGTCACCTACCTGCCCGACTCGGACCGGTTCTCCACCCTCGTGGAACGACGCGGCTGGCTCGCGGGCTACGAGGTCGGCCTGGTCCAGGACGTACCCCTCGGCGGCACCGGTCGCAGCCAACAACGTTGCGCCTTCGACACGGACGCGGCCGACGCGCGGATCAGCGGCTGGTTCACGCACAACCTGGGACGGAAGATCTCCGCACAGAGGCGGTGGGTCCGCTTCGAGGCCTCGGACGCCTACGTGACCTGCTCGGGCGACACGCCCACGGTGGTGGTCCCGCTGAAGCGACAGACCGGTTTCTTCGTGGTCACGGAGCGGCCCGCCGGGGTGGCCCTGTACAACGGGCGCACCGGCGAGCTGACCCTCCTCGACGACTCCACGGCCGTCCCCGGCCCCTCGTACCCGCTGAGTCTGGCGGGCCGGCAGCGCGAGGCCACGGCGGCGGTCGGCGGCTTCTCGGACTGGCTCTTCGAGCGGAGCGGTTGGGACGAGTCCGAGGACGGCGCCAACGAGGGCAACGAATCGGAGTTCACCCTCCGCTACCGCGATCAGGGCGGCCTCAGCGCCTACGTCACCCCCCTCACCCCGCAGGGCGAGGCGAGTTCGGTCGTGGCGGTCTCGACCGTCCCGACCCGCCACCAGGGCGGCGGGCTCGCCCCTCTGACGGTGCACCGGCTCGAACCGACCTGGTCCTCCCCGCAGACGATCGTCGCCCTCGTCAAGGCCGAGTACCGGGACGTCTGCTGCTACAACGACGACAGGGTCTTCGAGATCGTCCCGACCGGGGGCAGCACCTGGACGGCCACGGTCGGCAGCGAGCAGAACATCCGCTACCGGGTGGAGGGCAGGGGCCAGATCGGGGGCCGCGAGGCGACCTGCCTCAAGAGCGCCGACGGCACCCTCATCCGCTGCGCGTACGCGGCGCCCGGCTCGCCGGAGGAGAAGGAACTCAAACAGCGGGAGGAGGAGAAGCGCAAACGCGAGACCTCGTCCCCACCCGCCGGCGAGGACCTTTCGAAACTCACCCCGCAGCAGTTGGCGGAGCTCCACCGCCGTGTGACCGAGGAGGTCAACCGACGCCTCACGTCCGGGTAGTTCACGGCGCATCCCGGCTCGGGCGCGCCGGTTCGGAGCGCGCCGACCGTCGACGCGGGCACGCATGCGGACACCCACGGCGGGGCCCCGGACCCCGCCGGGCCCCGCCCGTGGATGTCCCGTCGGATCAGTCCACGAGGTCCACGAGGTCCACGAGGACGCCCGGATTGAGGATGCCGTGGGGGTCCAGGGCGCCCTTGGCCGCGCGCAGGGCGAGGGCGAAGGGTTCGGGGCGCTGGAGGTCGTAGCCGGGGCGGTGGTCACGGCCGACGGCGTGGTGGTGGGTGATGGTCGCGCGGTGGCGGTGCAGCACCTCTCCCGCGACCTCCTTCAGGTGGTCCCACACCGCGACCTGATCGTCCGGGCGACCCGCCGCGAGGACGGTGAAGTACGGGGCCGCGCCGTCCGGGTAGACGTGTGTGAGACGGCAGTTGACGAGGGCGGGATGGCCCGTGGCCTTGAGGGCGGCCGCGCCGACCTCGGTGCGTACGGCGTCGATCAGGCCCGGGACACGGTCCCAGGTGGCCGCCGTCTCGAAGGTTTCCGCGATGGCGCCCATCCTGGCCAGGCCGTCGCGCAGGTACGGCATGCGCAGGAACGCCGAACGCCAGGCGCCGACCGCGTCCCGGCCGCCGTCGCGGGACTCGCCGATCCGGCCGCCGTGGGCGCGGGCGAGACCGACGGCCTGTTCCAGGCGGGTGTCCACGGGGAAGTCGGCCGACTCGAACCCGAGGACCAGGACCGACGAACCGTCCTGGGAGGCGCCTGAGAGCGCGGCCTCCCCGGAGTCCAGGAGGCGGCAGTTCGCGGGGGCGAGGTCGGACCCCGCGATGGCGCGCACCGCCTCCAGCGCGGCGGCGAAGGACTCGAAGGCGAGTGCGGCGGACGCCTTGTGGACGGGCCGTTCCCGCAGGCGCATCCAGGCCTCGGTGATGACGCCGAGAGCCCCCTCGGAACCGAGGAAGAGCCGGTCGGGGGAGGGTCCGGCGCCGGAGGCGGGCAGCCGCCAGGAGGTGCCGGCGCCGGCCGGGGTGACCACCCGCAGGGACTGGGTGAAGTCGTCGATGTGGGTGTGGACCGTGGCGTAGTGACCGCCGGCCCTGGTCGCCAGCCAGCCGCCCAGCGTGGAGAACTCGAAGCTCTGCGGGAAGTGTCGCAACGTCAGTCCGTGCGGGCGCAGTTGGTCCTCCAGGGACGGCCCGAGGACCCCGGCCTGGATCCGGGCGGCCCGCCCGGCCACGTCGACCTCCAGGACCCGGTTCATGGCGGTCAGGTCCATGGACAACACGGCCCGGTGCCTGTCGCCCCGGTACTCCACACCGCCCGACACGGAAGAGCCGCCGCCGAACGGGATGACCGCGACGCCGTGTTCGCCGGCCCACTCCAGCAGGTCGGCCACCTCACGGTCGCTCTCGGGGTGGGCGACGAGGTCGGGGATGCGGCCGGGGCGGCCGTGCAGGGCGCGGACCACGTCGCGGTAGGCCTTCCCCATCGCGTGCGCGGCCCGCGCCGCGGGGTCGGCGGTGACCGCGCCCGACAGGCTCCGGGGGGCCTCCACGGCGGGGCGGTCGATGCGCAGGTCGGATATCCGGGGCACGGGGAGCGGTCGGGCGAGGGTGCCGGGCAACAGGGCGCCCATGGCGGTGCACTCGGCGTCGTCGGGGTGGGCGTCCGCCCACCCCCAGCCCCACCAGGATCGGGTGCGGGCGGTGTGGTGCGTCGTCGTCCGGGTGGCGCCGGCCATGGGGGCTCCAAAGGATCGAGGGAACTTACCTTGAGGTAAATTACCTACTGATAATATCGGCTCATGGCAACCCCACGTTCGAAAGCGGGCACCAAGGGCGTCCCGCGAGCGCTCCGGGAGGAGCAGATCCTCGCGGCGGCCACCGAGGAGTTCGGCGCCCACGGCTACGCCGGCGCTTCCCTGGCCGCCGTCGCCGCGCGCGTCGGCGTGACGAAGACGTTGTTGCACCAGTACTTCGGCACCAAGCAGGACCTCCACCTCGCCTGCCTGGACCCCGTCGGCGACCGGCTCGTCGCCGCCATGCGCGAGGCCGTCGCCGAGGACGGGGCCACCGCCCCGGGAACGCCGCTGAGGGTGCTGCGCTCGATCTTCAACGCCCTCGAAGGGCGGCGCGAGTCCTGGTTCGTCCTCTACGACACCTCGCTCCCCCCGGACGGCGAGAGTGCCCGGCGGGCCGCGGCGTACCGTGCCTCGGTCGACCGGCTCGCCGCGGGCGGCACCGCCGACCTGTTGCGCGCCGCCGGATCCACCGACCCGCTCGACGCCGACGCCCTCAACCACGTCTGGCAGGGCCTGGTCGCGACCCTCGTCCGCTGGTGGATCAAGCACCCCGACCAGTCGCCCGATGCCATGGCCCGGCGCTGCGCCCGCCTCTTCGCCGTCGGCGCGGCCCTCGCCTCCGACGGCCCGGACCTCGGGGTCCCGGCGGCGCAGGCCGCGGATCGAACGGCGACGCCGGGCGTTTCGTGACATCGTTGCGCCATGCCCATCGACGTTCGCCCGGCCTCGGTCTTCGAGGACGTCCGCGCCCTGCTCGGACCCAAGTCACCCGGGGCCAATGTCTGCTGGTGCCTGAGTCACCGGATCCCGTCCAAGCTCAACAACGAGCTGCGCGGACCCGCCCGCGGTGATTACGTCGCCGAGTCGTGCCGCGCCGATCCGCCGCCGGGGGTGCTCGCCTACGACGACGGCGAGCCCGTCGGCTGGGCCGCAGTGGCGCCGCGCTCGGAGACCTCGTTCGCACGCAGCCGCACGATCCCCTACGTCGACGACCTGCCGGTCTGGTCCCTGTGGTGCATCCGCGTACGACCCGGCCATCGCGGCAAGGGGCTCTCGCACACGCTGATCACCGGCGCGGTCGGGTTCGCCCGCGCCCGGGGCGCGCCGGCGATCGAGGCCTACCCCCTCGACAACGGCGCCACCAAGGTGGATCTGACCATGGCGTACGCCGGGATCCGCGAGAACTTCGAGCGCGCCGGATTCACCCACGCCGCCGACACCACTTCCGTGTTGGCCGGCCACCCGCGGATCCTGATGCGTCTCGACCTGCGCTGACCAGCCGCCGTCCCGGCGCGGCGCCCACCCGTCGGCGTCAGTCGAACCGGATGTGCCTGACCCCGATCAAAGCCCGGCGCACCCTCCCCCGCAGCGCGTTGTCGGTGTCGGGGGTGAGGGTCAGGCCGGCCGAGGCGGCGATGTGTTCGGCGACCTGGGGGACGGTGAGTCGGTCGGTCCACACCTGCTCCGCGAACTCCTCCCCGCGCAGGCGTTCCAGGCAGTGGTCGAGTTTCGACACCGCGAAGCTCTCGCGTCGCAAAGGGGCGTCCTTCCCGGCGAAGAGCCTGGTGGCGTGCCCGAAGCCCCGCTCCCGCAGGCGTCGCAACACGGTCTCGCGGTCGGACAGCAGCGCGAAGTGCCGGACGTCGTGGCCGCGTTCACGCAGCCGACCGACGATCTCCCGGAAGTAGACGGGCTCGACCACGGTCATCGGCACGATCACCGTGCCCTCGTACTCGGTCAGGGCGAGGTCCAGCAGCTCGTGGACGCTCCGCCGCCAGGCGGGAAGGTCCTGGAAGTCCGCGCGCAGCGCCGGGGGCAGCATTCGGTGCAGGCCGAACCCCACGTGTTCCGGGTCGCAGACGACGCTGCCCGGCAGACGCCGCCGGATCTCGTACGCACTCTGTGTCTTGCCGCCGCCGAAGGGGCCGTTGATCCACACGAGCATGCGCCGACCCTACGGGAGAGGGTCCGGCGGCAGGGTGCGAGGGCGCCGCCGCTGCCGCCCTCGGGCCTCGGATCCCGGTCGCGGCAGACGGCGGTTCACGGACGGGGCGTCAGAGGCGGGCCTGTGAGCCGTTGAGTTCCACGAAGCCCAACAACTGCCTCAGTGCGGCGAAGCTCGTGATGACCCGGCCGAGGATGTTGATCGAAGCCGGGCGGCCGTGCCGCAGGTTGTAGGCGAACTGGGAGATGGCCCCCCACTGGTTCTCCAGCCCCGCGTAGCCGTCGCCCAGCGCGCTCGCCTGGTGGCTGATGATGTTGCCGTAGACGCGGTTGAGGATCGGCGCGAAGCGCGCGGACTCCGAGAAGATCTGGGTGGCGACGAGCAGGGCGCGGCCGACGTTGTCGTTGTACGAGGTGACGTTGTTCAGCTGCCGCATGGCGTTGTACATGCTGTTGGGGGTGAACACGAGGTTCTGCCTGTCGTTGCCGCCGGGGAGGCTGTTGTAGTTGCCGGTGTTCGGCATGAACCGGGCCGACACCCCCAGGGCCTGCTGGAACTGCTGCTCGCGGTCGTGGAAGGCCCAGTGCGTGTTACTCCGGGGCGAGTAGAAGCCGGCGACGTAGAGGTTGTCGGCCCAGATGTAGACCGAGGCGACGTGCTCGTTGTTCGTGTCGAGCACCCTGACCTGGATGAGACGGCCGGCCTCGGTGGTCGTCTGCGTGACGTTCTCCTCCTCCGTGGGTTCACCGTAGGAACGCCGATGGATCTCGTCCATCAATCGGTAATAGCGGGTGGCGTGTTCCGCTCCGCCATCGGTGATCCTGGAGACATTCCAGTCGATGACCGAATAGTTCGTCGCGGATGCCGTACCGCTCAGTGCGGTGACCAGCCCCATGGCCATGGCAAGCGACAGGAACGCGGAGCACAATCTCTTGAGCATGTTTCCCTTCTCTCCCGGCACGGAAATGCGGGATCGAGGATGGATGACGGTTTCCCGAGCACGTGAGTGACGATCGCCCCGGGAACGAAGAACGTACGAGTTCCCCCGCCTTCCGCGTTTCCACCGCGTGCACGCCTCCTTGACCCTCGGCGCACGGCGTCGGGCCGGTCTCGATCGGCGGCGGCCACGCGTACACGGATTCGGAGGGTCGCATTCCGAATCAAGGGCGAATTCAGGCAACGCCGGCTGATTCCCATCGGGTCGAACTCATCGCCGCCGCCGAGGCATGCCGCGCGATCACCCGCCCCCCACCTCCCGGATATCACGGCATCCGTGATGCGGTGATAGAAAAGGATCTTGGCTCTCGCTTCCGAGAACGCCGTCCTCATCCAGCGCTGTCCGGAAGCAGTAATTCCGCACCACCACAGGAAGGTCCAGGGCAGACGATGTATGCGCGCCCCGACGAGGTCCGTCACCTGCACACGCTCGGTCCCCACGGCACCAATCTGGAAGCCGCCTCCCACGAATGGTTCCGCAGACGAGGTGTCGAGGGAACGGTCGAACTCCACGCCTCGATCGAGTCCGCGTTGGAGGCCGTGCCCGACGACGGACGGCACGCGTTGACCGCCTGCGCCGTCTATCCGGCGCTGCACACCCTGGTCTTCTCCAACCTGCACCGACTCCACATGATCGACAGCTTCGTGATGCCGACTCACAACATGGTGCTCG
Source organism: Streptomyces sp. NBC_00513 (assembly GCF_041431415.1). GTDB lineage: Bacteria > Actinomycetota > Actinomycetes > Streptomycetales > Streptomycetaceae > Streptomyces. The sequence goes on from NZ_CP107845.1 coordinate 731,629, forward strand.
CCAGCAGCGGCACCCGGGACCCGGCGACCGTCGCCTCCCACCCCGCACCCAAGGGACTCGTCCCCGAACCCGCCCGGATCCGCGAGGTGCTGAGCAACTCGCAGGCGGCCATCGACTGCGCCGAGGGGCTCGTCGACGGCTGCATCACCACCATCGTGGCCGCCGAGCGGCACGGGCTGCGGGTGCTGCGGGACTTCGGCCCGGTGCCGATGGTCTTCACCGTCCACCAGGTACTGACCGTCCGCGCCGAGGGCGAGCGGCCGCTCGCCGTGGGGGCCGCCCGATGAGCACCGGAGACTTCACCTCCGCGACCGCACCCGTACCGGCGGACCTCCTGGCCGAGGCCGACCTGTTGACGGATGTGCTCATCCCGATGGTGAATCGTTTCCGCGACCGTCAGCGGGACGACGGCACCGTCGCCGATCCCACCCCCGACGACGCCGAACTGCTGGGCCGGATACGCGACGAGGCGACATCCTGGTACCACCGTCACGGACTCGACGGACAGGCCGACGCACTGGTGGCGGACGTCGACGGCTGGCTGGCGGCCGGTCTCGACTCCCGCCCCCACTTCGCCCGTTCCCGGGACGCCCTGCGAGTCCCCGCCGACGGCGAGCCGGTCTTCTTCCTCGCCCCCTTGCAGAGCACCAACAGCGCCCCTCCCGTCGGCAAGCGCCTCGACTGCTTCCTCGCCCTGCGCAAGGAGCCCGACGCCCTGGCGGGCATGGCGGCGGACTTCCCGCACCCGAAGAACAACTGCCAGTCCCTCGTGCTCGTCACCGGAAGCGCCGGCTTCGCCCGGGGTTCCTGCCTCGTCTTCTTCCCGGAGAACGTCGCGGCGCACGACAAGGTGACCGACCAGCCGTACGCCATGTTCTTCTACAACAAGATGCGGAAGATCCACGAGACGTACGCGCTGCCCGCCGCCGCGGCCGTGCTCACGCCGGACTCGCTGCCGGGCGCCTCCGGCGGCCTCGCCGCCGACGTGTGCTTCGAGGCCCGCGCCATCTGGGGCTACCTCCACGACTCGATGCACTACCAGGGCCTGTGGCCCTTCGACGAGAACATCTCCCTGAAGATGAACTGGTTCGTCGGCCTCCTGGAGGAGATCAAGGTCGACGCGAAGACCGTGCTCGCCTGCGCCGACAGCGGCCTCGTCCCCTTCGCCGAGCAGCAGATCGACATGATCCTGCTGGAACGGGTGTTCCGTTACCCGCAGGCGGACGACGCCACCCGCAATTTCGATTCCGGCACGGGTGTGTTCCTCTACTCCTGGTTCCGCGAGCACGAGGCGCTCGTCGGATCGCCCGCCGACGGCGGGCTGCTGCGGTTCGACCGCGCCAGGGCCCTGGAGGCTCTGCGCGCGTTCGTGACGCGTGTGGAGAAGCTGGAGGCAGAAGTGACCGATGACGACGAGTACCGCGCCGCCGCCAAGGAGTTCGTGCGCCGGTACCTTCCCGAGGGCGAGCCCCGGCAGCGGTTCTCCTTCACCGCGGACCAGCTCGTACTGCGCCGGGCCAAGAGCGACCTGGACCGCCTGCCACCGCTCGAATTCGCGCGGGCGGGGTGGTGACTTCCGCCCGGCCCGCTCCCGGGGGCGGGGACGGACGGCTGGTCGTGCCCGCCCTCGCGGCGTGCATGGTCCTCCTGCTCGCCGCGGGCTGGCTGCTCTCCGGCCACCTGGTGGCCGGCGTGCCCCCGCTCGCGGTGGCCGCGGGGCGGACCGCCACGGCCTTCGTCGTGATCATGGTGATCGCCTCGCTGACCCCGCGCGGTCGCGGCGGGGCCCGGACGGCCGCCGGCCGGCCCCGCGCCGTGGCGGTCCTCGCGTTCCTCGGCTTCTTCGCCTACTACTCGGGAACCCTGCTCGGCACCCGGTACGTGGGAGCCTCCCGCGTGGGACTGATCGTCTCGCTCCTGCCCTGCGTCACCTTCGTCATCGGCATCCTCGCGTTCCGCGAGCCGTCCTCGCGCCGCAAGGTCCTCGGGACGGTCCTCGCCGGCGCGGGCGCGATCGGCTTCCTGCTGGCCGACGGCGCGGCGAGCGCCGGGCCCGGCTCGGACGGCGGCGCCGCCACCCTCCTCGCGGGGGGCGCGCTCGCCTTCGGCGGCACCCTCACCTACGCCCTGTACGGATACGTCTACCGGCAGCACATGTCCGACGTACCGGCCCTCGCGGCCCTCCCCGCCGTCACCGGGGCCGGCACGCTCATGCTCGGCCTCACCGCGCTGCTGTTCGTACCGCTCGGCGGGGTCTCCGCCGCCGACTGGGGCGGCGTCGCCGTGCTCGGCGCGGTCCTCACCGCCCCCGTCTTCCTCATCTCGCACGAACTGATCCTGCGCAAGGGGCCGTTGTTCACCTCCGCACTGGGGCTGGTCGTTCCCTTCCTGGTGCGGCTCGGCGAATGGGGCCTGGGCACGGCCGCCGCGCCGGGCGCGCTCCCCGTCCTGCTCATCGTCGCGTCCGCGGCCGGTGTGTGGCTCACCGTCGGCGGTCGCCGGCGCGCGGGGGCCGCCGTACCCGCCCGCCCCCGCGCCGAGGGCGACTCCGGGACCGACACCGCGTCGCAGACCGAGTCCGAGAACGACAGACCCGATCACCGTGCCTCCGCCACGGCCGAGGCCCTCCCGCCAAGGAGCCCATCGTGACCGCCTCCCGCCCGACCCTCGTCCTGCTCCACCAACGCGTCGGCCTGCCCTGGCTCTTCGACGCCGCGGTGCGCGCCGGCATCGACCTGATCCTCGTCCCGCGATCCGACGAGCGGGTGGACCCGGACCGACTGCCCCCGGCGGTCGTGGAGTTGCTGCCGCTCGACGTGGCCGGCGATCCGGCAGGCGCACTGAAGACCCTGCGCGAACGGCACCGGGCCACGCCCTTCGACGGCATCGTCACCCTCTACGACCCGTTCGTGCCGTTCGTCGCGGACGCCGCCGAACTCCTCGGTCTGCCCGGCATCGGCCCGACCGTCGCGCGCAACGCCCAGGACAAGCGGATCATGCGCGAGCGGCTCGCGGCGGCCGGTCTGAACGTGCCGCGCTTCGTGCGGCTCGACCCCGCCGACGATCCCGCCGCGACCGTCTCGGAGGCGGGCCTGACGTTCCCCGTCGTGGTCAAGCCCGCCCTCGGCATGTCCAGTCTCGGCGTGACCCGGGTCGACTCCGTCGACGCGCTCGGCGAGGTCGTGACGGACGTACGCCGGGTGTCCGCGGGCACCGCCGACGGAGGCGCCGGGCTGATCGTCGAGGAGTACCTCGACGGACCCGAGTTCGCCGTCGAGTCGCTGGTCCACGAGGGCCGGGTGCAGGTCCTGTCCATCGGCTACAAGGGCGACCCCCGGGGCCCGTACTTCGAGGAGAGCGTCTACCGGGCGCCCGCCGCGCTGCCCGAGGCCGTCCGGGCCGATGTCGTGCGCGAGGTGATCGCCGCCCACACGGCCCTCGGCATCACCCTCGGCCCCACCCACACCGAACTGCGCCTGCGCGGCGGCTCCGCCCCGTACCTCCTGGAGATGGGGGCACGGATCGGTGGTTCCGGGGTGTCCCACTACATCGCGGAGAACGTCACCGGCGTCGACCTCGCCGCCGAGACGTTGCGCATCGCGGCCGGCCTGCCGCCGCTGCGCACCGTCGAACAGGGCTTCACCGAGCCCGTCGCCGCGTCCGCGAACTACATCGTGCCGTGCGGCGGACACGGCACGATCACCGCCGTCCACGGCCTCGACGAAACCGAAGCGGATCCCAGGGTCGACCACGTCGTGCGGATGCTCGCTCCGGGCGACGTCGTCCGTCCTTACCCGGACTTCACCGGCTACCCGGCGTTCATCCTGTCCCGGCACGCCGACCTCACGGGGGCGGAGGAGTTCCACGGCCACCTGGAGCAGGCCATCCGCATCGACTACGCCCCCGCGACCCGCGAGGAGAACCCTTCGTGACCGCCCTCCCCTTCGACGACCGCGACGGCACCATCTGGCTGGACGGCCGGTTCGTGCCCTGGCGCGAGGCCCGGCTGCACGTCCTCAGCCACGGCCTGCACTACGGCGGAGCCGTCTTCGAGGGCGTGCGCGTCTACGGCGGCCGAATGTTCAAGTCACTAGAGCACGCCGAGCGGCTGCGTTCCTCCGCCCGGGAGTTGAACTACTCGCTTCCCTACTCGGCGGACGAACTCGACGCCGCGGCAAGGGAGGTCGTCCGCCGCGAGGGCATCGTCGACGGGTACGTCCGGCCCGTGGCCTGGCGGGGCAGCGAGCAGATCAGCGTCTCCGGGTCCGGCAGCACCCCGCACGTGGCCATCGCCGCCTGGGACTGGCCGCACGTCTTCTCCGCCGACGCGGCGCGTGCCGGCATCCGGCTGCGCACCTCGAAGTGGCGCCGGCCCGACCCCGCGACCGCTCCGGTCCGGGCCAAGGCAGCCTCCCTGTACAACATCTGCACGCTGGCCCGCGACGAGGCCGAGGCGGCGGGCTACGACGACGCCCTGCTCCTCGACCTGCGCGGCGCCCTCGCGGAGGCCACCGGGGCCAACCTCTTCCTGGTGATCGACGGCGCCCTGCACACGCCGACTCCGGACTCCTTCCTCGACGGCATCACCCGGCAGACGGTCATCGCCCTCGCCGCCGACCTGGGCATCGAGGTGGTCGAGCGCCGCGTCGAGCCCGGTGAACTCGACCACGCCGAGGAGGTCTTCCTCACCGGCACGGCGTACGAGGTCCAGCCGGTCAGCGGCGTCGACGAGCGGACGTACCGGGTGGGCAAGATGACCGCGGAACTGGCCGCGGCGTACGCGCGACTCGTCCGTTCCGACTAGGGCAACGAGCGGGTGAGCCAAGCCACTTCACCGGCGTCCTCGGTGGTGACGCGATCCCGCTCGAACCCGAGCTTCTCCAGGACACGGAGCGACGGTGCGTTCCATGTGCCGACCGTCGACCAGAGCCGCCTCCGCCCCGTCGCGATGGCGGCGTCGAGGACCGCGGCGGCCGCCTCGGTGGCGTAGCCCCGCCCGTGTACGCGCCGGCACAACTCGTAGGCGATCTCGGGCTCCTCGATGGTGGAGCGGCCGATGATCAACCCGCAGTAGCCGATGAAGTCGCCCTCGTCGCGACGTTGGACGGGCAGCAGGGCGATCCCCGTGCTCGCCGTCGCGGCGAGCAGGTTCGCGATGGAGGTCCGTATGTCCTCCACCGCGGGCGTCCCCTTGCCGCGTTCGGCGAGAAGGGCGGTGAACTCGGCGGCGTCGGACTCGGCCCACGGCCGCAGGATCAGCCGCTCGGTCTCAAGGTGGAAGGGCATCGTCTCGTATGGTGGCATGCCCCCACTCTGCCTCACGGATCATCACGCACCACAGCCGGAGTGCGAGGTCGTCTCCCGGATCTCCCTTGGTCCTGGTGGAGTCGTTCAGTGCGGGGACGCGGCGATCCGGGCGCGGTGGTGTTCAGCGTCGGAGAGGAACGCCGCCAACGCCTCTCCCTGCTCGGCCACTTCGATGTGGTCCGCGCGGGAGAAACGGCGCAGCGGGGTGACCGTCACGGCGCCGTCCCGGACGGTCCACGTGGCGGAGACCCGGCCGTCCAGCAGTACGACGCGTTCTCCGGCGACCGACAGGCCCCGGTGGGCGTCGTCGATGATCCGGCCGCGGTCGTGATGGCCGAGGATCGCGTTGTCGAACGCCGGCAGGAACCGCACCGGAGCGGGCGTGTCGGGATGGGGCCGGGGCGCGTCGGGGAGGTCCAGGAGTTCCCGCCCCCGCTCGTCCCTGAAGGTGACCAGTTCCTCGCGCATCGCGGAGATCGCCGCCGGCAGGCCGGCGAGACCGCACCAGGCGCGCACGTCGGCCGAGGCCGCGGGACCGTACGCGGCGAGGTAGCGCCGTACGAGCGCCTGCCCCGCCGGATCGGAGGCGTCCCGGGACGGAGGGTCGACCTCGCGCCCCAGCCATGAGGAGAGCAGGACGTCGCGTACGCCCGCCTTCGTCCGCCAGAGTCCGCGCGGCGGCATCTGCGCCATGGGAAGCAGGGCGGCGACGAGCATCTCCCCCAGGGGCCGCGGCCCCGGCGTCGGCCGGCCGAGGGCCCGGGCGAGTTCGGTCATCGAGCGGGGTTCGCCGTCAGCCATCACCGCGCGGCCCGCCGCGGCGAGTTCGTCGAGGTCCGTCCCGGCGAAGTCGCCGCGGTAGGTACCCAGCACCCTCTGGCGCGGCATGGCGTCGTGGCGGGCGCGCCAGGCGAGGGCGTCGTCGGCCGTGACGAGGTGAACGGTGCGGCGCATGAGGTGGGTACGCACCACGGCCCGTCCGGTCAGCAGGTCGGAGAGCTCCGCGGGGGCGAACGCGTGCAGCCGCGACCAGAGCCCGACGAAGGGTTCCTGCGGTTCCTGGGCCTGGAGCCCGCAGAGGTGCGCGACGGCGTCGAGGGCCGGCACCCGGGCCCGGTCGAGCAGGAACTGACGGGCGAGTGTGGCACGGCCCAGGGCGCGACACGGGTCGACAGTGACGTGCTCATGGCTCTCGGCGCCGCCGTCCACGCCCGCGAGGTACTCCGCTTCGACTACCCGGCCGCGACCGCGCCGGGAGCCGACGGGGGCCGGGGGGACGCCGACCGCACGGCGCCCCCTCCCCGGCGGGCGCAGCCCCATCACCTCGTCACCTGGGGCGGCCGCTGGTACCTCGTCGCCTGGGACCTCGACCGCGAGGACTGGCGCACCTTCCGCGCGGACCGGATCGGCCCGCGCGTCCCCACGGGGCCCCGCTTCGTTCCGCGCGAGGTGCCCGGGGGTGATGTGGCCGCCTACGTGGCCGGCAGGTTCCACGGCTCCGACGCCGCCGGGGACTGGCCCTGCCGCGGCGAGGTGATCATCGACCTGCCGGCCGCCGACGTCTCCCGGTACGCCCGTGACGGCTTCGTCGAGGAACTCGACGCGCGGCGCTGCCGGCTCGTGCTGGGCTCGTGGTCCTGGCCCGGACTGGCCGCCACCCTCGGCAGGTTCGACGCGGACATCGAGGTGGTGGGGCCGACCGAGTTGAGGGAGGCCTTCGCGCACCTGGCGCACCGCTACGCACGCGCCGCGACGAACACTCCCGTCGCACCCGGTACGACCGCCACACCTGCCTCGCCCGGCACTCCTGCCCCTCCTGGCGCGGGCGCTTGAGCCGCACCGCGCCTCAAGCGCCACGGCGCACACGCCCCGGCCCTCGTTGCCGATGATTCAGCCCCGTCCGCTCCCGCGCGGGTCGATCGGGGTGAGGATCCCCAGCCGGTCCTCGATCGCCTGGGCCGCCGCCAGGCACAGGTCTTCCCGGAACGCCCGTCCGACGACCTGCACGCCGGTCGGCAGGCCATCGGCCACCCCGGTCGGCACGGCCACGGCGGGGACGCCGGCGAAGCTGGTCACGGTACACAGCCGCATGGCCGAGGCGACCCGGTCCCGTCCCGCCATGTCGCGCGACTCCAGACCCGGCTCGACGGGCGGTTCGGTGAACACCGGCCCGAGCAACAGCGGGTACGCGTCGAGGAATTCGGCCCAGGAGCGGCGGATGTTCAGCCAGGTTCCCATCAGCTTCATGAACGCGTCGGCGCTCGCCGGCGGGGTCCGTTCCATGGTCATGCCGATGTAGCGGTCCCCGCCCTCCCCGAGCAGCCCGCGCACCGCGGGCCAGGTGGGGGCGAACTCGGTCACGACGATCCGGCCGTACGCGTCGAGCGCCTCGTCGAGTCTCGGTACGTCAGGCACCTCCCGGACGTCGTACCCGGCGTCCCGCAGCGCCTCGGCCGCGTGCTCGACGGCTCGGCGCACCGTGGGGTGGACCCCGTGGCCTCCGGGGTCCGTCACGACCGCGACCTTCAGTGGGCCCGGGATCGGTGCGCCGTAGGCGGGCACCGGGACGGCTCGCGGGTCTCGCGGATCGGTTCCGGCGAGTACCTCGTAGGCGAGTCTCAGGTCACCCACGGAGCGCGCCAGCGGGCCGTCGGTGACCAGGAACTGTGAGGCCGGGCCCGGGTCGTCGGGGCCCAGCACCCGGTGGTCCGCGGGGAAGCGCCCGCTGGTCGGCTTCAACCCGGCCACACCGTTGAACTGGGCGGGGATCCGGATCGATCCGCCCGAGTCGTTGCCGAGGCCGAGGGCGGCCATGCCGGTGGCGACCGCCACCCCGTCACCACCGCTGGAGCCGCCCGGGGTCCGGTCGGGGTCCCAGGGGTTGACGGTGTCCCCGAACAGTTCGCTCCGCGTGTGCATTCCGGCGAGGATCAGCGTCGGGATGTTGGCGTGCCCGACGGGGATGGCGCCCGCCGCGCGCAGTCGTGCCACCGGTGGCGCGTCCGCGGGCGCCACCAGGTCGCGGAAGCGTTTCACACCGAACGTGGTCGGCACCCCTTCCACGGCGGTGCTCTCCTTGACGGTGAACGGCACGCCCGCGAGCGGGCCCGGCACCTCACCCGCGGCCCGCCCGCGGTCCGTTCGGGCGGCTGCGGCGCGGGCTCGCTCGGCCAGGATCAGCGTCACGGCGTTGACCCGGGGGTTGACCTCGGCGATCCGCTCCAGATGGCTGTCGACCAGTTCGAGGGCGGAGACGTCCCCACCGCGTACCGCGGCCGCCTGCTCGGCGGCCGTCATCCTCCACAGGGCGTCCCTCACGTCTGGTACCTCTTCCCGAAACACGTTCCGATGCAAGTGCATCGAAACAGTACCCCGGGAATCGATACGAGCGCATCGCATAAAGTGTGCGGGGACCCGGAGCACCGGAGACACCGGGAGTCAGGGAGGAGACGGGAATGCCCAAGCAGGTGAACTACGCGGACCGCCGCCACCTCATCGCCGAGGCCGTCTGTCGACTCGCCGACGAACACGGGCTGGAAGGCGTCACCCTGCGCGACGTCGCCGCCCGCGCGCAGGTGTCGATGGGCGCCGTCCAGCGCTGTTTCCGCACCAAGGAGGAGATGCTCTCGTTCACTCTCGGGCGGGTGGGCGACCGGATCGGCGAGCGCATCCGGGCCCGGCTGGTGGCGAGCCCCGCACAGTCGGCAAGCACCGCCCTGGGCCACGCGGCCACCGAGGTCGCGCTGCTCCGGGAGGAACACCGGGCCGAGGCCCGGGTATGGCTCGCGTTCGTCGCCCAGGCGGCCGTCAACGAGACCCTCGCGGCCACCCTGAAGGCCAACTACGCGGCCCTGCAAGAGGCGTTCACGCACCTCATCGCGGAAGCCGCCGAAAGCGTCGACGGCCTCGCGCGCCCCGAAGCGCCCCCTGTGACACCCTTCGACGCACTCCTCGACGCGTCACACGAGGCTCGCACCCTCCTCGCCCTCACGGACGGTCTCACCACGCACGTGCTCATCGGCCACCTCACCCCACAAGCGGCGCGGGACGTCCTGCACGCCCACCTGGCCAACCTCTGGGCGCGGACCGCGCGGCCCACGACCGACCCCGCGCTCCGTCCCGACCAACCCGACCGCTGACGGGCCGGAAACCGGTCGACGATGGTCAAAGGTCGATGAGAGCCTGTCCCGCATGGACGCCGACCCCATCGACCTCGCGCGACGTCTCGCGCGCGACCTGTTCCCCGAAGCGCTCGCCGTGGTTCTGGCCGGATCCACGGCCTCGGGGCGGGCGACGCCGAGCAGCGACCTCGACGTCGCGGTGCTCGTCGGGGACGGCGGCGAGACCCTCCGCGCGTGGGCGGGCGGCGGGAAGTGGCTGCCGCGACGCCTCTTGGCCGCGGACGCGGAACGCGGATCCGCCCTGCTCGAAGGACACCTGCGGCTGTGTCGATCGGAGGATCCGACGCCGCTCGTCGATGCCGCCTCTCGGATCCTCGACCTCGTCGGCGGGCCGCTTCGCGAGGGCTACCGCAGAACCTGGCGGGGTGTCGTCGCGTCGGCGGCCGCCCCGGTCGGGCGTTGACGGCGGACCGACGCGGCACCGCCCTACCGGGGCGGGGTGTCCGTACCCGACCCGCCGGCCAGGCCTCCCCGGCGCCCGGTCGCCGGCGCCGGCGCCACTGACGGTGGTGACGGCAGGCGGACGACGAGGCGGGCGCCGCCAGGACTCGGCTCCGCGTCCACGGAACCGCCGTGATGGGCCGCCAGGTCCCGGGCGATGGCCAGCCCCAACCCGGCCCCGCCCTGGTCGCGGCTGCGGGCGTCGTCGAGGCGGGTGAACCGTTCGAAGACCCGCTCCCGTTCCGCGGGCGGAATGCCCGGCCCGTCGTCCACGATCTCCAGCACGGCGACCGGTGCGCCATCCACGCCCGGCGCGGTGCGGAGCACCACGTCCACCCGCTCCTCCGCGAAGCGCTGGGCGTTGTCGAGCAGGTTGGTGACGATCCGGATCAGCCACAGCTCGTTGCCGGTGACCCGGATCCCGGCGGTGAGGGCCGTGCCGACCGGGACCCGGTCGCCGGCGCGGGCCTCGACCACGTCCCGGACGAGCTCGGTGAGATCCAGGGGCACGGTCGGCACGGGCTGCGCGGCGTCGATCCGGGCGAGGAGCAGCAGATCGGCCGCGAGTTGCTGGAGTCGCTCGACGTCCTCCAGCGCGCCTCCGATCAGTTCGGGCCACAGGTCCGGGTCACGGATCGCCATGGCCACCTCCAACTGGGTCCGCAGCACGGTGATGGGGCTGCGCAGCTCGTGCGACGCGTCGGCGATGAACCGCCGCTGTCGGATCCCGGACGCCTCCAGCCGGTCCAGGGTGGTGTTCATCGTCTGCGCCAGGCGGGCGACCTCGTCACGCGTGGGAGGCACGGGGACCCGGCGGTGCAGGTCCCGGTCGGAGATCTCCGCGACCTCGGCGCGGATCTCCTCCACGGGGCGCAGTGCCCGGCCGGTGACGCGCCAGGTGACGAGGGCGACGGTCGCGAGGAGGAGGGGCATGCCGATCGCGAGCGCGGCGGTGGTGGTGTCGTCGGCGGCGTCGGCGGCGCGCAGTGAGGCTCCCGCGTAGACGGTGACGATCCCGTCGGGGGTGTCGACGACGACCTGCGCCACCCGCACGCGCTGTTCACCGCCGAACGGTCGGTCCTTCCAGGTGTGCAGGCGCAGCCCCGGGCGCTGGGGCGACGGGGTGACGGGGTCGGGTCCGGGAGCGACGGGGACGGGCCCGGCGCGGAAGGGGCCGGGTGCGGCGAGTGGTCGGGGGCTGGAGAACAGTACGGTGCCGTCCGCGGCGACCACTTGGAGGAACTCGACGCCGGGGGCGAGCGGTCGGACGCGTCCCAGGTTGCCGGTGGCGGCGAGTGCGGCCACCGACTCGGCCTGTTGCCGGGCGTCGTTCTCCGCGTTGCGCAGCAGGTTGTTCTCCAGCAGGCCGATCAGGGCGAACGAGGCCGCGGTCAGGGCGGCGGCGACCACCAGGCTCGCGGCGACGGTGGCCCGGGCCCGTACCGTGGTCGGCCACCAGCGCCGCGACACGACCCACCGCGCCACCCACCGCACGGGGCGGCGCACCACCGGGAACCGTCGCGGCCTCGGGGGCCGGGGCGACCTCGGGAGGCGGCGCGGTCTCGGGAGGGCGCCGGGGCCGGGCTCCGGTTCAGCCACCGTCCACCGCCAGGCGGTAGCCCGCGCCCCGCACGGTCTCCAGGGCGACCCGGCCGAACGGCGCGTCGATCTTGCGCCGGACCGCGCTGACGTGGACCTCCACGACGTTGGGGTCGCCCTCGAAGGCGCTGTCCCAGACCTGTTCCAGGATCTCCCGTTTGGGCACCACCTCGCCCGGGCGCCGGGCGAGGCACTCCAGGACCGCGAACTCCCGCGCCGTCAACCGGATCTCCGTACCGGCTCGGGAGCACACGTGTCGCGCCGGATCGACGAGGAGGTCGCCGAATTCGAGGGCCTGGGGGGTGCGTCGGCCGCTACGTCGGCCCAGCGCGCGGAGTCGGGCGACGAGCACGAGGTAGGAGAACGGCTTGGAGAGGAAGTCGTCCGCGCCCGTGTCCAGCGCCTCCGCCTCGTCGTACTCGCCGTCCTTCGCGGTGAGCATCAGGATCCCGGCCTCGCTGCCGGCCGCCCGCAGGCGGGAGCAGACCCGGTAGCCGTTCAGGCCGGGCAGCATGATGTCGAGCACGATCAGGTCGTAGTCGTGCTCGGTGGCCATCCACAGGCCCTGCGGTCCGTCGAAGGCCACGTCGACGGAGAAGCCCTCGGACTGGAGCCCCCGTTGCAGGGCCACGGCCAGCCGTCGTTCGTCCTCCACCACCAGTACACGCATGCCGAACAGGGTCTCAGGCCCGGCCGTCGGCTTGCTGAAGGGGTCTTCAGGCGGCTTCAGGTGGGCTTCAGGTGAGGTCGCGCAAGCTCGGGACGCACCGGCCGCGGTGGCCGTTCGTCTTGAGGAGTCGCAGGCATGTCCCAGTCCGTCCCACCCTCGCCCCAGCCCGACCCGACCGTCCGGCCCGACACCGCCGCCCAGGCGGCACCCACCGTTACGACCGACCGGTCGCAGATCCCCGGGAACGCCGCGGAGACCGCTCCCCGGGACCGCAAGGTGCTCGCCCGGGTCGTACCGCGGAGCAGGGGAGCCCGCTGGGCCGTGCTCGGCGCGGCCGTGGTGCTGGTCGGCGGCGCGGCGGCCGTCACGGGCGTCGCCGTGTCCGAACACCACCGGGACCACCGCCCCGTGGGCATCCTCGGGCCGTGGGCCCACGACGGGGACGGCGACGAGCACGCCTTCGCGGGCCCCGGAGAGCGGCGGGCCGGCGACCGGCAGACGGGCAGGGAACGCGGTGTCCCGCCCCTGCCCGGCGGGAACGAGGACTCCGGCGGGCGGGTGACCGCCCCGAGGGCGGCGCCGGCGCCGCTGCCCTCGTTGGCCGCGAAGGACGCGGTCGAGAAGGCGGCCGGCGCGGTGAGCGGCGGCTCGGTGGAGAGCCTGCGCGTCGTCGGCCAGCAGGGCGGCGGCAGCGCGTGGCTGGCCGTCGTCGTCGGCCCCGACGGCGTCCGGCACGCCGTCACCCTGTCCGGCGCGGACGGCACGATCACCGGCAACACCGTCACGGGCGACACGGTCACCCCCGGCCGCTGACCTCCCCTCGCCGGCGGACAGCGAGCCCTCGGACCCCTTCCGTCGACACCGGGGCCCGACCCGTACGACCCGGGGCACGCCCCGTACGTACCCGGGCCCGACCACTACGTGCGCCGACGAGGTCCGCATGTTGCCGGATTCCGGCATGGACGCTTCATCGGTTCCCCTTCTATCGTGAGTTCCGTTCCGGAAGGGGACCGATGAACGGAAATCCCGCCTATCACGTGATCGCTCTCGGCATCGCGACCCTGGTGTGCCTGCCGGTGGCACTGGCCGTCCTGCGCGGACGCCGGATGCCGTGGTTGCGCCGCCGCACCGTGGCCCCGCGGCCGTACGCGTGGGGTGTCCTGTGCTTCTACGCGGTGGCGCCCGTGAACGCGGTGCCACGGATCCTCGACGCCCCACAGGACCTCGTCCTGGCCTGCACGGCGGCGGGTGTCGTCTGTGTCATGGCGGGGGCCGCGTTCATGTTGCGCGCCGAGCGCATCGGCCTTCGCTCGCCGGGCTGCCCCGCCGCGCACGAGTGAGCGGCCGGCGTGCACACCGTGCACGCCGTGCACGCCGTGACCCGGCGGCGCCGCGGCGGGTTCCGGTGAACTCGCCGCGCGTGTCGGGTCAGTGACCGAGCGCTTCGAGGTGACGGTGGAGCGCCGCATGGCCCTCGGGCGTGGGGTGGAGCCCGTCGGCGAGGAGTTCGGGGCTGTCCCGCAGCGGCTCCCACATGTCGAGGAAGTCGACGTGGTTGTCCTCGGCCCAGGCCCGCAGGGAATCGCGCAGGCCCAGGGCTCGTTCTCGGGTGAAGCACAGACCCTCGTGGTCGCGGGTGCGTTCCTCGTCGATCCACGCCGGTCCCGCGACGACGAGACGCGCGTTGCGATCGAGGGCGGCGGCGGCCAGTGCGCCGAGGCCATCCGTGAGGTGTGGTGCGGCGTCGTGTCCGGTCCGTGAGGGGGCGAGCGGCCGGGCCGAGTCGTTGATCCCGGCGGCGACGAGGAGGGTGTCGGGCAGGCGTGCGTCCAGGAGCCCGGGGGTCTGCTCGGCGACGTCGGTCAGGGTGCTGCCGGGAACGGCCAGGTTGAAGACCCGGTGGTCGGTCTCGTTCCGTGCGATGTGGGTGGCCGCCAGGCGGGCCGCCCACCCTCCCCGAGGGTCACAACGACCGTAGGCGACGCTGTCGCCCACGATCACGATGCGGGCCGCGGCACGCAACGGCTTCGCGTCCAGGTAGGCCCAGACGGTCTCCCCGGAGGAGAGCCGGACGCGTCGGCGGGTGTAGTCGTCGACCTCGTAGGCGTCGGCCGCGGCCAGTTCCCGATCGGTGAGGCGCAGCACGGCGCCCTCGACCGAGGCGCCGAACCTGCGCTCCAGGGTGAGGTGTACGTCCAGGCCGCTCGCGGCGATCACGGCCTGGTCGGTGATCGGCAGGGGTCGGGTCGTGTGCCCGGCCAGGGACGCCGGGGCGGTGGGCACGGCTCGGCCGAAGAGAGCGGTCTGGACCCGCTCGTCCATCAGCGTGCCGAAGGAGAACAGGGTGTGGGCGCGTGTGCCGGTCACTGTGAGATGGGTGCCTTCTCGTCAGGGATGGGGGCAACTCACCCTAATGGCCGCCCCGGAACGCGACGGACGGGCGGGCGCCACTCATCGCCCGGAGGCCGATGAGGCGTACGACGGACCACGACCTTCGGCCAACGGCCAACGGCGAACCGGCAATCGCCAACCGCCAACGGCCAACGGCCAACCGCGCGATACGGCCATCGGCGCGGATCACGTGGCGTCGGCTGCCGAATCCCGGCCGTTGTCCAGTGGGTCGCGAATCGCGTGCACCAGTCCGGCCACGAGGTTCGCGCGTTCGGCCATGGCGCCGATCACCAGGTACTCGTGGTCCGCGTGGGCGCCACCGCCGACCGCTCCGAGGCCGTCGAGCGTGGGCACCCCCAGCGCGGCGGTGAAGTTGCCGTCGCTTCCTCCGCCGACCGACCTGCCTTCGATACCGGGAAGCAACCGCTGGGCCACCGCGAAGAGTTCGGCTGACGCCGACACGGGCATCGGGGGTCGGCCGACCGCTCCCTCGACCCTGATCTCCGCCTCGTCCAGGTGCGGGGCGAGCGCCGCGAACGCGGACTCGACGCGCTCCTTCTCGGCGGTCGACTCGACCCGGACGTCGACGATGACGGTGGCCTCGGCGGGGACCACGTTGTCCAGGGTGCCCGCCGCCGCGACCGTCGGGGTGACCGTGGTTCCGATGTCGGGCCGACCCAACTCCGCGATGCGCAACACCTGGTGTGAGGCTTCGATGAGGGCGTTCACCCCGGCCGCGGGTTCGAGGCCCGCGTGGGAGGCCCGGCCCGTGATGGAGACCCGGAAGGTTCCGCAGCCCTTGCGGCCGGTCTTCAGCCCTCCGCCGTCGGCCGCGCCCTCGAAGACGAGGACGGCGCCGCACGCGAGGGCCCGTTCCTCGATGAGCGTTCGCGAGGAGCCGGAGCCGACCTCCTCGTCGGCGGTCACGAGGATCTCGATGCCCGACCGGTCGTCGAGCGTCGCGAGGCCGTGAACGGCCTGCACCAGTCCACCCAGCATGTCGAAGACCCCGGGGCCGGTCGCGTGCCCGTCCTCGACCGTGAACGGGCGGCGGTCGAGCGTGCCGAGGGGAAACACGGTGTCGTGGTGGCCGAGGATCAGCACGCGGGGTTCGCCGCCGCCCGACCAGTGGACGTGCGGTCCGGCCTCGCTCTCCACGAGGACGGCCCGCCCGCCGAGACGGCTCTCGACGAGTGCGGCGACGGCGCGGGCCGATGCCGTCAGGGCGTCGACGTCGCGTGACGGGGACTCGACCTCGACGAGCTTCCTGAGGTCCTCGATCATCGCGTCGACACTCACGCCCGCGCTCTGGTGCATCGTCATGTGGGCAAGATTAGCCGGCCCGCCGAGACGGGCACCCACGCCCCCGCGACCGACCCGGATGCCCGCGTCGCCCGCCCGGTCGACGTCCGCTCGGCCGACGCCACCTCAGTCGAGGACGGCGATGGCCTCCACCTCGACGAGGTGGTCGGGTACGTCCAGCGCCGCGACCCCCACGAGCGTGCCCGGTGCCGCCGGGGTGACGCCCAGTTTCGCCGCCGCCCGGGCCACGCCCTCCAGGAACGCGGGCATCTTGTCGGGCGTCCAGTCGACGACGTGGACGTTCAGCTTCGCCACGTCGTCGAAGGTGCCGCCGACCTCGGCCAGGGCGATGGCGACGTTGAGGTAGCACTGCTCGACCTGGGCGGCGAGGTCCCCTTCTCCGATCGTGACGCCGTCGACGTCCCAGGAGACCTGCCCGGCGATGAAGACCAGCCTCGAACCCGTCGCGATCGAGACCTGCCGGTAGGCGTCGATCCTCGGAAGTCCATCGGGGTTCACCAGGGTGATGGCCATGTCGCCCGCCTCCTCTGTCGCACGGGTCACGGACCCCGCACGTGCGCTCTCTTGTGGTTACTCGGGAACCTTAGGAGAGTGTGCGCTGACATGGAAGAACGCACTTCTCAGTGACTGAGGAACCTCATGGTGACCCAGCAGTTCAGCGGCTCGCCCGACGAGGCGGACCTGACGCGCGCCGACTCTCTCGCGCGCGAGATCTTCTCGGACATCGCCAACAAGTGGGCCTTGTTGATCATCGACGTGTTGGCGGAACGGACCCTGCGCTTCAGTGAGCTGCGGGGCGAGATCCAGGGAATCAGCCACAAGATGCTCACCCAGAACCTGCGCATGATGGAGCGCTACGGCCTCGTCGACCGGTGCGTGCACCCCACCGTGCCGCCCCGGGTCGAGTACACCCTCACCGAGCCGGGCCGCGCCCTGCGGCAGACGGTCCACGGCATGTGCGACTGGACCCACCAGTACCTCGGTCACATCGAGGCGTCCAGAGACCGCTTCGACGCCTGACGGTCGTGGCCGCCCCGTCGTGCCCCCCTCTCACGAGGGGGGCGGCCTCATGAGAGGGCGGCGAAGGCCGCGACGGAGCAGACCAGGCTGCTTCCGATCAAGACGATCAGCGCGATCGTGGCCAGGACGCCGCCCGGCGCGTCCGGGCGCGGGCCGAGGCGGATCGGTACCCGGTCGCCCGGATCGCGGGTCACCTCCACGGACTCGCCCACGTCCGGCGCCCCGGCCCCCATCAGTTGCAGGCGCCGCACCCCGCCGTCGTCCGGGAGCCGTACATCGATGGACGTGACCGCGTCGTCGACGCCGCCGAACGGGTCGGACGTACGGATCCACCCGGTCACCACGGCCCGCGTGGTCACGCCCCGGTCGTGCATCGTCTGTTCCTCGCGCATGTCGGTCCGGATCCAGGTCAGGGCGAGCCACGCCACGTTCATGACCAGCAGGGCCGCCACCGCGATCATGGCGCCGCGCCTGGCCAACCAGGCCACACCCGCCCACTGGGCGACCATCGCGCAGGCGAGGATCAGGACCGCGGACCAGCCGCCGCTTCCCGCCCACACGGCCCACGCGGACCCGTAGGCCGCCGCGGCCGCGACCGCCGCCGAAAGGACCCGACCGCCCACCCACAGCGCTTTCCCCACCATCCGTGCCCCCCGCCCCACCCGACGGCCCCCGCGCGTCGCAGCCTTGACCTACCCGGCCCTCGCGGCACGTACCCCTGCCCGCCGGCCCGTGCCGCCACCGGCGCCGACACGGCCCGTGGCCGGCCGCCCCCGGAAGTGGCAGTGCACCACTCGCGGCGGTTGACTGGCTTGGAGGGCAGCCGCACGCCTTCCGCCCCCTGGAGGTCCCCATGACCACCCACGCCACGGCCTTCGACCCCACCCGTACGGCCCACCTCAACGGACGGTTCGCCCCCGTCACCGAGGAGGTGGACGTCGTCGACCTCGACGTCGTCGGGGAGCTGCCCGAGGATCTCGACGGCCTCTACCTGCGCAACGGCCCCAACCCCCGCTTCACCCCGATCGGGTCCTACCTGTACCCCATCGACGGCGACGGGATGCTGCACGGCGTGTGGCTCTCGGGGGGTCGCGCCCGCTACGGCAACCGCTTCGTACGCACCCCCGCGATCCTCGCGGAGGAAAAGGTGGGCCACGCCCTGTGGGGCGGGCTGGAATCCATGATCACGCCCGGTCCGGACGTCGTCGGCCCCGACCTCGCCCACACCTTCAAGAACCTCCCCGACATCAATGTCGTCCGGCACGCGGGGCGCCTCCTCGCCCTGGCCGAGTCCGACTGCCCCTTCCGCATGGGCCCCGACCTGCAGACGCTCGGCAAGGAGACGTTCGACGGGCGACTCCCGGCCGGCATCACCGCCCACCCCAAGATCGACCCGGCCACGGGGGAAATGGTCGTCTTCTGCTACGCGCTCGAACCTCCCTACCTGACCTGGTCCGTCATCAACCCGGACGGGACCGTGGGGCGCGGCCCGACCCCGATCGACGGGGTGGACGAGCCGCTGATGATCCACGACATGGCCCTCACCTCCCGCCATCTCGTCCTCATCCTGGCGCCCGCGTTCTTCGACATCGCGGGCGCCATGCGGGGCGGCTCGTTCCTGGCCTGGCGTCCCGAACAGGGCACCCGCATCGCACTCGTCCCGCGCGACGGGGGCCCGGTGCGCTGGGCGAGCGACGAGGCGTTCTGGGTCTGGCACACCGTGAACGCCTACGAGGATCCGACCGACGACGGCATCGTCCTCGACTACGTCCAGTGGCCCGCGATCTCCCTCGGCCAGGACCCCGCGCAGGGCGCCACCGCGCACCGCGGTCTGACCCGGGCCGTCATCGACCCCGTGGCGGGAACCGTACGACGCACACAGCTCGACGACGCCTCCGTCGAGTTCCCCCGCGTCGACGACCGCCTGCTCACCCGACCCCACCGCACGATCGCCGTCGCGTCCGTCAGCGGACGCACCGACCGACTGCTTCCCGGGGAGTACGACGCCCTGCGGTGGTACACCGCCGACGGCACGGGCCTCGGCGCACGGAACTGGGACGCGGGAGACCTCTCGGTCGGCGAGCCCGTCTACGCGCCGACGCCCGGCAGCAGCGACGACGGACACGGTTACTGGCTGACCTTCGCCACCGACCGCACCGACGGCACCAGCCTGCTTCTCGTCATCCCCGCGCACGACCCCGCGCAGGGCCCCTGCGCGCGGATCCGCATCCCGGTCCGCGTGCCGCTGGGCCTCCACGGGGCCTGGTTGCCCACCGAGGAATAATGATGCCTGGGCACGGCGCCACGATCCTGTACGTGGGCAAGGCCTCGGCGGGCAAGGACGGCCGGCGCGGGCTCCGCAAGAGGCTCGACGAGTACCGGCGCGACGGCGCGGGCTTCCCGGTGGGCCATTGGGGCGGCCGCCACATCTGGCAACTGCGCGACTCGGCCGACCTGCTCGTCGCGTGGCGGTCCACACCTGACGAGAGTCCGGGCATCGCCGAGGCCTCCCTGATCGCCGAGTTCATTGCGGTCCACGCGGCCCGCCCCTTCGCCAACCGCAACGAGGGGTCCGCCGCGTAGCGTTCCCGTCGGACCGGCCGTGTCGGACCGGCCGTGTCGGACCGGCCGTGGCCTTCGGAGGCCGGGGTCACTGCCCCGGCGTCTCGTCCGCGATTCCCCGACGCCCCACCAGAAACCCTGCGGTTCCGCCTCGGAGGCCTCGCCGGTCACCGACCGCCCCGCACCGCGCGCCGAGTTGCCAACCCACCCTGATTGTCGTCTAGGATGGTGATCACCTTGAAGGGGATCGGCCACGGACCGAACCTCCTCATGCGTGCGGATGTAGTTCAGTAGTAGAACGTCCCCCTTCCAGGGGGAAAACGCAGTGTGCGATCCCTGCCATCCGCTCCACTTCACCCCCGCCACTCAGTGGCTCGCGCCCGGCCGGACGATGTTCTTGACGCAATGCGCGAATCTGATCATGGGACATCTCGCCAGGGGACATCGGTAGCACCGCATCCGTACCGGATCACACCCGCCCCACTCTCCCGTTCGGCCACACCAGGGCACCCCTCGCCCTCCGCGCCCCCGGCGCGCGCGGCAACGCAACGCGCCCCCGCCCCTGGCGGAAGGTGGCGACCAGTGGCGGATTGACCAACGCGCGTGACCACCCGGACGCCTGACGGTTGAAACGCGTATGAAGTCCGAACCGGCCGCGTTCTCGCGGGCACCCCTCGACGGCGAACTCTGGCGCGACGCGTTGACCCACCAGGACACCTGTGCGTGCCGGCACCAAACCCAACCCGCGGTACCGACGCCTCCCTCCCCGGCCACGGGCCGGTCCCCCATCGACAACAGTGCGACGGGGCTGGTGCGTCACGGCATGCTCGCCCTCTCCACGCTCACGGTCATCGCCGCCATCGTCACCGTCACCACCAACTGAGGGGGCGGGCCGGGCCGGTGGCGATGGTCGAGGCCGGCCCGATCGGCGCCACGGGGACCGGCGCCAAAGCGGCCGGTGCCACGACGGCCGGTGCCACGACAGCCGGTGATACGGCGGCCGGCGCTACAGGGAACCGAAGTCGGGGATGGTCACCGAGCCGTCCTCGGCCAACGGGAAGCCCGGATTGTGGGCGATCTCCCACGGATGCCCGTCGGGATCGGTGAAGTATCCCGCGTAACCCCCGTAGAACGTCGCCGCGGCCGGTTTGGTGACAGTGGCGCCCGCCTCTCGCGCCGCCGAGATCAGCGCCTCCACCTCCTGCGGGGAACGCACGTTGTGGGCCAGGGTGATACCGCCGAATCCGGTTCCCGGGCCGTCGGCGAGGCCGCTGTCACGCGCGAGTTCCTCGCGACCCCAGAGCACGAATCCGAGGCCGCCGGCCTGGAAGAAGACGGTCTCCTCGACCTCTTGGCCCCGCCACCCCAGGCTCTCGTAGAACGCCCGGGCGCGACCGAGGTCCGTGACGCCCAAGGTGATGAGACTGACACGCTGTTCCATGAACGGAAGCTAGCACGGCCCCGAGGCGACACCGGGGAGGGAACACGAGCCCGTGCGACGGGATCCACGCGGGACAACGGGCCGCCGGCACACCCCGGAAGGTCAGATTCCGCGGCGACGAGGCGTGTCCCCCGCCCTCGCAGAATCGTTCTTCCGTCATGATCACCACGTCCGACCCGGCGACCTCCGCCCCCGGCGCCCCGCCGTCCCGTTCCTGGCGCCCTCACCCGCCCACGCGAGGCCGCGGCAACGCCCCTCGGACCCGAGCGTGAACGGCCCGCCCGCCTGCCAGGGCTGCTCGCACCCCTTGTACACGGTCTGCACGCGGGAGTCCGGCGAGGGAACGACGGCGGCGCAGTGGGAAGTCGACCACGCCTATCCCGGCCGGTGCACCTACACCCCCATGTTCCCGCTGACCGGATCCGCCGCCGACGTCCACGACCTGCCCTACGCGGAACACGTCCTGCGCCGGCGCGACTGAACGTTCCCGGGTGCGCGCGGCGACCGCCCGGGACCCGGCGACGCACCCGCCCGCGCACCCTCCACCTCCCTCACACCACGCACCACACGACACGCCTCACGCCTCACGCCTCACGCCTCGGCGAGCCTGCGTTCCAGTTCCTCGCCCGACACGTCCTCCAGGTGGGTCAGGAACACCCACAAGTGCCTCTCGGCCTCCGCGTCGCTCTCCTGCCGGGCCCGGGCCCACTCCACGGCTCCGGCGCTGTCGGTGACCTGACCGGAGGTGGCCATCCGAAGGAGCGCCACGTCCTCTTCCCGCCCGTGGGCCGCGACCAGCGCCGCGGCCAACCAGCGCTCCTCGAACCGTTCCGCTCCCGGCCCGCACTCGCACTCGCACTCGCACTCCAGCAGGAAGCGCAGCAACGGCAGGTCCTCCGCGCGGGGGTCGTGCCGCGCCGCGTACAACACGCCCGCGCGCAGCACCGGATCGGCGGCCACCCGCTCCCGCGCGGGGGCCGCCTCGCCCCGTGTGGGGGACGTACCGGAACGCAGCCGCCGCAGCGTCTCCCGCCCCGGTCCGAGGACGACGTCGCGCAGTGACCGTTGGGATGCGTCCCTCTTTCAGCGCTCCTTCGCACGTCGCCGGTCCGCACGGCGGCCTCCGCGAGGCTCCCTGGGCCCGTCGTACCGCGATGGATCGAGTCCACCGGTCGAGTATCACGCCCACCACCCCACCCCCACATACCGGCCTCCTTTTACCGGCCCTCCCGGCATGGAGCCACTCGCCGCGGACCCCGCTCCCGGGCCCGGGACCACCCGGTCGGCATCGAGGGCCCGTGATCGTCTCGGGCTCCGTACAGGTGGCTGAAACACCTTCATTCCACGCCCACTTGGCGCGTGCGGTTGTTTGGCGAACGCCTAACCGAGTAGGGGTACAGACGTGCGTCCGCCGTTCCCCGTCGTGCTCTAGTTGCCCCTGGTCCGTACACCGTGTCACCCCGTACGGATCGTCCCCCGACGCCGCCGCAGCGCCACGCGGCGTACCCCTCGACCCCGGGAGCACCATGTCCCCGATCCTCTTCGTCTATGCCAAGGGCGGCCCTCCGCTGGAGTACGCGATACCGAGAATCGCGGCTCACGCCGACGTCCATGTCCTGGCGCTCGCACCACTGCCTCGAACCACCGAGTCCGTATGGCTGCCCGCATGCGCGTCCATCACCTCGGTGCAGCCCCGCGAGGGGGTGGAACTGGTCGATCTGATCTGTTCCCACGCGCGCCGCGTCGGCGCCGCAGCGGTGCTGACGCTGTCGGAGTACGCGGTGGTGGCCGTGGCCCACGCCAGTCTGCGGCTCGGGCTGCGCGGCGCCGGCGAACGGGTCGCGGGGGCCCGGGACAAGCGCCTGATGCGCCGGATCTGGCGTGATGCCGGGGTGCCCGTACCGGGGTTCACGGAGGTCCACACGCCGGAGGACATCGCGACCGCCTTCGAGGAACTGACGCCGCCGCTGCTGCTGAAGGCCGCCTGGAGCGCGGGCTCCACGGCCCACCTCACCGTGTGGAACGAGGAGCAGGCCGAGGAGGCGTGGAAGACCGGTCGTTCCGTCATGGAGGCCTCGTCTGCCCAGGGATACGCGGAACTGCACGCCGCGGACGAGGGCGTCAGCGATTTCCTGCTGGAGGAGATCGTGATCGGTGAGGCCTCCGACTGGTTCGACGAGGCCGGTTGGGGCGACTACGCGAGCGTGGAGGGGATCGTCGCCGGCGGCCGGTACCACCCGCTGTGCATCACCGGCCGGATGCCCACCATCGCGCCCTTCACCGAGCGCGCGAGCCTGGCTCCGGCGGCTCTCCCGGAAGCCCTTCAGCGCCGGATCGAGGAGGTGTCCCGCGCCGCCGTCGACGCGCTCGGGCTCGACACCTGTGCCACCCACACCGAGATCAAACTCGGTGCGGACGGTGCCATGTGGCTGATCGAGACGGCGGCCCGGTTCGGTGGGGTGATGACCACACGGCAGGTGGAGACCGTCTTCGGCCTCGACATGATCGGCATGCTGGTCCGCGAGTTGCTCGGCCGGGACGTCGACTACCCGCGGCGGATGCTGACGGAGGGCGAAGGGGCGGCCGGGTCGCTCGTCGTCCTCGCCGTGGATCCCGAGGGCCGGCCCTGGAGCGAGCTCCCGACCTGGGACTTCGAGGCGGTCGACTGGCCCGCCCTGCTCGCGCCCGGTTCCCGCGTCGAGTTGGTGCGGGAGCACAGCCTCCCGCCGGGCAGCCGGGTGCCGGTGTACGAGGAGGCGGGGGGCGCCAACTCCATGGCGGCGCTGTGCTTCCTCACCGCCGAGTCCGGGCCGGAACTGCTGGCCGACTGCGGCCGGATCCTCGCGGCGCTGCCGCAAGCCCTCGGCGCCCCGTCCGCCGACCGCCCGACGCCCGGGAGCACCGCATGACGAACGCCGGCACCACCACACCCGTACCGTCCCCCCGGGGCGCCGCAGTGGACACCCTGCTCACCCTGCCCCTGTTCGAGCAGTTGGCCGGGGTGCTGGGCGGGCACCCGTACGTGAAGGTCGTCGTCGACCGGGAGCAGGGCCTCTGGCACGTCCTGGACAGCGCCGTGCACTCCTTCCACGTCAACTACATCGCCACCGAGGTCGTGGGACTGACCCTGGAAG
The DNA here is from genome assembly GCF_041431415.1 of Streptomyces sp. NBC_00513. Classification (GTDB taxonomy): domain Bacteria; phylum Actinomycetota; class Actinomycetes; order Streptomycetales; family Streptomycetaceae; genus Streptomyces. Next base: position 755,698 of record NZ_CP107845.1, read on the forward strand.
AACTCGACGCCCGGCTCGACCGGTTCAACCACGACGTGTACCAGGATCCCGAGCGACGGTTCCTGCTCGGCGTGCTGTCCCTGCACTCCCGGGGAGGCCCGGAGCAGGACGAGCCGTTCATGGTCCTGGAGACCACCGAGGCCGACACGATGGGAGCGGACCTGCTGATCGAGTTCCACGCCTTCGTGCGGGCCCACCTGGATCCCGCGCTGGAACTGCTGGTCAAGCCGGCCAACCACGGGCAGGAGAACGCCCTCGCGGCGGTGCCCGAGACCGTGGTGCCCCGTGCCCGGGGTCACGCGTTGTTCGCGACCGCGCCCTTCGTGCCGTTGACGCTCGCCTCGGCGACCGGCCGGCTGCGCGCCTTCGCCTCCGGCGAGGAGTACCGGGCCGCGCGCGCGGACCTGACCTGGTACGACATCGTTGCCATGCCGGTCGTCCCCGACGACATCCCGCGCCTCGCGGGGCTGCTCAACGCCCTGCCCACCACCCCGCTGTCGCACACCAACATGCTGGCGGCCGGCTGGGGCATCCCCAACGCCATCGTCCGCGGCATCCTCGACACGATCGCCGACGAGAAGCTGGACGGCGCCTGGGTCCGCTACGAGGTCACCGCCGAGAACTTCGTCGTCGAACGCGCCGAGGAGCCGGCGGACCTCGCGGAACCGACCTGGCACACGCAGCGGGTCCGGCTCGACGCCCCGCACGTGACGGACGTACCGCTCGTGCCGCTCTCCGCGTTGCGTGCCCGCGACCGGAACCGGTACGGCACGAAGGCGGCCAACCTGGGCGAGCTGCACCACGTACTGCGTCACGGCTCCGGCCGACTGACCGGCTACTACTCCGTGCCGCGCCCGCCCCGAGCCGATCTGCTCGGTCACCTCGCTGCCCGGCTGCGGATGCCCGTCGACGGCGATCTCGCCCAGTACGCCGGGGAGTTCCTGGCCCGGCACGTCCAGGCACCGGCGGGGATCGCCGTGCCGTTCTCCGTCCAACAACGCTTCCTGGACTCCTCGCCCGCCGTGCAGCAGAGCATCGGCAAGCTGAAGATGGCCCTGGAGCTGAACGCCATGGACGCCGTGGACACGGTCTGCGTCCAATTGCAGCACCTGGTGCGCACCCTCCCCGTGCCCGAGGACCTGGTGCGCGCCCTGGACGCCCGGTTGGTCGAGCACCTGGCGGGCACGAGTCGCTTCGCCGTGCGGTCCTCGTCGAACGCCGAGGACCTGCCGGGCTTCTCCGCCGCCGGCATCTACGAGTCCCACACCAAGGTCACCGATCTGCCGGGGCTGTTGGACGCGATCCGTCAGGTGTGGGCCTCGCTGCTGTCCCCGCGCAGCGTGCGGCTGCGCCATCAGGCCGGCATCTCGCTGGACGACACCTACATGGGGGTGATCGTCCAGCGCTACGAGCCGTCCCCGCTCGGAGGCGTCATGGTGACCTGCAATCCGACCAACCGGGCCGACTTCCGGAACGTCTACCTCAACTGTGCGCACGGTTCCACGGCCGACGTGGTCGACGGCCGGACGATGCCCCTGCAGTACCTGTACAACACCGTCGAGGGCGGCGGTCGCACGCTCTCGCTCGGGGCGGCCGAGCAGGACCTGGACCTGGAGACGCAGGCCCATCTGGGCCGGTTGGCGCTCGCGGGCCGCCTGCTCCAGTCCCATTTCGCCGCGGACTACACCTTCGCCGGACCGCTCGACGTCGAATGGCTGCTCGGGCCGGGAGGCGCGCTCCACATCCTCCAACTCAGGCCCTACAGCGCCTGAATCCGCCCGCACTCCCCCGCGTTCCGCCCCTTCCGAAGGTCACTCCCATGCCCCTCTCCCTGCGTGCGCGCGTGAAACGCCGCGTCCGCCCGCCCGCCGCGGTGCTCCGTGTGATCCGCCTGAACAACGGCTTCCAGCTCCTGTTCAACCTGCTGTGGTGGATGCCGGTCTTCTACCAGTACCAGAAGCAGGCGGGTCTCTCGGACAGCCAGATCTTCGGCATCCAGAGCGTCTACTACGTGGCGTTCTGCCTGCTGGAGATACCCACCGGCTTCATCGCCGACCGCATCGGACAGCGCCGTTGCATGCAGCTCGGGGCGGCGGTGATGACGGCGGCGAACCTGGTCCCGGTCGCCTGGCCCTCGTTCGTGGGCTTCATGGCGCACTTCCTGGCCATCGCCGCCGCCCGCTCCCTGGTGTCCGGGGCGTCCAGCGCGTACCTGTACGAGTACCTGCACGAGCACGGTGCGGGAGAGCACTACGTCCAGGCCGAGGGGACCGCCCGGGCGCTCGGCCTGTGGGCGAAGATCGCCTGCTGGCCACTGGTCGGCGTCCTGATGCACGTCTGGCACGAGGCCCCGTACGTGCTGACCGCGCTCTCCACGCTCGGCTCGCTGGCCTGCGCCGCGGCGCTCCCCGCCATCGCGGAACGACACGGTGGAACGCGGCCGCCGGCGGAACGCGTCGGGCTCCTCGACTCGGCCCGCCAGGCCCTGAAGGTGCTCGGGACCTCGCGGTCGCTCGGACCGCTGATGGTGCAGGGCGTGGCCATCTTCACGCTCGCGCGCATCTGCCAGGTCAACCTCTTCCAACCGCTGCTGCTGGAGAAGGACCTCCCCGTCGCCGATCACGGTGCGGTGCTGTCGGCGATGACGGTCGCGGAGGCCGTCGGATCGGCCCGGACCGGCTGGTTGCGCGGCAGGCTCTCCGACACCTCGGTGGTGACCGTGCTGAGCGTGGTCATGGCGCTCACTCTCGCGGCCACCACCCTGTCGGGGGCGCTGGGCACGATCGTGTGGCTGTGCGTGTTCGCCGCCGCGGCGGGCCTGGCGTACCCGGTGCAACGCAACCTGATCAACGCGGCCATCCCGCCGACCCCGTACCGGGCGACCCTGCTGTCGGTGGAGTCCATCATCGACCGCGGCGTGTGCGCGCTGGTGGCGCTGGCCGTCGGCGCCTACCTGGCGGCGGACCGCCTGGACGCGCTCCTCGTGCACGCGGCGGTGGGCACCTGCCTGCTGCTGCTCGTCGTGGGCGTCGTCCTGCGGCGGCTGCGTCGTGACGGGGTGCGGCAGGCCGTCGGTCAGCCCTGACAGGGCGGGACGGTGGCGCGCGGGGGCCACACCCCCGTGTCGAGGATGCCGAGGGTGTAGGCGCGGGCCACCAGGGCGGGGCGTGATTCCGCGTCAAGTGCTCCGCGCAGTCGGCGCAGGTGGTAGTCCAGCGCCTGGCGGGAGAGTCCCAGGTCGGTGGCGATGGCTCCGTTGGACCGGCCGGCCGCCATCAGGGCGAGGACCCGCAGTTGCACGGGGCTCACCCGGGCGGGCGCGTCGAACCCGACGCTCAGCGAGGTCAGTACGGCAGAGACCCGGTCGGGAGCACCCTGGCGTCTGACCACCGCGAGATCGGCCCGCAGGACCTTGCTCTCGCCCGAGGCCGTGGCGCAGACCACGGAACACGTGCGCCGGGACGCCTTTCCGGCGACCAGGTCCACCCACGCGCGCCGCACCGTCCGGGCGTCACCGCGCAGGTGTCCGAGGGCGCGGGTGCCCTCCAGGGAGGCGCGGTCGCCCCCGAGCAGTTCCGCGACTCCCCCGCTGACCCGCTGTATCCGGCCCCGCAGGTCCAGGGTCACGATGGCCAACCCCGAGCGCTCCCACAGGGCGTGGAGTTCCTCGGCGGCGACGGCCTTGTCCTCCAGCGCCCTTGCCTGGTCGGTGACGTCGGTGTAGATCCCGCCCACGCGCAGGCCCCGGCCGTGGTCCAGGACGAATCGGTGCCCGGTGACCTGGCGGGGTGTCCCGTCGGGGTGCCGGAAGACGAGGGTGTGGCGGACCGGCCGGCGGGACGACAGCACCTCGCGGTCCAGGGCCCGGAACATGGCGGCGTCGTCGGGGGCGTCGATCTCCTCCACGGTCCGGCCGACCACGGCGTGCGACTCCATGCGGTAGAGGTGGGCGTAGGCGGCGTTCACCCACAGGTACCGGCCCTGTCCGTCGCGGATGAAGGCGGGCGCGGGGGCGTACGCGGCGAGGGCCTCGAACCATCGCGCGGCTTCGGGAACGTCCCGGTCGCCGCCCGCGCCCCGCGCGGACTCCCCTCCTCGTGCCGGCTCCCCGCCCCCGCCGGCCGCCGGCCGTACCTGCCCGTGCTCGTTCTTCGCGTACATGCCTGTTTCTGTCTCTCGGGTCTCCGCTCGCGACTCGCCCTCCCCGGGACGGGGTCGCTCCCGTCGGGCGTGCGTGCGCACGGTGTGTCGCGCGTCGATGACGCTCCGGACGGGAGGTCAACTTAACCGGTTTTGAGCGAAGTTGCGGGCACGGCAATCGGAATGTCCTGTTCCCGCCCTTCCCGAACACCCCCGCCCCGACACGGGACTTGGTCCAGACCTATTGACCGTCGGTCGGGACCTCCCTACCGTCTGGTCCACCACCCCACGCACCTCCCCGGGTTCCCCACAGTCCAGGAGGCACCTCACCATGCTCTCTCGCGGTACACGCCTGTTGTTGGCCGGCCTGGCCACCGCCCTCGCCTTACCGAGCCTGATCGCGGCCACCCCGGCCTCCACCTCGGCCTCCACCTCGGACCCGGCCCCGCGGGCCGACACCTGCGCCGTCAAGTCGAGGCCCGCGGGAAAGGTCCTACAGGGCTACTGGGAGAACTGGGACGGGGCCGCCAACGGCGTGCACCCGCCGCTCGGTTGGATCCCGATCACCGACAGCCGCATCCGGAGTCACGGCTACAACGTGATCAACGCCGCGTTCCCGGTCATCCGCTCGGACGGCACCGTCCTGTGGGAGGACGGGATGGACTCCACGGTGAAGGTGGCCACGCCGACCGAGATGTGCCAGGCCAAGGCCTCCGGCCAGACCATCCTGATGTCCATCGGCGGCGCGGCGGCGGGCATCGACCTCAGCTCCGCCGCAGTCGCCGACCGGTTCGTCGCGACGGTCGTGCCGATCCTGCAGAAGTACAACTTCGACGGCATCGACATCGACATCGAGACCGGCCTCGTCGGCAGCGGAAGCATCACCACGCTGTCGGCCTCGCAGGCCAACCTCATCCGCATCATCGACGGCGTGCTCGCCCGAATGCCCTCGAACTTCGGCCTCACGATGGCACCCGAGACGGCCTACGTCACCGGCGGCAGCGTGGCGTACGGCTCGATCTGGGGCGCCTACCTCCCCATCGTGAAGAAGTACGCGGACAACGGCCGCCTGTGGTGGCTGAACATGCAGTACTACAACGGCAGCATGTACGGCTGCTCGGGCGATTCCTACTCCGCGGGCACCGTGCAGGGCTTCACGGCGCAGACCGGCTGCCTGAACAAGGGTCTCGTCATCCAGGGCACCACCATCAAGGTCCCGTACGACAAGCAGGTCCCCGGACTCCCGGCCCAGCCGGGCGCGGGCGGCGGTCACATGACCCCGACCCTGGTGGCGCAGGCCTGGAACAAGTACGGGAACGGCCTCAAGGGCCTGATGACCTGGTCCGTGAACTGGGACGGCGCCAGGAACTGGACCTTCGGAAACAACGTCAAGGCGATCCAGGGCCGCTGACCGACGACCGGCCCCACCCGGCCACCCGGGCCCCGCCCGGGGACGACGCTCGACCGAGGCGCCGCACGCGCCCCGGTCGGGCGTCGCCCTCTTTGCGGGGGCAACACCGCGACCGTCGCCGCCGCGGCGGAGCGGCACGGAAACCTCGCGACTGCGCAGCGTGATCATCAGATTGCCTGCCGAATGGTCACCCCTGCCGCCGCCCCGGGCCTCGAAGCCGCCCACCTGCGGGTTTACGTTCGCCAATGCTTGCCTTTGTCAACTTTTTAGCTCAATACATCCCTCCCGGTTTGCGTGGAGCAACCAACCACTTTTACGGTTGCCTGAAGCAACGATGCAGGAGGTGCGATGGCCGAGCGGGCGCAGTACGAGGAATTGGCTCGCGAGCTCAGTGCCATCGGCGCCGTCAAGAGGGACCTGGGGCGGATCCTGCCCCAGGACTGCCCGGCCGGATCCGCCGCCGTGCTGCACCTTCTCGGCCGGCACGGGGACATGCGCATGAGCAGGCTCGCCGAGCTGCTCTCCGTGGACATGTCCGTCACCAGCCGACACGTCGCACACGTCGCGGACCGGGGCTGGATCGAACGGCGCCCCGACCCGGCCGACAAGCGCTCACGCATCCTGCACCTCACCGCCGCCGGAGGGGAACAGCTCGACGAGCTCTCCCGACGCTCCTCTCAGTTGCTCGCCGACCGGTTGAGCGACTGGTCCGACGAGGAGGTGGGCCGGCTCGTCCGGCTCATGTCCCGGCTGCGCGAGAGCTTCGGTGACTGCCGCTCCGGCGGCGTGCACCGCACACGACCGAACTGATCACCCGTACACCGCACGAAGAACGTTAGGAAGCCCATGGCAACGACCACACCAGCCGGTGTGCGGGGCTCTCACGCCAAGCACGGAGGCGGCCACGACGGCGCACCGATGACGCACCGGCAGATCATGGAGGCGCTCTCCGGGCTGTTGCTCGGCATGTTCGTCGCGATCCTGTCGTCGACGATCGTCTCCAACGCCCTGCCCGAGATCATCGGCGACCTGGGCGGCGGCCAGTCCGCCTACACCTGGGTCGTCACCGCCGCACTGCTCTCCATGACGGCCGCCACCCCCCTGTGGGGCAAGCTCTCCGACCTGTACAGCAAGAAGGCGCTCGTCCAGATAGCCCTGGTCATCTACGTGCTGGGATCGGCCGCCGCCGGCCTGTCCCAGAACGCGGGGATGCTCATCGCCTGCCGCGTGGTCCAGGGCATCGGCGTCGGCGGCCTGTCCGCCCTCGCGCAGATCGTGATGGCCGCGATGATCTCCCCGCGCGAGCGCGGCCGCTACAGCGGCTACCTCGGCGCGACCTTCGCCGTCGCCACCGTCGGCGGACCGCTCCTCGGCGGCGTCATCACCGACACCGACTGGCTCGGCTGGCGCTGGTGCTTCTACGTCGGCGTGCCCTTCGCGATCATCGCGCTGATCGTGCTCCAGAAGACCCTGCACCTGCCCGTCGTCAAGCGCGAGGTCAAGGTCGACTGGGGCGGCGCGTTCTTCATCTCGGCCGCCGTGTCGCTGCTGCTGGTGTGGGTCACGTTCGCCGGCGACAAGTACGACTGGATCTCCTGGCAGACGTTCGCCATGGTCGGCGGATCGATCGCCCTCGGGCTGCTGTTCGTGCTCGTCGAGTCCAAGGCCGCCGAACCGATCATCCCGCTGCGCCTGTTCCGCAACCGCACCATCGCGCTGTCGTCGATCGCCTCGCTGTTCGTCGGTGTCGCGATGTTCACCGGCACGGTGTTCTTCAGCCAGTACTTCCAGCTGGCCCGCGACAAGTCCCCGACCATGTCGGGCGTGATGACGATTCCGATGATCGCCGGTCTGTTCGTCTCCTCCACCGTCTCCGGCCAGGTGATCACCAAGACCGGCAAGTGGAAGGCGTGGCTGCTCTGCGGTGGCGTGCTGGTGACCGCGGGTCTGGGCCTGCTCGGCACGATCCGCTACGACACCGAGTACTGGCACATCGCGATCTTCATGGCGCTGCTGGGCCTCGGCATCGGAATGATGATGCAGAACCTCGTGCTGTGCACGCAGAACCAGGTGGCGCCGTCCGACCTCGGGTCGGCCAGCTCCACGGTGACCTTCTTCCGTTCCCTCGGCGGCGCGATCGGCGTCTCCGCGCTCGGCGCGGTGATGGCCAACCGGATCACCCACTACGCCCAGGACGGGCTCGCCACCCTCGACCCGAAGTACGCGGCGGCCGCCGCCGGTTCCAGCTCCGGCAGCAGCATCCCGGACATGGACAGCCTGCCGGGCCCGCTGCGCACCGTCATGGAGAGCGCGTACGGCCACGGCATCGCGGACGTCTTCCTGATCGCCGCGCCGCTCGCACTGATCGCCTTCCTCGTCACGATCTTCATCAAGGAGGTCCCGCTGCGGACCTCGGGCGGTCTGGAGCAGGCCGCCTCGCCCGTCGAGGCGGGCCCGGGACGCGGCGACGACGTCGCGGTCCCCGCGTCCGTGACGACCTCGGCGTCGCGGCTCGCCGAGACCGGCGGCGTAGAACGCACGGCGCGGAACGAGACCGCGACCGAAGCCGGACCCGGCACGGACGACGCCGAGCCCGGGACGACGCAGCAGTCGACCGTCGTCACCGCGGTGGCGACCGAAGGGACCGGTCCCGTGAACGGTGGTACTCCGGTGGGCGGTTACGTGCGCGGCTCCGAGAGCGCGCCCGTACCCCGGGCGGCCGTGACGCTGATCTCCCTCGCGGGACGCCAGCTGGGCCGGTCGGTCTCGCGTGCCGACGGCTCGTACGCCGTGGACGCGCCCGGCTCGGGCTCGTACGTCCTGATCGCCTCGGCCGACGGCTTCCAGCCGCAGGCGTCCACGATCGTGGTCAACGGCGCGCCGGTCGCGTACGACATCCTGCTGAGCGGTACGAGCGGGCTGAGCGGTCTCGTCCGGGCCGCCGGGAGCGGTGACCCGGTCCAGGACGCGATGGTCATCGTGACCGACGTCCGCGGTGACGTGTTGGCGTCCGCGACCACCGGCGAGCAGGGAGAGTTCTCCTTCGTCGAGATGGTGCCGGGCTCGGTGACCATCGCGGTGAACGCCCTCGGGCACCGCCCCGCGGCCCTGCCCGTCGAGGTCGGCGGCGCCGGCGTCACCCGGGTCGAGGTCGAGCTCAGCCCCGGCGCACGGGTCCAGGGTGTCGTACGGGCGCCGCACGGCCCGCTCGGCGACGCGCGGGTCACGCTGATCGACACGGCGGGCAACGTCGTCGACACGGCGAGGACCGGCGCGGACGGCGCGTACGCCTTCACCGACCTGGACAGCGGCGAGTACACCGTCATCGCGACGAGCTACCCGCCGGTGGCCACGGCCCTGAGCGTGGGCGTGCGCGGTGTCGACGACCACGACATCGAGCTGGCCCACCCGGGCGAGTAGCCGGACCCCGGCCCGCGGGGCGCGCCCCGAGCGGAGGCGCGCCCCGCGGGCCGGCCATTTTCGAACGATCTCGACATGCTTGGCAGGGAGAAAACGGGATGGGACTGACCGCACGGATCCTCACGCGCGACGGATGGGCCGTGTCGCACGCGGTCGTCACGGTGACCGACATGACGGGCACGCAGGTGGTCCGCGCCGAGGCCGACGCCGAGGGAGCCGTACGCGACACGACCGCGCTCGCGCCGGGGGCGTACACCGTCATAGTCACCGCGGTCGGCTACGCGCCCAGCGCGTCGAGCGCGATCGTCACGGCCGGTGGACGCACCGAGGTCGGCAAGGTCGTCCTCGCCCGTCAGGGAGGTACGGAGCTGCCGCCGCCGGGGCCGTGGACGATCGACCCGGCGCACTCCTCCGTGGGCGCCGTCGCACAGCACCTGGGCATCTCCAGCGTGCACGGGCGGTTCACCGAGTTCACCGGCCGGATCGAGATCTCCCCGGACGCGGTGTCCGCGTCCCGTGTGGAGGCGAGGATCGGCGCCGCTTCCATCGACACGGGCAACGACCTGCGCGACGGCCACCTGAAGTCGCCCGACTTCCTGGACGTGGAGACCTACCCCGAGCTCTCGTACCGCTCGACGGGCCTGACGCCCGCCGGGTCCGACCGTTGGACCGTGCACGGCGAGCTGACCATGCGCGGCGTCGTACGGCCCGTGGACCTGGACCTCGCCTACCTGGGCACCGGCGCCGACCCGTGGGGCGGCACGCGCGCCGCGTTCCGCGCCACCGCGGACCTCCACCGCGAGGACTTCGCGATGAACTACAACCAGGTGGTGCGGGCGGGCATCGCCGCCATCGGGACGACGCTGAAGGTGGAGCTGGACATCCAGGCGGTACAGGGCGAGTCGCTGCCGCAGGCGTAGCGGGCAACGCCCGCCGTCTCCGAGCGCGCCCCTCTCGCCCGGCGGGCCCGCGTCCGGCCGCGCAGCGGGTGCGCGGTACGCCCGGATGGGGGAAGCTGATCAGGGCTACGGCAGTACCGATGTCGGGACGGCCCGGTCAAGGAGGGTCTTGTGGTCACTTCAGGAGACGGCGGGCTCACTCCCGCAACGCCCCGGGCCGGGGTCAGGACGGCCACCCTGCTGTGCGCGGCCGCCGCCCTCGTGGCGGGCGCCGTGCCCGCTTCCGCGCAGACGCGCGCCGCACCGGAACCCCTCGTGGTGCTCGACTGCTCCAACGAGGCCCAGGTGCGGCCCGAGGACTACCTGCTGGCGTGCGGTGACGGCAACAGCCGCCTCGTACGACTCGACTGGGAGGACTGGGGCCCGAAGACCGCCACGGCGACCGGCACCAACATGGTGAACGACTGCCGCCCCTACTGTGCGGCCGGTCGGTTCCACCCCCACCCGGTGACCGTGACCTTCAGCAATCCCAAGCCGTGGCCCGCCCACCCCGAGGTGCAGCGGTTCACCACGGTCCGGCTCCTCTACACCGACACCGTGCCCTCCCCCATTCCCAAGGACGTCACGTACAAGCTCTTCTACTGAGCGGGTCCGGGCGTGAGCACGGTGGCGAAGGCCGCACGGGCGCGGAGTCGACGGACCACGCGCGGACACCGGGGACACACGGGGACACACGGGCGCGGAGCCGATGTCGGAGCGCCGCGCCCGTACCGGGAGACGGCGACCCAGAGGCGGCCTGGAGGTTCACAGCGATGACGAAGCGTAAGGCGACCTCGAAGACGGCCGGCGCCGGACCGCCGCTCTCGGCCGAGGACCGCGTGGCCCTCGGACGGGCCGCACGGCGGCGGACGCCCCGTTCCGCACACGGCGAGTTCGACGCGTCCGCGGACCGGACGGACCCGATCGACGTGATCGAGCGGCAGTCCGCCACCCGGGTGCAGGAACTCGTACCGCTCCGCTACGGGCGGATGTCGCAGTCGCCGTTCCGGTTCTACCGCGGTGCGGCGGCCATCATGGCGGGCGATCTGGCCCGCACACCCGATTCCGGTATCCGCGTCCAACTCTGCGGGGACGCTCACCTGTTGAACTTCCGCCTGCTGGGCTCCCCGGAGCGGAACCTGCTCTTCGACATCAACGACTTCGACGAGACGCTGCCCGGTCCGTGGGAGTGGGACGTCAAGCGGTTGGCCGTCAGCCTGGTGATCGCCGCGCGGGAGAACTCCTTCACCGACGACGAGTGCGCCGCGATCGTACGGGCCGGGGTGCGGTCCTACCGCGAGCAGATGCGCCGCTTCGCCGCCATGCGCACCCTCGACGTCTGGTACGCGCGGGTCGACGAGGCGCAGCTCCAGACGGTGGCGGCCGGCGCGCTGCACACGCGCGGTCGCAAGCGCGTCTCCGCGGAACTGTCGAAGGCACGGGGGCGCGACAGCATGCGGGCCTTCGAGAAACTCACCGAGGTCGTCGGGGGCGAGCGCCGGTTCGCCGCCGCTCCACGACTGATCACGCCGGTCTCCGAGCTGATCCAGGACAAGGAACGCGCCGCGCTCGAAGACGAGATCCGCGGCCTGGTCAGGGAGTACGGCGACAGCCTCACGCCCGACCGGCGGCACCTCCTGGAGCAGTTCCGCGTCGTGGACATGGCGCGCAAGGTGGTCGGTGTCGGCAGTGTCGGCATGAGGTGTTGGGTCGTGCTGCTGTTGGGCCGGGACGACGAGGACCCGCTCATCCTCCAGGCCAAGGAGGCGGGCGAATCGGTGCTCGCCGCGCATGCCGGTGGGAGCGAGTTCGCCACGCAGGGGGAACGCGTGGTCGCCGGGCAGCGGCTGATGCAGGCCGCCGGGGACATCTTCCTCGGCTGGCAGCAGGTCCACGGCATCGACGGCCGGCGCCGGGACTTCTACGTACGTCAGTTGCTGGACTGGAAGGGGATCGTGGACCCGTCGCAGATGGTGCCGCGCGGCATGAAGGTCTTCGCCGAGCTGTGCGGAGTCACCCTCGCGAGGGCGCACGCCCGCTCCGGCGACCGGATCGCCATCGCCTCGTACCTGGGCCGGCGCGACGTCTTCGACCGTGCGGTCCTGCGCTTCGCGGAGAGCTACGCCGACCTGAACGAGCGGGACTACGCCCACCTCACGGAAGCGATAGCCGCGGGCCGCGTCTCGGCCGTATCGGCGTGACCGGCCCGTCGTCCCCCTGATGCGTCTGATGCGAGACGAGCCCCGGCCCGGATGTCCCCGGGCCGGGGCTCGTCCGCGAACCGGAATGGCGCCGGCCGCGTCAGGCGCTTTCGGCCTGGAACATCCAGTGGTGCTTCTCCAGGTCGCCGGTCAGGCCGATGAGAATGTCCTGGGTGATCGGATCGGCGTCACCCGTGGCCTGGATGCGCTCGCGCATCCGGGTGACCACCGCGGCCAGTCCGTCCACGAGGATCTTCACCGCCTCGACGTCCTTGATCCACCCGGCCTTCACGTCGGCGATGCCGCTGGACGACGACACGGTCGACGCCCGTCCGTCCGGGGTCACGCCGAGGGCGGAGGCCCGCTCGGCCACCACGTCGGAGTGGGTGCGGGCCGAGACGACCACGTCGTCGAGCTGCAGGTGAACGGAGCGGAAGCGGGGGCCCACCACGTTCCAGTGCACCTGCTTGGCGACCAGGGACAGGTCGACCAGATCCACCAGCGCGCCTTGCAGGGCTTCGCCGACGATCTTCAGGTCGGCAGCCGGGAGGGCACTCTTCACGACGGACACGGGGTTCTCCATTCGCAACGCGGTCGGTGGTCGTCCCGAGTCGCCTCGGCTGACACCTCGGGTGACGCCTCGGGTGACATCCGGGGATTCTTCCACCGATGAGTTTGATTACCAGATGAAATGCCGCCTACCCCACCCACACGCATCAAAACGGCCCACTTCGGGGGACCGAATGGGCCCATCCCCCACGGCGCGCACGAGAGGGCGGCGCGTCCGAGGATCCGGCCGCACCCCGCGGAGCGGGGCGCCCTCCACACGGCGCGTGCCCCTCGTACGCTGGAGTGATGCGTCATCACGATCTGATCGTCATCGGTGCGGGATCCGGCAACGCGGTCATCGACGAGTCGTTCGCCGATCTCGACGTGGCCATCGTCGAGGAGAAGTGGTTCGGCGGGACCTGCCTGAACGCCGGATGCATTCCGAGCAAGATGCTGGCCTACACCGCCCATGTGGCCCGGACCGTGCTCGGCGCCGACATCTACGACGTGGACGCGCGGCTGCGCGCCGTGCGCTGGCGGGAGGTTCGCGACCGGGTGTTCGGGCGACTGGACGCGCAACGCGCGCGGGGCCGGCAGGGCCGCCTCGACGCGGCCAACGTCACGGTGTACGAGGGCACGGCCCGCTTCACCGGTCCCCGCCGACTGCGCATCGACGTGGACGGCGGCGCCGTGGACGTCTCCGCCGGGCAGATCGTCGTCGCGGCCGGCAGCCGTCCCGCGGTGCCGCCCGTGGTGGTCGAGTCCGGGGTGCCGTACGAGACGTCGGACACCGTCATGCGGATCGACGCACCGCCTCGCCGACTGGCCGTGCTGGGCGGCGGGTACATCGCCGCCGAGCTCGCCGAGGTCTTCCACGCGACGGGAACCGAGATCACCGTCGTGGAGACCGAGCCGCACCTGCTGGGCCCGCAGGACGAGACGGTCGCCGAGCGTTTCACCGACCTGGCCCGCACCCGCTACGACCTGCGGCTCGGGCGCGAACTCACGGCCGTGAGGGGGGAGGCGGGGCGCGTTGACCCTGACACTCGACGACGGGTCGACGGTCGAGGCGGACATGTTGCTGGTCGCGGCCGGACGGATCCCCAACGGCGACCGGCTGGACCTCGGGGCAGCCGGTATCCGCACCCACGACGACGGCCGCATCGTGGTGGACGAGCATCAACACACCACCGCCGAAGGGGTGTTCGCGCTCGGTGATGTCTGTACGCCGGTGCCGCTGAAGCACGTGGCCAACCGCGAGGCCGAGGTCGTCTCGCACAACCTCCGCCATCCGCAGGACCTCATCGGCGCCGACCACGACCTCGTGCCGTCCGCCGTCTTCACCCGCCCCGAGATCGCCTCGATCGGCGCGACCGAGGAGGAGTGCCGCGACCGCGGGGGCACTTTCCTCGTCGGCACGGCCTCCTACGCGGACGTGGCGTACGGCTGGGCCATGGAGGACACCACCGGTTTCTGCAAGGTGCTCGCGGAGCCCGGCACCGGGCGCCTGCTCGGCGCGCACATCATGGGGCCGCAGGCCGCCATCCTGATCCAGCCCCTCGTACTGGCCATGACGCGGGGGATCGACGCGCTCTCGCTCGCCGAGGAGCCGTACTGGATCCACCCGGCTCTCACCGAGGTCGTCGAGAACGCCCTCCTCGACCTCGACCTCTGACCCGCCCCCGCCCCGCCCGGGACATGCCGGCCGCCCCGCCGGTCCCTTTCCTCAGCCCCCTCTTACCCCCGCCTTAAGCGGAACCTAAGAGTCACACCCGCCGCCTCGAATCGAACCGATGTCCGCTTCGGGGCGGCTAGCGTGCTGCCGCACCCCCGATTTCCGGCAACTCGGATTTCCAGCAACTCAGAGGCAGGCACGCGATGGGCAGCACGACCGGCCACCGGCGCAGGACGAGCAAGACGGCGAAGGCAACAGGCGTGATCGCGGCCGCGGCGGTGATCGGTGGCGCCGCGTTCGCGTTCACCGGTACCGCGCAGGCCGCCGCGGTCGGAGCCGTCTACACCAAGTCCAGTTCCTGGACAGGTGGTTACACCGGCCAGTACGTGATCACCAACAACACCGCGCAGGAGCAGGCCGATTGGACCCTCCGATTCGACCTGCCCGCCGGCACGAGGATCGACTCCCTGTGGAACGGCACGCACACGGTCGACGGTCTACACGTCACCGTCAAGCCCGCGAGCTGGAACAAACGGCTCGCGGCCGGCGCCTCCGTCACGGTGGGCTTCGTGACGAGCGGGACCGGCACCCCCGGCAACCCGACGGCCTGTCTGATCAACGGCGTGAAGTGCTCCGTGGACCAGGGTGCGACGCCCCCGCCCGGGGGACGTCCGACACCCACCCCGTCGGCGAGCGCGAGTGCGACGGCCCCCGTCACCCCGGCGCCCTCCACCCGACCCACGCGGACCGCGTCACCGACCGCGACCCCCACCACCCCCACTTCCCCGCCGGTCACCGGCGCCCCGGCCGGAGGGGCGCGCTTCGCGCCGTACGTGGACACCTCGCTGTACCCGGCCTACGACCTGGTCGACACCGCCGGCAGGACCGGCGTGAACGAGTTCCACCTCGCCTTCATCACCTCCGGTGGCGGCTGCGCACCGCTGTGGGGCGGTGTCACGGACCTCGCGAGCGACAAGGTCGCCGCGCAGATCGGCGCGCTGCGGGGCAAGGGCGGTGACGTCCGGGTCTCCTTCGGTGGCGCCGCCGGGCACGAGCTGGCCCTGAACTGCGCGACGGCCGACGCGCTGGCCGCCGCGTACGGCAAGGTCATCGACCAGTACCGCCTGACCAAGGTGGACTTCGACATCGAGGGCGCCGCGCTGCCGGACACCGCGGCCAACGCGCGCCGCGCGCAGGCCATAGCCGCGCTCCAGAAGTCGCACCCGGGGTTGGACGTGGCGTTCACCCTGCCGGTGATGCCGGAGGGGCTCACCCAGCCCGGCGTCGCCCTGCTGGCCGACGCGAAGCGGGCCGGTGTACGGATCGACGGCGTCAACATCATGGCCATGGACTACGGGCCCTCGTACGGCGGCGACATGGGTCAGTACGCCGTCCAGGCCGCGACGGCCACCCAGGCCCAGATCAAGGCAGTGCTCGGGCTCACCGACGCGGCCGCCTGGAAGACGGTCGCCGTCACGCCCATGATCGGCGTCAACGACGTCGCCAACGAGGTCTTCACCGTCGCGGACGCGACACAACTCGTGGACTTCGCGAAGTCGAAGGGCATCGGCCGGTTGGCGATGTGGTCCGCGACGCGCGACCGCCAGTGTGCGCAGGGCGCCGTGAACCACGCCGACCCGACGTGCAGTTCGATCCTCCAGCAGCCGCTGGCCTTCACGAAGGCGTTCGGCGCGCTCCGCTAGCCCGAGGGCAAGGCGCGAACGCGAGGACCCTCTCCCCCGTGTCCGGCTGCCCGCCGCGTCCGCCGACGCACGGCGGGCGGCCGGACCCGTTCGCGTTTCAGCGGGTCGCTCCCGCGTGCCGGCCGCGGTAGGTGCCCGGGGTGATGCCCTCCCAGCGGGTGAAGGCCCGGACCAGGGCCGTCGCGCCGCTCAGGCCGACCAGGGGGGCGATCCTGTCCAACGGCAGGTCCGTGGTCTCCAGCAGGCGCCGGGCCCGGGCGTGGCGGGCGGCGTCGAGGAGTGCCCGCCACGAGGTGCCCTCCTCCTGGAGGGCCCGGCGCAGGGTCCGGGCGCTGAGGTTCAGTTCCCTGCCCGGGTCGGCGGGGCCCGTGCCGTCGAGCGGGGCGTGTTCCAACCACTGGCGCACCCGCTGCCCGATGCTTACCGCCTTCGACAGTTCGTGCAGGAGCCGGTCGGCGTAGGCCCGGTGCAGGGCGCCCAGTTCCGGGTCGCAGGGGGCGCGGCGCCGGTCGAGGTCCTCGTTGCCGACCGTGATCGCGTTCTCGGGCGCGTCGAAGGTGACCGGGCAGCCGAGGACACGGGTGTACGGCTCCGCGGAGCCCGCGCGCGGGTGGGTGAACGACACGGATCGGGGTGCCCAGTCGTCCCCGGCGACCCAGCGGGCCGCTCTCACCATGCCGGTGAGGATCGCCTCCACCTGCTGGGGATGCATGGTCGCGGGATCCACGGTCGGCCGGTAGCGGATGCGGGTCCGGTCGTCGCCGCGGTGCAGGGTGACGGTGCCGGCCTGGCTGACCAGCGGGTGGTAGCGCGCCGCGGCGTCGGCGGCGTCGGCGAGGCTCGCGCAGGTCAGGACCACGTGGCCGAGGACGTGCAGGCTCCCCGGTCGGATCCGGTCCCCGACGAGCAGGCCGGTGTGGGGATCGGCGCCCTCTGTGCCGATCACCGTCTCCCACAACTCGCGCATCTCGGTGAACCCCAGCCGGTCCATGGGCGAGTTCCAGGCACCGGGCTCGTCGGCGCCCTTCGTGGTGGCGCTCAGCACCGCGCGGGCGTAGCACGCGGCGACGGTGGAGGGCTCGATGCCGGACATGGCGGTCAGTCAATGCGGGGGCGCGCCTCCCGTCAACCGGCCGTGGCGGGCCGGACTCCGCCCGGCGGCGGTCCGGGAAGTCAACGAGGTGGCCGCCGGGGTGGATGACCGGGGCCCCCGGGCGCTCCTAGGGTCGGGCCGCACACACCGAGAGGATCATCGTGCCCGTCCTGTCACGCATCGAGCCGTACCACGTCGCGGTACCGCTGCCGACGCCGTTCCGTCGTGGACGCCCCGGCCGCGGGACGCCGTCCTGACCGGGTCTTTCGGCCACGACCGTGGCACCCTGTCCCTGCCGACCGGCCCCGGTCCGGGGTTATCGTCGACCGTTGCGCGCTGCGGCGTCGGGGTCGACGCACCAGTTCATCACCGCCGGCCGGCTCGCCCCGCGGACCCTGCGAGACGAGGGACCGCGCGTCGCCGCCGAGTTGGCCCGCACCCGCCGGCACAGCGCCGGCCCGAGGAGTACTCCGTGATCGTCTTCCTGTTGCCCGCCTCCGGCTACGACCCGACCGAGGCGGCGGTGCCGTGGGCCGCGTTGCGTGATGCCGGTCTCGACGTACGGTTCGCGACGCCCGACGGGAAGGTCGCCCTGGCCGACCACAGGCTCACCGATGTCGGCTTCTCCTGGCTCTCCCCGTGGCTGATGACCCGCCGCGCCGAACTCGACGCGTACCGGCGGCTCACCGACGACCCGTGGTTCCAGGCGCCGTTGTCCTACGCGCGGGTCGATCCGGCGGCGCTGACGGGGCTCTTCGTCCCCGGTGGGCACGCCGCGGGGATGCGTACCTTGCTGGAGAACATCACCGCCCAGCGGTTGTTCGCCCGGGTCCTCACCGTCGGGCTGCCGGTGGGGGCCGTGTGTCACGGCGTGCTGTTGGGAGCGCGCGCCGAGGACCCCTCGACGGGGCGGTCGGTCCTGTACGGACGGCGGACGACGGCACTGACCTCGCTGCTGGAACTCACCGCCTGGAACCTCACCCGGCTGTGGCTGGGGCGGTATTACCGCACCTATCCGACCACCGTTCAGGCCGAGGTGACCGCGGCCCTCGCCGACCCGAGCCACTTTCTGGCCGGACCGTCGCTGCCCGTCCGTGACACCGCCGCGAAGCCCGGGCGCGGTTTCACCGTCCGCGACGGGAACTACCTCTCCGCCCGCTGGCCCGGCGACTGCCACCGTCTGGCGGCGGACTACCTGGCCCTGGTCCGCTCCCACCTGGCGGAGCCGGCCCGGGAGATGTGATCCCGCGCGGTCCGTCGCGCGTTCGTGCGTCGGTCACCGGCGCGTGCGTACGAAAGCACCGGGGCCGTGCACCGAACACCGGCACCATCGAACCGAAAGGGAACGCACATGGGCTTTCGTCTCCGGTTGGCCACCGGATCCCTGATCGTGGGACTGGGTCTGGGCCTGGCCCCCGGCGTCTGCGGAGCGACGCCGGTCACGGCGACCGACGCGGTCACGGCTGCCACGGCGGCCGTGCGCCCGGCGTCGGTCGCCGGTGCCGTCGCGGCTCCCGCCGTCGACCTGGGTGCCTGGATGGGCGGCCTCCGGGACACCATCGGTGATCGTCCGCTGAACCGGATCGTGATGCCCGGCAGCCACGACTCGGGTTCCTGGAGCATCACCAGGAACAGCGGCGTGTGCGATTTCGGAGACCAGGCCGACCTGGCCCACCGGTTCCCCTCCATCGCGGCGAGCATGTCCCGGACGCAGAGCGGTACCTTGGTGGACCAACTCCAGGGTGGTGCGCGGTACTTCGACCTGCGTCTGTGCAAGCAGGGTGACAGGTGGTTCACCTATCACGGCGGCCCGATGGGCAATCAGTTCCTCGACGCGCCCGACGGCCGCGGTGGCGTGGTGCGCGGCGAGGTGAACCAGGTCGCGGAGTGGATCAGGGGGCACCCGAGGGAAATCGTCATCATCAGGCTGTCGACCGCGGCGTCCCCGCGGACCGAGCGGGCCGACAACACGGAGGCCGTCACCGCCCTGGGCCAGGCGCTCGGCGGCGGGGCCGGCAATCCGGCACTCGCGGACGACTCGTTGAGTCCGACCTCCACCTACGACCAGTACATGGCGGCGGGCAGGCACGTCATCCTCATCGACGACAAGGACACCACCTCCCTTCCGTGGGCCTGGGGCCCCTCCGCGCAGAGCTACCGCGGCAGTTACGTCCAGGCGGACACGCACTGGACCGACTACGTGAAGGCGCTGTTCGACCCGAACACGCTGCGGAAGAACTTCGACGCCGTCCTGCGTCGGGGGGATCAGGTGCTCGACAAGGATCCGGGCCGGGACGCGGACAGGTTCTTCGTCCTGCAAGGCATCATCGACCCGTCGCTGTCGATCCCCGATCTGATCCTCGCCCAGGGCCTGGAGAAGATCGGAGTCGTCCCCTCCTCCGTGGCGTCCCAGTACCTGTTGTACCTGGAGCGCCGGCTCAACCCCCGGCTGCTGGCCAAGCTGAAGGGGGATTGGAGCGGCTCCAACATCGCGGAGAACATGAACATCGTCATGACCGACGACGTGAACCAGAACGGCTCCGGGCTCGGGGCGGGGGAACTCCAGCGAGAGATCATCGCGAAGAACACTCCGCACGTCACCCCGCACACCTTCCACCGCGTGACCCGCGACGCCGACGGTACGTGGAGCGGCGCGGGCCCGCTGTCCGGCAACGGCGGATCGTTCCGGTTCGTCGGCTCCCGTGTGTCGGTGGCGGCCATGCCGGACGGCAGCACACAGCTGATCGGCCGCGGCGTCGACGGGAACCTCTACCACACCATCCGTTTCGCGAACGGCACCTGGCAGGGCTGGGCGGCGATGGCGGGGGTCGGCGAGGACCCGGGCTTCCAGGCGTCGGATGCCGCGATCACCGGGTCGCCGGACGGCTCGGCCCAGGTGGTGGCCGTCGGCAGGGACGGGAACGTCCACCACGACATCCGTCGCCCCGACGGCTCGTGGCAGGGATGGTCCGTCATGGCGGGTGAGGGCGGCACGGGTCTCCTGCGGGCCACGAAGGTGTCGGCGGCGGGGATGCCGGACGGCTCCGCCCAGGTCCTGATCTTCGGCGAGGACGGCAGGATGCGCCTGGGGGCCCGTCGGGCCGACGGCTCCTGGACCGGTTGGTCGGTCGTGGCGGGCGTCAACGCACCCGAGTTCCGAGGTCGCGCCCTCGCCATCGCCGCACTGCCCGGCGGTGACAGCCAGATCGTGGCCATCGGCAACGACGGCAACATCTGGCACACCGTCCGCCGCGCCGACGGGGGTTGGCAGGGCTGGAACGGTCCGCCCGGGGTGTCCACCGCGATGATGGGCGCCGAATCCGTCGCGATCACCGGCATGTCCAACGGGGACAGCCAGGTCCTCGCGGTGGGACTCGACGGGAACGTCCACCACAGCACGCGCGAGCGCTCCGGTGAGTGGACCCCCTTCCGGACCCTGCCCTGGCCGGGCCGCGCCGGCGCGTTCGCGGGGGACCAGGTCGCCATCGCGGGCCTGCCCGACGGTTCGAGCCAGGTGGTGATGACCACCCGCTGATCGGCCGGGGGCGCGCGAGTCGGTACGGAGGTGTCACCGGCGGCAACGGCCCCCGGCAGGGCGTTCCCGCCGCGGACGACGGTGATGTCGACGGCGGGAGCACCGTGGCGGCGCGAGAGGCTAGGCGGTCCTGACGTCGAACCGCACCGAGCGCACTTCGAGTTCGTCGGTCGCGGGCTTGCCGTGGGGCCGCAGCCGCCATTGCGATCCGGTGCAACCTGCGCCGAGGTAGACGGTCACCGTGGAGTCGGTCGAGTTCTGCGGGCCGTAGCCGGGCAGTTCGTCGTCCTCGCCCACCGCGTACAGGTTGACGCACTTGCCGCTGTGCGGGTTCTGCAGAACGACGGACTGTTCCTGCCCGAACTCATCGACGAACTTGTAGTGGAACTCGCCCACGGCGGCCGAGGCCGAACCCGGCATCGACAGGACGAGAGCGAGAGAGGCGAGGGCCGTGGTGGCGGTGTGACGGAGCTTCATGGGCGGATCAGTACCTTCCGTGGGGGGATTCGGTAACCGACCCTAGGAGCGCCCGGTGAGGCGAATCGATCCGCCTCGTTCCCTCGGCGTGGCGTCCGGGCGGGGGCGGGCACGGCCGCCGCGGCGATCAGGAAGGCCCGTCCGCCGGAGCCGCGATGGCGTGGTAGGTGCGTCCACCGGCCTCGTAGGTGCCGAGTGGGGTCATCCCGAAGCCGTCGACGTGCACCCGCCAGGACGGCACGTTCCCCTCCTCGATGAAGGCGACCACCGCCTCGGCTCGTCCGGAGGCTTCGGCGACGGCGTTCGCGAACAGCGCCCGTGCCACCCCGCGCCCGCGGAACGCCGCATCGACCACGACGGGCCCGTAGAGCAACCAGCGCACATCGCTCAGGGGGCGTCCTCGCCACTCCAGTGCGTCCTGGGCGGCGAGCAGTCCCAGCACCGCAGGCGGTGGTGTGGGCAGGTCCGCCGCGACGGAGAGTGCGAGGAGACCGGCGAGCCGGCCCTCCTCGTCCGCGACCAGCAACTCCCCGTCCCCGGCCATGGCACGCAGCGTCGCCTCGTCGAAGGCCCCCTGTACGAACCCCTGGGCGCGGCGTTGCTCCGCGGTCAGGGCGTCGTGATGGTTGGCGGCGAAGAGCGCGGCCATGGCGGGTGCGTCGGCCTCGGTGGCGTATCGGTAGCGCATGGGCCGATGGTGCCACGGGCCCCTCGGCCGAGCGGGGACGTCGGGGCCCGGCACCGTCACCTCGCGGAGAGGATCGGATCGGGCCTCGCGCTCTCGGGGCGGCTCAGTGTCCTGGATCGGGGTCGCGGTCGGCGGGCGACTGCGCCGTGGCCTTTCTGTACTCCGCGTTGAGGCGCTGGGCCTCTTCGAGCTGGTCTTCGAGGATGACGATGCGGCAGGCGGCGTCGATGGCCATTCCGCCGTCGACGAGTTCCCGGGCGCGGGCGGCGATCCGCAACTGGTAGCGGGAGTATCGGCGGTGGCCGCCCTCCGAGCGCAACGGGGTGATCAGGCGGGCCTCACCGATCGCGCGGAGGAAGCCGGCCGTGGTTCCGAGCATCTCGGCGGCCCTGCCCATGGTGTAGGCGGGGTAGTCGTCGTCGTCGAGACGATCGAGCGGGTTCTCTGCTGTCACTTCCACCTCATCGGACGGGAACACGTCAAGGCCCCGCTGCCATGTGGCACCGGGGCCCCGAGAGAATTCAACACCATCCGCCGGGAGCCACCGCTCCCGGCTCACTGTGTCCGCCGAACATGACGGTGGGGCCCGCTCCTCGTCGAGGAGCGGGCCCCACCGTCATGCATGGACGAGCGTGACTACCAGCGGTACCAGCGGCCACTCCCACCCTTCGGGCGGGCCACGAAGCCCACCAGCCAGAGCACCAGTACCGCGATGGCGACCCACCAGAGGATCTTCACCGCGAAACCGGCACCGAAGAGAATCAGAGCGAGCAGTAGAACGAGAAGCAGGGGAACCATTGTCATCAACCTCCGGAACGCCGACTGCCCGCGCCCGGCCCGACCATGCGCACAAAACTTATTTGTTTTTTATCGCCCCAGGCGGGAAGTCGATGTCGCCCCGCCGGCCGGCCCGCACGACCGCCGTTCACACCCACCCTGTTTGCGGGCCCGAGAACGGGTCATACGAACCGAGGCAAGAGACTTTCTCAATGTTTGGGAGTGATGGTTGTGTCGGCTGAAGAGAAGACCCAGGCCAAGACCGAGCAGGCCAAGGGCAAGGTCAAGGAAGCCGCGGGCCGCACGGTCGGCAACGAGCGCCTCACCGCCGAAGGCCGCGCGGACCAGGCCAAGGGCGATGCCCGCGAGGCCAAGGAGAAGGTCAAGGACACCTTCAAGCACTGACCTCCTCGGAATCCGAGAACGCCTGTGGGCGGCCCCGACTCGGTCGGGGCCGCCCACAGGCGTTTGCCCTGGCTGCGCGGAGCGCACGAAGGACATGAGAACGCGACGAGCCGGGGCCCGCACCCAAAGGGTGCGGGCCCCGGCCACGCGTGATCGCGAGCGTCAGGCCGTGACGATGTTCTCGGCCGTCGGGCCCTTCTGGCCCTGCGCGATGTCGAAGCTCACCTTCTGGCCTTCCTGGAGCTCACGGAAGCCCTGGGAGGCGATGTTCGAGTAGTGGGCGAACACGTCCGGTCCGCCACCCTCCTGCTCGATGAAGCCGAAGCCCTTTTCCGCGTTGAACCACTTCACGGTGCCATTTGCCATGTCAATCTCCTTCGGGGCACAGCCCAGAAATCCACACCATGTGGATTTCGAGTCGCCGCATGATCTTCCCGTCCGGAAAATGCCGGAAACACAAAAGCACCCTCACCGGCCGGAACGACCGGTGAGCGCACTCGAAGTTTGGGAACCACAACTGCAACTGAAATCACAGTAGCACGCTCGGACTGAAGAAAATCGGTCGAGAATCCCGGCCCTCCCGGGAGCAAAGAAACCCTCCCGGCGTCTTTCCCCTCTTTCTGTGTCCGCCGATACAGAAATACGACGTCGAGGCCCGACCGCGCGGCGCGCGCCGGCCGCGCCGGACACGGCACCGGTCCTCGCCACCACCTGCCGGTCGTGACGCCTCACCGCCCCTACGGTGTGCACCATGGCCCACGACGAGACCCCCGCGGCCGGGTCCCCCGCTCACGGTCCCGCACCCGACAAGGCCCTCGACGACGAACCGATGTTCGCCGCCGCCCGCCTCAAGGAGCGCCTGTACGCGACGATCACCATGATCTCGGTGGTGGTCGGGCTCGCCGGCTTCGGCCACACCGACACGGCCGAAGCGGCGGCCACGATCCTCACGACCGCCGTCGGCCTGTGGCTGGCCGCCCTGGTCGCGGACCAACAGGCCCACCGCGTCGTCCACGGCCGCTTCGCCACCGGCCGCGAGCTGCGCCACATGCTGTCCGTCAGCAGTCCCCTGCTGCTGTCCGCGGCGGGCCCCCTCACCCTGCTCGCCGTGGCGGCACTGACCGAGATCGACGTGGACACCGCCCTGTTGATCGCGGCCGGGGTGAACGTCGCCGGCCTGTTCACCTGGGGGTGTTACGGGGGCATCCGCATGGGGTCCGGTACCGTCCTCGCCGTACTGGCCGGGGTCGTGGACGCGGTCATCGGAACCGCGGTCGCCCTGGTCAAGGTCGCCGCCGGTCACTGAACTCCCCGCCCCGAGGCGGACCTGCCCACCGTGCGGCGGCGACACGCCCTACGGGCGCGGGGCGATCACCGTTCCCGCCTCGCGCACCGTGATGGCCTGAGCCGGGCAGATGTCCGCCGCGTCCAGCACCCGGGCGTCCTCGTCCGTCTCCGGCGTCCGCACCGAGGCGTGCTCGTCCTCCAGGGTGAACACCTCGGGGGCGACGGCGGCGCACATCCCCGAGCCCATGCACAGCTGCCGGTCCGCGCGTACGGTCCATTTCCCGGGCATGGCGCTCACCACCCGACCGGCATCACGCGCGGGCCCCTGACCAGCATCCGCGACTTCCACGTCACGTCACCCGCGAGGCGTAGGCCGGGGAATCGGGTGACGAGGGCGGCCAATGCCTCCTGGAGTTCGAGGCGGGCCAACGGGGCACCCAGGCAGTGGTGGACTCCGTGGCCGAAGCCGAGGTGTGGGGCGCCGTGGCGGGTGATGTCCAGGACGCCCGGGGCACTGAACCGCAGCGCGTCGCGGTTGGCGGCGCCGGTGGCGACCAGCACCGGCGTGCCGGCCCGCACCAGGGTGCCACCGACCTCCACGTCCTCGGTGGCGTAGCGCGGCTGACTGGCGCCACTGCCCAGCGGGACGAAGCGCAGCAGTTCCTCGACGGCGTCGGGGATGAGTTCGGGGCGTGATCGCAGCAGGGCGAGCTGGTCGGGGTGTTCCAGCAGGGTGAGGGTGAAGTTGGGGATCTGTGAGGCGGTGGTCTCGTGGCCCGCGACCAGGATGCCCACGCACAGGTCGACCAGTTCCAGCTCGGAGAGCCGATCGGATCCGTCGCGGGCCTCGATGAGGGCCGTCATCAGGTCGTCCTGCGGCCGGGTTCGGTGGTGGTGGATCAGGGTGCGCATGTAGTCGCGCAGTTCCTCGCGGTTGGCCTCGAACTCGGCGGCGCTGAGGGAGCTGGTCGAGAGGGCGGCATCGCTCCAGACGCGGAAGCGGGGTCGGTCCTCCTCGGGGACCCCGAGCATCCGGCAGATCACGGCGACGGGCAGGGGGAGCGCGAACCGGTCCACCAGGTCGGCGGGCGGGCCGGCCGCCTCCAGGTCGTCGAGGAGTCCCGAGGTGAGTTCGCGTACCCGGGGCCGGAGCTTCTCCACCTGGTGGACGGTGAACGCGCGGGCCACCAGGGAACGCAGTCGGGTGTGGTCGGGCGGGTCCATGGCGAGGATGCCGCTGTCGGAGCGCCCCTCGGACTGGCGGGGTTCGTCGTGGCGGGCACCCTCGGCGCGGCTGAAGCGCCGGTCTCCGAGCACGAGCCGGGCGTCGGCGTAGCGGGTGACCAGCCAGGCGCTCTCGCCGTAGGGAAGTTGGACGCGTAAGAGTCCGGGGCGCTCCCGGACCTGCTCGTAGGCGTCGGCGAGTCGGAGTCCCTCGGCGGAGTTGAAGGGGTAGGCCAGGGGCGCGGTGGTGTCGGTGTCCGGTGCGGGCATCTCGGCCTCCATATGTAAGCGACTGCTTACAAACGTAGGACGGTCCCTCCGGACGGTCAACGGGGCCTCGGCGTCGTTATCCTGACAGGCCGCCCACGAACGGCCGGCGCACGCGGAACGCGCCGGCGCGCGACGCGGAGCGAGGACGAGACGGCGGAGCGAGGACAGCGACGATGGACGAAGCCACGGGCCCGCGCGCGGGCGAGCGCCGCCGCGACGCCTCGGCCACCCGCCGCCGGATACTCGACGCGGCGCGCGACCTGTTCGCCGAGCGGGGCTACGAGCGGGCCACCGTCCGCGACATCGCGGAACTGGCCGGCTCGAACCAGGCGCTGCTGTTCCGCTACTTCGGCTCCAAGCAGGGGCTGCTCGCCGAGGTGCTCGCGCGGGGCGGTCTGGAGCAGGTACGGGCCACCCCACCGGAGGAACTGTTCGAGACCGCGCTGCGCTCCATGCTCACGAGCAGCGCGGCCGGCACGGGCGACCGTTCTTTGGAGGTGTACCTGCGGTCGGTGGGGCGCGGCGAGGACGCCGCCGGGACCCTGCGTGAGCTCGGTGAGGAGTACCAGCGGGCGTTGGCCTCGCTCTCCGGCGCGCCGGACGGCGCCCTGCGCGCCGATCTGGCGATGGCCTGGCTCCTGGGCATCGGCTTGATGCGGACGGTCGTCGCCCGCGAGCCGCTGGCGGGCGCCGACCCGGACGAGGTGTGCGCCCTCGTCCTCACCACCCTGCGGCACCTGTGGACGGCGCCCCCGGGCGAGACGTAGTCCGTCAGGGCGCGGGGACGGCGACGGCGGGTTCCTCGTGCTCTTCGACCTCCGGGCGCCCCTTCTTCGGAAGGAGCAACGTGACGGCCAGGAACGCCACCAACAGACAGGCCTGGGCAACCAGTGCGTGTCGGAAGCCGGTGGTGAAGTCACCGGTCCCGGCCCTGTCGAAGAAGAGCGATCCGAAGACGGCCACGCCGATCGAGCCGCCGAGCGACTGGACGGCCGACAGGACACCGGACGCGGAGCCGATCTCGTCGTCGTCCACCGCCGCCAGAATGAAGCTGAACAGGGCCGCGATCACCATGCCGGAGCCGATGCCCGCCACCGCCACGCCCGGGGCGATGTCCCCGAGCGAGAAGGTCTCCCCCACCCGCCCCAGCTCGTACCAGAGCAGGGCCGCTCCCCCGAGCTGCACGAGCGGGCCGACCTGCAGGACGGCCCTGCCGATCCGGTCCGCGAGGAAGGCGCCGCTGAGCGCGCCGCCGATGGCGGTGCCGACCGCCAGGGGAAGGTTGCCCAGCCCCGCCTCGCCCGCCGTGAACTGCTCTCCGATCTGGAGGTAGAGGGTCAGTACGAGCTGGGTGCCGACCAGTCCGGCGAAGAAGAGGGCGATGCCGCCGAGCCCGACGGTGAAGGCGGGCTTGCGCAGCAGCCCGGGCGTCACCAGCGGTTCGCGGCCGCCGACGGCCGCGCGCCGCTGCCGGCGGGCGAACAGGCCGAAGCAGAGCGCGGAGCCGGCCATCGAGAGCCAGGTCCACAGCGGCCAGCCGGCTTCCTGCCCCTGGTTGAGCGGGAGGACGAGGAGGGCGCAGGCCGTCACGATCAGTGCCGCGCCCACGGCGTCGACGGTGACGGCGAGATCGCCGGGCTTCCTCGGGACCACCTTGGCGGCGACGACGAGCGCCGCGATGCCGATGGGCAGGTTGACCAGGAACACCAGCCGCCAGCCGAGGCCGAGGAGGTCGGCCGAGATGAGCGCGCCGCCGAGGACCGGGCCGATGATGCCGCCCAGTCCCAGCACGGGCCCGAAGATGCCGAAGACCTTGGCGAGTTCGGCGCCCGAGAAGTTCTCCCGCAAGAGTCCGAGCCCCTGGGGCAGGAGCATGGCGCCGGCCGTGCCCTGGAGCAGGCGGAAGCAGATCAGCAGCTCGATGTCGGGTGCGAGGGCGCAGAGCAGGGAGGTCGCGGTGAAGGCTCCGAGGCCGATGAGGAACATGCGGCGCCGGCCGTACCGGTCGCCGAGGCGTCCGCCCAGGACGAGTCCGGCTCCCAGGGTGAGCGCGTACCCCCCGATCACCCATTGCAGGCCGGTGGAGGTGGCGCCGAGGGACTCCTCCAGAGCGGGCCCGGCCACGTTCACGATCGACGCGTCCAGCAGGTCCATGACCTCGGCGACGAGCATCACGGCCAGGATCATCCACCTCCACCGGTAGGGCGCGGCGGCCCCGCCTGCGGGTCGAGTGGCATCCATATTTACCTCTGATCCTTGATTACCAATATTCTTAGCAATATCCAGAGTATCGTTGGCCGCATGGATGTCAATGTCGATTCAGCCGCCGGGTCGGACGTGGACGCGAACACGCTCCGCGAGCAACTGCGGAACATGACCTTGCGCCAGCAGCGTTTCGAGAGGTACCTGGGGCGTGAGCTGCACACGGACTCGGCGGGGCTGACGGTCATGGGCCACCTCGTCAGCGTCGGCCCGACCTCACCCACCGACCTCGCCAGGGCGCTCGGCACCTCCACCGCGGCGATGACCCTGGTCATCGACCGGCTCGTCGCGGCCGGCCACGCCACCCGCCGCCCCCATCCCACGGACCGCCGCAAGGTGATCGTCACCCCCGCGGACGACTGGGAGGCCCGCTCCTACGCGTACGTCTCCCCGCTCATCCAGGGAGTCACCGCCGCGGCCACCAATCTCACGCCCGAGGAGCAGGTCACCGTGGCCGCCTTCCTGGAACGGATCATCGCCGCCTACGACCACGCGACGCACCCCTGAGAGCGACCACCGCCAATCCGCCGGTGGCCGGTGTGGCTACCAGGGCAGTTCTCGAACCTGCTGGACGCACAGCACCACGAACAGCAGGCCGGCGCCCGCGAGCATCGCGTTGCTCAGCGCGCCGTTTCGCCAATCGGCGGGCGTACGCGTCGAGTTGAGCAACCACAGCAGGGTGAGGGCCAGGAACGGCATGAAGAACGCGCCGATCACCCCGTACACGATGACGAGCCCGAAGGGCTGGTCGAGGAACAGCAGGCTGATGGGCGGGAAGGTCAGCCAGAGCAGGTACGCCCGGAAGGGCAAGGACTTCTCCCGGTCCGTTCCGGCCGGGACGAGGGAGGGCCGGTACTTGCTCGTGAAGTCGGCGAACATCAGGCTGACTCCGTGCCACACCCCGATCAGCGAGGTGAACGAGGTGGCGAAGAACCCCACCAGGAAGAGCTTGGCGGTGGCGCTCCCGTAGCGCTGTTCCAGGATGCGGCTGAGGTCCAGCAGCCCCTTGTCGCCCTTGGCGAGCGCGGCGCCGGAGGAGTACAGGAGCTCGGCGCCCACGAAGAGCATGGCCACGACGAAGATCCCGGTGGTGACGTAGGCGACGCGGTTGTCGAGCCGCATCACCTTCATCCAACCGGTGTCGGTCCACCCCTTGGCGTTGACCCAGTAGCCGTACGCGGCAAGTGTGATGGTGCCGCCGACGCCTCCGATCAGGCCGAGCGTGTAGATCAGCGAACCGTCCGGGAGGACGGGCACGAGGCCCGCGAGGGCCTCGTCCAGGTGGGGGGTGACCCGGATCGCGAGGTAGACCGTGACCAGGAACATCACGCCGACCAGGACGGTCATGACCTTCTCGAAGACGGCGTACCGGTTGAACCAGACGAAGACCAGTCCCACCAGGCCGCACAGCACGGCCCAGCCCTTGAGGTCCATGACGTCGGGGAACAGCGCGGCCAGCGGGAGGGCGCTGGACGACATCGCGGCGGCGCCGTAGACGAACCCCCAGACGACCACGTAGCCGACGAAGTAGACGGTGGTCCACGGTCCGAGACTGCGCCAGCCGTCGAAGAGGGTCCGACCGGTGGCCAGGTGCCAACGGCCCACCGCCTCGGCGAGGGAGACCTTGACCAGGCAGCCGATGACGGCCGCCCACAGCAGGGTGTAGCCGAACTTGCCGCCCGCGATGAGCGTCGCGACGAGATCACCGGCGCCGACACCCGTCGCCGCGACGACGATGCCGGGGCCGATGTGGCGCCAACTCGCCTTGCGTGGCGGACGGTCCTCGCCGTGCCGGGTTTCGATGCGCGTGCTGTCCGCCATGGGACCCAGCCTTCCCGTCGGCCTTCCGTGGCAACCCGTGCCACCAAAGCCGCTCGCCGGCGGTCGCGCAAGAGGGCGGGAGGGTGATGGACACGCACGAGTGCGGGGAACACCGCGCCGAATGGCGACGGTGTTCCCCGTGAGGTCACACGTGCGGGCGGGCCCGCCGAGGGGTCAGCGCACCGGGACGACGTCCTGTGCGGCGATGAACTCGGGGCGGCGGACGGGCGCCGCGAAGGGCTCCTCCGGCGCGTTGTCCACGCTGTTGAACACGAAGAAGACGTTGCTGCGCGGGTAGGGCGTGATGTTGTCGCCGGAACCGTGCATCGCGTTGCAGTCGAACCAGGTGGCCGAGCCGGCCTGGCCGGTGAAGAGCCTGATGCCGCAGGCCTCCGAGAACTTCGAGAGCGCTTCCTGCGAGGGGATGCCCGCGTCCTGCATCTGCAAGGACCTCTTGTAGTTGTCCTTGGGGGTCTCGCCGGCGCAGCCGAGGAAGGTCCGGTGGGAGCCCGGCATGATCATGAGGCCGCCGTTGGTGGGGTAGTTCGGCGTCAGCGCGATCGACACCGAGACCGTTCGCATGCGCGGGAGCCCGTCCTCCGCGTGCCAGGTCTCGAAGTCGGAGTGCCAGTAGAAGCCGCGCGCGCCGAAGCCGGGCTTCACGTTGATCCGGGACTGGTGCACGTACACGTCCGACCCGAGGATCTGTCGGGCCACACCCACCACCCGTGGATCCGCGGCGAGTTGCGCGAAGGCCTTGCTGATGCGGTGCACCTCGAACACCGAGCGGACCTCGTCCGAGGCCGGCTCGATGATCGACCGCTCGTCCGCCCGGATCGCGGGGTCGGCGACGAGACGGTCCAGTTCGGTCCGGTAGACGTCGACTTCCTCGGGGGTGATCAGCTGGTCCACCGGGTGGAAGCCCTGTCGCTCGAAGCTTTCCAGCTCATGCCCCCACAGCGGCCCCGGCGTCCCGGGCGCCGACCAGACGACGGGGTCCTGACGGCCGATCAGCACCTCCTCGGATCCTCGGGTCGGATACGTGTCCGTGGTGCGCGCGGTTGTGGTGATCATGATGTTGCCTGCCTCTCCTCTCTACGTCTTCTCAGGCGCTGTGCGGCTCGGTGAGCAGCGGATAGACGCCGTTCTCGTCGTGGTCCTCGCGCCCGGTGACGGGCGGGTTGAAGACGCACAGACAGCGGAAGTCCCGTACGACCCGCAGGGTGTGCCGCTCGTGGCCGTCCAGCAGGTACATGGTTCCGGGCGTGATGAGGTACTTCTCGCCCGTCTCCTCGTCGGTGAGTTCGGCCTCGCCCTCGGTGCACACGACGGCCTCGACGTGGTTCGCGTACCACATCGACGTCTCGGTGCCCGCGTAGAGCACGGTCTCGTGCAGGGAGAAGCCGACGCGCTCGCGTGCGAGCACGATGCGCTTGCTCTCCCAGGTACCGGACGCGGCCTTCACATGCCGGTCGGTCCCCTCGATGTCCTTGAACGAACGGACGATCATACTTCGTTCACCTCTCTTCACATGCGACGCGCGGGGTGGTCAGGCCGTCTCGCGGACGGAGCGCGTCAGGATTTCCAGACCCTCTTCCAGTTCGGCGGGGGTCAGCGTGAGCGGCGGCAGGAGCTTGACCACCTCGCTCTCGGGACCGGAGGTCTCGACGAGGAGGCCGTGCTCGTAGGCCTGTCGGCAGACGGCGGTCGCCCGGGTGCTGTCCTCGAACTCCAGGCCCCACACCATGCCCCTGCCCCGGTGGGTCGTTCCCGGACCCCCGTCCTCGGCGCAGATCTCACTCAGCGTCTGCTCGATCCGCGCGCCCTGGAGGAGGGTGCGGTCCCGCAGGCCGCCGTCGCGCCAGAACGTGTCCAGGGCGGCGGTGGCCGTGACGAACGCGGGGTTGTTGCCGCGGAAGGTGCCGTTGTGCTCGCCGGGCTCCCAGATGTCCAGCTCCGGCTTGAACAGGCACAGCGACATGGGCAGCCCGTAACCGCTGATGGACTTGGACAGCGTCACGATGTCCGGGGTGATGCCCGCCTCCTCGAAGGAGAAGAACTCGCCGGTGCGGCCGCAGCCCATCTGGACGTCGTCGGCGATGAGCAGCATGTCGCGGCGCCGGCACAGGTCCGCCAGCTGTCGCAGCCACTCGGGGCGCGCGACGTTCACGCCGCCCTCGCCCTGGATGGTCTCCACGATCACGGCGGCGGGCTGGTTCAGCCCGGACCCCTGGTCCTCCAGCAGCCGTTCGAACCAGATGAAGTCCGGTGTCTGCCCGCCCAGGTAGTTGTCGAAGGGCATGGGCGTGGTGTGGACCAGGGGCACGCCGGCGCCGGCGCGCTTGAAGGCGTTGCCGGTCACGGCGAGCGAGCCGAGGGACATCCCGTGGAAGGCGTTGGTGAAGGAGACGACCGCCTCGCGTCCCTTGGCCTTCCGGGCGAGCTTCAGCGCGGCCTCGACGGCGTTGGTCCCCGTCGGCCCGGGAAACATGACCTTGTACGGGAGGGAGCGCGGGGCCAGGATCGTCGACTGGAAGGTCTCCAAGAAATCCCGTTTCGCGGTGGTCGACATGTCCAGGGCGTGTGTGATGCCGTCCCGCTCGATGTAGTCCAGCAGGGCACGCTTCAGCACGGGATGGTTGTGTCCGTAGTTGAGCGATCCGGCTCCGGCGAAGAAGTCGAGGTATTCGCGCCCCCGCTCGTCGTACAGTCGGCTGCCGCTCGCCTTCTCGAAGACGGTCGGCCAGGCACGGCAGTAGCTGCGGACCTCGGACTCGACGGTCTCGAAAACACTCAGAAGCGGCTCGGTGATGGTCAACGAAATCTCCTTGTGAATGTGCGACGTGCGGCGTGCGGAGGTGCGACGTGGCGCGACGCGGCGACGGATCGGCGGCGCGGCCGGCCACGTGGGGGTGTCGTGGGACGGGGGAAGAACCGGGCCCGAGAAGGGTCAGAAGGCCAGCGGCCCGATGCGGTGCAGGACCTCGGGAGCGTGCGCGTCGGCCTCGGGGAAGTCACCGGGCGCGAAGAGGACATCGCGGGTCAGCGGCGCGCCGTGGCGCGCGGCGTACGCGGCGAACAGTCGCTCCGAGGCGGCGTTGTCGGGCGTGATGGTCGTCTCGACGCAGCGCAGGGGCTGCTTCCTCGCCTCGCGGACGGACAGGCCGTCGAGCAGCGCCCCGGCCACGCCCCGTCCCCGCAGGGACTCGTCGACGGCGACCTGCCACACGAACAGGGTGTCGGGGGCCTCGGGCCGGCGGTATCCGCTGACGAACCCGACGGCCCGTCCGCTCTCGTCACGGGCGACCACCGAGGAGCCGGCGAAGTCACGGCACCACAGGAGGTAGCTGTACGAGGAGTTCAGGTCCAAGGTCTTCGAGTCACGAGCGATACGCCAGAGGGAAGCTCCGTCTTCCACGTCCGGGCTGTCGAGGCGCAACTCCCCGGGAAGTTCCAGGTAGCCGCTTCGGCTGCGGTCCAGGTCTGCATGTGCAGTGGTCATGCCGACGCAAGTTACCCAGCACGGGAGAAAAATGCATGGGTCCACAAGCTTCCGGATGGAGGGTCGGCATGTTATTGGTGCGGGCGCGGAGAGACCCTCGAATGCACCTCTCCGGCGATCTTCATATCGTGCCGAATCACGACATGTCACCCCAGCCTCACCGATTATAACGAGAATGTAACTTCTGAATTTCGCCTGCGCGTCGCGTGCGTGATCGTTACAATCCCGCAAACCTGCGACCGTTTCGGCCCCTGAGGGCTGGGCAAGACGGGCGGCGGAACGAACGTGGGGCACGGCGTGGGGCGGCACCGGCAGCGGTGCTGCGCGCACAGGCCAGAGGTCGGGCACTGACGGGGAAGAGGGCGCCGCCGGGCGCCCCTACCGTGCTGCTCGTCCCGCCGCGGCCCGCGCGGCCCTCCCCACCTCCCCCAGGAGACTCTTCCGTGAGCCCTCACACCCCGAACGCCCGGCCGACGACCCCGACCGTGGTCCTGGTCCACGGCGCGTTCGCCGACGCCGCCGGCTACGCGTCCGTCGTGCCCCTGTTGCTCGCCGACGGCCTGGACGTGGTGGTACCCGCGGTCCCCAACCGCAGCCTGATCGGGGACAGCGCGTACATCGCCTCGGTGGTACGCGCGATAGCCGGCCCCGTCGTCCTGGTGGGGCATTCCTACGGCGGTGCGGTCATCACCGTCGCGGGGGTCGAGGACAACGTGAAGGCCCTCGTCTACCTGGCGGGTTACGCCCTGGAGGAGAACGAGAGCCTGGCCGAGCTGCAGGGCCGGTTCCCCGATTCCGAGCTCGCCTCCGCCCTCGTGTACACCCCCTTCCCCCTCGACGGGTCGGACGGGACCGGAACCGACGTGTCGGTGGACGTCGACCGGTTCCCCCGGATCTTCGCCGACGACATCGACCCGGACCTGGCACGCGTCCTCGCCGTCTCACAGCGCCCGCTGGCCGCCCGGGCCTTCGCCGAGGCGGCTCCCGCGGCGGCCTGGAAGACCAGGCCCTCCTGGGGGCTGGTGGCGGGCGAGGACCGCACCATCAACCCCGACGTGGAACGTCACGGCTACGAGCGGGCCGGCATGACCACGGTCGAGATCCCCTCCTCGCACCTCGTGATGCTCGCCCATCCGCGCGAGGTCGCCTCGCTCATCCGCGAAGCCGTGGACGCCACCACCCGGGCGTGAGCCGGGGCGGTCAGCCGAGCCAGACGACGTCGATGACGTAGAGACGGCCGGCGGACCGGTTCACGAAGTACACGGCGGCCAGCTGCCCGATCGTCGCGGAGCGGACGTCCTCCCCCTCGGGGTCCCGGTTGTCGAAGGCCGGGAACGACCAGGGGTCGCGGGAGGCGATGTCGAGGACGTCACGGACGATCTCCACCGCGTACTCGGGAAGTCCCGCGAGCGCCTTCGCCGCGTGGGGGGACAGTCGTACCGGCCAACCGCTCACCGGCGGGGTCCGAAGAGGTCCTCGAGGGCGGTGCCGTCGGTGTCGTCCCTGTCCGAGGCCTGGAAGGCGTCGACGGCCGGGGCGGCGGTGAGGCGGACCTGCCAGGTGCGGACCACGTCGTGCAGCGGGGCGAGGCTGTAGCTGTGGCGGGCGTACTCCAGGGCCTGGGCCCAGTCCCGTTCGAAGGCGGGCTCCCAGCGCTCCGCGTTGCGGTCGGCTCGGATGCGGCCGAGCAGCTCGGCCGCCGCCGCGGGGGCGGGGGCCGGCGGCAGGGCGGGCGCGTACTCGGGCCGTGCGCTCATGCGTCCTCCAGAGGGTTCCGGCCGACACGCTAGCGAAGGCCTCCGCCCGCCGGTCTCCCTACCGTCGGACGTGGAGCGCCCGAGTACCGTCTGACGTGGGTGAACGCACCAGGGACGCACATGGCGGCCGATTCGGGGTACGTTCGTTGGTACGGGGTGCGGCCTTGGCCATCAGGGTCGCGACGGGGGCCGCACCCCGACACTCGTGAAAGCCGCGCCGGACGCCCCCGAGGCCGTGCCCGGGCGTGCGCGGGAGCACCGTTCCATCGCGGTCCACATGGGGGGCCGGGGCGCCCTGGCACGTGCCGAGCGCAGCCACCCGGCGGCCGGCATGTGGGAGACGGTCGCCGCGGGGCTCGACGACGACCCGGTGGTCGTCTCCCTGACGCCTCGCGGGCCGCCGGCGCACGCCGAAGACGGCCCCCAGGGCCCCGTCGGCCCCTCGCAGGGCCCTCAGACCGGTTGTCGCCGCGTCCCGCCACCGGGGGGCTGGGGTGCGGGTGAGGGATCGGCTCCGCGGAGGTGGAGGTCCCGGATCGTGGCGGCGATCTCGCGCTGGTGGTGGTCCCAGGAGACGAGCCGCTGCCAGAGGGGATCGGGTTCACCCGGTACGGTGGCGCCGCGCGCGGTCCACTCGTGGGCGAGTTCCTCGAACAGGGGCGCCCCTTCGGCGCCGGCACGGCTCGTCTGTCGGGGGACGAGGGTGGCCAGGACGCCGTCGTCCGCGCCGCGGTGCCGAGCCGTGCCGGTGGTCGTGGAGTGCTTCGGAGCCATGTCCACCCAAACGACGCGCCACCCGCACGGACACGACCGCGCCGGGCGCGGCGCGCCTCGGACGGTCAGGACGCGTCGGGATCCGGCCGCTGCCCGTCCCGGGCCAGGACCGCGTTGAACTGGGCGCCGGTGAGCAGCGCCAGGTTGGTGAACCAGAGCCAGATGAGGAAGACCACGATCCCGGCGAGCGAACCGTAGAGCCGGCTGTAGGTGCCGAACTCGGTGTAGAGCGTGAAGAGCGCCGAGGCGGCGAGCCAGAGGATGGCCGCCAGCGCGCCGCCCGGAAGGCCGCGGCGGGTTCCCCGGGCACGTGCCGGGCCGGTGCGGAAGAGGATGAGGATCAGCGAGACGGCGATGACGAGCAGGGTCGGCCAGCGCAGCACGGCCATGGTGTCCACGCCCTCGTATCCGGCGGCGGCCGCGACGCGGCGGGCGAAGGGGCCCGAGGCGACCAGACTGGCCGCGCCGGTCACCAGCAGGCCCAGCAGCAGCGCGGCGGTGAGGACGAGGACGTGGGCGGCGCGCAGGGGCGGTCGCGTGTCGGGGAGTCGGTACATCGCGTGCAGCGCGCGGCGGAAGACCGCGAGGTAACTGGAGGCCGACCACAGGGCGCTGACGATGCCACTGGCCAGCAGCAGCCACATGGAGGACGGGTTCGCGGTCAGGGAGTCGAGGACCTCGCGGAGCGTGGCCGCTGACTGGGGCGGGGCGTAGGAGGTGAGGTCGAGGATCAGGCGCTCGCGGGTGCCCGGGCCGGCCAGCCCCACCAGGGAGACCGAGACCAGCAGTGCCGGCACGAGGGCCAGTACCGCGTAGTAGGTGAGGGCGGCGGCGTAGTCGGCGACGTTGTCGTCCCACACGCGCACCGCGGTGTCGCGCAGGGCGGAGCGGGTGCGCACGGCGAGCGCGACGGCGCTGTTCCCCTGGATCGCGGGGGTGGTGCGGGGCGCGGTGGGGGAAGTGTTCGATGCCACGGGGCGCTCATGCCCGTCGTGGCCGTTCCTACGCGCCCCCGGCCCCGGCTGAGCACCGGGCCCGAACTCGAGATCGACACGTCACGCGATGGGCGGATTCCGTGCCGGCGCTCCGTTCGCGTCGAGCGGGCGCACTAGCCTGCATCCCGTACAAAACCACCGATGCCGGGCAGTCGTGAACGCGACGCGCACCCGGCACCGACAGCTGACCGAGGAACCCCGGTTGACAGGTCGCAGGACGACGGAACAACGCGCCGACCCCACCTGGCCGCGTACCCGCTATTGGTTCGACACCATCGTGGCGCGCGGGACCGCGCTGCTCATCGGCTGGCTCACCCTGCTGTGTCTGGTCATCGTGATCCCGGCCAGCGTCGCGCTGGTCTGGGCCGACCAGGACGCGCCGACGACGTGGTCCGGGCAGCTCGCCGCGGTCTGGGTGAGCGTCGGTCAGACCCTGAAGATCGGGGGCGCCGTCGGCAGCCCCCTGTACGTCGTCATCTCGGTCCTGCTGGCCCTGGTGGCGTTGTTGTTCGTCTCCACCCTCGTCAGCCTCATCACCACCGGCCTCAACGACAAGGTGCTGGCCCTGCGGCGCGGCCGGTCCACCGTCCTGGAGTCGGGGCACACCGTGCTGCTCGGTTGGTCGGACCAGGTCTTCCCGATCGTCTCCGAACTGACCGTCGCCAACTCCAATCAGCGCCGGGCCGTCATCGCCGTCCTGGGGCCGAAGGACAAGGCGGAGATGGAGGACGAGATCGACACCGCTCTCGGCCGCCTCGGTCACACCCGGCTGATCTGTCGCAACGGCGTGACCACCGATCCCGCGGTCGTCTCCCTGGTCAGCCCCGAGACGGCACGCGCCGTCCTCGTCCTGACCCACGAGGGCGAGGACGGAGACGCCCACGTGGTGAAGACGCTGCTGGCGCTGGAGGCGGCGGTTCGCGGGCGGGGCCGACCCTCCGTCGTCGCGGCGGTGCGCGACGGGCGCCACCAACGGGCGGCGGACCTGGCCGCGGGGGCCCACGGCCGGGTGCTGAACATCGAGGACATCACCGCCCGCCTCATCGCCCAGACCTCGTGCCGGCCCGGTCTCTCCCTCGTCTACCAGGAGCTGCTGGACTTCGGCGGCGACGAGATCTACATGATCGAGGAACCCGCCCTGGTCGGGCGCACCTTCGGTGACCTGCTGCTCGCCTACGACACCTCCAGCGTCATCGGCGTTCTGCGCGGAGCGGGCGGCGTCGAACTCAATCCGGCCTCCGACAGGGTGCTCGGGGCGGACGACCGGATCGTGTTGATCACCGAGGACGACGACACCGCGGCCAGGGCGGACCGGCCGCCCACCGTGGACGAGGAGGCGATCGTGGTGCCGCGCGCGCCGATGCCGCCCCCGGAGCGGTTCCTGCTGCTCGGGTGGAACCACCGTGCTCCGCTCGTCGTCGAGCAACTCGACCGGTGTGTCCCCGACGGTTCGGTCCTCGTGGTCGTGGCGGAGGGCGAGGGGCCGCTGGAGGACGCCGGTCGTTGCGCGCGGTCCCCGGGACGCCGCATGCGGGTGACCGTGCACAGCGGCGATGTCACGGACCCGCGGATCCTCGACGAGTCGGACGTGCTCTCGTTCGACAGGGTCATCGTCCTCGGGTACGACGACGTGTCCGCGGCGCCCGGGACCCTGGGCGGTGACGACAGGACCTTGGTGACCCTGCTCCACCTGCGCGCGCTGGAAGAGGCCTCCGGGCGTGAACTGGCCGTCGTGACCGAGATGACCGACGACCGCAACCGGTTGCTCGCTCCCGCCCGGGAGGGAGCCGACTTCATCGTCGGCGGCCGGCTCATCAGCCTGTTGATGACGCAGATCGCGGAGAACCCGGCCCTGGCCGACGTCTTCGACGACCTGTTCACGGTCGGCGGTGACACCCTCCACCTGAGGCCCGCGACGGGCTACGTGCTGCCCGACCGTTCGGTCACCTTCGCGACGGTGGTGGAGTCCGGCCTCAGGCAGGGGCACTGTGTCATCGGGTTCCGGCTCCACGAGGGCGGCGCGCGGGGCCCCTCGTACGGCGTCCGGATCAACCCGGACAAGCGGGAGCGGGTGCGGTTGGGTACGGAGGACTCGGTGATCGTGTTGGCACCGAAGCCGGTGGCCCCGAACACGGACGCCCTGTCGGGGAATCCGTTGCCCGAGAGTCGAAGCCGCGCCCCGTCCGAGGTGGAGGGTGTGGCGTGACCGGAAGCCGGCCCGCCCGCGGGCGGTGGTGGGTTCGCACCGCGGTCGATTTCCCGCTTCCGTGCCGGGCGCCCGCGCGAAGTGCCCGCCCCGCCCGGGGAGTCAGCCCGTCAAGGCGCCCGCGTCATGGTCCTGGGCCACCACGAGGAAGGCGTCCTGGTCCAGGTCCATCACGACGCGCACCGCCTCGCCGCAGGCGCGGCGCCGCGCCGCGGATTCCTCGGCGGGCCAGCTTCCGCGCGGACCACCGGCGGGGAAGAACTCGAGAACCCTCGCACCTGTCACCCTCAACACCTCCGCCATGCGGCTCCGAAAGGCTGTGCTCCACCGCTTGCCCCCGCCGCCCGCCGACATGCGCCGACGGGGCCTTCCGGGCTTTCGGGCCCCGCGCTCTACTGTGTGCTCCATGGCAGCGAAGATCAGCCGGGGCCGTGGGCACGACCGGCGACGGCTCGGATACCTGAGCGCGGCGGCGGTGTTCGCGATCGGCATGGCCGGCACGACGCTTCCCACTCCCCTGTACGGGCTGTACAGGGAGGAACTCGGGTTCTCCGAGCTGATGGTGACGCTCGTCTTCGCCGCCTACGCCATCGGGGTCATCGTCACGCTGCTGGTCGCCGGCAACTATTCCGACGAGGCGGGCCGCCGGCCCGTACTGCTGTACGCGTTGGGGCTGTCGGCGCTGAGCGCGGGCTGCTTCCTGCTGGAGGGCGGTCTGCCCCTGCTGTTCGCGGGCCGCGTGCTGTCCGGGTTCTCGGCCGGGCTGCTCAGCGGCGTGGGTACGGTCACCGTCCTGGAACTGGCGCCCCCCGAGCGCAAGAGGCGCGCCGGACTGGCCGCGACCGCGGCCAACATGGGCGGCCTGGGCTGCGGTCCGCTGCTGGCCGGGATGTTGGCCGAGTACGCGCCGCTGCCGCTGATCCTGCCGTTCCTGGCCCACCTCGTCCTCCTGTGCTTCGCGTGCGCCATCGTGCTGCTGCTGCCCGAGACGGTCGAGCACCCTCGACGCCTACCCCCGCTGAAGCCGCAGGGGCTGTCCGTTCCACCGGACATCCGCGGTGTCTTCGTGCCGTGCGCGCTCGCGGCGTTCGCCGGGTTCGCGCTGCTCGGACTGTTCACCTCGATCGCGCCGAGTTTCGTGTCCGAGACCCTGGGCGTGACCAACCACGCCACGGCCGGCCTGGTGGTCTTCACCGTGTTCCTCGGCTCGACGATCGGTCAGGTCCTGGTGGGGCGCATGCCCGTACGGCGGGCGCTGCCGCTGGGCTGCCTCGTCCTGGTGGTCGGTCTCCTGCTGGTCGGTGCCTCGCTGTGGACCGAGTCGATGCCGCTGCTCGTGGCGGGAGCGGTGTGCGGGGGGCTGGGGCAGGGGATGGCCTTCCGCGCGGGGCTCACGGCCGTGAGCGACGCGGCGCCGCCCGCGCACCGGGGCGGCACGATCTCCTCGTTCTTCGTGGTGGCGTACACGGGCATCTCGCTCCCGGTGGTGGGCGTGGGCGCGTTGACGCTGTGGCTCGGACTGGTGGGTGCCGGGTTGACGTTCACCGTGTGCGCGACGGTGCTGGCCGCCGCGACGGGCCTGTACCTCCTGCGGCATCCGCCGACGGCGCCCTCCCCTTCCGCCTCCTGAACCCCGGCGCGGGGCGGTCACGACGCGGGTCGGATGCCGCGCCGGTCGGTCACCGGGGAGGGGGCGGGGCCGCCGCGAAGCGGCTGGGGCGCCCGAAACGGACCGCCACCCCGGGCGAGTACAGGACGCTGACCGGGTCCCCGGTCGGGGTGGGCAGACCGGCCGCGGCGATCAGGTCCTCCCGGCATTCGAGCAGTTCCGCTCGGTGCAGGGGCCAGCGGGGGTGGGTGTTCGGCAGGTGCAGCGGACCACCGGGGAAGTCGTTGTGCAGACACCAGCGGGCCGTGAGGAAGTCTTCCAACTCCGTGGGCTCGTCGATGGGATCCCCGACGCGGACGGCGATCCGCGAGTGTGCGCCCCGAGGGCCGGGCCATCTGCGCACACCCGTGTACGTGACGACGTCACCGGTGCGGTCGAGGGACATCCGCGACCACTGGTAGGGCAGCCGGAACACGGTCCGGGCGACCGCCACCGACACCAGGCGCGAGGCGTCCAGGGAGCGGAAGACGACCCCGCGTCGGCCCTGGGCGTCCACCGAGTACAGCCGCACGTTCGTCTCGGGGAAGGATCCGAGGTACGGGACGCCCGGCAGCCCCAGCCAGCCGACGCGATCCATCCGGAAGGCGATGAGACCGACGTACGTGACGCCGTCGAGGGTGTCGGGGACGGTCCCGGGCGGCAGCAGTGGAGCCACGTCCGCCGGGTCGACCGGCCAGTGCAGGAAGGCGAGGTCGAGCCAGGACTGGGTCAGCAGGGCACGGGGCGGGGAGAAGGGCGGGTCGCTGCGGATCGGTTCACGGGAGAACGGCACGGGCCCAGTGTCCCAGCCCGTCGCCGGGCCGGGAGCGGTCAGTGTTCGGGGTCCGGCGGGCGGAACGACGACAGCATGGCGATGAAGGACGCGGACCCGGTGATCACCCCGGGGCGTCCACTGCCGGCCGGGGCGGGCTCCACACCCACGGCCTCGATGCCGCCTTCGTGGATCCACAGCACCTTCGGGGTGAGCCGCTGTTCGGGCGGAGCCTTCTCCCAGTTGTCGAGGGTGACGGTGGAGTAGCCGACGAGCTGGGAGTGCAGGTCGGGTCCGTCCACGGCCTGGAAGTACAGGAATCCCTCGTGCGGCACCATCGCGAGGATGCCCAGGGGGGCGGGACGGCCCAGGAGGTCGGCGGCCCGCAGCAGGTGGGTACAGGTGAAGCCGGTCTCGCAGGTCACGGAGACCATGGGGTTGGCCGATCCGCTGTCATCCCGTACGACGGGTTCGGCGGCGAGGTTCCGTTCGGCGAGCGCCCACACCTCGTCCCCGTCGACGTTCCACGTGCGGAACTGCGACGCCGGCACGGGGGACGAGCGGTCGCCGTCCACGCGAACCACCAGGACCACGGCCAGGTCCTCGGTCAGGGGTCTGGCCAGGGCGAAGTCCTCGGCGACGGTGCGCAGGGGCACGACCCGCGGCAGCAGCAGCGGGCCGACCTCCTCGTAGCCCGCCTGGTGCAGGGCCCTGCGGCGGTCGCCGAGCTCCAGCAGCCCGTTGAGGTGCCCAACGGCGGCTTCGCGCCACTGCGCCCGGGGCAGCGGCCGGACCAGGAGGGCCAGCTCCGCCAGGTCCAGCGGGATCCCGCTGCCGATTCCGAGCTGCAGGTGCTGCTCGGCACCGAACCGCATCGGCTGGTCCGAGCCCTCGCCGTCGAGGAAGAGGTTGTTCAGGAGGGCCAGGAATTCCTGCCATTCGGCGGGCCCCAAGGGACACCACGGCGGGACGGGCAGCCCCGTGTCGGCGGGGACCGCGGCCTTCTTCGCTCTGCGGAACAAGGGCATGCGCGACAGGTTAAGGCCGTGCGAATCCCGTTGTGAGCGCGTAAACAAGGCTGATGGACGGCGAGTTCAGGCCGGCGAGGGCCGGGCGGGCGCGGCGGCGGGCGGGCACCGGGAATGGCCGAAGGAATGAGGCCGGACGCCGCTCGGGGTTCCTAGCCTGGGACGGTGCCCCTGGTCCCCCGGGGCACCGTCCCGTCACCAGTGAAGAGCGGTTTCATGAGAATCAGCAGTTTGTCGGCCACCCGCCGCACGGCCGGGTTCGCCCTCACGGCGACGGCGCTCACCCTCGCCTCGCTGTGCTGTCCCGCGGTGGCCTCCGCGACCACACGGCCCTCGACACCCGAGGCCCGGACGGCGCCCGCCGCGGCGACGGTGCCGCTCTCCATCGCCCGTGCGGCGGACGGCGGCGCACGGGACGTCGCGATCACGATCGACGACGGACCCGACCCCGTCTGGACGCCGAAGGTCCTGGACGTGCTGAAGGGGTACGGGGTCAAGGCCACGTTCTGCATGATCGGAACGAACGCCGGGAAGTACCCCGATCTCGTCAGGCGGGTGGTGGCGGACGGACACC
Organism: Streptomyces sp. NBC_00513; assembly: GCF_041431415.1. Classification (GTDB taxonomy): domain Bacteria; phylum Actinomycetota; class Actinomycetes; order Streptomycetales; family Streptomycetaceae; genus Streptomyces. Next base: position 798,830 of record NZ_CP107845.1, read on the forward strand.
GGTTGTGCGACCACTCCGTCAGCCATGACATGACGATGGACAAGAAGCCCGTCGCCTACCAGGAGCGGCAGATCCTCGACGCCAAGAACACGATCGAGAAGGCGGCCCCGGGAGCGACCGTCGACTACTACCGCGCACCGGGCGGCGCCTTCACCCCGGACAGCCGGCGGATCGCGGCGCGGCACGGGATGCGGCCCCTGGGGTGGAGCGTGGACCCCGAGGACTGGAGCCGCCCCGGCACATCCGCGATCGTGGCCGCGGTGGAGAGCGGGCTGCCCGCGGACCCGACCGTGCTGTTCCACGACGGGGGCGGCGACCGGGGAGAGACGGTGGAGGCCCTGCGCACGCTCCTGCCGTGGTTCGTGGAGCACGGGTACGCGTTCACCTTCCCGGTCCGCACCGCCGGCTGAGACTCCGGTGCGGGGTCACTCGCCCAGCCCGGCTACCAGGCGGTAACGTCGGCCTCCGAGGATTGGAGTTCCATGACCCGCCTGCTCAGCGTTTCCGACAGCGTCATCGTCGAGGCCAGCCCGTCAACGGTGTACCGGCACGTGTGCGACCCCTCGCTCATGGGCCGCTGGAGCCCCGAGAACCTGGGTGCGACCCTCACCCGCGAGCCGGGTCCCGTTCCGGTCGGGACGGTCTTCGACGGGCACAACAAGCGTGGCGCCTTCCGCTGGACCACGCGCTGCACCGTGACGGCGGCGGACCAGGACGAGCTGTTCCGCTTCCGGGTCCACTCCATCGGACTGAAGCGGCCGCGCCTGCGCGGGCCCATCGCCACCTGGGAGTACCGGTTCGAGGCGGTCCCCGAGGGGACGAGGGTGACGGAGACGTGGACCGACGACCGCCGCTCGTGGCCGGATCTCGTCGCGAACACCTTCGACAAGATCGCGACGGGCGGGCACACCTTCGCCGATTTCCAGCGTCGGAACATCCGCGTCACCCTGCGCAACCTCAAGGCCGCCCTGGAATCCGACGCCCGCACGCCGTGAGGGAGGACGGAGCGGCGGCCTCGACGCACCTCGCGCCCGAGACCGCACCCGACACCCCCGGGGAGTCCGCGTTTGGAGCGGAATAATCCGGCCACACTAGTTGCTATATACATCGATCGAGGCGATGCGCCGCCCCTCCGCAGGCGGGGCGCGCCCGCCTGACGATCGCCGCAGATCCTCACGTCCGGCGACGGCAACGCCCGGCCTGGCCTTTCCCCTCAGGAGTCACCGCATGTCGAACCACCTCCCGGAGCAGCCCGCAGACACCGTCGAGCGCCTCCGCGCCGGCTTCGCCTCCGGTCGCACGAAGTCGCTCTCCTGGCGTACGACGCAGCTCCGGGCGGTACGCGCCCTGCTGAAGGAACGCGGGGACGAGCTGGCCGGCGCGCTCCACGCGGACCTCGGGAAGGGGCGCGAGGAGGCCTACCGCACCGAGATCGATTTCGTCGTGCGGGAGATCGACCACACGCTGGACCATCTCGCGCAGTGGCTCCGCCCCCAGCCGGTGGCGGTGCCCGAGCGGCTGAACCCGGCCACCGCCCACACCGTGCTGGACCCGCTGGGCATGGTCCTGGTCATCGCCCCGTGGAACTACCCGTTGCAACTGCTGCTGGCCCCGGTCATCGGCGCGCTCGCGGCGGGCAACTGCGTCGTCGCCAAGCCCAGCGAGCTGGCCCCGGCCACGTCGAGGGCCGTGGCCGAGCTGCTGCCGCTGTACGTGGACACCGGCGCGGTCGCCGTGGTGGAAGGCGGCGTCCCCGAGACGACGGAGCTGTTGGCCCAGCGCTTCGACCACATCTTCTACACCGGCAACGGGACGGTCGGCCGGATCGTGATGCGTGCCGCGGCCGAGCACCTCACACCGGTGACACTCGAACTCGGTGGCAAGTCACCCGCGTTCGTCGATCGTGGCACGGACCTGGCCGTCGTGGCCGCCCGGCTGGCGTCGACCAAGTTCATGAACGCGGGGCAGACGTGCGTCGCCCCCGACTACGTGCTCACCGACCCCGAGACGGCCCGGGAGTTGGAGAAGGCCCTCGCCGACGCCGTGCACTCGCTGTACGGGGACGACCCGGCCGCCTCCCCCGCGTACGGCCGGATCGTCAACGACCGTCACTTCGACCGCCTCACGGGCCTGCTGGCCTCGGGCCGTACGGTGGTCGGCGGTGACCACGACCGGGCGGCCCGCTACATCGCCCCCACGGTCCTGGCAGACGTGTCCCCGGACTCCCCCGTGATGGGCGAGGAGATCTTCGGTCCGATCCTGCCGGTGGTCGAGGTGGCCGGGCTGGACGAGGCCATCGCGTTCATCGGTGGCAGGGACAAGCCGTTGGCCCTGTACGCCTTCACCGAGTCGGAGACCACGCGGGAACGCCTCACCCACGAGACCTCCTCGGGTGGTCTCGCCTTCGGCCTCCCCGTGGCCCATCTGACCGTCTCCGACCTCCCGTTCGGCGGGGTCGGCGAGAGCGGCATGGGCAACTACCACGGTCACTGGTCGCTGGCCACGTTCAGCCACCTCAAGGCGGTCCTGGACAAGCCGCTGAGCTGACCCCACCGACGGTGCGGGGAGGGAACCGGCCACGGCGCCGGCTCCCTCCCCGCACGCGTGCCACGACACCTCACTCCCCCCACCACACCGCCCGCCCGGGTGAGGTCGTGACGCCCCGGCTCCCCCCGCGGCGCCCCGTGTACCTTTGGCCTCCATGGACACGACTACGGAAGAGCCGAGGAACGACGTCAAGCCCCCTGCGGAGAAGCCGGGTTGGGACCTGGCGGTGCCGCTCGGCGGCGGCTTCCTCGCGTCGGTGCGGCTCGGGGGCACGGACGGCTGGTGGACGGCTCTGTGGCTGCCCCTGCTCGCCCTCGCGCTGCTCGCCTTGTCCCTTGAGTGGACGCTGCTGGTCAAGGCCCGCTTCCGGATGCGCGCCGGGCAGTGGTTCTCCCTGGTGGGTGCGAACGTCAGCGTGCTCCTCGGGCTGGCCGTGCTGCTGGGGCCGGCCCGCTCCTGACCGGCGGTTGCCCACGACCTGACACGAGGCGCCCCCGGAGGCGCCATCAGGGGCGTTCACCGCGACACCCGCACACGGGGCCGCCCGCTCACGGGCTTCGGGATCCATCATGGCGTTGCCGAACCGCCATCGATGGATCGTCCGCCGTCCCGCCCACGCACCCGCGGCGGCCGGCCCGAGCTCAATGGAGAGCCGAATGAACCGTGTGTGGATGCGCGCCCTCTCGCTGGTCGTTCTCGCGGGTCTCGCCGCCGGTGCGACGGGGTGTTCCGACGGAAGCACCCCGTCGGACGTCGCCTCGAAGGCGGCGTCCGCCGTGCAGTCGGTCGGGGCGGGCCTGGACTCCGCGGCCGCCGAGGCCAAGAAGAAGCTCGACAGTGTGAAGGACGGGGTCAACGCGAAGAACGACGTGACCCTCGGCACCGTCGCCCAGGACGGCGACGGGCGCACCACCGTGCCCGTGACGGTGTCCAACACGGCCGAGGACAAGAAGTCCTTCGCCGTCCAGGTCAACTTCCGCGACAGCGGGGGCAACCTGCTCGACACCGTCGTGGTGACCCTCGCGGACGTGGCGGCCGGCGCGACCGGCAAGGGCACGGCCCGTAGCACCCGGAACCTCTCCGGCGAGGTGAAGGCCGAGACCGGGACCGCCCTGCGCTACTGAGACGCGCGCGTCGGTTCCGGCCCGGCCCGGCGGACGGCTCAGGCGGGGCCGTCGGCGGCGGCGGTCGGCCCCGGGTCGGCCGCGGACTGCGGGCCGGCCTCCGGCCCCGGCTGCGCCCCGGTCCGCGTACCGTCCTCGGCCGGGGGCTCGTCGCCCTCGTCCCCCGCGTAGGCGCGCAGGTGACCGATCACCGTGTTGGCGACGGCGACCAGCGGTACGGCGACGACGGCGCCGCCGATCCCCGCGACCAGTCCGCCGGTCGCGACGGCCAGGACCACGGCCAGGGGATGGACCCGAACGGCCCGTCCCAGGATGAAGGGCTGGAGGATGTGCCCTTCGATCTGCTGGACCGCGAGCACCACCAGCAGGGCCATGAGCGCGGTGAACACGCCCTGGGTGACGAGTGCGACGACCACCGCGAGGGCCCCGGACACCACCGCGCCGACCAGTGGCACGAACGACGCCAGGAAGATCACCACTCCGATGGGCACGGCGAGCGGGACGCCCAGGAGGTAGATGCCGATGCCGATGAAGAGCGCGTCGATCAGGGCGACGATCATCGTCCCGCGCACGTACGCGGTGAGCGTGCGCCAGGCCCGCGGTCCGGCGCCGGCCACGCCCGGCCGGGCCACGGCCGGGACCAGCTTGAGCGTCCACTGCCAGATGCGCTTGCCGTCGTACAGCAGGAAGAGCGTGGAGAACATCGCCAGCAGCATGCCGGTGAGGATCTCCACGAGCACGGTCACGCCCTGGAGGCCCTTGGAGGTGATCTCGCTGGTGCTGGTGCCGATCGCGTCGCTCAGGTTGTTCGCGACGTCGTTGATCTGCTGCTCGGTCACATGGAACGGGCTGTCGAGGAGCCACTGTTTCAGTTCCTCGATGCCCTCCTGGAGGCGCCCCGACAGGGTGTCGAGATTGTCGAGCACCTGCCAGACCACGAACCAGCCGACCAGGCCCAGCACGAGGAACCCGCAGATCGCGGTCACGGCGGTGGCCAGCCCCTGGGACAGACCGCTGCGGTGCAGGCGGGCGACCGTCGGCTGGAGCAGCGCGGTGACGAGGAGGGCCACGACGAAGGCGAGGACGACGAGTCGGACGGAGCCGATGACCCGCATCAGCACCCACAGCGTGGCCGCGAGCACCAGGAACCGCCAGCCCGCCTCGGCCGCCACCCGAACGCTCCAGGGCACCGCCGCGGCCGGGTCGGGCGTACGGGGGCGGGCCCGTCGGGCCTCTGCCGCCCGCTCCTCCTCCGCGCTCTCCCCGTACTCCGCGTCGCGGCGCGCCTGGGCCTGCGCGCGGCGCTCGCCGAACGCGGTCGCGCCTTCTTTCACGCGGTCGAGCCATCTGTGGATTCCGGGCATTCGGAACCTCCCTCCGTGTCGTTGCCCTTCTGCCCTCGATCCGCTCCGCCAGCCGGGTGCGGCCCGGTCGGTTCGGAAGTCGGTTCAGGAGTCGGTGTTCACACGGCGCGGGGCCCGGCGTCGTGTGTCCGACGCCGGGCCCCGGGTGGTTCGGTCGCGCGGTCCACGACGGTTTCCTCCGCTGTCCGGTGAGGGGCGACTCGCCCCGGGAGGTCCAGCGTGGTTCATCCGGCCCGCTCCGGCATCCGCTCGTGTCGCGGCGACCGGCGGACGCGCGGCGGTCAGGGCCCCGGTGCGGGGGCCTGACCCGGTGCGCGCCTCAGGTGTTGAGGAGGCGGTTGAAGAAAGAGCGGTAGCGCTGCAGTGCGAGGCGCAGGTCCTCGGTGGCCACCTGTTCGCCGCGGTCCCACTGGCCCTCCAGGTCCTGCTTGTGCGCGGAGAACGTCCGGGCGAGTTCCTGCATCACCTCGGCCACCAGGGTGTCGGCGGATCGCACCGCCTCCTGCGGGTCGTCCACGAAGCGCCCCTGGATCTCGCTCCACTGCTTGCGCAGGCCGTCCGCGTCGGCTCCCCCGAGCAGCGGCTCGTCCGATTCGCCGGCGCCGACCTCGTCGGTGCGCACCTCGGTTCGCGCCGGCTCGTCCCGCAGGACGTCCCGGCCGAACGCCGTCGGGTCGTCCGCCGAGACCTCACGCGGGTCGTCCCGTACGCCGTCCAGGGGGTCGGCCGGCAGGCCGTCCCGGCCGAACCCGCGCGGGTCCTCGCGCGGGTCGTCGCGTATGACGTCGCCCTCGGTCCCGGCTGTGGTGTCGGCGCCACCGGGATACACCGAGGAGCCGCGCTCGGCACCCGGGTGGGCGAGGTTCTCCGTGGTCAGGCGGCCCTCGACGGGTCGGCCGGTCGTGTCTTCGTCCTCGCGCATGTCATCGGCTCCCTTGGTTCGTGTTCGTCAGCAGGTCGTCGAACAGGGCGCGGTAGTGCACCATCGCCCCGCGGAGTTCCTCGGTCGTCGTCTCGCCCTCGCCACTGCGCACGTTGACCTCGTGGGCCGCCCGGTAGTGCTCGAGGGCGCGTCCGTGTTCGACGGACAGGTCACGCAGTTGTCCGTCGAACCCGTCCGCCGGGTAGCCGCGCTCCCGCATCAGCCGGGACACGAGCTCGTCGGCCCGGGCGACCGACCCTTCCGGGCGGTCCACGAAGGCTTCCTGTACGCCCCGCCACTCCTCGGCGTACTCCGTCCGGCGTTCGGCCGGCAGGTCCTTGATCTCGAACGTGTCGTGGCGCTGCTGCCGCGCCCGCAGCTCGCGGTCGGCCGCCATTCGGCTGCCGGCGGCCTCGGCCGTCCGGTCGTATTCGGGGCCGAACTGCCGCTGGAGGTTCCTGCGGCGCGTGAACAACCACAGCCCCGCGGCGAGGGCGACGAGCACCAGCGCGGCGGGAATGATGATCGCGATGAGTGTGCTTGTGTTCATGCTGGCCTCCAGGCCGCGGCCTCGTCTCTTCGGTTGCTGAGGCGGCTGCCCGCAACCCCCGGGCACAAACCCGCCGGGGTGGAGTCGAGATGAGTGGGTGTCGGTGGGTGGGGTGGCAGGGGCCACCGGTGCGCGCGCCGTCCTCGGGAGTGGCGTGTCCACGCCTCGGCGGGTCGCGTGACGCGCTTTCAGTTCATGTGCGGGTGCGGCGGACCGGCGGGGTGGAAACAGGCGGTGATCGCCTTGCCGCCGTGGCAGGCGTGCACGTCCCAGGTGTCGGCGAGCGTCGCCACGATGCCCAGGCCGCGCCCGGAGGTCGCTCCGTCGCCGGCCTCGCGCGGCTCGGGCAGGCGGGGGTCGTCGTCGGCCACGCTGACGTGCAGGCAGCTGCCGTCCCAGGTCAGCACCAGATGTGCGGCGCCATCGGTGTGCAGGTGCGCGTTGGTGACCAACTCGGACACGGTGAGCAGGACGGAGTGCACGGTGTCCGGTGCTTCCCGTGCCCACGGAAGGGTGTCGAGGTGTTCGTCCGTCCAGCGGCGTGCCGCACGGACTCCTTGGGCGATGGGGAACGAGCGTGCCCATCCGACCGCTTTCATGACCACTGGCTCCACCTCCCGCCTGTTTCGGACCGCACGGGCTGTGTGCCCGTCACTCGTGTGGCCGGCTCTCGTATGGCCGGCTCTCGTGTGGCTGTCACCCGCGTACCCGTCGCCGTGTCGGGCATGCACCGGGCCGGCCGGCGCCGGGCATCTCATTCGACGGCGAACACCTCGGCGAGGAAGCCGTCCACGTCCTGGTTCTCCTCACCCGCGGCCACCATGGCGTAGGTCTGTTCCAGGAACCGCGACACCGCGCCGGCGTCCGCGAGCAGCACCGCTCGCCCCTGACCCGACGAGGGGTCGCCCCGCAGCTCGAAGCGGACGGCGGCATCCGCGCCGTCGCGCTGCGGTCGCAGGGTGACGTCTCCCTCCCCCACGGGCCGGCGCAGCCCGTCGGCCAGCATCTGGCGGTCCAGGTACCACTGAGCCAGGAAGGTCTCGCCGTACACGAACCGTGCCCGGACCGCGTGCGGGTCGCTGCCTTCGTAAGTCATCCGGGCCTCGACGACGAGCGGGAGTCCCGCTTCCTCTTCCAGACGCATCGAAATCGTGTCCGACACACAGGTCTTCACATGGGCCTCCGGAACGCGGGCGGTGGATTCATCCGCCTGCCCTCGGAACGCCCCCTCATGCCTGGCCGGTTCTCAGTCCTCGGAGGTGTAGCGGAAGCGGGCCCACAGGGGCAGGAGGAACCAGCAGACGAGGAACCAGAGGAACACGCCGGCCACGATCCAGGGCGCGAGCATGTTGTGGGTGGCGACCCGCAGGACGAGCAGCAGGGCGGTCACGAGGGTGGCCAGCAACAGGACGAGTCCCACGAAGGTGAGCCGGGAGGCCCAGGCCACGGCCTGTGGCTTGATGCGGCGGCCCGAGACGATGCGGTGGAAGGCGACCGGGGCGATCAGGGCACCGGTGGCGAGCGATCCCAGGACGACGGTGATGATGTAGATCGTCTTGTCGGTCGAGGGGAGCCCGTGGAAGAGCGGGGTGAAGACCACGGTCAGGAGGAAGCCGAAGAGGATCTGCACTCCGGTCTGAGCCACGCGTATCTCTTGTACGAGCTCCTGCCATTGGCGGTCGGCGCGTTCCTCCGGGCTCTCGCCCCTGCCGTCGTGCGCATGTCCCTGGCCGGCCACGGGGGTCTTGCCCCCGTCGTCGGACGCGGCCTGTGCGTGGTCCGCCATGATGATGTCCCTTCTGGCGGCCTTCCGGCCGCGCGGGCGTGGGTCCGCGGGGCGCGGTGGGGAGCCGACCTCCCGAAATCATCGAACGCATGCCCGGGCGAACGCGTCTCACACCCGGTCGGATCCCGCGTGCGGCGCCCGCCCGCGGGGGCCGCCGGAACGGCCGCACAGGCGGGTGGGGGTGGACACCGTGATCGGTGTCCACCCCTCGTCTCCGTGTGTGGGCTCTCATCCGCGCGTGGAACGAACGACCGGCCCGGTGCGTGTGGTTGCCACGTACCGGGCCGGTGTGGGACGGCCGTGAAGGACACCGCCTACCGGCGCCGCCTAGTAGTAATGCTTGCGTCCGCCCAGCGCGTGCCCCATGGCGCCCAGGATCCACAGGATCAGGCCTACGACGATGAGGATGATCCCGATGGTGTACAGGATGCTGATGTGGGCCACGATCGCGACGATGAGCAGGATTACTCCGAGGATGATCACGGTGCCCTCCGATTTTCGCGTAATGATTCTTCACTGTGGACCCGGCGGCCACACGGCTCCGGGGTGGGGGACGGATCAGTGTCCGAACAGGTGCCGCCTTCGAGGGACTCCTCCCGCGGGGCGGGACTCGTCGGTGGGCGGGGCTTGGTTGGCGGGGGCTGGGGTGGGGGCCGGATCGGCCGGGGACCGGGTGGGCGCGACCCCGGTCGCGGGGTCCCGAGCCGGTACGGCCCCGGTGTCCTCGGCCGCTTCCTCGCGGGCGCTGATCAACTGATCGCGTTCCGCTCGGGCGGCCGCCTCTTGTCGACGTGATTCGCCGAGTTCGGCACGCGCGGTCCGCCCCTGCCTGAAGGCACGGCGGGCACCCGCCAGCAACAGGAGGAGACCGAACAGCACGACCGCGCCGACCACGATGCCGTACAGGAACAGCGTCCCGGTCGAACCGGTGACGTGGTAGCCGAAGACGTCGAATCCCTGTCCGATCCCGTGGCCGACCCCGGCGTTGCCGAGGACACCGGCGACCGCGACGACGACCGCGGCGATCAGAACGACCAGCCCGAGGATGATCAGCATGGTGACTCCCGGCGGATTCGTGCGCCGGAGGGGCGCACGGGGCAGCCTTCAACCCCGCTCCTGCCCGCTAATCCGCTTTCCATACCGAATGGTGTTCATTGCCCGGAAACCCCCCGGAAATGCGGCGGGCGGGAACCGGTGGCTCTTCGGGCGTGCCGGTGGGGTGCGGCCGGTCGTTGATGCTCCCGTGGAGCGCCGATTTCAGTTGAGTGACGAGGCCTGGACCGCGATCGAGACGCGGCTCGGCAGGCCCGCGGCCCGTGTGGAGCGCACGGCCGTCGAGGCCATCGTGTGGAAATTGTCGACGGGTGCCGCCTGGCGGGATCTACCCGCTCGGTACGGGCCCTGGCACAGCATGGCCGAGCGGTACCGGATCTGGGTCGGTGACGGCACCTGGGGCCGCGTCGAGGCGGCGCTGGTGTCCTCCCCCGCCGATCTGGTGGGCGAGGACGACTGGAGCACCCGGTGGCTCCCCCGGCAGGCCGACGCCGCACCCACGGACGAGGCCTCGGGCCTCGCCGCCCGGACGGGGCCGGCCGGGGAGGCCGCGGCGCCGTGACCGGCCGGGGGCGGACACCACCTTCGCCCCCGGCGACTTCCCGTCCACGCCGGTGACCGGCTCGCCGATCGGTCGTTGAACCCGACGCTCGGCGAAATGAACCCCACGAGGTCCCGGAGCCCCCGCATCCGGGACCTCGTGGTGTCTCGGGCACCGGGCGCGGCCGCCTTCGCCGACGGCGGTGGGAGGGACCTGCGACCGGGTACCCGCCTCCGGTCCGACGTCAGCTCAAGCCCCAGATCCGCATGACGTGGTCCGCCGGGGAGACGGTGTACCAGGTGCCGTCGCCGAGGGCGCGAGCCGTTCCGGTGACGGGGTACGGGTGGAGGAGCGGATCGACCGCCCCCGTCCGGGCCAGGTCGACGATCCAGTGCCGGCCCGCACCGGACTCCTCGTCGCTCTCGACCGTCGCGGCGATGACGGTGTCCTCGTCGAGGAAGCCGGCCTCGTAGTCCCAGAAGACCTCGACGTCCTGGTCGTCCGGGTCCGCTTCCGGATGTCGGGGGATCACCGCGTCGGCGTGCAGTTCCGCTTCCGGTCCGGGTTCCGCGGATCCGTCCACGAGCCGGTGCACGGCGAGTGCCTCCTGTCCGTGCGCGACGGTCAGCAGGCGCGTGCCGGACGGGCTCACCGCCGACAGCACGAGGTCCTCGTCGGCGAAGGACTCGATGGAGAGCGTCGCACCGTCCCATCGCCCCCATCGCAGGGGGGCGCCGTCCTGCCCCTCGCCGATCGACAGGCCCATCCGCCCCGGGTCGGCGGGCGGGACGTGGATCGACCCGGCCGCCGCCGACCCCGTGGCGGCGCGGGCGAGAACCCTTCCGTCCGCCGCGTCGAGAACCAGCCATTCCTCCATCCCCGCGGCCCCCTCCTGTCCGTCCTGCTCCAACGGTCCCCGTACGTGGGCCCACACGAGAGCCCCGTCCGCCGAGAAGGCGGCCGAACCGCTGCTCGCGTACCGGTGATCACGGTCGTGCGCGTACTCCTCGTACGAGTCGTGGGACGCGCACCCCGCCCAGCAGCGGTGCCGTACCTCCCAGCGCACCGCTCCCGTCCGGTCCACGGCGGTCAGGGCGTGCGCCCCGGGGAACACGGCCACATCCGCCGACGGCGCCACCGCGTACTGCCCGATCCCGCGCGGCCAGGGCGCCGGGATGCGGACGGGCCGCGCGGGCCGGCGGTCTCCGACGGGAGCCTCCAGCTCCTGAACGAGCAGCTCGGCGTCGCCTCGTTGGACCAGAAGCCGGCTCGACGGGGACCAGGACTCCACGTGGGGGGCATCCGCCTCGGCCGGGGACAACACGGGGGCGATGGTGGTCAGGAGGCGCGCGAGAGAGGGCACAGGTTCTCCGAAACGAGGTGGTCGGCTGACGGGCACCCTACGACGGAGCACCGACACCGGTGCCGCCGGCCACCGGCCGTACGCCGGCCCGGTCGTGGGCGAGCACCCTCCTCGAACGGAACACCGGGCGGGTCACACGGGTAGGCCGGCCGCCCGCCGGCGCTCGATCATCTCCCCGACCGACACCGTCGGGGTGTGCCCGGCCAGCGCGCCCGCGACCCGCGGGCCCTGGTCGGCGTCGGCGGCGAGCATCGCCCGGCCCCACCAACGCAGCAGTACGCCCTTCGCCTCGTCGGGCGCGGCGACCAGGAGTTCGGCGTGGAACTCCCGCCGGCACTCCCCCGACAGCGCCGCCGCGATGCCCTCGGCGTGCCTCGGGATCCGACGCGGTCCGTGCGGGTGGACCGGCTGCGCGCTCATGGGACGCTCCCTCGATCGACTGCTGTCCCGAGTCTGCCCCCTGGCGGGCCGTGAGGTCGAGCGTTCGGGCGCAAAGCGGGTACGCGTACTCGTTCGTGTCGAGAGCGGTCGGCACCGGCCCCGGCATCGGCATCCGGGTCCCGGGCCTCCGGGGATCGGGCACGCGAACAGCCGGACACGGTCGGCCGGTTCGCCACGGCCGGCGGCGTCGTCCTCCGGTGCCACAGGGCGTGGGGCACGGGGCGCAGGGCACGGGGCACGGGGCACTGCCGTGACGCGCAAGGGGGCGCGAGCACGCTGTCGGTCCGCGCCGCGTGACCGACGCGAAGGGGTCGTCGCGAGGGCCGGGCGGCCGCCGCGTCCGCTCTCTCGGTCGGTCACCCACGGACGGGAAGCCGGCCCGGCCTCGTCCATCATTCGGAGCCGCCGCGGAAGGGGTTTGGCCCGCCGAAGGGGTTTGGCCCGCGGAGGGGGTTTGGCCCGCGGAGGGGGTTTGGCCCGCCGAAGGGCGGGGCGGGTCGGTCGGGGCGCGGAGACGCCGTTCGCCCGCGCACGCGCCCTCGCCGCCCCGGCCGGAAACCGCTCCGGCACTGTCGCCGCAGCACTTCCCCGCGCACCCTCGCCGCCCGGCCGGGAACCGCTCCGCGCGTCCGGCGCCCCTGCGGCCCGCGCGCCGCGCGCACCCGCTCCGTCCGGCCCGGTCCTCGCGACCAGGCATTCATCCGTCGGCCACCAAATGTTTCTTACCGGCCAGTAGACATACCGACGACGCTCCCCAAGCATGGGCGCGTACATGCCAACGTGTGACGAGGAGCGTCCCCCATGCGCAGCACCCGCCCCCGCACCACCCGCACCGCCACCGCCGCCGCGGTGGCCGCCGCGGCCACCGTCCTCACCCTGTTTCCGGCCACCGTCGCGGACGCGGCCGAACGATCCGCGCCCGCGTCCGTGCCCGCGGTCTCGGCCCCCGCCGCTTCCGCGCCCGGCGGCAACGCCGCCATCCTCGGCATCGACTACGCCACCTGGCAGCGTGACGTCGCCGACGTCATCGACGCGGCCCGCCCCGCCATCGAGCAGCGCATCGCCGCCTCGCCCGCCGGGGAGAAGCCCGCGCTCGTCCTGGACATCGACAACAGCTCGCTGGAGACCGACTTCCACTGGTTCTGGACCTTCCCCACCCCCGCGATCGGCAAGGTCCGTGAGCTCACCCGGTACGCCAGTGAGCGTGGGGTCGCCGTCTTCTTCGTGACCGCGCGCCCGGGGATCGTGTACTCCCTCACCGAACGCAACCTGAAGGCCGTCGGCTACCCGGTCTCGGGCCTGTACGTCCGGGACCTGCCCGACCTGTTCCACGAGGTGAGCGCGTACAAGACGGGCAAGCGCGCCGAGATCGAGGCCCGCGGCTACACGATCATCGCCAACATCGGGAACAACACGAGTGACCTCGTCGGCGGCCACGCCGAACGCACCGTCAAGCTGCCCGACTACGGCGGCAAGCTGTCCTGACGCCGGCGGGGTCGCGGGAGGCGTGGCCACCATCGGCCGAAACCGCGGTGAGCGCTACGGTCGGGCCATGGCCACCCGAATCGATCTGACGCTTGACTGTGCCGATGCCCGGCCGCTGGCCGCCTTCTGGAAGACGGCACTGGGTTACGTAGACGAGCCGCCACCCGCTCCCTTCGCCACGCGCGAGGAGTGGGCCGCCCACTTCGATCCCCCGGAGGACGGCGCGACCGAGCACGACCCGGACGCGGCCGACCCCGCGGGCGGCGGGGCATGGCTCCACGATCCCGACGGCGTCGGCCCCCGCCTCTCCATCCTGAGGGTTCCGGAGCCCAAGCGGGCCAAGAACCGCCTCCACATGGACATCCGGGTGCCGGGGCACGGCGGTACGGACGAGCGGTGGGAACGGATCAGGGCGGAGGCCCGGCGTCTGGTGGCGGCGGGCGGAAGGCTCGTGGAGGAGTTCGAGGGACACCATGTGGTGATGACGGACCCGGAGGGCAACGAGTTCTGTGTGGCCGCCGCCCCCGCGTGAGACGGCGTGACCCCGCACCCTCGCGTACGGGCCGGCCCGCGACCCGGCGTCACGACGAACACGCTGCGTAGTGCGATGAATGGAACGGTACCGACGGGTACATGCCGTTTTGCGGAGCACCTGGGTGGCCCGCGGTCGGCCGGTGTCCGGGAACACGGCCTCGAAAGGCGGTGTCCCCGCAGCCGGACGGTCGTTGAGAAGAACGGTCAGCGAAGTGGACCACACCGAGTCCCGGGGCCCAGGCCCCGGGACTCGGTGCTGCCCGGCCGACCCGGTGGAGGTGTACGGGGCGCACCCCGCGCGGTGGGCCTGTTGAGCGTCCCTTACGCCCCGCACGGAGGTCCCAGGCCGAGCGACCACCGGCGGCGGGACCGCGGCGGGACCGACCGAAAACCGCCCCCGGGCCGCGGTCACCCAAAGGTACGGTTTGGCCATGGATACTTCCGGAACCCAAGGCAGCGACGAGGACACCGGCCGGCGGGCGGCCGTCAAGGCCACCGCACGCGAACTCCTGGTGAAGCTGGGAGCCGGAGGGCTTTCCCCGGAGGTCGTCGCCCGCGCCGGCGGTCTGTCCGCCCCCGACGCGGAGGCCTTCTTCCCGCACCGGGACGACCTGTTGACCGCGCTGATCATCGACGCGTACGACGAGTCCGCCGCGGCGATGGAGGAGGCCGACCGGGTCGCCCGGTCGGCCGGGGCGACGGCGGGAGCACGGCTCCTCGCCGTGACGCGGGCGCTGCGGGGCTGGTCCTTCGACAACTCCGCGGAGTTCACGCTGATCTACGGCTCGCCCGTGCCGGGCTACCACGCTCCGCAGGAGACCGTCCCTCATGCCTCCCGCACCCCCGCGGTACTGGCCGGCATCGTGCGGTCCGCGTTGGAGGCCGGTGAACTCACCCCGCCGCGGCGGGTGGTGCCCGGGCCGCCGCTGCTGCGCCCGGAGGCCGTGGCACTGTTCGGGGGCGCGCCCGAGGCCCCGTTCTCGGACCTGATCGAGCGCGGCATCGTGCTGTGGAGCAACCTGATCGGGCTCCTGGTGTTCCAGGTCTTCAGCCGGACCCACGACAGTGTTCGGGACGAGTCCGCGTACTTCGACTTCGCCATCGCCGTGGCGGCCGAGTCCATCGGGCTGGTGGTCCCGACGGCCGAGGAAGCACAGGTCGGCGGGAACACGTCTCCTTGACGGACCGACCCACTGACCGGCGGGTCGACCGACCGGCCGGCTGTGCGGATCGGCGCGGTCGCGCGGTGGATCCGGACGGTCACGCGCGTGCACGGCGTCGCGGTGCGTCCGCCCGCGCCCGGCCGATCTCCGCGCCTGCCCCCTCTCCCGATCCCGCGACCGCTCCCGTCCCGTCGCGACCGCCTTCCCCCGCGCACGCACGGCCGGCAACCACGGCCCGAACGGGCGTGGTCAGGCAACCCTGACCAACGCGAGGTGGCTTCGGACGCCACTCGGCGGCTTCGGCGGGCTGGGCCGCCGGCCGCCGCTCACCGGGGCCGGCCAGGACCCGTGTCCTGAAGGCGGTCCGAACCACGGGCCCGACCGCGACGTGTGCTGCGTGTGAACACGACATCCTCCGGGCCGCGATCCGCCGCCACGCGGCACGCGCTGCTGCCCCTGCGCCTCTTCCTCGGCATCACGTTCGTGTACGCCGGCGTCGACAAGCTCCTCGACCCGGCGTTCCTCTCCGCCACCGGCGACGGTTCGATCGGCCAACAGCTCGAAGGCGTGAAGGGGTCGGCCGCGATTCCGGCACTGGTGGCGGTCGCCCTGAACGACCCGGGTGGCTTCGGCCTCGCGATGGCCCTCGGCGAGACGGCCGTCGGGGTGGGGGTCCTGGCCGGCCTGCTGACCCGGATCGCCGCCCTCGGGGGCGCCCTGATCTCGCTCTCCCTCTGGCTGACCGTCAGTTGGCAGGCCACCCCGTACTACTACGGCAACGACCTGGCCTATCTGATGGCCTGGACCCCTTTGGTCCTCGCGGGCGCACCGACCCTGTCCCTCGACGCGGCGCTGCGTCGGCGGCGCGCCACCCCCCGGGGCCGGCGGCGCGTCAACCGCCGAGGGTGAGGCGCGCGCACCGGGTGACCACGGCGGCGAGGTCCCCCTCGTCGCGCAGGAGGGCGCGCTGCACCCGGGCCCCGGTCCCGCGCTCCTGGAGTTCGACCAGGCCGGCCCGGACGCGTTCGGCGTCCCCGTTCTCCTCCAGGGCGTCCCGTACGTGTTCGTACAACGCCCACACGACGTCCTCGGGAGGGGTCTGCGACAGGGTGGCCGGGTGGATCAGGGGGCCGTCGAGCCCGGACCGGGCGGCCCGCCACGCGGCCAGCCGGAGCAGGGCGGTGTCGACCCGGGAGGGGGGCTCTCCTGCCTGCCAGGCCCGGGAGGCCGTGTCCACCAGCCCGCGGGTCAGTGCCGCCAGCAGTACGGGCGTGGCCGCGTCCAGGCAGACGTCCGCCACCCGGATCTCCACCGTGGGGTAGGAGGCGGCCAGCCGGGCGTCGAAGTAGATCATGCCCTCGTCGCGGAGGGCTCCGGTCGCGAGCATGGCGCGGACCCGCTCGTGGTAGCGGTCGGCCGAGCCGAAGACGCTCACCGGTCCCGCGGAGGGCCACCGGTTCCAGACCCTGCTGCGATAGCTCCCGTAGCCGCTGTCCTCTCCCTGCCAGAAGGGCGAGTTCGCGCTCAGGGCGGTCAGGACGGACAGCCAGGGGCGGATCCGGTCGAGGACCGCCACGCCCTCCTCGTCGGAGTCCACCGAGACGTGCACGTGGCAGCCGCAGGTCAGCTGCTCCTGTGCCGTCAGGCCGAACTGCCGGCCGATCCACTGGTACCGCTCCCCCAGGCTCAGCGAGGGCTCCACCCGTGTAGGGCAGGTGGCGAGGGCGGCGACGACGACACCCGCGGCCTCCGCGTGCCGGGCGGCCTCGGCGCGCCACCGGAGGATCTCCTCCGCGAGTTCGCCCATCATCGTCACCGGTTTGGTGGCGAATTCGACCTGCTGCTTGTGGAGTTCCTTCTCCAGCGGGATCTCGCCGTCGGCTCCCGCCGCACGGCCCCCTGTCCTGATCGCGGAGGCCAGCACCGCGCCGGCCGATGCGGCGGGTTCACCGGTCCGCGGATCGACGAGCAGCAGTTCTTCCTCTACGCCGACACTGCGCATACGGGCCCTTTCGCTGGTTCCTCGTCCGACGTCTGCCCACTTCCCCGGTGAGCACGCTCCCCGGGCCGGCCCCCGGCCCTCGCCTTTCGCCGGGCATTTCGCCCGGGTTTGAATTCCTCCGAAGGGAGCATTCGGCGAACGTAGGAAATTCATCGGAGCCCGGAGAGGCAACACCATGGGAATCATCGCCTGGATCATCATCGGACTGCTTGCGGGAATGATCGCGAAGGCGCTCATGCCCGGCAGGGATCCCGGCGGCTTCTTCGTCACCATCCTGATCGGCATCGCCGGTGGTCTGCTCGGCGGCTGGCTGGGGAAGGTGCTGTTCGGGGTCGACTCGATCGACGGCTTCTTCGACCTCTCGACCTGGATCGCGGCCGTCGTCGGCTCGATGATCCTGCTGCTCGTCTACCGCCTTGTCACGGGCGGCCGACGACGCTGACCTGCGGCCCTGGGCCGCGAGAACCACGCCGGGCACGACAGAACAGGCAGGAGCACGCCATGACGGCGAATCACGATGTAGTCGCGGTGATTCTGAAGGACCACCGCACCATGGAGGAACTGTTTCGCCGCATGCGGAGCGTGGAGGCCGACCGCGCCGAGGCGTTGAAGAAGTTCTCCGCACTGCTGATCGCGCACGCCGAGGCCGAGGAATCCGAGGTGTACGGGGCGCTGAAGCGGTTCAAGAACGTGGACGACGAGGAAGTGGAACACGGCGCCGAGGAGCACACCGAGGGCAACGAGGCGTTGCTGGCCCTCCTGGAGGTCGCCGACGTCGGATCCGAGGAATGGGACGAGCGCCTCGAGGACCTGTCGAAGGCGGTGTCGCACCACATCGACGAGGAGGAGCGGACGATCCTCAACGGTGCCAGGGAGAACGTCCCGGACGAACGCCGGGCCGAGCTGGGTGTCGCGTTCCTGCGCGAGCGGGAGAAGCAGCTGGCGGCGGACTGCGGCAGCATCGAGAACGTACGGGCCGTCCTGCACGCCCACGGCGAGGCCGGATGACCGGCGGCCGCATACCGGGCGGGGCGTCGGGCAGGCGCGGCCCCATGGACGATTCCACACAGCACACCACCGAGTACCGCGTCACCGTCGACGGTGAGCGCTTCACCTGCGAGGACGCGCAGGGGCTGGGTCCCCAGGGGGACGGCGGCCTGCCGGGGCAGGAGCTGACCGTGACGCTCACCGGCTGCGTCCTGACCGACACCCCGAAGGCCCTCGCCTGGGCGCTCGGCCGGGAGCCGGACGGGCAGCGCTCCGTCCGGATCGACGCCACGACGGCGAACGGCCGGGACGTGGTCACCGCCTGGGAGCTGACGGACGCTGCCCCGACCGGGACCGACGATTCCAGCGGCACGGCGTCGAACCACGAGACGCGCATCCAGCGGCTGACGCTGCACGCCGCGAAGATCACCCCGGTGTTGCGCGACGAGGACCGGTACCAGGACGCCGGAGGCACTCCCCCTCACCGAGGCTGAACCGCCCGACCCCCCGGGGCGGCTGTCGGCACCGACCACACGGCCGGTGCCGACAGCCGCCCCGTCGTCGTGGTGCGCGAGCCGCGGCCCGTCCCGTCACACGGTCGGACCTGCCGACATGCCGAGTGTCGCGCCGGCCCGAAGAATCAGAGGCCGCTGTGGTTCGG
The DNA here is from genome assembly GCF_041431415.1 of Streptomyces sp. NBC_00513. Taxonomy (GTDB): domain Bacteria; phylum Actinomycetota; class Actinomycetes; order Streptomycetales; family Streptomycetaceae; genus Streptomyces. The sequence continues at coordinate 817,353 of NZ_CP107845.1, forward strand.
CACGGCGCACCCGGGCAGAGAGGTCGACACGATGGCAGGAGCGTCCCGCCGCCCGCAGCCCCCACGCAGCGGTCACGCGTCGACCGATCGGCTGCTCCGTACCCTGCTCCGGCGCCGCAAGAAGGCCCTGACCAGCGAGGACGTATCGGTCGCCGACCAGCCGCAGGTACGTCGGGCCGTCACCGCGGCCGCCCTGGGCAACACCATGGAGTGGTTCGACTTCGGCGTCTACGCCTACCTGGCCGGAACCATGGGCAAGGTCTTCTTCCCGTCGAGTTCCCCGGGCGCCCAGGTCGTCTCGACGTTCGCGACCTTCGCCGCCGCCTTCCTGGTACGACCCCTCGGCGGCCTGGTGTTCGGCCCGCTCGGCGACCGGATCGGCCGGCAGAAGGTGCTCGCGGCGACGATGATCATGATGGCGGCCAGTACGTTCGCCGTCGGATTCCTCCCGACGTACGCGTCCGTCGGTTTCGTCGCCCCCCTGCTGCTCCTGGTCTGCCGGCTGGTCCAGGGCTTCTCCACGGGCGGCGAGTACGCCGGCGCGACCACCTACATCGCCGAGTACGCGCCGGACAGACGCCGGGGATTCCTGGGCAGCTGGCTCGACTTCGGCACGTTCGTCGGCTACGCCATGGGCTCCGGCCTGGTCACGATCCTCACCCTCGTCATGGGCTCGGACGGCCTGGAGGACTGGGGCTGGCGCATCCCCTTCTTCATCGCGGGCCCCCTGGGTCTGATCGGCCTGTACATGCGTCTGAAGCTGGAGGAGACCCCGGCCTTCAAGAAGGAGGCGGCCTACGCGGCGGCCGAAGGGGAGGCGGTCGCGGAGGCCCCCGCGACCGGCAGGGGAAACCTCAAGGAGATCTTCACGCGTCACTGGCACGCGGTGCTCATCTGCATGGGGCTGGTCCTGCTCTACAACGTCACGAACTACATGGTGACGTCGTACCTGCCCACGTACATGACCGTCACCCTGGGCGAGAACGACACCACGGCCCAATTGCTGGTCCTCGGGACGATGCTGCTCGTGGTCCTGACGATCACGACCGTGGGCCACACCTCGGACCGCTGGGGCCGCAGACCGGTGTTCCTCGCGGGCAGCGTCGCCCTCGTGGCCCTGGCCATTCCGGCGTTCCTGCTGATCCGGGAGGGCGGGATCCTGTTGCCGGCCGTGGGCTGCGCGATCCTCGGATTGCTGCTCGTCTGCTTCGCGGGGACGGCCGCGTCCACGCTGCCGGCGCTGTTCCCCACCCGCCTGCGCTACGCGGCGCTGTCCATCGCCTTCAACATCTCGGTGTCACTGTTCGGCGGTACGACGCCGCTGTTCACCTCGGCACTCGTGGAGGCCACCGGCAACGACATGGTCCCGGCGTACTACCTGATGGTGGCGGGCGTCATCGGTTTCGTGTCGACGCTGTTCCTCCACGAGACGGCGGGAAAGCCGCTGCGCGGCTCCGGTCCCATGGTCGAGACGCCCGACGAGGCGGACGCGCTGGTGGCCCGCAGCCGCACGGCGGCCGGCCGGCAGGCCCGGGACATCTGGATCCGACTGCGTCATCCCTGGGCCCGCCACACACCCCGCGACCGGGACACGTGACCCCTCAAGGCCGCCGTGTCCGGTGCGCGATCGTGGTTCAGCCGTGCGTGTCCGCCTGGAGGGGAACGCCGTCGAGGAGGGCGGCGGCGGGGGCCGACGCGGTCGGCAGCGTGCTCGGCGCCGGAGCGGGGGCGGGCAGCCCGGTCGTCAGGCGCACCACGTCGACCTCCGCCCAGACCACCTTGCCGTGGGCGTGGGCCTGGGCGTCCCAACGGTCCGAGAGGCGCCGCACTATGTACAGGCCGTGGCCTCCCGGTGTCGCCCCCTGCTGCCTGGGACGAGGGCGCGGCAGTTCGGTCTCCCCGTCGAAGACCTCGATGCGCAGGACGTCGCCCGCGGCCGCGATCACGAACTCCTGGCACCCGCCGGCGTGCATGACGGCATTGGTCAGCAGCTCGGACACGATGAGCAGGACGTCCTCGGCGGTCTCGTGACCGTCCCATCCCCAGTCACGCAGGGCTTCCCGGGTGAAATCTCGTCCCTTGGCGACCTGGCCGCGGGTCCCGCTCAGCGCGAGGCGCCGGCGCTGGGTCACGGCCTTGGTGTCCGCGCGCAGCGGATCGCCGGTCTCCGGTCCGATGGGCGTCACTGTGGTCTCACCCCCTGGGGCACTCGTCTTGTCGTTGATGTCGTACTCCTGCCGTCCTGGCCCGGTAAAAGTCCGGATCGACCGTTTCGGTGTCCCAGACCCCGCGCATACCCGCCCTGTCCTCTTGAACACCTCGGATGCGGGTGCCGGTCCCCCTCCTGGGAGGGGTCACGGCAGGTGCGAGGCGGTGACGGGGTTCATCCCGTGGCGAGGGCTTCCGGCACGGTGCGGCTGATGGTGAAGACGCCGTCCGCGCCGGTGAGCTGGAGCAGTCTCGACAACTGGTCGGTGGGCGCCGCCAGTCGCAGCGCGATGCCCTCCCGTTCGGTGTCCAGCCGCAGGCTCAGCAGCAGGTTGAGGCCCGAGGAGTCGCAGAAGCCGACCCCCGAGAGGTCGATCACCAGCCGGGACGGGCCCGACCCGATCGCCTCGTCCAGGACGGGCTGGACGGATCCCAGGCTGTCGAGGTCGAGGTCTCCGGAGAGCGCGCACACCACGGCGTCCGGCTCGCTGTGCCGGAGTTCGGCCCGCCGCGGCTCGACCGTCTCGTTGTCGGCGCGGGGCGGCACGTCACTGTCCCCTAGGTCGCGAGTTCCCACGTCAGCCTTCCGATGCACTGTCTTTTCCGTTGCGCGTGTTCGCGTCTGAACTCTACAGCCGGTTCGTCACTCTTGGTCGTGCTCATGACTGTCGGTTGATCGTCATGTGGAGGCGCAGGACGAGCCCGGTGTCGAGGGCCCTGACCTCGACGAGGTCGCACAGCTGGTGGATCATCCACAGGCCGCGCCCCCCGTTGCCGGAGGACAGGGCGGGGCGGGAGCGACCGGCGAGCGGGTCGCGGAGCCGGCCGCCGTCGCCGACCTCCGCGACCACGTCTCCCCCGGGTGTGGTCCACAGGCGCAGCCGTCCCTTCCCGCCACCGTGGGCGACCGAGTTGGCGGCCGCCTCGCTGATGGCGAGGATCAGGTCGTCGCGCCGCTCCGCGTCGAGCGCGGTCCGTCGGGCCCAGGTCTGCGCGTGTTCGCGTACGTCGGCGAGCCGGCCCGCCGTGTAGTCGACGAGGACGGCCTCCGCGGGGGGTTCGGGCAGCGGGAGGTCACAGTCGGCGCAGACGACGGCGGCGTCGGTGTAGGCGGGGCTGGCGGACTCCCGGCCGGACTCGATCAGGGTGGGGTGGGTGCGCCGGGCGTCGGCGACCACCTCGGGGGCCAGCGCGCTCGTGTCGTACGGGCAGAGGATGGTCGCGGACCGGTGCGCGAAGGCGGTGTTGATGAGCGCCTCGTGGCGGGTGGCCTCCAGGACCTCGGCCCGGGAACGGCCCGGCCAGATCGGCTCGCCCACGATCCGCGCGGTGCGCCCCGGGTGCCGGTCGGCGAACCCCTGGAGGGCGGCGAGGATGCGTCCGGGGTTGCGGCCCAGCTCCGTCATGTCCACGCCGTCGATGTGGTCGGCGTCGGAGCCCAGGTACCGGCGCAGCCCGTCCAGGCTCGGGCCCGGGACGGCGACGAGGACCGGCTCGTCGGCGGCGAGTGCCGTGCGGACGAAGTCGCCCACGCCGGCCGTGTATTCCTCGGGGCCCCGGTAGAAGAGGGCGGGGTGGACGAAGGCTCCGGGGGCGGTTGCCGGGGAGGCCGTGTCGATCATGAGGTGACCTCACGGGCGTCGAGGTCTCCGCCGCCGGCGAATCGTATGCCCGGTCGGTCGCGCGGGGGTGCGGCGCCCAGCGGCGTTCCCGACGTTCGCGGCCGGCCCACGCGGCGCACCACGGCCTCGGCCCACGCCGCGTCGTCCTCGTGGGAGAGGAGCGCGTGCTCGCCGGCAGCGCCGGGTGAGCAGGGCCGGCGGTGGTGGGGTGAAGGCACGCGCTTCCCTCGTAGGCGGGACGGAATCGACATCGACTGACGCAAGGATTCTACCGGCGCCGTGGACTCCTCGACGTGGGTCCGTCGAACACGGCCGGGCCGGCCGGACACACGGAAGGGCGGCACCACCGGAAGGGCCCGGTGGTGCCGCCCGCAAGGCGGGTTCAGGCGGCGAGCATGCCGCTCCGCAGCTGGGTGAGGATCCGCGACAGGAGGCGGGAGACCTGCATCTGGGAGATGCCGAGTTCGGCGCCGATCTCGGCCTGGGTCTTCTCCTGGCCGAAGCGCATCCGCAGGATCAGCCGGTCGCGCTCCTGGAGCCGGCCGAGCAGCGGGGCCAACGTGTGCATCTCCTCGAAGAGCTCCACGGCCGGGTCCGCCTCGCCCATGCTCTCGGCCAGCGGTCGGGTCCTGCGCCCGCTCGTCGCCTGGTCGTCGGAGTCGGCTGAGGCGTCGAGGGAGCCGCTGGTGTAGCCGTTGGCGGCCACCAGACCCTCGATGACCTCCTCCTCGCCGAGTTCCAGGTGTTCGGCGATCTCCTTGACCGTCGGCGCCCGGCCGAGCACGTCCGTCAGCTCTTCCTGGCTCTTCGCGAGTTCCGTCCGCAGTTCCTGGAGCCGGCGGGGGACGTGCACGGCCCACGTCGTGTCACGGAAGTAGCGCTTGATCTCGCCGGTGATGTAGGGGAGGGCGAGGGTGGAGAACTCGACCTCCCGCTCCGGGTCGAAGCGGTCGATCGCCTTGATGAGGCCGATCGTGCCCACCTGGACGATGTCCTCCATCTCCACACCGCCGCCGCTCGCCCGCCCGCGGAAGCGGCGGGCGGCGAAGTGGACGAGGGAGATGTTCATCTCGATGAGGGTGTTGCGCGCGTACTGGTACTCGCGCGTCCCCTCCTCCAGGGACCGCAGCCGGGTCAGGAACAGGCGCGACAGTTCTCGCGCGTCGCCGGGTGCGACCTCGCGGGCGTTCCCCACGGGGGGCAGTTCCGTGAAGGACTCCCCCGCCGGGATTCCGCTCGGGGGAACGACCTCGGCGGCTGTCTCACGTACGGGGCTGACGACTGCGACAGAGCGAGGCATGGCGACGTTCCCTCCCTGGTGCGGATGGCTTCGTTGCCGCTCTTGCCCCCGCTTTCGGGCGCTACACGGTCAATCAACGATTAATTTCGGTCACTCTTGGCTCGATCTGGTGGGTTCGAGTCCGGCCGGTGTCCGCATGTCGGAGCGGGGGCCCCGCGATGTCGCGGTCGCGGGCTCCCTGCCGGCCTCCGGAGAACGAAGCGGGACCGGGGACCTCGCCGGATAGTCTTCACCTTGTTCGCCGACCGACCGGGACCCGCGGGGCTTCGGCGGCCGGACGATGCAGTGCCGCACCGCCCGTCAACGGCACTGCGGGAATCCGGGAACTGAGCGGGGGACAGATGGCCAGGCAGGCAGGCGTGCGCTCGAATGTCGAGGGGACCGCGCCGGGGGTGGTCGGAGAACCGGAGCTGCGTCAGCTCCTGGCCGGCCTGACGGCCGTCCGTGACGGCGACTTCGGCACCCGGCTCCCCGACGAGGCCGACGGTCTCCTCGGCGAGATCGCGACCGTGTTCAACGGCATGGTCGACCAGCTCTCGCTCTTCACCTCGGAGGTGACCCGCGTCGCGCGCGAGGTCGGCACCGAGGGAACGCTGGGCGGCCAGGCCGAGGTGCCCGGCGTGTCGGGTACCTGGGCGGACCTGACCGACTCCGTCAACGCGATGGCCGGCAACCTCACCACCCAGGTGCGCGACATCGCCCAGGTGGCCACGGCCGTGGCCCGCGGAGACCTGTCCCAGAAGATCGACGTGGCGGCGCGCGGCGAGATCCTGGAGCTCAAGGACACCGTCAACACGATGGTGGACCAGCTCTCCTCCTTCGCCGACGAGGTCACCCGCGTCGCCCGCGAGGTCGGCAGCGAGGGCAGGCTCGGCGGGCAGGCCGAGGTGCCGGGTGTCGCGGGCGTGTGGCGGGACCTCACCGACTCGGTCAACTTCATGGCCGGCAACCTCACCGACCAGGTGCGCAACATCGCCCAGGTGACCACGGCCGTCGCCAAGGGCGACCTGTCCCAGAAGATCGCCGTCGACGCCCGCGGCGAGATCCTGGAACTCAAGAACACCATCAACACGATGGTCGACCAGCTCTCCGCCTTCGCCGACGAGGTCACCAGAATGGCCCGCGAGGTGGGCACCGAGGGGATCCTGGGCGGACAGGCGGACGTCAAGGGCGTCTCCGGCACCTGGCGCGACCTCACCGACTCGGTCAACTTCATGGCCGGCAACCTGACGGCCCAGGTGCGCTCCATCGCCCAGGTCGCGACCGCCGTGGCCAAGGGCGACCTGTCGCAGAAGATCCGGGTCGACGCGCGCGGCGAGATCCTGGAACTGAAGACGACGATCAACACGATGGTCGACCAGCTCTCCGCCTTCGCCGACGAGGTCACCCGCGTCGCCCGCGAGGTCGGCACCGAGGGCCGCCTCGGCGGACAGGCGGACGTCAAGGGCGTCTCCGGCACCTGGCGCGACCTCACCGACTCGGTCAACTTCATGGCCGACAACCTCACCGCGCAGGTCAGGTCCATCGCCGAGGTCACCACGGCGGTGGCACGCGGTGACATGACGCAGAAGATCCGGGTCGACGCGCGCGGCGAGATCCTGGAACTGAAGGAGACCATCAACACGATGGTCGACCAGCTCTCCGCCTTCGCCGACGAGGTCACCCGCGTCGCCCGCGAGGTCGGCACCGAGGGCAACCTGGGCGGTCAGGCCACGGTCCGGGGCGTCTCGGGCACCTGGAAGGACCTCACCGACAACGTCAACGTCATGGCGTCCAACCTCACCGGCCAGGTCCGCTCCATCGCCCAGGTGGCCACCGCGGTCGCCCGCGGCGACCTCTCGCAGAAGATCACCGTCGAGGCCAAGGGCGAGGTGGCGGCGCTCGCCGGAGTGATCAACACGATGGTGGACACGCTGTCGGCCTTCGCCGACGAGGTCACCCGCGTGGCCCGCGAGGTCGGCACGGAGGGCCGGCTCGGCGGCCAGGCCCGCGTCCCCAACGTGGCGGGCACCTGGAAGGACCTCACCGACAACGTCAACTCGATGGCCAACAACCTCACCGGCCAGGTCCGCAACATCGCCCTCGTCACCACCGCCGTGGCCAACGGCGACCTGTCGAAGAAGATCGACGTGGACGCCCGGGGCGAGATCCTCGAACTCAAGACCACCATCAACACGATGGTGGACCAGCTCTCCTCCTTCGCGGCCGAGGTCACCCGCGTCGCCCGCGAGGTCGGCAGCGAGGGCAGGCTCGGCGGCCAGGCCGAGGTGGAGGGTGTGTCGGGCACCTGGAAGCGGCTGACGGAGAACGTCAACGAGCTGGCGGGCAACCTGACCCGGCAGGTGCGCGCCATCGCGGAGGTCGCCAGCGCCGTCGCCGAGGGAGACCTGACCCGCTCGATCACGGTCGACGCCTCCGGGGAGGTGGCCGAACTCAAGGACAACATCAACTCGATGGTCGGCTCGCTGCGCGAGACGACCCGCGCCAATCTGGAACAGGACTGGCTCAAGTCCAACCTGGCCCGGATCTCCGGCCTGATGCAGGGCCACCGCGACCTCTCGGTCGTCGCGGAGCTGGTCATGGACGAACTGACCCCGCTGGTGGCCGCCAGCTACGGGGCTTTCTACCTGGCCGACGAGACCGACGGGCAGTCCTGGCTCACCCTCATCGGCTCGTACGGGCGTCCCTCGGGCCAATCCGAGAACGACCGCCTCACCCCGGGCGAGACGCTGGTCGGGCAGGCCGCCCGAAGCCGCCGCATCATCGTCGCCGAGGACGTGCCCGCCGGTTACCTGATCTCCTCCGGCCTCGGCCGGTCCGCGCCCGCGTGCCTGATCGTGCTGCCCATCGTGGTGGAGGACCAGGTGCTCGGCGTGATCGAGCTCGCCTCGTTCAAGGAGTTCACCGCCGTCCACCGCGACTTCCTGGGCCGTCTGATGGAGACCGTGGGCGTCAACGTCAGCACGATCGTGGCCAACGCGCGCACCGACGAGCTCCTCGGCGAGTCCCAGCGGCTGACCGGCGAACTCCAGGCCCGCTCCGAGGAACTCCAGGTACAGCAGGACGAGCTCCAGCGCTCCAATGCCGAACTGGAGGAGAAGGCTGCTCTCCTCGCCAGCCAGAACCGCGACATCGAGACGAAGAACCTGGAGATCGAGCAGGCCCGTCAGGAGCTGGAGGACCGCGCCCAGCAGCTCTCCCTGGCCTCGAAGTACAAGTCGGAGTTCCTGGCCAACATGAGCCACGAGCTGCGCACCCCGCTCAACAGCCTGCTGATCCTGGCCCAACTGCTCGCGCAGAACCCCAGCCGCAACCTCTCCCCCAAGCAGGTCGAGTACGCGGGCATCATCCACTCGGCCGGTTCCGACCTCCTCCAGCTGATCGACGACATCCTCGACCTGTCGAAGGTCGAGGCGGGGAAGATGGACATCAACCCCGAGCGGGTCCCGCTCAGGCGGCTCCTCGACTACGTCGACGCCACCTTCCGGCCGTTGACCAGCCAGAAGAGCCTGGAGTTCGAGATCACGACCGCCACCGGGGTACCGGTGGACCTGCTCACGGACGACTCACGGCTGCGCCAGATCCTGCGCAACCTGCTCTCCAACGCGGTGAAGTTCACCGAGCACGGCAGGGTGGAGCTGCGGATCGAGCCCGTGGCCGCCGCCGACGTGCCTGCCGGGCTGAGCCATGGCGGCCCGATGGTCGCCTTCCGCGTGAAGGACACCGGAATCGGCATCGCGGAGCACCAACTCGAATCGATCTTCGCCGCGTTCCAGCAGGCCGACGGCACGACCAGCCGCAAGTACGGGGGCACCGGCCTCGGGCTCTCCATCACCCGGGAGATCGCCCAGCTCCTCGGGGGCGCCGTCACCGCCCTCAGCGATCCGGGCGCGGGCTCCGTCTTCACCCTCTACCTGCCGGTGGCCCGGACGGAGTTCGCCGACCGCGCCTTGGTGGGTCCCCGCACCGAGCCGACCGGAAGCACCGTCGGCGAGCAGCGGGGCCGGACACCGGGGCCCGGACCCGAGCGACGCCCGCGCCGGCTCCTGGTGATCGAGGAGCGCAGCAACGGCCTGCTGACGCTCGTCGCCGAGAGCGCCACCCACGATCTCGCGCTGGGCCGCTCGCCGTTCGCGGCGGACGAGCCCGTCGAGGTGGTGACCGCCGTGAGCGCCCAGGAGGCGGCGGAGGTGCTCGCCACCGCGCCGTTCCACTGCGTGGTCCTCGAACTCGGCCAGGACGGGGAGGCGCTGCGCTTCCTGCGGGCGCTGGCCGGGGACTCGGCGCTGGCCTCCCTGCCCGTGCTCGCCCACGACAACCGTCGTCTCGACGCGGCGCAGCAGCGGGAGCTGCACGAGCACACGTCGGCGCAGCCGTTGGAGGTGCTGTCCAGCCTGGACGAGTTGCGGGAGCGGATCTCGCTGCACCTCTCCGCCCAGGAACCCGGTGACGTGCCTTCCCTGGTCCGTTCGCAGGACTCCCCCGCCGCCGTTCCCGCGTTCCTCGACGACGGTCTGGCGGGCCGTTCCGTCCTGGTGGTCGACGACGACGCGCGGAACCTGTACGCGATCAGCGGCATCCTCGAACTGCACGGCATCCAGGTCGTGCACGCGGAGAACGGCCGTACCGCCATCGACGCCCTGACCGGTCATCCCGGGATCCATCTCATCCTGATGGACGTGATGATGCCCGAGATGGACGGGTACGCGGCGACCACCGAGATCCGTCGCATGCCGGCGTACGCCGACCTGCCGATCATCGCGGTCACCGCGAAGGCGATGCCCGGTGACCGGGAGAAGAGCCTCGCGTCGGGAGCCAGCGACTACGTCACCAAGCCGGTGGACGCCGACGACCTCATGGCCCGCGTCCGGCACTGGCTGCTGCCGCGGGACGTCTCGGGGGCCGCACGTGTCTGATTCCCCGCCGTCCCCCACGCCCTCGCCCAGGAGCCCGGACTCACCGTGAACAGCCCTCGACACGAAAACGGACCGCGGGGTGAGCTGTCGGCCCCGGAGGCGGACGACGTCACCGTTCCCGCCGCCCGCGGCCCCCGGCCGGGTGGGCCCGGTCCGGCCGAGCGGCCGGATGCCGGCGGCGACGTCGGCCCGCTGGCCGCCACCGTGGAACGCCTGCGCCGGGAGGTGCGCGAGGCACAGTCGGCCTCGGACGGGCGGGCCCTGATCGAGATGGCCAAGGGTGTCCTCGTCGGCAAACTGGGCTGCGGTCCCGCCGAGGCGGCGCGGCAGTTGGCGATCCTGGCCGAGCAGTCGGGCACGACCGTGCTCGGACTCTCGGTGGAGATCATCAACGAGGCGTCCCGCGACCGGGTCAGTGAGCTCGCGGCCGAGTTCCTGGATCGCGCCGCGGCCGACGGCGACGACACGGACGGCTCGGCCGCGGTGCGGCTGCGGGCGGCCGAGAGCGGTCTGTTGTCCGCCTCGGACGCCCAGGCCGTGGCGACCGCGCTGTTGGAGAACGCGTTGGCCCCGCTCGGGGCGCACGGAGTGGTCATCTGGCTCGCGGGGGCCGACTCCTCGCTGACGCTCGCCGGCCAGGCCGGGTTCACCGAGGACGAGGCGCTGCGCTGGCGGTACGTCCCGCCCGAGGTGGCCACCTGCGCGCGTCTCGCGCTCGTCGAGCGGGGGCCCGCCTTCGTCTCCCGGCTCTCCGACTCCGGCATGCCCTCGATCGGGCGTCGCCGGCACCCGCACGGGGGACGCATAGCGGTACCCGCCGGGACGGGCGGCCGCATTCACGGCGTGCTGGAGGTGTGCTGGCCGCAGCCGCTGGCCCCGCAGCCGCCGCGGATCATCCGCCAGATCGAGGCGTTGGCGGAGCTGTGCGCCCACACGCTGGAGGACCCGACGGGCGCGGGCACGCCCTCGGTGCCGGGCCGGACCCCGCACGCGGCCGTGGCCGAACTGACGTCTCTCGCGGACCACTTGCACGATCCGGCGCTCGTCCTCACACCGATCCTCGGCCCCGCCGGCGGCCTGACGGACTTCCGGGTCCACCACGCCAACGACCATTTCACCGACCCCGCCGGTCGACCCCGCAGCGCCGTGGGCGGCTCCACGTTCCTGGAGGCCTATCCCCTGGCGGCCGAGGACAACGGGCTCTTCGAGAAGCTGGAGCGCGTCTACGCCACCGGGGAGTCCTTCCAGACCCGGCGGATGACGCTGACCGCCTTCATCGACGACGTCCCGCTCACCGCCGTGGCCGACGCCAGCATCACGCGGCACGGCACGGCGCTCCTGTTGATCTGGCGGATCGAGGACGAGACCGCGCGGCTGGCCAGTCTGTTGCAACACGCGCAGCGGCTCGGCCGGATCGGCGGCTTCGAGGAGAACTTCACCACGGGTGAGATCACCTGGAACGGGCAGCTCTTCTCCCTGTACGGGCTGCCGGCGGGGGCCTCGCCGGTGCCGCTGGAGGCGCTCCCCGCCCATGCCCACCCCGATGACATCACGTCGATCAGTCGGTTCCTGCGCACGCTGATGCACTACCGGCGCGAGGCCTCCGTGGCCTTCCGCCTCCAGCGTCCGGACGGCGTCACCCGACACATCCGCATCGTCGCGGAGCCCGTCCAGGATGCGGACGGGTCGCTGTTCGCCGTGCGGGGCGCCTACCAGGACATCTCCGCGCAGCATTGGACCGAGGTGGCTCTGGCCGCCACCCGGGACCAACTGGCCTACACCGAGGCGGAGTCGGCGGAGCGCAGCCGTCTCGCGTTGCAGTTGCAGCACGCGATCATGCCGCCCGCGCCCGCGCCGCTCGACGCGCCGGGGATCCGCATCGGGGTGCGGTACCGGCCCGCCGAGTCGCAGGCCCTGATCGGCGGGGACTGGTACGACTCGGTGGTCCTGCCGAACGGGCAGGTGCTCCTGTGCGTCGGGGACGTCGCCGGTCACGGCATCGAGGCGGCCACCGGCATGGTGGTCCTGCGCAACGCCCTGCGCGGCCTCGCGGTGACCGGGGCCGGACCCGCGCAGTTGCTCACCTGGCTGAACGCGGTCGCCCACCACCTGACCAGCGACCTGACCGCGACCGCCGTGTGCGGGATCTTCGATCCGGAGCGGCGGGTGTTGCGTTGGGCGCGCGCGGGACACCTGCCGCCCATCCTCGTGCGGGGCGCGCGGGCCACGGCCTTCCCGCTGACCAAGGGCCTGCTGCTCGGTGCGGTGCCGAACGCGGAGTACGAGGAGGAAGAGGTGCAGCTCGAACCGGAGGACACCGTGCTGATGTACACCGACGGGCTCGTGGAGCGCCGGGACACCTCCATGATGGATTCCCTGACGCAGCTCCTCGGTCTCGCGCAACGGGAGTCCCCGTCGCTGGAGAGCCGGCTCGACCGTCTGCTGACCCACAGCCGGTCCGACACGGACGACGACACCTGCCTCGTCGGGGTCCAGGTGCGCTGAGCGGGCCCGACCGTCCGGGAATTCCCGAGGCGGGGCGCGCACTTGGCCCAGGGAGTCACTCGTGCGAGGGAATGACCGGGGCAGGGCCAAGCCGGACCGGCGGTACGGAACGAAACACTTGCGTGGGTCCCGACGGGGCCCCGGGGCACGCCCCTTCACGGGGCGGGTCCGTCACCGCCTTTGAAGGAGACCCATGTCGCGTGTTCTGAAGACCGCCGCTCTCGCCCTCGCCACCGGAGCCGTCGTGATCGGTGGAGCCTCCATGGCCTCCGCCGACGCCGGTGCGCAGGGTGCGGCGATCGGTTCTCCCGGTGTCCTGTCCGGCAACGTCATCCAGGTGCCCATCCACATCCCGATCAACGCCTGCGGCAACTCCGTCAGCGTCATCGGTCTGCTCAACCCGGCGTTCGGCAACACCTGCATCAACGCCTGACCGCTCGACGGGCACCGTGTTCCCGCCCTGCCGCCTCTGACGGGGCGGCGGGGTGACGGTCACGGCGTCGGAAGGGTTCCGGTCGTCCTCGGGGGCGACCGGCGTCCCGCCCGGATCAGCGGGAGGAGCGCGGCGGCGCCCACGAGCGACAGGAGCGCCGCGACCCGCAGCACCTCCTCGATGGCCGGTCCGTCGGAGGCGGCCCGCTCCGCGGATCCGCTGAGGACCTCCAGGACGGTCGTCGCGACGGCCACCGCCACGGCGCCGAGCAGGACCAGTGAGGTGAGGACCAGCCCGGAGGCGGCGGCCAGGCGGTTCTCGGGGACGTACGACTGGGTGGCCACGTTCGTCAGGGCCCAGCCGAACCCGAGTCCGACGCCCACGACAGCGAAGACCGCGGTGTAGAGGGCGAGCGGGTTCGTCCACGTCAGCAGCAGGAGGCCGAGTCCGCTCAGGACCAGGCCGCCGGCCATCAGCGTCTCGGGCCGCCACCGGTGGGCGAGGTGCCCGGACCAGTAGCTGGCCGATCCCGCGCCGACGGACAGCGCGAGGAAGATCAGCCCGGCGTCCAGCGGGGAGAGCCCGCGGGCCTGCTGGAGGTACAGCGCGGACAGGACCGCCACCAGGCAGTACACGATGTTCGACACGGAGCCGGCCAGGGTGACGGTGACGAACGGCGCGTTCCGCAGCAGGGACAGGTCGAGCAGCGGCTCGGCGGTCCGCCGTTCGATCACCACGAACAGGACGAGCAGCAGGGCTCCCGCGACCAGACAGCCGAGGGTGGCCGGCGAGGCCCAGCCCCAGCGACCGCCCTGGTCGACGGCGATCATGATCGCGGTGAGACCGGCGGCCACGGTCACCGCGCCGGGCAGGTCCAGTCCGTGTCCGGCCTCCTCGTCGCGGGTGTCGGTGACGAAGCGCAGCATGAGGAAGGCCGCGACGGCACAGAAGGGCACGTTCAGCAGGAACACGGCCCGCCAGCTGACGTGCTCGGCGAAGGCTCCGCCCACGAACGGTCCGAGCGCGGTGCCGATCGCGCTGAAGGCCAGGACGGTGCCCACGGCGCGGCCTTGTCGGTCGTCGCGGAAGTGGGCGGTGACGACCGCGACGGCGACGGGGAAGATCAGTGCCGCCGTGGCCCCCTGTACCACTCGCCCGATGACCAGCCAGAGCTCGTTCTGCGCGGCGGCGCACACCACGGACACCAGGGCGAAGCCGGTCAGCCCCCAGACGATGACGGTCCGGCGGCCGTGCACGTCGGCGGCTCGCCCCCCGGTGATCATCAAGGCCCCCAGGGTCAGCATGTAGCCGCTGACCAGCCACTGGAGGTCGGTGGTCGGGGTGGAGAAGTCCCGGGCGATCACCGGCAGCATCAGGTTGAGGGCGAACCAGTCCATCTGGACCAGGAGCATCGACAGCGAGGCCGCCGCGATGACGGCGCGGTCCCGGCCGGAGAACAGCCGGCGCCCGCGCGATCCGGTGGCCACCTCGTCCACGCCCATCGACACGTCCTGTCCGCAGCCCCCGCCAACCGCCTCCACCAGCATGCGCCGGTGCCTGGCCGGCGGCACGCCGACCCGATCGAACCCGTTCGAATCGGACGGACGTGTGTACGAGGACGCAAGGGGGCGGACGTGGTGCGGCGCCACACTCAAGTACGTTCCCCGCCAAAGGCGGAAGGCAATCCCCGAGGGATCTCGGCCAACGTTCTCGAACACCCCAGAGCGCCCCCACAGTGACGTTCCAGCAGACCGGTGCGGGGGCAGCCGCTTCATGCCGTTGTCGCTTACCGAAGGAGCAGTTTCGCCATGACGAAGGTCCTGGTCGTGCACAGCGTTCGCCTCGTCCGCTCCGCCCTCGCGGCACTGCTGAGATCCGAGGGCCCCTTCGAAGTCACCGCCGTGGGCTGGCGGACCGCGGTGCGCGAGACGGAGTCCTTACGCCCCGACGTCACGGTCGTCGACCTCGACTGTCCGGGCGCCGCTCCGCTCCTGGCGGGGGCGGGCCGCAGGGATCGGCACGCCTCCTCCCCCGCGTCCTCGCCGATACTGGTTCTGGCCTCGGCGGGTACGCCCGGATCGCTGCGGAGGGCGTTCCGGGCACCGGTGCTGGGGTGTGTGGACAAGGACGGCTCGCCGGGCCGCCTGGTACGGGCCGTGCGCCGGGTCGCGGCCGGTGAACGTTTCGTCGACGCCTCGCTCGCGTCCGCCTGCATGGAGGCGGACCCGGTACCGCTGAGTCCGCGCGAACTCAGTGTGTTGGCCCGTGCGGCGGAGGGCGATTCGATAGCCGAGATAGCCAGCGCCCTGCACCTGGCCAGCGGCACCGTCCGCAACTACATGGCCGCCGCCACGCGCAAGGCCGGCGCACGCAATCGCATCGACGCCATCCGCATTTCGCGCAGGGAAGGCTGGGTCTGAGACCGCGGCCGACGGCGAGCCGAGGCCGGGGCCGAGAGCGCCCCGCCCGGAGGCGGGGCCCGTCTCAGTCCTCCCCCGCGGCGTTCCAGAGCCCCACCAGGTCCCGGTACAAGGGCGATCGGCCGGGAAGTTCCTCGTGCGTGCCGCACACCGCCCGGGTCCCGTCCAGTACGAGGACCCGGTCGGCCCGGGCCGCCGACGAGATCCGGTGGGCCACCACGACCAGCGTGCCCGGACGGGCGGCGAGGGCCCGCTCGGCACGCGCCTCGGTGTGCGGGTCCAGGTGACAGGTGGCCTCGTCGAGCAGCAGCAGCGGAGCGGGTGAGAGGTGGGCCGCGGCCAGGGCGAGCTGCTGGCACTCGCCCTGGGACAGTCGCTGCGGCACGACGGCCCCGTCCAGGCCGCCGAGCCGCTCGACGAGGGCGCCCACGCCCAGGGCGACGACCGCCTCGCGCACCCGGGCGTCGTCGGGTGGATGCGCTCCGGGGCACAGGTGGGTCAGGTTCTCCCGGACGGTGCCGGTGAAGACGTAGGCCTGCTGGGGCAGCAGGGTGCGTCGAGGATCCGGCTCCGAGGCGTCCCGCTCTCCGCGTGCGGCCGCCCCTGCGACCAGGACCGTGCCCCGGTCGGGGCTGAGCAGCCCGGCGAGCAGCGCGGTGAGCGTCGACTTGCCGATGCCGCTCGGGCCGACGACGGCGAGGTGCTCGCCCGGGCGGACGACCAGGTCGAGGTCCTCCAGCACGGGGGCCGCCCGGGGGCCGTAGGCGAAGGTCACGCCGCGCAGCTCCGCGGCGGACGGCGGGACGGGCGGCGTCGCGGGCGACGGTACGGGCGACGGACGCGCCGGGGGCGACGGGGAATGCGAGGGGTTCGGGGCGGGCTCGGGCTCGTGGAAGCGCTCCAGTACCACCAACAGCCGGGTGCCGGCGGATCCGAGGGCCGTCATCAGGGAGTGCAGGGCGGGCAGCAGCGCCTGTACGAGGTAGGTGAGCGCGCCCACCAGGGTCCCGGCGGTGACTCCCCGGTCCAGCAGCCACGGGGTCGCCACCAGCAGGGAGATCACCGGCAGCCGGCCCGCCGCGCCGAGGGCGACGGTACGCACGGCCGCCCACCGGGCGAGGCGGCGGGTCAGCCGCTCCTGCGCCCCGATCAGGGTCTCCACCCCGGAGGTCGCGCTCGCTCCCCCGCCGCAGGCCACGATGTCGCGCAGTCCCTCACCGACCGCGCCCACCCGGCGCGACAGCGCCTCGTCGGTGTCGAGGGAGTCGCGTTGCACGCCGGCCATGGGGCGCAGCGTGGCGAGGAAGAGACCGAGGCCCAGGAGCAGCGGGGGCAGTACGACGAGGAGCAGCACGGGGGCGAGGGCCGCCATGCCGGCCAGCGCGCCCGCGGCCGTGAACACGAACGAACGGGCGGTGAGGACGATGCCCGCGAAGGAGTCCCGGGCCATCTCCGTCTGCTGGGTGAGCCGGGAGACGGCGCCGGCGTCCGCGGCGCGGGACGGGTCGGCGACGGCCCGGTCGAGGGCGTGCCGCACGGCCCTGCGCACGAGGCCGTCGCGCAGCGGTTCCACCAGGTCGGCGAGGGCGGCGAAGACCCCGCGCAGCGCGAGGGCGCCGAGCAGGGCGCCGAGTCCGGCGACCACGAGCCAGCCCAGGCCGACCGCGGTGCGCCCGGCGAGGAAGCCGTCGTCGAGGGCGCGGGCCACCCCGTAGCCGGTGAGGAAGGTGTGGGCGGACTCCAGGAGCGACCAGCCCCCGAGTCGTGCCAGGGCGGGGCTGCGCCCTCGCAGGAACCGGCGCGCGTCGGGGCTCACGCGCCGCCAGGTGTCGTGCTCGTTCACCGGGCCGCCCCCTGACCGCTCGGGCCGATCGGGTCGGCCGTGCGGGCCGGCCCGGGATCGGGCCCGGGCGCCGGCGCGGGCTCCGGACCGGGCGCGGGCGCGGGCTCCGGACCGGGCGCGGGCGCGGGCTCCGGTCGCGCCCCCGCGGCGAACACGGCCCGGTAGTACGGATCGCGCCACAACTCGACGTGCGTGCCGGTGGCCCGAACTCGTCCCTCTTCCAGCCACACGACGAGGTCGGCCCGGGCGGCCGAGGAGATCCGGTGCGCGACGACGATCCGGGTGCCGGCCCGGACCTGTTCCGCGATGGCCCGCTCGACCTCGCGGGCGGTGACCGTGTCGAGGCTGGAGGTGGCGTCGTCGAGGATCAGCAGTCGGCCGGCGCGGCAGAACGCCCTTGCCAGGCCGAGGCGTTGGGCTTCCCCGCCGGACATGGGGGCGTCGGCCACCGGCGTGTCGTACCCCCGGGGCAGGCGGCGTACGAACAGGTCCGCACCGGCCGCCCGGGCGGCCCCGCGCACCGCTTCGGGGTCCGGCGGTGGGCCCGATCCGAACGCGATGGCGTCGCCCACGCTGTCGCCGAGCAGGGCGGGCCGGTGGAAGGCGTGGCCGACGTCGCGGCGCAGGGCTTCGGCGGTCAGGTCCCGCAACGGGACACCGTCCAGCAGCACCTGCCCGCTGTCGGGGTCCGCGAGTCGTCCGGCGACGGCGGCGAGCAGCGTCTTGCCGGAGCCCGAGCCGCCCACGACGGCCGCCGTGGTCCCGCCGGGGACGAGCAGGTCGATGTCGCGCAGTACCGCGGTTCCGTCGCGGGTCACGCGTACGCCGCGCAGTTCCAGGGTGCCGGGGCCGCCGTCGGGCAGCCGCCGGTCGCCGTGTTCCAGGGCGGGCAGGTCGAACAGTTCGGCGGTGCGGCGGGCGGCGGCCCGGCCCCGTACCGCGGCGCTGAGTTTGCCGGTGACGGCGCCGATGCCGGCGGCGAGGCCGGCGTAGCGCACGGCGGCGAGGAGTTCGCCGACGTCGAGCGCGCCGGAGGACAGGCGGATGCCGCCCACGCCGAGGACGACGTACAGCAGGAGCGGCATGAGGGCGGTGGTGCGGGCCATCGTCGCGCCGTACACCTGCCACATCCGGCGACCCTCGGTGTCGAGGTCGGGCAGCCGGGCGAGGATCCTGGCGCGTTCCCTGGCGGCGGTGCCGGCGGCGGCGATGGTGCGCGCCCCGGCCAGGGCCTCGACGAGTCGGCCCGCGGTCGCGAGTTGCGCCCGCTGGTAGCGGGAGACGATGGCGGAGGAGTCGCGGGCGAAGGCCCTCAGCAGGAGGACGAGCGGGGGCAGTCCCGCGACGAAGGCCAGTGCGGTCCAGGGATCGATGACGAACAGTGCGACGAGTCCCCCGATCGGGGGCAGCAGCGCGGCGATCCCGGTCGCGAGGGTGGCCGGCACGGTTCCGGCCTCGGTGGCGTGGGCGGTCAGTCGCGCGGCGATCTCGCCGGGGGCGAGCCGGGCCGCGTGGTGCGGCGCGGTGCGCAGCAGTCGGGAGAGTCCCAGCCGGCGCAGCCAGGCCGTGGAGCGGGCGTCCACCGCGCCGGTGAGCCGGGTCGTGGCGGCGTCCAGGAACACCTCGGCCACGATGACGGCGGCGCACAGCAGGGTCCAGTACGGGGCGGCCGGATCGCGGCGGAGCAGGAGGTCGAGGGTGAGGCCGAGCAGCGCCGGTTCGGCGAGGGCGGCGGCGGAGGCGGCGGTCGCGCATCCGAGCACGGCGCCGGCCCGTCCGGTGCTGTGCCGGGCGGCTTCGCGGAGTGCGCGATCGGCGGAGCGGTGGGCCTCGGGGCCCGTGGGGGTCGCGGTACCCCGGGAGCGTTCGTGGGCGAGGACGGCCGGTTCCGGCGGGTCGTCGTGCGGGGTCATCCGCGGCGGCTCCTGAGAGGTGGGTCGGGGCCCGGACGGCGAACCGTCCGGGCCCCGTACAGGCCTGACGACCTGGTTAGTTACAGGTCGTGATGCTCAGGCTGCTGTCTCCGCAGAGCAGCAGGCTCGCGCGGCTTCCGCCGCCCGTCATCGCGGCCTCGGTGATCTCTTCCTTGGGGGTTTCCATCGACTGCAGGTCAAGAAGCGTCATGTCAGTTCCTCTTCTTCTCCGGGGATGTACCGATGGGTCACGGCCCCTTGCGGGACCGGCTTGGGGGCCGCTGCGGCGTCGCGCAGCGGCGGGAGGAACGGCAGGTGCGCGCGCCCGCCGGGCGCGGCGCTGCCGAGGGCGAGGAGAGCGCCGGCCGTGCCCGTGGACAGGTCCATGGACAGGCGCATCATCTGCTCGCCGGGGAAGGCCAGTTGGCCTTGGTAGGGGACGGCGTGCCGGGCGAGGGCGTCGATCTGCCGCGCGATGTCGTCGGGCCGCGTCCCGGGTCCGGGGGTCGTGGTCCGGGCGAGGTGCAGGATCATGCCGGCCGCGCCGCGGAACAGTCCGGGTTGGGCGTAGAAGGTGGCCTGGGCGGCCGCCACGATGCCGCGCCGGGCCTCCTCGAAGCGCGGGTCGGCGCCGTGCTCCAGCCAGTCGTCGAGCACCATGCCGATGCCGGCGCTGCCCTCGCCCAGATAGGGCATGGTCCGCCAGCCCTCGTTGACCTGGAGGGTGCCGAACGCGCTGGTCACGCAGTGGTCGAGGTCGCGGTGCAGGGCTTGTCCGGCTCGCGCCAGGAGTTCCGCGTCGCCGGTGCGTTCGTACAGGCGCAGGAAGAGCAGGGCGGGACCGGCGTTGCCGTACAGGAGTCCCGCCCGGGTGAGGTCGGGGGCGGAGCGGGCGACGAGTTCGGCGCAGCGCAGGGCGGCGTCGTGCAGGGCGCTCTCCCCGGTCGTGGTGCCCAGGGCGTCCAGGGCGAGGCCGACTCCGGCGAGGCCGCTGTGCAGGTCGGGGCCGACGGTCTGCCACGGTTGGCGCAGCAGTTGCTCGGCGAGGGCGAGGGCGCGTTCACGGTGCCCGAGCCGGTCGAGGGTCCAGGCGGTGCCGGCGAGGCCGTCGTAGAAGCCGAGGGGTGTGCCGGAGGCCGGCTCCTCGGTCCGTTTGAGCAGCCACTTCTCGGCCTCGGGCCAGGGTTCGGCGCCGGTCTCGGCGAGGGCGTAGAGGACGCCCGCGGCGCCGTGTCCGAAGCCGGTTCCGCCGCCCGCCGTGGCGAATTGGGCGATGTCGCCGGGGAAGAGCCTGTCGTCGCGGTCCAGGGTGGCGGAGGCGCGCAGGGCGGCCGTCATGGAGGCGCGGGCGCGGGGCCAGTCCCCCGGTTCGACGGGCAGGTACGGGCCGGTGGGTACGGTCGGGCGATGGCCGGGCTCGCCGGGCGGCGGGTCGTAGAGGATCTCCTCCACGGCCTCGTCGAGGAAGGCCCTCGGTACGGGGAACTGTTCGGCGGCGATGTCGGCCAGATGTGTGGCCTTCGCCCGGTCCAGTACGAACAGGCTGGTCAGTGGCAGGAACAGGGCGAGTCTGAGGCAGGCGAGGGCGTAGCGGTCGACGGAGAAGCCGCGTCGTCCGGCGGGGGCGACGAACGCCGGGTTGGCGACGGTCTGCCGCAGCCCTTCGTCGACGTGGGCGGCGGCCTCGAAGTCCAGGAGCGCCACGGAGGGTTCGCCGTTCTCGTCCTCCGTCACCATGATGTTGAACAGGTGCAGGTCGTTGAAGACGACCCCGCGGGCGTGCACGGCCTCCACGGCCTCCGTCACCCGCCGGTGGATCGTCAGCGCCCACCGCGTGTAGGAGGCGAGTTCCTCCGGGTCGGGTTCCGCCTCGATCAGGGGGTGGCGGCGGGCGAAGTACGTGTTGAGCGGCTTGCCCTCCAGGTACTGCAGGACGAGGAAGTGGTGGTCGCCGACGGTGAAGGTGCCACGGACGGACGGGACGCAGTCCAGGCCCTCCAGTCGTTCCAGGGCGGTCCGCTCGCGGTGCAGCCGGGCCACGGCGTCGGCTCCGTCGGCGGCAAGTCCCGCGTGGGGGCGGGCCTCCTTCAGCACCACCGGTTCGCCGGTGCGGCTGTCCGTGCCGGCGTAGACGCCGCCCCCGTTGGAGAAGTGGAGCGCGCGCTCGATCGTGTAGGGCACGTCGGTGAGCGTCACGGCCGAGCGGGCGTCGAGGTGCGGCTTGAGGAAGGCCGGGAGGTCGACCCACTCGGGCGGTTGGAACACCGGCCCGCGGGGGTCCGGGACGAGGGTGCCGTCGGGGGTCTCGATCGCCGGCACGAGTTCGCCCCGCGCGTCGTAGCAGTGCCGCAGGGTAAAGCTGCCGTAGCGCAGGTGGACCGGTCCGGCGCCCCAGCGCAGATCGCTCAGGATGTACGGTCCGGGCTCGCCGGTCAGCAGGGCGTCGAGGTCCTCGGCGATGCGCCGGCACTGTTCCTGGTCGGCCGGGTAGACGGTGATGAACTTCCCGCCGGCCGCGCGGTCGGCGTACTTGGCGTTGCGTATGTGCAGCAGGTGGCGGCTCGGCACGAACTTGAAGGCGATGCGCCGGGGCACGCAGTAGGCGTGGACGCGGTCGAGGATCGACTCGGCGTTGTCCAGACAGGCGGAGACGTGGATCTTCCAGCCCTGGGCGGGGAGTTCGACGCCGACGGGGCGCAGCGCGTACCAGTCGCCGGTGCGGTGCGAACGCCACCCGGTCGGTACGGGAGCGAGGGCCGGGCCGTAGTTCTCGTCGGCCCGTCGGTACGGGGCGTCGTAGAACCAACGGTCGGCGTCGCAGAACGCGGCGTACCCCTTGTTCACTCCTGCTCCCTCGGTCGGTGACAGGGACGAAGGTGTCACGCGGGGCGTTGGCCCCGACAGTCGCCGCTGTCACCGATCGGATGTGCAGTACGCACGAGTCACTTGGCGGGTCGGGATGGGCCGTCGGGGTGAAGCCGCGGCACGCACCGCGCCGCCTCCCATCCGATTATCTGACTGACCGTAGATTCCTTGCGTCCGGGGAGCACCGGCCGTCAGACCGGTCCCCTTCGCTGCGACCGTCGGCGTACGGTCCGGTCCCGCCCGGGAGAGTGCCATGCGTTCTCGTGTCGTCGCCGCCGCCCTGCTCCTCGCCCTGGGCCTGTCGCTGACGGGCTGCTCGTCCGACGGGGCCGACCCCGCCACCCGAGGTGCCGCCGGCGCGCCGGCCGCAGGCCGCCAGACGGCCCCCTCCCACCTGCGCTTCACCGCCAAGACCCTGGACGGCGCGGTGTTCGACGGTGCGGCGCTCGCGGGCAAGCCCGTGCTGTTCTGGTTCTACGGGGCCGCGTGCGCCGAGTGCCCTGCCCAGGCCTTCGAGACCGCGGCCAAGGCCGACCGCTACGTCGGGCGCGTACACGTGGTGGCCGTCGCGGAACCGGGGGCGGGCAACGGCCTGCAGGGCTTCGCCGCCCCGGCCGGGGCGGGCCGGCTCCCGCACCTCTCCGACGTCGGCCACGCCCTGCGGGACCGCTTCCACGCCGAGGGCATCAACACCTATGTGCTGCTCGACGAGGACGGCGAGGTCCTCTACAAGGGCGCCGGCGCGGAGGGCGACAAACTCGACGGGGAGCTCGCCGCCCTCGCCTCCGGCGTCTGACGGGGTCGGGTCGATCGCACACTGGAGGACCGGGAGCCGGTGCCGGGCCGCGCGGGCGGCACCGTCGGCCCCCGGCAGGTCCGGTTCGACCGATCGACCCGGGCGCGGGTGCCTGACCGCGGGAGATGGCCGCGGTCACTCAATGCGCCCGTGCCGCGACGGGGTGTCACGCGATGCCCGACGGGGCGCCGGGCGACCGTCTCCGGCGCCTTCCGGACGGGCCCCGCGCCCCGCTCGACCGGCGCCGCCCCGGCCCCGCGAACCGCCCCGTCGGCCGAGAGAAGAGCGCGAATCACGACTCCGACGGCCATGCGGTGCTACAAATAGTCTGTGACCCATCCTTGCAACCCGTACCGGGGACGTCGGTGCGGTCACTGAGCCGGAATCGCCCGCGAAGCGTCGCCCGACAGGTATTCGTCCTTCAGGTGGCGATCGTGGTGCTGCTCGCGGCCGGAGCGGTCCTGGCACTGGTGCTCCAGTCCCGCCACGACGTCGACCGGGAGGCCCGCACCCGTTCGGTCTCGGTCGCGCAGACGGTCGCCCATTCGACCGGGATGTGCGCGGCCCTGCGTTCACCCGACCCCGCGAAGACCCTCCAGCCGCTCGCCGAGTCCACGCGCAAGGACGCCGGGGTGGACTTCATCGTCGTGATGGACACCGAGGGGATCCGCTACAGCCATCCGCTGCCCGACCGCATCGGCAAGCGGTTCGTGGGCACCATCGAGCCCTCCCTCGCCGGCCAGGTGCACACCGAGAGCGTGCAGGGCCCGCTCGGCAAGGAGATCCAGGCCATCGTGCCGGTCTACTGCGACGGCAAGGTCGCGGGACTGGTGTCGGCCGGGCTCACCGTGAAGAACGTCTCCGGCGTGGTCGACCGCCAGCTCCCCGTCATCCTCGGGGCCAGCGCGGCCGGACTCGCCCTCGCCACCGTGGGCGCGTGGCTCATCAGCAGGCGACTGCGCCGCCAGACCCACGGGCTCGGCCCCGAGGAAATGACCCGCATGTACGAGCACCACGACGCGGTGCTCCACTCGGTCCGCGAGGGGGTGCTCATCACCGACGGCGGCGGACGGTTGCTCCTCGCGAACGACGAGGCGAAACGCCTGCTGAAACTGCCGGCCGACGCCGAGGGCCAGTACATCGGGAATCTCACCGGACTCGACCGGACCGTGTGCGACCTGCTGCTGTCCGGCCGGGTCGCCACCGACGAGGTGCACGAGGCCGGGGAACGACTCCTGGTGATCAACCAACGGCCGACGCGTCCCGGCGGCGGGCCCGAGGGGGCCGCGGTCACCATCCGGGACTCCACCGAGATGCGCGTCCTCAGCACCCGCGCCGACGCGGCCCGGCGACGGCTGAGGCTGCTGTACGACGCCGGGGTCGGCGTCGGCACCACCCTCGACGTCGGGCGGACGGCCCAGGAACTGGCCGACGTGGCCGTTCCGCGGTTCGCGGACTTCGCGACCGTCGAGCTGGCGGAAACCGTGCTGCACGGGGACGAGCCGAACAGCACGGCGCCCGACCTGCTCCGCACCGGTTTCAGCGGCATCGCGGACGACGTGCCGCTCTACCCGCGCGGCAGGCTGATCGACTTCCGACCGTCCACCCCCCAGGCTCGCGGCCTCACCACCGGCCGGGCCGAACTGATCCCCGATCTCGCCGACGCGCCGGGCTGGTACGCGCAGGACCCGGAGCGGGCGCAGGCCATCCTCGACTACGGCGTGCACTCCCTGATCACAGCCCCCCTCAAGGCGCGGGGCGCGGTGCTGGGCCTGGTCAACTTCTGGCGGTCGCGGAAGGACGAGCCCTTCGACGAGGAGGACCTGTCCCTCGCCGAGGAACTCGTGGCCCGGGCCGGTGTCACCATCGACAACGCCCGCCGCTACACCCGCGAGCACGCCTTGGCCGTGACCCTCCAGCGCAGTCTGCTGCCGCGCGACCTGCCCGAGCAGAGCGGCGTCGAGGTGGCCCATTTCTACCTGCCGGCCCAGTCCGGGGTGGGTGGCGACTGGTTCGACGTGATCCCGCTGCCCGGCAGCAGGGTCGCGCTCGTCGTCGGCGACGTCGTCGGCCACGGGTTGCACGCGGCGGCGGCCATGGGACGACTGCGTACGGCCGTGCTCAACTTCTCCTCGCTGGACCTGCCCCCCGACGAACTCCTCACCCGACTCGACGACCTCGTCCAGTACATCGACCAGGGCGGGGACGGCGGATCCGACGGCGGCCTGCTCGGGGCGACCTGCCTCTACGCCGTCTACGACGCGGTGACGCAGCGCTGCACGGTGGCACGCGCCGGGCACGTGCCCCCGGCGATCGTGCGGCCCGACGGCAGTGTGGAGATCCCCGAGCTCCCCGCCGGCGCGCCCCTGGGCCTGGGCGGCTTCCCGTTCGAGTCGACGGAGTTGGAGCTGCCGGAGGGCTCCCAGCTGGTGCTGTACACCGACGGTCTGATCGAGGACCGCGCCCGCGACATCGACGAGGGTCTCGATCTGCTGCGGGCGGCGCTCGCCCACGCGGACCGCAAGCCCGAGGACACCTGCCGGGCCGTTCTCGCGCAACTGCTGCCCGTGCGCTCCCGCGACGACGTGGCGCTGTTGGTCGCGCGGACGTCGGCGCTGCCGACGGACCGGATCGCCGAGTGGGACGTGCCCTTCGAACCGAGTTCGGTGGGCGTCATGAGGGCTCACGCCATGCGGAAGCTGGAGGAATGGGGCCTGTCCGAGCTCGCGTTCGGCACCGAGCTGGTACTGAGTGAACTCATCACGAACGCGATCCGCCACGGCTCCGCGCCGGTGCGCGTCCGTCTGTTGTTCGACCGGATGCTGACCTGCGAGGTCTTCGACGGCAGCAGCAGTTCACCCCGTCTGCACTACGCCACCACCACGGACGAGGGTGGCCGCGGACTCTTCCTCGTGGCCCAGATCAGCCGGCGTTGGGGAGCCCGGTACACGCCCGAGGGCAAGGTTCTCTGGTCCGAACAGGCGTTGCCGGACCCCGAGGACGTCTAGCGGGTCGCTGAAGTGCTCCCCCTCGGGGGGTCACTCAGGCGTCTGCGGCCCTCCCGGAGGGACCTGCGGCAATCACGGTTTCGCCATGGACGCATCACAACTCGGCATCCGATCTCCGAGGTTGCCTCGACGCCTGAATTGCCGTTTTCGCGGCCTGTAACGTTCACGCGTTCGAAGAAGTTCCCTTGGAAGGACCCACCATGTCGACTCCGCCGTCGCCTCAGGGCGAGCACACCGCTCCCCCGGCCCCTGGCACGCCCGCTCCCGAGGCCGCGAAGCCCAAGGGTTCCAAAGCGAAGAAGTTCCTGAGGTTCGTCGCCCTCGTCGTCGTCGCCCTCGTGGTGAAGTTCGGCATCTCGTACTTCTTCAACTCGCCGGTGCGCGCCGAGGCGGGCGACTGCGTCAAGGTGACGGGCAGCGAGAACAGCCCGGAGGTGGAGACGAAGGGCTGCGACGACAAGGACGCCAACTACAAGGTGCTGAAGGTCGTGGAGAACACCTTCGACACCAGCGCGTGCACCGTGGGCGAGGCCGCCCTGGCGCAGCAGTGGGAGCAGGAGAAGTTCGTCCTCTGCCTGGAGCCGGTCAAGCACTGACCCCGCTCCCGCCGGTGACGCCCGCTCACCCGGCGCGTCCGTACCGGCGACCGCGACATTCCGCTGCCCCCTCCCCACGGAGGGGGCAGTTCGGCGTTCGCGGACGGGTACGGGTACGGTCCGCGGCAAGGGGAAGCCCCGGCCGGTCTGGGGGGTGACCGGCCGGGGCGGCTCGGGGAGTGTGGCCGGGGGGGGCGGGCCCCTCTGCGGTCACATCTATATGAACGCTCAACCAGTCGGCCGCGTTCCCTCGCCCCGACGTGACCCCCGTCACCCCCGCCAACGCCGATCGCGTCGGCTCCGCACGCGGGGATGCCACCCCCGGCGCGAAGGCCGGGGGCGGCTGTCACCACCGCGGGTCGGACCGCGGGTGCGGTCGATACAGGTCACGCCGGGGCGTGCGGGGTCCGCTCCTTCAGCAGGGCCCAGATGATGAAGATGTCGATGGCGATGATGATGATCGCCCACAGGGGCTGGTACGGCAGCCACAGGAAGTTCATCACGATGCTGAGGGCCGCGAGCACCACACCGAGGATGCGCGCCCATGCCGCGCCCTTGAGGATCCCCACACCGGCGACGAGCAGGATCACACCGAGGATCAGGTGGATCCAGCCCCACGCCGTGAGGTCGAAGCGGTAGATGTAGCTGCCCACCCGTGCGAAGACCTCGTCGTTGGCGAGGGCCCCGATGCCGTTCAGGACGGCGAGCACCCCGTCGACGAAGAGCAGGACACCGGCGAACATGACGCCCGAGCCCGTGTAGCCGGCGCCGCCCCGCTCACTCCAGCGGGAAGGTTCCGGTGTCGGCGCCCCGGACGGGGTCGCGGTCTGGGCCATGACAGCCTCCTTGGCCGAACACCCCGAGCAGTTGGACACGCCGGCGATTGCGACGTGAGGCCGACGATCCGCCGCCGCGCCCGCCACCACCACCCGGGCAGGGCCATTCGAGTGAACGCCCGGGAGTGCGGCGGGTGCGCACGGGCACGACGGGCGCCACCCTGTTGCGCAACCGACCGGTTGCACCTGGAACCCATACGTGCAACCCTTGAGTTGCACTTACTGGAAGCGACGCAAGGAGGCCCTCATGAGCGAGGACCGAATCGAACGCGAGATCCTCATCGAGGCGCCGGTGGAGCGGGTGTGGTCCCTGGTGGCCGACCCCGGGTTCTGGGTGTCCGACACGGCCGGCCCGACCGGCGCCGTGGCGGAGGCGGGAGCCTCCGTGGTGGCGAAGAGCGCCGAGTACGGCGACTTCCCCGTACGGGTGGAGGAGGTCGAGGCGCCCACCCGTGTCTCGTACCGCTGGGCGAGCGCCTTCCCCGGGGAAGAACCGCGCGAGGACAACAGCACGCTCGTCGAGTTCACGTTGACCCCCGAAGGCGACGCGACGCGGCTCCGGGTGGTCGAGAGCGGGTTCTCCGCGCTGGCCGGGTCGGAGGAACTGCGCCGCAAGGCGGTGGCGGACAACACCGGCGGCTGGCCCCAGGTGTTCGACGCGCTCAAGAACCGCGCCGAACAGTCGTCCCCGTGACGGAGGAACACCCGAGCGACGGCGTCGACGACGTCCTCGCCGCGCTCGCCGACCCGACCCGGCGCCGGCTGCTCGACCTCCTCGCCGAACAGGGCGAGGTCACCGCGACGACGCTCGCGGCAGGGCTTCCCGTGTCACGACAGGCCGTGGTCAAGCACCTCGCCGTCCTGGACGCGGCCGGACTCGTCTCCGGCCGCCGGGTCGGGCGTGAGGTGAGGTACGAGGTCCGGTCGACGGCGCTGAACGCGACGGCGCGCCGGCTGGCCGCGCTCGCGGCCGACTGGGATCGACGGCTGGCGATCGTCAAGCGCGTCGCCGAGGCGGCGGAGCGCGATCCGGACGGAGGGTAGTTACCCCGCCGACCGGGCCGGGTCGGATGGGTCGAGCTCGACACCGCGACCAATCCGATCCGGCCCCGGCTGCGAAGTGCCTGTGTACGCCCGCTTCGGCGGCGCGGCCGTGTCCTCGTGCCCGAACCGTGCACGAGGGTCCCTCTGGCGGAAGGAGCCTCGATGAGGCCCGTGGCAGACAGACTGGCCGAACTCCTCGGGCATTTCCTCGCCGGACCTCCACCGGTACGCCTGCGCGCCTGGGACGGCAGCGAGTCCGGCCCCGAGGACGCCCCCGTGGTCGTGCTCCGCTCCCCCGACGCACTGCGCCGCCTGCTGTGGCAGCCCGGCGAGCTCGGCCTCGCCGAGGCCTACATCGCCGGCGACCTGGACATCGAGGGTGACCTGGCCGACGGACTCGGCCGCGCCTGGCAGTCCGTGCGCGAGCACGGCACTTCGACGCCGAGCCCGACGGGGTGGGCCCGGGCCGCGGCGCTCGCCGTGGGGCTGGGCGTGGCCGGCATACCGCCGCACGCCCCGGACGCCCCCAGGGCCCGCCTCGGCGGCAGGCTGCACAGTTCCACCCGTGACCGGGCCGCCATCAGCCACCACTACGACCTGTCCAACGAGTTCTACGCCCTGCTGTTGGACCCGTCCATGGCCTACTCCTGCGGCTACTGGTCCCGCCCCGACGACCCCGACTACACACCGGCCGACGCCCAGTACGACAAGTTGGAACTGATCTGCCGCAAGGTCGGTCTGCGGGCCGGCTCCCGCCTCCTCGACGTCGGTTGCGGCTGGGGTTCGCTCGCCGTCCACGCCGCCCGCGCCCACAAGGCCCAGGTCACCGCCGTGACCCTGTCCCGGGCACAGCGGGACTTCGTGACCGACCGGGTCGCGCGGGAGGGCCTGTCCGATCTGGTCGAGGTGCAGTTGCGGCACTGGCGTCACATCGACGGCGGGGGCTACGACGCGGTCAGCGCCGTCGAGATGGGCGAGCACGTGGGGGACGTCGAGTACCCCGAGTTCACGTCCCTGCTCCACGGAGTGCTGCGCCCCGGTGGACGGCTGCTGATCCAGCAGATGTCCCGTGGTCTGAACGCTCCCGGCGGCGGCGCCTTCATCGAGACCTACATCGCGCCCGACATGCACATGCGGCCCGTCGGTCGCACCGTCGACCTCATCGAGGACGCGGGATTCGAGGTGCGTTCCGTCGAGGCCCTGCGCGAGCACTACGCCTGGACCATCGACGCCTGGCGCCGCACCCTGGAGGAACGGTGGGTGGACTTCGAGGCGCTGGTCGGCCAGGCCACGGCCCGTGTGTGGCGTCTGTACCTCGCCGGCAGTTCGCTCGCGTTCACCGAGCGCCGCATGGGCGTCGACCAGATCCTCGCCGTCCGGCCGTCCCGGGAGGGGCGCAGCGACATGCCGGCCACACCGGTGAGCTGGTACGAGTCGCAAGCACCGGCGTGAGCGGCGGGAGGAGGTCCTCGATGGGCCCCGGGTCGCTCCACGTTCCCGCAGCTCCCGGCCGGGAGCTGCCTTCGGCGCTGTCCCTGCGGCGCAATCCCGCGCATCCGACGGCGGCGATCCTGGTGCTGCACGGGGGCCGCGCCGACGGGCTGACCGCGCCCCCCGCCCTCAACCTGCCCCTCGTGCGCATGAGGGCGTTCACCCGCGCGCTCGCGCGGGCCACCGGGCCGGACCGGGTGGTCGTCGCGGAGGTGCGCTACCGCCACCGGGGCTGGAACGGCGCCCGGGAGGATCCGGTGCGGGACGCCATACGCGCACTGGACGAACTGCGCCGCACGGCCGGATCCGTCCCCGTGGTCCTCGTGGGGCACTCCATGGGTGGTAGGGCCGCGTTGCGCGCGGCGATCGACCCCTCGGTACGGGCGGTGATCGGGCTCGCCCCGTGGTGCCCGCCCGGTGAGCCGGTGACACAGCTCGCGGGCAAGTCGGTGGTGCTCCTGCACGACGAGGCGGACCGGGTCACCGACGCCCGGGCGAGTTGGGACCACGTGCGGCGGGCCCGCGCCGGCGGGGCGCGTGCCGCGGGCGTCGTCATGCCCGAGGGCGGGCACGCGATGCTCCGTCAGTCCGCGCGCTGGCACGAGGCCACCGTCGCCGCCACGCTGGGGTTCCTGGGGTCCCGCGAACTCCCCGAGGGCCTCTTCACCGGGCCGGTCCCGATGCCCTGGCCCCGGCCGGACGCTGTCGACGCCCCCCGCGGAGCCGGCCGCCGGTCGCGGGACGGCGGCTGACGGTCGGGGGGTCGGTCGGGGCCGGCGTCGCCCTGGCCCCGGACCGGTGACGGGCCGCCCGGGGACAAGCCGGATGCCGACACACCGGGATGCCACCTCGCGGTTCGGTCGCGAGGTGGCATCCCGGTGTGCGCGCGATCGGCTCCGGCGTCCGTTCCGGGGGCGGTTCGGGGCCGGGATCGGTCACGCCAGGAGTTTCGCCTTCGCCCGCTCGAACTCCTCCTGGGTGATGTCGCCCTTGTCCTTGAGCGTGGAGAGCTTGTGGAGCTCGTCCGCCGCGCCGCCCGGGGAACCGGTCGTCCCGGCCGCCTTCTGGACGTACTGCCGGAAGGCCTGCTCCTGCTCCTCGACCTGCTTCACGTCCCGTTTGCCCATGCCCCGGCCTCGGACGATGAGGTAGATGAAGACGCCGATGTACGGCAGCAGGAGGACCAGGATGAGCCAGCCCGCCTTGCCCCACCCGTGCAGTTCGTGGTCGCGGAAGATGTCCGTGATCACCTTGAAGAGCAGGAAGAACCACATGACCCAGATGAAGATCCAGAGCATGGTCCAGAACAGATTGAGCAGTGGGTAGTCGTCCACGAGTCACTCCGATCACATATGCGACGAAACCATTCATACCGCCGCCCGGACCGCTCCGCATGCGGAGTGGTCCGCCCGTGGGGCGACGTCGCCGCGCCAGGTCCTTACGGATCCGTGACGTGCGGCCCGGCGGGCGCCCCGGTGGAGCGCACGGCGCATAGCGTCGGGGCATGCGCGTACTTGTGACTGGAGGAGCGGGCTTCATCGGCTCGCACGTCGTTTCCGCACTGGCCGACCGGGGGCACGACCCGGTGGTCTTCGACCTGACGGAGGAGAACGGACGGGACGTACGGGACTCCGCGCAGGTGCGCGAGGCCCTCGCCGGGGTGGACGCGGTCTGCCACCAGGCCGCCAAGGTGGGGCTGGGCAAGGACTTCGGCGACGCCCCGGACTACGTGTCGGTCAACGACCTCGGCACCGCCGTCCTGTTGGCCCGGATGGCGGAGAGCGGGGTGCGGCGGCTGCTGCTCGCCGGGTCGATGGTCGTGTACGGCGAGGGGCGGTACGAGTGCCCGGCCCACGGAGTCGTCCGCCCGGGTCCGCGTGCCGAGGCGGACCTGCGGGCGGGCAGGTTCGAGCCGCGCTGCCCCACCTGTGGCGCCGACCTGGCGCCCGGGCTGGTGGCCGAGGACGCCCCGATGGATCCCCGCAACGTCTACGCCACCACCAAGCTGGCCCAGGAACACCTCGCGTCGTCGTGGGCGCGGGCCACCGGCGGGCGGGTGGTCTCGCTGCGCTACCACAACGTCTACGGGCCCGGAATGCCGCGCGACACGCCGTACGCGGGAGTCGCCGCGCTCTTCCGTTCCGCACTCGCGCGGGGGGAGGCCCCGCGCGTCTTCGAGGACGGCGGGCAGCGGCGGGACTTCGTGCACGTGCGGGACGTCGCGGTGGCCAACGCGGTGGCCTTGGAGGCGGTGGCGGACACCCCCGGTTTCGTCGCCTACAACGTGGGCAGCGGCGATCCCCGTACCGTCGGCGACATGGCCAAGGCGCTGTCGGCGGCGTGCGCGGGCCCCGATCCCGTCGTCACCGGCGAGTACCGGCTGGGCGACGTCCGGCACATCACCGCCGACTCTGCGCGGCTGCGCGGGGACCTGGGCTGGCGTCCGGCGGTCACGTTCGAGGCGGGCATGGCCGAACCGGGCGACGGGGTCGCGTAGGTCGCTTCCCCGCGCCGGGCTCAGTTCTCGGCGATCTGGGCCACCCACCCGTAGGGGAGCTCCGAGCCGTCGAGGGTGACCGCCTCGACCGTGCGGGTCTCGGGGTCGATGTCGGCCTGTACGCCCTCGCCCGCGTAGCGCGGGTAACCGGACGTGCCCAGTTCACCGGTGAAGTCCACGGCGGCCGTGCGCAGGATGCCCTCGCGCCCGGTACCGCCCTCCGGGCGGGGTCCCGGGCGCAGCACGACGGTGTAGCGACGGGGAGCGGAGGCGGGATCGTTCCCGGCGGAGGCGGTCATGCCGCCCAGGCTAGCGACCGGACGATCTCCTCGCCGGGACCCTTCGGCCCCGACTTTCCGCGGGGCGGCCGAGTGGCGCGCACCGCCGGGCGGGGCGCGCCACGGCTATCGCGCACCGCCCGGGCGCAGCAGGTCCGCGTACACGCGTGCCGTCACGCCCGGCCGGCCGGGTTCGCAGGTGACGCGGCCCATTCCCGATGTCGCGCACAGTCGGCCCGGCGCGACCACCGCCGCGCGGACCGTGTCCTCGTCGCCGCCCGTCACGTCGAAGACGACGAGGCCGGGTTCCGCGACGTACCGCTCATCAATGTCGTTCACATCCGTCCCGACGAACTCCGGCCGGCCGCCGGTTCGCCGGCGCCGGGCGGCACATCCGTACGGGCCGACACCCACCCGGGAGGTGCCCCGACCGGCCGTGGTCGGGGGCGGCCCGGGGCGCCGCCTCGGACGAGGGGTGGCTCGTGTGAACGCGCCCCCGGGGCGGCCGTGTTCATCCGGCGTGCCACAGGGTCTTGTCCCCCTGGACGATGACCACGTCGCCGGAGGGGCGGATCAGCAGGCGGGCGCCCCGGTGGCCGGTGGTCTTGGAGGACCACAGGGGCCGGCCGGCCGCCGTGAGGACGGCGAGTTCGCCGTCGGCGGTGAACCGCGCCTCGGCTCCGGTGCCCGAGGTGCCGGCGCTCCACACGGAACGGCCGTCGCCGTCGTACAGGACCAGGTCACCGCTGCTCTCCATGCTCAGGCGGACGGCGCCGGCGTCCAGGGTGTCGCCGGAGCGCAGCACGGTGCCGGCGTGCACCTCGATGGAGTCGTCGAGTCTGCCGGCGGCCAGGGCGCGCAGGGTCGGGAGGGAGGGGGTGAAGGCGTAGACGGCGCCCTCGGTGCGGATGAACCGCTGGAAGGAGAGCGTGGTGGCGCGGCTGCCGCTCTCGGAGGGGCATTCGAACGCGGCCTGGGAGCCGGGGCCGATGACCGGGTCGGCGCCCGGGACGGGGTGGCGGGCCGGCGGGAAGTCCACCTCGTTGACCCAGCGTTTGGCGATGAACTCGAACTGCTCGACCAGGTCGGCCTGATGGCTGACGAAGAGGAGCCCGCGCGTGGTGTCGTCGCCGCCCTCCGCGTGGGATCCGGTCTCCGGGCGGTGCGGTGGGCCGAAGGGGATCCCGCGCCGGATGATGCGGCGGGAGTCGAGTTGGGCGATGGGCAGCGGCGGACGTCCCGGGGCCGGGGTGAGACCTCCGCGCGGGTTGCTCTTGCGGATGTGCGAGAACAGCGGTGTGGTCCAGCCCTGCGGGTCGTCGTGGAAGTCGAGCGCGCCGTCGACGTCCTCGCCGGGCAGGGGGACGCGTTCGGCGACGGGGCAGGTGGCGACCGGTGCGCCACCGGGCCAGCGGCCGATCATGCGGGCGGCGAGCCACTTCGGGTCGGCGTCGGCCGGCGCGGCACCGGAGCGTTTCAGTTCGGCGAGGCATTCGGCGGCCTGGTTCCACCACCCGGGCACGTCCTGCGCGAGCCGTCGTACGACGTGGAACGAGCCGCCGGTGGCCCATGCGGGGAGCCCGGCGGGGCGCGCCCCGACGCGTTCGTGCCCGATCAGGAACTCGCCGGCGGGCACCAGCCGGGTGCCGGACTTTCCCTGGACGGTCGCGGGGTTCGCGGCGTCGGACGGGTCGAAGCCGCGTACGCCGGGTTGGCTGATGGCGTCGAGGAAGCCGAAGTGCTCGTGGCCGCGCAGTGCGCCGGGGAGCGTGGCGCCGTCCTGGCCGAAGAGGACCGTGGCGGCGGCTGCGTCCAGCGAGCGGCGGTGGCGGTCGACGGCTTCGGCGAGTCGTCCGGAGTCGTCGGCGGCCAGGGTGAGGACGGCGTGCACGTCGTCCTCGGACGCGCCGAACAACCAGGAGTCGGGGGCGCTGGGTCCCGTGTCGCCCAGTGCCTCGGCGCGGGCGGCGGCCCCGTCGCGGAAGGCCTCGGCGGTGCCGCCGGCGGGGACGGCGGGGAAGGGGTCCTTGCCGGCGAGCAGGCTCAGCCCGGGGTGGGTGAGGCTCAGCCCGGTCCACAGGGTGGCCATGCCGGCCGGGTCCACGCCGCCCCGCAGGGTGCGCGCCCTGCTGAACTCGGCGTTGAACCGGGTGACCTGATCGGTCGTGGAGAGGTCGGGCAGCAGTGCGCCGAGCCATCGCCGGGCCTTGCCCGCGTGGTGGAAGTGGACGAGGAGCAGACGGACGTGGTCCTTGCGGAAGCCCGCGAGGATGTCGCCCTGGGTGGTGGTGTCGGTGCGCAGGGGCAGGACCTGCGCCGCGGCCCGGGACGCCGGGGGTGCGACGGGTGTACCGGGGGCTCCGACACGGGGCGCGGCGCCGGCCGCGGTGCCGGGGATCCCGACGGCGAGAGCGGCGGCGCAGGCGCCCGCCCGTACGACGGTGCGGCGGGTGGGGTGGTGCGGGGAGGGCG
This sequence comes from Streptomyces sp. NBC_00513, assembly GCF_041431415.1. GTDB lineage: Bacteria > Actinomycetota > Actinomycetes > Streptomycetales > Streptomycetaceae > Streptomyces. The sequence continues at coordinate 852,396 of NZ_CP107845.1, forward strand.
GGCTCTGCAACGTGTCCTCCGGGCAGGGAAGGGGGCGCGGCCGGGCGACGCCGGGGAGGGCGTGCCGGGCAGCCGATGATCATCACCCTGTGCGATGGAGGGGAGACGCGCGAGGCGGACGCACCGATGGGGTGACGGGGCGTCGGATGGCGGGGCGTCGGGTGACGCCCCGTCGGTCGTCGGGGGCCGGCCCGGGTCGTCTCTTTCGGATCCTTCCGGCCCCCGATGCGCGGATCGCCGTCAGCGATCTCCGAGGAGGCGGCAGACGAAGTTCTCCTCGGTGGTGCGGAGCCGGTCGAGGAGCTGCGGGTCGAGCGGCACCTGGCTCGTGACGGACACGGTCACCGACCGCTTGCCGTCCGGGGTGGCCGCGGCGAACTGCGTGTAGCCGGGGAAGTTCCCGGTGTGGCCGAGGACGGCCCCGCAGCGCGTGGTGTAGCGGAAGATGCCCAGCCCGGCGGCGTTCGCGCCCGGGCCGGCGGGCTCCGAGGCGCCGCCCCGCACGAAGCGTTGCTGTTGGCGGCGGGTCGGCGGCGACAGCAGTTCGGGCCCCGCGTAGCCGCGGATGAACGCGGAGAGTTCGCGCGGGGTGGAGACGATGCCGCCCGACGCCCAGACGCCCGAGGCTCCGAGCGCTTCGCTGACGTCCTCCGGTGGGGCCGGCGGATCGACGGCGTAGCCGTGCATGAAGGGCTCGGGCAGCCGGTAGCCCTGCGGGAGGCTGGTGCTGCGCAGGCCGAGCGGTCGGTACACCCGCTCCTTCAGCAGTTCCTCGTAGCGGCGGCCGGTGGCCTGTTCGGCCATCAGCGCGACGGCGATGTTGTCCGAGTTGGAGTACTGGTAGCGCGAGCCGGGTGCGAAGCGGAGGTCCTCGTCGGCTACGTAGTCGAGGAGTCGGCGGGAGTCGAAGCGGTGTCGGGGGTCGGCGGTGAGGATCTCCAGGAACTCGGGGTCCTCGGTGTAGTCGGGGAGACCGCTGGTGTGGTTCAGCAGTTGGCGGAGCGTCACCGCGTGCCAGTCCCGGGGCAGGCGGGGCAGGCGTCGGCCGATCGTGTCGTCGAGGCCGAGCCGGTGGTCGTCGACCAGGCTCAGGGCGACCGCTCCGCTGAAGGCCTTCGCGACGCTGGCGATCCGCATGTGGTCGTCGAGGCCGGGCGCCTCACGGCGGCCGATCTCGGCCACGCCGGCCCGGTAGACCTCCTGGCGGCCGTCGCGTCGGAGCACGGCGATGGCTCCGGGCGGGCCGCCCGGAGCCTCGACGAGTTCCCGCAGCTGCCGCTGTAGGGACCGGTCCCGGGGCGGCTCCCCAGGGCCGGTCCCCGCGGCCGCCGGGGTGAGGCTGCCGGCGAGGGCGGTCGCGGCGAGGGCGGCGACGGCCGCCCGCCGCAGGCCACGTGGACGGGGGCGGGCGGCGGATCGGCTCGGGGTGTGCAGCGGACGCACGCTGGTACCTCCTCGGTTTCGGGCCACGGCGGGCCCGGGCGATGTCTCGGCCCAGCATCGGGTCACCGCCGGCCCGCCGCTTGCGGCCTGCTCCATCCGGCCGAGGAGCGGCGGGTGACGGGGGCGCGCGGACGGCCGGTTCGAGTGGGCCCGCGCACGGGAACGGGGGTCACACTGGGACCAGGACGGGACCCGCCTCCTCGGCGGGCCGAGGAGAGGTGGCCGGCGTTGGCCGTTCCGATCGTCATCGACTGCGACCCCGGGCACGACGACGCCCTGGCCATCATGCTGGCGGCGGGGGATCCGGGGATCGACCTGCTGGCCGTGACCACGGTGGCGGGCAATCAGACCCTGGAGAAGACCACGCTCAACGCGCTCCGGGTGTGCACGGTCGCGGGCATCACCGGGGTGCCGGTCGCGGCGGGGTGCGCGCAACCGCTGGTGGAGCCGCTGGAGGTGGCCGAGGACGTGCACGGGGTGTCGGGGATCGACGGTCCGCGGTTCCCCGTGCCGACCGTGGCGGCGGTCCCCGAACACGCGGTGGAGTTGCTGCGGCGGGTCCTGATCGGACACCCCGAGCCGGTGACGCTCGTGCCGACGGCTCCGCTGACGAACATCGCGCTCCTGTTGACCCGGTACCCCGAAGTGGCCGGGCGGATCAAGGAGATCGTGCTGATGGGCGGGTCGACGGAGCGGGGGAACCGGACCCCGGCGGCCGAGTTCAACATCCATGTGGACCCGGAGGCCGCGGACATCGTCTTCCGCAGTGGTGTCCCGGTGACCATGTGCGGGTTGAACGTCACCCATCAGGCGCTCGCCACCCCCGGGGTGTTGGCCCGGTTCGAGGCACTGGACTCGGAACTCGGTTGGATCTGCGTCGAGTTGTTGCGGTACTTCGCCGGAACCTACCGGCGGCTGTTCGGGTTCTCCGCTCCCCCGGTGCACGATCCGGTGGCGGTGGCCCGTGTCATCGATCCCCGGATCGTCGACTGCGTCGACGCGCACGTCGCCGTCGAGCTGCACGGCCGGCACACGCGCGGGGCGACCGTGGTGGACCTGCACGGGCGCCTGGGCCTGCCGGCGAACGCCCGGGTGGCCGTGGGTCTGCGAACGGACCTCTTCTGGGACCGGATGGTGGCGGCGGTGGCCGCGCTGGGCGCCGCGCGCGACTGAGCGCCGCGCCTGCCCTCCGCCCGTCCGCAGGACCGCCGGACCGTCGGTCGGCTTCCGGTACCCCGGTGGGCCAGGTGGGTGTCCGGCGTACGGTCGAATCGGCGGCGGACCGGACCCGGTCGTCGCCCCCCGGCCGCCCCCGATCGCGCTCCCCCGGCCGTCTCACCGGCCGGGTCGGGCCGCGGCCGAAGGCGTGACGGGCGCGTGTACGGGGAAGGCTGGGCGGACGATGACGCGGCGGGCGGCGCGGGCCGAGGCCCGGGCGGGTCCGGTGTTCCGCGCGGCCCGAACCGGGCCGATCACCCCGACGAGTGTGGAGGAACCGGCGGATGCCGAACGAGCGAGCGGGCCGACCGGCGGAGCAGGGCGATCTGATCGATGTCGCCCGGCTCGTGACCGCGTACTACGCCCTGCGCCCCGACCCTTCGGATCCCGTCCAGCGGGTCGCTTTCGGCACGTCCGGGCACCGCGGATCCTCGTTGACCACGTCCTTCAACGAGGACCACATCGCCGCGACGAGCCAGGCGATCAGCGAGTACCGGTCGCGGGAGGGCACCGACGGGCCGCTGTTCCTGGGCGCCGACACGCACGCGCTGTCGGAGCCGGCCCGGGTGACCGCCCTGGAGGTGTTCGCCGCCAACGACGTGACGGTGCTGATCGACTCGGCCGACGGGTACACGCCGACGCCCGCGGTCTCCCACGCGATCCTGACGTACAACCGCGGGCGCTCCTCCGGCCTGGCCGACGGCGTGGTGGTCACCCCCTCGCACAATCCGCCGGCGGACGGCGGTTTCAAGTACAACCCGCCCCACGGCGGCCCGGCGGGTTCGGATGCCACCGGTTGGATCGAGACGCGCGCCAACGAGATCATCGCGGGTGGGCTGAAGGAGGTGCGGCGGATCCCGTACGTGCGGGCGCTGGCCGCGCGGACGACGGGGCGCCACGACTTCCTCGGCGCGTACGTGGCGGACCTGCCGTCCGTGCTCGACCTGGACGCGGTGCGCGCGGCGGGCGTGCGGATCGGGGCCGACCCGCTCGGCGGCGCGTCCGTGGCGTACTGGGGCCGGATCGCCGAGGAGCACCGTCTCGACCTGACGGTGGTGAACCCGTACACCGATCCCACCTGGCGGTTCATGACGCTGGACTGGGACGGCAAGATCCGGATGGACTGTTCCTCGCCCTACGCCATGGCCTCGTTGATCGAGAGCGCGGGCCGGTACCAGATCGCCACGGGCAACGACGCGGACGCCGATCGGCACGGCATCGTGACCGCCGACGCCGGGCTGATGAACCCCAACCACTACCTCGCCACCGCCATCGCCTACCTGTTCGCGCACCGCCCGGACTGGCCGGCCGCCGCGGGCATCGGCAAGACGCTGGTGTCGTCGGCGATGATCGACCGGGTCGCGGGCGACCTGGGGCGCCAACTGGTCGAGGTGCCCGTCGGCTTCAAGTGGTTCGTGGACGGACTGGCCTCGGGCGCCCTCGGGTTCGGTGGGGAGGAATCGGCGGGAGCCTCGTTCCTGCGGCACGACGGTTCACCGTGGACCACCGACAAGGACGGGATCCTGTTGGCGCTGCTCGCGTCCGAGATCCTGGCGGTGACGGGGCAGACGCCCAGCGAGCGGTACGCGGAACTCACCGCGCGGTTCGGGGAACCGGCGTACGCGCGCATCGACGCCCCCGCGACCCGCGAGGAGAAGGCGGTGCTCGGCCGGTTGTCCCCGGACCAGATCACCGCGGACACGCTCGCGGGCGAACCGGTGACGGGGGTGCTGACGGAGGCGCCGGGCAACGGGGCGGCGATCGGCGGCATCAAGGTGACCACGGAGAACGCCTGGTTCGCCGCGCGCCCCTCGGGCACCGAGGACGTCTACAAGATCTACGCCGAGTCGTTCCTCGGCCCCGACCACCTGGCGACGGTCCAGGAGGAGGCCCGGAGCGTGGTCTCGGCGGCCCTGTCCGGCTGAGCCCCTCCCGGGGAGGCGTCCCCCGGTCGCGGCGCGACCGGGGGCTCCGGGTGAACCGACACCCCCAAGATCAACGCCACTTAGGTTAGGCTAAGCTAAGTCCCATTGACGGGGCGAGTACCGGCCTTCGCCTAGGGGGAATGCGGCCGTGGGACTTCCGACAGCCGAGCGCTACGCCATGCCCGACGAGGACACGCTTCCACGGTCCGTCGCACCGTGGAAGGTCGATCCGGGGCGGGCCGCACTACTGATCCACGACATGCAGCACCATCTGCTCCAGGTCTTCCCGCCCGGGGTCTCGCCGCTGGTCGACCTGGTCGCCAACGTCGCCCGGCTGCGGGCCGCCGCCCACCGGCTCGGCCTCCCGGTCGTGTTCAGCGCGGAACCCCCGATCTCCCCCGACCGGCGGGGCCCCGCCCCCCGACCGGCCGGCCCCCACGCGGACGAGGACGGCGCCGCGACGCCTCCGGACGGGCGCATCGCCGCCTCGCCGGCCCCCTCCCTGGGCGAACACGTGATCACGAACACCCGCGACAACGCGTTCCTGCGGAGCCATCTCGAACGGATCCTGCGGACCTCGGGGCGTGACCAGCTGATCGTCTGCGGTCTCTTCGCGCACTCCGGGGTCCTGTTGACCGCCGCCGACGCGTACATGAACGACATCCAGCCGTTCGTCGTCGCCGACGCGGTGGCCGACGTGTCCGCCGAGGAACACGCCCTCGCGCTGCGCTGGTCGGCCGCGCGCGGAGCCGTCGTACGCACCACCACCACCTTGATCGACGAACTGGAACTCTGATGACCACTGCACCGAACACGGCCGAAGGCAGACGGAGATGAACGTGCGGGCAGCCGTCGCGGGAGCGAGCGGATACGCCGGTGGTGAGCTGCTGCGACTGCTCGGCGCCCACCCCGGAATCGAGGTGGGCGCGCTGACGGCGCACACCAGTGCGGGGCGCGCGCTCGGCACCGTCCAGCCCCACCTGCACCGGTTCGCCGACCGGGTGCTGGAGGAGACCTCCCCCGACCGGCTCGCGGAACACGACGTCGTCTTCCTGGCCCTGCCGCACGGGGAGTCGGCCGCGCTCGCCGCGCGCCTGCCCGAGACGACGCTGGTGATCGACCTCGGGGCCGACTTCCGGCTCCGGGACCCGGACGCCTGGAAGCGGTTCTACGGCGGTGCGCACGCGGGGAGTTGGCCGTACGGTCTGCCGGAGCTGCCCGGCGCGCGGGAGGTCCTCGCCCGTGCCACCCGCATCGCGGTGCCGGGCTGTTACCCGACGGCCGTCACCCTGGCGCTGTGGCCCGGCTACGGCGCCGGGCTGCTGGAGGCGGAGGCCGTGGTCGTCGCGGCCAGTGGCACCTCGGGGGCCGGGCGGGCGGTCCACCCCCACCTGCTGGGTTCCGAGGTGATGGGGTCGATGAGTCCCTACGGTGTCGGGGGCGGCCACCGGCACACCCCCGAGCTGGTACAGAACCTCTCCCTGGTGGCGGGCACGCCGGTCGGCGTCTCCTTCACCCCGACGTTGGCCCCCATGGCCCGCGGGATCCTGGCGACCTGCTCGGCCCGTCTACTGCCCGGCGCGACGGAGGGTGAGGTGCGCGCGGCCTACGTGTCGGCCTTCGCCGAGGAGCCGTTCGTACGCCTGCTGCCGCCGGGGCAGTGGCCCACGACGGGCGCCGTGGCGGGCTCCAACACCGCGTTGGTACAGATCGCCGTGGATCCGACGGCGGGGCGTCTCGTCGCGGTGTGCGCCATCGACAACCTCACCAAGGGGACGGCCGGTGGAGCGGTGCAGAGCATGAACATCGCGCTGGGTCTGCCGGAGACGTCGGGGCTGCCGTTCGACGGAGTGGCGCCGTGACCGTCACGGGGCGGGCGCCGGTCAGGGCGCGGACGGTCATCGAGGCCCTGCCGTGGCTGGAGCGATACCAGGGCCGCACGGTGGTGGTGAAGTTCGGCGGGCACGCCATGGTGGACGAGGAACTGAAACGGGCCTTCGCCGAGGACATCGTGTCGCTGCACTACGCCGGGCTGCGTCCGGTCGTGGTGCACGGCGGAGGGCCGCAGATCAGCGCGCTCCTGCGGCAGTTGGACCTGAAGGTGGAGTTCACGGCCGGGCTGCGGGTCACCACTCCCGAGGTGATGGAGGTGGTGCGGATGGTCCTGGCAGGTCAGGTGCAGCGCGATCTGGTCCACCTGATCAACGCGCACGGTCCGTTCGCGGTCGGCATGACGGGCGAGGACGCGCGCACGCTGACCGCGGTGCGCCGGCCCGCCGTGGTGGACGGCCGCGAGGTGGACATCGGCCTGGTCGGCGACATCGTCCGCGTCGAACCGGACACCCTGCGCGGCCTGTTGGAACGCGGGCGGATCCCCGTGGTGTCCCCGATCGCCCGGGGCGAGCGGGACGACGCGATCTACAACATCAACGCCGATCTGGCGGCGGCGGCCCTCGCCGAGGCGCTGGACGCGGAGAAGTTGATCATGCTGACGGACGTGGCCGGATTGTATGCGGACTGGCCCCACAGCGACGAGGTCGTCGACCGCCTCACCGTCGGGGAACTGGAGCGGCTGCTGCCGAGTCTGGCCGGTGGCATGGTGCCCAAGATGGAGGGCTGTCTGCGCGCGGTGCGCTCCGGGGTGCGGATGGCGCACGTCCTGGACGGCCGCGTCCCCCACGCACTGCTCCTGGAGGTGTTCGCGGACGAGCACACGGGGACCGCCGTGGTGCCCGACGACCCGGCGGACGCCCGCACGGCGAGCGTCCCTCCGGCCGGCGCGGACCCCCTGGACTCCTCCCCCGCCGGCTGATTTTCGCCCCTTCTCGACGACGCGACCCCGGCGGGCTTCGGCCGCCGGGGTCGGCGTCGTGTCCGCACATCGATTGCGCACCAGGGCAGTTGGCGATCCGGCGATTCGACATCCGGGTACTTTCCGCCAACTTGACACGACCCCCACAATCGGTGATGTTAGGCCAGCCTTACCTAAGTATCTGGGTGAGACAGAGGAAGGATGGGAATGTCCGCACCACACGCGAACACCACTCCAGGGGAGCGACTCCCGGACACCCGGGACCTGGTGGGCATCGGCTTCGGCCCCGCCAACCTGGCCCTGGCGATAGCCGTCAAGGAGCACAACGACCAGCGCGCACCGGGCGACGCGATCCGGGCGTCGTTCGTCGAGCGGCAGGACGACTTCGACTGGCACCGGGGCATGCTCCTCGAAGGCGCCACCATGCAGGTGTCCTTCCTCAAGGACCTCGTGACGCTGCGCAACCCCGGAAGCGCGTTCAGCTTCGTGCACTACCTCCAGGACCGCGGGCGGCTGGTCGACTTCGTCAACCACAAGACCTTCTTCCCGACCCGGATCGAATTCCACGACTACTTCCGCTGGTGCGCGGCCCGATTCCGGGAGCAGGTCCGCTACGCGACCACCGTCACCGGCGTCGTCCCCGCACCGGGCTCGGACACGGCGGGCGTGGTGGACGAGCTCGACGTCCTCACCCGCCCGGCCGGCGCCCCCGAGGCGGTCGCCTCCACGGGCCTGCGCGCGCGCAACATCGCGATCGGCACGGGCCTGGTCCCGCGGCTGCCGGAGGGCGTGGAGACCGGCGAACGGATCTGGCACAACCGCGACCTGCTGCACCGCGCACCGCTGTTGACCGAGCGGACGCACCGCCGGTTCGTGGTCGTCGGAGCCGGCCAGTCGGCCGCGGAGACGGCCGACTACCTGCACCGGACCTTCCCCGACGCCGAGGTGTGCGCGGTCTTCAGGCGCTACGGCTACAGCCCCGCCGACGACAGCCCGTTCGCGAACCGCATCTTCGACCCGGCCGCGGTCGACGAGTTCTACCGCGCCCCGCAGGACGTGAAGCAGCAGCTGCTCGGCTACCACGCGAACACCAACTACTCGGTGGTGGACGGGGATCTGATCGAGCAGCTGTACCGGACGGTGTACCAGGAGAAGGTGGCCGGTACGGAACGGCTGCGGATCATGGGCGCGAGCGAGTTCGCCGCGGCGACCCCGACCTCGGACGGCGTCCGGGTCACCGTGCGCTCCCTCACCGGCGGCGAGACCCTCGCCCTGGACTGCGACGCGCTGGTCCTGGCGACCGGCTACCGCGCCGGAAATCCGCTCGACCTGCTCGGCGACCTGGCCGACGAGTGCCTGACCGACGGTCAGGGGCGCCTGCGCATCGGCCGCGACCACCGGGTGGAGACCACGCCCCGGCTGCGCGCCGGCATCTACCTCCAGGGCGCCTCCACCGAACACAGCCACGGCATCACCTCCTCCCTGCTGTCCACCCTGGCCGTGCGCTCGGGCGAGATCTGCGACTCCCTGTTGTTGAACGCCGCCGAACGGGACCTGCGGGCCGGCGCCCCGGTGCCCACCGCCCCCGCGAACCGGGGCTGACGGCCCGTGCCCACCATCACCGCCCCCACGGCCCCCACCGCCCCGCCCGCCGTGGACCTCACGGCCGCCCAGGCCCATGTGCTCGCGGCGCAGACCGCGGCGCCGTCCTACGCCGGGTACAACGTCGGGCAGTACATCGAGCTCGTCGGACCGCTGGACACCGAGGCCCTGGACGACGCCGTCGGGCGCACCCTCGACGAGGCGCCCTGGCTCCGCTTCAGCGTCACCAGCGACGGCGGCCGGTTCCGCCAGGCGCCCGTACCGGTCCGCCCGCCGGCCCGGAGTCTGGCCCGTCTGGACACGTCCGGCGCCGCCGACCCGGTGGCCGCGGCCGTGGAACTGGTGCGCGGTCAACTCGCCTGCCCGCCAAGGCTGGAGCTGCTGATCGACCCTCCGCTGCCGGACCTGGTGCCCGATCTCGCGGGCGCCGTCCTCGTGACCACCGGTCCCCGGCACCACCTGCTCGTCCAGTACTTCCACCAGCTCGTCGTCGACGGGTACGGCGTGGCCCTGCTCAGCCGGCGGATCGCCGAGCACTACACGTCCCTGGTCCGGGGCACGACGCCCACCCCGTCCCCGTTCGCGCCCGTCTCCGTGCTCGCCGACGCCGACCGGGTCTACACCGCCTCCGCGGCGTACGACACCGAGTTGGCCGCGTGGACGAGGCGCTACGCCGAACCCCCGGCCCCGGCCTGGCCGGCCGGTCGCCCCGCCCCGGCGGGTGACACCGCGCTGCGCCACACCGTGGTCGTCGACCGGGCCGACAGCGCCGCCGTGGCCGACGCCGCCCGCTCGGCCGGGGTCACCTGGGGCGAGGCCGTCGTCGCGGCCACCGCCGTCGACCTCGCCGCCCGGACCGGCGCGGCGGAGGCGACCCTGGCGCTGTTCACCACGGCACGCACCGCCCCGGGCACCCTGCGGGTACCGGGCATGGCGGTCAACATCCTCCCCGTGCGCGTCCCCGTGTCGCCGTCCGACACGTTCCGCGTCCTGCTGGGCCGGGCCGCCGACGAACTCGCCTTCCTCCGGCGCCACCAGCGCGTCCGGGGCGAGGTGCTGGCCCGGGCCCTGTGGCCCGAGCTGCCGGGAAACCGGGTGCCGGGGCCGTTGGTCAACCTGCGGCCCTTCGAGACGGAGCTCGACTTCGCGGGCACCCGCGGTCACGTGGTCAGCCTGGCGTCGGGGCCGGTGGACGACCTGTCGGTCTCCGCGTCCGGCTACCCGGACGGGCGGCTGCGCCTGGACTTCGACGCCAACCCCGCCCTGTACGACGAGACCTCGCTGCGCCGGCAGGCCGAGGTGTGCGCCGCCGCCCTGGTGGCCCTCGCCCGGGAACCCGGCCGTGCCGCGCTTCCCCTCGTCGCGGAACTCGCGGCCTCCGCGCCGGGCTCGCGCACGGTCTCGCCCGGGTCCGACCCGGCTCCCCCGCGCGCCCGGCGCGGCGGACCCGAACCCGACGACGAGAGCGGTGCGGTGGCCCTGCTGCCGTCCGCCCACCGGCTGCGCGGCGCACAGGGCGCCGTGGAGCATCTGCACGAGTCCGTCCTGCTGCGGGTCCCGGCCGGGCTCCGGGCGGCCCCGCTGCGCCAGGCCCTGGCGGCCCTCGCGCGCCGTCATCCGGCGCTGCGGCTGGCCCTGCACCGCACGGACGGCATCTGGAGCCAGGAGATCCGGCCCGCCGCCTCGGCGCCCGCCGTGACCGACCCGGCCACGCTGCGCCGGATCGGCGTCGCGGGCCGCTCCGAGCCCGAACGGGAACGGCTGGTCTCCGAGGCGGCCCGGACGGCCGCCGCCGCCCTCGACCCGCGCACCGCCGCCGTGTTGCGGGCGGTCTGGTTCGACGCGGGCCCCCGAGAGCCGGGACGACTGCTGCTCGTCGGACACCACCTGTCCGTGGACGACGTCACCTGGCAGTCGCTGGCCGACGAGATCGCCCCGCTGTACGAGGAGTACGCCTTCGGCGAGCGTTCCGCGGACGACGCGTTGCCGCCGGCCGGCGGGCTCACCGGTTGGGCGTCCACGCTGGCCGCCGAGGCCCAGTCGACCGCCCGGGTCGTGGAGCTGGCCCACTGGTCGGCGCTCGCCTCCGGTACCGCCGGGCGGGCCTGGGCGGCCACCGAGGGGGGCCACCGGGTGGTGACGCGGCTGGAGCTGCGCGTCCCGCGCCGGGGGCCGGCTCCGGACGGCGTCGACCCCGTCGACGCCCTGTTGCTCGCCGCGTTGGCCCGGATCGCGTCGAGCCGGCCGCGCCTGCACGACGGCACCGGCCTGCTGGTCGACCTGGAACTCCCCCGGTCCGACGCGGCGCCGCGCACGGCGGGCCGCCTCACCTCCGCGTTCCTGCTGCGCCTGCCGCTCGGCCCGGAGGGGACGGCCGAGCCCGCGCGGACCCATCGTCGGGTGGTGCACGCCCTGGCCTCGGTCCCGGACCGGGGCCAGGGGCTGGAACAGTTGCGCCACCTCAATCCGCAGACCGCGGCCCGGCTCGCGGACCTGCCGCGGGGCGGCGTCCGCTACCACCGCCGGACCGTGCTCCGGGCGGCGGACGAGACCTCCGCGTGGGGTCCGGCCCCGGCCGGCGAGTGGCACCTGCTGGAGGTCCCCGGCACGGCACCGCCGCTGACGGGACCTCTGGAGCTGACCGTCCACACGGGCCCGCCGGTCGACGGCCGAAGGGCCGTCTCCGTGGCCTGGCGCTGGTCGGACCGGTTGTTCACCGCCGACGAGGCGCTCGCCCTCGCCGAGGAGGCCACCGGTACCGCTCGCGCCCTCGCCCTTCTTCCGGGGTACGGCGCCACAAGGCCCTGAGGGCCCGTCGGCGCCGCGTCCCCGTAGCGACCCGTCCACCGTTTCCACCCACCACCGCACCACCCACACATCCAAGGAGAGTCCCCATGGCCACCACCAACCCGTTCGAGGACGACGACGCCCGCTACTTCGTGCTGGTGAACGCCGAGAACCAGCACTCGCTGTGGCCCGCCTTCGCCGAGGTCCCCGCCGGCTGGACGGTCGCCCACGGCGAGGACACCCGACAGGGGTGCGCCGCCTACACCGACGAGCACTGGACGGACATGCGTCCCGCGAGCCTCGTGGCCCGCGGCTGACGCACCGCCCCGCCCGGGGCGCACACACGGAAGCCGGGCCGGAGCGAACGCTCCGGCCCGGCTTCCGCGAGCCCGTCTCACACCGTCAGGCGCAGTACTCGCGAGCCCCGCGCGGGATCGAGTGCGGCGGCCCAGTCGGCCGGGGCCTCGCCGGGCTCGACCGGGACGAAGCCGTGGCGCAGGAAGAGCCGGGCGGAGCCGGTGGTGGCGGTGAAGAGCGTCCGTACCTCGCTCCGCCGGGCCCGCTCGACGGCGGCTCGGAGCAGTTCCGATCCCACGCCCTGCCCCTGGCAGCCCGGTGCCACGCAGAAGTTGTAGAGCACCGCTGTCGCGGGCGCCTCGTCCCGCAGGGCGAGGCAGCCGCGTACGCGGTCCCCGCCGGCGCCCTCGGCGACCAGGAACTCCCCCGCGTGGGCGAGGTAGTGGCCGATCGAGCGGGCCCTCAGCGCGCCGGAGGGGACGAAGGCGCGGGAGAGCGCGTACAGGTCGGGCGCGTCGCGCAGGCGGGCCGACCGGACGTGGGGGAAGGGGGGTTCCGGCGTCGGGAGGTGCTCCGGAGTCGGGAGGCTCTCCGGGGCGGCGGGGAGGTCCGGATGCGCGGGGAGGTCTGCCTCGACGGAGGCTGCGACAATGATCGACACAGGTTTAGGTTAGCCTTGCCTAAGTTGACCTGCAATTCGCCACTCCAGCCTCACCCGCCCTTCGGTCCGGGCGAGTTGACCGTCCGCAGGTCGAAAGGGTTCCACCTCCGACTTGACGCATCCGCCTCATCCTTAGTTAGGTAAGCCTTGCCTCATCGGCAGGCGGGCTCCTCCTCACAGAACAGAGAGCCGTGACATGTCCGATTCCTTCACCACCGAGCCCCTCGGCCTCGATCGCCTGATCCAGGACGTCGCCGAGGTCCTCTACGTCGAGCCGGCCGACATCTCGCCCGACGAGGACCTGATCGACCAGGGCCTGGACTCCATACGCCTGATGACCCTGGTCGAGAGATGGCGCGCCGAGGGCGCCCGGATCAGCTTCGTGGACCTCGCCGAGCGCCCCACCCTGCGCGAATGGGCCGCTCTCCTGTCCACCGCCGCCTGATCCGCCCCACCCGCCGCCCCCGCCGTCAACGGAGCCCCCTGTGTCCCTGCGCGACCTCGTCATCGACATCGAACCGCTGCGCACCAGCCGCGACTTCCGGGCCATCTTCATCGCCCGGGTGGTCTCGCTCTTCGGCCTGGGCATGGCGACCGTCGCCCTGGCCGCCCAGGTGTACGGGTTGACCCGCTCGACCTTCGACGTCGCCGTGGCCAGCATGATCATGAGCGTCACCGTGCTGGTGGGCTCGCTCTGGGGCGGCGTCATGGCCGACCGCACCGACCGAAAGCGGCTGATCGTCTGGGCGCGCGGGGCGGCCGCCCTCGCCTTCGCGGGGCTCGCGGTGAACGCGATGCTCCCCGACCCGTCCCTGTGGGCGATCTACGTCTGCGTCGCGTGGGACGGCCTCGCGACGGGCGTCAGCGTGACCGCCCTGATGGCGGTGGCCCCCACACTGGTCCGCCCCGACCAACTCCCGGCGGCCGGCGCCCTGATCTCCCTCACCGGCGAGATCGGCTCCATCAGCGCGCCGCTGCTCGGCGGCGTCCTGTTGGCCGCCTGGGGCGCGGGGCCCGTCTTCGCCTTCGCCGCCGTCACCACCGCGGTGACCACGTTCCTGATCTCGCGCATCCGTCCGCTGCCGCCGGTCACCGACGAGGAGGACGAGGAGGGCGCCGAGCAGGACTCCGGCTCCCCGATGGTCGCCTTCCGGTACGCCCTGCGCAACCGGGTCGTCGGTGGGCTGGTGCTGCTCGGGGGCGTGGTGGCCGTGTTCAACGTCCCCGTCGTGCTCTTCCCCGAGATGGTCGACCGCCAGTTCCACGGCGACGAGATCATGCTCGGCCTGCTCTACACGGCCCCCGCGGTCGGGGCCGTCCTCGCGTCGGCGACGAGCGGTTGGATCGGCCGCGCCGCACGCCCCGGCGGCCTGTTGCTCGCCGCGGCCTTCACCGGAGGGCTCGCCACCGTCGGCTTCGGCCTCAGCGGCCACGTGGCCGTCGCCTTCCTGATGCTCGCCGTGGGCGGCGCGGCCGGCACGGTCTACGAGATCCTCGAATACGCGCTGGTCCAGCACAGCACCCCGGACCGTCTGCGCGGCCGGATCGTCAGCGTCATCACCGCCCAGGGCACCACCGGCGGCGTCCTCGGTGACGCCGAGGTCGCCTCCATCGCCCGCTGGTTCAGCCCGGCCGGCGCGGCGATCCTCAACGGCGCCGTCTGCGCCGTCGCCGCCGTCGGCGTGGCCATCGCCGTACCGGGCCTGCGCCGGGCCACCCTGCCCCGCGAGGACGACGACACCCCCGAGGCCCCGGACGCCCTCACCGTCCCGGACGCCCTCACCAAGGACGCCGCGCCGCGGCCCGTCACCGAGGCGGCGCGCCCCTCCGACGCCTGACCGCGACGCCCTCCACCACCGCGCCGCCGACGACCTCCCGGCTCCCCGCCGTCGACCGACCGGCCCGCCCGAGCCGGCCGCGCACCACCCGTCTCGTCTCGGCCGCCACCGCCGGCGGCCCGGAAAGGCAACCGCCATGCCCCGCGCCCCCACCCCCGCGGCCCGCCCGCGCGCCCGCCTGCGCCGCGCCGCCGCCGGCCTCGTCAGCCTCCTGGCGGCCTCCCCCGCCCCGTCCGGACGCTGACCTTCCGCCACCTGCGGGCACCATCCGTCGCCCGACCGCCTCCTCGCCCCGCCGCCGCCGAACCCTGGAGCACGATCCCCATGAGTGACCGCCCTTCCCAGCGCCTCCCCCTCACCGGGGCCCAGACCGGGGTCTGGTACGGACAGCGGCTCGATCCCGAGTCCCCGGTCTACAACGTGGGCCAGTACGTCGAGATCGAAGGCGACCTGGACCCGGGCCTGTTCGTGACCGCCCTGCGGCGCACCGTCGCCGAGAGCGAGGCGCTCACGGCCCGGTTCGGCGAGGACGAGGCCGGCGATCCGTACCAGCTGACCTGGCCCGGACCGGCCGCCGGGCCGATCGTCGCGATGCTCGACCACACGGGCCAGGACGACCCGCTCGGCACGGCGCTCGCCCTGATGCGCCGGGACATGGCCACGCCGGTGGATCCCGTGACGGACCCCCTGTACGCGTTCACGCTCCACCGGATCGGTCCGGGCCGCACGCTCTGGTACCAGCGCGCCCACCACATCGCGCTCGACGCCTTCGGCTTCTCGCTGATCTCGCGGCGCACCGCCGAGGTGTACACCGCGCTCGTCCGCGGCGAGGAGCCGCCCGCGAACCCGTTCGGAGCCCTGAAGGTCGTCACCGACGAGGAGCGGGAGTACCGCGAGTCGCCCCGCTTCGAGGCCGACCGCGCGTACTGGCTGGAACGGCTGGCCGACTGCCCCGAACCCGAGCCGCTGAGCGGCACCGTACTGCCCGCCGCGCACGCCTTCCTGCGCGACGGCGCCACCCTGTCCGCCGAGGAGACCGCCGGTCTCCTGGACATCGCACGTTCCGCCCGCGCCAGTTGGGCCGACGTGGTGACCGCCGCGTTCGCGGCGTTCCTGCACCGGGCGACCGGCACCCACGACGTGCTGCTGTCGATGCCCGCCATGGCGCGCCTGGGCTCGGCCGCGCTCAAGGTCCCGGCCATGGTCGTCAACGTGCTGCCGCTGCGGATCGCCGTGCGGCCCGGCGTCGCGCTGGGCGACCTGGTCGCCGAGGTCGCCGCCGGGATCCGCGACCTGCGCCGCCACCAGCGCTACCGCGCGGAGGACATCCGCCGCGAGTTGGGTCTGTCCGGCCGCGCCCGGGGGCTGCTGGGTCCCATGGTCAACGTGAAGGCGTTCGACAACTCCCTGGACTTCGCGGGCGCCCCCGCCACCGTGCACAACGTCGCCGCCGGTCCCGTCGACGACCTGACCCTCGGCGTGTACCACGACGCCGCCGAGGGCCGGATCCGCTTCGAGTTCGACGGCAACCCCCAGGCGTACGAGGCGGCTTCGCTGGCCGAGCGCTGCCGGGAGTTCGCCCGCTTCCTGCGCGCGGCCGCGGCGGCCGGCCCGCTCGTTCCCGTCGGTCGTCCCGACCTGCTCTCCCCGCAGGCGCTGGAGAGCGTCCTGCGCGCCGGCAACGACACCGCGCGGGCGTTGCCTCCCGGTACCGCGATCGAGGCCTTCGCCGAGCAGGCCCGCCGGCATCTGCTGCTGCCCGCCGTGATCTGCGGTCCGGTCACCCTCGACTACGCCACGCTCGACGAGCGTGCGCGCCGGCTCGCCCGGGTGCTGGCCGACCGTGGCGTCGGCCCCGAGAGCTTCGTGGGGCTCGCCCTGCCCCGCACCGCCGACCTGATCGTCGCCCTGCTCGCCGTCTGGCGGGCCGGCGGCGCCTACCTGCCGCTGGACCTGGACTACCCCGCCGACCGGCTCACGTTCATGGTCGAGGACGCCCGCCCCGTGTGCGTGCTGACCACCCTGGACAGTGCCGCCCTCGCCCCGCAGGTCGCGGGGGTGGAGACCGTGGTCCTGGACGCCCCGGACACGCTCGCCGCGCTCGCCGACGTCAGACCCGAGGACCCGGCGGCCGACCTGCGCGCCCCGGACCCGGAGCACCCGGCGTACGTCATCCACACCTCGGGCTCCACCGGCCGCCCCAAGGGCGTGGTGATCTCGCACGGCGCCCTGGCCAACTTCCTGCACATGCAGGCCGAGATCCTCGAACTGACCCCGAACGACCGGCTGGTGGCCGTCACCACCATCTCCTTCGACATCGCCGCGTTGGAGATCCACACCCCGCTGATCTGCGGGGCGACGGTGGTCCTCGCCGACCGGGACACCGTGCGCGACCCGGCGGCCCTGGCCGCCCTCGTCGACGAGCACCGCCCGGCCGTCATGCAGGCCACCCCCTCCCTGTGGCACGCGCTGCTGGAGGACGGTCGGCCGACCACCCTGGACGGCACCCGGGTCCTCGTCGGCGGAGAGGCCCTGCCGGCCGTGCTGGCCGAGCGGCTGGCCCGTACCGCGCTGTCCGTCACCAACGTCTACGGGCCGACCGAGGCCACCGTCTGGGCCACCTCCGCGGACCTGGCGCCCGACCACACCGGTGTCCCGGACATCGGCGTGCCGTTCTGGAACACGCGGGCGTACGTCCTGGACGGCGCCCTGCGCCCGGTCGCCCCGGGCCGTCAGGGCGAGCTGTACCTGAGCGGCTCCCAGCTCGCCCGGGGCTACCTCGGGCGGCCCGCGTTGACGTCGGAGCGGTTCACCGCGGACCCGTTCGGCGGGCCGGGCGAGCGCATGTACCGCACGGGCGACCTGGCCCGGCGGACCGCGGACGGGCGGATCGAGTTCGTCGGCCGGGCCGACGACCAGATCAAGCTGCGCGGCTTCCGGATCGAACTCGGCGAGATCGAGGCGGCGCTGACGGCGGCCGAGGGCGTGGGGCGCGCCGTGGTCCTGGTCCGCGAGGACCTGCCCGGCTTCCCGGCACTGGTCGGGTACGTCACCCCGGCCGGCGACGGCCCGGCCCCCGAGGCGGGCGCGTTGCGCCGGGCGGCGGCCCGGCGGCTGCCCGAGTACATGGTCCCGTCGGCGGTGGTGGTGCTGGACGCGTTCCCGCTGACCTCGAACGGGAAGGTCGACCGGCGTTCGCTCCCGGCCCCCGACCTGTCCGGCCTGACCGGTTCCGGTCGTGCGCCGCGCGGTGCCCGTGAGGAGATCCTCGCGGGAATCTTCGCGGAGGTGCTGGCCCTGCCGGCCGTGGGTCCGGACGACGACTTCTTCTCCCTGGGCGGGCATTCGCTGTTGGCCGCCCGGGTGATCGCCCGGGTGCGGACCGCGCTGGACCGCGAGTGCGGGATCCGCGACGTCTTCGAGGCCCGTACGGTCGCGGCTTTGGCGGCGCGGCTCGCCGACCGCACCGCCGCGGCCCGTCCGACGCCGACCGCCGGGGACCGCCCCGATCCGCTGCCGCTGTCGTACGCGCAGCAGCGTCTGTGGTTCCTGCACCAGGTGGAGGGCCCCAGCGCCACGTACAACATCCCGTTCGCGGTGCGCTTCGACAGCGCGTTGGACGCCGGGGCCCTGCGCGCCGCGCTGGGTGACGTCGTCACCCGGCACGAGGCGCTGCGGACGGTGTACGGCGAGCGCGAGGGCGTTCCGTACCAGCGGGTGCTGAGCCCGGCCGAGGCGGACGTCCGGCTGCACCTGCGCGACGTGCCGGAGGGCGGCTTCGACGCCGCCGTGGACCTCGCGCTCACCCACCTCTTCGACCTGTCGGCGCAGGCGCCCCTGCGGGTGACTCTGGTGCGCGACGCCCGGTCCGGCGCGGACGCGCTGGTGGTGTTGCTGCACCACATCGCGAGCGACGAGTGGTCCATGGGGCCGTTCCTGCGCGACCTGGAGCAGGCCTACGCCGCCCGGTGCGCCGGTGAAGCGCCCCGGTTCCCCCCACTGGAGCTCCAGTACGGCGACTTCGCCCTGTGGCAGCGCCGGCTGCTGGGCGCGGTGGACGAGCCGGGTTCGGTGGCGGGCGAGCAGGCCGGGTACTGGCGGCGGGTCCTCGACGCCCTGCCCGAGGAGGCGGGACTGCCCGCCGATCGACCGCGACCGGCCGTCGCCGATCACGCGGGGGCGCTGGTGTACCGCCCCCTGCCCTCCGAACTCGCCTCGGGCATAAGGACATTGGCCCGGGAGAGCGGCACCAGCGTCTTCATGGTCGTGCACGCGGCGGTGGCGGCGCTCCTGCACCGGCTCGGCGCAGGCGAGGACATCGTGTTGGGCAGCCCCGTCGCCGGTCGGGCCGACAGCGCCCTGGACGAACTGGTCGGCTTCTTCGTCAACACGCTGGTGCTGCGCACCGACCTGTCCGGCGACCCGGCCTTCGGCGAGGTGCTGGAGCGGGTACGGACCGCGGACCTGACGGCGCTGGACCACTCCGATCTGCCCTTCGACCAGGTCGTGGAGGCCGTCAACCCCGAACGCTCGCTGGCGCGGCATCCGTTGTTCCAGACGATGGTGTCCCACAGCACCGTGACCCAGGACGTACGGGTCCTGTTCGGGCTGCCGGCGAGGGTGGACCGGGTGGACCCCGGGGCCACCAAGTTCGACCTCGACATCACCTTCTCGGACGCGGCGCACAGCGAGGACCTGGAGCTGGAGGTCTTCTACTCCACCGCGCTGTTCGACCGAGCGACGGTGGAGACGTTCACGGACCGGCTGCTGCGGGTGCTGGCCGAGGCGGTCGCCGATCCGACCCGCCCCGTGTCGGCGTGGGAGCTGCGCGCGGAGACCGAGCGGGCCCGCATGGACCGCTGGAACGCGACCGACCGCCCGGTGCCGCCGCAGGGCGTGACGCGGGTGTTCGCGGAGCGGGCCGCCCTGGATCCGGACGCGCTCGCGCTGGTCGCGGGTGCGGAGCGGCTGACGTTCGCCGAGCTCCGCGACCGTGCGGACCGGCTGGCCTCGGTGCTGGTCGAGGAGGGCGTCGGGCCCGACGCGGTGGTGGCCCTCGCCGTGCCGCGCTCGGCCGACGCCGTGGTGGCGGTCCTGGCCGTACTGAAGGCCGGCGGCGCGTACCTGCCGCTCGACCTCGACCTGCCGGCCGAGCGGTTGGCGTTCATGGTGGAGGACGCCGCCCCGGTGTGCGTGGTGACCACCCTCGCGGTCGCCGACCGCGTCGCGGGCGTTCCCGCCGTGGTCCTGGACGCGCCCTCGACGGTGGAACGTTTCGCCTCTGCGGTGGCGGGCCCGGACGCGGACGTGGACCCCGAGCACGCGGCGTACGTCATCTACACCTCGGGTTCCACGGGTCGCCCGAAGGGCGTCGTGCTCCGGCACGCCGGCCTGACCCGGCTGTTCCGCGACCACGAGCGGGACCTGTACCTGCCGGTCGCGGCCCGTCTCGGACGCCGGGTGCGCGCCCTGCACACGGCCTCCTTCTCCTTCGACTCCTCGTGGGAGCAGCTGCTGTGGCTGGTCGCCGGCCACGAGCTGCACGTTCTCGACGAGTACGGTCGGCGGGACGCCGACGCGGTCGTGGCGTACGTGCGTCAGGAGCGCGTCGACGCCCTCGACGTGACGCCGTCGTACGGCCGCCGGCTCGTGGACGCCGGGCTGCTCACCGGATCGTGGCGCCCGCCGCTGTTCCTGCTGGGCGGCGAGGCCGTGCCGGCGGGGCTCTGGTCGGAGCTGCGCGAGGTCGCCGACGTGGAGGTCGTCAACTACTACGGGCCCACCGAGTTCACGGTGGACGCGCTGGTCGCCCGGGTCGGCGACTGCGCCACCCCGGTCGTGGGGCGGCCGTTGGACAACGCCCGGGCCCACGTGCTCGACGCCCGGCTGCGGCCGGTGCCCGTCGGCGTGCCCGGTGAGCTGTACCTGGCGGGCGAGCAGAACGCCCGCGGGTACCTGGGGCGTCCGGCACTGACG
The DNA here is from genome assembly GCF_041431415.1 of Streptomyces sp. NBC_00513. Classification (GTDB taxonomy): domain Bacteria; phylum Actinomycetota; class Actinomycetes; order Streptomycetales; family Streptomycetaceae; genus Streptomyces. Next base: position 872,955 of record NZ_CP107845.1, read on the forward strand.
TCGGAGCGCTTCGTCTGCGACCCGTTCGGCGGGCCGGGCAGCCGGATGTACCGGACCGGCGACCTGGCCCGGTGGCGGGCCGACGGCCTGATCGAGTTCCTGGGCCGGGCCGACGACCAGGTGAAGATCCGCGGGTTCCGCGTCGAGCTCGGCGAGGTGGAGAGCGCGCTCGCCGTGCTCGACGGCGTGAGCGCGGCGGCCGTCGTGGTCCGCGAGGACATCCCCGGCATCCCCCGGCTCGTCGGCTACGTCACGGGCCCGGCCGATCCGGCGGCGCTGCGCGAGGAACTGGCGCGCGTGCTGCCGGACCACATGGTCCCGGCCGTCGTGATGACCCTGGCGGAACTGCCGACCACGATCAGCGGAAAGCTCGACCGGGCCGCCCTGCCGGCGCCCGTGTCGACGGACGAGCCGACCGGCCGGGCACCGCGGGGCGCCGCCGAGGTGCGGGTCGCCGAGGTGTTCGCGGAGGCGCTGGGGCTGTCCGCCGTCGGCGCCGACGCCGACTTCTTCCGGCTCGGCGGGCACTCCCTGCTGGCCACCCGGGTGGTCGCCCGGATCCGGGCGACGGGCACCGAGTGCTCGATCCGGGACGTGTTCGAGGCCCGTACGGTCGCCGCGCTCGCCGCGCGGCTGGACGGCCGGGGAGGGGCCGCGCGCCCCGCGCTGGTCGCGGGCGCGCGCCCGGACCGGTTGCCTTTGTCGTACGCCCAGGCCCGGTTGTGGTTCCTGCACCGGATGGACGGCCCGAACGCCACCTACAACATTCCGCTCGTGCTGCGCCTGCGCGGGGCTCTCGACCCGGCGGCGCTGCGGGCGGCGGTCGCCGACGTGGTGGGCCGCCACGAGGCCCTGCGCACCCTGTTCGCCGAGGACGCCGAGGGCCCGTACCAGCGGATCCTGGCCCCCGCCGAGGCCGTGGTGCCGTTCTCGACGGCCCGGGTGCCGGCCGGTGAACTGGCCGCGCGGACCGAGGAGGCGGCGGCCCACGCCTTCGATCCGGGGTCCGAACTCCCGCTGCGGGTCACGCTGTTGGAGGCGGGCCCGGAGGACTGGACGCTCCTCCTGCTGGTGCACCACATAGCGGGCGACGAGTGGTCGGCCGGTCCCCTGCTGGCCGACCTGGATCGCGCGTACACGGCCCGCCTCGACGGCCGGGCACCGGAGTTCGCTCCGCTGCCGGTGCAGTACGCGGACTACGCGCTGTGGCAGCGGGAGCTGCTCGGCGACCCGGCGGCGGAGGGCTCGCCGGCGCACCGCCAGGCGGACTTCTGGCGCACCGCGCTGGCGGGGCTGCCGCAGGAGTTGTCCCTTCCGGTGGACCGGCCGCGGCCGGCCGTGCCCTCACACCGGGGCGCCACCCTCGAAACCGTCCTGCCCACCGAGCTGGTGACGGGCCTGGACGGGCTGGCCGGATCGGCCGGCACGACGGTGTTCACCGTCGTCACGGCCGCGGTGGCGGCGCTGCTGCACCGGCTCGGCGCGGGAGAGGACATCCCGCTGGGCAGCCCGGTCGCCGGGCGCGGCGAGGAGGCCCTCGATCCGCTGGTCGGCTTCTTCGTCAACACCGTGGTGATGCGCGCCGACCTGTCGGGGGAGCCCGACTTCGCGGAGGTGCTGCGGCGCACCGCGGCGGCCGGCACGGCCGCGCTCGACCACGCCGACCTGCCCTTCGACGCGGTCGTGGAGGCCGTCAACCCGCAGCGGTCGCTGGCCCGGCACCCCCTCTTCCAGACGATGGTGGCCTACGAGGGCGGCGCCGAGGTGGCGCGTCCGCTCGCCGGGCTGGCCGCCGAGGAGGTTCCGGTGGCCGCCGGGGCCGCCAAGTTCGACCTGGAGATCCTCTTCCGGCGGACGCCCGACCGTGACGCGCTGGGCGCCGGCATGACCTGCGGGGTGCGCTATGCCGTCGATCTCTTCGACGAGGTGACGGTCCGGACCCTGGCCGATCGGCTCGTGCGGCTCCTGACGGCCGTGGTCGCGGACCCGACGGCGCCCGTCTCGGCGATCGAGCTGATGGACCCGGCCGAACGGGAACGGGTACTCACCCGCTGGAACGACACCGCCCGGCCCGTCCCCACCCTCACCCTCGACGACCTGGTCGCCGCCGGCGCACGACGCGACCCGGAGGGCACGGCCCTCGTCTTCGAGGGCGTCGAACTCACCCGCGCCGAGTTCGAGGACCGCGTCAACCGCCTCGCCCGACTCCTCATCACCCACGGCGTCGGCCCCGAGAAGGTCGTCGGCGTCGCACTCCCCCGGTCCTTCGACCTCGTCATCGCCCTGCACGCCGTCGTCCGCGCCGGCGGCGCCTACCTCCCCCTCGACACCACCCTGCCCACCGACCGCCTCACCCACATGATCCAAACCGCCGCCCCGGTGTGCCTGGTGACCGACCTGCCTTCACTCGACGCGGTCCCGGTACCCGCCGACGCCGAGGTGGTCGTGATCGGGGCGCCCGAGGTGACGGCGGACCTGGCTTCGCTGCGCGGTGACTCCGTGACCGATGCGGACCGCTCGGCGGTGCTGTTGCCGCGCCACCCCGCATACGTCATCTTCACCTCCGGATCCACCGGCCGCCCCAAGGGCGTCATGGTCGAACACGAGGCCATCGTCAACCGCCTGCAATGGATGCAGGGCGCCTACCGACTCGCCTCGGACGACCGCGTGTTGCAGAAGACACCCGCCGGATTCGACGTATCCGTCTGGGAGTTCTTCTGGCCCCTCGCCGAAGCCACCCCCCTCGTCATCGCCCGACCCGAAGGCCACAAGGACCCCGACTACCTCGCCGCCCTCATCCGCGAACAGCGCGTCACCGTCCTGCACTTCGTCCCCTCGATGCTCGCCGCGTTCCTCGCCGACACCGAGATCACCACCTGCCCCACCCTGCGACTCGTCGTCTGCAGCGGCGAGGCCCTCCCCACCGACCTCACCACCCGCTTCCACACCTCGGCCGGTTCGACCGGTGCGGTACTGGCCAACCTGTACGGGCCGACCGAGGCTGCCGTGGACGTCACGGCGGCGGACTGCCCCGCCGTGGTGGCGGGTCCGGGCGCGGGTTCGGGTTCGGGTTCGGGTTCGGGGTCGGCATCGGGTTCGGCGGCGGCATGGGCTTCAGGTTCGGCTTCGGCGTCCATCGGTGCTCCGGTGTGGAACACGCAGGTGTACGTCCTGGACCACCACCTGCGACCCGTACCCCCCGGCGTACCCGGCGAACTCCACCTCGCCGGCACCCAACTCGCCCGCGGATACACCAACCAACCCTCACTCACCGCCGAACGCTTCATCGCCAACCCCCACAGCACACCCGGCACCCGCATGTACCGCACCGGCGACATCGTCCGCTGGCTCCCCAACGGCACCCTCGACTACCTCGGCCGCACCGACAACCAAATCAAACTCCGCGGCCTACGCATCGAACTCGGCGACATCGAAACCGCCCTCACCACCCACCCCCACATCACCCACGCCACCGTCATCCTCCGCGAAGACACCCCCGGACACCCCCAACTCACCGCCTACCTCATCCCCACCCCCCACACCACAACCCCCCACACCACCACCCTCGACACCGCCGCCATCAAAACCCACCTCACCACCCGACTCCCCGACTACATGCACCCCACCCACTACATCCCCCTCACCCACCTCCCCCTCACCCCCAACGGAAAACTCGACCGCAACGCACTCCCCACACCCGTCGAAGCCGAGGGTGAGGTGTCCCGGGCGCCGCGCGACGCCCGCGAGGAGATACTCGTCGGGATCCTGGCCGATGTGCTGGGGCGCTCCGCGGTGGGCGTCTCGGACGACTTCTTCGCGCTCGGCGGGCATTCGCTGCTGGCGGCGCGGGTGGCCGGTCGGATCCGGGAAGCGTTCGGCGTGGACTGCGGGATCCGGGACGTGTTCGAGCTGCGGACCGTCGAGGCCCTCGCGGCCCGGCTGGCCGAGCGGACGTTCGGCCCCGCCAGGCCCGCGCCGGCGGCGTCCGAGCGGGGCGAGCGCCCCGTGCTCTCCTTCGCCCAGCACCGGCTGTGGCTGCTGGACAGCGTGCGGGGACCGTCCACGACGTACAACGTGCCGGTGGCCGTGCGCCTCGACGGTCCGGTCGACCCGGTGGCACTGCGTGCGGCGGTCGCCGACGTGGTGGCACGGCACGAGGTGCTGCGCACCGTGATCGGCGAGTACGACGGTGAGCCGTACCAGCGGGTTCTTGCCCCGTCCGAGGTGTCGGTGGCGGTGTCGGTGCGGGAGGTCTCGTCGGACCGGCTCGCGGACGAGATGGTCCTCGCGGGCAGCCACGTCTTCGACCTGGCCTCCGAGGTCCCGATCAGGGTGAACCTGCTGCGGACCGCGCCCGACCGGCACGTCCTGGTCGTGTTGCTGCACCACATCGCCACCGACGAGGGCTCGACCGCCCCGCTGTTGGCCGATCTGGACCTGGCCTACACGGCTCGACTGGCAGGCCGGGCACCGGTGTTCGCTCCGCTGCCGGTGCAGTACGCGGACTACGCGCTGTGGCAGCGCGAGCTGCTGGGCGAGGCCTCCGACGCGGAGTCCCTCGCGGCGGCCCAGGCCGGGTACTGGCGTGACGCCCTGGCCGGCATCCCGGCGGAGCTGGCGTTGCCCGCGGACCGCGCGCGTCCGGCGGAGCCCTCGTACGAGGGCGGCGTGGTGACCTTCGAGGTTCCGCGGGAGACGACGGCCGGCCTGGCCCGGATCGCCCGGGAGAGCGGGGCCACGCTGTTCATGGTGGCGCACGCCGCGGTGGCGACGTTGTTGCATCGGCTCGGAGCGGGCGACGACATCCCGCTGGGCAGTCCCGTGTCGGCCCGCGAGGGCGCGGAGTCGGAGGGGCTGGTCGGTTTCTTCCTCAACACGCTGGTCTTGCGGGCGGACGTGTCCGGGGATCCGACCTTCACCGAACTGGTCGCCCGGGTGCGGGACACCGGCCTGGCCGCGTTCGCGCACGCCGATCTGCCGTTGGAGGCCGTGGTCGAGGCGGTGGACCCGGAGCGCTCGCGTTCCCGCAACCCGCTGTTCCAGACGATGGTGACCTTCCACTCCGTGGACGGCGCCGTGCCGGAGCTGTTCGGCCTGCCCGCCGAGGAACTCGTCGTCGAGACGGGTGGCGCCAAGTTCGACCTGGAGGTCGCCTTCGGCGCCGACCGCGACGGCGCCGGCATCGCGGGCGGCATCCGCTTCGCCGTCGATCTCTTCGACGAAGGGACGGTCCGGACCCTGGCCGATCGGCTCGTGCGGCTCCTGACGGCCGTGGTCGCGGACCCGACGGCGCCCGTCTCGGCGATCGAGCTGATGGACCCGGCCGAACGGGAACGGGTACTCACCCGCTGGAACGACACCGCCCGGCCCGTCCCCACCCTCACCCTCGACGACCTGGTCGCCGCCGGCGCCCGACGCGACCCTGAGGGCACGGCCCTGGTCTTCGAGGGCGTCGAACTCACCCGCGCCGAGTTCGAGGACCGCGTCAACCGCCTCGCCCGACTCCTCATCACCCACGGCGTCGGCCCCGAGAAGGTCGTCGGCGTCGCGCTCCCCCGGTCCTTCGACCTCGTCATCGCCCTGCACGCCGTCGTCCGCGCCGGCGGCGCCTACCTCCCCCTCGACACCACCCTCCCCACCGACCGCCTCACCCACATGATCCAAACCGCCGCCCCGGTCCTGATGGTTACCGACACTCTGTCGGCAACTTCGCTTCCGGAGGTACCGGGCATCCCGGCTCTGTCGCTCGACGGGCCCGAGGTCGGTACCCGTCTCGCGGGGGAGTCGGCGGCGGTCGTGACCGATGCGGACCGCTCGGCGGTGCTGCTGCCGCGCCACCCCGCATACGTCATCTTCACCTCCGGATCCACCGGCCGCCCCAAGGGCGTCATGGTCGAACACGAGGCCATCGTCAACCGTCTCCAGTGGATGCAGGGCGCCTACCGACTCGCCTCGGACGACCGCGTGTTGCAGAAGACACCTGCCGGATTCGACGTATCCGTCTGGGAGTTCTTCTGGCCGCTCGCCGAAGCGACGCCCCTCGTCATCGCCCGACCCGAGGGCCACAAGGACCCCGACTACCTCGCCGCCCTCATCCGCGAACAGCGCGTCACCGTCGTGCACTTCGTTCCCTCGATGCTCGCCGCGTTCCTCGCCGACACCGAGATCACCACCTGCCCCACCCTGCGACTCGTCGTCTGCAGCGGCGAAGCCCTCCCCACCGACCTCACCACCCGCTTCCACACCTCGGCCGGAACCTCAAAGGTCGCCCTGGAGAACCTCTACGGCCCCACCGAGGCGGCCGTCGACGTCACCGCCGGTTCCTGCACGGTGGAGGCCGCCGCGGAAGGTCGTGCCTCCGCATCGATAGGCAGTCCGGTGTGGAACACGCAGGTGTACGTCCTGGACCACCACCTGCAACCCGTACCCCCCGGCGTACCCGGCGAACTCCACCTCGCCGGCACCCAACTCGCCCGCGGATACACCAACCAACCCTCACTCACCGCCGAACGCTTCATCGCCAACCCCCACAGCACACCCGGCACCCGCATGTACCGCACCGGCGACATCGTCCGCTGGCTCCCCAACGGCACCCTCGACTACCTCGGCCGCACCGACAACCAAATCAAACTCCGCGGCCTACGCATCGAACTCGGCGACATCGAAACCGCCCTCACCACCCACCCCCACATCACCCACGCCACCGTCATCCTCCGCGAAGACACCCCCGGACACCCCCAACTCACCGCCTACCTCATCCCCACCCCCCACACCACAACCCCCCACACCACCACCCTCGACACCGCCGCCATCAAAACCCACCTCACCACCCGACTCCCCGACTACATGCACCCCACCCACTACATCCCCCTCACCCACCTCCCCCTCACCCCCAACGGAAAACTCGACCGCAACGCACTCCCCACACCCGTCATCGCGGCTCGGCCGACCCTCGCATCGCCGGCATCGGCGGTCGTCCCGGCCACCCCGTCGGGTACTCCGGAACAGGTGCTGTGCGCTCTGATGGCCGAGGTCCTGGGATTGTCCGCGGTCGCCCCGGACGAGAACTTCTTCGAGCTCGGCGGCGACAGCATCATCTCCATCCGCCTGGTGAGCCTGGCGCGCAAGGCCGGGCTGACGGTCTCCGCCCGGCAGATCTTCCAGAACCCGACCCCGGCCGCCCTCGCCGCGTTGACCGCGCCCCGCGACGGCGCCCCGGCCGCCCCGGTCCGCCCGTCGGACGGTGGCCCGGGTCCACTGCCGCTGCCGCCGGTCGCGCAGTGGCTCGCCGAGCGCGGCGGCCCGTTCGCCTCCTTCGCGCAGGCCAGGTTGATCCGGCTGCCCGCCGGCGTCCGACACCCGCAGCTGGTGTCCGCGCTGCAAGCGGTCCTGGACCACCATGACGCGCTGCGGATGAACCTGACCGTCCCGCGTCCCGGCGTGTGGAGCGCGGAGATCCGTGAGGTCGGTGCGGTGCGGGCCGACGCGGTCCTCGATCGCGCCGAGGCCGCCGGCCTGGACGACGCCGCGCTGCGGGCGTTGATCGGCGTCGAGTCGGGACGCGTCTCGGCGTCGTTCGACCCCGAGGCGGGCGTTCTCGTACGGGCGGTGCACTTCGACCGCGGTCCCGGCGAGGACGGCCGGCTGCTGATCGCCGCGCACCACCTGGCGGTCGACGAGGTGTCCTGGCAGATCCTCCTCCCGGACCTGCGGGCGGCGTACGAGGCGGTGGCCGCGGGTCGGGCCCCGGCCCTGGAGCCGGTGGGCACCTCGCTGCGCGGCTGGACCACCCACCTGCTCGCGGAGGCGCAGCACCCGCGCCGCACCGCCGAGTTGGACCGCTGGCTGGCCGCCCAGCCGGGCGGCCCGCTGCTCGCCGACCGGCCGCTCGATCCGGGGACGGACACCGCCGCGACCGCGCGGACCCTGAGCGTGCGGCTGTCCGCCGAGCGCACCGCGCCGCTGCTCCATGCGGTGCCCGCCGCCTTCCACGGCACGGTCGGCGACACCCTGTTGACCGCGCTGGCGCTCGTCGTCGGCGACCGGGCGGCCCGGTCCGGCCGCGCCGGCGCCGGCTTCACCGTGGACCTGGAGGGCCACGGGCGGGAGCAGGAGCTGATGCCGGGCGCCGACCTGACCCGTACGGTCGGCTGGCTCACCACCATCCACCCGCTGCGGCCGGCCGGCGGATCGTACGATCCGGCCGCCGTGCTGGCCGGGCGGGAGGACGCCGGGGCCGCGCTGAAGGAAGTGAAGGAGTTGCTGCGCGCCGTGCCCGACGGCGGGATCGGCGCCGGGTTGTTGCGGTACGCCAACCCGGCCGCGGCCCGGCTGTTCGATCCGTCGGCGCGCGCCGAGGTCCTGTGGAACTACCTGGGTCGCCAGACCGGGCGGACCGCCGACTCTTGGGGCCGTGCCGACGAGGCCGATGCCCTGTCGGCCCGCCCGGACCCGGACATGCCGCTCTCCCACGTACTGGAGATCACGGCGGAGATCACCGAAGGGGCCGACGGGCCGGAGCTGACGGCCACGTTCATCCGGGCCGGCGAGGCCCTTTCCGCCGGGACCGTCCAAGACCTCGCGGACGGCTGGCTGTCCGCCGTGAACGCCCTCGCCTCCTGGGCCGACGGCACCACCACCGGGGGGTACACCCCCTCGGACCTCGACCTGGTCGACCTCGACCAGGACCAGATCACCATGCTCGAAGAAATGTGGAGGGCCCAGCAGTGACGCAGGCGCGAATCGAGGACATGCTTCCGCTGTCCCCCTTGCAGCAGGGCATGCTGTTCCATTCCGTGTACGACCAGAGCGCGCCCGACGTCTACACCGTGCAGGTCACCGTCACCCTCGCCGGCCCGGTCGACGCGGACCGGCTGGAGCGGGCCGGGGCCGCGCTGCTGCGCCGCCACCCCAATCTGCGGGCCGGGTTCTGGCACGAGGGCGTTCCCCAGCCGGTGCAGTTCGTACCGGCCGAGGTGACCTTCGCCCTGAACCGGGTGGACCTGAGCGACGACCCCTCCGCGTCGGCGGTGCGCCGGGTGGAGCGGTCCGAGCTCAACCACCGCTTCGCTCTGCACCGCCCGCCGCTGCTGCGCCTGACGCTGGCCCGGCGGGGCCCGAACGACCACCTGCTCATCGTCACGGTGCACCACATCCTGGTCGACGGCTGGTCGATGCCGCTGCTCGTCGGTGATCTGCTCGCCCTGTACGACAACGACGGCGACCTGGCCGCGCTGCCCTCGGTGCGCCCGTACAAGGAGTACCTGCGCTGGCTCAAGCAGCAGGACGCGCCGGCCGCCGAGGGGGCCTGGCGCACCGCGCTCGCGGGGCTGGAGGATGCCACGTTGGTGGCGCCGGCCGACCCGTCGCGGACGGCGGTGCGGCCGGGCGTGCACCGGCTGGAGTTGTCGGAGCGTGCGACGGCCGGGCTGACGGCGGCCGCGCGGCGCATGGGGACCACGCCGAGCACCGTGATCCAGGCGGCGTGGGGTCTGCTGCTGGGCTCGTTGACGGGTCGCCGGGACGTGGTGTTCGGGCTGACGGTCGCGGGGCGGCCCGAGGAGATACCGGGTGTCGAGTCGATGGTGGGTCTGTTCATCACCACCGTCCCCGTCCGTCTCGCGGCGCGGCCGTGGGAGAGCGGGGCCGATCTGCTGCGCCGGTTCCGGGACGAGCAGAACGGGCTGCTGGCCCACCACCACCTGGGGCTGCGCCGGATCCAGAAGCAGGCGGGCGGCGGCGAGCTGTTCGACACGCTGGTGGTGATCGAGAACTATCCGGTGGACCCGTCGGCGAAGCCGGCCCTGTCCGACGGGGTGCGGGTCGCGGACGTGTCGGCGCGGGACGCCACGCACTATCCGCTGACGCTCGCGGTGTCGCTGGAGGAACGGGCCGAACTGGCCCTGGAGTACCGGCCCGACCTGTTCGACGCGCGGGCCGCGGCGGTGATCGCGGAGCGGCTGGCGGGTCTGTTGGAGCAGCTCACGACGGCGCCGCAGGCGCCGGTGGGCACCCTGGACCCGGTCACCCCGGGTGAGCGGGTCCGGTTGCGGGAGGGTTGGCGCGGCCGGGTCCGTGACGTGCCGGCGGGCACGGTCGCCGATCGGTTCGCCGAGCAGGTGGCGGCGACGCCCGACGCGTGCGCGGTGGTCGCGGGTGCGGAGCGGTTGACGTTCGCGGAGTTGGACGACCGGGCGGGTCGGTTGGCGGCGCTGCTGGCGGCGCGCGGGGTGGGCCCGGAGTCGGTGGTGGCGTTGGCGCTGCCCCGGTCGGCGGAGTCCGTCGTGGCGATCCTGGCGGTGCTCAAGGCGGGTGCGGCGTACCTGCCGATGGACCTGGACTATCCGGCCGATCGGCTCGCGTTGATGCTCGGGGACGCCGGGCCGGCGTGTGTGGTGACCGGGGGCGCGGCGACGGCGTCGCTGCCCGCGGCCGTGCCGGGCGGTCCGGAGCGGATCGTGCTGGACGCGCCGGAGATCCGTGCGGAACTCGCCTCCCGCGAGCCCGGGTTCACCGGCCCGCCGGTGGACGCCGAGCATCCCGCGTACGTCATCTACACCTCGGGCTCCACGGGCGTGCCCAAGGGCGTGGTGTTGACCGGCGGCGGGCTGGCGAACCTGTACGCCAACCACCTGACGGAGGTGTTCGGGCCGGCCGTGGGCGCCGCCGGCGGGAGACGGTTGCGTGCCCTGCACACCGCGTCGTTCAGTTTCGACACGTCCTGGGAGCAGTTGTTCTGGCTGATCGCGGGCCACGAGCTGCACGTCCTCGACGAGACGGGCCGGCGGGACGCGGAGTTCACCGTCGGCTATGTGCGCGAGCAGCGGATCGACGCGATGGACGTGACGCCGACCTACGCGCAGGCCCTGTTGGAGTGGGGTCTACTCGATGACGGCCGGCACCGGCCCGGGCTGCTGTTGCTGGGCGGCGAGGCCGTGCCGGAGGCCTTGTGGACGGAGGTCCGCGCGGCCTCCGGGGTGATGTCCGTGAACCTGTACGGTCCCACCGAGTACACGGTGGACGCGCTGGCCGCCGACCTGTCGGTGTCGGCGACCCCGATCGTGGGCCGCCCCATCGGCAACACCGCCGCGTACGTGCTGGACTCGGCGCTGCGTCCCGCTCCGGCGGGCACCCCCGGCGAGCTGTACCTCGCGGGGCACGGCACCGCGCGCGGCTACCTCGGCCGGCCGGGCCTGACGGCCGGGCGCTTCGTCGCCGACCCGTACGGGCCCGCCGGGTCCCGCATGTACCGGACGGGTGACCTGGTGCGGTTGCGGCCGGACGGCGAGTTGGAGTTCCTGGGTCGGGCCGACGACCAGGTCAAGATCCGCGGCTATCGGATCGAGCTCGGTGAGGTGGAGGCGGCGCTCAGCGCCCTGGAGGAGGTGGCGACCGCAGCGGCCGTGGTGCGGGAGGACACTCCCGGGGTCAAGCGCCTCGTCGGCTACGTGACCGGGCGGGTGGATCCGGCGCGCGCCCGTGAACTCCTCGCGGCCCGGCTGCCGGACTATCTGGTGCCGGCGGCGATCGTGGTGCTGGACGTCCTGCCGGTGAACGTCAGCGGGAAGCTGGACCGCTCCGCGCTCCCGTCGCCCACGCTCGGCGGCGCCGAGGACTCCAGGGCCCCGCGCGACGACCGCGAGCGTGCGCTGTGCGCGGTGTTCGTCGACGTCCTGGGGTTGAGGTCGGCGGGGATCGACGACGACTTCTTCGCGCTGGGCGGCGACAGCATCGTCTCGATCCAGTTGGTCACCCGGGCCCGCAAGGAGGGCCTCGTCCTGACCCCGCGCGATGTGTTCGAGCACCGCACGGTGGCCCGGATGGCGGCCGCCGCCGGCGCGGCGGGCGACGGGCAGGGCGGATACCTGGCCGCCGACGGCCCGCTGGTGGAACTCGGCGAGGAGCAGCGGCGCCTGGTGGCCGCGGCGTTCCCGTCGGCCGAGGAGATCCTGCCGTTGGCGCCGCTCCAGGAGGGCCTGTACTTCCACGCGGTGTACGACGATCGCGCTCTCGACGTGTATCTGATGCAGAACTTCGTGGAGCTGCTGCACGAGGTGGACACGACCGCGCTGCGGGGGGCCTTCGAGACGATGCTGCGGCGTCACCCGAACCTTCGGTCCGGGTTCTGGCACGAGGGCCTGGAAGGTCCGGTGCAGGTGGTGCCTTCCGCCTGGGAGCTGCCCTGGCGTGAGCTGGACCTCGGCGATCTCGACGCGGATGCCCAGGAGGCGGCGCTGCGGGAGTTCTCGCTCGCCGACGCGGCGACCCGCTTCGACCTGGCCGCGCCGCCGTTGCTGCGGGTGACGCTCATCCGCTTCTCCGCGACGCGGTGGGTGCTGTGCGTGACCCAGCACCACATCCTGACCGACGGCTGGTCGGAGTCGCTGTTCTTCGAGGAGCTGTTCGCCCTGTACGGCAACGGTGGCGCGGAGGAGGCGTTGGCACCGGTGACCCCGTACCGGGACTACCTGCGCTGGCTGGCCGCCGTCGACACCGAGGAGGCGGCCGGGGCCTGGCGGTCCCATCTGGCGGGGCTGGACCAGGGCACGCTGGTCGCGCCCGCGGACCCGGCCCGTCAACCGGTGACCGCGGAGGTGGTGGACCTGTCGCTGGACGAGGAGACCAGTGACCGGCTGCGGGCGTTCGCCCGGGGCTGCGGCATCACCTTGAACACGGTGCTGAGCACGGCGTGGGCGCTGTCGTTGGCGCAGATGACGGGCCGCGACGACGTGGTGTTCGGGGCGACGGTCTCGGGCCGTCCGGCGGACATCGCCGGGGTCGATCAGATGATCGGCATGTTCATGAACACGCTGCCGTTCCGGGTGTCGTTGCGGGCGGACGAGCCGCTGCGGGACCTGCTGGTGCGCGTACAGGCCGAGCACGCGGCGCTGCTGCCGTACCACTACGTGGGCCTGGGCCCCGTGCAGCGGCTCAGCGGCATCGGGCAGCTCTTCGACACCCTGTACGTGTTCCGCAACACCCCGCTGGACGACGCGGCCCGCGAGGAGGCGGTGGCCCGTCACCAGATCGGGTGGACGCACAGCGTCGACGGCACGCACTACCCGTTGACCCTGGCGGTGACCCCGGGGCGGGCCCTGGAGCTGACGCTGGCCTACCGGCCGGACCTGTACGACGAGGCGGCCGCCCGGCTGCTCGCCGACCGGCTGGCCCTGCTGGTGGGTCAGCTCTCGGACGGCGGTGCGCACCCCGTCGGCCGGCTGGCCACGCTGGGGGCCGGGGAGCGGGCGCTGCTGCTCGCCAAGGGCGACGACATGGGCCACGAGGTCCCGGACACCACGGTGATCGACCTGTTCGCCGAGCAGGCCGCCCGCACCCCGGACGACACCGCCCTGGTGTTCGAGGACGAGCGGCTGACCTACGCGGAACTGGACGCCCGCGCGAATCGGCTGGCCCGGTTGCTGGTCGCGCGGGGCGCGGGGCCGGAGACGGTGGTCGCGCTCGGTCTGCCGCGTTCGGCGGACTTCGTCGTGGCGTTGTTCGCCGTGCTCAAGACGGGCGCCGCGTACCTGCCGCTGGACCTGGACCACCCGGTGGACCGGCTGGCCACGATGGTGTCCGACGCGGCCCCGCTGTGCCTGGTGACGACCGCCCCGGTCGCGGACCGGGTACCGGTGGTCGATGGCGTTCCCGCGCTGACGCTGGACGCGCCGCGGACGCGGGAGGAGCTGGCCGCGCTGGCGGCGTCGCCGCTCGCGGAGTCGGAGCTGACCGGGGTGCGCGACGGCCGGCACCCGGCGTACGTCATCTACACGTCCGGTTCCACGGGACGCCCCAAGGGTGTCGTCGTGCCGTACGCGGGTCTGACGAACATGCTGCTCAACCACCGGGAGCGGATCTTCGCTCCGGCGGTGGCGCTGGCCGGCGGGCGCCGGATGCGGGTGGCGCACACCGTGTCCTTCGCGTTCGACATGTCGTGGGAGGAGTTCTTCTGGCTGGTCGACGGGCACGAGGTGCACGTGATCGGCGAGGAACTGCGCCTGGACCCGGCGGCGTTGACCGCGCACTACGACCGGGTGGGCATCGACGTCGTCAACGTCACCCCCTCGTACGGGCAGCAGCTCGTCGAGGCGGGGTTGCTGAGCCCCGACCGGCACCGGCCGACGCTGTTCCTGTTGGGCGGCGAGGCCGTGCCGGATTCCCTGTGGGAGCTGTTGAGGCGCACCGAGGGCACGATGGGCTACAACCTGTACGGCCCGACCGAGTACACGATCAACGCGCTGGGCGCGGACGTGGCGGACAGCGCCGGCTCGTGCGTGGGCCGGCCCATCCACAACACCCGGGCCTATGTGCTCGACAGCGCCCTGCGGCCGGTTCCGGCGGGGGTGCCGGGCGAGCTGTACCTGGCCGGTGCCGGTCTGGCGCGCGGCTACTTCGGGCGGCCGGCGCTGACCGCGGAACGGTTCGTGGCCGATCCGTTCGGTGAGCCGGGCACGCTGATGTACCGCACCGGTGACCTGGTGCGGTGGCGGGCCGACGACTCGATCGACTACCTCGGTCGGGCGGACGACCAGATCAAGATCCGCGGTTTCCGGATCGAGCTCGGGGAGATCGAGTCGGCGGTCGCGGCGGCGCCGGACGTGACCGCCGCCGCCGTGACCCTGCACACGGGTGCGGGCGGGGTCCGTCGGCTGGTGGCCTACACGGTGATGTCGGCCGGGGCGGCCGGTGACGCGGCGGCGCTGCGGGCACACCTGGCGCGGAGCCTTCCGGAGTACATGGTGCCGTCGGCGTTCGTGGAGCTGGCCGCGATGCCGCTCACGGTGAACGGCAAGGTGGACCGGGCTGCGCTGCCCGCACCGGACTTCGGGCAGGCGGGCGTCGGCCGGCCGCCGAAGGACGCGCGTGAGGAACTCCTGGCGGGGATCTTCGCGGAGGTGCTCGGCCTGGAGCAGGTCGGGGTGGAGGACAACTTCTTCGAGCTGGGCGGGCATTCGCTGCTCGCGATGCGCCTGGTCGGCAGGATCCGGGACGCGCTCGGGCTGCCGGTGCAGGTGGCCTCGGTGATGGCCGCGCCGACGGTGGCGGACATCGCGGCCCGGATCGGTTCGGACGCCCGTCAGGGCGCGCTGCGGGTGTTGATGCCGCTGCGGGAGCGGGGCACGGCCGCGCCGCTGTTCTGCTTCCACCCGGCGTCCGGGTTCAGTTGGCAGTACTCGGGCCTGCTGCGGTACCTGGACGCGGACCGGCCGGTGTACGGCCTCCAGTCGCCGGGGCTGTCCGGCCCGCAGCCGGACGTCGCGGACGTCGCGGAACTGGCCGAGCTCTACCTGGCGGAGATCAGGACGGTGCAGCCCGAGGGGCCGTACCACTTCCTGGGCTACTCCTTCGGTGGCACCGTCGCGCAGACGCTCGGTGCGCTGCTCCAGGAGCGCGGCGAGGCGGTGGCGTTCCTCGGCCTGTTGGACGCGTACCCGCCGGAGACCGAGGACTGGTCGTACGTGGACGACCCGGACTGGCGGGAGCGTCTGGAACGGGAGGAGAGCGGGTTCCTGCTGTCGGTGGCCGGTCTGGAGGGGGCCGCGGACGGTGAGCCGGTGGACCGTTCGGAGGCGGTGGCCGCGATCCGTGACAGCCAGGGCCTGCTGGCCGGCTTCGACGAGGACCTGTTGGAGTCGATCGTCTCCACCAACGTGCACTGTGTACGGCTGCTCTCGCGCAGCCGGACCCGCCGGTTCCGGGGTGACGTGCTGTTCTTCACGGCCGCCCGCACGACGCCGGCGGACGAGGCGCCCGCCCGGGTCTGGCCGCCGTACCTCGACGGCCGACTGGTGGAGCACGTCCTGGACTGCTCGCACGACGAGCTGATGTCCCCGGCCGTGTCGGCGCGGGTCGGGCCGGTGCTGGCGCGGGCGCTGGCCGCCCTGCCCGTCCGGGCGTGACGAGGGGGGCGGGTGGGACGGGCCGAGGTCCGCTCCCACCCGCCCCGGGTCGCGCGGTCACGCGGTCAGGCGTCGGCGGCGTGGCCAACCGTGAAGCCCCGGGGGGTGGTTCACTCCCCCGGGGCCTGCCCGGCGCGTGCAGGGGGCGTGCCGGGGGCGGACTAGGCGAACCGATTCACTTAGGTTAGGCTTACCTTATTCTAAGGGGGAATGACATGTCCGACAGAGTGCCCGGCAGACCCCGACTCGCCGGACGAGTGGCCCTGGTGACCGGCGCGGGCCAGGGCATAGGCGAGGCGGTGGCCCGCTCGCTCCACGCGCTGGGAGCCACCGTGGCCGCCACCGATCTGCGCGGCCCGACCGTCACCACATGGGTCGACGAACTCAACCGGGACACCGGGGACACCACTCCCGGAACCGGTACGGAGTCCGGCGTCGCCCGCGCCTACCAGCTCGACGTGACCGACCGGCACGCCGTCGACGAGCGCGTCGCCCGGATCGAACGGGACCTGGGCCCCATCGACATCCTGGTCAACGTCGCGGGCGTGCTGCGCACCGCGCCGGCCGCCGAACTCACCGACGAGGACTGGTCGCTGACCTTCGCCGTGAACACCACCGGCGTCTTCCACACCTCGCGCGCCGTGGCCCCGGGCATGGCCGCGCGCGGGACGGGCAGCATCGTCACCGTCGCCTCCAACGCGGCGGGCATCCCCCGCACCGGCATGGCCGCCTACGCCGCCTCCAAGGCGGCCGCCGTCATGTTCACCAAGTGCGTCGGACTGGAGTACGCCCGCCACGGGGTCCGCTGCAACGTGGTGGCACCGGGCTCCACCGACACTCCCATGCAGCGTTCCCTGTGGACCGACGACGAGGCACCCCGGAGGGTCCTCGAAGGCGACCTCGCGACGTACCGCACCGGGATCCCGCTGGCCCGGATCGCGGACCCGCAGGACGTCGCCGACGCCGTGGTCTTCCTCTGCTCCGAACAGGCCCGCCACATCACCATGCAGGACCTGTACGTGGACGGCGGGGCCACCCTGCGCTGACGCGCGCCGGCCCCTCCCGCCCCACCCCCACCCGCAGCCCCCCGAGCCGCCCGCCCCGGGCGCGCGTCCGCCTGCCCATCCTCCTCCCAGGAGTCCCCGTGCCCACGGTCCACCCACTTGCCGCGCCCCCCGCACCGAGCGCCCCCGCCCACCCTGCCGTGGGCGCCGCCACCGGCCTGCTCGACGCCTACCGCGCCGGCGACCGGTTCCTCGCGACACCGACCCGCACCCTGCTCGCCTCCGGCGTCAGGAAGGAACTGCGCTCCGACGCCTCCCGACTGCCGGGCGACGTGCGCGCCGCGCTGCTCGACGCGGCGCGGGCCGGGGACTCCGGGGCCGTGGTGATGGGAGCCGTCCCCTTCGACCCGCAGGCACCGGCCGCGCTGGTCGTCCCGCAGCGGGTGCGCAGCGGTCCCGCGCTGCGCACGGACCCCCTGGTCGCGCTGGAGGCGACCGCCCCGGCCGCCGCCGACTGGTCGGTGACCGAGGTCCCCGCGGCCGAGGTGTACGCCGAGGGCGTGGCCCGGGCGGTGGAGCGGATGGGGCGCGGCGAGTTCGACAAGGTCGTCCTCGCCCGTTCCCTCGAACTGGCCGCCGCCGGCGACCTGGACCTCCCGGCGATGCTCGGGCGCCTCGCCCGCCGCGACCCCGGCGGCTACACCTTCGCGCTGCCGACCGGCCCCGGACGCACCCTGCTGGGCGCCAGCCCGGAACTGCTGGTGTCGCGCCGGGGGGACCGTGTCGTCGCCAATCCGCTGGCCGGGTCCACCCCGCGCAGCGACGACCTCGCCGAGGACGTGCTCCGGGCCGCGACCCTCCTGCGGTCGGCGAAGGACCTGCACGAGCACGGTGTCGTCGTCGACGCCGTCGCCCGGGCCATGGCCCCGCACTGCGCGGACCTCGACGTCCCGGCGCGGCCCACGCTGATCCGTACCGCCACCATGTGGCACCTGTCGACCACCGTGTCCGGGCGGCCGGCCCGCCCCGACGTGACCGCGCTGGAGATCGCCTCGGCCCTCCACCCCACGCCCGCCGTCTGCGGCACGCCCACCGGGATCGCGCGCGAGGTCATCCGCGAGACGGAGCCCTTCGATCGGGGCTTCTTCACGGGCATGGTCGGCTGGCAGGACGCGAGCGGGGACGGCGAATGGGTCGTCACCATCCGCTGCGCCGAGGCCGAGGGGCGGCGCCTTCGGCTGTTCGCGGGCGCCGGGGTCGTCGAGGCCTCGGACCCCGCCTCGGAGACCGCGGAGACCGCGGCCAAGTTCCGCACCTTCCTCCAGGCCGTGGGGGCGGCGCTGTGACCGCCGCGGCACCCACCTGGCCCGCCGAGTTCGCCGAGCGCTACCGCGCGGCCGGCTGGTGGCGCGGGGAGACCTTCGGCGGCATGCTGCGCGAGCGCGCCGCCGCGCACCCCGACCGGATCGCGATCGTGGACCCGACCGGCGGCCCCGACGGCGGCCGTCGCACCTGGACGTACGGCGAACTCGACCTGCGGGCCGACCGGATGGCGGCCGGGCTGACCGCCCGGGGCATCGGCGCCGGGGACAAGGTCGTCGTCCAGCTCCCCAACGTGGCGGAGTTCTTCGAGGTCGTCTTCGCGCTCTTCCGGATCGGCGCGCTCCCGGTGTTCGCGCTGCCCGCGCACCGGCGGACCGAGATCGGCTACTTCTGCTCCTTCACCGGAGCGGCGGCGTACGTGATCCCGGCCACGCACGGCGGCTTCGACTACCGCGAACTCGCGGCGCAGGTACGCGAGGACGCCCCGGAGCTGCGGCACGTGTTCGTGACGGGCGGCGACCCGGGCGCCTTCACCGCCCTGTCCGAGGTACCCGTCGACCCGGACCCGGAGCCGCCGGTCCACGGCCGGCCGGCGCCCCGGGACCTGGCCTTCCTCCAACTGTCGGGCGGCAGCACGGGCGTTCCGAAGCTGATCCCGCGCACCCACGACGACTACCTGTACTCGGTACGCGGGTCCAACGAGCTGTGCGGGGTGACGGCGGACTCCGTGTACCTGGTCGCCCTGCCCGCGGCCCACAACTTCCCGCTGTCCTCGCCCGGTTCGATCGGTGCGCTGTACGCGGGCGCCCGGGTGGTGCTCAGCCCGCAGCCCGTCCCGGACGTCGCCTTCCCGCTGATCGAGTCGGAAGGGGTGACGATCACCGGTCTGGTGCCGCCGCTGGCCCTGTTGTGGACCGAGGCCGCGCCGCGCTCCCCGTACGACCTGAGCAGCCTGGACGTGTTGTTGGTGGGGGGCGCCAAGTTCAGCGAGGAGGCGGCCCGTCGGGTCGCGCCGGCGCTCGGCTGCACCCTTCAGCAGGTGTTCGGGATGGCGGAGGGGCTCGTCAACTACACCTGGCTGGACGATCCGTTGGAGACGATCGTCACCACCCAGGGCCGTCCCATCTCCCCGGACGACGAGATCCGCGTCGTCGACGACGAGGACCGGGAGGTGCCGGCCGGCGCCACCGGTCACCTGCTGACCCGGGGCCCCTACACGATCCGCGGGTACTGGAACGCACCCACGCACAACGCCCGTTCGTTCACGGCCGACGGCTTCTACCGCACCGGTGACATCGTCCGGGTCACCCCGACCGGCCACCTGGTCGTGGAGGGGCGCGCCAAGGACCAGATCAACCGCGGCGGCGAGAAGATCGCGGCCGAGGAGGTGGAGAACCACCTCCTCGCCCACCCGGCCGTGCACGACGCGAACGTGGTCGCGGAGCCCGACCCGTACCTGGGTGAGCGGACGCTCGCCTACGTGATCCTGCGGGCGGACGCCGAGCCCGTGACGGGCCCGGCCGTGAAGAAGTTCGTCCGCACCCGCGGTCTCGCGGCCTACAAGGTGCCCGATCGGGTCGAGTTCGTGACCGCCTTCCCCACCACCGGGGTCGGCAAGGTCTCCAAGAAGGACCTGCGCGCGGCGGCCGACCCCGGCGTCTCCTGACCCCCGCGTCCCGACCCCACCCCGAAACCCGCACCGAACGGAACACCATGGCCCTGCCCGCTATCGCCCCCTACGCGCTGCCCACCGCCGCCGACCTGCCCGCCAACCGGGTGGACTGGTCGATCGACCCGGACCGCGCGGTCCTGCTCGTCCACGACCTGCAGAACTACTTCCTGTCCTCGTTCGACACCACGAGCGAACCCGTCACCGGACTGCTCCGGCAGGTTTCCCGGCTGCGCGAGGAGGCGATCCGGGCCGACGTACCGATCTTCTACACGGCCCAGCAGGGTGGCCAGAGCGCCGAGGAGCGGGGCCTCCAGCAGGACTTCTGGGGGCCTGGTCTGCCCCTCGACCCGGAGGCGGAGGCCATCGCCTCGGCCGTGTCCCCCGGGCCCGGTGACACGGTGCTGACCAAGTGGAAGTACAGCGCGTTCGTCCGTACGGACCTGCTGGAGCGGCTGCGGGCGCTCGGTCGCGACCAGTTGGTCATCACCGGGGTGTACGCCCACATCGGCGTGTTGATGACGGCGTGCGACGCGTGGATGCAGGACGTGCAGGCCTTCGTGGTCGCGGACGCGGTGGCGGACTTCTCGGCGCAGGAGCACCGGATGGCACTCGAATGGGCCGCCGGGCGCTGCGCGTACGTCACCACGACCGACCGGGTCTGCGAGGCCTGGTGAGAACGGGGCCGGTCCGCCCGCGCCCGCTGCCGCACGCCTCGGCGGCACGACGGCCGGGTGTCGCGGTCCGGCCGGCCCCGATGTCGCGCGTCCCGCCGGTCCGGCCGGTTCCGCTGCCGGTGACCCTGCCCGGTCAGGCCCGCGTGTGGGTGACCTCGGTGAGCGAGAACGTCTGCGCCGCCGAGGCCCGCCGCCACGAGCTGGACCGTACGGAACAAGCCAGGGCGGCCCGGCTCCGTCGGGACGACGACGCCGACCGGTTCCTGGTCGCGCACGTGTGTCTGCGCGCGCTCCTCGGCGAGCGGCTCGGGGCGGCCCCGGGCCGGTTGCTGATCGAGCGGGAACCCTGCGCCGGTTGCGGCGGGCCGCACGGGCGCCCGTACCTGCCGGGTCGGCCGGTGCACTTCTCGCTCTCGCACGCCGGTGACCTGGTACTCGTCGCCCTGGCGCCGGTGCCGGTCGGGGTGGACGTGGAACCGGAGCGCGACGCCTCGCTGATCGGGGACACCGTCGACGCGCTGCACGACGTGGAGCGGGCCGAACTCCTCGGCCTGCCGGCGCGGGCACGCGGCGCTGCCTTCGCCCGGTGCTGGGCACGCAAGGAGGCGGCGTTGAAATCCGCCGGCACGGGACTCGTGCGGGGTGCCTCCCAGCCGTATGTGGGTTCCGGCCTGGTCCCGGCTCAGCCGGACGGGCATCATGTGCTCGATCTTCCCGCGCCCCCCGGCCACGCTGCCGCCCTGGCGTTGCACCTCGGCTGAGAATCCGTCTCACGGACCGGGCAGGAACTTGCCAACTTAGGTGAGCCTTACTTACGTTGGCACTCATTGCGCACCGCAGCACACCCCCCGCACCGCCCCACTTCGGGACCCGTCCCCAACCGAAGGAGTCACCGTGAACGACCACCTCTCCACCGCCCGGCCATACGCGCTGGGCCTGTTCCGGATCGTCACCGGCCTGCTGTTCGCCTGCCACGGCGCCGCCTCGCTGTTCGGCGTGCTCGGTGGCGCCCATGGCGGCGGCACGGTGCCCGTCGGCACCTGGCCGGGCTGGTACGCGGCGGTGATCCAGCTGGTGGCCGGCACGCTGGTGCTGTTCGGGATCGGCACGCGCAGCGCCGCCTTCATCGCCTCGGGCTCGATGGCTTACGCCTACTTCACCTCGCACCAGCCGAACGCCCTCTGGCCGATCCAGAACAACGGCGAGTCCTCCGCGATGTTCTGCTGGGCCTTCCTGCTGCTGGTCTTCACCGGCCCGGGCGCCCTCGCCGTGGATCGACTGATTCTCTCCCGGGCGACCGCCGGCGCGCCGCCCGCCTCCCCCGCGTCCGACAGCACGGGCGGCGAGGACCGGCACACCAGCCCCGCCACCGCCTGACCCCACCCGCCACCCCGCCGACGGTCCCACCCGTCGGCGGGGCGCGCACGACGAACGGGCCCACCCCGCGCAGGGGGTGGGCCCGTTCGTCGTGCGCGGTGTCGGCCGTCCCACCCAAGCGGGCACCGCACAAGGCCTTTTCGACCACAAGGGCACTCCGCGTCCCACCAGGAGCCAATCCTGACCCCTGATTGTGAGCGTTTTGGCCTCACGATTGGACCAGCCGCAGTTTGGTAAGCCTAACCTAAGTACCAGTTGCACGGATGAGGAGTACCGGAACACCCATGAGTCAATCGGCCCCGCCGGTGACAGCGCCGCTGCCGGCGCCCGCGAGAACCCGCTTCTCGCGCGGCACGGTGGTGACCCTCGTCGCCGGCCTGCTTCTGGCGACGGTGGTGATCGCGAGCGTCGGCTACGGCGCACGCGACATCTCGGCGCTGGAGACCGTCAAGATCCTGCTCCACCCCGGGGGCGGCGGATACAACCACGACGTCCTGTGGACGGAACGCATCCCCCGCACCCTGCTCGGTCTGGCCGTCGGCGCCTCGCTCGGCGCCTCCGGGCTCGTGATGCAGGCACTCACGATGAACCCGCTCTCCGATCCGGGCATCCTGGGCGTGGAGCAGGGCGCCGCGATGTTCGTGGTCCTCGGCATCCTCTTCCTCGACGTCAACGACGCGAGCGGCTTCTTCTGGCTGGCGCTCGTCGGCTCGGCGGTCTCCGCGGCCCTCGTCTACCTGATCGGTACGCGAACCAACGCGGGCAGCACCACCCTCGGGCTGGTGCTGGCCGGTGTCGCCATCGCCGCCGTACTGGCCTCCATCGTCACCCTCCTCGTCGTCCGCGACGAGGCCGTGTACTCCTCCTTGCGCTTCTGGTCGGTCGGCCAACTCAGCGGTCGCTCCCAGGTCCTGGGCGAGATCGCACCGTTCGCCGTCATCGGCCTGCTGCTCGCACTGCCGCTCGGCCGCACCCTCAACGCCCTCAGCCTCGGCGAGGAGACGGCCCGGGGCCTCGGTGTGCGTGTCCAGCGTGCCCAGTTGGCCGGCGCGGCGGTGGCCGTCCTGCTCTGCGCCTCGGCGACGGCGGCCGTCGGACCCGTGGCCTTCGTGGGACTGGTCGCCGCGCACGTCGCGCGGATGCTGGTCGGCGCGGACCACCGCTGGTCGCTGCCGCTGTCGATGCTCTGCGGGGCCGTGCTGCTGGTCGGCGCCGACACCGTGGGCCGGCTGGTCCTCGATCACGGTGAGATCCAGGTGTCGGTGATGACGGCCGTGGTCGGCACCCCGTTCTTCGTGTGGCTGGCCCGCCGACGCGACCTGGTCCGGATGTGAAGGACGTGCCCGTGCCCCGACAACAAGCCGCCCCGACCCGGGCCGCGGTGACCGCGTCGACACCCGACACCGAGACCGCCGACACCAAGGCCGCCGGCGCCGAAGCCCCCGACCCCAAGGCCGCCGACGCGCGGCCCGAGAGTCCGGCCGGCCGGCCGGACGAGGCCCCCGGCGCGTCGTCGGTCGCCGCCACCGCCGCGCTGCTGCGCCGTGCCCACCGCGCCGCCCGCCGGCGCACGGCCCTCCTGGTCGCCGTGCTCGTCACGGTCCTGATCGGGCTACTGCTGGCCTCCGTCCTGCTCGGCGGGTTGCGCAACATCCCGGCGGCCGACGTGCTGCCCGCCGCGTTCGGTCAACGCACCGGCCTCGCCGACTACGTGATCCACCGCATCCGGATGCCGCGCGCGCTGGCGGCCCTGCTGGCCGGCGCCCTGTTCGGGCTCTCCGGCGCGCTCTACCAGCGGCTCATCCGCAACCCGCTCGCCACCCCGGACATCGTCGGCATCTCCGCCGGCGCGGGAGCCGGGGCCGTCACGGTCCTGATCCTCGCACCCGGGATCCCCTACGGGGTGGAGGGCGCGGCGCTCGCCGGGTCCTTCCTCCTCGTCGGCGCCGTGCTGTTGCTCAGCCGGCGCGGCGGCCGGGTGGACACCTTCCGGCTGGTGCTGATCGGCATCGGCATGGCGGCGGTGTGCACCGCGTACGTCAACTACCTGTTCTCCATGGCCGGTCAGCACAGCATCGCCCAGGTGACGCGCTGGCTCGTCGGCAGCGTCAGCGGAGTCACCTGGGACGGGGTCACCACCCTCGCGGTCGCCTTCGCCGTGTGCGCCCTGTGCGCCGCGCCGCTGGGTCGGGCCCTGGGCGCCATGTCGCTGGGCGACCAGTTGGCGGCCGGACTCGGCACCCGGGTGTCGGCGGCCAGAACGGCGGCCCTGCTGCTCGGTGCGGCGGCGGCCGCCATGGCCACCAGCGTGACCGGGCCCATCGGTTTCGTCTCGCTGGTGAGCGGTCCCATCGCCGTGCGCCTGGTCGGCGCGGATCGGGCGCTGCTGCTCGCCGCCCCCATCGGCGCGGTGATCGTCCTCGGGTCCGACGTGCTGGCCCAGCACGGTCCGCTGATCAGCCCGGTGCCCACCGGCGTCCTCACCGCCCTGATCGGCGCCCCCTACTTCGTCTGGCTGATTCTCCGCCGCAGGCAAGGAGCAAGTTCATGAGTTCCACGGCGCCCCCCGGGTTGGCCGCCCGGTCCATCACCACCGGGTACGACCGCACACCGGTCATCGAGAACCTCAGCCTGGACATCGAGCCCGGCAAGATCACCGTGCTGGTCGGCCCCAACGCCTGCGGCAAGTCCACCCTGTTGAAGTCCATGGCCCGCCTGCTGCCGGTCGCCGCGGGCTCGGTCCTGCTCGACGGCAACGACATCCACGCCCTGCCGACCCGCGAGGTGGCCCGCCGGCTCGGCATCCTGCCGCAGTCCCCGATCGCCCCCGAGAGCATCACCGTGGGCGACCTGGTCTGGCGCGGCCGCCACCCGCACCACCGGTTCGGGCAGCGCCGCACGGCCGCCGACGACGAGGTCATCGCCCGGTCGTTGACGGCCACCGGCACGGCCGAGCTGATCTCCCGGCCGGTGGACCAGCTCTCGGGCGGTCAGCGCCAACGGGTGTGGATCGCGCTGGCGTTGGCCCAGGAGACCCCCACCCTGCTGCTGGACGAGCCCACCACCTATCTCGACATCGCGCACCAGATCGAGGTCATGGACCTGCTCGCGGATCTCAACGAGCAGAGCGACAAGACCATCGTCCTGGTGTCCCACGACCTGAACCAGGCCGCCCTGTACGCCTCGACCATCGTCGCCATGCGCGACGGCCGGATCGTGTGCCAGGGCGCGCCCGAAGAGGTCCTCACCGAGCGGACGGTCGCCGAGGTCTTCGGTCTCGACTGTCTGGTCGTTCCCCATCCCCGTTCCGGCCGGCCCCAGATCTTCCCCCTGGGCCGACACACCACCTCATAGGAGAACCAGTCCCCGTGTCCTTCCTCGACAGACACCGCACCCTGGCCGCCCTGACGGCCACCGCCGCCGGCCTCGGCCTGCTCACCGCCTGTGGTGGCGGCTCCTCCGACAAGGCGGACAAGCCGGCCGCCGCCTCGGCCGACGCCGCGAAGGGCGCCTTCCCGGTCTCCCTCAAGAACGCCTGGGGCAACACCGAGGTCAAGAAGAAGCCCCTCAAGGTGGCCACCGTCTCCGACGGCGACACCGACATCGCGCTGGCCCTCGGCATCGTCCCGGTGATCACCCCGGACGTGGAGGACGGCGGGAAGGTCCCCGAGTACAAGCAGCGGGCCATCGACAAGCTCGGCGCCGGCAAGCTCAAGACGTACGACGACACGGACGGCACCGCCTACGAGGCCATCGCGGCCGAGGCCCCCGACGTCATCCTCGGCGTGAACACGTGGGAGATGGACAAGGACTACGCGAAGCTGTCCCCCATCGCCCCGGTCGTCACCTACACCGACAAGGCGCAGGCCGACACCCTGACCTGGCAGGAGCGGTTGAAGACCGCCGCCAAGGCGCTGGGCCTGGAGACCAAGGCCGACGAGGTCATCGCGGCCAACGAGAAGGCCACCGCCGACGCGGCCGCCGCGCATCCGGAGTTCAAGGGCAAGACGTACACGTACACCGTCGTCCACCCCGAGCAGATCAGCTTCATGTCGTACCAGGCGCAGGACCCGGGCGTCTTCGAGAAGCTCGGTTTCGCCAAGACCGACAAGGCCAAGAACTACGCCCCCGACAAGAACGCCGTCAGCCTGGAGAACCTCGACCAGCTCGACGCCGACGTCCTCCTCGTCACCTACCCCTTCGGTGACCGCGGCGTGATCAGCCCCAAGGAGCTGGAGGGCAACAAGCTCTTCCAGTCGCTGAACTCCGTGAAGGGCAAACACTTCGCGGTCATCCCGTCGGACAACAACCTGGCCTCGTCCATCGCCTACCCGGACGCGCTGAACGCGCCGTGGGCGGTCGAGCAGCTGACGCCGCTCCTCGCCAAGGCCGTCGCCGGCCAGTAGGCGACACCCGAACAGGTCGACCCGCCGCCTCCCCCGGGCGGCGGGCCGACCGGCCCGACCCCGATCACACATCTGAGGAGTTCTCCCCATGTCCAGCCGCAACCCCCGCCCGGTCGTCACCTTCCCCATCGTGCTCAGGGAGCTGACCGTGCTGCGTGTCGCGGACGTGACCCCGGGCATGCGGCGGGTGACGCTGGGCGGGCCCCAGCTGGCCGCCTTCCGGAAGAACGGCCTGGAGTTGCCGGCGCTGCGCACCGAGGGCTTCGACGACCACGTGAAGTTCTTCTTCGCCGAGGAGGAGGGCGGGGACCCGGTGCTGCCGGGCCAGAACGTCTCCAGTCTGGACTGGCCCGCCGACGCGAGGCCGCTCACCAAGGACTACACCCCGGTGCGTTTCGACCCCGATGCCGGGGAGATCGACTTCGACTTCGTGAACCACGCGGGCGGCGTCGCCTCGTCGTGGGCGCAGGCGGCGAAGCCCGGCGACGTCACCTGGATCGCCGGCCCGAAGATGTCGCACGGTCATCCGGAGGGCGCCGACTGGCTGTTGGCGATCGGTGACGAGACGGCCCTGCCCGCCATCGCCCGGTGGCTGGAGGAGATGCCGGAGGGCACCCGCGCCCGGGTGTTCGTCGAGGTCGGCGAGGACAGCCACCGCCAGGAACTGCCGACCCGTGCCGACGCCGAGATCACCTGGCTGGTGCGCGGGGGTGCGCCCGCCGGGAGTACCGACCTGCTGGAGCAGGCGGTACGGGGCATGGAGTGGCTGCCGGGCACTCCGTTCGTGTGGGCGGCCGGCGAGGCCGTGACCCTGAAGGGCATCCGCCGCCACCTCGCGGTGGACCGGCAGGTGCCGCGGGAGCGGACCCACATCACCGGGTACTGGAGGCGCACCGAACCGGCCGTCGTCGCCGGCCAGGTGGCGCGGGACGAGGACGACGCGCACGACCGCCTGCACGAACTGACCGACCTGGCACCGGGCCTCGCCATCCGGGCGGCGGTGACGCTCGGCCTGGTGGACCTGGTCTACCAGGGGGTCCGGACGCCGGACGCCCTCGCCGCGCGCACGTCCGCGCAGCCGCGCACGCTGGCCGCCCTGCTGACCTACCTGGTCTCGCTGGACGTGTTCGCCCTCGACTCCGAGGGATACCGACTGACGCCGATCGGCGAGGAACTCGTCGAGGACGACCACTCGTTGGCCGAGTACGACCTGCGCGGCGCGCAGGCCGCCCTCGACCTGTCGCTGTCGGGTCTCGCCGAGACCCTGTGGAGCGGCGAGGCCGGCTACCGCACCCTGTCCGGCCTGCCGCTGGCCGAGGCGATGGTCAACGACGAGCGCCTCGGCGGCTCGGCCCGCGAGGCGGTCGAGGACGAGGCGCTGTGGATCGCGCCCGGTGTCGCCAGCGGGTACGACTGGTCCTCGGTCGGATCGGTGACCGCCGCCGGGCACGGCGCGGGGGCCGTGGTCAACACGCTGCTCAAGGTGTTCCCCGAACTGCGGGCCCGGATCGCCGCGCAGCCGTCGGCGCTGCGGGTGGTGCGGGAGCAGGTGCTGGACGCCGACGTGCTGCCCCGGGTGGACCTGCTCGCCCGCTCCGGACCGGTGCCCCCCGGTGACGGCACGGTACTGGTGTGCCGGCTGCTGGAGCTGCTGCCCGACGAGGACGCCGTGCTCACCCTGGCGGAGACCGCGGCCGCGCTTCCCGACGGGGGCGCGCTGCTGCTGGTGGAGCAGGTCGAGGGGCCGGACGCCGATGACGTCGAGGCGGCGCTCAACCAGTTGCGGCTGGCGTCGGCGTTCGGCTCCGGGGTGCGCTCGGAAGCCGCGTTCGCGGAACTCGTCGCGCGCGCCGGACTGTCGGTCCGCGACCTCGCGGACATCGGCTGGGACCACCGCCTGTGGGTGCTGACCCGGCAGGGCTGATCCCGTGATCGACCAGGGCCTGATCCGAAGGTCAGGCCCTAGTCGCGCAGGAAGAGGTCGGCGCTCTCCACCCGTGCCCAGCGGCGCGGTGGGGACGGTGGGCGCGGGATCTCCCGGCCCTGTTCGCGCCACTGGCGCACGACGGCGTCGTAGATGGGGGTCCCCGAGGGGCGGGGGTGCTCGCCGGTTCGGGGGCTGAGGCCCGGCCAGGGTGCCGGAACGGTTCTTCTCGTGTCGTTCACGACGTGCCCAACGACGGGAGGCCGCTTCAGGCAACCCTCGGCCGCGCCCCGACCGGCGTGTGGTCGGTGTGGACGGTCGCGGCGATCAGTCGCGGAACGGCGTGCACCAGGGCGTGCTCGGCGGCTTCGGCCAGTTCGTGGGCCTGTACCACCGTCAGGTGCGCGTCGACGACGATGTCGGCCTCGGCGCGCAGGGCGTGGCCGATCCAGCGCATTCGGACCTGCCCGACACCCCGCACGCCGCCGACCGAGCGCAGGGCGTACTCCGCGCTCTCCACCAGTGCCGGGTCGACGCTGTCCATGAGCCGCCGGAACACCTCCCGGGCGGCGCCGAGCAGCACGTACAGGATCGCGACGGTGATCAGCAGCCCGATCACGGGGTCGGCGGCCTTCCACCCGGCGGCGGAGCCGGCCGCGCCGAGGAGGACCGCGAGGGAGGTGAAGCCGTCGGTACGGGCGTGCAGGCCGTCGGCGACGAGGGCGGCGGAGCCGATCCTGCGGCCGGTACGGATGCGTTGGCGGGCGACCCATTCGTTGCCGGCGAACCCGACGAGCGCGGCGGCGGCCACCGCCCACAGGTGGGTGACGTCGCGGGGGTGCAGCAGCCGGTCGACGGCCGCCCACGCGGCCAGTGCCGCGGACGCGGCGATGGTCGCCACGATGAGCATCCCGGCCAGATCCTCGGCCCGGCCGTAGCCGTAGGTGTAGCGCCGGTTCGCGGCACGCCTGCCGAGCAGGAACGCGATGCCGAGCGGGACGGCGGTCAAGGCGTCGGTGGCGTTGTGGACGGTGTCGCCGAGCAGGGCCACCGATCCCGACAGGGCCACGATCACGGCCTGGACGACGGTGGTCGCCGCGAGGACGAGCAGGGAGAGCCACAGCGTGCGCATGCCGTCGCGCGAGGTCTCCATGGCCGGATCGATCCTGTCGGCCGCCTCGTGGCCGTGCGGGCGGATCAGGTGCGCCAGGCGCCGGCCGAAGCCCGAGCCCTCGTGGTGGTGGTGGTCCTGACGGTGATCGTGTACGTGCCGATTCCCCTCCATGACCCCACGGTGGCACATCGCACGCATTGCGGCTACAGCCGTCATACGCCCGGTGACCAGGTGCGATTCACTCGCATGTGCGGCCCCGGAGCAGCCGCCGACCGGCGCGGTCCCCGGGCCCGCGCGAACCCGCCGGCGGACCGACGACGGCGACTGCGACGGCGACGGCGACGGTCAGGACGGTTCCTCCGCGAGGATCCGATCCGCCGCGTAGTGCGGGCACCTCTCCGCGTGCCAGGTCACCGTCAGGTAGTCCGGGCCCGCCGCGATCGTCCGTGCCACACCGTCGACCGGCCCGGCCCCGCAGTATCCGCACACGAGTGTTCTCGGAACCGGCAGCTCCACCATGACCGTTTCCTCCCGCCGAACCAGCACGCATCCGAAGCACCCACATCTATCAAACCCACACACGATCCGGTCGGGTACCGACGGGTAGTGGCCGACTTCCGTACACATCGGGCTGAGGAGCCGACGGGCCGCGTGCCCGCGCGCGCGATCAGGACCCGCGCGACCGATCAGGATCGGAGAAGCGAAACCCGCCCCGCCCGCCGTAGCGTGAAGTCCACGGGCAGCGAGCCCCGCGGGCAGGGAACGAGGCGCCCGGCCCCGATCGACGGATGGAGCGCGATAAGCATGGCCAAGAGGACGGGGACGCGGTCGTCCGCGCCGCACGACGCCGACAGCCACGACCTGATCAGCGTGCACGGCGCGCGCGTGAACAACCTCAAGGACGTCAGCGTCCAGATCCCCAAGCGACGGCTGACGGTGTTCACGGGCGTCTCCGGCTCGGGCAAGAGCTCGCTGGTGTTCGGCACGATCGCGGCGGAGTCGCAGCGGCTGATCAACGAGACGTACAGCGCCTTCGTCCAGGGCTTCATGCCGACGCCGGCGCGGCCCGAGGTCGACGTACTGGACGGCCTGACGACCGCGATCATCGTGGACCAGCAGCGGTTGGGTGCCGACCCCCGCTCCACGGTCGGCACCGTCACCGACGCCAACGCGATGCTGCGCATCCTCTTCAGCCGCCTCGGAAAGCCGTACGTCGGCGGGCCCGGCGCCTTCGCCTTCAACGTCCCCTCGGTCCGGGCGAGCGGGGGGATCACGGTCGAGCGCGGCGCCGCCACCAGGACGGTGAAGGCGACCTTCAGCCGCACGGGCGGCATGTGCGTGCGCTGCGAGGGCCGGGGCAGCGTCTCCGACATCGACCTCGCCCAGCTCTACGACGACTCCAAGTCGATCTCCGAGGGGGCGTTCACCATCCCCGGCTGGAAGTCGGACAGCTGGTGGACCGTGCGGCTCTACGCCGAGTCGGGCTTCCTCGACCCGGACAAGCCGATCCGCAAGTACACCAAGAAGGAGATGCAGGACTTCCTCTACCGGGAGCCGACCAAGGTGAAGGTCGAGGGCGTGAACCTCACCTACGAGGGGCTCATCCCCAAGATCCAGAAGTCGTTCCTGTCCAAGGACAAGGAGGCGATGCAGCCGCACATCCGGGCGTTCGTGGAGCGGGCGGTCACCTTCACCACCTGTCCCGAATGCGACGGTACAAGGCTCAGCGCGGAGGCCCGCTCCTCGCGCATCGACAAGCTCAACATCGCCGAGGCCTGCGCGATGCAGATCAGCGACCTGGCGGGATGGGTGGGCGGCCTCGACGAGCCGTCGGTGGCGCCGCTGCTCTCGACCCTGCGCGGGACCCTGGACTCGTTCGTGGAGATCGGGCTCGGTTACCTCTCGCTCGACCGCCCGTCGGGCACGCTGTCGGGCGGCGAGGCACAGCGCGTCAAGATGGTCCGCCATCTCGGCTCCTCGCTCACCGATGTCACCTATGTCTTCGACGAGCCCACGACGGGCCTGCACCCCCATGACATCCAGCGGATGAACGACCTGCTGCTGCGGCTGCGGAACAAGGGCAACACGGTGCTGGTCGTCGAGCACAAGCCGGAGACCATCGTGATCGCCGACCACGTCGTGGACCTCGGTCCCGGCGCGGGCGCGGCGGGCGGCACGGTCTGCTTCGAGGGCAGCGTCGAGGAGCTGCGGACCGCGGGCACGGTCACCGGCCGCCACTTCGACGACCGGGCCGCCGTCAAGGACGAGGTACGGACGCCCACCGGCACGCTGGAGATCCGCGGCGCGACGACGCACAACCTGCGCGACGTCGACGTCGACATCCCGCTCGGGGTGCTGACCGTCGTCACCGGCGTGGCCGGCTCCGGGAAGAGCTCGCTCGTGCACGGGTCGATCCCCGCCGGCGAGGGTGTGGTGTCGATCGACCAGGGCGCGATCCGCGGTTCGCGCCGGAGCAACCCGGCCACGTACACCGGCCTGCTCGACCCGATCCGCAAGGCGTTCGCCAAGGCCAACGGCGTGAAGCCGGCGCTGTTCAGCGCCAACTCGGAGGGTGCCTGCCCGAACTGCAACGGCGCCGGGGTCGTCTACACCGACCTGGCGATGATGGCGGGCGTCGCCATCGTCTGTGACGAGTGCGAGGGGAAGCGGTTCCAGGCGGCGGTCCTGGAGCACCACCTCGGCGGCCGCGACATCAGCGAGGTGCTGGCGATGTCGGTGACCGATGCGGAGGAGTTCTTCGGGGCCGGGGAGGCGCACACGCCGGCCGCGCACCGGATCCTCGGACGTCTCGCCGACGTCGGGCTGGGCTACCTCAGCCTCGGTCAGCCGCTGACCACGCTGTCGGGCGGCGAGCGGCAGCGGCTCAAGCTGGCGACCCACATGGCCGACAAGGGCGGGATCTACGTGCTGGACGAGCCGACCGCCGGTCTGCACCTGGCGGACGTGGAGCAGTTGCTCGGTCTCCTCGACCGGCTCGTCGACTCCGGCAAGTCGGTGATCGTGGTCGAGCACCACCAGGCGGTCATGGCGCACGCCGACTGGATCGTGGACCTGGGCCCCGGCGCCGGCCACGACGGCGGCCGGATCGTGTTCGAGGGCACGCCCGCCGATCTGATCGCCGGCCGATCGACGCTCACCGGCGAGCACCTGGCGGCTTACGTCGGCGCCTGACGGGGACGCGCGGACACGGCGCGGCGGGCCGGAGGGGGTGGCAGGGCACGATGAGGGCGGTACGCGATCGAACCCGTTCTTTTCGAGAAGGAGAGAGGGCATGCTGCAAGCCTTCGCCGACCTGTCCACCCCGCTCCTGGCCGATGCCTGTGTCCGTACGAACACGCCGCTGCGCGTCGCACCGCCCGGCATCGGCGCGGTCGTACGGGGGCACCGGGTGGCGGGGCCGGTGCTGCCGGTGCGTCACTACGGGAGCGTGGACGTGTTCCTGGAGGCCTTCGGTCGGGCCGAGGAGGGCGACGTCCTGGTGATCGACAACGGCGGACGTTCGGACGAGGCGTGCGTGGGTGACCTGGCGGTGCTGGAGGCCGCGGCGGCCGGGGTGACGGGTCTGGTGGTGTGGGGACTGCACCGCGACACCGCGGAGCTGGCCGAGATCGGTCTGCCCGTGTTCAGCTACGGCGCCTACCCGCCCGGACCCGTACGGCTGGACGAACGGGAGGCCGACGCCCTGGTCACCGCACGGTTCGGGGCGCACCTCGTGGACGGCCGGGACTTCGTCTTCGGTGACGTCGACGGCGTGCTGTTCGTCGCCGCGGAGCACGTCGAGAGGGTGCTGACGGCGGCCGGGCGGATCGCCGGGACGGAGCGGGAGCAGGCGCACCGGATCCGATCGGGCGAGACGTTGCGCCGGCAGACGGCCTTCGAGGACTACCTGGTCCTGCGGGACGCGGATCCCTCGTACAGCTTCCGGCGGCACCTGCGGCGCATCGGCGGTGCCATCGAGGAGTAGGACGCGCACGTGTCGGGGCCTTCCCCCTCGCCGGGCCGCCGCCCGCGCGGCGGCCGTTCGGTGGGCCGGTCCCCGCCCCAACGGCCCACCGCGCGGTGGATCAGTTCTGGCCCAGCGGCAGGGCCAGGTCGGTGACCTGCTGCTTGGCGGGGAAGGCGCCGAGGTCGCGGGCCGCTCCGGTCAGTACGTCGATCTGGTGGAGGCGGGAGCCGCGGCCGGTGTCGAGGGTCGCGAATCCCTGGTTGGTGCCGTGCTCGGGCGAGAAGTGGATGTCGAATCCGGCGTCGGGTCCGGCGTTCACACCGAGGTTCCCGGTGGGTGCGAGGGTGCCGGCGTTGGCGGGTGACTGGAGGGAGACCCGGTCGGCCGTGGTGTCGAGGTCGAAGAGGGTGGTCGCCGTGGCGGCGTTCAGGTCGTTGTTGGTGTAGGCGGCGCCGGTGACGCCCATGGCGGTGGACGGCGGGGTGGTGGGGTTGGTGAGGGTCCCGTCGACCGTGGTGCCCAGCGGGGCGGCGGCGTCGTCGAGGTTGTGGCGCAGGTTCTGACCGGTGTTGCCGATCACCCGCAGACGGTTCGCGGCGGGGTTGAAGTCCACCCCGAACCGCGTCCCCGACAGGCCCACGGTGAGCTGGGAGACCTTCGTCGCCCTGGCGTTGCCGGTGTTCAGGGTGTAGATGCCGCCCTTGTCGCCGACTCCGTAGAGCTTCTCGTTCTGGACCCGGAAGTCGATGCCCACGAGCCTGGTGTCGCCGCGGAGCCCGGACACCCTGCCGATGCCGGTGGGCTTGGCGGGCGAGTCCACGGTGAACTCCACCAGCCGCTGATCGGAGGTCAGACCGATCGCGGTCAGTGCCCGGTGTCCCGCTCGGTCCATGGCGTGGTCGCCGCCGTCGGCGGAGGCCGGAACGGGCGCCGACACGGCCGCCGCCAGGACGACGGACGCGGCGATGACGATCTTGCGAGTACGCATGTCGCTCTCCAGGATCAGGGTTCGGAGTCAGGGGGTGTCCGCCCGGGTGTCGAGCGGGTCGAGTCTGTTTCGACGGCCGGGACCGCGCGGACGGGTCGGTGTCCGCGATCCCACCCCAATGGCGGCACCGGACGTCCGGCCGCCTCCTTCCCGCCGGCGGAACTCCCCGCGGCGCGGGGTTCCGACCGGGCGTCGTCCACCGTTCCGCGCGGCCGTGTCTCGCGGCCTGGCGTCGACGCCGGGGCTACGGTGGGCGCCGGGTGAGCGTCAGAGAGGTCGGTGCCGGTGTCGACGTCAAGCCATGAGGTGTTCGGTGCTCCGTGTTGGGTGAGCCTGATGACCCGCGATCTGGAGAACGCGCAGGCGTTCTACGGGGCCGTGCTCGGGTGGACCTTCCGCCCGACCCGGCTCGGCGAGGGTTTCTCGGTGGCGATGCGTGACGGGGTACCGATCGCGGGCATCGGGGCGCTCGCCGGCCGGCTGGGCGTCCCGGTCGCCTGGACGCCGTACTTCGCCGTCGACGACGCCGACGTCACCTCGGCGCGGGTCCGCGAACGGGGCGCCACCATGGCCGTGGGCCCGCTGACCTTCGGCACCGGGCGCGCCGCGCTCGCCGCGGATCCGGATGGGGCGGTCTTCGGTTTCTGGCAGGGCGAGGTCATCCCGGACTGGACGGCACACCGCCACCGCGCCGCCGCGTCGCTCGAACTGCGCACGCGCGACGCGTTCGCCGCCGCCGTGTTCTACGGGGACGTCCTGGACTGGGCGTGCGAGCGCCCGGGGTGCTGTGACGTCTCGTACGAGCACGATCACGTGGTGATCCGGCGCGGTCACGACACCGTCGCCCGGATCAGCGGCGGGGCCGTGGAGGAGGCGCCGGATCCGCAGATCCGCCCGCGCTGGCACATCCACTTCGACGTGCCCGACCTGGAGGCGGCCGTGGACACCGCCGTCCGGCTCGGCGGCCGGACCGCCTCCCCGGTCCGGACGACGGGCGACAGCCGCCGGGTCGCGCTCGGGGACCCGGACGGCGCCCTGTTCACGATCGTCACGCCGCTGGGCGCGTCCGGTTGAGCGGCTACGCGGGCTTGGCGCCCGGTTCGGCCGCGTGCCACACCGTCGTGGTGTTGCAGAACTCGCGGATCCCGTGGCCCGAGAGTTCCCGGCCGTAGCCGGAGCGCTTCACTCCGCCGAACGGCAGTGCGGGGTGGGAAGCGGTCATGCCGTTGAAGAAGACACCGCCGGCCTCGACGTCACGTACGAAGCGTCGCTGTTCGGCCTCGTCCCGGGTCCACACGTTCGAGCTCAGGCCGAAGGGCGTGTCGTTGGCCACGTCCACCGCCTCGTCCAGGTCGCGGACCCGGTACACGGTGGCCACCGGGCCGAAGGCCTCCTCGTGGTGGATGCGCATCTCGGGGGTGATCCCGGTGAGGACCGTCGGCTCGTAGAACCAGCCCTTCGGGAACGCCTCGGGCCTGCTCCCGCCGCACAGGGCCCGGGCTCCTCGGCGCACCGCGTCGTCCACGAGTCCTTCGACGTCGTCGCGGCCCTGCTCGGTGGCGAGCGGGCCGACGTCGGTGGATTCCGCCATCGGGTCGCCGACGGTCAGTTCGGCCATGCGGGCGGTGAAGAGGCGGGTGAACTCGTCGTGGACGTCGGTGTGCACGATGAAGCGCTTGGCCGCGATGCAGGACTGGCCGTTGTTCTGCACCCGGGCCGTCACCGCGACACGCGCGGCGCGTTCGACGTCGGCCGACGGCATCACCACGAAGGGGTCGCTGCCGCCGAGCTCCAGGACGGTCTTCTTGACCTCGTCGCCGGCGATGGCGGCGACCGCGCGGCCCGCCGGCTCGCTCCCCGTCAGGGTCGCCGCGGCCACCCTGGGGTCGCGCAGGATCCTCTCGACCGCGCCGGAGGAGACGAGCAGCGTCTGGAAGGCTCCGGCGGGGAATCCGGCGCGCCGGAAGAGGTCGCCCAGGTACAGCGCGGTCTGGGGCACGTTCGACGCGTGCTTGAGCAGACCCACGTTGCCGGCCATGAGCGCGGGTGCCGCGAAGCGGACGACCTGCCAGAGGGGGAAGTTCCACGGCATCACGGCCAGGACGACTCCCAGCGGCCGGTAGTGGACCCGGGCGCGGGCGGCCCCGGAGTCCGCCACCTCCTCCTCGGCCGGGAACTCGTCGGCCAACAGGCCCTCGGCGTTGCGCGCGTACCACCGCATGGCCTTGGCGCACTTCGCCGCTTCGGCGCGGGCCGCCGCGATCGGTTTGCCCATCTCTGTCGTCATCGTGCGGGCGATGTCGTCCTGGTCCTCGTCCAGGAGGTCCGCCGCGCGGTCGAGGAGCCGGGCGCGCTCGGCGAACTCCGTGATCCGAAACGTCCGGAACGTCTCGGCGGCGAGCGTCAGCCGTTGTTCGATCTCGTCTTCCGTCAGTTCGTCGAACGTGCGGAGCGTCTCGCCGTTCACGGGGTTGATCGTCGCAATGGCCACGAGGGGCTCTCCTCTTCCTTGGTGCACCGGTCTCCGATGATGCAATCGCGCGTGGGCGGTGGGCCGGAAGCGCGCCGGACCTCGACGCGCGCCGTTCCGCCCCGTTCGCGTGTGCCCCGCGTGGGCCGAGTGATCGGTGCGCTTGTTGATCACGCCGAGGACTGGGCAGGGGCGGGCTTATGACACTGGCAATCACACCTCTCCGTCGGCTCGCCCACCGGTACCGGGAACCCGCGGTCGTCCAGGCGATCCGTTCGACAGCGGCTGCCGTCGTCTCGTACGTCGTCGCCCTGGCGGTGAGCGACGAACCGGCGCCCCTGACCGCGCCGCTCACCGCCCTGCTCGTCGTCCAGGTCACGCTCTACACCACGCTCACCACCGGAATCCGGAGGGTGAACTCCGTCGTCGCCGGCGTGCTGATCGCGATCGGCTTCAGCGCCCTGGTCGGACTGACCTGGTGGAGTCTCGGTCTGATCATCCTGGCCTCGCTCGTCATCGGCCGCGTGGTGCGGGCCGGCGAGTTCGTCCCGGAGGTCGCGATCAGCGCGATGCTGGTGCTCGGCGTCACGAGGGTCGCCGACACCGCCTGGGACCGTGTCCTGGAGACGCTGATCGGCGCGGCGGTCGGCCTCCTCTTCAACGTGCTGTTCGTGCCGCCCGTGTGGATCCGTCCCGCCTCCGATGCGATCACCGGTCTCGCGGCGGGCATGAGCACCCTGCTGACGCACATCTGCGCGGAACTCGGCGGTCCCACCACGGTGGAGAAGGCCGCCGCCCGGCTGCACGAGGCACGACGTCTCGACAACGACATCGCGCTGGTCGACGCCGCGCTCCGACAGGCCGAGGACAGCCTGCGACTGAATCCGAGGGTGCGCGAGGGGCTCCTCTTCCGGCTGGTGCTGCGCACGGGGCTCGACACCCTGGAGATCTGCGCGGTGGTGCTGCGGGTGTCCTGCCGGACCTTGACCGATCTCGCCAGGACCCGGCCGGCGGACACCCTCTTCCCGCCGCTCGTCACCCAGGCCCTACAGGAGTTGTACGGCCATCTGGCCATCGCGATGGAGAGCTTCGCCGAGCTGATCACCGCTCAGGTCAGCGCGAACGCCGAGGAGGCCGAGGGCCGGCTGACCCGGGAGCTGGAGATCGCCCGGATGAGCCGCGACCGGCTCGCCGTGTTGCTGCTGGAGCGGGTCCGCGCCGAGCCCGGGATGTGGCAGTTGTACGGGGCGCTGCTGGCCGAAGCGGACCGCGTACTCGACGAACTCGGCGTGGACAAGCGCTCCCAGCGCCTGATGGAGGAACTCGACCAGCACTCCCGTCTAAGGCTCGAACGGTATCCGCGATGGCACCGTCTGACGCGCCGGGTGCGCTCCCTCCGGTCGGGCCGGGGCCGCGCCCGGGACCGCGATCAGGTCTCGGAGTAGCTGAAGTCCCCCATCGTCCAGGCGCTGACGTCCTTGATCGCGATCCGGTACATCCCTCCGGTCTCGGGGATGCCCATGGTCCCCTGGAGGATCCTGGCCACGTGGAAGTGCAGGTAAGAGGGCGACTCCCGGCGTGGGGAGTCGTCGGCCGTCTCGGCGTCCGCGAACAGCGGCGCGAACGGACTGAGCCGGTCGGAATCGATCAGGACCTCGGCCACGCGCCGGCGCCACACGCTCTCGGGAGCGAGGCGGCCCGTGACCACGGCGCCGTGAACCAGGACGGTCAGTGACATCTGGTTGGTCTGCTCCGATTCCACCGCGGCGGCGATGGCGACGAGCAAGACGTCAGGCTTCGACATGAGCACCGATCCTACAAGGCGCCGGTCCCCCCGGCCGGCGTGTCCGCGCTGCGCCGGTCCCCGCGTCCGCACATCGCGTGGCGGATCGCCGCACGGCCGCGCGGCGAGCGGCGGGGCGTGCGGCGGTCGCGGGGCCGGTACCTTGACGCCACCGGGGCGGCCACGACCCGACCCGTCCGCACCTCGGAGGGACCCCTGATGAACGAGAGCGATCTGCGGACGGCCGACGGGCGCGTCCTGCACGTCCACGACACCGGACCCGGGCGGTCCGCCGACGGTCCCGTCGTGTTCTGGCACCACGGCACGCCGAACATCGGGGCGCCGCCCGCGCCGCTCTTCCCCGCCGCCGCCAGACTGGGCATCCGGTGGGTGTCCCACGACCGCCCCGGCTACGGCGGCTCGTCCCCCTGCCCGGGGCGGACCGTGGCGTCCGCGGCGGCGGACGTGCGGGCCGTCGCGGACGCGTTGGGCATCGACCGGTTCGCGGTCATGGGCCATTCGGGGGGCGGGCCGCACGCGCTGGCCTGCGGTGCGCTGCTCCCGGACCGGGTCCTCGCCGTGGTGAGCGTGGCGGGGTTGGCGCCCTTCGACGCCGAGGACCTCGACTGGTTCGCCGGCATGAACCCCTCCGGCGCGGCGTCCCTGCGTGCCGCCGCGCGTGGGCGCGGGGCGAAGGAGCACCACGAGGCCGGTGCCGTGTTCGATCCGGAGATGTTCACGCCGGCCGATCATGCGGCGCTGGCCGGTCCCTGGTCCTGGTTCGCCGATGTCGTCGGCCCGGCCGTGGAATCCGGTCCCGGTGGTCTGATCGACGACGATCTCGCCTACGTCACACCCTGGGGCTTTCGTCCCACCCTGATCACGGCGCCCACGCTCCTCCTGCACGGCGCCCGGGACCGGGTCGTACCGAGCGCGCACGGTCGATGGCTCGCCGACCACATCCCCGGGGCGGAACTGCGGATGAGCCCGGACGACGGTCACATCTCGGTGTTGGGTGCGGGCGAGAGCGCCCTGGAGTGGCTGGCGACGCATCGGAGTGTGTGAGCCGGGCCGCGACACGCCCCGCACCGACCTGCCCGTTTGCACTTCGGCAACAGTGTTGCCAAAGTGG
Source organism: Streptomyces sp. NBC_00513 (assembly GCF_041431415.1). Taxonomy (GTDB): domain Bacteria; phylum Actinomycetota; class Actinomycetes; order Streptomycetales; family Streptomycetaceae; genus Streptomyces. The sequence continues at coordinate 912,688 of NZ_CP107845.1, forward strand.
CGGCATGATTGCCTCGACCGCTGACCCCACCCCCCTCGGCAAGGCCGTCGGCTCTGCCGCCGCACGGACGGAGGTGACGCCGTGAGCGCCCCCGCCCCCGACGTGGCCGAGCTGGAGGCCCAGGAGGCCCGGCTCACGCTGCCCCGCTTCACCCACGAGGACGCCTGGGAACTGGGTTCGCTGCTCGTCACCCTCGCCCGCGAGCGGTCGGCCCCCGTCGCCATCGACATCCGACGCGGCGCCCAGCAGCTCTTCCACTGCGCGCTCCCGGGGTCGAGCGCGGACAACGACGCCTGGATCGAACGCAAGCGTCGTGTCGTCGAACGCTACGGTGTCTCCTCCCTGTTGACCGGGACCCGCTTCCGGGCCCGCGGCAAGGACTTCGACGCGGACGGACGCCTGGACCCGGACCTGTACGCCGCGCACGGGGGTTCGTTCCCGATCGCCGTCGAGGGCGCGGGGGTCATCGGCGCGGTGACGGTGTCGGGGCTGCCGCAACTCGATGACCACGCGCTCGTGGTCGAGGCGTTGGAACGCTTCCGTGACCGCCCCCGGGGCGAACGCGCGGCCCGCTGATCGTCGACCCGGCCGAGCCGGGCGGAGTGCCCTCGCCGGAGGGGCACTCCGCCCGGCGTCAGTGGGCGCTGCGGCGGTGGCCGCCACGCTGCGGGGGAATCGTCCGCAGCCGGCGCGCCTGGACGCCACGTCGGGGCGCGTTCGACCGGACGGGAGCCGCGGGGGCTGCCACGAGAAGAGCGATCAGGGCTCCGACCGCGACGAGAATCACCACGATGGACATCGACATGCTCGTTCCTTTCGTCGGGCGCCGACAACTTGCCACTACCTAGTGTTACCTGAAGCACGATCATCAAACACGGCGAGTGACATTCGTCGGGGCGTGGAGGTCGCGCCGATCGACTCGCACGACGCTCCGCGGGCAACGTGGCGCACATCCGGGCGCGTCGATCCCTCCGGGGCGGGCAGACGCGGGAGATGACATCGAATCAGCTGCTCGCGTTCGCCCCCTCCCCCACCCCCGGGCCCGCCTGGCTGCATCTCCTCGTGATGGCCTTCGCTCTGTTCGTCCTCCTGCGAACCCTGACCAAGCACCGCTGAACTCCCTTGTCCGGGCCTCTGGTTGAGCCCGGCCGCGGTCCGCACGACACCCGGTGAGACGGCCGTTTTCGGGGCATCCGCAGGGCATGGACAACTCATCGCTCGACTCGGAGCGGCAGGACCGCCCAAGACGCCCGCACCGTCCGGCCCGTTGGGGACGGATCGTCGGCGCACTGGCCGCGCTCGCCCTGCTGTTCGCGCTCGTCAGCCGGTTCGACCTGATACCCGGCTTCGGTGATCTCTTCGGCGAGAAGACGCGGGACCGGACCGGTCCCGTGCTCCTCAAGTCGATTCGGGACATGCATCGTTACGAGGGCGCGGCGGGCAACTTCCAGGTCGTGGTGGACCTGGAGAAGGACGCGAAGTTCCTCCCCGACTCGATCCGCGGCACCCGCACCCTGTACGTCGGAGCGGGCACCGTCAGCGGCTACGTGGACCTCGGTCGGCTCGACGAGCGGAGCGTCACGGTGAACGAGGACCGCACGAAGGCCACGCTCCGCCTGCCCCACGCCGTCCTGGGCCCGGCAGCCCTCGACCTGGACCGCTCGTACGCCGTGTCCCAGCAACGGGGGCTCCTGGACCGACTCGGGGACCTGTTCTCCGACAACCCGGCCGGAGCACAGGGCGTACAGCGCCTCGCCGCCCAACACATCACCGAGGCGGCGCGCGACAGCGGACTCGTCGAGCGCACCGAGAAGAACACCAGTGCCATGCTGGAGGGGCTTCTGCGCTCCCTGGGATTCAAGGAAGTGACGGTCGGCTACGCGTGACGCGCGCCGCCCCGCGAGGGAGTGACCCGGTGGCCGCGCACCCCGGGTCACCCTTCGCCGCGCCGGTCAGCGCCCGCCGGCCAACCGGTCACCGAGAGGACTGCGGCGGTACAAGACCTGCCGTCCGTCGCGCGCCCGGGTCAGCAGGCCCGTGGCGTGCAGCACGCGCAGGTGTTGGGACACGGCGCTCGGGGTGACCCTGAAGCGACGGGCGATCTCGATCGTGGGCAGTGGCTCGTCCAGGAGGTCGAGCAGTCGGGCCCTGGTCGCGCCGAGCAGCGACACCAGGGCCGCCGAGTCGGCCGTCGCCGGTTCGGTCCAGAGCGTCGCCACTCCACGACTGGGATAGACCAACAGCGGCGCCTCCCCGGGGTCGACCGGGGGCGCGGGTTTGTGGGCGAAGACGGACGGCACCAGCAGGAGCCCTCGACCGGAAGCCTCGGCACGATGACTGTCGATCATCCGGTCGATGTGCAACACGCCGTTCTCCCACCGCAGGTTCGGGTGCATGCCCGCGAACAGCCTGCGGGCGCCGCCCATGGCCAACTGCCGTGCGCGGTAGGTCATGTCGGCCTCCAGGAGGAGCCTCATCCGTGGCCACGCCGGCTCGACGGCGAGTTCCCAGTAGCGCCGCAGGAGGTCGCAGATCGCGTCGCGGAGCCCGTCCACCGCCGCGTCGTCGGCGCCCGCGGCGGCGCGCAGGGCCTCGGGGAGCGGATCCGACGCGTGGGCGGCGGACAGATCGCGACGCACCCGGTCGGGGGGCGTCACCCGGACGAGGGCCAACTCCTCCTCGAAGCTCGGGGCGAAGCCCGGCGGTCGCGGCGTCAGGAAGTCGGGAAGGGTGAGCCTGCGCGCGACCAGCGACATCAGCAGGCCGGTGTCGAGCGCCCCGAGCCGGCCGAGCACGGACCTGCGCCACGGCAGGTGCAGCGCGGACAGCCCCGGATCGCGCAGCACCCGCAGGCTGAAGACCGTCTCACCCAGCGGCGAGAGCGCGAAGCGCGTGTCCGCGAGGTCCTCGACACCCAACACGAAGCTGATCATCAAGCCATACGCTACATCCATTGGAGGCCGCCCGAAGGTGCCGTGAACTCGGCGCATGACACCCACCGCTGCCGCGCAGCGCACGAAGAAGGATCCCGGCTCGACGCACGGCCCCGGGCGCCGCCCGCGCGCCGCGGGCGGGGCGGTGGACTTCACGTGAGCCGCCGACTGCTCCTGCTCCTGGCCGTGACCTGCGGCGTCGCCGTGGGCAACATCTATTTCCCGCAGGCCGTCGGCCCGCTGATCGCCGCCGGCCTCCACGTGCCCCCCGCCGAGGCCTCGTACGTGGTGACGGGCACTCAGGTCGGTTACACCCTGGGGCTCTTCCTGCTGGTTCCGCTCGGCGACCGGCTCCCGCACCGTCGGTTCCTCGTCACGCTGCTCACCCTCACCGGACTGGGCCTGCTCGCCGCGGGCTGCGCGCCCACCTTGCCGTTCCTCGTCGCCGCCTCCCTCGCCATCGGGGTCTCGACCGTGGCCGCCCAGGTCATCGCCCCCCTGGCCGCGGGGCTGGTGGCCGACGACGGCCGCGGCGCGGTGATGGGCACCCTCTTGAGCGGATCGATCGGCGGCATGCTGCTGGCCCGTACGTTCAGCGGAACGCTGGGCGAATGGCTGGGCTGGCGGGCCCCCTATCTGGTGGCCTCGGCCGTCGTCCTGCTGCTGGCGTGGGTCCTGGCCCGCACGCTCCCCGTCACCACCCCCTCCTCGCACGGCTCGTACCCGGCGCTGCTCACCGCGTCGCTCCGTCTGCTGCGCACCGAGCCCGAACTGCGTCGCTCGTGCTTCTACCAGGCGACCGTCTTCGCCGGGTTCTCGGCCGTCTGGACCAGTGTGGCGCTGCTCCTGACCGGCCCCCGCTACGGCCTGGGCGCCCAGGCCGTGGGCATGTTGGCGCTCGTCGGTGGGGTGACGATGCTCTGTACCCCGCTCGCCGGCCGGCTGGTGGACCGCGAGGGCCCGGATCGGGTGAACCTGGTCTCCCTGATCGGTGTCCTCCTGTCGGCCGCGATCCTCGCCGCGGGTACCGCGGGCGGGGTGGCGGGGCTCGCCGCCCTGACGCTGGGGACGGTGCTGCTCGACGTCGCGATGCAGTCCGGCATGGTCGCCAACCAGTCCCGGGTCTTCGCGGTGCGCCCCGACGCGCGCGGCAGGCTCAACACCGCCTACATGACCTGCGCCTACCTGGGGGGCAGCGCGGGGTCGTGGCTCGGGGTGCGAATCCACGACCGGGCCGGCTGGGCAGGCGTGTGCGTGCTCTTGGCCTTCCTCGCCGCCCTGGCCCTGGCCCGCCACCTGGTCGTTCCGTCCCGTTCGCGCCTTGGGGAACGGCAGTCGTCGCGCTGACCCTCGGCGGGAGGCGTCAGCGGCGCAGGGCCGTACGGAGCGTCAGCCCGTGGTGGAGCCGCAGCCGGCGCAGCTCCCACCAGGACAGGGCGGTCACCGTGACCGGGGCGCCGAGGATGAAGGCCACCCTGGCACCCGCCGGAACCTGGTCGTAGGACCCGGTGATCACGTCCACGAGGGCCATCTCCCACACCAGGACGCCGGCGAGGATCGGCGGCAGCACCTCGTGGATGTCGGCGGTGCGGAAGACGTGCACCAGCGACAGTCCGATGCCGTAGAGGGCGAAGCCGATCGACCACAGGCACAGCACCAGCACGGCGATCTTCCCCGGCAGCCCCACGGCGTCCCGCACACCGGCCAGTTCCGGGGCCATGGCGAGGGCGGCGGTGCCCATGGACGCCATGATGGCCAGGACCGAGCCGAGCGGGCGCAGGGCCCGGCGCAGGTAGACCCGGCGCAGCCCGTCCCGCGCGGCCGCCACGAAGGCGCCGACCACCACGGGGAAGGTGCACACCAGTACGAGGACGCTGGACCAGCTCTGGTCGAGGCGTTCGCTCGCGACGCCGTGGATGTCGGCGGCGCTCGCGACGGCGTTGTAGGTGACCATCAGGCCCACCCAGGCGACGAGTCCCAGCCCGGTCCGCCACAACTGGAGCTTGCGGACCTCCCGGTCGTCGACGATCCCGGGGCGCGAGGGACGGAAGGTCCGCCGGGCGGCGTACACGGGGTTGTAGAGCCCGCGCAGGATCTTCCGGGCCCGTGACTGTTCGACGCGCGGGGGCGGGCCCGGCGGAAAGGGCGGTCCGTACGGGTATCCGGGCGGCGGTCCGGGCTGTGCGTACGGATACCCCGGCGGCGGGCCGGACCGGCCGTACGGGTACCCCTGCGGGGGAACCGGTGGTGCGTAGGGGGGCCCTGGCGGCGGATGCGCGGCGCCGCCGCCCGCCGGATCTCCGTACCCACCGCCGCCGTACCCGCCACTGCCGTGACCGCTCATGCCGCATTCCCCCGATGTGCCGCCCTACCGAACCCAGGCATCTTAGGGTGTGCCCGCGGCGGGGCCGGTCCGATCCTCGGTGGAGGGGCGCGCGGGAGGCGACCTCAGCAGCCGAACACCGGCTCCCCCGCCGTGAGATGGTGCGCGGCCCGGCCGTCGAGCAACAGGGGGACGAGGATGCGCAGGGATTGGCGCAGGGGAACGAACGCGCCCGTACCGGAAGCGGTGACCCGTACGCCGTGGAGGGCGAGCCGCTCACGCACCTGCGCGTAACGGGCGGCGGTGAGGCGGTATCCGCACGGCGGTTCGGTCAGCGTCTCGGCCGGGGACGCGGGCCGGTTGTCCGCGCCGGCCCAGCGGATCGCCCCCTCGTCCCGGTATCCGGCGACGCGCGCCCGCCCCGTGGCGGCCGCGAGCGGCCGGGCCTCCTGTACCGCGTAACGGAACAGACCTCGCAGTGCGGCGAGTTGGGAGTCGACGCGGCGCAGGTGGTTGCGGGTGGGGTCGGCCTTCTCCGTGGCACCCGCCGGCTCCAGGCGGCTCTCGACGAGCAGGGTGACGGCGTGTTTGAGGCCGGCGGCGTTGCGCAGGATGTGTTCCTGTCCGTCGCCCGCCGTCTGCCCGATCGGGGCGCCGGTGACGGGGTCGGTCCGGATTCCGTAGGTGCCGGTCGAATACCCGGCGGCGCGGGTCGTGTCGCGCACGTGGGCCTCGGACAGCAGGCGGGACTGGGCGTACACGGCGGGGTCGGTGTTGGGGTTGCGCGGCCAGAGGTCGAAGAGGTCCTTGTCGTACGTGCCGGGGGTCGACCGGTACTCGTGCAGGTCGAACACGACGTTCGGGCGCCGGTCGCGCAGCACGCCCGCGACGGCCCGCGCCTCGGGTGAGGTCAGGGCGACGTGGTCGCGGTTGACGTCGACGCCGTCGGTGTTGGTCCGGGTGCCGGCGGCCCGGCCGTCGGGGTTCGCGTTCGGGACGACCAGGACCGTGGCGGTCGCGAGGAGGCGCCGGGTCGCCGGGTCCCGTGCGTACGCGAGATCGCGCACAGCCGTCAGGCAGGCTTCGCGTCCCGCCGGTTCGTCGCCGTGCTGGCCGCACACCAGCAGCACGGTGAGCGGCGCCCTGCCGTCGCCGATGCCGACCATGCGCAGCGGACGACCTTGGCTGGTGGTGCCGATCCGCAGCAGGGCGGCCCGGTCGCCGCCCCGGTCGACGGCGTCGAGGAAGTCCCGCTCCTCGGCCCCGGTGGTCCAGCGTGCGCCGGCCGTCGTCTCGAAGCCGGTGCGGGGCGGGGCTTCGGAGCCCCGGGCCGGGCCGGCCGTCAGGAGCAGGGCCGTCAGCGCGCCGACGAGGCCCAGCCGCGTGGCGAACCGTCTCACGAGGTCACCGCTCACGATGTCGGCTTCGGCGTGGTCTGACACGGCATCTCCCGGTGTGGGACGAACGGTCCGCACAGTCTGTCGCTTCGGAGTGGCCGTGACCGCCGGACCGTCCCGTGTCGCGCGTCCGGTCGGTTCCGATGGGTTCCGGCGCGAAGGTGCCTGTCGGGGGCCGGGGAGCCTAAGTAATGTCACATCGCATGATGTTCTTACGGCGTACCGCGTCGGCCGCGGCCCTTCTCGCCACCCTGATCCCGTTGACCGTCGCCACGGCCGCCACGGCGGACGAGCGCACCCCCTGCCGCACCTCGACCTCCGCGCCACTCGACGCCGAGCAGGCGCGACTGTCCGACCCGAGGACGACCGCCCTCGTCGAGCGTGCCGGGTTGGGCGACTTCGTACGACGGTTCCCCGCCGCGCTGTGCGGGACGCGCGGCCCCGCCGAGGCCGAACGGCTCCTCGACGGCTGGGGCGAGGCCCTGTGGCAGTCGGCCGTGAGCCGGGCCCAGGGGCAGCGGCCCGGCGGTGATCTCGCGACCGGCGACGACCGGCCGTTGTACTGGACCCGGCTGGCGATGACCGCCGCGCTCGCCCGTTGGGAGCCCGCTTTCGCCGTCGACCGGCGTGCGCTGCGGGCCCGCTTCGAGGACGCCTCCCGAGGTCTCACCGACAACGGGTTCCGGTCGGCTCCCGGCGTGCGGCGCGTGTTCATCAGCGGCTTCGACCCGTTCGGGCTGGACGCCGAGATCCGCCGCGCCAACCCGTCCGGATCGGCGGCCCTGCGCCTCAACGGCCTCCGCGTCACCCTCGCCGACGGCAGCCGCGCCGAGATCCGGGCCGTCGTACTCCCCGTGCGGTACGCCGACTTCGACGCCGGCATGGTGGAACGGGCCTTCGCCCCGCACCTGGCCGCCGGCGCCCAGCGGGCGGACGTCATCACCACCGTCAGCCAGGGCTACCCCGGCATCTTCACCCTGGAGGACTGGGCGGGACGCGCACGCTCGGCCGACCCGTACCCGGACAACGCCCGCGCCCTCTCGGGAGGCACCCGCGAACATCCGGTCACCGCTCCCGGTATGGGCCGGGGCGCGGAGTTCATCCGGACCACCCTGCCGGCCGACGCGGTCACCGCCGCCGTGCAGACGCCCTATCCGGTGCTTCTCAACCGCGCCGTCACCGAGATTCCCGCCGGGGGCACGGCGCCGGTGGACCGTACCGACGGCCCGACGCCCGGGTCGCGCGCCGTGGAGGGCGGTGGTGGCGGCTACCTCTCCAACGAAGTGGCCTACCGCTCCAATCGGTTGCGCGTCGAACTCGCACCGGGAATGCCCGGCGGACACCTGCACACCCCGGTACTGACCGGACTGCCGGCCGACCCCCAGGTCCTGACCGGACCCGAGTTCGAACGCAACGAGAGCGCAATCACCTCCGAGGTCCGGGCCGTACTCGAACACGCCGCCGTCCGACCGTGACGTCCGCGCCGTCCCGGTCCTCCCGGTGGCCGGCGCGACGACCGTCATCGCTCGCGCCGGACGGGTCACCGCGCTCCCGGCGCGACCCGTCCGGCGCTCCGGTCAGCAGGGCCTGATCGGCTGGAGGTTGTGGACGTAGCGGGCCGCGACCCAGCCGTTGACCCCGTGGACGCGGTACCAGATCGGATTGCCGTCGACCCACTTGCCGCGCTTCTCGCACACCAGGCCGATGCGCCGGTGGGGAGCGAGCGTCTTCACGACCTTCGAGTGGATGGTGGGCTTGCTCCGCACGTTGACGCCCCACTTCGACACCACGACGCCGAAGGTGTGGACGGGCTTGGGTGCCGCCTCCACTCCCGCCCGGTGGGCCGCGCCCGCTGCGGTACCCGCGCCGGCCGCCCAACCCGAGGCCCCCAGGGGCCCGATCAGCAGGCCTGCCGCGAGCACGCACGCCGTCGCCGTCTTCTTCACCATCGCTCAACACTCCCGTCGCCCTGTCCAGCCGTAGGCGGTCACGCCAGGCACCGCCGATCCGACTATCACCACGGCGTCGGCCTTACGGGTGCTTGACACGCCTGCCCGTCACCCGGTCGGCCCCGCTCCGCGTGCTCACGCCCGGGTCCCGTCGACCCAGTTCAATCGCCCCCGGTGGATGAGTCGCAGCTGACGGCGGGCGGTGTCCGTCACCTCGGCCCACTCGTTGTCCTCCAACGCCGCGGCCAGGTAGGCCGAGGCCGTCATCACCATGTGGTCGACGTACAGACGGGCCAGCATCAGGAGGTCCGCCGGGCTCCAGCCCGCGCCGAGCGGATCGGAGGCGAGTCTTTCGGCCACTTCCCGGGCGAAGGCGTCGAGCCGACCGGCGATCGTCTCCCGCACCCCGCGTACCCCGCCGTGCCGTTCCCGGACGATGAATCGCAGGTGTCCGGGGTACGTGCGCACCAGCTCCGCCATGAGATCGACGGCCTCGTCGAGGCGCCGGTCGGCGTCCCCCGAGGCGCCCAGGAGGGAGCGGACAGCGCCGTGGAGGTTCTCCAAGGCCTCGTCCACCAGGGCGATCCCCAGTTCCTCGATGTCCGCGAAATGCCGGTAGAACGCGGTCGGCGCCACGCCGGCGGTACGGGCCACCTCCCGCAGGCCCAGGCTCCCCAGGCTCTGTTCCTCCAGGAGCGACAGGGCGGCGTCCAGCAAGGCCCGGCGGGTGCGGTGGCGTTGGGCCTGACGGGCCCCGACGGTCTGACTCATGTCGGAAAGTAAACCCCGATCCCCCGGCAACCGCATGCCACCATTTAGACTGGGTAGTCAGTGAACAACTGTCACCCATTTTTGGGAGGAAGCACGATGCTCTTCCTCGTTGCGGCCCTCATGTTGTTGGGGGTCCTGCTGGGAACCGTGGCCCACGTCCCGGCGCCGGTCACCCTCATCGGAACGGCCGTGATCGCCGCCTGGCTGCTGATCTTCGCCGTACGTGAACGGACCACGCGCCACCACCGATCCGCGAGCCGTCAGGAGGGTTCCTCATGACATCCCACCGCACGACCCTGGACCGCACCGCCCACGACCCCACCGACCTCGACGACAGCCGAGTCGACGTCCCCACCGCGGCCGGCGGCGACACCGCCACCCGCGACACTGCACCCGGATCCGCCCACGGGCAGGCCGACCGCGCCGACGCCGCCGACCGCGAAGCCGGAACGGGCAGCGCCGGGACCACCCGCGAGACCGACGGCATGGCCGTCGTCTCGTTCCTCTCCGGCCTGGTGGGTCTGCTCGCGATGAACCTCGTGCTCGGACCGATCGCGATCACCCTCGCCGCCCTCGCCCTGCACCGCGGCACGAGCCGCCCGGGGCGCGCCCGCCTCGGCCTCGTGCTCGGCGTCGCCGACCTCGCGATCCTGGCGTACCTGATCAGCGCGGACGGCACCTGGTCGTGGAGCGTCGGCTGAGGCCGGCGCCGAGCGGACGGCCGGAGACGTCCCTACGGAACGACACCCGTCCGCGAGGGCCCTCGCCCGGTCAGGGCAGGGGAACGCCGCGCGCCGTGAGCCACAGCTCGTACCACTCCTCGTGGCTGAGCTCCGGGTCTCGTCGCGCGGCGTCCCCACAGGCCCGAATGCGCTCCGGGCGGCCACTGCCCACCACCGGCACGATCCTGGCCGGATGCCGGCGCAGCCACCACAGCAGAATCGTTTCTGGGGTGGTGCCCTTCTCACCGGCGAGCTTGGCGATCAGGCGCGCCGTCGCGTGCTCCCGTTCGCTCTCCTGACGGCCGGTGAACCGGCCCTGCGCCAGGGCTCCCCAGGCCTGCAGGCGAACGCCCCGCGTCAGGCAGTACTCGATCGCCCCCGTGGGGAACCCGTTCTCCGCCGCGCCGGGCGTGTTCACGAGCACGCCGTCCTCCAGCCAGTCCCGACGGTCCAGGCTCATCTCCAACTGATTGGCGACCAGCGGGAATTCGAGGTGGGACTGGAGCAGCGCGATCTGGGCGCCGCCCATGTTGGACACGCCGAACTCCCGGACCAGCCCCTGCCGGCGTAGCGAGGTGAGCGCCTCGGCGATCTCCGCCGGGTCCGCCAGCGGATCGGGCCGGTGCAGGAGGAGGACGTCGATGACGTCCGTACGGAGCCGGGAGAGGCTCTCCTCGACCCGCCGCACGATGGTGGGGCCGCGCAGGTCGTAGATGCCGGGGCGTCCGCCCTCGGCGAGGCGGATCCCGCACTTGGTCTGGAGCGTGATGCGTTCGCGCAGACCGGGGGTGCGGGAGAGGACCTCGCCGAACACCGCTTCGGCCTTGCCGTGCCGGTAGATGTCGGCGTGGTCGAATCCCGTGATGCCACTGTCGAGGGCCGCCTCGATCGCGGCCTCGGCCGCGTCGATGTCGCCGGGCCCGTACGGCTCCGTGTCCCATCCGCCGCCGAGCGCCATGCATCCGTAAAGCAGCCGGTCCCGATCCGCCTCTTGCGCCTTGATCACCATGTGGCACAGCCTACGGGCGCGGCCGAGGGGCCGGTCCGGGTGTCAGCCGATGAAACCGCCGTAGTAGCCGCCGATCCGGCTGTAGTAGTCGGTGTCGCCGATGTGCTTCTCGCTCACGAACTCCGGAGCCGCCTTGATCTGCTCCTTCGTGCGGTCGACGTAGATCTTCTCCTGTGCCACGTCGACGTGGATGACCGTGCCGGCGGGCAGCAGGACCTCCCGGCCGAAGATCCACGGGCCGGTGTCCACCACGATGTAGGAGGACCCCGCGTCGTCGGAGTGCTTGCTCACCTTGCCGATGTCCCCGTCGGCCGCCTCGACCTTGAAGCCGGTCAGGTCGATGGCCTCCAGTCGGCCCGAAGTCTCGCGGTATCCCCACACGTTCACGTTCACGAGCTGCTCCCTCATCTCCGGATCGACGCGCCCGCCCTGCCCGACCACCGCGCGGCGGGGGCGGCGGGCGCCTTCGATCACCGCCTGCCCAGGGCCCCCGTTCTCACACGTGCGTCGCGCGCGGCGCCGCCGGAGCACTCGGGAGCCGGGTCACTCGCGGGTGGGGCTCGGTACGACGACGGGGGCCGGACCCCTCGTGGGGAGGTCCGGCCCCTGTGGTGAGCGCCGCGTGGGTCGACGCTTCGGCCCGGCGCTCTCGGTCAGCGCTTCGGTCAGTGCTTGGCTTCGGTCAGTGCTTGAAGGTGTCCTTCAGCTTTTCCTTCGCCTCGCGGGCATCGCCCTTGACCTGCTCGGTCCGGCCCTCGGCGGTAAGACGCTCGTTCCCCACCGCACGGCCGGCGATTTCCTTCATCTTGCCCTTGGCCTGCTCGGTCTTGGCCTTTGCCTTCTGCTCACCGGACACGGTCATCACTCCCATGCGGTTGAAAACGCTTACCCCGCGGCACCTGACCAGAAAATCGGACTTCAAACGCCCCGGCTCCGCTTTCACCGGTTCCATTCCCTTCTCGACCAGGCGGGTGTACCCACCGCCCGTCCGGCATAAGAATCGAGTAAGAAGAGAAAATGCCGAACACGCGGTCGGGCAGACGGACATTCGGAGGTCGATAAACCATGGTTCCCCTTCTTCTCGTACTTCTGCTCGTACTGATTCTTTTCGGTGCGGGTTTCGCACTCAAGATCCTCTGGTGGGTCGCGATCATCGTCCTGATCCTCTGGCTGATCGGCTTCGTCGCCCGGCCGAAGGGCAGCAGCGGACGCTGGTACCGCTGGTAGCGCCGCCGACCACGCCGTACGTCACGTGGGCCCACCCCGCACTCCGGGGTGGGCCCACGGTCGTGCCGGCACGGTCCGGCGCGCAGGCGCCGGCCGAGATCGCATGCCGGCAGGGGGCGCCGGGCGCCCGCCATGACGCTTCCCGTCGATCCGGTCGACCCGGAGAGTGGGGGGCACCACATGGCATCAAGGCGTGGATCGAGACGCGTACGGACACGCGGCGGGCGGGGTCGGGACCGCCGGCGCCCGCAGCCGCCGCGGCGGCGCTCCCGGGGGCCCTGCACCCGGTGTCCCCCGGCCGGTCGGTCATCCCCTGGACTTCGCGGCGGCCCGCGAGACGCGTTGACGCCGGGCGGAATCGAGTCGTCCAACCGCCGGGATTCGCCCCCTCAGTGGTCCGATCGGCCGGCGGTCGAGGGGCTCACAGGGGTGAAGGTGACTCCATCATGACAGGTCAGACGGCTTTTTTGTAGGACTGACGACACAGCCGATCTCCCTTGTTCGGGGGCCTGTTCGGATTTGAGAATCTCCCTCATGAATCCCTCGGCGCACATCAATCACCACGCGGTCCTTCGAGCACGAGTGGCTCTCCTCGGTTCCGGGAAGCCGCCCCTCGACCAACGGGTCGCCGCCTACCGTGTGCTCGCCCAGGTGAGTCCCCTGGCGTATCTCCCCCTGCTGGCCATCGCCTTGGGCAAGTACGCCCGGCGGGAATTCGCCGATCGTCCCGACATCGCGGCGGCCCTCCACGCGGAATCGGTCGCCGCCGCGCGCCGCGTGTGCGCACTGGAGCCCGAGCGCGTGGAACTCCTCGTCCATTCGCTGACGTTGTACAGGGAGCAGCTGATCCACATGGACCGTCAAGAGGAAGTCCGCGCGGTGGAGCTGGAATTGACCACCCTCTTCCAATCCGATCAGCGGTAGCGCGGCGAGCCGCTCGGCGGCCGGCCGCCGAGCGGTTCGAGCCGACCGGACCCGGGGGCCCGGGTCAGGTCCGGGGCTTCGGGCGGGTGGTGCCGGGGAGGCAGGTCACCGCGGGGTTGTAGGTCTCGTAGGTGCCCTTGGGGTTCTCCTTCCACAGCCACATGTGCAGGGCGTAGTGGACGGGCTGGCCGGGGAAGTGTCCGCGCAGCGGGCCCGTGAAGGACCGGCCGAAGAGCTTCGGGCGGTCGCCGTCCGTCGTGAGGTCCTGGTCCTTGTCGTAGACCAGCCACTGGACCCCGGTGAGGCGCTTGCCGCCGCGGCCGTCGTCCTCGTAGTACAGCGCGGCGGGCTTGGCGGGATCGACGGAGTTGTCGTACGCGTGGTTGAAATGCGGGTAGCCGAGGGCGCCCGTGCCGGCCGGGTCGGCCACGCAGTACTTGTCGGGGACGTAGCCCGCCTTCACGCCGCCGGCGTGCCGGAGGAAGGGGGCGGTCGCCCGGTAGGTGACGGCTCGGTCGGCGGCGGCCCTGCCGGTGTCCGCGCCGGATGCCGCGGACGCGACGGTGGGACCGGCGGCCGCCGTCAGGGCGAGTGTCGCGGTCGTGATGAGGACCAGGGTGGTGCTGCGAGCCATGCGCGGACTCCTCGGTGGCGGGCTGGTTGCTCGACGAGCAGCATGATGTCCCGGCCCACCGGACCCGCCACGCGACCCGACCGCACGGCGACCGGACGACTGACCGCCAAACGGCCGAGCGGCCGGACGGCGAGGGCCGACCCGTTCCGCACGTCCGGCACGGGCCGCCTGACTCGAACGAACCAAGCCCCGTTTTGCGAACGCTCCCGTCGGGGAACCGCTGAGTCCACACAGGCGAGTGGCACGGAGGGTGCGGAACATGACGCAGGAGAACGCGACGACGGACGGCGGAGCCGCCGTGCACGACCTCGTGGCGGCCGTGTCCAAGGGCGCGCCGGAGTACCGCTCGTGTCCCCACCCCGTCTACGCCGGCCTGCGCGAGCGGGATCCGGTGGCCCGGTTGACCCCTCCGCACGGCGTCGCGACGTACCTCATCACCCGCTACGACGACGCCCGGGACGCCCTGTCCGACCCGCGTTTCAGCAAGAACATGCGCGGGGCGATGGACATCTACCACGCCGTGTTCGGGGACTTCTTCGACGCCTTGGACGACAACGTGCTGTTCTCGGACCCGCCCCGGCACACCCGGTTGCGCCGTGTCCTGCGGAGCGCCTTCACCCCCAGACGGGTGGAGGAGATGCGGGCCGGGATCACGGAGATCGCCGAGCGCCTCCTCACCGAGTGCCGCAAGAACAACACGGTCGATCTGATGTCGTCGTTCGCGTTCCCCCTGCCGATCTCGGTCCTGTGCGAGCTCATGACGATCCCGGAGGCCGATCGCCCGGAGATCCTGGAACAGTTCGCCGTGGTCACGCGCTCCCGGTTCAACCCCGCGGCCAAGGCCGAGTTGAAGGCCGCCGAGGAGTGGCTGCAGGATCGACTGCGGCGGCTGATCGCGCACCAGCGGGCGAACCCCTCGGACTGCTTCCTCGGGGACATCATCAGGGCGGAGGAGGCCCTGGACGACGCGGAGCTGGTGTCGTCGCTGTGGGTCCTGTTCTTCGCCGGGCACAAGACCACCGCCTACCAGATCGGGAACTCCGTACTCGATCTCCTGCTCCACCCCGATCAGCTGGCGACGCTCCGCACCGACCCCACTCTGATCCCCCGGGCGGTCGAGGAGATCGTGCGCTTCGAGGGGTCGGTGGAGACGTCGACGTTCCGCTACGCGACGCAGGACGCGGAGATCAGGGGCACGGTGATCCCCAAGGGGTCCCTCGTCCAGATCGCCATCTCGTCGGCGAACCGGGACCCGGAGAAGTTCGACCGCCCCGACGACCTCGACGTGACGCGCGAGGGACTCCAGGGCACGCACCTTGGCTTCGGGCACGGAACGCACTACTGCCTGGGCGCGCCCCTGGCACGGCTCGAACTCGAGATCGCGCTCTCCTGTCTGCTGCGGGAGTTCCCGGAGATGGAGATCGCACCGGACGAGGAGCCCGCGGGGGCGTGGCTCAAGGGGCCGATGGCGGCGTTCCGCGGGCTGGAGCGACTGCGGCTCGTCCTGGAGCCCTCGCGCCCGGTCGAGACGCCCGCGCCGACGCACCGATCGGCCACGACCTCTGTTTCCGCCCACAGGTGAACCGATCCGAGGGACGGTGATTTGGCATGCAGAACCCCACGAACACCACCTCCGGCCTGCGCCTGGTGCGCGCGTCCATCGAGGGGCTCCTGCTCCCCTCGACGGTCACGGGTGACCTCGTCGGTGACCTCGCCCGGGTCGCCACGGACGATTCCTCGCCGGTACTCGACTCGGGGCACGGAACCCGGCCGAAGATCGACATGCACCATCACTACTGCGCTCCGGAATGGCGCGAGTGGGCCGAGCGCCACGAGCTGATCGATCCGAGGCAGTTGCCGCGTTGGGCGGGGCTCGGCATCGAGGAGGCGGTCCGGTTCATGGACGGCGCGGGCATCACGACGGCGGTGCTCAAGCCGATGCTGCCGGCCCGCTACCGGTCGTCGGCGCAGCTCCGTGAGGCGATCACCATCACGCTGCGCTCGATGGTCGAGGTGAGCGCCTCCCATCCGGGCCGCTTCCTGCACTACGTGCCGCTCTTCCTCGACGACCTCGACTCCTCGTCCTGGGCCATCCGCCGCGGACTCGGGCAGCTCGGCGCCGTGGGTGTGAACGTGACGGCGAACTACGGCGGCGTCTACCTCGGAGACCCTTCCTACGACCGGGTGTTCGCCGAGCTGAACGAGGCCTCCGCCGTGGTGGACACCCACCCGCACCACCTCCCGGGTGGTCCTCCCGGCGCGCCGACGGTCCCCGGCATCCCGAACTTCATGTGCGACTTCCTGTTGGACACCACACGGGCCGCCGTGAACATGATCAGCAGGCGGACGCTCGACCGTTTCCCGGACATCTCGGTGATCCTGCCGCACGCCGGTGGCTTCCTCCCGTACATCGCGCCGCGCCTGGAGGCTCTCGGACGGTTCTGCGACCCGCCCATCGAGCCCGCCGCGGTCCGCGAACACCTCGGGCGCTTCTACTACGACACGGCGGGCCCCATGGCGCCGGCCGCGACCCTCCTCGCCCACGCGCCCGCCGACCACATCCTGTTCGGCACCGACTGGCCCGCCGCGCCCCCCGACACGGTGCTGGACCTGGCGCTGCCCGCGCTCGACGCGGACCCGGCCCTCACCCCCGAACAGGTCCGGGGGATCCACCACGACAACGCGCTCCGGCTGATCCCGCAGTTGGCCACGGCCTGACTGCGGCGCCGCGCCCGCTCCCGGGCCCGGCGCCTGCGGCCTTCCCGCGGCTCGACCCACGCACACGCGTGGGTGGCGGGTGCCGGGTCGGGCCGAAGAGGTACCGCCGGACATGCGGTCAGCGCCCGCCCCCGCCGGGGTCGGTGGCCGCGCGGGCCGGCGGCGTCCCCGCCGCGCCGGGGGTGGTGTTCCTACCGCCGGGGCGGGTGTCCGTACCGCCGGTCGCCCGCGACGCGTACGCCCTCGCGAGGAGACCACCGCCCACCACCAGGGCGAGTGCGCAGAGGATCAGCGCGGCCCCCACCGCGAAGGTGAAGCGCACACCCGTCGCCACGGCCTGCGGGCTCGCCGTCGTGACGTCGTCCGAGGCAGCGGCGAACGTGAACACCGCTCCCATCACGGACGCACCGGTGACGAGCCCGAGATTGCGCGAGAGGTTCACCAGCGCGGAGGTCACGCCCCGACGCTCCGGGGCGATCTCCGCCATGACGGCGGTGTTGTTGGCCGTCTGGAACACCGCGTATCCGGCGGTGACGACCACGAGCGGGACGACGTAGCCCACGACCCCCGACGTCACGCGTGTCATCGACAGGGCGGCGGCGCCGGCGGCCATCGCGAGGAGTCCCGCGCAGGTCGTGCGGCGCGCTCCGAAGCGGTCCACCAGCCGCCCGGCCGGTACACCCGTCAGCGCGGCGACCACCGGCCCGACGGCCAGGACCAGTCCGACGAGGGCGTCGTCGAGTCCGAGCCCGCGCGAGAGGTGGAACGGCCCGACCACGAGCGTCGCCATGACCACGGTGGTGACGAGCGTGCCGGCGGCGAGGCCCGCGCTCAGGACCGGGTCACGAAACGCTGCCAACCGGACCAGCGGGGACGCGACGCGCCCCTCGACCCGCACGAAGAGGACGACCCCGAGCACGGCGGCCGCCAACAGGGCCGCGTTCGCCGCACCGAAGCCGCCGCGCCCCAGGGTCATGGCGAGGGCGTAGGCCGCGAGCGTCAGGGCCAGCAGCGCCATGCCCGCACGGTCGAAGCCGGGCCGCGCGCCGGCGGGTTCGCTCGCCTGCCGGTCGACCGGGAGGTGACGGCGGGCGAGGAGCAGGGTCAGGAGTCCCAGCGGCGCGTTGACGAGGAAGAGCGCCCGCCATCCGAGCCCGGAGATCAGCACGCCGCCGAGCGAGGGACCCAGGGCGGTACCGATCGCGGACATGGTCCCGAGCATTCCCATGGCCCTGCCGATCCGCGCCCTGGGAACCGTCTCGGCAACGAACGCCATGGTGAGGGCCATCATGACGGCCGCCCCGAGACCTTGTACCGCCCGGGCGGCGATCAGCAGCCAGAGGTGGGGCGCGCCGGCGCACAGCAGCGAGCCCGCCGTGAACACCGCGATCCCGGCGAGCAGCAGCCGCCGGCGGCCCACGAGGTCGCCGAGCCGTCCGGCGCCGACGATCAGGGCGGTGACGGCCAGGAGGTAGGCGAGGACCACCCACTGGACCTGCTGGAAGGAGGCCGTGAACACGTGCGCCAGCGTGGGCAGGGCGACGTTGGCGCTGCCGGCGCCGAGCGAGGAGAGCACCGTGGCCAGCGAGAGCGCGGCGAGCGCTCCTCCCGGCGAGGTCGTCCCCCCGGCGTTCCCGGCGCCGCCGGCGGCGACTGTCCCGCGTCCCTCGTCGATCGGTTTCAACACGAACTCCGTTCTCTCACGGCCTCCTCCGGCCCGGCCGCCGGGTGGCGGCGGGTGGGGCGGGGAGACGGCGTGGCCGGCGGCCCGGGCCGGTGCTCGGCCTCGGTGCGCTGCCGGGGAGAGTGCACCGGCCCTCGTGAGTCGACAATCTTTGTTGCCGGTTCCGGGACGACGGTATGGAATGCGTCCATGGACAGACCACAGCCCTACCGAGCGGTCCTCGACGAGGTCGGCCCCCGACTCAGGCGGGTGCGCGCCGCGCGCGGACTCACCCTCGCGGCTGTCTCCGAGGCGACCGGCATCTCCAAGAGCACCCTGTCCCGGCTGGAGTCCGGGCAGCGCCGCCCCAGCCTGGAACTGCTGCTGCCGCTCGCCGGCACGTACCACGTGCCCCTGGACGACCTGGTGGGAGCGCCCGAAGTGGGCGATCCCCGGGTGCGGTTGACGTCCCACGCCCTGCCGAACGGTGGGGTGTACGTGCCGCTGTCGCGTACCCCGGGACCCATCCAGGCATACAAGATGATCATCACCGATCGGGGTGCCGACCCCTCCCCGCGAACCCACGAGGGTTACGAGTGGCTGTACGTGCTGAACGGCCGGTTGCGCCTGGTCCTCGGCGAACACGACCTGGTCCTCGGCGCCGGCGAGGTGGCGGAGTTCGACACCCGGGTGCCCCACTGGTTCAGCAGCGCCGACGGACGGCCCGTCGAAGTCCTCAGCCTCTTCGGACGGCAGGGAGAACGCATGCACGTACGCGCGAAGCCGCAGGCCTGACACGCCGGCCCGGCGCACGGGGTCCCCGCCCGGGCAGTCCGGCGGGGACCCCGCGGGCCGTCAGCCGAGGCGGGTCAGCCTGTTCCCGAACGAGGGCTCGGCCAGGTCGACGCCCACCGCCACCGGTACGGTCTTCGCGCCGTCGCCGTCACCGACCGTCAGCACCCCGACTTCGGCGCCGGCCTTCGCGGTGTGGGGCAGCGTGGAGGCACCGCCGCCGAGCGTGAGGCGCAGCCGCTGCCCCGGAACTCCGATCGCGTTCAGGTCCTTCGTGGCCACCAGCGGGGTACGGCCGCCGAGTCCGTCGTCGACGTGACCGACCACCTGTCCCTTGTGGATGACCGGAGTCGAGGCGAGTGCCTTGCGGACGGCGTCGATCACCTTCCGGCTGTTCTCCTTCACCAGCTTCAGGCTGTCGCCGCCGTTCAGGTCGGGGCCGTCCGCGTGCTGGTCCATCATCGTGCCGAGGATCAGGGGCGTCTCCTCGCCCACCGACTTGAACGAGGCCCACAGCAGCGTGCCGCCGGCCGCCGAACTCGATCCGGTCTTGATGCCCTTGACGCTGAGGTCCGCCGCCGTGAGCAGGGTGTCGTTGTTGTTGTAGATCGGCTTCGGCAGCCCCGGGATGGTCGCGTTGGGCAGTTTGACGATCGCGCGGAAGGAGTCGTTCTTCATCACTGCCTCGGCCAGCTTCAGTTGGTCGACGGCGGTGCTGACGGTCGCCTTGTCCAGGCCGCTGGGATCGGTGTAGACGGTGTCCTTCATGCCGAGTTCCGCGGCGGCGGCGTTCATCTTCGCGACGAAGGCGTCCTGCGAGTCCGTGCCGGAGTCCCAACGTGCCAGCAGCCGGGCGACGTTGTTGCCCGAGGGGATCATCAGCATCTTGAGCATGTCCTGCTGGCTGTACTTGGCCCCCGCCTGGAGTCCCTCGATGCGGGACTCGTCCTCGGAGGTCCCGTCCGCCACCGCCGCCGCGTCGACCGTGATGTCGGGGCCCTTGTCGGTGGGCTTGGCCAACGGGTGGTCCTTGAGGATCACGTAGGCCGTCATGACCTTGGCGACGCTCGCGGTCGGGACCGGCCTCTGCTCACCGAACACGGCGATGTCACCGGAACCGGGCACGCGGATGGCGCCTTGGCCCTCGGTGGGCCAGGGGAGGGTGAGCTGTCCGTCGACGGTGTGGACGGAATCCGCGGCGACGAGCTTCGGTTCGGGCAGGGGGCGCATGAGCTGGGCCCCGGCGAAGCAACCGGCGAGGACCAGCACGATCGGCGTCCAGATCTTGACGCGACGCAGCGCGGTCCGGCGGGGGGTCTCCGCCGGCGGCGGGGTGTTGGTGAGCTCGGCCAACATGTCCAGCGGCGGCTGCGGAGGTTGCGGGACCTCCCGGGTGCGCTCCGGAACGAGGGCGGCCGGGGCGGGAGCCGTCGGGGCGGCAGCGGGCACGCGGGCCGGGGCCGGCATCCGCGTGGGGGTCGGGGTCCGGGGCGGGGTGGGGGCCGGGGTCCGCGTGGGTGCCGGGGTGGGGGCTTCCAGTGCCTTCAGGGCGACGAACTCACTGGTCCGCTCGCCGTCGCCCGCGTTCTCCCGCGCCCACGACGGCACGCGTACGGGCGCGGGTGCGACCGATCCGCCTCTCGTTCCCTTCTCGGGCCCCGCCTTCGGTCCCGCGTCCGGTCCCGATGCGGCTCCCCCGGTGGTCCCCTCCCCGGAGGGGCCTTCGCCGGCCTTCGGAGTCTTCGTGGCTTGCGGGGCTTGCGGGGTCGGCTCGGTCCGCGGAGCCGCCGGAGCGGTCCCCGGCTCCCGTTCCGGCCCGGTGGGCCCTTCCGGGCCAGGGGTCGTCTCCCCGGAGTCGGCCGTCCGCTCGGGCTTCGGCGTCTCCTCGGCGTCCGGTGCCGGGTCGGGAACGGCCGTCGCCCCGGAGCCGTCCGACGCCCCGGGGACGACCGCGTCCTCGGCGCCGGCCTCCTGCTCGGGCTCCGCCGCCTCCTTGGACTCCCCCGACGCTTCAGGCCCTGCCGTCACCCCAGGCCCTGCCGTCGCCTCGGGCTCCGACGTCGTCTCGGGCTCCTCCCGGCCGTCGTCCGACGCCTCGGCCCGTCCCGCAGACTCGGGCGCCTCGACGCCCTCGGCCTCCTCGGGAACGTCTTCGGTCGGGCCGGTTGCCGCGGGCCCGGCCCCACTCGTTTCGGCCTTGTCGCCGCCGTCCACCCGCACGGGCTCGACGGTGGTCGCCCGCCCCGCATCCGGTTCCGAGGTCCCCGGGTGCGCCGCGGTCTCCGTTGTGCCCGAAGCCTTCGGAGCCTCCGCAGGGTCCGAGGAACCGTCCGCCACCGTTACCGCCTTCATCCCAGCCCCGCCTTGACATTCGCCTCCGGCGGCCGCTCCATCGCCCACGCGATGACGGTGGCCCGCCGGCTCTCGCCGATACCGTTCACCGGCGGGTCGCACGGAACCCGCCGGACGTCTAGATGCGCGACGGGCCCGGGGCGTTCCCCCTCCCCCGTCCTGTGACCATTCGGTCATACTCCGACGTCAGAGCAGGTACGGGCGGTGCCCCTGCGGACAGGTGTACGAGGTTGCGGCGAGGGTGGCCGTACGGTTCTCCGAGTGACCGTTCTCACGTCGCCCTCGGCCCCGCCGCTCCCCTCGGCCGTCGTCGCGCCCTGACAGACTCCCTCCTTGATCACGAGGCCAAGGGGCCTTCGTACGGGCGGAATCGGGAGAGTTGTGCGCAAGGTGAAGTGGGTGGCCGCGGCCGCCGGTGTGGTGTTGCTGGTGGCGGGTTGTGGGAGCGAGGGCGGCGCCGACAAGGGCAAGGGCGGCGAGGGGCCCGCGTCCGGGACGGCGGCCCCGGCGGAGCAGGGTGCGGGCACCCTGGACGCCGCCGCGGTGAAGAAGGAGATCGCGGGCGCCGCCACGGCCGCCGGCTTCACGGAGAAGTCGGGTGACGATGTCCCGGCGACCCTCCGGTCCTGCATGGTCTCCTGGAGCCCGGACGGCAAGAAGGCCGCCGATTCGAGGCAGTCCTTCGACGGCACGGTCACCGCCCTCGTGAAGGGAGGCTGGAAGGAGACGCGGACCTCCGATCAGCCGATGTCCGTCATCAAGTCGCTGGACAAGGGCGGCTGGACGGTGAAGGCGAGCCACCAGGGCAAGGCCGGCAGCCTCCTGGTCATCTCCTTCATCGCCGTGGACAACGGTCCCACCTGCGCGAAGGCCTTCCAGGAGGACCTGACCAAGAACAAGCAGTAGCCCCGGGCCGCCGCGCCCTGTCCGGCGGGCCGGGCGGGGCGGGCGGGGCGGCCCGGCTACCGGTCAGCCGTTGAGTGCGGTCATCAGCTCCGGGGCGTACCGGTCGCCCGAGACCACTCCGTACGGGGCCACGGCATCGATGGCGGCCAGATCGGCATCGGTGATCGTCACGGCGGTCGCGGCGACGTTCTCCTCCAGGTAGCGGCGACGCTTGGTGCCCGGGATGGGCACCGCGCCCCGGCGCAGCGTCCAGGCCAGGGCGAGCTGGGAGGGGGTGACGCCCTTCTCGGCGGCGAGCCGGCGGACCTGCTCGACGACGGCGAGGTTGCGGTCGAAGTTCGCGCCCTGGAAGCGGGGATCCGTACGCCGGAAGTCGTCCGCCGCGAAGTCGTCCGGGCTGGTGACGGCGCCGGACAGGAAACCTCGGCCGAGCGGCGAGTAGGCGACGAGTCCGATGCCGAGCTCGCGCAGGACGTCCAGCACGCCGTCGTGCTCGATGCCCCGCTCGAAGAGGCTGTACTCCGTCTGTACGGCGGCGAGCGGGTGGACGGCGTGGGCCCGTCGGATGGTGGTGGGCGCGACCTCGCACAGGCCGATGTGGCGGACCTTGCCGGCCGTGACGAGCTCGGCCATCGCGCCGACGCTCTCCTCGACGGGCACGTTCGGGTCGACGCGGTGCAGGTAGTAGAGGTCGATGTGGTCGGTGCCTAGGTGGCGCAGGGACCGCTCGGCCGCCCGGTGGATGTACTCCGGGGTGCCGTTGTGGCCCCGGAAGGCCCCTTCGTCCGTGAACTCGACACCCGTCTTGGTGGCGATCACGGCCGTCTCGCGGCGGCCGGCGAGGGCCTTGCCGAGGAGCTGCTCGTTGACGAAGGGGCCGTACCCCTCGGCCGTGTCGAGCAGCGTCACCCCCAGCTCCAGCGCCCGGTCGATGGTGGCCAGCGACTCGGTCTCGTCGGTGGCGCCGTAGTGGGCGCTCATTCCCATCAGCCCGAGGCCCTCGACTGCGACCTCGAGTCCCTGACCGCCCAGTGCGCGGATCTCCATGACATGCCCCTCTGTACGCCAGAACTAAGTAACTAACTGGATAGGTCAACCATGCATCCGACCCCCGAGGAATGTCAATAACCAGATAGTTACTTGCTAGGCTGCACACATGGCACGGGACTCCAGCGCAACCAAGGCGCGCCTGCTCGACGCGGCCTTCGCCGAATTCGCCACGTACGGCATCGCCGGGGCGCGGGTGGACCGCATCGCCGAGACGGCGCAGGCGAACAAGCGGCTCATCTACGTGTATTTCGGCAACAAGGAGGAGCTCTTCGACGCGGTACTGCTGCGGGCGCTGGAGTCGGGCGCGGAGTCCGTCCCGTTCGACGCCGACGACCTGGCGGGCTACGCCGGCTCCGTCTTCGACCACCTCGTCGAGCGCCCGGCGCTGATGCGGCTCGTGCTGTGGAAGCAACTGGAACGCCCCGGCAGCACGGACGTCGAGGCGCGGTCCTACCGCGACAAGATCGCGGAAGTGGAGCGGGCCCAGCGGGCCGGCCGGGTGGACCCGTCCATGGATCCCGCCGATGTGCTGACGCTGGTCATGGGACTGTCCCAGGCCTGGTTCGGCGCGGTGGGCGGCCCGGCGGCCGGCGGTCAGGGCGTCGACTGGCCGGCCGAGCGCCTCTCACGACATCGCGCGGCGGTGGTCGAGTCCGTACGCCGGGCCACGGCGGCACCGACGCCCGAAGCCTGACACCCGAGGCCCGGGGCTTGTCGCCCGGGGCCCGAGGTCGGGCGGGGTGATCGACCCCGGCGACCGCCTCCCGAAGGCCACCCCGAGGCGATCACATCGGGGGACGGAACGGATCCTTCCGGTCATGTCCACACCTCTACGGCATGCGTACGAGGCGATTTACGGCACCGGGATCCCAACCGGCGACGATCGCCTGTACGTTCCGCCTCACAGGTGGGAACAACCCCATGGGGAGGCCGATGTGAAATCCATGCGCATACGTACGAGACGAAGGACCGCGGCGGTGGTCGGCGGGGCGGTGGCGCTGGCTGCGCCGCTGGTGGTGGCCGGTGGCGGGGCGGCGCAAGCCGCCACCTGCAACGTGACCACCGGGCCGTACCAGCGACAGGTCGAGCAGTTCCTGGGGCGTCCGGTCGACGGGGTGCAGTCGTCCGCCGACTGCACCGCCATCAGGTCGTTCCAGGCGACCCACGGCATCACGCCGACCGCGGGCTACGCGGGACCGCTCACCTGGCGCACGATGAGCACGATGTTGGACCAGCGGGCCGCGGGCACCACCCCCAACAAGGCGGGCAAGTGTCCGACCAATCTGGGGCGAATCGCCTGTGTCGACCTGACCCGACAACTCAGTTGGGTCCAGGACGGCGCGAAGCTGGTCTACGGTCCGGTGCCGGTGCGCACCGGAAAGGACGGCACCGAGACCCGGACCGGCCTGAAGAAGATCTACTACCGCAACATCAACCACTGGTCGACGATCTACAACGTCGCCATGCCCTACTCCCAGTTCTTCGACGGCGGCATCGCCTTCCACTCCGTGGACAAGAGCATGTGGAACCCGCCCGGGTCCGGTGGGTGCGTCAACATGCGGATCGCGGACGCGAAGACGTACTGGAACTTGCTGAAGAACGGCGACGATGTCTACGTCTACGGGAACAAGCCCGGGACCTGACGACCACCTCGGCGCCCCCGGTGGGCGCCCAGGGCCAACGGGGCCTCGCGCGTGCGGCATTGACACATGTCATGCCGCACCCGGGAGGAACTCACGGCGGGGTGATGACGAACGGCACGGCCGACATGGGCGGCACGTCGGAACACTGGATGGCAGGCGATCACACGGCCGATCAGCGTTCCCCCGCCGAAGGGCCCGACATATCGAACTGTGGCCACCGTCGGCTTCTGCGCCATGACCGCCCGGGCCCCGCACCTGCTCGACGGGCGGTTCCTGCTTCTGCGCACGGGACCGTTCCGGGAGCTGTCCGTGCCGCTCGACACGATCGTGTCCGTACGCGCCGCGCACGATGCGACCGTCGGCCACGGATTGCGCCGCCGCGCGGCGGACGAGGAGGCGGTGGCCTGCTCCGTCTCCAGCGCCACCACGTTGATCCTGGAGACGGCCGAACCCTTGCCGGTGAGGCTGCGGGACGGTGGGATCGTCCCGGCCCGGCGGATCCACTTCACGGCCGACCGACCCGCCGACGCGGCACGGCTGATCAGGGAAGCGATCGGCGGGGCGGCTCAGAGGCGGTGAGCCGCCCGAGCCCCGAACGCCAGGCCCACCGTCAGCAGGGCCAGTGCGCCGCAGAACGCCGGAGGCGACCACATCAGCAGGGCCGGCCCGAGCAGCGTGGTCGGGAAAGCCACCATGCACCAGGGAACGGCCAGGCCGTAGAGGTCCGACCGCCGACCACTCACCAGCGCCCACACGGCGACCCCGAGGCCGAGCCACAGCAGCAACACCCGCGACCACAAGCCGGCTTCCGACGCGGGCGGATAGGTGCGGACGAGTCCGCCGATCTCCAGCCGGACCACCTGCCCCTGCCAGGTCCGCAACCGTGCGCGGTCGCCCGCCCGAACCTCCTCGTAGGTCTCCGCGGCGACCCCCAACCAGTCGGATCCGCCGCTCCAGACCAGCTTCACGTCGTGGTACCTGGTGCAGCTGGTACCGGCGTTGCCGCCCCCGCCCCCGATGGTCACGGGTGCGCCGCCCACCCCGCCCGCGCCGGCGGCAACGCCGCCGATGGTGGCCGGTGCCCCGCCCGTCGTCGTGCCGCCGCTCGTACCGTTCGACGTACACGTCTGTCCCGTCCTGCGGTCACGGACCTCGCCCGTCTCCTCGTGGAGGCACTCCTCGCCGCCGCACACGAACGCGCGTCCGTACGCGACGGTCGCGTCGTGGCCCCGGTCGAGGGCCCGCGCGCAGAAGAGGACGGCGAGAACCGCGCCGAGGACGAGCAGCGCCCGCGACCAGGGCCGGAGCGAGTCGCCGTACCGACCACCCCTGTACTTCCCGGACTTCACCAGGACCTGATGCCCGCCGCCGGGTCCCGGCAACCCGGGGCGGAAAAGGTGATGCACCGTCCGCCGCGCGTCCATAGACTCACCGGTGTGTGCCACGAAGAGCGCGGCGCGTGTTTCGTCGAACCAGTCCACGAGGGGAGCCCGGCCATGTGTCACCGCATCGCCGTCCACGCTCCCCGGTCCCGGTACGACGTGATCCTGGTGTCTCCGGTTTCCCGGTAACGGCTGCGCGGCCGTCACCGGATGTCCGAGACGAAGTGACGAAGAAGACCTGACTCCCCCGGCGAACGAGCCGGTCGCGCGGTGTGCGCGACCGCCCTTCGCGGTGCCTCCGCGTACCCGGAAACCGGCATGCGGCCGGTACGAATGCGCCAGCACGCCGGTACGAGTACGCCGGTACGCCGGGCAAGCGGATCCGGGCTGCCTTCCGTCGCTTCCTCCACCCATCGCGCCGCCCTCACTCCCATGCCCTCGGAAAGGCCTCGGGCCATGCGCGCCACACCTCTGACCACCGTCCGCAACCTCGGCATCCTCGCCCACGTGGACGCCGGCAAGACCACCCTCACCGAACGCGTCCTGTACGCGACCGGAACCACCCACAAGCGCGGTGAGGTCCACGACGGAACGACCGTCACCGACTACGACCCCCAGGAACGCGACCGCGGCATCACCATCTTCGCGGCGGCGGTGAGTTGTACCTGGAACGAACATCGGATCAACCTGATCGACACCCCGGGGCACGTCGACTTCGCCGACGAGGTGGAGCGGTCGCTGCGCGTCCTCGACGGCGCCGTCGCCGTCTTCGACGCCGTCGCGGGCGTCGAACCGCAGAGCGAGTCGGTGTGGCGCCAAGCCGACCGGCACGGGGTGCCCCGCATCGCGTTCGTCAACAAGATGGACCGGGTCGGCGCGGATCTCGACACCGCCGTCGCGTCGCTGCGCGACCGACTCCACGTCGTTCCCCTGGTGGTCCAACTGCCCATCGGGCGGGAGGACGGCTTCACCGGAGTCGTGGACCTCGTCCGCATGCGGGCACTGGTCTGGAGCGCGGCGGCCGGCGCTTCCGGGTCCGGGACGTTCGAGGTGTGCGCGGTGCCCGACGCCCTGCGGGAGGAGGCGCTGCGGCGCCGCCGGCTG
The DNA here is from genome assembly GCF_041431415.1 of Streptomyces sp. NBC_00513. Classification (GTDB taxonomy): domain Bacteria; phylum Actinomycetota; class Actinomycetes; order Streptomycetales; family Streptomycetaceae; genus Streptomyces. The sequence continues at coordinate 940,187 of NZ_CP107845.1, forward strand.
CTCGACGAACGGGTGGCGGAGTTGCACCCCGCCGCGCTGGAGGAGTACTGCGCCACGTCGACGCTCTCCGCCTCCACGTTGGTCGCCGCGCTGCGTGAGCTGACGCGCGGGGGTGAGGGCGTGGTGGTGCTGTGCGGCTCCGCGTACCGCAACCGTGCGGTGGAACCGCTGCTCGACGCCGTCGTGGACTACCTCCCCTCGCCGGCGGACATGCCGCCGGTGCGCGGAACCGCGCTCCACGGGGCCCGCGGGGAAGGGGTGGAGGAGCGTGTCGCCGATCCGGCGGCCCCGTTCGCCGCGTTGGCCTTCAAGGTGAACGCGACGGCGACCGGACGGCTGACGTATCTGCGCGTCTACTCGGGAACGATGCGAAAGGGGGAGACCGTACTGGACGCGACGGCGGGCCGGACCGAGCGGATCGGCCGCATCCTGCGTGTCCAGGCCGATCGTCACGCCGAGGTGGAGCAGGCCGTGGCCGGGGACATCGTCGCCGTGGTCGGGCTCAAGTCCACCCGCGCCGGGACGACGCTGTGCGCTCCGGACGCGCCGCTGGTCCTCGAACCGCCCACGGTGGCCGCGCCGGTGGTGTCCGTGGCGGTCGAGGCGGGCACCCGGGCCGACATCGGTCGCCTGTCGTCGGCGTTGGCCCGGTTGGTCGAGGAGGACCCCTCCCTGGCCGTGCGGACGGATCCCGAGACGGGGCAGACGGTGCTGTCGGGAATGGGCGAACTGCATCTGGAGGTCGCGGTGGAGAAGATCCGGCTCAGCCACGGGCTGCGCGTCGAGGTGGGTCGCCCCCGGGTGGCCTACCGGGAGACGGTGGCTCGCGGGGTGTCCGGTCTGGTCTACCGGCACGTGAAGCAGGACGGTGGAGCGGGCCAGTTCGCCCACGTGGTCATCGACGTCGCCCCCTTGGACGGCGACGACGGCGACGACGTCTCCGTCATCCACGACGGCTCCGGTACCGGTACTGGTACTGGCGGTTCGGGCGGCGCCGGCGGCTTCGTGTTCCGGTCCGTGGTCGTCGGCGGCCGGGTGCCGCAGGAGTTCGTCCGCGCGGTGGAGGCGGGTTGTCGGGACGCGCTCGCCGAGGGACCCCTCGGCGGTCATCCGGTGACGGGGCTGCGGGTCACGCTGACCGACGGCGCCACCCACTCCAAGGACTCCTCGGAGATGGCGTTCCGGGCGGCGGGGCGGTTCGCGCTGCGCGAGGCGTTGCGCGCCGCGACCATGGAGCTGCTGGAGCCGGTGGTCGAGGTCGTGGTGACCGTCCCCGACGAGGCCGTCGGCGGCGTGCTCGGTGACCTCGCGGCGCGGCGCGGACGGGTCGCGGGATCGACCACGCGGACCGGAAGCACCTCGATCACGGCGGCGGTTCCGCTGGCCGAACTGTTCGGGTACGCCTCCCGGTTGCGCAGTCGCAGCCAGGGCCGTGGCACGTTCACCTCCCGGCCCGTGGGGTACGCCCCCGTGCCCGCGACGGTGTACGCCCGGGGCGCGTCCGACTGACGCGTGGCCCCCGACCGCCCCGGCGGTCGGGGGCCTTGCGCATCAGTCCTTCCCGCGTCGGGCCTTCGCGCGTCGGGCCTTCGCGCGTCGGGCCCTCCCGCGTCGGGCCCTCCCGCGTCGGGCCTTCGCCGTCAGGCCTCCCCTCGGGGCGTCCGCGCGGGTCGTCCGCGCGGGGGGTGTCCGCCGAGGGAGTGCCGGGGACGTCTTCGGGGCCGGCGGATAGGGTGTGCGGCCATGACCGGATCGGACTTCCTCGACGCCGCCCGGGTGTTCTACGACACCGTGGCCCTCGACTACACCGAGCACTTCGGTGACTGGCTGGTCGACAGACCGATCGACCGGGCGATGGTGGCCGGGTTCGCCGAACTCGTGAGGGCGGGCGCCGGCGGGCCGGTCGCCGACGTCGGCTGTGGCCACGGACACCTGACGGCGTACCTGGACGGACTGGGACTGTCCGCGTTCGGGCTCGACCTGTCGTCGGCCATGGTCGCGTTGGCCCGGAGCACGTATCCGCACCTGCGGTTCGAGGAGGGTTCCATGACCGCCCTGGACCTGGCGGACGGTTCCCTCGGTGGCGTCCTCGCCTCGTACTCGATCATCCACGTCCCTCGGGAGCGACTGCCGGGGGTGTTCGCCGAGTTCCATCGGGTACTGGCCCCGGGCGGTCACCTGATGCTGTCCTTCCAGGTGGGCGACGCTCCCTTGCGCGTGGAACGGCCGTTCGGCCACGAGGTGGCGCTCGACTTCCGTCGGCAACGGCCGCGGTGGATCGCCGAGGCCCTCGACCGGGCCGGGTTCGCGGTCCGCGCGCGGCTGCTGCGGGAACCCGAGGAGGGCGTGGAGAAGGTGCCGCAGGCCTACGTCGTGGCGCGCAAGCCGGCGGCGCCCACATCCCGTCCGACCGTGTCGTGACGCGCGGCACCAACTCGCCTTCTCCCGGCGGGGAACCGTGAGCGGTGTGGCGGGAGACCCCGGAGGCGCTATCCGACGGGGAGGCCGAGCCCGGCGGCGACCGCGCTGACCCGGGTGAACACGGAGACCGGGTACTGGCCGTCGCAGTACTTGTTGCCGGTGGAGACGATGCCGATCACCTTTCCGCCGGCGACCAACGGCCCCCCTGAGTCGCCCCGGCAGATGCTGTCGTCGGTACCGGGTGCGGAGGCTCCGCAGACCTTCAGCGCGCGGGACTCGCCGGGCTCGGTGTAGGGCTCACAGCTCTTCAACGGCGCCACGGTGAGGACGGCGGACTTCAGTCGCGTACCCGGGGTGTCGGCGCCGGTCCGGCCCCAACCGACCACCTCCGCCTTCCCGCCGAGGGCGTAGAGGGCCGAGTCCTTCGGGCCGGCCACGGCCAACGGCCGGTACGGCATGGGCTCGGTGAGGGTGATGACCGCGGCGTCGTGGGTGAGGGTGCCCTGGACGTACTTCGGGTGGATCCTGACCGAGCCGACGTGCCGAACGGTGCCCTTGGCGCTGCCCGTGTCGGTGCGCCCGCCGATGACGAGGAGGTCGCGCGGAGCCGGCTGGTCGGCGAGGCAGTGCGCGGCGGTCAGCACCTTCCTCGGGGCCACGAGCGTGCCCCCGCAGAACTGTGCGCCCTCCGACGTCGCGATGATCATGGCGTACGGGTGCTGTGCCGCGGTGGTGTTCCGCCCGCCGTGGATGGCGGCGGCCGGTGCGGCGCCGGCGGCGAGGCCGGCCACGGCGAGGGCGGAAGCGGTGAGTACCGCGAACGCGGTACGCCTGTGGAACGTGAGCATGTGATCCCCCCGGAGTCACGGCGCGGCGCCCGGTGGCGGCGCGTCCTTGCCGTGAACCACGACGCGGAGCCGCGCGCTGCGGTTCCCTGCGGGGCCGGCGGACCGGACCGCCGCGCAAATGTAGGCTCCTCGTAAAGATGAACGACGGATGGTCGGCAATAGGGGTGGGGATGAAGGCAGGCAAGGCTGCCGCGGGTGTCACCGCGGCGCTGTTCGTGACGGTGGGTGCGGTGGGCTGTACGGCGAGCCCGGTCGCCAAGCAGGCCGCGGACTCGGCGGAGGTCCTGGTCGCGGCGCTGTCGCAGGCTTCCGACGAGGCGTCGAAGGCCGGTTCGGCGAACATAGACATGACCGTGACGTCGCCGGACACGGGCGGCAAGCCGGTGTCCATGAAGGGTGTCTACTCCTGGGGCAACGGCCTCGCGATGGAGACCGAGATGCCGGCCAAGGACCTCCAGATGGAGGAGTTGGTCACGGACGGCACCATCACGATGCGCCTCGTGGACGGGGCGTACTACTACGGCGTCGACCCGGCGGAGACGGGCCCGCTCAAGGGCAAGACCTGGTTGAAGCTCGAAGCGTCCGCCGTTCTGGGCGAGGCGGGCGCGGCCGGCATGAGCCGGGGGGAGGCCGACCCGACCGCCGGCCTGAAGTCGCTCAAGTTCGCCCGGGGCGTCACGAAGGTCGGAACGGAGGACGTCAACGGCAAGAAGGCGGTCCACTACCACGCCTCGGTTCCGGCGGACAAGCTCGGCGACGCGGCGGCCGTGTACAACGCGCTGGGCACGGGCGGTGAACTCGTGGCGGACGTCTGGGTCGACGACAAGGGCATGCCCGCCCGGATGAAGCAGACCTTCGGGACGACCACCGTCAGCATGGACTTCCTGTCCTTCGGTGTCGCGCGGGCGATCACCGCCCCGGCGGCCGGCGACACGGCGGACATGACCGAGATGGTCAAGAAGGGTTCGGGCGGCCCGGCCTGACGGCCGAGGCCACTGACCCCTGTGAGGGTCAGTGGCCTCGATCGCACCGGTCGCCCGGCCCGTGTCGTCGCCCCCCGGGCGAGCCCGGGGCCTCGCGCTCAGACCTTGCGCCACCGTGCCATGGCCCACGAGAAGACGCCGAACAGCACCAGCCCGATGGCCACGGCGATGAGCAGCCAGGGGCCGGCCGGGGTCTGGGTGAAGGTCTTCAGGGTGTCGTCCATGCCCTTCGCCTGGCTCGGGTCGTAGCGCCACGCGGCGTACAGGACGAATCCGCCCGCCGCCGCGAAGACCGCGCCGCGGGCAACGCCGCCGGTGACCCCGAGGACGTCCACGGCCTTGCGCCAGTGCTCGGCGACGCCGATCATGTCCAGGTGCTTGCGGAAGGTGCGGCGGGCCGCGCGTACCGCGATGATCACGCCCGCGACGGCGATCCCGAGCCCGACGGCGCCCACCAGCCACCGTCCGGCGGGGAGTTCCATCGCGGACGCGGTCAGGTCACGCGACTGTTCGTCGCCGCCGGACCCGCCCCCGCCGGAGCCCGTCGCGAAGGACAGCACCGAGAAGGCGGCCGTGGCGTAGAAGACGGCGCGTCCCGCCGCCGTGAGGCGCTTCGTGACCTTGTCGCCCTTCGGGCCGGCCGCGCCGAAGGCCGCCTCGGACAGGCGCCACAGCACCATCCCGATCAGGCCGATGCCGACGGCCCAGACGAGGACGCTCCCGAACGGCTTGCCGGCCAGTTCCTGGAGCGCTCCCTGTCGGTCCGCCTCGCCGCCACCCTTGCCGAAGCCGACGCGGACGGCGATCAGTCCTATGAGGATGTACAGCGCGCCGCGCGCCGCCAATCCGCACCGGGCCGTGACGGACCGGGCCGTGCCGCCGCGCGAGGCGGAACGGACGCCCTCGCCCACCACGCCCGCTCTGGCGGTACTCACACCTCACCGCGCCAGGCGCCGGTCTCGGCACCGCGAGACTCGATGAACACCTTGAACCGCTTCAGGTCACCGCTCACCCGGCGCTTGACGAGGCCGAGCTTGTCGGCGGCGCTCTCGGCGAGCCCGTCGGGAATCCAGTTCATGTGCAGGGACACCTGGGTGGTGGTCGCGTCGACCGCCTCGAAGGTGACCAGTCCGGCCTGGCGGGTATCGCCGTCCACGGTCGTCCAGGCCACGCGGCGGTCCGGAACCTGTTCCGTGATGCGTGCGTCGAACTCGCGCTCCACGCCGTTGACCTTCGTGACCCAGTGGGTGAGGGTGTCGCCGCGCTGCTCCACCCGGTCGACGCCCTCCATGAAGGCGGGGAAGCTCTCGAACTGTGTCCACTGGTTGTAGGCCGTCCGAACAGGGACGTTGACCTCCACGTACTCCTCGACGTGCGCCATGAGTACCCCTTCCATACAGGTCGGTGCCGGAGCGCCCGATCATCCGGGCGTCGGTGCGCCGGGTCGGCCGCTCCGAACACGCGGTTACCCGAACCCGCTTCCTCCATGCGGCCCCGCCCGGCCCGGCCCGCGCCCTCCCGTCATCCGGCCGTGGCGGCGCACCGCGGGGCCGTTGTTGGACACCCAGGCGCGTTCGCCGGCCCCCGATGTCGACGATGATCGATCGGCGAGGGCGATGACGGCGGCGCCGCGACAGCCGCCGCGCCCCACCGCAGTGCCCGTTCGAGCAGAGGAGACACCCCCATGGCAACCGACGCGAACCGCGGTTCGAGCACCGTTCACGTCCGTGCCGCACGGCCGCCGGACTTCGAGCGGTGGCGTGTCCTCTACCGCGGCTACGCGGAGTTCTACCGGGTGGAGCAGACCGAGGAGGCCGCCGCGCTGGTGTGGTCGTGGGTGCACGATCCCGCGCACGAGGTGGAGGCCCTGGTGGCCGAGGACGGCGAGGGCCGGCTCGTCGGCCTCGCGCACTACCGCCCCTACGCGCGTCCCCTCTCGGCGACGGTCGGTTGCTTCCTCGACGACCTGTTCGTCGCCCCCGAACACCGCGGCGGCGGCGCCGCCGACCTGCTGCTGGCCCGGCTGTCCGAGATCGCCGCCGAGCGCGGCTGGAGCGTGGTCCGCTGGATCACCGCCGACGACAACCACCGGGCGCGCTCCAAGTACGACCAGGTGGCGACGCGAACCATGTGGGTCACCTACGACATGCCGCCCGCACGCTGATCCCGGGTCCCGCGTGCCTGAGGGGCACGACGGGGTTGCCCCGCGGGGGGCCGGGGAAGGCAGTGGGGGGCGAAACCCGGGAAGATCGCGCCGCGAGCCGGCGCGGGCACCGTACCCCTGGTGGCCGGCGGCTCGGCGGGCGCGACGGATTCGTCCCGTTCGACGTCGATCCGACCGCCATCCCAGGGAGTCTCTCGTGAACCGGCCCGCGCCCAGCCCCGTCCCTCAGCCCGCACCTCGCCCCGTCCCCCACCCCGACGCCCCGATCGTCCTCGATCCCTCCGGATCGGACCGGCACGCCGAACACCGGCTGTTGCGCGGCCGGGGAGCGGCGGCCCGCGTCGACATCCTCGGCGTCACCGCGTGGGCCGTCACCGAACCCGCCCTCCTCAAGCGGTTACTCACCGGCCCCGACGTGTCCAAGGACGCCCGGGCGCACTGGCCGGGTTTCGACCTGGCCGTGGAGACCTGGCCCCTCGCGCTCTGGGTGGCGGCGAGCAACATGTTCACCGCCTACGGAGCCGACCACCGGCGGCTTCGGCGGATGGTGGCCCCCGCGTTCAGTGCGCGCCGCGTGGCCGCGCTCCGGGAGACGGTCGAGGTCATCGTCGCCGGCCTCCTCGACCCGCTCGCGGCCGTCCCGCGCGGCGAGATCACCGACCTGCGGGAACGGCTCGCGTACCCGCTGCCCATCGCGGTGATCGGCCACCTCATGGGGGTGCCCGTCGACCAACGCGAGGGGTTCCGTGCGGTCGTCGACGGTGTCTTCGACACCACGCTCACCCCGGAGGAGGCCTCGACCAACACGATGCGGGTCTACGAGGTCCTGGACCGGCTGATCGCCACCAGGCGGGCGTCGCCCGGGGACGACATGACCTCCCTGCTGATCTCCGCCCGCGACGAGGAGGGAGACGGCTCGGCGCTGTCCGACGTCGAACTGCGCGACACCCTCCTGCTGATGATCAGCGCCGGCTACGAGACGACGGTCAACGTCATCGACCAGGCCGTCACCGCCCTCCTCACGCGACCTGACCAGGTGGAGCACCTGCGCGCCGGGCGGGCCGGGTGGGGCGACGTCGTCGAGGAGACCCTGCGTCACGAACCGGCCGTCAAGCACCTGCCGATGCGTTTCGCCGTCGTCGACATCCCGCTGCCCGACGGGCAGGTCATCGCCAAGGGCGAACCGATCCTCGCCTCCTACGCCGCCGCCAATCGCCACCCCGGCTGGCACGGCACGGACGCGGACACCTTCGACGTCACACGGCTCACCAAGGACCACCTTGCCTTCGGGCACGGCGTCCACTTCTGCCTGGGCGCGCCGCTGGCCCGGCTGGAGGTGGAGGTCGCCCTGCGGCGGCTCTTCGACCGTTTCCCCGCCATGGAACTCGCCATCCCCGCAGCCGGGTTGCGGCCCGTCGCCTCCCTGATCAGCAACGGCCACCGGACCCTTCCCGTGCGCCTGCGGAGGTGATCCGGCCCCCGGAGCGTGCGGGCTCCGGGGGCCGCTCGGTGCGCTCACCCCAGGCGGTTCCAGAGGAAGGTGTGGGTGAGCGCCTCGTTCACGGCGGCCTGGGCGTTGTCGGTGGCGCCCGCGTGCCCGCCGCCGGCCGTCTCGTGGAAGTGGACGACGTGGCCCAGCTCGCGCAGCCGGGCGGCCGCCTTGCGCGCGTGCCCGGGGTGGACCCGGTCGTCGCTGGTCGCGGTGAGGAGCAGGATCGGCGGGTAGGGCCGGTCCGATCGGAAGGCGTGGTACGGGGAGAGGGCCTCCAGGTGGGGACGGTCCTCGGCCCGGTCGGGGTCTCCGTACTCGGCGGTCCAGGACGCGCCCGCGAGGAGCCGGTGGAAGCGCAGGAGGTCGAGGATCGGGAAGCCGATGACGACGGCGCCGAAGAGCTCGGGGTAGCGGACCGTCATGGCGCCCATGAGCAGGCCGCCGTTGCTGCGCCCCTCGATGCCCAACCGGTCGGGGGTGGTGATCCCGCGGGCGACGAGGTCCCCGGCGACGGCGGCGAAGTCCTCGAACGCCCTCGGCCGCTCGGCCTTGAGCGCGGCCCGGTGCCACCGGGGCCCGTACTCGCCGCCGCCCCGGATGCCCGCGATGACGTAGGTACCGCCGCGGGCGAGCCAGGCCCGCCCGGTGACGGCGTCGTACCCCGGGGTCAGGGACACCTCGAACCCGCCGTAGCCGTAGAGCAGGGTCGGCCCGGGACCGGCATCGGGTCCGACGACGAAGTAGGGCACGCGGGTGCCGTCCTCGGACGTCGCGAAGTACTGCCGGACCGTCAGCCCGGTGGTGTCGAAGAGGGCGGGCGCCCGTTTGACGACCGTGCTGTCGCCGCCGATGTCGCCGCGGTGGAGGGCGGCGGGCCGCAGGTGTCCCGCGACGTGGAGGAAGTACTCGTCGCTCTCGTGCGGGTCGGTTCCCGTGATCGAGGCCGCGGCGAGCGGCGGTACGTCGGCGAGCGGTTCCCGGCGCCAGCCCTCGGGCGTGGGCGTCAGCACCTCCATGCGGGTGGAGACGTCGCTCAGCGTCTGCAGGATCAGGTGGTTGCGGGTCCAGGAGTGGCCGGCGAGGGCGGTGTGCTCGTCCGGTTCGAACAGCACGGCCGCCTCGCGGTTCCCGGCGAGGAACGCGTCGAAGTCGAAGGCCAGCAGGGAGCCCGCCGGCCGGCCGAGCCAGGGGGACTTCGGGGCGACCACCAGCCAGGATCGGTGGGCGTACGCGGTCGCGTCGCCCGGTACGTCGATCTCGACCCGTAGGCCGTTCTCGTCGAGGAGGAACAGGCTTTGGTTCCAGAAGTCCTTCTGCCGGGACAGGAAGTGGCGCTCGAATCCCTCGGTCGGATCGAACCAGCCGGCCGCGGCCAGATCGTCCTTCGCCACCTCGAAGACGAGGGTGGCCTCCTCCAGGGGCGTGCCGCGGCGCCACCTGCGCACGGTGGCGGGGTAGCCGGACGCGGTGAGCGAGCCCGGGCCGAGGTCGGCGCCGACGTAGACCTCGTCCACGGTGATCCAGTCGATCCTGGTCTTGCCCTCGGGCACCTCGAACCCGCCGGTGACGAACGCCAGGGTTTCCAGGTCGAACTCGCGCACCACCACGGCGTCGGTGCCCGCCCGGGAGAGGAGCACGAGCGCGTGCCGGTGGCCGGGGTGGAGCACCTCGGCGCCCGACCACGTCCAGTCCTCGCCCTCCTCGGCGGCGAGGGCGTCGACGTCCAGCACCGTTTCCCAGTCCGGGAGGTCCTTGGCGTACTCCTCCGGCGTGGTGCGCCGCCAGACGCCCCGGACGTGTGCGGCGTCCTGCCAGAAGTTGTACAGGTACCGGCCGCGGCGGCAGACGTAGGGGATCCGCCGCTCGTCGTCCAGGACCTCGCGCAGCTCGGCCGCCAGGGCCCCGAACTCGGGGCCGCGGGCCAGTAGCTCCGTCGTCTCCGCGGTCCGTTCGGCCGCCCAGGCCAGGGCGCGGGGGCCGCTCACGTCTTCCAGCCACATGTACGGGTCTTCTTCGTTCACCCCCCGATTGTGCCGACGTCCGGCGCCGCCTGTCCGCCGGTCGGCCGGCGCCGTCACCGCACCGGTGTCCGGCAGACCGCCCCCGCCGGACGGCGACGGGCCTGTCGGGCCGGTGGTGCGGGCACGGCGATGGGGCCGGGCCCGCACCCGGGGAACGCCGACCGGGGTCGGCGCTCGGGGTCAGCGTCCGGGGCAGGTCTTCCAGGCAAGGTGGTAGACGGTCTGGATGGCACCGTCGGTGGAGTCCATGGCGATGAAGCTGTTCGTGTTCCTCGGGTCGGAGGTGCCGGCGTTGACGCGCAGCTCGGTGTTGATGTTGAAGTTGCGCTGCGCGCCGCAGGGCGCCCAGACCAACTGGGCCCAGTCGGTGGTGTCGGTGGCCTGCCAGTTGTTGTCGAGCGGGCCGTTGAAGCGGTGGGTCCCGGTGGCCGTCTCGGGCGAGCCCTGGAAGTAGTACGAGGCCTTCTGGGTCGCGTTGGCCCCCCTCTCCAGGTGGGCGTAACCGCGGTAGTCGGCGCTCGCGACGGCGTAGGTGAAGCCTTGTGGGACGTGCACGATCAGGTTGAGCTGGCAGTTCTTCCGGAAGTCCGTCGGCTGGGAGCCGATGCCGACCTGCGCCAGGTACTGGCTGTAGGTGACGGTGAAGGCCGTGTTGTCCGCCGACACGGCGACGGCCGCCGTGCCCAGCGGACAACCGGACCCGTTGACGGTCGCGAGCTCGATGACGATCTTGTCGGGCGGCACGGTGATGCCGGCCGGGGCCTGCGGGGCGAGGAACGTGCCGGCGAGGAACACGGCGGTCGCGCCGCCGGCGAGTAAGGCACCGGGCATGATGCTCCGATCGGTTGTCGGTGGCCTTGCCTGAGGTGGGGGGTCCGGCCGAGCGCGCGGCCCCGTTCCGTCGACCCGGACAGCGGGAATCGTCGGGTGGGGCCGCGGCGTGTGGAAACCTCGACCGTCCGGCCGCGTCGCGGAACGAGTACCGGAACGCTCTGGATGCTAGAGACCGCGCTCCCCGCGGAATAAGGCGGTAACCGGCCGAACACACGGCGTCGACATCGGCCTACGGGTCACGCGCGACCGGCGGCTCACCCGCGGCCGGTGTCGATCGCCGCCGCGAGGGCGGCGGCCCGTTCGGCGGCGCGCGGGCGCGGGTCCGCGGTACGCGTGGCCCAGGCGATGTGTCCGTCGGGCCGGACGAGGAGTTCGGTCACGCCGTCGAGGTCCTCGTGCGGGTCGTGCGTGGTGACGGTCGCGTGGGTGAGGCGGGGGTGGGCGGGCTCGTCGGGGCCGCCCCCTGACGGGCGGCCGGTGAGGTCGAGCAGGACGAAGTGGCCCTCGTGGAACAGCTCGTGGGCCCGCCGCGCGGACGAACCGGCGACGGTGAGGGCGATGTCGGGCAGGGGCCGTCCCGCGGGCGCGTCGCCTTCGAGGGGGTAGTGGGTGGCGAGGGCCGAGACCCGGCCGGCGAGCAGGCGGTTCACCTCCGGCAGGCCGAGGAGTTCGTCGAGGAGCGCGCGCAGGGCGACGGCCGGGCCGGCGTAAGGCGGTACCAGGGTCAGTTCGGCCAGCAGGGTCTGTACGGCGGTGTTGTCGGTGACGGCGCGGCCGACGGGGCGGCGCTCGGCGTCGTAGCTGTCGAGGAGTCCGGGCGGGGCCCAGCCCCGGATGTCGGCGGCGAGCTTCCAGCCGAGGTTGAACGCGTCCTGGAGGCCGGTGTTGAGGCCTTGGCCACCGGCGGGGAAGTGGATGTGCGCGGCGTCGCCCGCGATCAGGACCCGGCCGGCGCGGTAGCGCTCGGCGAGTCGGGTCGCGTTGCCGAAGCGGGACGACCAGTGCGGGTCGCCGATGCCGAGGTCGGATCCGCAGAGCCGGTTCAGGCAGGCGCGGAACTCGTCCGTCGTGACGGGCTCCGCGGAGGGTGTGCGCATGCGTTCGGGGTCGATCAGGACGATGCGGGTGAGTCCGCCCTCCAGCGGGACGGCCAGGCCTCCGGCGGCCCGGAGCCGGCGCAGCGCGTCCGGGTCGGCGTCGAGGCCGGCGAAGTCGCCGAGCACACCGGTCAGGGTCTCGTCGCTGCCGGGGAAGCCGATGCCCGCCGCCTCGCGGACGGGGCTGCGGCCACCGTCGCAGCCCACGACGTACCGGGCGCGCAGCGGCGCGCGATCCCCCTCGCCGTCGCCTTCGTCACCGCGAACCCCGTCGCCGGAACCCCCGCCGCCGGTCCGGACGGAGCAGGTGACCCCGTCGGCGTCCTGGGTCAGCGCGGTGAGTCGAAGGCCGCGGCTGATCCGGACACCGAGTTCCCGGGCGCGCTCCTCCAGGAGTGCTTCGGTGCGGGTCTGTGGGATGGCCAGGGTGTATCCGTGGCGGGTGTCGAGGGCGGCGAAGTCGAGCGGGGTGGGCAGGGCCGCGTAGTGCCAGCCGGGGACGGGTCGGCCGTGGGCGAGGAAGCGGGGGGCGAGGCCGCGCAGGTCGAGGATCTCGACGCTGCGCGGGTGGAGGGTCAGGGCGCGGGAGTGCGGGTGGGGGGCGGTGCGGCGCTCGATGATCCGGGTCCGTACACCGGCCAGGGCGAGTTCGCAGGCCAGCATCAGCCCGGTGGGGCCGGCGCCCACGATGATCACATCGGTGTCCATGAGAGGCACTCCTTAATAAGTGAACAACGTTCACGTGAACGATGTTCACTATAGTGAGGCGCATGAGCTCCCCGTCAACCTCCGCCCCCGGGCGAGGTCGCCCCGCCCGCCTCGACCGGACACGGACCGTCGAGACGGCACTGGACCTGCTGGACGAACACGGCTTGGAGGCGCTGACCATGCGGCGACTCGCCGACGCCGTCGGCGCCCGGGCCGGCGCGCTGTACCGGCACTTCGCCACGAAGGACGACCTGCTCACGGAGATGGCCGAGCGGATGGTGGCCCCGGCGGCGGCCGGGGCCGCACCCGGGGACGGCACGTGGCGGACGGCGCTGGCCGGTCGCGCCCGGGCACTGCGCGCGGCGCTGCTGGCGCGGCGGGACGGGGCGCGGGTCTACGCCGGCACGCATCCGACCGGCCCGAACACGCTCGGGTTCGCGGACTCGGTGGTCTCGGTGCTGATCGGGGCCGGTTTCGGCGAGGAGGACGCGGCGCGGACCCTGTTGGCCGTGGCCGACTTCACCCTGGGCCACACCCTGGAGGAGCAGGCGGCCGTCTCCCCTGACGGTCCGGCCGATCCGGCGCGCCTGCGCGAGGCGGCGACGGGCGAGGCCTACCCGCACCTGGCCCGCGCGCTGCCGGTGGTCACCAGTGCCGACTTCACCGCCCGCTTCGAGTTCGGCCTGGACCTGCTGATCACCGGACTGTCGGCGCGGGGCCCGCACACGGGCTGACCGCCCGCACCTTCCGGCGCAGGCCCGGCCGGCCGGAAGGGCGGTCGCAAGCGGAACCTCAAGCGGAGGCCGCTCCGATCGACCGCGCACGGTGGGTCGGTGTCGACCGCGCACGGTGGGTCAGCTCCGCGTGCGCGCTCGGGCACGTCGGGGCGGCTCCCGCTTCGTACGCTCCTTGCCGACAAGGACGACGGCCGGCGGCGCGGTGCGCGGCCGGTCCGAGAGAGAGCGGGCCGCATGCAGTTCGGCATCTTCACCGTGGGTGACGTGACCACCGACCCGACGACGGGCCACACCCCGGGCGAGGGGGAGCGCATCAAGGCGATCACCGCCATCGCCCTCAAGGCGGAGGAGGTCGGGTTGGACGTCTTCGCCATGGGCGAGCATCACAACCCGCCGTTCGTCCCGTCCTCCCCCACGACCGTGCTGGGCTACATCGCGGCGCGCACCGAACGGCTGCTGCTCTCCACCGCGACCACGCTCATCACCACCAACGACCCGGTGAAGATCGCGGAGGACTACGCGATGCTCCAACACCTGGCCGACGGCCGGGTCGACCTGGTGCTCGGACGGGGCAACACCGGTCCCGTGTACCCGTGGTTCGGCAAGGACATCCAGGACGGGATTCCGCTGGCCGTGGAGAACTACGCGCTGCTCCGCCGCCTGTGGGAGGAGGACGTGGTCGACTGGGAGGGACGCTTCCGCACCCCGCTCCAGGCGTTCACCTCCACCCCCCGCCCGCTCGACGGGCTGGCGCCCTTCGTGTGGCACGGCTCCATCCGCAGCCCCGAGGTGGCGGAGCAGGCCGCCTACTACGGTGACGGCTTCTTCGCCAACAACATCTTCTGGCCCAAGGAGCACTACCAGCGGCTGATCCGCCTCTACCGGCGCCGGTTCGCCTTCCACGGCCACGGCACCGAGGAGCAGGCGATCGTCGGCCTCGGCGGGCAGGCGTTCATGCGGAAGAACTCGCAGGACGCGGTGCGGGAGTTCCGGCCCTACTTCGACAACGCCCCGGTGTACGGGCACGGTCCCTCACTGGAGGAGTTCACCGAGCAGACTCCGCTGACGGTCGGCAGTCCCGCGCAGGTGATCGAGCGCACCTTGGAGTTCCGTGAGCACTTCGGCGACTACCAGCGGCAGTTGTTCCTGATGGACCATGCCGGGTTGCCGCTGAAGACCGTCCTCGAACAGCTCGACCTGCTGGGCGAGGAGGTCGTGCCCGTGCTGCGGCGGGAGTTCGCCGCGGCGCGCCCCGCGGGCACGGCCGCGGCTCCCACCCACGCGGGCCGGCTGGCGGCGCGCGACGGGGTCGCTCCGTGAACGAGAGCCCCGCCGCCGTGCTCGCGGGTGACGGCACACCGAGGAGGATCACGGTGGTCGCGGCCGGTCTGAGCGACCCGTCGTCCACCCGGCTGCTCGCCGACCGGCTCGCCGCCGCCACCCGGGCGGCGTTGGACGTACTGGGGGTGAGCTGTGCGATCGAGTTCGTCGAACTGCGCCCGCTCGCGCGTGACATCGCCGCCCATCTCGTGACCGGCTATCCGCCGCCCGCCCTCGCGACCGCGCTGGGCGCGGTGGAGGGCTGCGAGGCGCTCATCGTCGTCACGCCCGTGTTCACCGCCTCCTACTCGGGCCTGTTCAAATCCTTCTTCGACCTCGTCGAGAACACGGCCCTCACCGGCCGCCCCGTGCTGATCGCGGCGACCGGCGGAACCAGCCGGCACTCGCTGGTGCTCGAACACGCCCTGCGTCCGATGTTCGCCTACCTCCGCGCCGTGGTGGTGCCCACCGGCGTCTACGCGGCCACCACCGACTGGGGGAACTCCGGCGACCCCTACACGGAGGAGCTGCCCCGCCGGATCGGCCGGTCGGCGGCCGAGTTGGCGGCCCTGCTCGCCCCCGGCACGCCACTGGCCGGCGGGCCCGCCTCCCCCGCGCCGGACGGCGACGAGGAGGTCGTGTCCTTCGAACGACACCTGGAGGCCGTACGGGCCCGCCCCGCGCGGCGCTGACCGGCGGCGGCCGAGCCCGCCGCCGGGCCCGCGATCGGCCCGACACGGAACCGGACACGGGGCTCGGCACGACGCCCGACACGGGCACGTCACCGGGCGCGGCGCACCCGGGCCAGGACGAGGACCGTGTCGTCGGTCGCGTTGTCGGGCAGCAGGTTCGACAGGATCCGGTCGGCCGCCTCCTCCAGCGACCCCATGGGGCCGCGCAGTTCCTCGCGGAGCGCGTCGAGGCCCGTGTCGATGTCCCGGCCGCGGGCCTCGATCAGCCCGTCGGTGTAGAGGGCCACCGTGGCGCCCTCGGGGAGTTCGACCTCGATCGACGCGAACGGTACGCCGCCCACCCCGAGCGGCACCCCCAGGCCCTCCGCGAGGGTCTCGATCGTCCCGTCGGGGTGCCGTACCAGGGGCGGCGGGTGGCCCGCGTTCGCGATCACGGCGCGCCCCGTGCGGGCGTCGTACAGGAGGTACGCGCAGGTCGCCCATTCGATGCCGACGTCCTGGGCGCAGGCGTCGAGTTCCTCCAGCAGTGCCCGGGGGTCGCGGGTGTGCCGGGAGAGGGCCTTCGCGGTGATCCGCAACCGGCCCATGGCCGCCGCGGCGGGCACCCCGTGACCCATCACGTCGCCGACGACGAGGGCCACCCGGTCGTCGGGCAGGGTTCCGGCGTCGTACCAGTCGCCGCCGACCTCGGTGCCCCGGCCGCCGGGCAGGTAGCGGTGGGCGATGTCGACGTGGGGTCCGGCCGCCGGGGCGGTGGGCAGCAGGGAGCGTTGGAGGGTGAGGGCGATGTCCTGGACCCGGCTGTAGAGGCGGGCGTTGTCCAGGCAGAGGGCGGCGCGCGAGGCCAGTTCCCCGGCGAGCCCGAGGTCCTGTTCGGCGAAGTCGGGGCGGGCCGCCGAGCGCCCGAACATGGCGAGGCCCTGCACCGTGCCGCGTGCGATGAGCGGGGCGATGAGGATGCGGACCAGGCCGCTTTCCATGAGCAGCCGGGCCCGCTGTCGGTGCACGACGGTCCGCGAGACGAAGTCCTCGTCCACCCGGACGCAGATCGGCCGGCCCGAGCTCAACATCTGGTGGATGCCGGAGCCCGGCGGGTAGGTCACCTCGCGCAGGCCGCTCACCAGCTCGACGGCGGGCGCGTCCAGGACGGTGCCCGAGGCGATCCTGCGGGTGAACAACGGAAGCTCCGGATCGAAATCCTCGTTCTCGTCCATCCACTCCACGAGTTCCACGACGGATCCGTCGCAGAAGTCCGGCACCACGACCTCGACCAGTTCCCGCGCGGTGACCTCGACGTCCAGGGTGGTGCCGATGTGTCCCGCCGCCCGGTCCAACAGCGCCAGCCTGCGGCGGGCCGACGTCGCCTCCAGGATGGCCCGCTCCCGGTCCGTGACGTCGATGAGCAGCCCTCCCACCCCGCGCCGGGTGTCCCCGGCGCCGCTCAGCGGAAAGAAGCTCACCGAACGCACCTGGTCGCGGTCGGGGTGTCCGCTGGTGCGCAGTCCCACCAGCGTGCCGACCACCGGGCGACCGTCCCGGGCGACCCCGCGCAGCATCCGCCGGTACTCGCCGTCGTCCGAGGTGATCATGACGTCGGCCATGTGCCGCCCCAGGTGCTCGGCGACGGGGATGCCGTCCATGTCGGCCAGTGCCTGGTTGAGGTGGACGTAGCGCAGCTCCTCGTCGAGCATGACCAGGCCGATCGGGCAGGTCTCGAAGAGCGCGTCGAGGAAGGACAGGTTGGTCTTCACCCGGTCGAGTTCGTCGCTCCTGCTCGCGAGGCCCATGATCACGGAGTCGTCCTCGGCGCCGGCCACGGGGAAGACCCGGAAGCCGCAGTCGAAGACGGTGCCGTCCCGGTGGCGGACGGGCAGCCGTACGCGCCAGTATCCGAGGGTCCGGGCCCGCTCGACGAGGCGCGCGGCCGCGCCCGGCTCCGACTCCGGGAAGAGGGCGGCCGCGGGCCCGGTGAGCACCTCCGCGGCCTCGTGGCCGAACAGGTTCCGGGCGCCGGGGCCCCAGTACCGGATCAGGCCCTCGTCGTCGATGCCGAAGACCGCGACCGAGACGTGCTCCAGGAGCGATCCCGGCTCGGATCGGAGCGGCTCGGGACCCCGCTCGCCCCCATCTCCCCCAGGCGGGTCCGTCGGCATCGGCAGATCCCCTCACGGGTGGCTGTCCGGCGCCCGCGCATCGATCACGGGCCGTTCCTCCAATTCTGCCCGCGATCGAAGAGGGGTACATTTCGTCCCACCGCGGAATCCGGACGGTGACGCCGAATCCCACGGAACGCACTCGGGCGATCACGATGAGGAGTCGACCGGCAGGTTTCCCGGCGAGCGGGCACGGCACAGCCGGCCGCTCGGAGCGTCGTACGGGGCGTCCAGGCCCCGACACACCGGGTCCATGTCACCGCACTCGCGGACACGCGTACGGTCCGTGACGCCCGCGCTTCCTAGAGGACCGATTCCAGCGGTCGAACAGGAGAAGACCAGTGGCCACCGGAACCCACCCCGCCGCCCGCCCGCCGCGTGTCCCCCGGGCCCGCCGGCCGCCCCCCGAGTTGGACCCCGCCCATGTGGACCGGTGGCGCCGCGAGGGGGGCGAGCTGATCGAGTTGCTGGCCGTGGCGCGCGAGCTGCTCGGCGGTGTGGTGACCGTCCGTCTCGGATCGAGGCCCACGGTCCTGGTGACGGAGGCCCGGGCGGTCCAGCACGTGCTCGTCCAGCACGCGGACCGGTACGTCAAGCGCTCGCACCGCGCCCGGCTGTTGATCGGGGACGGCGCGCTCTCGGCCACCGGTGAGGCGTGGAAGCGGCAACGGCGCGTGCTCCAGTCCCAGTTCACCGGTGCGGGGATGCGCCGCCACGAACAGCGGATCGTCGAGGCCGCCCGGACGGCCGCCCGGCGCTGGGCCGAGTACGGTCACAGCGGGCACACGCTCGACGTCGGCGAGGAGATGCGCCGGTTCGCTCTGGACACCACCTGGCGTTCCCTCACCGGCCACCCCCTCGACGAGGACACCGAGCGCGAACTGACCCGCGTCGCAACGGTCGTGACCGCCCTGCCGGCCCTGCCCGCCGAGGCGCTCGACGCGCGGGAGGCGGTCGCGGCCGACCTCGCCAGGATCGACCTCGTCGTCCGGCACGCCGTCGAGGCGGCCCGGGGCCGAGTCGCCGGCCCGACCGGGCCCGGGCTGCTCCACGTCCTGTTCGACGCGTCCAAGGCGTCCGCCGAACACTCCGGGCACACCGACCGGCTCGTCCACGACGAACTGGTGACGCTGCTGGTCGCCGGACACGAGACCACCGCGACCACGTTGACCTGGCTCCACCTGCTCCTCGACCGCCACCCCGAGGCCCGTGAACGGGTCCTGGCCGCCGGCGAGGAAGGGTCCCCGGAACGACGCGAGGCCATCAGGGCGCTGGTCAGCGAGACCCTCCGGCTCTACCCGTCCGCCTGGATCCTGCCCCGCCGCAGCATCGCGCACGACACGCCGGCCGGGTACGCCATCGAAGCGGGGACCGACGTGCTGGTCTGCCCCTACCTCGCGCACCGCGACGCCGCCCTGTGGCCGGACCCCGAGCGTTTCGACCCGCGCCGGTTCACGGACCCGGGCGGGCGACCCACCCATCCGGGCTCCTACCTGCCGTTCGGCCTCGGGCCGCGGGCCTGCCTGGGGCTGCAGTTCGCCCTCCTGGAGTCCACGGTCCTGCTCGAACACCTGCTGCCCGGCCACACCGTGACCTTCCGCTCCGCTCCGAAGCGGGCCGCGTACAGCGTCACGGTCCGCCCGGACGGGCCGACGCCGGCCGTGCTCACCGCCGCCGAAGCCGCGTAGGCGGTCTCCTTCGACTCCGAGAGTTCGACTCCGCGAGCGTCATCGGCCGGTGTGCGCGCACTCGCTGTCGTCCCCGCCGCTGCGGCAGCCGACCATGCCGGTGAACCCCGGGGCCGGGTGATCACGCTCGTCCTCGTGCCGCTGGGCCGCGCCTCCCGCGACGATCACGGCGAGCAACAGGGTCATCATGACGAGTTGGCTCCACACCACCGCCCGCGCCCCGCGCCATCCCGCCACGAGCGCGACGACCAGGGCGACGAGGAACACCAAGGCGAGCGCGCCGAGGTATCCGTCGAGGCGTACGTCCGGCTCGTCCCGCGACGTGTCCAGCCGGAAGGACTCCCCGAGCCAGACGAGCGCCACCCCGCACAGGGCCAGGAGTTCCAGGAGGACGAGGCCGAAGGCCGCGCACCCGGACCCCGGCCGCCCCACGTCCGTGCGGTCGGGGGCGGGTTCCGTCGATGTCGTCATGCCCCCACTCTCGCCACGCGCGTCGGCGTGTGCATGAGTACGCGTACTCATGCACACGGCCGAACGCTCACGCGCCGGCGGGCTCCGGAACCGGGCTCGCGCAGTCCGGGTGTCCCCAGCGCGTCCCGAGCTTCGCGATCATCTCGCCGGCCGCGTACGGCTTGCCGCAGGGGCAGGTGCCGGGGAACTTGGCCTTGATGGATCGGCCGCCTCGGGCGGGCGCCGCCTTGCCGCCGGCCGCACCCCGGGGCGCGGAGGCGCGGCTCGCGGTGGAGCGCGCGGCCGAGCTCCGGGCCGGCGCGCTGCGCACGGGCGCGGGAACCGGCATGGACGCGTCGCCCAGGGCGGTGCCCGCGGCCTGCTGGCTGACGGCCGCGTCACTGGCCGCCTGGTCGGCGATGGCGTTCAGGTGGTCGCCGTCCTCACGGTGGGCGGGCACGTAACGGAACTCCACGTCCCGGTCCGCCAGCAGCGCGTCGATGCTCTCGACGAGTTCCCTGTTGGCCACGGGCTTGCCCGCCGCGGTCTTCCAACCGTTGCGCTTCCACGCGGGGAGCCATTGGGTCACGGCCTTCATCGCGTACTGCGAGTCCATGCGCACCTCGACGACCGCGCCGGGGGCGACGGCCTCCAACAGGCGCTGAAGGGCGGTGAGTTCGCCCACGTTGTTCGTGGCCCGGCCCAGTGGACCGGACTCCCAGCGCTCGGGGCGCCCCTCGGCGTCGGCGATGACCCAGGCCCATGCGGCGGGCCCGGGATTCCCCTTGGCCGCCCCGTCGCAGGCGGCAATGATGCGATCAGACATCCCCCGATCATGCCCCACCGGGGACCCGTCCTCGACCCGCGGGCGGGACGCCGGACGCCGTGCGTCACGTACGGAGGTACGAGGCCCCGTTGACGTCCAGGATCGTGCCGGAGGACCAGGTCGCCTCGGGCGAGGCGAGGTAGAGGACGGCCGAGGCGATCTCGCGCGGTTCGGCGACGCGGCCGAACGGGCTCTGCGCGGCGATCCGTTCGCCTTCCGGGGAGTTCAGCCGGTCGGCGACCCGTTCGGTGGCGACGAAGCCGGGCGCCACGGAGGCGACGGCGATGCCGTGGGGTGCGAGGGAGACGGCCAGGGACTGGCCGAGGGCGTGCAGAGCCGCTTTGGTCGCCGCGTAGGCGGGGTGGTCGGGTTCGCCCCGGAAGGCGCCGCGCGAGCCGACGTTCACGATGCGGCCCCCGCGACCCTCGTCGATCATCCGGCGGGCGACGCAGTAGCTGATGTCGGCGGCGCCGAACAGGTTGACGGCGGCCGTCCGCCGCCAGGCCTCCTGCCACTGCGCGTACGGGGTGGTGGCCAGGGGGTGGGGGATCATCACGGCGGCGTTGTTCACCAGGACGTCCACCGCCCCGAGTGCCTCGACGGCCTCCGAGACGATTCCCTCGACGCGTACGGGATCGGTGAGATCGCCGGACACCAGTACGTGGCCGTGTCCGGGCAGTGTCCCGAGGACCTCACGCGCCTCGGACTCCCTGGTGGAGCAGTGCACCGCGACGCGGTCGCCGCGCTCGGCGAACGCGGTGGCGATGGCGCGGCCGATGCCCCTGGAGGCGCCGGTGACCAGTACGCCTCGACTCGCCGTGTCCATCACGCGCTCCCTCCGAGCTGTTGTCGATCATGACTTTGAACCGGGGCTCCCCCGATGTCAACCGGCGGTTTTCCCGTCCCGGCCCGGGGCACGAACCCCACGGCGTCCCGGGTCGACCGGGGACGCCCACACCACACGGATCCGGTCGACCCGGGAGTGAGGGGCTTCGATGAGTGATCGCAAGACCGCGGCGGAGGTATTCGACGAGGTGGGCGCGCGCTACGAGGAGGTGTTCGGGCGGATGCCCGGCCAGCTCGCGGCGCTGGAGTGGCTCGTCTCCCGGCTGTCCCCGGGCGCACGGGTGTTGGACGTGGGCAGCGGCACCGGTCGCCCGACCGCCGAGGCGCTGGCGCGAGCGGGCTGCGCGGTGACCGGCATCGACGTGTCGGCGGAAATGGTCGGTCTGGCGCGGGCCCGGGTGCCGTCGGCCCGGTTCGAGCAGGCGGACGTGCGGACGTACACGGCGCCCGAGGGCGGCTTCGACGCGGTGTGCGCGTTCTTCCCGCTGCTGGTGATGGACCGGCGGAAGGTGGTGGCGTCGTTGGAGCGGATGCTGTCGTGGGTGGCGCCCGGCGGGTACTTCGTCATGGCGACCGTGCCGGGGGACATCCGCGATCTCAACATCGTCTGGATGGGGCACGAGGTCACGGTCAGCAGCCTGTCCGCGACCGAGTACCTGAGCCGGGTGGAGAGCGCCGGGCTGGAGGTGCTCGGCCACCACACGGCGGTGTTCACACCGGATGCCGGGACCGCCGATTCCCGCGGCGCCGCCGGGGCGCGTGTCGAGCCGGAGGAGCACTTCTTCTGCCGTGCCCGTCGCCCCGCATCGGCGCCCTCCACGGCCTCCCCGACCGATCGCCCGGCAGATCGCCCGGTATGACGATCGGCTGAACCGCTCTTGTGACCACGGGCTCCTCATCCGCCGCCGAACGGTGCCATCGACCGAGGAGTCCCGTGTGTCGCGAATTGCCCGCATTCGACTGGGTTTACGTTCGACCTGACCCCAGTCCCCCCTTGCGAAAGGCGATGTTGTGAAGCGAACGATGCGCAGCCGTACCTTTGCCGCCCTGACCGTGCTGGCCGCCGCCGGCGCGCTGTCCGCCGTGGCCTCCCCGGCCCTGGCCGCGACCGGCGACGGCGACGTCCACAACGTCTACATCATCGGCAGCACCAACGTGCAGTACGCGCAGGACGACAACTTCAACGCGGGCCACGACAACACCGTCGGCTCCAACGACGGCACCGCCCCGCCGGCCGCCGCCGCCGGCGCCGCGTCCGCCATGTCGCTGCTGGACGCGTCGAACTGGGCCGACACCTTCTAGTCGGACCGGACCTCGGTCGACCGTTCCGGCGTCGCGTCCGTCTCGCGGACGCGACGCCGGAACAGCGCGTGCAGCAGTACGGCGGTGAGGGTGCCCGCCACCACCGCACTGCCGAGGATCGTGCGGGCCCAGCCGGGGAACCCCTGGTAGACGTCGGGGGCGACGACCGGGAGCAGTCCGACGGTGAGGGCGAGCGCGATCACCGTGGAGTGGGTCTTCTCCCCCGGGTTCGCGCGCGTCAGCATGTCGACGCCCATCACGGCGATGATCCCGTAGATCACGAGCGCGGACCCTCCGACGACCGGGGCCGGGATGCCGGCCAGCAGTCGGGTGAGGGGAGCGAGCAGTCCCACGACCACGAGCAGTACGCCGGCTCCCGCCGTGACGTGGCGGCTGCGCACCCCGGTGATCCGGCCGATCCCGATGTTCTCGGCGCTGGTCACCATCAGCGAGGTGCCGAAGAGCCCGCCGAGTACGGAGACCAGCGCGTCGGCCCTGGCCACGCGCGGCACGTCGCGTCCGGGATCGGACTCGTTGCCCACGGTCTCGCTGTTCAGGACGGTCTGTCCGGTGATCTCCGCGAGCGTGGTGAGGCTGAAGATCAACAGTGGCAGCGCGGCGAGCACGTTGAACTGCGGTGCTCCGTACGGGAGAAGGTGCGGGAGCGCCAGTCCGCTGCCGGCGGCGGGCGCGAAGGCGCCCAGCCCGGTCGTGACGGCGATCAGGGTGCCGGCGCCCATGCCGAGCAGGACCGCCGTCTGCCTCCAGACCCCGCGCAGCAGGAACAGCAGCAGCACCGTCACGCCGATGGTGACGGCGGCCAGGAGGACCGCCGACGGCGCCGCGTACCCGGCGGCGGTGCGCGGACCGGTGATCAGTTGGGCGGCGACCCGGATCATGGCGATGCCGATCAGCAGCACGGCGGTACCCATGACCAGCGGCGGGAAGAAGCGGACGATCCTGGCGTAGAACGGCAGGACCGCGAACAGCAGAGCCGCCGCGAGGAGGACGGATCCGGCCGCCGTGGCGGGCCCGTGGTCCTTGGCGATCTGGATGAAGAGCGCGGTGGCCGCGCCGCCGGGCAGCATGACGAACGGCAGCCGGGCGCCGATGCCGCGGACGCCGAGCGACTGGAGCAGCGCGCCGACGCCGCACAGTACGAGGGTGGCGCTGAGCAGGGACGCGGTGCTGTCGGCGTCGAGCCCGAGGGCCTGCCCGGTGAGGAACGTCGTGGAGACGGGCGCGGCGACCATGGCCAGCACGTGCTGCGCGGAGAGCGGGGCGAGCCGGGCCAGGGGCAGCCGCTCGTCGACCGGCCGCACCGGGCCGGCGGTGGTGTCGGCGGTGGTCACGAACCGGCCTCCGCGTTCAGCCAGGGCAGTTCCCGCGCGGTGTACCGGTACGCGCGGAAGACCGCGTTGTGTTCGGCCGGGAAGAGACCGCGCACCTCGGATTCCCGGTAGCCGCCGAAGTACGGGTTGACGTACTCCCAGCACAGGTAGCCCTCGGGGGTCACCTCGAAGAGCCGGCCTGCGGGCGAGTCCGTGACGAGGGTGTTGCCCCCGGCGAGGCGTTGGGCGCTGCCCATGAACGGGGCGAAGAACGACTCGCGGGCGGGATCGTGGTACTCCCAGACGATCTTTCCGGAGGAGCGTTCGATCTCGATGACACGGGAGTAGGGGACGTCCGATCCGGGCCGGAAGACGCCGTTGTCGAAGACGAGGATGTTGCCGTTGTCGAGTTCGGTGGGGGCGTGCTGCTGCGAGACCGTTCCCGGTTCGGTGCGCCAGAGGATCTCGCCGGTCTCCCGGCTGATGACGACGACGGCCGAGACGCTGCGCAGGCTCGCCAGGACGTTGCCGTCGGCGAGCGGGATCACGCTGTTGATCAGGGGCCAGTGTTCGCGCGAGTAGTCGGGGTGCAGCGCGTACTCCTCGCGGTCGAGGTGCTCGGCCGCGCGCCAGGACCAGCGGACGGAGCCGTCGGCGTCGACCTCCTTGATGGTGTCGGCCCAGACCGTGCCGTCCGGCTCGGAGCCCGGTACGCCGCCGCGCACGGCGGCGGCGTCGGCGCCTCGCAGGGGTTCGATGGCCGTGTAGAGGACGCGGCCCTCGCCGAGGTGGTGGGCGTCGTGGTGCTGGAGCGGGTCGCGGTGCTCGCGCAGGATCGCGCCGTCGGGGGCGGCTTCGAGCATGACGCCGCCCCGGTACTTGTGCCACATGGGGAAGAGGGCGCTCTGGTCGGGCAGTACCCCGCTGTAGGCCAGGTTCCCGTTCGCGAGGACGCGGGCGTGGCGACCGGGCCGGTAGGGGAGCTTCCACTCGTGGGCGACCTCGCCGTGCGGGTCGATCAGGTACACCTCGCCCGTCCCGGTGAGCGGGGCGAAGAGCGTGAAGCCCCCTTCCGAGGCGGAGGGGTCGAGGGCGATCAGGCCGGTGCCGCGGCGTCGGCGCAGGTTCTGGTCGATCGGGGACATGCGATCCTCCCGTGAAACTTTCTTTGATCAGATCAATTTACTTAGAAGCTAGCGGTGGAGTGTTGCGGCACTGTGAAGGCAGTGCGAAGCCCGTGACCGATTGCGAGAGGATGATCCACACAGCGGAGGAATCGAGGAACCACGTGACGGACGAACCGCCCGCCCCCCTGATCGGGGCGGGCATCCGCAGACGGCGCAGGGCGCTGGACCTCACCCTCGCCGAGGTGGCGCGCCGCAGCGGGCTGTCCTCACCGTTCCTCAGCCAGATCGAGAACGACCGGGCCCGTCCCAGCATGCGTTCGCTGCAACTCATCGCCGACGCGCTGGGGACCACGGCCGTACAACTGCTGACGGCGGCCGAGAGCCCCCGGCGCGTGGACATCGTGCGCGCCGACGCCGACGCCGGGCTCGATCCGACGGCGCGGGTGCGTCCGTTGGTTCGCGGCCAACAGCAGATGCACGCCTTGGAGTTCACCGGGGACCACGACGCGGACCGCGCGTTCCGGCACCGCAACGACGAGTTGATGTACGTCGCCGACGGAACCGTCGAGGTCGAGGCCGAGGGACGCACCCACCACCTGGGCCGGGGCGACACCCTCTACCTCACGGGCGGGGTGCGGCACCGCTGGCGGGCGCTGGAGGAGGGCACCCGCGTCCTGCTCGTCGCGGTGGCGGACCACATCGAGACGACCGTGGACCCGCGCGCCTGACCGGTCTCGAACCGTCCTCGGTACCGAGGACCGGGCGTGGGGGGCCGGCCGATAGCCTCGGCTCGTGATCAGGCGTGGGAAGACCGCCGCGGCGGACCGGCGCGAGGGCCGGCGGCGGACGAGCACGATGGCCCTCGACGTCCTGCTGTGGATGGTGCTCACGGGCGCCGCCGTCACGCGGTACCGGGACGACGCGGGCGTCTGGTCTCCGGTGCCCGTGCTGCTGTTGTCCTCGGGGGTGCTGGCCGTCGCGTCGGCGGTGAGCCGCCGGCGGCCCGGGGCGGCCGTGTTCCTCGCCAACGCGCTCTGCGCGCTGGGCCTGTTCGACCCGGGCACGCCGGCGAACGCGTACCTGCTCGCGCTGGCCGTGCTGTCCGGGCTGCTGGGCGTCAGATCGTCCGGGGCGGGGCCGGCGCTGCTGGTGTTCGGCGCCTGCATGGCCCTGGACCTGGGGCTGTGCGCGGCCTTGCGGGTGGGCGCCGTGCACTGGTTCTACGTCGTGACCCTGCTGCCGGGGGCCGTGCTGCTGCCCTGGGCGGCCGGCTGGTACTGGCGGGCCCGGCAGGAGTTCGTACGGGGTGGCTGGCGGCGGGCGCGCCGGCTGGAGAGCGGGCAGCGGGACGTCGCGGAGCGGGCGCGGCTGCGCGAGCGGACCAGGATCTCGGCCGACATGCACGACTCCCTCGGGCACGAACTCAGCCTCATCGCCCTGCGTGCGGGCGCCCTGGAGCTCTCCCCGACGCTGACCGACCGGGACCGGGAGGACGTGGCGCGGCTGCGGGCGAGCGTCGCGGACGCGGTCGAACACCTCCGGGACACGATCGGAGTGCTGCGCGAGGGCGCCGACGCCGAACGGTCCGCTTCGACGACGGGGGCGGTGACGTCGCCGGAGTCGGCGGAATCGGGGGACTCCGGAGACTCCGGGAACTCGGTGGAATCGGTGGAGCAGCTGGTCGGCCGGGTGCGGGCGACCGGCGTCGCCGTGGAGCTCCGCCGGGACGGCGAGGTGTCCTCGCTGCCACCGCTCGTCGACCGGACCGTGTACCGGGTGGTGCGGGAGTCGTTGACGAACGCCATCCGGCACGCCCCGGGCAGCACGGTGGACGTGCGGGTGGCCCGGGCCGGCGGCCGGGTCGAGGTGCGTGTGGTCAACTCGGCGCCCCCGGGACGCGCGCCGACGCGCGAGGGGGCGGGACGGCACGGTCTGGTCGGGCTCCGCGAACGGGTGCGGATGATCGGGGGAACGCTGCGGGCGGCCCCGCGCCGGGGCGGGTTCGAGGTGGTCGCCGACCTGCCCGACCGGGTGGGGGCCGAGCGCCGCACGGCCGTCGCGGAGCCCGGCGGAGAGGAGTCGGAGTCGGTGCGGGGCCTCGTGGCCGCCCGCCGCAGTGCGCGGGTGCGGTTCGCGCTCGCGTTCGGCGTCCCCGCCGGCATCGGGCTGACCATGGCCCTGTCCGCCGCCGTCCTCGCCGTCCAGTTGGCGGGCTGTGTCCTGCGGCCGGCGGACTTCGCCGCTCTCACCCTCGGCTCCTCCCGTGCGGATCACGCGGACGTGTTGCCGGCGCGGACCTTCCGCTACCCGTCCGACCCGATGCGGGCGCAGCCCGCGCCGGTGGGCGCGGACTGCGCGTTCTACCGCTCGAACGGCAACCTGTTGGAGCAGGTGGACGTGTACCGGCTGTGCTGGTCCGGGTCCCGGCTGGTCGCCAAGGACGTGTGGTCAGGCGTCGCGTCCGCGCAGCACCGCCCGGCCGGCCAGATGGGCGGCGAGCGCCCATGACAGCAGGATCAGGGCCGCCGCCGCGGGCGGGTACGGGGCCCCGGTCTCGCCGCGCATCAGATGGGTGCCGGCGGTCTGCGGCAGGTAGTCGTTGATCGTCAGCAGTACCTCGCCCCCCAGCCCGGTCAGCACGCTCGGGATCGCCGAGAGGACGACGAACACGACCGTCAGTACTCCCGCCGAGGCCCGCACCGCGAAGGCGACGCCCACGGTGAGCACGGCGACGAGCGCGCAGTAGAGGGCCATGGCCAGCACCTGGACGACCGCCTTGGCGGGTTCGAACGTCGCGTGCCCGCGGAAGGGCACCCAGGCGACCGCGATGCCCAACGCCCCGTACAGGATCCCCGCGACGGCCGCGACCGCGGCGGCCATGACCGTCTTGGCCAGTTGCATGCGGTGCCTGACCGGTACCCACAGCAGTGAGGCACGCACGCTGTTCGTCGCGTACTCGCTCGTCACCGCGGTCATCGCCAGGACGACGATCGCGAACTGCACGAGCAGCAGTGCGGTGACCGGTGCGTTGCCGACGGGCTGGAGCGGCACGTCGTTGATGCGGGCGATCGAACCGTAGTAGTAGGTGAACACGCCGGTGGCTGCCGCGCCCACCGTCAGGCAGACGTAGGGCGAGCGCACTGACCACGTCTTGGTCCACTCCGCGGCCAGCGCCCCCACGAACCCTCCGGCGCCGACACGGGTCCCGGGCCGCCGGGGAGAGGGGGTGTCGACGGTGTTCTCCACGGCGCTCACACCCCGGCCTTGCGCGTCGACCGCGGGTCCTGCGTGCCGTACTCGACGCTCGTGCCGTACTCCACGCTCGTGCCGTACTCCACGCTCCGGGCGGTGAGTTCCATGTACGCCTCCTCCAATGAGGCCGATTCCGCGTGGAGTTCGTGCAGTCGTACCCCCAGCCGGTGGGCCAGGTCCCCCACCTCGGCGGCCGTGCTGTTCCTGATGACGGCCCTCCCCTCGGCGCCCGGCTCGACGCGCGCGCCGGGCAGCTCCGCCGCGTGCCGCAGCAGCGTCTCCCGGTCCTCCGGGTCCGGGACGCACACCCGCACCGACGGCTCCGCGGCGTTCGCCAACAACCGCTCCATGGGCTGGTCCGCGAGCAGTCGGCCCTTGCCGATGACGACGAGTTGGTCGGCCGTCAGTTGCATCTCGCTCATCAGGTGACTGGAGAGCAGGACGGTACGGCCCTCTGCGGCCCGGGCCCGGACCAGTTCGCGTACCCAACGCACCCCGTCGGGATCCAGACCGTTGACCGGCTCGTCGAAGATGAGCACCGCGGGGTCCCCGAGCAGGGCCCCGGCGATGCCGAGGCGTTGGTGCATGCCGAGGGAGAATTCACCGGCCCGTCGGCGCGCCGCCTTGGCCAGGCCCACGCTCTCCAGCACCTCGTCCACCCGCCTCGCGGGGATGCCGTTGCTGCGGGCCTGCGCGAGGAGGTGGCCGCGCGCCGACCTGGCCGGGTGCAGGGACTTGGCGTCGAGCAGCGATCCGACCTCGCGGATCGGGTGGCGCAGCGAGGCGTACCGTCTGCCGCCGATGAGGGCGTCGCCCCCGGTCGGGTGGTCCAGGCCCAGGATCATCCGCATCGTGGTGGACTTGCCGGCCCCGTTGGGGCCGAGGAAGCCGGTCACCCGACCGGCCTTGATGTCGAGCGTCAGTCCGTCGACGGCGAGGGTCTCGCCGTAGCGTTTCGTCAGTCCCCTGAGCGTGATCACGATGTCCTCCGGTGTCGTTTCGTACTGCCTCGACCGTAGGAATCGCGGGGGCCTCGGGGCATCGGCCCCGCGGTGGTGAGGGCACCCCCCACTTTCGTCGGGGGTGCCCCTCCTCTGGTCCGATCCGCCCGGCGGGGGCGGTGGTTAGGCTGACCGGATGGTGCGAGTGCTGGTGGCGGACGACGAGGCGATGGTGCGCGCCGGTGTACGGGCGATCCTGGCGCGGGATCCGGACATCGACGTGGTCGCCGAGGCGACGCAGGGGCTGGAGGCCGTGGAGGCCGTGCGGGCGCACCGTCCCGCGGTGGCGCTGCTGGACATCCAGATGCCGGTACTCGGCGGGATCGCGGCCGCCGCGCGGATCCACCGGGAACTGCCCGGGACCGCGGTGGTCATGCTGACCACGTTCGGCGAGGACGCGTTCATCGCCGACGCGCTGCGGGCCGGCGCCGACGGTTTCCTGCTCAAGGCGGACGATCCCCGGGAACTCCTGAACGGGGTGCACGCGGTGGCGGCGGGCGGCGCCTATCTCTCGCCCCGGGTCGCCGCCCGGGTGGTGTCCGGTCTGCGCAGCGGCGCCCTGGCGGGTGGGATGCCCACCGGCCGGCCGGCCGCGCGGCTGACCGAACGGGAGTCGGCCGTGCTGGCGTTGTTGGGGGGCGGCCTGTCCAACGCCGAGATCGCCGGCCGGCTGCACCTCGTCGAGGGAACGGTCAAGGCGCACGTCAGCGCCGTCCTCGCCAAGCTGGGCGTACGCAACCGGGTGGAGGCGGCGCTCGTGGCCTGGGAGAGCGGCATGGTCGGGCGTGGGGCCGACCAGGCCCATGTACCGCCGCTGCCGGGTCGGGACGGGTGACCCGGTCGCCTGACGCGCGGCCCGGGCGGACGCGCAGGGCGACCCGGGCGACCTCGGCCCGGACGGACGCGGGTCCCGAACCGGAGCGGAGCGTCCGCGTCGCGTAGTCTCGGTGAATGGCGAAGTACTTCGACGTGCACCCCGAGAATCCGCAGCAACGCTCCATCGGCAACATCGCCGACATGATCCGCTCCGGCTCGCTCATCGCGTATCCGACCGACTCCTGCTACGCGCTGGGATGTCAGCTGGGCAACCGCGACGGCCTCGACCGGATCCGGTCGATCCGCCGACTGGACGACCGGCACCACTTCACCCTCGTCTGCCAGAACTTCGCGCAGCTGGGGCAGTTCGTCCACATCGACAACGACGTCTTCCGCGCGATCAAGGCCTCCACGCCCGGCAGCTACACCTTCATCCTGCCGGCGACGAAGGAGGTGCCGCGCCAGTTGCTCCACCCCAAGAAGAAGACGGTCGGCGTGCGCATCCCCGACCACGCGGTCACCCAGGCCCTGCTCGCCGACCTCGGCGAGCCGCTGCTGTCCAGCACCCTGCTCCTGCCGGACGAGCCCGAGCCGATGACCCAGGGCTGGGAGATCAAGGAGCGCCTCGACCACGTGCTGGACATCGTGGTCGACTCCGGTGACTGCGGGACCAGGCCGACCACCGTCATCGACTTCTCGGGCGGCGAGGCCGAGATCGTGCGCCACGGGGCGGGCGACACGGCCCGTTTCGAGTAGCCCCGACGACAGTGCCCCGGGCCCGGTGCGGGACGGGCGGCGTCGGGCCCACGCCTCGGCCCGCCCGTGGTCGCCGGTGCCCGGGGACGGCGCGGCCCGCACCGCCGACGCCGGCCGCCGGTCACGCCCCCACCGCCGACGCCCGCCGCCGGTGACGTGCCCGGCCTTCGACGCGCTCAGCCGTCGACGAGACCGTCGGCGACCAGACCCACCAGCACCGCCTCGCCCAAGGCCTGCACCGCGGTCTGCGGGCGCACCATCACCGTGATCTCCCTGATCCGCTCCTCCCCGTCCAGGTGCAGCAGGTCCATGCCGTGGATCTGCCTCCCGTTGACGGTGGCCCGGAAGGGAAGCATCACCGCCGGGGCCGGCTCGCCGTCGACGCCGGTCTCCGCCGCACCGTCGAGCCGCCCGATGTAGCGGATGTCCTCGAACGTGCGCAGCAGGACGCCGAAGAGGCCCATCACCATCGCCTTGCCCTCGAACGGGCCGAACTTCACCGGACTGTAGAGCCGGACGTCCTCGGTGAGCAGGTCGTCGATCGCGCCGAGGTCACGGTTGTCGACGGCGGCGCGGAATCGGTCCGCAGTGCTCATGTCTCCCCCTTGCTACTCATGAATGCGATTACTCATATTCTTGACTATCATGGATGTCGGGTCGCTGAACAGAGGCGGCCGGGCGAGGAGGAGTGATCGGGTGGCTCTGCGGCACGCCGTACTGGCGGCACTGCTCGACGAGGAGTTGAGCGGGTACCAGCTGGCCAAGGCGTTCGACATGGGAGTGGCGAACTTCTGGCACGCGCTGCCCCAGCAGCTCTACGCCGAGCTGAGCAGGTTGGAGGAGGCGGGCCTCGTCGAGGGCCGGGAGGTGCTCCAGGACACCCGTCCGAACAAGCGGCTCTTCCGGGTCACCGACGCCGGCGCGGCCGAGCTGGAGCGGTTCGCGCAGACCCCCGGCAAACCGTCCTTCATCCGGGACGACCTGCTCGTCAAGGTGCAGGCCGCCGATCACCTCGACGCCGAGGTGCTGATCGAGCGGCTCTCCGAGCGTTCGACCTGGGCACAGACCAGGATCGAGCTGTTCGAGGCGCTGTTGGCCAAGATGCGGGGCGCCTCGGACGAGGAGGAGTTCCTTCGCGGCGGCGCGCGGATCGGCCCCTACCTGACCTGCCTGCGCGGCCTGGCCTTCGAACGGGCCAATCTGGACTGGTACCGGCGGACGATCACCGTCGTGCGAGAGAGGCGGGCCGACCGTGCCGAAGGATGAGTACCTGCGGTACGTGGCGCTGGGCGACAGTCAGACGGAGGGCGTGGGCGACGGCGACGACCTCACCGGACTGCGCGGGTGGGCCGACCGGCTCGCCGAGACCCTGGCTCCGCACCACCCGGGTCTGCTGTACGCCAATCTCGCCGTCCGGGGCCGCCTCGCCGGGCAGGTCCGCGACGAGCAACTGGCTCCCGCCCTCGCGCTGCGGCCCGATCTGGCCACCGTCGTCGCCGGGGTCAACGACCTGCTGCGCCCCCGCTTCGACGCCGACGAGGTCGCCGACCGGGTGGAGTCGATGTTCGCCGCGCTCACCGCGCAGGGGGTCCGCGTCGCCACGGTCACCTTCCCGGACGTGGCCACGCTGATCCCGATCGCCCGCCCCGTGGGCGCACGTGTCACCGCCCTCAACGACCGGATCCGGTCGGCGGCGCGGCGGCACGGGGTGGTCGTCGCGGAGACCGCCTCACACCCCGTGGTCGGCGACCCGCGGATGTGGAGCCCGGACCGGCTGCACGCGAGCCCGCTGGGACACGCCCGGATCGCCGCGGCCGTCGCCCACGCGCTCGCCGCGCCGGGAGCGGACGACTCCTGGACGCACCCCCTGCCCGACCCCCGACCGGCCGGGCCGGTCGGATGGCGGCAGGCCACCGGCGAGCTGCGCTGGGCCGCGTCCTTCCTCGGCCCCTGGACCGCCCGCCGGCTGCGCGGCCGCTCGTCGGGCGACGGCCGCACCGCGAAACGCCCGGAGCTCACGCCCGTGTTCGCCGACGGCCGTCCGGACGGCCTTGCGGAGAGTCGGGCCGACGGCCTTGCGGACGGGCGGGCGCCGGAACGCCACTGACGCCGCCGCGGGGACGGCCCGCGGGCTCACCCGTCGACCGGATCGCTACGCCCGCGCGTCCGGCGGCGGGGCCAGCAGGCGCACGGCCATCTCCCTCATCTCGATCTTCCGGATCTTCCCGGTGACCGTCATGGGGAACTCCTCCACCACGTGGACGTAGCGCGGGATCTTGAACCGGGCCAACCGGCCGTCACAGTACGCGCGGACGGCGTCGGCGGTGAGCGGCTCGACGCCCTCGCGCATCCGCACCCAGGCCATCAGCTCCTCGCCGTACTTCGGGTCGGGCACGCCGATGACCTGGACGTCCAGGATGTCCGGGTGGGCATGGAGGAACTCCTCGATCTCCCGGGGGTAGAGGTTCTCGCCGCCCCGGATCACCATGTCCTTGATCCGGCCCGTGATGGCCAGGTAGCCGTCGTCGTCCATGACCGCGAGGTCGCCCGTGCGCATCCAGCCCGCCTCGTCGACGACCTCGGCGGTCCGGTCCGGCTGCGCCCAGTAGCCGAGCATCACCGAGTAGCCGCGGGTGCACAGCTCCCCCTGTTCCCCGCGCGGCACGGTCCGGCCGCTGTCGGGGTCGACCACCTTGACCTCCAGGTGCGGGCCGACCCGGCCCACGGTGGACACCCGGTGTTCGATGGAGTCGTCCACGCGGGTCTGGGTGGAGACCGGGGAGGTCTCGGTCATCCCGTAGCAGATCGACACCTCGGCCATGCCCATCCGGTCGATGACCTCCTTCATGACCTCGACCGGGCAGGGCGAACCCGCCATGATCCCGGTCCGCAGACTGGAGAGGTCGTAGGAGTCGAAGTCGGGGTGGGTCAGTTCGGCGATGAACATGGTGGGGACGCCGTACAGGGAGGTGCACGCCTCCGCCTCGACCGCGGCGAGGGTCGCGCCGGGTTCGAAGGACGGCGCGGGGATGATCATCGCGGCTCCGTGACTGGTGCAGGCCAGGGCACCCATCACCATCCCGAAACAGTGGTAGAACGGCACGGGGATGCAGACCCGGTCCAACTCGGTGTAGTGACAGGTCTCGCCCACGAAGAAGCCGTTGTTCAGGATGTTGCGGTGGGAGAGCGTCGCCCCCTTGGGGAAACCGGTGGTCCCCGAGGTGTACTGGATGTTGACCGGATCGTCGGGGCTCAACCCGGCCTGTGCGCGCACGAGTTCGGCGGGATCGGCCTGTCGTCCGCGCTCCAGCAGGGAGTCCCATCGCGGGCCGTCCAACAGGACCACGAACTCCAGGTCGGGGCAGCGCGGCCGGACTTCCTCGATCATCCCGGCGTAGTCGGAGGCCTTGAAGCGTTCGGCCGCGACCAGCATGCGGATCCCGGACTGCCCGAGCACGTACTCCAGCTCGTGCGCGCGGTAGGCCGGGTTGACGGTGACGAGGACGGCTCCGATCGTGGCCGTGGCGTACTGCACCAGGGTCCACTCGGCCCGGTTCGGGGCCCAGATCCCGACCCGGTCGCCCTTGACGATGCCCTGGTCGAGGAGGCCCAGCGCGAGGGCGTCGACGTCGGCGGCCAGTTCGGCGTACGTCCATCTGCGCCCGGCGGCCATGTCGACGAGGGCGTCACGTTCGGGGAAGGACCGCACGGCGCGGTCCAGGTTCTCCCTGATCGTGTCGTCCAGCAAGGGCACTTCGGCGGACCCGGACGCGTGGCTCGGCACGACGGACACACATTCCCCCTGGAGTCGAGGCGGGCGCGGAGCCGGCGGCCCGGCGCCCCTTCATGATCCCCGCCGGTCCGGCCGAAGGCCACCCCTCGACGCACCCCGGAACGCCGTGTCACGCCGCCGAATGGCCGGTTCGCCGACGCGACGGGCGGGGCTCGGGGTGGTCGTGCAGAACGGCTGGGTGACGCAGACCCTCTCGAACACGGCCCACACCGCCGCCGAGCGGATCGCGACCGCCGTCGCCCCCGCGCACCCCCTGGAGCGGTGACTCTCGGAAGTGACCGCCGGGTACGGTCCACGGCAGGGCGTCGGCGCGCCACCATGGAACGGCGGGGCCCATCCGTCGGCGGACCACCGACCGGTCCACCACCATGAGTGAGCTATGTTTGATCAAGAGTGACATGAGAAGGAGGCCCGCCGGTGTCATCGGGGCAGCAGGCACGCGCACAGGCGGCCGCGATCACGCCGAGCGGACAGCCCTCGGACCACGAGCGCGTCCCCGGCGAGCGGGTGCGCGCGCTCTTCGACGGGCGCCGGCTCTCCCCCGGCCAGCGACGGATCGCCCAGTACCTGATCGACCACCTGACCGAGGCCGCGTTCCTGTCCATCACCGAACTGGCGGAACGCGTCGGCGTCAGCCAGCCGTCCGTGACCCGATTCGCGACCTCCCTGGGGTACAGCGGATATCCGGCGCTGCGGGACATCCTCCAGCCGATCGCGCTGAGCGCGGTCGCCGGCTTCCCCGAGAGCCGCGAGCAGATAAGACAGAACGAACTGCAGGCCGCCGTGGACGCGGAGATCGAGAACCTGGAGAACGTGCGGCGCCTGCTCGCCGACACCGATCAGGTGCTGACCATCGGCCGCGATCTGGCCCTCTCGGTCCCCCTGACGGTCCTCGGCCTGCGGATCTCGGTGTCGCTGGCGGAGTACTTCGCGTACGCGGCCCGGCGGATCCACCCCGACGTCCGGCTGGTGACCGGCGGCGGCAGCGTCGCCTACGACGCGCTGCTCCAGTCCCGGGCCGCCGGTGGGACGTGGGTGCTGGCCTTCGCCATGCCCCGGCACGCCAAGGAGACCCTCGCCGCGATGCGAGCGGCCCGCAGTGCCGGACTGCGCATCGCGCTGATCACCGATCCGACGCTGGGGCCCCTGGTGGACGAGGCCGACGTGGCGCTGACCGCCGCCACCGGGTCACGGCTCGTGTTCGACTCGTACGCGGCGCCGAACGTCCTGTCCGCGGCGCTGTTGCAGGCCATGGCGGATGCGGATCCCGAGCGGACACAGGCCCGCCTCGAAGGGTACGAGCAGGTCGCCGACCTGCACGGATTCTTTCTCTAGCCCCACCCCGGAACGACATACCCCGGGGCGCCCACATACCCTCGGGGCGCATGTAATTTTTCATACGCTTGCTTACTCAACGGTATATATGTTTACTGAGGCGCGGCCGGGATCCACCAGATGCCAAGGAGGGCGTCCCCACGCCGTCCCAGAAAGAACACTCAGCCGCGCGCGCTGCCTCCTCAGTCCGCTTCCGAGTGTTCGATCCGGGCTTTCGGATCCCGAAGACCGCCATGGCGGCCTCGATCAACCCCTGGGTCGAGGCCGCCCAGCAACCTCTCGATCAGAGTTCGACACCACTCGGAAGCGACGAGAATGCCTCAACTGGCCTCCACCGCCCTCAGCCCGGACTGGCCCTGTCAGGTCAAGGCCCCCGGGAGCCACGACTGGGAACGCACCGCGACGCGCTGGCTGCGCGACCTGCTCCCGGCCCGGTACGCGGGTTACTCGACGCTGACACGTCATCCGGTACTCCTCACCCGGCACGCCCAGCTCCAGCTCCAGCACGAGATGCGCGCGGTGCGGGTGGCGCTCGAGACGAGTCGCGCCGAACTGCCCGCGATGGGTGTGGCGGAGTCCGTCATCGAGAACACGATCCGGATGTACGCGGTCGAGCTCGAACAGTTGGGCCGCCTCGCCCGCGGGGTCCGCCTCATCACCGACGCCCTCGTCGTGAGCGGCGGCGCGGGATCGCGCAGGCGATAGCCGCCGAGGGGCGCGCGCTCCGGCGGATCGGAGCGGGCCCGGAAGCCCCCGGATCCGGCTGAGGGCCGGCCTGGCGCCCCCCCTGCGGGCGCACCCGCCGGCCGCGCCCGTACGCGAGCGAGCCGTCCCGAGAGCCGGGTGTCTCACGGCGGACCGCACTCCGGCAGGACCGTCACGTGATCACGGCCGTGGTGGACGAGCCGGGACCACGCCAATCGTGCGCCGGCTCGGGCTCGTTGTGTGCCTGACGGACCCCGCCGTACCCGACGCCGACGGGCCCGGCGCGCACGCCCCGGTGAAGGGCGCCCCCTCGTGTACCGGTCGGGTCGCGTGGACCCGACCCGGCGGCCGAAGCGGGGCGAGGCCGAAACCCTCGGCACCCGCGCCGACGTCCCCCGCCGGCATCGTCGCGCCACACGACGCGCACACCCGCCTGCTCGCACCTCCCCCTCCCCGCGAGTCCGTGCGGGCGCGGGGCCGCGTCGCGTGCGCGGGGCCCTTCGGCCGCACCGGCCCCACCGGCTCCCTCGATCCGCGCCGGAGTGTGACTGACTTCCGGACACCGCCCTCTCGGCCGTGCCCCGGCATGCGGTTACGGTGGTGATCACGCCGTTCGCCCGCGGCCGGCGGCCCGATCCGTCCCCCACCGGATCGCCCCCACCCGAGCCCCACCCGTGCGCCGCCCCCATGACGAACTCCCGCCCCGCCCCCGCCCCTTCTTCCCCAGAGGAGCCGAAGTGACCGAGGCAATCGACGCGACCGGCGGACGCTGGTTCAGCCTGCACCTCTTCCCCCGCTTCGCCCGCCCGACCGGTGAGGACACCGACGCGTTCCTCGTCGAGGATCTCGCCCCGCTGCTGGACGGGCTGGTCTCCGACCGCAGGGCGACCTCGTGGTTCTACCTCCGTCACGTCGACGTGGACGGCCCCCACCTGCGCGTCCGGGTTCGCGACCTCACCCCGGCCGGGGTGGCGGCGCTGTACGCCGAGACGACGCTCCTCGTGAAGGAACGTCTCGGCGAGGGAGCGGAGATCCACGAGGCGCCGTACGTACCCGACACCGAACGATTCGGCGGTCCGACCGCCCTGCCCGTGACGGAGGACGTCTTCGCACTGTCCACCCGGGTGGCCCTGGACGGGCTCGCGCGCACCGGACGCGGCGGCGAGCGCCTCGCCCTGGCGGGGGACCTCGCGCAGGCCACGGCGGCGGCGCTCGGGATGGACCGCTACGAGGCGGCGCGGTGGTTGCGGTGGCAGACGACCGGGTGGCGTTGGTCCGAGGACGTGCTGCACACCCCGGCCCCCGTGCCCTCCCCTCGCGTCGACCCGGGCGGCGGACCCGGTCGCGAGGAACTGATGCGGCGCGCCGACGCCGTCCGGCACGGGGTGGCGAACGGCGTCGGCGTCGGGCCGGTGGCCCGTTGGGCGGCGGGGCTGCGGGAGGCCGACGCCCGCCTGGAGGAGGCGGCCGGGCGTGCGGCCGAGGACGACGGCGCGGACGGTTCGGCCGTGTGGGCGGCGGGCCGCGCCTCGGTGTGGACCGCCGTACGCGCCTCGCTCTGGGCCTCGCACCTGCATCTGCTCTTCAACCGTCTCGGGCTGGCCCCCGACGAGCAACGGGCCGTGTGCCGGCTCGCCTCCCACGCGCTGACGGACACCTGGGAGCGGGGGCCGCACCTCCCCGAGGAGCGCCCTGCCACCGACGCGCGGTAGGGGCGCCGGCCGGTCGGGCCGGTCAGGTGCGTACGCGGGACGAGTTCAGGAGGGCGGCGGCCCGGCCGGCGTCGTCGACACTGACCGCGAAGTCCTTGCCGCGGGCCCGGACGACGAGGCAATCGCCGGCGCGCAGCATCACCGTCGTGCCCAGCCCACTGAGCCGGTACCCCCATCCGCCCACCTGGGCGGGGGTGCGTCGTTCGACGCGTGCCGATTCGATGTCGCCGACGGCCCAGCGTCTCGTCGGCCACCCCAGCGGACCGAAGCCGACCTCCAGCCCCCTTTCGGTGACCCGGGCCCGCACGGTGGAGAAGGCCGTCATCCCGACCGAGACGAAGGCGAACGGGGCGATCAGCGGCCACGGGTTGCCGACCAGACCCGCCGCCCCGGCGAGCGCACCCGCGACGGCCACCAGGCCGCCGGCGGCGGCGCTGAGTTGGAACCAGGGGTTCGTCACCCGCGAGAGCCAGACGAAACGTTCCCCCTCGGGGATCTCCAGAGCGGGGTCGCCGGGTGTCACCGGCACGGGCGGCGCCGAGGCTGTCGCACGACGGTCGAGCAGCACCCCGATGAGGGCCGCCGTCACGGCTCCTGCGATCACGACGACGAACCAGAGCGTCGCGGACCGCGCCTGATGCCAGTCCGATCGGTCCAGGTTGGCCCGCACGATCACCGCCTGGGCCCCGATCAGGCCCACCCCCACCGAGAGCAGCGTCGCTCCGGCCCATCCCCGTACCCCCGATCCCCGGCGGGAGGCGAGCGCCACCGCCGACACGAGCAACGCCCAGGCCACCGCCGGTAACGCGGCCGCCGCCCACAGCGGCAGCGAACCGTCGGGCGCCGCGCCGGCGCCCCAGTGCGTGGCGAGCCGGTCCGGAAGTCGTCCCCGGGCGGCCAGTGGCATGGCCACCAGCAGGATTCCGACGCCCGAGGCCCAGGCGGCGACGCCCCAGGAGGTGGCCCTGCCGCGGCCGGGGCGGGTGGCGCCCGCCGCGCGAACCTCACGGCCCTCGCGGTCCTCGTGGCCCTCGCGGTCTTCGTGGCCCTTGTGGTCTTTCACGGGACCTCCCTGATCATCTGGGTGAGTTCGGCCTTGCCGTACCCCAACCGGGCCGCCTCCAGCACGAGTTCACGGACCCGATCCACCAGCGCGGAGCGGTGGTCCGCGCCGGCGGCCACGGTCACCCCGCGGCCGCGCCGGAACTCCAACACCCCTTCGTCGCGCAGGGATCGCAGGCCGCGCAGGACGGTGTTCGCGTTGACCCCGAGCGCCTGCGCGAGCTCGCGCGCCGGCGGGAGCCGATCCCCCGGGGCGCACTCGCCCTCGGCGACGGCCCGCCGGATCGCGCCCGCCACCTGTTCGTGCAGGGGGCGACTGTCGGAGATGTTCAGCCTCAGCAACATGGTGCCAATGAAGATAGCTTCATATGGCCCATCGGTCGAGAGAGTCCCCCTGTGCCCCCGTACGAAGGTCGCCTACGCGGCGGCCACGGCCAGGGCCGTGCGCAGGCGACGGGCCTGCGCGACCAGCCGGGAGGAACCGGGGCGGGAGGCCTGCGCGGCCAGACCCTCGGGGTCCGGGGAGGCCACCTTGCAGCGTTCCACGCAGTCGGCGGCGACGGCCAGCAGTTCGCCGGTGCCGGGCGGGGCCGGATCCTGCGCCAGGAGGGCGGGGATCGCCCCCGCGAGCAGGGTCCAGGTGGTGGCGTACGCACCGGTCGCGGCGGCCGTGCGCGCGGAGTCGGCGAGCCGGTTCGCCTTCACGGTCCCCAGGCCGACGAGTTCGGCCAGGTCCCGGCCCATCAGCGGGACGTCCAACTCACCCCGCGCCGCGAGGACGAGCAGGGCGTCGACGGCCCCGAGCCGGTCCTCGGCATGGCGGGAGCCGAGTCCGGTGGCCACGGCGAGGTGCAGTACGGGGCCGGCCGGGCCGCCCAGCTCGGCGAGGCCCGGGAGCAGCGCGCCGGGGCCGCGTTCCTCGCCGGTGGCGCCGGCCGTGAGGTCGGGGAGCAGCCAGGCGGCCTGGGTCTCGCGGTCCTCCGGCAGCACCATGCGCTCCGCCTGCGTGTCGCCGTGCCAGTGCCAACAGCGGCGTCCGTGGTCGTCGACCGGGCGACCGAGCCTGCGGAACGCGGGCGGGAACTCCTTCTGCAGGACGAGTCGTTCGCGGGTGTCGATGACGATCCTGCGCACCGCCCCGCACGTCCGTCCCCACCAGGGGTGGGCGGCCTTGGGGTCGGGTCCCTGCGTGCGGCGCAGCAGCCTCGGGGGCTCGCCGGCAGTGGTGAGCCATGCGGCGAGGCGCTCGCCGGGACGGGTTCCGAGGGCGGTCGCGGCCGCCGCGACGGCGGGGTCGCGGCGGACCCGGAGCAGCGCCTGGGCGAAGTCGGCCTCCGCGGGCTCCAAGCCAAGCCGGCGGTACGCGCCGAGCCGCTTCACCAGTTCGTCCGGTTCGATCGTTCCGGTCTCCCAGGTGGGCGTGGCGAGCAGGAACGGCAGGGGGGCGGTCACCATGCGGTGGGCGACCTCCCTGAGTCGGGCGGCGTGCACGCAGGGGTCGTGGAACCCGCGGGACTGCGGGCGCGTGCCCGGCAGCAGTTCCTCCGGGGTGAACCGCCCCAGGACCGCCGCGGCCACCAACTCCACCCCGTGCGGGCCGCCCTCCTCGACCCTCAGGTTGGACGGCGCACCGCGGCCGGCCAGGACCGGTGCGAGAGCCTCGACCAGGGCCGCCCGGTCCCGGTGGGCGTGGCGGACGAGACCGTCCAACGCCGTCTCGAACTCGGCGGCGTCCGGCCTTCGGGAGCCGATCAGCGCGGCGACCAGCTCGACGGTCTCGGCGACGGTCCGCCCGGTGGCCGACGCGCGGCGACGGACGGGCGGCGGGGGCAGGATCTCCTCGTACGGCTCCTCCTCGGCCGCCGCGGCGACCCCGAGGTGTCCTGCGGCGACGAGCCGGTTGCCGGGGCTCAACAGTGCGCTGTGCGAGGCGAGTTCGGCACGGAGTTCGTCGTCGTGCGGGCGCAGGTGCGCGGCGACGAGCCCGAGCGCCCGCTCCTGGAGGGAGGTGTCCTCGTGCCCGAAGGCGTGGGCGACGGCCGGCAGCAGCCGGTGGCGGTCGTCGGGCGCGCGGCGCAGTGCCTTCCCCAGCAGGATGAGTTGGGCACGGGCCAGCTTCTTCTCCGGGCGGAAGAGCACCGCGGCCGACATCTCCGCGAGCCTCTCGGCCGGCAGTTCGCCCGCCACGGTCACGCGCGCGAGCACCTGCTGCGCGTGTCCGGCGAGGGCGGACGGCCCGTCGGCGGCCATGGCGATCCAGTCTGCGGTCCGGGTGCGTTCCTCGTCCGGGGTGAGGGCGAGTCGTTCCAGGAGGGCCAGGTAGAAGCGCAGTTGGTTCGGGCGGCCGCCGCGCAGGAGCCGCGAGACGCATCCGTCGATCAGCTCCCGGCGCTCGACGATTCCCTCCTCCGCCAGGGCGGCCAGCTCGGTCGGCCAGTGGTTCGGGGACCGCGGGTGGGAGTACCAGAGCAGGGCGTTGGGGGGCTCGGCCGTCTCGAAGAGGCGGGGCACGAGGTCGCGCACGAACGGATCCCGGCGCAGGGCCGCCGACAGCGGGAGGCGGGTGCCGCCCGGTCCCTGTGGCACCAGGGACCGGACCCAGCCGGACACGAACGCGTCGGTGGTGGGGACGGGGCAGCCGGCGAGCCGGATCAGTTCCCGGATCAGCGGGTAGTCGGCCTCGGCCGTCGCGGCGCGGGCCGCGAGGCGGTGGGCGAGGTCGCCCAGCCACCCCGGGTCCCGGTCGGCGAGCAGTTCGAGGATCAGCGCGGCGGGGAGCTCCCGCCAGTCGCGCAGCTCCCGGGAGCCGATCCAGGCAGCCGCGGCGGCGGCTCCGGTGTGGCAGCCGGCTCCCGCGACGAGCAGTCCGCCGCGAATCCGGTCGCGCTCGGAGCCCCGGTCCCAGCCCCATCCCCGGACCTCCCGACGCAACGCGGTGAGTTCGCCGAGGACGGTACGGCGCTCGGCCGGGGTGAGGGGCCCCAGCAGTGCGGGGAGGCGCTCGGTGCGACCTGCGCGCACCGCGTCGAGGACGTCGTTCATCGGGAGGGTCATGGGCGAAACGCTAGGTCCGGGGACTGACAACACCGGCCGGCACCCGCCGGCGGCCTCACTCGAAATCCGCCCACGCGCCCAGGGTGAACCCGGCGCCCTGGCGTCGCACCTCCACCGCGCCACCACCGCCGAAGTGGGCGGGCACGACCAACTCGTTCCGGTCCGCGGCTCGTTCGAGGATCCGGCGGCGGCTGGCCGCGGCCTGCCCGGCGTCCATGCAGAAGCAGCTGTTCCAGGAGGGTTCCAGGATCTGCACGGGGCTGTGCAGGAGGTCCCCGACGAAGACCGCCCTGTCCCCTCCCGAGGTCAGCCGCAGGACGGAGGAGCCGGGGGTGTGACCGGGCGCGGGCTCCAGCACGAGGTTCTCGTCGATGCGGTGGGAGCCTTCCCAGAGGACGACCTGGCCCGACCGGTGGAGGGGCGCGATGCTGTCCTCGTAGATGAGCCGGTCGTCCGCCCGCAGACCCCGGGCGTACCCGTTGTCGGGGCCGAAGTGGAAGTCGTCGGCCGCCGGGACGAGGTACCGCGCGTTGGGGAAGGCCGGGGCCCACTCCCCCGCGGCGTCGACGGTGTTGCCGCCCACGTGGTCGGCGTGCACGTGGGTGTTGACGACGAGGTCCACGTCCTGCGGCCGGACACCGGCCCGGGCCAGTGCGCCGAGGAAGTCGTCCTGCCGGTGGTGGAACGCGGGCGCGCCGGGTCGCTCGCGCATGCTTCCCACGCCGGTGTCGACCAGGATGGTCCGTCCGGCGCTGCGCAGGACCCAGGTCTGGAGCGCGACCGTGACCCGGTCGGTCCGCGGGTCCCAGTGGTCCGGGGACAGCCAGTGCGCGTTCTCCTTCCACACCTCGGTCCCGGAGTCCGGGACGACGTCGAGGGCGGACGCGAAGGCCCCTTGCCATTCGACGACCCGGATGACCTCGACGTCGCCCAGTACGATGCCCTGCTCGCTCTCACTCTTCATGATCACGATTCTAGGAGTGCTCGGTGAGCCGCTCAATGCTCTTCGCGCTCATGTGGATACGCGGGACTCTCACCGCTGATGCGCGGACTACGCTGGCGTCATGGATGTGGTGAGCGACGCGATCTCGACCGTCCGGACGGGGCGGCCCTCCTCCAACCGGGTTCGGGTGAACGGTGGTTGGGCGACCCGTCTGGCTC
This sequence comes from Streptomyces sp. NBC_00513, assembly GCF_041431415.1. Lineage (GTDB taxonomy): Bacteria > Actinomycetota > Actinomycetes > Streptomycetales > Streptomycetaceae > Streptomyces. The sequence continues at coordinate 983,874 of NZ_CP107845.1, forward strand.
CCTACGAGGGCGCCGGCTTCCACGTCGTCCTGGAGGGGGCGTGCCTCCTGCTCCCGGAGGGCGGGGAACGCGTGCGGCTGGGAACGGGTGACGCGGTCCTGCTGCCGCACGGCACGGGGCACCTCATCGCCGACGTCCGGGCCGACGCGGCGAGCCTGGAGCGGGCGGTGCCCTTCGAGGACTGGCGGACGGATGACACCCCGGCACCCCACCCGTCCTCCGAGGCCGGGGCGGTGGAGTTGCTGTGCGGCAAGTACCGGTTGGACCGCAGCCGGGTCCACCCCCTCATGCGGGAGCTGCCGACCGTGGTGCACCTGCCGAACCGGGTGGGCCGTCATCCCGAACTCCGCTCCGCCATCGACTTGTTGGGGGGCGAGTTGGGTGGCCGACGGCCGGGCGCGGGGATCGCCGTACCCAGTCTGCTCGACCTGCTGCTCGTCTACATGATCCGCTCGTGGATGGTCGAGGACGGTACGGGGGTGTGGTCGGCGGCGCTCGGCGACCCGGTGACGGCCGTCGCGCTGCGGGCCCTGCACGCGGACCCGGCCGCCCCGTGGACCAACGAGAGCCTGGCCGCCGAGGCCGGGGTCTCGCGCCCCACGCTGGCCCGCAGGTTCACCGCCCTGGTGGGACGACCGCCGATGGCCTACCTGACCTGGTGGCGGCTGACCTCCGCCGCCGCCCTGCTCCGCGACACCCCGGACTCGTTGGCGGCCATCGCGCGCCGGGTGGGGTACGGAACTCCGTACGCCTTCTCGCACGCCTTCAACCGGGAGTTCGGCACGACTCCGGGCCGCTACCGGGAGCACGCCGCGGCGCCGGCGTGACGGCGGGCCGTTTCCGGGTGCGATCCCGCCGCCAGGACGGTGCGGCGGGATCGGTCCCGGAGCCGGTTCGGTCGCGCGTCGGTCAGATGGTCACGCAGATGCCGTCCTCGATGCTCCGGCCGTCGCGTTCGAGGCCGCCGCACACGAGGCTCGCGCCGGCCTGCTCGTAGCCGACCTCCCAACGCCGGGAGGCGGCGTTCACCCGGGAGCTGTGGTAGTTGCCCCAGTAGGCGCGCAGGGTGCCGGACACCCCGTCCTTGGTCTGCACGGTGATGTCCTGGACGAATCGGTTGTGGTGCGCGGTGTGGACGCAGATGTAGGTACCGCACTGCGAATCGACCCGCCGGGCGGCGGCGGCGTCGGAGGGTGTGGCGGTCAGGAACGCGAGGGCGGCGGTCACGGCGAACGTGGCGGCGATGCGGCGCGGGGTGGTGTTCACGAGGGGCCTTCTCATGGTCGGAGACAAGGGAAAGCACGGGAACACGGGGACGTCGCCCCGGGTGCCCGCGGGAAAGGTGATCACCCATGGGTCTAGTCCCCAGAACCCCCCGCACGACGCGGCGCCACACCCGAACTCACCTGTTCGAGTGGCGGAGTTCACTGCTGAAACGGCACTGCACGGACGGAACGCGGCGCGGACATCGCGCGAACGGGGCCCGGCGGCGGTGCGGGTCGCCGGGCCCCGTCGGATCAACGCAGGTCGAAACTGACCGACGTGGCCTTGTCGTTCATGCCGTCACCGACGTACGCGTTGTAGCCGTGGTAGGTCTGACTGGCGCCCCGGAAGTCCCGGTGCTCCCACAGGGTGATCGGGCAGGTGATGCCCTGGGCCGAGCTGACGGTGTCGTTCCAACCCCACTTGCCGAGGTCGTTGAACTCCGGGTAGCGCCAGTTGCAACCGACACTGCCGCGGAAGGTGAACTCGCTGCCGCCCGAGTTGGCGTCGCTCCATATCCTGCCGAGGTCCTTGTACTCGGCCTGGCCGCCCAGTTGGGCGGCCTCGGCCTTGGTCGCGAAACAGCCGCCCTCGCCCGTGTCGACGACGAGGGTGCAGTACATGGGAGCCTTCGGGGCCGGCGACCGCTCCGCGGCGACGGCCGGGTTCACGCCGACGGCCGTCACCACGAGTGCGGTGGCGCCGAGTGCGAGAGCCGTTCGGATCATGCGCATGGATTCTCCTCAACCACATTGAGAGCGCGTTCAGTACGCGAATCGCCCTGAAGCGCGACATGACTCAACAAGGCGTCATGTGGGGTGGTCGAGGGCGCGCAGGTGCCGCCGGCAAGTTCCCGGCGCCCGGAGACGATCCGTCGGGCACGGCGCGGCCGGCTCGTTCGTGTCGGCGGATCGCGCGCCGACGTCGCAGGACGGCCCGCGATCGATCGGCGAGGGCGTTGCGGACGGGTCGGGCCGGCCGGATCGGCTGCCGCCGGGACGAACGGACGCCGATGCGCCGATTGTCCCGTTCCCCGCGACAGGCCCGCGCGGAACGGGTGCGGGGGTGGTTCGGAGGGCGGGGCGCGTCGGCGGTCCCCCTCCATACGGCCCCCGACTGGTTCAGTGGCCCCTCCACGCGGCCCCCCCACCCCGGGAATCCCCGGAGTGCCCCGCTCCCTGGGCCACCCCTGGACCCGAAACCCCGGTGCGCCCGCAGCGTCCCCCGCCTAGGCTGACGCGATGACCACCCGAACCTTCCGCATCACCGTCCGCGGCTCCTTCGTCCGGCTCACCGACGAGCAGCGCGCGGCGCTGCTTGCCGCCGCCCCGGAGCACGACCTGCTGCGCGCGGGCTTCACCCCCGAGGGACACCTCACCTACGAGATCACGGCGCGGGACTCCTACACGTTCCGCTTCCTGGAGTCGGGCGAGGCCGAAGAGGACATCGCGGACGCGACCGCACGCGCCGAGCTGGCCGCCGAGGCCTGGCTGTCCGAGCGCGGATACGCCTTCAAGCACTTCAGGACCCACGCCCAGGACATGACCCTGGCTCCCTTGAGCAAGCGGCAGCGTCAGGCGGCCGCCGCCACGAACACCGACTGACGGGCGGGCGCACCCCCCGTGCGGGCCCGGGGTTCGCTCACGGTACGGGCCCCGGGAGCGGTGGCCGGGGTCCGACCGTCGGGCCACCATGGAGGGGACCTGCTTCCTTACGGGGACTCGGCCGGGGAGTGACCAGTGGCACACAATGACGGACACACGGACGTACTGGTCGTGGGCGCGGGCCCGGTGGGTCTGACCGCGGCCGCGGAGCTGCGGCGGCGCGGGGTGGGGTGCCGTCTCGTGGACCGGCTCCCGGCGAGGCTGCCGTACGCGAAGGCGGTCGGCATCCAGCCCCGCACCCTGGAACTCTGGGACCGGGCGGGCCTCGTCCGCGCCGTGCTGGAGGCGGCCGTCCCGATGCGCGGGCAGCTCACGTACGTCAACGGCGTCGAGCAGCCACGCCTCGACCTGAAGCTGCCGCCCGAGGTGCCGTACGGGTTCGCCGCGCTCCCCCAGAACGAGACCGAGCGGATCCTCGAGGAGTTCCTGAACCGGTTCGGGACCGACATCGAGCGGAACAAGGAGCTGGTGTCGTTCACCCGGGACGCCGACGGGGTCACCAGTCGACTGGTGGACGTCGTGACCGGCGCCGAGGAGGAGGTCCGCTCCCGGTTCCTGGTGGGCTGCGACGGGGCGCACAGCGTCGTCCGCAAGGGGCTCGGGCTCGGCTTCGCGGGTGGCGCGTTCCCCGAGGAGTACATGTTGGCCGACGTCGAGGTCGACTGGGACCTTCCCCGCGGCTACGGGGTGCGGGCCATGCACCGTGCCGACGGGGGCGCCGTGGACGACGTACTGGTGTGCATCCCGCTTCCCGGGGTCCGCCGCTACCGCGTCTCGATGTCGGTGCCGGCCGAGCTCTCGTCCGTGGCCGGGCAGACCGGCGACGGGATCGCGCACGGGCTGGAGGGCGGCCGGGCGCCGGAACTCTCCCACATCCAGGCGGTGTTGGACCGCATGTCGCCGCAGCCGACCGTGGCGTCGACCATGCGGTGGTCCTCGGTGTTCCGCATCAGTCACCGGATCGTCGACCGATACTCCGACGGGCGGGTCTTCGTCGCCGGCGACGCCGCGCACATCCATCCGCCGACCGGCGCGCAGGGCATGAACACCGGCATCCAGGACGCGTGGAACCTGGCGTGGAAACTCGCCCTGGCCGTCGGGGGCGCCGCCCCTCCGCTGCTGTTGGACAGCTACGACGCGGAGCGGCGGCCGGTGGGCACGGAGGTCGTCGACCGTACCGTGCGGCACGCCGCCGAGGGTGTGCAGGCCGATCCGGGCGACCCGGCGACGGTGATGATGCGCCAGGCCCAGCTGCTCGTCGACTACCGCGGCAGCCCCATCGTGGGACGAACGGAGCGCGACGGGACGGCCGGCCCGCAGCCGGGCGACCGGGCACCGGACTGCGGCGGCCTCACCTCGGCCATCGCCGCCTACCCGCTGCGGCTGTACGACCTGCTGAGGGGCCGGGACCACGTGTGCGTCCTGTACCTCACGGGCCCGGACACCGACGCGATGACCGAACTCGCCGCCCTCGCCGCGGACTTCCCGACAGGCCGGTCGGCTGCCTGCGCCGTGCTCGCGGACGGCGTCCCGGCCGGCGACGCCCCCCTGCCGGCCTACCGCGACGACCGGGGTGAGTTCGCCCGGCTCTACGGGGCCCGCGAGTCGACGCTGTTCGTGGTGCGACCGGACGGCTACCTGGGGGACCGCATCGCCCTGCCGGCCGGGAAAGCGCTGGTCAGCCACCTTCAGGGGATCTGGGGGAGCTGAGGGTGGGCCTACGCGTAGGCCTGCGCCGTGTGACCCGCCCCCGGCCGAGGCCCGTCCCGGGCCCGTGTCACCGACGGGTGCAAGGATCGGGTCATGACCGCTCACCGCGAAACACCCGCACAGCCCTGGGACGACCCGGCCACCGGCCCCGTGCCGGAGGGACTCGCCGCGGCGAAGTCCCTGGTCTTCGACCCGTGCGGGTTCGACTGCCCGTTGCCCGTCGCCGAGGAGGAGAGCGCGGACTACGAGGCGTACGCGCTCTGCGTGAACGGGCGCTCGGTCAGGTTCCGGGCCGCCAGGACGACACCGACCAAGGTGGGCCAGTTCGTCACCGTGTGGCAACGGTCCGAGGAGGGCCCGATCCGGCCCTTCGACACGGGCGACGGGGTCGACCTGTTCGTCATCGACAGCCGGGACGGGGCGGACCACGGGCAGTTCGTCTTCCCGTGGTCCGTGCTCCGCGCGCGGGACGTCGTGTCCCGGGACGGCGTCGGCGGGAAGCGGGGATTTCGCGTCTATCCGCCGTGGGCGGTGCCGACCAGTCGACAGGCCGAACGCACCCGGGCATGGCAGCTGGAGCACTTCCTCGCGCTGCCCGGGGACGGGTCGGTCGACCTGGACCGGGCGCGGGCGCTCTACCACGCCTGAACGGATGCGGCACGCGCATCGGGGTCCTGGCGACCGGCGCCCGGGGGGCGCCTGTCGGCCGGCCGGGCGGTCGCCTGCGCCGGGGGTCGCCCCGGTCGACACGGCGGGCGGACGGCGGGACGATGGAGACATCTCGTGAGATCACCCGGGTCGGCACCGGAGCGGTGTCGGCCGTGCGAGGGTGCGGGTCGGGGCCAGGATCCCGCTCGAAGAGGTCCGCTCGGCGGGCCCGCCTCTCCGGGCTCGGCGACACTCGGCTGCCGGGCCGCCCGTGGTCTCCTCGACGAGAGGAGAAACGATGAATCGGCGTATGCGAATGGCCGTGGTCGCCCCGGTGGGGGTGTCCTTGCTGGCGTTGGGGTCGGCGGCGCTCGTGGCCGCCCCGGCGCAGGCGGCGGTGCCTTCCGCCACCTGTACCGTGACGGCCAACACCGTCGATGGCAAGCGGGTGGACGTCAAGGGAAACGGGTTCAAACCGGCCGTCGACGTCCTCGTGTTGTCCAAGAGCGGCAACAAGCAGATCCGGACCAACGCGGACGGCACGTTCAAGCTGATCGCCCAGAAGGGCGGCAGCTCGTTCTCCGTGAAGGAAGGGAGCAAGGGCAGGACCCCGTGCGGCACCGTCCAGCAGGCCGAACAGAAGGACACCCAGGACCAGTTCCGCAAGGGCTTCACCCAGGGCTTCGCTGCCACGAAGGACCTGTGCAAGAAGCCGAACGCGAACCAGAACCTCCAGGCTGTCGACCCGAACTTCGAGAAGGGCTTCAACGCGGGCGTGACGGCCGCGCTGAATTCGAAGTTCTGCCAGTAGCGGCGGCAGTGCGCCCATAGCGGAGCCCGGGGGCACCAGCGGCTCCCGCGCCCTCCCCACCGACCACCCGGGGCCCGCGTCCCGAACGGCCGGACACCATCCTCCTGCGACGCCGCCACGGCACCGCCCCGCACGACCTGAATTCGCCGGGAGCGCCCTCGCGCTCCCGGCGGTACGGGTTAGCCTGCTGCCCGGCGAGGCAACCGCCCGCGGTCACGCATGAGGGAGCGTACGTGCCCGAACAGCATCGCGTTCCCGTCAACCGACCGACTCTGGAGGTAGTGGCCGCGCGGGCGGGGGTGTCCAGAGCCACCGCGTCGCGCGTCGTCAACGGCGGGGACGGAGTCCGCTCGCACCTGGTGGACCGGGTCCGCAAGGCCGTCCTCGAACTGGGCTACGTCCCCAACCCGGCGGCGCGCACGCTGGTCACCCGCCGGACCGGTGCGGTGGCCGTGATCATCGCCGAACCGGAGGTCCGGATCTTCTCCGACCCCTTCTTCTCCCGCCAGGTGCGCGGGATCAGCAAGGAACTCACGGAACAGGACAAGCAGTTGGTCCTGCTCCTGGTGGAGGATCGGGGGGACTACGACCGGATCGAGCGGTACCTGGCCGGCGGGCACGTCGACGGCGCCCTGGCCTTCTCCCTGCACACCGACGACCCGCTCCCCGACATCACCCGGCGCATCGGCATGCCCACGGTCTACGGTGGGCGGCCGGGCTGGACGGCCGGATCCGGGGACCTCGGCGTCGTCTACGTCGACGCCGACAACCGCGGGGGCGCGCGGGAGGCCGTACGCCACCTGCTCTCCCAGGGGCGGCGTCACATCGCGCACATCGCGGGCCCCCTCGACCAGACGTCGGCGGCCGACCGGCTCGACGGCTATCGGGACGTACTGCGCGACGCCGACCCCGCGCTGACCGCCGAGGGGGACTTCACCTCGGCGGGCGGGGCCCGTGCGATGCGGCAGTTGTTGGACCGCCGTCCGGCGCTCGACGCGGTGTTCGCGGCGAACGACCTGATGGCCACGGGGGCACTCGCCGTGCTGCGCGAGAACGGCCGGTCGGTGCCCGGGGACGTGGCGCTCGTGGGTTTCGACGACACCGAGTTGGTGGCGGAGGCGGCCGATCCGCCGCTCACCACGGTGCGCCAGGACGTGGAGGGAATGGGCCGGCTGATGGCCCGTCTCCTGCTCGACACCCTGAACCGGGCCGGGACGGCTCCCGAACCCCCGCGCCCGGTGATCACCCCGACCGTCCTCGTGCACCGCGCCTCGGCCTGATCCCCCGGAGGGTCGGCGACGAAGCACCGGGGACGCGCACTTGGTCACCGGCCCGGAGTCGAGGGATTCTCCGGTGTCGAAGGCACCGAAGGGTTGGCGTACCCGGCGTGGGCCCGGCCCGATGCGGCGGACAGTGTCAGGGTGCCGGGGGCGGCCGGATCGCGCAGGGCCCCGTCCACTTCGCAGCGGCCCGCGCCCGCCTCGCAGTCGACCCGGAAGCGGGTGGCGGTCGGGAAGGTGAGGTCCAGCCGGCCGGAGCCGGTGCGGGCGGTCACCTGCTCCGGCGGGGTCAGGAAGGCGGCCGTGGCGCGGCCGGAGCCCACCCGGAACTCGGCCTGGGGGGAGGTGAGGACGCCGGCGTCCAGTTGCCCGGATCCGACGCGGGCGCGCACCGGGCCGCGCAGCCCGGTGAGGTGGAGGGTGCCGGAGTCGACGTCCGCGTCGACGGCGCCGCCCAGGCCGCCGATGTCCACCCGGCCGGAGCCCGCGGTCACTTTGATCGGGATGTCGGCGGGCACGGTCACGAACAGCCGCACGGAGCAGCGCAGGCCGGGAAGGCCCGAGTCGCCGGTGCCGCCGGGACAGTGCGGGGTGAGCCGCAGCGCATCGCCGAGTCGGCTCTCCTCGATGGTGGGCCGTCGGAACGACCAGCCGAGGTCCGCCCGGTAGGAGACCTGCCGGTCCGCGCGCGGGGTGACGGTGACGTCGGAGCCGCCCGCCACGATCTCCAGCGCGGCCACCGGCCGACCGGCGCTCCCCCCGGACGCACTCCCCTGCCGCGTGTTTCCGTACGCCCACGCCTGCCAGGCGGCGGGAATCACCACGAGCACGGCGCCGAGCCACGCGGCGGCGAGCCAAGCCGTGCGGTGGCGCGCCCGCGGCGCGGCCGTCCCGGTCTCGGCGCTGCCGGTCACGACGTGCCGTCCAGGAAGCGCAGGACGGCGAGGACTCGGCGGTGGGCGCCGTCGGCCGGCGGCAGGTCGAGCTTGGCGAAGATGTTGTTGATGTGTTTGGCCACCGCGCTCTCGCTCACCACGAGTTCGGCGGCTGTCCCGGCGTTGGACTTCCCCTCCGCCATCAGGGCCAGGACGTCCCGCTCGCGGGGGGTGAGCCGCTCCAGCGGGTCCTTGCCGCCGCCGCGGCGGAGCAGGAGTTGGGCGACGACCTGCGGGTCGAGTGCCGTGCCGCCCGCCGCGACCCGGCGCAGCGCGGCGACGAACTCCTCCACGTCGGCGACGCGTTGCTTGAGGAGGTAGCCGAGGCCCGCGCCGCCCTGGGTGGTCAGCAGTTCTGCCGCGTAGCGTTCCTCGACGTACTGGGAGAGGAGCAGCACGGCGGTCTCGGGGTATCGGCGGCGGATCACGAGCGCGGCCCGGACGCCTTCGTCGGTGAAGTCGGGCGGCATCCGCACGTCGACGAGGGCGAGGTCCGGCTTGTGTTCCTCGACGGCCGCGAGCAGGGCCTCGCCGTCGTCGACCTCGGCCGCGACCTCGAATCCGGCCATGCCGAGGAGTTTGACGAGTCCTATGCGAAGAAGGACGGAGTCCTCGGCGATCACAGCACGCACGGCAGCTCCACGGTGATGACGGTCGGGCCCCCGGGAGGGCTTTCGATCATGATGGTTCCCTCGACGGACCCTATGCGTTTGCGCAGTCCGGTCAGGCCGGTCCCGCCCGCCGGGTCGGCTCCGCCCACCCCGTCGTCGGTGACGACGACGCGCAGCAGGTCTCCCCGGCGCCCGGGGATCCGGCGGATCCGCACGGAACAGTGGCCGGCACGGGCGTGCTTGGCGACGTTGGCGAGCGTCTCCGACACCACGAAGTAGGCGACGGCCTCGATGGTCGAGCCGGGGCGCACGGCGATGTCCACCTCCAGTTCGACGGGGAGCGGGGCGCGGGCCGCGATCCCGGAGAGCGCGGCGTCGAGCCCGCGGTCCTCCAGTACGGCCGGGTGAAGGCCCCGTACCAGGTTGTTGAGTTCCTCGATGGCCTCCTTCGCCTCGCGGTGCGCCTCGTCGATGACGGCCCTGACCTCGGGCGGCAGATCGGTCAGGGTGGCGCGGGCGATGCCGAGGTTCATGGCGAGGGAAACCAGGCGCTGTTGGGCTCCGTCGTGCAGGTCCCTCTCGATGCGCCGACGTTCGAGGTCGGCGGCGTCCAGGACACCCGCCCGGCTCTCGGCCAGGTCCTCGACCCTGCGCAGCAACTCGCCCGCCCGGCTGGGCCCGAGCAGGGCGGCGCCCGCGCGCGTGTCCAGTCGGGTGACGAGTGCCGCCCACCACGGGGCGGCGAGCAGCAGCAGGACGCCCGCGACCGTGAGGGCGTCGTACGAACTCGACCCGCCCTGCCCGAATTCCGGGTCGTCGGTGGGCAGCATCCAGGACCAGGCGTACACGGAGGCGCCTGCGAAGCCGCCGATCCAGAGGAGGACCAGCACGGCTCCCCCGAGGGCCGCGGCCGGCCCGGCCAGCAGGTGGTAGCCGTACTGGCGCCAGGTCGACTCGGAGGTCAGCCGTTCGGCGATGCCGCGCGCGGTGTGCCGGGGGTGTGCGCGGGCGACCTCCGGCACGTCCCGGTCCGCCAACGTCCGGAAGCGGCTGCGTTGGAGCCTGGTGAGGAGCGGACCGCAGGCGAGGGCGAGGAGGAGCGGGACGGTGCTGCGTGGCCACGCCCACAGGAAGACCACGCCGAGCAGGACGGGCAGGGCGGGTGGGATCGCGGCCGCGCAGAAGGCGGTGTTGCGGCGGGCCCACGCCGACCACGGTGCGTGCGCGGCGATCCAGGTGTACGTACGCCTCAACGCGCCGCGAAATGCCATGCGTCGTACGTTAATCGCATGTCAGGGGGTGTTCGACCACCCTGGTGCCCGCCCCGGGGTGTACCTGGCACCACCCCCGGTTCGGTCGTTGGAGCTACTGATCTTCCGCGCTCCGGGCACGAGAGTCGTGGAGTGCCCGGCGGACGGACCGTCGGGTCGGAAGGAGTTCCGCACCCATGGCCCTCGTCTCCCCGCAGCGCGTCGCACCCCGTCCCTCGACCGGACGGGCGGCGGCAGGTCGGGTCCGCCGGGCCGACGTCCGCGTCCCGCGCCTTTCGACGGTGCTCTCGGGCGCCGGGCTGGCGCTGGTGCCGTGGATGGTGGTGTTGGCGAAGTCGGTGCCGCACACGACCGAGGTGTCGTACTGGTCCACCGCGTGGATCGGGCTGGACGCGATGCTGGTGGCCGGTCTGGCCGGTACGGGTGCGCTGCTGCGTAGGGGCGACCCCCGGGTGTCGGCGGTGGCGGGGGCGACGGCCGCCCTGCTGGTGATGGACGCATGGTTCGACGTCACCACCTCGGCCGGCACGAGCGGCCAGGGGATGGCACTGGCGCTCGCCGCGGTGGCGGAACTGCCGCTGGCCGCGGTCTGCGCGGTCGTGGCGATTCGTCGGCCGGCGTGAGTGAGGGGCGTGAGTGGGGGGCGTGAGCGCACACGCCCGCGGCGCCCCTCGGAAGGGGCGCCGCGGGCGGTCGGGCGGCGCGTGCGGCGCCGCCGGTCGGACTACTCGACGACGAGCTCGACGGGGATGTTGCCGCGGGTGGCCTTGGAGTAGGGGCAGACCTGGTGGGCCTGCTCGACCAGCGCGGCGCCGGTCGCACCGGCGAGGGACTCGGGGAGTTCGACGCGCAGGGTGACGGCGAGGGCGAAGCCGCCGTCGGTGTCCTTGCCGATGGAGGTCTCCGCGGTCACGGACACCTCGCTGGTGTCGACCTTGGCCTGGCGACCGACGAGACCGAGGGCGCTGGCGAAGCAGGCGGCGTAGCCGGCGGCGAAGAGCTGCTCGGGGTTGGTGCCCTGGCCGTTGCCACCGAGCGCCGGGGGCATGGCCAGCGCGAGGTCGATCTGACCGTCGGAGCTGACGGCGCGGCCCTCACGGCCGTTGGCGGTGGCGACAGCGGTGTACAGCGCGTCCATCGGGGGTTCCTCTCGGAGGGGTGGATCGGTGCGGCCGTCGTCCGACCGCTCCACCAATAAAGCACACGCTTGAGTTGTGTGCAACTTGATTGTGCACAACTGAATCGCCGACAAGAGTTCCCGGGTACACTGGCCGACATGACCGAGCAGCAGCCTGAGACCCTCACCGAGCCGGACTTCCTCCGCCTGGACGGGCAGATCTGCTTCGCGCTCAACGCCGCGAGCCGCGCGTTCGGCGGCCTGTACCGGGTCGTCCTGAAGGACCTGGGCCTGACCTACCCGCAGTACCTCGTGATGCTCGTCCTCTGGGAACACGGCACGACTCCCGTCAAGCAGCTCGGGGAGCACCTGCGGCTCGACTCCGGCACCCTGTCGCCGCTGCTCAAGCGGCTGGAGGCGGCCGGCCTGATCCGACGCGAGCGGAGCACCGAGGACGAGCGCTCCGTGCACGCGGTACTCACCGACGAGGGCACCGCACTGCGCGCCCGGGCGGTGGCGGTACCCCGCCGGATCGCCGCCGCCACCGGGTTCGAGCTCGGCGAGATCCGTGACCTCCAGGCGCGGCTGAGCCGACTGACCGAGGCGCTCGACACGGCGGCCGCGAGCGACACGATCGCCGACGGGGCGGCGCACGTCGGGCACGGCGCGGACACCACGAACGCCGGAACCACCGGGACCACCGGCAACACGGACGCCCCGGGCGCGTGAGCACTCGGGGCGTCGGCTCGGGCCCGGCCGTCGGGTCGGACCCGTTCGATCAGGCGTCCTTCTCCAGCGTGGGGCGCAGGCGCTCCAGCAGCGCGTAGAGCGTCGCGCTCTCCGCCTGGTCCAGCGCGTCCAGCGCTCCGTGCGTGGCCTGCATCTCCTCGCGCACACGGCGGATGGTCTCGCGACCCGCGTCGGTCGCCACCACGTTCTTGACCCGGCGGTCCGCCGGGGACGGCTCGCGCCGCACCAGCTCCCGCGCCTCCAGCCGATCCACGATGCCGGTGACGTTGGACGCGTCGCAGGCGAGCAGGGCGGCAAGGCCGCGCATCGGCACCGGCCCCTCCAGCTGGGCCAGGACCTTGGCCTGCGTGGACGTGAGCCCGTGCCGGGCGGCGGCGGTGGCGAAGTCGCGCCATTGGGCGGTGCCGATGGCAGCCAACAGTTCCAGCAGTCGCAGTTTGGTGGGGCCCTGCGAGGTGGCCGCGGCGGTGGCGCTCATGGCGCGAGCGTACGCCCACAAGCTTCATATTATCAACCTTTTACTTGACCACCTTAACTATTGCCGTCTACCTTCATCCAAGTACTTGAGGACATCAAACATCTGTGATCTGAAGCATTGAGAAGGTCCCGCCAACCATGAGCACCGCCGCATCCGCCCCCGCCGCCGCCAGGCCCCGGAACGAGACGGTCATCGTCTTCGCCCTCAGCCTCGCCGCCATGGTCGTGTCGATGATGCAGACCCTGCCCGTTCCGATCCTGGGTCTGATCCGCACCGACCTCGGCACCTCGACCGCCAACGTCAGCTGGGTCACCACCGCGACCCTGCTGTCCGCCGCCGTCTTCACCCCGCTGCTCGGCCGCTTCGGCGACCAGCACGGCAAGAAGCCCACGCTGGTGGCCGTTCTCGGCGTCATGGTCGCGGGATCCGTCATCGCCGCGCTCGCGACCTCGCTTCCGCTGCTGATCCTCGGCCGGGTCCTCCAGGGCGCGGCCACCGCGATCTTCCCGTTGGCCCTGTCCGTCCTGCGCGAAGAGGTCCGGCCCCAGAAGCTGCCGGGCGCCATGGCGCTGGTCAGCGGCACGCTCGCGTTCGGCAGCGGTCTCGCGCTCGTCGCCACCGGCCTGCTGACCTCCGGCTCCGACGCCGACTACCGCAACGCCTTCTGGATGGCGACCGGCTTCGCGACCCTGGCCCTGCTGGCCGTCGTCTTCCTGGTCCCGGCCACCCGCCACAAGACCGGCGGCCGGACGGACTTCCTCGGCGCGCTGACCCTGGGCATCGCCCTCCTGCTGCTCCTGCTGCCCATCTCGCAGGGACACGAGTGGGGTTGGGCCTCCACTCGGACGCTGGGCAGCTTCGCCGGCGCCGCCGTCATGACGGCCGTGTGGGTCCTGGTGGAGCGCAAGGTGCGCGAACCCCTGGTGGACATGCGGATGTTCGTCCACCGCCCCGTCCTGATGGCCAACCTGGCGGGCATCCTCGTGGGCTTCGGCATGTTCGCGAACTTCCTGGGCGTCTCCTACCTGGTGCAGATGCCGAAGGCCCTCACCGGGTACGGCTTCGACGCGTCCATCCTGCGGGCCTCCGTCCAGTTCCTGCTCCCCGGTGCGATCGTCTCGCTGCTGGCCTCCCCCGTCGGCGGGCAGCTGGTGCGCCACCGCGGGCCCCGCGTCGCGCTGGGTCTGGCCGCCGTGCTCGGCGCCGTCGGCTTCGGCTGGTTGGCACTGGACCACGCGCACACCTTCTCGGTGATCGGCGCCGGTCTCGTCGTCGGCGCGGCGGTCAGCTTCGGGTACGCGGCCATGCCGGCCGTGATCATGTCGAGCGTCCCGCACCACCAGAGCGGCATCGCCAACGGCATCAACTCGATCTCCCGCTCCACCGGCAGTGCGATCGGCAGCGCCATCGTCACCACCATCCTGGCCTCGAAGACCATCGAGCACCTTCCGGCCGGCGTTCCCGCGCTGCCCGCCGAGTCCGGCTTCACCCTCACCTTCGGGATCGGGGCCGTCGCCTTCGCCCTGGTCGCGCTGATCAGTTGGCTCGGCCTGCGCTCGGGCCACGGCCCCCGGGTGGAGGAGCCCGTCGCGTCGAGCGAGGCCCCGCTGCTGAAGGCGGTGGAGACGGCCGACGCCGTCTGACCCCTCACCCGCCCCACCCCAACCGCCTCCGGTCCTTCGCGACCGGGGGCGGTTCTTCGTGTTCCCGTACGGCGCGACTGCTTTCCCGGACCGGCATCCGGCTCGCCACAACGTCGAATTCAGGCCAACTGTCTCGAATATCCGGGAGGGCCCGCTCACCCACCGGTCCTGACCGCCGCGTTGTCAGTGGGCCTCGCTAGTCTCCCGACATACCGCAGCTCACAGGGCGTTGGCGCCTTCCTTCGGGCTGCGCGGAATCGGGCGGGTACGACAGAGGGGCAGGCACGGCTGATGGCTTGGCTGGCGGCGGGTGAGGGCTATGAGATCGCCCTCGTGGAGGGGCGGGTCGTGGCCCGGGGATCGACGAAACGGCAGTTGAAGACATTGCCGAAGGCGCTGCGCGACCACCCCGAGGTGGACCGGCTGCGCCGGCTCTCGGAATGGCTCGATCGGCACGTGGTCGCGTGTGTCGCCCAGGTGGACGCCTGGATGGTGTCCTCGCTTCCGGTGCCGACCACGCTGCTGGCCCGGGTCTGGCCCGACGAGGCCTGGCAGGGCGCCCTGCGCGACCTGGCGATCGTCGCCGACGACGACCCCGACGAGGTGGGCTTCCTGCGCGACGCCACCGAGACGGGCGAGTTGAAGGTGGTCAACCTCGACGGCGAGACCATACGGCTCTCCCCGCGCACCGTGACCCTGCCGCACCCGGTGCTGCTGCCCGACCTGGACGACGTACGGGACTTCGCCGCCGAACTCGGCATCACCCAGCAGGTCGAGCAGATCCACCGCGCGACCTGGCAGAAGCCGGCCGGGCTCGCCGCGAACGCGACCGAGGTACGGGACTACGCGGGCGGGGTGTTCCCCTCCCGGTTCAGCCTCGCGGCACGGGCCACCGGCCTCGGCTACCGGGTCTCCGGCGGCTACGCCACCTGCAAGGTGCGCGACGCCGGCGGTGCCGTGGAGGCGGCCGTGTGGATCGGCGAGCCGTACTGGGAGGACGAGTCGAGCACCGGCGGGCTGAACTGGCACGACGCGGAGGGTCGGGCCGTGCGGCTCGCCGAGGTCGGACCGGTGGCCTGGTCCGAGGGGATGCGGATGGCCGCGGCGCTGTACGCCGGGCGCAAGATCGAGGAGGGCGGGAACGCGTGAACACCAAGACCACCGACACCGGCGGGGCCCGGGCGCTGCTCGACGCGGGCGCCGTGCTGCCCGCCGACACCACCGGGGCGGGCGACGAAGCCGTCGAACTGACCGCGCGGGCCTACCGCCACCCGGCCCTCGGGAACGACCGGGTCGTGATCCGGCTCGCCGCGGCCGAACTGGGCGCCGCGGAGGACCTCGCCGCCGGGTTCCTGGGCCTCGAACCCGACGGCGAACCGGCCGTGGTGGGTCTCGGCCGGCGACAGGCCCTCGGCTTCCCCGAGTGGGTCCTGGTGCACCACCCCGAGGACGGGCACCACGCGCTGGCCGTCGTACCGGAGTTGGACCGGGCCGCCCGTCAGGCGAAGACCAAGCCGAAGGCCGCCCTCGACGCCTGTATGGAACTGGCCGGCCGGCTCGCCGTGTCCGTCCCGCACTTCCTGCCGGTCTTCCACGAGCAGGCCGCACGGCTCTTCCTCGCCGTCGAGAACACCACGTACGCCGCGCAGCTGTTCGGCAAGGCCCGCGCGAGCGAGGCAGAGTTCGGCCTGCCCGTGGACGAGGACCGGCTGGACGCCGTCTTCCTCGAATTCGCCCTGGCCGGCGCCCTGCCGGTGAAGGTGCTGACCGGGTACGGCAAGGCGCTGGCGCTGCGGGTCTCCCCCGCCGAGGCCTTCGACCGGTTCCGCCGGCTGTGCGTGCGCCGCACCGCGGGCGGGCTACCGCCGTCCGCGCAGGTCGCCGTCGAACTGCGCCGACTGGCCCGCGCCGCCGGCCTCACCGGCACCGAACCCGAGCAGGACTATCTCGCCGAGCTGTTGCCGCTGCCCGCCACCCTGCGCGCCGCCGCCGGCTGGTGGAAGGCCCACCGCCCGGCGTTGCTCGCGCTCGCCCGGCGCGTGCCCTCCGTACGGGGCACCCTGCTCGGACTGACCCCGCCCAGCGGCGGCGACGCGGGCGCCATGGCCGCGATGTGGCTGGAGCTGCTCGTCGACTCGGGCGCCACCGTCGGGCTGTCCGCCGCCGACGCGCCGGCCGAGGAGCGCTGCTCCGACGGCGCGTCCGGCTGGCTGGAGCGCTTCCAGACCGCCCGGTACAGCGGTTGGGGCACTCCCCCCGCACTGCCGAACCTGCTCGAACTCGTCGAGCGGTCCGCGGACCGGCTGCGCGCGGAGCTCGCCGCGCCGGAGCGCGAGACGGGGCTGCGCCTCGGCTTCGAGGACGTGGACCTCCTCGATCTGGTGCTGTCCCTGGACCTGCCGCTCGCCGACCCGGACCCCAAGGACAACCGGACGCTGGGACTCCAGGCCTGGGGCGACCACACCGCCCGCCGGGAACTGCGCGCGCTGTGCGCCGACGAGCGTTTCCGCCCGGTGCTGTTCCGTTCCCTGAACGAGCTGGGGAGCCGGGCCACCGGACGGGGCGCCGTCCGCGCACTCGCCCTGTCCCCCGGGAGCAGCGCGCTGCTCGCCGACTGGGTCCGCGAGGTGGCCGCCTCCTCCACGGCGTCCGCACTGCCGGCGCTGCCCGCGGCGATCCGCTGGCTGACCTGGCTGCCGGCCGAGGCGCTGGCCCTGGCCCCCGAGGACGTCGCGAAGGCGGCGGCGCTCGACGTGGGCGGGATCCTCGCGCGGACGCTGCGCGGCGGACTGTTCGAGGAACTGACCTGGCCCGCCTGGGAGACGGCGGTGTCCGAGCTGCGGCCGAACGCCAAGGCGCGCGGGGGCCGGCGCGACCGCGGGCTCGTCGTCATGGACGCCTGGCCCCACCTGATCGTGGCCAACTCCACGCAGGTCCGCGTCGTCGACGCCGACTCGACGGTGCTCACCCACGACCTGCGGGTCCCGCGCGGCGATCACTACCGCCTCGGCTTCCACCACGTGGACGGCGACCTGCTGGTGTTCTGGGTCTCGTACGGCGGCGCCGTGGAGGGCTACTGGCTGAGCGCCCCGAACGACGTCCTCACCCTCGACCACCCGGGCTCCTACTGGTCGATCCGCAACGAGCAGGTCACCCTGCCGCTGCCCGGCGGCGGCAGGTTCACCGGCCACGGTGTCCTGCACGCGGGCGACACCGAGCTCCCGACCGAGCGCCCGGTCCTGTCCGACGGCACCTCGTACTGGGTGTGGGACTCGGGGAGCGAGCCCGGCGCGGCAGGATGGTACGAGTACGACCCCGCGAGCGGCGCCCTGGGACGGCGTTCGCAGCCCGCCTTCCTCGCCGACGCCCTGCGCGGGCACCCGGAGGGCAGCAGCCTGCCGCAGCACGCGGGCGCCAACTGGCTGCGGCCGACGCCCACCGTGGAGGGTTCGGTGTTCGGCGCGCCCGTGGACGGCCTGCTCGGCTGGCGTGTCGTGCACGTTCCCGATCGGGGCTGGCACGGCTCGGACACCGCCGGTCGCTCGGTGACCGCGGCCGAAGGCCGCATGCCCCAGGGGGCGCTGAGCCTGCCCGGTGACGACCGGCTGCGCGTGCTGTCCAGCGACTGGCGCACGCTGACGCTCAGCGACCACGACGGGGTCGTCACCTCCCAGGTCAGCTCCGACCACGACAACCCGGCCTACTCCACGCCCGCCGTGGATCTCCCGCCGCTCCCCTACTGGTACTGCCTGCGGGCCCGGGACACCGAGGGCTCGGCCGCGCTGCGGACCGCCGACGCGGAGACCTGCGGTGCGCTGCTGAAGGCGGCCGGAGCCGCCGACCGGGACGAGCTGCCCGCCATCGTGAGCGCGGCCCTGCCCCGGATCACCTCGCCCGAGCTGATCGGGGGCGTGGTCGACAAGCTGCGGGACGCCCTGCGGCAGCGGACGGCGCTCGACAAGGTGGCCGCCGCCCTGAACCCGACCCCGGAACGCGAGCCCGCGCCGCGGGTCGCACGGGGCCCGTCCGACAGGCTGGTCGGCGAGGCGCTGGAAGGGCTCGTCGCCGGCCGGCACCGCCGGTTCGGCGGGGACTCCGACGCCGCGTACCGGTTCCTGCGGGAGCTGGTGTCCGTCTCCGCCGACACCGACGCGCGGGAGGTGCCCGGACGGCTGCACTTCGACGTGCCGGGGCTGACGCGGACGATGCCCTGGACGGAGCTGTTCCTCGACGGGGCCGCCGCCGTCGCCTACCGCGCGGTGGTCACCGGCGCCGACGACGCGCGACGTGCGGCACTGTGCACGATGCTCGAACAGGTGGTCGCGCTGGGCCTGGACTCCACCGAGACGTCCGCCGGCCGGTGGCTGCGCGTACTGGTCCACCTCGATCGCAACCACACGACGCAGCCGGACGGCCGCGACCGCGGGAAGTGGCATTCGACCGTGTTGCCGTACGGTGGCGGCGCCCTGCTCGCGATCACCGGCGAGCACGGCGACTCCACCGACGAGGGCCGCGAGTTCACGGCCCTGCTGCACGACCCCAGCGGTCGGCTCGCGGTGCCGCAGCCGTACACCTCGCGCGGTCACGCCCCGCTCGGGGACCGGGGGCGCGGGGCCGGTTGGCTCGCCGCGTTCCTCGCCGCGGCGGCCGAGCACGGCGCGGCGCCGTGGTTCACGGAGGCCGCCGAGGAGTTCGCCCGCCTGACCGGGGTCTCCGGGCCCGCGGCCCGGCTGGTGCTCGCCGGCCTCCCGGACATCGACGCCTGGGACCGCAACTTCCTGCCGGCCGAACTCCGTGCGGCCATCGGGGTCAAGGCCACGGACTCGGCGTACGCCCGCGACGACCTGCGCGACCTCGACGTCGAGGTCCGACGGGAGCTCGTGGCGGCGCTGCTGCCCGCCGAGCCGGCGCGGCTGTGGAGCGAGGGCCCGGACGTGACGGCCGCCGCCGAGGTGTGGAACCGGCGCGTGGGTCGACGCACGCCCGTACCGGACTGGCTGCTCGTGGAGGCGACCCGCGCCGTCGGCGCGGGGACGAGCCACGGCCACCGGTGGTCGGTGCACAAGGCGCTGCCCGCGCTCCTCGACCCGGCGGCGGCACCGGAGCTGAACACCGATGTGGCGTGGGAGGTGCGGGAGAACCAGATCTCGCCCCGCGAGCCCGCGGCTGCCCCGTTCACCTCCGCGGTGCTGACCCGGGCGGTCGCCCTCACGGGGTGGCTGGCGCACCGGCTGCCGGCGGGCGACCCGGTCCGGGCCGTGCTGCCCGCCGCGCTCACGGCGTTGCGCCGGCGTTTGTCCGCGCCCGAGTTGCTGCTCGGCATCGACGTCTACCACAACCCCGCGGAGTTCCGTAAGGCGGCGGGCACGCCGACCGAGACGGGCGAGGGCTACGAGCGCTACGGCGCGGTGGTGCTGCCCGGCACGAGTACGCACTGGTCGTATCCGGCGCTGCGGCCCGCGCTGCTGGACTCCACCGGTTCCGATCCGTACCTGCCGGCACTGCGCGGCCCCGAGCAGCAGCCGTTCGCCGTGGAGACGGCGCTGCGGCTCGCTCGGGACCCGGGCTTCGCGCGGCTCCTCGCCGATCCGGGGGCGCCGGCCGCGGGATCGGTGGACAAGGACGGGACCTGGTGGCCGCAGGACGCGGGCCGTTCGGTGCCGGACCTGGTGGCGGAGGTGAGCGACACGTACGGCCTGGGTGCGGACGCCGCCGTCCTCTACCTCGCGCTGCTCGCCATGCCGGACCCCACCGACCGCAACACGGCGCGCTGGACGGGCTGGAAGCCGGCCCGGTTGACGGCGGCCCGCGCGGAGCTGGGCGCGACCGACCTGGTGGTGACGGCGAGCCGCAGCCGCGCCGGACGCTCCCTGTTCCTGCCGGGCGGGTGGGCGGACGTCTCCTCCCCGACGCTGCCGGTGGAGCTGTGGAAGCTGCCCATGTACGGAACGGCCGCGGGACGCAACCCGGTCCTGGGAGTGCTCGTGCCCACCGAACCGGTCGCGGATCTGTACCGGCGCGCGTGGGAACGGGTCCGCGAGGGCGACACGCCGCGCTTCGAGGAACTGAAGGTGAAGCGCACGACGCGACGCCGGAGGTGACGCCCTCCTGAACGGTCCGGGCCGGGGCACTTCGCCCCGGACCGGACCGGCCCACCGTCGGCCGCTTGCCGGCGGACCGCCCCGGGGAGCAGCCCACCCGGCGCGCCCCGACCCGCGCGAGGTGCCGTGAGGCACCCCGCGCCCCACTTCTTTCCCGTATCACCCGGAGGACCCCGATGACCGTCACCGAACCGTCCGCCCCCGCCCGGCAGGTCATGCCCGCGGAGGAACGCCACGCCGCCGAACTCGCCTTCCTGGCCGCGTACGACACCGGGCCGCGCCCGCCCGGCTGGGCCCTCACCCCGCGCGCCGTCGTCACGTTCGTCTGCGGCAGCGAGGGCGCCGAACTGGCCCTGCCCAAGCGGCGCGCCGGACTGCCCACCAAGCTGGTGATCGCGTCGAAGTTCGTCGGCGAACGCGCCCTGGTCGAACGGTGCGTGGTCACCCTCGCCGGCGAACGGGGTCTGCTGCTCACCGGCGAGCCCGGCACCGCCAAGTCGATGCTGTCCGAGCTGCTCGCCGCGGCCGTGTCCGGCACCAGCGCCCTCACCGTGCAGGGCACGGCGGGCACCACCGAGGACGCCTTCCGGTACGGCTGGAACTACGCCCTGCTGCTGGCCCAGGGCCCCACCTCGCAGGCCCTGGTCGACTCCCCCGTGCTCGCCGCGATGCGCGCGGGCCGGGTGGTGCGGGTCGAGGAGATCACCCGCTGCCTGCCGGAGGTACAGGACGCCCTGGTGTCGATCCTGTCCGACCGTCGGGTGAGCGTGCCCGAACTGACCTCGACCGAGGACGCGGTGGTGTCCGCCGCCCCCGGCTTCACCGTCATCGCCACCGCCAACCTCCGCGACCGCGGTGTCTCCGAGATGTCGGCCGCGCTGAAGCGGCGGTTCAACTTCGAGACGGTCGCGCCGATCGCGGACGCCGACGCCGAGGCCACGTTGATCCGGCGCCAGGCCGTCGCCGCGGTGCAGCGCGCCGGAGCCGCGTTCGGCGTGGACGACGCGGTGCTGGACGCCCTCGTCACCGTCTTCCGGGACCTGCGCTCGGGGCGCAGCGCCGAGGGCTGGGACGTCGAGCGGCCCGGTACGGTCATGTCCACCGCCGAGGCCGTGCAGGTGGCGGCCTCGCTGGGGGTGGCCGCCGCCTACCTGCCGGGCGGCGACGTCCTCGATCTGCTGCCGGGGCACCTGTTGGGTGTCGTGCGCAAGGACGACCCCGCCGACCACGGCCGGTTGTTGGGGTACTGGGACGGCCCGGTCCGCCGCCGTGCCGAGGACGGTTCGGCGATGTGGCGCCGGCTGTGGGACCTGCGCGGGAGCCTGCGGTGACGATGGTCGATCCGAGGGACGCCGTGGAGGCGCTCGCCGCGTGCCGGGAGCCGTACCTGCTGGGGGTGCGGCACCACAGTCCGGCCCTCGCGGCGATGGTGCCGGCGCTGCTGGACGCGGCGGGCGCGGAGGTGCTCTGCGTGGAGCTTCCCGCCGAGTTCCAATCGTGGTGGGAGTACGTCGCGGACCCCGAGACGGTGGCCCCGGTCGCGCTGGCGGGCCAGGGGCGGGACGGGCGCCTGGCGTTCTACCCGTTCGCCGACTTCTCCCCCGAGCTGGCGGCGATCCGCTGGGCGCGGGAGCGCGGTGTGGAAGTGGTCTGCTGTGACCTGCCGTTGGCCGATGGCGGATGGTCCCTTCCCGACGCGCCGGCGGGCCTGCTGCCGGCGGGCCCGGACCGGCCGGTGCCGGCGTCGGGCACGCCCGACGGGCCAGCCCCGGACGCCGTGGTCCCGTCGGGCGACGGGCCGGTCTCGGGCCGACGTTCCTTCGCCGAGGCGCTCGCCGCGTCCGGCACGGGGCGCGAGGGCGACGACCTCTGGGACCGCGCGGTCGAGGTACAGGCCCCGGGCTGCTCCCCCGAGGCCGTGCGTCGGGCGGCGCTCGGCGTGGGCTGGGCGCTGCGCGCGGACGGCGACGTGCCCGCGCGGGACCTGGCCCGCGAGGCGCACATGCGGGCTGTCATCGCCGCCGCGTCCGCCGGGGGGCGCCGGGTCGCCGCGCTGATCGGCGCCTTCCACGCCCCGGCCCTCCTGCCGACCGACGCCGCGGTGGCCGACGTCGCGGTGGGCGCCGGCAAGGACACCGGCGCGGCGACGCAGGACACCGGCGTGTCGAGGCCGGGCGCTGCCGGCGCGCGCTTCCGCGACGATGCCGCGGTGGCTGCCGACGACGTCGTGGTGGCCTCGTTCGTGCCGTACTCCTTCGACCTCCTCGACTCCCGCTCCGGTTATCCGGCCGGCATCCGGGACCCGCTGTGGCAGCAGGCCGTGTTCGAGGCCGGCGGGGACCCGGTGCGGGTCCGGGACGCGGCCTCGGTCGCCGTGACCGGGGTCTGTCGGGAGCTGCGCCGGGCCGGGCACACCGCGGGCACCGGGGAGGCGGCGGAGACGCTGCGGCTCGCCTGCGACCTGGCGATGCTGCGCGGGCTGCCCGCGCCCGGGCGCGGGGAACTGCTGGAGGCGGTCATGACCGTCCTCGGACAGGGCGAACCACTGGGTCGGGGGAGGGCGTTGGCCCGCGCCCTGGAGTCCGTGCTGATCGGGGCGGGGCGCGGCAGGATCACCCCGCACGCCCCGCGTTCGGGGCTCGGTCCCGCCGTCGAGGAGGAGTTGACGGCGCTGCGACTGCCGTCGCCGCGTGATCCCGCTCCCCGGGAAGTCCGGCTGGATCCGTTGCGTTCCGAGCTGGACGGCCGCCGCGAGGTCATGTTGCGACGGCTGCTGGTGTGCGGCGCCGGGTACGGGGAGCCCGTCGCCGTGGCCGCCACCGGCGACGGCACCGCGCTCGGGAGCAAGTGGCGCCTGTCCTGGACCCCGTCCGTGCCCGCCCGGCTGGACCTGGTCGGCGTCCGCGGCGTGACCGCCGCCCAGGCGGCCGCCGGGACGCTGCGTGACGTCGCGCGCCGCGCGGCCGAGGAGGGCGGCCCGACCCCGGCGCAGATCCTGACCGGGCTGCGCGCGGCCGCGCGGTGTGATCTGCCCGCGCTGGTCGACGTACGGCTGGAGGACGCCGCCGCGATCCTCCCGGAGACCGCCGGACTGCCGGAACTCCTCGAATCGCTGGACCTGTTGGAGGGACTGGGCCGGGGCCACCTCCCCGGGACGTCGGAGGGGGCGCGGGTGCGCGCCGAGGCACTCTCGGAGGAGTTGGTGGAGGCCTCCGTACGATCCCTGCCCGGGCTCGCCGGCAGCGAGGACCCCGCCGACGCGGGCGCCCTGGTGGCCCTCGCCGACCGGGCCGCCGGCCGGCACCTGGGACTGCGGCTGGATTCCGCCCTGGCGGAACTGGCTTCCTCCGCGTCCCCGTTGATGCAGGGCGCGGCCCTGGCCGTACGGGTCCTGCTGGACCTGGATCCGGCGCACGGGCTCGGCGAGCGCGCGGCGGGTTGGGTCGACGGCGCCGGCACGCCGGACGCCCGGCGTGCCCTGACCCGCCGGCTGACCGGTCTGCTCACGGCCGCCGGCCCGCTGCTCGGCTCCTCCCCGACCGTACTCACCCCCCTGCTGGACCGGGTGGACGACCTCGCGGACGATCGGTTCCTGGACCGGCTGCCGGCGCTGCGCGGCGGCTTCGACGCGCTCTCCCCCGCCGCCCGCGACCGGCTGCTGGACACCGTCACCGAACGGCTCGGGGACCGCCTGGACCTCTCGCTGGACGCACCGCCCGGGCTGCTCGCCCTCTGGGCGGCGGCGGACGCGGCGGGCCTCGCCGCCCTCAAGGACCTGCCGCTGCCCGCCGCGGACACCGAAGCGCCCGACGTCCCGGAGGGCACGGCCGCCCCGCGGCCCGTCGATCCCGGGTCGCGGCGCCTGTCCCCCGCCGACCGGTGGCGGCTGCTGCTCGGGCGGCAGCGCGACCGGCTGCCGTCCGGTGCGCGGGGCTACGCGCGGGCGCTCGACGAGCTGTACGGCGCCGGGCGCGGCGAGGGCTCCGCCGATCTGGACGACGGCCGCGGCTCGGGCGGGGGTCTGGAAGCCTCGTTCCCCACGGCCCGGGAGTGGTCCGAGGAGTTGGAGGCCCTGTTCGGCGCCGATGTGCGGGAGGAGGTGTTGGCCGACGCCGCGGACGCGGGCCGGGGCGATGTGCTGGCCCAGTTGGACCCCACCTCGGTGCGTCCCTCGATGGAGCTGTTGACCTCGGTGCTCTCGCTGGCCGGCGGGATGCCCGAACAGCAGTTGGCGCGGCTGCGACCCCTGGTGCGGCGTCTGGTCGACGAGCTGGCCCGGGAGCTGGCCACCCGACTGCGCCCGACACTGTCGGGGTTGGCGACGCCGCGCCCGACCCGACGCCCCGGCGGGAAGCTGGACCTGGCCAGGACGCTGCGGGCCAACCTGGCGCACACCCGGCGATCGGCGGACGGGCGGGTGGTGGTCGTCCCGGAGCGGCCCGTGTTCAGTACGCGGGCGAGCCGGGAGGCCGACTGGCGGCTGATCCTGGTGGTCGACGTCTCCGGTTCGATGGAGGCCTCGGTGGTCTGGTCGGCCCTGACGGCGGCCGTGCTGGGCGGGGTTCCCACCCTGTCCACCCACTTCCTGGCGTTCTCGACCCAGGTCGTCGACCTCACGGACCGCGTCGACGATCCGCTGTCGTTGCTGTTGGAGGTACGGGTCGGCGGCGGTACGCACATCGCCGCCGGGCTCGCGCACGCCCGGTCGCTGATCACCGTTCCGAGCCGCACCCTGGTCGTCGCGGTGAGCGACTTCGAGGAGGGGGCGCCGCTCGGCGGGCTGCTCGGCGAGGTGCGTGCGCTGGTCGCTTCCGGCGCGCACCTGTTGGGTTGCGCCGCGCTCGACGACGCGGGCGCGCCCCGGTACTCGGCGGCCATCGCACGGCAACTCGTCGCGGCCGGCATGCCGGTGGCCGCTCTCAGTCCCCTCGCTCTCGCCCGCTGGGTGGGCGAACGCCTCCGTGGAGATGTCCGTTGAGTACCGATCTGTTGCCGCCCGTCGCCCCCGAGGTCCTCGCGGAGGCGGTGGAGAACCTCACCGCGCGACTGCGCAAGAAGTTGGACGCGGCCATCGAGGCGTGCGCCTCGGAGGCGGTGGCCGGGCCGGACGGGAGCGTGAGCGTCCGCTTCGGCGAGGATGCCGTGGTGACCTTGCGTCCGGGCCCTTCGGGGGTGGTCACGGCGGCCGACGAGGCCGTCTGCGGTTGCCTGCTGGCACCGCGCTGCCTGCATCGGGCCGCCGTGCTGGGGGCGGCCCCGCTCGCCGATCCCGAGCAGCTCGCCCCCGCCGGGCCGGCGGCCGACGCCGAACCGGATCCGGCCCAGGCGGGGACGCCGCCCGAGAGCGGTGTGGTGGTGGGGGCCGGTCCGCAAGCGCCTGCGGTGCCCGGGGCCACGACACCCGGGGCCTCCGCCGGGGCTCCGCCGCCGACCGCACCCGAGCCGCCGACCGCCGCGCAACTGCGTGCCTCGGCCGCGCTGTGGGAGGCGGCGGCCGCCGCTCTGGCCGCCGGGGTCGCGGCCGGCGGTGCGGTGGTGCAGGCCGAGCTGCTGCGGGCCGCGCACAGTGCCCGCCTCGCCGGGCTGCCGCGCGGCGAGGCCGCCGCCCTGCGCGTCGTACGGGGGTTGCGGGCGGCGCGGGAGCGCAGTGCCGCCCAGCGACTCGGGGCCCTCACCGTGGCCTTCCGCGAACTGCTGCACGTCGCGGGGCTGACGGCCTCCGGAGCCGGCGGGCCCGCGCTCACGGGCACCGGACGCCGCGCCTACGAGGCGGGCGGGAGCCTGCGGGTGCACGGGCTGTGCCGCGAGCCCGTGTTGTCCGCCACCGGCTACGGCGGTGTGGTCACCCATCTGGTGGGCGCGGACGGCTCCCGCTACTCCGTGTCGGACGTCCGCCCCGGCGGGCTCGCCCGGGCCCGGGGCGCCGGGTCCGCGTCCGTGGCCCTCGGTGGGGCCGTCCTCGACCACGCCGGGCTGGCGCGCGGGGGTCTGCGCGTCGTCGGCGCGACGGTGTCCGCGGACGGGCGTCTGGGTGCGGGACGCGGGGTCCAGGCGACTCCGCTGCGCGGGATCGCCTGGACCGACGAGCCCGCCGCCGCGCTGTTCGCCCGTCCGGCGGCGGAGGCGGTGGCAGGCCTGCTCGCCGACCCCGAGGGCGAGCCCGAGCTGCTGGGCTGCGACGTCCGGGTCGTCGGCGGGGCCGGCGAGCACCTGTTGGTACGGGAGCTGTCGTCCGACGGGACCGTGCGCGCGGACGCGCCCGTGCTCCGGCTGCGCCCGGCGCATCCGCATCCCGAGTTGCCGCACACGGCCAACCTGCGCCGGTTGGCGGGGTGTCCGGGCCTGGCGATCCGGGTGCTGGGCCGTCCGGATCCGGACCGGGCGGCCACCCTGGGTGCGCTGGCCGTCGGTCCGGTGCCGGGGGCTCGGTACACGCTGCGGTTGCCCGAGGAGTGGCTCGGCCGGGCCGACCTGGGCTACGACCGTCTCCAGGGTTCCCACCTTCCGGACGGGGCGCCCGAGCTCCCGGAGGGTGACGGCGGGCCCCTCGCCGGTCCGATCGGGGGCGAGGCGGATCCGTTGGCCGGGTCCCCGCTGTGGCGGGTGCGCAGGCTTCTGGAGACCGGGGTGGCGGGCGGTCGCCGGGCCGTGGCGGAGGCCGCCAGGGGGCCGGAGCCGCTCGGCCTGCGCGGCCCGCTGCGCCGTTCGGGCTTCGGGGCGGCGGCGGATCTGGCCACCGCCCTGGCCGTCGAGGCGGACCGGCGCCCCCGGGATGCCTTCGGCCGCCTCGCCGACGCCTCGGCCGACCGCTACGCCTGGGCCTGGCTCGCCTCGGCCACCCACCTCGGTGCGGCGGAACGCTCGTTGGTGGCGGCTTCCTGGTCCTGAGCCGGTCGTCTCCCGCGTGGGCGCCGGCGGCGCGGGAGACGCCTGAGCCCGCCGATCGTGCGAGATCGGACACACCCGACGGCGGCGGACGGAGCATCACGAAGCGTGTGGAAAGCCCCGGTGCCGGGGCAACCGTGCCCCGTGGACGCGCGGTTGCCCCGGTCGCCCGCGCCCGGCCCGCCGGACCGTCCCGGGACGCCTCCCTGACGGCCCGTGACACTCCGCGCGACACGCACGGATCGAATGTCCGGGTATGGGTAGGCTCCCCCGGGACAGCGTGCGGGAGTTCGAACCGGGGTGGATTCATGGAACGTCAGACAGGGGCGCGCGGCCTCGCGGTGACCGTCGCACTGCTGCTCGGGGTGACCGGATGCAGCCAGACCGGCGCCGGTGGGAGCGCCGACGGGAAGGGCGACACGCGGGCGCCGCGCACCTCGGCCCCGCCCTCCGCGCCGTCCGGGGGCGACGCGAAGCCGACCCGGGGCGACGTACTGCCCGGCATGGTCAGCGCGGCCGTCGCCCGGACGCAGCTGGCCGCGTTGAAGATCGGCAAGCCCGGCACGATGGCCGGCTACAGCCGCGCCAAGTTCACGCACTGGGCCGAGCAGGGCAACAAGTGCGACACCCGCGAGGTCGTCCTCAAGCGCGACGGCAAGGACGTCGCCCAGGACTCCGAGTGCCGCGCCTCGTCCGGTGCGTGGAAGAGCCTGTACGACGGGCTGGAGTTCAGCGAGGCGTCGAAGCTGGACATCGACCACATGGTCCCGCTCGCCGAGGGCTGGCGCTCCGGCGCCGCCGACTGGGACGCGGCCCGGCGCAAGGCGTTCGCGAACGATCTGACCCGCCCCCAGCTGCTGGCGGTCTCGGCCGCGTCGAACCGTTCCAAGGGCGACCAGAGCCCGGACCTGTGGCAGCCGCCGGACAAGGCGAGCTGGTGCCAGTACGGACGCGCCTGGACCACCGTGAAGTCGCACTACGAGCTGACCGTCACCGAACCGGAGAAAGCCATGCTCACCACCATGATCGACACCTGCGCGGGCTCATGACCGAGGCGGACCGGCACGACGCGGCGCAAGAGTGGACGGACACGGTCGTGGCCGGCCCCGGCGGCGCCATGACCGACGAGGTCGGCGTGATCACCGGTGAGCTGACGCTCCGCACGGTCGCGGGAGCCGATGGCAAGATCCGGTTCGACATCCAGTACCTGGACGCCGACGAGTGGTACACGCTCACGGGCAGCCCCCTCCCGCACGGAGACCCGCACGCCCTGCACCGCGCGGCCCTCGCGGCCGTCCGCGCCGGCGGCGGGGCCGAGGTCCCGTCCGGCTGACCCCCCGGTCGCCCGCCGCGCCGCCCGAGGGTCCGGGGACCGGTCACGGGGCGGTGACCTGGGCGGGGATCCCGAGGTCGCGGCGAGTCCGACGGCCCCGGCGCGTCCGATGACCCCACCCCGGGGCTCCCGGTCGACCCACCCCGCCTCCTGGGATGCCTCTCAGAGCGAACTCGCTGGTCAGGGGGACGGCCACCTGACAGACTGAAACGGCTCGATCACCCCAGGAGGACAAGATGGCAGACGAAACAGACACCCCGCAGAACGAGTCCCCGGCCGACGAGGCCAAGCGCAAGTTCCGGGAGGCCCTGGAGCGCAACGCCGCGAATGCCCAGTCCCAGCAGTCGCACCAGAGCCGGGCGAAGGTGCAGGGTTCCAGCAGCGGCCCCGGCGGCAAGAACAAGAAGGTCCGTCGCAAGACCGGCTGACCACGGACCGACCGCTGCCCCGCCGGGAGGCTCCACCCGGCGGCGTGGGCGGCGACCGCGCCGACCGCGGGGGCGGGTCGTCGCAGGGCCCCCGGAACGGATGATTGGGCCGCATGGGTGACGGGCGATAACCACATGCCGTGAGGACAGTTGATCAGGGCGTCCCGCCGGGGACAGCTCATGCGACAGAAGGATCCTCAATGCTCAAGAAGTTCATGGCCACCGCCGCAGTCACCGCCTCCGTCATCGGCGCGGGCGCCGTTGCGGCCACCCCGGCTATGGCGATCGGCAACGACAACGGCGTGAACACGGTCAACGGCAACAACGCCTCGCAGATCTACGGCAACCAGGAGACCGAAGGCGCCATGAGCCCCCAGCTCAGCGCCATCCAGGGTTCGCTGAACAAGCTCTGCGTGGGCCTGCCCGCGAAGGTCAACGCCCAGTCGATCCTCGCCGCGATCAACGTCGGCGTCCAGGACATCAACGTCCTGTCGAACCCGCAGAACCAGCAGTGCGCGGAGAACTCCACCCAGGCGAAGGGCGACGAGTCCCTGTCGCACATCGTGGACAACATCCCGGTCCTCTCCGGGAACCTCTCCGCCGGCAGCTGACCCGGTCGGCCCGAACCGGCGTGACGACTCGCTCGTCACGCCGGTTCGGCGTTTCCGGCGCGACCGTTCCGCCCGTGACCGTTCCGCGTTGCACCGAAAGGTTTGGTCTAGACCTTGACAGGTCCAGACCATCTTCGGTTCAGTGGCGTCAGTTGCCGTCCCCACCCGGCAATTCCCCCCACCCTAGGAGCAGTCACGTGATACGTACGCTTCGTCGCCGTGCCCTTTCGCTGGCCGCGGCCGCCGCCGTGACCCTCGGTCTCGCCGTGGCCCTGCCCGCCTCCCCCGCCGCGGCCGCCCCCGCCTGCGCCGGTTCCTGGTCCGCCTCGGCGGTGTACACGGGCGGCACGAACGCCTCGTACAACGGACACAACTGGCAGGCCAAGTGGTGGACGCAGGGCGAGACGCCCGGCACCACCGGGCAGTGGGGGGTCTGGTCCGACCAGGGCGCCTGCGGTGGCGGCGGGGGCCAGGACCCGGACCCGGGGAACGGGAGCGGATTCGTCGTCAGCGAGGCCCAGTTCAACCAGATGTTCCCGAACCGGAACCCCTTCTACACCTACAACGGGCTGGTGGCGGCGCTCTCCGCGTACCCCGCCTTCGCCAACACCGGCGACGACACGGTCAAGCGGCGCGAGGCGGCCGCCTTCCTCGCCAACGTCTCGCACGAGACGGGCGGGCTCTTCTACATCGTCGAGCAGAACACGGCCAACTACCCGCACTACTGCGACGCCACCCAGCCCTACGGATGTCCGGCGGGGCAGGCCGCGTACTACGGGCGCGGCCCCATCCAGCTCAGCTGGAACTTCAACTACAAGGCGGCCGGTGACGCCCTGGGCATCAACCTCCTCGCCAACCCGTACCTCGTGGAGCAGGATCCGGCGGTGGCCATGAAGACGGCCCTCTGGTACTGGAACACGCAGAACGGTCCGGGCACGATGACCGCGCACGCCGCCATGGTCGACGGCGCGGGCTTCGGCGAGACGATCCGCTCCATCAACGGGGCCCTGGAGTGCAACGGCGGCAACCCGGGGCAGGTCCAGAGCCGGGTGAGCAAGTACCAGAGCTTCACCCAGCTGCTCGGTGTGACGCCGGGGAACAACCTCAGCTGCTGAGGCGTCCCGTCCTCAGGGCGGTGGCCAGCTGCGCGCGGGAGCGCACGTCGAGCTTCTGGTAGATCCGGGTCAGCCGGGCCTCCACGGTCTTGACGCTGAGGAACAGCTTCGCTGCCGCCTCCTGGTTGCTGGCACCCTGACCGACGAGCAGGGCCAGTCGGGTCTCGGCCTCGGTCAGGGCCGCCTGCCCCGGCTGCCCACCGGCGGCCGGGTCGGGGGCGGCCTCCCTGGCCAGCTCCAGCCAGGGCTTCGCGCCGGCCCGGTCGAACACGTCGGCCGCCTCCCCGAGGGCGGCGCGGGCGGGAGCGCGCCGCCGACGGCGCCGTTCGACGCGGGCCAGCGCGAGCAGGGTCCTGGCCCGTTCCAGCGGGAGTCCGAGGGCGCCGAACCGGCGGGCCGTGGCCTCCAGCAGGGCAACGGCGGGCTCCGCCTCGCCCCGCGCGGACAGGCACAGGCCCCGGGCCCGGTCCAGGGCGGCGAGCACACCGGTACGGCCGAGGGCGTCGGCGACCGTACGGGTCGACTCCAGCAGGGCGTCGGCCTCCTCGGGGGCGTCGGCGGCCACCAGGGCCTCGGCGAGTTCCCCGTGCCAGCGCAGGACGGAGGGGTCCACCACCTGCTGGGCCTCCTCCAGCTCGGCCACCCTGCGCAGGGTGGCCACCGCCTTCGCGGCTTCCCCGGTGGCCAGTTCGACCAGCCCGAGGGCGTACAGGCCCCGGGACAGGAAGACCTGGTCCTGTTCCTCCTCCGAGGCCTGGACACCCCGGCGGGCGTAGCCGGCGGCGCGGGCGAAGCTGCCGGCGGTGGCCTCGGCCATCGCGGCGACGTACCAGGCGGGGCCGGGTGACAGACCGGCCTCGATGGTGAGTTCCAGGGCGTGGCGGGCGTGCGCGGCGCCCGCGGCGCAGTTCCCGCGGCGCAGCTCGACCTCGGAGAGGCTGCGCAGCACCTCGAAGACGTCCTCGGCGGAGCCGGTGCGTTGGACGGCGGGCAGCAGGACGAGCAGCCGGCCACGGGCGTCGTCGAGCCGGTCGTCGAAGAGGGCGTGCCGGACGGCCAGGTACTGCGGCGCGTTGCGCATGCCGAGCGGCATCTCGGGAGCGGGCAGGGCCAGCGCCTCGGCCAGGATGTCCTCGGCGTCGCGGTCACCGAGGATGCGGCCCATGCGGGCCCGCACGGTCAGGGCCATGGCCTCGGCGACCTGGTCGCCGCCGAGGGCGGCGAGGGTGCCCGCCTCGGCGGCGGCGTCGCGGGAGCGGACGGGGTCCCCGTCGCTGAGGTTGTGCTTCCAGGCGATGCGGAGTTGGACGGCGGCGCGCAGCGAGGGGTCGCCGGCGGCGTCGTCCACGGCGTACGCGAAGGTCTCGTCGAGATCGGCGAGGGCCTGCCCGGCTGCGTCGATCACGGCGAGTCGGGCCCGTACCCGGTCGGCGGGCGAGGCGTCGCGGGCGAGCACGGCGCGGGTGGCGCGGCGGGCGAGGTCGGCGCGGCCCGCCCATCCCGCGTCCTCGGCGGCGCAGACGAGCCGGGCCAGTTCGTCCCGGGGCAGGTCCGCGGGGGTGCGTTCGGCGGCGAGCAGGCCGAGTTCCGCGGCGAGGGCGCGCTGTCCCCGGCGCCGGCAGGACGCGGCGGCCTCGGTGATCTCGGCGGCGAGGCGGGCGTCGGGGGTGTCCACGGCCAGCGCGCGGTGCCGTACGGCCTGGACGGGGTCGTCCACGGCGGTGGCGAGCGCGGCGTGCCCGGCGGCCCGCTCGGGCCAGCCCGCGTCGGCGGCGAGTGCGGTCGGGAGGGCGCCCGCGGTGAACCGCACCGCGCCGTCCTCGCCGACGGTGACCAGTGCGGCGCGTTCGGCCTCGGCGAGTTCCGCGTCCGCGTCGGGGCGGCCGGCCCGGCGGAGCAGGGCGGTGGTGGGGCGGGTCGCGAGGGCGGCGAGCAGCAGGGTGCGGCGGGCTCGGGCGGGGGCTTCGGCGAGCAGCCGGCGGGCGACCTCGCGGGCCTGCCCGGAGACGGGCAGCGTGTCGGCGTGGTGGGCGCCTCCGTCGCGGGATCCGGCGGCTTCGGCGAGGGAGTGGCCGAGGGCCAGGGCGAGGCGGGGGTTGCCGCCACTGGCCTGGTGGATGCGGCCGGCCAGCCGGGCGGGCAGGCCGTGTCGGCAGAGGAGTTCGGCGACCTGCTCCGCCCCGAGCGGGGGAACACGGATCGCGGGGGTGTCGGGGCCGCAGAGGGGCACGGCGACGGGGGCCCCGCCCTGTACGCATTCGGCCACGAGGACCCGGACTCCGGGTGGGGTGAGGCGCAGGGCGAAGCGGAGGAGGTCGGTGCTCTCGTCGTCGAGCCACTGCGCGTTGTCGAGGACGAGCAGGACGGGTCCCGGGGCGGCCAGGGTCCGCAGCACCTCGACGACGGCGAGGCGCAGCGCGACGTGGTCGCGGCCGGCGCCGGGCTCGTCGGTCTCGCGCCGGAGCAGGGCGATGGCGGCGCGCTGGGGACCGGCGAGCCCGTCCAGTACGGCGAGGGGCACGGAGGCGAGCAGGGCGGCGGCCGAGGCTTCGGGTATCCACTGGTCGGCGGCGTCCGGGGCGAGGTGGAGCACACTCTCCCGTCGGCCCTCCGCCGCGGCCACGACGGCCCGGACCACTTCCGTCTTGCCCGCGCCCGCCGGTCCGGTGAGGATGGCGCGGCCGTGCGTGGTCAGCGCGCGGTCCACCGCCTCGATGAGTTCACCGTGTCCGACGGTCGTGTCAGCGTTCCCCGTCGCCGCCACGCCCAGCCACCAGCCTTTCGCGCCCCTGCTCCTGTGCCTTTCCTGTGAGACGCGACAATACGAGGTCAGCCGCCGGGCGGACCCCGTTTGTGACGCAGAAATCAGTGGGTGGACAGGAATGCCCGGCGGACCTGCCGGTACGAGTGGTATCGGCAGGTCCACCGGGGTGGGTTGGTCCGTACTATCGGCCCGTCAGCCGGGAGTTGGGGGGCTCCCCGCCACTTCGACGGCCGGTTCGGGGACCGGGTGGCGTCCGGCTTGGGGACCGGGTGCCGGGCGGGCTCAGAAGCCGAGGCTCCAGGAGTTGATGTAGCCGGTGTCGGAGGC
Source organism: Streptomyces sp. NBC_00513 (assembly GCF_041431415.1). Classification (GTDB taxonomy): domain Bacteria; phylum Actinomycetota; class Actinomycetes; order Streptomycetales; family Streptomycetaceae; genus Streptomyces. Next base: position 1,017,619 of record NZ_CP107845.1, read on the forward strand.
GGCCACGTCCTGGACCTTCAGCTGCCAGGTGCCGTTGGCGGGCAGGGCGGAGGCGTCGACGGTGTAGGTGGTGACCAGGTTGGCGGTGCTGTCGCTCGAGGAGCTCTTCAGCCGCTTGACGGTGCCGTTCGGGGCGACCAGGTCGATGACGAGGTCACCGCGGTAGGTGTGCTTGATGTCGACCGAGACCTTGAGCGCGGCCGGGGCGTTGCCGGTGCGGCCGGTGACGGCGATCGAGGACGAGACGGCGCCGCCGTTGTCCGGGATCGCGACGTCGGTGGTGTTCTCGAAGGTCGGGGTGGTGGGCGTGGAGGTGACGGCGTTCACGGTCGCGGCCGCGTCGGCGAGACCGGCGCCGCAGCCACCGGTGCAGGTGCCGGCGAGCGGGCGGGCGTTGGTCTTGATGGCCGCCTCGATCTGCGCCGGGGTCAGCGAGGGCTTGGCGGCGGCCAGCAGCGCGGCGAGACCCGCGACGTGCGGGGCGGCCATGCTGGTGCCCTGGTACGGCTTGTAGATCTCGGCGCCCGGGGTGGTGGTGCCACCGTTGAGCGTGGAGAGGATGCCATTCTCGGGCGTGGTGACGGTGCCGGGCGTGTCGGTGGCGCGGCGGGTCTCACCGCCCGGGGCGGCGATGTCGATGATCGTGCCGAAATTGGAGTAGAACGAGCGGTCGCCGGTGCGGTTGCTGGCGGCCACGTTGATCACGTTGTTGCAGCTGGCGGGCGTGAAGCCGGCCGCGTCCGCGTTGCTGTTGCCGGCGGCGACCACGACGGTGGTGCCGCGGGAGACGGCCGCGTTGATGGCGTTCTGGTAGCTGGTGCCGCAGGTGCCCGAGCCGCCGAGGCTCATGTTGATGACCTTGGCGGGGGTGGCGTTCGCCGGGACGCCGGGGACGGAGCCGCCCGATGCCCAGGTGATGGCGTCGACGATGTCCGACGTGGCGCCGCCGCACTTGCCGAGCACGCGGACGGGCTGGATCTTGGCGTTGTAGGCGATGCCCGCGACGCCCTTGGAGTTGTTGGTGGCCGCGGCGATGGTGCCCGCGACGTGGGTGCCGTGCCAGGAGGAGTCACTGGCCTTGGAACCGGTGCCGCACTCGCCGGCCCCGCTCCAGTCACCCTGGTCGGCGGGGTTGTTGTCGCGGCCGTTGCCGTCGCGGGCGGCGGAGGAGCTGGTGATGAAGTCGTAGCCGGCGACGATGTTGGAGGCGACGTCGGAGTGGGCCACGTAGCCGGTGTCGATCACGGCGACGGTGACGCCGGAGCCGGTGGTCCTGTCCCAGGCGGCGGGCACGTTCATGCCGGCGGTGGGCTCGAAGAGGTCCCACTGCTTGGCGTACTCGGTGTCGTTCGGGGTGGCCAGCGCGTAGGCGCGGGAGTCCGGCTCGACGTAGGCGACGTCGGGGTCGGCGCGGAACTGGGCGATCACGTCGGCGGCCGCGGTGGGCGCGGTGGCGCCTCCGAGGTTGACGAGGGCGGCGCCGGTGCCGAGGCGACGGTCGAAGGTCGCCTTCTTGCCGGCCTTCTTCCCCTTGGCGGCGGCGTCGTCGGCGGCGGCGGAGTTCGAACTGGCCTCGCTGGCAGTCGACTTGTATCCGACGATGAGGTTCTCGACCGGCGCCGCGCCGGGGGCCCCGGCGGGGGCCGCGGCGGCCGGGAGGGTGGCGGCGGGGTCCGAGGTGCCGGTCAGGGCCACCGAGGCGGTGGCGGAACCCGCCAGGAGGGTGACGGACATGGCCACCACGGATATGAGCCGACGTCTGGTTGCGTGCACGGTGTTCCCTTTCGCGGGCCGTTTCCGGGCAGGCCGGAGCGGCCGGTCTGAACTGTGTGGGAGGTGAACCGGCGGCCGCGGATCGGGGACGGGCTGGTCAGACCCGTCCCGGACACCGCAGCGCCGCGTCGCCCGGCCGCGACGGCGGGGCAGGGCGACGGCGGTGCGCCGACGATCGGCCCGGCCTGCGGACGGCTTCGCACCATGTGGGGTGGGTGCGGGGGCTGTTCGAGGTGGGGAAGATCGCCGGTGGGCAGACAGTAGGCAACGCGGGGATGAACGCGATACGGGGAAAACCCTTGTCGGGCCCCTGCGGGGGGCCGAGGGCCCTGCCCGGGACCCCGGGGAGACGGGCTACGCGGGCGGGTTGAGCCGGCGGAAGTAGGTCCAGCTCGTCTCGTTCGGCTCGGTCCACTTCTCCGGGGCGTGGGCGTACTCCGGGTGGTGGGCGGCGATGTGGGCGCGGGTGCGTTCGGGGACCTCGGCGTAGGAGGAGAGCTTGCGTCCGCGGCAGTGGAAGGTGAGGCCGCCGGGGCGCTGCCCCTGTTCCATCCAGGGCAGCCACGGGGACATGCGGGTCCACGACATGGTGGCGGGGACACCGGGCGCGTCGGTGGTGAGGACGGACGCGGGGGCGAAGAACTGGAACAGTTCCAGCGCCCGGTAGGTGTCGTCGGCCGACTGGGTGGGGTACTGGTCGACGGGCAGCGGCGAGGGGTAGGCCAGCGGGATCTCCAGACTGAAGCAGACCTGGTCGCCGAGCTCGGTCATGGGGACCGGGAAGGGGCGCCACTTCTGATTGGCCGGATCGTTCCACACGTGGACGACCGGTTTGCCCTGCCAGGTGTCCAGGATCTCGCGGCTCTGCGGGTCGAGGTAGAAGGCGGCCTCGCGGGTCAGGAGTCGGTAGCCCTCCTCCTCCACCACGAGGCGGGCGACGTTGACGCCCTCGAAGCCGAAGAGTCGCCGGTACGGCTCCCCGGGCGCCCACGCGTGGACGTCGCCGGTCCACCAGAAGGTGACCTCCTCGCCGTCGAGGGAGGCTCGGGTGCGGGCGAGGGCCCGGAGGAGTTCCGTGGGAGTCATGAGGGGTACTCTGCGCGGTCCCGGTCCGGCCCGGCAAGGACCCTGGGCTCGATCCGGCCGGGCCCGGAGGACACCCGGGGAGACCACGGTACGGATGCCAGGTTGACGGGGGTGGTGGACAGCGGCAACGGTGACCGCCATGGGGAACGAAAACCGCCTGCTCGTGCTGCTGGTCTGCCTGGTGTTGGGCGGCGGCCTGACCGCTGCCGCGCTCGGGGCCTCACGGGCCGCCGGGCCGCGGGGCACGGGCGTCGCCGCGGAGGACTTCGTCGACATGCGCGACGTGGCGCCCACGCCGGCGCCGCCGGCCGCGGGCCCCGGGGCCTCCACCGGATCGGTGGTGGTCGACTGCGGGCGCAACCGGGAACGCCACTACAACGAGGACAACCTGGTCGTCTCGCCCGGCTTGCGCGCGGGCGCGCACCACACGCACGCGTACGTGGGAAACCTGTCCACGGACGCCATGTCCACCGATGCCTCGCTGGCCGCGGCCCCGACGAGTTGTACGGGCGGTGACCGGTCGACGTACTACTGGCCCGTGCTGCGCCGCACGGACCGTGCGGGCACGGACGGCCACGAGAGCTCCGCGGGGCACGGGAACAGCGGTGAGATCCTGCCGGAGACGACGGTGGGCGTGGAGTTCCGCGGCAACCCGGTGAGCGAGGTCGTACCGATGCCCCGGTTCCTGCGCGGCGTGACCGGCGACGCCGTCGCGTACACGGCCGCCGACGACGCCGACGTCCGGGCCCGGTGGGGCTGCTCCGGTTCGCCCGACCGGTCCACGACCCGCTATCCGCGCTGCCCGGCGGGCGAGCGGCTGACCCGGACGCTGGTCTTCCCCAGCTGCTGGAACGGCCTGGACACCGAGAGCCCCGGGCACCGTTCGCATCTGGTGTTCCCGGCCGCCAACGGGGTCTGCCCGCAGGGTGCCTTCGCGGTGCCGCAGTTGCGCGTCTCGCTGGCCTACGAGGTGCCGGCCGGTGCGCCGATCGCGTTGGACTCCTTCCCGGAACAACGGCACAGTCCGAGGACGGACCACGCGATGTTCGTGAACGTGATGACCGAGGGCCGGATGCGGGCGGTCGTCGACTGCCTGAACACGGGGCGTACGTGCCGGATGTGACCCGCGGGGCGGCCTTGGTGACGCAGGTCACATGAACCCGACCGCCCCCGGCGGCGTGTTCCGACCGCACCACGCGAAGCACGAAAGACGGAGAGGGTGAGATGGCCGGACCACTGTGGCCCCGCACTCGGCGGGGCTCGACCGATGAGGCACTGATCAAGTCGGTGTACGAGGAGCACGGCCACGCCCTGCTCGCGTACGCCACCCGGCTGACCGGGGACCGGGCGGCCGCCGAGGACGTGGTCCAGGAGACCCTGATACGGGCCTGGCGGCACTCCGAGGTCCTGGTCAACGGGAAGGGCTCGGTGCGCGGCTGGCTGCTCACGGTGGCGCGCAACATCGTCACCGACCGGTTCCGGGCCAAGGCGGCGCGGCCTCCGGAGGTCTCCGGCTCGGCGGCCGCTCCCCCGGTGGAGGCGGATCACGCCGACTCGGTCGTGAACGCCATGACCGTATTGGGAGCTCTCGACCAGCTGACCCCGGAACACCGGGACGTGCTGACGGAGTTGTACTACCGACAGCTCAGCGTCGCCGAGGCGGCCGATCGCCTCGGGATTCCGGCGGGAACGGTCAAATCACGCGCGCACTACGCCCTCAAGGCGTTGCGCGAAGCCTTCATGGACGGCACCAGGGACGGCAACAGGGACAGACGATCGGGCAGGCCGCCCCAGCAGCCCGGCGGATTGCGGGAGGTGGTGGCATGAACCGGCAGCGGCACGAGGAGGAACTGCTCGGCCCCTATGTTCTCGGAGTCCTGGACGAACAGGACGTGCGACGCGTCGAGGAGCACATCGGCGACTGCGTGCAGTGCCGGGAGGAGGTGACCGCGTTGCGCGAGATGGAAGCCGCGCTCGGCGAGGTGCCCGAGGAGGCGTTCCTGGAGGGACCGCCCCAGGGCGGTGATCTGTTGCTGCAGCGCACGCTGCGGCAGGTGCGCAATGAGCGGGCCTCGGCGTCCCGGCGCCGTGTGGGACTGGCCGGTCTGGCCGCGGCCGCCTCGCTGGCCGCCGTGTTCTGGGCCGGGACCCAGTCGGGCCCGGGCCAGGTGGAGGCGGCGCCCCCGGTGCCGTCCCCGGCCGTGACGGCGACGCCGTCACCGCCGCCGCCCGGAACCCGGGTGGCTTCCGCGACGGATCGGCGCACGGGTGCGCGGATGACCGTACGGGTGACGCCGGCCCCCCAGTGGGTGCGGGTGCACGCGGCCGTGGCGGACATCCCGGCGGGTGAACGGTGCCGGTTGATCGTGGTCTCCCGCAACGGCAAGCGGACCATCGCGGGCGGTTGGGTCGTGGGCTCGGCGGAGCACGGCGAGGGCAAGGGGGCCGCGTTGGACGGCTCGGCGGCCGTCGACCCGGCGGACGTGAAGGAGATCCTGGTCGAGAACGAGTCGGGCAAGGCCTACGTGTCGGTACCCGTGCCCGCGAAGGCGTAGTCGGGGCCGGGCACACGTGACGGAGCCCGGGAGCATATCCAGCTCCCGGGCTCCTGCTTGCCACCCATTTGCGCACACCGGCGGCTTTTAAGGGCCGCGGATCATTTTGAGATCGACGTGTTCTGCCTTTGAACTACAGCGCCGCGGCAGAGGCGCCGGGGGGACTTGAACCCCCATCCGTCGATGATCGCCCGCGCCCGGTCGATCCGGTGTTCGGCGGCGAATACTGAGACTGGAGCGAGAATCTGAGATTCATGGGGCCGCCTCTACCGGCTTGGGCCACCCCCGCACGTGGTGCGGGGAGAGGGATTCGAACCCCCATCTGACACCCCGTGTTCAGCTTCGACATTCAGTTTCAGCTTGCGCTCTTCAGCGCACCCCCTCGCTCGCACGGGGGGCGTTGTGGAGGCTACCTGAAGAGGTAGCCGAACACCGCGTCGCCGACCCGCTGGTCGGTGACGTCGGCGCTGTTGGCCTCCTCGCGGGCGAACTTGACCGCCTGCTGGATCTTCTCGACCCGGTCGAGGAGCTCGTTCACGCGCCGCGCGGGCAGGGCTCCGGAGAACTTCACGGTGGTCCAGTAGCCGACCGGCACGTCCTCGTAGTACACCTCGACCTGCGCCGGGTGCTTCTCCGTGGCCTCGGCCTTCACGTGGTTGCGCGGGACCTTCTTCGTACGGATGGTGCGCACGGGGTCCGTCTTCCAGGAGTCCGTCGAGGGGTCCAGGTTCCAGGCCTCCGACGCGTCCAGCACGGGGAGCTTGCGCACGAAGGTGTGCAGGTCCGTGAGTTGCTTCTCCAGGAACAGCAGGTACGGGACGGGGACCTGGGGCAGCAGGACCTGGCCGTCGACGACGACGTCCGCCGCCGCGGTGCGGTTCGCCCAGTCCTTGGTCGCCGTCACGTCGAAGAGTCGCGTAAGGGTACCGGCGGTCGCGCGCAGCACGTCCTCGGCCTTGAGCTGGACCCGGGTGGATTCCGGGGGCAGTTGCTCGCCCTCTTCGTCCTTGGGCTGGTACGTCCGCGAGATGCCGGCCATCAAGGCGGGCTTCTGGACGTCCTGGTGGGCTTGCGTCAGTTCCTGGAGCGACTTGGACTTGACGCCCTTTTCCACGGCGATTATCTGATTCAGCTTCGGCACGCGGTCAACCTAGCAGCGGACTCGTCGTGGGCGCACGCGTGTTTCCCCGCCCCCGGGCGGTCGGGGGCGGGGCATCGGCGCGGGGCGCGTGGGTCAGGCCAGGCGGACCGGGAGGTCGAAGAGGTCGTTCTGGGTGAGGATCGGCTTGTTCCGGAGTTCCTCGGCCGCGACGGCGAGGCTCAGGTCGGGGAAGCGGGCGTACAGGGCCGGGAGGGCCACCAGGGCCTCCAGCCGGGAGAGCGCCGCGCCGGGGCAGACGTGCGGCCCGTGTCCGAAGGAGATGTGCCGGTTGGGGGTGCGGGTGATGTCGAACTCGCCTGCTGTCGCGCCGTGTTGGGCCTCGTCACGGCCGAGGGCGCCGAAGGAGACGATCAGGCCCTCGCCCTGCGGCAAGATCCGGTCGCCGACCTCGACGTCCTCGCTCGCGAAGCGGATCAGGACGTGTGAGGTGGGGGTGGACCAGCGCAGGGTCTCCTCGATGACGTTCTCCCACGGCACCTCGCCCTTGAGGACGAGGGCGCGCTGCTGGGGGTGGGTCTCCAGGGCGACGACCGCGTTGACGATCAGGCTGATCGTGGTCTCGTGGCCGGCGGCGACCATCAACTGGAGGGTGTTGGTGATCTCCTCGGTGCTGAGGTGGTCGCCGTCCTCCGAGGCCGCGATCAGGGCGCTGGTGAGGTCGTCGCCGGGGGTCGAGCGCTTGGACTCGACGATGCGGGAGAAGAGCGCGCCGAGGTCCGCCATCATCTGGGGGACTTCCTCGGGAAGCGTCTGGGTGGAGAAGAACTTCTCGAACAGCGCCTTGAGGCGCGGGTGTTCGGCGGCCTCGACGCCCATCAGCTCGCTGATGACGTTCATCGGGAGCGGGTAGGCGAACTCCGCCTTCAGGTCGACGCTCTCTCCCGCGGGCAGTTCCGCCAGCCGGTCGAGCATGCCGGTGGTGAGGGCCTCTATGCCGGCGCGGAGCTTCTCCACCCGGCGGACCGTGAGGGCCTGGGCGACCAGGGTGCGCAGCCGCCGGTGCTCGTCGCCGTCGACGGTGAGCATGGAACGGCCGGGGTTGGCGAGGCCGATCAGCGGCCAGTCCGGGGGGATCTCGCCGCGCTGCCAGGCCCCCCACACGTCGATGTCCTTGACCACTCTGGTGTCGGTGAGGAGTTTTCGGGCCTCGGCGTGGTGCGTGACCGCGTATACGCCGACACCGCCGGGCAGGACGACGCGTACGAGCGGGCCGGCGGCGCGCAGCGCGGCGCTCTCGGCGGCGAGGTCGGTGACGAACGGGTCGAGCGTGATGGCGGCGGGGCCGGCGTGGTCGATCGGGCACGTCATCGGAGGGCTCCAAGGGCGGGGGTCGGTGTGTAGGTCACGGGGAGTGCGGACAGTCCGCGCAGCCAGGGCGACGGACGCCGGGCGAGATCGTTCGCGGGCACGGCGAGGTCCACGTCGGGGAGCCGGTCGAGGAGCACCTCGATGCCGGTCCGCGCGATGGCCTCGGCGACCTCCTGGGCCGGGAAGGGGCAGCGGTGTTCCCCGTGGCCGAAGGAGAAGAAGGCGTTGTTGCCGCCGGTGAGGGCGCCCGCGTCGGTGCGCACGTGCGGGTCGGAGTTGGCGGCGGCGAGGCCCAGCAGGAGCATGTCGCCCTCCGCGATGCGCCGGCCTCCGAGGTGGGTGTCCCTGGAGGCCCAGCGGCCGGCCACGTTCTGGGTGGGGGTGTCCTCCCAGAGGACCTCGTTCATGGCTTCGCCGACGCTGTGCCGGCCGCCCGCGAGGGAGGCGGCGAACCGGTCGTCGGTGAGCATCAGGCGCAGGGTGTTGCCGATCCAGTCGGCGGTGGGCTGGTGGCCGGCGGCCATCATGACCATCAGGTCCTGGGCGATCTCGTCCACGGTGAAGCCGGCCTGGTTGGCGAGCATCCGGGAGGCCACGTCGGGGCCGGGCGCGGCGGACTTCGCGGCGAGCAGCGCGTACATGGACTCGCCGAGGTGGCGCTGGCCCTCCAGGGCGCCCTCCCGCCCGTTGATCATGTCGTTCATGGCGGTGACGAGGCCGGGGCCCTGCGCGTCGGAGAATCCGTAGATGCGGGCGAGGACGCGCAGGGGCAGCAGCATGGCGTACTCGCCGACGATGTCGCACGCCCCCTTGCCGCAGAGCTGGTCGATCAGCTCATCGGCGAACCGTTCGGCGTGACCCTTGAGTTCGAAGGGGTCGACGGACTCCAGCGCGTCGGAGATGACGGCCGCGCGCTCGCGGTGGCGCTCCCCCACGGTGTACAGGATGGAGGGCTGCTTGCGGCCGATCATCGGAAGGAGCGGCCAGTCGGCGGGGATGCGGTCCCACTGGTTCCACAGGTCGGAGTCGCGGGAGAAGAGCTGCGGGTCACTGGTGACCTGGTGCAGTTCGCGGTAGCCGAGGACCAGCCAGGCCGGCACGTCGCCGTCGAGCACGACCGGTGCGACGGAGCCGTGGTCACGCCGCATCTCGCGGTACAGCTCGACGGGGTCGGTCTGGAACCGGGGCCCGCCGAGGTAGACGGGCTGCGGCTCGCGGGCGTCGGGGGTGGTCACGGGGCGGGCTCCGGGGTCTTGGCCATGACGGCCTTCTGAAGGTGTTGTACGAGGGAGATCAGGACGTGCTTGCCGGACTCGCGGGAGCGGGCGTCGCAGAACACGAGCGGCACCTCGTCCGGCAGGTCGAGGGCCTCCCTGATGTCCTCGGGGGTGTGGACGGGTCCCCCGAAGTCGTTGCAGGCCACCACGAAGGGCGTGCCGTGGTGTTCGAGCCGGTCGATGGCGTACCAGGAGTCCGCGAGCCGTCGGGTGTCGACGAGGACGACGGCGCCGAGGGTGCCGGCGAAGAGCCGGTCCCACAGGAACCAGAACCGTTCCTGGCCGGGGGCGCCGAAGAGGTACAGCACGTTGCGCGCGTCGAGGGTGATCCGGCCGAAGTCGAAGGCGACGGTGGTGGCCGTCTTGGCGGCGACGCCGGCGGTGTCGTCGACGGACTCACCGGCCTTGGTCATCGTCTCCTCGGTGTTCAGCGGACGGATCTCGCTGACCGAGCGGACCATCGTGGTCTTGCCGACGCCGAATCCGCCGACGATGACGATCTTCAGGCCGTTGTCGGCGGTGCTGTCGAGGGTCTGGCGAGGCTGCCGCGGTTCGGGGGACGCGTCAGAGATTGCGGAGTCCAACGAGCACCTGCTCCAGGATGTCGAGGTCGGGAAGGCGGTACGTCGAACGGGGATGGCGGGCGCTGATCCGCCCGGTGCCCAGCAGGTCGGCGAGCAGGATCCGCACGATGGACACCGGGAGGCCCAGCTCGGCGGCGATCTCCACGACGGCCGTCGGGTACGGGCACATCCGCAGGATGGCCGCGTGCTCCGACTGCATGCCGGGCACCGGGTCGCATTCGGCGACGATCAGGGTCACCAGGTCGAACGCGTCCGAACCGGAGCGGCTGCGGCCACCGGTGAGGGTGTAGAGCCGGTCCGGGGAGTCGTCCCGGCCCGGCCTGCCGCGGCTCATCCCCGGGGCCTGGCGATCAGATGCTCGCTCAACTGCTCCACCAGCTCGGACATGTTGTGGCCGACGAGTCCGGCGTCCGCGTCCTCGGCGGCGACGAGCGCGAGATGGGCACCCTCGCCGGCCTCGACGATGAAGAGGATGCCGCCGTAGAACTCGGTCATGGCGGACCGGACTCCGCCGGTGCCGTCGCCGAACTCGATGGACGCGCCGTGCGAGAGGCTCTGGATGCCGGCGGAGATCGCGGCGAGCTGGTCGGCCTGGTCGACCGACAGCTCGGGGGTGCGGCACAGCTTGAGGCCGTCGCGGGAGAGCACGAGCGCGTGTCGGGCGCCGGGAGTGCGTTCCAGGAGCCCTTCCAGGAGCCAGTTGAGCGTCTCGTCGGTGGTGGAGCCGGTCATTCCGTGTTGCCTTCCGGGTGCGGGGGGTTCTCTGCGTTCGACGGCGCGGCCGACGCGCCGCGCACGGCCTGTCGGAAGCTGCCGAAGCGGGCGGCCGACCGGGAGGCACCGGTGGGCGCGGCCTTGCCGGGGGCCGGGCGGCCCTCGTCGGGTCCTTCGGGGTGGGCCGCGGCGAGCGTCTTGCCGCGTCGCCGTCGGGGCAGTGCGTTGACGCCGGGGCTCGGGTCCTGCCCGGTGGACGCGGGGTCTTCCGGGGCGGCGGTGCGCACGGTGGCCGGGGTGCCGGTCTCGTGATCCGTACGGTCCTTCGCGCGCCCGGGGTCCGTCGGTCCGGTGGCGTCGGCCGGGGGCCGGTCGTGCGCGTCGGGCCCGGTGGTGGCCGTCGTGGTGGTCGCGGCGGGTGTGGCGGCGGGCGCGGTCTCGTTCCGGGTACTGCTGATCAGGTCCTGGGGGATCATCATCAGGGCGCCGGTGCCACCGCGCGCGGAGGGCCGGAAGGACACCGTCAGTCCGTGTTTGCGGGCGAGGCGGCCGACGACGGCGAGCCCGAGGCGGGTTCCGGAGAGCCCGGCCAGGTCCAGCGACTCGGCGGTCACGGCCTGTTCGGCGCGGCGCAGTTGCACCTCGCTCATGACGAGGCCGCTGTCCTCGACGGTGATGATGATCCCGGAGGGGACCTCCTCCACGTACACGTGGACCTCGGCGGTGGGCGGCGAGAAGCTCGCGGCGTTGTCGAGGAGTTCGGCGAGGGCGTGCATGACGCCCTCGGCGGCGTGTCCGGCGATGGCCGCGTCGCTGGTGGAGTGCGGGCGGACGCGCTGGTAGCCGGCGATCCGGCCCATGGCGCCGCGCAGGATCGACTCCATGACGATCGGCTTCGCCCAACGGCGCCCGGAGCGGGCTCCGGTGAGGACGGCGATCGAGTCGGCGAGGCGGCCGGCCTGCGCGGTGCGGTGGTCGAGGTGGAGGAGGTCGCCGAGGACGTCCTCGTCGGCGTGCCGGTGCTCCATGTCCCGCAGGTCGGCCAGCATTCCGGTGGCGAGCGCCTGCATGCGGCCGGCCGCGTTGGCGGCGGCGGCCATGGCCGCCGCCCGTCCGGACTCGGCGCGCCGCAGGTCCGCGCCGAGCTTCTCGCGGGAGACGAGTTGTGCGGCGGTGAGGTCGTCGAGTTCGGTGGAGTGCGCGGTCGTCAGCCGTTCCAACTCCTCGACGTGCGCCTGGGTGACACGGCCGCGTTCGGCGGTGTGGGCGGCCGCGTCGCGGTTCGCGTCGGCGGTCAGCCGGGCGATGTGGCCGTCACGGGCGACGACTTCGGCGTTGAGGCCGGAGAGCCTGGCGCGCAGGAGTCGGGCGGTGCGGCTGTACCAGGTCACGGAGAACGCCGAAACCGACAACAGCAGCACGCCGGTGACGGAGAACCAGCCGAGTGGGACCCGGACGGCGGTGGGGGCCGCGGCCACCGCCGCCGTGCAGAGCGTCCCCGATGCCGCCGCGGTGACGAGCAGGGCGAGCAGGGAGGGGCGAAGGGGGGAAGGCGACGCCGTCATCAATCAAAGCCTCAAACCGGGGCGAAAATGGAAGAGAGGGTTCCTGTGGCAACGAGGCGTAACTATAGGAGAACCGTTGATCACTTTGGATAGCTCCTGACCACTATCACCCTGCGTAGTGGGCGATAGATTCCACTGTGCCCAGATTTCAACCTGCTTGGGCTCGGTCACAATTCGTTTCCCCGGGCTACGACTCCCCGCGCGCCACGACCCCGTGCCGTCACGGCGGAACGCCGTCCGTCCCGCCTCGCCCGACTCCCGCCATCGGAGACTCCCGTACCGTCAGTGCACCGTGCGCCTGCGCACCGTGACGGTTCGTTCCCGAATCCGATCCGAGGAAGGCGCGAAGAATGGCACCCTGCGGGACGATCATCACATTGCGGCCATGGCATCCTGTGACGTCACAACTCGCCGGACGGGATCGGCGGCGGACGTCCGGGGAATATGGGGAAGGTCCATGAGGCTCTGCTTCCTGGTGGAGGAGCACTACCGCCACGACGGCATGCCGAACGAGGTGATCCGGCAACTGACGGCTTGGGGGCACCACGTGGACGTCCTGCGGCCGGGCGGCTCGCTGCTGCGCATGACGGACCTGGTGGATGCGGGTGCCCATGACGCCTGGGTGCTCAAGACCGTCTCCGGCGGGCCCGGGCTGACCCTGCTCGAAGCCGCCGCGGCGGCGGGGATGACGACGGTCAACGACGCCCGGTCCATCCGGGGCGTGCGGGACAAGGCCCTCGCCGCCGCCATCGGGCGGGTGCGGGGACTTCCGTTGCCCCCGACGTACGCCGTGGCGCGGCCCGAACTGCTGGCGGAGATCCCGACCTCGGAGTACCCCCTGGTCGTCAAGCCCGCCGACGGCAGCTCCGGACGGTCGGTGCACCTGCTGTCCACCCCGGACCGGCTCGCCGCCCTGCTCCCCGAACTGGCGGGCGAGGGCATGCTCATCGCCCAGCCGTACGTGCCCAACTCGGGCACCGACATCAAGGTGTACTGCGTCGGCGGGGAACTGTTCGCCACCGAACGCTGTTCACCGCTTCACCCCGACCGCGCGGTACACGAACGTCAGGTACCGCTGTCGGCCGAGGTGGCGGCCATCGCGGCCCAGGTCGGCGCGGTGTACGGACTGGATCTGTACGGACTGGACGTGCTGCTGGGTCCCGAGGGGCCGGTGGTGGTCGACGTGAACGACTTCCCCAGTTTCCGTCAGGTCCCGGAAGCGGCGGCCCGGGTGGCACGGGCGGTACTCGACCTGGCGCGGGTGGGCGGTGTCCGGGCGGAGGACCCCGCCGGACCCGGACCCTCCTGGCCGCAGCAGCGACCGTACGCGGCTCCGGCGCCGCTGACGGCGACCATCGGGGCACAGGTCTCGGCGCGAGCGGGAGAAGGCGTATGAGAATCGGTCTGATCACACCGGACCCGGGGCACCCGCTGCTGGCGACGGCGGCGGAGATGCTGGGAGCCGAGCACGAGGTCCGCGTACTGGACCCGGCGGACCCCGGGGCGGCGGCGTGCGCGGCCACCGACCGCGCCGACGTGTACCTGTTGAAGGCGCGCACCCCGAGGGCGTTGGAACTGGCGCGCGAACTGGAGCGACAGGGCGCCCGGGTGGTGAACTCGGCCGAGGCCACGGAACGCTGCCAGGACCGCACCGAGATGGCGGAGTTGGCCCGACGCGCCGGGCTGCCCTTCGCCACCACGCGGACCTTCGGCTCGCTGGGTCAGCTGGCCCTGCACTCCACCGGACCGGGTCTGCCCGGAATGCCCTGGCCGGTCGTGGTCAAGAGCCGGCGAAGCCGCAAGGGCGACCTGGTGGCACGGGTCGACGACGCGGCACGGCTGCGGAAGCTGGCCGGCGGCTGGGGCCAGGAGCCGGTCGTGGTCCAGGGCTTCGCCCCCAACAACGGCTGGGACCACAAACTGTGGGCGATCGGCAACCGGGTCTTCACCGCGCTGCGCCGCTCCGAACTCGCCGACGGGGAAAGCTCCGCGGAGCACGCCCCGGAGGAACCCCGTCCGGAGTGGGCGGAACTGACCCTGCGGGTCGGCGAGGTCTTCGGCCTCGACGTGTACGGGGTGGACGTCATCGACACCGGCGAGGGCACCCCCCTGATCGTGGACGTCAACGCCTTCCCCGGCATCCGCGGCCAGGCGGGAGCCCCTGAGGCACTGGCCGCCCTGGCCGTGCGCAGGGCCCGCGGGAACGGCTGACGCACCGCGCGGAAAGCCCGTGCGCGGGAACGGCTGACGCACCGCGCGGAAAGCCCGTGCGCGGGGCCGGACGGGGGAAGGCGCCGTGTCCCGGCCGAACACGGTCGGGCATCGCGGTGAGGATCGCGGGATGGGCTTCGTCCTGCCGGTCCTCTTCGCGCTCTTCGCGGCGCTCAGCAACGCCCTCGCCACCGTGCTCCAACGCCGGGCCGCGCTCACCGTGCCGCAGAGCTCCGGATTCCGGCCCGGGCTGGTCCTCGACCTGCTGAGACGACCCCTGTGGCTCGCCGGGATCCTGGCCGTGATCCTGGCCGGGGCGGGACAGGCCGCCGCGCTGGCGACGGGCCCGCTGGCCCTCGTACAACCGCTCTTCGTGCTGGAACTTCCGCTCGCGCTGCTCATCGCCACGCTGCTGACGCGGCGACGGCTCCCCTCACCGCTCTGGATCGCCGTGGTGGCGGTGGTCGCCGGGCTGGGGCTGGCCCTCGCCGGCGCCGCACCGGCCGGGAACCGCACCCACGTGGCGCTCGACCGCTGGCTCCCCGTTCTTCTCGCGTGCGCCGTCGCCGTGGCCGGACTGGCCGCCGCCGGACTGCGCCGGCCGCCGGGGCGGGCCCGGGCCGGATGCCTCGGAGCGGCCACCGCCGTCTGCTACGCGCTCACCGCCGGCCTGATGAAGTCCTCGATGCACATCCTCACCGAGGGCGGCATCGGCGCGTTCCTCACCGCGTGGCAGACGTACGCCTTCGGCGCCACCGGCATCTGCGCCCTCCTGCTCCTCGAACACGCCATGCAGGGCGGCCCACTGATCGCCTCGCAGCCCGCGCTGACCTTGGGCGACGCCGGCATCAGCGTGGCGCTGGGCGTCCTGGTGTACGAGGAGCACCTGCGGTCCGGCTGGTGGCTGCTCCCCCAACTCGCGGGCATCGCACTGATCGCGGTCGGCATCCTGGCGCTGGCACGGTCGGGCGAGGACGAGGAGGGGGCCGGGGTCGATGAGGCGGCCGGCGCCGGCAGTGGGGAAGGGACCGGCGACGGGACGGTCTGAGCCCCGCCGCCACGAGTCGGCCCGCCGAAGCTACTTGATGACCTCGACCTTCTTGTCCCCGGCGGCGGCGTGGGCCTGGGCGCTCACGCCGAGCGCGGTGACGACGAACCCGAGCAGGACGGCCACGGTGGCTGCGGCACGCTTGCGGTTCACGGTTCCCCCTGGTGGTTCGGACGCTCCCGCCGGATTCCCGGCGGCGCCCGCAGCCTCCCACCGGGGTCCGCGCCGGACAAGGGCTGCCCGCGCCGCGCGGGTACGGCCGGGCGGGCGCGGAACGGGGCCTCGGGTGCGGCCGGCCGGTAGCGTGCGGGACAGTCGAGCGAGGGCGGAGGGCGGATTCCATGCGCGCGGTGGTGTTCGAGCGGTTCGGTCAGCCGGCCGAGGTACGCGAGGTGCCGGACCCGACCCCGGCGGCGGGCGGCGTCGTGGTCCGTGTGGAGGCCACCGGCCTGTGCCGCAGCGACTGGCACGGCTGGATGGGGCACGACCCGGACGTCGTGCTGCCCCACGTGCCCGGGCACGAACTCGCCGGGGTCGTCGAGGCGGTGGGCGCGGGGGTCACCCGCCGCGGGGTCGGTGACCGGGTCACGGTGCCGTTCGTCTGCGCCTGCGGCAACTGCGCCGACTGCGCGGCCGGCGACCACCAGGTGTGCGCCCGACAGACGCAGCCCGGTTTCACGCACTGGGGGTCGTTCGCCGAGTACGTGGCCCTGGACCATGCCGACGTGAACCTGGTGCCGCTTCCGGACGAGCTGTCGTACGACACCGCCGCCGGGCTGGGCTGCCGGTTCGCGACGGCGTTCCGGGCGGTGGTCGCGCGGGGCAGGGTGGCGCCGGGCGAGTGGGTCGCCGTACACGGGTGCGGCGGGGTAGGGCTGTCCGCGGTGATGATCGCGGTGGCGGCCGGCGCCCGGGTCGTCGCCGTGGACACCGCTCCGGGAGCTCTGGACCTGGCGCGGCGGTTCGGGGCCGCCCACGGTGTGGACGCCCGTTCGCTCGACACGGCGGAGGCCGTCCGTGAACTGACCGGCGGCGGGGCCCACCTCTCGCTCGACGCCCTGGGGTCCCCCGCGACGGCGGCCGCGTCGGTCGCCGGGCTGCGCAGGCGCGGACGGCACGTGCAGGTCGGGCTGCTGCCGTCGGCGGCCGGACGGACGGTCCTGCCGATGGAACGGGTGATCGGCTGGGAGTTGGAGATCCTCGGCAGTCACGGCATGGCCGCCCACGCCTACCCTCCGATGATGGAACTCGTCCGCTCCGGCGCACTGCGCCCGGACCTGCTGGTGACGGCGACGATCACGCTGGACGGGGCGCCGGACGCGCTCGCCGCGATGGGCACGGCCCCGGGAAGCGGGATCACCGTCATCCGGCCCGCGGCGGCCGCCGGGCCACGGGTGGGCTGACCGCGAGTGCACTGACCGCGGGTACGGGCCGGCCGCGGGGTCTCGCCGGCTCGGTCGTCACACGGCCGGGAACTCTCCGTGGTCGCCGGACGTCTGACCATCTGACGACGGACCATCGGGGGGACGGGACATGACGATCACACTGGCCGAGGAGATCATGCTGCTCTCCCTGGACGACGAGTCCGGGGCGGCGAAGCAGCGAGAGGCCGCGGGGTGGGCGGTCGCGGGCGGAATCCTGCTCGAACTGGTCATGGCGGGGCGAGTGTCGGTGACGGGCAGGCACCTGGAGCTGACCGACGCGACCCCCACCGGACAGCCGCTGCTCGACACCCGCCTCCACCTGCTCGAAACGTGGATGCGCGGCAAGAGCAGGCGTCGGGTGACGGACTGGCTGACCAAGGACCACACGAAGGCGGTCGGAGCCGCCCTGGAGAGCCTGCGCGATCGGGGAGTGGTCCTGGAGACTCACCACAAGGTGCTGGGCGTGTTCCCGACCCGTCGCCATCCCGAGGCCGACGGTTCGGTGGAGCGGGAGCTGCGGGACCGGCTCGACGCGGTCGTCCTGGGCGGTGCGGACCCGGACGAGCGGACGGCGGGTCTGATCGCGCTGATCCACTCCGCGAAGCTGGGGCGGCTGGTCTTCCCCGACGCTCCGCGCAAGGAGACCGCCGCGCGCCTGGGGGAGATAGCCGACGGGCAGTGGGCCGCCGAACACGTCCGCAAGGCCATCCGCGACATGCAGGCGGCGATGGCCGCGGCGACGGTCGCCACGGTCGTGGCGGTCACCTGAGGGCCGTCGCGATGGCGTCGCCGGAGGCTCCGTGGGGGCGGGGCGGCGTCACGCCGACCGCTGAACGCCTCGCGGCAGATCGGCGTCGCGGTCACGGGGCCCTGATGGACACGTCGGTGGCGTAGATTCGCGGCGGCTCCGGGACACTCCCGGTGCGGTCGAGGTCTGGGGAGCGGTGCCGCGTGGCGCGTGTGGGTGTGGGCGGGTCGGCGACTCGACGGGTCGTGTTGGCTACCGACGGCTTCGGCTGCGCCGAGGACGCGGAACTGCCCGTCCTCGTGGCCGCGCTGCGCGAGCGAGGCGTCGACGCGGTCGCGGTCGACTGGGCCGAGGAGGGCTACGACTGGGCCGCGCCGGACGTCGTCGTCATCCGCTCGACCTGGGACTACTCGGAGCGGCTGCCCGAGTTCCTCACCTGGGTCGACGGAGTGGACGCGGTGACCGCCCTGCACAGCCCTGCCGAGCTGGTGCGCTGGAACAGCGACAAGGTGTACCTCGCGGAGCTCGCGGCCCGGGGAATCCCGACGGTCCCGACCCGCTTCATCGCGCCCGGCGATCCCGTGACGCTGCCGCCGGGCGGTGAGATCGTCGTCAAGCCGTCGGTGTCGGCCGGCTCCCGTGACACGGCCCGGTACACGCCGGCCCAGCGGGAGGCGGCCTCGGCTCACGTCCGGATGTTGCACGGGACCGGGGCGACGGCGATGGTCCAGCCGTACATGGAGCGGATCGTCGACGGGGAACGGGCACTGGTGTTCCTGGGCGGCGAGTTCAGTCACGCGGTCCGCAAGGGCCCCGTGCTCACGGACACCGGCCGCATCGACAACACCCGTGTCCCACACCCCGACCTGACCGCACACACGCCCTCGGCGGCCGAACTCGCCCTGGCCGGCGCTGTGCTCGCCGCGACGGCCTCCCGCACGGCCGGCCCGATGGCCTACGCCCGGGTGGACCTGGCACCGGCCGGGGACGGCACCCCCGTCCTGATGGAGCTGGAACTGATCGAGCCCAACCTGTTCCTGACGATGACCCCGGGCGGCGTGGAACGGTTCGTGGAGGTCGTCCTGGGGTTGTGAGCGTCCGGCGGGGCGGGGGCCGATGCTCGGTCGCCCCGGATCGGCTCCGCAGATCCGGCCCTGCGGCTCGGGAACCTGCGGTACTTCGGGCCGGCGGGGCTGCGGGGCCTTCGGGCCTGCGGGGCCTGGCGGGCCTACGGGTCTGCGGGTCTGCGGGTCTTGCGGGGCCTGGCGGGCCTGCGGGGCGGACGGCCGGGGTCTCAGCGGCAGAGCCCCGCCACCAGCTCCAGCTCCAGTTCCAGCTCCAGTTCCACCGCGAGTTCCCCCGGATCGGCGGGGACCGATGTGCGGAGCGGCCGGGGACCGGAACCGGAAGGGGTTCTCCGGGGTCAGCTCGTCGGCCTCCTCGATCATGAGATCCCGAAGCTCCGGCGGGATGGTCCGGTCCTCGGTGAACCGCAGGTAGGTGCGCGGGATCCGGCCCCACGACTCGGGCAGGCCCCGGGTGTCGGCGGCGCCGATCTCCGCCGACTCGTCGGGCTCCAGGATGTTGAGCAGGGTACGGACCTCGTCGTCCGTGCGGTCGGCGGCCACTGCCTCCCGGACGATCCGCAGGAACTCGCGGTCGCCGGAGCGCCAGTTGACCCGGTTGACCCCCCGTTCCGCGGGCGTGGGCACGACGGGCAGGCGGAAGATGGCGCTGCCGGCGGCCTCGGGGGCGGTCATCAGCTGCTGCATGGTGGCCCGCGCGGAGGGACGGAAGGCCGAGACGCGGACGAGATGCGAGATCAGTTCGGGAACCCGGTCGACCACGGTGTTCAGCGTGACTCCGCCCATGCTCTGACCGACCAGCACCACCGGGCCGAGCCGGTGTGCCCGCCGCACCACGTCGGCCATGGTCGGGGAAGTGGGCCGATGTGACCTTGGCCGTCGTCGAGGGTTCGGTGCGCAGCCCCTCGGGGTCCTGCGGTGTCCGGTAGGAGCACGGGAAGTAGGCTCCGGGCCCGTGGCCGGGCAGGGCGACCGCCACCGCCAGTGGTGTGGCCGGAAGGGTTTGCCGGGTCGCGGTGTCCGGTGCGGTGCATCGCAAGGCGGAGGACCGCCGCTTGTACTGGACGTACTCGGGCGCTCCGACAACGCGGCGAGGTGCCGTGCCGGGCGCCGCGACACGGTGAACCCTTCCGGCCAACAGCACTGGGTGCCCGCGCAGGGCGAGGTCGGCCAGGACGGGGGCCCACCCGTAGGAGTTGCCGCCCGCCCCGTGCACCGACACGAAGACGGGCCTCGTCGAGGACCGGGCAGCCGGATCGGCCTTCTCGTTCACGTGCGTCGCGTCATTCGTGGGATCCCACCGGCAAGTCGATCCGGTGGGACCGGTCCTTTTCGGCCGCGCCCGATCGCCGCCGAAAGAGTCCGAACGGGCGAATCGGGCCTTGGACAACCAGGACCACGGTGGGGCTTGTGCTCGGCGGAAACGCGTCGCTAGAGTCGCGATTACACGTGTAACCCAGCTGCGCGCACCGGTGACCGGCGCGAGCGTTCCGGACATGCATCACCACGCCTGGCCTCGCACCGACCCCGCCGGCCCTCCGGGCCGCGCCGCACAGGAAGGGCCGCAATGACGCAATCTCCTCCCGCCGCATCCGCGCCAGTCGCCTTCGATCCGGCCGACACGACCTGGCCTCCTCCTTCCTACCGGGCCCCCGAGCCCCCGGTGACGGACGAGCACGGGATACGCCACCACGACGGGATCACGTACGCCACCACGCCCGGCTACCGGCCCCGGCTGCTGGACGTTCGGGTGCCGGCGGGCGAGGGACCCTTCCCGGTGGTGGTCTGGATCCACGGCGGCGGATGGCTGGACGGCGACCGGCGCTACCCGCCGCCGACCGTGCCGGCCGCGCTGCTGCACGGTGCGGTCCTGGGGGCCGGACTCGCCCTCGTCTCCATCGACTACCGGCACAGCCTCGAAGCCCCCTTCCCCGCACAGTTGCACGATGTGAAGGCCGCCATCCGCTACGTCCGCGCGTACGCCGGGGTCCTCGGCCTCGACGCCGACCGGATCGCCGTCTGGGGGGAGTCGGCGGGTGGGCACCTGGCCGCGCTCGCGGGCCTGGTCGGCCCCGACAGCGCGGACGGAGCGGCACTGGAGGGCGCGCACGGCGTGGGCTCCGGGGACACCACCGTGCGGGCGGTGGTCGACTGGTACGGGGTCTCCGACCTGATCTCCCTCTCCGAGCACCCGATGCCGCCGATGCCGCCCGGTGTCGAGTTCCCCGACCCGTACGAGGCCCTTCTGGGTGCGGGCGTGGCCGAGCGCCCGGAACTGGCGAAGGCCGCCGGCCCGGTGACGTACGCGGCGGTGGCCTCGAACCCGCCGCCGTTCCTGCTCGTCCACGGCCGGCTTGACAGGCTGGTCCCGTACAGCCAGAGCGAGTTGCTCGCCGCCGCGCTGGAGAGCGCGGGCGGCGAGGTCGTCCTGCGGCCGGTGGAGGGCGCCGACCACATCTTCCTCGGCTCCCCCGACGTCCCGCGCATCGTCGCGGAGAGCGTCGCGTTCCTGTCCCACCACCTCCGCGCCGGGAGCTGACGAGCACCTCGCGCCCCGCAACCGGACCTCGACCCGCTCCCCCGCCACGGCTGCCGAGGCACGGGGCCGCCCTGGGCGGAGCGCGCCTGCCTGCCCGGCAAGCCGTACGCGGGCCGGTACGCGGGCCGGTACGCGGGCCGGTACGCGGGCCGGTACGCGGGCCGGTACGCGGGCCGGTACGCGGGCCGGTACGCGGGCCGGTACGCGGGCCGGTACGCGGGCCGGTACGCGGGCCGGTACGCGGGCCGGTACGCGGGCCGGTACGCGGGCCGGTACGCGGGCCGGTACGCGGGCCGGTACGCGGGCCGGTACGCGGGCCGGTACGCGGGCCGGTACGCGGGCCGGTACGCGGGCCGGTACGCGCCGGGGCCGCCGGGGGGCGGCCCCGGGCGCGCACTGGTCCGGCACCGGTCTCCTCCCGTAGCGGCGCCGGGCCGAGGGCCGGGCCACACTGCCCCGGCGCTTCCCGGACCTCGAACGCGCTCGGGCGCGATGCGCTCGTGAGCGGCACCGTCGGGCTCTTCGTGGCAGCTCCTTCGTGGCAGCTTCTTCATGGCAGCGGGCGACATCTCGGCGAAACGGGTGACCGGTTCCGGGATCGGCGCCCTCGACTCCCTTCGGTGCGGCGACTTCGAGGCCGAGGAGGCGCTCGTCGAGCGGGGATGCCTCCCGACCGGAGCCGGCCGGCCGGCCACGAGAAGCTAGTCGAGGACGGGCAACCGCGCGTCGTGGCCGAGGAGACGGGCAGCGGCGGGTGGGTTTCGCCGTCTCGCCCCGCCTCCCGGCGGCACTCGACGCGACCGGCCGGGACCGCCGCCACGCGCTCGCGGCAGGCGAGTGGTTCGCGCACCGTGCAGGGGAGGGCGGGTCCATCGTGACCGAAGTCGCCTCCGAGACCCTCGACGGACTCTCTGCGCTCGCCCGCGGCGGCGTGCGGCAGGAAGGGGGGCCTGTACTGCCGAGCGGTGTGAACACGGGCCGTCGAGCGGCCTGCGGCGCTCGCCGGCGTGCCCCGGACAGGGGGTGTACGCCCCGCGCCGTTGAGGTCGGGCCTCAGCAGGGTCTGCGGGTCCTGGACGGTCGAGGCCACCCCGGCCGCGGTGCCCTTGCCGTCGGCGCCGACGACCGGATGGTTGACGTTCAGCCCGATCCCCGGGGGCAGGAGTGGACCGGACCGGGGCGCCCGGACGCGCAGCCGGTTGATCAACTCGACCGCGAAGTCCACTGTCGGCCCGCTCGCGTTGACCGTGGTCACCGGATCGGGCGTCGTCACACCGCCCGTGCTCAGGGCGATGGCCGGCACACCGGACTCCAGCGCCCGACGCCGGCGACGGCACCTGGAGGATGGGCGTGCAGGTGGACCCGAGACCCGCCGCCCGGGGCGGCGACGTGGAGGCCGTCGGCGCGGGCAGGATCGCCGTCAGCCCGATGAGCGCGGACCGGAACACCGGGCCCGTGGACTTCATCCGCACCGCCTCCCTGATCGCCGGGCTGCGCCCGTAGAACCTGCCGGGCGGTGGGCGTCTGCCGGGGAACGCACCCCGACCGGGCGCACCCCGCCCCGGTCAGCCCGTCGGCGGCGCCGTCGCGGCCGACGGGTGGCGGCGGCGTCGGGAACGGCGTACGGACAGCAGGGTCACCGCCGTACTCGCGAGGACCAGCAGGGCTCCCGCCACCGTCGGCAGCCAGACGGGCACGCCGCCCGCCGTGAGGAGTTCGTCCCGGTACACGACCTGCCGGAACGGGGTGTCCTTCGCGGTGGCGCGCAGTTCGTGGTCCCCGTCGATGCGGCTGGGGTCGGGGAACCGTTGGTCGATCGCGGTCAGGAACACCGGCGCGGCGCCGCCGGTGAACTCGGCCAGGGAACCCTCCGGGGTGACCGTCCCGGCGAAGGTCACCTCCGGGGCGGCCCCGCCGATCGGGGACGCGGGTTCCATCCGGTGGTCGGCGAGTACGTACAGGCCCAGCGCCTGGGCGGACTTGGCGAGTCGGGACAGTCGCATCGGGTAGACGAGTCGGTCACTGGCGAAGCTGATGCGCAGCGGGTCGAGTTCGCCGCCCAGCGTCGCGCCCTGTTCGCGGGGGGCGAGGCGGACGGCGACGTACTCCCACTTCCGGTCGACGTACGGCTTCAGCTCCGAGGCGAGCCGGTCGGGCAGTGTGAAGTCGTTGCTCTCCAGCCAGTCGCCCAGGGCGTCCGGGTCGGTGGCGGTCAGTCGGGCGACGTCGAAGTCGCCGAGCCGTTCGCGGCCGACGACACCGACGGACGGGGCGCCGGCGCCGGGCCGTG
Organism: Streptomyces sp. NBC_00513; assembly: GCF_041431415.1. Classification (GTDB taxonomy): domain Bacteria; phylum Actinomycetota; class Actinomycetes; order Streptomycetales; family Streptomycetaceae; genus Streptomyces. The sequence goes on from NZ_CP107845.1 coordinate 1,040,988, forward strand.
CGGCGCCGGCTCCGTCGAGGCGGCCGGAGGAGAAGGGCCAGTCGCGGTCGCGGGGCCAGAAGTAGGTGCGGGTCTTGTGCTCGGGGCGGGTCAGCCGACCGAGTTCGGGGATCAGGTCCGGGTCGCCGAGTTCGACGCCGGCCCGCGAGGGCACGGGCATGATCCATGCGGCGCGTTTGGCGTCACCGCCGACCGTGAACCGCATCACGATCTGTTCCGTGTGGCCGTCCCACCGCACGACCGAGGTCTCGCGGGCCACCCCGATCCGGGAGAAGCCGTCGGGGACCATCGCCCCGCAGCCGCAGGCGTAGGCGGGGTCGACAAGGCTGCCGAGTTGCGTCGCGAGCAGGGCGAGCAGGACGGCCAGTACTCTTCGTCTCTTCGTTGCGTTCCACACGCGGTCTGGGACGAGCGGTCACGGGATCCGGTTCCGGACACGCGTCCGCCGCCCTGTCGCCATCGGTCGTCGCCGGCCGTCGTCACTCGACGCCGGCCGAAACCCATCGGTCGCGTGACCGAAAGTATCCTGTCGACCCCGTTCCGTGGGGCGGATCGACCGTCGCGGAGGCCGCCGGGACACGGTCGGTCAACGTTCGTAGCGCCAGCCGGATGGGCCCTGGTCGGGGGTGGTCCGCGGCTCCCATACTGGCCCCATGAAACGGACGGACAATCCCCGGCGCAGCCCCCTCGTGCCGGATGCCGTGGAGGCGGAGATCGAACGGCACGACTGGGAGGCCATCGAATGCGGATGCGGGCATTCCGCAGGGCATCTCGTACCCACGCTCTGGGACGCCGCCGAGGGACACCCGGCCGCGTTCCACGCCTTGGCCGGGCATGTCTTCACGTGGTCGAGGCTCCAGGCGCCGGCTCCGGCGGCCTGCGGGGTGCTGATGGCCATCTGGTCGGCGGGGCCGCCCCGCCAGGCGACCCGCGAGGCGCTGTTGCGCACGCTGCTGGCCCTGCTGGGCACGGAGGACGACGGCTCCTCGCACGAGGCCGGGCTGTACGGGCAGTGCGCGGCCTTCGTTCGCCGGTCCCTGCCCGAGCTGCGTCGGGAGGCGGCCGGGGGCCCGGACTCGGTGACGGCCGCGTACGCGGAGGGCGTCGTGGAGATCCTGACCCTCTGCGCGTGACGGCGGCGGGCCCGCGCGTGACGACGGGGACAGATCCGAGCCGGGTCCCGCACGCCACTCGGCCCGTCACACCGCCCTTACCGTGACGCCCTCCCGGGTCAGCGCCTCGATGGCGGCCTCCGGGGCGGAGGTGTCGGTGACGACGGCGTGCAGGGTCGCGGCGGGGGCGACGAAGGCGAGCGCCGTGCGCGTCAGCTTCGCCGCCTCCGCGACCGCGATGACCCGGCGCGACGAGGCGATGGCGGCGCGTTTGACCGCGGCGTCGGCCAAGTCATAGGCGGTCAGGCCGTCCGTCGGGACCAGACCGCAGCAGCCGATGACGGCGGTGTCGAAGCGCAGCGCGGCCAGCGAGGTCTCGGTGAGGGGCCCGGTCAGGGCCAGCTCTCCCGGGCGCGGCAGTCCACCGGGCAGCAGAAGCGTCAGGTGCGGTGCCCCGGTCAGCGCGTTGGCCGCGTGCAGGGACAGTGGCATGACGGTGATCCGCCGCTCCTTCAGTGCGCGGGCGACTTCCAGGCAGGTGGTGCCGCTGTCGACGACCACCGATTCCCCGTCCGCGATCAGGGATGCCACTTCGGCGGCGATCCTCCGTTTGACGTCCTCGCCCTCCCGGGCGCGCAGGGCGAACGGGGGCTCCTCGCCGCGCAGCAGCAGGCTGCGGGCGCCTCCCCGGAAGCGTTCCAGCACTCCCTGGTCGGCCAGTGCCTCCAGGTCGCGGCGGATGGTCATCTCCGAGGCGCCGGTGAGTTCGGCGAGTTCCGCCACGCTCAGTTGCTCGCGGTCGCGTACGGCCTCGGTGATCCGTCTCAGTCGATCTGTACTCGCTGTGCTCGCCATACCCCCCATTGAACATTCCCCATGTTCGAAACTCAAGCTGGTGAACATCGATTCTGTTCCCTATGGTGTTTTCCATGAGCAGATCCCTGCGGGCCGCGCGCCTCGCCACCTTCGCCTTCTTCGCGCTCAACGGATTCCTCATGGGCATGTGGATCGTGCACATTCCCGCCGTGGAACACCGCACCGGCATCAGCCACGCCGTCCTCGGCTCGCTGCTCCTGCTGTTGGGCGCCGGGGCGTTCCTGGGCATGCAGATCGCCGGGCCGCTCACGGACCGGATCGGCAGCCGCCGCACGGTTCCGGTCGGGGCGGCCTTGTGCAGTGCGGCCCTGGTGTTGCCCGCGGTGGCCGGTGACGTCCTGACCCTGGGCGTGGCCCTGTTCGTGCTGGGCTTCGGCAACGGCTGTCTCGACGTCGCCATGAACACCCATGCCGTACAGGTGGAACGGGCCTACGGGCGGCCGGTCATGTCCGCCTTCCACGCGGTGTTCTCGCTGGGCGGGGTGCTCGCCGCGCTCACCGGGGCGCTGACGCTCGGGCTCGGCTGGAGCACGACCCTGACGCTGACGACGGTGGCCGTGCTCGGCCTCGTCCTCACCGTGCCGGCCTCGGCGGCCCTGCTGCCGTCTCCCGCCGAGCAGGCGAAGGACCGTGCCGAGGCCGCGCCGGGGGTGAAACGGCGTACGCCCGCGCGGATCTGGGCCCTGGCCGCACTCGCCTTCGCGTTGATGCTCTGCGAGGGCGTCGCCAACGACTGGAGCGCGCTGCACCTGCGGGACGTCCTCGACGCCCCCGCGGCGACAGCCGCCCTGGCCTACGGCGCCTACTCCACCGCGATGACCGCCGGACGCCTGGTCACCGATCGAGTGGTGGCACGCACCGGTCCGGTGTTCGTGGTGCGGTACGGGGCCGTGTTGGCGGCCCTGGGGCTGACGGCCGCCGCGCTCGGCGACTCCGTCCCGATGGCGCTGGCCGGCTGGACGGCCTTCGGTCTCGGACTGTCCGGCTGCGTCCCGCAGTTCTTCAGCGCCGCCGGACACGAGGACCGGGGCGGCTCCGGCACCAACGTGTCCCGGGTCGCCGGCCTGGGTTACCTCGGCATGCTGGCCGGGCCGGCCGTGATCGGCCCGCTCACCCACCTGGTGCCGCTCAACCTGGCGCTGCTGCTGCCCGTCGCGCTCTGCCTCGTCGCGGCGGGCGCTGCCGGGGTGCTGCGGGCCCGGCCGCCGGCCACCGAGGGCTCGCGACCGCGGCCTGCATCGGAGCCGGCCGCGTGAGGACCCTCCGCGCCGTGTGGCGTCCGGCCCGGCCCTGAGGTACGTGGTCAGGACGGGAGGCGCGAGGCCAGGCACGCGCGCAGGACGTCCGGGGTGACCTCCTCCAGCGTCCGGGCGAAGCGGCGCGCCGCCGAGCCGGGCACCGGCAGCAGGGACGGCACCACCAGGACCCCGCAGCCGGCCGCCTCCGCCGAGGCCGCGCCGTCCGGGGAGTCCTCCACCGCCACGCACGCCGCCGGTTCGAGGCCCAGCCGTTGGGCGGCGGCCCGGTAGGGGTCCGGGTGGGGCTTCGTCCGCGCGGTGTCGTCGGCGGAGAGCGTGAGGGCGAAGGGGACGTGGGCGAGCGGGCCGTCGAGCACCGAGTCGACCACCACCCGCGGCGAGGCACTGACCAGGGCGAAGGGCACTCCTTCGGTGGTGAGCGCGGTCAGCAACCGCTGGGCTCCGGGGCGCATCGGCGCGCCGGCCCGCACCCGCCGCAGGAAGTCCTCGGTGAGCGCGGCGCCCACCCGTACGGGGTCTCCCCCGCCCGTGACCCGTACGAGGTGGGCGGCGGTGTCCTCCACCGCCCGGCCGACGACCTCGGGCGCGTCCGCGTCGGTCAGGGCGTGGCCCAGCGCGGCGGCGGTCTCCTCGGTGGTCCGCCACCACAGCACCTCGGTGTCGACGAGGGTGCCGTCCATGTCGAACAGGACCGCCGCGAGCCCGCTCACGAGGCCCTCGCCACGACGAGTACGGGCCGTTCGGCCAGGCCCACGGTCGCCCGCGCGCCGGGCGGCAGGTCCCCGGCGTCCCGCGACGGCAGGTCGGCCTTGACGCTCGCCCCGCCGGGCAGTTCGAGGTGGAGCCGGGTGACGGATCCGAAGAAGGCGGCGGAGACCACGGTGGCCGTGCCGGCGGCGTCGGCGGTCGCGGTGACGTTCTCCGGGCGGACCAGCACCTCCACGTCCCTGCCGGTCGGGACGGGGCCGTCCACGGGCAGCCGTGCGCCCGCCACGTCCACCAGCCCGGAGTCGGTGAGCCGGCCCGGGAGCCGGTTCATGGTGCCGACGAACTCGGCGACGAAGGGGGTCGCCGGCCGCTCGTACAGCTCGGCGGGGGCCGCGCACTGCTCCAGCCGCCCGGCGTTCAGCACGGCGACGCGGTCGGCCATCGACAGGGCCTCTTCCTGGTCGTGCGTGACGAACACGGTGGTGATGCCGAGGGAGAGTTGGAGTCGACGGATCTCGTCGCGCAGGTTCGAGCGCACCTTGGCGTCGAGTGCGGAGAGCGGCTCGTCGAGGAGGAGGACGCGCGGGCGCAGGGCGAGGGCGCGGGCCAGTGCGACGCGTTGCTGCTGGCCGCCGGACATCTGGTGTGGGTAGCGGTCTCCGTGGTCGGGCAGGCCGACGAGGTCGAGGAGTTCGGCGGCGCGCTCGCGGCGCCGTGCCGCGTCCACCTTGCGCACGCGCAGGCCGAAGGCCACGTTGTCGCGGGCGTTGAGGTTCGGGAAGAGGCTGTACGACTGGAAGACCATCCCGGCGTCGCGGCGGTTGGCCGGGACGCGGGTGATGTCCTGTCCGTCGACGAGGACCTCACCGGCGTCGGGCTGTTCGAAGCCGGCGACGACGCGCAGCGCGGTGGTCTTTCCGCAGCCCGACGGTCCGAGCAGTGCCACGAGTTCGCCCGGTTCGATGGTCAGGTCGAGACCGTCCAGGGCCACGGTGGAGCCGAACGTCCGCCGCAGGCCGCGGAATTCGACGCGCGCCCCCGAGGGGGTGTCGGGATCCGCCGGCTTCCGGGTCGCGGGAAGGGTGGTGGACATGGGGGTCAGGACTCCTTGCGGGAGGTGGGGGCGACGCCGGTCGCGGCGGTCGGGGTGGTCCCGGCCCGCGAGAGGACGAGCAGCAGCAGCCAGGTGATCAGGAGGCTCAGGATGGAGACGGCCACCGACATCCGGGCCTGGGCGCCGGAGATGGAGACGATCCACACCGCGAAGGGCCGGAATCCGAGGAGCGAGGCGATGGTGAACTCGCCGAGGACCAGGGCCAGGGTGAGGAAGGCGGCTCCGGCGAGCGAGGCCCGCAGGTTGGGCAGCAGGACGCGCAGGACGACGTACGGCCAGCTCGCGCCGCAGCTGCGGGCCGCCTCGACCAGGGTGGGCACGTCCACGGCGCGCAGGCCGGCGTCGAGGGAGCGGTAGACGAACGGCAGCGCCAGCACGGTGTAGGCGAGGACCAGGACGACGGGGAACCTCTCGTCCTGGACCGCGAGGAAGGTCTGGTAGAGCGGGGTCCGCGAGAGGTGCTCGGGTCCCCACCGCAGCACGGTGGTGATGCCGGTGACCAGCGCGATGGGCGGCACCACCAGGGGCAGCATGCACATGACCTCGACGACCGGGCGCAGCCTGGGCGAGCCGATGCGTACGCCGACCAGCGCGGGCACCGCGAGGAGCAGCGACAGCGCGATGGTGGCGGCGGCGAGACCCAGGGAGAGCAGCAGGCTCTCGGTGAAGCCGTCGGCGGCGAGGAGTTCGGTGTAGGCGGTGAAGGTGACGCCTTGGCCCGGCACGTGCACGGTGAACACGAAGGAGGCGACGAGCGGTACGAGGAAGTAGGCGCCCGCCAGGAGGAGTACGGCGCCGCGCCAGACCCGGGGGCGTGGTCGGGACCTGCGCGGGGTCCGGGCCGGCGTGGCTGCCGGTTCCCCCGCGGCGGCGGCCTCCAGGGCCTCGACGGTGTTCCGGGTGGGCGTCGGGGTCATCGCAGCCATCGGGCGCTCCGTCGCTGGAGGGGCAGGTAGACCGCCATGACCAGGCCGGCGATCAGGATCATGTCGAGGCCGAGGGCGAGTGCCACGTTCTCCTGGCCGGTGAGGACGTTCCCGGCCAGCGCGTCCGCGATCTTCAGCGTGACCAGGGGCACGGAGCCTCCGACGAGTGCGGCGGCCGTGGCGTGCGCGGCGAAGGCGGTGCCGAAGAGCAGCACGAACCCGCCGAGCAGCGAGGGCGCGAGGACCGGCAGCCCGACGTGGCGCCAGAACTGGCGGCCGGTGGCCCCGCTGTTCTCCGCGGCCTCGCGCCACTGCGGGCGCAGTCCGTCGAGCGCGGGCGCGATCACCAGGACCATCAGCGGGGTGAGGAAGTACAGGTACACGACGGAGAGGCCGGTGAAGGAGTACAGGTTCCAGCCGAGGCCGCCGAGATCGGCGAGTCGGGTGACGACTCCGGAGATGCCGGCGGTGGCGATGAACGCGAACGCCAGCGGGACGCCGCCGAAGTTGGCCAGCACGCCCGACGCGGTGAGGGTGGCGCTGCGCAGGGCCGTCGACCGTGAGGTGACCACGGCCTGGGCGATCAGCACGCCGAGCACGCCGCCGAGCAGCGCGGTCAGGGCGGAGAGCCGGACGCTGCCGACGAGGGAGTCGAGGTAGGGGCCCTGGAGCGAGCGCGCGAGGTGCTCGCCGGTCAGGGCGGTGGTGCCGCGGGCCGGGTCGGTGGTGGTGACGGCTCCGAAGGCGATGGCGCCGAGCGGGATGCCGAAGCACAGCCCGGTGAAGACGAGGAGGGGCAGGGTGGCGAGCCAGGTGCGCGGGCCGCGCCGCCGGCGGCGGGCGCCGCCGGCGGTCCCCTGGTGGGGGGTGGTGGAGGAGGCTGACATCAGGAGAGGGCCTTGTCCCACTTCTCGGCGAGGGTGGCCTTGGCCTTGTCGAGCTCGGCGGAGGCCGGGAAGGACGGGGTGCCCTGGACCTTGGGCAGCTTCTCGACGGCGGCCTTGTCGGCGCTGCCGTCCTGCGTCATGACGGGGAGCAGGACCGGGCGGGCGTAACCCTTGAGCCAGAGGTTCTGGCCCTCGGCGCTGTAGAGGAACTCCATCCACAGGCGGGCGGCCGCCGGGTTGGGGGCGTCCTTGTTGATGGCCTGCGAGTAGTACTGGGCGTAGACGCCGTCGGTGGGGACGGCGACCTTCCAGTCGACGCCCTTGCCCTTGAACTGGTCGGCGTACCCGGCGTTCAGGTAGTCCCAGTCGATGGAGATGGGCGTCTCGCCCTTCTCGACGGTGGCCGGGGTGGACTCGACGGGGATGAAGTTGCCGTTCTTCTTCAGCTGCCCGAAGAAGTCGATGCCGGGCTGGATGTCCCCGAAGGAGCCCTTGTTGGCGAGGGCCGCCGCGTAGACGCCACCGAAGGCGGAACCGGACTTGGTCGGGTTGCCGTTGAGGGCGACCTTGCCCTTGTACTCGGGCTTCAGGAGGTCCGCGAAGGTCTTCGGGCAGTTCGGGACGCGGGCGGCGTCGCAGCCGATGGAGATGTAGCCGCCGTAGTCGTTGTACCAGCGGCCGTCGGCGTCCTTCTGACCGGCGGGGATCTTGTCCCAGGCGGTGACCTTGTACGGGGCGAAGAGGTTCTCGCCGGCTCCGCTGCGCGCGAAGGCGATGCCGAGGTCGAGGACGTCGGGGGCGCGCTTCTGGCCCTTGCGGGACTTGACGGCGGCGATCTCGTCGGCGCTGGCGGCGTCCGGGTTCTCGCTGTTGATCTGGATCTTGGGGTACTTCGCCTGGAAGGCCTTGAGGATCTCGCCGTAGTTCGCCCAGTCGGCGGGCAGCGCGATCACGTTGAGCCGGCCCTCCTTCTCGGCCGCGGCGACGAGGCCCTTCAGGTCGCCGAAGTCGGCCAGGGAGGCCGCGGCGCCCGGCTGTACGCCCTTCTTGGCGTCACCGGTCGAACCGGCGTTCTGCTGGTCGGGGGCGGCACCACACGCGCTGAGCGTGGTGAGGACGGCGACGCCGAGCAGTACGGCCGCACCACGACGGGCGGAGGAACTGAGCACGGTCTCTCCCGGAGACGAAGGGGGTTTCTTGTCCGACCACTTGTCAGACCACTTGTCTGAACAAGTTGGCTCCAGTTCGCCCGGGTCCGCTGTACGGACGGTGAACGGCGGCTGGACCGTGGAGCACGGCTTGCGGAAGAGCGGAGATTGACCGAAAGAAGCCGTGACAGGGGCGGTTCGATGATCATGAGTAACGGGAAGACGGTCGGTCGGTTCGACGAGGGGCGCACGGCATGGGCACGGTCAGGTATCTGGAGATCGCCGAGGCGCTGCGACAGGCGATCCTGTCCGGCGAGTACCGGGTGGGTGCGCGGCTGCCCTCGGAGAGCGATCTGGCCGCCCGGTGGTCGGCCTCGCGCGGCACGGTCCGCCAGGCGGTGGCCACCCTCGCCGCCGAAGGGCTTGTCGGCTCCCGGCAGGGCGCGCGCAGGATCGTCCTGCCTCACGAGCGCAAGCACAGTTTCGGCGAGCTGAACAGCTTCGCGCAGTGGGCCGAGGGCGTGGGCCACGAGGCCGCCGGCCGGTTCCTCTCGCGGATCCGACGTCCCGCCGGCGCCGAGGAGGCGCGGCGGCTCGCGGTGCGGCCGGGTACGGAGATCCTGGCCGTGCTGCGGCTGCGCCTGCTGGACGGTGAGCCGACCATGGTGGAGCGCACCGCGTACGCCGACTGGGTCGCGGCGGCGGTCGAGGCGCTGCCCGAGGACTGCCGCTCCGTGATGGACAGCCTCGCGCGCGACTCGGGGATCGTCGCCCAGTACGGCGAGCACCTGATCGACGCGCTGCCGGCCGGGAGCGAGGACGCCCGATTGCTGGGGATCAGGCGCGGCGGGGCCCTGCTCCGCCAACGGCACGTGTCCGCGACCCGTACCGGCCGCCCGATCGAGTGGTCAGACGACCGTTACCGGGCGGGCAGCGTCACCTTCAGTGTGAGCAACTCGGCGGTGGCGACCCCCTTGGGAAGGCACCCGGGCGATCGTCAGACATGATCGCGGAAGGCCGGGCGCGCGGCTTCCGCGATCTCCCCCGGCAGCCAGTCCGTGGTCCGGGTGAAGCGGAAACCGAGCGCGGTGGCACGGGAGTTGTCCAGTGCGTAGCCCCGGTCGAAGGAGAACGGCGACGCGGGCCCGCCCGCCCCGACCGTCCGGTAGCGGGGCCGTCGTCCCAGTCGTTCGCCGATCAGCTCGCAGAGTTCGGTGACGGTCAGGGCGCCGTGGGAGGCCGCGTCGACGGGGCCGGTGAAGCTCTCCTCGGCCGTCCAGCGCAGGAAGTCCGCGATCTCGTGGTGGTGGATGAAGGACGTGGGGTGCGGGGCCTCGTGGACGTCCACCGGGGCGCCGGAGCCGATCCGCTTGACGTAGTGCGCGAGCCTCCCGGTGAACTCGGCGGGCCCGCCGCCGAGGACGTGGGCGCTGCGTACGGCGACGAACGGGAACTCCGCGTCGGTCAGTTCCGCCTCGGCCTCTCGCTTGCCCCGCGCGTAGGCGGCCGCTTCGGGGGTGGGGGGCGCCGGGTCGTACACCTCCATGGTGGAGGTCATCACGTAACGCCCCGCGGTGCCCGCGAAGACACGGCGGGCGAGGGCGGCCTGCTCCGGCGTGTAGCAGACCTGGTCGAGGACGACGTCGAAGCTCCGCCGCCCCAGGGCCGTGCGCAGCCGCGCCTCGTCCTCGCGGTCGGCGACGAGGTGACCGACACCGGGCGGCGGGGCGGCGGACCCCCGGTTGAGGACGGTGACCTGGTGGCCGGCGTCGCGGAGCGAGGTGACCAGGCGCCTGCCGAAGTACCGGCTCCCGCCGATGACCAAGAAATTTCGCATGCCTTCGACTCTGCCGCTGTAGGGTCCCCCGCGGTACTGCTGTCTTGCTGAACCCGCCGTAAGGAAAACTGTTGATCGATGTGCAACGGCTGCGCGTGCTGCGCGCCGTGGCCGAACACGGCAGCTTCAACAAGGCGGCCGGCGCCCTGCGCCTGACCCCCTCCGCCGTCTCCCAACACATCGCGACACTGGAACGAGGAGTCGGTCAGCCGGTGGTCGTGCGCGGCAGCCGCGGGATCACCCTCACCGAACCGGGACGGCTGCTGACGGAGGCCGCGGAGTCGATCTTCGCCGAACTGGACCAGGTACGGAACGCGATCGAGCGCCTCAGCGCGCCCCGCCCCCGCCTGACGGTCGCCACGTTCACCAGCGGGGGCCGGCACCTGCTGCCGGCGGCGTTGCCCCGGTTCGTGGCGGCGCACCCCGAGGTCGAACTGACGGTGCGGGAGGCCGAACCGGAGGCCGCGCTGCCGATGGTGCGCGACGGTGCGGCGGACCTCGCCCTCGGCTACCACTTCGACGAGCCCCTGCCCGTGCTGCCCGGAGTGGACTGGTCGCCGCTGATGGACGACCCCCTGTGGGTGGTGCTGCCGCCCGACCACGCGCACGCGGGACGCGACTCGATCGCCCTGGCCGAACTGGCCGACGCACGCTGGGTGCTCGGCTGCCTCAGGACCGAGGCCTACCTGCGACGGTACGCGCAGCGGTCCGGCTTCGAGATCCGGATCTCGGCCTCCACCACCGACTACTTCTTCGCCCAGTCCCTGGTGGCGGCGGGCGTCGGCGTCTCGCTCGTTCCCCAGGTCGCCCTGGTCACCCCGCCCGACGCGCCCCGGCCGGGCCCCGCGGCCCCGTCCGGGGCGCCCGTCGCCGTACGGGTCGAACCTCCCCGCCCCACCCGACACCTCGGGCTGGCCACCGCGGGCCGGCGGGGCGCGCGGCCGTACCTCGACTCCCTGACCGCCGCCCTGCGGGACGCGGCGAAGGAGCCCCGATGAACCGAGTCCCGCACGGCCTCGCCGCCAATCCGAGCCTTCCCGCCTCCCTGGTGGACCGTCTGATCGCGCTCGCGGACGAGGACCTCGCCTCCGAACTCGCCGAGCGCGGAGACCTCCGCCACGACCAGGTCGTGGCGCTCGCCGCCCGCGACGAGCACACCGCCCGGAGCCTCGCCTTCGCGGGCCTGCTGACCGCCGCCGACGTGGATCCGGTGGCCCGGCCGCTCACCGCGCTCGCCCTGCTCGACACGGGCGCGGGCCGACCCGAGTGGGCCCGGCTGCTCGCACGGCACCCGGTCGTGCGGCACCGGGAGGAGTTGGCCTCCTGCGCGGGTCTGCCGGACGACGTGATCGAGGCCCTGGCCGTCGACCCGGCCCTGGACGTGGTCCACGAACTTGCCGCGTTCACGCCCGAGCCGGCGATGGCGGCCCGGCTCGCACGCCATCCGCACGCGCAGGTGCGGCGCGGGGTGGCGGTCAACGAGGCCACGCCGCCCGCCGTACTGGCCGCGCTGCTCACCGGCGAGGGCCTGCCCGCGGCGACCGCCTGCCTGGTCTGCGACAGCAAGCCGATCCCGTACGAGCACGACCCGAACTGTCCCGATCCCGACTGCACGTTGTTCGGCGGGGCGGCGTGCGACGGCTCCCACCAGTCCACCGTGCACGACACGCTGCACGGGGTCCTGGGCAACCCCGCGACCCCACCGGACGTGGCGGCCCGATTCGTCGACCACCCCTCCCTCCTGCTGCGTTGGTCTCTCGCCGAGCGTCCCGGGCTGCCGCCCGAGGTGTACGCGCGACTGGCCCGGGATCCCGCACCGGGGGTCCGCGCGGCCGTGGCCGGCAACCCCGCGGTGGGCGACGAGCCGCTCCGCACGATCGCCGCGGACCCCGACCCGGCTGTGCGGCGCGCCCTGGCGCACCATCCCGCGCTGCCCCTGGACGTACTGACCACGCTGGCCGAGACGACCAGGCTCGGCTCCGCCACGCTGCCCCGGATCCCGGCCGCGTCGACCGACGAACTCCGCGAACTCGCCGCCGGCCGACCGTCCGTACGTGCCCTCGTGGCCGCCCGGCACGATCTGCCCCCGGATCTGCGCGATGCGCTCGCCGCCGACCCGGACGCGAAAGTGCTGAGGGCCGTCGCCCCGCACCCGGGCCTCACCGAGGAGCTGTTGCGCGCCATGGTCGCCACGCACGGCGTGGGGGTGCACGCGCGGGTGGCCGCCAACCCGGGTGCGCCCGGCGCCCTGCTGGAGGAACTGGCCCGGCAGGAACCGCCGGTACGACGGGCGCTGCGCGAGATCGCCGGACATCCGAACGCGACGGCCGGCGCACTGGCGCGCTGCCTGGGGGACCCGAGGGCCGCCGAGATCGCCGCCGCGCATCCGGCGCTGTCCCCCTCCCTCCTCGCCTCCCTGCTCACCGGACCCGACGAGGGCCTGGCCGAGGCCGCGGCCCGCAATCCCGCGCTGCCGCGCGAGGTCATGGAGGGGCTGGTCCCCTGAGCCTCAGCCGACGGGGGCGGGGGCATCGGATCGGGTGAGCCCGCGCAGGGCCAGGACACCGCCGATCCCGGGCAGCAGGGCGAGTGCCGTGGTCGGCGGGGTACGTCTCGGGTCGCGGGCCACCGCGACCAGGGTGAACAGGTAGGCGCAGCCGTGCACGGGGCCGGCGAGCGAGGAGATCGACGCCAGGTGCACGGTGGCGAGGTTCACCAACAGGACGATGAACGAGCCCAGTTCGATGCCGGCGGCCGTGCGCAGCAGCCGTCCGGGGTGGGGCGCCCTCACCTCAGGCTCCCGTCGTCGAGCCGGGGCGGATGATCATGAGGATGGTCACCGTGACCCACAACAGGTTGAACGCGCCGGTGAGCATGGCCAGTCGGGCCGTATCGGTCCTCTCCACCGGCGCCGCACCCTCTTCCAGTCGGGCCACCAGGGCCTCCTGGCCCGGCAGGATCCGCAACGCGAGGATCGCGGCTGCGACGGCCGTGAGCACCATGGAGGCGATCAGCCAGGCATCGGTCAGCACCCCGAGGGAGGACGCGGTCGCGAGGCCGAACACCGGTACCGCCACGCCCACCGCGGCGTAGACCCGACAGACGCGGTGCAACAGCCGTACCGCACCCACGCCGGACGCGGCGGACGCGCCGACCCCGGCGGGTGGTTCGCAGGACTCACCGGGTCGAACGCGCCGGGCGGCGGCCGGGAACATGCTCGCCGCGACGGTCACCGGCCCCACGGCGAGGATGGCCGCCACCACGTGCACGGCGAGCAGGAACGCGGTCACGGGGCGACGGTGGCGCCGAGCATGCCCGCCGCGTGCAAGACCTCGCAGGGGGCGATGACGTCAAGGGGGTCGAATCCATCGAACAGGACGAACTGAACGTGCATGTCCGCTTGCCTCTTTCGCTTCGTGGGGTGTGCGCGACCCACGCTAGGAGGCTCGCCCGACTCCTCCCATGGGCAGAAATGACAAAGGGCAACGGGATCCCGCCAACCCTCTCCACCGGCTTCTTTCTCTTTCACAGGACCGTGACCTGCCTGTTCGAGCATGGCGGGAACCGAACTACCCTGGGTCGCATGCATACCGTGGCGGTTCTCGCGCTGGACCATGTGGTGGCCTTCGACATCGCGACCCCCGTCGAGGCGTTCGGACGGGCCCGACTGGCCGACGGACGGCTGCCCTACCGGATCCGGGTGTGCGGAACCGGGGGCGAGGTGACCGCGAGCAACGCGTTCACGATCCGCGCCCCGTACGGATTGGACGCCCTGGCCGACGCCGACACCATCGTCGTGCCCGGCTGCGCGGAGGACGCCCCGCCGCCCGACCCGGCGGTACTGGAGGCCCTGCGCTCCGCGGCGGCGGCCGGGACCCGGATCGCCTCGATCTGCGCGGGCGCGTTCGTCCTCGCCGCGACCGGGCTGCTGGACGGACTGGCGGCGACGACCCACTGGATCGCGGCCGCGCGACTGGCCGAGGAGTTCCCGCTGGTCGACGTGCGTCCCGACGTGCTCTACGTCGACAACGGGCAGTTGCTCACCTCGGCGGGGGCGGCGGCCGGGCTGGACCTGTGCCTGCACATGATCCGGCGGGACTTCGGGTCGGCGGTCGCGGCGGACGCCGCGCGACTGTCGGTGATGCCGCTGGAACGGGAGGGCGGGCAGGCCCAGTTCATCGTTCACGCCCAACCCCCCGTGCCTCGTGGATCGCTGTTGGAGCCGGCGCTCTCCTGGATCGAGGACAACCTGGGGCGGGACCTCACCCTGGCCGCCATGGCCGCCCGGACCGGCATGAGCGAGCGCACCTTCAGTCGCCGGTTCCGGGAGCAGACGGGGACCACTCCCTTGCAGTGGCTGCTGCGCGCCCGGGTCCGGCGGGCCCAGTTCCTGCTGGAGACCACCGAGTACGGCGTCGAGCGCATCGCCGCGCAGGCCGGGTTCGGCTCACCGACCGCGTTCCGGGAACGGTTCAAGCGGGTCGCCGGGATCACCCCGCAGGCCTACCGCTCCTCCTTCCGCGGGACGCCCGCCGAGGTGCTGTGATCCGCGCCGGCCGGATGCGCGGCTGATCGACGGCCGTCCGACGAACCCCGCGGGCCCTGCGGACCGGCGATGACGCAGGCTCGGAAATGTCCGGATTCGACGGACGTCGAAAGGCTTTGGGCCCGGCCGCCGTACCCCACGAGACTGGCGCCCGAAGCCGGGACGCACCGCGCACTCCACGGCCGCCCGTCCACCCGGACGGCGCGCCGCCCGGCGATCCGATCACCAGGTGAGGAGCACACCCGATCATGCGCACCCCGCACCCCTTCGCCGTTCGTGCCGCAGTCGTCGCCGGCGCGGTCCTGTCGGCCGTCACCGTACTTGCCGCGTCTGCCCAGGCGAGGCCCGCCGAGTCGCCCGCCACCGGGGTCGCCATGACCTCGTTCAAGTCCCAGTACGTCAACATCGCCACCGGCAAGTGTCTGGACATCCGGGGTGGTTCACCTCGCGAGGACGCGCTCGTCCAGCAGTTCAACTGCAAGAACGAGGAGTACCAGAAGTTCTGGTCGGAGAGCGTCCTCGGTGACCCGGCGGTCGACATGAGGCCGGCGCACGTCTCCAACCTGTGTCTCCAACCGTCCGGCCTGGAGGCGGGGGCGACCATCATCCAGAAGGTCTGCAACTACTCCCCGGGCCAGCGCTGGGACTTCACCTGGGCGGACGGTCGCGCCACCGTCAAGAACCGGCTCACGGGCCTGTGCCTGGAGGACGCCGGCATGCCGTCCGGCAGTCGCCGCGAGGTGCGGCAGATGCCGTGCACCTCGGCGCCCGGCCAGCTCTGGACCACCCGCTGATCCACCCGCTGATCCGTCCGCCGATCCACCTGGGACCCGGCCTGACCACGGCCGCCCGCCCGTCCCCTACGCCCTCGCCGTGGGCGCGGGATCGGGATCGGGATCGGCGACGCGGCCGTCGTGCAGTTCCACCACCCGGTCCGCGAGTTCCACCAGGGTCGGGTCGTGGGTGGCGACCAGGGCGGTGACGCCCTCGCTGCGCACCACCGCGCGCAGCAGTTCCATGATCGAGCGGCCCGTCTCGGAATCCAGCTGGCCGGTGGGCTCGTCCGCGATGATCAGAGCGGGCTCGTTGGCCAGTGCCCGGGCCACGGCCACGCGCTGCTGCTGACCGCCGGAGAGTTCGCCGGGGCGCTGCGCCGCGTGGTCGGAGAGACCGACCAGGGCCAGCAGGGTGCGGACGCGTTCCTCGCGCTGCTTGGCCGGGACCTTTCGCATGCGCATCGGGATGCCGATGTTCTCCGCGGCGGTCAGGACCGGGATCAACCCGAAGGACTGGAAGACGAAACCGATCCGGTCACGGCGCAGTGCGAGTCGCCCGGATTCGCCAAGTGTGGCCAGGTCGGTTCCGTCGAGGACGACGCTGCCGCCGCTCGGGGCGTCCAGTCCGCCGACCAGGTTCAGCAGGGTCGTCTTGCCGGACCCGGATCGGCCTTTGAGCGCCGCCAGTTCGCCCCTGCGAATATCGAACGAGACGCCGCGCAGGGCGTGTACGGCCTGTTGGCCCGTTCCGAAGCTCCGCCGGAGGTCCCGCACCACCACCATGGGTGCCGCGGTGTCGACCTGGTGCTGCGTCATGGTGGGATCCCCCTCGGTTCGGCCGTCCGGGCGCGCCCGTGGGCGCCGCCCGCCGCACGGCCGTTCAGCTGCTCGCGGCTGCTTCCGGCGGCCGCGTTTCGACTACCTTCCGAATTTGCTCATCCGTCACATCCTTCGCGCAAGTACCTTCCGATACGGGATCGAATCTGACAACATCGTCCGCTATCCGGGACCAGAGGTCCGGACGGGGGAGGAACAGGCACATGATCGGCTTCGTCGTGCGCCGGCTGCGCGGGCGACTACCGCTCGCCGCCGCCGTGCTGCTGACCGTACTCATCGCCACGACCGCGCTCAGCGCGCTGCTCGCCTTCTCCCGAGGGGTGGACGAGGCCGGGCTGCGACAGGCGATCCACGGTCCGGGGCGGGCCCGCACCACGGTGACGGTCACCGGCGAGCATCCGACGAGCAGCCGCGCCAAGGACGACGAGGCCGTACGCGCCTTCGCCACCGGACTGTTCGGCGGGCTGCCGGTCGACGTCCGGAGCGTGGCGCGCAGCCGCGCGTACGGACTTCCCGGCCCCCGGGCCCCCGGCAAGGAAGCGGACCTGACCCTGCTCGCGGCCCTCGACCGGGATCGCGTACGACTCCTGTCCGGCGCGTGGCCCCGGCCGCTCGCGAACGCGTCCTCCCGCGTCGAGGTCGCCGTGCCCCAGGCGGCGCTGAACCGGCTCGGGTTGACCGCCGACGCGCTGCCCGCCGAGGTCGGACTCGACGACCGCTACGGCGGGACCCCGCTCACCGTCCGCGTGACCGGCGTCTACCGGGCGGCCGAACCGGACGCCCCGTACTGGCGGCTCGACCCGCTCGGCGGCCGGGAGCTCCAGGTCGGCGCGTTCACCACCTACGGCCCCCTGGTCACCGACGACTCCGCCTTCACCGCCGGCGGGCTCCCGCAGGACAGCCGCGCCGCCCTGCTGACGGCGGACTTCACCGCCGCCGGCGCCTCGGACATCGAGACGGTCCGTGCCGCCGCGACCCGTATCGACGCGCGCTCCCCGCTCGGCGCCCCGCTCACCGCCGCCGGGCTCAAGGCCAAGACCGAACTGCCCGATCTACTCGCCGAGTTGACGTCGGCCCAGCGGGTCGCCCGCTCCACCCTGCTGGTCGGCGCCCTCCAGCTCGCGGTGCTCGCCGGCGCCGCCCTGCTGCTGGTGGCCCATCTGATGACGGACCGCAAGGAGGCCGAGCGGATCCTGCTGACCGCCCGGGGCGCCTCCCGCCGCCGGCTCGGGCTGCTCACCGGCGTCGAGTCACTGCTGCTCGCCCTCCCCGCCGCCGTGCTCGCGCCGCTCCTCACCCCGCCACTGCTGCGCCTGGCCGGCCGGTTCGGGCCGCTGTCCCGGTTGTCCCTCGACCCCGCCGGCGCCTGGTCGCTGTGGCCGGTGGCGGTCGGCTGCGCGCTGTTCTGCGTACTGCTGACCACCCTGCCCGTCGTGCTCCGCGGGGCGGCCGCGTCCGTACTGCGCCTCAGTGGTTCCCGCCAGGCCGTCGTGGCCGGCGCCGCCCGCGCCGGCGGTGACCTCGCGCTGGTGGTCCTCGCCGTCCTGGCCTACGTCCAACTCGCCCGGTACAGCGGCGACGAGAGCCTCGCGGCGCGAGGCGACGGCCTGGGCGTCGACCCCGTGTTGGTCGCCGCGCCGACGCTCGCGCTGTGCGCGGGCACCGTGCTCGTCCTGCGGTTGCTGCCGTTCGCCGCCCGGCTGGGCGGCCGGGTCGCCGCGCGGGGCCGCGGCCTCGGCCCCGCGCTCGTCGGCTGGCAGTTGGCCCGCCGCCCCAAGCGGGCCACGGGGCCCGTGCTGTTGCTGGTCCTCGCCGTCTCCAGCGGGGTCCTCGCGCTGGGGCAGCACACCGCGTGGACCGACTCCCAGCACGACCAGGCCGATTACATCACCGCGGGAGGGCTGCGGATCTCCGGCAGCGACCTGTCCGCGATGGGGCGGGCCGGCCGGTACTCCAGGCTGCCCGGCGGCGACAGGATGATCCCGGTCATCCGCGGCGAACACTCCCTGCCCGGTGAGCGGACCGGCACCCTGATCGCGCTGGACGCTCCCGCCGCCGCCGAGCGGGTCCCGCTCCGGGAGGACCTGCGGGACGGGCTCGGCATGCGTGAACTGTTCGGGCCGCTCTCCCCGGCCGCCCCCGCCGCGAACGGGATCACCCTGCCCGGGCAGCCGCGACGGATCGACATCGACGTGTCCCTGGACTCCGCGGACGAACCCGGCAGCCCCGGGATCGGCGTACTGCTGCGCGACCGGTTCGGGCTGACGTACCGGGCGCCGACGCGTCAACTCCCCGCGAACGGCCCCACCATCGTCTCGGTCGACGTCGACGCCCTGGCCGACGCCCCGATCGGATCCGCCGCCGGCCCGTTGAGCATCATCGGCTTCGTCGTCACCTTCTCCCCCGACGCCCGGCCCTACGGCTCGCCCAAGCAGGTCGGCGGGGAGGTGACGGTGCGCGGTGTCGCCGTCTCGGACACCCGGGACGGCCCGGCCGCGCGGGTGGAGGCGGTCGCGCCGGCCTGGCACCTGACGGCCCCGACCACGACGAACGGGGCTCGGCCCGGCGCGCTCCGGGAGGGCGGCGGGGCGTTGGTACGGATGCGCTACCAGGACCCGCGCGACACGACCGGCCCGGTCCGGATCTCCGCGACCGCGGGCGGCCCGCCCTCCACCGAGGTCCCCGGCGTCGCCACGCACGCGTACCTCCGTGCCATCGGCGCCGACGTCGGCGACCTGGTGACCGTCCCCCTGGGCGGCGATTCACTGCCGGTCCGGATCACCTCCGCGGTGGACACCCTGCCCGTGGTCGGCGACACGGCCGTGGCCGTGGACCTGGCCACGCTCGGCCGGCTGTTCGCCGCGCAGGGCGGCAAGCAGGTCCCCCCGACCGACGAGTGGTGGCTGCCGGCCGCCTCCGCCGACGACCCCGGCCCGGCCCGGGCCGCCGCGGCGCTGCGGGCGGGCGCGGGGGTCCAGGAGGTACGGCTGCGCGAGGAGGTCGTCGCGGGACTGCTCGACGACCCGCTGAGCGCGGGACCACAGGCCGCCCTCGCCGCGCTCGCGCTCGCCTGCGCGGTCCTGGCGGCGATCGGCTTCGCGGCCTCCGCGGCGGCGAACGCGCAGGAACGGTCCGGGGAGTTCGCCGTGCTGCTGGCACTGGGCGCGCCGCGTCGGGCGCCGGCCCGGACGGCCGCCGTCGAGAGCGGTGTCCTGGTCGGCCTCGGAGCGGGGGTCGGTCTCGTGCTGGGGGCCGCCATCGTGCACCTGACGGTGCCGTTGGTGGTGCTGACGCCGGGGGCGCGCCGGCCGGTCCCGGAGGTTCTGGTGGATCTGCCCGTCACCACGACGCTGCTGCTGGTCGCGGGCATCGCCGCCGTGCCGTTGCTGTCGACCGTGCTCGGCGGCCGGCGCAACCGCAACGCCCTGAGCGCAGCCGCCCGGCTGCGGCACGTGGAGGACATGTGACCAGCCCGGCCCCCGCGCCGCCGCCCCCGCACACCCGCCCCGCGCCGTGGGTGCGGACCCGGTTGCGGGCCGCGCCGCTGACCACCCTGCTGGGCGCCGTCCTGGCGTTCGTCGCGGTGCTGCTCGCCGCCGGTCTGCCGCGCGCCCTGGACCGCGGCTCCGACCAGGCCCTGCGGTCCTTCCTGCGGGACCAGGGGCCCGGCTTCACGAGCCTGCTCGCCACCGCCCGGGCCGAGCCCGGTGCCCGCACACCCGAGGGGCTCGACTCCGTACGGGCCCTCCTGCTGTCCCGCACCGGGAAGGACTTCGCGGTGGCGCCCGACGGCCCCGTGTCGGGCACCCGCGCCGTCAAACCGCGGACCCTGACGAACCCGGGGCTGCCGAGCCCCTACGAGGTGGCGCCGCAGATGAGCCTGCTCTACCTGCGCGACCTCTCCGCCCACACCCGCCTCGTCGACGGTCGCTGGCCCGACGGTGGCACGCCGGAGGGGCCGATCCCGATCGCCCTGTCCCAGGGAGCCGCCGACACCCTCGGCGTCAAGGTCGGCACGGTCCTGGACCCCACTCCGAGCATCTCGGGGCCGCTCAGCGCCGAGATCGTCGGCGTGTACCGCGTCGACGACCCGGCCGACCCCTTCTGGACCGACCTGCTGTGCGCGACCCGCGCCTGCCTCAACGGCACCCGCAAGCAGTACTGGCAGACCTCCGCCGTGGTCGGGCCCGACGGCGCCGACCGGTTGGCGTCCTGGGGCGAACGCGCCGAGTTCTTCTGGCGGTTGCCGGTGGACACCGACATCCTGCGCGCCGACCGGCTGCCCGCGGTCAAGGAGGCCGTCGCCTCCTACGTGGCCGGTCCCACCGCCACCGACCTGACCCTCGAATCCCGCCGGCCCGACCTGCGGATCACCTCGCGGCTGCCCGAGTTGCTCGCCCGGGCCGAGGCCCGCCGGCAGGCCGCCGCGCCGCTCGCCGCGATCGGGCCCGCCGGAGTCGTCGGCGTCGCCCTCGTCGTGTTCTTCCTCGCCGCCGGACTGAGCGGGGACCGGCGGCTCGCCGAACTGCGGTTGCTGCTCGCGCGGGGCGGCTCGCGCTCCTCCATCGTCCGCCGGGTGCTGGCGGAAGGAGCCGTCCCGGTGCTCCCGGCGGCGGCGCTCGCGACGGCCGCCGCCGTGCTGCTGTTGCCCACTCCCCGCCTGCTGCCCGCCCTCCTCGCCGCGGCGGCGGTCACGCTCGTGCTGCTGACCGCCTTTCCCGTGCGGGTGTTCGTGCTGCTGTCGCCGCCGCGGCCGCCCGCCCCCCGCCGCCGACTGGTCGCGGAGCTGCTCGTGTTCGCCGCGACCGGCGCGGCGGTGTTCGAGGTCCGCGAACGCGGCGTCGCCCCGGCGGGGCAGGGCGTCGACC
Organism: Streptomyces sp. NBC_00513; assembly: GCF_041431415.1. Taxonomy (GTDB): domain Bacteria; phylum Actinomycetota; class Actinomycetes; order Streptomycetales; family Streptomycetaceae; genus Streptomyces. Next base: position 1,061,882 of record NZ_CP107845.1, read on the forward strand.
CGCTGCTCGTCGCGGCCCCGCTGCTGCTGGCGCTCGCGGGCGGGCTGCTCCTGGCCCGGATCCAGCCGCCGCTCGTCGGGGCGCTGGCGCGGGCGGTGGGTCGCCGTCGCGGTGTGGTGGGCTTCCTGGGGGCGACCCGCGCGGCCCGCGGTTCCGGGGATCGGGCACGACCCCCGGTACTGCCGCTGATCGCGCTGCTGCTCGCCGTCACCACCGGCGGATTCGGGGCCACCGTGCTGGCGGGGGTGGAGTCCGCCCGGGAGCGGGTGGCCCGACTCGACGTGGGCGGCGACGCCCAGGTCGCCTCACCCGCGGGAGTACCCGTCCCGAAGGCCCTCGCGAAGGCTGCCGGCGAACTGCCCGGCGTACGGGCCTCGCTCACCCTGTGGGCGGACGCCGACGCGTACGTCTTCGACACCGACCGGGGCTCCGTCAAGGTCACGGTGATCGTCGCCGACCCGGTGGCCTACGCGGAGATCTCGCGGACCGTCGGACGCGGACGGTTCGATCCCGCCCTGCTCGCCGGCGGATCCCCCGCCGCCATCCCCGCGCTGTTCAGCGAGGACCTGGTCGGGAAGGTCACCGACGGAACCCACCGCGTGCGCTTCGCCAACGACGAGGAGCTGCTCGCGAAGCCCGTCGCCCGGATCGACGGCACGCCCCTCCTACAGGGCTCCGGCAAGGGCGTCATCGTGTTGCCGGCGGGCACGGCCACCGCCAGGATCCCCAAGGGTGCCCCGCCCACCCACTGGCTCGCGGTGGGAAGCATCGACGACGGGGCCCTGCGCGAGGTGGTTCGCACCCACGCCGGCCCGGCGGCCGACCGCTACCTCGTCCGCACGAGCGCCGCCACCGTCGCCAAGCTCGCCGACGACCCCCTCCAGCGGTCCGCGAGCCGCGTGTTCCGGGCCTCCTTGGCCGGCGCGGCCGGCTTCGCGGCGCTGGCCGTCCTGCTCACCCTGGCCCGGGCCACGCCCGAACGCGCCGCACTTCTGGCCCGACTGCGCACCATGGGCCTGCGGCCCCGGCAGGGCGTGGCGCTGATCCTCGTCGAATCGCTGCCGCAGGCGGTCACCGCCGCGCTCGGCGGCGGTCTGATCGCGGTCGCCGCGGTCGCCCTGCTGGGTCCGGCGGTGGACCTGACGACGCTGGTCGGCTCCTCGGTCCCGACCGGGCTGGGCGTCCTCGTCCGACCCGTGCTGGTGCAGTCACTGGGCCTTGCCGCGCTGGTGGCCCTGACCGTGCTCGCCGAGGCGGCGGTGTCCGGCCGGCGCCAGATCACCACCGAGTTGAGAGCGGGAGACCGACGTTGAACACCGAAGCCCCCACCTTCGAGGAGCTGCGCCGCAAGGCGTTGGCCGCCGCCGAGCCCCGCGGTCACGATCCGGCCCACGCCATCGTCTGTGACCGGCTGGTGCGCATCTTCAGTTCCGACGGGGTCGAGGTGCAGGCCCTGCAGGGGTTGGAGCTGACCGTGACCCGGGGGGATCTGATCGCGCTGGTCGGCGCGTCCGGCAGCGGGAAGTCGACGCTGTTGAACATCCTGGCGGGCCTGGACGTGCCGACGGCGGGCAAGGCCACCGTGGGCGGCCACGACCTGTTGGAGATGTCGGCGCGGGAGCGGCTGCGCTACCGGCGCGAGGCCGTGGGGTTCGTCTGGCAGCAGACCGCCCGCAACCTGCTGCCGTTCCTCACGGCCGCCCAGAACGTGGCGCTGCCGATGCAGCTGAAGGACGGGAGCGGGCGCGCGGCCCGCAAGCGGCAGACCGCGCGCGTCGCCGAGCTGTTGGCGGCCCTGGAGATCGGCGACCTGGCCGGGCGGCGGCCGAACGCGCTGTCCGGCGGGCAGCAGCAGCGCGTGGCCATCGCCGTGGCCATGGCCAACGACCCGGCGGTCCTGTTGGCGGACGAACCGACCGGCGAGCTGGACTCCGAGACCGGCGCCGCGATCTTCGAGGCCTTCCGTACCGTGAACCGGGAACTCGGGGCGACCGTGGTGATCGTGACGCACGACCCGATGGTCGCGGGAGAGGTCCGCCGTACGGTGGCCATCCGCGACGGTCGCACCAGCAGCGAGGTGCTGCGCCGCACCGTCACCGACGAGCACGGCGCGGAGTCCGTGAGCGAACGCGAGTACGTGATGCTGGACCGTACCGGGCGGGTGCAACTCCCGTACAAGTTCCTGGAGGCGCTGGGCATGGAGCACCGGGTGGCGGTCGACCTCGCCGCCGACCACATCGAGGTCCGTCGCGACGATGCGCAGGACGCCCCGGACACGGACTGACGCGCCCGGCGCCGAACGCCTTCGCGGGTGCGTGCGTCACTTCCGTGGGCCGGGTGTCGTTAGGCGCTCGGGGTTGACTCGGGGGTCGAAGGGATGACGGAATGCGGCAGTTTCCTCTGGAGATGCACACCTTGGCGCCCGGAAGGGTGGTGGAGTGGCGTTTGCGGTCCACGGCGGCGGCGCGGGACGCCGACCGGGGTGATCCGTCGGGCAGGAGGGCGTCCTTCAACCAGGACAAGCACTTCACCGTCGCCGAGGAGAGCCGTGCGGCCGACGATCCGGTCGCGTCCTGGATCGCGGTGACCTTCGAGGTCGAGGGACCGCTCGACGAAACGGCCCTCAGTCGGGCGCTGTTGGCGTTCGTGGGCCGTCACGAGGTGCTGCGCTGCGAGTTCCGCCGGCTGGCCGGCGAGCTGGCCTGCGCGCCGCTGGCCGCCGACGAACTCGCCCTCGAAACGGCCCAGGTGGGCGTCTTCGAGACGTCCGAGCTGCTGCGCGGTTTCCTCGTCGAACGGTTCAAGCGCAGCATCGACACCCTGTCCTGGCCGCTGTTCACCATGGGCGCCGTGCTGCGCGAGGACTCCGCCACGGTGTACCTGGCCTTCGACCACATCGTGTGCGACGGCATGTCGATGCCGATCGTGGTGCACGAGGTGGAGACGGAGTACGAGGCGCTGTGCCGGGGCGAGAGCTCCGGGCTGCCGGCCACCGCGCCCAGTTATCTGGACTTCGCCGAGGAGCAGCGGCGCCGGTACCTCTCCATCGGCGCGGACGACGAACGCCTGGGCTACTGGAAGTCGTTCATCGAGCGCAACGGCGAGTTCTTCCCGCGGTTCCCGCTCGACCTGGGCGTGCGGCCGGACCGGATGTACCCGATCGTCAACGAGGCGTCGCTGCTCCTGGACGCCACCGAGGCGGAGGTGTTCGAGAAGTCCTGTCTGGCGGTGGGCGGCAAGCCGTTCATGGGGGTGCTCGCGTCGGTCGCCGTCTGCCTGCGGGAGGCCGGCGGGCCCGGCGTGTACCGCGGGTTCATGCCGGTCAGCGAGCGCGGGCGGGACGCCTGGACCAACTCGGTGGGCTGGTTCGTGAACACCATGCCCATCGAGTTCGACGCTTCTCCGGGGCGGGACTTCACCCAGGTCATGACGCAGGTACGGGCCGGTTTCGGCGAGATGATCCGCCACATCGACGTGCCGTTCGTCAGGGCCTGGGAGTTGCTGGCCCCCGAGGAGTTCGCGGCGCGCTCGTGGCCGTACCCGGTGAACTTCTTCTCGTACATCGACATGCGCAAGTGTCGTGGCTCCGAGCGGCACGACGAGTGGCGGCCCACCTCCCACGTGTGGTCGGCGCGGGCGAACGGCGCGTGCTCCTGGTTCCAACGGGACGCGGACGGACTGCACATGAACTCCATCTACGTGGACACCGCGGCCGCCCGCGGCACCATGGGCGACTTCCAGGCGTCACTGCGCCAGACCGTGCGGGACATCGCCCTGACCGGCGGGTTCCGCCGCCCGATCGCGCTCACCCCGCCCCGTCTGCCGATCCGGCCCCGCGTCCGGGCCTGAGCTCCCCCGGCCCGGCGGACGTCAGGCCGGCCGGGGTGCGGTGCGCGGGGTACCGCGCAGCAGGGCGAGGCCGACCGCGAGTACCCGGTGCGGCTCAGCGCTCGGCCGCGGCCCGCGCCCGACGCAGCAGCAAGGAGCGCTCTCGGGCATTGCGCGTCAGGGAGGCGGCCCGTTCGAACTCGACCCGGGCCTCCTCCCCGCGGCCGAGGCGCTCCAACAGATCACCCCGCACGCTCGGCAGCAAGTGGTAGGACGCGAGGGCCGGTTCGTCCGCAAGGGCCTCGACCAGCGGCAGGGCGGCACCGGGGCCCTCGGCCATGGAGACGGCGACGGCCCGGTTCAGTTCCACCACGGGGGACGGGATCAGCACGAGGAGTCGCCCGTACAGCGCGACGATCGTCGCCCAGTCGGTGTCCTCGTACCGGACGGCCGCGGCATGACACCCGGCGATCGCGGCCTGCACGGAGTACGGGCCGGTGCCCGCGCGGCGCAGTGCCGCGACACCGCGCCCGATGAGCATGCGGTTCCACCGGGTCCGGTTCTGGTCGGCGAGGAGCACGGGCTCGCCGTCGGGCCCGGTGCGGGTGGCGATCCGGGAGGCCTGGAACTCCAGGAGCGCCACCAGCCCGTGCGTCTCGGTCTCCTCGGGCATCAGGCCGGCCAGCAACCGGGCCAGCCGCAGCGCGTCCTCGCACAGTGCCGGGCGGACCAGGTCGTCCCCGGCGGTCGCCGAGTGGCCCTCGTTGAAAACGAGGTAGATCACCTCCAGCACGGAGGCGAGCCGCTGCTCGCGGTCGGTGCCGTACGGAACCTCGAACGGCACGCCGGCCGTGGCCAGCGACCGCTTCGCCCGGACGATGCGCTGGGCGACGGTCGACTCGGAGGTGAGGAAGGCGCGGGCGATCTCCTGCGTGGTCAGCCCGCCCATGAGACGCAGCGTGAGCGCGACCCGGCCCTCCGTCCTCAGCACCGGATGACAGGCGGTGAAGATCAGCCGCAACAGGTCGTCGTCGATGTCCTCCGGCTCGGCCGGCTCCTCGGGCGGGGTTACGTTCTCCAGGGTGCGGCCCACCTCGGCGAGTTTGCGGGCGTAGGCCTCCTTGCGGCGGACGAGATCGATCGCGCGGTTCTTGGCGGTGGTCGTCAGCCAGGCGCCCGGCCGGTCCGGGACGCCGTCCACGGGCCACTGCTCCAGCGCGGCGACCATGGCGTCCTGGGCGATCTCCTCCGCGATGCCGACGTCGCGCACGATGCGCGTCACACCGGCGATGATCCGCGCGGACTCGATCCTGAACACCGTTTCGACCGCTCGGGTCGTACTCACTGCCGTCACGGCCACCCATCAGAGCAGCCGTGACGAGGCAGGGCAAACAGGACGCCGTGAACGCGGCCGGATCAGCCTTCGACGATCTCGCGGAGCTCGGAGCCGACCGTCCAGGTGGCGGGGTGGAGCTCCAGGAACCGCTTGGTCCATTCCAGGGCCTCGGCCTTGTCCTTGCACTGCATGAGGGCGTAGCCGCCGATGACCTCCTTGGTCTCGGTGAAGGGGCCGTCGGTGTAGCCGATCTTGCCGCCGGACCAGGTGACCCGGGTGCCCTCGGCGGTGGGGAGCAGGCCCGCGGTGTCGAGCATGACTCCGGCCTTGGTGATCTCCTCCAGGAGGGCGCCCATCCGCTGCTCGAACTCGGGGGTGAAGCCGTCGGTGGGCGTGTTCTGCTCGTCGATGCGGATCAGCGAAAGGAAGCGCGGCATGGTGACTCCTCGGTCGGGAGGGCGGGGGCTTTCCCTGCCTCTCACCCCTGCGTCGAACGGGAGACACCCGAATCGACAGTTCCGGGAAACTTTCTTCAGGAAGTTTCGGGATCGGCCCCGATCCGCCCCGATCCGCATTCTCACCACCGCGGCGGGTCGGGGCCGGCAGGCGGGGCCGCTCCCGGCCGAGTCGGGCCTGCCGCGGGCCTGGACGCAGGGCGGCTACCCATGAGTAGGATCGCGGGCCTCATCCCCTCCGAGAGGATCCCCGATGCCGCGCACCCCCTCCTCGCCCCTGCTGCTCGCCGGTCTGCTGGCGGGCGCGGCGGTGGCGCACACGGTCGCGCCGAAGCGGTTCGACGCGACGGTCCCGCGCTCCCTGCCCGGCAGCCCCCGCCAGTGGACGTACGCGTCCGGCGTCGTCGAGCTGGCACTGGCGGCCGGCGTCGCGCACCCGCGCACCCGGCGCGTGGCGGCGCTGGCCACGGCGGCGTTCTTCGTCGGCGTCTTCCCCGCGAACGTCAAGATGGCCGTCGACGCCCGGACCCAGTCCCCCGCCATCCGGGCCGTCACCCTGGCACGGCTGCCGCTACAGGTGCCGTTGGTGCTGTGGGCCCGCCAGGTGGGTCGCGGAGCCACGACCGGCTGACACCCGGACGGCCGGCACACCCCGACGCCCGGACTGCCGGCACGCCCCGGCGCCCGGACTGCCGGAACATCCCGGCGCCCTGACAGCCCGACACCCCGAGGCGGCCGGCACCTGAAACGCACCGCATCCGAACGGGGCCCGGCGCCGGAAGTGGTCCACAGAGCCCCCGGTCGACGTCGGCGGATCGGGGGCTCGCCCGGTCAGGGGCTGTCGCCCGACCAGTCCCAGTGGTCCGGGTCGGCCGGCCGGCGACGGTAGTGGGCGCGCCCGCCGGCCCCGTAGCGGCCTATCTCGGTGGGGAGGCGGGCCTCTTCGGCCAGTCGGGGTCCGCTCCAGCCGGTGATGTCGAGCAGCAGCCCGTCGAGGGGGCCGCCCACGAGCTCGCCGTAGACGTGCCCCGGGCGCGGGCCCGGGTCGGGGTCGTCGTGGTCGGCGCCGTAGACCCGGCGCCGCAGCATCCTGTCGTCCATCCGCCCAGGTTGACAGGCCCCACTGACAACGGGCCCGGTCAGCCTTCCAGGAGGGCCTGTCCCACGTACTCCCCCGGCGCCGCGCCGGCGGGCACCACGAACAGCGCCGATGCCTCGTGGACGAGGTACCGGGAGAGGGCGTCCCCCCGGGCGAGCCGGTGCTGGACGGGGACGAAGCCCGTGCGCGGGTCGGTCTGCCAGGCCACGAACAGCATTCCGGCGTCCACCGTGCGGTCGGCGCGCATGCCGTCGTGGTACGACCAGCCGCGCCGCAGCATCGTCGCGCCGGCGTTGCCGCGCGGCGCGGCCAGCCGGATGTGCGCGTTGGTCGCGATGACGGGAACCCCGTCGGGGCGGGCGGCGTCCAGGTCGACCGGGGTGTGTTCGGTCCCCCCGGTCAGGGGCGCCCCGTCCGACACGCGCCGTCCGACGGCCTGTTCGCGGTGGGCCTCGGGCAGGCCCTCCCAGTGGTCGAGGAGCATCCGGATCCGGCGCAGGACCACGTACGATCCGCCCCGCAGCCAGCCGGGCGCGTCCGGGGCGGTGACCAGGATCCGTGCGCGGTGCGCCGGGTCGCCGGCCGGCGTCGGGTTGGCGGTGCCGTCGAGCTGTCCCATGAGGTTGCGGTGTGTTCCGTCGGGAGCGCCGGCTCCGGGTGGACGGGTGAACCCCGACATCACCCAGCGGGTGAGGGCCGTTCCCCGGGTCAGTCGTTGGAGGGCGCGCAGCGCGTGGACGGCGACGAGGGGGTCGTCGGCGGCCACCTGGACGAAGAGGTCGCCGCCGCTGCGGGCGGGGTCGAGGCGGTCGTCCGGGAACGCGGGGAGCGGGCCCAGCGCCTCCGGTCGGGCCGCGGTCAACCCGAGGCGTTCGAAGAACTCCGGCCCGAACCCGAAGGTGACCGTGAGCGCGGCCGGACCGGCGCCGAGGGCGACCCCGGTGTCGGCTTCCCCCTCGACCGGCGTTTCCCCGCGGCTCATCCGGTCGGCGGCGCAGCTCCAGGCCCGCAGCAGACCGGCGGCGAGCGGGCGGTCGACACCGGGCAGCAGGTCGAGCGCGGCGAGGTGGGCGTGTGGCTGGCGCCGGGTCAGGATTCCGGCCTGGGTGGGGCCGTGGAACGGTATCCGAGCCTCGGGCTCACGGCCCCCGGCGTCCCTCGCGCTCTCCCCGGGGGCGGCCGTGGTGAGCACGGCGCCCCCTGCGGCGAGCGCGGCCAGCCCCCCGGCGCCGAGCAGGGTCCGCCGTCGCAGCGGGGTCACGGCGGGCCGGTCCGTCACTTCACACCGTCGACCACCGGGTCGACGACACCGACCCACAGCTGGTTCAACTCGGACACGTACCGGCCGCCCTTGGTGTCCTGCGGAGCGACGAGTCGGGGTCCTGCGGCGTCGTCGAAGGGGACTCCGTCCTCCGAGACCGCGAGCAGCACCTGGCTCTTGGCGAAGGCGGGATCGATTTCGGCCCAGGCGAAGACGGCACGGTAGTCGCCGCCACCGGTCGCGGCGACGAAGCCGCGCAACTGTCCGTTCTTCTTTCCCTGGTCGAATCGGGGTTCCGCCGCCTTCAGCACGTCGTTCAGCAACACGCCTTGATAGGTGTGTTCCTGTTCCCCCTTGGCGCTGGTGAATTTCACGGCGGCCGAGGTCTGCGGCAGTTTGCGCAGCTCGGCGAGGGTGACGGTGTAGGGCTTGCCGACCTCGCCGGCCACCCGCACCTCACCGGGCTTCAGAGGGGCCGCGGACGTGGCCGGGGCCGAGGTCGAGGGCGCGGTGGAAGCCGTCGCGGCGCCCTCCTGGTACCCCTTGCCGTCGTCCGACTGCCCGCAACCGGCGAGCAGCAGGCCGCCCGCCGCGAACACGGCGACCGCCGCGCCGCGATTCACGCTTCTGCGATTCCTGCGCATTCCCATGGACGAACCCCTCCCGACGCGCCGACCAACAGACTCGCACATGCAAGGTGATCAGCCTCTTTCCAGCTGAAATGCCGTGCGCAACATACATGAAGAGTCGCAGTTGCCACAGCATCGCTTTTCCCCTCTGGAGCATTCACCGGAAATGCCGTCCGGACCTCCGTGAACAGGGCCCGGACCTTGGCGGAACCACCGAGTCCCGTAGGGTTTCCGCCGGCCCGTCGGGTCGTCCACCCATCGCGACGCAGGAGCTCAGCACATGGCACGTCTGGTACATCAGCCACGCGAGGACCAGGAGTTCGACTTCATCCTGGGCATGGCTCCCGGGGCGGTCCTCGGCTACTTCGTCGGCACCTGGCCCAAGGCCGTCGAGGCCTGCCGGACCATGGACGTGCTGGTCGGCGAGGTGGCGCAGGAGTACGGGGCACGGCTGACCGTCGTACGGACCGACATGACCCGCTGCCCCGAGGCCACGAGGCGCCACGAGGTGACCGGGGCCCCCACCGTCGTCATCGTCCGGGCGGGCCTGGCGGTGGCGAGCCACTCCGGGCCGATGGCGCGCGAGGAGCTCAAGGCCTTCCTGGACGCCCACGTCTGAGGGGCGACGGGTGCTCGCGGGCCCGTTCGGGTGACCTGGGGCGGTCTGGCCGAAAGTGGTATGGGGGAGATAGGTGCCTCAGGCATGTAATGGAGTCCGGCAAGACGGAACCATCGCTCGCGAGGTGCTGCATGTCAGAGACCGTTGCCTTTCCCCAGGACCGAACCTGTCCCTACCACCCGCCGACCGCCTACGAGCCGTTGCGGGCAGGCCGCCCGCTCTCCCGGGTCACCCTCTTCGACGGCCGCTCCGTGTGGGTGGTCACCGGCCACGCCGAGGCGCGCGCCCTGCTCTCCGATCCCCGACTCTCCTCCGACCGGCTGAACTCGGACTTTCCCGCCCCGACCGAGCGGTTCAAGGGCCTGACGGGACGCCGCACCGCCCTGCTCGGGGTCGACGATCCGGAGCACAACACCCAGCGCCGGATGCTGATCCCGAGCTTCACCCTGAAACGGACCGCCGCCCTTCGGCCCGCGATCCAGCAGACCGTGGACCGGCTGATCGACGAGATGACGGCGGCCGGTTCGCAGGCGGAGCTGGTCGGCGCCTTCGCGCTCCCGGTGCCGTCCATGGTGATCTGCGCGCTGCTCGGAGTCCCCTACGAGGACCACGAGTTCTTCGAGGGGCAGTCCCGGCGGCTGCTGCGGGGCCCCGACGTCGCCGACGTCGAGGAGGCACGCCGACAACTCGACGGCTATCTCACGGACCTGATCGCCCGCAAGCGCGCCGCCCCCGGCGACGGCTTGCTGGACGAACTCATCGCCAGGCGGCTGGAGACCGGCGAGACGGACGTCGAGGAGCTGGTGGCGCTGGCCGTGATCCTGCTCGTCGCGGGTCACGAGACCACCGCGAACATGATCTCCCTCGGCACGTTCACCCTGCTGCGGCACCCCGGGCAACTGGCGGAGCTGCGCGCGGATCCGTCGCTGATCTCGGAGGCGGTGGAGGAGCTGATGCGGTTCCTGTCGATCGCCGACGGCATGCTGCGGGTGGCGACCGAGGACATCGAGGTCGGCGGGGTCACGATCGGCCCCGGCGACGGGGTGATCTTCTCCACCTCGGTCATCAACCGCGACGAGTCGGTGTTCGATCAGCCGGACGACCTGGACTGGCATCGGCCGGCCCGCCACCACCTGGCGTTCGGTTTCGGCATCCACCAGTGCCTCGGGCAGAACCTGGCCCGCGCCGAGATGGAGATCGCCCTGGGCACGCTGTTCCGGCGGCTGCCCGGACTACGGCTGGCGGCCGATCCCGACCGGATCCCCTTCAAACCCGGGGACACCATCCAGGGCATGATCGAACTGCCCGTGGCCTGGTGAGCGGCGTGCGGATCTCCATCGACCACGATGTCTGCATCGGTGCGGGCCAGTGCGCGCTGACCGCGCCGACGGTGTTCACGCAGGACGACGACGGATTGAGCGAGCTGCTGGCCGGACGGGAGGACGGCGCCGGCAGCCCCCTCGTCCGGGAGGCCGCGCGGGCCTGCCCGGTGGCGGCCATCTCCCTGGAGGACGCCTGAGGATCCCGGACGGCCGGGGGGCGGGCGCTGACGGTCGCTACTTGCGGAGCGCCTCGACCGCCCGGCCCTCCAGTTCCAGGCAGGCGTCCACGTGCTCCGCGCAGGCGTCGAACAGGGCCCGTCGCCCGTCGGCGTCGGAGTGCGGATCGCAGGCCCGCGCGAGGTCGGCCAGGGCGGACCAGTGCCCGGCGGACTCCCGGAAGAGTTCCGCCGCCTCCGGCCGCCCGACGAGGTCGAGAAAGTCCGCGTAGAGCGGCCGGGTGGCGCCCGGCGCGGTCCACTCCTCCTCCAGGCAGGCGTGGAGCCGGCCGGTGCCCGCCGCGAGGGCCTCGGGGGAAACGCCGAAACGACGCTCCCAGCCCGTCTTCGTGGTCGTGTCGCGCAACTGCGCGGCGAACTTCTCCATGCCGGTGAAGCCGAAGTTGGCGTCGAACTGGTTCCCCAGCACCGGGCCCGTGAGGTGGGTGACGGTGGCGGCGATGGCCCCGTCCACGTCCGGATCCCCCTCCGGCGGGCCGGTGGGCACGATCAGCTGGTGGCGGCCCTTGCGGTGGGCGGTCCAGGCCGCCCCGAACTCCTCGCGGTCGATCCGGTGCGGGGTCTCGGCCCCGTCCTCGATCAACAGGTCGTCGCCGTCATACCCGGCGATGACGACGGTGTGCGGGTCGGCGCCGGTCATCTCGGCCTCGGGGTCGGGCTCGTGCCAGGGCAGCGAGGAGCGGTCGACGACGCAGAAGGCGGGCTGCCCCTCGTCGAGCGCGGCGCGGACCCGGCCCCAACGTGGCTTCATCGCCCGGGTGGCGTCGTACGGGACGCCGAGGCGTCCGAGCGCGACCTGCACCCAGGGCTCGGGGTGGGACTGGGCGACGATCGTCGCGATCGGCGTCCGTCCGGCGTACTCGAAGACGAAGTACATGAAGCCGATCCCGCCGGCCAGGCCCGCGACCAGTTCCTCGTCGTGGGCGCTGCCCAGGGCGTGGCGGATCAGGGAGGCCTCGCGGTGGCGTCCGGTGCCGAAGTCTTCGTACACGAGCACAGTCATGCGGCCAGCCTAGCCGCGCGATCACCGGCTCCCGACCGGCGAGTTCCTGTACAGTTGTCCAGGAAATCAACCAAGGGAGACAGCCCGTGCACACGGTCGCTCAGGTCCTCATCGGCGCGGTCGCCGCACTGCACCTGTGTTTCCTGGTCCTGGAGATGTTCCTGTGGCAGCGACCGCCCGGCCGGGCCCTGTCGGGGTTCGACGCGGACACCGCCCGCCTCACTGCACCGCTCGCCGCCAACCAGGGGCTCTACAACGGTTTCCTGGCCGCGGGGCTGGTCTGGTCGCTGGTCATCGACTCCCTCGCCACGCAGATCTTCTTCCTCGTCTGCGTGATCGTCGCGGGCGTCTACGGAGCCGCGACCGCCAACCGCCGGATCCTGATCGCCCAGGCCCTGCCCGGCGCCCTCGCCCTCGGCGCGGCGCTGTCGGCCGGGTGAACGCCCTGTGAACGCACAGGACTCCGTGCCGGAAACCGGCTCCGACCGGCCGGGCGGCAGGGAAGCGCGCGCACAGGACCCACGGACCGCGCGCACCAAGGCCCGGCTGCGCGAGAGCCTGTTCGCGGCGTGCGCGGACCGCCCGCTGGCCGAGGTCGGTGTCTCGATGGTGGTCCGCCGGGCGGGTGTCGGGCGCGCGACGTTCTACCTGCACTACGAGGACCTCACCGCGCTGGCGGTGGACGCGTGCGCCGACGTGGTGCACGCGGCGGTCGACGCCCTCCACGCCTGGCAGGGCATCCCGGGCGCGCTCCCCCCGGTCAGGCCCCCGGCGGCCCTGGCCGAGTTCCTCGCGGACGCGGCGGCCCGCGGTCCGCTCCATCGCGCCCTGCTCCTCCCGGGGGGCGGCGGCCCGCTGGGCGACCGCCTGTACCGGGAGCTGCGCGCCCGGGCCCGGGCCGAGCGCGAGGCCGTGGGCGCCCCGCGCCCCGACCTCGTCGCCTCCGCGGTGGCCGCCACCTTCACCGGTGTCCTCGCGGACTGGCTGCACGAGCACATCCCGGGCTCCGACCCGGTGGAACTCGCGAACCGGCTCTGGCCGCTCCTCATGGCCCTGCACCGGGCGGGATAGGCGCGACCGGTTCCTCCGCCGGGTACGCGTGAGCCCCGCCGGAGGAACCGGCGGGGCTCACGTCCACGGCGATCGGCCGCGTGAAGCGGTACTAGAGGGTGGTCACCTGCTCCGCCTGCGGACCCTTGGGGCCCTGGGTGACGTCGTACTCGACCTTCGCACCCTCGGCCAGCTCCTTGAAGCCGGTCGTCTGGATGGCGGAGAAGTGCACGAACACGTCGGGGCCGCCGTCGTCCTGCTGGATGAACCCGAACCCCTTCTCGGAGTTGAACCACTTCACGATGCCAGTTGCCATCAGTACTGATCCTTCACAACGTTCCACTCGGGCCGCACGTGCGGCCGTCTCGATAGTGCCCACCCGTCGCCGTCGACACACTCCAGGCGCGGCCAACCGGGTCGGCTCGAACTTCTGGCCGAGTTGTCCGTGACGGGAGTGAGCGGCGCCGGGCCGTGCGGTCAGGAGCCGCCGTCGCCGGCGGACAACGACACGACCGGTCGGGCTTCGAGGGCGCCCGCGGCGGCCCGTCGGGGTCCGGCGGCCCGGCAGCCAAGGCAGTTCGCGTGTCCGGTGCGCGCGGTGGTGTCGCGGACGCGCCAGTCCCACGCGGACTCGGGGCGCGGCCCGCTCGGCTTGCCCCAGCCCGCGAGGTGCAGCAGCCAGGTGACGAGTCCCGCCACCGCGACCAGGGCGAGACCCAGCCAGATGCCGGGGGCCCAGGCGGCACAGAGGGCGGCGCCCGCTCCGGTGGCGCCCAGCAGGGCGAGGGTCGTGCCGGTCCAGCCGGCCACGGTGTGGCCCATGTCTACGTGGCCGTGGGCGCTCATGATTCTCCCGGTGGAAGGGCGGCAGTAGGCTCGGAACAGGATGACTTACCTCACAAAGTAAACATCTCACGAGCTAAGTTACTTAGATGCTAAGGAGAAATTGCGTGCAGGGCAAGCCCCGCCCCGCGGCCACGGCCGGGGAGGCGATCTCGCGCATGGACCAGTACGTCGCCCTCGGCGTGATCGGTCAGCAGGAGGTGGCGCAGCTCCTCGGGATCAACGTGACCGACCTGACCTGCCTGGGCCACGTCCTGGGCGCCGGGGAGACCCCCCTGTCCGCCGGCGAACTGGCCGAACTGACCAACCTCACCACCGGCGCCGTCACCGGGGTGCTCAACCGCCTGGAACGGGCCGGGTACGCGCACCGGCGACCCGACCCGGGCGACCGGCGCCGCGTCCGGGTGGTGGCCGATCCGTCGGGGGCCGCCCGGATCTTCGCCGTGTACCAGCCCTTCTACGACCGCCTCGGCTCCGTGTTCGCCGAGTACACCCCCGACGAGGTCGCGGTGATCGCGGACTGGTTCGGACGGGCGGCGGTGGAGGCCCGCGCCCATCTGGCCCAGGTCCGGTCCGGGGAACTGGGGCCGCTCACCCCATAGGACCGACTGGTAAAATGGGCGGGAAACGTGAAGCGCGGGCCCTTCGCCCGGTGCGGACGTGCACGACGAGCCGGGGCCCGTACCGAGGGGTACGGGCCCCGGCTCGTTGTCGTCCGCCCTCACGTTCCCCGCTCGCGTTGTGTTCTCTTCACGGAAGGTTCTGCATGAAGAACCCGTCGGCTCATGGGCGTTTCGGCATCAAGCCCGGCGCCAGGACAGGCAGCAAGTCCGGGGCCAAGGGCTCCGGCAAGACTCCTCGGACCCTCGGTCCGCAGGGTGAGTTCTCGATGCCCAGGACCGTCAGCCCGGCCCTCCCGCCGGTGACGTCGTTCGCGGAGCTCGACCTGCCTGCCGAGCTGGTGAAGACGATGGCCGAACTGGACGTGCGCGAGCCGTTCCCGATCCAGGCCGCCACCCTCCCCAACTCCCTCGCCGGACGGGACATCCTCGGGCGCGGCCGGACCGGGTCCGGCAAGACCCTCGCCTTCGGTCTGGCGCTGCTGGCCCGCACGGCCGGACAGCGCGCCGACCCGAAGCGGCCGCTCGCGCTGATCCTCGTGCCGACGCGCGAGCTGGCCCAGCAGGTGACCGAGGCCCTCGCCCCGTACGCCGAGGCCCTCGCGCTGCGGATGGCCACCGTCGTGGGCGGCCTGTCCATCGGCCGGCAGACCGGCACCCTGCGCACCGGCGCGGAGGTGGTCGTGGCGACCCCCGGACGCCTGAGCGACCTGATCGGGCGCAAGGACGTGCACCTGGAGCGGGTGCGGATCACCGTCCTCGACGAGGCCGACCAGATGTGTGACCTCGGCTTCATGCCGCAGGTCACCGAGCTGCTCGACCAGGTGCACCACGCCGGCCAGCGGATGCTGTTCTCGGCCACCCTGGACCGCAACGTGGACCAGCTGGTGCGCCGCTACCTGAAGGACCCGGTCTCGCACTCGGTCGACCCGCAGTCGGCCTCGGTCGGCACCATGGACCACCACGTGCTGCACATCCACGCGGCCGACAAGGTCGCGGCAGCGACCGAGATCGCCGCGCGGGACGGCCGGGTGCTGATGTTCCTCGACACCAAGCACGGCGTCGACCAGTTCGTGAAGCACCTGCGCGCCATGGGCGTACGGGCCGAGGGGCTGCACAGCGGGAAGTCCCAACCACAGCGCACCCGCACGCTCGGGCAGTTCAAGGACGGGCTGATCGGCGTGCTGGTCGCCACCAACGTCGCCGCCCGCGGCATCCACATCGACGACCTCGACCTGGTGGTCAACGTGGACCCGCCGGCCGACAGCAAGGACTACCTGCACCGCGGCGGCCGGACGGCCCGCGCGGGCGAGTCCGGCAAGGTCGTCACACTGGTCACGCCGAACCAGCGGCGGGACATCGTGCGTCTGATGGCCGACGCGAAGATCCGCCCGACCATCACCCAGGTCCGCTCCGGCGAGGCGGCGCTCAGCCGGATCACCGGCGCGAAGGCACCGTCCGGGGTGCCGCTCGCCGGCGCGGCGGCGACCGACGCGAAGGGGCGGCCCAGCGGGACGGACCTCGGCTTCCGGGGCATCGGCACCCGCCCCGGGCGCCCCGGGAAGGGCAAGGAGTCCCGTAAGACCATCGAGGCCAGGCAGCAGGCCGAGGCCCGCCGCGCGGCCAGGGTCCGCAAGGGTCTCTGACCCGACCGGCCCCGGTTCGCGAACCGACACGTCACCCCGGCGACCGAGCCGTCGGCCGGGGTGACGCGGGTCAGGCCTCCGGCAGCTTGCGCAGGCGCTGGACGGCGGCGTTGCGCACCCGACGGGTACGGGCGGCGGAGGCGAGCAGGCCGAGGGCCGCGCGTGAGGTGAGCAGCGCGACGGCGGTCCGCTGGCACCAGTCGGAGGCACCGGTGAGCTCCTGCGCCGACCAGAACTCGTCGACGGTGATCGACCTCAGCAGGTTCCACTCGTGGAGCCTGCGCGCCGGGAAGTCCCGGCCGCTCAACACGTCCTCCATGGCCCGCGCCCAGGCGGGGAAGCCGTCGTCGTCCAGCAGGTGCGCGGCCCTGCGGTCGAGGTGGGTGACCACCGCGCTCTCCGCCATGACGCGGTCCGCGTCGCGCAGTACGGCGGCCACCGCCCCGGCCTCCGAGTGCCCGGCCGCGGCGGCCAGGGAGACAAGGTGCCGGGTGTAGGACCAGTACTCGGGTGCGGTCGACTCCTCGGCCCGAGGTGCCGGGGCGGCTCCCGGCGCCCCGTGCCTCTGGTTCTCGGCTCTCCCCATGACGTCCATTCCACACGACACCCGCGGGCTCCCGGTTCCCAGGGGGGCGCCGGCGGCCTGGAGCGGGGGTGGGGTGTCAGCGGGCCGCACGGGCGGCTTCAGGGGCCAGGAGCAGCGCTTCCGCGCCGATCGGGCGGTATCCGGCGGCCTGGAAGGCGCGGATGCTGCGGGCGTTCCCGGCGGCCTGTTGGGACCAGACGGGCGCCCCGTCAGGGACCAGGTGGCGGGCGGCGAGTGCCAGGGACCGGCCGAGGCCCTTGTGGCGCACGTCCTCATCCACCTCGATCGCCGCCTCCCAGCGGTCGGCGATCCCCCGACCGAGGACGAGTACGCCGCCGGCGGCGGACCAGACCCGTATGTCGTGGCGTCGTCGCAGGGCCCGGCGGACCCGGGGGTGGTCCGGGTCGACGATCTCGGACAGTTCCAGTGGCGGCGGGCCGGCCAGCGGACCGGCGACGGTGAGCAGGTCGATGGTGTCGTGGCCGCGGCCCGTGCGGTCCAGGAACGCGGCGAGGAAGCGCGGGTTCATGGTGGCGGCGAGGCCGTCGCAGGTGAGGGCGGCGAGGGTGGAGCGGACCCAGTCCGGGTCCTCGTCGGTGAACACCACGGAGTGGGCGGTGAAGGCGATGACGCCCGCGTCGCGTCCGCTCTCCTGCGGGACGACGGTCGTGCCGCCGTCGGGCGGTGGGAAGTGCCCGACGGCCGCCGCGTCGAGTATCTCCGTCAGGCTCGGACCCATGGTCGTACTCGCTCTCCGGCCCGTCAGACCTGTTGTCGGTGGAACGACTTGACGGAGATCATGTCAGGGGCACCACAAGCGGGTCGGGTCGGGGCGCCCGACGTCGACCCGTCCGCGTTTCCGGTCCCGGCGCCCGGTCAGCGCTCGTGGGCCTCGTGTCCCCCGGCTCCCTGCCCGCCCTCGTGTCCCGGCTCGGGCAGCGGGGCTCCGGTCTCCAGCAGGGTCTTGAGGCTGGAGGCGAGCATCGGCCAGGCCCGGCCGCACATGCCGATGAGGGTGCCGCCCGGTACGAAGCCCTCGTGGCGGATGGTCAGTCGCGCGAGGGTGTCCCCGACCGGCTCGATCTCGTACGCGACCTCCGTGCGCGGCTCGCCGGCCAACTCGGCCCGCAGTTCCTCCCCGACGCCCACCGAGGCGGCCCACTGCGGGGTGAAGGTGTGCCAGGTGTAGGAGAGCCGGCGGTTCGGCACGCAGTCGAGGACGACCTGGGCCGGATCGCTGGTGCGGGCACCTCGCTCGATCCAGTCCATCGTCGAGCCCACCGCCCAGTCGGTCTCGAAACTGAGGCCCCAGTAGCGGCGGGTCAGGGCCGGCTCCGTGAGGGCCTGCCAGACCCGGTCGGGGTCGGCCTGGATGTAGAGGGTGTAGGTGATCGCACTGTCGCTCATGTCCCCATGCTGGGGGACCGCGCACCGTTGGGGGCGGATTTCCCGGGCCCGCGGCCGGGCGGTCACCAACGGGCGCCCTCCGGGGGAAGTTCCGTGGGCGGGGTGCGGGGCGGGACGGGGAGGCAGAGGTGGGTGCGGGCGGCGTGCACGGCGGCGAGTTCCTCGTGGCCGGCGGGGCCCCAGTCGCTGAGCTCGCGGACCTGTTCGGGCGTGGCCAGGAGGCGGGCGTACGCCGGGTCACGGCTCGGGAGCACGGCCGTGAGGCGGGCCGCGCCGCGGGCGTGGGCGCCCTGGCCGTCGTACCGGTACCCGATCGGGACCGGCGCCGCGGTGGGTTCGGCCTCCGGGGTCGGCAGGTGGGCCGCGCCGGTCGCCCGGGCGATCAGCAGCAGGACCCGGCCGTCGGGCGCGAACAGCCAACCGGCCCGGTCGCGCACCGGCAGGCCGGCGGGGACCGGGCCGCGGTGCCAGGTTCCGTGCTGCGGGATCCGTCGGGTGCGCAGCACGCCGAGCCGGTCCAGCACCGTGGGGTTGGTGGGGCGGCCCGCCTCCAACAGCGCGGGGCCGCCGCCACTGACGCGGGCCCGCAGGGCGGACAGGGCGCGGCGGGCGTCACCCGCGTCCATCAGGGCGGGCAGGTCGGCCGGTTCGGCGAACTCGATGCCGGTGATCTCCTGGGCCGGGAGGCGGACGGACCCGATGCGCTCGGGGCTCCAGGTACCGCCGTCGTACACGTGGAGGATCTCGCCGGGGAAGCGCATCTCGGCGGGGAAGCCGGGGGTGTCGGCGGGGACCCAGTCCACGGCGAGCCCCTGCGGATAGCGGCCCTCGACCCCGAGTTCCTCGCGCATCTCGCGGGCGGCCGCGGCGGCCGGCGATTCCCCGGCGTCGACGGCGCCGCCGGGCAGCAGCCGGTCGGGGCGGTAGTCGACGGTCTGGAGGAGGATCCGGCCGTCGGGGTCGGTGACGAGCACGACGGCCGCGGTCCAGAGCGTGGCGCGCGAGGCCCCGTACTCCGCCGGTGTCATCCAGGTACCCGCGCGCTCGGCGTCATCGGTCAGCTGCGGCATTGGAACTCCGTTCACCGTGGGTGGACCCGCCGGTTGTGCAACAGCGGGCGTGGCCCCCGGGTTACGACGCCCCGACACCCCGGCCTGCCGGATGGCTCGATTCGGCTTTACCGAATCCATACCTTCTTATTACCTGATTATGTCGATCTTGATAGCTTCCGTCGTGCGGACCGGCCGTGTGAAAGCCGCCGGTCCGACCACTTCACCGGATCGAGGAGAACCAGCCGACATGCGACGCGCTTCCCGTACCGACACCGGAACGGCCGACGGGATGCGGTGGACCGCACCGGTCGTCGCGGGTGTCGCGGGCGGCGTCGCGGTGCTCGGCTTCGGCGGCCTGTACGTCGCCGGACTCCTCCTGACCGGAAGCGACATCGCCGCGGGCACGAAGGTGCGCGGCGTCGACCTGGGCGGAATGAGCCGGGCCGAGGCCCGGCGGGCCCTGGACCGTGAACTCGGCCCGGACGCCGCGGCACCGGTCGTCCTGCGCGTCGGGGAACGCTCCGAACGCCTCGCCCCGGGCGCCCTCGGCCTCTCCCTGGACACCGCCGCGACCGTCGAGCGCGCCGCGCGCTCCGGCTCGGACCCGCTGACCGCGATCGGACGCCTCTTCGCCTCGGGCGACCCCGACGTACGGCCGGTGGTCGGCCTCGACGAGAAGACGGCCCGTGCCGCCCTCGACCGGGTGGGCGAGAAGAGCGGGCGCGCGGCCCGCGAGGGCTCCGTCACCTTCGAGAAGGGCCGGGCCGAGGCGGTCGCCCCGGTCACGGGCATCGCCGTGGACGCCGACCGGTCCCTGGACGCGCTGCGTGCCGCGTACCCCACGGCCGCCGGCAAGCCCGTGGAACTGCCGGTCCGCACGACCGAACCGCGCGTCGGCCGACAGGAAACGGACCGCGCGCTGAAGGAGTTCGCGCGACCGGCCGTGTCGGCGCCGGTCACCCTCACCGTCGAAGGCAGGCGCATATCGGTGTCCCCCACCCTGCTGGGCAGGCACCTGACGCTGAAGGACGACGGCCGGGGCCGACTGGCCCCCCGCCTGGACGCGAAGGCACTGCTCGCCGCTCCCGCCCTCGGCGGACCCCTGCGGCAGGCCACCCGGGGCCCCGTCGAGGCGAAACTCCGGGTGGACGACGGCCGGGTCACCGTCGTCGAGGACGGGAAGCCGGGCCAACAGGTCACCGAGGCCACGCTGGGCAAGGCCGTGTTGCCGCTGCTGACCGGAGCCGGGGCCGCCGCCCGCACCGGAGAGGTCGCCACCGAGTCGGTCCGGCCGCGGCTCACGCGGGAGTCGGTGCGCGAACTCGGCATCACGGAGCAGGTGTCCACCTTCACCGTCCCGTTCGAGCGGGCCCCGTACCGGACCACGAACATAGGCCGGGCCGCCGAGCTGATCAACGGTTCGGTGGTGCTGCCCGACGAGACGTGGAGCTTCAACCGGCGGGTCGGCGAGCGGACGAAGGAGAACGGCTTCGTCGACGGCCTCATGATCAACAATGGTGTGTACGAGAAGGCCGCGGGCGGCGGGGTCTCGGCCGTGGCCACCACCGTCTTCAACGCGATGTTCTTCGCGGGCGTCAAACCCCTCGAATACGGGGCGCACGCCTTCTACATCGAGCGCTACCCCGAGGGCCGCGAGGCCACGGTCGCCTGGGGCAGCCTGGACCTGCGCTTCGCCAACGACACGGGCCGGGCCCTGTACATCCAGGCGACGGCCACCGACACCTCGGTCACCGTCACCTTCCTCGGCACCGGGAAGTACGACGAGGTCAAGGCGGTCAAGGGCCCGCGCACCAACGTCAAGGCGCCGGCCGCCCGCACCGGCAGCGGCCCCAAGTGCGAGACCCAGACCCCGCTGGAGGGCTTCGACGTGGCCGTCGACCGGATCTTCGTGAAGGGCGGCCAGGAGGTCAGGCGCGAGACGATGAAGACCCGCTACACGCCGCGCGACGCCGTCACCTGCGGGGCCTGAGCGACCTCCGCCGGTCCGCGCGGCTCGCTCACCCGTCCGTGTGACGTCGGGCGCGGGACGGGGCACGGGTACGGCAGGGTGGGCGGATGCAGCCGCGCCGGATTCCGCCCGTGCCCCTGGCCCTCGTCGTACTCGCGCTCGCATTGACCGCCGGGTGCGTGACGGTACGGCCGGCGGACACCACCGGGACGACGCCCCCGCCCGTGTCCGCCGCGACCCCCGCTCCCCCGCAACAGGTCGTGGAGGCATGGCCGTTGCGGATCCTCCCCGCTCCTTCCGAGCCGGCCCCGCCCGCCACGGCGGCACCGGACACCGCCCCTGCGCCGCGGCCGGCCGGCCCCGGGCGGGCCGCGCCGCCGCGCACGGCCCCCGGGCCGGCGGCCCCGGCGCGACGCACGGGGCGGGTACCGCGGCACGCCGCGCCCGTCGCGCCGGCCCGCCCGGCGCACCGCGCGCCCGCCGCCAAGCCCCGCGGGCGGGAGTCCGTACGGCCCGGAGCCCGGCCGGCGCCGAGGCGCTCGTACGACATGGCGCCGCTGTGCGCGGCGGCCAAGGGGACGGTGTCGCCGTCCATCGTGGCCCTGTGCCGCTGATGACAGTGCGGGCGCATAGCCTCGTGACGACGTCGTCGGGCAGCGGGGCCGGCGGGTGGACGACACGGGGAGTGTGGGGCATGACCGACTCGGCAGCGGTGGTCGGCGCGTTGCGGGAACTGGCGCGGGAGCGGGCGGGCGAGGTGGAGGTCCTCGACGGGTTCACCGACTCCGAGATGGACGCCTGGCGGGTCGAGGTGCCCGAGGCGCTGCGAGCCGTGCTGCGGGAGATCGGCGGGGTGCGGACCGGGGAGAGCGAGTTCGTCTTCGGGCCGCGCGGCCGCCAGGTGTTCACCGACGGCCACTGGACCCTGGGAGACCTGGACTACGGAGAGGGCTCGCTGATCGTGGGGGCCGGGACCGGCGACTGGGGTCCGGTGGTGGCGGTGTTCCCGCACCGGGCCGACGACCCGGAGGTCACCGTCGAGGCCCCGGAGTTCGTACGGTGGCTGACCGGCTTCGCCGAGCGGCTCGCGGAGGGCGCCGAGCGACCCGTACCCGGGACGTTCGTGAAGGCCGTCCCCAGCGTCGCGGTGGCGGAGGGCCCGGACTCCGAACTCGCCGCCCTGGTCGGTGGCGGGGACCCGCTCACCGACCTCGTCGACCTGCGGGCCCTGCCCGCGTACCCCTGCGGGGTGGGCTGGGAACCGTACTTCTCCACCCTCCACGGCACCGCCGACACCAGCGGCAGCGACGTGCGGTTCCGGCTGGTGGGCGACGGCCGGGCGCTCCTCCTGCACAGTGTGGTGAGCGGGGACTTCCTGGGCCGTCCGGTGCGCCGGCACGCGTCGCCCGAGGACGCCCCGCACCGCGCGGTCGCGGAACTGCGCGCCCTGGCGGCGGAGTTCCCCTCGTACGTCGTACTCGAAGCGGGGAGCGCGGACTCCGTCATGGACGGCTGGCCGGTACCCGTCCCCGAGGACGTCCGGGTGGTGCTCCGCGAGTTCGGCTCGGTGACCGTCACGGGCCTGCCCACGCTGTGGCTGCGGCCGGGCGGCGACGCCCTCGGCGTGGATCCCGAACTGCACCGGATGCTGGGCGGCGACGGAACGTACTGGCCGCTGGCCGGCGTGCGGTACGGGCGGGGCGGCGCCCTCGTCCAGATCCGGATCGACCCCGAGGCCGGGCAGTGGGGGTACGCGGTCTCCGTGCCCGCCGACCCGGCCGCGCTCCGGAGATACCCCGAGGTGAAACTCCTCGCGGAGTCTCCCGCCGACCTGCTGCTGGACCTCGTCCGGCGGGTGCGCCGGGCCGCCGGCGGGCCTGACTTCGCGGCGCGGATCGCCGGCGTGACGCAGTGGCTGTTCCCCAACACCGGCGAACCGTGGCCGCGTCCGACCCCGGTCTCGGAGTGGGCGGGCTCGACGGATCCGCTGCTCGCGGCGGCCGTGGCGGAGCTGCCGGACGGGGCGTACGCCGCCGACCTGCGGGAGGTCCCGCTGCCGAGCGACCTGTGCTTCCACCGGGCCCGCGAGTGGCCGTACTCGGCGAGGCTGGACCGGCTGCACTTCCCGGCGGGCGGACGGCTGGCCGCGGCGGTACCGGTCCAGGCGGTCTCGGGCTGACCCGGCGCCGTTCGGTGGGGCCGGGGGTCGCCCGCGCGGGAGTCGACGGGCCGGGAGTCGGCGGGGCGCGGTTCGGCGGGGCCGTCGCGTCACCCCGTCGGCGGCGCGTCATCCGACTGGCTCCGGCCCGGCTTCCGGGCCGGGCCTGACGGGTTCGGTTTCATGGGCGGGGCGGGCCCGCACGGGGCCCCTGAACCCAGGGAGCGGGCATGGCCAGGATCGCCCTGTTCGGCGCGACCGGCACCATCGGCGGTCGGGTGCTGCACGAGGCACTCGGCCGCGGTCACCAGGTCACCGCGGTGGTACGGGACCCGGAGCGGCTCCCCGACCCGGACGGTGCGGCGGTGACGCGCGGCGACGTCCTCGACCCGTCGTCGGTGGCCGAGGCCGCCGAGGGGCACGACGTGGTGGTGAGTGCCTTCGGACCGGGTCCGGGGGACGCGGGCGCCATCGTGACCGCCGCGAGGTCCCTGATCGGCGGCGTGCAGACACTGGGCACCGACGAGACGTCCAGGCCCCGGCTGGTCACGGTCGGCGGGGCGGGCTCGCTGCGCACCGCCGGCGGTCGGCAGGTCTGGGACCAGGAGGACGTCCCGGAGCCGGTCCTGGCGGTCATGCGCGCCCATGGCGAAGCCCTCGACTTCCTGCTCACCGTGCCGGTGGAGGAGGTCCACTGGACCAGCCTCAGCCCGGCCGCGCTGATCGCGCCGGGCGAACGCACGGGGACGTACCGGCTCGGACTCGACGACCTGATCGTGGACGCCGAGGGGCTGAGCCGGATCTCCACGGAGGACTACGCCGTCGCCCTGGTGGACGAGGTCGAGCGGGACGCGCACGCGGGGCGCCGGTTCACGGTCGGGTACTGAGCGCGGGCCCCGGTCGCGGTCGGCTCGCCGGGCGCGGGTGGCGGTGCGCGGCCCGGTCAGTCGACGCGGCGCCCGGGGGGCCTGTCGTCCTCGGGGTCGGCCTCGGCGCCGTCGGCTCCCGGGGGCCGTGCGTCGTCGGCGTACAGCGCGGTGAGTTCGGCGCCGGTCCGGGCGAGCGTCCGCCGCACCTCGGGCGGTTCCAGCACCTCCACGCGGCCGCCGAGCCCGGCCAGGCTCGCGGCGATGGCCCGGGGCGCCGGACCGTCGACCCACACCTCGGTCCAGCCGTCGGGCAGCGGCTCGCCGACCCGCAGTCGGCCGCCGAGCAGTCGGCCGAGGAGGGGCAGGACGGACGGTTCGACGCGGGCCCGGGCCGTGGCCGCGTACATCCCGCCCTCGATCGTCTCGGCGAGCGCGCGCCACGCCGTGGCCAGGTCGAAGTCGGGCGGCCGGACGACCGGCTCGCCCGTCGGCTCGACGGAGACGATCCGGCTCAGCCGGAAGGTGCGCAGGCCCCGCTCCGTGCCGGCCACCAGGTACTCCGCTCCCGCCTTGGAGACGAGCCCGAGCGGCTCGACCTCGCGGACCCCCGCCGGTTTGCCGACTCCCTCGTATCCGAGGCGGACCCTGATCCCGTCCACGACGGCGGCCTGGAGCGCGGTGCGGTGCGTGGTGTCCGTCGTGGCGGGGTTGCGGGACCAGTCGGTGGTGTCCGTGACGCCGGCACGCGAGGCGGCCTCCGCGTCCGCGCGCAGCGTGGCGGGCAGGGCCCGTACCAACTTGCGGAGCATGGTGCGGAGTTCGGGTGTGACGGCGAGGGGGCCGGTGGCGAGGAAGAGCGCCCGGGTCTCGTCGGCGGTGAGTCCGGTGAGGTTGGTGCGGGCCCCTCCCACCAGCGACCAGCCGCCGCCGCGGCCGCGCTGGGAGTAGACGGGCACGCCGGACGCGGCCAGCGCCTCCAGGTCACGACGGGCGGTGCGCTCGGAGGTCTCCAACTCCGCTGCCACCTCGGAGACGGTGACGCGACCACGCTCTTGGAGGAACAGCAGGATCGCCACCAGACGGTCAGCCTTCATGGGTTCATTGTGCTCGAAAAACAGGCCACAAGGTGGCCACTTTGATGACCAGGATGGCGTGCATGACCACAGACACCACGTCGTTCGAGCAGTCCCCTTCCACCAAGGCCGCCACGCCGGCAGCCGATGCCCTCGACCCGCGCGACGACCTCGCGACGGCCATCGCACTCGCCGGCCGCACCCTCGCCGCCGTCCGCCCCGACCAGTACGACGCCCCGACCCCGTGCGAGGACTTCGACGTCCGGCGGCTGTCGAGCCACCTCGTCGCCGTCGTGCGCCGGATCGCGGTGATCGGGCGCGGCGAGGACCCCTTCAGCGTGCCGTCCTTCGCCGACGAACTGGCCGACGGGGCGTGGGCCGGCGCCTGGGAGTCCGCCGCTCGCGAGGTCGCCGACGTGTGGGCCGACCCGGGGATCCTGGGGCGCGAACTCCGGCTTCCCGTGGGCCGGTTGCCGGGGGCGGCCGGTGCGCTCATGTACAGCCACGAGCTGACCGTGCACACCTGGGACCTGGCGCGCGCGACCGGGCAGCGGCCGGTGTGGGACGAGTCCCTGGTGGAACGCGCGCTGACCCTCGTGCGGCGGGTCCTGCCGGCCGAGGCGCGCGGCGGGCCGATCCCCTTCGGTCCGGTCACGGACGTGGCCGCCGACGCTCCCGCCATCGACCGGCTCGTGGCGTGGGCGGGCCGCCGCCCCTGAACGGGCGGCCCCGGAGCACCGGAGACGGGCCGCGGCGCGGGGCGTCCAGCGCCCCGCACATGCGGTCGGGGCCGCGTTCACCTGGGGAAATCGGGTGGATCCGGCCACCTCCGGCTCTCTAGAGTGACGGGGCACCACGTCGTCGAGCAGGAGCGGACCATGCGCACGCACTACCCCCGTACGGCGCATCTTCCCTGGTCCCCCGGGGCGAGCGCGGACGATGTCCGCGCCTCCGGGCTCTCGGCTCTGGCCGGACGCGAGGTGGTGGTCACGGAGAAGCTCGACGGGGAGAACACCACCCTGTACTCCGACGGGTCGCACGCGCGCTCCCTCGACTCGGGGCACCATCCGTCGCGGGCGTGGGTGAAGGCGCTGCAAGGCCGGATCGGGGCCGGGATCCCGGCGGGTTGGCGGGTGTGCGGCGAGAACCTGTACGCACGTCACTCCCTCGCCTACGAGGACCTGGACAGTTGGTTCTACGGGTTCTCCGTGTGGGACGGCGATTCCTGCCTGGACTGGGACCGCACCGTGCGGTTCCTGCACGGGATCGGTGTGCCGAGCCCGAGGGTCCTGTGGCGTGGGGTCTTCGACGAGCGGGCGCTGCGCCGGCTGCGGCTCGACACGAACCGCCAGGAGGGCTACGTCGTCCGCACGGTGGACGGGTTCACCCGCGCCGACTTCGGTCGGTACGTCGCGAAGTGGGTCCGAGTGGGGCACGTACAGACCGACACGCACTGGATGTACGCGCAGGTCGTACCGAACGGACTCGGGCGGCGGGCCCCGTTGTGGGCGGTCCGGTCCGGCTCCGAACCGGACGTCGCGGCGCTGCGGGACGCGGTCGGGGCGGGTCCGGCGGCGCACGCCGAACCCCCCATGCCCGCCGTCGACCCCCCGGGGACGTCCGCCGCGTCGACGGAGGAGGTCGTCGCGGAGGTGACCGCCCGCCTGGACGGGGCCGGGCGCACCGGCGAGGCGCGGCTGGCCGGGGTACTGGCCGCCGCGCTGCGCGGTGAGCGGCGGGCGGCCCTCGGGGCGCGGCTCGCGGCCGGGCCGCTCGGGATGGCGACGGCCCGGCGGGTCGCGGACCTGGTCGGGCTGTACCCGGTGCTGCGACGGCCGTTCCCGGACGAGGAGCGGCGGGCCGGGCTGGTGCGACTGGCCGCCGCGGCCGACCTGGGTGTGCTGCACGCGCTGGCCGGGGCCGCGGCGGACAGGGCCGCCCGGGAGTGCGTGGAGTGGTCCGCGCTGTGCGCCGAGGACGCGGGGCTGCTCGGGCCGGACCCGCTGGGGTTGTTGCGGTCGGGGCTGCGGGACGGCGTGGCGGGTGTGGACGCGGACGCGGCGGACCGTTGCTGGGCCGAGGCGCGGGAGGCGTTCGCGCTGGGCAGGGCGCGCACCGCCGAGGAGGCGGTGGCCGCGACCTGGCGGTGGCGCGACGGGGCGTTCCCCCGGCTGATCCAGCTGTGCGGCCCCTCGGGCAGCGGCAAGAGCACCTTCGCCGGGTCGCTGCCCGGCGTGAGCGCGTACGTGAGCCTTGACGACCTGCGGGCCGCCCGGGGTGCGCGCGGCGACCAGAAGGACAACGCGGACGTGCTCCGCGAGGGCCTCGACCGGTTGAGCCTGGCCCTGGCCGCCGCCACGCGCACCGGTGGCACGGTGGTGTGGGACGCGACCTCCCTCAATGACCAACAGCGCGGTCTGGCGGGCGCGGTCGCGCGCCGCCGGGACGCTCTGGTCACCCACGCGGTGGTGTGGGTCGAGGAGGCGGAGCTGGTGCGGCGCAACACGGTCCGCCCGCATCCCGTGCCCGCGGCGGTGCTGGAGTCACAGCTGCGGCGGTTCGCTCCGCCGTATCCGGGCCGGGCACACCGGACCTGGTACATCGGCGCGGGGGGCCGGGTCGAGGACACCGCCGGTGCCGTCGCGGAACGGGACGGGGACCTGTGATGCGTACCAGCGAGGAGCTCTACCACCAGGTGCGCTGGGACCCGCGGTTGGATCCGGCGCGGTTCACGCTCGGGCTGCTGCAACGCGGGGCCGCCCCGAAGCGGGTGCCCCTGCCGTCGTTCGTGCCGGGGGGCGACATCCCCTGGCACCGGGTGCTGTTCGTCGAGGCGGACGGCGAGTTGGTGTGGGACCGGGCCACCGGCCTGGACGTGATCGACGGCACGCGGGCCGGTCGGATCGAGGAACCGCGGCTGCTGGACGCGCCGTTCTTCACCGTACGGATCCCGCACGCGTGGGACCCGGCGGGCGAGGGCGCCTGGCGGCCGGCCGAACCGGACCCCGACGCCCCGCGCGTGGACGCCGTCCGGCTGGTCACGTGGAACACGCTGTGGGACCGGTACGACGCGCCCCGCATCTCCACCGCGCTGCGCAGGCCGATGCTCCTGGCCGACCTGGCCCGGGCCGACGCCGACGTGATCGCGCTCCAGGAGGTCGAACCGGCGCTGCTGACGATGCTGCTCGCGCAGCCGTGGGTGCGGGAGCGGTACACGGTGGGCGCCGACCCGCGCGGCCGGGACGTCGTCGAGTGCGGGCTGTTGATCCTGAGCCGGTTGCCGGTGCGGGAGGCGGGTCTGCACGAACTGCGCCCGCACAAGGCCGTGATCGCCGTGACGGTGGACACCGCGGCCGGGCCCCTGGTGGTGGCCAACACCCACCTGACGAGCGACCACAGCGAACACGGCGCGGACCGGCGGACGGGAGAACTGGCCTCCCTGGCCCACGGCCTGGGCTCCGTCGACGCCCCGATCGCCCTCGTCGGCGACTTCAACGACGGCCGGGCCGGGGCCGAGGGCCCTGCCGCCGCGCTCGGACTCCGGGACGCCTGGACCGAGGTACACGGGGCGGCGGACGACACGCCGACCTTCGATCCGGCGGTGAACCCGCTGGCGGCGGTGGGCTCGCTCTCTGGACGGTCCGCGCGACTGGACCGGATCCTGCTGCGGTCGTCGGGCGTGGTGCGCTCGGCGGCGCTGCGGGGCGACGTCCCCGGCCCGGACGGGCTGTTCGTCTCGGACCATTTCGGGGTGGAGGCGACGGTGGGGTTCGAGGCACCGGACGAGGGACCCGCGCGCCTGGACGTGGCGGCGACGGCGCGCACGGCCGTGGCCTGGCTCCCACCGGCCGACCCGGCCGTGGACGCCCTTCGGCGCGCCCACGATCCCCGGGTCGACCGGTGGCCCGCGCACGTGAACCTGCTCTTCGGCTTCGTTCCCGAGTCGGCGTTCGAGGCGGCGATGCCGCTGCTGGCGCACGTCGCGGCGGAGGCTTCCCCGTTCACGGCCCGCCTGGAGGGCGTACACGACTTCGGGCACCGGGAGGACGCCACGCTGTGGCTGGACCCGGCCGCCGACGGCGCCGCGCCCTGGCATGAACTTCGACGGGCACTGGCCGCACGGTTCCCCGGCTGCCGGGGCCGCGCCGAGGGCTACACCCCGCACCTGACGCTGGGGCGCAGCGACGATCCGCGGCGGGCGGTCGCGGAGTTCGGCGCCCGCCTCGGCGGCGGAACGCGCCGGGCGCGGGTCGGCTCGCTCGCCGTGCTGTCGCGGCGCGGGGACGGACCGATGGAGGTCCGGGCGACGGTGGAGTTGGGCACGGGCGAGGTCAGGTGGGTACCCGATACCGAGCCGTCGGTCGAGCCGTCGGTCGAGCCGTCGATCCCCCCGTCGACGGATTCGTCGGCCGACCGGGGCCGTCCTGATCCCGGGGCGGTCCTCGCCCGGATCACGGCGGCGTTGGGCGAGGGCGTGGTGCACGTGGCGGGGTCCCGGCGGATGGGCTGCGCGCTGCCGGACGCGGATCTGGACCTGGTGGCGGCGCTGGCCGGCGAGGTCCGCATCGAGGAGGTGCGGGGCCGGGTGGCGGCGGCGCTGCCCGAGGCCGAGCGGCTGCGGTCGGTACCGGGGGCGCGGGTGCCGGGGCTGCGCTTGCGGGTGGGCGGACTGGACGTGGACCTGGTGGTGGTCTCCACCGGCGCCATGGAGCCGGAGCGGGCCGTGGCCCGACGGGCGGAGCTGGGCGAGGCGGCGCGGATCGCGCTGAGCGCGGTCGGCGACGCCGACGCGGTACGGGACTCCGTGGGCCCGCGGCAGGCGGCCTTCACCGGGCTGGCCCGCGAGGTGAAGGCCTGGGCGCGGGCGCGGGGCCTGGATTCGGCGCCGTTCGGCGGACTGCCGGGCCTGGCCTGGTCGGTGCTGGCCGCGCGGACGGTGCGGGAGGCCTGCGACCTGGCTCCCGACGCGCTGTCCCGTGAGTTCTTCGGGATGTGGGCGGCCTGGGACTGGCGCGAGCCGGTGTCCCTGGGGGCGACGGGATCCGCGGCAGCGCAGCGGGCGGGGCAGGAGTCCGGGGCGGGGCTCCCGTCCGCGCACGGCCCGGGCGGGAGCGACCGTGACCCCGTCACGGTGCTCACCCCCTCCGATCCGGTCCGCAGTTGCACGACGCAGGTGGGGCCGGGTACGCGCGACCTGCTGGTCCGGGAGCTGTACGCGGCCTGGGAGGCGTTGGAGGCCGGCGCGGACGGCCCGCTCGCCGCGGCCGGAGCGCCGGCGCACCGACGACACGCCGCCTGGGCGGTGGTCACCGTACGGGGCGACGCAGGGGAGTTCGAGGAGCGGCTGGGCCGCGTGCGCGGCCGGTTGCGTGCGCTGCTCGCCGCGCTGGAGGAGGGCGGTGTCGGGGACGCTCACGCCTGGCCCCGTCCGTTCGTGTCGCGGGACACGCTCGCTCGCTACGCGATCGGGCTCGGGTCGAACCCGCCGGCCGCGGCCGACCTGTCCCCGCTGGTCGCCCGTTGGACGGCGGGCCTGCCGGGAGTCACGGTCGAGCGGGTGGAGGGCGGGGCGGTTCCGACCCTGGCCTGAGCCCCGACGCCCCCGGCGATGCCCGGGCCGACGGTCGCGGCGACTCCCGGCGACGACAAGTAACGAACGCATGGACACGAGCACCCTCCTGCCGGCCCCACTGTCCGAACGTGGTCGGTCGACCACCCCGTCCCGCCCTCCCCGTGCGGCGGGCTCGGCGGGCAGTGCGGGACGGAGCGGTCAGGAGCCTCAGTAGAGTGCGGAGGGCTTTTTTCGTCAACACTTTTCACAAGGATTGAAGAAACCCCAAGTTCACAGGCCTGAAGCGCAATTGACACCTCGTTGGATCTTCAGTTCATGAACGCTCAACCCCTTGACGCCCCCCGCGCCGGGCAGTTCACTCACGCTTCGATCCCCCCGGATCCTCGACGTCAGGAGTGCCCCGCATGCCCCTGCTCCACGATCGCCCGCCGAGACTCACCGTCGCGGCCCTCGCCGCGGCCCTGGTCGCGGCCCTCCTCGTGCTGCTCCCCGGCGCCACCGCGAGCGCGGCGCCCACGCTGCTCTCCCAGGGCCGGCCCGCCACCGCCTCCACCGTGGAGGGCGGCGGCACCCCGGCCTCCGCGGCCGTGGACGGCGACACCAACACCCGCTGGTCCAGCCAGTTCGCCGACCCGCAGTGGATACAGGTCGACCTGGGCGCCCCGGCGCAGATCAGCCAGGTCGTGCTGCGCTGGGAGGCCGCGTACGCCAAGGCGTACCGGGTCGAACTGTCCGCCGACGGGGCCAACTGGTCCACCGCCCACTCCACCGCCACCTCCGCCGGCGGGGTCCAGACCCACGACGTCACGGGCACCGCCCGCTACGTCCGGGTGTACGGCACCCAGCGCGCCACCGGATACGGCTACTCGCTCTGGGAGTTCCAGGTGTACGGCACGGGCGGTACCGGTCCGGCGCTCCCCGGCGGGGGCGACCTCGGCCCCAACGTGATCGTCTTCGATCCGTCCACGCCGAACATCCAGGCCCGGCTGGACCAGGTCTTCGCGCAGCAGGAGTCGGCCCAGTTCGGCTCCGGCCGCTACCAGTTCCTGTTCAAGCCGGGCACGTACAACGGCCTCAACGCCCAGATCGGCTTCTACACCTCGATCTCGGGTCTCGGCCTCAGCCCGGACGACACCACCATCAACGGGGACGTCACCGTCGACGCCGGCTGGTTCGGCGGCAACGCGACGCAGAACTTCTGGCGTTCGGCGGAGAACCTGGCACTGAACCCGGTCAACGGCACCGACCGCTGGGCCGTGTCCCAGGCCGCGCCGTTCCGCCGGATGCACGTCAAGGGCGGACTCAACCTGGCCCCCAACGGCTACGGTTGGGCCTCCGGCGGGTACATCGCCGACTCCAGGATCGACGGCCAGGTCGGCAACTACTCGCAGCAGCAGTGGTACACCCGCGACAGCTCCATCGGCGGCTGGTCCAACTCCGTCTGGAACCAGGTGTTCTCCGGCACCCAGGGCGCGCCGGCCCAGGGCTTCCCCGAGCCGCGCTACACCACGCTGGACACCACCCCCGTCTCGCGGGAGAAGCCCTTCCTGTACCTCGACGGGAACGAGTACAAGGTGTTCGCCCCGGCGAAGCGGGTGAACGCCCGCGGCACCTCCTGGGGCAACGGGACCCCGCAGGGCACCTCGATCCCGCTGAGCCGGTTCTACGTGGTCAAGCCGGGCGCGAGCGCCGCCACGATCAACCAGGCGCTGGCCCAGGGCCTCCACCTGCTCTTCACCCCGGGCGTCTACCACGTGAACCAGACCATCCAGGTGAACCGCCCCGACACGGTCGTCCTGGGCCTGGGCCTCGCCACGATCATCCCGGACAACGGGGTGACCGCCATGAAGGTCGCCGACGTGGACGGCGTCAGGCTCGCGGGCTTCCTGATCGACGCCGGTCAGGTCAACTCCCCCACCCTGCTGGAGGTCGGTCCGGCCGGCGCGAACACGGACCACGCGGCGAACCCGACGACCGTGCAGGACGTGTTCATCCGCGTCGGCGGCGCCGGTGCGGGCAAGGCCACCGCCGGCATGGTGATCAACAACCACGACACCATCGTCGACCACACGTGGATCTGGCGGGCCGACCACGGCGACGGGGTGGGCTGGGAGACCAACCGCTCCGACTACGGCTTCCGCGTGAACGGTGACGACGTGCTGGCCACCGGGCTGTTCGTCGAGCACTTCAACAAGTACGACGTCGAGTGGAACGGCGAGCGCGGCCGGACGATCTTCTTCCAGAACGAGAAGGCGTACGACGCCCCCAACCAGGCCGCGATCCAGAACGGTTCGATCAAGGGCTACGCCGCCTACAAGGTGGCCGACTCGGTCAACACGCACGAGGGCTGGGGTCTGGGCAGCTACTGCTACTACAACGTGGATCCGACGATCCGTCAGGACCACGGCTTCCAGGCGCCGGTGAAGTCCGGTGTCCGCTTCCACGACCTGCTCGTCGTCTCGCTGGGCGGGAACGGCCAGTACGAGCACGTCATCAACAACACCGGCGCCCCCACCTCGGGGACGTCGACCACCCCCTCCACCGTGGTCTCGTTCCCCTGATCCACCCCTGACCCCCCGCAGGACGCGGGGCGGCCCGGCGGCCGCCCCGCGTTTTCCGGGCCGTCCGAGAGAGCGCTCTCCCATCCACCCCGAAGGAGCCGCACGATGAGAATCCGCTCGCGGACCCTGTCCGCACTCCTGGTCTCGGCGGCGTTCGCCGTGACCGCCGCAGCCGGTCTCGGCGCGTCCGCGCTGACCGCCCAGGCGACCCCGGACTCCGGCGCCGGCGCGCACGCGGGCATGAACCACGCCGCGGTCGCCCCGCTCGCCACCGGCGACGACCCCGACGGCGACGGCTACATCCCGGCCGTTCCGCAGGTCACCGGCGTCACCCCGTCCGACCGGGAGCCGGCCCCGCGCTACTTCCACGAGTTCCAGGCCAACTGCGCGGTCACCCGGACCGCCCCGGACGACCCGATCGTCTTCGCGGGGCGGCCGGGCGCCTCCCACGACCACACCTTCATGGGCAACACGACCACGGACGCGTTCAGCACCACCTCCTCGCTGAGCACGGGCGGCACGGCCTGCAACGCGGTCGGCGACCTGTCGGGCTACTGGATGCCGACGCTCTACAACGGCAACCAGGCCGTACTGCCCACCGGACCCCAGGTCATCTACTACAAGGCCGGGGTCACCGACCACACGAGCGTGCGCCCCTTCCCCAAGGGCCTGCGGTTCCTCGTCGGCGGTCCGACCCAGACCGCGGCGGAGTTCCGCGCGCACAAGGGCTGGGTCGAGGGCTGGGAGTGCGGCGACAGCTTCAAGAACGTCGAGTTCCCCGCGAACTGCCCGGCCGGCACACAGCTCAACATCCGCTTCCAGGCGCCCAGTTGCTGGGACGGCAAGTACCTCGACACCCCTGACCACAAGGCCCACATGGCGTATCCGACGGTGAAGGCCGGCACCAACAACAACGTCTGTCCGACCTCCCACCCGGTGGCGCTGCCCATGGTCGAGTTCAAGATGGCCTTCCCCGTCAGCGGGAACATGTCGCAGGTCAGGCTCTCCAGCGGGGCCGGCCACACGTTCCACTTCGACTTCTTCAACGCGTGGGACGACCGGACCCTGAACGCCCTCGTCGAGCACTGCGTCAAGGGCGGTCTCCAGTGCGACGCCCGCGGCTACGACCAGACCCACCCCGAGGCGGGCGCCGTCCTCGGCCCCGACTACCGGCTCCCGTAGGGCGCGTCCTCGCGTTCCCTCCCCGCTTCCCCCCACTCCCAAGGAGGCTCAGGCATGCACTCCCGCATGCGCGCCCTCACCGCGGCCGCCCTGCTCGCGGGCGCCGTCACCGCAATCCCCGCGGCCCCGGCGCAGGCAGCCGGCAGCGTGGTCAAGGTGACCGGCTCCCAGGGCAACTGGCAGCTCAGCGTGAACGGTTCGCCGTACCTCGTCAAAGGTGTCACCTGGGGTCCGTCCCCGGCCGACGCCGCCCGACTCCTGCCCGACGTGAGATCGCTGGGCGCCAACACCGTCCGGACCTGGGGCACGGACGCGAGCAGCCGGCCGCTGTTCGACGCGGCCGCGAACAACGGCGTCAAGGTGGTCGCCGGGTTCTGGCTCCAGCCGGGCGGCGGCCCGGGCAGCGGCGGCTGTACGAACTACGTCACGGACACCGGCTACAAGAACACCATGCTCGCCGAGTTCTCGCGCTGGGTGGAGACCTATCGCGACCACCCGGCCGTGCTGATGTGGAACGTCGGCAACGAGTCCGTGCTCGGCCTGCAGAACTGCTACTCCGGAACCGAGTTGGAGAACCAGCGCAACGCCTACACCACGTTTGTCAACGACGTCGCGAAGGCCATCCACCGGATCGACGCCAACCACCCCGTCACCTCCACGGACGCGTGGGTGGGCGCGTGGACGTACTACAAGCGCAACTCCCCCGACCTGGACCTGTACTCGGTCAACTCCTACAAGGAGGTCTGCGGGGTCCGGCAGGCGTGGGAGCAGGGCGGGTACACCAAGCCGTACCTGATCACCGAGACCGGTCCGGCCGGTGAGTGGGAGGTGCCGAACGACGCGAACGGCGTACCGCTGGAACCGGGCGACAAGGCCAAGGCGGACGGTTACACCGGTGCGTGGAACTGCGTCACGGGCCACCGGGGGGTGGCGCTGGGCGCGACGGTCTTCCACTACGGCACCGAGTACGACTTCGGCGGGCACTGGTTCAACCTGACCCCCGCCGGGGAGCGCCGGCACATGTACTACGCCGTCAAGCGGGCCTACGGCGGCGACACGGCGGGCGACAACCTGCCGCCCACCGTGGCCGTGCCGTCGGTGGCGGACCCGGGGGCGGTCCCCGCGGGCAAGGAGGTGACGGTCCAGGCCCCGGCGACCGACCCGGAGGGCGATCCGCTCGCGTACGAGGTGCTGTGGGGCGGCAAGTACGTGGACGGCGGGGGCGGGCTGGTCTCGGCGCCGTCCACGTACCTGGGCAACGGCACCCTCAAGGTCACGGCGCCCGCCAGGACCGGTGTGTGGAAGCTGTACGTCAAGGCGAAGGACGGGCGGGGCAACGTGGGCGTCGAACAGCGCTCGGTCCGCGTGGTGCCGCCGCCGGTGGCCGGCACGGACGTGGCACGGGGCCGGCCGACCACCGCCTCCACCTACCAGAACGACGGGTACGGCGGCTGCCCGTGCACCCCGCAGTCGGCGACGGACGGACGCGACGACACCCGGTGGGCGACGACCTGGGCCGATCAGCAGTGGCTCCAGGTCGATCTGGGATCGGTGAGGCGGCTGAAGCACGCACAGCTGGTGTGGGAGAGCGCGTACGGGCAGGCGTACACCGTCAAGGTGTCGGACGACGGCCAGAACTGGCGGACGGCGTACGCCACTTCGTCCGGTGACGGCGGGATCGACGACTTCGACGTCGCCGCGTCGGGCCGTTACGTGCGGCTGGAGCTGACCCGGCGCGGCACGGGGTACGGCTACTCCCTCTTCCACTTCGGCGTCCATGCCTGATCGGCAGACCTGACCCTGCCGCAGGTGCCGCGCGCCGTCCGGTCGACCACCGGGCGGCGCGCGGTCATGTCCGCGGCAGCCGGCTCGGAGGCCGTCAGACCTCCAGGATGATCTTCCCGGCGGTGTGTCCGTCCTGGCTGAGTTCGAAGGCGGCGGCCAGTTCGGAGAGCGGGAAGGTCTTGGCGACGGTGACGCCGAGCCGTCCGGTGTCGGCGAGCCCGCCCAGGGCGGCGAGGTCGTCGCCGACGGGGCGCACCCACATCCACTGGCCGTCGGCGCCGAGCACGTCGGGGTCGGCGATGGAGGCGTGCCGGCCCCCGGGGGCGAGGACGGCCTTGGTGACGTCGAGGACGCCGCCCACGAAGTCGGCGACGACGCTCACCCCGTCCGGGGCCAGTTCCCGGACCCGTTCGGTGAGGCCGTCCCCGTAGGCGACGGGTTCGCAGCCCAGCTCGCGGAGCCGGTCGTGGTTGCGCGGGGAGGCCGTGCCGATGACGCGGGCGCCGAGGGCGCGGGCGATCTGAACGCCGAGGGAGCCGACGCCGCCGGCCGCGCCGTGGATGAGGACGGTGTCGTCCTGACCGGTGTCGAGGCGGGTGAGCAGTTGGTAGGCGGTGAGGCCGGCCAGCGGCAGTCCGGCCGCCTCCTGCCAGCTGAGCGAGACGGGCTTCGGCGCGAGGGCCCGTACCGGCACGGTGACGAACTCGGCGAAGGTGCCACCGTGCACGTAGTCCTTGCGGGCGTAGGCGATGACCTCGTCGCCCGCGGTGAACTCGGGTGTGTCGATGCCGACGTACTCGACCGTCCCGGCCACGTCCCAGCCGGGGATCACGGGGTACACGACGTCCATGAGGCCGTCGAGGCCACCCGCCATGATCTTCCAGTCGACCGGGTTGACGGAGGCGCACCTGACCCGGACGAGGACCTCGCCGGGCCCGACCTTGGGGACCGGCAGCCGGGTCTCGGTGAGCACCTCCGTCCCGCCGTACGTCTCGTACACCATCGCCCGCATGGTGCCCTCGGCCTCGACGTTCAACGACATGCGTCCCACCTTTCCGCGCGCGGCTGGAATCATCTGTTCCGCATCTCATCACGAAAGGCCGTGCCCGCCCCGGGAAGCGGGGCGGGCACGGCGCGGGAAACCGCCGGGGCTCAGAGCGCCCGGTGGGCGGCGATCAGGTCGGCGTAGTGGGCTCCGCTGGTCTTGACGGTGCGTTCCTGGGTGTCGTAGTCCACGCGGACCAGGCCGAACCGCTTGTCGTAGCCGTACGCCCATTCGAAGTTGTCGAGCAGGGACCACGCGTAGTAGCCGGCCACGGGCGCGCCGCGGCGGGCGGCGCGGGCGCAGGCGGCGAGGTGGGCGGTCAGGTACGCGGCGCGTTCGGGGTCGTGGACGCTGCCGTCCGGGGCGACGGTGTCCGGGTAGGAGGAGCCGTTCTCGGTGACGTCGATGCGTCGGGCGCCGTACTCCTCGGTGAGTCGCATGAGCAGCGTCTCGATGCCGCTCGCGTCGACCTCCCAGTCCATGCCGGTGCGCGGGACTCCGGGCAGGTCGATCTGGCGGGCGTGGGGGGCGGGTCCGGTCGGGTCGGCGACGACGGTCTGCGGGAAGTAGTAGTTCAGGCCGATCCAGTCGAGGGGGGCCGCGATGGCGTCGAGGTCGCCGGGGCGTTCGGGGAGGTCCACGCCGTAGACCTCGCGCATGTCGGCGGGGAAGCCTCGGCCGTGGACGGGGTCGAGCCACCAGCGGTTGACGTGTCCGTCCATCCGTACGGCGGCCGCCCGGTCGGCGTCACGGTCGGTGGCCGCCTGGACGGTGGAGAGGTTGTTGACGATGCCGATCCGCGCGCCGGGGGCGGCGGCGCGGATGGCACGGGTGGCGAGGCCGTGGCCCAGCAGGAGGTGGTAGGAGGCGCGGACGGCGGCGGTGAGGTCGGTGAGACCGGGGGCCATCTTGCCCTCCAGGTGGCCGATCCACGCCGAGCAGAGCGGCTCGTTGAGGGTGGTCCACTGGGTGACCCGATCGCCGAGGCGCTCCGCGACGACGTGCGCGTACGAGGCGAAGGCCTCGGCGGTGGCGCGCTCGGGCCAGCCGCCGCGGTCCTGGAGGGCCTGGGGCAGGTCCCAGTGGTAGAGGGTGACGGACGGGGTGATGCCGGCGGCGAGCAGGCCGTCGACCAGCTGGTCGTAGAAGTCCAGGCCCTTGGCGTTGACCGGCCCGTCGCCGCCGGGCACGACGCGGGGCCAGGCCACCGAGAAGCGGTAGGCGTTGGTGCCGAGTTCCTTCATCAGGGCGATGTCGTCCCGCCAGCGGTGGTAGTGGTCGCAGGCGGTGTCGCCGTGGTGGCCGCCGTCGATGGTCCCGGGGGTGTGGGAGAACGTGTCCCAGATGGACGGGGAGCGGCCGTCCTCGGCCACCGCGCCCTCGATCTGGTAGGCGGAGGTGGCGGTGCCCCAGGCGAAGTCGCGGGGCAGCGCGCCGAGGTCGACGGCGCCGTGGACGGTGGCGTGCACGGTGTCGAGGCGGGTTTCGGAAAGGGTCATTTGACGGCTCCTGCCGTGAGTCCGGCCACCAAGTACCGCTGGAGCAGCAGGAATCCGGCGACGACGGGGATGCTGACGACGAGCGAGGCGGCCATGATCTGGTTCCAGTACACGTCGTTCTGCGTGGAGTAGCCCTGCAGTCCGACGGCCAGGGTGCGGGTGGTGTCGTTCGTCATGACCGAGGCGAAGAGGACCTCTCCCCAGGCGGTCATGAAGGCGTACACGGCGACGGCGACGATGCCGGGGACGGCCGCGGGGACCACGACCCGAAACAGCGCCCCGAGGGGGCCGCAGCCGTCCACGGTGGCGGCCTCGTCGAGGTCGCGGGGCACCGAGTCGAAGTACCCGATGAGCATCCAGATGGAGAAGGGGAGGGAGAAGGTCAGGTAGGTGAGGATCAGCCCGCCGCGGGAGCCGTAGAGGGCGACTCCGGTGGTGTTGCCGATGTTCACGAAGATCAGGAACAGCGGGAGCAGGAAGAGGATGCCGGGGAACATCTGGGTCGACAGCACGGTGACGGTGAACAGGCGCTTGCCTCGGAAGCGGTAGCGGCTGACGGCGTACGCGGCGAAGACGGCGATGACCACGGAGCAGACGGTGGCGGCGCCGGCCACGATCAGCGAGTTCAGGAAGTACTTGGCGAGCGGGACGGTGTGCCAGATGTCGATGTACGGGCGGACGGTGAGCCCGCTGGGGATCCACCGGAAGGCGCCCGCGACGTCGGCCGGCGGCTTGAGGGAGCTGGTGATCATCACGTAGACGGGCAGCGCCACGAAACCCGTGAGCAGGGTGAGGAAGACGGCCCGGATCACCTTGAAGGACAGGGGCGGGTCGAGCGCGGAGCGGGTGCGTGCCCGGGGGCGGTGGTCAGGCATCGGCGTCCCTCCGGCCTCGGGTGGTCAGGAACAGGTACCCGGCGGTTACCAGCAGCAGGAAGAGCAGCAGCAGGACGGACATGGCGGAGCCGGTGCCGAAGTTCCAGGTGACGAAACTGGACTGGTAGATGTGGATGGAGATCAGGTCGGCGGCCTCGGGGGCGGATTTGCCGAACAGCACGAACGGCGTGTTGAAGTCGTTGAAGGTCCACAGGAACAGCACGAGGATCAGGACCTGGTTGACCGCGCCGACCGAGGGCAGCGTGATCCGGCGGATCTGCTGCCAGATGCCGGCGCCGTCGAGGGCGGCGGCCTCGTACAGCTCCTTCGGGACGTTCTGGAGGGCCGCCATGACGATCAGGAAGGCGAACGGCCAGCCCTTCCACACGGAGACGATCAGCAGGGCCCAGAAGCTGTTGTCTCCGAGCAGCCAGAAGGTGTGCTCGGCCCCGCCGAGGCCGAGTTGGTCGTGGATGACGTGGTTCACCAGGCCGTTGTCGCGCTGGAACATGAACGCCCAGGTGATGACCGCCGCGTAGACGGGCAGGGCGTACGGCACCAGGAACAGGGCGCGCAGGAAGCCGCGGCCGCGGAAGTTCTCCTGCATGAAGACGGCGGCGGCGGTGCCGAGGAACCAGCACAGGGCCACGGAGAGCAGGGTGAACAGGCAGGTGGTGAGGAAGGAGCCCAACAGGGCCTCGCCGACGGGTCGGTTGACGTCCACGGCGAGGTCGTAGTTGTCGAAGCCGGTCCAGGGGGCGCGGGACCAGTCCCGGATGAAGAACTGGGTCAGTTCCCGGAAGCTCATCAGGATGCCCATCACCATCGGGACGAGGTGGATGAGCAGTTCGAGGAGGAGTGCGGGCAGGAGCAGGAGGTAGGGCAGGGCGGCGCGGCGCACGCGACCGGTGCCGCGCACCCGGGTCGCGGTGCGCCGCAGCCGTCCGGCGCCTTCCGTGGTCACGGAGGTCATCGGGCGGTGCTCACTTCGACATCTGCTGCTGGGCCTTGGTCAGTTTCGCCTTGACCGACTCGGTGGTCACCGGGTTGCCCGCGGCGGCCTCGGCGAACAGCTCCTTCACGGCGGTGCCGACGGCGGTCTCGAACTGGGACTCCTCCGGCACCTGGGGCAGCGGGGCGGCGCTCGTGCCGAGGGTGTCGCGCAGCACGGTCAGATCGTCGGTGGCGAACGCGCCGTCGGTCTGGGCGGCCTTGACCGGCGGAATGGACCCGTAGGACTTGTTGAGGACCTTCTGCTCCTCGTCGCTGGTCATGAACTTCACGAACTTCAGCGCCCCGTCGATGTTGTCGGTGTTCTTGAAGACGGCCATGTTGATGCCGGCGACCATGGAGTTGGTGTTCTTCCCGGCGCCGGGCGTGCCGCCCGCCGGGACGGGGGCGGGGGCCACGCCCCAGTCGCCCTCCTCCATCCCGTTGGCCTTGAAGCTGGTGGCGGCGCTCTGCCACAGGACCATCGCCGTCTTGCCGTTGGCGAAGTCCTGGAGGGACTGGTTCTTGTCGTACTCGGCGTTGCCGGGCGCGATGATCTTGTCCTTGGCCATCAGGTCGACGTACTGCTTGACGGCGTCGACGTTGCCGGGGCTGTCGAAGGTGGGCTTGCCGGCGCCGTCGAAGAACTCCGCGCCGTGCTGCTTGGAGAACACGAAGGCCTGATGGATGTTGTTCGACAGGTTCGAACCCTCGGCGCCGAGCGCCCACTTGCCGTCCTTGGACAGCTTCTGGCCGATCGTGACCATCTCGTCCCAGGTGGCCGGGGGCTTCTCGACGCCGGCGTCCCGGAACATCTTCTTGTTGTAGTAGAGCGCGTACGACATCGAGTACAGGGGGACGGCCGCCGGGTCCTTGCCGGTCGCGCCGGCCGAGCCGATGGCCGAGGCGACGAAGCGGTCCTTGCCGCCGATGGCGTCGAAGTTCTTGGCATCCCAGGGCAGCAGGGCGCCGGTGGCCTGGAGGGAGGAGGACCAGGTGTTGCCGATGTTGAGCACGTCCGGGCCCTGGCCGGAGGCGGTGGCCGCGAGGATCCGGTTGAGGAGGTCGGACCAGGGGACCACCTCCAGCTTGACCTTGATGCCGGTCTGCTGCTCGAACCTCTTCAGCTCCGGGCCGAGGGTCGCCTGGTCCGCCGCGATGTCGGGGCCCTGGTTGGAGGCCCAGTAGGTGAGCTCCTTGGGGGCGGTGTTGCTGGCGCCCCCGCTGTCCGCGGAGCCGCCGCCGCATGCGGTGGCGGCGGCGAGGAGGGCGGATGTGACGGCGACGGCTGCGGCGGCTCTGGTTCTGCGCATGGCGGATCTGGCCCTTTCGGGAGGGTCGGGAGGAGGCCTGCGAGTGGCGAACGGCGTATGACGGGTGGTGCGGGGGTTGAGGCACCGTACGGCGTCGTCCGTGCCGTGCGGCGCCTCGTGGTGGTGCGCACGGCGCCTTGTGGGCACCCGCTCCGTCCAGGCCTTAATTTAGGACGTGAGTTAAGCCTCGCGAAAGGGTCGCGTCAAGGGGTCGCGCAGGGGTATGTTGCGCTGGATGTCACTGCGGAAGGGGCCGGATGACCACAGGGCGTAGCGGACGAACAGTGCGGGACCTGCGGCGCGGCAACCGCAGCGTGGTACTCCGGCAGCTGTACTTCGGCGGCCCGATGAGCCGTCAGGAACTGGGCCCGGCCACGGGACTGAGTTCCGGATCCGTCAGCAACGTCGTCGGCGAACTGGTGGCCGACGGCCTGCTGGAGGAGGCCGGGATCGTCGACTCGGACGGTGGCCGCCCCCGCACCCTCCTCAGGGTCGCGCCGGGCAGCGCCCACATGATCGGCGTCGATGTCGGCGAAACCCGCGTCCGCGTCGAGCTGTTCGACCTCACGCTCACGGAACTCGCGCGCACGGAACTCCCGTTGCAACCGCGCGGCTGCTACGACGTCGGCCCGATCGTGGACCACGTCCGCACCGGGATCGCCACCGTGCTCGCCGAAGCCGGGGTCGGGACGGACCGGCTGCTGGGCGTCGGGGTGGGCGTGCCCGGGATAGTGGACCGGGACGCCCCGGGCGGAACGGTGGTGCACGGTCAGACCATCGGTTGGGACGCCGTGCCGCTGGAGGCGCTGCTGCGCGCGACCAAGGCCCTGCCGGAGGAGGTCCCGTACATCATCGACAACGGCGCCCGGACCCTCGGCCAGGCGGAGATGTGGTTCGGGGCGGGACGCGGAGCGCGCGAGGCCGTGGTCGTCCTCTTCGGCTCGGGCGTCGGTGCGAGCCTGATCACCGACGGCGCGGGCACCGCGCTGGAGTGGGGACACCTGACCGTCTCGGTGCGCGGGCGGCGCTGCCGATGCGGGGCCCGGGGCTGCCTGGAGGCCTACACGGGCGCCGAGTCGGTGCTGGCCCGGTGGGCGGAGCGGGACGGCGGCGCCGGGGAGGCGATGGACGCGGTGGACGAGGAGGAGGCCCTGTCGGCCCTGCTGGCGGCGGCCCTCGCCGGGGACGCGGTGGCCGTGGACGTCCTGGAGGAGACGGCCGAGTACCTGGGCGCGGGCCTCTCGGACCTCATCAATCTCTTCCGTCCCGAACGCATCCTGATCGGCGGCTGGGCGGGCCTGCTGCTGGGCCCGCACATCCTCCCGTCGGTACGGGAACACGCGACGCGGTACTCCCTGCGCCACCCCGCGGACCGCGTCACCATCGACCTGGGGTCCCTCGGCCCGGACGCGGTGACGGTGGGCGCGGCGACGCTGCCGCTGTCCGCGTTCTTCACGGCGGGCGGCCGACGCAGGCTCCCGGAACCGCCGACCGAGCAGCCGGGCTGGCAGACGGCCCTGGAGGTCCGGGGCGGACCGGCGGGCCGCCCGGGGTGAGCGGTGCCC
This sequence comes from Streptomyces sp. NBC_00513, assembly GCF_041431415.1. Taxonomy (GTDB): domain Bacteria; phylum Actinomycetota; class Actinomycetes; order Streptomycetales; family Streptomycetaceae; genus Streptomyces. The sequence continues at coordinate 1,105,330 of NZ_CP107845.1, forward strand.
GATCGCGGGGCCGGCCGATGAGCGGGTGACCCGCGATCGGCCGGCGGCGGGCCTGACGGGACTGCGTGGCTCGGGCGGGGCGGGTGGGCCGGCGGGACGGGAGGCGCGGCGCGGGCCAGTGCGGCGCGGGCAGGAGGGGACGGCTCGGCGCGGGCGACTGGTACCGAGTGGGGGCTCGGCGTGGGAGGCCGGTACCGAGGAGGGGGCTCGGCGCGGCCCGGCGCCGCGGGCGGGGTCAGGCCGAGTCGCGGATCACCAGTTCCCCGTCGAACAGGACGACTTCGGGCTCCGTGCGGTCCGGGGCCCGGTCCAGTAGCAGCCGCACCATCTCGGCCGCCATGTCCTCCACCGGTTGCCGCACCGTCGTCAGTCTCGGCCGGGACGCGGTCGCCGCGCTGGAGTCGTCGAAGCCGATCACCGCCACGTCCTGCGGAATCCGCCGCCCGTGCTCGCGCAGCACCAGACAGGCACCCAGCGCCATCAGGTCATTGGCCGCGAACACCCCGTCCAGGTCCGGCTGTTCGGCCAGCAGCATGCGCATGGCGTGCTCGCCGCCCTCCACGGTGAAGTCGGCATCCACGACCCGGACACCGCCGGCGACCGCGCCGACCGCTCCCCCGCCCAACGCGTCACGGAACCCGGCCACCCGTTCCCGGCTCGCCGCCACGTCCGCTGGTCCGCCGATCGCGGCGAGCCGGCCGCGGCCCCGCGCCAGCAGGTGCCGGGCGGCCAGCGCACCGCCCTCGCCGTGACGCAGGTCCACGCTGTCCAGCGGCAGGCCGGGCGTCGCGGGGCGCGCGAAGAGCACGGTCGGTATGCCCGCTTCGGCGAGCATCGCGGGCAGCGGGTCGTCGCCGTGGGTCGTCACGAGCAGCGCGCCGTCCGCGCCGCCCCGGCTCAGGTGGGCGAGCGCCTCGGCCCGGTCCTGCGCCGAGTCGGCGAACAGCAGCACGGGGTGCACGCCGCGCGGGCGCAGCGCCCGTACGACTCCGCCGACCACCCGACCGAAGAAGGGGTCCTGGAACACCTCCGAGGTTTCCGTGCCGGCGCCCGAGACCACCAGCGCCACTGCCCCCGAGCGGCGCGTCACCAGGGACCTCGCGGCCCGGTTCGGCACGTACCCGGTCGCGGCGACGGCCCGCCGGACCGCCTCGGCGATGGCCGGGTCGACGTTCCGGACGCCGTTGACCACCCGGGACACCGTCGCCCGTGACACTCCGGCCGCGCGGGCCACGTCCTCCAGGGTCGGGGCCGTGCCCGTACCCGTTCCGCTGCTCCCCCCACTGTTCATGGCCGCACTGTAGCGGCCGGCTGTCAGACGTCGAGGGCCGCCCGCAGGGGCAGGTCCCCGGCACTGCGACCGGCGAGCAGCGTGAACCGGCCCGGCTCGGTCACCCACCCCCGAGGCTCCGGCGACCAGTACTGGAGGGCGCGCTCGGGCAGGCGCACGTACGCCGTCACCCTCTCCCCCGGTTCGGCCTCCACGGCCGCCCATCCGGCGAGCCAGCGCACCGGCCGCTCCACCGTCGACTCGGGCCTGGACACGTACAGTTGGACCACTTCACGGCCGCGCCGGGTGCCGGTGTTGCGCAGGACGACGGGGATCTCGTGGCCGCCGGGGGCGGGCTCGGGGCGGCCCAGGTCCTCGTACGCCCAGGTGGTGTATCCCAGTCCGTGGCCGAACCAGTACGCGGGCTCGGTGCCCGATCGCAACCAGGCCCGATGGCCGATGTGCAGGCCCTCCTCGTACGGGAGGACGCCCTCGACGGGGCGGGTCTCGCGGACCGGGGCCTCGGCCAGCGTGGCGGGCCAGGTGGTGGGGAGCCGGCCGCCCGGCTCGACCCGGCCGAGCAGCACGTCGGCCAGGGCGTGCCCCCCTTCCTGCCCGGGGAACCAGGTGAGGAGGACCGCGCCGGGGTCCCCCCGCCAGGGGAGCTCGACGGGCGCGCCGCAGTTCACCACGACGACCGTACGGGCGTTGGCGCGGACGATCTCGTGTACGAACTCCTGTTGTTTGAGGCTCAGTTGGAGGGTGGTGCGGTCCACCCCCTCGCATTCGTCGCCCTCCGTGGTGCCGATGACCACGACGGCGACATCGGCGGCCCGGGCGGCCGCCACCGCCTCGACGCGGGCGCGTCGGGGGTCGGGCTCGGGCCCGGCCGCGGTCAGCACGGTGGCCCGGCCGGTGCCGGGGGCCAGGGTGCGGCGGGCCACGATCCGGGCGGGACGGCCGGCCGTGAGGTGGACGCGGGCGGTGTGCTGGGGCGGTCGCACGTGGACGACGGCCGGGTCGTCGGTCTCGGGCGGGAACTCCCCGTCGAGCAAGGGGGTTCCGTCGGCGGTGACGCCGAGGTGCCCGAAGCCGGCGAGCCCCAGGGTCCACGGCCCGGTCGTGTCGGGGTGCAGGTCCGCGGCCAGCTCGACGGTGTGCGCGCCGGGAGCCAGCGCCGGTTCCAGGACCCTGCCGGAGGGCTGGAGCGAATGGTGCAGTACGGCTCCGTCGGCGTCGAGCACGCGCAGCCGCACCCCGGGGGCCCCGCTCTCCGGGTCCCGGGCGTGCCGGGGCCCCAGCGGGGCGGGTCCCGCGCCGGCGGCGGGTCTCGGGCCCGGCGCGTACACCACCCGGACCCGTTCGGGCAGGGCCGCCCGCAACCCGTCCAGCGGGGTGACCACCCGGTCCGGGAACACCTCGGAACTGCCGCCGCCCTGCACCCGGGGTTCGTCGGCGTGCGCCCCGATCACGGCGACGCTCCCCAACGCCGCGACGTCCAAGGGCAGTACCCCCCGGTTCTCCAGCAGCACGAACCCGGCGGCGGCGGCCTCCCGCACCACCGCCCGCACCCGGTCCGCGGGCCACGGTCGCGCCGGGGCACGCCCTTCGTCGGGTGCCGCCGACCGGGACCGCGCACCCGAAGGGCCGGGCCGGCCGGACGGTTCGGGCCGATCCGACGGGTTCGACCGGTCCGACGGGCCCGGTAGGCCGAGGGCTCCGACCCGGGACGCCAGGCGGAGCAGGCGACGCACCTTGTCCTCCACCACCTCCGGCGGTACCCGGCCCTCGTCCATCGCCTCGACCAGCGCCCCGCCCCAGGGCCCGCCCGGGCCCGGCATCACCAGGTCCTGTGCCGCCCGCGCCGCGGCGACGTTCGCGCGGACGGCGCCCCAGTCCGAGACGACCACGCCGTCGAACCCCCACTCCCCCTTGAGCGGCTCCGTGAGCAGTGGACTCTCGCTCATGGTGGTCCCGTTGACGCTGTTGTAGGCCGACATCACCAGCCAGACCCCGGCGCGCACGGCCGCCTCGAAGGGCGCCAGGTACAGCTCGCGCAGCACCCGCTCGTCGACGCGGACGTCGACGGTCAGCCGCTGCGTCTCGGAGTCGTTGGCCACGTAGTGCTTCGCGGTGGCGGCGACACCCCGGGACTGGATGCCCCGCACGAGGGCCGCCCCCGTACGACCGGCCAGCGCGGGGTCCTCGGCGAAGCACTCGAAGTGGCGGCCGGCGAGGGGACTGCGGTGCAGGTTGAGGTTGGGCGCGAGGAGGACGTGGACCCCCTTGCGGCGCGCCTCCTCCCCGAGCAGTTCCCCGAGCAGCCGGACCCGGTCCTCGTCCCAGAGCGCGCCGAGGGCGCCGGCGCAGGGCAGAAGGGCCGCGGTGGAACGCTCGTCCCAACCAGGTCCGCGCACTCCGGCCGGCCCGTCGGAGAACACCAACTCACCGAGCTCGATGCCTGGTTCGGCGGGTGTCCGCCAGGTGTCGGCACCCGTGAGCAGGCGTACCCGCCGGTGCGGGTCGAGCTTGTCGGCGAGCCGTTCCACGTCGCCGCCGTCTCCGTCGCCCATGGCGTCCCTTTCGTTCCGACTGCCGAACGAGGCTCGGGGAGAGCGCTCTCCCAGATGATCCGGGCGCCCCCGACCGGCTGTCAACGGCCTGCGCCGCGCGCTCACTCGTACTCGGTGCCTCCCTTGCGGGTCAGGTACGCCGGGCTGACGGCCTTCGCGATGGCCCGGCCTCCGACGACCGGGCTGTACCGCTCCACCACCGGACGGATGACGACGCCCTCGCGCAGATGGACGGCCCGGCCGGACACGCTCTCCCGGCCGGTGGCCACCTCCAGGACGGTGTCGAGGTCGTACGGGCCCTCGTACAGCCGTGGAACCAGCGGGAGTTCGTCGGCGATCAGGTCCGCCGGATCCAGCCAACGCACCTGTCCGTCGATCTCGGCGGACAGGTCGAAGACCGCGTACCCGGGCGGGCCGTCGGCCGTGCGCGCGTCCGTCCCGTAGGACAGGTCCTGTACGCCCGAGCCGTACACCTCGCCGAAGACGCCGATCCTGCTCGCGCCGAGCTGCTCGGCCAGCCGCGCCGCGACCTGCGCGACCCGGTGGCCGCGGACGGCCCGCCAGTACAGGTTGCGCTCGTCCTCCTTCAGCGCCAGTCCCTTCGCACCGAAGCCCTTGGAGGAGACCAGGACGCGTTCCTCTCGCGCGACGTACGTCAACAGGCAGGCCGTGCCGTGGAGTTTCTCCGTCAGGACGACGGGTTCGCCGGGCTCGAAGATCTGCGGGTAGCGCTGGAGGTTCTCGATGTCCACCCAGGGCAGCAGGTCGGGGGCGGATTCCACGTCGCCGCTCATCGTCGTCGGGATGGGAGGGGCCCACTTGGTGATCCCGAGGACCTCGGCGAAGTCGGCGCCCTCCTTCGACGCCACCTCCAGGTCCACGCCGGCGAGCGCGGCGGGCCGGCAGACCAGGCCCTGCGACAGTTCGCCCCGCAGCCGGACGGCCTTGACCCGGTTCGCCGCGCCGCCGGCCAGCCGTCCGGTGAGTCCCAACTCCGCGATCAACGCGTCGGACAGGACGGCCTGTTCGGGGATGTACACGGCGAAGTCCCCGGTGCGGTAGGCACCCTTCGCGACGACGGCCCGGTAGAGGCCGACTTGGGCCAACTCCAGAGCGTCGGCGTTCGGATGCTCGTGGACGGTCAGTTGTTCGGCGCTCACGCGCAGGGTGGACATGGCTGCCTCCTCGGGATGCGGGTCGGTGGTCGTGGATGTCGCCGGGCGTGACGGCGTCGGCCCCCGGAGTCCACGGCCACTCTCCGCCGCGCCATTTACGCTGGTCCAGCGGATATCGCGGTGTTAGCCTGCCGCGCCGGCGAGGATCCGTCGGCACCGATCGTCCGTCGGTCGAGGGCGCGGCTCGCGCACCACGCCACACAGGAGGCTCGCATGTCACTTCGTCCGGTCACCGTCGTGACGGGAGGCGGCAGGGGCATCGGCGCGGCCACCTGCGTACGGCTCGCGGCCGACGGCCACGACATCGCTCTCGGCTATGCCCGGGACGACGCGGCCGCCGATGCCACCGCGGACCTCGTGCGGGCGACCGGGGCGCGCTGCGTGACCGTACGCGGCGACACCTCGACCGAGTGCGCCGTGGAGCGGCTCTTCGACATCGCCGGGGCGGAACTGGGCGTCGTCACCGGGCTCGTCAACAACGCGGGGGTGACCGGACCGTTGGGCCGGCTCGCCGACGCCCGGACCGAGGACCTGCGGCGCGTCGTCGAGGTGAACCTCCTCGGCTACCTGCTCTGTTGCCGCAGGGCGGCCCGGGACATGGCGGAGACCGGAGGGGCGATCGTGAACGTGTCCTCGGCGGCGGCCACCCTCGGCAGCCCCGGGGACTACGTCCACTACGCGGCGACCAAGGCCGCCACCGACGCGCTCACCCTGGGCCTGGCCAAGGAGTTGGGGCCGGACGGGATCCGGGTCAACGCCGTGGCCCCCGGCATCATCGAGACGGACATGCACGCGGCCATGGGCGACCCCGACCGGCCGGGCCGGGCCGCGGCCACGATCCCCCTGGGCCGGGCCGGACTGCCCGAAGAGGTGGCCGGAGCCATCGCGTGGCTGCTCTCCCCCGAGGCCTCGTACACGACGGGGGCCGTCCTGCGGGTGTCCGGCGGGCGCTGACCCCGCGCCCGGGCCGACCCGTCGGCCGTCGAACCCGCGGGATGTCGACCCCGGGACCGACGGGCCCACGGGGCCGTCGGGGCGTCGGGGCCGTCGGGGCGTCGGGGCCGCCCGGATCGCTCAGTCGAAGGCCGCCCGGGTCGCGGGGCCGTAGACGCCCCGGGGGTCGCCCGTGATGCTCCGGTCGCTCTGGAGTTGGACGACACCGCGCCGGGTCTGTTCGTCGTACACGCCCGTCATGGAGACGTACGTGAACCCCTGGCCGTGGAGCCGCTCCTGCAGGGCGCGGACCTCGGGCCCGCGATCTCCCGGCCGCAGGGTCGCGGAGGCGTCGTCTCCGGGTGCCACGGCCGGCGGTCGGCTCGGCGACGGGGTGGCGGTGGGCGTCGACCCCCGGCCGGGCGAGGTGGAGGGCCCCTCCGCTCCCCGCCCGGCCGTACTCGACACCGAGGCGGAGGACGACGGCACGCCGGGGCGCACGGACGGCTCGGCCCCGTCCACGTCGGGCCCGGCGTCCGGGCCGCGGGCCGGGAGCACCGGTACGGACAGCCCGGAGGGTGGTGCGACCCGCGGGGACTCGGGCTCGGGCCCGGCCGTCAGGTATACCAGGCCTCCCGCCACGGCGAGCCCGAGCAGGGCCAGAGCCGCCGCCGCCTGATGTCTGATCCGCCCCGACCTGTCCGCGGAGGAGGGGCCGTTGGTCCCGGCCCGGGGTTTCGGGACGCGGGCCGACCGTGGGATGCGCGCCCCTCCCGTCGTCCGTACCGCGGGCCCCTCCGCGACCGGCTCGGGCGTTCCGGGTCGCTTCCCTATGCCGAATCGATTCGGCAATGGGAGCGTCCGTTCGTCGGAGCGGCCCGGCCGCCGCCGCCCCGTCACCCGGACGCGTGAGCGGCGTGACCCGGCCCTCCCTGGGTGCGGCATGGTGGACGCATGCAGTTACGCCGGGCCGCCCTGCCCCTCTCCGTTCTGGCGCTCCTCGCGACCGCCGGCTGTGTCTCCGTCGGCCCGGAGTCCTCTCCCCCGGGCCCGGGGCGGGGCTCCGTACCGCCCGCCGACGCCCCGGACGCCGCGGCCGACCGGGGCGTGCCCGACACCCCTCCGGCTCCGCCGCTCTCCCCCGCCCTGCCCCTGGGCCCGCTGCCGGACCGTACCGACGACGAACCGGCCAGGGATGCGGACACAGCACCGGACGCGGACCCGGGCAATGCTCCGGCCCGCGCGGCCCGCCCACCCGCGGCGGCGCCGCACGCGCGACCCGCCACGCCCCGGCGCGCAGGGCCGCCCAAGGCCGCCTCGCCGCACGTCCCGCGCCGGTCCGCGCCCCGGGTTCCGCGCGGCGACGAGCTGTGCGCGGCCGCGGAGGGCACCGTGCCACCGTCCATCGTGGACCTCTGCGTAGGCCAGTACGGCGGTTGACCGGCCCGGATCCCCCCTTTCCGCGCCCGACCGCGTCGGCCCCACCCGGCCGTGCTTGACTCTCCCCCCGTGTCAGGGCCTGCACTGGGAGGCGTCATGTTCACCATCGGAGACTTCGCCAAACACGGCCGGGTGTCGGTCCGCATGTTGCGTCACTACGACGCGCTCGGGCTGCTGCGCCCCGCGCGTGTCGACCCCACGACCGGCTACCGCTTCTACGAGGCCGAGCAACTCGCCCGCCTTAACCGTGTCATCGCGCTCAAGGACCTCGGCTTCAGCCTGGAACAGGTCGGGGCGATCCTGAACGAGCGGTTGGGCGCGGACGAGCTGCGCGGCATGCTGCGGTTGCGGCAGGCCGAACTGGAGAGCGCCATGGCCGCCGCGGCGGCCCGGCTGCACCAGGTCGAGACGAGGCTCCGGACCATCGAGAGCGAGGGAACCATGCCCACCGACGAGATCGTCGTGAAGAGTCTTCCGCCCGTCCGGCTCGCCGAACTGACCGGCGTCGCGGCGAGCTACGCCCCGCAGGACATCGGTCCGGTCATCGGTCCGTTGTACGACGACCTGTGTCACCGGATCGGGACGGCTGGGGTGGTCCCGACCGGCCCCGGTCTCGCCTACTACGAGGCCGCTCCCGACGGCGGACCCGGATCGGTCCTGGTGCACGCGGGGCTCCCCGTCCCGGCCGCCGTGCGCGCCGAGGATCTCGGGGGCGCCGTACGGATCGTCGAACTGCCCGGTGTGGAACGCGCGGCGACCGTCGTGCACCGGGGCGCCATGGACGACGTGTTGCCGGCCGCCCAGGCGTTGGCGCGCTGGATCGACGCGCACGGCCACCGCTCGGCCGGGTACGCGCGCGAGCTGAACCTGGACTGTCCCGAGGACCGCGAGCAGTGGGTCACCGAACTCCAGGAGCCCTTGGCCGACTGACCCCCGGCCGGTCACCCCTGACCGGTTCACCCCTGACCGGCTGACCTCCGACCGGCTGGTCCCTGGCCCACCGGCCTCCGGCGGCATACGCTCCGCTGGTGCAGCGCGTACTCGTCGTCGGCATCAGCGGAGCCGGCAAGTCCACCCTGGCCCGGGCGTTGGGCCGGCGCCTCGGGCTGCCGTACCACGAGGTGGACGCGCTCCATTTCGGCGGACCGGGGTGGGCGGTCAGCGAGACGTACGTCGCCGACATGGAGCGGATCGCCGCCACCGGGCGGTGGGTGCTCGACTCCTCCGGTCCGACCGCGGTCCGGGACCTGCTCTGGGCGCGCGCCGACACGGTGGTCTGGCTGGACCACCGGCGGTCCGTGGTCATGCGGAGGGTGCTGACGCGGTCGTTGCGCCGCAGTCTTTCGCGGGAACGGCTGTTCAACGGGAATCGGGAGGCCTGGCGGGAGTGGTTGCGGGCCGACCATCCCGTGTGGTGGGCCTGGTCCCGATACGCCGACCGGCGGGCCGAGATCGGGGGCCGGGCCGCCGATCCCCGCTTCGCCCCGCTGCGCGTGGTCCGCCTGCACACGCCCGCGGACGCCGACGCCTGGCTCCGGACGCGACGGGCCGACTAGCGCGTCTCGGTGGCGGTCGGTCAGGCCCGGTCAGCCCCGGTCGGGCAGCCGTCGTCCGCAGGCCTGCGCGCAGCGCCGGGCCGTGTGCGCCGTGCCGTGGCGGGCGGACCGCAATCGGTTCATCGCGTCGTGCCGGCGGCGGCTCCACTCGGCGCGGGGCAGACCCGCGCGCCGGCCGCCGCCCGCGATCAGGGCGTTGACCGGGGTGTAGGGGTCGGCTGCCATCGCCTTGGCGAGCAGCACCCCGACCACGAGGGGTACGAGCGCCACGGCCAGCGCCGAACCGGCGGTGGTCACGTGCCGCATGCGCGGGTGGTGCGCGCTCTGCTCGGCCTCTGAAGTCATGTCCCCATTCGACCAGCGGGAGCGCGCCGGGGAATCGGGGCGGATACTCAGGCCGTTGGGCACGAGGTACTCAGACGGGATGGTGTGCGGTGGCGGAAGGACCGGGCGGGCAGGGCTTCGAGCCCGCGACCGGCGACGAGACCCGGGCGGAGTCGGCGGCCGGCGGGCTCGGGGAGTCGGCCCGCGCCGCCCGGGACGCCGAGTTGCGCACGGCCTACGAGGGAATGCTGCAGATCCGCCGGTTGGTGAACGGCTCGGGCGACGCGTCGGTTCCCGCGCCTTGGGAGGTGCGCGGCATGCGTCGCGCGGTGGCCCTGGCCCTGGAGGCGGCGGGCATCGCGGCGTCGGCGGTGGACGAGCGGGGACGTCGGATCCGCACGGGCTACCGGGTGGCGGCCGGCGCCGAGGCGGGGCGGGTGGAGGTCACCTGGCCGGGCCCGGCCGGCGGCGGGGCGGCGGAGGAGGAGCAGGAGCGGCTGACGGCGTGCGCGGCGGTGCTGGAGGCGCTCGGGTGGGTGTGCCTGCTGTACCGGGGGCCTCGCCGGCGCCGCTTCCTGGAGGTGGAACCACCGCGCCGGACCTGACGGAGCGGTTCGGTCGCGGCCGGAGCGGTCCCGGTCGGGCCGGGCCGCATCAGGTCGGGCCGCATCAGGTCGGAGCGGATCAGGTCGGAGCGGGATCGGTCCCGGTCGGACCGGGCCGGGCCGGAGTGGCGGGCCGCCGGGCGGCACGCCGGCGCGGGTTCACCCGTACATGTCCGCCAGCGCGGCGGCCGTCTCGGCGAGGGCCCGGCGCAGTTCGGGCGGGCCGAGGACCTCGACCTCGGCCCCGAGGCCCAGCAGGTCGCCGACCGCGACGGAGGTGGTCTCGACGGTGAGGTCCACCCGGATCCAGCCGTCCGCGTCGGTTTCCTCCCCCGCCGCCTCGGCGGCGGCGAGGGCCCGCGTCCCCGCCGCCCCGAACCGCATGGGCAGCAGTGTTCGGCCGCGCGGCGAGACGCGCAGCCGGGCGGTCCGCGGGTTCAGCGCCGCCTGGAGGCGGCCGGAGGACTCGGCCCAGTGGGCGGCGAGCACGAAGTCGTCGGGCCGCTCGAAGGTGTCGGCGAGGACGTCCACGGCGAGGAACCGGCCCACGCGGTAGGTCCGCAGGGCTTCACCGGACCGTGCGACGAGGTACCAGATGCCGCCTTTGAGGACGAGGCCGAGCGGATGCAGTTCGCGCCGCACCGGGCCGGCAGGTCGGCGGTAGTGGGCGTGCAGGACGTTCTGGTCCCACACGGCCCCGGCGATGCGCCCGAGGTGCGGGACGGGGTCCGCGTCGCGGAACCAGGCCGGGGCGTCGAGGTGGAAGCGGGCCCGGATCCGCTCGGCGCGGGCGGCGAGTTCGACGGGCAGTGCGGCTCGCAGTTTGAGCTGTGCGGCGGCCAGGTCGGCGCCGAGGCCCAGTTCCTCGGCGGGTCCCGGGGCGCCGGCGAGGAAGAGCGAGCCGGCCTGGGCGTCGGTGAGTCCGGTCAGCCGGGTGCGGTAGCCGTCCATCAGCCGATATCCCCCGGCGGGCCCCCGGTCGGCGTGCACGGGCACTCCGGAGGCGCCGAGGGCCTCGACGTCCCGGTAGACGGTGCGGACCGAGACCTCCAGTTCCGCGGCGAGTTCGGGCGCGGTCATCCGGCCGCGGTTCTGGAGCAGGAGCAGGAGTGACAGCAGGCGATCGGCGCGCATGGCCCCATTGTCGCGGCATACCTGACAGAGGGTGTCAGGTATGCCGTCGATGCTGCTCAGACGTCGGGCGGAGGTCCTGCCCGACCGCAGAGAGCAGGGAGCACCCGCATGCCCACGTCCACGACCGGCACCTTCACCTTCTGCGACTGGAAGGAACTCCCGATCGGCCCGGCCGACGCGACGCCGCGCCTGGCCCACGCCACCGTCACCAACGCCTTCTCGGGTGGGGTCGAGGCCGCCGCGACGACCTGCGACTACACGGTGGCGTACGCGTCGCCGACCACGGGGGGCTTCGCCGGCATGGAGCTGGTGGCGGGCCGGGTGGACGGGCGCGCGGGCACGTTCGTGTGGGAGGAGCGTGGCACCTTCGAGGCCGACGGCACCACGCGCTGTACGTTCTCGGTGGTCCCGGGCAGCGCCACGGGGGAGTTGGCGGGCCTCTCGGGCTCCGGGTCCTTCACCGCCCGCCACGGCGAGCCCTCCGTCGCGTACGCGTTCACGTACGACCTGGGCTAGGGACGGTCCCGGCGGCTCGGGGCCGCCACGCGAAGGGGCGCGGACCGATCGGTCCGCGCCCCTCCTCGGGTCCGCTACCGGATCACGGGGCGCCGAAGGTCAGCGTCAGGCGCGGTGTCCCCTCGCCCGCGGCGGCCTCCGAGGACCACAGCCACAACGCGTCCGTGCCCGCGCTCGTCAGGGCCAGGCCGTAGGAGCCGCCGAGGGCTCCCGCGACGCCGGCCGTGTCCAACCCGGTGCTGTGCGCCGCCGAGCCGTCCGGGATGCCCGCGAAGCTGCCGAGCGCCGGGGTGCCGAGGGCGGGGCGGTTGGTGTACGTGGTCCCGCCCTCGGTCCACGCGCCGGTGATCGGGACCACCGAGACGGTGTCGGTGGTGCCGGCTCCGCTCATCGTGCTGGTCTTGATGCCGAGCGTGGCCGACTTGAGCACCGTGCCCGCGGGAGCGGCGGGCAGGTTGAAGCGCAGGTAACTCGCGTACAGGGCGGTGCCGCGCACGGCGAGGGAGCCCGAGGTGCCGTAGTTGGTGCCCGGGGCGCCCGCGTTGGCGTAGGTGTCCTCGGCTGCCGTGACCTCGACGACGGAGTCGGCGGGCGCGGAGGCGAGGGTGTGGTGGTTCTGTACCTGCGCCGCGCTGAGCACGGTCGGGTAGACGGCGCTCTCGTCGAGTTGACCGGCCCAGAAGTCGCTCGTGGGACGGTCGGGCCAGCCGCCCAGGTTGTCCGCTCCGACGTGCCAGAAACCGGTGTAGTTCTCGTGGGTGGTGACGTTGAGGGTTCCCCTCTGGACGCCGTCCACGTACAGGGTCATGCCGCCGGGGCCCTGGGTGGCGACGACGTGGTGCCACTGGTTGTCGTTGTAGCTGCCCGGGGTCGTGATGGTGCGGGTGGCCCCGGTGTAGACGCCGTAGACGAGCCGGCCGTCATTGGTCATGTAGATGTGCTTGTCGTACTGACTGCTGTTGCGGTCCTGGTTGTTCCCGAAGCCGAGGAGCTTGCCGCCGCGGGTGGTGTTCGTCTTGAACCAGGTCTCGATCGAGTAGCTGCCGCCGATGCTCTGCCGCTTGTCGCCGTAGACCTGCTGGTCGGTTCCGTTGAATCCGATGGCCGTACTCGCGCCGGTGACCGCGCCGGGTGTCTGGCGCAGGGCGGGGCCGTTCAGGTGGATGCCGCTCTGGTTCCCTCCGTCGGAGGAGTCCGCGACGAACGGCGCGGCGGATTCGTCGTAGCGCCAGTACTGCTGGGCGCCGTCGGTACGGACCGCGTTCGGGTACGCGTCGACGGACGTCGGCACCGTCACGGTCGAGGTCCCCGACAGGGCGCTGGTGTTGCCGGCGGCGTCGGTCGCCGTCACCCGGTAGGTGTACGACTGGCCGGGCGAGGCCGTGGTGTCCGTCCACGAGGCCTGTGGACGCCGGAAGAACAGCGAGTCCGCAGTGACGGTGCCGATCGGAACGGCGGCGCCGTTTCGGTAGATCTTGTAGGTCAGGGCGCTGTCGTCGAGGTCGAGGCTGGTGCGCCAGCGCACCTGGACCTCGCCCGGCTTGAAACTGACGGCGCTCGCGACGGGGACGGTGGGCGCCCCGGTGTCCCCGGTGGAGGAGAACCGCGTCAGGCTCTGCTGCGCGGCCTCGTTGACGGTGGTGAACTCACCGCCGACCCACAGGTACGGGGTACCGCCCTTCGAGCCGATCGTCATCACCCGCGGGCCGATGCCCTCGCCGATGCCGTCGTTGGTGTCGGGGGCCCAGCCCAGCTTGCCCACGCTCGCCGTCGGCTGGGCGAGGAGGTGGTGGCGCCGGCCGTCGGGGAACTCCCCGACGCTGGAGCAGTCGTGCGCGTGCGAGGCGCTGTACAGGACGCTCTGGTAGGGCAGCACGGCCTGCGTGGCACCGAGGCAGGTGTCGCGCCACCGCTGGTTCAGATCGCTCAGATCGAGGGCGATCCGGCCGTCGAAGACGCCGCCGCCCGTGCCCTCGTTGGCGGTGTAGAAGCCGGTGGCGTCGGTGGCGATGTCCTTGACGACCGAATTGTTCTCGATGAAACCCGGGTAGGACCTGGTGAGCGCGCCGGTCGTGGCGTCGACGACCGCGAGGGCGTGGCTGTTCGTGCCGTTGACGGTGAAGAAGTCCCCGCCGAGGAGCACGTTCTCCCCGTCGGGGGTCACCTCGACGGCGCGGCCCGGATCGTCCGCGTTCGCGGTGAAGGGGCGCAGTGCGCCGTCGGCCGTGGCCACGGCGGCGAACCGTTGGCGCGGCTGTCCCGCGACGGTGAGGAAGTCGCCGCCCGCGTAGACGGTGTCGCCGGTGACGGCGAGGGCGCGCACGGTGGCGGCGAAGGCCGGACGGAAGGAGGTCTTGACCGTGCAGGTGGCCACGTCGATGGCGGCGACGCTGGAGACCGGTGTGCCGTTGACGGCTCCGAAGTAGCCGCCCGCGTACAGGGTCTTCTTGTCCGGGGAGAGGGTGAGCGCGCGGACGGTCGCGGTGCCGCCGCCGACGGTGAAGTCCAGCTCACAGGAGGTCGGGGCGCCGGTCGCGGCGTCGAGCGCCACGAAGTTCACCGCCGACTGCTCGCTGCCGCCGCCGCCCGAGGGGGGACGTACGGTCGAGAAGGTGCCGCCGACGAAGACCTGACCGCCGGTCTCGGCGAGGGCCCAGACGACGCCGTTGGGCTGCCAGGTCGACAGCGCGTCGGCGGTGAAGGCCACGGGCGGGGTGACGGCCGCTGCCTGTGGGACGAGGCCGAGGCCGATGGCGGCGCCGGTGCCGGCCAGGGACAGGGCGAGAGCGATCGCCGTCCCTCTGGATCTACGCATGAACCCCCCAGTTCGGTGTGCGGTGTGCGATGTGGCCGAAAACAGCCGTCGAGCCGTCCTCGGCCGGGCGTATGGGCGCACCCTAGGGCGATTCACCGGGCCGGTCATCACACTTGACTTATTTGATGCCACATTGGCCGGAGGAGCCCGCGGATCGCGGCCGGCCGGATTCGACGCCCCGGAGGAGTCCGGGGTGCGGGCCGCCGGCCCGCCGTACGACCGTCCCCGCAGGTCGCAGGCCTGCCTTCGGCGAGCTCACCGCTCTTCGCAGCCGCGCCCCGGAGCGGGACGCACGCCCGGCTCGAAGCCGAGGCCCGTAGGGCGATGGGGCGCATGAACAGACGTACGGGCAGACGCCTTCCCCGGCAGCCGGTCGAGGCCGCCGGACAGGACTCGACGGTACGGTCCCGAACGCGCACGGCGATCGGGCGCCCGGGGCGCCGGCGCGGCCGAGCGCCGGCCGCGCCGGACCTATCCGGCCAGGGGGCGGCAGAGCAGGGCCGCCGGGCCCTGGCGGGCCGCGGCGCGGGTGGTGAAGGCGATGCCCGCCGCGTACTCGGTCGACAGGCACTGGCCCTTGAGGTGACCGAGGGCGTAGTCGCCGCCCGGGTCGCCCGGAGGCCGGGCGTCGCCCCGGTCGAACCAGACCGTACGGCCGACCCCGGCGGGGAGGGCCGTACGGGCGGGCGCGCACAGGCCGGCCGAGACCCGGGCCCCGCGCAGCGCGTACCCGATGAGGAACTGTCCGCCCGGGCACTGGAACTTCGTGTACCCGGAGGCCCAGTCACCGCCGGGCGGGACGTGTCGTTCGTCCCGGACGACGGTGTGGCCGCCCGCGGCGCGCAGGTCGGAGGTGGCGCACAGGCCCCGGCCCCCGGTGTGGCTCAGGCCGGTGAGCCGGGAGCCGTCGGGGCACACGGCCTTGCGGGCCCCGACGTCCCAGTCGCCGGCGGCCCTGGTGAGCAGCGAGGCGTTGTGGTCCCCGTGGTCGGTGGTGAGTTGCTACCAGGCGGGTGTGGCGGGAACCGGTCCCGTGTGCCCCGGGGCGCCGAGGAGTGCGGACCAGGGGCCGGTGCGCCAGTCGCCCGCGTCGAGCACTCCGCCGCGTCGGCCCGTGTGGTCGTAGCGGAGCATCGCCCAGCTGTCGCCGCCCGGGGCGCCCTGGGCCGTGGTGCTCCAGCCGACCAACGGCCAGTACGCGAAGTCGGCGTCGGTGGCGGTCAGGTGGGAGGTGAGGTTCTCGAACCAGGTGCGCGGGGCGGCGCCGCTCTCGTCGGCGCCGATGCCGAACTCGCTGATCCAGACGGGGGCGGTGAAGTGCTTCCCCGTTTCGGCGGAGACAAAGAACGCCTGGTCGTACAGGGTCCGTTCCAGCTCGGCGCGGGTCATGTCCTGGTAGCGGGGGTCGTGGGTCTCCCCCATTCCGGTGGCGCCGCTGTGGTGCGGGCCGGTGTATCCGTAGAAGTGGGCGGAGTAGACCAGCTTCCCGGACACGGCGAGGGTGTGCGAGAGGGTGCGGACGGGTGTCAGGGCAGGGCGTCCGTGTGCGAGGCCGTCGAGGGGGATGCCGGTCCAGTTGATGCCCTCGATGACGATGAGCAGGTTCGGGTTCGCCTCGGTGAGGATGCGGTCGGCGGCCTCCTGGGCGGCGGCGTGCCAGTCGTGGCCGTCCCCCAGGCCCCAGTTGGGGTCGTCGAAGACGTCGCGGCGCACCTCGTTGTAGAGGTCGGCGCCCACCACGCGCGGATTGTCGCGGTAGCGGCGGGCGATGAACACCCAGTCGTCCGCCCACCGGGCGGTGGAGCGACCGCTGTTCCAGCGCTCGTTGCCGTCGAGACCGCAGCACCAACGCGTGGTGCCGGTGTGGTTGTTGAGGATGACGGCGAATCCCGCGTCGGTGAGCGCGGCCACCACGGCGTCGTACACCTGGAGCGGCGTGCGGCCGCGAAGAGCCGGATTGGCGGCGACGGCCGCGTCCGGGACGGGGGCGGTCTCGTGGAGCATCTCGTTGGAGAAGGGGAGCCGGATGCTGTTGAGGCCGAGGGCCCGGAAATCGGCGGTGAGGGTGGTCAGGGGCACCCGGTCGAGCCCCAGCGGTATGCCGTGGGAGTCCTGGCCGCTGTGGTGGGTGGCGGGATCGCCGCGATCCCCGGAGCCGGTCCAGGAGCCCTGGGCGCCGTCCCAGTTCCCGGAGCGCAGGCGGAAGCGGTTGCCTTCGGCGTCGACGATGTACCGGCCCCGGGTGGAGAGCGGTGCGGTCCACGCACCGGCCTCCGGCGCCGCCGCGGCGACCCCCGGTACCGGTGCGGGCCGGGCGGCGTGCGCCGGCGGAGCGGCGACCGCGAGCAGGAGGAGGCCGGGGAGCAGGTGACGGGCCACCCGTAGAAGGCTGTTCATGTCGCTCCCGCCGGATCGGCCGCCCGGGGCCGGGCGGTTGACGCGGTCAAGTTACCCGTGGGTCGCGGTGGGGGGAAGCCGTTCGGCGGGAGTGGTCGGGACGCACGGGCGGTGGCGGAGGGCTCCCGGGGAGGCCGGGCGGGCTCGGTACGCACGGTCGCCGGTTCGTTTCGTTCGGTCATGTCCGGTTCCTGTCAACCGACGGCGCCCGGCGCCACTCGTTTACGCACCCCCACCCCCGCGAAACCGCCCCGCGCAGGGTCTCGCGCCTCTACCGTGCCCTGAGGGGTTGGGCACGACACCGGAGGGTGGGGCGCGGATGGACGACGAAGAAGACATGCGGCTGGCGAGGATGACCCCGGAGATCTCCCGCCGCACCCTCGCGATGCTGCGCGGGCTCGCCGGGCTGGAGCCACCGGAACAGGTTCCGGAGGACGCCATGCTCGTCGCGGACGCGATCCTCGCCGAGCACGGCACGGACGGCTTACGGGTGCTGGTGATGACCCTCGCCGCCTGGGCCACGGCGCAGATCGAGAACGTCGCGGAGCTGAGCGAGCGCAGCCACGAGGCGGTGCTGGACGCGATGGAGCTGGCCTGCCTGGAGGCCAATGCCGAGGAGTGAGTCGCGCGACGGGGCATGAGGATCGGAGCCACCGGAATGGTTTCTTCCGCCACGGATCGGCCGAGGCTGCCAACAGCACGCCGATCCCGGCGCCGCGCGACGAGAGGAGAGCGCGGTCACCCTCGGTGATCGCCGTGCGACGGATCGCTCCGGCGGCCCCTGGGCGGGCTCACCGGGCCCCGGATCCGCCGCGCGCGACGGTCACACCCTGGATCGGCGGAAGTCGGCGACACTGGGGGGAGCAGAGCGCAGTGGGGGGTCGTGATCGGAGGCCGTCGTGAGCACACCTTCCCCCATCCGGATCGCCGCCGTCCTGTCCACCGAGCAGCGTGGACGACTGATGTCGCACGCCCGCGAGGTCAATTTCCCCGAGAACGCGCCGATCTTCGACGAGGGCACCCGGGCGGACTCCTTCTGGATCGTGCGCTCCGGCACGGTGACGCTGGAGATCCCCGTACCCGGCCGCAGGCCCACACCCGTCCAGAGCCTCGGTCCCGGTGAGTTGGTCGGCTGGTCCTGGCTGTTCCCCCCGTACACCTGGCAGCTCAGCGCCGAGGCGATGACCCCGGTACGGGCGTACGAGTTCGACGGGACGACCATCCGCATGCTGATGGACGCCGATCCCGCGTTCGGGTCCGCGGTCGGGCACTGGGTCGGGCGGGTCCTCGCCGTCCGGTTGCAACAGACCCGCACCCGGCTCATCGACCTGTACGCCCCGCGCACGGGCGCCACGCGCTGAGGAGGCGGGGCCCCCTCGCGCCGGCCGGGATCCCCGCGCCCCGGGCTCCGCGCAACCCGGGATCCGGTGCCTCGTTCCACAGGGTCGAAGGAGACACCGACACCGCTCGACGAGGGTGTCGGTCCCGGACACCCGAGGAGCGGAACACGTGCCCCCACCCCCTGCCGCGCGACATCCCCGACGCATCCCGCGCCGAAGCCCCCACCGGGACCCCCGACGAAACCCGCGACGCGCCCCCTCGCGGCCCTCACGGCGCCTGCGCGCGGTGGTCGGTGCCGCGCTCGCCGCCGTCCTCGGGTCGCTGTGGCTCGCCGCGGCCCCCGTCGGGGCCCGGGCCGACGCCGGCCACCGCCGGGCGGCCGCCGCGGCGACGCCCGTGGCGGCCCCCGCCCGTGGCTCCGTGGGCGAACCCGTCCTGAACCAGGACTTCCCCGACCCGGACGTCGTCAAGGTCGGCGGCACGTATCACGCGTACGCCACCAACACCGGCGGCAAGAACATCCAGCACGCCACCTCGCGCGACCTGACCCACTGGTCGGTGGACCCCGGCAGCGTGCTGCCCGTCCTCGGCGCCTGGGCCGAGGAACTGCCCGGCCAGGTGTGGGCTCCCGAGGTGTACGCCAACGGGCGCGGGTTCACGATGCAGTACACCGCGCGCGACCGGGCGAGCGGCCGGCAGTGCGTCGGAGCCGCCCTCGCCTCGTCCCCCGCCGGGCCGTTCCGGCCGGCCGGTGACGCCCCGCTGGTCTGCCCGGTCGCGGCGGGAGGCGCCATCGACGCGGCCAGTCACACGGAGAACGGCCGCCGCTACCTGCTGTGGAAGAGCGACGGCAACTGCTGCCGGGCGGACACGTGGATCCACCTCCAGCCCACGACATGGGACGGGACCCGCACCACCGGCGACCCCGTCCGGCTGATCCGCCAGGACCGCGACTGGGAGGGCGCGCTGGTCGAGGCGCCCACGCTCGTCAAACGCGGCGACCGGTACGTGCTCTTCTACTCGGCCGACGCCTACGGGGGCGACGGGTACAAGATCGGCTACGCGGTGGCGGACGCCCTCACCGGCCCCTACACGAAGGCACCCGGTCCGCTGGTGACCACCGAGACGCTCGCCGGCGCCGTCCACGGCCCCGGCGGCCAGGACGTGGTGACGGGCCCGGGCGGCCGGGACCGGATCCTCTTCCACGGCTGGAGCCCCGACGGTCGGGGGCGGGTGATGTACCTGGCCGACCTCGTGTTCGAGGACGGCCGCCCGGTCGTGCGCGGCAACCCGGTCCGGTGACGGGCGGCCCGACCCCCTCGCGCGGGTGTCAGCCCCACCTCTGATGGTTCGTCCGGTCGCAGTCGAGGTCACGCAACCCGGCCGGGCCGTCGTCCAGGCAGGCCCCGGTGGCCTTGCTGCGGACCTCGACGGACGCGTCGCCCCAGGCCGTGAGCACCCATTTCTGGGACGCGGCCGCGGCGCAGCCGGAGGTGCGCAGCCCCGCGCCGCCGGCGTCGAGACAGGCTCCGGTGGCGTGGTTGCGCAGTTGCCGGGTGCCGTCGGGCGCGCTCTCCACGGTCCACCGCTGGTAGCTCATCCCGTTGCAGTCGAAGGAACGCAGGCCCTTCTCCAGGCTGTCGTCCAGGCAGTCGCCCGTGTTCCGGTTGACGAAGATCCGGTCGTTCTCGGCGGTGCCCGGCCCTGATCCCGGGCCCTTGCTCGTGGAACCGGCCCCGGTCGGGCCGCCGTTCGGGGCCGCGGCCGCCCGGGTGTCCCCGGAGGTGTGCCCGGCCTCGACGACGGTGCGCAGCACGAGCACCGCGAGGAGGGCGCCGACCAGCGCCCCGGCCAACGCGCCCGTGGTGGCGCAGACCCGTCGGCTGCCCATCCGGGTGCGTACGGCACGGGTCCAGGCCGCGCGGCGGGTACGCGGCGACGCGGCGGCGCCCTCGCCGCTCTCTCCGTTCTCGTCCGGAGGGTCGCCGGTGACCGGCGCGGCCTCCGTCGGCACGGGCGGCCTGGGTTGGGCGCGTTCGGCCTCCTCCCACAGGAGCCGGTACTCCGTCGGGTCGGCTTTCAGCACCACACACAGGTCACGCACCGTGGTCCAGGGCGGGACGGTGCTCCCGCGGAAGTACCGCGACAGTGACGAGTCACTGATCGACACCTCGGTCTCCAACGAGCGCAACGTGCGTCCCGAACGCTGCTGCAACGCGCGTAAGGCGTCGCCCAGCCGCTGCGCCGGGCCGGCTCCAGGACGGCCGTCGTCGGCCATGAAGGCCCCCTTCTCCGCACGGACGGCACACGCTTCCCCAAGAGGCCGTCCCCCTGTCCCGGGACATTCATGTCCCAGCAGGTCAGAACCTTAGAGATCCCGACATCCCCGAAGCAAACGGGACAACCTTGCGGAGGCCTGACGGGCCGCCACAGACTCTGACGCATCGGCTCCGCGGTCCGGGTGGAAGCGTTCGCGCTTCCCCGGCACCGATGTGTGGCGCCCTCGACGGGCGGCTCCAAGCCACCCGGACGAGCGGGGCACAGTGCCCCGCCACGCGGACCGGCCCATCACCCCTTGTACGAACTGGGAGTAACGATGTCCAAGAACATGACCGGCCGTTGGGGCATGGCTGCGCTGACCGCGCTGGTCTGTGCCGGATCGGTCGCCTTGACCGCCCCGGCCGCGCCGGCGGCCCAGCCGTCCGCCTCGGCCGCGGTCACGGCGCGGTCCGCCGCCGGGCAGGTCGAACAGGCCTGGAGCGCGGCGGTCCGTGCGCCCGGCGTGAGCCGGGCGCAGGTACTGGCCCGGGCGAAGACCTGGCTGACGGCGAACAACGGCCGACCGGTCCCGTACAGCCAGGTCAAGCGTTGGAAGGACGGCTTCCGCCAGGACTGCTCGGGATACGTCTCCATGACCCTGCGGCTGCCGGCGCCGGGTCCCAACACGGTGGGACTCAAGAACAACGGCTTCACCCGGCGGATCGCCATGAAGGACCTGGCCCCCGGTGACCTGGTCCTGAAGGCGAACAGCAACAGTGCCGACCTTCGGCACGTGGTCATCTTCGCCGGCTGGAGCAACAGCGGGCACACCGCCTACAAGTCCTACGAGCAGGCGGGCGGCGTCGGAACCCGGTTCAAGCAGCACTCGTACGGGGTGAACGGGCGCGACGGCTACCACGCGTACCGGCCCGTCAACATCACCGGCTGATCCGCCGCACGGGCCCCGGCGACCGGCGCCGGGGCCCGTCCCGACCCGCCTCCCACCGGTCCGATCACGCAGTTCCGGAGCCGACATGCCCTTCGTACCCTCGCGTGCCCGCACCCGGTCCGCCCTGACGGCCGGCGCGCTCGTCGTGGTGGTGGCGTCCGCCGCGCTCGCCGGCTGTTCCCCGGCCGCCGAGAACGGCCCGCGTGTTCCTCACGGCATCGGACCCGCCCGGACCACCACCGAGACCGCCCGCCTGTTGCACGACGCGGAGCAGTGGCTGCTGCGCACGTGCATGCGCCGGGCGGGATTCGACTACCACCCGGTCCCCGACGACGATCCGCCGTCCGTCGAGCGGGCGTTCCCCTACGTCCTGACCGAGCCGGCCTGGGCCGGCGCCCACGGCTACGGGAGCGACCTGGAGCGTCGCCGGCGCGATCTGGCGGTGCGGGATCCCAATCGGGGCTACTTCGCGTCCCTGCCCGCGGGGCGCAAGGCGCTCGCCCTCCTCGCCGCGAACGGTCCCGGCCCCGACGGGGTCCGGGCCACCCTCCCGACGGGCGGGGTGGTCCGGCGCAGTGACCGGGGGTGCGTGTCCGGGGCGCAGCGGGAGCTCTACGGCGATCTCCGGGCCTGGTTCCAGGCCTCGACGACCGTCCACGCCCTCGACGCGATCCGCAGGGGGCGGGTCCTGGCCGATCCCCGGTACGCCGACGGCGTCCGGGCGTGGGCCCGGTGCATGCGGGAGTCGGGGTACCGGTACCCGGACCCCGCCCGTACCCGGGCGGCGGCCCTGTCGCCCGCCACGGCGATGTCACCGGGCCGCGAACGGGCCCTGGCACGTGCCGAGGTGCGGTGCGCGGAGCGGTCCGGGTTGTCCGCCACGGCCCGGCGGCTCGACGAGTTGCACGCGGCGGCGCTGCGGGCGGAACACCACCGTGCCGTCGCCGAGAAGGACCGGCTGGAGGCGGCGGCGCTGCCTCGGGCCCGGGCCGTCCTCGGCGGCCGGACGGAGCACTGACCGGCGCCGCCGGCGCCGTGACCGACCCCACGCCGCACGAGGCGGCGTGAACCGACAGAAAGTGTGAACCCTCATGCGAACGTTGCGCGTCCTGCCCGTCGGCCTGATCTTCGCGGCCACGATGACCCTGGTGTCGGCGGGTTCGGGAGCGGCCGAGCCGGTCGCACCCGCCTCCACCGCGAGCGCCGCCCGGGCGGCCGAGCCCACCGGTTTCCTGTACGCCTGGCAGCACCACCACGCGGGTGGCCGGCACTGCCGCTGGGACAAGAAGAACGCCAACTGGGCAGGCTGCCGGAACGAGGTGTCCGACGTGTGGAACAACGGCTACCCCGGCCGCCGGGAGGATGTCCGGCTGTTCTTCAACCTCGACATGCACGGGTCCTGGGTGTGTCTCCAGCAGGGCCAGTCGATCCCGGACCTGAACGCCGCCGGGACCGTGTTCACCGCCCCCGGCAAGGGGCAGGGCCTCCCGGTCAACGACAACGTGGCCTCGCACGACTGGGTCGACGCCTGCTGAACCGGCCCGCCCCAGGGGCGCCCCGCCCGCGACCGGAGTCGCGGGCGGGGCGCCCTTCGGCGCGGGCGTCGGTTCCGGCACTGAACAGCGGGGCAGAGGCGGGGCCCGAGGGTGGCGCCGGCCCTCCTTGAGGCCTCGTTCCGCGTGTTTCAGGGTTGTTTCAGGGGCGTCTTCGGCCGATTCGGCGGTTCGCTCCCCCACAGGTCAACACCTCGGCATCGCTGCGGACTGCACTCATGCGGTCACGATCAGTGACGCGAAACTGCGGTACGAACGGGCTTTCCCGTCTCGCATGGGCAAGACTCACGTCCGCTATCCGAAGCAACCACCCGAGGAGTGTTCGAAATGCGGTCCATCACCAGGAATCTGGGACTGGCCACCGGCGCCATGGCGCTCACCGCCCTCACCGCGCTGGTCGGCTCAGGAGCCGCCGACGCCGCACCCGCCGGCACGGAGAGCATGTACGCGCCCTCCGCGCTCGTGGTCAGCGTCACGGCCGGCGCGGACGCCGACCGGGGTACGGTGCTGCGCGCGGTGACGCTGGTGTGCGCGCCGCGGCCGAGCGGCACGCACCCGGACCCGGTCGCCGCCTGCGCCGAGTTACGGGCGAACGGGCGTGCGCTGGACGCACTCGCCGAACCGCGCGCGGACGCCGCGTGTACCAGGGAGTGGAACCCGATGACGGTCACCGCCGACGGGGTCTGGGAGGGGCGCCGGCTCAGCTACACGTACACGTTCGGCAACCCGTGCGGCCTGCGCAACAGCACGGGCGTCCTGTTCGGCATCTGAGTCCGACGCCCGGTCCGGGCGGCGTCGTGCGACCGCCGCCCGGTTCACAAGGGGCTCTGGCCGTCCATGTTGAAGGCGTGTCCGGGACGGAACATCCGCTTCGCGAAGAAGTGGCCGTGCTCGGCGGCCATCCTGAACCACGGTTCGGCCTCCGGGAGTCCGTCCCGGAGGTCGACGAGCCGCCCCATGTCCCACATGGCCTCCACGTCGCCCAGCGTGATCGCCGAGCGGAGCAGCCGCTCCGCCTCGGTGTAGTCCTCGCCCAGTTTGTGGATCGAGGCGAGGGCCCGCATCGCCCGGGGGTCTCCCGCCTCGGCGGCGGCCCGCGCATGTTCCACGGACGCGAACTTCCGGCGGTTGCGACGCCATCGCAGGATGAGCAGGAGGATGCCGATCACCCAGACCACCCAACCGGCTTCGCTCAGGCCGTCGTTGTCGTTGATCCATCCGAGGATGCTCAGTACGGCGGCAACGAGCAGGAGCAGGAACGACACGGTGTCTCCCTCGGACCGATCTCTGCGGACCCGCGCAGACTAGGCGAACTCCCCTTCGCTGTCAGCCCAGTTCGAGACTCGCGACACCGTACAGTCCCGGCAGGTCGACCGTGGGCGCCGGCCCCGTGTACATCCGTGCGGCCTCGAAGGTCGGGACCAGTCCCAGCGCGGCCAGCAGGGCGGTGGCCGTCGGGTTCGCGTCGGGCACGTCCACGGCGATCTCCCCGCCGGGGGCGTGCTCGGCGAGCCGCCGCAGCAGGGCGGCGGCCACCTCCGGCGTGGCCGCGTACAGGGGTCCGACGCGGGAGGCCCCGCTGCACGGCCGGACCACGCCGAGTCCCTCGACCCGACCGTCCCGGACGGCGGCGAGGGCCGTGCGGCCCGGCAGCCCCGTCCACGCGGACAGGAAGGCGTCGCGCGGTTCGGGGAAGAACTTCCGGTCGTAGGCGGCGAGTCGGGAGAAGGGGAGGGTGGCGGCGTCCACGACGCGCACCCCGCCGTCGTCCCCGGCCTGCGGCACGCCCTCGTGGCGGACGTTGTTCCAGGCCGGACGGAACCCGGACCTGCGGTAGTTGTCCTGCTGCTCGACCACTCCGTCCAGCCCCACGAGGCGGCCGTCGAGTCGACTCATGGCGGACTTCCACAGTCGGATGCCGTAGCCCTGGCCGCGGACCCGTGGACGGGCGATGTAGAAGCCGATGAAGCCGAAGCCCGTGCCGTAACGCACGGCGGAGACGCAGGCCACCGGTTCACCGTCGAGCCGGCCGACGAGGAAGCCGTCGGGATCGGCGACCGCGAAGGCGAAGCGGTCGGTGTCACCCGGATTCCAGCCCTCCTCGTCGGCCCAGGCGCGGATCATTTCCATGTCGGCGGCGCTCGCGCCGCCGATCTCGAATCCCGTCATGCCCGGTGTTGTACCAGACGCGCGCGGGGGTCAGCCCGCGCAGATCACGTCGTCGAGCCGGATCGGCTGGGAGTCGAGCCGTACGTACGCGGTGAAGGTGTCGGTGTGCTCGGAGTCCCAGCCGGTGGTGACGGTCGCCCAGCCGACGCCCGCGGACGCGGCGACCGTGACCGCGCCGACGCCGATGGTGCGGGGCTGCCCCTGTGCGCAGAGCAGCACGTCGCTCTCTGGGTTGTCCCGCTGCTTGTCCTTCAGCACCTGCGAGACGCGATGCTCCCGGCCGTACCGGGAGGGACCGTGCTTGCCGTAGAAGACGGTGAGGAAGCGGCTGATCTCCGCGGCCGAGTGCCGGTGCGGCCCGGCGGCGACGGCGGGGCCGGGGGCCGGAGCCGGCGCGGGGGCCGCGAGGGCCGGGGCCGGCAGCGCGAGCAGGGAGAGCAGGAGGGCGCCGGTGAGGCGGGGGGTGAGCGTCATGTCCGGTTTGTAGCCGCCCGCCCGTGCCCAAGCGGAGGGACGCGGCCGGGCCTCACCCCAGTGGGGGCCGGATTCGGCCGAGAACCGCCCCTTTCGGCCGCAGGCCGTACCACCGCCCCCGTCACGGGGTGGTGGGCGACGGCGCGGAATCCGGTCGCGTCGGGCGGTGGACCGTACGTAGGGTCGCGGCATGGGGAAATCACTCGTCGCCGTGTTCAGCGGGGCAGGAATGTCCACCGACTCCGGGATTCCGGACTACCGGGGACCGCAGGGCCTGTGGCGGCGGGAACCGGACGCCGAGAAACTCGTGACCTACTCGCACTACATGGCCGATCCGGAGATCCGACGTCGCTCCTGGCTGATGCGCGCCGAGATGGGGGCGCTCGACGCGCGCCCCAACGCCGCGCACCTGGCCGTGGCCGCCTTGGAGCGCGGTGGTACACCGGTGCGCGTCCTCACCCAGAACGTGGACGGACTGCACCAGCTCGCCGGACTGCCGGAACGCAAGGTGTTCGAGCTGCACGGAACGGCCCGATCGGTGCTCTGCACCGGGTGCCGGGCCCGTTCCACCATGGAGGAGGCGCTGGCCCGGGTCGCCGGAGGGGACCCGGATCCCGCCTGTCCGCTCTGCGGTGGGATCCAGAAGCCCGCCACGGTGATGTTCGGCCAGCGGCTGGATCCCGAGGTGCTGGGGCAGGCGATGGCCGTGGCGAAGGGGTGTGACGTGTTCATCGCGGTCGGCTCGACGCTCCAGGTGCAGCCCGCCGCCTCGCTGGCCGCGATGGCCGCGGAGGCGGGGGCCCGCCTGATCATCGTGAACGCGCAGGAGACGCCGTACGACTCCCTCGCCGACGAGGTGATCCGCGAGCCGATCGGGACCGCCCTCCCGGAACTCTTGGCGCGGATCGCCGCCCGGTAGCCCACTTCCGCTACCCGGCGTCGGCCGCCCGCCGCATCTCCGCGACGTCGAGCTTCTTCATCCGGAGCATGGCGGCACTGGCCCGGGCGGCTCGGCCCGGGTCCGGGTCGCTGATCAGGTCGATGGCCTCGGTGGGGGTGACCTGCCAGGACAGGCCGAACTTGTCCTTGACCCACCCGCAGGCCGACTCCTGGCCGCCGTCCCTGGTCAGGGCCTCGTAGTAGTAGTCCGCCTCCGCGTCGTCGGCGCAGGGGATCTGGAAGGAGACGGCCTCGGTGAAGGGGAACTGGGGGCCGCCGTTGAGGCCGATGAACCTCTGGCCGTTGATCTCGAACTCGACCACCATCACCTCGCCGACCGGCCCGGGGCCGGCCTCGGTGTAGCGGCCGATCCGGCCGATCCGGCCGTCCTTGAAGACGGACAGGTAGAAGTCGGCGGCCTCTTCGGCCCGGCCGTCGAACCACAGGCACGTGGTGAACGGGTTGCTGGTCATGACTGCCTCCAGAGTCGTGCGGTGAGGGACACGGTCCCGCACATACAGACCGACCCCGCGCCCGAAACTCATCGGTGGGCGCAGGACGGGTTCACGTCGCTCCGGATCTCACCCCTGTGGGCCAGGCGCCGCCGGGGCGGACGGCAGCACATCGCGCCGTCCGCCACCGCGCCGTCGCGGCCTGCCCGGGGGCCGTCAGATCTCCAGATCGGCTTCGATCTTCTTCAGTTGGTGCCGGGCCATGGCGAGGTTCGCCCGACCCCGGTCGAGCGCGAGATAGAGGAAGAATCCGCTGGAACCCCTCGCCTTCATGAGTCGGATCAGGTGGTACTGCCCGCCGAGGGTGATGAGGATGTCCTCGATCTCGTCCTGGAGTCCGAGCATCTCCATCGTGCGCACCTTGGCGCGCACCACGTCGGTGTTGCCCGCCGCGGCGACGGCCAGGTCGAGGTCCTTGCCCCCGCCGATGGTGCCGAGCGCCATGCCGCTTCCGTAGTCGACCAGCGCCGCTCCGAGCGCGCCGTCGATGACGGTGGTGGCTTCCTTGAGGGCGGTTTCCACAGTGGCCATGAGAGGTTCCTCTTTCTTCGGTGACTGTCCGGGGTTCTGCTGTTCGTGTCAGTGGTCGGTGGGGGTGTGCGGCTCAGGTCGACGGAGCCTGCGTGGGCATCGGCGGTGCCACCGGGCCTCGTCGGCCGAGGCTGTGCTCGATGAGCTCGGTGATGCGCAGGCTGGATCGGCGGGCCTCCAGGTGGAGTCGGCCGACATTGACGCGCGGTTCGGCGATCAGCGTGAGGACGGCCGCCTCGCCCGCGGCGTAGGTGGCGATGTAGCCGGATTCGCCGCGCACCAGCAGTTCGCGGAATCCGCCTTGGCCGGTGCTGTCGCTCAGTCGCCGGGCGACACCGAGTGCGGCGGCGGTCAGGGCCGCGACGGACTCGGCCTCGGTGGCGGCGCTGTCGTGGGCGAGCACCAGACCGTCCACGCTCGCCGCGAGGGCACCGGTGAGTTGGGGGAGGCGGGCCCTCAGCCGCCGGAGTTCGGCGAGTATCTCGGCCTCGGCCTCGGCGTTCACCATCGCCGTGCTCATGTCGGCCTTCCTCCTTTCGGGCTGTCTCCGCTCGGAGCGGTCGGTGCGCAGAACCGGTCGCAGCGGGAGCCTCACAGGCTTGCCTCCAGTGCGTCGCGTAACCGGCGGAGCAGGGCCACGTCCGGGGATTGGGCCTGGGTCATCCAGTCGGGCAGGGGTGTCTCGGCCATGGGTATCGGGGCCGGTGCGTGCGGGGTCTCGACGAGACCGGCCGCCGCGAGTCTGCGAACGTCGAGCAGGGTGTGGAAGGCCGGTCGGCCGAGCACCCACGCGAGGTCGGCGGGGGTCCGTCTGCCGTCCGCCTGATGGAGCAGGAGGCGTTGCCTGGCGGTGATCGTCTGCCCGGGTGCGGCTTGACGGGGTATCACGGGGGCGGTGTCCAGAAGCGGGTAGGGCCAGACGGCGTCCAGCAGTTCCCGGCGGCGGCGGGTCTCCCGCTCGACGGCGGCCGCGGGTACCGAGCGCACGGAACCGATCCAGTGGGTGGCGCCGCGGCGGAACCGGGACGGGCCGCTGCCCGGCGACAGTGCGAAGAACGCGGCGTCGAAGATCGCGGCGAGGTGGCATATCTCCAGCTCGCCGCCCGCCAGGCCGCCGCTGTCCACGAGGTAGCGGGCGACCTGGCGGCGGGCTCCGGCCTGGTTCACGGCGTCGTTCCAGCGCTCGGGGGCGAGGCCGCCACCGGTGGTGAGCAGTACGTCGAGTCCGGGGGTGGAGGGGCTCTCGGCGTGCACGACGCGGCCGTCCTCCAGGAACAGGGTGCCCCGGTCGCGGAGCAGGGCGCCGGTGGCGCGTTCGGCGGCTAGGCGGGTCAACAGGGGGGACACTTCCACGGGGTTGGCGGGGAGGGTCGGGGTGTTCATCTGAGCACCAGCCCTTCGGCCAGTGCGCGGAGTCTGTGCCGGGCGAGGGCGAGGTTGCCGTCGGCGCGGTCGAGCCAGAGGTGCAGGAACACGCTGCTGTCGAAGCTCGTCTCGACGAAGCGCAACACGTGGTAGCCGCTGCGGGTGGTGACGATCAGGTCCTCGACCGGCGGGCCGGCGAGGTCCGACTGGCCGGCTCCCCCGGTCTCGGGGGCGAAGGATTCGTACTCGGCTGCCGCCCGGGCCAGTTCGGCGGTCTCGGCGGCGGTGGTCTCGTGGTCTCCGACCGGCGAATCCCCTGCGGTGCCGAGGGCCAGTCCACTGCTCCAGTCCACGAGGGAGGCCCCCCGTGCACCAGGCAGGGCCATGGCTTCGAGCAGACATTCGTCGATCCCGGGCACGCGGGCTCCCCTCCCGGCCAGACGTGCTGGGTGCACGGTCGTACGGCGCGACAGGAGGGAACTTACTCAAGTTCCACACGACGAAAGGGGGTTCTGGCATTTTCCGCTGGAACATGCGCGATAGCTCGTGACAGCCTGGCCGGAACGCGTCGCATTCTGATCAAGAAGCGAACAAGAGAACGTCAATACGTCGCACGACGCCATCCTCGCACCGCCCGCACGCCTCGGTCAGTCCGTCGGCCGCTCCGGGAGCAGACGCTCCACCATCGCCTCCAGGAGATCGTCGACCGGGTACGGGTCCAACAGACTCGGAACCGTCAGGTCGTCCACGATCAGGCCCAGCATCGCGAAGTACAGCAGCACCACGCCCTGCCGGTCCCCGGGGAGCCCCGACTCCAGGTGCCAGGCGACGTTCGCCTCCAGTTCCGCGCCCTGGAAGCCGGCGAGTTCCGCCTGGAGCTCCGGACGCCGGGTGGCCTCCAGGCGCAGCTCCAGCGCCGCGACGTGCACGCTCCGCTCGCGCCTCATCCGATCGAGGAGCCGGCCGAGCAGCACCTTGGTGTCGAGCGGGCCGACCAGGTCCGCCGGGTCGGGGGCGAGCCGCTCGCGGGACCGGTGCAGGATCTGGACCAGGAGCTGACCCCGGTTGGCGAAGTAGTTCGATGCGGTACCGGTGGGGACGCCCGCCTCGGCGTCCACGGCCCGCAGGGTCAACCCACGCGAGCCCTCGCGCGCCAGGACTTCGATGGCGGCGTCGAGCAGCGCGACGCGACGTTCCGGATTCTGGCGCATGGTCGGATTCCTGGGGTGGGTACGGGAACGGGCTCCCTGAGTACTTCAGGCGCAGTGCTCAGGACACGCTAGCGGACACGGCGGGCTCCGGGCCCTCCCCACCGGCCCCTCCCCCGTGTCACCCTGCCGGTCATGGAGCGGATCATCGAGGAGATACGCGAGGACCTGGACCGCCGGATCGCCGTGGCGGCGGACCGGCTCGCCGACCGCACACTGGCCGAGGACCCCGCGTACGCCGCCCTGCTGGGGCGGACCGAATTGCGCGAACGGATCCACCGTCACCTCCGTCAGGCCGTCGACGGCATGGTCCGCGAGTCCCGAGGTCTCCCGGTGGACCTCTCCGAGGCCCGGGCCACCGGCACCCTGCGGGCCGAACAGGGACTGCCGCTCGCCTCCCTGCTCCGCGTCCGACGGCACGGCGGCCGATTGCTGTGGCAGACCCTCACCGAGGCGGTGGCCGCGCACGACCGGGCAGCGCTGCCCCGACTGTTGCCGGGCGCGGCCGCGCTGTGGGACGTACTGGAGCAGATGACGGACGCCGCGTCCGACGCCTACCGCCTGGCCGAGTCCCCCCGAGCCGAGCGCGACCGGGAACTCAGGGCGTCCCTGCTGGACGCGCTGCTCGACGGCACCGGGGAGGCCGCCGAGGCGGCGGCCCGGTTGGGGCTGCCCGCGCGGGGCAGGTTCGCGGTGATCGTGCTGGCACCGCCCGGCCTCCCGGAGGCCGGCCCGGATCCCGTCGCTCCGCGCGTGCTGTGGCGCAACCGCGCCGACGGGGAGACCGGCCTCGTGGAACTGGGCCACCACCCGCTGGAGTCCGTACGGGAGTTGCTCGCCCCGTCGGGCGTACGGGCCGGGGTCAGCCCCGTCGTGGCGGAGGCCGCCGACCTGGCCCGCGCCCGCCGGCTGGCGGCCCTCGCGCTGCGCGCCTCCCCCGTCTCCACCGGTCCGCTCACCGTGCTGCTGGACGAACGACTCCCGGCGGCGCTGGTGGCGGGGCAGCCCGAACTCGCGGGCCGACTGCGGCAGGTGGTGCTGGGGCCGGTCCTGGCCCTGCCCCCGGAGGACCGCCGGGTGCTGTTGACCACCCTGGGCACGTGGTTGACCTGCCAGGGCTCGACCTCGTACGCCGCCCAGCGGCTGTACTGCCACCGCAACACGGTCTCCAACCGGCTGCGCCGTCTGGAGCAGCTGACCGGCCGCTCGCTCTCCGATCCCGCCCATGTGGTGGAGCTGGCCCTGGCGCACGCGGCGGTGGTCCGGCACGCCTCGACGGAACAGGTCGCATCCCGGCCAAAGCCGCAGGAGCGCCCTTTCGGCCCGAAAGGGCCAACTGGCTGACCACCAGCGACTTACCAGCCGGTAACCAGGGGGCGATTTTCAGCCGGCTCGACCTCACGGGATGCCCGGCGGCCACCGGCCGTGTACAAGGCTCGGTCGTGTTCCGACCCCCCACGCACCACCGGGAGAGACCATGGCGCACACCCCCGCCGACCCCGCGTCCCACACCCCCGAAGCCGCCCGGGCGGCCGCCGAGCTGACCGCCGCCCAGGACCGCGAGACACGGCTCCGGGCGGCCCACGAGTTCTACGCGGCGGAACTGGAGCACGACCGGGTGCTCGCGCTCCGCGGCGAACTGGAGCTGCTGCGCGGCGCCGGGCCGCGGGCCTGAGCTAACGCCGCGCCTCGGTGGGGTCGGCCGTCTCGGCCGGCTTCGCCGACTCCAGCAGGTACGGGACGTCGATCACCGCGACACCCGGCGTGAACAGCAACCGGGCCTTCAACCGGAGCGCGTTCTGGTTGTGCAGGGGCTGCTCCCACCAGTGCCCCACCACGTACTCGGGAATGACCACCGAGAGCATGTCCGTCCCCTCCGCGGCCGCCAGCTCCTGCACGTACTCCAGGACCGGCCCGACCACATCGCGGTACGGCGAGTGCAGCACCTTGAGCGCGACCCCCGGGTCGTGCCCGGCCCAGGCCTCGCGCAGCCGGTGCGCGTCCTCGGCGTCGGCCGCGACGCTGACCGCCGTGAGACTGTCGGGCCGAAGGGCCTGCGCGTAGCCGAGCGCCTTCAGGGTCGGGGCGTGCACGGAGGAGACCAGCACCACGACGTGGTGGCGGGAGGGTTTGCGCGGCCTGACCCCGGGTGCGACGGCCACCTGGTCGGCGACGGTGTCGTAGTGACGCCGGACCCCCTTCATGCCGACGAACAGCAGCGGCATGGCGATGACGACCAACCAGGCGCCGTGGGTGAACTTGGTGATGAGGACGATGACCAGCACCAGGGCGGTCATGGCCGCGCCGACCGCGTTGATGGCGAGTCGGCGGTGGATGTGCACCCGCTCCCCCTTCGCCGTGTCGGGCGAGGCCAGTACGCGCCTCCAGTGCCGGACCATGCCCGACTGGGACAGGGTGAAGGAGACGAACACTCCGATGATGTAGAGCTGGATGAGGCGCGTCAGCTCGGCGTCGAAGGCGACGATCAGGGCGATGGCGGCCAGCGCGAGCAGCACGACGCCGTTGGAGTACACGAGCCGGTCGCCGCGGTTGAAGAGCTGGCGCGGCGCGTAGCGGTCCTTGGCGAGGATCGATGCGAGCATCGGGAATCCGTTGAAGGCGGTGTTCGCGGCGAGGATCAGCACCCCGGCGGTGACGGCCTGGAGCAGGTAGAAGAGGAAGTGCCAGCTGCCGAAGGTGGCCCGGCCGATCTGCGCGAGCGCGGTCGAGGTGGGCGTCCCGGGGGCGAGGCCCAGTTCCGTCGGGTCGGCCGCGACGTGCACCTGGTACGCCATGGCGAGGATGGTGATCCCGAGGAACATGGTCACGGACAGGACGCCCATGATCGCCAGCGTGTTCGCGGCATTGCGGCTCTTGGGCTTGCGGAAGGCGGGGACCCCGTTGCTGATGGCCTCGACGCCGGTCAGCGCGGTGCAGCCCGAGGCGAAGGCGCGCATCACGAGCAACACCAGCGCCAGGCCCGTGAACGTCTCGGTCTCGATGATGGGCAGGGAGGCGGACTCGGCGCGGATGGTCGCACCGGTCGCGATCCGTACGGCGGCGACCGCGAACATGACGTAGATGACGAGCACGAAGCCATAGGTGGGGATGGCGAAGATCCGGCCCGATTCCCGCACGCCACGCAGGTTCATCAGGGTCAGCAGCACCACGAAGCCGACCGACAGCACGACTTCGTGGTCACTGAGCGAGGGGATGGCGGAGGTGATGGCGGCGACGCCGGAGACCACCGAGACGGCGACGGTCAGCACGTAGTCGACGAGGAGCGCGCTGGCGGCGGTCAGCGCCGCCGTCGGGCCGAGGTTCTCGGAGCTGACGATGTAGGCGCCCCCGCCGCCGGGGTAGGCGTGGCAGGTCTGCCGGTAGGAGGCGACGACCACGATCATCAGGAAGACGATGGCGGCTGCCGCGTACCAGGTGAGGTGGAGCAGCGTCACGCCGCCGAGGGCGAGGATGAGCAGGATCTCCTCGGTGGCGTACGCCACCGAGGAGAGCGGGTCGCTGCAGAAGATGGGCAGCGCGAGCCGCTTGGGAAGCAGGGTCTCGCCCAGGCGCGCGGTGTCGAGCGGCTCACCGACCAGCACGCGTTTCGCATTGATACGCCTCATTCAGGCATGATCGGTCAACCTTTGTCCGGTTCACCCGCTCTGTGGGCTGTGTCGCCTGCCGTGCTCACATCTTCGCGGCCGCACTGCGAATGGCCTCGCGGATGCGGAAGTAGGTTCCGCAGCGGCAGATGTTGGCGATGGCGTCGATGTCCTCGTCGGTGGGGTCGGCCGTCCGCCGCAGGAGCGCCACCGCGGCCATGATCTGGCCGGGCTGACAGAACCCGCATTGGGCGACATCCTGTTCGAGCCAGGCCTCCTGCACCGGGTGCAGGTCGTTTCCGTCGGCCAGGCCCTCGATGGTGGTCACCGCCTTGCCGGCGCAGGCGGACACGGGCACCACGCAGGGGCGGATGTCCGTGCCGTCGAGGTGGCTGGTGCACGCTTTGCAGACGTCCACGCCGCAGCCGTACTTGGGGCCGCGTACACCCAGCATGTCGCGGAGCACCCACAGCAGGGGCAGATCGTCGGGCGCGTCGACGGTGACGCTCCGCCCGTTGACGGTGAAGGTGTGCGAGGGCACGGCGCGGCGCTCCTGGGGTGGTGGCGAGAACGAGGCGGGAGATGGAAACGGAACGGGGGGCCTAGCGGGGGTACGGGGTGAAGTCCACGTCGAAGTCGAGCGGGAAACTCCGCGGCTTCTTGCCGGTGGCCCGGGCCCAGGCGTTGGCGATGGCCCCGACGGCGGCGGGCACCCCGAGTTCGCCGGCGCCGCCCGGTTCGGTGCCGGTCGCCGGAAGTACGAAGACCCGTACGTCCTTGGGGGTGTCGCGCTGCCTCGCCCAGTGGAACTGGCTGTAACTGCCCTCCAGAGGAAGCCCGTTGTCGAGGTGCAGTCCGGCGCGCAGGGTGGTGGAGAGGGCGTCGGTGAGACCGCCGATCATCTGGGCCTCCAGCCCGCGCGGGTTGACGGGCAGGCCCACGTCCACCGCGATGACGGCCTTGGTGACGCGGACGTGCTCCGGGTCGCGGGTGTCGATCTCGACCAGGCAGGCGGTGCGCGACTTGTACTCCTCGTGGAAGGCGATGCCCTGTGCGCACCCGGCCGGCATCGCCCGCCCCCATTCCCCCTCCCGCGCGGCCTTGTCGAGGATCGCCCGCTGGGCGTCGGTCTTCAGGAAGGCGCGGCGGAAGTCGTACGGGTCCTTCCCCATCCGCGCGGCCAGTTCGTCGACGACGATCTCCTCGGCGCCCCGGGTGTTGGCGGAGTACACCGAGCGCCACGAGCCGGTGGGGCCTCCCGTCGGCACCTCGGTGAGCGCCTGGGTGGTGAGCCCGAAGTGGTACGGGGACTTGATCGTGGTGTGGAACAGGGTCTGGGCGAGGGTGGCGTTGCCGAGGCCGAGCGGCAGGTTCGCCGCGGTGGCGGTGATGATCTCGCCGAGGCCGTGCCGGAAGTCCGTCTCGGCGGCGGCCACCCGGTGTTCGAAGGTGAGCACTTCGCCCAGGGCGTGGGTGGCGCGGATCCTGTGGTGGGTGGCCGGCCGCATCCGGCCGTGGCGGGTGTCGTCGACGCGCGTCCACATCAGGCGCACGGGGCGGCGGCAGGCCTTGGACACCCGGGCGGCCTCCAGGGCGGCGTCGAAGAAGAGGCGCCGCCCGAAGGAGCCGCCGGCTTGGACCACGTGCACGGTGACCTTGTCGAGCGGCAGTCCGAGATCGGCGGCGATGGTCTGGCGGGCCACGATCGGGGACTTGAGCCCGGACCAGATCTCGGCCCGCCCGTCCCGTACGTCGGCCACCGCGGAGTTGGTCTCCATCGGGGCGTGGCTGACGAACGCGAAGTCGAATTCGGCGTCCACGTACGGGGTGAGCAGCGGCGGCACCAGCGGCGGCGGGGTGGCGGCGCGCAGCTTCGTCCGTACCTGCGCGTCGGAGAGCCGGTCGGCGGGGCCGGGGCCCCATTCGACCCGGAGGGCGGCCTTGGCGTCGAGTGCCTGCCCGAAGGTCTCGGCGACGACGGCGACCCCGGTGGGGATCGTGACCACGTGCAGGACTCCGGGCATGGCCTGGACGGCGGCGAGGTTGGCGACGCTCCGGACGCTGCCGCCGAGGGTGGGCGGTCGGCGCAGCACACAGGGTTTGGCGCCGGGCACGTCGAGGTCGAGGGTGTAGCGCAGGGCTCCGGTGACCATGGCGCGGGCGTCGACGCGGCTGGTCGGCTGCCCGACGAGGGTGTGTCGGGCCGGTGGTTTCGGGGTGGCTCCGATGACGATCAGGCCGGGCGCGGCGGCGGCCGAGGCGAGGCCGCCGTAGTCGGCGGTGCGCCCGTCGGGGGCCCGGACGACGCCGTTCGCCGTGGTCAGGGCGGCGGCGGAGAGGTTCCAGCGGGCGGCGGCAGCGGCGACGAGGCGGGCCCGGGCGGTGGCGGCGGTCTGCCGGACGGGCCCGTAGAGGGAGCGGATCGCGTTGGAGGACCCGGTGAGCTGGTTGAACAGCAACTCGGGCCGGGCGTCGTCCAGTTCCACCCGGACGTGGGCCAGCGGGGCGTCGAGTTCCTCGGCGACGAGCATGGCCACGGCGGTGGTGAGGCCTTGGCCGACCTCCTCCCGGGGCAGTCGGAAGCGGATGGTGCCGTCCGATTCGACGGCGAGGGCCAGCAGGGCGGACGTGGGCGCCCCGGCCAGGATGAACAGGTCGCCGAGGTCCACCAGGTCGGCGATGGCGGGCAGGCTCGGGATCACCGCGTGGGCGGGCTGCGGGGCGAGGGAGTCGACGCCGACGCGGGTGACGAGGGCGAGGGTCGGCGCGGCCACGAGGTGGGTGAGGAACGAGCGCCGGCTCCGTCCCGCGTCGCGGCGTTGCCCCGTGTCGCGGCGTTGCCCGGTGTCGCCGCCCTGACCGCTCATGTCCCCGTGGCCCCTGTCCCGCGCGGCCCGCGGAACGGACCTCCCCGACTGATTACCGACACGTAGCGTAGCGATCACCGAGTGCGAGGGGAACCCGCTCCGGGGCGAGCGGACGCGCCGCCCGCCGGCGGCGAGGGGTCCTTCGTTCGGGGGTACCTCGCGCGTCACGGCGGCGGGAGGCCGGCGGGGACACAACGGCCTTGTCCACTCGCACACTTCGGCCGCACGCTCGACCGGGGCCGCCCCGGGGGCCGGTTTCCGGCCGGGTCCCGCCACGGAGGCACGGCTCCTCCGGTGCGACTCCACCCCAGGGGCGCCGGACGGGGTGACCGGATTCGTTCGCACAGCCGCGCAGCATCCGGGAGGCCGCGAGCATATGCCCCGGGCAAGGCTCTAACAGATGTTGCCAAACCGCTTACGACCCTCCGCGGGCTGTGCCACAGTCGATGCCGGTCCTTCTTTCAGACCTGGCCGTGCCGCGCCTGTATCGGAGTCCTCATGCCGTCCCATCTCTACGCGGACCGTCCCGCGCAGCCTCCCGAGCCGGGACCGGTGGACGCCCTGATCTCACAGACCCGACGGCTGCGGGGCGAGGTGAACGCGGTGCGCCGCGACGCGGTCGCGGACGACGACGCGCAGGGCCGGTGGCAACGGGCGCTGTGCGACCTCGCCGTGCACCACCTCGACGACCTCGGCCGGCACCTCGGCCAACTCAAGGAAGGGCTGCCGCCCGCCCCCGAGGAGCTCGTCGAGCTCCCGCGAGGGGCGTCCGACGACCTGCCCGAAGAACCACCGACCCGGGTCGGGAGCGCCGAGTGGAACCTGCTCACCGACGCGGTGACCTGGTCCGAGGAACTCTTCCAGATCTTCGGCCGGTCCCCCGAGGCGGGCCCGCTGCCCCTCGACGAACTGGGCTCGACCCTGTTCTCCGAGGACCAGCCGGCGCTGACCGCGATGGTCACCGACTGCCTGGTGGACGGCAAACCGATCGACGGCGAGTTCCGCATCGTCCGGGCCGACGGCCGCGTCCGGACGTTGCACATGAGGGGCGAGCCGGTACTCGACTCCGACGGTTGCACGGCCTCCATGTGGGCCGTGCTGCGGGACGTGAGTGAGCTGCGCCGAAGCCAGCGCGCGGTGCGCGAGTCACAGGACTCGTTGCAACGCCGCCGGGACATCGCGCAGACCGAGCACCGGCTGGCGGTCGAGCTGCAGGAAGCCGTGCTCCCCCCGTGGCGCGGCTCCCTGCGGTTCCCGCACGACAGCACCGGCGCGCTGGACGTCGCCGCACGCCACCTGCCCGCCACGACGGGCGCGCCGATCGGCGGGGACTGGTACGACGCGCTGGAACTGCCCGACGGCCGTTCACTGTTGACGGTCGGCGACCTCACGGGACACGGGGTGACCGCCACCTCCGGAATGGCGATGCTCCTCGGTGCCCTGCGGGGGATGGCCATGGCCGGGATCGAGCCGGGCCCCCTGATGGGCTGGCTCAACCAGCTCCTGGACACCTCCGTGCAACCGGTGCTCGGCTCGGCCGTCTGCTGCCGCTACGATCCCGCCCGCCGGCTGCTGTCCTGGGCCCAGGCCGGACACCCGGCCCCCCTGCTGTTCCGTCGCGGTCGCGGCCGCTCCCTGCGACCGCCGGAGGGCGCGCTGCTGGGGGCGACCCCCGGTGCCGTGTACGGGCAGGCCGAGGAGCAGCTGGAGAGCGGCGATGTACTGCTCCTGCGCACGGACGGGCTGACCCCGAGCGGCTTCGGACTCACCGAAACGGACGGCACCGAGAGGTTGTTGGCGCTCGCGCCGGGGTTCGCCACGGCCCGGTCGGCGCAGGACTGCCTGCGGATGGTCACCGAGGAGTTCGGCGAGCACGAGCGCGACGGCGACGCCGGCGTGCTGGTCGCCCGGGTCGGAGCGTAGGGGCGTCCGGAC
This sequence comes from Streptomyces sp. NBC_00513, assembly GCF_041431415.1. Lineage (GTDB taxonomy): Bacteria > Actinomycetota > Actinomycetes > Streptomycetales > Streptomycetaceae > Streptomyces. Next base: position 1,143,775 of record NZ_CP107845.1, read on the forward strand.
AGGTTCTCCCTCGTTTCCTTCAGGGCCGCGCCCCGGGCGCGGCCCTTCCCACGTGCCCGCGGAAGTGGGTGAGGCCTCGTGCGCCGGGCCCGACGCCGGCGGCGCGGACCTCACACCGGCCTGGGCGCCACAGGGCTGTTCGGCAGGGCCGACTCGATCTCCTGGCGCAGGTCCTCGATGCGCGCGTACCCGGCGTACTGGCCGGTGAGGCGGTACATCTCGCGCAGTCGGTCCCATGTCCGGTGCGAGGAGGTCTCGTTCATCGACACCAGGGCCAGCCGGGCGTAGCGGTCGGCCTGTTCGGGGTCGTCGGCGATGAAGCAGGCCGAGGCCATGGAGATGTAGTCGAAGATCTGGGACCGCTGGTGCCCCTGCGCACGCAGCCGCAGCGCCTCGTGGGCGTGCCGCTGGGCGATCGGCGCGACCGAGGGGTCGTGATCGGCGAGGGTGCGGAAGGCCAGGGCCTGCATGCCGTGCAGATCGGCCTCGTCGAAGTGCTGCATCCACGACGGAGGCGGCACGTCGCCCTTGTCGGAGACGAACAGGTCCTCGGCCTCGCCCAGGGTCCGCCGCATGGCCTGCCCCTTGCCCATGGCGGCCTGGGCCCAGGCCTCGATGGTGTGGAGCATGGCGCGCGTGCGCGGCAGGGTCTGCTCCCCGGAGCCGGACTGCGCCAGCTTCATCAGGTCGAGGGCCTCGTTCGGCCGCCCGAGGTGGACCATCTGTCGGGCGGCCCGGGACAGGGCCTCGCCGGCGCGCGGCCGGTCGCCACCCTCGCGCGCCGCGTGGGCGGCGATCACGAAGTACTTCTGCGCGGTGGGTTCGAGACCGACGTCGTGTGACATCCAGCCCGCCAGGACCGCCAGGTTGGCCGCCACCCCCCACAGCCTGCGCTGGAGGTGGTCGGGGTGGCGGTACGCGAGCATGCCGCCCACCTCGTTGAGCTGGCCCACGACGGCCTTGCGCTGGAGTCCGCCACCTCTGGAGGCGTCCCAGGCGCGGAAGACCTCGACGGAACGCTCCAGTGCCTCGATCTCCTGGGAGCCGATGGGGGCGGCCTCGTAGCGGTCGTAACCCGCCTGATCCGCCTGGTAGGCGTTGTCTCCGAAACGCTGCGCGTCCTTGGCGGCGGCGGGATCGGTGTGCAGCCATTCGTACATGGCGTTGCTGAGGGCTGTTCCTGCGGTGAGCGCGACTCCCGCGCCCATCAGGCCGCGACGGTTGAGCATGAGGTCCATTCCCGTGAATTCGGTGAGGACCGCGGCTGTGCGTTCGGGCGCCCATGGCACTCCGTCGGGGTTCTCCTGCGCCCCGTCCGGCTGCCGTTTGGAGGTGCGCCGCTGCCGTACGAACCCGAGGTCCTCAATGGTCACGACACGACCGAGCCGCTCGGTGAACAGTGCTGCCAGTACCGTGGGCACCGGTTCGCGCGGGGTCTCCCCCATGTCGATCCAGCGCCGCACCCGCGAGGTGTCGGTGGCCAGTTGGTGGTGGCCCATGGCCGCCGCCTGCCGGTTGACCATCCTCGCCAGTTCGCCCTTCGACCAGCCGGCCAGGCCGAACAGGTCGTTCAGACGGGTGTTTGGACCTTTGCTCACGTCAAGCCCCCAGGTTCTCGGCTGAGTTGACAGTAGCCCCCCGTCAGATGCCCAGCGACTATTCGCCAGGCTTCGCCAGGGCACGCAAGATGGTCCGCCACCCACGGTCGGGTGTCAGGTAGGAATGCGCCTCCCCGACCCGGTCACCGACGGAACTCCCCAGGGTGAAGCACGGGATCCGGCGGGGCGGCGTACGCAACTCGTCGGCGCACGAAGGGAACTGTAAACGCCATGTACGCAGCAACGACCTCCGTGTCCGCACCGGTCCGGCCGCACCGTACGCTCCCGGCCGGTGGCGGCCCCTACCTCGAACCCGGCCGCCCGGCCAACCTGCCCCAGGGCGCACTGCGGACCCGGCGGATGCCGGGCACCGGAACCCAGACGCCGAGCGGAAGAATCGACCTCTCGGGGCCGCAGGGAGCGCAGTTGCGCACCGCGCTCGCCTCGGTGCAACGGATCTGTCCGGAGTTCGCACCCGTGCAGGTGCTGCGACGCAGCGGTCGTTCGGTCCTCCTCGTGGGCACCACCGGGCGGATGACGGCCGTCGCGAAGGTGTTACTGGACCATTCGCCCGAATGGCGCGAGCGGTACCGGCACGAAATAGCTGCGTACCGGACGTTCGTCCGCAACCGTCCGCCGGTCCGGGTGCCCCGCCTGATCGCCGCCGACCCGGAGAACTGCGTACTGGTCGTGGAGCGGATGGCGGGCCGGGTCGCCGCGCTCCAGCGGCACCCGGTGGAGGCCCCGCCGCGGGCCGACGTCCGGGCGGCCCTCGGGGCGGTGTGTCGGGTGAACCAGTGGCGTCCGGCGCCCGAACTGTTCGGACACCCGATGGACTACGCCCGGCGGATCACCCGTGATCACGAGCTGGGGCTGCTGACCGACCGGGACTTCGGGGACCTTCAGAAGCTGCTGCACGGCCTGAAGCTCGCCGGCACCCCGTGGCAGTTCAACCACGGTGACGCCCTGCTGTCCAACCTGCTGCTGTCCCCTGCCGGCCCGGTGCTCCTCGACTGGGAACACGCGGGCTGGTACCTGCCGGGCTACGACCTGGCGACCCTGTGGACCGTGCTGGGCGACGCCCCGGCCGCCCGCGGTCAGATCAGCAGGCTGGCGCAGCAGCAGGGACCGGCGGCGCGGGACGCCTTCCTGGTGAACCTGATGCTCGTGTTGACGCGGGAGATCAGGATGTCCGAGACGGCGGTTCAGCGCTCGATGGCGGCGCCCGCCCCCGCCCAGTCGACGCCGGCGGGCTCCCTGTCCTCGGGCGAGGAGCAGCGGCTGCTGCTGCGCCGGTTGCACGACGACTGCGGGATGGCTCGCAGGGCGGTGCGCGCGGCGGTCGGCACGCGCTGAAGCGGACGGTTGCGCGAAGAGGTCCCACGGCGGTCATCGTCGTGGGACCTCCGCGCGTCCGGGGTCGGCGGCGGGACGCGCCGAGGGCGGTGACGGGTCGTACCCGGGGTGGTGGCGGGTCCCGCGGGAAGCGGCGGCGCCGGATGCCTTGACTTCACATGATCCCCCGAAGACCTTTTCTGACTCGGCATCAGAAGTGCCGGACACGCCCGCTTCCCCGACCCGCTGGAGCCTGCCATGTCCGCGAGCCCCGATCGCGCACGCCCCGCCCTGCCCTCCCGCCGGACCGTCCTCGCCGGGACCGGAGCCGGCGTACTCGCCGCCACCGTGCTGCCGGGGGCCGTCGCCCGGGCCGCCGACGGCGACCCGCTCGGCGAGTACGACGTCGTCGTGGTCGGCTCCGGCGCTTCCGGAATGACCGCCGCGCTCACCGCCGCCAAGCGGGGTCTGAGCGTCCTGGTGGTCGAGAAGGCCCCCACCTTCGGCGGATCGGCCGCCCGGTCGGGGGCCGGCATCTGGTTGCCGAACAACTCGGTGATCCTGGGCGCCGGTGTGCCCGACACGCCGGCGAAGGCCGCCACGTACCTCTCGGCGGTGGTGGGGCCCGAGGTGCCGGTGGACCGGCAACGGGCCTTCCTCGCCAACGGCCCCCGGATGCTGGACTTCGTCATGGCGAACAGCCCTCTGCGGTTCCGCTTCATGGACGGCTACAGCGACTACTACCCCGACCTGCCCGGCGGCCTGCCGAACGGCCGCTCCATCGAGCCCGATCAGATCGACGGCAACGTCCTCGGCGCCGAACTGGCCCGCCTGAACCCGGCGTACCTGCCGGTGCCGGCCGGGATGGTCGTCTTCAGCCAGGACTACAAGTGGCTCAACCTCGCGGCCGTCAGTGCCAAGGGCCTGGCGGTGTCCGCGGAGTGCCTGGCGCGCGGCACCAAGGCCGCGCTGCGCGGGGAGAAGCCGCTGACCATGGGCCAGGCCCTCGCCGCCGGACTGCGGGCCGGCCTCCAGCGGGCGGGGGTCCCGGTGTGGTTGAACAGCCCCCTGGTGGACCTGGTCCAGGACGGCGGGGCCGTCACCGGTGTGGTGGTGGAGAAGGACGGCGTACGGGGGACCGTGCGGGCACGCAAGGGCGTGATCATCGGCTCGGGCGGCTTCGAGCACAACGCGCAGATGCGGGCCCAGTACCAGCAACAGCCCATCGGCACCGAGTGGTCGGTCGGTGCGAAGGAGAACACCGGTGACGGGATCCGCGCGGGGCAGCGCGCCGGCGCGGCGCTGGGGCTGATGGAGGACGCCTGGTGGGGGCCGTCGATCCCGCTGCCCGGTGAGCCGTACTTCTGTCTGGCCGAACGGACCCTGCCGGGCGGGCTGATCGTCAACGGGAACGGCACGCGGTTCGTCAACGAGGCGGCGCCCTACAGCGACGTGGTGCACGTGATGTACGAGAAGGATCGGGGAGCGGTCGGCTCGCACATACCGGCCTGGCTGATCGTGGATCAGAACTACCGGAACAAGTACCTGTTCAAGGACATCCTGCCGACGTTCGTCTTCCCCGACTCCTGGTACCAGTCGGGCGCGGCGAAGAAGGCGTGGACCTGGGACGCGCTCGCCCACCAGATCGGGGTGCCCGCCGGTGCGCTGCGCTCGACCCTCAACCGGTTCAACGCGCAGGCGTGGAGCGGGAACGACGCCGACTTCCACCGGGGCGACACGGCGTACGACCACTACTACACGGACCCGAACGTCCAGCCGAACTCGTGTCTCGCGCCGATCTGGGCGCCGCCCTTCCACGCCTTCAAGATCGTGCCGGGCGACCTGGGGACGAAGGGCGGCATCGTCACCGACGCGAGGGCGCGGGCCCTGCGGGCCGACGGTTCGGTGATCCGCGGCCTGTGGGCGGCGGGCAACGCGAGCGCGGCGGTGATGGGTCACAGCTACGCGGGGGCCGGATCGACGATCGGCCCCGCGATGACGTTCGGGTACGTGGCGGCGAACGACATCGCGGACGCCTGAGGCAGGCCCGGCGCCGCCCGCCCGCTGCCGGCCGGTCGCGCGGCGGGCGGCGGGGCCGGAGGTCAGCCCTGCTGGAAGAGCTCGGCCGGGAGCGGCTTCAGGAGGGCGTAGAGGTCGTCGGTGATCGGGCGGTCCCAGCTGGCGATGGTGACCAGCACGTTGTCGCTGCGGTCGAACTGCACGCAGGAGATGCGGGACTCCGACAGCTTGACCTTGCGGACGATGAGGAGGTTGTCGCCCTGCATGACGGGGCAGTCCTCGACTCCGGTGACCTCGACGTCCTCGTCGTTCTCCAGGGCGTCGAGGAGCTGGGCCACCTCGAAGGGGACCTGCTTGTCGGCGAGGTCCCGGGCGGGCGAGCCCTCGGGGAGATTGCCGATGATCATCGCGGGGCCGCGACCGCCGAACAGGTCGTAGCGCAGGAAGACGCCCTGGCAGCTGCCGTCGGGGGCGGGGAGCAGCCCGGCCCCGAGGTTGCCCGGCCAGTCCCCCGGGTCCATGGCCAGGACGTCGAAGTCCGGGCCGGCGGGTGTGGCGGCGCGGTGGCGGCGGAGGAAGGACATGCCGCCATGGTACGTGGCCGGGACCCTTTTCCGGCCCCGGGCCCCCTCATCCGACCCGGCCCCGCGCCCGCCGCCCGGAGCGTCCGGAGCCGTCGCCCCGTCCGCCGGCTTCCCCCGCTCCTTCCGGTTCGCCCGTGTGGGACCGGTCGGCCCTTGATCGACGGCACCGGCGCGCGGTGTCCGTCGTGCATCCGCCGGTGGCGTGCGACGCGACTTCGTGGGTTGACCGGTATGGATCTTGCGATTTCAACGACTTACCCTTGTCCGCGACGTGCACATCGACGATCGGCCGCTGGTCCGAGGAAGGGCAGGCAGATGGCCGAGTCCGTTCCGTCTCCCGCCGTGACGCCCGCTCAGGCTCGTGCCCGCACCGGATGCCGGCCGGCGGGGCGGCGTCACGGACCGGTATCCATCCGTCCTCGGGGGGAGCCCCTCGCCCCGGCCCGGGGGACACTGCTTCCCGGAACCGCCGGCGCTTCGTCGTCCGCGGTGTTCGAGGAGTCCGCAGGGGAGGGGGAAGCATGAGCGTGGCCCGGTCCATGCGCAAGCTGTGCAACGCGCTGACCACGTCACTCGACGTGGAGTCGACCGCTGAACCGCACGCCCTCTTCCGTGCGCTGTGCGACGCGATGAGCGCGTCGCGCGGCGGGCGTCCGATCCTGCTGCGCTTCGAACGGTTCCCGCCGGAGCTCACCACGTCGGGGCTGTGGCTGAACATGGAGGACTACGACATCGTCGTGGTGGAGAAGCACACGACGCCCGACCACCAGCTCGTCATCCTGGGGCACGAGCTGTGGCACATGCGGGCCGGGCACGGCAGTGTGCCCGGTCTCGGTCCCACCGCGGCCGCCAGGTCGCTGCCGGGCAGCCCCGACCTGACGTACGCGACCGTCGCGGCGCGTTCCCACTACGAGGACGCGGACGAGATGGAGGCCGAGACGTTCGGGCTGCTGCTCGGCGACCGCTGCCGGGGTTGGCTGGCCTCCTCGGGCACGACTCCCGGCGCCGCCTGGCGCGACGACGTCGCCGGCCGCATCGGCAACACCCTCGGCGGCCGCGGACCGATCGGGTTCCGGTGACGTCCGACGCCTTCTACATCCCCTACCTGATCCCGGCGGCGATCCTCACCCTCGCCTTCGCGATCCGACTCCCGGTCATGATCCGCTTCTGGCGGATCGATCCCAACGTGCGCAACGTCGGCGGCCTGCTCGTGCTGGGTTCCGGGGTGTTCTACTTCGGCCGGCCGGAGACCCTGGCGACGATCAACCGTGTCTCGGGGATCAGCAACTTCGCGGCGCCGGTCGTCTACACGGTGCTCACGCTGTTCTGCGCCTCGTGCCTGGTCATGGTGATCCACTGGCGGGGCGGCGATCCGCTCCGGGTCCGGCGGACCACGTACGTCATCGGCCTCGTCTACTGCGCGGCCGTCGCCGGGCTGTGGGGCACCTTCGCGCTCGCCGACGTGCCGGTCGAGCGGTTGCGGGACCTGGACACCTACTACGCCACCACACCCTGGATGCGTGAGCACATCCTCCTCTACCTGCTCGCCCACACCGTCGCCTGCGTGATCACGGCCTCGGTGACCTGGACCTGGCTGCGGCAGGTGGCGGGGTGGCTGCGCGCGGGGCTGACGCTCCTGGTCGTCGGGTTCCTGCTGAACATCGGCTACGACACCGTGAAGCTGACGGCGGTGATCGCCCGCTGGACGGGCCACGACCTGGACTGGCTCAGTACCTACGTGGCGCCGCCCGTCGCGTCGGTGTGCGCGGTGTTCGTCGCGGCGGGCTTCGTCCTGCCGCACGCCGGCGAGGCGCTCCAGCGGCTCTGGCAGGACTTCCGGCAGTACCGGTCCCTGGGCGCCTTCGCGGACGAACTGGCCGTCGTCGACGGCAGCGCCCTCAGGCTTCCCCGGCGCTCCTCGCTGAGCCGGCGGCTCGTCCAGCGCCGGACCCGGATCAACGACGGACTGCTCAAGCTCCAGCCGTACCTGGATCCCGAGGTGCGGCGCACCGCCTTCCAGGAGGCCGTCGCCCGGAGTGAGAGTCCGGCGCGGGCCGCCGCGACCGCCGAGGCCGTGGCCGTGGTCGCCGCGATCCGCAGCTTCTCGAAGGCGGGTGCGGGGCGGTCCGCCGGGTCGCCCGCGCCGGCCGCACCCGGGGGCGACGCGACCGAGGTCCCCAACCTGGTGGCGGTCTCCCGGGCGCTGCGCCGCTCCCCCGCCGTCGCGGCCTTCCGCGCCCGCGAGGTGTCGTACGCGGAGCCGGCGAGCGTCGGTCGGGCCGGCGGCGCAGGCCTCACGTAGCGCCGGGGCCCGACGCGGGCGTCCGCGTCCGGCCCGCCGCCCGCTCAGCGGGTGGCGCGGTCGTACGCCTCCAGGGCCTGCGGCAGTCCGGGAAGGTCGGTGCCGAGTTTGCGGTACGCGGCGGACAACTCCCGGGGCGACGGGGCCGGGCGTCCGGCGACCGCGGCCCGCGCCGCCTTCAGCTCCTCCTCGGTCGGCGCGGCCTGCCAGGCCGTGTCCCGCGGCACGGGGCCGCCCCGTTCGAGCAGGGTCCGTGTCGCGGTCCGTTCCAGGCCGTCGGCCCCGCACTCCCGGGCCGTGACCACCGCTCGCCCGAGCGTCTCCACGTCCCCGGTGTGGGTGCCCAGGGCGGCCAGCGCGCAGGCCAGCTCGTATCCGGCCGGGGAGGCGGACAGGACGGACACCGCCTCGGTGAGCGGCCCGGTGCGGTCGGCGGGCTCCGCGACCTCGGCCGCCACCCGCAGGGCCTGGCCGATGCCGGAGGGGGCGCCGAAGGCGCGGGCGCGCCCGACCGCGTCGGAGGCGAGGGTGCGCGCCCTGGTCGGGTCCTCGGCCGCGACCGCCCTGGCGAGGAGGAGCTGCCACGGGCACCAGGACGGGTTCTGGATGCCGCGCGGAGTCAACCGTTGTTCGACGGACTCCAGTTCGGCGACGGCCTCCCGGGTGTCGCCGCGGGCCAGCAGGAGTTCGGCGTACACGGTCTGGGAGTCCGGGAAGACGACGGCCGCCGGGAAGGGCTCGGCGTACTCGTGTTCCCGTGCCAGCTTCCAGGCCTCGTCGGCCCGCCCGCGGGCGAGCAGTGTCGTGACGAGGATGGCGATGGCGTACCAGTGCACGGGGGTGCGCCGCCCGACGCGTTCGGCGAGCCGCAGTCCGGCGCGGGCCAGTTCCTCCGCCTCCACCAGCCGTCCGCGCCGGTATCGGATGTACGCGCGCAGGCTGTACGCGAAGGACAGGTGGGCGCCGCGCCAGCCCTGGCGCTCGAACTCGGCGGTGCCGGCCTCGAACAGCTCCTCCGCGCGCCACGGCCGGTCGGCGTACATGTGGACCATGGCGGTGAGCACGGGTACCTCGAAGCCCCGGTCCTCGTGGGCCCAGCTGAAGTGGGTGGTCAGGGCCCGGCCGGCGTGGTGCAGGACCACGTCCACGGGTTCTCCGCGCAGGCAGGCGTCCCAGGCGCGCAGGCCGATGACGTACCGCTCGGTGAGGTCGCGGCCGGTGAGCCGGTCGGCGAGCTTGGTCAGTCGGCGGGAGCGGGCCGGCGAGTCGGGTTCGGCGGCGTTGAACGCGTCCCACATGAACTGCTCGGACTGCAGGCGCAGTCGGGCCCGGACCTCGTGGGTGTGCGGGATCTCCCGGGCGAGGGAGTCCGAGGCCTCGGCGAGCCGATCGCTGTGCGAGAGCACCTGGGCGAGCCGGATGACGATGCCCTGGCGCAGGGCCGGGTCGTCGAAGGGCTCGGCGAGGGCCGCTCTCAGGTGGTTGACGGTGTTGGCGGGCTCGGTGAGCAGGGAGGCGCAGCCGAGTTCGTAGAGGACGGCGGCGCGCTCGTCGAAGTCCGGGGGTTCGCGCAGGGCGCGGGCGAGTTGGCGGCGCGCGGCCTCGGGGGCGCCGGCGCGGAGGTTCTCGCCGGCGGCCTCGCGCAGGGTGCGCACCACCCAGGGGTCGCCTTCGGGGTGGGTCTCCAGGAGATGGCGGGCGGCGGCGGAGGGGCCGAGGCCGGCGTCCACGACGGCCGCCGCGGCCTTGCCGTGCAGGGCGACCCGCAGGGCGTCCGGGATCGCCCGGTAGATGCCGGTCGCGATCAACGGGTGGACGAACTCCAGCCCGGTGAAGGGCGCTTCACCGCCGACGGGATCGGCGGCGCCGGAGAGGATGCGGGCGTCCCGCAGTCGTCCGGTGGCGTCGCCGGCCTCCTCGGTGCCGAGGCCGGCGACGCGGGCGGCGATGTCCTGGGGGATCGCGGTGCCGAGGACGGCGCAGGCCCAGGCGAAGCGGACGGTGGAGGGGCCCAGGTTCTGCAGGCGGGCGACGAGCCCGCTGCCGCGCTGCGCGGCGGCCAGGTCGGCCAGCAGCGGGGCGCTGGCCTCGACGGGGGCGAGGCCCTTGTCCCGGACCCTGGCGGTGAGCTCGACGGCCTCGAAGGGGTTGCCGGTGGTGACGGCCCAGGCCTCGTGGCAGAAGGCGTCGTCGGCGTGGCCGCCGACGGTCTCGCGGATCAGGGTGGAGACGGCGGCGGCGCTGAGCGGGGCGAGGGAGAGCGGGCGCTGTCCGGCCCGGCCGGGCAGCGTACGGAAGGCTTCGGCGTGGGAGGGGAGTTCGTCGGGGCGGTAGGCGACGACGAGCAGCAGGGGAAGGTGCTCGGCGCGCGGGGCGAAGGCGGCGAGCCAGCCGAGGGACTCGGGGTCGGCCCAGTGCGCGTCGTCGAGGACGAGGACGACGGGGGCGCGCTGGACGGTGAGGTGGGTGAGGACCCAGTCGAGGCCGTCGCGCAGTCCCTGGGGGTCGGGCGGGGCGCCCTGTTCGGGGGCGCACAGGCCGAGGGCCGGCCCGACGATGGCGTACCAACTGCCGAGGGTCTCGCGCAGTTCGGCTTCGGTGTGGGCGGCCAGCCGGGGCTGTATGAGCTGGCGGGCGACGTGGAAGGGCTGGCTCTGCTCCTGCTCGCCGCCGCGGGCGGCCAGCAGGGTGCAGGAGCGGGCGTGGGCGCGGCGGCGTACCTCGGTGAGCAGGGTGGTCTTGCCGAGGCCGGCCGGGCCGGAGAAGGCGAGCAGGGCGCCGGTCGCCCCGCGGCCGTCCGTGCCCCGTGCGATGAGCTGCTCCAGCGCCTCTTCCACGGTGGCGAGTTCCGCCTCGCGTTCGAACATCGTGCGCCGCGTACGGGTCCGGCGGTCCGTCATGACTGGTACCCCCCAGGCCTGTTCGGGGCATCAGAGTACGCCCGCGCGCACGCGGTGACAGGTCGATGGTCGGGAAAGATCGGAAACTTTTCCGACCCTCCGGGAGACGCCCGTTCAGTGTGCCGAACGGACCGCAAGCCCTTCCAGTACGGCGACGGCCTCGGCCGCCCGCTCGGCGGCCACGAACAGGTGGTCGTGGTGGTATCCGGCGATGACGTTGCAGCTGAGGCCGTGTGCGGCGAGTTCGGCGGCGAACGCTCCGGTGAGGCCGACCGCGTCGAGGGCGGAGTGCACGCGCAGGGTGATCCATCCTGCGGTGTAGTCGTAGGCGAGTCCGGCCGCGTCGGCGTCCTCGCGGCGCAGGACGAGGGTGAGTCCCTCGGGTTCCAGGACGGTCGCGACGGGTGTGACCCCGTCGGGTGCGGTGGGGCCGGGGACCGTACAGAAGACGTAGGTCCCCTCGTTGAGCTCAGGTCGCATGCCGCTCAGCAGTTTCCGCAGGTCGCTCTCTCCACTCATGGACCCACCCTACCTATCATCCCCATATGACCGATTCGGCGCCCCCGGCGGAGAACGAGCAGAGCGAGCGTCACGCCTCATGGCTGGAGTTGTTCTTCGACCTCACGGCGGTGGCCGGTGTCGCGCAGCTGGCGCATTTGCTGCACGGCGGTCCCGCGTGGGCCGATCTGGGGCTGTACGCGGTGATGTTCCTGGCGTTCTGGACGGGCTGGATGCTGTTCACGGTCTACGGCAACGTCACCCGCGACCAGGTCCGGGTGTGGAGGGTGCTGGCCGGCATGTTCGGGCTGGCCGTGATGGCGGCCGCGGTGCACGGGGTGCGGGAGGGGGAACAGGCCGCCGCGTTCGCGCTCGCCTACATCCTCGTGCGGTCGCTGGCCGGGAAGGCCTGGGAGCGACGCCGGGAGTACGTGGCGGACCTGCCGATCACCCGCCTGGGGTTGGGGCTGACGCCGTGGGTGGTGTCGATGTGGTTCGACGGGACGGCCCGGTACGCGCTGTGGGCGCTCGGGTTGGCCATCGACCTGGTGGTGATGTTCGCGGTGTCCACGAAGTCCCCGGCGGGCCGGGAGGGGGACGCGTCCGAGGACGCGGCGGTGTGGACGGGACACCGGCCGCCCCGGAAGCTGCGGGCCGCGTACACCGACGCTTCCCATCTCGGAGAACGGCTGGGCCTGTTCGTGTTGATCGTCCTGGGCGAGGGGATCGCCCAGACGGTGTCCGAGGCCTCGGAGGTGGCGTGGGACTCCGCGCTGTACGCGGTGGGGACCGGCGCTTTCCTGCTGCTGATCCTGCTGTGGTCGCTGTCGCTGCGCCACGGCTCGGACGGGGTGCCGCTGCTGGCCCCGGGCGCCGTGCCCGTCCGGCTCACGCTGCCTCTGCACTGTTTCGTGGCGGGGTCGGTGGCGGCGCTGGCGGCGGCCCTCGGCGACTCGGTCGCGTACACCGACGCGGCCGTGCCGGAGCGGGTGCGGTGGTTGATGTGCGGGAGCCTCGCGGTGTACCTCGTCATCGCGGGCGCGGCGGTGGCCCGCTCGGGGCGGAGCGTGCCGTGGGCGCTGCTGTTGACGGGTCCGCCGCTGGCCCTGGTCCTGGCGGTGGGCCTGACGGCCCGGGACGCCAGGGCCGGACATCTGGTGTGGCTGCTGGTGCTCGCGCTGTGGTGGCCCCTGGTGTGGCGGCTGCGTCGACCGTCCGGGGCCCCGGCGGCCCCGGGCTCCCCGTAGGGCCGTCGGGGGCGGCGGCTGCGCCCCCGACGGCCGCGAAACGTCAGGTCCCGCCTACGTCAGGTCGAACTCGCCGCCCCGCGCGTCCAGGACGAACCTGCGCCACTCGTCCGGCGCGAAGATCAGCGAAGGGCTGTCGGGCCGGCCGCTGTTGCGCATCGCGATGAACCCCTCCACGAAGGCGATCTGAACGTCACCCGCTCCCCGGCTGCTCGACCGCCAGTCCGCCCCGCTGAGATCGAGGTCGGGCTTGCCCCAGCCTGCGAGGGGCTGCGAAGTCATGCTCTCGGCCACGTGCGTGCACCTCCCGGTACGTCGTCCGAGGGCAAGATTAACCACGCCGGCGGGTGCCGCACAGGCCGCGACGGGTCACCGCCGGCCGGCCCGGCGCCCCGCCCGGACATCGGATTCCGTTCAGCCGGTGGGCTGTTCGGCCCCGACCAGCCACATCGCGAAGAACTGTGCCCCGCCGCCGTAGGCGTGCCCCATGGCCCGCCGGGCGTCCGCGATCTGGTGTTCGCCGGCCTGGCCGCGGACTTGGAGCGCCGCCTCCGCGAAGCGGATCATTCCGGAGGCGCCGATCGGGTTGGTGGACAGGACACCGCCCGACGGGTTGACGGGCAGGTCCCCGTCGAGTTCGGTCACCCCCGCCTCGGTGAGTTTCCAGCCCTCGCCCTCGGCCGCGAAGCCCAGGTTCTCCAACCACATCGGCTCGTACCAGGAGAACGGCACGTACATCTCCACCGCGTCGATCTCCCGGCGGGGATCGGAGATGCCCGCCTGCCGGTAGACGTCGGCCGCGCAGTCCTTGCCGGCCTGCGGGGACACGAAGTCCTTGCCGGCGAACAGCGTCGGCTCGCTGCGCATCGCGCCGCCGTGCACCCAGGCCGGCGGCCTCGGCGACCGCGCGGCTCCCTCGCGGTCGGTGAGGATCATCGCGCAGGCCCCGTCCGAGGAGGGGCAGGTCTCGGAGTAGCGGATCGGGTCCCACAGCATGGGCGAGGCCTGGACCTTCTCCAGGGTGATGTCGCTCTCGTGCAGGTGTGCGTACGGGTTCTTCAGTGCGTTGCGCCGGTCCTTGTAGGCGACGAGCGAGCCCACCGTGTCGGGGGCTCCGGTGCGCCGCATGTACGCGCGCACGTGCGGCGCGAAGAACCCGCCGGCTCCCGCCAGCAGCGGCTGCTGGAAGGGCACCGGAAGGGAGAGTCCCCACATGGCGTTGGACTCGGACTGCTTCTCGAACGCCAGGGTCAGGACGGTCCGGTGGACGCGGGCCGCCACCAGGTTCATGGCGACCAGGGCGGTGGAGCCGCCCACCGAGCCGGCCGTGTGGACGCGGAGCATGGGTTTGCCGACCGCGCCGAGGGCGTCCGCCAGGTACAACTCCGGCATCATCACGCCCTCGAAGAAGTCGGGGGCCTTGCCGATGACCACGGCGTCGATGTCCGCCCAGGTCAACTCGGCGTCCTCCAGGGCGCGTACCGCCGCCTCCCGGACGAGTCCGGCGATGGACACGTCGTGTCGGGCGGCGACGTGCTTGGTCTGGCCGATGCCGACGACGGCCACGGGCTCCTTGCTCATGTTCGGTCCCCTTCCAGGACGGCGACCAGGTTCTGCTGGAGGCAGGGACCGGAGGTGGCGTGGGCGACGGCCCGGTCGGACTCGCCGCGGTGGATGCGGGCGGCGGCCTCGCCGATGCGGATCAGGCCGGCGGCCATGACCGGGTGGGCGGCGAGCGCTCCGCCGGACGGGTTGACGTCCACCTCGTCGCCGAGCCGGAGCGCCTTGCGGAGCACCACCTCCTGGGAGGAGAACGGCGCGTGCAGTTCGGCCGTGTCCACGGTCCCCTCGAAGACGCCGGCCTGCTCGGCGGCGAGCCGGGTGGACACGGAGTCGGTGAGGTCGCGGAGCCCGAGGCCGTGTGCCTCGATGCGGTGGTCGATGCCCGTGATCCAGGCGGGCCGCTCGCACAGCCCCCGGGCCACGTCCCCGGCGGCGAGGATGACGGCGGCCGCGCCGTCGCTGACAGGGGGGCAGTCCCCGGTGCGCAGCGGGGCGACCTGGTACTCGCCCTGGGGTACGGGGCCCCTGAGTTGGGCGTGCGGGTTGGTCTCGGCGGAGGTCCGGCTGCGGGCTCCGATGGCGGCCAGGGCGCGCTCGTCGGTCTCGCCCGCGTCGATCAGCGCCCGGGCCTGGAGGGCGGCCAGGGCCACCGAGTCGGGCCAGAGCGGGGCGAGGTAGTAGGGGTCGAGCTGTCGGGTCATGACGTCGCGCACCGATCCCGGCGAGGACTTCCCGTACGCGTAGACGAGCGCGGTGTCGGCCTCGCCCGTCTGGATCTTGACCCAGGCCTCGTAGAGGGCCCAGGCGCCGTCCATCTCCACGTGCGACTCGGAGATCGGCGGCCAGGCGCCGACCCCGTCGAGGGTCATGGTGAAGGAGAAGGCCCTGCCCGCCAGGTAGTCGCTGGAGCCGGAGCAGGTGAAGCCGATCTCGCCGGCCTTCAGTCCGGTCCGGGCCAGTACCCGGTGCAGGACCGGCATGACCATCTCGACTTCGCTGAGCTCGTCGGTGTCGCGCCGGTGGTCGCTCTGGGCGAAGGCGACGACGGCCACGTCGCGCGCGTGCCTGCTCGTCCTGGCCATCAGATGAGCTCCTTGTACACGTCGTAGTCCGCGTCCGGTTCGCCGGTGGGGCGGTAGTGGTCGGGGTGGCGACCGCCCTCGGTCCACACGGGTTCGACGCGCAGGCCCATGCGGACCTGGTCGTAGGGGATGCCGCCGATCCGGCCGTGGAGGGCCAGGTCCGCGCCGTCGAGCGCGATGTGGGCGTAGACGTAGGGGACTTCGATGTCGAGGTTGCGCGCCTTGATGTTGACGATGCAGTACGTGGTGACCGTTCCGGCGGGGCCGACCTCGACCCGGTCGGTGGTGGCCACCCCGCAGGTCGGGCAGGCTCCGCGCGGGGGCACGTACACCTTGTGGCAGGAGGGGCAGCGCTCGCCGACGGTCCGCCGCTCGGAGAGGGCGTTGATGTAGGCGGTCTGGGCGCGGCCGGGACTGTACGTGTAGTCCAGGCGGGCCTCGGCGACGATGCCGGTGACCGCGTCCGCGAAGACCCCGTCGTGCGGGACGGCCTGCGGGGAAACTCGCGGAGGGGCTTGCGGTGCGGCGGGGGTGTCGGCCGGTTCGAAGCAGGCGATGTCGGTGATGGCCCCGACGCGATCCGCCGCCCAGCGGATCCGGACCCGCATGCCGGTGCTCACCGACTCGGGGTCGGGTGCGTCGAGGGCGTGCAGGATCGCGGTGTCGGCGCCGTCGAGGCGGACGAGGACCCAGGCGAAGGGGGTGGCGAGGGGCTGCTGCGGGCGCGGATCGCCGTTCCACGCCCAGGTGGTGACGGTCCCGGTCGCCGACACCTCGACCAGGTCGCGGATCTCGTCGGCGGTGACGGGGTCGTATTCGACGGGCGGGACCATCACCCTGCCGTCGGACGTCGTGACGCCGAGGACGACCCGTTCGCGCAGACCGGTGAGGAAGGCGCTCTGAACGGGCCCGAGGGAGCGGGTGAAGGGGAACTCGACGACCAGGGGTGCGCGCAGCACCTCGGGCGGGGACGCGGCTGCTGTCATGGAGGGGTCTCCGGTTTCTCCGGGGCGGTGGGGGACGGTGGACGTGTCGGGCGTCCGGCGCGTGAGGGTCAGCCGCGCTTGTAGACCGGAGGCCGCTTCTCGGCGAAGGCCCGGGCCCCTTCCTTCGCGTCGGCCGTGTCGAAGATGGGCCAACCGCGGGCGAGTTCGGCGGCCAGTCCCTCCGTCTCGGTGAGTTCGGCGCTCTCGTGGACGGAGGCCTTGACGGCCTCGACGGCCAGCGGCCCGCAGGCGTTGATCCGCTCGGCGATCTCCAGGGCCGCGTCCAACGCAGTGCCGTCCGGCACCACCCGCCCGATGAGCCCGATCCGCGCGGCCTCCTCGGCCGGGTACGGCCGTCCGGTGAGCAGCATCTCCAGCGCGTGGGTGCGGGGGATCTGCCGGGGCAGCCGCACGGTCGAGCCGCCGATCGGGAAGAGACCGCGTTTGACCTCGAACAGCCCGAAGGTGGCCCCGGCGCCGGCGACCCGGATGTCGGTGCCCTGGAGGATCTCGGTACCGCCGGCCACGCAGTACCCCTCGACCGCCGCGATCACCGGTTTGCGCGGTCGGTGGTGGCGGAGCATGGCCTTCCAGTGCAGGTCGGGGTCGGCCTTGAGGCGGTCCCGGTACTGGTCGCCCGCCATGCCCTTCCCGGCCAGCGCCTTCAGGTCCATGCCCGCGCAGAAGTCGCCGCCCGCGCCCGTCAGGACCACGGAGCGGATCGCGTCGTCGGCGTCCGCCTCCAGCCAGCCGTCGTACAGGCCCACCAACAGCGGCAGCGAGAGCGCGTTCTTCGCTTCCGGTCTGTTCATGGTGAGCACCAGCGTGGCTCCGCGGCGTTCCACGATCAGGTGTTCGGTCCCACCCATTGCCGTCCTCCCGTCTCAAGACCTAGAACAGGTTGCAGGAGGGGCGAGTGCAGTTCAATAGTTTTCTGACACACAGTCAGTTTTCTTGTCCCGCGCCCTTCCCAGTTGGCATGGGCGGCGCTCTAATGACCGCCGAGCAGCCCACGCATGGGATCTTTCGGGTCAGGAGGAACGGTGGAGTACAACCTTGCCGACCTGTTCGAGTCGGTCGTGGACGTGGTCCCGGACCGCGAGGCACTGGTGTACGTGGACCACCCCGGGACCGGCGCCGAGCACCGCCTGACGTACGCGGAGTTGGACGCGGCGGCCAACCGCATCGCGCACCACCTGCTCGACAGCGGGCTGCGGGCCGGCGAGCACCTGGGGCTGCACCT
This sequence comes from Streptomyces sp. NBC_00513, assembly GCF_041431415.1. Classification (GTDB taxonomy): domain Bacteria; phylum Actinomycetota; class Actinomycetes; order Streptomycetales; family Streptomycetaceae; genus Streptomyces. Next base: position 1,161,132 of record NZ_CP107845.1, read on the forward strand.
CTACAACGGGGTCGAGTACCTCCAGACCGTACTGGCGTGCCTCAAGGCCCGACTGGTCCCGGTGAACGTCAACTACCGTTACGTGGAGGAGGAACTGGTCTACCTCTACAACGACGCCGACCTCGCCGCGCTCGTCTTCGAGGGCGAGTTCACCGGGCGCGTGGCGGCCGCGCTGCCGCAGACGACGAGGCTCCGGCACCTGATCCGGGTCGGCGCGGCCCCCGAGGGGGCGCCCGAACCCTCGCTCACACCGGTCCCGTTCGCCGACGCGGCGGCATCCGGCTCCCCCGAACGCGGCTTCCCGCCACGCTCTCCCGACGACCTGTTCATCATCTACACCGGCGGCACGACCGGGATGCCCAAGGGCGTCATGTGGCGGGCCGAAGACCTCTTCTTCGCCGGGCTGTTCGGCGGGGAACCCTCCGGCGAGCCGGTGAAGCGGCCGGAGGAACTCGCCGAGCGGGTGGCCGCGCGCGGCGCCGGGCTCACCTTCTTCCCCGCTCCCCCGCTGATGCACGGCACGTCCACGCTGACCTCGTTCATCGCCTTCAACTACGGGCAGCGGGTGGTGATCCACCGCAAGTACGCGCCCGAGGAGGTGCTGCGGACCATCGAGAAGGAGAAGGTCTCCAGTGTGTCCCTGGTGGGTGACGCGATGCTGCGGCCCCTCATCGACGCCCTGAACGGCCCGCTGCGGGGCACCGACCTGTCGTCCCTCTTCAGCGTCTCCTCGTCGGGCGCGATCATGTCGGAGACCGTGCGGGCCGAGTTCCAGCGGCTCGTGCCGCACGTGATGCTGCTGAACAACTTCGGCTCGTCCGAGTCCGGGTCGAACGGGAAGGCCACGAACGACTCCGGTCCGGAGAACGGCTTCCGCCTGGAGGTCAACGACCGTACGCAGGTGGTGGATCCGGTGACGCACGAGCCGGTGCCGGTGGGCGAGCCGGGGCGACTGGCACAGCGGGGGCACGTTCCGCTCGGGTACTACAACGACCCCGCCAAGACCGCGGAGACCTTCTTCCGCAAGGGCGAGGAGCGGTGGGTGCTGCTCGGTGACATGGCCACCGTGGACGAACGGGGCATCGTCACGGTGCTGGGCCGCGGCTCGCAGTGCATCAACACCGGTGGGGAGAAGGTGTATCCGGAGGAGGTCGAGCAGGCGCTGAAGTCGCACCCGGACGTGTACGACGCCCTGGTCGCCGGCGTGGCGGACCCGAGGTGGGGCAGCCACGTGGCGGCGGTGGTCCAGATCCGCGAGGGTGCGGGCGAGCCGACGCTGGACGAGATACAGAACCACTGCCGCACCAGGCTGGCGGGGTACAAGATCCCGCGCCAACTGGTCATCGCCCCCGCGATCCAGCGCTCGCCCAGCGGCAAGGCGGACTACCGCTGGGCGAAGACGGTGGCGACCGAGGCGGACGGCGCGGACGCGACCCCCTGATACGCGCCGGCCGGGCGGTTCCCCGCCGGCCCGGACGGATCGCCCCGACCGGCGGGTCGCGGGCCCACGGTCACCCGACCGGGTGGCCGTCGCCGTCGGTCCGGTCGGCCTGGGTGGAGAACTTCGACAGGAACACGTCGTACTGCCCGTCCTCGCGGCGGGTCATCGTCGCGCCGTCCTGCCAGGTCCCGTTGTCCGCCCACCACTGGCTGCCGTACGGGTCGCCCTGGTTCTGGTGGACGTTGTGCACGCCGAGGCCGCCGTGGGAGAAGGGCTCCCCGAAGACGAGGATCGACCTGCCCGGCACGAGGATCGGCTCCAGCGCCCGCGAGGCCGCCAGATGGTCGCCGGCGACCCACGGGCGCGGCGGGCTCAGCCGGTCCAGGGCCGCCCGGAGCCAGGCGATCCCGCATCCGGTCCGGGGGCGCAGGGCGGGGTGGCGCAGGTAGTCGACGGCGCCCGAGCCCGAGGTCCGGGCGAGGTGGTGGAAGCCGGGCGGCAGTCCGGACGCGGGATCGACCACCGAGGCGGCGAGGGTGACGACCTTCCATCGCACGCCGGTGGCGGATTCCTTGCTGTCCACGTCGATCGCGCACCGGTGGCGGCCCTCGGGGGTGTCGACCTCCAGATTGACGTGGAACCAACGTCCCTGGGTGTCGGGCTGGTCGCGGAAATGGCGATGGAGGGTTCCGGACAACACTCCGTAGTCTTCGAGCGGCATGCCGCCAGTCAACCACCCACCCGGTCCGCCGCGCCGTCGGCCCCGTAGGCCGTTCGGGCGGCTACAACTGGGCGCGCAGTTCCGCGGCGAGTTCGCGGGCCCAGACCGCCAGCTCGGCGCGGTTCGTGCCCTGTCCGATCACGGCGGCCTGTTCGTCGGTGAGCCGGAGCCGGTCCGGGTTCTCCAGCAGGTGGGCGACCTCGGCCAGCAGCCCGACCAGGCGGCGGGCGCCGGGGGCGCCGAGTCGTACCGATACCGCGGGGTCGATGACGGACATGCCGTCGCCTCCCTTCGTACTCCCTCGGCCGGGGTGCGTGCCTCCTCGGCCGGGGCTCCTCATTCGACCGTACGCCGCGGGCCGGCGCGCCGCCCGCGCTCACGCCCCCCGGCCGGGTGCCCGCGCGGAGGGCGGGCAGGCCCGGATCCCGGGCGGCGCGTCGACGGCCGGCTCAAACGGCCGCGGCCCGGCCCGCATCCGCTTCGCGGTGCATGCCGGTGCACAGGGCCCAGATGACGAGGAGGTTGACGGCGATCAGCACGAGGGCCCACAAGGGGTAGTACGGCAGCCACAGGAAGTTGGCCACCACCCCGAGACTGGCGATGGCGACGCCGAAGTAGCGTGCCCACAGGGCTCCGCCGATCACGGCGCAGCCGGCGATCACGAGGGCCACGCCCAGGATGATGTGGACCCAGCCCCAGCCGGTCCGGCTGAATTCGTAGACGTAGTGGCGGGTGACGACGAACAGGTCGTCGTTGACGACGGTGGCGATCCCTTCGAGGACCGCCATCACCCCGCCGACGATCATCAGGGCTGCTGCCAGAAGGGTGGTACCGGAGGCGGGCGCGTGCGTGGGGCTCGTGTGCACGTGGCCCGCCCGGTGTCCGACGGGGTCACTGGCCATCTCGATCTCCCTAGGTCGCAGCGTCGGGCCTGGGATGCCAGGACCGGCGAGAGCCCCTGTTTCAGCGTGGCACGGCGGCTCCCCGTCGGCACTCCGGCCCGCGTCGGTGCGGCGGGTGCGCGGCGTGGGCGCTCAAGGGGCGGGGGTCGCACGCGGCGGGAAATCAGGCGATCACTCGTTCGAGTCATTGATTTAACCGCCGAGGGCCTGGCACTCTACCGAATGATCGGTCGGTTGGCAGGCGATGAGGTGACGGCATGAGGGCGCACGCGGACATCCATGACGAGAGCGAGCGGTTGAGCGGCGACGAGCTGGCCGCTCTCCAGCTGAGGCGGCTGCGCGCGACCCTGCATCGCGCCTACGACAACGTGCCCCATTACCGGCAGGCGTTCGACAAGGCCGGCCTGCATCCGGACGACTGTCGATCCCTGGCCGACCTCGCCCACTTCCCGTTCACCACCAAGTCCGATCTGCGCGACCAGTACCCCTTCGGGATGTTCGCCGTGCCGCGTTCCGAGGTGCGGCGCATCCACGCCTCCAGCGGGACCACCGGACGGCCCACGGTCGTCGGCTACACCGAGGGGGACCTGTCCACCTGGGCCGACGTGGTGGCCCGGTCCATCCGGGCGGCGGGCGGTCGCCCCGGTCAGATCGTGCACGTCGCCTACGGTTACGGCCTCTTCACCGGCGGCCTCGGCGCGCACTACGGCGCGGAGCGGCTCGGCTGTACGGTCGTGCCCGCCTCGGGGGGCATGACCGACCGCCAGGTCCGCCTGATCCAGGACTTCCGGCCGGAGGTCATCATGGTGACCCCGTCCTACATGCTCACCCTGCTGGACGAGATGGAACGCCAGGGCATCGACCCCCGCTCCACCTCGCTCCGCACGGGGATCTTCGGTGCGGAGCCGTGGACGGAGGGGATGCGGCGGGAGATCGAGGAGCGGCTGGACATGGACGCCGTGGACATCTACGGCCTGTCCGAGGTGATGGGACCGGGCGTGGCCCAGGAGTTCGCCTCGACCAAGGACGGCCTGCACATCTGGGAGGACCACTTCTACCCGGAGGTGGTCGACCCCTTGACCGGGGCGGTACTGCCGGACGGGGAGCCGGGCGAGTTGGTGTTCACCTCGCTCACCAAGGAGGCCATGCCGATCATCCGGTACCGGACCCGGGACCTGACGCGGCTGTTGCCCGGAACGGCCCGGCCCGCGTTCCGCCGGATGGAGAAGATCACCGGCCGCAGCGACGACATGATCATCCTGCGGGGGGTGAACCTCTACCCCACCGCGGTGGAGGAGATCCTGCTGCGCGTCCCGGGCCTGGCCCCGCACTTCCAACTGCGACTGACCAACGAGGGCCGCCTGGACACCCTGACCGTGCGGGTGGAGGCCCGGCGGGGCACCGATCACGACCGCCGCGAGGCTGCGGCCGCCGAGGTGGTCCGCGCCGTCAAGGAGGGCGTCGGGGTGTCCGTCCGTGTCGAGGTGGTGGACCCGGAGACCCTGGAACGCTCGGTGGGCAAGATCAAGCGGGTCCGGGACCTCCGCGCCAGACCGTAGACGCCGGGACGGCTCCACACGGGACGGGACGCCCGGACGGCTCCGCACGGGACCGCCGGGACGGCTCCGCACGCGGCCACCCGGTCCCGTCAGCCGCGTGGATGCCGGAAACCACCCCTTCGGGCCCACTTGCGGGTGCGCGCGGGAGGGCCTCGGGTGCTCCCGGGTAGGCCAGTGGGCGTGACCCTGAAGCCCCGGCTGCTGCACGACCGCCTCCAGGCCTCCCTCGCCGGGCTGGCCTGGAGCCGGGGTCGTCAGATGGAGCTGATGCACCGGGCGATGGGCTTCGCCGCCCTCGGGTTCCTCACCCTGGTGCCGCTGCTGGTGGTCGTCGCGGCCGCCGCCCCCGGCAGTGGTTACGGCTTCGGCCGCTGGCTGGGCCAGGCCCTCGGCGTGACGGCTTCCTCGCGGGCCCGGGTGGAGGTGCTGTTCGGATCCGCGGATCTGGCGCTGGAGCGGACGACGGCCTTCGGGCTCGCCGCGCTCGCCGTGTTCGGCCTGACCTTCGGCTCGGCCGTGCAGACCGGCTACGAGAAGGTGTGGGACCTGCCCACGGCCCGCTGGCACACCATGTGGCGGCACGTGGTGTGGCTCGCCCTGCTGGTCTGCTACCTCGCGATGCTCGTCGGAATCCCCTCCCCGCCGCACGACGTGATCGGCAGCGTGGTCGGCACGATCACCGACCTGCTGGGCACCGTGCTGTTCTTCTGGTCATCCCAGCGACTCCTGCTGGGCGGGCGCGTCCGCTGGCGCGCCCTGCTCCCGGGGGCGGTGGCGACCAGCATCGGCCTGCTCGGGCTCCGGGTGTTCTCGCAACTGGTGTTCTCCCCGCTGATCGCCTCGAACGCGGTGACGTACGGCCCCTTCGGCACGCTGCTGGTCGTCCAGTCCTGGCTGGTCGGGGTCGGCTTCGTGGTCTACGGCGGCGCCCTCGTCGGCCGCCTGCTCCACGAACGCCTCACCCTGCGCCGGCTCCACCGCTCGGGCCTTCCGCCGGAGTAGCCGGCGTCCGCGCCGCGCCCCCCTCCGCGCCCTCCTCCGCGCCCTCCCCGGGGCGTGCCCGGCGGGCCCGCGCGAAGCACGGCAGGCGCGTGACGCCGTAGCCGAGCAGCCAGGGCAGGACGGTGATGCCCCCGATGTACACGAGCAGGTAGCCGAGGAAGTCGTCCCAGTGCGCCGGCGGCTGACTCGTCCGAGCAACCGAACGTCATCGGCGTCGCCCCCCGGTGTCGCCCGCCCCGCGGGGCCCCGTCCCCCGTCGCCTGCCGGCGCGAACCTGCCGCCGCGGGGTCCCGGGCGGCACCCGCCTATCGCGTGCGACGCGCCGCGCCGGGATCCCCGTCCGCCGCCCCGGCCCGCCGCACGCCACCCGTCAGACGCCCTGACCCCCGAAGCGGTCCCGGAGTTCCCGCTTGAGGATCTTGCCGCCGGCGTTGCGGGGCAGCGCGTCCACGAAGAGCACCCGCTTGGGGGCCTTGAAATGGGCGAGCCTGTCGCGGGCGTACGCCATCAGCTCCGCCTCCGTTACCTCCCCACGCGGCACCACCACCGCCGTGACCGCCTCGATCCACCGCTCGTCGGGCAGGCCGACGACGGCCACCTCCATCACCCCGGGGTGGGTGTACAGGACGTCCTCCACCTGTCGTGAGGCGACCAGCACCCCGCCCGAGTTGATGACGTCCTTCAGCCGGTCGACGACGGTGAAGTAGCCCTCCGCGTCGCGTACGGCGAGGTCCCCGGAGCGGAACCAGCCGTCCCGGAAGGCCTTCCCGGTCGCCTCGGGGTCGTTCCAGTAGCCGAGGCACAACTGCGGCGAGCGGTAGACCACCTCGCCCGCGATCCCGTCCGCGACGTCGGCACCGTCCTCGTCGACGACCTTCGCCTCGACGTGGCGCACCGGTCGACCGCACGAGTCCATCCGACCCTCGTGTTCGGCCGGTCCCAGCACCGTGGCCAGCGGGCCGATCTCGCTCTGCCCAAAGCAGTTGTAGAACGCGAGCCCGGGCAGTCGCGCCCGCAGCCGTTCCAGCACGGGCACCGGCATGATCGAGGCCCCGTAGTAGGCCTTGCGCAGCGCGCCGAGTTCCCGCCGGTCGAAGCCGGGGTGGTTGGCCAGCGCGATCCACACCGTCGGCGGGGCGAAGAGGCTGTCCACCCGGCCCGCTTCCACCAGGTCGAGGATCTCTTGCGCCACCGGTGCGTCGAGCACGGTGTTCTCCGCGCCCACCGCCAGGTAGGGCAGCAGGAAGACGTGCGTCTGCGCCGAGTGGTAGAGCGGCAGCGCGTGCGCGGGCCGGTCCGTCTCGACCAGGTCCAGGGCGGCGATGGCGCTCTCGTACTCGTGCGCCAGCGCGCGGTGGGTCATGATCGCGCCCTTGGGCAGGGCCGTGGTCCCGGAGGTGTAGAGCAGTTGCACCACGGCGTCCGCGGTCCGGTCCGGGGTGAAGGGCAGCGGCTCGGCCAGCTCCGAGAGGAAGGAGTCCGGGGCGTCGCGCAGGGCGCGCACGGTGTGTCCGGCGGGGATCCGTTCGGCCAGGTCCGGGTCGGCGAGCACGAGCGTGCTCGCGCAGTTCCCCAGGATGTACGCGAGGTCCTCGCCGGTGAGGTTCTGGTTGACGGGGACGTGCGTGAGCCCGGCGCGTGCGCAGGCGAGGAAGGCGATGAGGTAGGCGTCGGAGTTGTGGGCGTAGGTCGCGACCCTGTCGCCGGCGGCCGGCGCGTACCGGTCGCGCAGCACGGCGGCGCCGGTGGTGACGGCCGCGTCGAGTTCCGCGTACGTCCAGGTCCGCTCGCGGTAGCGCAGCGCCACCCGGTCGGGGACCCGCAGGGCGCTGTCGCGGAGCAGCCCGTCGACCGTGTTCGCCCGGACCGCTCGCCCCGACCCCCCGGCCGTCACGTCATGCCCGGCGGTCGAGGCGTCCCCCGGCGTCACGGACCCGTCGGGCGTCACGGCTCCGTCGGGCGTCAGCGCTCCCTGTGGCGTCATGGCGTGATCCTTCCCCCTCCCCCGTCCGAGGTCAACAACCCGGATACCGAACGGGATGTTGACAGATCGTCGGGCGGCCTGCATGAGTGTGGGGGCACGCAGGCACCACCTGTTTCACCGGCAATCCCGCCCATGCACAGGTCACTTGGGAGGTACGTTGCACATCCGCACCCGTCCCTTGCGTCGTCGCGTCGCCCTCGTCGGCGCCGCCCTGCCCGCCGCCGCGGCCGCGCTGCCCCAGACCACGGCCTCGGCCGACGCCGAGCGCGGCCCGTCCGGCAGCGCTCTGTCCACGCGGACAAAGGCTACGACTACGCCCACCTGCGCCGATGGTTACGCGGGCGCGGTATCACCCACCGCAGCGCCCGCCGCGGCATCGAGTCCTCCCAGCGGTTGGGACGACACCACTGGACCATCGAACGCACCATGGCCTGGCTCGACTCCCCACACCGTGGACGAGAGCCTCTCCCGCTTCGGGGCCTACCGGGCCCTGGTCAAGTCCCGGCACCGCGCCCTGTAGCACCTGCGCCAGATCCCCGCCGAAGAGAGCCAGGGGTAGGCGCGAGCAGCGCCGACGCATGACGGGAGGGCGACCGGGATGACGCAGGTCACAGTGGGTGAGCTGGACGAACGGGTGCCGGGACGTTGGTGGACGGTGCGTCTGGACGCCGGCCGGGGCAGGCGGCGGCGATCCGCGTCCCGGCCTCCGCCTCGGCGCCGGCTGCCGATGTCCGCGCCGGGAGCGGGTCAGTGGGCTCGTCGCAGGAGCTCCTCCACGCGCTGCGGGGCAAAGTGGGACCAGAGCTCCGACGCCTCTTCCACCCGAAGACGCGCGGCCTCGGTGTCGCCCGCGCCACGCAGCGCGTGCGCGAGGGCGACGAGGGCATCCGCCCGGCCCCTGGGATGGGCGTTCGCCAGCTGGACCGCCACCGCTTCCCTGGCCCGACTCTCTGCCTCGGTGTAATTCTTCTCCTGGCAGGCGATCTCGGCCAGGAGCGTCAATGCGTAGCCCCGAAAGAGCCGGTAGCCGTTGACCGTGGCTTCCTCCAGCAGCTCCTCGGCGAGCGAGCGGGCCTGTTCGATCCGCCCCAGCTCGAGGGAGCAGCGTGCCATCCCGGTCAGGGCGTCCAGCTCGGGTTTGCGTGAGGCGCACTGCCTGGCCAGGTCCCTGGCCCGCTCGAAGCTTTGCAGGGCGGCCTCGTGGCCCCCCGTGCGCTCGGAGAGCATGCCGCGTGCGGTGTGCAGGTGCGCCTCGGCCCTGATGTCGCCACCCGCGAGGGAGAATCCCTCGTCGAGGTGTGCGAGGGCGCCGGCCCGGTCGCCGCGCTGAAGTGCCATGACCGCCTTCCAAAAGAGGGTGTAGGTCAGGTTGCTGGGTCCCTGGCCCGCCCTACGCTGAACGTCCTCGGCCCGCGCGAGGAGTTCGGCGGCCCGCACCGGTTGCCCCTGGTCGTGCAGGACGGCGGCGAAGTTGCGAAGGATGTGGCCCTCAGTGGTCGGTGCGTGGGCCACGACCCTGCCGCCCATCATGCTCTCGTAGAGTTCCTCGGCCTCGCGGAGCATGCCGGCCTCGTGCAGGATGGCGCCCAGGTTGGAGCTGATGATGAGTTCGGGAACCAGCTCGCCGGCGCTCTTCGCCTGGGCGAGACCACGGCTTCCGTGGGCCACCGCGTCATCCAGCCTACCCGCGTACCAGGCCGCGAGGGCGAGGCTGTTGCACGCCGCCGCCTCGGCGGCCGCGGCTCCCACGCTCCGGTACAGCTCCGCCGCGGCCAGGTCGTGCCGTGTGCTCTCCTCGTACCTGCCCAGGACGAGATAGGCGCTCGACAGGATCCGGTGCGTCGCCGCCTGACCGAAGACGTGCCCGTCCGCCTCCGCCGCCGCCAGTCCCGCCTCTCCCACTGCCAGCCAGTCGGCGGTGTGTGAGGAGTGCATCAGGTAGGGCCGGAACGCGTCGGCCAGACCCCACGCGGCTTCCAGAGGGCCCTCGTCCGCAGCCCGCTGGACCATCGCCACGACGTTGGCCCGTTCGGCGTCGAGCCAGTCGGCGGCGTCGTCCAGCGTGTCGAAGGCAAGGTCGGCGCCGTCCGCGTACATCCGCAGGCGCACCATTTCGGGCTGGATCAGCCTGGCCGCCTTGTCGACGTTCGTCAGGTACCAGTCATACAGACGCCTCAGGGTGGCGTCGCGCTCGCTGTCGGGTTCCTCGGCGTGGGCCCGTTCGCGGGCGTAGGCGCGCAAGAGGTCGTGCAGAGCGTACCGGCCGACGGTCCCTTCCTCCAGGAGGTGGGAGCGGGTGAGGCTGCCCAGGAGCGCACTGGCGCGGGCGGGGCGCGTGCCGGCCAGCGCCGCCGCGGCCCCGGCCGTGATGTCCTCACCCGGCAGGAGTCCGAGGAGTCGGAACATGCGGGCGGTGTCCGGCTCCAGGGTGGCGTACGACCTCGCGAAGACCGTGCGCACCGCGCTTTGGCCGTCCCCGGGCAGTTCCAGGGCGGACAGGGTGTCGGCCCCGGTCAGCAGCTCGACCTGCTGTGCCAGGGTCCGGTCCGGGTGGAGCGCGAGGTCGGCCGCGCTGATGCCGACGGCTAGGGGGAGTCGGGCGCAGGCGGCGGTCAGCGCGGCGGCCGCCGCGGTCTCGCGCGAAACCCGTGCGGGACCAAGGATGTTGACGAGCATCTGCTCGGCCTCGGGCAGCTCCAAGACCGGCAGCGGCACGGGCAGCGCCCCGTCGCGGGCCACGAGGCCGGCCAGGGAGAGGCGACTGGTCACGATCACCATGCAGTCCGCGCTGCCGGGTAGCAGTGGCCTGACCTGCTCCTCCGACCGTGCGTCGTCCAGGATCACCAGCAGCCGCCGGTCGGCGCACAGTGAGCGGAACCGGGCGGCGCCGCGTTCCTCCGTCACGGGGACGTCGCGCGGGGGCACGCCGAGCGCCTCCAGGAACTCGCTGAGCGCGTCGATCGATCGCAGGGGCCGACCGCCGCCGTGACCACGCAGGTTGACGTAGAGCTGCCCGTCGGGAAACCGGTTGCGCCGGCTGTGGCCCCAGTGGACCGCGAGGGCCGTCTTGCCGACCCCGCCCTGGCCGGTGATCTGGACGATGCGGGCCGCTCCCGGCGGTTGTGGCCCTGCGGCGGGCATCAGCTCGTCGAGCCGTCGCAGGGCCTCCGCGCGGCCGGTGAACACCATTGTGGTGGGAGGGAGTTGGGAGGGGAGGACGGATGGGGCGGAGGAGGCAGGGCCGGTCTCGGTGTGGCCGAACGGATCCGAGCGGGTGGACGGAGCGCTGCGTGGGGGCGCCGCTGCGGGCCGGATCTCCATCAGGGTCGGATCGTCGGCGAGGATGCGGGTGTGGAGCGCGGCGAGTTCGGGACCGGGTTCCAGGCCCAGTTCCCGAACGAGGTGTGAGCGGGCCTGCCGGGAGGCCGCGAGCGCGTCGCCGCGCCGTCCCGAACGGTAGAGAGCGAGCACCAGTTGCCCCTGGAGCCGTTCCCGCAGTGGTTGCCGGGCGGCCTCGGTGTGCAGCTCGGCGATCACGGCGGCGTGCCGGCCCAGCCTCAGGTCGGCGTCGACCCGCTGCTCGAAGGCGACCATCCGAGCTTCCTCTAGACGGGGCCCCTCCACCTGCCGGAGGTACTCGGAGCGACTGCCGGCCAGCGCTTGGCCGCGCCATTGGGACAGCGCGGCGCCGAGCCGTGCGGAGACGGTGACGTCGTCACCGCGCGCGGCGGCCGCGGCCGCGCTGCCGACAAGCCGCTCGAACTCCCCGACGTCCAAGAACTCGCCCTCCAGCCCCAGCAGATAGCCTCCCGGCCGGGTCGCCAGCAATTCGCGTTGTCCGTCTCCGGGTTCCCGGAGGACTCGACGCAGCCGCTTGACGTAGTTCTGCAGCGTCGTGCGCGCGGTCGTCGGCGGTGTGGTCCCCCAGAGTCCGTCGATCAGCTCCTCCGCCGGGACGATGTGCCCGGCCTTCAGCAGCAGCAGGACGAGCAGATCACGTTCCTTGGGGGCGGTGACGGCCACCGTCTCCCCGACGTACCGCACCTCAAGCGGCCCCAGTATCCGGAACTGGAACAACGCGCCTCGCTGACCATGCATGGCGGGAGCCTATGTCAGCCGTCCCTAGCGATCCGCTAGCGGGGCCTCCTCATGCTGCGCCAACCTGCCGGAACCACAACGGAGTCTGAGCCTTGACCATGCACGCATCCCAAGCCTGGCGGAGCCATGAAAACGCCGTGGCACATCTGTGCCCGGCATCGCATGACGGCGAAGAGACCCTGCTACTGGGCGCGCTCGGACTCGACTCCGGCACCGAGACGGTCTACCGACTCATGCTGGAGCACCCCTCCTGGGATGTGGACCAGCTGGCTCAGGGGCTGGGCCAGGGCCGGTCAGCCGTCGCGCGGGCGCTGGACTCGCTCGCCGACCTCGCCCTGCTGCGCACGGCGGACACAGACGGCTCGGGCCCGGGTACCCCGCTGCTCGTACCGCCCCGGGCGGGGCTCGGGGCGCTCTTGGAGCGCCGTCAGGACGAACTGGCCCGCACCCAGTTGGAGATCGAGGCGAGCCGGTCCGCCGTGGACGCCCTCCTCGCCGACTACGTCGCGCACGGCCGCACGGGCACGGCGAGTGTGGAACGCTTCACCGGCAACGAAGCCGTACAACGCGTCCAGTCAGACCTGTCGGCGCAGGCCCGCGGCGAGCTTCTCGCCCTCGCCCCCACCGCCGCCGCGGCCGGCGGCGGCCCGTGGGACCTCGATGTGGCCGTCCTCCTCGACCTGCTCGCGCGGGGCGTGCGCGTACGCGTCCTTCACCTGCCCGGCGTCCAGCGCCGTAGCTCGGTGCGGCGCCTGGCGCAGGCCGGCGCCGAGATGCGCACCCTGCCCTCCCTGCCCCTGCAACTGCGCATCGTCGAGGATGCGCGTGCCGTCTTGCCCTTGGACCCGGAGGATCCCGACACCGGAGCCGTTTTGCTGACCGAGTCCGGCGCCCTCATGGGCCTGCGTGCCCTCTTCACGTACCTGTGGGACACGGCGGCCGAGGAGGAGTCGGAGGGCGAGGCCCCCGCCACCTGCTCGCCTCAGGAGCGGGCTCTGTTGCGCTTCCTGGCCGAAGGGCTGACCGACGAGGCGGCGGCCCGCAGGCTCGGTATCTCCCTGCGCAGCGAACGACGGATGATCACCGCCCTCACGGAACGGTTCAAAGTCAGCAGCCGATTCCAGCTCGGACTCCAAGCCGCACAGCAAGGCCTGATCTGACACAACCGTGCCAGGGGAACTTCGTGTCAATCCAAATGGATGACAACGCCCTCGAACGAATGTCAGAGTTGCTTCCAGAACGGACCGGGGAAACGAACGGAACGCCCGCCCGGCGGCCCGACCCCACCCCGGCCGGTCAATTTTCGGCACTCTTGCCGGAAAATTGTGGAACAGAATCACTGAGAAGGGAATTCCGCATCATGGAGAACGAGCAGAACCTCGTCATGGAGATCCTCGAGGACGACAACTACGACTTCGAGACCGAGTTCAGCCCGCGTCGGGACGTCGGCCACTGAGTCCACACCGTCGCGCGGCCGGTCGTCCTCGCGGACGGCCGGCCGCGCCGGCCGTACCTCCCGAACGAGTGGTGAGCTGAATGAGCATCGACATGAAGACCTGGAAGGCGTTCGCGGCAGCCCACGCTCCGGGCTTCGCCAGCCCCGTCTTCCTCCCCGGCCTGGTCACCGACCCACAGCGTCTCGGTCGGCTGATCGACTGCAGCCTGCGGACGGCGACCCGCCAGGCGCCCGGCGACCTGCGTCTGCGCGCCTTCCGCCCCGGCGCCTTCGACTATCCGCTCACCAAGCGTTTCGTGGATTCACCCCTCGCGGATGGCGAGAGCGCGGTGGAGTGGCTGGCCCGTACCGCCGGCGGCGACGAGGCGTGCGTGGCCGTCAACGACATCTCCACCTGGGACCTCCGGCTGTGCGCCGAAGTCTCCGCAATGGTCGAGGAACTCGTGACGGACGGGTTCCACGAACTGCCTTCCGGCACTGATGTGTACACCTTCATCGCCCATTCCGGATGGACACCCTTCGGCATCCACAAGGATGACGAACCCTCCCTCATCTTCCACCTCGGACCGTCCCCCAAAGAAGTCTGGATCTGGCACGAGAACCCGTTCGATACCTCCGGTATAACCCCGAGCCCATCGTTCGGACAAATTACCTTCGACATCGAGGAGCATCTCGGCTCCGCCGAACGTCGGCTACTGCGCCCCGGTGATTTCCTGCTGATTCCGCAGGACACTTATCACGTTTTCCGAAACCTCGGCCCCACCGCTTTTCTCGGGCTCACCCTGTACCCGGTCAGGACCCACTCCCTGATCACCGAGGCACTGTGGCGCGCTGCGGGCCCGGCCGACCCCCTCCCCGACTACCCGCCCGCCGGTGCCGTCGCGGACCGTGCCCGCACCCTGCTGGCCGAGGACACCGCCGACCCCTCTCTCGCCGAGCGCGTCGCCCACGAGCTGACACTCACCCAGCTCCGTCTGCGCACCAACGGCCACCTCAGCCGACCCCACCGCGCCGCCCTGCCCCGCTCGGGCGCCCCCGTCATCGACGGCCCGTTGCGTTGGGCCCGGCCCGGTGCCGTAGCAGTGGCCGCGCACGCCGGTCGCACCACCCTTGTCGTCCGTGGCCGCACCCTCACGGTTCCCGTCGGGGAGCGGGCCGACTTCGACTCCCTGGTGCGGGCGACTGCGTCCACCGCTCCCTTCTCCTTCCGTGAGCTGACGGCGCTCCTGCCCGCCCGGCTCACCCCGGACAGCCGAGGCGAACTGGCCCGCACCCTTTACGCCTTGGGAGCAGTGATCGCCGCATGACCTCGTTCGACGCCCTCCGATATGCCGACACACTGCTCGCGGGCCTGGGAGACCAGCGGCCGCCGTCCGGCGGGGTCCGCCTCCATGCACCCTCCGACCCCGGCCAAGACCAAGCCGCACACGAAGCCCTGCTGGCCGGTGTCTGGTCCGCGCTGGCCCGACCGGGCGCACTCGCGACCAACTTCCGCCTCGTCGAATCCGGCCGCCATGTCGACCGGAGCCGGTGGATGCGTTCCCGTGTCGGCGACGGGGAGATCCTGCACACCACTCTCGTGCCCGCCTATCTGCACGGCGCCGTCGAACGCGGGGCGACCCTCGTCATCAGCCATCTCGAAGCGCTCGACGATCGGGTCATGCTGCTGTGCGAGGCTCTCGAATACCTCCTGTACGCCCGTGCATGGGTCAACTGCTACATCACCGCGGGTGAGTCTTCCGCCTTCGATCTGCACAGCGACGGCCACGACACCCTCATCCTGCAACTCCTGGGGCGAAAGCGCTGGCAGGTCGACTCCCGCACCGGCGCACGCTCCCCCGACCTGGCGGACGACAGCCTCGACCGTGTCCTGACCCCCGGCATGTGCCTGTCCGTACCGCGCCACACCGCGCACCGCGTCTGCGGCACCGGCGAACTCACCATCCACCTGACCGTTGGATACGAGCCGCTCGCCGAGCTCTGCGAGGAGTCAGGCGCCTCCCGCCTGGCCCTACGCCCCGACCGCCGCGTCGGGGCCTCGCTTCGCAGTGCCTTGACCGGGGAGGTCGGCCCCACCACACGGATCCGCTGGGCCAGCCGATGGCCCCCGCACATCACCACGGCCGACGGGCACGTGACGGTCACCACCATGGGCCGGCGCATCCGCCTCGACCGCCGCCTCGAACGACCCGTCGTAATCCTCGGCAGCGGCGGCGCCTTCACCTTCGACACCCTTCTCGCCGCAGCCGGCCTACCCGCCGCCGACCTCCGTGCCCTGGTCGCCTTCGGCGCCCGCAACGACTTCCTGATCTGTGAAGGATGACCCGCCTGTGCTCACCGCCCCCTTCAAGGACCGGGCCGCGATATTCCGGGAGCGCCGCTTCGCGACGTTCTTCGCGGGTCACGCCATCTCCAGCCTCGGCGACGCGGCCGTCCCCGTCGCGTTCGCCCTCGCCGCCTACCAGGTCTCGGGATCGGCCGGCGGACTCACGGCGGTACTCCTTTCCCTGTGGGCGATCCGCTTCCTCCTCGTCGCCACCGGTGGCCGGCTCGCCGACCAATACGACCGCGTGAAGGTGATGATCGGCGCCGACCTGCTGCGGTTCCTGGCCCAGGGCACGCTCGCCGTCGTCGTGATCAGTCCACTGCCCCTGCAGACCTGGCACTTGTGCCTTTCCGCCGCCGTGTACGGCGCGGGCACCGCGCTCTACAACCCCGCCCAGATAGGTCTGACCCCCGAGCTGGTCCCCGAGGACAAGCTCCATTGGGCCAACAGCCTGCTGTCCCTCCTCGCCGACGTGAGCTTCCTGCTCGGACCCGTACTGGCCGGTGTCCTCATGAGCACGGTGGGGTTCTCCTGGGTGCTCTGGCTCGACGTGGCCTCATTCGCCGTCAACCTCGGCTGTCTGATCCGGCTCACACGCCTTCACACCCCCGCCCGCCACCGGCCGGCGCCGCACGTGGAGGCCGAGCCCGGCACCGTCCCCGCAGAGTCCACCGCAGACATGGCGCATGCGAATGGCGACGCCCGCTTCCGCGCCGCGTTCACCATCATGGCTCGCTATCCGTGGTTCTCGTTCGGCATGGCCCTGTGGTTCGTGATCTCCCTCAGCATCGGTCTGGCCGCCGTCGCCGGTCCGGTCATCGCCGTGGAGTCCCTCGGCGGCAACGGCGCGTGGTCCGTACTCGCCACCTGCCTCGCCGCCGGCTCCCTCGTCGGCTCCCTGGCCGTCATGGCGATGAACCGGCATCCGTGGAAAGCGGCGTCCGTCGTCGTCACCATCGGTGTCGTCCTGCAGATGGCCGCCCTCACCCTGCGCGATGAGTTGCCCACCGCTGTCATCGGCGCCGCCTTCGCCCTGGCCTCCTTGACCATCGCCGCCTGCGGCATCGTCTGGGACACCACTTACCAGAGCGAGATACCCGAACGGTTCCTCTCCCGGTTCGGCTCCGTGGACAACTTCGTCAACTCCGCCGGCGTCCCGGTCGGCATGCTCCTCGGCGGCCTGTTCGCCGCCCACTACGACACTGTCTTCGCCGTTGTCGGCGTTCTTCTCGTCCTGTTGAGCATCCCCGCCGCGCGCCTCGCCGGACAGACGAGGAAGGCCAACGCATGAATCTCGGCCCACCCATCACACCCGCCACGCCCGACCACGGCATCCGCGTCCACTCCCGCGGCGACCGATACGTGGTCATCGACGACCTGCTGCCCCGAGCCGACTTCGAAGCAGCCGCCGACGACATCGAGCGCATTCGCCTCAAACCCGTGCTCAGCACCATCGACCCGGTGTACGACGGCTTCGCGTACCGCGGCGGCGAGGAGAAGCAGCCCCTCGGCGACACCGCACCCGACGCGCCCCGCTGGCAGCATGCCGTCAAGGAGCGGGTGGCCGATCATCTGGACCTGCTCGACGCCGCCGGCAAAGGCAACCACGTCTCCCTCACGCTCAGCGCCTGGGGCTACCCCGCCGGCTCCCGACTGAGCTGGCACAACGACGCCGGCGCCGACCGTATCGGGGCCTACGTCTACTTCGTCCACCGCACCTGGAACGCCGACTGGGGCGGCGGCCTCGCCTTGTTCGACGAGGCTTCCCGCGCCGACGCCCCCGACGGCACCGCCCTTCTGCACTGCGCGAAGCACCCCGCTCTCATCCTGCCGCGCCCCAACCGCCTGGTCGTCTTCCGCGCCCACACCATGCACGCCGTCCAGCGCGTCGACGCCACCGCGGGCGACCGCATGCGCCGCACCTGGACCGGATTCATCACCACCAAGGACGCTCCATGACCGACACTCCGACCGTCACCCGGCTCGGCCGGGCACCCAGCGGCCACGGATGGGCACGAGCGGTCGTCAACCACGGCACCGTATGCGAGGTTCTGCGGCCCTCCGAGGACGGCACCCTCATCGCGCACACCGCCGGCTCGGCAACCTCTTTGCAGGTCACCCCCGTTGCCGGCGACTGGGTCAGACTCGGCCACGACGGACGTATCCACGCCGTCGCCCCCCGCAGCACCGCGCTCGGTCGGGGCCAAGGCTCCGGACACGGGCGTCAGGTCCTCGCGGCCAACATCGACACCGTCCTGGTCGTCGTCCCGCTGGACGGCGGGCTGAACACCACCATGGTCGAGCGCCTGAGCGTGATGGCCTGGGACAGCGGCGCCCAGCCCGTTCTCGTCCTGACCAAGAGCGACATCACCGAGGACGGCGGTGCCGAGAACACCGCCACAGCCGAACACCTCAGTCCTGGTGTCCCCGTCGTCCCCGTCAGTGTCTTCACCGGCGACGGACTCGACTCCCTACGCACCCATCTCACCCACGGCACCACCGCGGTCATGCTCGGCCCTTCCGGCGCGGGCAAGACCTCCCTGCTCAACGCCCTTGAAGGAACCTCCGAGGCGGTCGCCGCCCCCGGCCGCGCCGGTGGCCGCCACACCACGACCACACGTCGCCTCCACCTGTTGTCCAGCGGCGGAGTGCTTCTGGACATCCCGGGCATCCGTTCCCTGGAAGTAGCGGCGGCGCAGACATCGGTCGACGATGTCTTCACCGACATCGCCTCCCTGGCCGTCCACTGCCGGTACGGCGACTGCGGCCACGACGGCGACGGCGGCTGCGCCGTCGAGGAGGCCTCCCGTACCGGCGCCTTGGACGTCGACCGCCTCGCCACCTGGCGCAAGCTCCGGGCAGAGATCGCCTATCACCGCCGTCGTGAGGATCCGGCCGAGATGGCCGACGTACGCCGCCAGTGGAAGGCGGTCAGCAAACAGGCACGCCGCACCACTCGACGCCCGGGGCACCTTTGACCGGCTCAGGCGTTCTCTGCGGGACCCTCGACCGCACGCTCAGGATGTAGGCGACCGGGCGGAATTGCACGACGAGGCTGCTCCTGGTCGTTCGCGTACGCCTCCCTGCGCGCTGCCGTCCGCCGCAAGGCCCCAGCCGGCGGGGAGCGCGCGCACCGCGGCCAGGGAGAAGCTGCGCCGTACCCCCGCCTGCCCCCGCTCCGAGCACGCCCGCGAACTCCAACGGCAGCGCCTGGTTCGCCAACGCGGACCGGCCGCTGACCGGGTACGAGCGGATCTGGGGATCGGCCGCCGGCCCGCGCTCGCTGCGTACGCGCGGCGCGCTGGAGGACGTGGGGGCGATGGCCGCGAAGGGGCGGCTGAGGGTGGCCGATCTGGAGCGTCAGCAGTACGCGAACCGGGTCCCGGCCGGCGACCTGGCTGCGGCCGACGCGGCGAAGGCGTGTGCGGCCCTGCCCGGGGGCACGGCGACCGGAAGCGACGGCGCGGCGGTGGACGTCTCGGCGGCCTGCGGGGTGCTGGCGGGCTGGGACCGCACGGCGAACAGCTCCAGCCGGGGCGCGCTGCTCTTCGACCGGTTCTGGCGCAGGCTCACGACGGGCACCCCGGCCAGGGACCTGTGGTCGGTGCCGTTCTCGGCGGCCGATCCGGTGCGCACGCCGCGCACGTTGAACCAGGCGGCGCCCGGTGTCGGCAGGGCGCTCGCGGACACGGTCGAGGAGTTGAGGACGGCGGGGATCGCCCTGGACGCCCCGCTGGGCGAGCATCAGTTCGTGGTGCGCGACGGCCGCAGGCTGCCGGTGGGTGGCGGCACCGAGGCGCTGGGCGTCTGGAACAAGATCGAGGCGCCGTGGAACGCGTCGGTCGGCGGCTACCCGGAGGTCACGCACGGCTCCAGCCACATGCAGGCGGTCGGTTGGGACGGCAGTGGTTGCCCGGTGGCGCGCACGCTGCTGACGTACGGCCAGTCCTCGAGCGCGAGCGGCGCTGACACCCGGAGATCCGCGCGGCCCCCGGGACGGTGCTTCCGTCCCGGGGGGCCGCGGCACGTGCGGACGGGTCAGGGGCCGCGGCACGTGCGGACGGGTCAGGGGCCGCGGCACGTGCGGACGGGTCAGGGGCTGACCGCGAGGAAGAGGTACGCGGCGAGCAGCACGATGTGGACGCCGCCCTGGAGCAGGGTGGCCCGGCCGGGCACGATGGTGAGGGCGCTCACCACCACGGTGAGGGCGAGCAGCACCATGTGGATCGGGCCGAGGCCGAGCAGCAGCGGACCGGAGAGCCAGATCGAGGCCAGTGCGATGGCCGGGATGGTCAGGCCGATGCTGGCGATGGCGGAGCCGTAGGCGAGGTTGAGGCTGGTCTGTACGCGGTCGCGGCGGGCGGCACGGACGGCGGCCAGGGTCTCGGGGGCCAGCACCAGCAGCGCGATGATCACACCGACGACGGCGTTGGGCAGTCCGGCGTTGGCGACCCCGCGCTCGATGGTCGGGGAGACGGCCTTGGCGTCGCCGACCACGGCGACGAGGGCGACGAGGAGTAGACCGAGGCTGATGAGGGCGGCGCGGGAGGTGGGCGGGGCGGCGTGCTCGTCCTCCTCGCCGGCGGCGGCCGCCGCCGCGGCCTCGGCGGCCTCGGCTCGGCGGCGCTTGGTGTCCACGGGCAGGAAGTAGTCGCGGTGACGGACCGTCTGGACGGCGACGAACAGCCCGTAGAGGGCGAGTGAGGCGCAGGCCGCGAAGGTCAGTTGGGCGGTGGAGAACTCCGGTCCGGGCTTGGAGGTGGTGAAGGTCGGCAGCACGAGGCTGAGGGTGGCGAGGGTGGCGACGGTGGCGAGGGCCGCACCGGATCCCTCGGCGTTGAAGACGGCGACGCGGTTGCGCAGTGCTCCGACGAGGAGGGACAGGCCGACGATGCCGTTACAGGTGATCATGACGGCCGCGAAGACGGTGTCCCGGGCCAGGGAGGCGGTCTTGGGGCCGCCGTCGGCCATCAGCGTGACGATCAGCGCCACTTCGATGACGGTGACGGCGACGGCGAGGACCAGGGAGCCGAACGGTTCGCCCACTCGATGGGCCACGACCTCGGCGTGGTGGACCGCCGCGAGCACGGCGCCGCCGAGGCAGAGGGAGACGAGCCCCACCGCGAGTGCGGGCAGATCGCGTCCCCAACTGAAGACGAGGGCGATCAGGGCCACCACGGGGACCACGACGGTCCAGTCGGTCAGGGGCGATCTGTGCGTTGCCGTACTCATATCAGCCAAGTTGCCAGAACTGTCCGCCCGGTGCGGCCCAACCCCCGTCCTCAGGGCCTTGACGTGGCATTTCTCACGAAATCCCCGGGCGTGGCGAGCAGCCGTGAGCCCGCCCCGGGGCGTCTGCATCCTGCACCTCGGGGCGGGTCCGCCGGGACCCGGGGGCCCCGGCGGACGTCCGGGCCGGTTCGCTTCGCGTCACATCGCGCGCGCGTGGCCCTCCCCTCTTGGTGACGGGCATCCAGTGAGCGATCGTCGTCACATCACGCGCGCGTGGCCCTCCCAGTACGGGTCGCGCAGCCGGCGCTTGTACAGCTTGCCGTTGGGGTCGCGCGGCATGGTCTCGATGAAGTCGACGCTCTTGGGGCGCTTGTAGCCGGCCAGTTGCCGCTCGCAGTGGTGGAGGATCTCGGCGGCCAGCGCGTCACCCGCCTCGAAGCCCTCGGCGGGTTCGATGACGGCCTTGACCTCCTCGCCCCAGTCCGCGTGCGGGATGCCGAAGGCTGCGGCGTCCGCGACGGCGGGGTGGGTGAGCAGGGCGGACTCGATCTCGGCCGGGTAGATGTTGACGCCACCCGAGATGATCATGTCGATCTTGCGGTCGCGGAGGAAGAGGTAGCCCTCCTCGTCCATCAGGCCGAGGTCTCCGACCGTGAAGAAGTCGCCGATGCGGTTCTTGCGCGTCTTGCCCTCGTCCTTGTGGTAGCTGAAGCCGCCGGTGTTCATCTTGATGTAGACGGTCCCGAGTTCGCCGGGTGCCAGCCGCCGCGCGTCGTCGTCGAAGATGGCGAGTTCGCTGATCGGCCAGGCCTTGCCGACCGTTCCCGGCCTCTTGAGCCAGTCCTCGGCCGTCGCGAAGGCGCCGCCGCCCTCGCTGGCCGCGTAGTACTCCTCCACGCACCGGCCCCACCAGTCGATCATCGCCCGTTTGACGTGGTCGGGGCAGGGGGCGGCGCCGTGGATGGCGTGCCGCATGGAGGACACGTCGTACGCGTCCTTGACTTCCTGGGGCAGCGCGAGGAGCCGGTGGAACTGGGTGGGGACCATGTGCGTGTGGGTGCAGGCGTGGTGGTCGATGAGCCGCAGCATCTCCCGCGGGGTCCACTTGTCCATGAGGACGAGCGGGTGCCCGATGTGCAGGGAGGCTCCGGCGAACTGCAGGACCGCCGTGTGGTAGAGCGGCGAGCAGACGAGGTGGACGTTGTCGTCGAAGGGGCGGATGCCGAAGATGCCGAGGAAGCCGCCGAGGTACGTCTCCTCCGGGAGCTTTCCGGGCAGGGGCCGGCGGATGCCGCGCGGGCGACCGGTGGTGCCGGAGGTGTAGTTCATCACCCAGCCGAGGGTGCGGTCCGACGGGGGTGTTCCGGGCTGTCCGTCGAGGAGGTGCGCGTAGGGGCGGAAGCCCTTGACGGTCCCGACGGCGTAACGCCCGCTCGCGGGCAGGCCCGCCTCGTCGGCCGCGGCGGTGGCGGCGTCGGCGAAGCGCTCGTGGGCGATCAGGACCTTGGCGCCGGAGTCGGAGACGATCCAGGCGATCTCGGGGCCGACGAGGTGGTGGTTGACCGGGACGAGGTAGAAGCCGGCCTGGGAGGCCGCGAGGTAGGCGGTGAAGAACTCGACGCCGTTGGGGAGGACGACGGCGAAGACGTCGCCCTTCTCCAGGCCGGCCGCGCGCAGGCCGTGGACGAGTCGGTTGACGTCGGCGTGCAGACGGGCCGCCGTCCACGTCTCGCCCTCGGGGGTGATCAGGACGGTGCGGTCGGGGTCGGCGGCCGCCTGGGCCCAGAAGCCGTTGGGGGGTTGTCCGTCGCTCATGCTGCTGCTCGCTCCTCTCGGTGCCGCGCGCCTCAGGCCCGGCCGGCGATGCGGTTGATGCGGTCGATGGCGCGTTCGAAACCGCTGGTGAGGTCGTCGAAGACGGCCTGGACACTGCGTTCCGAGTTCATCCGGCCGACGATCTGGCCGACGGGCGTGCCGAGCAGCGGCTGGACCTCGTACTTCTGGATGCGGGACACGGCCTCGGCGACGAGGAGTCCCTGGAGGGGCATGGGGAGTGTTCCGGGGCCGTCCGGGTCGTCCCAGGCGTCGGTCCACTCGGTGCGCAGTTGGCGGGCGGGCTTGCCCGTGAGGGCGCGGGAGCGGACGGTGTCGCCGGAGCCGGCGGCCAGCAACTTCTCGGTGAGGGCGCGGGAGTGCAGATCGGCCTCGGTGGTGGTGAGCCAGAGGGAGCCCAGCCAGGCGCCCTGGGCGCCGAGGGCGAGGCCGGCGGCGATCTGTTCGCCGCTGCCGATGCCTCCGGCGGCGAGGACGGGGAGCGGCGCGACGGCGTCGACGATGTCGGGGACCAGGACCATGGTGGCGATGTCGCCGGTGTGGCCGCCGGCCTCGTGGCCCTGGGCGACGACGACGTCGATGCCCGCCTCGGCGTGACGGCGGGCGTGTTTGGCGCTGCCGGCGAGGGCGGCGACGAGGACGCCGTGGTCGTGGGCGCGCTCGATCACGTCGGCCGGCGGGGAACCGAGCGCGTTCGCGAGGAGTTTGATCGGGTAGTCGAAGGCGACGTCGAGCTGGTTGCGGGCGACCTGTTCCATCCAACCGGTGATGCGCCAGCCGGAGGCCTCGCCGTCGGCCAGTTCGGGTACGTGGTGCTTGGCGAGGGTGTCGCGGACGAAGGCCCGGTGTCCTGCCGGGATCATCGCCTCGATGTCGGCCTCGCTGATGCCGTCGACGGCCTTCCTGGCCGGCATGACCACGTCGAGGCCGTAGGGCTTTCCGTCGGTGTGGTCCTGCATCCAGTCGAGGTCGCGCTTGAGGTCGTCGGGAGCGGTGTAGCGGACCGCGCCGAGTACCCCGAAGCCGCCCGCCCGGGTGATGGCCGCAGCCACCGCCGGGAAGGGCGTGAAGCCGAAGATGGCGTGCTCGGCTCCCAGTTTCCTGCTCAGCTCCGTCTCCATGGGCGTGAGGATGCCGCAGCGTGGCGGACGAGGGAAGAGATTTTCTGATGCTGTGTCAGATTCTTTGCGGGGCGGTCCGTGCGGAGGGTACGCGGCGGGCGGGCAGATACTTCGTGAGGGTGCGACGGCGGACAGGAGGACCGGTCATGAACCAGCTCACGGGGGCGGTCGGCGGTGACGGCGCGAGCGTCGCGGAGGACGACGGGGAGGTGGCGCGGCACGGGGACGGATGCGCGGCGCGGCACGGGGACGGATGCGCGGCGCGGCACGGTGACGGATGCGCGGCGCGGCACGGTGACGGATGCGCGGCGCGGCGTGAGGCGGGCGGGGCGCGGCGCGACGGCGGGGACGACGGCGGGCGGCGCGACGCCCTGGGCGCGCGGCACCACGCCGGGGGCACTCCGCGCGCCGAGGGTCCCCACGACGCCCCGGACGCCCCGGACGCGCAGTACGGCGGCGCGGTCGGCGGGCGTGCCACGGCCGGTGCCCCCGGCGCCGCGACCGGCGGGTTGAGTCGGCGGCGCCTCGGGGCCCGGCTCCTCGCCCTTGGTGGGGTGCTCGTCCTCCAGGCGGCGCTGCCCGGGGCCGCGGGGGCCCACGGGAACCCGGTCGAGCGGCGCGCCCTCCAGGGGCTGCGGCTGCGCTACGGGTCCGCCCGTCAGGCCGGACTGTTGGAGAGGCACCTCGAAGGAGTGGCGGACGAGGCGCGCAGGTTCCTGGGCCCCTCACCCGAACATCCGTACTACGCGGGGGCGGTGGTGCTCGCCGGCCGCGGCCGGACCGTGGCGCTGCACCGGGCCATGGGCGACGCGGTCCGGTACGCGGACTACGACGGGCGTCTCGACCGGGTCAGGGAGTACCCGGCGGCCGAGCGGATCCCGATGGCGGAGGACACGGTCTTCGACCTGGCCTCGCTGACGAAGCTGTTCACCTCGCTGCTGGCCGTGCAGCAGATGGAGCGCGGCCGGCTGGAGCTGGAGGCCCCGGTGGACCGGTACCTGCCGGAGTTCACCGGCGGTGGCAAGGAACTGGTCACGGTCCGTCAGTTGCTGACCCACACCTCGGGGCTGCGGTCCTGGGCGCCCTTCTACCAGGAGTCCACGCGTGAGGGCCGGCTGCGGCTGCTGTGGTCGGTGCGGCCGCAGGACACGCCCGGGACGGTGTACCGCTACTCCGATCTGAACCTCATCGCGCTGCAGCTGCTCCTGGAACGGATCACCGGTCGCACTCTGGATGTCCTGCTCCACGACGAGATCACCGCTCCGCTCGGGATGCACCGCACTCGTTACAACCCACCGCTCTCGTGGCGCCGGGTCACCGCCGCCACCGAGGTCCAGCGGCCGCCCTGGTCGGGGTTGGACCGGGGTCTGGTGTGGGGCGAGGTCCACGACGAGAACGCGTACGCCCTCGGCGGGGTCGCCGGCCACGCGGGCGTCTTCGGGACCGCCTGGGACCTGGCCGTCCTGGCCCGTACCCTGCTCGACGGCGGGGCCTACGCGGGTCGGCGCATCCTGCGCCCCGCTTCCGTGGAACTGCTGTTCACCGACTACAACACCGCGTTCCCCGGCCACGACCACGGCTTGGGCTTCGAGCTCTACCAGCACTGGTACATGGGGGCCATGGCCACCCCGCACTCCGCCGGCCACACCGGGTTCACCGGCACCTCCCTGGTGCTGGACCCGTCCACCGACTCCTTCCTGATCCTGCTCGGGAACTCCGTCCACCCGGTGCGGACCTGGCGGGCCGGCAGCGCGCCCCGGGTCGCGGTCGGCAACCGGTTCGCCCGCGCCGTCCCCGTCCGTACCCGGCACGGCGGCGCGGCCTGGTTCTCGGGGAACACCCCGGGTGCCTCGGGCACGCTCACCCTGCCCCCGCTCACCCCGACCACGGCCTCCGCCCGGCTGCGCTGCGCGGTGTGGTGGGACACCGTCCCCGGCGAGGGTGCCTTCCATCTGGAGGCCTCGGCCGACGGGCAGGCCTGGGAGCCGGTGGCGTTCAACACCGTACGGTCCACCGGCGGCGCCCCCGAGCAGTGGCCGCGGGGCGCCGTCGGCGGGTGGTCGGGCCGGGTCTGGCACCGCCTCGAAGCCCCGTTGACCGCCTGGGCCGGCCGCGAGGTCCGGCTGCGCGTGCGCCATGAGGCGACCGGCCGCTACGTCGGCCGGGGGGTGTACGTGGACGCCGTCCGGGTCGCCGAACCGTCCCGCCTGCTCTTCGCCGAGGACCGCCCCGAGGACGCCGGCCGCATCGAGGCCGCGGGGTGGACGCGTTCGACCGACTGACGGGGTCGAGCCGGCGCGGGGCCGGGTTGGTCCGCCGCCGCGCCCGGGCGGTCCGCCCGTCACGCGGGGAGCACCGGAGCACACGCGTGAGCGATCGGATCAGGCGAGTACCGCGTCGATCATCCGGCGTGCCACCGCGGTCAGTTCGGCCGGCTCGGGGGCCGGTCGGGAGCGGGCCATCGCCCCGACCAGCCGGTCGTACAGCAGACCGTCGGTCCAGGCGACGAGAAGTTCCGCGGACTCCTCGGGCCGGCGCGCCCCGAGCGCGGCGAGGATGCCCGCCGCGCGGGCCCGGGCGCCGAGTCCGGCGCTGTGGAACTCGCGCTCCAGCTCGGGGTTGCGGGCCGCTTCCAGGCTGAGTTCGAAGCGGGCGAGCTGGCGGGCACGGCCCGTGGTGAGCCAGCGGTGCAGCAGTGCGGCGAGCGCCGCCGCCGCGGTGTCCCGGTCCGGGCGGCCGGGGAGGGCGGGGGCGGCCCCGCCGTCGAAGTCGGCCAGGTCCAGCTCGGCGAGGCGCGCGTAGCAGGCGCCGATCAGCGCGGTCCGTGTGCGGAAGTAGTACGAGGTGCTGCCCGCCGGCAGCCCGGCCGCGCCGTCGACGGCGCGGTGGGTCAGGCCGCGCAGCCCACCGTCGGCCACGAGGCCGATCGCGGTGTCGGCGATGAGGGTCCTGCGGTCGGCCGCGCGTTCGGGGGTGGACATGGCCTCACTCTACAGCTGTAGAGTGAGGCCATGCCTCTACAGGCGTAGAGGGCTCGATGGTGGAAGAGGTGTGCCATGACGGACAGCGGGCGTCACGTGGTCGTGGTGGGTGCCGGAATCGGCGGATTGACCGCGGCGGTGGCCCTGCACCGCAAGGGATGGCGGGTGACGGTCTGCGAGCGTGCCCCGGAGGCGTCCGCCGTCGGCGCCGGGATCGTCCTGGCACCCAACGCCCTGCGCGCCCTCGACGTCATCGGATTCGACGCGGGTCGCGCCGCGGGCCGGACCGTCGCCGCGGCAATGGGCGTGCGGCGACCCGACGGAAGTTGGCTGAGTCGCGCCGACACCGCCGAGATGGCGGCCCGGTACGGGCGACCCCCGCTCGCCGTGCACCGCCAGTCCCTCACGGCGGCCCTGGCCGCCGCCCTCCCCGCCGACACCATCCGGTACGGGACCGCCGTCACCTCCGTGGAACAGCCCGACGGGAACGCGGCGCGGGGCGGGTACGGCCTCCCGGTGGTCCGCACCGCCGAGGGGGCGCAGCTGCCCGCCGACCTCGTCGTCGCCGCCGACGGCATCCACAGCCCGCTGCGCCGCCGGTACTTCCCGCACCATCCCGGGCTGCGGTACAGCGGTGAGACCGCGTGGCGCACCGTGTTGCCGGCGGCGCCGGACGGCGCGCGACCCGTCGCGGAAGCCGTGGCGGCCGAGACCTGGGGGCGCGGCGAGCGCTTCGGCACGGTCCCGCTCGCCGACGGGCGGGTCTACGTCTACGCCACCGCCGTGGTCCCCGAGGGCCGGCGGCCGGCGGACGTCCGCGCGGAACTCCTGCGCCGCTTCGGCACCTGGCACGACCCGATCCCGACGCTGCTGGAGCGGATCGACCCGGCGACCGTGCTCCGGCACGACCTGTACGACCTGGCCGCCCCGGTACCCCGCCACCACCTGGGCCGCCTGGTCTGGATCGGCGACGCCGCGCACGCCATGACGCCCAACCTCGGCCAGGGCGGCTGCCAGGCGATCGAGGACGCGGTGGTGCTCGCCCACCTGGTGGACGGGCCCGACGTCACCACCGCCCTGGCCGCCTACGACGCGGCCCGCGGCGCCCGTACCGACGCCCTTCGGGTCCGGGCCCGTCGCGCCGGACGGATCGCGGCGCTCACCCACCCCCTCGCGGTGGCGGCGCGTGACCTGGCCGTGCGCGTCACTCCGGCCCGCGTGGCCCGGCGGGCGCTGGACGACCTGTTCGACGGGTTCACCCTGCCGGAGCCGCCGGCCCCTGCGCGTGCCCCGTTCGCGGCATAAAAGCGTGCCCCGGGCCGTTGGCAGTCGTTGTTGAGGTTCGATCACCGTTCGACACCGAAGGCAGGGCAGCCACATGAGCGACATCGACTGGGACCACCCCCACGACCCCAAGCCCGGCTGGCAGCTGGACCACGTCAAGCAGTACGTCGCGTCCCGCGGTGCCGAGGGCCAGTACTGGAACGGCACCCAGACCCTCCTGCTCACCACCGTCGGCCGGGTCTCCGGCAATCCGGTGCGCACCCCGCTCATCTACGGCGAGGACGCGGGGCGTTACCTCATCGTCGCGTCCAAAGGCGGCGACACCGCGCACCCGCTCTGGTACCGGAACCTGACCGCCCACCCCGAGGTGCGGATCCAGGTCGGCCCGAAGATCGTCCAGGGTGTCGCGCGGACCGCGACGTCCGAGGAACGCGCCGGGTTCTGGCCGCTGATGGTCGGGCACTGGCCCGCGTACGACGAGTACCAGGCCAAGACGGACCGGGAGATCCCGATCGTGGTCATCGAGCCCGTCGCCCCGTAGCGGGGGTCAGCGTCCCAGTACCGCCATGGCCGCGTTGTGGCCGGGGACCCCGCTGACCCCGCCGCCGCGCACGGCGCCCGCCCCGCACAGCAACACGTTGGCGTACTCGGTCTCCACGCCCCACCGCCCCGCCTCGCGGCCGTCCGCGTACGGCCAGGACAGGTCGCGGTGGAAGATGTGACCGCCGGGCAGGCGCAGTTCGCGTTCCAGGTCGAGCGGGGTCTTGGCCTCGATGCAGGGCCGGCCGTCCTCGTCGAGGGCCAGGCATTCGGTGAGGGGCTCGGCCAGGTGCGCGTCGAGTTGCGCGAGGGTGCCGGCCAGCAGCACCTCGCGCGTGCCCCGGTTGTCCTTCTCGAACAGCCGGGCCGGGGTGTGCAGGCCGAAGAGGGTGAGGGTCTGGTAGCCCTGCTCCACGAGGTCCCGCCCCAGGATCGTGGGATCGGTCAGCGAGTGGCAGTAGATCTCCGAGGGCGGCACGGAGGGCAGTTCGCCGCCGGCGGCCTCGGCGTGGGCCCGGCCGAGCTGCTCGTACCCCTCGGCGATGTGGAAGGTTCCCCCGAAGGCCTCGCGCGGGTCCACCGAGGCGTCGCGCAGCCGGGGCAGTCGGCGCAGCAGCATGTTGACCTTGAGCTGGGCGCCTTCCGCGGGCGGCTCGACCGGTGGCTGCCCGAGCAGTTCCGCGAGTGCCCGCGGTGAGGCGTTGACGAGCACGGTCCCTGCGGCGACGGCGCCCTCCGCCGTCGCGGTCCGGTAGGTCACCTCGGCCGGCCCGGCGCCGTCGGTGTCGATCCGCAGGGCCTCGTGACCGGTGGCGATCTCGGCGCCGGCCGCCAGCGCGGCCTCGGCGAGGGCGTCGGTGAGCGCGCCCATGCCGCCGACGGGCACGTCCCAGTCGCCGGTCCCCCCGCCGATGACGTGGTAGAGGAAGCAGCGGTTCTGCGCGAGCGAGGGATCGTGGGCGTCCGCGAAGGTACCGATCAGTCCGTCGGTCAGGACCACGCCCCGCACCAGGTCGTCGGCGAAGTTCCGCTCGACCGCGACGCCCAACGGCTCCTCGAACAGCGTCCGCCACGCGGCGTCGTCACCGACCCGGGCGCGCAGTTCCTCCCGGGTGGGCAGCGGCTCGGTCAGGGTCGGGAACACCGTGCGGGCGACCTCCGCCGTGGTCCCGTAGAAGGCGCGCCAGTTGTCGTACTCCCGGTCCGAGCCGGTCAACCGGGCGAAGGACTCCCGGGTACGGGCCTCGCCGCCGCCGACGAGCAGTCCGCCCGGCCGGCCGGCGCGCTCGACCGGCGTGTACGAGGAGATCGTGCGGCGTCGGACCTCGAAGCGCAGCCCCAGCTCGCGCACGATCTTCGCCGGGAGCAGGGAGACGAGGTAGGAGTAGCGCGAGAGTCTGGCGTCCACGCCCGCGAAGGGGCGCGTGGAGACGGCGGCCCCGCCGATGTGTCCGAGGCGTTCCAGGACCAGTACGGACTTGCCCGCGCGGGCCAGGTAGGCCGCGGCCACCAGGCCGTTGTGCCCGCCGCCCACGATCACCGCGTCGTACAGGGCCCGTCGTGGGCGCTGCCCGATGCCCTGTCCGTCACCCGGTCCGTCGCCCTGTCGGAAGCCCGCGGAGGTGGTCATGGTTCTTGGTAGCACACCTGGCCGAGCCGCTCCAGACAGTGTGCCTCGTCGGCGTGGGCGAGCGCGGTGTCGGGGTGTTCGTCGCCCAGGGACCGTTCGCGGATGCCGGAGAGTTCCCGGTAGATGGGCAGCGCCTCGTCCCATCGACCCAGCCGGCCCAGCCCGACGGCGAGTTCGCGCCGGCTGACCAGGGTGTCCGGATGCTCGGCGCCGAGGGTCTCCGCGCGCGCCGTGCCCACCTCACGGGCCTCGGCCACCGCCTCGTCCCAGCGTTCCAGCCGGCCCAGGTTGACGCCGAGGACGTGCCGGGCGCGCAAGGTCTCGGGGTCGACCGCCCCGTAGGCGCGGGTGCGGTCGCGGACCAGGGTCCGCAGCAGTTCGACGGCGTCCGCGGGGCGTCCGGTGCGGCCCAGTGCGATGGCGACCTCGTAGCGGGCGGCGAGGGCGTCGGGGTGGTCGCGGCCGAGGACGCGTTCGCGTACCGCGGCGACCTGCCGGAACGCGGCCAGCGCGTCCTCCCAGCGGTCGAGGCGGCCCAGGGCGTAGGCGACCTCGTAGCGGGTGAGGAGCGTGTCGGCGTGCTCGGCGCCCAGGACCTCCGCCCGGTCGGCGGCGACCTCGGCGGCGATCCGGTGGGCGTCCGCGTACCGGCCGAGGGCGCCCATGGCGCAGGCCAGGTTGTGGCGGCAGCGCAGGGTGTCGGGGTGGCGCGGGCCCATGGTGCGGGCGCGGGCGGCGAGCACCGCGCCGTAGACCTCGTACGCCTCGCGGTGGCGTCCGAGCCGGCCCAGTTCGTACGCCTCCTCCTGGCGGACGGCGAGGGTGTCGGGGTGGTCGGGGCCGAGCGCCCGTGCCCGGCCGCGGGCGACGGCCGCGTACGCGGCCAACGCCTCCTCGGGCCGGCCGGCGCGGCTGAGGGTGAACGCGCGGGTGTGCCCGGCGGCCAGCGCGTCGGGGTGGTCGGGGTCGCCCGGCCCGGGTGACGGGGCGCGCGGGAGCCCGTAGGCGGCGGTGAGCCTCGGGTCCGCGGCGGCGTCGGGTCGCACGATCGGCCGGGCCCCGTCGGCGCGGGTCGCCGTCCAGGAGCCGGTGAGCACGGCCCACTCCCCGCTGGCGGGGCGGGCGTCGAGGCCGGCTTTGCGCCCGGCCGTCATGCCCGCCGCCCACGCGGGCAGCGGGGCGGGGGCGCCTACCGTCCCACCGGGGCCCAGCCGAGCCTCGACGAGCCGGCGGTGCAGGTGGCGGGCGTCGCCGGGCCGGTCCTCGGGACGCTTGGCCAGCAGGTCGAGGACCAGCCGCTCGAAGTGTTCGGGAAGCTCAGGGCGGTGCTCGCGCAGCGGGACGGGGATGGTGTCGCGGTGTCCGACCAGCACGGACCAGGAGTCGCCGAGGTCGAAGGGCGGGGCGCCGGTGGCGATCTCGTACAGGACGCAGCCGAGGGAGTAGAGGTCGCTGCGGTGGTCGACCTCGCCGCCCGCGATCTGCTCGGGGGACATGTAGTGGGGGGTTCCCATCGCCATGCCGCCGCCGGTGAGCTTGGCCGTGAAGCCGATGTCGTGGGCGAGGCGGGCGATGCCGAAGTCGCAGATCTTCACCGTGCCGTCGGTGAGGCGCATGATGTTGGCGGGCTTCAGGTCGCGGTGGACCACGCCCTGGTCGTGGGTGTAGCCGAGTGCCGCGGCCACCTGCTCCGCGACGTCGAGGACCACGTCGACGGGCAGCGGACGCGCCTCGTTGTCCTCCAGCAGTTGGCTGAGGTTGCGCCCTTCCAGGAGTTCCATGACGAGGTAGAGGGGCCCGCCGGCGGCGCTGTCGTCGCCGAAGTCGTGGACGACCGTGACGCCGCGGTGCTGGAGGGAGGCCGCCACCCGTGCCTCGCGGCGGAAGCGCTCGCGCAGCACCTGGGTGAAGTGGCCGTCCTGCTCGGGCCCCGGGGGCTTGAGGCACTTGACCGCGACCTGCCGCCCCAGCGACTCGTCCCGGGCCCGCCAGACCTCGCCCATGCCGCCGCGACCGATCAGGTCGAGCGACCGGTACCGGCCCTGGATCAGTCTGGACTCCGCCATGTCTTGAAGCCGCCCCCGTGTGTCGTGCTACGCCCTCCCCGGCCGGTCCAGTATGGCCGCTGACGTACGCAGTGTGTACGCCGAGGGGCGGCTATCGGGGCCCATGCGACGCATCGCTTTCAAGATGTGACCTGGTGGGAGTTGCCAACGCAGACCTGCGGGAATGCCGCGCAGGACGCGTCCGGTGAGACGCAGGTGACGGGTGACGACCCGTGGGGCCGGGGCGGGTCTGCCGTACAGCCGGTGCGCGTATCCGGGGAGCGATCCGTAGGCGAGCCCGACCAGGGGGCGCCACAGCAGGTTTCGGCCAGGCACGAGGAGGGGATGGACGGGCGGGCCCCGCAGGAAGTCGTCCACGGCGCGTGCGTCGGGGCCGGCCGCGAGTTCCGGCCGGATCCGCTCGAAGTAGGCCGCGAGGGCGTTGGTGTCGGCGGGGACCTCGGCGGGGTCCAACCCGACGAGGCGGGCGTTGACGCGGTTCTCGTCGACGTACCGGTCGGCCTGTGCGGCCGTGAGGGGGAAGCCCGAGCGGCGCAGGACGTGCAGGAAGCTGTCGATCTGCGCGCAGTGCACCCAGAGCAGCAGGCCCGGGTCGTCCACGGGGACCCGCTCGCCGGTGGCGGGGTCCGTGGCGGACAGTTTCCGGTGGATCCCGCGTACCCGGGCGCCGGCCAGTTCGGCGGCCTCGGTGGTGCCGTAGGTGAGGGTGCCGACGAAGTCCGCGGTGCGCAACAGCCGACCCCACGCGTCCCGCCGGAAGTCGCTGTTCTCCATGACCCCGCGGACCGCGAGCGGGTGCAGGGCCTGGAGGTACAGCGCGCGGACCCCGGCGATCCACATCATCGGGTCCCCGTGGCACTGCCAGGTGACGGACCCGGGGCCGTACAGCCCGGGGTCGGGTGCGCCGCTCGTCGCCATCTCGACACCTCCGCCGCTCGTCGTGCGCGAGAGTCTCCTCGTGGAACGTCCGTCCGCATCATAGGACGCGTGCCCGGGCCCGGGCACGGTCGCGGTCCCGGGCCGGTGGAGGCACGGGCCGCGGCGGGGTTCAGCCCGCGAGCGGGTACAGGACCCCCCGCCGCCCCTCCGGCGAGGTCAGCCAGTCCAGTTTCTCCGCCGTCGCCGCCTCCGGCAGCGGGGTGTGCAGGACGATGCCCAGGTCGGGGCGGGCCGGGACGCGCAGTTGGGTCGACTCGAAGAAGAGGGCGCCCACGACGGGGTGCTCGATCTCCTTGCGGAGCAGGCCTCCGGGCCGGATGTCCCGCCGCTCCCACAGCGCGGTGAACTCCGGGCTGGCCTCCTTGGCCTCCTCGACGACCGAGCGGAACCCCTCGTCGTCGGGGCACTCCGAGCACGCCGCCCGGAACTGGGCGACGACGTGGCAGGCGACTTCCTCCCAGTGCTTGGAACGGGCCCGGTAGAGGGGGTCGGTGAAGAAGGCGATCAGGCAGTTCTGCACGATCTCCGGACGCATGCCGAGCACCAGGGCGGCCGCGTCGTTGTACATCACGGTGTTCCAGTACACGTCCATGATGTGCGCGGGGAACGGCATCCACGCGTCGATCAACCGCTTCAACCCGTGGCACATGTCGCGGTCCGCCGCGGCCACTTCGAGTACGGGCGGATTCAGCCCGGCCAGCACGTACAGGTGCCGGCGTTCGGCGCTGGTCAGTCTGAGGACCCGGGCCACCGCGTCGAGGACCTGGGGCGAGACCGTGATGTCACGGCCCTGCTCCAGCCACTGGTACCAGGAGACCCCGACCCCGGCGAGGACGGCGACCTCCTCCCTGCGCAGTCCGGGGGTGCGGCGGCGGGCCCCGCCGTCCGGCAGTCCGGCCACCGCCGGGGTGATCCGGGCCCGCCGGCTCATCAGGAACTCGCGCAGCTCGGAACGGCGGTGCTTGTCGAACGGTGTGGCCACGGACTCCCCCTGTCGGCACCCTGGTGGTGCCACCAACAGGATAAGTTCCCACTCTCCACGGGCATTCCCGGGCGGCGAGGGTGTGGTCATGGCAATCGACACACACACCACACTCACCGGGCCGCGGTCGGCGGCCGAGGGGGGTGACCGGCTCACCGGCCGGGCCAAGCTCGTCCTCTTCGTCCTGTGCGCCGCCCAGTTCATGGTGGCGCTCGACTTCTCCGTGCTGAACGTCGCGCTGCCGGTGCTCGGCAAGGACCTGGGCCTGAGCCAGTCGGCCCTCCAGTGGGCGGTCACCGCGTTCGCGCTCCCCTCCGGCGGGTTCCTGCTGCTCTTCGGCCGGATCGCCGACCTCCACGGGCGCAAGAGGCTCTTCCTCACCGGGCTCGCGCTCTTCGGCGCCGCCTCGCTGCTCACCACCCTCGCCTGGGACCCGGCGTCCTTCCTGACCGGCCGGGTGCTCCAGGGCCTCGGCGCGGCGGTCATCGTGCCGACGGGCATGTCCCTGCTGACCACGACGTTCCCCGAGGGCCCGCTGCGCGACAAGGCGCTCGGCATCTCCGGCACCCTGCTGTCGCTCGGCTTCACCATCGGCATGGTCCTCGGCGGCGTCATGACCGACACGCTGGGCTGGCGGTCCACGATGGGGCTCCTCGCCGCCGCGTCGGTGGTCGTGCTCGCCGTCGCCCCGCGCCTGCTGCCCGAGTCCCGCACCCCCGAGCGGCCGCGCCTGGACGTGCCGGGCGCGGTCACGGTCACCGGCGGGCTGCTCGCGTTGATCTACTCCCTCTCCACGGCCGCCCAGCGCGGTTTCCACGGCGCCGACGTCTGGGTGACGCTGATCGCCGGCCCGGTCCTGCTCGTCGCCTTCGTCGTGGTGGAGTCCAGGGCCGCCGCCCCGCTCGTCTCCCTGCCGATGCTCAAGCGGCGCACGGTGGCCTGGGGCAACCTCGGCGGCCTGGTGACCTTCTCGATGATGTCCACGGTCGTCTTCGTGCTGACCCTGTACTTGCAGGAGACGCTGCGCCTGTCGGCGTTCCTGACGGGTCTGGTCTTCGGGGTCCAGGGCATCGCGTCGGTGGTCGCCGGCTCGTACGCGCCCCGGGTCATCGGCCGGTTCGGCGCCCGCCGCACGCTGGTCGCCTCCCTCTTCGGTCAGGGCCTGTTCACCGCGACGCTGCTCGCCGTGGGCACGGGGTCGGGCGCGCTGTTGGCGACCGTCGCCGTATCGCTGGCCAGCATGTGCCACCTCGGCGCGATCATCTCGTACGGGGTGACCGTGACGAGCGGTGTGCGCGACGCGGAACAGGGCCTGGCCACCGGCCTGGTCACCACCACTCAGCAGGTCGGCATCACCATCGGGATCCCGCTGCTCGGCGTCCTCGCCACCACGGGTTCCTCGCTCTTCGACGGGGTCCGTCTGGTGCTCGCGGTCGACGCGGCGATCGTCATCGCGGCGGCGGTCCTGGTGGCACTGGGCCTCGGCCTGGGTGCGAAGGCGACGACCGCGGCCCCCTCGGCGCGACCGGACCCGGCCGAACGCTCCGCGTGAACCACGCGCGGAATAGCCCGTCGCTCCCTGACCCGCGTCCCGCGCCCGAAACGGCGCCCCGAATGCGCGCGGCGTCCACGACGCCATGCTCGGCATCGCCCACCTCCACAACCTCGTCCAAGCCGGGTAACGGCCCCCGCCGCAGGGCGGTTTCCAGGGATCGTTGCGATGGCCGGGCAGGGGCGCGCAGCCATTCAGGACAGAGCGGGGGTCGGGCGGCGTCAGCAGCGTGGCCGCACCGAAATCGGAGTGCTGGGTGCACAGTCGCCTTGCCATACTGCCTCGATGATCAACCTGCCTACCGCTGCGCTGGACTCGTTGTCCGGGCTCGCCTTCGGTGATGCCTTCGGTGACCGCTGGTTCGGCATCCTGCGCCGCGAGGGCCCCGCAGCCTTGGAGGCACGGATCCTGCCCCCGGAGCCGCTGTGGCGGTGGAGCGACGACACCGCTCAGGCGCTCGTTCTCGTCCGGGAACTCGCCGAGGGCGGCGGCACCGTCGACCAAGACCGCCTCGCCCTGCGTCTCGCCGAGGCCTACGCCGAGGACACGCACCGCGGCTACGGAGCCTCGATGCACGACGTGCTCCGCCGGATCGGCGCGGGCGAACCCTGGCGGGAAGCGGTCGCCGGACAGTTCGGCGGCCAGGGCTCCTGGGGCAACGGCGCGGCCATGCGCGTCGCCCCGCTCGGCGCCTGGCACGCCGCCGACCTCGATGCCGTCGTTGAGCAGGCCGCCCGGCAGAGCGCGGTCTCGCACCACCACCCGGAGGCCGTCTCCGGGGCGGTGGCGGTCGCCCTGGCCGCGGCGCTGGCCGCCCGCAGCCGCGGCGGCCCCGCCCCGGCGCGGCCGGACTTCCTCCGGTCCGTCGCCGAACGGCTCCCCGTCGGCGACGTCCGCTCCGGGGTACGGATCGCGGCCCGAATGCCGGAACACACCTCCGTCCGGCACGCGGCGGAGGTCCTGGGCTCCGGCTACCGCATGTCCGGGCCCGACACCGTCCCCTACGCCCTCTGGTGCGCGGCGGGCCACCTCGACGACCTGCACGAGGGCTTGTGGACCACCGTGGCCGGCCGCGGCGACATCGACACCACCTGCGCCATCGCGGGCGCGGTCATCGCAGCCCGCACGGGCGTCACCACCCTTCCGCTTGCCTGGCACGCAGCCCGTGAACCACTGCCGCCGGCCATGTCGGAGTAAGAACTCACATCGGGGTGTTCAGCAACGGATCGTCACACACGCGGTGTGACCACAGCCGCTAGATGTCCCCAGCCCAACCGGTTGACCTGTACTTATGCCAACCAGCTTCGGCACCATGCGGCGCTGCCTACCGAGGGTTCTTGGCACATCGGTACAAACACTCGGGACCTCCGGCCGCTGCGCTGACCAAGACGCCGTTTCCCCCCTCCAGCAGCCGCAAGATGCGCACTCCCGCCACTTCGTCGCTCCCGACTCCTTCCCGGACTGCCGCTGGATCATTCCCTCGAAAGCGCGTCCGCGGTGCCTTGACTACCGACGAGGCTGCCGGCGGTGCCCATCGCGGAGCCCTCCGTCCAGCCCCTGCCGTACGCCGCCTCGCTCCGTCACGTACGGGCCCTCGGCCGTTCGCGGTCAGCCACTGCGGGGCTGAGCCCTGAAAAACACGCCGCCGAAACGTCTTCTTGCAGCGCTCCCCCAAGGCTGCCGGGGCGCCTACCACAGGCTGGGCCACTGACATCTCGGTGTGATGAGACGACTTGCGAAAGTCAGAAGACAGTCACGATGCTCTTCACAATTTCCACCGCACTCATGGCATGTAAGGCGGAGTCGTGGCTCCTCAGACCCTGCTTCTCGATCGCGAGCCAGTCTGCGCACCGAGGGCAACCGACCCTTGGTCGGACACATCGACGCTGCATGATCTCGCGCGAGTACATGACATTTCGGCTGATGCTTTCAGCCAGCTGGTCATGCGGTCGGATTGGAGTGCCCGGTGGACGACGGCCTGGCGTTTTGGGAGGACAGCGACCGATTACGCCGTTCAGGACCTGGGCGAAGTTGACATGGCCTCCAGTGTTCCTGTGCGCCGCTTCACTTGGCGTACCGATCAGTGGCATCGTCCGGGCCTTGGCTATCTGGTCAGCACTGGCCGTCACCATGGCTTCGAGAGCTTCGAGGAGGAACTCCTCCTTTTGGCAGCGGACTTCTCAGGATCCCTCGTGGAGGCTCTCGCCCAACCGTTCCGTCTACGCTTCCAGAGCGTAAACGGGAGCATCGCGCACACCCCGGACTACCTTCTGCTCACCGACGGAGCGCCGTGGCTGATCGACGTGCGGCCGGCGGAGCGGATCGAAGCCGAGGACGAGGTGAAGTTCGCCGCTGCGGCGGAGGTCGCCCTGGTGGCCGGGTGGAACTATTCAGTGATTGCTGGTTGGCACGACCACGTGGTGGGCCTGATCGACACCCTCTCGGCCGGACGAAGGCCCATGAGCGACCCATTGCGGGTGCAGGAGCAGCTACTTCTAGCGGCCGAGGACGGTCCCCAGCCATTCGGGACCCTGGTGCAGCGCTGCAGCCTCGAAGCCGTGGCCCGGGCGCATGCCATCCATCTTCTGTGGCATCGGCGTTTGGGCCTACAGATCTCAGGCCCTCTTACTGACGCGAGCGCAGTCCGCCTCTCCGCTCCTCGACGCCGCGCTGCCGGGCGTTGGTAGCCGTGATTGATGCAGTGGCCTGGGACCTCTCGCCGGGGAATGAGTTCGTCGTGAACGGCGCACCATGGACTGTGCAAGCGTTTGAGCCGCAAGTGGGAAAGGTAGTGCTGGTCAGGCCCGACCACGAGCCCTGGAAGACATCGGTACGGCAGTTGCTGCACCATCCGGACATCCGGCCGTCGACACGGACGAGGAAGGACCTTCCGGCTGCCAGTCGCGGCCGGCAGCCGAAGGGCTTTCTCGATCTCCCTCCGGACAAGCGGCCTCTGGTGATGCTGCGAGTGGACCACTTGCGGGAAGTGGAGAGCGGTTTTCGCAGCGGTGATCCCCTGCACGCGCTCCCTGGAGAGCCGAAGCCGCACTACGATCCGCACGCCACCACGCTGACCGAGCGCCGGCTCGCGAAGGTACGGGAACTACGGCAGGACACGGTACGCAATCCGGATCTGGCCGCCGCCCACGGTCTGGACAAGGTCAGCTACCGCACACTGATCCGTTGGGATCTGGACCGTCGGCGCTTCGGGCCAGTGGGGTGTGCGGACGACCGGTGGTTGCGGAAGGCGTCCGGCCGCCGGATCTCAACAGCAGTACGCGAGGCGATCTTCGCGGTGCGCCACGAGACCCTGCACCGTTCCAAGCTGACAGCGAAGGACCGCGAACGGCTGATCCATCAGTACGTACGCGAGGAGTTCGGGAAGGACGAGCCAGTCCCCAGCTACGAAACCCTGCGGGTGGTCTGGAAGGAGTGGTTCGGCTCGTCCGGAGCCCGTCAGCGCTACGCGGTTTCAGCTGCTCGAGCTCAAGCGGTGGCGACAGGTCGCCACGTGGTGGTGAGCCGGCCCGGTCAGGTCGTGGCGCTCGACACGACGGTGCTTCCGGTCAAGGTCCGCGAACAGGTTTTTGGCGATCCGGTCTCGGTGCATCTGACGCTCGCTCTGGACGTATACACGCATTCGATCGTCGCTTTCCGCCTCACGTTGGTCTCGGACACCTCGGTCGACGTCGCCATGATCTTGCGAGACGTCATGATGCCGCTACCCATGCGGCCGGACTGGGGCGAGGAGATGGAGTGGGCTTACCCCGGTGTCCCCGGCACCGTGATCGCAGGCTTCACCGGCGGCAAGGTTGCAGGACTGCCGTTCTTCGCCCCCGAGACCGTGACCACCGACCACGGCTCCGTCTACAAGAATCACCACCTCATCGAGGTGCAGCGGGTGATCGGCGCGACGATCCGCCCGAGTCGCGTGCTGCGGCCGACCGACAAGCAGGCGGTGGAGCGGGCTTTCGGCGCGATTCAGTCCCTGTTGTTCAGAATCCTTCCGGGCTATCAGGGCATCGACAGCTCGGATCGCGGAACCGACCCGGAAGGGGACGCTTGCCTCACCGTTGCGGAGATGGAGCACTTGATCGCGACCTGGGTCGTCAAGATCTGGCAGAACCGCAGATTTGGTTCCTACGCGCCCAGTTGGGACCCCGCTGGTGATCACAGTCCGAACACGCTGTTCGCAGCATCCATGGCGCAGGGCGGTTTCGCACTGCAGATCCCACCCGCGGAGTTGTACTACCAGCTTCTCCCTACCCATCGGGTGATGATTCATGGGCGACGAGGCGTGAAGATCAGAAATCTCTGGTACGACGGAGAGGCCCTGGACGAATGGCGATTTCGCCTCTCGGGCCGGGGTGGGGCGGCGAGGAACAAGTACGTGTTCCATCGGGATCCACGAGACCCGTGCTTCGTGTTCTTTCAGGATCCGCTCACACACGAATGGAATCGACTTCGCTGGGTGGGGCTTCCGGATGAGGGCCGAATGCCTGCCTTCAGCGACGCCCGTGTCCGGCAGGTGATGCGCGAATTGCGCAACCAAGGGCTGACGCCGAAGACCGACAGGGATCTACTGCCGCTGCTGCTGGACCTGATCGGGGGGAACGTCCCCGTCGAGCAGTGGCCGACCCGTCTGACGAAAGCGCAGCGGACCGAGCACGCCCGTGAAGAAGCCCAGGCCGCGGCGGCGGCAGCCGACCGACCGAAGCCCTCCCCTGCCGCTGCCTGCGTTGACGAGGTTGCGCCGTTTGTGCCGATTCAGGGTCGAAGCCCCGACAACGTCGTCGCGTTGCGATGGCGTGAACGCGCCGAGCAGGGCCAGGCGGCGGTCGACGGCGAGCGTCGACGCCGCCGTGAGGCGGCGCCTGAGATGCCTGCCGCGATGTCCACCCTCGGGCAGCGATTGCGCGGGCGCAGCCTGATGGATCTGCCCGACGATGAAGACGAGACCGCTGGCGAACCCGGAGGCCAGCCGTGAGCGAGCCCGTCAAGCCTCGCAGAGCTGCCGTCGCCTCGTTCCTGCCTGGGCCGCCGGTCGACCGGACCCGTGTGGAGGGCTGGCAGCGGTGGGTGCGTACCCGCGATCTCTTCGTGCCGGCACCCGTGCTCAGCATGGAGCAATACCTGCAGTTGACGCCCCGTCGACGCCGCATTCACGACCTGCATCGGCTGGCCACCCACAGCAGCCTGCCCCTGCAGTCCACCCCGATGAGCGAGGCGGTGGACTGGCTGGTGAACGCACGGATCGAGGACGGCGCGTACAGCCACAAGGCCGGTATCCGGACCGGGGTCATGGTCAACGGCGGTGGCGCCCAGGGAAAGACGGAGACGGTCTGCGCGGCGCTGGCGGCATTCGAGGAAAACTGGCTGGAGGTGAACGAATACGTAAATCCGGAGGCCATGGCAGGCACCAGGGATTTGCTGGCGCCCGTGGCGTATGTGCGTTGCCCGGTTCAGGCGACCCCTGTCTCCACCTGTCAGCGCATCCTTGACTTCTACGGCGAGGACTACAAGAACATGCGCCAGGAAGACCTGATCAGGACCGTGAATGCCGCCATCTACGCGCACGCGACCAAGGCACTTGTGATCGACGACATCACACGCCTGAAGCTCCATCGCGAGCGTGATCAGGATGTCTTGGACCTGCTGCTGGAAATGATGAGCATGTCCGTCACTCTCATCCTCGTCGGCGTGGGCATCCCCACCTCGGGGCTGTTGCGACGCGGTAGTTTCGATCCCGTCACCAAGGAGTGGGCCATTCCCCCGGTCAGAGATCGCGGACGCAGCCCCAATCCGGACGCTCCGACCCAGCATGAGCGACGCTTCGAAATGGTCGACCTGCAGCCATTCAGTTACGACACGCCCGGCCGGATCGCCGCCTGGGTCAACCACTTGGCGGCCTTGGAAGAGAGCCTGCGCCTCCTCCACGACACTGAGGGCCTACTCACGTCAGGATCCATGCCGGAATATCTGTTCCAGCGCACCAACGGGGTGGTCGGACTCCTGGAGAAGTTGGTGCAGCGCGGCTGCCGAGTCGCGATCGAAGGCGGCAGCGAGCGGCTGACCAAAGACCTGCTGAGCCGCTGCGCTGTCAGTCCGACCGATCTTCCTGATCTGGATGCCGACTCCGGTGAGCAGCCGCTGATCCCGCCGGTCAAGCCTTCACCGAAGAAGAGACAGAGGAGCAGGAACACCGTCTACGACGACGCCGGGCCGGCAGCGGAGTCCGCAGTATGACGCAACCGACCCCCCGTCCCCTCGCACGCAGCCTCGATCCGCTGCCCGGCGAATCCTTGGCCGGCTTTCTCCTGCGTCTTTCCTACCGAATGGGCATCACTCCGCACCGCCTGGCGATGCTGTGTGGTCTGACCTGCCGCAGCGACAGCATTCCCCAAGAACAGCTCCGCGGACTGGGCCCGGAAGTCGCCGGGCAACTAGCATCGATCGCGCACCTGAGCCTGCCGGAGGTTCAGGCGCTGACTCTCCAGGAGCTCGCCAAGACCTACCCGCCGCTGGCCAGGCTCCGTACCGGCAGAGCAGACATCGGCTCCACGTCGTTCGTCAACTGGGCCACGAATCCTGACAGCCGCTACTGTCCTGCCTGCCTACACGGGGACGGCAGTCCTGTTCA
This sequence comes from Streptomyces sp. NBC_00513, assembly GCF_041431415.1. Taxonomy (GTDB): domain Bacteria; phylum Actinomycetota; class Actinomycetes; order Streptomycetales; family Streptomycetaceae; genus Streptomyces. The sequence continues at coordinate 1,203,421 of NZ_CP107845.1, forward strand.
ACGGGCATTCGGTGGCGCCTGGCAACTTTGCTGGTACCTGCCCATCACATTCGCCTGCACCCAGCACTCGTGTCTCCTCGAAAGCGCCTGCCCGCAGTGCGCCCAACCACTCAGCGGACGCATCGTCCGGCGATACAGCCTTGTCCGTATCCCCCATGTCTCCGGCCTCCACCCAGGCCAGTGCCGTAACCTGGCTCCCGGACCACCACCCAAACCGCGGGCCCGCGCCACACCATGCGGCGCACGGCTGGATGTCCCCGATGACGCCGCCACCCCGTTGCCACCACCGGACCTACAGTGCGTCCTCGATCTCCAACACGACCTGAACCTGAGGCTGGTGCCTGGCGGGCTGCACCGTGCGGCCGAGGAGGATGCACCGCAGACCTACTTCGCCGACCTGATCACGACCGCACGCCTGATCACACTGAGCTGGCCCATGGGCGCCACGTTCCTGTCCTCCTCCACACTGACGGACCTCGTGGACGAGTACGCCACGCCCTATGTTCATAACCCAGCCCAACGCGGAGTTCAGATCCAGCGCAGCGCACCCCGAGGTACTGCCCAGACCTCGGCCCTGCTGCTCGCAGCCGCGACCGTCCTCGGCGATCGGGACCTCGTACCCCTGCGCGAGCGCATCGAGCCACTCACCCGCGAGGTACACCGCCGGTCGGCCTCTATTGGCGACAAGCTCCTGAAAGACAGCCACGCCTCGGCCACCTTGCTCCGTGCCACCGCACCGCGCATCTACGGATTCCAGAAACGCTCCGCGTCGCGTGCCGTCTCGCAGTCGTACCGTTACCACGCCTCCGAAATCCCTCCCCTCCTGCCGGGGGAATGGTTCGACACGTACTTCAAGCCTCTGCTGCACCACCTACCCCCGATGACCACCATCATGGAGCGCCATCTGCGGTGGGCCGCCTCATTCAGGCTCGCCGAATTGATCTGCGGTGGTACCTGGCGAGCGCGCGCGGAATCCTTGGGCATTCCTCAAAGCAGCGCCAGCCGGACCATGAACGTATTGGGGAAAAGTCTGACGACCCCGGGCCTTTGGCTGGTATTCGAGAACGTGGTCGACGAGGTCGCACATCACCTGCACGCACAGGACCATCGCGTCAACTACGCCCGCCGCCGCGTTTCAACAGCAGACTGGCGTCTTTCACCCGCAGACTGGAAGACATTGTGCGAGGGCATCCCCGGCCTCGAACAACGTCAGGCGACCGGGGACCCTCAAGTCGGCGAGGCGGTGATCTGGTGCGTGGTCAATGAGTCCAGCTACCTTCACAGCCCGGCGGTAACGCAACGCCGCTCCACTTCGCGCTCTCCGCACCGGCTGACCGAACAGGCAGGGCTATTCGCGAACAGGAAGCAGCGCAGGCCCTCCTACATCGCTCTGCGCCACAGGCTCGTGGCCTATGCCACCCAGCTCGCCCGAGCCTGTGACGACGGGACGGACCTGCAATTCGAGGCGCTGAGCTGGGTCGCGCCGGCCGCCGCACCCAGGCTGGATCCGATCCGTTGACGACACGTCCGCTCGCACGGAGCCTCGCCCCATTGCCCGAAGAGTCTCTGCCGGGGCTGCTCCTGCGGCTTGCGTACCGTCTGGATCGCTCACCTGCCAGAATCGCCACGCTATGCGGTCTGAGTCACTATCAGAATCGGCTTCCTGCGGAGTATTTCGTTGCCTTGCCTTCTGAGGCCGCCAAGTCTCTTGAAGCCGCCGCATCTTTGCGCGTGGGTGAAGCCAACGCACTCACCCTGTCAGCCATGGCCACGTCCTATGCACCGCTGGCTGCCCTGCGTCTGGACGGCAGTCGCAATTTGACCTCCGCTCGACGTACTTGGGCCCTCAGTCTGTCCAGCCGCTATTGCCCAAACTGCCTGATCGGCGACGGGAGCACGGTCCAGAACGCGTACGGCGGCCCGTGGAAACTGCGCTGGCATCTCCCGGTCTCCTTCGCATGCACTGCCCACTGCCGCCTTCTGGAGCAGGGGTGTCCGCAGTGCGGAGGCCGCCAGAACCTGCCCTCCAATACCGAGCGCCAAGGGCTCATCACGCAGCGCGCGATCACTGGCCTGCACCCCGCGCAGTGCCGCCACCTCGTCTCCGGCACTGCCGATACCGGCAGCCGGACACCACTGTGTGGAACACGTCTTGACCAGGCGGCTTCTGCGGGCGCGGGACCGGACAGCGACCTCGACTTAGCGCTCGCCCTGCAGCGACGCATCGACCGACGCCTGATGCCCAGGCAGTCACCAGCGACAAGAGACGAGTACTTAGCATCAGAGCAGTACTTCTTCCCCGACCTGATCGCTGCCGCTCAGCTGATCCGGCTCAGCTGGCCTGACAGCGCACACTTCGCCGCCTCGACCACCCTCGCCGACCGGATTGCCGTCCACGTGGCCACGTGGACCACCCTCCGCGACGGGTGCAGCCCGAGCAAGCGGGTTCGTGACGCGTGGGCCGCACCCGAAGACCCGGCCGAGCGCGGAGCGCTCCTGTTGGCTGCGGAAACCCTGCTCGGCGATCGGGGCCAAGACGGCACGGCCCTGCGCGAGCGGATCCAGCCCCTCGCCGCCATCGCGTTCATGCGTAACGGGGCAAACATCGGGGCCACCTTCCGACGCATGAACGTCTCCACAGAGTTGGCAAAGGCCCTTGTCCGGCGCTCCCTTGGTTTCAACCGCGCCGGCGGCCACGCCCACGCCGGACAACTCCTTCCGTCACGCAAGTGTCATTTCGGAATCGAGCATGTCCCTGCCCTGTTGCCGGAGGCATGGCTCGGCGCGCACTTCACTGAACTCAAGTCCCACGGGAGCATCAAGGATGTCTGGCATCCACGGCACCTACGCCGAGTTGCTTCACTCAAGCTCGTCGAAATGGCCGGCGGCGGGACCTGGCCACAATGCGCCGCAACCCTGGGAATTCCTCGGATCACCGCCGAACGTAGTTTGACCGTACTCAAGCAAAGGCTGCTGCCCGGCGGCCATTGGCCGCTACTCGACGTGGCGGTCGAGACTGTTGCCAAGGAATTGGACACGGCCGCGCTACGCGTGGATTTCGCTGCGCGCCGTCGAACGCTGAGCACTTGGCAGATCCCTGCAGAGGATCTCGAAGCGCTGACAGCCGGCTCGGCCAGCATCGCCAACGTGAATTCCCCCTTGACTCAGGCCATTGTAACCGCGCTCGTGTGGGCTCGCGTCACCCAAGGCGACTACCTGCACAGTCCGACGGTTGATGCACTCCGCCAAGCACAGCAAAGCACCAAGCTGGTCGTAGCCGCCATCGGACAGCTACAGACCCCCAGCAACCGCAGAGGAGCCAGGCTCCGCTTCCTCCTCCGCATCAACGACTACGCCGACGGTCTCGTTTCAGGACCATAGGTGCCCCGGCGCGCCGCCGGCTGTGCTGAGTGCCCGCTCGAACTCGGGAGACTCACGCTTCCTCGAGCGGCCACCAGGATTCCGGCCGCAGGGAGCACGGTGCACGCTTCTCGGTCACCGTCATGGCCAGGCCGTACGAGCGTGGCGGCACCAGCGGTCGCGGCTACGGCACAGCCACCCGGGTCGGGGATGACCAGCTCACGTCCTGCATGTCCGAGGTAATCGACCACGCCATTGCTGCTCCCTTCCCGTGCAGTGCACGCAGCGCGTGCGGGAACGACACTGCTGGCAGGGCGCAGCAGCGGGCCAGCTGCTCGACCTCGGCCAAACCCGCCCTCGCTCCTGGAGGCACATGTGCCGCCCGGACGAGTAGGAGCAGTTCCTCCGAAACCGACGCGCCCAGTTGCCGCGCCGCTGCCGTCGTTCGCAGGGCCCAATCGGCGGCGCGAGCGCGGTCGGTCCGCCCTGGACTCTGCACGAGCGCCACACCATCGAGTACTTGAGCCTCCACAGCAGTGCTGCGCTTGTTCACCGACCAGCATCCGGACCATCGCAGCCATCCCTCGAACTCAAGCTCCCGCCACAAACTCACACGGCTGTGCACACCCATCCCCCGCAGGAGACCTCCGGGGAGCCGGACTCCTCCCGCCCTCGAAGCGCGTAGCGCACATTGCACGGCCACCAGACGGGCATGCGCGCCCACAGCCGGATCCAGCGCCGAGGCCAGGTAGCTGAGCAGGTAGGCCACCCGCCGTCGCTGCGCGTCACCATGGCGGTACCCGGCCGGGGCCGTGGCACCGGGCCTGAGCAAGGGCCGTACCGCTAGAACGGTCGAAGGGACGACCGCGGCCTGTTCCGTTGCCCGAGCGCACGCCAGACACGCCTCGGCCAGTGTCCAGCGGCGCCCGCCTTCACTTCTGACGAGGACGAGCTCGATGGCTCCATGGCACCCACGACGGCTGCGGTGCCAACGGCAACCCTGCTCGGAGCATCGGCAGACCCGCAGGTGCTGCGGCAGAGCCTCTCTCCGGGCATGCTCCGCCAGATGCCCGAAGGCCGCGGACCGCGCGTCCCGACCGGCGCTCTTCACGCTGCCGCAGCTGTGACAGCTGAGGACCGGCCCGTATTCGCCGGGTCGGATTGCCACGGACCACACCTGCTTCATCACGCTTCTCCTCCTCCCAGAACCCGAACGCCAGCGCGCACACCAGCAGAACGGTCCACAGCAACGTCACGGCTGCGCGGATACTGCCAAATAGGGCAGAGGTCTGCACTGACAGACATGGGGTCGGAACCGTGCGATAGCCAGGTGACGATCTTTCCGCCAGACCCGAACCTCGAGGCCCTCCGCTTGGAGCTGTCTCGCCTTCGGGCAGCGCGGGGATGGACCTACGACCAGCTGGCCGAGCGCAGCGGCCTTGCCCGCCGCACTCTGATCGAAATCGAGCAAGGACGGACCATTGGCAGCCTGGCTACCTGGCATGCCATCGCACACGCGCTCGGGACGCCCCTCGGCGACATCCTCGGCTTCCTGTGCCAGGGGCACGAGCTCCCCGCCCCTCCAACCTCGTAACCACCGGCTGGCACTCGGCTTTCCGCTTCAACCCTGACGAGTGAATGGGCTCGCCCATGCATTCGCATGCCGCAGAACAGCTCGACCCAGTTCGTCCGGGCGGGGGTGCACCCCACGCACAGCCACGTCACTTCTTGCTCTGGCTGCCAAGGTCGCGGCATGCGCACGCATCTCTCCCCGCAGCCGCGGCCGACAGCTCAGCCGACCTGGCACCTCTCGTCCGCCGATGTCCGGTCGGTCGACTGCCCCACCTGCGACGCGTCCAAGGGCCAGCCCTGCCTGAGCCTGCGTGAACGCCCCTTGACCGTCCTCCATCGAGGACGTTCCTCCCGATATCTGAACCTCCGCTTCGGCCTCCGGGCGACAAGGCCCAGGAAAGGTGGACCCGAGGTAGCTGGTCCTCCGGCGGGCCCGGGGCTACGCGCCGTTCCGGTGCCACACAGCGAGCCTTGGCGACTTGCCCGGAACGAACTCGCCGACCTCATCACCTTCAGCTTCCTGGACCACGCAAAGGTCGTGGTTGCCGAGGCGTGTGGAGTCGAGCGGACCGGGCTCACCGAACTGCTCTACGACGGCGACCGACTGTCCGCCTCCATCGACGCCTTGACGTACGCCCAGCACGACCTGCAGATCCGTCGCGAAGAACGGTGCCTCGTCGTCGGCCGTTGGGACGAAGAAGCCCAACACCTCGACTGGCAGTACGCGGCCGTTGCGCAACGCGCCCAGGAAGCCCGAAAGGAGTTTCAGCGACGCCGTACGGAGGACCTCACCACCGCCGGGGTCCTGCCCGGACTGCCGGCCACGGATGATCCGCGCGAGCAGGCACTCCTGTGGCTCGCCCAGCACCTCGAACCGCAATTCCGCCGACTGTTCACCGAGTACGCGACGACCGCGGGGTTGCCCCCGGAAGCCTCAATGGCCGTCCGGACCAGACACGGCGCGATCGAGCGCGCCACGGCACGCGGTCTGATTCACGCTCCCCTCCATGGGGAGGCTCTGCGCGTCCACGGCATGAGCGAGGACGAGTTCCGTCTCCGCGTGCTTCACGATGCCAGTACGCAGGCCGATCGTGATGACGCCCTCTGCCATCCGCTCCTCCTGCACCGCTGGCGCCAACACCTGAAACAGCTCCAGACCGAGGTGGCGCCGGGTGCGCTCAGCCCCTCGGCTCAAAGCCTCGCGGCCCTGGCCTGGGCAGAGTTGCGTCCACAGTCGCTCCACGAGGTGAGGGAACTGATGGGCCGACGACGTCTCCTCGGGAACCTGCTCCAGCGGTACGGCGAGAACGGGCGCCTGCGGCACGCCGTACACGATGCCATCAGCATTGCGGAGCACACTCATCCCGAAAAGCCCCTCCTCATGGCAGCGGCGCGCGAAGCCCGCGAGGAGCTCGGCCGTCGGCACCCCGATGTTTACAAACTCATCCGCAACCTTCTCGAACCACATCTGACGCGGTATGGACGGCTACGGCTACGGAGCGCTCAAGACAGACAGCAGGTGCGCAGCCAAGTCATGCTGGCCCTCCTGGAACTGGACAGGACCGCAGCTCCACCGAGGCAGCTCCGACACTGATCCTCCCGTCTTCGGCGCCCGGCTCCTCGGTCATGAGACCTGCTCAGAGGGCTGGATCGTGGCCCGTGACGCGTTGCCAGTCCCGATAGGCGGCAACGGCTGTGGGGAGTGTGGGGAAGATGCGCTCCGGGCCGATCTCCGCTGTCATGCCGTAGGCGTCGAGGGGCCGGCGCAGCTCCTGCTTGACGCGGGCGAGCGCGAACACGATGTCCCGTTGGGTGAGTTCGGAGCGCAGGGCCTCGACGGCGTCGAGGGCGGTGATGTCGACCTCGACGTTGGCCTCGGTGTTCAGGACGAACCAGTGCACAGGTTCGTCCTGGACCGCCACCGAGGCCAGCGCCCGGCGGCGGAAGTCCTCGGCGTTGGCGAAGAACAACGGCGAGTCGTAACGGTAGATGAGGAGGCCGGGAATAGTGCGGGCGCTCGGATAGTCGTCGATGTCGTGCATGCCGGCCAGGCCCGGAACGATTCCCTCGACGGCGTCGTGGGGTCGGGCGACCCTCGTGAGGAGTTCGGCAACGGAAAACGCCACGGCGAGGAGCACGCCGTACAGGATGCCGAGGGCGAGGACACCAAGGCCACAGCCGAGGGCGAGCAGGAACTCGCGGCGTCGGAAGGCTGCCAGCCTGCGGAACTCGCCCACCTCGACCAGGCGTACGGCGGCGTAGACGACGATGGCGCCGAGGGCGGCGGAGGGGGTGTGGGCGAGCAGCGGGCTGAGGAAGAGGAGGACGGCGGCCACGCAGGCGGCGCCGACAAGGGAGTACACCTGGGTGCGGGCTCCCGAGGAGTCCGCGAGGGCCGTGCGGCTGGCACTGCTGCTGACCGGGAAGCCGTGCAGGAATCCGGCGCCCAGGTTCGCCGCGCCGAGGGCCAGCAGCTCGCGGTTGGCGTCCAAGGGGTGTGGGTCGTCGTGCCGGGCGAAGGCACGTGCGGTCAGGACGACGTCGGTGTAGCCGACCAGTAGAACGCCGAGAGCCGGCAGCACCAGGTCGGCGAGGTCAGCGAGTCGGGGCAGGGCGAAACCCGGCAAGCCGGTCGGGACCGTGCCGATGACATCGATTCCCTGCTCCTCGCCCAGCGTGAAGACCGTCACCACCGCTGTGGCGAGAACGAGGACAACGAGTGGTCCGGGCAGAGCACGCCACAGCAGAGGCAGGGTGAACAGCAGGAGCAGGCAGCCCGCGGCCATTGCGGTCGTGGGCCAGTGCAGGTCGCCGATGTGGCGGAGGAACGAGAAGAGCTGGGGGAAGAACCCCGATCCGCTGCTGCTGATCCCGGTGAGGCGGGGCAGCTGGTCCACGATCATGATGAAGGCGACACCGGCCAGGTAGCCGACTAGCACGGGCCTGGAGAGGAGGTCGGCCAGGAAGCCGAGCCGGATGGCCCATGCGATCAAACAGAGCAGGCCGACGACGAGGGCCAGGGCTGCGGCGAGCGCCGCGTAGCGCGTGGGGTCGCCGGCTGCGAGTGGCCCGATGGCCACGGCGGTCATGAGGGCGGTGGTCGACTCCGGTCCGACGGACAGCAGGCGTGAGGTACCGCTCAGGGCGTAGAGGAGCATGGCCGGCAAGACGGCCCACAGGCCGACGACCGGGGGAACACCTGCCACGCCCGCGTAGGCCATGACCTGGGGAACCAGGTAGGCGGCGACCGTGATCCCGGCCAGGACATCGCCGCGCAGCCAGTTCCTCCGGTAGCCACGGAAGGCGGGCGGGATCGCGGCAATCCGTCCCTGCTTCGGCATGGCACCTCCGGGACTCCACGCGGGCCTGTGCCTCACCATGGTGCAGGGCGGAGGGCTGCAAGGAGGTGAAGCGCGCGTGGGCCGACCGCTACGGGCTGCTCTCACGCAGGCGGAAGCCGGTGATCAGGTCGGGCCTGATCCGGATGGCACCCGATGCGGTGCCTTCGACCCACGGTTGCAGGAGGTGCGCGTAGCGCTCGATCTCGCTGGGGGCAGTGACGGCGGTGGCGTAGCCGGTGGCGACGACGCTCCACCCCAGGTGCGCGCCTTGATCGATAGCGTCGGCTTCGTACGCAACGACCACGCCTGCACCTTCCTGGGCCGCGAGCAAGGCTCCCAGCGTCGAGCTGTCCTGGACTCGGACGATGATGTCGCCGGCGTCGAGGAGGTGGTTGACCGGGCGCACCGCGGGCAGCGCGTGACGGGTGAACACGATCCGGCCCAGTTCGACGGTGCCCAGCAGCTGCAGCGCCTCGTCAACGCCGAGCTCTTCCCACTGCCGTCCTGGCATGCTGACGGCAGGCGAGCTGGTGGTCGTACCGGCCGGATCGCGCTTCATCGTGGGCATCCTTGGTCTGGCGAATAGTTCGGCGAGAAGCCTCTCGGCCCCCTTGTCGGAGGCTGCGTACGGCGCGGGTGATGTGTGCCCGTCTGCAGTACATCGCGCACCTGCCCGGTGGACGGGTCGAGGGCCGCGGGCCGACCATCTCCTGCCAGCATCTCCGGCCGCACGAGCCCCGGCATGGGCCGGTCGGCCCACAGACGGGACCACAGGGCCCATGCCCGGGACCGGCGGAAACACAAAGACTGAAGACGGACTCGAACAGGAGGCCGTTCATGAGCACCCCTTCACCCACCCGTATCTCCGAGGCGCTGCCCGCCGACTGCCGTGCCCGCCTGATGGAGCTGGCACGAGAGGTCAACTTCGGCGAGGGGGCCCATCTCTTTCGCGAGGGTGGCCACGCCGATCGGTTTTGGATCGTCCGGTCCGGAACCGTGACCTTGGACGTCCATGTGCCCGGGCGGCGCGCCGCCGTCATCGAGAGCCTCGGCGCCGGCCAGCTGGTCGGCTGCTCGTGGCTCTTCAAGCCGTACTCCTGGCGTCTTGGCGCCGAGGCGATGACGCCCGTCCGCACGTACGAGTTCGACGCGGCACGCGTACGGGCGCTGATGGACGCCGACGCCGCCTTCGGCTCCGCCCTGGGCCACTGGGTCGGGCAGGTCCTCGCCAACCGGCTACAGGCCGCCCGCGTGCGCCTTCTCGACCTGTACGCGCCCTACGGCAGCGGCAGCTTCCTCTGATCGTCCGTACGCCGAAGGAGCCGGTCATGCCCGCATCCCGCTACACCGTCAGTGACGTCATGACGCACACCGCCGTCGCCATCGGCCGCGAGGCTTCCTACAAGGAGATCGTCGAGCTGATGCAACAGTGGAAGGTCAGCGCGGTCCCCGTCCTGGAAGGCGAGGGCCGGGTCGTCGGCGTGGTCTCCGAGGCAGACCTGCTGCCGAAGGAGGAGTTCCGGCGTACGGACCCCGCGCTGCCCGAGCAGCTGGAGGAAGCGTCGAAGGCCGGCGCGGTGCTGGCCGAGGAGCTCATGTCGAGCCCGGCGATCACCGTGCACCCTGACGCGCCCGTCGCCGAAGCTGCAAGGATCATGGCGCGCAAGCGCGTCAAGCGTCTGCCCGTGGTGAACGCGCTCGGCATGCTGGAGGGTGTGGTGAGCCGCAGCGACCTCCTGAAGGTGTTCCTGCGGCCCGACGAGGAGCTCGAGGAGGAGATCCGCCAGACCGTGCTCACGGAGCTGGCACCCGGCGTGACCTTGGACTTCGCCGTGCAGGACGGCGTCGTCACTCTACGCGGCCCGCTGCGGGACCGGGCCCTGGTCCCCCTGCTCGCACGGGCGATCCGCGCGGTCGAGGGCGTCGTGGACGTCCGGATGGAGCTGGAAGGCAGCAGCGCTGCCTAGCGAGCCTTCTCGTCGGCCACGGGTGCATTGTGCGTCTTCCTGAGACAATTCGGAGGGAAACGCACCTCACGGTCCGAGCCAGGGGCGATCATGTCCGAGGATCCGAACACGTCCGCCGGGGCGCCGATCAAGGTGTTCCTCCTTGATGACCACGAGGTGGTCCGGCGCGGGCTGCGAGACATCTTGGACGCAGAGCCGGACATCACGGTCGTGGGCGAAGCCGGAACGGCCGAGCAGGCGCTCGCCCGCGGGCCGGCGCTCCGTCCGGACGTTGCCGTACTCGACGTGCGGCTGCCCGACAGTGACGGCATCACCGTTTGCCGCGAGCTGCGCTCGCGCATGCCGGGCCTGGCCTGTCTGATGCTGACCTCGTTCGACGACGAGGACGCCCTCCTGGACGCGATCATGGCAGGGGCTTCCGGCTACGTCCTGAAGCAGATCAAGGGCACCGACCTGGTCTCGGCCGTACGCACCGTCGCCACCGGCCAGTCCATGCTGGACCCTGCGACCACCGCCCGCCTGATGCACTCCCTGCGCGACCCGGAAACGGCGAAGGCACCGGAGGACGCCCGCCTGGCGGCTCTGTCGGAACGGGAGCGGGCTGTCCTGGACCTCATCGGCGAGGGCCTCACCAACCGGCAGATCGCCAAACAGCTCTACCTGTCGGAGAAGACGGTCAAGAACCACATCTCACGGCTCCTGGGCAAGCTCGGAGTGGAGCGGCGGGTCCAGGCGGCCGTGATCGCCGCCCAAGTGCACGAGCACGACGCCGGGACGGCGAAGTAGCGGAAGACCGGCGACGGTCAGCGCGGTGGCGGGACCAGAGGTACCTGCCACTCCAGGCGAGTCCCCCGCTCCCCATCGCGCCGCGCTGCGGCCTCCATCTGGCCGTCGAGCCTTTCGGCACGCTCTGCCAGGTTCCGCAGTCCGCTGCGCCGACCTCCCGTAGGCAGCCCGACGCCGTTATCGATCACGGTGACCGTCAGATTCCCGTCGGCCGCAACGATCGAGACTTCCGCCCGCGTGGCCTCGGCATGGCGGGCAACGTTGGTGAGAGCTTCCCCGACCACGGCGAGTGCCTCGTCCGCGACGGCCGACGGTACGTCGGTGTCGATCAGCCCCTCCACCCGCAGGGCCGGGGCGAAGCCGAGGGCCGCCGAAGCCTCATCCAGGGCTTGGGCCAGGCGGGACCGCATCTTGGACGCCTCACCGGGGGCCTCGTGTTCACGGAGTCCGAAGATGGTCGATCGGATGATCTTGATGGTGGCGTCGAGGTCGTCCACTGCCCGCGCGAGGCGTTCGGACGCCTGGGGGTGGTCGACGAAGCGCTGGGCGCTCTGGAGGGTCATGCCGGTGGCGAAGAGGCGCTGGATGGCCAGGTCGTGCAGGTCGCGGGCGATACGGTCGTGGTCCTCCAGCAGGCTCATCTGTTCGGCGTCGTGGCGACGGTCGGCAAGCTCCAGTGCGAGGGCGGCCTGGCCCGCGAACCCCGGAAGCGCGGCGACCTCCGTGGTGGCGAATACGGGGCGGCCGTGCCGCCGGGCGAGCATCAGGACGCCTCAGAGCGTTTCCTTCGTGCCAACGGTGACGGCCACGGCCGGGCCGAAGCCAGTCCACCGCTCGGGTTGCACGGTGACGCGCTCGTCGGTCGCCATGTCGGGGACCATGATGAGGCCGTTGCGGGCCAGTGCGGCCTCGGCGAGAGTCCCCTGGGTGCTGGGCAGGACGATCCCGCGGTGCGCCTCTGCTCCCTCCCCGAGTGCGAGGGAGCCTCGCAGTTCACCGGCTGAGCCGAGCAGGTAGAAGACGCCCATGTCCGCGCCGGTGATGTCCTTGGCCCGCTCCAGCATGCCCTCGAGGACATCGTCCTCGGGCGCTCCGGAAAGCAGGGCGCTGGTGATGTCGGAGCTGGCCTCCAGCCAGCGCTCCCGCAGCCGGACCTCCTCGAAGAGCCGGGCATTTTCGATGGCGATGCCGGCCGCGACAGCGAGGGTGGACAGGACCGCCTCGTCCTCGGCGTCGAACTCGGCGCCGCCGCGCTTCTCGGTCAGATAGAGGTTGCCGAAGACCTCCTCGCGAATGCGGATCGGGACACCGAGGAAGGAATGCATCGGCGGGTGGTGGTCCGGGAACCCGTACGAGGCCGGATGCTCGGACAGCTCCGACAGCCGCAGCGGCTCCGGGTGGCGGATCAGCTCGCCGAGGATGCCGTGGCCGGAGGGCAGGTCTCCGATCTGAGCGCGGAGGTCGTCGCTGATGCCGACGGGAAGGAACTCGGCCAGCTTCTTGTCGTCTCCGATGACTCCGAGGGCCCCGTATTCGGCATCCACGAGCACCACGGCGGCCTCGACGATGCCGCGCAGCACCTGCGGCAGGTCGAGTTCCCGGCCCACGGACATGACGGCCTCGAGCAGACCGTTCAGCCGGTCCCGTGTGCCCCTGACCTCGTCGATCCGCACCTGCAGCTCATCCAGCAGTTCGTCGAGCCGCAGTCGAGGAACACCGCTCCGGGTGGGCTGTTCCCCTGTGCTCATGCCCACCTCCGGCCGGAAGCGATGGCGAGATGGCCATCACGTCCACGTTATCCCCGGCCGGATGGACCGGCCTTCCCACTCAGTGGGAGGCCGTTGCGCCGTTCGGCCTCTCCTCGTGCCGCGGCGTGCCGGTTTCGTCGTGCAGGTGCCGGACGTGGGCGTCTGGGCCGGGGAAGAACACGCTGGTACGACCGGTGTCGGACCAGCGCACGTCGTACGGCGGGGTGCCGTCCTCATGATGCAGGGCGATGACTTCGCCGTCACGGCCGGGCTTTCCGATGGTGGGGCCGCCGACGACGATCTGGTCGCCCACCTCGGCGTGGGTCCCGTGCCCGTCCGCAGGTGAAGATGCGTTCATGGTCATGCCTTTCTGTGGAATGCGCTGCGCAGGAGCCGGGCGGTGACGAATGCCGCGAGGGCTGCCGCGGTGGCCAGCCCTGCGCCGGCCCAGCCGACCGGCTGGGTGTCCAGCAGCGACTGCAGAGCGGGAACGTGCAGGGCAGCCATTGCCAGGAGGGCGGAGGCCGCCACGGAAGCGGGGAGGGAGAGGTTCTGGGTAGTGAGCAGTCGGGCCCGCAGACCCAGGGCCACGCCCAGCTGGGCGCCGAGCAGTGACAGGAAGAGCACGCTCTGCCAGGGCAGGTCCATGGCGCGCGCGCCAATGCCGCCGATCAGGCTGAATGCCGTCACGGCCACGGCCAGGATGAGGAGGCGTTGCCACACACCTGCGGCCAGGATGTGCTGTCCCGGCGGTCGGGGCGGGCGCCGCATCGCCTCAGGTGCGGCCGGCTCGGCGCCCATGGCCACGCCGGTCAGGCCGTGGGTGAGGAGGTTGATCCACAGGATTTGCCCCGCCCGCAGCGGTAGGGTCAGGCCGAGCAGGGGACCTGCCAGCATCACGAGGATCTCGGCGGTTCCGCCGGCCATGGCGTAGACGAGGAAGCGCCGGATGTTGTCGTAGACGCGGCGGCCTTCCTCGACGGCCGTGACCACGGTGGAGAGCTCGTCGTCCGTGAGGACGAGGTCGGCGGCCTGGCGGGCCACCTCCGTGCCGCGGGCGCCCATGGCGACGCCGATGTCCGCCTGGCGGAGGGCGGGGCCGTCATTGACGCCGTCCCCGGTCATCGCGGTCACGGCACCGCGGGCACGCCAGGCGTGGACGATGTCCAGCTTCTGCTGTGGATCGGTCCGGGCGAAGACGCGGACCGCGGTCAGGTCGGTGTCCGGTGCTGCGGCCAGCTCGGGTCCGATGACGACCGTATCGGCTGAACCCTCCTCGACGAGTCCGATGCGTACGGCGATGGCGTGGGCGGTCGCGGGGTGGTCGCCGGTGATCATGACCGGTGTGATGCCCGCGGCGCGGCAGGCTGCCAAGGTGGCGGCGGCTGCCGCTTTCGGCGGATCGCTGATGGCGATCAGGCCGAGAAGGCTCAGTCCCTGTTCCGTCTCGGTCGCAGGCGGATGCCACTGGAGCCGTTCGGTGCCCGCCACCGCGAGGACCCTGAACCCGTGCGAGGCCAGCTCGGCGGCCTGCTGGCGGGCCTGGTCCAGGACTTCGGCCGACTCGGCGAGCACCGCGGGAACCAGGACGGCCTCGGGCGCCCCTTTGAGGCAGACCAGAACGTTGCCGTCCGGCAGGTGGTGGAGGGTGGTCATCCGTTTGCGCAGGCTGTCGAAGGGGGCTTCTCCGGTCCGGGGGCAGTCCCGGTGCAGCTCGGCAGGGTCGGGGCAGCCGGCCTTGGCAGCGGCTGCCAGCAGTGCGGCCTCCATGGGATCGCCCACGGCCGTCCATACGTCTGAACCGCTCTGGGGCGGTTTCAGGCTCGCGTCGTTGCACAGGGCTGCCGTGGTGAGGAGCTCCTGCAGCGGGCGGAGCTGCTCGGGCGTCAGGGAGCGTCCGGAACGGGTCAGGGCTCCGTGGGGTTCGTATCCGCTGCCGGACACGTCCGCGGCTCCGGACGGCGTCCACACGCGCTGAACGACCATGCGGCCCTCGGTGAGGGTTCCGGTCTTGTCCGTGGCCAGCACGCTCACCGAGCCCAGCGTCTCGACCGCAGGCAGGCGTCGGACCAGGGCGCCCCGGGCCGCCATACGTCTGGCTCCGAGAGCGAGGGCGAGGGTGACCACTGCGGGCAGGGACTCGGGCACCGCGGCGACGGCCAGGCTGATGGCGGTGACCGCCATCGTGCTCACGCCGAGACCGCGGACGAGGCCCAGGGCGAAGAACAGCACGCACAGGGCGAGGGTGACGGCGGCCAGAACGCGGCCGAGGGAGGCGAGGCGGCGCTGGAGCGGTGTCGGCTCGTGGCCCCCGTCGAGGAGGGCTGCGATCCGGCCGAGGGCGCTGGCGGATCCTGTGGCGGTGGCGGTCGCGACACCCCGCCCGCGCACCACGACGGTGCCGGCGCTGACCGTGTCACCCGTGGTCTTGGCGACGGGTTCCGATTCGCCGGTGAGCATGGACTCGTCCATCAGGAGAGCGGACGCCTCGGCGAGATCGGCATCTGCGGCGACGATGTCTCCCTCACCGAGCAGCAGGCTGTCACCCGGCACCACGAGTGCTGCCGACAGTTCGTAGGCGGCGCCGTCACGCAGTACCCGGGCACGCGGGGCCGAGAGAGCGGAGAGCGCGGCGACCGCGTGGTCCGCCCGTACCTCCTGGGTGACGCCCACCGTCGTGTTGAAGACGACCACCAGGCCGATGACGACAGCGTCCGGGTGATCGCCGATCGCGATGGTCAGCAGTGCGGCACCGAGCAGCACCATGATCAGCGGGTCACGCAGCTGCGCCAGCACTCGACGGTGGAGGGGTGTGGGCCGTGGCGGTTCCACCTCGTTGCGGCCGTACTGGACCAGTCGGTGTTCGGCCTCGGCCTGTGTCAGCCCTGTCGGGGCCGAGGAGCCGACAGGCGGCGTGTCGATCGCGCGGCTGGTCATGGCGCGCTCATTCGGTGGGGATGGTGATCACCGGGCAGTGCGCACGGTGCAGGAGGCCATGGACGACGGATCCAATCCGCATGCCGGTGTAGCCGCCGCGGCCGCGGCGGCCCACGACGACGGCCAGGGCGTGCTCGGCGGCCCGGGCCAGTTCCTCGACGGGGTGGCCGGTGAGGACCTCGTGCGTCACATGCACGTCCGGGTACTTCTCGGACAGGCCGGCGGTGGCCTCGGAGAGCAAGGTGCGCTGGGCCTGCAGCGCTACCTCCTCGTCGTCCAGCATGATGAGCGGCGGCTGCCACACGCAGACGACCCGCAGCGCAGCCCCCCGAAGGTCGGCCTCGTCGAAGGCGAAGGCCAGCGCGGCAGTGGCGGACGCGCTGCCGTCGATACCCGCGACGACGTAGGGCGGCTGCTGGCTGATGTGCTCGGCGTCGCCCACGACGACGACCGGGCAATCGGCCTGGGCGGTGACGGGGACCACGAGCGAACCGGCACTGAAGAACTCGGCGGTGCGGCTCAGGTGCCGGGATCCGAGGACGATCATGCGGGCGTCCCG
Organism: Streptomyces sp. NBC_00513; assembly: GCF_041431415.1. Taxonomy (GTDB): domain Bacteria; phylum Actinomycetota; class Actinomycetes; order Streptomycetales; family Streptomycetaceae; genus Streptomyces. The sequence continues at coordinate 1,219,691 of NZ_CP107845.1, forward strand.
CGCCGCACGACCCAGGACGGGAGCCGGGAAACCGCCGAGCAGATCACCGGTGACGCTCACCTCGGGATGGCGGTCACGTACCCAGTTGCACGCTTGTCCGAGTCGGTCGGATCCGGCCTGTCGCAGGGCCGTCTGGCCGGGGGTGTCATCGACGTGATGGGTGTCGTGCTGGGGCGGTACCGCGAGCACCAGGCGCAGCGGGAGCCGACGCCGTTGTGCCTCGTCGGCAGCCCAGGCCAGGGAAAGGTGCCAGTCCCGGACCGGGTCGATGCCCACGACGATGTCGCGGGATCCTGCCTGGCGGGTGGTCATGACTGGCTCCCGAAGTCGCTGCCGGTCCGGGGGATGAGGAGGACGGGGCAGTGGGCGTGGTGCAGCAGGCTGTGCGTGGCCTTGCCCAGGTTGCGGGCGAGTCCGAGGGGCCCCGGGACCCGTCGGCCGCCCATGACGAGCAGGTCGGCGTGCCGGGACGCCTCGACCAGGACACCAGCCACGGAGACGCTCTTCTCCGCATCGGCCCGTACCTCCAGGTCGGGGAACTCGCCGCGGACCACGTCCGCGACGGCCCGCAGGGCCTCCGCGTGCCCGCTCGCGATCTCGTCGACGCCGTCGAGCATGCTGACCACCTCACCCACGGACTGGAGCACGTTCCACACGTGCAGCAGCCGCAGCGAGGCCTTGTGCAGCTCCGCCTCCTTGGCGGCGTACCGGGCGATCAGGAGGTCGTGCTCATCGCGGATCGCCGCGAGGACCGTGCCGGTCTCCTCGGCCCCGTCGATGCCTCGGACGACGATGACGGGCGTCATGGCGATGGCCGCGGTGTCCAGTCCGACCGAGCCGAGCATGAGGGAGTTGAACCCGCCCAGGCCGCGGTTGCCCACCACGACCGTGCCGTGGAGCCCACCGGCCCGGTGCAGGCTGTCGACGGCGCCCGCGCGGCTGAATTCGGTGGTCACGGTCAGCCCGGGGTACTCGGCCGACACAGCCTTCGCCGTGTCGTCCAGGAGCGCCCGACCGTTGACGCGTACCCGTTCGATGGTCTCCGCCGACAGGTACAAGGCACTGCCGTCGGTGTCGGCGCCGTAGACGATGTGCAGGGGACGGTCACGGCGCACAGCTTCCTTGGCCGCCCACAGGGCGGCGGCGCGCGCCGACTCCGAGCCGTCCTCGCCGACGATGACCGAGCTGGTGTCCGGAGTGCGGAATGTGCTTTCCACGATTTCTCCCAACCGAGAGCCGATGAGGGACACCCCTCACCCTGGCACCGTCGACGCCCTGGGAAGAGGGCCGCCCGGGACCCCAGGCGGGACCAAAGGTCCCCACCCGTCGCGGCCCGGCACCCCGGACCCCTACGGCCCCTGGACGGGACCGTTCGGCCCTCGCTCCCCAGCGGTCACCGGCGGATGGTTGGGGGCACACCCACATCGAACATCAGCCTCGCGTGACACAGCGGAACAGGAGGGCCTCATGAAGCGCCTCAAGGTGGCGGACCTGATGACTGACGAGGTCGTCTCCGTGGCCCCGGGCACCGGCTTCAAGGACGTGGCGAAGCTCCTCGCCCAGTACGACATCTCCGGAGTCCCCGTCCTGGACGACGAGGACCGCGTGGTGGGCGTCGTCTCGCAGACCGACCTGCTGGCCCACACAGTGTCGGGCTCCCATCCCGCCGAGCAGGGCATCACAGCGGCTGGGCCGCCTACCGCGGGTGACGTCATGTCCGTGCCCGCGGTCACCGTCCACGCCGAAGAGACAGTGGCTGACGCCGCCCGGCTGATGACCCGCCGGAGTATCGAACGCCTCCCCGTCGTGGACGTGGAGGACCGGCTCGTCGGCATCGTCACCCGCCGGGACCTGCTCCGCATGTTCCTGCGCCCGGACTCCGAAATACGCCGACGTGTCACCGGCGAGGTCCTCACGGAGGTGCTCGGTGTGCCGCCCGGTGACATCGACGTCCACGTGGTGGACGGGATCGTCACCCTGGGCGGCCAGGTCGCGCGCCGGAGTCAGCTCCCCGCACTACTCAGCCTCGTCGAACGGCTCGACGGGGTCGTCGCCGTGGCATCACGCGTCACCGCCCGTACCGACGACACGGCAACCCACGCGGACCACGCCCGGCACGCAATGCCGTGGTGATGAGCGCCGGACCGGACGAAGGGAATCGCAGCCATGAAGAACCACGTGACCGTCGGAGTCGACGGCTCCGCGGAGAGCCGGGCAGCCGCACGCTGGGCCGCACAGGAGGCCGTTTTGCGGCAGGTGCCGTTGCGCCTCGTGCACGCCGTCGACTGGCCCCTGGACCCGGTGTTCCCCGGCCTGGGCCGCCAGGACGTGGACCGCTGGGCGGACCAGGCCCTGACCGAAGCCGCGCAGGAGCTGCACGGGCGCCACCCGAACTTGGAGATCACGACCCGCTGCCTGACAGCACGGCCGGCCGCCGCCCTCGCGGCCGAGGCCGCCGATGCCGGGTTGCTGGTCCTGGGATCGCGCGGCCTGGGCGGCCTGGTCGGCTTCATCGTCGGCTCGGTCGCCATGTCCACCCTGGTCGCGACCGACACGCCGGTCGTTCTCGTTCGCGTCGCTGACGACCGGGACGGCCCGGGCACGGACTCCAGCCCCGAGGTCGTCGTGGGGGTCGACATCCACGAAGCGTGCGACCGCGTCCTCACCTTCGCTTTCGAAGAGGCGGACCGGCGCGACTGCCCGCTGCGGGCTGTCCACGGCTGGAAGATGCCAGCTGCCTACAGCTACGTCCCCTTCTTCGACCCGGACAACGAACGGGACATCGGCAGGAGCGTCACACACATGGTGGACGACATGCTGCTGCCCTGGCGGCACAAGTTCCCCGACGTGAACGTCAGCCACAGCGTGTTCATGGGATCCGCGGGCGATCATCTCGTCCGGGCCGCGCAGGGCGCACAACTCGTCGTCGTGGGACGCCATGTGCGCCGCTCCGTCCTCGGCGGGCACCTGGGCTCGGTCGCCCACGCGGTCCTGCACCACGCAGCAGCCCCCGTGGCAGTCATCGCCCACGGCTGAAGGAGCGGTACCGGGGCGGAACCCGCCTCGAATCCCCCGGACGGCACTACCCACGGACGGGTCGCCCTTCAGACCATCACGAGTACCGGCCGCTTCATCGAGGAGGAAGGCCATGAAGCACCTGCGCAGCGTCGAGGACGTCATGACACACGCCGTGATCTCCGTCGACCAAGGAACCGCGTTCAAGGACATCGTGGAAGCGCTGCGGATGTGGAACGTCAGCGCGCTCCCCGTCCTGGCACAAGACGGACAGGTGGTCGGCGTCGTCTCCGAAGCCGACCTGCTGCTCAAGCCCCAAGGAACCGACACGGCCCACGACACCACCGCCGAGCAGCTGATGACCCGCCCGGCAGTGACCGTCACGAAGGACGCCACCATCCCCGCCGCGGCGCGTCTGATGGCCCGCGGGCACCTCAAGCGCCTTCCCGTGGTCGACGGCGACGGCCGCCTCGTCGGCGTCGTCAGCCGCGGCGACCTGCTCAAGGTCTTCCTGCGGCCGGACGAAGACATCGGTGCCGAGATCCGCGAATTGATCATGTACCAGCTGATCCCGCACGGTTCCGCCGAAGTACACGTCCACGTCGCCAACGGCATCGTCTACCTCAACGGATCGCTGCCTGACCCCGCCATGGAAGACGTCGTCGTACGCGCCGCCGGCACCGTACCGGGCGTCATCGACGTCAAGACGGATTTCACCGTCCCCGTCTCCGCATGAGGGCATCTCCGCCATGAGGCACCGCAGCATCGCGGACCTGATGACGCCCACCGCCGTCACCGTCCGGCGCACGACCGCATTCAAGGAGATCGCCAGGCTCCTGAAGGAGTTCGACATCACCGCCGTGCCCGTGGTCGACGAAACCGGGCACCCGGTCGGCGTCGTCTCCGAAGCCGACCTTCTCCGCCGACGGCCCGCCGGTGGTGCGGCGACGGCCGAGGAGCTGATGACGAGCCCGGCCGTCACGGCCCGACCCGAGTGGAGCGTGGTCCGCGCGGCCCGGGTCATGCAGCGCCACCGGGTCAAGCGGCTACCGGTCGTCGATGAGGAAGGCCGCGTGGTCGGCGTCCTCAGTCGTAGCGATCTGATCCAGCTCTTCCTCCGCCGCGACCACGCGATACAGGAAGAGATCCTCGAGGACGTCCTCACCCGGACTCTCCACCTGGCTCCTTCGGCCATCACCGTCGAAGTCGACGACGGCCTGGTGACGCTCAGCGGCACCATGCCGCAGCCCGGGCTGCTGCCCGTGGTGGTGCGTCTTTGCCAGAGCGTCGACGGGGTCGTCGACGTCGACAACAGACTGACCTGCGCCGAATCCGAGTCGAGCTGAGTAAGCAAGCAGGGGCCGGTCGGTCCCCGGATGGGCCGCTCGGTCCTTCCCAGGGCACGACAAGCGGACGAGGCTGAGAGAAGCCGACCATACGACCCGGGAGGAACACCATGTCGAACCGGATCACGGTAGGTCTGGACGGATCGGGCGCCGACACCGCCGCAGCCGACTGGGCCGCCCACGAGGCCGAACTGCGCGGCGCGGCGCTGGAACTCGTCCACGCGGAGGACTGGGCCCAGTACGGTCCCTTCGCGGTGCCGCTCCCCGAACCGCGTGAACAGTGGGCGGAGGAGCTCCTTTCGCGCACACGGGACCGGCTGCTGCGCGAACACGGCACGCTCGACATCAGCACCCACGGCACCAAAGGACTCGCGGCCTCCAAGGTCCTCGCCTCGTCCGCAGCCGATGCGGACCTGCTCGTGCTCGGCACACGCGGTCTCGGCGCCATAGCCGGGTTCATCGTGGGCTCGACCGGCTCGGCGACCATCCCCGAGACCGACACGCCCGTCGTCCTCGTGCGCTCCGTCGACGGCCAAGACAGTCCGCCCGGGCACGCGGGTGATGCCGGACCGGTGGTGCTCGGAGTGGACCTGCGCAGCAACTGCGACCGGCTCCTCGCTTTCGCCTGCGAGGAAGCGGACCGGCGGGCCTGCCCGCTCGTCGTCGTACACGGCTGGTCGCTCCCGCCGGCCTTCTCCTACGCTCCCGTCCTCGACCCCGGCGTCGAGAAGGAGATGGCCGACGGACTCGAGACCACGCTCAGCGAGCTGCTGCGCCCCTGGGAGAAGAAGTACCCGCGGCTCGCCCTCGATGCCCGCATCGTCATCGGCCAGCCCGCCATCCAGATCCTGGACGCCGCGTCCGGCGCGGCACTCGTCGTGGTCGGCCGGCGTATCCGCCGTCCGGCACTCGGCGCTCGCATCGGCCCCATCACCCACGCGGTGATGCACCACGCCACCTCACCGGTCGCCGTCGTGGCGCACGACTGAGGCCGCACAGACAGGACCAGTCCCGTGACCGCAACCCACCTCGACCCCGACACCGTCATCCAGCTCGTCGGCGACGCCGTCACCGCCCCGTCCATGCACAACGCCCAGCCATGGAAGTTCGTGTTCCATGCCGGCAGCGGCGCTCTCGCCCTGTACGGCGATCCGGAACGCGCGATGACGCGGACCGACCCGAACCACCGCAGCCTCCACCTCGGTTGCGCCGCGGCGCTGTTCAACCTGCGCGTGTCCGCGGCCTGGATCGGTCTCCCGGTCCGCATCCAGCTCTTGCCCGACGACGCCGAACCATGGCTGTTCGCCACGGTGACCATCGACGAAACTGCGGGCGCGGACCGCGAGCTCGCCTCCCTGCACGACGCCGTCCGGCGTCGGCACACCAGCCGGTACCCCTTCAGCGAGGAGCCGGTGCCGACCGCACTGCTCGACGGTCTGTGGGCCGCTGCCCACTTGGAGGGCTGCCGCCTCACCGTCCCGGACACCTGGCACATCGACACCGTGCTCGGGCTGGTACGGGACGCAGAACACCGCGAGGGGATCGATCCGCTCGCCCGGGCGGAAACCGCAGCCTGGGCCTCCCCCACGCAGGACGCTTCGGGCAAGCGCAGTGACGGCATTCCCGCCGCCGCGTTCGGACCGAAGGCTTCTGGCGGCCGCACGCCCGTACGTGACTTCGGCTGGGCCAACCCGATACCGGATCGCGGCTGGGCCGTGTTCGAGAAGCGGCCGCAACTGGCTCTGCTGAGCACCCCGGGGGACACGAGAGCCGACTGGCTGCGTGCAGGCCAGGCAATGGAGCGGGTCCTTCTGCAGGCCACCGCCGACGGCCTCGCCACGTCGATGACGTCACATCCCCTGGAATGGCCGGAGTTGCGCTGGACGGTTCGCGACCCCGTCGCGGCCACGGGACACGTGCAAATGGTCTTCCGCCTCGGCTACGGCCCCGCAGGCCCCGACACGCCCCGCCGCCCGTTGACCGAGGTCCTGGAAATCCGGGAGTAGACACCACGGCGCCTACCGCGGTTCAGTTCTTCCCGAGGGTGGCGGCGTGGTCGGGTACGGCGGTCTGCAGCTCCTTGGACGGACGCTCGCAGCCCGTGGACCGCGGCCTCGGCGGCAAGGTCAGCGACGTTACCGCCACGTCCGTCCAGTCCGGGAATGGGGGGCTGCCGCGTAGATGGCGAGGATGTCCCACCTCGGGCGCGCACCAGTGTTAGCCGGGCGCGCGGGCGAGCTAACGGCCATCGCCAGTCCGGCGGGCAGCAGGGTGAGCAAGCTGTCGGCTACTGGGCCAGGACGGGCAGTGGTGCCCTCGGCAGCCGTGTCGTGCTGGTAGACATCGGGGATGCCGTCGTTGTCGGCGTCAGTGTTCTCCGCCTCGTACAGCCGCCGGTAGACGGTGTTGCGCCGACGCAGCAGGACGGCTGCAAGGACCGCGGCGATCAGCGAGGCGACGAGCACGGCGGCCTTGACGTGCTCGCCGGTCTCGCCGCCGGGGAAGGCGAGTTCTCCGATGAGGAGGGCGACGGTGAAGCCGATCCCGGCCAGTACGGACAGGCCCAGGACATCGGCCCAGGCGAGGTCGGGGTTGAGCTGGGCGCGGGTGAAGCGGGCGGCCAGGTAGGTTCCGGCGAAGATGCCCACCGTCTTGCCGACGACCAGGCCGATCACCACACCGAGGGGCTCGTGGCTGGTGAACACCGCGCCCAGGGCGGGGCCGGAGATGCTCACCCCGGCAGCGAACAGCGCGAACAGCGGCACCGCGATACCGGCGGAGAGCGGGTGGGCCAGGTGCGAGACCCGCGAAGCGGGCGAGACGTCCTCGCCTACGTCACGGGTGGTGCGCAGGATCAGGCCCATGGCGACGCCGGCCACGGTGGCGTGGACGCCGCCGTTGTACATCAGTGCCCAGGTCACTACCCCGAGGGGCACGTACCACCACCAGCCGCGCACCCGCAGCCGCTGCAGCAGGTAGAAGAGCACCAGGCCCCCGGCGGCTCCGACGAGCGCCCACAGGTTCAGGTCGAAGGTGAAGAACACCGCGATGATCAGGATCGCGCCCAGGTCGTCGACGACGGCGAGGGTGAGGAGGAAGGTGCGCAGCGCGGCCGGCAGGTGCGTGGACAGCACCGCCAGGACCGCCAGGGCGAACGCGATGTCCGTGGCCATCGGGACCGCCCAGCCCGCACTGCTGCCGCCGCCCGCCGTGGTGGTGGCCAGGTAGAGGGCGGCGGGTACGGCCATCCCGCACAACGCGGCGATGACCGGCAGCGCGGCTGTGGCCGGGGTACGCAGCTCACCGACGACCAGCTCGCGCTTCAGCTCGATCCCGGCCACGAGGAAGAACACGGCCAGCAGCCCGTCCGCCGTCCAGTGCCCCACCGACAGATCCAGGCCGAGGGCCGGTATCCCGAAGTGGAAGTCGCGCACGGACGCGTATGCCGCGCTCCACGGGCTGTTGGCCCAGATCAGCGCGAGGACGGCCGCACCGAGGAGGACCAGGCCGCCGACGGTCTCGGTGCGCAGGGCGCGGGTGATCGCCTGCCGTTCTGGCAAGGGCAGCAGTCCGAGGAAAGGGGAGCGGGTGCCGGCCATGGCAGTGGCCTCCGGTATGTCGACGACGAGAGGGCACACTGCCCCCAGGACGCCGACCAGACTTCCCGGCACACCGCGCGCCAGCTCTTGACGCGTTCTTTACACCGTATCCACCGGAGGGCAGGCTGTCTGCCCCGGACGCCTCTGCAAGATCACAACGGTGTCAGGCTGTTATCAGTCCTGGAGTAAGGCGCAACACCATGCAGCGATGGCGGCGAGCACGAGTGCGGCGGCCGCGTAGAGCTCGGGCCGCTCGGCGGGCATCGTGTAGAAGACAGCGCCCGCGATCGCGAGGATCGCGCCCCTCTCCAGCAGGGGCGAGGCCAGACAGCGAGCGGGGTGGCGGGTCATCGCGAGTCAGGACCCGGCAGGCGAGGCGTGGTGCAGGCGCGTACGGAGCGTTTCGGCGTGTGGCCGGCTGAGCCCGGAGTTTGTCGACCTGTTCGGTGGCGGCCTGCTCGTACTCGCGCACGCGCCGCAGCAGGGCCTCGCGCTCGCCGTGTCGAGGCCGGGCAGGGCTGAACTGCTCTGCACCGAGCAGCCCGGCGGAGCACGGGGTCATGTGGGCAGGCGGGGCGGGCGGCTTCCGAGGCTGGTGACGGCAGCCACGGCGGAGAGAGCGGCGAGGAGTACGAACAGGGCGGGGTAGCCGCCGAGCGGTGCGGCGAGGGCGGCGCCGGCGAAGGGGGCGAGGGCCGCCGCGGTGTGGGCTGGTGCGGCAAGGAGCCCGGAGAGACGGCCGTAGTGGGTGGTGCCCCAGCGGTCGGTGACGGCAGTGGCCTGGAGGAGGGTGAGGTTGCCGCGGATTGTTCCCGCAACCACGGCGAGTGCGACCAAGAGTGCGTAGGGCCCGGCGATGACCCCGAGAGCGGCGGTGGTGAGGCCGCCGAGTCCGACCATTGCGGTGGTTCGGGCGGTCACGCCGGTGCGGCGGGCCAGGACGGCGTAGAGGGTGCGGCCGAGAGTCTGTCCGGCGCCGCCGAGTCCGAGGGCCCAGGCGGCTTGGGAGGTGGTGTATCCGCGTTCGAGCAGGAGGGGGAACGAGTCCCATCACGACGGCGTACATCGCGAACCCGGAGAGGGCGAAGGTGGCGGCCAGCATCCCGAACGCCCTGCTGCGCACCACGGAATCTCTGCCGTCGGCGGCATGGGCGGGGCCTTTGGCGGCGGGCGGCCAGGGGGCTTTGAGTGCGAGGGCGTGGGCGGGGATCGTAACGAGGGCGAGGATCGCGGCGAGCGCGGTGTAGGTGGCGCGCCACGACATGTGGTCGGCGAGGACGGCGGTCAGGGGTGCGTAGAGCGTGGAGGCGAGACCGCCTGCGAGGGTGACGATGGTCAGGGCGTGGATGTGGTCGGGGGCCCACCAGCGGGTGAGGGCGGCGAAGGCGGGCTGGTAGAAGGTGGCGGCCATCGCCGCTCCGGCCAGCAGCCACCCTGCGGAGAAGACGGCGAGGTTGGGGGCGGCGGCCACGGTGAGCAGGCTGAGCACGCCGAGGACGGAGCCGGCGGTCATGACGAGGCGAGGGCCGCGGTGGTCCAGGACGCGGCCGACGTAGATGCCGGTGAGGGCGGAGACGAGGAGGGCGGCGGAGAACGCGGCGGTGGTGGCGCCCGCGCTCCAGCCGGTGTCGGCGGTGATGGCGGGGTTCATGACGGGGAAGGCGTAGTAGAGGATGCCCCAGCTGGTGATCTGGGTGACGCACAGGGCGGGCAGTGCGGCGCGTGGCCGCGACCGGACCCCCGTCCCGGTCGCGGCCACGCCGGCCTCGGTGTGCGGCATGGTGTTCAGCAGCCGCCGAAAAAGGGAGCGGGGGCGCCGACGGTGAGGGTCGCGGGCGCCGCGCAGCAGCCGCCGCCGCTGGTCTCTTCGGCGGCCGCGGGCTGGTCGAAGAGGCCGGCGCCGCCGCAGACTCCGGTCTCGGGAAGGGTGAGTTCGACGCGTTCGGCGGCTTCCTGGTCGCCGGCGAGGTGGGCGGCGATGGAGCGGACCTGCTCGTAGCCGGTCATCGCGAGGAAGGTCGGCGCGCGGCCGTAGGACTTCATGCCGACGAGGTAGACGCCCTGTTCGGGGTGGGACAGTTCGTTCACGCCGTGCGGGTAGACGGTGCCGCACGAGTGCTGGTTCGGATCGATCAGCGGCGCGAGCTCGACCGGTGCCTGGAGGCGCTCGTCCAGGCCCAGGCGCAGCTCGGAGACGAAGGACAGGTCGGGGCGCAGGCCGGTCAGGACGATGACCTCGTCGACCGCGTCGAGGCGGCGGCCGTCCTCGGCGACCAGGATCAGGCGGCCGTCGCTGTCGCGCTGGATGGCGTCGGTGCGGAAGCCGGTGACGGCGTCGGCGTAGCCGTTGTCGACGGCGGCCTTGGCGGCCAGGCCGAGGGCTCCGCGGGCGGGGAGCTGGTCGGCGCTGCCGCCGCCGAAGGTGGAGCCGGAGATACCGCGGCGCAGGATCCAGGTGGCATGTGTGCCGGTGGCGTCCTCGGCCTTGGCGAGGTCGGCGAGGTAGGCCAGCGTGGTGAAGGCGGAGGCGCCCGAGCCGATGACGGCGATGCGCTTGCCCGCGTACCGGGCCCGGGTGGCCGGGTTCTTGAGGTCGGGGATGCGGTAGGAGATCCGGTCGCCGGCAGCCTTCTCGCCGAGGGCGGGCAGGCCGTCGCCGCCGATGGGGCTCGGGGTGGACCAGGTGCCGGAGGCGTCGATGACGGCGGAGGCCAGGATGCGTTCCTCGGTGCCGTCCGCGTTCGCGATGCGCACGGTGAAGGGCTGCTGCTCGCGGTCGGCGTCCACGATCCGGTCGCGGCCGAGGCGGGAGACGCCGGTGACGGTGGCGCCGTAGCGGACCCTTTCCCCGAGGACGTCGGCGAGGGGCTGGAGGTAGAGGGCGGCCCAGTCGGCGCCGGAGGGGTACGTCGCGCCCTCGGGTGCCGTCCAGCCGGTAGGAGCCAGAAGCTTCTCGGCGGCCGGGTCCACGAGCTCGGACCAGGTGGAGAACAGCCGAACGTGACCCCATTCGCGTACCGCGGCGGCGGCGGCCGCTCCGGCTTCCAGGACCAGGGGCTTGATGCCGCGCCCGGTGAGGTGGGCTGCGGCCGCCAGGCCGGCGGGGCCCGCTCCGATCACGGCGACGGGCAGGGCTTCGGTGGATGCGTTCACGACGGGCTCCCCTATTGATTCGACGTCTGTCGATGTCCTGACGCCTTAAGAATGCACTCGACATCGACGTTGGTCAACATAGACATGTGTCGAAGTTCAAAGGATGATGGGGGCATGTCCACTGTGAAGGTGTTGCCGCTGCTGGAGCCGGAGGCCGTGGCCCCGTGCTGCCCACCCCTGACCGAGCGCCCGCTGACGGCCGAGGAGGCCGAACGGACCGCCCTGATGTTCAAGGCCCTCGGCGACCCGGTACGCCTGCGCCTGTTCTCCGCCGTCGCCTCCCACGAGGGCGGTGAGGCGTGCGTGTGCGACATCTCCGACGTCGGCGTCTCCCAGCCCACCGTCTCCCACCACCTGAAGAAGCTCCGCGAGGCGGGCCTGCTCTCCTCCGAACGGCGCGGGACCTGGGTGTACTACCGGGTCGAACCGACCGTCCTCGCGGCCATGGGTCAGCTCCTCACCCGCGCGGCCGCCGCGTGAGCATCACCATCACGCCGCTGACCGACGGGCACGCTGACGAGGTCCTGGCGATCTACCAGGCGGGTATCGACGAGGGCAACGCCACCTTCGAGATCACCGCCCCGACCTGGGCCGAGTTCGACGCGGCGAGGCTACCCGAGCACCGCTTCGCCGCGCTCGACACCGACGGCAAGGTGCTCGGGTGGGTTGCCGCCACCCGGGTCTCCGACCGTTGCGCGTACGCGGGCGTTGTCGAGCACTCCGTCTACGTCCACCCCGGCGCCCGGGGCTGCGGTGTCGCCGGGCAGCTCCTGGCGGCGCTGGTGGAGTCGACCGAGGCCGCGGGGATCTGGACGATCCAGTCCGGGATCTTCCCCGAGAACGCCGCCAGCCTCGCCGTCCACGCGCGGGCCGGATTCCGGGCCATCGGCACGCGCGAGCGCATCAGCCGCCATCACGGCGCCTGGCGGGACGTGGTCCTGCTGGAGCGCCGCAGCCCAGGGGTCGGCTGACTGTGTATCGAGCGTTCGCGCCCGGGTGTCGGCGGCGGGGGCGATGATGCGTGGATGGCTATCGACATCGCGTGGGCGCGCACCGAACTCGCTGAGTTCCTCCGTCTGTCGGAAACCTATGTTCCGGCCAATGAGCCCGGGGCGATGGTCTCCAGCCGCTTGAGGAACCGGGGCACGCAGCAGGAAATCATCGCGAGTGCCCAGATCGTGGAGCAGATACTCGACCGGGTTCTGCCGGCATGGCGCTCCAACGTGCCCTCGCACAAGAGCAACCGGTGGCTGCAACATCGTGAGGCGGCCCAGCGAGCCGACGTTGCGCTCGTGCGTGAAGCAGAGGTTCGCGAGCGCCTGGGTGACAACGCGCCCCAGATCAGCGCCTCAGCGATGCACCCGTGGGTCTGGGACGGCGCGAAAGCCCTATGGCAGAGCGGGCACTTTCGTGAGGCTGTCACTGCTGCCGCGCGGAAGGTGAATGCCGAAACCCAGAACAGGGTCGGCCGGCGCGACGTCAGCGAAGCCTCTCTGTTTCAAAGCGTCTTCTCCAAGGACGCCCCGAAGCCCGGACAGCCCCGCCTGCGGCTTATGGCGGACGACGGCGGCGACACCTTCCGCAGCGTCCATCGAGGCGCAATGGCCTTTGCCGAGGGCTGCTACGCAGGCATTCGCAATCCCAACAGTCATGAGGACGGCCTCCCGGAGTTGCCGGAGCACGAAGCTCTCGAACAGCTCGCCGCTTTCAGCGTCCTGGCACGTTGGGTGGATGGCGCCACGGTTTCCGCGTAGTGGGGAAGCAGGTCAGCGCAGCAGCGAAGCGATGTCGTGAGCGGCGTCGCGGGCGGGGCGGCCCACGCCGATGAGGGTGGCGGAGGCGGGGCCGGTCCGGCCGCCGTATCCGAGCAGGTGCAGGCGAGACTCGTCCACGGCGCGGGTGCTATCGGTGGCGATGTGGCCGCGGGTGCCTCGCAGGCGCAGGGCAGTGCAGGGGGCCAGCGCCGGGCGGAAGCCGGTGCACCAGGTGACGGCGTCCGGCTCGCCCCTGGTGCCATCGGCCCATTCGACACCGGCGGCGGCGAGGCGGGCGAACATCGGCTTCGCGCGAAGCAATCCCGCGTCGCGGGCGGCGCGGACCGAGGGTACGGCGACGATGTCGCCGAGGGAGGCGACGCCGCCGGTGTCGCTGCGGCCTTCGTCGAGGGCTCGGCGGCGGGCGGTGGCCGCGTCGAACAGGGCCCGGCCGTCGATGTCGTCGGCGAGGTAGCGGGGCGGGCGCTGGGTGACCCAGGTCAGCTGGGCCGTACGGGCGAGGTCGGCGGCGATCTGGGCGCCGGAGTTGCCGCCACCGACCACGACCACGCGCCGGCCGGCGAAGCCGGCCGGGCTGCGGTACTGCACGGTATGGGGCTGACGGCCGGTGAACTCCCGGCGGCCGGGCACGGCGGGCATGAAGGGCCGGATCCAGGTGCCGGCCGCGCTGACGACCACGCGGGCCTGCCAGTCGCCACAGTCCGTCTCGACGCGTAGGAAGGCGCCGTCGCGGTGGACAGCCGAGACCCCCACGCCGTGCCGGACGGGTGGAGGGACTCCCAGGTGTGCTGCCAGGCCCCGCCTGCGCCCGCCTGCGCCTGCCTGCGCCTGCCTGCGCCTGCCTGCGCCTGCCTGCGCATCGAGGATGACGTGCTCGACGCCCAGGCGGCGCAAGTGGTAGCCGGCGGCGAGCCCGGACTGGCCGCCGCCGATCACCACCACGTCGGTGCGATGCGTCATGGGGTGAGCCGCTGCTCCGTGAATCTCCTGCGCCAAGCCAGCGACACGTACACCAGCGCGACCAGGACGGGTACCTCGATGAGGGGGCCGACGACTCCGGACAGGGCCTGCCCGCTGGTGACGCCGAAGGTGGCGATGGCAACCGCGATGGCCAGCTCGAAGTTGTTGCCCGCCGCGGTGAACGCGAGCGTCGCGGTGCGGTCGTAGTTGAGACCGATGGCCTTGCCGAGGGCAAAGGTGCCGAACCACATCACCGCGAAGTAGACGAGTAGCGGGAGCGCGATCCGGGCGACGTCGAGCGGCTGGGAGGTGATGGTCGCGCCCTGGAGGGCGAAGAGGATGACGATCGTGAAGAGCAGCCCGTAAAGGGCGAAGGGGCCGATCCGCGGCAGGAACTTCGCCTCGTAGGTCTCGCGGCCCAGCCTCTTCTCGCCGATGCGTCGGGTCAGGAACCCGGCCAGCAGCGGGACGCCGAGGAAGATGACCACGTTGAGGGCGATCTTCCACATGGAGATGTCGAGGTGCTCGCCGTCGCCGAGACCGAGCCAACCGGGCAGCAGGTCGAGGTAGAACCAGCCCAGGACGCCGAAGGCCAGGACCTGGAAGACCGAGTTCAGGGCGACCAGGACGGCGGCGGCCTCTCGGTCGCCGCAAGCGAGGTCGTTCCAGATGATGACCATGGCGATGCAGCGGGCGAGGCCGACGATGATCAGGCCGGTCCGGTACTCGGGCAGGTCCGCGAGGAAGATCCAGGCCAGGACGAACATGAGGGCGGGGCCGAGGATCCAGTTGATGACCAGTGAGGAGATCATCAGCCTGCGGTCGCCGGTGACAGCGTCGAGCTTGTCGTAGCGGACCTTCGCCAGCACCGGGTACATCATGACGAGCAGGCCGACGGCGATCGGCAGGGAGATCCCGCCGATCTCCACCTTGGCGAGCGCGTCGTTCAGGCCGGGGATCAGCCGCCCGAGCCCGAGCCCGAGGCCCATGGCGATCAGGATCCAGACCGCGAGGAAGCGGTCCAGGGTCGAGAGCTTCCGGACGACCGAGGCGTCTCCGGTCGCCGCGGGAGCTTGGGTGGGGGTCACGGACAGGCCCTCTTGTTCTCGGCAGCGGTGCGCGCGGAGGCGGCCAGGTCGGCGAACTGGCCGGCGAGCTGGGCGATGACGTCCGAGCGCAGCTTGTAGTAGACGTAGCGGCCGCACGGCTCGGTGTCCACGAGCCCGGCCTCCCTGAGCACCTTCAGATGGTTGGAGAGGTTGGTCTGCTTGGCACCGGTCTCCTCCACGAGGTGCGTGGTGCACAGCGTCTCGCAGGCGAGCAGGGTCACGATCTGGAGCCTGAGGGGGTCTGCGAGGACCCGGATCAGGTCAGTGTCGACTGACGTCATCATGGACTGATACTTTCACATCAGTGGTGACTGACACCACCGGGTCCTGATGTCATTGTCGGCTGATGCCCGCCTGCTTGCCTGCCTGGAGAAGAGACCCGTGTCCGAGAAGCCCTCCGTTCTGTTCGTCTGCGTCCACAACGCCGGCCGCTCGCAGATGGCCGCCGCCTGGCTGACCCACCTCGCCGGGGACCGTGTCGAGGTCCGCTCCGCCGGTTCCGCCCCCGTCGACTCGGTCAACCCGGCTGCAATCGAGGCGATGCGCGAGGTCGGCATCGACATGTCCGCCCAGACGCCGAAGATCCTCACGATCGACGCGGTCAGGGCCTCGGACATGTGCATCACCATGGGCTGCGGCGACACCTGCCCCGTCTTCCCGGGCAAGCGCTACCTCGACTGGAAGCTCGAAGACCCTGCGGGCCAGGGCGTGGAGGCCGTCCGCCCGATCCGCGACGAGATCAAGAGGCTCGTCGAGGACCTGATCGCTGAGATCACCCCGAAGCCCACAGCCTGAGCGAAGTGCGCACGCTCGGGGAGGCCGCGAGCATTCCCGGCCTCCCCGAGCGGGCACCGACGCCGCCCTCTCGCCGTTCTCACGAATGACCATCCGTGAGAGTTCTGCGAGAGCCCGCGGAGTGATCACGTTTCCGCAGGTCGCCGTTCGCAAGAGCCCTCTTGAAACCCGCACGTTGCGCGAGGCGCTGCGGAAGCAGGGCCTCGCACTCGCGATCGTGCCCGCTCCCCGCCCCGCAAGGCCGGGCTGTCGATACGCTGGCTCCGCACGGGGCGGGCAGCGAAGGGGAATCACGTGGGTGTGGGGGATCCGTTGACGCAAGTGCCTCGGCTGCGGCTGGACGAGCTGCTCGACGAGCTCCAAGCGCGTATCGACGCCGTACGCGGCACCCGCGACCGGGTGCACAGCCTGCTGGAGGCCGTCGTCTCGGTGGGCCGGGAGCTGGACCTGGCCCAGGTGCTACGGCGGATCGTGGAGGCAGCGGCCCTGCTCGTGGACGCCGACTACGGGGCGCTGGGGGTCATCGGCCCCGACGGCCGCACCCTGTCGCAGTTCCTGACCGTGGGGCTCGACGAGGAGGCCATCGCCGAAATCGGTCCCCTGCCGGCCGGTCACGGTCTGCTCGGGGAGGTCATCCACCACCCGGAGCCCTTGCGCCTCACCGATCTCGGCGCGCACACCTCGTCGTACGGCTTTCCGCCGCACCACCCGCCGATGCGCACGTTTCTCGGCGTACCGATCCGGGTGCGGGACGAGGTTTTCGGGAACCTCTATCTGACCGACAAGCGGGGCGGGGCCGATTTCGACACCGAGGACGAGACGGTGATCTCCACCCTCTCGGTGGCGGCGGGCGTGGCGATCGACAACGCACGGCTGTACGAGGGGTCGCAGCGCCAGCAGCGGTGGCTCAAGGCCAATGCGGAGATCACCGAGAGCCTGCTGTCGGGCAGTTCCAGTCCGGCGGTGCTGGAGCTCATCGCCCTCCGGGCCCGGGAGATCACGGGCGCCCGGATCTCGGACATCTCCATGCCGGTTCCCGGCGCCGAGGGGTTGTTCGTGGAGTTCGCGGCCGGTGCGGACAGCAAGGCCCGGCAGGGACTCGTCGTCCCCTTCGCGGGATCCCTCTCGGGGACCGCCCACCGGACAGGGCAACCCGCGGCGGTCGTTCACGCCTCGGACGACGACCGCTATCCGGCCGATGCCCAGACACAGGGCGGGCTGGGTCCTGCCGTCGCGGTCCCGCTGGGCACCGCCGGAGGAGAGAGCAGGGGCGTGCTCCTCCTCGCGCGCGCAGCCGGCGAGCCCGTCTTCGGCGAGAACGAGTTGGAGCCGCTCGTCGCCTTCGCGGGTCAGGCAGCAATCGCCTTGGAGCTGGCGGAGCGGCGACGTGACGCCGAGCAGATAGCACTGTTGGAGGAGCGCGACCGGATCGCGAGAGACCTGCACGACCTGGCCATCCAGCGGCTCTTCGCCACGGGAATGACCCTCCAGAGCGCCGCACGGCTCGTCGAGCACGAGGGGGCCGCCGAGCGCATCAGCCGTGCGGTCGACGACCTGGACGAGACAATCAAGATCATCCGATCGACGATCTTCGGTCTGCGCACCAAGGACCGTGAGAGCGGACCGGGTCTGCGGGCCCGCGCTGCCCGGGCGGTCGGCGACGCGGCCACCACCCTCGGCCATCCGCCGCGTCTGAGCATGGAGGGCCTGCTCGACACGGACGTCCCGTCCGAGGTGGCCGACCACGTCATGGCGGCGCTGGGCGAGCTCCTGAGCAACGCCGCGCGCCACGCGGCGGCGACCAGGGTCGCCGTGGCCCTCAAGGCGGAACCGGGCGAGATCGTGCTGACGGTCTCCGACAACGGCAGGGGTATCCCGGCCCAGGGCCGCAGGAGCGGTCTGCTCAACCTCGACGACCGGGCGCGGAGCCTGGGCGGGTCCTTCACCGTGGACACCGCCGACGAGGGGGGCAGTCGGCTCGTCTGGCGGGCGCCGCTCCCCACCGGGAGCTGACCGGCCCCGACGCGATCACCCCAGGCCAGCCGGCTCCGGCAGCGTCCGCTCCGCTTCCAGCCGGAATCCGGTGACGAGGTCGGGGTGGATCCGCAGGGCTCGTTTCATGGGGTGTCCCACCCAGGGACGCAGCAGGGAAGCGAACCGGGCCGCCTCATCGGCGTCGGTCACCGGGCACGCGTATCCGGTGACGACGACGCTCCAGCCGAGGTGGGTGACGGGATCGATGACGTCCGCTTCGTAGGCCACCACCACGCCGGGGACATCGGCTACGAGGGAGGCGAGTGCCCCGTCGTCGTGGTCCGGACGATGATGTCCTCGCCCTCGACGAGGTGGTTGACCGGACGGACGGCGGGCAGCGCGTGCTGCGTGAAGACGATGCGCCCCAGGGACACCGTCGCCACGAGCCTGAGCGCCTCGGCCCTGTCGAGCTCGCGCATGCGCCGGGTGGCCGTCATGTCGCCATCCTGACCGTCGGGCGCCGTATGCCGCCGGCCTGGTCCATGCTGCGCACCTTCACCCGGTATCGATCGGTTCTTGCGGCTTCCGAGTTACCAGCCTCTCTCGATGACCACGAGAACCAGGGCCCAACGGTCCCGAACCGGGCCCCGGTTTCGGACACCGCCCTGGTCAAGCCACCACGAGCCGCAGCTCGCGGTCGGCGCCGAGCACCCGCATCGACTTGGCCATCAGAGGCGGCACGCCGTACAGCCGGAGCCGGGTTCCGGTCGAGTGGCAGCGGTGGTGCACGCGCAGGAAGAGGTCGATGCCCGCGCTGTCGCAGAAGGAGATCCCGGACAGGTCGAGGAGGAGGTTGCGGTGACCGTTCGCGGCGAGGGCGGTGAGTCGGGGTTCTACCTGCCGCGCCGTGTGGAAGTCGAGTTCTCCTGCCAAGGTGACGCGCACGTCGCCGTCGCTCCTCACCGCGGTCTTCAGATCGATCAAGGTAGTCGTCATGGAACCTCCATGCTGCGTGCGGCTCTGCGGTTGAGCCGCCCCTCTCCCCGTGCGGCACCAGCTCACCGCACGCGGTCCGGCCCCGGGAAGGTCCACATGCCCCCCGCGCAGGGCCGAAGGTCCCTGTTCCCCGGGTGCCCCGTCGCGCGGGTAAGGGCCGGATGAGGGCCGATCGGCCCTGTCCGTTCGGCCCCTTCGGCAGGCAGGATGCGGGAGTTCGTCTTCTCAGGACGAACCCAGGCGAAGGAGTTGTGTCATGACCGACAGCGGTGGCCCTTCCCCCACCAGGACGCCGATCACGGTCTTCCTCCTCGACGACCACGAGGTCGTACGCCGAGGGGTGCACGACCTGCTGGATGCGGAGCCCGACCTGAACGTGGTCGGTGAGGCGGGCACGGCGGAACAGGCCCTGATCCGCATCCCCGCGCTGCGTCCCCAGGTGGCGGTCCTCGACGTACGGCTCCAGGACGGTGACGGCGTGAGCGTGTGCCGTGAGCTGCGCTCGCGGATGCCCGACCTGGCCTGCCTGATGCTCACCTCGTTCGACGACGAGGAGGCCCTGCTGGACGCCGTGATGGCGGGCGCCTCCGGTTACGTGCTGAAGCAGATCACCGGAACCGACCTGGTCTCCGCCGTCCGCACGGTCGCGGCCGGCCAGTCCATGCTCGATCCCGGAGCCACGACCCGGCTGATGGCCCGCATGCGCGGTGACGTGCCCAAGGAGGAGCAGGTCCCGGGTCTGCCCGGCTTCACCGACCGGGAGAAGGAGGTCCTCGTCCTGGTCAGCGAGGGGCTCACCAACCGGGAGATCGGCAAACGGATGTACCTCGCGGAGAAGACCGTCAAGAACATCATCTCGCGCCTGTTCACGAAGCTGGGTGTGGAGCGCCGCGTCCAAGCCGCCGTGATCGCCAGTCATACTCTGATCCCGCCGAGCCAGCGCCCCGTCCCGACCACGGAATAGCCGGCGGGCTGGCACGCTGTACCTCCGCGTGCCGGCCCTCCGCCCTGGCCCGGGCCGGATCAGGCGTGCGGGACCACCGCGACAGGACAGACCGCGTGGTGCAGGACCGCATGGGCCACGGACCCGATGTGCGCCCCCACCGCCGACTCGCGGACCCGGCGGCCCACGACGAGCAGCTGCGCGTCCGACGCGGCGCTGAGCAGCACCTGGCCACCGCTGCCCAGCTCCACGTGCGCGATGACTTCGACCTCCGGGTACTTCAGCCGCCACGGCTCCAGCGCCTGCTCCAGCGCGGCCTTCTCGTACGGCTCCAGGCCACCGAACTGGTCGGCGATCCACATCGACCCGGGACTGTAGCCGTAGACCGGCGGCAGGCTCCAGGCACGGACCGCACGGAGCGGCACCCTGCGTACCGCGGCCGCCTCGAAGGCGACGCGCAGCACCTCGGCGGACTCCTCCACGCCGCCCTGCTGTCCGACGACGACCTCGCCCTCTTCCGGCACGGCCACCGGCCTGCCGTGCGCGGAGCGCACGGAGACCACGGGGCACTCGGCGGCGGCGATCACCTGCCGACCGTATGAGCCAAGCAGGAAACCGACCAGGGCTCCGTACCCGCGCGAGCCGACGACCAGGATCTCAGCGCCCTTGGCGGCGTGCAGCAGGGCCGGCACGGGCGCGTCGGAGAGCACCTCCGCGGTGAGGGCCAGCCCCGGGTACCGGCGGGTGAGCTCGCCCTCCACCTCCTTCAGGACGTCGTCGGCGCGCCGGGCTTCGGTGCCCCGGTCCTGGACGACCGGGGCTGCGAGCGGCTGCCACAGCCAGGCGTGGACCACGTGCAGGGGCAGGTCACGCCGTACGGCTTCCCGTGCGGCCCAGTCCGCCGCGGCCCGGCTCTGAGGGGATCCGTCCACTCCGACAACCAGGGTGCGCTTCACGAGTCTGTCCTCCGTACCGATGCCGGGGCATCGAGGTCGGTCGTCAGGGAAGCGGCGCCGGCCGGGGGGACCGGCGCCGCTGACCTCACCCTCCCGGCTGAACGCCGTGGCACACAGGGGCCAACAGTCCCTCCCCCAGGGCCGGTCCTCCCCTCGCGGCGCCGACCCGGGGAAGGCAGTGTGGAGGCATCGGCTCAGTCGACGAACGTCCCGGACCGTCGCACTCAGGAGCGGGCATGACCTCGTACCCCATTTCGGAGCTCGACGCGCACTGGCGCGCCGCCAACTACTTGGCAGTCGGCCAGATCTACCTCATGGACAACCCCCTGCTCACCGAGCCGCTGAGGCCCGAGCACATCAAGCCGCGACTGCTCGGCCACTGGGGCACCTCTCCCGGCCTGAACCTCGTCCACACCCACCTCAACCGCGTGATCAAGGGCCGGTCGCTGGACGCACTGTGCGTCTGGGGTCCGGGCCACGGCGGCCCTGCCGTCCTTGCCAACTCCTGGCTGGAAGGCACGTACACCGAGACCTACCCGGACATCACGCGGGACGTGGCCGGCATGGCCAAACTGTTCCGGCAGTTCTCCTTCCCCGGCGGCGTGCCGAGCCACGTGGCCCCCGAGACGCCCGGCTCCATCCACGAGGGCGGCGAGCTCGGATACGCCCTCGCCCACGCCTACGGAGCCGCCCTCGACCACCCCGGCCTGCTGGTCGCCTGCGTCATCGGGGACGGCGAGGCCGAGACGGGGCCACTGGCGGCGTCCTGGCACTCGAACAAGTTCCTCGACCCGGTCCACGACGGCGCGGTCCTGCCGATCTTGCACCTGAACGGCTACAAGATCGCCAATCCGACGGTGCTGGCCCGGATCCCCGAGGACGAGCTCGACGCGCTGCTGCGCGGTTACGGGCACGACCCGCTGTACGTGACCGGCAGCGACCCCGCCCAGGTCCATCACGCCATGGCCCGCGCCGTGGACCACGCCGTGGACCGCATCGCGCTCATTCAGCAGGAAGCCCGGACAGCGGGTACCGGCACGCAGCGCGAGCGCGCACGCTGGCCGATGATCGTGCTGCGCACCCCCAAGGGCTGGACCGGCCCCGCGACCGTCGACGGCGACCCGGTAGAGGGCACGTGGCGGGCTCACCAGGTCCCACTGGCCGGGGTACGCGAGAACCCGGCGCACCTGAAGCAGCTGGAGGACTGGCTGCGCTCGTACCGGCCGCAGGAGCTCTTCGACGCCGACGGGCGCCCCACCGAGCAGGTCCTCGCCTGTCTCCCGCAGGGCGATCACCGCCTGGGCGCCGTCCCGTACGCGAACGGCGGCCGGCTGCTGCGGCCCCTCCCGCTGCCCGCTCTCGACACTTACGCCGTCCCTGTCGAAAAGCGAGGCAGCAGCCTCCACGAACCTACCCGCGTCCTCGGGCGCTTCCTAACCCAGATCATGCGCGACACCGCCGCGCGGCGGGACTTCAGGGTCGTCGGACCGGACGAGACCGCCTCGAACCGGCTGGACGACCTGTACGACGCCACCGGCAAGGCCTGGCAGGGCATGACGGAGGCGACGGACCGCAACCTGTCCCGCGGTGGCCGCGTCATGGAGATCCTGTCGGAACATGTCTGCCAGGGCTGGCTGGAGGGATACCTCCTCACCGGCCGCCACGGCCTCTTCTCCACCTACGAAGCCTTCGCGCACATCGTCGACTCCATGGTCGGCCAGCACATCAAGTGGCTGAAGACCTCGCGCGAACTGTCCTGGCGGGCGCCGATCGCCTCCCTCAACTATCTCCTCACCTCGCACGTCTGGCGCCAGGACAACAACGGCTTCTCGCACCAGGACCCCGGCTTCGTCGACCACGTCCTCAACAAGAGCCCCGAGGTCGTACGGGTCTACCTGCCGCCGGACGCCAACACCCTCCTCGCCGTGGCAGATCACGCCCTGCGCAGCCGCGATCAGGTCAACGTGATCGTCGCCGGCAAACAGCCCTGCTTCGACTGGCTGCCTATCGACGAGGCCCGCACCCACGTGACGCGCGGTGCCGGCGTCTGGGAGTGGGCGGGAACCGACCACGGCTCCCGCGAACCGGACGTCGTACTCGCCTGCGCCGGTGA
Source organism: Streptomyces sp. NBC_00513 (assembly GCF_041431415.1). Classification (GTDB taxonomy): domain Bacteria; phylum Actinomycetota; class Actinomycetes; order Streptomycetales; family Streptomycetaceae; genus Streptomyces. Next base: position 1,242,425 of record NZ_CP107845.1, read on the forward strand.
CGTGCCCACCATGGAGGTGCTGGCCGCTGCGGCTCTGCTCCGCGAGCACCTCCCCTCGCTGGCCGTGCGGGTCGTCAACGTCGTCGACATCGCCCGGCTCATGCCCCACGAGGAACACCCCCACGGCATGACGGACGCCGAGTACGACGCGCTCTTCACCACCGACAAGCCGGTGATCTTCGCTTACCACGGCTACCCGTGGCTCATCCACCGGCTGGCCTACCGCCGCACCGGCCACCCGAATCTGCACGTGCGGGGGTACAAGGAGTCCGGAACGACGACCACCCCCTTCGACATGGTCGTGCGCAACGACATGGACCGGTACCGGCTCGTGATGGACGTCATCGACCGCGTCCCGGGCCTGGCCGGCCGGGCCGAGGGGCTGCGTCAGGCCATGGCCGACCAGCGCATCCGCCACCACGACTGGATCCGCGAGCACGGCACCGACCTCCCGGAGGTCGCGGACTGGTCCTGGCCGTATTGAGGCCACCGCGGACTCGGGCACGGGGTCGGCCGCTGCTCCGGCCTCTCGACCGCAGCTGCGCTCACGGCGCGAGGTCTCGGCGTTGGAGCAGGAGGTGAGCCAGCAGGATGCCCAGCACTCCCGCTCCGACAAGGATCCCGAGCTGGGGCCAGAGAACGGCGCCTTTGGCCAAGGCGTCGCCCGGGGCGTAGTAGTGGAACGGGCTCAGGAACCTCAGCGGGGCTGCCGGGGCCCATGCCAGAGCGATGAAGTTGACGGCGAATCCCACGGCTCCGATCGCGATGGTCGCGCCGACCACCTGGGCCCGCCGTCGTCCCGCCGCCGATACGGCCATCGCCGGCCCGATCAGGCACAGGGCGAAGCCGAGGCCCATGACCCCGGCGGCGAACACTCCGCCGATCGGCACCGCCCGGTGGATGTCCGGCGACAGCTCCACCCCCACCGCGACCGTGACGGTCGCTGCCAAGTTCAGGGCTACGGCCGCGAGCACGAGTGCGGCCGTCCGTTCGGTCAGCAGCCGGGTGCGGCTGACGGGACGCACCATGACGAGCTCCACGGTCCCGGATTCCACGTCCGCTGCCACCGCGGCCGCGGCGAGCGAACCGATCGCGGTGAGCTGCATGGCGATCCAGAACGGGTGAGTGAGGCCGGCGCCCAGCAGCCCGGGGTAGCTGGCGATCGACACGTCGCCGCTGGACCCGCTGAAGGCCCGGTAGGCCGAAGGCGGCCCCTTCCCGCCCCCCGAGAAGAGCTGACCAGGCGGGATCGCGTTGGCGACCACGACGATGAGCGCCTCGAAGACGGCCATCCCGACGATCAGGGCGACCAGCATCCGGCGCCGCCGGTACAGGGCGAGCCACAACAGCGGCCACTGCCGTTTCACGGCTTCTCCCGCACGGCGCCGTTGCGATACAGGTCGATGAAGGCCTCGTCCAGCCCGGCTTCCTCCACCGTGACGTCGGCCACCGGCAGGCCGAGCAGTGTGCGCAGGGCGCCGACCACCTCGCTCGGGGGTACGAGCAGTTCCACCCGGTCCCCGTGCCAGCGCGGGGCCCAACGCTCTGCGTCGCCCAGTGGCCGTGCTCCCTGCCCGTCCGCGAAGGACAGCCTGATGCGTCGGGCACGGGCCTCGCGCAGGCCGGCGACGCTCTGGACCGTGACCAGTCGTCCGTCCCGGATGATCGCCACCCGCTCGCACGTGCGCTGCACCTCCGGCAGGATGTGGCTGGAGAGCAGCACGGTGCGTCCGTTGGCAGCCGCCTCGCCCAGCAGTGCGAAGAACGTCTCCTGGACCAACGGGTCGAGTCCCTCGGTCGGTTCGTCGAGCACCACCAGGTGCGGATCGTGCTGCATCGCCTGCACCAGCCCGAGCTTCTGTTTCATGCCCCGCGAGTAGCCCCCGACGGGGCGGGCGAGGACCGCGCGCGTCAGCCCCAGCCGGTCGCACAGCTCACCGCGGCGGGGCACAGGTGCTCCCTGGAGCGCGGACAGCAGATCGAGCGTTTCCGCCCCGGAGAGTTCCGGGTACAGGCGCAGTTCACCCGGCAGGTACCCCAGCTGTGGAGCCACCCGGCGGTGATCTGCGATGGGGTCCAGACCGAGTACTCTCACGCGTCCCTCGCTCGGCCGGAGCAGCCCGGTCAGGCACCGCAGCGTGGTCGTCTTTCCCGCGCCGTTCGGCCCGAGGAAGCCGAACACCTCACCTGGTTCCACAGTGAGGCTCAGGCGGTCGACTCCCATGACCGGCCCGTACCGCTTGGTCAGCCCGGTCAGCTCGATCGCCGGCCCGTCACCCATGGGTCCAGTCTGAGCCCACTGCCGCAGAGCCGCCCTCTCACCCAAGGTCGTAGGCCGTGAGGGGAGCGTGCTGCGGTGCGGCGCCCGCTGCTGCCATGTCTCCGTAGGCGGTGCGCTTGAGCTGTTCCGCCAGATTCTCCAGTGCTCGGGCGGCCGCGAGTTCGTCGCCGATCTCAGGCACGTCCTTGTCCGTGGGGTTGCAGCGCGCAGTGCCGTGGCCCGTGAGGCGGGTGGTTCCGGTGTCGAGTTCGACGCGGACCTTCGTCGCGTGCTCTTCCTCGAAGAGGTAAACGTGGGTTTTCCATTCGGTCGTGCGCGACATGGCGTTCCTCCAGTGGGTCAGAAGCGGTGGTGTCGGCGTCGGGCCCAGCGTCGGATCTCGTCGCTTCCCCAGACCAGCGGTGGAAAGACCGCGATGAGGAGGACGACGTCCAGCGGGAGGGCGGCCGTGCCGAAGAGGTTCTGGAGTGGCGGCGCGTACACGAGCGCTGCGGTGAAGACGAGTTCGAAGGCGATGCCGGCCAGCAGTAGCGGGTTGCTGAAGAAGCCGATGTCGCGCAGGGCCGCGTGGTCGGTTCGGGCGGCGATGGCCGTGCCGACCTGGCAGGTGACGATGCCCGCGAAGGTGGCGGTGGTCGCGGTGAGATAGGCGTGGTGCAGGGGGGTTCCGGGTCCGGTGGGGTCGCCGGGGTGCCAGCCTGCGCGCCACAGGACGTAGAAGAAGGCGGTCATGACGAGGACGGCGGAGACGGTGCCGAGCCAGCCCCAGCTGCGCACGAGCATGTCCTTGTTGATCACGCTTTGGGAACTGGGGCGGGGTGGTCGGGACATGACCCCCGGCTCGGCGCGCTCACGGCCGAGGGCAAGGGCCGGAAGGGTCTCGGTGCCCAGGTCGATGGCGAGGATCTGCAGGACGGTCAGCGGCAGCGGCACGGCCCCGGCGGACAGGGCGAACACCAGGAAGGGCACGACCTCGGGGGTGAGGTGGGCGAAGATGTAGACGATGAACTTCCGGACGTTGTCGTAGACACGACGGCCGGACTCGATGGCCGTGACGATGGTGGCGAAGTTGTCGTCGGTCAGGACCATGGTCGACGCCTCGCGGGCGACATCGGTGCCCGAGAGGCCCATGGCCACGCCGATGTGGGCACGGTGCAGGGCCGGGGCGTCGTTCACCCCGTCGCCGGTCATGGCCACGATCTGGCCGTGCGCCCGGAGGGCATCGGCCACTTTCAGCTTGGTCTCGGGCGAGGAGCGGGCGAAGACGATCTCCGTGCCGCCCTGGCGGAGGAGGTGGTCCAGCTCATGGTCGTCGATCGCCTCGGACTGGGCGATGACCTGGAGATTCGGTGTACCGATGCCGACGGCGCGGGCCACGGCGGCGGCGGTGGCACCGTTGTCGCCGGTGACGATGTGGACGGTGAGACCCGCCTGGTGGCAGCGCCGGACCGCGGCGGCGACCTCGGGGCGCGGCGGATCGTACAGGCCGACCAGCCCGAGCAGGTGAAGGTCCCGCTCCACGACCTGCCGCTGCAAAATTGCAGCCGCCGTGTCGGACGGCAGTTCACGTACCGCGACGGCCAGCACGCGCATACCGTCCCCGGCCAGGGTGTCGGCGGCATCCTGGGCCTCCTCGGTCGGCTCTCCTGCGGCCAGTAGCGCCAGGACGGCCTCGGGGGCGCCCTTGACGATCACGCGGAGGCTGCCGGGTTCCCCGTCTTGGACCACAGACATGCGACGCAGGCGCGGGTCGAAGCGGAAGCAGGCTCGGCGGCGGGCGTCCCGGTCGGCCGGGTCGAGCGGCGCAGCATGTTGTGCGGCTCCTTCCACCAGCGCGATCTCGGTCGGGTCGCCGTGCAGCCGGCCGTCCCTCTCGCGGGTGACGGTCGTGCACTGGGCGGCAGCACGGACCAGTTCGGCGCCCTCCGAACCGCTCGCCCCCGGGTGGGGCGGAGTCCACGTGGCGTGCAGGCTCATCCGGTTGCGGGTGAGGGTGCCGGTCTTGTCGGTGCAGATGACGTTGGTGGAGCCGAGGGTCTCCACCGCGCTCAGCCGCTTGACCACCGCGCCCTGCCGGGCGAGGACGCGGACGCCCACGGCGAGAGCGAGGGTAATGGTGGGCAGCAGTCCTTCGGGCACGTTCGCGACGAGCAGGCCGATGGCGAACATGAGCGAGTCGGTCAGCGGCAGGCCAACCGCCACTCCAGTCACGAGGAAGACGGCGCCCATGCCGACCGCGACCGCTGCGATCAGCCAAGCGACCTTCTTGACCTGCGTCTCCAGTGGACTCGGTTCGCGGCGGGTGCGCTGGCTGAGGGCGGCGATCCGGCCGAGTTCGGTGTGGTCTCCGGTGGCGAAGACGATCGCCTGCGCCTGCCCCTCGGTAGCGGTGGTGCCGCTGAAGACGAGGTTGGGCTCCTGCAGCAGGGAAAGGCCTTCCAGCCCCGGGCCGGCAAGACGCTCGACGGGGGTGGACTCGCCCGTCAGCATGGAAAGGTCGGCCTCGATTCCTCCCTCGGTCAGGCGGGCGTCGGCGGGTACCCGGTCGCCCTCATCGAGGGCGATGAGGTCGCCGGGAACCAGCTCCCGCGCCGGGACGCGCTGTACCTGTCCGTCGCGGATCACCTGGGCCTGTGCGGGAAGGAATCGGGCCAGGGTTTCGACGGCCTTCTCGGCCTGCTGTTCCTGAACGAGGGCGAATCCGGCGTTGACGAGGATGACCGCGACGATCGCCCAGCCGAGCACCGGTATGGATGCGGTGAAGGCGAGGGCCGCCGCAGCCCACAGCAGCAGAGCCAGCGGGTGAATCAGTTGCCGCAGCAGTTCCCTCAGGACACTTGTCCGGGCGGTGCGGCGGACCTCGTTCGGGCCGTAGACGGCCAGCCGGCGTGCCGCCTCCCGGCTCGACAGGCCCAGAGGGCCGGTGTGCAGCTCGCGACGGAGCAGGGGAAGGGGTTCCAGGGGATCCGGCGCGGTGTCCGGCGTGAGGTCCGGGCCGGCGCCGGTGTCAGTCATCGCCGGCTCCCTGACCGGGGCGAAGGCGGCCGGACCAGAGGGGCTCGATACTCGCCCACTCGGATTCCCAGGCCCGTGTGCTGCGCGCATCTACGATTCGCAGGCGCACCACAACGAGGGCGCTGCCTGCCAGCACGATCCCGGCCAGCGCTCCGGCGCCGACTCCGACCGCCCTCAGAGCGATGTCGGCCTGGCCGGGGGGCGCGGTGGCCGCACTGCCGTTCCCGTCGACCCACACCCGGACCGTGTCACCGTTCCGGGTTCCTGCCGGAACGGGAATGGTCGCCGTGTGCGGGCGCTGAGAGGGGTAGCGCCACGTGGCGGTCGCCACGGTGACAGGCCGGCTGCTCGGCTGGTCTCCGGCTCGGTAGGTGGCCTCGCTGACCGTGGTGGCCGTCACGGTGTGCCGGTGGCGCGCGATGTCCTCGGCAGCGCGGTTGCCGTCCGTCCAAGCGGCTCGTCCGAGGGCGACACCGGCGATGACGGCCAGGAGGCAGGTCAGCGCGAAGGCGGCATGCATTCGGGTCCGGGCGCGGTCGGCATCCCGCCTGAGCGGGTTGCCCCCCGTCCCTTGCGTCCGCTGTCGCATGGCACGCCTCCGTGCTGGTGCGTGCCGAGCCGGGCCGTCCCTTCAGGCGGCGACGAGCTCGGCGCTGATGTGGTGGGCCCACTTCTGGATCCGTTCGGGGTTGCGGAAATCGCCGCCCTTGCCCTGGCGGGTCAGTGCCTTGGCGAGGAATCCCGGGGTGTGGGCCGTGATGCTGCCGCCGAAGGTCATGTGCTCGCGCGCGCCGACCAGCTGCATCTCCCGGGCGACGGCGGAGACCGGGGGGATGTCGTGCTCCTCGGCCGAGCGGTCAAGGGGGCCGCTGCTGAACATCCAGACCGGGCGGTGCCGAAGGGATTCGGCGTTGCGTTCTGCGCAGTGCTTGGCCTTGCTGCTCCAGTGGCCGGCGTAGAGGGAGCCGCCGAGGACGACGGCGTCGTAGGCGCGGACGTCGTGGACGTCGTCGGCGGGCAGCACGACGGCGTCGAGACCGTCCTCGCGGAGGGTCTTGCCGATCTGTTCGGCGATGCCTGCGGTGGCGCCGTGCTTGGTGCCGTAGGCGACCAGGACGCGCTTGGTGCTCATGGCGGGTGCTCCTTGATTCCTTGGTGCGGGTCTGATGCCACTGTCACGCGGCCGGTAGCTGCTCCGCTTGGGCCGGACGGATCCCTACCGGGGCCATTCGGTCCTCCCCGTAGCGCTCCGCTTCAGCGGAGGCGACGTGCTGCTTGACGGCGGCGAAGCTGCCGGGGGCGACGGAGATCGAGTCGATTCCGGCGCGGACGAGGAAGGCGGCGTAGACCGGGTCGTCGCTGGGCCGCTGTCCGCACGGGCCCACCGGACTACCCAGGGCCTGGACCCGTGCGAGGAGGATCTCGATGAGGCGGGTTACGGCCGGGTCGTTCTCGTCGAAGACGTGGGCGAGGACTTCCGCGTCCGTCGAGCAGTTCCTCGTAGGCGTCGGCGGTGGTGGCGAAGCCGGGCGGCAGACGCAGGCCGGCCGCGGTCAGCCGTCCGGTCAGCTCTCCGAGGGAGGCGTTCTTGCCGCCGACCCGGCCGATGTCGCTTCGGCCGAGCTCGGTGAACGGTACGACGCGTCGCGTGTGTCCCATGACGTCCTCCGGTGGCTGCATGTCGGCAGGGATCAGTACGGCAAGGGGCGGCCGGACGGCGTGCGCAGATCCAGCGGGGCGGGCTTGTGGGGCTGCGTGGGCCGGGTCTGGATCCGAATGCGCTGCATCGTGGTCACCCACTTCGGAAGGCGGCGCCGGAATGGCTCCGGGTTCCACGGTCACGCGGTAGGCCACGGGGGCCGAATGCCGACGGGGTCACTCACACTGGGCCGAGTGGGCCGCTTCGGCCCGGGGCCGATCGGCCCCGGGCCCCGCTGCCGAGTCGGCGCTCGCAGGAGCAGGCCAAAGATCCCAGGGGCTGGCGTCGTAGCCGGCACTCGCCCCAGGTGTCACGGAAGTCAGTCTCGCCGCACCTGCGTACACAGGAGCAGGCCACCACGCGTCGTCACGGCCGACGATGTGCGCGCTGGGCTCAGGAGGTCACGCTGCTGCCTGGAGCCGTGGCCCACTGCCCGTGCGCCGGGCATGCCCGCGGCGGGATCACTCGACCGGGATGTCCGCCCGGACGATGGTGATCGGACACGGCGCATGGAGCGCCGCCTGCTGACTCACCGAACCGAGCATGGCTCGGCTGAAGCTGCCGCGACCGCGGCTGCCCACGACCAGCATGTCCGCACCCTCTGCCGCACCCACCAGGACATCGACCGGATTGCCGCGCACCAGACGCTGATGCACGGAGGCGGCGCCGTCCTCACCGAGAACCGTGTGGACCTCCTCGACCAGACGCCGCTCGGCCTCCTCCTCGTCGAAGTCGGTGTCCACCGCGGGAGCCGACCACGAAGCGGCACCGGGCAGGTCCCACGCCGCGACCGCTTCTACTCGCCCGTTCACCAACCCTGCGTACCGGACCGCCCAGCGCAGTGCGGCCTGGGACGAGGGCGATCCGTCGACGCCCACCACGATCCGCGGAGCCTCATGCTGCCTGTCCATCCCGTTCACCCTTCCAACGGCTGATACATCCACAGTGTGCGCATCGCGAACGCACCGCCACGCGAGCATGCGGTGGTTGCCGTGTCAGCTCTTGGGCAGCCGGAACCATCGTTCCTGGCCTGCGGCAATACGTTCCTGCCGATCGCCGGGCAGAATCAAGGGCACCGGGCCCAGGGGCGAGGTGGGCACGCTGATGCCGAACCGTCCGGGCCGGAACCGGATACGGATGTCCCGGTGCCCCAGGTAGGAAATCGAGAACGAGGACCGGGGCACTTCGGAGAGGGGCACCGGGTCGATGTGCAGGCCGTCGTCGTGGGGCTCGAGTCCGACGATGCCGCGCTCGACGAGGTCGAGGGTGCCGCCCATGGCACCGAGATGGATCCCTTCGCCGGTGGTGCCACCCTGGACGTCGGTGATGTCACTGAGCAGGGCTTCCTGGCAGTAGCGCCACGCGTCCGGGCCCTGCTCCCGGGCGAGGACCCAGCCGTGGACGAGGCTGCTGAGCGTCGACCCGTGGCAGGTGCGCCGCAGGTAGTAATCCACCGTCCTGCGCCAGAGGCCGTCGTCGAGGCGATGTCCGAGCCGAAGGAACAATTGCTCGAGCTCCGTGGGGCGAAAGAGGTAGCCGAGCATGAGGGTGTCGGCCTGCTTGGACGCCTGGTAGCGGTTGGGCGTGTCGCCTTCGGCTTCCAGGATGCGGTCCAGGCGGCGGATGTCGTGGTAGCGGGCGCGGTAGCCATCCCAGTCGAGCTCGGCGAGATCTCCATACCCGTGGAACTGGCTGATCACGTCGTGGTGGAACGGCACGTACAGGCGGTGCGAGACGTCCTCCCACGCGGTGAGGTCGTCGGGGCCGATGCCCAGTTGCGTGAGGAGCTCGGCGCGTCGGGCTGCCGGAAGTTCCCCATACAGGTCGAGTGCGCGGGCGAGTACCCACGCGGCAGTGACGTTGGTGTAAGCGTTGTCGTCGATACCGGGAGCGGCGGCGTCCGGGTAGGCATCGTGATACTCGTCCGGGCCGACGACGCCACGGATCCGGTAGCGGCCGAGGCCGGTGTCCCATGTCGCTGCTCCGGCCCAGAAGTGGGCTGCGTGCAGCAGGAGTTCGGCGCCCGGGCCGTGCATGAATCCGGCGTCACCGGTGGCCTGACCGTACCGCCACACGTTCCAGGCGATGGCCGACCCCACATGGTGCTGCAGGTGCGAGTGGTCAGGCAGCCAGCGGCCGGAGCGCGGATTGAGGTGCAGCCGCTGCGTCTCCTCTCTGCCGGAACTACCACTCTGCCAAGGAAACATGGCTCCCTTCGCCCCAGCCCGGCGGGCGGCCTCCAGGGCCGCGGGGAGCCGCCGGTGCCGGTACATCAACAGGGCGCGAGCGGTCTCGGGGAGGTGGAGGGCGAGGTAGGGCAGGACGAACAGCTCGTCCCAGAAGACGTGGCCCCGGTACGCCTCGCCGTGAAGGCCCCGGGCGGGGACGCCGGCGTCGAGCCCCGCGGTGTGCGGCGAGAGGGTCTGCAGCACGTGAAAGGCGTGCAGCCGCAGAACCTTGCCGGTCTCGCCGGGAACCTTCAACTCTCCTTCGCTCCAGAGGCGTTGCCAGGATGCGCGGTGGGAGGCCAGCAGGGAGGGGAAGTCCGGGGCGTGTGTGGCGCAGTCGATGCTCCGCCGCAGCGGATCGGCCGAGGGGCGGTCGAGCGAGGTGCACAGGGCGGCGGTCTTCACGACGACGACCGGGGCAGCCCGCTTGATCGGCAGGATGAGTGTCTGTGTGGCGGTGGTGGCTGTGCATGCCCGGCCTACCGGTGCCACAGGACGTGCCGATGTCCGGACCGCGAGCCCGATCTTTACCCGGGAGGTGGTCGTGGTGCAGGACAGCCAGGCGGTGCCCTCCGCCTCCACTCCGGCCCGGTGCTCGACGAGATGCCGCCCGGCCAGGGCGCGGTAGCGGTCGACTCCCGCGTTGGTGACGTCTCCGTCGAGCACGGACTCGATCTCGATCATGCCGCTCCAGCCGTACGCTCTGAACACCGTGTTCTGCGCAGCCAGGTTCGGGTCGCCCATGTGGACGAGGCGGGTGTGGGTGACGCCCAGGCGGCGGCCCTCGGCGTCGTGGAAGAGCATGCGGCGGGTAAGCGTCCCAGCACGGAGGTCCAACGACACGTGGCTGTGGCGCAGGGTCGGGTGGTCGGGTGTGAGCCAGTCGCCGGGCGGTGCACCCGCGGGCAGGCAGCGGTACCCCAGGGCGGTCCAGTCCGGCAGCCGGACCATGTCCTCGTTGGAGACCGTTCGTCCGCCGACGGTGGAGTCGAGCCGGTTGAAGCAGCCTGCTAGGTAGGTGCCCGGGTAGTGGATGTCGTCGGCGATGCTCTCGGGCGCTGAACCGCGGGTGCCGAAGCGGCCGTTGCCCAAGGTGCACAGGGACTCGACCAGCCGCTCGGCCTTGGGGTCGTAGCGGGGGTACTCCCAGCACCAGGCCGTGGTCACGGGCGGTCGCCTGCGAGTGCGGCGGGCAGCCCGCCGAGGTCGGGGAGGACGAGGTGGGCGCCGTGTTCGCGCAGGGCGTCCCTCATGTGTGGGTCGGCTTCGCGGTTGAGTCCCACCACCAACCGGAAACGGCCTTGGTGTCCCGCTTCGACGCCGACGAGTGCGTCCTCCACCACGGCGGTGTGAGCGGGGGGCGCGCCGAGACGGCCGGCAGCTTCTAGGAAGAGGGCAGGGTCGGGTTTGCCCGGAAGGGCAAGTGCGGCCGCGTCCTGGCCATCCACCAGGGCGTCGAAGTAGCCGATGAGCTCTGCGGACTCCAAGAGGGAGCGGGCGTGCCGCGAAGCCGAGACGGCTGCGCACTGCACCCCCATCCCCCGTAGTCGCTGGAGGGCGGGCCGCACGTCGTCGAAGGTACGGGCGCCTTCGGTCCGCAGCATCGCGGAGAAGATCTCCTCCTTGCGGGCGGCGACCGCGTGGACGGTGGCGCACCCGGGCGGATCCTCGGGCGTTCCGGGCGGGAGGTCGATGTGACGGGCGCCGAGGAAGGCGCGTACGCCGTCGAGGCGGGACCTGCCGTCGACCAGGTCCCGGTATTCGCGGACGGCATCGAACGGGCACGGTCGTGCACCGGAGTGCGACGGCTGCCACTCGGGGAGGCAGCCGTCGAAGGTCTCCTTCCAGGCGGCCGCGTGGCGGTCCGCCGTGGCGAGGAGCACTCCGTCAGTGTCGAAGACGACCGCGCGCAGGTCGCTCATGAGTCGTGCACCACGCGGCGGCCGGTGATCCGGGCGGGCGTGAGCTTCATCCAGTGGCTGCGCGGACCACCGGCCCAAGGTTGGGAGCGCGCCTTGGTGTTGAGGTGCTGCATCTCGTGCTGGTCCGTAACGGCTGCGAGTTCGCCCACGGCCAGCACGCTCCAACCAGTGGCGGTCACGTCGTCGATGTTGTCGATCTCGAAGGCGACCTCGGTACCCACCGCTCTGGCCGTGACGGCTTCCGCGGAGGTGCGGAAGGCGATGTCAGGTCCTGCGACCAGGTAGTTGACGGGGAGGACGGCCGGGCCTTCGGGGGTGAAGATGGCGATACGGCCGACGCCATGGGTGTTCAGCAGCCGCCGGCATTCAGTCTCGTCCAGCGGTACGAGCGTACTGTCGCGCCGGGCGGTGGCCCGGCCGGCGACGCGGTGGGCGCTGGCGCCGGTCAGGTCGTCGACGGTGAGGCCGAGGGCGTCGGCCACCCGGACAAGGGTGCCGATGGCAGGACTGGCGGCGTGCTCCTCCAGGTAGGCGATGTACGTGGCGTCGGCGCCGCACCGCCGGCCCAGTTCGTCGCGGCTCAGGCCGAGGGCTTCGCGGCGGGCCGCCAGCCGGCGGCCCAGGTCGGTGCGTCCGGTCGTCTCGCCGGACTGCTGCGGGTGGGTGCTCGGTGTGCTCTTCACGGCGCTCACTGCTCCTGGGGCGGTACGGCCACCGTGTCGTGCTGCGGTCCGCCGAGCACGACCTTGAGGGCGCCGGTTTCGCCGGCGCGCGAGAAGACGTCGTACGCCTCTTCCATCTGGTCCAGCTCGAAACGGTGGGTGACCATCGCGGCGCCGGGGAGGCGGCCGGCGGCCATCATGCGCAGCAGCATGGGCGTGGATGAGGTGTCGACGAGACCGGTGGTGATGGTGACGTCCTTGATCCACAGGTCCTCGAGGTGGAGGACTGCCGGCTTGCCGTGGACGCCGATGTTGGCGACGTGTCCGCCCGGACGGACCATGCGGGTGCACATCTCGAACGACTCGGGCACACCGACGGCCTCGATGACGACATCCGCGCCGAGCCCGTCCGTGAGGTCCTCCACCAGCTGCTCTGGCTCCTCCTGCGCGCTGACGGTCGCATCAGCCCCCAGATCCCGTGCGGCTGCCAGGCGGGAGGCCGCGAGGTCGACGGCGGCGATGCGGAACGGGCTGTAGAGCTGTGCCGTGGCGATGGCGGCCAGCCCGACGGGTCCGGCACCGACCACGACGACCGTGTCGCCGGGGCGCACGGCGCCGTTGAGGACGCCCACCTCGTACGAGGTGGGGAAGATGTCCGCGAGCAGGACCGCCTCGTGGCTTGCCAGAGCGCTGGGAAGGGGGTGGACGGAGAGGTCGGCGAAGGGGACGCGTACGTATTCGGCCTGGGTGCCGTCGATGGTGTGGCCCAGGACCCAGCCGCCGCCTCCTCGGCACTGGCCGTAGTGTCCTTCGCGGCAGAAGCGGCAGCGGCCGCACGCGGAGATGCAGGAGATCAAGACGCGGTCGCCGGGGCGGACGCTGCGGACGTCACCGCCGGTCTCGACGATGGTCCCGACGGCCTCGTGGCCCAGGATGCGGCCGGGTGTCACTTCGGGGACGTCGCCCTTGATGATGTGCAGGTCTGTGCCGCAGATGGTGACGGCGTCGACCCGGACGATCGCGTCGGCGGCGTCCTTGACGGAGGGGTCCGGGACGTCCTGCCAGGAGGTTTGTCCGGGCCCCTGGAAGACGAGAGCCTTCATGGCGCGGCCTTCTCTCTGTGTGCTGTGCGGGAGGGGTCACCGTCAGGCTGTGCCCGTATCCCTCCGTCCCGCTTGGGCCGGTCGGCCCCCATCCGGGGCCGGTAGGTCCCCAGCGGACGGGGCGCTCCGGTGCGACGGTGGAGACCGGCACCCGTTCCGGAAGGAGGGCTGCTGTCATGTCCCAGCCCGCCCCGTCTCCTGCCTCCGCCCGCCCGGCCCTGCTGAGGTTCCTCGGCGGAGTGCGGACGGTCACCGGCAGCAAGTTCTTGGTCGAGAGCGACCACGCCCGGATCCTCGTCGACTGCGGACTCTTCCAGGGTGTCGCGGACCTGCGCCGTCGCAACTGGGGCAAGCTGCCCTGCGACGCCTCGGACATCCACGCCGTCGTCGTGACCCACGCCCATCTGGACCACTGCGGCTACCTGCCGCGACTGGTCCGGCACGGCTTCCGCGGCCCGATCCTGACCAGCGCCCACACCGCCCGGCTCGCCGAGATCGTGCTCCGCGACAGTGCCCGCCTCCAGATGGAAGCCGCCGAGCACGCCAACCAGCACGGCTGGTCCAAGCACCGCCCGGCCAAACCGCTCTACGACGATGACGACGTAGACCAGACGATCAAGTACTTCGACCCGGTACCGGTAGGTAGCGAGGTCGAGATCATGGCCGGCACGAAGCTGATGCTGCACCACGGCGGTCACATCCTCGGCTCCGCATGGGCGCACCTGACCCTGGAGGACGGCCACACCCTCGCCGTCAGCGGCGACCTCGGCCGCCCCGGCCACCCGCTCCTGCTCCCGCCCGAGCCGTTCTCCGGCGCCGACGTCCTGTTGATGGAGTCGACGTACGGCAACCGCCGCCACGACCACGAAAGCGCACAGCGCGAATTCGCCTCGGTGATCACGCGGACGCTGTCCCGTGGCGGGACGGTCGTCATCCCGGCCTTCGCGATCGACCGCACCGAGGTCGTCCTGCACGAGCTGGCCACCCTGCGCAGCGACGGCACCCTGCCCCGCCACGTACCCGTCTACGTCGACAGCCCCATGGCCCTGGCCGCCCTGGACGTCTACCGCGATGCCGTACGGGCCCACTCGCCCGAGCTGCGCCCCGAGATCCTCGCCCGGGGCGAGGCGGCGATCAGCCCGGAGCCCTTCCTGGCCGCCCGGACCGTCCAGGAATCGATCGACATCAACAACGCCACCGGCCCGGCGATCATCGTCTCGTCCGCCGGCATGGCCACCGGCGGCCGCGTCCTGCACCACCTCCACCGGACCCTGCCGGACCCCCGCAACGCCGTGGTCATCGTCGGCTTCGCCGCCGCAGGCACCCGCTCCCGCGACCTCGTGGACGGCGCCCGCACGCTCAAGATGTTCGGCGAGTACGTCCCCGTACGCGCCGAGGTCGCCGACGTCCCGCACTTCTCCGCGCACGCCGACGCCGGCCAGATCATCGACTGGCTGCGCGCCGCCCCGGCCCCGCACACCACCTACCTCGTCCACGGCGAGGAGAGCGCCTCCGAGACCCTGCGGGACCGCATCGACCACGAACTGGGATGGACGGCCGTCGTACCCAAGTCCGGGGAGGCCGTCCTGGTCCGCTGACCGGGGCCGGACGGTCCCCGCGGTGTGCACCGCGCGGCCCTCCCGGACGTGGTGGCCCACCGAGCAAAGTGGATGCGAAGGGTAGGAGGCACTCCATGAGCACCATGCACACCGTCCTCGAAGCCATGGCACCGGAAGCCCGGCTCGCTCACTCCCACCAGGTGACCTTCCGGGCCAGCATCCGCACTTCAACGAACGCCGGCGGGCCGAGAAGCTCTGGATCATCCAGTGCGGCACCCGCGACACTCACGTCCCCGGCCCCCAGAACGTGGTCGTCAACCTCCTCGGCTACGGCGACTCCTCGGCTGGTCCTGGATGTTTGCTCCCTACAGCTGGCACCTCGGCTCCACCGGGAGGTGCGCGCCCTGGAGTTCGACGCAGCGGCCGTACGCCGGCTGTGCAACGAGGACTCGGCCGTCGGTCGCTCCGTTTCCGTCGCCGTGGGCGCGGTCATCGCCGACCGGCTCGACTCCGCCCGCACCCGGCTCCTCGACCTGTTCGCCCCTCACGGCAGCGGCACCCCGCTCGCCTACGCACGCTGAGGACCCCGCCATGACCTCCACCCCGTACACCGTCGCAGACGTCATGACCACCAAGGTCATCGCCGTCACCCCCTCGACCGGCTTCAAGGACATCGCCACCGCGATGGAGCGGTGGAAGGTGACCGCCCTACCCGTCATCGAGGGCGAGGGCCACGTCGTCGGCGTGGTCTCCGAGGCCGATCTCCTGCCCAAGGAGGAGTTCCACGAGCACCGCCCGGGCCTGATCGAGCAGATGCGCCGCCTCGGCGACACCGCCAAGGCGGGCTCCACCCGCGCCGAGAACATGATGACCACCCCGGCCGTCACGATCCGCCCCGACGCCACCCTGCCTCAGGCCGCCCGCCTCATGGCCGACCGGCACATCAAGCGCCTCCCGGTCGTCGACGCCGACGGCACCCTCAAGGGCATCGTCAGCCGCGCCGACCTCCTCAAGGTCTTCCTCCGCACCGACGAGGAACTCGCCACCGAGATCCGCCGCACCGTCGTCGACCGCCTCTTCCCCCTCTCCCACGAGGCGGTCAAGGTCACCGTGACCCAAGGGATCGCCACCCTGACCGGCGAGGTCCGCGACGGCAACCTGATCCCCCTGGCCGAACGCCTCACCCACTCCGTCGAGGGCATCGTCGATGTCCACTGCCGACTGGATGCACCGGCCGAGGCGTGAAGTCCGACCGCGGAGCCGTGCCGGGACGATGCCACGCAGAGCCCGTACCGACGAGGAGCGCAGCGACGAGCAAGCCCTGCGGTCAGCGCCGGATGGCGATGACCTCGACGTCCGCGTTCATGGCGCGCAGCCTCCGCACCGCTTGTAGCAGCGAGACTTGAGCGAAGGCGAAGAGAGAGTCGACGGCAATATCCTCGCCGTCCTTCAGCAGGATGCCGAAGACCACGCGGAGCGTGCCGAAGTCTTGGATGAGGCGGTGGTTTGGGCTGTGGGCGGCTACCTGCTTGAGAAACTTGGCTCGCACCTCTGCATCACTCCGCAAAGTCTCCACGGCGACCACCCCTTGGGCGAAGAGGTGGTTGAGGGGGGCGGTACCCGAGGTGGCCTTCTTGACGCAGATCAGCTGACTGTCAGGGCCCAAGACGTCGCAGATCTCCAACCCCCCGCCCTTGAATTTGCTGGTGCGGACATTCTTCTTGTCGAAGAGGAGGTACCCGTCCTGCTCTGCTGCCCGGTGGTTGAACCAGTCTTCATCGTGGGAATCCTGACCGTCTGAGTTGAGCGATCCCCTCGTCCAGCTGGGCAGCGTGACGGTCCGCGGGGCCTCGAATAGGCTGGTGAGCTCCTCTTCGAGGGTTTCGATGAAACCAGCTCCCACCTCAAACCATTTTCCGTTGCCGTAGAACAGCCGGTCGGGGTTGGCCTGTATGTCAGCTATCAGCCATTCCTTGCCATTGGTGGCGACACCTGCGGGGGTCTGACAGTCGTCGTCGCTGAACATGGTCACCCGGACGTCAGCGAGTGCCTTGAGTCGCTCGCCTGGCGGCTTGTCCTTCACGAAGGCAAGCAGGTGCCTCAGTTCGAGCTCGCTGGTTTCGATCACTTGGGCTCCGCGTCTGATGCGGAACGCCTGGGCCGAGCTGTGGCTTTCCTGACAGGCGTCGGGAACTCCGGTCGTCAGGCGGGGACTGTCCGGGTCTGCGAGGAGGCCCTCAAGGATCTTCTGGGCTTCGACAGCCTTGCGGCTGCCGTTGTTGAGGGTATGCACCCTGCTGACGAATCGCAGCTGGGGTAGTGGATCGGGCCTTGCACAGACGTCCTCGATCGTCCGCAGGTCGCTGAGGAACTCCTCCAGGCTGGTGGCAAGAGGGAGCTTAATGGTGGCCTGGGAGCATTCGACGCGTACTCGACGTATCCGGCCCGATTCCAATGAGGTCAGCGCCAGCCCACTGACGGTGCCACATATGCGGCGGACGACAGCGCCGAAGCGGTCCAAGCCGAAATCGTCGATGCGTTCGCCGCGCGAGACCGAGTACTCGTCGACCCTGCCACGGCCGTCCATAATCTGGTTGCGGACCTTGATGACTCCGGCGTCGTCGAGGCAGCGGGTTGCGAATTCCAGACCGAACTCGTCGTCGCGGTAGTAGGGGTCCAGCATGTGGTGCCCCACTCCGTAACTCAGCGCGTAGACCCCACGGGCCGTACGCATGATGACTAGGCCGGCTGCAGCGCGATTCCTCTCGTTGACGTTGAGGCCGGTGATGGACTCGAGGGTGTCGCACCAGTCAGCGCGCTCACGAGGCACTCCTCCCGTCATCAGCAGTCCCTCGATGCCTTCACGGGCGAAGTTCCGGGCCTCATAGTCGGCACCGTCAAGGTACCTGTCACGCACGAACCCGCTCAGCTCCCCGGGATGACCTTCGGTCTTCAACCGGTGGAGCGTGGACTTACGGGTGGCGGGTCGGGATCTGCGTGTATTGCCCAAGGTGACCTCCACGCACTTGCAACGCAGGACCTACCAAGAAAGCAGACAGGAGGTGTCCCCGCCACTGAACTGACCACGTGAGTTTCGCTCGGGGGCCGGTTGCGCAAGGGTGCCCGTAGAGTCGGCAAGTCCGTCCAACGCTGCTGCCCCAGATCCAGCAAAGCCCTGTCCGACGCCACGCACCAGCCGCACGCACCCCTTCCCCGGATGGCGACCGTTCTGACGCGCGCCGGGACCGTACGCACGCCAGCTATCCGGCTCAACGAAAGGGTTCGCACGCACGTCCGGTGACAACAACGTCTGTTATGTGCCAACTAACGTTGTGAGTCACACGCGGTCAGCGGCGGACGCGGGGCATGCCGAGGCCGATCCACGAGATGATCTCGCGCTGGATCTCGTTGTTGCCGCCGCCGAAGGTGAAGATGACCGCGCTGCGGTAGCCGCGCTCCAACTCGCCGTGCAGGACCGCTCCGACGGAACCGTCCTTGAGGGAGCCGGCCGCGCCGACGACCTCCATGAGCCAGGCGTACGCGTCGCGGCGTGCCTCGGAGCCGTAGACCTTGACGGCGGAGGCGTCCTGCGGGGTGAGGGTGCCGGCCTGGACCGCGTTCACCATCTGCCAGTTGAGCAGTTTCATCGCGTCGAGCCGGGTGTGCGTGCGGGCGAGCCTGCCGCGGACCCAGGACAGGTCGATCACGCGGCGGCCGTCGGCGAGTCTGGTCTCCGCGGCCCAGCGCTGGACGTCGTGCAGGGCGCGGATGGCCATGGTGCCGTGGGCGGCGAGGGTGACGCGCTCGTGGTTGAGCTGGTTGGTGATCAGGCGCCAGCCCTTGTTCTCCCGGCCGACCCGGCGGCTCGCGGGGACGCGGATGTTCTCGTAGTGACTCGCGGTGGTGTCGTGCGAGGCGAGGGTGTTGATGAGGGTGCACGAGTACCCGGGGTTGGAGGTCGGTACGAGGAGCATGGTGATGCCCTTGTGCGCGGGGGCGTCGGGGTCGGTGCGGACGGCGAGCCAGACCCAGTCGGCGGTGTCGCCGTTGGTGGTCCAGATCTTCTGGCCGTTGACCACGTAGGTGCCGGTGTCCTCGTCGCCCTCGCGGACGGCTTTGCACTTGAGCGCGGCGAGGTCGGTGCCGGCGTCGGGTTCGCTGTAGCCGATGGCGAAGTCGATCTCGCCGGCGAGGATCTTCGGGAGGAAGTACGCCTTCTGCTCGTCGGTGCCGAACTGCATGATGGTCGGCCCGACGGTGTTCAGTGCCATGAGCGGCAGCGGGACGACGGCCTGTGCGGCCTCGTCGAAGAAGATGAACTGGTCCACGGGGGACATGCCACGTCCGCCGTACTCCTCGGGCCAGCCGACCCCGAGCCATCCGTCGTCTCCGAGCCGGCGGATGGTCTCGCGGTAGAAGCGCTTCTGCGCGGCGGGGTCCTCGTAGCGGGCGTGGACGTCCCGGGGCACCAGCTCGGCGAAGTAGGCGCGCAGTTCGGTGCGCAACCGCTGCTGCTCAGGCGTGTATTCGAGGTGCACGGGCCCTCCGGAGGTCTCGCGGTCCGTCGTCACTGGCGGAGGGCACACTAGAACCTGTTTCAAGAATCCGGAAGGGCCCCGTGGCGGGGTTCGCGACGGCCGCGCCGGACGGTCGGCGGCGAACCCCGCCCGGCGGGTCGCTCCCGGACCGCCGCACTCGCGGGGCGGCGGCCGCGCTCAGTTCAGGGCGGTGAGCATGGCGACGGTGGTCGCCGCCATCGCCGTTCGGGCCGCCGTGAGGTAGGGACGCGGGTCCGCCGGGGTGAGGTGGGTACGGATGGCCTCCGTCATGGCCACGTTGAGGGCGGTGCCGATGTTGACCTTGCGGATGCCGCCCGCGACGGCCGCCGCGAGTTCGGAGTCCGGGAGTCCGGAGGAACCGTGCAGCACGAGGGGGACGTCCACCGCCTTGGTCAGGCGGGCGAGCAGCGCGTGGTCCAGCGCGGCGGTCCGGCTGGTCATGGCGTGGGTGCTGCCGACGGCCACGGCGAGCGCGTCCACCCCGGAGTCGGCGACGAACCGTCGCGCCTCGTCCGGGTCGGTACGGGCGCCCGGCGCGTGCGGGTCCAGCGGCGCGGCCCCGTTCTTGCCGCCGACCTCGCCCAGTTCGGCTTCGATCCAGAGCCCGTTGGCGTGGGCCCAGTCGGCGGCGGAGCGGGTGGCCTCCAGGTTCTCGGCGTACGGCAGCCGTGCGGCGTCGTACATCACCGACCCGAAGCCGGCGTCCGCGGCCCGGCGCAGCAGTTCGGCGCTCTTGACGTGGTCGAGGTGCAGCCCGACGGGGACGGCGGCCTCCTCCGCGCAGGCGACGGCGGCGCGGGCGATGGGGAGCAGTTGTCCGCCCCGGAACTTCACCGCGTTCTCGCTGAGTTGCAGGATCACCGGCAGGCCCAGCTGTTCGGCGCCCGCGATCACGGCTTCGGCGTGTTCCAGCGTGATGATGTTGAAGGCGGCGACGGCGCGGCCGGCCTTGGCCGCGTCCGTCACCAGGTGGCCGGCGGGGACGAGGGTCATCGGACCGCCTCCTCGCCCGTGGTGAGGACGACGGAGCGGGTCAGGTTGCGGGGCGCGTCCGGGTCGAGCCGTCGGCGCGCGGCGACGGCGAGGGCCAGCCGGTGGACGCGGACCAGTTCGGCGAGGGGGTCGAGCCGACCCTCCACCCATGCGGCGCCGGCGGCGAGGACCTGGTCGGCGATGCCGTCGGGGGCCTCGCCCAGGGACCAGGTGGCGGTGCCGGGGCCGGTGACGCTGACGGGGCCGTGCCGGTACTCCATGGCCGGGTAGGACTCGGCCCAGGACAGCGAGGCCTCGCGCATCTTCAGGGCCGCCTCGTGGGCCAGTCCCACGCTCCAGCCGCGACCGAGGAAGGTGTACTGGTCGAGGGTCTCCAGTGCGGCGGGCAGCGGTTCGGCGAGCGCGGTGCGCGCGTCGGCGACGACGGCCGGGGTGTGGGCGCCGACGTGGGCCCGCAGCAGGGTCAGGGCCGTCGTGGCGAAGCGGGTCTGTACGACGGATCGTTCGTCCGCGAAGTCCAGGACGACGAGGTCGTCCGCGAGGGTCGTCACGGGCGTGGCCGGGTCCCCGATGACGGCGGTGGTCGGCACTCCGGCGTCCCGGAGCCCGGCCAGCAGGTCCAGTACCTCGGTGGTGGTTCCGGAGCGGGTCAGCGCCACGACGCGGTCGTAGCGGCGGTGGCGCGGGAACTCGGAGGCGGGAAAGGCGTCCGTCTCGCCCTGGCCGGACTCCTCGCGCAGGGCGGCGGCCGCCTGGGCCATGTAGAAGGAGGTCCCACAGCCGACGATCGCGGTGCGCTCCCCGCTGCGCGGCAGCAAGGTCCGGTGTGTCGTGGCCAGTTCGGCGGCCCGTTCCCAGCATTCGGGTTGTGTGGCCAACTCCTGCGCGACGTGACTCATGCGGGCTCCCTGGTACGCGACGACTTCGAGTGTGCGTTTTCTCGCAAGGTAGCGGGGAGTTTCACGCAACTTCAAGCATCCACGGCGGCGATCTGCCCGGGTCGACCTCGACGCGGGGGTCGGGCCGAGGCCCCTCGGAGCACACGAGCAGAACCAAGGGCGCCGGCCGGGTCAGTGCGTCGGGACGCGTTCCGCCTCGCGCGACAGGGCCGCCAGCACGGGGGCGATCAGCGGGTGGGACTCGGCGCCCCGGCGGGTGGCGGCGAAGACCCGGCGGGTTGCTGCGGGGCCGGCGACCGGGCGGACCTGGACCTCCTTGAGGTCCATGCCGCGCAGGGCCGAACGCGGCACCAGGGCGACGCCGCCGCCCGCACCGACGAGGGCGGTCACGGCACGGAAGTCGTCGGAGGAGTGCGCGAACCGCGGTTGGAAGCCCGCCAGTTCGCAGGCGAGCAGGGTCACGTCGTGGCACGGGTTGCCGGGGTACTGGCCCACCCAGTCGGAGTCGGAGAGGTCGGCGAGCGACACGGTGGGCAGGTCGGCGAGGGGGTGGCCGGCCGGGAGGACCGCGTCGAAGGGTTCCGCGTAGAGGGGGACGATCGACAGTCGGCCGTCGTCCGCGCCGGGGGCGCCGCGGTACTCCACCGCGAGCGCCAGGTCCGCCTCCCCGGCCAGCAGCAGCGGCAGGCTCTGGTCGCCCTCCGCGTCGCGGACGCGGAGCCGGATGCCGGGATGGTCCACCGCGAGGCGGGCGAGCGCCGGAGCGAGCACCTCCGCGATGCCGGTGGCGAAGGCGGCGACCGTGACCTCGCCGGCCGAGCCGCCCGCGTACGCCGCGAGTTCGGCTTCGGCGCGCTCCAGTTGGGCCAGCACCTCGTGGGCGTGCCCGACGAGGATCTCCCCGGCCGCGGTGAGCCGTACGCCCCGGCCGCTGCGGGTGAGCAGGGCGTGTCCGGTCTCCTGCTCCAGCGCGGCGAGCTGCTGGGAGACGGCGGAGGGGGTGAGGTACAGGGCTGCGGCCGCGGCGGTCACCGTACGGTGGTCCGCCACGGCCCGCAGGATGCGCAGCCGGCGGGGGTCGATCACCCCGCCATTGTCTCAGGCCACAGACGCCCCGAGCGCCGCACGGGCCTCGATGAACGCCGCCACCGCGCGCTCCACGTCGGCCGTGGAGTGGGCGGCCGACAGCTGCACGCGGATCCGCGCCGCGCCCATGGGCACCACGGGGTACGAGAAGCCGATCACGTACACGCCGCGCTCCAGCAGCAGCTCCGCCATCCGGGCCGCCTCGGCGGCGTCCCCGATCATGACGGGGGCGATGGCGTGGTCTCCGGGGAGGACCTCGAAGCCGGCGTCGGTCATCTTCGCGCGGAACAGCGCGGTGTTGGCGGCGAGCTGCTCGCGCAGGTCACCGGCCGACTCCAGCAGGTCGAGGACCTTGAGCGAGGCCGCCGCGATGACGGGGGCGAGGGAGTTGGAGAAGAGGTACGGACGCGAGCGCTGGCGCAGCAGTTCGACGATCTCGGCGCGCGCCGCGACGTAGCCGCCGGAGGCGCCGCCGAGGGCCTTGCCCAGGGTGCCGGTGATGATGTCGACCCGGTCCATGACCCCGTGCAGCTCGGGGGTGCCGCGGCCGCCGGGGCCGACGAAGCCGACGGCGTGGGAGTCGTCGACCATGACCATGGCGTCGTAGCGCTCGGCGAGGTCGCAGATCTCCGCGAGCGGGGCGACGTAGCCGTCCATGGAGAACACGCCGTCGGTGACGATCAGACGGCGGCGGGCGTCCTGCGCGTCCTTGAGCCGGGTCTCCAGTTCCGCGAGGTCGCGGTTCGCGTAGCGGTAGCGGCGGGCCTTGGAGAGGCGGATGCCGTCGATGATCGAGGCGTGGTTGAGGGCGTCGGAGATCACCGCGTCCTCGGCGCCGAGGAGGGTCTCGAAGACGCCGCCGTTGGCGTCGAAGCACGAGGAGTAGAGGATCGTGTCCTCCTGGCCCAGGAAGGAGGACAGGCGCGCCTCCAGCTCCTTGTGGACCTCCTGGGTGCCGCAGATGAAGCGGACGGAGGCCATGCCGTAGCCCCAGCGGTCCAGGGCGTCCTTGGCGGCGGCGACGACCTCGGGGTGGTCGGCGAGGCCGAGGTAGTTGTTGGCGCAGAAGTTCAGGACCTCGCCCGCGGAGCCGCCGGAGGTGACGCCGACGGACGCGTTCTGCGGGGTGCCGATGACGCGCTCGGGCTTGTGCAGGCCGGCGGAGCGGATCTCGTCGAGGGTGTTGCGCAGGTCCTGGCGGACGGTCTCGAACATGGCGGGCGTGCTCTCTTTCTCCTGGTGCGGCGGAGGGAGGGGGGCCGGGCCCCGCGGAGGGGGGAGGGTGTGCGGGGCCCGGCCGGAGGGAGATGGTTCGGGGGGACGGCCGCGGGCCGTCCGGGTCGGGCGGGGAGGCTACGCCGTCCAGTCGAGGATGATCTTGCCGCTGCGGGCGGTGGACGCCTCGTCGAAGGCGGCCTCGAAGTCGGTGTGCGCGTACCGGCCGGTGATGACGGGGCTGAGGTCGAGCCCGCCTTCCAGTAGCACGGTCATCGCGTACCAGGTCTCGAACATCTCGCGGCCGTAGATGCCCTTGATGGTGATCATCGAGGTGACGACCTTCGCCCAGTCGACGGGGAAGTCCTGGGCGGGAAGGCCCAGCATCGCGATCCGGCCGCCGTGCGTCATGTTGGCGATCATGTCCTGCATGGCCTCGCCGCGCCCGGACATCTCCAGGCCGATGTCGAAGCCCTCGCGCAGTCCGAGCGTGGCCTGCGCGTCCGCGATCGTCGACTCGCGGACGTCCACCGCGAGCGTGGCGCCGGCCTTGCGGGCGATCTCCAGACGCTCGGGGCTGACGTCGGTGATGACGACGTTGCGGGCGCCGGCGTGCCGGGCCACGGCCGCCGCCATGATGCCGATGGGACCGGCGCCGGTGATCAGCACGTCCTCGCCGACGAGCGGGAAGGACAGCGCGGTGTGCACGGCGTTGCCGAAGGGGTCGAAGATGGCCGCCACGTCGAGGTCGACCTTGGTGCGGTGCACCCACACGTTCTGCGCGGGCAGGACGACGTACTCGGCGAACGCGCCGTCGCGTCCGACGCCGAGGCCGATCGTGCTGCGGCACAGGTGGCGGCGCCCGGCCAGACAGTTGCGGCACTTCCCGCACACCAGGTGGCCCTCGCCGCTGACCAGCGCGCCGATCTCGATGTCCCGCACGTCGGCGCCCAGCGCCGCGACCTCTCCCACGAACTCGTGGCCGAGCACGAGAGGGGTCTTGACCGCGCCCTGCGCCCAACCGTCCCAGGCCCGGATGTGCAGGTCGGTGCCGCAGATGCCGGTGCGGAGCACCTTGATGAGCACGTCGCCGGGGCCGTACTCGGGCTCGGGGACGTCCATGAGCCACAGCCCGGGCTCGGCCTTGTGCTTGACGAGTGCCTTCATGAACGTGGCTCCAGGCATGCGGAGGGGAGCACCTCGGGGCGTGCGGGCCCGTGTGGTGTCTGACGTGCACCAATGTGCCGAGCGCGGTGGTGATCGGTCCATCGAGACTTTCTTAAGCGGGCCGACAGCGCAGCTTCACGCCTATGCTCCTCACCTGATGGGGCAGGGCCGGCGCGGGCAGCGCCGGGGGCGGGGAAAAGGGGAGGTGAGGGGCGTGCCGAGTCTGCGCAGCAAGGCGTTGTCGGTGGCGCTGATCGCGGTGGGGCGTCGAAGACGGTACGCCGGTGCCGAGGCCGTGCGGGCCCGGGTGGCGGAGTCCGCCAGGAGGCCCGCGTCGCATCTGCCGCCGCGTTCACTGGGCCGGGTCGCGGAGGTCTCGCGGGCCTTCGTCGGGGCCTGGCCGGTGTACGACGTGTCGCCGCGGGGCGTCGAGCCCGCGGCGCGGGTGTTGTACGTGCACGGTGGCGCCTACGTGGGCGAGTTGCTCCGGCCCCACTGGTCGTTGGTCCGCACCCTGGTCACGCGGGCGAGGGCCCGGGTGGTCGTGCCGGCGTACATCCTGGCCCCGCGCGGGACCGCCGACCGGACCGTTCCGGTGGCCGCCGACCTGCTCAGCGGGTTGATCGAGAGCGGCGGTGAGGGCGGGACGGTGCTGATCGGGGACTGTGCGGGCGCCGGGATCGCCCTGGCCGCCGCGCAGCGCCTGCGGGAGCGCACGGGGGCGCAGCCGTCCCGGATCGTCCTGGTCTCGCCCTGGCTGGACCTGAGCGTGAGCCATCCCGGTCAGGCGGCCGCGGAGCCGGGCGATCCGCTGCTGAGGCGGGCGGGGCTGATCGAGGCCGGGCGCCTGTACGCCGGTACGCTCGCCGCCGACGATCCGAGGGTCAGCCCGCTGCGCGGCGACCTCGCGGGGCTGGCACCGCTGACGGTGTTCACCGGGACCCGGGACCTGCTGGGCACCGACAGCCACGAGTTGCTCCGTCGGGCGCGGGACGCCGGCGTCGAGGTGGAGTTCCACGAGGCCGCGGGCCAGTCGCACGGCTACACCTTCCAACCGGTGCCGGAGGGCAGGGCCGCCCGCGAGCGGATCGTGGCGCTGACCCGGGCGGTCGCCACGCGGTGACGTGCCGGGCGGTGGGGGCGTACGGGGCGCGGGAGACGCCCGGGGCAGGTCTCGCACCGCCGGACGCCCTCAGGCCACGCAGGTCATCAGCGAGCTGACCGGCCTGGCCCGGTACGACGCCCAGAAGGCCTCGTCGCGCTCGGCGCAGGGGGGTGGGGTCCGCGCCGGCTGCCATCCCGCGGTGGTGAACCCGGCCTCGACGGCCGCCTCCGCGAAGTCGGCGTGCGCCCACTCGCGGAACTCGACGTGCACCGGGGGCTCGGTGAGGAACTGGGCCCGCACCAGGGGCGCGTCCCCGTCGGGGTCGCGTGCCAGGACGCGGAGCCCGAACGGGGACCAGTCCACGCGCGGGAAGGCCCCGGCGTTCGGGACGATGGCCAGCAGCCGGCCGCCGGGCCGCAGGTTGGCTCGGATGGACCGGAACATGGAGTGCAGGGCGTGCCGGTCGGGTGCGTGGTTGAACAGGTAGAGGGCCGTGGCCAGGTCGAAGGGGCCCAACTGCGGCATCGCGGCGGTTTCGGCGACGACGTACTCGATGGGCCCGGCCGGGCCGTCGTGGCGGGTCTCGCGGGCCCGTCGGATGCGTTCCGGGCAGTTGTCCACGCCCACGGTCCGCCGGGCCCCGCCGCTCGCGAGGAGTCGGGTGGTGCCGCCGTGTCCGCAGGCGAGGTCGAGGGTGTCGAGCCCGTGGACCCCGCCGAGGGCGTCCAGGGCGGTGCGCAGGGTGAAGGCGTCGGCCGCCGAGAAGGCGGTGGGGGGTGTCGGGCTGTCGTCCTGCTGTCGCATGTCCGCAAGCCTTCCCGGAGCGGGCCGGGGAGGGATGCCGTACGCGGGTGCGTCCCTCGGACGGGGTTTCGGGTCGGTCCGTACGGCGTACGGGGCTCGACGCCACGCCCCGCCGGGGGCGGGACCGTCGAACTCCCGCTTGCGGCGGGTACGTCAGGCCGCCGGGCCCGGGTCGCCGGCGGCCGTCCGGGTGCCTGCCTCCCGCGAGGTGATCAGGTCGCGGGCACGGTCGCGCAGCCAGGTGTGCGCCGGGTCGGCGTCGTGGCGGGCGTGCCAGGCCATGCCGAACGGCAGCGTCGGCAGCTCCAGCGGCACGGGGAAGGTCTCCAGGCCCATCCCGTGGGCCAGCGGCGCGCCCTGCGTGGTGATCAGTCCGACCAGATCGGTGTCGCGGAGCACGAAGAGGGAGGCGGGGTAGGTGCCCATGCTGCCCCGTACCCGCCGGGTGAGGCCCTGTTCGGCGAGGGCGGCGTCCACGGGCCCCTGGAGCCGGCCCCGGCGCGAGACGATCAGGTGTTCGGCGGCGGCGAAGCGGCGTGCGGTCATCCGGCCGCGGAGCAGGGGGTGGCCCGCGCGGACGACCCCCACCATCCGCTCGTCGGCGAGGTGTTCGACGCGGACCTCGGGGGCCCGGCTGTCGATGACGGTGAGCTCCAGGTCCGCGACGCCCTCCCGCAGTGCCGGCACGTCGACGTGGCTCTCGGAGAGGAACCGGAGCCGTACTCCCGGTGCCTCGCTCGTCACCCGGGAGAAGAGGGCCGCGCCCGACACGGCCGTGAAGGCGTCGTTCGCGAGGACGGTGAAGGTGCGGGTCAGGGTCGCCGGATCGACCTGGCCACCGGAGAGGAAGAGCGCGCGGGCCCGTTCCACGACGGCCCGCACCTCGCCGTGGACGGCGAGGGCGTGCGGGGTGGGCACCATGTTCCGTCCGGCGCGGACCAGGACCGGATCGCCGAGGGCCTTGCGGATGCGGCCGAGGGTGCGGCTCATGGCCGGCTCGGACAGGTGCAGGCGGGCCGCCGCGCGGGACACGCTCGACTCCTCCAGCAGGACGTCCAGGGCCACGAGCAGGTTCAGGTCCATCCCGGATTGCGTCACACGCATCGATCCCTTGCACACATTGCACTGGAAAGCAGGTCACGCCCAGCCTACGGTGAGCGGGGCGGCCGATCCGGCCCCCCTTCAGGGCGGCCGGACCGCCCGAGCAGCACCCACCCCGCACCGACCGACTCCAGGAGGAGCCGTGCTCCGCCATGCCCAGAAACCGTCCCGGGCCGCAGCCGCCCCCGCCCTCACCCGCCCCGCCCTGCTCGTCCTGTGCGCCTGTGTGCTCGTCGCCCAGGGCATGGTCGCCGCCGTGAACCTGCTGATCCCGCAGCTCGCCGCCTCCGCCCTGCGCCCGACCCCCGACCAACTGCTGTGGGCGGTGGACGCGTACGTCATCGTCTTCGCGGCGCTGCTGATCCCGGCGGGAGCCCTCGGCGACCGCCACGGCCGCAAGGGGGCCCTGCTCGCCGGACTCGGCCTGTTCGCCGCCGGCGGGGCGCTGAGCGCGCTCGCGGGGGATCCGGCCGTACTGATCGCCGGGCGCGGTCTGTGCGGGGCGGGCGCGGCGCTGATCATGCCGGCCACCATGTCGGTCCTGGTGCACCTGAGCCCGCCCGAGCAGCGTGGCCGGGCCCTGGCCACCTGGACGCTGTCCGCGGGCCTCGGGGGCCTGGCGGGCAACGTCGGAGGTGGTCTCGCGGGCGAGTTCCTGACCTGGCGGGCCCTGTTCTGGGCCGTGGTCCCGCTCGCCGCGCTGCTCGCGCTCGCGGTGGCCCGCACGGTCCCGCGCACGCCCTCCCGTCCGGACGCGTCCGTCGACCCCGTCGGGGCGCTGCTGCTGGCCGGGGCCCTGTTCGGGGTGGTCTACGGGATCATCGAGGGGCCCGGGCACGGGTGGGCGTCGGCGCGGGTCCTGTCGGCGTTCGGTGCGGGGGCGGGGCTGCTGGCGGCCTTCACCGGGCACGCGTTGCGCGGCGCGCACCCGCTGCTGGACCCGCGGATCTTCGCGTCGCGCAAGCTGCGGGCCGGGACGCTGGGGATCGGGGCGGCGTTCTTCGGGCTGTTCGCGCTGTTCTTCGTGAACGCCCAGTACCTCCAGTACGCGAAGGGCTTCTCCCCCGCCGTCACCGGCCTGGCGATCGTCCCGCTGACCGTGGGCATGGCGCTGGTCCCCCGGCTGGGTGCGCGACTCCAGGAGCGCACCGGGCCCCGGCTGCCGGTCGGCGTCGGGTTGGGCCTGATCGGGGCGGGGCTGCTGCTGGTGTCCACCGCCGACGCGGACACCCCGTACGCCGTGTACGCGCTCCACCTGCTGGTGCTGTCGGTCGGTACGGGGTTGTGCGCGCCCTCGCTGACCCTGACGGTGGTCGCGGAGCTGCCCGCGCACCAGGCCGGGCTGGGGTCCGGTCTGAACACGGCGGCCCGGGAGATCGGCGCGGCCCTGGGCGTGGCGGTGGTGGGCTCCGTGTCGGCCTCCCGTTTCCACGGCGATCCGCGCGACCCCGCGCAGGTGGTCGCCTTCACCGAGGCCATGGGTGTCGCGCTGCGGACCGTGTCCGTGGTCCTGCTGATCGCGGCGGTCGCGGTGGTGGCCGGGTACCGGGAGCGGACGCGCGGATGACCCCGCCGACGGGTGTGCGGGGGCGCGGGCGCGGGCGCATGCTGGCTGTGTGACGGCCGGACCGGACAGTGGCACCCCCGCCACCGACGCCACGGCCCGGGTGCTCGCGCGGGCGGCCGTGAAGGCCATGGAGGCCGTCGGTGGGTACGCGGGTGGTGTCTACCTGCGCTCCGGCACGGAGGGCAGGCTGCGCATGGCGGCGGTCAGCGGGCTGCCCGTGCGGTTGTTCCGGCCGTGGTGGCGGATGCACGTGAACCGGCCGTACCCGGTCGCGGAGGCCTACCGGTCCGGGCAGGCCGTCCACCTGTTTGACGCCGAGTCGGCGATGCGGCGCTTCCCCCAGCTGATGGCCGGGCTGCCGTACCCCTTCGCCTCGCTGTACGAGCCGGTGACCACCGGCGACGGCGAGCGGTTCGGGGTGTTGCTGGTGCTGCGCCCGGCGACCCCCGGCGTGCCGGTCGACGCCGCCGATCGGAGGCGACTGCGGCAGACCGCGGACCGGCTCGCGAAGGAACTGGCCGCGCTCGCGGCGACCGGTGCACGGGTGGTGTGGGACGACGATCCCGTGTCCGTGCCGGGGCCCTCGGCGACCGACGACGCCCGGGAGGCCCTGGACCGGCTCACCCAGGCGGTGCTCTCGACGGACCGACAGGGCCGGATCGTCACCTTCAACCCGGCCGCCCGGACCATGCTCGGCATCGACGACGCCTCGCACGGGAAGGTGCTGTGGGAGGCCCTCCCCTGGCTCGGGCATCCGGCGTACGAGGACCACTTCCGGGCCGTGTTCCTGGCCTCGGACCCCGTGTACTTCCCGGCACGGCGCGGCCCCCATCCGTCCGGGGAGTGGCTCGCGGTCGGACTCCATCCCGGGCTCGGCGGGGTGACCGTGACGATCGGCGCCGCGGAACCGCCCGCCTACGCGCCCGGGTCCGTACAGCACCCCGGCGCCGGCCTGGCCGGTTCTCCCGCCGACCGGGCGTCCGCGCTGTACCGGCCGGTCGCCCTGGCCATCGCGCTGACCGAGGCGATGACGGCCCGACAGGTCTCGGCGGTGGTCACCGAGGAGTTGCTGCCGGCCTTCGGCGGACGCCAGTTGGCGATCTACCTGCTCAACGAACGCCATCTGCACCTGGCTTGGGAGACCGGGTTCCCCCAGGGGTTCCTGGACCGGTTCGACGGGGTCGGGCTGGACGTGCGGCTGCCGGGCGTGGAGACGCTTACCACGGGTCGGCCGATGTTCTTCGAGTCCATGCAGCACTTGGCCGCCGCGTACCCGGGGATCCCGCTGGACGCCGACGTGGGTGCCCGCGCCTTCCTCCCCCTCATCGCCTCCGGTCGGCCGGTGGGCTCCTGCATCCTCGGCTTCGACGTGCCGCGCGGTTTCAGCCCGGAGGAGCGCACGGTGCTCACGGCACTGGCCGGGTTGATCGCCCAGGCCCTGGAGCGGGCCCGGCGTTACGACAGCGAGACGACGCTGGCCCGCGGACTCCAGGCGGCGCTGCTGCCGCACCGGCTGCCGGTGCGCGACCACGTGGTGACGGTCGGCCGGTACCTGCCCGGCACCGCGGGCATGGACGTCGGCGGCGACTGGTACGACGTCGTCGAGACGGGCCCGGACATGCTGGCCCTGGTCATCGGCGACGTACAGGGCCACGGGGTGGCCGCCGCCGCGACCATGGGTCAACTGCGCAGCGCGGTGCGGGCCTTCGCGTTGAGCGGCAATGACCCCGAACAGGTGATGCGGGGCACCAACCGGCTGCTGATCGACCTCGACCCGGGCCAGTTCGCCAGTTGCTGTTACGTGTTGATCGACCTGGCCTCGGGCCGGGCCCGCGCCGTCCGGGCGGGCCACCCGCAGCCGCTGCTGCGCGAACCCGACGGCCACACCTCGGTGTTGGACCTGCCGGGCGGGGTGGTGCTCGGCATCGACGCGGACGCCGGCTATCCGGTGGCGGAACTGCGGCTCGCGGCGGGCTCGGTGCTGGCCCTGTACACCGACGGGCTGGTGGAGCGGCCCGGCATCGACATCGACGTGGGCGTGGAGCGGCTGCGGCTCGCGCTGGCCGGCGGCCGGCCGTCCCCGCTGACGGACATGGCCGACCGGCTGGTCCACGAGGTCGGGAACACCGACGACCGGCCCGACGACATCGCCCTGCTGCTGGCGTCCCGCACGGAGCCGCCCCGCTAGATCCTGTCGTCGGGGGCCGGGGCTCAGGTGCGCAGAGGGCCGGTGGCCGCGAGGGTGAAGGAGTGCCCGGCCGGGTCGCTGAAGAGCCGGGCGTCGCGCGGGCCGTCCTCCACGTCCACGTCCAGGGGCCGGGCTCCGAGCGACACCGCCTCCCGCTCGGCCTCGTCCAGGTCCTCGGCGGCGACCTGGATCCGCAGGTGTGCCTGTTGGGAGTCCTCGGGGCGCGGCCAACTCGGCGGCGCGTGACCGAGGTCCCTGCGGATGGCCAGGTGCACGCCGGGGCCTCCGACGACCTCGACCATGTCCAGGCCCACCCCGGCCCGCACCTCGGCTCCGAGGAGATCGGCGTAGAAGTGCGCCAGGCCTTCCGGCTCGGCGCAGTCCAGTACGAGAACGCTCGTCTTCTTGACCGTCATGGGCCGCGCTTACCCGCAGTAGCCTCCCGTACGCGGGGCTCGGAGCCGTTCTGGTCCCGGATCGGCAAAGCGGAGGAAAATTCGCGACGATCATCCTGCGGTTCCCGCACCGCTCGTTCGTTCAACGTTTACGCGGCCTTAACACCGTATCGGAGGCCGGGAGCGGGCGCGTGACGATGGAATCCGCAGGTGAACAGCTCTTGACCTGCGGATCTCGCAGGGATTGCATGACGGCCCGGGAGCCACCGAACCACCTTGCTCACCACCGCCTCGGAGGCGATACCGCTCCCGCGCTCACTCACCGCATCTGCCGATCGGAACACCGCACCGATGTCTGACACGATCAGCGCACCCCAGGCCCTCGCCCCCGCCACCGGGCCCGTCCCCCAGAAGCTCAAGCGTTCCATCGGCGTCGTCGGCGGAACCCTGCTCACCCTCTCGTGCGTGACGCCCGCCTCGACGCTCTTCGTCGTCGTGCCCGACCTGTTCGCCGACCTCGGCACCTGGGCCGCCCTGACCATCGCCATCGGCTCGCTGCTCTGCGTCGGCGTGGCGTTCTGCTACTCGGAACTGGGCACCCTCATCCCCAGCGCCGGTGGCGAGTACGCGATGGTGTCCACCCTGGCGGGCCGGCTCGCCGGGTGGCTCGTGTTCGTGTTGTCCCTGCTCGTGGTGATGATCGTGCCGCCCGTGATCGCGATGGGCACGGCGGACTACCTCGCACCGGTGATCGACGTGCCGGCACCGGTCGCGGGCGCCGGCGTGATGCTGCTCGCCACCCTCGCCGGTCTGCTCGACCTCCGGGCCAACGCCTGGATCACCGGCATCTTCCTGGTCCTCGAAGTGATCGCCGCCGCACTGGT
Organism: Streptomyces sp. NBC_00513; assembly: GCF_041431415.1. Classification (GTDB taxonomy): domain Bacteria; phylum Actinomycetota; class Actinomycetes; order Streptomycetales; family Streptomycetaceae; genus Streptomyces. The sequence goes on from NZ_CP107845.1 coordinate 1,274,857, forward strand.
GGCCGTACTCGGCTTCGCCCACAGCGAGCGCGGCGCCGACGTGCTGGTGCACGGCGCCGTCGCCACCGACAACGGGGGCACCTCCCCCGTCACCGCGATGATGGTGGTCTCGGGGCTGGCCATCGCCCTCTTCATCACCCAGGGCTTCTCCACGGCCGTCTACCTGTCGGAGGAGTTGGAGAACCCGCGCCGCAACGTCCCGCGGACCGTGCTCGCCACCCTCGCCATCTCCACCGCCGTCATCCTGATCCCGGTCATCGCCATCACCATGGGCGCCCCCGACCTGGCCGTGCTGACCTCCGGGGACATCGGCTCGATGGTCACGGCCTGGTCCAACTCGGCCGTCGGCACCTTCGTGAGCCTCTGCGTCGCCCTCGCGATCGTCAACGCGGGCATCGTGATGGTCATCCAGAACTCCCGGGTGCTCTTCGCCTCCGCCCGCGACAAGGCCTGGCCCGAGCCGGTCAACAACGCCCTGTCGCGGCTCGGCCGCTTCGGCTCCCCGTGGGTGGCCACGCTGCTGGTCGGCGTTCCGGGCGCGGCCATGTGCTTCGTCAACCTCGACACCCTCTACGGGGTCACCGGCGTCTCGGTCACCGGCATGTACCTGCTGGTCGCGGTCGCCGCGCTGTACAGCCGCCGCGGGACGCACGGGGCGTCGGCGGCCTGGCGGATGCCGCTGTGGCCGGCCGTGCCGGTGGTGCTGATCGCCGTGTTCGCGTACATCCTGACGCAGCAGGAGACGCGGTACCTGCTGTGGACGGGCGGGATCACCGCCGTCGCCACGCTGTACTGGGCGCTGTACCTGCGCCCGCGCCAGGACAGCCGTTGGCTGGTCAGCATCCCCGATGACGGCGAGGAGGCCGCCGCCTGAGGGCGACGCCACCGCCGCCCGCGCACCTCACGACGAAGCCGACCCGGCCTGCGCGCCGGGTCGGCTTCGTCGTATCCACATTGCGGGCGTGTTGCGAGCGTCGCGGGGCGCCGGCGCGCACGCGTCCGGGGTGTCTATGATCCGCGGCATGGCCGTCACGCCGCGCGTTCTGCCGCGCCCCTGTTGTCGACGCTGACGCCTGCCCGCACGCCCCCACACGCCCCGCCGCGCCTTCGCCCGTGCCCGGGGGCACCCACCGCGGTACCTCCGAGCCGATCTCGTTCCCGCGCCGTTCCCTTCCGAGGAGCACGTCCGCCATGAGCACTCCCCTGACCCTCGCCGTCACGGTCGACCAGGTCCATGCCCGCCCCGAGGAGTTCGCCGTCGTCGACGTCCGCACGCCGGGCGAGTACGCCTCCGGCCACCTGCCGGGCGCGACCAACATCCCGCTCGACCGGATCACGGACTCACTGCCCGCGCTGCGGAAGGCCGCCGAACTCGCCGGGGGTTCCGGCGGGGCGCTGCTGCTGGTCTGCGCCTCCGGAGCCCGGTCACGGAACGCGGCCCACACCCTGGCCGGTCACGGCTTCACCGCCGGCAGCCTGACCGGCGGGACCGGCGCCTGGTCCGCGGGCGGTCACGCACTGGAGTACCCCGCCGAGGGCCGTCGGGCCGTGTGGGCCATGGAACGGCAGGTGAGGATCACCGTCGGCACGCTCGTCCTGTTGGGGCTGGCCCTCGGCACCTTCACGCACCCGGCGTTCCTGCTCCTGAGCGCCGCGGTGGCGGGCGGGCTCGTGTTCTCCGCGCTGACCGACACCTGCGCGATGGCGTCGGTGCTGGGAAGGCTGCCGGTCAACCGTCGCCGGTGACCCGATCCGGGCCCCGCGCCCGCGTCCCCGCCCCTCGACTACCGTCCCACTTCCCGGAACGCCGGCGTCCACGATACGGACCGCGCTTGTCCCGGGTGGTCGAACCCCGACAGGATGCGGCCATGGCCCCCCTTCTCGTCTCGCGTCGTCACGTGGATCTGCTGCGCGTGTCGACCATGCTCTGTCGGGCCGACTCCTCCCGTACGCACGGCTGTTGATCCGCCGCTCCTGACAGCGTACGGATGACCGCGCGCCGCCGGGCGCGCCGCGAACCGCGTTCCCGTCCGCCCTCGTGCGGCCCCGGTACGCCGCTCTCGAATCCACCCCGGCGCCCTCGCGCCCTTCGCGTTCGCTCCTGACTCCCTTCTGCCCGTGTACACGTGCCACCGCCGGGCGGTGGCACGTGCCGCGCTGCCCCGACGAGGTTTCACCGTGCCCGAGAACCCCCTTCTGCTCCACTGGTTCCTGCCCACCGGCGGGGACGGCCGCGACCCCGGCGGGGTGACCTCCGTCCAGGGCCGCACCGGAGCGGCCACCCGCCGACCGGCCGACATCCCCTACCTGGCGCAGGTCGCCCGGGCCGCCGAGCAGGCCGGCTTCCACTCTCTCCTGACGCCGGTGGGCCTCGGCTGCGTGGATCCCTGGATCCTCACCTCCGCACTGGCCCAACACACGGACCGGATCGGGTTCCTCGTCGCGTTCCGGGCGGGCCTGGCCGCGCCCACGCTGATCGCGCAACAGGCCGACGCCTTCCGCCGGTTCGCGAACGGCCGGCTCGGCCTGAACCTGGTGACCGGCGGAGACCCCGCGGAGCAGCGTGCCTACGGGGACCACTTGGAGCACGACGCCCGCTACGCGCGCACCGACGAGGTGATGGCGGTGCTCCGGGACCTGCTGGACGGCAAACAGGTGGACCACCGCGGGACCCATCTGCGGCTCGAAGGAGCCCGGCTCACGGATCCGGCGACGCGACACCACGTCCCGCTGTACTTCGGCGGAGCGTCGGCCGCCGCGGAGGACGTCAGCGCCCGCCGGGCCGACGTACAACTGCTGTGGGGCGAGCCGCCCGCCGCCGTCGCCGCACGTGTGAGCCGACTCCGTGAACGGGCCCGCGCCGCCGGTCGGACCCTGCGCTTCGGACTGCGGCTGCACGTCATCAGCCGGGACTCCGCGGCCGAGGCCTGGTCGGAGGCCGACCGGATCCTCGCCGGGCTGGACCCGGAGGCCGTCCGGGCGAGTCAGGAACGGTTCGCGACCATGGACTCCGTCGGGCAGGCCCGCATGGCCGCGCTGCACGGCGGGGTCGCGGACGCGGCGCGACTGACCGTGTCGCCGAACCTGTGGGCGGGCATCGGCCTGGTCCGCGAGGGCGCCGGCACCGCCCTGGTCGGCTCGCACGACGAGGTGGCCGCCCGACTCGCGGAGTACCGGACCCTGGGAATCGACGAGTTCATCCTGTCCGGGTACCCCCATCTGGAGGAGGCCTTCCGGGTCGGCGAAGAGGTGGCGCCGCGGCTGCGGGCCCTGACCGGGACGGCGGCCTCGGCGTGAGCACCCTGCTGACCGCGGCGACCGATCGACTCCCCTCCCCCGACGCGGACCCGACCGTCACCGCGGGCCGCCGGCGCCGGCTCCGTGAGGCGGGGCGCCGCGGCGCCCTGCGGCTCGTGTCGCTGATCGTGCTGATCGGGGTCTGGCAGGCGGTGGTCGCCGCCGAGGTGTGGCCCCGGGTGCTCGTCCCCTCGCCCGGTGACGTGTGGCGGCAGTTCGTGCTCGCCTCCACCACGCACGACGGGGTGCGGGGTTACGGCGGCCACCTCCTGATCGAACACCTCGGGGTGAGCCTGGGCCGGATCGGCACCGGCGCCGGGTACGCCGTGCTGGTCGGGGTGCCGCTCGGGCTGCTGATCGGCGTGGTCCGACCGTTGGCCGTCGTACTGGAACCGGTGGTGACGTTCCTGCGGACCCTGCCCCCGCTCGCGTACCTGTCGCTGCTCGTCATCTGGTTCGGCATCGACGAGGCCCCGAAGATCTGGTTGCTGGTGATCGCCGCCCTGCCGCCGATCGCCGCCGCGACGGCCGCGGCCGTTCGCACCGTCCCCGATCAACTCGTCGAGGCGGCGCGCGCCTTGGGCTCGGGTCCGGCGCACCTGCTGCTGTCGGTGCGTCTTCCCGCCGCGCTGCCGGAGATCCTCACCGGCATCCGGATCGCGGTGGGTGTGGCGTACACCTCCGTCGTCGCGGCGGAGACCATCAACGGGACTCCGGGCATCGGCGGCATGATCCGCGACGCACAGCGCTACAACCAGACCGCGCTGGTGATCGCGGGCATCCTCGCCATCGGGCTGTCCGGGATCGTGCTCGACGCCCTGTTGCGCGGCGTCGAGCGGATCGGCGTGCCCTGGCGCGGCCGCACCTGAGTGGTCCGCACCACCCACGGACGCGACCTCACCTCACCACACCTCACAGCACCTCACTTCGCCCCGCCCCGCCCCGCCCCGCCCCGCCCCAACACCGCACCACTCGGACAGACCACCACTCACACCGGAGCACAGCCATGACCGGATTCCTCTCGCGCCGTACCTTCCTGCTCGCCGCCGCGGTCACCCTGACCGCCGCCGGCGCCACCGCCTGCGGGGGCGCCGGCGCGAACTCGGACGGCGCGGGGCGCACCACCGTACGGATCGCCTACCAGTCGATACCCAACGCCGACCTCGTCGTGAAGAACCAGCGGCTGCTGGAGAAGGCCCTCCCCGAGGCCGACGTGAAGTGGGTGAAGTTCGAATCGGGGGGTGATGTCAACACCGCTGTCCTCGCGGGGGCCGTGGACCTCGGCCTGGCCGGCTCCAGCCCGGTCACGAAGGGGCTGTCGGCGCCGCTGAACATCCCGTACAAGGTGGTGTGGATCCACGACCTGATCGGCGACAACGAAGCCCTCGTCGCCAAGCCCGGCATCGGCTCGGTGAAGGACCTGGTCGGAAAGAAGGTCGCCACCCCCTACGGCTCCACCTCGCACTACTCGTTGCTCGCCGCACTGACCGCCGCCGGAGTCGAACCGTCGTCCGTGAAGACCATCGACCTCCAACCCCAGGACACCCTGGCGGCGTGGAAGCGCGGGGACATCGACGCCGCGTACGTGTGGACGCCCACGCTCGGCGAACTGGCCAAGGACGGCAAGGTGTTGATCACCAGCCGACAGGTCGCGCAGCAGGGCAAGCCGACGGCCGACCTCGGGGTGGTGACCAACGACTTCGCCGCCAAGCACCCGGAGGTGGTGACCGCCTGGCTGAAGGCCCAGGACCAGGCGGTCGCCCAGGCGCGTACCGCACCCGATCAGGCGGCCAAGTCGATCGGCGCGGAGCTCGGCCTGCCGGCGGGCGAGGCGAAGCGCCAGTTGTCGGAACTGGTGCTGCTGAGCGCGAAAGAGCAGACCGGGGCGGAATACCTGGGCACGCCCGGCGCCCCCGGCAAGCTGGCCGGCCACCTGCACGACGCCGCGGTGTTCCTGAAGGGACAGAAGGCGGTGGACGCGGTCCCGGGCCAGGCCGTGTTCGGGCGGGCGCTCGCGGTGGAGGAGCTCGGCCGTGCCGCGAACTGACGCTCCCCCGGCGCCCGCGGCCGTGGAACTGGTCGGCGTGTCCGTCCGCTACGGTCCGGCGAAACAGCGGGTCACGGCGGTCGAGGGGGTCGACCTGCGGATCCACCCGGGCGAGTTCGTCGTCCTGGTGGGCCCCTCCGGCTGCGGAAAGACGACCCTGCTGCGGGTGGCCGCCGGCTTCGAACGGCCGGCGGTGGGAACGGCCCTGGTCCGGGGCGGGACCCCGGAGCCCGGCCGCGGCGCGGGGGTGGTGTTCCAGCAGCCTCGGCTGTTCCCGTGGCGCACCGTCGGCGGGAACCTCGGCTTCGCCCTGGCCCGGCACGGGGTCCCGCGCGCGGAGCGGCCCGCCCGGATCGCGGAGCTGCTGGAGCGGGTGGGGCTGCCGGGCCTGGCGGCGCGGCGTACGTGGGAGCTGTCGGGCGGCCAACAGCAGCGGGTGGCAATCGCCCGGGCGCTGGCGGCGGAGCCGGAGCTGTTGCTGATGGACGAGCCCTTCGCCGCGTTGGACGCGCTGACCCGGGAACGGCTCCAGGAGGAGGTGCGTACGCTGGCGGCCCGCCTCGGGACGACGGTGCTGTTCGTGACCCACTCCGCCGACGAGGCCGTCCTGTTGGGCTCCCGCGTCCTGGTGATGGCGGCGAATCCGGGCAGGGTGGTGGCGGAGCTTCCGGTCCCGCTCGACCGCGCTCCGACCACGGACGTCGCCGCGTTGCGCTCCTCCCCGGAGTTCGCCCACCTGCGCGGCCGGCTCACCGAGACCATGCGTCGCCCCTGAACGGCCCCGGCGGCCGGGCGGGGAGGGCGGGGCGACCTCGCCGCCCGTCCCGGCCGCGCCCCGTACCGACCCCTCGCCTCCCGGCGCCGCGCGCCCACCGTCGCGCGCCACCGGGATCCCACACTCCCGGTCAGTCCGACGAGGGGTCCCGGCTCAGGGTGAGCGCGGTGTTCACCAGGCCGACGTGGCTGAACGCCTGCGGGAAGTTGCCCAGTTGGCGGCCGGCGACGGGGTCGTACTCCTCCGCGAGGAGACCCACGTCGTTGCGCACGGACAGCAGCATCTCGAAGAGTTGCCGCGCCTCCTTGCCCCGGCCGGTCATGTGCAGGGCGTCGGCCAACCAGAACGAGCAGGCCAGGAAGGCCCCTTCGTCACCGGGCAGACCGTCCACGGAGGGGCCTTCGGTGCTGTAGCGGCGGACCAGGCCGCTGCGGCCGAGTTCCTCGCGGACGGCGTCGACGGTACCGATCACGCGCGGGTCGTCGGGGGGCAGGAATCCCACGCGGGGGATCAGCAGGGTCGCGGCGTCCAGTTCGCGCGAACCGTAGTACTGGGTGAAGGTGTTGCGTTCCGGGTCGAAGGCCTTCTCGCACACGTCGGCGTGCACGTCGTCCCTTATGGCCCGCCAGCGTTCCAGGTCGCCCGGCATCGACGGATCCGTCTCCAGGGTCCGCACCGTCCGGTCGGCGGCCACCCAGGCCATCACCTTGGAGTGCGTGAAATGACGGCGCGGACCGCGCACTTCCCACAGTCCCTCGTCCGGGCGGCGCCAGTTGCGCTCCAGGAAGTCGAGCAGCGCGAGCTGGATCTGCCAGGCGTGCGCCTCGCTGGCCAGCCCGGTGGACCGGGCCAGGTACAGGGAGTCGATGACCTCGCCGTACACGTCGAGCTGGAGTTGGTCGACGGCCGCGTTGCCGACGCGGACGGGGGCGGACTCGGCGTACCCGCGCAGCCACGGCAGGTCGAATTCCGGGATCCGCCGCTCGCCCGCGATCCCGTACATGATCTGCAGGTCGGCGGGGTCGCCGGCGACGGCCCGCAGCAGCCACCTCCGCCACTCGCGGGCCTCGTCCTTGAAACCGGTCGCGATGAGGGAGCCGAGGGTCAGGGTAGAGTCGCGCAGCCAGCAGTAGCGGTAGTCCCAGTTGCGGACGCCGCCGACCTCCTCGGGCAGGGAGGTGGTCGCGGCGGCGACGATCCCGCCCGTGGGGGCGTACGTGAGGGCCTTGAGGGTGATCAGCGAGCGGGTCACGGCCTCCTTGTAGGGGCCGTCGTAGGTGCACTGGGAGGCCCACTGCGCCCAGTCGACGAGCGCGTGTTCCAGCGCCTGGTACGGGTCGACCTGCTCGGGGCGCGGCTCGTGAGACGGGTGCCAGGTCAGGACGAAGGCGACCTTCTCCCCGGCGGAGACGGTGAACTCCGAAAGGGTGGTGTTCTGCTCGCCCCAGGTCCGCACGGGCGGCTCGCTGCGGAACCAGACGGAGTCGGGACCGGCGACGGCGACCCGGTCGCCGGCGGAACGTCGGACCCAGGGGACGACGTGGCCGTAGTCGAAGCGCAGGCGCAGGGTGCTGCGCACGGTGACCTCACCGGACAGGCATTCGACGATCCGCATCACGTCCGGCGCGGTGTCGCGCTGCGGCATGAAGTCGATGACCTTGATCGTGCCGTCCTCGGTCTCCCAGAGGGACTCCAGGACCAACGAACCGTCGATGTATGCCCGGCGCGTGCACCGCTCCCCGTCGGCGGCGCTCTCCGGGGCGATGCGCCAGTGGCCGTTGTCCTTCTCGCCGAGGAGGGCGGCGAAGCAGGCGGCCGAGTCGAAGCGCGGCAGGCACAGCCAGTCGATGGACCCGTCTCGGCCGACCAGCCCACTGGTCATCAGGTCGCCGATGAGTGCGTAGTCTTCGATGGGTTGTGTCATTTGTGCGCTCTTCCCCCGAATACCCGGGGCCAATCAGACCGGCCCCGGGACACCCTCTTGCGCGCGGGTTTTCGGTGGGTTTCGCCGCGGCCGGGGCGGCCGGAGGCGGGCGTGCCTAGCCGCGCACCAGCAGCAACACCGCGCCGAGCACCACGCCGAGGGCGAGGGCGAGCGCGCCGTGGGCCGCGCGGTTCTCGCGCAGGACGGGGACGAAGCGGTCGGCCGCGTACCGGCCGGGGCCGGTCAGGGCGAGGGCGGCGGCGCCGACGGTCAGGAGCAGTTCGTACTCGATGCCTTCCGGGGCGAAGAACGAGCCGACGCCGTGAACGGCGAGCGCGTTGATCATGGTGCCGACGAGGGCTGCGCCGGCGAGCGGGGTGAACAGACCCGCGGCGAGGCCGAGGCCGCCGAGGGTCTCGGTGAGTCCGGCCAGGACGGCCATGGCGTCACCCGCCGGGTAGCCGCTCGCCGTGAAGAACTGGCCGGTGCCGCCGATGCCGCCCCCGCCGAACCAGCCGAACAGCTTCTGGCTGCCGTGGGCGGCCATGGTGAGGCCGAGGACGACGCGCAGGAGCAGCAGGCCGGTGTCCAGGCCGGTGGTGGTGAGGGGGCGGGGGGCGGCCGGTGCGGCGGCCGGAGCCTTCGTCGTGGTGGCGGAGGCGCTGGTCATGGGGGTTCCTTCCGGTCGAGCCGGCCCGAGTCGGTAGTTCAAATTCGAACCGGCGATCCCGACCCTAACCATTGATTCAAATTGGAACAACCCGCTGTATCCTGTGCCCATGGCTGAGACGAGATGGTTGGACGATCGCGAGATGCGGGCCTGGAACGGCTTCCTGGCCGCCTCCGCCCTGGTGAACCGGCGCCTCGACCAGCAGCTCAAGGACGACTCCGGACTCTCGCACCCCCAGTACGAGATCCTCGTTCGACTGGCGGCGGCGCCCGATCGCGAGCTGCGCATGACCGAGCTCGCCAACGGACTGATCAACTCCAAGAGCGGGCTGACCTACCAGGTCACCCAGATGGAGAAGGCCGGACTGGTCCGCCGCCGCAGCTGCCCCTCCGACGTGCGCGGAGTCTTCGCCGTCCTCACCGAAGCGGGCAGCGCCCGGTTGGACGCGGCGGCGCCGGGTCATGTGGCCGCCGTCCGGGAGGCCCTCATCGACGTGCTCACGCCGGACCAGCTCGACGCCCTCGCCGCCGGCCTCGGCGAGGTCACCCGCCGACTGCGGGAACAGGGCGCCTGAGGTACGACCGCCCGAGAAGCGGCGCGCGACAGGCAGCCCGCCCGGGAACAGGCCGCCCGAGGGTTCCCGCCCGCACGGGGTATAGGAGTGGCATGGACGGAAAAGTCTGGCTCACCATCGCCGTGATCGTCGCCGTCGGGCTGGCGGCCCTGGCCGCCGTACTGCTCGTGCGGGTGTTCAAGGCGCGGAAGCTGCTGGTCGACGCGGGGATCCCGCTGCGCGACAAGGCCCTGTTCTGGGTGGCCGTGGCCTACACGATCTCGCCCGTGGACCTGATCCCGGACCCCGTGTACCTCGACGACATCGGGGTGCTCCTGCTGGCCCTGCGCTCCCTGCAGGCGGCGGCGACCGCGGCCCGCGGCGCCGGCAAGGCGCCGGACCGCGCCCTGCCCTGAGCCGACCGCCACCGCATCACCCCCTCGGCGGACCGCCGCCGCCCCGTCCTCGGCACGGCACCGCGTTCCTCCAGCCGATTCCCCCGGCTCCCTCGACTCCCGCCCGACGCCGCACCACCCCCTGCCGCCCCAGGCGCCACCTGCGCACCGGCCAATGAAACGATGGCCCCACCCAGGCGCGCCGGCCCGAACGCCCCGCGCCCCGGGGCCGAGAGTCGGGCCCGGCAGGACAGGAAGCGGCATCCATGAAACCTCTCGGCCCCGGCGACCCGATCCGACTCGGCCCCTACCGCGTCATCGGTGTCCTCGGCGAAGGCGGCATGGGCAAGGTCTACTTCGGCCGCGACCACACCGGTGCCATCGCCGCCGTGAAGGTGCTGCTGCCCGAACTGACGCACGACCAGAACCTCGTCCAGCGCTTCCTGCGCGAGGCTCACACCGCGCGGGCGGTCACCGGCGCCGGTGTCGCCCGGGTCCTCGGCGCCGAGAGCGAGGGCAACCGCCCCTGGATCGCGACCGAGTTCCTCTCCGGCCCCACCCTGGACGAGGCGGTACGCGCCTACGGCCCGTTCGACACCGCCGGGGTGCGCGCGCTGGCGGCCTCGCTGGCCGACACCCTCCGCGACATCCACGCGGCGGGGTTGGTCCACCGCGACCTGAAGCCCGCCAACATCGTGCTCACCTCGACCGGGCCGCGGGTCATCGACTTCGGCATCGCCCGGCCCGAGCACGGACTGACCCTCACCACCACGGGCCAGGTGCCCGTCACTCCCGGATACGGCGCCCCCGAGCAGGTCCTGGGGCAGCGCGTGGGCCCCGCGGCGGACGTCTTCTCGCTGGGCGCGGTCCTCGTGTACGCCGCCACCGGGCAACGCGCCTTCGACGGGACGCACGTGGCCGCCGTGCAGTACGAGGTGGTCCACGGGGAAGCCCGCCTGTCCACCGTGCCCGAGGAACTGCGCGCGCTGATCATCCCCTGCCTCGCCAAGGACCCGGGACCGCGCCCCACGCCCGAGCAGATCGCCGGAGCCTTCGCGCCCCCGCGCGGCGCGGACCGGTCCTGGCGCAAGGGTCCGCTCGCCGCCGACATCGCCCGCCGGCAGGCGGAGGCGGAACGCCAGGCCGCGCCGGAGGGGGCCACGGTCACCGTCGGTCCCTCGCGGCGCCGGTTCCTGCGCACCTCCCTCGGCGCGGGCGGGTTGCTGGCCGTGTCGGGCGGCGGCGCCGGCATCTGGTGGTCGATGCGCGAGGAGACCCCGAAGGGTCCGCCGCGGAACGGACTCGCCCACCAGGCGGCTCTGTTGGACCGCCCCGCCAAGACGCCGGGCCGCGCGCCCGAGCCGCTGTGGGGCCCCCTGCCCGTGGCGGCGGCGGCGCCGGCGGACGGTGTGCCGACCACACCGCTGTCCCTGGTCGACGTGGTGATGTTCGCGGGCAAGGACGGCGGCCTGGTGGCCCACCTCGCCAAGACCGGCGAGGAGAAGTGGCGACTGCCGGACATCTCCGCGGAGGCCGGCGTCCTGGCCATGACGGAACGCCTGTTCCTCGCGGTGGACGCGGGCGGCACGCTGCGCGTCCACAACGCCTCCACCAGCGCGTTGGAGTGGTCGCTCCCGGCGGCCGAGGCCGTCCGCCTCCTCGCGTTCGACGGCGAGGCCGTGTACGTGGTGACCAAGGACAACCGACTGCGGGCGATCAACACCGGGCTCCAGACCGTCCGCTGGACCGTGCCGATCCCGACCCTCGCCCTGCTCGGGTCCGGCCCCAAGGGCGCGGCCACCGGCAACAAGCTCGTCCTGACCGGTGCCAACGGGAACGCGTGGGGCTTCGAGTGCTTCCAGGGAAGCGCCATCTGGGAAGCCAAGGGCCGGGCGAGCTCCGCCGTCGAACCGCTCGTCGTCACCTACAAGCGCGAGACGACCAAGACGGAGTCCGTCTTCCTGGGCGGACTCACCCTGTCGGTCCGTGAACTCACCAGCGGCCGGGAGACGTGGTCCGACGCCGCGGCCGCGGCCCCCGTCGAGGGCGCCGGCGGCTGGGGACCGCCGGTGAGCGACGGCGACGCCCTGCTCGGCGTGAAGGACGGCACCCTGGTCAGGCTCAGCTCCGACAGGATGCTGGTCCTGGGGTACGGCGCGGTCGGACCCGGTCCGCTGCCGCACGTCCGCCCCGTGGTCCAGGGGCGGACCGTGTGGGTGGTTCTGGCGGAGGGGAAGGGCGTCGCCGCGCACTCGACCACCGACGGCGCCCGCTTCTGGACCTGGTCCACCGACTCGCACGGGCCCTGGGCGATGTCCGGCGCCGAGAACCGCGTCTTCCTCGTCAACGACGGGAAGATCACGGCCATGCCCTCCGTCGGATGACCCCGCGGGCCCGACGTCACGCCCCACCCGGCTCCCCCGCTCCCCCGACCACCGCTTAGGCTCGGTGGGCCATCAGCCGAACCCGGGGGACCTCGCGCATGGAACGCCTACGTCAGGACGACCCGTCACGCATCGGGCCGTACGTGATCCTGGCGCGCCTGGACGCCGAATCCGCGGAACGCGGCGTGCCCGAGCGCCGGTTCCTCGCCCGTACCGCCGACGGCCACCGGACCGTCCTCCTGTGTCTGCCGCGGGTCGGCGCCGACCCGTCCCGGTGGGCGATCGAGGCCGAGGGCGCACGGCGGCTCGACGTGCCGCGCCTGCTCCCCGTCGCGGAAGTCGACGGCACGGCCGGATTCCCCTGGTCCACCACTCCCTACACGCCCGTGCTGCCCCTCCCGGCCGCGCTCGCCGCGTACGGCGGGCCGCTCCCCGAGGACCTGGTGCGCCACGTGGGCGCCGGCCTCGCCGAGGGCCTGGCCGACCTGCACGACCGGGGGTTCACCCACGCCGGGTTGTCGCCGGCGGCCGTTCTGCTCACGGCGGGCGGACCACTGTTGGCGTGCTTCGGCGCCGTACGGGCCGCCGCCCCCGACGGGACGCGCCGCTCCGGGCTGCCCGGCCTCGACCCGGGCTGTCTGGCCCTGGAGCAGGCTTCCGGCGGGCGGCCCACGCCGCTGGGGGACGTCTTCGCGCTCGGCGCGGTACTGGCCTACGCCTCGACGGGCCACACCGTGCCCGAGCAGAGCGAACTGCCCCCGGGATTGCGGCGGTTGATCGGAAGTTGCCTCGCGTCGACGCCCGCCGACCGGCCGCGGTCGGCGCGGGAAGTGCTGCACGAACTCACCGGGCACGCGGCCGACGCCTCTCCCGGCGCGCCGGCTCCGGCGACGGCCGCGGCCGGGCCGCTCGCGCTGCCGGGCCGGGTCGTCGCCGCGCTCGCCGCCCAGTCCGCGGCGCTCCTCGCGGCCGAACTGCCGGCCACCACCGAGTCCACCCCTCCCCCGCCGTTCCCGCCGGCCGCCCAGAAGGTGCACTGACCCCGATGCCCGCCGCCCCGGCCGACCGTTCCCCCCTCATGCCCCTCACCCACGACGATCCCGCGCACCTCGGCGACCATCAGTTGCTCGCCCGGCTCGGCAGCGGCGGCATGGGCACCGTCTACCTGGCCCGTTCACTGCGCGGCCGGACGGTCGCGTTGAAGACCGTGCACGCCAGGATCGCCGCCGACACGGCCTTCCGTACCCGTTTCCGGCTGGAGGCGGACGCGGCCCGGGTCATGGGCGGCAGGTACGGCGCGGGCGTCGTCGCGGCCGACGCCCTGGCGACGACGCCCTGGCTGGCGACCGAGTACGTCATCGGCCCGCAGCTCGACGAGGCCGTCCGGCTCGGCGGACCGCTGTCCGAGGTGTGCGTGCGGAACCTGGGCGCCGATCTCGCGCGGGGGCTCGGCCAGTTGCACCGCTCCGACGTGGTGCACCGGGACCTCAAACCGTCCAACGTCATGATCACGGCCGAGGGCCCCAAGGTCATCGACTTCGGCATCGCGCGGGCCCTCGGGGACGAGCGGCTGACGCGCGTCGGCGCGGCGACCGGCACCCCCGCGTTCATGTCCCCGGAGCAGGCGGGCGGACTCGACCACACGCCGGCGGGCGACGTGTTCGCGCTGGCGGGTGTGCTGGTCTTCGCGGCGGCCGGACGCGGCCCGTTCGGCGGCGGTCAGGCCGCGGACCTGCTGTACCGGGTGCGCTACGCGGACCCGGACCTCGGCGGCGTCCCGGAGGGGCTGCTGCCGCTGCTCGCCCGCTGCCTGGACAAGGACCCCGCGCGGCGGCCCACGACGGCCGAGCTGGCCCGGTGGCTCGCCCCCGAGGGCGGCGTCTTCGCCGACGGGCTCGCGCCCGCCGTGCTGGCCGACATCGCCCGGCGGGGCGCGGCCGTCTGGGAGGCGCCGCCGGCCCGACTCCCGGCACCCGCCTCGAACTCCACGACGGAGCCGCCGGCCGTGCCGACGGGCGGCGTGTCCCGCCGCGGCCTGCTCGTGTGGGGTGGTGGCGCGGCCGGCGCGGCGGCCCTCGCCGGCGGCGGACTGTGGGCCTGGCTCGCGCAGGGCGGGGGCGAGTCGGAGACCGCGGAGCCTCCGTTGCCGGGCGGGCCTTCGGCGCTGTGGGCGAAGGAGGGCCTGAACGACAGCCACCGTATGGCGCCGACCCGGGTGGGGGACGTTCTCGTGCTTCCCGGCACGTCGGCCGTCTCCGGCATCAACCTGAAGACGGGCAAGTACGACTGGTCCGCGGACGTCGAGCACGACACGCGGGTCGCGGTCGACGGCAAGGCGGCCTACGTCCTGCGCATGACGAAGGACGCCGACAAGGCCCTGGCCCTCGTCGCCGTCCCGGAACCGCTCACGGACAAGAAGCCGCCCGTCCTGACGCTTCCCGCGTTCGACGGCGGCGAGGTGAGGAACCAACTGCTGCGCGTGCGGGGCGACATGGTGCTCTTCCACGCGAAGGCCCGGTCGGGCGACGGGTGGTTCCTGGTGGCCGCGAGCCTGGCGTCCGGCAAGGAACTGTGGCGCGGGCCGGCACCGGCGCCCGCCGGGACGTACGACAGGGTCTACCTCGTCGCCGACACGACGAAGCACGGGCTGCTGGTGTGCGGCAAGGCGCAGGCCATGGACGGCCTGACGCTGTCCATGCACGATCCGGCCACCGGCAAGGTGCGTTGGAGCAAGACCGTGATCGTCCCGGGCACGCCGCCCTCCCGGCTCACCGCGGACGACGAGCACGTCTACTTCGGCGCCGACGCCCTCCAGGCCCTGCGGCTGACCGACGGGGGCGTGGCGTGGTCCTTCGGCGCGGACCGCGATCTGGGGAACAACGCCCAGGGGCAGCGCCGTTACGGGATCCCCGCGGTCCGCGACGGGGTCGTCTACGCCACGGAGGGCGGTCGCGGGCTCGTCGGCGTGGACGCGCGCACCGGTGCCGGGAGATGGACGGAGAAGACCCGGAAGGACACCCTCACCCGGGGGGAGACCGCCCCGGTGGTGAGTTCCGCGTACGTGTACGACATCGACACGATCGGACTGCGGGCCGTCGAGCTGAGCACGGGACGCCCCGCGTGGCGGTTCACGTGCATGGCCTTGAACCTCTTCGCGGACCCGGACGGCTCTCTGCTCTACGCCCTGGAGGAGCGCAAGTCGTTCGCCCTGCCGATGTCCTAGACGCGCCGTGCGGCCCCGGAGTCCGGAGCCGCACGGCGTGCGCTCGTCCCTCGCGCGCACCCTCGCGCGCGTCGGTGCTACTTGGGCATCAGGACGGTGTCGACGATGTAGACGGTGGCGTTGGCGGTGGGAACGTTGCCGCAGACCACGTTGGAGGTTCCGTTGACCTTGTAGGCCTCGCCGGAGCCGGCCGTGGTGATCTTGCCCTTCTCCAGGGTGTCGAAGGAACCGGAGTCGAGCTGCTTGGGCGCGAGCTTCTGGCCCACGACGTGGTAGGTCAGGATCTTGGTGAGCATGGCCTTGTCGGCGAGGACCTTGTCCAGGTCCGCCTTCGGGATCTTCGCGAAGGCGTCGTTGGTGGGGGCGAAGACGGTGATGTCCTTCGCGTTGTTGAGGGTGTCGACCAGTCCGGCCTGCTTGACGGCCGCGACCAGCGTGGACAGGGCGGGGTTGTTGGAGGCGGCGGTGGCGACCGGGTCCTTGGCCATCCCGTCGAAGGAACCCGCACCCTCCTTCGGCACACCCGCGCACGCCGGGCCGAACGGGGCGTCCATCGCCATGGCGGGCGTGGAGGCGGCGTCCGTGCCGGGGGTGGCCTGCTCGGAGGCGGCGCTGCCGGCGCTCGACTTCTCACCGGAGTCCGAGCAGGCGGCCAGCGCGAAGGGAAGGACCGATGCGGCGGCGACGGCGACGGCGGTACGGCGGAAACGAAGAGCCATCATGACGGTTGTTCTCCTTGGGATCATCCGGGGGTACTTCAGGGGGAATCAGGCATGGGGGTGGTACGGAAGGAGCGGTGTGGGGGTGGCGGCAGCGCCGCCGGGTGGGTCAGGCGGCGGAAACCACGACCGTGGGCCGGCGGTTCGCGCGGCCCGTGGGGGGTCTGCGGTCCGCGCCGGGAGCACCGGTGGGTGCCGCGCCCGGCCGGTCGGGGGAACCCGGCGCCGCCGAGGCCCTCGCGGAGTGACCCGTCGCCGACGGGAGACCCCGAGGGGCCGCCACCGTCCGGACGGGCTCCCCGGACGGCAGAACTGTCGGCGCCGCCTGGGCGTCGCGCTCGATGGTGCTGCCGTTGTCGCTCACACCCGGTCTTCGGCGCCGGGGAACGGGTGGATTGGTCGTTCCTCCTCTCGGATGACAACCGATCATCGGGTTGACGTCCTGCGAGAATCCGCGGATGGACTCGACCTCGTACGAAGCACCCCTGAAGCTCCTTCCCGTCACCGAGGAACTGCGTCCCGTGGTGGAGCGGTTGGCGCAGCTGTACCGGCACGACATGTCGGAGTTCCTCGACTTCCTGCCGGGGCCCGACGGCAGGTTCGCCTTCCGTCCACTGCCCCTCTTCTTCAGCGAACCGGGACGCACGGTCCAGTTGATCACCCACGGCTCGACCCCGGCGGGCTTCGTCCTGACCCGGCCGACGGAGGACGGGGCGACGTCGATCTCCGCGTTCTTCGTCGTACGGGCGCTGCGCAGGCGGGGCCTGGGCCGGCGGGCGGCGTTGGAGCTGTTGCGGTCCCGGCCGGGGCGCTGGGCGATTGCCTTCCAGGAGGTCAACGCGGGCGCCGCCCGGTTCTGGCGCGGCATCGCCGACGAGGCCGTGGGCCGGGAGGCCTGGCGCGAGGAACGGCGTCCCGTGCGGGTTCCGGGGCCGCCGGCGGGGGTGCCCGACGATCACTGGATCTTCCTGGACACGGGTACGGGACGCGTGGCCCCTTAGGTCGTCTCTTCCGCCCAGTCGTACGGCGAGAAGCAGCCGACGGGGTGTCAGTGGGCGCCGGCACCATGTGCCCATGCCTGATGACGATCTTGATGCTCTCTTCTCCTCCCCCTCGGCGCTGTTGGCCGCCGGTCCCGCGCGCGTGCGCGAGCGGGTACCGGCGGCCGGCGGTGTGGGGCGCGAGGTGTTCACCCAGGCCGAGGCGGTGTTCGGGCGTGCGCGGGTGTCCCGGGCGGAGTTCGCGTCGTGGTTGCACTTCGCCGCGAAGGTGCTGGGGCGCGAGGCGTACGCCGAGCTGACGGCCGCCGCCGAGCCCGGCATGCCGTGGCGGACGGTGTGGGCCTGGTGGCGGCCGGTCGGCGCCCACCGCGCCGAGCCCAACCTCAGCGGGGACTGGAGCATCGACGTCCACGACCCGGTGACCGACGGGGCCGGCGAGGACGGGGTCGAGGGGCCCCTGCTCAAGGTCTGGTCCCTGTGGACCGGTGACCGTTGGTTCGACCTCGCCACCGGGGCGCCGCGGCCGGCGCCCGGCGCCGGGACGTACGCGGAACGCGCCGACGAGGCCGAGGAAGAGGGCCCCGCGCTCTTCGACGGCGACGAGGACGGCCGGCGGCTGGTGTGTCCCGGCACCTGGGAGGAGCCCGTCCATCTCGGCGGGGGCCGTTTCCTGTTCGCCGAGGCCAGGGGGCTTGTCGTCGTCGAACGCGGCGAGGTGGCGCCGATCGCGGACCGGCCTGCCGGGGGCGCCGACGCCGGCTCGTGGGAGGAGGGCGTGGGCGAGCCGTGGTTCCTGGACCCGGCGCCGTCCGCGACCCCGCTCGACGCGGCCCGACTGGACGCGGTCTTCGACGGGGACACCATGGTCCGGGTGGCTCCCGACCGGCTGCCCGCCGCGCTCACGCACGCCCCCACGCGGGAGTTGCTCGTCGGCATGGGCCTGCCGCGCCACTGGGCGGCGGGCGTGACGGCCTTCGCCCTGGGCTACGACGAGGCGGGACCGGAGGCGGATCGGGAGGGGGAGAGCGTCGGCCCGCTGCACCTGGGGTCGTTCGAGCACGGCTTCGCCTCGTCCGTGCGGGTGCTGGTCCGGCCGGACACGGGCGAGGTCCTCGCACACCTCGGCGAGGGCGCACCGCTCCCCCTCGCGCGTGACATCGAGACGTTCCTGCGGCTGCTGGAGGCCGTCCGCCGGTACATGGGGGCGTGCTGGGACCCCTACCCGGCCGAGGACGGCATCGGGGACTTCCTGCGGGAGGTCGAGATCCTGAGCCCCGGCAGCCCGGAGCACGAGGTGTGGGAGCAGATCTTCTCGGCCGTGACGGTGCTCGGCGTCTACGGCTACTGAACCCCGTCGCGCGCGGGGGCGGGCGCTGCCGGGTCGGGTCTCCCGGCCGCGCACCGGGCGGGGGTGGCGTGCCCCGGGGCGATGACGGTGCGACAGCGCGTCCATCCGGTGGCCTCGACGGCGTGCGGGTGCGGGATCTCCGAGGGGCGGGTGGCGGGTGTGGCGGTGTCCAGGCCGTGCGCGCGGCGGAACGTGTCGCCGTACACGGTGTCGAGGTAGCGGTGGGGGCCGTCGGGGAAGACGGTCGCGACGACCCGGCCCGGTTCCGCGCGAGCCGCCCAGGCGGAGACCAGGGCGACGGCCCCGGTGCTCCAACCGCCGCTGACGAAGGTGTCGCGGGCGAGCCTGCGGCAGGCGTCCACCGCCTCGGCCGGGCCGACCCAGTGGACCTCGTCGAAGGACGGGTGGGCGACGTTGCGAGGGTGGATGCTGCTGCCGAGCCCGCGCATCAGCCGGGGGCGGGCGGGCTGTCCGAAGATGGCCGAGCCGACGGAGTCCACCCCGATCACCTCCAGCCGGGGCCAGCGGCGACGCAGCGGCCCGAGCAGTCCGGCGCTGTGTCCGCCGGTGCCGACGCTGCACACGAGGACGTCCAGGTGGTCGAGCCGTTCGACGATCTCGGCGGCCATCCGGTGGTAGCCGGCCGCGTTGTCCGGGTTGTTGTACTGGTCGGGCCAGTAGGCGCCGGGGAGGCTTCGGCGCAGTGTGTGGAGGCGGGCGAGGCGGGCCGCCTGCCAGCCGCCTCGCGGGGCGGGGCGGTCGACGAGTTCGAGTTCGGCGCCGTACGCGCGGAGCAACTGCCGCATCGAGGGTTCGAGTTCGGCGTCGCCGACGAGGACGACGGGATGGCCGAGGGCCTGCCCGGCGAAGGCGAGGCCGATGCCCAGGGTGCCGGAGGTGGACTCGATCACCGGCGCGCCCGGGAGCAGTTCGCCGCGCAGCCGGGCACCGCGCAGTATCGAGACGGCGGCCCGCGCCTTCATGCCGCCCGCGCCGAGACCTTCGAGTTTCGCCCAGAATCCCGGGTGCGCGTGGGGGAGTCGGGTGTGGACGCGGACCATGGGCGTACGGCCGAGCAGCCTCAGCAGTTCGGGGTTGGCGGCGACCGGGGCGGGCCGGCGCGGCGGGGACGCGGTGGTCATCGGGTGCCTCCGTAGCGGTGGATGATCCCGGGGCCGCCGTCGAGCCAGAAGAAGGGGTACGGCTCGGCCGACACGGCGCTCACCCCGGCCCCGAGGAACCGCGGCAGGACGGCGCTGCCGGTCTGGGCGAACATCACCAGGGGTTTGCCGGTGTTCTCGGCGTGCTCGCGCAGGGCCTGGAAGGTGCCGTTGCCGAGGGTCATGCCGGAGGCGAGGACGGCGTCGCAGTGGTGCATCCGCGCGACGGCGTCGGTGTGGACGGGTTCGCCCCATTCGGTGGTGCCGCCCGACAGGTCGCACGGGAGGTAGTCCACGCCCTCGGCGCGCAGTCGTTCCAGCAGCGAGTTCACGACGCCGACGACGAGCACGCGGCGCAGCCGGCGCACGGGCAGCAGTCCGACGACCGCCCGGGCCCTGGCCCGGGACTTGCTCAGCGAACCGCCCGCCTCCAGCGGCCAGGGGCGGGCCCCGTTGGCCGGGGTGTGCGGGTGGGCGCGCATCAGGTAGGCGTCGAGCGCGGCGACGCGTACGGGGAGCAGGGGGTGCGCGAGCAGGGTCGCGACGCTCGCGCCGACGCACGCGTCGAGGGCGCCGGCGGGCAGGGTCCCCGGTTCCACGGCGCAGGATCCGACGGCTTCGTCCAGGCGCAGGCCGAGCACCTCGTTGCGGTAGCCGGTGGCGCGGCCCGCGTGCCGTACGGCCTGGGTGGTGGTGAAGGCGAGCGCGATCCGTTGCCCGCGGGGGTCGGGTCCGTGGCGGCCCGCCAACACGCGGCGGGTCAGTTCGTCGACGGAGCGGGGCGGTCCGGCCGGTGCGGGGACGCGCGCGAAGGGGGTGGGATCGGGGTCGTGGGGCCACGCGCCCGTCGTGCCCACCGGGCTTTCGTCCAGCAGCGGATGTCCCACGGATCTTCCTCTCGGACGGCGGCGCGGTCGGTTCCCGCCGCACCGCGCGACCTTATCGGACATCGTTTTCATTTCCAATAAGGGCGCCACGCGGTGCCCCGTCTCGGGGGCCGTCGGGCCGGGGTGACCGTAGGGTGGTGGAAGGACTGCCCCCGGTGGACGTGAGGCGAGGAGATTCCGGTGCGTGACGCAGACTTCTTCCGACGCTGGATGGATGCCGTCGCGGCCGTCGTCGAACGGGAGGCGGACCGGCTGACCGAGCTCGACTCCCCCATCGGGGACGCCGACCACGGCAGCAACCTCCTGCGGGGGTTCGTCGCCGTACGGGCGGCGCTCGAAGCCGGGAGCGCCGAAACGCCCGGCGCGGTGCTGCAACTCGCCGGCCGGACCCTGATCTCCACGGTCGGCGGCGCGTCCGGACCGCTGTACGGAACACTGCTGCGCCGCACCGGCAAGGAACTGGGCGACGCCGCCGAGGTCTCCGACGAGGATCTGCGCAAGGCCCTGTACGCGGGGGTGGGCGCGGTCGCCCAACTCGGCGGGGCGGCGCCGGGCGACAAGACGATGCTGGACGCGCTGGTGCCCGGGGTGGCGGCGCTCGCCACCTCGTACCGCGCGGCCGGCGAGGCCGCGGAGAACGGGGCGCTGGCGACGGTGCCGCTGCTGGCGCGCAAGGGCAGGGCCAGTTACCTGGGCGAGCGCAGCATCGGGCACCAGGATCCGGGGGCCACGTCGTCCGCGCTGCTGCTGGGGGCCCTGGCCGAGGTCGCGGAGGCACGCGGATGAGCGCCGAGCCGCTGGTCGGGATCGTCCTGGTGTCCCACAGCAAGGAGGTCGCGGAGTCGGTGGCCGCACTGGCCACCGGTCTCGCCGCGGGCGGCGCGACGGCCCTGGTCGCGACGGCCGGCGGCGGCCCCGACGGTGGCCTGGGCACCAACCCGGAGCTGATCGTGACGGCCGCCCGGACCGTGGACCGGGGCGCGGGTGTCGCGATCCTGGTGGACCTCGGCAGCTCGGTGCTCTCGGTCAAGTCACTGCTGCTGGACGAGGAACTGCCCGAGGGCAGCCGACTGGTCGACGCGCCGTTCCTGGAAGGGGCGGTGGCGGCCGTGGTGACCGCCTCCACCGGAGCCCCCCTGGACGCGGTGGCGACCGCGGCCGAGGAGGCGTACGCGTACCGGAAGGCCTGAGCCCCCCGGCACGCCGACGCTCTAGCGACCGCGCAGGGTTTCGATCTCGCGGCGCTCCCGCTTGGTCGGGCGCCCCGCGCCCCGGTCGCGGATGCCGACCACGGCCGCCTCGACGGGCGTGGGCGGCGGCGGGCTGTTGTCGGTGAGGCATTCGGCGGCCACCGGGGCGCCGACCCGCTTCGCGACCGTCCGCCGCACCACCACGATGCGCTCGCGTCCCGCGTGGAAGAGCCGCACCTCGTCCCCCACCCGTACGGGCTGCGCCGGCTTGGCGCGTTCCCCGTTGACCTTGACATGGCCCGCCCGGCAGGCGGTCGCCGCCGTCGAGCGGGTCTTCGTCAGGCGCACGGCCCAGATCCACGCGTCGACCCGAACTGTTCCCGATCCCTCTTCAGCCATGCCCCGACTTTAACGAGCGGCCCGGGGAAAGTCGGAACGACTTTTGGCGGAAACACCAATCACCATGGCATCTGCCATGTACATCGCCCCAATGGAATTGCAAATGCGGGACAAGTGCCCCTACCTTGTCGCCCATGCAGTCCTACACCATCGGACAGGCCGCGCGTCTGCTGGGCGTCAGCCCGGACACGGCGCGTCGCTGGGCCGACGCCGGCCGGGTCGCGACCCATCGCGACGAGGGCGGTCGCCGGCTGATCGACGGCCGCGCGCTGGCCGCCTTCTCCGTCGAGGTGGGCCAGGGAGCCCACACCGAGGACGAGGAGCCCCACACCTCCGCGCGCAACGCCTTCCCGGGCATCGTCACGGCCGTCAAGCTCGGCGACGTGGCCGCCCAGGTCGAGATCCAGGCGGGTCCCCACCGTCTGGTCTCCCTGCTCACCCGTGAGGCCGTCGAGGAGCTCGGACTGGAGGTCGGCATGCGGGCCACCGCCCGCGTGAAGTCCACCAGTGTGCACATCGACCGCACCTGATCCCTCCCTCGTGGCGGGTCACGGCGTCCCCGACCGACCCGCCGCCGATCAGCGGTCCCCGCACCACCGCTCAGCACCACCGAACGTCCCCACCCGCTCCGCCCGTCACCGGCGCGGGTCACCACCACGCGGTCCCGGCACCGGGCCGGCCGCCGACCCGACCGAGGAGCTCCTGCTCATGTCCCCGACGCTGAACCGCCGTCGTACCGTCGCCGCAGCCCTGACCACCGCCCTTCTCGTACCGGTCCTGGCCGCCTGTGGCAGCGGTGACGACAAGAAGGACGAGTCGGCCTCCTCCCCGAGCGCCGCCCCCTCCTCCGCCGGCTCCGCCGCCCCCAAGGCCGCGAACCTGACCGTCCTCGCCGCGTCCTCCCTCACCGACGTCTTCAAGAGCGCCGGCGCCGCCTACGAGAAGGCGCACCCGGGCACGAAGGTCACGTTCTCCTTCGCCGGCTCGCAGGAACTCGCCGCGCAGGTCAAGCAGGGCGCCCCGGCCGACGCGCTGGTCACCGCGGACACCAAGACGATGGACGGCCTCAAGGCCGAGACCAACAGCCCGACCGTCATCGCCAAGAACCGCCTGGTCATCGCGAGCGCCAAGGGCAACCCGTTCAAGATCGACGAGCTGAAGGACCTCGCCGACACCAAGATCAAGGTCGTGCTCGCCGCGCCCGAGGTCCCGGTCGGCCGCTACAGCAAGCAGATCCTCGACGCCCAGAAGGTCGAGGTGAAGCCGGTCTCCCAGGAGCCCAACGTCCGCGCCGTGCTGGGCAAGGTGGAGCTGGGCGAGGCCGACGCCGGTCTCGTGTACAAGACGGACACCCTCAAGTCCGGTGACAAGGTCGCCGTCGTCGACATCCCGGACGGCCAGAACGCCGTGGCCTCCTACCCGGCCGCCTCGCTCAAGGGCTCCAAGAACGCCGACGCCGCGGCCGCGTTCGTCGCCTGGCTGAGCACCCCGGAGGCGCAGAAGATCCTCCAGGACGCGGGCTTCCAGAAGCCGTAACGGGCCCCGCGCCCGCATGCCGAGAGGGGTCGCCTGGTCCGGGGGGACAGGCGGCCCCTCTCAGCGTGTCCCGTGCGCGTGACCCGGCCGCGTGACCCGGCCGCGAGTCACGTGCGCGAGTCCCGTGCGCGTGTCGTCCGATGCTGCCGCGCCGTCCGCCCCCGCCGCCGTACGCTTCCCACCCGGCGAAGCCCCCAGCCAGGAACCCCACATGACCAGAGTCCGTACCCGTGTCAGGCCGCCCGTGGCCCTGGCGCTCCCCGCCCTGCTCGCCGTCGCGTTCCTGCTGCTGCCCCTCGTCGGCATCCTGACCCGCACCCAATGGGGCGAGCTGGCCGCCCATCTGACCAGCCCCGACGTGGTCCAGGCGCTCGAACTCTCGCTCGTCGTGTCCTTCTGGGCCCTCGGGCTCTCACTCGTCCTCGGGGTACCGCTGGCCTGGCTGTTGGCCCGGGTCGAGTTCAAGGGGAAGGCGTTCGTCCGGTCGCTCGTCCTGCTGCCCATGGTGCTGCCGCCGACCGTCGGCGGCGTGGCCCTGCTGCTGGGCTTCGGCCGGCGCGGACTCCTCGGACCCTGGCTGGAGGACGCCTTCGGCATCACCCTGCCCTTCCACACCTCCGGCGCCGTCGTCGCCGCCACCTTCGTCGCGATGCCCTTCCTCGTCATCAGCCTGGAAGGGGCGCTCGGCGGACTGAAGCAGAGCTACGAGGAGACCGCGTCCTCCCTCGGCGCCTCGCCGGTCCGGGTGTTCTTCACCGTGACCCTCCCCATGGTGGCCCCCGGCCTGATCGCCGGAGCGGCGCTCACCTGGGCCCGCGCGCTCGGCGAGTTCGGCGCGACGATCACCTTCGCCGGGAACCTGCCCGGCGAGACCCAGACCCTGCCGCTCCAGGTCTACCTGCTGCTCCAGGACAGCCCCGAGGCGGCCACGTCCGTGTCGCTGCTGCTGCTCGCCATCGCCATGGGCGTACTGATCGCCCTGCGCGGGCGGTGGACGGGAACCCCCGTCGCCCGCAAGGACGTCGAGGCCCCCGCGGCGCCCGAGGACTCCCCCGCGACCCGCGTTCCGCAGGCGCCGGACGCCGCCGCGCACGACGACGGCCGCTGGGCGTTGCACGCCGAGGTGACCGGCTTCAACCGGCTGACCCTCGACGCCGAACCCGGCACCACCATCGCCGTCGTCGGCGAGAACGGCGCCGGGAAGACGACCCTCCTGCGCGCGCTCCTCGGCCTCACCCCCCGCGCCCACGCCCGACTCACCCTCGGCGACACCGACGTGACCGCCCTGCCCCCGCACAAGCGACACGTCGCCTGGGTCCCCCAGGACGGCGCCCTCTTCCCGCACCTCACCGCACTCTCCAACACCGCCTACGGGCTCCGCGCCCACGGCACGCCCCGCGCCCGCGCCCGTACGGAGGCCCGGCAGTGGCTCGACCGCCTCGGCGTCGGACATCTGGCCCACCGCAAACCCGCCCAACTCTCCGGCGGCCAGGCCCAACGCGTTGCCCTCGCCCGCGCCCTCGCCACCCGACCCCGGCTCCTCCTCCTCGACGAGCCCCTCGCCGCCCTCGACCAGACCACCCGGGCCCGCGTCCGCCACACCCTGCGCACCCACCTCGCCGGCTTCGGCGGCGTCTGCCTCATCGTCACCCACGACCCCGTCGAGGCCGTGTCGCTGGCCGACCGGGTCCTCGTGCTCTCCGACGGCCACACCCTCCAGGACGCCCCGCCCGCCGAGGTCACCCGCCACCCCCGCAGCCCTTGGGTCGCCCGCATGCTCGGCCGCAACGCCTGGCCCGGCACCACCACCGCCCACGGGCTGGCCCTCACCGGA
The DNA here is from genome assembly GCF_041431415.1 of Streptomyces sp. NBC_00513. Classification (GTDB taxonomy): domain Bacteria; phylum Actinomycetota; class Actinomycetes; order Streptomycetales; family Streptomycetaceae; genus Streptomyces. The sequence continues at coordinate 1,300,199 of NZ_CP107845.1, forward strand.
GGCGGCCGGCTGGTGGTGCCGGAGGCACAGCCCGAGGGGGCGCCGGCGCTCGCGATCATCGCCCCGGAGGCCGTGTCGCTGTACCGGGACCGCCCGAGCGGAAGCGCGCGCAACGTCTGGCCCGGCACCGTACGGGAGATCACCGCGACCGGCAGCCGACTGCGCGTGCTGGTCGCCTCGGTCGAAGTCCCCGACCTGGTCGCGGAGATCACCCCGGAGGCGGCCGCCGAACTGGGCATCGTCGACGGCGCCTCCGTCTGGTCCAGCGTGAAGGCCACCGAGATCACGCTGGTGTCGCTCTGAGCGGTGCCCGCGTCAGGGCGCCGGCGTCGGGCCGGGCAGGATCGAGAGCCACTCCCCCGCCGCGAAGGCGTCGACCCCGATCAGGGTCCGGCCGGCGCGCCCGGTCGTGACGGTCGGCACGCCCTCGGTGCGGGCGGCCGTGAAGCGGGGGGCGTCGAGGGTGAACAGGGCGGCGCGTTTGCCGGTGGCGCGCCGGAACTCGGCGAGGCGCCGGGTCAGCAGGGCGGCCTCGTTCCGGTCGACGACGCCCGGCGCGTACCGCTGTACGACGGCCACCGCGCCCGTCCCCGGCTCCCGCGCGGCGGCCGTGAGGGCTTCGGCGAGGACCCGCATCCGGTCCAGACCGCCGCCCGCGTCGAGCGTACGGCGGCGACCGTCGAGCGGCACGAAGCGCACGCCCCGGTGGGTGAAGCCCGGGCGGCCGTCCACCCCCACCAGGACGAAGTCCGCGCCGACCCCCGGTGCCCGCCCGTCCGGCGACACCGCGAACCGCCAGGGCCGCGCGCGCACCTCGGCGGGCGTCGACACGACCGGGTCCGGGGGGAGGGTGACCGTCGGGGCGGCCCCGGTCGGCGGGGTCTCGGCGGTCAGCGTGTCCAGCAGCAGCCGGGACGGGCCGCCCCCGCCCTGGGTGGCCGACAGGCCGGTGAGGCGCAGCGGTGGCTCGGCCGTCGCCGGCAGCGGCAGGGTGATCCGGCGCCAGCCGGACCAGTCGGCGGCCGGCCCGCGCAGGGTGAGCCCGGCCCCGTCCCCGTCGGTCAGGTGCACCGCCGGCCGTGCTCCGGACCCGTCCGCGCCGATCCAGAGGGACACCGAACGGGCCTGCTCCGGCAGGGGGATCGGGCGGGGGGCGGCTGCGGTGGCGGTCGGGGCCGGGGCGGGGAGGGTGAGGGCGATCCCGGTACCCGGCCGGCCCTCGCCGGGGGCGGCGGTCGCACCCGCGCCCCTCCAGCGGGCGGCGTCCTCCAGATCGGCGAGGGGCAGCGCGTCCAGCCCCGCCCCGAGGGCCAGTTCGGCGGTGGCGCCGGTGGCCGGGACGCTGACGCGCAGCCGCCCGGTGGCCCGCGCGACCAGCGCCCGGACCGTGAAGCCGCCCCGCCCGTCGGGGGCGACCCGCCAGCGGGAGCGGTCGTACCGCAAGACGGTGTCCCCGGGTTCGACGGTGGTCGCGCGGCCCTGGCCGTCGTACCCGGTGAGGTCGAAGCCGGCGCTCTCCGTCCGGTCGGCGAGCCCGATCCGGTCCCGGGTCGGGCGGATCCGGGTCAGCGGCCCGAGCACCTCCAGCGCCAACGAGCCCTCGGCCGGACCGCTTTCGGCCGGTCGGGCGCCGGGCCGGGCCGTGTGGGCCCGGACGGTGACGGGCCCCGGCCGGGAGCCGCGCAGGACCCCGTCGGGGCCGATCCGGCCGGCGCCCTCGGCCGACCAGGAGGGTGTGCCCGGGGCCGGTCCGAGCGCGGGGTCGTGGCCGGTGGCGGTCAGGGTGCGGGTCAGTCCGGGGAAGAGGCGGCCGGCGGCGGCCTCGATCCGGTAGCCGGTGAGCCGTCCGGAGCCCACCGGGGCGGTGAGCGCGAGGCCGTTGGGGACCGGGCGGGGCCTCCCGTCCGACGGGGTGTTCTCCAGGGTCGGGGCGGTCGCCCCGGAGAGCGCCGCGAGGAGCGTCGAGGAGCCGCCGCCGTCCAGGTTGAGCGCCTCGTGGGCCCCGAGCCGGTGCATCATGCGGCCGAGCCCGGTCAGGGTGAGCCCGCCGCTGGCCCGCATGCGGCCGTCCACGGTGACCAGGCGCAGCGACCGGCCGTCCCGCGAGAGGCCGACGGCCGTGCGCGGGGCGGCGGTGTCGTTCGGTTCGCCGTCGTGGTTCTGCGGGACCCCGGCCACGACGAGGGCCTCCCGCCCGCCGACGGCCTCCAGGGGCACCGGTCCCGACTCCGGCAGCGGCGCGGCGGTGACGGTCACGGGGTCCCCGACGCGCAGGGCGGCGAGTTCGGCCGCCGCCGCCCCGGCCGCGACCAGCAGGGTGGTGCCGGGGGCCGGGCGGTCGCGGCGCGCGGGACGCCGCAGGATCGGTACCGGGGCCGCGACGGCGACGCGGCCGTCGCGCAGTTCCACCGCCGGCCCGGTGTCCGGGAGTACGGAGCCGGGCCAGTCGGCGGTGTACACGGCGAAGCCCTCGGCCGGCGGCAGGGCGGCGTTGTACCCGGCCGGGGTGCGCACCGCGCCGCCGGGCAGGGTGATGCTCCCGGTGAGACCGAGGCGCAGGACGCGCCCACTGCCGTCGGGGGCGAAGCCGACGGCAGCGCCGCCGGGGCCGGGCGACGCGGAGTGCAGCAGCCGGCCGCCCCGCACCCCGGGGCCGAGGGGGGCGCCGGTTCCCCGGATGTCGAAGAAGTCCCCGTTGACGGCTCCGACGACGCGGCGCCCCGGCCCGGCCGGGTGGTGGGCGACGGCCTGGGCGAGCGTCTCGGCTCCGCGCCCGCCCAGGTACTCGGCCCGTACCCCGCCGGGTGCGGCGAGGTCGACGACGAGTTCGTCGACGCGCAGCCAACGGTCGCGTTCCAGCCGGTCGTACGAGTCCAGCCGCACGCCGGGGGCGACCGGGCGGGAGGTGCGGGCGGTCTCGATGCCGTCGTCGACCTCCGCGGCGAGCGCGGCCGGCGGCCCGGCGAGCAGGGCGCCGCAGAGCAGCGAGGCGAGCAGGGCCGGGAGCGGCGGCCGGAGGATCGACACCCGGGAAGGATTTCGCGGGTCGGCGCGGCCCCGGGAGCGCGACCCGGACCGGGAGCGGCGTGTTCAGCCATTCGCCGGGCGGTCGGGCGCCGCTACCCGGGCCGCCCCGGGACGATGAACTCGCACCACACGCACTTGCCGCCGCCCCGGGGTTCCACCCCCCAGTCGTCCGCGAGCCGGTCCACCAGCAGCAGACCGCGCCCCGACACCGCCCAGTCGCCCGCCTCGCGCCGGTGCGGCAGGGCGCTGCTGGAGTCCTCGACCTCGATGCGGATCCGTCCCTCCGCGGTCAGCCGCAGGCTGACGTGTCCCGCGCCGTCGGTGTGCACCAGGACGTTCGTCATCAGTTCGTCGGCGGCCAGCTCGACCTCGTCCGCCCGCTCCCGGGCGCCCCAGGCGGCCACCGCCGCCCGGATCAGGTGCCGGGCCAGGGCGGGGCCGTCAGGGTCGCCGGGGGCGAGTTCGTGGCGCAGCGGGCCGCCGCCGCGCGGGGCGGGGGTGCCCCGGCGGCGCAGCAGGAGCAGGGCCATGTCGTCGCCGCCGCCCGCGTCCCCGACGAGGTCGCACAGCACGTCGGCCAGCCGTTCGACGTCGACCGGTCCGTCCCGGACCCCGTCCATGACCTCCCGCATCCCCGAATCGGCGCGGTCGCCGCGGCGATCCGTCAGGCCGTCCGTGCAGAGCAGCAGCGTGTCGCCGGGGTGCAGTTCGACGCTGGTCACGGGGTAGCCGGTACCGGTCCCCGGTGGGTCGTGGGCGGGCAGGCCCAGCGGCAGTCCGCCGGCCACCTGGATCCGGTGGCAACTGCCGTCGCCGCGGCGGACGATGGGGTCGAGGTGACCGGCCCGCACCAGGTGCAGCATGCCGGTGTTCAGGTCCACCTCGCCGTAGGTGCAGGTGGCGAACCGTTCCGTCGCCAGTTCCCGCAGGAAGGTCGAGGCGCGCGCCATCGCCGTGCCGGGCGTGTGCCCCTCGGCGATGTAGGCCCGCAGGACGATCCGCAACTGGCCCATCACGGCCGCCGCGTCGGTGTCGTGGCCCTCCACGTCCCCGATCACCACCCCGACCCGTCCCTCCCCGAGGGGGATCACGTCGTACCAGTCGCCGCCGATGTCCCGGCCCATCCTGGCCGCCCGGTACCGTACGGCGATCAGCGCGCCCGGCACCTCCGGGATCCTGCGCGGCAGCATGGCCCGCTGGAGTCCCTCCGCCAGGTCGTGCTCCTGCTCGAAGAGGATGGCCCGCTGGAGGCTCTGTGCGATGCCGCTGCCCAGGGCCACCAGCACGTTCCGTTCCTCGGTGGTGAAGTCCCCGTCCCGGCTGTAGAGCAGCCCGAGCGCGCCCACGGGACGGCCCTGGGCGATCAGGGGCAGGTAGACCCCGCTGCGCACGTCGAGCGGTTCGATGTACGGCCACAGCTGTGGGTAGCGCCGCTGGAACTCCTCGCGGGACGCGACGTAGACCGTCTGGAGGGTGCGTACGGCCTCGCTCATCGGGAAGCGCGCGTCGACGCGGGTGTACTCGATCTCGGGAACGTAGGAACCGAGCTGTCCTTCGGCGACGAGGTGGACGCGGGCGCCGTCGACGACGCCGAGCATCACGCTGACGGCTCCGAGGTGCCCGAGGGCCTCGGGGTCCTTGAGCACGTCGGTCACGTCGTTGACCGTGCGCGCGTGGGCGAGGATCGCGGTGGTCCGTTCCACGACGCCGGTCATCCGAAGGCGCCCCTCGTTGCGTTCCCCGGCGGCGCCCGGCTCGACGGGGTCGTGGGCCGCGTCGCGGAGGATCCCGATGACCCGGTACGGACGGCCGTCGTGCGGGTCCCGCAGGATGTGTCCCTGGATGTGGGTCCAGCCGAGGGTTCCGTCCCGCCTGCGACTGCGGAAGTACGCCCCGTAGTGGCTGCGGCCGTCCTTCATCGCCTGGGCGACGCGCGCGTCGATCCGCGACTCCTCGCCGGACACGAGTCGGATGCGCAGTCCGGCGGGGGTTCCGGTGAACTCGTCCGGACGCAAGTCGAGGACCTCGAGGGCGGTGGGATCCAGGTGCATCTGTCCGCTGTCGAGGTCCCAGTCGAAGGTGCCCATGCGGTTGAGCGCGAGACTCGTGTCGGGCCGCGCGGGCCAGTCGACCTCGGGGGTCGTGCTTCCCCGCTGGTCCATGCAGTCAGGGTCTCACTGTTCCCCGGCCGGGGCGCGCGGTCACCCGGTGCGGGGGCTCGCCTCCGAGGGGGGTGCCACCGAGGACGGGGTGAGCGGCGGGGTGTCCGACGGGGCGACGCGGGCGGGCGGCGAATCCGCCGGGGCGTCGCTCGGGGTGCTGTCGCTCGCGGTGCTGTCGCTCGGGGTGGTGTCGGCGGGCGAATCCGAGGCGGGCTCGTCCGGTGACTGCTCCGGGGATCGGCCCGGGGACTGCGCGGAGGACTCCGGGGGGCTGTCGGACGGGGTCGCGCCGGGGGTGTCGCCCGGTGATCGCGTCGGGGTGTCGGTGTCCGTCGGCGAGCCGCTCCCGGGGGACGTGGTGGTGTCCGGGGACGTGGTGCCCGTCGGGGTGGGGGTCACCGGCGGGGGCACCGGCTTGTCGCGCTTGCCGTCGTGGTCGGCGCGGTCCCGTCCGACCCAGGTCCCGTCGTGGTGGTCGTAGATCACGAAGGTGTTCACGACCTTCACCGAGGGGGCGATGACCACCACCCGCTGCGGCTGGTACGAGGGCCACGACTGCCCCGTGCGCTTCGCGTCGGCCCCGAGCGCCACCGGCTCCCCCAACGGATTGCCGCACGCGCAGCGCACCCGGGGCACCCCGCGGTCGTCAACGAGCACCGCCGTACCGGCCTCCAGCACCGCCTGGTAGGGGGTGGCCTTGCCATCGCGGTAACCGTGGTTGGTGACCCGGGTGTCCGCGCGCAACCGCAGGGGGGTCAGGGAGCGCAGGTAGGCGGGTACGGCCTCGGGACGGATGCCGAGGGCGGAGGCGAAGGCGGTGTTCTTGGCCGGTTGCCCGGTCAGCGCCGCGATCTGCTTCCCGACATCGCAACTGGCGGTGTTCCGGGTGCCCCCGTACAGCCCGGGCGCGGCCCCGCTGACGCTGCGCGTGACCGTCGCCCCGGTCGCCGGCGCGCTGTCGCTCGCGGAGGGCGGCGGGCTCTGCGCCGGCGGTGTGGCCTCCTCGGCCGCCGTGGATTCGGTGAACGGGGCGGGTCCGGTCGCGGAGGCCGGTTGGAGGAAGACCTCCCCGCCGCCCGCCCGGGTGGAGGAGGGCGTGCCGCTCGGCCGGGTGAGTACCACCACCAGCGCCACGACGGCCGCCAGGGCGACGACCGCCGCGGCCAACCGGGGTCCGGAACGCCACCACGGGCCTTTGCCGGACGGCCCGGTGGGCGCGGGACCGTCGGGGCCGGCGGGCCCCCCGGGCGGTTGCTCGGGCGGGCCTCCCCGCCGCCCGCCCGACAGTGGGCCGGAAGGGGGACCGGACGGGCGCTCGGACGGCGACTGTGACGACCGCGGGGGCAGCGGCGGTTCCTGGCCGGAGGGTTGCGTGGTCACGGGCTCTTCTTCCCTGACGGAGGAGTTCCGGTCCGGGGCGGACGTTCCGTGGTGGTGTACGGAAATCTCCGGATTTCTTGCGCTCCTGCGGACCATTGTGTGGGGCCTCCCGGTGGTGGCCGCAAGCCGAGGGTGCCTACCGTTGTCGGGTGAGCCGAACGTCAGCAACGACCTCCGGTGGCTCCGCACGGGCCTGGCGTGACGCCCTCGCCGCCGTCGTGGCGGGCTTCGTGGTGATGATCGTGATCGCCGCGGCGGGACTGGCCTGTGCGGGTGCGGGCGACCTCCCGGAGGGCGCGTTCCCCCGGGTGGTCGCGGCCGTGGTCGTGATGGCGGCCGGCGGCTCGATCGGGGTGTCGGGCGGCGCCGGGTTCCTGGCCGAGGCCGACGTGAACCTGTCCGTGCTCCCGCTCTCGGTGACCCTGGCCGGCGCCCTGACGGTCGGCCTCTGCTTCCTGCGCCCCCTGCACAACCGGGCGGTGGCCCACCCGCGCGAACTGCTCGGACGGGTCGTGCCGTTGGTGGTGCTGTGGCTGCTCGCGCTCCTCGGCGTCGCCCTGGTCGCCAGGCAGGACTTCGGGATCTCCACGGGCGACTCCCCCGTCGGGGAGATCGGCGAACTCCTCGACGCGGCCCCGACGGTGGGCTTCCGGGCCGAGGTGCCGGCCACGCTGTTCTTCGGACTCCTCTGGATCCTGGGCTTGTTGGCGATCACCCTGCTGGTTTCCCGGCGTGCGCCGTTGCCCGCCGCCCTGGTGCGCTTCCACACGGCGGTGCGCCCGGCCGCCTTCGCCACGGTCGTGCTGCTGCTGGCGTACGTGGCGATCGGCGTGGTCGCCGGTCTGGTGGTGGCCGCCACCCGGGGGGACGTCGCACAGACGTTCGCGGTGATCCTGTTGGGCCTGCCGAACCTGGCCTGGCTCGCGCTGACCCTGGGCTTCGGCGGGTCCTGGGAGGGCCGCGTGGACGGGCCGTTCGGGCTGCCGATGCCGCGGTTGTTGGACCAGGCGCTGCGCGGCCCCGACCTGTCCACGGTGGACGTCGCCTCGCTCGCGGAACACGATTCCCGGGCGTGGTGGCTGGTTCCGGTGGCCGCCGTCCTGCTGCTGGGCACCGGTGTGCTGGCGGCCGTACGCTCCCCCGCGCACGTCCGGGCGCGACAGCACGCCCTGCACCTGGCGGTGGCCCTGGCGCTGGCGACGTTGGCGGTGTGCCTGACGGCCTCCGTCCGGGCCGAGTTCGGTCTGTCGCTGCTCGGGATCGGCGACGCGGGCGGTCTCGGGGGCAAGGTCGAGCTCAGCGCGCACCTGTGGCGCAACGTCGGTCTGGGACTGTTGTGGGGCGCCGTGGCGGGCTTCCTCGGCGCCCTGGTGGCCCGCCCCCTGCGCCGCCGCGGCCGAGTGGGCGACCCTGATCCCCGCGGGGAGCGACCCTGAACCCGGCAACCGATGGGCCGTACGGGTGAAGAGCGGGATATCGGTTCATCGGGGCATCGTTTCTGCATGCCAACCTCACCTCCGTGAACACGTTTAAAGGCCTGTTCCGGCCGCTCCACGCCGGCGGCCTGCTAGCCGTCTCCGCCGTCGCCCTGACCCTGTCCACCGCCCTCCCCACGGAGGCGACGACCGGCGCCCGCTACCTGGCCGGTCCGGTCGGCGTGCAGGACGCCACGCCCCGCAAGGTCTCCGCGAGCGCGGTCTACTGTCCCGACGGCATGCTCGTACAGTCCGGCGGCTACTCCCTGGAGAACGGTCGGACCGGCCCCGTCCTCGCCAGCCACCCGGTCGCCGGTCCGCACGGGCGCAAGGGCTGGTACGCCTCGGCCTCGCACGCGGACGTCCGGGCGTACGTGCTCTGCCTGCCCGTCCCCGGCGCGGACGGACCCTGACCCGGTCCGGCGGACGGGCTCCCTCACCGCGACGGCGTCAGGCCCGCTCCCGCGGTCGGAAGACGGGCAGCGCCCAGCGCGGCGGCGGGGGCGCCGGTTCCGACTCCCCCGGCGCCGGGGCGTCGACGGGCGGCGCCGAAGCCGTTCGGGTGGGCGGGCGCCGACCGGCCGCCTGTCCTTCCTCCCCGGCCCGGCGCAGCGCCGCGGTGAACTCCAGGCAGGTGCTCCAGCGTTCCTCCGGCGACTTGGCCAGGGCCTTCGCCAGCACGTCGTCCACCGCGGCCGGCAGGTCCGGCCGCTCCGCGCTCACCGGTGGCGGCGGGTCGTACTGGTGGGCCCACAGCAGGGCCATGTCGTCGTCCCGCCGGAACGGTGGTCCACCGGCCAGCATCTCGTGGACGACGCACCCCAGGCCGTAGACGTCGCACCGCCCGTCCACCGGCTTGCCGGAGATCTGTTCCGGCGCCACGTAGTCCAGCGTTCCGACGAACTGTCCGACGCTCGTGAACCCGGTCAGCGACAGGGACTTCTTCGTCAGCCCGAAGTCCGTCAGGTACACGTGCTCGGGGTGCTCGCTGTCGGTGCCCTCCGCGACCAGGATGTTGCCGGGTTTGACGTCCCGGTGGACCAGGTCGTGGTCGTGGGCCGCGTCCAGGGCCGAGGCCACCTGGCCGGCGATCCGCGCGGCCGTCGCCACCGGCAGCGGGCCGGTGCGGTCCAGCATCGCCCGCAGGTCCTGTCCGGCGACGTGGCGCATGGCGATGTACAGCAGACCGTCGGCCTCGCCCGCCTCGAAGACGGGAACGATGTGGGGATGGTCGAGGGACGCCGCCACCCTCGACTCGTGCGCGAACCGCTGTCGGAACGTGTCGTTGCGGGCCAACTCGGGTGCCAGCAGCTTCAGTGCCACGACGCGGTCGAGGCGCAGGTCCCGCGCCCGGTAGACGACGGCCATGCCTCCGCGTCCGATCTCGTCCTCCAACCGGTACCCGGCGATCCGTGTCCCCGGCGCGGCCGGTCGACCTCCCGGGGTGTCCGCGGCGGACGTCACCGGCCACCGTCCCCGGGTGTGTCGACGATCCGCGTCGGCTCGTGTCCGTCCGCCGGGCCGGTGGGCGCCTCGCCCGGACCGTCGCCCGCCGAGGCCGCCCGTTCGCCGGACGTGGGCTCGGGCGCGGTCGCTTGTTCGCCCGGCACGGGTCCGGGCGTGGGCGCTTGTTCGCCGGGCGTGGGTCCGAGTGCGGGCGCGTCGGCCGCCTGTTCGTCCGGAGTCCGCCCGGGCGCGTCGGCCGCCGCCTGTCCGTCGGACTCCGGGGTCTCGGCCGGCGGCTGCGGGCCGGGGGCCGCGCCCGGTTCCGAGACGACGGCGTACGTCGCCCGCCGGGTCCCGTCGCCGTACATCCACCGCCCGGCCGTCTCGTCGTAGAGCCAGATCTCCGCCCCGTCGAGCACCACCCCGGCGCGCAGGCCCCGGGTCGCCCGCCGGAAGCCGTCGGCGTCCGTCCGGCCGGAGGCGAGTTCGTCGGCGGCCCGGCGGTAGCGCTCCAGGGCCTCGACGCCGCGGGCGAGGAGCGGTCGGGGGTCCTCGGCGCGGGAGAGGGGGCGTCCCGCCGTGGGCGGCGGCTGCGGGACGACGACCAGCAGCCGCCCGTCCACCCAGGCGGACCAGCCGTTGGCGCAGAGGATCTCCGCCCATTCGCCGCGCCGGGACAGCAGTTGCACCGGCAGGAAGGCGTCCAGGGCGGCGGTGGGCCGGGAGACGTCCGGTGCCTCCCAGGCGGGCAGGCCGTCCCGGGGCACGACGTGGGTGGGCCGGAAGTCGGCGACGCCTTCGGGGCCTTCGGGGCTCGTCACGCGGCCTACTTCCGCATGATGGCGGGTTCGTGGCGCCGCAGCAGCCGGGAGACCAGTACGCCGAACAGTACGGACAGCACGACCAGCATCCCGAGGTTCAGCAGCCACACGCCGACGGTGTGCGCGAACAGCGGGTCGTCGGTGAGGGGGCCGGGCACGATCGCGCCCAGGTCGATGGTGCCCGCCATCGCGCCGAGCGCCCAGCGGGAGGGCACCAGCCAGGACAGCTGTTGGATCACCGGCACCCCGTCCAGTTGCAGGAGCGCCCCGCAGAAGACCACCTGGACGATGGCGAGGAGGACCAGCAGCGGCATGGTGACCTCCTCCTTCCTGACCAGGGCGGAGACCAGCAGGCCGAGCATCATCGCGGTGAACGACAGCAGGGCGACGGCGAGCGTGATCTCGATCAGCGGCGGCATGAGGACGCCCTTGCCGCCGGGGGCGCCGAGGTTCACGCCCAACAGGGCGACGAGCGTCAGCACGACGGCCTGGGCCACCGTGATCGCGCCCAGGACCACCACCTTGGACATCAGGTAGGCGGAGCGGGACAGTCCCACCGCGCGTTCGCGCTGGTAGATGGTCCGTTCCTTGACCAGTTCGCGCACCGCGTTGGCGGCGCCGGTGAGCACGCCTCCCACGCACAGGATGAGCAGGGCGTTGATCGCCGTCTCCTGGGTGAGGCGGCTGCCGGCCAGGGCGCGGGCCATGGCGCCCATCACGAACGGCAGCGCGATCATGATGGCGAGGAAGGTCCGGTCCGCGCTCAGCGCCGCCGCGTACCGCCGGACCAGCGTGGAGAGCTGGGAGCCCCAGCTCTGCGCCTTGGGCGGAGGGGCGACGAAACCGGCCGGTCCGGGTCTGCCGTCCGCGACCGGGGGCCGGGTGGCGGCCCCGCGCACGTACCTGCGGTACAGGGGGGATGCCGCGTACTCGGCCGCCCAGTCGCGGTCCCGTTCGTTCTCGAAGGCCTCGAAGGCTTCGGGCCACTGCTCGTAGCCGAAGAAGGCAAGGGTCTCGTCGGGCGGTCCGAAGTAGGCGACGCGTCCGCCGGGGGCGAGGACGAGCAGCCGGTCGCAGACGTCGAGGCTGAGCACGCTGTGGGTGACGACGATGACGGTGCGGCCGTCGTCGGCGAGGCCGCGCAGCATGTGCATGACGGAGCGGTCCATCCCGGGGTCGAGACCGGAGGTGGGTTCGTCGAGGAAGAGCAGGGAGGGTTTGGTCAGCAGTTCCAGGGCGACGGACACCCGCTTGCGCTGGCCGCCGGAGAGGCTGTGGATGGACTGGTCGGCGCGCTGTCCGAGGCCGAGCTCACCGATCACCTCGTCCACCCGCGCTTGGCGTTCCGCCTTCTCGGTGTCCTGGGGGAAGCGCAGTTCGGCGGCGTAGGTCAGGGCGCGGCGCACCGTGAGCTGGGCGTGCAGGATGTCGTCCTGCGGCACGAGGCCGATGCGGCTGCGGAGTTCGGCGTAGTCGCGGTACAGGTCGCGCCCGTCGTACAGGACGGTGCCCTGGTCGGCGGGGCGCAGGCCGGTGAGGGCGCCGAGCAGGGTGGATTTGCCGGCGCCGCTGGGGCCGACGACGGCGAGCAGGCATTTGGCGCCGACGGGGAAGGAGACGTGGTCGAGGAGGACCTTGCGGCCGTGGTCGACCGCGACGGCGAGGTCCTGGACGTCGAGGGAGACCTCTCCGGTGTCCACGTACTCCTGGAGTTGGTCGCCGACCAGGCAGAAGGCGGTGTGCCCGATGCCGACGATGTCGCCCTCGGCGATCGGCGCGCGCTCGACGCGGGCGCCGTTCAGGTAGGTGCCGTTGTGGCTGGCGAGGTCGACGATCTCGTACGTGCCGTCCGCGAGCGCCCGCAGCTCGGCGTGGCGTCGGGAGACGACGAGGTCGTCGACGACGAGGTCGTTGTCCGAGGCCCGCCCGATGCGTACGGCGGTCCGCGCGGGCAGCGGGCGGACCGACGTCGGCCGGGCGAAGGTGCCGGTCAGCCCGGGGTGTGACACGGAGGACGGCCGCGAGGTCCCGCCGGCGGACCCGGTGGGCGCCAGGTACGCCGAAGGCCACGCGGGGGTGGCGGACGGCGCGGGGGTCACGGGGAGCGCGGGGGCGGGCGCGGCCGGCGCGGGGGCGGCTGAGGCGGACGGGGCCCGTGCGGGCGGAGCTGAGGCGGGGGTCGCCGCCGGCTCGGCGGGTTCTGCGGACGGCTTGGCCGATCTGCCCGACGGCTCGGCGGGTTTGGCAGGCGGCTTGGGGCCGAGCAGGAGGGCGCGCGGGCCGTCGTCGACGCTCCCGAAACGCAGTTCGCTGCCGGCGCCGATGTTCCAGGCGTGGATGCGGTGGCCGTCGGCCCAGGTGCCGTTGGTGCTGTTCTCGTCCTCGACGGTCCAGTGGTCGCCTTCGGCGCGCAGCACGGCGTGGTGCCAGGAGACGCGGGCGTCGTCGAGGCAGATCTCGCAGAGGGGGTCCCGACCGACGTGGTAGGTCCGGACCGGGCTCATCGCGGTGGAGCCCCCGGCCGTTTCCAGAACGAGTTCGGGTGCGGTCGGCACACCGGGGCGCTGGACCATGGTCAGATTTTCCCACGATCCGACCGGCTCGGCATAACCGCAGGTCAGGGCGCCCTTAAGGGTAATGACAACGGTCCCCGTTGCAGCCTTTGCCCATCTCCGAAAGGTGCGCTTCACTTCACGCGTCGGAACCGAACAAACGGGGGACGCCATGACCGGGCACGACCACGCGAAGGATCACACCCACGCCCAAGGCGGCCACGCCCACGGCGGACACAGCCACGGGGTCGACCCGAACGCCGATCGCCGCTGGCTGGCCATCGCCCTCGCGCTGATCGCGGGCTTCATGGCCGTCGAGGTGGTCATCGGCGTCATGGCGCACTCCCTGGCGCTGATCTCCGACGCCGCGCACATGCTGACGGACGCCGTCTCGATCGTCCTCGCGCTGATCGCGATGCGGCTCGCCGCCCGGCCGGCGCGCGGTGGGTTCACGTACGGCCTCAAGCGCGCCGAGATACTCTCCGCCCAGGCCAACGGCCTCACCCTGCTCCTGCTGGCGGTCTGGTTGGCGTACGAGGCGGTGCGCAGGCTGCTCGACCCACCGCCGGTGGAGGGCGGACTCGTCCTGGTGACGGCGCTCGCGGGCATCGTCGTGAACGTGGCGGCGGCCTGGTGCATCTCGAAGGCGAACCGCTCCTCCCTGGCGGTCGAGGGCGCCTACCAGCACGTGCTGAACGACCTGTTCGCCTTCATAGGCACCGCCGTGGCCGGCCTGATCGTGCTCACCACCGGTTTCGTCCAGGCCGACGCCATCGCCTCGCTCGTGGTGGTGGCGCTGATGGTCAAGGCGGGCTACGGACTGGTCCGCGAGTCGGGTCGGATCCTCCTGGAGGCCGCTCCGGCCGGCACGGACCCGGACGCGGTCGGCGACCGGCTCGTCGGGCAGCCGCCGGTGACCGAGGTCCACGACCTGCACATCTGGACCATCACCTCGGGTCAGGCGGCGCTCTCCGCGCACGTCCTGGTGGAACCGGCGGGCGACTGCCACGCCGTGCGCCGTGACCTGGAAGCACTGCTGGAGAAGGAGTACGGGATCACGCACACCACCCTCCAGGTGGACCACGCGCAGGACGCGCTGCTCTCGGTCGGGCGGCGACCGGGTGAGTCCCCGGCGGGCGACTGGCACTGCGCGGACGCGCACGGCCCGGTCCACCGCGAGGGTCCGCACGACCACTGAGGGTCCGTGGTCAGGGCCACTGAGCGTCCGGTGGTCGGGACCACTGACGGTCCGGTGGTGCCGACACCCCGTACGCGGGGCATGGATAGCGGCATGGCACAGAAACGAAGCGCCGGCCTGCTCCTCTTCCGTCGGGCCGGCGAAGAGGAGACCGACATCGAGGTCCTGCTCGGGCACATGGGCGGGCCACTGTGGGACCGGCGCGGCGACGCCGGGACCTGGGCGATCCCCAAGGGCGAGTACGGCCCGGAGGAGACCCCCCGCGACGCGGCCCGCCGGGAGTTCACCGAGGAGATCGGCCTGCCGCCCCCGGAGGGCCCGTACCTGCCCCTGGGGGAGATCCGGATGCCGAGCGGGAAGCTGGTGACGATCTGGGCGGTGCGGGCGGACCTGGATCCGGCCCTCATGGTGCCCGGGACGTTCACGATGGAGTGGCCGCCGCACTCGGGACGGATCGGCGAGTTCCCGGAACTGGACAGGGTGGCCTGGTTCCCTCCGGCAGTGGCCGAATCCAAGTTGATTCCCGGCCAAGTGCCTTTTCTGGAGCGGCTGTTGGTGCTTCTGAAGGGTTGACCCGACCTTGACTTGCCAATAAAGCCCACCTGCGTGGACATTGCACATATGACGAGCGTCGTGCTGGTGGGGACCCTGGACACCAAGGGTGTGGAGTACGGCTGGTTGCGCGAGAGACTGCTGCGCGCCGGCGTCGAGGTGGTACTGGTCGACACGGGGATCATGGACGAGCCCCGGGTGCCGGCGGACGTGCCGCGCGAGGTGGTCGCGCGGGCCGCGGGAACGGAACTCGCGGACCTGCGGGCCGCCGCCGACCGGGGGTCGGCCGTCACCGCGATGGCCGCCGGGGCGGAAGCGACCCTCCTGCGCCTGCACGCCGAGGGCCGGCTGCAGGGGGTGCTCGCGATCGGCGGCAGCGGCGGGACGTCCATCGCGACCCGGGCCATGCGGGCGCTCCCGCTGGGCGTGCCGAAGGTGATGGTCTCCTCGATGGCGTCCGGGGACGTCGCCCCGTACGTCGGATCCTCGGACATCACCATGATGTACAGCGTCGTGGACATAGCGGGGATCAACCGCATCTCCGCTCCCGTGCTCGCCAACGCGGTGGAGGCGGTCGCCGCGATGGCCGGGGGCTTCGCCCGCGATTCGCGGGAGCGCGGCCCGACCCGGCTCGGGGCGGGTGGGCGGCCGCTGATCGCGGCGAGCATGGCCGGCGTGACCACGATCGGCGTGGACGCGGCCCGGGAACGACTGACCGAGCTGGGCTACGAGGTGCTCGTCTTCCACGTCAGCGGCACGGGCGGCCGGACCCTGGAGAAGCTGGCGGGTCAGGGGATCTTCGCGGGGGTGCTGGACCTCACGCTGAGCGAGCTGGCCGACGATCTGTGCGGGGGCATCCTCACGGCGGGCCCCGATCGGCTCAGCGCGGCCGGTCGTGCCGGGATTCCGCAGGTGGTGAGCCTGGGCGCGCTGGACATGGTGAAGTTCGGCCCCTTGGAGAGCCTGCCCGAACGTGCCCGGTACCGGCGGGTGCGCCTGCACAATCCCTCGATCACGGTGATCCGTACGACCGCGTCCGAGTGCGCCGAACTGGGCCGGCGGGTCGCGGTCAAGTTGCGGTCGGCCACCGGTCCCGCGGCCGTGTGCGTCCCATTGCGCGGACTGTCCACGCTCGGCGCGCCGGGCGGCCCCTACCATGACCCCTGTGCGGACGGGGCGCTGTTCTCGGCTCTGCGCGAGGGATTGCGGGGCAGTGCCGCCCGGCTGTACGACTACGACACCCACATCAACGACCCGGCGTTCGGCCGGGGCGCGGCCGACCGACTGCACGCCATGATCGGCGCGGAGCGGGCGGCGGCCTGACACCCGTTCGAGACACCCCGCGAGGTTGGGAACCAGCCGTGGCGGAAACCGTGTCCCTGGTGGTGGCCGGTCGGGGGACGACCGGAACCGGGCGCGACGCCATGGGCGGGGGGAACGATGAACGACGTGTGGACCGTACCGGGGTACACCCAGGTCCGGGAGCTCGGTGCGGGCGGCAGCGGCCGTGTGGTTCTCGCCGTGCACGGCGCGACGGGCACGGCGGTCGCGGTGAAGTACCTCGGTGACCGGCTGCGCGAGGACCCCGCCTTCGTCCGTGAGTTCCGCGCGGAGGCCCGGCTGCTGGGCGGGCTGCGCTCGCCGTACGTGGTCGGTCTGTACGAGTACGTGGAGGCGCCCGGCGGCGCCGCGATCGTCATGGAACTGGTCGACGGGATCTCCCTGCGCGCCCTGCTGAAGCGGTCCGGCCGGGCGGACGCCGAGGCCGCGCTGGTGGTGCTGAAGGGGTCCCTGCTGGGCCTGGCCGCGGCGCACCGGGCGGGAGTGGTCCACCGGGACTACAAGCCGGAGAACGTGCTGGTCTCGCCGGACGGTTCGTCGAAATTGGTGGACTTCGGGATCGCGGCGGGGCGCGGCACCACGCCCGGCGTGGCGGGCACGCCCGCGTACATGGCCCCCGAGCAGTGGCAGGGACGGCCGGCCTCCCCCGCGGCCGACGTGTACGCGGCGACGGCGACGTTCTTCGAGTGCCTCACGGGGCGCAAGCCCTTCGACGGGACCAACTTCGCGGAGTTGGCGGTCCAGCACATCGAGGCGCCCGTACCGGAGACGGAGGCCCCGGAACCGGTGCGTCCGCTGATTCGGCGCGGTCTGGCCAAGGAGCCCGAGCGGCGGCCGGAGAACGCCGAGGCGTTCGTCGCGGAGTTGGAGGGCGTGGCGCTGGCCGCGTACGGGCCCGACTGGGAGGAGCGCGGGCAGCGCAAGCTGGCGGCGCTGGCGGCGCTGCTGCCCTTGCTGTTCCCCTCGGCGGGCGCGCCGGCCGCCGGTACCACCGCGCTGGCGACGACCGCCCTGAAGCCGCCCCCGAGGAGCCTGCTGCCGGGTCGGCGGGGAGCGCTCGCGGCGGGTGCGGTGCTGGTGGTGGGGGCGCTGTTGATGTTCACGTACGACGCGGTCGGCGGCGAGCCGGACGGCGCGGCGGCGCTGAGCGCGTTCGCGACGACCAGCCCGGGTGCGCCGACGGCTTCGCCGGCTCCCGGTCCGAGCCCGTCGGGTTCCCCTTCGGCGTCGGTGTCGGTGTCGCCGTCCGCGAGTCCCTCGGCGTCCGTGTCCCCGTCCGTCTCGGCCTCGACGTCCGCGAGCCCCGGCGCGAGCGACACCCCGACGCCGACCCCCACACCGACCGTCACCGAGCCGACCCCGACGCCCACTCCCACGCCGACCCCCACACCGACGCCGACTCCGACTCCGGTGGTCGTCTCGGGGGTGTCCGTCACCCTGTCCGCCGCCCCGAGCGCCGGTCGGGCGACCGTGTCCCTGAAGGTGCGGGGCGGACCGGCGACGGTGACCATCGAGTGGTTCCGCGGCGACAGCCCGGGCGACCTGCGCTCGCCGGACGGCGCGGACTCCGTCGCCGTCGAGGCCGGGACGGGTCCGGTGACGCGGTCCCACGCCCTCGCGCGGGTCGGCGGCTGCTACTTGAGCGCGCGTGTCACCACCAAACCGACGTCCGGCAAGGTGGCCGTCGACTCGATCTTCATCCCCAGGTGTCAGGACGTGCCGCGATGAGCGATGCCCGCGCTCCCGAGGGAGACGACTACAGCGCCACCGTCCTCGGCAGCCACTGGTTCAGCGGCCCGCCCGCGGACCCCGCCGACGAACCGGCGACACGGCGGCTCGACGGCACACCCGACTCCGGCCCCGACACGCGGCGGCTCGACGAACCGGACACGAAACGGTTCGACACCCCGCAGACCACCCCCGGAGCGGTGCCCGACCGGATCGAGGGATCGGTCCTGCGGTTCGGGCCCGGGGTGACGGCTGCCGTGCCCGCGCCGTTCCCGGTGGTCGTCGGGACCGCGGTGGGCACCCCGCGCCGCCGCGGTGGGCAGTGGCGTCGGTACACCCTGGCCGCCGTGGTGCTGGTCGCGGTGCTCGCGTACCTGGGCTGGCAGCGCTTCGGGCCGGCCGTCGAGGTCCGGGACGTGGCGGTCAGCACCGATCCGAAGGGGCCTGGCTGCGATTCCGCCGCCGACGTGGTGGCGCTCGTACGGACCGACGGGCGCCCGGGGACGCTCGCGTACCGCTGGCTCCGCAGCGACGGCACGCGCTCGGAGCGGCTCACCGAGCGGGTGCCGAGCGGGCAGCGGGAGGTCTCGCTGCATCTGCTGTGGACGTTCCAGGGCGCGGGGACCTACCCGGCGCGGGCCGAGATCGAGCTGCTGTCGCCCTCGCGGCACACGGCCTCGGTGGAGTTCACGTACCGCTGCCGCCCCTGAGGCGCGCGACCGGGGCGGTCCCGCCGGTTCCTACGGCCGGCGTGGTCGTGGCCGTCCGGCCGAAGCTCCGGCGCCGGTCCCCGGTCGACGCGCGGCCGGCCTAGAACCGGGCGTGCGCGGTGATGTCCGCCGCGAACTCCCCCGTCATCGCCGGGGTCACCGAGGGCCGGCACTGGGCGACCGCCGCGAGGTAGTCCTCGGTGCTCGCGCCGGGCTGCGCCGCCGACGCGCCCCGGGTGCCCACGGCTTCCAGGTCCCGTTCGAAGGACGCCTGCGCGGCCGCCCGGGCCGCGTGCTCGATGTCGGCCGGGGTGAACAGTTCGCTCGCCTCCACCAGGGCCGCGACGTCGACGTCCGCCCGACCGGCCGTGTGCCGCGACCACATCGCGGCGCGGGCGCCGGCGTCGGGGGTGCCGATGGGGATCAGGTAGTCGAAGCGGCCGGGGCGCAGGAAGGCGGGGTCGAGGGAGCGGACGGAGTTGGTCGCACAGACCAGCAGCCGTTCGTCGCCCTCCCGGAAGCCCGGTATCAGCTTGAGCAGTTCGTTGGTCACCCCGTGGATGCCGCCGGGCTGCGCGGGCTCGGTGCGTACGGGGGCGATCTCCTCGACCTCGTCGATGAAGACGAGGACGCGTTCGAGTTCGGCGATGCGGGCGAAGGCGTCGCGCAGCGCGGCGGCGAGGTTCCCCTCGTCCGCGAGGCGGGAGGGCAGCAGTTCCACGAAGGGCCAGCCGAGTCGGGAGGCGATGGCGCGGGCGAAGGTGGTCTTGCCGGTGCCGGGGGGTCCGAAGAGGGCGATGGCGCGCGGTGGCCGTACCCCGTGCGCGGCGGCCCGTTCGGGTTCGGCGAGCGGCAGGACCACACGGCGCTCGATGAGGTCCTTCTCCTTCTCCATGCCGGCGACCTTGGTCCACAGGTCGTTCGGCAGGAACCGGCCGCCGAGGTCGTCGAGGAGTCCGGCGGCCGGTCCGTGCAGCGGCTCGGTCTTCTCGAAGTAGGCGACGGCGGGCTGGCGGGTGTAGCCCGCGTTGAGCAGGCCTTCGCCGAGCAGGTCCTCCTCGGGCAGGACGTAGGCGATCCGGCCGACGCGGGCGGCGATGAGGCGGCGCTCCAGTTCGACGAGGAGGGCGCTGGCCAGGCCCCGGCCGCGCCAGCCGGCGGCGATGGCGATCCGCATCACCCAGGCCCGCTCGCCGGTGACGCAGGCCAGGGCCGCGCCGATGGGGACGCCCTGGTGGACGGCGACCACGCAGGGCTGCCGGTCGGTGAGGGCGCTGATGCACTCGGCGAGCGAGAAGACCGACTCCTGGCCGAGTTCGGCCGTGGTGTCGATCAGGTGCACCACCGCTGCGAGATCGCTCTCGCGGTAGTCGTGGATGAGCCAGTTCACCGGGTACCGCCCCTCGTTTCGTGCTCCTGCGGCGAGGCTAGGGGCGGCGGGGCCCGACGATCACGCTCCGTCGTGCACAACAGGCGTACGGGAAACCCTCCGTGTCGTCCATAGACCGGGCGGGTGCGCCGTCGGATCCCACCGGGGTCCCGGGTTCTTTCATGGCATCCCACGGAAACGACCGCCGCGCGGCCGGTCGCGAGGTCAGTGGGTGTGGGAGTCCAGCCAGCCGAGCGAGGTGCGGGCCAGGTCCGGCCAGCCGTGGTCGACGGTCAGGGAGTGGCCCCGGTCCTCGAAGCACTGGTACTCGGTGGTGGCGCGGGAGTCCCGGTACTGCGTGTAGGTGGAGCGGGTCAGCACGTCCGGGACGGTGTGGTCGAGGCGGCCGGACAGCAGGAGCAGCGGGCCGCGGGTCTCGTTGTCGGTGTTCACCCGGGCGGCGGAGTGCGGGACGAAGTTGCCGAGCGCCAACTGGAACAGGGGGCGGGCCGGGCTCGGGATCGTCCACTCGTCGTACAGCTCGGCGGACTCGCGCTCGGAGACCGCGTTGGCGAAGCCGTAGCGGAACTGCTCGGTGTTCAGCGACACGGCGTGCTTGATGTTCACGGGGTCGCGCAGGAAGGCGAAGGTCGATTTCGCCTGCGCCGGGGCGATGGCCTTCACTCCTTTGATCTGGCCGGGGCACACGGCCACGGCCGCCGATCCGAGGCCTTGGCCGAGCAGGTGCTGGGCGATGAAACCGCCCACCGAGTGCCCGACGAGCACCGGCGCGGTGGGCAGCGCGCGGATGACCCGGGCGTGCGCCTCGGAGATCTCGGCCAGCCCGACCCCGGCCTGGTCGCCGGGGCGCCGGCGGGCCTCGGTGACGGTGGCGGGGACCCCGGGCCACTCGGGGAGGATCGGCTCGAATCCCGCGTCGAGGAAGGCCTCGGCCCAGCCCTGCCAGCTCGTGGAGTGCAACCAGAGCCCGTGGATGAACACCACGGGCGTGCGGTGCGGTGTGGTCATGGCGGGACACCTCCTGGGACCCCCGGCGCCTCTGCCAGTCTCGCCCCGGCCGGGAGGCGACGCCTGCGGAGCCCTCGTCGGCACAAGGCGGAGCCCCCGACGAGCCGGCGGGGCCCTCCTCGCGGGCCCCGTTCTCACGAGCGGGATCGTCGAGGAGCCCGGATCCTGGATGGACCCGGATCGCCGAGCGACCGGGCTTCGCGAGGTGGTTCGTCCGGTTGGTTCGTCCGGGTCCGGCATTCACAGCGGATTCATATGGAACTTCGGGCTCCGGACACAGTCTCGAAGGGCAGGCTCGATACATGATCCATCGCGTGCTCCCCCGACAGACCGGCCGCGCCCGCGCCCTGCGGGCCTCACGGATCGCGCTCGCGCTGGCCGCCATGGGCGCGCTGCTGGGCATCGACCTGCCCGACGCGACGGTCGTGACGCCCGCGGGCGTCACGGCGCGGGCCGTCCCCGACCGGACGGCGGACCGGGTGGGCGCGCTGTTCGCGGGCGGGCTGGACGGCGGCCACTTCTGCACCGCTGCCGTGGTGCGCAGCGCCGGCCGCGACGTGATCGCCACCGCCGCGCACTGTCTGGACCACCCGGAGTCCACGGTGTTCGCACCGGGTTACCGCGACGGGCGTGCCCCGTTCGGCGTATGGAAGCTCACCGATGTGCACGTGGCCCCGGGCTGGACGAGCGACGAGGACCCGGACGAGGACATAGCCTTCGCCTCGGTCGCACCGGTGGACGGCGGGACCGAGGCGATCGAGGACGTGGTGGGCGGATTCCCCGTGGCGGCCGAACAGCCGGACGACGTGTCGGTGACCATCGTCGGCTATCCGAGCACCGAGGACGCGCCGCTGCGCTGCGCCAACGACACCTCACTGTTCTCCGACACCCAGCGCCGCATCGACTGCCCGGACCTCAGCGGCGGCACCAGTGGCAGCCCCTGGCTGGCGAACGGCGCGCTGGCCGGGGTGCTCGGCGGCCACGAGGGCGGTGGCACGGTGCCGGACGTCTCGTACAGCGCGGTGGTGGGAGACCAGGCGCTGGAGCTGTACCGGGAGGCCGCGGTCCCGGCGGGCTGACCGCTCCTCGACCCGGCTCCGGACTCCCGCGCCGCCACGACTACGCGCCGGGTCCGTCCGCGAAGTCCTCCGGGTCCCTCTCGCGCAACCGGCGTACCCGGTTGTCCAGCAGGTTCGCCGCCTGCCGGTCCCCGCAGTCGAACTCCTCGCCGATCCGGTGCAGGGCCTGGATGCGACGCCCCTCGCGGATGAGGTGGTCGATCCGGGACCAACGGGACTCCGGGTCGTACGCCGGTCTCTTCAGGGAGTCCACCTCGGCCCTCAGCAGCGCCACCTCGCGCAGTGCGGCGTCGCGCTCGGCACGGGTGCGCTCCAGTGCGGCGCGCAGCCCCCCGGCCTCGTCACTCATCGCCCACCTCGTGCGCGGGCCCGCTCGACGCGGCCGTCAGTGCCTCGGACGGGGCCTCGAACCAGGTCGGCTCGTCGGTCAGGGCGCGGTGGATGCGGTCCAGGCCGAAGTCGTCCAGCGGGGGCAGGGCGTCCAGCGCGAACCAGGCCACTTCCAGTGACTCGTTGTCGTTGGCGCGGGCCTGGCCGCCGGTGGCCCGGCAGCGGAAGGTGATGTCCTGGAACTGGCAGACGTCCCCGTTCGGGTACACGATCGACTGGAGCATCTGGACCAGGACGACCCGTTCGGGGACGCAGTGCACGGCCGTCTCCTCGAAGACCTCACGTACCGCCGTCTCCGCCGGCTGCTCGTCGGGCTCGGCGATGCCGCCGATCACGGCCCACTGGCCGGTGTCGACCCGGCGGCCCAGCAGCACCCGGCCAAGGTCGTCGAAGACGATCGCGGTGACCCCGGGCAGCAGGAGCAGCTGGTGCCCGGCGGTGGCCCGGATCGCGCGGATGAAATCAGGTGTGGTCATGACCCGACCCTACGAGGCGACGGCCGTCCCGCCCGGACGGATCATGTCGGCGGGGCCCGCGGTGCCGGGCGCGGCGGGCCCGGCGGGATCCGATGGAGACGACCTGGCGCGGTGCCCGGCCGTCACACCGCCCGGCGGGCCCGGACGCGGCGTACGAGGACCCATCCGAGGCCGCCCGCGGCGAGCAGGAGCAGCGCGTACTCGGTCAGCGGCCCGAAGCGGGTGGCCGGGGTCTGCGTGGAGCGCAGCGGGACCTTCTCCACCAGCGCGTCGGCGGTGAACATCTTCGTCTGGCGGACGACCGTTCCGTCGGGCCGGATGACGGCGCTGACGCCGCTGGTGACGGGCACGAGCACGGTGCGGCTGTGCTCGACGGCGCGGACGCGGTCCATGGCGAGCTGCTGGTAGGTCATCTGGGAGCGGCCGAAGGTGGCGTTGTTGCTCGGTACGGCGATGACCTGCGCCCCGGCGCGGACGGTGGAGCGGACGGCGTCGTCGAAGGCGGCCTCGTAGCAGGTGACCATGCCGACCCGGCTGCCCGCCATGTCGAAGACGCCGGGGTCCTTGCCGGGGCCGAAGTCGCGGCGGACCCGGTCCACGTCCTTGCTGAAGATCCGGATGACGGAGCGCATGGGCATGCGCTCGCCGAAGGGTTGGATCTTGCGCTTGTCGTAGGTCTGGGTGGGGCCCTTGGCAGGGTCCCAGAGGATCATCGTGTTGCGCAGGGGGCCGGTCGGCGGCGCGATGACGGAGCCGATCGCGACGGGGACGCCGATGCGCTTGACGGCGTTGTCGATGACGTCGTGGGCGTCGCGCTCGGCGTAGGGGTCGATGTCGGAGGAGTTCTCCGGCCAGACCACGAAGTCGGGCTGCTCGGCGCGGCCCGCCTTGACGTCGTCGGCGAGCTTGAGCGTGCGGTTGGCGTGGTTGTCCAGGACGGCACGGCGCTGCGAGTTGAAGTCGAAGCCGGCGCGGGGGACGTTGCCCTGGATGACGGCGGCCACCGAGGTGCCGTCCTCGGCCGCGTCCGACACGAGCGGGCGGGCCGCGAGGGCCGCGCCGATCGGCGCGACGACGGCGAGCAGGGCGAGGGCCACCGTGGTGCGGCGGGGGTCCCGGCGGGCGACGCGCGCGACCTCGTACAGGCCGAATCCGCACAGGGCGACCGCGAAGGACAGCAGCGGGGTGCCACCGAGCGCGGCGAGCGGGAGGAGGAAGCCGTCGGCCTGGCCGAAGGCGAGCTTGCCCCAGGAGAAGCCGCCGAAGGGGACTCGGGAGCGCAGCGCCTCGGCGGCCACCCAGATGGCGGCGGCCCAGAGCGCCCGGCCGGGGAGCTTGCCGACGAGGGCGATGCCGAGCCCGGCGAGACCGAGCAGCAGTGCTTCGAGGGTGGCGAGGGCCAGCCACGGGACGGGGCCGACCTCCTCACCGGTCCAGGACAGCAGCGGGACGAGGTAGCCGAGGCCGAAGAGGAAGCCGAGGCCGAAGCCGGCTCGGGCGCGGCGGCCGTGCAGGCAGCCGGCCAGCAGGGCGAGGGCGAACGGCGCCAGCCACCACAGGGGGCGGGGCGGGAAACTCGCGTAGAGCAGCAGTCCGGCGAGGACCGCGATCAGGGAGCGCGTCTGCCACGGGGCCTTGCGGGCACCGGCGAGCACGGTCCGCGACAGGCGGGCGGCCGTCCACTTCCCGTCGTCGGGACCACCGGGGTTCGCGTCGGCCGCGGCTGCCGCGGTGGAGGGGGAGGGATCGTTCCCGGCCGCGCGGGTGACACTGCTGCTCATCTGGCGGAGTGTACGTCCCCGCGCGCGCGAAGCGGGTGACCGGCTCAGTGGGCCAGGGCACGCAGGTGGGTGCGGATGACCCGGACCGCGTTCTCGGCGTCGTCGACGGTGACCGTGAACAGTTTCCCGTCGCCCAGGCGCAGCTCCACGCCCTCGCCGCGGCGGACGACGACGGCGGTGCCCTTGTCGGGGCGCCAGCGGTAGCCCCAGCCGCCCCACTGCTGCGGGGTGATCTGCGCCACGAACTCGGCGGAGGTCACCTCGGACAGCGGGATGGTGCGACGGGGCAGCCCGATGTGGCCACAGCGCACCTCCATGGCCCGGGAGTCGACGGTGACGGCCACGTGGACGAAGGCGAGGGTCCCGAAGAGAACGAGCAGACCCACCGCGAGACAGCCGATCACAGCCATGAGCAGGGGGACGATGCCCGCCGTCCACGCGTAGTCGACGGCGAGTTCGATGCCCAGCGCGAGGCACGCCGCACCGATGCCGGCGAGCAGCCACTGTGCACGGTTGGAGGCGCGGCCCGTCCAGAGCGGACCCGGGGGGTGACCCGTCATGTGTAGCAGCGTACTCACGTTCCGCACGCGCGCCACCGTCTCTCCGCCGCCCGGTTCGACGGCGTCGCCCCCGGGCGGGCCGGTCGATCGGTCTCCCACCTCGGCGAACGCCTCAGCCGGGCACCGCGGCGGCGCCCGGCCCCCACGATCACCACAGCCGTGGTACTCCACCTGTTGCACCCACGGTCGTGGTGGGCCGACCAGGTGAATCGGGAGCGAAGGAGCACTGCGTTCAGCGGTACCGGAGCCGCCGGGCCGGGCCGGAGGACCCGGGGGGTTTCACCCGCGGCCTGCTGGACAGCATCTGCCCCGACGAACAGGAGGCATCGTGACCGGTCGGCTCGATCGTGCGGTGGGAGCGGTGCTGGGCTCGGCCGCGGGGGACGCGCTCGGCGCGCCCTTCGAGTTCGGCCCCGCCGGTGAACTGGCGGCGCGCGGGAAGGAGATGGCCGGGGGCGGTGGATGGGACCCGGGCGAGGCGACCGACGACACGCAGATGGCGGTGCTCGTCGGCGAGTCCCTGCTGGAACACGGCGGGCTCGAACTCCCCGACGTCTTCGCGAGGTTCCGGCGCTGGGCGGCCGGGCGACCCAAGGACATCGGGCTCCAGACGGAGGACGTGCTGACGAACGGCGCGTCGTGGGACCTGGCCGCCGCCCTGCACTTCCAGGTGAACTCACGGGCGGCGGGCAACGGTTCGCTGATGCGCGCGGCCACCTCGGCGGTGTACTTCGCGGCCGCCGGGCGGGAGGCCACCATGGACGCGGCCCGGCGGATCGCGGCCCTCACGCACGGCGACCGCGCCGCCTGGGAGGGCACCGCCGTCCTGCACGAACTGGTACGGGTGGCCCTGGACGGGGCCGATCCGCTGGCCGCGCTGCCCGCGACACTCGACGCGGTGCACCCGGACCACCGGGAACGCTACGGGCGCGTACTCGCCCCGGACTGGCACCCGGACCTGGCCACCGAGTTCAACGGGGCCGTGTGGCCCTGCCTCGGCTCGGCGGTGTGGGCTCTGCGGACCACCTCGGGGTTCCCCGAGGCCGTGCGCGCCGCGGTGAACCTGGGCGGGGACACCGACACCGTCGCGGCGGTCACCGGAGCGCTGGCCGGCGCCCGGTACGGCCGGGGGGCGATCCCGGACGCCTGGACCGGGCCCCTGAACGTACCGATGCCCGGCTACGGGGACCGCACCCTCGACGCGGCCGGGCTCCGGGACCTGGCCCTGCGACTGGCGGACGCCGGCCCGGGCGCCGAGAGCCCCGACGTCGTCCCGCCGACGGCCGCGGGCCGGGCTCACTGACCTTCCGGGCCTTCGGGCCGCCCGGGCGGGCGGCCCGCGCTGTCACTGACCGACGGTCGCGCCCGTCCCGGCGAAGAGTCGACCCTCGGCGTAGCCGAGCACCTCGGCGGGCAGCTCCGAGGGACGTCCGCTGAGCAGCACGGTCAGACCGCCCGTGCGGGGCAGACCCGGCTCGGGGCGGGCGCCGATGCGGCGCAGCGCCTGACCGGCGACGGCTTCTGCGGACCCGTGGAACACGAACCCGTTCCCGCCGGTGCGCTCGATCAGGGCGGCCCGGATGGGCGCCTCCACCAACTCGTAGTGCGTACAGCCGAGGACCACGTCCGTGACGTCGGGCGGGGTCAGCGCGGCGGCCGCGGCGACGGTGCGCGCGACGGCTTCCTCGTCGGCGTACTGCACGGCGTCGGCCAGCCCCGGGCAGGGCACCTCGGTGACCGGGACACCGGCGGCGAACGCGCGGATCAGGTCGCGCTGGTAGGGGCTGCCCGTGGTGGCGGGGGTGGCCCAGATGGCCACGCGACCGCCGGCGGAGGCCGCCGGCTTGATCGCGGGGACCGTGCCGATGACCGGGATACCCGGCTCCAGCGCGGCCCGCAGGGCGGGCAGGCTGTGCACGGACGCGGTGTTGCAGGCCACGATCAGCGCGTCCGGCCGGAGCGCGGCGGCGGCCCGGGCCACGTCCAGGGCCCGCCCGGTGAGGTCGGCGGGGGTGCGCGGACCCCACGGCATCCCGTCGGGGTCCGAAGACAGCACCAGATCGGCGTCCGGCCGCAGCCGGCGCATCGCGGCGGCCGCCGCGAGGAGGCCGATTCCCGAGTCCATGAGCGCGATCTTCACTTGGTCACCTTAATCGACGCCCCCCTCGAACCCGACCTCCACGCCCCACGACGCCGGGCCCGGGGCCGCCCCGGCGCCCGTTCCCGGCGGCGGGCTCCACACCGGCCGCGGCACCCTTCCGGCGGGCCGGGACGGTCCCGGGCCCGCCTCCGCGGGGCGCCACGCCCCGAAGTGCGCGACACGCACCGCGGGTTTCGACACACTGCGGCCATGGGCCTCCTCCTCACCGCCGCGTACGTCTCCCTCGCCGCCTGGCTCTGGCTCGCCCTCGCCCAGGGCATGTTCTGGCGCACCGACGTCCGGCTCCCCCGGCGTACCGACCCCGCGCACTGGCCGTCGGTCGCGATCGTCGTCCCGGCCCGGGACGAGGCGCGGGTGCTCCCGCTCAGCCTCCCGTCCCTGATCGCCCAGGACTATCCGGGTGCCGCCGAGATCTTCCTGGTCGACGACGGCAGCACCGATGGCACCGCCGATCTCGCCCGGCGCCTGGCGGGCGAGCAGCCGGGGCTCGCTCTGACGGTCCTCTCCCCCGGCGAACCGGAACCGGGGTGGACCGGCAAACTGTGGGCCCTGCGCCACGGCATCGGGCAGGCCCGCACGGCCCGCACCGCGGAGCCGGACTTCCTCCTGCTCACCGACGCCGACATCGCCCACGAGCCCGACAGCCTCCGCGAGCTCGTCGCCGCCGCGACCTCCGCGGACCTCGACCTGGTCTCACAGATGGCCCGGTTGCGGGTGACGAGCCCGTGGGAACGCCTCGTCGTCCCCGCCTTCGTGTACTTCTTCGCACAGCTCTACCCGTTCCGGTGGGTCAACCGCCCCGGCGGCCGGACCGCCGCCGCCGCCGGCGGGTGCGTGTTGCTCCGTACCGCGACCGCCGTACGCGCCGGCGTCCCCGACTCCATCCGACAGGCCGTCATCGACGACGTGTCGCTCGCCCGCGCCGTGCGTCGGTCCGGCGGCAGGATCTGGTTGGGGCTGGCGGAGCGGGTGGACAGCGTGCGCCCGTACCCCGCGCTGGGCGATCTGTGGCGGATGGTCTCGCGCAGCGCGTACACCCAACTGCGCCACCAGCCGCTGCTGCTGGCCGGCGCGGTGGTCGGCCTGACGGTGGTCTACCTCGTCCCGCCCGTGGCCCTCGTCGTGGGACTGGCAGCCGCGCACCCCGCCCCGGCGTGGGCGGGCGGTCTCGCCTGGCTGCTGATGGCGGGCACCTACCTGCCGATGCTGCGCTACTACCGGCAGTCGGCCGCCTTGGCCCCGCTGCTTCCTTTCACGGCGCTGCTCTACCTCCTGATGACCGTGGACTCCGCCGTCCTGCACCACCGGGGTCGCGGGGCGGCCTGGAAAGGTCGCACCTATGCCCGTCCGACCGACGCCTGAACCGACCGGGCCCCACCTGAAAGCGTGTCATCCGAGGTCATCGCGTTGTGACGGAACGTCAGCACCACATGGGTGCACCGCACAACCGGTCGGTACGAGTAGCAGCAAGTCGGGGCGGAAGTGGCGAATCGTGCACGCGGAGGTGAAGTGAAGCCTGTGGCTCTGACCTGCGAATATGCAGGTCAGGGCGGTGTTGGTCACACCTCGCTATGGACCCGGTGAAGTCGTGGGCTTAACTTAGGTCCCATGACCTCCCCCCGCTCCACTTATGGCGGCGGTTACTACTCCGCGCCCTCCTTCCCGGACACCCCCATCTACGACTCCCTCGTCGCCGAACGCGGCACCCCGCAGATCGCGCCGATCCGTGTCCCGGCCCAGTACGACTCTCCGAGTGCCGGTTATTCGAGCGGTGGGTACCTGCCGGCCCTCCCGTCCGCCCTGCCCGCCCTGCCGCCCGCACCGCAGCAGCAGCAGGCTCCGGCGTACGGGTACCCGTACCAGCAGCAGTCCGCACCGCAGCAGATGCCCGTGCCGTTGCAGCAGGCGCCCGCGCCGTACATCCCGCAGCAGCAGCCCGTCGCCTCGCGTCCGGTGTACGCGCAGCAGCAGCCGCAGCAGCCCCGTCCGGTCGCCACGGGCACCGGGTACGAGGCCATGCGCCCGGCGGCTCCCAGGCCGATGCAGGCACCCGTGCAGGCCACCTCGTACGAGGACCCGTACGGCCGCCAGTACCAGGGGCGCGGCTACTGACCGGTCCTGCCGGAGGTCGGGTGATCGGCGCCGCACGGCGCTGACCTGGGGACGCGTGAGGGCGGCCGGTAAAATGCCCTCATGCCGACCCTGTATGTCCATTCGCTCCATGTCCATCCCGTCAAGTCGGTGGCGGGGATCGCTCCCGACGAGGTGGCCGTGGAGCCCTGGGGTCTGTCCGGTGACCGCCGCTGGGCCGTGGTCGACGTCGAGGGTTCGGTCGTCACCCAACGGCAGCAGCCCCGGCTGGCCTTGGCTTCCTCGCGTCCGCTCGCGGCCGGCCGGATCGTGCTGTCCGCGCCCGGAATGGCGGACCTGACGGTGGAGGTGCCTGAGCCGGGGCCGCTGGAGCCGGTCGTGCTGTTCGGCAAGAAGATCGAGACGGTGGTCGCCGCCGGCGAGGCCGGCGACTGGCTCAGCGCCTTCCTCGGGATGCCCGTCCGGCTGGTGCACCTCGACGATCCGGCCGTCCGACGCCCGGTGGACCCGGACTACGCGCTGCCCGGCGAGACCGTGAGCCTGGCCGACGCCTATCCGCTGTTGATCACCACCCTGGCCTCGCTGGAGGCCCTGAACGAGCTGATCGCCCGCGGGGACCATCCTGAGGAGGGGCCGCTGCCGATGAACCGGTTCCGGCCGAGCCTGGTGGTGGCGGGTGGCGGGGCCTGGGCCGAGGACGGCTGGCGGCGGATCGCGGTGGGCGACACCGCCGTGTTCCGGGGGGTGCGGGAATGCGGGCGGTGCGTCGTCACGACCACCGACCAGCGGACGGCGACGCGGGGCAAGGAGCCCCTCAAGACCCTGGCCCGACACCGGCGGATCGGGAAGTCCCTCGCTTTCGGACGGCAGGTGGCGCCGGTGGCACTGGGCACGGTGCGCGTGGGCGACGAGGTCCGCGTCCTGGAGTGAGCACGCCGACCACGACCGGGCCGGGGTGACCGTCCGGGCCGGGGTGACCGTCCGGACCGGTGCCGCCGGAACTACACCTTCGAGGGGCTCGACCCGCCCCACGGAACCAACCGGCCCGGCGGGGCCGTTGAATGACTCGGGACGGGTGACACCGGACGGCCGGCGCACGGGGGACGTGCACCGGATCGGGTGACCACATGTCCGCGCGTCCCGGAATGCGCGTCCACCGGGCATGCGGGAGGCTTGGACGCGCAGACAGACGGAGGCAAGGGGGTGCCGGACCGTGCGGACAGCAATGGGTGTGTGGCGTTGGCGGCGCAATCCGCTGCGCCGACCGACCGATCTCTTCGAGGCGTGGGTGGCGTTCGCCGCCGTGATCTGCGTCCTGCTGGTGGCTCCGGCCGTCGGCTGGGCCACGGGACTCCAGGTGGACGGCACCCTTCAGCGCGCCGCGAGCGAACAGCGGCAGGAGCGGCAACTGGTGCCGGCGGTGGTGCTCCGCACGGCTCCGGACCCGCCCGCCGGCGCGGAGAGCGATCCGACGGCCGACCGGCAGACCCCGGCACGGACTCAGGTCGTGGCCTCCTGGATCGCGCCCGACGGCACCAGCCGTCAGGGGACGGTGCCGGCCGCCGAGGAGCCACCGCGTCCCGGGGACAGATTCCGGATGTGGACCGACTCCGGGGGGCGGCTGGTGGGCCGCCCGCTCGACCCGTCGGCGGCGTCCTTCCACGCGACGATGGCCGGTCTCGCCGCCGCCCTGGGCCTGGCCGCCCTGGTGGAGACGGTCCGGCGTCTGGTCGTACGCCGGCTCATGCATCGGCGGTACTCGCGTCTGGACCGTGCGTGGGCGGCGGCCGGCTCGGACTGGGGCCGGGCGGGTGCGGGCAGCTGACCTGGCAACTCATCGGCCCCGCGCGCGCTACGGTGGTCCGGGTGGTTCAGCCGCTCCAGGCACTTCGATCTCTTTGAGCTGCCTCGGTGGCGTCAGTCGCTGACGTCAGTCGCTTCGGCAGCGGGATTACCGCGAATACGAGGGTGGGGGCACGACAGCACCATGGCTCAGGGCACGGTCCAGGTGACACACGGCGGGGCTTCGCGGTGGCGCCGCCGCTCCGGTGAGTATCCGACACTGAGCGCCGCGCTCGCGGTCGCGGGCGACGGGGACGTCCTCTCCATCGGCCCCGGCACCTACCGCGAGAACCTGGTCCTGGAACACGCCGTGACGCTGCGCGGCCTGGAGGGCGGGGTGGGTTCGGTACGGATCGCCCCGCTCGACGGGGTGGCGCTGACCGTGCGCGCCTCCGCCGTGATCCAGGACCTGTACCTGGAGGGCCAGGACCGGGCGGCGCCCGCGCTGCTCGTGGAGGACGGCTCCCCCGAGTTGACC
The DNA here is from genome assembly GCF_041431415.1 of Streptomyces sp. NBC_00513. Taxonomy (GTDB): domain Bacteria; phylum Actinomycetota; class Actinomycetes; order Streptomycetales; family Streptomycetaceae; genus Streptomyces. The sequence goes on from NZ_CP107845.1 coordinate 1,331,847, forward strand.
GACCTGCGCGTCAACACCCGCTCGGCGGCCGGCATCGAGGTGCGCGGCAGCGGGGCCCGGCCGCTGGTGCGCCGTTGCACGGTGGAGAATCCCACCGGGGTCGGCATCGCCGTGCTCGACGGCGGCGGCGGGGTGTTCGAGGAGTGCGAGGTCGTGGCCGCGGGCCAGACCGGGGTGTCGGTGCGCGGTGGCGCGCGACCGCGTCTGGAACGCTGCCGCATCCACCACGCCACGGGCGCGGGCATCGGCGTCACCGGCGAGGGCTCCGGCCTGGAGGCGCTGGGCTGCGAGGTGTACGAGATCAAGGGTGCCGGTGTCCAGGTCGCGGCGCGGGCCACCGCCCGGCTCACCGACTCCTCGGTGCACCGCACCTCGGCCGACGGGGTCACCCTCGACACGGACGCGGTGCTCACGCTCGCCGGCTGTGACATCCACGACATCCCGGAGAACGCGGTCGATCTGCGCTCCCGTTCGGTGCTGACGCTCAGCCGCACCACCGTGCGGCGCTTCGGTCGCAACGGCCTGTCGGTGTGGGATCCGGGGACCCGGGTGGTCGCCGAGTCCTGCGAGATCCACGACAGCACCGGCGACTATCCGGCGGTGTGGGTCAGCGACGGGGCCACGGCCTCGTTGGACTCCTGCCGGGTGCACGACGTGCCGGACGCGCTGTTCGTCCTGGACCGGGGCTCCCGTGTCGACGTCGTCGACAGTGATCTCTCCCAGGTCCGCAACACCGCCGTCTCGGTGAGCGACGGGGCGACGGCGCAGTTGGACGACTGCCGGATCCGGGAGGCGGCGACCGGGGCCTGGTTCCGCGACCACGGCAGCGGCGGCACCCTCGCCAACTGCACCGTCGACTCGGTACAGACGGGTGTGATCGTCACCAAGGGCGCCGACCCGGTGTTGGAGCGGTGCACGGTCACTTCCCCCACGGAGGCGGGGTTCTATGTGTCGGCGGGCGGTCGAGGGACTTTCACGGCCTGCCGGGTGAGCGGCAGTTCCGGCTTCGGTTTCCATGTCATCGACGGCTCGCGCACCACCCTCGCGAAGTGCCACACCGAGCGCTGCGCGCGCGGCGGCTACGAGTTCGCGGAGGACGGCCCGGTGACCGAGGACTGCACGAGCGACGAGTCCGGGCCGCGGCTCGCCGCCCAGTCGGCCGCGGTCGGCGGGGCGGGCGGGGCGCAGGCGGGGATCCGTACCCTCGTGGCGGACCAGAGCCCGGCGGCGCGGGCGGCGGACGTGCCGCCGGCCCGGTCCGGCGAGCCCGAGGCGGAGCGGGCGACGCCGGCCCGCGGGTCGGGCGAGGTGTTGGGCCACCTGGACGCGCTGGTGGGCCTGGACAGCGTCAAGCGCGAGGTGCGCGCCCTCACCGACATGATCGAGGTCGGTCGCCGACGGCAGCAGGCGGGCCTCAAGGCCGCCTCGGTGCGCCGGCACCTGGTCTTCACCGGCTCCCCCGGTACGGGGAAGACGACCGTGGCCCGTCTCTACGGGGAGATCCTCGCCTCGCTCGGGGTGTTGGAGCGGGGTCACCTGGTCGAGGTGTCCCGGGTGGACCTGGTCGGCGAGCACATCGGGTCGACGGCGATCCGTACCCAGGAGGCGTTCGACCGGGCGCGCGGCGGGGTGCTGTTCATCGACGAGGCGTACGCGCTGGCCCCGGAGGACTCGGGGCGGGACTTCGGGCGCGAGGCGATCGACACGCTGGTGAAGCTGATGGAGGACCACCGTGACGCGGTGGTGGTGATCGTCGCCGGCTACACCGCGGAGATGGACCGGTTCCTGACCGTGAATCCGGGTGTCGCCTCGCGGTTCTCCCGCACCATCACCTTCGGCGACTACGGGCCCGAGGAACTGCTGCGGATCGTGGAGCAGCAGGCGGAGGAGCACGAGTACCGGCTGGGCGAGGGCACCCCGAAGGCCCTGTTGGCGTACTTCACGGACCTTCCCAAGGGGCCTGCCTTCGGCAACGGCCGCACCGCGCGCCAGACCTTCGAGGCGATGGTCGAGCGGCACGCCGGGCGGGTGGCGCAGCTCGCCGATCCGGGGACCGACGAGCTGACCCTGCTCTTCCCGGAGGACCTTCCGGTGCTGCCGGGGCCGACGGCCGCGCTGCCGGCCGGGACGCTCTGAGACGGGTCGGCGGTCGCCGGTTCGCGACGTCGGGTGCGTTCGCGACGTCGGGTGCGTTCGCGGCATCGGGTGCGTTCGTGGCTTCTGATTCGTTCGTGGCATCGGGTGCGTTCGTGGCATCCGCTCACCGGTCGAGCCGGTTTCCCGGTCTCTGCTGCGGGACGTCGGCCGCGTCGGCCCCCGTCATGACGGCCAGGCGGGCGAGCAGCCTGTCCCGTTCGGCGGCGAACGCCGGGTCGGCCTGGTAGTCGGAGTGTCCGAGGATCGGCGCGGGAAGCGGGTGGAGTTCGCTGCGCCCGTAGGCGAGCGGATCGACGAGCGGGCCCCGGTCCACGTCCTTGTCGGGGCAGGCCCCGACCGGGCCGCCGATGGGATCGGTGGCCCGCCACAGGTTGCGCCAGCAGTCCAGGTCCCGGTGGAGGGCGGTGAGGGGTCCGGGGCCGAAGTAGGCGGGGAACCAGCGTCCGTAGAGCCGGGCCAGCGGGGATCCGTAGGTCAGCAGCGCGACCCGGCCTCGGACGTCCGGCGGCAACTGCCAGACGGCGGCGGCCGCGAGGACACTGCCCTGTGAGTGACCCGAGATGACCAGGCGGCCACCGGTGAGCCCGGTCCAGGCGGTCATCCGCCAGGTCAGGTCCGGTACGGCCCGCTCGGCGTAGCAGGGCGGCGCGAACGGGTGGGCGGCGCGCGGCCAGAAGGTTCCCACGTCCCACAGGATCCCTATGGTGCGGCGGGCGGCCGGGTCCCGGTAGGCGCGCCGGCCCCAGGTGACGAACAGGACGAAGCCGAAACCGATCAGCCAGGAACCGGTGTCCTGGGCGGTGCGGGCGGCGGCTTCCACCGCGGGGTGGCTGCCCCGGGCCGCCTCGCCGGGGACCTGCTCGCTGATCCAGGCCCCGGCCAGGGCGCCCGCGCCGAGCAGGAGCGTTATGCCGGAGACGGCCGCCACGAACCAGGGCGCGGAGTCGGTGAGGGCGGCGGCCGCCCGGGCGCCGGCGATCCGGCGGCTGCGCGCCGGGTCGGCGGGCTCGTCGGGGTACTCGGCGGCGACGGTGACCGCCAGCCGGCGCGTCGTGAGGGCCCCGCGCACGGCGAACCAGGCGGCGAGCAGGGCGAGGACGAGCAGCAGGGGCGGCAGCACGGCGGCCTGCCAGGACAGCAGTACGGGCGGCCCGGGCAGGGTGGCTCCGGCCATGCCCGGGGTGTCTCCGCCGTCCAGCCAGTCGGCGACGCGTTGGGCGACGCCGCCGGACATGACCCCGCCGAGGGCGCACCCGAGCATGGCCACGGCCGGACCGCCGAGGCCCCGCAGGGCCGCCGCGGGGTCGGGGGCAGCCCGGTGGAGGCGGCGGGCGACGACGGCCAGGGCGAGGGCGCAGCAGCCCTGGCCGAGCATCAGCGCCCCGAACGCGAAGTCTCCGGGCAGCCGCCCCGCGGAGGTCCAGCCGGATCGTGACCAGGACGCGTACACCAGGACGGCGCCGAGCAGTCCGAGGGCGCCGCGCGGCAGCAGGGCCACGGCGGCCCGGTCGAGCCGGTGGTCGGGGCGTGCCTCGGTGCGGCCGCGCCGGCAGACCACGCAGACCACGCAGAGGGCCGTGCCGGCGAGCAGGACCTGGAGCACCCAGCCGGTGGCTTCGAGGACGGGGGTCCCGGCGCGGCGGTCGTACGCGGCGGCGGGCACGGCGACGGCCACCGCGACGGTGAGCAGTCCGGCGGCGGTGTGGGCGGCGCGCAGTCGGGCCACGAGGCGGCGCCCGTACCAGAATCCGGGCCGGCCGAGTGCGGGGGTGTCGTCCTCGGGGTTGTCGGGCTCGGCGGCGCCGGCGGGGGGCGGCTGGGACTCGTAGGCGCTCCAGGTGCGGTCGGAGAGGTACCAGAGCAGCCCGGTCAGTGCGGCCGGGAGCAGCGCGCCGAGCGCGAGGCGGCGTCCGGGCTGGCCCCAGGGGCCGTCGGCGCGCGGGAAGGGCAGTTGGTTCGCGCAGCCGCCGGACCCCGCGCACTGCCAGGCGACCAGGTCGAGTGCGACCTCGCACGCGGCGGCGATCAGCAGCACGGTGAGGCTGAGCGCGAGGAGCCGTACGAGGAGTCCGTACGCGCGCACCGCACGGGGCGAGCGGCCGGTGGCGGGTGCGGCCGGCCGGGCCCAGTGGGCCAGGTTGGCCACCATGAACGGCAGGAGCAGCAGCCACAGGGCGCGGGCGCCGTTGCCGGAGGTGAGTCGCGACCAGCAGTAGGCCTCGGGCACGGGTCGACCGACGTACCGCTCGGGGTGGGCCTCGGCGTCGGTGTCCTCGGCGCGTCGGAACACCGCGGCGGTGGAGTCCCCGGTGATGCGGACGGTGCGCGGGTCTCCGAGGAGTTCGCCGGGGGGTGCGCCGGCGACGCCGTGGACCAGCAGTTCCAGGGCGAGGGGGAAGGGGGTGGCAGGGGGTCGGTACGGGGAGGGTGGGGCTGTGGGGTGGTCCGGCACGGCGGCCTCCGCTCGCGGGGCGGTATCGGCCCCTGACCAGGATCCCGCCCTGCGGACCCGCTGCCCAGGCCTCCGTTCGCGTGAAAAATCGCCCATCGGGGACTTCTGACGGCACGCCGGCTAGGGTGGCGCGCACACGTGTTCCCTCTTCGTACTCAGGAGGTACCGCCATGGCTCGCCGACTTCGCCCGGTGGGGCTGGACTTCATCGAGGTCGCCCCGGTCCGTCTGGTCTTCACGGCGCGTGCGGCGGCGACGCCGGAGGCCGTGTACCGGGCGCTCGCGGAGGAGGTGACGGGCTGGCCCGACTGGTTCCGGGCGGTCACCCTGGCCCGGCCGACGGAGGGCGGGGCCGGCCGCGAGGTCCGGCTGACGGGCGGGGTCCGGTTCCGCGAGACGATCATGGCGGCGGAGCCGGAGCGGCGGTACGCGTACCGGGCGGACGAGACCAACGCGCCGGGCCTGCACGCCCTGTTGGAGGAGTGGCTGCTGTCGGCCGCGGGACCGCGGGCGTCCTCCGGGACCCTGATCCGGTGGACCTTCGCGGCGGACGGGCCGGCCCCGTTCCGCGTGGCCCTGAAAGCCGCCCGCCCCGGGCTCGACCGCGCGTTCCGGTCGGCGGTACGCGCCCTCGACGCCCGGCTCACGGGCCGGAGCGGCGCGGGTCGCTGAGGCCGGGACGCCTCGCGTGGCCGACCGGTCCCCGCCGGGGGCACGGGTCCGCCGGGGCGGGCGCCGCCCCGGCGTCAGCCCGTCGGTTCCCGCCAGACGCCGGTCGTGAGCAGCGTGTCGATGGTCTGCTCGTACGGGGTGATGTCCAGGCCTTGTTCGGCCAGCCAGGCGTTCGAGTAGTACTTGTCCAGATAGCGGTCGCCCGGGTCGCAGAGCAGCGTGACGACACTGCCCGTCCGGCCTTCCGCCACCATCTCCGAGACGATCTTCAGGGCGCTCCACAGGCCGGTGCCGGTCGAGCCGCCGGCCTTGCGTCCGATGGCCCGTTCCAGGGCCCGGCAGCCCGCGACGCTCGCCGCGTCCGGCACCTTCATCATGCGGTCGATGGCCCCCGGCACGAAGCTCGGCTCCATCCGGGGACGGCCGATGCCCTCGATGCGGGAGCCGCAGTCGCTGCTCGCGTGCGGGTCGTGGCGGGTCCAACCGTCGAAGAAGCAGGAGTTCTCCGGGTCGGGCACACAGATCCGGGTGTCGTGCTGCATGTAGTGCACGTAGCGCGCGATGGTCGCGGAGGTGCCGCCGGTGCCGGCCGTGGCGACGATCCAGGTGGGCTCGGGGTACCGCTCCAGTCGCAACTGCTGGTAAATCGATTCTGCGATGTTGTTGTTGCCCCGCCAGTCCGTCGCCCGTTCGGCGTAGGTGAACTGGTCCATGTAGTGCCCGCCGGTCCGCGCCGCCAGCTCCGCGGACTCCTCGTACATCTTCATCGAGTTGTCCACGTAGTGGCACTCGCCGCCGTGGAACTCGATCAGCCGACACTTCTCCGGGCTGGTCGTGCGCGGCATCACGGCGATGAACGGGACACCGATCAGCTTGGCGAAGTACGCCTCCGACACGGCCGTGGAACCGGACGAGGCCTCGATGACCGGGCGGCCGGGGCGGATCCAGCCGTTGCACAGCGCGTACAGGAACAGGGACCGGGCGAGGCGGTGCTTGAGCGAGCCCGTCGGGTGCGTGGACTCGTCCTTGAGGTACAGGTCGATGCCCCACTCCTCGGGGAGCGGAAAGCGCAACAGGTGGGTGTCGGCGGACCGGTTGGCGTCCGCCTGCACCTTCCGTACGGCTTCTTTCAGCCAGGCGCGGTAGTCCGCGTCACTGCGGTCGACGTCATCGGTCGTGGCCGTCGTGCGTATGGTGCTCATGCGCCGTGCTCCTTCGTGCCTTCCGTGGTCCCCTCCTTCGCAATGTACCTCCCTCACCTGCGCAAACACTTTCTTTGGGTCTCCATGCGAATCGCTTTAAGGGCCCCGCCGGCGGGTCCCCGGAGCGCCCGTCGTGCTCGTTCGGTTGCACAGCGGGGTGGTGTGGGTGACCCTGGTGGAGCATTACCGAGGGTGCAGCACCCGTAACACTCATGTCGGGGAGTCGCAGCCGTGATCAGTCATTCCCGCAGGCACTGCGTCGTCGAACTGCAGGCCCTGCCCTCGCGGATCGGCCAGGTCCGCCGCATCGTTTCCGCTCAACTGCGCCACTGGCAGCTCGATCCGCTCATAGACCGGGCTGCGCTCGGCGTGACGGAGCTGCTCGGCAACGTCCACCGCCACGCGCAGCCGAGCAAGGTCTGCACGGTGGAGATCGAGCTGCGTCTCGGACGCCTCACCGTCTCCGTGGCCGACAGTGATCCGCGCCTGCCCGTCCTGCGGGCGGCCGGGGACCTGGAGGAGCTGGAGACCTGCGGACGCGGGCTGGCGCTCGTCGAGGCGGTCAGCGAGGCGTGGGGGGCGCGGGAGCGGACGGACGGCGGCACGGGCAAGGTGGTGTGGTTCTCGATGCGGGCGGCCCCCGCCATGACCGCGCCGACCCGTACGGTCCGGATCCCCACCAAGCCCGTGCGCGAGCCCGCCCCGGTCGTGTCGGTCGCCGTGGAGCCCGCGGCCGTGATCACGAGCGTGCCGGTGTCGGCTTCGCTGCCGGCGTCCATGGCGGCGGCCCCGGCTGATGCGGGGTCGGCGCCGGTGGCCGTCGGCGCCGAGTCCGGTTGACAGCCGGAGCCATCCGACAGTCGGGTCCGGGGCCGGACGACAGCAGGAGCCGGACGACAGGCGGAACGAGTCGACGGCCGGAACGAGTCGACAGGACCGGGTGTTCCGGCCCCTCAGGCCGCCGCGCCCAGTGCCCCCAGCGGGTCGTCCAGCACCGGCTGCCACGCCAGTTCCGCCGCGCCGACCAGGCTGTTGTGGTCCAGGGTGCACGGCAGGATCGGTACGCCGCCGCTGCGCCCCCACAGGCTCCGGTCCGCCACCACCGCGCGCAGCCGCTCCGGGTCCGCGGACAGCAGCTCCCGGTGCAGGCCGCCCAGGATGATCCGGTCCGGGTTCAGGATGTTGACCAGTCCCGCGAGGCCCAGGCCGAGCCGGTCGATGAGCTCCTCGGCGGCCGCCCGTACGGCCGGTTCGGCGTACTCGGTGCGCAGCAGGTCGCGTGCCTGCTGGAGCAGTGACACCTCGGGCCCGGGTGTGCGGCCCGCCGCCGTCAGGAAGGCCAGCGGGTCCGCCTCGACGTCCAGGCACCCCCGGCTCCCGCAGTGGCAGGCCCGCCCCTCGGGGTTGACCGTGAGGTGGCCGACCTCCAGGGCCAGTCCGGCACTGCCGCTGTGCAGGCGGCCGTCCAGGACCAGTGCCCCGCCCACCCCGCGGTGACCGGTGGCCACGCACAGCAGGTGCTGCGCGCTGCGGCCGGCGCCGTGGCGGTGCTCGGCGAGCGCGGCGAGGTTGACGTCGTTGCCGGTCAGCGCGGGGCCGTCGATCCCGGCGGCCTTCACACGTTCGGCGAAGATGGCCCGTACGGGCGAACCGGCCGGCCAGGCCAGGTGCAGCGGGTTCAGGGCGGTGCCCTCCGGCTCCGCGACCGCCGAGGGGACCGCGAGGCCCGCGCCGACGCACCGCAGCCCGGACTCGGCGAGCAGCGCGGCGCCCGCCTCGACGACGGCGCCCAGCACCTGCGCGGGGTCGGCGGAGACGGTGACCTTGCCGGGTGCGGTGGCCACGATCCGCCCACCGAGGCCGACCAGCGCGGCTCGGAACCCGTCGGGGTGGACCTGCGCGGCCAGCGCCACGGGCCCGTTCTCGTCGATGGAGAGCCGGTGCGAGGGCCGGCCCTGCGCGCCGCCCGCGCCCCCGGGACGGGAGTCGACGCGGATGAGTCCGAGCGCTTCCAGTTCGGCGGCGACGGCCCCGGCGGTGGCGCGGGTGACACCCAGCTCCGCGGTGAGGACCGCGCGGGTGGGGGCCCGGCCGGTGTGCACGAGCTCCAGCGCCGGACCGAGTGCGCCGCGCCCCCGCTCCAGCCTGGTCCTCGCGGACGCCGCGGACACCGTGGACGCATCCCCCACCCGCGGCGGGGCCCCGTTGCCGTTCATGACAGCGATCCTCGCATGATCGGGAGGCGCCCGAGGCCGCTCACGGGTCGAGGCCGCCGACCCGCAGTGTGATGTTCAGCCGACCGCTCAGGCCGAGGTCCTGCGGCCCCGTGCCGGGCAGGACCTTCGGCACGCCGTGGTGGGCCAGTCGGCTCGGGCCGCCGAAGACGAACAGGTCCCCGCTGCGCAGCTCGACGTCCCGGTACGGCCGTCCGCGCGAGGCGGTGTTCCCGAAGCGGAAGAGGCAGGAGTCACCGAGGCTGAGCGAGACGACGGGCGCCCCGGACCGCTCTTCGGCGTCGCGGTGCATGCCCATGCGGGAGTCCCCGTCGTAGAAGTTGATCAGCGTGATGTCGTAGACCTCGTCGCCCTGCCAACCGTACGAGGGGTACGGGCCGCACCGCCCGGCGGGCTGCTCCCCGTCGCCGTGCCCGAGCGGGTCGGTCTCCCCGTACGCCGCGGCCACGGCGGCGCGCCCGAGTGCGGCGAGCCGGGCGGGCATCGGTTTGACCGGCGCCCCGTCGCCGTCGACGGCGGTGCGGGCATATCCGTACGGGTACCAGTGCAGGCCCAGGCACACCTGCCGGGCGGTCATCGTGCCGCCGCCGGGGGTGTGCACGGTGCGCAGCCCGGCGGGCGGGCGTGCCCATTCCCGGCAGTCCGCGAGCAGTTCCCGCTGCCGGTCGGGGCCGAGCCAGTCGGGCACGTGCACGGCGCCGGGTGCGATCTCGGTCCGCTCGCGCGGGAAGAGTTCCCCATGCATGTCTCCCATTGTCACGGCGGACCGGTCCCCTCGCCCACGCGGTGCCCGACAGCGGGCGGGGCGGGGGTGGGGCGGGGCGGTGGGCAGGGGTCTTCGGCGGGAGCCGTCGGCGGGTGGCCGCGCCGAACGGCGTCTCGAAGAAGCCCTTGTGACGGCCCGAAGGGCACTGGACACTGCCCCTATGGAGCGACGCACACAGGCCGATCGGGACGCGATCACCATCGAGATCGGCTACGCCTTCGTCAGCGCGGGCCTCGCGGCCTGTCTGGTCTTCGCGGCGGTGTTCGGACCCGCGCCGGTCTTCGACCTGTCCGGCGCCGCACACCGCGTCCTGGCCGTCGCGGGCGGGATCCTGGCCGCCGTGGTGTTCGTTCTCCGCGTCACGCATCTCCTGTGGCGCTTCGCCCGCCGCCCGGAGAACGACGGCCGCTAGAGACGTTCGCGCAGGCGCGCCTGCTCGGCGACGAGACCCCGTTCCCGCTCCAGACGTGCGGCATGCTCCCAGCCGGCCCGCACGAGGGCTCGGTAGCGGCGCACGAACCGTCCCGCGCACCAGGGAGCGACGGCGGCGAGCACCAGACCCACGAACCGGATCGCCCACACGAACCACTCCGGCACCAGGGCCACCGCGATGACGGCGACCGCCACCCACGTGGCCATCGCCACCGCCAAGTGCCGTGCCCGCCCGGGCAGTGCGCCCGCGAGGAACGCGGTTCAGCCCACGGTGGCGGCGTACGTGGTCTGGCTGCGGTACTTCCACGTCGGCCCGGTGTTCCACGGGTTGGGCATGACCGTGTTGGTGGCGTAGGCGTAACCGGCGCCGCGTTCGAAGGCGGTACGCAGCGTGGTGCGCATGGCGGGGGCGTCGGGAACGTCGTGGACGAGGTGCCAGAACGAGGTTCCGGTCGGGTCGAGTTCGGCGCCGGCGCGGTAGCCGGTCGCCTCGTTGAAGACGTTCCCGCCGAGCCAACCCCCTGAGGTGTAGGCGGCGTAGGTGTCCTCGTACGTGACGAAGACGTCGGCGGTGCGGCGGCCGGGCTCCAGGTAGCAGTCGGCGATGGCGGTGCCCGGGTTGTTGACGACGAGGTCGGGGGCGGCCGGGTCGACGGCGTCCATCGTCTCCCGGACGTAGCGGCGCAGTTCGGCGTAGTGGTCGCGGGTGGCGTTGTCCGGACCGCAGTCGCGGCTGACGACGTCGAAGAAGATCCCGTCCACGTGCAGTCGGCCGTCGGGGGTCTTGAGGTAGTTGTCCACGGAGGCCTTGACGGCGGCGATGTCCCGGTTTCCGTGGTCGGTGTGGACGTAGCCGAGCACCTTGGTCCGCTCGCCGGTGGAGGTGGTGCCGCCGCGCAGGGCGTCGGCCCGGTCCCGCCACGGGGTGTCGAAGGGGGAGTCGCCGTTGCCGGGGTTCAGGACGACCAGCGAGGCGGCCGGGCCGGTGGCGGTGAGGTCGTTCAACATCGGGTCGTCGGCCCACACGTACGCGGGAACGCCGACCTCCAGCCCCCGGACCCCGGGCGGCCGGGGTACGGGGGGCGTGGTGGGCGACGGGGCCGGCGCGGGTCTGCGAGCCGCCGGCCCGCGGCCGGCGCTGTCCGCGGAGGCGGTCACGGCCGGCGCCGGGGCCGCGAGGAGGAGGGTGGCCATGACGGCGAGCAGGGCCTTGCCGGCACGTGCGCGGGCCATGGCTGTTCCTCCGGTGGCAGTGGGCGGGACCCGACGAACACTAGACGGACGGACGGTTCGTGAAAGCCGAACCAACCGCTTTCGCATGAGGAACAGAAAAACGATCCTTCACCTCATCATGTGAATCTCCGTCAGATTCAGACAAGCCCTTCCGCCCGTGATCCCGGCTCCCGGACCGCGCCGTCACGGCGCGTCGAGGAAACCCCTCACCGTCCATTCCTGCACGTCGCCCTCGCCGATCTGCTCCCCCACCGGGTCGGGCGGCGGGACGTCCCTGGTCCAGAGGGTGAGCCAGACACCGCTTTCGAAGGAATTGCCCTTCGGCGTGATCGCCTTCCCCCAGTTGTTGACGAAGCCGCCGGCGGAGCCGGCGAATCGCTGGACGTCACTGTCGGCGTTACACGTCCACAGGGTGAGCAGTGTGCCATTGGCGCCGGCCGCATTGCCCTGCGGTGTCAGGCACTTGCCGCTCTCCTTGTGGACCAGCAGGCCGTCCTTGTGGGCCCAGCGCTGCATTTCCGACCCGTTGCAGGGCCACACGGTCACGGGAGTTCCGTTGGCCGTCGCGTTGCCCTGCGGGGTCGCACAGACGAATCCGGGCCGGTTGTGGTTGGAGAGCCATCCCCATCCGCCGTCCTGCATGTTCCCGGCGTACGGGGCGAGGGAGAAGACGACCCGCGCGCCGTTGTACGCCTCGTTCATCCCCCACAACCGCCGGGCCTGCGGATCGAACGAGAGGCCCTGGGTCAGGAACGGGGCTTGGGAAAGCACCTGTGTCACCTGCGTGGCCGTGTTGTACACGTGGATACAGGAGTACATGGTGTTGACCCAGGCCACGGACCCGTCCTTGTTCTTCTGCTCCGTCCAACCGGGCCAGGTCCTCGGACAACTACCGGAGAAGTAGTAGTACTTGCCGTCCCTGGCGATTCCCTGGACGGCCCAGACCGCCGTTCTGAAATCGGAGCTGGACGCGACCTGGTCGGGCAGGGAGTCCTCACCGAACGAGGTCAGCGGCCAGCGGACGACACGGGCGTCTCCGCCTTCCTTGTTCTCGGCCGAGAGCAGGGAAGGAACATCGGCCTCACTGCGGTCCACGCTCACCGTGCTCAGACACAACGGCTGCCCGGCGGTGGCGAGTCCGCACGCGCGGGGGTTGCCGATGGTGGCGCCGGTGGTGGCGTAGCGCGCGACGAGGGGCAGGGCCCAGGTGTGGCCGAAAGCCGAACTCTGCCCCGACACCACCCCCGTGCCGCTGCCCGTCGACGTCATGCGCCAGACGTGCCGCAGGTCGTAGACCTGGAGTTCGGTGCCGTTGGCCACGAGCAGCCAGTTCCGGTACCAGGCGACACCGTCGGCGTGGATCTTGTGCTGGAGCTTCTTGAAGCCCCCCTCGACGGGCTCGACCAGTGCCAGGTGGCCGTATCTGACCTGGCTGTTGGTGGCTTCCACCAGGCTGATCCGACCGTAGAGGTCCTTGACCGGCTCCTCGTAGCTCGTGGCGTGGTACCAGGTCGCCGCGTAGAGGGACCGGCGGCCCTTGTAGGTGCCGTCGGGATAGGCGGCGTGCGATCCGGCGAAGCCCTGGGGTGTCCATCCGCCGCCGGGCAGGCTGGGCTTGGTGAGGTCGTCCTCGTTGTCCCAGCAGAAACCGTCGTACGACAGAGTGCCGTTCAGACCGTGCCCGTGGCACAGCCCCGGCCTGCCGGTCTTGTCACCGAGGACCTCCGTGTAGTCGGCCTTTCGGACGATCCTGGCGCTCTCCAACGAGGCGATGAGACCCGAGTTGTCGGAACCCACGCGAGTGAGGGAGAACTCCCCCGCTCGCGCGGCGCTCTGGACCGGATCGGCCCGCGCCGGCTGAATCGAAACGAGCGAGGAGGCGACCACTGCCGCTCCCGCGAGAAAACTGAAGAAACGTCTGCGCTTCAGGGAAAGATTCACCGGCCACAGATTAGCGATGGCCCGACACGAGTCACGGCGCCGGGCGCCGTCACCTCCACCCCGAGGAAGCCCAAGGAGCGAGACCAGGCGGGGTGCTAGAATGATCACGTTGGCCTTCAGCGCCCCGAACCCGGGCGTTCGGAGGCTTTTTTCATGCCTTCTCACACCACCCGCCCCACGGCGCCCGCCACGGCCGGCTACCGATTCCTGCTCCGCGACCGCGAGTTCGCCGGCCTGTACGCCGGCTTCACCCTCACGGTCGCGGCGAGCACCCTGTCCGGATTCGCACTCGGCACTCTGGTCCACGACCGCACCCACTCCCCGTTCCTGACGGCCGTGAGCATGTACGGAGCGACGTTCGCGGCGGTACTCGGCGCGCTGACCCTGATGTCGGTCGCGGACGGACATCGCCCGCGCCGCACCCTGGTCACGCTCCAGTGCCTCTCGTTGGCGGGTGTCGCCGCCCAGGCGATACCCGGGCTCCCCTTGCCGGCCCGGTTCGGGTTGCTGTTGACGCTGGGGTTCTTCCAGTCCCTCGGGACCGGTACCAGGATGGGGCTGCTCACCGAGATCGTGCCGGTCGCTTCCTACGCGACGGCGCGTTCCCTCATGAACATCACCTCCGGTGGCATGGCGATCCTCGGCTACGCCCTCGGCGCCGCGCTGCTGAGGCGCCTGACTCCGCACGGCGTGTTCCTCGTCGCCGCGGCCTTGACCGGCATCGCCCTCGTCGTGGTGGCGGCCACCGTCCGGGAGCACTCGATCCGTCCGACCCGGCGACCGGGACCGCGTCAGACCTGGAACACGAACGTCGAGCTGTTCTCCCACCCCGGCCGGCGGGCGCTGCTGCTGAACCTGTGGGTCCCCAACGGCCTGATCGTCGGCTGCGAGGCGCTGTTCATCTCCTACGCCCCGGACCAGGCCGGCGCTCTCCTGGCCGCGGGTTCGGCCGGGATGCTGCTCGGCGACCTGGCCGTCGGCCGCCTGCTCACCGCCGAGCGGCGACGGCGGTACGCGTTCGCACTGCGGCTGCTGCTCGCCGTCCCCTACCTGCTGTTCGCGTTCCACCCGCCCGTACTGGCCATGACGGCCGCCGTGTTCGTCGCGGGTACCGGGTTCGCCGCGACCCTCCCCCTACAGGAGCAGCTCCTCCGACTGACGCCCGCCCCGGTCCGCGGCCAGGTCCAGGGAGTCGAGTCCGCCGGCCGGATGACCTGGCAGGGCATCGGGGCCGCGATCGCCGGCGGCATCGCCCAACACCTCACACCGGGCACCACCATCACGATGATCGCCGCGGTCTCCGTCGCCGTCACCGTGGCCTCCCGGCGGTACGTGACGCGCGCCCACACCGGCCGCGGGGCGAAGGGCGGCGCGTAGGGGGGTGGGCGGGTGGCCGAGGGGGGGCGGCGGGTTGGGCGGGTCGGGGTGGGGGGCGGACGGGTCGGGAGGGGCGGCTCGTACGGGGCGGGGCGGCGGGCGGACGGGGCGGGGTGGCGGGCGGGTGGCCGATCGGGGGCGGCGGGTCGGGCCGGTCGGGGGCGGCGGATTGGGCGGCTGGGGGGGCGGATTGGGCGGCTCGGGGGCGGGCCGGACGGCGTCGTGGCGGGTCGGGGCTACCGACACGAGCGGTATCGCGCGGCGGACGTCACACCGCGGGCAGTCCGACCCCTTGCGCCAGCTGCCCGGCGACGTGCGTGAAGAGTCCGGCGCGGTCCTCGACCACCCGGTTGAACTGGCCGAACAACTCGAAGGAGACCATCCCGGCGAGCTGCGCCCAGGCGACGACCAGGGCGGCGGTGACTTCCGGGGGCAACCCTTCGGCGAAGTCGGCGGTCATCCGGACGGCCTCCGGGCGCAGGCTGTCGGGCAGCGGCGGCAGGGCGAGGCCCCGCCCCTCGTACGCGGTACGCACCACGGCGATGAGGGTGTTGCCCACCCGGGACGCGGGGCCGACGGTGTCGAGGGGGGCGCTGTAGCCGGGAACGGGGGAACCGTAGATCAGCGCGTACTCGTGCGGGTGCGCGAGCGCCCAGGACCGGAAGGCCTCGCAGATCGCGAGCCAGCGCGCCCGGGGCGGGGCGCCTTCGGCGCGGGCAGCGGCCTCGGCCCGTTCCGCCGCCGCGCCGACGCTGTCGTACGCGTCGACGATCAGCGCGGTGAGCAGCTCGTCCCGGCTGGGGAAGTAGCGGTACAGGGCCGAGGAGACCATGCCCAGCTCGCGGGCGACGGCGCGCAGTGAGAGTTTGGCGGCGCCCTCGGCCGCGAGCATGCGGCGTGCCTCGTCCTTGATGGCGGCGGTGACCTCGATGCGGGCCCGTTCCCTTGCCCCACGCACGGTGCTCATGCGGATCAGTGTGCCATGCAGACGGAGCAGTGCCCAAGAACGAGTGCACCGATCCAATTCGAGAGCACTGCTCTTGCTTTGTTCCGGGAGCCCGTGCACACTGATCTCAAACGAGAGCAGTGCTCTCTCAAGCGGTCCCGGAGGCCATCATGAACGCGCCCGCTCCCTATTACCTCCAGGCCGGCCCGTTCGGCGTCCGCTTCAACGCCCTCTTCGGCAGGCTCGCCCGTCTCGGCGTCAGCCTCGCCGGTACCGCCGAGCTGTCCGTCCGGGGTCGCACCTCCGGCAAGATGCAGCGGATCCCGGTCAACCCGCACACCTACGAGGGCGCCCAGTACCTCGTCTCGGCTCGCGGCCACTCCCAGTGGGTGCGCAACATGCGGGTCGCGGGCGGCGGGGAGCTGCGCGTGGGCCGCAAGGTGCGCACCTTCACGGTCACCGAGATCACGGACCCGGTGCGGCAGGCGGCGATCCTGCGCGCCTACCTGGAGAAGTGGGGCTGGGAGGTCAACCGGTTCTTCCAGGGAGTCACCGCGAAGTCCTCCGACGCCGAGCTCCAGGCGGCGGCCGGCGACCACCCCGTCTTCCGGATCACCGTCACGAAGTGAGGCCGTGGCTCCCGTACTCCCGCGCCGGCGGAGAACGGGAGTGCGCGGGTCGCGACCGTGCCGGCCACATCCCGCCGACCTG
This sequence comes from Streptomyces sp. NBC_00513, assembly GCF_041431415.1. Lineage (GTDB taxonomy): Bacteria > Actinomycetota > Actinomycetes > Streptomycetales > Streptomycetaceae > Streptomyces. The sequence goes on from NZ_CP107845.1 coordinate 1,347,969, forward strand.
CACACCCACCCCACCGCGCCCAGGACACTCGGCCCGGCGCCCGGCCCTGCGCCCGATCCCGGTCCGTGGGCTCCGCGCAGGGGCTCGATCTCGGGCCCGCGCAAGGGCCCGAGCCGGCGTCGCACGGACGGCCGGACGACTGGCGGACAGCTGGAAGACCGGCAGACGGCCGACCGGGCCGACCGGCAGACGGCACACGGGCGACCCGTTCACCGACCGGATCCCGCCGTCGGCCTGATCGCACCGGGCCGGATCGGCCAGACCCGTCGAACCGGTCGGATCCGGTCCGAAGCCGGCCGGTACCAGTCGGACCCGCCGACCAGACCGGGCCCGGACCCGGCCAGGACGAGCCAACCCGGCCGGACCCGCAGGCCCGGCCGGACCTGCCGGCCCGGTCGACCCAGACCCACCCAAAGCCGGCCCGGTCAGCCCGCCAGCCCGGTCGGCCCGTCAGCCAGGCTGGCCCGGTCGGCCCGTCATCCCATCAGCCCGGCCGGCCCGGTCAGCCGTACCCCGCGCCGACGCCGCGCCGACCCCGCCAGCCCGGCCAACCGGGTCGGCCCGGTCGACCCGGTCGGCCCGGTCGGCCGTACCCCGCGCCGACCCCGCCCCGGCCGTCCGGACCCTCCGTCCGCCCTGCCCCGGCCCGCCCCGCCCCGGTCCAGCGACCGCACCCCGCGTCGGCGAACCAGGAACCGCCGAACTAGGAACCGCCCTTGCCGGTCTGTCGACTGTCCAGCGCGTGCAGCGCCCGCCGGGCCAGCGGGTACTGGCGCACCAGTTCGGCGAGTGTCGTCGAGCCGCGCGTGATGCGGGCGAAGGCCAGCCACGCCGGCCTCAGACCCGTGATGACGGCGTGCAGCAGACCCGGCTTGGACTCGAACAGGGTCAACATGCGCCTGCCCACGCCCATCTCCACACCCAGCCCGGCCTTGATGGCGAAGGCGTAGTTCAGGGCCTGGCGCCGTGCGTCCACCGCGTCCTGCGCCTCGGAGATCTTGACGGCCCACTCCCCCGCGAGCCGACCCGAACGCAGGGCGAACGAGATGCCCTCACGGGTCCACGGCTCCAGCAGTCCCGCCGCGTCGCCCGCGACCAGTACCCGACCCCGCGACAGCGGAGACTCTGGCTTGCGGCAGCGGGTCAGGTGTCCGGAGGAAACGGACGGCTCGAAGCCGGCCAGGCCCAGCCGGGCGATGAAGTCGTCCAGGTACCGCTTGGTGGCGGCGCCTTCGCCCTTGGCCGAGATGACGCCGACGGTGAGGACGTCACCCTTGGGGAACACCCAGCCGTAACTGCCGGGCAGCGGACCCCAGTCGATGAGCACCCGCCCCTTCCAGTCGGCGGCCACCGTCTCCGGTACGGGGATCTCCGCCTCCAGGCCGAGGTCGACCTGCTCCATCTCGACCCCGACGTGCGCGCCGATGCGGCTGGCGCTGCCGTCCGCCCCGACCACGGCGCGGGCCAGCACCGTCTCGCCGTCCGCGAGCACCACGGCCACGGTGCGCCGGTCGGGCACCGCCGCGCCGTGCTGCTCGACGCGGGTCACGGCCGTGCCCGTACGGATCGTCGCGCCGGCCTTCTCCGCCTCCGCGACCAGCGCCGCGTCGAACTCCGGACGGTTGACGAGCCCGAACAGCATCCCCCTGGAACGCCGGGTCCGCGTCAGTCGCCCGTTCATGGAGAACGTGACCGCGTGGACGCGGTCCTGGAAGGGCAGCACGAACCCCGGCGGCAGGGCGTCGCGCGAAGGCCCGATGATGCCACCGCCGCAGGTCTTGTACCGGGGCAGTTCGGCCTTCTCCAGCAGCAGGACGCGCCGCCCCGCGGTCGCCGCCGCGTACGCGGCCGAAGCCCCGGCCGGTCCGGCGCCGACCACGACCACGTCCCACACCTCGCCGGTCCCCCCGGCGTTCCCCTCCTCCGTCACCTCGGCGGCGGACCGCTCTGCGCTTGCGTCGTGTACGTCGTCGTCGCTGCTCACGATGTGTTGCTGCTCCTGATCACGCTGTTGCTCGGATGCCGGGGAAATCCTACGGTGAGAGATCGCCTCGGCCCGCTGTGCGAGGATCGGGAATGTCTTTCGCCGTACCCCGCATACGCACACCCCTGCGAATGCGGGTGGCGTACAAACAGAACAACGTCGCACCCAAGAGGAGCGTGCCCATGTCCCAGAATCCGATCGCCGAGACCATCGCCTCGCTGATGCCCCGCGCCAAGACGGAGCTGACCGAGCTGGTGGCCTTCCAGTCGGTGGCGGACTGGGCACAGTTCCCCCAGAGCGAGAGCCACGGCGCCGCGAACTGGGTGGCCGACGCGCTGCGCGTCGAGGGCTTCCAGGACGTGGCGCTGCTCGACACCCCCGACGGCACGCAGTCGGTGTACGGATTCCTGCCCGGTCCCGAGGGCGCCCCGACCGTGCTGCTGTACGCGCACTACGACGTCCAGCCGCCCCTGGACGACGCCGCCTGGATCTCGCCGGCCTTCGAACTGACCGAGCGCGACGGCCGCTGGTACGGGCGCGGCGCGGCGGACTGCAAGGGCGGGTTCATCATGCACCTGCTGGCGCTGCGCGCGCTCAAGGCCAACGGCGGTGTGCCGGTGAGCGTGAAGGTGATCGTCGAGGGGTCGGAGGAGCAGGGCACCGGCGGGCTCCAGCAGTACGCCGAGGCCCACCCCGAGTTGCTGACGGCCGACGCGATCGTCATCGGCGATGCCGGCAACTTCCGTCTGGGTCTTCCCACGGTGGTCGCGACCCTGCGCGGGATGACCCTGCTGAAGGTGAAGATCGACACGCTGGGCGGGAACCTGCACTCGGGCATGTTCGGTGGGGTCGCGCCCGACGCGCTGGCCGCGCTCATCAGGGTGCTGGACTCGCTGCGCGCCGCCGACGGCACGACGACGGTCGACGGTCTCGCGTCGGACGCGGTGTGGGAGGGGCTCCAGTACCCGGAGGCGGACTTCCGCAGCGACGCGAGGGTCCTCGACGGTGTGGAGCTGATCGGTCGCGGCACGATCGCCGACCGGCTGTGGGCACGTCCGGCCGTCACGGTCCTGGGCATCGACTGCCCGTCGGTGGTCGGCGCCACCCCGTCGGTGCACGCCAGTGCCGGCGCCCTGATCAGCCTGCGGATCCCGCCGGGCGCGGACACCGCGCAGGCCATCAAGCTGCTGGAGGCGCACCTGGTGGCGCACACGCCGTGGAAGGCGCGCCTCGAACTGGAGGTCGTCGGTCAGGGCCAGCCCTTCCAGGCGGACACGAACAGCCCTGCCTACGCCTCGATGGCGGCGGCCCTCGAACTGGCCTACCCGGGGCAGAAGATGCAGATCAGCGGCATGGGCGGATCCATCCCGCTGTGCAACGCGCTGACCTCGCTGTACCCGGAGGCGGAGATGCTGCTCATCGGGCTGAGCGAGCCCGAGGCGCAGATCCACGCGGTGAACGAGAGCGTCTCCCCCGAGGAGTTGGAGCGTCTGTCGGTCGCGGAGGCCCACTTCCTCGTCAACTACGCCGAATCCAAGCGCGCCTGAGCGCACGTCCGAGATCCATGCCTGAGATGCACGCCTGAGATCGATGCCTGAGATGCGCACCCGAGGCGCGTGTAGAGGGCTTGCGCCACGGGCGAACTCCGCTCCCGGTGAACCGGACGCCGGGAGCGGGGATCTTCCTCGTAGGTTCGCGACATGACTCTCTTTGAGCGTGTCGAGGTGGTCCCCGGGCGGCTGCACATGCTGCGCTTCCCCATCGGCCAGGCCTACTTGTGGTGCGACGACGAGGCCCTCACCCTGATCGACGCCGGATACGCCGGTTCGGCCCCGGAGATCGAGGAGGCGATCCGCTCGCTCGGCCTGCGGCCCGAGCTCCTGGAGCGGATCGTCCTGACGCACTGCCACCGCGACCACGTGGGCGCCTCGGGGGAACTCGCCGCCCGCCTGGGTGCCGAGATCGTGGCGCACCGGCTGGACGCGCCGGTGATCCGGGGCGAACAGCCCGTTCCCGAGCCGGTGTTGGCGGACTGGGAACTCCCGCTGTACGCACACGGCCTGACGGCCCCGGAGGCCCCGCCGACCCGCGTGGACCGGGAGGTCGAGGACGGCGAGGTACTGCCGTTCGGCGGCGGCGCGGTGATCGTCCACTCCCCCGGCCACACACCGGGCAGCATCGGCGTCCACCTGCCCGCTCGGGGCGTACTGTTCACGGGCGACTGTGTCGCGGGGGTCGGGCAGGTGATGCAGGGGGTGTTCAACGTGGACGGCGAGCAGGCGGCGTCCTCGTTCCGTCGCCTGGCGGACCTGTCCCCGTCGATCGCATGCTTCGGGCACGGCGACCCGCTGACCCGGGACACCGCCCGGATCCTCGGCGCCGCCACGACCGAACCCCAGCCGCGCTGAAGGCCGCCGTCCCGGTCTCCTCCGGGGCGGTGGCCGTCGGGAACACGGACCGACGGTTCGCCTGCGGGCGCCACTTTGACGGCCCGCCCTACGGGACCGGTCGTCCCGCCTCCAGGTACAGCGCGCACCCCCGCTCCCGGGCGCGCAACGCCCACCGCAGGCGATCGTGACGGTGTGCCGGCAGCAACGTGGCCGCCTCCTCCTCCGTAACGAACCTCCATGCCCTCAACTCCGGTCCTGGCAGGCGCAGTTCAGCTGCCTGAGTTTCCGTCAGCCGTCCCCCGTCGAACAGCAGCCGCAGGCCCCCGTACGCCGGGTGGGCGGGCGGCTCCCAGTCCATCACCAGCAGCGCCGGCAGCCGCCCCAGGACCAACCCCAGTTCCTCCTCCACCTCCCGCACGCCGGCGCGGGCCGGCGCCTCCCCCGCTTCCACGACACCTCCGGGGAATTCCCAGCCCGGTTTGTACGTCGGGTCGACGAGCAGCACCCGGTCCCGGTCGTCGAAGAGGAGGACGCCGGAGGCCACCGTCTCCCGGGTCGGTTCGGGCGTCTGCACGATGTCGCAGATGCCCGCGTCGTCCGTGCGGACGGCTTCCGCGATGCGTTCGGCGGTCTCGCGGACGCTCAGCCGCCCGTTGTCGATGACGTGCGCGTCGGCCGCCAGCCAGCCCAACGCCTGCTGGTAGGCGGGGATGTGGTCGTACGCCCACTGTCTGAGTCGCAGGTCCGCCTGCTCCGGCGCCCCCGGCTCCTCCCTGGTCGCGATCCGTGCCCGGAGAATCGTTTCCTCAGGGGCGAGCAGTACGTGCCGCACCGGGATCCGTCGTGCCGCGAGGCCACCGAAGATCTCGTCCCGATACTCCTGCCGCAACAACGTCATCGGCACGATCAGCACCCCGCCCAGCTCCGCCAGCATCGCCGCCGCCGTGTCCACGACGAGCCGCCGCCAACTCGGCAGGTCCTGGTAGTCGGAGACCTCCGCGAGCCGTTTGCGCGGCAGCAGCACGCGCAACGCGTCCCCGATGAACTCCGGGTCGAACAAAGCGCTATCCGGCAGGAGTCCGGCCAGTTCGCGGGCCGTGCTGGTCTTCCCGGCACCGAAAGCGCCGTTGATCCAGACAATCACGTCTACCCCTCTCCCGATGGCTCGCCTCGAAGCCCCCAGAGGCTTGCCCGCACCACCCTGCCACGGAAACCCATTCGGCGACCGAGTGCTTATCCTCAAGGTCAGAGCCTTGCCCGAGGCTCGTCCGAACACTCCGCCGGAGATCCCGTGCCCCATTCCCGCCGCCCGTCCGAGCCCCGCTACGGCAACCGGCCGACCATGAAGGACGTGGCGGCCCACGCCGGCGTGGGCCTGAAGACGGTCTCACGGGTGGTCAACGGCGAGCCGGGAGTGACCCCCGACACCGAGCGGCGCGTCCAAGAGGCCATCGACGCACTGGGTTTCCGCCGCAACGACAGCGCCCGCGTGCTGCGCAAGGGGCGCACGGCCACGGTGGGCCTGGTCCTGGAGGATCTCGCCGACCCCTTCTACGGCCCGCTGAACCGGGCCGTGGAGGAGGTGGCCCGAGCCCACGGCGCCCTCCTCATCAACGGCTCCAGCGCCGAGGACCCGGACCGGGAGCGGGAGTTGGCCCTCGCGTTGTGCGCCCGGCGGGTGGACGGACTGATCGTGATTCCGGCCGGGGACGACCACCGGTACCTGGAACCGGAGATCCGGGCGGGCGTGGCCACGGTGTTCGTGGACCGCCCGGCGGGCCGGATCGACGCGGACGTGGTCCTGTCGGACAGTCTCGGCGGAGCCCGGGACGGGGTGGCCCACCTGATCGCCGGCGGCCACCGCCGCATCGGTTTCATCGGCGACCATCCGCGCATCCACACCGCGACGGAACGCCTGCGGGGCTACGAGGCGGCCATGGCGGACGCGGGCCTGCCGGTGTCCGAGTCCTGGGTCTCACTGGGCTCCACGACGCCGGACAGGGTCACGACGGCCGCCCACCGGATGCTGACCGACCGGGAGCCGGTCACCGCGCTCTTCGCGGGCAACAACCGGGTGACGGTCACCCTGGTCCGGATCCTGGCCGGCGGCGACCCGGTGGCGCTGGTCGGCTTCGACGACTTCGAGCTGGCCGACCTGCTGCGTCCCGGCGTGACGGTGGTCGCCCAGGACGCGGCCGCCCTGGGCCGCGTCGCCACGGACCGCCTCTTCCAACGCCTGTCGGGGGCCGCACTGCCGCCTGCCCGCATCGAACTCCCCACGCGCCTGATCCCGCGCGGCTCGGGCGAGATCCCCCCGAGGCCCTGACCGACGCCGAGCACCGGACGCGGAATACGGGATACGGGATACGGGACGATCCGGGATGCCGCGAGGCCCGGCCGGGAACACCCCGGCCGGGCCTCGGGCGCCCGGGTCGAACGGATCAGGCCGTGGCCGTCAGGGTCGCGGAGCGGCGCGGGATCGCGAAGGCGTCCAGTTCCGCGCGGGTCAGGCCGGTCAGGGCGGTGACCTCGTCGGCGCCGACGGCTCCGCAGTCGAGGCCGCGGACCAGGTAGCCGGCCAGCGCCTTGGCGGTGGCCGGCTCGTCCATCACGTCGCCCTCGACCTTGGCCACGTACGCCTTGAGGCGCGCGGCGGCCGTTTCCAGGCCCTCGCGGTAGAAGGTGAAGACGGCCGCGTAGCGGGTCGGCAGGTGCGCGGGGTGCATGTCCCAGCCCTGGTAGTAGGCGCGGGCCAGGGCGCGGCGGGTGAGACCGTAGTGCAGCTTCCAGGCCTCGTGGACGTGCTCGGTGGTGCCGATCGGCAGGACGTTGGTCGAGCCGTCGGAGACGCGTACGCCGGTGCCCGCGGCCGCGACCTGCATGATGGCCTTCGCGTGGTCGGCGGCGGGGTGGTCGCTCGACTGGTAGGCGGCGGAGACCCCGACGCAGGCGCTGTAGTCGAACGTGCCGTAGTGCAGGCCGGTGGCACGGCCCTTGGCGGCCTCGATCATCCGGGCCACGGTGGCGGTGCCGTCGGAGGCGACGATCGACTGGCTGGTCTCGATCTGGATCTCGAAGCCGATCCGGCCCGGACGAAGGCCGCGGGTGATCTCGAAGGCCTCCAGCAGCTTGACGAAGGCGCCGACCTGCTCGGCGTAGGTGACCTTCGGCAGGGTGAGGACGAGGCCCTCGGGCAGGCCTCCGTGCGCGAGGAGCCCGGACAGGAAGATGTCCGTGGTGCGGATGCCGCGGTCGCGGACGTTGGACTCCATGCACTTCATGCGGATGCCCATGTAGGGGGCGTTGGTGCCGTTGGCGAACGCTTCCGAGACGAGGCGGGCGGCGCGGGCGGCGGCCTGGTCCTCCTCCTCGTCGGAGCGGACGCCGAAGCCGTCCTCGAAGTCGACGCGCAGGTCCTCGATGGGCTCGGACGCGAGCTTGGCGCGCACCCGGTCGTACACGGGCACGGCCAGTTCGTCGGAGATGCCGAGGACCTTGGCGAAGGTCGCGGCGTCCGGGGCGTGCTCGTCGAGGGCCGCGAGGGCCTGGTCGCCCCAGGAACGGATGGTGTCGGCGGCGAAGACGTCACCGGGGACGTAGACCGTGTGGATGGGCTGGCGGGTGCCGGGGTCGCCCGGGTAGTGGCGCGCGAGTTCCGCGTCCACCGGCGCGAGGGAGGCGCTGATGCCCTCGCTGACCGCGCCTGCGAGGCTCGTCGCCACCTTCTCCTGCTGACCCATCGTGCACTCTCCTCTTTTCCGCTTCACGGAATCTTAGATCCGTATTGCAGAATTTAGTCACGGGGTTCCGCTCCGTCAATGGTCCCCCGGCCCTCCCGGGGAAACGACTCGGGGCCGTGTGGTGACAAACACCACACGGCCCCGGAGGCGGAGAGTACGCAGGTCAGCGAGTGACCCGAGGGTTTCAGCCCTTGCGCGCCTTGATCTCGCCGGTCAGCTGCGGGACGACCTCGAAGAGGTCGCCGACCACGCCGTAGTCGACCAGGTCGAAGATCGGGGCCTCGGCGTCCTTGTTGACGGCCACGATGGTCTTCGAGGTCTGCATGCCGGCCCGGTGCTGGATCGCGCCCGAGATGCCGGAGGCGATGTACAGCTGCGGGGAGACCGACTTGCCGGTCTGGCCGACCTGGTTGGAGTGCGGGTACCAACCGGCGTCGACGGCGGCGCGCGAGGCGCCGACGGCCGCACCGAGGGAGTCCGCGAGGTCCTCGATGATGTGGAAGTTCTCGGCACCGTTGACGCCACGGCCGCCGGAGACCACGATCGCGGCCTCGGTCAGCTCGGGGCGGCCGGTCGACTCGCGCGGGGTGCGGGAGGTGACCTTGGTGCCGGTGGCCAGGGCGCCGAAGGTGACGGCGAGCGCCTCGACGGCGCCGGCGGCCGGGGCGGCCTCGACCGGGGCCGAGTTCGGCTTCACGGTGATGACCGGGGTGCCCTTGGAGACGCGGGACTTGGTGGTGAACGACGCGGCGAACACGGCCTGGGTCGCGACCGGACCCTCGTCGCCGGCCTCCAGGTCGGTGGCGTCGGTGATGATGCCGGAACCGATGCGGACGGCCAGGCGGGCCGCGATCTCCTTGCCCTCGGCGGAGGACGGGACGAGCACGGCGACCGGGGAGACGGCGTCGTACGCGGCCTGGAGGGCGTCCACCTTCGGTACCACGAGGTACTCGGTGAACTCGGGGGCGTCGGCGGTGAGGACCTTGACGGCGCCGTGCTCGGCGAGCACGGCGGCGGTGGCCTCGGCGCCGGCGCCGAGGGCGACGGCGACGGGCTCGCCGACGCGGCGGGCGAGCGTCAGCAGCTCCAGGGTGGGCTTGCGGACGGCGCCGTCCACGTGGTCGACGTAGACGAGAACTTCAGCCATGGGAATGCTCCTGCGAATGCGAAGAGGTCAGGGGGGTGTCGAGGTGACCGAAGCTCTTAGATGAACTTCTGGCCGGCCAGGAACTCGGCCAGCTGCTTGCCGCCCTCGCCCTCGTCCTTGACGATCGTGCCGGCGGTGCGCTCCGGGCGCTTGGTCGCGGAGTCGACTGCGGTCCAGGCGCCCTCGAGGCCGACCTCTTCGGCCTCCAGGTCCAGGTCCGACAGGTCCCAGGCCTCGACCGGCTTCTTCTTGGCGGCCATGATGCCCTTGAACGACGGGTAGCGGGCCTCGCCCGACTGGTCCGTCACCGAGACGAGCGCGGGGAGGGAGGCCTCCAGCTGCTCGCTCGCGGAGTCGCCGTCGCGGCGGCCCGTCACGGTGCCGTCCTCGACCTTGACCTCGGAGAGCAGGGTGACCTGCGGGACGCCCAGGCGCTCGGCCAGGATCGCCGGGAGGACGCCCATGGCGGCGTCGGTGGACGCCATGCCGGTGATGACCAGGTCGTAGCCGGCCTTCTCGATCGCCTTGGCCAGCACCAGCGAGGTGCCCATGACGTCGGTGCCGTGCAGGTCGTCGTCCTCGACGTGGATGGCCTTGTCGGCGCCCATCGAGAGCGCCTTGCGCAGCGCGTCCTTGGCGTCCTCGGGACCCACGGTCAGGACGGTGATCTCCGCGTCGTCCGCCTCGTCGGCGATCTGCAGCGCCTGCTCCACGGCGTACTCGTCGAGCTCCGACAGCAGACCGTCGACGTCGTCGCGGTCGACGGTCAGGTCATCGGCGAAGTGCCGGTCGCCGGTGGCGTCGGGTACGTACTTCACACAGACAACGATCCTCAGGCTCACGCCGGCTCTCCTACCGCATCGTCTATTTCTGATACCGCCTTGTGCAGGCAGCATAGGCGCCTTGTCGGGCGGATCCCGATCGGGGCGACCCGCGCCCCGACAGGAATGTTACTCGTCAGTACACAGTTGGTGTTCCCTGGTGGCAAGGCCACCGAACTGTGATCTGCCCAACGCCGCCCGAACGGGCGCCGGCAGGGACGATTCAGTCGCGCAACGCGTTGAAGCGACCCTGGTGATACAGCAGGGGACGCGCCTCGCCGGCCGGTCCCGAGGCGGGATCACCGGCCACCGCCTCCGCGATGATCACCCTGTGCTCCCCGGCGGGCACCCGCGCCACCACCCGGCACACCAGCCACGCGAGCACTCCCGAGAGCACCGGGACGCCGTGCGGACCCTCGACCCGCTGCGTGCCCGGACCGAAGCGGTCGGCTCCGCCGCGCGCGAACAGTCCCGCCAACTCCCGCTGGTGCTCGCCGAGTATGTGCACGCCGAGATGCGCGGAGTCCCGTATCACGGGCCAGCTGGAGGACCCCGTTCCGAGAGTGAAGGACAGCAGCGGCGGCTCGGCGGAGACCGAGTTGAGCGAGGTCGCGGTGAAGCCGACCGGCCGGCCGCTCGGGTCGGCGGCGGTGATCACGGCGACCCCCGCGGCGTGTTGCCGGAAGACGGAGCGCAGCAGATCGGGTGAGCCGGGCCGGCCCGTGGTCGAAGAGGGGAACTCAGCCGTCGGGGCTGTCATGGAAGGACTCCTTCTGCCGCGCGGTCGCGGGCACGGTGGGGATCGGGCAGCCGGGGGCGTTCAGCGATCCCAACAGCGCGCGCTCGCGTACCGGACGAGGTCCACGTGTGTCCGTCCGTAAAGCAGGAGTTCGTACCGCATGTCGTCAGCCTGACGATCACCCGTGTACACAGTCAAGCCGCAGCGGCCAGATGTCAGGCGCGTCACTCTGCGTACGGGCGCGCGCACCGGCGCGATCGGGTCCGGCCCCGCCGCGCGCCCGGCCGTCCGGGTGACCCCGAGGCCTCGCGTACGGGGCCTCACACGGCGGCTCCCAGGGCCGCGATCACGTCCGCCTTGCGGGGCATTCCGGCCGCCCGCCGCACGATCCGCCCGGCCGAGTCCAGCACCAGCACCGTCGGGGTCCTGTCGATGCCGAGCGCGCGCACCAGTTCCAGGTTCCGCTCGGCGTCGACCTCGATGTGCGCGACCCCGTCCACCATGGCCGCCACCTCGGCGAGGATCCGCCGCGTCGCCCGGCAGGGCTGGCAGAACGCGCTGGAGAACTGGACCAGGCTGGCCCGCTCTCCCGGCTCCGCGCCGAGCTCCGCGACGCCCAGCCCCGCCGCGTTCCCGTGTCCGCGCACCTCGGCTCCCATCGACACCCGCCCGCTTCCGTTCGTACGCTGATGCGAGCGCCCCGCGGGTGCGCCGCATTCCCCACCGCTTCCCGGCGTGACGAGAATCTCCCCGGGCACAAGCGTCTGGGCTGGCCAGCAGCCCTCGTATGGGGCACGATCCCCATGGTCAGCGTACCTACGCTTCCGTAACTTCCGCCGGGAGCACCTCCCCAGGCAGAAAGGCGGGGTCTCCCCACCATGGCTGAGCTCGTCTACCCTCCCGTGATCGGCGCGGCGCACACGCTGTTCCGCGCGCTGGACATCCGTATCGACATGAAGGGCACCGAGAACATCCCGCGCAAGGGCGGGGCGGTCCTGGTGTCCAACCACATCGGTTACCTGGACTTCATCTTCGCCGGCCTGACGGCGCGGCCCCAGAAGCGCCTGGTGCGTTTCATGGCCAAGGAGTCGGTGTTCCGGCACAAGGTGTCCGGTCCGCTGATGCGGGCGATGAAGCACATCCCGGTGGACCGGGCGCAGGGCGAGGCGGCGTACCAGCACGCGCTCGACTCGCTGCGCGCGGGCGAGATCATCGGGGTCTTCCCCGAGGCGACGATCTCCCAGTCCTTCACCCTGAAGACGTTCAAGTCGGGTGCGGCGCGCATGGCGCAGGAGGCCGGGGTCCCGCTGATCCCGGTGGCGCTGTGGGGCACCCAGCGACTGTGGACCAAGGGCCGCCCGAAGGACCTCAAGCGCAGCCACATCCCGGTGACGATGCGGATCGGCGAGCCGATGGACGCGCCCTCGGACCAGTACGCCGGGGCGATCACGCGCCGGCTGCGCGAGCGCGTGCAGGAGCTGCTGGACGCGGCGCAGCGCGCCTACCCGACCAAGCCGAAGGGCTCCGAGGACTCCTGGTGGCTGCCGGCCCACCTGGGCGGCACGGCGCCCACGCCGGCGCAGGTCAAGGAAGCCGGCTGAGCCGTCCGTCCGACGGATGGTTCACGTAGGCGGGCCGGGTGGCCGACCCGGGGTGGGTGCCGCGTCGGCGCCTTCCCCCGCCGCCGCCGGCCCGCTCGGCGTGGTGCGGTGCGTGGCCGGGCGGCCCGCCGAGCGCGCCCGATTCGCGTCACGCGATCCGGAGGGGGTTCCCGCATGAGCGGGTTCGGGCGGTACCTGGCCGCGGCGCTCGCCGCGCGGTTCGCCTCCGAGGGCATGGGCATGGCCGTGGTGCTGTTGGCTCTGGAGCGCACCGGGGACGCGGCGTTCGGTGCCTTCGTCCTGACCGCCTGGTTGGCCCCGCACGTGCTGGCGGCCCCGCTCGCCGGGGCCGCCGCCGCGCGGGCGCGCAGCCCCCGGCTGTTCCACGTGGGCTGTCTGGCGGGGTTCACGGCCGCGGTGGCCGCCCTGGCCCTGCTGTTGGGCCGCGCGCCGGCGCCGGCGGTGTTCGCGGTGGCGGCGCTCGGGGGCGCCTGCGGGCCGATGGTGACGGGCGGACTGTCCAGCCTGGTCGCGGGGTTGTGGCCGCCCGGCCCGGGCCGCGACCGGGCGTACGGCTGGGACGCCTCCACGTACAACGCGGCCGGGGTGACCGCTCCGGCGGCGATCAGCCTGGTCGCGGCGACGGGTTCGGCGGCCTCCGCGATGGCACTGCCGGCGGCGGCCGGCGCGCTGGCGACGGTGCTGGCGGCGACGCTTCCGTACGGAACCCCGGGCGCGGGCCGGCCGCCGGGCGGACCCCGGGTCGGGGTGGGCGGCGGTCTGGCGGCGCTCTGGCGGGTCCGGGAGCTGCGGGCCATCACCTCGGCGACGACCCTGGCGTTCGTCGGCATCGGCTCGCTGACCACCACCTCGGTGCTGTTCGCGGCCGATCTGGGGAACCCGGGAGCGGGCGGGGTGCTGATGACCGCCTTCGCGGTGGGGGCGCTGGGCGGCTCCCTGACGCTGGGTCGGATCACGGCAGTGGCTCCGGGCCGGCTGGCCTGCGGGGCGTTGGCGGGGACGGGACTGGCTCTGGCGGGTGCCGCGTTCGCCCCTTCCGTCGCGTGGGCGGCGGTGGCGTTCGCGGTGGCCGGGGTGTGTGACGGTCCCCTGCTGACGGCCACGCTGCGGATCCGCTCGGACCACGCGCCCGACGGGGTCCGGACCCAGGTGTTCACGCTCGGGGCGGGGCTCAAGCTGACGGCCGCGTCGGCGGGCGCCGCCCTGGTGGGGTTCGCCGCCGACGCACCGCCGTGGACACTGCTGCTCGGGATCGCCGGGCTCCAGGCGGCCGCCGCGCTGCTGTACGCCGCGCAGGTGCGTGGCCCCGTACCGCCGGCGGCCGTCACAGCGCCGTCGGCAGCCTCCGCCACAGCTCCGACCGGTCCGCCGACTCCCGGAGGGCCGTGAGCGGGGCGGGGTGGGGGGCCGCGTACAGCCCCGGGTAGTCGACTTCGCCGAGTTCGGGGCGGACGGTGAAGGCGAGCCGCTCGTGGTCGAGGGTGAACCGGGCGTCCACGCCCGGCTTGTTGCCGCGCGGGTCCACCCGGGCCCAGTGGGCGCTGCCGGGCAGGCGCAGGGCGACGAGGCCGTGGATCAGCGGGCCGGAGCCGTCGTCCTCGGTCAGACGCTGGTAGCAGAGGGCCGCCGGGATGCCCCGGGCGCGCAACAGCGCGGCGAGGGCGTGGGACTTGGCGTGACAGATGCCGGTCCGCGCGGCGAGCACATCGGAGGCGCGCCAGGTCACGCGGTCGTCGCCGGCGTCGGCGGAGTGCGTGACGGTGTCGCGGACGAACTCGTAGGCCACGGCGGCGTAGGCGTACGGGTCGCCGCCCGTGGCGGTCCAGAGCGCGTCGGCGGTCTCGGCGACGAGGGGATGGCCGTGGTCCACCGCCTCGTCGGCCGCGAGATAGGCGGGGTCGGGTTGCTCCTGGATCATTTCCATGATCCAGGAGCATACCTATGCATGCTTTGGCATGCCTATCGCATTATGGGTGTCGAGTCGGCGGCCCCACCGGGCGTCGGACGGGCGGGCCCTACCGGGCCAGCTCCTCCTTCAGCGCCTGGAGGAAGGCGTCGACGTCCTCCTCCTGGGTGTCGTAGCTGCACATCCAGCGCACGTCGCCGGCGATCTCGTCCCAGAAGTAGAAGCGGAACCGCTCCTGGAGCCGGCGCGTCGCCGCGTGCGGCAGTCGCGCGAACACCGCGTTGGCCTGCACCGGGTAGAGGATCTCGACCCCGTCGGTCTCCCGGACACCGGCCGCCAGCCGCTGCGCCATCGCGTTGGCGTGCCGGGCGTTGCGCAGCCACAGGTCCTTGGCGAGCAGGGCCTCCAACTGCACCGACACGAAGCGCATCTTGGACGCGAGTTGCATCGACATCTTGCGGATGTGCTTCATCTGCCGGACCGCGTCGGGGTTCAGCACGACGACCGCCTCGCCGAACATCATCCCGTTCTTGGTCCCGCCGTACGACAGGACGTCCACGCCGGCCGCGTTGGTGAAGGCACGCATCGGCACGTCGAGCGAGGCGGCGGCGTTCGCTATCCGCGCGCCGTCCAGGTGCACCTTCATGCCCATGCCGTGCGCGTGCTCGCAGATGGCCCGGATCTCGTCGACCGTGTAGACGGTGCCGAGTTCCGTGTTCTGGGTGATCGAGACGACCTGCGGCATCGCGCGGTGCTCGTCCTCCCAGCCCCAGGCCTGCCGGTCGATCAGCTCGGGGGTGAGCTTGCCGTCCGGAGTGGGGACGGTGAGCAGCTTGAGCCCGGCCATCCGCTCGGGCGCGCCGCCCTCGTCCACGTTGATGTGCGCCGACTCGGCGCAGACCACGGCGCCCCAGCGGTCGGTCAGGGCCTGGAGGGCCGTGACGTTCGCACCGGTGCCGTTGAAGACCGGGTAAGCCTGCGCGTACGGGCCGAAGTGGCTGCGGAAGATCTTCTGCAGATGTTCGGTGTACTCGTCGTCGCCGTAGGAGACCTGGTGGCCTCCGTTGGCCAACGCGATGGCCTCCAGGATCTCCGGATGCGCCCCCGCGTAGTTGTCGCTGGCGAATCCGCGCACCGCCGGATCGTGGTGGCGGTGCGCATCGGTCTTCCCGCTCGCGGTTCTCACGGTTGCGGAGTGAGCCACAGACGCTGTCCGTTCACATCGGGTGCGGGCCGCTCCCAGACGCCGGCGATGGCCTCGGCCAGCTCCTTGACGTCGGTGAAGCCCGCGAACTTCGCAGTGGGACGCTCGGCGCGCATCGCGTCGTGCACCAATGCCTTGATGACCAGGATCGCAGCCGCGGCGTTCGGGCCGTCCTCGCCCCCCGCCTTGCGGAAGGAGTCCGCCATGGCGAGCGTCCAGGCCTCGGCCGCCGCCTTGCCCGCGTTGTACGCGGCGTTGTTGGCGACCGGCTTGTGCGCGCCGGACTGGCTGATCAGGACGTAGCGCCCCCGATCGCTGCGCAGCAGGCCGTCGTGGAAGGCGAGCGAGGTGTGCTGGACGGTGCGGATCAGGAGCTTCTCCAGGAAGGCCCAGTCCGCCAGGTCGGCGTCGGTGAAGGTCTTGCTGCCGCGCCAGCCGCCGACGAGGTGGACGAGGCCGTCGACCCGGCCGAACTCCTTCTCGGTCCGCTCGGCCCAGGCCTTGGTGGCCTCCAGGTCGAGGAGGTCCACGGTGTCGCCGACGACGGTGGCGCCGCCGTGTGCGTAGCGGGCCGCGTCCACGGCCTCCGCGAGGCGCGTCGGGTCGGCGTCGGCCGCGACGACCACCGCGCCCGCCTCGGCGAGGCGGAGCAGGGCGGCCTGGCCCGCGGGCCCACCGGCCCCGGCCACCGCGATCACCGCTCCGTGCAGCTTCCCGTCACCGTTGCCGGTGTTACCGGAGCCGTTCATCTGTGCAGCCTCCTGTGGGCGAGAGCTCACGCGGCGGCCTGCTCGGCCGTCTCGGCGTTCAGGGCGGTGATGCCCTTCGTGGAGGCGATCACACCCTTGAGCTTCTTGGCGAGGGCCTCATAGAACATGCTCAGGGGAAACTCGTCCGGAAGCACGTCGTCGACGAGCTTGCGCGGAGGCAGGGTGAGGTCGAGGGCGTCGGGGCCCTTCGCCCACTTGGAGCCCGGGTGCGGGGCGAGGTAGGTGGAGACCAGCTCGTAGGCCTTGAACCAGTGGACGAGCTTCGGGCGGTCGATGCCGGCCCGGTAGAGGTCCTCGATCTCGGCGCACAGCTGGTTGGTGACCTGCGGGGCGCGCATCCAGTCGATCTTCAGCTTGTTGTCCGTCCAGCGCACGACGTCGTGCTTGTGGAGGTACGCGAAGAGCAGCTGGCCGCCGAGGCCGTCGTAGTTGCGGTTGCGGTCGCCGGAGACCGGGAAGCGGAACATCCGGTCGAAGAGGACGGCGTACTGCACGTCACGGCCGTGCTCGTTGCCCTCGGACTCCAGCTTCACGGCCTCCTTGAAGGCGGTGAGGTCGCAGCGCAGCTCCTCGAGGCCGTACATCCAGAACGGCTGGCGCTGCTTGATCATGAAGGGGTCGAACGGCAGGTCGCCGTGGCTGTGGGTGCGGTCGTGGACCATGTCCCACAGCACGAAGGCCTTCTCGCAGCGGTGCTGGTCCTCGACCATGGCGGCGATGTCCTCGGGCAGCTCGATGCCCAGGATGTCCACGGCCGCCTCGGTGACCCGGCGGTAGCGCGCGGCCTCGCGGTCACAGAAGATGCCGCCCCAGGTGAAGCGCTCGGGGGCCTCGCGCACGGCGATGGTCTCCGGGAAGAGCACGGCGGAGTGGGTGTCGTAGCCCGGGGTGAAGTCCTCGAAGGTGATGCCGAGGAAGAGCGGGTTGTCGTACCGGGTGCGCTCCAGCTCGGCGAGCCACTCGGGCCACACCATCTTCAGCACGACGGCCTCGAAGTTGCGGTCCAGGTTGCCGTTCTGCGTGTACATCGGGAAGACGACGAGGTGCTGGAGGCCGTCGGCGCGCCCGGAGGCCGGGTGAAAGGCCAGCAGGGAGTCGAGGAAGTCCGGCACGCGGAAGTCGTCCGCGACCCACTTGCGCAGGTCCGCGACGAGCGCGGCGTGGTACTCGGTGGCGTGCGGCAGCAGCGGGGACAGCGCGAGCACGGCGTCCGCGACGCGCTCCACGACGGCCTCGACCTCGACGCGCGCGGGGGCTCCCTCGGCCTCGAAGTCGATCGAGCCGTCGGCCGACTGCCAGGGGCGGATCTCCTCCACGGCGGCCTTGAGCGCGAGCCACGCGGGCTGGTCCACTACCCGCGTTTCCGCGGTTGTCACGGCACCGCCGACGCCCGGCACAAGAGTTTCCGTCATGTCACTTCCTCCACAGGAGAACCTCACGTCAAGACAGCGTATGCATGTGAGGCTCTCCCACTCAAGAGAGAACTCGGGAAATTATCCTGCCTCACCCCCCGCTTCGCCGAAATTCTTCCCGTCCTTCACGGTGGAAGCCAAGCCTCCGGTCTTCCCTCCCCATACCCCGCGGACCTGCGAGAACGCCTTCGGGACCGCTCCGGGCACCGAAGGCGCGCCGGCTCGGGACGTCGAGGACCGAGGGCGGCGGGCCCGCTCCCGACCTCCCGTGATCCTGCTCACTCGGCGCCGCGGAAGTGCGGGATGACGCGCTCTCCCCACTGGCGCAGCGTCTCCAGGCAGGCCTCCTGGGGCACCGTGCCCATCTGGATCAGGCACATCACCTCGTCCGCGCCGGCCGCCCGGAGCCGCTCCACGTGGGCGATGGCGTCGTCGGCGCTCCCGTAGGCGTGATCGGCGTTGAACGTGGCCGTGGCGGTGGGCCGCACCGGGATGTCCTGCTCGTGCAGTCGGGCCACGACCTGCTCGGCGGCCCTGCGCATCTCGGCCGGCTCGTCGGCGCCCGCCACCACCGCCTCGTCCGGGACGCCCGCCCCTCCGTACCAGTGGCCGATCGACTGGGCGAAGAAGCGCTGCCCCCGGACGCCGATCCGGCGGGCCTCGGCCGGGTCGTCGAGCACGATCGTCGGACAGAGCACGGAGAAGTGGTCGTTGACGGCGGTCGACACGAAGCGCGACCCGTCCCGCCCGACGATCGCCCCGTCGTACACGGCGCGCATCCGCGCGATCGACTCCGGACCCGCGAAGCCCATCACCAAAGCCCCGATCCCCAGCTCGGCCGCCTGTACGAGGGTCTCCGCGCGACTGCACGCCAGGAAGAGCGGCGGGTGCGGGGTCTGGGTCGGTCGGGGCAGGATCGGGTGCGGGCCGATGTCCAGCAGTTCGCCGCGGTACTCCAGCTCCTCCTCCTGCCAGGCCCTGCCGATGATCCGCAGCGCCTCCTCCACCTCGGCGGTGGTCCGGTCCTTGTCCACCCCGCACAGGGAGGTCTCCTGCGTGGTGCCGCCCCGCCCGGCCCCCAGGTCGAGCCGGCCGCCGGACAGCAGGTCGAGCATGGCGGCGCGCTCCGCGACCCGGACCGGATGGTTGAAGTTGAAGGGCATGCACACGACGCCGTGCCCGATGCGTATGGTGTCGGTCCGGGCCGCGACCCAGGTGAGGAAGATCTCCGGGGCCGACATGTGTGCGTACCACTTCAACGAGTGGTGCTCGACGGCCCAGATCCGGTCGAATCCCATGCGTTCGGCGAGTACGGCCTGCTCGACGCAGTCGCGGATGACCTGGTGTTCCCGTTCCGCGGTCGGATCGGCCAGCTGAGCTTCGAAGATCACGGAGAATTTCACGATGCCTCCAGAGTTGCGTCCCGTGCCCGGCCTTGCTTCGATTCGGAATATGACTAGTAGTAATAAGTCGAGGAAGCAAGACCTCCCGCAGGTCCTTCCGCCGACCGCGTGGGCGGTTCTCGGCCTGCTGTCCTTCCCCGGGGAACGCACGGGCTACGAGCTGAAGAAGTGGGCGGACTCCTCACTGCGGTTCTTCTACTGGTCGCCGGCGATCAGCCAGATCTACGCCGAACTGCGCCGCCTGGAGGAACTGGGGTACGCGGCCTCCGTCCGCTCGGGCCCCGAGGAAGTGCGGACCAAGCGGCGCTACGCCATCACCGACGCGGGCCGCACTGCCCTGGCCGGGTGGGCCTCGGACACCGCCGAGGCCGGGCCCCCGGTCCTCAAGCACGGGCTGCTGCTGCGGATCTGGCTCGGACACCTGGCCGAACCGGCGCTGCTGCGCGCGATGGTGGAGGACCATCTGGAACGGACCCGGGGCGAACTGGCCGCCGTTCGGGAGGCCGTGGAACACGCGGGCGGGGTGAGCGAGTGGGCCTTCCCCACCCTCGCGCTGCGTTGGAGCGAGCGGCAGCACCTGGCCGAGCTGGAGCTGGCCGAGGCCCTGCTGGCCGACCTGGCCGAGGTCGAGGCGGTCGCCGCCCCGCGGGCCGAGACCGCTCCCGGCGCCGGAGCGAGCACCGCCGGAACCGAGGGCGGACCCGGCGCCGGGGCCTGAGTCACGGACGCCGGCGTACGTCCGTCAAGCCGATGGGGACGCGCCCACGCCCGGGTGACACGGGGACGGCCCGGCGGGCCGTACGAGCCCGACGGGAAAAGGCCGGCACGCTCCCGCGCGTCCCGCACGGGCGGTCCCATCGCACGGTCGGCGCACTAGCATGCGCCTCACCGCGCGCGGCCGGTCGGGACACCGCGACCGTGCGGGGAGCCGCCGTCGACGGAAGCGAGAGAACCTTGACTTTCCTCACCATCGGTCATCGCGGGGTCATGGGCGTCGAACCGGAGAACACGCTGCGGTCGTTCGCCCGCGCGCAGCGATCCGGCATGGACGTCATCGCCCTGGATGTACGCCTGAGCAAGGACGGCGCCCTCGTCGTACTGCACGACGAGGAGGTGGACCGCACCACCGACGGAGCCGGCCCCGTCGCCGAACTCACCTTGGCCGAACTGCGCACGCTGGACGCCGGGCAGGGCGAACGGGTGCCGGTCCTGGACGAGGTGGCGGACGCGGTGGAGGTACCGCTCCAGGTCTGCGTCCAGGACCCGGCCACCGCCGAGGCGCTCGCCCGGTGGATCCTGCGCCGCGACCTGACCTCGCGGGTCGAGGTCGCCTCGTACGACGACGCGGTGCTCGCGGAGGTCACCCGGCTGGTGCCCGGCGTGCGCGGCTGCCTCTACGCCGACCGGCACGAGGCGCAGCGCAGGGTCATCGAGGACCGGGCGCCGGCAGCGGGCGCCGAGACCGTCGCCCTGGAGATCCACCGACTCAACCTGGCGCTCGTGGAGTCGCTCCACGCGGAGGGGCTGCGGGTGACCGGGCGGACCGTCAACACCCTGGAGCACCTGCGGCTGGCGCGCGCCCTCCAACTGGACGGCGTGATCACGGACTTCCCGGAGATCCGCAGCACCGGCCGCTTCACCGCCTGACCAGTCGCGTCGAGCGCCGGGACCCGGCCAACCGCAGGGCGCGCTACAGCGACTTGACCAGCAGCTCGAAGGCCAGGTCCTCACGGCGCGGCTTGCCGAAGCGCTCGTCGCCGTACGGGAAGGGGCTCAGCTCGCCGGTGCGCGCGTAGCCGCGGCGCACGTAGTAGGCGATGAGCTCCTCCCGTACGTTGATCACCGTCATCCGCATCTCCTTGACGTCCCACTGCTCGCGGGCGCGGCGCTCCGCCTCGGCCAGGATCTCCTTGCCGAGGCCGCCGCCCTGAAGGCCGGGGCGGACGGCGAACATCCCGAAGTAGGCGTGGTCGCCGCGGTGCGCGAGGTGACAGCAGGCGACGATCTCGCCCGCGCGTTCGACGACGAGGAGCACGCTGTCCGGGCCGCCGATGACCTGGCGGACACCGTTCTCGTCGGTGCGCTGTCCGTCGAGGTGGTCCGCCTCCGTGGTCCAGCCGCCGCGGCTGGCGTCCCCGCGGTAGGCCGACTCGACGAGCGCCACGAGTTCCGGCACGTCGGCCTCGACGGCGCTGCGATAACTCAGTTCGGTGGGGTGGGCGGTCGACATCGACGGCTCCGTTCTTCCTCTGGGCACATGCCGCGCCTGGCACGGTATGGAGAGCCTAACCCGGGCCGGCGTGCGGACCTGCGGACAGGGGCATCTCTTCCGGTGAAGCCGACGAACCGGGGGGTTCCGCCGTGCACGGATCCGCGATGTCCTCCATCTCCTCCGTCCTTTCCGCCTGGCTGCTCGTGCTGCTGTGCGCCGTGAGCGGGACCTACTGTCTGCTGCGCGCGAGCAGAGCCGGCGGGGAGGGCCGCGGGCCGGCGGCGGGCGAGGCCGTGATGGGACTCGGGATGGCCGTGATGGCCGTACCGCCGGGGACCGGGGCGTGGGGCGCGCGGATCCTGCTGGGCGCGTTCTGCGGCGCCGCCCTGCACGCGCTGTGGCTGCTGCGCGACGGCGCCCACCACACGCACCACCTGGTGGGCTCCCTGGCGATGGCCTACATGGCCTACCAGGGCCTGGCGATGACAGCCGGACACGGGCACGGCCCGGCGGTCGGGGCGGCGCGCGGGATGCCGCTGGTGACCGGGGTGCTGCTCGTCTACTTCACGGGGTACGTGCTGCTCGCGGGGGCCCGGCTGATGGCCGGCGGGGGCGGGCGGCCCGTGGTGTCCGCGGCGGGCGGGCAGTCCCTCGCGTCGGCCGTCGGCGGGACCGGCGAACTGACCCGGGCCTGTCGACTCGCCATGGGCATCGGCATGTTGGCGATGCTGCCGGGCATGTGAGGTCCCGGGCGGGCCGCACCGGCACGTGTCCTGCGTCACCAATGCGCCGAGGCGATACCCGGGGGAGGTCTCGCGCTCATAGGCTGGCGACCATGATGGTCCCCGCCGCCCTTCTGCTGCTCGGCGCACTGACCGCTGTGCTCGCTCCCCGTCTGCTGGCCCGGGCCCGATGGCCCGACCGCGAGCCGGTCGTCGCGCTGTGGGTGTGGCAGTGCGTGGTGGGCGCGGTGCTCCTGTGCCTGGCGCTGTCGATGGTCTTGAGCGCGGCGGCCGCCTGGCCGGCGGTCCGGGGCCGGCTCTTCGCGTCCGCGCCGCACGGGGTGGCCGACGCGTACGCGCTGGGTACGGCGGGCGGGCCCTGGGCCATCGGCACCGCGCTGGTCCTCGCGGGCGGCGGACTGTGGACGGGCGCGATGCTGACGCGCGAGGTGCTGCGGGCGCGGGCCCGACGGCGCGTGGGGGCGGCCGAACTCCGGGACCGGGCCCCGCTGTTGCCCGGCGAGGACCCCGCGGCGGCGCGCCTCGTCGTCCTGGAGGGTTCCCGGCCCGAGGCGTGGTGGCAGCCGGGGGCGGTCCCGCGCCTGGTGGTCAGCACCGCGGCGTTGGGGCGGCTCAAGGGCAGCCAGCTGGACGCGGTGCTGGCGCACGAACAGGGTCACGTGGCGGCCCGGCACGACTGGTTGTTGCACTGCTCGCGGGCGCTCGCCCAGGGGTTCCCGCAGATCCCGGTGTTCGCGGCGTTCGAGGCCGAGATGCACCGGTTGGTGGAGCTCGCCGCCGATGACGTGGCCTCGCGGCGCTTCGGGCGGCTGACGATCGCGCTCGCCCTGGTGGGGCTCAACGAGGACCGCGGTGTCTTCGGCCCCTGCCCCACCCCGCAGGCCCACGTACCGCAGCGGGTGCGGCGCCTGCTGTCGGCGGCGCCCCGCCTGTCACCGGTCCGTCGGCTGCGTCTGACGGCCCTGGCGACCCTGGTCCCGGCGGTGCCGCTGCTGGTCGCGTTCGTACCGGGCCTCAGCGCGCTGACGTAGGGCCCCGGTCGCGAGCGGTGCGAGGATCTCCGCATGCGGAATGACCTCGTACGGATTGCCGGGATCTCCTGCGCGCTGCTCGCCGCCGTTCTGACGGTGCTCGTGGTGAGACGGTGGGACCCGCTGATCTCCTTCGACGACGGGGTCGCCCGGGACCTGCACGCGCACGCCGTCACGCACCCCGGGGTCACCCACCTGGCGCGGGTGCTCTCCGACTGGGTCTGGGACCCGTGGACCATGCGCGCCCTGGCCGCGGCCGCCTGCCTCCTGTTGTGGTGGCGGGGTGACCGCAACCGCGCGATGCGGGTCGCGGTCGCCGCCCTCGTGGCCTCGGTGGTGCAGCAGGGGTTGAAGGCGCTGGTGGGTCGGGAGCGGCCGGAGTGGCCGGACCCGGTGGACTCGGCCCACTTCGCCGCGTATCCGTCCGGGCACGCGATGACGGCGACCGTGGTGTGCGGAACGCTGCTCTGGCTGCTGCCCGAGCAGACCCCGAGGACGAAGGCGGCCGCCGCGTGGACCCTCGCCGTCGTCTCGGTCGTCGGGGTCGGCCTCACCCGGCTCTACCTCGGCGTCCACTGGTTCTCGGACGTGCTCGCCGGCTGGCTGCTGGGCGTGGCCCTGGTCGCGCTCGTGACGCTGTGGCGGCCCCGCTCCGGGCGACCCCCCGCGTCGCCCGGAGCACCCGGCCCCGCCTGAGGGATCGCGATCCCGTCGGTCGGGCGACGGCTCCTGCGGCCAGGATGCGCGCGTCCGGCGCGCCACGCCGGTCGGGGTCCTCGGCGGGTCCTGTGGCAGGCTCTGATCATGGACGCACCCTCGCGCGGCGCCTGGTCGCGCGCCGGAATCAGCCGTGACGGCGGACCGCTGCGGGAGACCGACACCGTCGTGTGGCTCCAGAGCGGCAGGTTCTACGCGGACAGTCGCGGTTTCGCCGGCACCACCTCCTACGAGGGCGGGCAGGTCACCTTCCACCACGAGGTGGGCGTCCCCGGGCACGACGTGGGAACCCTGCGCCGGGAGGGGGCGGGCCTGGTGGAGACCGGCACGAACCTCGACGGGAGCACCTTCCTGGAGGTCTGGATCCCCCTGGGCGACGGGGCCGACGAGGGGGGCGACGCCGCCGGGGCGGCCGGGGGGACGCGCGGGGACGAGGGGTCGTGGCGCGTCGGCGGCACCCAGACGGTCCGGGTGGGGGCGCACGTCGTGCACGTGGACGGGGCCGGGGTCGGCGCGCACTTCCGGCTGCCGCCCCACTGATCCGTTCGGCCCGCGACCCGACCGGCCTGGTCCCGTTCGCGGAGGCCCCGCTCCCCGCGTCGAACGCGACGGTCCGGCGTACGTTGGAACGTGAGGCAGGAACCTGAGGCAGGGTGCGGGCGGCAGGAAGGCCGGAGCCCATGGCAAGAGCGACCCATTCCCCCGTCGCCGGCAAGGTGGCCGGCATCCTGAACAGTCCCTTCGTCGGCATCTCCCCCTGGATCGCGTTCTCCCTGCTGGTGGGGCCGGGGCGGTTCGAATGGGCGGTGGCGCTGGCCCTGGTGATCTCGCTGACCCTCGTGGTGGGGGGCCGACTGGTCGACCGCGGCTCGTCGTGGAAGCTTCTGGAACTGTCCGACCTGGTGTTCTTCGGGGTCCTGAGCATCGTGGGCCTCACGGCGAGTCCGGGCACCCTGCGGTGGCTGGAAACGTACGCCGGCGAGGTCTCCAACATCGCCCTGGTGGTCATCGCGTTCGGGTCCATGGCCGTGCGGATGCCCTTCACCCTCCAGTACGCCCGTGAGCGCGTGGACCCCTCGCTCTGGAAGACGCCCGCCTTCCTGCGGACCAATTACGCGATCACCGGGGTCTGGGGGCTCGCCTTCCTGGTGGCCGCCGTCGCGGGCGCCTTCGGCGACCTGGTGCTGCGCAACCCGAACAACATCTGGACGGGCTGGATCATCCAGATCCTGGCGATCGTGGCGGCCCTGCGCTTCACCGAGTGGTACCCCGACGTCGCGCGCGCCAAGGCCCGCGGCCTGCCCGCACCGCCGGTCTCCAGACTGCTGCTCCCGCTGGCCGGGCTGCTGATCCCGGTGGGGATCGCCGTGCTGATCTTCGACAACACGTGGTGGCTCGGCGTCGGCCTGATCGTCGTCGGCGGTTTGACCACCCGACTGCTGCGCCGACAGGAGGAGCCGGCCGGCTCGCCTGATCAACAGGTGCCCGGCTGAATCGTTTCAGCAGACCGCCGGATCCTGCCTGCTCTGGGCGATCCCCCGCGTCGCCCAGAGCAGACGATCTCGTGCGCTGAGTATATTGGCTCGCAGCCAGTCAACGCAGGAGTAAGCATGTCCCCGCGCAGCGCATCGGTCAATGAAGAATTGCGTAGACGTTCCCGGGAGCGGCTGCTGCAGGCCACGGTCGAACTCGTCGCCGAGCGCGGCTACGAGGCCACGACCCTCGGCGACATCGCGGACCGCGCGGGCGCGGCCCGCGGCCTGGTCTCGTACTACTTCCCCGGCAAGCGACAGTTGCTCCAGTCGGCCGTGCACCGTCTGATGCACCTGACCTTGGAAGCGGCCCTGGAACGGGATCCTCCGGCGGATGACGGCCGCGAGCGGCTGGCCCGGGCGATCGACGCGATCCTGGGCCTCGCCCGGGACCGGCCGCGGCTGATGCGGACCCACATGGCGGGCATCCTCCAGGCGGAGGGGTTCGTCCAGTGCGTCGAACAACAACGGCTCGCGGAGCTGCTGCGGGACACGGTCGCCCGCTACGGGTCGGCGGACGTGGACACCGACTACCCGCTGCTGCGGGCCCTGCTGATGGGCGCGGTGGTGGCGGTGCTGCTGCCGGGAGCGCCGATGCCGCAGACCCGGCTGCGGGCCGAGCTGTTCCAGCGGTACGCGTTGGACTGGGAGATGGGCGACCCGCCGGACGGCGGGCCGCCCGGCGGATCGTTCCCCTCGGCACGGTGAGTGCCCTGTCGTCGGGCGGGGTCAGTGGTACTCGGGTTGCGTCTGCACGTTGAGGCCGTCCATCCGCACCCACTTGGCGCTGTCGGTGCGCCGGTCGTCGAGCCGCAGCACGTCGAGGCCCTTGACGATGTCGTTCGAGTAGATGTGTCCGTTGTAGTAGTACGCCGACCAGGAACCGCCGAGGCCGAGCGTGTCGGTGGTCAGGGGGCCGCGCTCGAAGTACGCGATCTCCCTGGGCCGGGTGGAGTCGGTGAAGTCCCACACCGAGATCCCGCCCTGGTACCAGGCCTGCACCATGACGTCGCGACCGCCGCCGACCGGGATCAGCGAGCCGTTGTGGGCCACGCAGTTCTCGGTGTCGGCCTGGAGCCGCGGGATCTTGAAGTAGCTCTTGAAGACGAGCTTGCGCTGGTCCCCGCGCCCGGTGATGTCGTAGATCCCGTCCGCGCCCCGGTCGGGGCCGGTGGCCTCGTTGCAGGTGGCGCCGCTGCCGCCGCCCAATTCGTCGGTGAACACGACCTTGTTCGCGCGCTCGTTGAAGGTCGCGGAGTGCCAGAACGCGAAGTTCACGTTGTCCTGGACCCGGTCGATGACCCGCGGCTGCTCGGGCTTGCTGATGTCGAAGAGGATGCCGTCGCCCATGCAGGCGCCGGCGGCGAGGTTCTTCGAGGGGAGCACGGTGATGTCGTGGCAGCCGGTGGTCTTGGAGACGCCGGGGTTGGCGGGCGCTCCCGGGTTCCCGCCGTCCGGGAAGAGGACGGGGAAGGCGACGACCGAGGCCGTCGTCGGGGCCTTCTTCGGGACCTTGACGACGGAGATGCCGTCGTGCGGCGGCTTGCAGTCGGGGAAGGCCTCGTTCGGCGAGTACGAGGAGACGTAGAGGTAGATGTCACGGCCGCCCGGGACCAGGGTGTGGGTGTGCGAGCCGCAGGCGGTCTCCACCGACTTGATGTACTTGGGGTTCTTCTTGTCCTTGATGTCGAAGATCTTGATGCCCTCCCACGAGGACTTCTCCGTGGCGGGCTGCGAGACGCTGTTGCAGGAGTCGTCGCTGCGCGAGGAGTCGGTGGAGAGGAACAGCAGGTCGCCGGAGACCGATACGTCGTTCTGCCCGCCGGGGCACAGGACCGTGGTGACGGTCTTGGGCGCCTTCGGGTTGCCGATGTCGTAGATGGTGAAGCCGTCGTAACTGCCCGCGTAGGCGTACCTGCCCTGGAAGGCCAGGTCCGAGTTGATGCCCTGGGGGTTGGCGCTGGGGATGTTGGCGAGGGGCGTGATGTTGCGGCTGTGCACGATCTCGTCCTGACCGGGGATCTCCCCGGGGGCGAGTTCGCGGCCTTGGGCGGGTGCGGCGTTCCGCGCGGATCCGACGCCGGGTAACGCGTCGCCCGGGTCGGGGCTGGCGACCGCCGGTCCGGCGGTGGCCAGGAGCGTGGAGAGCAGCCCGGCGGCCACGAGGGCCACCGCCGGACTCCTGCGTGGCGCTCTGACGGTGTGCGAGGTCACTGTGCCTCCCGTGGGGGCCCGTGCGTTCCGCTCTTCCTGGGAACGGAACCTGGACCCCGGCAGTATCGTCCTTTCCATGGACATGGCAAACGCCTTACTCGGCCGAATCCTGGGAGCGGCGCTGACCGCCGGTCTCCTGTTCACCCTCGCCGGCTGCCGGCAGGACGGGGCGGCGGACGACGCCCGTGACGGCGCGCCGGTGGTCGTGGCCCCCGGCAGACCGGGTGAGAGGGCACGGACCCTCTCCCCCGAACAGGCGGCCAAGGAGCGTCCGGACGACAGTCCCAACGCCGCCGACCAGACGTACGTGCGCCACATGATCGAGCACCACGGGCAGGCGCTGACGATGAGCGCGCTCGCCCCGACCCGGGCCTCGGCCGACGGGGTCAAGCGGGTCGCGGAACGCATAGCCGCCGCGCAGCGACCCGAGATGGGGGCCATGGAGAAGTGGCGGGCACGGCACCCGGAGCCCTCCACCGACGCCGGATCCCATGACCACGGAGCGATGCCGGGCATGGCCACGGAGCGGCAACTCGCGGATCTCGCCGCGGCGAGGGGCGCGGACTTCGACCGGCTCTTCCTCACGCTGATGATCGCCCACCACGAGGGCGCCGTGAAGATGGCGGGCGAGGCGCTGGCCGGGGGCAACAACGTGGCGGTCGAGGAGATGGCGACGGAGGTGGTGGCCACCCAGAGCGCCGAGATCCACCGTATGCGCGCGATGGGCTGACGGCCGGGGGGCCCGGTGTCATGCTGGGAACACCTGCGGGAGGAGCTCCGCCGTGCTTCGTGTCGCCGTCGTCGGTTCGGGCCCGAGCGGGGTCTACGCCGCGCAGACCCTGGTCCAGCAGCGCGAGGTGCCGGGTGTACGGGTCGATGTGCTGGACCGACTGCCGGCGCCGTACGGGCTCGTGCGGTACGGGGTGGCCCCCGACCACGAGAAGATCAAGTCGCTGACCGGAAGTCTGCGCGCGGTGCTGGAGGACGGGCGGATCCGCTTCCTCGGGAACGTGGAGGTGGGCGGCCCGAGCCTGACCACCGCCCGGCTGCTGGAGCTGTACCACGCGGTCGTGTACTGCGTCGGCGCCGCCCGGGACCGGCTGCTGGGGATCCCCGGCGAGGAACTGGCCGGGGTGCACTCCGCGACGGCCTTCGTGGCCTGGTACAGCGGGCACCCGGACGCGGCGGCCTTCGATCTGCGCGGGGTGCGCTCGGCGGTGGTGGTCGGGGCGGGCAACGTCGCGGTGGACGTGACCCGCATCCTGGCCCGGGGCGCGCCCGAGCTGACGGCGACCGACATGCCGCACCCGGCTCTGGGGGTGCTGGCGGGCAGTGGTCTGCGGACGGTGTCGATGGTCGCCCGGCGCGGCCCCTCCCAGGGCCGGTTCACCACGAAGGAACTGCGCGAACTGGGCACCCTGCCGGGGGTCGCGGTGCGGGTGGATCCCGCCGAACTGGCCCTGGACCCGACCTACCGCGACCCGGACGCGGCGGCCGCGCTGCCCGCCGTGGCCCGGCGGAACCTGGAGGTGCTGCGGGGCTGGGCCGAGGCGGACGGCGAGGAGGCGGCCGAGAAGCCGGATCGGACCATCGCCCTGCGGTTCCAGTTGCGTCCGGCGATGGTGCTGGGCGGGACGGACGGGCGGGTCGTCGGCATGCGGTTCGAGCGGACCGCGCAGGACGGCGCGGGCGGGGTGACCGGCACGGGCGGGTACGAGGACGTCCCGGCGGAGCTGGTCCTGCGGTCGGTGGGGTACCAGGGCGTGCCCCTGCCCGGTCTGCCGTTCGACGCCGCGCGCGGCACGATCCCGCACGCGGCGGGTCGGGTGCTGCGCGCGGGCCGGGCCTCGGTCGGGGAGTACGTGGCGGGCTGGATCAAACGCGGCCCGACCGGGGTGATCGGCACGAACCGGCCGTGCGCCAAGGAGACGGCGTCCTCGCTGCTCCAGGACGCGGGGGCGCTGGCCCGGCGCGAGCTTCCGGGCGACCCGCTGGACGCCCTGCGGGCGGCGGGACTGAGGCCGGTGGAGTGGCCGGGCTGGCTGGCCATCGAGATCGCGGAGGCCGACCTGGGGCGCTCGCTGGGACGCCGCTCCGTCAAGATCCCCGACTGGTCGGGCCTGCTGGGCGCGGCGGGCTCCCCGTCGCCCCCTACGCCGTGACCGCTGTCGTGTCCCGCGCCGTCACCGGATCGGCGGTCGGATCCGCCGCGGAGGTGGTCGTGAGGCGGGCCTCCTGGGCGCTCGCCGCCTGGAGGACGCTGTCCAGCAGGCCGGGGAAGAGGGCCTCCAGGTCGGCGTCGCGCAGGCCGTTCAGCTTGGTGGTGCCCGCGTAGGTCTGCCGTACGACGCCGCTCTCGCGCAGCACCCGGAAGTGGTGCGTGGTCGTCGACTTGGTGACCGGCAACGCGAAGTGCGAACAGGCGAGTTCGGTGTCCGAGGAGGCCAGGTCCCGGACGATGGACAGTCGCAGCGGGTCGGAAAGCGCGTGCAGCACGCCCTCCAGGCGGATCTCGGCGCGGTCGGGGTGGGCGAGTGCGCGGGTGGTCTCACGTTCCGCCATGTCCTGCTCCACTCGCTCGGTGTGACTCGTGCCGCCATTGTACGAGGGATGCCGTACGAGACGGCCCGCGCGGGGAGGGCCGTCTCGCGGCGGGGACGTCTCCCGGCGAGTCGCCTCCCGGTGGGGTCGGCCCGGGCGTGGGGGCCCGGGCCGACCCGGTTCACCAGGCCCGGTGGTACGGGGAGGGCGTACGCGGCTCCGCGCCCAGTTCGGCCGCCGCGCGGCGGGCCCAGTACGGGTCGCGGAGCAGTTCCCGGCCGAGCAGGATCGCGTCGGCCTCCCCGTTGGACAGGATCTTCTCGGCCTGGGCGGGCTCGGTGATCAGGCCGACGGCGGCGACGGGCAGCGAGGTCTCGGCCTTGACCCGGGCCGCGAAGGGCACCTGGAAGCCGGGAGCCACCGGGATCTCGGCGTCCGGGGCGAGTCCGCCGGTGGAGACGTCGAGGAAGTCCACGCCGTGCTCGTGCAGGAGAGCGGCCAACCGGACGGTGTCGTCGCCGGTCCAGCCGTCCTCTTCCAGCCAGTCGGTGGCGGAGATCCTGAAGAACAGCGGGAGTTCCGCGGGCCACACCGCCCGTACGGCGTCGACGACTTCGAGGGCGAAGCGGGTGCGGTTCTCGAAGGAGCCGCCGTATTCGTCGGTGCGGTGATTGCTGCGCGGGGACAGGAACTGCCCGATGAGGTAGCCGTGCGCGCCGTGGATCTCGACGATCTCGAAGCCGGCTTCGAGGGAGCGGCGGGCGGCGTCCGCGAACTGCGCGGTGACCTCGTGGATCTGCTCGACCGTCAGCTCGTGCGGGATCGGGTCGCCCTCGTGGAAGGGCAGCGCGCTCGGGGCGTCGGGCAGCCAGCCGTGGCCCTCGGGTCCGACCGACCGGCCGCCCTTCCAGGGGCGCTCGGTGGATGCCTTCCGGCCGGCGTGCGCAAGCTGAATGCCCGAAATGGTGCCCTGCGACTTGAGGAAGGCGGTGATCGGGCGCAGCGCCTCGACCTGGGTGTCGTTCCAGATGCCGAGGTCGTACGGGGAGATGCGGCCCTCCGGCGAGATCGCGGTGGCCTCCTGGATGATCAGGCCGGTGCCACCGACGGCGCGGGCCGCGTAGTGCGCGAAGTGCCACGGGCCGGCCGCACCGACCGCGGGGCCGGTGGCCTCGGCGCTGTACTGGCACATCGGAGCCATCCACACGCGGTTCGGGATGGTCACCGAGCGGATCGTGCGGGGCTGGAAAAGGGCGGCAAACGCGGCGGGGGCAGCACTCATCGGGCTCTCCGGGTGTCGGCGGGCGCGCGCCGGGCTCGGCGGCTAAGTACGAGATTTACCGTACTACGAATTTCCCCGTACTACGAGACCTCTCGTACAACTGGGGTTCGCGGAGTCGCGGGGCCTGGACCGGAACCCGGAACGTCACTGCGAGCCGCTGTCGGCGGTCGGGTGCAGACTGGCTCAAAGCTGCTGTCGTGAAGGACAAGGAAGTCCGGAGGTGTCGGCCATGTCCGACGTTCTGCTGCTCGCGGGTACCCGCAAAGGACTCTTCATCGGCCGACGGACGGACGCCGGGCCCTGGCGGTTCGACGGGCCGCACTTCAACGCCCAGGCCGTGTCCGCGGTCGCGATCGACACCCGGGACCCGGCCCCCCGCCTGCTGGTCGGCGGGGACAGCGCGCACTGGGGCCCGTCCGTCTTCAGCTCCGACGACCTGGGCGCGACCTGGCGGGAACCCACCGCGGCGGCCGTGCGGTTCCCCCGGGACACGG
Organism: Streptomyces sp. NBC_00513; assembly: GCF_041431415.1. Lineage (GTDB taxonomy): Bacteria > Actinomycetota > Actinomycetes > Streptomycetales > Streptomycetaceae > Streptomyces. Next base: position 1,379,873 of record NZ_CP107845.1, read on the forward strand.
GCGCCTCACTGGAACGGGTGTGGCAGTTGCACCCCGCCGGACCGGAGGCCCCGGACGTGGTCTACGCGGGTACCGAACCGGCCGCCCTGTTCCGCTCGACCGACCGGGGCGAGTCCTTCGAGCTGGTCCGGCCGCTGTGGGAGCACCCGAGCCGCGGGAGTTGGGTACCGGGCGGTGGCGGCGAGGGCCTGCACACCGTGATCACGCACCCCGACGATCCGGACGCCGTGACCGTCGCGGTCTCCACCGCCGGCGCGTTCCGGACCCGGGACGGCGGGGCGAGCTGGACCCCGTCGAACCACGGCGTCTCGGCCGTGTTCCTGCCGGACCCGAACCCGGAGTTCGGCCAGTGCGTCCACAAGATCGCCCAGGACGCCGGGAACGCCGACCGGCTGTACCTGCAGAACCACTGGGGGGTCTACCGCAGTGACGACGCGGGCACGGACTGGACCGACATCGGCGCCGGGCTGCCCTCCGACTTCGGCTTCGCGGTGGCCGCACACCCGCACCGGCCGGACACCGCGTACGTCTTCCCGCTCAACGCCGACTCCGATCGCGTCCCCGCCGAACACCGCTGCCGGGTGTTCCGCACACAGGACGCGGGGGCCCGCTGGGAGCCCCTGGAGCGGGGGTTGCCGGACGGGGACCACTACGGGACCGTCCTGCGGGACGCGCTCTGCACCGACGACGGGGACCCGGCGGGGATCTACTTCGGCAACCGCAACGGGGAGTTGTACGGCAGTCACGACGACGGGGACAGCTGGCAACTCCTGGCCGAGCACCTGCCGGACGTGCTCTGCGTGAGGGCCGCCGTTCTCCCGTGACGGATTGAGCCAGTAGAGTGATCGACCGTGGCAGCACGACCGTTGAACGAGATCGTCGAGCCGGGCTGGGCCCGGGCTCTTGAGCCGGTGGCCGCGCAGATCGCCGCGATGGGCGACTTCCTGCGCGGCGAGATCGCGGCGGGAAGGACGTACGTCCCCTCGGGGGCGAACGTCCTGCGCGCGTTCCAGCAGCCCTTCGACGAGGTGAAGGTGCTCATCGTCGGACAGGACCCGTACCCCACCCCGGGGCACGCGATGGGCCTGTCCTTCTCGGTGGCGCCCGAGGTGAGTCCGTGGCCGCCGAGCCTGGACAACATCTTCCGCGAGATGCACGCGGACATCGGGACGGGCCGGCCGCTCAACGGCGACCTGACCCCGTGGACCCGGCAGGGCGTACTGCTGTTGAACCGCTCGCTCACCACCGCCCCGCGCAAGACCGGCGGTCACCGCGGCAAGGGCTGGGAGGCCGTCACCGAGCAGGCCATCCGCGCGCTCGCCGCGCGCGGCAAGCCGCTGGTGTCCGTGCTGTGGGGGCGTGACGCACGCAACCTGCGGCCCCTGCTGGGCGACTTGCCGGCCGTGGAGTCCGTGCACCCCTCCCCCATGTCCGCGGCCAACGGGTTCTTCGGTTCCAGGCCGTTCAGCAGGACGAACGAGTTGCTGGTGGGACAGGGAGCGCAGCCGGTTGACTGGCGCCTGCCGAACGCCAGTTGATCCGTACAGTTGAAACGTATACGACATTCAACGGATAAATACGGACAGAAGCCGCCGGAAGAGGCCCTGCCCGAACACTCTCTTCCGATAAGCCAGTAGCATGCGGCGCCATGAGCTCCCCCACTGGGCCCGACAATGGCCTGCCCGTACGAATGCCGCGACCCCGCCCTGCCGGACGGCACCGCCGACCCGAGCCCGCGGTGGCGCCCGAGGGCGCGCCCGCGCTGGTGCTCGCCGTGCCCGGTGCCCCCTCCGCCGCCTCGCGCGGACTCGCGGAAGAGATCATCAGCATCGGTCGTTCCGAGCTGCCGGGCCTCGACGGCCGGATCGGGTACCTCGACGGCGATGACGTCGAGGGTTCCGAGTTCCCGTCGCTGTCCGGCGTACTGACCTCCGTCGCGCACGAGCGTGCCGCGCGCGCGGAGTTCTCCCGCGCCGCCGGGCACGAGGTGCCCCCGGCGACCGGCCCGGACGCGGTGGTCGTGCCCCTGCTGGCCGGCCCCGACGGCGACCTGTTGCGCCGCGTCCGCCAGGCGCTGATGGACTCCTCGGCCGCCGCCGAGCTGGCCGACGTGCTCGGCCCGCACCCGCTGCTCGCCGAGGGCCTGCACGTGCGGCTCTCCGAGGCCGGTCTGGCCCGCGCCGACCGGGCGCGCCTGTTCACCGTGACCACCGCCGCCGACGGCATCATCCTGGCGACCACCGGCGGCGAGGAGGCAGTCCGGGCCGCCGGGATCACCGGCATGCTGCTGGCCGCCCGTCTCGCGGTGCCGGTCAAGGCCGCCGCCCTGGACCAGGAGGGCTCGGTGGCGTCGATCGCCGAGCAGCTGCGCGCCGAGGGCTCGACGCAGTTGGCGCTGGCCCCGTACCTGATCGGCCCGGAGGCCGCCGAGGGGCTGCTGGACACGGCCTGCAAGGAGGCCGACTGCGCCACCGCCGAGGTGCTGGGGGCCTACCCGGCGCTCGGCAAGCTGGCCGTCGCGCAGTACAGCGCGGCGCTGGGGATCACCCTGGGCGCCGCGGCCCACTGAACCACCCGCTCGACATCCGTACGCGAGGGCCCGCGCTCCACGACCTGGAGCGCGGGCCCTCGTGCGTGCGGGAGCGGGCCCGTCGGCCGGGCGGTCAGCCGAAGACCACGCACGTGGCGGCGGGCACGGGGACCGAACCGGCCCGCCGCGGCCGGCCGGTCAGCGGGTCCACGTCGAACCAGGTGACGTCCCCGGACCTCTCGTTCGCCGCGTACAACCGGCGGCCCGAGGGGTCGAGGGCGAGGTCGCGCGGCCCGTGCCCACCGCAGGAGACGATGGCGGTGAGCTGCGGTTTCTCGGGCCCGCCGGCGAGCGAGAAGGTGACGAGGGTGTCGGCGCCGCGCACGGCGGCCCAGACGAAGCGCCCGTCGGGCGAGGCGACCACGGCCGAGGGGTGGTCCCGTACGGGCCCCGAGGGCCCGCCCGCGGCGATCGGAACCTCCGCGACCGGTTCCAGCCGCCCGGAGGTCGCGGTCCACCGGCAGACGGTCAGCTGGGCCTCCAGTTCGTGCAGGACGTAGACCACCTCGCCGTCCGGGTGGAAGGCGAGGTGGCGCGGTCCCGTCCCGGCCCGCAGCGCGGTCTCGCCGTACGGCCGGGGCTCGCCGCCGGCCGGGTCGAGGGCGTGGACCAGTACCGAGTCGGTGCCCAGGTCCACGGCGAGCAGCCGGCGGCCGGTGGGGTCGGGCACCACCTGGTGGGCGTGCGGGGACGCCTGCCGGTCGGAGTCGAGACCGGAGCCGCGATGCGCCAGGACGGCGGCGGGCCCGAGGATCCGCCCGTCGGCGGCGAGCGGGAGGCTGCTGACGCTGCCGGAGGTGTAGTTGGCGGCGAACAGGCGCCGACCCGCGACGCAGAGATGGGTGGGACCGGACCCGCCGACCCGGGCGGGGTCGCCGAGCGGTTCGAGCCCCTCGGCCGTGGCACGGAAGGCGCCGACCCCGCCCTGCTCGGTCTCGCTGACCGCGTAGAGCACCCCGGTGTCCCGCGCGAGGGCGAGGTACGAGGGGTCCACGAGGGCGGCGGTGGCGGAGAGCGGGGTCAGCGCCCCGGTGGCCGGATCCACGGCCGCGGTGGTGACACCGCGACCGCCCCCCGAGGTGAACGAGCCGATGTAGGCCCGGTGTCCGTCCGCTTGGTCCGTGCTGTGCGCGTCGTCCACAGGTACCTCAATTCCGCCGTTCCGGATCCGTTCGGAGCCGACGGTAACAGAAGGTCTAGACCAAATCCCGCCCTTGGGCCCTTTCTTGCGCGCCGCGGTGGTGAACGTAGGCCGTCGCGCTGGCCCGGTCCTCGTACGTGCGGTGGAACACCGGGGTCGCGGAACCGGAGATCGGCGGCACGATCCAGGACCAGTCCGCCCCGACCGCACGACCCTTGCGCTCCTCCCGCTCCAGGTGGGACAGGAAGCGCCGGGACTCGGTGTGGTGGTCGGCGATGGTCACCCCGACCCGGTCGAAGGAGTCCAGTACGGCCCGGTTCAGCTCGACCAGGGCGCGGTCCTTCCAGAGGGAACGGTCGGTGGACAGGTCGAGGCCCAGCCGGCGGGCGACCGCGGGGAGGAGGTTGTACCGGTCGGTGTCGGCCAGGTTGCGGGCTCCTATCTCGGTGCCCATGTACCAGCCGTTGAACGGCGCCGCCGGGTAGTGGATGCCGCCGACCTCCAGGCACATGTTGGAGATGGCCGGGACCGCGTGCCAGCGAAGTCCCCAGTCCGCCCAGTCGTCGGCGGCGTCGGGGTGACGGATCGGGACCTCCAGCACCGCGTCGGCGGGCGTCTCGAACCAGCGCGGCTTGTCGTCCACGCCCTGGACCACGAGCGGGAGGAGGTCGAAGGGGGTGCCGGGTCCGCCGGGCCAACCGAGGCCCAGCAGTGCGCCGGTGAGCGGGCCGTTGCGGGCGTCGCCGACGGTGATGGAGGGATGGTCTCCGTACCCGGCGTACCGGACCAGTTGCTCGCTCCAGATCAGCGGGCCGGGGCGGCCCGGGGCGTCCGGGGCGAAGACGGTGATGGTGGGCCGGACCCGGCCGCCGTTGGTGGCCTCGCGCAGGTGGGCGAAGCACTCCTCGGCGATGTCGTCGGCCTGGGTCAGTTCGCGGCGGTCGCGGACCCGCAGCGAGTTCCAGTAGAGCCTGCCTATGCAGCGGTTGCTGTTGCGCCAGGCGACGCGGGCGCCGTGCACCAGTTCCTCCGGGGTGTGTCGGTAGGTTCCGGTGCCCGCGAGTTCGGCCCGTACGGCGGCGAGTCGAGCACGCGGATCACCGGCTTCCGGATTCTCCCGGTGGAAGAGTCGGATGAACTCCTCGGCCGCTTCCCACACCTGAGCGGTGTCGGAGCGCTGGTGAAGAATTTCCATTCCGGGCCGTTACCCCCCGTTCGACCAGATCCACCCGGTACGTGCCGGATGAACGTGCATTCTCCGATCACCCGTTGTACATGCCGCAGGTCAGCGGCAGGCGACCCTTGCCAGGGGAACACTCGTCCGAGTGGTCTTGGCGGGAGGAGCCCCGAGAAGCTCCGGGAGCGGAGTAACATCCGCCCCGGTTGGCCGAGTTGTGCGTGTTCGGCGGCGGGGATCAGGGCTCGATGAGGCCGACGCGGATGGCGTAGCGGGTGAGTTCGAGGCGGTCGCGCAGGCCCAGCTTCTGGAGGAGGTTGGCCCGGTGTCGTTCCACGGTCTTGGCGCTGATGACGAGCAGGTCCCCGATCTCCTTCGAGGTGTGGCCCTCCGCGACGAGCTTGAGGATCTCCTCCTCGCGTTCGGTGATGGGCCGGGCCGGGAGCGGGTCGCCTTGGCGGGCGCGGTCGAGCCAGCTGCGGATGAGGGCGGTCTCGGCGCCGGGGTAGATGAACGGTTCGTCGCGCAGGACGGCCCGGCAGGCTTCCACGAGGTCGCGGTCGGCGACGGACTTCAGGACGTACCCGCCCGCGCCGGCCCGCAGGGCTTCGAAGAAGTACTGCTCGTTGTCGTACATGGTGAGCATCAGGATCCGCACCCCCGGCCGGAGGCGGGCGAGCTCCCGGGCGGCCTGTAGACCCGTCTGTCGGGGCATGGCGATGTCGAGGATGGCCAGGTCCACGTCGGTGGTGCGGGCCAGGGCGACGGCCTCGGCCCCGTCGGCCGCCTCGGCCACGACGGTGAGGTCGGGTTCGGCGTCCAGGATGAGCCGTACGCCGCCCCGCACGAGGGCGTGGTCGTCGGCGAGCAGGATCCGGGCCGGTGCGGTCATCGGGCGTTCTCCCCGGTGTCGGTATGGGTGTGGGTGTGGGCGGCGGTGTCGGGGGGGGCGACCGTGAGGCGTACGTCGGTGCCGCCGGCGGCTCCGGGGGCGACGGACAGTTCGGCGCCGATCAGCAGGGCGCGCTCGCGCATGCCCTGGATGCCGGCGCCCTCCGGCGCGGCACCCACGCCCCGGCCGTCGTCGTGGACCAGCAGCACCACGCCGCCGCCGGGTCGCGGGCGCAGGTGCAGTGCGACGCGGGTGGCGCCCGCGTGCCGGGCGGCGTTCGTCAGGCCCTCCTGGGCGACGCGGTACAGGACGAGTTCGGTGGCGGGCGTCAGGGCCGGCAGTCCCGGGGTGATGTGCGCGCTCACGCCGAGGCGCGGGGTGGTGAACTCGGCGACCAGCGACCGGAGCGCGCTGTGCAGGCCCAGTTCCTCCAGGACGCCCGGGCGCAGGCGTCGGGCGATGCGCCCGATCTCGTCGAGACCGGCGCGGGTGGTCTCCTGGGCCTGGCGCAGGTCGGCGCGCACGGGTTCGGGTACCCGGTCGGCGGCGTGCTTGAGCTGGAGGAGCACGGCGGTGAGGGTCTGGCCGACCTCGTCGTGGAGTTCGCGCGCGATGCGGTGGCGCTCCGCCTCCAGGGCCGACAGGACACGGCCGCTGCTGGTGGCCCGCTCGGTCTCCAGCCGGTCCAGCATGCTGTTGAACGTCTCGGTCAGCTCGGCGATCTCGCCGCGGCCCGTGACCCGGGGACGCCGACCGGGACGCAGCAGGTCCGCCGTGGCCATGGCCCGGGTGAGGCGTTGCAGCGGGGCGAGTCCGATCCGCAGGAGAACGGCGTTGGCGACGAGCATGGCCACCAGTCCGCAGAGCAGGACGAGCGCTTCCCCGAAGAGGACCGGGGTCGAGACGGTGACCGGACCGAAGAGCAGCAGCACGGCCACGACGAGCACGGCGGCGTTCAACAGGAAGATCCGCCAGTACAGCGACATGGGAGCGCGCCTCTCTCGTCGAACGTCCGTCCCACTATCGCCGTCCCCGCCTCCACCACCCGCATCGGCCGCCGACCGGGTCCGGCCCGAGCCTCGTCCCGGCCCCCACCCGCGGCGGGATCCACTTCCCCGCCCCACCCTCACCGCTGCGGACCCGTCCTGTCCATCCGTGCCGACACCCATTTCACGCGCCTTCGGAAAGTGGCAGCATGGGCCCGCGCCGAGGCCCGTGACCTGCCCGAACACGCCTGCGGCGCCGTACGGAAACCACGGATGGATCAAGGGGGGACGGGCTGTGCCTGCTCCACGGATGAGTACGACACCGCTGCCCGGCATCGGGGTCCAGTACGACCTCACCACGCGCGAACACCGCCACCTGTCGGTGATCGCGCACCGGGACGGCACCCGCACGGTGAACGTGTACCGGGCCGACGACCCCGACGCCTGCGCCCAGTCGCTGCACCTGACCGGGCCGGAGACGGCGTCGCTGATCGACGCGCTCATGCCGGCGCACCACAGTCCGAACGTCCTGCACACCACCGATCTGGGACTGGTGGCCGAACGGATCGAGCTGTCGGCGCACTCCCACTGGAACGGCCGCGTGCTGGGCGAGACCCGGATGCGGACCGAGACCGGCGTCTCGGTGGTCGCCGTACTGCGCCGCGCCGAGGCCCGCCCCTCCCCCGCGCCGGACTTCCGCCTGGCCGGCGGGGACACGCTCATCGTCATCGGCACCCGCGAGGGCGTCGAGGCGGCCGCCGCGATACTCGGACGGGAGTGAGGCCGTGCACTCCGCTGTCTTCCTCATCGAATTCGGCGCGATCATCCTCGGCCTGGGCCTGCTCGGCCGGGTCGCGGGGCGCCTCAAGTTCTCCCCCATCCCCCTCTACCTGCTGGCGGGGCTCGCGTTCGGCAACGGCGGACTGCTGCCCCTCGGCGCCAGCGAGGAGTTCGTGGCGATCGGCGCCGAGATCGGCGTCATCCTGCTCCTGCTGATGCTGGGCCTGGAGTACACCGCCAGCGATCTCGTCTCCAACCTCAAGACCCAGTACCCGGCGGGGCTGGTCGACTTCGGCCTCAACGCGGTGCCCGGCGCGGTCGCGGCGCTGCTCATGGGCTGGGGGCCGGTCGCGGCCGTCGTCCTGGCCGGGGTCACCTGGATCTCCTCCTCCGGTGTCATCGCCAAGGTGATGGGCGACCTCGGACGCCTCGGCAACCGGGAGACGCCGGTCATCCTCAGCATCCTGGTGCTGGAGGACCTGGCCATGGCCGTGTACCTGCCGATCGTCACGGCGTTGTTGGCGGGGGTGAGTCTCGCGGCGGGCAGTCTGACCCTGGCCATCGCGCTCGGTGTCGCCGGGGCGGTCCTGTTCGTCGCCGTCCGGTACGGGCGGGTGATCTCCCGCTTCGTCTCCAGCGACGACCCGGAGAAGCTGCTCCTGGTGGTGCTCGGACTGACCCTGCTCGTCGCGGGCGTCGCCCAGCAGCTCCAGGTCTCGGCGGCCGTCGGCGCGTTCCTCGTCGGCATCGCGCTGTCCGGGGAGGTCGCCGAGGGCACGCACACGCTGCTGAGTCCGCTGCGGGACCTGTTCGCCGCGGTGTTCTTCGTCTTCTTCGGCCTGCACACGGATCCGGCCAGCATTCCGCCGGTGATCCTGCCCGCCCTCGCGCTCGCGCTCGTCACCGCCTGCACGAAGGTCGCCACCGGCCACTGGGCCGCGCGGCGGGCCGGGGTCGGCGTCAAGGGGCGTTGGCGGGCGGGCGGCACCCTGGTGGCGCGCGGGGAGTTCTCCATCGTGATCGCCGGGCTGGCGGTCACCGCGGGCATCGAGCCGGCCCTCGGGCCGTTGGCGACCGCGTACGTGCTGATCCTGGTGATCGTGGGACCGCTGACCGCCCGCTACACGGAGCCGTTGGCGGTGTACCTGACCGGGCGGCGGGTCCCGCCGGGGCCGCTGTTGGCCGCGGTGCCCGCGCCGGCGAAGTCGCCGGAGGGCGTGTCCGAGGGCGTGCCGGAGCAGAACCAGGATCCGGCCGGGCGCGCCTGAGGGGCGGCCCGACCGGTCTCGCTCAGGCGCTGACCAGGGGGCCGCGCGCGGGCGTGCGCAACGGGGCGTCGAGCTGGGTCAGGAGCCGCTCCAGGCCGTGCAGGTGGGCCAGCGCGTGTTCGCCGGCGCGCTGCTCGGGGATCAGTCCCGCGGCCGGTCGGCCGTCGGCGCCGGCAGGTGTCCCGGGCGAGATCAGCGCCTCGACGGCGGTCTCCACGCGCCGGCAGGCCGCCGCGAGCCGGGCGTCGTGGCCGGCGTCCGGGTCGGCGGCCACGGTGACCAGCCCCCGCACCTCGACGGCGCACTCGTCGAGGAGGGACAGCACGTGGCGTGCCCGTGCCTTGCGGGCCGCGTACGGGCTGAGCGGGTGGACGAGCGGGGCGAGGGAGAGCCGTACCCGGCCCAGCAGCAGTTCCAGCTCGGCGGCGTGCGGGGCCGGGTCGGCGACCGGTGAGCCGGCCAGTCGGGCGGCGGCCTCGGCCGTGCACGTGCGGACGCAGAGCAGGGCGCGCTGGATCCAGGCGTCGTTCGTCGCGTGCGTGGTGACGGGCAGGACGAGGATCACGGCGAGCGCCGCGCAGACCGCGCCGACGGCCGTTTCCTGGAAGCGCAGCACGAGCAGGCCCGGGTCCAGGACGCCGAGGAGACCGTAGAGCAGGCCGGCCATGACCGTCACGGCGAACATCATCCAGCTGTACGAGACGGGGGCCGTGTAGAAGATCCCGAAGACGCAGACGGCGACCAGCGCGGCGGTCGGCGCGGGCGCCCCGTCCAGCGGGATGGCGACGAGCAGGCCGACGCCGATCCCGATGACCGTGCCGAGGACCCGGCGGAAGCCGCGCACCAGGGTCTCGCCGCGCGAGGCCGTGTTCACGAAGATCCACCAGACGGTGCCGACGGCCCAGTACCAGCGGTCCTCGGACAGCACCTGGCCCACGCTGAGCGCGACGGCGCAGGCGGCGGTGGCCTGGAGGGCCTGTCGGGTGGTGGTCCGCGCGAAGCCGGTGCCGGGCAGGCCGGGCGGGGTCGGGGGCGGCGGTGTGCGGCGCTCGATCGGCCACAGGACGAAGCGCACGGCGCCGGCGGAGAGCAGTGCCAGGCCGACGGCGGTGAACAGTTCGGGCAGTTGGGCGGGGACCGCGTGCAGGAACTGGGTGGTGAAGAAGCTCATGAAGGCGAAGACGCCGAGGGCGTGGCCGCGCGGACCCCAGCGGCGGGCGTAGACCCCGGCGAGGACGACGAGGAGGAACGCCGCGTCGCGGGCGAGCGTGATGCCGTGCAGGGTCGTGGCGAGGGCCAGTACGGGGAAGCCCGCCAGGGGCAACAGGGCCGTGGTCACCCGCTGGGCGCGCACGGTGGCGTCGAGGACGGTGAACAGGGCCAGCAGGGCCGCCAGTCCGCCGGTGATGGAGGCGGTCAGGGACAGTCCGGCCAGTTCGGCCGAGGCGACGGCCAGGCCGATGCCGATCACGGCGCGGAGCGCGTTCCTGAGTCTCATTCGCCCCGGGTCCGGAGCCACGAACATCCTCTTCACGGCGGTGTGCCGCCCCCCTCGATACGACGCGCGCCGGGCCTGCGTCCGCCCGGGGGTGGTGGGCGGTGTGCGGGCACGGCGAAGGCGCCACGGTCCGGAGCGGCCTCGTCGCCGTCCGGCGCTGCGTGGCGCCGTAAGTACATGGATAGGACACAGATAACCACCCCCGGGCCCACTGGCTCAACTCGGGCTCGGTCGACTGGGCCATTGGCCCTGTTCCGGGCTCGGGATGTGGGCCGGCGCGGACCAAGGGCCCGGCGTCGCGTCCGTGACCGGGCGTCGCGTCCGTGACCGGGCGTCGCGTCCGTGACCGGGGTCAGGCGGGGCGGGGGTAGGTGCGGGACTGTTTCACGCTGCCGTAGGCGAAGCTCGACTCGATGGAGGCGATGCCGGGGATGGCGTGGATCCGGTCGCGGACCAGGGCCTCGTACGCCTGGAGGCTTTCGATCACGACCCTGAGCAGGTAGTCGCTGCTGCCCGCCATCAGGTAGCAGTCCTGGATGTGCTCGATGCCGCCGACGTGCCCCTCGAAGATCCTGACGGCCTCGCTCGTGTGGCGTTCCAGCCGGATCCGGACGAAGACGGTGATGGGGAGCCCGAAGCCGACCTGGTCGACCATCGCCGTGTAGCCGCGGATGAGACCGGCCTCCTCCAGTCGGCGGACCCGGCGCAGACAGGGCGAGGGGGAGAGTCGGACGCGGTCGGCCAGGTCCTGGTTGGACAGGCGACCATCGGCCTGCAATTCGCGAATGATTTGCAGATCGACTGAGTCCATCGGCCCTCCTTGGCAGATTCTGCCCCAAAGCTATGCCTGGGAGGCAGAAGTGGCAATCGGCTGCCCCGGCTCAAGCTCTAGCGTTGCCTGGTGGCCGATTCCGGCCCCCTCATGCTGGAGGAACCCTTGGTCACGCAGAGCGTCCTGCCCGCGACGGCTCCCCCGCGCGGGTCCGTCGCGCACCGGCTCTCGCCACAGGCGCGGGGCACGGCGGCGCTGGTGGTGACCGTGCTGATCTGGGCCGCCTTCGCGCTCAGCGCCCGGGCCCTGAGCACCTCGACCCTGCTGCCCGCCGACGCGGCCCTGCTGCGGTTCGGCGTCCCGGTCCTGGTCCTGGCGCCCGCGCTGTGGCGGCGGCGCGCCCGGATCGCGGCCGTGCGCCCGGCGGCCGCCGCGAAGATCGTCTGCGGGGCGGGCGTCCCGTTCTTCCTCGCCGCCATGCAGGGCGGCTCGCTGACCTCGGCGGCGTTCGTCGGGTCGATCGTCCCCGGCATGGTCCCGCTGTTCGTGTCCGGGCTGATGGTCGCCGGCGGGCGCGGGATGCCCCGGGGGACCCAGGCGGTCGGACTGGCGCTGATCGGCGCCGGTGTCGGGGCCCTCGTCTGGCGCCACGTCGTCCCGCTGAACACGGACGTGCTGAGCGGCTCGGGGCTGCTGCTGGTGGCGAGCGGGCTGTGGGCCCTGTACACGGTGGGCCTCAAGGAGGTCGATCTCGATCCGGTCGGGTCGATCGGGCTGCTGTGCCTGCCCTCGGTCACGGTGATGGGCCTCCTCGTCCTCACGGGCGTGCTCCCCACCGGCATGGCCTCGGCGACGGGCGGCGACATCCTGCTGTTCCTCGTGGTGCAGGGGCTCGGGGTCGGGCTGTGCGCCGGCCTGCTCTACGCGTACGCCATCCGGGCGCTGGGCGCGGAGCGCAGTTCGGTCGTCGGGAGTCTGAGCCCGGTCGCCGTGGTCCTCCTCGCCATACCCCTGCTCGACGAGTCGCCGACGCTCGCCGTGCTCGTCGGCGTCCCCCTCATCACCGCCGGCGTCGTCCTCGCCAATCGGCGCTCGCGCCCCCGATCCCAGCCCGAGGTTCCCGCAGATGCTTGAGCTCCTCCTTCCGCCGCCCGTGGATCCGCTGTGGGACCTGACCGAGGCCTTCTGGGCCGACGCGCGGCCCGAGCGGCTGAACCTCGTCCTCGGGGTGTACCGGGACGAGACGGGCGGCACGCCCGTGATGGCGGCCGTGCGTGAGGCCGAGATAGGTCTGGCGGAACGTTCCGCCTCGAAGGAGTACCGCGGTCTGTCCGGCAACACCGCCTTCAACCGCGCGATGCTGTCGCTCGTGCTGGGGCCCGGTTCGGGCGCGGCCGAGGCGCCGGCCGAGCGGGCCGTCGCGGTGCAGACCGTCGCGGGCAGCGGGGCCCTGCGCCTGCTGGCCGACCTGATCTGCCGGACCCGTCCGGGGACCACCGTGTGGATCAGCGACCCCGCCTACGTCAACCACCGGCCCATCCTGGAGGCGGCCGGGCTGAACGTGCGGACGTACGCCTGGGTGGACGCCGAGGGTCGCCACGACACGGCCGGCATGCTGGCGGACCTGGCGCGGGCGCGCCGCGACGACGTCGTGCTGATCCAGGGCTGCTGCCACAACCCCAGTGGGGTGGACCCGTCGCCGCGGGACTGGGAGGAGCTGGCCGCGCTCGCGGAGCGTGCCGGCTGGGTCCCGTTCGTCGATCTGGCGTACCACGGACTCGGCGACGGCCTGGAGGCCGACCTGGCCCCGACGCGCATGCTCGCCGAGCGGGTGCCGGAGATGCTCGTCGCGATCAGTTGCTCCAAGAACTTCGGCCTCTACAGCGACCGCACCGGTTGCGCCGTCGTCATCGGTTCCTCCCGCGCCTCGCTGCGGCACGTGGAGACGGCCCTCCAGAACGCCGCGCGCACGCTCTACTCGATGCCGCCGGAGCACGGGGCCGCCATCGTGACGGCGGTCCTGGAGGACGAGGGACTGCGGGCGACCTGGCGGGCGGAGCTGAACGCCATGCGCGACCGGATCACGGACAACCGGCGCGATCTGGTCGCGGGCCTGGAGAAGCTCGGCTGGAGTTCGCAGGCGGACGTGCTCGCACGGCAGAAGGGCATGTTCTCGATGCTGCCGCTCGACCCGCGCCAGATGCTGCGGCTGCGCAGCGGATTCGCCATCTACGGGACCACCTCGGGCCGGATCAACATCGCGGGCATCCCCTCGCACCGCGTCCCCTGCCTCGCGCAGGGCGTCGCGGCCGTGCTGGCCGAGAAGAACTAGCCGCGCCACCGCGCGGGAGACGGGCCCTCGACCGCCGGGACAACGCCGCGGAGCGGCACGCGCCCGGCCGGTCGGCCGGGGGCGTGCCGCTCCGGGGCGGTTGCCCGGGCGGGCGTCAGCTCACCTGGAGGGTGACGTCGTCCACCACGAAGGAGGTCTGGAGGGACTGGTCCTCGGCCCCCTGGAACTGCAGGGTGACGGTCTGGCCGGCGAACCGGGAGACGTCGTAGCTCTTCAGCGCGTAGCCGGAGTTCGCGTTCACGTTGGACAGCGTCTCCAGCGTCTGGCCGCCCACCGAGACCTTGAAGGTGTCGTAGACGACGTTCTCGTCCTCGTCGGTGTCGATGTGGAGGTAGAAGGACAGCTGGTGGACCGAGCAGCCCGCCGGGATGGTCAGCGACTGCGAGGCGCTGTCCGTGCGGCTGGTGCCCCAGCCGTTCAGCCACGCCTTGTACGAGCCGCCGTGCGGGGTCTGGCCGGCCTGGTTGGTGATGACGCCCGAGGAGGCGGTCCAGGGGCTGGAGCCGTTCTCGAAGCCGCCGTTGACCACGACCTGGCGCGGGGTGCAGGTGCCGCCGCCGCCCCCGACGGTCAGGGTGTAGGTGGTGCTGTGGCTGGTGGTGCCGGTACCGGTGACGGTCAGCGTGTACGTGCCCTGCGCGGTGCCCGCGCCGACCTGTACGGAGAGCGTCGAGGACTGGCCGGACTGGACGGAGGTCGGGCTGAGGGTGGCGCTGACGCCGGAGGGCGCGCCGGAGACGGACAGGGCGACGGTCTGGGCCGCGCCGCTGACGGTGGTGGTGTTGACGGTGGAGGTGACGCTGCCGCCCGGGTTGGCGGAGCCGGCCGCCGGGGAGGTGGCGAGGGAGAAGTCCTGGGCGGGGGTCTCGCCGCCCACGGCCTGCTTCCAGATCGCGTAGGCGACGCCGTCGGCGCTGCGGTCGAGGACCGTGGCGCTGATGTTGTTCGTGGTGTCACAGGCGCTGTGGTAGCAGGAGTCGTACGCGGAGTTCGCGGTGCCGCCCCACTTGCCGGCCTGGGCGGAGGTCTTGCGGGCGCTGGCGCCGGCCGCGTAGCCGGAGGTGGGGATCCCGCCCTGCTGGAAGGAGTAGTCGTCGCTGCGGCCCTGGCCCTCGACGTTCTCCTCGGGGGCGAGGTTCAGCGAGGTCCAGTAGGCCTTGAGGGGGGCGGCCGCGGCGGAGTTGACGTTGTTGATGAAGTAGCCGCCGTTGGTGGAGCCCACCATGTCGAAGTTGTAGTAGGCCTTGATGGCGGTGCGCTCGGCGCTGCCGAGCCGGCCCACGTAGAACTCCGAGCCGTTCAGGCCCTGTTCCTCGTCGGTCCACCAGGCGAAGCGGACGTGCTTGGTCATGGTGGGGTTCTTCTGGGCGAGGACCAGCGCGTTCTCCAGCAGGGTGGCGGAGCCGGAGCCGTTGTCGTTGATGCCGGGGCCCGCGGAGACGCCGTCGAGGTGGGCGCCGAACATGACGGTCTGGTCGGCGGGGCCGCCGGGCCAGTCGGCGATCAGGTTGTTCGACGGGTAGGTGCAGGAGGTGCAGTTCTGCTCGGTGACGGTGAAGCCGGCGGCCTGGAGCTTGCCCTTCACATAGGCCAGGGACTGGGTGTAACCGGCGCTGCCGGCGCGGCGGTTGCCGCCGTTCTGCGAGGCGATGGTGTTGAACTGGGTCAGGTGCGCCTGGACGTTGGCGACGCTGATGTTCGGCGGGTCGTTGCCGGGCTGGGTGCCGCCGACGTTGAGCGTGTAGTCGACGGTGTGCGCGAGGCTCGGGCCCTGGCCCTTGACCACGACGGTGGAGGCGCCGGGGGCCGCGCTGGAGTTGGCGGAGAGGGTCAGTGTCGAGGACTGGCCGGACTGCACGGTGGCCGGGTTGAAGGTGGCCGTGACGCCCGCCGGCAGGCCGGTGGCGCTGAGGGTGACCTGCTGGGCCGATCCGGTGGTGGTGTTGGTGGACACCGAGGTGGTCACGGAGCCGCCCTGCTGGACGGTGCCCGCGGCCGGGTTGAGGGCGAGCGAGAAGTCGTCGTTCTGTCCGCTCGGGACGCAGGTCGGGTCGGCGCTCTGGGCGGGCACGCTGATGGCGTCCCAGGCGGCCTTGGTCTTGTTGAACAGGTTGCAGGTGGTCGGGTCGAGCGACTTGGCCGCGCCGAGGGTCGCCGTCCGGTACTTCTTGTAGGACATGCCGCTGGTCTTGAGCAGCATGCCGCCGTAGAAGATCTTGCCGGCGTTCTGGACGCCGACGCCGGTCAGGGTGCTGGAGTTGCAGGTGCTGCTGTTGGGCTTGCCGCCGCCCGGGTTGGTGCCCTCGGCGAGCAGGTAGAACCAGTGGTTGAGCGGGCCGGCCGCCGCGTGCACCTCGGTGCCGGGTATCGCGGAGCTGTAGCAGGCCGGGTCGTTGTTGACGGCCGGCGGGTTGTACATGTTCCGGATCGGCCCGCGGCCCTGGAGGTTGATCATCTCGCCGACGGTGTAGTCCGGGGTGTCGTACGGGGACGGCTCGTTGATGTACGCCTCGGTGAGCGCGCCGAAGATGTCACCGGTGCCCTCGCCGAGCCCGGCCTCCTGGCCGCTGGTGCCGCCCGGGGTGTTGGAGTCGATGGCGTGCCCGTACTCGTGGGCGACCACGTCCACGCCGGCGATCCACTCGTTGGCGGTGTTGCGGCCGATGGTGACGGAGCTGCCGTCCCAGTAGGCGTTGAGGTCGCTCAGGCCGACCTTGCCGGGGAAGCTTCGGCCGTTCCCGCTGACGCCGTTGCGGCCGAGCCACTGACCGAGCATGTCCCACTGCTTCTGGGCGGCGAACATGAGGTCGGTACAGCCGGTCTCCTTGGAGGTGGCGTTGGTGCTGCCCCAGGAGTCGGAGGACTTCGAGAAGACGGTGCCGGTGCTGTAGTCGGCGCAGCTCAGGCCGGTGCGGTTCGGGTCGCGCAGGGAGTAGGTGCCGCCGGAGGCGGTGGTGTCGATCGTGAGCGGGCTCGGGCCGTTCCACTTGCTGGTGCCCGTGCCGGCGACGACCTCGTCGTGGCGGTCGACGATCTTGCCGGTGCGGGCGTCCACGAACACGTGCAGCTTGCTCGGAGCGGTCTTCGTGCGGCCGGAGAGGACGGTCTCCCAGGCCAGGACCGGCTTGTCGTCCTTGAGTCGGACGACCAGCCGGCTGTCGAGGACCTTGTCCACCGAGGCGAGTTCCGCGCGGGAGGTGGCCTCGGCCGTGCGGGCGGCGACGGTCGGGGTGGTCGCCACGTCGATCACGGTCGCGGAGGCCGACTGGAGGGCGCGGACCCGGCCCTCGCCGTCGGCGAGGACGACCGCGTCACCACCGACGACCGGCAGGCCGCGGTAGCTGCGTTCGTAGGCGACGGAGTACAGGTCCTGCACCCAGGGGGTGACCAGGCGCCGGTCGTACTGCTGTTGGGGAGAGTTGACGAGGGTGTCGAGTCCGCTGCGGACCGCCGCGTCGGCGGCGGCGACGGCCCGGGCGGCGGATCCGGTGGGTTGTCCCTGCTGCTGGGGCGTGGCCGAGGCGGTGCCGGCCAGCGCACCGGCGAGGCTCGCGGTCAGCGCCATGGCGGCCACGGACGCCATCCATCTGGTGGGCTGCAAGAGTCCACTCCGATCGTGTGTGTGGGGGGTCTGGCTGCGCCGAGTATGGGCGTGGACATGGCGAGATTGGGACATCCCTGCCGGCATAAGACCCGCGTTATGGTGCGGTGGGGTCACCCTGCGTAAGCTGCCCGGATGCAGTTGGAGTTGAGACATCTGCAAGCCGTCTGCGAGATCGCGGAGGCCGGCAGCCTGGGGGGCGCGGCGCGGCGGCTGGGCATCTCACAGCCGGCGCTCTCGGCCCAGTTGCGCAGGATCGAACGGGTCACCGGCGGCGAACTCTTCGTCCGGGGCCGACACGGCGTGGAACCGACCCCGCTGGGCCAGTTCGTGCTGGCCAAGGCACGCCGCGTCCTCAACGAGATGGACGCGCTCGGCGCCGACACCCGGGCCATGTCGACCGACGATCCGCTGCGGCTCGGCTGCATCATGCTCGTCCTGCTCGACGGCCTGCTCGCGCGCACCGATCTGGCCCTGTCCGGGCGGGAGATCACCGTGGACCTGGAGGACTCGGTGACGGCCCTGGTGCGCATGCTGGGCGCGGGCCGCTACGACGTCATCGTGTACGGCGAGGTCAACGACCACGTGGTTCCGTTGCCCGGCGGTGTCCTGGCCCGAACCCTGGTCCCCAGGGAGCCCTTCTGCATCAGGATGTCCGCCCGGCACCCGTTGGCCCGACGCGAGGACCTCGAACTGGCCGAACTGGCCGACGAGCAGTGGATGACCCTGGTGGAGGACGACGACGGCGGCCCCGAGGCGCTGATCGAGGCCTGTGCGAAGGCGGGGTTCGTCCCGTCACTGCGCTATCGGATCATCGACCGCAAGATGCGGCACGACCTGATCGCCGCGGGCCGCGCCATCGCGCTCAGTCAGCCCACGGCCCCCGTCGTGGACGGCACGGTCATGCGCCCCCTGGTCGGCACCCCGATCACCGGACGCATCCGGCTGGCCTGGAACCGCTCCTCGGTCTCCGCGCTCCAGGCGGACGTCCTGTACCGCGCGGCGGCGGGCTCGTACCTCGCCAACATCGACAACCACCCCTTCCACCGCGCCTGGTGGGACGCCCACCCGGAGGTCCACCCGGCCCTCGACTGAACCGGGGCCGTCAGCGGGCCGGCGGGACCGGGACAAGGGGGACGGCGCGACCCGGGCCGTCAGCGGGCGGCGGCGACCCGCGCGGACGGGTCCGTGTCCAGGAGCGCGAGGTCGGCGGTGAGGTTGTCGAGCCAGGCCATCGCCGCGAAGAACACGGGCGCGGCCGTGGCCGGTTCGGGACGGCGCAGGGCCCGCTCCGGCGGCGCCGACGGGGGCCTGGGGGCGCCGGAGCGGTCGGCCGCCTCCCGCAACCCGGCCGCGACCCAGGTTCCGTACTCCCGGATCCCGGCCGCCTCGACCGGCCCGAGCGGCAGGCCGTCGGGGCTGTCGAGGACCCGCCGGGACCCCCAGAGCACGTGGTGGCCGACCATCAGAGCGGCCTGCCAGTCCTGGTGGGGCGCGGCCGGCCGTTGGCGTTCGGCCTGGTACTGGGCGAACGCCGTCTCGGCCATGGTCAGGGCGTGCCGCACCCGCATGTCCTCGGGGCCGGGCGGCGCCCCCGTGTCACGGGTGGTCACCTCGACGTCGTCCGCCGCGGTCCGCAACAACTCGGCCACCGCGCGCTGGAGTTCGTCGTGGGCGCCGCGCGGCCAGGCCAACACGCCGCACACGATGCCGATCACGCTGCCGATGAGCACGTCCAGGAAGCGGACCTCGGCCAGCTGCCAGGTCACGGGCGACAGTTGGGCGAAGACCATGGCGACGACCAGGGTGAACATCGCCTGCGCCCAGCCGACCCCCTTCACCGGCCCGACGATGAACGTGACCAGCATCAGCGGCGGCAGCATGACCTGGTAGACGGTGGTCGCCTCGCCCGCGAGCGCGAGCACGGTACCGGCGGCGAGCGCGCCGAGGCTGGTGCCGATCAGGGCGGTCCGTACGGTGCCGCGGGTGGCCACGGCGGTGGTGCGGGTCAGGCTGACCACGGCGAGCATCGCCCAGAAGCCGTGCGGGAGCGAGTCGATCCCGGCCACGGTGCGGGCGACGGCGAGGGCCACGGCGAGCCGGACGGCGTTCTGGAAGTGCACGGACCTCGGACCGGTGTGCCCGGCGATCCGGTGCCACCACAGTCGGGCCGTGCTCTGTCGGGCGTACCAGAAGCGGTCCGCCGGGTCGCCTTCCCGCCCGGCCGCCCGGCCGTACACGGCGAGTTCCGCCGCCGAGCGCAGGACGAGCGCGGCGTCGGCGACCTCCAGCAGCGCGGCGTGCCGGGGGCCGGAGCCCGGCTCCGAGATCGGGGTGTCGGCGAGTTCGGCCCGCAGCCTCCACAGGGGCGCGGAGTCCGTCGGGGGCCGGCTGCCCTCCCGCAGCAGGACGGCGGTGCCGTCGGCCGACTCCCGCACCGCCCGTACGACGCGCAGGCCGGGCCTTCGGGCGGGCAGCCCGGCCACCGGCGCGGGCAGGTTGCGGAGCCGGGCCAGCAGGGTGCGGGCCGCGAGCCCGGTGTGGGCGAGTCCCCGCTCCCGTACGCCGGGGCCGGCGGGCCGTTCCGCCTCCGGGACCATGGAGGGGCGCAGGGTCTCGGCGACGGCCTTGGACCGTTCGGCCTCGGCGGCGGGCAGGGTGTGGGGCCGGCGTTCCAGGTCGGCCGCGCAGCGGGCCGCCTCGACGGCGGCGTCGGCGGCCCGGTCCCGGTAGCCGGGGACGCGCGGGTCGGGCAGGACGTACCGCTCGGCGAGGATCAGCAGGACCAGTCCCACGAGGGTGCCGCCCAGCCGCTCCGCGAGGTCGTCGGGGGCGTACGGCGGGAAGCTCGGCAGGATGTACATCAGCTGGAGGCCGGGGGCGGCCCCGGCCGGCCGGGGCCCGCCCGCGGCGGCGAACGCCAGGCAGAAGCCGATGACGAGCATGCCGGCGACCGCGGTCCAGGTCCGCACGGCGAGGAAGGTGCCGATCACCACCAGCACGCAGGTCACGGGCAGGACCCGCACGATGACGACGGACCGCTGCCGGCCGGTGCCGGGGATCCGGGACAGGCCCGCCAGGGCGACGGCGGCGAAGAGGGCGTAAGTGGCGCCGACGGGCCGGTCCAGGCCGTACAGCAGCCCGTAGAAGGCGAGGCAGGCGGCGAGGGTGACCCGGACGGACCGGCGCGCGGCCGCCGGCACGGCGCCGGTGCCGGTCCGGAGTTCCTCCAGGGCTCGCACGGTTTCAGCGTCGCACGGCCGGCGCGGGCGGGACATTCGGAGGCGTCACGGCTCCGTCGGGACACACAGCACGGGGACCGGCGACAGGTGCAGCAGCTTGTGCGGGGTGGAGCCGAGCAGGGCGCCGCGGATCGGGCTGTCCCCCCAGGTGCCGACGATGATCACCCGGGCCCGGTGGCGTTCGGCCGCGTCGAGCAGGGCCTGGGCGGGTTTGTCGTCGACGACCTCCACCGTCGAGGGGACTCCGGCCTCGTCGGCGGCCTCCACGGCGTGCGCGAGGGCGCTGCGGCCCGCCTGGCGGACGGCTTCGCGGTGGGCCCGGTACTCCTCCCCGGTGGCGCCGGGCGCGTTCGCCCCGTAGACCAGCACCAGGGGTTCGCCGAAGGCGGCGGCCACCTCCAGGGCCACCCGCAGGGCGCGTTCGGCGCCGGGTGATTCGTCGTACCCGAGGACCACGGACATGGGAGGCCTCCCGCTTCAGTGCTGTTCGGCGTGGACGAGCGCGGGGTCGGCGACGCCGCGTCGCTCCTGCCAGAACCGGCCGTCCCGGAGCCGCCAGAAGCACATGACGAGGACGCCGACGACGGCGATCCCGATCCCGATGACCAGCGGCGGTCCCAGTCCGAACCAGGAGACGCCGCCGGCCGAGTTGGCCGGGTTCGCCATGTCGCCGACCGACTCCACGAGCAGCCAGGACAGCAGTGCGGCGCCGACCAGCGGGCCCAGACCGATGAGCAGGAAGTTGTGCAGGCTCTCCGTCAGGTGGCGCCGGTAGTAGATCACGCAGGCCAGGCCGGTGAGCGCGTAGTAGAAGGCGATGAGCAGGGACAGCGCCGTGAGGGAGTCGAGCAGGGCGTTCTCGCTGATCTGGTTGACGACGAGGTACCAGGCGATGGCGATGCCGGCGACCCACCAGGTGCTGACGTCCGGGGTGCGGAACCGCGGGTGGATGTGGGCGAGCCCCGGAGGCAGTGCGTGGCGGCGGGCCATGGACAGGGCGGTGCGGGAGGCGGGGATGATCGTGGTCTGGGTGGAGGCGAGGGCCGAGGTGCAGACGGCGAGGAGGACCACCCAGTCCAGGCCGCCCATGACCTCGTGGGCGAGGACCGCGAAGACGGCCTCCTCCTCGCCCGCGTTCTCGGCGAGGAAGGCGGTTCCGGCGTAGGCGACGACGGCGAAGCCCACGGACAGGTAGGTCACCAGCAGCACCACGGTGGACCAGATGCCCGCCTTGCCGGGCGCGGTGGCGGAGTTCTCGACCTCCTCGGTGAGGTTCACCGCGGATTCCCAACCCCAGTAGATGAAGACGCCGAGCAGCAGTCCGCCGGTGAGGGCGGCGCCGCCGGCGCCGAACGGGTTGAGCCAGTCGATGCTCGGTTTGATCGAGTCGAGGGTGCTGGTGCCGGCGTAGACGCGGTAGAGGGCGACCACCGCGAAGGTCAGCAGGAAGAAGACCTGGGCGATGATGAGCACGTCCTGGAGGCGCGCCGACATCTCCGTTCCGATGACGCAGACGGCCGTCATGGCGAGGATCACCACGACGGTGAGGGTCTGTCGGATCACGGGGTCGGTCGCCCAGTCGTCGAGGCCGGCGGCGAGCAGACCGAAGTGGACGGCCACGTCGGCGAGGGAGCCGATGACCAGCACGCCGGTCATGGCGATCGCCCAGCCGCCCAGCCAGCCGGCCCACGGGCCCATGGCCCGGGTGACCCACGAGAAGGTGGTCCCGCAGTCCTGGTCGACCTTGTTGAGGTAGTAGAAGGCGGCGGCGATCAGCAGCATGGGGACGAAGGACGCCAGCATCACGCCGGGTGCGTAGATCCCCGCCAGTGCCACGATCGGCCCGATGACGGCGGCCAGCGAGTAGGCGGGCGAGGTGGAGTTGAGGCCGATGACGAGCGCGTCGAGGAAGCCGATCGCGTTGGCTTTGAGCCCCGCCTCCGGGATGTCGCTCGCCGGTCCGCCGGCCGTGCCGTCCTGGGCCATGTACGCATCCTCACGCACCCGGCACCGCCGCGCGAGGTGGGCGGCGGTGCCGGTGGGCCGGTCGGGCCGGGGTGGGGCGCCGTCAGTCGACGGCCTGGGCGAAGCGGAAGAAGCGGTGCGGGTCGTAGGCGCGCTTGACGCTCCGCAGCCGGGCGTAGTTGCGGCCGTAGTAGGCCTCCCGCCAGTTCGTGAGCGCCGGGTCCATGTAGTTCTGGTACGAACGGCGGCTGGAGCGCGGGTACAGCGTGGCGTAGCCGCCGTCGACCCAGGCCTGGGCGCGTTCGCGGTCCTGCGCGGCGGGGTCGCCGACGGGGAGGCCGACCTGGAAGCCCGCCTCGAAGAGCACGTCGCGGTGGACGAACGCGGTGGCGCCGGGGGCGACCTCGTTGATCCGGCCGCCGTACGAGAACAGGCCCAGGAAGCGGAACTGGCCCGGCCGCGGATCGCTCTGGAGGACGGCGAGGGCGGCCTGGGCGGTCGCCGGGGTCCAGCGCCGGTCGAAGTACACGTTGCGGTAGGTGGCGTAGCTCTCCCGGGGCAGCGTGGCCCTCGGGGAGTAGCCGATCCGGTGGCACTCCTCGACGGTGGCGTCGGCGCAGCCGTACACCTTCATCATGGCCTGCTGGTACGGGAGCTGAGCGGCCTCGCGGCTCGTGGTCGGGCGGCCCGCCGAGGCGATCAGCCGGTCGAGGTGTCGGTCCGCGGCGGCCAGGGCGCCGACGTGGGCGCCGGAGACGACGACGGTGGGGGCGGTGCCCTCGGGTGAGTCCGCGGGGAGGATGACGAACAGCTCGGAGGCGAGTTCGCGCGGCGCGTCGGCCATCCAGTCCTGCCAGGCGAGCAGGACGTCGGCGGCGTGGGCCCCGTCGTAGGTGAGGGTGTAGACGGTCATCGAGGGCGCGTCGACGGGGCGCAGTTCCAGGTCGGTGACCACCCCGAAGTTGCCTCCGCCGCCGCCGCGCAGGGCCCAGTACAGGTCCGGGTGCTCGGCGGCGGAGGTGTCGACCACCGAGCCGTCGGCGAGGACGACGCGCGCGGAGACGAGCCGGTCGCTGCCCATGCCGAAGGCGCGCGCCGTCAGTCCGAGGCCGCCGCCCTGCACCCAGCCCCCGATCGCCACGGTGGGGCAGGTGCCGGAGCCGAGCTGGATGCCGAGGGGGGCCAGGGTGTTGAGGATGTCGACGCCCTGGCTGCCGGGGCCGAGGCGGACGGTGTCGCGGCCGGGACGGATGCTGCTCAGCCGGGAGACGTCGATGACGAGTCCGGTGGTGGTCGAGTAGCCGGCCTGGCTGTGGCCGCCGCTGCGGACGGCGGCGTGGAGCCCGTGGTCCTGTGCGAAGCGGACGCAGTGGGCCACGTCGGCGCTGTTGGCACAGTAGGCGACGGCCTGGGGGCGGATCGCGTCGTAGCGGGCCATCTGGAGCTGTTTGGCCAGGTCGTACGTGGGGTCCTGGGGCAGGACCAGTCGGCCGGTCAGCCGTTCGCGCAGGCGGGCGAACGGGGCGCCGCGGTCGCTGGCGAGGGCCGCGGTCCCGAAGGCGGTGCCGGAGGCGAGGAGGCCGGCGGCCCCGGTCGCGGCGCCGGCTCTCATGAGTGTGCGTCTGCTGATCATGCGGATGGCTCCCCCGGTGGGCACGGTGAGGTGGGTGTGGTGGATCGGGACGGGCGTGGTGGATCGAGTCGGTGCCGTGGGTCGGTGCGGTGGGTCGGGTGGGTATGGGTCAGGCGGGTGTGGTGCGGCGGGTGCGGAAGGCGGGGTCCGCCTGGCGCAGCAGTTCGTCGGCGTCGTCCAGCGGGGGGCGGATCCGCTGCGCGGTGAGGGTCCGCTTGAGGGTCTTGGCCTCCGCGCCGGTCAGCCGTACGGTTCGCTCCCAGCCGGTGGTGGACACCGCGCCGGCCTCGCCCAGGTCGAGGGTGGTGACGTGGGGAGCCGGGCGGAACGGTGCGGGCGTCCGGCCGGTCAGGCTCGCGGCGGCGTTGTGCCCGGCGTGTTTGCCGAGCGGGATGGCGTACTGGCAGCTCGGCAGCACGAGGTGGTCAGGGTCCGCCCGGGCGGCGGCGGTGTCCCCCGCCGCGTACACCCCGGGCGCGCCGGGGACGCGGAGGAACTCGTCCACCTCCAGGCGTCCGATCGGGTCGCGGGCGCCGGGGACCAGCGCGGTGAGCGGGGCCGCGACGACCCCGCCGGTCCACACGACGGTGCGCGTGGGCAGCACGGCGCCGTCCGAGAGGGTGGCGCCGGCGGGGGTCACCCGTTCCAGGGTGGTGGCCGGGCGGGTTTCGACGCCGAGCCGCTCCAGCGCCTCGACGATCACCGGTCGGGGGCCGGGGCCGAGGCCGGGGGCGAGTACCGGGGCCCGTTCCACGAGGACCACCCGCACCTCGGCGGTGGCGCCGTGGGGTGCGGCGATCACGCGGAGCCGGCCGACGAGTTCGGTCGCGGTCTCCAGGCCGGTGAAGCCCGAGCCGACGACGAGGGCGGTGAAGCGGCCCGGTGCGACGGGCTCGCCCGGCAGGCCGTGCAGGTGGGTGTCCAGGGCGGTGGCGGAGTCGATGTCGTCGACGTCGAAGAGCAGGTCGGCGCCGGGCAGCTCGGGCCGCACCAGACGGCTTCCGCACGCCAGGATCAACCGGCGGTAGGGCAGGACGAGTTCATGGCCGGCCGTGTCCGCGGTGGTGACACGTCGCCCGACGGTGTCGATTCCCGTCACGGTCGCGGCGACGCGCCCCACCCCGATCGGGCCCAGGACGCGGTCGAGCGGGACCCTCATGGTGTGCGGGTCGGCCTCGTAGAGCCGGGGCCTGAGCACCAGGTCGTTCCCCGGGGTGACCAGGGTGACCGAGTGGTGGGAGGCGCCCGCCTCCCGGAGGGCGCGGACGGCGGACGCGGCCGCCCAGACCCCGGCGAAGCCGCCGCCGACGACGAGGATGTCCGGCATCGCGCTAGCCCCCCGCGCCGTCGGCCCGAAGGCCCGGGTCCCGGGTGATCCGGTCGAGGAGGGCGTGTACCGCGTCCACGGCGTCGACCACCTCTCGGGCGTGTGCCGCCGTCTCGTGGACGTGTCCGACCGCCTCTCGGGCGTGTGCCGCCGCCTGCCGGGTGTGCTCCGCGTCGTACGGGTCCT
The DNA here is from genome assembly GCF_041431415.1 of Streptomyces sp. NBC_00513. GTDB lineage: Bacteria > Actinomycetota > Actinomycetes > Streptomycetales > Streptomycetaceae > Streptomyces. The sequence goes on from NZ_CP107845.1 coordinate 1,405,284, forward strand.
CGGGCGCGGCGGGGCCGGCCGCTCCGGGGTCGGCCGGCCCCGGGGAGATCAGCAGCTCCAGCACGGCGCCGAGGAGCAGGGCGAGCCGGCCCCCGTTGTCCGCGAGGAAGCTCATCGATCCCTCCGCGAGGGCTGCCCGCAGGCGGGGCGCGGTGAGTGCGCCGTCGCCCGCCGAGGCGGTGAGCAGGAGTTCGCCGATGCGGGCCTCCAGCGCGGTCGGCGCCCACCGGGCGCTCGCGTGGTCCCGGCTCAGGGTGGCCAGCAGGGTGCGGACACGGGTGAGGGCGGCCGGCTCCGGGAGGACGGGGCGGGTCGACGAGGGGGCGTGCGTGGTCATGTCGCCAGCGTCCCGGCCGCCGGACAGGGCGTGACCAAGAACCGGCAAGGCGCGGGCGAGGCCCCGTCGTCGAGAGGCCGCGGTCGGGTGCGGCGGAGGCGGGTCTCAGACCTCGACGGCGAAGTGCAGGGCGCCGATGGTCAGGCCGTGGCGGTGGTAGAAGCGGTGGGCGCCCTGGTTGGTCACCCCGGAGTCCAGTTCCACGCGGACGCATCCCTCCTCCCGGGCCCGGGACTTCAGGGCGGCCAGCAGCAGCGCACCGGTCCCGCGCGAGCGCCGGTCCGGATCGGTGACCAGGTCGTCGACGAACAGGATCCGACCGCGGCTGGTGGCGAGGACACGGTGGGCCGCCACGCCGAGGCAGTGGCCGGCCTCGTCGTAGGCGGCGGTGAACACCAGCCCCTGTGCCTGGGCTTCGGTCGCGAAGGCCGCGAAGGCCTGCTCGTCGAGCGCGGGTCGCAGGGCCCGGATGAGCGGGCCGACGTCGGTGGCGACGCGCGGATCGCCGATCGGCACCTCGTGGAGTGCCGCGGTGCGCGGCGGGGTCGTGGTCATGACCGGCATCGTAGGGATGGCGGCCGGGCGGCCGATGGAGCGGCGGCCTCGTCCGACTTGACGTTCCGGGCCCGGACTTGACGTGCGGGACGGGGACTTGACGGACCTCGGTGGTGCGATTCGCCGTCCGGGGGCGCCGAGGTGACACACCGGGGACGGGGAGGTGACGGACCTCGGGCGGTGATCGCCTCCGGCGGCCCGGGAGCCCCGGAACCGCACCAGAATCCGGGCCATGCGTGCTGCCTACATAGAAGAACTCGGTCCCCCCGATTCCATCCGTCACGGCGAACTGCCGCCGCCCGTTCCCGGTTCGGGTGACGTGCTGGTCGACGTCGAGGTCACCGCCGTCAACCACGTGGACACCTTCGTGCGTTCGGGTGCCTGGCGAACCCCGGTGCCGTTCCCCTTCGTCGTGGGACGGGACCTCGTGGGAACGGTGGTCTCCGCCGGTCCCGGTGCGCCCGGCTTCGCGGCGGGTGACCGGGTGTGGTGCAACAGCCTCGGTCACGCGGGCCGGCAGGGCGCCGCCGCCGAACGGGTGGCCGTGCCGGCGGACCGGCTGTACCACCTGCCGGCGGGGGTGGACCCGGTGCACGCGGTGGCGCTGGCCCATCCGGCGGCGACGGCGCACCTCGCCCTGTTCACGCACGGTCGGGTCCGGGCCGGCGAGACGGTCCTCGTCCTCGGCGCCGCCGGGAACGTGGGGAGCGCGGCGGTGGTGATGGCCGCCCAGGCGGGCGCCCGGGTGGTGGCCGTGGCCGCCGGGCGCGACGCCGCGTACGTGCGCTCGCTGGGCGCCCGGCACTTCGTCGACTACCGCGAGGAGGACGTGCCGGCCCTGATCCGGGCGGCGGCCCCGGACGGCGTGGACCTGTACGTGGACACCTCGGGCCGCAACGACCTGGAGACGGCGGTGGAGTTGCTCGCCTCCCGAGGCCGGGTGGTCGTCCTCGCCGGACTGCGGACGCGTCCGGTGTTGCCGGCCGGCGCCCTGTACCTCCAGGACCGCTCGGTGCTCGGCTTCGCCATCTCCCACGCCCGTACGCACGAACTGGCGGACGCCGCCGCGAACATCAACCGGTTGCTGGCCGACGGGCTGCTGAAGCCGCACGCGACCGAGGTGCTGCCGCTGAGCGAGGCGGGCACGGCGCACCGTCGGCTCGACGAGGGAAAGGTCCGCGGAAAGCTCGTCCTGCGCGTTTCCTGACGCATTCCCGAATTCATGGACGCATGGCGTCATCGACCTGACGGATAGCAATTTCGGCCGTTGACCGGCCGCCCCGACAAAGACAGGATTTCAACCATGACGAACATCATCGAAACCTCACCGCTGTTTGAACTCCGCGCCGACATTTCGGTGAACGCCACGCCCGAGGAGGTGTACGCGGTGGTCAGCGACCTGCCGCGCAGTGCCGAATGGAGCCCGGAATGCATGGGCGGCGAATGGATCTCGGGAGAGCCCTCCGCGGTCGGTTCGATCTTCCGGGGCGAGAACCTGCGCAGCGAGCAGGTCGTCGCCTGGGCCCCGCTGGTCCGCGGCACCTGGTACACCGAGGCCCGGGTCACGGCGGCCGAGCCGGGCCGGACGTTCCGCTGGATGATGCTCACGCACGCCCAGGAGGACCAGGAGAGCGTCTGGGGCTTCGACGTGAAGGCCGACGGATCGGGTTCCGTGCTCACCCACCACTTCCGGATGGGAAAGGCGACCGCCGGAATCCACAAGATCGTCGCGGATCTGGACGAGGCGGGGCGCCGGAAGTTCGTCGACGACTGGACGGCGAAGTTGGTGCAGGATCTCGACGCCACTCTCTCCCGCATCAAGGACGTCATCGAAAAGGCCTGAATTCAGACCGGCATCGGCAATTCACGGACGAGAGAGTGACGCATGTTCCTCCAGCGCATAAACAACAAGGGAATTCGGCTCGGCACGCTGTTCGATCGAGCGGCCGCCCGACACCCCGGCAATTTCGTGATCCTCGACCACGATCTCGACATCGCCCCCGAGCTGAGCCGCAGGGCCACCCTGACGGAGGTCGCCGAACTGGTGGCGGAGCTGGCCTCCCGGCTGTGGTCGGTCCAGGTCCGCCCGGGTGACCACGTGGTGGTGCACAAGGGGGACGGGTTCGACATCACCCTGCTGGCCTGCGCCATCGCCCGCATCGGGGCCGTCCCGGTGCTGCTGTCGCCGAAGTTGGACGGGGCGACCGTCGCCGAGCTGCTGCGGCGCGTGGGCCGGCCGTTCCTGGTCACCGACCAGGAGAAGCTGGAGCATTCGCTGCCCGCCGAGGTCATGGCCCTCTCCCGGGAGGTGCTGCTCGCCTCCGGGGCGTACGAGGGCGCGACCGCGTTCGCCGCGCTCGCCGGGGCACCGCGGGTGCCGGCGGTCGCCATGCCCGCCGACCATCCCACCCTGATCACGCACACCTCGGGCACGACCGGCACGCCGAAGCTCGCCGTGCACACCGGCACCAGCTTCCAGGCGCGCTACCGGCCGCAGGCCACCGTGGTGTCGACGGCCGTGCGGCGCAGCGAACCGATCGCCGTGCACGTCTCGTTCGTCCACTCGCGGATGTTCACCGCGATGCCCATCGCCGTGCTCCAGGGCCATCCGCTGATCGTGTTGCGCGACGACGACCCGGAGACGGTGGGAGACCTGTTCAGCCAGGTGCCGCCGGGGTTCATCGAGGCGCACCCCAACACCTTCCTGCGCTGGGAGGTGTTGGCCGAGGACCCGCGCCGGCCGCTGGCCAACGTGAAGTACTTCTCCAGCACCTTCGACGCGATCCACCCCCGGACGGTGAACCGGCTGCTCCAGGCCTCCGGGCGGAAGAACCGCCGGTTCGCGCAGGCCTACGGCCAGAGCGAGGTCGGTCCGATCGCGGCCCGCACGTACTCCCTCAAGGACGGCGCCGACTTCAACGGCCGGTGCGTGGGCGTGCCGTTCCCCGGGATGACGGGGGTACGGGTCGTCAGCCGCGACGGCAACCCGCCGGACAAGGACAACCCGGGCTGGATCGAGGTCCGCAGCGACGGCCGGATCATCAGCTACCTCGGCGAGCACCAGCGCTGGGAGAAACAGGTCAACGACGGCTGGTGGCGCATGGGCGACGTCGGCTACCGCACCAAGTGGGGCTGTCTGCACCTGCTGGACCGCGAGGTGGACGAGATCCCGGGCGTCAAGAGCACCCTGGAGATCGAGGACAAGCTGTTCACCCGCGTCCCCGAGCTCGTCGAGGTCATCATCATCCCCGGCCCCGACGGCACCGCCGTCCCCGTGGTCAGCACCCGGGACGACAAGCCGCTGGACCTGGCCGCCTGGCAGTCGGCCGTGGTCGGGCTGCCGCCGCTGGCGGAGCCCGTGCAGTGGCGGCTGGAGGACCTCCCGCAGACCGCGACCACGAAGATCAAGCGCCTGGAGCTGGCCCGGCTGCTCGGCGCCGGCGAGTCCACGAGCACCGCCAACTAGTCGTCCGCGCACCGTAGGAATGGGAGTTCCGCAATGAAGAAGAGCCGAGTAGAGCTCGCCGTCATCGGCGCCGGACCGCGCGGCCTGTCCGTCCTGGAGCGGCTGATCGCCGCCGAGCGGACCGCGCCTTCGCGCGAGGGCGTCGTGGTGCACGTCGTGGACCCCTCCGCGCCCGGCGCCGGAACGGTGTGGCGCGCGGCCCAGTCCCGGCACCTGCTGATGAACACCGTCGCCTCGCAGATCACCGTCTTCACGGACCACAGCGTCCGCATCGACGGGCCCATCGAGCCGGGTCCGAGCCTCTACGAGTGGGCGCAGGGCCTGGCCCTGCTCGGGGACCGTGACAGCCACGACGAGGCCACGCTGGCCGAGGCCCGCCGGATGGGTCCGAACACGTACCCCACGCGCGCCTTCTACGGCACCTACCTGGGCGACTGCTTCCGCCGGGTCGTCGAGAGCGCGCCCGGCCACGTCACGGTGCACGTGCACCGGACGCGGGCGGTGGCCATGGCCGACACCCACGGGGTGCCGGGCGGACCGCAGGGCGTGCGGCTGGAGAACGGCGTCCGGCTGAACGCGCTCGACGCCATCGTGATGGCGCAGGGGCACGTGCCGGCCCGGCTCACCAGCCGGGAGGCCCGGACGGCCAGCCTGGCCCGGATCCACCACCTCACCTACCTCACGCCCTCGAACCCGGCGGACCTGGACCTCAGCGGCATCGAGGCCGGCCAGAACGTGCTGTTGCGCGGTCTGGGCCTGAACTTCTTCGACCACATGGCGCTGCTGACGGCGGGCCGCGGCGGGGTCTTCGAGCGGGAGGGCGACAAGCTCGTGTACCGCCCGTCCGGGCAGGAGCCCCGGCTGTACGCGTTCTCGCGGCGCGGCATCCCCTACCACGCGCGCGGCGAGAACGAGAAGGGCGCGCACGGGCGTTACTACCCGCGGCTGCTGACCGCCGAGTTCATCGCGGCGCTCAAGGAGGACGCGCGGGACGGCCGGCCGGTCAGCTTCAGCGCCGACCTGTGGCCGCTGATCGCCCGCGAGGTGGAGAGCGTCTACTACGCCACCCTGCTCACGCAGCGCGGCCGGGACGCCGAACGCGAGCCGTTCGTGGAGCAGTACCTGGCGCTGGAGCCGGACGCCGATCCCGCGCCACTGCTGACGGCGCACGGCATCGAGGAGGCCGACCGGTGGGACTGGGAGGGCCTCTCCCGTCCCTACGGCGACCGGGTGTTCACCGGCCGCGCCGATTTCACCGCCTGGCTGTTGGAGTACCTGGCCCGCGACGTGGTCGCGGCCAAGCAGGGGAACGTCAGCGGTCCCGTGAAGGCCGCCCTGGACCTGCTGCGCGACCTGCGCAACGAGATCCGGCTGGCGGTCGACCACGGCGGGCTGGAGGGCACCTCGCACCGCGACGACCTGGAGGGCTGGTACACGCCGCTCAACGCGTTCCTGTCCATCGGCCCGCCGGCCTCCCGCATCGAGGAGATGGGCGCCCTGATCGAGGCGGGGGTCCTGACCATCCTCGGCCCCGGGGTGCAGGTCCGCATCGACACGACCGCGCAGCTCTACGTGGCCGAGTCCTCGGTGGTTCCCGGTCCGGCGATCCGCGCGACCGCGCTGATCGAGGCCCGCCTGCCGGAGCCCGATCTGCGGCGCACGGCCGACCCGTTGCTGCGCCACCTCCTGGACACCGACCAGGCCGCCACCTACCGGATCGACGCCGCGCAGGGCACCACGTACGAGACGGGCGGGCTCGCGGTGACCGAGCGGCCGTTCCACATGCTCGACGCGCGGGGCCGCGCGCATCCGCGACGGTTCGCGTACGGGGTGCCCACCGAATCGGTGCACTGGGTGACCGCGGCGGGCATCCGTCCGGGCGTGGACTCGGTGACGCTCGGGGACTCCGACGCCATCGCCCGCGCGGTACTGGATCTGCCCGCGGTCGCGCACGTGCCGGCCGGGCTGGGCCCGGTGGACGCCGGCACCGACCTCACCGGAGTGATCGTCTGATGCCCGGCGGTCTGCGCCTGGTCGACCCGGCCGCGCCCCCTCCCGCGGCCGAGGTCGAGCCGGCTCCCGCGACGGCGCCCGACGCGGGCCTGCTCTCACCGGTCCGCGCCGGCACCCCCGTCGAGGCGGTGACCGGGGATCCCGCCTGGCTCCAGGCCATGTTGGACGCCGAGGCGGCACTGGCCCGGGCCCAGGCCCGGCTGGGCACCCTGCCCTGGCAGGCCGCCGACGCCATCACCGACGCGGCCCGGGCGGAGCGGCTGGACCTGCGCGAGCTGGCCGTCGCGGCCCGGGAGACGGCCAACCCGGTCGTGGGCCTGGTGCGGGCGCTGACCGCGGTGGTCGCGGCGGACTCCCCGGAGGCCGCCGAGTACGTCCACCGCGGCTCCACCAGCCAGGACATCTTCGACACCGGGGCGATGCTGGTGGCGCACCGCGCGCTGACGCTCGTGCGGGAGGACCTGACGCGTACCGCGACGGCCCTGGCCGCGCTGGCCGGGGAGCACCGGGACACGCTGATCGCCGGTCGGACGATGGCGCTGCACGCCGTGCCGACGACGTTCGGGTTGAAGGCGGCGGGCTGGCTCCAGCTGGTGCGCGAGGCCCGGGAGCGGCTCGCGCGGGTCCAGGAGGAGGGGCTGCCCGTCTCGCTGGGCGGCGCGGCGGGAACCCTGGCCGGGTACGTCGAGTACGCCGGCCTCGACGGCCCCGAGGGCTCCGAGGACGTGCTGGACCCGGGGGTCTTCCACGACCGGCTGGTCGCCGCGTACGCCGCCGAGACGGGCCTGGCCCGGCCGGCGTTGCCGTGGCACAGCCTGCGCACGCCGCTCGCCGACCTGGCGGCGGCGCTCGCCTTCACGGCGGGGGCGCTCGGGAAGATCGCCGTGGACGTGCAGGGCATGGCCCGGACCGAGGTCGGCGAACTCGCCGAACCGGGCGGCGCCGGGCGGGGAAGTTCCTCCGCGATGCCCCACAAGCGCAATCCGGTGCTGTCCACGCTGATCCGCAGCGCGGCCCTCCAGGTCCCGGCCCTGGCGGGCGCGTTGACGGCCTGTCTGGTGTCGGAGGACGAGCGGTCCGCGGGCGCCTGGCACGCCGAGTGGTTGCTGCTGCGGGAGTGCCTGCGGCTGGTGGGCGGCGCCTCGCACACGGCCGTGGAACTGACCGAGGGGCTGGAGGTCAGGTCGGAGCGGATGCGCGCCAACCTGGACCTCACCGGCAGCGCGGTGGTCTCGGAGCGGATCGTGGCCGTGCTCGCCCCACGGCTCGGGAAGGCCGCGGCCCGCACGCTGTTGAACGAGGCCACGGCGACGGCCGGCGCCGAGGGACGGCCCCTGGCGGACGTCCTCGCCGAGGCTCCCGAGCTGGCGGGCGTCCTGGGGCCGGCGGCGCTGGCGGGCCTGTGCGATCCGGCCGGGTACACGGGCGCGGCGCGCGCCCTGGTGGAACGCGCCCTGGTGGAACGCGCCCCCAAGCGGCCCTGAGCGGGCCCGAGTCGCCCCGAGCGGCCTGAGCGGCACCCCGTCGGGCCCGGTGTCGCCGAGAGGCGGACCGGGCCCCAGAGAGGAGAGACATGAAGACCAGGCCCGCCGCCGGGCGGTGGATCGAAGGCTGGAACCCGGAGGACGAGCAGTACTGGGAGCGCACCGGGAAGCGGATCGCGCGCCGCAACCTGGCACTGTCCGTGCTGTCCGAACACATCGGGTTCTCGGTGTGGAGCATGTGGTCGGTGCTCGTGCTGTTCATGTCGCCGGAGATCGGCCTCGGGTTCACCCCCGGTGAGAAGTTCCTGCTCGTCGTGGTGCCGACCCTGGTGGGCGCCGTGTTGCGGCTGCCGTACAGCTGGGCGGTGACCCGGTTCGGCGGTCGCAACTGGACGGTGTTCGCCTCGGCCGTGCTGCTGGTGCCGGCGCTGCTCGCGTTCGTCTTCGTGCAGCGCCCGGGGACCCCGCTGTGGGTGTTCCTGGTCATCGGCGCCACGGCCGGGGTGGGCGGCGCCAACTTCGCCTCCTCGATGACCAACATCACCACCTTCTTCCCGCAGAACCGCCAGGGCTGGGCCCTGGGGGTGAACGCCGGCGGCGGCAACCTCGGCGTGGCCGTGGTGCAGTTGCTGGGCCTGCTGGTGATCGCCACGGCCAGGGACACCCACCCGTCGTACGTGGCCGCCGTCTATCTCCCGCTGATCGTGCTCTCCGCGCTGCTCGCGGCCCTGAAGATGGACAACGTCGACGCCGTCCGGGCCCGGCCCGGGGCGCTGCGCGAGGCCGCCGCGAGCCGCCACACCTGGTTCATCTCCTTCCTGTACATCGGCACGTTCGGTTCCTTCATCGGCTACGGGTTCGCCTTCGGGCTGGTGTTGCAGAACGAGTTCGGCTCGACGCCGCTCGAAGCGGCCTCGTACACGTTCATCGGCCCGCTGCTCGGCTCGGTGTCACGGCCGCTCGGCGGGAAGCTCGCCGACCGCTGGGGCGGGGCGCGCGTCACCCTGTGGGCGTTCCTGGCGCTGGCCCTGGGAACGGCGGGGCTGCTGCTGGCCTCGCGGGCCGGGTCCTTCGGGGCGTTCGTCGCGGCCTTCACCCTGGTCTTCGTGCTCAGCGGGCTCGGCAACGGCTCCACGTACAAGCTGATCCCGGCCGCGGCCGCCGCCGAGGCGGAGGCCACCATCACCTCGGGCGGCGAGGCCCGGCAGGCCTTCGCCCGGGCCCGTCGGATCTCGGGCGCCGCCATCGGCATCGCGGGCGCGGTCGGCGCGCTCGGCGGGGTCGCGATCAACCTGGCGTTCCGCGCCTCCTACCAGGGGCCACAGGGCAGCGGCACCACGGCGTTCGCCTGCTTCCTCGGCTACTACGCGCTCTGCGTGCTGCTCACCTGGGCGGTGTACCTGCGTCCCGGGCGGCGGGTCGCCCAGGGACCCGCCCCATCGCGCGAGCCGAGGCCGGCCCATGTCCGCTGACCCGGCCGCGGCGCCCGAGGCCGCCACGCACTGCGCGTACTGCGCCCTCCAGTGCCCGACCGTACTGCGCGACGAGGGCGACGCGGTCGCCGTCCGGCCGGCCGACCCCGCCGGGGGCGGCCTGTGCCAGAAGGGCTGGACGGCCCCCGCGGTGCTCCGGGCGCCCGACCGGCTGCGGACCCCGCTGGTGCGCGGCCCCGACGGGCGACTGGCACCCACCGACTGGGACTCGGCGCTCGACCTGGTCGCCGGTCGGCTGGCACGGCTGCGCGGGGAGCACGGCGCGGACGCCGTCGGGGTGTTCGGCAGCGGCGGACTGACCAACGAGAAGGCCTATCTGCTCGGCAAGTTCGCCCGGGTGGCGCTCGGCACCAGCAGGATCGACTACAACGGCCGCTTCTGCATGTCGTCGGCCGCCGCCGCCGGGAACGCGGCCTTCGGGCTCGACCGGGGTCTGCCGTTCCCCGTCGCGGACCTCGGGCGTGCGCAGGTCATCCTGCTGGCCGGCGCCAACCCCGCCGAGACGATGCCGCCGTTGATGCGGCACTTGAACCGGGCGCGCCTCGTCGTGATCGACCCGCGCCGCACCCGTACCGCCGAGCTGGCCGCGCTGCACCTCCAGCCCGTGCCGGGCACCGATCTGGCCCTGGCCCTGGGCCTGTTCCACCTCGCCGTCACGGAAGGCCTGCTCGACGAGGCGTACGTGGCCGAGCGCACCACCGGCTTCGACGAGGCCTGGCGGCGGGCCGTGGCCTGGTGGCCCGAGCGGGTGGAGGGGATCACCGGCGTACCGGTCGCGGACATGCGCGAGGCCGTGCGGATGCTCGCCGGGGCGGACCGCCGGTACGTGCTCACCGGGCGCGGCGCCGAACAGCACAGCAAGGGCACCGACACGGTGTCCGCGTTCGTCAACCTGTCGCTCGCGCTGGGCCTGCCGGGCACCCCGGGCAGCGGGTACGGCTGCCTGACCGGCCAGGGCAACGGGCAGGGCGGACGCGAGCACGGCCAGAAGGCCGACCAGCTCCCCGGGTACCGGATGATCACCGACCCGGCGGCGCGCGCCCACGTGGCGGGCGTCTGGGGCGTGGAGCCCGACACCCTGCCCGGCCCGGGCACCGGCGCCTACCAGCTGCTCGACTCCCTCGGCACGCCCGGCGGACCCAAGGCCCTGCTGGTCTTCGGCTCCAATCCGGCGGTGTCCGCCCCGAACGCGGCGCACGTGTCGCGCCGGCTGGCCGCCCTGGACCTGCTGGTCGTCGCCGATTTCGTGCCGTCCGAGACGGCGGCCCTGGCCGACGTGGTGCTGCCCGTCACCCAGTGGGCCGAGGAGGAGGGCACCCTGACCAATCTGGAGGGGCGGGTGGTGCGCCGCCGCCCGGTCCTGGCCCCGCCGCCCGGGGTACGGACCGACCTCGACGTGCTGCACGGGCTCGCGACGCGACTGGGGCAGCCTCCCGAACGGTTCCCGACGGCGCCGCGCACGGTCTTCGAGGAGCTGCGCCGGGCCTCCGCCGGGGGCCGCGCCGACTACGCGGGGATCAGCTGGGAACGGCTCGACGCGGGCGAGGAGTTGTACTGGCCCTGCCCGGCGGACGACGGCGGCGCCCGGCATCCCGGTACGCCCCGGATGTTCCTGGACCGCTTCGCGCACCCGGACGGGCGGGCCCGGTTCGCCCCGGTGGAGGACCGGGAATCCGCGGAGGTCCCGGACGCCGGGCGGCCGCTCCTCGCGACGACGGGCCGGGTCCTGGCCCACTACCAGTCGGGGGCGCAGACCCGCCGGGTACCCGAACTGATGGCCGTCGCACCGGAGGTGTTCGTCGAGGTCCACCCGGACACGGCCGGGCGCTTCGGACTGACCGACGGCGCTCACGCCCGGGTCGTCTCCGCGCACGGGGCGGTGGTGGCCCGGGTCCGGCTGGTGGAGAGCCTGCGCGCCGACACCGTGTTCGTGCCGTTCCACTTCCCCGGCGCGGGCCGGGCCAACCTGATGACCGGGCCCGCCCTGGACCCGGTCAGCGGCATGCCGGAGTTCAAGTTGGCCGCCGTCCGCGTCGAACCCTGGTCGGAGTCCTCGTGAGCGGGATCGTCGTCGTCGGCCACGGCCCGGCCGCCCACCGCCTCTGCGCCTCCCTGCACCGGCTCGGGCACCGGGGTCCGGTGACCGTCCTGGCAGCCGAGCCGCACGCCGCCTACAACCGGGCCCTGCTGCTGTCGGTCCTGGACGGCACCCTGCCCGGCCGCGCCCTGGAGCTGGCCGCGCCGCCGGGGAACGCGCGGGTGCGCCGGGCGGCCGTCGTGACCGGCATCGACCGTGCCCGACGCGAGGTCCGTACCGCCGACGGGACCGGGTACGGGTACGAGGTCCTGGTGCTGGCCACCGGGGCGCGCCCGCGGTCCCCCGGCTTCGACTCCCCCGCCGTGCGCCGATTGGGCACCCTCGCCGACGCCGAACCGCCGCCGGAGGGGCCGGTGGTGATCGCCGGGGGCGGGCTGCGCGGGGCGGGCGCCGCCGCCGCGCTGAGCGGCGCCGGGCACGAGGTGACGTTGGTGCACTCCGGGCCGCGGCTCGCCCACCGCGACCTCGACGGGCCTGCCTCGGCGGTACTGGCGCGGACCCTGGAGGAGGCCGGCGTGGCCTTGGAACTCGGCCGCCGGGTGGCCGGCGCCGAGCACGGCAAGGCCGTGCTGGACGACGGCCGGCTGCTCGCGGCGGCCACCGTGCTGGCGTGCGCGGGCAGCGTCCCGGAGACCGCGGTGGCCCGGGCGGCGGGGCTGGAGGTGCGGCGCGGGATCGTGGTGGACGACCGGCTGCGCACCGGCGATCCGCGGATCCACGCCATCGGGGACTGCGCCGAACACGCGGGCGCCGCCGGGGACTCACTGACGTCGGCGTGGGAACAGGCGGACGCCCTCGCAAGCATCCTGACCGGCTCGGACAGGCCGTACCGGCCGACGCGACGCGTGCTGCGCCCCGGGATCCGGGGACTGGAACTGACGGTCGTCGGCCAGGGCGGGGAACCCGCTCCGGACCGGGAACCGGCCCCCGGCGAGGAAAGCGTGTCGCTGTCCGATCCGGGCGGCGGGCGCCACGCCCGACTGCGGCTGCGCGAAGGCCGGATCCGGTCCGGGATCGTCGCGGGGTTCCCGCAGGCCGTCGCCGCCGTGGGCCGGCTGTACGCGCGGGACCTCCCGGTGCCGAGCGACCGGCTGGCCCTGCTGATCGGTTCCGCCGGCGGGTACGCGGCCTCGGGCGCGCTGCCGGACACGGCCGTGGTCTGCCAGTGCAACAACGTGACCCGGGGGGCCCTTCGGCAGGCCTGGGCCGGCGGTGCCCGCGCCCTGCCCGAGCTCGCCGCCGCGACCCGGGCCACCACGGGCTGCGGGACCTGTGTCCCGGCGGTGGGCCGGCTCTGCGCCGAACTCGCCCGATCCGCGGAAGGGGGGCACCGCCCGTGAGCGGGACCCTGGTCCTCGCCGGCCACGGCATGGTCGGCCACCGGCTCCTCGAACTCCTGCGGGCGGACGAGCGGTTCGCGTCGTGGCGGATCGTCGTCGCGGCCGAGGAACCCCGCGCCGCCTACGACCGGGTGGCGCTCTCCTCGTACCTGGACGGGCGGAGCGCCCGGGACCTGACGCTGACCGGCCCCGAGGTCCTGGAGGACCCCCGGGTCGAACTGCGGCTCGGGGTTCCGGTCGTCGCGATCGAGCGGGCGACCCGTACGGCGACCTTCGCGGACGGCTCGCACGTGCGGTACGACGCACTCGTGCTGGCCACCGGGTCGAAGCCGTTCGTGCCGCCGATCCCCGGTCACACCCTGCCGGGCTGCTTCACCTACCGGACCCTCGCGGACCTCGACGCCCTGCGCGCGGCCGCCGAACCGGGCGCCGCCGGCGTGGTGATCGGCGGCGGGCTGCTGGGGCTGGAGGCGGCGCAGGCCCTGCGTTCGCTGGGAATGCGACCCCATGTGGTGGAGGTGGCCCCGCACCTGATGCCGCTCCAACTCGACGAGGGCGGGGGCGCGGTGCTGGCCCGCCTGGTGGGCCGGCTCGGCATGAGCGTGCACTGCGGCCGCGGCGTGGCGTCCGTGGACGCGGGCCCCGACGGGTGGGTCCGCGAGGTGACGCTGGCCGACGGTGACGTGCTGCCCGCCCGTTGCGTGGTGTTCTCGGCGGGGGTCCGCCCGCGCGACGAACTGGCCGAGCCGGCCGGGCTTCCGCGCGGGGAGCGGGGCGGTTTCCTGGTGGACGCCCACTGCCGTACCGAGGACCCCCGGATCTGGGCGGTCGGAGAGTGCGCGGCCGTCCTGGGCCGCTGCCACGGCCTGGTCGCCCCCGGCTACCTGATGGCCGAGAGCGTGGCCGCGCAACTGACCGGCAGGGCGTCCGAGCCCTTCCCGGGCGCCGACACCTCGGCGAAGCTGAAGGTGTTCGGCGTGGACGTGGCCGGGTTCGGCGACGTCCACGCCCGGGTCGAGGGCGCGCTGTCCTTCGTACGGGAGGACCACACGGCCGCCACCTACGCCAAGTTGGTCCTCGGCCCGGACGGCCGCACCCTCCTCGGTGGCGTCCTGGCCGGCGACACGCGCGCCTACGGGGAACTCCGCTCGATGCTGGGCCACGAACTGACCGGGCCCCCGGAGCGGCTGCTCGTCTGAGACGCGGGCCGCGGATCGCGGCGGCCGAGGGGCAGGGTGGGGCGGGTCGGCGCTACGGCGCCGACCCGCCCCTTTGTGCGTTCCCCTTGGTGCCGTTCGCCGGCCGTCCCCCGCCGGTGTGCGCCGAGGGCGTTGCTTCTCGGGCAGCCGCGTCTCCGTCCCGGTGTCGGTATCGGTATCCGTGTCCGTGTCGGTACAGGAGCCCGCACCCTGATGGAGGTCGGCGACGACAGCGCCTCCCCGGAGCGCCGAGGTCAGGTCGGGTCGGGGCGGGGCGGGACGACTCGCCGAGAGTGCGGCGGTCGGCGGTCGGCGGAACCAGGTGGTCGTCGTACCGACGTCCTGCCCGACGTGCTGACCGGTGCCCCTGGCCTGCGACCCTCACCGCACCGGGCTCCCGCGGTGTGGAGCGGCCGGGTGCGGCGTCGTCGACCCGAGGGGTGGGAGCCGAAGCGCGGAAGCCCGCCCCACCCCCGAACCCGCGCCCCGCCAGAAGCGCCCGCGCACGCGAAAGCGCCGGGCGCGGCTCCTTGAGGGAGCCGCGCCCGGCTGTCTGTCCCGCCCGCGGGGGACGGTTGGTCGCGGGGCAGACGATCAGTGGGCGGCCGCGGTGGCCGGGTCGGTCGCCGGTTCGGCGGCCGGGGCGGAGTCGGTCGGGCGGCCGGAGCGTCGGCCGACGACGAGGAGGGTGAGGATTGCGAGGCCCGCGCCGATGTACAGGACGCTGGCGGTGGCGAGGTTGTCCACGGCGATGCCGCCGAAGAGGGCGCCGAGGGCGATCGACAGGTTGAAGGTGGAGACGTACAGGGAGGAGGCGGCCTCGGTCGCGTCGGGGGCGGCGTCGAGGATCCAGGTCTGGAAGGTCACCGGCACGGCGCCGTAGCCCAGGCCCCACAGGACGAGGATGACGGCCGCGGTGACGGTGGTGTTGCCGACGGTGGCGAGCAGCAGCATGGCGACGGCGAGGACGATCGCGATGCCGATGACGACCTGGCGCAGCCGCTTGGCGATCAGGGCGCCGGCGATGAAGTTGCCGGTGATGCCGGCGATGCCGAAGGTCAGCAGCAGGACACCGATCATGTTGTCGCCGACGCCGTCGTCCTGGAGGAGCGGACGGACGAAGGTGTAGGCGAGGAAGTGGCCGGTGATGACGAGGAAGGTCATCGCGATGCCGATGCGGACGCCGGCGTTGGACTTCCACACGCGGGGCAGGTCACCGAAGACGATGGTGCGCTCGGCCGGGACCTTCGGCATCAGGAAGAGCATGGCGGCGAGGGCGACGAGGCCGAGGATGCCGACCGCGGCGAAGGCGGTGCGCCAGCCGGAGAGGTCGCCGAGGAAGGTGCCGGTGGGCACGCCGAGCACGGAGGCCGTTTCCACGCCGCCGAAGATGACGGCGGTGGCGCGGGCGACGTGTCGTTCGGGGACCAGGCGCAGGGCGATGCCGCCGGCGATGGACCAGAAGCCACCGACGCTGATGCCGATGAGGAAGCGGGCGACCAGGACCACGGCGAAGCTGGTGGCGAAGGCGGAGGCGAGGTTCGCCAGGCCGACGATGGCGATCAGGATGACCAGGACGAGCCGCCGGTCGAACTTTCCGGTGGCGACGGTCACCAGCGGGGCCGAGATCGCCGCGACCAGGCCGGGGATGGTGACCATGAGGGCCGCCGTGCCCTCGGAGACCTTCAGGGCGTCCCCGACGGGGGTGAGCAGGCCGACGGGCAGCAGCTCGGAGGTCATGAGGGAGAAGATGCCGAGGGTGACGGCCAGGACGGCCAGCCAGCCCTTGACCGCGGAGGGTTCCTTGCCCGCGGTGCGCGGTGCGGATGAATCGAGGGTGGTCACGATGTCAGTCCTTCGTCAGCGGTCCCCCTCTGGTGCCGGGAGACGGGGGTGGGGGCATGCGGGGGGCGGTGGCCTGGCCTGTCCGGCGGTGGCCACCGCCCTGGTGCGTCGTTATGGGGTCTGAGGGGGTCGGGAGCGGCCGGACTACTCGGTTCCGGGGGTCTTGCGGGTGGCGACGTTCATCCGGTTCCACACGTTGGCGGTGAAGATGAGCGCGATCAGGTGCGCGAGCTCCTCCTCGCCGAAGTGGCGGGCGGCCTCGTCGTAGACGGCGTCGGTGACTCCGCCGGGGAGGAGGGTGACCTCCTCGGTGAGGGCGAGTGCCGCGCGCTCCTTGACGGTGAAGAGGCTGGACTCCTGCCAGGCGGTGAGCTGGTAGATCCGCTCTTCCGACTCGCCGCCCTTGCGGGCGTCGCTGGTGTGGTAATCGATGCAGTAGGCACAGCGGTTGATCTGCGAGGTGCGGATCTGGACGAGCTCCAGGAGGATCGGGTCGAGGCCCTGTCGGGCGGCCCCGTCGAGGGCCAGGACGGACTTGAAGATCTTGGGGGCGACGGCGGCGAAGTTCATGCGCTCAGGAACCTGAAAAGTGGTCATGTGAAAACTGTAGGAGCGCAATCGGCCCGCAGTAGGGTGCATTCCCATGCAGAGATCATGGGTCAATTCCGAGGGTGCGTCCGATCCCGAGCCGACGGGTACCGGGAGCGATCTGCACCTGGAGCTGAGCGGCGAGGGCAGCCTGCGCAACCAGCTGATGCAGGCGTTACGCACGGCGATCGACTCCGGCCGGCTCGCCCCCGGCACCCGGCTGCCGCCCTACCGGGCCCTCGCCGTGGACCTGGGGATCGCCCGCAACACCGTCGCCGACGCGTACGCCGAGCTGGTGGAGGAGGGCTGGTTGTCGGCGCGCCAGGGCTCCGGTACCCGGGTGGCCCGACGGGCGGCCCCGCTCCAGCCCGACCGGCCGCGCGGCCCGGCCCGGCCGACGCACCGCCGGACCGTGCACGACCTGCTGCCGAGCTCCCCCGACGCCTCCGCCTTCCCCCGTACCGCCTGGATCGGCGCCGCCCGGCGGGCGCTGGCCGCCGCTCCGCACGACGCCTTCGGGGTCGGTGACCCCCGCGGCCGGATCGAGCTGCGCCGCACGCTGACCGAGTACCTCGCGCGGGTGCGCGGCGTACGGACCGCCCCGGACCGGATCATCGTCTGCTCCGGTTTCGCCCACGGGCTGGAGCTGCTCGGCAAGGTGCTCGCCGGCCCGGTCGCGGTGGAGTCGTACGGGCTGTCCTTCCACCGGGACATCCTGGTGGCGTCGGGGCTGGCCACGGTGCCGCTGACGGTGGACGGCGGGGGCGCGCGGGTCGAGGAACTCCCCGGGACGGGCGCCAAGGCGGTGCTTCTCACCCCGGCTCACCAGTTCCCGACGGGCGGGCCCCTGCACCCGGAGCGGCGGGCCGCGGTGGTGGACTGGGCGCGGGCGAGCGGTGGAGTGCTGATCGAGGACGACTACGACGGGGAGTTCCGTTACGACCGCCAGCCGGTCGGCGCCGTCCAGGGCCTGGACCCGGACCGGATCGTCTACATCGGCTCCGCCAGCAAGAGCCTGTCGCCCGCGCTGCGGCTGGGTTGGATGGTGCTGCCCGGCTGGCTGGTGGACGACGTGCTCGCCGTGAAGGGCCCCCGCGAGATGTGGTCGGGGGTCACGGACCAGCTGACCCTGGCCGAGTTCATCGGCTCGGGCGCCTACGACCGTCACCTGCGCCGGATGCGCCTGATCTACCGGCGCCGCCGGGACCAGCTGGCGGCCCGGCTGGCGCAGGAGGCCCCGCACATCAAGGTCAGTGGGGTGGCGGCCGGGCTGCACGCGGTGCTGGAGCTGCCGAGGGACACCGAGGAGGCGGCGTTGCGGGCGGCCCGCCGGCAGGGCCTGGCGCTGGACGGATTGCGGCCGTACCTGCACCCCGAGAGCTCCATGACCCCGCGGGACGGGCTGGTGCTCGGCTACGGAACCCCGCCCGACCACGCCTTCGCGGCGGCCCTGGACGCCCTGTGCCTGGCGTTGCCCGACCCGCCGCAGGAGGAGGAGCGGGTGGGCTCCGGCGGGGAGGAACCGCCGCGCCGCCGGAGCGGGTCCGACGCACCGTAGGCCCCTGACCTCCCGGAACGCGCAGGAGCGCCGCCGTCCGGCCTGGGCCGGGCGGCGGCGCTCGCGGGGGTGCTCGGTGGGGCGTGGGGGTCAGTGGTCGGGTGTCGGGGTCAGGGCGTGGCGGAGTTCGGCCTCCAGCCGGTGCAGGTCGTCGGTGTGCCCGTGGGCCGCCACGTGCCCGTCGGGCCGGATCAGGTAGTACCCGGGGCGGGCGCACAGCCCGCCCCGGCCGGGCAGGTCGGGTGTGGCCCGCAGGACGCGGAGCCCCGGCCAGGGGCCGACGGTGTGCTCGACCCGGGCGGTCCAGGCGGTGTCCCGGGCGGGCGGGCGCAGCAGCAGCGTCCAGCCCGCCGGGGCCCGCCCCGGTCCGGCCAGGCCCAGCGCGACGGCGGCGGCCCGGGGGAAGACCGAGCCGGCCCGGATGCCGCCGGGCAGCCGGTCGCGTACCCGACAGGCGCCGGTCGACGGCTGCCGGGTGTCGCGGTCCGGGGTGTAGGCGAGCCGGCGGCCCGCCATCACGGGGGCGTAGAGCCGGGCGGCGGCGCCGGTGCGGTCCAGCAGCCGGAAGGCGGTGTCGCGGGCGGCGACCCGGCGCCGGGTGCGGGCGGTCAGGGCCCGGGTGTGCAGGTCGGTGTCGCGGACGATGCGACCGGTCGCCTCGACGCGTTCCCTGCCGTAGCTCTCCAGGAGCGTGGCGGGGGCCTCGCCGGCGAGGACGGCGGCGAGTTTCCAGGCGAGGTTGTGGGCGTCCTGGAGGCCGTTGTTCATGCCCTGGCCGCCCGCTGGGCTGTGCACGTGCGCCGAGTCCCCGGCCAGGAAGACCCGGCCGCGCTGGAAGTCGGTGGCCCGCCGGGCGTGGACCCGGAAGACGGTCTCCCAGACCGGTTCGGTGATCCGTACGCCGTGGGGGCCGCGGGTGTCGATGAGTCGCTGCATGTCGTCGCGGGTCAGGGTGGTGCCCTCGGGCATCACCGACAGGAAGCGGAAGACCCCGTCGGGCTGCGGGACGACGCACAGGGTGCCCGAGATGCTCTGGTAGTACGAGATCTCGTCGGGCGGCAGGTTCCCCTCGATGCGGGTGTCGAGGAGGGCGAAGGCCATCTCGTAGGTGGATCCCTCGAAGCCGATGCCGAGTTGCCGGCGGACGTCGCTGCCCGCCCCGTCGGCGCCGATGACGAAGGCCGCGGTGAACCGCTCGACGAGGCCGTCGCCGTGCTCCAGTACGGCGGTGACCGAGCCGCCCGGCTCGATCCGGCCGGAGTAGTCGACGTCGTCGAGGCACAGCAGCCGGACGCCGCGCTCGATCTTCCCGCCGAGGGCGTGCAGCCGTTCGGTGAGGATGCGTTCCGTCTCGGGTTGGGGAAGCTGGCGGGCGGCCAGCTCCTCGGTGAAGGTGAGCGAGGCGACCGGCTTGCGGTCGGAGAAGTAGCGGAAGGCCCGTACGGGTACGGAGGCCTCCTGTACGGCCTCACCGACGCCGAGGTCGGTGAGGATGTCGCGGACCCGGGGCCACAGCGACAGCGCCTTGGGTACCCGGGCGGCTTCGTGGGCCCGGTCGACGATCCGTACGCCCACGCCGCGCCGCAGTAGTTCGCAGGCGGCGAGCAGGCCGGTGGGACCGGCTCCGACGATCAGCACGTCGGCATCGCTGGTGGCGTTCACGGGTGTTCTCCTGCCTGTCGCCGGACGGTGGTCAGGACGACTGCGGGGCGGACAACCGCCGCAGTCGTGCGGTGAGTTCGAGGCGCTGGACCTTCATCGTGGCCGTGCGCGGCAGTTCGGAGAGCTTCATCTGCACGGGCTCAGCGAGCTGTGGCCACGCGGCGGCGGCGGAGCGCCAGCGGGCCGTGTCCAGCGGCAGGTCGTCGCGGGTGCAGAGCACGGGGACGCCCGCGCCGTCGGGTCCGGGGACGACGACGAGTTCGGTCAGTTCGTCGAGCCGGCCGAGGACGGTGTCCTCGATCTCCAGGGTGGAGTGGATGCCGGGGATGGCGTCGACCTCGCGGTCCAGGAGGTGGAGGCAGCCCTCGTCGGTGCGGTACCCGAGGTCCATGCCGCGCCACCAGCCGCCGTGCACCTGGGTGTCGTAGCGCTCGCGTTCGCCGAAGTAGCCCAGCGCCCGGCCGGCGGCCTGTACGTCGATGTAGCCGGGGTTGTCGCGGGTGACCTCCTTGCCGTTGCGGCTGACGAGCCGGAACTTGGTGTCGGAGGGGAAGGCGTGGCCCTGGCAGCGGCCGTCCGCGCCGAGGGCGGTGGCGCGGGTGAAGCCGCGGCCGACGAGCGGGCCCGTCTCGCTCTGGCCGTAGATCTGGTAGAAGAGCGGCGAGCTGCGGTCGGTGGCGTGCAGCAGCTTGTGCATGGTGCTGGGGTGGATGGCGTCGAAGGTGGTGCTGAAGTACTTCACGTTCGACAGCGGGCGCAGCGGGTGGTCGGCCAACACCTCCCATTCCATGAAGGAGTTGGGGTGCGATTCGATGAATCCGGGGCGGGTCTCGGCCCACAGTCGTGCCGCGTGCTCGGGCTCGGCGTCGTTCATGATGACCATCGGGTTGCCGCGGGGCAGCAGGACGGCCAGGGCCAGGGGCATCCGCGAGTGGACGTAGCTGACGTGCAGGGCGACCGTCTCGTGCTCGCGGATCATGTCGAAGAGCTTGGCCTGCGGGCGGTAGCGGCCGTGCAGGGTGCGGGCCGAGTGCACGACCAGCTTGGGCAGGCCGGTGGTGCCGGAGGTGTGCGTCATGAGCGCGGGCAGGTCGAGGTGGGGGACGACGGGGGCCTGCCGCGGGGAGCCGGCCAGGTCCGCGAGGGAGACCGTGCCCGGGCGGGACCCGGCCACGATGATCACCTGGCCGGCGATCTCCGCGAGGGGGGTGCCGGCGAACGGTCCGTCGAGCTTGTCGGTGTCGGTGACCAGGTGGGGGGAGCCGAGCCGGCGCAGCAGCGCGAGGACGCTGTCGGCGTCGAGGTACGGGGAGAGCTGGACGGGGACGGCTCCGAGGCGGGCGACGGCGCTGGACAGGATGTTGATGTCGAAGCCGTTGGACTTGTGGAGGGCGACGTGGTCGCTGCGGCGCACTCCGGCGGCGTACAGGCGGGCCGCGGTGTCGTCGATGTACTCGGCCAGTTCGGCGAACGTCAGGCGTCGCCCGGCCTCGGGAATGAGGTCCAGGTCGTGGTCGAGGATGATCAGCTGGTCGCCGTGGGCCTGGGCGGCCCGCTCGGCCACGAGACCCATGTACAGGCCCTTGTCACTGCCGTTGACGGGAAGCATCGCGGAACTCCTTCGCGGGAGGGGTGTGGGTGGGTGGTGGGCCGGTCAGATCAGGCCGGTGAGCAGGGACTCGACGATGCGGACGCCGTCCCGGGTGAGCACGGATTCGGGGTGGAACTGCATGGAGGCGAAGTGCGGTCCGCGCAGGGCGTGCACCTCGTCGGTCTCCGGGTCGCGACTGACCTCGAACACGCCGACGCCCTCGGCCTCGGCCTTGTCCTCGGCGCCGCGGGCGGCGAACGTGTTGTAGAAGCCGACCCGTTCGGCCGCGCCGAACAGTTGGATCTGTCGCTGTACGCCCTGGTTGGGGTGGTCGCGGCGGACCAGGTCGAGCCCCAGTTCCCGGGAGAGGACCTGGTGGCTGAGGCACACGGCGAGGAAGGGTCTGCGCTTGGCGAGCAGCGCGCGGACGTCGGCCGACAGCCTGGCGATCTTCGGGTGGCCGGCGTCGCGCGGGTCGCCGGGTCCCGGGCCCATGACGACCAGGTCGTGGGCGTCGAGGGAGTACGGCTCGTCGAAGCGGCTCACGGTCACCCGCAGGCCCATCGAGCGGAGCTGGTGGGCGATCATCGAGGTGAAGGTGTCCTCCGCGTCCACGACGAGGACCGAGCGTCCGACCAACGAGGCTTGCGGCAGGGCGCGTTCGCCCTCCTCGGCCAGCCAGTACCCGGCGATGGAGTCGTTGCGCCGGGCCAGGGCGGCCCGGACGTCGGGGTGGGCGGAGAACCGGGTGGCGCCGTCCGATTCCAGTGCGGCGAGCAGGCCGGCGGCCTTCGCCTTGGTCTCCGCGACCTCGGACTCGGGATCGGAGTGGCGCACCAGGGTGGCTCCCACGCCGATGGAGACCCGGCCGGCGGCGTCGATGTCGGCGGTGCGGATGAGGATCGACGAGTCGAGTTCCCGTTCGCCCGTCCCGTCCGTGCCGATGAGGGCGACGATGCCGCTGTAGTAGCCGCGGCCGCGCGGTTCGTACCTGCTGATGACGCGGCAGGCGCTCTCCAGCGGGCTGCCCGTGACGGTGGGGGCGAACATCGTCTCGCGCAGGATCTCGCGCGGGTCGCGGGTGGTGCGCCCCTCGATGAGGTACTCGGTGTGCGCGAGGCGCGCCATCTCCTTGAGGTAGGGGCCGACGACCCGGCCGCCTCCCTCGCAGACCCGCGCCATCATCTTGAGTTCCTCGTCGACGACCATGTACAGCTCGTCGGTCTCCTTGCGGTCCGCGAGGAAGTCCATGACCTGGGGCAGGGTGGGTCCGCCGGCGGGGTAGCGGTAGGTGCCGCTGATGGGGTTCATCACGGCGGTGCCGCGGTGCACGCTGATGTGGCGTTCGGGGGTGGCGCCGACGAAGGTGCGCTCGCCGGTGTGGACGACGAACGTCCAGTAGCCGCCCGATTCCTGCTCCAGGAGCCGGCGGAAGAGGGTCAGGGCGCTGCGCGGGGTGTAGTCGGTGATCTCCGCGGTGAAGGAGCGTTTGATGACGAAGTTCGCTCCCTCGCCGGTGCCGATCTCGTCGGCGATGACGCGACGGACGATGTCCGCGTAGCCGGCGTCGTCGATGTCGAAGTCGCCGCCGGTGAGCCGGATGGGCCGGTCGCCGATGCGTGCGACGGCCTCCGCGAGGGGGACCTTCTCCTGACCGGTGACGGCGAGGGTAATGAGCGGGGAGCCGTCGTCGGCGGCCTCGAAGCCGCGTTCGCGGATCTGCCGGAAGGGTACGAGGACCAGCGCCTCGTGCCGGCCGGGCTCGGCGGCGCCCCGCTCGGGCAGGGGTACGGACGCCAGGGTCTCGGGGTGGGACACGTCGCCGACGAGGACCTCCACCAGGCCGGGCCCGGTGGCTCCGGGCCGGTGCAGCAGGGCGAACGGTGGTGGCGAGGGGGCGAGGATCCGGGCGAGCAGGTCACGCTCCGCCGGTTCCCGGGCGGCGGTCATGCCAGGGTCTCCTTCACGGTGGTGACCACGGCGCAGCGCCGGGCCGCGTAGTCGAGGGTGCGGTGGTGGTCCTCCTCGGTGAAGTCGGCCAGGGCGTCCGCGACGAGGAAGGTCTCCATGTCGTGGCTGAACGAGTCGACCGCGGTGGCCAGTACGCCGACGTGGGCGTACACCCCGCCGACGACGAGTTGGTCGCGTCCCGCCTCCCGCATCCGGGCCAGCAGGTCGGTGTGGTGGAACGCGCTGTAGCGCCACTTGGTGAACACCCAGTCCTCGGGACGGGGCCCCAGCTCGTCGGCGATCTCCCGGTCGGCGCGCGAGGGCTTCATCCCGGGCCCCCAGAAGTCCCGCAGCAGTCCGCGCTGGCGCTCGGTCATGCCGCCCGGCTGGGCCGTGTAGGCGACGGGGACGCCGAGTTCGACACACCGGTCGCGCAACTGGGCGCAATTGCGGACGAGTTCGGTGCGCAGGGTGTCCGGCAGGGGTTTCAGGAAGTAGTGCTGCATGTCGTGCAACAACAGGACGGCGCGGGCCGGGTCGACGGACCAGGCGGCGGTGTTGAGGGGCAGGTCCCCCGATGTCGGCATCGGGTAGGCCTCGATGGTCGGGATGCCGGCCATGGCTTCCTCTCGTGGCTCTGACGTGGTGGAAGGGTGCGGGTGAGGGTGGTGCGGGACGGCGGCGGGTCGCGGGCGCGGAGGTCAGACGCCGAGGGTGGCGCCGCCGTCGACCGTGAGCGTGTGCAGGGTGATGTGCGCGGCCTCGTCGGAGAGCAGGAAGGCCACGGCGTCGGCGATGTGTCGGGGCTGTGCGAGTCGGCCGAGCGGGATGCCGACGCGGTACGAGTCCCCGTGTCCCTCGATGGAGCCGCGCGGACCCGACTCGTCCTGCCACATGGACCGCAGCATCGGTGTGTCGGTGGAGCCGGGGGCGACGACGTTGCAGCGGATGCCGTGGCGGGCGACTTCCAGGCCGAGGGACTTGGTGAACATGGTGGCCGCGGCCTTGGAGGCGGCGTAGGCGGCCATGTCCGTGCGGGGGGTGCCGGCGGCGTTGGAGGCGACGGTGACGAGGGAGCCCCCGGCGCGCTCGACCATCCGGTTGACCACGGCCCGGGAGACGTGGAAGACGCCGGTGGTGTTGACGGCGAAGGTGGCGTTCCAGTCCTCGTCGGTGAACGCGCGGGCCTGGCCCAGGCGCAGGATGCCGGCGGCGTTGACGAGGTGCTCGATCGGGCCGAGTTCGCTCTCCGCGGCCTCGACGGTCCGCTCGACGTCGGCGCTGCTGGTGACGTCGGTGGGGAAGGCGACGGCCTTGACGCCCTGGTCGGCCCACTCCTCGACCGCCCGCCGCAGGGCAACCGGATCGCGGTCCACGGCGGCGATGCGGACGCCGCGCGCCCCGAGGGTGAGGGCGACCGCGCGGCCTATCCCGCCGGCGGCTCCCGTGACGAGTGCTGTGGTGCCGTCCATCAGAAACTCCAGCTGGATACGACGGATATGGCCTGTCCGGGGTTGAGCCGCGGGTCGCAGTGACTGGTGTAGAACTCGCCGACCCGATCGATCGCGGACGGGTCGGAGACGCATTCGGTGACGGCGTCCGGGGTGGTCTCCAGGTGGAAGCCGCCCGCGACACCCCCGGCCTCGGTGACGGCGAAGTGGAAGGCCACGGCCTCGCGTTCGACGGTCTCGACGTAGCGGGTCTTGTACCCGTCGGGGGTGCTGACGGTGTTGCCGTGCATGGGGTCGGTCAGCCAGATCACCGGGTGTCCCGCCTCCCGGACGGCGGTCACGAGCGGGGGCAGGGCGTCGGGGGCGGCGTCGGCGCCCATCCGGGCGATCAGGGTGAGGCGGCCGGGCTCGCGGTCCGGGTCGAGCCGTTCGCACAAGGCGAGCAGCTCCGCCGGGCTCATGTTCGGGCCGACCTTGCAGGCGACCGGGTTGCTCACCCGGGACAGCAGCTCGACGTGGGCGCCGTCGACCTGCCGGGTGCGCTCGCCGATCCAGGGCCAGTGGGTGGAGGCCAGCATCAGCCCGCCCGCCTCGTCGCCGCGGAGCATCGACACCTCGTAGTCGAGGAGCAGGGCCTCGTGGCTGGTCCACACCATGGGGTCGATGCCGGCGCCGGGGCTGCCGGGGCGCCAGCCGAGGCCCCGCATCACGTCGTCGGCGGCCATGTAGCCGGTGAGCAGCCGCAGCGGGTCGGGGCGGCGGGCGTCGACGTCGGGTTCGGGTCCGTTGACCATGTGGCCCCGGAAGACGGGCATGTCGACCCCGTCGACGACCTCGGTGGGGCGCGAGCGGGGCTTGGCGTACTGGCCGGCGATCCTGCCGACGCGCAGCACCGGCTTGCCGGTGATCAGTCGCAGCGACCCGGCGAGCAGGTCCAGGACGGCGGCCTTGCGGGCGACGTGGTCGGGCGTGCATTCGGCCGGGTCCTCGGCGCAGTCGCCGACCTGGACCACATGGGCCTGGCCGGCCGCCACCCGGGCCAACAGCCCGCGCAGGGTCCGTACGTCGTCCGCGGCGACCAGCGAGGGGCGGGCCAGGAGTTCCTCCCTGACCCGACGCAACTGCGCGGGGTCGTCCCAGTCCGGCTGTTGGAGCGCGGGTTTCAGCCGGATGCCGATGTCGGCGTTTTCCACGGGGTGCCTCCGAGTAGACGAGCGAGGGCGCGGTGCCCGCTCTGCCGCGCGGTGTGGGGTCGCGGGAGCGGGGCGCGCGGGCGAAATGCGGGGGTGGGTGGTGCGGGGGTGCGGGGTGCCCGAAGGAGCGGGCGGGACGCGCGGGACCGCGCCGGGGGCGGGGGCCGCGGGTGTGGGGTGTACGGGGCCGGACGCGCGAGGGCCGATCGCCCCCGGGATCGCCGCGCGGCCGGGCCGGACGCTCGGGACCGGGCGGACGGGCCCGGCCCCGACCGCGCCCGGCGGGACACGGCGCGGCCCGGGGCGGCATGGGCCCCGATCGTGCGGGCGGCGGGCACGCGGCGGCCGGGCGCCCGTGTACGCGACGTACTCGGGTGCCCCGGCAACGCGGCGGGGCGCGCGACCGGGCGCCGCGGCCGGGGCGGGCCCCGACGGCAGGACCTAGGCGAGGCCCTTGCGGAGCGCGGCGGTGATCTCGACGGTGCGGCGGGCCTGGTACTCGATGGCGGCGAGGTTGTCCTCGGTGACGTTGCCCGCCTCGTTGCGCGAGACGCTGCTGACGCCGTACGGGTTGCCGTTGGTCGGGGCCAGCTGGATCGGGTCGGCCACACCGGGCGGCACGATGATCGCGCCCCAGTGGTAGAAGGCGTTGTTGAGGGCCAGGAGGGTGCTCTCCTGACCGCCGTGCAGGGTCGCGGTGGAGGTGAACGAGGACATCACCTTGTTCAGCAGTCCGCGCTTGGAGTGCAGGGGAAGGGTCTGGTCGATGAACTGCTTGAGCGAGGCGGCGGGCAGGCCGTAACGGCCCGGGGTCCCCCACAGCACCGCGTCGGCCCATTCGAGGTCGTCGAGCGTGGCCGTGGGGATGTCCGCCACGGCGGCGAGGTGCTCCTCCCATGCCGCGTTCCAGGTGTCGTTGCCGGGTACGACCGTCTCGGTGGTGAGCTCGGCGGTCCTGCGCAACCGCACCTCCGCGCCCGCCTTCTCGGCGGCGGCCGCGGCGGCCACGGCGAGTTGGTGGACGTTTCCCTGGGAGGAGTAGTAGATGACGGCGACCTTGGTCATGTCCGGGGTCCCTCGGTTCGATCGGTTGGAATGTCCCGATCCTGTGGGACCCGGCGGCCACGGCCAATGGCCGTCCGGGCTATCCGTCAACTGCTCAGCTCGCTAGGTCAGGTCGCCCTCCCAGGTCCGTCAGGTAGCCCCGACCGTGCCGTTCGCGGCGCGCCGGATCGGTCAGGTCCGTCACCTCCGCCGTGGCCCGCCGGGTGTTCGGCCGGCCGCTGAGCAGGGCGATGGCGTGCGCGGCCGAGGCGAGCGTCGCGTGCCGGTGCCAGCCGTTGAAGGAGCGGCCGGAGAAGTCCCGGATGCCGACCTGGTCGGCCACCTCGGCGAGGTCCCGGTCCACCCTGTGGGTGAGCCGGATCAACTGGGTCAACTCGACCGGTCGCACCCCCGTCAGGTCGGTGAGCCACAGTTCGGCCGGGAGTTGCCCGCCGTCCGAGATCCCGAGGAGCAGCAGTTCCTCGGCCACGCCGGGTCGACCGCCGGGGCGCCGGGTGTCGGCGGTCAGGGTGGCGCTGACGGCCACGAGCGAACCCGGCCGCCTGATGCCGCGCAGCTGCGCCTCCGGTCCGGGTGCCCGGCGGGGTTCCAACTGACGCATGTGCCAGGCGGTGGACATGATCTGTTGGGTCGTCATGCTGGCGCCGCGGCGGGGGAAGGTCGGTTCCAACACGGTGAGGCGTACGGAGGGGTCCACCCGCAGCAGCCAGGGCGTGCCGGCGGCCCGCAGTCGGTGGACGGTGCTCAGGACGTCGGCGTTGCGCGCGTCCATCACCAGGGGTCGGACCGGGAGCCCGGAGTCCCTGATCATCGCCAGATAGGCCTCGACCGAGCACTGGGCGAGGCTTTCCTGCACGGTGGTCTCGGGGATGGCGGCCTGGCTGCGCCGGTTCTCGTCCTCCAGCCAGCGGTGGGTGAGGTGGAGCCGCCAGTGCAGGGGGGAACTCCAGTCGTGGGCGGCGGCCCAGACACCCACGGCCTGTTGGGCGTTGATGACCTGACCCAGCTCCGGCACGAAGCGCCGCTCGACCCCCACGGAGGTTTCACCGGCCTTCGGAATGATCATGGGGTGTACCACGTACGCCTGTGGTGGCGACACCCGTTCGATGTGCTGGGCCAGGGCCCGCCGGACGGGGGTCCAGTCCCAGGTCGAGCTGGAGATGAAGTGGTGGAGGCTCTGCTCGGCGGCGTCCCCTCCGAGCAGCGTCGCGATGTTGCGGATCGACTTGCGGCCCTCGGCGCCCAACAGGCCCCGCACGTAGTGGATGGCCTTCATCCGCTGGTCGCTCCGCGGCATGGACGCGAAGAGTCCCGAGCACAACTCGAAGACCACCGACTCCTCGTCACCGGGGCGTTGCGTTCCCTCGCGTGCGATGCACTCGGCGTGCTGATCGCCCGACGGCTGCTTCCGGACCGTGCTGCCGCTCCGCAGGATCGTGCTCCTCATGGAAGTCTCCCCTCCGACCGGGCGTTGCCCGGCCAGCTGCCTGCATGTGTCTGCCGAGCGGCGGCTGTGCTGAGCACATGCCGCCACGGAGACGCAGCTTCACGCGGGGCGACCAAGCGGGGGCAAAGGATCGGGAAGCCCCGCCTCCGTGCCCGCGCGGATCGTGGCGTACGCCGCCGGCCGGTCCGGGGCGGTCGGGGACCGCGGTTCCGGATCGGCGTCCGGGTTCCCGGCGAGGGCGAGCCGGATCAGTTCCGGTATCCGGAAGGACGGCACCGACATCTCCCGGGTTCCCGTGGGGACCCGGCCGTTGAGTTCGACGGCGTGGTGGTCCAGCAGGGTGCCCAGGAGCTGTTCGGCGGTGCTCGTGGCCACCCCGAGGAGTTGCGCGGCGTCCCGGACCACGAAGGCTCCGGGGGCGGAACGGCTGAGTACGGTGAGCGCCCGGCCCGCCGGGTGGGGCAGCCGCGCGCAGGACTGTTCGACCCGGGCCAGCACGTCCCAGGTCCCCGAGCGCAGTTCTACCCGGCGTTGCCCTTCGTTGGCCAGTCGTTCGGCGAAATCGGCCGTGGACCACATCGGACGGGCCGCCAGGGTCTCCCCCATCGCCCTGATCCCCAGCGGGACGTGACCCATCAGCCGGACGATCCCCCGGGCCGCCGTGCGGTCGCCCGGGAGCCGGCCCGCGGGGCAGACGGCCGCGGCGAACAGCGCGGCGCCGTCCTCGGTGCTCATCGGCCCGAGCGTCAGGTGCGCGGCGCCCGGCAGCCCCGGCAGGCGGACCCGGGAGGTGGTGATGACGGTGCTGCGGCTGCCGCCGGGCAGCAGCGGCAGGATCTGCCGGGCGGACGCGGCGTCCTCCAGCAGCAGGAGCAGCGCCCGGCCCGCGGTGTGGTCGCGGAACCTGCGGGCCAGCTCGTCCTCGGCCCATCCGGCGGGGTCCCCGTCCGAGGTGGGCACGGAGTCGAGGTGCAGGTCGCGCAGGAAGGAGCGCAGGATCAGCGTGGGGCTGATCGGCGTCTCCCGGTCGCTGTGCAGCCGGGCGTACAACTGGCCGTCGGGGAAGCAGCCGCTGAGCAGGTGGGCGGCCCGGACGGCCAGCACGCTCTTGCCGGTGCCGATGCCACCGAGGACGGTGACGATCCGGGGTGCGGCGCGCCGTTCGGGTTCCTCCCCGGGGGCGGCCAGGGCGAGCAGCCGGTCGAGTTCGCGGCGGCGGCCGACGAAATCCGGTGTGTCGGGCGGGAGTTGCGTCAACCTGGGGAGGGTCGCGGGCGCCGTCGTGGCGAGGTCCCGGGCGGGCCGGCCGGGCGGGATCAGATGTGCGGGCGTGGGCGCGCCGAGGCGCGGGTCGGCGCTCAGCACCTCCTGCTGGAGTTTGCGGACCCAGTCGGAGGGCTCGATGCCCAGCTCCCGGACGAGGTTGCGGCGCAGCCGGGTGAACGCGTCCAGGGCGGTGGCGCGTTGGCCGGATCGGTGTGCGGCGAGGACCAGGTCGGCGGCGAACCTCTCGTTGAGCGGGTGCTCGGCGGTGAGCCGGCGCAGTTCGTCGAGCAGCGCTCCGTGGAGGCCGAGTTGGAGGTCCGCCTGGACCCGCATCTCCAGGGCGCTGATCCGGGTGGCCTCGATCCGGCTGATCCGGGAGGCGAGTTCGGGGCCGGCGGGGACGTCGGCGAAGGCGTCCCCGCGCCACAGGGCGAGGGCCGCCCGCAGCGCCCCGGCGGCCTCGCGGGCGTTGCCGGCGTCCAGGTCCACGCGGGCCAGTCCGATCCGGCGTTCGAAGTCCCACAGGTCCACCTCCTCCGGGCGCAGCCGCAGCAGGTAGCCGTTCGTACGGGTTTCCAGCCGGTCGGAGGAGTGCGGTGCGGGGGTGGGGCCGTGCGCGGGGGCCGGCCGCCGGGCCAGGGCCCGGCGCAACTGGTACACGTACGTCTGGACGGTCTTGCGGGCGAGCCGCGGCGGGTCGATCTCCCACAGTTCCTCGATGAGGGCGGCGAGCGGCACGGGCCGTCCCGCGCGCAGCAGGAGCACGGCCAGGACCCGTCGGACCTGGGGCGCGGTGGGGGTACGGGATTCGCCGTCGAGACGCACGTCGAGCGGTCCGAGGACCCCGATCCGCAAGGCGGGGCCCCCGGGTGCGGCGGGGTCCCGCTGGAGCACCGCGGTGGACTCCATGGACGGCTCCTCTCCGGACGGTGTGCCCTGCCGGCCTGCGACTGCGACTGCGATGCGAGAACAGTGGCCCACGACGGTTTATGGCCGGTCACTCGTCGTCCTGCCGGTCCGCGGCAGGCGGGAGGGGAGGTCCGGGAGGGTCAGGGCCTGGTGTTCCAGCCCGCGATGACCGGGAGTTCGTGTTCGGTCGACAGGAGGCTGACCGTCCCGGTGCGCAGCAGGAACAGTCGCCCGTCGGCGGGGGGCAGCCCGAGGTAGCGGGCCGTCAGTACCCGCAGGAAGTGGCCGTGGGCGACCACCACCACGTCGCCGCGGTCCTCCCGCAGCACCTCGGCGATCCGGGCCAGCGCGCGGTCCGCGCGGGCCCCGACCTGCTCGGCCTGCTCGCCGGGGTGCTCGGCGTCTCCGGGCGGGACCCCGTCGGTCCACAGCGACCAGTTCGGCCGGGTCTCGCGGATCTCGGCGGTGGTCACGCCCTCGTAGCCGCCGTAGTCCCATTCGTGCAGGTCCGGGTCGGTGACGCCGTCACTGAGCCCGGCGAGCTGGGCCGTGGCCACGGCGCGGCGCAGCGGGCTGGTCAGCACCAGGGCGGGCTGCCGGTCCAGGAAGAACGGGGCCAGGGAGATCGCCTCCTCGACCCCGCGCGCGGTCAGCGGGATGTCCGTCAGCCCGGTGTGCTTCCCGTTGGCGCTCCACGCCGTCTCACCATGCCTCACCAGCATCAGGTCACTCATTCCCCGGACGATAGTCGCTCCGGCATGTCGTCGCCGAAGTCGCCGGGCAGGCGTGTCACTGTCGGGCGTCATGGATGTGAGCACGTTCTACGCCTTGTTCTCCGCCACCTGTTTCACCCTGGTCGGCCTGTGGTGGAACGTCGTGCAGAGCCATTCCGAGTGGATGCGAGCGCCCGCCCTGCGGCGGGTGGTCGGCGGCATCTACCTGTCCTTTCTGCTTCCGGCGCTCATGGGCCTGTTCGCCCAGGTGGGGGGCACCGAGCAGCCGTGGATCTGGCGGGCCTCCTTCGTCGTGATCGCGGTCATCGGATGCGCGTCCACGCTGCGGCTGCTGGCCCGCGACCGGGCCGAGGGCGTCGGCGCGGGGCTGGTGTGGCACCGGGTGGGTGTGATCGTGCTCTACGTGCTGATCGCCGTGGTGGGCTCCGCCCCCGAGATGGCCGACGTGGTCAACCTCAAGGGGATCCAGGCGGAGGCGCTGCTGCTGATCCTCCTGGTGGTGCTGGGGCACGCGCTGGTGTGGCGGTTCATGGCCGGCGAGGGCCGGGCCGCGGAGGCGACCTGACGCGTGCCGGTCCCCCTGCGGCGGCGTCGATCGGCGGCGCCGTCGGGATCGAGGATCGGGTGTCGATCGGGTGTCGATCGGCGGCGCGGAAATCGATGCGGAAACGGTGCGAGTTGGTCGAGGGCTCCTGTGCTCGCGAGGCTCGGGGCATGGACGACCGGATGGACGACCAGACGTGCCGGCGCGATCGGCGGACGCACCCGCGGGGGCACTCCGCATCGGGCGCGCCGGGCACCCTGGCGTACGAGGACGACGCGTCGGACGAGGCGCGCATCGCGGCCGGCTTCGCGGCGGGCGACGAGCGCGCCATGGAGGCCGCGTACCGCCGGTGGCGGCCGCTGGTGCACTCCCTGGCGCGCCGCTCGCTCGGCGACGACCGCGAGGCCGAGGACGTGACCCAGCAGGTGTTCCTGGCCGCCTGGCGCGGCCGTGGCGGCTACCGGCCGGGCCCCGGCGGGCTCGGGGCCTGGCTGACCGGGATCACCCGCCACAAGGTGGCCGACGCCCTGGAGGCCCGGACCCGGCGGGCCCGGGCGGTCGCGGCGGCCACCCGCGCCTTCCACGAGTTCGCCCGGTGGCCCGCGGCCGGTGACCGACCGGAGCCGGAGCAGGTGGTGGACCGGGTGTTGATCCTCGGGGAGCTGGCCCGGCTGCCGGCGGCGCAGCAGCGCGTCATGCGGCTCGCCTTCTACGGGGACCTGACCCAGAGCCAGATCGCGGATCGCACGGGGCTGCCGCTGGGCACGGTCAAGAGCCACATGCGGCGGGCCCTGTGCGTCCTGCGCGCGTCGGTGGCGCCGGCCGTGTCACCCCGCACGCCGGAGGTCGCGGCCGGGTGACGGCCCGCCGCCGGCCGCGCGGTCCCGCGGCCGGCGGCGGGCCGGAGGGGCCGGAAGGGTCCGAAGGGCCCGAAGGGCCGGAAGGGGTCTACGCTCGCGTCCCGGTCGCCGGGCCCGTCCTCGTGGCCTGTTCGGCGTGGTCCGTGGGGCGCAGGGCGTTCTCGATGACGGTGAGGCCCGAGCGCAGGCCGAACAGCCGCTCGGTGCGCGGGTCCGGGGATCCCGTGCCCCAGCCGGGTCCGGCGAGCAGCAGCGCCGAGTGTCCGCGTGCGCCGCGCAGCCCCCACTCGATGGCGGCGACGGAACGCGCCAGGGGCCGGTCGGCGGTGCTCCGGGACTGGGACCACAGGACGGCCGCGCGCGGGCCCGTGCGCCGGACCGCTTCGTGCAGGGCCTCGGCGGGCAGGGCGGCGCCGAACATCCTCACCGGCAGGCCCCGTTCACCGAGCACGGCGGCCAGCGCCTCCATGGGCAGGGTGTGTTGCTCTCCCGGCGCGCAGGCCAACAGCACCGGGGAGGAGCGCAGTTGTTCCGCGGCGGGGCGTACCCGGCGCAGCGCGCAGGAGACGTGCCAGGAGAGCAGGTGCTCCACCTCCACGTAACGTTCCCCGGCCGAGGCCCACTTGCGGCCCACCGCGTGCAGGGTCGGCGCGATGATCTCCTCCCATGCGGTGACCAGGCCGTGTTCCGCGACGGCGGCCTCCAGCAGCTGTTCCACCGCCGGGGCGTCGAGTCGTACGGCGGCCCGGGCGAGCCCCCTGCACTCGGGGCGGACCTCTCCGAGCGGGAGCGCGTTGGGGCCGCCCGGCGCCGCCGTGGTTTCCGGGACCGCGGCCGACTCGGGGACGGCGTCGCCGCCGGCGGGGGCGGCGCCCACGGCGGCCCGGGCGGCCTCGGAGGGCGGTACCCCCTGGGCGGTCAACCGGCACATCAGCTCCAGGCGGGCGATGTCCTGGGCGGTCCAGCGGCGGTGCCGGCCGTCCTCGCGGGTCGCGGGGCCGATGGCGTACCGGCGCTCCCAGGACCGCAGGGTGGTGGGCGACACCCCGAGGCGCCGGGCCACGGCGCCGGTGCTCAACGCCGCCGCGGGCAGTTCCGGGGCGTGGTCCTGGGGCGGGTGGGGCGGCACGGGGTCCACCCGCTCACGATACGACGAGGTCATGGGGGGCGGCCCTCATTCGATTCCGCGCCCTTTCCGGAAGCGGCCGAGCGCGTCCGCGAGCTCGACCAGCGGGTCCGGGTAGTCGAAGCGTGCGCGTTCCGGGGCGGGCAGCCGCCAGGGCTCGTGCACCCGGGGGGCGGGCAGGTCGGCGAGCTCGGGAACCCAGCGGTGCACGTAGGTGCCGTCGGGGTCGTAGCGCAGGCCTTGGCGGACCGGGTTGAGGACCCGGTTGGGCCGGGTGTCGGTGCCCGTGCCGGCCACCCACTGCCAGTTGAGCTGGTTGTTGGCGAGGTCCCCGTCCACGAGGAGGTCGAGGAAGTGTCGGGCGCCGGCCCGCCAGTCCACGTACAGGGTCTTGGCGAGGAAGCTCGCGGCCAACAGTCGGCCGCGGTTGTGCATCCAGCCCTCGTGGGCGAGCTGGCGCATGGCAGCGTCGACCACCGGATAGCCGGTGCGGCCCTCCTTCCAGGCCTGGATCTCCTCCTCGGCGTCGGCTCCGGTGCGCCAGTGGTCCCGGCGGGCGCGGTAGTCCTCGGCCGCCGCGGCGGGGCGGGCGGCCAGCACCTGGTGGTGGAAGTCGCGCCAGCACAGTTGCCGGACGAAGGCCTCGGCGCCCGGCCCGCCGACCGCGCGGGAGCGTTGGACGGCCTCGACGGGCGAGATCGTGCCGAAGTGCAGGTGGGGGGAGAGTCGGGAGGTGGCGTCGCCTGCGAGGTCGTCGTGGGTGTCCTCGTAGCGGGCGATGCCGTCGTTCAGCCAGCCGGAGAGCAGTCGCCGGGCCTCGCGCTCGCCGCCGCGCGCGAGGCCCGGGGAGGTCCCGGTGACGGCGGTGCGCTCGGGCAGCGCCTCGGAGTCGATGTCGTCGGGGACCCGGAGCGTGCGGGGGGCCGGTGCGCTGGGGCGCGGGGGCAGTTCGCTCCAGCGGCGCAGGTACGGGGTGAAGACGGCGAAGTGGTCCCCGCCGGCGGGCCGCACGGCCCCAGGGGCGACCGCCGTGATCACCGCGTCGTGGACGTAAAGCCGCCGGCCCTCGGCTTCCAGGGCGGCGCGCAGCCGTTCCTCGCGGGCGTGGGCGTACGCGCTGACCCCGGCCGCCATGTGCACCTCGTCGGCGTCCGCCTCGCGTACGACGGCGCACACCCGGTCGACGACCTCGCCGGAACGGACCACCAGACGTCCGCCGCGTTCGCGCAGCCCGGCGTCGAGGGCGGCGAGGCAGTCGGCGAGGAACGCCGACCGGTTGGGCGCTGTGAAACCGGCCGCCTCGATGGCCCGGTCGCGGACGAAGAGGGGCACGACCCGGTCGCAGGAGGACATGGCCGCGCGCAGCGGTGGGTGGTCGTGCAGGCGCAGGTCCGAGGTGTACAGGACCACCGCGACGTTCATGGTTTCTCGTCTCCGCGTCAGGGTCGTGGGGGACGGTTGTCGTGGGGTGCTTCGGCGTGTCGGTCCGGATCGGATGCGCTGCCGCCCTCGGGTCGTCCGGCCGGGGTGGGGGGCTGCCGCTCGGCGGCCCGGGCGATGTTGCGCGCCATGCCGCCGAAGACCACGGCGTGGAAGGGGGAGACGCTCCACCAGTACATGTGCCCGAGCAGCCCGTGGGGGTGGAACAGGGCGCGCTGGCGGTAGCGGGAACGCGCCGCCGTCGCGGTCCCGGTCGTGGCGGTCGCCTTCGCCGTCCGTCCCGGGGCGTGGTCGGTGTCGGTGCGGGCTCCGGCGGCGGGTTCCGGGGCCGTGTCCGGGTCGGGTTCCGCGCGCAGTTCCAGCCAGGCCAGGCCGGGCAGCCGCATCTCGGCGCGCAACCGCAGCAGCCGGCCCGGTTCGATCTCCTCCACCCGCCAGAAGTCGAGCGAGTCGCCCACCCGCAGATGGGACGCGTCGCGCCGGCCGCGCCGGATGCCGACGCCGCCGACGAGCCGGTCGAGCCAGCCGCGTACCGCCCAGGCGAGCGGGAAGGAGTACCAGCCGTTCTCCCCGCCGATGCCCTCCACCACCCGCCACAGCGCGTCCGGCGAGGCGTCCACGTCCAGTCCCCGCTTGTCCTCGTACAGGCTGCCGCCGGCCCAGTCGGGGTCGGTGGGCAGCGGGTCGCTGGGGGCGCCGGGCAGGGAGGCGGAGGACCAGCGGGTGACCACGTTGGCGTCGCGGACCCGCTGGAGGGCGAGGGCGAGGGCCTGGTCGAAGCCGAACGGTGTACCGGGCGGGTCGGTGACGTACTCGGCGATGTCGTGCTCCTCGCACACCACTTCGTGGCGCAGCGATTCGGCGAGCGGTCGGGCGAGGCGCCGCGGCACCGGGGTGACCAGTCCGATCCAGTGGCTGGACAGTCGCGGGGTGAGCATCGGGACGCGCAGGATGAGCCGTTTGGGGAGCTCGGCCACGGAGGCGTAGCGGCGCATCATCTCCTCGTACGTGACCACGTCCGGGCCGCCGATGTCGAAGGTCCGGCTGACCTCGGGCGGCATCGTGGCGCTGCCGACGAGGTAGCGCAGGACGTCGCGGACGGCGATCGGCTGGCAGCGGGTGCCGACCCAGCTCGGGGTGACCATGACGGGCAGCCGCTCGGTGAGGTAGCGCAGCATCTCGAAGGAGGCGGAGCCGGATCCGATGATGACGGCGGCGCGCAGGACGGTCGCCGGGACGGCGGAGGCCAGGAAGATCTCCCCGACCTCGGCGCGGGAGCGCAGGTGCGTGGAGAGTTCCCGGATCGGGACCCCGGTGGGGGTGAGCCCGCCCAGGTAGACGATCCGCCGGACCCCCGCCGCGTGGGCCTGCTCGGCGAAGATCCGGGCGGCGGCGCGGTCCCGGTCCTCGAAGCCGGAGCCGGTGCCGAGGGAGTGGACGAGGTAGTAGGCCACGTCGATGTCGCGCAGGGCCTCCCCCACCGAACGCGGGTCGACGACGTCGCCGCGCACCACCTCGGCCCGGCCGGCCCAGGGGTGGTCGCGCAGTTTCTCCGGGGAGCGGGCCAGGCAGCGGACCTGATGGCCGGCGTCGAGGAGTTCGGGCACCAGCCGGCCGCCGATGTAGCCGGTGGCCCCGGTGACCAGACATCGCAGGCTTGTCATGACGCGTCTCCGCTCCTGGTGGTCCCGGTCGGGGACCTCGTACGGAAGATCTCGTGGGATGCCGGGAGATCTCGTGGGCGTGACCTCACTGGGGATTCGGTCCGGTCGGTGCGATCGGATGCGTCGCTCGCCCGAGCGGCGCATCCGAATGACGTGTCCCGGCCGAAAGGTGATCCAGAAGGCCCGTCCACCACCTCAGCACAGACTGACCTCTTGTCCGGGAGTGCCATGCGCCCGTCACCGCGGATCACCCGCCTGGTGATTCCGATCCTGTTGTTGCTCGGCTGGCTCGCCGTCGGTGGGGTGCTCGGCCCGTACGCGGGCAAGCTCGGCGAGGTCGCCACCAACGACCAGGCCGCCTTCCTGCCGCGCAGCGCCGAGTCCACCCGGGTGGTGGAGGCGCAGCGGGCCCTGCGGCAGGCCGAGTCGCTGCCCGCGATCGTGGTGTGGACCGCCTCGGACGGCGGCCGGCTCACCCCCGCCGTCCAGGGCACGGCGAGCGCCGCGCTGGCCTCGCTGACCGGGGGCGTCGGGCTCGCGGGCCCGGCCTCCCCGGCGGTTGCCTCGCGGGACGGGCAGGCCCTGCGGGGTGTGGTGCCGCTGCGGCCGGACCTCGGCGACGGATTGACGGACGTACTGGACCGGGTGCGCGGGGCGGCCGGGAAGGTGCCGGGCACCACGGTGTCGATCGCCGGTCCGGCCGCGACCCAGGCGGACCTCGGGGACGCCTTCGCGGGCATCGACGGACTGCTGCTGGGGGTGGCGCTGGCGACGGTCCTGGTGATCCTGCTCGTGGTCTACCGCAGTGTGCTGCTGCCCCTGATCGTGGTCTTCGGCGCGGTGCTCGCCCTCGGCCTGGCCTGCGCGATCGTGTACGCGTTGGCCGATCGCGGGCTGGTCCGGGTGGACGGTCAGGTGCAGGGCATCCTGTCGATCCTGGTCATCGGCGCCGCGACGGACTACGCGCTGCTGTTGACCGCCCGGTTCCGGGAGGAACTCGCGACGGAGCCCGACCGGTTCACGGCGATGCGGGCCGCGTGGCGGCGCACGCTGGGCCCGGTCGTCGCGAGCGCCGCCACCGTCGCGCTGGGCCTGCTGGCGCTCCTGCTGAGCGACCTGACCAACAACCGGGCGTTGGGACCGGTGGGGGCGATCGGCATCGGTTGCGCCGTGCTCGCCGCGTTGACGTTCCTGCCCGCCGCGCTGGTCCTGTCGGGCCGGGCCGCCTACTGGCCGGCCCGCCCGAAGGCCTCCGACGCCGCGCATCCCGTCTGGACCCGGGTGGCGGCGCTGGTGGACCGGGCGCCGCGCCGGGTGTGGGCCGTGACCCTGGCCGGGCTGCTGGCCTGCGCGGCCCTCTCCCCGATGCTGGTCTCCAAGGGGGTGCCGCTCGACGAGATCTTCGTGAACGACGCCCCGTCGGTGTCGGCGCAGGCCACGCTGGGCCGGCATTTCCCGGGGGGTGCGGGCAACCCCGCCGTGGTGATCGCGGACGCGGACCGGGCCTCCGAGGTGGTGGCGGCCGCGCGGGCCACCGAGGGCGTCGCCGACGCGGCGCGGGTGGGCGCCCCGGGCCCCGGCGGCAGGGTCCGGATCGACGCGACGCTGGACGACGCGGCCGACAGCGACGCGGCCAAGGAGACGGTGGGCCGGTTGCGGACCGCCGTGCACGCGGTCGCGGGCGCGGACGCGCTGGTCGGCGGGTACTCGGCCCAGCAGTACGACACCCAGCGGACGGCGGCCCACGACCGCGCCCTGATCGTGCCGGTGGTGCTCGGGATCATCCTGGTGATCCTGGCGGGGTTGCTGCGCTCGCTGGTGATGCCCCTGTTGCTGGTGGCGACGGTCGCGCTGAACTTCCTCGCCACGCTCGGCGTGTCCGCCCTCGTCTTCCGGGGCGTGTTCGGGTTCACCGGGACGGACGCCTCGGTCCCGCTGTACGGGTTCGTCTTCCTGGTCGCCCTCGGGGTGGACTACAACATCTTTCTGATGTCCCGGGTTCGCGAGGAGACCGTGGCGCACGGTCACCGCGAGGGCATCCGGCGCGGTCTGACCTCCACCGGCGGAGTGATCACCTCGGCGGGTGTGGTCCTCGCGGCGACCTTCGCCGCGCTGGGGGTGATTCCGCTCGCCTTCCTGGCGCAGATCGCGTTCATCGTGGCCTTCGGCGTCCTGTTGGACACCCTCGTCGTGCGTTCGCTGCTGGTTCCCGCCCTGGTCAGGGACATCGGACCGAAATCCTGGTGGCCCGGTTCGCCCGGAGACACATCCGAGCACCCCTCCGGCTCCGAAGTACCGGTCAAGGAGGCAACACGATGAACGAGCGAGGACGATCACGACCGCGTACGGCCGTGGTCGGCGGGGGTGTCTCGGGGCTGACGGCGGCATACGTGCTGGCGCGCTCCCACGAGGTGACCCTGTACGAGGCCGACGACCGGCTGGGCGGGCACGCCCACACCCATGAGCTGAAGGGGACGGACGGCGAGCTGCGGTCGGTGGATTCCGGGTTCATCGTCCACAACGACCGTACCTACCCGCATCTGTTGCGCCTCTTCGGCGAGTTGGGGGTGGCCACCCGACCGACGACGATGAGCCTGTCGGTGCACTGCGAGGGCTGTGGGCTGGAGTACGCGGGGGCGCGCGGTCCGCGCGGGCTGTTCGCGCAGCCGCGGGCCGCCGCGAACCTGGCCTACCTGCGGATGCTGGCCCAGGTGCCGGCCTTCCACCGGCAGGCCCGGCGGTTGCTGGCGACCCCGTCGGCCGGTCCCGAGATCACGCTGGCCCGGTTCCTGCGGCAGGGCCGGTTCGGGGCGTACTTCACCGGGCACTTCGCCATCCCGCTGGTGGCCTCGGTGTGGTCCTGCCCGCCGGACACCGCGCTGCGCTACCCCGCCCGCTACCTGTTCCGCTTCCTCGCCCATCACGGTCTGCTGTCGGTGGGCGGCTCACCGAACTGGCGTACGGTCGAAGGTGGTTCGGCCCGGTACGTGGAGCTGCTCCGCGAGCGGCTCGGTACGGGGGCGGTCCGGGTGGGCACTCCCGTACGGGCCGTGGAGCGCACCGCGGAGGGCGCGCGGATCACCACCGCGGACGGGACGTCCACGGCGTACGACTCGGTGGTCGTCGCCGTCCACGCCGATCAGGCGCTGCGCCTGCTGGCCGACCCCTCGGACGCCGAACGCGAGGCGCTGGGCGCGTTCGGCTACTCCCGCAACCGGACCGTGCTGCACACCGACGCCTCAGTGCTGCCGCGTGCGGCCGGGGCCCGGGGCTGCTGGAACTACCGGCTGTCCGGCTGCCGCCCCCAGGACGGTCACGTGCGGGTCAGCTACGACATGAACCGGCTCCAGGGTCTCGACGCGCCGGAGCCGTACGTGGTGACGCTGAACGCCGACGACCGGGTCCGCCCGGACCTGGTCCTGGCCGAGATGGACTACGAACACCCCGTCTACACGCCGGAGTCGGTGGCCGCGCAGCGTCTGCTGCCCGCGCTGTCGGGGCCGGTGACGGCCTACGCCGGCGCGTACCACGGGTGGGGGTTCCACGAGGACGGCTGCCGCTCGGGCGTGGAGGCGGCGGCGGCGCTGGGGGTGAGCTGGTGAAACCCCGCCTGTACGAGGCCGACATACGACACGTGCGGGCCGGCGAGCGCTCGTACGGCCTGCGCCACCGCTCGTACCTGTGGCTGGTGGACCTCGACGAACTCCCCCGGCTGCCGGGCCCGTTGCGGCACCTGGCCCACTTCGACGCGCGGGACCACTTCGGCGGCGGGCTGCCGACGATCCGGGCCGGGCTCGATCGCTTCCTGGTCTCGAAGGACGCGGCGCTGCCCGCCGGTTCACGGGTGTCGATGCTCGCGCACGCCCGCGTGTTCGGGTACGTGTTCAATCCGATCTCGGTGTACTGGTGCCACGGCCCCGACGGGGAGCTGCGCCACGTGGTCGCCGAGGTGCACAACACGTACGGGGAGCGGCACTGCTACCTGCTCGGTCCGGAGGCCGCGCGGGGAACGGCCCGGGCGGCGAAGGAGTTCTACGTCTCCCCGTTCCTCGACGTGGACGGCGGCTACCGGATGCGGCTGCCCGAACCGGACGGCCGGCTGGAGCTGATGGTGCAGTTGGCCGGCGGGGCCGACGGCGCGCGGCTGACGGCGACCGTGCGGGGGGAGCGCCGGCCCGCCGGCGCGTGGGGTGCCGTACGGGCGTCGCTGCGCCACCCCTGGTCCACCGCCGTGGTGGCGGTGGGCATCCGCTTCCACGGCATCCGGCTGTGGCTGCGCGGTCTGCCGGTGCGACCGCGCCCCCGACACGTACCCCAGGAGGGTGTGAAGTGAGCACGATGACGCTCCCGGCGGTGCCGAAGCTGCCCCGCACGCGGGCGGCCGTGGGGCGGCTGCTGATCCGGCGGGCCCTCGACCGGCTGCCGCTCCAGGTCCGGATGGGGCCCGGGGAACTCCTCGGCAAGGGCGGTCCGGCGATGGCGGTGTACGACCCGGCCGCCTTCGAGCGGCGGATCACCGCGGAGGGCCTGATCGGTTTCGGCGAGTCGTACCTCGCCGGGGAGTGGGACGCCCGCGATCCGGTGGCGGTACTGACCGTGATGGCGGGGCACGTGGCGGGGCTGGTCCCGGCGCCGCTGCAGAGGCTGCGGGGCCTGTGGGCGGCCCGACACCCGGACACCGACCGCAACACCCCGGACGGCTCCCGCACCAACATCCGGCGGCACTACGACCTGTCGAACGAACTGTTCGCCGAGTTCCTCGACCCGACGATGACCTACTCGTCCGCCGTGTTCCGCGCCCTTCCCGCCGGTCCCGGCCAGCTGGCCGACGCCCAACACCGCAAGATCGACATGCTGTTGGACATGGCGGCCGTCGGCCCGGGCACCCGTCTGCTGGAGATCGGCACCGGCTGGGGCGAACTCGCGATCCGGGCGGCGGCGCGCGGCGCCCGGGTGGTGACGCTCACCCTCTCCCGGGAGCAGCGCGAGTTGGCGATGAAGCGGATCGCGGAAGCCGGGCTGACGGACCGCGTCGACGTGCGGCTGTGCGACTACCGCGAGGCCACCGGCAGTTACGACGCGATCGTCAGCGTGGAGATGATCGAGGCGGTCGGCGCGGAGTACTGGCCGGTCTACTTCGCCGCGCTGGACCGACTGACGGCCCCGGGCGGCCGGGTGGCGCTCCAGGCGATCACCATGCCGCACGAGCGGATGCTGGCCACGAAGGACACGTACACCTGGATCCACAAGTACATCTTCCCGGGCGGCATGCTGCCGTCGGTGCGGGTGGTGGAGGACATGGCCCGGACCCACACCCGCCTGCGGGTGGAGCGCTGCGAGAACTACGGGGCGCACTACGCGCAGACCCTGCGGCTGTGGCGGGAGCGGTTCGCGGAGCGGGCCGAGCGGGTCGAGGCGCTGGGCTTCGACGAGACGTTCCGCCGGATGTGGACGTTCTACCTGGCGTACTGCGAGGCCGGCTTCGCGTCGGGCTACCTGGACGTGCACCAGATCCTGCTGACGGCCCCGGACGGCGGCCCGTCGTGAACTGGGGAGCCTTCGGCGTCAACCTGGCGGTCTCGGCGGGCGTGGCGCTCGCCGTCCTGCTGATCACCTTCGCGGTGGGCGTCCGGCGCGGGATGCACCGGGTGGTCGACGTGGCCTGGGGCCTGGCGTTCGCCGCCGTGGCGGTGGCCACGTACGGGATGTCGGACGGGCGGCAGCCGCTCACG
Organism: Streptomyces sp. NBC_00513; assembly: GCF_041431415.1. GTDB lineage: Bacteria > Actinomycetota > Actinomycetes > Streptomycetales > Streptomycetaceae > Streptomyces. The sequence continues at coordinate 1,447,894 of NZ_CP107845.1, forward strand.
GCCGCCCTGACGGTCCTGTGGGGGCTGCGTCTCGCCGGGCACATCGCGTGGCGGGGGCGCGGGCACGGCGAGGACCCGCGGTACGAGCGGATGCTGGCCAAGGCTCCCGGCAACCCTCAGCTGTACGCGCTGCGCATGGTGTACCTGCTGCAGGCGGCTCTGGTGTGGCTGGTCTCCCTGCCGATCCAGGCGGGCCCGTACGCCACCGACGGCCCGGGGGCGCTCGCGATGGCGGCGGGCACCGCGCTGTGGCTGTGCGGGATCACCTTCGAGGCGGTCGGCGACCATCAGCTGGCCCGGTTCAAGGCGGATCCGGCGAACCGGGGCCGGATCATGGACCGGGGCCTGTGGTCGTGGACCCGGCACCCGAACTACTTCGGCGACTTCTGTGTGTGGTGGGGCCTGTCGCTGACCGCGTGGGGGACCTGGCCGGCGTTCGCCGTGTCGGTGATCGGCCCGCTCGTCATGTCGTATCTGCTGATCGCGGGCAGCGGCAAACGCCTCCTGGAACGCCATATGGCGGACCGTCCGGGGTACGCCGCCTATCGGGCCCGGACCAGCGGCTTCCTGCCGCGGCCGCCCCGCCGTACCGGGTGAAGTGTCCGAGCCCGTGGGACGTCGCGGGCGGATACCCTCACGGCATGGCGGTGGACGAGCTCGACACCCGAATCCTGCGCCTGCTGATCGAGCAGCCGCGCACCAGCGTCCGGGAGTACGCCCGGCTCCTCGGCGTGGCGCGCGGCACCCTGCAGGCCCGGCTGGACCGCCTGGAGCGCACCGGGGTGATCACGGGCACCGGCCCCGTGCTGTCGCCCGCCGCGCTCGGTCACCCGGTGCTGGCCTTCGTGCACATCGAGGTCACGCAGGGGCATCTGGACGAGGTCGGGGACGCCCTGTCGGCGGTACCGGAGATCATCGAGGCCTTCTCCATCACCGGGGGAGGCGATCTGCTGACCCGGGTCGCGGCCCGGGACAACGCGCATCTGGAGGACGTCATCCAGCGCCTGATCAGGCTGCCGGGCGTGGTCCGCACCCGGACGGAGGTCGCGCTGCGTGAGCGGGTCGCGCACCGAGTGTTGCCGCTGGTGGAGGCCGTGGGACGAGCCGCTCGCAAACCCTGACAATATGGACGGGAAACGTACACGACCGGCAGGACGGGCACAGCGGATGATCTCCGTCATATTCGATCTCGACGGCACTCTCGTGGACAGCGAGCCGAACTACTACGAGTCCGGACGCCGCACCCTGGCACACCACGGGATCCCCGACTTCACCTGGGAACAGCACGCGCGCTTCATCGGCATCGGCACGATGGAGACGCTGGAGATCCTCAAGGAGCGTCACGCGCTGCGGGCCCCGGTGGAACAGCTCCTCGCGGAACAGAACGCCGCCTATCTGGAGCTGGCCCGCACCCGAACCGAGGTCTTCCCCGAGATGCGCAAGTTCGTGGAGCGGCTGCACTGCGAGGGCGTCCCGATGGCGGTCGCCTCCGGTTCCTCGCGGGAGGCCATCGACACGGTGCTGGCCGGGACCGGGCTGGACGCGCTGCTGACGACGGTGGTGTCCGCCGAGGAGGTGCCGCAGGGCAAGCCCGCCCCGGACGTGTTCCTGGAGGCGGCCCGCCGGCTCGGGGCCGAACCGGCCGACTGCGTGGTCGTCGAGGACGCGGCGCCGGGCGTGCGGGCCGCGCACGCCGCCGGCATGGAGTGCCTGGCCGTGCCCTACATCCCGATCGCCGCCGGGGACCCGGCCTTCACGACGGCCGGGCTGCTCTTCCGCGGCGGCCGGAGCGAGTTCAGCGCCGACACCGCCTACGAGTGGCTGGGCGAACACCGGGCCGCCTGATCGCCGGGGCGGGCCGGGGCGGGGCGGGCCGGGGCGGGCGAACGGCGGCCGGGGCGACGCCGACGGGATCCGCGAGGTGAGGGGCCGCGGCCTCCCGCTTCCTCCCGCACCCGCTCCAACTGCCCCTGGGAACTGCCTCTTCGGGGCGGCGCGCCCTCCTACGGTCGTGCCGGTACAGGACAGCGGTGGAACCTCCGCCGCCCCACACCGGGAGAGGCCCATGAAGACGAACAAGAAGCTGGCGGCCGGCGGCGCCGCGATCGTGCTGGCCGCGGGCATCGCGATCACGGCGGTCGGCGCGGCCAACGCGGCGCCCGCCCCGACGGAACGCATCACCTCCGTGAGCGGCCTGCACGAGAGCCTCGCGCAGGCCGTCGCCGAGGAGCAGGCCCTCGGACTCCAGGGCACTCTCGGCGGGCCCGTCGGCCGCGAGGCAGTGGAATCGAACGACGCGATCGACGGCTGACGGGGCGGGTGAGCACCGTGGGATCCGACCAGACAGGGGCCGCGCCGGAAGCGGACGCGCCGGCGGCGACGCCGTCCACGTGGTGTCCGAGCGGTGAGGCCCGGGCACCCGAGTCCGTCGTCCTCGGCGTCCGCTCGGCGACGGAAGGGCGGGTGACCTACCTCGCGGACCCGGTTCCGGCGTCGGAGGTGCTCGGTTCGATCCCCGAGGGAATCGAACCGACGCGGGTACTCCGTTTCGCCTCGCACTGCGTCTCGAACTGCGTCAATCGACGCGGCGCGGACTGCGCCCTGGTCGAGCGGGTCCTGGCGCTGCCGCCCTCGGCGGACTCCCGCGCCGTCCCGCGGTGCCACCTTCGCTCCCGGTGCCAGTGGTGGCAGCAGACGGGCGTGGACGCCTGCCACCGCTGCCCGGCGGTCACCACCGCCACCTTCCGGGAGGACGAACTGGCGACCCTGGTCGCCGATCCGAACACCACCCCCGAGCAACTCGCGTCCTGGATCGAGGCATCCGCCTGATCCTGTCGCCCGTTCCACCGGCCCGGGCACCCCTCGGAAGCGCGAACTCCAGCCGAGACCAAGGAGTTCGCGCTCCTCGTCGTGGGCCGAGCGCCCTGCGCGACGGTCGGGCCGAACCGATGTCGACGGGCCGACCGGCATCCCGCCCATGGAGACGACCGGTCCAGTGCGCGAGACGCCATTGACCGGAACCCGGCCCGCCGGCTAGGTTTCGCCGCATGTTGCGTTCAGTCCTGCTCACCACGCGCGGTCACATCGACCTGCTGCGGGTGGCCTCAGCCGCGTGTCGCCGCGGCCACTGACGCCTCCTCTCCCTTCACGTCACGAGCGCTCCGCGCTCTGCCTTCGCGTGCCCTGACCCTGCCGGCCGGCGCAGTCCCGCCGCCCGGGTGACCCGCCCTGCCGCACCGGCTCGGGGGTCCGTGTCGACGCGCGCTCCCCCGCCTCTCCCCTTCCGTGGAGCCCCCATGAGCATCAGCCATGCGCCGCCGGACATATCGCGTGATTCCAGGAAAGATCAGCCGACGCGATCCGAGGGGCGGCCCTCCCCCGCCCTCGTGGCGGTCGTCCCCACGTCCGCGCGGCGCCGATCGGTGCCCCGCTGGCTGCGCCGGACCGTCGGCCCGCTGCTCCTGCTCGCCGCGTGGCAGCTCGCGAGCAGCCTCGGCGTACTGCCCGCGGACACCCTGGCTCCGCCATCCACCATCGCGGCCGCCGGATCGGACCTGATCGCGGACGGGACCCTGCCGACCGCGATGGGGGTGTCCCTCCAGCGGGTCGCGATCGGCCTGGTGATCGGCGGAACGATCGGCACCCTGCTCGCGCTGCTCTCCGGCCTCTCCCGCCTCGGTGAGGATCTGATCGACGCGAGCGTGCAGATGCTGCGTACGGTGCCCTGGGTCGGCCTCATCCCGCTGTTCATCATCTGGATGGGCATCGGGGAGGCCCCGAAGGTGGCGCTGATCGCCCTCGGCACGGCCTTCCACCTCTACCTGAACGTGTACGCCGGCATCCGCGGCGTGGACGAGCAACTCATCGAGGCGGGCGGGGCGCTCGGGCTCGGCCGCTGGGGGCTCGTACGACACGTGGTGCTGCCGGGGGCGCTGCCCGGCTTCATGACGGGGCTGCGGTACTCCCTCGCCACCGCCTGGCTGGCCCTGGTGTTCGGGGAGTCCATCAACGCCGACGCCGGCATCGGGTTCCTGATGAACCAGGCCCGCGAGTTCTTCCGCACGGACGTGATCGTCGTCTGCCTCGTCGTGTACGCCTTCCTCGGCCTCACCGCCGACCTCCTCGTCCGCGCTCTCGAAAGGCTGCTGCTGCAATGGCGACCGACCTTCACGGGCCAGCGACCACCACCGACACGCTCGACGCGACCGACACCGCGGCGGTCCGGGTCGAGGGCCTGACCCGCTCCTTCGACGGGCGGGCCGTCATCGGCGGCCTCGATCTGACCCTGCGCGCCGGGGAGTTCACCGTGCTCTTGGGCCGCAGCGGGTGCGGCAAGTCCACCCTGCTGCGCATCCTCGCCGGCCTGGACCGGGAGATCGAGGGTCGGGTCCTGGTCCCGCGGCGACGCGCCGTGGCCTTCCAGGCGCCCCGGCTGATGCCGTGGAAGCGGGTCTGGCGCAATGTCCTGCTCGGACTGCCCGGCCGCCCCGAACGGGCCCGAGCCGAGCGGGCGTTGGCCGAAGTCGGGCTGGAGCACCGTACCGACGCCTGGCCCAAGACCCTCTCGGGCGGCGAGGCCCAACGGGCCTCCCTCGCCAGGGCGTTGGTCCGCGAACCCGATCTGCTGCTGCTCGACGAGCCGTTCGGGGCCCTGGACGCACTGACACGCCTGAAGGCCCAGCAACTGGTCGCCGAGTTGTGGCAGCGGCGCGGCTGCGCCGTGCTGCTGGTCACCCACGACGTGGACGAGGCGGTACTGCTGGCCGACCGCGTCCTGGTGATGGACGAGGGCCGCATCGCCTACGACACCCAGGTGCCGCTCGACCGCCCGCGCGCGGTGGGCGACCCCGGTTTCGCGGAGTTGCGCGCACGCCTGCTCGCCGAACTCGGCGTCGTCTGACTCCCCCTCCGCACCGCTCCGCACGTCCACTCCCCCGCCCTCACGTACGAGAGATCGAAGAGAAGCAACCATGAGACGACGTCACTCCCTTCCCCTGCTGGCCTCGCTGATTCCGCTGTCGCTGGTCCTCTCCGCCTGCGGTGGCAGTTCCGCCGCCGACACGGGGGCGACGTCCGAGGACGGCCCCGGGAGCGGGGCCAAGGTCACGCTGAACGTCGGCGACCAGAAGGGCGGCTCGGAGTCGCTGCTGCGGGCCGCCGGCGAGTTGGAGAACCTCGACTACCAGATCAAGTGGTCCACCTTCACCTCCGGTCCGCCGCTGCTGGAGGCCGTCAACGCCAAGGCCGTGGACATCGGCGGCGTGGGCAACACGCCACCCGTCTTCGCCGCGGCGGCCAAGTCGAAGATCAGCGTGGTGGGCGCCACGCACGGCTCCTCCAAGGGTGAGGCGATCCTCGTTCCGAAGGACTCGTCCCTGCGCTCCCCCGCCGAACTACGGGGCAGGAAGATCGCGGTGGCGCAGGGCAGTTCGGCGCACTTCCAGTTGATCGCGAGCCTCCAACAGGCCGGACTGACCCCCTCCGACGTACGGATCACCCTGCTCCAGCCGGCCGACGCGCTCGCCGCCTTCAACAGCGGCAAAGTCGACGCCTGGGCGGTGTGGGACCCGTACACCTCCCAGGTTCTGCGCTCCGGTGCCCGCATCCTCACCAGCGGCGAGGGGATCGTCAACGGGCTCGGCTTCCAGGTCGCGGCGCCCGCCGCCCTCGCCGACGGGGCGAAGAGCAAGGCGGTGGCGGACTACCTCCAGCGGCTCCAGCGCGCCCAGGACTGGGTGTTCAAGCACCCGGAGGAGTGGGCGAAGGTCTGGTCGAAGGAGACCGGGCTGCCCTACGAGGTCGCCTTCGACGCCGTCAAGCGCAGCACCGGCACCCGGGTCACCGTCGCCGTCGACGACGCGGCGGTCGCGTCCGAGCAGAAGATCGCCGACACCTTCGCCGAACTGAAACTGATCCCCGGCAAGGTCGTCTTCAAGGACTTCGTGGACACCCGTTTCAACCGCGACCTGCCGCCCTCCACCACCCCCGCCCGCAGCTACGGGAAGGACTCCTGATGACCGTCCGGTTGCACTGGTTCCTGCCGACGGGCGGCGACGGCCGCACCCTGGTCGATCGGCACGCCTACGCACAGAACCGCGCCGCCGCCGGAGTGCGCGAGCCCGACATCGAGTACCTGGCGCAGATCGCCAAGGCCGCCGAACGCCTCGGCTTCGAAGCGGTCCTGACCCCGACCGGTACCTGGTGCGAGGACGCCTGGTTGACCACGGTGGCGCTCGCGCAGCACACCGAGCGACTGAAGTTCCTGGTGGCCTTCCGGCCCGGGGTGATCTCGCCGACGCTCGCCGCGCAGATGGCCGCGACCTACCAGCGGATCACCCGGGGTCGGCTGCTGCTCAACGTGGTGACGGGTGGGGACTCCGCGGAGCAGCGGCGCTTCGGTGACCACCTGGACCACGATCGGCGGTACGAGCGGACCGCCGAGTTCCTGTCGGTCGTCCGGGGGGTCTGGGGCGGGCAGCCGTACGACTTCCGGGGCGAGCACTACCGGATCGACGGCGGACTGACGGCGGTGCCGCCCGACCCGCTGCCGGAGATCTTCTTCGGCGGTTCCTCTGCGGCGGCCGGGCCGGTCGCCGCCGAGCACGCGGACGTGTACCTGACCTGGGGCGAGCCCCCACAACAGGTGAAGGAGAAGATCGACTGGATCCGCTCGCTGGCCGAGGAGCGGGGACGTACGGTCCGGTTCGGCATCCGGCTGCACACCATCTCCAGGGACTCCGCCAAGGAGGCCTGGGGTGCGGCGGACCGGTTGCTGGACGACCTGGACGACGCGTCCATAGCGACGGCGCAGTCACTGCTCGGCGCGAGCGAGTCGGTGGGCCAGCAGCGCATGCTCGCCCTGCACGGCGGCTCGCGCGACAAGCTGGAGATCGCGCCGAACCTGTGGGCGGGCGTGGGTCTGGTCCGGGGCGGCGCCGGTACCGCCCTGGTCGGCAGCCACGGCGACGTGGCGGACCGGATCGAGGAGTACCACGCGCTCGGGATCGAACACTTCGTCCTGTCGGGCTATCCCCACCTGGAGGAGGCGTACTGGTTCGGGGAGGGCGTGACCCCGGAACTCGCGGCCCGCGGGCTGCTCGCCCCCTGACCCGGCGCCGAGGGACGAGGACCCGGCGACCCACCCCGGCGCCGTACCCCGGTCGGCCCGTCCGCATCGGGTCGGGAAGATCCCCGGGCCCCCACGGGTTGGTGGAAGCGTGAACGAACTCAGGGAGCGGGAAGCGGCGGCGGTCGACGTGGTGGTCGTCGGCGCCGGGCAGGCGGGCCTGTCCGGCGCTCACCACCTGGCCCGGGCGGGCATCGACCACGTGGTCCTGGACCATGCGCCGCGGCCGGGGGGAGCCTGGCAGTTCCGCTGGCCGTCCCTCACCTACGGCAAGGTGCACGGCATGCACGCACTGCCCGGCATGGAGCTCACGGACGCGGACCCGCTGCGGCCGTCCTCCGAGGTCATCGGGGAGTACTTCGCCGCGTACGAGGAGCGCTTCGGGATACGCGTACGCCGGCCCGTGGACGTGACCGCCGTACGCGAGGGATCCGCCGGGCGACTGCTGGTGGAATCCGAGGCGGGCAGTTGGGCGCCCCGGGCCCTGATCAACGCCACCGGCACCTGGGACCGGCCGTTCTGGCCCCGCTACCCGGGCCAGGAAACCTTCCGGGGCCGTCAGCTGCACACCGCGAACTACCCGGGGCCGCGGGAGTTCGCGGGGGCCCGGGTCATCGTCGTGGGCGGTGGCACCTCGGCGGTACAACACCTCCTGGAGGTGTCCGAGGTGGCGGCGGAGACCACATGGGTGACCCGCCGGCCACCCGTGTTCCGCGACCGCGACTTCGGCGAGTCCGCCGGTCGGGCGGCGGTGGCGCTGGTGGAGGACCGGGTCAGGCGGGGCCTGCCGCCGCAGAGCGTGGTCAGCGTGACGGGCCTGGCACTGACCGACGCCGTCCGGGCGGGGCTCGACTCCGGGGTCCTGGACCGCCGCCCCATGTTCGACCTGATCACCCCGACCGGAGCGACGTGGGCGGACGGGCGACACGTGAACGCCGACGTGATCCTCTGGGCGACCGGCTTCCGGGCCGCCGTCGACCACCTGGCGCCCCTGCACCTGCGCGAGCCGGGTGGCGGGATCCGCGTCGAGGGCACCAGGGCGGTCCGTGACGAACGGATCCACCTCGTCGGCTACGGGCCGTCGGCGTCGACCATCGGGGCGAACCGGGCCGGCGGCGCGGCGGTCCGCGAGATCCGCCGCCTCCTCACCCGCGAAACCGCCGAAGCGGGCCGCGCCTGATCGGCCCTCGCCGGCCACCGTGCCCCTGTCAGCGGCGATGAACCGGTCAGCACCTCCGGTGCCACCACGCCAACTCCGGGTCGGTCGCGGACTCGTGGTGCGTGCGCACGACTAGCACCGCGTCCAAGTCGTCGACCCGCGACCGGAGTTCGCGGGCGGCCTTCGGCGGCAGCATGACCAGTGCCTCGTGCAGCGTGTCCCGGGCCCACCCCTCGCCACAGCACGGGCAAGTGAACTCGGCCTCCCACGGCCTCCACCGGCGTCCGGTGCCGAGGACGCGCACGGACCACACGCTCAGCGCGACTGCCACGATGCCCGGAGACAATCGATCCCGTTCGAGCACGCGAACGGCGGCGTTCGCCGCACCGGACAGGCCCGGGACATCGCGATACCGCACCCAGCGGCTCCCCCGGCCCCGTGCCCGCGGCCGAAGCGAAGCCGGTGATCTACGCGGCACAACCCCTTCGGATACACGTCATGGGAGGCATCCTCCCACGGCTCAAGAAGGCCCGGACAGCGCCCGGGGCCTGGCAGAGCCCCCTATTCCCCGCCGTCGGGAAGGACGTCCGGGCGCGGGATCGACGCGGCGTCCGGGGATCAGGGCTCCTCGCGGCCGGGAGGTCCTGCCTCGGCGCGGGTGGCCCCCGCCTGCGCGCGCAGCCGGTTGAAGTCCGCGACGTGCTTCTTGTGTTCCTCGTACGTCGCCGAGAAGCGCGTGTCCCCCGGCTTGACCGTGACGAAGAACAGCCAGTCCCCGGGAGTCGGGGCGACGGCCGCCGCCATCGCCTCCAGTCCGGGGCTGTCGATCGGCGTGGGCGGCAGGCCCTGACGTTCGTACGTGTTGAAGGGACTGTCGATCTTCGTCTCGCTCAGTTTGGTGTCCACCGTGTTGCGGTTCAGCGCGTAGTTGATGGTGGAGTCCATCTGGAGCGGCATCGACTTCGCCAACCGGTTGTGGACCACCCGTGCCACCTTGCCCATGTCCGCACGGGTGTCGGCCTCCGCCTCGATGATGCTGGCGAGGGTGGCCGTCTGGTACGGGGTCATTCCGTGGGCCTTGGCACCGTCCGCGACGGCCTTGGTGGCCAGCTTTCCGTTCGCCGTCCGCACCATGTACGCGAGCACCGACGCCGGGGTGGACTTCGAGGTCACCGGGTACGTCGCCGGGAAGAGATAGCCCTCCGGGTTGCCCTTGGCCTCCGGGGGGAGGGCCAGGCCGGCCGTCGCGACCGCCGACTTCGTGGATCCGGCGGGAAGTTTGAGCGCGCTGTCCACGGCGGCGTAGACCTGCGGGGCCCGCCGGCCTTCGGGAATCAGCAACTGGCGTGGTTTCTCCGGCACTTTCTCGCCCGGCAGCAGCGGAATCAGGACTGCGGCCCCGAGCCCGAGCAACGTGCCGAAGAGGAGCGCCAGCCTGCCCCGGCGGGTGAGCCGGGGGTGGCGCTGTGGCGGCAGATCTTCATGACGCATGCGGGCACGTTAACCCGCGAACTGCCGCATTTCCGTCATCTCACCCACCTTCCGGTCATATGGTCACACGTTTACCGGGGTCGGTACGGCGTCGCCGAACGTCTCACCCTTGGCCGCCTTGACCGTCTCACCCTTGACCGTGTCGTTCACGGCCTTCTCGTTCACGGCACCCTCCGGCAGCACGGCGGCGTCCCGGTCTCGCCGGACGAGCGCGGCGTACCGGCCGTCGGCCTTCAGGAGTTCCTCGTGCGTTCCCCGCTCGGCTATTCGACCGGCGTCCAGTACGACGATCTGGTCGGCGTCGCGAACGGTGGAGAGGCGATGGGCGATGGTGATGGTGGTGCGGCCCGCGGAGAGGTTGTCGATGGCCCGCTGCACCGCATGCTCCGTACGGGTGTCGAGCGCGCTGGTGGCCTCGTCGAGGATCAGCACCGGCGGGTCGCGCAGGATCGTGCGGGCGATGGCCAGGCGCTGCTTCTCGCCGCCCGAGAAGCGGTAGCCGCGTTCGCCGACGAGGGTGTCGTATCCGTCGGGCAGCGAATCGATGTGTTCGTGGATCTGGGCCGCGCGGGCCGCCTCGACGATCTCCTCGTCGGTGGCGTCGGGCTTGGCGAAGCGCAGGTTGTCGGCGACCGAGGCGTGGAAGAGGTAGGTCTCCTGGGAGACCACGCCTATGGACCGGGCCAGCGAGTCGAAGTCCAGGTCGCGCACGTCCACTCCGTCGAGGACCACCCGCCCGCCGGTCACGTCGTAGAGCCGGGGCACCAGATAGCTCAGGGTGCTCTTGCCGGAACCGGTCGGGCCGACCACCGCGAGGGAGCCGCCCGCCGGCACGGTGATGTCGATCGCCGACAGGGTGGGGCCGTTCTTGGTCTCGTACGCGAAGTGCACGTCCTCCAGCCGAACCTCGCCCTTGGCGCGCTCCAGCCGTACGGGGTCCGGGCGCTCGGTGATGTCCACCGGCAGGTCGAGGTACTCGAAGATCCGGGCGAACAGCGCGAGCGAGGTCTGGATCTGCACGCCGGTCGACAGGAGGCTCACGGCGGGCCGGAACAGGCCCTGCTGGAGGGTGACGAAGGCGACGAGGGTACCGACGGACAGCGAGGGGGAGCCGGTCTGCAGGGCGATGCCCGCCGCCCAGTAGATGAGCGCGGGCATGGCGGCCATGACGATGCCGATGGTGGACATCCGCCAGCGCCCGGCCATGCTGGAGCGCACTTCGAGGCCGACGAGCTTCTCGGACTCCTCCGAGAAGGAACGCGTCAACGAGTCGGCGCGCCCCATGGTCCGGCCGAGCAGGATGCCGCTGACCGAGAGCGACTCCGTGACCGTCGCCGCCATGGAGGCCATCTGCTTCTGCCGCTGCGTCGTGATCCGCTTGCGCTCGCGGCCCACCCGCCGACTGATCCACACGAAGACGGGGAGCAGCAGGAGCGAGACGAGCGTCAGGCGCCAGTCCAGCGCGAGCATGGCCACGACCGAGGCGATCACGGCCGTCAGGTTCGAGACGAGGGAGGTGGCGGTGGAGGTGACGGTGGCCTGCATGCCGCCGATGTCGTTGGCGATGCGGGACTGCACCTCGCCGGTGCGGGTGCGGGTGAAGAAGGCCAACGGCATCCGCTGGAGCTGGGCGTACACGGCGGTGCGCAGGTCGTGCATGACGCGCTGGCCGACGGTGGTGGATATGAGGGTCTGGAGCACGCCGAAGACGCTGGTGACGACCGCGGTGAGGATCATGCCGAGCGCCAGCAGGCTCAGCAGTCCGGTCCGCCCCTGGGGGATCGCGACGTCCAGGATCTCCCTCAGCAGGAACGGCGAGGCGACGCCGACGAGGGAGGAGGCGCCGACGAGCGCGCCGACGACGGCGAGCCGACCGCGGTAGGGCCGGAAGAGGGAAACGATGCGGCGCAGCTCACGAGGCTGGTCCGCCGGTGCGGGTCGGTTGGGGTCGAGGGCTTCTTTCGACGGGGACCACTCGGGCTCTTTGGGGCGCATGGGCCTCCTTCTGACGAGACTCGCATGAGCATAGCTCATTGTTACCTATACTCACAATGAATCTGGTCCCTATACTCTTGCCATTATGAGGACCGCAGCATGAGCACCGCTCCCGAAGCCGACAGCACGGACAGCACGGACGGGGTACTCGCCGAGCAACTGCTCCGCCTGACCCGCCGACTGCACCGCATCCAAAAGCGCCATCTCGAACCCCTCGGGATCACTCCCGCCCAGTCAAGGCTGCTGCGGCTGGTCTCGCATTACGACGGCGCGGAACCGCCCCGCATGGCGGATCTCGCGGCGCGCCTGGAGGTGGTTCCCCGTGCCGTCACCACGCTGGTCGACGGGCTGGAGGCGGCCGAGTGCGTACGTCGCGCGCCGGACCCGGCGAACCGTCGGGTGATCCGGATCGAGCTGACCGACGCCGGCCGCGCCACGCTGCGCCGGCTGCGCAACGCGCGAACCGACGCGGCAGAGGAGATCCTGGCTCCATTGACCGCCGAACAGCGCAGGGTGCTCGGTGGCCTGTTGAACGCTCTGGCGGACGCCCCGGCGGAGCCCACCTGCTGAGATCGCCGCCGAGTCGAGGGGTCGCCGCCATGCCGCTGCTGGAACCGAGGCCCGGCGCCCTGCGGCCGCGCGACGTCGGCGCCCCTTCGCCCGATCGGGTGTCGGATGAGCGGGCGGGCGGCACGCCGGAGGCGCTGCGCGCCGACCTGTCGGAGCTGCTCGGCGCCGAGAAGGTGCTGTGGAAGGTCTCCGACCTGGTCCGGTACGCCTCGGACGCGTCGCCGTACCGGTTCGTGCCCCGGGTCGTGGTGGTCGCCGAGGACATCGACGACGTCTCCGCCGTGCTCTCGTACGCTCACGGCAAGCAGCGCGAGGTGGTCTTCCGCGCCGCCGGGACCTCGCTCAACGGTCAGGCCCAGGGTGAGGACATCCTGGTCGACGTGCGCCGCCACTGGTCGGGCGTCGAGGTGCTCGACGGCGGTCTACGGGCACGGATCCGACCCGGCACCACCGTGCTGCGCGCCAATGCCGCACTCGCCCGCCACGGCCGGATCCTGGGCCCCGACCCGGCGAGCGCCATCGCGTGCACCCTGGGCGGGGTGGTGGCGAACAACGCGTCCGGCATGACGGCGGGAACCACGAGGAACTCGTACCGCACGCTGTCGTCCCTGACCCTGGTACTGCCCACCGGCACCGTCGTGGACACCGCCGACCCGCTCGCCGACGAGGAACTGGCGCGCGCCGAACCGAGCCTGTGCCGCGGGCTGATGGACATCAAGCGGGAGATCGAGGCGAACCCGGGACTGGCCGCCCGGATCCGCGCCAAGCACGAGATCAAGAACACCACCGGCTACCGGCTCGACGCCTACCTCGACGGCAACACCCCCGTCGAGATCCTGGGCGGCCTGATGGTGGGGTCCGAGGGCACCCTCGGCTTCATCTCGGAGGTCGTCTTCGACACGCTCCCCCTGGACCGCGAGCTGACGAGCGCCCTGCTGTTCTTCCCGTCCCTGCCCGCCGCGGCCGCCGCCGTGCCGCTCTTCAACGAGGCCGGGGCCATCGCCGTCGAGGTGATGGACGGCAACACCCTGCGGGCCTCGGTCAGTGTCGCGGGGGTGCCCGCGGACTGGGCCGACCTCCCGAGGGACACCACCGCGCTGCTGGTGGAGTTCCGCGCCCCGGACGAGGCGGGCCGGGCCGACTGCGAGCGGCGCGCGGCCGAAGTGCTCGCACGGTTGGAGCTGGTCGCCCCGGTCGCCTCGGTGACGAACGCCTTCACCCGTGACCCGGGCACCATCTCCGGGTACTGGAAGGCCCGCAAGGCCTTCGTCACCGCCGTCGGCGGAGCCCGCGCGCCCGGGACCACCCTGATCACCGAGGACTTCGCCGTCCCGCCGGGCCGGCTCGCCGAGGCCTGCGAGGACCTCCTCGCCCTCCAGGCCGAACACGGCTTCGACGCCGCCGTGGCCGGCCACGCCGCGCACGGCAACCTGCACTTCCTGCTCGCGTTCGACGCGGGCCTCCCGGCGGACGTGGCACGGTACGCGGCCTTCATGGACGCGTTCTGCCGGCTCACCGTGGAGCGCTTCGACGGCTCGCTGAAGGCCGAGCACTCCACCGGCCGCAACATGGCCCCCTTCCTGGAGCTGGAGTGGGGCCCCGAGGCCACCGAACTGATGTGGCGCACCAAGCGGATCATCGACCCCGACCTGGTGCTGGCCCCGCGCGTCCTCCTCGACCGTGACCCCCGGGCCCACCTGCGCGGGCTGAAGACCATTCCGCGGGTGGAGGCGGTCGCCGACCCGTGCATCGAGTGCGGCTTCTGCGAACCGACCTGTCCCAGCGAGGACGTCACGACCACGCCGCGGCAACGGATCGTGCTGCGCCGCGAGATGATGCGCCAGCCTCCCGGCTCCCCCGTCCTCGAAGGGCTGCTCGACGCCTACGGCTACGACGCCGTCGACACCTGCGCGGGTGATTCCACCTGCAAGCTCGCCTGCCCCGTCGGCATCGACACCGGCGCCCTGATGAAGGACTTCCGCCACCGACGGCACGGTCCGCGCGAGGAGCGGGTCGCCGAGTTGGCCGCCCGGCACTTCCGCACGGTCGAGTCGGCCGCCCGGCTGGCCGTGGCCGCCGCCGACACGGTCTCGCAGCGGGGCGGCGCCCGGTTCCTGCGGGCCGTGACGGGCGTCGCGCGCAAGGCCGTGAGCCCCGATCTGGTGCCGCAGTGGCTGCCGCGGATCCCCGGCGCCGCGGCCCGCGTGCTGCCCGACACCCGGCGGGTGGGGGCCGTCGCGGTGTACTACCCGGCCTGCGTCAACCGGATCTTCGGCGGCCCCGAGGGCGAGCCCGGACCCTCCCTGCCGGAGGCCGTGGTGGCCCTCTCGGAGCGGGCCGGACTGCCGGTGTGGATCCCCCGCGACGTGTACGGCACCTGCTGCGCGACGATCTGGCACTCCAAGGGCCACGACGCCGGCAGCCGGGTGATGGCCAACCGGATGGTGGAGTCCGCCTGGGGCTGGACCGCGGGCGGACGGCTGCCGCTGGTGGTCGACGCCTCCTCCTGCACCCTGGGCATCGCGCACGAGGTGGTCCCCTACCTGACGGACGACAACCGGGCCCTGCACGCGGAGCTGCGTGTCGTCGACTCCGTCGTCTGGGCGGCCGAGGAACTGCTGCCGCGACTGGAGATCCGGCGCACCATCGGCTCGGCGGTGTTGCATCCGACCTGCTCCATGGAGCATCTGGGTGACACGGGCGCGCTCAGGGCGGTCGCCGAGGCGTGCGCCGAGGAGGTGGTGGTCCCGGACGACGCGGGCTGCTGCGCCTTCGCGGGCGACCGGGGCATGCTGCACCCGGAGCTGACCGCGTCGGCCACGGCCCGCGAGGCGGCGGAGGTGACGGCGCGCGCCTTCGACGCCCACCTGTCGGCGAACCGGATGTGCGAGGTGGGGATGGATCAGGCCACCGGCCGCTCCTATCACTCGGCCCTGCTCGAACTGGAGCGCGCCACGCGCCCCTGATCCCCACCCGCGACCAGGCCTGACTCCCCGCGCCGGGTCCGCGGAGCGCGGCGCCGCGCTCCGTCGGCGACGGAAAATGGATTGCCCCGGGGCAGTCCGGAAGACGAACCTTGTGTGGTTTGAACCACTCGACCAGTCATGGGGCGTCATGCAGATCAGCGATCTTCCGTATCCGGACCCAGGGGTACCCGACGCTCGCTCCGGCCCTCGCTTCCTCGTGTGGCTGGGGCGCAACCAACTCGGCGGACAGGCCAAAAGCCTGTGCTGGGGGCTGTTGCACCACATCGGCATCGCCGGGCTGCCCTTCGCGGTGGGATTCGGCGTCGAGGCGGTCGTGGACCGCGACGGCCGACGACTGCTGCTCGTCGGGGCGTTGATCGCGGTGCTCGGCGTCGCGATCTCGCTCGGCGACGCCATGCTGCACCGGACGGCCGTCACCAACTGGATCACCGCTGCCGCCCGCGTGCAGCAGCTCCTCGCGCGCAAGACCGCGGAGTTGGGCTCCGCCCTGACCCGGCGGGTGGCGGCCGGCGAGGTCGTCGCGGTGTCCACCGGCGACGTGGAGAAGATCGGTTGGTTCGTCGAGGCGGTCTCGCGCTTCCTCGCGGCGGCCGTGGCGATCGTGCTCGTCTGCGTCGGCCTGGTCTGGTACGCGCCGTCCCTCGGCGTGGTCGTGGCCGTGGGCATGCCGCTGCTGGCGCTCTCCTCCCTTCCGCTGCTCCCCCGGGCCACCCGGCGCGCCGACATCCAGCGCGAGAAGGCGGGCAAGGCGACCGAGCTGGCCTCCGACACCGTGGCGGGCCTGCGGGTCCTGCGCGGGATCGGCGGCGAGGAGCTCTTCCTCGGCCGCTACCGCGCCGCCTCCCAGGAGGTGCGGGAGGCCGCCGTGCGCAGTGCCCGGATGTGGGCGGTGATCTCGTCGATCCAGGTGTTCCTGCCGGGCCTGCTGATGATCATCGTGGTCTGGTACGGCTCCTCGCTGGTCCTGGACGGTCGGCTCGACGTCGGCGAACTCGTCGCGGTCTTCAGCGCGGTGTCCCTGCTCCTCTACCCCCTGCGGAGCGTGGAGGAGATCGCCATGGCGTACTCGTTCTCGCGTCCCTCCGCCAAGCGGGCGGCCCGGGTGCTGAAGCTGACCCGGACCGACGCGGACGAGCCCGAGGCGCGGACCGCCCCCGAGGCCCCGGCCCCGGGCGGGGAGCTGTACGACCCGGAGACGGGGCTGTTGGTCCCGGCCGGGCAGTTCACCGCCGTCGTGTGCGGCGATCCGGACCTCGCGGGTCGGCTCGCGGAACGGCTCGGCGGCCATCCTATGGACGCCGCCGCCGAGGGGCCGCCGGTGCTGTTGGGCGGGGTCGCGTTGGACGAACTCGCGCTGGACACCGCCCGCACGCTGGTCCTCGTACAGGACAAGGATCCGGTGCTGCTGTCCGGGACCCTGCGCGAGCTGTTCGACGTACCGGCGTCCGGAGCGGTGACGCCCTCGGCCGCGCTGGCCGCCGCCCAGTGCGCCGACGTGTTGGACGCGCTGCTCCAGTCGGCGCCCGACGGGGTCGAGGACGCCATGGACGCGCGGATCACCGAGCGCGGCCGTTCGCTGTCCGGAGGTCAGCGTCAGCGGCTGGCCCTGGCCCGGTCCCTGGTCACCGACCCGGAGGTGCTGGTGTTGGACGAGCCGACCTCGGCGGTCGACTCGCACACCGAGGCACGGATCGCGGACGGCATCGCGGCCCTGCGCGCGGGGCGCACCACGGTGGTCCTGGCCTCCTCTCCCCTGCTGCTGGACCGCGCCGACCGGGTGGTGCTCGTGCACGAGGGCACGGCCCTGCCGGCCGGCACGCACCGCGAACTGCTGCACGGAGAACCGCGCTACCGGGCCGTCGTCACCCGCGAGACCGAAGAGGAACAGCGGGCGGCGGGCCTGGAACTGGCGCGCGTCGCAGAATCACTCACAGAGATCGAGGAGTCCGCATGATCGGCGTGGCGCCGCCGGACTACGATCCGGCAGCCCCCGAAACGGCCGCGACCCTGCCCGTGGGCACGTCCGCGACCGTTCGGGACTATGTGCGCGGCCTGTTCCGGCGCCACCGACGGGCCTTCGTGGTCCTGGTGACGGTCAACGCGGTCGCGGTGATCGCGTCCATGGTCGGCCCGTACCTGCTGGGCCGGGTCGTGGACGATCTCGCGGCCGGGGTCCGCGAGCTGCGTCTGGGAACCGTGGCCCTGCTGTTCGCGGGGGCGCTCGTCGTACAGACCCTCTTCGTGCGGCAGGTCCGGCTGCGCGGGGCGATGCTCGGCGAGGAGATGCTGGCCGACCTGCGCGAGGACTTCCTGGTGCGCTCCGTCGGTCTGCCGCCGGGCGTGCTGGAGCGGGCCGGTACCGGTGACCTGCTGTCGCGGATCACCACCGACATCGACCGCCTCGGCAACGCGATGCGCGAGGCCGTGCCCCAGCTGGCCATCGGCGTGGTGTGGGCGGGGCTGCTCTTCGGGGCGTTGGCCGTGACCGCTCCGCCGCTGGCGTTGGCGGCGTTGGTGGCCCTGCCGATCCTGGTGATCGGCTGCCGCTGGTACTTCCGCCGGGCACCTTCGGCGTACCGGTCGGAGTCGGCCGGGTACGCGGCGGTCGCGGCGGCGCTCACCGAGACCGTCGACGCGGGCCGGACCATCGAGGCGCACCGTCTCGGGAAGCGTCGAATCACGATGTCGGACCGCCGGATCAAGGAGTGGACGGCGTGGGAGCGGTACACGCTGTTCCTGCGGACGGTCCTCTTCCCCGTCATCAACGTGACCTACGTGACGATCCTCGGGTCCGTGCTGATGATCGGCGGCTACTGCGTCCTGCGGGGCTGGATGTCGGTCGGGCAGCTGACGACGGGCGCGTTGCTGGCCCAGATGATGGTCGATCCGATCGGCCTGATCCTGCGCTGGTACGACGAGTTGCAGGTGGCGCAGGTGTCGCTGGCCCGGCTGGTGGGCGTGCGCGAGATCGAGCCGGACGCCGGTGACTCGGCGGTGTCCCCGGAAGGCCGGGCCGTCCGGGCGGACGAGGTCCACTTCGGCTACCGCGAGGGCGTGGACGTCCTGCACCGGGTGTCGATGGCCGTGCCGCCGGGCACCCGCATGGCGCTGGTCGGCCCCTCGGGCGCCGGCAAGTCCACCCTGGGCCGGCTGCTCGCGGGCATCTACGCACCACGGACGGGGGAGGTCACCCTCGGTGGGGCACGGCTGTCGCGGATGCCGGCCGAGCGGGTGCGCGAGCACGTGGCGCTGGTCAACCAGGAACACCACGTGTTCGTGGGCTCGCTGCGGGACAACCTGCGACTGGCACGGACGGGCGCGGACGACGCGGAACTCTGGGCGGCGCTGGGCGCGGTGGACGCGGACGGCTGGGCCCGGGCCATGGAGTCCGGACTGGACACCGAGGTGGGTTCCGGCGCGACGGCGCTGACGCCCGCGCAGGCGCAGCAGATCGCGCTGGCCCGGCTGGTGTTGGCGGACCCGCACACCCTGGTGCTGGACGAGGCGACCTCACTGCTGGACCCGCGTGCCGCCCGGCATCTGGAGCGTTCGCTGGCCCGGGTGCTGGACGGCCGTACGGTCATCGCGATCGCCCACCGGCTGCACACCGCGCACGACGCGGATGTGATCGCGGTGGTCGAGGAGGGCCGGATCAGCGAGCTCGGTTCGCACGACGAGCTGGTCGCGGCCGGCGGCGCGTACGCCGCGCTGTGGCGCTCCTGGCACGGCTGACCGTGCGTACGCCGTGGCTCCGCAGTGGAACCACGGCGTACGTCGTGTGAGCCGGTCGATCGCCCTCGGGGCCGGCCGGTTCGAGCCGTGAGGGCGGCGGGTCGGGCGCTACCGCGCCGGCCCGGGGCTCGGCGCTGGCGCGCGTGTCGGTGTTGCGTGTGTCGGTGCTGGTGTCGGTGTTGCGTGTGTCGGTGTCGGCGTGGGCGCCGGTGCGTGGGCCTGCTGCGACGCGCAGGTCCAGACGACGGGGCGCATCACGTCCTTGGCGTCGACGGCGTACCCGCCGACCCGGTCGTCGTCGGAGACGGTGAAGGCTCCGCTGTGGCCCGTCGCGGCGAGACGGGGCAGGGCGAGGGTGGGGCCGGTCCCCTTCCACAGGGTGGCCTGGTACGGCGGAGCGGTCTCCGGCGGGAAGGGGCCGACCATCGTCGAGTCCGAGGCGGTGCCGACGCTGACGCCGGTGGTCGGACTGACGTCCTCGAAGGTGCCCTGGGTGCGCTCACCGAGGTTCGCGACCGTGATCACCTCCGTGTAGGGCGGCTTCCAGACCACGCCGTTGGAGGTGATGAGGCGAGAGAACTCGTAGATGCCGGAGATCCGGCCCTTCTCGTCGATGTCCTGCGGCAGGTAGGTGCTGTAGGTGTCGCCCGGGTGGAACGGCTGGAGCTCCTGCGCGGGTGCGGCCTTGTCGGCCGCCCACACGAGTCCGGTCTCGTACCAGTACTCCGCGTCCATCACCCCGGTGCCCCGTCCCACGATCCGGCCGGCGTCGTTGATGCCCGTGATCTCGGCCAGACCGGTGATTTGCGGGGGCAGGGCCAGCTCGCGGCGGACGGCGGTGCCCACCCACTCCACTCCCACCACGTGCCAGGGGTCGCTGTGCCGCTCGCCGACGACGTGTCCCTTGTCGTTGATGTCGCTCGCCCGCTCTCCGCCGGGCAGGATGGCGACCGCCTTCGCTCCGGACGCGTACCGGAAGGCGACCGGGGGCTTGTCCGTGCCGCGAAGCCACCCGACCATCACGCCGAACCGGTTGACTGCCTCCACCGCGCCCGACGTGTACCCGGCGGGCAGTGGCACCCGGTGGACGGAGGTGCCGAGCCAGTAGACGGGCCGGTTCTGCGAGCGGCCGACGGACATCCCGAGGGGGCCGAGTCCCTTGACCTCGGTGGTGGCCGACCAGGGGAACGGTGACTCTCCCGGACCCGGCAGCGACTCCAGCACCCGGATGCCCGGCGTGCAGCGTCGCGCCGCGTCGGCCCGCTCCCCGGTCGCCGCGTGGGCCGGCACGGCCACGCCGGTCAGCGCCAGCGTGGCGAGAACCGTGCCCGCCATCAACGCCGACCTGGTACCCGTCCCGTACCCGTTCCTGTCGCCGTTCCTGTCGCGCTTCATCTCGTCCCCCGGATTCCGCTGCTCGCTCCGCTTCGGCACGACGGATCGCCGTGCCCGGCCCATGTGCCCCACGGTCTTGGTGTGAGCGGACGTGCCCGACGGCTCGTCGGATCACATGATTGTCCGTACGGGGACGGGCTGAACAGAGCGATTCAGGGCGCCTGACGCTTCGCTTCGGGCCGGTGTCGAGGGGGGACGCGGAGGTCAGATGAAGCCCAGCGCGGCCGCTCCGCCCACTCCGCCGAGCAGCATGAACACGGGCATCAGCACCTTCAGCTCCACCCAGCTGCCGGCACGGAACCGCATCATCTTCGGCGGGCCGATCGGGTACCAACGCTTGCCGGCGATCGGGAGCGGCCACAGGATCGGGCAGCCGGAGACGGTCAGCGCGTCCCCGATGTCGTGGACCAGGGCCCCGAGCAGGATCGGCAGGCCGAGCCAGAGGTACTCCTGGCCGGGTTCGGTGAACAGCCAGCCGGCGCCGTTGCCCGGCTGGTCGAGTACGCCGGCCAGGATCCAGGCGCTGGTGGCGCCCAGGAGCCACACGAGGACATCGCTGGACATCCGGGCCGCGCGCCACAGCAGGCCCTCGACGGCCAGCACCAGGTGGACGAAGAGCAGCGCGAGGACGCCCCAGCGATCGGCGGTCACGGCGAGGACGGACGAGCCGCCGCCGATCAGGACCGCCCAGAGCCAGGTGTGGGTCAGCGTCCGGTGGCCGCCGGTGCGCCGGGCGTCGCGCGGGGCCCGGGTGGCCTTGTAGACGGCGTACGAGATCTTGTCGACCACCTCGCACAGGCCCTTGGAGAGGGGCCCGAAGGCGCGCGAGATCGTCGCCGACTTGTGGTCGAGGTCGGGCGCGAGCGCCGCTCCGGCGCAGATGAGCGCGCCGACGACGAGGACGGGCCAGGGCATCGGGTACCCGGCCGCCGCAGCCGCCGCACCGACCCCCAGCCAGGCCGCCGCGCCGGACAGTGAGTGCGCCGGACCCATCATGGTGTTTCCCCGCCCCGGTTCTGTGATGGTCAGAGCCCGTCGACGGTTTCGTCCGGGCCGTGTGGACGGCACAGCGTACCGTCGATGATCTTCTTTCCTCCCGCCGGTTGCCTCATCCGGTCCGAAGCCAGGCAAGATGGGGGGTGTGACCCTCATTGATCAGCTCCCGCCGAACGCCGACCCCGATGCCCTCTTCGAGGCCTTCTCCTCGTGGGCGGAGGGCCAGGGCATCACCCTGTACCCGGCGCAGGAGGAGGCACTGATCGAGGTCGTCTCCGGGGCGAACGTGGTCCTCTCCACCCCGACCGGCTCCGGCAAGAGCCTGGTGGCGGCCGGCGCGCACTTCACCGCGCTGGCCCAGGACAAGGTCACCTTCTACACCGCGCCGATCAAGGCCCTCGTGTCGGAGAAGTTCTTCGACCTGTGCAAGCTCTTCGGCACCGAGAACGTCGGCATGCTGACGGGTGACGCCTCCGTGAACTCGGACGCCCCGGTCATCTGCTGCACCGCCGAGGTGCTGGCGTCCATCGCGCTGCGCGACGGCAAGTACGCCGACATCGGCCAGGTCGTCATGGACGAGTTCCACTTCTACGCCGAGCCGGACCGGGGCTGGGCCTGGCAGATCCCGCTGCTGGAGCTTCCGCAGGCACAGTTCGTCCTGATGTCGGCGACCCTCGGCGACATGAAGCGGTTCGAGGAGGACCTGACCCGGCGCACCGGCCGTCCCACCTCGGTGGTCCGCTCCGCGACCCGGCCCGTCCCGCTGTCGTACGAGTACGTCACCACGCCGATCACCGAGACCATCACCGAGCTGCTGGAGACCCGGCAGGCACCGGTGTACATCGTGCACTTCACCCAGGCCCAGGCGGTCGAGCGGGCGCAGTCCCTGATGAGCATCAACATGTGCACCCGCGAGGAGAAGGACAAGATCGCGGAGCTGATCGGCAACTTCCGTTTCACCACCAAGTTCGGCCAGAACCTCTCCCGCTACGTCCGCCACGGCATCGGCGTCCACCACGCGGGCATGCTGCCCAAGTACCGGCGCCTGGTGGAGAAGCTGGCGCAGGCGGGCCTGCTGAAGGTCATCTGCGGTACCGACACCCTCGGGGTCGGCGTCAACGTGCCCATCCGCACCGTGCTGTTCACCGCGCTCACCAAGTACGACGGCACCCGGGTCAGGACGCTGCGCGCCCGCGAGTTCCACCAGATCGCCGGCCGCGCCGGTCGGGCCGGCTTCGACACGGCGGGCTATGTGGTGGCGCAGGCGCCCGAGCACGTCATCGAGAACGAGAAGGCCCTCGCGAAGGCGGGCGACGACCCGAAGAAGCGCCGCAAGGTGGTCCGCAAGAAGGCCCCCGAGGGCTTCGTGGCCTGGTCGGACACCACGTTCGAGAAGTTGATCGCCGCCGACCCGGAGGCGCTGACCTCGCGCTTCAAGGTCACCAACATCATGCTGTTGTCGGTCATCGCCCGCCCCGGCGACGCGTTCAAGGCCATGCGGCACCTGCTGGAGGACAACCACGAGCCGCGCAAGGCGCAGCTGAGGCACATCCGCCGGGCCATCGCGATCTACCGTTCGCTGCTGGACGGCGGTGTCGTGGAGAAGCTCGACACCCCGGACGCCGAGGGCCGTACCATCCGGCTGACCGTCGATCTCCAGCAGGACTTCGCGCTGAACCAGCCGCTGTCCACCTTCGCGCTGGCCTCCTTCGACCTGCTGGACCCGGAGTCCCCTTCCTACGCGCTGGACATGGTCTCGGTCGTCGAGTCCACGCTGGACGACCCGCGCCAGATCCTGGCCGCCCAGCAGAACAAGGAACGCGGCATGGCCGTGGGCGCGATGAAGGCCGACGGGATCGAGTACGAGGAGCGGATGGAACGGCTCCAGGACGTCACCTATCCCAAGCCCCTCGAAGAGCTCCTCCTGCACGCCTACGACGTGTACAGCAAGAGCCACCCGTGGGTACGCGACCACCCCGTCTCGCCGAAGTCGATCATCCGTGACATGTACGAGCGGGCGATGACCTTCACGGAGTTCACCTCCTACTACGAGCTGGCCCGTACCGAGGGCATCGTCCTGCGCTACCTGGCGAGCGCGTACAAGGCCCTGGACCACACCATCCCGGACGACCTCAAGTCCGAGGACCTCCAGGACCTCATCGCCTGGCTGGGCGAGCTGGTCCGCCAGGTCGACTCCAGTCTGCTCGACGAGTGGGAGCAGTTGGCGAACCCCGAGGTGGAGACGGCGGAGCAGGCCCAGGAGAAGGCCGACCAGGTCAAGCCGGTCACCGCGAACGCCCGCGCCTTCCGTGTCCTGGTCCGCAACGCCATGTTCCGTCGCGTCGAGCTGGCCGCCCTGGACCACGTCAACGTGCTCGGCGAGCTGGACGGGGAGTCCGGCTGGGACGCCGATGCCTGGGGCGAGGCCCTGGACGGCTACTGGGACGAGTACGACGACCTGGGCACCGGCCCCGACGCGCGCGGCCCGAAGCTGCTGCAGATCGAGGAGGACGCGGAGCACGGCCTGTGGCGCGTCCGCCAGGCCTTCGCCGACCCCGCCGGTGACCATGGTTGGGGCATCAGCGCCGAGGTCGACCTCGCGGCCTCCGACGAGGAGGGCCGGGCGGTCATCCGGGTCACCGCGGTCGGTGAGCTCGGCCTCTGATCCGTCCCCGCAGGCCGCCGGCGTCGCCGGGCCCGCCGATTCCGCCGGACACGACAGTGGAGAACCCCTGATGACGAACCCCGCCGAGAGACTGGTCGATCTGCTCGATCTGGAGCAGATCGAGGTCAACATCTTCCGGGGCGCGAGCCCCCAGGAATCCCTCCAGCGCGTCTTCGGCGGGCAGGTCGCCGGCCAGGCACTGGTGGCCGCGGGCCGCACGACCGAGACGGACCGCCCGGTCCACTCGCTGCACGCGTACTTCCTGCGCCCCGGCATCCCCGGGGTGCCCATCGTGTACCAGGTGGAACGGGTGCGTGACGGGCGTTCCTTCACGACGCGTCGTGTCACCGCGGTCCAGCAGGGCAAGACCATCTTCAATCTGACCGCCTCCTTCCATCATCCGGAGGAGGGCAGCATCGAGCACCAGCTGCCCCCTCGCCTCGACTTCCCGCACCCGGACACGCTTCCGACGGTCGCGGAGGAGATCCGCGAGCATCTGGGGGCCCTGCCCGAGGCCCTGGAGCGGATGGCCCGCCGCCAGCCTTTCGACATCCGCTACGTGGACCGGCTCCGCTGGACTCCCGAGGAGCTGAAGGACGCCGACCCGCGCAGCGCGGTGTGGATGCGGGCGGTCGGCCCGCTCGGCGACGATCCGCTCGTGCACACCTGCGCCCTCACCTACGCCAGTGACATGACCCTCCTCGATGCCGTGCGCATCCCGGTGGAGCCCCTGTGGGGCATGCGCGGCTTCGACATGGCCTCGCTGGACCACGCCATGTGGTTCCACCGGCCGTTCCGGGCCGACGAGTGGTTCCTGTACGACCAGGAGTCCCCCATCGCGCACGGCGGTCGGGGCCTGGCTCGCGGTCGTATCTACGACCTGGAGGGCAGGCTGCTGGTCTCCGTGGTCCAGGAAGGCCTCTTCCGCCCGTACGCCCCCAAGAAGTAGCAGTAGCCCGACCCGTCCACGCGGTCGCCCGACCCGTCCACGAAGTCGTCCGGCCCGTCCAAGCGGTCGTCCGGCCCGTCCACGAAGAGCTGAGCACGCCCATGTCAACCCCGGTCCTCCCCTGTCCCTGCGGGTTGCCCGCCACCTACCCGGAGTGCTGCGGCCGCTTCCACTCCGGTGATCGGCAGGCGCCCACCGCGGTGCTGCTGATGCGGTCTCGCTTCAGCGCCTTCGCGGTCGGTGACACCGCCTACCTGCTCCGTTCCTGGCACCCGTCCACCCGCCCGGACCGGCTCGAACTGGATCCCGGGCAGCGCTGGGAGCGTCTGGAGATCCTCGCCACCGAACGCGGCGGCATGTTCGAGACGCAGGGCGCGGTGGAGTTCCGGGCGCACTACCGAGAGGGCCGGCACACCGGGTCCCTGCACGAGCACAGCGGCTTCTCCCGCGAGGAGGGGGCCTGGGTCTACGTCGGCCCCCTCTCCCCGGTGGACTTCGACTGACCCCGAGCGCCGGTCAGGGCGAAGTCCAGGCCGACGCGGTACCACCGGATCTCGTCCGGCGGCCGTGCCCTCAGCAGCGACTCCGCCACGACGGCGGCCGCCGGGACCCTCGGGTGGCCGTAGGGCGGAGACGGTGCCAAAGCCGCGAGCACGATGCGTTCGGCCGGATCGGGCACCACCTCCCGCACCGCGTCCGTCGGGAGGACGGACGCGAGCACGGCAGCCCGCTCCCAGGGGTCGGTGGTGCGTCTCAGCAGCAACTCCACATGCCGCTCACGCCATTTGCGCGGGCGCAGGTCACCTTTGGCCGCGACCAGCTCCCGATCCTCCGGGGACGCCGTCCCTCGCAACATGCCGGCGTCCCGGACGGCGAACGCCCGCAGTTCGGCGGCCAGGTAGAGCCACACGACGGCGCGGTAGCGGTTGATCCGGTAGCCGATCGGGATGATGTGCCCACAGCGCGCGAGCCGGGTGAACCGGCTCGGCCCCACACCGAGCACCTCGGCCCCGGCGTCGGCGCCGGCCACGGTCTCGACCCGCGCGCGCAGGACTTCCGGAAAGCCCTCGGCCGCCGTCACCCGCTCCAACTCGGCCCGCGTGAACCGTGCGGCCCCGCTCGGCGCCCGACGCCCGGCGCGCACCAGTCCCAGCTGTACGGCCCGGGCCAACTCGCCCCGTCCCAGGCCCAGCTCTCGCGCGGCCCTGACACCGCCGACCAGCACCTCCGAAGACACGCCCGGTGCCGGCCCGGCCGGTGCTCGCGGACCCGATTCCCGCTCGTCCGGTACGGTCACCGCACGGTCCTGCGTTTCCATCCTCATCACGGTCTCCCCCCACGAGTGGCGATCACTCTGTGTGAAGACCGTAACTCAGCGCGACGGACGCGGCGAGGCCTGTGGATAACTCTCGGTCGCGGCCCCGAACTCCTGGTCCAGCCCCTGGTCCGGCCGTTGGTCCGGCCGTTGGTCAGGCCGTTGGTCAGGCCGTTGGACGGGGCGGTCCGGGTCCGATCCGAGTCCCGGCCCGGGTCCGATCCGGCTCCCGGTCCAGGCCGTTCGTCAGCCCCCCGTGATGCGTCGTTCCGCGACGCCCAGGTGTTCGCCCACCCGGTTCACCATCAGGGTCATCTCGTACGCGACCTGCACGATGTCCGCCTCGGCCGCGCTGAGCGCGCACAGACAGCTACCCGAGCCCGCCGCGACGACGAACAGGAACCCCTCGTCGAACTCGACCATCGTCTGGCGCACCTCGCCCGCCCGGAAGTGCCGTCCGGACCCCTTGGCCAGGCTCTGCAACCCGGCCGCGACGGCGGCGAGATGCTCCGCGTCCTCCCGTGCCAGCCCCGCGCTCGCCCCGGTCACCAGCCCGTCGTTCGACAGCACCACGGCGTGCCGGACCTGCGGGACCCTGCGCGTCAGGTCGTCCAGTAGCCAATCGAGCTGCTTGTCCAGTGCCATTTCCAGCCCCTCCCCGTCGACGCGGCCGACGTGGCCGCGTCCCACCCCGCTTGGTCGTGCCGCCAGCCTTCCCCACCAGCGGCTTTCCGGCAAGGAGGATGGACCCATGACGAAGAAGATGACTGAAGAGGAATGGCGGGCGTTCGTCTCGCATTCCACCCGCACCGGGAAGCTCTCCACCGTCCGTGCGGACGGGAGCCCGCACATCGCCCCCATCTGGTTCGTTCTCGATGGTGACGCCTTCGTGTTCAACACCGGTCGTGACACCGTCAAGGGTCGGAATCTGGCCCGGGACGGGCGGGTCGCCCTCTGCGTGGACGACGACCGGCCGCCCTTCTCCTACGTCGTCCTCCAGGGCCGCGCCGAGCTCGTCGAGTACACCGGCCACGAGGAGGAGATGCTGACCTGGGCGACGAGGATCGGGGGTCGGTACATGGGCGAGGAGCGCGCCGAGGCCTTCGGTCGGCGCAACGCGGTCGACGGGGAACTCCTCGTTCGCGTGACCATCGACAAGGTGATCGCGATGGCCGACGTGGCGGCCTGAGCCGGCGCCCGTCGACATCCGCACGCCGCCCACGTCCGTCACTCCGGCCCGGCCTGCGTACCCGAACCCACCGACGCGAGCAGCCGGGCGGTGTGCATCCGCCCGGCATACTCGACCAGTCTGATCAGCACTTCCTTCCCCGAGTCCTTGTCCCGGGCGTCGCACAGCACCACGGGCGTGCCCTGTTCCAGGTCCAAGGCCCGCGCCACCTCGTTCGAGGCGTAACGCCGCGCGTTCGTGAAGCAGTTGACGGCCACGACGAACGGGATGCGGCGGTGCTCGAAGTAGTCCACGGCCGGGAAGCAGTCCTCCAGCCTGCGCGTGTCGGCCAACACCACCGCTCCGAGGGCTCCTTGCGACATCTCGTCCCACAGGAACCAGAACCGGTCCTGTCCCGGCGTGCCGAACAGGTACAGCGACAGGCCCGAGCGGATGGTGATGCGCCCGAAGTCCATGGCCACCGTCGTGGTGGTCTTCCGATCGACGCCTCCGGTGTCGTCGACGAGTTGGCCCGCCTCGCTGAGCAGTTCCTCCGTGCGCAGTGGTCGGATCTCGCTCACCGCGCCCACCAGCGTGGTCTTCCCGACGCCGAAGCCACCCGCCACGAGGATCTTCAGCGCGAGCGCCGCCACCTCCTCGTCCTCTTCCACTTCCGGACCGGACCCGGTGGATCCGTTGTGGTGCAGTCCCATCACAGCGCTCGCAATCCTTCGATGACTTCACGCAGAATCCGCTCGTCGGGCAGTTGCGCGGGCGGTACCGGGCGGCTGACCTTGACGTGCCCGGCCTCCAGCAGGTCGCCCAGCAGCACCCGCACCACACCCACGGGCAGGTCCGCGTCGGCGGCGAGTTCCGCCACCGACTGGGTCTCGTCGCGGCACAATCCGAGCAGCGCACGGTGTTCGGGTCCCCACAGGGACTCGGTCGCCTCGTCGCCGCCCTCGGGGTCCGCCACGGCGACCAGTGCGATCAGGTCGAAGCGGACGCCGTGCGGTCCCGGTTTGGTGCGTCCGCCGGTCATGGCGTAAGGCCGGACGAGCGGCCCCGCCTCGGTGTCGAACCACTGGCCGTTCACCGGTCTGACGGCCGCGCTCACCCTGCGGCCGGCGGGTGCGCCGCGAACCGTGAGGGGGCGTCCAGGTGCTCGCCGACCCGCTTGACCAGCCGGGCCATCTCGTAGGCGATGAGCCCGATGTCGGCGCCCCCGGCGCTGAGGACGGCCAGGCAGGAGCCGTCGCCCGCGGCGGCGACGAAGAGGAATCCCTCGTCCATCTCCACCATCGTCTGGCGCACGCCCCCGGCGCGGAAGTGCCGGCCCGCTCCCTTGGCCAGGCTGTGGAAGCCGCTGGCCACGGCAGCCAGGTGCTCGGCGTCCTCCCGGCTGAGCCGGCTGGAGGATCCCACCGCCAGACCGTCGTTGGACAGGACCACCGCGTGTCGGACCTCGCGGACGCGCGTCACGAGGTCGTCCAGGAGCCAGTCCAACCCGCCGGCCGCCTGAGAGATCCCGCGAGCCTCGTCGAGCCCGATCAGCTGGTGTTCGATCATCACACTTCTCCTTCGCTGCCTGCGTGGGCGGAGTTCTCCCCGGCGCCCCGGGCCCAACCGGCCCGATAGGCGGCCATCCGATCCCTGGCCTGCTCGGGGCTGCGGTCCGGCGGGGCACCGGACGGGCCCGCGTCCGCCGGATCCTCGGGTTCGGGGACCTCGCGCAGTTGGGGCACCAGGCTGGCCTGGCGGACCCTGCGCGGCAGTTCGGTCACCGAGGCGGCGCCCGCCGGACCGGCGGCGGGTGCGTGCGTACGGGCCGCCGTGCCGCCGGGACCGCGCGGCCGCAGGGGGGCTACAGCGGCGGGGCGCGGTTCCAGGGGCTCGACCGCGGAGTCCGGAGCGGGGTCGTCCCCCTCGGGCTCCGGTAGGGCATCGGGCCGAGCCGACGTCCCGGCCTCCTCCCGTACGACGCCGGCGCGGGACCCCTCTCGAACGGGCCCGACGGAGGCTTCCACACGGCCTCCTCCGGGGTGGGGCGCCTCGCCACCGGAAACGGCTCCCACGGCGTCCGGGGACGGCGCCGCCACCTCCGCGGGGTCGTCCGAGGCCGCCGTGACGGGCCCCTGGAGCAGGGAGTTCGGCAGCAGCACCACGGCTGTGGTGCCCCCGTACGGTGACGGGCGCAGGTGGACCCGCACGCCCTGTCGGGCAGCGAGCCGGCTGACCACGAACAGTCCGAGGCGGTCGCTGTCGAACAGGTCGAGCGCCTCGGACTGCTCGATCCGGCGATTGGCGTCGTGCAGCGCCTCGCGGCCCATGCCGAGCCCGCGGTCCTCCACCTCCAGGACATAACCGGCGCCCACCGGCTCGCCACTGACCCGGACCTTGGTGTGCGGCGGGGAGAACTGGGTCGCGTTCTCGATGAGTTCGGCGAGGAGATGGGTGAGGTCGGCCACCGCGCCGCCGGCCACGGCCGTCTCCGCGAGCCCGCGAACCTCGACGCGCGGGTAGTCCTCGATCTCGGAGACGGCGGCGCGCACGACGTTGGTCAGGGGGATCGGCATGCGCCACGCGCGCCCCGGGGCGGCTCCCGACAGGATGATCAGGCTTTCCGCGTGTCGACGCATGCGCGTGGTCAGGTGGTCGAGGCGGAAGAGGTCGTCGAGTTCGCCCGGGTCGTCCGAGCGGCGTTCCATGGAGTCGAGCAGGGTCAACTGCCTGTGCACCAGGACCTGGCTGCGGCGGGCGAGGTTGACGAAGACACCGCTCACCCCGCCGGCGAGTTCGGCGCGCTCGACGGCGGCGCTCAGAGCGGCCCGGTGCACGGTGGAGAGAGCCTCCCCCACCTGGGCGATCTCGTCCTCGGCGGGCGGCCCGGCCGAGGTCTCGGCCTCGATGTCGACGTCCTGGCCGGCCCGCAGTCGCTCCATGGCGTGCGGAAGTTTGCGACGCGCGATCTCCAGGGCGGTGTTGCGCAACGAGACCAGTTCCACCACCAGTGCGCGGCCGATCCGTACGGAGATGACCAGGGAGGCGATGACGGCGGCCAGGCCGAGGACGACGGCCGCGCCGGCCCCGCTGAGCGCCACGCGCGTGAACGGGTCGGAGCGGTCGGTGACTTCGGCGCGCGCGGCGGCCTCGGTCTGCCTGATCGAGGTACTGACACCGCTGAAAGCACCGTCCCACCCGGCGGGCTTGACCGCGCCGGAACCGGCGCCGGATCCCGTACCCGTAGCGGATCCCGTACCCGCGGCCGCTGTGAGCGCCCGGTCCTCCGCCGCGATGAGTTCGGCGTGCGTGGCGCTCTTGGACACGGACTCCCACGCGGTCCGGTCCTCGCTCGGCAGGTCCCGGGCGGCGTC
The DNA here is from genome assembly GCF_041431415.1 of Streptomyces sp. NBC_00513. GTDB lineage: Bacteria > Actinomycetota > Actinomycetes > Streptomycetales > Streptomycetaceae > Streptomyces. The sequence goes on from NZ_CP107845.1 coordinate 1,478,816, forward strand.
CGCGAGCAGCGCGCGGCGGGTCTCCACGACGCCGGTCAGCCGGCGGAGCGTTTCGGCGTTGCGCGGCCCCGGCACGGTGAGCAACGCGTCCTCCCGCGACAGCAGTTCCCCGGCTTCGGCGAACTCCAGCAGAACCCGGGCGTCCGGGCCGAGTTCGGCGTCCTGCGCACCGGACAGGGCCCCGCCGACGGCGAGCGCGGCGTCGGCGACACGGGTGTACGTCTCGTAGGCGGCGTCGGCGGTCGTCCGCCGGCCGACGATGTCCTTGCGCGCGGAACCGAGCCCCTCGGCGGCGGCCACGAAACCACCGAGCCGGACCACGACGTCGGTGCGGTAGTCGCCGGAGTCGGCGACGGTGTTCCGGTCGCCGAGCCGCAGCCGGCGCACGGCGTCGTCGGTGCGCCGGGCCTGCTGTTCGAGGGCGGCGGCCCGCTCGCCGGCGGCGGGGTCGGCCAGAAACCGCGCCGCGGCCCGCCGTTCGGCCTGCACCTCGGCGAGCGCGGCGGACACGGGGGCGCCGATCTCCCGCTCGACCCGCTGGACACGGCTGAGCCGGGCGAGGTCCTGCGCGGTGCTGACCGTGGCGAAGGCCCAGAGCGCGAGCAGCGAGACCACCGGGACCATCAACAGGGAGACGATCTTGGCCCGGACGGTCCGGGAGCGCAGTCGTATCCGGGGTCTCCCGCCGGAGCCGGCCACGGCGGCGGGTCGAGGGGGTGTTCTCTCCTCGGGTTCCTCCGCGGGCTGCCCCGCGTGCGCCCGCCGGCCGCGCGCCGGGGGCCCGGGCGGCCCCGGCGCCGCTGCTTCCGGTTTCTTGCGGGGTGTGCGCATGGGCTCCTCGTTCCGGGCGGTGCGGGCTGGGCGGGGTGGCGGTGGGGGCGGATACGGGGGTGCGGTGGCGGGTTCTCGGGTGGGGGCTCGCGGTGTGTGGGAGGTGTGCGGAGCGTCCGGCGTGCGCGGTGCGATGGGGGGCGGGGGCGCACGGACGTGCGCGGCCCGGTGCTCAGTGCGCGGGCGCGACGCTCTCCCCCAGGTTCCGGGCGGCTGCCGACGCCGCCCGTTCGTCCGCGGTCGGGGACAGTGCCACGAAGGCGGCGGTGATGAAGAGGTAGGAACCGAGCCCGACGGCGAGCGGGAAGATGAACTGCATCGCCGTGGCGCCGGGCAGGGCCACGTCCGAGGGCGCGACGCGGACCGCGACGGCGGCCATGCCCGTGTAGTGCATGCTGCTGACCGCGGCGCCCATGACGAGCGAGGCGCCGGCCACGGCCATCGGGGACGTGATGTTGAGCGCGGCCCACAGTGCGACGGTGGCCGCGATGACGGCGACGACGACCGACAGTCCGACGACGGGCGGGTCGTAGGAGATCTCACCGTGCAGCCGCAGGGCCGCCATTCCCAGGTAGTGCATGCTCGCGACGCCGAGGCCGGTGGTGAGTCCACCGATGGCCAGGGACCGACGCCGGTTCTTGCCGTATCCGACGGCGAAGACGCCGGCCCCGACGACCAGTACGGCCACCAGGAGGCTGAGGATGGTCAGCGGGACGTCGTAGTGGATCTCGGTGCCGGTGACGTCGAAGCCGAGCATCGCGACGAAGTGCATCGTCCAGATGCCGGTGCCGAGGGCGGACGCCGCGGTGAGGAGCCAGTTGCGGCGGGCGGATCCGGTCGCGGCGAGCGCGCGGACGGTGCAGCGCAGGCCGAGGGCGGCGCCGATCGATGCCATCACGTATGACAGCGCGGGTGTCAGCCAGCCGTAGGCGGCGTGGTCCAGGTGTCCCATGGCCACCGGACGCTAGTCCGGGTGAGGCCACGAACAAGGTGTGCATTTCGAAAGCCGCTGTAACTGCTGAAATATGACAGAGCTACGTTCGCGTTCGATCACACCACGTGCCACCTTGCACACGCACCGCAGGGAGGGCCGGTGAGGGATCATGGGCGCATGAGCGAAGACCACACACACGTGCAGGAGTTCTTCGGGGCGCGCGCCGCCGACTGGGACCGCAAGTTCCCGGCGGACGGGCCCGCCTTCGCGGCCGCCGTGGGCGAGTTCGGTCTGCGCCCCGGAGACCGGGTCCTGGACGCGGGCTGCGGTACCGGGCGCGCCCTGACGGCCCTGCGGGCGGCCGTCGGCCCCTCGGGAACGGTGCTCGGCGCCGACCTCACCCCACAGATGCTGGCCGCCGCGCGACAGGCCGGCCGAGAGGCCGAGGGCGCCCTGCTGCTGGCGGACGTGGCCCGGCTGCCCCTGCGGGACGGGGTACTGGACGCCGTGTTCGCGGCGGGGTTGATCGCGCACCTGCCCGACCCCGGGTCGAACCTGCGCGAGCTCGCCCGCGTGGTCCGCCCCGGCGGTCACCTCGCGCTCTTCCACCCGATCGGGCGGGCCGCCCTCGCCGCGCGCCACGGTCGCGAACTCACCCCGGACGACCTGCGGGCCGAGCACAACCTCGGCCCGCTGCTGTCGGCTTCGGGCTGGGAGATGACCTCGTACGCCGACGAGGACCACCGCTTCCTGGTGCTCGCGACGCACCGCCCCTGAGCGACCGCTTCCCCCGCGCGCCGGGTACGGAGCCACCGCCCCCGGCGCGCGGAGCGCCCAGGGCGCTACGCGGGCGGCGGGGCGTCCGCTCCGGCGGGGCGGCGCGGATGCGGTACGGGACAGCCGCCCCGCCCGGGCACCGGGAAGGTGCCGAGCTCACCGACGTCGTACCCGTTCGGGTAGCCCTTGATCTCCCGGTTCTGGCGGGCGTGGTGCGGTGCACGTCGCGGCGGCAGCAGCCGCACCGCGCGCCCGCGCAGCCGCAGCGCCCCGCGGACCAGCCGCCGGACCGCGGGGCGCGGGGTCTCGTACCGGAACGCGTTCAGCAACGCGTCGTCGAGCAGCGCGACGCCGGCTCCGCGCACGGCGGGGGCCAGCGGCGCCGGATACCACGAGGCCATCAGGTCGAGGGTGGCGTCGGCCACCTCGCGCCCGCCCTCGTCCCACCCGAAGTGAGCCTTCTCGTAGGCGTTCAGGCAGGCTTCGAACTCCTCGAAGGAACCCGGAATGTCCGTGATGCCCATGTGGCGGCCTAGGGTCGCGTAGTAGCGCGCGAAGGCGCGGCGCTCGTGGTGGGTCAGGGGCCGCCAGCCGTAGGAGTCGATCCAGCGCGCCGGAATCACCACGAAGGTGCACAGGACGTACCGCATGTCCTCGTCGGAGATGTCGTAGCTGCGGTGCATCTGGTTGACGCGGCGGATCGCGGTGCGCGCGGTATCGCTCTCGAATCCGTGCTCCACGACCGCGTCGAGCAGCAGCGCCGTGTCGTCGTAGCGCTTCTGCGCGCGATCGGTGAACTCGGCGGTCTCGGCGAGCAGCCGGCCGATGCTCGGGACCGCGTACGTCCTGAAGAGGGCCAACTCAAGGGCGCGGGTGACGTCCCAGGGGAATTCGTAGGTGGCGGTCAGCCGGTAGATGGCGAGGAAATCCTCGTCGGGATCGAGCCGGAGGATCTCCCTCAGCCGGTCGTAACGCTGCACCGGAGTCCCTTTCTGTGGCGGGTGCTCAACTCTACGTGCAGGTAGCGGGCTTGAAAATCGACGTCCGCAGGCTCTCGACGGGCGAGTTACCCGCTGGTTAAGGTGCGCCGACGAGAGAGCGACCGCAACGGGAGGAGGCCACGTGTCCGAAGAGGATGACGGGGGCTCGCTGTACGTGCTCACCGCCGTGCTGCTGACCCCCACGCAGTTCCCGGGCATCATGGGCGACGACTTCCCGGAAGCCTGCGCGCTGCTGGGCGTGCGGCCGGTCGCGGACGGGTACGGGCTGGTGCTGGGCCAGGACGAGGAAGGCGCCCGCTGGACGGTCGTGGTGAGCGACGTCTCGCTCGTCGCCGCGGCCATCGCCTCCTGGGACTGCGGCATGGAGTACGACCTGTCCCCGGAGGAGCGGACGATCGTGGTGTCGCTGGCCGGCTGGCCGCTGGAACTGACGGTCTCCGCGCCGGGCGTCCCGGAACCGCACGATCCGGAGCAGGGCGCCGACGGCACCGGCCGGGTGCCGCTGGCGCCTCCGTCGGCGGACACCTGGGGTCCGGTACAGCGGCGCATGGGGGCGGACCAGATCTCCCGGGAGTGGGCGGACTGGTCCGAGCGCGTCGCGACGGACGGCGGTGCGGCGGCCGCCGCGCATCCGGGACTGGCGCGGGCGCTCAAGGAGGCGGCCGGATACGCGGACGAGCCGCCACCGCCCGGGCGGGTGCGTTCCAGCTTCGCGACCGAGGACGCGCGCACGCTCCGGGCGGACGGCCCCGGCTGGTCACTGGTCGGTCGCACGGACGGCGCGGCCTTCGTCCTGCTGGACGAGGAGCCGGGTGAGGTCCTCGCGGTGCCGCGGGGTGTACACCCGGAGCGGCCCGAAGTGCCTGAGCTGCCGGACTTGCTGGCAGTGCTGGACCGCGTCGCGACGCGGCCGGCCTGAGGACGGCCTGAGGACGGCCTCTGGTCGGAGAACCAGCGGCGAGGCACCGAGATCGCCGGAGCGGCCGGCCCCTCGCCGGGCCGGCCGACCACCCCGGGCCGACTGACCGCTCCGCGCGGCCCGGGGCGGGCCGCCGAGCGGCCTGCCACCGCGTCGGCGACCGCAGGCCTCAGTGCCCGGCCACCGCCCGCACCTGCGCCGCCGTCAGCGGCCGATCTGCTTTCTGGACACGCCCCGCAGCCGGCGCCGCTGGGAGGGGTCCAACAGGAAGTACGCGAGGGTGGGCACCCCGATCAACACCAGGAGACCCGGCCAGAACCCGACCGTCGCGAACAGCACGATGGCTGCCACCACTCCGGCCACGGCCACCTTTCCGCCTGTGGACATCTGCGGACACCTCCTCCTGCTGTCGGCCACTACCCCGCTCAACGCCCCGCTGCCGCCCAGCGTTCCCGGCCGCTTCGCCGCCCTGCGGAAGGGGCTCCGGTCACCGCCCGATCGCACTCCGTGAGCGGTGGGCTCGGGGTGACCTCGGCGGCCTTCTGGCTGTTGCTTCCGGGTCTGAGTCCCGCCGGTCACGACGCCTTGCGCCTCGGGCCGCCGGAACCGGCGACCTGGAGCAGACCCCTGTGGGTTCCGGCGGGCCCGTCGGCCCCGGACCCGGCGCCGGCCCTCACGGCGCTGGACCCGGAGGAGACCCCCTAGGAGGGCCGCGCGGGGGAAGCGTGGGTGGGGTTCGGTCACGGGACGGCCGGCGCGACGCTTGTCGTGGTGCGGAACCGGTACGACGATGGGGGCGCTCCGGGTTACGCGGCACCACGGGAGGGTGACATGGGCGATCCGTCGGTGGCGCTGCCGGGCGGAGCCGATCCCGTCGAGCGCACGCGGGTACTGCGTCGGGCCCATGACGTGTTCACCAGGGACGGGCGGGTGGAGGCCCCGGTCCGGGCGGTGATCGCCGGATCGTGGCGCCGGTGCGCGCGGGCGCGGGTGAACCCGGAGTGCTCGGCCCGGGTGGAGTTGGCGGAGGCGGAGCTGCGGTCCTACCGCGAGCAGCATCCGCTGGCCCGGGTGCTGCCGGTGTTCCGGGACCTCGTCGGGGCGTTCGCCGCGCACGGGGCGCACCTGTTGGCGGTGTGCGACGCGCGGGGCAGCCTGCTCTGGGTGGAGGGGGCGTCGGACACCCTGCGGCGGGCCGAACGGCTCGGCTTCGTACCGGGCGCGCGGTGGGCGGAGACGGTGATGGGAACCAACGCCCCCGGCACCGCGGTGGCCGTCGGCGAGGCCGTGCAGGTCTTCGGGGCCGAGCACTTCAGCCGCCGGGTCCATCCGTGGACCTGTGCGGCCGCTCCGGTCCGCGATCCGCGTACCGGGCGGTTGCTCGGCGCGGTCGACATCACCGGGGGCGACGGGCTGGCCCATCCTCATTCGCTGGCGTTCGTGCGCGCGGTGGCGCGGGCCGCAGAGGCCCAATTGGCCCTGCTGGAACCGGAGCCGTCGCGCGATCACGTCCCGGACGGCCTCGCCGCGCTCGGCCGGGACGAGGCACTGTGGGTGAGCGGCGGTCGGGAGGTCACGCTCGGGCGACGGCACAGCGAGATCATGGCCTTGCTCGCCCACCATCCGGAGGGCCTCTCGGGCGAGGAGTTGGCGATCGACCTCTACGAGGACGAGTCGGTTTCGGCGGTCACGCTGCGGGCGGAGATCTCCCGGCTGCGCGGCCTGCTGGGCCCGGGGAACATCCTCTCGCGGCCCTATCGCACGGCCGCCCCGCTGGAAGCCGACTTCGCCGCCGTGGCCCGGCACCTCGCGTCGGGCGCCGTCTCCGCGGCCCTCACCGGGTATCCGGGCCCGCTGCTGCCCGCCTCGACGGCGCCCGGGATCGTACGGTTGCGCCGCCGGATCGAGGACCAGGCGCGGGCCGCGGTGATCGCGCGGGCCGACGCCGGGCTGCTGGGCGACTGGGTGTGCCGGCCGTGGGGCGCGGACGATCCGGGGGTGTGGCGGGCGCTGGCCGGCGCGCTGCCCGCGGAGGGGCGCCCCGCGGCACTGGCCCGTGTACGCTCCCTCGACCGCGAGCTGTCGGCCGACCGACCCGTCCGCTGACGCGACCGCCGTAGCCGCCCCCGGACCGACGATCGCCGCGTGCCGTCCCGGCCCACCGCAGACGTCCCGGCCCACCGCAGACGCCGCGGCCCTCCTCAGACGGCGGGGGCTTCCTCGCGAATGAGCCCGGCCACGTGATCGCTGATCATGTCGAGAATCTCGGCCGCGACCCGGTCGTTGCCGAGGACGAGGTGATTGAGGGTGACCCCGTCCGTCATGGCGGCCAGGTAGCGGGCCAGTACGGTGTCGGGGACGCTGAGTTCGAAGGTCATCACGCCGCGGAGCTGTTCGATGAGCGCGCAGTACGTCTCGGAGTACAGCTCGTACTGGCGCCGCGCCAGGTGCTCGAAGCCGGGCTGGCGCAAGGCGTACTGCGTCAGTTCGTAGGTGAGCATGTGCTCCTCGGGGTGGGCCGCGACATGGTCCCAGTAGGCCTGGAAGCCGGCGCGGATGGTCTCCCGGAGCGTGGCCCTCGGCCGGATGGCGTCCTTCACCACGCCCACGTAATGGGCGGTGATCGTCTCGATGACGGATTCGAGCAGCGCCTGCTTGGAGTCGAAGCAGTAATGGAAGACGCTCAGCGACACACCCGCCTCGGCGACGATGGACCGCGTGGTCGTCCTGGGGACGCCGTCGCGGGCCATCGCGCGGATCGCCGCCTCCGTCAGCTGCCGGCGGCGGTCGGCCAAGGGCATCCGGGCCATGTGCTGTTCCCTTCGTTCCTCCGCGCCCCGTCGAAGCGCGGAAGGCCGGGGCGGCCGGCTCGGGAAACCCGATCCGACCGCCCCGGCCGACTCGCAGGCAGGGCCGTCAGCTGCTGTAGACGCCCACCTCGTGGAGGGAGTAGCCCCACTGGGTGCCGCGTCCTTGTCCGTGGACACGGATGTGGCGTGCGGAGACCCCGGCGAACTGGGCGGTGTCCAGGCCACCGTCACCGGCGGTGGCCGACCAGACCGTCCGCCAGTTCACCCCGTCCGTGGAGACCTCGATGGCGTACGACCTGGCGTACGCGCGTTCCCAGTCCAGGGTGACGCGCTTGACCAGGCCGGTGGTTCCCAGGTCGATGCGCAGCCACTGGTCGTCGCTCCAGTCGCTCGCCCAGCGGGTGCCGCGGTTGCCGTCCACGGCCCGGTCGGGGGCGTAGCTGACGAACGGGTTCCACTCGGAGGTGCTGGCCGAGGTGGCCGCCCCCGACGCGAGGTTGACGCCCGCCTTGTGGCGCTCGGATCCACCCCAGGTGCGCAGGTACGACTCCGCTCCGCGGAACATGTCGTCGACGACTCCCTGGCCGCCGACGTTGCGGATGTCCTCGATCCAGTCGGGGACCAGGCCGTAGTGGGAGGCGCCGTCGGTGTTGAGGTCCCAGGTGCGCTGTCCGGTGGTCTGCTTGTCGATGACGGAGCCGCCGTCGGTGCTGCGGAACGGGTAGCGCACCGGGTTGGGGGTGTCGGCGCCACGCGGGCCGGGCCAGCCGCCGACCCCGTTCATGTCGGTGCCGTAGCCGTAGCCCACGTTGTACTTGTCGCGCAGGGCGTCGGTGCGCTTGGCCTCGGCGCTGAACCCCTCGGCGCCGTTCATGTACTGGGCGGCGAAACCGCCGAGCTTGTAGAGGCGTTCGGTCCAGTCCAGGTCCATCCAGCTGTGCGAGGAGAGGACGCCGGGGTAGGACTCGGACTCCAGGATGTCGAAGGCCCGTCCGGCGGCCTTGACGCTCATGTGGTCGACTTCGAGCATCATCTTGCGTTTCATCATGCCGCGCACCGCGTACTCGCCGAGGTCGGTGAGGCCGCGGGTGTTGCACTGCGCGCCGGCGGCGTAGGACGGAACGCTGACGCCCGCCGGGAGCTTCTTCTCGGCTTCGGCCGCCGGCGCGAGTCCGATGGGGTTGTCGTGCTGCGGGCCCTTGCACTCCTCCGTCTTCCAGAAGGTGCCGGTGGACAGGAACTGGCCCACGTTGATCGCGGTGCCGAGGGCTCCCTGGTCGAAGCGGACCCCGCAGAGGGCGTTGTCGAACTTGTGGCACAGGAACATGCTGCGCACGCCGAGTTGGTGCAGTTCGTCGAGCCCGCGGTCGATGTCCGCCTTGCTGCACTGCGAGATGTCGAGGATCTGCTTGCAGCCGAAGGGCTCGGAGGTCTCCACTCCCAGGACGACGGCGAGTTTGCCCTGCTGGATGACCTCGCGGGCCTGGGTGGAGTCGGTGACGATGCGGAACCAGCCCTTGCCCGGTCCGCCGTACATCTTGTCGATGTACGCCTGCATGTCGTAGGTCTTCTGGGCTTCCAGCCGGATCGCGGTCATCTCGTCGCAGCCACGGTCCTTGAAGAAGTAGACCGAGCAGATGACCCCGTTGGTGACGAGGTCGTTGACGAGGACCCGCTGCCCACCGCGCCAGGCGCGTTCGACCCAGGCGTAGTAGTTCTGCTGGTGGGTCAGCGAGTCGTGCGCGGGCCAGTCCTTGAAGGTCGGCCAGCCGTCGGGGTCGTGCTTGCCGTCACCGCCCTTGGTGATGAAGTCGAAGATCGCGAGCGTGCCGTCGGGGTAGTGCTCGGGACAGTCCTTGAGCGCGTCCGCGATCCCCGCCTCCGAGAAGGGCTTGCCGCAGATGAGCCGACCGCCGAAGCCCTCGTTGGACATCAGGTGGTCGTGGGCGTCGACGAAGCCCCGTACGTTGCCCTGGGCGTCGGTTCCCTTGAAGGGTTCGCCGGTGACGTTGATCTGGGAGTCCGGCCCGGGCCGCGCGGTGGGGTTCCACCACCCGGTGTCGGCCGCGGCCCCCGAGGTGGGGCCGAGCGCCATGGCCAGCATGGCGAGGAGCAGTGACAGCACCGCGATCGGTTTGCGTCTGCTGTGCGGGGATCGGTTCATGGCCACCACTCACGTCCACGGTCGTCGGCGGAGGGCGCGGTCCAGTCACACGGCCGGCCGGGGCGTGCACCGCACGATCCCCGACCAGCTGCTTGTCATGTCCCGCGCAAACATTGTGTCGAGAATCCCGACTCCGACAACCGGAGTCAAGGGTCCGGGACAGTTGACCTGATGGACCGTCGGATCGATCGTACCCACGGTAACCTGGAAGGAATCACGTTCCGTTCGACCGCGCACCCCGGCCCGCCGGGAGCGCGCGCCCCGGACGCGCGAGGAGCGACCACGCCACCCCGGCAGCCCCTCAAGTGGAAGAGACGGTCTCCCAGGTCAACCTTCCACTGAACGCCCCGCGCCAACGCCTCCCCGGATGCGCTGTCCAGGCAGACCTCGATCGACCTGGACGCTATCGGCCGGCGTTTTCCCGCGAAAGCAAAAAGACCTGATGCGGCGTCATCTGTATCGCTAGCCTTGGTTCGTCACAGTGGGTCCGACGTGCCCGCCCGCACCATGTTTCAGGATGACCGTGAAGATCAAGCGCGTACGCATCGAGAACTTCTGCTGTCTGCACGAGGTGGACATCGCCTTCGACGAGATCACCTCGTTCATCGGCCCGACCGGCGTCGGCAAGTCCACCGTGCTTCGCGCACTCGATTGGTTCTTCAATGGGGAGAAGTCGATCGCCCTCACCACTGAGGACGTCCACTCGGCGGTCGCGGCCGGCGGCGGCGAGCGCATCTCCGTCGAGGTTGAGTTCGACGGCCTGACCGACTTCGACCGTGCCGCCCTCGGTCGCTACGCCCCCGACGACGCGGGCGCTGTGAGCATCTGGCGCACCTGGGACAACGGCGAGGACAAGATCACCGGCAAGGCCCTCGCGTACGCGCCCTTCGAGGGGGTCCGGAGCGTGTCCGGCGGCGCGATGCCGAAGCGCTCGGCGTACAACACGCTTCGGGCAAGCGACCCCGGCTTGGGCCTGCCGATCGTCGGTAGCGAGAAGGCCATGAACGAGGCCATGCTCGCTTGGGAACGGGACCATCGAGACCAGCTCACCGAAGCCAAGATCGAGGACACACACTTCTTCGGGTTCGCCGGTCAGAGCAAGCTCGCCGAGCTCATCGACTTCGTATTCGTCTCCGCCGATCTTCGCGCGTACGAGGAGGCCGATGACCAGAAAGCCTCCGTCATCGCCCGCATCCTCGACCATGCCATCGACCGTACTGAGGCAGACGTGCAGCTCGGCGAGATCGAGGAGAACGCTCAGCTCGCCCGCCAGTTGGTCCACGACAACATCTACGGACCGGCCCTCAAGGACGTCTCCGCCGCTCTCTCCGCGGAGGTCGCAAAGCTCACCACCGGACGGCAGATCATCGTGGCCCCGACGATACGGGCGCCCAAGCCGGCCAGAACCGCTTTCCGAGTGAGCATCAGGGATGGGGCGGCCGAGACCTCGGTGTCCCGGCAGGGGCATGGCTTCCAGCGGGCGTTGATCATGGCAGCACTGAAGTACCTGGCCGACTGCAGGCGGCCGGAGAGCGGGACGCGGACGCTGTGCCTGGTTGTCGAGGAGCCGGAGCTGTTCCAGCATCCGCCGCAAGCGCGGACCTTCGCGAAGGTGTTGCGCGATCTGGTTGCCTCGTCTCCCACGGGGCGTACGCAGGTGATGTACGCGACACACAGCCCGGTGTTCATCGACCCCGCTGGGTACCACCAGGTCCGCCGGCTCACTCGTGATGTCGGAACCGAGCACCCGGTCACCAGGGTGAGGCAGGTGACGGAGGACGGGCTGTGCCGTTCGTTGGAGGGACTGGTGAAGGGGGAAGCCATCCGGCGGCGAACCGGGGTCGCGATGGCGGGCTCACTCGCCGAGGCGTTCTTCGCTCATGCGGCGGTCCTGGGTGAGGGAACGACCGATGGCGCGCTGCTCGAGGGCTGTGCCGAGCGGAACGGGGTCAACCTCGGGGCCGAGGGAATCACTTTCGTCGACGTGACCGGCAGGGACAACCTCCTGCTCAGCCACGCGATCCTCTCGGCCATGGGCGTGCCGTGCCATGTGATCTTCGACGGTGACGCCGGCATGGAGGAGCGCAAGCGCATGTCGGTTCGGAAACTCGATGGGGAGAGCCGGAAGGAGAAGGAGGCGGCCTTCGAGCAGCAGGCACGCAAGATCTCGGGGAGCAACGCCGACCTGCTCGGCTACCTGGGCGGGTCCCGATTGCCGTGGCCGGCGACGGGTTCTGCCAGCCGATACACAGTGTTCGAAGACAACCTTGAGACGTATCTCGGGGAGACCTGGCCCTCCTGGGTAGCGCGGAAACAGCAGCTGATCGATGCGGGCGAAGGCGTTTCCGACAAGAATGCCGCCACCTATCGGGAGGCGGCACGTACGGCCGATGTCGATCCGCCGTACGTGCTGCAGGCGATGCTGGAGAACGTCAGGGAAATGGCTCGCTGACACCTCGGCTCACCCGACGTCGGGGCCGGTGGCGAGCGCCCACCGCACACTTCACCAGCCCTATCGAGCAGAGTGACGTCAGCCGCAAACCCGCGACTTCTTCTTCGCCACCACCACATGCTCCGGACACACGGGGGCCTTTGCTCGCCGCGGATCCACAGCCAGATCCGGATGCCGGACAGTTGGAAGGCCAGGACCTACTGACCGGCGAGGATTCCCTCCTCCTCCACACCGTCTACGGTTCGGTGACGGGGCTTCGTGGGCCACGGTTTCCGGTTTCCGGACGGAGGCTGTTCCGGGGCCTGGACTGCGGCCGTCTCTCCCGTGAAGCAAGTGTTGCCTGGAGAGGCCAACGCCCCCTGCCAAGCAACGAATCTCTCGTCCTCAGAAGAAGCCGAGCCGCTTCGGGGAGTAGCTGACCAGCATGTTCTTCGTCTGCTGGTAGTGCTCCAGCATCATCTTGTGGGTCTCGCGGCCGATGCCGGACTGCTTGTAGCCGCCGAACGCCGCGTGGGCGGGGTAGGCGTGGTAGCAGTTCGTCCAGACCCGGCCCGCCTGGATGGCGCGGCCCGCGCGGTAGGCCGTGTTGATGTCCCGGGTCCAGACGCCGGCGCCGAGGCCGTAGGCCGTGTCGTTGGCGATGCGGACGGCGTCGTCGAAGTCGTCGAAGGAGGTCACCGACACCACGGGGCCGAAGATCTCCTCCTGGAAGATCCGCATCCGGTTGTCCCCCTCGAAGATCGTCGGCTGTACGTAGAAGCCGCCCGCGAGGTCGCCGCCGTGCTCGATGCGCTGCCCGCCCGTGAGGACCTTGGCGCCCTCCTTCACTCCGATCTCCACGTACGACAGGACCTTCTTCAGCTGCTCCTCCGAGGCCTGGGCACCGATCATCGTGTCGGTGTCCAGCGGGTGTCCCGGCACGATCAGTTCGGTGCGGGCGACGGCGGCGTCGAGGAAGTCGCCGTACCGACCGCGCTCGATCAGGGCGCGCGAGGGGCTGGTGCACACCTCGCCCTGGTTGAGGGCGAACATGGTGAAGCCCTCCAGCGCCTTGTCCCGCAGATCGTCGTCGGTCGACCAGATGTCGTCGAAGAAGAGGTTGGGGCTCTTGCCGCCGAGTTCGAGGGTGACGGGCTTGAGGTGCTCCGCCGCGTACTGCATGATCAGCCGCCCGGTGGAGGTCTCCCCGGTGAAGGCGATCTTCGCCACGCGCGGGCTGGAGGCCAGCGGCTTGCCGGCCTCCTCGCCGAAGCCGTTCACGATGTTGACCACGCCCGGCGGGAGCAGGTCCTCGACCAGGCCGAGCCAGTAGTGCAACGAGGCCGGGGTCTGCTCGGCCGGCTTGAGCACCACCGTGTTCCCGGCGGCCAGCGCCGGCGCCAGCTTCCACACCGCCATCAGGATCGGGAAGTTCCACGGGATGATCTGGCCGACCACGCCCAGCGGCTCGTGGAAGTGGTAGGCGACCGTGTCGTCGTCGATCTGGCTGAGCGCCCCCTCCTGCGCCCGCAGCGCGCCCGCGAAGTAGCGGAACTGGTCGATCGCCAGTGGCAGGTCTGCCGCGAGGGTCTCCCGTATCGGCTTGCCGTTCTCCCAGGTCTCCGCGACCGCCAGGGCCTGGAGGTTCTCCTCCATCCGGTCCGCGATGCGCAGCAGGATGCCGGCCCGCTCCGTGACCGAGGTACGTCCCCAGGCGGGCGCGGCGGCGTGCGCGGCGTCCAGGGCCAGCTCCACGTCCTCGGCGGTGCCCCGGGCGATCTCGGTGAAGGGCGCGCCGGTCACCGGGGAGGGGTTGTCGAAGTACCGGCCCCGAACGGGAGCCGTGTACGTGCCACCGATGTAGTGGTCGTAGCGGGACGCGTACGACATCAGCGCGCCCTCGGTACCGGGCGCAGCGAAACGGGCCATGGAAACCTCCCCTTGCCGGGCGCCGGCCGCCGTCGGCCGGCACTCGCAAGGAGGCTAGGAGCGTCCAGGTTGCGGACACGTTGCACGAGCTGCCGCCGCCAGGTGTGACGGAAGTCTGACGGACGCCCCTCTCCCCTTGGCGTCGGGTCGCCGGGGGTGGTCGAATCGACGTGTGAGCACGGAGCGGGAGTCAGCGGGGCGGCCGGAGCCGTCGGAACGGCGTGGTCCCTCGGATCGGCGTGGCCCCTCGGAGGGGCCGGAGCCCGCCGAGCGGCCGGTCGAGCGGCATGATCCGACGGGTCCTGACCCGCGTGATCCGGCGGATCCCGACCTGGTCGGCGCCCCGGTCGGTCGGCGTCTGGTCCTGGGCATGCTCGGGCTCGGCGCGGCCGGGCTGGTGGCCGCGCCCCACCTGCAACGGGGCCTCGAAAGGGCGCTCGGCGCCGCCGCCGGCAAGGATCCGACCGGGCTGACCGGGCTGCTGCCCAACGGCGGCGGGTTCCGCTACTACTCGGTGGCCGCCTCTGTCCCGGAGCGCTCCCCCGCGGACTATCGGCTGCGGGTGGACGGGCTCGTCGAGCGACCGGGAACGTACGACCTCGACGCGCTCCGGCGGCTGCCGCAGACCCGGGTCGTCCGCGACGTCCAGTGCGTCACCGGCTGGCGCGTACCCGGCACGCCCTTCGAGGGCGTGCCGGTCTTCCGGCTGCTGGACGCCGCCGGGGTGCGGCCCGAGGGACGGGCCATCCGGTTCAGCTGCTTCGACGGCACGTACACCGAGAGCCTGACCCTTTCCCAGGCCCGTCGGGCCGACGTCATGGTGGCCCTGCGGATGCGGGACGAGCCGCTGTCCCACGCGCATGGTGGGCCCGTGCGGCTGTACGTGGCCCCGATGTACTTCTACAAGTCGGCGAAGTGGCTCTCCGGCATCACCGTCACCCGGGACGTGGAGCCCGGTTACTGGGAGCGGCTCGGCTACGACGTCGACGCCTGGGTCGGCACGTCGAACGGACGCGATGATGCCCCCACCGTCTGAGATGCGGCCCACGCCCGGGTCACGCCCTACGCCCGATGCGCGGCCGGCGCCCCGGCGGGATGCCCGCGTGCGCCGGTTCGGTCGCCCCCAACGTCTGGTGCACCGGGCCACGGCCACGCTGATGGGGATCTGCGTGGTGTCGGCGGGTTGCCTCTACGTGCCGCCCCTCGCCGAACTCGTCGGGCGGCGCCACCTCGTCGTGACCGTCCATGTGTGGTCCGGTCTGCTGCTCGTCGTCCCGTTCCTGCTCGGCCTGGTCTCCCGGGCGTTCCGTGCCGATCTCCGCCGGCTCAACCGGTTCGGGCCGCACGACAGGGTGTGGTTGCGCACCGTGTTGCGCAGGGACCGGCACGGTGCCCGGCCGGCCGGGAAGTTCAACGCCGGTCAGAAGGTGTACGCGGGCTGGTTGGGCGGCGCGGTGACGGTGATGCTCGGCACCGGGCTGCTGATGTGGGCCACCGGTCTGGCCCCCCTCGTCTGGCGGACGGGAGCGACCTTCGTGCACGACTGGCTCGCCCTGGCCCTCGGCATCGTCCTCGCCGGGCACATCGGCAAGGCGCTGGGTGATCCCGAGGCCCGGCGCGGGCTACGCACGGGCTCGGTGGATCGGGACTGGGCCGCGCGCGAGCACCCGCTGTGGAGGCAGGACGACTGACGGGCGGCGCGGTCGGCGCCACCCGTCAGTCCCCCGGCCTCAGACGCCCGGATGTCAGACGCCCGGGCGTCAGACCCGCGGCGTCAGCCGCCGTCGCGGACCGCCACGATGCCGTTGAACACGCCGACGTACGCGGTGCCGTCGGGGCCGAGGGTGATCGGCGCCCAGTTGTTGTCGTACAGCGCGCCGGTGCCGGTCAGCTGTCGCCAGCGCCGTTCACCGGTGCGGAAGTCCACCGCGGTGAGGTACCAGGCGTCGATGCCCCAGGCGTTGGGCTCCTTCTCGTAGAAGTAGAGCAACCCGTTCGCGGTGGAGAGCTTCGGGACGACGGAGGGCGAGCGGATCGCGCTCTGCCACACCGTGTCGCAGCCGCTGCCGTCGGCGCGCACGTCGATGCGGCTGACACCGCCGACGACGGACTTGCCGAGCAGCAGGGTGGTGGGGTTCTCGTAGCCGTAGTTGTTCTCGACGACGATGCTGTTGCCCCAGGTGATCAGGGAGTTGTCGGTGGTCGAGGCCCCCGATCCGAACACCGGGACCTTGCACACGAGCCGCCGGTCGGCGGGTACGTCCACGCCCCGCTTGTAGACGAGCACGTTCATCCGGTCGTCGGAGTTGTCGGTGATCGCCACGTACCCGTCGCCGAAGAGGTCCGGGGTGGTTCCCGAACCCTGGTTCACGGAGCCCGGCTTGGTGCCCGTGCCCCGGTCGTAGGTCTGGCGCCACTGCGCGCGCGGGGTACCGTCGGCGGTGGTGGCGAAGCTGTACAGGGCGTGGTCGGTGACGATGGAAACCCCGTCCTCGGCGACGGAGAAGGAGTTCTGGATCTCCTCGCCGTCGAGCCGGACGGAGCGGATCACCGAGGTCGCCGGGTCCACGGTGCCGACGCGGCCCTGGCGGGTGACCCACCAGATGCGGCCGTTCCAGTCGGGCATGACCGAGGTGACCGGGTCACAGGTGCCGCTGGGCCACAGGTTGGTCCAGCTGACACAGTCGTGCGGGACCTGGCCGGTGAGGTCCCAGTCGTTGTCGACCGTGAACTTCCAGGTGCCGTCCGGGTTCTGCGAGTGGGCGAGGCGCAGGATGTGCTGGCGGGAGTCGGCCAGCACCGCCCGGTCCTGGTTGTCCAGGTAGAAGTAGGCGCCGCCCGAGGTGTCCTTGAAGATCTTCGCGAAGTCGAGTGAGGTGATCGCCTCGACCGTCGAGGAGCGCTGCGGGAGTTGGTGTTCCGCGAGCGTGGCGAGCGTGCGGGGGTCGAGGAGCTTGACCTTGAACCCGGAGAAGGTGCCGCAGACGGTGACGATCCGGCCGGCCGAGTCGAAGGTGGCGGTGGCGCATTCGCCGCCGAGGGCGGCGATCTTCTCGCTGGTGACCTGCGGGTTCCTGCCCAGCGGCCCGGACCAGGGCGAGGTGGCGCTGCCCGCGGCGTCGGAGTGCATGCCGCTGCGGCCGTTGGGCGCGAGGTAGGGGTGCTGTGGCGGGGCTTCGCCCGGCAGCGGGACGGCGGCGGCGGGGGCGCCGTCGTAGTGGCTGATCAGGCGGTGGCCGGGGGCCTTGGGTATCTCCTCGGCCTGGGCCGGTGAGATGCCGTACATCGCCACGAACGCGGCGAGAGCCGGTACCACCGCGCAGTTCAGCGCTCTTCGGAACATCCGGACTTCCTCCATGGTCTTCAGTTTTGTTGACATTGCGTCTCACATCGCGCCGCCGCCAGACGCTAGATCGCACTGCCCGAGGAGTCCATGGAAGAGCCGGATGATTCACGAAGGCGCAACAGTCGATCAAGCGCGCCCGTCCGGGACCGGCCTGATCGGCGGAACACTCCCTAAGGGTTGAGGCCGGACACGAGGTTCGCGGTGGCCGCGAGTCCGTCGTGGATGGTCATGGCGATGCTGCTGCTCGCGAGTTGGAAACCGAGCAGGGCGCAGACGAGGGCGTGGGAGAACTTGAGCCCGCCGCCACGCAGGAAGATCCACGCGAGGACGAGGAGCAGGACGATCACGGAGAGGGAAATCACCATCGGAACCTCCTTGGGCGCCGCCATGGTGGCGCAGCGAGGGGGCCCTTCGGGCGAAAGACGTGTACGCCGTACGGGTGTTGACCGTCCGTGACGGATGCTCAGTTCTTGACGATCTCGTTCCAGTGGGTCGTACGGTCGCACCAGCGGCCGAGCAGGATCGGGTCGTGGCCCACCGCGAGCAGCGCTGCGCCGGTCTGCGCCCGGTACTCCTCGACCACCGCGACCAGCGCGGCTGTCGTGGAGGCGTCGAGCATGGCGGTCATCTCGTCGCAGACCAGCAGGCTCGGCCGCAGCACCAGGGCGCGTGCCAGACAGGCGCGTTGCAGTTGTCCGTCACTCACCTCGTGGGGGCGGCGCGTGAGCAGATCCGCGCCGATTCCGACACGCTGCGTCAACTCCGGTACGACCGAGGCCGCTTCCCCGCGTCGTCCCGTGGCCCGGAGGGGTTCCGCGACGAGGTCGCGCAGCGTGAGGCGGGGGTCGACGGACAGCCGGGGCTGCTGGAAGACGACACCGACCCGGACGCGCAGGGCGCGTGGGGCCCGGTGCCGGAAGCCGGTCACGGTGCTGCCCGCGAGCACCACGGTGCCGTGCTCGGGCCGGTGCAGCAGGGCGGCCACCCTGGCCAGGGTGGACTTGCCGCAGCCGCTGGGGCCGAGCAGTCCGAGCGACTCGCCGACCTGAAGGACGAGGTGGGCGTCCCGCACGACGGGGGCGCCCCGTTCGTAGCCGGCGGTGATGCCGCGGAGCTCAAGCATGGTGGCAGGCCACCCCTTCGGTGAGCGGGGGGCGCCGGGTCCGACAGATCGCGTCGGCCTGTGCGCAGCGGTCGGCGAAGGCGCAGCCGGGCGGCAGTGCGCCGAGTTCGGGCGGGGCGCCGGGGATGGGGGCGAAGGCCCGTTCGGGGAGGGCGTCGAGGAGCCCGCGCGCGTAGGGGTGTCGGGGGCCGGCCGGGCCGAAGAAGACGGCCGCGGGGGCGGTTTCCACGATGCGCCCGGCGTACATGACGGCGACGGTGTCGGCGATCCGTTCGGCGGCGGCCAGGTCGTGGGTGATCATCAGCAGGGCCCGGCCGGCTTCGCGGGTGTGGGCCCGCAGCTCATCCACGGTGCGGTGGACGAGGTCCCGGTCGAGGCCGGTGGTCGGCTCGTCGGCGAGCAGCAGCGGGGCGTCCCCGACGAGGGCGAGGGCGGTGGCGGCGCGCTGGGCGAGGCCGCCGGAGAGTTCGTGCGGGTGGCGATCGAGGTGGGAGGCGGGGAAGGCCGCCCGGGCGGCCGCCGCCTCCGCGGCGGCGCGCAGTCGCGCCCGCCGCACCCGCCGGCCCGCGCCCGGGATCCGCCCGCCGGAAGGCCCGGAAGGCTCGGCCCTCCCGGAAGGCCCGGAAGGATCGCACGCCCCTGGAGGATCGGTGAGTTCCCGAACGGTCTCCTCCAGGTGGGACCGGATGGTGCGGACCGGGGTGAGGTGGGACGCGGGGCTCTGCGGGACGAGTCCGATGCGGCGCCCTCGGACGGTCCGGGCCAAGGTGGCCTCGTCGGCGGCGAGGAGGTCGAGCCCGTCCGCGAGGAGGGCCGACCCGGCGGTCTCGGCGTTGCCGGGCAGCAGGCCGAGGAGGGCGGAGGCGAGGACGGACTTGCCGCACCCGCTCTCGCCGACGAGGGCGAGGCACTCGCCGGCGGCCAGGGCGAAGCCGGCGTCGGTGACGGCCTCGACGTGGCGTTCTCCGCGCATGCGAAAGCGCACGGACATCCGTTCCACGCGCAGGACCGGTTCCATCCGTTCCACGCGCAGGACCGGTTCCATCCGTTCCACGCGCAGGGCCGGTTCCGCGGGTTCGCGTCGGAGCCCCGTCGCGGGGGTCTCGGCGCGGCCGGCGGGGGTCGGGGACGGCTCCACGGTCACAGGGTCGGCTCCGAGCGGCGGCGGGGGTTGAGGCGGTCGCGCCAGGCGGCCGCGAGGCCGGCGATGGCCAGGGTCGGGACGATCAGCAGCAGGCCCGGGAAGAGGGTGGGCCACCAGGCCCCCACGAGGAGCGAGCCCCGTGCGGTCTGTACGAGGGTGCCCAGACTGGCCTGGTGGGAGGGGAGTCCGAGCCCGAGGAAGGACAGCGCCGACTCGTGCCACATCGCGTGCGGGATCATCAGCACGGCGGCGAGCCCCGCCTGGGGCATGACTCCGGGGACCAGGTGGCGGACCGCGACCCGCCACCGTGAGGCGCCGCCCGAGACGGCGGCGTCCACGAAGGGCCGCGACCGCAGTGACAGGACCTCGGCCCGGACGATCCGGGCAGTGGACAGCCAATGGGTCAGGGCCACCGAGACGACCACCGGCCACACCCCGGGACGGAACATCGCCACGATGAAGATGCCGAGCAGCAGGTGCGGGATCGAGGACAGGGCGTCGACGACCCGCATCACGAGCCGGTCGGTCCAGCCTCCCCACGCGCCGGCCGCCGCGCCGACGGCGGTACCGATCACCGTGGCGACGAGCGCCGCCACCAGGCCGACCAGCAGGGACACCCGCAGCCCGTAGACGCAGCGCAGCAGCAGGTCGCGGCCCACGTCGTCGGTTCCGAAGGGGTGTTCCCAGGAGGGTGGCAGGAGCTTCGCCGACAGGTCCACGGCCTGTTGGTCGAGCTGTGCCAGCGGTGGGACGAGCAGGACCGCCAAGGCGATCACGGCCATGGTCAGGGCGCAGGCGCGCACGCGCGGTCGGCGCGTGGGGCGGTGGGCGCGGCCGGGGGCGCGCCAGATGGTGTCAGCCATCGAAGCCCACCCTGGGGTCGGCGAGTCCGTACAGCAGATCGGACAGCAGGTTCCCGGCGAGCACGGCCGCGGTGGCCGACACCGTGAGGGCGGCGAGAAGTGGGAAGTC
The DNA here is from genome assembly GCF_041431415.1 of Streptomyces sp. NBC_00513. Classification (GTDB taxonomy): domain Bacteria; phylum Actinomycetota; class Actinomycetes; order Streptomycetales; family Streptomycetaceae; genus Streptomyces. The sequence goes on from NZ_CP107845.1 coordinate 1,499,197, forward strand.
GACCGAGGTGGCGGCCTGCACGGTGGCCGCCGCGACGCCGGGCCAGCTGAACACGGTCTCCACCAGCAGCGCCCCGGTGATCAGTTCGGGCACCCGTGATCCGATCAGGGTCAGCATCGGGAGCATCCCGGAACGCAGCGCGTGCCCGATCAGGATCCGTCGCTCGGCCACGCCTCGGGCCCGGGCCCCGCGCACGGGGTCCTCGTCCAGGGCGTCGGCCACGCCCTGGCGTACGTACAGGAAGAACCAGGGCAGTTGGGAGATCCCCAGCACGAGCGCCGGCAGCACCAGGTGGGACGCGACCTGGCCGGGGCTGACCACGTCGTCGGAGGCGTCCGTGAGGCCGCCGGAGGGCAGGACGCCGAGCCGTATGGAGAAGAACCAGATGGCCAGCAGGCCCAGCCAGAAGACCGGGGCCGCTTCCAGGGTGTAGGCGAGCGCGGAGACGGCCCGGTCGAGCGGGCCGCCCTGTCGCCGGGCCGCGAGGACCCCGAGGGCCGTACCGGCGAGCACGGCCAGCGCGAAGGCGCAGAGGGCGAGCAGCGCCGACCAGCCGACCCGTTCGGCGAGGACGTCGCCGACCGGTTGGCGCATGACGGAGGAGGTTCCGAGGTCTCCGGTGAGGGCGGAGGTGAGCCACTCCCACCAGCGTGCGACCAGCGGCTGGTCGACGTCGAGGTTGGCGCGCAGTTGGTCGAGTTCGGCCTGCGAGGCGGTGAGACCGGCCGTGCCGGCGTACGCCTTGACGGGGTCGAAGGGGGACATCGCGGCGACGGCGAACACCCCGAAGGTGACGGTGAGCAGGACGGGGCCGGCGAACAGGGTGCGCCGGCCGGCCATGCGCGCCATCGGCCCCCAGGGGAAGCGGGAGGAGCGGGGGGTCACGTCGTCGGGTTCACTGCGGCAGGTCACGTCGTCGGGTTCATTTCCGCTTCGGCTTCCAGTTCTCGATGTTCCACCAGGGGCCGGCGCCGAGGCCGTGGTCGTGCGGCTCGACCTGGGTGGTGAGCCCCTCCCACTTGTCGTCGACCACGTACAGGTGGTCGATGTGGGTGAGGAAGACGTATCCGGGGTTCGCGAGCAGTTCCCGCTGCACGGTGTCGTACGCGGCCTTGCGCGCGGCCGGGTCGCCGCTCTCGCGGCCGTCGAGGAGCGCCTGGTCGACGGTCTTGTTGTCGTACCGGGCCATGTTGTTGAAGCCGTCGCCGGCCAGTGTGGAGTGGAGCAGCAGGTACTGGTCGAAGTCGGGGTCGGCCGGGGAGCCGCCGCCGGCGAGGACGGCGTCGGTCTTCATCCGGGGTTCGATGACCTCCCAGGTACCGGCCTCGGTCTTGACCTCGATGCCGGCCTTCCTGGCGTCGGAGGCGAAGGCGAGTGCGTGGTCCTGGCGGATCTTGTCGCCGGAGGTGTACCAGAGCGGGAAGGACGCGCGGATGCCGTCCTTGGTGCGGATGCCGTCGTCCGCGGTCTTCCAACCGGCCCCGTCGAGGATCCGCTTCGCCTGGTCGAGGTCGTACGCCCGTTCCGTGCCGGCCGTGAACCAGGGGCTGTCGGTGGGGACCGGCCCGTAGGCGGGCTTGCCCGCGCCCTCCAGGAGCTTGTCGACCATGGTCGTGCGGTCGACGGCGAGGTCCAGCGCACGGCGGACGGCCGTGTCACCGGTGACGGCGTGGGCGGTGGGGAGGGTGACGTTGCGGTAGTCGAAGGTCTTGGCCGCGTGGAGGGTGCGCGCCGTGCCCTTGGCCCCGCCCTTCCCGCCGAGGGCCTTGGCCAGGGCGGGCGGGAGGATCGCGCCGTCGAGTTCGCCGGAGCGCAGCCGGGTGGCGCGCACGTCGTCGTCCTTGATGACGACCATGGTGAACTTCTTCACGGCGGGCTCGCCGCCCCAGTAGGTCGGGTTGGCCTTGAAGCCGATCTTCTCGCCCTTGGACCAGCCGGTGAGGACGTAGGGGCCGGTGCCTACGGGCCGGGTGGTGAAGTCGCCGCTGTTGACGTCCTGCCGGCCCGCGATGTGCTCGGGCGCGATCGGCAGCACGGTCCGCTCGGCGAACGGCGCGTAGGGGTACTTCAGGGTGAAGACGACGGTGTCGTCGCCCCGGGCCTGCACGCCTTGGATCGCGTCGAGTTCGGTCTTGGAGGCGTTGTTGGTCTTCGCGTCCAGGATCGTCCGGTAGGTGAAGACGACGTCCTTGGCGCCGAAGGGATGTCCGTCGCTGAACTTCACGCCCTGGCGGAGCCGGTACGTGTAGGTGCGTCCGTCTGCGGAGACCTCGGGCAGGGCCTCGGCCAGGGCGGGCCGCAGCCTCATGTTCGCGTCGTGCGTGAGCAGTCCGTCGAAGATCTTGGAGTTGCCGTCCTTGCCGTACCCGAGGAGGGGGCTGAGGCTCTCCGGTTCGGTCGCGATGCCGACGACGGCGGTATCCGCCGCGCGGCCCGGGTCGCCTCCCGACGAGGGCGCCGAGCAGGCTGCCGTGCCCGTGAGGAGCGTGGCGGCGAGCATCGTGGCGGCCACTGCTCGTACCGACCGGGCCGTCATGCGATCCACATCCCCGTATACCTGCTTTTCTTACTGTTTAAGATCATCTCTTATTGCAAAGAGATCGCAATAATGCCAGATGGGGCGCGGAGAGACGAAACCGGCCGCCCGGCCGGCTTCCGTTACGCACCCAACCCCCGGCGGGACCGCCGAGGTCTTGCCCGCCCCCCGCCGGGCGTGCCATATATGTCTAGACCTTTACGAGGAAGCGGCGGAAGGCACCTCCTTGCGACACTCCGCGCGAAGCGCCGTCCCCGCGCTCTGCCTCTGCCTGGCACTCGCCACGGCGTGCGCCCCGGACGGCGACACCGACCCCCCGCACGCCCCGGCGGAGCTCACCGCACAGGCCGGCAGCGCCACCTCGGTGCACGTCATGTGGCGAGCGGCCCCGGACAGCGAGGGGGTGACCGGCTATCAGGTCTTTCAGGGCGACCACCTGGTCCGCGAACTCCCGGCCGACAAGACGATGGTGGACGTCACGGGCCTCGCCCCGGTGACCTCCTACACGTTCACGGTTCGGGCCCGGGACGCCGCCGGCAACCGCTCCGCGCTCAGCGAGCCCGCCCGGGCGACCACACCCGCGGCGAAGGCCGAGGACCGGCGGGCCCCCTCGGCGCCGCCCACCACCACGGGCCGCGCCGAAGGCCCCCGAGCGGCCCGGCTGAGCTGGACGGCGGCGACGGACGACACGGGCGTCACCGCGTACGACGTCCACCAGGGCGGCGTACGCGTCCACACGGCCGGCGCCGGAGAGAGCGCCACCACCGTGACCGGACTCCAGCCGGGCACCCGCTACAGCTTCACCGTCCGCGCCCGGGACGGCGCCGACAACACCTCCCCCGACGGCCCGACGGTGGAGCTGACCACGCCGCCCGATCCCGGGCAGGGCCCGGACACCGCGCCGGGCGGGCTCACGGCGACCGCCTCCCCCGGGCTGGTCGACCTGTCATGGACCGCCCCGGCCACCGGTCGCCGCACCGACGAGTACCAGCTCTACGTCAACGACCGGCCCGTCACCGTCATCCAGTTCGGGGCCGGCGCGGCGCTCCCGTCCGGCACCGGAAGGGTGGAGCACCGGCTCACGGTGACCGAGCCGGCCGGCACCGTGTGGGCCGTGAAACTGCGCGCGCGACTGCCCGACGGCAACTGGGGGGCGTTCACCGCGGAGACCCGCGTGGTCCTCGCCCGGTGAGGGTCCGCACCCGTGCGCCTCGCACGGTGGAACATGCGGCGATCTGACCGAACGCCCCTGCCGCCACACGAGATCACGCACAATACATCCGTGTTCGGTGAGTACTCGTTCAACAACAGTCAGCCAGTTTCCGCAGGCGGCCACCCCGGGCCGGGCGCTGGTCCAGTGCCGGGAAACCTGCCGCCGCAGTCGCCGGGCTTCGTCGGACGGGAACGTGAACTCGCCCACCTGGAGCACCTGTTGCCGGGCCGGCGACTGATCACGCTGACCGGGGTGGGCGGGGTCGGCAAGACCCGGCTCGCCCTGCGCGCCGCCGCCGCGTCCGGGCCCGAACGGCCCGACGGGGTCTGGTGGGTCGAACTCTCGCCCTTGCGCGACCCCGACCTGCTCACCGCGACGGTGGCCCACACCGTCGGCCTCGCGGACCACTCCGCCCGGTCGCTGGACGAGGAACTGTGCGCCTGGATGGCGGACAAGAAGCTCCTCCTGGTCCTCGACACCTGCGAGCACCTGATCGCGGCCTGCCGGCACCTCGTGGGGGAACTCCTTCAGTCCGCACCGGACCTGACGGTGTTGACCACCTCGCGCGAACCGCTCGGCAGCCCCGGGGAACAGCTCGTCGAGGTGCGGCCGCTGCCCTTCGAGGGGCCGGACAGCGACGCCCTCGCCCTCTTCCGCCGGCGGGCCGTCGCCGCGTCCCCGCCGGCCGCCGCCGCCTTCGACGACCCCGGGCGGGCGACGATCGCCGCCGAGGTGTGCCGCCGGCTCGACGGGATCCCGCTCGCGCTCGAACTGGCGGGCGCGCGGCTGCGGTCGTGGACCCTCGAACAGATGGCACAGCGGCTGGGCGCGCGATTCGACGTGCTGGCCGACTCCGACGACGCCCTGCTCCCCCGGCACCGGACGATGCGGACCACGATCGGCTGGAGCCACGAGCTGTGCGAGCCGGTCGAACGACTGCTGTGGGCCCGCCTGTCGGTGTTCACCGGGGACTTCGACGTGGCCGCCGCCCGGGCGGTCTGCGCGGGCGGCCCGCTGCCCGCCTCCCGGGTCGAGCGGGTCCTGGCGGGCCTCGTGGCCAAGTCCGTGGTCCGGCGCACCGAGGAGCGCGGGACGGGGATCCGCTACCGGATGCTGGACACGATCCGCGAGTACGGACACGACTGGTTGACGGAGCTGGGCGAGGTGCGCACGGTCGCCGACCGGCACGCGCACTGGTACCTCGCGCTCGCCCAGGCCGCCGACCGGGGCTGGATGGGGCCGGGCCAGGTGGACTGGTACCGCAGGATGACCGCCGAACACCCACAACTGCGCACGGCGCTCGAACAGTTGCTGGGGTGCGAGCCGGCGGCCGCCCAGGAGATGGCCGGGGCGCTCTGGTTCTTCTGGTTCGCGTGCGGGCACGTCCACGAGGGTCGCGCCTTCCTGGAGCGGTCCCTGCGCTCGGGCCCGCGCACGGGCGCCGGGTACACGCAGGCGCTGTGGGCGCTCGGCCTGACGGTGCTGCTCCAAGGCGACCTGGACGCGGCCCGCGGGCTCGGTGAGGAGTGCACCCGCTCGGCGGACCGACTGGCCGACCCGGAGCGCGAGTTGCGGGCCGCCTACCTGCACGCCGTGGCGGTGATGATGCCCGGCGACTCGGTGCGGGCCCTCACGCTGGCCGGCCCCCGGGCGCGGGCGGGACACGGCGGGCGCTCCAGTGGTCCGGGCTGGCTGCTGTGCCGGCTGGCCACCGGCTTCGCGCTGTGCGACCTGGAACGCTTCGAGGAGGCCGCCGAGGAGGCGCGGGGCCTGCGCGAGGCGTGCGCGGAACTGGGCGAACGCTGGTTGCGGGCCTACGCGGACTACATCCTGGCCATGTCCGCGCTGGGCCTCGGGCACCACGGGGAGGCGGCCCGCCACGCCAGGGCCATGCTGTCGGGCAAGCGACTGCTGGGCGACCGGTTCGGCATCGCGCTCGGCCTGGACCTGCTCGCGGCGGCGGTGGCGGGCCTCGGCGACGGGGAACTGGCGGCGCGGCTGCTGGGCACCGGGCACGCCTGGTGGCGCACGGTGGGGCGACCTCAGATGGGTGGCTCGCCCGCGTTGACGGCCCTGCGGGACGAGGGCGAGCGGCGTGCCCGCGCGGCGATCGGGGACGCGGCGTACGAGACGGCGTTCCTGGGCGGCACGGCGGCGGCCACCGGCTGACCCTCAGCCGGTGGCGCGTGTCTCCGGGGTTCCCGTCAGTACGGGAGGGGTCTGCCCGACGGTGTACGGAGGTCCAGGTCTCGGGGTGCGGGCTTGGGGACGGGCTTGCGGATCAGCTGCTGGCGCATGCTGCCTCCTCGCTCAGACAAGGGCCGGTCGGCGGGGTTCCACCGTGCGGCCGTCGGGGAGCAGTTCACCTGTGTCGTCGAAGACCACGGCACCGTTGCAGAGCAGGCTCCAGCCCTGTTCGGGGTGGAAGGCCACGGTGTGGGCGGCGTCGTGATCGGCGCTGTCGGCGGTCGGGCAGGGGGGCTGGTGGGAGCACATCGGCGCATCTCCTCGCAGAGTGGGGCGGGAGGGCCGGTGGTCACCCGGTCGAATCCGCGATCCACGGTGGCGGTGAGTATTGCTGATCGCCGCCCCCGGACGGAACCCATATCGGGGGTCCAGTTCAGGGTGTGTATGCCCGATTACGATGCGCTCATGCCCGCTATCCGGCTCGTTCGCACGACGACCCTCCCGCCCTCCGAGGCCTGGCTCCGGCTGACGGAATGGGAGCGCCACGGCGCAGAGGTCCCCTTCACCCGGACGACCGTCGAGACGGCGCCGCCGACGCGCGTCGGAACGCTGTTCACGGCGCGGACGGGCGTGGGAAGGCTCACATTCGACGACCCCATGGAAGTCACCCTCTGGAGGCCTCCGGCGGGGGCCGCCGCGGGGCTGGTGCGCCTCGTGAAACACGGTCGGGTGGTCCGGGGCTGGGCGGAGATCGAGGTTCGGCCCCACTTCCCTTCCGGAGCGCAGGTCCACTGGCGCGAGGAACTGAGCCTGCGCGGGCTGGGGCGCCCCTTCGACCCGCTCGTCGCGGCGGCGGGCCGCTTCCTCTTCGGCCGGGCCCTCGACCGGTTGTTGGGGACATGATGAATCCCGTTAGGGTGCCTTGGATCACCGCGCCCGGTGATCCAACCGACTCCTCCAAGGGGACCAAAGTGGCCACTCCACCACCGCAGCAGGGCTCGGTCCCGCAGCACCAGCACAACCCGTACGCGCAGCCGCCCGGCCACGGGAACCCGTACGCGCAGCCGCCGCAGCAGCAGCCGGCGGGGCACGGCAACCCGTACGCGCAGCAGCAGCCCGGCGCCGGCGCGCCGCAGCCGGCGGGACACGGCAACCCGTTCGCCGCGGGCGTGCCCGGACAGGACGCCCCCTCCCCCTACCCGGGCCACCAGGCACCGCAGCAGGGCGGCCACGGCTGCCGGCTGTGCGGGGCCCAGCCGGCGGCGCAGGCGACCGTCCGGGGCCACCAGGGCATGGTCCTGATGATGCGCTCGCTGAGCGTGCAGGGACCCTTCTGCCGTGACTGCGGGACCGCGACCGTCCGGGACATGTCCGCGAAGACGCTCTGGCAGGGCTGGTGGGGGCCGATGTCCCTGCTCCTCACCCCGATCACGGTGCTGCGCAACCTGGGCCCGCGGTCGACGTTCGCCAAGCTCCCCGCCCCGCAGGGCGGCTTCCGCGCGCCGCTGGACCCGGGCAGGCAGCTGCGTCGGCGCCCGCAGGCGCTGGTCGTCTCGGTGCCGATGGCCCTGACCCTGCTGTCCTACGCGACGCTCATCGTCATCGCCGTTGCCGGGGGCTGACCGGCGTCCGATCGACATGACCGTGCCCCGGCGGGCCATGGGCCCGCCGGGGCACGGTCGTTCCCGGTGACGGGAGGCGGCTGGGACGAGAGAGCCGACCTAGCGGATCGGCATCCCCGAGATCGTGCGGGCGATCACCAGGCGCTGGATCTCGCTCGTGCCCTCGAAAATCGTGTAGATCGCGCTGTCCCGGTGCATGCGCTCCACCGGGTATTCGCGGGTGAACCCGTTGCCGCCGAGGATCTGGACCGCCTGGGCGGTGACCTTCTTGGCGACCTCGCTCGCGAACAGCTTCGACATGGACCCCTCCGCGGCGGTGAAGGGCTTGCCCGCTGTCGCCATCCAGGAGGCCCGCCACACCATCAGCCGGGCCGCGTCGATCTGCGTCCGCATGTCGGCGAGTTGGAAGGCAACGCCCTGGTTGTCGATGATCGGCCGACCGAACTGGGTCCGGGTCTTGGCGTAGTCCAGGGCCACTTCGTAGGCCGCGCGGGCCGTGCCCACGGCCATCGCGCCCACCGCCGGGCGGGAGGCCTCGAAGGTGGCCATGGCGGCGTTCTTCACGCGCTCGCCGCCGCCGGCCCTGGCCCGCTCGCGGGCACGGGCGAGCCGCTCGTCGAGCTTCTCCTTGCCGCCGAGGAGGCAGGATCCCGGGACGCGGCAGTCCTCCAACACCACCTCGGCGGTGTGCGAGGCGCGGATGCCGTGCTTCTTGAACTTCTGGCCCTGTGACAGGCCGGGGGTGTTCGGCGGCACGATGAAGGAGGCGTGCCCCTTGGTGCCGAGCTCGGGGTCGACCACGGCGACGACGATGTGGACGTTGGCGATGCCGCCGTTGGTCGCCCAGGTCTTGGTGCCGTTGAGCACCCACTCGTCCTTGGCGTCGTCGTAGACCGCGCGGGTGCGCATCGCCCCGACGTCCGATCCCGCGTCCGGTTCGGAGGAGCAGAAGGCCGCGACCTTCACGTCGTTCTGGTCGCCGTACATCTGCGGGATCCAGGTGCCGATCTGCTCCTCGGTGCCGTTGGCGACGACGCCGATGGCGGCGAGGCCGGTGCCGACGATGGACAGCGCGATGCCCGCGTCACCCCAGAAGAGCTCTTCCATGGCCATCGGGATGCCGAGGCCGGTGGGGTCGAAGAACTGCTGCGCGTAGAAGTCGACGGAGTAGATGCCGAGCTTGGCGGCCTCCTGGATGACGGGCCACGGAGTCTCTTCGCGCTCGTCCCATTCCGCGGCGGCGGGCCGGATCACGTCGGCGGCGAAGCCGTGGATCCAGTCCCGGACCTGCTTCTGGTCGTCGTTGAGCTCCATGGTGAACTCCGCCATGTCCCCTCCAGCTGTCTCATGCACGTACGGTTGCCCACCCCGGGTGGTTACCAGCGGTAACCACATCGAGGGCCACAGTCTGTTACCGACGGGTAAGCAGTGTCAAGCGGGGCCCGTTCGGCCCGGAGGGCGGCCGTCGAGTCGATCGACGGGGCGTGTGGGGTGTTACGTTGCGTGGGCGTCACGCACATCGCAAGGGCGGGGAGAGAAACACGTCATGGAGACCACTCAGCAGGCCGGCGAACCGGGAGCGGCCGAACGCCGGCGCCGGGAGTTGCTCGAAGCCGCCGACCGGGTCGTGCTCAGGGACGGCCCGAAGGCCTCCATGAACGCCATCGCGGCCGAGGCGGGCATCACCAAGCCCATCCTGTACCGGCACTTCGGCGACAAGGCGGGGCTCTACCAGGCCCTCGCCGTCCGGCACACCGACGCGCTGCTCGACTCACTGCGGGCCGCGCTCGACGCCCCGGCCGAGCGCCGCCGCCGGGTCGAGGCCACCCTGGACACCTACCTCGTCGCGATCGAGGCCCGCCCTCAGGTGTACCGCTTCCTGATGCACCCCGCCGAGGACTCGCACACCGCCGAGCGCGGCTTCGACGTCGGCCTCCACTCGGCCCCCCTGCTGCGCCGGCTGGGCGAGGAACTGGCCCAGGTCATCGGCGAACGCGTCGACCTCGGCCCCGGCGGCGAGCGCCTCGCCCGGGTCTGGGGCCACGGCATCGTCGGCATGATGCACGCCGCCGGGGACTGGTGGCTCGGCGAACGCCCCTGCGAGCGGGCGGAGTTGGTCACGGCCCTCACCGACCTCCTGTGGGGCCGGCTGGCGACCGCCGGCAACCGGGCGGACGGCCCCGGCTTCTGACCGGCCGGGCGGGCCGCCGACCGGACCGACCCGGACCTACCCCCGGCCCTCGCCCGCGTCCGCGGGTCGGCTCCGCTCGCCCAGCCGGGCGATTCCCCGCGCGCCCCACGGCGTACGGCGGATCGCCCGCAGCAGCCTGGTTCGGCGCCACCCGGTGACCCGGGCCGCGTAGACCGTGCCGTCGAGGTGGTCGCACTCGTGCTGGAGGCAGCGCGCGAAGAACCCGGTCCCCTCGACCCGAAGGGGCGCGCCGTCGGAGGTGAACCCCTCGACGACCGCGCGGTCGAAGCGGACCGTGCCGGCCTCCAGGCCGGGCAGCGAGAGGCAGCCCTCGGGGCCGCGGAACCCGTCCCCGTCGGCCGTGACCAGCCGCGGGTTGACGATGTGCCCGACGTGGCGGACGTCCTCGTCGTCGGGGCAGTCGTACACGAACACCCGCCGGCCCACGCCGATCTGGTTGGCGGCCAGGCCGACGCCCTCGGCGGCGTACATCGTCGCGAACATGTCCTCGATCAGCCGGTGGAGCGGCGGCCCGAATTCGGTGACCTCCGCGCAGGCCGAGTGGAGCACCGGATCGCCCAGCAGGCTCATGGGGCGGACGTGTCCGGTGGTGCCGGGAATGGGGCGCTGTCGCATGGCGGTAAGGGTACGACGGGCGAACATATGAGGAGATCCGCGACGTCCCGGGGGCGCCGCGGTCAAGGCTCCGGCAGGTACTGGATAGGCTGGGGCCGACCGACGCAAGGAGGACAAGGGACGATGGCAGGCAACACGGAGCCGCTTTCGCCGCGGGCCAAGCTGGCCGTGACGGCGGGCAAGGCCGCGGCGGCGGTGTCGCGGGCCGCGGGACGCGGAAGCGGATCGGTGATCGGTGGCAAGGTCGCACTCAGGCTCGACCCCGATCTCCTCGGCGCGCTGGCGCAGCATCTCGATGTCGTCCTCGTCTCCGCGACGAACGGCAAGACCACGACGACCCGACTGATCGCGGAGGCCCTGCGGGCCAGCGGTCCGGTCGTCTCGAACGCGCTCGGCGCGAACATGCCGGCCGGCATCACCTCGGCGCTCGCCGGCGGCTCGGACGCCAAGTACGGCGTCATCGAGGTCGACGAGAAGTACCTGGCCGGAGTGGCCCGGGACGTCACGCCCAAGGTGATCGCCCTGCTGAACCTCTCCCGCGACCAGCTGGACCGCGCCGCCGAGACCCGCATGCTCGCGGAGAAGTGGCGCGAGGGGCTCTCGGGCTCCAAGGCCGTCATCGTGGCGAACTGCGACGACCCGCTGATCGTGTGGTCGGCCTCGTCCTCGCAGAACGTCGTGTGGGTGGCCGCCGGCCAGGAGTGGAAGGACGACGCCTGGTCGTGCCCCTCCTGCGGTGGCGTCATGCAGCGCCCTGGCGACGACTGGTTCTGCGGCGAGTGCGGTTTCCGGCGTCCCACCCCGAGCTGGGTGCTCTCCGGTGACCACGTGCTCGACCCGCACGGCAGCGCCTGGCCGATCCACCTCCAGCTGCCCGGCCGCGCCAACAAGGCGAACGCCGCCACCTCGGCCGCCGTGGCCGCCGTGTTCGGCGTCCCGCCGCAGGTCGCGCTGGAGCGGATGTACCAGGTGCAGGCCGTGGCCGGCCGCTACGACGTGGTCAACTTCATGGGACGCGAGCTGCGGCTGCTGCTCGCCAAGAACCCGGCGGGCTGGCTGGAGACGTTCTCGCTGATCGACCCGCCGCCCACCCCGGTGATCCTGTCGGTGAACGCGCGCGGCGCCGACGGCACCGACACCTCCTGGCTGTGGGACGTCGACTACCCCCGGCTGGCCGGTCACCCGATCTTCGTGATCGGCGACCGCAAGCTGGACCTCGCGGTCCGCCTGGAGGTCGCGGGCCTGGACTTCCGTGTCTGCGAGACCCTCGACGAGGCCGTCCAGTTGGCTCCGCCCGGACAGATCGAGCTGATCGCCAACTACACCGCCTTCCAGGACGTGCGCCGCCGCGTCGGCAACTAGTACCCACAGAGGACAAGAGCATGAGCGACAACAGCCTGCGTCTGGTCTGGGTCTACCCCGACCTGCTCAGCACGTACGGAGACCAGGGCAACGCCCTCGTGGTGGAGCGCCGGGCGCGCCAGCGCGGCCTGGACGTGCAGCGCGTGGACGTGCGCAGCGACCAGCCCATCCCCACCTCGGGCGACATCTACCTGATCGGCGGCGGTGAGGACCGCCCGCAGCGACTGGCCGCGGAGCGCCTGGTGCGCGACGGCGGTCTGGAGCGCGCCGTCTCGAACGGGGCGATCGTCTTCTCGGTCTGCGCCGGGTACCAGATCCTCGGCACCGAGTTCGTCAACGACATGGGCGAGCGCCAGCAGGGCCTCGGTCTGCTGGACGTGGTCACCGTGCGCGGCGAGGGCGAGCGGTGCGTCGGCGACGTCCTCGCGGACATCGACCCGCGGCTGGGTCTGCCACCGCTGACGGGCTTCGAGAACCACCAGGGCGTCACCCACCTCGGCCCCTCCGCCAAGCCCTTCGCCCGCACCCGGCTGGGTCGCGGCAACGGCTCCGGGGACGGCACGGAGGGCGCGTACAACGACACCGTCTTCGGCACGTACATGCACGGTCCGGTGATGGCCCGCAACCCGCTGATCGCGGACCTGCTGCTCAAGCTGGCCCTCGACGTGAACGCGCTGCCGGCCATAGACGACCGCTGGTACGAGGCGCTGCGCAACGAGCGCATCGCGGCGGCCACGCAGCCCGCGTAACCCGCGCGCCACGTCCCGTACGGCCCGGATTCCCCAGGGGGTCCGGGCCGACGTGCGTTCGTACCGCGGGTCCGCCCAGCATGTGGAGGATGGTTCAGTCCATCGGGGATCCGCTTGTAGGGTGACAGGTAGTTCCAACCGGACGACGTGGTCCGGTCGTCGGCCCACGTTGCAAAGGTTCTTCCTGCCATGCGCATTGGTGTGCTCACTTCCGGAGGCGACTGCCCCGGCCTCAATGCCGTCATCCGCTCCGTCGTGCACCGCGCCGTCGTCGACCACGGCGACGAGGTGATCGGCTTCCTCGACGGCTGGCGCGGCCTCCTGGAGTGCGACTACCGCAAGCTCGACCTCGACGCCGTGAGCGGCATCCTGGCGCGCGGCGGCACGATCCTCGGCTCCTCCCGGGTCCAGCCCGCGCACCTGCGCGACGGCGTGGAGCGGGCGCGCGGTCACCTCGCGGACCTCGGCCTGGACGCCGTCATCCCGATCGGCGGCGAGGGCACCCTGAAGGCCGCGAACCTGCTGTCGCAGGGCGGCCTGCCGATCGTCGGCGTCCCGAAGACCATCGACAACGACATCGCGTCGACCGACGTCACCTTCGGCTTCGACACCGCCGTCGGCGTGGCCACCGAGGCCCTGGACCGACTGAAGACCACCGCCGAGTCCCACCAGCGCGTGATGGTCGTCGAGGTCATGGGCCGGCACACCGGATGGATCGCCCTGCACTCGGGCATGGCGGCCGGCGCCCACGCGATCGTCGTCCCGGAGCGCCCCTTCGACATCGACGAGCTGACCGCGATCGTCGGCGAGCGGTTCTCCGCCGGCAAGCGGTTCGCGATCGTCGTGGTCGCCGAGGGCGCGAAGCCCGTAGAGGGCGGCTCGATGGCCGTCGAGGCCGGTGGCACCGACATCTACGGCCACGAGCGGTTCGCCGGGATCGGCAACCGGCTGGCCGTGGAGTTGGAGGAGCGCCTCGGCAAGGAGGCCCGACCGGTGATCCTGGGCCACGTCCAGCGCGGCGGCACGCCCACCGCGTACGACCGGGTCCTCGCCACCCGCTTCGGTTGGCACGCGGTGGAGGCCGCGCACCGGGGCGAGTTCGGCATGCTGACCGCGCTGCGCGGCACCGACATCGTGATGGTGCCGCTCGCGGACGCCGTGCAGACCCTCAAGACGGTCCCGGCCGAGCGCTATGAAGAGGCGGAGACCGTTCTGTGATGTTTCCCCCCTTCTGACACGACACCGCCCCCGGACGCTTCGGCGTTCGGGGGCGGCACTACTGTGGTGGGGCATCACGGGTCGAGGGAGTGAACAGATGGATCACAGCGGGCACGGCATGGACATGAACATGGACCTGCCGCCCTTCACTCTCGGACGGGGTCTGGAGTTCTCCTTCGACGCCTTCTTCCTGTTCGGCTCGCTGTTGGGGCTCGCCCTGTACGGGTGGGGGGTGCTGCGACTGCGGCGGCGCGGGGACGACTGGCCGTTGGGCCGCACGATCGCCTTCACCGTCGGCGTGCTGACCGTGATCCTGGTGATGTGCACCAAGCTCAACGACTACGGCATGGTCATGTTCAGCGTGCACATGGTCCAGCACATGGTGATCAGCATGATCACCCCGATCCTGCTGCTGCTGGGCGCCCCCATGACGCTGGCGCTGCGCGCGCTGCCGCCGGCCCCGCGCGGCACCAAGGGTCCGCGCGAGCTGCTGCTGATGCTCCTGCACAGCCGCTACATGAAGGTGATCACGCACCCCGCCTTCACCATCCCGATGTTCATCGCCAGCCTCTACGGGCTGTACTTCACGCCGCTCTTCGACTTCCTGATGGAGTCCAGGACCGGGCACATCGCGATGATGGTGCACTTCCTCGCCGTCGGCGTGATCTTCTTCTGGCCGATCATGGGCGTGGACCCGGGCCCGCACCGCCCCGGCTACGTGATGCGCATGTTGGAGCTCTTCTCCGGCATGCCCTTCCACGCCTTCTTCGGCATCGCCCTGATGATGGCGAGCGAGCCGATGATCAAGACGTACGCGGACCCGCCGGCCTCCCTCGGCATCGACGCGCTGCTCGACCAGCAGTGGGGCGGCGGCATCGCCTGGGCCTTCAGCGAGATCCCGTCCGTGCTCGTGCTGATCGCACTGGTCTATCAGTGGTACCACTCCGAGCAGCGGGCCGCGAAGCGGTCCGACCGGGCGGAGGACCGCAACGGTGACCAGGAGCTGGAGGCGTACAACTCGTATCTCGCCTCGCTCCAAGCGCGTGGCCGGTAGCGCGATCACGACTTCTGGCGCCACCATGGGGCATGACCGGATCCGTGAAGACGATGGCCGTCATGACCTTCGCCGCCCTGGTGGCGATCGGCGCCTACTCCGCCACCATCGGCAGCAACGGCTGGCTGTGGTTCGCCTGGGTGGTGCTGGGGCTGCTGACCGTCGCCATGGCCGCCTCCCGCAGCGCCTGAGCCCCGCCGCGCGCCTCCCGCGGCGTGCCCGTCCGGCGCCGCGCCGGTGCGTTGGCCGACGCCCCCGTCGAAGCTCCCCCCTCCCGCCCCCTCTGCCTCAGGGCTGACTGTCCGTACCATGGCGGTGACAACGGGGCATCGACGGGAGCTGCCTGGTGTTCTACCACTTGCTCAAGCACGTGTTCCTCGGTCCGCTGCTGAGGCTGCTGTTCAGACCGCGGATCGAGGGGCTGGAGAACATCCCCGCGGAGGGCGCCGCGATCATCGCGGGCAACCACCTCTCCTTCTCGGACCACTTCCTGATGCCCGCGATCCTCAAGCGGCGCATCACCTTCCTCGCCAAGGCCGAGTACTTCACGGGCCCCGGGGTCAAGGGCCGGCTGACCGCCGCCTTCTTCCGCAGCGCCGGACAGATCCCGGTGGACCGCTCCGGCAAGGACGCCGGACAGGCGGCCCTGCGCGAGGGCCTCGGAGTGCTGGCCAAGGGCGAGCTGCTCGGCATCTACCCGGAGGGCACCCGCTCGCACGACGGACGGCTGTACAAGGGCAAGGTCGGAGTGGCCGCGATGGCACTGGGTGCCGGGGTGCCGGTGGTGCCCTGCGCGATGGTCGGCACCTTCGAGATCCAGCCGCCCGGGCAGCGGATCCCGAAGATCCGGCGCGTCACGATCCGCTTCGGCGAGCCGATGGAGTTCTCGCGGTACGCCGGAATGGAGTCCGAGCGGGCCGTGCTGCGGGCCGTCACCGACGAGATCATGTACGCGGTGCTGGGCCTCTCCGGCCAGGAGTACGTCGACCGGTACGCCGGCGAGGTGAAGGCCGAGGAGGAGGAAGCACGGAAGAAGGCCCGGCGCGCAGGACGCGCCAGGCCTTCTCCGTGATCTGATCGTGGAACCTCCCTCACCGGCCGCGACTAGCGGACGGCGGGGAGCTCCTCACGCGCCGGGAAGTCCGCACCCGGGGTCTTGGCGAGGGACTTCGCGGCGGCCGGGGCCGGGGCGACGGGCGTGGCGTGCGGTCCGCACTTCACGTCCTTGGCGTCGACCTTGCCGGTGAGCAGGTAGGTGTCCACGCGGGTGTTGATGCAGGGGTTCACCAGGCTGGTGACACCGTGCGAGCCCGCGTTCTGCTCGGTGATCAGGCGCGAGCCGCCGAGCTTGCGGTGCAGGGAGACCGCACCCTCGTACGGGGTGGCCGCGTCACGCTCGGACTGGACGATCAGGACCGGCGGCAGACCGCGCTTGGCGCTCGCGCCGACCTCGATCGGGTTGCTCTGCTTGGACTTCCAGGTCGCGCAGGGGAGGTTCATCCACGCGTTGGACCAGGTCAGGAAGGGGTACTTCTTGTGGAGCTTGGTGTTGTCCCGGTCCCACTTGGCCCAGCTGGTCGGCCACTTGGCGTCGGCGCACTCGACCGCGGTGTAGACGGCGTTGCTGTTCTCGGAGGCCGCGTTGCCGGCGAGGTCGGACATGTCCGGGGCGATGGCGTCGACCAGCGCCTGGGTGTCACCGGCGATGTACTTGCTCCAGGTCTGGGCGACGGGCACCCAGGAGGAGTCGTAGTACGGGGCGCCCTGGAAGAAGCCGATGAGCTCGGCCGGGCCGACGACCCCGCCGATCGGGTTCGCCTTGGCGGCGGCGCGCAGCTCCTGGTACTTCGCCTCGACCTTGGCCCGGGTGTTGCCGATGTGGAAGACGGAGTCGTTCTTGGCGACCCAGTCCTGCCAGTCGTTCCACCGGGTCTGGAAGGCCACGTCCTGGCCGAGGTTGGCCTCGTACCAGATGTTGTCGACGGCCGGGTCGACCACACTGTCGACGATCATGCGGCGCACGTGGTTCGGGAACAGGGTCGCGTAGACCCCGCCGAGGTAGGTGCCGTAGGAGACGCCGAGGTAGTTCAGCTTCTTCTCGCCGAGGGCGGCCCGGATGACGTCCAGGTCGCGAGCGGTGTTCGGCGTGGTCATGTGCGGCAGCATCTCGCCGCTGCGCTCCTTGCAGCCGTCCGCGTACTCGGCGGCGAGCTTGCGCTGGGCGCGCTTGTCGGCCTCGTTGGACGGGACCGGGTCGGCCTTGGGGGCCTTGACGAACTCCTGCGGGTCGATGCAGGAGATCGGCGCGGAGTGGCCGACGCCGCGGGGGTCGAAGCCCACGAAGTCGTACGCCTTGGAGGTGTTGACCCACAGCGGGCTCTTGGTGGTGACCCGGCGCGGGAAGCGCATGCCGGAACCGCCGGGACCGCCGGGGTTGTAGACGAGGGCGCCCTGGCGCTCCTCCTTCGTGCCGGTGCTGCCGATCCGGTCGACCGCGAGCTCGATGGTCTTGCCGAACGGCTTGGCGTAGTCGAGCGGGACCTTGACCCAGCCGCACTGGATCGGCTTCTCGAAGCCCCAGTCGGCGGGACAGTCCTTCCACTCGATCCCCGTGCGGGCGGCGCGGGCGGCGGCGATCTGGACGCCGATCGCCTCGGCGTGCCCGCCGCCGTCGCGGCCGGCGGTGGCCGCGGTCGCGGACGGCGCCAGCAGCAGGCTCGCCGCCAGCGTTCCGGTGATCAGTGTGGCGGCGCTGCCCAGCGCCGCGGTGCGTATCACGTGGTTGTTCCCCCTGCGTCATGTGCCGCCGTGGGCGGCCGGGTTCGGTCTGTTTCGGTCGTCGGCGTGCAGGGGGATCCTTTCGCCTGACCAGCACCGGGCAACAGTGCGCGGGTCGGTTCTTTGCCAACCCGATAACCGGAAAGGCGTGTACCGCTGAGCGGTGTCCGGTTCGCCCCGGCTCCGCCCTCCCGTCACCAGCCGTACGTCACGCGGGCCGCGTCGAGGAGTTCCCGCAGCCGGAGCGCGTCCGGGGCGAGGGCCGTCACCAACACGGCCGGCCCCGGCAACGGAGTCACCACCGCGAACTCGCCGAGCACGGCGGCGGCGGGCGGCGTCCGCTCGAACCCGGGATCCACGATCAGCAGTTGACCCAGTGCCCGGTGGCCCGCGAGTCCGGCCGGACCGTCCCAGCCGCCGGGTGCTCCCGGGCCGCAGGCCACCTCCTGATCCAGCAGCGGCCGGCCGGCCCGGTCGACGGTCAGCCGGCTGCGCAGCAGGCCCGGGACCTCCCCGCTGCGGCCGAGCACCTGCTCCTCGCGCAGCAGCAGCCGTGCGGTGGAGGCCAGTTCGACGCGGGTGGTGACCCGCAGGTCACTGCCGCGCACGGACACGAGCGGCTCGGGCAGCCACCGCACCCGCGCCTCCTCCGCGAGGGTCAGCCGTACGTCGTACCGCGCGGGTTCCCCGCCCCGGCCGGGCAGCGCCAGGGTGGCCGCCGCCGAGCGGAGCCCCAGCCGGGCGCCCGGCCCGACGCTCGCCTCGACGGTGAGGTGGTCGCCGCCGAGCGGGGCGCTCATGGCGCCGACCAGCATCACCTCGGCCTCGGCGGCAACGCCCCGCACGCGGCGCAGCGCGAGCGGTCCCTCCCCGGCGAGCAGGGGCAGCGCGGTGCCGCCGCGCCCGTCGCGGACGGCGCCGATCCGGGCGGTGGCGCGCAGCCCGAGGGCGGGTACCGCCGGGGCGCCGGTCACCGTACGGCCGTCCAGGCGGCGATCCGCTCGCGCACCCAGTCGGCCACCGGGGCGACTCCCTCGGGCCCGCGCAGGGACTGGAAGGCGACGGGAAGTTCACCTCGTTGTTCGGCGGCGTCCCGGGCCATCCGCTCCAGGTCGGAGCCGACGTGGGGGGCGAGGTCGGTCTTGTTGACGATGAGCAGGTCGGCGGTGGTGACTCCGGGGCCGCCCTTGCGCGGGATGTCGTCACCCCCGGCCACGTCGATGACGAAGATCTGGGCGTCGACCAGGCCTCGGGAGAAGGTGGCGGTGAGGTTGTCGCCCCCGGACTCGACGAGGATCAGGTCGAGCGGGCCGACGGTCTCCTCCAGTTCCTCCACGGCTTCCAGGTTGGCGGAGATGTCGTCGCGGATGGCGGTGTGCGGGCAGGCGCCCGTCTCGACGGCGGCGATCCGCTCGGGCGGCAGGACGGCCTCGCGGAGCAGGAACTCGGCGTCCTCGCGGGTGTAGATGTCGTTGGTGACGACGGCCATGGACAACTCCGCGCGCAGCGCCCGGCACAGCGCGGCGACGGTGGCGGTCTTGCCGGAGCCGACGGGCCCGCCGAGGCCGAGGCGCAGGGCGCGGCGGGTGCCGTCCCCGCGGACGGGGTCGGCGCCGTGGGTGTGGCGGTGGGGGTAGGTCACGGCGTGGTCGAGGTGCACGGGTTCTCCTGGGGGTGTGGGGAGGCTGGTCAGGACGCGAAGAGCCGTACCGGCCAGGCGGCATGGACCTGGGCCGAGATGTCCAGCAGCGGCGAGGAGGCTGCGGGCAGTGCTCCCGTTCCCTCGTCGCGGGCGCGCCGGGCCGCCTCGGTGGCCCGCGCGGACACGGCGTCGAGCTCGGGTGCGAGTCGGGCCAGTACGGCGCTCGCCTCGAAGGGGTCGAGGCCGAGCAGGCGCACGGTCGCGGTGGCGGGCCCGCTGACGCTCTCGTACGCGGCCACGTGCGCGGCGTCCGAAGGCCCGAGTCCGGCCGCCCGGGCGGTGACGCCGAGGACCACGGGCTGGTGGGCGCCGCGCGGGAAGGCGGCGGCCAGGGCGTCCAGTTCGCCGGCCGGCCAGGTCGCGCGGGCGGCCCTCAGCAGTTGCCTGCCGAGCCTGCGCGCGGCGGTGCGCAGTGCGGGCGAGGGGGTGCGGGCGTCGGCGGCGGCGTCGAGTTCGACGGGGTCGAGTCCGAGGGCGGCGGCGGCCGCGAGCCCGGCGGCGACGAGCCCGGAGGTGTGCAGCCGGCCGCGGCAGAAGTCGGCGAGGGTGGCTGCGTCGTGGATCCGGCCCGCCTTGCAGGCGGCCTCCGCCCCGCCGGAGTGGGCGTGCCCTCCGGCGGGGAAGCGGCCGTCCGCGAGGACGAGCAGCGCGGCGAGGCTCATCGGGTGCGGCCTCCGGTCGGGCGGGCGCGCATCAGAAGAGGAAGTATCGCTGGGCCATGGGCAGTTCCGTCGCGGGCGCCGGCTCCACGACCTCCCCGTCGATGCTGACGGTGAAGGTGTCGGCGTCCACCTCGACCCTCGGCATGGCGTCGTTGTTGCGCATGTCGGCCTTCGTCACCTTGCGGGTGCTCTCGATGGCCGTGAACCGCTTGCCGAGTCCGAGCCGTTCGGGCAGTCCGTCGTCCAGCGCGGCCTGCGCGGTGAAGTTCAGGGAGTTCAGGGCGGGGGCCCGCCCGAGATGGCCGAACATGGGGCGGGGCAGCACCGGCTGGGGGGTGGGGATGGAGGCGTTGGCGTCGCCCATCTGCGCGTAGGCGATCTGGCCGCCCTTGATGACCAGTTCGGGCTTGACGCCGAAGAAGGCCGGCTGCCACAGCACCAGGTCGGCCAGCTTGCCGGGTTCCACCGAGCCGATCTCGCGGGCGAGGCCCTGGGCCACGGCCGGGTTGATCGTGTACTTGGCGACGTAGCGGCGGGCGCGGTGGTTGTCGGCCGGTCCGTCGCCGGGCAGGAATCCCCGCCGTTTCTTCATCACGTGGGCGGTCTGCCAGGTGCGCATGATCACCTCGCCGACGCGGCCCATGGCCTGGGAGTCGGAGGAGATGATGGAGATCGCCCCGAGGTCGTGCAGGACGTCCTCGGCGGCGATGGTCGAGGGTCTGATCCGCGATTCGGCGAAGGCGAGGTCCTCGGGTACCGCCGGGTTGAGGTGGTGGCAGACCATGAGCATGTCGAGGTGTTCCTCGACGGTGTTGACGGTGTGCGGCCGGGTCGGGTTGGTGGAGCTGGGCAGTATGTTCGGCTCAGACACCACGGTGATGATGTCGGGTGCGTGCCCGCCGCCCGCGCCCTCGGTGTGGTACGAGTGGATGGTGCGGCCGGCGATGGCGGCGAGGGTGTCCGCGACGAACCCGGCCTCGTTGAGCGTGTCGGTGTGGATGGCCACCTGGGCGCCGGTCTCCTCACAGACTCCCAGGCAGGCGTCGATGGCGGCGGGGGTCGCCCCCCAGTCCTCGTGGATCTTGAATCCCAGCGCTCCGCCGCGCAGTTGGGAGTACATGCCCTCGCGGGACATGGTGTTGCCCTTGCCGAGCAGGCCGATGTTGACGGGGTAGGCCTCCAGCGCCGCGAACATCCGCGCCAGGTGCCAGGGTCCGGGCGTGACGGTGGTGGCCTTGGAGCCCTCGGCGGGTCCGGTTCCGCCGCCGACGAGGGTGGTGATGCCGGAGGCGAGGGCCTCGTCGATGACCGTCGGGGAGATGAAGTGGACGTGCGCGTCGATGGCGCCGGCCGTGACGATCTTCCCGTTGCCCGCGATGATCTCGGTCTCGGGGCCGATGACGAGGGCGGGGTCCACCCCGTCCATGGTGTCGGGGTTGCCGGCCTTGCCGATGCCGCAGATCCGGCCGTCCCGAATGCCCAGGTCGGCCTTGACGATGCCCCAGTGGTCGAGGACGACGACGCCGGTGATCACCGTGTCCGGGGCGCCCTCGGCGCGCGTGGTGCGCGCCTGGCCCATGGATTCGCGGATGACCTTGCCGCCGCCGAACACGGCCTCGTCGCCGGAGCGTCCGGGTCCGCCGCTCAGGTCCTCCTCGATCTCCACGAAGAGGTCGGTGTCGGCGAGCCGGATCCGGTCACCCGCCGTCGGCCCGAACAGGTCGGCGTACACCTGGCGTGACAGCTCAGCCATCGAGGGGTCCCCCGGTCTCCCCGCGCAGCCCCGGCACGGTCCGCAGTCCGCCCAGCGGTACGAGTTCCACCGCGACCGGGATGCCCGGCTCGAAGCGGACCGCGGTACCGGCGGCGATGTTGAGGCGGAGCCCGCGGGCGGCGGAGCGGTCGAAGTCGAGGCCCGGATTGACCTCGGCGAAGTGGTAGTGCGAGCCGACCTGAACGGGTCGGTCGGCGGCGTTGAGCACGGTGAGACGGGTGACGGGACGGCCCTCGTTGAGGCGCACCGGACCGTCCCCGAAGCGGATTTCGCCGGGGATCATGCGGGGACTCCTCCTCAGACGATCGGGTCGTGGACGGTGACGAGCTTGGTGCCGTCCGGGAAGGTCGCCTCGACCTGCACGTCGTGGATCATCTCGGGGATCCCCTCCATGACCTCCTCGCGCGCCAGCACGGTACGGCCGGAGGCCATCAGCTCGGCCACCGTCCGTCCGTCCCGGGCGCCTTCGAGGATGTGCGAGGTGATGAGGGCCACGGCCTCGGGGTGGTTGAGGCGCACCCCGCGCGCCCTCCGCTTCTCGGCCACGTCCGCCGCCACGTGGATGAGCAGTCTCTCCTGCTCGTGCGGTGTCAATTGCACTCGTATCACCATGCTTCCGGGACAAGATCAACGCCGCGCCGACGCGACCCTATCGGCCGTCAACACTTTGTTGACCTGGGCATTTCCGTGCCAAGCGTGTCTTGTCCAACGCAGAGGGAGGCTTTCCGTTCCGATCACCGTCGCTTTGCCGGCGCATGGGTGATCATTGACGGAAGGCCGCGGACGCCCACGCTAGGGTCCGTAGTTTTCCGCCGCGTTAACGCACGTTTCGTGGAGGCACCCGGTTCGCCCGGCGCGGCGCCTCCGCCAGGTTCCGTATACGGAAGCTTCCTTCGAGGAGAGTCATGTTTCTCAACCCGGTCCGCCACATCACCTTCGACGCCCTCGACCCCTACAAGATCGCCGAGTTCTGGTCGGCCGTGACCGGTTACCCGATCCATCCGGACGACGTGGAGGGCGACGACGAGATCCTGCTGGAGCCGGGACAGCCCGGTGTCCCGGGTCTGTTGTTCATCCGCGTGCCGGACGCCAAGTCCGTGAAGAACCGGGTCCACCTGGACATCCAGCCGCCCACCGGGACGCGCGACGAGACCGTCGCGCGGCTGACCGGGCTCGGGGCGCGGATCGTGGACGACCGGCGGGACGAGGACGGGGTCCTCGGCTGGGTCGTGCTCGCCGACCCCGAGGGGAACGAACTGTGCATCGAGCGCAGCGCCGAGGAGCGCGCCGGCTCCTGAGTCGGGTCGTCGCGGGGCCCCGCCCCGCGGGGCCCTCGGCTCGCCGCCTCCCCGGCCCGCGGGCCGGTCGCGTCAGCAGCCGGTGGGGGCCGTCGTCGCGGCGACCACGGTCCACGGCAGCGCGATCCACACGGTCTTGCCACCGTCCTCGGTCGGGGTGACCGACAGCCGCCCGCCCGCCTCGGCGGCCAGCCAGCGGATGATGACCATGCCCCGCCCGTTGTCCTGCTGGACCGCCGCGGGGAGCCGCCGGGGATGGCGCGGGTGACTGTCCGTCACGCCGACGCGCAGCCATTCACCGCGCTCCAGCCGGACGTCGACGGTGAACGTGGGCGACTGACCGCGCGTGTGCTGGACCGCGTTGGTCGCGAGTTCCGAAACGATCAGCCGCACGGTGTCGGCCGTCTCGGATTCGTCGGGCAGTCCCCAGTCGCCGAGCACCTCCGCGACGTACCGGCGGGCAGCGGCGACCGAGGCCGGGTCGCTCGGCAGAGTGACGGATGCTTCCTGGTGATCTGCCATGGCGACGTCCCTTTCCCACCGGGGCGTAACCGTCCCGGATCTACGCTGAGCGCCAGAGTGTCACCCATCGTGCCGCCGTTTCTGCCGATCTCCCAAGATATGCATATATCTGTCGCTCAATGCGGTGAACTCTGCTACGCAAGAGCGTATTCGGACGGCAGACTGGTGCGAGCTGTGCCGGTGGAAGGAGAGCGGGTATGCAGCACGGTCCCGCGGTGCGCCGACGCAAGCTCGGCGAGGAACTGCGTGCGCTCCGTGACCGGTCCGGACTCACCAGCGGTGAGGCGGCCCGGATCGTGGGATGGCATCAGTCGAAAATCAGCCGCATCGAGACGGGTCGCAGTGGCGCGAAGACAGCGGACATCCGACTGCTGCTCGACGCCTACGGTGATGTGGTCAGCACGCAGCAGCGGGCCCTGTTGGAGGCCCTCGGCGCCTCGGCGGCGGGCTCGGGAGCGGGCGACGCCGCGCGCGGCCGGCAGTGGTGGCACGACTATCGGGGGCTGCTGCCGCAGGAGTACCGGGACTTCATCAGCCTGGAGGCCGGCGCCCGCGCCGCCCGGACGGTGGAACTCTCCGTGGTTCCGGGTCTGTTGCAGACGCCCGGGTACGCACGCGCGGTGACCAGGGCGGCCCTGGGCGGGCTGCCCGAGCCGAAGGTGGACGCGCTGGTCGACGTACGGCTGGCCCGGCAGTCGGTGTTGCGGGCCGATCCGCCGCTCCAGCTGAGCGCCGTACTGGACGAGGCGGTGCTGCGGCGCCAGATCGGGGGGCCGGGGGTGATGGAGGAGCAGCTGCGACATTTGGTGGAGGTGGCTCTGTTGCCCCAAGTGCGGCTCCAGGTACTGCCGTTCAGCGTGGGGGGTCATCTCGGCCTTACCGG
This sequence comes from Streptomyces sp. NBC_00513, assembly GCF_041431415.1. Lineage (GTDB taxonomy): Bacteria > Actinomycetota > Actinomycetes > Streptomycetales > Streptomycetaceae > Streptomyces. Next base: position 1,523,584 of record NZ_CP107845.1, read on the forward strand.
ACCGTTCGTCATCTTCTCATTTCCGAGCATCGCCGATCTGGATGTGGTGGTCCTCGACCATTTGACGAGTAGCCTCTATCTGGAGCGGAAGGAAGACCTCGAGGCGTACAGCGCCGCGTTCCGCACCATCCAGGCGCACGCCCTCCCGCCGCAGGACTCGTCGGATCTCATCAGCTCCATCGCTGACGACGCGTAAGGAGGCACCCCCGTGTCCGCAACCCCCTTATCCACCAGCGGACTTCTGATCAGCGCGCGGTGGCGGCGGAGCAGCCGCAGCACCGGAATGAACAACTGCGTGGAAGCGGCCGTCCTCGGTGGCGGCCTGCTGGCCGTCCGTGACTCCAAACGGACGGACGGCCCGGCCGTGCTCTTCACCGGGCCGGCCTGGCAGGGCTTCCTCGCATCCGTACGGGCGGACGCACACGTCTGACGCCCGTACGGATCGCTCCCGCACTACAGGCCCGCGGCTCCGGCGGGAGCGGTACGAAGGATCACCTCGACGGCCCGGTCGATCTCCTCCCCCGTGAGATTCGCCCGGGCGGTCAGCCGCAGCCGGGAGATGCCGTCCGGTACGGACGGCGGCCGGAAGCACCCCACGAACAGTCCCGCCTCACGGCAGTCGGTGGCCCAGCGCAGTGCCGCCGAGGCCGACGGGGCCCGCACCGACACCACGGCCGCGTCCGGCCTGGCCGCGGCCAGGCCGGACGCGGTGAGCCGCCCGTACAGCGCGGTGGCCACCTCCCGCACCCGGTCCGCCCGCTCCGGTTCCCGCTGGAGCAGACGCAGGCTCGCGAGCGCCGCGCCCGCCGCGGCCGGAGCCAGCCCGGTGTCGAAGATGAAGGTCCGGGCCGTGTTGATCAGGTGTCGGATCACCTTCGCCGGGCCGAGCACGACCCCGCCCTGGCTGCCGAGGGACTTCGACAGGGTCATCGTCGCGACCACGCCGGGCGCGCCCGCCAACCCGACGGCGTGCAGCGCGCCCCGGCCGCCCTCGCCCAGGACACCGAGCCCGTGGGCGTCGTCCACGACCAGTGCCGCGCCCTCGTCGCGGCAGGCCGCCGCGTACGCGCGGAGCGGGGCGGCGTCCCCGTCCACGGAGAAGACCGAGTCGCTGACCAGCAGGGCACGGCCCTCGTGCCCGGCGAGCGTCTTGCGCGCGATATCCGCGTCGCCGTGCGGGGTGACCGCGATCCGGGCCCGCGAGAGGCGGCAGCCGTCGACGATCGAGGCGTGGTTCCCCGCGTCGGAGACGACGAGCGTGTCCCGGTCGCTGAGGGCGGTGACCGCCGCCAGGTTGGCCGCGTACCCGGAGGAGAGGACCAGTGCCGCCTCGAACCCGCAGAAGGCCGCCAGCTCCTCCTCGAGCCGGGCATGAAGCTCGGTCGTACCCGTCACCAGGCGTGATCCAGTGGCTCCCCCGCCCCAGCGCTCGGCCGCCTCCCGCGCGCCGCGGATCGTCTCGGGATGCCGGGAGAGACCCAGGTAGTCGTTGCCGGCGAGGTCCAGGAGCGGCGAGTCGGACGGCCTCGGGCGCAGGGTCCGCATCAGTCCTGCCTGCTCACGTGCCCGCTCCTCGCCGTCGATCCAGGCGAAGACGTCCTCGGGCTCCGGGGTGTGCTCGGTCATCGGCGGTCCTCGCGTTTTGTCGGCTGTCGACAGATCTGCTCGACCCTAGCCGCCGCCGCTCGCGGGGCAGATGTGGCGATCCACACACTCCGATCTGGCCATGTTGTCTGATCTCTCCTTGGCCGGGAGTACCGGTGTGGGCCAGGATCAGCGTCATGGACCTGCTGAACACCCTGGTGGACAAGGGGCTGCGGCGCGAGCTGCCGACCCGCGAAGAGGCGCTCGCCGTACTGGCGACCTCGGACGACGAACTGCTCGACGTGGTGACCGCGGCCGGCAAGGTACGCCGCCAGTGGTTCGGCCGTCGCGTGAAGCTGAACTACCTGGTCAACCTGAAGTCGGGCCTCTGCCCGGAGGACTGCTCGTACTGTTCCCAGCGCCTGGGTTCGAAGGCGGAGATCCTCAAGTACACGTGGCTGAAACCCGAGGAGGCCTCCCAGGCCGCCGCGGCCGGCGTCGCGGGCGGGGCCAAGCGGGTCTGTCTGGTGGCGAGCGGACGCGGTCCGACGGACCGTGACGTGGACCGGGTCGGCAAGACGATCGAGGCGATCAAGGAGCAGAACGAGGGCATCGAGGTCTGTGCCTGCCTGGGTCTGCTCTCGGACGGTCAGGCGGAGCGTCTGAAGGACGCGGGTGCGGATGCCTACAACCACAACCTCAACACCTCCGAGGCCACGTACGGCCAGATCACCAAGACCCACACGTACGCGGACCGCGTCGACACGGTGCAGAAGGCGCAGGCCGCCGGCCTGTCCGCCTGCTCCGGCCTGATCGCGGGCATGGGCGAGAGCGACGAGGACCTCGTCGACGTCGTCTACTCGCTGCGCGAGCTGGACCCGGACTCGGTGCCGGTCAACTTCCTGATCCCCTTCGAGGGCACGCCGCTGGCCAAGGAGTGGAACCTCACCCCGCAGCGCTGCCTCCGGATCCTGGCGATGGTGCGGTTCGTCTGCCCCGACGTCGAGGTCCGGCTCGCGGGCGGGCGCGAGGTGCACCTGCGCTCCATGCAGCCGCTGGCCCTGCACCTGGTCAACTCGATCTTCCTCGGCGACTACCTGACCAGTGAGGGCCAGGCCGGTCAGGCCGACCTGGACATGATCGCGGACGCCGGTTTCGAGGTGGAGGGCGCCGGTACGACGACCCTGCCCACGCACCGCGCCGACGCGGCGGCGGCGCCCGCCGCGGCCGGGGGCTGCGGTTCGCACGGCGGCGGCGCATCGCTCTGTGGCCCTTCCGGGACCGCGGACTCCGCCGAGGCGGCGGGCTGCGGTTCGGCGTGCGGCGGCTGCTCGGGGCACGCCGAGCCGGCGGCTGCCTCCCGCGCCCGGGTGGAGCCCGGTGAGGTGCGCTCGGACCTGGTGTCGGTGCGTCGACGTGGCGCGGGGACGGACATCGCCCCCAATGCCTGATCAGCACCTCCCGCCGGACGATCGACAAGACCCGCCGGACGCGCTGCCGCCGGCCGACCTGGTCGCGTTGGACCGGCAGCACGTCTGGCACCCGTACGGCCCGATGCCCGGCAGGCAGGATCCGCTGGTCGTCGCCTCCGCTTCGGGTGTCCGGCTGCGGCTCGCGACCCCCTCGGAGGGGCACGAGGAGCTGGTCGACGGCATGTCCTCCTGGTGGTCGGCCGTCCACGGCTACAACCACCCGGTGCTGAACGAGGCCGTGACCGCCCAGTTGGGTCGGATGTCGCACGTCATGTTCGGCGGGCTCACCCACGAGCCCGCCGTCCGTCTCGCGACGAGGCTCGTCGAGATCACCCCGGCCGGCCTGGAGCACGTGTTCCTGGCCGACTCGGGTTCGGTCGCCGTCGAGGTCGCCGTGAAGATGTGCCTCCAGTACTGGCGCTCCGTCGGCCGGCCCGGCAAGACCCGCCTGCTCACCTGGCGGGGCGGCTACCACGGGGACACCTGGCAGCCGATGGCCGTCTGCGACCCCGAGGGCGGAATGCACGAGCTGTGGTCGGGGCAACTGCCGCGGCAACTGTTCGCGGACGCCCCTCCGGCCGGGTTCGACGTGCCGGTGGACCCCTCGTACGTGGCCCACCTGCGCTCCCTGATCTCGGCGCACGCCGACGAACTGGCGGCCGTGATCGTGGAGCCCGTGGTCCAGGGCGCGGGCGGGATGCGGTTCCACAACCCGGACTACCTCGCCGTGCTCCGGGACCTGTGCGACGAGTACGACGTCCTCCTCGTCCTGGACGAGATCGCCACCGGCTTCGGCCGCACGGGCGCGCTGTTCGCGGCGGAACACGCCGGGATCACCCCGGACGTGATGTGCCTGGGCAAGGCCCTGACCGGCGGATACGTCACCCTCTCCGCGACGCTCTGCACCGAGCGGGTGGCCGACGGGATCTCCCGCGGCGAGGTGCCCGTGCTGGCCCACGGGCCGACGTTCATGGGCAACCCGCTGGCGACGGCGGTGGCGAACGCCTCGATCGACCTGCTGCTGAGCCAGGACTGGCAACGGGAGATCAAGCGCCTCGAAGCCGGCCTCGTGGCGGGCCTGGAACCGGCCAGGGCGCTTCCCGGCGTACGGGACGTCCGGGTCCTCGGCGCGATCGGCGTGATCCAGCTCGACCACCCCGTGGACATGGCCGCCGCCACCCGGGCGGCCGTCCGGGAAGGGGTCTGGCTGCGCCCGTTCCGCGATCTGATCTACACGATGCCTCCGTTCGTGACGGGCGACGCCGACGTGGCGCGCATCTGCCGTGCGGCGTGCGCAGCGGCCCGGGAGGGCTGACCCACATGACGATCCTGATGATCTCCGGCACCGGTACGGAAATCGGCAAGACGGTGACGACCGCCGCCATAGCGACGGCCGCGACGGCCGCCGGCCTGACCGTGGCGGTGCTCAAGCCGGCCCAGACCGGCGTCGGTCCGGACGAACCGGGCGACGCGGCGGAAGTCGCCCGGCTGGCCGGTCCGTCCGTGACCGCCGAGGAACTGGCCCGCTATCCCGAGCCCCTGGCGCCCGACACGGCGGCCCGGCGCTCGGGGCTCACCCCGGTCTCGCCCCGAGCCGTCGCCGAGGCCGCGCACCGGCTCGACCTCTCCCACGACCTGGTCCTGGTCGAGGGGGCGGGTGGGCTGCTGGTCCGCTTCGACGAGGAGGGCAACACCCTGGCCAACGCGGCCCGCCTGCTCGACGCCCCCGTGCTGATCGTCGCCCCGGCGGGGCTCGGCACGCTGAACGCCACCACCCTCACCGCCGAGGCCCTGCGGGCCCGGTCGTTGACCCCGTGGGGCGTGGTGGTCGGCAGTTGGCCCGCCGATCCGGACCTGGCCTCGCGGTGCAACCTCGCCGACCTGCCGAAGTCCGCGGGTGTCCCCCTGATGGGCGCCGTCCCGCAGGGCTCGGGCGCGTTGGCCCCGGCCGAGTTCCGTACGGCGGCCCCCACGTGGCTGGGGCCGATGCTCCACGGCACCTGGTCGGAACCGGAGTTCCTGCGGACCTGGCAGCCCTGACCGCCGACCGGCGCAGGTCGCGCGGGAGCCCGAGGCGCCGCTTGCGCGGGAGCCCTGGGCGCTTGCGCGGGAGCACGAGGCGCCGGTCGTTCCGGCGCCCGAGGCGGATGGACCGGCGGCTCCCGTCGCGGCGTGGGGGCGTGACGCGGGAAGGCGGCGCGGGGCCGCGCGGCGGCGGGCGTTCGGCCGTGCTCCCCCGGACGACTGTGCGCCCGCGCGGTTTCGCGGCCCTCCGAGGCGGGGAACAGCCCGGCAGGGCACCCGCACCAGCCGCCACCCCCGCTTGGAGGCCCGCCATGCCCCGCCGATCCTCCGACCCGGTCCACCACCCGCACTTCGCCCGTTTCTACGCCCGCCTCAGCACCGCCGCCGAGACCCGCGGCGGCATCGGCCCGCTCCGCGAGGAACTGCTGCACGGTGTGTCCGGTCGTGTCATCGAGATCGGCGCCGGCAACGGCCTCAACTTCGCGCACTACCCCCGGGCCGTCTCCGAGGTGGTAGCCGTCGAACCGGAGCGCTCCCTGCGCCGACTCGCGGCGGCGGCCGCGCGGCGCGCCGAAGTCCCGGTGGACCTCGTGCCCGGCGTCGCCGAGGCGCTGCCGGTCAAGAGCGAGGCCTTCGACGTGGCCGTGGCCTCCTTGGTGTTGTGCACCGTACGCAGCCTCCCCCGCGCCCTCGCGGAACTGCACCGGGTGCTTCGCCCCGACGCCGAGTTGCGCTTCTTCGAACACGGTCTGGCGCCCGGTCCCGGCATGGCCGCCGTCCAACGGACGCTGGACCGGACCGTCTGGCCCCGGCTCTTCGGCGGCTGTCACACGGCCCGTGACCCGCTCGCCGCGATCGAGGCGGCCGGTTTCCGGATCGTCTCGCACCGCGCGTTCCGGCTGCCGGAACGCGGCCCGGCGCTCCCCACCTCGTACTGCGTCATCGGCTCGGCCCGTCGCGTGGAGGACTAGGAGCCGAGGACCGGGCGTCTCTTCGGGTCCCGTGCCGGTCGCCGACCGCTATGCGGATCGGTGGTCGAGCGGCTTGACCCAGCGGGTCCAGTGGTCCTCGGGGTGGTATCCGGCCGCGTCCCAGGCCCCGTGCGCCCGCTCGTTGCGATCGAGCACCATCGCGTCCGCGCGCCGCCCGCCCAGGGCGACGAACCGCTCCTCTGCGGCGGCGAGCAACGCCGCGCCGATGCCCTGCCGGCGGTGTCCGGGGTGGACGGCGAGTCGGTACAGGTGGCAGCGCCATCCGTCGAAGCCGGCGATGACCGTGCCGACGAGCCCGCCGTCGCGGCGGGCGAGGAGGAGGGCGTGCGGGTCACGGGCGTGGAGCAGCTCGATTCCGGCGAGGTCGTCGGAGATGCTTGTCCCTTCGGCGGCCGTCTTCCAGAAGGCCAGTACCTCGGCGAGGTCTGGCGGGGAGGCGGGTCCGATGTGAAGATCGTCCATGCTCGGGATCCCATCACCCGAGGAACGGGCACCAAAAGCACGATCCCTCCCCTTTGCCTTTCCTTTACCATGTGGTCAAGTGTTCCGCTCGAACGACCTGAAAGAAAGGTGTGAGCGTCCGTCCATGGGCGAGCCCCCGGTACCCGCACATCGCGCGACCCCTCTCCTCCTGTCTGATCATGGAACGGAGGTGACCGACCGATGACCGAAGTGCTCCTGCTCATCGTGGCGCTGCTGCTCTGCCTGGCCTGCGGAGTCTTCGTCGCGGCCGAGTTCTCGTTGACGACGGTCGAGCGCAGTGAGCTCGAACGCGCCGTCGAACGCGGCGAACGCGGGGCCGACAGCGCCCTGACAGCCGTCCGGAGTCTGACCTTCCAGCTCTCCGGCGCCCAACTCGGCATCACCGTGACCGGTCTGGTCATCGGCATGCTCTCCAAACCCTCGATCTCGGCCATGCTCCAGGGCCCCTTCGAGGCCATGGGCCTGTCGGCCGCGACAGCCTCCTCCGCCGCCCTGATCGTGGGCACCGTCCTGTCGACCGTCGTCCTGATGGTCGTCGGCGAACTGGTGCCCAAGAACTGGGCCATCTCCTCGCCGCTCGCCATCGCCAAGCGCGTGGCCACCACGCAGCGGGTCTTCAGCCGTACCTTCAAGCCGCTGATCAGCCATCTGAACACCACCGCGAACCACCTCGTCCGCCGAATCGGCCTGGAGCCGGCCGAGGAACTGGCCTCGGCACGCAGCCCTCAGGAACTCGTCGCCCTGGCCCGGCACTCCGCGAAGGCCGGCTCGCTGGAGAAGGACACCGCCGAGCTGTTCGTGCGGACCCTGAACCTGGCCGACCTGACCGCGGAGAACGTCATGACCCCGCGCGTCCAGGTCACCGCCCTCGACGTGCAGACCACCGCCGAGGACGTGGCGAACGCCACCCTGGCCACCGGCCTGTCGCGTTTCCCCGTCTACCGGGGCAGCCTCGACACCGTCGTCGGCACGGTGCACATCAAGGACGTACTGGCGCTGCCCGCCGAGGAGCGACACCGGTACCCGGTGGAGCGCCTGCTGCGCGAGCCGCTGCTGGTCCCCGAGTCCCTGACCGTGGACCGGTTGCTGGACCGGCTGTCGGGCCGGCAGACGATGGCCGTGGTCATCGACGAGTACGGCGGCACGGCCGGTGTGGCGACGCTGGAGGACATCGTCGAGGAGGTCGTGGGCGAGGTCCGCGACGAGCACGACCCGCACGAGACCCCGGACCTGGCCCCGGCCGGCACGGACGCCTCGGGACGGGCCCTGTACTCGGCCGACGGCGCCGCCCGCACCGACCAGCTCCGGCGGATCGGACTGCGGGTGCCGGACGGCCCGTACGAGACGCTGGCCGGTCTCGTGGCCACCGAGTTGGGCCGGATCCCCGCCGTCGGCGACAGCATGGAACTGGACGGCTGGCGGCTCGACGTGGTGGACGCGAGCGGACGTCGGGCCGCGCGGGTGCTCCTGCACACGCCGGTCGAGTCCGCCGACAACGACGGTGCGGAGGAGACCCGATGACCGCCATCCAGTTGTTGATCGGCCTGGCGACGCTGGTCGTGAACGCCTTCTTCGTCGGCGCGGAGTTCGCACTGATCTCGGTCCGGCGCAGTCAGATCGAGCCGTACGCCGAGCAGGGCGACCGGCGCGCCCGCGCCGTGGTGTGGGGCCTGGAACACCTGTCGGCGCTGATGGCGGCGGCGCAACTGGGCATCACGCTGTGCACCCTGGTACTGGGCGTGGTGGCCGAGCCCGCCATCGCCCACCTGCTGACGCCGCTGTTCGACCTGGTCGGGGTACCGGCCGGGCTGACCCACGCGATCTCGTTCGTGGTGGCGCTGTCCCTGGCGACGTACCTGCACATGCTGTTCGGCGAGATGCTGCCGAAGAACGTGGCACTCTCCGAGCCGGTGCGCACCGCGTTGCTGCTGGGGCCGCCGCTGGTGACCCTGGCGAAGGCCCTCCGACCGGTGATCTTCGCGATCAACGCCTTCGCGAACGCCCTGCTGCGCCTGCTGCGGGTGGACGTGAAGGACGAGGTCGCGGCGACCTTCTCGGACGACGAGCTGGCCCGGATGGTCAAGGACTCCAGCGACGCCGGACTGATCGACGGCCGCGCGAGCGAGCGACTGCACGACGCCCTGGAACTGGGCCGTCGCCCGGTCACCGATGTGGTGCTGCCGTCGGACCGGGTGGTCCCGGCGCGCGAGGGCATCTCCGCGGCGGGCCTGGAACGGTTGTCCGCCGAGTCCGGTTACTCCCGCTTCCCCGTGATCGACGCGGAGCATCGAATCCTCGGCTACCTGCACGTCAAGGACGCGCTGGACGTGGCCGAGCGGGACGCCCCCTTCCCGCTGTCCGAGCTGCGCCCGATCGCCCAGGTGCGGGCGGAGACCCCACTGGACGACGTGCTGACCGCCATGCGGCGCAGCCGCACCCACCTGGCGGCGGTGCTCGGCAAGGACGGCGTCATGACGGGCCTGGTCACGATGGAGGACGTGCTGCGCGAGCTGTTCGGCAGGCCGGCGTCCACGTGACCGGCGTCTGATGCCCGTGTCCCGGGATCCCGTGCCCCGTACGGCCCCCGACCGAACGGGGCCGGCATACCGCGCGGTATCATCGCTCCCGCCATGGAGATGAATGCGTCTTACACCAGTTTCGTCGCGATCGGTGACTCCTTCACCGAGGGCATGTCCGACCTGCTCCAGGACGGCTCCTACCGCGGCTGGGCCGATCTGCTCGCCGCACGCCTCGCGACCCGCGAGCCGGACTTCCGCTACGCGAACCTCGCGGTCCGCGGGAAGCTGATCGGCCAGATCGCCGGAGAACAGGCGCCCATGGCGGCGGCGATGGGCGCCGACGTGGTGACGCTCGTGGGCGGCCTGAACGACGCGCTGCGACCCAAGGTCGACATGGGCCGGGTACGGGGACACCTGGAGGAGGCCGTGGAACTGCTGGCCCCCTCCTGCAAGACGCTGGTCCTGATGCGTTCGCCGGGGCGCAACGGGCCGGTGATGGATCGTTTCCGCCCCCGCATGGAGGAGCTCTTCGCCATCCTCGACGAGCTCGCCACGCGGCACGACGCGCTGCTGGTGGACCTGTACGGGGCGCCCGTGCTCGCGGACCCGCGCATGTGGGACGTCGACCGGCTGCACCTGACGGCCGAGGGGCACCGCCGGGTGGCGGAGGCCGTCTGGCAGAGCCTGGGATTGCCGCCCGAGGACGAGTGGCGGGCCGATCTCGCGCCCTCGGCCGCGGCGAGCTGGCCGGCTCGCAGGACCGAGGACCTCCGGTTCGCCCGGCAGCACCTGCTGCCCTGGATCGGGCGCCGACTGACCGGCCGCTCGTCGGGCGACGGGCGGGCGGCGAAGCGCGGAGAGCTGCTGCCGTACACGCCCTCGGCCACGGATCGGCTCTCGTAGCAAGGCACAATCCGAGGTGGGTCCCCTACCTGCGTAAACGCACAGCGGCGGCCCAAGTAGAATCACTCCACGTGACAGCCAAGCCCCGCATCCCCAATGTCCTGGCCGGCCGCTACGCCTCCGCGGAGCTCGCCGTCCTGTGGTCCCCCGAGTACAAGGTGACGCTGGAGCGGCGGCTGTGGCTCGCCGTGCTGCGCGCCCAGAAGGACCTCGGTATCGAGGTTCCGGACGCCGCCCTCGCCGACTACGAGCGCGTTCTGGAGACGGTCGACCTCGCCTCCATCGCCGAGCGCGAGAAGGTCACCCGGCACGACGTGAAGGCCCGCATCGAGGAGTTCAACGCCCTCGCCGGTCACGAGCACGTCCACAAGGGCATGACCTCCCGCGACCTCACCGAGAACGTCGAGCAGCTCCAGATCCGGCTCTCGCTGGAACTGTCCCGTGACCGCACGGTCGCCGTGCTCGCCCGCCTCGCCAAGCTGGCCGCGGAACACGCCGAGCTGGTCATGGCCGGCCGCTCCCACAACGTCGCCGCACAGGCCACCACCCTGGGCAAGCGCTTCGCCACCGCGGCCGACGAGCTGCTGGTCGCCTACGACCGCCTGGAGAACCTCCTGGAGCGCTACCCGCTCCGCGGGATCAAGGGCCCGGTCGGCACCTCCCAGGACATGCTCGACCTGCTCGGCGGCGACACCGCGAAGCTCGCCGACCTGGAGCAGCGCATCGCCGCCCACCTCGGCTTCGCCCAGGCCTTCACCTCCGTCGGCCAGGTCTACCCGCGCTCGCTCGACTACGACGTGGTCACCGCCCTGGTGCAGTTGGCCGCCGCCCCGTCCTCGATCGCCAAGACCATCCGACTGATGGCCGGCCACGAGCTGGTGACCGAGGGCTTCAAGCCCGGTCAGGTCGGCTCTTCCGCGATGCCTCACAAGATGAACACCCGCTCCTGCGAGCGCGTGAACGGCCTGATGGTCATCCTGCGCGGCTACGCCTCGATGACCGGCGAGCTGGCCGGCGACCAGTGGAACGAGGGCGACGTCTCCTGCTCCGTCGTTCGCCGCGTGGCCCTGCCGGACGCGTTCTTCGCGTTCGACGGTCTGCTGGAGACCTTCCTGACCGTCCTCGACGAGTTCGGCGCCTTCCCGGCGGTCGTCGCCCGTGAACTCGACCGTTACCTGCCCTTCCTCGCCACCACCAAGGTCCTCATGGGCGCGGTGCGGGCCGGAGTGGGCCGCGAGGCCGCACACGAGGTCATCAAGGAGCACGCGGTCGCCTCCGCGCTCGCCATGCGCGAGCAGGGCGCCGAGCGCAACGAACTGCTGGACAAGCTGGCCGCCGACGAGCGGATGCCGCTGGACCGCGCTCAGCTCGACGCCCTGATGGCCGACAAGCTGTCCTTCACGGGTGCGGCCGGCGACCAGGTCGCGACGGTGGTCTCCCGCGTCGAGGCCATCTCCAAGCAGCACCCGGAGGCCGCCGGGTACGCGCCGGGGTCGATCCTCTGACCCCCGACGAGCTTGCCGCCGCCCGCGACCGCGTCCTCCCGGACGTGGTCGCGGGCGGTCTGCGTGTGCTGTTCTGCGGGATCAATCCCGGTCTCCTCTCCGCCGCCACGGGCCACCACTTCGCCCGCCCCGGCAACCGGTTCTGGCCGGTCCTTCACCTGTCGGGCTTCACCCCGCGCCGGCTGGCCCCGGCCGAGCAGGAGGAGCTGCTGACCTACCGGCTCGGCATCACGAACGTGGTGGCCCGTGCCACGGCCCGCGCCGACGAGCTGGACGCCGAGGAGTTCCGTGAGGGCGGTCGGATCCTGACGGCCAAGGTGGAGCTCCTGCGGCCGCAGTGGCTGGCCGTGGTCGGTGTGACCGCCTACCGCACGGCCTTCGGCGAGAGGAAGGCCCGGATCGGCCCCCAGGACCGGACCATCGGCGACACCCGCATCTGGGCCCTGCCCAACCCCAGCGGCCTCAACGCCCACTGGACCGCCGAGTCCATGGCCCAGGAGTACGCCCGACTCCGCGCCGCCACCGAAACCCCCTGACCGAGCCTCGCGGATCCGGGTCGGGCCGGGGTCGGTCGGGGTCGGGGACGGGTCGGGCCGGGCCGGGCCGGGGCCGCGTTCGGGTCGGGCCGGCTCGGTCCGGGGTCGGGCCGGGTCCGCGTTCGAGGTCGGTCGGGCCAGGCCGATCCGTGTCCGGGCCGATCCGTGTCCGGGTCGATGCGCGTCCGGCAGCGACGTGACGCCGTCCGGCACGGTGGAGTGGCCGGGGAGTTCTCAGGGCCCGCTCCCTCACCAGTCCCCGACCCGGCAACCAGGTCTCGGGTGTCCCGGTCTCGCATCACCCCTACGGCGGGTCGACCACAGTAACCACGGCCATCAACCTGAAGGGGTCCTCGGTCGCTCTGCGGGCCGCGTAGACCACGAGCCACCGGTCGCCCGCCCGCCAGAGGTGAACGTGATCGGCGTCGTTGGCGAGCTTGTCCCACGGCTCCGGTATCGACTCCCCGTCGAGACCCCGCCGCATCGTCCCGTCCAGAGTGAACACCTGCGGTGTCCCCCAGCGGCCGGTCAAGACCTGCACCAGGGCGCCGTACTCGGCGCTGATCTGGTCACCCACCTCGATCCGAGCCGACCCGTCGTCCTCCCAGAAGTCCCGGGTCTCCGCGAGTTGGACCAGATGATGGCTCGGGCCACTGCCGTGCCTGTCGAACCGGACCGGATCGGTGGGAAAGGGCTGTCCCCGGAGCCGGTCGATCGTATCGAGATGCTCTGCCGTGGTCATGCCGTCAGTATCTCGGGAGGCACTGACAACTGGCCTGGCGTCATGCTGCCCGACGGCTCACCGCGAGCCAGCCTCCGGCCAGGGCCAGCAGCGACCACAGCGTGGCCACCCCCAGGCCGGTCCAGGGACCGAGTGAGCCGTCCGTCGCCGCCCGCATGACCATCTGACCGGCACGGTCCGGCATGAACTGCCCCGCTCCTCCCGCCACCTGACCGACCACGAAGGGCAGGATCAGCACAAAGGGTATGAGCAGGCTCATCACGAGCGTGCCACTGCGCACCAGCGCGGTCAGTCCGGCCGCGAGAAGCGCTATGAGCGTCAGGTAGACCCCGCTCCCGAACATGGCCCTCAGCACGCCCGGGTCACCCAGCCCCAAGGCGTACTTCCCCATGAAGGCCTGTCCGGCGACGAAGGTGACGACGCCGGTGATCTGGCCGATGAGGAACCCTAGTCCGGCGATCATGGCCACCTTGGAGAGATAGAGGCGGGTCCGGTTGGGCACGGCCGTGAGCGAGACCCTCAGGGCTCCGTTGCGAAACTCCCCGGCGAAGACCGTGGTCCCGAAGGCAATGGCGGCTATCTGACCGAAGTTGACTCCGTAGAAGGCACCGAGCAGCCGGTCGTCGCCCATGGCTCCCTCTTCGGCCGTTCCGATCGCGGCGGCGGTGAGCGCCGTGATGCCGGCCGTGGCGAGGAAGACCGCGGTCAGCGAGCCGATGGCCGCTCGGGAGGAACGTATCTTGATCCATTCCGAGTACAGAACGCGGATGTTGGGCAAGGCAGCGGCGGTCATGACATGCGCTCCGATCTCCATCAAGGATGGTATTGGGGGCGGGCGATCCTCAGACGAGGGTCGCCGAGAACTGGGCGCGGGCGGCCGTGAGCTCCAGATAGGCCTGTTCCAAGGAGGCTCGCTCATCCGCGAGTTCGAGCAGGGGTACCCCCTCGCGGGCGGCGAGGCTCCCGATCTGCTCGGCACGTATGCCGTCGACCGTCCAGCACCCGTCTGCGGCGTTGACCGGCTCGAAACCCTCACGGGCCAGCGCCGCTCGCAGCCGATCGGGGTCGGAAGTCCGCAGTCTTGCCCTGGGGGTGCTGCGGGAGTCGATGAAGTCCTTCATCGACAGGTCGGCCAACAACGCGCCCTGCCCGACGACGACCAGGTGGTCGACAAACGAGGCGGTCTCGGCCATGAGGTGGCTGGAGACCAGGACGGTGCGGCCATCGGCGGCGAGAGAGCGCATCAGCTCGCGGATCCAGATGATGCCCTCCGGGTCGAGGCCGTTGGTCGGCTCGTCGAGCAGGAGGACCCCCGGATCACCCAGCAGCGCGGCGGCCACGCCCAGCCGCTGGCGCATGCCCAGGGAGAACGTCTTGACCCGGTGCCGGGCCACCGAGGCGAGCCCGGCCCGCTCCAACACCGTGTCCACCCGCGCTGCCGCGATGCCGTTGCTGACGGCGAGCGCCAGGAGGTGGTCCCGGGCGGTGCGTCCTCCGTGGACTGCCTGCGGATCCAGTAGAGCGCCGACTTGGCGCAGCGGGTCTCTCAGGTCGGCGAACCGGATCCCGCCGATGGTGGCGGTGCCGGCCGTGGGCCGGTCGAGCCCGAGCAGCAGGCGCATGGTCGTCGACTTCCCGGCTCCGTTGGGGCCCAGGAAACCGGTGACCCGGCCGGGCAGGACATCGAAGGTGAGGTGGTCCACGACTCGTGTGGTGCCGTAGTCCTTGGTCAGTTCGCGGATCTCGATGCGGTTCGGTTCGCGGTTCATGCCTCAAGATTCACCGCCGGCCCCACACCGTTCCCTCCCCCATGCGAGGGTGGCGTCTCCCCCACGTGGGGGAGACGGAGATGACCTTCGCGCTGCCACGATGGAGCCATGTACCGACTGCTCCGCGCACCGCTGCGACCGGTGACCTACTCCCGCTGGCTGCATCTGTGCGTACCGCTGCTTCTGCTCGCCATCTGGATGTTCGTCAACCCCCGTTGGCCGTGGATGCCGTTGTTGATCGTCATACCGTTCGGGTTCGTGCCGTGGGTGAGGCTGGCCGAGGGACTACAGGCGCAGTTCCTGCTGACCCCGCATGACCGCGGCTCCCCCGACAGCGTCATCGGTACCGCGCCGTCGGCACGGTGGGGAGACCGGTGGCGGACCCTGTTGTGGCTGGAGATACGTCTCGTGGTCGCCGGTGTCGCCATGTTCGCGACCGTCGTGCTTCCGTTGATGGCGGTCGAGTTGATCGCGACCGCGCTCGGGCAGCGGTTGTCCGCGAATCCGACCGTGCCGTTCACCCCGACGCGCTGGATGGCCGCGCTGCTCGCCCCGGTGCCGTTGATCGTACTCATCGTCGTGGTGGTGCTGCTCGGGGAGATGATCACCTCGATCGCCCGTCGGTTGCTGGGACCTTCGGCGGCCGAGCGCCTCTCCGCGCTGGAGGCCCGGACCGAGCAGTTGTTGGAACGGACCCGCATCGCGAGGGAACTGCACGACTCCATCGGCCACGCCCTGACCGTGGCGGTCATGCAAGCGGGGGCCGCACGGGCAGCCGGCGACCCGGACTTCACCGATCGTGCTCTCCACGCCATCGAGGAGACGGGCCGGGCCGCGCTGGAGGATCTGGAGCGGGTGCTCCTGGTGTTGCGCGAGTCCGCCCAGCCGCCCTCTCAGCGGCCGACGTTGGCGGAGGCGGACCGCTTGCTGGAGTCGGCCCGTGCTTCGGGTGCGGCGGTGGACGCCCGGCTGACAGGGGCACTGGAGAAACTGCCCGGTCCCGTCACCCGGGAGGGTTACCGGATTCTCCAGGAGGCGCTGACGAATGTGCTGCGGCACTGCGGTCCCGTGCCCGTGAGGGTGCGGGTCGAGATGACCACCGACCGACTGGACCTGGAGGTGACGAACCCGCTGTCGGAACGGCCTACCTTCATGCCGGGTGGCGGGAGCGGTCTGCGCGGGATGCGGGAGAGGGCCGCGCTCCTCGGCGGGGAGGCCGAAACCGGCCCGTGCGCGGGCGGTTGGAGAGTGTTCGCCCGCCTTCCGCTGGACCGAATACGCTGATCGAATGCCGGTTACCGTACTGCTCGTCGATGACGAACCCCTGGTGCGCGCGGGTCTGCGCGCCGTCTTGGAAGCACAGCCCGACATCACCGTGGTGGGCGAGGCGGCCGACGGGGCCTCCGTGGTTCCTCTCGTCCGGCAGCTGCGACCGGACGTGGTCGCCATGGACGTGCGAATGCCGTTGCTGGACGGGATCGAGGCGACGCGGGCGGTTCTCCGGTCCGTGGACTCACCGCCGAAGATCCTCGTGGTGACGACGTTCGAGAACGACGAGTACGTCTACCAGGCTCTGCGGGCCGGAGCTGACGGCTTCCTGCTGAAGCGGGCCCGACCCTCGGAGATCGTGCACGCGGTCCGACTCGTCGCGGAGGGCGAGACGCTGCTCTTCCCGGCCGCCGTGCGAGCCCTGGCGGCGGAGTACGGAAATCACAAGGCGCGGGCGGTGTTGGAACGGGCCGCGCTGACCGAGCGAGAGGAGGCGGTGCTCCGGTTGATGGCCCGCGGCTTGACCAATGTGGAGATCGCGGCGGAGCTGATCATCGGCACGGAGACCGTGAAGTCCCACGTCAGTGCGATCTTGGCGAAGCTGGGCGCACGCGACCGGACCCAGGCGGTCATCACCGCCTACGAGTCCGGATTCGTCGCCCCGGCTTGACGGGAAGGGCTGATTCCGGCCGATGGGGGGCCACTTCTCGCCGTTGCGGCGAGTGCGCAGTACGATCCGGCTGACAGGGCCGCTAGCTGGGAGGACACACGTTGGGGCAGCTGACCGGCGGGGACCCCTCTCTGCTCCGACGGATCAATTCGGCGGTGGTGCTGCGGGCCCTGCGCGCGGCCGAATCGCCGACCCTCACCGACCTCACACGGGTCACCGGACTCTCCCGGCCGACCGTGGAGGGTGTGGTGGAGGGGCTGATCGGCACGGGGCTCGTGGTGGAGGCCGAAGCCGAGGAGGGCGTGCGTCGACAGGGACGGCCGGCCAGACGGTTCCGTTTCCGGACCGAGGCGGGACATCTGCTCGGCATCGAGATCGGTTCGCACCGGATCGCCGTCCTGCTGTCCGGCCTCGACGGGCGGGTGATCGGCGCGGGCACCAAGGACGTCGCCGAGTCCGCTTCGGCCGATGAGCGGCTGGAACGGGTCCGGTCGGCGGTGGCCGATCTGCTGCGGCGCTCCTGTGTGCCACGGGACTCCTTGCGGGCCGTCGGCGTGGGCAGTCCCGGAATCGTGGAGGCTGACGGGACGGTCCGCCTCGGGACCGCCCTGCCGGGATGGACCGGGCTGCCGCTCGGCGAGAGGTTGCGGCGCTCGTTCCGCTGCCCGGTACAGGTGGAGAACGATGCCAACGCCGCGGCGGTCGCGGAGCACTGGAAGGGTGCGGCGCGGGACACGGACGACATGGTGTTCGTGATGGCGGGCCTCAGCCCCGGCGCCGGTTCGCTGATCGGCGGCCGACTGCACCGCGGCTACGGCGGAGCGGCCGGCGAGATCGGCGCGTTGCACCTGCTGGGGCGGGAGGTCACGCCGGAGAAGCTGCTGTCGACCACCGGCGAACCGCTGCACCCGCTCGACGAGCCGGCCGTGGCCGAGGTTTTCGCGATGGCCAGGCGGGGGGACTCCCGGGCGGTCGCCGCCGTGGAACGGTTCCTCCAGCGGCTGGTGCACGACGTGGCCGCGCTGGTTCTGGCGATGGATCCCGAACTGGTGGTCGTGGGCGGTTGGGCTGCCGGGCTGGACGGGGTCCTGGAGCCCTTGCGCCGGGAACTGGAGCGGTACTGCCTGCGCCCGCCTCGGGTGGTGCAGTCTCTGCTCGGCGAGGCGGCGGTGGCCACCGGGGCGCTGCGGCTGGCATTGGACCACGTCGAGGAGGAGCTGTTCGCGGTGGAGAAGACGGTGACGGCCCGGCGCAGCTGACACCGGCGCTGTCGACCCGGGCAGCGCGGTGACCCGCCCTCGGGCGAGCACCCCGGCCCCTTGGGGCGTTCCGCCTCGCCCCGATCCGAGCATGTGTTGGGGCGATACCGCGTGCGCGCCGGGCGGCTCGGCGTTCGCTTCTGCGCCGCTGCCTTGCGCACCACTGCGGGGCGCGGGGTGACTCCGGCCCGGGACCCTGCCCTGGCCGGCTGCTGCCCGACCGGCCGGCTC
Source organism: Streptomyces sp. NBC_00513 (assembly GCF_041431415.1). Classification (GTDB taxonomy): domain Bacteria; phylum Actinomycetota; class Actinomycetes; order Streptomycetales; family Streptomycetaceae; genus Streptomyces. The sequence continues at coordinate 1,541,543 of NZ_CP107845.1, forward strand.
GCCGACCGAGCGATCGACCGACCGGCTGGCTGGCCGGCTGGCCGAGCGACCCGCTATCCGACCGGCCGAGACAACCCGGCTCCGGGTGGCAACCCGGTCCACGGCGATAGCATGGCATCGTTCTCGGCCGCACCCGGCGCGCCAGGGATGCCGAGGCGCCCGGAAGCTCCTGAGGCCGCCAATGCCGCCACCGCTGCCACCGCCGGAACCCTCAACCCACTTGCGCCGGGGAAAACGCCCGAGAGACGAGAACGGCCCGGCGCGCAGGCTCCCCGGGCCATAGTCGTGCGTGCGTGCGGCGTATCTGCCTCGTACGAAGGGTGCGCCCCGTACGACGTACACGCTCCGTACAACGGGTGCGCATCGCGCGACCTAGGTGCCCCGCACGACCTACGTGCCCCGCGCGACGTACGTACATCGTGCGACCTGCGTACCGCGTACGACCTGTGTACCCCGTGCGAAAGGGCCCACCATGTCGGGAGAAGCACGCCGCCCCGCAGGCAGGCCGGGCGTCCCGGGGCGATCCCGCCAGGCGGCCCGGGGCGATCCCGCCCGGCGTCCAGGCGCGATCCCGCCAGGCGGCCCGGGGCGGTCCTCGTCCCGGGGAGAAGCTTTGCGGGTCAGGACGCGGCGCGGGTTTCGGTGATCTCGACTCCCGAGTCGCCGAAGGTCAGGCGGCATGTGTCGGCACGGTAGGTGGCCACCGCGACGGCAGCCGTGCCGCCGGCGGTGATGTAGCGCGTGGTCACCAGCAGCACCGGGGCGCCGGGCAGCCGGTCGAGTTCCTTGGCGTCGTCTGCGCGGGCGGAGCCGAGCTCCACGGAGCGGTCCTGGCCGTCGAGCTCGAGCCGCTGGAGTTCCCGCATCACGGCGCGGGCGCGGGCGGGTCCGGCCGGGGCGTCGATGGCGGAGAGTCCGGGCACGGACTGGGCCGGCACGTACAGCAGCTCGGCGGCCAGAGCCTGCCCCTGGGTGACCCTGGTCCGGCGCACGATGTGTACGGGCTGGTCGGCGGCGAAGTCGGGACCGAGGAGCTTCAGTACGGCGGCCGGCGGCACGGCCTCGACCGCGTCCGTGGCCTCCCAGCCGTCGCCGCTCTCGCCGGGCCAGCTGTGGCCGGTGTCGCCGACGGCGACGCCGACGCGCGGCGGGGCGACGGTGGTGCCGACACCGCGCCGGCGCTGCAGACGGCCTTCGAGTTCGAGCTGTTCCAGAGCCTGCCGCAGGGTGGCGCGGGCGACTCCGAAGCGTGCGGCGAGGTCGCGCTCGTTCGGAAGGATCTCGCCGACGGCGAAGTCCCGGTCGAGCGCTTCGCTGAGGACGGTCTTGAGGTGCCAGTACTTCGGCTCCGGCACCGATTCGAGCTGCGTGGTCCCCACCCTGACTCCTCCTGCAATCGATGCAATCGCCGTGTCCCAGCGGCAGTTCCGCACCGCAGTTCCGCGCCCTTGTTTATTAAAGGTTCCTGCACTATCCCTGCGACGATAGGACGGCACACCACCTTGGTCAAGACCAATCCTCGCCGCTTTGTCGGGCAGATCGGGCATATGTAGCAACCCGTTCACGGGATGTTCGCGCTCCCGGACCACGACCGCTCCGGCGACCACCGCGACCCCGCACGTCCGGAGGATTTCAACGCCCGATCCCCGGCGGGGACTTGCCGGCGGAAGCTACTGAGCGGTAGTCATTACTGACAGCCTGTCTCACACGCGTCCAGCCCGACGAGGAGCAGCATGACCGCCACGGTCTCGTTCACGATCGATTCTCCGCTCGGCCCCCGTCCCGCCACCGTCGCCTACGAGCGCAAGGGCGCCGGCGAGCCGCTCCTCCTGCTCCACGGCATCGGCCACCACCTCCAGGCCTGGCACCCGGTGATCGACATCCTGGCCGCCGAGCACGAGGTCATCGCGGTCGACCTGCCGGGCTTCGGCGCCTCCGATCCGCTGCCCGCGGACGTCCCGTACGACCTGTCCACCGTCGCCCCGGCCCTCGGCGCGCTCTGCGCGGCACTGGGCGTGGAGCGGCCGCACGTCGCGGGGAACTCCCTCGGCGGGCTGCTCGCGCTCGAAATGGCGCGCACGCACCTCGTGCGGTCGGTGACCGCCCTGTCCCCCGCCGGGTTCTGGTCGCAGTCCGAGCGCCGGTACGCCTTCGCGGCCCTGCGGTCGATGCGCGTCGGCGCGAGGGCGCTGCCGCGGCCCACGCTGGAGCGGCTCTCGCGCAGCGGGGCGGGGCGGGCCGCGCTGACGGGGACCATCTACGCCCGCCCGGCCCGGCGTTCTCCCGAGGCGGTGGTGGCCGAGACCCTCGCCCTGCGCGACGCCACCGGCTTCGAGAAGACCCTGGCGGCGGGCGGATCCGTACTCTTCACCGACGACGTGCCGGGTCTGCCGGTCACCATCGCCTGGGGCGGCAGCGACCGGCTCCTCCTGCGGCGGCAGGGGGTGCGTGCCAAGCGCGTGATCCCGGCCGCCCGGCTGGTTCGGCTCCCGGGCTGTGGGCACGTCCCGATGAACGACGACCCCGCTCTCGTCTCCCGGGTCATCCTCGACACGGCGCGCCGGGCTTCGAGCGGTACGGCGGGCCCGATACCGGACGCGACGGCGTGGAGCGGGGAGCAGCGGGCGGTGTGAGCGGCCGGCGGCTGTTCATCCGCGGTTCGCGTGGGCGACGCGGCCGGGCCGGTGTGCGGCGACACACTGGTCCGGCCCGCCCCCGCCGGTCCCTGGAGACGCACCGATGGCACCCCTGCCGCACACCCGACGTTCCCTGCTCGGCAGTTCGCTCGCCGTTCCGGCCGGGCTCGTCCTGTCCGGGGCCTTCGCGTCGCCGGCGTTCGCCGCCCCGCGCCGGGCTCCCGCGCTCGTCCTCTCCGGCCGCCCGAACGCCCTCTGGGGCACCCAGTCCGGGGAGATCACCGCCCATTCGGCCACCGTCTGGACGCGCTCCGACCGTGCCGCGCGGATGTGGGTCGAGACCTCTCCGAGCGAGTCGTTCCGGTACGGGGTGCGCCGCCACGGCGGGGTGTTCCTCGGTCCCGCCACCGACTTCACCGGCACCGTCACCCTGCGCGATCTGCCGCCCGGCCGGCAGATCCACTACCGGATCGTGCTCGCGGACCCCGGCGATCCCCGCCGGACCGGCGAGCCGGTGCACGGCACGTTCCGCACCACGCCGGTGTCCCGCCGCCACGACGTGCGCTTCCTGTGGTCCGGTGACCTCGCGGGGCAGGGCTGGGGCATCAATCCCGAGGTCGGCGGGTACCGCGTCTTCGACGAGATGCGGCTGCGGGACCCGGACTTCTTCCTCTTCAGCGGCGACACGATCTACGCCGACGGTCCCCTCCAGGCCGCCGTGCCCCGGCCCGACGGGACGGTCTGGCGCAACGTCACCAGCGAGGAGAAGTCGAAGGTCGCGGAGACCCTGGCGGAGTTCCGCGGGAACTTCCGCTACAACCTGCTCGATCGCAACCTCCGCGACTTCAACGCCCAGGTCCCGGTGCTGGTCCAGTGGGACGACCACGAGGTGCGCAACAACTGGTATCCGGGGCAGCGGATCGAGGATCCCCGGTACACCGTCAAGGACGTCGACACCCTCGCCGGTCGGGCCCGTCAGGCCTTCGGGGAGTATTTCCCGGTCAGTGATCTGCGCGGTGGTGGCGCCGAGGGGCGGATGTACCGGGTGATGCGGCACGGGCCGCTGTTGGACGTGTTCGTCCTCGACATGCGGACCTATCGGAACCCCAATTCCCCCGACACCCAGACCGTCGACCCGATCGGCATTCTCGGTCCGGAACAGCTGGGCTGGCTCAAGCGCGAGCTCTCGCGCTCGCGCGCGACGTGGAAGGTGATCGCCTCGGACATGCCGCTGGGCATCGTCGTCGCCGACGGGGCCACCGACTTCGAGGCCGTCGCCCAGGGTGATCCGGGCGCCCCGCTCGGTCGGGAGCTCCAGATCGCCGAACTCCTGCGTCACATCAAGCACCAACGCATCACCGGCACCGTCTGGCTCACGGCCGACGTTCACTACACGGCCGCCAACCACTACGCGCCCGAGCGGGCCGCCTTCACGGACTTCGCGCCGTTCTGGGAGTTCGTCTCCGGCCCGATCGGTGCGGGCGCCTTCCCCGCGGGCCGCCTCGACGCGACCTTCGGGGCTCGGACCGCATACGTTCAGTCGGCCTCGGTGGCCAACATGTCCCCGGCCGAGAACCCGCCCTACTACGGCGAGGTCGACATCGACGGGGACAGCGGGGAGCTCACCGTGCGCCTGCGGCAGCAGGGAGGTCGGGTGCTCTTCGCCAGGACGCTCCGACCGGGGCGCGTGGGGCAGTCGTGACCTCGCCGGAAACAACGGCCGAAACCCCTCGAAACATGGCAGACCGAGCGGATCGACACTTAACCAGTCGGTCACAGATCGTTCGTGATCACGCAACACCCCTGCGCCACAGTGGTGTGCATGACTGACCGTAATGTTGCCTCCGCCCAGCGTCCCCACCGCCACCACTGGCGCCGTGACGTCGTCGAACTCGCCGCCCTCTTCTGCGCCGTCGCGGTGGCCGACGGCATCGCCAATCTCGTGGTGCACGGCCCCAGGGGCCCGATCCTGCTGGTCGCCTCGGCCATCGCGCTCCTGGTCACGGCCACCTTCCACACCTGGTGGGCACGCCGCCACAGTCATGCGCCCCCTCCGGGAAACTCCGCGCCCTCCGATCCGGCCGCGGCATCGGCGCCGCATGCCACACCCGCCGGGGAGAGCGCCGGTTCCACCGCCGACCCGAAGGCGACCCCCGCCCTGTGGCGGATGCGCACCACGGTGCGTGACGAACCCGGCAGCCTGGCAGCGATCTGCACCGCGCTCGCCCGCAGCGGCGTGGACATCCTGACGTTGCAGACCCACCCCCTCCCCGAGGGCGGCACGGTCGACGAGTTCCTGCTGCGCGCCCCGCAGCGGCTGCCCTCCGCGGACCTGACCCGGGCCATCGCCGGGGCCGGCGGGCACAGCACCTGGATCGAGCGCGCCGACGCCCACGACCTGGTCGACACCCCGACCCGGGTGCTCGGACTCGCCACCCGCACCGCGCTGGACGCCGCCGAGCTGCCGCTCGCCCTGCGCCAACTGCTCGGCCGCTGCACGATCCACTCGATCCCCGCGACCACGCTCTCCGGCCGCCCCAACGCCGGCGCGGACGCCCCCGTCGAAGGGGTCCTGGAGGCCACGGTCATGCGGCTGCGCGACCCTTCGGGCGGCGCGATCACCGTGGAGCGCCCTTACCTTCCCTTCACCCCGACCGAGTTCGCCCGCGCCCGGGCCCTGGTGGAACTCGACGCCCGGCTCGGGCCGCGCGTCCCGCGCAGCCAGGACGTGCTGACGTTGCCGGAGGGCAACGAGATCACCGTGCGGCGGGCCGACGGCTCCGATCTGGCCGCCGCCCGCGCGATGCACGACCGTTGCTCCGAGCGCACGCTGGGCCTTCGCTACCACGGTCCGGTCGGCGACGCCGATCGCTACCTCGGCCACCTGCTGAGTCCCCGGTTCGGTCGCACGTTGGCCGCGACGACCGCGTCCGGGAAGCTCGTCGCCCTCGGCCACCTGTTGTGGGACGGCGACGACACCGAGGTGGCGCTGCTCATCGAGGACGACTGGCAGCGCCGAGGCATCGGCTCGGAGCTGCTGCGCCGCCTGCTGTCGATGGCCGTGGAGGCCGGCTGCGACAGCGTGTACGCCGTCACCCAGGCCTCCAACACCGGCATGGTCGCGGCCATGCGCGGTCTCGGGCTGCCCCTCGACTACCAGATCGAGGAGGGCACCCTGGTGATCACGGCCCGGCTGGACGCCGCCCGCGTCGGCTCCCGGTCGTCCTCCCACGAGGCCCCGCGCGAGCGGCACGCGTACGAGACCGAGCGGCACGCGTACGAGACCCGGCGGCTCCAGGGCTGAAGACACGCGATACCGAGGGCCGTTCGCCGGGTGCGGGCGGCCCCCGGTCGCGTACGGACCTCCCGGGAAACGCTCGGGTCGAGAGGCCCGCAGGCCGAGAGCGAACTCCGATGACGGGAGGGCGTCTCACATACGAAGATGGCCGTATGTCTGAGACCCTCCACAGTGACCGCGCCCGCCGGCTGCCCCGCCAGGTCGCCGACGCGTACGTAGACGACCTCATCGCCATCGACCCGATCACCGGTACCTACCTCGGCGTCGCCGAGAGTTCCCGCCGGCTCCCGGACTTCTCCCCGGCCGGTCGCGCGGCCGTCGCCGAGCTGGCCCGCACCACCCTCGACCGGCTCGACGCCGCCGAGCTGCTGCCCGGCGCCGACACCGACGCCGAGCGCCGCTGCGCGCGCCTGCTGCGCGAGCGCCTCACCGCGGAACTCGGCGTGTACGAGGCCGACGAGGACCTCCGCGCGGTCAGCAACCTCCACTCCCCCGCGCATTCGGTCCGCGAGATCTTCACGCTGACCCCGGCCGACACGGCGGAGGACTGGGCGGCCATCGCCGAACGGCTGCGGGCGGTCCCGGCCGCCTTCGCCGGCTACCGCGAGAGCCTGCGACTGGGCCTGGACCGGGGCCTGTACGGGGGTCCGCGCCCCACCGCCACCTTCATCGGCCAGCTCACCACCTGGGCCGGTCAGGCCGGCGACGGCGAGCGCGACTTCTTCGGGAAGTTCGCGGCGGACGGCCCGGACTCCCTGCGCGCCGAGCTGGACGAGGCGGCCGCGGCCGCCACGACCGCCGTCGTCGCACTGCGCGACTGGATGAGCGAGGTGTACGCACCCGCCGTCGCGGACGCCCCGGACACCGTGGGCCGCGAGCGCTACGCGCGCTGGTCCCGGTACTTCAACGGCACGGACCTGGACCTGGACGAGGCCTACGCCTACGGCTGGTCGGAGTACCACCGACTGCTCGCCGAGATGAAGGCCGAGGCGGACAAGATCCTGCCGGGCTCGAACCCGTGGGACGCGCTGCGGCACCTGGACGAGCACGGCACGCACATCGAGGGCGTCGACGAGGTCCGTGCCTGGTTGCAGGGCCTCATGGACGAGGCCATCGAGAACCTCGACGGCACCCACTTCGAACTCGCCGAGCGGGTCAAGAAGGTGGAGTCGATGATCGCCCCGCCGGGCGGCGCGGCGGCCCCGTACTACACCAACCCGTCGGAGGACTTCTCCCGTCCGGGGCGCACCTGGTTGCCGACGATGGGCCAGACCCGCTTCCCGGTGTACGACCTTGTTTCGACCTGGTACCACGAAGGGGTTCCGGGTCACCACCTCCAGTTGGCGCAGTGGACGCACGTCGCGGACCAGCTGTCCCGCTACCAGGCGAGCGTCGGTCTGGTGAGCGCCAACGCCGAGGGCTGGGCCCTGTACGCCGAGCGACTGATGGACGAGCTCGGGTACCTGAAGGACGCCGAGCAGCGGCTCGGTTACCTGGACTGCCAGATGATGCGCGCCGCGCGCGTCATCGTGGACATCGGCATGCACCTGGAGTTGGACATCCCGGCGGACTCGCCGTTCCACCCGGGCGAGCGGTGGACGGTGGAGCTGGCGCAGGAGTTCTTCGGCCTGCACAGCGGTCGGCCGGGCGACTTCGTCGAGAGCGAGCTGACCCGCTACCTGTCGATGCCGGGCCAGGCCATCGGCTACAAGCTGGGCGAGCGCGCCTGGCTGCTGGGCCGGGACAACGCCCGCGCCGCGCACGGCGAGTCCTTCGACCTGAAGGCGTGGCACATGGCGGCGCTGTCGCAGGGTTCGCTGGGGCTGGACGACCTGGTGGACGAGCTCTCGAAGCTCTGATCCCGGCCGCGGCCCACGGATGACGACGGGCCGCCCACCCCTGCGCGGGTGAGCGGCCCGTCGTCGCGTCGGTGCGTACGGGCGAGGTCAGCAGCCGCAGTCGTCGGAGTCCGTGGGCGCGGTCAGCGGGTCGGCCTCGGCGCGCTGCCGGTTCCCCTCCCAGGTCTCGACCTCGAAGCCCTCGCGGATCCAGTACTCGATGCCGCCGAGCATCTCCTTGACCCGGTAGCCGCGTTCGGCGAGCGCCAGGGCGGACCGGGTGGCTCCGTTGCAGCCGGGGCCCCAGCAGTAGGTGACCACCGGGACGTCCTTGTCCAGGAGCTGGTCGGCCTGCCCGGGGATGAGCGCGGTGGGCAGGTGGATCGCGCCGGGCACGTGGGCCTGGTCCCAGGCCTCGGTGGAGCGGGAGTCGATCAGTTGGAAGCCGAGTGCGGCGCCCTCCTCGTGGTGGGCCCTGACCGCGGCGGCGACGTCGGAGACGTCCGCGTGGAAGGCGAGGCTCGCCGCGAAGTAGGCGGCCGCCGCGGCCGGGCTCGCCGGGGGGACCCGGAGCACGGGGTGGGTGGTGGCGGGGGTGGCCGCGGTGTTCCGTGTCGTCGTCATGGTCTGGAATCTATGACCTGCCGATCAGCGTCGGAAGGCAGTTCCCCCGGCCTTCCTCTTGTATCGCCGGGGATTGTCCTGCTACATCTGCGGGATGACCGACTATTCCCCCGACGCCACCGACTGGCGCATCCTGGCGGCCCTGCAAGAGAACGGACGGGCCGGTTTCGCCGAGCTCGCGCGGGCGGTGTCCATGTCCGCGAGCGCCGTCACCGAGCGGGTGCGTCGGCTGGAGGAGGCGGGCGTGATCACCGGGTACACGGCCGTGGTGGATCCCGAGAAACTGGGCAAACCCGTGCTCGCCCTGGTTCGGCTGCGCTATCCGCACGGCAACTACAAGCCGTTCAACGATCTTCTGGAGGCCACACCGGACATCCTGGAGGCCCACCACGTCACGGGCGACGACTGTTTCGTGCTCAAGGTGGCCGCGCGCTCCATGCGGCACCTGGAGGAGATCACCGGCCGGATATCGGGGCTCGGGTCCGTCACCACGAGCATCGTGTACTCGTCCCCGCTGTCACGGCGGCCCCTCAGCCCCTGAGACCGCCGGTACGGTGGCGCACGATCGAGCCGCCGCGCTGCTTGACGATCTCCAGCTGGGCCTGGACCCGGGTCCGCAGATCGGCGACGTGGCTCACGATCCCGACGCTGCGGTCCCGCTCGCGCAGCGAGTCCAGCACGTCGAGGACCTCGTCCAGGGCCTGGTCGTCGAGGCTGCCGAACCCCTCGTCGATGAACAGGGTGTCGAGGCGCATCCCGCCGGTCTCGTCGGTGACCACGTCGGCCAGCCCGAGGGCGAGCGCGAGCGAGGCGAAGAAGGTCTCGCCTCCGGACAGGGTGGCGGTGTCCCGCTCGATGCCGGTCCAGGCGTCCACCACGTGGAGCCCCAGGCCGGAGCGGCCCCGGCCGCTCGCCCTCGCGTCGGAGTGGACGAGCGTGTAACGGCCGCCGGACATGCGCAGCAGCCGCACCGTCGCGGCCGCGGCGACCTGCTCCAGTCGGGCGGCCAGGACGTACGACTCCAGCCGCATCTTGCGCTCGTTGTCGGCGGAGGTGCCCGCGGTGAGTCCGGCGAGCCGGGCCACCCGGTCGTAGGCCTCGCGCAGCGGGCCCAGGGCCCGCAGTTCCTGCTCGGCCTGCCGGGAGAGCCGGTCCAGTTCGGCGCAGCGCACCCGGGCGGCGTCGACGGCGGAGCCGGCCGTGCGCAGCCTCGCGGCGGCCGCGTCCGCGTGTGCCTCGGCGGTGTGCGGGTCGGCGGGCGGCAGGGTCGCCGCGGCGGCGGTCTCGCTCTCGCCGCGGCGGTCGGCGAGCATGGCCTCCTCGGCCTGCCAGGAGTCCAGCCGGTGCTGGAGCGCGGTGCGTTCGTACTCGGGGAGCACGGCGTCGGCCGCCGCGTCGGTGGTGTCGAAGCCGGCCTTGAAGGCGGCGTCGGCGAGCTGGTCGTCGGCCTCCTTAAGGCGGGCGGCGGTCGTCTCGGCGCGGCGCAGGGACGCGGCGGCGCCGGTGACCATCCGGATCCGGTCCTCCAGGATCCGGGCGCGGGCCGCGACGCTGGGCGCGTCGCCCCGTACGAGGACCAGTTCGGCTTCCAGGGAGGCCTGTTCCCGTTCGAGGGCCTCGCGGCGGGAGGCCCGCGCGGCGGCCCGGCGCTCGGCGTCGAGCCGGTCGGCGCTGCGCGCGGCGTGCTCCTGCTCGGCGCGTGCGAGGCGCTCGCGGGCGGCGTGCAGTCCGGCGGCGTCGGCGTGGGCGGCCGCGTGACGGGAGCTCAGGTCGGCGCTCCGCGCGAGCAGTTCGGCGGTGGTGGCGTCCCCGGCCGCGGCGGCGGCCTCGGACTCGGCCTCCCGCACGGCGGCCAGTCTCCGCTCGACGGTGGCCCTGCGTTCCTCGGCCTGCTCGAAGCGGGCGTGGGCGGCGTCCTCGGCGGCCCGGTCGACGTGCCCGGGCGCGGGGCGGGCCGGCTCGGGGTGCTCCGCCGATCCGCACACCGTGCAGGGCTCCCCCGCCACCAGCGCCGCGGCGAGTTCGGCGGCGATCCCGCGCAGTCGGGTCTCCTTCAGCTCCAGCCAACGTTCCCGGGCGGCGGTGGACTCCTCGCGTACGGCCAGCAGGTCGCCCGAGGCGGCTTCGGCGTCGGCGGCGAGGGCGTCACGTCGCCGGGCGGCGCTGAGGTGCATCCGGGCGGGCTCCAGGCGGCCCGCGAGCTGTTCGGCGAGGGTGGCGGCCTGTTGGGCGGCGTCGGCGCGGGCGACCAGCGCGGTCCGGGTGGCGTCCCAGCGGGCGAGCCACTCGGCGGATTCCTGGTGTTGCTCGTCGGCGTCCCGGGACTCCCGGTCGAGGGTGGCGCGTTCGCGACCGATCTCGGCGCTGCGCTGCTCGGCGCGTTGGGCGGCGCCGACCGCGCCGAGTTCCTCGCGCAACCGCTGCTCGACGGTGGCGAGTTGTTCCGTGCCGGCCTCGGCGAGGGCCGGGGGGAGTTCGGCGCGGGCGAGGGATTCCGCGTGGGCGGCGGTCAGGTGGGCGCCGGCCGCGGCTCCGCGCAGTTCCAGGGCGGGGGCGACGAGGGCACCCCGACGGGCCCGGTCCAGGAGGGCCCGGACCCGCTCCCGTTCGGGTGCGGCCTCGGCGAACAGGGCGGCCCGGCGGGTGGTCTCGGCGTGCCGGCGCTGGAGCCGGTCGAGTTCCCGGGCGTCCTCGGCGGCCCGCCGGGCGGCGGCGTACCGGCTTTCGACGGCGGCCAGCGCGTACTCGGCCACGGTCAGCCGTTCCCGGGCGGCGCACCGTGCGACGGCCGCCCAGGCCCGGATCGCCTCGGCGAGCCCGGGGTCGCCGGGCTGGTGGCGGGGCAGCGGCCAGGAGCGCAGGTCGGCGCAGTCCCCGGCGGCCTGGGCGAGACGTTGGGCGGTGTGGAGGACCTTCTCGTCACCGGCGCGCACCTTGGCCTCGGCGGCCCGGCGGCGTTCCGCGAGCAGCGTCTCGACGGCGGCGAAGCGGCGGGTGTCGAAGAGCCGCCCGAGCAGTCGGCCGCGGGCCTCGGCGCCGGCCCGCAGGAACTGGGCGAACTCCCCCTGCGGCAACAGCACCACCTGACAGAACTGGTCGCGGCTCATGCCGAGGAGTTGTTCGACCTCCTCGCCGATCTCCTGGTGGGAGCGGCTCAGCGCGGTCCAGTTCTCGCCGTCGTACTCGCGCAGCCAACTCTGCGCCTTGTCCTTGGTCGTGCCCGTGCCGCGTTTCTTCGGCCGGTCCTGTTCGGGCCGCCGGGTGATCTCCAGACGGCGTCCGCCCGCGGTGAGTTCGAGGGTGACCTCAGTGGGGGTCTCGGGGGCCGCGTGGTCGCTGCGCAGGCTGTTCCCCGGGTTCTGGCGGACGCCGGGCACGGAGGCGTAGAGGGCGTAGCAGACCGCGTCGAGGACGGAGGTCTTGCCCGCTCCGGTGGGGCCGTGCAGGAGGAAGACGCCGGCGCCGGAGAGGGCGTCGAAGTCGATCTCCTGGGGTTCCGCGAAGGGGCCGAAGGCGGTGACCTTGAGCCGGTGCAGCCTCATCGGGCGGTCTCCTCGTGCCGGGCCTGGGCCCGTACGTCGTCGAAGGCGCCTTGGAGCACGACCCGTTCGGCCTCGTCGGCGGATCCGCCGCCGCGCACGTGGGCGACGAAGTCCTCGGCGATCTCCTGATCGCTGCGGCCCTTGAGCCGTTGGGCGTAGGAGATCCCGCCGTCCTCCTCGCGGCCCTCGGGGTCGAAGGCGAGGCTGAGGGTGTGCGGGAAGCGGGCGGCGAGGCGCGCCATGGGGTCCTCGGGCCGGGCGGGGTCGGTGAGGGTGGCCTCGATCCAGGAGTTCTCGTGCCGGGTGAGCGCGGAGTCCGCGAGCAGGTCGTCCAGTCGGCCGCGGATCCGGGCGAGGGGGCGCGGGACGGGGTTCTCGATCCGTTCCGCGCTCGTCAGTTCGCCGCCCGCACCGAGGTCGATCAGCCACATGGTCTTGCGGTGGTCGGCCTCGGAGAAGGAGTAGGCCAGCGGGGAACCCGAGTAGCGGACCCGTTCGTTGATGGTCTGGCAGCCGTGGAGGTGGCCGAGTGCGGCGTAGTCCACCCCGGCGAAGACGTCGGCGGGCACGGCCTCGACCCCTCCGACGGTGATGTCGCGCTCGCTGTCGCTGGCCGTCCCCCCGGTGACGAAGGCGTGGGAGAGGACGATCGAGCGGGTGCCGGGTGCCCGGGCGGCCAGGTCGGCCCGGATCCGACGCATCGCCGCGCCCAGCACCGCCTCGTGACCGACCCGGTCCGCTCCCAGGGTGTCCTTCACCAGCGCCGGTTCGAGATAGGGCAGTCCGTACAGCGCCACGTCGCCGTGTGCGTCCGACAGCACCACGGGGTCGGCGCAGCCCGCCGGGTCGGTCCGCAGGAAGATCCCGGCCCGGTCGATCAGCCCGGCGCCGACTCCGAGGCGGCGGGCGGAGTCGTGGTTCCCGGAGATCATCACGGTCGGTACGCCGAGTGCGGCGAGCCGGTGCAGGGCCCGGTCGTACAGCTCGACGGCGGGCAGCGGGGGCACGGCCCGGTCGTAGATGTCGCCGGCGACGAGGACGGCGTCGACCTCGTGCTCCTCGACGGTCGCGACGAGGTGGTCGATGAAGGTGGCCTGGGCTCCGAGCATGTTCACGCGGTGGAAGGAGCGTCCGAGGTGCCAGTCGGAGGTGTGCAGGAACTTCACTCGCCGGCCCCGCCGCGCATGCCGTCTCCCCCTGGTCGTCCTCTGGCCCTGTGCCCCCTCTACGCTAACCGGTCACCGGGCCCGCGAAGGACGTGTTCGGGGCGCCCGCGTCCCGCAGTCAGGGGGCGTACGTCTCCCCGCCCAGGGTGAGGGTGGCGCTGCCCGCGGTGCTGTCGGCGAGCCAGGCCTCGAACGCGGGCAGGTCGGCCTCGGGGATCGCGACCTCGATCTCCACCGCGGTTCCGTAGCGCAGGTCGACCACGGTGCGCCCGGTGGAGCGGAGGTCGTTCTGGGTCTTGCCGGCGCGCTGGTGGTCGACGGTGACGGTGGCCAGGCGGTAGCGCCTGCGGGTCACGGTGCCGAGGGCGTCGAGCGCCTCGCCGACGACTCCGCCGTAGGCGCGGATGAGGCCGCCGGCGCCGAGTTTCACGCCGCCGTAGTAGCGGGTGACGACGGCGACCGCGTAGCGGATGTCGCGTCGGGTGAGCATCTGGAGCATGGGGACTCCGGCGGTGCCGCCGGGTTCCCCGTCGTCGCTCGCCTTCTGGACGGAGGCGTCGGCGCCGATCACGTAGGCGTGGCAGTTGTGCGAGGCGGTGGGGTGCTCCTTGCGGATGCGCGCGATGAACGCCTGCGCCTCCTGCTCGGTCGCGGCCGGGGCGAGCGAGCACAGGAACCGCGAGCGGTTGATCTCGGACTCGTGCACGCCCTCGCGGGCCACCGTCACGTACTGGTCTGCCGTCACCGTCCCACCCTAAGCCGTGGCCAAGGGTCTCTCCGGCCGCCCGCCGGGCCCGGGAATCGGACACGCGTCCCGACGGTTGATCGACGTGCGGGCCGGCATCGGGCCGGGCCGCGCGCAGCACCGGAGCAGCAGGAGGCGGCACACGTGTACGGCGACCCCGCGACCATCCGCAAGATCCTCACCGAACTCGGTGACACCTGGGCCGTGGTGGGCCTGTCCAACAACGAGGACCGGGCGGCTTACGGGGTGGCCCGCGTGCTCCAGCGGTACGGCAAGCGCGTGATCCCCGTACACCCCAAGGCGGAGACGGTGCACGGAGAGCGGGGTTACGCCTCGCTCCGCGAGATCCCGTTCAAGGTCGACGTGGTCGACGTCTTCGTGAACAGCGCCCTCGCCGGCGCCGTGGCCGACGAGGCCGTGGCGGTCGGGGCGGAGGCCGTCTGGTTCCAACTGGACGTGATCGACGAGGAGGCCTGCGCCCGTACCCGCGAGGCCGGTCTGGACATGGTCATGAACCGCTGCCCGGCGATCGAGATCCCGGCGCTCTGACCGCCCGACCGGCCGGCCGGCCGCGTTCACCGCACGTGAGCCCTCACGGCCCGGTCACCGGCGGGATCGAGACCGCCATGGTCATCTCCATGGGCTCGGTCCCGTCGTTGCGGTAGGTGTGCGGGACGTTCCCCTCGAAGGAGACGGCCCCTCCCGCGGGCACCGTGTACGCCTCCCCGTCGACGAGGAGGGTGAGGGTGCCCGCCGTGACGTGGAGCATCTCCAGGGTCCCCGACGGGTGGGCGTCGGAGTCGGTGCCCTCGCCGGGTTCCAGGAGGTAGGTCCAGACCTCCAGCGGCCCGCGCCGGTCGTCGCCGAGCAGCATGGTGGCGCCGCTGCCGCCCTCGGTGGACCACATCCGCACCCCCTGCCCCGGCAGTACCACCTGCACCTGCGGACTGCGGTCGCGGTCGAGCAGGGTCGTGATGCTGACGCCGAGCGCGTCGGCCAGTTTGACCGTGGTGCCGACGCTGGGGTTCGTCCGGGCCTGCTCGATCTGGATGATCATCCCGCGGCTGACCCCGGACCGGGCCGCCAGCGCCTCCAGGGTGAAGCCCCGCTCACCGCGCCATCGCCTGAGGTTCCGCGCGAGGGCCTGGGTGAGCTCCTCTAGGTCCGACAACGTATCGCCCCCACACTCGTGGTCCAATATTCTGACTGACAGAGTCCAATGGAATGGACTATGGTGCGCTGTACTTCACCGTTCAATGCACTGTACTGCGAGGTCCTGCCATGACCACCCTGTTCGCCCTGGCCACAGCCGTGCTGTGGGGCCTCGCCGACTTCGGCGGCGGGCTGCTGACCCGCCGCCTGCCGGCGCTCACGGTGGTCGTGGTCTCGCAGCTCGTCGCCGTCGTCGTGCTGGGCGCGGTGGTCCTCGGCACCGGCGCCTGGCACGAGGCCGGGCCCCAGCTGTGGTTCGCCGTCGGCGCCGGACTGGTCGGCCCCCTGGCGATGCTCGCCTTCTACGAGGCGCTGGCGCTCGGACCGATGGGCGTGGTGTCCCCGCTGGGTTCGCTCGGCGTGATCGTGCCGGTCGGGGCCGGGCTGGCGCTGGGCGAGCGGCCCGGGCTCGGCCAGTTCGCCGGGATCGCCGTGGCCGTCGGGGGCATCGTCCTCGCCGGCGGCCCCGAGCTGCGGGGAGCACCCGTACAGCGCCGGGCCGTCGTGCTCACCCTGGTGGCGGCCTTCGGGTTCGGCGCGGTGATGGCCCTGATCTCGCACGCCTCCACCACCCTCACCGGCCTGTTCCTGGCCCTCTTCGTCCAGCGGGTGACGAACGTGGCCGCCGGCGGCGCGGCCCTGTGGGTCCGGACCCGGCGCGGCGCCCCCGCCCTTCCGGCGGACGGCGGGCGCGCGATCCTGTGGGGACTGCTGCCGGCGCTGGCCTTCGTTGGCCTCGCGGACGTAGCGGCGAACGGCACGTACTCCGTCGCCGCGCAGAGCGGCCCGGTCACCGTGGCCGCCGTGCTTTCCTCGCTCTACCCGGTGATCACCGCGCTGGCCGCGTTCGTGATGCTCAAGGAGCGGCTGCGGACCGTACAGGCGGCGGGCGCCGGACTGGCCCTGGCGGGTACCGTCCTGCTGGCCGCCGGGTAGCGCCCGCTACGCCGGGTCGCCCGCGGTCTCGGAGGTGCGCTGCTCCGCCTCCGCCAGTTCGGCCAGTGCCCGCAACTGCCCGGGGGTGACCCCGTCCGCTATCG
Source organism: Streptomyces sp. NBC_00513 (assembly GCF_041431415.1). Classification (GTDB taxonomy): domain Bacteria; phylum Actinomycetota; class Actinomycetes; order Streptomycetales; family Streptomycetaceae; genus Streptomyces. The sequence goes on from NZ_CP107845.1 coordinate 1,557,644, forward strand.
GCACCGGCGTGGGTGTGCGCAGCGGCGGCTGCCAGCCCGTCTCCGGCTCCCAGCGCCGCACGATCCGCGCCGGCGCCCCCGCCACCACCGCGTGGTCGGGTACCTCACCGCGTACGACGGCCCCCGCGGCCACCACCACGTTGCGGCCCAGCCGGGCGCCGGGAAGGATCACCGCGCCCGTCCCGAGCCAGCAGCCCGGGCCGATCTCCACCGGGGCGCTGCGCGGCCACTGCTTGCCCACGGGTTCGTGCGGGTCGTCGTAGCTGTGGTTGGTGGAGGTGATGTAGACGCCGGGCCCGCAGAAGGTGTCGTCGCCGATGGTGATCCGGGTGTCGGCGATGACGTGGCTGCCCCGGCCGAGGACCACGCCGTTGCCGAGGACGAGCATCGGGTCCGGGCCGAGGTCGAGGTCGGGCATCATCCCGGCGGTCAGGGTGACCTGTTCGGCGATGATGCAGTGGTCTCCGAGCCTGATCCAGGGTTCGCCGAAGATCGTGCCTTGCGGGAAGGCGAGGCGGGTGGCGGGCCCGATGGCGTCGAAGCGCAGCCTTCCGGGGGTCTCGGCGGTGACGGCGCCGGCACGCTGCATCCAGCGCCAGCCCGCGTGGACGGCGCGGTTGACCACCCGACGCCGCAGGGATGAGAACGTGTTCTGGTTCTTCGGCACCCGGTCACCGTAGCGTGCCGGCCGCAGGTACCGCGCCGTGATCTTCACCCCATCCCGGGGCCTCCGAGGGAGGTGGCCTACCGTGCTGTCAGCGCGGCAGACCACACACCACGGAACAGAGGGAAGAGAACATGACGCAGCAGGCGGCCCAGGCACTCGTCGCGGGTGTGGGCGGACGGCAGCCGGTCATCGACCCCACCGCCTTCACGGCGCCCACCTCGGCGGTGATCGGCGACGTGACCCTCGCCGCGGGCGCGAGCGTCTGGTACTCGGCGGTGCTGCGCGCGGACTGCGGCCCGATCGCGCTCGGCGCCGACAGCAACGTGCAGGACAACTGCACGATCCACGTGGACCCCGGCTTCCCGGTCTCCATCGGCGCGCGCGTCTCCATCGGCCACAACGCGGTGGTGCACGGCTGCACCGTCGAGGACGACTGCCTCATCGGCATGGGCGCCACCGTGCTGAACGGCGCGGTGATCGGCGCCGGTTCGCTGGTGGCCGCGCAGGCACTGGTCCCGCAGGGGATGGTGGTCCCGCCGGGCTCCCTGGTCGCGGGCGTGCCGGCCAAGGTGCGGCGCGAGCTCACCGAGGAGGAGCGCGAGGGGATCAAGGTCAACGCCCTGATGTACACGGAACTGGCCAAGCAGCACCGCGCCTCGGTGACCCCCGACGCCTGACGCGGTTCCGCCGGCCCACCGCCCGTCGGCGGGCCGGCGGACGCGGGCCGGCGGGTCGGGGCGTCAGTCCGACGCCCTCGCCGAGGTCGGCGCCGAGGAGGTGGAGGAGGCCGAGGACGCCGGCGCCGCCGACGGCTCGGTCGACTCGGAGGACCGGGCCGCGGGCGTCCGCCCGGCGGGTACGTCCGACTCCGTCTCCCGCAGCTGCGCCGCCGCCTTCTTCATCCGGCCGCGCACCACCAGCGTCACCGCCAGCCCGAAGAGCAGGGCCGCCGCCAGGGCCAGCCAGGAGAACCGCTTCAGCCACGGCTCGGCGACGATCCCGACGGAGTAGATGACGGCGGTGGTGCCGCCGGCCCAGAGGATGCCGCCCAGGATGTTCGCGACGAGGAAGCGCCAGTACGGCATGCGCAGCACGCCCGCCAGCGGTCCGGCGAAGATCCGCAGCAGCGCCACGAACCGGCCGAAGAAGACGGCCCACATGCCCCACTTGTCGAAGGAGCGTTCCGCCAGTGCCACGTGTTCCGGCCCGAAGTGCTTCGGGAAGCGCCGGCCGAGCTTCTCCAGCAGCGGCTTTCCGCCGCGCCGGCCGATGGCGTAGCCGATGGAGTCGCCCACGATGGCCCCGGTGATCGCGCAGAGCCCCAGCACCACCGGGTTGATGTCGCCGTGCTGCGAGGCCAACAGGGCCGAACTGACCAGGATGATCTCCCCGGGCAGTGGGATGCCCAGGCTCTCCAGTCCGATGACCAGCCCCACCAGGAGATAGACGCTGACCGCCGGAATCGTCTCCAGCCATTCCTGGATGTGCACCGGTACGTCCTCCAGATCATCTTCGGCGCGCCCCCTGTGACACGCCGAACGGGCAGCCTATCGGCTCGCCACGACGGCCCTCGCCCTCAGTGGCAGTTCACGCGAGGAACGGCCCGCGAACACCTCCCGCGGGCCTGAACCCACCACCCAGGTGTGCTGGTCCGGGTCCCACGACGACAGCGTCCGGGCGTCGATGTCGACGGTGACCCGCTGCGCCTGCCCCGGGGCCAGGGTCAGCCGCCGGTACCCGGCCAACACGCGCACCGGCTGGTCCAATCGCAGCGAGCCGGCCGGCCCGAGGTACACCTGCGCCACCTCCACGCCCTTGCGGGGTCCGGTGTTGCGGACCGTGAACTCCACGCGCAGCCCGCCGCGCTCCGCTCGCACGGCGAGCTTCTCGTACGCCCACGTCGTGTACGAGAGCCCGTGCCCGAAGGGGAACAGCGGCTCCACCTTCTGCGCGTCGTACCAGCGGTGGCCGACGTGCACGCCCTCGGTGTACTCCTGCCGGCCGCCGACGCCGGGGTAGCGCTGCGGGTCCCCGCCGACCGGGGTCGCCCGCTCCTCGACCGGGAAGGTCTGCGTCAGCCGGCCGCCCGGGTCGACGTCCCCGAAGAGCAGGTCTGCGGTCGCTCCGGCCCCCTCCTGCCCCGGGTAGTACATCTGGAGGACCGCCCCGGTCCGCGCGAGCCAGGGCATGGTGGTGCTGGAGGAGGTGTTGAGGACCACGGTGGTCCGCGGGTTGACGGCGGTGACGGCCTCGATCAGCGCGGCCTGTCCGCCCGGCAGCGCGAGGGAGGTGCGGTCGCGGCCCTCGGTGGCGTCCTCGTACGCGAACAGCACCACGCTGTGGGCCTCTTCGGCGGCCTTGACGGCCTCGGCGACGTCGGCGGCCCTGCCGGCGCGGGTGATGTGCCGCAGCCGCAAGCGCAGGCCCTTGTCCCCGCCGTCCGCGGTGACCGCAAGGCGGTGGACGCCGGCCTTGAGGGCGCGAGTGTGGCGCCGGACGGTCAGCCCGTCGGGGGCCGCCCCGAGGAGCCCGCCCGCGAAGTACTCGGCGACGCCCTGGCGTACGGGGAACAGGTCCTCCCCGTCGAGGCGTACGACCGGCCGCTTCCCGGCGTAGTGGACGATCAGCGTCCACTCGTCGGCCGCGGCCAGGGTGAACGTTCCCTCGTGGCTCCAGCGGCGGCCGGCGTCCACGCTGCGGTCGTCCAGATCGGCGGGCGGCGTCAGCAGGGTGGGCGGGAGCGCCCGGCCGTACACGTCCTCGCCGAGCACGTGACGGACGCTCGCCCCGTTCCCGGCGCGCCGCTTGATGGCGGTGAGCGGGGCCTCGGCCGCGTCGGGGACCACGTGGGCGCTGCCGCCGCCACCGACGAACGGCACCTGGCCGGTCGGGCCGATCACGGCGATCGAGCGGGCCGCCGCCCCGGTCAGCGGCAGGGTGCCGTGTTCGTTGCGCAGCAGAACCGCCCCCGCGGTGGCCACCTTGCGGGCGAACCGGGCCCCGGCGGAGGCGTCGCGGGTGGGGCGGGCGACGGGATGTTCGGCGAGCAGCCCGAATCGGTCCATGGTGGTCAGGATCCGGCGTACGGCGAGGTCCACGGTGTCCTGTGAGACCGAGCCACCGCGCACCGCCTCGCGCAGCGGGGCGCCGTAGTGGGTGCCACCGGGCATCTCCATGTCGAGGCCGGCGTTGACGGAAGCGACGGTGCCGTGGGTGGCGCCCCAGTCGGAGACCACCCAGCCGTCGAACCCCCAGCGGCCGCGCAGCAGTTCGTCCAGGAGCGCCTTGTTCTCGCAGGCATAGGTCCCGTTGACCTTGTTGTACGCGCCCATCACGACGCCGACGCCGGCGGCGACCGCGGCCTCGAATCCCCTCAGTTCGGTCTCGTGCAGGGTCTGTTCGGAGACGACGACGTCGATGGTGTCGCGACCGCGTTCCTGGTTGTTGAGCGCGAAGTGCTTGACGGTGGCGATCATTCCCTCGTCCTGGATCCCCCGCACGAGTTCGGCGACCAGGTCGGCCGTGAGCCTGGGGTCCTCGGCGAAGGTCTCGAAGTTGCGTCCGGCGAACGGGGTGCGGATCAGGTTGACCATGGGGGCGAGCAGGACGTCCTGCCCCAGCGCCCGGCCCTCGCGGCCCAGGACCCGGCCGTACTCCCGGGCGAGCGCCGGGTCGAAGGCGGAGGCCAGCAGCACGGGCGCGGGCAGCGCGGTGGCGCGTGCGGCGACGCGGACGCCGGCGGGTCCGTCGGCGAGCCGCAGGGCCGGGACGCCGAGCCGGGGAACGCCGGGCACGTGGCCGGCCTGGCCGAGCGGGGCGGGGTCCGGGGCCCCGTGCAGCAGGGCGGTCTTCTCGTCGAGGGTGAGCCGGCCCAGCAGGGCGTCGATCCGGGCCGTGCCGGCCGGCTGCCCGGCGGGTCCCGCCGCGGGGGACGCCTTGCGGGGCGCGGCCCCTGGCGGTACGGCGGCCACGCAACCGGCGGTGGCGAGCGTGGCGCCCAGGGCGCCGAGCAAACGCACCGCGGAACGTCTGGACACGGCCTCGCTCATGGGCGCTCCCTGCGGCGTCGGCATCGGCGGGAGCGGCCCGCGCCGGACCGCTCCCGCGCCCACTGTGCGCCGGGGCGCCGGCGGGTTCGCCCGGACGCGCCACCGCGACGCCGAGGTTCAGCCCTGCGGCGGCTGCGGCAGCCCCCGCGCTGAAGGCAGCGGCGTCCGAGGCCGGTTGCTCGCGGGTGGAGTGGACGGCCGATACCGACAACCCGGCGGCGTTGGACTTCTACGCGGCGCGGGGAGCGGAGCCCCGTGCCGGGAAGGTCATCCACCGGCTCGGGCAGTAGGCCCGTGGGCCGAGGCGCGCCGCGCCGGGGCGAGGCCGGCTGAGCCGGCGGCCTGACGGAACCCTGCCCCGCCGGTCGCCCGGAAACTCCCTGGGCTTCCCCCCGAAGGCCCAGGGAGAGCCTCCCTGACGCGCCGCGTGCTACGCGTTGGGGCGCAGCGTCCAGACGACGGTCATCTCACCCGTCACGGCCTCGTCCTCGCGCTGGATGGCGATGGTGACGGGGAACTCGGGGCGACCGCCGGCGTCCAGCTCGGCGATGACCTCGGCGGCCGGGCGGCCGAGCGTGGCGGTGGCGGTGACGACGCCCTTGGCGAGCTTCTTGTAGCCGATCTCCGCCTTGACGGCGAGCGGTACGGCGCGCGAGAGCTGGTCGCTGAAGGCGGCCAGGACGATGGCGCCGCTCGCGGACTCGGCCAGCGTGAACATGGCGCCGGCGTGCGGGCCGCCCACGTGGTTGTGGTAGTCGGGCTGGTCCGGCAGGCGGACGACCGCGCGCTCCGGAGTGGTCTCCAGGAACTGGAGGTTGAGGGTGCGGGCCATCGGTACCGTCGCGGCGAGCAGTTCGCCCACGTTCATCTGTTCTGCGCTCATGGAACGCGATGTTACCCACGAGTAGATGCGGTTGGCCAGACCTCCCCCGGGGGCGGCCGTGGCTCCCGACACCCGCTCCCACTATCGTTACCGGCCATGTGGCCAGGACAGCAGCAGCCGCCCGGGGGAGAGAACGACCCCCAGGACGCGCAACAGAACCCGTACCAGCAGCAGCCGGGAACGCCGAACCCGTACCAGCAGCAGCCGCCGCAGCAGGGGTTCGGCGAGCAGCAGCCGCCCGGCTACGGCTACCCCCAGCCGGGCTACCAGACGCCCCCTCCCGTACAGCCGTGGGGACAGCAGCCCCCGCAGACACCCCAGGGCGGCGGAACCCGCTTCTCCACGAAGACCGTGGCCATCGTCGCGGCCGCGGCGGTCGTCGTCACGGCCGCCGTCACCGGCACCTTCGTCCTCACCCGGGACAAGAAGAGCGACCAGGCCGACGACAAGCCCGTCGTCGCCGCCTCGTCCCCCGCCGCGAGCTCGGCCGCCCCGGCCACCCCCACCGGGAACCCGCGCGCCGGTGGTGACCTGAAGCCGGTGATCCCCGGTTGGAAGGTCGTCGTCAACCCGAAGCACGGCACCGCCTTCGACGTCCCGCCGGACTGGGAGGTGCTGAGCTCCGGCATGTCGATCGGCTTCGAGGACGAGGCCAAGGGCGACGGCTCGCCGATCGTCATGATGTCCGCGCCGGCGTACCTCAAGCAGGACTGGTGCAAGGTCGACTCCGACAAGAACGGCAGCGAGGAGACCACGTCGCTCGGCGGCACCGGCACCAAGGGCGGCCAGGGAGCGAAGGACACCGCCGAGGCGGCGCGCACCGAGGCCGGCAACTGGGTCTTCGCCGGATACGCGCAGAAGGGACCGAAGGGCACCACCAAGGTCACGGAGCCCAAGGAGTACACCACCTCCTCCGGTCTCAAGGGGCACATGGCGACCGCCTCGGTGACCGGCCTGCCGAAGGAGAACAAGTGCTCCTCGGACGGCAAGAGCATCGCCTTCAGCTTCAAGAACGCCAAGAACGACTTCGCGACCTGGGTCCTCTACAGCGCGGCCGGGGTTCCCGGCGAGGTCAGCCAGGAGACGTACGAGAAGATCCTCAGCTCCGTCCGCCTCAACGCGAGCTGATCTTCGCAGCCCCCTGCCCGGGGCCGGAATTTCGTTTGGAATCCCGGCCCCGGGCAGGGATAGTCCGTGGGTGAGCACTCCCCCCGCCGATCCCGCCCCGCTGTCCGCACGCCGACGCCCCGAATGGGCGGGCCGCAACTACAGCCTCCTGACGGCCGCGGCGGTCGTCACGAACCTCGGCAGCCACGGAGCGCTCATCGCGGCCTCCTTCGCGGTCATCCAGACCGGCGGGTCCCCGGGTGACGTCGGACTCGTCGCGGCGGCGCGCACCCTGCCGCTCGTCCTGTTCCTGCTCATCGGCGGAGCCATCGCCGACCGGCTGCCCCGCCACCGGGTGATGGTCGGGGCGAACGCCCTGAACTGCGTGTCCCAAGCCGCGTTCGCCGTGATCGTCCTCACCGGGCACCCGCGGTTGTGGCAGATGATGCTGCTCACCGCGCTCTGCGGCACGGGTACCGCGTTCTTCAATCCGGCCGCCGAGGGCATGCTGCTCTCCACCGTGTCCGGCCCGCACGCCAATCGGGCCTTCGCGCTCTTCCGGATGGCCATGAACGGCGCCGGCATCGGCGGCGCGGCCCTCGGCGGCGCCCTGATCGCCGCCATGGGCCCGGGCTGGGTGCTCGCCGTCGACGCGGCGGCCTTCGCCGTCGCCGGCGCCCTGCGCGCCTTCCTCGACGTCGGTCACATCCCCGACCGGGTCCCCGGCGGCGGGCTGCTGTCCGACCTGCGCGAGGGCTGGGTGGAGTTCAAGACCCGCCCGTGGCTGTGGAGCATCGTGCTCCAGTTCTCCGTGGTCGTCGCCGTCGTCGGCGCCGCCGAGGCCGTGTACGGGCCGTTGGTCGCGCGGGACCGACTCGGCGGGGCGGCCCCCTGGGGCCTCGCCCTGGCCTTCTTCGGCGTGGGCACCATCGCCGGCGCCTTCCTCATGATGGCGTGGAAACCCCGACGGTTGCTGCTGGTCGGCACCCTGTGCGTGTTTCCGCTGGCCCTGCCCTCCGCCGGACTGGCGGTACCGCTTCCCGTGTGGGCCCTGTGCCTCGTGATGCTCGTGATCGGCCTGGCGATCGAGGTGTTCGGCGTCAGCTGGATGACGACCATGCACCAGGAGATCCCGGAGGAGAAGTTCTCCCGGGTGTCCGCCTACGACTGGTTCGGCTCGGTGTCGATGCTGCCGCTCGCCACCGCCCTGGCCGGCCCCGTCGAATCGGCCGTCGGCCGCACCTCCGCCCTGTGGGGGTGCGCGGCCCTCGTGATCCTGGTCACCGGGCTGGTCCTGCTCGTCCCGGACGTCCGCCGGATGACCCGCAAGTCCGCGAAGGAAGCCCCCGACGTCCACGCGGCGCCGCCCGCCCCGGCCGCGCTCCCCCTGGGCTGACCCGCCCTCACCCGAGAGCCACGACCTAGTCGACGCTGAACGCCCCCGTCGGCGGCTCCGGCGAGGCGACCGCCTGCGCGTCCCCCACCGGCAGCGCCCCCCGCATGAACCGGGCCAACGCCTCCCCGTCCTCCACCCGCGCCGCGAACGCGTCGGCCGCGCAGCGCCGGGCCAGCGCCGCCACCGGGATCTCCCGGTCCGACGCCACGAGCACCGCGTTCCCGAAGCGCCGTCCCCGCAGCACGCCCGGCTCCGCGATCAGCGCCAGTTCCCCGAACACCGCCCCGAAGTTCGCCAGCTGCGCCCGCAGGAACCCGAAGGGCGCCCCGTCGGCCAGGTTCGCCGCGTACAGCCCGCCGGGCCTGAGCACCCGGGCCGCCTCCCGCGCGTACTCCACCGAGGTCAGCTGCGCCGGCACCCGCGCGCCCCCGAACACGTCCGCGACCAGGACGTCCACGCTCGCGCCGGGGGCGCCGCCCAACCAGGCCCGGGCGTCGGCCGCGTGCACCGTGACGCCGGCGCCCTCCGCCAGCGGCAGGTGCCGCGCCACCATGTCCACCAGTTCCGCGTCGAACTCCACCACCTGCTGTCGGGAGCCGGGCCGGGTCGCGGCGGCGTAGCGCGGCAGGGTCAGCGCGCCCCCTCCCAGGTGCAGCAGGTCGAGCGGGGCCCCGGGCTGGGCCGCGCAGTCGAGTACGTGGGCCAGCCGACGCACGTACTCGAACTCCAGGTGCTCCGGCGCGTCCAGGTCCACGTACGACTGTGGTGCCCCGTTGACGGTCAGCAGCCAGGCCCGTTCCCGGTCCACGTCCGGCATCAGCTTGGCGGTGCCCTGGCCCACGTCCCGGATCACCGGGATCTGTTCGTCGTCCACCCCACCATTGTCGGGCCGCCGCGCCGTCAGGTCGCCCAGACGGCCGTCGCCTCGGCCACGTGATCGGCCGCCTGTGCCAGCCCCGCCCGCGCCGCCGGGTCCCGCCGGGCGGGGTCCAGCACGTTGCGCCCGAAGGCCTTGCGCGCCACCTGGGACGGGGTGATCAGCAGCACCCGGGCCCCGGCCGCCCGCAACCGGGCCGCCTGCGTGGCGGGCGAGGGGATCACGCCGGTGCCCAGACTCATGGGCGCGAGGATCACCACCCGGGCGTATCCCGCCGCCAGGTCGGCGTTGGTGGCGGAGCGGACACCGCCGTCCATGAACCGTCGCCCGCCCACGGTCACCGGCGGCCACACCCCCGGTACGGCGCAACTCGCCGAGACGGCGTCCAGCAGCCCGGCCCCGCCCGTGCGGTCGAAGGCGGTGAGTTCCCCGCTCAGGGTGTCCACGGCGGTGACGACGAACCTCCGCTCGGGCCACTCCCGCGAGACCAGTCGGGCCTTGAGAACCTCGCGGCGCTCCGTCTCCGATGCCGTCCCGGCGGCGGCCAGGGCGTAGGCGCCGACGCGCCTGCGGTAGCCGGCGGCGTCGCGCGAGCGGGCCATCGCGACGGCGTACCGCGCGACGAGCCCCGCGCCGAGCCGCGCCACCGTCTCGCCCGAGGCGTCGCCCAGCTGACGTTCGTACAGCTCCCGGGGGGTCAGCAGCCCGGAGGTGAGTTGCGCGCCCACCACCGAGCCGGCCGAGGTGCCGACGACGAGTTCGGCGTCGCCCAGGTCGATGCCCGCACGGGCGAGCCCGTACAGGATCCCGCTCTCCCAGCCGATCCCGGTGAGCCCCCCGCCGCCCAGCACCAGTGCCGTTTCGCCGCTCATCGCCGCCCGCCCCTCGGTCGTGTCCCGTGATGACGGCAGTCTGGCCGAAGCCGACCGCCGCCACCACGGCGGGCCCCGATCCGGGCGACACCGAGGATCGGCTCAGAGGACGGCGGTCACCGTCCCGGCGCCGACCGTGCGCCCGCCCTCACGGATCGCGAAGCCGAGGCCGGTCTCCAGCGGCACGTCCCGCCCGAGCTCCACGGTCATGGTGACCGTCTCCCCGGGTCGGACGACGGCCGCCTCGCCCAGGTCCACGTCCCCGACCACGTCGGCGGTGCGGATGTAGAACTGCGGCCGGTACCCGGACGCGAGCGCCGTCGTACGGCCGCCCTCCCGCGCGGAGAGCACGTACACCCGCGCGGTGAAACGGCGGCTCGGCTCCACGCTCCCGGGCGCCGCGACCACGTGCCCGCGCCGGACCCCGTCGCGCGGCACGCCGCGCAACAGGAGCGCGACGTTGTCCCCGGCCTCGGCGGACTCCATCGGCCGGCCGAAGGTCTCCAGCCCGGTGACCACCGTCTCGACCGGCTCGCCGTCCCCGCCGAGCACGCTCACGCGCTCGCCGAGCCGGATCGAGCCCCGCTCGACGGCGCCGGTCACGACGGTCCCGCGCCCGGTGATGGTCAGCACGTTCTCCACCGGCAGCAGGAACGGGGCGTCCGTGTAGCGCACGGGCATCGGCACGTACGTGTCCACGGCGTCCAGCAGCGCCTCGATCGCCCCGGTCCAGCGCGGGTCCCCCTCCAGCGCCCCGAGCCCGGAGACCCGGACGACCGGGGCGGTGTCGCCGCCGTAGCCGTGCGCGGTCAGCAGTTCGCGGACCTCCAGCTCCACCAGGTCGGTGAGCTCGGGGTCCCCGGCGTCGGCCTTGTTGAGGGCCACCACGATGTGGTTCACGCCCACTTGGCGGGCCAGCAGTACGTGCTCGGCCGTCTGTGGCATGACGCCGTCGAGCGCGGACACGACGAGGATCGCCCCGTCGACTGGGCCGCGCCCGTGACCATGTTCTTGACGTAGTCGGCGTGACCGGGCATGTCGACGTGGGCGTAGTGCCGGGTGTCGGTCTCGTACTCGACGTGCGTGAGGTTGATGGTGATGCCGCGCCGGGCCTCCTCGGGGGCCCGGTCGATGCGGTCGAACGGGACGAAGGAGGCGCCGCCGCGCTCGGCGAGGACCTTGGTGATGGCGGCGGTGAGGGTCGTCTTCCCGTGGTCGACGTGTCCCATGGTGCCGATGTTGAGGTGCGGCTTGGTGCGCACGAAGGCCGTCTTGGCCATGATGTCTTCCCGTGTGTTCCGAAACTGGAGCGGGACCCCTGGAGCGAACCGACCCTCCCCCTGTGGGGTCCGCCGGACGATCCGGGAAGGGTCAGCTTCGTGCGCCGTCGAATGCGACGAGGGCGAGATCCTCCACGAGGAAGGCAGCCTTCGGCGCGTCCGCGACTGCGGACGGCGCTGCGAGGAAGGCGTGCCTGGACATGTCGCCGATCCTGCCGTGCGATCGGGCCGGCGTCGAACCAATTTCCGCGCGGTCGGGGGTTCTTGCCGACTCGGCCGGTTCACCGACCGCCCAGGGCGCTCACTGTCCGCGAGGGGCCGGCGACCCGGCGGCGGGGAGGGGCGGCCGGTCCCGGTGGGTCTCGCAGTGTCCTTGGTCACTGCTCGGGCCGGTACGCGGCGTCGGGTGCGCTGATCCGCGCGGACGGGCTCGCCGCCCTCGGCGCGGGCCCGTCGCACGACCGACCTGCTCGACGTCCACGACGCACCCTCTGCCGGGCGGCGCGAACCGCGTCCGCGGGCGGGCGCGGGGCACGTTCGGAGGTCGCCGGTCGTTCGACCGCATGAGGTCCGGATTACGGCGCGACGCCGCATGTGTCGGTTAGTCTCCCGGGATGTCCCTCCTCCTCGCGCCGTGGACCCGGCTGTCCGTGCTCGTCCTGCTGCTCGTCGCGGCGGGCGTGTGCGTGCTGCTGTACGAGCCCCAGCGCCTCCTCTCGGAGGGGTGGCCGCCGGCGCTCCCGGTGGGTGTGGCGGTGTCGCTGTTCGCGGCGGTGTACGGGTTGTGCACGGCGGCGTTCGTGCCGCGCCCGCTGCTGAACCTCGCCGCGGGGGCGGTCTTCGGAACCCCGTTCGGCCTGGTGGCGGCGGTGGGTGGCACGGTGCTCGGGGCCGGCGTCGCCTTCGCTCTGGGGCGGGTGATGGGGCAGGGGGCTTTGCGTCCGCTGTTGCGCGGCCGCTGGTTGCGGGCGGCCGACGGACAGTTGAGCCGGCACGGGTTCCGTTCCATGCTGGCGATCCGGATCTTCCCCGGGGTGCCCTTCGCCGCGGCCAACTACTGCGCCGCGGTCTCCCGTTGTGGCTGGCTGCCGTTCCTGGCGGCGACGGCCCTCGGCACGGTCCCGAACACCGCCGCGTACGTGATCGCGGGGGCCAGCGCCTCGTCCCCGGGTTCGCCCGCGTTCCTCGCGTCGTTCGGCTTCATCGCGGTCTCCGGGGTCGTCGCGGCGGCCGTCGCCTGGCGCAAGCGGCACCGTCTGGCACCCCCCGTCGTACACGGCCCGGCGTACGAGCCGGCGCCCCACCACCCCCCTGTGGTCAGCGGCGCCCCCCACGGGCCCTAGCATCGGACCCGAACTGCCCGACGATCACAAGGACGAGCGCACCCCGACATGAGCTGGTTCGAATCCCTAATCCTCGGTCTCGTCCAGGGGCTTACGGAGTTCCTCCCGATCTCCTCCAGTGCCCACCTCAGGCTGACCGCGGCTTTCGCCGGCTGGCACGACCCGGGGGCGGCCTTCACCGCCATCACCCAGATCGGCACCGAGGCCGCCGTTCTGATCTACTTCCGCAAGGACATCGCGCGGATCATCTCCACGTGGTTCCGTTCCCTCTACACCAAGGCCCTCCGCTCCGAGCAGGACGCGAAGATGGGCTGGCTGGTGATCGTCGGATCGATTCCGATCGGTGTCCTCGGCCTCGTCTTCAAGGACGCGATCGTGGGTCCGGCCCGCGACCTGCGACTGACCGCCACCACCCTGATCGTGATGGGCATCGTGCTCGGCTATGCCGACTGGCTGGCCTCGCGCGACGAGCAGGGCGGGAAGCACCGTGTCGTCAAGGAGCGCAAGACGCTCCAGGAGCTGGGCGTCAAGGACGGTCTGATCTTCGGTGTCTGCCAGGCGATGGCCCTGATCCCCGGCGTCTCGCGTTCCGGCGCGACGATCTCCGGCGGTCTGCTCCTGGGCTTCACGCGCGAGGCGGCGGCCCGCTACTCCTTCCTTCTCGCCATCCCGGCCGTGCTGGCCTCCGGGGCGTTCGAGATCAAGGACGTGATGGAGACCCCGGGGCACATCTCCTGGGGTCCGACGATCTTCGCGACGGTCATCGCATTCTTCGTGGGCTACGTCGTGATCGCCTGGTTCATGAAGTTCATCTCCACCAAGAGCTTCATGCCGTTCGTGATCTACCGGATCGCCCTGGGCATCCTGCTGTTCGCGCTGATCGGCACGGACGTGCTGAGCCCGCACGCGGGCGAGTCCGGCTCGTAGCGCGCGGCACGCTCACCGCTTCGCGTGAACCGGAGGCCGCTCGGGAACGTTCCCGGGCGGCTTCCGCGTCGTTGTGCCTGAAGAGACCTGAAGGCAAGCAGCAGGGGGTGTCCCATGGGTCGTGTGGTGTTGGAGCGTTTTCCGGCCGGAAGTCCGCGGGGAAGCTGGCCCGCCGAGGAGTACGCGGCGCAGCGATTGCGCGAGGGCGTGCCGGCCGAGGTCGTGATGGACCTGGACAGTGACGCGTTCCTGGTCGTGGTCCGACCGCGGGAGGCTCATTCCGGTCATTGATCGCGTGCGTGGGGGCCCGGTCCGCGCATGCCCCTTGGCCTCGCGGGCGTACGCCCCCAGACTGTCCCGATGACGCAGCGTGTGGACCTCGGGACGGTAATGGACAGGCTGGCCATCGACGAGGTGGTCTCGGGGTACGCGGCAGCCGTCGACGACGGTGACTGGGACGCCTACCGCGCCCTGTTCACACCGACCGGGCGGGCCGACTACAGCTCGGCCGGCGGGGTGGAGGGGCCCGCCGGCGAGGTGGCCGAATGGCTCGCGCGGACGATGCTGCTGTTCCCGGTGCGCCAGCACCTGATCGTCAACCGGCTGATCCGGCTGGAGGACCTGGGCGGTTCGCCCGGGGACTCGGCGCGGGTGCGGGCGGACTTCCTCAACCCGATGCGGCTGGCCGGGGAGGAGTTCGACGGGACGCTCACCTCCCCCAATTTCGTCGCCGCCGGGCGGTACGCGTTCGCGCTGGCCCGGACCGCGGACGGCTGGCGGCTCACCTCGGTCACCGTGCACGAGAAGTGGCGGCACCTGTCCGCGTAGCCCTGGCCGGGCTGATCCGGCCCGGCCGTTCCACACTGGAGGCGGAGGCGCGTCATGATCTCGAGGTCGAACCGGTGGTGGCGGGCGGCGGCAGCCGTCGCCTCCGGAGCGCTGCCCGCCCTCGCCTTCCCCTCGCCCGGGCTCTGGTGGTTCGCCTATGTCGCCCTCGTGCCCTGGATGCTGTTGCTGAGGTCCGCCCCCACGGGGCGGCGCGCGGCCCTGGAGGGGTGGCTCGGCGGCGCCGGGTTCATCTTCGCCGTGCACCACTGGCTGCTGCCGAGCATGCACGTGTTCCTGGTCGCGGTGGCCGCGCTGCTGGGGCTGCTGTGGGTCCCCTGGGCACTGCTGGTGCGGGAACTGCTCGGCGGGGTGCCGGCCGCCGGTCGTGCGGCGGCCGCGCTGGTCCTCGTACCGGCGGGTTGGCTGCTGTCGGAGTTGGTCCGGTCCTGGCAGGGCCTGGGCGGGCCGTGGGGGCTGCTCGGGGCGAGTCAGTGGCAGGTGCCGCCGGCGCTCCTGCTCGCTTCCGTGGGCGGGGTGTGGCTGGTGAGCCTGCTGGTGGTGGCGGTGAACTGCGCGCTGGTGCTGTTGCTGGCGGTGCCCGGGGCGCGGGTCCCGGCGGTGGCCGGGGTGACCGGCTGTGCGGTGCTCACCGGGGTGGTGTGGCTGTGGGTGCCGCGCCCGGAGACGACCGGCGCGCTGCGCGTGGCCGTGGTCCAGCCGGGGGTCGTCGCGGACGGTCCGGACAGCGCCGAGCGCCGGTTCGACGTCGGGGAGCGGCTGACCCGGACCCTGGCGGGCCAACGCCCCGACCTGGTGGTGTGGGGCGAGAGCAGCGTCGGCGCGGATCTGGAGGTCCGCCCGGACCTGGAACGGCGGTTGACGACGCTGTCCGCCGAGGTGGGGGCTCCCCTGCTGGTGAACGTGGACGCGCGGCGGGGCGACAGCGCCGGGATCCGCAAGAGTTCCGTCCTGATAGGGCCCCAGGGTCCGACCGGCGACCGGTACGACAAGATGCGGCTGGTTCCCTTCGGCGAGTACGTGCCCGCCCGGTCGCTGTTCGGCTGGGCCACCTCGGTGGGCAAGGCGGCGGGCGAGGACCGGGTGCGGGGCGACTCCCCCGTGCTGATGCCGCTGCCGGGGCGGCCCGGGCTGCTGCTCGGTCCGCTGGTCTGTTTCGAGTCCGCGTTCCCCGACATGAGCCGGCACCTGACGCGTGGTGGGGCCGCCGTGCTCGTCGCGCAGTCCGCGACGAGCAGCTTCCAGGACAGCTGGGCGCCGGCCCAGCACGCCTCGCTCGCCGCCCTGCGCGCCGCCGAGACCGGCCGCCCGGTGGTGCACGCCACCCTCACCGGCATCAGCGAGGTGCACGGCCCTGCCGGTGAGCGGGTCGGCCCGTCCCTCGCCACCTCGGCGAGCTCCGCCCACGTGTACGCCGTGCCGCTGGCCACCGGCTCGACGCTGTACGTCCGCTTCGGGGACTGGCCGGTGGGCGCGGCCCTCGCCGCTCTGGCCGCGTTCTGCGCGGCCCGGTGGAGGCCTTCGCTCAGGAAGCCTGCTCCAGAGCCGAGCGCACCACCCGTTCACACAGCTCGTGGGTGAGGAGGGCGTCCCGGGCGCTCAGCGTCGTGCCGGCCTCGACGGCTTCCAGGAAGGCGTCCACCACCTGTTCGATGCCCCGCTGGCGGGCGACCGGCACCCAGTCGCCGCGCCTGCGCACGGTCGGCTGGCCCTTGTGGTCGACGATCTCGGCGAGGTTGACGACCTGCCGCTTGGTGTCCTGTCCGGAGACCTCCAGGATCTCCTCGGTGGACCCGGACAGCCGGTTCATGATGCCGAGGGCGGTGAACCCGTCGCCGGACATCTGGAGCACCACCTGGTGCATCAGCCCCTCGCGCACCACGGCCCGGACGTCGACGTGGTCGGCGTCCCCGGGCAGCAGGAACCGCAGGGTGTCGACGACGTGGATGAAGTCGTCCAGGACCAGCGTCCTCGGGTCCTCGGGCAGCCCGACCCTGTTCTTCTGCATGACGATCAGATCGCGCGGGTGGTCGACGCACTGCGCGTACCCGGGCGCGTGGCGCCGGTTGAAGCCCACGGCGAGGGAGGTCCCGCGCTCCTCGGCCAGTTCGACCAGCCGCCGCGAGTCCTCGAACTCGTAGGCCAGGGGCTTGTCCACGTAGGTGGGCACGCCCGCCTCCAGCAGACGCGCCACGATCTGCGGGTGGGCCTCGGTCGGGGCGTGCACGAAGGCCGCGTCGAGGCCCGCGGAGAGCAGGGCGTCGAGCGTGGTGTGCCGGCGCTCGGCCGGGACGTGGTGGATCGCGCCGATCCGCTCCAGCGTGGCGGGGGTGCGGGTCTGCAGGTGCAGCTCCACTCCCGGACGGGCGGTGAGGACGGGCAGGTACGCCTTGCGGGCGATGTCGCCGAGTCCGATGACGCCAACCTTCACCGGGAGCCTCCAGGTTCGTTCCTTGTGGGACGCTCGCAGCTTAATCCCTGGTGACAGGGGCTGCGGTCGCTGAGGATGGGGCACATGACCAACTCCGGATCCCACCGCCCCGAACCCTCCACCACCGCGAACGAGCGGGACATGTTGGACGGCTGGCTCGACTACCACCGCTCCACATTGGCCTGGAAGTGCGAGGGACTCGGGGACGAGCAACTGCGCCGCAACGCGCTCGCGCCGTCCGAACTCAGCCTGTTGGGCCTCGTCCGGCACATGGCCGAGGTCGAACGCTACTGGTTCCGCGAGATCATGCTCGGCGAGGAGCTCCCCGACCTGTACTCGACGCCGGACAACGTGGACGGCGACTTCCGGTTCACCGCCGAGGACACCTGGAGCGACTCCGAGCGGGTGTGGCGGACCGAGATCGAGCTGGCGCGGCAGTCCGTGCAGGGTCGTTCCCTGGATCTGGTCTCGCGACCCGAGAGTCACCGCCGGGGCGAGGTGTTCAGCCTGCGCTGGGTGTACACCCACATGATCGAGGAGTACGCCCGCCACAACGGTCACGCGGACCTGCTGCGCGAGCACATCGACGGCGCCACGGGCGAGTAGCGGGCCCGGTCTCCGCCCGGATCGCGCTCCGGCCGTCAACCGGCGGCGCGCCGACGGGCGGTCGTCACCCGTGCGGGGGCAATATCGCCCCAGGGTTTTCGCAACCGGGTCCTCGCACAGCAGAGTTGCGCGAGTGCATCCAACCCGAACCACGACAAAACTACTGCTCGGAGTGGCCTGTGCCGTCTCGGCTGTCTCCGGCTGCGTGAATGTGACCCCGGCTCCGGCACAGCCCGCAGCGGTGCCCCCCGCGGGGTTGCCGCCGCGGCACGTGCCGCGCGGCGGGCCGGGAGCCCTCCCGGTGGTCGTTCAGGCGCCCGCCCTGGAGGCGCTGCGGGCGGTCCCCCGGGAGCCTGGGCATCCGGCGGCCGCGACCGCTTCGACGACCGGCAGCCGGGGCGAGCCGCCGAGGGCGCCTCGTACGCCCGCAGGGCCCGATCGGGCCGCGCCGCCGGTCCCGGACATCCCGGAGCCCCGCCGGCGGGGCGAGCATCCCTCGGGGCACGGCGACGGCCGTCCGGGGGACCGTACGCACCGACCCCGGCCCGACGCGAAGGCGCCGAGGGAGCTGATGCGGGAGTTGCCGGTACGCCCGGCGGACGTGTGCGCCATGGGCCGTCGCCACGGGCGCTGGCACCCCGACAGCCCGGAGGCCCGGATCTGCGCGGGCGTCCAGGGCGGCTGAGGGTCCCCCGTACGGCCTCCCGCACCCCGTGACGCCGCCCGGGCCCCGGGAGCCTACGGAGACTGCTCCGGGAAGGGGCGGGGCCGCTCGCCCGGATCCGTCGCGAGCCGCAGCTCCAGCCGGGCGATGGCGGCCCGGACCCGGTCGCCGTACCCGTCGTCGGCGAGCGCGCCGGTGGCCGCCCGGGCCCGGGCGAGGTGGACCCGGGCCGCCTCCGGTCGACGCAGTTTCACGTAGTCGGCGGCCAGGTTGAGGTGCAGCGACGGGTAGAACACCCGGACCGCCGGATGCGGGTCGCGGGCACCGCGCGGGGACCGGGCGCCCGGTGGGCCCGCCGTCGGACCGTCGGCGGCGGTCAGTGCCCGCAGGTCCCAGGCCAGTTCGTCGGCCGGGTCGTCCTGCGCGTCGGCCATGTAGTGCGCGAGGGTGCACCGGTGGAGCGGGGGCCCCGCCTCGCCGATCTCGGACCAGATCTCCCCCAGGCGGTTGCGGGCCTCCTCGCGGTCCCCGGCGTGCAGCAGGATGACGGCCTGGCCGATCCTGGTCATGACGGCGTCTTCGGACGCCTCCTGCTGCTCCGTCAACGCGGCCTCCGACTGGCTCTGCCAGACCTGCTCTCCGGTCTGATCGTCACGACGCTAACCGCAGGCGGCGCCTGCGACGCCCAGGCGGGGTGTGGCGTCAGCCAAGGTCCGGGATACGCCAGTCGATCGGCTCATGCCCCTGGGCGGCGACGGCTTCGTTGATCTGCGTGAAGGGGCGGGATCCGAAGAACTTCTTGGCCGACAACGGCGACGGGTGGGCGCCCTTGACGATCACGTGCCGGGCCTCGTCGATCAGCGGGATCTTCTTCTGGGCGTACGCGCCCCAGAGCACGAAGACGACCGGGTCGGGACGCGCGGAGACGGCCTTGATCACCGCGTCGGTGAACTTCTCCCAACCCTTGCCCTTGTGCGAGTTGGCTTCGGCCTCGCGGACGGTGAGCACCGCGTTGAGCAGCAGGACGCCCTGCTCGGCCCACGGCATCAGGTACCCGTTGTCCGGGACGGGGAGACCGAGCTCCTCCTTCATCTCCTTGTAGATGTTGCGCAGCGAGGGCGGGGTCTTGACCCCGGGCCGCACGGAGAAGCACAGGCCGTGTCCCTGGCCGGCGCCGTGGTAGGGGTCCTGGCCGAGGACCAGGACCTTCACCTTGTCGAACGGCGTGGCCTCCAGGGCCGCGAAGACCTGGTCGCGGGGCGGGTAGACCGGCCCGTTCGCCCGCTCCTTCTCGATGAACTCGGTGAGCTCTTTGAAGTAGGGCTGGTCCAGCTCCCCGCCGACAGCGGGGAGCCAGGACTCGGGCAGCATCTGGGTCACGTCTACAACCTCCGGTACAGGATCGAGCAACTGCGCGGTGCAACTGCCCAGAACCTACCGGGAGCCACTGACAACGCGTCGTCCGGCTGCCCGCGCCGGCCCGCTACCAGCTGGTCTTGCGGTAGAACTCCCACATCTGCATGACGGTCTGCGGGTCGAGGGCCCGCTCGGCGCCGGCGATGTCCTCGCGTGCGCCGACGTACAGCTTGCCCTGCCACAGCGGCAGCAGCCGGACGTCCTGGGCGAAGATCTGCTGGGCCTCCTCGAACTCCTTGACGCCGGCGGCCCGGTCGCTCTCGCGGCGGGAATTGGGCAGCAGCTCGGTCATGATGCGCGCGGGCTCGTACGGGGTGCCGACCGCGTTCTGCTTGCCGACGAACGGGGCGATGAAGTTGTCCGGGTCCGGGAAGTCGGGGAACCAGCCTCGGCCGAAGACCGGGTACTCGCCCTTCTTGTAGCCCGCCTGGAAGGCCTTCCAGGGCTGGCCACGCAGGTTGATCTTGAAGAGGTCGCTCTCTTCGAGCTGCCGCTTGATCTCGGTGAACTCCTCGGCGGTGGAGGGGCCGTACCGGTCGGTCGTGTACCAGAAGGTCAGCTCGACCTTCTGGGTGATCCCGGCTTCCCGGAGGATCTTCTTCGCCTTCTCGACGTCCGAGTGGCCGTACAGGTCGTAGAACGGCGTCCGGTGGGCGACGGTGCCCTTGGGAACCATCGAGTACAGCGGCTCGGCCGTGCCCTGGTAGACCTTGGCCACGAGCGCTCCCCGGTCGATGACCTGGGCGATGGCCTGGCGCACCGGCAGCTTGGCGACCTGCTGGTCCTTGGGGTTGAAGACGAGGTAACGGATCTCGGCGCCGACGTTCTCGACGACCTGGACGCCGGCGTCGTGGGACGCGGGCGTCTGCAGGTCCTTGACCTCCGCGGCGGAGAGGCCTCGGTAGGTGGCGTCGATCTCCTTGGACTTGAGTGCCGCGACCAGCTTCTTGGAGTCCGCGAAGTAACGGATGGTCACCCCGTCGTTGCGACGGTTGGCGAAGCCCGTGTAGCTCGCGTTGCGGCTGAGGACCGCTTCGCTGCCCTCGGTGTACGAGTCGAGGACGTAGGGGCCGGAGCCGATCGTCTTGCCCTCCTCGCGCACCTTGTCCGCCGGGTACTCCTTGGGCGGGACGAGCGAGGCGGCCGGCGAGCCGAGGACGTACGGGAAGGTCGCGTCCGGGGTGTTCAGGTGGAAGACGACCGTCGCCGCGTCCGGGGTCTCGATCTTGTCCAGGCTGCCGAAGAGGTCCTTCGGACCGACCTGGGAGTTGATCGTCCGGATCCGGTCGAGGGAGTGCTTGACGGCCTTGGCGTCCAGCGGTTCCCCGTTGGAGAACTTGAGGCCCTTCTTCAGGGTGCAGCGGTAGGACTCGTTGCGGGAGTCGGTGAACTCGCAGGCCTGGGCGGCGTCCGGCTGGGGCTGGGTGGAGCCCGTCGGGAACGCCAGGAGCGTCTGGTAGATGTTCCGGTACAGCTCCCAGGAGCCGTCCCATGCCGCGGCGGGGTCGAGGGTGCTCGGCTGGCTCATCGTACCGACGACGATCCGCTTCTTGTCGTCGCCGCTGTCGTCGGAAAGCAGACCGCATCCGGCGAGCAGGGATATGGACGCAAGGGCCGCAGTGATCTGCAGGCATCTGGTCCGGTTGAACACGCGCACGCTCCTCGATCAGCCAGGGGTGCGGCAGACCCTACCGCAGTGCCTCACAAATCCAATGGGCAGGTTTCGTGAGGCACTTGACCGATTACGTGCGTATTAGGTACGCATTTGCCTCCTCCTGGGAGGCAAATGCGTCCGATTATCGGTCAGTGCACCCCGGCATTGAGGAACATTCCCCCGTCGACGACCAGAGTTTGTCCCGTGATCCATTCCGCTTGTGCAGATGTAAGAAAGGCCGCGGCGCCCCCGATGTCCTCCGGGACCCCGAGGCGGCCGAGCGGATAGGCCGCCGCGGCCTCCTGCTCACGACCTTCGTAGAGCGCCTGCGCGAACTTCGTCTTCACCACCGCGGGGGCGATGGCGTTGACCCGCACGCCCGGCGCCATCTCGTGCGCGAGCTGGAGGGTGAGGTTGACCATCGCGGCCTTGCTCATTCCGTACGCGCCGATGAAGGGCGAGGCGGAGACGCCGGCGATGGAGGCGATGTTCACGATCGCCCCGCCGTTGTCCTTCTGCCAGGCGTGCCAGGTCCGCTGCGCGAAACCGAGCGCCGAGATCACGTTCGTCTCGAAGACCTTGCGCGCGACGCCCAGGTCCAGGTCCGCGATCGGCCCGAAGACCGGGTTGGTGCCGGCGTTGTTGACCAGGAAGTCGACCCGGCCGAAGGCCTCCATCGTCCGCTCCACGGCGACGGCCTGGTGGGCCTCGTCGTGCGCCTTCCCGGCGACTCCGAGCACCCGGTCCGCCCCGAGCCGCTCGACGGCCTCCTTGAGGGTGTCCTCGTTGCGCCCGGTGATGCACACCCGATCGCCCCGGGCGACCAGCGCCTCCGCGATGCCGTAGCCGATGCCCCGGCTCGCGCCGGTGATCAGTGCGACCTTGCCGCTGTCGTTGCCGCTGTACGTCATGCCGTACGCCCTGCCTCTCGTTCGTCGCCGCGCGTCAGTTGAGCGGGCCGCCGGCCACGTACAGGACCTGCCCGGAGACGAAGCCGGCCGCGTCGCCCGTGAAGAAGGCGATGGCGTTGGCGATGTCGTCCGGGTTGCCGACGCGCTGCACCGGGATCTGGGTGGCGGCGGCGGCCTGGAAGTCCTCGAAGCCCATGCCGACCCGGGCGGCCGTCTGAGCGGTCATCTCCGTGGCGATGAAGCCGGGGGCGACGGCGTTGGCGGTCACGCCGAACTTCCCGAGCTCGATGGCCAGGGTCTTGGTGAAGCCCTGCAGACCGGCCTTCGCGGCGGAGTAGTTGGCCTGGCCGCGGTTGCCGAGGGCGGAGCTGCTGGAAAGGTTCACGACGCGGCCGAACTTGGCCTCCACCATGTACTTCTGACAGGCCCGCGCCATCAGGAAGGCGCCCCGCAGGTGCACGTTCATGACCGTGTCCCAGTCGGTGGCGCTCATCTTGAAGAGCAGGTTGTCGCGGAGCACGCCCGCGTTGTTGACCAGGATGGTCGGGGCGCCGAGCGTGCTCGCCACGCGCTCGACGGCCGCCTCCACCTGCGCGCTGTCGGAGACGTCGCAGCCGATGGCGACGGCCCTGCCGCCGGCCGCCGTGATCGCCTCGACGGTGTCCTTGCAGGCCGCCTCGTCCAGGTCGAGTACGGCGACCGCACGGCCTTCGGCGGCCAGGCGTACGGCGGTGGCCGCGCCGATGCCCCGGGCCGCCCCGGTCACGATCGCGACGCGCTGCTCGGTGGTGGACATGCTGGATCTCCTCGCGCTTGGAATCCTCGGTGCGCCGACGCGGCCCCTCATGGGTGAGCAACCGCTTAGTAGCTTCGGCTGGACAGACGCTAGGAGCCCTGGCACCCGGTGTCAACGGCGCCGGCCCGCAGGGCCCCCGGGTCGCGCGCCGATCCCCGGAGGGTCCGCCGCGCTCAGCGCACCAGCAGCTCCAGCAGCCGTTCCACCTCGGCCTCCGGGTCGGCCGTCAGGCCGGTGTGCACCGGGCCCGGCTGCACCACGGTGCTGCGCGGCGCGATCAGCCAGCGGAACCTGCGGCCGGGCTCGTCGCCCGCCGCCTGACCGGCCGACTCGCCGCCCGCGCACAGCCCCTCGACCCCGAGCAGCGCGGCCCGTACACCGCTCACGTCGGCCTCTGGGTCGAGGGCGAGCAGCTTGCCCTCGTCGAGGTGGGTGCGCGCGGCGACGTAGGAGTGCGCCCGGCAGTAGACGATCACGCCGGCGTTGAAACACTCGCCGCGCTCCATCCGGGGCACCACACGCACCAGCGCGTACTCGAACACGTCCCGCTTGATCACTCGCTGTCGCTCTTCTTCTCGTCGGGCTCGGTCTTGGCGCGCGGCGGCGCGAGGCGCTCGGCCAGCCACCCGGGCGGACCCGACCTCGGCCGGACCTCGGCCTTCATGGTGATCCTCTCGTGGATGCCGGCCGCCCGCGGCAGCAACGCGTCCACATAGGCGCGTCGCACGGCGTCCGTGGAGTCGAAACCGGGCTCGTCGACCAGCCACTCGTCCGGCACGTCCGCGGTCACCTCGTCGAGCAGCTCCCTCGTCACCAGCGGCGCGAGCTCCGCGGCGGCGGCCGCGATGTCGGGTCCGACGGGGGCCAGGACGTGGTCGGAGGCGTTGTAGGACTTGGCGGCGGCGGTCGCGGCGGTCGGCCAGTTGTGCTGCCAGATCATGGTGGCGCCGTGGTCGATGAGCCACAGGTCGCCGTGCCAGACGAGAAGGTTCGGGTTGCGCCAGGAACGGTCGACGTTGTTGATGAGGGCGTCGAACCAGACCACGCGTCCGGCCTCGACGGGGTCCACCTGGTACGCGAGCGGGTCGAAGCCGATCGAGCCGGGCAGGTAGTCCATCCCGAGGTTCAATCCGCCGCTGGCCTTCAGCAGCTCCTGAACCTCCTGGTCGGGCTCGCCGAGCCCGATGACGGGGTCGAGCTGCATCTGCACCAGGCGCGGGACCCGCAGGCCCAGCCGCTGGGCCAGTCGGCCGCAGACGACCTCGGCGACCAGGGTCTTGCGCCCCTGGCCGGCCCCGGTGAACTTCATGACGTAGGTGCCGAGATCGTCGGCCTCGACGATCCCCGGCAGCGAGCCGCCCTCACGCAGGGGCGTGACGTAACGGGTCGCGATCACTTCTGTGAGCATTTTCCCAGGCTAACGGGCGAACGCGCTGCACGATCCAAGGTTTTCCCGAACGGCTGCCCAGCCCGGTCGGACCGTCGGTCAGCCCCGGGAACAATCCGGGCGTTCGAGCCGGAGACCTCGCTCCCCCGGCTCCCCGGCAGACCGGCGATGGCCCGGCGCCCGATGCTGCCTGCCTCCGGCACGGAGTGAGCAAGGTGGTCGCGCGTGTGGAGGCGGTCGCGGACGCCCCGGCCCGCGCCGCGGGGCCGGGCGTACCCGCTGTACGTGACACCGGCCTGCCTGTCGGGGGATGTCTCGCAGCTCGTGCGGCAGCAGCGATCCCACCCAGCAGTCCCGCAGAGTGCCTTGGGGCATGGAGCGGAGCCTCAGGGTGCCCTCCATCCGGAATCCGGCCTTCGTCGCGGATGTGCTGTTCGAACTCCGGTCGGGGCGGGGCTCGCGGGGCCGTACGGGGAGGCTGCGGGGAGGTCCGGCCGTGTGGGCCCGAGGGCCCGACCTGCGTGACACGGGTGCCGAGGTCGTCGACCAGTCCCGGCAGCGAGCCATCCTCACGCAGGGGCGCGACGTGGCGGGTCGCGATCACTCCGGACAGCGTCCGGCGAGGTTGCGGGGGTCACCGCGGCACGGCCCACCCGTCGAGCAGCTCCCGCGTCGTGGTGATGGTGGCGACCAGCGCCAGCGCGTTGCGGATCACCTCGGCGGTGTACGCCGCGGGTACCCCGGTGATCGCGTCGGACGGGACCACCACCCGGTAGCCGAGGTTCACGGCGTCGAAGACGGTGTTGGGGATCGCGATGTTCGAGGAGACCCCGGTGACGACGAGGGTGCGGACGCCGAGGTTGCGCAGCAGGGCGTCCAGGTCGGTGCCGGCCATCGGGGAGAGGCCGTGGAGCCGGCGCACGACCAGGTCCCGCTCGGCCACCACGATGGGGGCGGCGACCTCGACCGCGCGGCTCCCGCTGAGTTGGCGCACCGGGAGCTTGCCGGCGGCCCGGAAGAGCCGCGCGTTGGCGTTGGCGCCGAGTCCGTCCGGCCGCCGCTCCGCGACGGCGTGCAGCACCTGTACGCCCGCTCCCCGGGCGGCGTCGACCAGCGCGGCCACCCGGTCCAGCATCCCCGAGTCGCGGGCCTCCTTGGCCAGTTCGGGCAGGGCGCTCTCCTCGCCGACGACGCCGTTCTGGCATTCGACGGTGAGCAGCGCGGTGGTGGCGGGATCGAGTTCCGGCATGGCTCCCCCTGGCGTGACGGCCGAAGAGCCCGCATGATTCCTGACACACAGTCAGATGTGAAGGGGCGCGGGACGGATGGACGAGGCACGCGTGGACCGGACGCAACGGCGGGGCCGCCGCATCATGATGACCGACGAGGAGGTGGACGCGTTCCTGCGCGAGCAGCGCACCTGCCGGGTGGCCACCGTCTCCCCGGACGGACGCCCCCACGTCGGGGCCCTGTGGTTCGTCTGGGACGGGAGTTCGCTGTGGCTGTACTCGATCACGCGCAGCCGCCGCTGGTCCGACCTGCGCGAGAACCCCCGGATCTCGGTGGTCGTGGACGCGGGCGAGGCGTACGACGAACTGCGCGGGGTCGAACTGTCCGGCAGCGCGGTCTTCGTGGGCGAGGCTCCCCGCACGGGAGAGCCGTGCCCGGAGCTGACGGAGGCCGAACGCCTCTTCCCGGTGAAGAACTTCGGGATCGAGGAGATGCCGCACGACGGGCGCCACGCCTGGATACGACTCACCCCGGAGTCGATCGTCTCGTGGGACTTCCGCAAGCTCTAGAGCCATGCCCCGGGCCCCAGGCGGCGGTCCTACAGCGTCGAGGCGGTCGCCTTGAGGGCGTCGACGGCGGCTCGGACGGAGGGCCGCCGGTCGGCGTCCGCCCGCCAGACGACGTACACGTGCCGGCGGACGGCGTCACTCACCGGCAGCAGTCGCACCCCGGACGGGACGGGCCCACGCCCCAGCCGGGGGGTCACGCACACGCCGAGTCCCGCTTCGACGAAGGCCAGTTGGGTGTGGTGCTCCTCGGCGATGTGCGCGATGCGGGGCTCGATGCCGATGCCGCGCAGGGTGAACACCAGCCACTCGTGACAGAACTGGCCCTCGTTCCAGGAGATCCACTCCTCGTCGGCGAAGTCGGCCAGTGAAACCAGGGACCGCCCGGCGTGCCGGTGACCGGCCGGCACCGCGATGTCGACGGAGTCCTCCAGCAGATGGCAGCGGGTGAGCTCGACGGGCACCGGCATCCGCTTGTTGTGCCAGTCGATGGCCAGGGCCAGGTCGAGATCACCGCGCACCACCGCGGCCATGCTCTCCCCCGGCTCCTGCTCCCGCACTCGAGTGCGGAGATCGGGGTGTCCCGTGCGCAGCGCCGTCAGCGCCCCGGGCAGCAGTCCGCGCATGGCGGTCGGAAAGGCGCCGATCTGCAACTCCCCTACCGCACATCCACGTTGGGCCTCGACCTCGGCCTGGGCGAGTTCGACCTGGGAGAGGATCCGGGCCGCGTGGTCGGCGAGCAGACGCCCGGCATCGGTCAGCCGGACTCCGCGCCCGTTCTTGGCCAGCAGCGGCTGGCCCACCTCCCGCTCCAACTTGGCCATCTGCTGGGAGACCGCGGAGGTGGTGACGTGCAGCCCGTCCGCCGCGCCGCCGACCGAGCCGTGGCGGGCGAAGGCATCGAGGGTGCGCAGGCGCTCCAGGTTCAACATGTAAGCAATGCTACGACGAGAGCCCCACACATTCTCGCTTGTTCTAATGCGTCGGACGCCACAGAGTAAACCCCATGAGCGCACCCACCACCCCGAGACCGGCCGCCGAGGCTCTCCCCGACTCCCTCCCCGATCCCCTGCCGATCACCGTCGCCGCGACCGTCGCCCCACCGCCCGACGCTCGCCGGGGCGGCCTCGACTGGCGAATCCGGTTCGCCGTCCTCTCGGTGATCTGGGGCTTCAGCTTCCTGCTGATCAAGGTGGGCACGGAGGCCTACGCCCCGTTCCAGGTCGCTCTCGGTCGGGTCGCCTTCGGCGCCCTCGCGCTGCTCACGGTCCTGTTGCTGCGCCGCGAGCGGCTCCCCCGGGGCCGGCGGACCTGGGCCCACCTGACGGTGGCGGCGCTCCTGCTCAACACCGCGCCGTTCTCGCTCTTCGCGTACGCCGAGCTGAGCATCCCCTCCAGCCTGGCCGGCATCTGCAACGCGACCTCCCCCCTGTGGGGCATGGCCCTCTCCCTGGTCGCCCTGTCCGAGGACCGCCCCACCCGCCGCCGGTTCGCCGGCCTGGGCCTCGGCTTCCTCGGCGTGCTCACCGTCCTCGGAGCCTGGCAGGGCTTCTCGGGGGTCGACGCCACGGGCACCGCGCTCGCCCTGCTGGCCTCGCTCTGCTACCCGATCGGCTGGATCTACGTCCGCCGCACGCTGGCCGGCACTCCCGGCTCGCCGGTGGCCCTGACCGGCGCGCAGCTCGGCATCTCGACGGTCCAACTGCTGCTGGTCAGCGCCCTGTTCACTTCGGCGCCGCACTCGTTCCCGCTCTGGCCGACCCTGTCGGTGATCGCCCTGGGCGCCCTCGGCACCGGATTGGCCCTGCAGATGCAGTACGGACTGGTGACGGAGGTCGGCCCGACCACCGCACAGATGGTCACCTACTTCATCCCCGTCATCGCCACCACGGCGGGCGTCCTGGTCCTGGGCGAGCAGCTCCACTGGAACACCCCGGTCGGCGCGGCCATCGTCCTGGCCGGCGCGGCCCTCACCCAGACCCGCACCCCGAAGCCCCCCGCCAACTCCGACCCCGCCCCAACCAGCCCCGCCGGCGTTTGAGGCGCGGGGGTCCGGGGGCGGAGCCCCCGGCAACGGCGCCGCACCCGCCCACCGGCCGACAGCGCAACGACGGGGCGCGGGCCGACCACCCCGGCCCGCGCCCCCGCACCCCGCGCCCCGCGCCCCGCCCCACCCCAACCCCCGGCGGAGCACCCCCGCCTCAGTCGAACCGTCCTCCCACCGCCGGCCGCACCGCGAGGGCCACCGCGTCCGCGAGCCCCGCCACCTCCTCCACCCCGAGACCGGACACGGTGATCCGTACCCCGGGTCCGCTCTCCACCCGGAACCGCGCCCCCGGCGCCACCGCCCAGCCCGCCCCCAGCAACCGCGCCACCGTGCCCGTCTCGTCGGCGACCGGTACCCACACGTTCATCCCGCTGCGCCCGTACGCCCGCACCCCGCGCCGCTCCAGGGCCGCGACGAGCCCGTCCCGCCGTTCCCCGTACGACCGCGCCACGGCGGCC
Source organism: Streptomyces sp. NBC_00513 (assembly GCF_041431415.1). GTDB lineage: Bacteria > Actinomycetota > Actinomycetes > Streptomycetales > Streptomycetaceae > Streptomyces. Next base: position 1,586,057 of record NZ_CP107845.1, read on the forward strand.
GCGTCCACCGCACCCGTGGTCCACAGTTCGACCACCGCGTACTGGAGCAGCCGGCTCACCCAACCCGGCCCCAGTCGCTGCCTTCCGCGCACCCGGTCCATCGTGACCGTGTCTCCCGTCAGCACCGCGAGTCGCAGGTCCGGCCCGTAGGCCTTGGCGGTGGACCGGACCAGCGCCCAGTGTCGGGTTACCCCGCCCAGGCATTGCAACGGCAGGTCCACGATCCCGTGTCCGTGGTCGTCGTCGAGGACCAGTACCTCCGGGTGGAGTGCCAGCAACTCCCGCAGTTCCCCGGCCCGGTGCGCGCTCACCGCCGCGCCCGTCGGGTTCTGCGCCCTGGCCGTGACCACCAGCGCTCGCGCCCCGTCCGCCAGGGCCCGCGCCACCGCCTCCGGCCGCGGCCCCTCGTCGTCCACGGCGACCGGCAGCACCCGCAGCCCCAGCGCGGGCGCCAGGTCCAGCACGCTCCCCCAGCCCGGGTCCTCCACGGCCACGGCGTCGCCGGGGCGCAGGTGGGCGGCCAGTACGCGTTCGATGCCGTCGAGAGCCCCCGAGGTGAGCCCGACGGGCCCGGCCGGCACCCCGTCGGCGTCGAGGCCGGCGCGGGCGAGGGCCGCCAACTCCGGGGCGACCGGGTCGGTCCCGTACAGGGTGGGTGTCCGCGCGTACCGTCGGGCGGCGGCGGCCAGGGCTCCCTCCAGCGAGGGCAGCAGCGAGACGTCCGGGTTGCCCGAGGCGACGTCGCGCACGCCGGGCGGGATGTCCATCCGCAGCGCGTCGCGGGGCGCGCTCGCCGGCCGGGACCTGATGCGGCTGCCGCGCCGGCCGTCCGTCTCGATGACCCCGCGTTCGCGCAGGGTTCGGTAGGCGGCGGCCACGGTGTTCGGGTTCACCCCGAGGACTCCGGCGAGTTCCCGCATCGGCGGCAGCAGCGTTCCCGGGGGGAGCGCGCCCGATCCGATGCCCGTTTCGACGCTGGCCGCGATGTCCGATGCGCGACGCCCTACGATCCGATAGTCTCCTAGCACAAACGACATTATGCACTAGTGCAACGGAGTTCGCACCATGACCGCCACGCCCGCCACCGAGCCGACCACGCCGACCGCCGCGCGGCCGACCTCCGCGTACGAGCCCACCGACCGCACCGTCCCGACCCGTTCCCGGGACCGGGCGCGCTACGACCACGAGACCGTGCACGCGATACTCGACCAGGCCTACGTCTGTCACCTCGGCTTCGTGCGCGGCGGCGCGCCGGTGGTCCTGCCGACGCTGTTCGGCCGGATCGGCGACGCCCTCTACCTCCACGGCTCGACCGGGTCTCGTCCCCTGCTCGCGGCGGGCAAGGCCGATCCGGGTCTGCCGGTCTGCGTGACCGTGACGCACGTCGACGGTCTGGTGCTGGCCCGGTCGGCCTTCCACCACTCCCTGAACTACCGCTCGGTGGTCATCCACGGCACCGCCTACCAGGTCACCGACGAGCAGGAGTGCCGGACGGCGCTCGACGCCCTCGTCGACCAGGTCGTGCCCGGCCGGTCCGCCGACTGCCGGCCCCCCACGGCCAAGGAGCTCGCGGCCACCGTCGTGATCCGGCTGGACCTGACCGAGGTGTCCGCCAAGCTGCGCACGGGCGGGCCGAGCGACGACGCCGAGGACCTGGGCCTGCCCTTCTGGTCGGGCGTGGTCCCGGTCGCCCCGGCGTACGGGACGCCGGTCCCGGCCGCCGACCTGTCCCCCGGCGTCGCCGTCCCGGACTACCTCGCCACGCTCTGAGGCACCGGGGCGGGCCTGACCGCCGGCCCGCCCGCCGGCCTGCGCGCCTCGGCGACGATCAGCGCCCCGACGGCCGTCAGCAGCAGTACGGTGCCCAGGATCACGGCCCCGGTCAGCCGTTCTCCGAGCAGCAGGACGGCGATCACCGCCGCGCTCACCGGCTCGATCAGCATGATCACCGACACCGTGGCGGCCCGCACCGCGGCGGCCCCGTGGAAGTAGAGCGCGTACGCCAGGGCCGTCGGCACGGTGGCCACGTACACGAGCAGCCAGAGCACCCGCCCGAGTTCGGCCGTGTGCGGAAGCAGGCCCTCCACCGCGGCGAGCGGCAGCAGGCACACCGTGCCCACCGCCACCGACCAGGCGGTGGTGACCAGCGGGTCCCCGCCGGCCCCGCGCTGCCCGAGCCGGCGGGCCCGCAGGGTCATGGCGGCGTAGCCAGCGGCCGACAACAGCGCCCAGCCGACGCCGATCGGCCGCACTTCGCCGCCACCGCTGCCCAGTACCAGCACCGCCAGCCCGGCCAGCGCCCCGCCGACGGCGACGATCCCGCCGCGTCCGAGCCGTTCGCCCATCCAGTACCGGGCACCGACGCTGATCAGGACGGGCCCCGCCCCCAGGGTGACCACGGTCCCGACGGCCAGACCGGTCTCCCGCACCGCGGCGAAGTACGCGGCCTGGAACAGGGTGAACATCAGTCCGGTGGCGATCAGCGAGCCGGCCGAGGGCCGCGGCAGGGCGGCAGCGGGGCGACGGACCGCGAGAACGGCGAGCAGGACCGCCAACCCGCCCGCGCACCGCCAGAACGACAGGGCGAGCGGTCCGAGGTCACTGGCGAGGAACAGCAGCGAGGCGGCCGCCCCGGCGGTTCCCCAGGCGGCTCCGGCGACGACGAGGGAGAGAAGACTGCGCCCGGCTGCGGGCGATTGGTTCGACACGTGTGACTCCGCGCGTGCGTGAAGGATGAGGGAAAGGGGTCATCGCTTCGCGGGCAGCGCGAATCCGCCCGGGATCTCCCCGGGGCGGGGTACTCGTTCGCTCGAAGGCCGCCCGCGCTAGGCGGCGGGAGGCGGAAGCACGGTCGAAGGCATGCTCGGAACCCTAAGCCTTGGCCGTCTCGCGGTCCAACACGGCCGGGTCGGCCGCCCCCGGCGGGGTGGGTCGCGCGGACTGCGCGATGAAGGCCCCGCCCAGAACCAGCGCCCCGCCCGCGATCTGCCAGGAGGAGAGGTGCTCGCCCAGCAACACCCAGGCCAGCACGGTCGCGATGACCGCTTCCAGGCAGGCCACCACGCCCGCCACCTGCGGCGACAGCCGGCGCACCGAGACGACCCCGGTCAGGTACGCGAACACGGTCGCGATCAGCACGACCCAGCCGAGCAGCACCACCGCCGGCACCATCGTGTCGCCGAGCGCCGCGTCGGAGCCCAGCACCGCCCAGTCCATCCGCCAGGGCCGGGCGATCACGGTCATGACCAGCGCGCCGACGATCATGCCGAACGCGATCACGCCCAGCGGGTCGGGGACGTCGTCCCCGTCGGTCCCCTGGTCGGCGAACACGAAGTAGAACGCCTGGCAGCAGGCGGCGGCGAGACCCAGCAGCACCCCGAGCGGGTCCAGGCTCAGCCCGGCCCAGATCTCCACGACGCACGCCAGCCCGACGACGGCCACCGCCGCCCCGGCGGCGGCCGCCCGGGTCACCGGCTTGCGCTGCACGAAGCGGATCCAGCCCAGCAGCAGGGCGGGCCCCAGGTACTCCAGCAGGAGTGCCACGCCGACGGGGATCCGGGACAGGGAGGCGAAGTAGAAGGCCTGCACACCGGCGACGGCGATCAGTCCGAAGCCGGCCAGCAGGAACGGTTTGCGGCGCACCAGGTCGCGATGGCGCCAGGCCAGGGGGGACAGCACGAGCGCCGCACCCGCCACCCGCAACCACACCACGTGCAACGGGTCCAGACCCGCCTCGATCAGCGGCTTCGCCGCGACGCCGGAACCACCGAACGCACACGCCGAGACGAGGGCGAGGCCCAGTCCGGCGTTCTTCCCTGACGCTTGCATGGCCACATGATGGCAGGAGGCGTCAGGACCGTCACCGTCATGACACCTGTTGAGACGCACCCGACACCCACCTCGGCCCGACGCATCGGATCTGACAGGTCGTCAGTATTGAATGTTCCGCCTGCCGGGGCTACCTTCCGCCGCACGTACCCGACGAGAAGGGGTGGTCGCATGGCCGAAGTCACCGCGGAATCACGCATCGAGGCGCCCGCCGCGAAGCTCTGGGCGCAGCTGACGGACTGGGACGCGTACGGCCGGTGGAGCATGACCCACACCAACTTCCCGAAGGGCGGACCCGAGACCCTGGCGGTCGGATCGACCTTCGCGGAGAACATGAAGATGATGGGCTTCCCGGCCGAGGTCGTCTGGACCGTCTCGGAGCTGGAGGACGAACGCCTCTTCGCCATCACGGGCAAGGGCCCGATGGGCGTGGCCGTCCTCACCCGGTACACCCTGATCCCGGACGGCGGGGCCACCACCGTGAAGATCGACGGCGAGTTCACCGGAGCCGCCGTGTCACTGATGGCCGGCAAGCTGAAGGACTCGGCCACGGCCGCGCTCAACGAATCGCTGCGCAAGCTCGCGGGCCTGGTCGCCTGACCCGCACCGCCACCGCACGCCGGTACGCGCGAGGGCGCGCCCCGCGGGAGGATTCCCGCGGGGCGCGCCCTCGCATGGTGTCGGCCGACCCAGTGCCGGCCGGCTCAGTGCTCGTCGACTCAGTACTCATCGACTCAGCGCTCGTCGGCCCAGTGCTCGTCGGCTCAGTGCTCGTCGGCCAGGATCAGGTAGAGCTTCTTGCGTGCGTCGTTGATGACCCCGAGGGCCTTCTCGCGCTGCTCGGGCGTGCCGGTCTTGAAGACCTGCCCGAAGGCTTCCATCAGGCCGACTCCGGCCGTCCGGACCTCGTGCATCGCCTCGAAGTCGAAGCCGCGCCCGGCGTCCGCCCACGGGGCGTCCGGACCCGACTCGGCCTCGGTGCGGCCGGCGTCGGTGAGCGTGAACAGCTTCTTGCCGCCCTCGCTCTCGTTCGTGATGAGGCCCTCGTCCTCCAGCAGTTGCAGGGTCGGGTAGACCGAGCCGGGGCTGGGCTTCCAGGCCCCTCCGCTGCGCTCCCCGATCTCCTGGATCATCTCGTAGCCGTGCATCGGCCGGTCCGCGAGCAGCGCCAGGATGGAGGCGCGTACGTCACCCCGGCGGGCCCGACCGCGCGGTCCGCCGCGTCCGCCGCGCCCTCCGAAGGGTCCGCCGCCGAAGGGCGGTCCGAACGGGCCGAAGGCGGCGCGACGCCCGCCGAACTCCTCCCGACGGTCCGGCCCGCAGTGGCCGTGACCCCGTCCGTGCTCGTGGCCGTGGTCGTGTCCGTGCTGTCCGTGTGAACGCATGACTGCGCTCCTTTCGTCATCGAGTGTTCTCGCCGTCCGACCCGATGTCCGACGGCTTCGATGTCTCCACTATCACTGATCGCTCACGATACGTCAACGATATATCGGAAACTCTTCGGCGACAGAGCCAGGCACCCCGGATTGGCCTTTGGCGGCGTTCCCCGACCCGCCCTACGGTCGGGGTCATGCGCATCCGAATCGTCGACGCCTTCACGGACCGCCCCTTCCACGGGAACCCCGCCGGGGTCCTGCTGCTGGACGGCGCGTTCCCTCCGGACTCCTGGCTCCAGCAGGTCGCCGCCGAGGTCAGCCTCTCCGAGACCGCCTTCGCCCGGCCGCTGCCGGCGGGCGGGGAGGCCGACTGGGAGCTGCGCTGGTTCACCCCGGCCGCCGAGGTGGACATGTGCGGCCACGCCACCCTCGCGACCGCCCACGTCCTCGCGACGACCGGCCGGGCGAGCGGTCTGATCCGCTTCGCCGCCCGCTGCGGGATCCTCACGGCGCGGACGGCCGAGGACGGCACGATCACCATGGACTTCCCGACCTCCTCGCTGACGGAGGTCGAGCCGGTGCCCGAGGTGGAGCGCGCGCTGGGCGCCGCGATCGTCTCGGTGCACGACACCTCCGCCCACGTCGGCGACCTGGTGGTGGAGCTCGCGGACGAGCGGACGGTGCGGGAGCTCACCCCCGACATCGCCGCCCTGCGCGGCTACGCCCGCCGCGGGGTGATCGTCACCGCGGCCGCAGAGGACCCCTCACGCGGCCACGACTTCGTCTCACGCGGCTTCTTCCCGGCGTTCGGCATCGACGAGGACCCCGTCACGGGCAGCGCCCACACCGCGCTCGCCCCGTTCTGGGCGCGTCGCCTCGGCCGCACCACGCTGACGGGCCTCCAGGGCGGATCCCGTACGGGTCTGGTCCGCGTCACCCTCGCCGGTGAGCGCACCCTGCTGACCGGTCACGCCGTCACGGTCCTGGACGGGGAGCTCCTCACCCGCCCCTGAGGACCGTCCGAGGACTCCTCAGGGGGTCGGCAGCCAGCCCACCTTGCCCGCGAGCAGGGCGTAGCCGCCGAAGGCCACGATGTCGAGCAGCGCGTGCGCGACGACGAGCGGTCCGACCCGCCCCCAACGGCGGTAGGCCAGCACGAACACCATGCCCATCACCATGTTGCCGATGAAGCCGCCGATGCCCTGGTAGAGGTGGTAGGAGCCGCGCAGTGCCGAGCTGGCCAGCAGTGACGCCGTCGGGGACCAGCCCAGTTGGTCGAGCCGGCGCAGCAGGTAGGCCAGCACGATGACCTCCTCGACCACGGAGTTCTGCAGCGCGGAGAGGATCAGTACGGGGAACTTCCACCACACGTCCGGCAGCGCCTCCGGCACCACCGTCAGGTTGAATCCGGTGGCGCGGGCCGCCAGGTAGAAGGCGAGCCCGGCGCTGCCGATGCCGGCGGCGACCAGCGCGCCGCGACTCAGGTCGAACAGCGGCCTGGTCCGGTCGAAGCCCAGTGTCCGCAGCCCCGGCGCGCCTTCGCGGGTCAGCAGGTGCGCGACGAGCAGTACGGGAACGAGCGCGCTCGCGATCCCGAACAGTTGCCAGGACAGGTCCAGCCAGGGCCGCCCGGGCGCGTACGACCCGTTCAGCGTGGCCGCCTGGTCCTTGAGCCCACCCGGCTTGGTGAGCGAACCGATGAAGCTGATCAGGGCCGAGACCCCGCTCGCCCCCAGCGACAGCGCGAGGACGAGCAGCGTCTCGGTCCGCAGGTACCCGCGGCTCTCTTCCCGCAGGTCCTTGACCACCGGCTCCGGCTCCACCCGCACGCCCGACTCCCGTCCCGCCGCGATCGGTGTCGCGACGTGCCGTCACGACACCCCCATACTGCCTCCTCGGCGGGGGGACGGGATCATCGGACCCGGTCGGGGTCAGCGTCGGGCCGCCGCTGCGGCGTCCACCTCCTGCCCGGCGAGCCCGACCGGCCAGGTGTGCACGGGCTCGCCCCGGTGCGACAGCTCGCTGTAGCGCCGGGTGGTGGCCGCCAGCGCGTCGTCGCGTCCCAGGCCGGCCGCGACGGCCCGGTGGAAGGTGTCCACCTGCCAGGTCGCACCGTTCACCCGGAGCCGACACCGCTGTTCGATGATCCCCAGGTAGTGGTCCCGGTCCGCCGGCGCGATCCCCCAGGCGTCCAGCCCGGCCGCCGCCATCGGAAGCAGCTCGTCGAGCACCAACCGCACCGCCGGCACGCTCGCCAGACCTCCGCCCCTGCCCCGACGCGGCCAGCGCAGCCGCGCGTCGATCCCGTACCGGCAGGCCGCGTCGAAGTTGGCCTCGGCCTCCGCGAACGGCAGCCTCGTCCAGACCGGCCGCTGCTCGTCCGCGAGCGTGCGCACCAGCCCGTAGTAGAAGGCGGCGTTGGCGACCACGTCGGCCACGGTGGGCCCGGCCGGCAGCACCCGGTTCTCCACCCGCAGGTGCGGCACCCCGTCGGCGACCCCGTACACGGGCCGGTTCCAGCGGTAGACCGTGCCGTTGTGCAGCACCAGCTCCTGCAGGCTCGGCACCCCTCCCTCGGCGAGCACCCGCAGCGGCTCCTCCTCGTCGCAGATCGGCAGCAGGGACGGGAAGAAGCGGACGTTCTCCGCGAAGAGTTCGTACGCCGAGTCCACCCACCGCTCCCCGAACCAGGTCCGCGGCCGCACACCCTGCGACTGGAGTTCGGGCGGCCGCGTGTCGGTGGCCTGGGTGAAGAGCGGCGGCCGCGACTCCCGCCACAGCTCGTGCCCGAACAGGAACGGCGAGTTGGCGCCGACCGCCGTCTGTACGGCGGACACCGCCTGGGCCGCGTTCCACACGTCCGAGAACCGGGCCGGGGTCACCTGGAGGTGCAGTTGCACCGAGGTGCAGGCGGCCTCGGGCACGATCGATCCGGAGGTCCAGGTCAGCCGCTCGACACCGTCGATGTCGAGGATGAAGTCCTCGCCGCGCATCATCAGGATCTGCTCGTTGAGCAGCGAGTACCGGTCCACGGCGGAGAGGTTGGCCAGAGCCAGGTCGGAGCGGGTGATCGTCGGCAGGATACCGATCATCACCACTCCGGCGTCGATCGCGGCGGCCTGCCGGTGGGCATAGTGCAACCCCGCGCCGAGTTCTTCGGCGAGCTGGTCGAATACCCGCCCGCCGAGGCGGTGCGGGAGTACGTTCACCTCCAGGTTGAACATTCCGAGTTCGGTCTGGAAATCGGGACTCGCTATACGTTCCAGAACCTCGGCATTCACCATTCTCGGCAACCCGTCGGCACCCGCGAGATTCAGTTCGATCTCCAGTCCCATCATGTTCTTGGGCCGATCGAACCTCTTCTCCGCCAGAAGGCGCTCCAGCCCCTCCAGGCACTCGTGGAGCTTCCTTCGATACCGATGCCGATCGGACAGGTCGAATCCGCCTGCCACGACCTTCTCCCCCATCGAAGCGTCCCTCCTCGAATGGGCCTGGCCCGGTGCACCCAGGCGCGCGTTACGGTCGATGATGCCCCGGCGGAGTGATCGATAACGCGGCGGGGGCGCGCATGGCGGACAGCGCGCGCCGGTTTGGCCCGAAGGGCGCTTCGGCACATTCGCCTGGCAAGCTCGAAAGCGCAAATTCCGCCTCGACTTTGCCTATTCCACATAACCGACGCTTTCCAGCCGAGCCCCCGTCCGGTAACCTCCGAGGTCAGCGCGACATGTTCGCGCGCAACCGGCATGAATGCCATGCCAGAGGGACCGGTAAGCGCCTTGTCGGCAATGGCCGGGACAGCTAGCCGAAACACTGCGTGAACACATGTCGTATAAACTCCGCAAACGAGGCAGAGAGTTGGCGCGCGGCCATTGCCCCTCAGCCCCCCTCTGGCCCCAGAATGCGACAGCGCCGTCCGCACCTTCCCCCGCACCCCAGGTCTCCCAAGTGAGAGGCGACCCACCATGCCGCTGCATGTCCCTCCGGCTCCCGCGCCCGCCCTGCGCTGCGTCCTCGCGGCACTCCGCTCCCCCACCGCCGTGCACGAGGCGCACACCCCGGCCCTGCGCAAGATCCAGGGTCCCCTGACCGCGGAACTCCCCCTGCCGGTCCACGTACTCGACCGGTTGCAGGCCTCGCCGCTCACGACCGGCGGCCGGCCGCCCCGCACGCGGTTGACCGGCTGGCGGTTCATGATCCGCAGCGGGGACCGTTTCGTCGCCGCGGCCGACACCCGGCTCACGGCGGACGGCTGGGCCTTCTCCCACTTCTTCGAGGGCCCCTACGTGGCGGCGACCGAACGCGCCCTGCGTCAGGCCGAGTCGCTCGGCAAGAACCACCAGCCGAGACTCCTGTCCGTACCGGAGCTGTACATGCTGACCCTCTGGCTGCACGGGGCGGTCAACGCCGACGCCTCGGCGGGCCTGCCGGACGCCGCCGACCTGCTGATCCCCCTGGCCCCGGCGCCCCCCGGGATCGCGCCCTTCCGACCGCACACCGTGTCCGAGCTGCTGCCCGTACTGACCCGTCGACTCACTCCGCCCGCCCCTCCGGCACCGCCCGCGGTGGCCGCACCGGCGGCCTGACCGGCGCTCCTCGACCGGCGCTCCTCGACCGGCATGGCCCAAGTTGCCCATTCGGCCTAGCCCGCTCGGACCACTGGTGAACCACCCGAAATGACAGGGGAGTTGGCCTGAACCGCCCGCACGAGTGATGCGTCCTCAATGTATGAGGACAGCTGCCGGGAAATACCTACGAAGCAGCCGTCGTGGGGGAACACTGAGGACATGCTCCCCGCAGGCGCGGGGATGACCCAGGGGGACGGCCATGAATCACGCATCGAGCCGTAGCACACAGACCACATCGCAGCGAAAGAACGCATCCATGTGCCAGCACCAGCCAGCCTGCCCGACGTCAGACTCCGCCGACAGGGAGGCCGCGCTGCCCGTGGCCAACCACCCGGAACAGGGCTGGAGCCTGCTGTGCAACGGCGTCCTGCTCTTCGAGGACACCGGGGAGCTGTTGCCGGACGGCCAGATCATCGCCCCGCACCGGCCGCTCGCGGTCGCCTAGGGGCCGGCCCGCACGGGACGACACGGAACACGGGGAAGGGGCCGGTCCCGGAGCATCGCTCCGGGACCGGCCCCTTACGTGTCACCTCACACGGCCACGATCACGACTCAGTTGTCGTACTCGTCGAGCGGCGGGCAGGAGCACACCAGGTTCCGGTCGCCGAAGGCGCCGTCGATCCGGCGCACCGGCGGCCAGTACTTCTCGGCGGCCGTGACCCCGCCCGGGAAGACGGCCTCGTCGCGGGTGTACGGGTGGTTCCACTCGCCGCCCAGCGCCGCGGCCGTGTGCGGGGAGTTGGCCAGCGGGTTGTCGTCGAGCGGCCATTCGCCGCCCGCGACCCGCTCGATCTCGGCACGGATGGCGATCATCGCGTCGCAGAAGCGGTCGATCTCGGCGAGGTCCTCGGACTCCGTCGGCTCGATCATCAGCGTGCCGGCGACCGGGAAGGACATCGTCGGCGCGTGGAAGCCGTAGTCGATCAGGCGCTTGGCGATGTCGTCGACGCTGACGCCCGTGGCCTTCGAGAGCGGACGCAGGTCGATGATGCACTCGTGGGCGACCAGGTTGCCGGGACCGGTGTAGAGCACCGGGTAGTGCGGCTCCAGGCGCTTGGCGATGTAGTTGGCGCCGAGCACGGCCACCTGGGTGGCGCGCTTGAGGCCCTCGCCGCCCATCAGGCGCACGTACGACCAGGAGATCGGCAGGATGCCGGCCGATCCCCACGGGGCGGCCGAGATCGGGCCGACGCCCGTCTCCGGACCGGCGGTCGGCTGGAGCGGGTGGTTGGGGAGGTACGGGGCCAGGTGCGCCCGGACACCGACCGGGCCGACGCCCGGACCGCCGCCACCGTGCGGGATGCAGAAGGTCTTGTGCAGGTTCAGGTGCGAGACGTCGCCGCCGAAGTGCCCCGGCTTGGCCAGGCCGACGAGGGCGTTGAGGTTCGCGCCGTCCACGTAGACCTGGCCGCCGGCGTCGTGCACCTGGGCGCAGATGTCCGCTACGTGCTCCTCGAACACACCGTGCGTGGACGGGTAGGTGATCATCAGCACGGCGAGTTCGTCGCGGTACTGCTCGATCTTGGCGCGCAGGTCGTCCGCGTCCACCTCGCCGTCGTCGGCGGTCTTGACGACGACGACCTTCATGCCGGCCATCACGGCGCTGGCGGCGTTCGTGCCGTGCGCGGAGGACGGGATGAGACAGATGGTGCGCTGCTCGTCGCCGTTCGCCCGGTGGTACGCGCGGACGGCCAGCAGACCGGCGAGCTCACCCTGGGAACCGGCGTTCGGCTGGATCGACACCTTGTCGTAGCCGGTGACCTCGCAGAGACGTTCCTCCAGCTCGTTGATGAGCGTGAGGTACCCCTCGGCCTGCTCGATCGGGGCGAAGGGGTGCAGCTGCCCGAACTCGGGCCAGGTGACCGGCTCCATCTCGGTGGTCGCGTTGAGCTTCATCGTGCAGGAGCCCAGCGGGATCATGCCGCGGTCCAGCGCGTAGTCCTTGTCCGAAAGCCTGCGCAGGTAGCGCAGCATGGCGGTCTCGGAACGGTGCTGGTGGAAGACCGGGTGGGCCAGGTACTCGTCCGAGCGCAGCAGGCCCTCGGGCAGGCTCTCGGGGGTGATCTCGTCCAGCGCCTCGATGTCGGCGGTGACGCCGAAGGCGGCCCAGACGGCCTCGATGTCGGCGCGCAGCGTGGTCTCGTCACAGGAGATCGACACCAGGTCGGCGTCCACGCGGTACAGGTTGACCCCGCCCGCGCGGGCGGCGGCGACGACCTCGCCGGCTCGGCCCGGCACCCGGACGGTGAGGGTGTCGAAGTACGAGCCGTGCACGACCTTGACCCCGCCGGCCGCCAGCCCCGCGGCGAGCACGCCCGCGTAGCGGTGGGTCCGGCGGGCGATCGTCCGCAGCCCGTCCGGGCCGTGGTAGACGGCGTACATGCCGGCCATGACGGCGAGCAGCACCTGCGCGGTGCAGATGTTGCTGGTGGCCTTCTCGCGGCGGATGTGCTGTTCACGCGTCTGGAGCGCGAGGCGGTACGCCTTGTTGCCGTCCGCGTCCACGGAGACGCCGACGAGGCGGCCGGGGAGCGAGCGGGCGTGCTTGGCCTGGACGGCCATGTAGCCGGCGTGCGGTCCGCCGAAGCCCATCGGGACGCCGAAGCGCTGGGTGGTGCCGACGGCGATGTCCGCGCCCAGCTCGCCCGGGGAGGTGAGCAGGGTCAGCGCGAGGAGGTCGGCGGAGACGGTGACGATGGCACCGAGCTCGTGCGCCTGGTCGATGACCGGCTTGATGTCCCGTACGGCGCCGGAGGCACCCGGGTACTGGAGCAGCACGCCGAAGACGCCGCGCTCGGCGATCTCGGCGGGGATGCCCTCGGACAGGTCGGCGACGACGACCTCGACGCCCGTCGGCTCGGCACGGGTCTCGATCACGGCGATCGTCTGCGGCAGCGCGTCCGCGTCGATCAGGAAGACGCCGTTCTTGACCTTGCCGACGCGGCGGGCCAGCGACATGGCCTCGGCGGCGGCGGTGCCCTCGTCGAGCAGTGAGGCACCGGAGGTCGGCAGGCCGGTCAGGTCCGCGACGACAGTCTGGAAGTTCAGCAGCGCTTCCAGGCGGCCCTGCGAGATCTCGGGCTGGTACGGCGTGTAGGCCGTGTACCAGGCCGGGTTCTCCATGACGTTGCGCAGGATCACCGGCGGCGTGAAAGTCCCGTAGTAGCCGAGACCGATCATGGACGAAAGAACCTGGTTGCGGTCGGCGAGTTCGCGGAGCTCCGCGAGCACCTCGGCCTCGGTCCGCGCCTCGGGCAGGTTCAGCGCCTCTGCGCTGCGGATCACATCGGGCACCGCTGCGGCGGTCAGTTCGTCCAGGGAGCCGTAGCCCACGTGGGCGAGCATCTTCGCCTGCGCCTCGGCATCCGGGCCGATGTGGCGCTGCTCGAAGGGGATGCCTCGCTCCAGCTGGGAGAGCGGAATGCGGTTGGCGGTCATGACGGAGGCCTCCTGGTCGTATGACCTGCGAGGGGCACCACGGCGCGGGCACCCGAACGGCCTCCCCCTCTGTCATCTCAACCTGAGAGCTTCACCGGGCCTCCTGGGTACGCCCACGAGATCCGGCTTTCACCGTCGGTGAGGAGAGGAACCGGCACAGATCATCCGGTACCCGCCCCTGCTTTCCAGAGTGGCCTCACCACGTGCGGTACGTATGCCTGAGAGATTCCGGGGAGGATTTGCTCCTTCGGCGCCTCCGTCACGTTCACTCGGAGGACTCTCCCGCACAGGGTCGACAGCCGTGACCCAGCCTACCAGCGAGGTTCCGAACCCTCCCTCGAGTGGCCCCCTCCCCGAATATGCACTTCTGTAGTGAATACGGAGGAGTTGCGACCATGTGGAGGGACCGTGCAGACCGACATCGATCCGCGCAGCCTGATCGGCCGCAAGGCATTCGACCGCAACGGGGCCAAGATCGGCACCGTGGACGAGGTCTACCTCGATGACGCCACGGGCGTACCGGAATGGGCCGCGGTCCGGACGGGCCTGTTCAGCCGCGACGCGTTCGTCCCCCTGGAGCCCAGCGAGGTGGTCGGGGAAACCCTGCGGGTCCCCTTCGAACGATCCCTGATCAGGGACGCGCCCGACTTCGGCGTCGGCCGCCACCTCTCTCCCGAGCAGGAGCTGCAGCTCTACCACCACTACGGACTGGACGTGACCCTGCCGACGGAGTTCCACCACCCGCCACCCCCGCCGAAGAACACCCCCCGCGACTTCGGCCGGCTCGCGGGCGAGGGCTAGGCGGCGCCGGCGCCGCGCGGCCGCTCACCTCCCCCTCCGTCTTCCCCCACCAGCGGCAACGGATCGGACGGCTCCAGTTCCGGATCGTCCACCTTGAAGGTGCGCACACGCCCGGGCGCCGATCCCGGCCGCTCGAACCGTACGGTCACCCGCCCGACCCCGCTGCCCTGCACCCACCCCGGCCCGTACACCGCGTGCCGCACGTCGCTCCCGGCCGGCCAGAACCGCCCGAGGGCGATCACGGCCTCCCCCGGCGTCCCGACGGCCCCGTCGCCCTCCGCGCCCCGTACGGCCCCTTCGGCCCCCGCCGGCTCGGCCGGAGCCCCGTCCGGGGTCCCGGCGCCGTCCGCCGCGTCCCCGCCCGACGACTCCGGGCCCTCCGCCACCGGATCCCCGGCGGGCCCGACCGCCTCCGCGCCCCCCTCCGCCTCGGCCTGGGCTTCGGCCTGGGCGAACAGGTCCTCCTGCGTGTAGTCCGCGAGCCCCGTCACCCCGACCCCCAGCAGCCGCACCCCGCCCGTGGTGTCCACACCCTCCAGCAGCCGTGCGGCCGCCTCCCGAACCACCCCCGGATCGTCGGTGGGCCCCCGCAGCGTCTCCGAGCGCGTCAGCGTCGAGAAGTCGTAGCGCCGCACCTTCAGCACGATCGTGCGCCCCGAGTGCCCCGAGGACCGCAGCCGCACCACACACCGGTCGGCGAGCCGCTGCACCTCGCCCCGGATCCGGACCCGGTCGTGCAGGTCCACATCGAAGGTGTCCTCAACCGAGACCGACTTCGCGTCCCGCTCCGCGACCACCGGGCGGTCGTCCAACCCCAGCGCCATCCGGTACAGCCCCAGCCCGTGCGAGCGCCCCACCATCCGGATCAACTCGTCCTCGCCGGCCTCGGCCAGCTCCCCCACGGTGGTGATCCCGGCACGCCGCAGGTGTTCCCCGGTGACCGGGCCCACCCCGGGCAGGGTCCGCACGGTCATCGGCGCGAGGTGCGCGCGCTCGGTCCCCGGCTCGATCAGCAGCAGCCCTGCCGGCTTGGCCTCCTCGGAGGCCACCTTGGCCAGCATCTTGGATCCCGCGAGCCCCACGGACCCGCTGAGCCCCGTCGCGGCCATGATGTCGGCCCTCAGCCGCTCCCCGGCCGCCCGGGCGGCGGCGGAGTCGAAGGCGACCTCGCCCGCCTCCAGGTCCACGAAGGCCTCGTCCAGGCTGAGCGGCTCCACGAGGGGCGACAGGGCCCGCAGGAGCCCCATGACGCGCTCGCTGACCGACTGGTACAGGCGGAACCGGGGGGTGAGGTAGGCGCCGTTCGGGCAGAGCCGTCTGGCCTGCGCCGTCGGCATCGCCGAGTGCACACCGAAGCGCCTGGCCTCGTAGGAGGCCGTGGCGACCACCCCGCGCGGCCCGAGCCCGCCGACGATCACGGCCTTGCCGCGCAGACTCGGCTTCGACGCCTGCTCCACGGATGCGTAGAAGGCGTCCATGTCCAGATGCAGGATGGTCGGCGCGGCTCTCACAGCCCCGATGCTGCCCTACGCCTCTGACAATCCCGCGGGAGCCCGCCGGAGCGCCTCAGACCGCCCGGTTGCGGCGCGCCGCCAGCTCGTCCGCGGGGTTCTGCCCGACCAGTGTCTCGCCGGTGTCGATCCGCTCGCCGTGGAGCTGGGACAGCGCGTTCTCCACGTCCCGCCAGACCACGCCGATCGCGATGCCGAAGACGCCCTGTCCACCCTGGAGCAGGCTGACCACCTGATCGGGTGAGGTGCATTCATAGACGGTGGCACCGTCGCTCATCAGCGTCATGCGCTCCAGGTCCGAGAACCCCCGGTCGCGCAGGTGCTGCACGGCGGTGCGGATGCTCTGCAGCGCCACCCCGGTGTCCAGGAAGCGCTTGACGATCTTGAGGACCACCACGTCCCGGAAGCTGTACAGCCGCTGCGTACCCGAGCCGTACGCGGGTCGGACGCTCGGCTCCACCAGCCCGGTCCGGGCCCAGTAGTCCAGTTGCCGATAGGTGATGCCGGCGGCGGCGCACGCCGTCGGCCCCCTGTAGCCGATCTGCTCGGGCGCCTGTTCCTCGCTCACCGGCCCGACCGGCGTCGGAACCGACTCCGGCTGACGGCGCGCGGAACCTGCCGCACCGCCGTGCAGCGGGTACGGCCCGCCGTCACTCCGTGCGGGGATGCCCCCGGTCGTACCGTCGCCCGTGATCCTCACGCCGACCCTCCGTCCTTGACCTGCCTCCTCGAAGGTAGGCAGTCACCAGGGGTGCGTCAACGATCGCCACACTCGGCACGCCGAGTGATAATCACCCTGAGAGTGGTTTCCCGTGTCCCTTTACGGGGAAAGGCTACTCGAATGGGCTGAAACTTCACGGAGGGTGACACGGCGCGCGCCGCCTCACTGCGGCCCGGTGCCGAAGTCCTCGGGCGAGATCTGGTCGAGGAACTCGCGGAACTTCTCCACCTCGTCCTCCTGCTCATCGGGGATGGCGATGCCCGCGTCGTCGAGCACGCCGTCACTGCCGTAGATCGGCGTCCCCGTCCGCAGGGCCAGCGCTATGGCATCGGAGGGCCGCGCGCTCACCTCGACCCCGCTGGCGAAGACAAGCTCCGCATAGAAGACGCCCTCCCGCAGATCCGTGATCCGAACCTCGGTGAGCTCCTCACCGACCGCTTCCAGCACGTCCTTGAACAGGTCGTGCGTCAGCGGACGGGCAGGGGCCATGCCCTGTTGCGCGAAGGCAATGGCGGTCGCCTCCCCGGGTCCGATCCAGATGGGGAGGTACCGATCGCCTCCCACTTCACGCAGGAGCACGATCGGTTGGTTGGAGGGCATTTCCACCCGGACACCCACAACGTCGAGCTCGTTCACACAGCAACCCTAGGACCTGCCCGGCAGGTTTGGGTAGTCGGGCTCCCCCTGGTCAGTTGAGCCGGACCCCGAGGGCGGTCTGTACCAGGGCCTCGTGGAGCCGTACGGACAACCCGGCGAGCTCCCTCATCGTGGCCTCCGCATGGGCCCTGGTCTGCGGGTTGCGGTGTCGGCGCAGCGGGGCCACGAGCTGTTCGACCAGACCGGCCTCCCGATCCGCGGCCGCTTTCATGGCGCGCAGATGGCGGGGCTCGAGCCCGAATCGACCGAGATCCGCGATCAACCGGGCCACGGTGACCGTCTCGGCGTCGAATCCGCCGCCCGGCGCCTCGGCGATGAGCCCGTACGATTCCCACTCGCCGAGCTGTACCTCGTCCACCTCGGCGGCGGAGATCAGCTCGGCGCGGCCCACCCGGGCCGCGGTGGAGCGCTCTCGCCCCACCTCGCCGTACACGGCGGCGGGGCTCGCGGGGTCGACGGAGTCCCCGTGCATGGTGGGCGACGGGATGCGGACCTGCTCGCCGCGGTCGAGCGCGTCGAGCTGTTCGCGAATGACCTTCAGCGGCATGTAGTGGTCCCGCTGGAGGCGCAGGATCCGGCTCAGCCGATCGACGTCGTCGGTGCTGAACTTGCGGTATCCGGAAGGTGTGCGCCGGGGCTCGACGAGCCCCTCCGCCTCCAGGAAGCGGATCTTCGAGATCGTGACGTCGGGAAACTCGTCACGCAGCATGGTGAGCACCGTGCCGATGCTCACCAGCCGCCCGGCCGAGGCGGCGGTGCCGTTTCCGGCACCGCCTGTCGGGGTGCGCAGCATGGGACCTTCCCTTGACGGGTCAGATGCCCCGCAGGCTCGCGTAGAAGACCAGCCGGTACTTGCCGATCTGCACCTCGTCGCCGTTGTGCAGGGCGACGGAGTCGATCGGCTCTCGGTTCACGTACGTGCCGTTCAGGCTGCCCACGTCCGAGACGGTGAAGCCACCGTCCTGGCCCCGGCGGAAGTCGACATGCCGCCGGGAGACGGTGACGTCGTCCAGGAAGATGTCGCTCTGCGGGTGCCGGCCGGCCGTGGTCAGTTCGCCGTCCAAGAGGAACCGGCTGCCGGAGTTGGGGCCGCGCCGCACGATCAGCAGAGCGGAACCGGGGGGCAGCGCTTCCACCGCGGCCTGGGCCTCGGGAGAGAGCGAGGACGACACGTGCTGTTGCCCCGACACCTCGGCCTCGTAGGCCTCAAGGCCCGAGATCGAGATCGTGGACGTGGTCTCCGAAGCACGCTCCGGCGTCAGACCCGGCCGCAGCGGCGCGCCGCAGCTGGAGCAGAACCGGCTGGCCGCATCGCTGCGGTGCCCGCACCTGCTGCAGATCTGCTCGGCCGACATGGACGGCTCCTCGCGCCGCGGCTGCCCCGCGGAGGCATTGGTGGCATACGGGTCGGGGGCAAACCCTCCACCCGCACTTGAGGTTGATGGTTCACCGAAACCTATGCGTCCGGTACCGGCAGGGTCAACAGCCGACGCGCCCTGCGCGCCCGAAACATCACCCGAGCCGGCGACCTCGTCGCGGAAGAGCGGCCGGTCGCCCTGCCCTTCCCCGTCTCCGTGCCCCGCGCGATGCCTCGCGGCACCGCCTTCCTCGCGGTTCTTCTTGCCGAACAACTTCTCAAACAACTTCACGGGCGATTCCCCTTGACCGAAACAGACCCGCCCGTGGGGCAGGACGAACTCCGAATGCACACACCTGCCGATCCGGACATTCTCACAACGTCCGTAACCACCAGACAGTTTCCACCACGCACCGCGACTTCGGTGCCTCGACCCCCCGCAGGCATCCACCCGCGTGAGCCGCTCCACGTTACGCCCCGTGTCACGGTGATGACGACCGAGCGTAGTCAGGCTGCTTCGCAGCCCGCAAGGCGTCCACAACGATCTTCGCCGACCGTGTGACGGCGACCGTGGCTTGTTCCTTCTCCAACGTCTGTACAACGCCGCCGGGGATGTTCAGCGCGGGCTCAAGGTCCTGTGGCTTGCCGATCACCTTGAACTCATAGGGTTGTGTGATCTTCTTCCCATCGATGCCGACCCCACCGCCCTCGTCCGAGAAGAACGACCCGGCCACCACCCGCACACCGTTGATCTGGATCGCCTCGGCACCGGCCGCCCGCAGCTCCTGCAGCGTGTCCAGGAGCTGGTCCGGCTGCACCTGCCCCGTGGGGTCGGTGATCCGCAGCGTGATGCCCGGCCCCTGGGCAGCCACCGTACCGGCCAGAATGCCCAGTTGGCGTTCCTTCTCCACGGTCTGCTTGCGCGCCTCCTCGGCCTGATCGGAGCTGTTCTCCAACTCCTTGCGTTGGTCCTCCAACCTCTGTTTCTCGTCCTCCAGGCGCTTGGTCCGACCGTCGAGCTCGTCGAGGATCCGTACGAGGTCCTCCTGACGGGCCCCGCGCAGCGGAGCACCCGAGTCGCTGTTCGAGCGGACCTGGATGGCCAGACCCAGGCCGAGGACGAACAGCAACAGCGCGACGATCAGTTGGGCGCGGCTCACCCTTGGCGGCCACAGACCGGCCGCCAGGCGCTGGCGACCGGTCTCCTCGGGCTCGGCTGCCTGCGCCGGCCCTTCCTTAAGAGGCTGCTCGGGGACGTTCGGTTCCTCCGGCGGGGTGTTCTCCGTAGTCATCGGCGTCACGCCCGGAACACGTGCCGGCGGATGGCCGCGGCGTTCGAGAAGATGCGGATGCCGAGCACGACGACCACACCGGTGGACAACTGCGCGCCGACGCCCAGCTTGTCTCCGAGGAAGACGATCAGCGCGGCGACCACGACGTTGGACAGGAACGACACCACGAAGACCTTGTCCACGAAGATGCCGTCCAGCATCGCCCGCAGACCGCCGAAGACCGCGTCCAGCGCCGCCACCACGGCGATCGGCAGATAAGGCTCCACCACGGCCGGCACTTCGGGTCGGACCAGAAGTCCGACCACCACTCCGACCACGAGGCCCAGTACCGCGATCACGATGCACCCTTCTTCGGCTCTGCTGCTGTAGCTGTACGTACGGTCAGGCTCGACGCGGCCTGCAGCCGGATGTCGTCCACGGGCGCCAGACCGGAGCGGATCCCGTAGCTCTCCTGCAGCACGTGCAGGTACTGACCGCCCACGGAGTCCTGGAACGCGGTCCCGAGTTTCTTCTTGTCGCCCACCGCGAGCACTTCGTACGGGGGGACCAGCGGCTTGTTGTCGACCAGTATCGCGTCACCCGCGGCCCTGATCGCCGAGAGGGCCGTGAGGCGCTGACCGTTGATCGAGATCGCCTCCGCACCGGACTGCCAGAGCCCGTTGACGATCTTCTGCATGTCCCGGTCGCGGAGCCGGCCGGTGTTCGCGAACCCGGCGCTCTCGCGCGGCCCGCCGCCGCCTCCGGAGGAGGATCCCTTGGCGTCGTCCACGGTGAGTTTGATACCCGGCCCGCGCACGTCGGTGGCGCCGGCCAGCAGCGCCACGAGTTGCCCCTGGTCCCCGCCGTGCTGCTTGAGCGCCTCGCGCTGGCTGTCCGCGACCTCGGTGCGCAACCGCTCGATGTCGCGTTCCACGCTGGTCGCGTGCTCGTCGGCCCGCTCCACCCGGTCGATGAGTTCCTGGCGCTCCTTGGCCAGCACCGGCGCCGATATCCGCGCCTCGGCCGCTCCGAGGGTGACGACCATGGCGGCGATCACCAGTCCGGCCGCGAGGCCGAGCTTGGCCTTGAGAGTGCGTGGAAGGCCCGCCGTACCGTCCGCCGCGCGCCGTGCCGAGGCTTCCGCGTAGCCCTCGTCGAGACTGTGGTCCATCACGTGCGTCAGCAGCGACATGGAAGCGTCCGGGCGCGCGGGCGGCGTGGCCGAACTCCGGTTGTTGGGCGGCTGCGACATGCCCCACATCGTCGCATGTCACCACCGTTGCCACCGAATGCGGGCGTCCGGCGGGCCGGCACGGAGGTCTTTCCCGTGCCGGCCCGCCGGACCGGTGTCTCACATGCTTCGTTCAGTGATCGCCGGCACCGTCCACGACCGCCGCCCACTCGTCCAGCAGTGCCTGTGCGGACGCGTCGTCGGGCCCCTCGGCCCAGAGGTGCGTGACGGCTTCGGCCGGGTCGGGAAGGACCAGCGCCCAACGCCCGTCGGCCTCGACCACCCGCACACCGTCGGTGGTGTCCACCTGACGGTCTCCGGCGGCCTCCACGACCCGCCGCATGACGAGCCCCTTGACCGCCCACGGCGTCGGGACGTCCCGCTTGAGCACGTGCGCCCGCGGAATGCGGGCGTCGATCTGGCTGAGGGTGAGCTGTGTGCGCGCCACCAACCCGATCAGCTGCACGAACGCCGCGGAACCGTCGAAGACGCTGCTGAACTCCGGAACGATGAATCCGCCCCGGCCGTCGCCGCCGAAGATGGTGTTCTCGGCCCGGCCCACCCGCGTCAGGTCGTCGGGCGAGGTCGTCGTCCACTCCACCTGGGTCCCGTGGTACGCCGCCACCTGCTCGGCGACCCGGGTGGTGGTGACGGGCAGAGCCACCTTGCCGCTGCGCTTCTCCGCCGCGACCAGGTCGAGGAGGACCAGCAGGGCCCGGTCGTCCTCGATGATCCGCCCGCGCTCGTCGACGAGCGAGATCCGCTCGCCCACCGGGTCGAAGCGCACGCCGAAGGCGGCCCGCGAGGACGCCACGATCTCGCCCAGCCGCACCAGCCCGGCCCGCCGGGATTCCCTGGTCTCGGTCGGTCGGGATTCGTCGAGGCCGGGGTTCACGGTGAGCGCGTCCACACCGAGCCGACCGAGCAGGCTCGGCAGGACCAGGCCCGCACTGCCGTTCGAGGCGTCCACGACGACCTTGAGTCCGGAGTCCGCGACTCCGGTGATGTCCACGCGCCTGAGCAGCGAGCCCGTGTACGCGTCGAAGACGCTGCCCGGGAACTGCAGGTCACCGATCTCGCCGGGGAACGCGCGCCGGTACTCCTGACGTGCGTACACCCGGTCCAGCTTGCGCTGTTGCTGGAGCGAGAGGTCGGCTCCGCGCTCGTCGAGGAACATGATGTCGACCGAGTCCGGCACGCCGGGCGAGGTACGGAGCACGATGCCACCGGCGCTCCCTCGCGCGGTCTGCTGTCGGGCCACGGGCAGCGGCACGTTCTCCAGGTCGCGGACGTTGATGGCGCTGGCCTGGAGCGCCGAGATCACGGCACGCTTCAGTGCTCTCGCGCCTCGGGAGTGGTCTCGGGCCGTGGTGACGATCGCGCCCTTCTTCAGGGTCGTCGCATAGGCTCCGGCGAGCCGGACCACCAGCTCGGGGGTGATCTCGACGTTCAGGATGCCGGAGACCCCGCGCGCGCCGAACAGATGCGCCTGTCCTCGCGACTCCCAGATCACCGACGTGTTGACGAAGGCGCCGGCTTCGATCGTCTTGAAGGGGTAGACGCGTACGTTCCCCTGGACGATGGATTCCTCGCCGACGAGGCACTCGTCACCGATGACGGCCCCGTCCTCGATCCGGGCGGCCCGCATGATGTCGGTGTTCTTGCCGATCACGCAGCCGCGCAGATTGCTGTGGGGTCCGATGTACACGTTGTCGTGGATGACGGCTTTGTGGAGGAAGGCCCCGCTCTTGACGACCACGTTCGATCCGATGACCGTGTGTTCGCGGATCTCGACGCCGGCCTCGACCTTCGCGTAGTCGCCGATGTACAGCGGCCCGCGCAGTACCGCGTCCGGGCTCACCTCCGCGCCCTCGGCGATCCACACCCCGGGGGAGATCTCGAAGCCGTCCATGTCGACCTGGACCTTGCCCTCGAGTACGTCGGCCTGTGCCTTGACGTAGCTCTCGTGCGTGCCGACGTCCTCCCAGTAGCCCTCGGCCACGTAGCCGTAGATCGGCCGGCCTTCCTTCATGAGCTGAGGGAACACGTCGCCGGACCAGTCGACCGATACGTCCGGGTCGACGTAGTTGAAGACCTCGGGCTCCATGACGTAGATGCCGGTGTTGACGGTGTCCGAGAACACCTGTCCCCATGTCGGCTTCTCCAGGAAGCGTTCGACTTTTCCTTCCTCGTCCACGATGGTGATGCCGAATTCCAGGGGATTCGGCACGCGAGTGAGGCACACCGTGACGAGTGCGCCCTTCTCTTTGTGGAAGTTGATGAGATCGGTGAGGTCGAAGTCGGTGAGCGCGTCGCCGGAAATGACGAGGAAAGAGTCGTCCTTCAAGGCCTCCTCGGCATTTTTCACGCTGCCGGCGGTGCCGAGTGGCTTCTCCTCGTTGGCATACGTGAGTTCCATTCCGAGCTCTTCGCCGTCACCGAAGTAGTTCTTGACGAGGGACGCCAGGAACTGAACGGTAACCACGGTCTCGCTGAGCCCATGCCGCTTGAGCAGCCTGAGCACGTGCTCCATGATCGGCCGGTTGGCGACCGGCAGGAGCGGCTTGGGCATGCTTGAGGTCATCGGGCGAAGACGCGTACCTTCGCCACCGGCCATCACGACGGCCTTCATGTCGGAAGAGTCCTCCTTGAGAGATGACGGTCAGCCGACCTCACCCGTCTCGGACGGTGACTTCGCAACTCCTCCGCGTCAGTACCGGCGTCGAGCAAGTTCAATCGGCCGTGGCATCCGCCTTGACCAGACGGCGGACCTGCACCACGTAAAGGATTCCTGCCCACCAATAGAGGGTTGTACCCCATCCGGCGAACGCCCATCCGAAAACTGACGCCATCCAGGCCAACCAGCCGGTTCCGTCACTCAGCAGGAGCAAGGGGAACGCGTACATCAGGTTGAAGGTCGCGGCCTTGCCCAGGAAGTTGACCTGGGGCGGCGGATAGCCGTGTCGTCTCAGGATCCACACCATGACCAGCAACATCAGCTCTCGCGCGAGCAGGGCCGCGGTGAGCCAGATGGGCAGAATCTCGCGCCAGGTCAGGCCGAACAGCGTCGTGAGGATGTACAGACGGTCCGCTGCCGGGTCGAGCAGCCGGCCCAGATTGCTGATCTGATTCCAGCGACGCGCGAGTTTCCCGTCCAGGTAGTCGGTGATCCCGCTGAGCATGAGAACGGCCAGCGCCCAGCCGTCGTGCCCCGCCAGGATCAACCAGAGGAACAACGGCACGCCGGCAAGGCGCGCCATGCTCAGGATGTTGGGAATGGTGAAAATTCGGTCGGTCTGAACCCGAGTCTCCTGGACCTCCACCCGGGGGCCTCCACTGTGACTGTAGAAATATTGAAGACGATTGCCCCCTGACCCTACAGGAGACCTCGACCTGGCCCGGAACGCAGAAAAGCCCCGCACCCTGAAGGGTGCGGGGCTTTCCCACAATGATTGTTCGGCGGCGTCCTACTCTCCCACAGGGTCCCCCCTGCAGTACCATCGGCGCTGAAAGGCTTAGCTTCCGGGTTCGGAATGTAAACCGGGCGTTTCCCTAACGCTATGACCACCGAAACACTATGAAGTTAACCAACCGGATATGAACACAGTTCGTTACTTCAGAACTAACACAGTGGACGCGAGCAACTGAGGACAAGCCCTCGGCCTATTAGTACCAGTCAGCTCCACCCGTTACCGGGCTTCCACATCTGGCCTATCAACCCAGTCGTCTAC
This sequence comes from Streptomyces sp. NBC_00513, assembly GCF_041431415.1. Lineage (GTDB taxonomy): Bacteria > Actinomycetota > Actinomycetes > Streptomycetales > Streptomycetaceae > Streptomyces. Next base: position 1,610,604 of record NZ_CP107845.1, read on the forward strand.
TGGGAGCCTTACCCTCTCAAGGAGGTGGGAATACTCATCTTGAAGCAGGCTTCCCGCTTAGATGCTTTCAGCGGTTATCCCTCCCGAACGTAGCCAACCAGCCATGCCCTTGGCAGGACAACTGGCACACCAGAGGTTCGTCCGTCCCGGTCCTCTCGTACTAGGGACAGCCCTTCTCAATATTCCTACGCGCACAGCGGATAGGGACCGAACTGTCTCACGACGTTCTAAACCCAGCTCGCGTACCGCTTTAATGGGCGAACAGCCCAACCCTTGGGACCGACTCCAGCCCCAGGATGCGACGAGCCGACATCGAGGTGCCAAACCATCCCGTCGATATGGACTCTTGGGGAAGATCAGCCTGTTATCCCCGGGGTACCTTTTATCCGTTGAGCGACGGCGCTTCCACAAGCCACCGCCGGATCACTAGTCCCGACTTTCGTCCCTGCTCGACCCGTCGGTCTCACAGTCAAGCTCCCTTGTGCACTTACACTCAACACCTGATTGCCAACCAGGCTGAGGGAACCTTTGGGCGCCTCCGTTACCCTTTGGGAGGCAACCGCCCCAGTTAAACTACCCATCAGACACTGTCCCTGATCCGGATCACGGACCGAGGTTAGACATCCAGCACGACCAGAGTGGTATTTCAACGGCGACTCCACAACCACTGGCGTGGCTGCTTCAAAGTCTCCCACCTATCCTACACAAGCCGAACCGAACACCAATATCAAACTATAGTAAAGGTCCCGGGGTCTTTCCGTCCTGCTGCGCGAAACGAGCATCTTTACTCGTAGTGCAATTTCACCGGGCCTATGGTTGAGACAGTCGAGAAGTCGTTACGCCATTCGTGCAGGTCGGAACTTACCCGACAAGGAATTTCGCTACCTTAGGATGGTTATAGTTACCACCGCCGTTTACTGGCGCTTAAGTTCTCAGCTTCGCACGCCCGAAAGCGCACTAACCGGTCCCCTTAACGTTCCAGCACCGGGCAGGCGTCAGTCCGTATACATCGCCTTACGGCTTCGCACGGACCTGTGTTTTTAGTAAACAGTCGCTTCTCGCTGGTCTCTGCGGCCACCCCCAGCTCACGGAGTAAATCCGATCACCAGTGATGGCCCCCCTTCTCCCGAAGTTACGGGGGCATTTTGCCGAGTTCCTTAACCATAGTTCACCCGAACGCCTCGGTATTCTCTACCTGACCACCTGAGTCGGTTTAGGGTACGGGCCGCCATGAAACTCGCTAGAGGCTTTTCTCGACAGCATAGGATCATCCACTTCACCACAATCGGCTCGGCATCAGGTCTCAGCCTTAATGAGGGACGGATTTGCCTACCCCTCGGCCTACACCCTTACCCCGGGACTACCACCGCCCGGGTTGGACTACCTTCCTGCGTCACCCCATCGCTTACCTACTACCACCTTGGATCGGCGGCTCCACCACTTTCCTTTCCCCGAAGGGTCCGGAACGGCTTCACGGCCTTAGCATTAGAGGATTCGATATTGGGCGTTTCAAAGCGGGTACCGGAATATCAACCGGTTGTCCATCGACTACGCCTGTCGGCCTCGCCTTAGGTCCCGACTTACCCTGGGCAGATCAGCTTGACCCAGGAACCCTTAGTCAATCGGCGCACACGTTTCTCACATGTGTATCGCTACTCATGCCTGCATTCTCACTCGTGAACCGTCCACAACTAGCTTCCGCTGCTGCTTCACCCGGCACACGACGCTCCCCTACCCATCCCAGCCCCCGTTGGGGGTATGTGCTGGAATGACACGACTTCGGCGGTACGCTTGAGCCCCGCTACATTGTCGGCGCGGAATCACTTGACCAGTGAGCTATTACGCACTCTTTCAAGGGTGGCTGCTTCTAAGCCAACCTCCTGGTTGTCTCTGCGACTCCACATCCTTTCCCACTTAGCGTACGCTTGGGGGCCTTAGTCGATGCTCTGGGCTGTTTCCCTCTCGACCATGGAGCTTATCCCCCACAGTCTCACTGCCGTGCTCTCACTTACCGGCATTCGGAGTTTGGCTAAGGTCAGTAACCCGGTAGGGCCCATCGCCTATCCAGTGCTCTACCTCCGGCAAGAAACACACGACGCTGCACCTAAATGCATTTCGGGGAGAACCAGCTATCACGGAGTTTGATTGGCCTTTCACCCCTAACCACAGGTCATCCCCCAGGTTTTCAACCCTGGTGGGTTCGGTCCTCCACGAAGTCTTACCTCCGCTTCAACCTGCCCATGGCTAGATCACTCCGCTTCGGGTCTAGAGCGTGCAACTCAATCGCCCTATTCGGACTCGCTTTCGCTACGGCTTCCCCACACGGGTTAACCTCGCTACACACCGCTAACTCGCAGGCTCATTCTTCAAAAGGCACGCAGTCACGACGCATTGAGTAAACTCAATGCGCGACGCTCCCACGGCTTGTAGGCACACGGTTTCAGGTACTATTTCACTCCGCTCCCGCGGTACTTTTCACCATTCCCTCACGGTACTATCCGCTATCGGTCACCAGGGAATATTTAGGCTTAGCGGGTGGTCCCGCCAGATTCACACGGGATTTCTCGGGCCCCGTGCTACTTGGGAGATTCTTAAGCAAGCCGCTGATGTTTCGTCTACGGGGGTCTTACCCTCTACGCCGGACCTTTCGCATGTCCTTCGACTACATCAACGGTTTCTGACTCGCCGACCGGCCGGCAGACCGATCAAAAGAATTCCCACAACCCCGCATGCGCAACCCCTGCCGGGTATCACACGCATACGGTTTGGCCTCATCCGGTTTCGCTCGCCACTACTCCCGGAATCACGGTTGTTTTCTCTTCCTGAGGGTACTGAGATGTTTCACTTCCCCTCGTTCCCTCCACACTGCCTATGTGTTCAGCAGTGGGTGACAGCCCATGACGACTGCCGGGTTTCCCCATTCGGACACCCCCGGATCAAAGCTCAGTTGGCAGCTCCCCGGGGCCTATCGCGGCCTCTCACGTCCTTCATCGGTTCCTGGTGCCAAGGCATCCACCGTGTGCCCTTAAAAACTTGGCCACAGATGCTCGCGTCCACTGTGTAGTTCTCAAGCAACGACCAGTCACCCATCACCCTGCTCCGAAGAACAAGTTCACTGGGGCCGGCATCGCGAAGATACAACCTTTACGGCCGTACCCTCAGATACCCAACAACGTGCCAGGCACGACCCTCCATCAGTGAGTCACTTTCCACGCCGAAGCAGTACTCGTGATCCATCTGGAAGACCGTGCCAAATAATCAACGTTCCACCCATGAGCTGACCGTGCAGAACATTTGTCTGCAATCGGTACTGTGCTCCTTAGAAAGGAGGTGATCCAGCCGCACCTTCCGGTACGGCTACCTTGTTACGACTTCGTCCCAATCGCCAGTCCCACCTTCGACAGCTCCCTCCCTTACGGGTTGGGCCACCGGCTTCGGGTGTTACCGACTTTCGTGACGTGACGGGCGGTGTGTACAAGGCCCGGGAACGTATTCACCGCAGCAATGCTGATCTGCGATTACTAGCAACTCCGACTTCATGGGGTCGAGTTGCAGACCCCAATCCGAACTGAGACCGGCTTTTTGAGATTCGCTCCACCTCACGGTATCGCAGCTCATTGTACCGGCCATTGTAGCACGTGTGCAGCCCAAGACATAAGGGGCATGATGACTTGACGTCGTCCCCACCTTCCTCCGAGTTGACCCCGGCGGTCTCCTGTGAGTCCCCATCACCCCGAAGGGCATGCTGGCAACACAGGACAAGGGTTGCGCTCGTTGCGGGACTTAACCCAACATCTCACGACACGAGCTGACGACAGCCATGCACCACCTGTATACCGACCACAAGGGGGGCACTATCTCTAATGCTTTCCGGTATATGTCAAGCCTTGGTAAGGTTCTTCGCGTTGCGTCGAATTAAGCCACATGCTCCGCTGCTTGTGCGGGCCCCCGTCAATTCCTTTGAGTTTTAGCCTTGCGGCCGTACTCCCCAGGCGGGGAACTTAATGCGTTAGCTGCGGCACCGACGACGTGGAATGTCGCCAACACCTAGTTCCCAACGTTTACGGCGTGGACTACCAGGGTATCTAATCCTGTTCGCTCCCCACGCTTTCGCTCCTCAGCGTCAGTAATGGCCCAGAGATCCGCCTTCGCCACCGGTGTTCCTCCTGATATCTGCGCATTTCACCGCTACACCAGGAATTCCGATCTCCCCTACCACACTCTAGCTAGCCCGTATCGAATGCAGACCCGAAGTTAAGCCTCGGGCTTTCACATCCGACGTGACAAGCCGCCTACGAGCTCTTTACGCCCAATAATTCCGGACAACGCTTGCGCCCTACGTATTACCGCGGCTGCTGGCACGTAGTTAGCCGGCGCTTCTTCTGCAGGTACCGTCACTTTCGCTTCTTCCCTGCTGAAAGAGGTTTACAACCCGAAGGCCGTCATCCCTCACGCGGCGTCGCTGCATCAGGCTTTCGCCCATTGTGCAATATTCCCCACTGCTGCCTCCCGTAGGAGTCTGGGCCGTGTCTCAGTCCCAGTGTGGCCGGTCGCCCTCTCAGGCCGGCTACCCGTCGTCGCCTTGGTGGGCCATTACCCCACCAACAAGCTGATAGGCCGCGGGCTCATCCTTCACCGCCGGAGCTTTTAACCCCCACCCATGCAGGCAGGAGTGTTATCCGGTATTAGACCCCGTTTCCAGGGCTTGTCCCAGAGTGAAGGGCAGATTGCCCACGTGTTACTCACCCGTTCGCCACTAATCCACCCCGAAGGGCTTCATCGTTCGACTTGCATGTGTTAAGCACGCCGCCAGCGTTCGTCCTGAGCCAGGATCAAACTCTCCATGAATGTTTACCCGTAATCGGGTGCACACGCACTTAGAGCGGGCCGATCATGTCGGAATAAGACCGATCGACCACTGCGTCCTCGCTGTGTAATCGCCTGCAAGCACCACAACCCGAAAGTTGCGACCTCACAGGTCTTTTTCAAAGGAACCTCATCCACCGAAATGGACGGGGTATCAACTTTTGGCGTTGATTTTTGGCACGCTGTTGAGTTCTCAAGGAACGGACGCTTCCTTTGTACTCACCCTCAGTAACAATTACTGGGACTTTCCTCCGGGCGCTTCCTTCGTTTCCGACTCTATCAGACTCTTTCGTGTCCGATTCCCGGTCGAAGCGGGTTTCGCTTTCGCCTTCCAGGGGGCCGCTTTCGCGTTTTCCCTTTTCGGCGATTCCGACTCTACCAGTGGATTTTCGCTACTCCGACCACTTGCCGTTCTGCCAAAAGGCACACGGAAAGGCAGAGAGTGAAGATCAATACTGGAGAGGGGGTTCCCGTCCATCAGCAGTTCGCGAGATGTTCACGCGGTGCGTCCCGGCGGGAGTCACGACAGTACAGGTCGACCAGTGCCCAGGCAAATCGATTCAGGCGTATGGTCTAGTCCACTACGTTGGTGTCGCGGCCGCACGTCGCAGCCCCTTTCCAGGGGTGCGCTTCGTGCGGAACCGGGACATCTCATGACATACCCTTCTCAAAGTATGCCGTCCAGGACAGGTTGTGACGGCGACACGAAGAAGCCCCACCCCCTGGGAGGCCCTCCATGACCAGCGTGACGTCCCCACTTGCCGGGCGCGCCATCGGACTCGCGGCAGTGCCCGATCCGGTGTTCTCCGGCGCGATGGTGGGACCGGGCACCGCTATTGACCCCGTGCGCGAGCCCTCGGAGGCGGTGTCCCCCGTCGACGGTGTGGTCGTCTCCCTGCATCCGCACGCGTACGTGGTCGTCGACGGCGAAGGCCACGGGGTGCTGGTGCACCTCGGCATCGACACCGTTCAGCTCAACGGCGAGGGCTTCGAGCTGCTCGTGAACAAGGGCGACACCGTGACGCGCGGCCAGGCCGTCATCCGTTGGAACCCCGCCGCGGTCGAGGCCGCCGGCAAGTCCCCGGTCTGCCCCGTCGTGGCGCTCGAGGCGACTGCCGACTCGCTGTCCGACGTCGTCGACGACGGTGACGTCAAGGCCTCGGACGTTCTCTTCAGCTGGCAGTGACGTGTCCGCCTCCACAGGTGGGTCGGACATTCATCGCGGCGGCGGGGCCGTCGCTCAATCGGAGACGGGTGAAATGGAGACAACGCTGCGAGGCGTCGGCGTGAGCCACGGGGTGGCGATCGGCGAGGTCCGGCACATGGGCACGGCCGTTCTCGAACCGCCGGCCAAGCAGATCACCGCGGCCGAGGCGGAGCGCGAACAGGGGCGCGCCCGTCAGGCCGTGGAGGCTGTGTCGGCCGACCTCGTCGCGCGCGGCCAACTGGCCGGTGGCGAGGCCCAGCACGTGCTGGAGGCCCAGGCGATGATCGCGACGGACCCCGAGCTGATGGCGGACGTCGACCGTCGGATCGCCGTCGGCAGCACGGCCGAGCGCGGCGTCTACGACGCGTTCGCCTCCTACCGCGACCTGCTCGCGGGGGCCGGTGAGTACATGGCCGGGCGCGTGGCCGACCTGGACGACGTGCGCAACCGCATCGTGGCGCGCCTGCTCGGTGTGCCGATGCCGGGCGTGCCCGACAGCGACGAGCCGTACGTGCTGATCGCCCGGGACCTCGCTCCCGCAGACACCGCGCTGCTCGACCCGGCGCTGGTCCTCGGTTTCGTGACCGAGGAGGGCGGGCCGACCAGCCACAGCGCCATCCTCGCGCGAGCCCTGGGCGTACCGGCGATCGTGGCGCTGCCGGGCGCCGGTGAGATCGCCGAGGGCACCCTCATCGCCGTCGACGGCAGCACGGGTGACCTGTTCGTGAACCCGTCGGCCGAGAAGCGGGCCGAGCTGGAGGCCTCGGCCGCCGAGCGCAGGGCGGCTCTCGCCGCCTCGTCCGGGCCGGGCGCCACCTCCGACGGTCACAAGGTGCCGCTGCTGGCCAACGTCGGTGGTCCGGCGGACGTGCCGGCGGCCGTCGAGGCCGGGGCCGAGGGTGTGGGCCTGTTCCGTACCGAGTTCCTGTTCCTGGACGACAGCAAGAAGGCGCCGTCCGAGGAGAAGCAGGTCGAGTCGTACCGCAAGGTGCTGGAGGCCTTCCCCGAGGGTCGGGTCGTCGTCCGTGTGCTGGACGCCGGCGCGGACAAGCCGCTGGACTTCCTGACCCCGGGCGACGAGCCGAACCCGGCGCTGGGTGTGCGCGGGCTCCGGTCGCTGCTGGACCACCCGGACGTGCTGCGCACACAGCTCACCGCGCTGGCCAAGGCCGCCGCGGGCCTGCCGGTCTACCTTGAGGTCATGGCCCCGATGGTGGCCGACCGGATCGACGCCAAGGCGTTCGCGGACGCGTGCCGCGAGGCCGGGCTGCGGGCGAAGTTCGGTGCGATGGTCGAGATCCCCTCCGCCGCGCTCCGGGCGCGCTCGATCCTCCAAGAGGTCGAGTTCCTGTCGCTGGGCACGAACGACCTGGCGCAGTACGCCTTCGCCGCCGACCGTCAGGTCGGGGCCGTGTCGCGGTTGCAGGACCCGTGGCAGCCCGCGCTGCTGGACCTGATCGCCATGTCGGCCGACGCCGCCAAGGCCGAGGGCAAGAGCTGTGGTGTCTGTGGCGAGGCCGCCTCGGACCCGCTGCTCGCCTGTGTGCTGACGGGTCTGGGTGTCACCTCTCTTTCCATGGGTGCCGCCTCGATCCCCTACGTGCGGGCGACGCTCGCCAAGCACACGCTCGCGCAGTGCGAGCGGGCCGCCGCGGCGGCGCGTGCGACGGACACGGCCGAGGAGGCCCGCGCGGCCGCCCAGGCGGTGCTGTCCGGGGAGTAGCCGGGCACGTCTTCGATGGAGGGGCCTTCGCCGGTGGCGAGGGCCCCTCGGTCGTGTCCGCGGTCGTTTTCCCACACGTCCGGGTCAGTGGTGGGGGCCGGGATCGTCCACCTCGTAGCCGGGGCAGTACTCGACGCCCGGTTCGGGAGCCACCGGGTCGCCGGTGTCGGCGTCGGTGCAGTAGGCGTTGAACACCGCCGCCGCGGAGAGGGGGACCAGCCGTCCCCGGTCCAGGCGCCAGCCGTGGACGCGGTCCTTGAACTCCTCGGTGGTGCTGCGCAGGACCAGTCCCCCGGCTCCGCCCTGGGCGATGCCGGCGGCCAGGACCGTCATGAAGTCGAGGCCTTCGCGGCCCTCGATGCGGGGTGGGCGGTCCTGGTCGGCGGTGGTGTCCGCGTGCAGCACGGCGACGAGCTGTTCCGTGTCGGTGGGGATGCTGCACACGAGGTGGTGGTGGCCGGGGCCGGCTCCGTCGACCAGGCGTTTCACCGCGTCGGCGGCCCGCTCGAAGGAGGCCCGGCCGATGTCCTCGCCGCAGTCCGCGCAGGTGCCGGCCTCGGCGAGGAGGGTGCCGGCGTACTCCCACGTGGCCTGCCGGACGGCCTCGTCGAGGAGGAGCGGGACCAGTTCGTCGATGGGTTGGCCCTGGTACGGCAGGCCCGCGCCGCTGCCGGCGAGTCCGGCGGTGTAGCGGGTGCGGGTGTCGACGGTGTCCGGGTCCAGGCCGTGGTGCGCGCAGTACTCGGCGTACTCCTCGGGATCGAAGAGGGCGACCGTGGTGTGGATGCCCTGGGCCGCGAGGGAGCGGAGCAGGGCGTCCACGTGGCGGAGGTAGTCCTGGTGGTCGTCGAAGGTGAAGCTCCGGTACCCGCGCATGGCCGCGAAGTCCCCGGCGTCGGCCAGGAGGCCGACCGTGCCGGGGACTTCACGACGCAGGGTGCGGTGCGGGGACCGGCGGCGCCGGGTGCCCGGGGTGTCGTTCGAGCGGGTGTTCTTCGGTGGCATGGCTCCCCCTGAGTGATGCGACGATTCGCTCACTCACCGTAACCATGACCACTGACAGTCACTTCCGGGTGCGGGCCAGCTCCGCGTAGAAGTCGAGGAGTTCCGGACGGTCGACCGAGCCGAGGTTGACCGCCTTGGCCAGGGGCGTGCCTTGGAGGAGGCGCTTGACCGGGACCTCGATGCGCTTGCCGGTGAGGGTGTGCGGGACCGCCGGGACCTCGATGATCTCGTCGGGGACGTGCCGCGGGGACAGCTCCGCGCGGATCATCGCCTTGATGCGGTCGCGCAGGTCGTCGTCGAGGGTGGCGCCGGGCGCGAGGTGGACGAACAGCGGCATCCAGTAGCCGCCGTTCGGTTCTTCCAGGCCGATGACCAGGGACTCCTTGATCTCCGGGAGGCGTTCGACGGCCTCGTAGATGTCGGCGGATCCCATGCGGACGCCCTGCCGGTTGAGGGTGGAGTCGGAGCGGCCGTGGATGATCACCGATCCGCGGTCGGTGAGGGTGATCCAGTCCCCGTGGCGCCAGGCGCCGGGGAACATCTCGAAGTAGCTCTCGTGGTAGCGGCTGCCGTCGGGGTCGTTCCAGAAGTGGATCGGCATGGAGGGCATGGGGTTGGTGACGACGAGTTCGCCGACCTCGCCGATGACGGGCTTGCCGGCGGGGTCCCAGGCCTGGAGGTCGGTGCCGAGGCCGGGCGCCTGGAGTTCGCCGATGTACACGGGGAGGGTCGCGACCCCGCCGGCGAAGCAGCTGCACACGTCGGTGCCGCCGCTGACGGAGACGATCCAGAGGTCCTCGGCCACCTCGTCGTGCAGCCAGCGGAAGCCGTCGGGCGGGAGCGGGGAGCCGGTGGTGGCCACGGCCTTCACGGAGGAGAGGTCGAAGTCCCGGGAGGGGTGGACCTCCGCCTTGCGGCAGGCCATCACGTACGCGGCGGAGGTGCCGTACAGGGTGGCCCGGGTCCGTTCCGCGATCCGCCACTGGGCGCCGGTGTCGGGGAAGCCGGGGCTGCCGTCGTAGAGGACGACCGTGGTGCCGGTGAGCAGGCCGGAGACGAGGAAGTTCCACATCATCCAGCCGGTGGAGGTGTACCAGAAGAACCGGTCCTCGGGCCCCAGCTCGCAGTGCAGGCCGATCTGCTTCAGGTGTTCGAGGAGGATGCCGCCCTGGGACTGGACGATGGCCTTGGGCAGGCCGGTCGTGCCGGAGGAGTAGAGGACCCACAGCGGGTGGTCGAAGGGGACCGCCTCGAAGACGGGCTCGGTGTCGGCGGCGGTGAGGTCGGCCCAGGCGCGGGTGCCCTCGGGGGCGGGGGTGCCGAGGAGGGGGATGTGCACGACGGCGCGCAGGGAGGGGAGCTCGGCGCGCAGCTCGGCGACGGTTTCGCGGCGGTCGTGTTCCTTGCCGCCGTAGCGGTATCCGTCGACGGTGAACAGGACGACCGGTTCGACCTGCTGGAAGCGGTCCAGGACGCTGCGGGCGCCGAAGTCGGGGGCGCAGGAGGTCCAGACCCCGCCGACGGAGGCGGTGGCGAGGAGGGCGACGACGGCTTCGGGGATGTTGGGGAGGTAGCCGCTGACGCGGTCGCCGGGGCGTACGCCCGCGGCGCGCAGTTCGGCGGCGAGCGAGCCGACCTGGCGGCGGAGCTCGGCCCAGGTGACGGGGGTGGGCTCGTGGGTCTCGTCGACGCTGATCAGGGCGGGTTCGTCGGCGCGGGCCGGGTCCTCGCCGGCGCGCAGGGCGTGTTCGGCGTAGTTGAGGGTGGAGCCGGTGAACCAGCGGGCGCCGGGCATGGTGCGGTCGGCGAGCACGGAGGTGTACGGGGTGGTGAACCGTACGTCGAACCATTCGGCGATGGCCTGCCAGAAGGTGTCGAGCGCGTCGACGGACCAGCTGTGCAGGGCCGGGTAGCCGCCGTCGGCGGGGGCTCCGAAGCGCTCGGCGGCCCAGGCCTGGAAGGCGGTGATCCTGGCCGCGGCGATCCGGTCGGGGCTCGGGGACCAGAGGGGTTCCGGCTGGGTGGCTGAGGTCATGGGTCGGCTCCCGGTCAAGTCTGTGGCTCGCGCTTCGTGTGCGTGGGTGCCGTCGCGCGTTCGGTGCGCGCGCGGCGGCTCACAGGGACCATGCCATGTGATCGACAGCAGCACCAGGGTCGTCATGGGCGGCGCGTTGTCCGCCCGCGTCGCCCGGCCGGCGGGTGAACGGGAGCTGAACGCCGCCCGCGCGGCCGAGGGCCGGTGGCAGGGTGAGCGGCATGGACGGTCGTGATCTGGTGCGTGCGGTGATGGAGATCGGTACGGCGGGCGGGAGGCGCGCCTGGCGTTCGGCGTTGCGCCACCGGCGCGCGGACGCGGCGGGGCTCGCGCGCCGGGGCGCGGAGCGGGCGCGGGTGCCGGGGGTGCTCACCGGTACGGAGCCCCGGCCGGGCGGTGGTGTGCTGCGGTTCGCGCGGTCGGAACTGCTGGTACGGGTGACCGTGGGCGGGGCGGTGTTCTGGGCCTGGGACGGGGCGGAGCCGTCTCCGTCGTACGCGGTGGTGGGCGGCGGGCCGGAGCCCGATCCGCGGGCGGTGCTGGAGCCGGACACCGGGGGTGGCTGGCGGGTGGTGTCGGAGCGGGTGACGGTGGCGGTGTCCCGGCACGGGGCGGTGGAGGTGCGCACGCCGGGCGGGACGGTGTTGCGGCGGGAGCTGCCGCCGCGCTGGTGGGAGCCGGTGGAGGGGGCGGCGGGTCAGGGGGCCGGCGGGGCGCGGTGGCTGGTGCGGGCGGAGGTGCCGGCGGACGCGCGGTTCTTCGGGCTGGGCGGTCGGGCGGGCGGGCCCCGGCTGCGGGACGGTTCGTACCGGCTGTGGAACACCGATCCGAAGGGTGGGTTCGGGCCGGGTGACGATCCGCTGTACATCACCATGCCGGTGCAGTGGGTGGTGGCGGACGCGGGCACGCACCTGGCGTTCCACGACAACACGTGGGACGGGCGGGTGCTGCTGCGCGAGGGCCAGGAGGGGGCCGGGTCGGGGGCGGACCGGCCCGGTACGAGCGAACTGCGGTTGGAGGGAGGGCCGTTGCGCTGCTGGGTGTTGGTGGGGACACCGGCCCGGGTGGCGCAGGGCTGGGCGGCGCTGACGGGGTCGCCGGCGGTGCCGCCGGAGTGGGCGCTGGGGTACCAGCACGCGCGGTGGGGGTTCGGGAGCGCCGCGGAGGTGCGGCGGGTGGTGGCGGGGTACGTGTCGCGGGGGTTGCCGTTGTCGGCCGTGCATCTGGACATCGACCACTACGACGGGCACCGGGTGTTCACGGTGGACCGGGAGCGGTTCCCGGACCTGTCGGGTCTGGCGCGGGAGTTGTCGGATCAGGGGGTGCGGCTGGTGTCGATCGTCGACCCGGCGGTGAAGACCGGCGACGCGCTGCACGACGCGGGTCGGGAGGTGGGGCCGCGGGGGGCCTTCGTCCGGGACGCGGCGGGTGAGGAGGTCCGGGGTGAGGTGTGGCCGGGCGAGTGCGTGTACCCGGACTTCACCGATCCGGCGGTGCGCGAGTGGTGGGGCGGGTTGTACGAGGAACGGCTGAAGCAGGGCTTCGCCGGGGTGTGGCACGACATGAACGAGCCGGTGTCGTTCGCCCCGTTCGGGGACGCGACCCTGCCGAGGTCGGCGCGGCACTCGCTGGAGGGGGTCGGCGGGGATCACCGGGCCGCCCACAACGTGTACGCGCTGGGGATGGCGCGGGCGGGATGGGAGGGGTTGGTGCGGTTGCGGCCCGAGGAGCGGCCGTTCCTCTTCTCCCGTTCGGGGTGGGCGGGGATGCAGCGGTACGGGGGTACCTGGTCGGGGGACGTGGAGAGCGGGTGGGAGGGGCTGCGGGCTTCGCTGGCGTTGGTGTTGGGGCTCGGTTTGTGCGGGGTGCCGTACTCGGGGCCGGACGTGGGCGGGTTCGGGGGCTCGCCCTCACCGGAGTTGTACCTGCGGTGGTTGCAGTTGGGTGCGTACCTGCCGTTGTTCCGGACCCACTCGGCGATCTGGGCGGGGCGGCGGGAGCCGTGGGAGTTCGGGCCGGAGGTGGCGGAGCACGCGCGGGGGGTGTTGGCGGAACGGGAGCGGCTGCGGCCCTACCTGGTGTCGCTGGCCCATCTGGCGCGGCGGACCGGGGCCCCGTATGTGCGGCCGTTGTGGTGGGGGGCGCCGGAGGACCGGGTGTTGCGGGACTGCGAGGACGCGTTCCTGCTGGGGGACGCGCTGTTGGTGGCGCCGGTGTTGGAGTGCGGGGCGGACCGGCGGGCGGTGCGGCTGCCGCGCGGGCGCTGGTACGACACGGTGACGGAGGTGGTGTACGAGGGGCCCGGACAGGTGCTGTTGGACGCTCCGCCGGGCCGGATGCCGGTGTTGGCGCGGGCGGGTTCGGTGGTGCCGGTCCGGGGCGGGGACGGGTCGGTGGTGTGGGAGGTGTGGGCTCCGGCGCGGGGGCGCACGGGCGGCGGGGTGGTGATCCGGGATCCGGGGCCGGGGTTCGAGCCGGGGGTGGTGGAGCGGTACTCCGTGCGGTGGGTCGGGGAGTCGGTGGTGGTGGAGGACGAGGCCGGGGAGGTGGTGGAGGGGGTCGTGGTGCGGGGGCTCTGAGGGCCCTCGCCGGGGGCGTCAGGCGTAGGAGCCCGCGAACCAGGCGGCCACCGCTTCGGTGTGCAGGGGGAAGGCCAGGTCGGTCGGTTCGCGCAGGAGGTGCCAGCCGGTGGTCTCGTCGGTGGCGACGGACTTCGGGAGGGCGGCGGCGGGGCGGCGGGGCAGCAGGCCGAAGAGGAGCAGGTGGCCCGCCGGTGAGCTCTTGGCGTCGGCCAGGGTGACGTCGGAGGCGGTGGCCTCGATGCCGGTCTCCTCGCGCAGTTCGCGGACCACCGCTTCCCGCCAGTCCTCGCCGAAGTCGATGAAGCCGCCGGGGAGGGCGACGCCGCCCAGGGCCGGTTCGATGGTGCGGGTGATGACGACGAGGCCGGTTCCGTCCGCGTCCTCGACGGGGAGGAGGGTGATGGCCACCGGGAGCGGGTTGCGGTAGGTCGTGGCGCCGCACGTGGCGCACCTACGGGGCCAGGCGGTGGTGTCGAACGGTGCTCCGCAGGTGGAGCAGTGGGCGTTCCTCGGCTGTTCCGGCATCCGGTGATGGTATGCCAAGGCGTATGAGGACGATGGTGGTCGTGGCGTTGTCGGGTGCGCTGGTGACGGGTCTGGCGGGGGCCCCGCCGCCGGGGTTGGTGGCGGAGGAGGTCGCGCCGCCGGGGTTCGTGGCGCTGGTGGACGTGGATCCGACGATCGGTCAGGACGTGCGGTACGCGTCGGCGCGGAACTTCACGGGCCGGCCCGTCGAGGGGTACGAGGAGCCCGTCTGTCTGCTCGCGCGCCCGGCCGCCGATGCCTTGCGGCGGGCTCAGGCCCGGCTCTTGCGCGAGGGACTGTCGCTGCTCGTGTACGACTGCTACCGGCCGCAGCGGGCCGTGGACCGGTTCGTGCGGTGGGCCGCGGACGAGGGGGACCAGTCGACGAAGGAGGAGTTCCATCCGCGGGTGGACAAGTCCCGGCTGATCCCGGAGGGCTATGTGGCCCCGCGGTCGGGGCACAGTCGCGGGAGCACGGTGGACGTGACGCTGGAGCGGGTGCCGGGCGGGGGGCCGGTGGACATGGGGACGGCGTTCGACTTCTTCGATCCGCTCTCCCACACCGACGACCCTCGGGTGGTCGGGGCGGCGCGGGGCAACCGGGAGGCGCTGGGGCGGGCGCTGGCCGGGCAGGGCTTCGTGAACCTTCCGCAGGAGTGGTGGCACTTCACGTACCGGCCCGAGGTCTTCCCCGACCGGTACTTCGACTTCCCGGTCTCTGTCGCGGCGGTGCGGCCCTGAGTACGGTGCCCGCATGACTTTCGGTTCGTACGAGGAATTCTGGCCCTACTACGTCGCCATGCACTCCAAGGCCGCGACCCGCTGGGTGCACCTCACGGGGACGCTCGGCGGGCTCGCGCTGTCCGTGTACGGGGTGGCGCGCGGTCGCGGGCGCTACCTCGCCGCGCTGCCGCTGATCGGTTACGGGACGGCCTGGCCGGCGCACTTCCTCATCGAGGGGAACAACCCGGCCACCTTCGGGCATCCGGGGTGGTCGCTGCGCGGGGACGCGCGGATGATCCGGATGATGCTGGCCGGGCGGGACGCGGAGTTGGACGAGATCGCCCGGAAGTGGCTCGCCGAGAACCGGTGACCGGGAGCGAGCCCCGTGCGAGACTTTCTGACGATCCGTCAGGAGTCGATTCGGGGAGGGGTCTTGGAACGCACACGCACACCCGTCGTGAGCGGATGGTTCACGGGCACGGAGGCGGGCGGCGATTTCCGGCTGCTCGGCACCCGGTGTTCCGCCTGCGCCGCCGTGTTCTTCCCGCGCGAGGACGCCTGCTGCCGCAACCCGCACTGCCCGGGTGACGGGCGGCTCGCGGAAGTGCCGTTGTCCCCGCGCGGGCGGGTCTGGTCCTTCACGGACGGGCGGTACCGGCCCCCCGCGCCCTATGTGTCCGACCCCGCCGAACCCTGGGAGCCGTACACCCTGGTCGCGGTGGAGCTGGAGGCCGAGGGCATGGTCGTGCTCGGGCAGGCGGCGCCCGGGGTGACCGTCGCCGACCTTGCCGTCGGGATGGAGGTCGAGGTGGTCGGCGGGGTGCTGAACGAGGACGCCGAGACCGTCTGGACCACATGGCGGTTCCGGCCGGTGGAGGTGCGCGCGTGAGCGCCGACGTGGCCGTCCTCGGTGCCGGGATGCATCCGTGGGGCAAGTGGGGTCGGGGGTTCGTCGAGTACGGGCGGATCGCCGCCCGCTCGGCGCTGGCCGACGCACGGCTCGACTGGACCGACGTGCAGTCGATCGTCGGGGCCGACACCGTGCGCTCGGGCTATCCCGGCTACGTGGCCGGGGCGACCTTCGCGCAGGCGCTCGGCTGGCAGGGCGCGCGCGTGACCAGCGTGTACGCGGCCTGCGCCTCCGGTGCCCAGGCCATCGGGGCGGCCCGGGCCCAGATCCTGGCCGGGCTGGCCGACGTGGTGCTGGTGGTGGGCGCGGACGCCGCCCCCAAGGGGTTCTTCGCCCCTGCGGGCGGGAACCGGCCGGACGATCCGGACTGGTTGCGCTTCCGGGTGCTGGGCGCGACCAACCCGGCGTACTTCGCGCTGTACGCCCGTCGGCGGATGGCCCTGTACGGGGACACCGGTGAGGACTTCGCGCGGGTCAAGGTGAAGAACTCCGTCGCCGGCGCGCTCAACCCGCACGCCCGCTACCGCAAGACCGTGACCGCCGAGGAGGTGGCGGCCTCCGCGGTCGTCGCCGACCCGCTGCGGCTGCTGGACATCTGCGCCACCTCCGACGGGGGCGCCGCGCTGGTGCTGAGCAGCATGGACTACGCCCGCTCGCGCGGGTTCGCGGACCCGGTACGGATCCGTGCGGTGTCGACGGTGACGCCCACCTACCCCCGTACCGTCCTCGACCTGCCGGACATCGCCACCGATTCGATGACCGCCGTACGGCCGGCGGCCGGGTCCTTCCGGGCGTCCATCGCCCGCGCCGCGTACGAGGAGGCGGGGCTGGGACCGGACGACCTGTCGCTCGCGGAGGTGTACGACCTGTCCACGGCCCTGGAGTTGGAGTGGTACGAGGACATCGGCCTCTGCGGTGAGGGCGAGGGCGCCAAGCTCGTCCGGGAGGGGGCGACCGCGCTCGGGGGTCGGATGCCGGTCAACACCAGCGGCGGGCTGGCCTCCTTCGGGGAGGCGGTGCCGGCGCAGGCGATAGCCCAGGTGTGCGAGCTGACCTGGCAGTTGCGGGGTACGGCCGGGGAGCGGCAGGTACCGGGCGCGCGGGCCGGGATCACCGCGAACCAGGGGCTGTTCGGGCACGGATCGGCCGTCGTCGTCGTACGGTGACCCGCGCACGACGACGAGCGCGGTCCGGGGGCTTGACGACCCCTGGTGGCGGGTTCACACTCGCTGCACGGTCCCGCGCCGCGACCGGGATCCCGTGACCCCCCATGAGAGCTGCGGCCCGTACCCCAGTCGGCGGGGGTACGGGCCGCCTCCATGCGCGGGGAGGGCCCCGGTGGTGGGGATCCGGTCGGCGGCGTCCCTCGCGGGACGCTCGTTCAGGCGCCGGCGGTCGTCATCCGGCGGCGGGCCCGGGCCAGTGACATCGCGTGCTCCACGACCCCCACCAGCACGTCCTTGACGGACTCGCGGTCGCGGGCGTCGCACAGCAGCACCGGTACCCCGGCGTCGAGGTCGAGGGCCTCCCGGACGGTCACCACCGGGTGCCGGTCGGCGCCGTCGAAACAGTTGACCGCGACCACGAAGGGGATGCCGCGCCGCTCGAAGTAGTCGACCGCGGCGAAGCAGTCGGCGAGCCGGCGGGTGTCGGCGAGGACGACCGCGCCGAGGGACCCCTGGGCCAACTCGTCCCAGAGGAACCAGAAGCGGTCCTGTCCGGGCGTGCCGAACAGGTAGAGCACCAGGTCCTCGCGGAGGGTGATGCGGCCGAAGTCCATGGCCACGGTGGTGGTGGTCTTCCCCTCCACTCCTCCGATGTCGTCGATGCCGACGCCGGGTTCGGAGAGTTGTTCCTCCGTCCGCAGCGGTCTGATCTCACTCACCGCACCGACCAGGGTGGTCTTGCCCACCCCGAAGCCACCCGCGACCAGGATCTTCAAGGTCAGCGGCTCGACCGGCGACACGGCATGCATCGCGCCGGTGCGGCTAGAGCGCCCGAAGGCCATTGATCACCTCACGCAGAATGGATTCGTCGGGCAGTTCGGCCGGGGGCACCGGCCGGGTCACATGGACCAGTTCGTCGTCCACGAGATCGCCGATCAGGACGCGGACGACCCCGATCGCCAGGTCCAGATCGGCGGCGAGTTCCGCCACCGACTGGGGGCGACCCCGGCAGAGCCCGAGGATGTGGGCGTGTTCCGGGGACAGGGTCACGTCCCAGACCGGGTCGTCGGCCGCCGATTCGGCGACCACGAGGGCGATCAGGTCGAGGCGGTGCTGACCCGAGTGGCTGGTCCGGCCGCGGGTCATCGCGTACGGGCGGACGACCGGGCCCGCGTCGGCGTCGAACCAGTGCGTGGGCTCGGGCACCGTCTCGGGGCCGCTGCCGGGGGTGTCGGCGGGGTGGTCCTGACCTGAATCGCTCATGCCGTCCTACTCACCCTCCGGCTGGCAGCCCGGTGCGCGGGGTGGTCGCCAGGTGGTCGCCCACTCGCTTGACCATCAGGGTCATCTCGTAGGCGACCTGGCCGACGTCCGACTCGGCGTCGGCGAGCACGGCCAGGCAACTGCCGTCGCCGGCGGCCATGACGAACAGGAAGGCCTCGTCGAGCTCGACCACGGTCTGGCGGACCCGGCCGGAGTCGAAGTGCCGGCCCACGCCCTTGGCCAGGCTGTGGAAGCCGGACGCCACGGCGGCCAGGTGTTCGCTGTCCTCGCGCGTCAGGTCCTTGGAGCTGCCGGTGGGCAGGCCGTCACCGGAGAGGACCACCGCCTTGCGGATGCTGCCGACCTTGTCGACCAGCTCGTCGAGGAGCCAGTTCAGCGGGCCGGAGCCGCGGCCCCTGGTGTCGTTGCCGGTCTGCGGTGCGGTCATCGACCGTCCCCTTCGTTCTCGTATCCGGGATCCGCGGCGGCGGGCGTGCCCGCCGCGGCCGCGGACTGCTGCGATGCGTGCTGATTGCGTCCCGCGGTCCAGCCGCGCTGGAGGGCGGACATGCGGGTGCGTACGTCCTCCGCGTCCCGGTCCTCGACCGGTTCGGCGGCGGCTTCGGCCGGGGCGGCGGCCGGGGAGTTCTTGAGCTGGGGCGCCAGGTTGGCCTGGCGCACCCGGCGGGGCAGGCCGGCGGGGGCCTGGGCCGGCCTGGGGACCCGGGCGGCCCCGGCGGCCTGGGGGGATCCGGGCGCCTCGGGTCGTGAGCTCTCGGGTCGGGGGGTCGTCTCGGGTTGGAGCCGGCCGGCCTTGCCGCCCGGCGAGAACGGGGGCACCGGGCGCGGTTCCACCCGGCGGCCGTGCTCCGCCACCAGGGTCGGGGCGGGACGACGGCGGGGCAGGGGTACCGTGCCCGAGCCGCGCGGGGCGTCCGGGCGGGCCGCGGACACGGTGTCCGGGCGCGGACGCGAGGGCCGAACGGGGCCGGTCGGGGCCGGCGGCTCACGGTCGCCGTCGAGCTCGCGGTTGAGGTCCCACCGGCGTTCCGTGCCGCGGTCGCCGATCCGGTCGCCCTTCCAGGCCGCGCCGCGCTCCGGGAGCCGGTCGGTGCTCGGACGGCCGGCGGGGCGCAGGCCCAGCAGGGCGCTGCGCGAGATGCCTCCGGGCGGGGTCTCGTCGTCGAGGGTGGCCATCGGCGGCCGGCCGCCGACTCCGGTCAGGCCGGTGATCCCGGCGGTGACCTCGTCGGGGGCGGCGGGTTCGTCGATGCCGTCCAGTCCCAGGAGGCCGAGGGGACTCTCCAGCTCGACCGGGCCGTTCAGGACGGCGGGGGGCAGCGGCCGACCGGCGGGCGCGCCCTCGATGGCGGTGGATCCCGGCCGGCCCGCGCCCTTGCCGAGCTTCGCGGCGGCGGCGGGCTTGAGTCCGTCGAGGCGGATGCCGGTGCCGTTGGTGTCGGGGGCCTCGGTGAGCAGTTCCACCGGGAGGAAGACCACCGCGGTGGTCCCTCCGTACGGGCTGTGCTGGAGGACGACCCGGATGCCGTGGCGGCGGGCGAGCCGGCTGACCACGAACAGGCCCAGCCGGTCGGTGTCGGACAGTTCGAACTCGGGGGTCTCGGCGAGCCGGAGGTTGGCGTCGAGGAGCGCTTCCGGGTTCATGCCGAGGCCGCGGTCGTGGATCTCCAGGGTGAAGCCGTTGGCGACGCGTTCGCCGTGCACCTGGACCGCGGTGTGCGGCGGCGAGAAGACGGTGGCGTTCTCAAGGAGTTCCGCGACGAGGTGGGTGACGTCGGCGACGGCGGGGCCCTCGATGCCGATGCGCGGCAGGCGCCGCACCTCGATGCGCTCGTAGTCCTCGACCTCCGCGACGGCGGCGCGCACGACGTCCATCAGCTGGACCGGCTTGCGCCATTGGCGGGAGGGGGCGGCGCCGGAGAGGATCACCAGTCCCTCCGCGTGGCGGCGCATGCGGGTGGTCATGTGGTCCAGGCGGAAGAGGTCCGCGAGTTCCTCGGTGTCCTCGGTGCGCCGTTCCATGGTGTCGAGCAGGGTCAGTTGGCGGTGCAGGAGGACCTGGTTGCGGCGGGCGAGGTTGACGAAGACCTCGGAGACGCCCCGGCGCAGTTCCGCCTGTTTGACGGCCGCCTCCACGGCGGCGCGCTGGAGGCTGTTGAGGGCGAGGGCGACCTGGCCGACCTCGTCCTTCTCGAACTCCAGCCGGGGGGCTTCCGTCTCCACGTCGACGTGTTCGCCGGCGGCGAGTCGGCGCATGACGCCGGGGAGGCGGACGCCGGAGGCCTCGTGGGCGTCCTTGCGGAGCCGGGACAGGTCGCGGATCAGGTCGCGGCCGATGCGTACGGACAGGACGAGGGAGACGAGCAGGGCGATGAAGCCGAGGATGCCGGCGACGGCGGCCTGGACGAGGACGTTCATGGCGGCGGGTTCGACCCGCCGCTGGTAGCGGTCTCCGGCCTCGGTGCCCATCGTGGCGAGGCCGTCCAGGACCTTGCCGGCGGCCTCGTCCCACTGGGCGGCGGTGAACGCGCGCGGGTTGCGGCGGGCGCCGTCGGTGATGAACCGTTCCTCGGCGTCGCGCAGGGCCTTGGTCTCGGGACCGCTCCAGTAGTGCTCGAAGAGGGTGCGGTCCTCTGCCGGGAGGATGGCGAGGTTGAACTCGTAGAGCAGGGCGCGGTTGGCGGCGAGGTCCGAGACGCCGCGGACGTCGACGGGGCTGACGACCTTGGCGGCCAGGGCCGCGGCGACGACGGCGTCCTCGCGGGAGAGCGTCTCGCGGGCCCGGGTGATGCCGACGAGCGCGCGGCCCTGCTTGTCCATCTCCACGTTCTCCAGGGCGTGGAGATTCATGAGGAACTCGTGGCAGGGGTCGACGAGGCGGCTGTAGAGCTCCAGGGCCTGGTTCGTGTCGAGGCTGTTGCGGTCGACGGACCGGCGCAGCGCCTCGATGCCGCGGAAGGCTTCGAGGATGGAACGCAGGCGTTGGGCGGTCTCGGGGGCGAGCTCGTCCATCACCTCCGGGTCCTTCGCGTTCTCGGTGATGGTCCGGACGGCGGCGTCGGTGGCGGCGCGGCTCCTGGTCAGCTCGGCGGTGGCGGCCGAGGCCCGCGGGTCGCCGATGAGGACGAGGGTCTGGCGCCGTTCCTTCTGGATGACCCGGACGACGTCCTCGATGGGGTATCCGACCTTCTCGATGACGTACGCGACGTCGAGGAGTTGGACGGCCTGCCGACCGGTGATGACCGTCGAGAAGCCCCAGAGGGCGGTCAGGGAGACGAGCGGCACAAGGAGCAACGCCACGATCTTCCGGCGGATGGACTTCCCGCGAAAGCGCATGGCCTCCCCAGCCTCCCCCAGCTCAACCCCGTTGCCGGGGGTAGGTGTTCCGTCATTTAAACGGCGTGAGCCTACTACTGCCACCGGGCGCCTTCGAAGGCCTGTCCGGACGTTTTCGGCCGACACCTCCGGTGAAGATCGCGAGTTGTCCGATAGATCCGGTCAAGTCCAGCCCGATATGCGGCACATGACACCTGGTGGGCCATCGGTTCCCGCAAGGGAGCGGATGGCTGGAACTCTCCGTTCCGTGCTGTTCGGGCACTCGGGAGAAGTCCGCGATGCGGGAATCTCCGGGCCGTCCCGGACGTCTGTCTGTTCGAGGGACGTTTTGGGGACACTTTGGTGGAGACGTTCGGATCGTCATCGTCGGGGACGCATGGCGGACCACGTTGTGGGGAGTGAGCGGAACATGAGGATGTACGAAGAGGACGGCGCGGTGACGGAGGGGTCCGGGCACGGGCTGTGGATCGAGGAACCCGCCAGGCGGTACCGGTTGCCCGACCCGGTGCGGACGTCCGCGGTGCGGGCGGTGCTGATCGTCGCGGTCACCCTGACCCAGTCCACGATCACCTTCTTCCTCGCGTTGACCGGGTCCTGGCTGGTGCTGCCGATGGCGCTCGTCGCGATAGCGGGCACGGTCGTGGCCACGTGGGGCGTACTGGACGTACTGATCACCCGGCAGACGTGGAACCAGCGGTACGGGGTCGTCTCGGCGCCCGGCAGCGCCGCCCGCGCCGGGCGCAGGGAGCGGGGGCGGGGGCGGGACCGGGGGCACGCCGGTGCGGGACCGCCGGTGTCCCGGCCCGCCCGCATACGACACCCCGCCCCCGGCCGGGGGTAGTCCGGCCCGGAGCGGGGTGACGGGGTACGAGGCGGCCGTGCGGCCGGAGCGGGTGCGGTCAGGCGCCCACCGCGGAGCGGCGGTACATGCGGGTGGCCGTGATCTCGCCGTGGATCGTCTCCTCGTCGGGCGACTGCTGGGGCAGGCCCGGACGCAGGTGTTCCTCGACGCTGATGTACTTCAGGCCCGCGCGCAGGTCCGCGTCGTTGCGCAGCCGGATGACCAGCGGGAACTCCGCGAGCGCCGTGGTGTCGAACAGGCCCGTGGTGTAGAGGAGCTGGACGCCGAGCGCGTCCGAGACGGCCCGCTGGAGCTCCAGCAGGTAGGTGGCGTTCGCGCGGCCGATCGGGTTGTCGAGGAACAGCGTGCCCGCGTGGCGGTGCTTGTCGCGGCCCCGGTCGTTGCTGCGCAGCGCCGCCATCGTGCAGTAGAGGGCGATGGCGGCGGTGAGCAGCTGCCCGCCGGAGAACACGTCGCCCATCTGGCCGACCGGGACGCGCTCGGCGCGCAGGACGGCGTCCGGCTTGAGGATCTCGACCGCGATGCCCTTGGGCTCCAGTGCGGCCTGCACGCCGCGCAGCAGCAGGGACATGCCGTCGCGCCGGCCCTCTCCGAAGGAGGCCGCGCTGTTCTTCTTCACGGCCGCGCGGGTGGCCTCGTCGATGACCTCTCCCAGCCGCTCGGTGAGCGTGGCCTGGTCGGGCTCCTCGAAACGGATGCGCAGGAACTCCTGACCCGACCACTCCCCCAGGCCCTCGGGCAGTTGGGAGAGCCGTTGGGCGGAGCGCAGGGTGGCGAGGGCGGACTCCACCAGGCCGCGCAGTCGGTCGACGATGCTGCCCCGGTTGCGTTCCAGCTGTTCCAACTCGTCGGTGAGCACGCGCAGTCGGGGCGCGAAGGCGGTGGCCCAGGCGGCGGCGTGTTCGGGCAGGGCGGAGGCGGGGAGTTCGCGGATCTGCTGGCGGGCGGGGGTGCGCACCTGCTCGTAGCGGTTGGCGTTGGCGTGCCGGACGAGGATGTCGCTCGCCTCGCGCACGGCGGATTCCGCCGCGGAGAGGTCGGCGGCGCAGCCGCGCAGGGAACGGCGTGCCTCGGTGGCCGACTGGCGGGCCTCCTCCAGGGTCCCCGGGTGGGGCACCGGCTCCTGTTCGTCGTCCTGGTGGGTGTGGTCGCGCAGCAGGTCCCGGAGCAGGGCCGCGGTCTCGTCGAAGCCGCCGGCGCCGTCCTCGGCGGTGCGGTGGGCGCGCAGCAGGTCGGCGTGGGCGGCCCGGGCGCTCTCGACGGCGGCGGTGTGGGCGGCGAGCCGGGCGGTGGCGGCGCGCAGCAGGCCCTGGGCCTGTTCCACGTTCTCGGGGACGAGGTCCTCGGGGAGTTCGGTGTGCGCCTCGCCCTCGGCGGGTGCGTGCCGTTCGGCCTCGCCGCGCAGTCGGCCGAGCTGTTCGCTCGCGGTCGAGGCGCGGGTCTCCAGCATCTGTACGAGGGATTCGGCGCGGGCGGCGGCGGCCTGCCGGGACGGGCCGTCGGATCCGTCGGTGCCTTCGAGGAGTTGGGCGGCGCGGGTGCGGACCTTGTTGGTGAGACGGTCGAGTTCGGCGAGGGCGGCGCTTTCGGCGCTCTCGGCGCGGGCCTGTTCGGCGCGCAGGTCGGCGCCGACCCCGACCTTCTCGTAGAGCTGTGAGGCGGCCCGGTAGGCCTCGCGCAGGTCGGGCAGGGGGGCCTTGGCGGAGCCGTCGTCCGCCGGGAGCGGCTCGGGGGCGCCGGCGATCTCGGAGCGTTCGGCCCGCAGTGCGCGGGAGGTGCGGCGGGCGTCGTCGGCGGCGCGTTGGGCGGCGCGGCGGTCCTCGTCGGCGGCGCGGGCCCGGTCCAGGCAGACCTCGGCGCGGGCCTCGGACTCGGCCGCGTCGTCGGCGAGTTCGCGCAGCCTCGCCTGCCAGCCGGCGCGCTCGCGCAGGCGGTGGGCGAGGCCGGCGAGGGCGTCGGCTACGCGGCGGGAGCGCTGGGCGGTGTCCTGGCGTTCCTCGCGGACGCGGGCGGCGTCGGCGGCGGCCTCGTCCGCCTCGGCCCGTACGGTGCGGGTCTCGGCGAGTTCGGCGTCGGCCTCCTCGGCGAAGGCGCGGGCGGCCTCGGCGTGCCGGGCGAGTTCGGCGAGGCGGCCGGGCGGGCAGCCGGTGCGCCAGGAGGCGAGTCGGGCGGCGAGTTCGCGGTCGCCGGAGAGGCGGGCGGCCAGGTCCCGGATCTCGGTGTCGCGGGCTGTGGCGCGGGTGCGCAGGGCCTGGCGCTCCGCGTCGGCGGCCTGCTCGTCGTGCATGGCCGGGTTCGGCGACACGATGAAGATGCCGGAGACGTCGCTGTCGGCGTCGGTCGGGGGCAGGGGCGCGAGCAGGGCGGCGGCGGTGCCGACCGCGACGGTGGAGCGGGGCAGCAGGGCGGCGCCGGACAGGACCTCGCGGGCCCGGGCGTGGGTGTCGGGGTCGATGATGACGACGCCGTCGACGAGTTCGGGGCGGGCGGCGAGGACGGCGGTGTGGTCGGCGGGGTCCACGGACTGGGCGAGGTAGCGCCAGCCGGGGAGGGCGGGGATGCCGTGTTCGCCGAGGTACTCGACGGTGGCGAGGACGTCGGGTCCGGGCGGCAGGAGTCCGCCGTCGCCGAGGGCGCCGAGGATGCGGGCGTCGTCGGCGGCGGCGGTGCGCAGCTCGAAGAGTTGCCGTTCGGCGGCGGCCACCCCGTCGGTGAGCAGGGTGCGGAGGTCGTCGGCGCCCCGGTCGAGGTCTTCGACGGTGAGGCCGCCGTGGAGCGCGGTCGAACCGTCGGAGGCGGGGCCCTGTTCGGGGGTGGTGGGCGTGTCGTTCGGGGTGCCGTCGTCGCCGCGCGGGTGCGGGACGGTGGCGTCGGGGGCGCCCGGGAGGCCCAGGAGGGCGGCCAGGCGCGGGGCTTCGGCGAGCGAGGCGGCGGCGCGGGCCTCCGCCTCGTGCGCGGACTCGGCGGCGTCCGCGGCGTCCGCGGCGCGGGCGGCGGTGAGTTCGGCGCGGGATTCCGCGGTGGCGGCCTCGCGGGCGGTCTCGGCGGCGGCGCGGGCGGCCTCGCGGGACTCCTCCCAGGCGGCGACGGCGGTCTTCTCGGCGTCGCTGGCGGCGAGCGCGGCGCGGGCGGGGTCGGCGTCGGGTTCGGAGTCGTCGAGCCATCCGGCCTCGACGGCCTCGGCGGTCTCCTGTTGGACCTCCGCGAGGCGGGCCCGGAGGTGTTCGGACTCGCTGCGGGCGCGCTGGGCGGCGGTGGCGGCGGAGGTGGCGTCGCGGTGGGCGGTCTCGCCGAGGGCCTGGAGTTCCGCGGACCGTTCCTCCTCCTCGTTGGCGAGGGTCTCGCCGTGTTCGGCGGCGGTGTGCAGGGCCCGTACGAGTTCCGCGGCGGCGGTGGCGCGTGCGGCCAGCGCCGGGGCGGCGTCCCGTTCGGCTTCGAGGATCGCGGCGGCGACGCGGGCGGAGCGGTCGGCGGCGGCCCGGTGGCGCAGCACGATCTCGGCGGCCTGCCAGGCGGAGTGCAGGGTGCGGGCTTCGAGGAGTTCGCGGCGCTGGGCGGCGGCGGCCTTGTCTGCGACGGTGAGGGCCAGCGAGGCGTGCCGGTAGGCGAGTTCGGCTGACACGGCGGCGCCGCGGCCGCGGGCGGTCTCGGCTCCGGTGACCTGGTGGGCGGCTTCGGTGACCCGCTGGGCGAGGTCGGCGGCGCGGCCCCGTTCCTCGACGGCGCGGGCGGACAGCCGCCGGGCGAGGGTGCGTGTGCGGCGTTCGGCGCCGGCGTGGACGTCGCGCAGCCGGGAGCGGGTCTCGGCGGCTTCGACGATGCGGTGCAGGAGGTCGACCGAGCCGGCGGTGAAGTCGCGTTCGGCCATGAGTTCGGCGCGGCGGCCGAGTTTGTTGCCGAAGCCGTGGACGAGGTCGGCCAGTCCGTCGGTGTCGCGGGTGTCGGTGACGGCGCGCAGCAGCAGGTCGGTGAAGTCGGAGTCCTTCTTGACGGCGAAGAGGCCGGCGGCCTCGCCCTCGTCGGCGTTCATCTCGCGCTGGTAGCGGAACAGTTCGGGGTCGAGGCCGACCTCCGTGAGGTGTTCGTTCCAGCGGTCGTGGATCTCCTCCCAGTACACCTCCAGGTGCGGGTACGCCTTGCCGGCGTCGGTGAGGGCGTCGCGGAAGCCCTTCATCGTGCGGCGGCGGCCCTGTGCGCCGGACGCGCCCTCGACGGGCGGTCGGACGGCGGTGGCCTCGGCGACGGGGAGGTTGTCGAGGCCGAGTCCCGGTCCGGGGCGGAAGGAGTACCAGGCCTCGGCGAACTTGCGGGGGTCGTTGGAGACCTGCCGGCCCCGCCATTCGCTGACCTTGCCGACGACCACGCACTCGCCGGTCTGGGTGTGCTGCCATTCCAGGGCGACGTGGCCGCAGTCGTCGGCGAGCAGGAACTTGCGCAGGACGCCCGAGCTGGCGCCGCCGAGGGTGTTGCGGTGGCCGGGCAGCATCACCGAGAAGATCAGTTTGAGGAGGACGGACTTGCCGCCGCCGTTCTCCAGGAAGAGCACGCCCGCGGGCGCCGGGCGCCGGGGCGGGCCGGTGGGCTCGTCCTCGAAGAACTCCGCCTGGGCGGGCGCCGGGTGGGGCACCGGTTCGCCGACTCCGCGCAGGTCGAGCACGGTGTCGGCGTAGCGCGCGCCGGCGGGCCCGATGGAGTAGAGGCGGATCCGGGACAGCTCGTACATGGCGGCGGACTCTCGTGGTCTCTCGTGGGTCGTACGGAGGACAGGTGGCGCGGGGCTCGCTCAGGCGTGGAAGGGGAGCCCGGCGTCGGCGGCGAGTTCCAGGTCGTCGCCCTCGGGCGGCGGCAACAGGGTGGCGGAGCCGTCGCTGACGGGGACCACGCCGAGTTCCAGCAGTTCGGCCATGGCCGCGCTGCCCGCCATGTCGCGGACCTGGAGCTGGTAGCGGGGGGTGGTGCGGTAGGTGCCTCCGGCGTCGTCGCCGGTGCGCTGGAGGAAGCCGGATTCGGTGAGGAAGGCGGCGGCCTTGCCGACGATGCCCGTGGTGGAGCCGGCGAGCCGTCGGGCGTCCTTGGTGGCGCCGGTGGCGGAGCGGCGGGCGTAGACCCGCCAGCCGGCCTCCAGGCCGGGGGCGTCGGAGGCGGGGTCGGTGTTCTCGCCGAGTTCGTCGGCGCGCTCTTCGAGGCGGCGGCAGGTCTGCCGGACGAAGGCGTCGACGCCGTTGACGGTGATCCGGCCGATGTAGCCGTCGTCGGCGAGGTCCTCGGGGCGCGGGAAGGCGAGGGCGGCGACGGCCAGGTGGGCGAGGCCGTGCAGGAAGCGGTCGCCGCCGTCGGCGGTGGTGCGGCGGGCGTAGTCACCCATCCGGACGGCGAAGACGGAATCCTCGCCGGCGGCCACGGCCATGCCGGCGCGGGGCGAGACCTCCAGCACGATCAGGCCGAGGCCGGTGGCGACGGCGTCGGCGAGGCGGCCGAAGGCGGGTTCCTCGCGGTAGCGGCGCAGCAGTTCGGCGTACTCGGCGTCGCGGGCGGGCAGCAGCTTGGGCTGGAGTCCGAACGCGACGAGGCGCGCCGCGTCGGCGGCGTCCGCCGGGGTCACGGGGTGGGTGGTCCCGGTCGGAGCCGATGCCGCGTCGGGCTCGCTCCACGCGGGGTGCTCGGCGTGGGTCTCGCTCACGGGTGCGGCTCCTCGGCAATGCGGTACGGGTGGTGGTCTCGGGGGGCGCGGGCCGGGTCGGCGGCGGGGCGCCGCCGGGGCCGCGGGAGTCCGGGCGACGAGCGCGTCGGGGTGTCCGCGCGGCGTTCGGTCGGCGCCGGGGCGGTGGTCGCACCGGTGGTGGTCGCGCCGACAGCGGTGACAGCGGTGACGCGGGCGGTGCTCACGCCGCCTCCGTGCGGTCCGCGGTCATCGCCGCGGAGTCGAGGAGCGCGGTGCCGACGATCAGGTCGGCGCCGCCGAACTCCGGGTCGTCGAGCTCGGCGCCGTCGTCCACGGCGAACAGGAGTCGTTCCTCACCCTGGCGGTAGGCCGTGCCCACGGCGGGGCTCGCCGCGTGGACGGCCAGCAGTGCCACCAGGTACGGCAGGTCGGGGTCCTTTCGACGAGCCTCGGCGAGCAGGCCGGAGAGCCGGCGCGGGGCGTCGTGCGGCAGGTCCAGCAGCTTCATGGCGGCGGCGAGCTGCTCGTCGCTGAACCGGCTGTCGTCGGGGGTGGCGATGAGGTCCGGTTCGGGCATCTCCACGCCGAGGTGTTCGCGTTCCTGGGGCGGGGTCAGCAGGATCTCGACCAGGTCCGCCATCCGGACCGAGACGGGGGTGCGCAGTCCCGTGCCCGCCGCGAAGAAGGCGTCGGTGACCCGTGTCGCCTGCTCCAGCGGCAGCGGCAGGACCGGGGAGACGAGTTGTCCGTACAGGTCGATGCCGGTGCGCGGCGCGGGGGCGGCGAAGGCCTGGCGGTCCTGTTCGGCGCGGAAGAGCGGACCGGCGTCGAGCAGCCGGGACTGGAGCTGGGTGTGGCGGCGGATGCAGTCCTTGACGATGTCGACGAGTTCGGCGGCGCGCCGCTTGTTGTCGGGGTCCTCGGCCTCGTCCCGTGCCTTGCGGATGTTGGTCAGGATCGCGTTCTCGTGCCGGTAGCGGTCGGCGACGTGGTCCAGCGCTTCGGCGATCATGTCGGGGACGGCCTCCAGCCAGTCCACGGCGCGTACGTTGCGGCGCGTGGCGTCCAGGGTGCGGCGCAGCGTCTCGGCGTACTGGACGGTCCGGTAGCGCGCCTGTTCGGCGGCCAGTTGGGCGTCCGCGAGGCGGCCCCGGCTGATCAGCACCTCCAGCTTGACCTCGGCGGCGATCTGGGCGCTCGTGACGTCGGTGTCGAGGGCTCCGACGAGGACGTTGACGGCCTCGTCGGTGGTGCGCAGGTAGACGACCCCGCCGTGGCCGGGGACCTCTTCGATCAGCTTGAAGTCGTAGTCGCGGCGGACGTACACGCCGTCCGGGCCGAAGGTGCCGTACATCGCGCGGAAGCCCCGGTCGACGCTGCCGACGTTGATCAGGTTCTCCAGGACCCAGCGGGCCACCCGCTCGTGTTCGGCGACCGGCCGGGCGGGCGCCTGTGCCGCGACGCGCGGCAGCAGCCTGGCCACTATCTGCTCGTGGTCCGCGCCGGTGTCGAAGTCCATGTTGAGCGTGACCAGGTCGATCGCGGACAGGGCGACCTCGGCCATCGCGTAGACCCCGTACTCGCCGGCCAGATTGGCCTTGCGCACGTCGAGGTCGTGGAGCGGGGCGGTGCAGGCGAGGGCGCGCAGCCGCCGGGCCAGGCCCTCGTCGGCGGCCGGGCCCGGCGCCGGGGACGGAAGGGTCTTCGCCGGGGCAGGGAGAGTCACGACGGAAAGACTAGGCGCTGACACGGACAACATCCCAAACGGCATGGTTCGGCCGGATCGTCCCCGGTCGTTCGGAACGGGCGCTGTTCTACGCTCACCGCATGGCTTCCATGATCACACCGATGGCCACGCCCGCGCACCCGCCCGTGATCGACCTCAACGCCGACCTCGGCGAGGGATTCGGTCGCTGGACGCTGACCGACGACGAGGCGCTGTTGTCCGTCGTCACGAGCGCCAACGTGGCCTGTGGTTTCCACGCCGGGGATCCGTCCATCATGCGTCGCGTGTGCGAGCTGGCCGCCGAGCGGGGGGTGCGGATCGGGGCGCAGGTCTCCTACCGGGACCTCGCCGGTTTCGGACGGCGGGCGATGGACGTGCCGGCGGGCGAACTGGCGGACGAGGTGGCGTACCAGATCGGGGCGCTGGAGGTGTTCGCGCGGGCGGCCGGTTCCCGGGTGTCGTACGTGAAGCCGCACGGCGCCCTGTACAACCGCACCGTGCGCGACGCGGGGCAGGCCGGGGCGGTCGTCGCGGGCGTGCGGATGGCCGCCGGTACGGGCGGGCTGCCGGTCCTGGGGCTGCCCGGGTCGCTGCTCCTGTCCGCCGCCGAGGAAGCGGGGTTGACGGCCGTGCCGGAGGCGTTCGCGGACCGGGCGTACACGGCGGAGGGGACGCTGGTGCCGCGCGGGGAGCCGGGGGCGGTGGTGCACGACCCGGACGCGGTGGTCGCCCGCGCCGTGCGGATGGCCGCCGAGCGGTCCGCGACCGCGATCGACGGCTCCCCGGTGGCCGTGCCCGCGCGTTCGCTGTGCCTGCACGGGGACACCCCGGGGGCGGCGGACCTCGCCCTGCGGGTGCGTCGGGCCCTGGGCGCGGCCGGGGTAC
Organism: Streptomyces sp. NBC_00513; assembly: GCF_041431415.1. Classification (GTDB taxonomy): domain Bacteria; phylum Actinomycetota; class Actinomycetes; order Streptomycetales; family Streptomycetaceae; genus Streptomyces. The sequence goes on from NZ_CP107845.1 coordinate 1,641,100, forward strand.
GGGTGGAGGCCTTCGCGTGAGGGCGCTCGCGGTGGGCGACCGGGCCCTGCTGCTGGAGGCGGACTCGGCGCAGGAGGTGGCCGCGCTCCACGCCGAACTGCTGCGGCGGCGCGCGGAACTGGGCGGCGTACGGGAGATCGTGCCGGCCGCGCGGACCGTGCTGCTGGACGGGGTGGCGGAGCCCGCCGCGCTGGCGGCCCGGATCGCCGGGTGGGAGGTGCCGCCGCTCGCCGGGAGCGAGGGGCCGCTGATCAGCGTCGCGGTCCGCTACGACGGGCCGGACCTGGCGGAGGTCGCGCGGCTGTGGGGGGTGGGGCCCGGGGAGGTGCCGGGGATCGTGGGGTCGGTCGAGTTCCGCGTGGCGTTCTGCGGGTTCGCGCCCGGTTTCGGCTACCTGACCGGGCTCCCCGAGCGCCTCCACCTGCCCCGACGGGCCACGCCGCGTACGGCCGTGCCGGCGGGCTCGCTGGCCCTGGCGGGCGCCTACGCGGGGGTCTACCCGCGCTCCTCCCCCGGCGGCTGGCAGTTGATCGGAACCACCGGGGCCGTGTTGTGGGACCCGGGGCGGGAGCCGGCGGCGCTGTTCGCGCCGGGGGTGCGGGTGCGGTTCGAGGAGGCGGGGTCGTGAGCGGGCTGCTGGTGGTGCGGGCGGGTGCGCTGACCACCGTCCAGGACCTCGGCCGGCCGGGGTACGCACACCTGGGCGTCCCCCGTTCGGGTGCGCTGGACGTCGGGGCGCACACCCTGGCCAACCGGCTGCTGGGCAACGCCCCGGGCGCGGCGACGCTGGAGACCACCCTCGACGGGGTCGCGCTGCGGGCGTCGGGCCCGGTCACGGTGGCGGTCACGGGGGCGCCCTGCGCGGTACGGGTCTCGGGCCGCCCGGTGGCCTGGGGGGCGCCGGTCGCGCTGCGGGCGGGGGCGGAGCTGGAGGTGGGGGCGGCGGAGTCGGGGCTGCGCGGCTACGTCGCGGTGCGGGGCGGGTTCGCCGTGCCCCCGGTGCTGGGGAGCCGGGCCACGGACCTGCTGTCGGGCCTGGGGCCGCCGGTGCTGTCGGCGGGCGTACTGCTGCCGGTGGGGCCGCCGGGCCGGGACCCGGTGCGCGGGGTCGACGCCCTGGGGGTGCCGGGGCCGCCGACGGAGCTGGTGCTGCCGCTGGGGCCGGGGCCGAGGGCCGACTGGTTCGAGGCGGAGTCGGTGGCCCGGCTGCTCCGGGCCCCGTACCGGGTCTCGGCGATGTCCAACCGGATCGGGCTGCGCACGGAGGGGGGTCCGGCGCTGGTCCGGCGCCGGGTCGGGGAGCTGCCGAGCGAGGGGATGGTCCTGGGCGCGGTCCAGGTCCCGCCGGACGGGCTCCCCGTCGTCTTCCTGGCCGATCACCCGGTCACGGGCGGCTATCCCGTGGTGGGCGTGGTTCCCGCGGGCCCCGCCCTGGACGCGGCGGCGCAGGCCCGGCCGGGGGTGACGGTCCGCTTCGTGCGGGGTCTGTGAGGCGCCCGGGGTGTCCCCGGGGTGCGGGCGGCTTGGCGAGCCGCCCGCCATGGCCCGCCAGGGTCCGGAAAAAGGGTCCGGCGGGGTCCGGAAGGGACGGCCTACACCGTCGACTCCGGTGCGATGCGACTGCGCACCGCCGACTGCACGTCCTCCTCCTCCGCCGGGTCCGCCGCCAGGCGGCGCAGCCGGGGGGCGACGCGGGCGTCGGCCGTCTCGGCGTGGTGGGCGGCCACCTCGCGGGTGGTCTCCTCGCAGTCCCACAGGCATTCCACCGCGAAGCCGGCCGCGAACGACGGATCGGTCTGGGCCAGGGCCCGGGCGACCCGGCCGCGCAGGTGGGAAGAGGCGGTTTCCCGGTAGACGTGGCGCAGTACGGGCGCCGCGCAGCCGATGGCGAGGCGGCCGGCCCCGTCGACGAGGGCGAACAGGTGCCGGGTGTCCGGTCCCGAGCCGCGCACCGTGGAGCGCAGGGCGCCCAGGACGAGCCCGGCGTCCTCGGCTCCGCCGCGGGCCGCGAGAAGGGTCGCGGCGGCCGCTCCGAGGGCGTCGGGGCGGTGGACCCAGCGGCGGGCCCGTTCCACGGCTCCGGGGCCGCACATGCGTTCGTAGGCGGCCACGGCGGGCTCGTCCCCGGCGGCTTCGATGAGGTCCAGGACGGCCGGGTTCTCCGGTTCGGCGAGGACCAGGTGGTGCAGGGCGGTGGCCCGGGCGGCCTCGCCCGAGGCGCCGGCCGCGGCGGCGAGGATCGCGGAGCGGTCCTCGGGAGCGGCCACGGCGGCCAGGCAGCGGGCCGCGGGGACGTGCAGCGGGGTGCCGCGGCTCAGTCCGTCGGCGGCCCAGTCGAAGACGGCCTGGACTCCCCAGCCGGGCTGGGGTCCCTTGGGGGTGAGCTGGCGCTGCCAACGGTCGAAGGAGCCCTGTCGGCGGGCGGCGCGCAGTCGCTCCCCGTGGGGGGCGGACTCCTCCCACAGGCACCAGGGCCGGGGTTCGTAGGCGTCGCGGATGGCGGCGGCCAGCCGCGCCTCACCCTCGGCGGTGACGGGGAAGCGGGCGACGACGGGCCCGGCGAGGGAGCGCAGTCCCTCGTCGTCGTCGCGCAGGGCGAGCTCGTCGAGGGCCCAGGCCCAGTTCGCGCCGGAGGCGGCGTAGCGGCGCAGCAGCATGAGCGCGTCGTCACGGCCGTACGAGGCGAGGTGGCCGAGGACGGACAGGGCGAGCCCCGTGCGGTGGTCCTCCTCGTCGAGGAGGTCGTCGGCGCTGAAGAGGTGGCTCTCGATGGCGCCGAGGGGGCCGTCGAGATCGAGGTAGAGCCGGGCGTAGTAGAGCGAGCGGTTCTCGACCTGCCAGTCCTGGCGCGGATCGCTGATCACGCACTGGTCGAGGGCCTCCAGGGCCTCCGCCCGGGGCGCCGCGAGTGCGTGCAGCGTGCCGTCGCCGCGGCCCCTCTGGAGGAGCCCGAGCAGGGTGCCGCTTGGCGCTATGACTGGTTCGAACATGGGAATGGCCTCAAATCAAGCTGGGGACGCAACCGGGAATCGGGATTCACAGGGCCGCGTAACAGCATGTGAGGACGTTCGCCGTCATGTTCCGCTCGATGTAGACCATTGCCTTCTCACTCTCGTCGGTGCTTCGCGACCGTGGCGGCCGGTTCGGCAGGGAGGGTATGGACACCTCTTGTGTCCAGCCCGCTCCTGCCCGTCCGTCAAGTTCGCGAATCGAATCCGACGCCATGATGACCCAGTCGGTTTGTGCACCGCGACCACATTTACGGCCGCCGTGACCAACCCGTGAGGTCCGGGGCCGGTCAGACCTTGCCAGGTCACGGCCAAAACCGGACTACTTGGCTCCGAACAGTTCCAGCAGATCGGCCTTGGCGAACATGCGCGCCGTGTCCACGGCGGAGGGGGTTCCGGCCTCGGGGTCGGCTCCGCCGGCGAGCAGCGCGCGGATGACGGCCTCCTCGCCCTTGAAGACGGCGCCGGCGAGCGGGGTCTGGCCCCGGTCGTTGGCGCGATCGGCCTCGGCGCCGCGGGTGAGCAGGGCCGTGACGGCCTCGGCGTGGCCGTGGTAGGCGGCGAGCATGACGAGGGTGTCGCCGCGGTCGTTGGTGAGGTTCGCCGGGACCCCGGCGTCGAGGTACGCGGCCAGCGTCTCGGCGTCACCCTGACGGGCGAGGTCGAAGATCTTGGTGGCCAGTTCGATGACGTCCTCGTCGGGAACGCCCTGCGGGCCGGCGCCTTCCGGGGTGTGCTCGCTCATCGTTCGTACCGCCTTTCGCTTCGCCGTCACGGCACCCGTTTCCCCAGGCCGGCGGGCTGGGGGGCGCACGGTGCCGCGTCCGTGCGGGTGAAGCGTCAGAGTAGCGCCCGATCCGGAACATGGCGGGTGCGGTCCGAGGCGAGGATCATCCCGCCCCCCTGATCGCCCGGCGCGCCAGTCGGGCGGGTCCAGTCAAGTGAAAAATTACAGGATTCACCCGTATGCACCTTTTGTCGCATTGATACTTGCTGTGAGCCTGGAAGGACTGATGGTGACCGTCCTCACCCACCAGGAGAACTTCTCATGGTCCTGTCCATCTCAGGTGTCGTCCTGCTCGGAATCATCTGCTTCCTCTTCTTCAAGAAGGACGGGATGAAGCTGTCGCACGCGTTCGTGTGCGCGCTCTTCGGCTTCTTCCTCGCCGGCTCCGCCATCGCACCCAGCATCACGGCGAGTACGGCGAGCCTCGCGAGCCTTCTCGGCGGGATCAAGCTCTAGGGAACGTCGTCGAAGCGCGCCTGCCGGCCGCCGGCAGGCGGGACTTCGACGACATGCCCCAGGCCCCCGACCGCACCGTCCGCCACCACCCCGACTCCAGGAGACGCCCGTGGCCAGGCGCCCACTCCCCCGCATCCTCAGCAGCGGCACCGTGTCGCTGTCCCGGGGCCGCGACTTCGCCCGCACGGCCGCCGACAGCGCCACGGACGTCCTCCATCCGCTCCTCGTCATCGGGCGCGGCCTGCGCGTCCTGGCCTCCGCCGGGCGACGCAAATGGTCCGACACCCCCAAGGACAAGCGTGGTCCCGGGCTGTTCCTGGGCGCCGCCTGCGTCCTCGTCGTCGCGCTCGTCCCGTACGGCCCCCTGATCGCCCTCGTGACCCTGATGGCGGCGGCGGGCTGGCACGGACGCGACCGCACCCCGGTGAAGACCGGCCCCAGCGACGCCGAGACGGAGCGGCTCGCCTCCCTCTACGAGGCCCTCGTGCCGTACTTCTCCATCCCCGAGGACCCGAACCCGCTCTTCGCCCACGGCGGGGAATGGGACCGGGCCTTCAGCGGCCACGTCTTCGACGACGCGGGCCGCGTCACCCGGCTCCGCATCCGCTACCCGGCCTACTTCGCCGACGGCGAGCTCGCCCCCCGGGCCCGCATCGAGGCCCTGCTGCACTCCAAGTCCGGGCGCGGACGGGAGTACCGCTTCGACTGGGACGAGGAGGCCAACCAACTCGACCTGAGCGTGCTGGAGGCGCTGCCGACGGGCATCGCCGCCCAACGGTTCGTCACCTCCCCCGGCGAGACCGTCCTCGGGCTCACCGACGCGGGCGGCGTACAGCGCACCCTGCCCGTAGCGGAGGGGGAACAGACCCGGGACGTGCCCCCGGTGATCTGGCGCACCGGGCCCCGCTCCACCGAACCGCACCTGCTGGCCGTCGGCCAACCCGGCAGCGGGACGTCCACCCTGCTGCGCTCCATCGCCCTTCAGGCACTCCACCACGACGGCGACGTGCTGATCGTCGAGGGCGGCGGCAGCGGCGAGTACTCCTGCCTCTCCGGCCGCGCGGGCGTGCTGGCCGTCGAGTGCGGCCCCACGGGGGCCCCGGCCACCCTGGAGTGGGCCGCGCACGAGACCGAGCGACGGCTCGTCGCCACCCACCGGGCCCGCGAGGCGGGCCGGCCCCTGCCCGAGGACACCCGACGCCCCCTGTGGATCCTGCTCGACCGCCCCAGCGTGCTCACCCACCTCGCGGCGGCCGAGGGGCGGCCCGACCCCCTCGCGCGGCTCCAGGTGCCGTTGCGCCACGGTCGGGCCGCACACGTCACGGTGGTGGTCGCGGAACAGTTCGAGCACCTGGAACTGCTCGATGACGCCGTGTGGCAGCACACCCGGGCCCGCGTCGTGCTCGGCTCCGCCTCCGTCCAGCAGATCGCCGACGTGCTCGGCCTGCCCCCGCACACCACCCCGACGGCGATGGTGCCGCCCGGGCGCGGCTACGCGCGGCTCGGCACGGGCCCCGTGCACCGGGTACAGGTGCCCGCGACCCCGGACCCGTACGACGACGCCGCGCATCCCGCGCACCGTCAGGCGGTACGGGAGCTGCTGCCGGAGCGACAGGCCCGGCCGACGGCGGTCGCGGAGCACGGCACGCCGGCGACGCCGCTGCACATCGTCCAACCCCCGGCCCAGGCCCAGGGCCCCTCGATCGAGGGGCGGGAGATCACGGAGGTGCCGGCGGAGACACCGCCCGCCCGCGGCCCGTGGCCGGTCGGGCCGTAAGCCGTCTCTTTCGGATCTTGCCGGGCCGTGGGGGCGCCTCGCCGACAGGGCCGGGTCCGGTGCCACTTGGACGACGGGCCTACGCGACGAACGTGCGCGGGGGTTCCGCCCCGCTGCCGCCGGCGCCCGTACCGACCAGCCGGGCCGCCGCCGCGAGGCGCGAGGCGGCCTCCTCGGCGACCGGGCCGCCGACCGTGAACGGAAGCCGGACGTAACCCTCGAAGGCCCCGTCCACGCCGAACCGGGGGCCCGAGGGGACCCGTACGCCGACCCGCTCCCCCACCTCGGCCAGCCGGGACCCGGACAGTCCACCCGCGCGGGCCCACAGGGTGAGGCCGCCCCGGGGCACCTGGAACTCCCAGTCGGGCAGTTCCCGGCGCACCGCGGCGACGAGCGCGTCGCGGTTCTCCCGGGCCTGGTCGCGGCGAATCTCCACGGCCTCCTCCCAGCCTCCGGTCCGCATCAGCCAGTTCACCGCGAGCTGTTCGAGCACGGGTGTGCCGAGGTCGGCGTACGCGCGGGCCGCGACCAGGCTGCGGATGACGTCGGGGGCCGCGCGGACCCAGCCGATCCGCATGCCGGCCCAGAAGGCCTTGCTGGCGGAACCGACGGTGACGACCGTGGAGCCGGCGGGGTCGAAGGAGCAGACCGGACGGGGCATCTCCACGTCCGGGTCCAGCCGGAGTTCGGCCATGGTCTCGTCGGCGACGAGCACGGTGCCGGCCGAACGGGCCGCCTCCACCATCGCGCGGCGCTGCTCGTCCGAGGCGAGGGCGCCGGTGGGGTTGTGGAAGTCGGCGACCACGTAGGCGAGCCGCGGGGCGGAGTCGCGCAGCACCTGCCGCCAGACGTCCATGTCCCAGCCGCTCAGCCCGGCGGCCATGGCGACGGGCACGAGGCGCACCCCGGCGGCGCGCATGAGCTGGAGGATGTTGGCGTAGGACGGGGATTCGACGGCGATGCGCTCGCCGCGCCCCGCGAAGAGGCTGCAGATGGCGTCGATGGCGCCCATGGCACCGGTGGTCACCATGATCTGTTCGGGCATCGTGGGGATGCCGCGCTCGGTGTAGCGGTCGGCGAGCATCCTGCGCAGGGCGGGCAGGCCGGCGGGGTAGTCGCCGTGGGTGTGCGCGTACGGCGGCAGTTCCTCCAGGGCTCCCTGGACGGCCTTGGTGAGCCAGGGCTCGGGGGCCGGCAGGGCGGCGCAGCCGAGGTCGATCATCGAGCCGAGGGACTCGGGCGGCAGGGGTTCCAGGCCCCGGGCGGGAAGCGGGTTCCCGGCGGGCACGGCGGTCCAGCTGCCCGCGCCCCGGCGGGATTCCAGGAACCCTTCGCCGCGCAGCGCCTCGTAGGCGGCGGCGACGGTGGTGCGGCTGACGGTGAGCGCGACGGCCAGCTCCCGTTCGGCGGGCAGCCGGGCGGCGACGGGGACGCGCCCTTCGAGGACGAGGAGGCGGATGCCGTCGGCGAGGCTGCGGTAGGCGGGCGGTTTACGCGTGCCGGACGTGGCGGAGCGCCCCTGCTGTGAGGTGATGAGGCGGGCGAGCTGGGCGGCGCCGACCGCCGAGGTCCACTGAGCCATGCTGTCCGGTCCACCTTCGTCGAATTGGCCCCGTCCGACCCCGAGGGGCGACCGGTATTGGATTGGTTCCGCGCGATCCAGGGTGTCACGGGGCGGTCCACTCCGACCAGGGGGCTCCGGAGACGCTCCACGGAGGGGGCGGGGAGGGGCCACCGGAGCGCCCCCGCCTCGTCGCGGGCGCGTTCACCCCGCGGCCATCCGGACGCTCCCGTCCCACCGGCGGCAGGGGGCATACTGCCGCCGTGACGCACGTACGCCTTCGGCACCCGTATCTGGACCACCCGGCTCCCATCCCCTTCGCGCACCGGGGAGGGGCCGCGGACGGGCTGGAGAACACCGCCGCCGCCTTCCACCGGGCGGCCGACGCGGGTTACCGCTACTTCGAGACCGATGTGCACGCCACGGTCGACGGGAAGCTGGTCGCCTTCCACGACTCCACCCTGGACCGGGTCACCGACGGTCGGGGGCGGATCGCCGAACTGCCGTGGAAGCGGATCCGGGAGGCCCGGGTGGCGGGCACCGAGCCCCTGGCCCTGTTCGAGGACCTCCTGGAGGAGTTCCCGGAGGCCCGCTGGAACGTCGACGTGAAGGCGGAGAGCGCCCTGTACCCGTTGGTGAACCTGATCGCGCGGGCCCGGGTCTGGGACCGGGTCTGCGTGGGCTCCTTCTCGGAGAGCCGGGTGGCCCGGGCCCAGAAGATCGCCGGCCCCCGACTGGCGACCTCGTACGGGGTGCGCGGCGTGGTGGGGCTGCGGTTGCGGTCGTTCGCGATCCCGGCGGCGCTGCGCGCGGGGGCGGTGGCGGCGCAGGTTCCGGAGACGCAGGCCGGCGTCCGGGTGGTCGATCGGCGGTTCGTCCGGACGGCGCACGAGCGGGGACTGCAGGTGCACGTGTGGACCGTGAACGAACCGGAACGCATGGACTCTCTTCTCGACATGGGAGTCGATGGCATCATGACCGACCGGATCGACATCTTGCGCACGGTGCTGGACCGGCGCGGAGCCTGGGCCTGACGGCTCTTTCGGGCTCCGCGCGGGCCGCGGCGGCCGAGGCGGCACGTACAGCGAGGGGGCACCGGAGTGAGCGCGCGAGACATATCTCCACCGGAGGAAGCGGAACCGGGAACGGAGGACGGCAGAGCCGGCGCCGCGGCCCGCAAACGCGAACAGCACGGCTGGTACTTCTACGACTTCGCCTGCTCGGTCTACTCGACCAGCGTGCTCACGGTGTTCCTCGGGCCCTACCTGACGTCGGTGACCAGGGCGGCGGCGGACGTCGAGGGCTATGTGCACCCGCTCGGCATCCCGATCCGGGCCGGTTCCTTCTTCGCGTACGCGGTCTCCGCGTCGGTGCTGCTGGCCGTGCTGATCATGCCGCTGGCCGGGGCCGTCGCGGACCGCAGCGGACGCAGGAAGCCGCTGCTGGCGGTGGCGGCGTACACGGGCGCGGCGGCGACGACCGGGATGTTCTTCCTCGACGGTGACCGCTATCTGCTCGGCGGGTTCCTGCTCGTCGTGGCGAACGCCTCGCTGGCGGTCTCGATGGTGTTGTACAACGCCTTCCTGCCGCAGATCGCCACTCCGGACGAGCGGGACACCGTCTCCTCGCGGGGTTGGGCCTTCGGCTACACCTCGGGCGCCCTCGTGCTCGTCATGAACCTGGTGCTCTACCAGGGCCACGACTCCTTCGGGCTGTCCGAGGGCGCGGCGGTGCGCATCTGTCTGGCGTCCGCCGGCCTGTGGTGGGGCGCCTTCGCGATCATTCCGCTGCGTCGGCTGCGTGACCGGGGGCCGGCCCGGGAGGCGGGTGCGGGTGCGCCGGTCAGCGGTTGGCGGCAGTTGGTGGCCACCTTGAAGGACATGCGGCGCCATCCGCTGACGCTGTCGTTCCTGCTGGCCTACCTGATCTACAACGACGGCGTGCAGACGGTGATCTCCCAGGCCTCGGTCTACGGGTCGGAGGAACTGGAGCTGGAGCAGTCCACCCTGATCGTGGCGGTGCTGCTGGTCCAGGTCCTGGCGGTGGCGGGCGCGCTGGGCATGGGCCGGCTGGCCCGCGTGTACGGCGCCAAGCGGACGATCCTCGGTTCGCTGGCCGGGTGGACGGTGACCCTGGCCGCCGGGTACTTCCTGCCGGCCCGGACACCGGTGTGGTTCTTCGTGCTGGCGGCGATGATCGGGCTCGTGCTCGGCGGCAGCCAGGCGCTGTCGCGTTCGCTGTTCTCGCACCTGGTCCCGGCGGGCAAGGAGGCCGAGTACTTCTCCGCCTACGAGATGAGCGACCGGGGGCTGAGCTGGATCGGACCGCTGGTCTTCGGACTGACGTACCAGGTCACGGGCAGTTATCGGGACGCGATCATCTCGTTGGTGGTGTTCTTCGCACTGGGTTTCGTGCTGCTCGCGAGGGTGCCGGTGCGGCGCGCGGTGGAGGCGGCGGGCAATCCTGTTCCCGAGAGGATCTGAGAGCGGGTCCGAGAAACGAATTCGGAACGAATTTCGACGTTCAAGCTAAGGGCCGGTAGTGTACGCCTTTGGCCTGCCAGGCGGACCGTTACTGCGCGCTCAAGAAGAGCGGACGTTGGGTGACATCTGCTGCCAGATGTGACAAAACGGGCACTGGTGGGTACAACAAGGGGCGGTACGACGGGCGACGCATGACCCGGAGCGGGAATCTATACCGCCGACCGGACGTTGACCGGATGACGACGACAGCGACACCTGTCCTGTGGGCGACAAGCCCGGGAGGCACGATTCATGAGTGAGCGAGCTCTCCGCGGTACGCGGCTCGTGGTTACCAGCTACGAGACGGACCGCGGCATCGATCTGGCCCCGCGCCAGGCGGTGGAGTACGCATGCCAGAACGGACATCGATTTGAGATGCCGTTCTCGGTTGAGGCAGAAATTCCGCCGGAGTGGGAGTGCAAGGCGTGCGGCGCCATGGCACTCCTGGTGGACGGGGACGGGCCCGAAGAGAAGAAGGGCAAGCCTGCGCGAACGCACTGGGACATGCTCATGGAGCGACGCACCCGCGAGGAGCTGGAGGAAGTGCTTGCCGAGAGGCTCGCGGTCCTTCGTTCCGGCGCCATGAACATTGCCGTGCATCCGCGGGACAGCCGCAAGTCCGCCTGACAACCGGACTGAGAACGAAGCCGAGGGCCCCCGCCACATCCGTGGCGGGGGCCCTCGGCTTGTCCGGCTCCGGAGCCGACCGGCCCGGAGATCGGCGCTTCAGGGGGTCAGCGGCGGCCGGTGACCGGTGTCCGGGCCGGCCTGGCCCGGTCCGGGCGCCGGCCGGTCCTCGCGGATGACCTCGCCCTGGACGACCTTGCCGTCGGGCTGATGGATCCGGGCCTGCTGGAAGGCGTCGCCGAAGGTGCCGGCGGGCGCCGCGGCCATCCTGCGCTCCAGGGAGCGTGTGGCACGGCGGCTGATCAGGGCCCGGACGGGCGGGAGCAGCAGGAGCAGTCCGGCCACGTCGGAGATCAGGCCCGGCAGCATCAGGAACACGCCCGCGAGCATGATCAGGCCGTTGCCCTGGCCGGGCCGCTGCCCGGCCTGCTCGGGCCCTTGGCCCTGCTGCGCCCGCTGGAAGGAGTCGGTGAGGTTCTTGAAGGCCCGTCGCCCGGCGCGCTTGATGACCACGGCGCCGAGCAGGATCCCGCCCGCGATCAACAGGGCGACGGTCAACCCGCCGGCCGCGCCGGCGACCAGGCTGAGCAGCCAGATCTCCAGGATCAGCCAGGCGGCGACCGCCAGGGGAAGCAGAGTGCGGGCGGGCGAGCGCCGTCGTGGGGCCGTCGAAATGCCGGTCGTCATGTCACCAGTGTGCCTGGGGCGGTGTAAAAGCGACCTCAGTCGGAGGTACCGGACATCCCTTAGGGGGCGTCCGGGAGCCGGGTCTCAGTACGGGGGCCGGCCGGTCAGCTTCGCCGCCCGGGCCTTGATGCCCCACTGGGTGACCCGCCACAGGGCCTCCACCACGATGTCCTTGCTCATCTTGCTGTCGCCGAACTCTCGCTCGACGAACGTGATGGGCACCTCGACGACCCTGAAGCCCTGGCGGATGGCGCGGCGGGCCAGGTCCACCTGGAAGCAGTAGCCGGCGGAGGCCACCTCCTCCAGGCCCAGGCCCTCCAGCGTCTCGCTGCGGAAGGCGCGGTACCCGCCGGTCACGTCCCGGATCGGCACGTCCAGGAGCAGTCGGGAGTACGTGGAACCGCCGCGGGAGAGCATCTCGCGGCTCTTGGGCCAGTTGACGACGCGGCCGCCCGGCACCCAGCGGGATCCCAGGACCAGGTCGGCGTTGCCGAGGGCGGTGAGCAGCCGGGGCAGTTCCTCGGGTCGGTGGGAGCCGTCGGCGTCCATCTCCACGAGGACCCCGTAGCCGTGCTCCAGGCCCCAGGCGAAGCCGGCCAGGTAGGCGGCGCCGAGGCCTTCCTTGCCCTTGCGGTGCAGCACGTGGACCTGCTCGTCGGCGCAGGCCAGCTCGTCGGCGAGCTTGCCGGTCCCGTCGGGGCTGTTGTCGTCGGCGACCAGGACGTGCGCTGCGGGGACGGCGGCCCGGACCCGGCCGACGATCGGGCCGATGTTCTCGGCCTCGTTGTACGTCGGAATGATCACCAGGGTGGTGCCGAGCGGCCCGTAGGTCCGCTGTCCGCCATCGCTCACTGGGTCCCCTTGCGTGTTTCTCGTCCGGCCGGCCTCGTACGTCCCGTCACAGCAGGATGATTTTAGAACAGCGATCGGAGCCGGCGGTCCTTCGGGCCGGCCCGGCTCCCGCTGGCTGCGGGTCACCGTGACCGTTGTCTACTGGACCGCCGGGCCCCGACCTGGGGCCACCAGCCGCCGGCGAAACCTTCCCTCGCCCCCGAGGCGCGGGTGCGCTGAGCGGACGGATCCGTCCGGTACGGACGTCCTGTGGTGGACCCGGCCGAACCTATCCGGGTCCGGCCGCCGGGACCGAACCGAGGCCGGTCGGATCACCCCTGTGGGCGTACGAAAACCTCCCGGCCGCCGACGACCGTCGCCAGGCACACCGGCAGATCCCCGCCGGGGGTCAGGTCGGGCAGCCCCGGGGTGCCCGAGCGCGGGTCGGTGGACCAACGGGCGACCCGGTCGTCGGGAGCCTGGACGACCAGTTCCTCGGTCCGCCAGACCGCGTAGTCGGCCGGGGCACCGGGGACGAGGATGCCGGCGTCGTCCCGACCGAGGGCCCGCCAACCGCCGCGGGTGTGGGCGGCGAAGGCGGCCCGTACGGAGATCCGGTGCTCGGGGGTCCGGTGGAAGGCGGCCGCCCGGACGGTGCCCCAGGGGTCGAGCGGGGTGACGGGCGCGTCCGAGCCGAAGGCGAGCGGGACGCCGGCCTTCAGCAGGGCCGCGTACGGGTTGAGGGTGCGGGCGCGCTCGACGCCGAGCCGGTCGGCGTACATGCCGTCCTCGCCGCCCCAGGCGGCGTCGAAGGCGGGCTGCACGGAGGCGGTGAGGCCCAGTTCCGCGAAGGCGGCGATGGTGGCCGGGGTCATCATCTCGGCGTGCTCGACCCGGTGGCGGGCGGCCCGCACCCGGGCGAGGCCCACGGTGTCGGCGGCGGCCCGGACGCCTTCGACGACGGCGCTCACGGCGGCGTCGCCGATGGCGTGGAAACCGGCCTGGAGGCCCTGTTCGGTGCAGGCGGCGACGTGCGCGGCGACGTCACGGGCGTCCAGGTAGCCGGTGCCGGTGTGCGCGGCGTCGGTGTACGGGGCGTGCAGGCAGGCGGTGTGGGAGCCGAGGGCGCCGTCCACGAAGAGGTCGCCGGCGGCGCCGACCGCGCCGAGCCGCTTGGCCAGGTCGAGGTCCCGATCGGCCCAGTAGCCGAAGACGCGCGGGCCGGGGTGGCTGCGGGCCAGGTCGAGCAGGGCGGTGAAGTCCTCCGGGGAGGAGATCTCCGGGCCGCCGCACTCGTGCACGGAGCCGATGCCGAGGGACGCGGCCCGGTCCAGGGCGGCCCGCTGGGCCTCGGCGCGCTGGGTCGGGCCGACGGCGCCGAGGGCGACCGCGCGTACGGCGTGGTGGGCGTCGGCGGTCAACGGCTCGTCGCCGGCGACCGGGCCGAGGCCCCCGGGGACCAGGTCGAGGAGCGCGGTGGTGACCACGGCCGAGTGGACGTCGATGCGGCTGAGGTAGAGCGGGCGGCCCCCGGTGGCCCGGTCCAGCTCCTCGCGGCGCGGGGCGCGTCGCTCCGGCCAGCGGGCGGCGTCCCAGCCGTGTCCGAGGAGCACCCGGTCGTCGGGACGACGGGCCGCGTGGGCGCGTACCCGATCCAGGGCGTCCGCGAGGGTGGGGGCGTCGGAGAGGTCCAGTCCGGTGAGGGCGAGACCGGTGGAGGTGGTGTGCACGTGGGCGTCGGTGAACGCGGGCGTCACGAGCGCCCCGCCGAGGTCGACGACCTCGTCGACGCCCTGGGCGAAGGCGTCGGCGGCGCCTTCCGAGCCGACCCAGGCGACGTGCCCGCGCTCGACGACCATCGCGGTGGCGAACGGGTCGGCGGGGCTGTGCACCTCGCCGCCGCGAAGGAGGACGGTGCGGTCGGGTACGGGGGCTCCGGCGGCGTCGGCGGAGGCGGTGCGGTCAGTCATGGGACCCAGTCTCCCGCCTTGGCCGGCCGGGCCCGACCTCGGGTCCCCCGGGGTGGGGAGCCGCGGTCGGGCGGTGCGGAGGACGGATCAGGGAGCCGTCACACGCGGGGCGGACGGGACTCGTACGGGGTGGACAGCACCACCGTCGTGCGGGTCGAGACGTGCGCCAGGGCGCGCAGTCGGCCCAGCAGGTCCTCCAGCTCCAGGGGCGTGCCCACGCGAACCTTGAGGATGTAGTTCTCGTCTCCGGCCACGCTGTGGCAGGCCTCGATCTCCGGGACGCCCGCCAGGCGGTCGGCGATGTCGTCCGGCGCGCTGGGGTCGAACGGCTTGACCGAGATGAACGCCGTCAGGGGCAGCCCGACGGCCTCGGGGTCGACCACGGCGGCATAGCCGCGGATCACCCCGCGCTGCTCCAGGCGGCGTACTCGCTGATGGACCGCCGACGTGGACAGTCCCGTGGCCTTGCCCAGATCCGTGTAGCTCATTCGCCCGTCCCGCACGAGCAGATCAACGATCTGGCGGTCCAGCTCCTCCATTGCGCTCATAGCCGCTCAACCTATTGCCCAATGCCGCTCCAGGCACAGCGGTGTCCACGGGTTGGGTGGCACCTGCGGCGGGCATGTGACCAAGGCCACAGGGGTACGGAGGCGTACCGGGGGCGGTTGTGGTTACTCGTGCCGCGTGACGGGAAGTGCTTGGTGTGGCCGTGGCCGAAGAACCTGCCCGCCCGGCCCATTCAAGGGGGAGTACATCCATGCTGAACGCCAAGCGCGCCGGTCGCATCGAACCGGAGCCTCCGGAACTGCTCGATTCCGACGAGGACGGCTACCTCGACGAGGCCGAGGGGTTCGAGATCCACCACGCGATCTGCCCCGACTGCGGCCAGTCGATCGCCCTCGTCGCGGACGAGGAGTACCTGCCGCAGCACGCCCTCTGCCTGTCCCCGTGGAACCCGTTCGGGCTCACGGTGTGCGCGGGTACGGGCCGGCCGGCTTCCGACGCGCTGCCGACCGTGGGCGGATTCCAGCACGACGTGCAGGAACTCGACCCGATCGTGCACCTGTCGCTCCCGCAGGGCCTCGACTGGCGGACGCAGCCCTTCTCGCACGTCGGCGGTCCGGGCTCGCGTCCCGTGCGCGTGACGGCCCCGCTGCCGCCGCAGATGCGCCAGCACGCGCAGGCCGCCTGACGGGCCGCCCGCCCTACCAGTACGTTCCCCGCACCATGGCGTCGAGAGTGGCGTGGTGCAGGATCAGGCCGTCCGGGTCCGCCGGGACCTCGACCTCCCCGAAGTGCGCCTGCCGGTAGGCGATGCGCAGCATCACGATCCCGTGCCGCAGGGCCGCGTAGAGGGTGTGGAACTCCATGTCCCGCGGGGTGTGCCCGGTGAGTTCGGCGTACCGGCGTTCCACGTCCTCGCGGCGCAGGAAGTCGGGCAGGCCCGGCCGGCCGAACCCGACGGTCAGGTCCTGGAAGAAGCGGTGCAGGTAGACGGTCCAGCCCAGGTCGACCTCCCGGGGGGCGTACGAGGCCATCTCCCAGTCGAGGACGGCCACCGGCTCGAAGCCGTCGGTCTGGTAGACGACGTTGCCGATGCGGGCGTCTCCCCAGTTGAGGACGGGGTCGCCCTCGTCGGCGGGCCAGAGTTCCTCCAGTCGATCGAAGGCCCGCTCCAGGAGCGGTGAGGGGGCCAGTCCGGCCACCACCCATGCGTAGTAGGCGCGTTGGGCCTCGACGTGGCGGCGCAGTGGGCTTCCCTCCCCGGGTGGGAGGAGGAACCGCGCCTCCCCGGTGGGGAACTGGTCGTGGAGGCGGGCGAGCAGGGAGACGCTCGCCTCCTGGAGTCGTGCGCGTTCGGCGTCGGTGGCGGAGTGCAGCCAGTTGCCGTCGTACGTGTAGGGCATGACGTCGGGCGGTACCCGACCCTCGGCGCGGGCCATGACGAGGAAGGGCGCGCCGAGCGGGCCCGGATCCTCCTCCAGCCAGCGCACGCGCGGCACGGGCAGGTCGGTGTGCGCGGCGACCAGGCTCATCACCCGGTACTGGCGGGGCAGGTCGTAGACGGGGAAGACGGTGTACGCGGCCGGGTCCGCGGCCAGGCGCAGGGCGCAGGCCCGCTCCGGGGTGTCGGGGTGTTCGATGTCGAAGAGCAGGGTCTCGCTGGACATGCCGTTGGAACCGGGGACGGAGATGTTGGTGACCTTCGCGCCGGGGAGAGTCGCGTCGAGCCAGGCGGCGAGGCGGCGGCCGAGTTCCTCGGGCTCGCGGGTGGAGGTGCGGGGACGTGGTGCCGTTGCCATGGCGGGTCCTGCCTTCCTTTCCGATGGAGCGTCGTCCTCGGGGCTCTCGCGAAGTCCGCTCGGGGTCACGGGGCCACGGAGGTGTGGTCGGTGAAGCCGCTCGGGTCGTGACGGCCGAAGCTGCCGTGCTCGAAGATGCCGTGTCCGACCCGGCCGTCGAGGGTGAAGCGGGCCGAGTGGTCGGTGACCCCGAAGGCGGCCATGGGGTGCGCGGTGGGATCGGAGAGGTCGTAGACGCGCCGGTCGGTCCAGGCGCGGCCATGCCAGGTGCCGTGCTGCCAGTCGGCGGCGGGCGGGTAGCCGGCGCCGACGGCGAGGGGGGAGGAGTTGAGGACGCGGACGCCGAGTTCGAGTGGCTTGCGGGCCGGGTCGGTGAGGTGGACGACGGCGCTCTCGGGGTGGCGGCTGCCGGGACGGTAGCGGATGTCGGTGTGCGGCCAGCCGAGTTGGACGTCGTGGCGGTCGTCGCCCTCGGGGAAGACCTGGACGGCCTCGTTGAGGATGCGGTGGCCGTCGGCGTCCTCCTGGACGACGACCATGAGGAACCGGTCCTCGAAGCGGACGGGTATCCAGAGCCAGTGGAAGCCCTCGGTGCGGTGTTCCTCCGCCGCCCGGCCGCCGTCCTCGCCGGGGATCGGGCGCACGCCCCAACTGCGGTCGCGGGTACCGGTCCACGCGCCGGGGGTCAGGGTGAGTTCCTCGCCCCTGACCCGGATGGTGCCGGTGACGTTGCCGGCCTGGACGAAGCGGCGGCCTTCCAGCATCAGCCGGTCGCCGCGGCGCTGCACGTGGTGGGGCTCCCAGACGGCGGGGAACTCGGCGGTCCAGGTGATGTCGTACGAGAGGCCCTCGGGGTCGGCGGGGTCGGCGTCGCAGTGGAGACCGATCCGCTTGAGCGGCTCGTCGACGGTGATGCGGAGCGGGCCGACGGAGAGGTTCATCCGGTCGTCGCCGAGGGCGTCGGAGGCGCGGACGGCGAGGAGTTCGTCCCCGATGCGCAGGGTGGCGTAGGCGTCGATGACGCCCGCGTTGGGATAGACGCCGAGGCCGAGGATGAGGACGGCCCGGCCGGCGTGGTCGAAGACGTGGAAGATGCAGCGGTCGTAGGCGTTGCGGTCGCCGCTGACGAGGTGCTTCATCGACAACGGCGCCTGGTGGATGGGGTATTCGTCAAGCGGGACGGGCCGGTCGGCGGGCATGGCGGACCTCCTGGGCGCGGCGGCGTGGCGGCGCGTGACGTGGCGTGGCGCGGGTTGGCCTGGTGTGCGACTCAAACGGATATGACGGTACGTCAGAAATCGTTTCGAGGAACAGAGTTGTGGCACTACGCGACAGGAAGGCACGTCCGGTCACCTGGGCCGGGAGGGGGATGCCGGCCACCGACCGCGCGCCGACAGGACGCCGACCGACCGCCGGCGGGGCGGCGAGTGGTCGGCGGCGGCGTCGGGGACGCCTCGGGGACACGTCGAACGGATGGCCGTGGGCGGGGCCCGGTTACCCATGGGCTGATCTCGCGTTTTGCCGTGCATGACCACGCTTGAGACGTCCACGCCGAGAACGGGTCGCAGGCGGCGGCCCACGCCTCACGGGTACGAAGAATCGGTTCCGCTGCGGAACCCCGACACACCCGTCTACAACACGCTCCTGGCCGGTTGGACCGCCGAGGGCCGGACGGTGCCGGGGCGGCGCGATCCGGAGTGGTCACGGATCGCCTCGTCCCCGATCTGGCCCAGCGGCCCCCTGTACGGAGGCTGAGCGGACGGGCCGAGGTACCGCCGGGCCGGGCCGACACATCGCCGGGCCGGACCGGCCGTCCGATGAACCGGGCCGGACCGACCGGGCGTCGGCACGGGCCCGGATCGACCGGGCGACGGTGGCGGCGGCCGGGCCGGCGCCCCGGCCCGGGCGCCTCAGCGGGTCTCGGGGCCCGCGAGGTGGCGGGCGATGACCATGCGCTGGATCTGGTTGGTGCCCTCCACGATCTGGAGCACCTTCGCCTCGCGCATGAGCCGCTCCACCGGGAAGTCCGCGGTGTACCCGTAGCCGCCGAGGACCTGCACGGCGTCCGTCGTGACGGCCATCGCGGCGTCCGTGCAGAACAGCTTGGCCATGGCGGCCTGGCGGGAGAAGGGCTTGCCGGCGTCCCTCAGGCGCGCGGCGGCGAGGTACAGCGCCCGGCCCGCCTCGATCTTGGTCGCCATGTCGGCCAGCATGAAGCGCAGCCCCTGGAAGTCCGCGATGGGGTGCCCGAACTGCTTGCGGTCCAGGGCGTAGACCAGGGCCTCGTCCAGGGCCGCCTGGGCGACGCCGATCGCGCAGGCGGCGATCCCGAGCCGGCCGGCGTCCAGGGCGGCCAGGGCGATGGTGAATCCCTGCCCCTCCTCGCCGATGCGCCGGGTGTCGGGGACGCGTACGCCGTCGAAGTGCAGCTGGGCGGTGGGCGAGCCCTTCATGCCCATCTTCTTCTCGGGGACCGCCGCCGTCAGACCGGCCGCGTCGCCGGGGACGAGGAAGGCGGTGATGCCCTTGGGGCCGCTCACACCCGTGCGCGCGAGGACGGTGTAGAAGTCCGCGACCCCGCCGTGCGTGATCCACGCCTTGGTGCCGGTGATGACCCAGTCGTCGCCGTCGCGGACGGCCTTGGTGGTCAGTGAGGCGGCGTCGGAGCCGGCGGCCGGCTCCGAGAGACAGTAGGCGCCGAGCAGACCGCCGCCGAGCATCGCGGGGAGGTGGGCACCCTGCTGCTCCTTGGTGCCGTAGCCGGCGAGGCCGTGGCAGGCCAGGGAGTGCACGCTGACACCGAGGCCGACCGTCAGCCGGGCCGCGGCGAGCTCCTCCAGCACCTGGAGGTAGACCTCGTACGGCTGCTCGCCGCCGCCGAACTCGCCGGCGTACGGGAGCCCCAGCAGGCCGGCCTCCGACAGGAGGGTGAAGACCTCCCGGGGGAAGCGTCCGTCGTCCTCCTCCTCGGCGGCCCGGGGGCGGATCTCCCGCTGCGCGATCTCTCGTACGAGCGCGAGCAGATCACGGGACTCTTCGGTGGGCAGCTGTCGGTCCACCGGCTGCGGGGCGCGGTCGGTCATGGCGGCGCTCTCCTCCCTGGTCGGGCACGGCGGCGACGCGTGAGGTGTGGGACGCGCCACCGGATCTCGGTGCTCTCACAGCCGATACTGCCCTCCCGGATCGCGGAAGGGCCTGTTCAGTGGCTGCGGCGGCTTGAGTATGCCCGATCAGGGGCTTCCCGTCACCGGTGCATGATCATCGAGATTCTCCGGGACCTCGTGCGCGGGTGGAGCGGGGTGGTCGGGGGCGAACTCCTCGATCACCGTCAGGGTCGCGCGCAGCTGCCGCACGAGCAGCGCCGCGACCTCGGCCCGGCCGGGCTGCCCCTCGGCGCCGAGGGCGCCGATCCACTCCAGGGCGATCCCCTCGACCCCGGAGAGCCAGCCCACGAGCGCGAGCCGGGCGAGCGGGGACACCGTGCGGCGGCCGTACGCGGCCTCGGCGATGGTGGCGACGAGTTCCTCGCGGACCGCGTCGCGGATGGCGAGCACCTCGGCGTCGGAGCCGACGCCGCCGGTGACGATGGTGCGGTAGGCGGCCCGGTGGTGTTCGGCGTAGTACAGGTAGCCGTCGATGGTGCGGCGGGCGCGTTCCGGGCCGGCGAGTTCGGTCTCCGCGGCCGCGCGGGCGACGAGTTCGGCGACGGACTCCTCGACGATGGCGAGGTAGTAGCCGCGCTTGCTCTTGAAGTAGTAGTAAATCAACCCCTTGGCGACACCGGCGTGTTGGGCGATGTCGTCCATGGAAAGCGCGTCGTACGAGGTGTCGGCGAACAACTTGCGCCCGATCGCCATGAGTTCGGCCCGACGGACCTGCGAACGGCCGGTCGCGCCGCGCTGTTGACTATTATTCAAATTCGGCCCTAGCCTCGAACTCCCACAGGATGCCCGCAGTATGGCAGACCTGTCTCATGCACTTCCCTGCGCACGGACGACGTACGGGAGGCACCTCCATGAGCACGAACAGCGGCCGCGAGGGCCGGGTCGAGTGGAAGAGGACGGCGGCGGTCGCGCTGCCCGCGGTGATCGCGGTCGGGGCGATGGGCATCGCCATGGCACAGAGCGCGCTCGCCTCAAGGGCATGAGGCTGAGCGTCGGCCTGAACGGCAGGCAGCGCTTCCAGGGGCGCGCCGACCCGCGGATCCGGGCACGGGGCAGTGGGCGCTGCGGCTCCCCCTGCCCGGGCCCCGGCGACGGCTGCGCGCCTGGCGGCGGACCCGGCCGTTCGGGGGCGGACTGCTGCTGGTGTCGGGTGGGATCGAGTTGCTGCTGGTCCCGCTCTCCCCGCTGACCGTGCTGGTCGGCCTGGGGCTCGGCGGGGTCGCGGCGATCGGGATCGGGGCGGCGCTGGTGGTGGCCGGGCTGTTCCTGTGGCTCCTGCCGCAGGCCAGGGCCTATGTGCCGATCCACGCGCTGCTGCTCTCGGTGCTGTCGTTCAGGCGACGAACCTGGGCGGGTTCCTGGTGGGGATGCTGCTCGGCATCGCGGGCAGCGCGCCGGCCTTCGGCTGGACCCCGCTGCCGGAGACGAAGGAGGAGCCAGAGGAGTCCGCGGACGGGGAGGGGGCGACGGATCGACGGACCGCGCAAGGTGCTGGCGCTGAGGATGGCGGCGGCCTAGTTGTACGACTACCGGCTGCGCACCCGGGACGGCGGGGAGGAGTACGGTCCGGCGGCCCGGTCCCTGACCCTGCGGGGCGACGTCACCTTGTACCTGACCCGGTTCAGCGGCTGTATCGAGGGGCTGCTGTGCGTCGCGTTCAGCCCGGAGGGGTTGCCCGCTCCCCCGGTGATCCCGCCGTTCGTCCTCATGACGCGGGTGAGCGCCGAACAGGCGCTGGTCACCTCGGACGTGATCGTCACCGACGGGCTGCGGCTGGACTCCTCGTGATCCGTCGGGCGGCGCCGTTCCGCGCACCGCCGAGGCCCGCTAGAGCCAGCCGACCTGGGTGACGAACATGGCGATGACGACCACCAGGGTCCAGCCGAGCACGTGCTCCAGCAGGCCGGAGCCGTCCTTGGGGCCACCGGTGCGGGCGAGGCTGCGGGCGCGGTCGGTCGGGGCTGCGGCATGTGTGGTCATGCCGTCCAATGTGGCAGCATTCGCGGCTCTCGCGGTAGGGACGAGAGACGAGCGTCACGGGTGGCACACGTCACGCCCGCCGGGGTCCGGCGGGCGTGACGGTGCGGTGCGGTGCGGTGCGGTCAGCCGGCGCGGCGGTCCCGACCGGCCATGCCCGCCATGGCCAGTGCCAGCAGCAGGGCGACGGCGCCGGCGATGACGTTGCTCAGCACGGTGCGGGTCGTGGAGACGTCTCCCGCGATGACCCACGGGGCGACGATCGTCCAGGCCGCGATGACGACGGCGGTCCACGCCATCGCGTGCGTGCGCTCGTAGGCGGACCCCAGGCCGCCCATGCACAGGCAGTACGCCAGTCCGGCGATCAGGTTGTTGACCGCCAGCGAGCCGAAGCCGCTGAACCCGGCGATCCACGGCGATGCCGCGATGTAGAGACCGGTGATCAGGGCCATCGCCTCGACCGCCTGCGCGCGGGGCGTACTGGTGACCTGCTCGAAGCGCGTGCGCATCTCGGCGAGGTCGGGGTGTTGTTCGATGTTCGGGTGGGTGGTCATGGCGGGCCGCCTCCTGTTGAAGCTGAATCTGCCCTGTGCCTACACACGTTGTGTGCCCTTTATGTTCCACTTACAACCCATTCGGGTCAACGGAAACGGGCGCGGACTTTTTCGTACTTCCCACAAGCGGTGCGCACGTCCCACAAGCGGTGCGCGCGTCCGACGAGCGGTGCGCACGTCCTGCGAGCGGCCCGCCGACCCCGTCAGAGCACCCCCACCGTCCGCAGTGCCCGGATCGCGGCCGCCGACGGGCGGGCGGGGACGTACAGGTAACAGATGCCGCCGGTGCCCGAGACCGCCTTGCCCGCGGCGTTGCGGCGCTTGGTGCGGAGCCAGATGGTCTCCCACTCCTTGCGCCGGTAGACGCGGCGGACGGAGGGGTTGTCCGCCGAGTTCGGGTCGTTGGCGATCACGTCACCGGCGGCCGTGAAGCCGATGACGGTCATCAGGTGGCCCGCCGTGCCGTAGCCGGCGCCGGTCAGTTCCTCGGCACGGAATGACTGCGAGGTGATGGCGGGGATCCCGGCGCGGACCAGGACCTCCAGGTCGGCGAGGGACGTCAGCCGGGTGACGACCCCGGCCATGTCCGGGTACGTGGCGGCGTAGGCGGCGTTGAAGGGCCAGTTGCCGCAGCCCTTGTACGCCGCGTCGTACGTGGAGCGGGCGGCGTGGCAGACCTGCGGGTCGGAGTACCCCTTGCGGACCCAGCCCAGGGCCGCCGGAGTTGCCCTGCGCCCCCAGAACTCGATGATCATCTGGGAGGAGGTGGGGCTGCACCAGGCCTCGCCGCCGTTGTCGTACTCGGGGTACCGGCCGATGTGGACCTCCTGCGAGTACCTCGGGACCTTCAGTTCGTGGGCCGAGCCCGACGGGGTGGAGGCGGGGACGGTGAAGCGGTCCGGGACGTCGGAGACCATCGCCCCGGCCAGCCAGACCGTCGGCCCGTGCTCGGCTCCGGGCTTGCGGTGGAGGGTCAGGCGCAGTTGCCAGTCGCGCAGGCGCAGGCCGGCGGCCTTGGCGGGTCCGTCGAGGGCCAGCGTGTCGGTCCACACCGTGCTGCGCCCGTCGCTCTGGCCGTCGACCGAGGTGCGCCGGATGTCGCCGTCGCCGGAGGCCCAACGGCCCATGACGTACCACGGGGTGGCGTGGCCGTCGGTGTACGTGCCGCGCAGCTCGATCCGGATCCAGGTGCCGGCCGGGGTGCGGGCGTTCCAGGACGCGATGGCCTCGGTGGCGGGAACGGTCGAGCGGTGCACCGGCGAGGTCCAGGAGGCGTACTCCCAGGTGGCCTTCCGCGCGGTGTGCGGGTCGGTGTACTCGGTCCGGCCGGCCGGGGTCCTCATCTCCAGTCCGGGTCGGGCGCCGCCGACCGCCGTGGTGCCCTGGTGGGTGCCGGCCGACCAGTGCGCGTGGGAGTACCAGAAGCGGTTGTCGACCCTCCGGCCCGTGGCGGCCTCGGCGGACGCGTCGGCGCCCGGGGCAGAGGGGGTCTTCGCTCCGCTCCGCGACGCGCCGGCGGCCGAGGCCGCCCCGCCGGGAACGGTGGCCGCGGCGGCGGCCGCGAGGGCGACGGCGAGCAGGGCCCTGCGTGGGGTGGGTGCGGTCATCGGTGGTGGCCCCCATGGGTCGGTGCGGTGGCTCGGCTGGTCCACCCTTCCAGTTCCCGGCTGCCGGGCGGCGAAGCCACGGGCCCCGTGTCGGCCCTGCCACTCGGCCGGTCCCGCGGGGCGGACTCCCCCGCCGCCACGGCCTAGGCTGGCCGGGTGGAACCGCACCCGTCACACCCGTCACCCGACCCCCGGTCGGCCGTCGAACCCCTCGGGCCCGCCCGGGCGGGCGGTTGCCTGGGGCGGCTCGCGCGGGAGCTGGCCTCCCTGCCCCCCTCGCTCGGTCCGGTACGGCTGATCGGCATCGACGGGCACGCCGGCTCCGGGAAGAGCACCTTCGCGGAACGGCTCGCCGAGGCCCTGGGCGGGGCGCCGGTGATGCACCTGGACGACGTGGCCACCCACGAGGAACTGTTCGCGTGGGACGGGCGACTCGGTGCCCAGGTGCTGGAGCCGCTCCGCACCGGCCGGCCCGCGCTCTGGACGCCGTACGACTGGGTGGAGCGCCGGTTCGGCCCCGCGCGGGAGCTGGAGCCGGCCCCGGTGCTGCTCGTCGAGGGGGTCGGGGCCGGGCGGCGGACGCTCCGTCCGTGGCTGGCGGGACTGCTGTGGATGGAGACACCGCGCGCGAAGTCCTGGGGGCGCGGGCGAAACCGGGACGGGCGCGAACTCTCCGACTTCTGGGACGGATGGGAGCGCGCGGAGCTCGCGCACTTCGCGGACGACCCTTCGCGCCCCTACGCCGACACCCTGGTACGCCAGAGCGGTACGGGATACGAGTGGACTTCCGGGGCCGGTGCGACAGCGGGAACCACCTCTTCCGTCACGGAAGGTGACGGGCTCCCCCGCGCCTGAGCGGGTCCGGAAATCCGTCCGCACCGGCCCTCACCGACCGGCTTGACCTGGCGCCCGCGGCGGCCTTACGTTCTGAATGCCCGGTCCGCGAGGACCGCGGCGGACGTCAAGCCCCCGGTTGTTCCCCCGTGACCGGGGGCTTCGTTCCGCCCTCTGCGGGGCCCACCGCACCCGGACCTTCACCCTGTGTCACGACAGGAGCCGGAAACGCGCCCCCGACGCACACCCCCCGCACCCTGGGTAAGGTGCGTGACCGCAGGTACGATGCAGCCCTGATTTCATCTGGCGCGGTAGGCAACTCGCGGGACTGACGCGGGGGTTGCCGCGTACCACGGGGGCAGGCTTGTGGGGGATGTGATGGACTTCGGCACGCCGGGCAGCGCGCACGCCCCGGCCGAACTCGCCTGGCTGCGCGGAGTGGACGCCTGCACGATGGGTGCCTATCCGCAGGCCGAGGAGGAGTTCCGGGCGGCCGTACGGCTCGATCCCGCGATGGCCGACGCCTGGCTGGGTCTCCACGCGCTCCGGGTGGACACCACCAACGCGTTATTGCGCATGTACGCCCATCGGGACCGGTTCGGCGAGCAGCGGGCCCGTCACCGGCGCATGCTGAACTCCTGGTACTGGCTGGGCTGGTGGGTACAGCCGGTGTTGGAGAGCCGCCGGGACCTGCTGTTGGCCCATGCCTCGCACTGGTTGGACGGCCGTCACGTGCCCGAGTTGGACCAGGCGTTGGCGGCCCTGCCGCCGGTGGACACCGATGCCCAGGTGCGGTTCCTGCACGCCTGCCGGGCGTATCTGGTGAAGGACTGGGACCAGTTGGTCCGGCACACCGAGCCGCTGGTCGACGATCCGCTGCTGGGCATCGAGGCGGGTCTGTTCGGCGGGATGGCCCGGGTCCGGCTGGAGATGTACGGGCAGGCCGAGCCGATGCTGTCGGCGGCGCTGATGCGGTGCCGCAGCGAGCAGCCCCAGCGCAAGGAGCTGCGGTACTGGCTGGCGCGGGCGCACGAGGGCACGGGGCGCAGCGCTGCGGCGCTGCCGCTGTACCGCGCCGTGCACCGGGTGGATCCGGCGTTCATGGACACGGTGGCGCGGCTGACGGCGATCGAGGACGCCGACTTCGTCGACGGGGCCGACGGGTACGCGGGGTACGGGCACTCCGGCGAGGGCTTCGCCGGGCACGGCCTCTCCCCGTCCGGCGGGGATTTCGCGGCGGTGGCGCTGGGCGGCGGCTCGGGCCCGGTGCAGGACATCGCGGCGGACGGGCAGATCGAGCCGGACCCGCCGGCGGTCCTGGAGCCGCCGGACCAGCGGTTCGGGCCGGGCGGCGGGCCTCCCGGCCCGAACCGGCTGGAGGGAGTGCGCCGCAAGGTGGTGGTTCCGCCCCGGGCGGCGGGGCTGCCGGCCGGGCCCGCCGATCCGCAGGCGTTGGCCGAGGCGCTCGCGGAGTTGGAGCGCATGGTGGGTCTGGAGCCCGTCAAGCGGCAGGTGAAGGCCTTGTCGGCGCAGTTGCACATGGCCGGTCTGCGGGCGAGCCAGGGGCTGCCGGTGCAGCCGCCGAAGCGGCACTTCGTCTTCTCGGGGCCCTCGGGCACGGGCAAGACCACGGTCGCGCGCATCCTGGGCCGGGTGTTCTACGCGCTCGGCCTGCTGGGTGGCGACCATCTGGTGGAGGCCCAACGAGCCGATCTGGTGGGTGAGTTCCTGGGTCAGACGGCCGTGAAGGCGAACGAACTGATCGACTCCGCGATCGGCGGGGTGCTGTTCGTCGACGAGGCCTACAGCCTGTCCAACTCCGGCTACAGCAAGGGTGACGCGTACGGGGACGAGGCCCTCCAGGTCCTGCTGAAGCGGGCCGAGGACAATCGCGACCACCTGGTGGTGATCCTGGCGGGCTATCCGGCCGGGATGGACCGGTTGCTGGCCACGAACCCGGGGCTCTCGTCGCGGTTCACCACCCGGGTGGACTTCCCGAGTTACCGGCCGCCGGAGCTGACCGCCATCGGCGGGGTGCTCGCGGACGCGAACGGGGACTGCTGGGACGAGGAGGCCCTGGACGAGCTGCGCAGCATCAGCGGGCACGTCGTCGAGCAGGGCTGGATCGACGAGCTGGGCAACGGCCGCTTCCTGCGGACCCTGTACGAAAAGAGCTGCGCGTACCGGGACCTGCGGTTGGCGGGGTTCGCCGCGGATCCCTCCCGGGAGGACCTGGCCACGCTGCGGTTGGCCGATCTGATGCAGGCCTACGGGGAGGTCCTCTCGGGCCGCGGCCCCCAGGACCGCACGGAGCCCCCGCCGCTGTAGGCGACGGGGGCTCCGGGGCGGGCCGGCGGGATCAGCCCGCCATGGCCTCCTCCGAGACGGGCGCCCGGCGGGCCGGCGGTGCGGTGCGGTGCGCGGGATCGCGTACCTCTCCGACCAGCATCTCCAGTACGTCCTCCATCGCGACCAGGCCCAGCACCCGGCCGGCCGGGTCCGCGACCTGGGCCAGGTGGGTGGCGTCCCGGCGCATGACGGTGAGGGCGTCGTCCAACGGGAGGGTGGAGCACACGGTGGTCATTCGGCGCCAGACCCGTTGGGGCACGGCCCGTTCCCGGTCCTCCAGGTCCAGTACGTCCTTGACGTGCAGGTAGCCCATGAAGGCACCGCTGTCGGACTGGACGGGGAAGCGGGAGTAACCGGTGCGCACCGTCAGCTGTTCGATCTGGCGCGGGGTGACCGCCGGACTGACCGAAACGAGCCGGTCGTGGGCCAGCAGCACGTCGGTGACCGGGCGGCTGCCCAGTTCGAGGGCGTCCTCCAGCCGTTCGTGCTGCACCGGCTCCAGGAACCCGGCCTGCCGGGAGTCCTTGAGGAGGCGGCCGAGCTGGGCGCTGGTGTAGACGGCCTCGACCTCGTCCTTCGGCTCGACCTTGAAGAGCCGCAGGACGAGCGTGGCGCAGGCGCCGAGGGCGGTCGTGACCGGGCCGCAGACCCGGGCGAAGGCCACCAGGCCGGGGCTGAACCACAGGGCGGTCTTCTCGGGGGCGGCCATGGCGAGGTTCTTGGGGACCATCTCGCCGATGACCAGGTGCAGGAAGACCACGGCGGCGAGCGCGACGGCGTAGCCGAGGGGGTGGATCAGGCCTTCCGGCACGTGCGCGGCGTGGAAGACGGGCTCCAGCAGCCGGGCCACGGTCGGTTCGGCGACGGCGCCGAGGGTGAGCGAGCACATGGTGATGCCGAACTGGGCCGCCGCCATCATGCGCGGCAGGTTCTCCAGGCCGTGGAGGACCTGGCGGGCCCGCTTGGACCCGGCCGCGAGGGGTTCGATCTGGCTGCGGCGTACGGAGACGAGAGCGAACTCGGCGCCGACGAAGAAGCCGTTGGCCAGGACCAGGAGCAGGGCGAAGACGAGCTGGAGCGCGTTCACCGACCCACCGCCTGGGGCTCGGCCGGGGCGGGGACGGGGGCCGTGCGGACCAGCCTGACGCGGTCGGCGCGGTAGCGGCGGACCTGGCGGACGGACAGCTTCCAACCGGGGAGCTCGGCCCGGTCACCGGGGGCGGGGATCCGGCCGAGCAGATCGGCGACCAGTCCGGCGACGGTCTCGTAGGGGCCCTCGGGCACCTCCAGGCCTATGCGGCGCAAGGTGTGCACGCGGCAGCTGCCGTCGGCCTCCCAGGAGGGGCGGCCGTCCTCGGCGGGTACGGCGGCCAGTTCGGGCGTGCCGTCCTCCGCGAGGTCGTGCTCGTCGCGGACCTCTCCGACGAGTTCCTCCACGATGTCCTCCAGGGTGACGACTCCGGCGGTGCCGCCGTACTCGTCGACGACCACGGCCATCGGTTGTTCGCTGCGCAGCCGCTCCAGCAGGGGCTGGACCGGCAGGGAGCCGGGGACCAGCAGCGGGGCGACGCAGATCCGGCCCACGGTGGTGCGGGAGCGCTCGGACTCGGGCACGGCGAGGGCGTCCTTGAGGTGGACGACGCCGGTGATCTCGTCGATGCGTTCGCGGTAGACCGGGAAGCGGGACAGGCCGGTGGCCCGGGTCAGGTTGAGCACGTCGGCCGCGGTGGCCGTGTGCTGGAGGGCGCTGACCTTCACCCGGGGGGTCATGACGTGCTGGGCCGTGAGCTCGCCCAGCGAGAGGGTTCGTACGAAGAGGTCGGCGGTGTCCTGTTCGAGGGCGCCGGCCTGGGCCGAGTGGCGGACCAGGGAGACCAGTTCGCCGGGGGTGCGGGCGGAGGCCATCTCGTCGGTGGGTTCCACCCCGAGCGCCCGGACGAGCCGGTTGGCGACGGCGTTGAGGGCCGCGATGACCGGTCGGAAGGCGCGGGAGAAGACCTGTTGGGGGCCGGCCACGAACCGGGCCACCTGGAGCGGCCGGGAGACCGCCCAGTTCTTCGGTACGAGCTCGCCGACGACCATCTGGACGGCGGAGGCGAGCAGCATGCCGATGACGACGGCGACGCCGGAGACGGCTCCCCCGGGCAGGCCGGTCGCGGCGAGCGGCCCGGACAGCAGGGCCGCGAGGGCGGGTTCGGCGAGCATGCCGACGACGAGGGAGGTGATGGTGATGCCGAGCTGGGTGCCGGAGAGCTGGAAGGACAGTTCCTTCAGGGCCTCGACCACCGTGCGGGCACGGCGGTCGCCGTCGGCCGCGGCGCGTTCGGCCTCGGGTCGCTCCACCGTGACGAGGCCGAATTCGGCTGCCACGAAGAAACCGTTGGCGAGGATCAGGACGAAAGCCGCCACGAGCAGGAGTAGCGGGATGGTCATGCCGCCGCCTCCATCGGGAGGGCGGCGCGGGTACTACCGGACGATCCGTCCATTGCTGGAGGGAGTCACTCCTCGAGTCGCAGTTGCCCACGGGCCACGGGGTCCCGGGGCCGGTGGGAGGGCGCACGGCTGCGCCCCGCCACCAGGGTAGTCACTGGGATCGCCGCCGCAATGGGACGCAGCGACGATCCTCGGTGGGGTCAGTGGTCGTGTCCGCCCGTTCCGCGGCTCTCGGCCAGGGCGCGCAGGGCTCGGGCGTCGCCGATCGCCTGGGCCTTGGCGACGCCGGGTTGGATGCCGAGCGCGGGCAGGCTGGTGCCGTCGTTCAGGTCGAGGAACACCCACGGGTCGCCGGGGCGGAGGTTGACGCGCAGGATCTGCGCCCACTCCAGCCGGCGGGTGGTCGTGAGGTTGACGACGGTGACGCCGGCCTCGTCCGCGACCACCTTGGGGCGGCTGAGCAGGACCAGGACGGAGCTGAGCAGGATCGCCACGAAGATGAAGCTGATCCGTTCGCCCGGATGGAGGGTGTCGAGGATCAGGGCGATGGCCGAGATGGTCACGAACATGGCGAGCCCGACGCTCAGCAGCACGACCCGGGTGCGGGTCGGCCGGAAGGTGACCGGCAGGGCGGGCGGTGCGGGCGGGGCGGCGGGCTCGGCCATGGTGTGCGCTCGGTTCTGCTCGGAAGGTGGTGAGTCGGCTGGGCCGGTGGACTGGCGGATCCGCGGTGACGGCGGATCCGCCGGACGGGACGTGTCAGAGGCGGCAGGCGTGGATCGAGGTGGTGAGGATCGCGCGCGCGCCGAGCTCGTACAGGTCGTCCATGATCCGCTGGGCCTCCTTGGCGGGGACCATGGCGCGGACGGCGACCCAGCCCTCGTTGTGCAGCGGGGAGACGGTCGGCGACTCCAGGCCCGGGGTGAGGGCGACCGCGCGCTCCAGGTGCTCGGCGCGGCAGTCGTAGTCCATCATCACGTAGCTGCGGGCCACCAGGACGCCCTGGAGGCGGCGCAGGAACTGCTGGGTGCGCGGGTCCTCGGCGTCGGCGGTGTTGCCGCGGATGACGACCGCCTCGGAGGTCATGATCGGCTCGCCGATGACCTCCAGGCCGGCGTTGCGCAGGCTGGTTCCGGTCTCGACGACGTCCGCGATGATCTGGGCGACGCCGAGCTGGATGGCGGTCTCGACCGCGCCGTCGAGGTGCACGACGGAGGCGTCGATGCCCTGGTCGGCGAGGTGCTTGGCGACGATTCCCTCGTACGAGGTCGCGATGGTCATCCCGGTGAAGTCCTCGGGGCCCTTCGCGGTGCCGGGGATCGTGGCGTAGCGGAAGGTGGACCGGCCGAAGTTCAGCGGCAGGATCTCCTCGGCGCTGGCGCCGGAGTCGAGCAGCAGGTCGCGGCCGGTGATGCCGATGTCGAGCTTCCCGGAGGACACGTAGATCGCGATGTCCTTGGGGCGGAGGTAGAAGAACTCCACCTCGTTCTCGGGGTCGACGACCACGAGCTCCTTGGACTCCTTGCGCATCCGGTAGCCGGCCTCATGGAGCATCGCCGACGCAGGTCCGGAGAGTGCACCCTTGTTGGGGACGGCGATGCGCAGCATGGGGCTTCCTTTGATGCGTGGGTTGCGAAAGGTGGGGGCTGGTGGCGGGCGGGGGCCCGCGGGAGGGTCTGCCGGTCTAGAGGTGCGCGTAGACGTCGTCGAGGGTGATCCCGCGCGCCACCATCATCACCTGGACGTGGTAGAGCAGCTGGGAGATCTCCTCGGCGGCGGCTTCCTTGCCCTCGTACTCGGCGGCCATCCAGACCTCGGCGGCCTCCTCGACGACCTTCTTGCCGATGGCATGCACGCCCTGCGAGACGAGCTCGGCGGTGCGGGACGTGCCGGGGTCGCCGTTGGCGGCCTTGAGCTGGAGCTCGGTGAAGAGCTCTTCGAAGCTCTTGGGGGATGTGTTCGCCATGATGGTCCTCAGAATAAGGGGTCCCCCGCCGCCACTCAGCGCCAGGGTTCGCTGACGGTCCGCAGGGTCATGGCGGTGGAGACGGCGGCGGTGACCGCTTCGTGCCCCTTGTCCTCATTCGACCCCTCAAGCCCGGCGCGGTCCAGCGCCTGCTCGTCGTTGTCGCAGGTCAGTACGCCGAAGCCGACGGGGACTCCGGTGTCGATCGACACCTGTACCAGGCCCTGGGTGACGCCCTGGCAGACGTAGTCGAAGTGCGGGGTGCCGCCGCGGATGACCACGCCGAGGGCGACGATGGCATCGTAACCGCGACCGGCGAGTACCTTCGCCACGACCGGGAGTTCGAAGCTGCCCGGGACCCGCAGGAGGGTGGGCTCGTCGATGCCCAGCTCGTGCAGGGCGCGCAGGGCGCCGTCGACCAGACCGTCCATGACCTTCTCGTGCCACTGGGCCGCGATCACGGCGACTCGCAGGTCTCCGCAGTTCTTCACGCTCAGTTCGGGTGCGCCCTTGCCGCTCACAGCTCTGCTCCTCGGGTGTCGATCGGGTGGTGCTCGGGGTGGTGTCGGGTTGGCTCGTACGTGTTACTGGTTGCCGCAGGCGGAGGTGGACACGGCCTCGTCCAGCCAGGGCAGGTCGTGGCCCATCCGGTCCCGCTTGGTGCGCAGGTACCGCAGGTTGTGCTCGCCGGCCTCGACGGGCATCGGCTCCCGGCTGTCGACCGTGATGCCGTGGCGGACCAGGGCCGCGGCCTTGTCGGGGTTGTTCGTCAGCAGCCGGACGCCGTGCACGCCCAGGTCGGCGAGGATGCGGGCGCCGGCTCCGTAGTCGCGGGCGTCGGCGGGCAGGCCGAGTTCGAGGTTGGCGTCGAGGGTGTCGCGTCCGCGTTCCTGGAGCTCGTAGGCGCGCAGCTTGGACAGGAGGCCGATGCCGCGGCCCTCGTGGCCGCGCAGGTAGACGACGACGCCGCGGCCCTCGGCCTGGATGCGGGCCATGGAGGCGTGCAGCTGGGGGCCGCAGTCGCAGCGCTGGGACTGGAAGATGTCCCCGGTCAGGCACTCGGAGTGCATGCGGACCAGGATGTCCTTGCCGTCTCCGACCTCGCCGCGGACGAGGGCGATGTGCTCGACGCCGTCGACGGTGGAGCGGTAGCCGTACGCGGTGAACTCGCCGAAGGCGGTCGGCAGGCTGACCTCGGCCTCGCGGCGCACGGTCGGCTCGGCCGAGCGGCGGTAGGCGATCAGGTCCTCGATCGAGATGATCGTCAGCCCGTGCTTGCGGGCGAAGGGGATCAGTTCGGGCAGGCGCAGCATGACGCCGTCCTCGCCGGCGATCTCCACGATGGCGCCGACCGGGCGCAGGCCCGCGAGGCGGGCGAGGTCCACGGCGGCCTCGGTGTGGCCGTTGCGGACCAGGACGCCGCCGGGCTTGGCGCGCAGCGGGAAGACGTGGCCGGGGCGGACGAAGTCCGAGGGCTCGGAGGAGCCCGCGGCCAGCAGGCGCAGCGTGGTGGCGCGGTCGGCGGCCGAGATCCCGGTGCTGACGCCGTGGGCGGCGCTCGCGTCGACGGAGACGGTGAAGGCCGTCTGCATGGACTCGGTGTTGTTCCGGACCATCTGGGGAAGTTCGAGCCGGTCCAGCTCGGGGCCTTCCATGGGGGCGCAGATCAGGCCGCGGCACTCGCTCATCATGAACGCGATGATCTCGGGGGTGGCCTTCTCGGCCGCGAGGACGAGGTCCCCCTCGTTCTCGCGGTCCTCGTCGTCGACGACGACGATCGGGCGGCCCGCGGCGATGTCGCGGATGGCCTGCTCGACCGGGTCGAGGAGGAAGGTCTCCTCGGCTGCGGCGGGCATGTCCGGCACGGGCTTGAGGGTGGTCATGCCGTTGCTCCTTCGAGGGCCGGGGCGGGGGTGGCGCGCGAGCGCTGGTACCAGTCGTACGCGCCCCACAGGACGAGCGCGAAGTAGAGGACGTAGACGAGACCGGAGAAGGCCAGGCCGTTGTTGAAGGCGAGCGGCACGCCGACGAGGTCGACGAGGAGCCAGGCGAACCAGAACTCCACCAGGCCGCGGGCCTGGGCGACCATGGCCACGATGGTGCCGACGAAGATGTAGGCGTCCGCCCACGGGCTCCACGACAGGTGCGGGAACAGCGTGAAGAGGCCGCCGACCGCGAGGGTGCCCAGGGCCGCGCCGGCCAGGAGCAGTCCGCGCTCCTTCCAGCTCGCGGTGCGGACGGCGATGGAGCCGTCCTGGGCCTGCTGTCGGCCCTTCTGCCAGGCCCGCCAGCCCCAGACGGCCACGCCGATGACGAGGAGCTGCTTGCCGACGCCGCCGGCGAGGTGGGCGGAGGCGTAGGCGGCGATGAGGATCAGGCCGGAGAGGAGCTGGGCGGGCCAGGTCCATATGGAACGGCGCCAGCCGAGCGCGAGGGCGGCCAGGCCCATCAGGTTGCCGATCATGTCGGACCAGATGACCTTCTGGCCGACGACCTCGAAGGCCTCGGTGTTGAGCCAGGTCAGGGCGCTCACTTCGACTCCTCCTGGGCGTGCAGGGGGTTCACTCCGGCGGCGAGCAGGCGTTCCACGTACTTCGCGAGGACGTCCACCTCCAGGTTGACCGGGTCGCCGCTCCGCTTGAGGCCGAGGGTGGTCAGGGCGAGGGTGGTCGGGATGAGGCTGATGGTGAACCAGTCGGCGGCGGCCTCGACCACGGTGAGGCTGACGCCGTCCACCGTGATGGAGCCCTTCTCGACGACGTACCGCGCGAGGCCGGCGGGAAGGCCGACCTTGACGATCTCCCAGTGCTCGGAGGGGGTGCGGGAGAGGATCGTGCCGGTGCCGTCCACGTGGCCCTGGACCAGGTGGCCGCCGAGGCGCCCGCCGAGTTCCATCGGACGCTCCAGGTTGACCCGGGACCCCTGGGTGAGGGCGCCGAGGCTGGAGCGGTTCAGGGTCTCCTGCATGACGTCGGCGGTGAACTCGCCGTCGCCGGTCTCCACCACGGTCAGGCAGACGCCGTTGACGGCGATCGAGTCGCCGTGCTTGGCGCCGTCGGTGACGAGGGGGCCGCGCAGGCGGAAGCGGGAGGCTTCCGCGAGCTGCTCGACGGCGGTGACCTCGCCCAGTTCTTCGACGATTCCGGTGAACACTCAGTGCTCCTTGGGGGCGGTGGGGACGGCTTCGGGGACTGCGGTGACGCGGATGTCGGTGCCGATGCGGGTCGTGTCGGTGATGCGGAGACGGAGCGCGTCGGTGAGGGTGGCGACGCCGGCGTCGGCGAGGGCGTTCGGGCCAGCTCCGAGCAGGACGGGGGCGAGGTAGCCGACGACCTTGTCCACGGCGCCCGCGGCGACGAAGGCGCCGGCCAGGGTCGGGCCGCCTTCGAGGAGTACGGAGCGGGTTCCGCGCCGGTACAGCTCCGCGAGCAGCGACTCGACGGAGAGTCCGCGCGCGTCGCCGGGGAGGCGGACGACGTCGACTCCGGGCAGGTGCCGGGTGTCGGCGTCCTCGCCGACGGCGAGGAGGGTCGGCGCGGCGTCGTCCAGGACGCGGGCGCCGGGCCGGATGCGGGCGTGGGTGTCCAGGACGACCCGCAGCGGCCGGCCCGCGAGGGCCCGCGCCGCGGGTCCGCGCACGGCGAGGTGCGGGTCGTCGGCGCGCAGGGTGCCGGCGCCGACGACGACGGCGTCGACCTCGGCGCGCAGCCGGTGGACGTCGGCGCGGGACTCGGCGGAGCTGATCCAGCGGCTGGTGCCGTCGGCGGCGGCGACGCGGCCGTCGAGGGTGGCGGCGTACTTCCACAGGACGTGGGGCCGACCCAGGCGTACGGAGGTCAGCCAGGCGGCGTTGCCGTCCTCGGCCTCGTCGGCGAGGAGGCCGGCCTCGGCGGTGATCCCGGCCTCGCGCAGGGTGGCGGAGCCGCCGCCGGCCTGCGGGGTCGGGTCGGGGACGGCGTAGAGGACGCGGGTGACGCCGGCGTCGACGAGGGCCTGCGCGCAGGGGCCGGTGCGGCCGGTGTGGTTGCAGGGTTCGAGGGTGACGTAGGCGGTGCCGCCGCGGGCCGCGGCTCCGGCCGCGCGCAGGGCGTGGACCTCGGCGTGCGGGCCGCCGGCGCGTTCGTGCCAGCCTTCGCCGACGACGGAGCCGGTGGCGTCCGTGACGACGCAGCCGACGACGGGGTTGGGGCTGGTGGAGCCGAGTCCGCGGGCCGCGAGTTCGATGGCTCGGCGCATGGCGGTTTCGTCACGTACGGCGTGCGCATCACCTGCGGATGCGTCGTCGTGGTGTGGATCGACGTGGGGCGCCACCGGGTCTCCTGCCTCAATCGGGCACGGACTCCGGGGCCTGTCGGGATACGACAGATGAAGCGGGTGGCACACGCGGGGACGCCGAGGCCGGATGAACGGTCCCTTCGAGACGCATCCGCTGGATACGCCGATGGACCGCCGACGGCGGCGTACCGGTGACTCGCCCGCCGCGCACTGCCTCCCATCCGGACTTTAACCGTCGGTCCAGGAATTTCACCTGGTCAACCGGCCGCTGGCTGCGGACGGGTCGCGGACTATAACCGCCGGTTCGGAATTACACCGACCCCGGAGTGCGCTGCTACTGGTACTCAGGCCAGTGTGCCACGGGTGATCGGCGGCCATGCGGGTGAGCGCGTGTGGCCTGGATCACAAACCGGCCATTCTTGAGCGTCGCTGTCGCGCCGGCCGCGCACGGCCGGCGCGGGGCGCGCACTTCCCACCGAGCGTTGGTCCAGACCTATTGACGGGTTGGTCTAGTCCTCTTAACGTTCCCTTCATCTTCCCAGGGAGCCGGCCCGTCGGATGTGCGCACGTCGCGGGCCAACCAGCGTCACCCTTCCGCATGTTGATGCACGTCGTGTCCTGCCATCCTCCCCTCCCCAGGAGGCACCATGCCGTCCCCCACACGTACGAGAGCGATGCTCCTGGCATCCGGCGCCGCAATCGCCGGACTGCTGGTCGGCGGGCTCTCGGCCGGCGTCTCACACGCCGCCGACAACGAAACATGTCGCCCCGACGGGCTGTACAAGACGGCCGGCGTCGACGTCCCGTACTGCTCGGTCTACGACTCCGAGGGCCGCGAGAAGATGGGCGCGGACCACCAGCGCCGCGTCATCGGCTACTTCACCGGATGGCGCACCGGCAAGGACGGCACCCCCGCCTACCTCGCCAACAACATCCCGTGGTCGAAGGTCACCCACCTGAACTACGCCTTCGCCCACGTCGGCGGGGACAACAAGATCTCCGTGGGCGCGGACAACGCGAACAACGCGGCCACCGGGATGACCTGGCCGGGTGTCGCGGGCGCCGAGATGGATCCGGCCCTCCCCTACAAGGGCCACTTCAACCAGCTGACGAAGTTCAAGAAGCAGTACCCGAACGTGAAGACCCTGATCTCGGTGGGCGGTTGGGCCGAGACCGGCGGCTACTTCGGCGACGACGGCAACCGGGTCGCCTCCGGCGGCTTCTACTCGATGGCCACCAACGCCGACGGCTCGGTCAACCAGGCCGGCATCGACACCTTCGCGAACTCCTCCGTCGAGTTCATCCGCAAGTACGGGTTCAACGGCGTCGACATCGACTACGAGTACCCGACCACCATGAAGGACGCGGGCAACCCGCTGGACTGGCAGCTCTCCAACGCCCGCCGGGCCGGGCTGGTCAAGGGCTACGCGGCCCTCATGAAGTCGCTGCGCGAGAAGCTCGACCGCGCGGGCGCCACCGACGGCAGGCACTACCTGCTCACCGTCGCCGCCCCCTCCTCCGGCTACCTGCTGCGGGGCATGGAGACGTTCCAGATGCAGAAGTACCTGGACTACGTCAACATCATGTCCTACGACCTGCACGGCGCCTGGAACGAGTACGTCGGCCCCAACGCCTCGCTCTTCGACGACGGCAAGGACGCCGAGCTGGCGGCCGCCAACGTCTACGGAAGCTCCCAGTACGGGGGCGTCGGGTACCTCAACACCGACTGGGCCTACCACTACTTCCGCGGCTCCATGCCGGCGGGCCGCATCAACATCGGCCTGCCGTACTACACCCGCGGCCACAAGAACGTGCAGGGCGGCACCGACGGCCTGTGGGGCAAGGCGTCCGCGACGACCTGCCCGGCCGGCGCCGGTCTGACCAAGTGCGGTGACGGCGCGGTCGGCATCGACAACCTGTGGCACGACAAGGACACCAACGGGGTCGAGTCCCCCGCCGGTTCCAACCCGATGTGGCACGCCAAGAACCTGGAGAAGGGGATCGTCGGCGACTACGTCACCAGGTACGGCTTCCCCGCGAACACCACGCTGACCGGCACCTACGTCCGCAAGTACGACGCCAAGCTGGTCGCGCCGTGGCTGTGGAACGCGCAGAAGAAGGTCTTCCTCTCCACCGAGGACGAGCAGTCGGTGGCGGCCAAGGCCGACTACGTCGTGGACCGCGGCATCGGCGGCACCATGGTCTGGGAGATGGCCGGCGACTACGCCTGGAACGCCGCGAAGGGCCAGTACGAGATGGGCGACACGCTCACCTCGCTGATGTACGACAAGTTCAAGGCGGCCTCCCCGTACGGCGCGAGCAAGTCCAACACCGCGCTGCCGAAGAAGGCCGTGGACGTGGCGACGGAGTTCACCGAGTTCAAGCTCGGCGACTCCAACTACCCGATCACCCCGAAGATCAAGATCACCAACAACACCCGGACCACGCTGCCGGGCGGCACCGAGTTCCAGTTCGACTACGCGACCTCGGCTCCGAACAACGCCTCGGACCAGTCCGGGTTCGGCACGAAGGTGATCAGCAGCGACCACACCGGCAGCAACGTCGGTGGTCTGAAGGGCGACTTCCACCGGGTCTCGCTGAAGCTCCCGGCCTGGCAGACGCTGGCCCCGGGCGCCTCGGTCGACCTGGCGTTCAACTACTACCTGCCGGTCTCCACGCCCTCCAACTGGACGGTGAACATCTCCGGCACGACCTACGCCCTCGCCGGCGACCTGGCGCGCGGCACCACGGTGGTGGAGCCGGGCACCACGACCCCGCCCACCACGCCGCCCACCACCCCGCCGACCACTCCCCCCACCACCCCGCCGACGACTCCCCCGACGACGCCTCCGGGCGGCACGTGCACCAACCCGGCGTACGTCGCGGGTCAGGTCTACAACAGCGGCAACGTGGTCTCGCACAAGGGCCGCAACTGGAAGGCCGGTTGGTGGACGCAGAACGAGGAGCCCGGCACCACCGGTGACTGGGGCGTCTGGAAGGACCAGGGCGCGTGCTGACCCCCGGTCTGCCCGCTTGACCCGACGAGTGTGAGGACCCGGTGGCCCGGCGGCCACCGGGTCCTCGCGCGTCCGCTCGTAGTCTGGTTCCGTGATCACGGACAACGCCGCGACCGGAGCGGACTTCGAGGAACACCGGCCACGGATGTTCGGCATCGCCTACCGCATGCTGGGCTCCGCCCACGAGGCCGAGGACGTCGTACAGGACGCCTGGTTGCGGTGGAACGGCGCCGACCGCGACCCGATCGCGCCCCCGGGGGCCTGGTTGGCCAAGACGGTCACCCGGCTGTGCCTCAACCGGCTCACCTCCGCGCGCGCCCGCCGCGAGGAGTACGTCGGCCCCTGGCTCCCGGAGCCCGTCCTCACCGGGGACGGGACGCTCGGCCCGCTGGACTCGGCGGAACGGCGGGACGGAGTCTCCATGGCCCCGCTGGTGCTGTTGGAGCGGCTGACGCCGAAGGAACGCGCCGTGTACGTGCTGCGGGAGGCCTTCGGGTACGGACACCGGGAGATCGCCGGGCTGTTGGACGTCACCGAGGTCAACTCCCGACAGCTGCACCGGCGGGCGGCGGAGCGGGTGGACGCCCCCCGGCCGCGGTTCCAACCCGATCCCGGACAGTGGCGGGGGCTGGTGGAGACCTTCATGGCCGCGGCGCGCGACGGGGACCTGGCCCGGCTGGAAAACCTGCTCACCACCGACGTGCGGTACGTGTCGGACGGCGGCGGGGTGGTGGGCGCGGCCCGGCGGCCGATCCTGGGCCGGGAGAACGTGGCCCGTTTCCTGGTGGGCGCGCTGCGCAAGTTCGTCGGCGAGGAGTCGGTCACCTTCGCGGAGGTCAACGGGGCGCCGGCGCTGGTCTTCGGCGAGGTGGCGGTGTTCCTGCCGGAATTCGAGAATGGACTGGTCAGCGGCGCGCGGGTGGTGGTCAACCCGGAGAAGCTGGGGTTCCTGCGACGACAGCTGTCACATTCCGGGGGGCTGTCCGGTCCAGGCTGGTGAACGCACCCTCTCGGGAAGGAAGGGACACCATGAACACGATCGTCGTCACCGGAGGCACCGGAAACCTCGGCTCGTTCGTCGTGACGCGGCTGCTGGCGGCGGGGCACGACGTACGGGTCCTCAGCCGGCACGCGCCCGACCACCCGGTGGACCTGACCGACGGATCCGGCCTGGACGCGGCGCTGCGCGGCGCGGAGGTGGTGGTGCACTGCGCGAGCTCCCCGCGCGGGGGTGACGACGTGGCCGCGGGGAACCTCGTGGAGGCGGCCCGGCGGGCCGGGACGGTGACCAACATCGTCTACGTCTCGATCGTGGGCGTGGACGTGGTGCCGCTCGGCTACTACGTGACCAAGCTGAAGGTGGAGCGGCTGCTGGAGGCCTCGGGGCTGGGCGTGACGATCCTGCGGGCCACCCAGTTCCACGACCTGGTCGCGCAGGTGGTGGGCGCGGCGGCGAAGCTCCCGGTGATGCCGCTGCCGAAGGGGGTCCGGGTACAGCCGATCGCCGTCGAGGAGGTCGCGGACCGGCTGGCGGAACTGGCGGTGCCCGTCCCGGCGGGGCGGGTGGACGACATGGGCGGCCCGGAGATCCGGAGCCTGCCGGACCTGGCGCGCGCGTACCTGAAGGCGACGGGCAGGCGGCGCCGGATCGTCGCGCTGCCGCTCGCGGGCCGGGCGTACGCCGGTTTCCGGCGCGGCGGGAACCTGGCCCCGTCGCACGCGGTGGGCCGGGGCACCTTCGCGGAGTTCCTGGCCCGGCGGTAGCCGTGCGCGTGCGCCGGGCGTGCGGGAGCGGTGCGGGCCGAGCGCGGGCGGGCCGAGCGGGGGCGAGCCCCGGCCGGGTGCATCGGGTGCCGGCGGGCCCGGTGCCGGCGCGTCGGGGCCGGGCGGGGGTGCGGGCGGGCCGGGTGGGGGCGGGCGGATGGGGTCCGGGCGGATGGGGTCCGGCCCGGTGGGGTCCGCCCGGGCGCGCGTGGGGTCAGCCGCCGAAGAGCACGGCCTGCGCCTCCTCGCGGGCGGCCAGTCTGGCTCCCGCCAGTACCGCGGCCCCGCCGAGGACCGTGGCGCGGACCTCCGTCGTGACCGGGGTCAGGGTGCCGAGGCGGGCGGCGACGCGGGCCGCCAGCGCGGGGCCGCCGGCGTGGCCGAGTTCGCCCGCCAGGACCACGCAGCCCGGGTCGAGGACCGCCGCGACGGCCGCCGCCCCGATCGCGAGGCGTTCGGCCAGCGCGTCCAGGAACGCCTCGCCGGCGGCTCCGGCGACCGCCTCCTCCGCCGGTCCCCGGAAGCCGTGTTCGACCGCCAGTGCGGTGACGGCCCGGCGTCCGGCCAGCGCGTGGAAGCCTCCACCGCAGTCGGTGTCGGACGGCAGTGCGGCCGTCCCCGGTACGGGCAGGAAGCCGATCTCCCCCGCCCCGCCGGAGGCCCCCCGGCGCAGCCGCCCGTCCAGGACCACCGCCGCGCCCACACCGGCGCCCAACCACAGCAGGACGAAGGAGTCCACGTCCCGGGCCGCGCCGATCCGCTGTTCGGCGAGGGCGGCGAGGTTGGTCTCGTTCTCCACGACCACCTTGGCCGGCAGCCGTCGCCGGAGGGCCGCCACGAGGTCCCGGTGCCAGGACGGCAGGCGCAGGGTGTCGCCGAGTTGGCCGCTGTCCGGGGAGACCAGCCCGGGAGCGCCGACGACCACGGTGTGCAGGGGGTCCGCGCCGACCTCGCGCGTCAGGGCGGCCAGCCGGTCCACGGCCTCCTCGACGGCGTCGACCGGCAGCGAGACCTCGGCCAGTGGCAGGCCCAGCAGGTCGGTGACGACGGCGGTGGCGCTGTCGGTGCGGACGTCGAGGGCGGCCAGGTGGGCGCGGCGGGCGACGATTCCGTACAGGCGGGCGTTGGGGCCGCGCTTCTGTTCCCCGGACTCCCCCACGACCTCGATCAGGCCGGCTTCGGCGAGTCGTTCCACGAGGTCGGCCACCGAGGGACGCGACAGGCCGGTCAGGTGCTTGAGCTGGGTGGCCGTGAGGGGGCCTTCGGACTGGAGGAGTCCGAGGGCGAGCCGGTCGTTGATGGCTCGGGCCGTGCTCGGCGACGCGGGCGAGGGAGCGGCGGCCGTCAGGGCCTTGGCAGGGGTCACGGCGCCCATCTTAGGGAGTCCCGGGGCATTAACCATCAGGCAGGGTCCCTGATAGTTTGCGTGTCATGACCGGGGAAACCGACCTCAGCCCGGCGCGACTGCGCCATGCCCGCTTCGCCATAGCCGCCGTGTTCTGCGCCCACGGCGCCGTCACCGGCTCCTTCGCCACCCGCATCCCCTGGATTCAGGACCACGCGCAGCTCAGCGCCGGCACCCTGGGGCTCGCGCTCGCCTTCCCCGCCTTGGGCGCGGCGCTCGCGATGCCGCTGGCCGGGCGGATCAACCACCGGTTCGGCGCGCGAGCCGCGCTGCGCGGACTGCTGTCGATGTGGACGCTTTCGCTGATCCTGCCGAGCCTCGCGCCGAACCTCGTGACGCTCTGCCTCGCGCTCTTCGTCTACGGGGCGAGCGCGGGCATGGCCGACGTGGCCATGAACGCGCTCGGCGTGGAGACCGAGAACCGGATGGGCCGCTCGATCATGTCCTCACTGCACGGCATGTGGAGCGTGGGCGCGCTCGTCGGCTCGGCGGCGGGCACGCTCGCGGCCCACACCGGGGCCGACGCCCGCCTGCACCACCTGATCGCCGCGCTCGCGCTGACCGCGGCCGGGTTGATCGCCGTACGGGGCGTACTCGACCTGCGCAGCGCGGAGAACGCGGAGGCGCCGCCGGGCTTCGCCCTGCCCCCGAGGTCGGCGCTGTTGATCGGCGCGATCGGCTTCTGCGCGGTCTTCGCGGAGGGCGCCAGTCTCGACTGGTCCGCCGTGTACCTGCGGGACGTGCTGCACACGGACGCGGGTCTCGCCGCCGCCTCGACCACCGCGTTCGCGCTGACGATGGCCGTCGCGCGGCTCGTCGGGGACCGCGTGGTGGACCGGTTCGGCGCCGTGCGCACCGTCCGTGTGGGCGGCGTGTTGGCCACCCTGGGCGGGGTGTTGGTGGTGACCGTGCGGCATCCGG
Organism: Streptomyces sp. NBC_00513; assembly: GCF_041431415.1. GTDB lineage: Bacteria > Actinomycetota > Actinomycetes > Streptomycetales > Streptomycetaceae > Streptomyces. Next base: position 1,683,895 of record NZ_CP107845.1, read on the forward strand.
CGGCGGCCCTCACGGGGTTCGGGTTGATCGGGCTGGGCATCGCGGTCGTGGTCCCGTTGGCGTTCGCGGCGGCGGCGCGCAGCGGTCCGGCGCCCACCCAGGCCATCGCGGGGGTGGCGACGATCACGTACACCTCCGGTCTGATCGCACCGTCGGCGATCGGCGCGGTGGCGGACGCGACCTCGCTCGTGGTCTCCTTCGGTCTGGTCACCCTGCTGGCGTTCGCGCTGGTGGTGGGGGCGGCCGTGCTGCGCCCGAAGCCCGCGGCCGGCAAGGTCGCCGCGACCAACCGGGACGAAACCACTGGAATCCAGCCGTAATATGTCGGCTGGCTCCCGTGGTTCGACACGCGGTGCGGCCCGGATGGTTGACCGGTCGGTGAAACGGGAGTGGTGGAACATGGGCTTCGGCGTGCGCTGGACCCTGCACGGAGACGGGCGGACGCCCGCCCCCGGCGCGGTGGTGCGGCCCGATGAGCGGCTGTCGTGGCCGCGGACCGCCGGGCTCGGCGCCCAACACGTCGTGGCCATGTTCGGGGCGAGTTTCGTGGCGCCGGTCCTGATGGGCCTGGACCCGAACCTGGCCATCATGATGTCGGGCGTCGCGACGATCATCTTCCTGCTCGCGACGCGCGGTCGGGTCCCCTCGTACCTGGGCTGTTCGCTCGCCTTCGTCGGGGTCGCGGCCGCGATCCGGGCGGGCGGCGGGGACAGCGCGGTCGTGACGGGCGCGGTGTTCGTGGTCGGCGTGGCGCTGTTCCTCGCGGGCCTCGCGGTCCAGCGGTTCGGGGCGCGGATCATCCACGCGGCGATGCCGCCGGTGGTGACGGGCGCGGTGGTGATGCTGATCGGCTTCAACCTGGCGCCCGTGACGGCCTCGACGTACTGGCCGCAGGACCAGTGGACGGCGCTGCTCACCATGCTGGTCACCGGACTCGCCGTGGTGTGCCTGCGGGGCTTCTGGTCCCGGATCGCGATCTTCCTGGGCCTGGTCTTCGGGTACGCGCTCTCCTGGATCCTCGACCTGGTCTTCGGCAAGATCCACTCGACCGCGGGCGGGCCGGAGAAGATCGACCACTGGCGGCTCGACCTCTCCGGGGTCTCCGAGGCCGATTGGATCGGGCTGCCGAGCTTCCACGCGCCGGCCTTCGAATGGTCGGCGATCCTCATCGCGTTGCCCGTGGTCATCGCACTGATCGCGGAGAACGCCGGACACATCAAGGCCGTCGGCGAGATGACCGGTGACCCGCTCGACGACAAGCTCGGCACCGCCATCGCGGCCGACGGGGCCGCGTCGATGCTGTCGACGGCGGTGGGCGGCCCGCCCAACACCACCTACTCCGAGAACATCGGCGTCATGGCGGCCACCCGGGTCTACTCGACGGCCGCCTACTGGGCCGCCGCCGGCTTCGCCCTGCTCTTCGGCCTGTGCCCGAAGTTCGGCGCGGTCGTCGCCGCCATCCCCGGCGGGGTGCTGGGCGGCATCACCGTGATCCTCTACGGCATGATCGGCCTGCTCGGCGCCCAGATCTGGATCAGCGGCCGGGTGGACCTGCGCAATCCGCTGAACCTGGTGCCGGCCGCGGCGGGCATCATCATCGGCATCGGCGGCGTCACGCTGAACATCACCGACAGCTTCGAGTTGGGCGGCATCGCGCTCGGCACCGTCGTGGTGATCACCGGCTACCACACGCTGCGGTACTTCGCCCCGGCGCACATGAAGCGGGACGAGCCGCCGCTCGACTCGGGTGCCTCCGACTACGACGGTCCGGAGGGCGGGGACGGGCCCGGGGACAAGCGGGGTTGACGCCGCTTCGCCCGAACCGGCGAAGGGTACGGCCAAGTTCCCCACGCGGCGCGCTCCTGCTGCGACGCTGCCTCCCATGGAAGCGGTGCTCGCGCGGATGCGCGCCCTGGACGAGCGGCTCCCCGCGCAGGACGGTGTGGCCGTCTTCAACCGGGTGTACCTGACGGTGACGCAGACGCTGCACGAACGGCTCGCGCGCGGGGCGTTCCCCGCCCCGCGCAGGGCTCAGGCCCTCAGCGTGTGCTTCGCCGAGCGCTACCTGGCGGCCGTGGAGGCGGAGCGGGCACCGGCCTGCTGGCGTCCGCTCCTCCAATACCGCCGACACCCCGGGATCCGGCCGCTCCAGCACGCGCTGGCGGGCATCAACGCGCACATCGGACACGACCTGGCACTGGCGGTGGTGGCCACCTGCCGTCACCTGGGTTGTGAACCGGCCGCGCTGGAAGGGGACTTCGACCGGGTAGGCGACACCCTGGTCTCCCTGGAGGAGCAGATCCGCGAGGACCTGATGCCGGGCCCCGACCTGCTGGAGATCGCCGACCCGTTGACCCACCTCGTGGGGTCGTGGAGCCTGGAGCGGGCCCGGGCCGGCGCCTGGTCCGCGGCCCGCCTGCTGTGGACGCTGCGGCGCGTCCCCGAACTGGCCGAGGAGTTCACCGACTCCCTGGACGCCGGCGTCGGACTGGTCGGCCGCTGTCTGCTCACCCCGCGCGGCTGAAACCCCCGTGCGGGCGGGAAGGGCCGCCGGCTACGCTCCCCCGGTGAGCAGCTTCGCCACCCATCGCCTGCGGGCCCTCGACCCGACCCGTACGCCTCGGCGGCGGTTCGCCGCACTGCGCACCTGCGTCACGGAGTTCGCCCCGTACGGATTCCGCGCCACCTTCGACCACCTCGCGCGCACCGCGCGCATCCCCGCCGACCCGGAACGGGACCCGGACGCGGTGGTGCGGGCGGTGGAGGAGCTGCACGCGGCGCGCGAGATCTGGCTCGCGGCGTTCCGCCCCTGGCAGGAACTGCGTCGGGCGCAGAAGCGGGCCGGTGTGCGCGTCCCCCGTCCGCCGGAGCCCTGGCGTCGGCTCCACTGCCCCGACCCCGGGTTCCACCCGGACGCGCCGCTCCCGGTCGTGATGCCGAGCATCCTGCGCGCCGGCGCCGGCCCGTGGCCGCCGCCCGTCTGTCCGGTCTGCGCGCGGGACCGCGGCACGCGGGAGCTGCGCACCGGCCACCGGGTGTACCGGTTGTGCGCGGGGTGCGGGGTGGGCCTCGGCGGGCGGGACACCGGGTTCGAGCCGGCCGTGGCCGCCGCCCGCGAGGAACGCTGGAAGTCGATCTGGCTGCGGCGGACGTGACGAGACGGCGGCGGGCACGAGAACGGGCCGCGGGTGTCGCGGGTGTGGGGACGGGCGGTGGGCACGAGAACGGACACGGGCGCGGGCACGAGAACGGGCCGCCGCCGCGCTGTTCGCGCGGGGGCGGCCCGTGGTCACGGGGTCCGGGAGGGGTCAGTCCTCCGGGAGCTCCACCGGCGCGATGTCGTCGTAGACGTCGCCCGGTCCCGGGTTCGTGGTGTCGGTCGTGCCGCCGAGGTGGTGCATGACGCCCCAGACCGCGTTGAGGGCGGTCTGCACGGCGCCCTCGGCCCAGCCGGCCGTCCAGGAGATGTCGTCGCCCGCGAGGAAGATGCCGCGCTTGTCCTCGGGGAGGCGGTCCTGCATGAAGTGGGTGAACAGGCGGCGCTGGTAGCGGTAGTGGCCCGGCAGGTTCGCCTTGAACGCGCCCATGAAGTAGGGCTCGTTCTCCCAGGAGACGGTGACCGGGTTGCCGATGACGTGGCGGCGGATGTCGACCTTCGGGTAGATCTCGCCGAGGGACTTCAGCATGACCTCCATCCGCTCGTTCGCGGACAGCGGCAGCCACTTCAGGCTGTCGTCGCACCAGGTGTACGAGAGGCAGATGACGGCCGGCTTGTCGGGGCCGTTGTCCAGGAGGTAGGTGCCGCGGGTCATCCGGTCGGTCAGCGTCATCGACATGACGTCGCGGCCCGTCTCCTCGTCCTTGTCCAGCCAGAACGGCCGGTCGACGGGCACGAACAGCTTCGAGCTCTCCATGTAGTGGGTGCGCTCGATCGCCGTCCAGTGGTCGATCGGGAAGAGCGTGTCATCGCACTCGATCTTGGACAGCAGCATCCACGACTGCGCGGTGAAGATCGCGGCGCGGTACGTGCGGATGTCGCCGGTGGCGTCGGTGACCGTGATCCGGTTGCCGGCCGTGCGGTGCAGGCGGGTGACCGCCGGGCGCGGGGTGCCGTCGTGCAGGGTGGACAGCGAGGTGCCCTGGGCCCAGTGGACGATCTTGCCGGGTGCGCGGTCCCACAGGCGCAGCGGCAGCTGCTGCGAGCCGCCGACGATGCCGCGGTGGTGGTCGTCCGCCTCGGTGTAGACGACGCGGAGGATCTCCAGGATGGAGTTCGGGAAGTCGGTGTCCCAGCCACCCGTGCCGAAGCCGACCTGGCCGAAGATCTCGCGCTTGCGGAAGGACTGGAAGGCCTCGGACTTGCAGAGGAAGCCGTAGAAGGTCTCGTCGTCGAGCTTCTCGACGAGCTTGGCCCAGATCTCGCGGATGCGCGGGACGTCCCGCTCGCGCATCGCGGTGTTCATGTCGGAGAAGTCGGCGCCCTCGTCGAGGCAGGCGTTCCACGCGGCGGCGACGTCACGGTAGACCTGCGGGAGGTCGGCGATGGTCTCGGCGTAGTGGGTCTCGCCCTTGAGGTCCACGACCGTCGAGGGGGTGGCCTCGGCGAGCGGGTTCGGGAAGGGCTCGGTGACCAGGCCGACGAGGTCGATGTAGTGCTGGAGGGCCGTGGAGGACGGCGGGAAGCGCATGGCGCCCATCTCCGCGGTCAGCTCCTCGGTGCCGGCGCCCTCGAAGCCGACGGTGCGCAGCCGGCCGCCGATCTGGTCGGCCTCGTAGACGACGGGCTTGAGGCCCATCTTCATCAGCTCGTAGGCGGAGATGATGCCGGACAGTCCGCCGCCGATGACGGCGACCTCGGTGCCGAACTCCGTCGCCGGGATCTGGCCGAGCCCCGCCGGGTGGGCCAGGAAGTCGTCGTACGCGTACGGGAAGTCCGGGCCGAACATGGTGATGGGGGGCTGTCCGTCGCTGTGCGGGACGGCGGTGGTGGGCACCGTGGACGTCATGGGGTACGGCTCCTTGCGAACGGACTCGGGCAGGTGGGGGCGGGAGGGCGGACCGGGGGCGGGTCCGTGGGGTCCGGGGTTCCGGGGGTCTGGTGGGTCAGACCAGCGAGGCGTAGAGCCCCGGGCGGCGGTCGCGCAGGTAGGGGTTGGTCTCGCGCGAGGCCCGCAGCAGTTCCGGGTCGGCCTCGCCGAAGACGAGTTCCTCGCCGCGGCCGGCCCGGGTGCGGGTGACCCCGTCGGGGGCGGCCAGGCAGCTGAGGCCGACGAACTCGAACTCGCCCTCGGGGCCGGTGCGGTTGACGTACGCGATGTACATCTGGTTCTCGAAGGCCCGGACGGGGACCAGCTGCTCGGCGACGAACTGGAACGGGTGCATCTGCGCGGTCGGGACGAGGAGGAGGTCCGTGCCGGCCAGCGCGTGCGCGCGGACGTTCTCGGGGAACTCCACGTCGTAGCAGATCAGGATGCCGATGCGGAGGCCGTTCAGGTCCGCCTGGACGACGGGGGTGTCGCCGGGGGTGAAGGCGTCCTGCTCGAAGCAGCCGAAGAGGTGGGTCTTGCGGTGGTTCGCGAGCGCGGTCCCGTCGGGGCCGATGAGCTGCGCGGAGTTGAAGACGGCGTCGCCCGACCGCTCCGGGTAGCCGTACAGGACGGCGATGCCGTGGCGGCGGGCGATGTCGCCGATGGCGACGGCGGACGGGCCGTCGGCCGGTTCGGCGATGCCGGGGATGTCCTGGAGGTCCAGCGCGTAGCCGGTCAGGAACATCTCCGAGGTCACGAGGAGCCCGGCCCCGCCCTGTGCGGCACGTGCCGCGGCCTCGTCGAGCGCCTTCAGGTTCGCGGCGGTGTCGCCGAGCCGTCCGGAGCTCTGGAGGAGGGCGGTGCGCAGCGGGGGCATGGGCGTACCTCTGTGACAGGTGGGGAGGGGGTCATTAGACGGTACGTTCGGGCGTTCGACCGGGACAAGCCGTCACCGTTGCGCTCGGAGTATCGATTCGTTGCGCATTCGGCGGGTCGAGCGGCGATTCGTTGCACGCACCCCCTCCGCCGCCGATTCACTCGCCCGAGCGGAAGGCCGGATGGGCGCGGAGGCGACCCAGGTACGAGCGTACGGACTGCCCCGCCCCGGCCGACGCGGGGTGGTGTCGCAGCGCCACCCACAGGTCCACGTCGGTGACGGTCGGCCGGTCGCCCAGCGCGTACGGGGACCGGGCCAGGCGCTGTTCCAGCAGGGCGAGGGCGGCCGACCACCCGGCCAGGGGCGCGGTGTCGTCCAGGAGTGTCCGGACGGCCTCGGCGAGCGCGGCGGGGGCGGGCGGGGCCAGGTCGGGGCGGCCCGCGAGACCGACGGCCAGGTCGTCGAGGATGTCGGGGGTGTGGTTGCTGACCACGCGGCCGCTCCAGGTGTCGCAGAGCGCGGGAACGGTGAGGGTGCCGTCGTAGTGGTGTCCGGCGGCCTCGTACGCGGCGCGCAGGGCGGCGTGGGAGTCCGGGTCGCCGAGCACGGTGGTGCCCACGCAGTCGGCGAGGCCGAGGAGGCGCAGGGTGGTGGTCACCCGGAGCGAGCGCGGACAGTCGGCGGCGAGGTGGAGGTGGTAGCGGCGGGGGTCGGGCGAGAAGCCGCTGCCGATGCGGCCTCGCAGTGCCGGGGCGGGGGCGGTGCGGGGCAGGGTGATCTGGAGCATGGCTCTCCTCGGTCGTCGGTACCGGGGCCTGCGGGGCCGCGGGGTGGGGCGTCGGTGAGCGGTGCCCGGGCCAGGGGGCCCCGGGGCCGGGCAGGACGAGGCGCGGCGGGTGGGGAAGGGGACGCCGCGGCGCGAGCGGCCCGGCCGTGCCGGGGCACGGGAAGGTGCCCCGGCCGCCGCCCGCACACGTCGGCGCGGGGGCGTGGCGAGACCGCGGGTCGGCGGGGCCTGATCGGCCGGGCCGGGAGGTGGAGAGGGCTTCAGGCGTGCGCGGCGAAGGCGCTGCAGACGCGGAGCAGGTCGATGTGCAGGCGTCGGGTCAGCCACGAGCGGCGCAGGGGACGCGTCCCCGCCTCGGGTGTCCGGGCCATCTCCACCGATCTCGTCCTGTCCTCGGGGCATAAACCCGCCCGTCGCGGGCGCTGACGATCCTGACCGTCCCCCGCAGTCTCACGGCGTCGCGCGAGGCCGTCAAGAAGTCGGTCACGAACCGACGACCCCGCGTATTCGACGGAAGGATCCCCGCACCTCATGTCCCCCGACACGGACACCGCCACACATCCTCTCGACAACCCGGTCTGGGCGGCGCTGAGCGGCCCGCACCGCGACTTCGCGGTGCCCGGTGGGCGCGCCGCCCGCTACCGGACGGACGCGAACCCCTTCGCCGCCCTGGACGACCCGGACGACCCCCGCGCCTGGGAGGACCTCGCGGCGCTCGTGGGTCCCGGCACGGAGGTCTGGTTGACGGGGTTGCCGACGCCGCCCGCCGGCTGGGAGACGGTGTTGGCCGTACCGGGCGTGCAGCTCGACGGCAGCGCGGTGCCCGGCGAGCCGGCGCCCGAGGCGGTGCGGCTGGGGGCGGCCGACGTCCCCGAGATGCTGGAGCTGGTCCGGCTGACCGAGCCGGGGCCCTTCCTGTCGCGCACCGTCGAGCTGGGCACGTACCTCGGGATCCGGCACGAGGGCCGGCTGGTGGCGATGGCCGGGGAGCGGATGCGGCCGCCGGGCTGGACGGAGATCAGCGCGGTGTGCACGCACCCCGAGCACCGGGGGAAGGGCCTGGCGGCGCGGCTGATCCGGGCGGTGGCCGCCGGCATCCGCGAGCGCGGGGACGTTCCCTTCCTGCACGCCGCCGCGAGCAATGTGAACGCCATCCGCCTGTACACGTCGATGGGCTTCGTGCTGCGCCGCGAGCCGGTGTTCATCGGGGTGCGGACCCCGGGCGCCCCGGGCGACGAAAAGAAGGCTTAACACGGGGTTCATTGAGTGAGCGTGTCCGGCGCCTTAGGTTCGGGGTGGGTAGCGATGAACAGGGGGGTGGCGGTGGACACGCAGTGTGCGGGCGCCCATCCCACCCCCCGGCTCGCTCCGACGGGGTCGGTCCGCCGGCACTCCCGGACCCGCGTCGGCGCGCGGCGGGCCTGCGCCCCGCCGCGCCGTTCCTGAGCAACTCCCAGGCGCCCGGCCCCGATCGGGGCCCGGCGACGCCCAACGCCCCTTTCTGAGCGGGGAGTCGGCGTTTCCCCGCGTGCCCGCGCCCCCACCCCGCGGTCCCTCGCGCCGCCCGCTTCGACGGGTGGGCAGGCGGGTCGGGATTCCCTTGCGGGCGGGGATGTTTCAGGGGGCACGGAGCGGTCACACGCGGGGGAACCCACGTACCCCTCGGAAAGGAACTCCCATGACCGACGTCTCCCGCCTGCCGGGTTCCGCCCCCGACAACTGGCAGTGGCAATCCCGGGCGGCGTGCCGGGACCTGGGGTCCGCCCGGTTCTTCCATCCCGCCGGTGAGCGTGGCGAGGACCGCGAGGACCGGGACGAGGCCGCCAAGCGGATCTGCGCCGGATGTCCGGTGCGCACGGCCTGCCTCGAACACGCGCTGCGCACCCGTGAGGCCTTCGGGGTCTGGGGCGGCCTGACCGAGGAGGAGCGGCACGCCCTCCTGGGCGGTCGTCGCGCCCCGGCCCATGTGTAGAAGAGCGTCCGGCCCGCGCGCGAGCGGGACGGGCGGCGACGGGTCGGACGTGTGAATGCGTCCGGCCCGTTTCGCTGCCCCGGTCCGGCACCCCTTGCGGCACCCCCGGCCGGGTGCGGGCCGTGGGTCGGCGAGAGCGGGCGGCGCCGTTGCCGCCGGGATAAAATTGACCGGCTGTGCGCATCGGCCGCGCGATGGCGCATCGGCCGCGTGACGAGGTTCTGTCGACCGGGGGTCCCACGAGAGGAACACCCATGAAGCGACGCTTTCGTCTGACCGTGCTCACCCCGCTGGCGACCGGCGCCCTCGCCGTCGGTTCCCTGGTGATCTCCTCGGGCGGCGCCGGGGCGGCCGCGCCGACGGCCACCTGTTCCACGTCGGCCACCCGGCCGGGCGGAACGGTGTCCGTGTCCGGCAGCGGGTTCGCGCCGGGGCCCGCGGTCCTGTCCTCGCCGACCGCCCAGGGCGGCCGGTTCGAGGTGGGTCCCGACGGCGCCTTCACCCTTCCGAAACGGCAGAGCGGCGCCTACACCGTCTCCCAGGGCGGCCGGGACACCAAGTGCGGTGGCGCCGACGAGGCGGACGCGCACGCCCGGGCGGGCGGCGACCCGTACAAGGCCGGTGTCGTCGCCGGGTGGGACGCGGTCAAGGGGAGCTGCGACGCGACCGCGCCGCCGTCGGCGAACCGGCAGTTCTCGAACGGTTGGACGAAGGGCGCGGCCGTGGCGCGCGAGGCGTACTGCTGAACGCCCCGGTCCGCCGCACGCCCCCGGGCAGCCGAAACGCCCCGGTCCGTGGACCGGGGCGTTTCGGCGGCTACGCGGGTGCGCCGGAGGTGAAGCGGCGCAGCAGCGGGGAGAGGACCAGGACGGATTTGGTGCGTTCCACGAAGGGCTCGCCCGCGATCCGTTCCAGTACGCGTTCGAAGTGCCTCATGTCGGAGGCGAAGACCTGGACGAGGGCGTCCGCGTCACCGGTGACGGTGGACGCGGACACGACCTCGGGGTACCGCTCCAACCCTCGCCGGATGTCGTCCGGCGAGGTGTTGTGGCGACAGTAGATCTCGATGAAGCCCTCGGTCTCCCAGCCCATGGCGGCGGGGTCGACCCGGACGGTGAAGCCGGTGATGGCTCCCTCGGCACGCAGCCGGTCCACGCGCCGTTTGACGGCGGGGGCCGAGAGTCCGACCTCGGAGCCGATGTCCGCGTAGGAACGTCGGGCGTCCTCGGCGAGGGCGTGCACGATGCGTTCGTCGAGATCGTTCAGTCGCACTGCGGGTGGATCACTTCTCTGCTGTGGCCAGTCGGGAGCGGCGAATGCCGTACAGGAAGTAGAACACGAGACCCGCTGCCATCCAGCCACCGAAAACGATCCACGTGACGGTGTCCAGGCTGAACATCATGTAGCCGCAGGCGAGGAAACCGAGGATGGGCGTGATCGGGAAGAGCGCCACCTTGAAGGTGCGCGGCATGTCGGGCTTGGTGCGGCGCAGGATGATGACGGCGACGTTGACCAGGCCGAAGGCGAAGAGGGTGCCGATGCTGGTGGCGTCGGCGAGCTTGCCGAGGGGGATGAAGGACGCGAGGATCCCGCAGAAGAGGGAAACGATCACGACGTTGGCGCGGGGGGCGCCGGTCTTCGGGTTGACCTTGGCGAAGACCTTGGGGACGAGACCGTCGCGGGACATGGCGAAGAGGATGCGGGTCTGGCCGTAGAGCACGGCGAAGACCACGGAGGCGATGGCGACGACGGCGCCCGCGGCGAGGACGACTCCCCAGAAGGTGTGACCGGAGACGTCGGTCATGATCTGCGCCAGGGCGGCCTCGGTGCCCTCGAAGTCCTGCCACGGCATGGCGCCGACGGCGACGAAGGCGACGAGGACGTAGAGCACGGTGACGATGCCCAGCGAGAGCATGATCGCGCGGGGCAGGTCGCGCTTGGGGTCCTTGGCCTCCTCACCCGCGGTGGAGGCGGCGTCGAAGCCGATGTACGAGAAGAACAGCGTGGAGGCGGCGGCGCTGATGCCGGTGATGCCGAGCGGGGCGAGCGGGGTGTAGTTGCCGGCCTTGATGCCCATGAAGCCGATGCCGATGAAGAGCAGCAGCGTGACGATCTTCACGCCCACCATGATCGAGTTGATCCGGGCGCTCTCCTTGGCGCCGCCCATCAGGAAGACCATGGCGAGCAGGACCACGATCAGCGCGGGCAGGTTGATGAAGCCGCCCTCGCCCAGCGGGGCGGATATCGCCTCGGGGATGGTGACGCCGATGGTGCCGTCGAGGAGTTCGTTGAGGTACTCGCCCCAGCCGACGGCGACCGCCGCGACGGACACGCCGTACTCCAGGACCAGGCACCAGCCGCAGACCCAGGCGACGAGCTCGCCCATGGTGGCGTACGAGTAGGAGTACGAGGAGCCGGAGACCGGCACGGATCCGGCCAGCTCCGCGTAGGAGAGCGCGGAGAACAGGGCGGTCAGGCCCGCGATGACGAAGGAGATCGTGACGGCGGGGCCGGCCTTGGGGGCCGCCGTGCCGAGGACGACGAAGATGCCGGTGCCGAGGGTGGCGCCGATGCTGATCATCGTCAGCTGCCACATGGTGAGCGAGCGGCGCAGCGAGCCGCCCTCGCCCTGGCCGCCCTCGGCGACCAGCTGCTCGACCGGCTTGCGGCGCAGCAAAGGATGGGCAGGCTTGCGGGGCTCTGAGGTGAGCGGTGGCGCCTGGCCGGTTTCGAGCACGAGGGGACTCCTTTGACACTGCGGGTGGGGATTCAGGCATCGACCGCAGCGATCCGGAGCAGGAGCAGGCGGGCAGGAGCCAGCCTGGGCATGGGGGACCGCCGAGCAGGCGGTCCACGCCACTCCACGTACAGCGAGTGAGCCTACGAGCTGAGTGATACCGCCCGTAATGCACCATCCTTGCACATTGGCGCACGATCGTTGCGCGGATCTGTCCTGGATGGTCCTTTGTTGCGCGCGGACGATCGATCACTGCGCGACCCCCCTCCAGGCCTCCCCGACGACGCTTCCTTGACACTTCGTCAGATCTGCCGCACGGTGCCGCCAGGACGGTGCCGCCGCCCTCACGGGTGTTCCCGCACGTGACGGGGCAGACGGGGGTGGTCGACCGCGGGGTCGGCGCGCGAGGTTCCCGTACCCGACGATCGGAGGCGAACGAGTGAGCGTGGCGAGACCACTGACGGCGGACGACGGGTGGTTGGGCCCCGGGCCCTTCCTGCGCGGTGTCGCCTGGCTGGACGAGGGTCGGCCCGTGCGCGCCGACCCGGCGGACACCATGCGGCTGCCCTGGGACACCGGCGAGCGGGCCGCCCTGCCCATCGGGGTGCGGTTGGAGTTCACCACCGAGTCGGCGCACGCGCTGGAGATCCGCTACCGGGCGACCGTGCCCGGCCCCACCGACGCGCTGCGCGACCTCGCGCACGGCTTCGCGCTGTGGAACCGGCACGGCATGCTCACCGAGGTCTTCACCGAGCCGGCCGCGGAGGCCGTCGTACGCGTCGGCATCACCGGCGGGCGCGGACCGTACACCGTCCATCCGCCCGAGGCCCAGTCCCCCGTGATCCTCGGGGTGCGCGGCATCGGCGGCCCGATCTCGCCCGCCCCGACGACCCCGCGCTGGGTGGTGCACGGCGACTCGATCACCGAGGGCTGGTGGTCCACCCGCCCCGCGCACGGCTGGCCCGCCGTCGCCGGCCGGTCGCTGGGCTGGGACACCGTCAACCTCGGCTACGCGGGCGCCGCGTGCGGGGAACTCGCCACCGCCGAACAGCTCGCGGGGCTTCCCGCCGACGTGCTCACCCTGGCCTTCGGCACCAACTGCTGGTCCCGGGCGCCCTTCACCCCGGCGATGCTGTACGAGACCACGCGCGCCTTCCTCGACCTGGTCCGGCAGGGCCACCCGAGCACCCCGCTGCTGCTCCTGTCCCCCGTACTGCGCCCCGACGCCGAGCGCACGCCGAACAAACTGGGCGCCACCCTGGGCGCCCTGCGCGACGCCATGGAGCGCGCCACCCGCGAACGGATGGCCGCTGGGGACGCCCGACTGGCGCTGCTGCCCGGGCGGGACCTGCTGGGACCCGAGCACCTCGCGGACGGACTGCACCCGAACGACAACGGACACCAGGTTCTCGGCCTCGCTGTGTGCACGGCTCTGCGGCGGTCCGGGTTCGACGCGGGATAGGTGAAAGACGACACACCTCTCGCGCTGAACGGTTCGCTCCCCCGACGACGTGTCCTGCACAAGTTGCCGACGATCCGGCGACGGACTCGGCAGTCATCACACGTGGGAGAGATCAAGATGGGCTTCAAGCGCGGAACCACCCTGGCCGTCGTCGCAGTCGCAGTCGCCCTTTCGGCCACGGCCTGCGGCGGAGCCGACAAGGCGGGCGGCAACACCCAGCCGGCCGGGGCCGTGGCTCCCGCGGCCGACCCCTACGGCGCCGGCGCCGGCGCGGACCCCGCGGCCGCCGCCGAGGCCAAGCCCGCCGGTCAACTGACCGTCGCCGAGAACGACAAGCTCGGCTCCGTGCTCACCGACGGCGCCGGCTTCACCCTGTACCGCTTCGACAAGGACACCCCGAAGCCGCCGAAGTCGAACTGCGAGGGCGCCTGCGCGAACACGTGGCCGATCGTCCCCGCCGGGGACGTCACGGCCGCCGCGGGCGTGGACCCGGCGCTGCTGGGCGAGGTGGAGCGCGCCGACGGCAGCAAGCAACTGACGGTGGCGGGCTGGCCGATGTACCGGTACAGCAAGGACACCAAGGCCGGTGAGACCAACGGCCAGGGCGTCGGCGGCACGTGGTTCGCCTCCGCCCCCGACGGCAAGAAGGCGGCCAAGGGGGCCGCGGCGGCGCCCGCCCCCGCCGCTCCGGAAGGCGCGGGCGAGGCGGCCGGCGCGCTGACCATCGCCAAGGACCCGAAGCTCGGCGAGCACATCGTCGACGGCAACGGCATGACCGTCTACCGGTTCAAGAAGGACAGCGCCTGGCCCATGAAGTCCAACTGCGAGGGCGCCTGCGCGGAGAAGTGGCCGGCGGTCGCCCCGGTCGACAAGGCCAACGCCAAGGGCATCATCGAGAAGGGCTACACGGTCCTGAACCGCCCCGACGGCAAGAAGCAGCAGTCGATCGACTGCTGGCCCATCTACACCTTCAGCGGTGACAAGAAGGCCGGCGACACCAACGGCCAGGGCGTCGGCGGCACCTGGTACGCCGTCTCCCCCCAGGGCAAGCTCATCACCATCGCCAAGTAGGCACCACGGACCATCCTGAACGCGCGACCCCCGCCCCCTCCCCCCGGCGGGGGTCGCGCCCCGTTCCGCCCCGGCGGAGCGGAACCTAGACTCGCCCCATGCTGCGCGCACTGGCCGTCGACGACGAGAGACCCCTGCTGGAGGAACTCCTCTACCTGCTGCGCTCCGACCCGAGGGTGCGCAGCGCCGAGGGCGCCTCGGACGCCACCGAGGCACTGCGCCGGATCACCCGGGCGCTGGAGAGCGGCCCGGACGGCCCGGACGGCATCGACGTGGTCTTCCTCGACATCCACATGGCCGGGCTGACCGGCCTGGACATCGCCCGACTGCTCGCCGGGTTCGCGCGACCGCCGCTGATCGTGTTCGTCACCGCCCACGAGGGCTTCGCCGTCCAGGCCTTCGACCTCAAGGCGGTCGACTACGTGCTGAAGCCGGTGCGTCCCGAGCGGCTGGCCGAGGCCGTCCGCCGGGTCGGCGCCCAGCTCGGCCGGGCGCAGGAGCCGCCTGCGGCGGACCTCCCGACCCCCGCGACCGGGACGGACGGCGCCGCGCCGCCGGTGGCGGCGCCTGGGGCGGGCCGCACACCGCCGGAGGTCGTCGTGGCCGACCGCGCGCCGGACCAGATCGCCGTCGAACTGGGCGGGGTCACCCGCTTCGTGGCGATCTCCGACATCGTCCACGTGGAGGCCCAGGGCGACTACGCCCGCCTGCACACCGACGAGGGCAGCCACCTGGTGCGGATCCCGCTGTCCACGCTGGAGGAACGCTGGGCTGCCCGCGGCTTCGTCCGGATCCATCGCCGGCACCTGGTGGCGCTGCGCCGGATCGACGAACTGCGCCTGGACGGCGGCGCCACGACCGTCCGGGTCGGCTCGGCGGAACTCCAGGTCAGTCGACGCCACGCACGCGAACTCCGCGACCTCCTGATGCGCCAGGCCACCGGCTGACCTCCGGACCGCCGACCGTCCGGCGCGCCGTTCGTCGCGCCGGGGAGGGCGTACGGCGATGCCCGGGGCCCGTCGGTCGCACCGGTCGCCTCGGCGGCCCCCGCGCCGGCCGGCCGCGCGTATCGTGGATCTTCCGGCGTGGGAGGAGCAGCGGTTGTCCGAGATCGAGGCGCTGTTGGACACGCTGACCGGACTGCCCCGGACCCGGCCCGCCGGGCCGGCCGAGGCCGAGGTCCTGCTGGCGCGGCTGCGCAGCGCGGCCGCCCGTTGGGCGGACCTGTTGTACGAGGCCCACGACGGCACCCGCCGGCAGTTGCCGCCGCGCGCGGAGGCCGCCCTGATGCAGGCCTTCCGGCGCGCGGAGGAGTCGTACGTGGAGCTGGAGATCGCCCTGCGCGACTGCGCGGACCACCGCGACCCGGCCCACTGAAGGCCCCCTCCCGGTGCACCCCGACCCGCGCCGCACGGGGAGGGCGCCGACGCGGCGGTGCGCATCCCTCGCGGAGGTGCCGGAACGCGCCTGTTCGCCGGTGCGGGGCGCTGCATAGACTCCGAAAGTCCCCGCCGCCCACCGCATCTCCCCGTCGAAGGACCGCCCGGTGAACCAGACGTACGCGCTGACCGCGGTCACCGTCGTCGTCCTGGTCACGGTGCTCGTCGGCGCGCTGGGCCTGCGGATATCCCGGACCACCTCCGATTTCTACGTCGCCTCCCGCACCGTGGGTCCCCGCCTGAACGCGGCGGCCATCAGCGGGGAGTACCTCTCCGCCGCCTCGTTCCTCGGCATCGCGGGGCTGGTGCTGCTCCAGGGGCCGCGGATGCTCTGGTATCCGGTCGGCTACACCGCCGGTTACCTGGTGTTGCTCGTGCTGGTGGCGGCCCCGTTGCGGCGCTCGGGGGCGTACACGCTGCCCGACTTCGCCGAGGCCCGGTTGGAGTCGCAGGTGGTGCGGCGGATCGCCGTGCTGTTCGTTCTCGGGGTCGGCTGGCTCTACCTGCTGCCCCAGTTGCAGGGTGCCGGGCTGACGCTGGAGATCCTCACCGGGGCGCCGACCTGGGTCGGCGGGCTGGTCGTGGCCGGTGTGGTGACGGCGGCGGTGGGGGCCGGCGGGATGCGCAGCATCACCTTCGTCCAGGCGTTCCAGTACTGGCTCAAACTCACCGCCCTGCTGGTGCCGGCCTTCTTCCTGATCGCTGCCTGGGCCGGGGACGGGGCCCCGCGCGCGGGCTTCGACGCGCCGGCGGTCTTCCGTGAGCACACCGCCGTGACGGTGGGCGAGGATCTGCGGATCGCGTTGGACGAGCCGTTGGCCGTGACGGTGACCGGTCGGGTGGACGGGCGCGCCGTCGAGGGCGAGTCGCTGGTCCTGGCCGCCGGGCAGCACTCGGTACGGTCCGGCACCCGACTGGAGTTCGCGCCGGACAGCCGGGTGCCCGACGCCCGCGCGGAGTCCGGCCCGGGCCCCGCCGGCTGGTCGGAGCCGCTGTCCGGGGAGCGGCGGGGACAGCAGCTGTACGCCACGTACGGGCTGATCCTGGCGACCTTCCTCGGCACGATGGGCCTGCCGCACGTCGCGGTGCGGTTCTACACCAGCCCGGACGGGCGCACCGCCCGGCGCACCACCCTGGTGGTGCTGGGGCTGGTCGGGGTCTTCTACCTGCTGCCGCCGGTCTACGGGACCCTGGGCCGGATCTACACGCCCGAGCTGGCGTTGACGGGCGACGCCGACGCCGCGGTGCTGGTGCTGCCGGCGCGGATGGTGGGCGGGCTGCCCGGCGAGCTGCTGGGGGCGTTGTTGGCCGGGGGCGCGTTCGCGGCGTTCCTGTCGACGGCCTCGGGGCTGACCATGGCGGTGGCCGGGGTGCTGCACCAGGACGTGCTGCCCAGGCGCGGGGTGCGCAGCTTCCGGCTCGCGGTGGTGGTCGCGATGCTGGTGCCGCTGGTGGGCGCGGTGGCGGCGACGGCGGTACCGGTGGCGGACGCGGTGGGCCTGGCTTTCGCGGTGTCCGCGTCCTCCTTCTGCCCCCTGTTGGTACTGGGCATCTGGTGGCGCGGGCTGACCCCGCCGGGGGCGGTGGCCGGGCTGATCGCCGGGGGCGGGGCGGCGCTGGGCGCGGTGGTCGCGACCCGCGGCGGGTTGGCGGCGCCGGGCTGGGCGCACACCCTGCTGGCCTGGCCGGCGGTGTGGTCGGTGCCGCTGGGCTTCCTGACGATGGTGGTGGTGTCGCTGGGTACGAGGTCCCGGATCCCGGCGGGTACCGCGGCGACGCTGGCCCGGCTGCACCTGCCGGAGGACGTGGCCGGGCACCGGGCCGGGGACGCGCGGTGACGGGCACCCTGGGCGCGGTGGCGCTCGCGGCTCCGGCCCTGGCGGGCGCGGCGCTGCTGCTGGCGTCGGGTTGGGCCGGGGGGCGGTGGCACGCGCGGCGCGGTGACCGGGCGTCGGGGCTCGACCTCGGCACTCCCGTCGAGCGGGCCACCTTCCACACGCTGCACACCGCTTCGCTGGCCGCTCCCCCGCTGCGGGCCGGCCTGACCGAGGACGCCGCCCGAAAGGCCGCGAGGCGGCTGCGGTCGCTGCTCGGCACGGAGGCGCTGTGTCTGACCGACCGGGAGGCGGTGTTGGCCTGGGACGGTCCGGGCGCCGATCACCACGAGCGGCGGGCGATGGCCCGGGTGACGGCGATGCTGGAGTCGGGGCGGAGCGTGAGCCTGCGCACCGACTGCCGGCAGCCGGGTTGTCCGCTGAAGTGGGCGGTGTTCGCTCCGCTGACCGGCGAGGACGGGATGTCGGGCGCGCTCGTCGCGTACGGCTCGCGGGAGTCCGCGGTGCTGGTGCGGGCCGCGACGGAGGTCGCGCGCTGGGTTTCGGTCCAGCTGGAGCTGTCGGAGCTGGACCGGTCGCGCACCCGGCTGATGGAGGCGGAGATCAAGGCGTTGCGGGCGCAGATCTCCCCGCACTTCATCTTCAACTCCCTGGCCGCCATCGCCTCGTTCGTCCGGACCGATCCGGAGCGCGCGCGGGACCTGCTGCTGGAGTTCGCGGACTTCACCCGCTACTCGTTCCGTCGGCACGGCGACTTCACCACGCTGGCCGAGGAGTTGCGTTCCATCGAGCAGTACCTGGCCCTGGCGGGGGCCCGGTTCGGCGACCGGTTGAAGGTGACGCTGCGGGTGGCTCCGGAGGTGCTGCCGGTGGCGCTGCCCTTCCTGTGTCTGCAACCGCTGGTGGAGAACGCGGTCAAGCACGGGCTGGAGGACTCCACCGAGGAGTGTCGGATCACCATCGCGGCCCGGGACGAGGGCTCGGAGGCCGTACTGACCATCGAGGACAACGGGGTCGGGATGGATCCGGCGCTGCTGCGGCGCATCCTGGCCGGGGAGCGGACCGGCTCCTCCTCGGGCGTCGGCCTGCCCAACGTCGACGAGCGGATGCGGCAGGTGTACGGGGACGAGTACGGGCTCGTCATCGAGACCGGCGTGGGCGCCGGCATGAAGATCACCGTGCGGATCCCCAAGTACCGGGCGGGTGTGCACTCGTCGGCGCCCGGTGAACCCGGTCCGCCGCCGGGCCGGCACCGGCACTGACCCGCCTCCGGCGGCTCCGACTCGGGCGCGGCGCGACCGTCAGAGGGCGGCGCGTACCGCGTCGAGGATCTCCCGGGCGCCCTCGTCGATCAATTCACCGGCCAGGGCGGCGCCGATCTTCTCGGGCGCGTCCGCGGGTCCGGTGAGGGTTCCCGACACCCTGCGGCGGCCGTCGAGGGAGGTGACCTGGGCGTGGAGGGTGAGGGTGCCGTCGGGTGCGGTGCGCGCGTGGGCTCCCACGGGAACGCTGCACCCGCCGTGCAGTTCCGCGAGCAGGGCGCGCTCCGCGCGCACCTGGGCCTCGGTGTCGGGGTCGCCGACGATGGAGAGGATCTCGCGCAGCGCGTCGGACTCCTCGCGGACCTGGATGCCGAGCGCGCCTTGTCCGGGCGACGGGGGAAAGTCCCGGAGCGGGAGGAACTCCCCCACGGCGTCGGCCAGTCCGAGCCGGTGCAGACCGGCGGCCGCGAGGACCACCGCGTCGAGCCCCTCCGTCTGGATCTTGCGGAGCCTCGGCGGCACGTTCCCTCGGATCGGTACGACGTCGAGGTCGGGTCGGACGGCGAGGAGTTGGGCCTTGCGCCGGGCGGACCCGGTGCCCACGCGGGCCCCCTCGCGCAGTCCGGCGAGCGTGGATCCGCAGAGCGCGTCGCGCACGTCCTCGCGGACCGGTGGCGCGAGCAGTGTCAGGCCGGCCGGGTTCTCGGTGGGCAGGTCCTTGAGCGAGTGCACGACGACGTCCACGTCGCCGCGGACGAGCGCCGCCTCCTGTTCGCTGCTGAACGCCGAGCCGCCGCTGACGGCCGAGACATCGGCCAGGAGCGAGCGACGGTCCCGGTCCCCGCCTTCGAGGATCACCCGGTGGGTGAACGCCACGTCGGGGAACCGTTCGCGCAGCGGGGCGAGGAACTCGCGGACCTGGGTCCTGGCCAGATTGCTCGCGCGCGAGCCGACGAGATACGTGGTCACAGAAGAGCCTCTCGGATCCTGACGGGGTGTCACCAGGCTACGAGGGGCGGGGCGGTGGTGATGCAGACAGCCGGTCGGGAAGGTCACAGCGACTCCCGTCGCCCCGGGCCGCACGGACGCCCGCGGCCCCGGGCCGCCCGGAGGGGGCGGGCCCGGGGCCGCGGAAAGGACGCGCCGGTCGGGCGGGTGGGCTAGCTCCAGCTGGCGTGCAGCGGCTTGCCCTCGGCGTAGCCGGCGGCGGACTGGATGCCGACCACGGCCTTCTCCTCGAACTCCGCGAGGGAGCCCGCGCCCGCGTAGGTGCAGGAGGAGCGCACGCCCGCGATGATCGAGTCGATCAGGTCCTCGACGCCCGGACGGGTCGGGTCGAGGAACATCCGCGAGGTGGAGATGCCCTCTTCGAAGAGCGCCTTGCGGGCCCGGTCGTAGGCCGACTCCTCGGAGGTGCGGTTGCGCACCGCGCGGGCCGAGGCCATGCCGAAGGACTCCTTGTAGAAGCGACCGTCGGCGGACTGCTGGAGGTCGCCCGGGGACTCGTACGTCCCGGCGAACCAGGAACCGATCATGACGTTCGAGGCGCCGGCGGCCAGCGCCATCGCCACGTCGCGCGGGTGGCGGACGCCGCCGTCGGCCCAGACGTGCTTGCCGTACTTCTTGGCCTCGGCCGCGCACTCCATCACCGCGGAGAACTGCGGGCGGCCCACGCCGGTCATCATGCGGGTGGTGCACATGGCGCCGGGGCCCACACCGACCTTGATGATGTCGGCGCCGGCCTCGATGAGGTCCTTGACGCCCTCGGCGGCGACGATGTTGCCCGCCACGATCGGGACCTGCGGGTCCAGCGCGCGGACGGCCTTGATCGCGTTGATCATCGACTCCTGGTGGCCGTGGGCCGTGTCGATCACGATCGTGTCGACGCCCGCGTCGAGGAGCTGCTTGGCCTTGGCCGCGAAGTCGCCGTTGATGCCGACGGCGGCCGCGATGCGCAGCTTGCCCCGAGCGTCGGTGGCGGGGGTGTACAGGGTCGCGCGCAGGGCGCCCTTGCGGGTCAGGATCCCGACGAGCCTGCCGTCCTTGTCGACGGCCGGGGCCAGCTTGCGGTGGCCCGCGTCGAGCTTGTTGAAGGCCTCGCGCGGGTCGATGTCGGCGTCGATGAGCAGCAGCTCCTTCGACATGACCTCGGAGAGCTGGGTGAAGCGGTCCACGCCGGTGAGGTCGTGGTCGGTGACTACGCCGATCGGGCGGTTGTCGGCGTCTACGACGATGCCGGCGCCGTGGGCCCGCTTGGGCAGCAGGGACAGCGCGTCGGCGACGGTCTGGGTGGGCGCCAGGGTGATCGGGGTGTCGAGCACGTGGTGGCGGGTCTTCACCCAGGAGATGACGTCGGTGACGACGTCGATGGGGATGTCCTGCGGGATGACGACGATGCCGCCGCGGCGGGCGACGGTCTCGGCCATCCGGCGTCCCGCGATGGCGGTCATGTTCGCCACGACGAGCGGAATGGTGGTGCCGGTGCCGTCGGGCGAGGACAGGTCCACGGCCTGGCGGGAGCCGACCGCGGAGCGGCTCGGCACCATGAACACATCGTCGTACGTCAAGTCGTACGGCGGCTTCAGGTCATTGAGGAAACGCACGTGCTGAACATCCCAGTCGTTCGGAGGAGCCCGTCATGCCCGGGCGGGGCAGCCGAGGAAACGCACGTACTTCATTCTCCCATGTCCTGCTGTTCGTGCCGCCCGGGTCGATCGTCCAGGACATACCGGGCCGGGTGGTTCTTTCCTACGGGACGTTGGTCCCGAACCGGGCGGGCCGGGGCGTCCGGGCTGGGGCTTCGAGACCTGCGATCGGGGACGGTCCGCGGTCCGCCGGGCGCCGGTGGACGGGCCCTCGGCGCTCGGCGAGCGGGAACAGCGATCCGCCGTGCCGGACCGCCGTGAACTCGGCGGCGATGGCCAGGGCGGTCTCCTCGGGCGTTCCCCCGCCGAGGTCCAGGCCGATCGGTGAGCGCAATCGGGCCAGGGCGGCTTCCGTCACCCCCTCCTCCCGCAGCCGTCCGGCCCGCTCGGTGTGGGTGCGCCGGGACCCCATGGCTCCCACGTAGGCCAAGGGCAGCCCGAGGGCCAGGGCGAGCAGCGGGACGTCGAACTTGGCGTCGTGGGTCAGTACGCAGACCGCCGTACGGGCGTCCAGGCGCCCGGCCTCCCATTCCGCGGCGAGGTGCCGGTGCGGCCAGTCGACGATCACCTCGTCGGCGTCCGGGAAGCGGGCCCGCGTGGTGAAGACGGGCCGGGCGTCGCAGACGGTGACCCGGTGCCCGAGGAAGGCACCGATCCGCGCCAGGGCGGCGGCGAAGTCGATGGCCCCGTAGACGATCAGCCGGGGGCGTTCGGCGGCCGATTCGACGAGCAGGGTCAGCGGCTCTCCGCACAGCCCGCCGGCCGTCCCGAGCTCCGCGGTGCCGGTCCGCCCGGCCAGCAGGAGGGCCCGGACCCGCCGCGCGGCGCTCTCGTCGAGGGCCGGGGCGCCGCCGAGGCAGCCCTGGTAGGAACCGTCGGCGTGGACGGCCAGCGCCCGACCGAGCTGTTCCGGCGGCCCGGCCACCACCCTGGCCAGCGCGGCCCGCGCCCCGCCGACGGCGGCGTCGAGGACCGTGCGCAGGACGGGGCGCAGGGGGTCCTGTCCGCGCACCGGGGTGACGAGCACGTCCAGGACTCCACCGCAGGTCAGGCCGATCGCGAAGGCGTCGTCGTCGCTGTAGCCGAAGCGGTGCACGCCGCCTTCGCCGGAGGTGATCGCGTCGAGGCACAGTGCGTGCACGGCGGATTCCACGCAGCCGCCGGAGAGGGAGCCGAGGGCGGTGCCGGCGGCGTCCACGGCCAGTGAGGCGCCCGGTCCGCGCGGCGCGCTGCCGCTGACGGCGACCACGGTGGCCAGGGCGAACTCCCGCCGCTCGGCACACCACGCGCGTAGTTCCGCGGCGATGTCGAGCATCAGCGGATGTACTCGCGTCTTGTGGTCTGCCCGGGGATGAGGGGGCGCGGCGGCAGTACGGCGGGAGGCCGGCCGGGGGTCCTCGGCGGCCCCGGGTAGGGCAGGGGGGTGTGCGGTTCGGGGGCCCGGCCGGTGGCGCAGCCGAGCAGCTGTGCGGCGTGGGCGACGCTCGCGAGGGTGGCGTGGTGGTGCCAGCCCCGGAAGGAGCGGCCCTCGAAGTCGCGGATGCCGACGGGTTCGCAGGTCTCGGCGAAGTCCAGGGAGACCCGGTCGGTGAGTTTGGCGAGCAGGAAGAGCTGGGCGAGCGGCCGGTCCCCGATGTTCGTGATCCAGAACTCGGACGGCAGCAGGGCGGCTTCCGTCCAGGCTCCCACGAGCAGCAGTGGGGTGGGCGGGGCCGGCGGCGGCCGGTCCTCGGCGACGCCGGCGAGGATGGCGGCGGAGGTCAGCAGGGTCACCGCCCCCTCGGTGCGGCCGTGCCGGGTCCATTCCACGACGCGCCGCTGGGAGCGCAGCGAGTCGATGAGTTCGCGGGCGGGCGCGGTGTGCGGTCCGGGTTTGTGGCGGCCCGCGCCGCCGAAGGAGACGGGCAGCGACCCGTCGACCTTGAAGACGAACGGGATGTCCTGGAGGGCGAAGGACTCGACGCAGTAGGGCAGTTCGGCGTTGGACACCTCCATCACCACGGGGCGGCGCTGGAGTTGCCAGGTGGCGGCCATGCGCTGGACGGCGTGTACGGCGTCCTGTGCGGGGGTGAGAGAGCGTGCGGTGTCCGGGATGCCCGCCCGTGTGCGGCGCAGCAGTTCACTGGTCCAGGGCCCGGGGAGGGTGAGGGTCCATTCGACGGGGAAGCTTGCTTCGCTGGAGGCGAGCCAGATCCCGCCGGCCTGCTGACAGTTGGCGGTGCGGCCCAGTTGGGGGACGAACTGGCGGCCGACGCCCACGGAGGCGTCGCCGGCCTTCTCGATGACCATGGGCTGGACCACCCAGGCCAGGGGGCGCTGGGCGGTCCGTTCGAGGTGCTGTGCGAGGGACCGTCTGACGGGGGTCCAGTCCCACGGTGATTTGCTGATGAACTGCTGGAGACTTTGTTCGACGGAACTGGCCCCGGTTCCGGCGATGTTACGGATTGTTTTCTTCCCGGTGGTCCGCACCAGTCCATTCAGATAAACGCGGGCCCAGTTTCGCTGGTCCCGCCGGGGTAATGACTCGAAGAAGAGCGAGATCAGTACGTCGATCAAATCGGAGATTTCCTTCGTGGAATCCTCCGGCAGGACTACGCGAGCCATCTGGGCCTCCCCCGCGACCAGCTAGATCCAATACCCTACTTGACCGCGAAGAACGGCCGTAGGCCGAGACGGCTACTTCCTGAGGTCGCCGGCGGTTTCGAGCCGCTCTTCCTCTACCACGAGCGGGATGGGGATCTGGTTCGCCGCGTAGTAGAGCGCGATCAGGAAGTGTGCGACAAGAGTGAGTGGTGCGGAGTAGAACGACAAGAGCACTGTGAGGGGATACGCGATCGCGCCGAGGCCGAACCGCATCCGGGTCGCCCGCGCGCCCTCCTTGTCCACGCGTTCGTGGAACAGGTGGCCGACCCGTGTGACATACCACCAGAAGGCCAGGAAGGCCAAGGCGTAGAGCACGGTGATGGAACTGTAGAGGACTGCTGCGGCGTTGGCCGAACCGCCTTCCTCGACGAGGTGTTCGGCGAGCACGGTGGTGGTGTAGGGGATCACCGACACCACCATCAGCACCAGGAGGTTCAGGAACAACAGCGGTCGGTCGACGCGCTTGAGGTGACTGAAGATCGTGTGGTGGTTGACCCACATGACGCCGATGATCAGGAAACTCACCACGTATGCGGCGTAGTGCGGCCACTGCTCCCCGACACCGTGCCAGAAGTCGCTTCCGGTTTCCTCCGGAACCTTTAGTTCCAGAACAAGGATCGTGATGACGATGGCGAATACGCCGTCACTGAATGCCTCGACCCGCGCGGTTTCGCGTTCCATGACCTCCCCTTTGCCATTCGGTCGAACATGCGGAGAGGGCGCCGTCGCGCCCTCCCCGCACACGCTACCCAGATATTCGGGTTCAGCCGCCGAATCCGGCGGTCTGGCGCCAGATCCGGCCATCGCGGACCACGAGTGTCCCGAAAGCGTGCTCCGGTTCGCCGTCGAGGCTCATGATCGCCCGGTAGAAGATGGTGTCCTCGGTCTCGATGTACTCCTGGAGTTCGACCAGGGTGGGCTTGAGGGTGAGATAGCCGGTGAGCGCCTCCCGAACGGCCTCGATGCCCACCGCGGTCGCCTCGAAGCGCAACAGGGCCGCGTCGTCGGTGTAGTTCTTCATCACCGCTTCGATGTCCAGGGCGGCCAGCGCCTCCATCTGGCGGACGAAGACCGGGTGCAGTGTGGCGATGTCGTACTTGGGCATGTTCGACTCCGTTTCAACTGGTGAGGTTCCGCGCGGCGGTTGATGCCGGCGGCGTGGCGAGCGGCAGCCGGACGACCATCCGGGTCTCGCCGACGCGGGAGCGGGCCGCGATCGACCCGTGGTGGCGCTGGGTCACGATCCGGTAGCTGAGGTGCAGCCCCAGGCCCGTGCCCTTGCCCACGTCCTTGGTGGTGTAGAAGGGTTCGAAGATCCGCGGCAGGACGTCCTCGGGGATGCCCCGGCCGGTGTCGATGATCTCCACGACCATGCAGACGCCCTCGGCGAAGGCGCGCAGCGTGAGCGTGCCCGCGCCGTCCATGGCCTCGGCGGCGTTGTCGACCAGGTTGGTCCATACCTGGTTCAACTCTCCTGGATAGCCCGTCAGTTCGGGCAGTTCCTCGCCGTACGCGCGCACGATGGTGATGCCGGCGAGCTTGGCGCGCAGCACGACCAGCGTGTTCTCCAGTCCCTCGGTCACCGCGAAGCGCTGCTCGGGGGCCCGGTCGAGATTGGCGTAGTCGCGGGTCGCCGCCACGAGTTGGGAGATCCGCGGACCGGCCGCCCGCAGCTCGGCGGCCAGCGACCGGATCTCCAGCAGCGCCGCCAGATGGTCCAGGGCGGCGGGCAGGGCGGGCTCGCCGATCCCCTCCAGTCGTGACCACAACCAGGCCCGCCCCACTCCGAGGTCGGAGACGCCTGACCCGAGCAGACCCGGCCGTTCGGCGCCGGCGTCCTCGGCCCAGTCGGCGATCTCCTCCTCGTCGTCGGCCTGGGCCAGAGGGTCGCTGGTCTCCGTCGGCGGCAGTTTGTCCAGTTCCTCGGCCAGTCGGTCGAGGACGGCGCGCTCGGCTCCGTCGGCGGCGGCGCCCCAGGCGTGGGCGGTGAGGGTCAGCCGTTCCAGGGCGGGGGCCAGTTCCTGCGCGGCCCGGGCCACGGCGGCGGCCGGGTTGTTCAGTTCGTGCGCGAGTCCCGCGGCGAGGGTGCCGAGCGCCTCCACCGTGGCCCGTTTGCGGGCCTGTACCTCGGAGGACTTGATCCGCCAGGCCAGCACGGGGATGAGTACGGCGGCCACCCCGTGGCAGCGGGTCAGCATCTCGAAGAAGACCGCCTTCGGGTAGCCGACGACGGTGGTCGCCGGTCCGCTCGCGGCGGCGGTCGCCACGTACGAGCCGTCCGTCAGCAGCGGCAGTTCCCCGGTGAACCGGTGCGCGGCGGTGGGCTTGCCGTCGTGTTCCTCGGCCGCCGCGCTCTCCTCCTCGGTCGAGTGTCGGGTGAGCACCTCCTCCCGCCCGTCGACCACCTTGGTGACGACCAGCCCGCCGGCGAGCAGGACGTGGAAGCACGTGGCCTCGTCGCCGTCGCGGAAGAGGATCTGCCCGTCGGCGAGGACGCGGGGTTCGGAGACCGACACCAGCCAGTCGAGTTGCTCCCCGGTGAGTCCTTCGAAGATCTCCAGTTCGTGCAGGGCCGATCGCAGTTCCGCGGTGTTCCACGGTCCGGTGTTCACGGTGTGCTCCCCTCGGCCCTGACGCGGGCGGACAGCCGCAGGGTGACGATCAGGGCCAGGGCGCACACCCCGGCGACGGCGGCCATGAAGCCGACCGAGGTGCGGTGCAGTCCGTGGATGTTGGTCAGCATTCCGGCGAGGACCGCCGGGACGCTCATGGCGAGGTACGCGAAGACGTAGACGGCGGCGGTCAGTTCGCCCCGGTGTGCGGGGTCCGCCAGGGCGCTGAGCGCCCGGAAGGAGCCGAGGAAGGCCGCGCCCCAGCCGCAGCCGAGGACGGCCGTGGCGACGAGGAACACCGGCGCCGAACCGAGACCCAGCGCCAGCAGGACCAGGGCCAGCCCGGCGAGGAGTCCGCACAGTCCCAGCACGGCGGTGCGCAGCGCCTCGGTGCGGCCGAGGAGCAGTTGGGCGCCGGTGGCGGCGCCCGCGAGCAGGGCCACGGTGGCTCCGCCGACGAGGTAGTTGGTGCTCCGGAGCAGGGACAGGGCCAGGTGCGGCCCGAGCGAGAGGTAGAAGCCGCCGACGGACCAGACGGCCACGATGGTCAGGACGAGCACGGCGAACCGGCCGCGGGAGGCGGCCGGCACCCGGATCCGGTGCGGGACCACGCGGAACCGCCCACCGGCCCCGGGAGCGCTCTCACGCATCCGGACCACGCCCGCAAGCGTGACGGCGAACGCGCCGATCAGCAGGAGGTAGCTCAGCACGGTCGGGGCGGGCGCGTACTGGACGAGCAGCCCGGCCCCGAGCCCGCCGAGTCCGATGCCCACGGTCGGTCCCGCGCTGTTGACCTGGGCGCCGAGCGCCGGCCGCGAGGGCGGGGTGAGTTCCAGCAGGGCGGCGCCCATGGCGCCGGTGGCCAGGCCCACGGCCAGGCCCTGCACGGCGCGGGCGGCGAGCAGCAGCGCCAGTCCCTGGGCCCCGGCGAACAGGGCCATGGAGACGATCGCCAGGATCAGTGCGGCGCCGAGCATGGGGCGCCGTCCGAGGGTGTCGGACAGCGACCCGAACAGCAGGAGTCCGCCGAGCACGGTGACGGCGTACAGGGCGAAGACCACCGTGATGGTGCCGGAGGACAGGCCCCACCGCTGCTGGTAGAGCACGTAGAGGGCGGAGGGAACGGAGGAGGAGAGCATCAGCAGGACGAGGATCGCGCCCACCACGCGGAAGCCGGGGCCCGTTGTCGCTCGGGCGGGCGGGCCGGTCGGCTGCACGATGTCCCCCGCGGTCGTCTCGGTCGGTTCGGCCACTGCGTCAACTCCCCCGTGGTGTGCGGTGGTCAGGCGAGTGCCTGGGCCCTCGCCAGGGCGCGGGCGGTGAGCACTCCCGCGAGGTGGCCGAGGTACTCGGCCGAGGTGCCGCGTCCCGGGACGAACAGCTCCCGGGGTTCGGCCCGGAACGCCGCGAGGACGGTGTCCGCGGTGTACGGG
The DNA here is from genome assembly GCF_041431415.1 of Streptomyces sp. NBC_00513. Lineage (GTDB taxonomy): Bacteria > Actinomycetota > Actinomycetes > Streptomycetales > Streptomycetaceae > Streptomyces. Next base: position 1,711,697 of record NZ_CP107845.1, read on the forward strand.
CCTTCGCGCAGCCGTTCCTCGACGCCGCGCGGGCGCAGGGCGCGGGCGGTGGCCCCGGTGACCGCGATCCGCGGCCCGTCCGGGGTGATCCGTACGGCGACGGCGCACAGCGGGTAGCGGGTGGCGCGGTCCGGGGCCTTCTCGAAGGCGGCGGCCCGCCCGCCGGGCGGGAGCAGCAGTGCGGTGATCACCGCGCCGTCGGGCACCCCGGAGACGGCGAGCCGCTCGGCGGGGAGGGTGGAGCGGCCCGCGGGGCCGGCGAGTTCGACGACGGCGCCCGCGGCGATGGCGGCGACCGGCAGGTCGGTGGCGCGTCCGCCGGCGGCCAGGTTCCCGCCGGCGGTCCCCAGGTTGCGGACCTGGGGGTCGCCGTTGGCGCGGGCGGCGGCCGCCAGCTCGGGTGCCTCGGCCGACACCAGCGGGTGCGCGGCCAGTTCGGCGAGCGTGGTCAGCGCTCCGATGCGCAGCCCGTCGGCGGTGCGTGCGATGCCCCGGAGTTCCTCCAGGTGCCGTACGTCGACCAGCAGCCGGGCCCGGTCGGCGCCGGAGCGCAGGTCGGGCAGCAGGCTCTGGCCGCCGGCGAGGACCCGGGCGCCCGGGGCGCCGGCGAGCAGGGTCAGGGCCTCGTCGAGGGCGACGGGCCGTACGTAGTCGAATTCGGTGAGGATCACCGGGCTTCCCCTCTCAGGCGGCGCCAGACCTTCTCGGGGGTGACGGGCATGTCGATGTGGATGACGCCCAGGTCGGAGAGCGCGTCGACGACGGCGTTGACCACGGCCGCGGCGGGCGGGACCGTGGCGATCTCGCCGGCCCCCTTGGCTCCGAGCGGGTTGTGCGGGGACGGGGTGGTGGTCTTGTCGAGGGAGAAGAACGGCGCGTCGAAGGCCCTCGGCAGGGCGTAGTGGCCCAGGTCGGAGCTGAGGAGCAGGCCGTTCTCGTCGTACTCGGCGTGTTCCATCAGGGCCTGGCCGAGCCCGTGCACGATGCTGCCCTCGATCTGGCCGAGCACCACCTTCGGGTTCCCGATGTTGCCGGCGTCGTCGACGGCGGTGTAGGCCACGACCTCGGTCTCGCCGGTCAGTTCGTCGATCTCGACGACGGCGACGTGCGTGCCGAAGGGGTAGTTGAAGTCCGGCGGGTCGAAGTGGGTGGTCTCGTCGAGGGCCGGCTCGATCTCCGGGGGCAGTCCCCAGCCGTACCACATGGCCATCGCCAGTTCGGCGAAGGTCTTGGTGTTCTCCTCGTTGCCCTCTTCGTACACCTTGCCGCCCGCGTAGACGACCTTCTCCTCCGGTACGCCGAGGAAGACCGCGCCGGCCTTGACCAGCTTGCTCTTGATCTTCCGGGCGGTGAGCGCGATGGCGGGCGCGGCCATGCTGTAGGAACGGGACCCGTAGGTGCCCTGCCCGTAGGGGGCCTTGAGGGTGTCGCCCTCGTAGACCTGGACGGTGTCCGGGTCTATGCCGAGTTCGTCGGCGGCGACCTGCGCGAAGACGGTGCCGTGGCTCTGGCCGGTGGAGGCGGAGCCGACGGTGACGGTGACCTCGCCGGTCGGGTGGACGCGGATGTTCGCGCTCTCCCAGGTGCCGCCGAGCATGCCCTCCTTGGACATCCGGGTGGACGGCCCGACCCCGCAGACCGCGACGTACGAGGCGATGCCGACGCCGAGGCGCTTGCCGCGGGCGCGGGCCTCGGTCTTGCGGGCGGGCATGTCGGCGTAGCCGGACAGTTCGATGGCCCGGTCGAAGTTCAGCCGGTAGTCCCCGGAGTCGTAGGTCCAGCCGAGCCCGTTGTCGTACGGGAACTTCTCCTTCGGCACCAGGTTCTTGCGGCGGACGGCCGCCGGGTCCATGCCGATCTCGGACGCGTACCGGTCGACGAGGCGTTCCATCAGGAAGGCCGCCTCGGCGCGCCCGCTGCCGCGTTGGGCGCCGAGCGGGACGGTGTTGGTGAAGGCCGCGTAGACCTCGCAGAAGGCCGCGTCGATGTCGTACATGCCGCTGATGGAGCGGCCCATCAGGGCGGTGGCGACGCCGGGGCCGATGGTGGAGGGGTACGCGCCCAGGTTGGCGTGGCTGGTGGCCCGCACGGCGGTGATCCGGCCGTCGCGGGTGCCGGCGAGGGTCACGTGCTGGCGGTGGTCGCGGCCCTGGACGGTGGAGTTCATCAGCCCCGTGCGGGTGTCCACCCATTTCACGGGCCGGCCCAGCGCTTTGGAGAGCAGCAGGACGAGCGGCATGTCGGGGTACAGGTAGCCCTTGGTGCCGAAGCTGCCGCCGACGGTCGGGGCGACGACGCGGAGCTTGTTGAACGGGATGCCGAGGACCAGCGCGGCGAGCAGGAAGCGGTGGTTGTGCGGGCCCTGGGTGGAGGCGTACAGGGTGTACTCGCCGGTGGCGGGGTCGTAGTCGCCTACCGCGCCGCGGGGCTCGATGGGGCTGTTGATGGTGCGCTGGTTGACCAGGTCCAGTTCGACGGTGACCTCGGCCGCGGCGATGGCCGCGTCGGTGCGGTCCTTGTCGCCGCAGGTCCAGTACGCGTTCAGGTTCCCGGGGACGGCCTCGTGCAGTTGGGGCGCGCCCTCCCGGAGGGCCTCGTCGGCCCGGGTGACCACGGGCAGCGGCTCGTACTCCACGTCGATCGCGGCCAGTGCGGCGGCGGCCTGGCGCGGGGTCTCGGCGACGACCGCGGCGATCGGGTCGCCGACGTGCCGGACGGCGTCGCCGGTCAGTACCGGGCGGGCGCCGGGAAGTCCGTAGGGGTGGGGCGGGAAGTGGCTCTCCACCCCGCCGGGTATCCAGATGCAGGGCAGCGGCATCACGTCGGTGAAGTCGGCGGCCGTGGCCACCTTCAGGACGCCCGGGAGCTGCTCCGCGGCCTTGGTGTCGATCGAGAGGATCCGGGCGTGGGCCACCGGACTGCCGAGGATGGCCATGTGGGCCGTTCCGGGCAGGTCGATGTCGGCCACGTACTTGGCCTCGCCGCGCAGGAGGTGCGGGTCCTCGCGGCTGTCCAACGGTCGACCGAGCACTCCCTGTCCCTGAAGGACGCTCTCCCCCGTCGCTGCGGTCATCTCCCTCAACCCTCCTGTCCGGAAGCGGCGGTCACGGCGTCGGCCATGGCGTCGCAGACGGCGTCCGTCCCGGGGGCCGCGGCCCGGGCCGAGGCGCAGGCGCGCTGCACGCCGCGCACGACGCCGTGGTAGCCGGTGCAGCGGCACAGGTTCCCGGTGAGCCACTCGCGGATCTCGGGTTCGGTGGGGGCGTCGCCGTCCGCCGTGTTCTCCACGAGTTCGCCCAGGGCCATGACCATGCCGGGCGTGCAGAAGCCGCACTGGGTGCCGTGCTCCTGCCGCAGGGCCTCCTGGAGGCCGGTCAGTTCGCCGCCCGGGGTGGCGACGCCCTCGATGGTGGTCACCTCGGAGCCGGCGGCGGCGACGGTGAGGACCAGGCAGCTCTTCGCGGACCTGCCGTCGAGTCGCACGACGCACGAGCCGCACTGTCCGGTGTCGCAGCCGACCTTGGTGCCGGTCAGTCCGAGGCCGTCGCGGAGCCGCTCCACGAGGAGTTCGTTCGGCTCGGCGGTGAATTCCCTGGGTCTTCCGTTGACATTCAGTGTCAGATCCATGCGAGCGCCTGCGCTTCCGTGAGCGGCTTGTCGAAGAGCGGACCGCCGGGCTGTTGGAGAATTCCTCCGGAATGGAGCGGTCCGGTGTCCACGGGCACGAATCCCAGATCCGTGATGATTCCCGCGACGATTCCTTTCGCCTTTTCGTCGTCGCCGGCGGTGAAATGGGCCAGACGCTCGCCTCCCGCGGTGCCGGCGACGGCGAGGGTCTCGAAATGCATGGTGTTGAGGGATTTCACGATCCGGGCGCCGGGATACCACTCGGCGACGAGTTCGCTGGATCCCCGGGCCGGGTCGCGGGGGGTGTCCGGTCCGCCGAAGGCGTTGGTGGCGTCCACGAGCACGGTGTCCCGGACGGCGTCCTGGGACAGCAGTCCGCGGACGGCTTCGAAGGGGACCATCAGCACCGTGACCTCGGCCCGGGCGGCCACCTCGGCGGGGTGCGCCGCCGAGGCCGTCGGGCCGAGTTCGGCGATCAGGGGGTCGAGCGAGCGCGGTCCGCGCGCGTTGGCCAACACGACCTCGTGGCCCGCGGCCACGAGGATCCGGGCCAGTGTCGAACCGATCCGCCCGGTGCCGATGACGCCTGTCCTCATTGACGCTCCTCCGTGAACGGTGGTGGGTCGATCAGTCCATGCCGATCCAGACCGACTTGGTCTGGGTGTAGCTCTCCAGGGATTCGGGCCCGCACTCGCGGCCGTATCCGGAGGCCTTGTAGCCGCCGTACGGCACGGAGGGGTCGTACTGGTTGTAGCAGTTCACCCAGACCGTGCCGGCCTTGATCTGCGAGGCGACCCGGTGGGCGCGCCGCAGGTCCTTGGTGTGGACACCGGCGGCGAGTCCGTACGCGCTGTCGTTGGCGATGCGCACGGCGTCCTCCTCGGTGTCGAAGGGGATGATCGACAGGACCGGGCCGAAGATCTCCTCCTGGGCGATGCGCATGCCGTTGTCGACGCCGGTGAACACGGTCGGCAGGAAGTAGAGGCCCTGGCTGGAGGCGCCCTCGGGGGTCCAGCCGGCGCCGCCGGTGCGCAGGATCGCGCCCTCCTTCTCGCCGACCTCGATGTAGGAGCTGACCTTGTCGAACTGGCCGCGGTGGGCCAGCGGACCGAACAGCGTCTCGGGGTCGCGGGGGTCTCCGGGCTTGAGGGCGGCGGCCCGGCGGACCAGCCGTTCGACCATCTCGTCGTGGATGGGGCGGTGCAGGAGCAACCGGGAGCCGGCGGTGCAGATCTCGCCCTTGTTGTAGTAGATGCCGAAGAAGGCGAGTTCCTCGGCGGCGTCGAGGTCGGCGTCGGCGAAGACGATGTTGGCGGACTTGCCGCCGAGTTCCATCGTCACCTTCTTCAGGGTGCCGGCCGACTTGCGGATGATGGCCTGGCCGACGACGGTCGAGCCGGTGAAGGCGATCTTGTCGATGTCCGGGTGGTCGGTGAGGGTCTCCCCCAGTTCCACCCCCGGACCGGTGATGACGTTCAGCACCCCGTCCGGGATCTCCGCCTCCTGGAAGAGCTCCGCGATCTTCAGCGCGGTGAGCGGGGTGGCCGGGGAGGGCTTGTGGACGACCGTGTTCCCGGCCGCGAGGGCCGGGGCGATCTTCGTCATCGAGAGCAGCAGCGGGAAGTTGAAGGGGGTGATGGCGCACACCACTCCCAGCGGTTCGCGCAGGGTGTACGCGAGCTGTCCGCCGGCCGGCGCCCGGGAGGAACCGTCCACCCGGGTGACCGCGCCCGCGTAGTAGTGCATGAGCTGTGCGGCCATCGGGGCGTCGACGGTGCTGGAGAAGGCGAAGGGTTTCCCCATGTCCACCGTCTCCAGCAGCGCGATCTCCTCCAGGTCCCGCTCGATGAGTTCACCGACCCGGTTCAGTCGCAGCGCGCGTTCCTGGGCGGACAGCCTGCTCCAGGGCCCTTCCTCGTACGCCTTGCGGGCGGCGGCCACGGCCGCGTCCGCGTCGGCGGCGGCGGCCTGGGCCACCGGCACGATCTCCTGCCCGTCCACGGGGCTCACGTCCGGTTCGGTACGGCCGTCCCGGGCCGGGACCCATTGGCCGCCGATGAACAGCTTCCCGGGGTTGGCCAGGGGCTTGCCGCTCAGCTCGCGCTTGGTCATGGCTGCCTTCCGGTGTCGTGTGCGGGGGCGTGTCAGCCCTTCGCGAGCTGCTGTAAGAACGTCTCGGCGAGGGCCTTCGAGCTGTACGGGTTCTGGCCGGTGGTCAGCCCGCGGTCCACGACCACGTGCGAGTCCCAGATCGCCTCGGCCTTCTCGTACCGGGCGCCGAGCCTGGTGAGCTCGACCTCCAGGATCAGCGGGAGCCGGCCGGCCATGTTGGTGACCAGTTCCTCGCTGTGCGAGAAGGCGGTCATCAGGTAGCCCTCGAAGGGCCAGCGGCCCTCGCCGTCGCGCAGGGCGAGGAGCGCGGTGTGGCCGTGGCACACGGTGGCGAGCGGCTTGTCCTGGGCGATGACCCAGCGCAGGATCTGCGCGAGTTCGTCGGACTTTGGCAGGTCGCCGATGGCTCCGTGACCACCGCTGACGTAGACGCCGTCGTACTGCGCGATGTCCTTCTCGCCGAGGGATTCCAGCGCGAGGGGGTGTCGCAGTTGGTCGGTCGCCTCGATGACCCGGACGTACTCGGCGGCGTTGGCCGCGTCCTCGTTCGGGGAGCCCGCCGGGCGGACCCACTGGAGGAACTGCGGGTCGATGCTGGTCGGGTCGACGGTGGGGGCCACTCCACCGATCGTCGCCACGTCCACGGTGTGACCCGCGGCCCGGAACAGCTCATGGGGAACCACGAATTCCTCGGCCCAGAATCCCGAGGGGTGTTGTTCCCCGTCCAGCAGATGAAGCGTGGCCTTTGCCGTCATGACGACGAGAATCTTCATGATTCTCTCCTAGTTCTGGATTCGCTGCCGATTCAACACGCCCCCTGCTGGAGGCGTAAGGGGAAGGCGTCAGGCCCGTGATACTTCGTCACGTGCGTCCAACGCCGACAGGATCGCGCGGAATTCACCGACCAGGGAGTGGTCGGGATGGGCTTCTGCAAATATGCGTTCTCCGTAGAGCGCCGCCATTTCCGGCACATACGGAAGGATTCCGGCGAGCGGCGCCCCGTAGACGTCCTCGGCCCGCCGTCGGACCGCGGCCCGGTCGATGCCCTCGGGCGCCATGCTCAGGACCAGGGCTCGCCGGCAGGCCAGCCGGCCGACGAGGGCGATGGTCTCCTCGACCCCGGAGAGGTCGATCCGGTCCGCCCGCGCCATGATCATCACCACGTCGGCGCTCGCCATCGCGGTCACCGATTCGTTGTTGAGGCCGGCGTGGGTGTCGAGCAGCAGCACGTCGAGCGCGAAGTGCCCGGCCAGCCGGTCGAAGCCCTCCGGCAGGAGCCCCACGTCGTACCCGGTGGACATCAGCTCGCGCAGGGCCGGGGTCCCGGTCCGGGCCGGCACGACGTACAGCCCGGGCAGTCGGGTCCGCTGGGCCGCGGCCTCGATCTCGCAGCGTCCGAGCAGGTAGTCGGCGAGCGAGCCCGCGCCGGGTGGCAGTCGGAAGAGCAGGTCCAGGGTGGGCGACTGGATGTCGGTGTCGACCACCCCCACCCGGCGCCCCCCGGCCGCGATCAGCAGGGCGAGGTTGGCCAGGGCCGAGGACTTCCCGGTGCCGCCGCGGTGCGAGTGCGCCGCGATGGTCCGGGTCATCTACGCCACCACCCTGTGACCGGCGCCGTCCACGTGCGGCCCCCGCGCCGCACGTGGCCGGTGCAGGGCCAGCATGGTGACGTCGTCGTGCTGTTCGGCGGTGCCGGTGTGCTCGCGTACCGCCCGGTCCATCCGCTCGACCGTGTCCTTGCCGCTCACCGGGGGGCCGGCGAGCAGTTCGAGCATGCGCGCGTCCCCGAGGAAGGCCCCGTCGGGACAGCGCGCCTCAGGCACCCCGTCGGTGAAGACGAAGAGGGTGTCGCCGGGGTTCACCTGGGCGTAGCCGAGGGTGTAGACGCAGTCGGGCAGCACCCCGACGGCCGGTCCGGTGACGTCCAGCGGGACGGGTACGTCGCCCGAGCCGGAGAGCAGCAGGGGCGGGTTGTGGCCGCCGTTGATGTAGACGAGGCTCCCGGTGAGCGGGTCGAGCACGCCGAAGAACAGGGTGGCGAAGTACCCCTGTCTGAGGTGGTTGCGGGTGAGGTAGCCGTTGGTGGCGGTGACCGCGTTGAGCAGGGGGGTGGCGCCGACGACGGGGGTGCGCCGGCCCCCTCCGGTGCGGCCCGCCGCCATCAGGTGCTGGAGGCCGCTGTTCTCGGCGGTGTGCCGCAGCAGTGAGCGGATCAGCGCCATGAAGAGGGCCGCGCCGACACCCTTGTCACAGACGTCGGCGACGACGACGGCGAGGCGGCGCCCCCGGGAGAGTTCGAAAACGTCGTAGAAGTCCCCGGCGACCTGGCGTGCGGGCCGGAAGCAGACGTCGATCTCCCAGCCGTCCGGGACGGGCAGCGATTCGGGCAGGAAGCCCGCCTGGATCTCCCGACCGATCTCCAACTCCTTCTCGTATCCCATGAGTTCCGCGCGGGCGTCGGCCTCCCGCAGGGTTCGTCCGAGTCCGGCGCGCTCGGAGCAGCTGTGCAGTCGGGCCCCGACCAGGGCCGGCAGGAACGGCGGTACCAGGTAGTCGTGCCCGAGCCGCACGTGTTCCTCCAGCGCGGTGAACCCGGCCACCGTCCAGACGACCACGATGGGGGCGCCGGCCCGGCGGCGCAGCCTGCGCACGGCCACCCGTACGGACTCCCCGTCGGCCTCGGCCGGGGCGAGCAGCACGTCGGCGACGGGCAGCGTCTCCTGGCGGTCGTGCAGCAGTTGCGACAGCGTGCGCGAGACGGGTTCCGCGTCCATCAGCCTGAGCGCGTCGAGCAGTTCGGCCGGGGGCGGGGGGTACTCGTCAAGGATGATCACGGTCGTGGAGGGCATGGATCCGTCCCCTCGGCCTTCACGGTCAGCGTGCTGATGTTGCGGCTGTCCCTGCGGGCGTAGTGGTATGCGTCCACGCTGGTCAGCGCGAGATGAATACCGAGGCCGCCGACCCGCCGCCGCTGCGGGGGGACCCCGGCGGCGGGAGGCAGGCGCCCTGCGACGGGGTCGAACGCGGGCGCGGTGTCCTCGATGACGATCCGCACCCCGTCCGGGCCGGAGCAGCCGCGGACGGTGATCCGTCCGTCGCCGCCCCGGTATCCGTGCATCACGATGTTGGTGGCCAGTTCGTCCACGGCCAGCCGGATCCGGTACGTGGCTCTCTTGCCGAGCCCGGCCCGGCCGGCCAGCCGCAGGACGAACGCGGCGATGTCGCCCAGTGCCCCCACCGTCGCGGGCACCTCCAGCACACAGGGCTTCCTCGCCAGTTCGACCATGTCACCCACGGCCGTCACTCATCGGTGAGGATGATGCTCCGGTCCAGTCCGGCCGTGCGGATGGTCCGGGAGACGGGCTCGATGGCGCCGACCACCTTGATGGTGACGTGGTCGGCGACCTTCTGCTGGGCGAAGACCAGTGAGCGCAGTCCGGCGCTCGCCATGTAGCCGACGCCGGCCATCCGGATCTCGACGGTGCTGGTGCCGTGACCGGCGGCCTTCTCGATGGTCTGGTGGAACTCCGGTGCGGTCTTGGCGTCCAGCTCGCCCGTCAGTTCGATCACGGTGGTGTCGCCCTCGATGCTCAGGGACACGGAAAGCGGCATGTCAGGTCTCCTTCGGTCAGAGGGTCCCGGTCGTCTCGGGATCGTTCGCGCGGCCCACGAGGATCACCACCGAGCGCGGGCCGATCAGGTACTTGCCGGCGTTGTCGAGTTCCTGCTCCGCCCCGGGGGTGCGGATGTCGTACGGCGCCTCGTTGCCGGTGTCGGCGAACAGGTGCCAGCTCCGGCCTCCCGGCAGGGCGGGCAGTTCCAGGTCGTGCGACTCCCAGTGCGCGTTCATGGCCACGTACACCACGTCGTCGTCGCCGGTGCCGCAGCGGGCGACCGCCAGCAGCCGGGCGTCGCCGGACCAGTCGGGTTGCCAGGCCCGCTCCCCGTGCCAGCTGATGTCCGGCAGACCGAGGCCGTCGCGCATGCGGCCGGTGGGGTGGACGGTGGCGCGCAGCTCACGGTGGCGCTTGCGGAAGGCGATCATCTCGCGCGTGAACCGCAGCAGGTCGGCGTTCTCGTCGACCTGGTCCCAGTCGAACCAGGAGAGTTCGTTGTCCTGGCAGTAGGTGTTGTTGTTGCCCTGCTGGCTGCGTGCGACCTCGTCCCCGGACAGCAGCATCGGAATGCCCTGGCTGGTGAAGAGGATGGCGAGGGCGTTCTTCATCTGGCGTTCGCGCAGAGCGTTGATCCCCGGGTCGTCGGTCGGCCCCTCGACGCCGCAGTTCCAGCTGGCGTTGTCGTTGCCCCCGTCGTTGTTGCCCTCGCCGTTGGCCTCGTTGTGCTTGTCGTTGTAGGAGACCAGGTCGGCGAGCGAGAAACCGTCGTGCGCGGTCAGGAAGTTGACCGACGCGGAGGTTCCGCGCCCGGAGTAGAGGTCGGGCGAGCCGGCGATGCGGGTGGCGAGTTCCCCGGTCACCCCGGGATCGCCCTTGAGGAAGCTGCGCACGGTGTCGCGGTACTTGCCGTTCCACTCCGCCCAGCGGCCGTACGCCGGGAAGTTGCCGACCTCGTAGAGGCCGCCCGCGTCCCAGGCCTCGGCGATGAGCTTGGTGTGGCGCAGGACGGGGTCGTAGGCGAGGAGTTCCAGCAGCGGCGGGTTGGGCAGCGGGGTGCCGTCCGCGGACCGGCCCAGGATGGCGGCGAGGTCGAAGCGGAAGCCGTCGATGTGGTAGTCGGCGACCCAGTGGCGCAGGCAGTCGAGCACGTAGTTGCGCACGACGGGGTGGTTGCAGTTGACGGTGTTGCCGGTGCCGCTGAAATTGAAGTAGTACCCCTCGGGCGTGAGCATGTAGTACGTGGCGTTGTCGAGCCCCTTGAAGGAGATCGTCGGGCCCTGCTCGTTGCCCTCGGCGGTGTGGTTGAAGACGACGTCGAGGATGACCTCGATGCCGGCGGCGTGCAGGTCCTTGATCAGGGTCCGGAACTCGTCGCCCTGCATCCCGTAGCGTCCGGTGGCCGCGTAGCCGGCCTTGGGCGCGAAGAACGACACGGTGTTGTAGCCCCAGTAGTCGTAGAGCTTCTCGCCCGTCTCCGGGTTGCTCCGCGGGTTGTCGCTCTCGTCGAACTCGAACACCGGCAGCAACTCGATGCAGTTGACCCCGAGTTCTCTCAGGTACGGGATCTTCTCGCGCAGCCCCGCGAAGGTGCCCGGGGCGGTGACCCCCGAGGAGGGGTGTCGGGTGAAGCCGCGCACGTGGGCCTCGTACACGACGAGGTCCTCGGCGGGGATCCGCAGCGGGGTGTCGTCCGCCCAGTCGAAGTCCTGGAGGCAGACCCGCGAGCGGTACTGGTAGCCGCGGCCCCGGTCGGGTTCCACGCCCCACACGTCGCGGCCGGCGATCAGCCGGGCGTAGGGGTCGGAGAGGATCTGGCGGGCGTCGAAGCGGTGCCCGGTGACGGGGTCGTAGGGGCCGTCGGCCCGGTACCCGTACTCGATGTTCTCGTGGTCGAGGCCGAAGACCGTCATGGCGAACACGCTGCCCGTGCGGAACTCCTCCGGGAACTCCAACTCGGCCATCGGCTCGGGCTCGCCGCGCCGGAACAGGACCAGGGTCATGGAGGTGGCCTGGTCGGAGAAGACGGAGAAGCTGACCCCGCCGGGGACCACGTTGGCCCCGAAGGGGAACGGCTTGCCCGCCCGGACGCGGTACCCGCCCACCTCGTGGGTCGGGTACGCGTCGACGCGCAGCACCTGCTCGGACCGGGACTCGGTCATCGCGCGGCCTTCGCCTTGGCCTTGGCCTCGGCGGCCGCGGCCTCGCCGGCCGAGAAGAAGTCGAGGAAGCCGGTGGCCGACATGACGAACCGGACCTCCTCGCTCACCCCGTACAGGGTCACCGCGACGCCGGCGTGCTGCGCCTCGCGGTAGACGACGAGCAGGGTGCGCAGACCCGCGCTGGAGACGTAGTCGACGGCGGTGAGGTCGATGCGCAGTGGCCGGCCCTCGCGGACCAGCGGCAGCAGGGCCTGGAGCAGTGCGCCCGAGGTCTCGCTGTTGATCTCGCCGGTGGCGACGAGCACGGTGGCCGTCTTGTTCCGACGTTCCTTCACACTCAGTGTCATTGTCTTCCCCTCGTGTCGGGGCGCCCCCCGTTGAGCGCTACTTCTGGGTGACGGGCCGGAGCCGTACCTTGACCTTGACCCGTCCCTGGACGTCGGGCAGGCGGACGGTCAGGCCGTCCGCGTCGAAGTCCGTCCACGGCTTCTCGTCGATCTCGACGGACGCGACGGCCACGGATCCCGCGGGGAGCAGGTCGGGCGAGACGCGCAGCACGCGGTCGGGCAGGTTCGTGGGGTCGGGTTGGAAGTGGAAGTCCATCTCCCGACCGTTGACGAGCAGGTTGTTGTAGACGGCGGAGAGGTAGCAGAGTTCCGCCGAGTGGTACATCGACATCGAGTGGCTGCCCTTGAGGCGCTCGGTGCCGAGGAGGTACGGCGTGCCGCCGGCCAGCACGTTGAAGTAGACGGCGCCCTCATCGTGGTCGAGGAAGAAAGTGTTGTAGAAGGCCTCCGCCTGTCGGGCCTCGCGCCGGTACGCGTCCCCGCCGACGGTGCCGTTCAGGATGAGGTAGGCGAGGATCGCCTGTTCCTGCTGCCACCAGGCCTTGCGGTCGTGCCAGGCGAAACGGTGTGTCTCCTCGTCGCCGGACCTGGTCCGCTCGACCACGTCGTACCAGCCGCCGCGCTGCACGTCGCTGCCGACGGCCGGCATGATGTCGCCGATCCTGCGCGCCAGTTCCTCGTAGGCCGGCTTGGCCTTCAGCGAGTTCATCCGCATCAGGTTCCAGGCGATCTTGAGGTTGTGACCGACGACGGCGCGGTTCTGCTGCCAGCTGTGCTCCGTGTCGGCCGACCAGTCGCGGTGGAAGCGCTCCTGGACGAACGGGCTGTTCTTGTAGTCCGGGAAGCGGTCCGCGATGGTGTCGAAGGTGTACTCCAGGAAGTCGGCGTACTTCTGCTCGCCGGTCGCCAGGTACAGGTTGATCAGGTAGGCGGGCGCGTGGTCGCCGACCGAGTTCCAGTTCTTGCGCTCCGCGTTCTCCCCCAGCGACTCGTGGTCGGCGCTGAAGAGGATCGGGTCGATGTGCGAGTAGTAGCCGCCCTGCTCCGGGTCGTGGAAGAACTTGTCGAAGAGCCGGATGGTGGCGTCGGCGTCGTTCTTGATCCGGACGTCGCCGGTTATCCGGTAGGTCTGGATCGGGCCGGCCAGGGCGTAGATCTGCTCGTACATCGGGATCGCGTCGTAGTCGTCGGAGAACTCCGAGGTGAACAGCTTGCGTTCGCTGTCCCCGTCCACGCTGATGCCGTGGTACCAGAAGACCACGTCCTCCTCGCTGTCCACGACCCGCATGTGCTTGCGCAGGTACTCGGTGCCGCGCTCGGCGACCTCCAGGTACTCGTCCTTGCCGGTCAGCAGGTAGGCCGAGGCCATGCCGTAGACCAGGCGGGAGATCGTGTCGGTCTCCTGGACATGACTGGCCGTCTTGTCCCCGCCGAGGCGGATCTCGGTGCGGTACTCGGTGAAGTCCACCGGGCCGTCGCCGAACTGCGCGCGCCGGTAGAAGGTGGCCAGCGACTCGATCTGCTTGATCCACCAGCTCGGCTCCTCGAACCGGTAGTCCTCCGCGCCGCGTCCGAGGAACACCAGCCGCTTGGCGTCGAACCGGCCTCCGTGCTCGGGGTAGTGGATGCCGTAGACGTAGAGGAAGCGGCCGGGCGAGAGCATCTCGTCGAGGTGCCCGGAGGCGTCGACGTAGGGCTCGTCGAGGTTGCGGACCAGTTCGGCGCTAGGGTCGCCGGCCAGCGACACCTCGAAGGCGCGGCCGTCCGCGGTCTTCAGGCCGAGCAGCCGGGTTCCGGAGTCGAAGCGGCTGACGTAACCGGCGATGGTGTCGGAGAAGGAGAAGCTCACGGCATCCGCCATGTCATGCACCGTCCGTTTCGTTGAAGGGCCCACCGGGCTGTCGCGGCGTGCCGTGCTCGTCCTCGTATCCCTGGCTGACCTCGACGATCACCCCGTCGGGGTCGCGGACCCACACGGTCCGCCAGCCGTGGATGAAGTCGTCGAAGTCCATTGGTCCCAGGGTCACTTCGGCCGCGTCCCCCAGCTCCGCCAGGAACGCGTCCACGTCGTCGGTCTGGAAGGCCAGGTGACGCAGCCGCCCGGGCGCCTGGGGCCCGTCGTCGTGGGCGGGGATCGCCGGCTCCGTGCCGGCCGCGAAGAGTTCCAGGTACGCGTCCCCCTGGCGCAGGAAGACGATCGTCGACTCTCCGAGGTCGACCACGCGGGCCCGCCGGAAGCCGAAGTACCGGGTGTAGAACTCCTCGGTGGCCTTCTGGTCGGCGCAGTTGAGGCCGACGTGCGACCAGACCACGGCCGCCATCAGTCGGCGCCCCGGCCGCGGCCGGCCGCGATCAGCTCGATGATCCGCCGGGCGAAGAGGTGGTGGTGGGCGCCGGTGCGGCCGGTGACCAGGTCGCCGTCGACGACCACGTCCTCGTCCACGTACTGGGCGCCCATGTTCCGGACGTCACCGACGAGGTTGTTGTGGCAGACGACCTTGCGACCGCGGATCTTGTCCGGGATCGAGGCGGCCAGCCACATGCCGTGGCAGATGATCCCCTTGAGGACCGTCGGTTCCTCGAAGGCCCTGCGCAGCAGCTCCGTCGCCGGCGCGAGCACGTCCACGTCCTCGGTGTAGCGCAGCCGGTCGGCCACCATGCCCGAGGGCACGATGATCGCCGCGTACCGGCGCAGTTCCTCGTCGGTCAGCCCCTCCAGGGAGCGGTCGGCGGTGAACGGCGCCCGGTACTCGTGCCCGGTGAAGGTGAGGGAGTCGTTGCCCCAGAGCCGGGTCAGGAAGTCGACCTCGGCGCCCTCCTCGGCGAAGCGGTGTCGGTAGTAGAAGATCTCCGGTTCGTAGAAGTCGCTCTCGACCAGGACCGCGATCCGGGTCCCGGACAGCGCTCCCTCGCGCGGTACGGCGTCAGGCACGGGACTCTCCCTTGAGGAAGTCCGCCGCGCGCTCGGCGATCATCGCGATGGCGGTGTGGCAGTTGCCCGACGGGACGGCGGGCATCACGCTCGCGTCGACGACGCGCAGGTTGCGCACGCCGTGCACCCGCAGCTCGGGGTCGACGACGGAGAGGTCGTCGATGCCCATGCGGCAGGAGCCGGCCTGGTGGTGGTAGCTCTCGGACTTCCGCTTCACGAAGGTCCGCAGGTCCTCGTCGCTCACGAAGCCGGGACCGGGCTGGAGTTCCTGCTTGTACCAGGGCGAGAAGGCGGAGGTCGCGAAGAGCTCCCGGGCGATCTTGACGCCCTGCACCATCCGTTCCAGGTCCCAGCGGTCGCCCAGGTAGTTCGGGTCGATCAGCGGGTGGGCCAGCGGGTCGGCGCTCGCCAGCCTGATCCAGCCGCGCGAGACGGGGCGTACGACGCCCGGCAGGATGCTGACCGTGTTCGGGTGGTCCTGGCCGACGATCACGTCGAACGGCACGTGGACGAAGGCGATCTGCAGGTCGGGGGCGGGCAGGCCGGGCCGCGAGGACAGGAACAGAGCGCTCTCGGAGAGGTTTTGTGTCGGCGCCGGGAGCGGCTGGGTGACCTCGGCCATCAGCCCGGTCAGCACGTGGTTGTGGAAGTTCTCCCCGACGCCGGGCAGGGCCGCGGTGACCTCGATGCCGTGGGCGCGCAGTTGCTCCGGGTGCCCGATGCCGGAGAGCAGCAGCAGTTTCGGGGACTCGATGGCCCCCGCCGCCACGACGACCTCCCGGCGGGCGCGTGCGGTGTGTGTCCCGGGCGAGCCGGAGTCGCCGTGGCCGTCGCGGACGGTGCGGCCGGGGAACTCCGCGGGCGGGGCGAGGCGGGTGTACTCCACGCCCGTGCAGGTGTTCCCGTCGAACAGCAGCCGGGTGCTCTGCGCATGGGTGCGCAGGGTCAGGTTGGGGCGGTCGAGCGCCGGTTCGAGGTAGGCGGCGAGGGCGCCCTGCCGGCGGCCGTCGGCCACGTCGATGTGGTGCCAGCCGGTGCCGAACAGTCCGCGCCGGGGGCCGTCGGTGTTGAAGTCGGCGATCTCCTCGTGGCCGAGTTCCACGGCCGCGTCGATGAAGGCGCGGGAGGTCGGGTTGGGGTGGTGCCGGCCGGCGTGCGTGATCCGCTGGGGGCCCCGGGTGCCGGTGGTCGCCGCGGTGGCGTCCTCCTGTCCCTCCAGCCGGGCGAACCAGGGCAGTACGTCCTCGTACGACCAGCCGGCCGCGCCCTGGTAGGCCCAGTTGTCGAAGTCCGAGGCGTGGCCCCGGACGTGCATCATGATGTAGAGGTTGCTGCTGCCGCCGGGGGCCTTGCCGCGGGGTTCGTAGGTACGGCGGCCGTCGAGTCCGGGCTGCGGGACGCTGGTGTACCCCCAGTCGAGGGGTCCGCCGAGCAGCTTGTACCAGGAGGAGGGGTCGTCCACCTCGGGCGGGATGCGCGGGCCTCCGGCCTCCAGGACGAGGACGGTGACGTCGGGGTCCTCGGAGAGCCGGTTGGCGAGCACGCTGCCGGCGGTGCCGGCGCCGACCACGATGTAGTCGTATGCGTCCACGGTCATCGCGGGGCCCCCTCAGTCCCGGCTCAGGACTTGGAAGGGGACCGTGTCGTGGTGGTTCGCCATGTAGGCGATCTTTCCGTCCACGATCCGGAAGAAGTTCATGACCTCGGCCTCGATGGCCCCGCCGTTCGCCGCGACGGCGGTCAGGTGGGACACGGCCGCGGCCTTCTCCCCGTCGACGAGGAAGTGCACGGGCTCGTTCCGGAAGACCCGGTACATCGTCCCCATGCCCTTCATCATCGAGCGCAGGGTCTCCAGGCCCTCGATGTGGCCGGCGAGCTGCTCGTCCATGACCTGGTCGTCGGCGAACAGGTCGCACCAGCGGTCCCAGTCACCGGCATTGGCGTACTCGTAGTACTTCCGAAGGATCTCGGTCGAGCTCTCTCGTGCGTCCGACGCGCTCATCGCGCTCCTCCCCTATCGGTCCCTGCGGGTTCCGTCCGGTGCGAACGGCGCCCAGAACTGGCTGAACGCGGAAGCCGTGTCGCCGAAGAGCCCGTCGCGGCCCTCGACGATCCGGCCGTCGCGCCACCGCATGAAGTGAAAGACCGGGTAGTCCATCCGCTCGTACGGGGACGTGCTCGCCGGGTCCGCGCCGTCCCGCAGGGCGACGTTGCGGCACACGTCGGCGCTGCAGTCCTCGCCGACGAGCACCGCCTGGACGTCCATCCGGAAGGTGCCGCCGGTGAGCTTGTGGGTCTGCCCCATCAGCTCCAGGAAGGCGTCGAGGCTCTCGTACCAGCCGGCCAGCGGGTGGTTGCCCGGCACCAGCCAGCGCAGGTCCTCGGAGTAGTACTCCAGGACGCGCGCCCGGTCCCCGGAGCCCAGGGCCCGGTAGGCCGCCTCGACCCGCTCCCGTGTCACTTCGGTCATCGCCGCTCCTCCTCGCGGTCGCCGGCGCTCACAGGGCGCCGGAACCGGGCATCGGCGCCAGCTCGTTGACGGTGTACTGCTTGATCAGCGGCCCGTCCGGGCCTGCCACCAGGGTCCAGGTCTGGTCGGCGTCGAAGCCGAGCCACTGGCTGCGGGCGGCCGGCGGGTCCCAGATCTTGGCCTGCCAGTTCACGAGGACCCGGACGATCGCCCGGTCGCCCTCGATGACGGGCTCGACCTTGGTGACGGTGTGGACCTCGTCGAAGAACCGGTGGGTGACGGCCGCGTACCAGCGGCCGAAGCCCTCGTGCCCGAGGAAGGTGTCCTCGGGCACCTTGAACTCCAGGTCCTCCGTGACGAGGGCGAGCACCCGGGCCGGCGGAAGGTGCTGGTCCAGTGCCACGTACCAGTCCTCGGTGAAGCTGCGGATCGCGTCCTCGGTCAGCCGTTCGGCGGGCATGCGGTCTCCTCCTGTCCGTGCCGGTGAGGTGGTGCGGGACTCAGATGAGGTGGTGCGGGGACTCAGATCTGGATGTCGACGAGGTACGGGCCGGGGTGGGCCAGCATCCTGGTGACGGCGGTGACCGCCTCGTCCGGCTTCTCCACCCGCGTCCCGTCCGCGCCGAGGGCCCGCGCCAGGCCGGCGAAGTCGATCTCGGGGTGGGAGAGGTCGAAGGAGCCCGGGAAGGCGTGCTCGGCGATGTCCCGCTCCTGCCAGTACCGGGTGATGTTGTCGTCGAGCAGCCGGTACTTGCGGTTGTTGCAGACCACGAACTTGGCGTCGATCCCGTGCCGGACGGCGGTCCACAGCGCCTGGTACGTGTACATCGAGCCGCCGTCCCCGGCGAAGCCGACGACGAGCCGGTCCGGGCGGGCCAGCTTGGCCCCGACCGCCCCCGGGAGGCCCACCCCGAGCGAACCGCCCCGGGTGAGGTGGTAGTCGCCCGGCCGCTCCGCCGGCAGGTACCTCGTGACCAGCGGCGAGGTGGTCAGCGCCTCGTCGAAGACGATGAGGTCGCCCCCGGTCCGCTCGGCGAGGGTCCGCAGGAAGACGGCCATCGGCGTGCCGCCGTCGTCGCTCCGCCCGCCGTCGAGGGCGGCGCGGGCCCGCTCGCGGGCCCGCGCGTCCAGCCGGGCCGCCGCGGCCGCGCGCTGCCGGGTGGTCTGCCGCTGTCGCAGTACGCCCGCCAGCGCGCGCAGCGCCTCCTTGGGGTCGGCGGCGAGGCCGAGGTCCACCGGGTGGTTCTTGGCGATCTCGTAGGCGTCGAGGTCGATGTGCACGACCTTCGCGCCCGCCCGGAAGGGGCTCTCCAGCTCGGGGAACACCTCCGGGAAGACATAGGTGCCGACGATCAGCACCCCGTCCGCGCCGCCGATCAGCTCCTTGCTGTGCGGGCCGAACATGTGGCCCGTCTGGCCGCGGCGCAGCGGGTGGGAGGCCGCGATGTTCACCTCGGAGGAGTCGACCTCGTACACGTCGGCGCCCAACAGCTCGGCCACCGCGACGAGTTCGGCCTGCGCCCCGGAGAGGGCCACCCCGTCCCCGATCAGGACGACCGGCCGCTCGGCGGCGGCGAGGAGTTCGGCCGCCCGCCCCACCGAGGCCGGTGAGGGCGCCACGTCGGTGAGCGGCACCGAAGTGGGCAGCACGGGCTCGGAGTTGAGCTCGTCCAGCACGTCCATGGGCAGGGCCACGAACACCGGTCCGCGCGGCGGGGTCAGGGCGATCTTGACGGCCCGTCGTACGGTGCGCAGCACGGACCGCGGGTCGGTGACCCGGGTCGCGTACTTGGTGACCGGCCTCGCCATCGCCACCAGGTCGCAGGCCATCTGCGCGTCCATGGCGTCGTAGCGGACCCCGGCGTCACCGGCGACGACGACGAGCGGGGTGTGGCCGCGCAGCGACTGGTACAGCATGCCGATGCCGTTGCCCAGGCCCACGCCGGAGTGCAGCTGGAGCAGCGCCGCACCGCCGGTGGCGCGGGCGTAGCCGTCGGCGATGCCGGCCGCCACGGTCTCCTGGAGGGCGAGGACGTAATGGAAGTCCGCCGCCGCGTCGACCGCGTCGAGGAACCCCTGTTCCACCGTCCCCGGATTTCCGAACATCACGTGCAGACCGTCGGCCTTGAACTGCTCGATCAGCCTTTCCCGTCCGGGAGTGGCTTCCATGAATTCCCCCTACCACCCGTAACGGGTGAGACCGTCCTCCAGCACTTCCACGATCTTCTGCCCCGTCAAATAGGAATCGGGGGTGGAACGACCCGTCACGAACGGGTAGTCGACGATCACCGACAGGGGGTGGCCGAAATTCCCGTGGTACGCGCCGTCCGGACCGGTGGCATCGCGCAGGATGTATTCGAGCGGGTACGGCGGCGGCCCCATGTTGAAGTCGGTGCCGAGGAATCCGGTGCCGTCCTTGTAGTCGTATTCCTTGCAGTGGCCGGTCACGTGCTTGCCCCGGATGATGCTCTCGCGGTCGCCCCAGTCGCGGGCGAAGGCCAGGCAGGCGACCCCGTAGCACTCGGCGGCCACGACCTTGCCGGCGTTCTTGAAGGCCAGGATCAGGGCGTGTACGCGTTCGTTGTTGGCGAGGTCCGCGATCGGCCCGCTGCCTCCCACCACGAGGATCGCGTCGAATCCGGCGATCTCCTCCTGGAGTCGGTCCAGATCGCGGTGGTACTGCTCCAGCCGGGGCAGGTAGTCCGCGTCGCTGGTGTACGGGCGCTCGGGGGCCCAGGCCTCGATGTCGATCGGCGAGTCCAGTCGGCTCGACTGCTCGAACTCGCGGCCGAGCCGGGCGTTCTCCTCGGTGGTCACCGAACGGCCCAGCGGTGGGTCGACGTAGTGCGCGTCGAGGCTCGGCGGGAGGGCGTGCGCCCGCTTTCCGGTGGGTGTGGCGAATACGACTTCGTAGCCCCGCTCGTCGAACTTCGATACGGGCCCGATCAATTCCTCGGCCCAGTAACCGTGTTCGGAGACAATGACCAGAATCTTTCTGCTCACGGATTCCTCCAGGCGCCGCCTGTTGTCGTTGGCGTCCCCCACACTGCTTCCGCCCGGGGCCTGCGTCAAAGCGCCCGTGTGCGACTTCGTGAGGTAGAAGGGCAGCCCGGCCCGACACCTCACGTAGTCATCTCGCGAGGTCATGAAGTAGCCCCGACACTTCATGACCTCGGCCGAATCGGTGAACCATTCCCGAAGGCCCGACTTATGGTCTGGACGCGCCGTGAATCACTGGCGCGATGAGCGGCACCACAACCGCACGCGATCGGGACGAGCGCGCGAGGAGAGGGACGGGGACGATGACCATGGACCTGTTGTGCACACACGTCGACCGGATACGTCCGGTGAAACCCGGCACCGAGGGCTGCGAGGAGTGCCTGGTCCTGGGGGACGGCTGGGTGCACCTGCGGATGTGCCTCAGCTGCGGGCACGTGGGCTGCTGCGACTCCTCGAAGAACCGTCACGCCACCCGGCACTACCGCACCACGGAGCACCCCATCGCGGCCTCCCACGAGCCCGGTGAGGACTGGGCCTGGTGCTACGCGGACCAGCTGATGTTGGACCCGGCGTGAGCGCGGCCCGGGAGGGGGCCCGCGTCGCCCCCGCGGGGAGCGGCACCGCCGCCGAACGCACCGAGAACCGCAAGCCCGTCATCCTGGCCGTGGACGACGACCCGCAGGTCCTGCGCGCCGTCCGTCGGGACCTGCGCAGCGCCTACGGCGACCGGTACCGGGTGCTCGGCGCCTCCTCCGCCGCCGACGCGTTGAAGATCCTGGACTCCCTCGACGAACGCGGTCACGACCCGGCGCTCTTCCTCGTCGACCAGCGGATGCCGGACGTCACGGGGGTCGAGTTCCTGTTGGAGGCGGTCAGCCGCTTCCCCGACGCCCGCCGGGTCCTGCTGACGGCGTACGCGGAGACCGACGCGGCGATCACCGCCATCAACCGGGTCCGGCTGGACTACTACCTGCTCAAGCCGTGGGACCCGCCCCACGAGCGGCTCTTCCCCGTCCTGGACGACCTGCTCTCGGACTGGCTCGCCAACTACCGGCCCGCGTACGACGGGATCATCGTCGCCGGCCACCTGGTCTCCCCCGGCACGCACGCCGTCCGGGACTTCTTCACCCGCAACGGGCAGCCGTTCCGCTTCCTGAACGTGGAGCGGGACCCCGAGGCGCTGACCGTGATCGCCTCCGCGCACGCCGACGCGGCGCTCCCCCTGGTCCGGTTCCCGGACGGGACGGTGCTCTCCGCTCCGACCGACACCCAACTCGCCCAGCGGCTGGGCCTGGCCACCACCGCCTCCCGCCCGCACTACGAGTGCGTGATCGTCGGCGCGGGCCCGGCGGGGCTGGCGGCCGGGGTCTACTCGGCGTCCGAGGGCCTGTCCACCCTGATGCTGGACTCCCGTGCCCCGGGCGGCCAGGCGGGCACCTCCAGCCTGATCGAGAACTACCTGGGTTTCCCCTCGGGCCTCTCGGGCGGGGACCTGACCCGCCGGGCGACCATCCAGGCCTCGCGCTTCGGCGCCGAGATCCTGCACCCGGTGGAGGTGGTCTCGCTGACCCGGGACGACCCGGCGAAGATCCTGACCCTGGCGGACGGCACGGAGATCAGCGCGGAGACGGTGCTGCTCGCGACCGGGGTCTCGTACAACCGGCTCCAGGCCCCCGGCGCGGACCGTTTCGAGGGCGCCGGTCTGTACTACGGAGCGGCGACCACGGAGAGTTCGGCCTGCATCTCGCAGCACGTGTTCATCGTGGGCGGCGCGAACTCGGCCGGGCAGGCGGCGGTGCACTTCGCCAAGTACGCGGCCCGGGTGACGATCCTGGTCCGGGCGGCCTCGCTCGACGACAGCATGTCCCGCTACCTGATCGACGAGATCGAGCGGACCCCCAACATCGAGGTCCGGGTGCGGACGACGGTGGTCTCGCTGGACGGTGACGAGCACCTGGAGCGGCTGACGCTGCACGACGCGGAGACCGGCGAGGACAAGGAGGTGCCGGCCCGTTTCATGTTCACCTTCATCGGCGCCCGCCCGCACACGGACTGGCTGGCGGGGGTGGTGGAGCGCGACGAGTACGGCTTCGTCCTGACCGGTTCCGACCTGATCGCCAACGGCGGGGAGCTCCCGCAGGAGTGGAGCCTGGAACGCGCGCCCTACCCCCTGGAGACGAGCGTGCCGGGGGTCTTCGCGGCGGGCGACGTGCGCGCCCACTCCGTCAAGCGGGTCGCGTCGGGGGTGGGCGAGGGGGCGATGGCGGTCTCCCTGATCCACCGCTACCGCTCGATGGGCTGAGAGCGAACACGGCCTCCGTTGCCCGCCGGACGCTTGCGATCAAGCGGGCAACGGATGCAACGTTGATTACATGATTACAGCCGAGCAACAGACACAGCTCCGCACCTGGTTCTCGGACCGCCTGCCGGTGGACGTCTACGCGTCGCTGGTGTCGGTCACCGTCGACCGCGAGGAGATCACGGTCATCGGGACCGCGCCGGCGAACGAATCGGCTGCGGACTTCCGCGAACGCACCCGCGAGCAGCGCGTCGAGGTCGCCCGCGAGGCGGAGGAGCTCTACCGCCGCAAGGTCGCCTGGGGCGTCCGCTCCGGCGCGGAGACCACCGTCTTCACCCACCTCGCGGTGCCCGTGATGACCCGGCTCCGCCAGAGCGAACGCCAGGTCCTCGACACCCTGGTGGCCGGCGGCGTCGCGCGCAGCCGGGCCGACGCCCTCGCCTGGTGCGTACGCCTGGTCGAGCGCAACACCGACGCGTGGCTCACCGAGCTCCGCGACTCCCTCGACAAGGTCCGACAGGTCCGCTCCCAGGGCCCCGACCTCGACGCGGACACGGACTCCAACATCAAGAAGTCCGGGTCCGAATAGCCGAAAACGTCGCCGGGAACGCAAGATCGCGGAAGGCTGGCCGGGACCACCTGAACCCAGGGAGAGGCACGCACACCATGACCACCACCGTCGAATACATCCGCTACCGGATCGCCCCGGGCGATCAGCAGGAGTTCGAGGCGGCGTACGCCCGGGCCGCCGAGTCGCTCGCCGCCTCGCCCGAGTGCATCGACTACGAGCTGGCCCACAGCGAGGAGGAGGCCGAGCGCTACATCCTCCGCATCCGCTGGACCTCGGTCGCGGACCACCTGGAGGGCTTCCGCAAGGGCGAGCAGTTCCCGGCGTTCTTCAGCGCGATCCGCCCGTACGTGAGCAACATCGAGGAAATGAAGCACTACCGGGTGACCGACGTGGTCGGCCCGGGGAAGGCCGCCTCCCGGTCATGAGCGCCTCGCCCGACACCACCCCCACCATCTACGAGTGGATGGGCGGCGAGGAGGCGATGAACCGCCTCGCCGACACCTTCTACGGACACGCGCTGCGCGACGAGATCCTCGCCCCGGTCTTCGCCGGCATGGACGCGGAGCATCCCCGGCACGTCGCCGTCTGGCTGTCGGAGGTCTTCGGCGGCCCGAAGGACTACACCGCCCACCACGGCGGCCACCGGCACATGGCCACCAAGCACCTGGGCCGAGGCATCACCGAGAAGCAGCGCCGCCGCTGGGTGGACCTGCTGCTCGACACCGCCGACGAGGTCGAGCTCCCGACGGACCCCGAGTTCCGGGCGGTCTTCGTCTACTACATCGAATGGGGGACCCGGATGGCGCTGATCTACTCGGGCGCCAATCCCCCGCCGGTCGACGCGGCCGACATCCCGGTCTGGTCCTGGGGCCAGACCCCGCCGTGGGTCCCCAAGCCGCCCAAGACCCCGTGACCCGGTGGGGGCCCCGGCCCCCACCTTCCCGCCCCGCCGGTTCAGTCCCGCCGGTTCAGTCCCGCCGAGGGCCGCGGCGCGGCGGCCGGGGCGAGTCCCCGCCATCCGCCGCCGGCCCGTCCGCCAGCAACACGGTCAGCGGGGTCGGCGGTCCCTCGTCGTCCCGCGCCCAGAAGTCCGCGGCCTCCTCCAGGATCTCGCGCAGGGTCTCCCAGTCACCCGGTCGGGCCCGCTCGTACCCGCGCCAGGAGGTCACCGCGAGCAGCCGTCCCGGCGCCGCCGGCAGCCACGACAGGTCGATCAGCGCGTCCGCCAGAGCGTCCCAGTTGCCGCCGAACCACTCGGGGACCCGCAGCGTCTCGCCGAGGCGCCGCATCAGCTCGGCCTTGCTCCGCACCCCGTCCAGGTCCAGGTCCAGGGTCGTCCACCCCGCCTTCCTCGCGGCGGCGAGTGCCGGGCCCAGCGGCTGCGCTTCGAGGGTCATCGGAGAACCGCCTTGAAGGTCTCGTAATGGTCGTCCGTGTAGAAGAACTCCCCGCCCTCGCCCGTCACGATCCGCCGGGCCCCGCGGTCGCGCGCCCCCGGTGTCGTCACGGTGAACTCGTGGTAGTGACCGCGCTTCTGCCGGGGCAGTGCCTTCTCGAAGTTCCCGAAGACGGTCCCGTCCTGCCGGTACGGGTACGGCCCGCCCTTGTCGATCAGCGCCAGCACGTCACGCGCCTGCCGCGGCAGCGCGTCCGCGCGTACCGTGGCCATCCCCTTCGCCCACTTCGGCACGGCGGCGTCGCCCCCGATGGGGGCGGAAGCCGAGCCGGAGGCAGGCGTGGCGGCGGTGGGCGCGGGATTCTTCGCGCCGCAGCCCGCCGCACCGACCAGCGCGACACAGAGGAACAGCGCCCCCAGCACACGCAGCAACGATCGGGGCACGTTCCGAAAGATCATGCACCGATCGTGCCAAATATCCGATTCGCTCGCGAATCGCCCGGTGGCCTCAGAGCGCGGCCATCTTGGTGTAGGGACTCAGGATTCGTTTCTGGACCGACCCGAAGTCGACGAGAACGGCGATCCCCTCCTCGATACCGACGACACGGCCGAGACCGTGTTCGTCGTGAGTAACCCGGTCGCCCACGTTGAAGTGCCGCAAGGGCGCTTCCACAGGGGCCTTGAACGGGCTGGACGGCAAATGGCGGCGAGGTACTGCTGACTTTGTCATTGAACCCAGTATGCGCCCCACAGGCCGCCTCACGGTCCGCCGTTCGGATCTCAATTCCGGCACCATCCGCACCACCGACCCCCGACGGGGCCCGGTCAGTCGTCCGGGTCGGCCCGCTCCAGCGCCGGCCGCAGCCCCGGCGCGGATTCGGTGAGCAGGTAGTCGGCCACCGCCGTGTCCGTGACGAGGCTGGTCACCAGGCCCGACCGGAGCACGGCCCCGATCGCGGAGGCCTTGCGCAGCCCGCCCGCGATGGCCACGACCTCGGGGATCCGGCGCAGTCGATCCGCCTCGACGGTGATGCACCGTTCGCCCAGGTCCCGTCCGACCCGACGACCCTCGGCGTCGAACAGATGCGCGGACATCTCGGCGGCGACGCCCAAGGAGGCGTAGTGCTCCCGTTCCTCGTCCGTCAGCATGTCGTGGACCGTGGAGATGCCCGTCTCCCAGGAACCGATGGAGACGGCCGCGACGGTCACCTTGTCGAAGTACTCGAAGGCGCGCGCGATGCCCGTCTGACCGCGCAGCGCGGCGGCCGTCGCCGGGTCGGGCAGCAGCATGGGGGCGTAGATGGGGTGCGCGTCGCCGCCGGAGACCTGCGCGGCCCTGCGTACGGCCTCCACGGAGCCGCGCTCGGCGGTCCCCGCGTCGTACACGCCGGTCAGCTGGACCACCGTGCAGGGAGGCAGGCGGTGCAGGGAGGCGGCCATGTGAATGGTCGACCTGCCCCACGCCAGACCCAGTACGTCGCCCTCGTTGACGAGCTCGCCGAGGAGGTCGGCCGCGACCGCGCCGAGGTTCTCCGGGTCGGGAGCGTCCTCGGTCGCGTCGGCCGGCGACTCCACGACGACCGCGTGGCGCAACCCGTACCGGGCCCGGAGCGCGTCCGACCGCTCCGCGTCCAGCTCGGCCGGGACCCGGATCTCGATGCGCACGAGATCGCGTTCCAGCGCCGTCTCCAGGACCCGGGCCACCTTGAAGCGGCTCACGCCGAACTCCTCGGCGATCTGGATCTTGGACTTTCCCTCCAGGTAGAAGCGGCGCGCCATGGCCGCCGCCTGCACCAGCTCCGCGGGTCCCATCCGCAGGGCTGACCGTCCCGCCGACATTGCAGACACCGCGTTCTCCTCACTGCTGCTGTTCACACTCTCGTGTTCACACTCTCGACTCGCCGTTCATCCTGTCAGATCCGACGGCCGTTGATCAGCCTGGACAGCCCCCGTTCACCAAGCTGTTCACCAAGCCTTGTCTCAGTGGTCGCAACCCCAGGGCGCGGCGGCGATGGCCGCACTCGCCTGCTCACGCAGCGTCCGCACGGCGGCGGCCGGGTCGACCGCGCCGTAGACCGCGCTCCCGGCGACGAACACGTCCGCGCCCGCCTCGGCGACCCGCTCGATCGTCGAGGCCGACACCCCGCCGTCGACCTGGAGCCAGAGCTCCAGCCCGTGCTTGGCGATCAGCTCCCGGGTACGCCGGATCTTGGGCAGCATGATGTCGAGGAAGGCCTGTCCGCCGAAGCCGGGCTCCACCGTCATGATCAGCACCATGTCCAGCTCGGGGAGCAGGTCCTCGTACTGTTCGATCGGCGTGGCCGGCTTGAGCGCCATCGACGCCCGCGCCCCCTTGGCCCGGATCTCCCGCGCGAGGCGCACCGGCGCGGCGGCGGCCTCGGCGTGGAAGGTGACCGATCCCGCGCCGGCCTCCACGTACTGCGGCGCCCAGCGGTCGGGGTCCTCGATCATGAGGTGCAGGTCGAGCGGGATGTCCGAGGCCCGGCTCAGGGACTCCACGATCGGCATGCCGAGGGTGAGGTTCGGGACGAAATGGTTGTCCATGACGTCGACGTGCAGCCAGTCGGCGCCCTCGACGGCCCTGGCCTCTTCGGCGAGCCGGGAGAAGTCGGCGGACAGGATGCTGGGATTGATCTGAACGGCCATGCCCCAAGGTTGCCATGCCCCCGCCCGGTTCCGGCCATGACCCCGGAAGTCTCCGTACGGTGCGGGACGCGCGGATGATCATGGGCCTCGCCCCACTCGCCCCTCGTCACCACCCCCGGCACGACCGCTCCGCGCGCACCGCCGCCGCAGAGGGATCCCGCCACCGCCCCACCGCGCCGCCCCACTCGGCCGGGGGCGGCGGGCCGGCCCTCAGGCCGTGCGGCGCAGCAGCGCCAGGTACATGGCGTCCGTACCGTGCAGATGCGGCCAGAGCTGGACGTCGGGGCCGTCCCCCAGGGCCGGAACGCCGCCCATGTAGGGCCTGGCGTCGATGAGTTCGGCGGAGACGGGCGACGCGCCGGCGCCGCGCCCCTTCAGGACGTCGTCCACCACCACCCGGGTCTCCGCCAGGTGCGGGGAGCAGGTCGCGTAGCCGACGATGCCGCCGACGCGGACCGCCGAGAGCGCCTCCCGGAGCAGACCGCGCTGGAGCGGCGCGAAGCCGTCCAGGTCCTCGGGGCGTCGCCGCCAGCGGGCCTCGGGGCGTCGCCGCAGGGCGCCCAGGCCGGAGCAGGGCACGTCCATCAGGACCCGGTCGAAGGAGCCCGGCAGCCACGGCGGGCGGGTGCCGTCGGCGGCGATGACCTGGTACGGACCGGGGTTGCCGGCCAGCGCGTTCTCCACCAGGCGTGCCCGGTGCGGCTGCTTCTCGGAGGCCAGCAGGAACGCGCCCCGCCGTGCGGCGAGCGCCGCCAGCAGGGCCGCCTTGCCGCCGGGGCCGGCGCAGCCGTCCAGCCACCGGGCGTCGCGGCCCTCGATCGGAGCCGCCGCCAGGGCCATCGCCACCAGCTGGCTGCCCTCGTCCTGCACGCCGGCCCGCCCGTCGCGCACCGCCTCCAGCGCGCCCGGCTCGCCGCCCTCGGCCATCCGCACGGCGTACGGCGACCAGCGCCCGGGCAGCGCCGAGTCCTCGCCCACCGCTTCCAACAGCTCCTCGGTGGTGGACCTCCCGGGCCGCGCCACCAGGGTGACCTCGGGCCGCTCGTTGTCGGCCTCCAGGAGGTCCTCGATGCCCGCGCGGCCCCCACCGAGGGCGTCCCACAGCGCGCTGACGACCCAGCGCGGGTGCGAGTGGTACACCGCCAGGTGCTGTTCCGCGTCGTCCTCGTAGGGCGGGGCGACCTTCTCCAGCCAGCCGTCCAGGTCGTGCGCGGCGATCTTGCGCAGGACGGCGTTCACGAACTTGGCGCGTCCGTCGCCGAGCACCACCCGCGCCAGTTCCACGCTCGCGGAGACCGCCGCGTGCGTCGGGATCCGGGTCCCCAGCAGTTGGTGGGCGCCGAGCGAGAGCACGTCCAGCACCGGCGGGTCCACCTCCCGCAGCGGTCGGTCGATGCAGGCCTTGATGACCGCGTCGTACGTCCCCTGGCGGCGCAGCGTCCCGTACACCAGCTCGGTGGCCAGCGCCGCGTCGCGCGCCTGGAAGTTCTCGTCCTGGCGGGCCTTGCGCAGCAGCGGCGGGAGCACGAGGTTGGCGTACGCGTCCCGCTCCCCCACCGCCCGCAGCGCCTCGAAGGCCAGCATCCGCACGGGGTCCTTCTGCGGACGCCGGTACGGCTTGCCCGGCTTGCCGCCCTGGGCCCCGGACGGCTTGCCTCCCCCGGTGGCGGCGGGTCGACGACGAGGCTGGCGAGGCTGTTCGCTCACGTGAAAGGTGCTCCGGATGTACGAGGTGCTACGGGTCTGCGGGGGTGGGGGACGACGGAGATCAGCCTACGTCGACTCCACCGAGGCGCTCGCCGGGCGCGATCCGCACCCCGCGCGCCCAGTCGGCGCCCTTCATCGGCTTCTTGCCCTGCGGCTGCACCCAGAGCAGCTCCACGGCGTGCGAACCGGTGCCGACGTACACGTTGTTCTTGGCCGGGGCGAGCACCCCGGGCTCCAGGTCCGTGCGGTCGGGCACCAGGCCGACCGAGATCAGCTTGAGTCGCTCGCCGCGGAAGACGGTCCACGCCCCGGGGGCGGGCGTGCAGCCGCGCACCACCCGGTCGGCGCGGAGCGCCGGGGCCTTCCAGTCGATCCGGGCGTCCTCCACCGTGATCTTGGGCGCGTGCGAGATCCCGTCGGCCGGCTGCTCGACGGCGCGCAGCGTCCCGTCCTCGATCCCGTCCATGGTGGCCGCCAGCAGACCGGCTCCGGCGAAGGCGAGTCGGGTCAGCAGGTCGCCGCTGGTGTCGGTCGGCCGGACCTCCTCGGTGAGGATCCCGTAGACCGGGCCGGAGTCGAGACCTTCCTCGATCTGGAAGGTGGACGCGCCGGTGACCTGGTCCCCCGCCATGATCGACTGCTGTACGGGGGCCGCGCCGCGCCAGGCGGGAAGCAGCGAGAAGTGCAGGTTGACCCACCCGCGCCGGGGGATCTCCAGCGCGCTCTTGGGCAACAGCGCCCCGTAGGCGACGACCGGGCAGCAGTCGGGGTCGATCTCGCGCAACCGGGCCTGGAACTCGGGGTCGCGGGGCCGGGTGGGCTTGAGGACCTCGATACCCGCCTCCTCGGCGCGCTCGGCGACGGGGCTCGCGACGAGGCGTCGGCCACGACCCGCCGGCGCGTCGGGCCGGGTGACGACGGCGGCGACCTCGTGCCGCCCGGAGGCGATCAGGGCGTCCAGGGCGGGCACGGCGACCTCGGGGGTGCCTGCGAAGACGAGCTTCACCGGTTACTACCTCGCTATCTCGGCTGTCAGCAGCACACCAGTCTATGGGCGTGCGCGCGAGGCGGCTCACCTGTGGTCCTGAGGGGGCGTACGCACACGCGCGCGCCCCTCGCATATGCCGACACGCCCCCACAGCGTGACCTGCGCACCGGCTGGAGCGTTGGTCAAGAGAGATTGACCGAAACGGGCCGCGCATCACACCGGTGTCTGCGGCCTCTCCGCTCTTCAGCACCGGTTCGAGAGGCTACTTCATGGCCGACCACGCCACCCACGACGCCCAAGCACGGGCCAGCCTGCACCTGTTGGTGCGGGACATCGAGCGGGTTCGCCGGCAGGTGGATGCCCTGCGTACGCTCACCGCCCAGCTCGGCAACGTGTACCGCCCGCGCCGCTCAGGGCCCTCCACGGGCTTCGTCGTCTACGGAAGGGCGCCCGCGCCCACCGTCCGCCTCGCGCAGGAACTGCGGGACAGCGTCGAGACGCTGGTCACCGCCGCGGTGGACTTCGACCGCTCGCTCGGTTTCTCGTGGGACGCGGTCGGCTCGGCTCTCGGCGTCACCAAGCAGGCCGTGCACCGGCGTTACGGGGCCCGGCGGGCGCAGCCCGTCGAGTCGACCGAGCCGCCGGCCGAGGCGACCACCACCACCCGCACCCTGGGGCCGCTCCCCACGATCCCGGCGGCCCGCTCGGTACCGCCGCAGCCCGTGCGCGAGGAGTCGCAGGCGGGATCCCAGGCCGGAGCCACGGCGGGGGCGGTCCCCCGCTCGCCGGCGTTCCCGGGACCGCGGAACGGCTGATCGGCCCCCGCCGCCGGGACGCCGACCCCCGACGGCCGGGCCGATCCGTTGACGCGGTACAGCGGTTCCCGCCCCCGGCGGGGCGATCCGAACGGTCGCCCCGCCGGGGGCGTTCGGCGTCCCGGCCGCCCGACGCCCCCGACCACTCGACGCCCCGGCTCCCCGGTGAGAGGGACCCGCCGGCCCGGGGCGGGCGTCAGCCGATGTCCGGCGGGTCGATCCTGACCCGGACCGAATCCGCCGCCGACACGCCCCGGGCCATCCGACCGGCTTGCGCCGACTTGAGCGCCGCCGCCAGGGCCGCGCCGTTGCCGGGCCTGACCCGAACCAGCGCCTGCTCGCCCGAGGAGGCCTCCCCGCGCCGCGCCGGAAGTGGCACCGGGCCCAGGATCTCGGCGTCCGACGGCAGGTCCGCGGCGGCCAGGAAGCCTTCGATCGCCTCCTTGCGGCCGATGACGGACGCCATGCGCGACACCGGCGGGAAGCGCAGCTCGGCGCGCTCCGCCAGCTCGCGCAGCGCGTGTCCCACGGGGTCCCACCTGACCAACGCCTGTACGGGGCGCAGCGTGGGCTCGGCCACGATCACGACCTGGCCGCTGCCGCGCACCAGGGACGACGCGGCGATCCACCGTCGCAGCGCCTCCTCGCTCGCCCGCAGGTCGGGGAAACCGAGCATCGCCCAGCCGTCCAGGAGCAGCGCGGCCGCGTAGCCCTCGCCCTCCGCCACCGGCTCCGCACCCGGCGTGGAGACCACCAGGGCCGGGGCGTCGGGCACCCGGTCCAGCACGTGGTCGCGCCCCGAGGTGCGCACGGACACGGCGGGGAAGGCACGCCCCAGTTCCTCGGCGGTACGGCGCGCCCCGACCACCTGGGCCCGCAGGCGGAAGGACCCGCACTCCTCGCAGTGCCAGGCGCTCTCCTGCCGGCCGCACCATCCGCAGTGCAGTTCCCGCGCGTCGGGCGCCTCCAACGGGCCCGCGCAGGCCCCGCACCGCGCGGGGGTCCGGCACCGCTCGCAGGCCAGCCGGGGCACGTACCCGCGCCGGGGCACCTGGACGAGCACGGGCCCGGTCTTCAGGCCCTCCCGTACGGTCTCCCAGGCCAGGCTGGGCAGTCGGGCCGCGCGGGCCGCCTCGTCCCGCGCGAGGAGTTCGTCGCCGACGGTCCGGATGCGGGGCGCGTGCGCGCGTACCGTCGTCCGGTCGGCCACCAGGGGCCGGGCCCAGCCGGACTCGACGAGTTGGGCGGCCTCGACCGTGCAGCTCGTACCGCCCAGGAGGAAGGCGCAGCCCTCCGTCAGCGAGCGCAGTTGCAGTACCTCCCGCACGTGCGGGAAGGGGGCGTTGTCGTCGCTGTGGCTGGAGTCCCCGTCGTCCCAGACGGCGACCAGCCCCAGGTCCCGGACGGGCGCGAACATGGCCGCGCGGGTCCCGATCACGGCCCGCACCGAACCCCGGTGCACCGAGAGCCACTGCGTGTAGCGCTTCTGGGGACCGGATTCGGCGGTGAGCAGGGTGTGCAGCCCCTTGCCGACCAGGGCGGTCAGCGCCTCGTCCACCCGGGCGGCGGCGCGCCCGTCGGGAAGGACGGCCAGCGCGCCGCGGCCGGAGGCCAGGGTGGTCGCCATCGCGCGCGCCAGCTCGTCCGGCCAGTGCGGGCCGGGCAGCGCCGTCCACACGGTGCGGGGGCTCGCGCCGGACGCCAGCTCGCGCAGGAAGCCCGGTCCGGCCGGGTACCGCTCCCAGCCGCCCGGTTCGGGCACGCCGGGGGCGGGCCTCGGCTCCGGGGACGGGCGGCTCTCGGCCTGGCCGTGGCGCGGCGGGATCGCCAGTTGGAGGACGTCGGCGAGGCTGCCCGCGTAGCGCTGGGCCACGGCCCGGGCGAGCTTCTCCATCCGCGGGCTCAGCACCCGCTCGGGGGACACCACCTGCGCCAGTGCGGCCAGCGGCCCGGTGTAGTCCGTCTCCGCGATCCGCTCGATCACGAAGCCGTCGATCAGGCCGCCGCCCTCGCGGCGTCCGTCGCGTACGCGGCCCTCTCCGGCCCCGAAGCGTACCCGGACCCTGACGCCCGGTTGGGCGTCCTCGGCCAGGTGCTCGGGGACGGCGTAGTCCCACGTCTGGTCGAGGTGCAGGACACCCTTGTTGACGAGGATCCTGGCGATCGGCAGGTCCTTGGCCAGCGGCGCTCCCCGCCAGGTGCGGGGCTTGGCCTTCTCCTCGGCCGTCGCCTTGGCCTCGGCGACCATCCCCCGGATCAGCGCGAGCTGCTCCGGCGGACCACCGGGACTCCCGTCCTCGGGCCGCTCTTCGGAATCGCTCTCGCTGCTCACACCCGAATTCTTACCAAATGCCGGTGACAACGACGTACGGCCCCGGACCGCGCGGTCCGGGGCCGTACGTGCGGGCGTGTCCGCGCCCGGGGTCCTGACTACAGACCGGCGGCGGTGCGCAGGGCGTCGACGCGGTCGGTGCGCTCCCAGGTGAAGTCCGGCAGCTCACGGCCGAAGTGGCCGTATGCGGCGGTCTGCGCGTAGATCGGGCGCAGCAGGTCCAGGTCGCGGATGATGGCGGCCGGGCGGAGGTCGAAGACCTGGCCGATCGCCTCCTCGATCTTCTGGACGTCGACCTTGGCGGTGCCGAAGGTCTCCACGAAGAGACCGACCGGCTCGGCCTTGCCGATGGCGTACGCGACCTGCACCTCGCAGCGCGAGGCCAGCCCGGCGGCGACGACGTTCTTGGCGACCCAGCGCATGGCGTAGGCGGCCGAGCGGTCGACCTTGGACGGGTCCTTGCCGGAGAAGGCGCCGCCACCGTGACGGGCCATGCCGCCGTAGGTGTCGATGATGATCTTGCGGCCGGTGAGGCCGGCGTCGCCCATGGGGCCGCCGATCTCGAAGCGACCGGTCGGGTTCACCAGGAGGCGGTAGCCCTCGGTGTCGAGCTTGATGCCGTCCTCGATGAGCTGGGCCAGCACGTGCTCGACGACGAACTCGCGGATGTCCGGGGCGAGCAGCGAGTCCAGGTCGATGTCGGCGGCGTGCTGCGAGGACACGACGACCGTGTCCAGGCGCACGGCCTTGTCGCCGTCGTACTCGATGGTGACCTGGGTCTTGCCGTCGGGGCGCAGGTACGGGATGGTGCCGTTCTTGCGGACCTCGGACAGTCGGCGCGAGAGCTTGTGCGCGATGTGGATCGGGAGCGGCATCAGCTCGGGCGTCTCGTCGCAGGCGTACCCGAACATCAGGCCCTGGTCGCCGGCGCCCTGCTTGTCCAGCTCGTCCTCGTCGCCCTCGACCCGCTTCTCGTACGCGGTGTCGACGCCCTGCGCGATGTCGGGGGACTGCGCGCCGATGGACACCGACACGCCACAGGAGGCGCCGTCGAAGCCCTTCTTCGAGGAGTCGTAGCCGATTTCGAGGATCTTGTCGCGGACGAGCTGCGCGATCGGGGCGTAGGCCTTCGTCGTCACCTCTCCCGCGATGTGCACGAGACCGGTGGTGATGAGGGTTTCCACGGCCACGCGCGAAGTCGGGTCCTCGGCGAGAAGCGCGTCGAGGATCGTGTCGCTGATCTGGTCAGCGATCTTGTCGGGGTGGCCCTCGGTCACGGACTCCGAGGTGAACAGGCGACGGGACACAACGCTCCCTGGGGTTGCAGCGGCTGCTGGCTGATCATTTGGCGGAACCACATCGGGGGCTGCGCCCGATCACGTTCCGAGTGCAGTTTATCGGTCGCCGCCGTCTGTCGGACCACCCGTCTCGCCTTGTGGGAGCCGTGTGACCTGCGGCACTCCATTCTGACCCAGGAGCATGTCTGCGGGAAGCGTCCCATTCAGGCGCGTCGTGGCGCGAATCGGTGCGCGACGTGATCCCAGATCACGTCGGCCAGTACGTCCTTCGGACCATACGGCACCGCCGTCTCAGCCCCATCGGAAGCGAGGACGACCGCCTCGTTCTCCTCCGAACCGAAGGTCTTGCTCTCGCCCACTTCATTGACGACGAGAAGGTCGCATCCCTTGCGGCGGAGTTTCGCACGTCCGTTCGCGAGCACGTCGTCCGTTTCGGCGGCGAATCCCACCACGACCTGCCCCTCCCGGGCCCGGTCGGCGGAGACCTCCGCGAGGACGTCGGGGTTGCGCACGAGGGCCACCGGTTCGGGCTCCTGCCCGTCCTTCTTCTTGATCTTTCCGTCCGCGTAGCGGGCGGGCCGGAAGTCGGCGACGGCGGCGGCCATCACCACCGCGTCGGCCTCGGCGGCGGCCTTGAGGACCGCCTCCCGCAGCTGGAGGGCCGTGCCCACCCGTACGACGTCCACCCCGGCCGGGTCGGGCAGCGCGGTGTTGGCCGCGACCAGCGTGACGCGGGCGCCGCGGGCGACGGCGGTGCGGGCGAGCGCGTAGCCCTGCTTGCCGGAGGAACGGTTGCCGAGGAACCGGACGGGGTCGAGCGGCTCCCGCGTGCCGCCGGCGCTGATCACCACGTGCCGGCCGGCGAGGTCGGGTCCGGCGGCGCCGTCCGCGCGGCCGGCGCCCCGCAGGACGTTGCGGCAGACCTCGTAGATCTCCTCGGGGTCGGGCAGTCGCCCCTTGCCGGTGTCCTTGCCGGTGAGCCGGCCGACGGCGGGCTCGATGACGACGGCGCCCCGACGGCGCAGCGTGGCCACGTTCTCCTGGGTGGCGGGGTGCTCCCACATCTCGGTGTGCATCGCGGGTGCGAAGACGACCGGACAGCGCGCGGTGAGCAGGGTGTTCGTCAGGAGGTCGTCCGCGAGCCCGTGGGCGGCCTTGGCGAGCATGTCGGCGGTGGCGGGCGCGACGACCACCAGGTCGGCCGACTGGCCGATGCGCACGTGCGGCACCTCGTGCACGGTCTCCCAGACCTGCTGGGAGGCCGGGTTGCCGGAGAGCGCGGCCCAGGTGGCCTCGCCGACGAAGTTGAGGGAGGCCGCGGTGGGCACCACCCGTACGTCGTGCCCGGACTCGGTCAGCCGACGCAGCAGCTCACAGGCCTTGTAGGCGGCGATTCCGCCACTGACCCCCAGCACGACCCTCGGCTTGCCCACCACACACTCCCCTTCGCGGAACATCACTGACACCCATGACACACCACAGGCCCGACAGATGTTCTGCCGGGCCTGTGATGAAACGAATTCTCGGTGCTTACTGAGCCGGGGCCTCGATGGCCTCGGAGGTCAGCAGACCCGCGTTGATCTCGCGCAGCGCGATCGAAAGCGGCTTCTCGTGGACGTGGGTGTCCACCAGCGGGCCGACGTACTCAAGCAGGCCCTCGCCGAGCTGCGAGTAGTACGCGTTGATCTGACGGGCACGCTTGGCCGCGTAGATCACGAGGCTGTACTTCGAGTCGGTGGCCTCGAGCAGCTCGTCGATCGGCGGGTTGATGATGCCCTCGGGCGCAGTCATGGAAGAGGACACGCTCTACCTTCCGAAGATGGGTGAAGATTCAAACATCGATCGAAAGAACATCGATCAACGATCAGACAACTTCCATCAAGGCTAGCAGCTCGCGCGCCACGTCCTCGACGGAGGTGTTGACGAGGGTGGTGTCGAACTCCGATTCGGCAGCGAGTTCGACGCGGGCCGCGCCGAGTCGACGCTCGATGACCTCGGCCGACTCGGTCCCGCGACCGGTGAGCCGGCGGACCAGCTCCTCCCAGCTCGGCGGGGCGAGAAAGACCAGCTGGGCTTCGGGCATGGACTCGCGGACGAGTCGGGCGCCCTGGAGGTCGATCTCCAGCAGGACCGGCTCGCCGTTCTCCAGGCGTTCCAGTACCGCGCCGCGCGGTGTGCCGTAGCGGTTGCCCGCGAACTCGGCCCACTCCAGCAGCTCGCCATTGGCGATCAGCTTGTCGAACTCGTCGTCGTTGACGAAGAAGTAGTGGACTCCGTGTCGCTCACCGGGCCGCGGCTTGCGGGTGGTGGCCGACACCGAGAGCCATACCTCGGGGTGAACCTTGCGCATATGCGCGACGACCGTGCTCTTGCCGACCCCCGAGGGGCCGGAGAGCACGGTCAGCCGCGGACGAACCTCTGCTGCCATAGAGCGATTATCCAGCTTCTCGGGACTGCCTGAGAACGCCGGGAGAACTTCGTGCGAAGCCTCAGGCGGGCTTGCCGCCGAACTCACGCTCCAGAGAGGCGATCTGGTTGGAGCCGAGACCTCGAACACGTCGAGACTCGGAGATGCCGAGGCGCTCCATGATCTGCTTGGCGCG
Source organism: Streptomyces sp. NBC_00513 (assembly GCF_041431415.1). GTDB lineage: Bacteria > Actinomycetota > Actinomycetes > Streptomycetales > Streptomycetaceae > Streptomyces. The sequence continues at coordinate 1,748,637 of NZ_CP107845.1, forward strand.
GACCTTGCCCACGCCGGGGAGGGACTCCAGAAGAGCGGAGACCTTCATCTTGCCGATGACGTCGTTCTCCTGGCCCAGCTTGATGACGTCATGGAGGGAGGCGCCGGAATGCTTGAGTCGATTCTTCACCTCGGCCCGCTCCCGGCGAGCCGCGGCGGCCTTTTCGAGCGCTGCTGCGCGCTGTTCAGGGGTAAGGGGCGGAAGAGCCACGCCTACGTCACCTCGGATGTCGAACTGTCGGATACGGACCGGCGGGATGCCGGAAGGCATCACACCAGGCGAGCCCCCGAACAGCGGTGGTGCTCGATCGCTGCTCGTTCACTCTGGTCGGAGACTAGCGGCCAAGGCCGCTCCCGTCAGCGAGAACGGACGAAAAGTCCTGGTCAGCCTTCGCCGAACCGTACATCACGGACAAACTACCTCGGTTTTGTCCGGTGAAGGACGTTCGAATTTCGTCAAGCAGTGCGACGTGTCCCGCCCACGGCTCCCCGAACGGCCCCGTTCCGCGCCCCGAGGCCGCCCCGTGGGCGGGGTCGACGTGATCCGCGTCACGTCGGCCCCGCAACCGCCCCGCCGGGGTTCAGGCCGACGCCACCGCGGTCCGGACCTCGTCCGCGAAACGGGCCGCCGCGGCGCGCAGCGCACCCGCGTCGGGACCGTGCTTCAGCACGCCGCGCGACACGTTCGGCACGACGTTGCGCACGGCGGCCCCGAACACGCCCGGGAGGTCGGCCGCGGTCGCGCCCTGCGCGCCGATGCCCGGGGCCAGCAGCGGCCCGTTGATGTCCAGGTCGAAGGAGGACAGGTCCCCCAAGGTGGCGCCCACCACCGCGCCGAAGGAGCCCATGGGGGTGGCGCCCGCGTTCTCGGCCGCCAGGTGTCCCAGCATGGTGGCGCCGATCGTGCGACCGTCCTCGCGCACCGCGCGCTGGACCTCCGCGCCCTCCGGGTTCGAGGTCAGGGCCAGCACGAACAGGCCGGCGCCCGACGCGCGCGCCAGGTCCACCGCCGGGGCCAACGAGCCGTAGCCCAGGTACGGGGAGACCGTCAGCGCGTCGGAGAACAGCGGCGAGGACGGCGACAGGAAGGTCTCCGCGTACGCGGCCATCGTCGAACCGATGTCCCCGCGCTTGGCGTCCATGACGACCAGGGTGCCCGCCGCCCGGGCGTCCGCGACGGTCCGCTCCAGCACCGCGATGCCGCGCGACCCGAACCGCTCGAAGAAGGCGGCCTGCGGCTTGAAGACCGCGACCTCCTGCGCCAGCGCCTCGACGACCGTGCGGGAGAACTTCTCCAGCCCCGCGATGTCGTCGTCCAGGCCCCAGGAGGCCAGCAGGGCGGCGTGCGGGTCGATGCCGACGCACAGCGGGCCCCGGGAGTCCATCGCCGCGCGCAGGCGGGCACCGAAGGGGGTCACAGAGGTCACAGCGAGGCCTTCCGGGTCTCGGCGCCCACCGCGTCGGCGAGCGAGTCGTACGGGCTGTCCGCGAGGCGGGCGGCCAGGCCGCGGTGAATGGCGCGGGCGTAGAGCGGACCCTCGTAGACGAAGGCGCTGTAACCCTGGATCAGCGTCGCGCCGGCCAGGATCCGCTGCCAGGCGTCCTCGGCGTTCTCGATGCCGCCGACGCCCACGAGGACCAGGCGGTCGCCCACGCGGGCGTACAGCCGCCTGAGGACCTCCAGAGAGCGTTCCTTGACGGGCGCGCCGGACAGGCCGCCGGTCTCCTTCACCAGGGCGGGGGCGGACTTCAGGCCCAGGCCCTCGCGCGCGATGGTCGTGTTGGTGGCGATGATGCCGTCGAGGCCGAGTTCCAGGGCCAGGTCGGCGACCGCGTCCACGTCCTCGTCGGCGAGGTCGGGGGCGATCTTGACCAGCAGCGGGACCCGGCGGTCGGTGACGACCCGGTCCGCGGCCTCCCGTACGGCCGTCAGCAGCGGGCGCAGGGACTCGGTGGCCTGGAGGTTGCGCAGGCCCGGGGTGTTCGGCGAGGAGACGTTCACGACGAGGTAGTCGGCGTGGCGGGCGAGCCGCTCGGTGGAGGCGACGTAGTCCGCCGCGGCCTCCGCCTCCGGGACGACCTTCGTCTTGCCGATGTTCACGCCGACCACGGTCTTGAAGACGGGGTTGCGGGCGGCCAGCCGGGCGGCGACGGCCTGCGAGCCCTCGTTGTTGAAGCCCATGCGGTTGATCAGGGCGCGGTCGGGGACCAGCCGGAAGAGCCGCTTCCTGGGGTTGCCGGGCTGCGCCTGGGCGGTGACGGTGCCGATCTCGACGTGGTCGAAGCCGAGCATCGCCATGCCGTCGATGGCGACCGCGTTCTTGTCGAAGCCCGCCGCGAGACCGAAGGGGCCGTGCATGCGCAGGCCCAGGGCCTCGGTGCGCAGCTCCTTGTGGCGGGGCGCGAGCCGGCCGGCGACGAAGGTCCGCAGCACGGGGGTGCGGGCCGCGAGACGGATCCAGCGGAAGGCCAGGTGGTGCGCCTGCTCCGGGTCCATGCGCTTGAAGACGAGGTTGAAGAACAGTTTGTACATCGTCCGAAATATCCCTTGTGCGCTCATGAAAGGGGGGACACCGGTCGCTGTGCCGGTGCCCCCCTTTCGTACGGGCTGCTAGTCGCGGGCCGCGATCAGGTGTTCCGCGTGCTCCTGGAGCGAGCGCACGCCGACGTCGCCGCGGTTGAGCGCGTCGATGCCCTGGACGGCGGCGGCGAGCGCCTGGACCGTGGTCAGGCACGGGACGCCGCGCGCCACGGCCGCCGTACGGATCTCGTAGCCGTCGAGGCGGCCACCCGTGCCGTACGGGGTGTTGACGATCAGGTCGACCTGACCGTCGTGGATGAGCTGGACGACGGTCTTCTCACCGTCGGGACCCTCGCCCTCGCTGAGCTTGCGCACGATGGTGGCGTTGATGCCGTTGCGGCGCAGCACCTCCGCCGTTCCCGAGGTCGCCATCAGCTCGAAGCCGTGGGCGACGAGCTCGCGCGCCGGGAAGATCATCGAGCGCTTGTCGCGGTTGGCGACGGAGATGAAGGCGCGACCCTTGGTGGGCAGCGGGCCGTAGGCGCCGGCCTGCGACTTGGCGTACGCCGTGCCGAAGACCGAGTCGATGCCCATGACCTCGCCGGTGGAGCGCATCTCCGGGCCGAGGACCGTGTCGACGCCGCGGCCCTGGATGTCGCGGAAGCGCGACCACGGCATCACGGCCTCCTTGACGGAGATCGGCGCGTCGAGCGGCAGGGTGCCGCCGTCCCCGGTCCTGGGCAGCATGCCCTCCTCGCGCAGCTCGGCGATGGTGGTGCCGAGCGAGATGCGGGCGGCGGCCTTCGCCAGCGGGACCGCGGTCGCCTTCGAGGTGAAGGGCACGGTCCGGGAGGCGCGCGGGTTGGCCTCCAGGACGTAGAGGATGTCACCCGCCATCGCGAACTGGATGTTGATCAGGCCGCGGACGCCGACGCCCTTGGCGATGGCCTCCGTGGAGGTGCGCAGGCGCTTGATGTCGTGCCCGCCGAGGGTGATCGGGGGCAGGGCGCAGGCCGAGTCGCCGGAGTGGATGCCGGCTTCCTCGATGTGCTCCATGACGCCGCCGAGGTAGAGCTCGTGGCCGTCGTAGAGCGCGTCGACGTCGATCTCGATCGCGTCGTCGAGGAAACGGTCGACCAGCACGGGGCGGGTCGGGGAGATCTCGGTGGACTCCGCGATGTACGACTCCAGGCGGGTCTCGTCGTAGACGATCTCCATGCCGCGGCCGCCGAGCACGTAGGACGGGCGGACCAGGACCGGGTAGCCGATCTCGTCCGCGATGGCCTTGGCACCCGCGAAGGTGGTGGCCGTGCCGTGCTTGGGGGCGGGCAGCCCGGCCTCCGCGAGGACCTGGCCGAAGGCGCCGCGGTCCTCGGCGGCGTGGATGGCCTCCGGCGGGGTGCCGACGACGGGGACGCCGTTGTCCTTGAGGGCCTGGGCGAGACCGAGGGGGGTCTGGCCGCCGAGCTGGACGACGACACCGGCGATGGGGCCGGCGAGGGACTCGGCGTGGACGATCTCCAGCACGTCTTCCAGCGTCAGCGGCTCGAAGTACAGGCGGTCGGAGGTGTCGTAGTCCGTCGAGACGGTCTCGGGGTTGCAGTTGACCATCACGGTCTCGTAGCCGGCGTCGCTGAGCGCGAAGGAGGCGTGGACGCAGGAGTAGTCGAACTCGATGCCCTGGCCGATGCGGTTCGGGCCGGAGCCCAGGATGATCACCGCGGGCTTGGTGCGGGTCGCGACCTCGGACTCCTCGTCGTACGAGGAGTAGAAGTACGGGGTCTTGGCCGCGAACTCGGCGGCGCAGGTGTCGACCGTCTTGTAGACCGGGCGGACACCGAGGGCGTGCCGGACCTCGCGGACGACGTCCTCGCGCAGGCCCCGGATCTCGGCGATCTGGTGGTCCGAGAAGCCGTGCCGCTTGGCCTCGGCCAGCAGCTCGGGCCGGAGCTTGTCGGCGGCCGCCAGGTCGTCGGCGATCTCCTTGATCAGGAACAGCTGGTCGACGAACCAGGGGTCGATCTTCGTGGACTCGAAGACCTCCTCCTGGGTGGCGCCGGCGCGGATCGCCTGCATGACGGTGTTGATGCGGCCGTCGGTCGGACGGACCGCGGTGGCCAGCAGCTCTTCCTTGTCGCCGACCGGGCCGACGAAGGTGAACTGCGAGCCCTTCTTCTCCAGGGAACGAAGGGCCTTCTGGAGGGCCTCGGTGAAGTTGCGGCCGATGGCCATGGCCTCGCCCACCGACTTCATGGTGGTGGTGAGGGTGGCGTCGGCGAGCGGGAACTTCTCGAAGGCGAAGCGCGGGGCCTTGACGACGACGTAGTCGAGGGACGGCTCGAAGGAGGCCGGCGTCTTCTCGGTGATGTCGTTGGGGACCTCGTCGAGGGTGTAGCCGATGGCCAGCTTGGCGGCGATCTTGGCGATCGGGAAGCCGGTGGCCTTCGACGCGAGCGCCGAGGAGCGCGAGACGCGCGGGTTCATCTCGATGACGATGACGCGGCCGTCGACCGGGTCGATCGCGAACTGGATGTTGCAGCCGCCGGTGTCGACGCCGACCTCGCGGATGATCGCGATGCCGATGTCGCGCAGCCGCTGGTACTCGCGGTCGGTCAGCGTCATCGCGGGGGCGACGGTGATCGAGTCGCCGGTGTGGACGCCCATCGGGTCGAAGTTCTCGATGGAGCAGACGACGACCACGTTGTCCTTGGTGTCGCGCATCAGCTCCAGCTCGTACTCCTTCCAGCCGAGGATGGACTCCTCCAGGAGCACCTCGGTGGTCGGGGAGAGCGTGAGGCCCTGGCCGGCGATGCGGCGCAGTTCCTCCTCGTCGTGGGCGAAGCCGGAGCCGGCGCCGCCCATGGTGAAGGAGGGGCGCACGACGACGGGGTAGCCGCCGAGGGTGTCGACGCCGGCGATGACGTCGTCCATCGTGTGGCAGATGACCGAGCGGGCGGACTCGCCGTAGCCGATCTTGGCCTTGACGGCCTCGACGACGCCCTTGAAGAGCTCGCGGTCCTCGCCCTTGTTGATGGCCTCGACGTTGGCGCCGATCAGCTCGACGCCGTACTTCTCCAGCACACCCTGCTCGTGCATGGAGATCGCGGTGTTGAGCGCGGTCTGGCCGCCGAGGGTGGGCAGCAGCGCGTCGGGGCGCTCCTTCGCGATGATCTTCTCGACGAACTCGGGGGTGATCGGCTCGACGTACGTGGCGTCGGCGATCTCCGGGTCGGTCATGATCGTCGCGGGGTTGGAGTTGACCAGGATGACCCGCAGGCCCTCGGCCTTGAGGATGCGGCAGGCCTGGGTCCCGGAGTAGTCGAACTCGGCGGCCTGTCCGATGACGATCGGGCCGGAGCCGATGACCAGGACGGACTGGATATCGGTGCGCTTAGGCACGCTCGGCCTCCATCAGGGATACGAAGCGGTCGAAGAGGTACGCGGCGTCGTGCGGGCCGGCGGCCGCCTCGGGGTGGTACTGGACGGAGAAGGCGGGCTGGTCGAGCAGCCGCAGGCCTTCGACGACCTGGTCGTTCAGGCAGACGTGGGAGACCTCGGCGCGGCCGTAGGGGGTCTCGGAGACCTTGTCGAGGGGCGCGTCCACGGCGAAGCCGTGGTTGTGCGCGGTGACCTCGACCTTGCCGGTGCTGCGGTCCTGGACCGGCTGGTTGATGCCGCGGTGGCCGTACTTCAGCTTGTAGGTGCCGAAGCCGAGCGCGCGGCCCAGGATCTGGTTGCCGAAGCAGATGCCGAAGAGCGGGGTCTTGCGCTCCAGCACGGCTCGCATGACGGCGACGGGGCCGTCGGCGGTGGCCGGGTCGCCCGGACCGTTGGAGAAGAACACGCCGTCCGGGGAGACCGCGTAGACGTCCTCGACGGTGGCGGTGGCGGGCAGCACGTGGACCTCGATGCCGCGCTCGGCCATCCGGTGCGGGGTCATGCCCTTGATGCCGAGGTCCACGGCGGCGACGGTGAACTTCTTCTCGCCGATCGCGGGGACGACGTACGCCTCCTTGGTGGCGACCTCGGCGGAGAGGTTCGCGCCCTTCATCTGCGGGGCGGCCTGCACCTTGGCCAGCAGCGCCTCGTCGCGGACGCCCTCCCAGGCCTCGCCGGAGAAGATGCCGACGCGCATGGCGCCGCGCTCGCGCAGGTGGCGGGTCAGGGCGCGGGTGTCGATGCCGGAGATCCCGACGACGCCCTGCTTGACCAGCTCCTCGTCCAGCGAGCGCCGCGAGCGCCAGTTGGAGGGGACGCGGGCGGGGTCGCGCACGACGTAGCCGGCGACCCAGATGCGGGAGGACTCGGGGTCCTCGTCGTTCACGCCGGTGTTGCCGACGTGCGGGGCGGTCATCACGACGACCTGTCGGTGGTACGACGGGTCGGTGAGGGTCTCCTGGTAGCCGGTCATGCCGGTGGAGAACACGGCCTCGCCGAAGGTCTCCCCCACAGCGCCGTAGGCGCGGCCGCGGAAGATCCGACCGTCCTCCAGGACGAGTACGGCGGGAGCTTTGGCTGCTCCCCTGGTGGAGGTCGTCATCGTTCGGCGCCTTCCGTCGTGATGGATGAGTTCATGTGGTTGATCGCCTCGACCCAGGCGGCGTGTTCGGCCGCGCGGTCGGAGCGGAATCCGGAGTCGATCAGCTTGTCGCCGTGCGCCCATGTGACGACGAGCAGACCGCCCTCGGTGAGTACCTTGCCCGCGATTCCCTTGTCGAGGCGGGCGCCGCGCAGCCGCGCGGCCGGTACGAAGAAGTCGGTGGCACCCGGTCGGACCACGTCGAGGCCCGCGTCGGTGAGCGTGAGCTCCACCCGGCTGCGGACACCCAGGCCGTGGGCGACGATCCGGTCGAGCCACTGCCCGGCGGTGGTCGACCCGTGGTACCGGCCGGTCAGCGCCAGCCGGTGCTCGGGGAGACCGCTCGGGGCGGCGGGGAGTTCCGGCAGATCGCTCTGCAGGGCGCCGCGCCATTTCCAGCCCTGCCGCATCAGCCAGTACACGAACGCGATGAAGACGAGCAGACCGACGACCCACGAGATGCGTGCGCCCCAGTCCGTCACCTCCGCCGACTGTCGTTCGGCGGCCTCGGCGGCCAGTTGGATTACTGCAGGTGTCACGCCAGCGTCCCGTCCACGACCGTTGCCCGGCCCCGCAGGAATGTGTGAGTGACGCGCCCCGGCAGCTCGCGGCCCTCGTAGGGCGTGTTGCGGCTGCGGGAGGCGAAGTGTGCGGGGTCCACGACACCACGGTACGAGGTGTCGACCAAGGTCAGGTTCGCGGGTTCACCTGCCGAGACGGGCCGGCCGTGGTTTTCCAGGCCGCCGATGCGCGCCGGGGCGAAGGACATCCGCTGGGCGACGCCCGCCCAGTCGAGCAGTCCGGTCTCCACCATCGTCTGCTGGACGACGGAGAGCGCGGTCTCCAGGCCCACCATTCCCATGGCGGCGGCGGCCCACTCGCAGTCCTTGTCCTCGTGCGGGTGCGGGGCGTGGTCGGTGGCGACGATGTCGATCGTGCCGTCGGCGAGCGCCTCGCGCAGGGCCAGCACGTCGCGCTCGGTGCGCAGCGGCGGGTTGACCTTGTAGACCGCGTTGTACGAGCGGACGAGCTCGTCGGTGAGGAGCAGGTGGTGCGGGGTGACCTCGGCGGTGACGTCGATGCCGCGGGACTTGGCCCAGCGGACGATCTCGACGGAGCCGGCGGTGGAGAGGTGGCAGATGTGCACGCGGGAGCCGACGTGCTCGGCGAGGAGGACGTCGCGGGCGATGATCGACTCCTCGGCGACGGCGGGCCAGCCGCCGAGACCGAGTTCGGCGGAGACGACGCCCTCGTTCATCTGGGCGCCCTCGGTGAGGCGGGGCTCCTGGGCGTGCTGGGCGACGACGCCGCCGAAGGCCTTCACGTACTCCAGGGCGCGGCGCATGATCACGGCGTCGTCCACGCACTTGCCGTCGTCGGAGAAGACGGTGACGCGGGCGGCGGAGTCGTGCATCGCGCCGAGCTCGGCGAGCTGCTTGCCCTCCAGGCCGACGGTGACGGCGCCGATGGGCTGCACGTCGCAGTAGCCGGACTCCTTGCCGAGCCGCCAGACCTGCTCGACGACGCCGGCGGTGTCGGCGACCGGGAAGGTGTTCGCCATGGCGAAGACGGCGGTGTAGCCGCCGCTCGCGGCGGCGCGGGTGCCGGTCAGGACGGTCTCGGAGTCCTCGCGGCCGGGCTCGCGCAGGTGGGTGTGCAGGTCGACGAGGCCGGGGAGGAGGACCTGACCCCCGGCCTCGATGACGGTCGCGCCCTCGGCGTCCAGGCCCGTGCCCACGGCGGCGATGGTCTCGCCGTCGATCAGGACGTCCTGCGCCTCGCCACCGAGTACCTTCGCGCCACGGATCAGGATCTTGCTCATTACTTGCTCTCCTCGGTACGGGAAGCGGCGGGGGCGGTGACGGCGGGCTCGGAACCACCGAGCAGCAGGTACAGGACGGCCATTCGGGTGGACACGCCGTTGGCGACCTGCTCGACGGCCGTGCAGCGGTCGGAGTCGGCGACCTCGGCGGTGATCTCCATGCCGCGGTTCATCGGGCCGGGGTGCATCACGATGGCGTGCTCGGGCATCTTCGCCATGCGGTCGCCGTTGAGCCCGTACCGGCGGGAGTACTCGCGCTCGGTCGGGAAGAAGGCGGCGTTCATGCGTTCGCGCTGCACACGCAGCATCATGACCGCGTCGGACTTCGGCAGCACCCCGTCGAGGCTGTACGAGACCTCGCAGGGCCAGCTCTCGACGCCGATCGGGACGAGGGTGGGCGGGGCCACCACGGTGACCTCGGCGCCCAGCGTGTGGAGCAGCTGGACGTTGGAGCGGGCCACGCGGCTGTGCAGCACGTCGCCGACGATGGTGATCCGGCGGCCGTTCAGGTCCTTGCCGAGTCCGGCGTCGCGGCCGACGAGTCGGCGGCGCATGGTGAAGGCGTCCAGCAGGGCCTGGGTGGGGTGCTCGTGGGTGCCGTCGCCGGCGTTGACCACGGCGGAGTCGATCCAGCCGGAGGTCGCGAGCCGGTAGGGGGCGCCGGAGGCGTGGTGGCGGATGACGACCGCGTCCGCGCCCATGGCCTCCAGGGTCAGGGCGGTGTCCTTCAGGGATTCGCCCTTGGAAACCGAGGACCCCTTGGCGGAGAAGTTGATGACGTCGGCGGACAGTCGTTTGGCGGCCGCCTCGAACGAGATCCGGGTGCGGGTCGAGTCCTCGAAGAAGAGGTTGACGACGGTCAGGCCGCGCAGGGTGGGCAGCTTCTTGATCGGCCGGTCCGCGACGCGGGCCATCTCCTCGGCGGTGTCGAGGATCAGGACGGCGTCGTCGCGCGTGAGATCGGCGGCCGAGATGAGGTGGCGCTTCATCCGGGTGCTCCGTAGGTCAGGAGGGCAGGCAGGTGGACTGACTGGCGTGCGGGCAGGGCGTACCGCGGCGTGGACCCCGTGGAGGGCCGCGCGCCGGTGTGGGCTACTGCTGCCCTGCTGCCGGGGCGGTCCGCTGGCCGAGCAGCACGGCGTCACGGCCGTCCTCCTCCTGGAGCTGGACCTTGACGGTCTCCCGCAGCGACGTGGGGAGGTTCTTGCCGACGTAGTCGGCGCGGATCGGCAGTTCGCGGTGGCCCCGGTCGACGAGGACGGCGAGCTGCACGGCGCGCGGACGGCCGATGGCGCCGAGGGCGTCGAGGGCGGCGCGGATGGTGCGGCCGGAGAAGAGCACGTCGTCGACGAGGACCACGAGGCGGCCGTCGATGTCGTCGTCGGGGATCTCGGTGCGGCCGATGGCCCGGGCGGGCTTCAGGCGCAGGTCGTCCCGGTACATGGTGATGTCGAGGGAGCCGACCGGGATCTTGGTGCCGGTGATCTCTTCGAGCTTGGCGGCCAGCCGGCGGGCGAGGTACACACCGCGGGTGGGGATGCCGAGGAGCACCACGTCGTCGGCGCCCTTGGCGCGTTCGACGATCTCGTGGGCGATACGGGTCAGGACACGTGCGATGTCCTGCGCGTCCAGTACGGGGCGCATGTCATCGGGGCTGTGCCGGGTGTCCGGGCTGTGCTGGGTGTCCATGAAAAGGACCTCCTTCTCCGCCTCACGGGACGGACCTTAAAGGACGTCTGATCTACGCGTTCCACGGTACCAGGGCGATTCGGCGCTCCTCGCGCCGGGCCCGGGCCGGGGCCCTTGCGAGGGGGCGACGAAGACCATTCGGCTTGACGCATCCAAGTAACGCTGCGTAACCTCACAGTGAGTTACCAGCCGCGCGGCGGAGCCGCACGTTGTCCATGTCGTCACAGCGTCACAGCGTCCGGGAGCGTTATGTCCAGCGAATACGCCAAACAGCTCGGGGCCAAGCTCCGTGCCATCCGCACCCAGCAGGGCCTTTCCCTCCACGGTGTCGAGGAGAAGTCCCAGGGCCGGTGGAAGGCCGTGGTGGTCGGTTCCTACGAGCGCGGGGACCGCGCCGTGACCGTCCAGCGCCTCGCCGAGCTGGCGGACTTCTACGGGGTGCCGGTGCAGGAGCTGCTGCCGGGCACGACTCCCGGCGGGGCCGCCGAGCCGCCGCCGAAGCTCCGTCTGGATCTGGAGCGCCTCGCGGGCGTGCCCGCCGAGAAGGCCGGTCCGCTGCAGCGCTACGCGGCGACGATCCAGAGCCAGCGCGGCGACTACAACGGCAAGGTGCTGTCGATCCGCCAGGACGACCTGCGCACCCTCGCCGTCATCTACGACCAGTCCCCCTCGGTCCTGACCGAGCAGCTCATCAGCTGGGGCGTGCTGGACGCGGACGCGCGTCGCGCGGTGGCGCACGAGGACATCTAGTCCCGGGGCCCAGGCCCAGCAGAAACGTACCGGCGGCCGCCGGGGTCCCCCTCAGGGGTCCCGGCGGCCGCCGTTTCCGTGTGCTCCCGCCCGTCCCCCGGCCGTGCTCCCGTCCGTCCCCCGGGCTCCGGGGTTCCACGGGGACGGACGGAAGGGCCCGCAGCGCGTGCGCTGCGGGCCCTTCCGTGTGTGCGTGGCCTGTGCGTCAGCTCTCGCTGCGGCGCAGGTTCGGCTTCAGGTCCTTGAACCGGCTCAGCAGTCCGTTCACGAACGAGGGCGACTCGTCCGTCGAGAACTCCTTGGCGAGCTGGACGGCTTCGTCGATCGCCACGGCGTCCGGGGTGTCGTCCACCCAGATCAGCTCGTAGGCGCCGAGCCGCACGATGTTCCGGTCCGCGACCGGCATGCGGTCGAGGTCCCAGTCCACGGCGTAGGTGGCGATCAGATCGTCGATGCGGTCCACCTTGTCGGCGTAACCCTCGACAAGATCCATCGTGTAGGCGTTGACCGGCGACTGGCGGTCGTCCGACCGCGCGTGGCGGATCCAGTCCGCGAGGACCTCGCGCACGGGCACACCGCGCTGATCGGCCTCGAAGAGGATCTGGAAAGCGCGCTTTCGCGCGTTGCTCCGGGCAGCCACGGTTAGCTGTTCACCCGGCCGAGGTAGTCGCTCGTGCGGGTGTCGACCTTGATCTTCTCACCGGTGCTGACGAAGAGCGGGACCGCGATCTCGTGGCCGGTCTCCAGCGTCGCCGGCTTGGTACCACCGGTGGAGCGGTCGCCCTGGACGCCCGGGTCGGTGTGCTGGATGACCAGCTCGACGGCGGCCGGGAGCTCGACGTAGAGCACCTCGCCCTCGTGGCGGGCCACGGAGGCGGTGAAGCCCTCGATCAGGAAGTTGGCGGCGTCGCCGACGACCTTGCGGTCGACCATCAGCTGGTCGTAGGTCTCCATGTCCATGAAGACGAAGTACTCGCCGTCCATGTACGAGAACTGCATGTCGCGGCGGTCGATGGTGGCCGTCTCGACCTTGGTGCCGGCGTTGAACGTCTTGTCGACGACCTTGCCGGTGAGCACGTGCTTGAGCTTGGTGCGCACGAAGGCCGGGCCCTTGCCGGGCTTGACGTGCTGGAACTCGACGACGGACCAGAGATGGCCCCCGTCGAGCTTCAGCACCATGCCGTTCTTGAGGTCGTTCGTGGAAGCCACGGTTGCGGAATCTCCTGCACTGGAAGACCAGGAAGGCGCGCACGGTCCGGTTGGGCGGACTACAGCGCGAGCAGCTCCTTGGTCGTAATGGTGAGTAGCTCGGGACCGCCGTCCGCCTCGGGGCGCACGACGAGCGTGTCATCGATCCGGACACCTCCCCGGCCCGGGAGGTGAACCCCCGGTTCGACGGTGACCGGCACGCAAGCGTCCAGTTTACCCATTGCCGTAGGTGCAAGCTGCGGGTCCTCGTCGATTTCGAGACCGACACCGTGTCCGGTGGACGGAGCGAGGGCCTCGCCGTGGCCGGCCGAGCCCAGCACGGACCGCGCCGCGCGGTCGACGTCCCGGTAGGCGGCGCCCGGCAGGAGAGCCTCCCGACCGGCCCGTTGGGCCGCGAAGACCAGGTCGTACAGCTCGATCTGCCAGTCGGCCGGGGTGGTGCCGATGACGAACGTGCGGCCGATCTCGCAGCGGTATCCGCGGTAGTTGGCGCCCAGGCAGACGGAGAGGAAGTCGCCCTCCTCCACCCGGCGGTCCGACGGCCGGTGCCGGGAGCGGCCGGAGTGCGGTCCCGTGCCGACCGAGGTGGGGAAGGCCGGGCCGTCGGCGCCGTGGTCCACCAGGCGCCGTTCCAGCTCCAGGGCGAGGTGGCGTTCGGTCCGGCCGACCAGGATGGACTCCAGCAGCTCGCCGAGCGCCTGGTCGGCGATCTCGGCGGCGATCCGCAGACAGGCGATCTCCTCCTCGTCCTTGACGAGGCGCAGCTGTTCCACGGACGTCCCGAGGTCCGTGAGGCGCAGTCCGGGCGCGACCGAGCGCAGGGCCCGGTGGCGGCCGACGGTGATGTGGTGCTCCTCGACGGCGAGCGAGTCGGCCCGCGCGGAGGCGGCCATGTCGGCGGCGGCCACGGCGGGGTCCCCGCCGGGGGCGGAGAGCACGTTCAGCCGGAGTCGGTCGTCCAGGCGGCCCTCGTCGGCCTCCCCGGTGGGCGAGGTGCCGCAGAACAGCACGTCCTCGACGGGTCCGACCAGCAGGACTGCGCCGAGCGGGGACGCCCCGGCGAGGTAGCGGACATTGGCCGGACGCGTGATCAACGCGGCGGCGTTGCCCGCGGCGGCACAGCGGTCGCGAAGCCGGCCCCTGCGGGCCGCGTAGGCGTCTGACATGTCTTCGAGCCTACGAGCGCCCCGCCCATCCGGCCTGGCGAGCGGGTCCGTACGGGCCTGCGGTCCCGGTTCAGGCCTGCGCGGTCCCGGTTCAGGCCTGCGGGGCCCCGATGACGCGGGCCAGGGTCTCGTCGAGCGCGCGGGCGGTGCCCTCGACGTCCAGGTGGGAGTTGTCGATGATCGACAGCCCGGACCCGTACCAGCCCGCCATTCGCCCGTGGATGCGGGCGACTTCCTCGTCGGAGAGCCGCCGGTTGCCGGAGCGGGCCGCGTTGCGCTCCAGGACGATCTCCAGGCCGGGCAGCAGGACGACCGGCAACAGGGCCGGGCCGACGTGCCGTTTCCACCCGCCCAGGCCCACCACGGGCCGGTCCGGGAAGACCGCGTCGTCGAGGATGCAGGAGATCCCGTTCGCCAGGTAGTTGCGCGCGGCGAATCCGCAGGTGCGGCGGGCGAGCCGGTACTGGGCCTCGGAGTGCTCGTTCCAGCCCGCCTGCGGGTCGGCGAAGCCCGAGCAGACCCACTCCCGGACGTCGTCCAGGCTGATGTGCGCGGTGGGCACGGGCCGGGTGGCCGCCCAGTGGCGGGCGACGGTGGTCTTCCCCGCGCCCGCCGGGCCGATCAGCAGGACGGCGAGGGTGGCGCCGCCGGTGCCGGGGGCCACGGCCGGCGGCAGCGGGATGTGACCCGTCGTCTCCGGAACCGCCTGCTGGGGCGGGACCGGCGGGGGCGGCGGTACGGAACCCGGCCAGCCCTGCCCGGGGGGTATGGGCGGCTGCGAGGGCGTCGCCGGGTGTTGTCCCGACCCGCCCCAGGCGCCGCCTCCCACTCCTTGCTGCATCCGCTGCCACTCCGTCTCGTTCCGGCGACTGATGCGAGAACGTTATATGACCCCGGACCGCCGGCGTCCCACCGCTGCCGTCAGGCGGTCACTTCGTCCGCCAGAGCGCGCAACGCCAGGCGGTACGAACCGATGCCGAAGCCCGCCACGGTGCCGGTCGCCACCGCGGCGATCACGGAGGTGTGCCGGAACTCCTCGCGGGCGTACGGGTTCGAGATGTGCACCTCGATCAGCGGCGCGGTGCGCTGCGCCGCCGCGTCCCGCATGGCGTACGAGTAGTGCGTGAAGGCGCCCGGGTTGATGACCACGGGAATCCTGCCGTCCGCCGCCTCGTGCAGCCAGCGCACCAGCTCGCCCTCGTCGTTGGTCTCGCGGACCTCGACGTCGAAGCCGAGTTCCGCGCCGACCGCGCGGCAGCTCTCGACGAGCCCGGTGTAGGAGGTGGCCCCGTACACGTCGGGCTCGCGCGACCCGAGCCGGCCCAGGTTCGGGCCGTTCAGGACGAACACGCGCCGGCTCACGCTCCGACCTCGCCGTACGCCGCGAACAGCACCGCGGGGTCCGGCCCCTCCAGGACGGTCGGCTTGGCCAGCCCGTCGAGGACGATGAAGCGCAGCAGGTCGCCGCGGGACTTCTTGTCGACCTTCATGGTCTCCAGCAGCTTGGGCCACTGGTCGCCGCGGTAGGTCAGCGGCAGGCCGACGGAGGCGAGGACCGCCTTGTGCCGGTCGGCCGTGGCGTCGTCCAGCCGGCCCGCGAGCCGACCGAGCTCGGCGGCGAAGACCATGCCGACGGACACGGCCGCGCCGTGGCGCCACTTGTAGCGCTCGTTCTTCTCGATGGCGTGCGCGAGGGTGTGCCCGTAATTGAGGATCTCCCGCAGCCCGGCCTCCTTGAGGTCGCTGGAGACCACGTCCGCCTTGACCTGGATCGAGCGGGTGATCAGCTCGGCGGTGTGCGGTCCGGCGGGGGTGCGGGCCGCCTGCGGGTCCGCCTCGATCAGGTCGAGGATCACCGGGTCGGAGATGAAACCGGCCTTGATGATCTCGGCGAGACCGCTGACGTAGTCGTTGACCGGCAGCGAGTCCAGCGCCGCGAGGTCGCAGAGCACGCCGGCGGGCGGGTGGAAGGCGCCGACGAGGTTCTTGCCCTCGGCGGTGTTGATGCCGGTCTTGCCGCCGACGGCCGCGTCCACCATGGCGAGCACGGTGGTGGGTACGGCGATCCAGCGCACGCCGCGCAGCCAGGAGGCGGCCACGAAGCCGGCGAGGTCGGTGGTGGCGCCGCCGCCCACGCCGACGATCACGTCGGTGCGGGTGAAGCCGGACTGGCCCAGCGCCTTCCAGCAGTACGCGGCGACCTCGATCGTCTTGGCCTCCTCGGCGTTCGGCACCTGGATGGCGACCGCCTCGTAGCCCTGCGCGGCCAGGTCGTCCCGCAGCGCCTCACCGGTCGAGGCGAGCGCCTCGGGGTGGATCACCGCGACCCGCTTGGCCTTCGTGCCGATGAGGGAGCCGAGCTCGCCGAGCAGCTGCCGGCCGACCAGCACGTCGTACGCGTCGTGTCCGGCGCTCTCGCCGACCTGGATGCGCGTCACCTGGTCTGTCATACGTCCTTCAACTCCAGAGCGTCGAGGACCGCCTGCGCGACCTCTTCGGGGGTGCGGTCGTCGGTGGCCACGACGACGCGCGCGACTTCGGTGTACAGGTGGCGCCTGGCCTCCATCAGCTCGCGCCACTGGCGGCGCGGGTTGACGGCGAGCAGCGGGCGCGCGGCGCCCAGGCCGACGCGCCGGACCGCCTCCTCGACGTCCATCGACAGGTAGGCGACGGGCAGGCCGGCCAGCAGCCCGCGGGTGCCCTCGTCGAGGACGGCTCCGCCGCCGAGGGAGAGGACGCCGGTGTGCTCGGCGACGGCGGCCGCGACGGCCTGCCGTTCCAGCTCGCGGAAGTACGGCTCGCCCTCGTCGACGAAGAGGTCGGAGATCTCCCGGCCGGTGGCCGCGACGATGTCGGCGTCGGTGTCCCGGTAGGGGACGCCGAGGCCTGCGGCGAGGAGTTCTCCCACCGTGGACTTGCCGGACCCCATGGGTCCGACGAGGACGACCAGTGGTCCGGCGGTCACCGGATCTGCAGGTTGTCGAGGTACGAGCGGACGTTGCGGCGGGTCTCGGGGACCGAGTCGCCGCCGAACTTCTCGACGACGGCGTCGGCCAGCACGAGCGCGACCATCGCCTCGGCGACGATGCCGGCGGCCGGGACGGCGCACACGTCGGAGCGCTGGTGGTGGGCCACCGTCGCCTCTCCGGTGGCCACGTCCACGGTGGCGAGCGCGCGCGGCACGGTCGCGATGGGCTTCATCGCGGCGCGTACGCGCAGCAGCTCACCGGTGGTCAGGCCGCCCTCGGTGCCGCCGGAACGACCCGAGGTGCGGCGCAGTCCCTCGTCGGTGGACACGATCTCGTCGTGCGCCTGGGAGCCGGGCACGCGGGCCAGCTCGAAGCCGTCGCCGACCTCGACGCCCTTGATGGCCTGGATGCCCATGAGCGCGGCGGCGAGCCGGGCGTCGAGGCGGCGGTCCCAGTGGACGTGCGAGCCGAGGCCGACGGGCACCCCGTACGCGAGGACCTCGACGACGCCGCCGAGGGTGTCGCCGTCCTTGTGGGCCTGGTCGATCTCGGCGACCATCGCCTTCGAGGCGTCGGCATCGAGGCAGCGCACCGGGTCGGCGTCGAGCTTGTCGACGTCGGCGGGGGTCGGGTAGACGCCGTACGGGGCCTTGGCCGCCGCGAGTTCCACCACGTGCGAGACGATCTCGATGCCGGCGACCTCCTTGATGAAGGACCGGGCGATGGCGCCCAGGGCCACGCGGGCGGCCGTCTCACGGGCGCTGGCGCGCTCCAGGATCGGGCGGGCCTCGGAGAAGCCGTACTTCTGCATGCCCGCCAGGTCGGCGTGGCCGGGGCGCGGGCGGGTCAGCGGCGCGTTGCGGCCGGTCTCCTTGAGCAGCGAGGGGTCGACGGGGTCGGCCGACATGACCGTCTCCCACTTGGGCCACTCGGTGTTGCCGATCATGACGGCGATCGGGGAACCCTGGGACAGTCCGTGGCGGACGCCGCCGAGGAAGGTGATCTCGTCCTGCTCGAACTTCATCCGGGCACCGCGGCCATAGCCGAGCCGGCGCCGGGCCAGGTGGTCGGCCACCAGCTCGGTGGTGACCGGGACGCCGGCGGGGAGGCCCTCCAGCGTCGCCACCAGGGCCGGTCCGTGCGACTCTCCAGCGGTCAGCCAACGCAACCTGCTCAACGATGCTCCTCATGCTCGCGCCTGGCACAGCGACGGCGCGATCGGGTGCGCGGCCCGGACCCGCCTCACCCGATCCTCCCATGTCCGCGGGGGTATCCCGGTGCCAGGTCCAGGTATCGGACGGGGGATCCGTCAGGTCCCCGCCCTTCGAGGGGGTGTCACGTCCTCACGGGCGGTCCCGGAGCGCCTCTTCGCCCGCAGCGCGCATGGCCGCCAACGGTCCGGGGGCACGGCCGGTCATCTGCTCGACCTGGAGGACGGCCTGGTGGACCAGGAGGTCCAGCCCGCCGAGGAGCGTGCCGCCGCGCTCCGTCCAGGCCGCCGCGAGCGCGGTGGGCCACGGGTCGTACAGGACGTCGAACAGGGTCCCCGCGCCGGCGGGCACCTCCCGGGCCAGCGCGTCGGTGGCGCCCGCCGGGGTGGTGGCGATCACCAGTGGTGCGCCGAGCGCCTCGGCCGCCCGTGACCAGTCGGCCGTGCGGACGTCGACGCCGAGCCGTTCGCCCCACTGCCGCATCTCGTCGGCGCGCTCGCGCGAGCGTACGTACGCGGTGACCTCGCCGGTGCAGACGCGGGAGAGCGCCGCCAGCGCCGAGGAGGCGGTGGCCCCGGCGCCGAGGACGGCGGCGGCGGGCACCTTCTCGACGCCGCGTTCGTGCAGTGCGGCGATGATGCCGGGGATGTCGGTGTTGTCGCCGAGGCGCCGGCCGTCCGGGGTGAGGACGACCGTGTTGACGGCCTCCACCGAAGCGGCGGTGTCGCTGATCCCGTCGAGCAGCGGGATGATCGCCCGCTTCAGCGGCATGGTGAGGGACAGCCCGGCCCACTCGGGGCCGAGGTCGGCGACGAACCCGGCGAGCGTGGCCTCGTCGATCTCGAAGCGGTCGTACGTCCAGTCGAGGAGGCCCAGTTCCCGGTACGCGGCGCGGTGCAGGACCGGGGAGAGGGAGTGCTCGATGGGCGACCCCAGCACCGCGGCCCGCCGTACTGTCGGCTGCAATTCCCTCGCCCCTCACCCACGATTGCGTCCGCACGCACGCGCGCGGGCGACCGGGCCGGTGCCCGGGCGCGAGAGACAGTACAGCAGCCCTTGGGGCGACGAGGACACCCGGTCCCCGCCGTCCGGGGACGGCGGGGACCGGGTGCGAAGGCGTCGCGAACGGTCGGACTACTGGCCCGACTTCTTGCGCTCCCTCTCGTATTCCTCGACGTTGACGTTGTGCTCGTCGTTGGTGACGGCGAACAGCGTCTTGTTCTCGTTGACGGACACGAAGTAGTACCAGGGGCCGGGTTCCGGATTCGTCGCCGCCTTGAGCGCGTCGGCGCCCGGGTTGCTGATCGGACCCGCGGGCAGACCCACGATCTTGTACGTGTTGTAGGGGTCGGCGATCTGGCGCAGTTCCTTGACCGAACCGACGTCGAGGGTGCTCTGGCCCTTGATGTAGTTGATCGTGGAGTCGAAGTCGAGCAGACCGTTCGTCTCGGTGTTGCCCGGCTTGAGGCGGTTGTAGACCACGCGCGAGATCTTGTCGAAGTCGTGCTGGTACTTGCCCTCGGCCTGGACGAGGCTCGCGACGGTGACGAGTTCGAGGGGGTTCTTCAGGCCCATCTTCGTGGCCTGGCCCTTGACGTCGGCGTTCGCGTACTCCTGGCTCGCCTTGGCGACCATCTGCTTGAGCAGGGCCTCCGGCTTCATGTCCTTGCCCAGGTCGTAGCGGGCCGGGTAGAGGAAGCCTTCCAGCGGGTCCTTGATGTCCTTGTTGGAGTTGGCCCAGTCCGGCAGGCCGAGGTTCTTGGACTCCTTGGTCGCCACGTCCTTCGTGGTGCCGGGCTTGAGGGAGAGCTTCTTGTCGATCAGGGTGTAGATCTCGAAGTTGCGCTTGCCCTCGGGGATCGTGAGCACGTTCAGGGCCGAGGGGTCGAGCATGATCTCGACCGCGGACCTGGCGGACATCTCCTTCTTGAGGGAGTAGACGCCCGGCTGGATGGACTTGCCCTTGGGGTTGGCCTCGGCGGCGGCGGCGAAGGCCTCCGCGCTGGCCACGACGCCCGCCTTCTTGAGGAGCTGGCCCATCAGCATCAGGCCCGCGTTCTTGGGGATCTCCACGTCGACGGTCTCGTCGTTGCCCGTGCCGGCGAAGTCCGCGGCGGAGCTGAACTTGCCCTTGAGGTAGGTGTAGCCGTAGTAGCCGCCCCCGCCGACGACGCCCACGATCACGAGGGCGGCGATCAGGCACGCGGCGCCGCTGCGCTTCGTCGTGTCCTTCGAACGGCCGGACCTGCGCCCCCCGCCCGACCCGTCGGGGTCGCCGCCGGCGACGTCCTCCTCCTCGCGCTCCTCCGTCAGGAGGTCGCCGTCCTGTGCCTCGGCCCCGGGCTCGGGCTCCAGGTGCCGCCGGCCCGGCGGCCGCGGCGGCGGGTAGGCGTCGGGGGTGCTGTACAGGTCGGGGGCCTCGCCGGGGTAGGCGCCCGCGTTCTGCTGGGTGTACGGGTCCACGCCGGCGTACGGGTCCACCGTCGCGGGCCCGGGGACGTACTGGCCCTGGCCGGTGTCCCAGACCTGGTCGCCGTACGGCTGCTGAGGCCCCTGGGGCTGCTGTTGGTGGGGTTGCTGCGGGGGAAGCTGCTGCCCGCCCTGCTGCTGGGCGGGCTGCTGCTGGGGGTATCCCTGCTGCGGGTACTGCTGCTGGTTCGGGTACTGCTGCGGGTCCTGGTACTGCGGGTCCGGGTACTGCGCCTGCGGGTACTGCTGCTGCGCGTACTGCTGCCGGTACTGCGGATCCGCGTACGAGGGCGGGCCGGTCTGGGGGTCCGGATGCTGCGGCGGCTGCTGCTGGTACTGCTCCTGAGCGCCGGTGTCGTAAGGCGTCTGACCCTGTTGGACCGGATGCCCGGTCCACCCCTGGTCCCCGTACAGGGGGTCCTCGGGGTGCCACGGTTCGGGGGTGCGGCCCCGGCCATACTCAGTCATCGATCCCCTAGAGCCGCGAGACGGAGGCAGCGGCTTCGTTGCCGCGGCACCCGGTTCCGCCTCTGAAGTGGTGGGCGACGGCTGTTCGAATGCCGCCACATCGCGCGGAACGTTACCGTATCGCGATCAGACAACCACTTCGACGCACTCGCCGGGCGGATTACCCGATACCCGTTCGGTCTCAAGAGCGGTTTGCAGGATCACGACGGCGGCCGCCTGGTCGATGACCGAGCGCCCCTTCTTCGCGTTCTTCCCGGACGCCCGTAGCCCCTGGGCTGCGGTGACCGTGGTCATCCGCTCGTCCACGAGACGGACCGTCACCGGCTTGATGCCCTTGGCCAGTTCGTTCGCGAAGGCACGCACCTTGACCGCGGCCGGCCCCTCCCGCCCGCTGAGCGAGCGGGGAAGGCCGACCACGACTTCGAGGGGCTCGTACTCCGCGACGAGCTGCCGCAGCCGCCGGTGGGCGAAGGGGATGTCCCGTCCCGGCACGGTTTCCACCGGTGTGGCCAGCACCCCGTCGGGGTCGCACGAGGCGACCCCGATCCGGGCGTCACCGACATCGACGGCCAGCCGGCGGCCGCGGCGCAGTGTCATCGGGCGGTCTCGCCCACGAGCCGCTCGACGGCCGCGACGGCGTCGCCGATGGCGGCCGGGTTCTGACCGCCGCCCTGGGCGACGTCGGGCTTGCCGCCGCCGCCACCACCGAGGGTCTTGGCGGCGGTGCGCACCAGGTCACCGGCCTTGAGGCCGCGTTCGCGGGCGGCCTCGTTGGTGGCGATGACCGTCAGCGGGCGGCCGCCCGCCACGGTGAACAGGGCCACGACGGCCGGGCGGTCGCCCTGCCCCGGCGCCTGGGCGAGCCGGCCGCGCACGTCGAGGACGAGCTTGCGCAGGTCGTCGGCGCCGGTGCCGTCCGGCACCTGGCCGGTGACGAGCGCGACGCCCCGTACGTCCTGGGCGCCGGCGGCGAGACCGGCGGCGGCCTGGAGGACCTTCTCCGCGCGGAACTTCTCGATCTCCTTCTCGGCGTCCTTCAGCTTGCCGAGCATGGAGGCGATCTTCTCCGGCAGCTCCTCCGGACGGCCCTTGACCAGCTCCTGGAGCTGGGCGACGACCGTGTGCTCCTTGGCGAGGAAGTTGTACGCGTCCACGCCCACGAGGGCCTCGACGCGGCGCACGCCGGAGCCGATGGACGACTCGCCGAGCAGCTTCACCAGGCCCAGCTGGGCCGTGTTGCCGACGTGCGTGCCGCCGCACAGCTCCTTGGAGAAGTCGCCGATGGTCACGACGCGCACCCGCTCGCCGTACTTCTCACCGAACTCGGCGATGGCGCCCTGCTTCTTCGCCTCGTCGATGCTCATGATCTCGGCGGTGACGTCCAGCTCGCGCGAGAGCACGTCGTTGATCTTCTGCTCGACGTCGGTGAGGACCGTGCCGGGGACGGCGTTCGGGGAGCCGAAGTCGAAGCGGAAGCGGCCGGGCGAGTTCTCGGAACCGGCCTGGGCGGCCGTCGGCCCGAGGGCGTCGCGCAGCGCCTGGTGCGTCAGGTGCGTGGCCGAGTGGGCGCGGGCGATGGCCCGGCGGCGGTTGACGTCGATGGCGGCGTACGCCGAGGCGCCCACCGTCACCTCGCCGACCTGGACGGAACCCTTGTGGACGGAGACGCCCGGGACGGGCTGCTGTACGTCGCGGATGACGACGACGGCGCCGGAGTCGAGCTTGATCCGGCCCTGGTCGGCGAGCTGGCCGCCGCCCTCGGCGTAGAAGGGGGTGCGGTCGAGGACGATCTCGACCTCGTCGCCCTCGGAGGCGGCGGGCGCGGAGACGCCGTTGACCAGCAGGCCGACGATCGTGGACTCGCCCTGGTTGGTGGCGTAGCCGGTGAACTCGGTGGCTCCGGCGCCGTCGGCGATCTCCCGGTAGGCGGACATGTCCGCGTGGCCGGTCTTCTTGGCCTTGGCGTCGGCCTTGGCGCGGTCGCGCTGCTCCTGCATCAGGCGGCGGAAGCCGGGCTCGTCCACGGAGAGGCCCTGTTCGGCGGCCATCTCCAGGGTGAGGTCGATCGGGAAGCCCCAGGTGTCGTGGAGCAGGAACGCCTTGTCGCCGGAGAGGACGGTGCCGCCGGTGGCCTTGGTCTCGCTCACGGCGGTGTCGAGGATGTTCGTGCCGCCCTTGACGGCCTTCAGGAAGGCGGCTTCCTC
Organism: Streptomyces sp. NBC_00513; assembly: GCF_041431415.1. Classification (GTDB taxonomy): domain Bacteria; phylum Actinomycetota; class Actinomycetes; order Streptomycetales; family Streptomycetaceae; genus Streptomyces. Next base: position 1,771,693 of record NZ_CP107845.1, read on the forward strand.
GGCGAGGGCGACGGTCTCGATGCGCTTGCGGTCGGTGACCAGCTCCGGGTACTGCTGCCCCATCGTGTCGATCACGACGTCCACGAGCTCCTGGACGACGGGACCGGTGGCGCCCATGAGGCGCATGTTGCGGATGGCGCGGCGCATGATGCGGCGCAGCACGTAGCCGCGGCCCTCGTTGCCGGGGGTCACGCCGTCACCGATGAGCATCACCGAGGTGCGGATGTGGTCGGCGACCACGCGCATCGAGACGTCGGTGCCGTGGGCGGCCCCGTACTGGACGCCGGTGAGCTCGGTGGCCTTGTCCATGACCACGCGCAGGGTGTCGGTCTCGTACATGTTCCGCACGCCCTGCAGGATCATGGCGAGACGTTCGAGGCCGAGACCGGTGTCGATGTTCTTCGACGGCAGGTCGCCGAGGATCGGGAAGTCTTCCTTCCCGTCGCCGGCGCCGCGCTCGAACTGCATGAAGACCAGGTTCCAGATCTCCACGTAGCGCTCGTCGTTGACGGCGGGGCCGCCCTCGACGCCGAACTCCGGGCCGCGGTCGTAGTTGATCTCCGAGCACGGGCCACAGGGTCCGGGGACGCCCATGGACCAGAAGTTGTCCTTCTTGCCCAGGCGCTGGATGCGCTCGGCGGGGACGCCGACCACGTCGCGCCAGATCGTCTCGGCCTCGTCGTCGTCGAGGTAGACGGTGATCCAGAGCTTCTCGGGTTCGAGGCCGTAGCCGCCGTCCGCCACGGAGCCGGTGAGCAGCTCCCAGGCGTACTTGATGGCGCCTTCCTTGAAGTAGTCCCCGAAGGAGAAGTTGCCGCACATCTGGAAGAACGTGCCGTGGCGGGTGGTCTTGCCGACCTCTTCGATGTCCGGGGTGCGGACGCACTTCTGCACGCTCGTGGCCCGCGGGGCCGGGGGCTTGGTCTCGCCGAGGAAGTACGGCTTGAAGGGGACCATGCCCGCGTTGACCAGCAGCAGAGTCGGGTCGTCCGCGATGAGCGACGCCGAAGGGACAACGGTGTGACCGCGCTCCTCGAAGAAGCTCAGCCAGCGGCGGCGGATTTCAGCCGACTCCATCAGTGGTCCTCATTCCGGTTGTACCCGGCCGCCGAGTGGTTCGTGCGGTGGGTGGTCTGGTCGTTCTCCAGGGCCCGCAGCCGTCGCGGCCCGGGGAGGGCGGTGACGTTGTCGGGCCGGTCGGGGTCCTGGTGGAGCCCCAATGCGTCGTTCAGCTCGTCCTCGCGCTGCGTCATTCCCGCCTTGACGTCGAGGGCGAAGTCCTTGAGGCGGTGACCCGCCTCCACCGCCTTGTCGGCGGCCTGCGCGGCGAGGCTCTCCGGTGTCAGCTTCTTCAGCTGTCGGTTGACCTTGGTGGTGGCCCACACGCCGGCGGCGGCGCCGGCGGTGAACCAGAAGGCTCGGCGGAACATCGGAGGTCTCAGCCCTTCTGCTTCCGGCGCCGGGGCGTCGGCACCGTACGGCCGACGATCACGGTACGTCGGGATGTCTTCTTCGGCGCGCCGTCCGTGTTCTTGCCCAGCGCCTTGCGGACCCCGTAGCCGAAGGCGGCGACCTTGACCAGGGGGCCGCCGAAGGTGGAGGCGACGGTCGAGGACAGCGCGGAGGCGTTGGAGGTGACTTCCTGGACGTCGCTCGCGATGGCGTCGACCCGGTCGAGCTGGGTGCGGGCGGAGCGGACGGTCGTGGAGGCGTCGGCCAACAGCGGGACCGCCTGTTCGGTCACGTCGGCCACCATCTTGGTGGTCGCCTTCAGGACCTGGGCCAGCCTCACCAACACCACGGCGAGGAAGGAGACCAGAATGGCCCAGAAGACGGCCACGAGGATCCCGGCCACCTCTCCACCGGACACTTCGCACCACTCTCTGCACATCGATCGCCACGTATAAAGGTCGTCGTCCGACCCTATCGCGCCGGAGATCCCCGCCCGTACCGGAATTCCGGAGCCTCGGAGTCCGCCTTGTACGGGGCGCGTCCGGACCAGTACTCTCCGTGTCCCATGCGACAGAGACCCCTTCGAAACAGGACCTGGGGCAATCTTCCCTCGGAGCTGAGCGAGTTCGTCGGCCGGGGTGACGAACTCGACGGGTTGGAACGGCTCCTCGGGACCTCGCGGCTCGTGACGGTGACCGGGGTCGGGGGCGTGGGCAAGTCCCGGCTGGTGCTGGCGGCCGCCCACGAGCTGGAGGCGTCCGGGACCCCGGCCGAGCAGGAACGCTACTGCGACGGCGTGTGGTGGGCGGAGCTCTCCTGCGTGCGGGATCCGGCATACCTGGAGTTCACCGTCGCCGAGGCGCTCGGCCTGACCGACCACACCACCCGACCGCTGCGGACCGTCCTGACCGAGCACCTGGCGGAGCGCCGACTGCTGTTGGTCCTGGACGGGTTCGAGCAGCTGGTCGACGAGTGCGCGGTCCTGGTCCGGGAGCTGCTGCGCCGCTCCCCCGGTCTGCGGGTGCTGGCCGCGGGGCGACGTCCGCTGGAGGTGGACGGGGAGCTGGTCTTCCCGTTGGCCCCGCCGGTCGCCGAGGAGGCCTTGGCGCTGCTGGCGAGCCGGGCGTCGGCCCTCGACCCGGCCTTCGAGGTGACGGACGCCAACCGGGCGGCGCTGATCGGGCTGTGCGAGCGGCTCGACGGGATCCCGCTGGCGCTGGAGCTGGCGGCGGGCCGGCTGCGCGCGCTGGCTCCGGAGCAGGTGTCGGCCCGGCTGGCGGACCGGTTCGCCCTGCTGACGGGCGGGGCGCGCGGGGCGTTGCCGCGGCACCGGACGCTGCGTACGGCGATCGGCTGGAGCCACGAGCTGTGCACGCCGCCGGAGCGCCTGCTGTGGGCGCGGCTCTCGGTCTTCGCCGGGCAGTTCGACCTCGACGCCGCCGAGTACGTGTGCGCCGGTCGGGACCTGCCGGTGGAGTCCGTGCTGGACCTGGTCGGGGAGTTGCTGACCCAGTCGCTGTTGGTGAAGGAGGAGACCCCGGCCGGGGTGCGCTACCGGATGCTGGAGACCGTGCGGCTGTACGGCGCGTGCTGGCTGGAGTCGCTGGGCGACGCCGGGCGGCTGCGGCGACGGCACCGGGACTGGTACATGGGGCTGGCGACCTGGTGCGAGCTGGACTGGTTCAGTCCGCGTCAGCGGGAGGTGGCCGCGCTGGTGGAGGCCGAGCTGCCGAACCTGCGACTGGCCCTGGAGTGCTGCCTCGACGAACCGGAGGAGCTGCATCTGGGCCAGTACCTGGCGGGCACCCTCTGGTTCTACTGGGCGGGCTGCGGCCGGCTCACCGAGGGCCGGCACTGGCTGGACCGCACGCTGGAGCACGTTCCGGGCCCGGAGTACGAGAACTCGCGACTGAAGGCGCTCTGGGTGCTGGGGTACGTCGCCGCCCTCCAGGGCGACCCGGTGGCCTCGATGAGCGCCCTGTACGAGTGCCGGGACGGCGCGGCCCGCACCGGGAACCCGGTGGCCGCGGCGTACGCGGTGCACCGCCTGGGCTGTCTGGCCCTGGTCTCGGACGACATGACGCGGGCCCGGGAGCTGTTGGGCACGGCGTTGGAGCGCTACCGGGAGGCCGGTGAGCTGAACAGCAACGTGTTGATGTGCCAGGTGGAGCTGGCGATGTCGCTGGCCTTCCTGGGGGAACCGGCCGGCGCGCTCTCGTTGTGCGAGGAGGTCCGGGAGATCTGCGAGGAGCGCGGGGAGCTCTGGACGAAGGCGTACGCGCTGTACGTGCTGGCGTACGCGGCGCTCGACGCCGGGGACACGGGGCGGGCGCGGTCACTGCTGACCGAGTGCGTGGAGATCAACCACGCGTTCCGGGACCTGGTGGGGTTGGTCCTCGCGATCGAGCTGCTGGCCCTGGTCACGGTGACGGAGGGGCATCCGACGGAGGCGGCGGTGCTCCAGGGCGCGGCCGAGCCGATGTGGGACGGGGTCGGGCTGCGGCTCTTCGGCTCGGGGTACTTCAACGCGCCCCGGCTGATGTGCCTGGAGCGCGCGGGCGAGCTGATCGGCACCGAGCACTACGCGGCCGGCGCCCGGCACGGGCGGGCCCTGTCCTCGGAAGCGCTGGTGGAACGGGCGTTGCGGGGGCCGCAGCCTGCTCCCGCGGCCGCGCTGCCGAGGCCTCGTACGATGCCCACCCGGACGGCGGGCCGCGCGGGGGCGGGCGCGGACAACAGGAAGCCCGCCGGCTCCCCCAAGGGGGAACCGGCGGGCTGACCAGCCTGTGAGGCTACGTCCGCCGAATCAGCGGGCGTAGTACTCGACGACGAGCTGCTCGTCGCAGATGACCGGAATTTCCTTGCGGTTCGGGTCGCGGTCCAGGCGGAAGGCCAGGGCCTTCAGGTTGACCTGCAGGTAACGGGGGGTCTCGCCCTCGCCTGCGTAGCCACCCTCGCGGGCAACCTGGAACGGAACCTTCTCGCGGCTGCGCTCGCGCACCGTGATGACGTCGTCCGGGCGGACACGGAACGACGGCTTGTCGACCTTGCCACCGTTGACCTCGATGTGGCCGTGAACGACCATCTGGCGGGCCTGGTAGATGGTGCGGGCGATGCCCGAACGCAGAACCAGGGCGTCGAGGCGACGCTCGAGCTCGACGACAAGCGCCTCGCCCGTCTTGCCTTCGGCCTTCTTGGCGCGGTCGTACGCGCGGGCCATCTGACGCTCAGAGATGTCGTACTGAGCGCGCAGACGCTGCTTCTCCAGCAGACGAACCTTGTAGTCCGAGTTCTGCTTGCGGCCACGGCCGTGCTCGCCCGGCGGGTAGGGGCGGGCCTCGAAGTACTTGACGGCCTTCGGGGTCAGCGCAATGCCGAGGGCACGCGACTTCTTGACCTTGGGTCGCTTCTGGTTCACGTGGAACCTACCTCCATGTAAGTTAGGTGAGGCTTACCTTAGCGAGGAGGACGTAATGTCTCGACCACATGGGATCCCCCTGCCCAGTGCGCGTCGAAGTTCAGATTCCAACGAAACGGAATCTGCTTTCGACGACGATAAGCAAGGTCAGCCGCGTCCCAGGGAAGGCGTTCGGCAGCTCACCGGAGCCGAACGCGTACGAACCCTCGTAGAGTCCAACGCCTCAGTATCCCTCACGCTCCCGGGTGCTTTCGACCAGGAGGAGTTCGGGACAGGGCTGCCGGCCGCTCGGACCGTCACCCCGGACGGGGACGTGATTCTCCTTGTTTCAGGGGAATCCGCGGCTGCCAGGGCAGCCGCTCACGCCCAGGACGACGACCTCACCGCCGTGATCGAGATCACGGATGTGGCGCCGGTGTCCGTGCCCCATCGTATCCGAGGCCGCGCGTGGCTCGCCGGGTGGCTGACGCCGGTGCGCGGGGACGACCGACCGGCCTGTGCCGCGCTGCTCGCGGAGCGCCGTCCGGTGGGCGAGCTGCTCGGCATGTCCGAGTCCCTGGACGCCCCGTACTCGGGCCGCCCGGCCTGGATGATGCTCCGCCTGGAGGTCGGCGAGATCTCGGTGGACGACCTGTGGGGCGCGGAGCAGGTGGACCCGGACGACCTGGCGGCGGCGGAGCCGGACCCGATGGTCGCCCACGAGACGGAACTCCTCCAGCACCTCTCCGCCGCCCACGGCGACCGGATCGCGGACCTGTGCGGGCTGCTCGGCACACGCGAGGCGCTGGGCATGAAGGCGGTCCCGCTGGCCCTCGACCGGCTGGGGCTGCGCGTGCGCTTCGCGGGCGGCGACCCCTCCCGCGCCTTCGACGCCCGCTTCGACTTCCCGGAGCCGGTATCGGACATCTGCGGTCTGCGCCGGGCGATGCACACGCTCTTCTCGGCGGCCGGTCACCCCTGAGGGCAGGTCGCCAGCATCTCGACGAGGGCGGCCTTCTCCGGCGGGGTCACGGACAGCCCGTACGTCGCCTTGATGCCGGTGTAGCGCCGGGCGTACTCGCACCGGTACGCCCGCCGCGGCGGCTTCCACTTGTCGGCGGTCCTGCTGCCCTTGTCCTGGTTGGTCTGCTTGTCCACGGCGAGCAGGACGTTCAGGTCGTTGGCGTACTCCAGCCTGCGTCGCGGCGTCCACGCGTGGGCCCCGCCCCGCCAGGCGGCGCCCAGCGCGACGACGTGGTCCGTCTCGATCCCGGAGGCGCGGCGGTAGGTGTAGGGGATCTCCTTGCCGGTGTACGGGTCGTGCAGCACCCCGGAGAGCACCACACACGGGTTGCGGTCACCCTCCCGGAGTTCCTTGAGGTCCCGGCGCAGCACGTCGTCGCGGGTGTCGCAGCCGTTGCGGCCGCCGAGGGCGTCGGTCTCGTCCGACCAGTAGCGGCCGAAGTTCTCCCGCTTGTAGGTCTGCCAGTTCCTGCCCCACTCGACCTTGAGCCCGGCCAGCCGGTCGGCCGCCTCCCGCGCGGTCGGCGGGAAGCCGGGGCTCGTGAGCGGCGCCCCCGAGACGAGCGCCGCGATGCCGGCGGGGCTCTTCTCGCCGTCCCCGTGGTGGCATCCGGCGGCCAGCAGCACGGCCGCGACGGCGATGAGCGGAGCCCGACGTCCCATGCCCCGGAGCCTAGGCGGCTGCCCGGCGCGGCGACCGCTACGACCCGCGCAGGCGCTCGCGGACCTTCTCCACCACGTCCGCGTACCGCGCCTCTGCGCCGTACCGGGTCGGCTCGTAGTACCGCTTGCCGTGGATCTCGTCCGGCGCGTACTGCTGCGCGGCGATGGCGCCGGGAACGTCGTGCGGGTAGACGTACCCGACGGCGTGACCGAGCTTCGCCGCCCCCTTGTAGTGGCCGTCGCGCAGGTGCGTCGGGACGGAGCCCGCCAGCCCGGCCCGTACGTCGGCCAGCGCGGCGCCGATCGCGGTCGTGGCGGTGTTCGACTTGGGTGCCAGGGCCAGCGCGATCGTGGCGTGCGACAGGGTCAGGGCCGCCTCCGGGAAACCGATCATGGCCACGGCCTGGGCCGCGGCCACGGCCAACGGCAGGGCGGTGGGGTCCGCCAGACCGATGTCCTCGCTCGCGGAGATCATCAGGCGCCGCGCGATGAACCGGGGGTCCTCCCCCGCGTCGATCATCCGTGCCAGGTAGTGCAGCGCCGCGTCCACGTCGGAGCCGCGGATGGACTTGATGAGGGCGCTCGCCACGTCGTAGTGCTGGTCGCCGTCCCGGTCGTAGCGCACGGCCGCCCGGTCGACCGCCTCCTCGACGGTTTCGAGGGTGATCTCCTCCTCGCCCTTGGCGATGGCCGATCCGGCCCCCGCCTCCAGCGCCGTCAGGGCCCGCCGGGCGTCGCCGCCGGCGATGCGCAGCAGGTGGGCCTCCGCGTCGGCCGACAGGGTGACGGCCCCGCCCAGGCCCCGTTCCTCCTCCAGCGCCCGCTTCATCAGGGCGCTCAGGTCGTCGTTGGTCAGCGGTTCCAGCGTCAGCAGCAGGGAGCGCGACAGCAGCGGGGAGATGATCGAGAAGTAGGGATTCTCCGTGGTGGCCGCGATGAGGGTCACCCAGCGGTTCTCCACGGCCGGGAGGAGGGAGTCCTGCTGGGCCTTGCTGAAGCGGTGGATCTCGTCGAGGAAGAGGACGGTCTCCTTGCCGTACCCGCCGGCCGCGCGTCGGGCGCCCTCGATGACCGCCCGTACCTCCTTCACGCCCGCCGTGATCGCGGACAGTTCCACGAACCGCTTCTGCGTCGCCTGACTGACCACGTACGCGAGGGTGGTCTTCCCGATGCCGGGCGGTCCCCAGAGGATCACCGACGAGGCTCCGGCCGGTCCCCCGGCGCCCTCGCCGACGAGGCGGCGCAGCGGCGAGCCGGGCTTCAGCAGGTGCTGCTGGCCGACGACCTCGTCCAGGGTGCGCGGACGCATCCGGACGGCGAGCGGAGAACTCGACGGGTCCTTCTCCTGGCGGTCCTCGGCTGCGGCGGTGAAGAGATCTGGTTCCACACGGGAAGCCTATGCGAGCCCACCGACACCGCCGTCGGGCTCCGTCGGGCTCAGGAGGTCCAGAAGTCCCACCAGCGGGTCAGGATCAGCATGCCGATGATCCCGACGTGCAGCACGGGCACGACCCACGTGAACTCGTCGAAGAAGGCCTTCAGCCACCCCGGGGCTGGCAGCAACCCCTGGCGGACGTTGTGGGAGGTGACGTACCAGAACATGACGATGGTGGCGACCCAGGCCAGGCAGCACCACAGGCACAGCGAGTTGATGTTGTACAGCGACTGGTACATCAGCCAGGTGCAGAAGACGACGCCGAAGAGGGTGCCGGCGTTCAGGGTGAGCCAGTACCAGGGCCGGAAGCGGGCCCCGGCGAGCAGGCTCATCCCGACGCAGATCACGATCGCGTAGGTGACCAGCCCCAGCATCGGGTTGGGGAACCCGAAGACGGACGCCTGGTCGCTCTTCATGATGTTGCCGCAGGAGACGATCGGGTTGAGGCTGCACCCCGGCGTGAAGTTCGGGTCCTCCAGCAGCTTGAACTTGTCGATGGTGATCACCCAGGCGGCGAGCAGTCCGGCCGCTCCCGTGATCACCAGAAGGAGCGCCAGGGCCCGGCTGCCGCCGTGGGTCCGGGCGGCGTCCGCGTCAGCACCTGTTGTCGTCATACCCGCCCGCTCCACATCTGCAAGGTCGTCAAGGACCGGCCATTGTGCCGTACGGGGCTGTGCGCCCACCGTTCGATGGGCGTAAGGAGGCCGGCCCGAGGGGCTCCGGGCCCTGCCCGCGTCCCGGGAACACACGAGGGGGCGGGGTCGGGGAAGCGGTCCCCGGCCCCGCCCCCTCGGGCGGTCTCGGTCAGGCCAGGCGTGCCCGGACGGTGTCGACGAGGTCCGCGACGGCGACGGCCGTCTGTTCCCCGGATTCCATGTCCTTCAGCTGGACGACGCCCTCGGCGAGGTCGCGCTCGCCGGCGACGAGGGTCAGCACGGCACCCGACCGGTTGGCGTTCTTCATGTGGCTCTTGAGGCCCTTGGATCCGTACGAGAAGTCCGCCGCGACGCCTGCCTTGCGCAGTTCGGTGACGGCCCCGAACAGCAGCTTGCGGGCCCCGTCGCTCAGGGCGACCGCGAAGACGCTGGTCGCGGGCGGGATGTCCAGCTCGATGCCTTCGGCCTCGAGTGCCAGGACCGTGCGGTCCACACCCAGCGCCCAGCCGACCGAGGGCAGCGCGGGACCGCCGATCATCTCGGACAGGCCGTCGTAGCGGCCTCCGCCGCCCACCGCCGACTGTGAGCCCAGACCGTCGTGGACGAACTCGAAGGTGGTCCGCGTGTAGTAGTCGAGGCCGCGCACCAGCTTCTCGTCGTCCTCGAAGATCACGCCGGCGGCGGTGATCAGCTCACGGACCTCCGCGTGGTACGCCTTGCACGCCTCGCACAGGTAGTCCCGCAGCAGCGGCGCGCCGACCAGCTGCTTCTGTACGTCCGCCCGCTTGTCGTCGAGGACGCGCAGCGGGTTGATCTCCGCCCTGCGCAGGGTCTCCTCGTCCAGGTCCAGCCCTCGGAGGAACTCCTGGAGGGCCTCGCGGTAGACGGGACGGCACTGCGCGTCGCCCAGCGAGTTCAGCAGGATGCGGAAGTCGCGCAGGCCCAGCGAGCGGTACGCCTGGTCGGCGAGGATGATCAGCTCGGCGTCCAGCGCCGGGTCCTCGGCGCCGATCGCCTCGGCGCCGACCTGCGAGAAGTGGCGGTAACGACCCTTCTGGGGGCGCTCGTAGCGGTAGTACGAGCCGGAGTACCAGAGCTTGACCGGCAGGCCGCCGGCCTTGTGCAGGTTGGCCTCCAGCGCCGCGCGCAGCACCGAGGCGGTGCCCTCCGGGCGCAGCGCCAGGTTGGCGCCGCCCTTGGTGGTGAGGGTGTACATCTCCTTCGTCACGATGTCGGTGGACTCACCGACACCGCGGGCGAAGAGGTCCACGTCCTCGAAACCGGGGGTCTCGACGTATCCGTAGCCCGACTTCCGCAGCGGGCCGGAGATGGCCTCGCGGACCGCCAGGTACTTGGCCGAGTACGGCGGGATCAGGTCGTACGTGCCCTTGGGGGCCTTGAAGGTGCTCACGAAAGTCTCGTCACATTCCTCGTCGTGGAGCGGCGGTGCCGTCTGCGCGGTCCGGGCCGCCGGCGGCGACTTCCCGCAGGTACGGGTTGGTCGCGCGTTCGCGCCCGATGGTGGTCTGGGGACCGTGGCCGGACAGCACCACCGTCGAGTCGTCCAGCGGCAGGCACACGCGGGCCAGCGACCGGAGCATCTCGGCGTGGGAGCCGCCGGGCAGGTCGGTGCGTCCGACGGAACCGGCGAAGAGCAGGTCGCCCGAGAAGAAGACCGGAGGGATGTCGGCCGCCTCGGGCATCCTGAACGTCACCGACCCCTCGGTATGCCCGGGCGCGTGAGCCACGGAGAAGTCCATCCCGGCCAATCTCAGGGCGGCGCCGTCAGCCAGTTCCCGGACGTCGTCCGGCTCGCCGATGGTCAACTCGCCCATGAGCGGCATCCCGATGGACCGGCCGAGGGCCTTCTCCGGGTCGCTCATCATGTAGCGGTCGGCGGGGTGGATCCAGGCCGGCACGTCGTGCGCTCCGCACACCGGGACCACCGAGGCCACATGATCGATGTGGCCGTGGGTGAGGACGACCGCGACGGGCTTGAGCCGATGCTTCCTCAGCGTGTCCTCGACGCCCTGGGTGGCCTGGTGGCCCGGGTCGATGATCACGCACTCCTCACCGGCGGCGGGGGCGACCACATAGCAATTGGTCCCCCAGGCCCCGGCGGGGAACCCGGCAATCAGCACGTTCGTCCTCAATCGTCGTCCGATGGGAGCCACGGAAGCGGCCGCGGATGGAAATACCGCTGCTCAGAGCCTACCGGCGCCGCTCATTACACAGCGAACCCATATACGGTACGGCCTAGCCCAGCCCGGACAGCGGTACCAGAGACGTACAAGGAGACGACCGGTGGTCACGAGCGATCAGCGTCGGCGACAGCTCGCCAGGGAGAAGTACGAGCGCCAGCAGGCGAACCGGGCCGCGGCCCGGCGCAAGGCGCGCCGCAACATGGCCGTGATCGGTGCGGCGGTGGCCGTGGTGGCCGCCACGCTGATCGGCCTGGTGGTGGGAGGCGTCTTCGATTCGAAGGACACGAAGGCGACCGACCCGACGGACACGCCGTCGTCCTCGCCCTCGCCCAAGCAGTCGCCGCCGGCCATGGCGATCGACCAGAAGGCGAAGTACACCTTCGACCTGAAGACGAACGCGGGCGCCATCAAGTTCGAGATGGACGCGGCGAAGACCCCGCAGACCGTCAACTCGTTCAAGTCGCTCGCCGACAAGGGCTTCTTCGACAAGACCAAGTGCCACCGCCTGGTGACCGGCGGGATCTTCGTGCTCCAGTGCGGCGACCCCGAGGGCACCGGGACGGGCGGCCCCGGCTACACGATCCCCGACGAGAACCTCGACTCCCTCGGCAAGCCGAATGCCCAGGGTCAGGTCGTCTACCCGGCCGGCACGGTGGCGATGGCGAACACGGGTCAGCCGGGCAGTGGCGGCAGCCAGTTCTTCCTCGTCTACAAGGACAGCCCGCTGGCTCCCTCGTACACGCCCTTCGGCAAGATCGACGCGGCCGGCCTGAAGGTCCTGGAGGGGATCGCCAAGGCGGGAACCGCCGACGGGGCCCAGGACGGGGCCCCGAAGAACGGTGTGACCATCGAGAAGGGCGTCGTCACCAAGAACTGACCGAGGACCGAGCGACGGCGGCCCGAACCCGGCCGGCCCACCGCCCGCGCGTCGATATTCCGTCGTGCGGGATGCGGACAGCCGGCCCGGCGGTCGCCTATGTTGGCGTTGTGCAGGGCGGGCGCGGCCCGCCCCAGGAAACTGTGGACGATGCCCAGGGGGTGAACCCCTCGCAAGGCATCAGGTGGAGGAGGCGCTGTGAGCAGCGACCCGTGGGGCCGAGTCGACGAGACCGGCACCGTGTACGTGCGTACCGCCGAGGGCGAGCAGGTCGTCGGCTCGTGGCAGGCCGGCACCCCTGAGGAGGCCCTGGCCTACTTCGAGCGCAAGTACGAGGGCCTGGTGGTCGAGATCGGCCTCCTCGAACGGCGGGTGCGGACCACCGATCTGTCCGCCAAGGACGCCCAGACGGCGATCGACCATCTGCGGACGCAGCTGGACGAGCACCACGTCGTGGGTGACCTCGACGCTCTGCGCGTCCGGCTGGACAAGCTGGTCGCGACCGTGGAGTCGCGGCGCGAGGAGCGCAAGGTCCAGAAGGCCCGGCAGGCGGACGAGGCCCGTGCGGCCAAGGACGCCCTGGTCGTCGAGGCCGAGGAGCTGGCGCAGAGCGACCAGTGGCGCAGTGCCGGTGAGCGGCTGCGCGCCCTGGTGGACATCTGGAAGGGCCTGCCGCGACTCGACCGCAAGTCGGACGACGAGCTGTGGCACCGCTTCTCCCACGCCCGCTCCGCCTTCTCCAAGCGTCGCAAGGCGCACTTCGCCTCGCTCGACGCGCAGCGCGAGGACGCCCGCAAGGCCAAGGAGAAGCTGGTCTCGGAGGCCGAGTCGCTGTCGAAGTCGACGGACTGGGGTCCGACGGCCGCGCGCTACCGCGAGCTGATGGAGAGCTGGAAGGCGGCGGGTCGGGCGCAGCGCGAGTCCGAGGACGACCTGTGGAACCGTTTCCGCGGTGCGCAGGACGTCTTCTTCGCCGCTCGCAGCGAGGTCTTCGCCGAGCGCGACGCCGAGCAGACGGAGAACCTGAAGCTCAAGGAGGAGCTGGCCGACGAGGCCGAGAAGCTCGTCCCGATCACGGACCTGAAGGCGGCCCGTGCCGGCTTCCGCTCCCTGAACGAGCGCTGGGAGGCCATCGGCCACGTACCGCGCGACGCCCGTCCCAAGGTCGAGGGTCGGATGCACGCCGTGGAGCGGGCCATCCAGGAGGCCGAGGAAGGCGAGTGGCGGCGTACGAACCCGGAGGCCCGGGCGCGTGCGGCCGGTCTGACGGGGCAGTTGCAGGCGGCGGTCGACAAGCTGCGCGGGCAGATCGACGCGGCGCGGGCCTCGGGCAACAACGCGCGGGCCGACAAGCTCTCCCGGGAGCTGGAGGGCCGTCAGGCGCTGCTGGACCAGGCGCTCAAGGGCCTGGAGGAGTTCGGCGGCTGACGCCGGCTCGACACGTGGACACGGGCACCACCGGAATCCTCCGGTGGTGCCCGTTCGGTGTTCGGCCCCGGGCGCCGCGGGCTACGGCCGGCGGGCCGAGGTGACGCGGTAGACGTCGTAGACGCCCTCGACGCCGCGTACGGCCTTCAGGACGTGCCCGAGGTGCTTCGGGTCGCCCATCTCGAAGGTGAACCGGGAGGTGGCCACCCGGTCGCGCGAGGTCTGCACGGCCGCCGACAGGATGTTGACGTGCTGGTCCGACAGGACCCGGGTGACGTCGGACAGCAGTCGTGACCGATCCAGCGCCTCGACCTGGATGGCGACGAGGAAGACGGAGGACTGGGTGGGCGCCCACTCGACTTCCAGCATCCGCTCGGGCTGCTGGGAGAGGGAGTCCACGTTGACGCAGTCCGCGCGGTGCACGGACACGCCGCTGCCCCGCGTGACGAACCCGATGATGGGGTCGCCCGGCACCGGGGTGCAGCAGCGGGCCAGCTTGACCCAGACGTCGTCCACGCCCTTGACGACCACGCCCGGATCGGCGTTGGCACGGCGCTTGGACTTGCCGCGCGCCGGCGGGATGCTCTCCTCGATGTCCTCGTTGGCGGCCTCCTCGCCGCCGAGGGCCTGCACCAGCTTCTGGACGACGCCCTGCGCGGCCACGTGGCCCTCGCCGATCGCCGCGTAGAGGGAGGAGATGTCGGGGTAGCGCATCTCGTGCGCCAGGGTGACGAGCGAGTCTCCCGTCAGGATCCGCTGGATGGGCAGGTTCTGCTTGCGCATGGCCCGCGCGATGGCGTCCTTGCCGTGCTCGATCGCCTCGTCGCGGCGCTCCTTGGAGAACCAGGCCCGGATCTTGTTGCGGGCCCGCGGGGACTTGACGAAGCCCAGCCAGTCCCGGGAGGGTCCGGCGCCCTCGGCCTTGGAGGTGAACACCTCGACCAGGTCGCCGTTGTCGAGGGTCGATTCGAGCGGCACCAACCGCCCGTTGACCCGCGCCCCTATCGTGCGGTGACCGACCTCGGTGTGCACGGCGTACGCGAAGTCCACCGAGGTGGCGCCCGCCGGCAGCGCTATGACATCGCCCTTGGGCGTGAAGACGAAGACCTCGTTGCGGGAGAGGTCGAAGCGCAGCGAGTCCAGGAACTCGCCCGGGTCCTCGGTCTCCTTCTGCCAGTCCAGCAGCTGCCGCAGCCACGCCATGTCGTTGACGGTGTCCTGGCCCGCGCTGCCCTTGGCCGCCTGCGGCACGTCGGTGCGCACCTTGGAGGTGCCGGCGACGGTCTGCTGCTTGTACTTCCAGTGGGCGGCGATGCCGTACTCGGCGCGGCGGTGCATGTCGAACGTGCGGATCTGGAGTTCGACCGGCTTGCCGCTGGGCCCGATGACCGTCGTGTGCAGCGACTGGTACATGTTGAACTTGGGCATCGCGATGTAGTCCTTGAACCGGCCGGGGACCGGGTTCCATCGCGCGTGCACGGTGCCGAGGGCCGCGTAGCAGTCCCGGACGGTGTCCACCAGGACCCGGATGCCGACCAGGTCGTAGATCTCCGCGAAGTCGCGACCGCGCACGATCATCTTCTGGTAGACGCTGTAGTAGTGCTTGGGCCGGCCGGTGACGGTGGCCTTGATGCGGGCCGCCCTGAGGTCGGTCTGCACCTCGTCCGTGACGACGGTGAGGTACTCGTCGCGCTTGGGCGCCCGCTCCGCGACCAGACGCACGATCTCGTCGTACATCTTGGGGTAGAGGATCGCGAAGGCGAGGTCCTCCAGCTCCCACTTGATCGTGTTCATGCCCAGCCGGTGGGCCAGGGGCGCGTAGATCTCCAGCGTCTCGCGGGCCTTCTTCTCCTGCTTCTCCCGCTTGAGGTAGCGCATGGTGCGCATGTTGTGCAGGCGGTCCGCGAGCTTGATGACCAGGACCCGGGGGTCCTTGGCCATGGCGACGACCATCTTGCGCACGGTCTCGGCCTGGGCGGCCTCGCCGAACTTGACCCGGTCGAGCTTGGTGACCCCGTCGACGAGCAGCGCGACGGCGTCGCCGAAGTCGCGTCTGAGCTGGTCCAGCCCGTACTCGGTGTCCTCGACCGTGTCGTGCAGCAGGCCCGCCATCAGCGTCGCGGGGTCCATGCCCAGCTCGGCGAGGATCGTGGTCACCGCGAGCGGGTGCGTGATGTACGGGTCGCCGCTCTTGCGCTTCTGGCCGCGGTGCCAACGCTCCGCGACCTGGTACGCCTGCTCGATCTGACGCAGCGTCGCCGACTCGATCTTCGGGTCGTTGCCGCGGACTATGCGGAGCAGGGGTTCCAGTACCGGGTTGTACGGGTTGGAACGCTGTACGCCGAGGCGCGCGAGCCGGGCGCGCACCCGGTTGGAGGACCCGGCCGGCTTCGCCGGAGCGGGCTTGACCGGCGGGGCCGGCGGGGGCGTGGCTGCGGCCGCCGCGGCCTCCTCGGGCTGCGGGTCGGGCTGCGCGGCGGAGATTGGCTGGACCTCGTCTGGCAAGAGCGCTCCTCAAGCGGATCCGGTGCCCCGGTCAGGTCCGGATAACCCATGGTAGCGAGGGTTGCGCCGGCTCGTTCCCCTCGGCCCCGGCTCCCCCGCCGCCGCCCGGGCACGCCCGGATCCGCCGGCGTTCGCACGCGAGGGGACCGCGGTGGAGTGCGCCGCGCGCCCCCGCAAAGCCGGAGCGGGCGGTGTACCGGGTCGCCCCGGTACACCGCCCGCTCCGTGTGACAGAAGGGTCAGACCACGATCAGCGCGTCCAGCGGAGCGCCGTCGAGGCCCGGCTCCAGCCGGGCGCGGCCCGGCAGGAACGACAGTTCCATCAGGACCGCCACGCCGGCGACCTCGGCGCCGGCGCGCCGGATCAGCGAGAGCGAGGCGTCGGCCGTGCCGCCGGTCGCCAGGACGTCGTCGATGACCATG
This sequence comes from Streptomyces sp. NBC_00513, assembly GCF_041431415.1. GTDB lineage: Bacteria > Actinomycetota > Actinomycetes > Streptomycetales > Streptomycetaceae > Streptomyces. The sequence goes on from NZ_CP107845.1 coordinate 1,787,756, forward strand.
ACCCGGTCACCGGCCGACAGGTCCTCGGCGTGGACCTCGATCTCCGCGGTCCCGTACTCCAGCTCGTACGACTGCGAGAGCGTCGCTCCGGGCAGCTTCCCGGCCTTGCGGACGGGCACGAAGCCGATCCCGGCCTGGACGGCCACCGGGGCCGCCAGGATGAATCCGCGCGCCTCCAGCCCGACGATCTTCGTCGCGCCGTACCGGGCCGCGAGGTCCACCAGCGCGTCCGTCAGGGCCGCGAAGGCCTTCGGGTCGGCCAGCAGCGGGGTGATGTCCTTGAACATCACTCCCGGCTTCGGATAGTCCGGGACGTCCTTGATCCGGCTGAGCAGCAGCTCGCGGACCTCGGGTGCGCACGCGGTCATCGGCGCCGCCGTCCGTGGCCCTCGGCCTGGCCCTGGGCCACGACCTGCGGGGAGCCCTCGGAGGCCTGGCCCCCGTCGACGGACTCGCCCTTGGCCGCCGCGGCGGCCCGCTTCGCGAGCACCCGCTTCTTGAGGGCCTTCATGGACGGCTCGCGCTCCTTCAGGTCCACGACCAGCGGGGTCGCGATGAAGATCGAGGAGTACGCGCCGGCCGCGAGACCGACGAACAGCGACAGCGAGATGTCGTTGAGCATGCCCGCGCCCAGGAAGCCGCCGCCGATGAAGAGCAGGGCCCCGACCGGGAGCAGCGCCACGACGGTGGTGTTGATCGAGCGGACCAACGTGCCGTTGATGCTGCGGTTGGCGACCTCGCTGAAGGTGTAGCGGGTCTGCTTGGTGATGTCCTTCGACCCCTCCTTGAGACCGTCGAATACGACGACGGTGTCGTAGAGGGAGTAACCGAGGATCGTGAGCAGACCGATCACGGTGCCCGGCGTGACCTCGAACCCGACGAGCGCGTACACCCCGACGGTGATGGTGAGGTCGTGGATCAGCGCGACCAGCGCGGCGACCGCCATCCGCCACTCGAAGGCGATGGCGAGGTAGATCACCACGAGGACCATGAAGATGGCGAGGCCGGTCCAGGCCTTGTTCGCGATCTGCTCGCCCCAGCTCGGGCCGACCAGGTCCGCGTTGATGTCGCCGGCCGGCACCTTCAGCTCGGCCGCCAGGTCCTTCTTCACGTCGGCGGCGGCGGCGGTGTCCAGACCGGAGATCTGGATGCGCATGCCGCCGGTGCCGAGCTCCTGGACGATCGCGTCGTGCCCGGAGGCCTTCTCCGCGATCTCCGTCGTCTGGGCGACGGAGGCGGCCGGCTTCGGGGTGGTGAAGACGGCACCGCCCTTGAATTCGATGCCCATGTTGAGGCCCTGAACGGCCAGGGCCACGATCGCCGTGATGGTGATCAGGATGGAAACGCCGTACCAGAGGAAACGCTTGCCGACGAAGTCGTAGCCGACCTCACCGCGGTACAGCCTGGCGCCGAGATCTCCCAGCTTCGACATCTCTCACGCCTCCTTCGAGTCGACGGGGGCGGACACGGTGGCGGCACCCGCACCGGTACCGGTGCGGGACCGGCGCAGCGGGGGCTTGGCGCCGAGCCGCTTCGGGTCCAGCCCGGACCACGGGTGGCCGCTGGAGAAGAACGTCGTACGGGCCATCAGGGTCATGATCGGCTTGGTGAAGAGGAACACCACGACCACGTCGAGCAGGGTGGTCAGACCCAGCGTGAAGGCGAAGCCCTGGACCTTGCCGACGGTGACGATGAACAGCACCGCGGCGGCGAGGAACGACACGAAGTCGGAGACCAGGATGGTGCGCCGGGCCCGCGGCCAGGCGCGCTCCACGGCCGGGCGCAGGGTGCGTCCCTCACGGATCTCGTCACGGATGCGTTCGAAGTACACGATGAACGAGTCCGCCGTGATGCCGATCGCGACGATGGCACCACAGACGGCGGGCAGGTTCAGCGCGAACCCGATGCCCTTTCCGAGCAGCGCCATGATCGTGTAGGTGAGGATCGCGGACACCAGGAGGCTGACGATCGCGATGAACGCCAGGCCCCGGTAGTAGACCAGCAGGTAGATCACCACGAGGAGCAGGCCGATGGCGCCGGCGATCAGACCGGCCTTCAGCTGCTCGCCGCCGAGCGCGGGGGTGACGGTGGTGACGCTGTCCTCCTGGAAGGAGAGCGGCAGGGCGCCGTACGAGAGCATGTTGCCCAGGTCCGTGGCGGACTCCTGGTTGAAACCACCACCGGAGATCTCGGCGCTGCCGCCGGTCAGCGCCTGGCTCACGGACGGGTCGGAGATCACCGAGCCGTCGAGCACGATCGCGAACTGGTTCTGCGGCATCTGCTTGGTGGCGAGCTCACCGGTGATCTTGGCGAACTTGTCCGCGCCCTTGTCGGTGAACTGCATCGTGACGATCCACTCGCTGGTCTGCGGGTTGATCTCGCCCTTGGCCTTGTCGATGTCCTGACCGTTCACGGCGGCCGGGCCGAGCACCCACTTGCCGCGGTCGCCACAGGCGACCATCGGGTCCTCGGGCTTGGCGCCCTTGCCGGCCTCGGCGCGCTGCGCCGGGTCGGCGCAGTTCAGCGCCGCGAACTTGGCCTGCAGGTCGGCCACGGCGGCATCGGCGCCCGACGGGACCGGTGCCGGGGTGGTGGCCGGGGTGGTGGCCTTGTTGTCGTCTGCCTTCTTCGACCCGCTCGCCGACGGCGTGGGAGAGGGGGCGCTCGGGGCCTTGAGGCCCTCGCTGAGCGCGCGGCCCTGGGAAGTGGCGCTGGACGACGGGGTGGCCGACGGCTTGCCGTCTTGGGCCTTGGGGGCGCCGGAACCGCTCGCGGAGGGCTTCGCGGACGGACTGCCGGAGGGCTTCGCGGACGGGCTGCCGGACGGCTTCGGCGTGGCGTTGGGCGTGGCCGGCTCACTGGGGGTGAATGCCAGGACCGGGCGGAAGTAGAGCTGGGCGGTGGTACCGACCTGCTCGCGCGCCTGCTGCTCGTTCACTCCCTTGGGGATGTTCACGATGATGTGGTCGCGGCCCTGCGTCTGGACCTCGGCCTCCGACACGCCGAGACCGTTGACACGGCGGTCGATGATGCCGACCGCGGTGTTCATGTTGGTCTCGTTGATCGCGTCCGGCTTGCCGGGCTCGCTCTTCGCCTTGAGCGTGATGCTCGTACCACCGGCGAGGTCGATGCCCAGTCGGGGAGTCGTCTGCTTGGAGAGGAACATCCCCGCGGTGAGCGCCACCATCGCGATCAGGATGATCGCCAGGGCACGCCCCGGCCTCCCCTGAGCCCCCGTGGGCCGCCGGCCCTTCTTCGGTGCTGCCACCTTGTCGTATCTCCCTGTCCAACCGCCCCGCGCCGGGTCAGCACGCGGACGGCCACGAAATGTGTGGTGGGGACCCCTGCCCCCCGCAGAAGTGTCACTCACGGGAACCGCGGCGGCCGCCGATCAGGCGCCTCCGCGGTTCCCGGCCGAGCGCTACTTCGCGCCGGCCTCGCCGTCGGTCTTGCCGTCCTTCGGCTCGTCGGCGGGCCCGTCGCCGGGCTCGTCCTTCTTGCCCAGGTCGAGCTTGGGAGCCTCGTCCTCGTCCTTCGACAGGTCGGTCTTCGGCGTCTCGCCCGCGGTCAGCGAGGAGGCGTCGTCCGGGACGACCGGCGTGTCGATGGTCAGATCATCGGTGGCGCCGTGGACGATGCGGTTGTACTCGGCGTCCTCCAGCACGGCGCCGATGGAGTTCTTCGCGTAGATGGCGTGGACGCCGGGGGCCACCTCGAGGGTGACGGTGTCCTCACCGATCTCCTTCACGGTGGCGTACATGCCACCGATGGTGCGGACCCCGGTGCCGGGCGTCATTTCGTTGCGCATCTGCGCGGCCGCCTGCTGCTTCTTCTTGGCGGAGCGGGTCATCAGGAACATCGCCCCGATGAGCACGATGAACGGGAGGAGTGTCACGAGATTCACGGGACGGAGATCCTTCGCACGACCGTACGGGAGACGGCCTTCTTCTACGGGGGTGGGCATGCCGACCCGAAGGGTCGGCATCGGCGGAGTCTAGGCGAGTCCGCACCGATGGAACAACGCCCAGCATGGCACCGCAGTTCCTGGGCGGTCGAACCTCCGCGCCGTCAGGCCCTGAACAACCCCTGTTGTCCGCTTGATCCACTACCGCCCTGCTGGGGCGGTACGAGCCCCAGGTGGGCCCATGCGGCGGGGGTCGCGACCCGGCCCCTGGGCGTCCGTGCCAGCAGCCCTTCGCGCACCAGGAAGGGCTCGGCGACTTCCTCGACGGTCTCCCGCTCCTCCCCGACGGCCACGGCGAGGGTGGACAGGCCCACGGGTCCGCCGCCGAACAGCTTGAGCAGGGCCTCCAGCACGGCCCGGTCGAGCCGGTCGAGCCCCCGCGCGTCCACCTCGTACAACTGGAGGGCGGTGCCGGCCACCTCGCGGTTGATCACTCCGTCGGCCCTGACCTGGGCGTAGTCCCGGACTCGGCGCAGGAGCCGGTTGGCGATGCGCGGCGTGCCCCGGGAGCGGCCGGCGATCTCCGCGGCGCCGGCGGTGTCGATCTCCACGTCGAGGAGGCGGGCCGAGCGGTGAATGACCCGTTCGAGTTCCTCCGGTACGTAGAACTCCATGTGTCCGGTGAAGCCGAAGCGGTCGCGCAGCGGCGGGGGCAGCAGTCCGGCCCGGGTGGTGGCACCGACGAGGGTGAAGGGCGGCAGCTCCAGCGGGATGGCGGTCGCGCCCGGGCCCTTGCCGACGATCACGTCGACGCGGAAGTCCTCCATGGCCATGTACAGCATCTCCTCGGCGGGCCGGGACATGCGGTGGATCTCGTCGAGGAAGAGGACCTCGCCCTCCTGGAGGGAGGACAGGATCGCGGCGAGGTCGCCGGCGTGCTGGATGGCGGGACCGGAGGTGATCCGGATGGGTGCCCCCATCTCGGCGGCGATGATCATGGAGAGGGTGGTCTTGCCGAGGCCGGGCGCGCCCGAGAGCAGAACGTGATCGGCGGTGGCCCCGCGCTGGCGGGCCGCCTTGAGGACGAGGTCGAGCTGCCGGCGGACCTTCTCCTGGCCGACGAACTCTCCGAGGTCCTTGGGCCTCAGGGCCGCCTCGACGGCGGTGTCCTCGCCGCCGGCCGCCGCCGCGACAAGACGGTCGGTCTCGGCTGCGTCGGTCTCGTCGTCCCAGTTCACGGTGTCAGTCTGCCTTCTCGGTCGGTGCGGTGGTCATCGTGGCCCTGTGGGCGGCCCGGTACGGGGACGCCACCCCGGGCCCGTACCGCGTGTGGGCGGCCCGCCGTACGGACTCCCCCGGTCGGCCGGACCGGCGGGGCGCGGCGGTCGGGGTCGGGTCGCGCGGCGGTCGCGGTCGGCCGCCGCCGGCCGGGGTCGCCGGTGCGGGCGGCGGGTCCGGGGCCGCGTTGACGGGGTGCGTCGCGGGGGTGCGTCGCGGGGGTGCGTCGCGGGGGTGCGTCGCGGGGGTGCGTCGCGGGGTCAGCGCGCCCGGTTCAGGGACTGGAGGGCGGCGCGCAGGAGTTGCGGCACGGGGGCCGAGCCGCCGGCGGCGATGGCGTCCTCGGCCTGCGGGGTGACGGCCGAGACCGCCTCCTCCGCCTCCCGCGAGGCGTACCCCAGCCCGATCAGCGCCGCCGCGAGTTGCTCCGTCCACGGCGCGGGTCCGCCGGCGGCGGCCCGCTGGGCCCCGACCAGGCCGCTGGTGCCCAGCGGTGCGCCCAGCTTGTCCTTGAGCTCCAGCAGCAGCTTCTGCGCCCCCTTCTTGCCGATGCCGGGCACCGCCATCAGGGATTTCTCGTCGCCCGTGGAGACGGCCAGCCGGAGCGCGTCCGGGCTGTGCACGCCCAGCATGGCCTGGGCCAGCCTCGGCCCGACCCCGCTGGCGGTCTGCAACAGCTCGAAGACCTGTCGCTCGTCGTCGTCGGCGAAGCCGTACAGCGTCAGCGAGTCCTCCCGTACGACCAGGGAGGTCGCCAGCCGCGCGGGTTCGCCCAGCCGGAGCCCGGAGACGGTGTTCGGCGTGCAGTGCACGGCCATGCCCACGCCCCCGACCTCGATCACGGCGAGGGTGGGGGCGAGGGCGGCGACCTGGCCACTGACGAAGGCGATCATCGGGTACGGCCTTTCCGGGCGGAGACGGGGGCGGAGCCGCGCGCGGCGGTCGCGGCGTGCAGGGCGACCGCCTGCTGGAGGCGGTTCTGGGCGGGGGCCCGCCAGATGTGGCAGATGGCGAGGGCCAGGGCGTCGGCGGCGTCGGCCGGTTTCGGCGGCGCGTCGAGCCGCAGCAGGCGGGTGACCATGGCTCCCACCTGTGCCTTGTCGGCGCGACCGCTGCCGGTGACGGCGGCCTTGACCTCACTGGGGGTGTGCAGGGCGACGGGCAGCCCGCGGCGGGCGGCGCAGAGCATGGCGACCGCGCTGGCCTGCGCGGTCCCCATGACGGTGCTGACGTTGTGCTGGCTGAACACCCTTTCCACCGCGACGAGTTCGGGGCGGTGTTCGTCGAGCCAGCTTTCGATGCCCTGCTCGATGGCGACGAGCCGCAAGCCGATCTCGGCATCGGCGGGCGTCCGTACGACCCCCACGCCCAGCATCTTCAGCGGGCGACCCGCGACGCCCTCGACCACCCCGATACCGCAGCGGGTCAGCCCCGGGTCCACACCGAGCACTCGCACGTCCCCTCCTCCTTCACGCAGGTGTGCAGGCTACCGGCCGGCACCGACAGCGGCGTGACGGCACGGGACGGGTCGCTCTGTTCGGCGGCCGGTGCGAGGAGCGGCTCGGGGATCGAGCGGCCCGGGGATCGAGCGGGCCGGGGATCGAGCGGGCCGGGGATCGAGCGGGCCGGTGAAACGACCAACGAAACGGCCCGCCGGATGCATCCGGCGGGCCGTTCACGTCTGTTGCGGCGAGAGCCCGCGGCTCAGGCGTCGACCTTCTCCATGACCTCGTCCGATACGTCGAAGTTGGCGAAGACGTTCTGCACGTCGTCGCTGTCCTCCAGCGCGTCGATCAGCTTGAAGATCTTGCGCGCGCCCTCTTCGTCCAGCTCGACCTGCATGGTCGGCAGGAAGTTGGAGTCGGCCGAGTCGTAGTCGATGCCGGCCTGCTGGAGCGCGGTGCGGACCGCGACCATGTCGGTGGCCTCGCTGATGATCTCGAAGCTGTCCCCGAGGTCGTTGACCTCTTCGGCTCCGGCCTCCAGGACCGTCTCCAGGACGTCGTCCTCGGAGAGCTCGCCCTTGGGCAGGAGGACGACACCCTTGCGGTTGAACAGGTACGAGACCGAGCCCGGGTCGGCCATCGAGCCGCCGTTGCGGGTCATGGCGACACGCACGTCGGACGCGGCACGGTTGCGGTTGTCGGTGAGGCACTCGATGAGCACCGCGACGCCGTTCGGGCCGTAGCCCTCATACATGATCGTCTCGTAGTCGGCGCCGCCGGCCTCGAGGCCGCCGCCGCGCTTGACCGCGGAGTCGATGTTCTTGTTCGGGACCGAGCTCTTCTTGGCCTTCTGGATGGCGTCGAAGAGCGTCGGGTTGCCATCGATGTCGGCGCCGCCCATGCGGGCCGCGACCTCGATGTTCTTGATCAGCTTCGCGAAGAGCTTGCCGCGCTTGGCGTCAACCACGGCCTTCTTGTGCTTCGTCGTAGCCCATTTAGAGTGGCCGGACATCTGCCTGTCTCCTTCGCGTCACCAACAGTGTTCGCCTCAGATCCTACCGGGACGCCGTCACAGCCCCGCGCGCACCATGTCGACGAAGTACGCGTGAACGCGGTCGTCGCCGGTCAGTTCCGGGTGGAAGGACGTGGCGAGCACGTTCCCCTGCCGTACCGCGACGGTGTGACCGTCGTACGTGGCGAGCACCTCGACCGAGGCGCCGACCGACTCTACCCACGGGGCGCGGATGAAGACACCCTCGACCGGGTCGCCGGCTATGCCCGCGAAGTCGATCTGTGCCTCGAAGGACTCGTTCTGGCGCCCGAAGGCGTTGCGGCGGACGATCATGTCGATGCCGCCCAGCGTCTCCTGGTCCTCGCGGCCGTCCAGGAGCTTGTCCGCGAGCATGATCATGCCGGCGCAGGTGCCGTAGACCGGCATCCCGGCCCGCACGCGCTCGCGCAGCGGCTCCAGCATGCCGAACAGCACGGCGAGCTTGGACATGGTCGTGGACTCGCCGCCGGGGATCACCAGGGCGTCGACGTCGGCGAGTTCCTCGGGACGCCGGACCGGCCTGGCCACGGCGTCCGCCGCGGCCAGGGCGATCAGGTGCTCCCGTACATCGCCCTGAAGTGCCAGGACACCAATGACGGGGGTGCTGCTCATGCTTGTTACCAGCCCCGGTTGGCGTAGCGCTCGGACTCGGGGAGGGTGTCGCAGTTGATGCCGACCATGGCCTCGCCCAGGTTGCGCGAGGCGTCCGCGATGATCTTCGGGTCGTCGTAGAAGGTGGTGGCCTTCACGATGGCGGCGGCGCGCTTGGCCGGGTCGCCGGACTTGAAGATGCCCGAGCCGACGAAGACGCCCTCGGCGCCGAGCTGGCGCATCAGCGCGGCGTCGGCCGGGGTGGCGACGCCACCGGCGGAGAACAGCACGACCGGGAGCTTGCCGAGCTCGGCGACCTCCTTGACCAGCTCGTACGGGGCGCGCAGGTCCTTGGCGGCGGCGAACAGCTCGTTGTTGTCGAAGCCGCGCAGGCGGGCGATCTCGTTCTTGATCTGGCGCAGGTGGCGGACGGCCTCGACGACGTTGCCGGTGCCGGCCTCACCCTTGGAACGGATCATGGCCGCGCCCTCGGCGATGCGGCGCAGGGCCTCGCCCAGGTTGGTGGCGCCACAGACGAAGGGGGTGGTGAACGCCCACTTGTCGGAGTGGTTGACCTCGTCGGCCGGGGTCAGGACCTCGGACTCGTCGATGTAGTCGACGCCGAGGGACTGCAGCACCTGCGCCTCGACGAAGTGGCCGATGCGGGACTTGGCCATGACGGGGATGGAGACGGCCTCGATGATCTCTTCGATCATGTTGGGGTCGGACATCCGGGCCACTCCGCCGTCCTTGCGGATGTCGGCGGGGACCCGCTCCAGGGCCATGACGGCCACGGCGCCGGCGTCTTCGGCGATCTTCGCCTGCTCGGCGTTGACCACGTCCATGATCACGCCGCCCTTGAGCTGCTCGGCCATGCCGCGCTTGACGCGGGACGTGCCGATCGCGGACTCAGCGGACTGCGGGGTGGAGGGAAGCGTGCTCACGGATTGACCTCACTCGAAGGAAGACGGGTGCTGCGGTGGTACTGCGGTGAGCAAACCCCCCGCGACCAGTCCACTGCAAGGGCCAATGAGGAGCCGGTGGCTCCTTCCGATTTGGCCATTGGGTACAAGTGGGGCCGCTACGGCCGTTCCGCAAGATCCACCGGGGGCTCGTCGTCCATCTCGAAGGCGAGCGGGAAGGGGGCGTGTCCGGCCAATCGGAACCAGCGGACCTTGCGGTGCCTGCGCAGCGCGCGGGCCGCGCGTACCGCGTCGTTGTGGAAGCGGCGGGCCATCGGCACCCGGCGGACGGCGGCCGCCAGCTCCTCGGTGGCCTCCGCGCCGCCGGGAGCGGCCTTCAGCACCTCGACCTGGTCCACGTCGGCGAACACCGCGCGCAACGCCTGGCTCAGTTCGCTCTCGGCCACCTCACGGTGCTCCTCCTCGGCCTGCCGGGCCCCGTGCGCGGCCTCGTACAGCACCAGCGACGAGGCCGGGTCGAGCACCCCCGAGGTGGCCACCTCCAGCACCACCGACGCCCGCCGCACGAGCTGCGCGTCGAGGGCGGCCCGGGCGGCGTCCATCCGCGAGTGCAGGCGGTCGAGTCGACCGGCGGTCCAACTGAGGTAGACCCCGATGACGCCGAGGCCCAGGGCAATCCAGACAAGGGTTTCGATCACGGGCCGCGACTCTACCTTTCGACGGCCCCCGGGCCGGGCCCGGCCCGGCGGCGGCCCCCGGCGGCCGGCGGGCGCCATGGAGACGGCCCGGCACCCTCGGGTGCCTCGACGACGCGGCGAGGAGCGGTGCGGTGTGGTGTGGTGTGGTGCCGGGCGGCGTGGGTCAGACAGGATCCGAGAGCCGGCCCGGTCAGTCCCGCGAGAAGCCCAGCCGTGCGCGCAGGCCGACGCGTTCGTCCTCCGCGACCGCCGTCGCGCCGTCGGTCACCGTTTCGTAGACGGCCAGGATGTCCGCTCCCACCGTCGACCAGTCGAAGCGCCGCACGTGCGCGGAGCCTCGGGTGCTCAGTTCCGCCCGGCGTTCCGGGTCCCGCAGGAGGGCGATGGCACCTGCGGCCAGGGAGTCGGCGTCCTCGTTGGTGAAGAGGTCGCCCGCGCCTCCCTGGTCCAGTACCTGCGCGAAGGCGTCCAGGTCCGAGGCCAGCACCGCGGCCCCGGCCGAGAGGGCCTCGACGAGGATGATGCCGAAGCTCTCGCCGCCGGTGTTGGGGGCGACGTACACGTCGACGCTGCGCAGCAGTCGCGCCTTGTCCTCGTCCGAGACCATGCCGAGGAACTCGACGCGGGAGCGGAGGTCGGCCGGCAGCGAGGCCACGGCTTCCTCCTCGTCGCCGCGGCCGGCCACGAGCAGCCGTACGTCCGGGCAGGCCTCCACGATCTTGGGGAAGGCCGCCATGAGCACGGGCAGGCCCTTGCGGGGCTCGTCGATCCGGCCGATGAAGCCGAGGGTCTGGCCGCCCCACTCGGCCTTGGGTTCGGCCTTGGCGAAGAAGTCCACGTCGACCCCGTTGGGGATGACGACGGCGTCCCCGCCGAGGTGTTCCACGAGGGTCCGGCGCGCGTACTCGCTCACCGCGATGCGGGCGCTGATCTTCTCCAGCGCCGGCTGGAGGATCGGGTACGCGGCGATCATCGCGCGCGAGCGGGGGTTGGAGGTGTGGAAGGTGGCCACGATGGGCCCCTGGGCCGCCCAGCAGGACAGCAGGCCGAGGGACGGTGAGGCGGGTTCGTGGATGTGGATCACGTCGAAGACGCCGTCGTGCAGCCAGCGCCGTACGCGGGCCGCGGACAGGAAGCCGAAGTTCAGCCGGGCCACCGACCCGTTGTACGGCACCGGGACCGCTCGTCCCGCCGAGACCACGTAGGGCGGCAGCGGGGTCTCGTCGTCCGCGGGGGCCAGTACCGACACCTCGTGGCCGCTGCGGATCAGGTGTTCCGCGAGGTCACGGATGTGGAACTGGACGCCGCCCGGTACGTCCCACGAGTACGGGCACACGATGCCGATCTTCACTGCGCGCGTTCCTCCAGGTCGTCCAGCCACAGCCGCTGCAGCATGTGCCAGTCCTCGGGGTGCTCGGCGATCCCCTCGGCGAACACGTCGGCGAGGGCCTGGGTCATGACGGCCGTCTTCTCGACCCGGGTGCCGTTCTTCGGCACGGCCACCTCGGGGTGGATCCGGCCGAACAACTTCGGGGTGTCCCCGTAGTACAGGGTGGCCGGGAGCAGCACCGCGCCCGTCTGCTGGGCCAGGAGCGCCGGTCCCGCCGGCATGCGCGCCGTGGAGCCGAAGAAGTCCACCTCGACCCCGGAGGCCGACAGGTCCCGGTCGGCGACCAGGCAGACCAGTCCCCCGGAGCGGAGCCGCCGGGCCAGGGTGCCGAAGGCGGCGCCGCCGCTGTGCGGGAGCACCTCCATGCCGAGGCTCTCCCGGTAGGCCACGAAGCGGTCGTACAGGCTTTCGGGCTTGAGCCGCTCGGCGACCGTGGTGAGCGGCACGCCGATGTGGCCGGTGGCCCAGGCGCCGGCGAGGTCCCAGTTCGCGAGGTGCGGCAGGGCGACCACGACCCCGCGTCCGGTGGCCAGCGCCTCGCGCAGGATGTGGTCGTCCTTCATCTCGACGTCCGTGCCGAACCGCTTCGGGTCCATCGTGGGCAGCCGGAAGGATTCCATCCAGTACCGCATGTACGAGCGCATGCCGGCCCGCGACAGTTCCCGCAGGGCTTCGGGGGTCGCGTCCGGGACCACCCGGGCCAGGTTCGACTCCAGGCGCAGCACGCTCTTGCCGCGCCGCTTCCAGGCGTAGTCCGCGATCCGGTGGCCGAGGGCCACCGCCGCGGGCTCGGGGAGCTTCTTCACGCCCGCCCAGCCGAGCCCGTAGAGCCCGTCGACGAGCTTGTCCTGTGCGGCGCCCATCAGGCGGCCCCGCCTTCGGCCGCTGCCGCGTCGGCCTCCGTGGCCTCGCGGCGCACGGTGACCACCCGCTGGATCAGCGTGACGAGGGAGCCCACCGCGACCAGCCACAGGGCGATCGGCAGGAGCACCCCGATCCAGGAGGGGACGCCGAAGGTCTGGAGCCCGGACAGGCCGGCCGCGACGAGGGTGATCACCAGGCGCTCGGCGCGTTCGACGAGCCCGTTGACGGCCACCGGCAACCCGATCGACTCGCCGCGGGCCTTGGTGTAGGAGACCACCTGGCCGCTGGCCAGGCAGAAGATCGACACGGCGCAGAGCACGTTGTGGTTCCCGGAGCCCGCGTACCAGAGCGCGAGTCCGCCGAAGATGGCCGCGTCGGCCACCCGGTCGAGCGTCGAGTCGAGGAACGCCCCCCACCGGCTGGAGACGCCGGCCTGGCGGGCCATGTTCCCGTCGACCAGGTCGGAGAAGACGAAGAGGGTGATGGTGATGGTGCCCCAGAAGAACTCGCCCCGGGGGAAGAAGACCAGCGCGCCGGCCACCACTCCGGCGGTGCCGATCAGGGTGACGGCGTCCGGGCTCACCCCCCGACGGAGGAGAAATGCGGCGAACGGCGTGAGAACACGCGTGAAGAATGCACGCGCGTACTTGTTCAGCATGGCCTTCCCGGAGGGTCGCTGGGCCGCACGGCCACAGCGGCCACCGGCTGGCCCATCGTAGCCGGCGCCTCGCGCCCCGGGTGCCGCGCACCCACCGGTTCGCCCCGGACAATCCCCGCGCCGGCTCCACGTCGGCTCCGCGTCGACCGCTCGTCGTGCTCCGGACGGCTCCGGGTACGACGTATGGACGTGGTGTGACACCGGTGCAAAGCTCGAAGGACCCCGATCACCCTCCTCACCGCGACACCGGGAGGCACGAGCATCATGGGAGCCACATCACACCAAGCCGGGGCCGCCGGCAGGGCACTGACGGTCGACCGGCCCACTTCCGTACGGAACGTCGTGTTGGTCGGCCACAGCGGCGCCGGCAAGACCACGCTGGTCGAGGCCTTGGCGCTGACCGCCGGGGCCGTCAATCGAGCCGGCCGGGTCGAGGACGGCTCGACCGTCTCCGATCACGACGAGATCGAACATCGTCGCCACCGGTCCGTCCAGCTCTCCCTCGTCCCCGTCGAATGGGGCGGGATCAAGATCAACATCCTGGACACTCCGGGATACGCCGACTTCGTCGGTGAACTCAGGGCCGGTCTGCGCGCCGCGGACGCGGCCCTTTTCGTCGTCTCGGCCGCCGACGGGATCGACGGCGCCACCCGCATGGTCTGGGACGAGTGCGAGGCCGTCGGCATGCCCCGGGCCATCGTCGTCACCCACCTGGAGGCGGCCCGGTCCGACTACGCCCAGATGACCGGCGTCTGCGGGGAGATCTTCGGCGCCGAGGACCCGGACGCCGTCGTACCGCTCTACCTGCCCCTGCACGGGCCCGCGGGGCCGGACGGGCACGCCCCCGTCACCGGGCTGCTCGGCCTGCTCTCCCGGCGCGTGTACGACTACGGCTCCGGGGAACGCGTCGAACGCGACCCGGACCCGGCGGAACTCGCCCTCATCGACGACGCCCGCTCCCGCCTGATCGAGGGGATCATCGCGGAGAGCGAGGACGAGAGCCTCATGGACCGCTATCTCGGCGGCGAGGACATCGACCTCAAGACGCTCGTGGACGACCTGGAGCGGGCCGTCGCCCGGGGCACCTTCCACCCCGTGCTGATGGCGGCCCCGGCGGCCGAGGGAGCCCGTCAGGGCCTCGGGACGGTGGAACTCCTCGAACTGGTCACCGGCGGCTTCCCCACCCCCGCGGAACGCGCGCCGCTCGCCGTCACCGCCCCCGACGGTTCCGCCCGCCCCCCGGTCACCTGTGATCCCGAGGGGCCCCTCGTGGCCGAGGTCGTCAAGACCTCCTCCGACCCCTACGTCGGCCGCGTCTCCCTCGTCCGCGTCTTCTCCGGCACCCTGCTCCCCGAGGCGACGGTGCACGTGTCCGGCCACGGGCTCGCGGACCGCGGGCACGAGGACCACGACGTGGACGAGCGGACCGGGGCCCTCTCCTCCCCCTTCGGCAAGCACCAGCGGCCCCTCGGCCGGTGCATCGCCGGCGACCTGGCCTGCGTGGCGAAGCTCACCCACGCCGAGACGGGCGACACCCTCTCCGCCAAGGACCGGCCCCTCCTGATGGAGCCCTGGTCGATGCCCGATCCCCTGCTGCCCCTCGCCGTCGAGGCCCACGGCAAGGCCGACGAGGACAAGCTCTCGCAGGCGCTGGCCCGTCTGGTGGCCGAGGACCCGACGCTGCGGCTGGAGCAGAACCCGCACACGCGTCAGCTCGTCCTGTGGTGCCTGGGCGAGGCCCACCAGGACCTGGTGCTCGAACGCCTGCGGACCCGCTACGGGGTCCAGGTGGACCCGGTCCCCCACAAGGTCAGCTTGCGCGAGACCTTCGGCGCCGAGGCAACCGGCCGCGGTCGCCACGTCAAGCAGTCCGGGGGCCACGGCCAGTTCGCCATCTGCGAGATCCGGGTCGAACCGCTGCCGGCCGGCAGCGGCGTGGAGTTCGTCGACAAGGTGGTCGGCGGTTCGGTGCCCCGCCAGTTCATCCCGTCCGTGGAGAAGGGCGTACGCGCCCAGGCCGCGCGCGGGGTCGCGGCCGGATACCCGCTGGTGGACGTACGGATCACCCTGCTCGACGGCAAGGCGCACTCGGTGGACTCCTCCGACGCCGCCTTCCAGACCGCGGGCGCGCTCGCCCTGCGCGAGGCCGCCGCCGAGGCGACCATGCACCTCCTGGAGCCCGTCGCGGAACTCGACGTACTGGTGCCCGACGAGTTCGTCGGCCCGGTCATGAGCGACCTCGCGGGGCGCCGAGGTCGCGTCGTCGGCTCCGACCAGGCCGGGCCGGGTCGGACGCGGGTGCGCGCGGAGATCCCGGAGATCGAGATCGGCCGGTACGCGGTGGAGTTGCGGTCCGTGTCGCACGGCACGGGCGGGTTCCGTCGCAGCTACGCCCGCCACGAACCCATGCCACCACAATTGGCGGAAAAGATTCGCGAACAGGCCGAGAAGGGAACGTAGTTGACATAGCGCTGCGGCGACCGCCCACCCAACCGGCTTGCGGTGGGCGGTATTTCCCTGTCCCATGACCATGGGGCAGGCTGCGCCGATAGGCTTTTCGGCGGCGCGGGGCAGGACGACGGCAGGCGCGAGCCGGCAGTGGGCACAGGCGCACGGTGATGGGGGCAACGGTGGCGGACGACGGTTTCGACTTCAGGCCCGGGGCGCAGGTTCCGCTCCAGGGAGGCGGTGGGCAGACCGCCGCGACCAACGCACTGGCGTCCGCCGCGTACCGCGACGGCAAGCTGGAGGAGATCCTCAAGGCCAACAACGACCTCCACGAGTCGAAGGTCAAGGCCCCCAAGATCTCCCTCTTCGAACCCAATCTGGGCGAGGCCTTCTGCCGCGCGGTCGAGGTGCGCACCCTCGGCGCCGGCCGCAAGCCGCTCATCCAGTCCTTCGGCGCCGACCCGCAGACCGTCGTCGAGCACTGCCTGGCAGCTTCCCGCATCCGCAAGGAGCGCGACCGCAAGCTGCGCATGATCGTGCTGGTCTGCGGGGTGATCTTCCTGCCCGGGCTGCTGCTGTGGCTGGGCCTCTTCCAGCTCCGCAAGTCCCTGGGCAAGGGCGAGGGCAAGCGGTCCTGGCTGGTCACCGCCCTGCTCGTGGGCGTCGCCGTCGTGGTGGCGGTGTTGATGTTCCGGTTGCCCTTCACCGGGTTCCTCGGGATATACCTGCGGGCGATGATCATCGCGCCGGCGTTGGGCTGGTTCCTGGCCCGGCGGATCTGCGAGGCCACCGCCGTCGACATGCGTTCCCGCTGGGACGGACTGCTGGGCGGCGGGGGCGTCGCCGCCAAGATCCCCGAGGCGGTGCCGGGCAACCCCGACGAGAAGGCCCGTGAGGACCTGCGCCACCAACTGGCGAAGCTCACCGCCGAGGACCGCAGCAACTCCGCCTTCTACGCCGGTCCCAAGGGGATCCTCGGCATGGGCACCCGCTGGGGCAGCTGGCAGATGGCCGAGGAGCTGACCCCGAGGACCGAGGGCGCCGACATCCACCCCTTCCGCAGCTGGGACGTCATACGCGCGATCGACACCCAGCTCCGCAAGCTGGAGCGCGGCCCGCTGCACACGGGGGGCTTCCCGACCGCGTCGATCCAGCACTGGATCGTCACCCCGATCGGCGAGGGCGCGGCCGAGGTGGCCCGGCCCACCGGCGAGGACGTGGACACCTTCCTGGTGAAGCCGCACGAGATCACCCGGATCTGCAACGAGCAGCAGTTCAGCGCCGGCAACCGGCACTATCTGGGCATCCAGTACCCGCTCTGGGACGGGCAGCTCGTCATCACGATGCTGGTGACGGTCACGGTGCTCTACAAGACCCTGCGGGTGGACGTCACCGCCCACGCCCTGGGTCCCGTGCACGGTCTGTTCACCACGAAGTCCGCGCCCAAGACGGTGGAGGTGGCCAAGTCCGTCCGCTTCTGGGAGACGGTGGAGCGACAGCTCCCGCTGGTGGACGCGACGGAGGTCGTCCGTCTGGCCGTGCGTGCCTCGCTGACCTGGTACCCGCCGGTCCTGGAGTACTTCGGCGGCAAGCTGATCCTGCCCGAGCCGTTCGGGTTGCGGCACGTGTGGGCCGGTTCGATGTGGCGCCACCGCTTCATGGCGGACGATGCCCTGCGCACCGTGGCCCCAGTCCTGCGGTCGGTGCACACCGCCGCGTTCAAGGTCCTGGAGGAGAACGGCGTCGACACGGACCGCTTCACCAACCGTTCCTCGATCATGAGCGGCCTGATCCAGGAGCCGTCGCCGCGCAAGGCGGACGTCTACGACGCGTAGGCGCGGACGGTACGACGTGGGGGCCGGCCGGTCCGGGGGCGCGCGCCCCCGGACCGGCCGGCCTTCGCGTCTCAGTCGGTGGGCCAGGCGTCCGCGAGCATCTGGCGGGTGTCCGCGAGCAGTTGCGGCAGCACCTTGGTGTGGCCGACGACCGGCATGAAGTTCGTGTCCCCGCCCCAGCGGGGCACGATGTGCTGGTGCAGGTGCGCGGCGATGCCGGCGCCGGCCGCCGCGCCCTGGTTCATGCCGATGTTGAATCCGTGCGCCCCGGACGCCTTGCGCAGGGCGGTCATGGCCCGCTTGGTCAGGTCGGCGAGCTCGGCGGTCTCGGCGGCGTCGAGTTCCGTGTAGTCGGCGACGTGCCGGTAGGGGACGACCATCAGGTGGCCACCGTTGTACGGGTACAGGTTGAGCACGGCGTAGACGTGCCGGCCCCGGGCGACCACGAGCCCGTCCTCGTCCGACATGTCCGGAATCCCGCAGAAGGGACAGCCGTCCCCGGCCTCCGGACCGGTCGGCTTGTTCTCCCCCTGGATGTAGGCCATCCGGTGGGGCGTCCACAGACGCTGGAACGCGTCCTGCGTGCCCACACCGATCTGCTGCTCCGGCTCAATCGTCATGGGATGCAGCATATGACCTTGCCCCCGCGGGGCGTGTCGCCGGGGCGAAGACGGGTACCTCCGCCGCGATGCTGGGCACATGCACCCCGATGTCGAGCCCCGCGACAAGGCCTGGGAACGCCGGACCGAGCTGCCGCTGTTCTACGCCTCCCTGATCTTCATCGCCGGATACGCGGTGCGCGTCCTCGCCCACAAGGCGGACCACATCTGGCGGGACATCGCCGGGCTGCTGGTCCTGCTGATGTGGGTCTGCTTCATCGTGGACTACGTGGTCCGGATGGTGCTGAGCCGCGAGAGGCCGCACCGCTTCGTCCGGCTCCACTGGCTGGACACCCTGGTCGTCATCCTGCCGCTGCTGCGGCCCCTGCGGATGGTCAAGGTCCACGACGCGGTCCAGGCCAGGCAGAACCGCCCGCGCCGCGGGCTGTACGAGCGGGTCATCACGTACGCCGGGCTCTCGGCGGTCCTGCTCGGCTTCTCGGGGGCGCTGTGCGTCTACCACGAGGAGCGGCTGATCCCCGGCTCCACGATCCGCACCTTCGGGGACTCGCTGTGGTGGGTGAGCCAGACGCTGACGACGGTGGGCTACGGGGACATCACCCCGGTGTCCCCGGTGGGCCGGCTGATCGCGGTCGTGATGATGGTCTTCGGCGTGGCCCTGCTGGGGGCGGTGACCGGTTCGTTCTCGTCCTGGCTGATCCAGGTATTCCGCCGGGAGGACGAGAAGGAGCCTCCCGGGAACGGGAGTTCCCGGGAGACCCCTTCCTGACGTGCCGCCGGGTCGGTCAGACCTGGACGCGGTCCGCGACGACCTTGGCCAGCTTGGCCAGGGCCTCGTCCTTGGCCACGCCGTTCTCCTGCGAACCGTCGCGGTAGCGGAAGGAGACGGTGCCGGCGGCCATGTCCTCGTCACCGACGATGATCATGAACGGGACCTTGAGCTTCTGGTGGTTGCGGATCTTCTTCTGCATCCGGTCCGAGGAGGCGTCCACCTCGACGCGCAGCCCCTGCTTCTTCGCCTCGGCGGCGAACTCCTGGAGATACTCCACGTGCCCGTCGCCGATCGGGATGCCGACGGCCTGGACGGGGGCCAGCCACGGCGGCATGGCGCCCGCGTAGTGCTCCAGCAGCACGGCGAAGAAGCGCTCGATGGAACCGAAGAGCGCACGGTGGATCATGACCGGGCGCTGACGCGAACCGTCGGGGCCGGTGTACTCCAGGTTGAAGCGCTCCGGCAGGTTGAAGTCGAGCTGCACGGTCGACATCTGCCAGGTGCGGCCGATCGCGTCACGGCACTGGACGGAGATCTTCGGGCCGTAGAACGCGGCGCCGCCCGGGTCCGGGACCAGGGGCAGGCCCTGCTTCTCGGCGACCGACTGGAGGACGGCGGTGGCCTCCTCCCAGACCTCGTCCGAGCCGACGAACTTCTCCGGGTCCTTGGTCGACAGCTCCAGGTAGAAGTCGGTCAGACCGTAGTCGCGGAGCAGGTTCAGCACGAAGGTCAGGGTGCGGTCGAGTTCCTCCGCCATCTGCTCCTTGGTGCAGTAGATGTGCGCGTCGTCCTGGGTGAAGCCGCGCGAGCGGGTCAGACCGTGCACCACGCCGGACTTCTCGTACCGGTACACGGTGCCGAACTCGAAGAGGCGCAGCGGCAGTTCGCGGTAGGAGCGGCCGCGCGCGTCGAAGATCAGGTTGTGCATCGGGCAGTTCATGGGCTTGAGGTAGTAGTCGGTACCACCGTCGAGCTGCATGGGGGGGTACATGCCCTCCGCGTACCAGTCCAGGTGTCCGCTCTTCTCGAAGAGGGCGCCCTTGGTGGCGTGCGGGGTGTAGACGAACTCGTAGCCCTCTTCCTCGTGCCGCTTGCGCGAGTAGTCCTCCATGGTGCGACGGATGACGCCGCCGCGCGGATGGAAGACGGCCAGGCCGGAGCCGATCTCGTCCTGTACGGAGAACAGGTCGAGCTCGGTGCCGAGGCGGCGGTGGTCGCGCTTCTCGGCCTCGGCGAGGAAGTCGAGGTGGGCCTTCAGCTCGTCCTTGGAGGGCCACGCGGTGCCGTAGATGCGCTGGAGCATCGGGTTCTTCTCGCTGCCGCGCCAGTAGGCGGCCGCGTTGCGCATGAGCTTGAAGGCGGGGATGTTGCGGGTGGTGGGCAGGTGGGGACCGCGACAGAGGTCCTTCCAGCACAGTTCGCCGGACTTGCCGTCGAGGTTGTCGTAGATGGTCAGCTCGCCGCCGCCCACCTCGACGTTCGCACCGTCGTCGGTCGAGGCGGAACCCTTGATGCCGATGAGTTCCAGCTTGTACGGCTCGTCCGCGAGCTCCTCGCGGGCCGCCTCGTCGGTGACCACGCGGCGGGCGAACTTCTGCCCGCGCTTCTGGATCTCCTGCATCTTCTTCTCGATGGCCTTGAGGTCATCGGGGGTGAAGGGGCGGGCGACGTCGAAGTCGTAGTAGAAGCCGTCGCGGACCGGCGGGCCGATGCCCAGCTTGGCCTCGGGGAAGAGCTCCTGCACGGCCTGTGCCATGACGTGCGCGGTCGAGTGGCGCAGGATGTTCAGGCCGTCCTCGGAGGAGATCTCCACCGGTTCGACGGTCTCGCCGTCCTTCACCTCGTACGCGAGGTCCTTCAGCTCCCCCGCGATGCGCGCGGCGACGATGGTGCGCTCGCCGGCGAAGAGCTCGGCCGCCGTAGTGCCCGTGGCCACCACGCGCTCGTCCCGCTCGGAATCGCGTTGGATGATCACACGGACGTCTGACACCGGTCTCTCCTGACTCAGGGGGTGCGCGAGCGAACACTGCGCGCCTGAATCGTACCGAGCCGGGGGGCGCCATCGCTAAACGGTTGTTCGCCGGAGCCGGACGCCCACCTCGGCGGTGACCGGCCGGGGTACCGTTTCGCGGCGTCCCGACCCCTGGAGCGAACCGCCATGCCGCACGTGCTCGTCCGTCCGCTGGACCTCACCGACGACCCCACCGCCGCCGCCGTCCACCGCGTCGGTCGGGCGGCGTACGCCGTGGAGGCCGCGCTCATCGGCTTCGACGGCATCCCGGCCCTGCGGGAGGGCCTCGACGAGATGCGGGAGCGGCCGTTGCGCTGGATCGGCGCGGTCGCGCGGGACGACGTGATCGCCGGGTTCCTCGCCTGGGAGGACACGAAGGACGGCGGCGTGTGCGTCGACCGGCTGTGCGTGGATCCGGCCTGGTTCCGCCGGGGCATCGCCTCGCTGCTGTGCGCGCGGCTGCCGGCCGACCGCCCCGTCACCGTCACCACCGGCGTCGCGAACGCGCCCGCCGTGGCCCTGTACGAACGCCTCGGCTTCCTGCGCGGCGAGGACTTCGAGCCCGTCCCGGGGCTGCGGATGGCCTCGTTCTCCCGAAATCCCGCTTCGCTCACTCCCTCGACCCGTTGACATCCAAAAGTGTGAGTGGTTTATTACTCACATGAACACGGAACGACGTCGACAGCTCTCCTCCGCCGAGGAACGCCGGGACACGGTGCTGCGCACGGCCATCGGGGCCTTCGCCTCGCGCGGCTACTTCGGCACCACGACCACGGAGGTGGCCAAGGCCGCCGGCATCTCGCAGTCGTACGTCTACCGGCTCTTCCCCAACAAGGAGGCGCTGTTCACCGCGGTCGTCGACCACTGCTTCACCCGGGTGCGGGCCAGCCTGGAGGAGGGTGCGGCGAACGCCGCCGGCAGTGCGCCCGAGGCGGTGCTGAGCGCCATGGGCGACGCCTATGCCCACCTGATCGCGGACAAGGACCTGCTGCTCGTCCTCACCCACGCCCAGGCGGCGGCCGTCTCGGAGACCGCGGTCCGCGACGCAGTCCGGACCGGCTACGCCCGCCTGGTGGAGTACGTGCGCGGCGCCTCGGGCGGCAGCGAACCCGAGGTGCAGCGATTCTTCGCGATCGGCATGCTCTGCCACCTGTTGGTGTCGATGGACACGCAGGCCGTGGACGCGCCGTGGACACGGACCCTCTCGGCCGGGGTCCGGCACTACTGACAGCACCGACGATCGAGGACGAACGACGGAACAGGGCGGGCCCCGGAGCCCGCCCTTCTTCCGACCCAAAGAGTGAGTGGTCAACCACACACACCATCCGACGACCACCTACCGACCGAACCCAGGAGCACCCGTCATGAGCACGAACAACGCCCGCCCCACCACGATCGACGAGAACGCCCCCGCCGTCGTCCGCCTGGAGACCACCATCGGGTCCCCCCTCGCCACGGTGTGGGCCCTGCACACCGACATCGCCGGCTGGTCCGACTGGCACACCGGCATCGACCGTGTCGAGTTCGTGGGCCCCCTCGCCGCGGGCACCCGCTTCCGCTGGCTCACCCACGGGCTCGACATCACCTCCACCGTCCTCGACGTGACGCCGGGCGAGCGGATCGCCTGGGGCGGCCCCGCCCACGGCATCGACGGAGTCCACGTCTGGACCTTCCACGAGAGCGCCGAGGGAGTCACCGTCAGCACCGAGGAGTCCTGGGCCGGCGCCCCCGTCGAGGCCCGCCCCGCCGAACTGGGTGCGGCGCTGCGCCAGTCGCTGGAGGAGTGGCTCCACCTCCTCAAGACCACCGCCGAAGCCCGCTGAAGCCCGCCGAAGCCGACCGAACCCCCCGCCACCGCCCCGCCCCGCCCCGCCCCACCCATCGAAAGCCGAGGCCCACCGTGCAGACCAGCCAGGACGTGAAGACGATGAACGAAGCCAAGAAGCCCTACCTGACCGGCCACTACGCCCCCGTGGTCGACGAGATCACCGCAACCGACCTGACGGTGGAGGGCACCCTCCCGCCCGAGCTGACCGGCCGGCTGCTCCGCAACAGCCACAACCCCAAGCCCGGCATCACCCCCACCCACTGGTTCAAGGGCAGCGGCATGGTGCACGGCATCCGGCTGCGCGACGGCCGCGCCGAGTGGTACCGCAACCGGTGGGTGCGCACCCCCGCCCTGGACGGCGCCCCCTATATGACCGAACACGGCCCCGACCTGACCGCGAGCACCGCCGGCACCCACGTGATCGAGCACGCCGGACGGCTGCTGGCCCTCAGCGAGGCCGCCCTGCCCTTCGAGCTCACCGCCGACCTGGAGACCGTGGGCGCCTACGACTTCGGCGGCAAACTGACCTCGGCGATGACCGCCCACCCCAAGGAGGACCCCGTCACCGGGGAGCTGCACTTCTTCGCCTCCTCGCCGTTCCCCCCGTTCCTGATCCACCACGTGGCCTCGGCCGACGGAAAGGTCCTCGACAGCCGGGAGGTGCCGGGGGCGAGCGCGGCGCTGAAGCACGACTTCGCGCTGACCGCGCACCACGTCGTCTTCCTGGAGGGGTCGGTGACCTTCGACCCCACCGAGCACTCCGGCATCCCGTACGGCTGGAGCGAGGACCAGGTCTCCCGGATCGGGGTCATGCCCCGGGGCGCGGGCGGCGCGGCCCGCATCCGCTGGTTCGAGATCGCCCCCGGCTACGGAATGCACTTCGCCAACGCCTACGAGGACGCGCGCGGCCGGATCGTCGTGGAGGGCCCGACCGTCGGCCGCACGGGCTGGCAGCGCTCCTGGAACTGGTGGGTCGGCGCCCCCGACCGCGGCGCCGAGCCCAACTCGGGCTCCCGTGGCCGCCGCTGGACCGTCGACCTGGCCGCCGGGAGGGTCACCGAGGACCAGACGGACGACCTGACCGTGGAGTTCCCCACCATCAACGACGCCTACCTGGGTCGGGAGCACCGCTACCAGTACGCCCTGTCGTTCCCGGACGACCTCGGCGTCGGCAACCACAGTCTCGTCAAGTACGACCGCACCACCGGCGGACGTCAGGTTCTCCCCTTCGGTACCGGCCGACTGCCCGGCGAGGCCGTGTTCGTGCCGGCCGCCGACGCGGGCCCCGGCGACGAGGACGCCGGCTACCTGCTGACCGTGGTCAGCGATCTGAACGCCGACGCCTCGCAGTTGCTCGTCCTGGACGCGACCGACCTCGCCCTCCCGCCGGTCGCCACCGTGCACCTTCCCCGCCGGGTCCCCGCCCAGATCCACGGCTCCTGGATCCCCGACACCGCGCGGGCGTCGGAGTCAGAAGCCGCCTAGTCGTCGGAGGGAAGCACCTCCGAGGGGTCGAAGGCCTCGTCGAGCGACTTCATCAGCCGGTCCCGTTCGACCTCGTCGAGCGGGACCGGCCGCACGTCCACCGCGTCCGTCAGCCTGCGGAACCCGCCCCGCCGCTGGAGCCGCCCGCTGACCCGGACCGGCAGCCCCACCAGGTGGGCGTGGCCCGCGACCCGGTACGACTCCTCGTCCAGGGCGGCCCGTACGTAGGGCACCTCCGCCCCCGACAGCACCCGCAGCCGTACCGTCCCGCCGCCGCCCGCCGCCGAGCGCCGCATCCGGACCACGGCCCCGGCCAACCGGACGGGGATCGCCGGTTCGTCCCGGGTGTATCGGGCGGCCGCCTCGCGCAGCACCGGCAGGTCGCCCGGGGAGAACTCCACCGCCTCCGGCCGGGCCGCGCACCCGGCCGGGACGCCCGCGGCCGGCGCCCAGGCCAACGCGATCCGGGCCCCTTCCGAGCCGCGGACGAGGGCGATCAGGGCATCGGCGAGTTCCCGGCTGACGCCGGCCTCCACCGCCGCGTCGAAAGCATCCATGCCGCCGGTGGCCCGCCGGTAGTCCACCGCCTCGCGGGCGGCGTGCAGCGCGTGGTGCAGCCGGGCGGTGATGCCCCGCCCGCCGTCCACCGGGACGTACGCGGCGAGTCGCCGGCCGCCCGGCGAGGGCCCCACCAGCACCCCGTCCAGGGCCCGTTCGGCCTGTGCCCGGTGACGCGCCCCGTAGTACCCGGCGCGGGCGTGCGCCGCCAGGGCGCCGGCGAGCAGCAGTTGCCGGGCCGCCGAGCGGAGTTGTTCCTGTACGGGCCAGGCCTCCGCGCCCTGCGACGGGTACGTCCCCTCGGGGAACTCCCGTTCCCAGCGGATCTCGTCGCTCGGCACGCTCAACCCGAACAGCACCTCCCGGGCCGAGGGCAGCCCGCTGTGCGCCAGCGCGGCCAGCGCCTCGTCCAGCAGGTCCGCGCAGTCGGGGAAGGTCCGGCTCTCGGGGACGAGCAGGCTGGTGCCGGGGTGCCCGGGCGGCGCCCACCTGCCGTACCGACCGGCGGCCCCGCCGCGTCGCAGCCAGCCGTGCCGGTGCAGCAGCGCGCCGAGCACGGCGGGGTCGACCTTCGCGGGATCGGGCGTGGCGGCGTCCGCGTACGCGGTGGGATCCGGGGGCGTCAGCGGCTCCGGGCGCGGTGAGTACCGTTCCATCAAGGTGTCCCTCCCGACCCGACCCGGGTCATGATCTCGCACAGCGCCCGGTCGTCGAAGATCCGCGTGGTCGGGATCCGTACGGTGGTCCGGCGCCGGCCGGTCACGGGCTGTCCGGCGAGGTTGGTCCAGTAGCAGCAGTGCCGCAGGTCGAGCCGGTCGTGTCCGGCGGCCAGCCACTGTTCGCGCTCCCTCGGTACGAGCATCACTACGAGGATCTTGTGGACGGCGACGGGAGTGCGCGCCAGCTTCACGAGGTGCTCGTTGTCGAGGGTGAAGCCGAAGGTGGCCCCGGCCGGCCGGGGCGGTGTCTGGTAGGTCGCCTTCAACTGCACCTTGATGGTGACCTCGTCGTCGACGACGTGCTCGGGGGCGCCGTGGCTGACGTGCCAGTCGATGCCGTTGTCCGGGAAGGGCTGGGACAGCGAGCAGCCGGCCGCGGCCGCGACGGCGTGCAGGTATCCCACCTGGAGGGTCTCCATGCAGGCGGTGGTGGCGAGGGTGCCGCGCAACGGTCCGGTTCCCGCGTCCGGCCGCGGACCGATCCGCGCCGGTGGTACCCCGAACGGTTCGGGCTGTGTGAGCGCCATGGCCGGCTCCCCATGCCTTCCGGGCTCCGCAGAGTGAGGTGTCGGGGTGACGACCGGTCATGCGTCCGTTCCCCCAGGGAAGTTGTCTCCGTAGCAGACGAGTCGCAAACGGCGTACGGGGCAAACAGCCCGGGTATCACCGATTCGGGCAAGGGCGGCGTGATCCGGGTGCGCCCCACCTGCCGACCGGGGACGAGGAGTTCGCCATGACACGCTGGTACGAGGGCCCGCTGGCCGCATTCGACACGGAGACCACCGGAGTGGACGTCGAGCAGGATCGGATCGTGTCCGCCGCGCTCGTCGTGCAGGAGTGTGCGGGCGGCCGCGTCCGCTCCACCCGCTGGCTGGTCAATCCCGGCGTCCCGGTACCCCCGGGCGCCACGGAAGTGCACGGCCTGACCGATGAGCACCTCCAGCGCCACGGCCGTTGGCCGGCGCCGGTGGTGGAGGAGATAGCCCGCGCGCTGGCGGAGCAGCAGGTGGCGGGCCGGCCGGTGGTGGTGATGAACGCGCCCTTCGATCTGACGTTGCTGGACCGGGAGTTGCGCCGGCACCGGGCGTCGTCACTGGGGCGCTATCTGGACAACCGGCCGCTGACGGTGCTGGATCCGCGGGTGTTGGACAAGCACCTGGACCGCTACCGCAAGGGTCGCCGGACGCTGACGGACCTGTGCGAGCACTACGGCATAGAGCTGGAGGGGGCCCACGACGCGTCGGCCGACGCCCTGGCCTCGCTGGAGGTCGTCCGGGCGGTCGGGCGCCGGTTCGCGGGCCGGCTGGAGCGGCTGACACCGGCCGAGCTGCACACGCTCCAGGCGGTGTGGCACGCGGCGCAGGCGCGGGGGCTCCAGGCTTGGTTCGCCCGCCAGGGCACTCCTGAGTCGGTGGATCCGCACTGGCCGTTGCGGCCGGAACTGGGGGCCGCGGCCTGAGGGCCGGGAATGCGGAAGGCCGGTCCGTCAGTGACGGACCGGCCTGTCCCGGTGGGCGATACTGGGATCGAACCAGTGACCCCTTCGGTGTGAACGAAGTGCTCTCCCGCTGAGCTAATCGCCCGGGAACGGACTGAACAATACAAGAGCCTCGGGGTCTGTTCAAACCGCTTCCGGTCGGGCCTCGGGCCGGCCGCTCTCGGCGCCCGATCCCGTTCCGCGCACCGGGTGTACTCAGGCGGATCTGAGTACGCACGCCCATGTCCCGACGGCGTGACGGGCACCACACTCCGAGCATGAACACGCCCCTGTCGCCCGCCGAGGAACTGGCGCTCATCGACGGCGAACTCGCCCGTCTCGACGCCCGTCGCGCCCATCTGGCGGCCCGCCGCGACTGGTTGCTGCGGCTGCCCCCGATCCCGTGGCCGTCGGCGCCCGCACCGCCCTCGCTTCCGGTCAAGGACGCTTCGGGGCGCGGCGCGCAGAACGTGCTGCTGACGTTGGGCGCCGTGCTGCTCTCGGTGGCCGCGCTCGCCTTCACCCTCGTCAGCTGGGGCTCTCTCGGCATCGCCGGGCGCGCCGCGGTGCTGGCCGTGGTGACGGTGGGGGCGCTCGTCGCGCCGCTGCCGCTGCTGCGTCGCGGGCTGCGGTCCACGGCCGAGTCGGTCGCGGCGCTGGGGCTGTTGCTGACGGTGCTGGACGCGTACGCGGTGCACGCCGTCGGGATGTCGACGGTCGATGGCACCGCGTACGCGGCGGGGGCGGCCGGTGTCCTGGCGGCGCTCTGGGCCGGGTACGGGTTCGCGTCGCCCGGGCTTCGGCTGCCGCTGCCCGTCGCCGTGGCGGCGGCGCAGCTTCCGCTGCCGCTGGCGGCGCTCGCCTCCGCGGCGGACCCGGTGGGGCTCGGTTGGGCGTTGCTGGCGACGGCCGCGCTCGACGTGGTCGCGGCGATGACGGTGCCCCGGGCGCGGGCCGCGTGGCCGGCGGGGGCCGCGCTGGGCGTGGCCGCGCTGGGGGTCGGGTTGGTGGAGTCGGCGGCCACCCCGGGCGCGTCGGCTCCGGCGCTGTTGCTCGCGGCGGGTGCGGCGCTCGGCGTTGCGGTGGCCTGGCGGGTGCCGCGGGCCTCCGCGGCGGCGCTCGCGGGCGGTCTGGCCGCGGTCGTGGCGGTGGCCGGCCCGCTCTCCCCGCGGTGGGACACGGGCTGGGCGGTGCCGACGCACCTGGCGCCGGCCCTGGCGCTGACCCTGCCGGCGGCGGTGGGGGCGGCCTCGGTGCCGGCGGCGGTGCGGCGCGGCCTGGCCCGCGCGGGGCTGGGCGTGACCGCGGCGGCGGCGCTCTGGGCCCTGGCGTCGGTGGTCCCGTCACTGGCGGCGCGGCTGCGGGTGCTCGGCGAGGTGTGGGCGACGACGACCCCCGAGGTGGACCGGCCGGCCACGGGCGCGGCGGTGGCGGTGACGCTGCTGGTGACGGCGGGTGCGGCCGCCGCGGCGGCCCGGCTGATGCCGGCCCGGCCCGAGCCCGGGGTGCTCGCGGTGGTCCTGGGCTGGGCCGGGCTGTTCGCGGCCCCGGTGCTGCTCGGGTTCCCGGTGGCGGCCGTGCTCGCGGCGCAGTTGTCGGTGACGGTGGCCGCGGGGGCGCTCGCGCTGCGGCCCCGGCCCGGCCGTTCCGGCCTCGGGATCGTGGCCGCCGGATGCGCGCTCCTGGGGGCCGGGAGCGTGGCTGTGGGGGCGCTGGACGGCCGACTGGCCACGGTCCTGGTGCTGGGGGCCCTGACGGCCGCCGGCGCGGCGGGAGCGGCGTACCGGCCCGGGCCCGGGTGGGCGCGGTCCGGGGCCGCGGTGCTCGCCGTCGGCTGGGCCACGGCGCTGGCGGTGGCCCTGTGCGCGTTGTCGGACCTCGCGGTGGTGTGGTGGGCGCCGCCGGTGCTGGCGGTGGCGGCCGCGGTGGTGGCGTTCGGCCCCCGGTGGGGCGCGGTACGGGTTCCCGCCGAGGCGGCGTCGATCGCGCCGGGGGTACTCGCCCTGGCGCTGGCGGCCCCCGACCGGCCCGCGCTGGCCCTGGCGCTGGCCCTGGCCGGGGTGGTCTGCGCGACCGCGGCGGTCCGTGCGGACCGGCGCCGACTGGGCTGGGCGGCCTGGGCGCTGTTCGTGGCCGCGACCTGGGTCCGGCTGAGCGCGTCGGGGGTGGCGTGGCCGGAGGCGTACACGCTGCCCGTGACGGTCCCGGCGCTGGTGGTCGGCTTCATGCGCCGCCGCCGGGATCCGGCCGCCTCGTCCTGGACGGCCTACGCGCCCGGACTGGTGGCGACCCTGCTGCCCACCCTGATCGCGGCCTGGGGCGACCCGCACTGGCAGCGACCGCTGCTGCTGGGTCTGGCCTCGCTGGCCCTCACGCTGCTCGGAGCCCGGCAGCGGCTCCAGGCGCCGCTGCTGCTGGGCGGGGCGACGCTCGCGGCGGTGGCCCTGCACGAGCTGGCCCCGTACGTGGTCCAGGTTGTCGGGGCGCTGCCCAGGTGGCTGCCGCCGGCACTGGCGGGCCTGTTGCTGCTGGCGGTGGGGGCGACGTACGAACGCCGGTTGCGCGACGCCCGTCGACTGCGGGCCGCGTTCGGCCGGCTGGGGTGACGCGCCCGGGAAACGCCGAAGGCCCGGAGACGGTGAAGTCTCCGGGCCTCTGGTCCGGGTGGGCGATACTGGGTTCGAACCAGTGACCCCTTCGGTGTGAACGAAGTGCTCTCCCACTGAGCTAATCGCCCGGACGCACCGCAAACATTACCGCATGTCAGCGGTGCTCCCCGCCATCAGGGACGGATCACTGGTCCTTGATGTTCCACGGCAGCATCAGGCCGTACTTCCACAGGTAGAAGCCGACCAGCACGCCGGCGATCACGAGGCCGACGCTGGTCAGGATGATGTTGCGGCGGCGCACCTTCGGGTCGAGGGCCTTCTGGGCCGCCTCGGCCACCTTGCGCTTCGTCCAGCGCAGCACGACCTGCGCCCAGGCGAACTCGGTGCCCCAGATGAACAGGCCCGCGAAGATCGCGACCCAGCCCGGGCCCGGCAGGACGAGCATCGCCACACCGGCGGCGATGACGGCCAGGCCGACGATGAAGACGCCGACCTGCCAGCTCAGGTGCAGACCGCGCCGGGCCTTGACGAAGGCCGGCGCCCTCGACACGTGCGGCTGCTCGTCCGGTTCCGTCGCGCTGGTCGCGGACTCGTGGGTCTCGCGGTCACTCCCCGTATTCATGCCTCCGAATCTACCCGAGCCGGATACACGCGTGAACGGTGGTTTGGATCCGCCGTTCGAGGGACCCAGAGGTCCGCAAAACGGTCAGAGGGGTTTACAACGGCACCGTAGGTGGCATGTCGATTTCGCCGACGTGCGAATCCCCGAGCGCACACTGAGCGAAAGGCCCTGGCGCTTATGAACACCACGGTCAGCTGCGAGCTGCACCTGCGCCTCGTTGTGTCGAGCGAGTCCTCACTGCCTGTTCCCGCGGGCCTGCGGTATGACACGGCCGACCCCTACGCCGTGCACGCCACCTTCCACACCGGCGCCGAGGAGACGGTCGAATGGGTATTCGCCCGTGACCTCCTCGCCGAGGGCCTCCACCGGCCCACCGGTACCGGCGACGTCCGCGTCTGGCCGTCCCGCAGCCACGGTCAGGGCGTCGTCTGCATCGCCCTGAGCTCACCGGAGGGAGAAGCGCTGCTCGAAGCACCCGCCCGAGCACTCGAGTCGTTCCTCAAGCGGACGGACGCCGCGGTCCCACCCGGGACCGAGCACCGGCACTTCGACCTCGACAAGGAGCTCTCCCACATCCTGGCCGAAAGCTGAGCCAGGCCCACACCGGCGCGACACCGTCCGACTCGGGGCGACGGTGCGCGTCGGACAACCACATACGGTCGTGCCGGCGCTGTTCTCGCGGAAGCCAACCGCGAGAGCGGCGCCGGTGCGCTTCACGGAGGACCCGCTAGAGTCGGCCCCCAAGTGACGGCAGGCACGTCGTCGCAGGCCCGCCCTACAGGGAGACCTCGTGCAGATCCCCCACGACACCCGTCGCGCGCTCGACGTCGTCGTCGCGCTGGTGAACACCGCGGCCGAGCCCGGCCGCACGGACGGGCTGTCGGATCTGGGCGCACTGCGCGGATTCGTCCGCGAGTACGCGATCAGCGACGTGGGCGAGCTCGGCGCCCGCGACCTGTCCGGGGTGCGCACGGTGCGCGGCAAGTTCGCCCAGGTGTTCGCGGCACCGAACTCGCGCGCGGCCGCCACGCAGATCAACGAACTGGTGGCCACGGCGGGCACCACCCCACGCCTGACCGACCACGACGGCTACGACTGGCACGTGCACTACTTCGCGCCGGGCGCCTCGCTGGGTGACCACCTGGCCGCGGACGGCGGCATGGCGCTGGCGTTCATCGTGGTCTCCGGCGAGGAGGAACGGCTGCGCCGCTGCGAGGCCCCCGACTGTCGGCGCGCCTTCGTGGACCTGTCCCGGAACCGGTCGCGTCGCTACTGCGACAGCCGGACCTGCGGAAACCGGTTGCACGTGGCGGCGTACCGGGCGCGCCGCAAGGAAGCCGACGCGCACGGTTCAGAGCAGGAAGAGGTCGTGCATGGCGGCGAGCAGCAGCAGGGTTCCGATCACCCCTAGGAAGATCATCAAGGGCGGCTGGGAGAGCGCGTAGAGACAACCACGTCCTTCTGGGGCGACGGGGGCCTCGGCGACGGGGGCGGGAGCCTGCGGCTCACCCTGCGATGTGTCGAGCATGTCGGGGCGATGATCGCGCAGCGCGACCCGATTCGGCGATCAACACGCCAACGAACACGCGGGAGTTCGTCAGTTCCCGTCCGTTCGTACACGCGCCGGCGGGCGCCCGGCGGCCGGGCGCCCGGCCGGATCAGATGCCGTGCTTCTTGAGGATCGCCTCGATGTCGGAGAAGTCGTCCGCGGGCGCCGCCGGGGCCTGGCCCGCGGCGGGTCGGGGCGCGCCGGCGCCGAGGGAGGGCGCGGAGGCGTTCGGGGCGACTGCCTCGGGTGTCTGACGCCCCTTGGCGGCCCTCGGCTCCTTCGGCGGCTTCCCGCCCTTGGCGAGCGCACGGCGTTCGACGGCGCGGGTGGTCATGAAGAGCAGCCAGGACAGGCCCAGGAGCCCGAAGCCGATCCAGACGGACGGCTTGAAGACCATCCCGGACACCCACTCCACGACGCCCGTCAGCACCAGGGCCACGGGGATCAGCGAGTAGGCGGCGATCCGGGTGGCGGCCAGGAAGCGCTTGCGGTAGGCCGTCACCGCGGCCAAGCCCAGGCCCGCCGCGGACACCGCGGAACATATGGTCTCGGCAAGCATGCTGTCCTCCAGGGCAGAGCTGTCTGTCAGGCTTGGGCGTTCTGTCCCTATCCATCCTGCACCGGGCGGCACCGCGAAGGCCACGCCCGGAACCGATCCCGCGCCGATCTCCGGGACATCTCGGGGTCGCGCCTCGTCCCCGGGTACCGGTGGGTGGGGGTGCTCGGAGGTTCGGACACTGCTGGGAGACTGTGCCCATGACCGATTCCCACGCTCCCGCCGCCGCCTCCACTCCCGCCCCCGTCGTCCTGGAGGTGTGGTGCGAGCTCCAGTGCCCCGACTGCCACGCCGCCCTGGACGACGTGCGCGCCCTGCGGGCCCGTTACGGCGACCGGCTGGACATCGTGCTGCGCCATTTCCCGCTGGAGAAGCACAGGCACGCCTTCGCCGCCGCGCAGGCCGCCGAGGAGGCCGTGGAGCAGGGCCGGGGCTGGCCGTACGTGGAGGCCGTACTGGCCCGCACCGCGGAACTCACCCGGGTCGGCGAGCCCGTCCTGCTGGACGTGGCACGCGAACTCGGGCTGGACGTGGAGGAGTTCGACACCGCCCTGGTCGACGGGCGGCACATCCTGATCGTCGACGCCGATCAGGCCGAGGGCAAGGCGATCGGCGTGACCGGCACACCGACGTACGTGATCGGCGGCGAGCGCCTCGACGGCGGAAAGAGCCAGGACGGTCTGCGCGCCCGCATCGAGGAGATCGCCGACCGCCTGCTGGCCCCGTGACCGGGCCCTCGCTCAGATCAGGTCCTTGGCGAGGTTGAAGCGGGTCGCGCGGTAGCCGAGGGATTCGTAGAGCCGTCGGGCCGGGGTGTTGGTGGTGAAGACGTGCAGCCCCAGGGTCCGTTGGCCGTCGGCGAGGGCGACGCGCTCGGCGAGCAGCATCAGGTCCCGGCCGTGGCCGCGCCCTCGGTGCTCCTCGGCCACCTCGACGTCGAAGACGTACGCTCCCCCGTCGCGCCGCGCGACCCACAGCGTCCCGACGGTGGCGCCGTCCGCCTCCAGGACGGACAGCGAGACGCCCGGACCGGTCGGTCCCCGGGGCAGGTCGGCGTCGTGGTCGGCCTCCGACTTGGCGGCCGCGGCCTGCGGGGACATGCCGCGCTCGACCCAGAGCGCGGCGTAGCTCGCGCGGGCGAGGGCCTCCCACTCCTCGTACTCGGCCGGCGTCATGGGCCTGCCGGTCACTCCCTCGCGCACGGCGGGCGGCTCGGCGGGGAGTTCCTTGACCATGTTGCGGCCGTACTCGACGTACCCGAGGGTCTCGGCCAACCGCTGCCCGCCCGCCGAATCGGCCGGCGTCGACACGCGGACCCGACGGCAGCCCCAGCCCCGCAGCACCTCCTCCGCGGCGAGTGCCGCGACGGTGGCCCGACCCCGCCGGCGGTCGGGCTCGTCGACGGCGAGGTCGCGGATCTCTCCGACGGTGGGCCCGAAGGGGGAGTCCGTGGCGATCGTCAGCGCGCCGACGCGCCTGCTGTTGACGCGGATCTCGTACGGGCGCGAGCGCGCGCCCCCGTCGCTCTGCTGAAGCGGCCCGCTCGGCCGCAGGGTGGTGGTCATCGTCGAGTTCTACCCGCCGTGCGGCCTCCGCGACAGTGCCCGTCCCCGACGGTGGCTACGGATCGAGGTCCGCGCCCGCCTGCTCGTCGAAGATCCGCATCGCGCGGGCCGTGACCGGCCCGGGGGCTGCGAGGTCTCGCCCGTCGATCCGGTGGACGGCCTGCACGTCGCGCAGGGTCGAGGTCAGGAAGACCTCCTCGGCGTGCTCCAGGGCGTCGAGGGGCAGGTCGGTCTCCTTGGCGCCGATCCACCGCACGGTCAGGGCCCGGGTGATGCCCGCGAGGCACCCCGAGGAGACCGGCGGGGTGTGCGCCTGTCCGTCGAGGACCACGAAGACGTTGGAGCCGGTGCCCTCGCAGAGCCGCCCGACGGTGTTGCCGAACAGGGCCTCACTGGCGCCGGCCGCGTGCGCGCGGGCGAGCGCCACCACGTTCTCGGCGTACGAGGTGGTCTTCAGTCCGGTCACGGCCGAGCGCTCGTTGCGCACCCACGGCACGGTGATCACGGCGGTGGTGTCCGGGCGGCGGGTCGTCGGGCCGACCGCCACGATCAGGGTGGGACCCGCCTCGCCGCGATCGGATCCGAGCGGGGACACCCCGCCGGTGTAGGTGATCCGCAGCCGGCCGAGCGGCATCGGGTTGGACTTGAGCACCTCGGCGCAGGCCCGGCGCACCTCGTCGAGGTCGGGGTCGGGCAGGCCGAGGCCGCGCGCCGAGCGGGTCAGCCGGTCCAGGTGGCGGGTGAGCGCGAAGGGTTGCCCCTCGCTCGCCCGGAGCGTCTCGAAGACGCCGTCCCCCACGGTCAGCCCGTGGTCCAGCACCGACACCTTCGCGTCGTCCACGTCCCGCAATGTGCCGCCGAGCCAGATCTTCACCGCACGCTCCCCGCGCTCAGCCCGTGCTTCTCGGGCGTGCCGGAGGCGACGCCGAGCAGCCGGGCGGCCTTCAATTCCGTTTCCGCCCATTCCCGGTCCGGGTCGGACCCCCAGGTGATCCCCGCGCCGGTGCCGAAGCACAGGCGGGGTCCGCCCGCTGCCGCGCGGTCGATCCAGAAGGTCCGGATGCCGACGGCGAGCTCCGCGGTGCCCTGATCGGCGTCGACCCACCCGATGCCGCCACAGTAGGGGCCGCGCGGGGCGGTCTCCAGCTCTTCGATGATCCGCAGCGCGGAGGATTTGGGGGCGCCGGTCACCGAGCCGGGCGGGAAGGTCGCCCCGAGCAGCTCCGCCCAGCCCGCGCCCTCGGCGAGTTCACCGCTGACGGTGGACACGAGGTGGACCAGCCCGGGGTGCTCCTCGACCTCGCACAGGGCGGGGACGGCGATGGAGCCGGTGGCGCAGACGCGGCCGAGGTCGTTGCGCACGAGGTCCACGATCATCACGTTCTCGGCGTGGTCCTTGGGGAGCAGGTCGGCCACCGTCCGGCCGGTGCCCTTGATCGGGCCCGACTCCACGTGGCGGCCACTGCGGCGCAGGTACAGCTCGGGCGAGGCGGTCGCGATCTCGACGCCGCGCGCCGGCAGCCGAATCGTTCCTGCGTAGGGCGCCGGATTACCGCGCGCGAGCAGCGCGGTGAGGGCGTCGACGTCGGCGGTGGCCGCGTCGGGCAGCGGCGCCGACATCACCCGGCACAGGTTCGCCTGGTAGACCTCGCCCTTCGCGATGTACTCGCGCACGCGCCGGACGCCGGCCACGTACGCGGCGCGGTCGAGCGAGGAGACCCAGCCGTCGGCGGCGGGACCCCGCCAGGCGCCGGGCACCGGCGCGGGAACGGGGTCGGGGCGTACGTCACCGAACCGCGCGCAGACCAGTCGCCCCTCGAAGTCGGCGGCCACGGCCCAGAAGCCGGTGGAGTCGAGGGCGGAGGGGTCGCTGGTGACATCGCGGAGATCGGTCGCGAGGCGGCCGCCGAAGCGGGCCAGGGGGGGCAGGTCGTGCACGGCTGCGAGTCTATGACCGGTGACGGGATCCCGCCGGTGAGGTGACGGCCGGGTGACCGGCGGTGATCGACCGGCAGCACGCTGCGGAAACGCGTTTTTGAGCTGGCCGGGGAATCCGCTAGAGTTCAACACGTCGCCAGGGAGCGAAGGGGCAACACCCCGGAGCAAACACGGTGACCTGCGGACGTAGCTCAGTTGGTAGAGCACCACCTTGCCAAGGTGGATGTCGCGAGTTCGAGTCTCGTCGTCCGCTCGAAGTGGGGGATCATCTTCCCGAGAACCCCTGCGGCTCCATGGTGGAGTGGCCGAGAGGCGAGGCAACGGCCTGCAAAGCCGTCTACACGGGTTCAAATCCCGTCTCCACCTCCAAGGACGATTAGCTCAGCGGGAGAGCGCTTCCCTGACACGGAAGAGGTCACTGGTTCAATCCCAGTATCGTCCACTGATCCGCAAGGATCCCCGCGCGATTAGCTCAGCGGGAGAGCGCTTCCCTGACACGGAAGAGGTCACTGGTTCAATCCCAGTATCGCGCACGCAGTATCATCGCAACACGTGCTTTAATTACGGCCTTCAAGCCGTTCCCGCGCGATTAGCTCAGCGGGAGAGCGCTTCCCTGACACGGAAGAGGTCACTGGTTCAATCCCAGTATCGCGCACCATCCGGAAGCCCCGGCCGTCTCGACGGTCGGGGCTTCCGCGTTGTGGCGGGTGCGCCCGCGGGGTCGCCGGCCGGTCGGGGTCCGTGTGCGTACCGGGCCCCGGACTCGGCGCGCGGCGTCAGGAGGAGAACAGCATCCGGCCGAAGCCGCCGCGGTGGTTCTTGCCGTGACCATGGCCGTGGCCGTAGCCGCCGTGCTGCTGCGGGGCGCCCCAGGCCGGCGCCTGTGCGGGGGCTCCGTGCTGGGCCGGGTAGGGGGCGGGCGGCGCGGCGGGCGGCGGGACCTGGCCGTACTGCTGGGAGGTGTACTGGGACTCCAGGCGGGTCAGCGCCTCCAACTCGCCGTAGTCGAGGAAGATGCCGCGGCAGCCGCTGCACTGCTCGATCTGGACGCCGTTGCGGTTGTAGGTGTGCATCATCGCGTGACACTTCGGACACTGCATGACCGGATCAACTCCTCGCCGTGTACGTCGCCACCGGAGGGGCGCCCCGGTGGCGTGGGGCTCACCCTACGACGGAGGCTGCGGCTCCAACTCGGGCGGGAGGGCGGAAATTCGGGCACAGGCGTCCAGCATCAGCCGCTCCCCCTCGTCGAGGTCCCGGTTCCCGGCCGCCGCCTTGGCCAGTGCGAGGGCGGCGGTCTGTACGGTCAGGGCCCGGGCGACGACGTCGAGTTCCGGCCAGGGGTCGGTGCCGGGGGGCCCGGCGGCGGGCCCCCCGGCGGCCCGGTAGGCGTCGAGGAAACACAGCCAGTCCTCCGGGGCGAGCAGGCCGGCGGCGTACCAGGCCGCGGGGCGGGCCAGGTCCCAGGCGGGGACGCCGACCCCGAGGTCGTCGACGTCGATGAGCCGCCAGGCGCCGTCCGGGGCCGGGCAGCGCACCAGTTGCCCGAGGTGCAGGTCCCCGTGGCACAGGGCCCCGCCGCGGGGCGGCTCCCCCGCCCCGCGCGCCCACCCGGGCAGGGTCCGCGCGGCCTTCCACACGACCCGGGCGTCGGCGGGACCCGGAACGCCCCGGGGAACCCGCGGCGCGGCGTCGGGCAGGGCCTCGGCGAGGCGGCGCAGGGCGCGGGCGACCTTGGCCGGGCCGCGCATCGGGGGAACCGGTCCGGGGAGCGTGTGCACGGGGACGCGGTGGAGGGCCGCCAGCAGTCGGGCCACCTCCTCCCACGGGGCGTCCTCGGGGCGCGCGGGATCCACCGGGGCTCCGTACGGCCACAGCGAGACGGGGCGTCGTAGGACGTGCCCGGCCTCCACGGACAGCGGCGGCAGCAACACCTCGGCCAATGCCCGCTCCCCCGCGATCCGCATCCGGACGGCGAGACCACCCCGGTCGGTGTCCTCGGCGTGCGCCTTGACCACGGCGGCGCCGCAGCGCACGACGGTGCCGTCGTCCCGGTCGGCGAGGAGGACGTACGGGTGGGGCGGGGTGTCGGGCCACACGGTCGCCGCGTACGCGGCGAGGGCCGCGGGCAGGCCCGCCGGCCGGTCGTTCAGCGAAACCATGCGGTCGTCCCGTCGATGTGGAGCAGGAAGTCCGCCACCGGACCCGAGGGGGAGACGAGGGTCAGCGTCCGCGCGATGGGGGCGTAGGCGGCATCGAACCGTTCGTCGTAGACCTCGGCGGCCATCGTCTCCCGGACGGCGTCGAACCACGGCTTCACCTCGGCGAAGGCGGGCTCGGCGGTGAAGCGGCCGTACATCCAGGGGAAGTCGGTGTCCTCGACGGTGATCGTGCCGAGCAGCACGTCCTCGCGCATCAGGCGCCAGGTGGTGTCGTCCTGGGTCATGGTGGCCGGCTCCGGTGTCGCCCCGCCGCCGCCGGGCGCGACCGCGGTCCCAGGAGGAGGTTACGGACTCGGGTGCGGGTGTGGGCGTCCGGAGCAAGCCCGTGTCCCGCTCGTCGGCGGGGCCGGTCGCGTGAAAGTCGCGTGGTGCCGCGTGGGACGACGCATGAGTGGGCGCGTGAGAAAGGGTGCTGCCCGTCCGACTCCCCAGTCGTACGGGCAGCACCCTTCACCTGCCGTCCGTCGCGCCCCCGTCCCCACGGGGTTCGACAGGCCGATGTCCCGGCCCGGGCCGCTCTCCCGGACCCGGGGCGCCGCTCAGCGCCCCAGCATCGCGCCCACGGACGACGCCTGTGCCGCCACCTGGTCAAATCCTCCGAAGACGAAGAGCAGGACGGCGGCCAGAGGGAGGACCATGGCGGCGGCCACCAGTGGGTGCCGCTTGCCGGACTCATGGCCGTTGAACGCGAATGCCTTGCGTCCCTGCCGTGCGATGTCCGCCATGGCCCTCTCCCTGTCGTTTGGCAGCGGCGGGCTTGTGACCTCGGGGGACGAGTGCGCCACCCGCCGCTTGTCTTCAACACTAGGCGGCCGTCGGGCGCCTGGCCTCATGCCTCCGTACCCATTGGCAGGCCTCCAGGAGGATGACGGGGTCACCCCCCGACTACTCCCCTGGGTGGAGACCGACTCTCCGCCGTGAGGGTCATCCCGGAGGGGATGACCGGAGGGTAGTGACTTCGCTCACTTCCGTCACTCCCCGCACACGTGTGTCCTCCCGCGTGGTGTGGATCAAGCCGGCGGCGACTCCGTGCGTGATCCACTCCGGCACGGCCGCCGGATCGGCCCGGTACGGGGCCAATCCCCTTGCCGGTACGGCCGTTTGGGCATCCGGCGGCCCACGGGACGAAGTACCGGGGCTTCACCTGAACAACCCTCAAGTGGCTTGCCCCGCACTGACAATCGAATCTCCCGGCGAGGGCGCGGCCTCTGAGCGCCGATGGCGGATGGTCCGTAAGCTGTGGCACGTCAGCAGGACGACCGGGCAGCGGGGTGGACATGGCGATGATGCGGCTCCGGCGCGAGGACCCGCGTGTCGTCGGTTCGTTCAGGCTGCACCGGCGGCTCGGCGCCGGCGGCATGGGCGTGGTCTACCTGGGCTCCGACCGGCGCGGACAGCGTGTCGCGCTCAAGGTCATCCGGCCGGATCTGGCCGAGGACCAGGAGTTCCGCTCCCGTTTCGCCCGCGAGGTGTCCGCCGCGCGGCGGATCCGGGGCGGGTGCACGGCGCGGCTGGTCGCCGCCGACCTGGAGGCCGAGCGGCCCTGGTTCGCGACCCAGTACGTTCCGGGTCCCTCCCTGCACGACAAGGTGGCCGAGGAGGGTCCGCTCACGGCCGCGCAGATCGCCGCCATCGGCGCCGCGCTGTCGGAGGGCCTGGTCGCCGTGCACGAGGCCGGCGTCGTCCACCGCGACCTCAAGCCCTCGAACATTCTTCTGTCCCCCAAGGGGCCGCGGATCATCGACTTCGGGATCGCGTGGGCCACCGGGGCGAGCACCCTCACCCATGTGGGCACCGCCGTCGGCTCCCCCGGCTTCCTCGCGCCCGAGCAGGTGCGCGGGGCGGCCGTCACCCCCGCGACCGACGTGTTCTCCCTGGGCGCCACCCTCGCCTACGCGGCGACCGCCGACTCGCCCTTCGGGCACGGCAGTTCCGAGGTCATGTTGTACCGGGTGGTGCACGAGGAGCCCCACCTCCAGGGTGTTCCGGACGCGCTCGCGCCGCTCGTGCG
This sequence comes from Streptomyces sp. NBC_00513, assembly GCF_041431415.1. Taxonomy (GTDB): domain Bacteria; phylum Actinomycetota; class Actinomycetes; order Streptomycetales; family Streptomycetaceae; genus Streptomyces. The sequence goes on from NZ_CP107845.1 coordinate 1,827,383, forward strand.
GGCCTGCCTCGCCAAGGATCCCGAGGAGCGGCCGAGCACCCTCCAGCTGTCGATGCGGCTGAAGGAGATCGCGGCGCGCGAGGCGCAGGGGCTGGGCGAGGCCCGGCCGCCCGCGCAGCGCCGTACGGAGCGCTCGCCCGCCGAGGAGTACGTGGACCAGCGGACCGAGCGTACGGGCGGCAACACGATCCCCCGGGCGACGGGGCCGCACAGCGGGCCGCACTCGCGGCCCTCGTCCCCCCGCAACCCGGGCTCCACGGCGGGCCGTACGGGCGGGCGGCCGGCGCCGCGGACGACGGGGACGGGTCGGCGGCCGTCGCGGCCGGACCCGAAGCTGATGCGGCAGCGGCTGATCGTGTTCATCGTGGTGACGCTGGTCGTGGCGCTGGGGATCGCGGCCGCGCAGAAGCTGTAGCGGGGTCCCGCGGAGCCCTGGCCCGCGGAACCCCGGGCGCTACGCCTGCGGGGACACGGGCGGGCGGGTCGCGTAGAAGGCGACGGCGGAGGCCGCCGCCACGTTGAGCGAGTCGATGCCCTCGGCCATGGGGATGCGCACCCACTCGTCGGCGGCCCGCAGGGCGTACGTCGACAGGCCGTGCCCCTCCGAACCGAGCATGATCGCGGAGCGGGCGAACCGCTCCGGCGGCACCTGGTCCAACGGGGTGGCCTTCTCGCTCGGCGTCATGGCGAGGATCCGGTAGCCCGCTTCGCGGACCTTCTCCAGGTCGGCGGGCCACTGGTCCAGGCGCGCGTACGGCACCGAGAAGACCGAGCCCATCGAGACCTTGATGGCACGCCGGTACAGCGGGTCCGCGCAGTCCGGGGAGAGCAGTATGGCGCTGATGCCGAGGGCGGCGGCGCTGCGGAAGGCGGCGCCCAGGTTGGCGTGGTCGACGAATCCCTCGAACACGCCGATCCGCTGCCCCGTCGACTCCTGCGCGAGCAGTTCCTCGGCGGTCGGCAGCGGCTTGCGCTGCATCGAGGCCAGGGCGCCGCGGTGCACGTGGTAGCCGGTGACGCGTTCGGCGAGCTCGGGGGTGACCGCGTAGACGGGGGCCGGGAGTTCGTCGATGACGTCGCGCATGACGTCGACCCACTTGGCGGACAACAGCATCGAACGCATCTCGTAACCGGCGTCCTTGGCCCGTCTGATGACCTTCTCGCCCTCGGCGATGAAGAGGCCTTCGGCGGGTTCTCGTCGACGTCTCAGTTCGACGTCGGTCAGGCCCGTGTAATCGCGCAGGCGGGGGTCGTCGGGGTCTTCGACGGTGATGAGATCTGCCACAGGGTGATACTGCCTTGTCCTGGGTGTGGTGCCAACGGCCCGGTCAGGCGCTGGGGGTGTGAACCGCGACGACCGCGCCGATCACGATGACCGCGGGCGGGCGGATCTCCTCGGCGCGCACCGTCTCCCCGACCGTGGCGAGGGTGGCGTCGACCCGGCGTTGGGCGGCGGTGGTGCCCTCCTGGACGACCGCGACGGGGGTGTCGCCGGGGCGGCCGTGGCGGATCAGGGCCTCGGCGATCAGGCCGATCTTGTCGACGCCCATGAGGATCACCAGGGTGCCGGTGAGCTTGGCGAGGGAGGCCCAGTCCACGAGCGAGCGCGGGTCGTCGGGGCCGACATGGCCGCTGACGACGGTGAACTCGTGTGCCACGCCGCGGTGGGTGACCGGGATGCCGGCCGCGCCGGGGACGGAGATGGAGCTGGAGATGCCCGGCACGACGGTGCAGGGGATGCCGGCCTCCGCGAGGGCCTGGAGTTCCTCCATGCCGCGGCCGAAGACGTACGGGTCCCCGCCCTTGAGCCGGACCACGGCCTTGCCGGCCTTGGCGTGCTCGACGAGGGCGTTGTTGATGGCCTCCTGGGCCATGAAGCGGCCGTACGGGATCTTCGCGGCGTCGATGACCTCGACGTGCGGCGGCAGTTCGTCGAGCAGGTCGCGGGGGCCGAGCCGGTCCGCGATGACCACGTCGGCCTCGGCGAGCAGCCGGCGACCGCGCACGGTGATCAGGTCGGGGTCGCCGGGACCGCCGCCGACGAGGGCCACGCCGGGGGCGGACCGGTGTCGGTGGCCGGGAGCGGCGAGGGTGCCCTCGCGCAGGCCCTCCACGATCGCGTCGCGGACGGAGGCGGACCGGCGGGGGTCGTTGCCGGTCAGCACGGCGACGGTGACGCCCTCGACACGGCCGGTGGCCGGGGTCCAGGCGGTGGCCGCGGAGGCGTCGTCGGCGCGCACGCACCAGACGCGCTCCCGCTCGGCCTCGGCGGAGGCCCGCTCGTTGTCCTCGCGGTTCTGGGTGGCGATCAGGGCGTACCAGGCGCCGGCGAGGTCGCCGTCCTGGTAGCGGCGGCGCTCCCAGCGGATCTCACCGGTCTCCGCCATGGCGTCCACGGAGGGCGTGGCGGACGGGGAGACGAGCAGGACGTCGGCCCCGGCGGCGATGAGTGCGGGGAGGCGTCGCTGGGCGACTTGGCCACCGCCGATGACGACGACGCGGCGGCCGGCCAGGCGGAGTCCTACGGGGTAGGCGGGATGTGCCATGGCGGTGCGGCTCCTGATGCGGCGGGGTGAGGGCCGCTGCGGCGCTGAAGCGGCTGGTGGGGCGGGGTGTGGTGTGCCCGGGTCCACGATACGACCCGGTCGCCGACCGGTCCTTCCGGGGGCCGGTGCCCGGGGCTGCGGGGCGGGGCCGCATCGGGACCGCGCGGGTGGGCCCGGCGGGGGCCGACCGGGCCGGGGGCGGACCGGCCCCGGCGCCCCGGGCGGGGCTCCGGAGCCGGGGACGGGCCGCTCCCCGGCCGGGGCCGGCTACTTCTCGGTGACGCCCGCCGAGTCGAACGTGGCGACCTCGTGCATCGCGCGGGCCGCGCTCTGCACCAGGGGCAGGGCCAGCAGGGCGCCCGTGCCCTCGCCGAGACGGAGGTCCAGGTCGACCAGGGGACGCAGGCCCAGCTTGTTCAGGGCGGCCACATGGCCCGGCTCCGCGCTGCGGTGGCCCGCGATGCACGCCGACAGGGCCTCCGGGGCGATGGCCCGGGCGACCAGGGCGGCCGCTCCGGCGCTCACGCCGTCCAGGATGACCGGCGTACGGAGCGAGGCCCCGCCGAGCAGGAGTCCGACGATCGCCGCGTGCTCCAGGCCGCCGATGGCCGCCAGGACGCCGATCGGGTCGGCCGGGTCGGGCTGGTGGAGTTCCAGGGCGCGCCGTACGACCTCGACCTTGCGGGCGTGCGTCTCGTCGTTGATGCCGGTGCCGCGTCCGGTGACCTCGCCCGGGTCCACCCCGGTGAAGACCGAGATCAGGGCCGCCGACACGGTGGTGTTCGCGATGCCCATCTCGCCGGTGAGCAGTGCCTTGTTCCCGGCGGCCACCAGGTCGCGGGCGGTCTCGATGCCGACCTCGATGGCCGCGATGGCCTCTTCGCGGGTCATCGCCGGACCGACGGACATGTCTGCGGTGCCCGGTCGGACCTTGCGCGGCAGGAGCCCGGGAGTGGCGGGGAGGTCCCCGGCGACACCGACGTCGATGACGCAGACCTCGGCGCCCACCTGGTTGGCGAAGGCGTTGCAGACGGCTCCGCCGCCGAGGAAGTTGGCCACCATCTGCGTGGTGACCTCCTGCGGCCAGGGGGTCACGCCCTGGGCGTGCACCCCGTGGTCGCCGGCGAAGATCGCGACGGCCGCGGGCTCCGGGATCGGGGGCGGGCAGACCCGCGACAGGCCGGCGAGCTGAGCGGAGATGATTTCGAGCATGCCCAGGGCCCCGGCGGGCTTGGTCATGCGCTTCTGTCGCTCCCAGGCCTCGCCGAGCGCCTTCGCGTCGAGCGGGCGGATGCCGGCGACCGTCTCGGAGAGCAGGTCGTGCGGCTCCGCGCCGGGCAGCGCGCGGCGTCCGTACGTCTCCTCGTGGACGACCCAGGCGAGCGGCCGGCGCTGGGACCAGCCGGCCTGCGCCAGCTCGGGCTCCTCGGGGAACTCGTCGACGTAGCCGACGCACAGGTAGGCGACGACCTCCAGGTGCTCCGGCAGGCCCAGCTCGCGGACCATCTCGCGCTCGTCGAAGAAGCTGACCCAGCCGACGCCGATGCCCTCGGCGCGGGCGGCGAGCCAGAGGTTCTCGACGGCGAGGGCCGAGGAGTACGGGGCCATCTGCGGCTGCGTGTGCCGGCCGAGGGTGTGGCGGCCGCCGCGGGTCGGGTCGGCGGTGACGACGATGTTCACCGGGGTGTCGAGGATGGCCTCGATCTTGAGTTCCTTGAACTGCTTGGCCCGGCCCTTGGGGAGGGACTTGGCGTAGGCCTCGCGCTGGCGCTGGGCGAGTTCGTGCATCGTCCGGCGGGTCTCGGCGGACCTGATGACGACGAAGTCCCAGGGCTGGGAGTGGCCGACGCTGGGGGCGGTGTGGGCCGCCTCCAGGACGCGCAGCAGCACCTCGTGCGGGATCGGGTCGGAGCGGAAGCCCTTGCGGATGTCGCGGCGTTCGCGCATGACCCGCTGGATGGCGTCGCGCTCGGCCTCGTCGTAGCCGGCGGGGGCCGGCTCGCCGACGGGGGCGGCGGCGAGGGGTTCGGGCACCTCGACCTCGACGGGTTCGGCGGCCGCCGGGGCCGCGGGGGTCTCCGGGGCCTCCTCGGGCGCGACAGCGACGGGGTGGGCGGGCTCGACGGGGTGTGCGGCGGCCGTGTCCGGCTCCGGCTGTTCGGCGGGGGCGGCGGGCTCGGCGGGGGCCTCGGGCCGCGCGGGCTCGACCGGAGCCTCGGGGGCCTCGGGCTGGTCCGGTGCCTCGGGCGTGACGACGGTTTCGACGGGCGCGGCGGCTTCCACCGGCGCCTGCTCGACCGCCTGGGGCTCGGCCGGCGCCGCCACGGCTTCGGCGCTCTCCGCGGCCTCGGCGGGCAGCGGCTGCGGCTCGACCGGCGCCACGACGCCCTCGGGGGCCTCGTTCGCGGCCGGCGGCGCGGCCTCGACGGGCTGCGGGATCTCGGGGGCGGCCTCCACCACCACGGGCGGGGGCTCGACCGCGACGACCGGTTCGGGGGCGGGCTCGGGCTGCGGGGCGGGGGCGGCCTCCGCGGGCGCCGGGGCCTCCACGACGTCGGCGGGCGCGGGAATCTCGGCGGGTACGGGAACCCCGGCGGGCACGGGAACCTCGGCGGGCACGGCCGTCTCGGCGGGTTCGACGGCCTCGGCAGCCGGCTCCGGGACGACGAAGGGCTCGGGTTCGTTCGCCGTGACCGGCTGGGCGTCGGCCGGCTCGGCCTCGGCGGGCGGCGCGGCCTCCACCGGCGTGTGGGGGGTGGGCTCCACCGGGGTCTCGGACTCGGGCTCCACCGCGACGGCGACGGGCTCGACCTCGGGGGCCGGGAGCACCGGCTCGGCGGCCCACGGGGCACCGGCCTGCGGCGGGATCTCGCCCTGCGGCGCGGCGGGGACGTCCTCGGCGCGCGGGATGTCCAGGTACTCGGGGCCCGTGGTCGGCGGCCCGGCCTGGCGGATCGGCATCGGCGTCACGGGGGTCTGCGGAGCGGCCGGGCCCCGGTCGGCGAGGGAGCGCACGAGTCCGCCGGCCTCGGGAACCGGCGGGCCCATGTGCAGGGGGCGCCGGGAGGGGGTCGCGGGGGCCGGGGGGACGGGCGGCGCGGCCGGCGACGGGATCAGGAGGCCGCCGAGGTCGAGCGACCCGGAGTCCCGGCCTCCCGCCTCGTGGGCACCGGCGCTGTAGAAGGGCTCGGGCTGTCCGGCGTCGGGGAAGCCCGGGTGCGCGGGCTCGGCGTAGGCGGGCGCGACGGCCGCCTCGGGGTGGACGGGCGCGGGCTCGGTGTGGACGGGCGCCGCCGGCTCGGGGAACCGGGGTGCGGCGGCCGGGTCGGCGTATGCCGGGGCCGCGGACTGCTGCGCGTACTGCTCGTACGCGGGGGCCTCGTCGTACGCGGGGGCCGGCTCGATCGGGAAGGCCGGCGGCGGGACCAGCTGCGGATCGCTCCACGCGCCCTGGCCGCTCGGCATCAGCAGCAGTTCCTCGTCCTCCGGCTCGGCCGGATTGTCCACGAGGTCCTGGAAGGCGTAGCCCGCCGGGATCTGCGGCGGGACCGGGGCGGGGATGCTCTGCTGATCCACCATGCCCGCGTTGTCCGGGTGGCCCTCGCCCGGAACCTGGCCGGTGTCAGTCATGCGTACCCCTCGCCCATCGGTGTTGCCTCTTCGATCGCCCGACGCCCACGTGACCAACGAGCGGGGCCGCCGTGCGTCGCGTTCGTGTCTCGCCCGTACGCACGACAACCACTGAGCATTGTCGCGCTCGCCGGCCGCCGTGTCGGCCAGAAATCACCGCGGTCCGTTGTGGACTGCGCCACGTCGCGCGGTCCGCGGGCGGTACAGCCGATCGGTCAGCCTACCCCGGGCCCTTCCTCAGGTCCTGTCCGGGCGGTTCGCCGGGCGTTCGGCGGCCAGCAGGAAGACGACGGAGCGCTGCCGTTCGCTCCAGGAGCGGGTGTCGAGGCCGACGGACTGGAGCAGCGCGCACTCGACGGCGTACCCGTGTTCGGTGAGGGTGCGGCCGATGGCCTCGGCCTCGTCGCGGGTCGAGGCGTGGCTGACGATCCGCTCGGGGCGCCGGTCCGCGACGGCGGCGACGACCTCGGCTCCGCCTCCGCCGACCCGCACGACGTCGGGTTCGGGCAGGTCTTCGAGGACGTGGGGCGCACGGCCGTTCACGATCTGGAGCTGTGTGCCCCGGCCGCGGGCGGCGGTGACGAGGCGGGCGCAGGCGTGCGGGTCCGCGTCGACGGCGATGACGGCGGCTCCGAACGCGGCGGCGTCCAGGGCGAGGGTGCCGGAGCCGGTGCCGATGTCCCAGACGAGGTCGCCGGGGCGCGGGCCGAGTCGGGCGAGCTGGGCGGCCCGCAGCAGGGCGGACTCGCCCTCGCCGGTGTCGGCCTGTGGTCGGGCCCACCCCCGGTCGCCTCCGGCGGCATGGCCGAGCAGCCAGCCGGGTTCGGCCGCGACGCCGCCGGCCTGGGCTGCGCCGCCGATGACGATGACGACGTTGGGGTCGCGCCAGGTGTGGTCGGCGACCCGGTCGGAGGTGAGGACGGTGACGCGTTCCCGTTCGGTGCCGAGTTCCTCGCAGATGACGAAGGTCCGGTGGACTCCGCCGAGCAGCAGGGCCAGTTCGGCGGGGCCCGCTCCGGGTGAGGTGAGGACGGCGACCTTGCCGTGGGCGCGGCAGACGTTGACGGCGCGGCGCAGGGTGCGGGGGTGGGCCACGACGACCTGGGCGTCGTCCCAGGGCATTCCGGCGCGGGCGAAGGCGGCGGCCACGGCCGAGACGGCGGGGACCACCTCGACTTCGAGGCCGTGTTCGGGGTCGCGCAGGGTGCGTACGACTCCGAAGAAGCCGGGGTCGCCGTCGGCCAGGACCACGGCGGTGCCGCGGTGGCCGGCGATCCGGCGGGCGGCGAGGCCGAGGCTGCCGAGGCGGATGCGTTCCGCGCCCGGGGGGACCTCGGGGAGCGCGAGGTGGTGGGCCGCGCCGGCCACGAGGGTGGCGGCGGAGAGCGCGGACCGGGCGGCCGCGGTCAAGGGCGAACCGTCCCAGCCGATCACCGTGACCCGGTCGGCCATCGTCGTCAGTCTCCTGGGATGCGTCGGGGGGCGGGCACGGTGAGACTACCTGGTCATCGGGTCAGCTCCAGTCGGCCCCGACGGGGTATCCGCTCGCGTCGGCGCGCCGCCCGAACGCGTACTGGTCCCCGTGGCCGGGGTAGCCGTCGTAGCCCTCGCCGTCGTCGAGGTCCTCGGGGACCAGGCCCCAGACGATGAGGTCGCTGCGGGTCCCGGTCCAGCCTCCGGCGCCGGTCTGGGTGCGCACTATGCAGGCGTTGCGCAGGACGCCCTCGCTGATGCAGCCGATCTTCTGGGCGACCTGCTGGGAGGCGGCGTTGTCGGCGGCGGTGCGCAGTTCGAGGCGTTCGAACCCCCGGTCGCGGAAGAGCCATTGGGCGACGGCGAGCACGGATTCGCTCGCGTAGCCCTCGCCCCGGGCCCAGGGGGCGGTGACGTAGCCGACCTCGGTGGTGAGGGTCCGCCAGTCGGTGTTCATCAGGCGGACGAAGCCGACGAGGCGGTGGGTGAGGAATTCGGTGACGGCCAGGACGATCCCGCGGCCCTCGGTGCGTTCGGCGTGGGACTCGCGGGTGGCCCAACGGTGTGCGTCGGCATGGGTGTAGGGGTGCGGGGCGCTGGTCCAGGCGGTGACGTGCTCGTCGTTCATCATCTCGGCGAGCGCGGTGACGTCCTCCACCTCGAAGGGGCGCAGCACCAGCCGGTCCGTGCTGATGGTGACGTCCGGGAAGGTGGTAGTCATGCGCAGCTCCATGCCTGAGACCGTGGTGCGACCGTGTTGCGGGACCGTTTGTGCGGGTCGTAGGCCACAGCATGCAGCATCGGCCGCGGGTTGTGCAGGACCGGGTTGCCCGGAAGCGGGCAGCGCGCGGCCCCGCACGCCGGCGGGGGCGTGCGGGGCCGAAGTACCGCTGTGGGTCAGGCCTTCGGGGCGCCGAAGGCGGAGACGACCGAGCCCTGGTACTTGTCCTCGATGAACTTCTTGACCTCGTCGGAGTTCAGGAGCTTGGCGAGCTTCTGGACGCGCGGGTCGTTCTGGTTCCCGTCCTTGACGGCGAGGAAGTTGGCGTACGGGTTGCCCTCGGCCTTCTCCAGGACCAGCGCGTCCTTGGCGGGCGCCAGGTTGGCCTCGATGGCGTAGTTGCCGTTGATGATGGCGGCGTCCACGTCGTTCAGGGCGCGCGGGACCGTGGCGGCCTCCAGCTCCTTGAACTCCAGGCCCTTCTTGTCGGTGATGTCGGACAGCTTGGCGCTGGTGCCGACACCCTCCTTGAGGGTGATCAGGTTGTTGGTGGCGAGCAGTTGGAGCGCGCGGCCCTCGTTGGTGGTGTCGTTGGGGACGGCGATCGTCTGGCCGGGCTTGATGTCACCGATGGCCTTGATCTTCTTGGAGTAGAGGCCGAGGGGCTCCAGGTGCACGTTCACGACGGGCACGATGTGCGTGCCGTTCTTCTTGTTGAAGTCGTCGAGGTACGGCTTGTGCTGGAAGTAGTTGCCGTCGACCTGGCCCTGCTCGGTGGCGGTGTTGGGCAGGACGTAGTCCGTGAACTCCTTCACCTCCAGCTTGAGGCCGTCCTTGGCCGCCAGCTTGTCCTTGACGAAGTTCAGGATGTCGGCGTGCGGGCTCGGGGACGCGGCGATGACCAGCGCCTTGCTCTCGTCCGCCTTGCCGCCGTCGGTCTTGGCGGAGGACGGGTCCGAGGAGGTGCCGCAGGCGGTGAGGCCGAGGGCGAGCGCGGCGGACGCGGCGGCGAAAGCGGTGAGCTTGATGTTCTTACGCACGAAGAGTGCCTTTCATTGCTTGCAAGGGCGCGGATCGCGCGCGGTTCTTGCGGGGTGGTGGCCCAAGCACGACAAGTGCGGGCGCTCTGGGGGTGGGGGGTCTGGGGGGGGTCAGGCCGTGCGGCCGCGGCGGGCGAGGACGCGTACGACGCCGTCGCCGATCAGCTGGATCACGGTGACGAGGGCGATCAGGACCACGACGGTGGCGACCATGAAGCCGGTCTCGAACCGCTGGAAGCCGTACGTGATGGCCTTGGAACCGAGTCCCTCGCCGCCGACGGCGCCCGCCATGGCGGAGTAGCCGACGAGGGTGATCACGGTGGTGGTGACGCCGGCGATCAGGGAGGGCAGGGCCTGGGGCAGCAGGACCTTGCCGACCAGGGTCGGTACGCCGCCGCCCATGGACTCGACGGCCTCGACGAGGCCGTGGTCCACCTCGCGGACGGCCGTCTCGACGAGCCGCGCGAAGAAGGGGATGGCGCCGATGGCGAGCGGGACGATCATGGCGGTGGGGCCGATGAAGGTGCCGACGACAGCCGTGGTGACCGGGATCAGGAAGATCAGCAGGATGATGAACGGCAGCGAGCGGCCGATGTTCACGATCACGCCGAGGACCTTGTTGAGCGGCTGGTTCCGCAGCAGGCCGCCCTTGTCGGTGAGGACGAGGAGGATGCCGATGGGCAGGCCGCCGACGACGGTCACCAGGGTGGACCACAGGACCATGTAGAGGGTGTCGTACGTGCCCTGGGTGAGCAGGGGCTGCATCTCGGACCAGGTCACTTGGCACCTTCCTTGACCAGTGCGTCGGTGATCGTGTTCACCGCGGTCTGTACGTCCTCGACCTCGTCGACCACGTCGATCTGGAGGCCCTGCTCCCGGAGGAAGCCCACGGGGACCACGTTGTCCTCGTAGCGGCCGGGCAGCTCGATCCGCATGCGGCCGATCTGCTTCCCGCCGACGGTGTCCATCGCGGCACCGAGGATCGATATGTCGATGTTGTAGGTCCGCGAGAGCTGGGAGATGACCGGGCGGGTCGCCGCCTCGCCGTGGAAGGTGACGTCGACGACCGTGCGGTCGGGGCCGGTGGCGGCGCCGCTGACCGGGAACAGTTCGGTGGCCAGCTCGGAGCCGGGGGTGGCCAGCAGTTCCGAGACGGTGCCGGACTCGATGACCCGGCCGTTCTTCATCAGCGCGGCGGAGTCGCAGACGGCCTTGACCACGTCCATCTCGTGGGTGATCAGGAGGACGGTCAGGCCGAGCTGCCGGTTGAGGTCGCGCAGCAGTTGCAGGATCGAGCGGGTGGTCTCGGGGTCCAGGGCGCTGGTGGCCTCGTCGGAGAGCAGCACCTTGGGGTCGCCGGCCAGGGCGCGGGCGATGCCGACGCGCTGCTTCTGGCCGCCGGAGAGCTGGGCGGGGTAGGCCTTGGCCTTGTCGGCGAGGCCCACGAGGTCGAGGAGTTCGACGGCCTTGCGCGAGCGCTCGCGGCCGGAGATCCCGAGGATCTCCAGGGGCAGCTCGATGTTGGCCTGCACGGTGCGCGAGGACAGCAGGTTGAAGTGCTGGAACACCATGCCGATGCGGCTGCGGGCCTCGCGGAGCTCCTTGCCGGCTCGCCGGCCGCGGCCGGCGAGGGCGGTGAGGTCCACGCCGTCGACGGTGACGGTGCCGGTGGTGGGGCGCTCCAGCAGGTTCACGCAGCGGATGAGGGAGGACTTGCCGGCGCCGCTCTGGCCGATGACTCCGTAGACCTCGCCCTCGCGGACGTGGAGATCGACGCCGTCCAGGGCGGTGACCTCGCGGTCACGGGACTTGTAGACCTTCGTGAGGCCCGATGTGGTGATCACAGGAATTCCGTCGCTGTCGAGTGCACGGCGGTGCGGTGTGCCGGGCACGGGGCAAACATCAGGGGACGCGACACGGGACGAACCATCACGAATCGGCGATGGCGGCGCGTGCGCGGGGCAGGAGCGTTCCGGGTGTCACACGGTGGTGCCGGACGGGGCTCGGCCGGTCTCGCTTCGGGGCGCGAGACTGCTGGGAGGGGCCCTCAGAAGGCGCGCATTCGACACATACAACGAGCACCGGGCGTCGTGGTCGCCTCGGTCGCAAGGGTGCGGCTGCTCGTCGTGGTCATGGGCCCAGTAAAGCAGACCTGTCACCTGACCGATCAATGCCGTCCGGATAGCGGACGAATATCGACCACATTCCGGACAGCGGCGATCAGTCTCAGCCGTCGGTCCGGATCGTCGTACCGGCGTCCGTGACCTGCGCGGACACGGCCGAGAGGTCCCGCACGACCACGTCCGCGACGAGCTCCGCGGCGGTGTGCGTTGTGGTCAAGGCCACGGTCCGCATGCCGGCCGCCCGACCGGCGGCCAGGCCGGCGGGCGCGTCCTCGAAGACCACGCAGCGGGCCGGATCGACCCCGCGCCGGGCGGCGGCGAGCAGGAAGGGTTCCGGCCGAGTCCTCCACCTCCAGGGCGTCGACCCGCGTGAGGCCGGCGCCCGCGGGGGTGTCGTGCGCGTCCGAGGGCTTCATGCCCTCCAGGAAAGCCCGCGCCGAGGGGTGAGCGCATCGGGTCTTTCGGCCCGTAATACCCTCGCTGCATGCTCGACGCCCTGACGGTCGCCATCGGTGTGGCCGCACTCGCCCTCGCCGCCTGGTGCGGTCACGCCGCACTGCGGGACCAGCCGACCAAGGACTGGCACTTCATCGGCATGGCCGTGGTGACCGTGCTGGTCCTGGCCCAGCTGGTGATCGGCCTGGTGCGGCTGGGTCGGGGCGAGAAGGCCGACGAGGGCACGGTGATCTTCGTGGCCTACCTGCTGGGCGCCTTCGCGGCGGTCCCGGCCGCGGGGATGCTCTCGCTCACCGAGCGGACCAAGTGGGGTTCGGTGACGGTGGCCGCGGGCGCGGTCGTCCTGGCCGTGCTCGAAGTACGCCTCTACGACATCTGGGGAACCGCCGGTGCCTGACATGCCCGACACCGATTCCGCCGCGGCCCCGCCGGCCGGGGCGCGCGAGCGGCTGGTCTCCGGACCGGGGCTGCTGCTGGTCTGGCTGTACGGGGTGATCACGGTCGGCGCGGTCTCGCGTTCGGCCTACCAGATCTCCACCGAGTTCGATCGGGCCCCGCTGCCGTACGCCCTGTCGGGTGTGGCCGCGCTGGTCTACGCCTTCATCACGTACTCACTGGTGCGGGGCGGGGAGACGGCCCGCAAGGCGGCGCGGATCTGCTGCGCCGCCGAGCTGACCGGCGTACTCGTCGTGGGCACCTGGACGCTGGTGGAACCCGACGCCTTCCCGGACGCGACCGTGTGGTCGGACTTCGGCAGGGGCTATCTGTTCATCCCGGTGATCCTGCCGATCACCGGAATGCTCTGGCTGCGCCGGCGCCGACAGGGTTGAGGACACCCCGCGGGGGCGGGCCGGCGGTGACGGTCGACCGACCCGAAGTGAGGGGCGGCCGACCGGCGGTGGCGGGAGGTCAGGCGCTGACGGCGAAGTCCGAGGCGTCCTTCGCCTCCTTCTCCAGGATCACCAGGTGCACGCCGTCGGAGGCGGTGCGGTCGCCGACCCGGGTGTAGCCCGCCTTGCGGTACAGCCGCAGGTTGGCCTCGCTCTTGTGGCCGGTGTGCAGCCGGAAGCGGCTGGTCTCGCCGTCGCCCGTGAGCGCCGCCTCGACCGCGCGCAGCAGTCGGGCGCCGAGGCCGTGGCCCTGGAGTCGGGGGTGGACGCAGAGCTTGGCGATCCGGCCCGTGCCGTCCTCGTCCACGTTGCCGCGGACGGTGCCGACGACCTCGTCGCCGAGGCGGGCGACCAGCACGGTGTCCGTCTCCAGCTCCGCCTTGAGGGAGTCGAGCGACTGGGTGAGCGGTTGGATGAGGTAGTTGCCGTACAGCTCGGCCTCGCTCTGGAACGCCAGGTACTGGAGCTTGAAGATCTGCTCCGCATCCTCGGCGGCCGCCGCCGAAATGGTCACACTCATGCCCATGTGCGCATGCCTCCCGCTCACCTGGTGGCCTGTTGGTCTACCGCTCCCTTCCCCGCAGGTCAGGAGCCGCAACCTCTGCAGCCAGCATTCTGCGCAGACATCCCAGGCAACGGGAACGTACGGGTCCCAAACTTCCTTGTGAGATACCCAACTCTCCTGCGATTTCACGGTAGGTGAGATCCCTGGGCGAAAGAAGTGCCCCTATGAGTTCCGGACAACGTCCGGGCAATCGGGCGACAGCCGATCGGAGGACGCGGTTGACCTCCCCGTGCAGGGCGGCGTCCTCCGGTTCGGCGCCGGCGCTGCCGGGGCGGGCCCCGTAGGGGACTTCGCGCCGTGCCCGGCGGCGCGCCCCGCGCGCCTCGGCGCGCACCGCCCGGCGCAACCAGCTCGCGCGGTCGGCCGGCTCCGGGGCGGGTCCGCCCTCCAGCAGCCTGACCCAGACGGCTTGTTCCAGGTCGGCCGCGTCCACTCCGGCGGCCGGGGCCTCCGCGGCCGCCTCGGCGGAGAGCAGCGGTCCCAGTTCGTTCAGGAGGTCGGCGTCCTTCAGCAGGTCCATGCCGGGCGGGACGCGGGGGTCCCGCCCGGTGGTTTCCGCGCCGGGCCCGGAACACTCGTACGAGAAACTCCGCGCGCCCGTTGACGCGTTCGGCCGGCGTTCCTCCCGGGGGCGGGCCCGCGCTACCGGCGTGCGCCGCGGCCCGGGCGGAAGTCCTCGGCCGCGAGCAGCCCGGTGTCCGGGTTGTCGGTGAAGATCCCGTCGATGCCCAGTTCGAAGTACGCGCGGAAGGCGCCGAAGGCGTCGCCGTAGTCGGCCGGGTCGGTGCCCTTGCGGTATTCGGTCGGCAGGAAGCTGTTCTCGTTCCGCGCGGTGTAGGGGTGGAGCACCAGTCCGCGGGCGTGGGCGTCGCGCACCAGCGTGGTGGGGGTGCCGAGCCTGCCGTCCGCGGTGCGCGGGACGATCAGGTCGAGGGTCGGGCCGATCCCCTGGGCGAAGCCGGCGATCCACTTCAGCCCGTCGGGCGTGACCAGGTCGGCGACGGTGCGCGGGTCCCCGGCGGTCTCGAAGTCCCAGGGGCGGGTGTTGGCGGCCGAGAGCAGCACCACGCGGGGCGCCGAGATCAGCCGGGCGAGCCGTTGGATGCTGGACGGCTCGAACGACTGGAGGAAGAGGGGCGCGTCGCGGCCGTCGCGGCCGTACCGGCGCAGCAGCCGGGCGAGCGGCTCCTCCAGGCCGAGGCCCAGCCCCCGGAAGTAGGTGGGGTGTTTGGTCTCGACGTGCAGCCAGATCCGCCTGCCGCGCCGTTCGCCCTCGCGGTCCGCCCAGCGCAGCACCTCCTCGAAGGTGGGCACGGCCCACCGGCCGTCGTAGAGGGTGTTGCGCCGGCGGACGGCGGGGATGCGTTCCTTGGCTCGCAGCGTCTTCAGTTCGGCGAGGGTGAAGTCCTCGGTGAACCAGCCCGTGACGGAGACCCCGTCGACGGCCTTGGTGACGCGCCGGGAGGCGAACGCGGGATGGTCGGCGACGTCGGTGGTGCCGCCGATCTCGTTCTCGTGGCGGCACACGAGGTGGCCGTCCTTGGTGGGGACGAGGTCCTGCTCGATGACGTCGGCGCCCAGGTCGAGGGCGAGCCGGTACGAGCCGAGGGTGTGCTCGGGCCGGTAGCCCGAGGCGCCCCGGTGGCCGATCACCGTCGGGACGGGGAGGTCCCGGTAGCCGCCGCGCCCCGTGCCCGCGGTCGCCGCCGCGGCGGTCGGCGCGGAGAGGCCGACGAGTCCGCCTCCCGCCGCCAGGACCGCCGCTCCCAGTACCGCGCGCCGCGCCGTCCCACCCTGCGTCATGACCGCCACTCCCCGTTCGGACAAGGGCCGGTGGTTCCGGGACCTCGGTTGGCCCGGTGTCAGACGGCCCGAATCGGCGTGCCGATGGTAGGCAGCGGTGGATGGCCCGGAGGGGCCGCCTGGCCGAATTTGGCGCGAACGCGCGTCAACACTGCGTATCCGACACGTGAACCCGATGTGCGATCAGTGATGACCCGCGAGTATCGTCCTCACCTGCACTACCACTGTGTGGTGCGAAACCCGCGTTTCGATGCCGGAGGGCTCACGTTGTTCCGTACCGCGCTCATCAAGGCCACCGTCGGACCCGTCATGCGGCTGATGTTCCGCACCAAGGTGGAGGGCATCGAGAACATTCCGGGCAGCGGTGCGGTGATCCTGGCGGGCAACCACCTCACCTTCATCGACTCGATGATCCTGCCCCTGGTGTGCGACCGGACGGTGCACTTCATCGGCAAGGACGAGTACGTGACGGGCAAGGGCCTCAAGGGGCGCGTGATGGCCTGGTTCTTCACCGGCTCCGGCATGATCCCGGTGGACCGCGACGGTGCCAACGGCGGGGTCGCGGCCCTGATGACCGGTCGCCGGATCCTCGAAGAGGGCAAGATCTTCGGCATCTACCCCGAGGGCACCCGCTCCCCCGACGGCCGGCTCTACCGCGGTCGCACCGGCATCGCCCGTCTGACCCTGATGACGGGCGCGCCCGTGGTCCCGTTCGCGATGATCGGCACCGACAAGCTCCAGCCCGGCGGCAAGGGCATGCCCCGCCCGGGGCGGGTCACCCTGCGCTTCGGCGAGCCGATGGAGTTCTCCCGGTACGAGGGCATGGACCGCGACCGCTACGTGCTGCGCGCCGTCACCGACTCGGTGATGGCCGAGGTCATGCGCCTGTCCGGCCAGGAGTACGTCGACATGTACGCCACCAAGGCAAAGGCCGCCTGATCGGTGCCGCGCCGCCGCTACTGGCGGCGCAGTGACCGGCTGACGCCCGCCGCGGTGGTCGTGGCGAGGATCCAGCCGGTCACGATCAGCAGGTACGACAGCCACTGGTACCGGCCTCGTGGCGCGAAGGCGCCCTCCTGCCCGAATCCGATGATCGGCAGCATCAGGTCGATCGTGTAGAACACCGCGTTGAACTGCGGGGACTCGTCCGCCTTCAGGGCGGGCGGTGGCTCCAGACCGTATGCGATCCACCCCGTGAGCAGCAGGGCCGTCAGCCAGCCCGCCGCCCGCATCGGCCGGTATCCGTAGCCGACGGTGACGTCCTGGAGCAGTCCCCAGAGCCGTGCGTGCCGTGGCTGGGTGCGTCGGTGTCGGCGGAGTTTGGCGAGTTGGACGGTCCGGGCCGCGAGTTCGTCGCCGACCGTGCGGTAGGCCGCGCAGAGCTGCTCGTAGGCGTACGGGAGGTACCCGGACTCCTCGCGTTCCAGGGCGGGCAGCCGTTGCTCGGCGGGCAGGTGCGGGGCGAGGGTGCGGTAGGTCAGGCCGTCGACGCGGATCCGCTCCGGCCAGGTGTCGGGCTCGATGTGGAGCAGGTCGAAGGTGGAGCGGCGCAGGTTGACCTCGCCCTGGAGCCTCGGGCAGGACCGCAGCCAGACCTCGCCGATCACGCAGCTCGACGCGCGCAGGGCGACGCCGCCGGGGTTGACGAACCGGGCGTGGGCGAAATTGAGCTGTCCGGGGATGCGGGCTCCGGAGAGGTTGACCCGGCCCCGGGCCTCCATCCGCATGGCCCGCAGGTCGGTTCCGACGGTGAGGTTCTCGGCGTGCAGGGCGGTGCCGCCGGGCGCGAACAGGCGGGCGCCGTCGAGGTTGACCTGGCCGCCGACGACGGCGCCGTTGACGCGGGTCCGGCCGTGGACGGTGAGGTCCATGGCGATGACGTCGGTGCCGATCTGGGCGTGGTTGATCTGGAGCAGCGGTTCCTCGTCCGGGTCCTGTCCGTCGGACGCGTCCGGGTCGCCGAGGACCGCCCGCCGGATGAAGAGGCCGCCGGATATGCGGGCGCCCTGGAGGCGGACGGGCCCGGTGATCCGACAGCAGGACAGTCGCAGCGCGATGTCGACGCTCACGGTGGCGCCGGTCAGGCCGGGCAGTGTCGAGTCGGACAGGACGAGGGCGCGCAGTTGGGCGCCGTGAACGAGGGGCTTGCGTTCGAACCAGCAGCCCCGCAGGCGGATCCCGTACGGCACGATCGCGTACTTGAGGTCCAGCTTGCCGGTGATCCGGGCGCCCCTGACGTTGAGACCCGGCACCTGGCCGGTGGCCGGGGCCCCGCTCAGCACCAGGGCGGTGATCACCTCGGCGCGCAGGGTCCGCTCGGGCCCCCAGGAGTCGCCCTCCGAGGAGTCCTCGTCGGGCGACGGCCTGAAGTCGACGCCTTCGCCGCGTGGGAAGGCGTCCCATACGCGGCGCTCGGCCGGCGTCAGCTCGTTGATCTCCATCGCCGGGATGGTGTCCCGCCTGTCGACGGACTGTCAACCGTGTGCGGGAAACCGCTCCTTGAGGAGATCAGGGCACTGTGGTCAGTGCTCGATCCCGTCCTGGAGCTTCTGCCCCTTGAGCAGGAACCAGGCGGCCACGGCGGTGGCCAGCAGGACGGCCGCGCCGACGCCGGAGGCGAGTCGCAGCCCGTCCACGAAGGCGACCTGCGCCGCGTCGACCATCGTCCGGGCGGTCTCCGGGTCCAGCGACTTGGCCGCTTCGACGGCGCCGCCGAGCGATTCGTGCGCCGCGTCGGCGACCGGGCCGGAGACCGACGCGGGGGCGGTGAAGCTCTGGTAAACGCCGGTGACGATGGAGCCGAGCAGGGCGATGCCGAGGGCGGCGCCGAGTTCGTACGCGGTCTCGGAGACGGCCGAGGCGGAACCGGCCTGCTCCTTGGGGACGCTGGAGAGGATGACGTCGGCGGTGACCGTGAAGGAGAAGCCGGCGCCGAGGCCGACGACGAGCAGGGCCGCGCCGAGCAGTGGGTAGCCGGTCTCCTTGTGGATCACGGTCAGGACGGCGAGGGCCGCGCCGATGGCGGCGAGACCACCGCTGACCAGCACCCGTACCGAGTACCTGCGGGCGTACCGGCCGGCGAGCAGGCCCGTGGCCACCGCGCCGATCGCGGCGGGCAGCTCCGCCAGGCCCGCCTCCAGCGGCTCGCGCCCCTGGACGAGCTGGAGGAACTGGGACAGGAAGAAGACCAGGCCGGACAGTCCGAAGACGGTGAGGAGGTCGGCGAGGACCGCGCCGGAGAAGCCGCGGTGCTTGAACAGCCGCATGTCGAGCAGCGGCGCGGTCAGCGTGAACTGGCGGCGCACGAAGGCGTAGAGCGTGCCGATACCGAGGGCGGCGACGCCGGCGGCCTCCCACGAGGGCCCGTGGGTGGCGGCTTCCTTGACGGCGTAGACGACGGCGATGATGCCGACGAGGGAGAGGCCGACGCTGATCAGGTCCCAGGGCCCGGCGACCGGGTTCTTGGACTCGGGAAGCAGCTTGATGCCGACGATGACCAGGACGATCATCACGGGGAGGTTGATGAGGAAGACCGAGCCCCACCAGAAGTGCTGGAGCAGCGCTCCGCCGACGACGGGGCCGACGGCCGCGCCGGCCGAGGCGGTGGCGCCCCAGATGCCGATGGCGAGGCTGCGCTCCCGGGGGTCGTGGAAGATGTTGCGGATCAGCGCGAGGGTGGACGGCATTAGGGTGGCGCCGGCCACGCCGAGGAGCGCGCGGGCCACGATCATCATCTCGGGGCTGCTCGCGTAGGCGTTGAGCACGGAGACGGCGCCGAAGGCCGTGGCTCCGATGAGCAGCAGCTTCTTGCGGCCGATGCGGTCGCCGAGGGAGCCCATGGAGACGAGCAGGCCGGCGATGACGAAGGAGTAGATGTCGCCGATCCACAGCAGTTGGGTGCCGGACGGCTTGAGGTCCTCGCTGAGGGCGGGGGTGGCGAGGCCGAGTACGGTGGCGTCGACCGCGACCAGCAGCACGGCCAGGACGAGCACGGAGAGCGCCGGCCAGCGTCCTCGGCTCTGTCCCTCCGTCCCGGTCCGCCTGCTCAGCTCTTCGGTACGACTCATTTCTCCACGCTCCGTCGTGCGCCACCGAGCAGCAGCTCGATGATCATGTACTGAAAGTCCTTGGCCGCGACCCGGCCGTCCATGACGGCCCAGGCGCAGGTGCCGACCAGCCCGTACAGGGCCTCGGTGAGCCACGCGGGGCTCAGGTCGATCCTGATGTGTCCCTCTTCCTGGCCGCGCCGGAAGAGGGCGCTCACGCGGGCGTCGAGCCGGGCCCAGCCCTCGTTGACCTCATCGCCCTCGAACAGCTGGTTCTCGGTGACGAGGAAGGCCAGCAGCTGGGCGTTGGGCTCCACCTCGGCGACGAGCCGTGTGAGCGCGCCGACGGCCGTGTCCTCGTCGAGGCGGGCGTTGTCGAACGCCACCTCGAACTCGCGGATCCCCAGTTCCTCCAGGGCCCGTACGAGGGCGTCGCGCCCGGCGAAGTGCCGGTGGAGGGTCGCGCGGCCGATTCCGGCGGCGCGGGCGACCTCGTCCATCGTCGCGGTCGATTTGCGGGAGAGCAGGGCCGCCGCGTCGCGGAGCACCTGGTCACGATCCATGGCCATGAGACAACCATAACCCGAATGAGACAACTTTGTCTCATCGAGTGATCATCGAGTGATCCGAAAATGGGCTGCCCCCCAGGGCGGCGAAAGGAATCCTGTCGAGATGAACCCGAGACACCGGCCCCTGCTGCTGATCGACGTCGACGGCCCGCTGAACCCGTACGCGGCCAAGGCGCAGAGCCGCCCCGAGGGCTACGGCACCCACCGCATGCGCCCCACCGGCTGGGCCGAGGCCGAGAGCCGCAAGCCCCTGCGGGTCTGGCTGAACCCCGACCACGGCACCGAGCTGCTCGCCCTGGCGGAGTCCTACGAGCTGGTCTGGGCGACGACCTGGAAGGGCGAGGCCAACGACTGGATAGGCCCCCGCCTGGGACTCCCCCGGCTGCCGTACATCGACTGGCCGCGGATGCACGGCCGGGCGCCGCGCGGCACCTTCTGGAAGACGCAATACATCCTGGAGTACGCCGGGGAGCGTCCCTTCGCGTGGATCGACGACGACATCACCGCGATGGACCGGGAGTACGTGGACCTGCGCCATCCGGCGCGCACCCTGCTGATGCGCATCGACGAGCGGATCGGGCTGACCCCGGCCGACTTCGACGCGCTGGCGCACTGGGCCGCGTAGGACGCCCGGGCGGCCGGGCGCCCGGCGGACCGTGCGGCATGGCACGCCGAAGGGGGCGGCCGGAGCGGGTGCTCCGGCCGCCCCCTTCGGGTCACGCGGCCACCACTGTCGTACGCGGCCACCGCTGTCGTGCGGCCACCGCTGTCGTGCGGCTACTGCTTGTGGATCGCCCAGGCGTGCTGGATGACCAGGTCGGCCTTGAGCTCGGTGAGCTGGGTGGCCACCGCCGAGGGGGCGGTGCCGCCGCGGCCGTTGCGGGAGGCCAGGGCCCCGGCGACGTTCAGGACGGTGCGGACCTCGGGGGTGAGGTGCTCCGAGATCTTCGCGAACTGCTCGTCGGTGAGCTCGTCGAGCTCGATGTCGAGCGCCTCGCACTCCTTGACGCACTCGCCGGCCACCTCGTGCGCCACCCGGAACGGCACGCCCTGCTTGACCAGCCACTCCGCGATGTCGGTGGCGAGGGAGAAGCCCGCCGGAGCCAGCTCCTCCATCCGCTCCCGGTTGATCGTGAGGGTGGCCATCATGCCGGTGAAGGCGGGGAGCAGGACTTCGAGGGTGTCGCAGGAGTCGAAGACGGGCTCCTTGTCCTCCTGGAGGTCCCGGTTGTAGGCGAGCGGGAGGGCCTTCAGGGTGGCGAGCAGGCCGGTCAGGTTGCCGATGAGCCGACCCGACTTGCCCCGCGCCAGCTCCGCGATGTCCGGGTTCTTCTTCTGCGGCATGATCGACGAGCCGGTGGAGAAGGCGTCGTGCAGGGTCACGAAGGAGAACTCCTTCGTGTTCCAGATGATGATCTCCTCCGCGATCCGGGACAGGTTGATCCCGATCATCGCGGTGATGAAGGCGAACTCGGCGACGAAGTCCCGGGAGGCGGTGCCGTCGATCGAGTTGCCGACCGAGCCGCGCTCGAAGCCCAGGTCGGCGGCGACCGCCTCCGGGTCCAGGCCCAGCGAGGAACCCGCGAGGGCGCCCGAGCCGTACGGGGAGACCGCGGTCCGGGTGTCCCACTGGCGCAGCCGCTCGGCGTCCCGGGACAGGGACTGCACGTGGGCCAGCACGTGGTGGGCGAAGAGCACCGGCTGCGCGTGCTGGAGGTGGGTCCGGCCCGGCATGGCCACGTCGGCGTGCGTCTCGGCGAGGCCGACCAGCGCGTCCTGGAGGTCCGCGATCAGGCCGCCGACGATCCGGGCGTGGTCGCGCAGGTACATCCGGAAGAGGGTGGCCACCTGGTCGTTGCGGGACCGCCCGGCGCGCAGCTTGCCGCCGAGGTCGGCGCCGAGCCGCTCCAGGAGACCCCGCTCCAGGGCGGTGTGGACGTCCTCGTCGGCGACGGTGCCGACGAAGGAGCCGTCGGCCACGTCGGCCTCCAGCCGGTCCAGACCGTCGGTCATCCGATCCAGTTCCTCGGCGGTCAGAAGACCCGCCTTGCGCAGGACACGGGCGTGGGCCCGGGAACCGGCGATGTCGTACGGCGCGAGGCGCCAGTCGAAGTGGACCGACGCGGACAGTTTCGCGAGGGCCTCGGCGGGGCCGTCGGCGAACCGGCCGCCCCAGAGCCGGACGTCACCACCGTTGTTGCTGCTCACAGCTACTGCTCCTCAGACTGCATACTCGGATGTGCGCGGGCTCCCCGCCGCGGAGGTGTCGGGGAGTCCGACGTCGTACTGCGCAACGACCCAACGACTGGACTCAGGCGAGGTCGCGGCGTGCGGCGATCTTCGACGACAGGCCGAGGATCTCGATGAAACCCTGGGCCTTGGACTGGTCGAAGGTGTCGCCCGAGTCGTAGGTGGCCAGGTTGAAGTCGTAGAGCGACACGTCCGACCTGCGCCCCGTGACGACGGCGCGGCCGCCGTGCGGGGTCACGCGGATGTCGCCGGTCACGTACCGGTTGGCCTCGAACAGGCATAACTATGCACTGCTCCGTATGTTTCGTCAATCGACCGTGCCCCCTCCGCTCTGGCCTGCGGTTATTCAATGGCCCGCGCCGCATGAACGTCCGTAGCATCGGCGCATCGAGCCCAAGGAAGGCGGCGCCGACGTGAGCGCACACCGGGAAGAGCACCTCCGGACGGGGCCGAACGCGGCCCGCCCGGGAGCGGACGTCCGACGGGAACTCGCGGACGCCGGGCCCACGGCGTGGATCGCGTTCGACCAGGAGGTCCGCAGCCGACTGCGGTACGGCCGGGACGACTCGGCCGGGCCCCGGGAAGGCCTCCACGCGACACTGCTGTGCCACCCCGACGGGCGGATCCGAGAGGCCGCGCTCGACCGGGCCGAGCGGTGGCCCGAGCTCGTCGCGATCCGGTGCGCCGACTGGGCGCCGGCGGTACGGGACCGGGCCCGCCAGGTGCTCGGCGCGCTCCTGCGCACCCACCCCGAGCGCGCCGCGCGCACCCTCACCCCGCTCGTACTGCGGTTGTCCGCCCGCGAACAGGGCGGCTGGGCCCTGGCCCGACTGGAGGAGGTGCTGCGCGACGACGAACCCGTCCTGGCCGCGCTCCGGGCGGACACGGACCTCCCCACCCGGCGATACGCCGCCCGGCTCACCCTGGAGAGCGGGCGGTTCGACGCCCGCGCCCTGGCCCGCCTCGCCGCGACCGACCCCGACCCCGTCACCGCCCGACTGTGGGCCGACGCGGCCACCCGGCTGATGGCCACCGACGGGCCCGACGACGAGGCCGTCGACCTGCTGCTCGGCGCGCGGTCACCGATGGTCCGGGCCACCGGGGTCACCGCACTGCGCGGAGCCGGTCGGACCGAGGAGGCGGTGCGCCACCTGGCGGACCGCTCCGGCCTGGTGCGGGCCTGCGCGCGATGCTCGTCGGTCAGGGCGGCGGCGACCCCTTCCCGCACTACCGCGAGCTGGTGACGGACCCCGGGCGGGTCACCGCGTACGCCGTGGCGGGCTTCGCCGAGTGCGCGCGCCGCAGCGACGGCCCGCGGCTGCACGCCCTGCTCACCCACCCCGACGGACGGGTGCGCGCCGCGGCCGTCGCCGGGCTGCGGCTCCTGGACGACAACACCGACATCACGGCGCTGACCGCCCTGTTGGAGGACCCCTGGCCGGCCGTGGTGCGCGAGGCCTCCCTCAGCCTGCTCCCGTTCTCGGGGCGCCTGGACGCCGACCGGCTGATCGCGCGGCTCGCCGCGGACCGCCCCCGGCACCTGCGCCGGGCCGCCTTCCGGCTGCTGCGGGCACGGCGCGGCATCACGGAACTGCGGGCCTGTGTCGCCATGGTCGCGGACGACGACCCCCGCCTGCGGGCGACGGCCCGTGCCACCGTACGGGGGTGGAAGTGGCAGCTCAGTCTCCACACGGACGACACGGACCGGCCGGAACTCGCGGAGCTGTTGCGGCGCTCGGCGGGGCTGTTCGACGCGTACGAAATGGGGGTGCGGCGCTCGCGCCTGGGTCTCACGAGGTGAAACGTGCGGCGGTCGCCCGTCACGGCAGGAGATGATCAGGTCATGGGAAAGCTCTATGAACAGATCGACGGCCGCCTGCGGAAGTTCATCGAGGAACAGCCGGTCTTCTTCACCGCGACCGCCCCGCTCGCCGGGGACGGTCACGTCAACCTCTCCCCCAAGGGCCGCGCCGGGACCCTCGTCGTCATCGCCGAGCAGACCCTCGCATACCTCGACTTCGGCGGGAGCGGCGCCGAGACCATCGCCCACGTCCGCGAGAACGGTCGCATCACGCTGATGTGGTGCGCGTTCTCCGGTCCGCCGAACATCGTGCGCATCCACGGCGAGGGCGAGGCGGTCTTCCGTGACGATCCGCGCTGGGGCGAGCTCATCGCCCTGTTCGGGGAGGCCGACGGGCCCTCGGCGCGGGCGATCGTCGTGGTCCACGCCCGCCGGATCGCGGACGTGTGCGGTTACGCCGTCCCCCTCATGGACTACCAGGGCGAGCGCAGCCTGCACGCGGAGTACTTCGGCCGCAAGACGGACGAGGAGTTCGCCGAGTACTGCGAGAAGAAGGACCACATCGGAACGAGTCTCGACGGCCTGCCTGCACTGCCTCTGCCCCTCCCTGCCCGTACCGTCTGACGGGTGCTGCGTACCGCTCTCCTCGCCGGCTCACTGTTCGTCACCGGCCTGCTGTGGCCCGGCCCCACGCCCCTGCCCGCGCGCCTCGCCGACACCGGGGGCGGCAGTCAGCTGATCGTCGCCGTCGCCCCCTCCGCCGGATCCACGACGGGCCGGCTCACCTGGTGGGACCGGCGCGCGGGCCGCTGGTACGAGGCGGGCAGCGCACCCGCGCGGTTCGGGGCGAACGGCCTGGCCGAAGGCACCACCCGGGTCCAGGGCACCAGCACCACCCCGGCGGGCCTGTACGGACTGCCGTACGCGTTCGGCATCGCGGCCCCGCCCGCGGGCACGGAGTACCGCACCCGGTACCGGCGGGTGACCGAGCGTTCCTGGTGGTGCCAGGACAACGCGTCGAGCAGCTACAACCGCTGGGTGGAGCCGCTGCCCGCCGACTGCGCGCCGGGCGAGGCCGAGCACCTGGTCACGTACCGGCAGCAGTACGCGTACGCGCTGGTGATGGACTTCAACTACGACAGGCCGGTGCGCGGCCGGGGCGCGGGCATCTTCCTGCACGTCGACGGCAAGGGCGCGACGGCGGGCTGCGTGTCCGTGCCGGAGCGGTCGATGCGCGCGATCCTGCGCTGGGCGGACCCCGGGCGCCGGCCGCACATCGCGGTCGGCACGCAGGACGGCCCGCTCGCCGTGACGCGGTACTAAGGGCCGTCCCGGCGCGGGCCCGGCCGGCGGCGGTCCGGTGCCACCACCGCACGCCGATGGCCCCGTACAGGAGGCAGGCCAGGACGGTCAGCGAGGCGGGCAGGGCGAAAGAGCACCTTCCGAGGCCATGGGCGAACAGGCGTTCGCAGCAGCCGATTTCGGCGCCCGCCCGCGAGGCGCCCGCCCGGGGCGGGACGCCTCGCGGGGCTCAGCCTTCCTTCTGCGCCAACCGCAGCAGGTGGTCGGCGAGGGCCTGACCGCCCGCCGGATCACGGCTGATGAGCATCAGGGTGTCGTCGCCGGCGATGGTGCCGAGGATCTCCCGGAGTTCGGCCTGGTCGATCGCGGACGCGAGGAACTGGGCCGCGCCGGGCGGGGTGCGCAGGACCACGAGGTTCGCGGAGGCCTCGGCGGAGATCAACAGTTCCCCGGAGAGGCGCCGCATGCGCTCCTCCTTCGCCGACTCGCCGAGCGGGGCCTGCGGGGTGCGGAAGCCGCCCTCGCTGGGGACCGCGTAGATCAGCTCGCCGCCCGTGTTGCGGATCTTCACCGCGCCCAGCTCGTCGAGGTCCCGCGAGAGCGTCGCCTGGGTGACGCTCAGCCCGTCGTCGGCGAGCAGCTTGGCCAACTGGCTCTGCGAGCGCACCGGTTGCCGGTTGAGGATGTCCACGATCCGGCGGTGGCGTGCGGTGCGGGTCTGGGGGACGGACTGGCCGTTCTGCTCGTGTTCCTGCGCCTGACTCATCGTCGTCTCATTCCCCGGTTCGTCCGTCCCCGTTGGCTGCGTCCTTGGCTGCGTCGAGCACGCCGGGCAGGGCCCGGAGGAACGCGTCCGCCTCGGCCTCGGTCAGTACGTACGGGGGCATCAGCCGTACGACGTCGGGGGCGGGCGCGTTCACCAGGAAGCCGGCGTCCTGAGCCGCCTGCTGCACCAGGGCTGCGAGCGGCTCGGTCAGCACGATACCCAGCAGGAGGCCGGCGCCGCGGACGTGGGAGACCAGGCCGTGGCCCAGGCCCTCGATCCCGGAGCGCAGCCGCTCGCCGCGTGCCTTGACCCGGTCGAGCAGGCCGTCGGCGGCGATGGTGTCGATCACGGCGAGGCCGGCGGCGCAGGCGACCGGGTTCCCGCCGAAGGTGGTGCCGTGCTGGCCGGGCCGGAGCAGGTCGGCGGCCGGGCCGAAGGCGGCGACGGCGCCGATCGGCAGGCCGCCGCCCAGGCCCTTGGCGAGCGTGACGAGGTCGGGCTCGACGCCCTCGTGGGCCTGGTGCTCGAACCACTGGCCGCACCGCCCGACGCCGGTCTGCACCTCGTCGAGCACGAGCAGGGTTCCGGTGGCCCGGGTGATCTCACGGGCGGCCGTCAGGTAGCCGGCGGGCGGGACGACGACGCCGTTCTCGCCCTGGATCGGCTCGATGATCACCAGTGCGGTCTCCTCGGTGACGGCGGCCCGCAGGGCCTCCACATCGCCGTAGGGGACGTGCGTGACCTCGCCGGGCAGGGGCAGGAAGGGCTCCTGCTTCTTGGGCTGGCCGGTGAGCGCGAGGGCGCCCATGGTCCGGCCGTGGAAGCCGCCGTCGGTGGCCACCATGTGGGTCCGACCGGTCAACCGGCCGATCTTGAAGGCGCCCTCGACGGCCTCGGCGCCGGAGTTGCAGAAGAAGATCCGGCCCGGGCGGTCGAAGAGCTGGAGCAGCCGCTCGGCGAGCGCCAACACCGGCCCGGAGGCGTACAGGTTGGAGACGTGGCCGAGGGTGGAGATCTGCGAGGTGACGGCCGACACGATCGCCGGGTGCGCGTGGCCCAGGGCGTTGACCGCGATGCCGCCGACGAAGTCGGTGTACTGCCTGCCGTCCGCGTCCCAGACCTGAGCGCCCTCGCCGCGCACGAGGGCCAGCGCCGGGGTGCCGTAGTTGTCGGTCAGCGCGCCCCGCCAACGGGCGCCGTAGCGCTGGTTGCCGGTCTCCTGGTTTCCGCCGGTCATGCGGGTTCCCCTCCCTGTGCGTCGGGCACGACCATCGTGCCGATTCCCTCGTCGGTGAAGATCTCCAACAGGATCGAGTGCTGGACCCGTCCGTCGATCACGCGGGCGGTGTTCACGCCGTTGCGCACGGCGTGCAGGCAGCCCTCCATCTTGGGCACCATGCCGCTGGACAGCTCGGGCAGCAGTTTCTCCAGCTCGCCGACGGTGAGCCGGCTGATCACCTCGTCGCTGTTCGGCCAGTCCGCGTACAGGCCCTCGACGTCGGTGAGGACCATCAGCGTCTCGGCGCCCAGCGCGGCGGCGAGGGCCGCGGCCGCCGTGTCGGCGTTGACGTTGTAGACGTGGTGGTCGTCGGCGCTGCGCGCGATGGAGGAGATGACGGGGATCCGGCCGTCGGCCAGCAGCGCCTCGATCGCGCCCGTCTCGATGGCGGTGATCACCCCGACCCGGCCGATGTCGACGAGTTCACCGCCGATCTGCGGGCTGTGCTTGGTCGCGGTGATGGTGTGGGCGTCCTCGCCGGTCATGCCGACCGCGAGCGGCCCGTGCTGGTTGAGCAGCCCGACCAGCTCGCGCTGGACCTGCCCCGCCAGCACCATGCGTACGACGTCCATGGCCTCCGGCGTGGTGACGCGCAGGCCCGCCTTGAACTCGCTGACCAGGCCCTGCTTGTCCAGCTGGGCGTTGATCTGCGGTCCGCCGCCGTGCACCACGACGGGCCGCAGCCCGGCCTGGCGCAGGAAGACCACGTCCTGGGCGAAGGCGGCCTTGAGGTCTTCGTCGATCATGGCGTTGCCGCCGAACTTGATCACGACGATCTTGCCGTTGTGGCGGGTCAGCCAGGGCAGGGCCTCGATGAGGATCTCGGCCTTGGGGAGCGCGGTGTGCTTCCTCGCGGTGCTCATGAGCTGTACGCGCTGTTCTCGTGGACGTACTCGGCGGTCAGGTCGTTGGTCCAGATCACCGCGGACTCGGAGCCGTTCGCCAGGTCGGCGGTGATGCGGACCTCGCGGTCCTTCATCGAGACCAGGTCGCGGTCCTCGCCGACCGAGCCGTTGCGGCACACCCAGACGCCGTTGATGGCGACGTTCAACCGGTCCGGGTCGAAGGCGGCCCGGGTGGTGCCGATGGCGGAGAGCACCCGGCCCCAGTTGGGGTCCTCGCCGTGGAGGGCGCACTTGAGCAGGTTGTTGCGGGCGATGGACCGGCCGACCTCGACCGCGTCGTCCTCGCTGAGCGCGCCGACGACCTCGACGCGGATGTCCTTGCTCGCGCCTTCGGCGTCGCCGATCAACTGCCGGGCGAGGTCGTCGCAGACCGTCCGTACGGCCTCCGCGAAGGACTCGTACTCGGGCACCCGGCCGGAGGCGCCCGAGGCGAGCAGCAGCACGGTGTCGTTGGTGGACATGCAGCCGTCGGAGTCGACCCGGTCGAAGGTGGTGCGGGTGGCGGCGCGGAGCGCCTTGTCGAGGGTGGGGGCGTCCAGGTCGGCGTCGGTGGTGAGGACGACGAGCATGGTGGCCAGTCCCGGGGCGAGCATGCCCGCGCCCTTGGCCATGCCGCCGACGGTCCAGCCGTCCCGGGTGACGGTGGCCGTCTTGTGCACGCTGTCGGTGGTCTTGATGGCGATGGCCGCGTCCTCGCCGCCGTCGGCGGAGAGGGCGGTGACCGCGGTCTCGACGCCGGCGAGCAGTTTGTCCATGGGGAGCAGGACGCCGATCAGGCCGGTGGAGGCGACGGCGATCTCGCCGGCGTTGTGCTCGCCGCCGAGCGCCTCGGCGACCTTCTCCGCCGTGGCGTGGGTGTCCTGGAAGCCCTTGGGGCCGGTACAGGCGTTGGCGCCACCGGAGTTGAGGATCACCGCGCTGACGGCGGCGCCGCGCAGGACCTGCTCGGACCAGTGCACGGGCGCCGCCTTGACGCGGTTGGAGGTGAAGACGCCCGCGGCTGCCAGTCGCGGCCCGTTGTTGACCACGAGGGCCAGGTCAGGGCTGCCGTTCGCCTTGATTCCGGCGGCGATGCCCGCCGCCGTGAATCCCTGTGCTGCCGTGACGCTCACGGTGCGACTCCGATCGTGGAAAGGCCCAGGCCCTCGTCGAATCCGAGGGCGATGTTCATGCTCTGCACCGCGCCGCCGGCGGTGCCCTTGGTCAGGTTGTCGATGGCGCTGATCGCGATGATCCGCCCGGCGGACTCGTCGTACGCCACCTGCACCTGGGCGGCGTTGGAGCCGTGGACGGACTTCGTGACGGGCCACTGCCCCTCGGGGAGGAGGCGTACGAAGGGCTCGTCGGCGTAGGCCTTCTCGTACGCGGCGCGGACCGCGTCGGCGGTGGTGCCGGGGAGGGCCTTGGCGGAGCAGGTGGCGAGGATGCCCCGGGCCATGGGCACCAGGGTGGGCGTGAAGGACACCGAGACCCGCCGGCCCGCGAGGGGGCTGAGGTTCTGCACCATCTCGGGCGTGTGGCGGTGACCGCCGCCCACTCCGTACGGGCTGACGGAGCCCATGACCTCGGAGCCGAGCAGGTGCGACTTGAGGGCCTTGCCGGCGCCGGAGGTGCCGGTGGCCGCCACGATCACGGCTTCCGGCTCGGCGAGCCCGGCGGCGTAGGCCGGGAACAGCGCGAGCGAGACGGCGGTCGGGAAGCAGCCGGGAACGGCGATACGCTTGGCCCGCTCCAACGCGGCGCGGGCGCCGGGGAGCTCGGGGAGTCCGTAGGGCCAGGTCCCGGCGTGCGGAGCGCCGTAGAACCGGTCCCAGTCGGCGGAGTCCTTGAGCCGGTGGTCGGCGCCCATGTCGACGACGAGCACGTCCTCGCCGAGGCGGGCGGCGACGGCGGCGGACTGGCCGTGCGGCAGGGCGAGGAAGACGACGTCGTGTCCGGCGAGGACCTCGGGCGTGGTCGCCTCCAGGGTCCGGTCGGCGAGGGGCACGAGGTGCGGTTGCAGGGTTCCGAGGGATTGGCCCGCGTTGGAGTTGCCGGTCAGCGCGCCGATCTCGACCTCGGGGTGCGAGAGCAGCAGGCGCAGGACTTCACCGCCCGCGTATCCGCTCGCTCCGGCCACCGCTACACGTACCACCATCGGACCCTCCTCATCGATGGCATGACTATACGTATCTATGCACGTTTATGCAAAGCATCCTCGCGTCTCGCCGGGCATCGCCGGCGCACGGCGCCGCGCCGTCCAATCGTGGTCCGCGCATGTCGCCCGCGGTTCGGTCGCGGCGCGCGGCACAGTGGTGTCGTGAACGCTGACGACGGCAACATTCTGGCCCGGGGACACGTCGCGACCCGGCTGCCCGCGCAGGACCTGGAGCGGGCGAGGCGCTTCTACGCCGAGCGGCTCGGCCTGGAGCCCGTGGACGAACGGCCCGGTGGGCTGTTGTACCGGTGCGGGGGCACGGAGTTCGTCCTGTTCGCGTCCACGGGGGCGTCTCCCGGCACGTTCACCCAGATGGGATGGGTGGTCGACGACCTGACGTCGGTCGTGTCGGAGCTCCGGCGGCGCGGGGTGCGGTTCGAGGAGGTCGACGCGCCCGGGTTGCACACCGAGGACGGGATCGCCGAGATCGAGGGGAACTACCCGAGCAAGGGCGCTCGGGGTGAGCGCGCCGCCTGGTTCCGCGACAGCGAGGGGAACCTGGTGGGGATCGGCGAGCCCATCGTCTGACCGGGACCGGGACGGGGGCCAGGACCGGGACCGGGACCAGCCGGCCGGCCGACCGGCCGACCGACCCCGACCCGGTCGCCTCAGCCGAGCGAGTGCCTCACCCACACGTTCGGTTCCACGTACACGGCGTACCCCTGCTCCGCCTCGCAACGGACGGGCAACAGCGCGCCGGGCACCCGCACCGGGCCGGTCGTGTCGAAGGGCAGCCCGGTCCACTCCCGCCAGTCGGCCAGGGACCCGCTGACCGTCATGGACAGCGGCGCCACGGAGTCGATGACGGCCCCCGCGCGGACGTGCACCCGCAGCCACGGGTCGTGGGGCAGACCGTCCTCGCGGGTGCGGTACGCGTACTCGTCCATCGGGGTGTCCGGCTCGGCGTGCTTGCCGTTCGGCCGTACGGGGGCCACGACCTCGGCGAAGCCGCGGGCGCGGGCGTTGTCCCGCATGGCCGCGAGCATCAGCCCCGACAACCCCTCGCCCTGCCGGTCGGCGGCGACGGTGATCTCGATGGCGCTGACCGTGTCGGGTGCCACCCCGCGCCGCAGGTCGGAGAAGGCCCACAGCAGGACCTGGTCCCAGCCGCGGGCGGGCAGCACGCCGGCGCCGCGGCCTTGCGCGTGCAGGGCGAAGGGCAGGCTGAACGCCCTGGCGACCACCGCGTCGCCGTCCGTGCCGACCAGTACGTGGTCGGGGAACTCGGCCACCATGCGCGGGTACAGCAACCAGGCCAGCGAGTCGTGGCCGGCGAACGGGGGCCACGGGTCCTTCATGTCCCAGAGCCGGGCGGCCAGTTCGGGACGCCGGGCCAGGGTGGTGATCTCGATGCCGGTCATGGGCGCAGGCTAGGCGGGGCTCGCGCGCCCCTCAACCGAATTGCGGGGCGGTGTCACGCGTGGGGGCCGAGGCCGGATCGCAGCCGTTGGGCGGCCTCGGTCAGCTCGCCCGCGCCGGCGACGCCGGCGAAGCTGAGCCGTACGTAGGGCCCCGGCGGTTCCGCGCCGAAGTACGGGCGGCCGGGTGCGACCGCGACGCCGGCGCGCAGGGCCGACGCGACGAAGGCGGCCTCGTCCGCGCCGTCCGCGAGCCGGAGCCACAACTGGTATCCGCCGGAGGGCGGTTGGGGGAGGGTCAGGGCGGGCAGTTCCCGGCGCAGGGCGCCCGCGAGGACGTCCCGGCGGTGCCGCAGCTCGGCGGCGACGGCCCGCAGGTGCCGGGGCCAGGCGGGCGCGCCGACCAGTTCGAGGGCGGCCTCCTGGAGCGGGCGGGAGACGAAGAAGCTGTCCACGACCTGGATGGCGCGCAGCCGGTCGAGGACGGGACCTCGGGCGGCCAGCGCTCCCACGCGCAGGCTGGGCGAGGTCGCCTTGGTGAGCGAGCGGACGTGGACGACGACCCCGTCGGCGTCGTCGGCGGCGAGGGTGGAGGGCAGCGGGCCGGCGTCCTCGTGGGCCAGGTTTCGCGCGTAGTCGTCTTCGACCACGAAGGCCCCGGCCGCGCGCGCGATCCGTACGACCTCGGCGCGGCGCGCGGTCGCGAGGACGGAGCCGGTCGGGTTCTGGAACAGCGGCTGGCAGACGAAGACGCGGGCGCCCGTCGCCTCGAAGGCGGCCGCCAGCAGCTCCGGGCGGACCCCCTCGGCGTCGACGGGGACCGGTACGGGACGGCAGCCGGAGGCACGGGCGATGGCGAGCAGCCCGGGGTAGGTGGGCGACTCCACCAGGATCGGCGCGCCGGGCGGGGCCAGTGCCCGCAGCGCGGTGGTCAGGGCGCTCTGCCCGCCCGCGGTGACCAGCACGTCGGCAGCCGACACGGCGCCGCCGATCTCCCGGGCGAACCAGTCGCGCAGTTCGGGCAGCCCTTCCACCGGGGGCCTGCTCCACGCGCCGGGCCGGCGGCCGGCGCGGGCGAGGGCGGCCGCCATGGCCCGCTCGGGCTGGAGCGAGGGGTGCAGGTATCCGCTGTTCAGCTCGATCACCCCGGACGGCGGGGCGGCCAGCGAGACGAGCACCCCGGAGGCGTCCACGGAGCGCGGGACCACGTCGCCGGCGCCCTCCCCGCTGAGGGTGACCTCCTGCCAGGAGGTGTCCCCGGACGCCGGTTCCGCGGAGCGGGGTCGGGCCCGGAACACCCCGGCGCCGGGTCGGGTGACGACGAGCCCCTCGGCCGCGAGCAGGGCGAGGGCGCGCGACACGGTGACCGGGCTGACCCGGTAGTGCTCCACGAGGGCCCGACTCGACGGCAGCTTTCCACCCACCGAGTAGCGGTTCAGTTCCGACTTGAGGGATTCGGCCAGTTCCGCCGCACTGCTACGCTCGTACATGACAGCACAGAATAGCGCTACTCGTCCGACCCCGATAGCGGTTCAGCACGGGGCCAGAAGCGGATCCGCTCTCGCCGGGCTCGGGGTCGTCGCCTTCTCGCTGACCTTTCCCGCCACCGCCTGGGGCCTGGAGAGCTTCGGCCCCTGGTCGCTCGTCGCCGTGCGCAGCGTCCTGGCCGCGGCCATCGCGGGCGCCTTCCTGCTGGCCCGCCGGGTGCCGCTGCCCGACCGCGCGCACTGGGCGGGGCTCGCCGTCGTCGCCGCGGGGGTCGTCGTCGGCTTCCCCCTGCTCACCACCCTCGCGCTCCAGACCTCCACCACCTCGCACGCCGCCGTCGTGGTCGGCCTGCTCCCGCTGACCACCGCCGTGGTGTCCTCGCTGCGCACGGGGGCCCGGCCGTCGAGGCGGTTCTGGGCCGCGGCCGTCGCGGGGGCGGTGATCGTGCTCGGCTTCACCCTGGGTCAGAGCGGCGGCTCCCTCTCGGCCGGCGACGGCTACCTCTTCGGGGCGCTGCTCGTGTGCGCCGCCGGCTACACCGAGGGCGGGCGGCTCGCCCGCCTGCTGCCGGGCTGGCAGGTGATCGGCTGGGCGCTGGTGCTGTGCCTGCCGCTCAGCCTCGCCGGTTCGGCGCTGGGGTTGGCGTACGAGCCCGTACACCTGACCGCGCACGGGGTGATCGGGCTGGTCTGGGTGGCGGCGGGCTCGACCTTCCTGGGGCTGTACGTCTGGTACCGGGGCATGGCGGAGATCGGCGCGGCCCGGGCCAGCCAGCTCCAGCTCGCGCAGCCCCTGCTGACGCTGGTCTGGTCGGTGGCGCTGCTCGGCGAGCACATGTCCCCGGCCGCACCGGTGGCGGCCGGTGCGGTACTCGTCTGCATCGCGGTGACACAGCGGGTCAAATAGTGCTGGAACGACCTAAACTGCTAGCACCGGATCAGACCGCCTTGTGAGGGAGGCCGGCTATGCGCGCGACCGAGGGCGACCAGTTGGTGCAGCACGGCAGGATCGTGGGCCAGCACGACAAGGTGGGTGAGATCACCCAGGTACTGGGAGAGAACGGAACCCCTCCCTACCGGGTCCGCTTCCAGGACGGGCACGAGGCCGTGATGTCCCCGGGCCCCGACTGCGTCGTCAAGCACCCGCCCGAGCCCACCCACTGAGCCCACACCCGACACCCGACCCACCCCGGACACTCCACCCACCCGACACACGGACCGACGCGCGCCCGTCTCGACGCGGCGGGCGACGCCGAGGCTCAACGCGGCGGCACGCGCGTCGGATAGTGATCGGCCACCACCCTGGCCATCGCCCCGTTGGGGTCCGCGACCACCTGCTTCGCCGAGAAGTAGCAGTGGCCGCGGACCTGCGCGTGATCCCGGGCGAAGCGCACGTGACGCGACAGCTCTCCCGGGTCGCGCCACGCGGCGGTGGGGCTCGCGGCGTCGCAGCGGTAGAGCGCCTCCCCCACGTACAGGTCCACGCCCGTGCCCTCGACGGTGCGCGCCCACCACGGCACGAGTGAGGCGTAGTCGGCGGTGGGGTGGCCGATCTGCCAGTAGACCTGCGGCGCGATGTAGTCGATCCAGCGTTCCTTGACCCACTTGCGGGTGTCCGCGTACAGATCGTCGTACGTGCCGATGCCCGCCCGGGTCGGGGAGCCGAGCGGGTCGGACTCCTCGTTGCGCCAGACCGCGAACGGGCTGATGCCGAACCTCGTCCCCGGGCGGACCGTGCGGAGCTGCTCGGACATCTCCTTCACCAGGGTGTCGGTGTTGTGCCGCCGCCAGTCGGCGAGGGAGGCGAAGGAGCCGCCGTACTCCTCGAAGGCCTCGTCGTCGTCGAAGTCCACGCCGTCCACGGGGTACGGGTAGAAGTAGTCGTCCCAGTGCACGGCGTCGACCGGGTAGCGGGCGACCGCGTCGAGCATGGCCCGCTGCACGAAGGCCCGCACCTCGGGCAGTCCCGGGTTGTAGTACAGCTTGCCGCCGTACGGGACCGTCCAGCCGGGGTTGCGGCGCGCCGGGTGCGCGGGGGCGAGCCGGGTCGGGTCGGTGTGGTTGGCCACCCGGTACGGGTTGAACCAGGCGTGCAGTTCCAGCCCCCGCGCGTGGGCCTCGGTGACCGCCGTGCCCAGCGGGTCCCAGCCGGGGTCGACCCCCTGGGTCCCGGTCAGCCATTGGGACCAGGGCTCCAGCGCGGAGGGCCACATCGCGTCGGCGGTGGGCCGGACCTGGAGGACCACCGCGTTGAGCCGGCGCTCGACGGCGGTGTCGAGGAGCGCGAGGAGTTCCGTGCGCTGCGCGGCGGCGGAGAGCCCCGTCTCCGAGGGCCAGTCGACGTTCTGTACGGAGGCGATCCACATCCCCCGGAGTTCGGAGGCGGGCGCCCCCGTCGGCACCGGCCTTCGCTCCTCGGGTCGTGTCCTGCCCGCCGCCCCGGCGGGTCCCGCCCCCGTGGCCGAGGCCAGTAGCCCCGCGCCCGCCGCCAGCAGTCCCCGCCGCCCGATGTACGTCATGTGACGACTCCGTTCCGTTCCGTGACAATGCGTTGCGTGCGCCCAGCATGCCCGCCCCGGCCCGCCGGCCGGGGCAAGGTCGGGGGTAACGTCGGGGGGCGTGGCGGGCGCCGGAACGCAGTTACCACTGCCCAGTACGGGGGACCCGCGATGGATGAGCAGCGAAAGGCACGATGTGACGGACCTCTCTACCCTCCCGACCGACATCGCACGCGTCGGCGTGGTGGGCTGTGGCCAGATGGGCGCTGGCATCGCGGAGGTGTGCGCCCGCAGCGGTCTTGAGGTGATGGTCGCCGAGACCACCGGCGAGGCCCTGGAGATCGGGCGCACCCGGCTGCACAACTCCCTGATGAAGGCCGCCGAACGCGGCAAGATCAGCGAGGAGGAGCGGGACGCCACCCTGGCCCGCCTCACCTTCACCACCGACCTCGGCGAGTTCGCCGACCGCGACCTCGTCATCGAGGCCGTCGTCGAGAACGAGCAGGTCAAGACGGAGATCTTCCAGGTCCTCGACCAGGTGATCACCCGCCCGGACGCGATCCTCGCCTCCAACACCTCCTCGATCCCGCTGGTCAAGCTGGCCGTCGCCACCTCGCGGCCCGACCAGGTCATCGGCATCCACTTCTTCAACCCGGCCCCGGTGCAGCAGCTCGTCGAGCTGATCCCGGCGCTGACCACGGGCGAGGAGACCATCAAGCGGGCCGAGGCCCTGGTGCGGGACGTGCTCGGCAAGCACGCGATCCGCGCCCAGGACCGATCCGGTTTCGTGGTCAACGCGCTGCTCATCCCGTACCTGCTGTCGGCGATCCGGATGTTCGAGTCCGGCATCGCGAGCCGCGAGGACATCGACAACGGCATGGAGCTGGGCTGCGCCCACCCGATGGGTCCGTTGAAGCTCGCGGACCTGATCGGCCTGGACACGGTGGCCTCGGTGGCGGACTCGATGTACGCGGAGTTCAAGGAGCCGCTGTACGCCGCTCCCCCGCTGCTCCAGCGCATGGTCGACGCGGGCCGCCTCGGCCGCAAGACGGGTTCGGGCTTCTACCCGTACGCCTGATCGTCCGGGGCGGGCCGAAAGAGATCGACTAGCCCAGCCGCAGATGGTGCAGGAGCAGCAACCCGGCCGCCATGTTGGCGGCCGGGATCTCGCCGCGCGCGATCATGTCCGGCACCAGCTTCAGCGGGACCCACTCGCGGCGCGAGGACTCGAAGTCGTCCTCGGGGTGACCGATGTACGTGGCCCCGTCCGCCCAGTAGAGGTGGTGGCGGGCGTCGGTCAGCCCGTTGGAGGGCTCCACGGTCATCAGGTGGTGGAGCGGGCCGGGCCGCCAACCCGACTCCTCCTCCATCTCCCGGGCGGCCGCGACGGCCACGTCCTCGCCGTCCTCGACCACGCCGGCGGGCAGTTCCCAACCCCAGCTGTCGGTGATGAAACGGTGCCGCCACAGCAGCAGCACCTCGTTGGCCGCGTTGACGGCGGTGGCGACCGCCACCGGACGCAGCCGGATCACGAAGTGGTCCAGGTGCTGGCCGTCGGGGAGTTCCACATCCGCGAGGTTCACATCGAACCAGCGGTTCTTGTACACGGTCTGCTCACTCAGGTTCATCCACTGCACGGTTGTGCCACCTTCCGAATCGTCGGTGGCAACATGGCAGCAGTCCGACCCCTTACAGGGGAACGCGCAGCGCCCCGTCGATGAGCCGGGCGGTCTCCTCCGCGCTGGCACAACCGCTGGTCAGGAGCCTCTCCCTGACCGCCCTCAGCCGATCCCGCAGCCGTTGCGACTCCATGCCCCGGACCCGCTCGGCCATCTCCACCGCCGCCGGCACCGCCCGGTCCGGCTCCCCCTGCCGCAACTGCACCTCGCACAGGATCGCCAGCCGATGGACCCGCCCGCGGTCGTGCGCGGGCGTCCCGACGGCCGCCTCCGCCTGGGTGTGGGCCGCCTCCAGGTCGCCGAGGGCGAGCAGCGCCTCCGCCACCTGAACGTTGACCAGCCCGGGCTGCACGTATCCCGTCTCCGCCGGCTCGGTACCGGGTCGGATCCGCTCCGCCTCCGCCTCCGCCTGCCGGATGCACGCCAACGCGGCCGCCCCGTCGCCGAGTCGGGCGTACGCCTTGGCCTGCATCGCGTGCAGGTCGGCGGCCAGCGCCGGGGTGGTGTGCCGGCCGGCGGCCCGCAGCGCGGCCTCGGCGAACGCCACGGCCTGCCGGTGGTCCCCCAGGTACAGCGACTGGTTGACGAGCAGCGCGATCACGTACGCCCCGAGCCCCCGGTCCCCGCTGGCCTTCGCCATCCGCAGGGCCTGGTGGAAGTACCGCTGGGCCGCCCCGTGGGCGTCCGAGTCGTACGCGCAGATGCCCGCGACCGCCACCAACGAGCCGGTGGCCCGGTGCAGTTGTCGGCCCAGCGCGTCGGGGTAGCTTCCGCGCAGCATGGGCGCGGTCTCGTTGCCCAGGAAGCGGACGATCCGTGCGCGGGTGGCCATCCCGCCGGCCCTGCGGTACATCAACTCGTAGTGCGCGCGGGCGGCCCTGAGGACCTCGATGTGCTCGGGCCCGATCCGCAGCGGGCCGTCCCGGGACACGTCGCAGTCCTCGGGCGGGTTCTCCCACTCCCAGACCGGCATGACGGCCGAGGTGCCGGTGACCGCCTCGTCGGACCGCAACGGGGAGCGGCCCTGTTCGTCGGCGCGCCACAGGGCGGCGGCCCGGTCCACGAACCCGTTCAGCGGGGTCGCGTGGGGCGCGGGCCGACCTCCGGCGCCGAGCCCGGCGTCGTCGAGCGTGACGGGCCTGCGCAGCCGCCCGCCGAGCACCTCGCAGATCAGCACGGGCACCTGGCCGCGCGGTCGCTGCCCCTTCAACCAGCGGGAGACGGCGGTGTGTTCGTAGCGCAGCGCGAGTCCGAGGCCGCGGCCCGCCTGGTTGACGTGCGCGGCGAGTCCGGCGTGGGACATGCCCGCCTCTGCGAGGAGGGCGTCGAGCAGGGCATTGGGCTGCATGGGGGCCCTCCAAGGGCTCGTCCGCATCAGGCTAATGGGTGCGCGGTTCACACGGGGTGTGAAACGAGTACGCGCATAAATGCGATACGCACCCTGCCGCGAAGGCGCCCCGGAGCGCTTCACTTAAGGGCCTCGTGAAGAGGCCGCTCGGGTCGTCGGCTCCCCCTCGTACAGTGCGACGACCCGGCACCGCGCCGCCCGTTCTGTTGTCTGCCCGACACTCCACGGCAGGACGGGCGGCGCGCCACGGTTCCGCCGGAGCCCGGTTGGTCGCCGGGAACCGCCGGAACCGGGCCGAACGCGCACCGGGCCCATCCACCGGGTCCGGTGCGTGCGGCCGGCGCACCCCACAGCGCTTCCACCCCCTGTACCGAACGACCGAGGGGCGCATCCGGTGATCCGGATGCGCCCCTCGGCAGGCCTGTGTCGGCGGTGCGGTCACACGCCCCGCAGCACCGCGCCCGTCCGCTCGCCGGCCAGGGCCACCGCCGCGTCGCGCGCGGCCGTGGACTCCTCGGCCGTCAGCGTGCGGTCGGTCGCCCGGAAGCGCAGCGCGTACGCGAGGGACTTCTTGCCCTCGCCCACCTGCTCACCGGTGAACACGTCGAACAGCCGCAGGGACTCCAGCAGTTCGCCCGCTCCGCTGCGCAGCGCGTCCTCGACCGCCGCGGCGGGTACCGCGGTGTCCACGATCAGCGCCACGTCCTGGGTCGCCACCGGGAAGGAGGAGATCCGGGGCGCCCGCAGGGCCTCGCCGCCGGCCGCCGCGAGGCGGTCCAGGTCGAGTTCCATGGCGCTGGTGCGGGCCGGGAGGCCCATCGCCTTGACCACGCGCGGGTGCAGCTCACCGGCGTGGCCGATGACCGTCTCCACCCCGTCGAGGGTGACGAGCAGCTCGGCGCACCGGCCCGGGTGCCAGGGCCCGTACCGGCCCTGGCGCACGGTGAGTTCGGCGCCGGCCTCGACGGCCAGCGAGCGCGCCGCCTGGACGGCGTCGGCCCAGCCGGCCGGGTAGCCCTTGCCCCACCAGCCGGCCTGCTCGCGCGCTCCGGCCAGCACGACCGCGGCGTACCGCGGCTGGGCCGGAAGGGCCGCGTCGAGGGTGGCGATCTCCTCGTCCGTGGGACGCCGGTCGACGGGCAGTCGTACGGCGACGCCCGGCTGCGGGCCGGCGAGGAAGACCGAACCGGTCTCGAAGAGCGCCAGGTCGTGGCTGCCCCGGCTGTCGTTGCGCCGCAGCGCGTTCAGCAGACCCGGCAGCAGCGTGGTGCGCAGCGCCGGCTCCTCGTCGGAGATCGGGTTGACGAGCTTGACGACCCGGCGGGCGGAGTCGTCCGCGGCCAGCTGGAGCTGGTCGAAGACGCCCTCGCCCAGGAACGGGTAGCTGAGCACCTCGACGTAGCCCGCGCCGGCCAGCGCGCGGCCCACCCGGCGGTGCAGCTGCTGCCGGGCGGTCAGACCGCGACCGGAGGGCACCTGCGGCAGGGTCGACGGCAGGTTGCCGTAGCCCTCCAGCCGGATGACCTCTTCGGCGAGGTCGTTGGGCTCGGCGAGGTCGGGGCGCCACGACGGGACGGTGACGACGAGCTCGTCCTGCCCGTAGACGTCGCAGCCGATCTCCTGGAGGCGGCGGACGACGGTCTCGCGACCGTAGTCCATGCCCGCGACCCGGTCCGGGTGGTCGGCGCGCATGGCGATGGTGCGCGGGGCACCCGGGGCGATGAGGTCGGTGACGCCGGCCTCGGCGGTGCCGCCGGCGACCAGCACGAGCAGGTCCACGGTGCGCTGCGCGGCCGCGGCGGCGGCCTGCGGGTCCACGCCGCGCTCGAAGCGCTTGGAGGCCTCGGAGGACAGCTTGAGGCGGCGTGCGGTGCGCGAGATCGACACGGCGTCGAAGTGCGCCGCCTCGATGACCACGTCGGTGGTGCCCGTGACCCGGCCGGTCTCGGGGTCGGTGACGGAGTCGGCGATCTCGGTGTTGGCGCCGCCCATGACACCCGCGAGCCCGATCGGGCCGCTGTTGTCGGTGATCACCAGGTCCTCGGCGTCGAGCGTGCGCTTGACCCCGTCGAGGGTGGTGAACTTCTCGCCCTGCTCGGCACGGCGGACACCGATGGCGCCGTCGATGCGCGAGCGGTCGTAGGCGTGCAGCGGCTGACCGAGTTCGAGCATCACGTAGTTGGTGATGTCGACGGCGAGCGAGATCGGGCGCATGCCCGCCTTCTGCAGGCGGCGGCTGAGCCAGATCGGGGAGCGCGCCTCGGGGTCGAGACCGGTCACGGTGCGCGCGGTGAAGCGGTCGCAGCCGGCCGGGTCGTCGATCTTGACGAGGTAGCCGTACGAGTTCGGCGCGGGTACGTCGAGCAGCGCCGGGTCGCGCAGCGGCAGGCCGTAGGCGGTGGCGGCCTCGCGGGCCACACCGCGCATCGACATGCAGTAGCCGCGGTCCGGGGTGATGTCGATGTCGAGGACCTCGTCGACGAGCTGGAGCAGCTCGATCGCGTCGGTGCCGACCTCGTGCTCGTGCGGCAGCACGATGATGCCGTGCGTGCCGTCGTCGCCCATGCCCAGCTCGTCGCCGGAGCAGATCATGCCGTGCGAGGTCTTGCCGTACGTCTTGCGCGAGGCGATCGCGAAGTCTCCGGGCAGCACCGCGCCGGGCAGGACCACGACGACCTTGTCGCCGACGGCGAAGTTCCGGGCGCCGCAGACGATCTCCTGCGGCTCGCCGGTGCCGTTGGCCTGACCGACGTCGAC
Organism: Streptomyces sp. NBC_00513; assembly: GCF_041431415.1. Lineage (GTDB taxonomy): Bacteria > Actinomycetota > Actinomycetes > Streptomycetales > Streptomycetaceae > Streptomyces. Next base: position 1,868,872 of record NZ_CP107845.1, read on the forward strand.
CGTGCAGAAGCGGATGGGCTTGCGGAAGCCCTCCAGCTCCTCGATGGTCAGGACCTGACCGACGACGAGGGGGCCCTTGAGCCCGGCGCCGAGCTGCTCGACGGTCTCGACCTCGAGGCCGGCGTCGACGAGCTTGGCGGCCACGTCGCGGCCGGTCTCACCTGCGGGGAGGTCTACGTACTCCCGCAGCCAGGAAAGCGGGACGCGCATCAGATCTCACTCCCGAACGGCCGGGTGAAACGGACGTCACCCTCGACCATGTCTCGCATGTCTTCCACGTTGTGACGGAACATCAGCATCCGCTCGATGCCGAATCCGAAGGCGAAGCCGCTGTACTTCTCCGGGTCCACACCACAGGCGACGAGCACCTTGGGGTTGACCATGCCGCAGCCGCCGAGCTCGATCCAGCCCTCGCTGGAGCAGGTGCGGCACGGGCGGTCGGGGTTGCCCACCGACGCGCCGCGACACACGTAGCACTGCATGTCCATCTCGGCGGACGGCTCGGTGAACGGGAAGAAGTGCGGGCGCAGGCGCGTGGTGGTGCCCTCGCCGAACAGCTCCTGGACCATGTGGTCCATGGTGCCCTTGAGGTCCGCCATGGTCAGGCCCTCGTCCACGGCGAGCAGCTCGACCTGGTGGAAGACGGGCGTGTGCGTCGCGTCGAGCTCGTCGGTGCGGTACACCCGGCCCGGGCAGACGATGTAGACGGGGGGCTTGCGCTCCAGCAGCGAGCGCGCCTGCACCGGGGAGGTGTGGGTGCGCAGCACGACACCGGACTCGTCGCCCTCGGTGCCCTCGGGCCCCTGGACGAAGAAGGTGTCCTGCATCTGGCGCGCGGGGTGGTCGGGGGTGAAGTTGAGGGCGTCGAAGTTGAACCACTCCGCCTCGACCTCGGGCCCTTCCGCGACCTCGTACCCCATGGCCGTGAAGATGTCCGCGATGCGGTCCATCAGCGTGGTCAGGGGGTGCCGGGCGCCGGCCGGGATCCGGTCGTGGGGCAGCGTGACGTCCACGGCCTCCTCGACCAGCACCCGCTCGTCGCGCTCGGCCTCCAGCGCGACCGTGCGGGCCCCGAAGGCCTTGTTCACGGCGCCGCGGGCCTGCCCGACGCGCTTGCCCGCCTCGGCCTTGGCCTGGGGCGGCAGGGCGCCGATCTCGCGGTTGGCGAGCGCCAGGGGCGAGCGGTCGCCCATGTGCGCGGTCTTCGCCTCGCGAAGTTCGTCGAGGTCGCCGGCGGACGCGAAGGCGGCGAGCGCCTCGTCCCGCATGCGCTCGATCTCTTCCGGTTTCAGTGCCTCGACCTCGACAGGGTCGTACGACTTGTTCGGTGCCGACATCTCTTCCCGTACTTCCGATGGCTGGCTGGTGGATCCCCGCGCGACCCGCTCGACAGTCTCGACCGACCCGTTTCTGCACAAGGACACAAAGGTGCCAAAGGTCGAGTCTAAAGGTCGCCGGGGGTGAAGGAGCCCGTGGGCCGCCTGGCGAGACCCTCCGCAGGGTTACTGCGTGAGATAGGCCGGGGCGGCGACGGGCAGGATAAATCGGAACTCGGCGCCGCCGTCGGGACCGCGGCCGACCGTGATGGTCCCGCCGTGGGCCTCCACGATGCCCTTGACGATGTACAGGCCCAGCCCGGTGCCTCCGCGCTTGCTGCCGCGCCAGAAGCGGGTGAAGACGCGTCCCATCGACTCTTCGGGGATCCCGGGGCCTTCGTCGGTCACGGTGACGGCGGTTCCCTTCTCGGTCTTCCCCGCGGCGTTCGCGAAGGTGGTCGGCGACACGTCGATGGTGACGGTTCCCTCGCCGTGGCGCACCGCATTTTCGAGGAGGTTGCCGAGGATCTGGTCGATCTTGTCCGGGTCTGCCCAGAGATCGGGCAGGGGACGGCTGACGCGTACGAAGAACCGCTCGGGGGCCTGGCCGTTCGCGGTGAGCGCCTGGACGTGCCGGCCGACGGCGGTGGCGACGTCCACGGGCTGCCGGCGGACCTCCAGCCGGCCGGAGTCGATCCGGGAGATGTCGAGGAGTTCGGCGATGAGGCGGGTGACGCGGTTCGCGTCGGCGTCGACGGTCTCCAGCATCAGCCGCTTCTGGTCGTCGGTGAACCGCTCCCACTTGGCGAGCAGGGTCGCCGTGAACCCCTTCACGGAGGTGAGCGGCGACCTGAGCTCGTGCGCGACGGTCGCGATCAGTTCGGCGTGGCTGCGTTCGGTGCGCCGCCTGGCCTCGGTTCCGCGCAGGGTGACCACCAGGCGGGTGAGCGGGCCGGTGGGGTGGGTGCGCACGTAGCGCGCGGAGACCAGGACCTCCCGCCCGCCGGGGAGGAGGAGGTTCCGCTCGGGCTGGCCGCGCCGGGTGGCCAGGCCTCCGTACGGGTCGGTCAGCGCCCACCAGCGGCGGCCTTCGAGGTCCTCCAGCGGCAGCGCGCGGTCGATCCGCGCCCCGATCGCCCCGCCCGCCGGGAGGGCGGTGATGCGGGCGGCGGCGGAGTTGAAGCAGATGACGCGGCCCGTGTGGTCGGCGACGACCAGGCCGTCGGGCAGGTCGTCCGGGTCGACCGCGAGAGCGGCGAACTCCGACACGGGTGGTTGCTGCCGGTCGGCGGCGCGGGCGGGCGTGGCCTGCGTGGGCACGCCCCGGGCGGCCCGGGCGGGCACGGCCGGGGGCGGCGGTCCGGCCGCCTCGGCGGCCGCCGGCGTGCTGTTCGTACCGACGCTCATGTCCCCGTACCCCACATCTCCGAGTAGCGCAGTGGGCCCCCCGGGCCGCCACATTACTAGCTGGGGGTCACGGAGCGGCACCCTCCGGGCGCCCGCTGTGCACGCGCGGAGGCGTAGAGGCACACGGCGGCGGCCGTGGCGAGGTTCAGGCTCTCGGCCTTGCCGTGGATCGGGACCCTGACGACGGCGTCCGCCAGGGCCCTGGTCTCCTCCGGCAGGCCCCAGGCCTCGTTGCCGAACACCCAGGCCGAGGGACCGCCCATGGTGCCCGCGTCGAGTTCGGCGTCGAGGTCGTCCTCGCCTGCTCCGTCGGCGGCGAGGATCCGTACGCCCGCGGCCCGCAGCCCTTCGACGGCCTGCTCCACCGGCACGCCGACCGCGACCGGGAGGTGGAAGAGGGAGCCGACCGAGGCCCGTACGGACTTCGGGTTGTACAGGTCCACGGAGGCGTCGGTCAGCACCACGGCGTCGGCTCCGGCGGCGTCCGCGCAGCGCAGCACGGTGCCGGCGTTCCCGGGGTCGCGGACGTGGGCGAGGACGGCGACGAGCTTCGGGCCGGCCTTGAGGATGTCCTCGAAGGGCGAGTCCAGGAAGTGGCAGACGCCGACCAGGCCCTGCGGGGTGACGGTCTGCGAGACCTCCGCGAGCACCTCGTCGTCGGCGTAGTGCACGCGCGCCCCGGCCAGGAGCGCGGCCTCGACGATGTCGGCGTAGCGTTCGGCCGCCTCGACGGTGGCGAACAGCTCGATCAGGGTCGACGCGCCCTGGGGGCCGCGGTGCTCGACGGCCTCTCGGACCGCCTGCGGGCCCTCGGCGATGAACCGGCGCTCCTTGGTGCGGAAGTTGCGCCGCGCCAGGCGCCTGGCGGCGGCCACCCGGGTGGATCGGGGGGAGATCAGCTCGGGGGTGCCCATGTGTCTGCGGTTCTCTCTCGGGGTCCGGAGCGTGGCTCCGCGGGGTTCGCCGACGGACGGAGCCCGGCGGGTCGCGGGAGCCAACGTGGTGGCGGGGTGCGAGGTCCCGCCCCGGCGGTGCGGGGCGAAAGCACACGGACCCGCAGGCGTGGAGCCTGCGGGTCCGTGGGTGCCGGTCGCGTGATGCGGCCGGCTACGCCTTAGGCAGCGGCCTTCGGGGCGTTGACGTCGGCCGGAAGCGCCTTCTGCGCGACCTCGACGAGCGCGGCGAACGCGTTGGCGTCGTTGACGGCCAGCTCCGCGAGGATCTTGCGGTCCACCTCGATGTTGGCGGCCTTCAGACCCTGGATGAGGCGGTTGTACGTCATGCCGTTCTGGCGGGCAGCGGCGTTGATGCGCTGGATCCACAGCTGACGGAAGTCGCCCTTGCGCTTCTTGCGGTCGTTGAAGTTGTAGACCAGCGAGTGGGTGACCTGCTCCTTGGCCTTGCGGTACAGGCGCGAACGCTGACCGCGGTAGCCGGAGGCCGCCTCGAGGATCGCCCGGCGCTTCTTGTGGGCGTTTACTGCCCGCTTGACGCGTGCCACTTTTTAACTCCTTGTAGCGGGGCCGTGGTTGTCTTCACACGACCCGAATTCGATGGGGTCCCGGTCTTGACGTCCCGCTCCCGTGGTGGGAGCGGCGAGCGTCACTTGCCGAGAAGCTTCTTGATCTTCGCGGCGTCGCCGGGAGCCATCTCCGCGGTGCCGGTCAGGCGGCGGGTGACACGGGACGACTTGTGCTCGAGCAGGTGGCGCTTGCCGGCGCGCTCACGGAGCACCTTGCCGGAGCCGGTGATCTTGAAGCGCTTCTTGGAACCGCTGTGCGTCTTGTTCTTCGGCATAGCGCCGTTATCTCCTCGTCGGTGGCGCCCCCACCGGCCCTTTTCGGGACCGGCTCACGGGAGCGTCATGTTGTGTCGGTGATCCGAGACGGGCTGCCCCGGAATCAGGCCTCGGCAGGTGCCTCGTGAGAGGTGTCCGCCTCGTCGGAGGCTGCCTCGGCGGAGGCGACCGTGTCGTCGGCGTCCTCCGTCACCTCGACGACGTCCTCGGAAGGAGCCTCGTCGTCGGTGAGGGCGACACCCTGGCGCTCGGCCTTGCGGGCGGCCTGCGCCTCGCGGGCTTCGGCCATCGCCTCGGTCTTCTTCTTGTGCGGACCGAGAACCATGATCATGTTTCGGCCGTCCTGCTTCGGGTTCGACTCGATGAACCCGAGGTCCTCGACGTCCGAGGCGAGGCGCTGCAGCAGTCGGTAACCGAGTTCCGGTCGGGACTGCTCGCGACCACGGAACATGATCGTGATCTTGACCTTGTCGCCCTGCTTGAGGAACCGAACGACGTGACCCTTCTTGGTGTCATAGTCGTGCGGGTCGATCTTCGGCCGGAGCTTCATTTCCTTGATGACCGTGTGCGCCTGGTTCTTGCGCGCCTCACGGGCCTTCATGGCCGACTCGTACTTGAACTTGCCGTAGTCCATGAGCTTGCAGACCGGCGGGCGTGCGGACGCCGCGACCTCGACCAGGTCGAGGTCGTACTCCTGCGCGAGCTCAAGCGCCTTCGCAAGCGGCACGATGCCGACCTGCTCGCCGCTCGGACCGACGAGTCGTACCTCGGGAACGCGAATCCGGTCGTTGATGCGGGGCTCGGTGCTGATGGATCCTCCTCGGTAGCACCACACGACTGCCTGGCAGACAGCCGCTGACGATATTGTCGTCAGACCAACCGCGGCGGGGAATGAAAAAAGCCCCGCCGGGCACAGGCAGGGGCTCCAAAAGACCGGAGCACCGCCGCATGCGAACGCGGGGCGCAACTCGGGCAGCTTTCCATCGTCCGTACGGAACGATGGATACCGCCTGACCGGTGACCCGCCACCCCGGAGGGCGGTCAGGTGGGAGATCGGAGCCTCCACTTGTGGGCCGGGGACATACGTCTCCGGCCGGTCGTCAGCCCAATATAGCACCGTGCGCCGGACCCGCTCACCCCGAGCACCGGTCGGCGGGCCGCCCGGCCCGGCTTATCGTGTGGGACATGACTGACGCGACCCCCACTCCCGCCACCGACGCCGACCACGCCCCCGACTACGACGCCATGACCCGCGACATCGCGGACGTGCCCGCCGTCGAGGTGATCACCACGGTGGCCGTGCACCTGCTGAGCGCCGCGGCGGTCAACCTGGGCCTGGACAAGCCGGATTCCGAGCACAAGGACCTCGACGAGGCCCGCAAGCTGATCACCGCCCTGGCCGGACTGGTCACCGCGAGCGCCACCGAGATCAGCTCCTTCCACGCGGCTCCGCTGCGCGACGGCCTGAAGTCGCTCCAGCTGGCCTTCCGCGAGGCCTCCCTGGTGCCGGACGAGCCGGGTCAGGGGCCGGGCGAGAAGTTCACCGGTCCCGTCTTCTCCTGACCGGGACGCATGCCGCGTCCCGCCCCGGACGCGAACGGCGCCGGGCCCCTCGGATGATTCCGAGGGGCCCGGCGCCGTTCGCGTCTCAGCGGACGTACAGCGGCTCGCCGGGCGGGGCCGGCGCGTCGGGCGGCAGGAGTGCCAGGTCCAGCCCGCGCACCAGCCGGCCGCGCAGGGTCTCGTCGGCGGCGATGGCCTCCGCCACCCGGCGCGCGGTCGCGGCCGGCTGCGCGTCGGCGGCGGGCACGATCGCGAGCGTCCCGTCGGCGTCGCCCCGCCCCGCGACCAGGTGGGCCCGGAGCACGGCGGGCTCGGCGGCCACGGCCGCCCGTACGGCCTCGCGCACGGCGGGGTCGTCGACCGGGCTCGTACCCGTGCGGCCCTCCGCGAGGGCGAGCAGCGCCGGGCCGGTCAGCTGATAGGTCACCGGCCCGGCCAGGTCGAGGACGATCGTGTCGGCCTTCTCGTGGGCCGCCGCGGCCAGGGCCTGGTGCAGCGGCACCGCGACCGGGCGGGCCGTCGGGTCCCAGAGCGCCAGCGAGGCGATCGAGGTGAAGGCGGGCAGCGCACGCCGGTCCCCCGCCGTGAGGGTGGGGACGGCCATGTCGCTGGTCTTCTCCCGCTTGAGCCCGGTCTCCGGGTCGGTCTCCACCTCGCCGAGGACCGCGACCACGGGGACCAGCAGGCGGGCGCCCTTGAGGGCGGCCAACACCTCCGGTTCGAGCGCCTTGTCCTGGGACCAGGCGGCCAGGGCCGAACTCAGGACGGGATCGGCCGAGCCGTCGTCGTCGGAGAAACCGGGGTCGGGAATGTTCTTGTTCGCCACAATCAACCGACCCTATCCCGCCGGGAAACCCTCGGGCGCCGGGCCAGTACGCCGGCCAGTGCGAGCAGCGCCACACCCGCGGCCGCGGCCGCCGGGGGCCCCAGGCGCGGCGAGCGTTGCGGCGGGCGGACGGGTTCGGGGCCGGGGCCGAAGTACTCCCGGCCGGCCGGGACGGGGGTGGGCAGCGGCGCTTCGGGGCGGAGCCCGTCCGCGGCCTGGAGGGCGGCGACCGCGTCGACCGTGCCGTGGCCCCTGGCGTCGTCGCGGCCCCCGGCCGGGGCGTCGGAGGCGGTGTCCTCCAGCAGTTTCTTGATCTGCGCCGGGGACAGGTCCGGGTGCGCGGCCTTGACGAGGGCCACGGTGCCGGAGACGAAGGCGGCCGCGGCGCTGGTGCCCCACGCCTCGTAGTAGGAGCGGTCGGGGTCCGCGATGACCACGTCCACGCCGGGGGCGCTGACGGTCGCGTACCAGTGGCGGGTGGAGAAGTCGGCCTTGCGGCCCTCGCGGTCGACGGCGGTGACGGCGATGACCCCCGGGTAGGCGGCCGGGTAGGAGGTGGGGTCGCCGCGCTCGCCGCCGTTGCCCGCGGAGGCGACGACGACCACACCCTTGCCGAGCGCGTACCGGACCGCCTCGTCCTCGGCGCCCTCGTGGTGGGCGGACTCGCTGTCGTCGCCGAGCGAGAGGTTGATGACGTCGGCGCCGTGGTCGGCGGCCCAGCGGATGCCCTCGGCGAGGGCCCCGGACTTGCTTCCGCGGGCCTTCGCCCGGCCCGGGTCGGCCTCTTCCAGGATCACCCGTACCGGCAGGATCCTGGCCTGCGGGGCGATGCCGAGGATGCCTTGGCCGCGGCTGGGGCCGTGGCCGCGTCCGGCGATGATGCTCGCCATCGCGGTGCCGTGCCGGGCCCAGGCGCGGTCGCCGCGGCCGGCGCCCATGCCGACGAGGTCGGTGCCGGCGAGCACTTGGCCGGCGAGGTCGGGGTGGGTGGCGTCCACGCCGGTGTCGAGGACGGCGACCGTGACCCCGTCGCCCTGGGTGGTTCCCCACGCCTCCTCCGCGCGCAGGGCCAGCAGGCCCCACTGGCGGTCCCGGATGGCGTCGGCGGAGGCGGGGTGCGCGCCGGCTCCGGCGAGGAGGACGGCGAGGGCGAGTGCGGCGGCGGCGCGGGAGCGACTCACGCCCGGGCGGCTCAGGAGCGGGACGCTCACGGTCGGGCCTTCCGGTCCGGGGCGGGTGACGCGGGCGGGGCGGCCAGGGCGGTGACCGCGCGTCCCACCTCCGACGCGACGGCCTTGGCGTCGTGGCCGAGGCCGGACTCGGCCACGACGCCGGTCGCGTCCTGCCGGACGGCCTCCTCGGCGGGCCGGGGGGCGTCGGGTGCGCGGCCGTCGGCGAACGCGGAGACGGTGTAGACGATCGCGGGGGCGCCCGCGATCGGGGTGGCCGTCCAGGCGGCGCGCCGGGAGTCGGAGAACCCGAAGGCGGAGGGGAGGGTCATCCGGTCGCGGAAGCCGGCCATCGTGGTGGAGTCCGCGGTGGTGAAGACCAGACCGACGGCGATCAGGGAGCTGCGGGTGGAGTCGATGTAGGTGGCGCGGAGCACGCGGGTGCAGCCGGTGTCGGCCAGGGTCGCGCGCCAGGTGGCGTCGAGGGCGGCGGGGCAGTCGGCGTCGGGGGCGAGCGCGATCCGGGTCCAGGCCCGGTCGGCGCCGTCGGGGCCCTTGTCGCGGCCGTCGAGGGAGGGCGGGAAGAGGCGGTCGACGGGGGCGTCGCGCCAGAGCGTGGCCGCTTTGCGGTAGGCGGCGTCGGGGGCCACGGGGCGTTGTGCTTCCCGGTGTTCGATCCAGGCGGTGAACGCGGCTCCGCCGACGAGGCCGGTTCCCAACACCCCGAAGAGGACGGCGGCCGTAACGCGTGCGGGGCGCCGGCGCGGGGGCGGGTCGGTCTCGGCCAGGACCGGCGATTGCGGTGTGGACGTCGTCATCCGGCTGCTCCGCCCCCGTTCTTACGCTGCGGCCTTCCCCGTACTGTACGGGGGCCCCGGCAGGGGGGTGGAAGGGGTGCGCGGTCGACCCCGGGTCGCCGGAGGGCGGCCGACCCGCTCGTCGGGGCCGCGTCCCGGGCGGGGAAGCCGGGGTCACGGCCGAATGGTGGTCGTTCTCGGCCGCGCGGGGTGGTGACACGCACCCCCTACCCACCGGTACACGGGCATGGCAGGCTGCCGCCATGACTTCCGACCGTGCCCGGTACGACAAGGCCACCGCCCACCTCGACGCGCCGCTGGCCATCGTGGATCTGGCCGCGTTCGACGCCAACGCCGACGACCTCGTCCGCCGTGCGGCCGGCAAGCCGATCCGGGTGGCCAGCAAGTCCGTCCGGTGTCGTGTGCTGCTCGAACGGGTGCTGGCCCGACCCGGGTTCGAGGGGATCATGTCGTACACCCTCGCCGAGAGCATCTGGCTGGCCCGTTCCGGGTTCGAGGACGTGCTCCTCGCCTATCCCTCCGCCGACCTCGCCGGTTTCGCGGAACTCGCGGACGACCCCAAACTGGCCGGGGCGATCACCGTGATGGTGGACGACCTCGCCCAGGTGGAACTCATCGACCGGGCCAGGGACGGGGGTTCCCAGGAGATCCGGGTCTGTCTGGAGTTGGACACCGCGCTGCACCTCCTCGGCGGCAGGGTCCGGGTGGGCGCCCGCCGTTCGCCGCTGCGCGAGCCGCGGCAGCTCGCGGACCTGGCCCGCGCGGTCTCGGCCCGTGCGGGGTTCCGGGTCGTGGGGCTGATGGGCTACGAGGGTCATGTCGCCGGTGTCGGCGACTCGTTGGCCGGGCGCCCGCTGCGGTCCCGGGCGATCCGCCTGATGCAGGGCGCGGCTCGCAGGGAGTTGGCGGCCCGTCGCGCCGAGACGGTACGGGCCGTCCGTGCGGTGGTGCCCGACCTGGAGTTCGTCAACGGGGGCGGCACCGGCAGCGTGCAGCAGACCGCCGCCGAGGACGCGGTCACGGAGATCGCCGCCGGTTCGGGGCTCTACGTGCCGCGGCTGTTCGACAATTACACGTCCTTCCGGGGGCGGCCGGCCGCCCTGTTCGCCCAGCCCGTGGTCCGCCGGCCCGGCGTGGGGGTCGTGACCGTGCTCGGCGGCGGGTATCCGGCCTCGGGTGCGCCCGGCCCGGACCGGCTGCCCGTGCCGTACCTCCCCGCGGGCCTGCGTTACGACCCGCAGGAGGGCGCCGGCGAGGTCCAGACGCCGCTGCTCGGCGGCCCGGCCGACGATCTGCTGATCGGCGACCGGGTGTGGTTCCGGCACGCGAAGGCGGGCGAACTGTGCGAGCGCTTCGACACGTTGCACCTCGTCGAGGGTGATCGGGTGACGGCCACCGCCCCGACGTACCGGGGCGAGGGCCGCACGTTCCTCTAGGCCGTCGCGGCGAGCCGGGCCGATCAGTACACGGTGTCCTGCTGGTCGGGGATGACGCTCGTGTCGCCGCGGCGGACGGGGCCCGGGGTGCCGTCGCGCTCGACGTGACCCGTCGTCGCGCACGGGTACGGGCCGGCCTTGCGGCCCTTCGGCTCGATGAACATCGGGTTCACGATCCACTTGCCGTCGCTGTTGTCGTAGGCGCGGCACATGAGTTCGTTCTTGTTGCGGTTGAGGACGAGCCGCAGCGCGGTGGCGTCGCGCAGGAACGAGATGTCGGTGTCGGAGTCGCCGGCGGCGAAGACCTGGCGGCGGGCGGCCGGTTGGACCTTCTCGGCGGCGGCGCCCCGTACCCCGAAGACCTCCTTGTTGATCCAGCACCGCTTGCCGTCGATGTACGTGATCATCGTGTCGGCGCCGTCCTTGACGGAGCCGCAGCCCTGGAGGTGGGCGGTGTAACGGCCGTCGCGCGTGGTGGTGTTGCGGATGCCGATGACGTGGTCGGCGTCGATGCCGACGCCCCGGGCCCACACCTCGACGACCGGCTGCGGCGAGGCCGAGCTGATCCAGACGTCGAAGCCGGCCTTCCGCAGGGCGCGGATGAGGTCCTTCTGCTGGTCGTAGTAGCGGACCCAGCCGGTGGCGGTCGTGGTGCCGACGCGCTGTTTCGCGCCGACGGGCGCGGCCAGGTTCTCGGCCCGTGCGGCGGCGGCGAAGCCGCGGACCTCGCGGGCGGTCCAGCCCCGTGTGAGCTGGGACAGCCAGGCGTACCCGGGCTCGGTCGTGCGGTGGTCCCAGCCGGCGAAGGCGGCGGCGCCGGACCGGGTGGCGGCGGTGCCGTAGACGGCGTTGACCTCGTCGGCGCAGTCGGCGCCGGCGGGGGTGCCGGTGGGCAGCGGGGCGCCGGGGCGGGCGAGCCGGTCGCAGGCGTCGGCCAGGGCCGCGGCGGCGGCCGGGGTGAGGTGGCGGCTGGTGCCGGCCCAGCCGCCGTCGGCGGGGCGGCGGATCTTGCCGTTGCGCAGCAGCCAGAACATGGTGGCGTCGCCGACGTCGTTCTTGACGACCGTGTTGTCCCAGTCGAAGACGGCGACGGGCTTGTCGCGGTTCGGTCGGTACGGGGCGCAGGTGCCGTACGTGTCGAGGAGCCGTTGGAGCCGGGCCTGGTTGTCCCCGTACCAGCCGGCTTCGAGCGCGGGGGTGGTGCAGTGGCCGCCGGGGTGGGCGGCCTGGGCGGCGGGCGCGGTGGCGGCGAGGGAGCCGGCGGCCATCGCCGCGGCGGCCGCGACGGCCCGAAGGCGTCGCGCGGGACCGGATCGGGTCATGGGGGTGGGCACTCCTGTTTCCTGCGGGGGCGTCGCGGATGGTGGAGCACGACAGCCGGGCGTCGTGCGACGCCCGGCTGTCGGGGGGTGGTCGAGGGGGAGGGCGCGTGCCCGCGGGTCGGCTACAGGGGGGTGACGTACGCGCCGGCGATGCCGCCGTCGACGAGGAAGTCGGTGGCGTTGATGAAGGAGGAGTCGTCGCTGGCGAGGAAGGCCACGGCCGCGGCGATCTCGGTGGGTTCGGCGAACCGGCCCAGCGGGATGTGGACGAGGCGACGGGCAGCGCGCTCGGGGTCCTTGGCGAACAGTTCCTGGAGGAGCGGGGTGTTGACGGGTCCCGGGCAGAGCGCGTTGACGCGGATGCCCTCGCGGGCGAACTGCACGCCGAGTTCGCGGGACATGGCGAGCACGCCGCCCTTGGAGGCGGTGTAGGAGATCTGGGAGGTGGCGGCGCCCATGATCGCGACGAAGGAGGCGGTGTTGATGATGGAGCCGCGGCCCTGGCGCTGCATGTAGGGCAGGGCGGCCTTGCAGCAGAGGTAGACGGAGGTCAGGTTGACGTCCTGGACCCGCTTCCAGGCCTCCAGGCCCGTGGTGAGGATCGAGTCGTCGTCGGGGGGTGAGATGCCCGCGTTGTTGAAGGCGATGTCGACGGAGCCGTAGGTGTCGAAGGCGGTCTTGAAGAGCGCCTCGACCTCCTCGGGGCTGGTGACGTCGACCTTGACGAAGGTTCCGCCGACTTCCTCGGCGGCGGCCTTGCCGGCGGTCTCGTCGATGTCCCCGCAGACGATGTTGGCGCCCTCGGAGGCGAGGCGGCGCGCGGTGGCGAGACCGATGCCGCTGCCGGCTCCGGTGATGACGGCGGTACGGCCGACCAGGCGGCGGCAGACGATCTCGTTGTCGGAAGTGGTCATGGTGGGTTCAGGCCTCCGTGCTGATGAAGACGTTCTTGGTCTCGGTGAAAGCGGTGAGGGCGTCGGGTCCGAGCTCCCGGCCGAGGCCGGACTGCTTGTAGCCGCCGAAGGGCGTCCAGTAGCGGACGCTGCTGTGGGAGTTGACGGACAGGTTGCCCGCGGCGACGGCGCGCGAGACGCGCAGGGCGCGGCCGATGTCGCGGGTCCACAGGGAGCCGGAGAGCCCGTACGTGGTGGCGTTGGCCAGGCGCACGGCGTCCTCCTCGTCCTCGAAGGGCAGGACGACGGCGACCGGGCCGAAGACCTCCTCGACGGCGACGGGCGCGGTGGGGTCGACGTCGACGACGAGGGTCGGGGGGTACCAGAAGCCGGGGCCGTCGGGGGCGGTGCCGCGGATCGCGGTGAGGTCGTCGGTGACGTGGGACCGTACGCGCTCCCGTTGCGCCTGTGAGATCAGCGGGCCCATCTGGGTCTTCTCGTCGGACGGGTCGCCGACGAGCACGCCTTCGATGCCGGGGGTGACGAGTTCGAGGAACCGGTCGTACACGGAGCGCTGTACGAGGATCCGGGTGCGGGCGCAGCAGTCCTGGCCGGTGTTGTCGAGGAAGGACATCGGGGCCGCCGCGGCGGCGGCCTCCAGGTCGGCGTCGGCGAAGACGATGTTGGGGCTCTTGCCGCCGAGTTCGAGGGTGAGCCGCTTCACCCGGTCGGCGCACTTGGCCATGATCCGCTTGCCGACGGGGGTGGAGCCGGTGAAGACGATCTTCGCGACGCCGGGGTGTTCGACCAGTGCGTCGCCGGTGATCGCTCCCCGGCCGGGGAGCACCTGGAAGAGGTGTTCGGGGATCCCGGCCTGGAGGGCGAGTTCGGCGAGGCGCAGGGCGGTGAGGGGGGTGGTCTCGGCGGGCTTGAGGATGACGGCGTTGCCCGCGGCGAGGGCGGGTGCCACGCCCCAGGCGGCGATCGGCATGGGGAAGTTCCAGGGGGCGATCACGCCGATGACGCCGAGGGGTTCGAGGAAGGTGACGTCGATGCCGCCCGCGACCGGGATCTGCCGACCGGAGAGTCGTTCCACTCCCCCGGCGGCGAAGTCGAGCAGGTCGCGTACGTTGCCGGCTTCCCAGCGGGCGTTGCCGATGGTGTGTCCGGCTTCCCGGACCTCCAGGGCGGCGAGTTCCTCGACGTGTCCGTCGACCACCGCGGCGAAGCGGCGCAGCAGTCGGGCGCGGTCGGCGGGTGAGGCCGCGGCCCAGGCCCGTTGGGCCGCGGCGGCCCTGGTGACGGCGGCGTCGACATCGTCCCGTGTGGCGGTCGGGACGGTGGCGACGATCTCCTCGGTGGCCGGGTTCAGCACTCTCAGATCGAGGGGGGCCAGCTCATCGGACACGTGGTGCCTCTCAGACGTTCGGGTGCGGTGGGTGCGGGGTGGGTGCGGTCAGAGGCGTTCGAAGGAGCGGCGCAGTTCCCAGTCGGTCACCGCGGAGTCGTACGCGTCGAGTTCCACGCGCGCCATGTTGCGGTAGTGGGCGACGACTTCCGGGCCGAACGCCGCCTTGGCGATCTCGCTGTTCTCCCAGAGTTCCGCGGCCTCCCGCAGGGAGGTGGGGACGTGGGCGTAGTCCGCGGTGTACGCGTTGCCGGCGCAGGCCTCGGGCAGTTCCAGGCGGTGCTCGATGCCGTAGAGGCCCGCGGCGACGAGGCCGGAGACGGCGAGGTACGGGTTGACGTCGCCGCCCGGCAGGCGGTTCTCGAAGCGCATGGAGCGGCCGTGGCCGACCACTCGGAGTGCGCAGGTCCGGTTGTCCACGCCCCAGGCGACGGCGGTCGGTGCGAAGGATCCGGGGCGGAAACGCTTGTAGGAGTTGATGTTCGGGGCGTAGAGAAGGGAGAAGTCCCGCAGCGCGGCCAGTTGGCCGGCCAGGAAGTGACGCATCACCGGTGACATGCCGTCGGGGTCGTCGGGTCCGCCGGCCATCGCGTTGTGTCCGTCGGCGTCACCCAGTGAGAGGTGGATGTGACAGGAGTTGCCCTCGCGCTCGTCGTACTTGGCCATGAAGGTGAGCGAGACGCCTTCCTGGGCCGCGATCTCCTTGGCTCCCGTCTTGTAGACGGAGTGCTGGTCGCAGGTGGTGAGCGCCTCGTCGTAGCGGAACACGATCTCGTGCTGTCCGAGGTTGCACTCGCCCTTGGCGGACTCGACGACGAGGCCGGCGGCCTGCATCTCGTTGCGGATGCGGCGCAGCAGGGGCTCGATGCGGCCGGTGCCGAGGACGGAGTAGTCGATGTTGTACTGGTTGGCCGGTGTCAGGTCACGGTAGTTGGCGTTCCAGGCCTGTTCGTAGGTGTCCTGGAAGACCATGAACTCCAGTTCGGTGCCGACCATGGCGGTGTACCCGAGGTCGGCGAGGCGCTCCAGTTGGCGGCGCAGGATCTGGCGCGGGGCGGCGACCACCGGCGAGCCGTCGTTCCAGGCCAGGTCGGCGAGGAGGAAGACGCTGCCGGGGTTCCAGGGGAGGCGGCGCAGGGTGGCCGGGTCGGGGTGCATGGCGAAGTCGCCGTAACCGCGGTCCCAGGAGGACATCTCGTATCCGTCGACGGTGTTCATGTCGGTGTCGACGGCGAGCAGGTAGTTGCAGCCCTCGGTGCCGTGGGCGAGTACCTCGTCGAGGAAGAACTGTGCGGCGAACCGCTTGCCCTGGAGGCGCCCCTGCATGTCGGGGAAGGCCAGGACGACTGTGTCGATCTCACCGCTGGCGACGAGGGAGCGGAGCTCCTCGATCGCGAGCGGCGGCTTGCGGTCTACCACTGGAATCTCTCCTTCGGTGAGCCGAGTGCGCCTAAGGTATTGAATAGAACCATTGCTTGGGAAGGGGAGGGGCCGAGATGTCCGATACGACCAGTGAAGGCGACGCGATCGCACGGCTGAATCCCGTGCTGCGACAGGTGCGGGCGGGCAACGGTTTCGAGGAGGCGTTGGAGCAGATCCTCCAGGTCGTCCGACTGGGCCTGGTACCGGGCGGGGAGCGGCTTCCGGCCGAGCGCGAGCTGGCCGAGCGGATGGGGATCAGCCGGGTGACCCTGCGGGAAGTGCTGAAGGTGCTCCAGGACCAGGGCCTGGTGGAGGCCCGCCGCGGCCGGTACGGCGGAACGTTCGTGCTGAACCGCCCCGACACCCCCGCCGGCGGCGCCGAGCAGGAGCTGCGGCGGCGGGTGGCGGGCGTGGACATCGAGGACGCGCTGCGCTTCCGCGAGGTGCTGGAGGTGGGCGCGGCCGGGCTGTGTGCCTCGCAGGGGCTGACCGAGGAGGGCGCCGAGCGGCTGCTCGGCGCGCTGACCGCCACCCACGACGCCCCGCTCGCGGACTACCGCCGCCAGGACACCCTGTTCCACCTCACCCTGTGCGAACTGGCCGGCTCGGCCACGCTGACGGCCCAGTACGCGGCCGTCCGCGCCACCGTGAACGACCTGCTGGACTGCATTCCGCTGCTGGTGCGCAACCTGGAGCACTCGCAGCAGCAGCACTCGACCGTGGTGGACGCGGTCCTGGAGGGGAACGCGGACGCGGCGCGGGAGACGATGCGCGAACACTGCTGCGGGACGGCGGCGCTCCTGCGGGGATTTCTGGCCTGAAATCAGCCCTTCATGGCTGATTCAGCCAGGTTTCGGACCGAGAGCGTTTCGTAACCCCTGTTTAACGCAGGGGTCTTGCGCGCTCCACTCCCATGACGCAAAGGTACGCCTCACAACCATTGCCCTAGGCAGGAGCGCACATGGCCGACGACACCGAGGCCCGGCTGACAGCCGCGGCCGATCCCACCACGTCCCCCGAGGGCGGCGACGGCTACCTGGAACGCCGCACGCTCCGCCGCGGCAGCGCCGGCTGGCTGCTGCTCACCGGTCTCGGCGTCGCGTACGTCGTCTCCGGGGACTTCTCCGGCTGGAACATAGGCCTGGCGCAAGGCGGCTTCGGCGGCCTGGCCATCGCCACCGTCCTGATGGGCACGATGTACGCCTGTCTGGTCTTCTCCCTCGCGGAACTCTCCGCGATCCTGCCCACGGCGGGCGGCGGCTACGGCTTCGCCCGCCGGGCACTGGGCACCTGGGGCGGCTTCCTCACCGGCACCGCGATCCTCATCGAGTACATCCTCGCCCCCGCCGCGATCTCCATCTTCATCGGCGACTACGTCGAATCCCTGAACCTCTTCGGCCTGACCTCCGGCTGGCCGGTCTACCTCGCCTGCTTCGCCATCTTCATCGGAATCCACCTGTGGGGCGTCGGCGAGGCCCTGCGCTTCTCCCTCGTCGTCACCGCCGTCGCCGTGATCGCGCTGATCGTCTTCGCGCTCGGCGCGTTCACCGAGTTCGACGCGTCGAACCTGAACGACATCGCCGTCGACAGCAGCGCCTTCGGCTCGGGCTCCTGGCTTCCGCTGGGCGTCCTCGGCATCTGGGCCGCCTTCCCCTTCGGAATGTGGTTCTTCCTGGGCGTGGAGGGCGTCCCCCTCGCGGCGGAGGAGGCCAAGGACCCGGTCCGTTCGATGCCCAGGGCCCTGTCGATCTCCATGGGCATCCTCGTCCTGCTCGCCCTGATCACCTTCCTCGCCTCGACGGGCGCCCGCGGCGCCGACGTCCTCAAGGACGCCGGCAACCCGCTGGTCGTCGCCCTGGAGGGCAACTCCGGCCTCTCGTGGCTGAAGACGTTCGTCAACTACGCGGGACTCGCGGGCCTCGTGGCGTCGTTCTTCTCCCTCATCTACGCCGGCTCGCGCCAGCTGTTCGCCCTCTCCCGGGCGGGCTACCTGCCGCGCTTCCTGTCCCTGACCTCGAAGCGCAAGGCCCCGTACCTGGGCCTGCTGATCCCCGGCGCGATCGGCTTCGCCCTGGCCGCCGCCACCGGCAACGGTCCGCGCATGCTGAACATCGCCGTGTTCGGCGCGACCATCTCGTACGCCCTGATGGCCCTCTCGCACATCGTGCTCCGCCGGCGGGAGCCCGGTCTGGAGCGCCCGTACCGCACCCCGGGCGGCATCGTCACCTCCTCGGTGGCCTTCGTCCTGGCCCTCTCGGCGCTCGTCGCGACCTTCCTCGTGGACAAGGACGCGGCCTTCATCGCGCTGGCCGTGTACGCCGTCGCCCTCGCCTACTTCGCGCTCTACAGCCGCCACCACCTGGTGGCCTCCGCGCCCGAGGAGGAGTTCGCGGCGCTGGCGGCCGCCGAGGCGGAATTGACCCGCGACTGAAATCCTGGGCCCGTACCGGTTCGCCGGTACGGGTCCGTCGCACCACCCCGGAACCACCCTGGAGGTAGCACCCGTGCCCAGGCCGCTCATCGGCATCACCACCTACGTCGAGGAATCCACCCGCTACAACGTGTGGGACCTCCCGACCGCCCTCGTCCCCTCCGGGTACTACGAACTCGTCCAGGCGGCGGGCGGCGCCGCGGTACTGCTGCCGCCCGACGAACCGGGACGCGCGGCGGAGGTGCTGAGCCGGATGGACGGCCTGGTCGTCGCGGGCGGCCCGGACGTCGACCCCGTCCACTACGGCGCCCCCCGCGACCCCCGTACGGGCGCACCCGCCACGGTCCGCGACGAGTGGGAGTTGGCCCTCATCAGGGCCGCCCTGGCCGCGGACCTCCCGCTGCTCGGCATCTGCCGGGGCATGCAGGCGCTGAACGTGGCCCTGGGCGGCAGCCTGATCCAGCACCTCGACGGCCACGTCCACACCCCGGGCGCCATCTCCTCGCACCCGGTCCGCCCGGTCGCGGGCACCCGGTACGCGGCGCTGGTGCCGGAGGAGGCGGACGTGCCGACCTACCACCACCAGGCCGTGGACCGCCTGGGCCAGGGTCTGATCGTCTCGGCCCACGCCCTGGACGGCACGGTGGAGGCCATCGAACTCCCCGACCCGGACCGCTGGGTCGTGGGCGTCCAGTGGCACCCGGAACGCGACAAGGACACCCGGGTCATGGCCGCCCTGATCACGGCGGCCACCCCCACCGAGACCCTCACCACCACCCCCCTGGCCCACGTCTGACCCCACCCCGTCCGCCCCCGCGCCCGCCCCATCCAGCCCCGCCGGCGTTTGAGGCGCGGGGATCCGCCCCCTCCGGCCCCACCCTCCAGCCCCGTTCCAGCCCAGCCCCGTTCCAGCCCAGCCCCATCCCAGCCCCGCCGGCGTTTGAGGCGCGGGGGCCCGGGGGCGGAGCCCCCGCAACGGCGCCGCGCCGGGGGCACCCCCGGCACCGCGCCCGGGGTCACACCCCGGCGAGCCCGGGGGCTCGGGGCCCGGGCCCCCGGGGCAACCCGCCCACCCCCGGCCAGGGGTCAGGTCCGGGTCAGCGCCAGCAGATCCCGCGCGGGCCCCGCCGGCCGCGCCCCCGTCGGCCACACGGCCCGCAGCTCCCGGTCCAGCGCCGCCCCGGCCACCGGCACCTCCACCAGCCGCCGTGCCCCGAGTTCGTCCCCCACCGCCAGCTCCGACAGCACGCACGGCCCGGCCCCGCTGAGCGCCGCCGCCTTCACGGCGGTCGTGGACGCGAGTTCCAGCAGGGGCGCGGCCAGTCCCCCGCATCCGGTCAGCGCCGCGTCCAGTACCTGCCGCGTCCCCGAGCCCCGTTCCCGCAGGATCAGCGGGGTCGCCGCCAGTTCCTCCGCCGGCACCGGCCTGGTGCGCCGTGCCCAGGGGTGGCCCGGAGCGACCGCCACCACCAGCCGGTCCTGCGCGATGGCCACCGAGTCCAGTCCGTCCGGTACGGAGAGTCCTTCCACGAACCCGAGGTCGGCCTCGTGCGCGAGGACGCGTTCGGCGACGTCGGCCGAGTTCCCGGCGTGCAGCGACACCGCCGTCCCGGGGCGTTGCCCCCGCAGCGCGATCAACCAGCCGGGCAGCAGGTACTCCGCGATGGTCATGCTCGCCGCCACCCGCAGCCGCGAGTCCCGCCGCCCGCGCAGCGCCTGCGCGCCCGCGTCGAAGGCCTCGGCGGCCTCCACGACCCGCCGCGCCCAGTCGGTGACCAGCGCGCCTTCCGCCGTGAGCGTGGACCCGCGCGGGGAACGGTCGACGAGTGCCACGCCCAGGCGGGTCTCCATGGCCCGAATGCGGCTGCTGGCGGCGGGTTGGGTGATGCCCAGCCGCCGGGCGGCCCCGCTCAGGCTGCCGACGCGGGCGACCGCGAGCAGCAGTTCCAGCGCGCCCAGATCCGGTACGCGGTGCGCCAGCGGAACCCACTCCTCGTTACCCATAAGGTCAGTTTATGACCTCATAGGACAGTGGCCTCTGCCGGTCGGTGCCGCCCGGCGCGACGCTGGACCCATGGTCACCACCCTCGTACCTCCCCGCACCACCGCCGCTCCCGCGCCCCGGGCCCACAAGGCCCCCGCGCTCCGGCACCTCGGCCCGAACTGGTACGCCTCGGTCATGGGTACGGCGATCGTCGCCAACGCCGGCGCGACCCTGCCCTACCAGCTCCCCGGCCAACGCGTGGCCTGCCAACTCGTCTGGGCGCTCTCCGCCGCGGCCCTCGCCGTGCTGCTCACGGCGCGTGCCGGGCACTGGCTGTACCACCGCGACCAGGCCCGCGCCCATCTCCTGGACCCGGCCGTCGCACCGTTCTACGGGTGTCTGTCGATGGCGCTGCTGGCCGTGGGCGGCGGCACCCTGATCGTCGGCAAGGACCTGATCGGCACGGAGGCGGCCGTCGCCGTCGACGCCGTTCTGTTCACCGCCGGCACGGCGATCGGCCTGCTGATGGCGGTGCTCGTCCCGTACCTGATGGTGGTGCGTCACAAGGTCGAGCCGCGGCAGGTCACCCCCGTGTGGCTGCTCCCCCTCGTCGCCCCGATGGTCTCCGCCGCGCTGGGCCCCCTGCTGATACCCCACCTGCCCGCCGGCCAGGCCCGCGAGGCCATGCTGTTGGGCTGTTACGCGCTGTTCGGCCTGAGTCTGCTGGCCACCCTGCTGATGCTGCCGTTGATCCTCGGCCGACTGATCACGAGCGGTCCGCTGCCACTGCTGCTGACCCCGACCCTGTTCCTGGTCCTGGGCCCCCTCGGCCAGTCCACGACCGCCGTCAACCAGCTCGCGGACATGGCACCCGGGGCGATCGGCGCCCCGTACGCGGGCGCCCTCGGGGCCTTCGCCGTCGTCTACGGGGTGCCCGTCATGGGCTTCGCCCTGCTGTGGCTGGCCCTGGCCGCGGCGATGCTGGTCCGGGCCGCGCGGGGCGGCATGGGGTTCGCGATGACCTGGTGGGCCCTGACGTTCCCGGTCGGCACCTGTGTCACCGGCGCCGCCGGCCTGGCCCGCCACACCGGGCTGACCGCCTTCGCCTGGCTGGCCGCGGCCCTGTTCCTGGTCCTGCTGACCGCCTGGGTGACGGCCGCCGTCCACACGCTGCGCGGCCTGTACTCGGGCCGGCTGCTGCGCGCCCCGCGCTGAGCCCCGGGCCGGCCGTCAGCGTGCGGCGCGCAGGGCCCGCGCCAGTACGGCCGGCGCCTCGGCCAGAGAGGGCCCGTACCAGGTGAGGTGCCGTCCGCTGACCAGCGCGGCGGGCAGGCCGGGGAAGGCCTCGGGCCCGTCGGACGCGGTGAAGCGGTACGGCTCGTCGGGCAGCACCACCAGATCGCAGCCGGCCCCGGCCAGTTCCTCGACCGGGATCCGCGGGTACCGCTCCGCGTGTCCGGCGTACGCGTTGCGCACCCCGAGCCGGGCCAGCAGGTCCCCGGCGAAGGTGTCCCGTCCCAGCACCATCCAGGGCCTGCGCCACACCGGCACGAAGGCCATCCGCCGCCCCACGGGCTCCACGCTCGCCCACGCGGCCTCCGCGTCCGTCAGCCATCGCGGCCGGGCCAGTCCCAGCGTCCCGACGAGCAGCCGGTCCAGTTCGCGCAGCGCCTGCGGGAGGTCGCGGATCTCGGTGACCGACACCGGTACCCCGGCTGCCCGCAGCGCGGCCAGGTCCGGCGCCCGGTTCTCCTCCTCGTTGGCGATGACCAGGTCCGGGCGGAGCGCGACGATCCTCGCCACGTCGGGGTTCTTGGTTCCCCCGATCCGCACCACGCCCGCCTCGTCGAGGTCGGCGGGGTGCGTGCACCAGTCGGTGACCCCCACCAGGCGTCCGGGCGCGCTCACCGCCACGGCCTCGGTCAAGGAGGGCACGAGCGAGACGACGCGCGAGACCGCGCGGGACGCGCCCACCGGTTCAGCGCCCCGGGGAGGGCGGCTCGGAGGTGGCGTGGATGTGCTCGCCCACCGCCACGACCAGGATCCGGGTGTCCTCGGTGACGGCCCGCCAGCGGTGGCGCACGCCGCCGGACAGGAACAGCGCGTCGCCGCTCTCCAGGCGGTACGCCCGGCCTTCGGCCTCCACCTGGCAGGCGCCCGCGACCACGTACATCAGTTCGTCGTTGCGGTGCTGGTACTCGCGGCCCGCGTCCTGGTCCCCGGTGAACTCCAGCGCGTGCAGTTGGTGGTGCCCGCGCACGAGCGGACGGACTCCCGGGACCGGGGTGAGGCCGGAGTCGTCTCCGGCCCGTACGAGATCCACGGTGCGCGCGGTGTCGGAAGCGGCCAGCAGCTCCACGGCCGTGGTCCCCAGCGCGTCCGCGACCCGTTCCAGGGAGCGCATGCTGGGTCGGGCGCGCTCGTTCTCTATCTGGCTGAGGAAGGGGACGGACAGGCCGCTGCGCGCCGACACCGCGGCGAGGGTGAGCTGGAGCGCGCGGCGCCTCTTGCGCACGGCCACGCCCACCCGGAGCGGTTGGTCCTTGGAGTCCTTGTCCTTGTCCTTGTCCTTGTCCTTCTCGTCCTTGCCGTCCGTGTCGACCTTGCCGTCCTTGTCGTTCATGGCGGGGCTGCCCTCCCCTTGTCCGTCGGACGCACATCGGTGTGCTGTAAGCACCTTACGCAGCAACCGGCCCCGGATTCGCGTGCACGGCTCGACCCGTCCTCGGCCGCGGGTCGTCGGACGGCTGCGGCATCATCGTCAGCGTGACGACACGACGCCTGATGCTCCTGGACACCGCCTCCCTCTACTACCGCGCCTACTTCGGTGTGCCGGACTCCGTGAAGGCCCCCGACGGCACCCCGGTCAACGCCGTGCGCGGGCTGCTCGACTTCATCGGCCGGCTGGTCCAGGACCACCGTCCCGACGACCTGGTGGCCTGCATGGACGCCGATTGGCGACCCCACTGGCGGGTGGAGCTGATCCCGTCCTACAAGGCCCACCGGGTCGCGGAGGAGACCGCGACCGGACCGGATGTGGAAGAGACCCCGGACACCCTCGCGCCGCAGGTGCCGATCATCGAGGCGGCGCTGGACGCGTTCGGGATCGCCCGGGTGGGGGTCGCCGACTACGAGGCCGACGACGTGATCGGCACCTTGACGGCGCGGGCGACCGGCCCGGTGGACATCGTCACCGGCGACCGGGACCTCTACCAGCTGGTGGACGACGCCAAGCGGCGCCGCGTGCTGTACCCCCTCAAGGGCGTGGGCACCCTCCAGGTCACGGACGAGGCCTGGCTGCGCGGGAAGTACGGGGTGGACGGTCCCGGGTACGCGGACCTGGCGCTGCTGCGGGGCGACCCGAGCGACGGCCTGCCGGGCGTGCCGGGGATCGGCGAGAAGACGGCGGCCAAACTGTTGGACGCGTACGGGAACCTCGCGGGGATCATCGCCGCGATCGACGACCCGACGTCGGGCCTCACCCCCACGCAGCGCCGACGGCTGGATGAATCCCGGCCATATCTGGCGGTGGCCCCGAAGGTCGTCCAGGTCGCCTCGGACGTCCCGCTGCCCGCCTTCGATCCCGCGCTCCCGGCGGATCCCGCGGATCCGGAGATGGTCGACGCATTGGCCCGCCGGTGGGGTCTTGGTGGAGCCGTATCGCGCCTGGGAGGCGCGCTGCGCCCCTGAGGTGCTAACTTAGGTAATCCTAAGTTTCTGGGGAGTCAGGGGAGACGCCGTGGCAGAAGGACGCGCCCGCACAGTCGGCACCGCTGTCGTCGTACACACCGAACGGCTCACGCCGCACATGGTGCGCATCGTGCTGGGCGGTGCGGGTCTGGCCGGTTTCGGCGCGGGCGAGTTCACCGACCACTACGTCAAACTCCTGTTCGCACCGGACGGTGTCACGTACACCGTGCCGTGGGACCTGAACCAGATCCGCTCCGCGCACCCCAGCGAGGAGTGGCCGCGTCAGCGCGCGTACACGGTGCGCTGCTGGGACCCGACACACCGCGAGCTGACCCTCGACTTCGTCGTCCACGGCGACGAGGGCCTGGCCGGCCCCTGGGCCGCCCGCGTCCAGCCGGGCGAACTCGTCCGCTTCCTCGGGCCGGGCGGCGCCTACGCCCCTGCCGAGGACGCGGGCTGGCACCTCCTCGCGGGCGACGAGAGCGCCCTGCCGGCCATCGCCGCGACGATGGAGCGGATGCCGGCCGGGGCCCTGGTACACGCCTTCATCGAGATCGACGGCCCGGACGACGAGCAGAAGATCGCCACCCCCGACGGCATCGTCCCCGTCTGGCTGCACCGCGGGAACCGCCCCGTCGGCGAGGCCCTGGTCGAGGCGGTCACCTCCCTGCGGTTCCCCTCCGCCGACGTCCACGCCTTCGTCCACGGCGAGGCCGGTTTCGTGAAGGAGCTCCGCCGCCACCTGCGCGTCGAACGCGGCATCCCGAGGGAACGTCTCTCCATCTCCGGCTACTGGCGCCTGGGCGAGACCGACGAGGGCTGGCGCGCGATCAAGCGCGACTGGAACGCCAAGGTCGAAGCCGAACAGGAACTCCCCACCCCCGCCACGGTCTGACCCCCGGGGCCCCCGCCAGACCCCGACCACATCCAGCCCCGCCGGCGTTTGAGGCGCGGGGTCCGGGGCCCGGCCATACCCAGCCCCGCCGGCGTTTGAGGCGCGGGGCCCGGGGCGGAGCCCCGAAAGCCCGGCGCAGCCGGGGCCGCTCCGCGCAACGGCCCCGCGCCAGACCCGCCCCGCGCCCGGAACGCCCCGGCAGGCCCCCGCACGCCGCCCCGCCCACCCCCACGCCCGGCCGGCGGGCCACCGCGCGCCCCCGCCCGTCCGGCGGGACAATGACCCCATGCGTACGCTCCGCGTGCTCGGCGCGGCAGGGGCTGCCGTGATGCTGGCCACCGCCGCCACCGCGACCACCGCCGCGGGAGCGACAGCCGCACCGAGCCCCCCGTCGCCGAAGCCCCGACTGACCGACGCCGCCGTCGACAAGGCGGTGGACCGCCTCGACGCCACCGTCACGGACATGATGAAGCGCACCGGCGTCCCGGGGGTGTCCGTGGCCGTGGTCCA
Source organism: Streptomyces sp. NBC_00513 (assembly GCF_041431415.1). Lineage (GTDB taxonomy): Bacteria > Actinomycetota > Actinomycetes > Streptomycetales > Streptomycetaceae > Streptomyces. Next base: position 1,893,760 of record NZ_CP107845.1, read on the forward strand.
CAACGACGAGGTCATCCACCTCAAGGGCTTCGGACTGCGCCGGACCGGCGAGAGCGCGAAGGTCGACCCCGACACGGTCTTCCAGATCGCCTCCCTCTCCAAGCCCGTCTCCTCGACGGTGGTGGCCGGCGCCCTGACCACCCCCGACGAGTGGGACCGGCACGTCCCGCTCCCCGGTTTCTCCCTCAAGGACCCGTGGGTCACCGACCACGTCTCCACGGCCGACCTCTTCTCGCACCGCAGCGGCCTCCCCGACCATGCCGGGGACCTCCTCGAAGACCTCGGCTACGACCAGGCGTACATCCTCGATCACCTGCGCCTGGAGCCCCTCACCCCCTTCCGCGCGAGCTACGCGTACACCAACTTCGGGTTCACGGCCGCCGCCGAGGCCATCGCCCGGGCCCACGGCACCAGCTGGCAGAAGCTCGCGCGGGACACCCTCTTCAAGCCGGCGGGCATGACGCGCACCAGCACGGAGTTCGCCGCCTTCGAACGGGCGACGGACAAGGCCGCCACCCACGTGAGGAACCCCGACGGCACCTGGAGCCCGCGCTTCGTCCGCGACCCGGACGCCCAGTCCCCGGCGGGCGGGGTCAGCTCGACGGCCCGTGACATGTCCCGCTGGCTGCGCCTCCAGCTGGCCGAAGGCACCCTCGACGGCCGGCGCGTCGTCCCGCGGGACACCCTGGCCCGTACCCATGTCGCGGAGATCGTCTCGCAGCCGCCCGCCACGCCCACCGCGACGACCGGTTTCTACGGTCTCGGTTGGAACGTCTCCTACGACCAGGCCGGACGGCTGCGTCTGAGTCACTCCGGCGCCTTCGAACTCGGCGCCAACACCAACGTGACGATGCTTCCCTTGGAACAGCTCGGGATCGTCGTCCTGACCAATGGCGCCCCGGTCGGTCTCGCCGACGCCGTGGCCCTGGACTTCTTCGACTTCGCCGAACACGGCAAGGCCACAACCGACTGGCTGGCGCTGACCGGGGCCCTGTACGCGCAGATGGACGCCGCGGGCCGCTCCCCCACCGACTACGCCCACCCGCCCGCCGGCGCGAAGCCGGCCCAGGAGGACGGCGCGTACACCGGGACCTACGACAACCCCTACTACGGCGAGGCCACCGTCACCGCCAACCCGGACGGCGACGGGCTGACCCTCGCCCTCGGGCCGAAGCCCATGCGTTTCCCGCTCACCCACTACGACGGCGACGTGTTCAGCTTCGAGACCGTCGGCGAGAACGCCGTGGGCCGTACCGGGGTCACGTTCTCCGACGGCACGCTCCGCGTCGAGTACCTGGACGCCGACCACCTGGGCACCTTCACCGAGCAGTAGCGGCAGCGGCAGCGGCAGCGCCTAGGCTGGAGCCCGATGAAACGGAACATCCCGCCCGCGCCCCTGCCCCAGGTCTCCGGCATCGATCCGGTACGCCTGCGGCTTCCCCCCGACCCGGAGGGGATGTGGCCGGATCTCGGCACCTACCTCACCGCGCGGTACGCGGGAACCCGTGGGGCCGAGTCGATGGCGCGGCTCCTGCGCGACGGCCGGGTGCTCGGCGTCGGCGGGCGGGTGCTGCGCCCCGAGGACCCGTACGAGGCGGGCGGCTTCCTGTGGTTCCACCGGGACATGCCGACCGAGCCCGTGGTGCCCTTCCCGATCCGGGTCGTGCATCGGGACGCGCACCTGCTGGTCGTGGACAAGCCGCACTTCCTGGCGACCACCCCGCGCGGCAGCCACGTCACCCAGACCGCCCTGGCGCGGTTGCGGGCGGAGTTGGACCTGCCGACGCTGAGCCCGGCGCACCGGCTGGACCGGATGACCGCCGGACTGGTGATGTTCAGCATCCGTCCCGAGGACCGCGGGGCGTACCAGTCGCTCTTCGAGCAGCGGAAGGTCTCGAAGGAGTACGAGGCCCTCGCCCCGCACGATCCCTCGGTGGAGCTGCCCCGCACCGTTCGCAGCCACATCGAGAAGGTCCGCGGGGTGATGGCGGCCGTGGAGCTCCCGGACATGCAACCCAATGCCGAGAGCCGCGTCGAGCTCGTCGCCGTACGGGGCGACCTGGGCCGCTACCGGTTGACTCCGCACACCGGTCGGACCCACCAGCTGCGGGTGCACATGAACCGCCTGGGCCTGCCGATCCTCGGGGACCCGGTCTATCCGGTGGTCGCCGCGGCGGCGGATCCGGGCGACTACCGTCGACCGCTCCAACTCCTCGCGCGGAAGCTGGAGTTCACCGATCCCGTCACCGGTACGCCCCATCGCCTGGAGAGCGGGCTGAGCCTGCGCGCCTGGGACGACCGGGCGGGCTGGGAATCCGATCCCGGAGCCGCCGGACCCGCGCAGGGCGCCTGACACGCCCGACCCGACCGACCGCCACGCCCGCCCCGGCACTTCGCGCCAGGGCCGCGCCGGCGTTCAGCGCTCCACGCCCGCGATCCGCAGGGCGGCATCGGCCGCGGCCTCCGCGAAGGTCGCCATCGGGCGCGCCGGATCGGAGCGGCGGATGAGCATGACGCCCTCGATCAGCCCGAAGACGAGGTCGTTGCGCAGGGTCAACCCGGCCCTGTCGTCGACCAGTTCGGTGTCGACCGAGGCGGAGTACAGCAACTCCAGGTAGACGTCGCGCAGTTCACCGCGCATCCGGTGGAACCTGGCGAACCGGTCCCCGGCGACCTCGGGCAGCAGGTACAGCGCGCCCAGGTTGTACGGCGCCCCGCACAGCAGCATCACGTCCGAGCGGCACAGCTCCCACAGTCGGTGCGCCGCGGGCCGGCCGCTCTCGGCCGACAGTCGGCGGGCCAGCGCCAGTGAGGGCGCCACCGTGGATTCCAGGAGTTCGGCGAGGAGTTCCTCCTTGCCGCCGAAGTAGTGGTACATCGTGGCCTGGCGCATTCCGGCCCGCTCGGCCACCGCCCGTGTGGTGGTGGCCCCGTACCCTCGCGCCGTGAACAGCTCGGCCGCCGCGCGCAGGAGTTCCTCGCGCGGCGGCCGGCCGCTTTCCGGTCTCAGTTGATCGGCGCGAGGCCGACCGACCCGTCTCGGTCCTTCGTCCGTTCCCCCACTCATGCGATCGATCGTCGCACAGGACACGTCGAATCGATCATGGCAAGAGATGAGATCCGGCCATCCCGACTCTCGGAGGAAGCCCCAAAAGTGTCTAGCTGATGGAGCTGTATGCCACTACACCCCGAAGGAGTGCGTCCACGGCCTTACGGGCGTTTCGCGCCACGGTGCTCCCGCTGTCCGAGGACGACGGGGCCGCGGCGGCGATCTGCCCCAGCACGTCGATGACCTGCTTGCACCAGCGCACGAAGTCGCCGGCGGGCATCTCCGCCTCGCGCAGCACCTCGTCCAGGCTCTTGTCGGAGGCCCACTGGTAGGCCGCCCACGCGAAGCCGAGATCCGGTTCGCGCTGGCCCACCCCCTCCGCCTGGTTGATGCGGTGCTCCTCTTCCAGCGCGTCGAGCCGACCCCAGATCCGGATCATCTCGCCGAGCGCCGCCTTCGCCGCGCCGCCGGGCACCTTGGGCGCCACCGCGTCGTCGGCCTGCCGGGATTCGAACACCAACGCCGAAACGCAGGAGGCGAGTTCGGCCGGGGAGAGACCTTCCCAGACCCCCTCGCGCAGGCATTCCGACGCCAGCAGGTCGAGCTCCCCGTACAGCCGGGCGAGCCGCTTGCCGTGCACGGTGACCTCGTCCTCGCGCAGGTAGTCCAACTCGGTGAGCAGGGCGTGGATCCGGTCGAAGGTGCGGGCGATGGTGTTCGTCCGCCCCTCGATCCGCCGCTCCAACTGCTGGGTGTCCCGCTGGAGTCGGTGGTAGCGCTCGGCCCAACGGGCGTGGTCCTCGCGCTCGTCGCAGCCGTGGCACGGGTGTGCCCGCAGTTCGGTGCGCAGCCGGGCGATCTCGCGGTCGTCGGCCGCGGCGGCGCGGCCTCGCCGCTGACGCTCCGGGCTGACGTGCCCGGCCTTGCTGCGCAGCGCGGTCGCCAGGTCCCGACGGGACTGCGGCGAACGGGGGTTGAAGGTCTTCGGGATCCGCATCCGGTCGATCGCCTCGACGGGCACCGGGAAGTCGATGGCGGCGAGCCGCTTGACCTGGCGTTCGGCGGTGAGCACCAGCGGGCGCGGGCCCTCGGTGTACTCGTGTCCGCGATGCCCGTTGGAGCGGCCGGCGGGCACGCCCGGGTCGAGGACCAGCGCCAGTCCGGCGAACTTGCCGGTCGGCACGTGGATGATGTCGCCCGGCTTGAGCTTCTCCAGCGATCCGGCGGCCTGCGCCCGGCGCTGGGCCGCGCCCTGCTTGGCGAGTTCCGTCTCGCGGTCCTTGAGGTCGCGGCGCAGCCGCGCGTACTCCTCGAAGTTCCCCAGGTGACAGGTCATGCCCTCCTGGTAGCCCTGGAGTCCCTCCTCGTTGCGCTGGACCTGCTTGGAGATGCCGACGACCGAGCGGTCCGCCTGGAACTGCGCGAAGGAGGTCTCCAGGAGTTCGCGCGAGCGGTGCCGCCCGAACTGCTGGACCAGGTTCACGGCCATGTTGTACGAGGGCTTGAAGCTGGAGCGCAGCGGATAGGTGCGGGTGCCGGCGAGTCCGGCGAGGGCCGCCGGGTCCATGCCCCGCTGCCAGAGCACCACCGCGTGACCCTCGACGTCGATGCCGCGCCGGCCGGCACGCCCGGTGAGCTGCGTGTACTCACCCGGGGTGATGTCGGCGTGCTGTTCGCCGTTCCACTTGACCAGCTTCTCCAGGATGACCGTGCGGGCGGGCATGTTGATGCCCAGCGCGAGGGTCTCGGTGGCGAAGACGGCCTTCACGAGGCCGCGGACGAAGAGTTCCTCGACGACCTCCTTGAACTTCGGCAGCATGCCCGCGTGGTGTGCGGCGATGCCCCGCTCCAGGCCTTCCAGCCACTCGTAGTAGCCGAGGACGTGCAGGTCCTCGCTGGGGATGGTGGCGGTCCGTGCCTCGACGATCTCGCGCACCCGCAGGCGCCCGGCCTCGTCGTTGAGCCGCAGCCCGGCGTAGAGGCACTGCTGGACGGCGGCCTCGCAGCCGGCCCGGCTGAAGATGAAGTTGATGGCGGGGAGCAGGTCGTCGTTGCCGAGCCGGCCGATGACCTCGGGCCGGCTCGGGGTCCAGATCCGGCTGCGGGAACGTCGCTCGCGCTCACGGTCGGCCTCGCGGACCATCTTGCCGCGCCGCCGGTCCTTCGGGTTGTACGTGCGGCTGTTCTCCTCGCGCGCCATGCGCAGCAGGTCCGGGTTGACCTCGCGGCGGCCGGAGCCGCGACCCCCGTGGTCGGACTCCTCCTCGAAGAGGTCGTACACCCGGCGGCCGGCCATGACGTGCTGCCACAGCGGAACGGGCCGCTCCTCGGAGACGATCACCTCGGTGTCGCCGCGCACGGTGTCGAGCCAGTCGCCGAACTCCTCGGCGTTGGACACGGTCGCGGAGAGGGAGACCAGGGTCACCGACTCGGGGAGGTGGATGATGACCTCCTCCCAGACGGCTCCGCGGAACCGGTCGGAGAGGTAGTGCACTTCGTCCATCACGACGTAGCCGAGGCCGCGCAGCGACCGGGAGCCCGCGTAGAGCATGTTGCGGAGCACCTCGGTGGTCATGACGACCACGGGCGCCTCGGAGTTGACGCTGTTGTCGCCGGTCAGCAGGCCCACCTTGTCGGCGCCGTAGCGCTTGACGAGGTCGGCGTACTTCTGGTTCGACAGGGCCTTGATGGGCGTGGTGTAGAAGCACTTGCGGCCCTGCCGCAGGGCGAGGTGCACGGCGAACTCGCCGACGATCGTCTTGCCCGAGCCGGTCGGCGCGGCGACGAGAACGCCCTTTCCGGCCTCCAGTGCCTGGCATGCCTCGACCTGGTACGGGTCCAGGCCGAATTCGTACATCTCGCGGAAGGGTGCCAGGGCGGTGGCCTCTTCGGCGGCGCGGATCCGGGCAGCGGCGTAGCGCTCCGCGGGTGAGAGTTCTTCGGTCATCTTGTCGTCGAGCCTACCCGCCGGCCCTGACAACAGTCGCGATCTTTACGACGAGTACGGGTGGCCGGAACGGGCCCGGTCGGATCGGCGGGACACCCCCTACGTGAGGAGCCGCAAGGCCGCCGGTACGCACTCGGCCGTCACCGGCAGCGGCCCCAGCGGCTCGCCGTCCGCGTAGGCGGTGATGCCGGCGGCCTCCAGGGTGACCTTGGAGGCCCGGTGGACGGTCACCTTCGGGTGGCCGAGATGCGTCCCTTTGTAGACCTGCGGTAACACCTTGAGCAGGGTGCCCCGGCCGCAGTCGCCGACCACGGTGACGTCGAACAGTCCGTCGTCGGGCACCGCGTCCGCGCAGATGCGCATGCCGCCGCCGTAGGAGGAGCTGTTGCCGACGGCCACCAGCGTGGCCTCGGTCTCGATGACGGGCCCGCCGTCGAGGGTGATCCGGTACGGGAAGGGGCGGAAGGACGCAAGCTCCGCGAGGGGCGTGCGGCCCCGGTGGTCCGGGGCCCGACCGTCAGGTCGCGTCGTCGTAACCGTTGATCTGTCGGCGTCCGCCGTCTGCCTGCTCCGGCAGTGCGGAGGCGGCGGGCGCGGAGCCCACCGCGCCGATCGGGGCGGGGGTCAGGTCCAGCTCGGCTGCCTCGTCGTCGTCGAGGCCCGCGTCGGGGTTCTTGCGCCTGCGCCTGCGGTCGTTGATCAGGCAGATACCGAGCGCGATGAAGTAGAGGGCGACGATCGGTGCGGCCAGCGACACCATGGTCAGCGGGTCACCGGTGGGCGTCGCGAAGGCGGAGAAGATCGTGATGCCGAGGACCATCACCCGCCACCAGCTCGCCAGACGCTTCGCGGTGAGGACCCCGGTGAAGTTCAGCAGGATCAGCAGCAACGGCAGTTCGAAGGCGAGGCCGAAGACGACGACCATCCGCGTGACCAGGTCGAGGTAGTCGTCGACCGGCAGCAGGTTGCGCGCGTGATCGGGGGTGAATTCCAGCAGGATCGTCGCGGTCTGCGGAAGGATCTTGTACGCGAGGACCGCGCCGGCGCCGAAGAGCGGCGCTCCGACCGCGACGAAGCTGATCGCGTACTTCTTCTCGTGGCCGTGCAGGCCGGGGGCCACGAAGGCCCACAGCTGGTAGAGCCACACCGGGGCGGAGAGCACGATGCCCGCGGTGAGCGAGACCTTGAGGGCGATCGAGAACGGCGCGATGAGGCCGTTCACGGTCATGTCGGCGCAGGGGCGGCCGTTGCGCTGCGACACCACCCCGTCGGTGCAGCCGACGGAGCCCAGCATCGGCTTCAGCATGAAGTCGATGAGGTCCTTGTAGAAGAAGGCCGCGACGCTGGTGATCAGAATGATCGCCAGGACCGACTTCAGCAGGCGGTTTCTCAGCTCACGCAGGTGCTCGACAAGAGGCATGCGCCCTTCGGCGTCCTTGTCCGCTTTCTCCTGCTTGCGGGCAGACTTGAGCAACCCACGTCCCTCGTCTCGATGCAGATGACTGGCGTGACCGGTGTGGCCGTCGGCCGTCAGCCCTGGGTGGTGCGGTTCGGCTCGGTGACCGGGCGCGAGCTGGTGACGTCACCGGGCGCGGCCTGGATCGTGCGCGGCGCGACCGGCTGGGCGCCGGCCTGGTCGGCGACCGTGGCGGCGGTGGCCGCGTCGTCGGGCTCGCCGTCCTTCTTCATGGCCTTCGCCTCGCTCTTGAGGATGCGGGCCGACTTGCCGAGGGAGCGAGCCATCTCGGGGAGCTTCTTGGCACCGAACAGCAACACGATGACAGCGATGATCAGAAGGATCTCAAGGGGCTTCAGATTGCCGATCATGTGTGTCTTCCTTACTCACCGAAACGGCTGGTTGTGGTGGCGGGTCACGCCGGACGAAGATCCGCCGCGCCCTCCTGCAACGATCGTAACCCCCGGGGGTTAACGCCCGGCAATCCCCCGGCGTCTCCCCGCATCCGTGCGCACGGGTGAGGGGACCGACGGTACGGGTCCCGACCCGCGGTTTCCATGGGCAGGGGTTACGGGAGTGTGGCGCGTCCCGTGCGGGCCAGATCGCTCGCGGCCCGTTCCAGGTCGCCCGAGGCCTCGGTGATCCGGCGGCTGGCGTCGGCCACCTGGCCGGACAACCGCCGGACCTGCACGAAGACTCGTACGGCCAGCACGCCGAGAACGGCGACACCGAGGAAACCCAGGGCAATTGCGAGCATCGGCCACAGCATGGGACGAGCCTAGGCCACGACCGGCTCAGACACTGCGCAGGGTGCTCACTCCGCCACCCGTCAGCAGCTCCACGATCCGTTCACCGGCGGGTTTGCGGACGGAAGCGCCGCACTCGGGGCACGTGAACGAGTAGAAGGTGGTCCGCCGACTGCCTCCGATGGCCAGTCTCAGCGCGCCCGCCCCCAGCTCGAACCGGGCCCGGCACTGCGGACAGCCCGCCTTGAAGGTGACCGCGGCGGGCGCCGCCGCCGAATCCGCCGGGCCGGACCCCGGCACCGGCCCCGATGATGGCGACATCGCTCCCCGCTCCCCCTAGCCCTGTTCCCCGTACCCCGCGAGCGCCTCTCCAGCCGCCTTCCGCGCGCTGTCCGCCAGCTCCGGCGGCGACACGATGCGCCCCTCGCGGCCCAGCCGCAGCGCCAGCCGGCGCAGCGAGGCCGGGTCCGGGCTGCGCAGGGTGATCCGCAGACCGCCCTCCGCCAGCTCCTCGGCGCTGTCGTGCGGGTAGTACTCGGCGACCCAGCGCCCGCCCGGGCCCACCTCGACCACGACCTCCGGGTCCTCGGCGGCCGGCTGGACCAGCCCCTCGGACAGGTCGCGCGGCTCGATCGCGGGCGGGTCGGACCGCTCGTCCAGGAGCGTGATCTCGGCGACCCGGTCCAGACGGAAGGTCCGCCGGGCCTCCGAGAGGTGGCACCACCCCTCCATGTACGTGTGACCCACGGCGAACAGCCGGATCGGGTCCACCGTGCGCTCGGTCAGCTCGTCCCGCGCGGGCGAGTAGTACCGCAGCCGGACCCGGCGCCGCTCGGCGATGGCGCGGTCGACGTCCGCGAAGACCCCGCCCTCCGACTCGAAGGTCACCGACAGCCGGGAGCTCGCGCCGGCGACCTCGCCCGCCGCGGCCTCCAGCTTGGCCGTGGCCCGCAGCAACGCGTCCCGGTCGCTCTCGCGCAACCCCGGAAGGGTGGCCACCGCGCGGGCGGCGACCAGCAGCGCGGTCGCCTCGTCGGCGGCCAGCCGCAGCGGCTCGGCGGTGGACTCCCCCGACGCGTCGGGGTTGCGCCACCAGATGCGCTCCCCGTCGGTGTCGATGTCGAGCAGGTCCCCGCCCCGGAAGCTGGTGCCGCACATGGGCAGCACGTCGAGGTCCGAGATCAGCTCGTCCTCGGTGATCCCGAAGGCGCGCGCGACGTCGGCGACGTGCGCTCCGGGGCGTTCGCGCAGATACGTCACCAGGGACAGCATCCGGCGGGTCTGGTCAATGGCGTTCGCAGCCATGCTGGTACGTCTCCCCCTCAGGGCGGTTCTGGCGAATGTTGCGGTTCAGCCCTTGGCGACGGCGCGCAGCCGGTCCACCACGTCGGCCCGCAGGTCCGCGGGTCCCAGCACCACGACGTCCGGGCCGAACTCGACCAGCCAGGCGTCCAGCCCGTGCCCGTACGGGATCTCCAGCTCGTCCCAGCCCTCGGCCACGCCCTCGCGCACCCCGGTGGCCTTGGCCCGCAGCGGATAGCCGGCCCCGGTACGCAGCCGGATCAGCGCGGAACGATCGGCGCTCTCGCCGGCCCAGCTCGCGACGGTCTCCCGCACGGTCACCACGTCCGGCACCTGCGCGGTGTACTTCGCCGCCCGGGAGCGGACCTTGCCGGTGATCCGGGAGAGCCGGAACACCCGCTCCGCACCGCGGTCCCGGTCGAAGCCGGCCAGGTACCAGTGACCGCGCCAGCACTCCAACGCCCACGGCTCGACCTGACGGGTCTCGGGCCTCGCCGCGGTGGACTTGCGGTAGTCGAAGACCACCGGCCGCCGGTCGCGGCACGCCAACATCAGCGGCTCGAAGGCCGCCTCGTGCACCGGGATCCGCGGCTCGATGGCACTGTGTTGACCCTCGTACGGGTCGCCCGCCTCGGGCATTCCGCCCGCGCGCAGCTTCTGCAGTGCGCCGCTGGCCGCGCCCGCCAGACGGGCCTGCTGCCAGACCTTCGCCGCCAACCCGAGGGCGGCGGCCTCCTCGGCGTCCAGGGAGACCGGCGGCAGCCGATTGCTGTCCCGACGGGCCAGATAGCCCGTGTCACCGTCCAGGTTCTCCACCGTCTCGATGACCAGGCCGAGTTCCCGCAGGTCGTCCTTGTCCCGTTCGAACATCCGGTTGAAGGATTCGTCGTTGCCGGCTTCCATGTAGGCCTCGATCGAACCGCGCAGCTCACGCTTGCTGAGGGGCCGTCGGGTCCCCAGCAGACACAGCGCCAGATTCATCAGCCGCTCGGCCTTGGCAATCGCCATCGACGCCCTTCCGCCCTTCTCGACGCACACCCCCGGCGTACGCGTACGCGCACGGCCTCGTGACCGTTGACCGTACCGTCCCGGCGGTCCCCCGCAAAAGCGAGGGCCCCCGCCGTCCGGCGGGGGCCCCACAACTGTCACGACCGAGGGATCAGGCGTCCATCAGGTCACAGACGAAGATCAGCGTCTCGCCCGGGGCGATCAGGCCGCCACCCGCGCCGCTGTCCCCGTACGCGAGGTGCGCGGGAATGGTGATCTTGCGGCGGCCACCGACCCTCATGCCCTGCACGCCCTGGTCCCAGCCCTTGATGACCTGACCGACACCGAGCTGGAACGCCAGCGCGGAACCGCGGTTCCAGGAGGCGTCGAACTCCTCGCCGGTGGAGAACGCCACGCCCACGTAGTGGACCTTGATGAACGCACCGACCTTGGCCTCGGCGCCGTCGCCCACCCAGATGTCCTCGATCACGAGATCGGCGGGGGCATCGCCCTCGGGGAAGTCGATCTCGGGCTTCTCAAGCTGGTCACTCACGGAACTGCTCCTCAAATCTACGAACCGGGGCCCCTCCCGGCCTGAACCGGGAAGAGGACCGAACCAGTCTTACACTGCTCCGACGATGTCCACGACGAAGGCCAGCGTGGAGTTGGCCGGCAGGTCCTCGCCCTTGGCCTGGTCCTTGTAGGCCATCTCCGGCGGAATCACCAGCAGGACGCGGCTGCCGACCTTCTTGCCGACCAGACCCTTGTCCCAGCCCTCGATGACCTGCCCCTTGCCGATCGCCGTCGAGAACGGCGAGCCGGTCTTCCACGACGTGTCGAACAGCTTCGCGGCATCCTTGCCCTGGTTCGGCGCCCACGCGGCACCGCTGTACTGCATGTAGACGGTCTGGCCGTTCTTGACCTCGGGACCCTTGCCCTCGATCAGGACCTTGTCGACCAGCTCCTTCGGAGGGTCGTTCTTCGGGATCGTGATCGTGGCGGCCTCGTCCTTGTCCGCCTTGACCTGGGGCAGGTCCGAGGGGATCGGCGCCTGCGTGCCCTCGGCCTTCTTCGGCAGGGTCGAGTCGATGTCCATCACGAAGACCAGGTTGTCGGCCGGACCGACCCCCAGCTGCGGCTGACCCTTGTCACCGAACGCGGCCGCCGGAGGCGCCACGACCAGCACACGGCTGCCGACCTTCTTGCCCACCACGGACTCGCTGAACAACGGCAGGATCTCCGGAGAACCGGCGGTGACGACGATCGACGCACCACCCTCGTCGTAGGACCCGTTCAGGTCCTTGCCGCCCTTCCAGACCTTGCCCGTGTACTTCGTGACGACGAGATCGCCCTTCTTGATCTCCGCGCCCGACCCCTCCTTGACCGTGCTCACCACGAACTTGCCGCTCGGGTCGCCCTTGGGGACGGTGATCTCCGCCTTCTTCCCCGCCTCACCCGCCACGGTGGGCATCGGGTCCGCGGAAGCGACCGCCTTCGGTACCGAGGGCTGCGAGGCATCGGCCGACGGAGACGCGGAATCCTTCTTGTCCTTGTCGTCGCCCCCTCCACAGGCCGCGGTGAGCATCAGAGCCGGCACGATGAGCGCGGCAGCAAGTCGGCGTCGCACAGTGGTCCTCAGGGTCGCTGGAATGGTCCGTCGTAGCGGCCCACTCTACGGCCAACCCCCTCGCCGACAAGGCGGCGCCGTGCGAAGGGCCCCGCACGCCACTGCGCACGGGGCCCTCCACCGCCGGACATCACATCCCGGCGATCAACTTCTCCACCCGATCGTCCACCGACCGGAACGGGTCCTTGCACAGCACCGTCCGCTGCGCCTGGTCGTTCAGCTTCAGGTGCACCCAGTCGACCGTGAAGTCCCGCCTCTGCTCCTGCGCCCGGCGGATGAAGTCGCCGCGCAGCCGGGCCCGGGTCGTCTGCGGGGGCACCGACTTGCCCTCGAAGATCTTCAGGTCGTTGCAGATCCGCGCCGCCTGCCCCTTGCGCTCCAGCAGGTAGTACAGACCGCGCCGACGGTGGATGTCGTGGTACGCGAGGTCTATCTGGGCGACCCGCGGGTTCGACATGGTCATGTTGTGCTTGGCCCGGTACCGCTCGATCAACTGGTACTTCATGACCCAGTCGATCTCGGTCCCGATCCGGTCCAGGTCCTCCGCGTCGATCGCGTCCAGCGTGCGACCCCACAGCTCCAGGACCTGATCGACGACACCGGTGCGGATACCCCGCCGCTCGGCGAAGTCCACGGCCTTGTCGTAGTACTCGCGCTGGATCTCCAGGGCCGAGGCCTCACGACCGCTCGCCAGGCGCACCTTGCGCTGCCCCGTGATGTCGTGGCTGACCTCGCGGATGGCCCGGATCGGGTTCTCCAGGGTCAGGTCCCGCATCACGGTGCCCGCCTCGATCATGCGCAGCACCAGATCGGTGGCCCCGACCTTGAGCAGCATGGTCGTCTCGGACATGTTCGAGTCACCGACGATCACGTGCAGTCGCCGGTACCGCTCGGCATCCGCGTGCGGCTCGTCCCTGGTGTTGATGATCGGCCGGGAACGCGTCGTGGCGGAACTGACGCCCTCCCAGATGTGCTCGGCCCGCTGGCTGACGCAGTAGACCGCGCCCCGAGGGGTCTGGAGCACCTTGCCCGCGCCACAGATCAGCTGGCGCGTGACGAGGAAGGGAATGAGGATGTCCGCCAGACGGGAGAATTCTCCGTGCCGCGCCACGAGATAGTTCTCGTGGCAGCCGTAAGAATTGCCCGCCGAGTCGGTGTTGTTCTTGAACAGGTAGACGTCGCCCGCGATTCCCTCCTCGTGCAGGCGGCGTTCGGCGTCGACGAGCAGGCCTTCGAGAATGCGCTCGCCGGCCTTGTCGTGGGTGACCAGTTCGATCAGGTTGTCGCATTCGGGAGTTGCATATTCCGGATGCGAACCCACGTCGAGGTAGAGGCGGGCGCCGTTCCGCAGGAAGACATTGCTGCTGCGGCCCCATGACACAACACGGCGGAAGAGGTAGCGCGCCACTTCGTCAGGAGACAGTCGGCGCTGTCCCCTGAACGTGCACGTGACGCCGTACTCGTTCTCCAGCCCGAAAATGCGGCGGTCCATGACTGAACATTACGCCTTCTGCCCTCTTCTGAAACCGGGTTCGCCGGCGCCGTTCCGATCAGTTTCTGATCAGAGGGTCCGAGGAGCCCTCCTCCGAGCCCTCCACGACAGCCCCGCCGGCGCCCGCCACGACCCCGCCGCGCACCGGGGCGGCGAGCACCCGCTGAGTGGCCATCAGCACCACCAACGCCGCCGCGCCGGCCACACTCGCCACCGCGAAACCGGCCCTCGTGTCACCCAGTTCCACCGCCGGCCCGGCCACCGCCGTACCGATCGCCGCACCCACCCCGAAGAAGGTCACCAGCCAGGAGAACGCCTCCGTCACCGTGCCCCGCGGAGCGTGCCGGTCCACGACGATGAACGCGCACGCGATGGCGGGCGCCAGGAACACCCCCGCCAGCGCCGACAACGCCGTCATGCCCACCGGCCCCGGCGTCAGCATCAACGGCAGATAACAGACCGCGAGCAGCGCCACCAGCATCCGCAGCCGCCGCTCCGCAGCCCCCGCCCACTGCCGGGCCCCGTAGACCACACCGCCCACCAGCGCGCCCAGGCCCAGGGCCGCCATCAACCAGCCGTACACCGCCTGACCGCCGTGATCGTCCGCGTACGCCACACCGGCCACCGTGATCGAACCCAGCGCCGTACCGACGAAGAAGAACGCGCCCAACAGCGCCAGCAACCCCCGAGAGCGCAGCGCACCCAGCCAATGGGCCTCCCGCGGCGCGGAACGCCACGTACGAGAGGGCTCGGAGACCACCACGGACAGCGCGCCCAACACACCGATGCCATTGATCACCAGCAGCGCGACCGCCGGGTCCCACAGCGCGACGAAGAGCGTCACCAGCAGCGGACCGACCGTGAACATGACCTCCTGCGCCACCGCGTCCATGGCGTACGCCACGTGGACCCGCTCCTCCTTGCCGCCGAGCACCCCCGGCCACAGCGCGCGCAGCCCGCCCTCCAACGGAGGCGTGAACAACCCCGCCACGACCACGGCCGCGTAGGCCACCGCCACCGACCCCGTCCCCGCGAGCGCCAGCCACACCATGCCCAGCGCGGACACCACCGCGGCCGGCAACTGCACGCGCGGCTGCCCGTACAGGTCCACGGCCCGACCCAGCAACGGCTGCCCCACCGCGTTCGCCACCCCGTACGCCGCCGCCAGCGCGCCCGCCAGGCTGTAGCTGCCCCCCTCGGCCCGGGTGAACAGCACGATCGCGATGGCTGCGGTGCCATTGGGCAACCGCCCCACGAGCGTGCCCACCAACAGCCTCGCGGCGTGCCTGGTCTTGAGCAGCTCCGCGTAACCCGCGGCCATGTCCGCCCCCTCCTGCCCGGAACCAGCCGGGGTAATACGTATAACTTGACGGGTCATACGTACCATGTCCCCAGTCCGCCGGTCCACCCGCCGGACCACCCCCCACCCCATGACCTGCGACAACGGGAGCCCCCTGTGACGAGACCCACCAGCCGGGACGTCGCCGCCGCCGCCGGGGTCTCCCAGGCCACCGTCTCCCTCGTCCTCGGCGACAAATGGCGCGGCCGCGTCTCCGAACGCACCGCCGACCTCGTCCGCGAGAGCGCCGCCACCCTCGGCTACCGCCCCAACCTCGCCGCCCGCAACCTGCGCCTCGGCTCCACCCGCACCGCCCTCCTCGTCGTCCCCGCCCTCACCAACGAGTTCTTCGCCCGCGTCTACACCGGCGCCGCCCGCGTCGCCGCCGAACACGGCTTCGGCGTCGTCCTCTACCCCTCCCCCGACGGCACCGGACCCGCCCGCGACCCCTTCGCCTCCGCCCGCGCCGCCCTCGACGGAGTCATCGCCTCCTCCATGGCCGCCGACGCCCTCGACGCCCTCGGCCGCGAAGGCCTCCCCCTCGTCATGCTCGACAGCGACCCCGCCTCCGACACCGCCGCCGCCCACGTCAACCTCGCCATGGCCGACGGCATGCGCCAAGCCGCCACCCACCTCCTCGACCACGGCCACCGCCGCTTCCTCCACCTCGCCTCCGCCGTCGACTCCTGGACCTTCGACATCCGCGCCAAGGCCCTGCCGGCCCTCCTGGGCCCCTCCACCGAACTGCGCACCATCAGGGCCCCCCTCACCGTCCACGGCGCCCGCACCGCCATGGAAGCCCTCCTGAAGGCACCCGGGCCCCGACCCACCGCCGTCATCTGCGACGACGACATCCTCGCCGCCGGTGCCTGCAAGGCCGCCCGCCGCCTCGGCCTGCGCGTCCCCGACGACCTCTCCGTCACCGGCTTCGACGACCTCGCCCTCGCCACCGCCGTCGAACCCGAACTCACCACCGTCCGCCTGCCCGCCGAACGCGTCGGCGAGCAGGGCATGAGCGCCCTCCTCGCCGTCCTCGACGGCACCCCCTGGTCCGCCCCCGACATCCCCGTCGAACTCGTCGTCCGCGACTCCACCGGCCCCGCCCCCGCCTGAACGCGCAAAGGCCCCGACCCACCGCGAACGGCAGACCGGGGCCCCTCCACACACACGACCTACTCGGCGTCGTCCTCCGGCACCTCGTCATTCGACACGGCATCGGCCTGCGCCGCCGCCGGCACGTCAGCCTCCAGCAACCGCGCCAACTGCCGACCGCGGATCCGCTTGAACTTCCGCTGCTGCGCCCGCGTACGGTCCAGCACCGCGACCTCCAGCCGCTCGGCCGGAATCGCCTTGTCGGCGCCGTTCGCCTGGCTCGACAGCGCCTGCACCGCCAGCTTCAACGCCTCGGACAGCGTCATCCCGTCCCGGTGGCGCTGATCCAGGAACGTGCTGATCTGCTCCGCGTTGCCGCCGACCGCGACCGAGCCGTGCTCGTCCACGATCGAACCGTCGTGCGGCAGCCGATAGATCTGGTCACCCGCGGCCGTCGGACCGACCTCGGCCACGACCAGCTCCACTTCGTACGGCTTCTCGCCCGCGCTGGAGAAGATGGTGCCCAGCGTCTGCGCGTAGACGTTGGCGAGCCCACGGGCCGTCACGTCGTCGCGGTCGTAGGTGTACCCGCGCAGATCCGCGTAGCGCACACCACCGATCCGCAGGTTCTCGTACTCGTTGTACTTGCCGGCGGCCGCGAAGCCGATCCGGTCGTAGATCTCACTGAACTTGTGCAGCGCGCGGGACGGGTTCTCCCCCACGAACACGATGCCGTCGGCGTATTGCAGCACGACCAGGCTGCGACCGCGGGCGATGCCCTTCCGGGCGTATTCCGCCCGGTCGGCCATGGCCTGCTGAGGTGAAACATAGAACGGAGTCGACACCGGCTGACCGTCCCTTTCTTCTGGGCTCCTACGAGGCGACGGATGGTCAGAGCAGGGCGGCGCGCGGGCCGTCGGGCTGCTCCAGCCGACGGTCGGTCACCGAACGGGCCAGCGCCTGCGACTCGTCGTCGGTCAGCCGGCGGAAGCCCTCGTCGGTGATGACGGTGACAATGGGATAGATGTGACGGTAGAGGTCCGGACCACCCGTCGCCGAGTCGTCGTCGGCCGCGTCGTACAGCGCCTGCACGACCAGCGTGGTGGCCTGCTCCTCCGTCAGGTCGGGACGGTACAGCTTCTTCATGGACCCGCGGGCGAAGATCGACCCGGACCCGGTGGCGGCGAACCCGTGCTCCTCGGAGCGACCGCCCGTCACGTCGTAGGAGAAGATCCGACCCTTCTCCTTGGCCTCGTCGTAGCCCGCGAAGAGCGGTACGACGGCCAGCCCCTGCATCGCCATGCCGAGGTTGCTGCGGATCATGGTGGACAGGCGGTTCGCCTTGCCCTCCAGCGAGAGGGTCGTCCCCTCCACCTTCTCGAAGTGCTCCAGCTCCAGCTGGAACAGCTTCACCATCTCGACTGCGAGGCCGGCCGTACCCGCGATGCCCACCGCGGAGTACTCGTCGGCCGGGAACACCTTCTCGATGTCCCGCTGGGCGATCATGTTCCCCATGGTCGCCCGCCGGTCACCGGCGAGCACCACACCGCCGGGGAACGTCGTCGCGACGATCGTCGTCCCGTGGGGCGCCTCGACGACACCGTCGGGGAGCTTGCGGTTCCCCGGCAGCATCTCGGGCTGGTGCGCCCCGAGGAAGTCCATGAAGGACGAGGACCCCGGCGTCAGGAAGGCTGCCGGTAGACGCCCTGTGCTACGAGTGTTGGGTTCCACAGGTTTCCTTCCACGTAAGCGGCTGCACGCCTTATGACGTCCGGCCGATCCTTGAACTGCCCCAAGGCTGCGTTGCAGCTGAAGCACAGCACGCCTCGGACCTTACCCGTCTGATGATCGTGATCCACATGCTCGGCCGGACCGGTTCGGCACAGCAGACACGAACCACCCTGCGCCTCGATCATCGCGTCACGCTCGGCCTCGGTAATGCCGTATTTGCGTTTGAAGTAGCTCGCCCGGTTGCGCTGCGTCCTGCATACGCGGCAGTAACTGGACCAACCG
Source organism: Streptomyces sp. NBC_00513 (assembly GCF_041431415.1). GTDB lineage: Bacteria > Actinomycetota > Actinomycetes > Streptomycetales > Streptomycetaceae > Streptomyces. Next base: position 1,911,810 of record NZ_CP107845.1, read on the forward strand.
TCCGAGGTGGTCTTGTTCCGCTCCCATTCCGAGTGCGGTTTGACCTCCCGACACTGGGGGCACCGCTTGTGACCGGACGGTACGGTCACCTTCTCCCGCACCGTCCGCCCCTTCGCTTCCTGGCGCGCCTTGTAGTAGTCCGCAGAACACGAGCGACAGTAGGACTGCAATCCGTCGGCTATGGAACGGTTACTCGCATATTCCGACCGCGGCCTGTCCTGCTTGCACCTCGAGCACCGCTTGGTGATCCCTGCCAACTACCGCACGCCCCCCTGCGATTCGAAGGTCAAATGGCCTTACTGGCCACCCTTCTGCACGAAGGACCGCACGAAATCCTCGGCATTCTCCTCGAGGACATCGTCAATCTCGTCAAGTACCGAGTCGACGTCGTCGGAGAGTTTTTCCTGGCGCTCCTTGAGGTCGGTCGATTCCTCGACCGCCGCCTCCTCGACCTCCTCGGTCGAGCGCGTCGCCTTCTGCTGTCCGCCGCCGGTGTCCTTGGTCGCCATGTCTACCTCACCCCGCTCGGTTCGCACGCTCATGTCGAGAGACCCCGGAATCGGGATCTCTCAAGATCAGACCCTACGCCGGACCCTACAAGGAGGCCCCGACATTCGTCCCGGTACTTTCACAACGTCCGGGTGACTTCATGATTCCCTCGGCGGGGCCTTTTCAGGCCCCTTCCCGGTACCGGAATGGCCTCAGCGGCCCGAGAGCACCCGCACCAGTTCCTCCGCCGTCCGGCAGCGGTCCAGGAGCTCCTTCACATGGGCCCTGGTGCCCCGCAGGGGCTCCAGGGTGGGGACCCGCTGGAGCGAGTCGTGGCCCGGCAGGTCGAAGATCACCGAGTCCCACGAGGCCGCGGCCACGTCGTCGGCGTACTGCTCCAGACACCGGCCCCGGAAGTAGGCCCGGGTGTCCTCCGGAGGCTTGCCCTCGGCCCGTTCCACGGCCGTCTCGTCCACCAGTCGCTTCATCTTGCCGCGGGCCACCAGGCGGTTGTACAGGCCCTTCTCCGGGCGTACGTCCGCGTACTGGAGGTCCACCAGGTGCAGCCGCGCGGCGTCCCAGTCGAGGCTGTCCCGTCGGCGGTAGCCCTCCAGGATCTCCCGCTTCGCGATCCAGTCCAGCTCGCCGGAGAGGCTCATCGGGTCCGTCTCCAGCCGGCCCAGTACGTCCTCCCACCGAGCGAGGACATCCTTGGTCTGCTCGTCCGCGTCCGACCCGAAACGCTCGTCCACGTACTTCCTGGCCAGCTCGAAGTACTCCATCTGGAGTTGTACGGCGGTCAGTGTCCGCCCACTGCGCAGGGTGATCAGGTGGCCGAGGTCGGGGTCGTGGGAGACCTGGTGGAGGGTGCGCACCGGCTGGTCCACGGCCAGGTCCACGTTGATGAACCCGTCCTCGATCATCGACAGCACCAGGGCGGTGGTGCCGAGCTTGAGGTAGGTGGAGATCTCCGACAGGTTCGCGTCGCCGATGATCACGTGGAGCCGGCGGTACTTCTCGGCGTCGGAGTGGGGTTCGTCGCGGGTGTTGATGATGGGCCGCTTGAGGGTGGTCTCCAGGCCGACCTCGACTTCGAAGTAGTCCGCGCGCTGGCTGATCTGGAAGCCGTGCTCGCGGCCGTCCTGACCGATGCCGACGCGTCCCGCGCCCGTGACGACCTGCCGGGAGACGAAGAAGGGGGTCAGGTGGCGCACGATGTCCGAGAAGGGGGTCTCCCGCTTCATCAGGTAGTTCTCGTGCGTGCCGTAGGAGGCGCCCTTGTTGTCGGTGTTGTTCTTGTAGAGGTGGATCGGTTGGGCTCCGGGGAGCTGTGCGGCCCGTTCGGCGGCCTCGGCCATGATCCGTTCGCCGGCCTTGTCCCAGAGGACGGCGTCGAGCGGATTGGTGATCTCGGGCGAGCTGTACTCGGGGTGCGCGTGGTCGACGTAGAGCCGGGCGCCGTTGGTGAGGATGACGTTGGCGAGGCCGATGTCCTCGTCGGTCAGCTGGCTGTTGTCGGCGGCCTCGCGGGCGAGGTCGAAGCCGCGGGCGTCCCGCAGCGGATTCTCCTCCTCGAAGTCCCAGCGGGCGCGGCGCGCCCGGTGCATCGCCGCCGCGTAGGCGTTGACGATCTGGGACGAGGTGAGCATGGCATTGGCGTTCGGGTGCCCCGGGACGGAGATCCCGTACTCCGTCTCGATCCCCATTACTCGCCGTACGGTCATGCGGCCCTCCTTGCCCGGCGGCGCTCCCGTTCGGGAGCGGCGCTCAAGTACCGCTGGTGCTCCGGTGCGTTTGGTGCGGTGCCCGTCCCCGCACTGCGCGACCGGCGGTACGGAAGAGCCTAGAACCACTGCGCGCTGCTGGGGAGATCATTTCAGTCATTGAATTTGCCTTGTCACCGGCTGAAAAGCAGTCGGCATAAAGCAGTCGGCTGCGGGTGCCCTTGGCCGGGCACCCGCAGCCGCCCCGCTTCGTCAGAGGTACTGACCGGTGTTTGCCACCGTGTCGATGGAGCGGCCCGTGTCCGCGCCTTGCTTTCCGGTGACGAGCGTGCGGATGAATACGATCCGCTCGCCCTTCTTTCCGGAGATGCGGGCCCAGTCGTCCGGGTTGGTGGTGTTCGGGAGGTCCTCGTTCTCCTTGAACTCGTCCACGCAGGCCTGGAGGAGGTGGGAGACGCGGAGGCCCTTCTGCTTGTGCTCGAGGAAGGCCTTGATGGCCATCTTCTTCGCACGGTCCACGATGTTCTGGATCATCGCGCCCGAGTTGAAGTCCTTGAAGTAGAGGACTTCCTTGTCGCCGTTGGCGTACGTGACCTCGAGGAAGCGGTTCTCCTCGGTTTCGGCGTACATCTGCTCGACGACGGTCTGGATCATGCTGTGGACGGTGCCGGCCCTGGAGTCCTGGTGTTCGGACAGGTCGTCCGTGTGCAGGGGCAGGGTGGCCTTGAGGTACTTCGCGAAGATGTCCTTCGCGGCCTCGGCGTCGGGACGCTCGATCTTGATCTTCACGTCGAGACGGCCGGGGCGCAGGATGGCCGGGTCGATCATGTCCTCGCGGTTGGAGGCGCCGATGACGATGACGTTCTCCAGGCCTTCCACGCCGTCGATCTCGGCGAGCAGCTGGGGGACGATGGTGTTCTCCACGTCCGAGCTGACGCCGGATCCGCGGGTGCGGAAGAGGGATTCCATCTCGTCGAAGAAGACGATGACGGGGGTGCCCTCGCTGGCCTTTTCACGGGCACGCTGGAAGACGAGGCGGATGTGCCGCTCGGTCTCGCCGACGTACTTGTTGAGGAGTTCGGGGCCCTTGATGTTGAGGAAGTAGGACTTCCCGGCGGGCTGGCCGGTGACCTCGGCGACCTTCTTGGCAAGGGAGTTGGCGACGGCTTTGGCGATGAGCGTCTTGCCGCAGCCGGGAGGGCCGTAGAGCAGGATGCCCTTGGGGGGCCGCAGTTCGTGTTCCTTGAAGAGGTCGGGGTGGAGGTACGGGAGCTCGACTGCGTCGCGGATCAGCTCGATCTGGTCGCCCAGGCCGCCGATCTTGTCGTAGTCGATGTCGGGGACCTCTTCGAGGACGAGTTCCTCGACCTCGCTCTTCGGCACCACTTCGTAGACGTAGCCGGAGCGGGGTTCGAGCAGGAGGGCGTCGCCGGGGCGGATGGTGATGTCCAGGAGCGGCTCGGCGAGCCTCACCACCCTTTCCTCGTCGGTGTGCCCGACCACCAGGGCGCGCTCGCCGTCCTCGAGGATCTCCTTGAGGGTGACGATGTCCCCGGCCCGTTCGAACTCCATGGCCTCGACCACGTTGAGCGCTTCGTTGAGCATGACCTCCTGGCCGCGCCGGAGGTCTTCCGGTTCGACGCTGGGGCTCACGTTCACGCGAAGCTTTCGGCCTCCGGTGAAGATGTCGACGGTGCCGTCCTCGTTCGACTGAAGGAAGACACCGAATCCGGCCGGCGGCTGGGCGAGCCGGTCGACTTCTTCTTTGAGGGCCACGATCTGGTCGCGGGCCTCACGGAGGGTATTCGCCAGTCGTTCGTTCTGTGTGGATACGCCGGCCAGATTTGTCTGGAGCTCGACGATCCGCTCTTCGAGAATCCTCGCGTGCCGCGGAGAGTCGGCGAGCTTACGTCGCAGGACGGCGATTTCCTGCTCGAGATAGGCAACCTGGCCGGCGGGGTCATCAGACCCTCGCCCGGGCCGGATGCCGCGGTTGATGTCGTCGTCGTGGGCTGCCACGGTCCTCACCTCCTCCAAGGGGAGCTGGACGCTTCCTGACCCTACCTGGGCTGGTGGTGATTGAAACCCCTAGATCACAAAGACGGTAGGGGTGTGTCCGATCTTCACCCTTGCGTACTCCCTCACGCCTAGGAAATACCCACCCAGCGACATCGGAAAGCAGCCGGTTGTAAGGTCGAAGTGTTCAACACCCGTCAGGGCTCGCGCGACTTGCTGCGAGTTGCGACCGGGATGGATCACTCAGTGCAGGGAACGGCAGGAGATATGACCGTGCAGCAGGAGGCTCCCGCGGGCGGCGCCGGTGAGACGGATGCGTCGCTTGAGGTCTGGATCGACCAGGACCTCTGCACCGGGGACGGCATCTGCGTGCAGTACGCCCCGGAGGTGTTCGAGCTGGACATCGATGGTCTGGCGTACGTGAAGAGCCCCGAGGACGAGCTCCTGCAGGACGTGGGGGCGACCACTCCGGTTCCCCTGACGCTGCTGCGGGACGTGGTCGACTCCGCGAAGGAATGTCCGGGTGACTGCATCCACGTAAGGCGCGTTTCGGACAGGGTCGAGGTCTACGGTCCCGACGCCGAGTGACGGTTCAAACACTTCTGGCGGTCGAGTCCGTCAGCTCCTGGCGGAATTTTCCGCCCACCCAGCGCCACTTGGAGAGCTGCTTCACATCGGGGTCGGAGCGCGGTACCTCGCGTGAGGAATAGCCGAGGAGCGTGGCGGTGACCTGCCCGTCGCTCACGGTGAGGTCGGTGGCGTTCTGTCGGCGCGCGGGGTCGAGCAGGGTGGCGACGACGCGGGGGGCGGAACCGGCGGCGGGGCCCCGGGTGAGCACGTAGATGGCGTGGGGCGGGGTTCCCGAGCCGGCGTCGCAGCGTACGGCGGCGACGGTCTCGGGGCGTCCGTCCCCGTCGAGATCGCCCTCGGCGGTGGCCGTGACGGCCTGTGCGAGGCCCCGGCAGTCCAGTGGGTACGTGAGTGCGTGCGCGTCGGGGGCGGGCTCCCGGGGTGCGCTGCGGGTTCCGGGGTTCCCGGCGGCGGACGGCGCCGCGGGGGCTCCGTTGGCGGGGTCCGGTTGCAGGAGGCCCGCTCCGGCGATGACGGCGGCCATGGCCGAGGCCGTGGCGATCCAGTGGAGGGGCCTGGCGCGGTGGTGTGCCAGGAGTTCCAGCGTGGGGGCCGGCTCGGTGGGGCTGTGCAGCACGCGGGGTGTCTCCTGTGCGAAGGGTGACGGGGAGCCAGCATCGTGCCACACCTCACACCGGGGTGGAACGGGTGGGTCCGGACGGGTCGCACGATGTCCGGTACAACGAAAAGGCGCCGTGGCGTAGTTCCCGAGTCGGTTCGGGAACTACGCCACGGCGCCTTGCTGTTGGGTCGGCGGTGGGCCGGGGTCAGTCGCGGTCGGCGGCGCCGCCGCGTGACTGGCTGCCGGGGCCGTCGTAGTCCTCGCCGTAGGCGCCCTTGGAGGGGCGGCGGCGGCGCATGGGGGGTTCGACTCCGTCCGCGAGGCGGCGGGCGGTGACGAGGAAGCCGGTGTGGCCGATCATCCGGTGGTCCGGGCGGACGGCCAGGCCCTCGACGTGCCAGTTTCGGATCATCGATTCCCAGGGCTGCGGTTCGGCGTAGCAGCCGAATTCGCGGATGGACTCGACGGTGCGCGAGAGCTGGGTGGTGGTGGCGACGTAGCAGCACAGGATGCCGCCGGGGACGAGGGCCTTGGAGACGGCCTCCAGGCATTCCCAGGGGGCGAGCATGTCGAGGATCACGCGGTCGACGTCGGTGTCGGACAGGTTGTCCTGGAGGTCGCCCACGGTCAGCTGCCACGCGGGGTGCGGGCCGCCGAAGTAGCGCTCGACGTTGGCGGTCGCGATCTCGGCGAAGTCCGCGCGGCGCTCGTAGCTGTGGAGCATGCCCTGGTCGCCGATGGCGCGCAGCAGGAAGCTGCTCAGGGAGCCGGATCCGACGCCTGCCTCGACGACGCGGGCGCCGGGGAAGATGTCGGCGAAGGCCAGGATCTGGCCGGCGTCCTTGGGGTAGACCACGGCGGCACCGCGGGGCATGGACAGGACATAGTCGGGGAGCAGGGGACGCAGCGCGAGGTACGCGACGTTGCCCGTGGTACGGACAACACTGCCCTCGGGAGCACCGATCAGCTCGTCGTGCGGGAAGGAACCCTTGTGGGTGTGGAAATTCTTCCCGGCTTCGAGCGTGAACGTGTAGTGGCGGCCCTTGGGGTCGGTGAGCTGAACCTGGTCCCCGACCTCGAAGGGCCCGCGTCGGCGGGCGGCACCGGTCGGTTCGGACATGTGACCAGTGTATTGGCTCTAGGACTGGGGCCGCGCCATGGCCTTCACGAAGGCCTTCTCGACGTCGAGGGCGGAGAGTACGCCGTAGATCGCGCCGCCGGTTTCGACGACGAGGTATTCGGTGGCGGGGGTGGTGCGGAGGTGGTCGAGGAGTTCTTCGCCGACGAGGTCCGCGGAAACCTTCATGCCGTCGGTGAGGTCTTGGGCGAGGGTGCTGACGGCGACCCAGGGTCGGCGGTGTTCGGGGACGGAGGCGATGGCGCTCTCGCGGACGAGGGCGATGGGTTCGCCGTGGCCGTCGACGACGACGAGGGCGCGGGCGCCGGCTTCGTTGGCGCGGCGCAGGGCCTCGGAGAGGGGGGTGGCGTTCTCGACGGGGATGGCGCGGCGGGTGAGGGTGCGGGCCCGGAGCGCGGGGAGGTGTTCGCGCAGTCGGGCCATGCGCAGGCTGTTGCCGGCGCCGGTCCAGATGATGGCGGCGAGGATCGCGGCGAGCAGGGCGTCCATGACGGTGTTCATGCCGCCGATTTCCTGGGGGCGGTTGCCGATGACGCCGGTGTGGGTGATCAGGGGCAGTCCGATGAGGACGGCGACGGCGAGGCCGCGGCCGACCCAGGCGGCGGCGACGGTGCCGGTCATGGGTTTGCCGGTGATGCCCCAGATGAGGGCGCGGAGCATGCGGCCGCCGTCGAGGGGGAGGCCGGGGAGGAGGTTGAAGGCGGCGACGAGGAGGTTGGAGATCATCAGGCCGCCGAGGAGGACGCCGGGGACGGTGGCGGGGTCGACGGCGTTCATGCCGAGGTAGAAGGCGCCGGCGAGGAGGAGGGAGAGGAGGGGGCCGACGAAGGCGAGGACGAATTCGCGGCCGGGGGTCTCGGATTCCTTCTCGATCTCGGAGACTCCGCCGAAGAACTGGAGCTGGATGCGGCGCACGGGGAGTTTGAAGCGGAGTGCGGCGATGGTGTGCGCGAGTTCGTGGACCAGGACGGAGGCGTAGAAGGCGACGGCGAAGAAGAGGGAGACGAGGTACCGGACGGGTCCGAGGTCGGGGAGTACTTGGTCCAGCTGGTCGCCGAAGACCCAGGTGATGAGGGCGGCGACGAGGAACCAGCTGGGCGAGACGTAGACGGGTACGCCGAAGGGGCGGCCCATGAGGAGTCCGCCGCCCGGGTCGGAGCGCTTGGCTGCGCGCTCGCCGGTTTCGTCGGTGTCTGCCACGGCTGTCCTTCGTTCGGTGCTGTCCGGCGTGGTGGGGGGCGCCGGCGGTTCGTGGGGGTTCGTCGCGGTGTGGTGGCGCGGTGTGATGCTCCGATCATGCAGTGCGAGGGGGCTCGGCGTCGATGGTATGCGTGTGCTGTCGGCGGCGGGTCGTAGGGTTTCACGCATGACGACGAGCCCTGCCCCCGGTCCGGACGCGGCCGCTGCCGGTGCGACGCCCTCTGTGGGTGGTGGCGCGGTGCGGCCCGCTTCGCTGTCGCCTTCGCGGGCGAGCGATTTCATGCAGTGCCCGTTGCTGTACCGGTTTCGGGTGATCGACAAGTTGCCGGAGAAGCCGAGTGCGGCGGCGACGCGGGGCACGTTGGTGCACGCGGTGTTGGAGCGGCTCTTCGATCATCCGGCGGCGGAGCGGACGGCGCCGCGGGCGAAGGCGTTGATTCCGGGGCAGTGGGAGCGGTTGCTGGAGGCGAGGCCGGAGCTGACGGAGCTGTTTCCGGAGGGGGATGACGGGGCGGGGTTGGCCGGTTGGTTGACGGAGGCCGAGGCTCTGGTGGAGCGCTGGTTCACGTTGGAGGACCCGACGCGGTTGGAGCCGGTGGAGCGGGAGTTCTTCGTGGAGACGGAGCTGGAGTCGGGGCTTCGGTTGCGGGGGATCATCGACCGGGTGGACGTGGCGCCGTCGGGTGAGGTCCGGATCGTGGACTACAAGACGGGCAAGGCGCCTCGGCCGCAGTACGCCGAGGGTGCGTTGTTCCAGATGAAGTTCTACGCGTTGGTGGTGTGGCGGTTGAAGGGGGTGGTGCCGCGCCGGTTGCAGTTGGTGTATCTGGGCAGTGGGGACGTGGTGACGTACGACCCGGTGGTCGCGGATCTGGAGCGGGTGGAGCGCAAGCTGCTGGCGCTGTGGGAGGCGATCCGGGAGGCGACGGAGACGGGTGACTGGCGGCCGCGGCCGACGAAGCTGTGCGGCTGGTGTGATCATCAGGCGGTGTGTCCGGAGTTCGGGGGTACTCCCCCGGTCTATCCGTTGGTGATCGGGCCGAGGGCCGAGGTGCGGGTCGAGGTCGAGGCGGTACGCCCGGAGGGATCCTGATCGGTGGATCAGGGCAGAATGGGCGGCGTCCGTCGAAGCCGTCGTACGAATTCGAGGTAGACCCCGTGGCGATCCGCGTACTGCTGGTCGATGACCAGCCGCTGCTGCGCACCGGTTTCCGGATGATTCTGGAGGCGGAGCAGGACCTGGCGGTGGTCGGTGAGGCCGGGGACGGTCTGCAGGCGCTGGATCAGGTGCGGGCCTTGCAGCCCGATGTGGTGTTGATGGACATCCGGATGCCGCGGATGGACGGGGTGGAGGCGACGCGTCAGATCACGGGTCCGGGGCGGGACGGGCCGGCGAAGGTGCTGGTGTTGACCACGTTCGATCTGGACGAGTACGTGGTGGAGGCGTTGCGGGCGGGGGCGAGCGGGTTCTTGTTGAAGGACGCGCCGGCCGTCGAGCTGGTGCAGGCGATCCGGGTGGTCGCGGCGGGTGAGGCGATGTTGGCGCCGAGCATCACGCGGCGGCTGTTGGACAAGTACGCGGGGCATCTGCCGTCGGGTGAGGACAACGTGCCGGATGCGTTGGGCACGTTGACGGAGCGTGAGGTCGAGGTGTTGAAGCTGGTGGCCCGGGGTCTGTCGAACGCGGAGATCGCGGCGGACCTGTTCGTGAGCGAGACCACGGTCAAGACGCATGTGGGGCACGTGTTGACGAAGTTGGGTCTGCGCGATCGTGTGCAGGCGGCCGTGTACGCGTACGAGAGCGGTCTGGTGCGTCCGGGGGCGGGTCAGTAGTTCCGCCGGGACGCGCGACGGCCCCCCGCCCGTGAGGGTGGGGGGCCGTCGTGTGTCCGGGGTGTGCCGGAGTGGGGTCTAGCCCTTGGCGATCTCCCAGAAGCGGAAGACGGTCGAGGCGTCGAGGGACCACTGGAGGCCGGTCACGTTGGGGCGGGTGACGGCGTACTGCTTGCTCTGCCAGAGCGGGAGGATCGGGACCTCGTCGGCGACGATGTCCTGGAGGCGGGTGAAGTCGGTGTTGGCCGCGGTGCGGTCGGACTTCGCGGAGGTCGACGGGATGATGGTCCCGTTGATCTCCTTGTTGTCGTAGTTGTTGCGCAGGACGTTGTCCGGGCCGAAGAAGGGCTGCGTGAAGTTGTCGGCGTCCGGGTAGTCGGGCACCCAGCCCTTCACGTAGACGCCGTACTTGCCGGCCTGGATGTCCTTGTCGTACTGCTCGAACTCGACGGACTTGACGTCGGCGTCGAACAGGCCGCTGTCGTTGAGCTGCTTGGCGATCAGCTGGAATTCCTGGTCGGTGGACGGGCCGAACCGGGAGGGCGTCGAGTACAGGGTGATCTTCACCTTGTCCTTGATGTTGGCCGCGCGCAGGACGGCCTTCGCCTTGTCGACCTGGGGGCTGCCGCCGTAGCGGTCGAAGAACGGGGTGGTGTGGGATCCGATGCCGGCCGGGACGATCGAGTACAGCGGGACGGCGGTCCCGTTGTAGACCTCCTTGACGAGCGCTTCGCGGTCGACGAGGTAGGCGATGGCCTTGCGGATGGGGAGCTTGCCGGCGACGGGGTCGTTCATGTTGAAGACGAGGTGCTCGACCTCGGCTCCGGTGCCCTGGACGACCTCGACCTTCTGGTTGCCGGTGTTGCCGGCGAGGCCCGCGATGTCCTTGGCGGCGAGGCCGCGGAAGGCGAAGTCGACGTCGCCGCTTTCGAGGACCTTCTTGAGGGCGGCCTGGTCCTCGTTGAAGAACTTCATGGTGACGCCGGTGTTCTTCGGCTTGGCCTTGCCGCTGTAGGACTCGTTGACGGAGAAGTTGGCTGCCTTCTCGTTGATGGAGTCCAGTTTGTAGACGCCGGAGCCGAAGGCCTTGCCGTCGGTGCGGAGCTTGTCGGCGGGGTATTCGGTGTGGTCGACGATGGAGCCCGCGCCGGCCGCGATCTTGCTGGGGAAGGTCGCGTCGGGGGTCTTCAGGCGGAAGACGACGGTGCGCTCGTCGGGGGCGTCGATGCCGGCGATCGACGCGAGCATGACGGCCGGGCCGTTCTCGTCGTTGATCCTCAGGGTGCGCTCGAAGGAGTACTTGACGTCCTGGGAGGTCAGCTTGTTGCCGTTGCTGAACTTCAGGCCGGCGCGCAGGACGCACTTGTAGACCTTGCTGTCGCTGCCCTGGAAGTCGCAGTTCTGCGCGGCGTCGGGCTCCGGGGTCGTGCCGCCCTTGGGGAAGGTCAGCAGCGACTGGAAGACGTTGTTGAAGAGCAGCCAGGAGCCCGGGTCGTAGCCCGAGGCGGGGTCGGTGGCCTTGACCTTGTCGGATATGCCCATGACCACGCCCTTGCCGTCTCCGGCGGCGGATCCATCCTGCGCACCGCAACCGCTGAGCAGCGCGGCGGCGGTGGCGGCGCCGAGCGGGGCTGCCAGCCACTGGTTACGTCTCATCACGCGAACGTCCTTCACAGTCGAACTGTTTCGTTGCGCCGGCCTGCGACTCCCGCTGCCGGTTCCTGACTTGCTCAGCCGCTGACGCCCCGGCCGAGTTCCCACAGCTGGAGGTCGGAGATGGCGTTGACGGACCACTCCACTCCGGTGATGCCGTCGCGTGCGGCGACGTACTGCTTGCCCTGCCACAGGGGCAGGACGGGTACGTCCTCGGCGACGATTTCCTGCATCTCCGTGATCGCGGGGGCGGCGACGTTGCGGTCGGCGGCCCGTCGGGACTCGGGGATGAGACGGGTGCGTACGGCGGCGTTGGCGTACGGCGTGCCCAGGAAGTTGTCCTGCTCCAGGAACGGGGCGAGGAAGTTGTCGGCGTCGGGGTAGTCGGGGAACCAGCCGAGCCCGTAGGCGGCGTAGTCGCCCTTCTTCTGCGCGGGCCGGAAGTCGTTCCACTCGTTGCCCTGGACGGTGATGTCGAACAGTCGCGTGGAGTTGAGCTGGGTCTTGAGGGTCTCGAACTCGGCGGCCGTGCCGTCGCCGTAGTGGTCGGCGGTGTAGTTCAGGGTGAGCTTGACGGGGGTCTTGATGCCGGCGGCCTTCAGGATGTCGGCGGCCTTGGCGGTGTTGGCCTCGCCGTACTTGTTGAAGAACGAGTTGACGTGGCCGGTGACGGTGGTGGGGACCAGGGAGTACAGGGGCTGCGCTGCCTTGCCGTAGACCTTGGAGATGAGCTGGTTGCGGTCGACGGCGGCGGCGAGGGCCTGGCGTACGGCCTTGTCCTTGACGACCGGGGCCTCGGTGTTGAACCCGAGGTAGCGGATCTCCAGGCCGGGCATCGGGACGAGCTTGACGCCCTTGGGGGGCTTGGCGGAGAGCTCGGTGATCTGGGTGGGCGACAGGGTGCGGGAGACCATGTGGATGGCTCCGTCGGTGAGGGCCTGGCCCATGCTCTCGGAGTCGGCGAAGGTGCGCAGTTCGACCTTGTCGTTGCGGAGCTTGATGTCGCCCTGGTAGTTCGGGTTCTTGGTGAAGACGGCGCGGACGAGGTGGTCGTCCTTGACTTCGGCCTTCATGGTGTACGGGCCGGAGCCGTCGACGGCGAAGCCGGTGCGGAGCTTCTTGGCGTCGTAGTTCTTGGCGCTGACGATGCCCGCGGCGGGGGTGGAGAGCTTGTACGGGAAGGTCGCGTCGGCGGTCTTCAGGTGGAAGACGACGGTGTCGTCGCCCTTGGCCTCGACGGTGTCGAGGGTGGAGAGCAGCGAGGAGGGGCCGTTCTCGTCCTTGATCGCGAGGACGCGGTCGATGGAGAACTTGACGTCCTGGGCGGTGAGGGGGTCGCCGCTCGCGAACTTCAGTCCGGGGCGCAGGGTGCAGCGGTAGCTCTCGTTGCCGGTGTCGGTGAAGCGGCAGTCGGAGGCCGCTTCGGGGACGGGCTGTCCGCCGCCGCGCGGGGTGTGCATCAGCGTCTGGACGGTCTGGCGCAGTACGTTCCAGGCGCCGGCGTCGTAGGCGTAGGCGGGGTCGAAGGGGGCGGGGGCGTAGTCGGCGGCCTCGAACCGGTCGGTGGTTCCGACGACGATCGCTCCGGTTCCTGCTCCTCCGCCGCTGGCGCTGCCGCATGCGGACAGCGCGGGGGCGAGCAGGCCTGCGGCGGCCGTCAGCACCATGGTCTTGCGGTTCATGCTGGAAGTACTCCCTCGACCCGGCACTTGTTCGAAGCGGCGTGAAAGGCTCTTCGCGACGGTCGCCCGTTCAGGGCGGAACGATCGGGCCGGTGGTGTGACGATCGGTCCACGCGGTATCGGCACAGGGGTGTGTGTCCGGTACGGCTGAGGTGCGGCGCGGTGCCCGGATCGACATTAGTGGCCTGGGGCGGGATGGCTGGAACTGGCAGGAGTTGGGGCGTAATCGGACGGTGATCGGTGCGGACTGACCGCATCTGCCGGAGTCTCCGCAGATGCGGTCAGGAGCTGATCAATCCGGACACAAAGGAAGCCCCCGGAGGGCCCGTGGGGGCTTCTCGGGGGCTTCGCTGGTGACCAACGTCACCCGCATCAACTACGCCAGGGGGGATGGAATTTCGGCCTCCGGTCCGGGAGGCGAGAGATCCTCTTGTGGGACCTGCGTCACACCCGCGTTCTGTTCGGTACGCAGCGTATGCGATCAGTTCATCGGAGTGATGAGGGACCGCAGGAACGGAAGGTCGACTTCCTCCAGGGAGCGGACGATCGTGCGGCCGGGAGCCGGCGCGATCACCCCGACGGAGGGGATCGCCACGACCCGGCAGCCGGCGGCCTCGGCGGCGGCGACACCCGTGGCGGTGTCCTCGATGACCGCGCAGCGCGAGGGGTGCGCGCCCAGGGATCGGGCGGCGAACAGGTACGGGTCGGGGTGCGGCTTGGTGCGGGGCACCTCGTCACCGGCGACCGTCATCGTGAAGCGGTCCCGGCCCAGGGTGCGCAGCACCTGGTCGATGACCCGGCGGTGGGAGGCGGACACGAGGGCGGTGGGCACGTTGTGTCGGGCCAGCTCGGCCAACAGCCGCTCGGCTCCGGGCATCATGGGCACCTGGTCGGCGATCCGGGCCTCGAAGCGCTCGTTGAGCAGGACGCTCAGCTCGGCGATGCCGATGGCCGCGCCGGTGGACTCGATGAGGAAGGCCGCGCTGCGGCTCATGGGGCCGCCGACGACGATGTCGCGCCACGAGTCCTCCAGCAGGTGGCCGAGCTCGCGGAAGATCTCCGCCTCGATCTCCCACCAGAAGCCCTCGGTGTCGACCAGCGTGCCGTCCATGTCGAGCAGCACCGCCTGGAGGGCCGAGTCGTCGGCCGTACGGGCGACGGGGGCGGGGACGGTACTCGTCATGCGCACACCTCTCTGAAGGGACGACAAGGCCGGCCACCTCTCTCCTCGGGGCGTACCCCGGGGAGCAGGCGACCGGCCTGTATGGGACCGACAAGTGTACGTCGATCCGCGTCAGCGTGCGTTGAAATACTTCGCTTCGGGGTGGTGAATCACGATCGCGTCGGTGGATTGCTCCGGGTGGAGCTGGAACTCCTCGGAGAGGTGGACGCCGATGCGCTCGGGCCGCAGGAGGTCGGCGATCTTGGCGCGGTCCTCCAGGTCGGGGCAGGCTCCGTAGCCCAGCGAGAAGCGGGCGCCCCGGTACTTGAGGTCGAACATGTCCTCGACCTTCGCCGGGTCCTCGCCGCCGAAGCCGAGCTCGGCGCGGACGCGGGCGTGCCAGTACTCGGCCATGGCCTCGGCGAGCTGGACGGAGAGTCCGTGCAGCTCCAGGTACTCCCGGTAGGAGTCGGACTCGAACAGCTTGGCGGTGGCCTCGCCGATCCTCGACCCGACGGTGACCACCTGGAGGCCGACGACGTCGGTCTCCCCGGACTCCTCCGGGCGGAAGAAGTCCGCGAGGCACAGGCGGCGGCCGCGGCGCTGGCGCGGGAAGGTGAAGCGGGTCCGCTCGTTGCCCTGCTCGTCGAGGATGATCAGGTCCTCGCCCTTGGAGACGCAGGGAAAGTAGCCGTAGACGACGGCGGCTTCCAGCAGGTTCTCGGTGTGCAGCTTGTCGAGGAGGCCGCGCAGCCGCGGCCGGCCCTCGGACTCCACCAGTTCCTCGTACGTCGCCCCGCCGGCGCGGGCCTGCTTGAGGCCCCACTGGCCCTTGAACAGGGCGCCCTCGTCCAGCCAGGAGGCGTAGTCCTTGAGCGGGATGCCCTTGACCACGCGGGTGCCCCAGAACGGCGGGGTGGGGATCGGGTTGTCGGTGGAGGTGTCGGAACGGCCGCCCGGCTCCTCGGACTCGTCCTGCTCGGGCAGGGGCGCGGTGCGCTTGGCGACCCGGCGCTGCTTGAGTTCGGGCAGGGTGGCTCCGGGGACGCCGCGCTTGACGGCGATGAGGGCGTCCATGAGGCGCAGTCCCTCGAAGGCGTCGCGGGCGTAGCGGACCTCGCCCTCGTAGATCTCGTGGAGGTCCTGCTCGACGTAGGCGCGGGTGAGGGCGGCGCCGCCGAGGATCACCGGGTAGTCGGCCGCCAGCTTGCGCTGGTTGAGCTCCTCCAGGTTCTCCTTCATGATCACGGTCGACTTCACGAGGAGGCCGGACATGCCGATGACGTCGGCCTTGTGTTCCTGTGCGGCTTCGAGGATCGCGGAGACCGGCTGCTTGATGCCGATGTTCACGACGTTGTAGCCGTTGTTGGACAGGATGATGTCCACGAGGTTCTTGCCGATGTCGTGGACGTCGCCGCGGACGGTGGCGAGCACGATGGTGCCCTTGCCCTCGGCGTCGGTCTTCTCCATGTGCGGTTCCAGGAAGGCCACCGCGGTCTTCATGACCTCCGCCGACTGGAGGACGAACGGCAGCTGCATCTGGCCGGAGCCGAAGAGCTCGCCGACGACCTTCATGCCCTCCAGGAGGGTGTCGTTGACGATGTCCAGGGCCGGGCGGGTCCGGAGCGCCTCGTCGAGGTCGGCTTCCAGGCCGTTCTTCTCGCCGTCGATGATGCGGCGCTGGAGCCGCTCGTCGAGCGGGAGCGCCATGAGTTCCTCGGCGCGGCCGGCCTTGAGGGACTTGGTGTTGACGCCCTCGAACAGTGCCATCAGCTTCTGCAGCGGGTCGTAGCCCTCGGCGCGCCGGTCGTAGATCAGGTCGAGGGCGGTGCCGACCTGCTCGTCGTCGAACCGGGCGATGGGCAGGATCTTGCTGGCGTGGACGATCGCGGAGTCCAGGCCGGCCTTGACGCACTCGTCGAGGAAGACGGAGTTGAGCAGGACGCGGGCGGCCGGGTTGAGGCCGAAGGAGATGTTCGACAGGCCCAGCGTGGTCTGCACGTCCGGGTGACGGCGCTTCAGTTCGCGGATCGCCTCGATGGTGGCGATGCCGTCCTTGCGGGACTCCTCCTGGCCGGTGCAGATGGTGAAGGTGAGGGTGTCGATGAGGATGTCCGACTCGTGGATCCCCCAGTTGCCCGTGAGGTCCGCGATGAGCCGCTGCGCGATGGCGACCTTGTGTTCGACGGTGCGGGCCTGGCCCTCCTCGTCGATGGTCAGCGCGATCAGCGCGGCGCCGTGCTCCCGGGCGAGGGCGGTGACCTTCGCGAAGCGGGACTCCGGTCCGTCGCCGTCCTCGTAGTTGACCGAGTTGATGACGGCGCGGCCGCCGAGCTTCTCCAGGCCGGCCTGGATGACGGGGACCTCGGTGGAGTCCAGCACGATCGGCAGCGTGGAGGCGGTGGCGAAGCGGCCGGCCAGTTCCTTCATGTCGGCGACGCCGTCACGGCCCACGTAGTCGATGCACAGGTCCAGCATGTGCGCGCCTTCGCGGATCTGATCGCGTGCCATCTCCACGCAGTCGTCCCAGCGCGCCTCCAGCATGGCGTCGCGGAACTTCTTCGAGCCGTTGGCGTTGGTGCGCTCCCCGATCGCCATGTACGAGGTGTCCTGGCGGAAGGGGACCGTCTGGTAGAGCGAGGAGGCGCCGGCCTCGGGCCGCGGCTCGCGGGCGACGGGGCTGAGGGCGTGGACCCGCTCGACGACCTGGCGCAGGTGCTCGGGGGTGGTGCCGCAGCAGCCGCCGACGAGGGAGAGCCCGTACTCGCGGACGAAGGTCTCCTGGGCGTCGGCCAGCTCGCTCGCGGAGAGCGGGTAGTGCGCCCCGTTCTTGCCCAGGACGGGCAGGCCGGCGTTGGGCATGCAGGAGAGGGGGATGCGGGAGTTGCGCGCGAGGTAGCGCAGGTGCTCGCTCATCTCGGCGGGGCCGGTGGCGCAGTTCAGGCCGATCATGTCGATGCCCAGGGGCTCCAGCGCGGTGAGCGCGGCGCCGATCTCCGAGCCGAGCAGCATCGTGCCGGTGGTCTCCACGGTCACGGAACAGATCAGCGGCACGGACACGCCGAGGGCCTCCATGGCGCGGCGGGCGCCGATGACGGAGGACTTGGTCTGGAGGAGGTCCTGGGTGGTCTCGACGAGGAGGGCGTCGGCGCCGCCGGCGATCAGGCCCTCGGCGTTGATCTGGTAGGCGTCGCGGATCGTCGCGTAGTCGATGTGGCCCAGCGTGGGCAGCTTGGTGCCGGGGCCCATGGAGCCCAGGACCCAGCGCTGGCGTCCCGTGGAGGCGGTGAACTCGTCGGCGACCTCGCGGGCGATGCGGGCGCCGGATTCGGACAGCTCGTGGTTGCGATCGGCGATGTCGTACTCGGCGAGGGCGGCGAAGTTCGCGCCGAAGGTGTTCGTCTCGACGCAGTCCACGCCGACGGCGAAGTACTCCTGGTGCACGTTGCGCACGATGTCGGGGCGCGTGACGTTCAGGACCTCGTTGCAGCCTTCGAGCTGCTGGAAGTCCTCCAGGGAGGGGTCTTGTGCCTGGAGCATCGTTCCCATGGCTCCGTCGGCGACGACCACGCGGGTGGCGAGCGCCTCCCGAAGGGCGTCGGCCCGGGTCTGGGTGTCTGCGGGCGGGTTCGGCAACGAGGCCATGGATGTGCTCCCTGGGATGCGACGGCTGTCGGCTTTGCACCCCCTCTGTGTCAAGGGTGCACGCGGTCAGGGTAACCGCGTGGTGGCGACCCCGGTGGGCCCGTCCCACGTGGCGGACTGCATTCTGTGCGCGGGGGTCTGGCCGGGCTGTCCGGATCGATGCTGTCCTGAAGATTCCCCCGGCCATGCGCGAGGTCGGCATCGACCGATACTGTTCAGCATTGTCGAACTACGTCAGCAGGAGGCTGCGCGATGGCACGGAACATCCAGTCGCTCGAACGAGCCGCTGCGATGCTGCGGCTCCTGGCGGGCGGCGAGCGCCGGCTGGGACTGTCGGACGTGGCGACCTCCCTTGGCCTCGCCAAGGGGACCGCGCACGGGATCCTGCGCACCCTGCAGGCCGAGGGCTTCGTGGAGCAGGACCCCGCCTCGGGCCGCTACCAGCTGGGCGCCGAGCTGCTCCGTCTGGGGAACAGCTATCTGGACGTGCACGAGCTGCGCGCCCGCGCCCTGGTCTGGACGGACGACCTGGCCCGGGCCAGCGGCGAGAGCGTGTACGTGGGCGTGCTCCACAAGAGCGGGGTGCTGATCATGCACCACGTGTTCCGGCCGGACGACAGCCGTCAAGTGCTGGAGGTGGGGGCCATGCAGCCGCTGCACTCCACGGCCCTGGGCAAGGTGCTGTCCGCGTACGACCCGGTGGCGCACACGCAGGTCGTGGAGGTCGAGCGGGAGGCGTTCACGCCCCGCACCGTCACGGACGGCGCCGGATTCGAGGAGATCCTGGACCTGACGCGGGCCCGCGGCTGGGCCTCGGACGTCGAGGAGACCTGGGAGGGTCTCGCCTCGGTGGCGGCGCCGATCCACGACCGGCGCAGGATGCCGGTGGGCGCGGTGGCGGTCGTGGGTGCCGTGGAGCGGGTCTGCGCGGAGTCCGGCGAGCCCCTCGCGACGCTGGTCGCGTCGGTCCGGGACTGCGCGAGGTCGGTTTCGCGCGACCTTGGCGCGGGCCGGTTCTGACCTTGCATTGATCGCATCCGGAGGCGCTTTCTCCGCTATCCGGATGCCTTGCGCCATTTTTCGATCATCAGATGGCTGAATTTGGTCGATCGCACCGACTGGTAACGATCCGACTCTTGACCTGGTCAACCCTTGACGCCTTCTTCACCCGGGCGGAAAACTGCCGTTCATCGGTCGGCATTGTCGAACACCTACCGGCAATACGCGTTAGGGTGTGACAAGGCCAAGGACCGGTGCAGCACTCACCGAGTGCGTGGACCACCGGAGGGACCCGGTGTCCACGTACCCCTGGACGTAAGACAAAGGAGTCGCGGGTGTCCAGCTCCGACATCTTCATCGGCGAGACCATCGGTACCGCCCTGCTCACACTGCTCGGTGGCGGCGTCTGCGCCGCCGTCACGCTGAAGAGCTCCAAGGCCCGCAACGCGGGTTGGCTCGCCATCACGTTCGGCTGGGGTTTCGCCGTACTGATCGCCGCCTACGTCTCCGCGCCCCTCTCCGGCGCCCACCTCAACCCGGCGGTCACCGTCGGCCTCGCGATCAAGGACGGCGACTGGGGCAACGTCCCGGTGTACTTCGCCGGCCAGCTCCTGGGCGCGATGCTCGGCGCGGTGCTGATGTGGGTCACGTACTACGGCCAGTTCCGTGTGCACCTGGCGGACCCGGAGCACATCCGGGACGCGAAGCTCGGCCCGGAGGACCCGCACCCGCACGACGTGGCGGGCCCGGTCCTCGGGATCTTCTCCACCGGTCCGGAGATCCGCAACACCGTCCAGAAC
This sequence comes from Streptomyces sp. NBC_00513, assembly GCF_041431415.1. Classification (GTDB taxonomy): domain Bacteria; phylum Actinomycetota; class Actinomycetes; order Streptomycetales; family Streptomycetaceae; genus Streptomyces. The sequence goes on from NZ_CP107845.1 coordinate 1,931,343, forward strand.
CTGGCGACCGAGATAATCGGCACCGCCGTCCTGGTCCTGGCCATCCTGACCCAGGGTCTCCAGGACGACGGCAAGGGCCTCGGCGTCATCGGCGTCCTGATCACCTCGTTCGTGGTCGTCGGCATCGGCCTCTCGCTCGGCGGTCCGACCGGCTACGCCATCAACCCGGTGCGCGACCTCGGCCCGCGCATCGTCCACGCCCTGCTGCCGCTTCCCAACAAGGGCGGCTCCGACTGGGCATACTCCTGGATCCCGGTCGTCGGCCCGCTCGTCGGTGCCGCCGCCGCCGGTGGTCTGTACAACATCGCGTTCGCCTGATCAGCACCGGCACGTATCGCAAGATCCGCACCGCCCCCTGATTCCGCCAACCCAGAGACCTGCCAGGAGCACCCACCATGACCAGCAGCACCGGCCCCTTCATCGCCGCGATCGACCAGGGCACCACCTCCTCCCGCTGCATCGTGTTCGACCGCGACGGCCGCATCGTCGCCGTCGACCAGAAGGAGCACGAGCAGATCTTCCCGAAGCCGGGCTGGGTCGAGCACGACGCCGCCGAGATCTGGACCAACGTCCAGGAGGTCGTCGCCGGAGCCATCGCCAAGGCCGAGATCACCGCCGCGGACGTCAAGGCCGTCGGCATCACCAACCAGCGCGAGACCACCCTGCTGTGGGACAAGAACACCGGCGAGCCGGTGCACAACGCGCTGGTCTGGCAGGACACCCGCACCGACTCCCTGTGCAAGGAGCTCGGCCGCAACGTCGGCCAGGACCGCTTCCGCCGCGAGACGGGCCTCCCGCTCGCCTCGTACTTCGCCGGCCCCAAGGTCCGCTGGCTGCTCGACAACGTCGAGGGCCTGCGCGAGCGCGCCGAGGCCGGCGACATCCTCTTCGGCACCATGGACTCGTGGGTCATCTGGAACCTCACGGGCGGCACCCAGGGCGGCGTGCACGTCACCGACGTCACCAACGCCTCGCGCACCATGCTGATGAACCTGCACTCCCTGGAGTGGGACCCGAAGATCGCGGAGTCCATGGGGGTCCCGACCAACGTCCTCCCCGAGATCAAGTCCTCCGCCGAGGTCTACGGCCACGTCAAGGAGGGCGTCCTCGCCGGCGTCCCGGTCGCCTCGGCGCTCGGCGACCAGCAGGCCGCCCTGTTCGGGCAGACCTGTTTCGCCGAGGGCGAGGCCAAGTCCACCTACGGCACCGGCACGTTCATGCTGATGAACACCGGCGACCAGATCATCAACTCCTACAGCGGCCTGCTGACCACGGTCGGCTACCGGATCGGCGACCAGAAGCCGGTCTACGCGCTGGAGGGCTCCATCGCCGTCACCGGCTCGCTCGTCCAGTGGATGCGCGACCAGATGGGCCTGATCAAGTCCGCCGCGGAGATCGAGACCCTGGCCTCCTCCGTCGAGGACAACGGCGGCGCCTACTTCGTGCCCGCCTTCTCCGGCCTCTTCGCCCCGTACTGGCGCTCCGACGCCCGCGGCGTGATCGCCGGCCTCACCCGGTACGTCACCAAGGCGCACATCGCCCGTGCCGTCCTGGAGGCCACCGCCTGGCAGACCCGTGAGATCACCGACGCCATGACCAAGGACTCGGGCGTCGAGCTCGCCGCCCTCAAGGTCGACGGCGGCATGACCTCCAACAACCTGCTGATGCAGACGCTCTCGGACTTCCTGGACGCACCGGTGGTGCGCCCCATGGTCGCCGAGACCACCTGCCTCGGCGCCGCCTACGCCGCCGGCCTGGCCGTCGGCTTCTGGCCCGACACCGACGCCCTGCGCGCCAACTGGCGCCGCGCGGCGGAGTGGACCCCGCGGATGCCCGCCGAACAGCGGGACCGCGAGTACAAGAGCTGGCTCAAGGCCGTCGAGCGGTCCATGGGCTGGGTCGACGACGAAGACGCCAGCTGACCGCTCAGCCGGCGCAATCGACGAGTAAGTAGGAGTCAAGCGATATGAGCAGCCCGCAGAGCGTTCCCGCCCTGGGTACGCACCCGACCGCCGGTTCGAACCCGAGCCGCGCCGAGACCCGCGAGCAGTTGGCCAAGGCCACGTACGACCTGCTGGTCATCGGCGGTGGAATCCTGGGCACCTCGGTGGCCTGGCACGCCGCGCAGTCGGGTCTGCGGGTCGCCATGGTGGACGCCGGCGACTTCGCCGGCGCCACCTCCTCCGCCTCGTCCAAGCTGGTGCACGGCGGCCTGCGCTACCTGCAGACCGGTGCGGTCAAGCTGGTCGCCGAGAACCACCACGAGCGCCGGGTGCTGGCCAAGGACGTGGCCCCGCACCTGGTCAACCCGCTCACGTTCTACCTCCCGGTGTACAAGGGCGGCCCGGTCGGCGCCGCGAAGCTGGGCGCGGGCGTGTTCGCGTACTCGGCGCTCTCCGCGTTCGGTGACGGCATCGGCAAGGTCATATCCCCGGCCCGCGCCGTCGCCGACAACCCGGGTCTGAAGACGGACAACCTGAAGGCCGTCGCCGTCTACTACGACCACCAGATGAACGACTCCCGCGTGGCCGTCATGACGGTCCGCGCGGCCGTCGAGTCGGGCGCGGTCGTCCTGAACCACGCCGAGGTCACCGGTCTGCGCATGACGCGCGGCCGGGTCAGCGGCGCCGAGCTCAAGGACCGTCTCGACGGCACCGAGTTCGGGGTCGACGCGCGCGTCGTGCTCAACGCCACCGGCCCGTGGGTGGACCACCTGCGGCGCATGGAAGACAAGCACTCGATGCCGTCGATCCGCCTGTCCAAGGGCGCGCACATCGTGATGAAGCGCAAGTCGCCCTGGAAGGCCGCCATGGCCACCCCGATCGACAAGTACCGCATCACCTTCGCCCTGCCGTGGGAGGACCAGCTGCTGCTCGGCACCACCGACGAGGTGTACGAGGGCGACCCCGCGGACGTGCGCGCCACCGAGGCCGACATCCAGCAGATCCTCGACGAGGCGGCGTTCTCGGTGAAGGACGCGGACCTCGACCGCTCCCTGATGACGTACGCCTTCGCGGGCCTGCGGGTGCTGCCCGGCGGCCCCGGCGGGGTGGAGAAGGCCAAGCGGGAGACCGTGGTCTCCGAGGGCGCGGGCGGCATGCTGTCGGTGGCCGGCGGCAAGTGGACCACCTACCGGCACATCGGCCGTGTGGTGATGGACAAGCTGGCGAAGCTCCCGGGCAGCCCGCTGACCGAGGACATGGAGCCGCTGAAGTCGCTCGTGCGCCGGATCGCCCTGCCCGGTGTCGCCAACCCGAACGCGGTGGCGCACCGGCTGCTGGTGGACCGGGAGCCCGGGACGCGCATGGACCCGCTGACCGCCCGGCACCTGGCCTCGCACTACGGTTCGCTGGCCTTCGACATCGCGCGGCTGGCGAACGAGGACGCGGCGCTCGCCGAGCGCATCCACCCGGACGGGCCGGAGATCTGGGCGCAGGTCGCCTACGCCCGTGACAACGAGTGGGCCGAGACGGTCGACGACGTGCTGCGTCGCCGTACCACGGTGACGGTCCGCGGCCTGGACGACGACGCGGTGCGCGCCCGTGTCCAGGAGATGCTGGGCGACAAGGCTTAGCCTGCTCGGCAGGTGGGCAGAGGGGCGGTTCCGAGGGGAACCGCCCCTCTGTCGTGGGCTGTGGTTGGTGTCGTTTCAAGGCTTAGGCTGACCCACGTACGCAAGGGAACTTCGGAAGGAGACCTGGGTGATCGAGCTTGAGGGCGTGCCCGAGCTGATCGACCCGGTCATGGTGGCCGCGTTCGAGGGCTGGAACGACGCGGGTGACGCCGCCTCCGGTGCGGTGACGCACCTGGACCGGGAGTGGAAGGGCGAGGTCTTCGCGGCTCTGGACGCCGAGGATTACTACGACTTCCAGGTCAACCGGCCGACGGTCTGGCTGGACAACGGGGTACGGAAGATCACCTGGCCGACGACGCGTCTGTCGGTGGTCAGGATCGGCGGCGCCAAACCGCGCGACCTGGTGTTGGTGCGGGGCATCGAACCGTCCATGCGCTGGCGGTCGTTCTGCAACGAGATCCTCGGCTTCGCCCACGAGTTGGGCGTGGAGATGGTCGTCATCCTGGGGGCGCTGCTCGGGGACACACCGCACACCCGGCCGGTCCCGGTGAGCGGTGTGACGTCCGACGCCGACCTGGCGCGCACGATGGACCTGGAGGAGACCAAGTACGAGGGTCCGACCGGGATCGTGGGCGTGCTCCAGGAGGCCTGTACGCACGCGGGCGTGCCGGCGGTGTCGCTGTGGGCGGCGGTGCCGCACTACGTGTCGCAGCCGCCGAACCCGAAGGCGACGCTGGCGCTGCTGAACCGGCTGGAGGATCTGATCGACATTCGGATCCCGCTCGGCGAACTCCCCGAGGACGCGCGGGCCTGGCAGCTGGGCGTGGACCAACTGGCCGCCGAGGACAGCGAGGTGGCCGAGTACGTGCAGACGCTGGAGGAGGCGCGGGACACCGCGGACCTGCCGGAGGCCTCGGGGGACGCCATCGCCCGGGAGTTCGAGCGGTACCTGCGGCGCCGTGACCCGGCGGCCGATCCGGGCACGGCGGGCGACTCCGGCTCGTACTTCCGCGACCTCTCGGGCGGCGGTCGTCCGCAGCCGAAGCCGAGGCCCGGACCGGAGGAGTCGGCGGGCTCGCCCGAGGCACCCGACACACCGGACACGGACGAGGACACCCCCGAGGCCTGACCGGCCGGTCGCCGGGGGTGTGGTGAACGAGCGAAGCGCGCCCCGGCGGTACCGCCGGGGCGCGCTTCGTTGTCGGGGAGCGGTGCTCCCCCGCGTTCTACAGGGCCACGCCCAGCAGGGCGTCGACCGTACGGGAGACCAGGCCGGGGGCCGATTCGTCGTCGCCGGACGCGGCGATCTGGAGTTCGACCCAGCGGTCCACCGCGGCCAGCGCGGCGGGGGCGTCCAGGTCGTCGGCGAGGGCCTCGCGGACCTCCTCGACCAGGGTGTCGGCGGGGATGCCGTCGGGTCGTGACACGGCCGCACGCCAGCGTTCGAGGCGGGCGACCGCCTCGGCGAGGACCTCGTCCGTCCACTCCCAGTCGGCCCGGTAGTGGTGGGCCAGCAGCGCGAGTCGGATGGCGGCGGGGTCGACGCCGGCGCGGCGCAGCGCGGAGACGAAGACCAGGTTGCCCTTCGACTTCGACATCTTCTCGCCGCCCAGGGCGACCATGCCGGCGTGGACGTACGCCTTGGCCATCGGGAACTCGCCCGTCAGGGCCTGTGCGTGCGAGGCGCCCATCTCGTGGTGCGGGAAGGCCAGGTCGGAGCCGCCGCCCTGGATGTCGAAGCCCATGCCGAGGTGGTCGAGGGCGATGGCGACGCACTCGATGTGCCAGCCGGGTCGGCCGCGGCCCAGCGAGCCGCCGTCCCAGCTCGGCTCGCCCGGGCGGGCGGCCATCCACAGCATCGGGTCGAGCGGGTTCTTCTTGCCGGGGCGCTCGGGGTCGCCGCCGCGCTCGGCGGACAACAGCCGCATCGCCTCGGCGTCGAGGTGGGAGACCTGCCCGAAGTGGGGGTCGGACTCCACGGAGAAGTAGATGTCGCCGTCGAGCTCGTAGGCGGCGCCCGCCTCCCGGAGCCGTTCGACCAGCGGCACGATGCCGGGTATGGCCTCGACGGCGCCGATGTAGTGCCGGGGCGGCAGCATCCGCAGGGCGGTCATGTCCTCGCGGAAGAGGGCCGTCTCGCGTTCGGCGAGCTCGGTCCAGTCCTGGCCGTCCCGCAGCGCCCGCTCCAGCAGCGGGTCGTCCACGTCGGTGACGTTCTGGACGTAGTGAACCTGCCGCTTGTTGTCGAGCCACACGCGCTGGACGAGGTCGAACGCGTTGTAGGTCGCCGCGTGACCGATGTGGGTCGCGTCGTACGGGGTGATGCCGCAGACGTAGATACGGGCGACGGGACCGGGGTCGAGGGTGATCGTCCCTTGGGTCGCGGAGTCGTGGATCTGGAGGTCGCGGCCCTTGCCAGGAAGGGCGGGGACCTCAGAAGCGGGCCAGGCATGCATGCATCGAGACTAACCGGACTGGTGTTCCGGAAACGAACCGGACCTGCACTGTTGGCTTGATCGACACTCTTGCGATCTGGCCGGTTCCATGCATGTCGCGCCGGCCTGTTCAGACCGGCGGCCAGGGGATCGCGGGCCACTGCCCGGACGGCTTCGGATGGGTCCCCGTGCGCACCAGATGGGCCACACGGGCCCGTACGGCGTCCAACTCGACGGCGGTGATCAGTTCGGCCAGCCGGGTGGCGAGCGGGCCTCCGTCGGCCAGCTGATCGGCCAGGGAGGCCAGCGCGGACCGTGCCTCGTCCGTCAGCGACTCCCCCGCCCACCCCCACAGCAGGGTGCGCAGCTTGTCCTCCGTGTGGAAGGTCACTCCGTGGTCGATGCCGTAGAGCCGCCCGTCGGGGGCGGGCAGCAGGTGGCCGCCCTTGCGGTCGCCGTTGTTGATCACGGCGTCGAGGACGGAGAGCCGGCGCAGCCGGGGGTCGTCGGCGTGGACGAGCAGCGCGGTGCGGCCCTCGCCCACCTCGGCGAAGGCCACCGGCTTCCAGCCCTCCCCCGCCTCCTCGCCCTCGACGAGCGCGAGGAGCTCGGCCTCCGGTGGTTCCCCGGCGTCGATCCAGTGCTGGACCATGCCCTCGCCGTAAGGGCCGTCACGCAGCACGGTCGTCGGCACGAGTCCCCAACCGGTGGCCTCGGAGACCAGGTAGGCGGCGCGCTCGCGTTGGGCGAGGTTGCCGTCGGGGAAGTCCCACAGCGGCCGTTCGCCCTTGATCGGCTTGTAGACGCAGTCGACGCTCTCGCCCTCGTGCGTCATCGTGCAGTACAGGACGGCGTTGGAGGCCTCGGCGATGCGGGCGCGGACGGTCAGCTCACCTCGGGTGAGCAGCTCCTCGATCGGGGTCACGGGGCTCACGCCTGGCGCCGGTAGCCGTTCTGGCGCGGACACACGTGCCCTTCGGGGTCGAGCGGCAGGCTGCACAGCGGGCACGGCGGGCGGCCCGCGTTGACGACGTCCAGGGCGCGTTTGGCGAAGGCCCGCGCCTGGCTGCCGGAAAGGCGGACGCGGAGCATCGGGGGCCCGTTCTCCTCGTCCTGGAGCAGGCGCTCCTCCGCCTCGGCGAGATCCTCTTCCGAGTCCGCGTCGAGTTCGACGAGTGCCTGGGCCTCGACGATCATGCGCTGCTCCTCGCCGTCCCAGGCGAGGGCCATGGTCCCGACGCGGAACTCCTCCTCGACGGGGACGTCGAGCGGTGCGGTGTCGGGCGACTCGGTGGAGGCGACGGCGGGGACGGGGGCGTTGCCGCCGGTGCGCCGCACGACCTCGTCCAGCAGTTCGTCCATCCGCTCGGCCAGGGCCGCGACCTGCGTCTTCTCCAGGGACACGCTCGTGACCCGGGGGCCCGAGGAGGCCTGGAGGAAGAACGTACGACGTCCAGGCAGACCGACCGTGCCGGCCACGAAGCGGTCCGGCGGGTCGTAAAGGAAAACCTGACGGGGCACGTCCAGTCTCCAAGTTTCGGCGGCGGGGGGAGGGGCGGTGCTGTGCGGTTGTGTTGGCCCGTCCACCCTACTGCGCCGTTCGATCAGGCCGCGCCCGCACCGCCCCCCACGACGGCGTTCCCGTCGGCTTCGGGATCCTGCGGGGTTTCGGCGGACGCGCGCGGGATCAGTGACCCGAAGTCGCCGGTGTCGCCGAGCCGGAACACGAAGGGTCGGGTCGTGGTGTAGCGGATCGCGGTGACCGAGCAGGGGTCGACGTGGATCCGCTGGAAGAGGTCGAGGTGCATGCCGAGGGCGTCCGCCACAAGGGACTTGATGATGTCGCCGTGCGAGCACATGAGGAAGACGGCGTCGCCGCCGTGCTCTTCCTCGATCCGCGCGTCCCATTCGCGCACGGCGTCCACGGCGCGGGCCTGCATGGCCCGCATGGACTCGCCGCCGGGGAAGGACGCCGCCGAGGGGTGCTGCTGGACGATCTTCATCAGGGGTTCGTCGGCGAGTTCGGAGAGCTTGCGGCCGGACCAGTCGCCGTAGTGGCACTCGCCGATCCGGTCGTCGGTGTGCTCGGTCAGCTCGGGCCGGGCGGCGAGCAGCGGGGCCAGCGTTTCCCGGCAGCGCTGGAGCGGGCTGCTGACGACGGCCGCGAGGGGCACGCCCGCGAGTCGCCCGGGCAGCGCGGCGGCCTGTTCGGCGCCGCGTTCGTCGAGGGCCACTCCCGGGGTCCATCCGGCGAGCAAGCCTGCGGTGTTGGCGGTGGACCGCCCGTGTCGTACGAGGATCAGCGTGGCCATGCGCCCAGCCTAAGCGGTGCCGCCTGTGTGCGGGCGGGCTGGGCGCAGGGAAGAATGCCCCGGGTGATTGTCGACTGCGCGATGTACCGGGACGGCCGCCGTTCCCAGGCCCCGAAGGACTTCTCGGACGCCCTGGACGAGGCCCGGGCCGGCGGCGACGCCTTCGTCTGGGTCGGCATGCACGAGCCGACGGAGAAGGAATTCGAGCACGTCAGCCAGGAGTTCGGCCTGCATCCCCTGGCGGTGGAGGACGCGCTGGGGGCGCACCAGCGGCCGAAGCTGGAGGTGTACGACGACTCGCTCTTCGTGGTCCTGAAGCCGGTGATGTACGACGAGGCGACGGACACCGTGACCACCGGCGAGTTGATGGTCTTCATCGGTGACTCGTTCGTGGTCACCGTCCGGCACGGCGAGGGCGCCGCGCTGGCCGCCGTCCGACACCGGCTGGAGCACGAGCCGGACGTGCTCAAGCACGGGCCGACGGCCGTGTTGTACGCGGTGTCCGACGCCGTGGTGGACCATTACATCGAGGTGGCGGCCGAGCTCCAGTCCGACCTGGAGGAGCTGGAGGCCGAGGTGTTCGCGCCGAACGTGACGGACACGAAGAACACCGCCGCCCGGATCTACGGCTTCAAGCGGCAGGTGCTGGAGTTCCGTCGGGCGACGAGTCCGCTGCTCCAGCCGATGGACCGCCTCGCCTTCGGCAGCGTGCCGTTCGTGCACGACCACGCCCAGCCCTTCTTCCGTGACGTCGCCGACCACCTGACGAAGGCGAACGAGTACATCGAGGGCCTGGACCGGCTGCTGTCGGACGCGCTGGCGGCGCATCTGGCGCAGATGGGTGTCCGACAGAACGACGACATGCGCAAGATCTCCGCCTGGGCGGCGATGGCGGCCGTCCCGACGATGGTCGCGGGGGTCTACGGCATGAACTTCGACCACATGTGGGAACTCCACCAGCGCTGGGGCTATCCGGTACTGCTGGTGATCATGACGGTGCTGTGTCTGGGCCTGCACCGGATGTTCAAGCGCCGCGGCTGGCTGTAGGCCGTCTCCCGCGGGGCGCCGCCGGGCCGCTCAGGCGAACTCGGGTGCGGTGACGGGTTCGCCGCCCAGCGCGTCGCGCCGTTCGGGCAGGCGCAGGTCGATCATGCGGTGCCAGCCGCTGAAGCGCTCGTACGCGTACATGCCGCGGATGCCGGCGGCGAGCGCGGCGGACTTGGGCGCGGGCCAGCGCAGGATCCGCCCCATGTGCGCCATCACGGCGAGGCTCACGTCGCGGTAGACGCCGATCTCGGCGAGCGCGCTGGTGCGCAGGGTCCGCTGGATGGTCCGGGCGTGGCCCTCGCGGGCGAGCCTCAGGAGTTCCTCGTGGCAGTAGGCGAGGTGGTTGTCCTCGTCGTTGCTGATCATGCGGATGGCATTGCCGATCTCGGGGTGGTCCCCGAAGCACTTGACCAACATCACCATCTGGTCCGCGGCGCGCTGTTCGGTGACCCGGCTGTGCGCGAGGTAGACGACGATGTCCTCCTCGGTCAGCGGTTCGTCGCGGCGCAGCTTGTCGTGGGCGAGCCCGATGCCGCGCCGCTCCAGCAGCATCGTGTAGTCGGTCTCGGGCGGCACGGGAACCGCCGGCAGGCCGCGTTTGCGGAGCAGGGCCCGGAAGATCCGACCGTGCTTGTCCTCGTCGGCGCCGTGGCGGGTGATCTTGGGTGCGAGATCGCGCATGCCGGCCGGCACGAGGGCCGCGATCCGGGCGTTCTCCCAGCCTCCCTGGGACTCCCCGCTGGCGGCGATGGAGCAGAACAGCTGGAAGGAGTCGTCGTGGTCGACGATCTCCTGGAACAGGCTGCGGGCAGAGAGCATGTAACGAGTCAAATGCGGATGGAGCGGACGGGCAACCGATACGTCGCACCGCTCGGCCGAATGAACGAACCGAAGGCGATGCCCGCAGGGCGTAACCCGGGGCCCGCCGATCGCGTTGTTGGCGGTGTCGGCCGTGGCGGGGAAGACCCCCCGAGCCCCCACCACGGCCGCAGAACTTCCGACTCCTCGCCTCAGGCGAGACCCGCCAGTTCCAGCGCCTCGGTGCCGGCGCGCAGGGCGGTGATCCGCTCTTCCAGCGTGAATCCGGCCGGGGCCAGCGTCAGGGTCGTGACCCCGGCCTCCGCGTAGGCCCGCATCCCGTCCGCGATCCGCTCCACGGAGCCCAGCAGGGTGGTCGAGTCGATCAGCGAGTGCGGGACGGCGGCCGCCGCGCCCGCCTTGTCGCCGGCCAGGTACTTCTCCTGGATCTCGGCCGCTTCCTTCTCGTAGCCCATGCGCTGGGCCAACTGGTTGTAGAAGTTCTGCTTGGCGCTGCCCATGCCGCCGACGTACAGCGCGGTGTACGGGCGGAACATGTCCGCGAGCCCGCCCACGTCGGCGCCGATGGCCAGTGGCACGGTCGGACAGACGTCGAAGCCGTCCATCGTCAGGCCCGCCTTCTCGCGGCCCGCGCGGATGTGTCGCAGGGCCGTCTCCTCCAGGTGCTCCGCCGCCGGGAAGATCAGCAGGGCTCCGTCGGCGATCTCGCCCGTCTGCTCCAGGTTCTTCGGACCGATCGCGGCGATGTAGAGCGGGATGTGCTCGCGCTCGGGGTGCACGGTGAGCTTGATCGGCTTGCCGGGGCCGCCGGGCAGCGGGAGGGTCCAGTGCTGCCCTTCGTAGCTCAGCCGCTCGCGGCTCATCGCCTTGCGGACGATCTCCACGTACTCGCGGGTCCGGGCGAGCGGCTTGTCGAACTTCACGCCGTACCAGCCCTCCGAGACCTGCGGTCCGGAGACCCCGAGGCCGAGTCGGAAGCGGCCCTTGGTGAGCGAGTCCAGGGTGGCGGCGGTCATGGCCGTCATGGCGGGCTGGCGGGCCGGGATCTGGAAGATGGCCGAGCCGACGTCGATCCGCTCCGTCTGGGCCGCGACCCAGGCCAGGACCGTGGCCGCGTCCGAGCCGTAGGCCTCGGCCGCCCAGCAGACGTCGTACCCGAGGCGGTCGGCCTCCTGGGCGACGGCGAGGTTGTCGGCGTCCATGCCCGCACCCCAGTAACCGAGATTGATGCCGAGCCGCATGTGTCGTCCCCTTACCGGTTTACCGATCAGTAACGTTGGTCTGCGGGGGACTGTAGCGCGCCACGGTGCCCCGCGTCAGTGCCCCAGTAGTCTCAGCGCTCATGGAGCAGAGGCATCTCGGCCGCACCGGACTGCGCGTCTCCCGGATCGGCCTCGGCACCCTGACCTGGGGACGGTCCGCCGAAGGACCCGACGAGGCGGGCGCGGCCGAGCAGTTGAAGACCTTCTGGGAGGCGGGCGGCACCTTCGTCGACACCGCCGACGTGTACGGGGGCGGGGAGGCGGAGTACCTCCTGGGGCAGTTGATCGGCGGAGCGGCGCCGCGGCGGGAACTGGTGATCGCGACCAAGTCGGGGTCCGTACGGGACCCGGATCGGCGCTTCGACTGTTCGCGCGGCCACCTGCTGGCCGCGCTGGACGATTCGCTGGCCCGCCTGGGCACCGACTACGTGGACCTGTGGCAGGTGCACGCCTTCGACCCGGGAACCCCGCTGGAGGAGACCCTCCAGGCCCTGGACCTGGCCGTGAGCAGCGGACGGGCGCGGTACGCGGGGGTGGCCGGCTTCAGCGGCTGGCAGTTGGCGAAGGCGGCGACCTGGCAGCTGGCGGCGCCGGGCCAGCGGACCCGCCTGGCGTCGACCCAGATGGAGTACTCGCTCCTCCAGCGGGGCGTGGAGCGCGAGGTGCTGCCGGCGGCACTGGACCTGGGCGTGGGCCTGCTGCCCTCGTCGCCGCTGGGGCGCGGGGTGCTGACGGGCAAGTACCGGGACGGGACGCCCGCCGACTCGCGGGCCGCGTCGGAGACCCTGGCGGCCTTCGTGGACCCGTACCTGGACGATCCCGCGAGCCGGATCGTGGACGCGGTGGCGACGGCGGCGCAGGGGTTGGCGGTGACCCCGCTCCAGGTGGCGCTGGCCTGGATCCGGGACCGGCCGGGAGTCGTCGCGCCGATCGTCGGCGCGCGGACGGCGGCGCAGCTCGGCGCGGCGCTGTCGGTGGAGGCCCTTAGTCTTCCCGAGGAGATCTGCCGTGCGCTGGACGACGTGTCGGCGCCCGTGCACCGCTACCCCGATCAGGACTGGAGCACGCTGTGAGTACGGACCGTCACGCCCCCGAGCCCGCCGCCGCGGATGAACTGGCCGCCCCCGGCCCGGAGGGCGGGCCCACGGACGGCTCCGACGGCGTCGCTCCGCCGGAGACGGATCAGGCCGCCGAAGCACCGTCCGAGCCCCCGTCGGACACGGAGGCCGCACCGGATGCCGAGCAGGATGCCGACGGGCCGGAGGCCGACGCCCCGGTGCCGACGGTGACGGACACGACCGCCGACACGACCGCCGAGGATGCCGACGCCGATCCGGAGGCCGCGTCCGACGCCGCCGACGACGATGCCGATGCCGATGGGTCGGGCGCGACGGCAACCGGGGACGCGGCCGCCGGCGACGCGGAGGGTGCCAAGCCCGCGCTCAGCGAGGCGGCGGCGGAGTTGGCCGCGCAGAAGGTCGAGCGCGAGCGGATCGCCCGGCGCAAAGCGGAGCGCGAGGCACCGATCGAGGCCGGCGCGAAGCTCAGCGGGACGGCCGCCGACCTGCTGGCCGCCGTACGGGCCGTGGAGAGCGGCGCCCAGCCCGCTCCCGTGTACTTCGACGACGCCCCGGCCGCGCCGCGCCCCGCTCCGGCCGCCGCTCCCCCGCAGCCCCGCACGCCCGCGCCCGTCGCGGCGGTCGCCGTCGGCGACGTCGACGCCGTACGCGCCGTCCTGCTGCGCGGTGGGGCTCCCGAGGCCTTGGCGGCTCAGGCCGCGGCCGTGCTCGGCGAGGGCGCGGCCGAGCGGCTCGCCGAGGACCCCTGGCTGCTGTTGGCGGTGGCCGGGGTGCGTCCCACCCAGGCGGACGGATTCGCCCGGGCCCTGCTGGGCCCCGAGGCGGGCCCGGCCGACGAGCGCCGCAGCGCCGCCCTGGTGGGCTGGCTGCTGGACCAGGCCGCCCTGAAGGGACACACCGCGCTGGAGGCGCCGATCCTGGAGAAGGCGCTGGCCCAGTACGGCGTCCCGGACGCCGGGGAGGCGCTGGAGCAGGCCATCGGGGACGGCACGGTGCTGGTGTTCAACGAGCAGTTGGACCCGCCGGGCACCGAGTACGCCGAGGGCGAGGAGCCCCCGGTGCGCGTCCTCTTCGGTCTGGAGGGCTGCGCCCTGGCCGAGGAGAGCCTCGCCGACGGGCTGGCCCGGCTCGCCAACACCTTCGGCGGGGCGGCCGATTGGGAGAAGGCCGCCACCGGACCGGGCGCCGATCTGATCCGGGCGGTCTCCGGCCACGGCCTGGTCACCCATACAGGTGGCGAGGCGGCTCGCGCCGAACCGACGGCCCTGCTCGCGGCCGCCCGGGAATTCGGGCTGCGGGCGTACCTGGTCGCCCACGCGCCGCACGAGGGCGCCGTGACCGTGGCGGGCCTGCTCGCCGGCGCCGAGGGGCCCGGGCGGGACGCGGACGGACAGTTCGCGCTGGACCTGCTCATCGTCCTGGACGCCCCCCAGCTGGACGTGGAGACCGCCGCCGCGCTGGTGGAGTCGGTGCCGGACGGCGCCCGACTGGTGCTGTCCGGGGACCCCGCCGTCCTCGGCTCGGCCGGGCCGGGGCGGGTGTTCGCGGATGTGTTGGCGGCCCGTGCCTGCCCGCAGTCGGTCTCCCGCATCCCGGACCCCGGCCCGCTCGGCGAGCTGGTCTCGGGCATCGGGATCGGGGAGCTGAACCAGGTCGAGGCTCCCGGCAAGGAGGTCGTCATCGTCCCGGTGCGCGACGCCGGGGAGGCCGTGCACCGAACCGTCCAGCTGGTGGCCGAGTCGGTGCCCCGCGCGTTCGGCGTCCCGGCGGACGACGTGCAGGTCATCACTCCCGGCCACGGCGGCTCGGCGGGCACCAGGGCGCTGAACACCGCCCTCAAGGAGCGGCTGAACCCCGGCCCCGGCCGCTTCCGCGGCTTCGACCCCGGTGACCGGGTGGTCCACGTTCCCTCGCCGGGGCGGGCGCTGCCCGCGCGGGTGGTGTCGGCCGACGCTGAGGGGCTGCACCTGGACGCCTCGGGCGAGCGGATCGTCGTACCGCAGGAGCAGGTGGAGTCCCGGGTCCGGCACGGCTGGGCGGTGACCGCGCACCAGGCCGTGGGCGTGCGCTGGCCGGCGGTGGTCGTGGTCCTGCCGGGCGACGCGGCGGAGGCCCTGTCGCGGGACTGGGTGTACACGGCGTTCGGGCGGGCCGAGCGGCACCTGTCCGTGGTGCACGGCGTCGACCAGGCCCTGCCGGCGGCGGTGGCCCAGGGGCTGCCGAAGCCGCGCACGACCCGCCTGACGGGCCTGCTGCGGGCCCTGGTGGCCTCGGCCGAACAACCGCGGTAGCGCGGGTGACGTCGGTGTGCCCCCGCCCGGGTCCGGGCGGGGGCACACCGACGTGCGCACCGACGTGCGGGGTGAGGGGTCAGGCCGGGGTCAGGCCCGGCGCGGTGGCCTCCTCGGCCTCGTCGTCCTCGAAGTCGTCCGGCTCCTCGTCGAAGACCGCGCTCACGTCGAACCGGTGCAGGACGTCCTGCGGGTCGGTGTGCCCGAAGGGCGTGTCCAGCCACTCCCCCGGTTCCGCGATCTCCTCCGAGGCGGCGAGCCAGAGCGTGGAGTCCCCTTCCTCCAAGCCGAACTCCTTGTAGCGGGAGGCGATCTCGTCGGGCTCGTACTCCCCGAAGAGCACGCCGAGGGCACCCGCGGTGCCGCCGTCGTCGACCAGCTCGGCGTCCCGGTCGTGCGCGGCGACACGCTCGGCCTGGGCGATCAGTCGCTGGGGTTCCACGACGGCGTAGTCGCGGCGGATGAGCACGCTGAAGGCGGCGGGCTCGGCGGGGCCGGTGTACGGGACACCGTCCTCGGGCGTCGGGATCTCGAAGGGGGTGACCTCGTCGTAGCGGTCGTACAGGAGCTCGTCGTACTCCTCGGCGGCTGCGGCGAGTTCGTTGAAGGCGGCGTAGACGGCCGGGTCCTCGTCCCCGATCCTGCTCTCGACCGCGGCGAGGTGACGGTCGAGCGCGGCCTTGACCGCCTCGGCGGCGGCACGTACCTCGGCAACAGTGGGCAGAGCGGCATCAGACATAGTGCAGACGCTATCCGTAGCAGGGCTCTGCCCGCACAATAGATGCGATGCCGGAATACGAATTTGTCGACGTGTACGTGCCCCGCGGGGTTCCTCGCCACGAGGCCACCCGCCTGTTGACCGACCATGCCGAGTACGGGCACTGGGAGCTGGACCGACTGACATTGCACCGGGACGGCAGTCGCCGCGTGCGGTTGCGCCGCCGGATCATCCGCCAGGTCCGCGCCACGTGGTGACGCGGGTCCCGGGGGCGGGACCCGCGTCGTGAACGGCCGTCAGGCGGCGTTGCGGGCGCGCCGGTAGAGCACGGCGCCGGCGAGCAACAGCCCGCCCGCGAGCGGAACGCCGGCGCTGAGGACGTCACCGGCGCCGGTTTCGGCAAGCCCTTGGCCCTGGCCGGGCTTCACGGGAGTACCGGGGTTGCCCGGAGTCCCGGGATTGCCGGGCGTACCGGGGTTGCCCGGAGTCCCGGGGTTACCGGGCGTACCGGGGTTCCCAGGAGTACCGGGGTTACCGGGCGTACCCGGGTTGCCCGGGTTGCCGGGCGTACCCGGGTTCCCAGGAGTTCCGGGGTTCCCAGGCGTACCCGGGTTGCCGGGCGTACCCGGGTTACCGGGCGTACCCGGGTTCCCAGGAGTTCCGGGGTTCCCAGGCGTACCCGGGTTGCCGGGCGTACCCGGGTTACCGGGCGTACCCGGGTTCCCAGGAGTGCCGGGGTTACCGGGGTTGCCCGGGGTGCCGGGGTTGCCCGGGGTGCCGGGGTTGCCCGGGGTGCCGGGGTTGCCCGGCTCGTCGCCGTCGCACGGCTCGTCCGGGTTTCCGGGGTGGCCCGGGTGACCGGGGTTTCCGGGGTGGCCCGGGTGGCCCGGGTTTCCGGGGTGGCTCGGTCGTGTCGGTTTGCCGGCGTTCTCGCAGCGGTTGCCGAAGGCGGGGTTCAGGCCCCCCACCACGTTCACTGTGTTCCCGCAGGCGTTCACCGGTACGTCCACGGGCGCCTGGAGGTTGTTTCCGGACAGCAGGCCCGGGGAGTTCGCGGCATGGCCGGACGCTCCGGCGTCCGCCTGGGCGACACCACCACCCAGCGCGAGAACACCTCCCGCGGCCGCCATGGTGATCAGGGTCTTCCTGGTGACCTGTACTACCGGTCGTCGCATCTGTACTCGTCCCCTGTTGTGCACGTTTCGGTCGACGCGCAGGCCCTGCAGGCTCCCCCGCCTGCCGCGCCGAGATGTCGGAAGCCGGGCCGCGTGATCGAGATCGGGCCCGGAAAGCCCGGTGGCCCCGGAGCGCTGGAACGCGCTCCGGGGCCCGGGACTTCAGATACGTCAGGCGTTGACGCAGGTGTTGCCGAAGGCCGGGTTCAGCAGACCGATCACGTTGATCGTGTTGCCGCAGACGTTGACCGGCACGTGGACCGGAACCTGGACGACGTTGCCGGACAGGACACCGGGCGAACCGATGGCCGCACCCTGGGCACCCGCGTCGGCGGCAGCCATGCCCGCACCCGCGAGAATGAGACCACCAGTGGCAGCCGCAGCGGCGACAACCTTCTTGAGCATTGTTCCTCCTAGTAGGCAAGTGCGGTCCCAGCCGCGGACCGCACCACCTGTAACGAGGAAGGATCACCGGGGCTACGAGCGTATGAGTGCATTCACTCTTCTCGGTGACGTCCGCACACCCTCCCGAATCTCGCGCCTCAGGCGTTGTCGATGAATCGGTCGAGCACCCGAACACCGAACTTCAGCCCGTCCACCGGCACCCGCTCGTCCACGCCGTGGAACATGCCGGCGAAGTCGAGCTCCGGGGGCAGCTGGAGCGGGGCGAAGCCGAAGCAGCGGATTCCGAGGTCGTCGAAGGACTTGGCGTCCGTGCCGCCGGAGAGCATGTACGGAACCGCGCGCGCGATCGGGTCCTCCGCCTTCAGCGCGGTCTGCATGGCGTCGACGAGCTTTCCGTCGAAGTCCGTCTCCAGGGCCTTGTCCGCGTGGACGTCCTCCCGCTTCACGCGCGGGCCGAGGATCCGGTCGAGGTCCGCGAAGAACTCGTCCTCGTAACCGGGCAGGAAGCGACCGTCCACGTGCGCGGTGGCCTGGCCGGGGATGACGTTGACCTTGTAGCCGGCGCCCAGCATCGTCGGGGCCGCCGAGTTGCGCAGGGTGGCCCCGACCATCTTGGCGATGCCGCCGAGCTTGGCGAGCGTCGCGTCCATGTTGTCGGGGTCGAGGGGGGTTCCGAGCGCGTCCGAGAGTTCGTCCAGGAAGGACCGCACGGTCTTGGTCACGCGCACCGGCCACTGGTGGCGGCCCAGCCGGCCCACGGCCTCGCACAGCTCCGTGATGGCGTTGTCGTTGTTGGTCATGGAGCCGTGGCCCGCGGTGCCCTCCACCGTGAGCCGCATCCAGTGCATGCCCTTCTGGGCGGTCTCCACCAGGTACAGGCGCAGGTTCTCGTTGACGGTGAACGAGAAGCCGCCGACCTCGCCGATGGCCTCGGTGACCCCCTCGAAGAGGCCGGGGTGCTTGTCGACGAGGTGCCGGGCCCCGTAGACGCCGCCCGCCTCCTCGTCGGCGAGGAAGGCGAGCACGATGTCGCGCGGGGGCTTGCGGCCGCTGCGCATCCGGTCGCGCACGACGGCCAGCGTCATCGCGTCCATGTCCTTCATGTCGACCGCGCCGCGCCCCCACAGGCACCCGTCGGCGATCTCGCCCGCGAACGGGTCGTACGTCCAGTCCGCGGCGTTGGCGGGGACGACATCGGTGTGGCCGTGGATCAGCAGCGCCGGCCGGGAGGGGTCCTCGCCCTCGATGCGCGCGACGGTGGAGGCCCGCCCCTTGTGCGATTCGAAGATCTGCGGCTCCAGCCCGACCTCGGCCAGCTGCTCCGCGACCCACTCGGCCGCTTTCCGCTCACCGGGGCCGGAGTGGTCCCCGTAGTTGCTGGTGTCGATCCGGATGAGGTCACGGCAGAGGTCGACGACCTCGTCCTCACCGGAGACGGTCCTGCCCGCGCTCGATTCGCTCACGCTGCTTCCTCCCACTGATCAGTGCCGACTTCCTCCCCCCATCCTCGCCCCACGGGCCGCCGTCCCCAAGGGCGATCCCCGGTCACCTGGGGGGTGTGATCGAGGACCCCGGAATGTTTGGTAATGTTTTCCACGTCGGAACGGCCCGCGAGGGACGCGAGACAGACACCTTGTCCGGGTGGCGGAATGGCAGACGCGCTAGCTTGAGGTGCTAGTGCCCTTTATCGGGCGTGGGGGTTCAAGTCCCCCCTCGGACACCAGCAGGAACCCCACTTCATGTGGGGTTCTTTTGCTTTTCCGGGCCGTGGCGGGACCGACCACGCGACCAAGGGCCCCGGAGATTCCCCAGGGCGGCCCGAGTGTCGCGCCCACGGCGCAGACCGCCGCCCACGGTCGCCCCGGGCCGAGGGTGACCGCGGTCCCGGCCGCGGGATCACGTGGACCACGGCCAAGGCCTAGTCCCCGCGCGGTCGCCGGGTCCTTCGACGGCGCTTGGCAGGGTGGTCCGAGTCGTCCTCGGCCGTGGGCAGGGCGGCATCGCTGTCCGCGTGGTCGTTCACCCAACCGCAGAGCGGGCAGGCGTACCGACCGTTGAGCCCTGCGATCAAGGTCCCGCACTTGCGGCATTCGGTCTCTGTGATCTCCAGCGCGGACAACGGGGGTTGCTCGTCCCGCGGAGGGGGCGCCGGTAGCCATCGCGTCATGGGAGCACGCTACCGCCGTGATGTCCGGCGGGGTCGCCCGCGTCCCGTTCAGGGGCGGCCGGCCACGTGCAGGGGGCGGGAGGCGCCGAGGCCCGCGGCGATCTGCGGGGCCAGCAGGACCAGGAGCACGATCAGCGGGAGCGTCCAGGTGTGGGAGGCGTCGTGGATCGCGCCGAGGACGGCCGGGCCGGTGGCGGCGAGGGTGTAGCCGAGGCACTGGGCCATGCTGGAGAGCTGGGCGGTGTGCCGGGCGTCGGGCGCCCGGTGCAGGATGAACAGGAGCGCGAGGCTGATCGCCACGCCCTGGCCGAGGCCGAGCAGGACCATCCAGAGGTACGCGCCGGCGACCGGGGCGACGAGGAGCCCGGTGAAGCCGAGGGCGCACAGGACGGCGCCGAGGACGGCGAGGGTTCCCGTACCGATCCTGCGGCCGGCGACGACCGGCGCGAGGAAGGAACCCGCGATGCCGAGCAGCGAGGAGAAGGAGAGCATCCATCCGGCGTTGGCGGGGCTCGTCCCGGCGTCCGTGAGCAGCGTGGGCAGCCAGGCGGCGGCCGCGTAGTAGCCGAGGGACTGCAGCCCCATGTAGGCGGTGACCTGCCAGGCGAGCGGGGAGCGCCACAGGCCGCGTACGGGGTGGGCCGCGGCGCGGGCGGTGGCCGCCGCGGTGCGGGTGCGGGAGCGGGTCTGCGGGAGCCAGACGAGGAGCGCGACCAGGGCGAGGGCGCCCCAGCAGGCGAGGGTGGTCCGCCAGGTCATGTCGCCGGCCTGGCGGACGGGCAGGGTGACGCCGGCGGCGAGTGCGGCGCCGCCGAACAGGGACATGGAGTACAAGCCGGTCATGAGGCCGGTGCGGGTGGGGAAGTCGCGCTTGATCAGTCCGGGGAGCAGGACGTTGGCGACGGCTATGCCGGCGCCGATGACGAGCGTCCCCGCGAACAGGGCGAGCACGCTGTCGAGCATGCGCAGGACCGTGCCCGCGCAGACCAGGGCCATGGTGGCGAGGAGGGCGCGCTCCGTGCCGAGGAGGCGGCCGATCCGGGGGGCGAGGGGCGCGAGCAGGCCGAAGCAGAGCAACGGGAGTGCGGTGAGCAGGCTGACCGAGGCGGCCGACATCCCGCTGTCCACCCGGATGGTGTCGGCGAGGGGTGAGACGGCGACCAGCGCGGGGCGCAGGTTGAGCGCCAGCAGGACGACCCCGGCGGCGAGGAGGAGGGCTCCGCGGCCCGCGGTGCCCGGCGGGGCGGGTGCCGACGGCGGTGGGGGTGCGGGGATCGCGGGTCGGCCGGCGCGGGTGGCGGCGCTGTTACTCACGTGGTGCTCCTGAAGTGTGCTGCGTGTGCGGCCGCGCGTCCGGCCGGCGCCCGGTCAGGGCGGCCACGCCTTCGGCGAGGTGGGCGGAGACCGCCGCCTCCGCGGCGTCGGGGTCCCGGGCCTCGATGGCGTCGGCAATCGCCTGGTGCGCATCGAGCTGGTGGCGTACGGAATCGGGTACCGGGGCGTTGACGACGGAGTGGACGCCGGCCCGCAGCGCGCTCGCGAAATGCTCGTAGAGGTCGGTCAGCACGCTGTTGTGGGCGGCGGCGACGACCGCGCGGTGGAAGGCGAGGTCCGCGTCGACGAAGGCCTCCGTGTCACCGCTCTCCCAGCCCCGGGTGCGCTCCGCCATGGCTTCGCGCAGGGCGGCGACGTCCTCGGGGGTGCGTCGGAGCGCGGCGTGGCGGACGGCGTCCCGCTCCAGCGCGGAGCGGACCTCGTAGGCCTCCAGTTCGCCGGAGCGGCGCAGGCGGCGCTGGACGGCCGCTCCGAAGTCGCTGCGGGCACGGACGTAGGTGCCGTCGCCGCGCAGGGGTTCGAGGAGTCCGGTGTGGACGAGGGCGCGGACGGCCTCTCGGACGGTGTTGCGGCCGACGCCGAGCTGTTCGATCAGTACGGGCTCGGCGGGGATCCGGGTCCCGACCGGCCACTCGCCGTCGGCGATCAGGGTCTCCAGCTGGGTGATGACCTGGTCGACGAGGGTGGCGCGGGGGGTGCTGCGCAATGGCATGGTCCGGTCCTCTCGATTCCGTCGCTGGGAACATGGGAACATCCCATGTTTGAGGAAGCAAGTCGCCGTTGTTGCCCTCGGGAAGCGCGCGGGCCCCCCGCGCCGGATCGGAACTCCGGTGCGGGGGGCCTCGCGGGCGGGTCGGGCGGGTCAGCCGCGGGCGGCGGCGATCTCCGCCACGCGGCGGCGGACCAGGAACCAGCCGCCGACCAGGGCCGCGCCGATCACGGGCACGAACATGACCGTGGTGCGGCCCACGCCGCCGTCGGACCACATCAGGACCAGGACGGTGGCGAGGAAGACCAGGGTGACGATCTGGGTGTAGGGGGCCCAGGGCAGTCGGTAGGCGGGGCGCTCCACGCGGCCCTGTCGGGCGCGGCGCCAGAAGTGCAGCGAGCAGAGCATGACCATGGCCCAGGTGCCCAGGATGCCGAGCGAGGCGAAGTTCAGGACGATCTCGAAGGCGTCCTTGGGCATGAAGTAGTTCAGGCCCACGCCCGCGACACCGAAGGCCGCGGTGAACAGGACGCCGCCGTAGGGGACCTTGCCCTTGTTCATGACGCCGGTGAACTTGGGCGCGGAGCCGGACATCGCCATCGAGCGCAGGATCCGGCCGGTGGAGTAGAGGCCGGAGTTCAGGCTGGACAGGGCGGCGGTCAGCACGACCAGGTTCATGATGCCCGCGGCGCCCGGGATGCCGAGCTTGTCGAAGACCGTGACGAAGGGGCTCTGCCCCTCGGAGTACGAGGTGTAGGGGAGCAGCAGGGCGAGCAGGACGACCGAGCCGACGTAGAAGATGCCCACGCGCCACATGATGGAGTTGATCGCCTTCGGCATGATCTTCTCGGGGTTCTCGGTCTCGCCGGCGGCGACGCCGCACAGCTCGACGGAGGCGTACGCGAAGACGACGCCCTGGATCACCAGGAGCATCGGGAGCATGCCGACGGGGAACAGGCCGCCGTTGTCGGTGATCGAGGACAGGCCGGGGGTGTGGCCGTCGATCTCGTGGCTGGTGGCGACGAGGTAGATGCCGACGAGCAGGAAGATCGTCAGGGCGGCGACCTTGACCAGGGAGAACCAGAACTCCATCTCGCCGAAGTACTTCACCGAGATCAGGTTCGCGGTGAGGACGACGGCGAGGGCGACGAAGGCGAGGACCCACTGGGGGACGTCGGTGAACATCGCCCAGAAGTGCGCGTACGTCGCGGCGGCGGTGATGTCGGCGACGGTGGTCGTGGACCAGTTGAGGAAGTAGAGCCAGCCCGCGGTGTAGGCGCCCTTCTCCCCCATGAACTCGCGTGCGTACGAGACGAAGGCGCCGGAGGAGGGGCGGTACAGGACGAGCTCACCGAGGGCGCGCACCACGAAGAAGGCGAAGACGCCGCACACCGCGTAGGCGATGGCCAGGGAGGGCCCGGCGCCTGCGAGCCGGCCACCCGCACCGAGGAACAGGCCGGTGCCTATCGCCCCGCCGATGGCGATCATGTTGATGTGGCGGGACTTGAGGTCCTTGCTGTAGCCCTCGTCACCGGCGTCGACATGCGGGGAGGGCGCCGTGGCGGGAGCCTCGGCCAAGGTGCGGTCACTCATGTACTGACTTCGCCTTCGTGGGTGGGACAGGCAGGTCAGAACCGCCGCGCGGGGACGTTCTGTGGTGTCTCCGGCGCCGCGGTCCGTGTGTGGTCGCCCCAGGAGACCATGAGGCTCCGCTACCCGCCAAAACCCGGTCCATGTGTACGGAAGTCCCCGACGACCTTGGAAAGGGGTGTCGGGGGCCTCTGTGGAGCTCGAATGCGTGGCGGCGAGATCAGTCCCCGGGGGTGGGGTCCGCGGCCTGGTCGAGCCGGAACGCCTCGTTGCCGAGACCGATCCGGGCGTGCGCGTCGGGGCGGCGGGACTTGAGCACCAGCCCGTGCGCGAGGCCGCCCGCGGCGGCCAGTCCGATGATGCCGGGCAGCGCCCGGCTGAGCACGGAGCCGTCCTCGGCGCCGACGAGGACACCGAAGTCCTTGACGGTGTAGACGGCGATGAAGAGGAGCGCCAGACCGGCCGCGCCGGCCGCGACGAGCCGCCAGACCTGGGCGCCGGCGGTGCCGCGGCGGACGAAGAAGGCGATCACGGCGAAGGAGGCCGCGGCCATGAGGAGTGTCACACCGAGGGCGCCCACGCTGCCCATCCAGGTGAACAGGTGCAGCACGGGGGCCGTGGGGTCGCCGGCCGGTCCGTCGTCGGTGACGGCGAAGGCGAGGACCACGATCGCGGCGATGCCGGTCTGCAGGAGCGAGCCGGTGCCGGGGGCGCCGGTGCCGGCGTTGGTACGGCCGAAGGCGGCCGGGAGGAGGCCCTCGCGGCCCATGGCGAAGGCGTAGCGGGCGACCACGTTGTGGAAGCTGAGCATCGCCGCGAACATGCCGGTGACGAAGAGGACGTGCAGGACGTCGGTGAAGCCGGTGCCCAGGCGGCTCTCGGTGAGCTCGAAGAGCAGGCCGGGGCCGGCGTCGGCGGCGGTCTTGACGACGTCGGCGGGTCCGGTGGCGACGGTGAGCGCCCACGCGCTGAACGCGAAGAACAGCGCGACGAATCCGACGGCGAGGAACATCACCCGGGAGACGACGATGTGGGGCCTGCTGGTCTCCTCGGCGTAGACCGGGGACTGCTCGAAGCCGACGAAGGCGGCGATGCAGAAGCAGAGGGCGGTGCCGAGGCCGGCGCCCGTGAGGGTCTCGGGGTTGAAGGCGTGCAGCGAGAGGCCTTCGGGGCCCGGCTTGCCGAGGGCGGCGACGTCGAAGACGACGACGAGCGCGCATTCGATGAGGAGCAGGACACCGAGCACCTTGGCGTTGAGGTCGATCTTGAGCCAGCCGAGCGCGCCGGTGGCCGCGACCGCGATCAGGGCCGGTATCCACCAGGCGAGTTCGATGTCGAGGTAGGTGGCGAAGAGGCCGGAGATCTCGAAGCCGAGGATGCCGAAGACGCCGACCTGCATCGCGCTGTAGGCGATGAGGGCGACGAAGGAGGCGGAGGCGCCGGCGGTGGGGCCGAGGCCGCGCGCGATGTAGGCGTAGAAGGCGCCGGCGTTGTGGACGTGCCGGCTCATCTCGGCGTAGCCGATGCCGAACAGCGCGAGGACCGCGCCCAGCACGACGAACAGCAGCGGCTGGCCGACGATGCCCATGACGCCGAAGATGGTCGGCATCACGCCGGCGACCACCATCAGGGGGGCGCTGGCGGCGAGCACGGAGAGCAGCAGGCCGGCGGTGCCGAGGCGGCCGGCGCGCAGGGCCCGGTCCTGCCCCTTGTACGTGCGTATCTCGGCGGGGTCGGTGAGCGTGGCGGATCTACCCGTCGCCATGGTGGCGTCCTTTCGGGGTGGGGACTGGGGTCGTGCTGCTAAGCGGTGCCCAGCGCCGCACTGCGCGCGGCGAGGAACGCCTTGTGCGGATCGAGGTCCGGATACGACCAGGGCGCGGGGGTCGCGTGGCGGCCGATCCGGTGGAAGAGGGCGGCGGCCTCGGCGGAGCGCCCCTCGGCGAGTTTGGCGTGGGCGAGGAAGTTGAGGTCCACGCGGTTGCGGGGGTGGTCGTCCCGCTCCCATTCGAGCCACCAGTCGAAGGCGGAGCGCAGTACCTGGCGGGCGCGGCGGCCGGACCAGTGGGAGACGGCCCCGTCGGGTCCGCCGTGGGCGGCGAGCACCCGGTAGCGCTCCGCGTGGGCGATGACGGGGAGCACGGCGAGCGGGGAGTCGGCCGGGGACTCCTCGGCCGCCCAGGCGGCGAAGTCGTACACCTCGTGGAGCGGGTCGAGGCCGCCGCCGGGCGTGCGCTCGGCGAGCTTGGCGACCATCAGGTGGTGGGCGTGGTGGTGCTCCCGGTGGCGGGCCCGAACCTGGTCGAAGTGGCGGCTGAACTCCTCCTCGGTGCCGAAGTCCCGGGTGAGCAGGAGCAGCCCGAGCCAGGGGGTCGGGTCGGCGGGGAGCAGCGAGGCCGCGCGTCGGCAGGACTCCTCCGCCGCCTCGGGTGTCCCTTTGCGGCGCAGGGCGGTGAAGACGGTGGCGCAGGCGAGCAGGGTGGCGGCGTCCGCGCTGTCGGGTTCGGCGAGCAGCCATTCGCGGGCCCAGGCGGTGGCTGTCGGGGTCTCGGCGAGGACGAGTACGCGGTGGCCCCGGCGGTCCCAGTCGTCGGCGGTGTCGACGAGGAGGGTACGCGCCTTGGCCCATCGGCCCTGACCGAACTGGCCGCGGACTTCCACGAGTTCCATGTCGCAGAGGGCGGGGTCGAAGAGCTGGGCGTCCCGTTTGCGGGCGCGGCCGAGGGGCGGCGGAGGGGACATCCGCGGTTTCCCTCCAGGACACGGGAGCGGGTGGGTGGGGGGATCGGACCGGTGTGTTGCCGGATGATCACGCACAGCAAAGCGGTACGCACAGCTCCGCGTCAAGGTCCGAGCCGGCGGGTGGCGGGTTTCAACTGGTTTGACGGTGAGTGGAGTTGAAGGGTCGGTTCCGGTTCGGGGGCTGTGGCGCCGTGCATAGGCTGGGACGCATGACGACGTACGACGATCTCCCTCCCTGCCTCCTGGGCTTCCCGGGGCCGCTGCGGGACAGCCTGGTGGCCGCGGTCCTCAGCGGGGCGAAGACCACGACCACCGGGCTGCTGCCCGAGTACGAGGCCGAAGGGGAGCCCTTGCCGGTGCCGGGCGACCGCTCGGTGTTGGTGGATTCGCTGGAGCGCCCGGTCGCGCTGTTGGAGGTGACCGAGGTGCGGGTGGTGGCGCTCGCCGAGGTGGACCTGGGGCACGCGCTGGACGAGGGCGAGGGGTACGCGACGGTGGCCGAATGGCGCTCCTCGCACGAGGGGTTCTGGCACAGCGCGCCGATCCGGGAGGCGATCGGCGACCCGGGGTTCACGGTGGACGACGACACCCGTGTGGTGCTGGAGCGGTTCCGGGTGCTGGAGTTGTTGCCGTCCGCCTGAGCACTGTCGTCGAAGTGGCCTCTGCGCACCTTCCCGGATCCGTCGGGCGGGCCGGCCGATCGGACCCGCCCGACGGTGCCTCGTCGCCCGGTCAGCTCACCGCCGCCGCGGCGGCGCGGCCCGCCGCGCGGCCGGAGAAGATGCAGCCGCCGAGGAAGGTGCCCTCCAGGGCGCGGTAGCCGTGCACCCCGCCGCCGCCGAACCCGGCGGCCTCGCCCGCCGCGTACACGCCGGGGAGCGGATCGCCGGAGGCGCCCAGGACACGGGAGGAGAGGTCGGTCTCCAGGCCTCCCAGGGACTTGCGGGTCAGGATGGAGAGCCGCACGGCGACCAGCGGGCCCGCCTTGGGGTCCAGGATCCGGTGCGGGGCCGCGGTGCGGATCAGCTTGTCACCGAGGTACTTGCGCGCCCCGTGGAGGGACATCACCTGGAGGTCCTTGGTGAACGGGTTGAGGATCTCGCGGTCCCGGGCCACGACCTCGCGGCGCACGGTCGCCTCGTCGAGCAGGTCCTGTCCGGTCACGGCGTTCATGCCGCGCACCAGGGCGGCCAGGTCGCGCTCGACCACGAAGTCGGCGCCGTTGTCCATGAAGGCCTTGACCGGGCCGGGCACCGCCTGTCGGGCGCGGTCGATGACCTGGCGGATCGACTTGCCGGTCAGGTCCGGGTTCTGTTCGGAGCCGGAGAGGCCGAACTCCTTGCCGATGATCCGCTGGTTGAGTACGAACCAGGTGTGGTCGTGCCCCGTCTTCATGATGTGGTCGAGGGTGCCGAGCGTGTCGAAGCCCGGGAAGAGCGGTACGGGCAGCCGCCTGCCCGTCGCGTCCAGCCACAGCGAGGACGGCCCGGGCAGGATGCGGATGCCGTGCTTGTTCCAGATGGGGTCCCAGTTCCCGATGCCCTCGGTGTAGTGCCACATCCGGTCCTTGTTGATGTGGCGGGCGCCCGCGTCCTCGGCGATGCCGAGCATCAGACCGTCCACGTGCGCCGGCACCCCGGACAGCAGCCGCTCGGGAGGAGTGCCGAGGCGAGCGGGCCACTGCTTGCGCACGAGGTCGTGGTTGCCGCCGATCCCGCCGCTGGTGACGATGACCGCCTGGGCCCGCAGGGAGAACTCGCCGACGCCCTCACGGCCGCTCGCGGCGCCCCGTACGGCGTCGGAGGGTTCCAGGATCTCCCCCGTGACGGTGTCCAGGACGCCGCCGGTGCGGGAGAGGCCGGTGACCTTGTGGCGGAACGCCAACCGGACCAGACCGCGGGCGACGCCGGCGCGGACCCGCCGCTCGAAGGGCTCGACCAGGCCGGGGCCGGTGCCCCAGGTGATGTGGAAGCGGGGGACGGAGTTGCCGTGGCCGTTGGCGTCGTAGCCGCCGCGTTCCGCCCAGCCGACGACGGGGAAGAAGCGGACCCCCTGGGCGTGCAGCCAGGGCCGCTTCTCGCCGGCCGCGAAATCGACGTAGGCCTCGGCCCAGCGGCGCGGCCAGGCGTCCTCCTCGCGGTCGAAGCCGGCCGTGCCGTGCCAGTCCTGGAGGGCGAGGTCGCGGTGGTCCTTGATCCGCATGCGGCGCTGTTCGGGCGAGTCGACGAAGAAGAGGCCGCCGAAGGACCAGTGCGCCTGGCCCCCGATGGACTGCTCGGGCTCCTGGTCCAGCAGGATGACCTTGCGGCCCGCGTCGACGAGCTCGGCGGTGGCGACGAGGCCCGCGAGCCCCGCTCCGATCACGATCACGTCTGCGTCGTACGTCATGCGCTGCCCGTCCTCCGGTCGGTGGTGGGGCAGATCCTTTGCTACGGAGCGGTAACCAGTCAACAGCGAAGAGGGGACGAAACCGTGAGTGCCTCCGATGAAGTACTGGACGTGGTGGACCGGGACGACCGGGTGACGGGCAGCGCCCCGCGCGGGGAGGTGTACGCCCGGGGGCTCCTCCACCGGTGTGTGTTCGTGCAGGTCAGGGATGCGCGGGGGCGGATCTTCGTGCACCGTCGGACCGACTCGAAGCTGGTGTTCCCCTCGTACCACGACATGTTCGTGGGCGGGGTGCTGGGCACCGGGGAGAGCTATCCGCACGCGGCGCTGCGCGAGGCCGGGGAGGAGTTGGGGGTGACCTCGTTGGCACAGCCGACGCCGCTGTTCAAGTTCCTGTACGAGGGGCCGGGCGGGGCCTGGTGGTCGTACGTGCACGAGGTGCGGTGCGAGGCGCCGGTGCGGCCGCAGGAGTCGGAGGTGGCCTGGCACACCTGGCTGTCCGAGGAGGAACTGGCGGAGCGGGTGGCGGACGGCGGGTGGTCGTGGGTGCCCGACGGACTGGAGGCGTACCGACGGCTGCGCGCGCACCGGGAGTCCCGCCAGTAGATTGATCAGGTGATCGACTTCGTCAAGGACGTGCGCCTCTGGTTCGCACCCGAGAGGCTGAGGGACGAGGGCGAGACCCCCGACTACCGGTTCTCGCTCGCCAACGAGCGGACCTTCCTGGCCTGGATCCGCACCGCGCTGGCACTGGTCGGCGGCGGATTCGCGGTGGACCAGTTCCTGCCGGACCTGCGGTGGGGCGTACGGGTCGGGATGGCCCTCGCGCTCCTGGCGGTGGGCGCGGCCTGCGCCCTGCGGGCGGTGAACCACTGGACGCGGTGCGAGCGGGCGATGCGGCGGGGCGAGGACCTGCCGCTGTCGCGGTTCCCGGTCGTGCTCAGCCTGGGGGTCGGTCTGGTGGCCGTGGCGATGATGGCGGTCGTCCTGTTGGGCTGGACGGCCCCGCGGTGAGCGGACCGGGTCCGAGCCCGGCCGAGGGCCGCGACGCCGGGCTCCAGCCGGAGCGGACCCGGCTCGCGTGGCGGCGTACGACGCTGGCGTGCTCGGTGACTGCGGTCCTGGCACTGCGCCAGGCACTGCGCGGATCCGGATCCCCGGTGGAGGTGGCCGGGGCGGCGGTGATCGTGCTGTTGTGGCTGGTGTTCCTGGGGGTGGCGCACCGACGGATCCGCGCGTTGGCGGCGCACCGTCCGCCGCGGTTGGCGCCGCGCGCGGCGGCGGGGGCGACGCTGTGCACGTTGGCGCTGGCGGCCTTCGCGGTCGCGGTGATCCTCTGATCCTCCGATCCGACGAAGGGCTGATCTGCTCGGTGCGCTCCCCCTCGGCTCGGTGCGCTCCCGCTCGGCTCGGTGCGCTCCCGCTCGGACACGCCAGGGACACGAGCGGTGCAAAAGGGGTGATACCGGATGATCCGCACTAGCCTCGGCTCCATGACGACCCTGCACCACGAGCACCCCACGCACAAGCACGCGCACGGCCCCGGCTGCGGTCACGCCGAGGTCGAGCACGGCGATCACGTCGACTACGCGCACGACGGCCACCTGCACCGGGAGCACTCCGGCCACTGGGACGAGTGCGAGACGGACGAGCACATCACCCACGAGGCCCACCCGCACGCGCACGGCGCGGACTGCGGACACCAGAGCGTCCGGCACGGCAACCACGTCGACTACCTGCACGACGGGCACCGGCACGCCGAGCACGACGACCACTACGACGACCACTGACCGACGCGTTCCCCGGGCCGCGACCCCGGACCGCCGCCGGCCCACCCGCCCCCGACCCGAGTCCCGGTCGGGGGCGGGGTCCGTCGCCGGCCCGTCTCCCCCGCCTCCACCGCCCCGCCCTCCCCGCGCGCGACCGCGGCCGGCAGGATGCCCAGCGCCTGTCAACACCACCCGGGGAGCACGCAGATGACCGTCGAAGAGCCGTACCTCGTCCAGCCCGCCACCGGCGTCCACGCGTACGTCCAACCGGACGGGGGCTGGTGCCTGAACAACGCCGGCTTCGTGAGCGACGGCGGCCGGACCCTCCTCGTCGACACCGCGGCCACCCGACGCCGGGCCCTGGCCCTGCGGGAGGCCGTCGCCGCGACCGGGGTACCGATGCCGCGCACGGTCGTGAACACCCACCACCACGGCGACCACACCTACGGCAACGAGGTCTTCGCCCCGGAGGCGCTGATCCTCGGCCACGACAACGCGCGGGCCGAGCAGCTCGCCGCCGGGCACCAGTTGGAGATGATCTGGCCGACGACCGACTTCGGGGACGTCGCGATCACACCTCCCGACCTCACGTACAACGATCGGGCGACCCTGCACGTGGGCGACATCGAGGTACGGGTCATCCACCCGGGCGTCGCCCACACCACCGGAGACTCGCTCGTGTGGCTGCCCGGACAGCGGGTGGTGTTCACCGGCGACCTGGTCTTCTCGGGCGGCACGCCGTTCCTCGCGATGGGCTCGCTCTCCGGCTCGTTGCGGGCCATGGAACTGCTGCGCTCCCTCGACGCGGAGACCGTCGTCCCGGGTCACGGGCCGCTGACCGACCCCTCCGCGTACGAGGCCACCGAACGGTACCTGCGTCACGTCGCCGAACTCGCGCTGGAGGGGCGCGCGAAGGGGCTGACCCCGCTGGAGACCGCGCTCGGGGCGGACCTGGGCGAGTTCGCGGCCTGGCGGGAGAGCGAGCGACTGGTGGCGAACCTGCACCGGGCGTACGCGGAACTGTCCGGGGAGCCCGAGGGCGCCCCGCTGGACATCGTGGCCGTGCTCCGGGACATGACGGTGATGAACGGCGGCACCCCGATCCTCTGCCACGCCTGATCCGAGCGGGCAGGCCGCCCCGACGCCTCGCGCCCCCACCCCGACGCGCCCCGGCGTGTCGGGGCTTCTTTCGGCGTACCCTCTGGACGGCATACCGACTGGTCGGCATGATGACTCTCGTCCGTTCCGTCACCGTCCATCCCGTACGGAGGTGCGCACCATGACCCCAGCGCCAGAACCGACCCCGACCGGCCCGCCGGGCCTCGATCCGGAGCGGCTGCGCGGCCATCTCGACGCCGCGCTGCCCGGTCTCGTGGCCGGGCCGCTCACCGGCCGCCTCATCGAGGGAGGCCGCTCGAACCTCACGTACGCGGTCACCGACGGGTCCGCCCGCTGGGTGGTGCGCCGGCCGCCGCTCGGCCACGTGCTGGCGACCGCCCACGACATGCGGCGCGAGTACCGCGTGATCGCGGCCCTGCACGGCACGGCCGTACCGGTGCCCGAGCCGGTGCTCCTGTGCGAGGACGAGTCGGTGCTGGGCGCGCCGTTCTACGTGATGGAGCACGTGGACGGGGTCCCGTACCGGACGGCCGAGCAGTTGTCCGCGCTCGGCCCCGACCGCACCCGACGGGCCGTGCTCGGCCTGGTGGACACCCTGGTCGACCTGCACGCCGTGGACCCGGACGCCGTGGGGCTGGGTGACTTCGGCCGCCCCGAGGGCTTCCTCGACCGGCAGTTGCGCCGGTGGGGCAAGCAGCTCGCGGCCTCCCGCGGCCGGGAACTCGCCGGGATCGACGAACTGCACGGCGCGCTCGGCCGATCCCTGCCCGACTCCCCCGCCCCCACCGTGGTGCACGGTGACTTCCGGCTCGACAACGTCCTGATCGGCGGACCGGACGACACGATCCGGGCGGTGCTGGACTGGGAGATGTCCACGCTCGGCGATCCGCTGACCGACCTCGGGCTGCTGGTGATGTACAGCTCGGACCTGGGCCTGACCGCCTCCCCCGTGAGCACGACCAGCGGGGCACCCGGCCACCCCTCCCCCGCGGAGCTGGTCGAGCGGTACGCCGCCCGTTCGGGTCGGGACACCTCCGCCATCGCCTGGTACACCGCCTTCGCCTGGTTCAAGCTCGCGGTGATCCTCGAAGGCATCCACTACCGCTTCACGCTCGGACAGACCGTCGGAACGGGCTTCGACCGGATCGGCGAACTGGTCCCGATCTTCATCGAGCACGGTCTGCACACCCTCCAGGAAGGCTGAGGAACCCCGCATGGACTTCGCATTCGACTCCCGGACCGAGGAACTCCGCCAACGGCTGCACGCGTTCATGGAGGAGTACGTGTACCCGGCGGAGGCCGTCGCCGCCGAGCAGCGCGCGCGGCTGGCCTCGCCCTGGGACACCCCGGCCGTCTTCGGTGAACTGAAGGCCGAGGCGCGTCGCCAGGGCCTGTGGAACCTCTTCTTCCCCGGCGAGCGGTACGGCGCCGGGCTGACCAACCTCCAGTACGCCCCGCTCGCCGAGATCACCGGCCGCAGCCCGCACCTGGCGCCGATGGCGACGAACTGCGCCGCCCCGGACACCGGGAACATGGAGCTGCTGGCCCAGTTCGCCGACGAGGAGCAGCGCAAGCGGTGGCTGGAGCCGCTGTTGGAGGGCGAGATCCGTTCGGCGTTCGCCATGACCGAGCCCGACGTGGCCTCCTCGGACGCCACGAACATCGAGACCCGCATCGAGCGTTCCGCCGGCGGTGACGAGTACGTGGTCACGGGCCGCAAGTGGTACATCTCCGGCGCGATGAACCCGGACTGCAAGATCTTCATCGTCATGGGCAAGACCGACCCCGACGGCGCCGACCCCCGCCGCCAGCAGTCGATGATCCTGGTTCCGCGCGACACCCCGGGCGTGGAGGTCCGCCGCGCGATGACGGTGTACGGGTACGCCGACCACGACCACGGCGGGCACGCCGAGGTGGTGTTCCACGGGGCGCGGGTCCCGGCCGCGAACCTGATCGGCGAGGAGGGTTCGGGGTTCGCCATCGCCCAGGCCCGGCTCGGTCCGGGGCGGATCCACCACTGCATGCGGCTGATCGGGATGGCGGAGCGGGCCATCGAGTTGATGTGCGAGCGCGCGAGCGGACGTACCGCCTTCGGTAGGGAATTGGCCTCGCAGGGTGTCGTGCAGAACTGGATCGCGGACGCCCGGGTCACCGTCGAGCAGTTGCGGCTGCTGGTGTTGAAGACGGCCTGGCTGATGGACACGGTCGGCAACCGGGGCGCGCACACCGAGATCCAGGCGATCAAGATCGCGACGCCGCGGGCGGTCGTGGGGATCCTCGACCAGGCGGTGCAACTGCACGGCGCGGGCGGGGTCAGTCAGGACTTCCCGTTGGCCGAGTTGTGGGCGGCGGCGCGGACGCTGCGGTTGGCGGACGGTCCGGACGAGGTCCATCAGCGCTCCCTGGCTCACCGGGAGTTGAGGAAGTACGCGGGGCGGGCGTGAACGTGACGTGTTCGTGCGGGAGTTCTGGCGAACATGTGTGCACGGTGAAGGCGATGCGGGGGGTCTTTTAAGAAACCTTGTTGAATAAGCCCTGAAGGCGGGTGCGATCTTGATTTGCGCCTGTCAATCGGAACAGGGTTCTCCAGAAGGTTTGACGCCCCACACGTCAACACGAGGAGAACCCTCCACATGGCAACTCACAAGCGTTCGCGCGGTTTCCGGTACGCGGCAGTCGCCACGGGAGCCGCCACCGCGGCAGCCGTGACCCTGCTCGCGACCCCCTTCGCGGGGGCTGCGACACCGGCCGAGGGCACGGTCTACGGACTGGGCGCGCCCGGCGCGATCAGCGGAAGTTACGTGGTCATTCTCGACGAGGCCGCGGACAAGGGACAGCTCGCCGACAAGTACGGCGGCGAACTGCAACGCACCTACACCTCCGGGGTCAACGGCTTCTCGGCCTCCGGCCTCAGCGAGACCGAGGCCAAGCGACTCGCGGCGGATCCCGCCGTCGGCAAGGTCGTGCAGAACAAGAAGTTCCACATCAACGCCACGCAGGACAACCCGCCTTCATGGGGGCTCGACCGGATCGACCAGGCCAAGACGGCCGGAGACAAGAAGTACGACTACCCCGACACCGCCGGTGAGGGGGTGACCGCGTACGTCATCGACACGGGCATACGCGTGAGCCACAAGGACTTCGGCGGCCGCGCCACGCACGGCTTCGACGCGGTGGACAACGACGACAGCGCCGACGACGGCAACGGTCACGGTACGCACGTGGCCGGCACCATCGCCGGTACGGAGCACGGCGTCGCCAAGAAGGCGAAGCTGGTCGCGGTGCGGGTGCTCGACGACAACGGTTCCGGTTCCACGGAACAGGTCGTCGCGGGCATCGACTGGGTCACCAAGAACCACAAGGGTCCGTCCGTGGCCAACATGAGCCTCGGCGGCGGTGCGGACGAGGCGCTCGACGAGGCGGTGAAGCGCTCGATCGCCTCGGGCGTCACGTTCGCCGTCGCGGCGGGCAACGAGTCGACGGACGCCGGGCAGGGCTCCCCCGCCCGTGTCCCGGAGGCGATCACCGTGGCGTCGAGCACCATCGACGACGCGCAGTCGGACTTCTCCAACTTCGGCTCCGTGGTGGACCTGTACGCGCCGGGCTCGGACATCACGTCCGACTGGAACGACAGTGACAGCGGCACCAAGACGATCTCCGGCACCTCCATGGCCACCCCGCACGTGGTCGGTGCCGCGG
The DNA here is from genome assembly GCF_041431415.1 of Streptomyces sp. NBC_00513. GTDB lineage: Bacteria > Actinomycetota > Actinomycetes > Streptomycetales > Streptomycetaceae > Streptomyces. Next base: position 1,965,978 of record NZ_CP107845.1, read on the forward strand.
CCGTCTACCTGGCGGGACACTCGTCGGCGACGCCGGCCGAGGTGGCCGCCGCGCTGACCGGTGCGGCCACCGCGGACGCGGTGACCAACCCGTCGGCGGGTACCGCGAACAAGCTGCTCAAGGTGGCCCCGTAACGGGTGACCGGCAGACCTGAACCGGTCCGCCCCTCGACCGCCCCGTCCGGGGGCGGCTCGGGGGGCGGGCCGGTTCGTCGTGTGCGGGGGTGAGGGGCGGGTGTGAGGGGCGGGCTCCCCGCCGGCCTCAGGGGCGCAGCGCGCGCAGCAGCAGGTCCGCGAGGTGATCGGCGACCTGCTGGGGCGTGAGCGGGCCGTCCTCCCGGTACCAGGTGGACAGGTGGTGCACGGAACCGAAGTGGTAGTCCACCACCAGGTCCGCGGGTGTCGCGGTGGAGAACACCCCCGTGCGCTGTCCCTCCTCGACCAGTGCCCGGAAGCGCTCGTGATAGCGCCGGCGCTCGGCCCGGACCTGCTTGAACTTCTCGGGGCTGAGCTGGTGCATCGACCGGAAGAAGATCATCGCGTCGTCGAGGTTCTCGATGGTGGTGACCACCACGTCGGCGGCGGCGGCGCGCAGCCGCTCCTCCACGGGCGCGTCGGAATCGGCCACCGCGTCCAGTCGCTGCTGCTGGAGGCGCAGCATCCGCGCGTACACCTCGTGCAGCAGGTCGTCCTTGGACCCGAAGTAGTGGTAAAGCGCGCCCTTGGTGACCCCGGCCGCCTCGACGATCTCCTGTACGGAGGTGCGGTCGTAGCCGCGTTCGGCGAACAGCCGGGTGGCGACGGCCAGCAGTCGCTGCGGCACCGGTGCGTCGCCGGTGCCCTCGGAGTCCGTGGTGGTCTTGGCGGCCATGGCTCTCGCCTTCCTTCCTGATCCCTCGCCCGTTGCGGGGCGACGTCGTGCGTCCGTCCGACTGTTTTCAGCCGCGTTCGCGCAGTTCCCGTCGCAGGATCTTGCCACTGCTCGTCTTGGGAAGGACAGGCAGGATCTCCACCTGCCTCGGGTACTTGTACGCGGCGATGCGCTCGGCGCAGTACGCGGACAGTTCGGCGGGCTCGACGCGGGCTCCGGGGCGCAGGCTCACGTAGGCCTTCACGCTTTCGCCCCGGTACGGATCGGGGACCCCGACCACGGCCGCCTCGTGTACGTCGGGATGGGTGTACAGCACGTCCTCGACCTCGCGGGGCCAGACCTTGAAGCCGGACGCGTTGATCATGTCCTTCTTCCGGTCGACGACGTACAGCCAACCGTCGGAGTCCATGAACCCGACGTCTCCGGTGCGCAGTTCGCCGTCCGGGAACGCGCTCGCGGTCTCCTCGGGCAGCCCCCAGTAGCCGGGGACGACCTGGGGGCCGCGGACGGCGATCTCCCCCGTCCCGCCGATCGGGACCTCGGCGCCCTGCTCGTCGAGGATGCGTACGAGGGTGTCCGCGCCCGGGAGGCCGACGGAGAGGGTGCCGGAGAGCGGGTCCACGGGGGCTTCGAGGTGGACGGGCACGGAGGCGCAGGGCGCGGTGCACTCGGTGAGCCCGTAGCCGTTGCGCAGGTAGAAGCCGAAGCGGGCGCGCAGCCGCTCGACGAGGGCCGGCGGGAGCGGGGCGCCGCCGGAGGAGACCACCCGGAACGAGGCGAAGTGGTCGGGGGTCGCGGCGGGGTGGGCCGCCAGGGCCATGAAGGCGGTGGCGGGGCCGACGGTGTAGGCGGGGCGGTGTTCGAGGAAGGCGTCGAGGACGGCGCCGGGTTCGAAGCGGTGGGCGAGCACGAGCGTGCCGGCGTTGACGAAGCAGGCGGCGAGTTCGCAGACCAGGCCGGTGATGTGGAAGAGCGGGGCGAGGGCGAAGTAGCCGGCGCCCTCGGGGAGGGGGTGGCCGGTGACCTGGCGGGTCGCGTTGTGGGTGAGGGCGCCGTGTGGGTTCAGGGCGCCCTTGGGGGTGCCGGAGGTCCCGGAGGTGTAGCTGATGAGCGCCGTGTCGGAAGCGGTGAGGCACGGGTCGGGCGGGGCGGGCCGGCCTTGACGGGCCACGGCGGTGAGGTCGGCGGCCTCGACGGGCGGCGCGTCCGTGTCGGGGGCCGGGGCCGCTTCTGTGGCCGCTTGCGGGGCGGGTGGCAGGACCCGTGGGTCGTTCCGCGTCTGGAAGTCCCGGTCGCGGGCGGTGAGCGCGACGCGAACACCGGTGTCGCGGATGCTCTCGCGGAGGTACTCGGTCCAGGCGCCGGCGTCGCAGACCAGGGCCACGGCGCCGGAGTCGCGCAGGATGTGGCCGACCTCGCCGGACTTGTACATGGGGTTGAGCGGGACGACGATCGCGCCGGCCTTCCAGGCGGCCAGCACGGCGAGCACGAAGTGCGGGGTGTTCTGCACCATCACGGCGACCCGGTCGCCGCGCCCCACGCCCCGCGAGGCGAGGTGGCCGGCGACCGAGTCGGAGAGCGCGTCGACCTCGGCGTAGTCCAGCCGGCCGTCGAAGTAGGCGAGGGCGGTACGTCCGGGGGCGCGGGCCACGGCCGCCCGGAAGGCGGCCGGCACGCTGACCGGGGGCGTGATGGGCGCCCGTTGGGCGGCGCTGAGGCGAGCCAGCCAGGGCCGGTCGGCGTAGCGGACGGGCCGGGGCGCCGTGTCCTCGGCGACGGTCGCGGGCGTCGCCTGGGCAGCGGTTTCAGCCGCGGGAACGGGCGCGGGTGCGGGGACAGGCACGGGTGTCGTCTCGCGGGCGAGCCCGGTCATCGTGTCTCCCACTTCTGCTGGAGGTGGTTCATGTTCGTCAGCCAGCGGTCCGGGTCGGTGGCCCGGGCGACGTGGTAGTCGGCCACCTCGGGGTGCGGGAGGATCAAGAACCGGCCCTTCTCCATGCCATCGAACAGGGCGTTCGCGACCGCTTCCGGCTCGATCGCGGTCGGCGCCAGGACGAGTTCGCCCGCCGAGCCCGCGGCGGTCAGCATGTCGGTGCGAACCCCCTGCGGGCAGACGGCGTGCACCTGGACGCCTCGGTGGCGGTAGGTCAACGACAGCCATTCCGCGAAGGCGAGGGCACCGTGCTTGGTGACACTGTACGGCGCGGCCCCGATCATGGTGAGGAGTCCGGCGGCGGAGACGGTGGACACGAACCGGCCGTTCCCCCGCTCCAGCCAGTCCGGCAACAGGGCGCGGGCGGCACGCACGTGCGCCATGACGTTGACGTCCCAGGCCGCTTCCCAGACGGCCTCGTCCACGAAGGCGTCGCCGCCCGAGGCGAGGCCGGCGTTGGCGCAGTAGACGTCCACGGTCCCGCCGAGGGCCTCGCGGGCCCGTTCCACGATCGTCGAGGCGTCGCCGGGGACCGCGAGCGCGCGGTCGCCGATCCCCTCGGCGACGGATGCGGCCTTCACGGGGTCGAGGTCGTTGACCACGACCGTGGCCCCCTCGGCGGCGAAGCGTTGCGCGAGGGCGGCTCCGATGCCGCCGCCCGCTCCGGTGACGACGACTCGCTGGTCCTGGTACGCGCTCACGTGGATCACCCTTCGACGCTGACGACGGATGCGGGCGGACCCTGGGGATCCGATCCGATCCGGACGGATCGGGGGCAGACTAACCAGTCGGTATGTCGGTACGGAAGGGGTCTGCGGCCTGGGTCGTCCCTTTCGGATCCTGCCGGTTGATCCCGCGTCGTCCGGTGCCGTGCATCGCAAGGCGGAGAGGCTCCCGATTACCGGACGTCCTCGGGTGCCTCGACAACGCGGCGAGGTGCGGTGCCGGGCGGCGTGGGTCGGACAGGATCCGGAAGAGACGGCCTAGCGTGTCCGGATGAGGCTGTCGCGACGCGGGGTACTGGGACTGGCCGGAGCCGTGGGGGCGATGGGGAGCCTGGGCGCGGTGGCGCCGGACTCCCCGAAGGCGGCCGGCGCGAGCGCGCGGGTACGGACGGGGTGCGAGCAGCTCGCCGCCGACGGGTACGAGGCGCTGGCCGGGGAGCGGATCGGGGTGGTCACCAACCCGACCGGGATCACCGCCGACGCGCGCCACCTGGTGGATGTGCTGCACGCGGACGAACGGGTCGACCTGGTGGCCGTGTTCGGGCCGGAGCACGGGTTCCGGGGCACCGCGCAGGCCGGTGGTTCGGAGGGCGCGGGCCGGGACCCGGCGACGGGGCTGCCCGTGTACGACACGTACGACAAGAGCGGTCGGCAGCTCGTGGACGTGTTCACCGCGGCCGGCGTGGACACGGTGGTCTTCGACATCCAGGACGTCGGGGCGCGCTTCTACACCTACATCTGGACCCTCTACGACTGCATGCGCGCGGCCGCCCTGGCCGGCAAGGCGGTGGTGGTGCTGGACCGGCCCAACCCGGTGGGCGGGGTGCGGGCCGCCGGACCGGTGCTCCAGCGGCCGTACGCGAGCTTCGTGGGTCGGGAGCCGATCGCGCTCGCGCACGGGATGACGACGGCGGAGCTGGCCCTCCTGTTCAACGGCGAGTTCCTGAAGGACAGGCCGGTCACGCTCAGGACGGTACGGATGACCGGATGGCGCCGGGAGTCGTTCTTCGGGGCGACCGGGCTGCCCTGGGTGCCGCCGAGCCCCAACATGCCCACTCCGGACACGGCTCTCGCGTACGCCGGCACCTGCCTGTTCGAGGGGACGAACCTGTCCGAGGGGCGGGGTACGACGACCCCCTTCGAGGTGGTCGGCGCCGAGGGCGTCGACCGGCGGTGGGCCGAGGCGGCGAACGCGCTGGGGCTGCCCGGGGTCTGGTTCCGGGAGACGTACTTCACCCCGTCCTTCTCCAAGCACGCCGGGAAGGTGTGCGGCGGGGTCCGGCTGATCGTGCACGACCGTGAGGCATTCGACCCGGTACGGGCCGGAATCGGACTGCTGGTCACCGCGCGGCGGACGTGGAGCGGCTTCGGCTGGCGGGCCGACCACTGGATCGACCGGCTGACGGGATCGGACCGGGTGCGCGCGATGGTGGACGCGGGGGCCGGCGTGGATGAGATCGTGGGCGACTGGACGGCCGGGCTGGCGCGCTTCGCCGCCCTGCGGGAGGGGTACCTCCTCTACCGGTGACCCGGCCGGCCGCGGGGCCGGCGGGCGGACGCGGCAGCGCGATGCCGGGGCCGCCGGGGCGGCGTGGAGGGGGGCGTCATGGCGGACGTCGGCATGGTGGTCGGAAGCGGTCAAGGCGGCGGGGGCGGAGGCGGGGGCGCGATCACGGCGGGCGTCGCGGCCGGGGTCGGGGCGGGGGTCGGGACAGGGGCCGGGATCGCGGCCGGGAACGGCGCGGGGGTCGCGGCCGGGGTCGGGGTCGGGGCGGGGGTCGGGGCGGGGGTCGGGGTCGGGCCGTACGCGGAACTCACCTTCGACGCCGACGGCGACGTGGATCGGAGCACCCGGGAGGCCGTGGCCCGGATCGAGGCGACCGACCTGCTGGTCTTCGCCCACGGCTGGAACAGCGACCGGTCCACCTCGACCCGCCTGTACGACCGCTTCTTCGCGCCCTTCCCGAACCTCGTGGGGTCAGGGGTGCGGCTGGGGTACGTGGGGGTGGTCTGGCCCTCGATCCGGTTCTCCGACGAGCCCATACCGGACTTCGACCCGCCCGGCGCCCTCGCGGAAGCGTGCCTCGGCAGCGCACTGACCCCCGCCACCCGGCGGGCGCTCGGGGAGTTCTGGCCGGACCGCGGGGCGGAGCTGGACCGCATCGCCGAACTGCTGGAGGAACGGCCCGATTCGGCGGCGGCGTTCGTCGAGTTCGGCGCACTGGTGAGGGAGCTCGTCGGGGTGGACGCGGTGGCCACGCCGGCCGCCCTGGACGTGCCGGCCATGTTCGCCCGGGACGTCCTGGAGGTGTGCCGGGCGTTCACCGTCGCGCTCGCGGAGGCGGGCGCGACGCCGAGGCACGACGATGTCGAGGGCGGGGCCCGGGCCGGGGGCGTGAATTCGGCACTCGGCGGCGGACTGCGCGCCCTGTGGAGCGGCGCGAAAGAGGTGCTGCGCCAGGCTACCTACTATCAGATGAAGAAGCGGGCGGGAGTCGTCGGCGAACACGGGCTGGGGCCGGTGCTCGCGGAGCTCGCGCACCGCCGGCCGGCGCTGCGGATCCACCTCATCGGTCACAGCTTCGGGGCGCGGGTGGCGGCATTCTCGCTGCGCGCGGTGCCGGACGGATCCCGGTACGTGAAGTCCCTCACCCTGCTCCAAGGGGCCTTCTCCCACTACGCCTTCACCGACCGCCTCCCCCACGACGGGGACCGCGGGGGCGCTCTGCGGGGGCTCCAGCGGCGGGTGGACGGTCCGGTGGTCGCCTGCCATTCCCCGTACGACACCTCGCTCAAGGTGTTCTATCCGCTGGCCTCCCGGATGGCCGGGGATTCGGCCGGACTGCTCGGTTTCGACGAGCGCTGGGGCGCGATCGGGCACGACGGGGTACGGGCCGTGCCGGGGACACCCCGGCTGAGCCTCGACACGGTGCTGCGCGGTGGGCTGCCGGGGGCGGGTTGCGTCAGCGTGGACGCGGGCTCCGTGGTCCGGCGGGGCGGGGCACCGTCGGGGGCGCACAGTGACATCTGCCACGAGGAACTGGCCCGGGTCGTGGTTGCCGCGGGGCGCATGGGGCGCTGAGTTCCGGCCATGTGCCACCCGCACGCCTCGACCGCCCCCGCATGCGCCCACATTCCGCCGGGCATGTTGGGCACGTCGGGACGTACGACGACGTTCGACTAGTACGACGCCTCGACGTGGGCGCGGGGCGCGGCGGAGGTGAAGGTGCGATGGCGGGATTTCGAAGTCTGGCCTACCAGGTGCGCGATGCACGCAATGACCGGGCGTTGCGGCGTCATTCGCTGCGCCGTTGTCTGGAGAGATTCGCGCCCTACGGGCACAGGGCGACGTGGTGGCATTTGTGCGATCGGCACGGGATCGCCCCCGAGGACCGGGGCGCCGATCCGCAGCGGCTGGTCGCGGCGTTGGAGGAGCTGGAGGAGGCTCGCGCGGTCTGGCTGGAGTACGAGCGCCAGTTCGCGGAGAGGCGTCGGCGTGAGAAGCACCACGGACTGCGCCGGCCGGACTGGGCGTGGGGCGGGAGCGGGGACGCGGTGGTGCGGTGCGCGGACCCGGGGATCCGGCCGGACGGCACGCTCGGCGAGGTGTTGAGACGGTTGGTGCGGGCCTTGGAGTCGGAGCCGGGCACGGGGTGCCCGATCTGTGGGGAGCGGGAGCTGAGCTGGCCGCCGATCGGGGTGGGCCACGAGGCGTGGGCCGGCGCCTGGTCCTGGGACGGGCCGGTGTGCGGGGGCTGCGGGATCGTGGTTCCCAGACCGGCCCTCGCCGACGCGGGGACGGTGGACCCGGCGTCGGCGGGAGCGGCATGAGCGGGACGGAAGCGGCGGGCCGGGATCCGAAGGGCGAGCGCGGGGCCGGGGGCGCGGCGGCGCGGGTTCCGCTCCAGGTCGCGTTGAACGGCGCTCGGGAGGCCGCCGAGGGGGCTGCGGTACCGATGTCCCCGGAGGACCTGGCGCGGGCGGCGGTGGCCTCGGTCGCCGCCGGGGCCCGTGAGGTGTTGGTGCATCCGCGGAGCCCGTGCGGCCGGGAGAGCCTCTCGCCCCGGGTGGTCGGGCCGCTGCTGGAGGCGCTGCGGGGCGCGGGGGTCTCCGTACCGCTGTCCGTGCCGGCGGGCATCGTGGCGGAGCCGGATCCCGCCGCTCGGCAGGCCCGGGTTCGTTCCTGGGAGGTACTGCCGGACCGCGCGGTGGTGCGTTTCACGGAGGCCGGGGCCGAGGAGTTGGGCTTGGCCCTGCTGGCGCGCGGGGTGGCGGTGGACGCGGTGGTTCCGCTGGGTGGCGCGGCCGGGCCCGAGCCGCTGGGCCGGTTCCTGGCGTGGGCCGTGCCCGATCACGGCCGGGTCCGCCTCGCGGTGGAGCTGTCGGAGGCCGATCCGGCGCTGGTGGCGGGGTTGTGCTGGTTGCCGCCCGTGGAGGTGGTGCTGTTCGGGCGGGAGGCCGCAGCCTGGCCGGTGCTGCGGCTCGCCGCGCGGTGTGGTGCGGGGGCGCGGATCGGCGTGGGCGACGTGCTCGTCCTTCCGGACGGGCGGCCGGCGCGGTCAAATGCCGAGCTGGTGACGGCGGCCCTGGCCGAGGTCGAGGCGTCCCGCGCGGCCAGGGTGGTGGGAGCGACTAGAGCGACAGTCGGGAGCCGGTGAGGCGCTCGCCGAACACGTCGTCCGGGTTGGACAGCGCGCAGTTCTCCAGGGACAGGCAGCCACAGCCGATGCAGTCGGTCAAGTGGTCGCGCAACCGGCCGAGTTGCTTGATCCGGTGATCGAGTTCGGCGCGCCAGGCCTCGGACAGGCCGGCCCAGTCCTCGCGGGTCGGCGTACGGCCTTCCGGAAGTTGGGACAGCGCCTCGCGGATGCTGGCGAGCGGGATGCCCACGCGTTGCGCGGCCCGTACGAAGGCGACCCTGCGCAGTGCGTCACGGGTGTAGCGGCGCTGGTTGCCGGAGGTGCGACGGCTGCTGATCAGGCCCTTGGCCTCGTAGAAGTGCAGCGCCGAAACGGCCGCGCCGCTGCGCGCGGACAGCTGACCGACGGTGAGTTCATGGACTTTCTCGGGAATCTGCGGCACCCGGCCGAGGGTAGTCGGCCGGACCGGAATCCGTTGACAGATACATGTGGCCCCAGCATGCTGAGCAAGCGCTTATTCGCTGGTCGGTGAGAGGCAGGGGCAAGGCATGGCCGAACCGAGGATCTTCACGTCCGCCGAGGAGCTGCGCGCCGGGGTCGGCGCCCCGCTCGGCCCGAGCGAGTGGCTGGAGGTGGATCAGAAGCGGATCGACCTCTTCGCCGACGCGACGGGCGATCACCAGTGGATCCACGTCGATCCCGAGCGGGCGGCCTCCGGCCCCTTCGGAACGACCATCGCGCACGGCTACCTCACGCTGTCGCTGCTGCCGAGCCTGGTTCCGCAGATCATGCGGGTCGAGGGCATGCGGATGGGCATCAACTACGGCACGAACAAGGTGCGGTTCCCGGCCACGGTGCCGGTCGGCTCGCGACTGCGCGCCACGGCCGTGATCACGGAGGTCACCGAGGCGGGTGGTGGCGTACAGGTCGCGGCGACCGTGACGGTCGAGCGCGAGGGCGGCGACAAGCCGGTGTGCGTCGCGGAGTCGGTGTCCCGGTACTACTTCTGAGCCGAGGGCCGGGGCGGGAGCGCGAGTCGGCCACGGAGACGGCGACCGGGCCCCGGGGCGGTATCACCGTTCGGTGTCACCGGGGATGAGCGTCAGCGCGTGACGGGTGCCACCGCGTGACGGGCGTCAGTACGCCGTGCCGTGGTCGGGGCGCGCGCCGTGGTCGGGGCGCGTGCCGACCATGCGGAGCACGAGGTCGGAGTAGAGCGCGCCGACCTCTTCGGGGGTGCGCGAGCCGGTCACGTTGAACCATCGGGCCACGTCGATGCACAGGGACAGGACGGCGAGGGTGGTGCCGGGCACGTCGGGGACCTCGAACTCGCCCGCCGTGACCCCGTCGGAGATGATCCGGCGCACGGCCGCGTCGCTCTGCCGGCGCAGTGCCACGATTTCGGAGCGGTGCTCCACGGCGAGAGCATCGAGCTCGTACTGGACCACGCGGGCGGTGGTGTGGTGTGCGGCGTGCCAGCCCACGAAGGACCGCACGGCCTCGTCGAGCCGGTCGGCGGCGGTCCCCGGGCCGGACGCGGCCGTCTCCAGGATCTCCAGCGCCTTGTCGTGGCCGATCCGGCTGATCCGGTGGAGCAGCTCTTCCTTGGTCTTGTAGTGGATGTAGAGCGCGGCCGGGCTCATGCCGGCCCGTCCGGCGATGTCCCGGGTGGTGGTGGCGTGGTAGCCGCGCTCCGCGAAGGCCTCCACGGCGGCGACGAGCAGCCGCCGCGCGGCGTCGGGGGTGACCTCCGACCACGGCTGGTAGCCGCCGGTGTCCGCCGGGCTGTCCATCGCTCGCTCACCCTCTTCGCCTCGCGGAACCCGTGTCGCGGGATCCGTCTATGGGAATGGACACCCTACCGGAGGGGTGAGCAAGCGCTTAGCGATCCTGGGCGGCCGGGCCGGGGGCGGGCTTCGGCGCAAAGGGGTCGTAGCCGGTCATGAGCTTCTCCATCCGGGCCTGATCGACCCGGGTGACGATCTGGGTGACCTCCTGCCGGTCGCGGATCACCTTGGCGAGGGTGAAGGCCGAGGTGGTCAGGTAGAGGACGGCGATACCGAGGAAGGCACGCACCCAGCCGTTCGCGTCCAGGTTGTAGATCCCCAGGGCCACGGCCGCCATGGCGACGCCGAAGGAGGCGACGGCCTGGCCGTAGTAGGCCCCCGTGTTCTGCTGCTTGACCGGTGTCTCGTTCATGGGTCCAGCTTCGGCGACCTGTGGCCCGCGCCACATCCGTGCGTGTACTCACGTACGTACTCAGCCGGCGGGGCGGCGGGGCGGCGGGGCGGCGGGGCGGCGGGGCGGCGGGGCGGCGGGGCGGCTCAGAACGCCGAAACCCCCGTACGGGCACGGCCGATGAGCAGCTTCTGGATCTGACTGGTGCCCTCGTACAGGGTCATCACCCGGGCGTCGCGCAGCAGTTTCCCGGCCGGGTACTCGTCGATGTAGCCGTAGCCGCCGTGGACTTGGAGGGCGTTGCTCGCGGCGCGCACGGCGGCCTCGGAGGCGAAGAGCTTGGCGGTCGAGGACTCCGTGGCGAAGGGCTTCCCGCGGTCGATCAGGTCGGCCACCCGCCAGGTCAGCAGCCGGGCCGCGTCCACGTCGACCGAGATGTCGGCGATCAGCTCCTGGACCAGTTGGTGGTGGGCGATGGGCTTGCCGAACTGTTCGCGGTGGGCGGCGTACGAGACGGCCGCGTCCAGCGCCGCCTGGGCGATGCCGACGCAGCCGGCGGCGACCGACATCCGCCCCTTGGCGAGGGCGGACATGGCCACGGAGAATCCCTTGCCCTCGGGCCCGAGCATCGCGGAGGCCGGCACGCGGACACCGTCGAGGGCGAGTTCGGCGGTGGCCTGGCCGCGCAGGCCGAGCTTGCCGTGGATCTCGCGACGGGTCAGGCCGGGGCTGTCGGTGGGCACGAGGAAGGCGGAGATCCCGCGGTGGCCGGGCTCGTCGTTGGTGCGGGCGAAGAGCAGGACCACATCGGCCCAGGTGCCGTTGGTGATGAACATCTTGCTGCCGCTGACGACGTACGTGTCGCCCTCGCGCCGGGCGCGGGTGTCCAGGTTGCCGGCGTCGGAACCGGTGCCGGGTTCGGTGAGACCGAAGCAGCCGAGCGATTCGCCCGAGCACAGGCGTGGGAGCCAGGCCTGTTTCTGCTCCTCGGTGCCCCAGGCGGCGACGGTCTTGGCCACCAGCCCGAGGGAGACGGAGACGATGCCGCGCACGGCGGAGTCACCGCGGCCGAGTTCCTCGGTGACGAGCACGTAGGCGAGGTGGTCGCCGCCGGAGCCGCCGTACTCCTCGGGCACGGTCAGTCCGAGGAAGCCCAGGTCGCCGAGCTTCTTGACCAGGGACCGGTCGACGCTCTCGGCGCGGTCCCATGCGGCGGCGTACGGGGCGATCTCGCGCTCGGTGAACTCGCGGGCGAGCCGGCGTACGGCCTCCTGTTCCTCGCTCAGCTCCAGGTTCACCGGGCACCTCCGGGCGGTCCGGCGCAGATTAACTAGCACCGGTAGTTTATTGCGGGCAGGCCCTACTATGTGGCGCATGGCCAGACCGCGCAAGCCCCTCCTCAGCAGAGACCGCATCGTCGAGGCGGCGGGCGCGCTGGTGGACTCGGAAGGCCTGGAGGCGGTGTCCACGCGCCGATTGGCCGCCGCGCTCGGCGTCAGCGGGCCTTCGCTGTACAACCACTTCCGCACCAAGGACGAGATCCTCGACGCCGTCGCGGACGCGGTGAGCGCCCGAGTCGACTTGTCGATGTTCAGCTCCGAGGACGGCCGGAGTTGGCGGCTCGCGCTGCACGACTGGGCCCACTCGTACCGGGACGCCTTGTCCGACCACCCGAACATCGTTCCGGTGCTGGCGCGGGGACCGGGCCGTCGCCCCTCGGGGCTTCGGGTGGCGGACGCCGTCTTCGGCGCGATGACCAAGGCCGGTTGGCCGCCCGCCCACGCGACGCGGATCGGCGCGCTCATGCGGTACTTCATCCTGGGCTCGGCCGTGGGTTCCTTCGCCGGGGGTTTCGTGGACGACCGTGCCGCGTACGACCCGTCGGACTACCCGCACCTGGGCCAGGCCCACTTGCTGGCCGAGCGACAGCACGAGGTGGACGAGGGCGCGTTCGAGACGGGGCTGACGGCGCTGCTGGACGGACTGGCGATCCAGTACGAGGCGCTGAAGGGGGCGACCTGACGGACGGCGGGGCGGGGGCCGGCGGGAGCCGGGACGGCTGGGACGCGGGCGGGAGTCGGGCAGGGGACGGGGCGCGGGCGGGAGCCGAGGGGACGGGGCGGGGCCTTGACCGGCTCCACCGGCTCCGGCCCCCGGCCCCCCGCTCCGACCCCGGCTCCGCCCCCGCCCCCGGGTCCGGGTCCGACCCCGGGTCCGGTCAGAAGATGACCAGCGAGCGGCCGCCCTTGCCCGCCAGCATCGCATCGAAGGCGGCCGGGATGCCGTCGAGGGTGATCCGGTCGGTGACGAGCGCGCTGAGGTCCAGCCGGCCGGCCCGGACGTGGTCGGCGATCACCGGGAGGTCGCGGGCCGGGTCGCTGTTGCCGTAGACGCAGCCGGTGAGGGTCCGGGCGAAGTGGAAGATCTCCAGCGCGTGGAAGGTGACCTGCTGCTCCTTGCCGCCGATGCCGACGACCGTGGTGCGACCGCCGCGACGGGTCGCGTCCCACGCACCGCGAATGGTGTCCGCCCGGCCGACGCACTCGATCGCCACGTCCGCGCCCCGGCCGCCGGTCAGCGCGCGGATCTGCTTGGCGGTGGTCTCCGATGCGAGGACGAACTCCGTGGCACCGGCGGCGCGCGCCAGCTCCTCCTTCGCCGGTGAGACGTCGACGGCCACGATCGGACCCGCCTGCGCGACGCGGGCCGCCTGGAGGGCGGCCAGACCGACCCCGCCGACGCCGAAGACGGCCACCGACTCCCCCGGGCGAACCTGGGCGCTGTGGTGAACGGCTCCGTAGCCGGTGAGGACGGCGCAGCCGAGCAGGGCGGCCTCGGCGAGCGGGATCCCGGCGGGTGCGGGCAACACGCAGTTCGCCGCGACCACGGTCTCCTCCGCGAAGGCGGCCACGTTCAGCCCGGGGTGCAGCTCGGTGCCGTCGGCGTCGTGGGCGTGGATCGCACCGACCCCGGCCAGCGCCTGGGTGCAGAGCCAGACCTCGCCGATCAGGCAGTGGTGGCACGCCCCGCAGGACGGGGCCCAGTTGAGCACCACCCCGTCGCCGGGGGCGACATGGGTGACGCCCTCCCCGACGGCGAGGACCGTGCCCGCGCCCTCGTGACCGAGGACGGCGGGGACGGGAACCCGCATGGTGCCATTGCTGAGGGAGAGGTCGGAGTGGCAGACCCCCGCTGCGGCGAGTCGCACGCGGACCTGACCGGGGCCGGGATCGGGCAGCACGATCTCCCGGATCTCCAGCGGGGCTCCGACTGCGGGCAGGATGGCGGCGCGGACCATGGTCGTCGTCTCCGTACTTCCGGGATTCAGAACTGCAGGGACTTGGTCTGGAGGTACTCGCCCAGGCCGTGCGGGCCCAACTCGCGCCCCACTCCCGACTGCTTGTAGCCGCCGAAGGGCGCGAGCACGTTGAAGCGACCGCCGTTGATGTCCACCTGGCCGGTGTCCATGCGGCGGGCGAAGGCCGTCGCGGTCTCCGCGTCCGCCGCCCAGACGGCTCCGCCGAGGCCGTACACGGTGCCGTTGGCGATGCGCAGGGCGTCGTCCTCGTCCTCGTACGGGAGGATCGACAGCACGGGGCCGAAGATCTCCTCCTGGGCGATGGTCATGTCGGGGGTGACGTCGGCGAAGAGGGTCGGGGCGATGAAGTACCCCTGGTCGTGGGGCGCGTCGGGCCCGCCCGCGACGAGGCGCGCCCCCTCCTCGACCCCCTTGACGATGTACGCGCGGACGCGGTCGCGCTGCTTGGCGTTGACCACCGGGCCGAGGCGGGTGCCCTGCTCGCGGGGGTCGCCGGTGGGGTACTTGGCGATGGCGTCGGCCGCGAGCGCGACGGCCTCCTCGTACTGGTCCCGGTGGACGAGCATGCGGGTGAGCGCGTTGCAGCTCTGGCCGGAGTTGTTCATGACGTGGCCGACGCCGACGGCGACGGCCTTGGCCAGATCGGCGCCGGGCAGGATGACGTTGGCCGACTTGCCGCCCAGTTCGAGGGCGACGCGCTTGATCGCGGCGCCGGCGGTGGCGCCGATCTGCCGGCCGACGGCGGTCGAGCCGGTGAAGGAGACGAGGTCGACTCCCTCGTGTGCGGCCAGCGCCTGGCCGGCGACCGGGCCGGTGCCGGTCACCAGGTTGAAGACCCCGGCCGGGATGCCCGCCTCGTGCACGGCTTCGGCGAAGAGCTGTGCGGTCAGCGGGGTGTCTTCCGCCGGCTTGAGGACGAGGGTGCAGCCGGCGGCGAGAGCGGGTGCCACCTTGGCAACGACCTGGTGCAGCGGGTAGTTCCAGGGCGTGATGGCCCCGACCACGCCGACCGGTTCCATCAGCACCGTGGAGTTTCCGAGACGCTCCTCGAAGGCGTACGAGGCGCCGAGTTCGGCGAACGAGCCCGCGACGGCGATCGGCGACCCCACGTGTACGGCCTCCGCGAAGCCGAGCGGGGCGCCGAGCTCCGCGGAGATCGTCTCCGCGATCTCCTTCTTGCGGCGGACCAGTACGTCGCGCAGGGCCCCGACGAGAGCCGCCCGCTCGGCCGGCGGCGTGGCCGCCCAGCCGGGGAAGGCCGCGCGGGCCGCACGTACGGCCTCGTCCACGTCCTCGGCGGTACCGGCCGGGACCGAGGCGAGGACCTGTTCGTCGGCGGGGTTGACGACCTCGATCCGCTCGCGTCCGACGGCCGGTCGCCAGGCGCCGCCGATGTACATCCCGTCGTGGGCCTTCATGGCTTTCCTCCCGAACACGCACGAGCGCGTAGAACCTGACCTCGCCAACACCTTACAAACTAGCGTCGGTAGTTTTGCGGGCGCCAGAGGCGTCCGCGATCAGATGATGCCGAAAAGCATCCCCGCCGCCAGGACCACCAGGGAGGTCAAGGCCGCCCATTTCACGGTGAATCGGGTGTGATCGCCGAACTCGACCTTGGCCATGCCGACGAGGACGTAGACGGCCGGAACCAGTGGGCTGGACATGTGCAGGGGCTGGCCGACCAGGGACGCGCGGGCGATCTCCAGCGGCGAGACGCCGTGGGCGGCGCCGGCCTCGGCCAGTACCGGCAGGACCCCGAAGTAGAAGCCGTCGTTCGACATGAAGTAGGTCAGGGGCAGGCTGAGCAGGCCCGTGACCAGCGCCATGTGGGGGCCCATCCCCTCGGGAATCGCGCCGACGAGCCAGTCGGCCATGTGCTTGACCATGCCGGTGCCGGTGAGGACGCCGGTGAAGACGGCGGCGGCGAAGACCATGCCCGCGACATTGAGGACGTTGTCGGCGTGGGCGGCGATCCGGGCCTTCTGGTCGGGCATGTGGGGGAAGTTGACCGTGAGGGCGAGGGCCGCGCCGAGGAGGAAGAGCACGGGGATGGGCAGCAACTCCATGATCATCGCGGTGAGGAGGGCGACGGTCAGTCCGGCGTTGAACCAGTAGAGGCGGGGACGGAGCGTCGCACGGTCCGGATCGAGCCCCTGGAAACCGTCATCGTCGCCGTCGGGGGTGGTGGCCGTGGCCGTGGGTGCGTCCGTGGGTGCGGGTGCGGGTGCGTGTGCGGGTGCGTCCGGAGCGGTGGAGGTGAGTACGGGTGCGGGTGTGCTGCCGGAGCCGCCCGGGCCCGAGGCCGCGACCACGGCGCCCACCCCCGCCGTGACCGTGGCGGGATCCCCTTCGGTCAGCTCCACCTCCGACTCCGCGTCCCGCTTCGCCGCGGTCTTCTCCTGCCCGCACTCATCCTGCGCGCCGGGCATGACGAGCAGCCCGACCCGCCGCCGCTCCTTCACGCCGAGGACGTACGCGAGGAGGAACACGAAGAGCAGCCCGGCCGCCAGCGCGGGGATCATCGGGACGAAGACGTCCGCGGCGTCGAGCTTGAGGGCGGTGGCGGCACGGGCCGTGGGGCCGCCCCAGGGGAGGGTGTTCATGACGCCGTTGGCGGTGGCCGCGACACCGGTCATGACCACCAGGCTCATGCCGAGGCGCTTGTAGAGCGGGTACATGGCCGAGACCGTGATCATGAAGGTGGTCGAGCCGTCGCCGTCGAGCGACACGATCGCGGCGAGTACCGCCGTACCGACCACGACCCGCATCGGGTCCGCCTTGCAGAAGCGCAGGATGCCACGCACGATCGGATCGAAGAGGCCGACGTCGATCATCACGCCGAAGTAGACGATGGCGAACATCAGCATCGCGGCCGTCGGCGCGAGTTTGCCGACTCCGTCGATGACGTAGTCGCCCAACTGCGCACCCTGTCCGGCGAAGACGCAGAAGAGCGCGGGGATGAGCACGAGCGCCGCGATGGGCGACATTTTCTTCAGCATGATCAGAACCAGGAAGGTCGCGATCATGGCGAAGCCGAGGAAGGTCAGCATGCTGGGAACGTAGGGGGCTCCTCGATGTGCCAACAAGACGTGGACGCGTGAGCAATACGAGCAAAACCCCAGCTCAGGGCAGAGGTGCCAGTTCGACCGGGAATCCGTTGAGCACGGCGGTACCGGACAGCGGGTCGAGTCGGCTGCCGTCGAGCAGCTGGTTCACATTGGCTCCGGGGACGGCCCTGGCCACCGAGAGCCGGGAGCCGGCCCGGTCGTGGCCCCAGCCGTGCGGAAGGCTGACGACCCCGGTACGGACGGCGTCGGTGATCTCGACCGGGACTTCCAGACTGCCGCCGTCGCCGGTGATCCGGGCCCGGCCGCCGTCGGTGAGGCCCAGTCGGTCCGCGTCCTGCGGATGGACGTGGAGGGTGCACCGGTTGGAACCTCCGACCAGGGCCGGGACGTTGTGCAACCAGCTGTTGTTCGACCGCAGATGGCGGCGGCCCACGAGCACCAGGGCGGCGGGGCGTTCGGCGAGCGCCGCGCGCAGCCTGGGGAGTTCGGCCGCGATCGGGTCCGGGAGCAGTTCGATCCGGCCGGTGCGGGTCTTCAGTACACCCGGGAGCCTGGGGCTCAGGGGGCCCAGGTCTATGCCGTGCGGCCGCCTCCGCAGCTCGTCGAGGGTGAGGTCGTACGGTCCGAGCCTCAGCATCATGTCGAGCCGCCGCTCGGGGCCGGTACTGCCCGTCAGTGCCCGCGCCTCCCGCTGCGGGTCCGCGCCGAAGAGCGGTGAATGGGGGTCGGCGACCTCCCGGGCGAGGGTGTCGGCGATGACGCGGTCGTCGAGGACGTCCGGCGATGCCCCGTGCAGCCCGGACACCGCCAGGATCAGGCGCGCGTGGACCTCGCACTCGTCCATGCGGCCCTCTTCGAGGGGCACGGCGGGTGGTGAGTAGCGGGCCTGGTTGTGGACGGCGAACGCGTTGAAGGCGAAGTCGAAGTGGGCGGACTGTGAGGGCGGCGGCGGGGGCAGGACGACGTGGGCGTGGCGCGAGGTCTCGTTGAGGTACGGATCGACGCTGATCATGAAGTCGAGGCCGGCCAGGGCCGCGTCGAGGCGCCGGCCGTCGGGGGCGGACAGCACGGGGTTGGCGGCGATGGCGATCAGGGCTCGGATGCGCCCCACGCCCGGCGTCTCGATCTCCTCGGCCAGGGCGGCGGTGGGCAGTTCGCCCTTGGCCTCCGGGTGTCCGCTGACCCGGCTGTGCCAGCGGCCGAGGTCGAACCCCTTGCCCGGGCGGGCGGGTCGGGGTGCGCGGTCGGTCGCCGAGAGGGGGAAGAGCGCCCCGCCCGTGCGGTCGAGATTGCCCGTGAGGATGTTCAGTACGTCGACCAGCCAGCTGGCGAGGGTGCCGTACTCGGCCGTGCAGCTGCCGATGCGCCCGTACACGGCGGCGGTGGGCGCGGCCGCCAGTTCCCGGGCGAGGGAACGGATCTCATCGGCGGTCAGGTCGCAGGCCGGGGCGACGGCCTCGGGAGTGAAACGGGCGAGGGCGTCGGCGAGTTCCCCGAGGCCCTCGGTCCACTCCCCCGGCGTCCCGGGGGTCGCGAGTCCTTCCGCGAGCAGGGTGTGCGCGAGCGCGGCCAGCAGCAGGGCGTCGCTGCCGGGGCGCGGTGCGAGGTGCCGGTCGGCCAGCGCGGCGGTGCGCGTGCGCCGCGGATCGACGACGACCAGGGTGCCGCCGCGGGCGCGCAGGGCCTTGAGCCGGCCGGGAAAGTCCGGGGCGGTGCACAGGGAGCCGTTGGACTCGACCGGGTTCGCGCCGAGGAGCAGGAGGAAGTCGGTGCGGTCGAGGTCGGGGACCGGGATGGCGAAGGGGTCGCCGAACAGCAGCCCGCTGGACACGTGCTTGGGCATCTGGTCCAGGGTGCTGGCGGTGAAGAGGTTCCGGGTGCCGAGGGCCTTGAGGAGGAGCGGCGGGTAGAGGGCTCCGGCCATGGTGTGGACGTTCGGGTTGCCGAGAACGACGCCGACGGACTGGGCTCCGTGTTCCCGCACGAGGGCGGGCACGGCCGCGGCGATCACCTCGTAGGCCTCCTCCCAACTCGCTTCGCGCAGCCGGCCGTCGCGGCGTACGAGAGGGGTGCGCAGCCGGTCCGGATCGCCGTCGAGGGCCCCGAAGGCCGCCCCCTTGGGGCAGATGAAGCCACGACTGAACACATCGTCCCGGTCGCCGCGGGCGCCGGTGACCGTGGTGCCCTCGATGGTCAGCGTGAGGCCGCAGGTGGCTTCACAGAGGGGGCAGATGCGCAGGGCGGTGCGGGGCATGGTCGCTCCTGGGGACGGCAGGCTGCGGTGCGGGCACACGGGCGGGTCGAGCATACCGACCGGTAGGGAGGTTGGGGAGGGGTGCGCTCGCGGCGGTTGTGGACCCTGGAGGCTCAGTCCAGTACGCGGGCCAGGTAGGCCTGCATCATCGCCCGGGTTTCGGCGACGATCCCGGGGTCCCCGGCGGGGTCGACGCGGAAGGCCAACTGAATGAGCGCGTCGGTGGCCTCGACCGCCACCAGCACGGACCGTTCGAGGGCGGCGTCGCGGGTGCGGCCGAGGTGGCGGGAGAGCAGTTCGGTGAGCCGTGCGGCAACCAGGTGGTTGGGGTCGGCGGCCGGGCCCTCGGGAGGCGGCGCGGGCACCCCGAAGTCGACGAGCGCGAATCCGGGCACGCTGCGCTTCATCGCCAGGTACTCGTCCAGGACGGCGTCGACGACGGGCCGCCAGTGGGTGGCCGGAAGGACGGCCAGCCGTTCCTCGATGCCGTCGGCGTAGCGGTCGAGATTGCGGTGGGCCAGGGCGATGGCCATGGCTCGCTTGTTCCCGAAGAAGCGGTACACGGAGCCGATGGGCACTCCGGCGCGCAGGGCGACGGCACGGGTGCTGAGGTTCTCGTACCCGGTCTCGTCCAGGAGTTCCGCGCAGGCGTCGAGGATCCGGGCGAGCCGGTCGGCGCTGCGCTGCTGGATCGGGGTCCGGCGCATGGGGTGGGCGGGGGGCACGGGATCCATCATGCCGTTCCTGGCTTCCGCTCGGGCCGGTGGCCTCAGTTCAGCAGGAGGCTGAGGCCACCGATGGTGTACGTGATCATCAGCGCGAGCAGGGGCAGTTGGCCGGCCACGGCCTTGGCGGGCGGGAAGAGGCGCACGGACCGGTCGTGCGCGGCGATCACTCCGAGTACGTGTCCGGTGACGACGGCGATCACCTGGAGGGCCGCGAGACCGCCTGGACCCAGTGGTGGCAAGGGTTCTGGGGCGTTGTCAGTGCCTGCTGCCATGATTACTGTGCGTGGTCCTTCGGTGACGAGGAGGGAGAAGTAGTGGGCGACGAGATAGCCGAGCGCGATCGGCACGAGTGAGTGCGCGAAGGCCGTCAGCGGGCGGGGGTGCGGGCCGCTGACGAGGCGGGTGGCCGCCGCGCACAGGCAGTACAGGGCGGCGACGAGGGCGATGGAACCGAGAAGTCCGAGGGTGGCCGTGGGGGTGCGGCCGAGAGGGGAGGTCTGAATGGCGTTGATCCAGGCGGGGCTGTCGGAGTAGCCGTCGTAGGCGGTGGAGCCGAGCAGGACACAGACGACGGCGACGAGTCCGGGCCGCTCGGGCGTCGCGTCGAGTCCGTGGAACGGATTGCGGAGGACCAGCCGGCCGTCGGAGCGACGGCCGAGGGGGGAGAGTCCGGCCAGGAGATCGGAGTAGGCCTCGAAGGGGTCTCCGTCGGCGAACCAGTTCTCGCCGAAGCGGGCGGCGAGGGCCAGTTGACCGACGACGAAGCAACCGAGGGCGATCAGGAGGGTGGTGGTGGATGCGGGATCCGGGGAGACGAGCTCCAGCCAGGTGAAGCCGAACAGCCCGACCGCGGCGGGCCATTGGCCGAGCCGGGCGGGCAGTGGGCGGTCGGGGGCACGGCGGCGCAGGGCGACGGCGAGGAGTCGGTGCAGGGTGCGGAGCGGGTTGACAAGGCGCCATACGGGGCCGAGGAGGAGGGAGGCCGGGACGAGTCCGACCCAGAGCAGGACGTAGACGGCGCCGGGAGCGGGGTTTCGGGCGGGGCCGTCGGGACCGATGAGGAGGTGGAGCAACACGACGAGGGCGGCGGCGAGACCGAGCCCGCGCAAGGTGGTGCGGGTGGCCGGCGCGTCGGCCACCCGCTGGAACCGGGCGGGCAGGGCGAGGCCCGAACGGTCACCCCGGAAGCGGGACGTGGACCAGAGCAGACCGAGGGCGAGGAAGGAGACGAACAGCGCGGCGAAGGCACCGGCGAAGGCGTAGAAGGGAGAGATCGGCAGATCGTGCTGGGACCCGATCCCGTGTGCGAGCAGGGTGGTCGACGGATCGGCCAGGTACGGGACCACGTCCTGGCCGGAGCGACCGCCCCCCGCGCACGGGCCCGGACAGCCGCCGGCGCCCGGGCCGAGGAGGAGCCTCGGGGCGAGAGGGAGGTCCGGGGCGAGTCGGAGGTCCGGGGCGGGGGGCAGGCCCGGGGCGAGGCCGAGGGGGGTCATCGGACGAGGAGCTGGGTGAGGACGAGGTCGCTCTCGTGGGTCTCGACCTCGAAGAGCCCGGTGCGGTCGGCCGTCAGGATCAGGGTGGCCTCCTGGCCTGCGGGCAGGGCGAGTTCCTTGTCGTAGCCGTGGACGTGCAGGGTGTCCGCGCGGTCGCTGGTGACGCGCAGGGCCACCCGCTCGCCGCGCCCCACCTCGACGCGGCCGGGAGCGGGAACCACCTTGCCGTCCCGGACGACGACGGTGACCGTGCGGTCGGCATCCGGGGTCTCGGAGCTCCGGGGGGTCTGGGCCGGCTGGGGGGTCTGGGTTGCCTGGGGTGGCGTCGTCGGCGTGGGGGCGGCGTGGCTGTGGGACCCCTGGCCCGGGGGGCCACCGGTCAGCTCGACGGCGGCCTCGACCACCTTGCCGCCGACGGCCCAGGCGGTGTGGTCGTCGGCGTACAGGCGGACGGCCAGGGTGTGCACGCCCTCGGGCACCTGCGCCGCGGGCAGGTGGTACCAGGGGCCGTACACCCGGGCCAGCTTGCGCCCGTCCAGTTCCAGGTGGGCGTGGCCGGCGCCGGGGAGGGCCGCGCCGCCGACACTGTCGGGGGTGAAGCGGAAGTTCTTCACGACCAGTTGGAGGTTCCAGCCGTCCTCCGAGTCCGGCCTGGTGGTGATCCGCACCTCCGGCGCGCCCTGGGCCGGGACCTGCCGGAGGCGGTGGCCGGCGCCGTCCTGGGCACCGAGCAGGGTGCCCACGTCACCTGAGGCCTGTTCGTGGCTGGTGCCGGGTTTGTGGTGGGTGGTGGCCCGACCCCCACAGCCCGTCGCCGTGCCGCCGGCGAGCAGCAGGAGCAGGGCGACCAGAACCGCGGTGCGGACGGTTCGGCGGCGAGGACCGACCGCACGCCGGGGAGGACGGGGCAGTCGGGTCGCGCGGGTCGCGCGGGTCGGTTGGGCCGTGAGGGGTGGGCGGGCCATGCGGGGTGGGCGGGCCGTGTGGGTCGGCGCGGCGCAGGCCTCGCGGCCGATGCGGTCGGCATGGTCTCGGCTCACCGCGGGCCTCCGTTCCCGGCCCGGGGTTCGGTCGCGGCCCGGGGTTCGGTCCCGGCCGGGGGTTCGGTCGCGGCCCGGGGTTCGGTGGCGGCCGAGGGTTCGGTCCCGGCCGAGGAGTGGGTGGCGGCCCGGGGTTCGGTGGCGGCCGGTGAGTGGGTGGCGGCCGCCGCGCTCAGGGCCGGGGGCGGGCCGACCGGGGCCGGGGCGCGATCCCCGTCGGGGTCGCCGCCGGGGCCGGTCGGGCGCGCCGGCGTGCCCGGGCGGGCTTCCGGACGGGCGGAGGCGACGACCGCCCAGAGCACCCACACCACCGCGACGAGCGCCCGTACCCAGGCGGGGCCGAGGGGGATCCAGGGAATCATCAGGACGGCCCTGTCGAAGGCGTCGAGGAGGGTCAGGACGGCCAGTAGCAGGGTGAGCCGGGCGAGCCACGGCCGGTCGGCGCGCAGGACCAGCCAGACGCCCGTCCACCACAGCCCCAGGAGGAGCAGGGCCAGTGCCGGCACGAAGGTGGGGGTGAGGGCGGTGGTGGACCCGGCGACGTCCAGGCACAGCCCGGCGAGGCCCAGCAGCGAGGCGAGCGTCCCCCCTCGGGAGCCGCGCAGTCGGCGCCACCACAGGACTCCGCCGACCAGCAGCAGCACGGCCGCGACGGCCAACGCGATCTGGGTCTCGACCCGCTCCAGGCCTCGGGCGCCGTACCAGTCGCAGCCCGCCGGCAGCTTGCGGGCCTGGACGTTGTAGTCGGCGCAGACCAGCAGTTGGACGAGCTTGACCGGTTCGCCGGCGAGACGCGCGGAGCCGCCGGAGACGGCGCCGCGGCGCTCGCCGCACTCGGGCAGGGTGGCGGGGGTGGAACCGTCGGGTCCGTCCTGCCAGCAGTTGCCCCTGCCCTGTCCGTCCCACCAGACGTCCATGCCGTTGGGCCGGGAGGCCCCGGCCTTGTCCTTGCCGAGGATGTTGGCGGCGTAGCGGTTGTGGTGGGAGGTGTCGGCCTGCTTGGCCCACGCCTCCTCGCCGCGGATGAAGGCGGGGACGGCGCTCAGGAAGAATCCGGCGCGCTGGTGGCCGTACACCCAGTTGCCCTCGTACAGGTTCCAGTTCCCCCCGGCGGTGATGATGCCGGTGCCGGGCGGCATGGAGATCTGCGGGCAGACCACGCCCTGCTCGTAGCCCCGTTCGATGGGAGGTTTGGCGCAGGTGCCGTCGGCGACGTGACGGTAGTAGTCCTGGTTGTTGTCGTGGATCAGGTTCCGCTCGAACCTGGCGTGGTTCTGCGGGAGCCCGGGGTGGCCGGGGAAGGCGCTGTCCATCGACGCGCCGCCCATGTTCTGGTCGAACTCGTTGTCGTGGACCCAGACGGAGTCCCCGGCCGTGCCCGAGTAGCCGACCATGTTGTGGTGGCTGCGGCAGCCGGTGATCTCGATGGAGTAGCGGGGGACGTCGTAGCCGCGGCCGTCGTTGATGTCGGAGGCGCTGCCGGGGTAGATGCCGGAGTCCCCGTTGCCGTAGGACTCGCAGTTCTTGTAGAGCCCGTGGTCGCTCGCGAAGGTCAGGAAGCCGTACTCGTCGTTCCAGCGGGTCAGTACGTCGTCGATGACGAAGCCGTCGCCGGCGAGCACGTACAGCGAGTTGAAGGTGGTGCGCTGGGCGGTGAAGTTGCGGAAGTAGATGCCGTTGGACTTGTCGGCCCGGATGGCGTTCAGCTTCTGGTACTTGGCGTCGATGACCACGTCCTGGCGGGACGCCCCGGTGCCCTCGATCTGGAGGTTCGTCTTGCCGAGGATCGCGACGAGGTTCTGGTTGTGCCGGCACCGCTCCTGCTGCTCGTAGGACAGGATCTGGTAGCCGAGCGAGGAGTTGGGCGCCTTCAGCGTGGCGCACTCGCCCGTGGGCTTGGGGAGTGAGGGCTCCTCCTCGTACAGGCCGGGCAGGATCGCGATGTTCATCCCCGGTCGGTCCACCGCGTCCACGGCCTCTTGGAGGTGACGGAAGCCGGTCTTCTCGCATTGCGCGTAGAGGGCGAGGTTGCGCTGTCTGAGTTCCTGCGGGAAGCCCGATATCCGGCGCTCGAAGGCGGGGCGGTCGGTCTTGCACACCAGGAGGTCGGGCTCGGCCTTGCGGTACTCGGGTACGGAGCCGCTGCCGTCGGGGAGGGTGACGGGGCGCTCCTCGTGCGCGCGGGCGGCGGGCGCGGCGGCGAGGAGGGACAGGAACGCGAGGAGGGCGGCGAGGAGCGCCGCCGGCACGGCAGGAAACCTGCGGGTCCACGACATGCGCGAGAGAGTAGAGCAATGTTCACCTTTTGGGATCCCCCTCGACGCGAATCGGTTCGGCGCCCGCCGGAACCCGTCTGAACCCGCCCGTCGGAACCCGCCTGAACCCGCCGGTCCGACGGCAGGCGCGAGCACGGGCACGGGCTCGGGCACGGGCACGCTCGGGCACGGGCAGACCGGCCGTGCGGGGACGGAGGCCGAGCGCCGCCGAACCGGGCTTCACACACCCGAACGGAGGCTCTTCGGGCCGGTAGGGCGGGCCGGCCGGAAGGTCACCGTTGACGCGGGGGGCCGTGAATCCTACTGTCACCCATAGGATTCCTTCGGCAGACCGGGAGCGTTCCATGAGTGACGGCGACACCAGCGAGCAGGCCAGGAAGACCGCGGAGGCGCTGGAGTACCTCACCGGATTCGGCAACGAGCACAGCTCCGAGGCCGTTCCGGGCGCGCTCCCCCACGGCCGGAACTCGCCCCAGCGCGCCCCTCTCGGCCTCTACGCCGAGCAGCTCAGCGGCAGCGCGTTCACCGAGCCCCGCACCCACAACCGCCGCTCGTGGCTCTACCGAATCCGCCCCTCGGCGGCGCACCCGCCGTTCACCCGCGTCGACAACGGCGGCCTGCGCAGCGCACCCTTCACCGAGACCGTGCCGGATCCGAACCGGCTCCGCTGGAACCCGCTGCCCGACCCGGCGCCCGGCACCGATTTCCTGGCCGGCCTGTGGACCCTCGGCGGGAACGGCGACGCCGCCCAGCGCGCCGGCATGGCGATCCACCTCTACTCCGCCAACGCCGCCATGACGGATCGGGTGTTCAGCAGCTCGGACGGCGAGCTGCTGATCGTCCCCGAACGCGGCGGCCTGCTGCTGCGCACCGAGTTCGGCCTGCTCAGCGCCCGGCCGGGCGAGATGGCCCTGATCCCGCGCGGGGTCCGCTTCCGCGTCGAGCTGCTCGACGCGAACGCCCGCGGCTACGTCTGCGAGAACTACGGGCAGCCCTTCGAGCTGCCGAACCTCGGCCCGATCGGCGCCAACGGCCTCGCCGCCGCGCGGGACTTCCGGGCGCCCGTGGCCGCGTACGAGGACGTCGACCGCCCGACCGAGGTGGTCAACAAGTACTGCGGCAACCTCTGGACGGCCACGTACGACCATTCGCCGCTCGATGTGGTCGCCTGGCACGGCACCCACGTCCCGTACGTGTACGACCTGCGCCGTTTCAACGTGATCGGCTCGATCAGTTACGACCACCCCGACCCGTCGATCTTCACCGTGTTGACCTCGCCCTCGGACACCCCGGGGCTGGCCGGGGTGGACTTCGTGGTGTTCGCCCCGCGCTGGCTGGTGGGAGAGGACACCTTCCGTCCGCCGTACTTCCACCGCAACGTGATGAGCGAGTACATGGGCCTGATCGAGGGCGCGTACGACGCGAAGGCCGAGGGCTTCGTGCCCGGTGGCGGCTCGCTGCACAACATGATGTCCGCGCACGGCCCGGACCGGGAGACCTTCGACCGGGCGAGCGCCGCCGAGCTGAAGCCGCAGAAGATCGACGACGGGCTGGCCTTCATGTTCGAGACCCGCTGGCCCATCGTCGCCACCGACCAGGCGGCCGGCGCCGAACACCTCCAGCGCGGATACGACGACGTCTGGCAGGGTCTGGAACGCCACTTCCGCGCCTAGCATTCGCTGCACGCCCGCCCCAGACGTCCAGCCGTACGGAGAACCACCCGTGACCGCCTTCGCCCCCGACTCCCTGGTGCTGAACCGGAAGTTGCCGCTCTGGTACCAGGTGTCCCAGTCGCTGCGCGCCTCGATATTGGGGCGCACCCCGGACGCCTCGCTGCGCCTGCCCACCGAGGAGCAGTTGGCCGGGCACTACGGGGTGAGCGTGCTGACGATGCGGCAGGCCCTCAAGGAGTTGGAGGGGGAGGGCCTGATCAGTCGGCACCGGCGGCGCGGGACGTTCATCGAGCCGGGGGCGCGGCGCGGGGCCCCGGTGCGGTTGTTGGGTTCGGTCGACGCGATCGTGGCCCAGCAGTCGGGTGAGCGTACGACGATTCTCGGACACGAGCGGACGGCGGTGTCCGGGGAGCTGCTGGAGCACTTCCCGGACACCTCGGAGCTGGTCACGTACCGGCGGCTGCGCCACGACAGCGTGAGCGGCGAGCCGACGAACTGGGCGGAGAACGCGGTCCGCACGGAGCTGGCCGCATCCATCGACCTGAGCGACCTGGAACGGTTCCCGATGACCAAGGTCCTCCGTGACCTGGTCGGGGTGAAGATCAGCCGGATCACGGACACCGTGGAGGCGCGGCTCGCGGACCCGGAGACGGCCGCGCTGCTCCAGGTCCCGCTGCTGAGCCCGATCCTGCACTACACGGGTGTGACGTACGACGACGGGGGCCGGGTGGTGGACGTGGCCCGCATCCGCTACCGCGGCGACCGGTTCTCCTTCACGGTGACGGTCGACGCGCACTGAGAGCGGCCTCGACCGGCCTGCGCACACCGAGCCGGTCGAGGCACGGGGGCCCGCCCACCCGCCGACCCACGCGCCGCCCACACGCCCCGCCTACGCGCCCGGGGGCCGCTTCGCGTCTTCCTCCGCGCCCCGCTCGCCCTCGGCCTGCGACGGGGTGGTGCGCGTGGTCTGCGGATGCCGTTGGCGCTTCTGCCGCTCGTCCATGTCCTCGTCGAGGCGTTCGCCCTCGGCCTGGGAAGGAGTCGAGTATTCGTCGTACTGACTCATCAGCCGTCTCCTCGGTCCACAGCGGTTGGTCCACACAGGGGTCGGTCCACACAGCGGTCGGTCCACACAGGGGTCGGTCCGCGCGGGGCTCGGTCCGCGCAGGGGGCCCGCACAGGGCTCGGTCCACCACACCGGTACAGATGCGTTCATAAGGAGCGTAACGCTTCGGCCTGGACGCGGCCCGGGCGTCGCCTCCCCTCGCTACCATCTGCCGGGTGAGCGACGACGTACCGCTGCTGGACGATCTGATGCCCTGGGCCGTGGGTTCGCTGCGGCTGGGGCGGGACTGGGTGACGGCCCCCGAGCCGGCGACCCTGCGGGCCCGCTGGGCGACCCTGGCCGGCGCCGAAGGCGCCGAGCGGGAGAGGTTGTTCCGTCCGACCCGGGCCCGTACGCCCTCCTCCGGGGCCGCCGCGCTGCCCGGGCAGCGGTCCGCGTCCACGGCCCGCTTCGCCGAGGCGCCGGGCCCGTTCCCGGAGCCCGTACGGGTGCTGACCGCACCCTTCGACGAGCAGTGGCTGCTGCCCGACCAGCGGCTCATCGACCGGGCCCGCCCCGAGCTGTGGCGGGTGCGCGACGCCCACCAGCTGTTCGTCGTGGAGACGCCGGAACCGCTGGTCACCGCCCATCTCCCGGCCGGCCGGCTGGGCCGGATCCGCCCGCTGCACCGGCGCCCCGGCGGCGCGGAGCCCAACCTCGCGCCGGGCCTGCTGCACCTGCTGGGCGAGCGGCTCGGCGGTTGGGTCACTCCCGAGGACGTGCTGTGCTGGGTGCTCGCGGCGGGCCGCCCCGGGGCCCGGGGCACGTACGAGGTCCCGCTGACGGCCGACCCGGAACGCTGGCGGGCCGGGCTGGAACTCGGGCAGCGCCTGCTGACCGTCCAGTTGCGCGGGGCGCGGGGCGGTGAGCCGCCCCGTCTGCCCGGCGGGCGGCGGCCGTACGTCCGCTCGACGGTCACGGCGTGGCCGCGCGGGCTCTCGTACGACCCGGACACCGAGACCCTGGGGCTCGGGGACGGGAGCATCTCCCCCGTGCCGCCGGGAGCGTGGGATCAGGAGTCCCGGGGCGAGCGGGTGTTGGAGTCCTGGTTCGCCGCCCGGACCGCGCACCGCTCGGACGGGGTCGACGGCTTGGAGGCGCTGGGGCCCGGGGAGTGGCCGCAGTCATGGACCTCGGAGCTGTTGGCGTTGGTCACGAGCCTGGCGCTGCTGGCCGATCTGGCGCCGGAGCGGGCGGCGTTCGAGCCCGGCCCGTCGCTCACGGCCACCGAACTCGAAGGCCTCGGGGTGTTGCCGCCGCCGCGCGGGTCCCGCCGACCGGCCTCGGTGTTGGACCACCGCGAGGAGGGCCCGGGCGGCCAGTTCGCCCTGCTGTGAACCCCGGCGCGGCGCGAACCCAGGGCAGCGCGGTGAACCCCGGCGCGCCGCGAACCCAGGGCGCGCCGTGAACCCGGGTGCGCGGTCGACGCCGCCCGAGGACCGGGTGCCCGCCCGTGCGCGCCCCGGGTGTCCGACCCCGCGCGTTCATGCCCCCCAGGTGTCGAGCAGCTGCGTGATCCAGCGGTCGAACAGTTCGTCCGGCGCGTCCAGGTCGGCGGGGACGGAGGGCAGCGCCGTGAGGGCGCCCGCCAGCCGCGGGTAGTCCCCGCTCGCCAGCCGGGACCCGAGCCACGCCGCCCGTACGCGCTGCTCGTCGGCCTCGCTCCAGGGCAGTGCGCGGGCCCGCTCGGCCAGGGCCAACTCGCCGCCCACGTAGGTGGCCACGGTGCCGTTGACGGCGGCGACCAGTTCGAGTTTCCGTCCGTCCGGCGCGTCCAGCGGCTCCAGGCAGGCCAGGCTGTACTCCAGGTACCGCAGGGCGTGCGGACTGAAGCCGTAGACCGGGGTGAGCAGCCGGGGCAGCCACGGGTGGCGGCGCATCAGGTCGCGCGTCTGACGGGCCAGCGCGAGCATGTCGGCCCGCCAGTCGCCGGTGGGCGGGGTCAGTTCGTACTCCCCGCTGACGGCGTCGACCATCAGCTCGTACAGGTCCTCCTTGCGTGGCACGTAGTTGTACAGGGACATCGTCCCGGCCCCGATCCCGGCGGCCACGCGGCGCATGGAGACGGCCTCGATCCCCTCGGCGTCGGCGATCCGCACGGCCTCGGCCGCGATCGACTCGCGGCTGTGGGCGGGGCGGGGGCCCCGTCCCGCGCGTTGTGGGCGGGCCCAGATCACTTCGGGTTCAGCGGGGCGGCCGCTGGGGGTCATCGCTCATCACCTCGTTCGTCGCCTCCATCCTAGTTACGTACGCCGTACGTAGTGAGGTAGGGTGCCGTGCATGACGACTACGTACGCTGTACTTAGTGAAGGTCTGGAAAAGTCCTACGGCGAGGTGCGCGCCCTGCGCGGGCTCGATCTGGCGGTGCCCGAGGGCACGATCTGCGGGCTCCTGGGCCCCAATGGCGCCGGCAAGACCACCGCCGTCCGGATCCTCACCACGCTCACCGCGCCCACCGCCGGGCGGGCCCTGGTCGCCGGCCACGACGTCACCCGCGCTCCGGGGGCCGTTCGCCGCAGCATCGGGGTCACCGGCCAGTACGCCTCGGTGGACGGGGACCTCACCGGCCGGGAGAACCTGCGGCTCTTCGCCCGCCTCGCCGGGCTGCGCGGGGCCGCCGGTCGGGCCCGCGCCGACGAGCTGCTGGAGCGCTTCGAGCTCACCGAGGCCGCCGACCGCACCGCCTCCACCTGGTCGGGCGGCATGCGGCGGCGCCTGGACCTGGCCGCGGGGCTGCTCGCCCGGCCCCGCGTGCTGTTCCTGGACGAGCCCACGACCGGCCTCGACCCGGCGGCCCGCGACCGGATCTGGACCGCGGTGCGAGAACTCGCCGGCCGCAGCGGAGGCGGCGGGGGCACGACCGTGCTCCTCACCACCCAGTACCTGGAGGAGGCGGACAGGCTCGCCGACGACATCGTGGTGGTGGACGGCGGCCGGGCCATCGCCACCGGCACCCCGGCCGAACTCAAGTCCCGGATCGGCTCCCACGCGGAGGTGACCGTCACCCACCCCGACGCCCTCACGGGCGCGGCGGCCGTACTGGACCGACTCACCGGGGGCCGACCCGTCCTGAACGGGGAACGCCTCACCGTCGGCGTGACCGTGTCCGACACCGGCCTGACCCTGCCGCGGATCATCCGCGCCCTCGACACGGCCGGCATCCCGGTCACCGACGCCACCCTGCGGCCACCCACCCTCGACGAGGTGTTCCTGCGCCTCACCCGGGTCCGCGAGGTCACACCCGAGAAGGAGCACGCGGCATGAACACCCTGCTGTCCGACGGCGGAGCCGTCGTCACCCGCCAGTTGCAGAAGGCCCGGCACGCGCCCGCGCTGCTGCTGCTCACGCAGACCATGCCGATCATGATGCTGCTGTTCTTCGGGTACGTGTTCGGCAGCGCGCTCGCGATGCCGGGCTCCGAATACCGCGAGTTCCTGCTTCCGGGCCTGCTCGCCGCCACCGCCGCCAACGGGCTGATGACGGGCCTGTTCACGGCCGCACAGGACGCCCACCGTGGGGTCACGGACCGGTTCCGCACCCTGCCGATGAGTCGGGCCGCCGTGCCCCTCGGGCAGATCACCGCCGACCTGCTGACGACGGGGGTGTCCATGGTGCCGCTGATGCTGGTGGGGATCGCCATGGGCTGGCGGATCGAGAACGGGCTGCCGGGCGCGCTGGGGGCCCTCGGAGTGCTGCTGCTGTTCCGCTTCGCCTCGGCCTGGGTGGGCACGTACCTCGGCCTGCTCAGCAAGAGCGAGGAGGCCGCCGGCCAACTCGGCGGCGCCACCTTCGTCCTGCCGATGCTGTCCAGCGCCTACCTGCCGACCTCCGGGCTGCCCGGATGGCTGCGGACGGTCGCCGAGTGGAACCCGATCAGCGCCGTGGCCGGCGCCGTGCGCACCCTCTGCGGCAACGCGGGCGGCGAACCGGCGGCCGGGGCCGCCTGGCCGGCCGCGCACCCGGTGGCCGGGGCGCTGCTCTGGTCGCTCGTCATCCTGGCCCTCTTCGCGCCGCCGGCCACCCGCCGGTTCGCGCGCGGCCAGGACTGAGACGCGGTCAGAACCGAGACGCGGTCAGGACCGAGCGCAGGGGCGGAGCCGCCGGGCGGGGGGTGACAGATCCGGGTCGGACCGGGTAGGCAGGCTGCCATGACACCCGATTCACGCCCCCACGACCCGCTCCCCCTCGACGGTGTCACCGTCGTCGCCGTCGAACAGGCCGTCTCGGCCCCCTTCGCCACCCGCCAGCTCGCCGATCTCGGCGCCCGGGTGATCAAGGTCGAGCGTCCCGACGGCGGCGACTTCGCGCGCGCCTACGACACCGCCGCGAAGGGTCTGGCCTCGCACTTCGTTTGGGCCAACCGGGGCAAGGAGTCCCTGGCGCTCGACCTGAAGGACGCGCGGGGCCGGGAGGTCCTGCACGAGCTGTTGGCCGACGCCGACGTCTTCGTCCAGAACCTCGCCCAGGGGGCCGCCGCCCGCCTCGGGCTGGACTCGGCCGCGCTGTGCGCCCGGTACCCGCGTCTGGTCGCCGTGGACGTCTCCGGCTACGGGGCCGAGGGGCCGTACGCGCACAAGCGCGCCTACGACATGCTCGTGCAGTGCGAAGCGGGGCTGGTGTCGGTGACCGGGACCCCGGAGCGGCCGGTCAAGGCGGGCATCCCGGCGGCGGACATCGCGGCGGCCATGTACGCGTTCTCGGGGGTGCTCGCCGCCCTCCTGCGCCGCGGGATCACCGGGCGCGGGGGCCGGGTGGAGGTGTCGATGCTGGACGCGCTCGCCGAATGGATGGGGCACCCGCTGCACCACACGATGCACGGCGGGGAGCAGCCCGTGCGGACCGGTCTCGCGCATGCCGTGATCGCGCCCTACGACGCCTACCCGACGGCGGAGGGGGACCGGGTGCTGCTGTCGGTGCAGAACGACCGGGAGTGGCGGCGGCTGGCGGAACAGGTGCTGAAGAAGCCGGAGTTGGCGGATGATCCGGCGTTCGCGACGAACGCCGCCCGCACGCTGGGCCGGGAGCGCACGGACGCGGTGGTGGCCGGGGCGCTGGCCGCGCTGGACGCGGACGAGGCGATCCGGAGGCTGGAGGCGGCGGGCATCGCCTGCGCGCGACTGAACTCGGTGGCGCAGGTCGCGGCGCATCCGCAGTTGGCGGCGCGCGACCGCTGGCGGGAGATCGGGTCGCCCGCGGGTCCGCTGCGCGCTCTGCTGCCGCCCATCGGGCTGCCGGACGGCGCGCCGGCGCGGATGGGAGCGGTACCCGCGCTCGGCGAACACACCGACGCCCTGCTGCGCGCCCTGGGGATGACGGGCGCGCAGATCACGACTCTGCGCCAGGACGGCGTGGTCGCCTGAGGCGATCCACACCGGAAGAACACCGATGACGTCGACGAGACCGACGACACCGGTGACACCGCGAACACGTACAGGGCCGGGTGGGCGCAGCCGGGTCAACCGGCCGCGTTCTGCGGGCAGTTACGAGCGGCGGCTGCCGAAGAGCGTGCGACGCAGGCGACGCAGCGGCGCGAAGAGCGCGACGCGCGCGCTCCGGCTCCGCTGGACGTGCGTGTGATCGCGGGCGGTGAGCTCGCGCATCAGCAGCGTCGCCTCGGCGGTCTCGTGATGCGGGACGGCGGGACCGCCCAACACGGCGAGATGGCGGTCGAGGCGCGAGCTGGTCGCGCTGCTCCCGCAGGTGATGGCAGGCACGCGAGGCGGCCTGCTGCGCATTGCTATCTGTTCCATGTCTCTCCCCACCCGTACGAGGGCACCCGGCCCGGGCAGGTTCACCCTATCGCCCCCGCGTCGCGCCCGGGTATCCCGGTGGTGTGAATTACCCCTATACCTACGGGGAGTTGACGATTACTCACCGGAGTCAATCGTCACTCTCCGCACAGATTGTGCGGAATTGACGCCCCCTCGGAAGTCGTGGCGGTTCATACGGGGAGTCCTGTCGCGACAGGGGCCACACGGCGCACACTGCGCTAACTTGGAGTGATCGTCCGGTAACACGTTCGGGGGGCTCGGATGAGTGGGAATGCGGGTGAGGACGGGCGTGTCATCGCCGGTCGGTACCGGTTGCTGGGCCCCCTGGGTCGCGGCGGCATGGGGATCGTCTGGCGGGCGCGCGACGAGGTGCTGGGGCGCGAGGTCGCCGTCAAGGAGGTGCGGGCGCCCGCCGGACTGGACACCGCCGAGGTGGAGCGGTTGTACCGGCGCATGGAGCGCGAGGCCTGGGCGGCGGCCCGGGTCTCCCATCGCGGGGTCGTCACCGTGTACGACGTGGCGAGCGAGGGCGGCCGCCCCTGGATCGTGATGGAGCTGATCCGCGGACTGTCCCTGGCGGAGGTGCTGGAGGGCGAGGGGCCCATGCCCCCGCAGCGGGCCGCGCACATCGGCGAGCAGGTGTTGGCCGCGCTGCGTTCCGCGCACGAGTCGGGGGTTCTGCACCGGGACGTCAAGCCCGCCAACGTGCTGATCGCCAACGACGGGCGGGTGGTGCTGGGCGACTTCGGCATCGCGAGCCTGGAGGGTTCCTCGGCCATCACCATGACCGGCGAGGTGGTGGGCTCCCCCGAGTTCCTGGCCCCGGAGCGGGCGCTGGGACGCGAGCCGGGTCCCACGTCGGACCTGTGGTCGCTCGGCGTGCTGCTGTACACGGCCGTCGAGGGGTCCTCACCGTTCCGGCGCGACACGCCGTTGTCCACACTGCAGGCGGTGGTGGACGAGGAGTTGACCCCGGCGCGCCGGGCCGGCCCGTTGGAGCCCGTGTTGGAGGGGCTGCTGCGGAAGGACCCCGCCGAGCGGCTGTCGGCGGCGGAGGCGTCCCGGATGCTGCGGATCATCGGCGCGGGCGGCACGGCACGGGCCGCCGGCGGACCGGTGTCGGGGCCGTCGTCGGGGCCGGCTCCGGCGGTGACGGCCGCGCACGGGCACGATCGGGACGCGGGGTCCCGGGCCGCGACGCCGCCGACACCCCTGTCGGTGCCGCCGGGGTCGGGCACGGCGCCGACCGTGGTGTCCCCATCGGGACCGACGCCGCCGCAGGGGCGGGCCGGGACGGTGCTGACGGTGGGGATCGTGGTGCTGGTCCTGGCCTTGGTCGTGCTGGGTTGGCTGCTCTGGAAGGACGACGGGGACACGGCCGGGGCTCCCGCGAACGGGGCCGGCGGTTCGGGTCCCGCGGCCACGCGGTCGACGTCGTCGACGCCCGCCTCGACTCCCTCTTCCCCCTCCCCCTCGACTTCCGCGTCCACCTCGGCGTCGGCGGGCGCCGGCGCGCCCGCGCGGAAGGTCACGGTGTACGTCCACACGCTCCGCGTTCGCTACGCGGGGAGTTGCCCGCCGCCCCCCGTCGACGCGCCCGCCTTCGCCGGCACCGTGGAGGTGGCGCGCGTTCCCGCCGAGTTGGAGTACCGCTGGGTGACCCGGGGCGGGTCGGCCGACGGGTCGGAGCCCCGCTGGCAGGACCTCTCGTACGGGGCGGACGGCGCCACGACCCGGCAGGTCGACCACGTCGAGGCGGGCCATCGCGCCGGCGCGACCCTCGACGACGCGGTCCGGCTGGAGGTGCGGGGCGCCGCGCGGGCCACCTCGCCGTGGCTGGAGTTCTCCGTGACCTGCGAGAAGGAGACCCCGACGGGCGGGGCCTCCTCCCCCGGCCCTTCCGGTTCACCGGGTTCCCCGGGCCCGACGCCGTCGCCGGCGCCGAGCCCGGGGGTCACGCTCTGAACGGGGCCCGGGTCAGGCCTTGGAGGCGAAGGACGGCAGGTAACCGCCCGACTGGCCGGACGCGGTCGGGTGGTAGGACTCCCCGATGTTGGTCCAGTTGACGCTGTGCAGCCACGGGCTGCCGGAGCAGATCTCGTGGCCCGTGAAGGCACCGGCGACCGAGGCGTAGGTGAAGCCGTGGTCGGCGGCCCGCTTGGCGACGGCGGCGTTGAGGTAGTCGGCCGCGCCGTTGATGGCGGCGCGTTCGCCCTCGGTCAGGCCGCTGACGCAGGATCCGTTCAGCTTGTAGAAGCGGGGATAACCGAGGACGACCACGTGGGCGCCCGGGGATCGGCCGGAGACGGCGTCGTAGACCTGGTCGAGCTTGCCCGGCAGGGTGGAGTCGACGTACGCCTTGGCCTGGTTGACGCGGTTGACGCAGGTGGATTCGGACTGGAGCACACAGGTCGTCATGACATCGGAGAAACCGGCGTCGTTGCCGCCGATCGTGATGCTGACGAGGTCGGTGCCGGAGTTCAGCGGGCCCAGTTGGTTGGCGAGGACGTCGCCCGTCCGGGCACCGGAGCAGGCGACGAAGGAGAAGGTCTGCGGGGAGTGGGCGGCGGCCCAGAGGGCCGGATAGGCGCGGTTGGTGCGCTTGCAGTTGCCGCTCGAACCGTCGTAGTTGCCGGCGCCGACGCCGGACGAGTACGAGTCGCCGAGCGCGACGTAGCCGAAGTCGGCCCGGGCGGAGGCGGCCGCCTGGCCGGCGCCGAACAGGGCGGCGCCCGCGGCGAGTAACAGGGAGGAGGTGAGGGCGGCGAAGCGCGACATTCTCTTGCTCATGTGTGCGGCTCCTTGTGGGGGTTACTCCTGAGTCCGTGGTACAAGCAGCCGCGCACTTCTGGAAGTGGCCATGCCAAGAATGTTCGGGGCAGGCTTGCGCCGGAATCTTCACTCCCCATGCGTTTGAAGAGGGAACTTGAGCACCCGTTCCGGCGAAACACGGGTGCACGGGGCCAGATCGTGCCGGATCATGGGCGCCATGCCAGCCAACCCGCACGAGGCCCTGCCGATCAGGCTCAACGTAGACGACAGCGACTCACCGTCCGACGTCGTCGACGCCCTGTTCCTCGGCCGGTTCGCCTCCGGCGAGCAGCCTTACTCCCAGAGCGTTTCCATCGAACGGGTGAAGGTCGAAGCGACCCTCCTGCCGGCCGGGGCGAAGGTGCTGCGCTCGGCTCGCGACACCGACCGCAGCGCCACCCTCGCGGAGGGCGAGGGGTGGACCATGCTCGTGTCGCGTTGGAGTCGCGGCGCGGACGTGACGGTGACGGCCGTCAGCGACGAACTCGCCACCCGCGTGCTCGGGGAGGCCACGGACGGGGCCCAGGACGAGCCCGAACCCCAGCCGGAGAACGTCACGATGGGGTTCTGGTACGTCTCCCCGCGCCGCGGGCCGTACCGCACGACCCGGCAGATCGCCGCCGGCACCTGGCCCGAGGTGCGCTCGAACTACACCGCGCCGGTGGCCGGGGCGATGGACCGGCTGATGAAGGTCACCCCCGACGACATCGCGGGCCGGCTGCTGTTGCTGCACGGCCCGCCCGGTACCGGGAAGACCTCGGCGCTGCGGACGCTGGCGCGCTCGTGGCGGGACTGGTGCCAGGTCGACTGCGTCCTGGACCCGGAGCGGCTGTTCAACGACGTGGGCTACCTGATGGACATCGCGATCGGCGAGGACGAGGGCACGGCGAAGGGGCGCTGGCGGCTGCTGTTGCTGGAGGACTGCGACGAGCTGATCCGCGGCGAGGCCCGGCACCAGGCCGGGCAGGCGTTGTCCCGGCTGCTGAACCTGACGGACGGTCTGCTGGGCCAGGGCCGCAACGTCCTGGTCGGCGTGACGACCAACGAGGACCTGGAGCGGCTCCACCCGGCGGTGGTCCGGCCGGGCCGTTGCCTGGCCCGCATCGAGGTCGGCCGGCTGACGCACCGCGAGGCCGTGGACTGGCTCGGCACCGACGAGGGGGTCTCCCGCGAGGGCGCCACCCTGGCCGAACTGTTCGCCCTCCGGCGGGGCGCCGGGCCGGCCGCGCTGCTGCCCCCGCAGGGGCACGGGACCGAGGCGGGGCTTTACCTGTAGCCCGACCCGCGTCGGGGCGGCGCCGCCGCGGTACCGGCGGGCCGGGGACAATGGCCCCGTAGTCGCAGTCCCGTCGGTCGGCGCGAGCCCGCCGCGGTCAGGACCCGCCGAACAGGAGAGTGCCCCGTGCCCGAGCCGGCGCAGGAGAATCCGTACCCCGACAGCCTCACGCCGGGCGGGGGCCCCGCGCCGCACCCGCAGCTCGCGCCGGTGCTGGCCCTGCTGGGGCGCTGGCACGGCCGGGGGCGGGGCGAGTACCCGACCCTGGAGCAGGGGTTCCGGTACGAGCAGGAGATCACTTTCAGCCACGACGGCAGGCCCTTCCTGCGGTACGAGTCGCGGGCCTGGCTGATCGACGAGTCCGGTGCGCCCCTGCGTCCCTCGGGCCGGGAGAGCGGCTGGTGGCGGGTCATGCCCGACGCCTCGCTGGAGGTCACGCTGGCCCACCCGACCGGGATCGTGGAGACGTACGTGGGCCGTGTGTCCGGTACGGAGATCGAGATCGAGACGGATCACGTGGCGCGGACCCCGCGGGCGAAGGAGGTGACCGGGATGAGGCGCCGGTACTCCCTCGCCGACGGACAGTTGACGATCACGCAGGAGATGGCGGCGATGGGGCAGCCCATGCGACACCACCTCAAGGCCGAACTGGGACGCCGCGAGGACTGAGGCCGGCCCGGGTGGACCTGCTTGCCGTACCGGGTGCGCCTACTTGCCGTACCGGGCCCGCAGGGCGTCCAGGGCGGCGGCCGTGGCCTCGTCGAAGGTCAGCCCCAGCCGGTGGGCCCGCTCCGCGTACGCCTGCGCGGCGGTGGCCGATTCCCGGGAGGCCGAGTCGTCCGCGGCCGCGACGAGGGTTCCGTTGCGGCCCCGGGTCTCGACGACACCGTCCGCCTCCAGTGCCCGGTAGGCCTTCGCGACGGTGTTCGCCGCCAACCCCAGTTCCTCCGCGAGGGCCCGGACCGTGGGCAGTCGGAACCCCACGGGCAACCGTCCCGCCCGGGCTCCCGCCGAGATCTGCGCGCGCAGTTGCTCGTAGGGGGCGGCAGCGCCGGCCGAGCCGTCGATCTTGATCTTCAGGTGCGAGGGAGTCGGGGTCACGCGGCCGATTCTCTCCCATCGCCCGCCTAATTCGCAGGCGTCCCCGCTCTGATCGTCCTAGCGTCGGCGCCATGACCCTCACCATCCGTGACCTGCGCCCGGGCGACCCGGGCGACGCCGAGGCAGTCGCCGCGGTGCGCCGCGCCGCGCTCCCGTTCATGATCGCCAGTGGGGCCGGGGTGGCCCACGAGCTCGCCTCCGCCCACCCCGACAAGCGCTACCGGCTGCTCCTCGCGGAGAACGGGGACGGCCGGGTCGTCGGCACTGCCCAGGTCGGCATCGCGCACGACAGCGCCGAGCCGGGCGCGTCCTTCGTCAACGCGTACGTCCATCCCGACCACCGGGGGCTCGGAGCCGGGACCGCCCTGCTGCACACGGCCGAGGAGCACCTGCTCGCGCGGGGCGCGGTGGAGACGTACGCCTGGGTCGTGGACGAGCCCGGCCACCGGGCCTTCGCCGAGCGGCACGGCTACCGTCCCGGCCGCTCCGCCCACTTCCTGCGGCTGGACCTCACCACCGCCGTCCTTCCCCCGTACCCGGCCGAGCTGCCGCCTGGGGTGGAGCTGCGCACCGGTTCCGCCTTCGTCGACGATCCGCGGCCGCTGTACGAGGCCGACGCGGCGGTGAGCCGGGACGAGCCGGGCGACCTGCCGGTGGAACTGGACGACTACGAGGACTGGCTGAGCAGTGTCTGGCACGAGCCCACGCTCGACAAGGAGCTGACCACGGTCGTCCTCGTCGACGGCGAGCCGGTCGCGTTCACCGCCGCCCGGACCGACGGCACCGGGCGCTACGCCTCGGGGATGACCGGAACCCTGGCGGCCCACCGGGGCCGCGGCCTGGCCAAACTCGCCAAGATCGATTCCCTGCGCCGGGCCGTCGCGGCCGGCTGTACGGAGGCCTTCACGGGCAACGACGCCGGGAACGCCCCGATGCTCGCGATCAACTCCTGGTTCGGATACGAGATCCGCGCCACGGAGACCCGTTTCACCAAACGTCTGGAGCCCACGGCGCGATGAGCGAGCGAATCGACGTCACCCTCACCAAGGCGGGCCGCACCAAGATCCGTTATCCGGCCGAGCTCCTCGCCGACACCGGCGACCGGATCTCCGTACGCGCCCCCTGGGCGGCCGCGACGGTGCGCGACTTCGGGTTCGTGCGCTTCGAGCCCGGCGACGTGTTCACCGAGCACTTCTGGCGCGACCGCTGGTACGCGGTCAAGGAGGTCCGCACGGGCGACGGCGTCCTGAAGGGCTGGTACTGCGACATCACCCGCCCCGCCGTGGTCCGGGACGGCGAGATCCTCGTCGAGGACCTGGACCTGGACCTGTGGGTCTCGGCGGACGGGGCCCTCGTCCTGCGCCTGGACGAGGACGAGTTCGAGGCGAGCGGACTCGCCGCGACCGACCCGGAGGCCGCCGGCGAGGCGGTCCGCGCGCTCGACGCCCTGGAACGCCAGTCCCGCACACCGGTCGGTCTGGCCGCGCTCCTCGGCTGAGCGGACGCGGCCCCGGGGCAGGTCCCGGGGCCCGGCCCCGAGGCGGTACGGACGTGTTCCGGAGGCTGCACGGACGTGTTCCTGAGGTGGCGCTTGTCCCTGCCTTAAGCGCGCCCTAAGGATCTCCGATCGGCGCCGGATCCGGGCCGAACGGGGCTTTCGGGAGGCTAGCTTGGCCGAGCCGGGGAGGGCCCCGGGCGGCGCCGCGACCCGTGAGGGACGGCCGTCGGCCCGGCCGACTCGCACCGGCCCGCCCCTGACGCGCTCAGCCCGTTCCGCCGCCTTGCCCAGAGGAGTTCCATCCATGCGCCACGCACGCCGTACCGCCGCCCGAATCGCCGCCGTCGGCCTGGCCCCGCTCGCGGTGGCCGCGTACGCCGCCGTGCCCGCGGCCGCCCACGGTTCGATGACGGACCCGGTCAGCCGGGTGGCGGCGTGCTACGCGGAGGGCCCGGAGTCCCCGAAGTCGGCGGCCTGCAAGGCGGCGGTGGCGGCGAGCGGGGCGCAGGCGTTCTACGACTGGAACGCGGTGAACATCGCCAACGCGGCCGGGCAGAGCAAGTCCCTGATCCCGGACGGGCAGTTGTGCTCCGCGGGCAACGCCAAGTACAAGGGCCTGGACCTGCCCCGCGCCGACTGGCCGGCCGGTTCGATGACCTCGGGCGCGCACACCTTCCGCTACAAGGGCACCGCCCCGCACAAGGGGTCCTTCGAGCTGTACGTGACGAAGGACGGCTACGACCCGACGAAGCCGCTGAAGTGGTCCGACCTGGAGTCGAAGCCGTTCGTGAAGGTCACCGACCCTGGCATGCGCAACGGTGACTACGTCTTCTCCGGCACCGTCCCGAAGAAGACGGGCCGCCACCTCGTCTACAGCGTGTGGCAGCGCTCGGACAGCCCGGAGGCGTTCTACAGCTGCTCGGACGTGGTCTTCGGCAAGGACAACGGCGCGGGTGCCGGCACCGGCGGCGGCGCGCAGCCCACGGGCAAGCCGAGCACCGGTACGGGAACAGGCACCGGTACCGGTACCGGTCCGAGCGCGAAGCCGAGCGCCGGTGGGAGCGGCAAGCCGTCGAAGGCGCCCGGCAAGCCGGGCACCAAGCCCGGTACGGGCGTGCCCGGCACCGACGAGGACTGCCCCCTGGCCAAGGCGCCCACGGACCAGCAGATCGCGGCCGGCGCGGTCAAGTCCTCCGTGGAGCACCACGGTCACGGTGACGACGACGCGAAGACCAACACCGGGAACGCCGCCGCTCCCCTCCTCGCCTCGGAGGCACCCGTGACCCCGAAGGACGGCAACCTCGCGGAGACGGGCGGCAACAGCGCCACCCCGACGATCGCGATGGCCGGGGCCGGCGCCCTGGCCGTCGGCGCGGCCGCGCTGTTCGTGGCGGCCCGCCGCCGGAGCGCCGCGGGCCGCCACGGCCGCTAGGTCCTGTCGCCTAAGTGGCGCCGCGGGCCAGGCGGGACCTTGACGACAGGGCCCAGGCCGTCCGTCAGGCCGTCCGGACGGACCGCCCGTGCCTCGTCACTCGAAGATCGAGGCGCAGGTGGTCCGTTCGGCGTGTGCCGGGTCGAGTGCGTTGAGCGCCTCGTGCCAGGCGATGCGGTCGGTCAGGCCGATGGTCACGTGCTCGGAGAGGTCCAGGGCGCACAGGTCCTGGAGCACGACGTTGCGCACGTTCGCCCCGTCGAGGAAGGCGCTGCGGTAGGGGGTGACCACCTCGTCGTAGCGGGTCGCGATCACGGTGTACTTCACGCCCGGGACGGTGTCCCCGCCCTCGTTGAGGCGGGTGATGAAGGCCGAGCCGGCGATCTGGTCGGCCAGGCCGGGGGTCGAGGCGCTGATCAGGTCCTCGGCGCCGGGGAAGTACGGGAGCAGGCGCGTCAGCCCGCTCAGGGTGGTGCCGTGGTTGTCGGGGGCGAGTCCGACGAGGGCGTTGACCTTGGCGGCGCCGCCCAGGAACTTCAGGTAGTGGCGCGGCATCATGCCGCCCTGTGAGTGGCCGACGATGTCGGTC
Source organism: Streptomyces sp. NBC_00513 (assembly GCF_041431415.1). Taxonomy (GTDB): domain Bacteria; phylum Actinomycetota; class Actinomycetes; order Streptomycetales; family Streptomycetaceae; genus Streptomyces. The sequence goes on from NZ_CP107845.1 coordinate 2,007,761, forward strand.
TTGGCGGCTCCGGTGGCGGCGAGCACCTTGTCGACGAACACGTCGAGTTGGGCGGCGGACTTCTCGATGGGGCCGAGGCCGTGGAAGAAGGGGACGCCGGGGAGCTGCCCGTAGTCGAGGGAGTAGACGCAGTAGCCGCGGTTCACGAGGTACGGGGCGAAGCCGAGCCAGTTGTCGACGGAGTTCCCGAGGGTGCCGTGGACGAGGACGACGGGGCGGGGGTGTGCGGCCGTCGGCCGACAGGACCAGTTGTTCCAGCCGCTGCCGGGCGCCGACGCGGCCTGCGCGGCGGGGGTGGTGGGGGCGATGAGCGCGGCGGTGGTGAGGGCGAGGACGGCCAGCGGGCGGAGCAGTCGTCTCCAGGGCAGCATCGTGTGATCTCCTTGCGGGTCAAGGGGAAAGGGCGTGGGGGTTCGTCCCGTGATCCGGATCACAAGGGGGGCTGCTGCCGTTAAATTACGGGCGAGTAGCAAGACTTGGAAGTTACGCGTCGGTAAAAACTCGCGTGTCGAGGCTCCCGCCGGCCCCGCACCAGAAGAATGACCCGCATGCACACGGTCCCCGGCGCCGGAACCGCACTGGCCACCCCGCCCGACCTGGCGGTCGATCCGTTGGTCGCCGCCGTCACCGAGACCGCGGTGCGCGTGTTGCGCCCGTGTGTGGAGGAGACCGCCGAGGCGGGGGTGCCGCGTTCGCACCTCGACGCGCTCGCGGCGTGTGGAGCGTACGGGCTGATCGCATACGAACCGGATCCCGCGAGCGGGGTCGGGGCGCGGCGGGTGACGCGGGAGGTGCACGAGCTGCTGGCCGCCGCCGATCCGTCGACGTGGTTCGTGTGGACGCAGCACCACGCCCTGGCCAAGGGGCTGTTGCGCGGTGGTGACGCGGCGCTCGGGGAAGCGTGGTTGCCGGCCCTGGCGCGCGGAGACCGGCGGGCCACGGGCGGTTTCGCCTTCCTGCGCCATCCGCGACCGCCCGTCACCGCGGAGCGGGAGTCGGGCGGGTGGCGGTTGTCGGGGCGGGTGCCGTGGATGACGGGCTGGGGGCTGACCGACGTGGTGTACCTGGGCGCCCTCACGTCGCGGGACGAGGTGCTGTTCGCGCCGGTGGACTGCGCCCCGGGGGCCGGGCTGGCGTCGGCGCCGTCGGCTCCGCTGTGGGCGATGCGGGGGACGCGCACGGCGGCCGTCGAGGTCCGGGACGTGTTCGTGCCGGACGCCGAGGTGGTGGTCCGGGAGCCGCGGGCCGACTGGGTGCGGGCGTACGACCTGGAGAACGCCGACGCCCAGCCCGCCGTCTTCGGGCAGTTGCGCGCCACCGCGGACTTCCTGCTCGACTGCGAGGGCTACGAGGACCTCGGGCTGCGGATCGCGGACCGGGCGGCCCGGCTGCGCGCCGAGGCGTACGCGCTGCGGGACGAACTACCGCCCGGGGAACGGCCCGCGGACCGGCTGCGACTGCGGGCCGAGAGCCTGGACCTGGCCGTACGGGCCGCCGCGGCCTGCGTGGCGGTGGCCGGCGGGCGCGCGATCCAGTACGGCAACACGGCGGGTCGGCTCTCGCGGGAGGCGCAGTTCCACCTGATCCAGGCCCAGACCGGCGGGCTCAAGCGCGAGGTGGCCCGGCTGATGGTGGACGGGCCCTGATCCACCGGCCGGGCCCCGGGGCCCGTCGGGTCACGAGGCCCTGCCGAGGCCGGCGGGATGCCGGACCGTGGCCGCCCCGAAGGTGGCCGCCGGGCGGACCGTGCCCGCGCCGAAGCGGGCGTTGGCCCGGTCGACGGCCGCCTCCACCGTCAGCCGGGATTCCCGTACCGGGTCCAGGGAGATCTGCCGGGCCACGCGTTCGGCGCCGGTCAGGTCCTCGGCCCGCAGCACCATCCCGGTCAGTCGGGCCCGTTGCAGGCCCGCCGCGTCCATCAGCCGGTACGCCGCGGTGCGCAGGTCCTCGTCGTGCGCGGAGGGTTCCGCGAGCCGCCGGGTCTTCTCCCAACGGGTGCCGCCCGCGAAGCGCAGGGTCAGGGACAGGGAGCGGGCCGCCTGGCGGCGCCCGCGCAGGAGCGCGCCGAGCCGGACGACCAGGGCGAGCAGGGTGGCCCTGGCGTGCGGGCCGTCCAGTTCCTCCCGGGTGAACCCGCTTCTGACGGCGGCCGAGGAGGGCAGGTCGCGGGGGGTCACCGGGCGCGGGTCGATGCCCCGGGCGCGCTCGGCGACCAGCCGGCCGGTCCGCTTGCCCAGGATCCGTTCGACGACGCCGGGCGGGACCCGGGTGAGGGCTCCCACGGTGTGCAGTCCGTACCCGCGCAGCGCCTCGGCCTGTCGGGAGCCGAGCCCGTACAGCGCCTCCACCGGCAGCGGCCCGAGGAATCCGGCCACCGCGTCGGGGTCGTCGGGGACGGCCAGGATCCCGCCGGGGCCCGGGATCCGGGCGGAGGCCATGGCCGCGAGGGCCCAGGTCGCGGCGACCCCGATCCGCACGTCCGTGCCCAGCCGGGCCACCGCGCGCAGTCGGACCACCTCGGCGATCCGGGCGGCCTCGATGCCGAAGTACCGCTGGGCTCCCCGTGCCTGGACCAGGGCGGCGCGGGGCGGCAGGGCCTGGACGAGCGGGGAGAACTCCCGCAGCAGTTCCAGGACCTCCCGGTAGCCCTCACCGGTGAGGGTCGGGGCGCACCGTACGTGCAGGATCGCGCTCATCCCGCGCTCCCCGGGCTGGAGTGCCACAGCTTGCGGCCGGTCGCGGCGCCCTCGCCGGGCGGCCGGAGGTCGGCCCACGGGTTCATCTTGTAGCCGTTCGCCAGGTGGATGCGGCGGCCGTCCGGTTCGCCGTCCGGCTGGGGGGCGCGCTCGCGGGCCGGTTCGGACAGTCGGGCGGTGACCGCCTCCAGGCCTTCCTCCCCGCGCAGTTCGACCAGTTCGGACAGGTTCCAGGCGGCCGCTCCGACGATGCTCAGGCTCTGTGGGCCGCGGCGCTGCACGACGCCTCGGACCAGCAGCAGGAAGGAGTGGAAGACGGTGTGGGCGCAGGTCTCGTGGCTGTCGTCGAAGAAGGCCAGGTCGACCAGTCCGGTGCCGTCGTCGAGGGTGGTGAAGATGACCCGCTTCCCGGATCGGATCGGCGGGGTCTGGGTGGCCGCCTTGGCGCCGGCGACCAGTACCGTCCGCCCGTGTTCGACGTCGCGGAGCCGGGCGGCCGGGACCACGCCGAGTTCGGTCAGGAAGGCCTGGTGGTCGCCCATGAGGTGACGGGAGGCGTCCATGCCGAGGACGCCGAGTTCGGCGCTGAGGCGTTCGCCGTCGGTCAGGTCGGGCAGGCCGACGGGTGCGGTGGACCGGCCTCCCTCCAGCGGGAGTTGGGTGTTCGCGCGGGCGCCGGCGGCTCGTTGTGCCCCGTGCAGTTCGGTCAAGTGCAGCAGCAGGTCACGGCGGTTCGCGCCGAAGGCGTCCAACGCGCCGACCTGGGCGAGTCGTTCGGCCACGGGTCGGCCCGGGTGGGCGCGGTCCCAGAAGTCGCGCAGGGAGGCGTAGGGCTGTCCGGCCTCGATCCGGGCCGCCTCGGCCTCGCCGATGCCGTGGACGTCGGCCAGGGCCAGCCGGAGCCCCCACTTTCGCTCGGACACCAGTTCGATACGGTGGGCGACCGCCGACCGGTTCACGTCCAACGGCAGCACCGGCACGCCCCGCCGGCGGGCGTCGGCCAGCAGCAACCGCTTCGGGTACATCCCCGGGTCGTGGGTGAGCAGCCCGGCGTAGAAGGCCGCCGGGTGGTGGGCCTTGAGCCAGGCCGACTGGTAGGTGGGCACGGCGAAGGCGACCGCGTGCGCCTTGCAGAACCCGTACGAGCCGAAGGCCTCCACGATCTCCCAGGTCCGGGCGATCACCTCGGCCGAGTAGCCGCGCGCGCTCGCCGTCGTGGCGAACCAGACCTTGATCCGGCCCTGCGACTGCGGGTCGGACAGTCCGCGCCGCACGCGGTCCGCCTCGTCCCGACCGCAGTCGGTCATGACGTGCACGATCTCGATGATCTGCTCGTGGAAGACCACCACCCCGTACGTCTCGCGGAGCGCGTCCGCAAGGGCCGGGTGCGGGTATCGCGCCGGGGCGCGGCCGTGCCGGGCTTCGATGAAGGGCCGCACCATGTCGGCGGCCACCGGCCCCGGGCGGAAGAGGGAGATGTCGACGACCAGGTCCTGGAAGGTGGCCGGCTGGAGCCGTCCCACCAGGTCCCGCTGGCCCGGGGACTCGATCTGGAAGCAGCCCAGCGTCTCGGCCGAGCGGATCAGCTCGTACGTGGCCGGGTCGCCCGGCGGGACCTGCGCGGGGTCGTCCAGGTCGAGTTCCTCGCCGGTGGCGCGCCGGAGTTCGGCGACGGCGTGGGCCATCGCGGACTGCATCCGCACGCCGAGGACGTCCAGCTTGAGCAGCCCCAGCTCCTCCACGTCGTCCTTGTCGAACTGGGACATCGGGAAGCCCTCGCCGCCGCTCGGGACGACCGGGGTGCGGGAGAGCAGCGAGGCGTCGGACAGCAGGACCCCGCACGGGTGCATGGCGACCCCGCGCGGCAGTGCGTCCAGCGCCTCGACCAGTTCCCAGAGCCGACCGTACGACTCCCCCCGAACGTCGCGCAGTTCGGGGAGTTCGGCGAGGGCCGTGCGGGCGTCGCGGGCCCGGATGTGCGGGAAGGCCTTGGCGAGCCGGTCCACGGCGGCCGGGTCCATGGACAGGGCGGCGCCGACGTCGCGGATGGCGTGCCGGACCCGGTAGGTCTCGGGCATGGACACGGTGGCGACGCGTTCGGCGCCGAACCGGTCGATGATCCGCCGGTAGACGTCCAGCCGGCGGGCGGACTCCACGTCGATGTCGATGTCGGGCAGGACGTGGCGGCGCTTGGACAGGAAGCGCTCCATCAGCAGACCGTTCGCGACGGGGTCGGCGTGCGCGATCCCCAGGAGGTGGTTGACGAGGGACCCGGCGCCGGAGCCCCGGGCGGCCACCCGGATGCCCATGTCCCGTACGTCGTCGACCACTTGCGCGACCGTCAGGAAGTACGAGGCGAAACCGTGGTAGGCGATGACGTCGAGCTCCCGGTGCATCCGGTCCCAGTACGCGTGGTCGTCCGCGTACCCGCGGAGCACCATGCCGGCGGAGGCCCGGGAGGCGAGCACCCGCTGTGCGGTGCGGTGGCCGGCGCCGACGAGCCGGGCCTCGGGGAAGTGCACGGAGCCGATGCCCAGGTCGTCCTCGGGGTCCACGGCGCAGGCGTCGGCGGTGCGCCGGGTCTCGCCGAGCAGCCGGCGCGCGTCGGTGGGGCGCAGACCGGCCGCCCGGGCGATCCGGTCGGCGACCTCGGCCATGGCGGTGGGGTCCTTGAGCCAGCGTTCGCCGCTGTCCAGGCGCTTGCGGGGGTCCACGGGAACCAGGCGGCGGGCCGCGTCGAGGACGTCGGCGACCGGCCCCTGGCCGGGGTCGGCGTAGCGGACGGCGTTGGTGACCACGGCCGGGACGCCCTGCTCGACGGCGAAGCCGACCGTGCGCGCGGCGAGGCGCAGCGAACCGGGGCCCGTGTCGACGTCGGCGCCGGCGCGGCCGTGGTGGACGGCTTCCAGGCGCAGCGCGTCCCCGTACAGCTCCCGCCAGGGCGCGAGCAGCCGCGCGGCCCGGTCGGGGCGGCCCGCGGCCAGCGCCCGGCCGACCTCGGAGTCGGGGCCGAGCAGGACGAACACGCCGCTCAGCCCGAAGGAGCCGAGCGCCTCGCGCAGGGCGTCCCAGGTCACCAGCGGGACCTCGGGGGCGCCCGCGTGGGCGGCGGTGACCAGCCGGCAGAGCTCGGCCCAGCCGGCGGCGCCGTCCCGGGCGAGGAAGACGGCTCGGGCGGCGGACTCGTCGACGAAGGCGCCGCCCCTGACGGGGGTGCGGCGGCGGAAGGAGGCCTCGGCGTGGGAGGTCCCGCCCCCGCCGGACCCCGTACCAACGGAGAACCCCGCACCACCGGAGGACCCGGCGCCACCGGAGGACCCGGCGCCCGCCGGCGAGGCGTCCGCGGCGGGGGCGACCGCGAGGTTCACTCCGAACAGGGGCCGGACCCCGGCCCCCGCGGCGGCCTTCGCGAAGCGCACCGCGCCCGCGAGGGTGTCGCGGTCGGTGAGGGCGAGGGCGTCCATGCCCCGCTCCGCGGCGCGTTCCGCGAGCCGTTCCGGGTGCGAGCCTCCGTAGCGTGCGGAGAACCCCGAAACGGTGTGCAGATGCGTAAAACCAGGCACCCGCGGCCTCCTGCTTCGCTCGATACTCGACCTCCCCTCTCCACCATAGAGCAATTCGAATACGCGTGCGAAACAGTTGTTCGATCACCGGGTGGGAGACCCGTCCGGGAGACCCGTCCCACCCGGTTCCGGGCGGGCCGCGGGACCGGTTCCCGCGTCATCCGTTCGGCCCGCCCCTGCTGCGCCCCTCCCCCGATACGCCGAGCGTGTGAGGCATGACCCAGACCACCTCCACAGGTCCGCCCGGCGGCTTCCTCGCCGAGGTCAAGGACGCCGTGACCGCCCGGGCCGCCCTGCTGGTCCTGGGGGTGCTGGCCCTCCAACTCGCCTTCATCACCTCGTACATCGGGGCCTTCCACCACCCCGTGCCCAGCGAGATCCCCCTCGCCGTGGCCGCTCCCGCGCGAGGGGTCGCCGACCGGTACGCCGAGCAGCTCGACACCCTGCCCGGCACACCGCTCGACGCCCACGCGGTCAAGGACGCGGACACGGCGCTCGCGCGGGTCCGGGACCGCGAGGTGGACGGCGCGCTGATCGTCGACCCGAGCGGCAAGACCGACGAGCTGCTGGTCGCGAGCGGTGCCGGGGCCTCCCTCTCGCAGGCGGTCGAGGAGGTCGTCGGGCGCGCCGAGAAGGCCGCCGGGCGCAGCGTGCGGTTCCGCGACGTGGCCCCGGCCGCCCGGGGCGACGCCCGCGGCCTGAGCTCCTTCTACCTGGTCGTCGGCTGGTGCGTGGGCGGCTACCTGTGCGCCGCGATCCTCGCGATCAGCGCCGGCGCCCGGCCCGCGAACTCCGCCCGCGCCGTCATCCGGCTGGGCGTCCTGCTCGTGTACTCGATCGTCGCCGGGCTGCTGGGCGCGGTCATCGCCGGTCCCGTCCTGGGAGCGCTGTCCGGAAGCATCACGGCCCTGTGGGGCCTGGGCACCCTGGTCGTCTTCGCCGTCGGCGCGCTCACCCTGGCCCTCCAGGGACTGGCGGGCGTGGTCGGCATCGGCCTGGCCATCCTCCTGGTGGTGGTCCTCGGCAACCCGAGCGCGGGCGGCGCCTACCCGTACCCGCTGCTGCCGCCGTTCTGGAGGACCATCGGACCGGCCCTGCCGCCGGGCGCCGGCACGTACGCCGCCCGCTCGATCGCGTACTTCCGGGGCAACGGCGCGGGCGGCCCGATGCTGGTGCTGGCCGGCTGGGCGCTGCTCGGTTCGGCCGTGACCCTGGCCTGCGCGATGTTCCACAAGGGGAAGGCCGGGCCCGCGGTGGGCAGCGGGATCGGCGACGCCCCGCAGGACCCCGCGCCCGCCGGGAGCGGCTCCGACCGGTGACCGGCCCGTCGGCCCGCGCGCGCCCCGACGGCGGCGCTCAGAAGTAGTCGGCCGGGTCGGGGACGCGCAGGAAGCGGGTGGCGAGGTCGACGTCGGTGTCGTGGACGAGGAACCCGAGCCGGTCCCCGTCGGGCGCCCGGTACTCGACCATCTGCATGCCGGGCCGCCAGGAGGACCGGCGGGTCGCGCGGCCCCCGCCGGGCAACTCCACCGCCCGGCGGGCGGGCCGCTTGAAGACCGGCCCGCCGGTCGGGCCCGTGCTCAGCGTCCCGTACACGAAGCCCGCGCGGCCCAGCCCCTCGCGCCATTCGACCCGGCAGGAGAGGGCGGTCCGCACTCCCGCGGCCACCCCGGCGGCCCGGTGCGCGGCCAGCCGGCGACGCGCCAGGTGGACCACTCCCAGACCCGCCGCCGCACCGACGGCCGACCCCACCAGATCGACGAACATGCCCGCGCCCCGCTTCCCGACCGACTCCGATCGGCACAGCCTAGGCGTCGAGCGACACGTCCTGTTCTTCGAACGACACGGCCCGACCCTCGGCCGGCACGGCCCGACCCTCACAACCCACGCCCTGACCCTCGGCCGGCACGCCCTGACCCTCGACCGGCACCTCCTGGGCGGTGTGCACGACCTCCCCCGCCACCACGACGGTCCGCGCGACGGTCCCGGGGATGGACTCCGCCGGGATCTCCAGGATGTTCCGGGACAGCACCACGAAGTCCGCCGCCTTGCCCACCGTCAGGGAGCCGCGCTCGGTGTCGAGGAAGTTGGCGTACGCCGAGCCCATCGTGTAGCCGTGCACGGCGGTGGCCACGTCCACCGTCTCGCCCGGCTGCCACGGGTCGCCGCCGTCCAGCGGCCGGCGCGTCACGGCCGTGTAGATGCCGATCATCGGGTCCATCTCGGCGACGTTCCAGTCGCTGGAGAAGGCCAGCACCGCGCCCGCGTCGTGCAGGCTGCGCATGGGCCACGCCTTGTGCCAGCGCCCCTCGCCCACGTTCTCCGCCCAGTCCTGGCCCGGTCCGGCGATCTCCGGCGCGCAGTGCCGGGGCTGCATGCAGGCCACCACGCCGAGTTCGGCGAAGCGCGGCACGTCCTGGGGGTCCAGGCATTCCACGTGCACCACCTGGTGGCGGGCGTCGCGCGGCCCGTTGACCGCCCGGGCGTGCTCGACGGCGTCGAGGACGGTACGGATGCCCCGGTCGCCCGTGGCGTGCACGAAGCACTGGAAGCCGCGGGCGTCCAGCCCGGCCAGCAGCTCCGCGAACTCCTCGGCCGGGTAGAAGGTCTCGCCCCGGTGGGCCCCGCATCCGGTGTACGGCTCCAACAGCGCGGCCGTGCGCGGCTCCACGACGTCGTCGATGTACAGCTTCAGCGGGCCCACCCGCAGGCGGTCCCCGGAGTACATCCGGGCGCAGGCGGCGAAGAGGTCGAGTTCCTCGTCGCTCGTGCCGCGCGGGTGGAAGAGGGCGGCGACGATCCTGGACCTCAACCGTCCTTCCGCGCGGGCCCGTTCGAAGAGTTCCAGGTCGTCCAGGGAGTTCTGCGGCTCCACCACCGTGGTGATGCCGAAGCGGATCGCGTCGTCGAGGCTCTTGGCGAGCCGCCCGTACTGGCGGTCCGGGGAGGCCCACGGCACGCCCAGCTCGCGCAGCGCCCGGTGTCCGTCGCGGGAGAGTCCCTTGATGGCGAAGTCCTTGACGAAACCGGTGGGTTCGCCCGTGGCGGGATCGACGGCGGCAGTGCCGAAGGGCAGGTCGACGCGGTCGCGGGAGACGCCGAGGCGACGCATGGCGGCGGTGTTCAGCCAGGCCGTGTGGACGTCGTAGGAGAGCACGATCGCGGGGGTGTCGCCGGTGACCGGGTCCAGGTCGGCGGCGGTCGGCATCCGGCCGCCGGGGATGGCGGAGTAGTCGAAGGCCTCGGCCTCGATCCACTGCGCGTCCGGGTGGGCCTCGCGCCATTCCCCGATCCGGTCGAGGATCGCGTCGAGCGTGCGGACCCCGGCGAGTTGGACGCACGCGTCGTCGGAGCCGAGTCGTACGTGGTTGTGGGCGTCGATGAAGCCGGGCAGCACCAGCCGCCCGCCCGCGTCGATGCGCTCGGTGTCGGGTCCGGCCCAGGCCTCGGCCTCGGCGTCCGGGCCCACCCAGACGATGGTGCCGTCGTGGACGGCGAGGGCCTCGGCCTCGGGCAGGTCCGGGTCCACGGTGTGGATCCGGGCCCCGGTGAGCAGCAGGTCGGCGGCGATGGGGTGTGACATGAGGTGGTGCTCCTGTGGCAGCTGAGGGGGATGTGTACGGAGGGTCAGGCGGCCGGGGTGTGGGCGGGTGCGCGCCGGACGAGGGCCCAGTAGGCGAGTCCGGAGACGACCGAGCCGAGGAGGGTGAGGTCGGCGCCGCCGAGGGGGGCCACGAGGGGGCCGGTCCAGAGCTCGGAGTCGCAGGTCAGGGCGGCGAAGAGCATGCCCGCGAGCAGGGCGGCCATGCCCGCGGGGTGGTAGCCGGCCCGGTACCAGTAGGCGCCCGCGTTCCCGGCGTGCAGGGCGTCGGAGTCGTACCGGCAGCGGCGCAGCAGCATGTCGGCGAGGAACACCCCGCCCCAGGGCGCGAACACGATGATCAGCAGGGAGAGGAAGGAGAGCAGGGAGGTCGTGAAGTCGGTGAGGAAGAGCGCGGCGAGCGAGCCGACGGCGGTCACGGCGGCGCTGATCACGATGGCCCGGGAGCGGCTCCACGGGATGCCGAGGACCTGGAGGTTCAGGCTGGAGGAGTAGAGGGTGATGATCGAGTTGGTGACGGAGCCGCCGAGCACGAGCGCCAGGAACACGGTCTGGAACCAGCCCGGCAGCAGGCTCTCGGCGCCCGCGACGGCGTCGGTCATGTCGGTCTGGGTGGCGGCCGCGACGCCCGCGACGCCGAGGGCCACGGAGGAGATGAACCCGCCCGACGCCCCCATCCAGGTGATCGACCTCAGCGAGGTGGTCCGGGGCAGGTAGCGGGTGTAGTCGGCGGGCATCGGCAGGTACGAGAAGGGGCCGGCCAGCATGACGACGAAGGCCAGGCTCCAGCCGGACAGTCCGGGGCCGGCGGCGGGCGCGGAGGTGTCGGCGCCGGGCAGCACGAAGACGAGCAGCGCGCCGAAGCCGACGGCGAGGACGTACGCCATCCAGCGCTCGGCGAACTGCACGGTGGCGTGGCCCCACATGGCGACGGCGAAGGTCAGCGCGAGGGTGACGCCGAGGGCCAGGGCCCGGATCGCCGTGCCCCCGCCGAGGCCGATCTCGGCGAGGAACACCTCCAGTGCCAGGGTGCCGACCACGGTGTTGACGATGGTGTAGCCGATGCTCACCACCCAGTTGAGGACGCCGGCGGGGAAGTTGCCGCGCACCCCGAAGGCGGCGCGGGAGATCACCAGGGTGGCGGTGCCGGTGCGGATGCCGCTGAGCCCGGCGGCGCTGACGGCGAAGAAGGAGAGTCCGCTGAGCACGACCACCAGGGTGGCCTGCCAGAAGGAGAGGCCGAAGGCCACGGCGAGGGCGCCGTTGATCACGTAGGTGAAGGTCAGGTTCGATCCGAACCAGAGCCAGAAGAGGTCCTTGGCGCCGCCGTGGCGCTCGGCGTCCGGGATGGGGTCGATGCCGTGCGTCTCGACCTTGAAGACCTCGTCCTTGAAGACCTCGCCCTTGAAGACCTCGTCGACGTCGGCCGCCGGCTCCGGCCGGCTCGTCCCCTGTCGGCTCGTCCCCCGTCGTCTCGTCTCCGGCCGGCTCGTCTCCTGCTGTGTCATCCGCCGTACCCCTGACCTTGGCACTCTCGGCCCTCCAGGACCTTGAATGGCGTTCTAAGTTCTTGAATGACATTCAAGATGCGCCGCCTCCGGGGGCCACGTCAAGACCCCGTCCGGGATAAGGTCCGACCAGGCAAGATCAGGAAGGCGGGACCGGTGGCGGGAGCGGCGCGGCGGCGCGACGGGCAGATCGCCCAGGAGCGGATGCTGGAAGAGGCCATGACGGTGATCGCCGAGGACGGGCTGGCGACGCTCACCATGTCGGCGCTGGCCGAGCGGCTCGGCACCAGCGGAGGCCACATCCTGTACTACTTCGGCAGCAAGGACCGGCTGCTGCTGGAGGCGCTGCGCTGGAGCGAGACGCAGCTGACCGCCGAACGCACCGAACTGCTGGGCCGCCGGCTCACCACCCACCGCAAACTGGCCCTGTTCGTGGAGCTGTACCTGCCCCGCGGCCCCCGGGATCCGCGCTGGACGCTGTGGATCGAACTGTGGGCCCGCACGCCCTCCAACGAGCCCCTCCAGGTCGCCCAGCAGGAGATCGACGACGGCTGGCAGCGGGACCTGGAGACCCTGCTGGACAAGGGGGTGCGGCAGGGGCGGTTCGCCGCCGACCTGGACGTGCCGGCCCGCGCCTCGGAGCTGCTCGCGCTACTGGACGGACTGAGTACCCGCGTGGTCCTGGGTCAGCGCGGCGCGGAGCGGAACGTGGCCCTGGAGCGGGCCCGCTCGGCGGCGGCCCTGCTGATCCCGCGCCTCTGAAGGTCCCGCGCGCGGGGCGCGCACCGGAGGCCGTCCGGGGTCCCGGCCGGCCACCCCTTCCCCGGCGCGAATGCCGCCACCCCTCGTGACGGGAACTCCTTCATTTCCGCCCGGTCCGAACCGGCGACCCGTTTTCCCGTGTCTCAATTCGACACCCGAAAGCGGAAGGCAGTGCGCCGAGAAAGCCCTTTCCGAAGGGGCAAAGGGGCCATTCCTGCCCGTTCGCGCCCGTTCACGCCCCCCGTGACCACCCTTCTTGACCTGGGCATATGCAAGGGGACCGCAGGCCTCCACATATGCGTGAAAGCATCCCCGAGAATTTCCCGCGAAGTGCGCTCTACCGCACTCCTCTCCCGGCGAGCACAATCACCGTGACGACTCGGACCGTGAGGGAGGGAGCGCGTGCGCCATCAGGTGCGTACCGCCGACGGACGTGCTCTGGCCGTGGAGCGCTGGGGCGATCCCGACGGCAAACCGGTCTTCCTGCTCCACGGCATGCCCGGCAGCAGACTCGGGCCGGCCCCGCGGGGCATGGTCCTCTACCAGCGCCGGATGCAGCTCATCGCCTACGACCGGCCCGGCTACGGCGGCTCCGACCGCCATCCGGGCCGCACCGTCGCCGACGTGGCCCAGGACGTGGCCGCCGTCGCCGACGCCCTGGACCTGGACACCTTCGCTGTGGCGGGCCGCTCCGGCGGCTCCGCGGGAGCCCTGGCCTGCGCCGCCCTGCTCCCGGACCGGGTCACCCGGACGGCGGCCATGGTGGGCCTCGCCCCCCGGGACGCGGAGGACCTGGACTGGTTCGCCGGGATGGCGGACTCGAACGTCCGGGAGTACACCACCGCCGCCGACGACCCCGAGGAACTCGCGGCCCGGCTGACCCCCCGCGCCGCCGGCATCCGCGCGGACCCCGGTCGGCTCCTGGACGAACTGCGCCGGGAACTCACCGACAACGACCGCATGATCGTCTCGGACGCGGGCCTGCGGTCCATGTTGCTGCGCAACTACCGCGAGGGCCTGCGGACCTCCGCGGACGGCTGGATCGACGACGTGCTCGCCTTCAGCCGCCCGTGGGGCTTCGACCCGGCCGACATCCGGACCCCGGTGATGATCTGGCACGGGGAACTGGACGTCTTCTCCCCCGTCGGGCACTCCCGCTGGCTGGCCCGACGGATCCCCGGTGCCACCACCACCATCGACCCGGCCGCGGCCCACTTCGCGGCCCTGCGCGCCCTGCCCGACGTACTGAACTGGCTGCTGCGGGACGTGCCCGCACCCCCGGTCAGCGAACAACTGCCTGCCTGAGGTGCGCGGCGTACGGGACCTCGGCCGCGGTCAGTTGCCCCCGACGACCGGGTTCTCGGGGTCGTAGTTGGTCAGGACGCAGCCCTCGACCCGGGCGCGCTCCAGGCGGTAGCCGGTCGGGGCGGAGAATCCGGGGACGCAGTTCAGGTAGAGGAACTGCTGCTGGTAGAGGCCGAACCGGACGTCCGGGTCGTTGCTCTCGACCGCGACGTTCTCGCCGACCAGCAGCCGGCTCGCCGTGCGCCTGAGCTTGCCGTCGTCCTTGAGGTCCGCCTGCTGGGCGGCCTTGGCCCTGGTCTGGAGCGCCTTCATGTCCCCCACGGTGTCCAGCCAGTTGAGGTGGTGGGCGCGCTGCTCGCCGCCCGGTTCCCCGCACAGGGCCCGGCCGGTGACCCCCCAGTCGAGGGCGTTCCCCTCGACCACGGGCGTGTAGTCGATGGACTCGATCGCCACCGTGTCGGGGTCGGTGGAGAACCGCGTGCAGTCCACGCTGGGCGCCACCAGCTTGCGTAGTTCGGCCACGCTGCCGGCGCGCGCCAACCCGACGCTGCCCTTGGCCGGTTGGCCCGGCTTCTGTCCGCCCGGGTCCTGTGGGGTCTCGAAGTTCGGGCTGCCCTTGCCGTCCTCCGCGTTGACGAAGTCGCTGAGGCCGCACCCTTCGACGAGCGCCTTGTCCATCTTGTAGCCCTTGGGCGCCCAGAAGCTCGGGTTGCAGTACAGGATGCGCAGTTCGGACCGGGCCAGGGCGAGGGCCGACTCGGTCGAGGTCGGGGTGACGACGAAGCCCTTCCCGACGAAGACCCGGCTGAACAGCCCTTGGGAGCCGCCGGAGGACTCCATGACGCTCCGCTTGTAGCGTTCCTGGAACTCCTTCATGTCCGACGGTATGTAGAAGACGAGTTGCCCGTCCTTGGCCGCGTCGCTGCACACGCCCCGTTGCGTCACCGACCACTCGCCGACACCGACGAACTCGGTCAACGGAAGTCGGGGGTCGCCGGGTTGGTCGCTCAGGTCGTCACAGTTGGTGAACTGCCGTACGTACTGCTGCGCACCGGCGAGGGTGACCGGCGCCGGGCCCTTCCCGCCGACCGGCGTCGCCGCGGCTCCGGCGGACGGGGTGGCCCCGGACGCGCCCGGGGCCGGGTCCCCCTCACAGGCGGGGAGCGCGGCGAGGCAGGCGAGGGCGGCGGTCATGGCGAGGATCCGCTGGGTGCGCATGGGGTGCTTCCGTCCGAAACAGCAGGTGGCGAGGGTGACGTGCTCATGCTAGGCGAATCCGCGCACCATGATCCGAATCCCCGGAGGGAGCGGGAAGACATGCCCGGGAAGAAAAGGATCTTGCCGTACGGCAAACGGCCGAATGCGACCCCGCGAGAATTGCGTCACGCTTTCTATAGAACGCTTGACCAGGCGTCATGTCTCGGTTGCCAATGGGGTGTGGACGAGTAAAGTCCACGCTTGACACTGGCGCGCGCCGCTGTCAACCCCCTGCCCATTCCACCCGGCTTCCCCAAGGACGGTGTCGTGAACACTTCCGCAACCCCCCCGACCACCACGGTCAAGACCTCCCGGGTCCCGCTCGACCGCATCGACGTGCACAGCACCTCGGCGGCGACGACACTCGGCCGCGTGTTGCGGACGGAATCCGGTCGTCACGTTCAGGCACCGATCTTCAACTCTGCGCTCTGACAACGAAGTAGGCGCTCTAGACTGGTGGAATGACCGGCCTGATCGCATTTCGCGAGATCGTCCTGAAAGTTCACAGCAGATGCGATCTCGCTTGTGATCATTGCTACGTCTACGAACACGCAGATCAGAGCTGGCGAGCCCGGCCGAAGGTGATCTCCCCCGAGGTGATCGCACACACCGCGTCGCGGCTCGCCGAACATGCCCGTGACCATGCTCTCCCCTCTGTCACGGTGATTCTCCACGGAGGGGAACCCCTGCTGGCGGGCACCGCCCGACTCCGGCTCGTGTGCGAGGAATTCACCCGCGCCCTCGACGGAATCGCCGCCCTGGATCTGCGCATCCACACCAACGGGCTCCAGCTCGGTCACCGCCATCTGGACCTCTTCGCCGAGTACGACGTCCGGGTCGGCATCTCCCTCGACGGGGACCGCGCCGCGAACGACCGCCACCGCCGGTTCGCGGACGGCCGCACCAGCCACCCCCTGGTCCTCGCCGCCGTCGCGCTGCTCCGCTCCGAGCCCTACCGCCACCTCTACCAGGGGCTGCTCTGCACCGTGGACGTGGCCAACGACCCCGTCGCCGTGCTCGACGCCCTCGTGGAGCTGGAGCCCCCCCGGGTGGACTTCCTGCTCCCCCACGCCACCTGGGAGACCCCTCCGGTCCGCCCGGACGGCGCCCCCGACGCGTACGCGCGCTGGCTACTGCGGGTCTTCGACCACTGGGAGCGCCGGGAACGACCCGTCCCCGTA
This sequence comes from Streptomyces sp. NBC_00513, assembly GCF_041431415.1. Classification (GTDB taxonomy): domain Bacteria; phylum Actinomycetota; class Actinomycetes; order Streptomycetales; family Streptomycetaceae; genus Streptomyces. The sequence continues at coordinate 2,023,634 of NZ_CP107845.1, forward strand.
CGGCTCTTCGAGTCGCTGCTGTCCACCCTGCGCGGCGGCCCCAGCCTGACGGAGTCCCTGGGTCTGGCCCCGACCGACCTCGTCGTCGTCGAGACCGACGGACAACTGGAGCAGGTCGATTCCCTCAAGACCGCCTTCGAGGGGGCCGCGGCCACCGGCTTCAACGTCTTCGACCACACCTTCGACCAGGTGGCGGCCCACCCCGGGGTGCGCGCCCGACAGCAGGGGCTGTCCGGTGTCAGCGACACGTGCCGGCGCTGCCCCGTCGTACGCTCGTGCGGCGGCGGACTCTACGCCCACCGCTACCGGCCCGACCCCGCCACCGGCGGGAGCTTCGACCACCCCTCCGTGTACTGCGCCGACCTGCGCGAACTGGTGGACGGCGTGGAGGGTCGCACCGCGCGGCGCGAGACCGCCCCGGAACTCACCGACCCGACCGAACTGGCCCGGTCCCAGCAGGAGCTGACCCGGGTGCTGCTGGCCCGGTTGAACGCCGACCGGACGGGTGACCCCGACTGGGCCCGGGCCTGGGAACTGCTGGCGGCCGTGGAGCGGTCCGGGGACGCCGGCGCGGACGCCCTGGACGCCGTCCTGGACCACCCGTTCACCCGGACGTGGGTACTGGCGGCCCTGGACCCGGAGCACGAGGGCCCCCGGGAGGACGCCGGCCCGGCCCGTCGGCTGGCCGCGCTGGCCGCCGCCGCCGTGCTGCGCGGCGGGTTGAACCTGCCCGCCGAGGTGGTCTACCGGGACGGCGAGGTGTACCTGCCGACCCTGGGACTGCTGCGGCTCGGCGAGCCGGGCACGCGGGGGCGAGCCGCGCTCCGCGCCGTCGACGACGGGTACGCCGTACGGGACGGCCGCGCCGAACACCGCTTCGGACCGGCGGCGGGGGACTCGCGCTGGCAGCCCGTACGGACCTGGTCGCCCGGGCCCGACGCGCCGCCGGTGGCCCTGGAGGACCTGGACCCGTACCGCAACTGCTTCGCCCGCCCGCCCCGGCTGCGGCTCGGGGCGGGCGAGGCCGAGGAGTGGCGGGGTCTCCTGGACCGGGCCTGGGCCCTGCTGCACGACACGGTCCCGGAGTTCGCCCGGGCGGCCGCCGCCGGGCTGACCACGCTGACCCCACTGGCCGGCGGACCCCGGGAGCACGGCTGGGGGGAGGCCGGCCGGCACGCCCCCGGGGCGCTCGGCGTCCCGTACGGGGCGGGGGTGCGGGAGACGGCGCTCGCGCTGCTGACCGGCCGCCGCCGGGCCCGCCTGCGCGCGCTGACGGAGGTGGCCGACCTGTACGCCCTGGACGGGGAGTGGCAGCACCCGTCGCCCTGGCGGGAGCGGCCCGTACCGGTCTCCCGACTGCTGGCCGACGTACACGAGCGGGTGGCGGTGGAGGCCTACCGGCGGGCCGTCGCGGGCCCCGAACCCGGCGCCGCCGACCCCATCCACCGGGCCCTGGACCGGCTGTCCGGAGCGGCCGAACTGACCATCACGGGCAAACGCCTGGTGGAGGAGCTGCGCTGGGAACTGAAGGCGGTCGACGCGTGAGCGCCCTCGCCCTCGCCGTCCACCTGCGCCTGCTCGGCGTCCGACCCCGGACCCGGCTGCTGGTGCACGCCGGGCTCGGCGGGACCGGCCTGCGCGCCGAGGTGCTGCGCGACGCCCTGACCGGGGTGCTCGGCCCGCACGGCACGCTGGTGGTGCCGACCTTCACCCCGGAGAACTCCCTCACCTCCAGCGCCCACCTGGCCGGGATCGCCGGGCTGAGCGCGTCCGAGGCGGCGGCGTTCCGCGCCCGGATGCCGGCCTTCGACCCGGCGACCACACCGAGCCAGGGCATGGGCGCCCTGGCCGAGGCCGTGCGCACCGCGCCGGGAGCCGTGCGCAGCGACCACCCGCAGACCTCCTTCGCCGCGCTCGGCAAGGACGCGGAGCGCCTGTGCGCGGGTCATCGGATCGAAAGCCACATGGGCGAGGAGTCGCCTCTGGGAAAGCTGTGCTGGGAGGGAGGGCAGGTACTCATGATCAATGTGGGGTTTTCAGTTTGCACTGCTTTCCATCTCGCGGAGTATCGAATTCCGAAGCCCCCCTTGCGCATGTACGACTGTGTGGTGAAGGTGAACCTTCCGGGGGGTCAGCAGGGGAGGGAATGGACGACGTACGAGGACGTGGCACTGGACGACGGCGACTTCGCGGAGATCGGCGCGACGTTCCCGGATTCACAGGTGCGCAGGGGGCGGGTGGGCGGCGTCTCGGCCCTGCTCTTCTCGATTCCGGATGCCGTCGATCACGCCCTTGACTGGATGACCGAAAACAGATGCTGATTGACTGAACGATGAGGGGATGTCGCGAAGCAGCTCCGGAATGATGTTTCTTCGCTCGCATCTTCGGGACGGGGGGCGTGTGCCCGCATCAGTGCAGCCGTACTTCTTTCTCAGTTATGCGCATACACCGAGATTCGGGGCCGGGGGGCCCGACCCGGACATGTGGGTCGAGCGTCTCTTCCGCGATCTCTGCAGTCACGTCATGGCGCTGACCGATCTGCCCGCCGGCTCCGAGGCGGGTTTCATGGACCGGGAGATACGCAGCGGGGAGGGCTGGTCGGAGCGGCTCGGCACGGCGCTCGCCACCTGCCGGGTCTTCGTCCCGCTGTTCTCGCCGCGCTACTTCGCCAGCGAGATGTGCGGGAAGGAGTGGTTCGCCTTCGCGCAGCGCGCCATCCAGCACGGAGCGGCGAGCAACGAGCCGGCCGAGGCCATCGTCCCCGCCCTGTGGGTACCGGTGCCGCCGTCCCAACTCCCGGGCCCGGCGGAGCGGTTGCAGTTCAACCACAACACCTTCGGCGAGCGCTACGTCACCGACGGGCTGTACGGGCTGATCAAACTGCGGGGGTACGCGGAGCAGTACGAGCGGGCCGTCTACGAACTCGCCAAACGCATCGTCCGCGTCGCGGAGACCGTCCGCCTCGACCCCGTCCGCCCGGTGGACTACCGGGTGGTGCCCAGCGCCTTCGGTAGCTCCGACAATCCGGCCCGCTCCCTCCACGTGACCGTCGCCGCCGCGTCCCGCCACGACCTGCCGGAGGGGCGCAGCCCCGAGTACTACGGGGACAGCGCGCTGGACTGGAACCCGTACCACCCGGCGTCCCAGCGGCCCGTCGCCCTGATCGCGGAGGACCTGGTCAGGAACCTCAACTACCAGACCAGCATCGGTTCCTTCGACGACGAGGCCGGGCACTTCGACAGCAAGCAGCCGCCGACCCGCCCGGAGATCCTGATCGTCGACCGTTGGGCGGTCGAGGACGAGCAGCGCCGCCGGCGACTCGCCGCCTTCGATCAGGAGTCCCGGCCGTGGATCAACGTGGTCGTGCCGTGGAACCGGTACGACCACCAGAGCCGGGCGAAGGAGAGCGAACTGGCGCACCGGCTGGAGGACACCATGCCCGTCAAGATGGGCCAGGGCCGGGCCGCGTGCCGGGCCGCCGCGAACGGCGTGGCCAACATGGAGACGCTCGGGCAGATCCTGCCGCAGGTCGTGGAGGCGGCCGCGCAGCAGTTCCTCAGACACGCCCAGGTCTATCCACCGGCCGGCGGCACCCACACCGAACGCCCGCGGCTGATCGGGCCGATGGGGATGAACGGGCCGCCCGTGCCGCTGCCGCCGCCCGCCCCCTTCCCGCCCGACAGCGAGTCCCGGGACGGCGAACACCGCGACGGTGAGGGTCGCGACCACGAGCACCGGAACGGAGAAGACCGGAACAGCGAGCCGCGCGGCCGGGACGCCGCCGACCACAACGAATCAGACCGGGGGGACGCGGATGACAGCGAGTCGTGACAGCCGTGACGGACGCATCGTCACCTTCTATTCGTACAAGGGCGGTACCGGCCGCACGATGGCGCTCGCCAACACCGCCTGGATCCTCGCGGCCAACGGCAAGCGCGTGCTCGCCGTGGACTGGGACCTGGAGGCACCGGGGCTGCACCGTTTCTTCCATCCCTTCCTGGACCCCTCCACCCTCGGGGCCACCACCGGGGTCATCGACCTGATCAGCGAGTACGCCTGGGCCGCCACCAGCCCGGTGCAGCGCGCCGACGACTGGCACAAGGACTACGCGCGGATCCAGCCGCACGCCGTCTCGCTCACCCCGGAGACCCTGGGCTGGGAGTTCCCCGACGGCGGCACGCTCGACTTCGTCTCGGCGGGCCGACAGAACCGCGAGTACTCGGCGACCGTCTCCACCTTCGACTGGGACAACTTCTACGACCGGCTCGGCGGTGGTCTCTTCTTCGACGCCTTACGCGCCGACATGAAGCGGAACTATGACTACGTCCTGATCGACAGCCGGACCGGTCTGTCCGACATCGCGGACATCTGCACGGTGCACCTGCCGGACGTCCTGGTCGACTGCTTCACCCTCTCCGACCAGTCGATCGACGGCGCCGCCTCGGTGGCACGCCAGATCGACGAGCGCTTCAACGACCGGGGCATCAAGATCTACCCGGTTCCGATGCGCATCGACGAGGGCGAGAAGGAGAAGGCCGACGCGGGCCGGGCCCTGGCCCGGATCAGGTTCGACCGCTTTCCCAACGGTCTCGTCGGGGACGAACTCACCTCGTACTGGGGTGCGGTGGAGATCCCGTACCGGCCCTACTACGCCTACGAGGAGACCCTGGCCACCTTCGGTGACGAGGCCGGTCTCACCAACTCCCTCCTCTCCGCGTTCGAGCGGTTGACGGCGGTGGTCACCGAGGGCGAGATCGTCTCGATGCCCGCCATCGCGGAGGACGTCCGGATGCGGATCCGGGACGCCTTCACCCGGCGGCGCCCCGCCCTGCCCGCCGACCTGTTCCTCTCCTACGTCGCCGAGAACCGCATGTGGGCCGACTGGATCGAGTCGGTCCTCACCCGGGCCGGGTTCCGGGTGGTGCCGCAGGACGTCTCCGCCGAACGCCCGCCGGGCGACGGGAGCGGGAGCGGGGACACCCTCGGCGGGGCCGGCATCAGCGTCGACAACGCGGCCCGGACCGTGGTGCTGCTCTCCAGCGCCTACCTCAAGTCCGCCCGGGCCGTGGACGTGTGGAACCGGGCGGCCGCGGAGGACCCGACCGGGGGGCGACGCCAGCTGGTGCCGCTGCGCGTGGGCGACGTACGGCTGGCGACCCCGTACATCGACCGCAACCCGGTGGACCTGTTCCGCCTGGACGAGGTGCACGCCACCACGGCGCTGCTCCGCGCGGTGGAGCGGCCGATGGCCCTGCCGGACTCCGTCAACAGCACCACCCAGCCCGGGCCCCGCTTCCCCGGGACGGTCCCGAAGATCTGGAACGCTCCGCCCCGCAACCCCGGGTTCACGGGGCGCAGCATCGTGCTGGAGCGGATGCGCGACCAGCTCGGCGGCGGCATGGCCGTGGTGCTGCCGCAGCCGCAGACGCTGTACGGGCTCGGCGGCGTGGGCAAGACTCAGGTGGCGCTGGAGTACGTGCACCGGTTCATGGCCGACTACGACCTGGTCTGGTGGATCTCCTCGGAACAGACCGACGACGTGGTGGCGGCCCTCGCGGAGCTGGCCGTACGCCTCGGCGCGCAGACCGGCGAGGACATGTCGGCCGCTTCCCAGGAGGCCATCGACCTGCTCCGGCGCGGGGTGCCGACCTCGCGGTGGCTGCTGGTCTTCGACAACGCCGACGATCCCGAGACCCTGAAGCGGTTCTTCCCGCCGGGCGGCCCGGGGCACGTGCTGGTGACCTCGCGCAACCAGTCCTGGTCGCAGTACGGCGACGCGCTCCCGGTGGACGTGTTCCTGCGCGAGGAGTCCATCGAGCACCTCCAGCGCCGGGCGCCGGGGCTCACCAAGGAGGACGCCGAGCAGGTGGCCGTGGCGGTGGGCGACCTCCCGTTGGCGGTCGAGCAGGCGGGCGCCTGGATCGCGGAGACGGCGACGCCGGTGTCCGCGTACCTGGAGCAGTTGGCGGAGCAGGCGGCCCGGGTGCTGGGGTTGAACCAGCCCCCCGGGTACCCGGAGCCGGTGGCCGCCACCTGGAACGTGTCCATCGAGCGGCTCCAGTCCCGCTCCCCCGCCGCCGTGCGGCTGCTCCAGCTCTGCGCGTTCTTCGCGCCCGAGCCGATCTCCGCCAACCTCCTCTACAGCAAGGAGATGATCAACGCGCTCAAGCCGTACGACTCCTCGCTCCAGGAGAAGCTGATGCTGGGCCGGGTGATCCGGGAGATCGGCCGGTTCGCGATGGCCAAGGTCGACCAGGTCGGCAACAGCATCCAGGTGCACCGGCTGGTCCAGGCCGTGATCCGGGCCCAGCTCTCGGAGGAGGAACAGCGCGAGGCCCGGCACGCGGTGCACCGGATCCTGGCGGGGGCCCGGCCGGACGACGACGAGCCGATAGACAATCCGGAGACCTGGCCGCGGTTCAACACCATCTGGCCGCACCTGACCCCCTCCGAGGCCCGCAACTGCAAGGAGCCGGAGACCCGCAGGCTGTTGATCGACCGGGTCCGCTACCTCTGGAAGCGCGGCGACTTCAAGGCCGCGTACCAACTCGGCGAGGAGCTGCGGGAGATCTGGAAGGACACCCTCGGCAACGACGACCTCCAGTACCTGTACCTGCGCTTCCACCTGTCCAACATCCTGCGCTCGCAGGGCCGGTTCGTGGAGGCGCAGGAACTGGGCGAGGTCACGCTGGAGCGGCAGCGGACGGTGCTCGGCCCCTCCCATCCGCACACGTACATGACCACCAGTGGTCTGGCGATGGACCTGGGGGCGCTGGGTCGGTACGCGGAGGCGATGGAGCTGGCGACGGCCGCCCACGAGGGCTTCAGCCAGATATTCCACGAGGCGCACCCCCGCACCCTGGCCGCGGCCAACAACCTGGCGCTGAACCTGCGCATGGTCGGCCAGTACGCCCGGGCCCGGGAGATCGACCAGGAGGTCTTCGACCGGCGCACCGAGGTGCTGGGCACGGACCACCCGTACACGCTCTCGTCGGCCCAGAACCTGGCCCGTGACCTGCGCGAGGTCGGCCGGTACGACGATTCGGTGCAGCTCCTGGCACGGACGTACGAGATCTACAAGCGGACGCTGGGCCGGGCCTTCCCGGGCACCCTGTCGGCCGCCAAGAACCTGGCGGTGTCGCTGCGCAGGGCGGGCGAGTTGGAGGACGCGCTGCGGCTGACGACGGCGACCCGCAACCGGTACCGGGCCAAGTACACCTCGGTCAACCCCGACCTGTTGGCCTGCGAACTCAACCTCGCGTCCGACCTGTTCGCGACGGGTGATCCGGGCGCGGCGCGGGACCTGGCGCAGGAGGTGGTGGACGAGTTCATGAAGGTGCCGGGCGAACGGCACCCGTACACCCTGGCCGCGGTCAACAACCTCGCGGTGTTCCACTGGGGCACGGGTGCGGCGGACACGGCGGAGCCGATGTTGCGGCAGACGATCCGACACATGAGCGAGGTGTTGGGCGACAACCACCCGCACACGATCTTCACCCATCTGAACCTGGCCAACGCCCGGGCGGACCTGGGTGATCCGGAGGGCGCGCTGGAACTGGAGCGGTTGTCGGTGATGCGGCTGCGCGAGGCGCTGGGAGTGCATCACCCCGAGACCCTGGCGAGCGCCTCCAACATGGCGGTCAGCCTGGACATGATGGGGCGCAAGGAGGAGGCCGCCCGGGTGCGGGCGGAGGCGGTGGCCGAGTTGACGCGGCTGCTCGGCGAGGACCACGGTCTGACCCGCTACGCCCGCGACGAGCGGCGGGTGCACCGCGATCTGGAGCCCCTCGCCGTGTGATCCGACGGAGGGCGGCCCCCGCACGGGTCGCCCTCCACCCCGACAGCAGCCTGGGGGGTTCGCTGTGAGCGACAGCATGACCTTTCGAAACGAGGACCTGCCGGCCCTCTTCCACCACACCGATCAGGCGGCGATCTCCCGACAGCGGGAGTCCACCCAGGCCACGCGCGCCCAGCTGGTGCTGCTCGTCGTCGCGGCGGGAGCCGCCGCCCTGCCCGCGGGACCGACCGTGGGATCGCTGCGACTGTTCGGGGCGATCAGCGCGCTGGCGTACGCCGGTGTCCTGGGGGTGGGCATCCGGGCGACCCGGCGCCGGGCCCGGCCCCAGTGGCAGCTGAACCGGAGCGCGGCCGAGTTCATCAAGTCCCTGGCCTGGCGGTACGCCGTGCACGGGGCGCCGTTCGGCAGTGACGTCGCCGGGCCGGAGGCGACGTACCGGACCCGTTTGGAGAAGGGCCTGGACGAGCTGCGCAAGATGGGCTGGGAGGATCCCCGGGTCTCGGGCGCGGTGCCGGAGGGCGGGGAGATCACGGGGGCGATGCACCGGTTGCGCGGTCTGGGCTACCACGTGCGCCGGGAGACGTACGTCCGGGATCGGCTGATCGAGCAGCGCAACTGGTACCAGCGCAAGACGGAGGTGTCGCGTCGGGCGACCGCCCTGTGGTCGTGGACCATCGTGCTGTTGACGTGCCTGGGTCTGTTGTTCGCCCTGTTGGGGGCCTTCGGTTCGGGTCCGGGGCCGCGGCTGACGGGGCTGCTCAGCGCGGCGGCGGCGGCCGGCATCGCCTGGAACGAGGTGCGCCGGCACCATCCGCTGATCGAGGCGCACACCCTGATCGAGCAGGACCTGTCGGCGATGATGGTCGTGATGCAGACGACGATCACCGAGGCCCAGTGGCCTTCCTCGGTGTACGAGACGGAACGCTACGTGTCTCCGCAGCACACGGACTGGCTCGCGCGACACAGCAGTTGACGTCCGTGGCGGGAGGGTGTGGCTCAGACCCGGGTCACGCCCTCGCGCCAGACGACGGTGACGGGCTTGCCGAGCGCTCGCGCGTAGGCGACGATCTCGCCGGTGCCGCCGTGCCCGCGGGCGGGCAGCCCGTCCCAGACGGCGACGAGCCGGTCGCAGGAGTCCGCGATGAAGGTGCCGGCCGCGTAGTAGGCCTCGTCCGTGGACCGGTCGAAGGCCATCCGGATCTCCTGGGCCGCCCGGTGCTTGAGCCGTCGGTAGTGGGCCAGGGACTCGGCGCCCTCGAAGGTCTCCTCGTAGTCGCCGCTGGGGATCACCACGGTGAGGTCCGCGCCGCATTCCAGCGCGATGTCGGCGAACAGTTGGTCCGCTCCCTCGGCGAGGCTGGAGAAGGCCTCCAGCGGTCCGTCGTGGCCGTCGAGGACGGCCCGCAGGCCGTCCCTCACGTGGTCGAGCACCTCGATGGGAATCGACCGGTGTCCGGTCACGCCGATACGTTTCATGCGGAATCCTCCCCCGTGGACGCCTGGACATCCTCCCAGAAGGCGGGAGGACGTCCAGGGGTCGAGCGGGGGCGCGCGGGTCAGTAGACGCTGACGCCGTAGGCGTTCAGGGCTTCCACGACGGGCTGGAAGAAGGTCGTTCCACCGGAGGAGCAGTTGCCGCTGCCGCCGGAGGTGAGACCCACGGCACGGCTGCCGGAGTAGAGCGGGCCGCCGCTGTCGCCGGGCTCGGCGCAGACGTTGGTGCGGATCATGCCGTAGACGATGTCGCCGCCGCCGTAGTTGACGGTGGCGTTGAGGCCGGTGACGGAGCCGCTGTGGATGCCGGTGGTGGAGCCGCGCCGGGTGACGGACATGCCGGTGGTGGCGTTGACGGCGCTGGTGATGTCCTGGCTGCCGACGGTGCCCGGCGGGATCGGGGTGCTGCTGTTGTACTTGATCAGGCCGTAGTCATTGGTCGGGAAGCTGGAGCCGACGGTGGGGCCGATGACGGTGGTGTGGGCGGAGTTGCTCCACCAGGTACCGGCTCCGTCGGTGCAGTGGCCGGCGGTCAGGATGTAGTAGGTGCTGCCGCTGCGCACGTTGAAGCCGAGCGAACAGCGCCAGCTCGACGCGTAGATGGCGTCGCCGCCGGACAGGAGTTTCGTCAGCCTGCCCGGGGTGCGCTCGATGCGCAGGGCGCCGGCGTCGGCGCCCGCCTCGCGGCGGATCCTGGCGATGTCGGCGGCCGACACCCTGGAGTCCGCGGTGACCACGAGGGTTCCGTTGGCGGGGTCGGTGTGCCAGGCCGTGCCCGCCACGTCGGCGCGCAGGACGGATGCCCCGGCCGAGGCGAGGCGATCGGCGCTGAAGCCGCTGTCGGCGCTCGCCGTGGCGGGTGCGCCGAGCGCGGCGACGGCGGCCAGGCCGGTGGCCGCCGCGAGAAGCTTGATTCGGGTGATGCTCTGGATTCTCACTGACTCGTCCTCCCGGAGGGGATGGGGGGCCCGGCGGTGGTGGGGGTGCCGGAGCCCGGGAGAGAGGCGGTCGGGGGCACGACGGGCGCAAGCCCGTTCGCCGTGCCCCTGACAAGCCTCGTGAGAGACGCTTTCGGGAGTGTCCTGGCGTCAGATTCCCGCGACAAGAGCGGCTTTCAGCCTCCGCTCACCCGCCGGAACCTCGAACGGCAGCGTGTTCCCGGGTGGCGGGAACGGACAGATGAAGTGGTCCGCGAAGGCGCACGGCGGCAGCTGGGCCCGGTTGAAGTCCACGGTGATCGAGCCGTCCTCGCCGGGGATCCCGGGCTTGAGGAATCGGAACCGGTAGCTGGACACCCCACCGGTGGCGTCACCGAAGACGGCCCACAGGCTCCCGTCCTCCTCGTCCACGGCCACCTGGAGGGCGTGTTCCACGCCGTCGCGGGTGAAGACCAGTTCCCCGCCGAGACCGAGCCCGCGAGCCCGCCCGTCGGCGTTCTCGACCTGGACCGTCCGGTCCCGGCCGTACGGTCGAAAGCGCCCCGGGAGGGCGAGTTCCGGGTGGTACGGGCCGGCCTCGATGCCGGTGAAGTCCCGCCGGGCCTCGGAGGCCGGGTCGAAGACGCGCACCGCCCACTCCCCCTCCCGCCGGATCACCACGATCCGGAGGTCGCCCGCGGAGATCCGGGAGTGCGAGGGCGGCGCCTCGTCGGCCGCGAGCACGGCGTCGCCGGTGAAGGGGGCGCCGTCGAGGCGCAGCCCGTCCTCGGGGTCGGCGTGCAGGGCCACCCCCGCGTCGGTGGTGCGCCATTCCCCGGGAACGGCCGGAATTCGACCTTCCGGGTAGTCGGCGAGCCAGTGGGTACCGGTCAGCGCGAGGGGCCCGTGCGGGGCGGACACGGTCGCCACCCGGTGCTCGTGCCAGCGCCGCCAGGCGGTCTCGGGGTCGGTGTCGTCGTCATGGTTCATGCCGCTCAACCCTTCCACGCCGGTCCGGACGGGAACCGCGGGGTACCCCGTCCGGACCTGGGAAATATCTGAGGGAGGCTCAGCAGCCGTCGCAGGGGCAGCAGCAGCACCCGTCACCGCAGCTGTCACAGCAGTCGCACCCGTCACAGCAGTCGCAGCCGTCGCACCACGGGTCCCTCTTCTGCCGGGACCACGGACCCTCGTGCTCCGTGCAGCAGAGTTGGCAGGTGCAGAAGAGCCCGACGGCCACCGCGCAGCCCGCGAGCAGACCGCGGCGCGGTCGCTGCGGAGGCAGCCCGCCGCCACCGCCGCCTCCCGGCCCGCCCGGCCCCATCGGCGGAGGAGTCCCGGGGCCCCCGGGGGCGTACGGGGTGCCCGGCGCGTAGGGGTTCCCGCCGCCGTACGGGTTCCCCGCGCCCGGGGCGTCGTAGCCCTGCGGGGCCGGGCCGAAGCCCCCGCCGGAGTTCACGGCGGCGTGGTCGCCCGTGTGACCGCAGGCGGTCGTGCCGAAGGCCCGGTCGACCGAGGTGCGCAGCTCGTGCACCAGCAGGCGGTGGGCGAGACCGGCGTCCGCGAACTCCACCTCGCGCAGTGCCAGCCGGATGCCGCGCAGGGCGTCGTCGCAGAGCCTGCGCGCCTCGGTGAGGGAGGTGCCGGTGGCGGTGAGCGGGTTCCAGGCACCGGCGGCGGCGTCCGCCCGCTGGTCCTCCACGGCGTCCAGCAGGTGCGCGAGCCGGCCGAAGTACCGGCCCGCCTCGGCGAGCGGGACGGTGTTGCCTGGCCGTCCCGCGAGGACCGCGGTATGCGCGAAAGCGGCGGCGGTCGCGGTCTCCGTCGGCTCCGTCACCACCAGCACGGGTGTGCCGATTCCGGCCAGCACCTCGATGCCGCCCTGCCGGTCCACGGCGTCGACGAGCACGGCCGTGTCGAAGCCGAGCGAGGCCCCGGTGCGGGCGCCGGCCCGGTCCCAGCCCCGGGCCACCTTGCGCGCGGCGGCGGCGATCGGCGCCCGGGCCAACAGCCCGTCCCGGTCGGCGACGTGGTCGCGCACCTTCGCGGAGGCCAGCACGAGCGAGACGGCCGCCGCGAGACGCGCGCCCTCCCCCTTGGCGACGGCTGCGGTGCGCATACCGCGCAGCGGGCAGGGGCCGGCGGTGCGTCGCGCCCGCGGATCCGGACCGGACTGAGCCTCCGTCAGAACGGATACCAGCAGGCCGTCGTAGTTGGTCACGATCCTGGCGAACTGTCCGTGGTCACCGCGAAGTGCCAGGCAGAGACCGCAGAGATGAGCCATCCACTCGGTCTTGAAGCGCTCCCCCAGCCGGTGCGTGCAAGGTCTGACGATGCCGAACAATCTGCTTCCCCCGTGTGTCATGCGTGTGCTTTCCGGGCATGGTATCGAGCCATCCCGGTCACCCGTACGCACCAGCGCATCACCCGAAAGGAGGCGGCGGTCGTATTTTCACTCAGTCAGCAGCGGTAGGCCGTCGCGCACCTTAGTCGTGCAACGAATGTTCTGCACCAGTACCGTCACGAAAAGCCGGCGCGGCGGCTATCCACTTGGCGCGTTGTCAGCATCATGGACGACCATAGGGGCAGCGGAGAGAAGACAACTGACCGCGGTGAAAGGAGGCGTCCATGGGTTCGGTGCGCAAGGCGAGTGCCTGGTTGGGTCTCGTGGAAGACAACGACGACGAGCGGTACTACGACGACGACTACGCGGAGGCGGTGGAGCGCCAGCAGGGCGGGTCCGTCTCGGGCCCCGGTGACCAGTGGGTCACCGACCCGCGCGTCAAGGTGGCCTCGGAGTCCGCGGTCGAGCAGGGTCGGCGGATCGCGACGGTGACGCCCGACGGCTTCCGTGACGCCCGCGGCATCGGCGAGCTGTTCCGCGAGGGCGTCCCGGTCATCGTGAACCTGTCGTCGATGGACCCGGGCGACGCGAAGCGCGTGGTCGACTTCGCGGCCGGTCTGACCTTCGGCCTGCGCGGATCGATCGAGCGGGTGGCGACCAGGGTCTTCCTCCTGACCCCGGCCGACACCCAGATCGTCAGCGGCGAGCCCGGTGGGCGCTCGCGCGACTTCTTCAACCAGAGCTGAGCCGGGCCCTCACCGGAAGGCGTCGAGCCCGGTGAGTGCCTTGCCCAGCACCAATTGGTGCATCTCGACGGTGCCCTCGTAGGTGAGGACCGATTCGAGGTTGGTGGCGTGCCGCATCACGGGATATTCCAGGGAGATCCCGTTCGCGCCGAGGATGGTCCGCGCGGTGCGGCAGATGTCGATGGCCTCGCGGACGTTGTTGAGTTTGCCGAAACTGATCTGCTCCGGCCGCAGGGTTCCCGCGTCCATGCGGCGCCCCAGGTGGTGGGCGAGCAGGATGCCCTTGTGGAGTTCCAGTGCCATGTCCGCGAGCTTGGCCTGGGTGAGCTGGAAGCCGCCGATCGGCCTTCCGAACTGCTCCCGGGTCTTCGCGTAGTCGAGCGCGGACTCGAAGGAGGCGCGCGCCGCGCCCATGGAGCCCCAGACGATCCCGTACCGCGCGTGGCTGAGACAGCCCAGCGGCCCCTTGAGCCCGGTGACGCCCGGAAGCACCGCGTCCGCGGGCAGGCGTACGTCGTCCATCACCAGCTCACTGGTCACCGAGGCGCGCAGGGACCACTTGTGCTTGATCTCGGGCGCGGAGAACCCGGCACTGTCGGTGGGCACGGCGAAGCCGCGGATGCCCTCGTCGGTCTGCGCCCACACCACGGCGACGGCGGCCACCGACCCGTTGGTGATCCACATCTTGCGGCCGGTCAACACCCAGTCGGTGCCGTCGCGCTTGGCGTACGTGCGCATCGCGGCGGGGTCCGAACCGACGTCGGGTTCGGTCAGGCCGAAGCAGCCGATGAGCTCGCCGGCGGCCATGCCGGGCAGCCAGCGCTCCTTCTGCTCCTCGGAGCCGTACTTCCAGATCGCGTACATGGCCAACGAGCCCTGCACGGAGACCAGCGAGCGGATGCCGGAGTCTGCAGCCTCCAGCTCCAGGCAGGCCAGGCCGTACTGCACGGCGGAGGCGCCGGCGCACCCGTATCCGGTCAGCGACATCCCGAGCGCGCCGATCGAGCCGAGTTCCCGGGCGAGTTCCCGGATCCCGGGCAGCTCGCCGTTCTCGTACCACTCGGCGATGTGCGGCAGCACCCGGTCGGCGGCCCAGTCCCGGACGGTGTCGCGGACCGCGAGGTCCTCGGGGCTGAGCAGCTCGTCGATCCCGAGCGGATCGGTGGGTACGAAGGACACGTGGCCTCCCGGCGGCCTGAGGGACGGAAACCTGGCGGTGTCAGTGTGTCCGCGACCCCGCCCCCGGTCCACCCCCACCTGCGGGGGTGCCGGTCGGGCCGGGTGTCAGGCCGAGCGGGCGGCCGGGTCGCACTCGGCGTGCGCCTGACCGGGGATCCGCGCGGCGGGCCCGCCTGCGGGGGTCGCGGTCGTCGCCTGCGCGGGCAGCCGCAACGGTTCGCCGGCGTCCGCGTCGGCGGCGCAGTCCATCGTGCGCGGCAGCTTCAGCGCCATGACCGCGCCGGCGAACAGCAGCCCGGCGCTGACCACCAGCGTCACGTGCAGGCCGTGGACGAACGAGTGCCGGGCGGCGGCGTACAGCGCGGCGCCGGCGGGACCGCCGAGGTGCGCCGCGATCTGGTAGGCCTCGCCCAGCGAGTTGGCGGCGTCGGCGGACTCGGCCGCCGAGACCCCCGGAACGTGCGCGAGGCCCGGCGCGTAGGCCGCGTTCATGACACTGCCCAGCAGCGCGATGCCCATGCCCGCGCCGAGCTGGTACGAGGTCTCGCCGATCGAGGCCGCGCCGCCGGCGGTGGCCGCCGGGGCCTCGCTCAGCATCGACTCGTAGGCGGCGAACAGCGTGGTCTGGAGGCCGAAGCCGAGCAGGATGAACCCGACGGTGAGCAGGACGGGCCGGTCCTGCTGCCCCATGAGCGTCAGCAGGAGCACGGCGCAGGCGGTGAGCAGGAAGCCCAGCGAGACCATCGTGCGCGGGCCGACCCGTTGCAGGGTGTACGAGCCGGTGGCACCGGCGGCCATCGCGGCGAAGGTCAGCGGCAGCAACCGCAGGCCGGTCTCCAGCGGGCTCAGGCGCAGCACCAGCTGGAGGTACTGGACGGCGATCAGCTCCAGGCCGACCAGGGCCAGCATGGCGAGCACGATGCAGCCGACGGAGGTGGTGAAGGCCGCGCGGGAGAACAGCCGCATGTCGATCAGCGGGTGGGTGCGGCGTCGCTGGCGGCGCACGAAGAGGATCAGCAGCGCCACGCCGAGTAGCAGCGGGACCAGCGCCTCGGGGTCGACGAGCTGCCGTTCGGCGCCGAGTCGCTTGACCCCGAGGACCGCCCCGAGCACGCCGCCGGCGGCCATCAGCGCGCCGAGCACGTCCCACGGTCCCTCGGTGGATCCCTTGGACTCGGGAAGCAGCCACCGCCCGAGCGGCAGGATCAGTGCCATCAGCGGAATGTTGATCAGGAAGACGGAGCCCCACCAGTAGTGCTGGACGAGGAATCCACCGAGGACGGGGCCGCTGGCCGCGCCGATGGCGGCGACGGCGGTCCAGATGCCGATGGCGAGGGCCCGCTCGCGCCGGTCGGGGAAGACCTGGCGCAGGATCGACAGGGTCGCCGGCATGATCATCGCCCCGCCGATGCCGAGCAGGGCGCGGGCGGCGATGAGGACCTGGGCGTTGTCGGCGAGGGCGGCGATGGCGGAGGCGATGCCGAAGAGCCCGTAACCGAGGAGCAGGATCCGACGGCGGCCGACCCGGTCCCCGAGGGTGCCGAAGAGGATCAGCAGCGCGGCGCAGACCAGCGGGTAGGCGTCGACGATCCAGAGGAGCTCGATCGAGCCGGGGCGCAGGTCCTCGGTGACGGCGGGAACGGCCACGTGCAGGATCGTCGCGTCGAGCGCGACGAGCACGAGGCTGACGCAGAGGACGGCGAGGACGACCCAACGATTCGCCCCGCCGGAGGCGGCGCTGATTCGCTGCCAGGGGGAAGGGTTCCGGTGGTCGGTCACGTTCGTCCCCGACATGCATGTACCTCCCAGGTGATCCCTCGCACTCGGCGGACCAGCGTCGTGTGGAGCCACGGGGTGGGGTGGGGGTGCGGCGTCCTGCGGGGTCCGGCATCGACAAGCGAGTGAACGGTCAGCGTACGCGAGTTCGTTTGACCCATACGTGGTCAAGCTCTCATCCCGACGGCGGCCGACGTGTGGTGTGTGCCACTCGCCGCGGCCCCTCTCCCTTCCCTCGTGTACACGCCTGGTCACGGCCCGTGGTTCTGGTCCGGCGCCCGGCGGGCCGGCGTCGATAATCATGCCCGTGAAGGATCTTGGATTTCGTCGGGCCGCGCCCGCCCTGGCCGCGTTCGCGGCGGTCAGGCTGCTCGGGCTGAGCGTGCTCGCACTGTGGGGGGCGGCGGTCGACAGCAGCCCGCACACACTGCTGTCGGCGCGCTGGGACTCCCTCTGGTACGCCCGGATCGCCGCCGAGGGCTACGGGTACGAGGTGCTCCTGCCGAACGGCGACGTCCACTCCAACCTGGCGTTCTTCCCCCTGCTGCCCTGGCTGGAGCGCCTGGTGGCGGCGGTGACCGGCTTCTCGTACGGCTCGGCCGGCCTGGTGGTCTCCGCGGTCGCGGGGCTCGCGGCGGCCTGGGGGATCTTCGCGGTCGCCGACTCGCTGTACGGCCGCCGGGTCGGGGTCCTGGCCGTCGCCGCCTGGGCGGCGCTGCCGGTCGCGATCGTGCAGTCCATGGCGTACAGCGAGTCGCTGTTCACCGCCCTCGCGGCCTGGTCCCTGTACGGGGTCCTGCGTGGCCGCTGGATCACGGCGGGCCTGCTCGCGGCGGCGGCCGGGCTGACCCGGCCGGTCGGCGCCGCCGTGGTCGCGGCGGTGTGGGTGGCGGCGGTACTGGCCCTGCGGCGCGGGGAGCGGTCGTGGCGGATGGCGGCGGGGGCCCTGCTGGCCCCGCTCGGCGCGGCGGCGTACGTGCTGTGGGTCGGGGCGCGCACCGGCGAGGGCCTGCTGGGCTACCTCGACGTGCAGGGCGGCTGGGGCAACGGCTTCGACGGGGGCTGGGCCTTCGCCCGGTTCATCGGGGCCCGGCTGGCCTCCCCGGCGTTCCCGGCGGGGATCGGGCTGATCGCGGGGGTGGCGCTGGTGTTGTGGCTGTACCGGCTGTGCGTACGACAGCGCCAGCCCGCGGCCCTGCTCGTCTACTGCGGGATCGTGGTGGCGCTGGCACTGTGCGCGTCCGGGTACTTCGGGTCCAAGCCCCGGCTGCTGCTGCCCGCCTTCCCGCTGATGCTGCCGGTGGCCGCGGCGCTGGCCCGCCTGCGGACCGGGCGGGCGGCGGCGGTGCTGGGCTCGGTGGCCTCGGTCTCCGCGGTGTACGGGGCGTTCTGGCTCAACGGATCGGGGCCTCCGTGAGCCCGGCCGGGGCCGCGGTCACGGAAGGGATCATTCCGATCCATGCTTGAGTAAAGTAATTGACCTGCGGTGATAAACCGTCGGTAAGCGGGTCGATAATCGCCCTGCGGGCGTTTCAATCGGCAGTGGAATAACGGGAATTAAGTACCGCGTGAGACCAAGTCCACATCACATGGTCATCACAAAGCCGGCGATTCGACCGGGCCGAGCTTCGACGCGCGGTAACGTCGATTGAGTGCGTACCGACCATATGCTGACCCGTCTCGAGCGGGTCTTCGCCCGGCTCGACCGGGAACCAGAGCGACCGGCTCATCTGCAAACTCCGCGGATGAGCCGGCACCGCGTCGTGCTCCTCGGTTCCACGCTCGCGTTCTATCTCGCGATCGTGGTCGCCGTGTTGACCACGTCCTGGCTCGTCCGGTTGGACTGGCAGATCATGTTCTTCCGGCCCTACGAGCAGTGGCCGCAGCTGCACGCCTTCCTCGACTACCTCGTCGTGCTCGGTCAGCGCGGACCCACCGCCGTCATGGTCGCGGCCTGGCTCGGGTGGCGCTCGTGGCGGCAGCACACCCTCCGCCCGCTGATCACCCTCGGCGTGGCGCTGCTCCTGCTGAACGTCACCGTCGGCGCCGTGAAGATCGGCCTCGGCCGGCTCGGCCCGCACTACGCGACCGAGATCGGCTCCGCCGAGCTCTTCGCCGGCGGCGATATATTTCCTTCCGGCCACACCGCCAACGCCGTCGTGACCTGGGGAATCCTGGCCTACCTGGCTTCCACCGTGGTCACCCGGCGGGTGCTGTCGGTGGTCTCCGCGGTCGTCTCGCTGAGCGTCGGCGCCACCACCGTGTACCTCGGCACCCACTGGGTGAGCGACGTACTGCTGGGCTGGACCGCCGGCCTGCTGATCCTGCTGGCGCTGCCCTGGTTCGAGCCGCTGGTCGCCCGGGCCGAGGCCTACGTCTTCGAGCTGCGCGAGCTGCTGCGCCGCCGGCTGGAGGAGGGCCGGGTGTCCGAGCCGGTCGCCGCCGCGCTCACCCCGCTGCTCTCCGCGGGCGGCAAGTGGCAGCTGCGGCGGAACGCGGAGGCCACGGCACCCGTCCCGGCCGCCGCTCCGGCCAACCCGCAGGCGCAGGCCGCCGGGCAGCCCGCCGCCAACGCCGGGACGGGCCACGGCCCGACGCCCAGGCCGGCCGCGCACCTGACCACCCGCCCGCACGTGATCCGGTCCGAGCGGACCCCGGTCACCCCGGTCGGCAGCCGCCGGCCGCCGCACACCGAGCGGACCACCGCCCGGGGGGCGCCGGCCCGGCCGATCGCGGGCGGCTGAGCCGCCCCGACCACCGCGCGGAGCGGTACGCACGACCCCTCCCGCGACATGGCCCCGGCACGGCGGGCCGGTTCATCGAACCGGCCCGCCGTTGTCGTTCACCTGCCCGGTCCGTCAGCATCGCGCCCTGAGGTTCCTCCGTACCGGGTCACGCTTGTGTCACGGATTGTCGACAGTCCTTTGCCCGGGCCCACTTACCCGGAAGTGGCCGACAAGAGGCCCGGGGCCTTTCTTTTTCGACCCGCGACACGCCCGCCGGGAAGGCTGTTTCCCATTCCGTTCCAGGGCCACCGATTTCCCCGCCGGAGGATTGCCGGGGAGTCGCCGAAGGAGTGGGACTGAACCCCCGTCAGCTTCCTTGCGGGTTCTTCACCGATCGGTCGAGAAGGTCACGCAGGGCCCGGATCCTCCCGGTAAGCTCCACCGGTTCGACGACTTCGAACTCACACCCGAGCATCATGATGTGAATCACAAGTACGTCCAGATTCACCGCCCCGGTGCGCAGCAGACAGCTCTGTCCGTCCACCGGTTCCAGGGTGCCGTCGCTCGGCCCGACGATCGTGGCGGCCTCCTCGGCGGAGACGGCGAGCCGTACCAGCGCCCGGGCCGCGTAGGCCCGTCCGGACACGCCTTCGGAGACGTACGCGGCCAGGTCCTCGGCGGGCGCCGGGCGCGGCGGGAAACGCGGACCGTGCGGGGGTGCGGGCTCGATCCGGTCGGCCCGGAAGGTGCGCCAGTCCTCCCGGTCGACGTCCCAGGCGACGAGGTACCAGCGTCGCTCGGTGCACACGAGTCGGTGGGGCTCCACCGTGCGGCGGGTGACGTTGCCCTCGTGATCCCGGTAGCCGAAGCGCAGTCGCTCGCCGTCCCGGCACACGGTCGCGAGCTCGGTCAGCACGGCCGGGTCGACGGTGGACCGCTGCGGCCCCCTCAGCATCGGCACGGTGAACTCGTTCAGCGCGGAGATCCGTCGGCGCAGCCGTGACGGCAGGACCTGCTCCAGCTTGGCGAGGGCCCGTACCGAGGCCTCGCCGATCCCCTCGACCCCGTTGCCGGCGGCCGTCCGCAGCCCCACGGCGACGGCCACGGCCTCGTCGTCGTCGAGCAGCAGCGGCGGCAGTTCCGCCCCCGCGCCCAGCTGGTACCCGCCCCCGGTACCGGGGCTGGCGTTCACCGGGTAGCCGAGCTCGCGCAACCGGTCCACGTCCCGTCGCACGGTGCGCGGGGTGACCCCGAGCCGGTCGGCGAGATCGGGGCCGGTCCATTCGCGGTGGGCCTGCAACAGGGACAACAGGCGCAGCAGTCGGGCGGAGGTCTCCAGCATGATCGGAAGTCTGCCGGCGCGGGACGCGGGCGCCGCGCGCGGTGGTGCGGGGCCGGCCGGGCCGGGGCGTCAGCAGCCCGGGACGGCGAGGTCGCCACCCAGTTTCACCAGGGCGCAGAGCGAGGTGAGGGAGACCTTCCAGACGCCGTCCTCCAGGACGGCGCCCCCCTTGGTGTCGGACAGCACCGGGAATCCGCTCACGAGCAGGTCGTAGGTGACCTCGGCCTCGGTGGGCGAGGTGAAGGTGACCCCGGTGACCTCTGAGGACACGGCGGCGGCCTGGGGATGACCCGAGACGGCGGCCAGCAGGGGCTTGAGCAGGTCGCCGTTCTGCAGGACCTCGACCTTCCGGTCGGCGGAGACCGAGGGGTCGAAGAACGCGGCCCAGTTCTTCTCGATCCGCGCCTCGGCCGCCGCAGGGTCCGCCGGGCCGTCCGCCCGGATCGCCGTCGCGGGTGCGAGGGCCGACGAGGCGCTCGCGACGCCGTTCTCGGTCGCCCCGGCGGTGCAGGCGGTGGCGGGTACCAGCAGGAGCGCCGCTGCCGCCGCCCAGGCGACGCGGCGGGAGTGTCCTTGTCCGCTCATGTCTCCAGGGTCGGCGCGTTCCGGACCGCCCGCAAGAAATGCCCCGGAACCGGCCGGGCCGGGCCCCGGGGCCGGTCAGCGGGGGCGGGGCGACGACCCCGGGGCCCCGCCCGGCGCGGGCGCGCCGACCGCGGGAGCCGCCCCGGCGGACGGGGTCGGCGGCTTGCCGGCGGGTCCGAGCCGCGCGGGGAGCGGCGCCGTGTGCGCCGGTCGCGGGGCCGGGAGGATCAGCCGGGTGCCGACCACCAGCGCCCGCGTGTTCGGACCGATCAGGGCCCGGTTCGCCTCGTACAGCGCCTGCCAACCGCCGCGCACCCGGTGCTCGCGCGCGATCGAGTACAGCGACTCCCCCGCCCGCACCACGTGCGTGCGCCCGGTCAGCCCGTACCGCTTCGAGCACACCGGCCAGGCCTCCCACCCCTGGGTGCCGAGCACGCCCTCGGCGACCCGGATCTGCTGTTCCCTGGTCGCCAGGTCCGCCCTCGGCGCGAAGAGCAGCCCCCCGTGCTCCTCCCAGGTCGGCTGCCGGAACTGGAGCCCGCCGTAGAACCCGTTGCCCGTGTTGACCGCCCAACGCCCGCTGCTCTCGCAGTCGGCCACGCAGTCCCAGGGCCACTCGCCACCCGGCCCGCAATCCCCCGGACCGTTCCCCAGCACCCCGGGGGAACCGGGATGCGCCGCACCCGCGGGGCCGGGGGCGGGGGGCGGGGGAGCCGCGGCGGCGCGGGACGGGGGGACGAACACCAGCGCGGCGACGACCGCGGTCGCGGAGGCGACCCACCGGATCCGGAGGTTGGGCATCGGGTCACGCTACGCGGGCCGCCCGCGACCTCACGGACCGCCACGCGACCGCCCCGGCGCCCACCCGGACGGCCGCCCCCGGTGTCCCGCGAACCAGCCGACAGCGACCGACAACTGAGCACAAACAGAAAAGAGTTGGCACGAAAACAAAGCCCCGGTCGGGCCGTTCACCCTCCCGGGTGGCCGGTTCGATTCCGTTCCCTCAAACGGCGTGACCCAGCCCGCCGCTGCTGCGTTGTGCCCGGCGAGCCGGGACCCCCCCGGCCCCCGCTCGCCTAGTCCGAGGAGTCACCCCGTGCCGCGCATGCTCGACGTCAGTGATGAGGTACGTGCCGAGATCGGTGACGAAGAAGCCGACAGGCTGCTCGTCGGCGACGACGCGCCGGGCAGTTACGACTGCACTTCCTGCCGCACCCCCGGCAACCCCGAGAGCGACCGCACCAGCACCGTGCTGTTCGTCGGCGAGGAGACCGCCGTCCTCGCCTTCGCCCACGCCACCTGCATCCCCTCCCAGGTGGTCTCCGTACCCGAGGCCCAGCTCCAGGGCGCCGTCGCCAGCATCACCGGCGACAGTCCGGCACCCGCCCCCTCCCCGGTCGCCCCCGACGGCGCCCCCCAGTCCGTGCCCGGCGGTCAGGCCGTCCTCGGCATCACCAGCGGCCTGGTCCTGATCGACAACGAGCTGCACCCCGCGCTGGTCGTCGAGCCCACCGCCCCGATCGCCCGTCCCGGCACCACCGGCCCCGGCGACGACTTCCTGCCGCTCCTCATCGAGCAGGGCTTCATCCCGGTCACCGACACCAAGCAGCTCCCCTCACCGCTGGCCGGCTGGTCGGTCCTCCTCGCCGCGGGACAGCTGCACGCCGTCCTCCAGCCCGGTCCGGCCGGCGGCAGCCCGATCCACTGGTGGCAGGCGCACCAGGCGCTGTCCGTGACCGACGGCTGGCGAGCCGCCGTCAACAAGACCCAGCGCGTGCTCATCTACGCGGCTCCGGTCGGTTCCATCGGCCAGCAGCCCCGCGAGGACCTGCTCCGCGACGCCCTCGACAAGGCCGCCGCCAACGGGCAGCTGGTCGCCGCCTCGATGCCCCTGGCCGGTACCCCGGGCGCCTGATCCCCTCGCCCTTCCCGCTCGTCCCTCACACCCCGCCGAAACGGTCGCCCGCCCCCGCCGAAGGGGCCGGACCGCATGCGCCGGGGGTGCGCGGTCCGTCCCGCGCACCCCCGGCGATCTGCGTTTTCTCCCCGTTCACCCCGCATCCGCAGGGCCCCGGGTTCGTTGGCTGATACGTGCATTCACACGACGTCTCCCGCGCCCCGTCCCATCCGAGCACCGTCCCCCCGATGCGCCCGTCCCGGGATCGGGACATCGCCCCGGTCGCCTCGCACACCCCGATCTACGACACGTTGTACTCGGAGTACCTGCGCGCCTTCCGGACCCTGCCGGGTGACCGTACGGGCGAGGAGGACCTCGGTTTCACGGCCTTCTCCTACGGGGGCGGCCACGGCGGGGCCGGGGCGGGGGGCGGTTCGTACGCGGCGGCCTGGAGCACGCCCTCCTGGCAGCCGGTGGAGGCCTGGCAACCCGCCCCTTACGTCCCGGCCCCGCTGCCCTCGTACGCCCACTCCGCCGGCTCCGGTCAGGGACAGGGACAGGGATACGCCAACGGGCGACAGCACCAGACCGGGATGCAACACGTCCCGGCGGCCCTGCCGCCCGCTCCGCGCCGGGGCTACTGACCCCGGCGGCACGTCGGCGCGTACGCCTTACTTCTTCTTCTTGTACTGCGCGCCGCGCTTCTCGCGCACCCGCACCGAAAGGTGGATCGGGGTGCCCTCGAAACCGAACTCCTCGCGCAACCGGCGCTCGATGAAACGGCGGTAGCCGTGCTCCAGGAAGCCGGAGGCGAAGAGGACGAAGCGCGGCGGCTTGCTTCCCGCCTGGGTCCCGAACAGGATGCGGGGCTGCTTGCCGCCGCGGATCGGGTGCGGGTGGGCGGCGACGACCTCGCCGAGGAACGCGTTCAGCCGACCGGTGGGGACGCGCGTCTCCCAGCCCGCCAGCGCGGTCTCGATCGCCGGGACCAGCTTCTCCATGTGGCGGCCGGTGAGCGCCGAGACGTTGACGCGGGGCGCCCAGGCGACCTGCTGCATCTCGGTCTCGATCTCGCGCTCGAGGTAGTAGCGGCGCTCCTCGTCGAGCTCGTCCCACTTGTTGTACGCGATCACGACCGCGCGGCCCGCCTCGACGGCCATGGTGATGATGCGCTGGTCCTGGACGCTGATGGTCTCGGTCGAGTCGATCAGGATGACCGCGACCTCCGCCTTCTCCACGGCGGCGGCCGTGCGCAGCGAGGCGTAGTAGTCGGCGCCCTGCTGGAGGTGGACCTTCTTGCGGATGCCCGCGGTGTCCACGAACTTCCAGGTGACCCCGCCGAGTTGGATCAGCTCGTCGACCGGGTCGCGGGTGGTGCCGGCCAGTTCGTTGACGACGACGCGGTCCTCCTTCGCGACCTTGTTCAGGAGCGAGGACTTGCCGACGTTGGGGCGGCCGATCAGCGCGATGCGGCGGGGGCCGCCGATGGGGGTGCCGAAGGTCTGCGCGGGGGCCTCGGGGAGGGCCTCCAGTACCGCGTCGAGCATGTCGCCCGTGCCGCGGCCGTGCAGGGAGGAGACCGGGTGCGGCAGGCCGAGGCCCAGCGACCACAGGGACGCCGCGTCGGACTCGCCGCTCAGGCCGTCGACCTTGTTGGCGCAGAGCACGACGGGCTTGCCGGCCCGGCGCAGCAGCCTGACGACGGCCTCGTCGGTGTCGGTGGCGCCGACCTTGGCGTCCACGACGAAGACGACCGCGTCGGCGCTCTCGATGGCGTACTCGGCCTGGGCGGCGACGGCGGCGTCGATGCCGAGGACGTCCTGCTCCCAGCCGCCGGTGTCGACGACCTTGAAGCGGCGGCCGGCCCATTCGGCCTCGTAGGTGACGCGGTCGCGGGTGACGCCGGGCTTGTCTTCGACGACGGCCTCGCGGCGGCCGATGATGCGGTTCACCAGGGTCGACTTGCCGACGTTCGGCCGGCCGACGACGGCGAGGACGGGCAGCGGGCCGTGGCCCGCCTCCTGCAGGGCGCCTTCGACGTCCTCGACGTCGAAGCCCTC
Organism: Streptomyces sp. NBC_00513; assembly: GCF_041431415.1. Taxonomy (GTDB): domain Bacteria; phylum Actinomycetota; class Actinomycetes; order Streptomycetales; family Streptomycetaceae; genus Streptomyces. The sequence continues at coordinate 2,048,498 of NZ_CP107845.1, forward strand.
TTCCGCGGCGAGCTCCATGAACTCCGCGTACTCGGCGTCGCCAAGTGCTCCGTGGTCGTGCTGGTCGTTCATGAAGTCCGTTCCTCGTCGTTCGTGGTGATCGGTGGTGCCCGCGCGGCGCGGTTCCACTACTGGGTCAAGTCTCACTCAGCGCCCGGTGAGGCGCTTGGCGTCGGCCAGGTGGGCGGTCAGCCGGTCCTGGATGCGTACGGTGGCCTCGTCCAAGGCGGTGCGTGTGCGACGGCCCGTGCCGTCCCCGGCGTCGAAGGCGGAGCCGAAGACCACGTCGACCCGGCTCTTGAGGGCCGGCAGGCCCTTCACGAGTCGGCCGCGGCTCTCGGTGCTGCCGAGCACGGCGACGGGTACGACGGGGGCGCCGCTGCGCACCGCGAAGTAGGCGAGGCCGGCGCGGAGCGAGGCGAAGTCGCCCTCGCCCCGGGTGCCCTCGGGGAAGATCCCCAGGGCGCCGCCGTTGTCGAGCACGCCGAGGGCGCGGCCGATGGCGGTGCGGTCGGCGCCGGCGCGGTCGACCTTCACCTGCCCGATGCCGTCGAGGAACGGGCCGAGGGGACCCACGTACGCTTCCTTCTTGATCAGGAAGTGCAGCGGTCTCGGCGCGGTCCCCATCACCATGGGGCCGTCTATGTTGTGGGAGTGGTTCACGGCGAGGATGACGGGGCCCTTCGCGGGCACCTTCCAGGCTCCCAGTACGCGCGGCTTCCACAGCCCGTACATCAGCCCGATGCCGATCCTCCGGCCGACCGCCGCACCCTTGAGGGAGGGCGCTGCGCTCACTGGCGACCCGCCCGCTCCCCGGTGTCCTCGGCCGCGCTCTGCCGCTCCGCGACCAGCGTCACCACGCATTCGATGACCTGGTCGAGCGTGAGCTCGGTGGTGTCCACCTCGACCGCGTCGTCGGCCTTGGCCAGCGGGGAGGTCTTCCGGCCGGAGTCGGCCGCGTCCCGCTTGATCAGGGCTTCCCTGGTGGCCGCGAGGTCCGCGGCCTCCTTGCCGCGCAGCTCGCCGCTGCGGCGGGCGGCGCGGGCCTCGGCCGAGGCGGTCAGGAAGACCTTGAGGTCGGCGTCGGGCAGGACCGTGGTGCCGATGTCGCGGCCTTCCACGACGATGCCCTCCGCGCTCTCGGCGGCGTCGGCCGCGATCGAGCGCTGGAGTCGGGTGATCAGGGCGCGCACCTCGGGGACGGCGCTGACAGCGCTGACCTTGGAGGTGACGTCCCGGGTGCGGATGGGGCCGGAGGCGTCCAGTCCGTCGACGGTGATGGTGGGCGCGGACGGGTCGGTGCCGGACACGATGGCGGGCTTGTCCGCGGCGAGGGCGATGGCCTGCGGGTCGTCGATGTCGACGCCGTTGGTGATCATCCACCAGGTGATGGCCCGGTACTGGGCACCGGTGTCCAGGTAGCGCAGCCCGAGCTTGGCGGCCACGGCCTTGGAGGTGCTGGACTTGCCCGTGCCGGAGGGACCGTCGATGGCGACGATCACGGCGGACGGAGCTGCGGATTCCACGGTGCGGGCACCTTCCTGGTTGCGCGTACGTGTCCGGGCGCGCCAATAGCGCCCCTCCCCAGGTTACCGGGCCCTGGCCGCTCCCCGTCCCGCCCGGGAGGGACGGGCCCGCGTCGACGCCCGGCAGGGGCCGTGACCGGCGGGAATACGGGGTCGCGGCCGGGTACCGGGGCGGTACCCGGCCGCGAGCCCGCGGGTTACTGCTGGCGCAGCGCCCAGCCGCGCTCGCGCAGTTCGGCCTCCAGGGGCGCCACCGCGCGGGGTTCCACCATCAGCTGTACGAGACCGGCCTGCTGTCCCGTCGCGTGCTCGATCCGCACGTCCTCGATGTTCACGCCGGCCCGGCCGGCGTCGGCGAAGATCCGTGCCAGTTCGCCCGGCTTGTCGCTGATGAACACCCCGACCGTCTCGTACGCCATCGGCGCCGCGCCGTGCTTGCCCGGGACCCGGACCCGGCCCGCGTTGCCCCGCCTGAGCACGTCCTCGATGCCGGCGGCCCCGCCCCGGCGCTTGGCCTCGTCGGCCGACTGGAGGCCGCGCAGGGCCTCCACCGTCTCCTCCAGGTCGGCGGCGATCCCGGCCAGGACGTCGGCGACCGGGCCCGGGTTCGCGGAGAGGATCTCCACCCACATCCGCGGGTCCGAAGCCGCGATCCGCGTCACGTCCCGGATGCCCTGCCCGCACAGTCGCACGGCCGTCTCGTCGGCCTCCTCCAGTCGGGCCGCCACCATGCTCGACACCAGTTGGGGGGTGTGCGAGACCAGGGCCACCGCGCGGTCGTGGGCGTCCGCGTCCATCACCACCGGGACGGCCCGGCACAGCGCCACCAGTTCCAGCGCGAGGTTCAGCACCTCGTGGTCGGTGTCCCGGGTCGGTGTCAGCACCCACGGGCGACCCTCGAACAGGTCGGCCGTCGCCGCGAGCGGCCCGGACCGCTCCTTGCCGGCCATCGGGTGCGTTCCGATGTAGGTGCCCGCGTCCACGCCCATCGCCGTGAGTTCCCGTCGCGGGCCGCCCTTGACGCTGGCCACGTCCACGTAGGCGCGGGCCAGGTCGCGGCCGATCGCGTCGGCCAGCGCCGTCGCGACGTGGGCGGGCGGGACGGCCACGATCGCCAGGTCCACCTTGTGTTCCGGTGCCTCGTCCGTGCCGGCGCCCAGGGCGGCGGCCGTGCGCGCCTGCGCCGGGTCGTGGTCGACGAGGTGCACGGTGATGCCGCGGGCGGTCAGGGCGAGCGCCGCGGAGGTGCCGATCAGTCCGGTTCCGATGACGACGGCGGTTCTCACGAGCTGCTCCAGGATGATCGCGTGACGGCGGGCCTGACTCAGGGTAGCCGGCGCGCGCGGCGCGAGGGCCCGGTGGCCGACCCGTGGGACGACCGCCGGGCCCTCGCGGCGGGGCCCGGGTCCTGTCGTCAAAGTGGCGCCGGTAGGGCCCGCGGTGTCCGGTGCCGTGCATCGCGAGGCGCAGCGGCGCCCGTGTACCGGACGTACTCGGGTGCCCCGACAACGCGGCGAGGTGCGGTACCGGGCGCCGCGGGCCAGGCGAGACCTTGACGACAGGGCTTAGAGCTTCTGCTGCCTGATGATGTCCTCCAGCGATCCCGAGGGCAGCGATCCGTCGGGGGTCAGCTTGTCCACGGCCCGGGGCAGGGACTGCGCGATCTGGTCGGCGGCGTGCTCGGGGCTGACGCCCGTCTGCTCGGCCACCTTCTGCAGGGTCTCGTTCGGCAGGGCCTCGGCGATCTGCGCGCCGGTGACGGCCTTGTTCTCGCCGGTGCCGACCCACGACTGGGCCTGGTCGACGAGGCCGGACTTGGACAGCATGTCCATCAGCCCGCCGAGCGGGTTGCCGCCGCCTCCGGCCGCCTGGGCGCCACCGCCACCGCCACCGCCGGTGAGCGCGCCGAGCAGGGCGCCGAGGATGTTGCCGCCGCCACCGCCACCCGCCTGGCCGCCACTGCCGCCGCTGCCGCTGCCGCCGAGAAGCGAGCCCAGGAGAGAGCCGAGGTCGTTACCCGCCATCGTCATGCCTTTCGGAGAGGGACCGGTCCGCGCGCGTACGGCGCCTCCGGCGTCGAGATAGGGACAATCTCACCTGGATCACCCCATGACGCCACTTGGCGCACGGTCCCCCGAACCGCCCCGGAGCGCCTGGGGTAGAACGATCGGCATGATCTTCCACATCGTCGCGCTCACCGACTGGACGGCCGCGCCCGAGCTCCCGTACGCCCCCGCCTCGCTCGATTCCGAGGGTTTCGTGCACTGTTCGGCGGACCGCGCGACGGCTCTCGCGATCACCGAGGCGTACTACCGGGACACCCCCGGCACCCTGCTGACCGTGGAGCTGGACGAGGGGGCGTTGACCTCCGAGGTCCGCCGGGAGGGTGAATCCGGCGGCCTCTACCCCCACGTCCACGGCCCGTTGAACCGGGGTGCGGTGGTACGCGTGTGGGAGGTGGTGCGCACACCCGGCACTCCTGCCACATGGGAACCGTGGCAGTCGGGCGACCGACGCGCGCCGCACGGCAGCGAAGAGCCTGGCGCGGCGGACTTCTCCTGAGGCCCGCCGCAGACCAGGATGCTGCTCGCCCAGCCTGGCCACACAGCGAGGAGACAGTCATGAGCGACCCCACACGGACCGCCCGGCGCACCGTACTGGCGGCAGGGGCGGTGGCCCTGACGGGCGGTGCCCTCGCGGCGTGCGGCTCGTCCTCCGAGAAGCCCGCGAGCGAGGCGGGTACCGGGTCGACCCCACGGGACGCCGGGTCCTCTCCCGGGTCCTCGGCCGGGGGCGCCGCGCTGGTGAAGTCCTCGGCCGTACCGGTCGGCGGCGGCACCGTGCTCAAGGAGCAGAAACTCGTGGTGACCCAGCCGACGGCCGGGTCGTTCCGCTGCTTCACCGCCGTCTGCCCCCACCAGGGGTGCCTGGTGAACAAGGTCGAGAACGGCAGCATCGACTGCCCCTGCCACGGCAGCAAGTTCGAGATCACGGACGGCGCGGTGGCCAAGGGGCCGGCCGCCACCGGTCTCGCCGAGAAGAAGATCGTCGTGTCCCCGGGCGGTGAAATCTCCCTCGCGTAGCGCGGGGGCGTCCGCCTACCCTCCCGGGATGAACGACCTCACCCTCGTCCGGGACCACACCGTCTACTCCTGCGTGATGGGCTCCCGCGCGTTCGGGCTGGCGACGGAGGCGAGCGACACCGACGTGCGCGGTGTCTACCTCGCCCCCACGCCGCTGTTCTGGCGCTTCGAGAAGCCCCCCACGCACGTGGACGGGCCGCGGGACGAGGAGTTCTCCTGGGAGCTGGAACGCTTCTGCGAACTGGCGCTGCGGGCCAACCCGAACATCCTGGAGTGCCTGCACTCCCCGCTGGTGGAGCGGATCACCCCGGTCGGCGAGGAACTCCTCTCCCTGCGCGGGGCCTTCCTCTCCCGCCGGGCCCACCTCACGTTCACCGGCTACGCGGCCGGCCAGCACGGCAGGCTCCTCGCGGACGTGCGCAACCACGGCGCGCCGCGCTGGAAGCACGCCATGCACCTGCTGCGCCTGCTCGGGTCCTGTCGCGACCTGCTGCGCACGGGCCGCCTGGAGATCGACGCCGGCGCCGACCGGGAGCGCCTGCTGGCGGTGCGGCGCGGTGAGCTGGGCTGGGCGGAGGTGGACGCCTGGATGTCCCGCCTCACCGGGGAGGCGGAGGCGGCCCTCGCCGGCAGTCCCCTGCCGGCGGAGCCGGACCACGCCCGTGTGGAGGACTTCCTGACCCGTGCCCGCCGGCTCTCGGCGGCCGTGACCGCCTGAGGCCGGCTCGGGTCACAGGGGTCAGGCGTCCCAGAGGGCTCCGAGGGCCAGGAGCTCGTCGCGGTACTCGATGCGGCCCTCCCAGTCCCGGGGCCAGACGTCCGCGCCGAGGTGGGCGCCGGCGAAGGCGCCGGCCAGGCAGGCGATGGAGTCGGAGTCGCCCTTGGTGCAGGCGGCCCGGCGCAGGGCGGTCAGCGGCTCCTCGGGGAAGAGCAGGAAGCAGTGCAGGGCCGTGGCGAAGGCCTCCTCCGCGATCCAGCCGTCGCCCGTGGTCAGGCAGGGGTCGGTTTCCGGGGAGGGCGACCTCAGGGCGTCCGCGAGCCGGTCCAGGACGCCCAGGCATTCGTCCCAGCCCCGGGCGATGAAGGACCGCTCCGTGGCGTCGGAGGTGCTGCGCATCCACAGGTCGCCCAGCCAGTGCTCGTGGTAGCGGGTGCGGTTCTCCAGGGCGTACGAGCGCAACTGCCCGACCAGGCCCGTGACCTCGGTGCCCCGTGCGAGCAGGTACACGGCCCTGGCCGTCAGGTCGGAGGCGGCGAGGGCCGTCGGGTGGCCGTGCGTCAGGGCGGACTGGAGCTGGGCCGCGCCGGCCCGCTCCTCCTCGGTCCAGCCGGGCACCAGGCCCACGGGGGCCACCCGCATGTTCGCGCCGCAGCCCTTGGAGCCGATCTGGCTGGCGTCGCGCCAGTCCCGCTCGGGCTGGTCGAGGAGCCGGCAGGCGCGCAGGCAGGTGTTGCCCGGGGCCCGGTTGTTCTCCGGCGAGTGGTACCACTCGACGAACTCCTCCCGGACGGGTCGGGTCAGCCGCAGCGGTCCTATCCGGCCCCGCTCCCCCGCGGTGCGCATGCCTCGGGCCAGGGCGAGCGTCATCTGGGTGTCGTCGGTGACGATCGCCGGGCGGGGCAGGGACATCTGCCGCCAGGGTCCGGTCTTGGAGAGGATCGACGGGACGTCGTTGAACTCCGTCGGGAAGCCGAGGGCGTCGCCCAGGGCGAGGCCGAGCAGGGCCCCGGTCGCCGCGCGCTTCTTCGTCGTCACGGTCATCGTGCGTGTCCTTCCGAGGGGCGGAGCAGGGGCGGGTGCAGGGCCGTCGCGGGCCCGGAGCGGTAGAGCGCGGCCGGTTTGCCGCGCCCGCCGGTCAGTCGGGCGGCTCCCGCCACGGCCTCGACGAAGCCGGGGGTGGCGAGGACCTTGCGGCGGAAGTTGGGGCGGTCCAGGGCGGTGTCCCAGACGGTCTCGTAGACGGCCTGGAGCTCGCCGAGGGTGAACTCGGGCGGGCAGAAGGCGGTGGCCAGGCAGCTGTACTCCAGCTTCGAACCGATCCGCTCGCGCGCGTCGTCGAGGATGACCGCGTGGTCGAAGGCCAGTCCGGCGGCCTCGCCCACGGGCACCCAGCGGGCCCGGTCGGCGTCGCCGCCGCCTTCCGCGGCCGGCTCCGGCATGTCCGGGACCAGCGCGGTGAAGGCGACCGAGACCACCCGCATGCGGGGGTCGCGGTCGGGTTCGCTGTAGGTCCGCAGTTGTTCCAGGTGCAGGGCGGCGACCACGGCGTCGGACAGGCCGGTCTCCTCGGCGAGTTCGCGGCGTGCGGCGCTCTCGGCGGACTCGCGGGGCAGGATGAAACCGCCGGGCAGGGCCCAGGCGCCCGCGTACGGCTCCTGTCCGCGCCGGATCAGCAGCACGTGCAGGTCGCCGGCGCGGACGGTGAAGACGGCGAGGTCGACGGTCACCGCGAACGGTTCGAAGGCGTGGGGATCGTATCCGGTGGTCATCCGTTCTCCACCCGTACGTTCTCGGGCAGCGGGTCCGTGAAGTGCCATCCCTCGGCGAGCAGTCCGTCGACGGCGGCCACGGCCGCGGTCAGCCGTGCCTCCCGGTCCCCGCCCATGAGCAGGAAGCGCCTCCGCGTGTCGGTGAGTTCCTCCCGGAAGCGTCCGGTCATCCACGGTCTGAGCTGAGGTCCGTCGCGCAGCCCGTCGTCCTCGAAGGGCACGCCGACGTCGTCGGTCAGCAGGTACAGGTCACGGCGGGTGCGGGAGGCGATCTCCTCGACCTCCTCGTTGCGGCCGCCCATGTACCGCTCGTACCAGATGCCGGTGGCGAAGGAGTCCGTATCGCAGAAGAGCACAGGTGAGCCGAGTCGGGCGGCCTGTTCCTCCTCGGCGTCCTGGCGGCGCGCGATCACCGGGAACTCCTCCGAGGCGAAGGACACCTCGGACCAGGAGGCCGCCGGGTCGGTCGACCGCGCCGCCGCCAGCTTCTCCTCGCTGTACCGGCGCCCGTACTCGGCGACCCAGCCCGTCTTGGCCCAGACCCCGCCGCGGCGGCGGTAGTGGGCCGCGAGGTCGCGCGAGAGCGTGGTCGTGCCCGTGGACTCGGCGCCGAGGACGACCACGCGCCGGGTCAGGGCGGCCCGTACGGCGGGGCCCAGGAACTCCCAGCAGGCGGCGGGGTCCGCGCGGACGGCCGTACCCGACACCGGGAAGAGGGAGCGGTCCGGGTCCACGCAGACCTCCTGGGCGCCGAAGCGGCGCGCGAGTTCCGTCCCGTACGCCTCCGAGGTGAAGACGGCGTCGACCCGGCCGGGCACGGCGGCGCGGAAGATCGCCATGTGCGCGTCCCAGATCGCCGGGTCGTGCAGGTCGACCGGGATGTCGTCGACCGCGCCGACGACGTGGGCACCGGGGTGGGCCTCGCGCATCCAGGCGACCCGGTCGGCGAGCGGCACCGATTCGACGGAGGCCGCGCACACCAGCACGGTCAGTCGTTCGCACTGGTCCTGGGCGGTGCGCACCAGGTGGTGGTGGCCGGTGTGGGGCGGGTAGAACTTGCCGAGCACCAGCCCGTGGCGGTGGCGCCTCATGCCGTCGCCGCCGTCTTCAGCCCGCGGGTGCCCTCGGTCCCGCCGGTCCCCCCGGTCGCGGCGAGGGCGCGGCGCCAGTCGATCAGTCCGGCCACGCACAGGGCCAGGAAGACGACGTACAGCACGGCCGTCACGTACAGGTCCTTGTGGACGTACAGCGGGATGGAGACGAGGTCGGTGGCGATCCACAGCCACCAGGACTCCAGGAGCTTGCGGCACTGCCCGTAGGTGGCCATGAGGGAGAGCCCGACGGCCACCGCGTCCCAGAGGGGGACGGTGGAGTCGGTGGCGCGGTCCAGCAGCAGGGTGAGGGCGAGCATCCCCACCGCCCCCGCCGCGGCCAGGGCGGCCCATTCGGTGCCCGTGGTCCGGCGCACCGGCAGGGTCGCGGCGGTTCCTGGTCCACCCCCGTGGGTCCAGGACCACCACCCGTACGCGGCGAGGGCGATGAAGACGATCTGGAGCCCGGCGTCGGCGTAGAGACCGGCCTGGGCGAAGAGCACGATGAAGAAGAGGTTGTTCGCGATCCCGATGGGCCAGTTGGCGATGTGCTGCCGCGCCACCAGCCAGACGCACAGGGCGCCGGTGGCGGCCGCCAGGATCTCGGTCCAACTCGTCTGCCAGCCCATGGGGACCCTCGTTTCTTTAATAGTCAGGTTGACTATAAACATGATCGGGCGTGCGGGCAAGCAAAAAGCCCGCGGTGCCGAAGGGCACCGCGGGCTTTTCGGCCCCGACGGACGGGGCGCGGTCGTGCGAGGGGTCGGGTGACCCCGCGCGAGGGTCCTACAGACCGACCTCGCGCATGAGCATGCCGACCTCGGTGTTGGTCAGGCGGCGCAGCCAGCCGGACTTCTGGTCACCGAGTTCGATCGGGCCGAAGGAGGTCCGGACGAGCTTCTCGACGGGGAAGCCGGCCTCCGCCATCATGCGGCGGACGATGTGCTTGCGGCCCTCGTGGAGGGTCACCTCGACCAGGTAGTTCTTGCCGAGCTGGTCGAGGACGCGGAAGTGGTCGGCGCGGGCGTAGCCGTCCTCCAGCTCGATGCCGTCCTTGAGGCGCTTGCCGATCTCGCGGGGCAGCGGGCCGGTGATGGCCGCGACGTAGGTCTTCTTCACGCCGTACTTCGGGTGCGTCAGACGGTGGGCCAGCTCGCCGTGGTTGGTGAGCAGGATGATGCCCTCGGTCTCGGTGTCGAGCCGACCGACGTGGAAGAGACGGGTCTCACGGTTGGTGACGTAGTCGCCGAGGCACTGGCGGCCGTCGGGGTCCTCCATGGTGGAGACGACGCCGGCCGGCTTGTTCAGCGCGAAGAACAGGTACGACTGGGTGGCGACGGTCAGGCCGTCCACCTTGATCTCGTCCTTCGGCTGAACGCGCTTGCCCTGCTCCAGCACGATCTCGCCGTTGACCTCGACGCGGGCCTGCTCGATGAGCTCCTCGCACGCACGGCGCGAACCCATGCCGGCGCGGGCGAGCACCTTCTGCAGACGCTCCCCCTCCTCCTCGGCACCCGGGAAGGTCTTCGGGGTCTTGATCACGGGCTTGTCGGCGTACCGGTCGCGCACGCGCTCCTCGATCCGCGCGTCCAGCTCGCGGGGGCGCGACTGGCCGCTGCGGCTGCCGGGGCCGCTGCGCGGGCCGCCGGCTCCACCGATGCCGGGGGTCCGGGAGGTACGGGGGCCGCCCTTGGCGCCACCTCGGGCGGAGTCGCCGCGAGCACCACCACGGTTGCCGTCGGCCGCGCCGCGGGCACCGCCGCCGCCCGCCTTGGCGCCGCCGCGGCCGTTGCGCTCACCCTCGGGGCCCACGTCGTAGCGACGCTCCTCGGGGCGGGGGTTGCGGGGACGCTGGGGGGCCTGGTCGCGGTCACGGTCGCGCGAGGCGCCGGCACCGGAGCCGCCGCCTCGGTAGCCGCCGCCGGAGCCGCTGCCACCGCCCGAGCCGCCGCCTCGGTAGCCGCCGCCACCGGAGGAGCCGCCGGAGCCGCCGCCCCGGTAGCCACCGCCACCGCCGGAGCCGCCGGACGAACCGCCGGAGCCGCCACCGCGGTAGCCACCGCCACCGCCGGACGAACCGCCGGAGCCACCGCCCCGGTAGCCACCGCCACCGCCGGAGGAGCCGCCGCGGGAGCCGCCGCCGGAGCCGCTGCCACCGCCGGAGCCGCCACCGCGGTAGCCACCGCCGCCGGAGGAGGAGCCGCCGCGGTCGTTGCCACGCCCGCCGCCACCGCCGCCGCCGCTGTTCCTGTTGCCGCCACCGTTGCCGTTACTGCTTCGCATCAAAGTTCCGTCGTCTTGTCGTCTTCAAAGTAGTCCGGTGCATCAGGTGCGTCCGGATCGAACGACGGAACACCCTCTTGCGTCTCGGCTTCGATCGCGTCCGCCTCGGGGAGGAAGGGCGCGAGCTCCGGAAGCTCGTCCAGGCCACGCAGGCCCATCCGCTCCAGAAAGTAGTTCGTCGTCCTGTACAGGATCGCACCTGTTTCGGGTTCCGTCCCCGCCTCGGCCACCAGACCCCGCTGCAGGAGGGTCCGCATGACCCCGTCGCAGTTGACTCCGCGGACCGCCGAGACCCTTGATCGGCTGACCGGCTGGCGGTACGCGACGACCGCGAGGGTCTCCAGTGCCGCCTGGGTGAGCCGGGCCTGCCGGCCGTCCAGGACGAAGGCCTCCACCGCCGTCGCGAAGGCCGCGCGACTGTAGAACCGCCACCCGCCGGCGACCGGGCGCAGCTCGAAACCCCGTTCCTGGGCGGTGTACTCGTCGGCCAGTTCCCGCAGGGCGACGGCGACCTCGCGCGGGGTCCGGTCCAACACCTTGGCGAGGTGTTCCTCGGTCGCGGGTTCGTCGACGACCATGAGGACGGCCTCCAGGGCGCCCTTGAGGGCGAGCTCCGCCGGCTCGGTCATTCCTTGGCCTCCACGATCTGATCGAACTCGTCCGTCACCGTCGGCATCCCGTCGCCGTCCCCGCCGCTCCAGCGCACGGTGAGCGTGCGCAGGGCCTCCTCCTGGTCGAGGACCACGGCCTTCTCCCGGTACAGCTCCAGCAGGGCCAGGAAGCGCGCCACGACGGTCAGGGTGTCCGGGGCGTCCTGCGTGAGTTCCGCGAAGGTGGCCTCCCCGCGGGCCTTGAGCAGCGCGACGACCAGGGCGGCCTGTTCGCGGACGCTGACGAGCGGGGCGTGGATGTGGTCCACGTAGACCTGGGGCGCCGCCCTGGGCCGCATGGCCTGCACGGCCAGCCGGGCGAACCCCTCCGCGCCGATGCTGATCACCACGTCGGGCAGCAGTTCCGCGATGTGCGGCTCCAGTCCGACGGTGCGCGGGTACCGCAGGCCCTCGTCCTCGGCCCGGTGCTCGAAGATCTCCGCGATCCGCTTGTACGCCCGGTACTGGAGGAGCCGGGCGAAGAGCAGGTCCCGTGCTTCCAACAGCGCCAGGTCGGCCTCGTCCTCCACCTCGGCGGCGGGCAGCAGCCGGGCGGCCTTCAGGTCGAGGAGGGTGGCGGCCACGACGAGGAACTCGGTGGTCTGGTCGAGGTCCCAGTCGGGTCCCATGGCCCGGATGTGCGCCATGAACTCGTCGGTGACCCGGGACAGCGCGACCTCGGTCACATCGAGTTTGTGCCGCGAGATCAACTGGAGCAGCAGGTCGAAGGGGCCCTCGAAGTTCGCCAGCCGGAGCGTGAACCGCCCGTCCCCGGTGTCGGCGGGCGCGCCGACGGGAACCTCACCCACCCCCCGGAGGGCCCCAGGAGGCCCCGTGGGCGCCTCTGCGGCCTCGGGGGCCTCCTGGGTCATCGAGGGGGCTTCGGGGGCCTCCGGGAGCCCTGTGGGCGTCTCGGAGGGCATCCGCGCCGGCGCTTCGGACGGGATCCGGGCCGGCGTCTCGGACGGGAGGGGCGGCGTCTCCGGCGGTACGGGGGCCGGCTCCCGGCCTCCCGGCCCGTGTTCCCCCGCGTCGGGGGCGCCCGGGCCGCGGCCCAACCGGCGGCGGGCGGGTGGGTCGGGTTCGGCGGGAGGGCGCAATCGAGGTCCAGGGTGGTGCGAGGGCGGTACGGACGGGCCGGCACGACGGTGCCGCCGAGGCGACGTTAGCGGGCCGGCCCTCGCCCTGGCGTCAGGCGCCGGTCAGCGCCCGCGCAGTCTTCGTACGAGGATGCTCGCGTCGCCCCGGGACTCCAGGTCCGCGAGGACCACGGCGACCGCCTCGCGGACGATGCGGCCGCGGTCCACGGCGAGGCCGTGCTCCCCGCGCAGCACCAGGCGCGCGTGCTCCAGGTCCATGAGCTCCTCCGCGGAGACGTAGACCGTGATCTTCTCGTCGTGCCGCTCGCGCCCGCTCGGCCGCCGGTTCGCGCCCCGGCCCTGCCCCTTGCCGCGCCGGGGCGCGGACGCCCCGGCGGCGGTGGTGGCAGAACCTTCCTGCGGCCTGCGCTGCGCGCCCACCGCCGGTTCGCCGGTTTCCCGGCCGCGCCCCTCCGTCGTGCCCTCCGCCGGGTTCGCCGAGTGTTCCGACTGCGCCGAGCCGCCCGCGGACTCCTCGACGCCCCGCCGCGGCGAGGACGACTGCAGTGCCATCCCCCCGGTCGTACGGAACAGTTCGTCGGCTCCGGGCAGACTCACTCGGCGGGACACCGGGCGAGCACCTCCCTGGCCAGCTGGCGGTAGGCGGCGGCGCCCACGGAGTTGGAGGCGTACGTGGTGATCGGTTCACCGGCGACCGTGGTCTCCGGGAAGCGCACCGTCCGGCCGATGACCGTGTGGTAGACGTGGTCGTCGAATGCCTCGACGACGCGCGCCAGCACCTCACGGCTGTGCACCGTCCGGGAGTCGTACATCGTGGCGAGGATGCCGTCGAGTTCCAGCTCCGGGTTGAGCCGCTCCTGCACCTTCTCGATGGTCTCGGTCAGCAGCGCCACACCGCGCAGCGCGAAGAACTCGCACTCCAGGGGGACGATCACCTTGTGAGCCGCCGTCAGGGCGTTCACGGTCAGCAGACCGAGCGAGGGCTGACAGTCGATCACGATGTAGTCGTAGTCGGCCATCAGGGGCTTGAGGGCCCGCTGCAGGGTGGACTCGCGCGCGACCTCGCTGACCAGCTGCACCTCGGCGGCGGACAGGTCGATGTTGCTCGGCAGCAGGTCCATGTTGGGGACCGCCGTCTTCAGCAGCACCTCGTCGGCCGACATGCCCCGCTCCATGAGCAGGTTGTAGACCGTCAGGTCGAGTTCCATCGGGTTCACGCCGAGACCCACGGACAGCGCGCCCTGGGGGTCGAAGTCGACGAGCAGCACGCGGCGCCCGTACTCGGCGAGCGCGGCACCCAGGTTGATGGTCGACGTGGTCTTTCCCACGCCGCCCTTCTGGTTGCACATCGCGATGATCTTCGCCGGACCGTGGTCGGTCAGTGGCCCGGGGATCGGGAAGTACGGCAGCGGCCGTCCGGTCGGGCCGATCCGCTCACGGCGCTGACGGGCAGCGTCGGGGGCGAGAGTGGCCGCGTACTCGGGGTCGGGCTCGTACTCCGCGTCGGGGTCGTAGAAGTGCCCTTCGGGCACGTTTTCGTAGTCGGCGAAACCCACGGGCTTTTCGCCGCTCAGGTCGCCGGCCCTGGAGTTCACGTCTAGGCCGTCCATGCTGTTTCGGGGCGTCGTCATGTGCTGGTGGTTTGCGAAGGTGCGGACTGCGACGGAGCCGACAGCTTCGATTCCGGCAGGGCCCTGGCCCCGCGCAGGCATTCCTGCTCGACCACCCCCAGGAGCAAATGTCGACTCATTCACAAGTCGTCTTACCTCCTCGGACGTGACCAGGACACTTATCGATAGGTCAGCGTGGCACCATGCCGACGGTTGGCGACTCTATGGCGTGTCACCGCCCAGCGGCAACACAATCCACCGGACCCGACGCGTTGTGTCGGCAACCGAACACCACTCTGTCAAGGGCGTACGAGCTGTCGCCGCGAAGTTTCGCAGGTGTGCGAAAGGGTTAAAGGGTTACGTTCGAGGCGAGTTGAGCGCCCTCGACGCGCGCCCCGAAAACGCGTCCGGCCGGACCTCGCGAGCAAGGTCCGGCCGGATACGTGAGATTGACGTCAGTCGTTGACGGTTCAGCCGAGCAGCGTGCTCAGCGGGAGCGTCGGGAGACCGTGGGCCTCGGCGACGGGGCCGTAAACGACCTGCCCGTCATGGGTGTTGAGACCCAGACCGAGGGCCGCGTCGCGGCGCAGCGCCTCGGCCCAGCCGAGGTTCGCGAGCTGCACGATGTACGGCAGGGTCGCGTTCGTCAGGGCGTAGGTGGAGGTGTTCGGAACCGCGCCCGGCATGTTGGCGACGCAGTAGAAGACCGAGTTGTGGACCTGGAAGGTCGGCTCGGCGTGGGTGGTCGGACGGGAGTCCTCGAAGCAGCCGCCCTGGTCGATCGCGATGTCGACAAGGACACTTCCGGGCTTCATCTTGGCGACGAGCTCGTTGGTGACCAGCTTCGGGGCCTTCGCACCCGGGATCAGCACCGCGCCGATGACCAGGTCGGCCTCGGTGACGGCCTTCTCCAGCTCGAAGGCGTTGGAGACGATCGTCTTGATCTTCGTACCGAAGATCTTGTCGGCCTCGCGGAGCTTGTTGATGTCCTTGTCGAGCAGGGTCACGTGGAAGCCCATGCCGATGGCGATCTGAGCCGCGTTCCAGCCGGAGACGCCGCCGCCGATGACCACGCACTCGCCGGCGTGGGTGCCGGGGACGCCGCCGGGCAGGACGCCGCGGCCGCCGGCCGAGCGCATCAGGTGGTAGGCGCCGACCTGCGGGGCCAGTCGGCCCGCGACCTCGGACATCGGGGCGAGCAGCGGGAGCGCGCGGTTGGCGAGCTCGACCGTCTCGTACGCGATGGCGGTGGTGCCGGACTCCAGGAGGGCGTCCGTGCACTCGCGGGAGGCCGCCAGGTGCAGGTAGGTGAAGAGGGTCTGGTCCTTGCGGAGGCGGTGGTACTCCTCCGCGATCGGCTCCTTGACCTTCAGCAGGAGGTCCGCGGTCGCCCAGACCTCGTCGGCGGTGCCGAGGATCTCGGCGCCGGCGGAGACGTACTCCGCGTCCGTGATCGAGGAGCCGACACCGGCGTTCTGCTCGACGAAGACCTGGTGGCCGTTGCGGACCAGCTCATGCACGCCGGCGGGCGTGATGGCGACCCGGAACTCGTTGTTCTTGACCTCGCGGGGGATGCCGACCTTCATCGTCGATCACGGTCCTTGGCTCAGGGGATTTTTCGGGTCACTTCCATACATACCCGCTCACAAGAACGCGCAACGGGATGCACCACGAGATGACGTGGTGGAGCCAGTCTAATGAAGGATGAGTCGCTGTCTAGCCTTGCAAACAAATAATCTCAGTCGGAATCACTACGGATTTCGCAGGCGGCAGGGTCATCTCCCAGCAATCTGTCGGCTGCGGACCGGTGCAGCCTGGCAGCCGCGGGGTCGCCCAGCCTGTCGAGCGTGTCGGCCAGCCGCACCTGCAACGCGGACTGAAGTCGCAGGTCCCCGGCCCTGCGCGCCAACTCGATCGCCTCGCGGCAGGTGTGCAGGGACTCCTCGGGCCGTCCGGCGTACTCCTGGATCCGGGCCATCTCGCTCAACGCCTTTGCCTGGCCCGGGACATCGGCCAGCCGGCGGTAGCCGGCGGCGGCGGCCCGCCAACTGCGCAGCGCCTCCCCGTAACGGCCCGCGTACGTGTGCACGTTGCCGAGCCGGCCGTACAGCCTGGCCTCGTCCGCGCGCTCGCCCCGGGCGAGCGCCTGGGTCAGGGCCCGGCCGAACCAGTCGGAGGCCCGGTACCAGTCCGCCAGCTCCTGGTACGCGCCGCCTACGGATTCCATCGCGCGGCCCGTCGCGTACGGATCGTTCGCGGCCTTTCCCGCGACCAGGGCCGCCCGGTAGCGCTCCAGCGCCTCGTGGGTGCGGCCCGTCTCGGCGTCCAGGTCGGCCAGGTTCAGCAGTGCGGCGGCCTGCTCCCGGTACAGGTCGCGCCGCTCGGCGACGTCCAGGACCAGGCGGTGCAGCCCGTACAGCTCGGGGGCCGCCGCCTCGGTCCCGCGGTGCTCCGCGAGGGCCCGTACGAGGGCCGAGATCAACCGGCGGGCCAGGGTGTCCAGGTCGCCGTCGGCCACCGCCAGGGCGGCCGACGCGGACAGGGCGGGCAGCCGGGTGTCCAGCCAGCCGGCGGCGGCCCGCCGGTCGGCGAAGCGGAGGGCGCGGGGCAACCCGTCCAGCCGCTCCCGCACGAGCTCCTCGTCCTCCTCGGCCATGGCCCGGCAGGAGGTGAGCAGTCGTACGGTCCGCTCCAGCATCCGAGCCCGGGCCAGCTGCACCTCGGCCGGTCGCTCCTTGGCCTCCAACAGTGCCTGGAGCAGGGGCGCGAGGCAGCCGGGCAACAGGAACAGACCGTCGCAGGCGTGCCGGACGAGACCCAGCCCGGCGAAGTCCTCCAGGGTGGACTGGGCGGCGGCCACGGAGCAGCCGGCCAGGGCGGAGGCGGTGTGCGCGTCGATGAACCCGGCGGGCGCGAGCGGAAGCAGCCGCAGGGTCCGCTGGGCGGGCTGCGGCAGCGATTCGTAGACGAGCCGGAAGGAGCGGGCCAGCGGCCCGCTGGTGCCGGGCGGCATGTCGTGGAGCTGCTTGGCCACGTCGGCCACGGCGGCCTTCGGGTGGGCGGCGAGCCAGCCGCCGACCAGGGCGAGCGCGGCGGGCTGGCCACCGCACTCCTCGGCGAGGGTCTCGGCGGCGCGCGGGTCCACGGTGATCCGGGTGTCCCCGATGCCGCGCCCGAGCATCTGGACGGCGGAGGGGGTGTCCAGGCCTCCGAGGGTGCAGGGGCGGACGTCCGGGATCCCGGTGAGCGGCCCCTCGGCGGTCACCACGACCAGGCACTCGGGGGTGTCCGGCAACAGGGCGTCGACCTGGTGCGGGTCGGCGGCGTCGTCGACGAGCAGGATGACCCGCCGCCCGGTCAGCGCGGTGCGCAGTTCGGAGCTGAGGTCGTCCTCGCCGGCCCCGGGCGGGGTGGAGTGACCGAGGCCCTCCAACAGGGTCCTGACGGCCCGTTCGGTGGCGACGGTCTCCCCGCCGGGGGTGGTGAGCCGCACCTTCACGACCCCGTCGGGGTAGTCGTCGCGCACCTCGCGGACGAAGGCCTCGGCCAGCGCCGTCCGTCCCGAACCGGGGCGGCCCGCGACGAGCAGGACCCTCGCGCGGGGCGCCTTCGCCTTGCGCCCCGAGAGGGTGTCGAGCCCGGTCCGTGCGATGTCCTCGCGCAGCTCCTTGAGCTCACGCCGCCGCCCGACGAAATCCGTCACGGGATCCGCTCCTCTCCCTGCCTTAGGGTTGCCGAGCGTAGTTCACGCAGAGCGACGACCCGTGTGGAGCGCGGCGGGCACATCGCCCGATCGGATCAGCCGATGGTCACACCAGACCCCCCAACGGCCCTCCGCCCGCCCCGGACCGGGCCGCGGCGGAGCAGGGCGGGGCGGCGCGGCGACGGCCGCCGGGCGACTACGCCTCGTAGGGCCGGGCCGACCACGGTGCGTCGGCCGGGCGCAGGGCGTCCAGACCGCCCTCCGCGGCGAGGGCCGCGGCCAGGGCCAGCACACCCGCCACCAGCCCGGGGTTCCCCAGCTCGCCGGCCAGCACCCCCCGCACCAGTTCCGCCGGAGGGATCCGGGCGAACTGCATGTCCGCCTCCTCCTCCGACACCTCGAAGCGTGCGCCCTCCGCCTCCGCCAGGTCCCGCGCCAGGAACACGCGGATCGCCTCGTCCGAGCCTCCGGGCGAGGCGTAGAAGTCGACCAGCACCCGCCAGTCGTCGGCCTTGACGTGCGCCTCCTCGTACAGCTCACGCTGCGCGGCGTGCAGCGGGTTCTCCCCCGGTACGTCGAGCAGCCCCGCGGGCAGCTCCCACAGCTTCCGGCGCACCGGGTGCCGGTACTGCCGCAGCACGAGCACCTGCCCGGCCTCGTCCAGCGCCAGCACGCACACCGACCCCGGGTGCACCTGGTAGTCCCGGCGCACGGTCGCGCCGTCCGGCATCCGGACCACGTCGGAGCTCACCGCCGTCTTGGCGCCCTCGAAAGGACGCCGGGTCGAGACCGTCTCCCAGGTTTCCGAGGTGTCCTTGATCTCGATGTCGATGCCCATGCCGAATGTCCTCCACAACGCGCGACAGCCGGGGTACGGATCTCCGTACCCCGGCTGTCTACGTTATGCGGTCAGGCCCTCGGGCCCCGCAGGCTCACTTGGCGGACTGTTGGCGCTCCACCGCGGCCTTGACCAGACCCGCGAACAGCGGGTGCGGCCGGGTCGGGCGGGAACGCAGTTCCGGGTGCGCCTGGGTGGCGACCAGGTAGGGGTGCACCTCGCGCGGGTACTCGACGTACTCGACGAGCTTGTTGTCGGGGGACACGCCCGAGAAGACCAGCCCGGCCTTCTTCTCCAGCTCGCCGCGGTAGGCGTTGTTCACCTCGTAGCGGTGACGGTGGCGCTCGTCCACGTAGGCCTCGTCGCCGTAGACCTCGCGGACGATGGAGCCCTCGGCGAGCTTCGCCGGGTACATGCCCAGACGCATGGTGCCGCCCAGGTCGCCCGCGCCCTCGACGAAGGCCAGCTGCTCCTCCATGGTCGAGATGACCGGGTGCGGGGTCGAGGCGTCGAACTCGGTGGAGTTGGCGTCCTCGATGCCCGCGAGGTTGCGCGCGGCCTCGATGACCACGCACTGCAGGCCCAGGCACAGGCCCAGCAGCGGGATGCGGTTCTCGCGGGCGTAGGTGATCGCGCCGACCTTGCCGTTGACGCCTCGGTCCCCGAAGCCGCCGGGAACGCAGATCGCGTCCACGTCGCCGAGTACCGCCGCCGCACCGGCCGGGGTCTTGCAGTCGTCGGAGGTGACCCACTTGATCTGCACGCGCGCCTTGTTGGCGAACCCGCCGGCGCGCAGCGCCTCGGTCACCGACAGGTAGGCGTCGGGCAGGTCGATGTACTTGCCGACGAGCGCGACCTTGACCTCGTGGTCGGGGTTGTGGACGCGGTCCAGCAGGTCTTCCCAGACGCGCCAGTCCACGTCGCGGAAGGGCAGGTCGAGCTTGCGCACGACGTAGGCGTCCAGGCCCTCGGTGTGCAGCACCTTCGGGATGTCGTAGATCGACTTGGCGTCGATCGCGGCGACCACCGCGGCCTCGTCGACGTCGCACATCAGCGAGATCTTGCGCTTGATGGAGGTCGGGACCTCACGGTCGGCGCGCAGCACGATCGCGTCGGGCTGGATGCCGATGTTGCGCAGGGCCGCGACCGAGTGCTGGGTCGGCTTGGTCTTCAGCTCGCCGGAGGGGCCGATGTAGGGCAGCAGCGAGATGTGCACGACGAAGACGTTGTCGCGACCGACCTCGTGGCGGACCTGACGGACGGTCTCCAGGAACGGCAGCGACTCGATGTCGCCGACGGTGCCGCCGACCTCGGTGATGACGACGTCGACGTCCTCGGTCGCCATGCGGCGGATGCGGCTCTTGATCTCGTTGGTGATGTGCGGGATGACCTGCACGGTGTCACCGAGGTACTCGCCGCGCCGCTCCTTGGCGATGACCTGCGAGTAGACCTGGCCGGTGGTGACGTTCGCCGAGCCGTCGAGGTCGACGTCGAGGAAACGCTCGTAGTGGCCGATGTCCAGGTCGGTCTCGGCGCCGTCGTTGGTGACGAACACCTCACCGTGCTGGAAGGGGTTCATCGTGCCGGGGTCGACGTTCAGGTAGGGGTCGAGCTTCTGCATCGTGACCCGCAGGCCGCGCGCCTTCAGCAGCGCACCCAGGCTGGAGGCCGTGAGGCCCTTGCCGAGGGACGAAGCGACACCCCCGGTGACGAAGATGTGCTTGGTCGTCATGGCTGTGCTGTTTCGAAAAGCAGCGGGCGGCGTCGCCAAGAGGGGGCTCCCGTGGTCGCGAGGTGAGGTGCGTCCGGCGCCGGCCACCGTCGAACCGGAAGGTCTCAGGGGGCGCCGAAGCTGCGGTTTCGGGGCTCCTGATTCGCACAGGCAGACCACCGGTCCACGGGGTACCAGCCTATCAGCGCCCGGGCCGGTCCGCCTCCGACGACCCGGGCCGGCCCTCCCCGGTGATGCGCGCCACACCGCGCCACACCCGTGGCTACGGCATTTGCGCAGGTCACCCGTTCGGACGAGCCGCATTGTTCCGAGACTTAAGGAGATCACTAGGGTGCCGTCATATCCTGCTCGAATATCGCTGCACATCGCCGCCGAGCAGTCCGGCCTACGGTGTAACCACGCCGGTTCCGGAATCATGGACTCTACGCGGGGATCCCTACACACACGGAGACCGCGCAACCGCGCAATGCAAGCGCCCTCAGGGGCGGACGTGGCCGTTCGACTGGAGATGCAACGTGTCCGGGCGCATCGAGGATTACGCACTGATCGGGGACATGCAGACCGCTGCGTTGGTCTGCAGGGACGGAGCCGTGGACTGGTTGTGCCTGCCACGGTTCGATTCCCATGCCGTCTTCGCGAGCATTCTCGGCACCGAGGAACACGGGTTCTGGCGGGTCGGTCCCGCGGTCCCGTCCGGCACCCCGGCCCCGCGGGCCGATCGCCGGCGCTATCGCGGTGACTCCTTGGTGCTCGAAACGGAGTGGGACACCCCGAGGGGAACCGTCCGTGTCATCGACTTCATGCCTCCTCGCGAGGATCACGCACCGCAACTGATCCGCGTCGTGGAGGGCGTCAGCGGGCGCGTCCCGATGCGCTCGGCGCTGCGGATGCGTTTCAGCTACGGACGGATCGTGCCCTGGGTGCACAAGGTGGACGGCCGTACGGTGGCCGTCTCCGGCCCGGACTCGGTCTGGCTGGACACCGACGCGCAGACCTACGGCAAGGACCTGACGACGTACTCCGACTTCACCGTCGGGCCCGGCGACCGGGTGGCCTTCGCCATCAGTTGGCAGGCCTCGCACCGGGGCGCCCCCGAGGCGCCGGACGCCGAGGAGGCCCTGGGGGTCACCACCGACTTCTGGCGCGAGTGGGTCGACCAGTGCACGTACCACGGCCCCTACCGGGAAGCCGTGGTCCGCTCCCTGATCACGCTCAAGGCCCTCACGTACGGGCCCACGGGCGGCATCGTCGCCGCGCCGACCACCTCCCTGCCGGAGGAGATCGGCGGCAGCCGCAACTGGGACTACCGGTACACGTGGCTGCGCGACGCCGCCATCACCCTGTCCTCGCTCCTGCGCACCGGCTACCGCGACGAGGCCTCCGCCTGGCGGGACTGGCTGCTGCGCGCGGTGGCCGGCGACCCCGAGAACCTGCAGATCATGTACGGGATCGCGGGCGAACGGGAACTCGGCGAGACCGAACTGGACTGGCTGCCGGGCTACGAGAACTCCCAGCCGGTCCGCGTCGGCAACGGCGCCGCCCACCAGCTCCAGCTCGACGTGTACGGCGAGGTCACCGAGGCCCTCCACCTGGGCCACATGACGGGCCTGGCCCGCAACGACTACGCCTCGCTGCTCCAACTCAAGCTCATCCGCTACCTGGAGACCCACTGGAACGAGCCGGACGAGGGCATCTGGGAGGTGCGCGGCCCGCGCCGCCACTTCGTGCACTCCAAGGTGATGGCGTGGGTGGCCGTGGACCGCACGATCAAGCTGATCGAGAGCGGTGACGCGGACGGCCCGCTGGAGCGTTGGCGCGAACTGCGCGACGAGATCCACGCGGACGTGTGCGAGAAGGGCTACGACAAGGACCGCAACACCTTCACCCAGTCGTACGGGTCGAAGGAGCTGGACGCCTCGCTGCTGCTCATCCCACAGATGGGCTTCCTTCCACCGGACGACAAGCGGGTCATCGGCACCATCGAGGCGATCCAGCGCGAGCTGTCGACCCCAGACGGCTTCATCCTGCGCTACCCGACGGCCGGCGAGGAATGCGGCGTGGACGGCCTGGAGGGCGACGAGGGCGCCTTCCTCGCCTGCTCGTTCTGGATGGCGGACGACCTGGCGATGATCGGCCGGGTCGACGAGGCCCGCCGGCTCTTCGAGAAGCTGCTGTCGCTGCGCAACGACCTGGGCCTGCTCGCCGAGGAGTGGGACCCCAAGCTCCAGCGCCAGGTCGGCAACTTCCCGCAGGCCTTCAGCCACGTCCCGCTGATCGACACCGCGCTGCGCCTGACGGCGAGCGGGGCGTACGGGGGCTGACCCCGGGCCTTGTCGTCGAGGTTCCGACCGGCGCGACCTCGACGACAAGGCCTAACCTGGAGGGGTCTTGTGTGCCCCTCGCGGAAGGGGGCGGTCATGGCCCCGCTCTCGAAGGCGGGCGCGGCGTTGACCGCGCTCCGCGAAGACCTCTCCGGCGCCGTGCTCGCGCCCGACGATCCGGGCTACGACGAGGCCCGGACCGTCTTCAACGCCATGGTCGATCGACGTCCCGCCGTGATCGCCCAGTGCGAGAGCGAGTCGGACGTGGTCACGGCCGTGCGGTTCGCCCGACGGTTGGACCTGCCCATCGCGGTGCGGGGCGGCGGCCACAGCGTCGCCGGCACGGCCCTGGGGGACGGCGCGCTGGTGGTGGACCTGCGCCGGATGAACGAGGTGACGGTGCATCCGGGGGCGAAGGCCGTACGGGTGTCCGGCGGCGCCCTGATGAGCGACCTGGACCGGGCCTGCGCCCCGCACGACCTGGCCACCACCGGCGGCCGGGTCTCGACCACCGGGGTCGGCGGGTTCGTGCTCGGCGGCGGCTCGGGCTGGCTGGACCGGAAGTTCGGCCTGGCCGTCGACAACCTCCTCGGGGTGGACGTGGTCACCGCGGACGGCGAGATCGTCAGCGCGACCGCCGAGGACGAACCGGAGCTGTTCTGGGCCCTGCACGGCGGCGGAGGCAACTTCGGGGTCGCCACCTCGCTGACGCTGCGGCTGCACGAACTGCCCGCCATGTCGGTCGCGATGCTCATGTACGCCCCCGAACGGGGCCCCGAGGTCACCCGCCTGTACCGGGAGATCATCGAGGCCGCGCCGCCCGAGGCGAGCGGTGGCGTGATCCACCTCACCGCGCCGCCGGAGCCCTTCGTGCCGCCGCACCTGGTCGGCACCATGCTCTGCGCGGCGCTGCTGACGTACGCCGGTTCCGAGGACGCCATGCGCGCGCTCCTGGCGCCGCTGCTGGCCGTGCCGCACGAGGTGGAGATCGTCACCGCGATCCCGTACGCGGACCTCCAGTGCATGATCGACGACCCTCCGGGGATGCGGAACTACTGGTCCGCCGAGTACCTGACGGGGCTGCCCGACGAGCTGGTCGACCTCTACTGCGCCCGCGCGGCGTCCATGCCGGTCCCGACCGGCACCCAGCACATCCTGTTCCCCCTGGGCGGGGCCATCGCGCAGGGGCCCGCGGACTTCCCCGTGCCGTACCGGGACGCCGCCTGGGCGGTGCACCCGTTCGCCGTCTGGGAGGACCCGGCGGACGACGAGCGGTGTCGGCGGTGGGTGAAGGACGTACGGGCCGACGCGCGGCCGTGGAGCACCGGGGCGGTGTACCTCAACTTCCTCGGCGACGAGGGCGAGGACCGGGTCGCGGCGGGCCTCGGCGAGGACAATCTGCGGCGCCTGGCTTCGGTGAAACGGCGGTTCGACCCGGACAACGTCTTCCGGTTCAACCACAACATCAAGCCGGCCTGAGGCCCTGGTAGCGTCCCGCGACATGGACAACCAGGGCGGGATCACTGTTCAGCGGGCGCTGGAGCTGCCGGGACTGCGCAGCGGTCTGCCGGAGGTGATGGCCTGCGCGGATCGGCTCGGGCGGACCGTGCGCTGGGTCCACGCGGGCGAGGTCCCCAACATCGCCTCGCTCCTCAAGGGCGGCGAGCTGCTCCTGACCACCGGGCTGGGGCTGGGCACCCGGCCGGCCGAGCAGCGTGCGTTCGTGCGCCGCCTCGCGGACCGGGGCATCGCCGCGCTGGTCGTCGAACTGGGCCCGCGCTTCACGCGCCTGCCGGCCACCATCGTGGAGACGGCGCGGGCGGCCGGCCTCCCCCTCGTGCAGCTCCACCGCGAGGTGCCCTTCGTGACCGTGACGGAGGAGGTGCACACCGAGATCGTCAACGGCCACTACGCGCTGCTCCAGCGGGCCGAGGAGGTCCACCGGCGATGTACCGAGGCCCTGCTGGGCGGCGGCGGGATCCCGCAGGTGCTGAGCATCCTCGCCGACTTCACGGCGAACCCGGTCTTCCTGGAGACCCCCGACGGCCGGCTCCTCTACGCCGCCGGGCCGGTCTCCGGGGACGCCGCCGCCGACCCGCTCCAGGTGTGGGAGGGCCTGCGGGGCCAGCGCGAGGCCGAGCCGTCCGCCAACGCGGTGGTGGTCGACGTCCCCGGGGGCGGTCACGGCACGGGCTCGGTGCGGGCGCGCGTGGTCCTGCTCGGGGTCTCGGCCCCACTACTGCCCGTCCACCGGATGGCGGCGGAGCGGACGGCGGGCGTGCTGGCGGTGGTGTTGATGCAGGCCCGTCAGGAGGACGAGTTGTCCGCGCGGGGGCGGGGCGACTTCCTGACGGATCTCGCGGAGGGTCGCATCTCCGCCGAGGACGCCCCGGCGCAGGCGCGCGTCCTGGGTTTCAAGCCGGGCGCGGGCCCCCTCCTTCCGGTCGTGATGCGGCTGGCCACGGACCCGGGCCCGTCCGGGAACTGGGCGGTCCTCGCGCGGGCGGTGCTGGAGGAGCTGTCCTCGGTCGGCGTCCCGGTGCTGCTGGGCGTCCGCCCGGTGGAGGGCCGGGTGCCGCTGCTGGTGTCCCTGCGGGCGGAGTCGGAGCGCACGACGGTCGCCGACCGGGTCGCGGCGGCGTTGCGCGCCGGCGTGGAGCGGGCCGGTCTGGACCGGGCGGGTGCCTCGCCGGCGGTGGTCGTGGGCGTGTCGGGGAGTTGGGCGGCGGCCTCGGCCGGGCTGCGGCACGCCGCCGAGACGGCGACGGCGGCCCAGGGCCTGCCGGCCCGGCCCTGGTACGACGCCCGGCGTCTCGACATCGACCTGCTGCTGTGGCGACTGCGCGAACACCCCGACCTCGCCGCTTTCGTGGACCGGGCGATC
The DNA here is from genome assembly GCF_041431415.1 of Streptomyces sp. NBC_00513. Taxonomy (GTDB): domain Bacteria; phylum Actinomycetota; class Actinomycetes; order Streptomycetales; family Streptomycetaceae; genus Streptomyces. The sequence continues at coordinate 2,073,809 of NZ_CP107845.1, forward strand.
GGCCCGCTGCGGGTGCACGACGTGGCCTCCCGCCCCTCGCTGCTGCCGACCCTGGAGACGTACCTGGCGCACGCGGGCCGCAAGGCGGAGACGGCCCGTGAGCTGCATCTGAACCGTCAGACGCTGTACAACCGGTTGGCCCGCATCTCGGAGCTCCTGGGCACGGACCTGGACGACCCGGAGACGGTGCTCTCCCTCAGCCTCGCCCTGCGCGCCCGGCGCCACACCGCTTCCTGAGCCGGCGGGCGGCGTCCGGCATCCGCCGGACCTACCGTTCGCGCTCCATCAGCTCGTCGTACACCGACAGCACCTGGGCCACCGTGTCGTCCTCCGACGGCCACGTCGCGGCCTGCGCGCGGCCCGCCGACGCGAGCGCCGCCCGCCGGGCCGGGTCGCCGAGCAGCCCCGACACCGCGGCCGCCAGCGCCGCCGGGTCCCCGTACGGCACCAGCACCGCCGCGTCCCCGACCAGTTCCGGCACTCCCCCGACGTCCGTGGCCACCAGGGCCACGCCGGACCGCAGCGCCTCCTGGGCGAGCAGCGAGCGGCCCTCCCAGCGGCTCGGCAGGACCGCCACGTCCGCCGCGGCCAGCAGTCGGTCCGCGTCCCGGCGGCGCCCCAGCAGTCGTACGGGCAGTCCCTCCGCCTCGATCCGGCGCGACAGTTCGGCCCGCAGCGGCCCCTCCCCCGCGATCAGCAGCAGCGGTACGGGGTCCAGCTCGCGCCAGGCACGCGCGGCGTCCAGCAGCACGGAGTACCCGCGCCGGGCGACCAGGCTGCCGACCGCGATCACCAACGGCCGTTCCACCGCGCCCAGTTCGGCCCGCACCTTCTCCGGGTCGGCGGCCGGTTCGGGGATCGCGGGCAGTGGCGTCGCCATCGCCGCCAGTCGGGCGTCGCGCGCCCCGCGCGAGCGCGCCCGGTCCACCTGGTCCGAGGAGGCGCCCAGGACCACCGCGGCCGCCCGGGCCACTCGGCGTTCCAGCAACCGCCCCATCCGCCCCAGCGCGCCCGGCGCCTCGGGGGCGCCGCCGTGCCAGGTCACCACGAGCGGGGCCCGGTGGCGGCCGCCGCGCAGGGCCAGCGCGGCCCGCAGCCCGGCCCGTACCCCGTGCGCGTGGACCAGGTCGGCTCCGGCGCAGGCGGCGCGCAGGGCGCTCACCGCGTCGGGCGTGAACTCGGCGCCGGCGCCGGTGAAGTCGTACTCGCCCTCCGCCGCGACGGGGGCGCACACGGTGACCCGTACGCCGCGCGCCGCGAGCCCCGTGGTCAGGGAGCGGACGTGCGCGCCGCTGCCCGCGCCGGCGCCGCCCAGCACCTGGACGGTGCGCAGGGGCGGCCGGCCGTAGGGCTGGGCGGGAGGGGGGACCGGGACCGGGGAGCTGCTCACGGGCCGAAGCTCCAGGGTGAGGGAGTCAGAGACGTCGCCCAGGATGCCAGTCCGCACGCGCGTTCCGGGACCATACGGGTGCGGATCCCCGAGGAGATACCGCCAGACGCCCCCCAGCCTCACCCACACGGGCTACCCGCCGCCACCCGGACGGCGAAATCTCCCGATGCCGAACGTGTCCGGGGCCCGGGACGCGTCGCGTCCCGGGCCCCGCCCGACAAGATCCGAAAGAGCTGAAAGAGCTAGGCGTCCGCGCGCGCCGTCGCGAGGAGTTCCTCGGCGTGCGCGCGCGCCGTCTCGGAGTCCTCCTGGCCCGCCAGCATCCGCGACAGCTCGCGGATCCGGTCCTCGCCCTCCAGGACGGTGACGCCGCTGCGCGTCACCGATCCGTCGACGGTCTTCTCCACCAGCAGTTGCCGGTCGGCGAAGGCGGCCACCTGCGGGAGGTGCGTGACGACGACGACCTGCGCCGACTTGGCGAGTTTGGCGAGCCGCCGGCCGACCTCGACGGCCGCCTTGCCGCCGACGCCCGCGTCGACCTCGTCGAAGAGGTAGGTGGGCACCGGGTCGGAACCGGCGAACACGACCTCCACCGCCAGCATGACGCGTGACAGCTCGCCGCCCGAGGCGCCCTTGGCGATGGGGCGCGGCTGGGCGCCGGGGTGCGGGGCGAGCAGCAGTTCGACCTCGTCCGCGCCGGAGGGCCCGTAGGCCACGGTCCGGCCGCCGACCTCGACGCCTTCGGGGTCCTCGATCTGGCGGATGTCGAAGGTGACCCGTGCGTGGGGCATCGCCAGCGAGGCGAGTTCGGCGGTGACGGCGGACGCGAACCGGGCGGCGGAGTCCATCCGGGCGTCGGTCAACGCCTGGGCCAGTTGGGACAGTTCGACCCGCAGGCCGTCCCGTTCCGCGGTCAGTTCCGCGATGTGTTCGTCGTCGCCGTCCAGTTCCAGGAGCCGCTCGGAGCCCTGTTCGGCCCACTCCAGCACGGAGTCGATGGAGTCCCCGTACTTGCGGGTCAGCTGGGTCAGGGCGGCCCGGCGCTCCTCCACGGCGGCCAGCCGCAGCGGATCGGCGTCCAGGTCGTCGGCGTAGCCGGCGAGTTCCCCGGCCACGTCGGCCAGCAGGATGCCCAGTTCCCCGATCCGCTCGGCGAGCGCGCCGAGGGCCGGGTCGTGGGACCGTACGGACTCCAGTGCGCGGTGGGCGCCCGCGACGAGGGTGTTCGCGTCGATGCCCTCGGGGTCCTCGGGGTTGCCCGCGAGGGCCGCGTGCGCGGCCTGCGCGGCCGAGGCGAGCGATTCCGCGTGGCCGAGGCGCTCGGCCTCCGCGGACAGTTCGGCGTCCTCGCCGGGCAGGGGTTCCACGGCCGCGATCTCGTCGAGGCCGAAGCGCAGCAGGTCCGCCTCCTGGGCCCGCTCCCGGGCCCGGGTGACGAGGGTGTCCAGTTCGACGGCGACGGCGCGCAGGCGCCGGTAGGCACCGGTGTACTTCTCCAGCGGGACGGCCACGGAGCCCCCGGCGTACCGGTCGAGGGCCTGGCGCTGCCGGGCGGGCCGCAGCAGGCCCTGCTGGTCGGTCTGGCCGTGTACGGCGACGAGGTCGTCGGCGAGTTCGGCGAGCAGGCCCACGGGCACGGACCGGCCGCCGACGTGGGCGCGCGAGCGCCCCTCGGCGGACACGGTGCGGCTGATCAGCAGGGCGCCGTCGTCGAGCTCGGCGCCGGCCTCCTCGGCCCGCAGTGCGGCGGGGGCTCCGGGGCGCAGCACGATGCGCCCCTCGACCACCGCCGCCTTGGCACCGATCCGGACGAGGGCCGGGTCGGCGCGGCCTCCGAGCAGCAGGCCGAGGCTCGTGACGACCATCGTCTTGCCCGCGCCGGTCTCGCCGGTCACCGCGGTGAAACCGGGCGACAGCTCGACCACCGCGTCGTCGATGACCCCGAGCGACCGTATCCGCATCTCCTCAAGCACGGGACGACCATACCGAGGTTTGACGGGTGCCATGCGACGTCACCCTCGCCGAGTTCTCCGAACGCACGTGCTATTGGCGTGCTTCGTGCGGGGCCCCGCGCCACCCCGACACGGGCAGCGCGAACTTGGCGACGAGGCGGTCGGTGAAGGAGGCGTGGTGCAGTCGGGCGAGGCGCACGGGCACCGTGCCCCGCCGGACCTCGACCCTGGCGCCGGCCGGCAGTTCCAGGGTGCGGCGGCCGTCACACCACAGCACGCCGTGCGGGGTCCCGGGCTGCACCTCCACGGCCAGTACCGAGTCCGGCGAGGTAACCAGCGGCTTCGCGAACAGCGCGTGCGCGCTGATCGGCACCATCAGGAGCGCCTCCACCTCGGGCCAGACCACGGGTCCGCCCGCCGAGAAGGCGTACGCCGTCGAACCCGTCGGCGTCGCGCACACGATCCCGTCGCAGCCGAAGCCGGTCACCGGACGCCCGTCGATCTCCAGGACCACCTCCAGCATCCGCTCCGGGGACACCTTCTGGACCGCGGCCTCGTTCAGCGCCCAGTCCCGGTGGAGCACGTCGCCGTTGGTGCGCACGACCACGTCGATGGTCATGCGTTCCTCGACCTCGTAGGCGCGCGTCACGACGCGTTCCACCACCTGGTCGAGGTCGTCCCGCTCGGCTTCGGCGAGGAACCCGACCCGGCCCAGGTTGACGCCGAGCATCGGCACCCCGGAGCCGCGCGCGAACTCGGCCCCGCGCAGCAGGGTCCCGTCCCCGCCCAGCACGATCAGCAGCTCGCACCCGTCGAGCACCTTCGGGGTGCACTCCGCGACCAGCTCGACCTCGGGCGGCAGCGGCAGGTCCACCGCCTCGTCCGCGAGGACCCGTACGCCCAGTCCGGACTTCAACAGTCCCTGGACGACCAACTCGGCGCTGCGGATGGCCGCCGGCCGTCCGGTGTGGGCGAGGAGGAAGACGGTGCGTTCCCCCGCGCCTCCCGCCGTCGAACCCGTGTATGCGCCTGTGTCTGCTGTATCGGTCACTGAGGCCCCTCCGCCACTGCACGGTCCACGTCCCCCGGGTCGAGTGCCGGTGCCCCCGCCCGCAGCCACAGAAAGTACTCGACGTTGCCCGACGGCCCGGGCAGCGGGCTCGCGGTCACCCCGAGCACCCCCAGCCCCAGCTTCCAGGCCCGCGCCGCGACTTCCCGTACGGCTTCCGCGCGCAGCTCGGGGCTGCGCACGACTCCTCCGCTGCCGAGGCGGTCCTTGCCGACCTCGAACTGCGGCTTCACCATCAGCACCAGATCCGCGTCCGGCGCGCAGCACCGGACGAGCGCCGGCAGCACCAGACCGATCGAGATGAACGACAGGTCGCCGACGACCAGGTCCGCCGGAACGCCGTCGATGAGTTCGACGGTCAGTTCGCGGACGTTCGTGCGGTCCTTGACCGTGACCCGCTCGTCGCTCTGCAGCGACCAGGCGAGTTGCCCGTAGCCGACGTCCACCGCGACGACGTGATCGACGCCCGCGCGCAGCAGCACGTCGGTGAACCCGCCGGTCGAGGCGCCCGCGTCGAGCGCCCTTCGGCCCTCGACGACCAGCCCCCGCGGCCCGAAGGCGGCGAGTGCGCCCGCCAGTTTGTGGCCGCCCCGGGAGACGTAGTCGGGGTCGCTGTCGTCCTTGAGGACGACGAGGGCCGCGCTGGTCTCGACCTGGGTGGCCGCCTTGGTGGCGGTGGTGCCGCCGACGGTCACCCGGCCCGCGGCGATCAGCTGGGCCGCGTGCTCGCGCGAGCGGGCCATGCTGCGGCGTACCAGTTCGGCGTCCAGGCGGCGGCGTGCCACTCCTGCCACGTTCGGTTCAGCTCCTGTTTTCGTACGGTCCGGGGACGGGCGGTGCGTCCAGCGCGGTCAGCGTTTCGCGCAGCCCCCTGTGCACATCCTCGTACACCTCGACGTGCCCGTCCGCCGTGAGGTGGTCCGCGTCCGCCAGCCGCTCCAGGAGCGCGTCGACCCCGGCGTGCCCGGTGGGCGTCCGCACGACGCCCAGCGGCGCGGGTCCGGTGGGCTCGCCGGTGGCCCGCCCGGACGCGTCGGGGGCTGCCGGGGCTCTCTCGGACACTTCGTCGGTCATGCCCCGACGCTACCTCGTAGCGCGCCGCGACCACGTACGGCTCTGCGGTACCGTCGTGATCACGATGGCTACGATTCAGGAGTGCCGCGAAGCACTCGACCGACTCTCGGACAACCTGGCCCGGGCCGACGGTGACGTGCGCGGTGCGGCCGCCTTCGACCGTTCCTTGAGCTGCCACATCACCGACCTCGACCAGACCTTCACGGGGCGGCTCGACAACGGCCGGATCCGGGTCGACGCGGTCGCCCCGGGGGCGCCCCGCACCAAGGCCGAGATCCGGTTGGCGATGTCCGGCGACGACCTGCTCGCCCTGGTCGCGGGGGAGCTGAAGTTCGCCAAGGCCTGGGCCTCGGGCAGGGTCAGGCTGGAGGCCGGTTTCCGCGACCTGCTCCGCCTCAAGAGCCTGCTGTAGGCCCAGGGGCTGTAGACCCGAGCCTCGGGCGCCGCGGCGCCCGAGGCTGTGGGGCCCCTCAGACGGAGACCTTCGCGCGGGCCTCCCGACCCGCCGGGATCACCAGCGGCGTCCCCGTCTGCGGGTCGTCGATGATCTGGCAGCGCAGCCCGAACACCTTCTCCACCAGCTCCGCGGTCACCACCTCGGACGGCGGCCCCTCGGCCACCACCACGCCCCCGCGCAGCGCGATCAGGTGCGTGGCGTAGCGGGCCGCGTGGTTGAGGTCGTGCAGCACCGCCACCAGGGTCCGGCCCTGGTTCTCGTGCAGTTCGGCGCACAGGTCGAGGACGTCCAGTTGGTGCTGGATGTCCAGGTACGTCGTCGGTTCGTCGAGGAGCAGCAGCGGGGTCTGCTGGGCCAGCGCCATCGCGATCCACACGCGCTGACGCTGTCCGCCCGACAGTTCGTCCACGGCCCGGTCCGCGAGCTCGGCGACCCCGGTGGACGCCATCGACTCGTTGACGATCCGTTCGTCCTCGGGCGACCACTGGCGCAGCAGTCCCTGGTGCGGGTACCGGCCGCGGGAGACCAGGTCGCCGACGGTGATGCCGTCCGGGGCGATCGAGGACTGCGGGAGCAGGCCGAGGGTCTTGGCCACCTTCTTCGCCGGCATCGACCCGATGGCGTGGCCGTCGAGCAGCACCCGCCCCGCGGACGGCTTGAGCATCCGCGACAGCGCGCGCAGCAGCGTGGACTTGCCACAGGCGTTGGGTCCGACGATCACCGTGAAGGAATGGTCGGGTATCTCCACCGACAGGTTCTCGGCGATGACCCGCTGGTCGTAGCCGAGGGTCACGTTCTCCGCGGTCAGCCGCTGCACTTGGGTCCTCCTGGAGGTCTTCATATACGTCCCGCCTTGCGCTCGGTGACGAGCAGCCAGAGCAGATAGACACCGCCGACCAGCCCGGTCACCACACCCACCGGCAGCTGGTCGGCCCCGAAGGCCCGCTGTGAGGCCCAGTCGGACACCAGCAGCAGGACGGCGCCCATCAACGCGCCGGTGAGCAGGTTCGAGCCGGGCGAGCGGGTGAGCCGCCGGGCCAGCTGGGGTGCGGCCAGCGCGACGAAGGTGATCGGTCCGGCGGCCGCGGCGGCCGCGGTGGTCAGGACGATCGCGGCGAGCATCAGCAACAGCCGGGTCCGCTCGACCCGCACGCCCAGGGCGTACGCGGCGTCGTCCCCCATCTCCATCATCCGCAGGGCCCTGCCCTGCCCGAGGATCACGGGGAAGAGCACCGCGCAGGTCACGAGCAGCGGCCACACCTGCGCCCAGTCCCGGCCGGCCAGCGAACCGGTCAGCCAGACCATGGCGCGGGTGGCCTCGGTCAGTTGCGCCTTGGTGATCAGGTACTGGATGAGGGCGACGAGCATCGCGGACGCACCGATGCCGACGAGCACCAGGCGGTACCCGTGGATGCCCTTCTTGTACGCGAGCAGGTACACGGCGATCCCGGCCAGCACGCCGCCGACGACGGCGCCCATCGCCACCTCGGTCGCGCCGCCCTTGAACACGATGATCACGGTGAGCGCGCCGACCGCCGACCCGTACCCGAAACCGAGCAGGTCCGGGGAACCGAGCGGGTTGCGCGACACCGACTGGAAGACGGCGCCGGCCATTCCGAGGGCCGCGCCGACGAGCACCGCGACGAGCACGCGCGGCAGTCGAAGGTCGTTGACGATGAAGTCGTTGGCGGGGGTGCCGTTGCCCAGCAGCGTCTGCACGACGTCCCACGGGGCGATGTCGAAGTCGCCGGTGCCGATCAGCAGGACGACGAGCAGCAGCGCCACGACGCCCAGCAGCACTCCGGCGAGCAGCGCGCGGGGTTCCGCGCGCAGCGAGGTGCCTCGGGGGCCGCGCAGGGCGCGCGAGCGGAGCGGGGCGGCCTTCACCGGCTTCGTGGTCCGTACGGGGCTTTCGCCGTCCGCCGTCTCCCCGGTCTTCGCGGTCAGGGTCACAGCTGGGCCATCCTCTTGCGCCGAACCAGGTAGATGAAGACGGGGCCGCCGATGAGCGCGGTGACGATGCCGACCTGGAGTTCGGCGGGTCGGGTGACGACCCGGCCGACCACGTCGGCGCCGAGCAGCAGCACGGGTGACAGGACCGCCGAGTACGCGAGCACCCAGCGCATGTCGGGGCCGGTGATCATCCGTACGAGGTGCGGGATCATCAGCCCGATGAAGACGATCGGCCCGCAGGCGGCGGTCGCGGCCCCGCACAGCAGGGTGATGGCGAGCATGGCGCCGATCCGGGTCCGCGTCAGGTTGGCCCCGAGCGCCCGCGCGGTGTCGTCGCCCATCGCCATCGCGTTGAGCGGCCGGCCCAGCGAGAGCGCCAGCACGGCGCCGATCAGCAGGAAGGGGGCGACCTGCCGGACGGTGTCCATGTTGGCCGAGGACAGCGAACCCACCGTCCAGAAGCGCAGCTTGTCCAGTGCCTTGCTGTCCATCAGCTGGACCGCGTTGATGTAGCCGACCAGGGCCGCGCTGGCCGCCGTCCCCGCGAGCGCGAGCCGTACCGGGGTCGCGCTGCGGCTGCCGCCGAGCACGTACACGACGACCGAGACGACCGCGGCGCCCAGGAACGCCCACCAGACGAACTCGCTCAGCGAGGAGGCGCCGAGGAAGCTGATCGCCGACACGACGGCGGCGGCGGCGCCCGCGTTGACGCCGAGGATGCCGGGCTCGGCCAGCGGATTGCGGGTGAGTGCCTGCATCACCGCCCCGGACAGGCCGAGGCCGAGGCCGACCAGCACGCCGAGGAGGGTGCGCGGGACCCGCAGGTCCCGCACCACCACGTCGTTCGCGGTCCCCGCGTAGTGGAACAGGCCGTGCCAGACCTGGTCCAGGGCCATCGGCTTGGCGCCCACGGCGATGCTCGCGACCGCGATCACGGCCAGCGCCGCGAAGGCGACCAGCAGACCGACGGCGCGAGCGCCATGGCGCTCGCGGGTGGCGGCGACGGGCGCCGCGCTCTGTTCGGGGGGACTCTCGACCAACACGCAGGTTAGGTTAGCCTACCCTCCCAGTTGTTCGGATCGACCGAACGTCCCTTCGCCCGCCGCACGCCCTGCGCCGGAGGGTCTAAAGCCCCAGCCTGGCCAGCGCCTTGTCCGCGTCGAGGTCGCAGGACCCGTCCCCCGCCCGCGTCCAGGCCGCCGCGCACAGCGCCCGCAGGCCGTCGATGGCGTCGAGCCGATCGCCGCCCTCGCCGCGCAGTTCCAGGACGTCGCCCGACACGAGCGCCGTCCAGCCGCCGCAGCGGAACCCGTCCTCGGCCCGCTCGACCTCAGGCTGCCCCGTCAACAGTCCGCGCAGGTCCCGGTCCACGTACGTCGGCCGGTACTTCGGCTCGGCGCGCAGCAACTGTGCGGCGTCCGTCACCCCGGTCAGGACCAGCAGCGAGTCCACCTCCCCGTTGTAGGCGCCCTCGATGTCGGTGTCCAACCGGTCGCCGACCACCAGCGGCCGCTTCGCGCCCGTCCGCAGTACCGTCTCCCGGTGCATCGGGGGCAGCGGCTTGCCGGCGACCTGCGGCTCCGCGCCCGTGGCGATCCGTACGACCTCCACCGCGGCGCCGTTGCCCGGCGCGATCCCGCGCGCGCTCGGAATCGTCAGGTCGGTGTTCGACACGTACCAGGGCACCCCGCGGTTGATCGCGTACGAGGCCTCGGCGAACCGCTCCCACCGCAGGTCCGGTCCCCCGTACCCCTGGACGACCGCCGCCAGCCCCTCCTCGTCGGCGGATTCCACGGGCACCAGCCCGCGTTCGCCCAACGCGACCCGCAGCCCCTCCCCACCGATCACCAGCACCTTCGACCCGGGCTCCACCTGCTCGGCGATCAGCCGGGCCACCGCCTGCGCGGAGGTGATCACCTCGTCCGCCTCGGTGGGGATGCCCAACTCGCCGAGGTGCTCGGCGACCGCGTCCGGGGTGCGCAGCGCGTTGTTCGTCACGTACGCGAGGTGCATCCCGCCGGCCCGCGCGGAGGCCAGCGAATCCACCGCGTGCGCGATGGCCCGGCCGCCCGCGTAGACCACGCCGTCCAGGTCCAACAGGGCCGTGTCGTAGGCCTGGTGGAGACTGCGTTCACTGCCCTCGGGGCGGGTCCTGCTCTGCCGGCTCATCGTGTCCGCTCCTCATCCGAAAACCTCATGCGAACGCTCTTCGATCGGCGCTGTCCGCGTTCCGCGCCTGCCTGCCGCTCCCCCGATCATCCCGCATCGCGAGACGCGTCCTACCATGCATCAATGACCACTTCAGACAACGCGGAGCACGGACTGCGGCTGACCCCCTTCAACGGGCTGCGCTACGTCCCGGAGCGTGTGGGCAGTCTCGCCGCCGTCACCTCACCGCCGTACGACGTGGTCGTGCGCCCCGACGGAGTCGACTATCTCGAATCCGCCGACCCCCACAACATCGTCCGCCTGATCCTGCCCCAGGCCGAGACGCCCGCCGCCCGCAACGAGCAGGCCGCGAGAACCCTCCGCGAGTGGCTCGCCGAAGGCGTCCTCAGCGCGGATCCCACGCCCGCGCTGTACGTGTACGAACAGCGCAAGGCGGGCCTCCTCCAGCGCGGGATCATCGGCGCCCTCGCCCTGTCCGCCCCCGACGCCGGCATCGTCCTGCCCCACGAGGACGTCATGCCGCACGTGGTCACCGATCGGGCCGGTCTGATGCGCGCCGCGTCCGCGAACCTCGAACCCCTGCTCCTGACCTACCGCGGCGACGACCCCGCGGCGGGAGCCTCGGCGGTCGTCGAACGGACCGTCCGCGGCACGCCGCTGTTCTCCACCACCACCGAGGACGGTTTCCAGCACCGCCTGTGGGCCATCACCGACCCCGTCGACCTGGACGCCGTCACCGCGGACCTCGGCCACCGGCAGGCGCTGATCGCGGACGGCCACCACCGTTGGGCGACGTACCTGCGCCTCCAGGAGGAGCACGACTCCCCCAGCCCCTGGGACTTCGGGCTGGTCCTCCTCGTGGACACCGCCCGCTATCCGCTCCAGGTCCGCGCCATCCACCGCATGCTGCGCCGCCTCCCGCCGGCCGAGGCCCTGGCCGCGATCGAGGGGCACTTCCGCGTGCGGGCCGTGGACGGCCCGCTCCCGCTGGCCCTGGAGGCCCTCACCGACGCGGCCGAACGCGGCAACGCCTTCCTGCTCACCGGGGACGGCAGGTTCCACCTGGTCACCGACCCCGACCCGGCCCTGATCGAGCGCACCGTCCGCCGCGACCGGCCCGAGGCCTGGCGACGCCTGGACGCGACCGTGCTGCACGCCGCCCTGCTCGACACCCTCTGGCAGGTCCCCGACGAGCCGGAGCACATCACGTACATCCACGACACCGCCGCGACGGTGGAGATGGCCGAGCGGCATGGCGGCACCGCCGTCCTGCTGCATCCCGTACGCGAGGAAGTGGTCCGGGACCTGGCCCGCCAGGGCGTCACCATGCCCCGCAAGTCGACCTCGTTCGGTCCGAAGCCGGCCACCGGGCTCGTCCTGCGCAGCCTGGTCTGACGTTCTCCCGGGGGCGCCCGGACATGCGAAAGGGCGGTACCCCACCGGGGGTACCGCCCTTTCACGTCAGATCACGCCGACGAAGACCGGTCAGGCCTTGTCGCGGTCCTCGCGCTCGTCACGCTCGTCACGCGGCTCGTCGTCCTCGTCGTCCTCGATGACGACGATCTCGTCGGTGACGTCGACGTCGGAGTCGGAGTCCGGGACGGGCTCGTACTCGTCGTCGTCCTCGTCGTAGTACTCGGCCTGGTCGGACGCGCGCTCGGCGGCGGCCACCTCGGCGTCGTCCTGGTCGTCGTCCTCGTCGATCTCGTCGGGCTCGTCGTCGAGGTCCGCGTCGTCCATCGCCGCGGCGTCGACGAACTCGACCCCGTCCAGCTCGGCGAGTCGGTCCGAGGCGTCCGTCGCCCCGTCCTTGTCGGCCTCGATGGTCTTGGCGAACCACTCGCGGGCCTCGTCCTCACGACCGGCGGCCAGCAGCGCGTCGGCGTAGGCGTACCGCAGACGCGCGGTCCACGGCTGCACGGAGTGGGAGGCGAGCTCCGGGCTCTGCAGGGTCACGATGGCGGCGTCGAGCTCGCCCATGTCCCGACGGGCACCGGCGGCGACCAGACGCATCTCGACCTGGCCGGCCTTGTCCAGCTTCTGCACCTCGGGCTCGCCGGCCATGGCCAGCGCCCGCTCGGGACGGCCGAGGCCGCGCTCGCAGTCGGCCATGACGGGCCACAGCTCGACGGAGCCGGTCATGCGCTTGGCTGCACGGAACTCCGCGAGCGCCTCGCTGTACTTCTGCGTCGCGTACGCGGCGAAGCCGGCGGCCTCGCGGACGGCGGCGACACGGGAGGCCAGACGCAGGGCGATGCGGGCGTACGCGTACGACTGCTCGGGGTCCTCGTCGATCAGTCGGGCCACCATCACGAGGTTCCGGGAGACTTCCTCCGCCAGGCCCTTGGGCAGGCTCAGGAGTTCCTGACGCACGTCGGCGTCGATCTCGTGACCGGTGATGTCCTCGTCGATCGGAAGCCGCTTGACCGGGTCCCGGTCGCGGTCCGCGCGGAAGTCACGGTCGCCACCACGGTCATCGCGACCGCCGCGGTAACCACCACGATCGCCACCGCGGTCATCGCGGCGGGGGTAGCTGGGACGGTCGCCGCCACGGTCGTCACGGCGCTGGAAACCGCCGCCACCACCGGTGGGACGGCCACCACGGTCATCGTCACGACGCGGGTAGCTCGGACGGTCCCCACCACGGTCGTCACGACCGCCGCGGTAACCACCACGGTCGTCGTCACGACGCGGGTAGCTCGGACGGTCGCCACCACGGTCATCGCGACGCTGGAAGCCACCGCGGTCGTCATCGCGGCGCGGGTAGCTGGGGCGGTCGCCGCCACGGTCGTCACGGCGCTGGAAGCCGCCGCCACCACCGGTGGGACGGCCACCGCGGTCATCGTCATGACGCGGGTAGCTCGGACGGTCGCCACCGCGATCGTCACGGCGCTGGAAGCCACCGCCGCTGGGGCGGTCGCCACGGTCGTCGCGACGGAAGGAGGGACGGTCGCCACCACCGGTGGGACGACCACCACGGTCATCATCACGGCGGGGGTAGCTGGGACGGTCGCCGCCACGGTCGTCACGACGCTGGAAACCACCGCCACCACCACCGGTGGGACGGTCACCCCGGTCGTCACGGCGCGGGTAGCTGGGGCGGTCGCCGCCACGGTCGTCACGACGCTGGAAACCGCCGCCACCACCGGTGGGACGGCCACCGCGGTCGTCATCACGACGCGGGTAGCTCGGACGGTCCCCGCCACGGTCATCGCGACGCTGGAAGCCACCGCCGCTGGGACGGTCACCGCGGTCGTCATCGCGGCGCGGGTAGCTGGGGCGGTCGCCGCCACGGTCGTCACGGCGCTGGAAGCCGCCGCCACCACCGGTGGGACGGCCACCGCGGTCATCGTCACGACGCGGGTAGCTCGGACGGTCGCCACCGCGATCGTCACGGCGCTGGAAGCCACCGCCGCTGGGGCGGTCGCCACGGTCGTCGCGACGGAAGGAGGGACGGTCGCCACCACCGGTGGGACGACCACCACGGTCATCATCACGGCGGGGGTAGCTGGGACGGTCGCCGCCACGGTCGTCACGACGCTGGAAACCACCGCCACCACCACCGGTGGGACGGTCACCCCGGTCGTCACGGCGCGGGTAGCTCGGACGGTCCCCACCACGGTCGTCACGACGCTGGAAACCGCCGCCACCACCGGTGGGACGACCACCACGGTCATCGTCACGACGCGGGTAGCTCGGACGGTCGCCACCACGGTCGTCACGGCGCTGGAAGCCACCGCCACCACCGGTGGGACGACCACCACGGTCATCGTCACGGCGGGGGTAGCTGGGACGGTCGCCGCCGCCGGTGGGACGCCCACCGCGGTCGTCACGGCGGAAACCGCCGCCACTGCCGGTCGGACGGCCACCACGGTCGTCGCGGCGGAAGCCACCACGGTCACCGCCACGGTCGTCACGGCCCCCGCGGTAGCCGCCCCTGTCACCGCCGTCGTTGCGCCGAGGCTCGCGCTCCGGACGATCGTCGGGAGAGTTGGACATGGGTGTGACTCCTGTCGTCGGGGTACCGCTAGTCATTCTCGCGCAACCAACCCATGGCCGCGCTTCGGCGTAAAAAGGTGAAAAACAAAAAGGACCCTTGGTCCAGCGTTGAACGCTGGACCAAGGGTCCTTTGAAAGATTGTTCGGCGGCGTCCTACTCTCCCACAGGGTCCCCCCTGCAGTACCATCGGCGCTGAAAGGCTTAGCTTCCGGGTTCGGAATGTAACCGGGCGTTTCCCTAACGCTATGACCACCGAAACCCTATCGGTTTCGAGCGAACAAGCACACTTTATAGTTATGTTCTAGCTCTAGAAACCAGTAACTGTTCGTTACTTCAGAACTAACACAGTGGACGCGAGCAACTGAGGACAAGCCCTCGGCCTATTAGTACCAGTCAGCTCCACCCGTTACCGGGCTTCCACATCTGGCCTATCAACCCAGTCGTCTACTGGGAGCCTTACCCTCTCAAGGAGGTGGGAATACTCATCTTGAAGCAGGCTTCCCGCTTAGATGCTTTCAGCGGTTATCCCTCCCGAACGTAGCCAACCAGCCATGCCCTTGGCAGGACAACTGGCACACCAGAGGTTCGTCCGTCCCGGTCCTCTCGTACTAGGGACAGCCCTTCTCAATATTCCTACGCGCACAGCGGATAGGGACCGAACTGTCTCACGACGTTCTAAACCCAGCTCGCGTACCGCTTTAATGGGCGAACAGCCCAACCCTTGGGACCGACTCCAGCCCCAGGATGCGACGAGCCGACATCGAGGTGCCAAACCATCCCGTCGATATGGACTCTTGGGGAAGATCAGCCTGTTATCCCCGGGGTACCTTTTATCCGTTGAGCGACGGCGCTTCCACAAGCCACCGCCGGATCACTAGTCCCGACTTTCGTCCCTGCTCGACCCGTCGGTCTCACAGTCAAGCTCCCTTGTGCACTTACACTCAACACCTGATTGCCAACCAGGCTGAGGGAACCTTTGGGCGCCTCCGTTACCCTTTGGGAGGCAACCGCCCCAGTTAAACTACCCATCAGACACTGTCCCTGATCCGGATCACGGACCGAGGTTAGACATCCAGCACGACCAGAGTGGTATTTCAACGGCGACTCCACAACCACTGGCGTGGCTGCTTCAAAGTCTCCCACCTATCCTACACAAGCCGAACCGAACACCAATATCAAACTATAGTAAAGGTCCCGGGGTCTTTCCGTCCTGCTGCGCGAAACGAGCATCTTTACTCGTAGTGCAATTTCACCGGGCCTATGGTTGAGACAGTCGAGAAGTCGTTACGCCATTCGTGCAGGTCGGAACTTACCCGACAAGGAATTTCGCTACCTTAGGATGGTTATAGTTACCACCGCCGTTTACTGGCGCTTAAGTTCTCAGCTTCGCACGCCCGAAAGCGCACTAACCGGTCCCCTTAACGTTCCAGCACCGGGCAGGCGTCAGTCCGTATACATCGCCTTACGGCTTCGCACGGACCTGTGTTTTTAGTAAACAGTCGCTTCTCGCTGGTCTCTGCGGCCACCCCCAGCTCACGGAGTAAATCCGATCACCAGTGATGGCCCCCCTTCTCCCGAAGTTACGGGGGCATTTTGCCGAGTTCCTTAACCATAGTTCACCCGAACGCCTCGGTATTCTCTACCTGACCACCTGAGTCGGTTTAGGGTACGGGCCGCCATGAAACTCGCTAGAGGCTTTTCTCGACAGCATAGGATCATCCACTTCACCACAATCGGCTCGGCATCAGGTCTCAGCCTTAATGAGGGACGGATTTGCCTACCCCTCGGCCTACACCCTTACCCCGGGACTACCACCGCCCGGGTTGGACTACCTTCCTGCGTCACCCCATCGCTTACCTACTACCACCTTGGATCGGCGGCTCCACCACTTTCCTTTCCCCGAAGGGTCCGGAACGGCTTCACGGCCTTAGCATTAGAGGATTCGATATTGGGCGTTTCAAAGCGGGTACCGGAATATCAACCGGTTGTCCATCGACTACGCCTGTCGGCCTCGCCTTAGGTCCCGACTTACCCTGGGCAGATCAGCTTGACCCAGGAACCCTTAGTCAATCGGCGCACACGTTTCTCACGTGTGTATCGCTACTCATGCCTGCATTCTCACTCGTGAACCGTCCACAACTAGCTTCCGCTGCTGCTTCACCCGGCACACGACGCTCCCCTACCCATCCCAGCCCCCGTTGGGGGTATGTGCTGGAATGACACGACTTCGGCGGTACGCTTGAGCCCCGCTACATTGTCGGCGCGGAATCACTTGACCAGTGAGCTATTACGCACTCTTTCAAGGGTGGCTGCTTCTAAGCCAACCTCCTGGTTGTCTCTGCGACTCCACATCCTTTCCCACTTAGCGTACGCTTGGGGGCCTTAGTCGATGCTCTGGGCTGTTTCCCTCTCGACCATGGAGCTTATCCCCCACAGTCTCACTGCCGTGCTCTCACTTACCGGCATTCGGAGTTTGGCTAAGGTCAGTAACCCGGTAGGGCCCATCGCCTATCCAGTGCTCTACCTCCGGCAAGAAACACACGACGCTGCACCTAAATGCATTTCGGGGAGAACCAGCTATCACGGAGTTTGATTGGCCTTTCACCCCTAACCACAGGTCATCCCCCAGGTTTTCAACCCTGGTGGGTTCGGTCCTCCACGAAGTCTTACCTCCGCTTCAACCTGCCCATGGCTAGATCACTCCGCTTCGGGTCTAGAGCGTGCAACTCAATCGCCCTATTCGGACTCGCTTTCGCTACGGCTTCCCCACACGGGTTAACCTCGCTACACACCGCTAACTCGCAGGCTCATTCTTCAAAAGGCACGCAGTCACGACGCATTGAGTAAACTCAATGCGCGACGCTCCCACGGCTTGTAGGCACACGGTTTCAGGTACTATTTCACTCCGCTCCCGCGGTACTTTTCACCATTCCCTCACGGTACTATCCGCTATCGGTCACCAGGGAATATTTAGGCTTAGCGGGTGGTCCCGCCAGATTCACACGGGATTTCTCGGGCCCCGTGCTACTTGGGAGATTCTTAAGCAAGCCGCTGATGTTTCGTCTACGGGGGTCTTACCCTCTACGCCGGACCTTTCGCATGTCCTTCGACTACATCAACGGTTTCTGACTCGCCGACCGGCCGGCAGACCGATCAAAAGAATTCCCACAACCCCGCATGCGCAACCCCTGCCGGGTATCACACGCATACGGTTTGGCCTCATCCGGTTTCGCTCGCCACTACTCCCGGAATCACGGTTGTTTTCTCTTCCTGAGGGTACTGAGATGTTTCACTTCCCCTCGTTCCCTCCACACTGCCTATGTGTTCAGCAGTGGGTGACAGCCCATGACGACTGCCGGGTTTCCCCATTCGGACACCCCCGGATCAAAGCTCAGTTGGCAGCTCCCCGGGGCCTATCGCGGCCTCTCACGTCCTTCATCGGTTCCTGGTGCCAAGGCATCCACCGTGTGCCCTTAAAAACTTGGCCACAGATGCTCGCGTCCACTGTGTAGTTCTCAAGCAACGACCAGTCACCCATCACCCTGCTCCGAAGAACAAGTTCACTGGGGCCGGCATCGCGAAGATACAACCTTTACGGCCGTACCCTCAGATACCCAACAACGTGCCAGGCACGACCCTCCGCGACCATCACCGCTTTCCACGCCCGAGGGCAGTACTTGCAGAATGTCTTGGAAGACCGTGCCAAATAATCAACGTTCCACCCATGAGCTGACCGTGCAGAACATTTGTCTGCAATCGGTACTGTGCTCCTTAGAAAGGAGGTGATCCAGCCGCACCTTCCGGTACGGCTACCTTGTTACGACTTCGTCCCAATCGCCAGTCCCACCTTCGACAGCTCCCTCCCTTACGGGTTGGGCCACCGGCTTCGGGTGTTACCGACTTTCGTGACGTGACGGGCGGTGTGTACAAGGCCCGGGAACGTATTCACCGCAGCAATGCTGATCTGCGATTACTAGCAACTCCGACTTCATGGGGTCGAGTTGCAGACCCCAATCCGAACTGAGACCGGCTTTTTGAGATTCGCTCCACCTCACGGTATCGCAGCTCATTGTACCGGCCATTGTAGCACGTGTGCAGCCCAAGACATAAGGGGCATGATGACTTGACGTCGTCCCCACCTTCCTCCGAGTTGACCCCGGCGGTCTCCTGTGAGTCCCCATCACCCCGAAGGGCATGCTGGCAACACAGGACAAGGGTTGCGCTCGTTGCGGGACTTAACCCAACATCTCACGACACGAGCTGACGACAGCCATGCACCACCTGTATACCGACCACAAGGGGGGCACTATCTCTAATGCTTTCCGGTATATGTCAAGCCTTGGTAAGGTTCTTCGCGTTGCGTCGAATTAAGCCACATGCTCCGCTGCTTGTGCGGGCCCCCGTCAATTCCTTTGAGTTTTAGCCTTGCGGCCGTACTCCCCAGGCGGGGAACTTAATGCGTTAGCTGCGGCACCGACGACGTGGAATGTCGCCAACACCTAGTTCCCAACGTTTACGGCGTGGACTACCAGGGTATCTAATCCTGTTCGCTCCCCACGCTTTCGCTCCTCAGCGTCAGTAATGGCCCAGAGATCCGCCTTCGCCACCGGTGTTCCTCCTGATATCTGCGCATTTCACCGCTACACCAGGAATTCCGATCTCCCCTACCACACTCTAGCTAGCCCGTATCGAATGCAGACCCGAGGTTAAGCCTCGGGCTTTCACATCCGACGTGACAAGCCGCCTACGAGCTCTTTACGCCCAATAATTCCGGACAACGCTTGCGCCCTACGTATTACCGCGGCTGCTGGCACGTAGTTAGCCGGCGCTTCTTCTGCAGGTACCGTCACTTTCGCTTCTTCCCTGCTGAAAGAGGTTTACAACCCGAAGGCCGTCATCCCTCACGCGGCGTCGCTGCATCAGGCTTTCGCCCATTGTGCAATATTCCCCACTGCTGCCTCCCGTAGGAGTCTGGGCCGTGTCTCAGTCCCAGTGTGGCCGGTCGCCCTCTCAGGCCGGCTACCCGTCGTCGCCTTGGTGGGCCATTACCCCACCAACAAGCTGATAGGCCGCGGGCTCATCCTTCACCGCCGGAGCTTTTAACCCCCACCCATGCAGGCAGGAGTGTTATCCGGTATTAGACCCCGTTTCCAGGGCTTGTCCCAGAGTGAAGGGCAGATTGCCCACGTGTTACTCACCCGTTCGCCACTAATCCACCCCGAAGGGCTTCATCGTTCGACTTGCATGTGTTAAGCACGCCGCCAGCGTTCGTCCTGAGCCAGGATCAAACTCTCCATGAATGTTTACCCGTAATCGGGTGCACACGCACTTAGAGCGGGCCGATCATGTCGGAATAAGACCGATCGACCACTGCATCCTCGCTGTGTAATCGCCTGCAAGCACCACAACCCGAAAGTTGCGACCTCACAGGTCTTTTTCAAAGGAACCTCATCCACCGAAATGGACGGGGTATCAACTTTTGGCGTTGATTTTTTGGCACGCTGTTGAGTTCTCAAGGAACGGACGCTTCCTTCGTTCCTGTTTCCAGGCCCTCCGGGCGCTTCCTTCGTTTCCAACTCTACCAGATCATTTCCGCGCCCTGCTTCTCGAAAGTCGCAGTCGGTTTGGATTTGAATTCGGTGGCCGTTGGGGGCCTGTGCCTTTCGGCGCTCCACCACGTTAGCGCTTTTCCCTTGGGGCTCATAATCGGGCCGTCGGATTCGAATTCGGGCATGCCGAAATCGTCCCCGCCAGGGGTAGTCGTCGTGTGAGTGGTTTGGCCGCTCTGGGGGTCTGCGAAGGCAGTACCCCGTTCAAGCGGCTCGGGCTACGTTAGGCGTCCCCGGGGGGCGAGTCAAGTCGAGCGCCGGCGGGGCACGTGGGCGCGGTACGGGCTGACCGTCGGGTCGTGGGTGACCCAGAAGCGGTAGGGATGGTCGGCGCCGGCTCCGCCGACTCCCGTGCGGGGGCCGCTGCTCACCAGGTCGGGTGTGGCGGGGGTGCCCGTGAGCAGGGACAACGGGGAGTCGGGGCCGGCGCAGAGGTCCGTGCCGTCCAGGGAACGGTCCACGTCCAGGGCGGTGGCCAGGCGAGCCGGGCCCTTGGCCAGTTCTCCGTCCCTCCTCGCGGAGAGTCGACGTGTGCGGGCGAGCTCGGCGCCGACCGTCACCTCGCCTGCCCGCAGCAGGACCCCGCTCGCGTGGCCCGGCGGGCCGCACACCAGGTTGAGGCTGAACCACATTCCGTAGATGAAGTAGACGTACGCGTGTCCGGGCGGTCCGAACATCGACGCGTTGCGGGCCGTACGTCCTCGGTAGGCGTGCGAGCCGGGGTCCGCCTCCCCCTCGTACGCCTCGACTTCCGTGATGCGTAGTTCCAGCGGGCCGTCCGGGGTCAGGCGGACGAGGGTCCGGCCGAGGAGGTCGGGGGCCACCGTGAGGACCGGGCGGTCGAAGAAGGACCGGGCCAGGGGCGTACGGTCGGGGCGCGCGCTCATCCAATCGAGCGTAGTGGAACGCGCGCGGCTGCAACCGGGGCCTAAGGTTCCGCGTTTGTAGAGGTAGTCGCCAGAGCTTTTACATCGATAGAGCCGTCAAGGGGAGTCAGAGCATGGGGTTCAGGAAGCTGTTCGCGAGCCTGGGTGCCGGTGGTGCCTCGGTGGACACGATCATCACCGAGCCGAACGTCGTTCCGGGCGGCATCGTCCAGGGTGAGGTCCGGATCCAGGGTGGATCCGTGGAGCAGCAGATCGAGGGTCTGTCCGTCGGTCTCCAGGCGCGGGTGGAGGTGGAGGGCGGTGACCAGGAGTACAAGCAGGACATCGTCTTCACCAAGCAGCGCCTCGGGGGTGCCGTCCAGGTGCAGGCCGGCGCGCTGCACGTGGTGCCGTTCGGGCTGGAGATCCCCGCGGAGACGCCGATCACCCACTTCGGCGGTCAGCACCTGCACGGGATGAACATCGGGGTCAGCACCGAGCTGGAGATCGCGCGCGCGGTGGACGCGGGTGACCTGGACGCGATCAACGTGCACCCGGTGCCGGCGCAGCAGGCGATCCTGGACGCCTTCCGGCAGCTCGGCTTCTCCTTCCGTTCGGCGGACATGGAGCGCGGGCACATCCGGGGGACGCGTCAGACGCTGCCCTTCTACCAGGAGATCGAGTTCCTGCCGCCGTCGCAGTACCGGGGGCTGAACCAGGTCGAGCTGACCTTCGTCTCGGACGGCCGCGAGATGGACGTCGTACTGGAGATGGACAAGAAGCCGGGTCTGTTCTCCGAGGGCAGTGACACGTACCGCTGCTTCCAGGTGGGGCTGCAGTCCTACCAGGACACCGACTGGGCGGCCTACCTGAACCAGTGGATCGCCTCGGTCGGTTCGCAGCGCAACTGGCTCTAGGGTCCCCCTAGGCTCGGGGACGTACGCGTACGCGATGCAGGAGGTTCAGCAGTGGTCGAGCAGAGCAGGGCACCTCTTCCCCACGCCTTCCACCCGGAGGTGCACGCCTTCTCCGTGGTGAGCGGGGATGTGGAGCCCGGGGCGGATCTGGGTGACGCGCAGGTCCTGACGGGTGGGAACGTCTCGCCGCACCTGCGGTGGGAGGGTTTCCCGGAGGGGACGAAGAGCTTCGCCGTGACGTGTTTCGACCCGGACGCGCCGACGGGCAGCGGGTTCTGGCACTGGGTGCTGTTCGATCTTCCGGTGTCGGTCACCGAGCTGCCGGCGGGTGCGGGCAGCGGGAAGTTCGAGGGGCTGCCGGACGGGGCCGTGCACGTACGGAACGACTACGGCACCCGGGATTTCGGCGGGGCGCAGCCTCCGGCCGGGGAGCGGCACCGGTACGTGTTCACCGTGTACGCGGTGGATCAGGAGAAGCTCGGGCCGGACGCGGACGTCTCGCCGGCGGTCGTCGGCTTCAATCTGCGGTTCCACACGCTGGGTCGCGCGCAGCTGATCGGTGAGTACGAGGCGCCCGCCGGCTGATCGTTGTCCCGTTGTTTGCCCGGTCCTGGTCTAAAGACGGCCAGGACCGGGCATTTTTATTGCGTTGTCCCGCGTGGCGCGCGCGGCCAGAGTGGTTGCGGGCTCTGCTGCCGGTGTGGTCGCGGGCCTGCACACGGGAGGTGGGCGAGATGCGGGACACGCTGGTGCTGAATGCGAGCTTCGAGCCGCTGTCGACGGTGACGTTGAACAGGGCCGTGGTCCTGGTGCTCCAGGACAAGGCCGTGGTCGAACAGTCCCATCCCGAGCTGCGTGTGCGGGCGGCCACCATGGAGCTTCCGATGCCCCGGGTGATCAGGTTGTGCAGGTACGTCCGGGTGCCCTTCCGAAGACATGCTCCCTGGTCACGGAGGGGTGTGTTGGCCCGGGACCAGCACCGGTGCGCGTACTGCGGGAGGCGCGCGACGACCGTGGACCACGTACTGCCGCGGGCTCAGGGCGGCGGGGACACGTGGTTGAACACGGTGGCCTCGTGCGCCGAGGACAACCACCGCAAAGCGGCCCGG
Source organism: Streptomyces sp. NBC_00513 (assembly GCF_041431415.1). GTDB lineage: Bacteria > Actinomycetota > Actinomycetes > Streptomycetales > Streptomycetaceae > Streptomyces. The sequence continues at coordinate 2,096,374 of NZ_CP107845.1, forward strand.
ACTCCGGAGGAGGCGGGGATGCCGCTCCTCCGGAAGCCGTTCGTGCCGTCGCCGGCGGACGCGATGTTGTTGGCGCTGGGGGCGGGCGGTCGCAATGCCCTCCCCGAGTGGCTTGAGCGTTCCGCCTAGTACCGCTGACTGTGCGGCTGCGCTGGGCGACGTATGCGGGATACGTCGCTCAGCGGATCAGCAGCTGGACGATCGCGAGGATGCCGACCACGACGATGATCGCTCGCAGGGCGGTCGGCGGGAGTCGGCGGCCGACCTTGGCGCCGATCTGGCCGCCGATGGTGGAGCCGACGGCGATGAGGACCACGGCCGTCCAGTCGAACTCGGCGACGAAGAGGAAGACGACGGCCGCGATGCCGTTGACGAGGGCGGCGAGGACGTTCTTGACGGCGTTGATCCGTTGCAGGTCCTCGTGGAGGAGCAGGCCCATGAGGCCGAGGTACAGCACTCCCTGGGCGGCGCCGAAGTAGCCTCCGTACGCGCTGGCGAGCAGCATCCCCGAGAGCAGGGCCGGGCCTCCGTCGGGATGCCCGGCGTCGGCGCCCGAGGCCTCCTGGCGCTTGCGCAGGGCCGCCGCGAGCCGGGGCTGGAGCACGACGAGCACGAGGGCGATCCCGATCAGGACGGGCACGATCGTGTCGAAGGAGTCCGACGGCAGGGTGAGGAGCAGGACGGCGCCCGCGAACCCGCCGACGAGGGAGACGGCGCCGAGCCGCATGATGCGGGCGCGTTGGCCCTGGAGTTCCTTGCGGTAGCCGATGGCTCCGCTGATGGACCCGGGCACCAGGCCGAGCGTGTTGGACACGTTGGCGGTGACCGGGGACAGGCCGGTGGCGAGCAGCACCGGGAAGGTGATGAGGGTGCCGGAGCCGACGATGGTGTTGATCGTGCCGGCGCCGATGCCGGCGGCGAAGACCGCGAGTGATTCCCAGATGGACATGGACCGCGCCATCCCCTTTGCATGAGTGGGTCGCCTCCCCGCCATGAAGGTCGAGGGGCCGGTCCGATCATGCAGGAGGGGAAGGGAGCGTCAGTCGATGGGGGGCTGTTCGCGGCGGGAGGGCGGGACGGTGTCGCCGGTGCCGGCGCCTTCCTTGCCGGAGTTCTGCGGGTTGAAGCCGGAACCTCCGCCCATGGGGCCGAAGTTGCCCATGGCGCCGGAGAGGCCCTTGAGGGCGTCGCCGATCTCGCTCGGCACGATCCAGAGCTTGTTGGCGTCGCCTTCGGCGATCTTCGGGAGCATCTGGAGGTACTGGTAGGCGAGGAGCTTCTGGTCGGCGTCGCCGGCGTGGATGGACTCGAAGACCGTGCGGATGGCCTGGGCCTCGCCCTCGGCGCGCAGGGCGGCGGCCTTGGCGTCACCTTCGGCGCGCAGGATCGAGGACTGCTTCTCGCCCTCGGCGCGCAGGATCTCGGACTGTCGGACACCTTCGGCCTGGAGGATCGCGGCGCGCTTGTCGCGGTCGGCGCGCATCTGCTTCTCCATCGAGTCCTGGATGGAGGTCGGCGGCTCGATGGCCTTCAGCTCGACGCGGTTGACGCGGATGCCCCACTTGCCGGTGGCCTCGTCGAGGACTCCGCGCAGGGCGGCGTTGATCTCCTCGCGGGAGGTGAGGGTGCGTTCGAGGTCCATGCCGCCGATGATGTTGCGCAGCGTGGTGACGGTGAGTTGCTCGATGGCCTGGATGTAGCTGGCCACTTCGTACGTGGCGGCGCGGGCGTCGGTCACCTGGTAGTAGATGACGGTGTCGATGTTGACGACCAGGTTGTCCTGGGTGATGACCGGCTGCGGCGGGAAGGGGACGACTTGTTCACGCAGGTCGATCCGGTTGCGGATCGAGTCGATGAACGGGACGACGATGTTCAGGCCCGCGTTGAGGGTGCGGGTGTAGCGGCCGAATCGCTCGACGATGGCGGCGCTGGCCTGCGGGATCACCTGGATCGTCTTGACCAGTGCGATGAAGACCAGAACCACGAGAATGATCAGGACGATGATGATCGGTTGCATGCGGTTCCCCGTGCCCTTCCGGCTGTCTGTGCTGCCCCGTTGATCGCGAGTCTCGCAGACCTCGGGGCCGCGAGTCGGCTGCTTGGCTCACATCAGGTCACATCACGTCACATGACGACCGCTGTTGCCCCGTCGATGTCCACGACGTCCACGGACTGGCCGGGTTCGTAGCTGACGTCCGCGTCGAGGGCGCGGGCGGACCAGATCTCGCCGGCGAGCTTGATCCGGCCGCCGGCGCCGTCGACGCGTTCGAGGACGACGGCGCTTCTGCCCTTCAACGCGTCGATGCCCGTGCGGTGTTGGGGTCGCTGGTGGCGGTTGGCGAGGGGGCGGACGACGGCGATCAGGGCCACCGAGACGATCACGAAGACCAGGACCTGGGCCACCACTCCCCCGCCGAGCGCCGCCGTGACGGCGGCGGCCACGGCGCCGACCGCGAACATGCCGAACTCGGGCATCGCGGTCAGGACGAGGGGGATGCCCAGTCCGACCGCGCCGATCAGCCACCACACCCATGCGTCGATGTCGGTCACATGGTCATGGTAGGTCCGCGGGGCACGGTCGGGACAGGGTGCGGGCCGTGCCCGCCGATCCGGTCCGACGCCGGGTCCGTGCGGTCAAAGCCCCGCACGGGGCGGGGCTTTGACGACAGGGACTAGCGCAGGGGCAGACCGCGGGCGGCCCAGCGGTCGTCCTCGTTGCGCTCGACGATCAGCGGGAGGCCGAAGCAGAGCGAGAGGTTGCGGGAGGTGAGTTCCAGGTCGATGGGACCGGCGGTGACGACCTTGCCCTGACGGATCATCAGGACGTGCGTGAAGCCGGGGGCGATCTCCTCGACATGGTGCGTGACCATGATCATGGAGGGTGCGAGCGGGTCGCGGGCGAGCCGGCCGAGGCGGCGTACGAGGTCCTCTCGGCCGCCGAGGTCCAGGCCCGCGGCGGGCTCGTCGAGGAGCAGCAGCTCGGGGTCGGTCATCAGGGCGCGGGCGATCAGGGTGCGCTTGCGCTCGCCCTCGGAGAGGGTGCCGAACTTCCGGTCGAGGTAGTCCGTCATGCCGAGGCGGTCGAGGAACGCGCGGGCGCGCTGCTCGTCGATGTCCTCGTACTCCTCCTGCCATGTCGCCGTCATCCCGTAGGCGGCGGTGAGGACGGTCTCCAGGACGGTCTGCCGCTTGGGGAGCTTGTCGGCCATCGCGATACCGGCGACACCGATGCGGGGGCGCAGGTCGAAGACGTTCACCTTGCCGAGGGTGCTGCCGAGGATGGTGGCCTCGCCCTTGGTGGGGAAGAGGTAGCTGGAGGCGACGTTGAGCAGGGTGGTCTTCCCGGCGCCGTTGGGGCCGAGGATCACCCAGCGCTCCCCCTCCTTCACCGACCAGGAGACCTGGTCCACCAGCGCCCGGCCCTCGCGGACCACGGATACGTCCACCAGCTCCAGAACATCGCTCATGAGCGTGTTGTCACCCCTTGCAGTCTTCGGATCGTCAGTGCACCGGTAGGCGCAGCCCCAGGGGAAAACCTACGCCACTCGACGAGGCCTCCGGGCGCCAGGCCGGTTCCCCGCACCGATCCGTAAAGTGGGGGGATGCTTTTCGAACCACGTTCAGGGCGGTTGGCCGCCTGGGGGAACGCGTTGCTGGCCGGTCTGGTCTCGCCCGACGAGGCCGTGTTGTCGATCGTGGGCGAGGACGCCGTGCACCGGGTGGCGGGGCTGCCGGGGGAATCGGGGCCGGTCGGGCTCACGCTGGCGCTGGGCCGGATGCGGACGCTGGGGGTGTCCGGGTTGCGGGTCGCGCTGCCGGCTCCGGGCCATCCGTTGGGGTTGAGCGGTCCGCCCGAGTTCAACGCGCGGGCGTTGGACGCGGAGGAGGCCGTCGTCGCCGTCGGCGCGGCATTGGGGCTGGTGCCGGAGGTGATCGAGGCCGGGCCGGCCGGGGACGTGCACGTGGAGGTGGTGTGGCACGTGCTGCCGGTGCGGGAGGCCCCGCCGGCGGACGTGCCGTCGCTCGGCGAGGCGGAACGGGAACTGGCCGAGGCGTTGCGCGAGGCCACGGTGGTGCTGACCCGGTTGGACGTGGCGGGGTCGGGGCCGGTGGCGGACGCGGCCCTGTCGGCGTACCGGGCGCGGGCCGAGGCCGGGCGGGAGGTGCTGGCGCCGGGGTATCCGCCGCGGGCGGTGCGGGTGCTGTCGATGGCCCAGCGGGTGGACCTGATGGTGTCGCTGGCGTACGAGAACGGGCACGGGGGTGCGGTGGCCGCCTCGGAGATGGCGGCGCGGGCCGAGGCCCTGCGGCCGGTGGAGCGGGTGGCAAGGCGGGCGCTGGTCGCGGCGTACAACGCGGCCGTGGAGGAGCGGGAGCGGGGCTGACCCCCGGGGCCGCCCCGCAGGGCTCTGGCTCGGCGGGGTGGACATGGCACGGCCCCGCTTCCCGGGGAGAGGTGGGGGAAGCGGGGCCGGTGGGGAGGGCTTCAGTGGTTGAGGCCCGTGTTGCCGAAGGCGCCGTTCAGCAGGCCGATCACGGTGACCGAGTTGCCGACGAGGTTGACGGGGACGTGCACGGGGACCTGGAGCTGGTTCCCCGAGGCCACGCCGGGCGAGTTCAGGGCCTCGCCCTCCGCGGACGCACCGCCGTGCGCCGAGGAGACACCGGCGCCGGCGGCGATCAGGCCGCCCGCGATCATGGTGACGGCTGCGGCCTTCTTGATGTTCTTCACGTTCTCGTCCTCCAGTACGTCTGCCGCGGCCTGCCGCCCCGACACGTGGAGGAGAACGGTCGTCCCGTGCCCGGGATACGCCATGTGGGCTACATACACCCGACCGTATGAATCTCACATCAATGCCGGACGTCCACGATTCCGTGCCTGACCGCCCACAACGCCGCCTGGGTCCGATCGGACAGGTCCAGTTTCATCAGGATGTTCGAGACGTGGGTCTTGACCGTCTTCTCCGACAGGACCAGCGCGCGGGCGATCTCCCGATTGGATCTGCCGTCCGCGATGAGGGAGAGCACTTCCCGTTCCCGGTCGGTCAGCGAGCCGGGGCGGCTCGACGCGGCTCCCTGGCCCTCCTGGGCGAGCAGGGCCTGCGCCACCTCCGGCTGGAGGAGGACGTGGCCCGCGTGGACGGAGCGGATGGCGCCGGCGAGGGCTTCGGGGTCGATGTCCTTGTAGACGTAGCCGGCCGCGCCCGCGCGCAGGGCGGGGACCACGGTGCGCTGCTCGGTGAAGCTGGTGACGATCAGCACGCGGGCCGGGTTCGCCGCCTCGCGCAGTCGTCGCAGGGCCTCGATGCCATCGGTGACGGGCATCTTGACGTCCATCAGGATCACGTCGGGGCGCAGTTCCTCGGCGCGGGCGATGCCCTCCTCGCCGTCGGCGGCCTCGCCGACCACCTCGATGTCCTCCTGGACCTCCAGGAAGGTGCGCAGTCCGCGCCGGACCACCTGGTGGTCGTCCACCAGCAGGACGCGGATCCGGGTGTCAGCCACCGGGGACCTCCATCTCGATCGTGGTGCCCCGTGCGGGCTCCGAGTGCACCTCCAGCCGGCCTCCGACGCCGCTCGCGCGGTCGCGCATGGAGACGAGGCCGAGGTGGCGGCCCGCCTTGCGGACCGTGGGAGGGGAGAAGCCGCGGCCGTCGTCCCGTACGGACAGGAGTGCTCCGGCGCCCCGGCGGTGCAGGGTGACCTCGACGGTTTCGGCTCCGGAGTGGCGCAGGGCGTTGTGGAGGGCCTCCTGGGCGACGCGCAGGACGGCTTCCTCCTGGGTCGCGGGGAGGGCCCGTACGCCGTCACAGGTGAACGTGACGTGTGCGGTGTGGGCCCGGTCCAGGACGCGGACGTGGTCGCGCAGGGTCGCGACGAGTCCGTCCTCGTCCAGGGCGGCGGGGCGCAGCTCGGTCACGGCGGCCCGCAGTTCGTCGGCGGCCTCGGCGGCGAGGAGGGCCACCTGCTGGAGTTCGCCCTTGGCGCGGGCGGGGTCGCGGTCGACGAGGGCGGAGGCGGCCTGGGCGGTGAGTCGCAGGGAGAACAGCTTCTGGCTCACGGCGTCGTGCAGTTCGTGGGCGAGGCGGGAGCGCTCCTCGGCGATGGTGAGCTCGCGGCTGCGCTCGTAGAGGCGTGCGTTGGTGAGGGCTATCGCGGCGTGCTGGGCCAGGAGGGAGAGGAGTTCCTCGTCCTCGTCGGTGAAGCCGCGGCCGTCGCCGGGGGCGTCCGAGGGGGTGCCGTGCTTGTTCGCGAGGAAGAGGGCGCCGAGGGTCTCCTCGCCGTCGCGGACCGGCATGCCGAGGAAGTCCGACATCTCGGGGTGGGCGGCGGGCCAGCCGCCGAAGCGCGGGTCCTCGCGTACGTCGGCCAGTCGCTCGGGGCCGTCCTGGTGGAGCATCGCGGCGAGGATGCCGTGCTGGCGGGGCAGGGGGCCGATGCGGCGCCACTGTTCCTCGGTGATGCCGTCCACGACGAACTGTGCGAAGCCGCCGTGGTCGTCCGGGACGCCCAGGGCGGCGTACTCGGCGCCGAGGAGTTCGCGGGCCGAGACGACGATCGTGCGCAGGACGTCCTGGACCTCCAGTCGGCGGCTCATGGCCAGCAGGGCCGTGCTGACGGCGGCCAGCCCGGTGCGGGGTCCCTTGTGCATGGCCTCACCGTACCGGCGGGCCTGACCTGCGGGATCGGACCTCGGGCGTAGGTCCGGGGGCCTCGGGCACACGGCCGAGGGAGGAGAGGGCGGAGGGTCTCTCCGCCTTGGGGATGACGGCCGGGGGGCTCTTCTCTGCCTTCAGGCGGATAAACCTCACCGATTGCATTGCTGCTGCAACTCTGGGTGAGAACGCCACGGGGCCGATGTGAGCCCGGGCATAGGACCCACGTCACTTACGAAGAAGCCTAGTGGACACATAAAGACCCTGTCAGCACTGCTGCGCGTAGAGTCGATGCCCGAATGCGGGCCGCAACCGGGGGTCCTGATCCACTAAGCGGCTTCGTACGTCACACCTTTGCCAGGCGTTTTTGCCACCGCTAAGAATGTCGACGTCGCACAGCGCCGAGGATCTCGGATCCACCCGGCGCTTTCCTGCGGCTCCCGCTATTCGAAGAGGTTGCACACGCATGACCGAGACCAGCACCCCCGGCCACAGTCGTCGTCTGACCAAGGCCCAGAAGCTCTCCTTCGCAGGCATCGCCGGATTCGGCGCCGCCGCCCTCGTCTTCTCCCTCGTCCCGGCCAACGGCGCCGAGTCGAGCGAGACGACGACCATCTCCGCCGCCCCCGTGGCGTGGACGAAGGCCGTGAACGGCGCCCAGACGAAGACCGTGCAGGCGCACCTCGGCACGCAGAAGGCCATCGCCGACCAGAAGGCCATCAACGCGGCCACCCAGGCCGCGGTCGCCAAGGCCAAGGCCAAGGCCGACGCCGACAACAAGGCCAAGGCCGCCGCGCAGGCGAAGGCGCGCGCAGCGAAGACGGCGGCGAGCCGTTCCGCGACCCGCACCCCCGTCTTCGCGAACAACCTGGACGGTTGGATCAAGGAAGCGCTGCACATCATGAAGCGCGAGGGGATCCCGGGCACCTACGCCGGCATCCACAAGAACGTGATGCGCGAGTCCAGCGGCAACCCGCTGGCGATCAACAACTGGGACATCAACGCCCAGAACGGCATTCCCAGCAAGGGCCTGCTCCAGGTCATCGCCCCGACCTTCAAGGCGTACCACGTCAAGGGCACCAAGTTCGACCAGTACGACCCGGTCGCCAACATCGTCGCCGCCTGCAACTACGCGGCCGACCGTTACGGCTCCATGGACAACGTCAACAGCGCCTACTAGGCCCTTCGACGCACCGCACCCCCATGCGCCTCAGGGCGGCCCCCGGACTTCCGGGTGCCGCCCTGAGGCGTTCGTGCGTACGGCCGCGCGGACCGGTCACTTGCCGGCGCGCATGACCTCCGGCTCGTGGCGGCGCAGCAGGCGCTGGACCGCGAAGCCGCAGGCGATGCCGAGGAGCAGCAGCACCGTGATGTTCAGGCTCCACTGGCCGACCGTGGCGTCCCAGAGCGGGTCGGTGTTGGTCGGGTTGTCGGCGTCCCACGGAGGCATGAGCACGCCGAGGTTCAGCGTGGTGCCGGCGGCGGCGATGGCCCAGCGGGACGGCATCAGCCAGGCGAACTGCTCCAGGCCCGGGGAGTCGTACACCTGGAAGAGGATGCCGGTGAAGACGACCTGGACGATCGCGAACATCACCAGCAGCGGCATGGTCTTCTCGGCGGTCTTCACCAGCGAGGAGATCACCAGGCCGAACATCATCGAGGTGAAGCCGAGCGCGATGACCGACAGGCAGATCTCGACGGCCGGCGGCATGAGCAGGCCCTCGGTGGGCAGGTCGCGCGGGTAGAAGCCGATCCCGCAGATGATCACGCCCTGGATGGCCGTGATGACGCCGAGGACGATCACCTTCGACATGAGGTACGCCGACCGGGACAGCCCGGTCGCGCGCTCACGCTCGTAGATGACGCGTTCCTTGATCAGCTCGCGGACCGAGTTGGCCGCGCCGGAGAAGCACATGCCGACCGCCAGGATCAGCATGATCGTGCCGGCGTCGCCGTTGAAGCGGGACGGGGCCACGGGGGGCGCCAGGCCGAACTTCGCGGGGATGACCGTGGAGACCACGCCCAGGACCGCGGGCAGGATCAGCATCAGGCCGATGAAGCCCTTGTCGGAGGCGATCACCGAGACGTAGCGGCGGATCAGCGTCCACAGCTGGGAGCCCCAGCCCTGCGGCTTCGGCGGGCGCATCTGCTGCGCGGGCGGCATCGCGACCGACTGCGGGGCGACCGCGTCGATGTCGGCGGCGTACAGCTGGTAGTGCTGCGAGCCCTTCCAGCGGCCGGCCCAGTCGTACTCGCGGTAGTTCTCGAAGGCCGAGAAGACGTCCGCCCACGTGGTGTAGCCGAAGAAGTTCAGCGCCTCGTCCGGCGGGCCGAAGTACGCGACCGAGCCACCGGGGGCCATGACCAGCAGCTTGTCGCAGATGGCCAGCTCGGCGACCGAGTGGGTGACGACGAGGACCGTGCGGCCGTCGTCGGCGAGGCCGCGCAGCAGCTGCATGACGTCGCGGTCCATGCCCGGGTCGAGGCCGGAGGTCGGCTCGTCCAGGAAGATCAGCGACGGCTTGGTGAGCAGCTCCAGGGCCACGGACACGCGCTTGCGCTGGCCGCCCGAGAGCGCGGTGATCTTCTTGTCCTTGTGGATGTCGAGCTTGAGCTCGCGCAGCACCTCGTCGACGCGGGCGGCGCGCTCGGACTCGGCGGTGTCGCCGGGGAAGCGGAGCTTGGCCGCGTACTTCAGAGCCGTGCGGACGCGCAGCTCCTTGTGCAGGATGTCGTCCTGCGGGACCAGGCCGATGCGCTGGCGGAGTTCCGCGAACTGCTTGTACAGGTTGCGGTTGTCGTAGAGGACGTCGCCCTCGTTGGCGGGCCGGTAGCCGGTCAGCGCCTTGAGGAGGGTGGACTTGCCGGAGCCGGACGGGCCGATGACGCCGATCAGCGACTTCTCCGGGACGCCGAAGGTGACGTCCTTGAGGATCTGCTTGCCTCCGTCGACGGTCACCGTGAGGTGGCGGGCGGAGAAGGAGACCTCACCGGTGTCGACGAACTCTTCGAGCCGGTCGCCGATGATCCGGAACGTCGAGTGGCCGACGCCCACGATGTCGTTCGGGCCGAGCACCGCCGTGCCGGACTTGGCGAGGGGCTGACCGTTGACGTAGGTGCCGTTGTGGCTGCCGAGGTCGCGGATCTCGAACCGGCCGCCGGGCATGGAGCGGAACTCGGCGTGGTTGCGGGAGACCTGGAGGTCGGAGACGACCAGTTCGTTCTCCAGCGCGCGACCGATCCGCATGACGTGACCCAGCGAGAGCTGGTGGAACGTCGTCGGGCTGCGGTCGCCGTGGCCGGCACCCGCCCCCTGCGCGGGGCTCACGTCGCCCTGCTGCGGGGGGATGTGCTGCTGCGGGAACTGCGGCTGGGCCTGCTGCTGCGCCGGCTGCTGCTGCCAGACCTCCTGCTGCGGCTGCTGCCGGGCCGGCGCCTCGTACCCGGCGGCCTGGCCCTGGTAGGCCGGGGCCTGGTGGGCCGGGGCCTGGTGGGCGACGGGTTGCGGCGCGGCGGCGGCGCTCGGATTCAGCCGCGGTCCGTCGGTGGCGTTGCCGAGGTGCACCGGCGTACCGGGCACGAGTTCGGCCTGCTGGACCCTGGCCCCGTGCACGTACGTGCCGTTGGTGCTGCCGTGGTCCTCGATCCCCCAACCACGGCCGTTCCAGCTGATGGTGGCGTGCCGCCACGACACGCGGGCGTCATCGATCACGACGTCTCCCTGGGGATCGCGCCCCAGCGAGTACGACCTGGACGGATCGAGCGTCCAGGTCCTTCCATTCAATTCCAGTACGAGTTCCGGCACTCCAGCCCCACTTAAGTCCCCCGAGAATCCCCCTGGCGTCAGGGAGTCCGACGTCAGGGAGTCTAGGGATGGCGAACATCCGTGGGAACTATTTCAGGCCTGCGCCCACATGTGGAATCGGGGCCGTCCCGGGGTGCCTGCGAGCGCCCGTCGGCGGGGTGGAAAGGCACCCGGAGAGTGCGATACGGGACTTCTCGCCCTGCGGTTCGCACACGCGTCCGGGCCGAGTGGGTTCGGGTCGAGTGGGTTCGGGTCGCGCGCGTCCGGGTCGCTTGCGTCCGGCGTCGGCGCCGCGGGCTCGGCGGGGCCACGGGAGCGTGGGCGGGGCGGTCAGGGGGTGGCCTTCACTCGCCCGCCACCCCCCGGACCGGCACCTTTCACCCCCGCGCCGCCCTACGGGAGCGCCGTACCGGGGTTTCGGGCGCCCGCAGGGTGGGACGGGGGTCCTGCTCCCGGGGCGGGGAAGATACGGTGAGGTCACCATGAGCGCATCGCAGACCTCCGACGTCCCCACCCTCCTCGTCAAGATCTTCGGCAAGGACCGTCCCGGGATCACCGCCGGGCTGTTCGACACCCTCGCCGCCTACTCCGTCGACGTCGTCGACATCGAGCAGGTCGTCACCCGTGGCCGCATCGTCCTGTGCGCCCTCGTCACCCAGCCGTCCGGCGCCGCCGAGGGCGAGCTGCGGGCCACCGTCCACAGTTGGGCCGAGTCGCTGAGGATGCAGGCCGAGATCCTTTCGGGCACCGGCGACAACCGGCCGCGCGGCAGTGGTCGTTCCCACGTCACGGTGCTCGGGCACCCGCTCACCGCCGAGTCCACGGCGACCATAGCGGCCAGGATCACCGCGACCGGCGGCAACATCGACCGCATCTTCCGGCTCGCCAAGTACCCGGTGACGGCGGTGGAGTTCGCCGTGTCCGGTGTCGAGACGGAGCCGCTGCGCACCGCGCTGGCCACGGCCGCCGCCCGGATCGGCGTCGACGTGGCCGTGGTCTCGGCCGGACTGCACCGCCGGGCCCAGCGCCTGGTGGTCATGGACGTGGACTCGACCCTGATCCAGGACGAGGTCATCGAGCTCTTCGCCGCGCACGCGGGCTGCGAGGCCGAGGTGGCGGCGGTGACCGAGCAGGCCATGCGCGGCGAGCTGGACTTCGAGCAGTCGTTGCACGCGCGTGTCGCGTTGCTGGCGGGGCTGGACGCCTCCGTGGTGGACAAGGTGCGCGCGGAGGTGCGGCTGACGTCCGGCGCCCGCACCCTGATCCGCACCCTGAAGCGGCTGGGCTACCAGGTGGGTGTGGTGTCCGGTGGGTTCACCCAGGTCACGGACGACCTGCGGGAGCGGCTCGGGCTGGACTTCGCGGCCGCCAACACGCTGGAGATCGTCGACGGGAAGCTGACGGGCCGGGTCGTCGGCGAGATCGTGGACCGGGCGGGCAAGGCCCGGCTGCTGCGCCGCTTCGCCGCGGAGGCCGGCGTGCCGCTGGCCCAGACCGTCGCGATCGGCGACGGCGCCAACGACCTGGACATGTTGAACGCGGCCGGGCTGGGCGTGGCCTTCAACGCCAAGCCGGTGGTCCGCGAGGCCGCGCACACCGCGGTGAACGTGCCGTTCCTGGACGCGGTGCTGTACCTGCTGGGCATCACCCGGGAAGAGGTCGAGGCCGCCGACCTCGCCTAGCCCTTCTTACGTGCGAACGGGACCCGGCGCCTCGATGGCGCCGGGTCCCGTTCGCACGTAAGGAGGTGAGCCGCCCTGACCGGCAGGCGGCCGCGGGGGTCAGCTGTGGGGGTCAGCTGTGGGGGGTCCAGTAGTCCAGCAGCGTGCCGACGCCGTGCTCCACGGACTTCCAGGAGCCGGTGAAGGAGACCACGGCGAGGGCGGAGGTCGGGAAGGCGCTGCGGTGCATGCGGGAGAGCGCGTCTCCCTCGGCACTGCCGGAGAGGGCGTCCGCGAGGGCGTGCATACCCGGGTTGTGGCCGATGACGAGGAGGTCGGCCACGTCGTCGGCGGTCTCGTTCAGCAGGGCGATGAGCTCGCCCGGGGAGGCCTCGTAGAGACGCTCCTCGTACGTGGTCTTCGGCCGGTGCGGCAGTTCCTGGACGGCCAGCTTCCACGTCTCGCGGGTCCGGGCCGCGGTGGAGCAGAGGGCCAGGTCGAAGGCGATGCCGGTCTGGGCCAGCTTCCGGCCGGCGGCCGGGGCGTCGTGACGACCGCGTTCGGCCAGGGGCCGCTCGTGGTCCGATCCGTCCGACCATTCGGCCTTGGCGTGCCGGAGGAGGACGATCCTGCGGGATGTGTCGGCGCTCATGACTCCCAGCTTCGCATGAAACGAGCCACGGGGCGCAGGGTGTTGAAGGGCCCGGGTTCGGGGTGGAGCGTGCTCCGGCGTACGCGGGTCAGCCGACGGCGCGCAGCAGCTGTTCGGTGACCTGGACCAGCGAGGAGTTCTCGTCCGGGGCGGCGTGGGCCTCGCCGGATCCGGCTCCGGCTCCGGCGAGGAGGAGCAGCAGGAGGCCGAAGGCGAGCGCAGGCAGGGCCAGCGCCCACCAGTGCAGGCGGGCGTCGGCTCCGCTGCCGGCGGTGCGTCGGCGGCCGGACGGTGCGGCGAGGGGCGGGGCGTGCGTGGGGGCCGACATGGCCGCCTCCGGTGGTGTGCGGGTGGGACTGGCTCGCTGCTTCGAATCTATGGATTCGAGGCAGCGGTTCCCATCGGGGGCACACCCCGGTTATCCCTGAGCCTGGCCCCCTAGGGGTTGGTGGGGTTATCCCCACCGACCCTCGGGGGCGCGTCGTCAGGAGGGGGAGGCGATCGTCGCGATGACGGCGATGACGACGGTCACGAGCAGCATCGCGCCCAGCACGAGGCCGAGCTTCTTGTGGCCGTTCTGCGGGTTCGGTTCGAGTACGGGCGACATGTCGTTCAGTCTCGCATGCCGCATTCGTCCTCGATCGTGCGGTCCCGGCCGGCGAGGACGCCGAGCGCGATCTGCGGGACGAGCAGCGCGGCCATGAGGGCGAGGGGCAGGTTCCAGCCGCCGCTGTGCTGGTAGAGGGTGCCGATGAGGAGCGGGCCGGGGATGGAGATGAGGTAGCCGGTGCTCTGCGCGAAGGCGGACAGCTTGACGACGCCCGCGGGGGACTTGGCGCGCAGTCCGATCATGGTGATGACGAGCGGGAAGGCGCAGTTGGAGACGCCGAGCAGGAGGGCCCAGGCCCAGGCTCCGGCGGCGGGCGCCAGCCAGAGACCGGCGTAGCCGAGGAAACCGAAGAGGCCGAGGACCACGGCGATGGCGCCCTGGTTCCTCATCCGGCCGGCGAGGTTCGGGATGACGAAGGCCAGCGGGACGCCCATGACCATGGTGACGGCGAGCAGGACGCCGGCGGTCCCGGCGGAGACCCCCGCGTCGCGGAAGATCTGTGGGAGCCAGCCCATGGTGACGTACGCCCCGGTGGCCTGGAGGCCGAAGTAGCAGCCCAGGGCCCAGGCGGTGCGGCTGCGGGCCACGCGCGGGCCGGCGTCGCGGCTCGCGCCGGCGGGTGCGGCGGCCTTGTCGCGGCGGCCGGCGACGGCGATGGGCAGCCAGGGCAGTACGGCGGCCACCGCGAGGGCGGCCCAGATCAGCAGGCCGGCGCGCCAGCTGCCGCCGAGGGCGGAGGTCAGCGGGACGGTCGCGGCGGCGGCGAGGGAGGTGCCGGCGGCCAGGGCCATGGAGTAGAGGCCGGTCATTGTGCCGACCCGGTCCGGGAACCAGCGCTTGACGATCACCGGGAGCAGCACGTTCGTCAGGGCTATGCCGGCCAGGGACAGGGCGCTGGCGGCGAGGAATCCGGCGGCGTTGGTCGCGAAGGGCCGGATCAGCAGTCCGGCGGCGACGGCGACCATGCCGGCGCAGACCACGGCGGCGGGGCCGAAGCGGCGGGAGAGCCGGGGGGCGGTGACGCCGAAGACTGCGAAGCAGAGGGCGGGGACGGAGGTGCCGAGTCCGGCGACGGTGCCGCTCATGCCGAGGCCCGTGCGGGTCTCCTCGAAGAGGGCTCCGAGGCTGGTGATGGCGGGTCGCAGGTTGAGGGCGGCCAGCACGATTCCGACGATGAGCACGGGGCCGAGCCATACCGGCTGCGGGGTGACGGGGACGGCGAGGGGCTGCGGGGGTGCCGTGCGTGCGGCCTGGGGCCGGTTCATGGTCTGGATTTCATCGTCGGACATTGAACCATCATAGAATCATGGGATGATTGGTTGTCCACCCCCCGTTCCGCGTTCACACCCGGAGAGGACACCGCCCGCATGCCGCTGACATCGCCCCGGCGATCCGCGCTCGTCGACCAGGTGATCGCCCAGCTCAGGAACCAGATCACCTCAGGTGAATGGCCCGTGGGCTCCCGCATCCCCACCGAGCCCGAGCTGGTGGAGCTGTTGGGCGTCGCCCGCAACACGGTGCGCGAGGCCGTCCGGGCCCTCGCGCACAACGGGCTGCTCGACATCCGCCAGGGCTCGGGCACCTACGTCCTGGCGACCAGCGAACTCGCCGGGGTGATGCACCGGCGCTTCGCCGGCGCCGACCCGCGGCACATCGCCGAGTTGCGCTCGACCCTGGAGTCCTCCGCCGCACGACTGGCGGCGGAGCGCCGGACCGAGCGGGACCTGACCCAACTGGACGCGCTGCTGGCGCGACGCGAGGAGGCCTGGGCGAGCGGGGACGCGGAGCTGTTCGTCGCGGCGGACGTGAGCCTGCACATGGCGGTGGTGACGGCCTCGCACAACGAGGTGCTGATCGAGCTGTACGCCGACCTCGGGGACCTGGTGGCGGACTGGCTGCGCGCGGACGTGGGAACGGAACTGCGCCCCTCGGCGCACCTGGACCACGCCCGGCTGATCGAGGCGATCCGGCGCGGGGACGGTGACACGGCCGCGTCGGAGGCGGCGGGGTACCCGTTCGTCTGCCTCGGCGGGGCCTGAGGGCCGTCCCTCCCGGATTCACCGGGGCGCCGCCTGAGTCCGAAGGGGTGGCGGGCCCGGCCGGGTCGGGCTGCTCAGCGGAGCCGGTCGGCGTCCCGTCGGCCGGGCCGCTCGTGGCTGACCCATGCCGTGCGGACCTCTTTCCAGCAGCGGCTGGTGAGTTCGACGCGGCCGGCCGGGCCCACGGCGACGGCGGAGCCGTCCCCGTCCACGTCCCACCAGCGGTCGCACTCCACGTGCAGGCGGATCAGGTCGGTCTCGGGGTAGCCGTTGTGGCAGTGCGCCGTCACCAACGAGCCGTCGATCTCGATGTCGCAGTCGGCGCCGAAGAGGTCTCCGGAGGTGGGCCGGGCGGGCTGTACGGGTGGCTCGGCGGGGATCTCGGCCGGGTCGACCACGACCGGGGCCATGGCCTCCGGGCCGGGCGCCGGTTCGCCGTCCCCGGGCTGCGCGACGGCTCCCGGGATCAGGAGGCCGGCCAGGGCAACCGAGGTGACCAGGAGCGATACCGCTCGGCTCGGCCTCGCGTACACGCCCGTACCTCCTCCCCGAGGAAGCCGGGAAGATCCCGGCTCGGTCAGTTTGCAGGTATTTGTCCCTGTTTACGACTCGGGAAGATCCGGCCGGAGCACGCACATCCGATCGAACGGACCGGGTGAACCCCCGCCCCCACAGGCCGAAACGGCGGTGGCCGCGCCTCCCGGAAGGGAGGCGCGGCCACCGCCGTACGGACGTAGCGGAGCACGGACCCGAGGGTCAGGCGCCCATCGCGTGCAGGCCGCCGTCCACGTGGACGATCTCGCCCGTGGTCTTCGGGAACCAGTCGGACAGCAGGGCGACGATGGCCTTGCCGGTCGGCTCCGGGTCGCTCATGTCCCACTCCAGCATGGAGCGGGAGTTCCAGACGTCCGCCAGGTCCGAGAAGCCCGGGATGGACTTCGCGGCCATCGAGCCGAGCGGACCGGCCGAGACCAGGTTGCAGCGGATGTTCTCCTTGCCCAGGTCACGGGCGAGGTAGCGGCTGGTGGCCTCCAGGGCGGCCTTGGCCGGGCCCATCCAGTCGTACTGCGGCCAGGCGAACTGCGCGTCGAAGGTGAGGCCGACGATGGCCGCGCCCTCCGCCGGGAACAGCGGCTTGCAGGCCATCGCGAGGGACTTCAGTGAGAACGCCGACACGTGCATGGCGGTGGCGACCGACTCGAACGGCGTGTTCAGGAAGTTGCCGCCGAGGGCGTCCTGCGGGGCGAATCCGATCGAGTGGAGGACGCCGTCGAGGCCGCCCAGCTCGTCGCGGACGAGACCCTCGAGGCGGTCCAGGTGCTCCTGGTTGGTGACGTCGAGCTCGATCACCTTGACCGGCTTCGGCAGCTTCTTGGCGATGCGCTCGGTCAGCGACGGGCGGGGCCACGCGGTCAGGATGACCTCGGCGCCCTGCTCCTGGGCCAGCTTGGCGGCGTGGAAGGCGATGGAGGACTCCATCAGCACCCCGGTGATGAGGATGCGCTTGCCGTCGAGAATTCCGCTCATGTGATCAGTGACCCATGCCCAATCCGCCGTCAACGGGAATGACGGCTCCAGTGATGTACGCGGCGTCGTCGGACGCCAGGAAGCTCACGGCCGCCGCGATCTCCTCGGGCTGCGCGTAGCGGCCGAGGGGCACCTGCCCGACGATGCCGGCGCGCTGCTCGTCGGTGAGCACCTTCGTCATGTCGGTGTCCACGAAGCCGGGGGCGACGACGTTGAAGGTGATGTTGCGGGAGCCCAGCTCACGGGCGAGCGAGCGGGCGAAGCCGACCAGCGCGGCCTTGGAGGCGGCGTAGTTGGCCTGGCCGGGCGAGCCCATGAGGCCAACGACCGAGGAGATCAGGACGACGCGGCCCTTCTTGGCCCGCAGCATGCCCCGGTTCGCGCGCTTGACCACCCGGAAGGTACCGATGAGGTTGGTGTCGACGACCGACGCGAAGTCCTCCTCGGACATCCGCATCAGCAACGTGTCCTTGGTGATGCCGGCGTTGGCCACCAGCACCTCGACGGCGCCGTGCTTGTCCTCGATCGCCTTGTAGGCCTGCTCCACCTGCTCGGAGTCCGTGATGTCGCACCGGACCGCCAGGACGCCGAGCGAGGTGAGCGCCTCCGGCGGCTCGCCGGAGCGGTATGTGATCGCGACCTTGTCGCCGGCCTCCGCGAAGGCTCGGGCGATGGCGAGGCCGATGCCCCGGTTACCTCCGGTGACGAGAACCGAGCGGCTCAACGGATCACCCTTTCGCTAGCTGTCTGAGTACCAAAAACCTATAGGTCGCATCGTCCTTACGGAGAATCGGGCCCCGACAGGGCCTTGCGGCGGGCTCTGTCGAGTCCCTACAGAAAGATGTAGGCACACGAGCCCCGAGCGCGACATGATCGGGGCGACCGGCCCCGACCCCGGGAGGAATTCCGTGCCCCATTCCATCGACGCGGCCTTCACCGCGCTGCCCTTGCGGGCGCTCGCCGACGCGGCGCTCGCCCGGGCCCGCGCGCTGGGCTCCGACCATGCCGACTTCCGGCTGGAGCGCGTGCGCAGCGCCTCCTGGCGGCTGCGGGACGCCAAACCATCGGGCGGATCCGACTCCACGGACCTCGGCTACGCGGTCCGGGTGGTGCACGGGGGCAGCTGGGGGTTCGCCTCCGGTGTGGACCTGACCATGGACGGCGCCGCCAAGGTGGCCTCGCAGGCCGTGGCCATGGCGAAGCTGTCGGCGCGGGTGATCAAGGCCGCCGGTTCGGACGAGCGCGTCGAGCTCGCCGACGAGCCGGTCCACGCCGACAAGACGTGGATCTCCGCCTACGACGTGAACCCGTTCGAGGTGCCGGACGCGGAGAAGTCGGCGCTGCTCGCCGACTGGAGCGCGCGCCTGCTCGCGGCGGACGGGGTGGCCCACGTGGACGCCTCGCTGCTCGCCGTCCACGAGAACAAGTTCTACGCGGACACGGCGGGCACCGTCACCACCCAGCAGCGCGTACGGATCCACCCGCAGCTCACCGCGGTCGCCGTCGACGCGGCCACCGGCGGGTTCGACTCGATGCGCACCATCGCCCCGCCCGCCGGCCGCGGCTGGGAGTACCTGACCGGTACCGGCTGGGACTGGAACGCGGAGCTGGAGGGGATCCCCGACCTGCTCGCCGAGAAGATGCGGGCACCGAGCGTGCGCGCCGGGCGCTACGACCTGGTCGTGGACCCGTCCAACCTGTGGCTGACCATCCACGAGTCCATCGGGCACGCCACCGAGTTGGACCGGGCGCTGGGATACGAGGCCGCGTACGCGGGGACCTCCTTCGCCACCTTCGACCAGCTCGGCACGCTCACGTACGGCTCCTCGATCATGAACGTGACCGGTGACCGCACCGCCGAGCACGGACTGGCCACCATCGGCTACGACGACGAGGGCGTCGAGGCGCAGAGCTGGGACCTGGTCAAGGACGGCACCCTGGCCGGATACCAGCTCGACCGGCGGATCGCGAAGCTGACGGGCCTCGGCCGCTCCAACGGTTGCGCGTACGCCGACTCCCCCGGGCACGTCCCGGTGCAGCGGATGGCGAACGTCTCGCTCCGGCCGGACCCGGGCGGTCTGTCGACCGAGGACCTGATCGGCGGGGTGGAGCGCGGGATCTACGTGGTCGGCGACCGTTCCTGGTCGATCGACATGCAGCGCCACAACTTCCAGTTCACCGGGCAGCGCTTCTTCCGGATCGAGAACGGCCGGCTGGCGGGGCAGTTGCGCGACGTCGCGTACCAGGCGACGACCACCGACTTCTGGGGCTCGATGGAGAAGGTCGGCGGCCCGCAGACCTACGTCCTGGGCGGCGCCTTCAACTGCGGCAAGGCCCAGCCGGGCCAGGTCGCCGCGGTCTCGCACGGCTGCCCGTCCGCGCTGTTCCGCGACGTGAACATCCTGAACACCACGCAGGAGGCCGGCCGATGACCGCGCACGATCACCACGCGATCCGCCGGGGGTCCGGGGGTCGCCCCCCGGGACGGTACCGTCTGAACACCACGCAGGAGGCCGGCCGATGAGCCGCACGAAGCCGCACGAGATCGTCGAGCGCGCGCTGGAGCTGTCCACGGCGGACGGCTGCGTCGTCATCGCGGACGAGGAGTCGAGCGCCAACCTGCGCTGGGCGGGCAACGCGCTCACCACGAACGGCGTCACCCGGGGCCGCACCCTGACGGTCATCGCGACGGTCGACGGCAAGGAGGGCACGGCCTCGGGGGTCGTGTCGCGCTCCGCCGTCACCGCCGCCGATCTGGAGCCGCTGGTCCGGGCCGCCGAGGAGGCCGCTCGGGCCGGCGCCTCGGCCGAGGACGCGCAGCCCCTGGTGACCGGGGTCCCGGCCTCGACGGACTTCACCGAGGGCCCCGCCGAGACCTCCTCGGCGGTGTTCGAGCGGTTCGCCCCGGCGCTCGGCGAGGCCTTCGCCCGGGCCCGTGCGGGCGGGCGCGAGCTGTACGGTTTCGCCAACCACGAGCTGGTCTCCACGTACATCGGCACGTCCGCGGGGCTGCGGCTGCGGCACGACCAGCCCAACGGCACCCTGGAGCTCAACGCGAAGTCCCCCGACCGGCTGCGGTCGGCGTGGGCGGGCCGCTCCACCCGGGACTTCACGGACGTGGACCCCACCGTCCTGGACGCGGAGCTCGCGGTGCGCCTCGGTTGGGCGGAGCGGAAGATCGAGCTGCCCGCCGGGCGGTACGAGACGCTGCTGCCGCCGACGGCGGTCGCCGACCTGATGATCTACCAGATGTGGTCGGCGTCGGCGCGGGACGCGGTGGAGGGCCGGACGGTCTTCTCCAAGCCCGGCGGCGGGACCCGGCTCGGCGAGAAGCTGTCCGAGCTGCCGCTGACCCTGCGCAGTGACCCGAACGCGCCGGGTCTGGAGTCGGCGCCGTTCGTGATCGCGCACAGCTCGGGCGACGACGCCTCCGTCTTCGACAACGGCCTGGCCGTCCCGGCGACGGAGTGGATCAGCGGGGGCGAGCTGGCCCGGCTGACGACGACCCGGCACAGCGCGGAGCTGACCGGGCAGCCGGTCTCCCCCGGCTTCGGGAACCTGATCCTCGACGGCGGCGGCGACCGCTCGCTGGAGGAGATGGTCGCCGCGACCGAGCGCGGTCTGCTGCTGACCTGCCTCTGGTACATCCGCGAGGTGGACCCGGCGACTCTGCTGCTCACGGGCCTGACCCGGGACGGCGTGTACCTGGTGGAGAACGGTCAGGTCGTCGGGGAGGTCAACAACTTCCGCTTCAACGAGTCCCCGGTGGACCTGCTGTCGCGGGCCTCCGAGGCGGGCCGGACCGAGCAGACCCTGCCGCGCGAGTGGAGCGACTGGTTCACCCGGGCCGCGATGCCGGCGCTGCGGATCCCGGACTTCAACATGAGCTCGGTCAGCAAGGGCGTCTGAGCCGGTCGGGGAGTCGGGGGGAGGTTCCCCGCCCGCCTAGACTGGCGGGGAACCTCTCAGCACCCTGTTTCATCTCGCTGTTTCATCTCGCTCAAGGAGAGTCACAACCGTGACGGACATCGTCGACGAACTGAAGTGGCGCGGGCTGTTCTCGCTGTCCACCGATGAAGAAGCGCTGCGCAAGGCCTTCGCGGACGGTCCCGTCACGTTCTATTGCGGTTTCGACCCGACCGCGGCCTCGCTGCACGTGGGACACCTGGTGCAGGTGCTCACCGTGCGTCGGCTCCAGCAGGCCGGGCACCGTCCGCTGGCTCTGGTCGGCGGGGCCACGGGCCAGATCGGCGACCCGCGCCCGACGGCCGAGCGCACCCTGAACGACCCGGACACGGTCGCGAACTGGGTGAGCCGGCTGCGTGCGCAGATCGAGCCGTTCCTGTCCTTCGAGGGCGAGAACGCCGCGGTCATGGTGAACAACCTGGACTGGACGGCGGGCCTGTCCGCCATCGAGTTCCTGCGGGACATCGGCAAGCACTTCCGCGTCAACAAGATGCTGACGAAGGACTCGGTGGCCCGCCGGCTGGAGTCCGACCAGGGCATCAGCTACACGGAGTTCAGCTACCAGCTGCTCCAGGGCATGGACTTCCTGGAGCTGTACCGCCGTTACGGCTGCACGCTCCAGCAGGGCGGCTCGGACCAGTGGGGCAACCTGACGGCCGGTCTCGACCTGATCCACCGCCTGGAGCCGGACGCGCACGTCCACGCCATGGCGACCCCGCTGATGGTCAAGGCGGACGGCACCAAGTTCGGCAAGTCCGAGAGCGGCGCCGTCTGGCTCGACCCGGAGATGACCACGCCGTACGCGTTCTACCAGTTCTGGCTGAACGTGGACGACCGGGACATCTCGACCTACATGCGCATCCTGTCCTTCCGGTCCCGCGAGGAACTGGAGGAGCTGGAGGCGCAGACCGCCGAGCGGCCGCAGGCGCGCGCCGCGCAGCGGGCGCTCGCGGAGGAGCTGACCACGCTGGTGCACGGCGCCGACCAGTGCGCGGCCGTGATCGCCGCGTCGAAGGCGCTGTTCGGTCAGGGTGAGCTGACGGAGCTGGACGAGGCCACGCTGGCCGCGGCCCTGTCGGAGCTGCCGCGGGCGCGGGTCGCCGAGGCGGGGCTGGTCGTGGACCTCCTCGCCGAGACGGGCCTGGTCGCCAGCAAGTCGGCCGCGCGCCGGACCGTGAAGGAGGGCGGTGCCTACGTGAACAACGTGAAGGTCACCGCCGAGGACGCGGTCCCCGCCGCGGCCGACCTCCTGCACGGGCGCTGGCTGGTGCTGCGCCGCGGCAAGAAGAACCTGGCCGCGGTCGAGGTCACGGGCTGAGCCGTTCGCGCGGGGTGACCCGGTGACGGCATGACGAAGGGGCCGTTTCGGACGCGTGGTCCGGGCCGGCCCCTTCCCGTCGACCCGGTGGACCGGGTCGACGGGGTTCAGGTCGTCTGCCGCTTGTTGCCCCGGATGGCCAGGTAGAGCATGTCGCCCAGGCCGACGATCAGGACCGCTCCGGCGAGCTGCAGCAGATGGCGGATCCAGTCGATGCCCTTGGTGTCCTCGACGCCGATCCACCGGGAGACGGCGTTGCCGAGGAGCGCTCCGAGGATGCCGAAGATGGTGGTCAGCCAGAGTGGCTGGTGCTGCTTGCCCGGCAGGATGGCCCGGGCAATCAGGCCCAGCACAAAACCGACGATGATCGCCCAAACCCATTCCATGTCGAGCCTCCTCCTGGCGCGTTGTGCGCATGTGCGCCCAGTCTCGGCCCGACCGGTCTACAGCGCATTTCGGACAACGCCATTCGGGGGCCACTCAAGGGGACGTCGAGGCGCACCCGCCCTCCACCCAGACGGAGGACCGGCGTACGGTGGAAGCCTCCGGGCCCGGGCGTGTCCGGCGGGTGGATCGGATGGTGGAGACGTGCAGCGGACGAAGCGGAACGGGGCCGAGGTCTTCCGGATCACCGGGGCGCGGATGGGTCTCGCCGAGGACGTGCGGGGCCGGCAACGCAGGTACGTCATCTCGATGGTGATCAGGACCCTGTCGGTCATCGCCACGGTGGTCCTGTGGAACGTGGAACGTCACGTGGCGATCGTGACGCTCGTCGCGGGCGCGCTGCTGCCGTACGTCGCCGTGGTCATCGCGAACGCGGGCCGCGAGTCGACTCCGTCCCTCCCCTCACACTTCATGCCGGCTCCTGTGCTCCCCGCACTGGAGCCCGGAAACCTCAAGAAAACCTCAGATCAATCATGAAGTTCCAGTGCACCACATCGGGTCTTGCGTGACATACTGCCTACGCGCTCCGCATCCCCCGTCGGAGCGACGGACCGACGCCGGGCAGCTCCCCCCGTGGCTGCTCGGCGTCGCCCTTCCGTTTGTAGGGTTGAGGCGTGAACTCCCCTGATACGGACACCAACACACCCGCCGTCGCTCCCACCTGCTCCGCCAAGGGCTGCCGTGACGCGGCGGTCTGGGTCCTGGCGTGGAACAACCCGACCCTCCACACGCCCGAGCGGCTGAAGACCTGGCTGGCGTGCGAGGAACACCGCGAGCACCTCTCACAGTTCCTGGGGGTCCGCGGTTTCCTCAAGGACGTCGTGAGGCTCGACGAGTGGGTACAGCCGGAAGGCTCGGAGCGGCGGTAGCCGGTCCGAGCCTTCGAGGGGCCGCGGTGAGGTTCTTCGTGCCGGGAGGGGCGTGCTAGCCGCCGATGGCGGACATCGGGCGGTCGGGCTGGAGGAAGGTCGGGTCGTCGAGGCCGGACCCGGCCTTCTTGCCCCACATCGCCACCTTCCACAGGCGGGCGATCTCCTCGTCCGGGGCGCCCGAGCGCAGCGCGGCCCGCAGGTCGGACTCCTCGGTGGCGAACAGGCAGGTGCGGATCTGGCCGTCGGCCGTCAGTCGGGTGCGGTCGCAGGCGCCGCAGAAGGGTCGGGTGACCGAGGCGATGACGCCGACGGTGGCCGGGCCGCCGTCGACGACCCAGCGTTCGGCCGGGGCGGAGCCGCGTTCGTCCGCGCCTTCCTCGGTGAGGGTGAAGCGGGTGCGCAGGGACTGGAGGATGTCGCCCGCGGTGATCATGCCGTCGCGCTTCCAGCCGTGCTGGGCGTCGAGCGGCATCTGCTCGATGAAGCGGAGCTCGTACTCGTTCTCCACGGCCCAGGCGAGGAGGTCGGGGGCCTCGTCGTCGTTGAGTCCGGGCATCAGCACGGCGTTGACCTTGACGGGGGTCAGGCCGGCGGCGCGAGCGGCGGCCATGCCCTCGATGACGTCCTTGTGCCGGTCGCGGCGGGTGAGGGTCTTGAAGACCTCGGGCCGCAGGGTGTCCAGCGAAACGTTCACTCGGTCGAGGCCGGCGGCCTTGAGCGCCTGTGCGGTCCGCTTGAGGCCGATGCCGTTGGTGGTGAGGGACATCCTGGGGCGGGGCTCCAGGGCCGCGCACTGTTCGACGATCCCGACCAGGCCGGGGCGCAGCAACGGTTCCCCTCCGGTGAAACGCACCTCGGTGATGCCGAGCCGGGTCACCGCGATCCGAATCAGCCGGACGATCTCCTCGTCGCTGAGCAGGTCGGACTTGCCGAGCCACTGCAGGCCTTCCTCGGGCATGCAGTACGTACAGCGCAGATTGCACCGGTCGGTGAGCGAGACGCGCAGGTCAGTGGCCACGCGGCCATAGGTGTCGAGAAGCACTGTGGGCCCCCTCCCCTGTCCGGTCGTAGAGGTCGCGCTGCGGTGAACGAGAGCGCATGCGCCGTATTCGAGCCTACGCGACGGCCCTCCCGTACAGGGATGCCCGAATGAACGAGACACGGCGCGGCCGCGTCGTAGGGAAGTACGACGCGGCCACGCTGAGTGTTCGGTGGATCTCAGACAGCGCCCGTTCCGGTCAGGGAGCGGACTTCCAACTCGGCGAACTTGGCGGGGTCGGCCTTCTCCTTGGACAGGACGGTTCCCAGCCATCCCAGGAAGAAGCCGAGCGGGATGGAGATGAGCCCCGGATTCTCCAGCGGGAACCAGTAGAAGTCGGCGTCCTTGAACATCGAGGTGGGCTTGCCGGAGACCACCGGGGAGAAGAGCACCAGGCCGACGGCCGAGACCAGGCCTCCGTAGATGGACCACAGCGCGCCCTGGGTGGTGAACCGCTTCCAGAAGAGGCTGTACAGGATCGTCGGCAGGTTGGCGGAGGCGGCGACCGCGAAGGCGAGGGCGACCAGGCCGGCGACGTTCAGGTCGCGGGCGAGGGCGCCGAGGCCGATGGCGACGGCCCCGATGACCACGGTGGACCAGCGGGCCGCGCGGACCTCCTCCTTCTCGGTGGCCTTGCCCTTGCGGATGACGTTCACGTAGATGTCGTGGGCGAAGGACGAGGAGGAGGCCAGGGTCAGGCCCGCGACGACGGCGAGGATGGTGGCGAAGGCGACCGCGGAGATCACGGCGAGCAGGATCGCGCCGCCGGTGGAGTCGGCGCCGCCGCCGATCTCCTGGGCGAGCAGCGGGGCGGCGGTGTTGCCGGCCTTGTTGGAGGCCAGGATGTCGGCCCGCTTGAGCAGGGCGGCGGCGCCGAAGCCGAGGGCGATGGTCATCAGGTAGAAGGCGCCGATGATGCCGATGGCCCAGTTCACGGACTTGCGGGCGGCCTGCGCCGTGGGGACGGTGTAGAAGCGGATCAGGATGTGCGGCAGGCCGGCGGTGCCCAGGACGAGGGCGAGGCCGAGGGAGATGAAGTCCAGCTTGGTCGTCGCGTCCTTGCCGTACTTGAGCCCCGGCTCAAGGAACTTGGCACCCTGCCCGCTGTTCTCGGCGGCCTTGCCCAGCAGCTCCGAGACGTTGAAGTTGAACTCGATCAGCACCATGAGGGTGATCAGCAGGGCGCCCGCGATGAGGAGCACCGCCTTGACCATCTGGACCCAGGTGGTGCCCTTCATCCCGCCGATGGTCACGTAGACGATCATCAGTACGCCGACCAGCGCGACCACGGCCACCTTGCCGCCGTCGCTGGTGATGCCCAGGAGCAGGGAGACGAGGACGCCCGCGCCGGCCATCTGGGCGAGCAGGTAGAAGATCGAGACCACGATGGTGGAGGTGCCCGCGGCGGTGCGCACGGGCCGCTGGCGCATGCGGAAGGCCAGGACGTCGCCCATCGTGTAGCGGCCGGAGTTGCGCAGCGGTTCGGCGACGAGCAGCAGCGCCACGAGCCAGGCGACGAGGAAGCCGATGGAGTAGAGGAAACCGTCGTAGCCGAAGAGCGCGATGGCCCCGGCGATGCCGAGGAAGGAGGCGGCGGACATGTAGTCGCCGGAGATCGCGAGGCCGTTCTGGAAGCCGGTGAACTGGCGTCCGCCCGCGTAGAAGTCGGCGGCGTCCTTGGTCTGACGGCCGGCCCAGACGGTGATGATCAGGGTGGCGACGACGAACAGCCCGAACAGGGTGATGATCAGCGGCCGGTGCTCGGTGGCTCCGGCGGCGAGGGCCGGGGCCGTCGCCGGGTCGAACGGCGTGGTCATTCCCCGGCCTCCATCCGCGCCTTGATGGCCGAGGCCTTGGGGTCGAGCTTCGCGGCGGCGTGCCGCGAGTACAGCCAGGCGATCAGGAAGGTGGTCGCGAACTGGCCGAGGCCGAGGACGAGGGCGACGTTGATGTTCCCGAAGAGCCTGGTCCCCATGAAGCCGCCCGCGTAGTTGGACAGCAGCACGTAGAGCAGGTACCAGGCGAGGAACGCCACGGTGAGCGGGAAGGCGAACGAGCGGTAGGAGCCGCGCAGTTCGGCGAACTCGGGGCTGTTCTGGACGCTCGTGAACTCTTCGGCGGTGGGGCCGGTCGGGTGGTGCGGCCCCGCGCCGCCGGGCGGTGGTGGTGGGGCTGCTGCTTCGAGGGTCACGGGGGGCTCTCCTTGTGACGCGGGTGCAGGGGGGACGACGGATGAAACAACATCCGTGCGAGGGGGATGGTGACGCTGATCCCCCCTGTCAACGGCACGGACGGCGTGTCGAGACGGTTCAACCCCAGTTGATTCATTGGAAACTGATTCCTCGAACTGATGGCGCAAGACCGAACGACAGCACTAGGTTCCTGTGTCATGAACCCGTCGGGCGCAACCGTGCCCGCACGGCCTTTTTCAGGATGATGTGGAGAACCCATGGCTCACCTGGGAACCGGTCACCGGCGGCGCGCACTCGCCGTTCCGGTCGGACTGGCACTCACCGCCTCGCTCGCCCTCCTTCCCTCCGTCGCGGCGTCCGCCGCCCCGCTGGGCAACACGGCGGACGCGGTGGCGACGGCCAAGCCCGACACCTCCGGCCCCAAGCTGTCGTACGTGGCGAACCTGACCGCGTACGGGACGGTGAAGCAGGCGAAGAAGGCCA
This sequence comes from Streptomyces sp. NBC_00513, assembly GCF_041431415.1. Lineage (GTDB taxonomy): Bacteria > Actinomycetota > Actinomycetes > Streptomycetales > Streptomycetaceae > Streptomyces. The sequence goes on from NZ_CP107845.1 coordinate 2,123,638, forward strand.
TCGAGAAGGCCGGCGGAACGGTGGTGACCTCGCACGAGCAGATCGGGGTCGTCGTCGCGCACTCCCAGAACCCCGACTTCGCCAAGCAACTGCGCGCCCAGCGAAGCCTGTTCGTGTCGGTCGGCGCCACCCGGACGGCCCCGCTGTCCCCGGTGCAGACCACCGAGGAGGGCGCCACCCAGCGGCTGAGCGCGGCGGACGCCGCGAAGGCGGCGGCGAAGGCCACTGCGGGCCAGGAGCCCCTGGAGTCGAACCAGTGGGACCTGCGGGCGATCAAGGCCGACGAGGCCCACAAGATCAACGACGGCAGCCGCAACGTGACGGTCGGCGTCATCGACACGGGTGTGGACGACACCCACCCGGACCTCGCCCCGAACTTCTCCAAGGGCCAGTCCGCGAACTGCGTGGGCGGTGTCCCCGACACCACCGAGGGCGCCTGGCGTCCGTACGCCGACGGCAGCGACCACGGCACCCACGTCGCGGGCACCATCGCCGCCGCGCGCAACGACATCGGCATCAGCGGTGTCGCGCCCGGCGTGAAGGTCGCCGCCATCAAGGTGAGCGAGCCCGGGACCAGCCTCTTCTACACCGAGGCCGTCGTCTGCGGCTTCATGTTCGCCGCCGAGAAGGGGATCGAGGTGACCAACAACAGCTACTACGTCGACCCGTGGAACTACACCTGCAAGTCGGACGACGACCAGAAGGCGCTGGTGGAGGCCATCGCGCGGGCGACGAAGTACGCGGAGCGCAAGGGTGTCCTGAGCGTGGCCTCGGCCGGCAACTCCGACCACGACCTGGCCGGTCCCTCGATCGAGGACACCACCAGCCCGAACGACACCACCGCCGTGCCGCGCACCATCGACCCGAAGGTCTGCCTCGACCTTCCCACCCAGCTCCCCGGCGTGGTCACCGTGACCGCCACCGGCGACCAGGGCCTTCGGTCGTACTACTCCAGCTACGGGCTGGGCGTCGCCGACGTCGCGGGCCCCGGTGGCGACAAGTGGCAGGTGCCGGCCACGCCGGACGCCAACGGCCGGGTGCTGTCGACCCTTCCGGGCGGCGGCTACGGCTACAAGCAGGGCACCTCGATGGCCGCCCCGCACGTCGCGGGCGTCGTGGCGCTGCTGAAGAGCAAGCACCCCTCCGCCACGCCGTCGCAGCTCCAGGCGCTGCTGAAGGCCCAGGCCACGAAGCAGGCCTGCCCGGACAAGATCTACGACGGCGCCGGCGCGCTGATCGACGCCACCACCTGCAAGAGCAAGTGGGGCCAGACCGGCTACTACGGCTCCGGCGTGGTGAACGCGCTGCGCGCCGTGAAGTAGGCGTGGCGTAGGCGTGGCGTAGGCGTGGCCCACGCGTGAGGTGACGCGTGGGGCGGGCCGGACACGTGGAGGGGCCGGTCGGGGTACTCCCCGACCGGCCCCTTGCGTTCCGTACCGCCCGGTGATGCCTACGGCTTGATGAGCACCTTGAGCGCGCTGCGGTCGTCCATCGCGCGGTAGCCGTCCGGGACCTCGTCCAGGGAGACCGCCCGGTCGAAGACCGGGGAGGGGTCGATCGCGCCGCTGAGCACGTCCGCGAGCAGCTCCGGGATGTACGCGCGCACCGGCGCGACGCCGCCGCGCAGGGTCAGGTTGCGGTCGAACATCACGTCGAGGTCCAGGCCGGTGCCGCTGCCGTGCGGGACGCCGACGTAGCCGATGGATCCGCCGTCGCGGGTGATGTTGACGGCCGTGCGCATGGACTGTTCGGTGCCGACGGCCTCGATGACCGCGTGCGCGCCCTCGCCGGCGGTCAGTTCGCGGACGGCCGCCTCGGCGGCCTCGCCGCGTTCGGCGACGATGTCGGTGGCGCCGAAGAGCGTGGCGATGTCCGTGCGGGCGGTGTGGCGGCCCAGCGCGATGATCCGGTCGGCGCCGAGGCGCTTCGCGGCGAGGACGCCGCACAGGCCGACCGCGCCGTCACCGACGACGGCGACCGTGGAGCCCTTGCGGACGCCGGCGCCGAGCGCCGCGTGGTGGCCGGTGCCCATGACGTCGGACAGCGCCAGCAGGGCGGTCAGCAGGTGGTCGTCGGAGGCGGCGTCGGCGGGCAGCTTGACCAGGGTGCCGTCGGCGTGCGGAACGCGGACGGCCTCGCCCTGGCCGCCGTCGTGACCGACCGAGCCCCAGAAGCCGCCGTCCACGCAGGACGTGTGGAGGCCTTCGACGCAGTGCCGGCAGGTGCCGTCGGACCACATGAAGGGGGCGACGACGAGGTCGCCGGCGCGCAGGTCGGTGACGGCGGAGCCGGTCTCCTCGACGATGCCGAGGAACTCGTGGCCGATCCGCTGTCCGGGCTCGCGCGCGGCCTCGCCGCGGTAGGCCCAGAGGTCGCTGCCGCAGATGCAGGCGCGCAGTACGCGGACGACGGCGTCCTCGGGACGCCGGATCGCGGCGTCGGGCACCTCCTCCACGCGGATGTCGTGCGGGGCGTGGATGACGGTGGCGCGCATGGTGGTGCAGTCCTCCGGATCGGGGGGTGGTGTGGGCAGGACCCGCCTTGTGGGCTCCCCTACCGTACGCCTGCCTCCCGGGGGCGCACGCCGGTGGCCAGCAGGTACTGGGCCGCCAGGTAGGTGGCCATGATCCAGAAGTCGGGCCGGGGCAACTGGGGCCACTCGGCGACCCCGGTCGCGATGAGGGTGTCGGACAGCAGGAACAGCGCGCCGCCGATCCCGGCACGCACCCCGAGGGCACTGGAGCGGTAGGCCATGGCGGTGAGCAGCAGGCTGTATCCGGCGACGGGGACGCGCAGCTCGGCCGGCAGGTCGCTCCAGAGCAGCGCGACGGTGGCGACGAGGGCGAGGGCGTACGCGCCGCCGAGGAGCGGGTTGGTCGCGCGCCGGCCGAAGAGCACGAGGTAGCAGACGTGACCGAGGGCGAAGGAGCCCATGCCGACCAGGAACGCGGCATCGGCGTCGAAGAGGAGCGCCAGGTCCCCGCCCCAGCCGAACAGCAGGGCGGCGACCAGCAGTCGGGGGGCGCCGAGCGCGATCACGTGGGCGACGAGCAGCGGCATCAGCAGCGGTTTGGCGATGACGTGCCCGAGGTGCCAGTCGGCGAGGAGCGAGCCGAGGTCGACGGCCGCGGCCACGGCGAACCCGGCGAGGGCGATCCGGCCGGCGAGGGCCCGTCGTCCGCCGCCGGACGCGGTGTCCCGCGCCCAGGACGGCGTGCGGGACTCGGTGGCGCTCACGCGGCGTGCTCGGAGGCGGGGGCCTTCGACGAGGCAGGCGAGGCAGACGAGGGCTGTGGGGGCTGCGGGGCCGGTGCCGGTTCGCCGCCCGGGGAGCCCGGGGCGGGAACGGGGGCGGCGGGCGGGGAGCCCGGGGCGGTGGCCGAGGCGGGCTGCCAGCCGGGGCCGCGGAAGACCCGGCCGGCGCGCTCGCTCCAACTTCCGGCGGCGCGTACGTCGCGGGCGATGGCGGCGTATTCGTGGGTGGCCACGCGCAGCGGGTTGTGGGTGGCGATGTTCTTGGTGAGCCCGTAGACGGGCCGGTCGGTCTCCCCGACCCAGGACCCGAACAGACGGTCCCAGATGATCAGGATGCCGCCGAAGTTGCGGTCCAGGTAGCCGCCCTGCGAGGCGTGGTGGACGCGGTGGTGGGAGGGGGTGTTGAAGACGTACTCGTAGGGCCGCGGCAGCTTCCCGATGCGCTCGGTGTGGACCCAGAACTGGTAGAGCAGGTTGATTCCGTAGCAGAACGGGATCGCCGCCGGGTGGACGCCGAGCGCCACCATGGGCAGGTAGAACCACCAGGTGGTGGCACTGGTCCAGGGCTGGCGCAGGGCGGTGGTGAGGTTGAACCGCTTGCTGCTGTGGTGGACCACGTGGCAGGCCCACAGGATGCGGATCACGTGGTGGAGGCGGTGCTGCCAGTAGTACAGGAAGTCCTGGACGAGGAGCATCAGCAGGGCGGTCCACCACAGGAACGGCACGCGCAGCGGGGTGAGTTCGTAGACGGCGGTGAAGACCGCGACGACCGGGATCTTCCAGAGCAGGTCGAAGCCGATGCTGCCCAGCCCCATGGTGATGCTCGTGGCGGCGTCCTTGGTGTCGTAGCCGGCGGCATCCTCGTCGGGATGGAGCCGGTAACTGACCACCTCGATGACGGTGAGCAGCACGAAGGCTGGTATGGACCACAGCACGACATCGGGCAGGTTCGGCATGTCCGCACCATAGAGCGGGGCTCGGGGCTGCCGCTAGAGGTTGTTACCGATCGGTATCCATCGGTGTTACCGGCGGTTCGAGCGATGATGGCGAGGTCGAGGGGAAGGCCAGGGCATGACAGGTTTCGAGACGGTTCTCTTACGGGTCGCGGGCACGGCGGCGACCACCCTGCTGAAGTCCCTCCTCGCCCGGGCCCCCGGCGCCGGCCTGACCGCCCACCCCGCCCGTCCCGCCGGCCGCCTGCGCCGACCGACGGAACTGGGCGACCCCGAGATCCGCCGACTCACCCGCACCCTGGCCTCCCGCCTGGGCGAGGAGGCGGCCCGGCTGCCGGACCACGAGCGGTCGGCCGTGGTGGACTCGGTGGCCGACACCTTCGCCATGGTGGGCCGGCTGGACGCCGACGCCCTCTTCGCCGCGGACCTGCGACCGGCGGCCCTGGCGGCGGCGATCCCGCCGCCCCGCGCGGCGGGCCTGAGCGAGGCCGCGGAGTCCGTCCACCGCCGGCTCGTCGAACTGTGCTGCACGCACGTGGTGGAGTACGCGACCACCCTGCCGGGCTTCTCCGCCCGGGCGGACGTGGAACTGGTCCGCCGGATGGCCGAGTTGGCCCGGGCGGTGGACCGGCTCTCGCGCACCGGCGACGGCGCGGCGCTCGCCTTCGAGGAGCGGTACGGCCGGTACATCGCCGAGGCGCACGGGCGACTCCAACTGTTCGGGCTCACCTTCAGTCAGGCCCGCCGGGAGTGGCCGCTGGACCGGGCGTACATCAGCCTGGCGGTCAGCGGCGAGCGACTCCTGGAGGAACCGGGCCGGACCACCCCGATGAGCACCGAACTGGCCCTCGGCGCCTCCGAGCGGGTGCTGCTGCGCGGTCCGGCGGGCTCGGGCAAGAGCACCCTCGTGCAGTGGCTGGCCCTGAACTCCGCCCGCCGCACCTTCGGCCCCGGCCTGCGGGACTGGAACCTCCTCGTCCCCTTCGTGCTGCCGCTGCGGTCCTTCAACTCCCCCGCGGGGCTGCCGATGCCGCAGGACTGGCTGAGCGCGACCGGGGTGCCGCTGCGGGCACCGGACGGCTGGGTGGAGTCCCTCCTCTCCGCCGGGCGGGCGCTGGTCCTGGTCGACGGGGTGGACGAGGTCCCGCCCCGCCTGCGCGACCGGACGGAGACCTGGCTCCGGGCCCTGCTCATCGCCTATCCCACGGCCCGGTTCGTGATCACCACCCGCCCCTCGGCCGTCCCGGAGGACTGGCTGACCGGGCACGGCTTCTCCCCCCTGTCGCTGCTGCCCATGGAGCGGGACGGCGTCGGGGCCTTCATCACGCACTGGCACGACTCCGCCCGGGCGGAGGGCGTCTCCGGGCAGGAGCGGGAGCAGCTCGACACGTACGAGAAGTCGCTCATCCAGGCGGTGAGCACGCGCCGGGACCTCGGCCGACTGGCCACCAACCCGCTGATGTGCGCCCTGCTGTGCGCCCTGAACCGGGACCGGCGGATGCATCTGCCCCGGGCCCGCAAGGAGCTGTACGACGCCGCGCTGGACATGCTCCTGGTCCGCCGGGACACCGAGCGGGACATAGCGGGGGTCGAGGGGGTCTACCTCAGCCGGGACGAGCAGACGGTGCTGCTCCAGCGGCTGGCGTACTGGCTCATCCGCAACGGGCAGTTGGTGGCCTCCTTCGAGGAGGCGATCGAGATGGTCGGCGAGTGGCTCGACGCGATGCCGCAGGTCCGGGCGCAGGGCAGTGCGCGCCGGGTGTTCCGGCATCTGCTGATCCGCTCCGGCCTGCTCCGGGAACCGGTTCCGGATTCCGTGCAGTTCGTCCACCGCGTCTTCCAGGACTACCTGGGGGCGAAGGCGGCCGTGGAGGCGCGGGACTTCGGCGTGCTGGTGCGCAACGCGCACGAGGACACCTGGGACGACGTGATCCGGATGGCGGTCGGACACGCCAGACCCGACGAACGGGCCCACCTGCTGCGGGAGTTGCTGCGGCGGGCCGACGAGAACGAACGGGACCGCAGCCGGCTGGTGCTGCTGGCGGCGGCCTGTCTGGAGCACGCCCCCGAGCTGGACCCGGAGGTGTGGCACGAGGTGGAGACCCGTACGGCGCACCTGCTGCCGCCGCGTTCGGCCGCGCAGGCCGAGGAGCTGGCCAAGGCGGGGGAACTGGTCCTGGAACTGCTGCCGGAACCGGCCGACCTCACCGAGGACGAGGCAGCCGCGACGATCCGGACGGCCGCGCTGGTCGGCGGGGACCGGGCGCTCCAGGTCATCGCGGGGTTCCGGTCGGACGACCGGTACGAGGTGGTGCACGAGCTGTCGGACTCGTGGGGGCGCTTCCCCAACGAGGCGTACGCGGACGCGGTGCTGTCCGGGGCGCCCGTACGCGAGGGCCACCTGCACCTGCGCACGGCCGAGCAGTTGGCGACCTACGAGCGGTTGCGGCACATCCACCGGGTCCACCTGACCTGGGACGGCCCGATCCCGCCGGCGATCTCGGGCCGGCGGGACCTGGAGTGGCTGGTCATGCACCGCAATCCGGGGCTGACCGACCTGTCCCCGCTGGCCGGGCATCCGACGCTGCGCCATCTGGGGGTGTTGGACTGCCCGCAGGTGACCGGGGTCGAGGTGGTGACCGAGCTGGCGGCGGACAGCCTCGCCTTCGGCTACCTGCGGGACGGACTCTCGCTGGCCCCGCTGGCCGGGGCCGCGGGGTTGCGCTCCCTGGTCATCGGGTTCGAGCCGGAGCAGCGGCGGATCGGGGACGTCCCGGCGGCGGGGACCCTGGCCGCGCTGCACATCTGGCAGGGCGCCCGCCGGATGACGCTGGACGGGATCGACCGGTGGCCCGGGGTGCGGACGCTGACGATCGCCGGGAGCGGCCAGTACCGGCAGTTGACGCGGGAGCTGCCGCTGCCGGACCTGGACGGGTTGCAGATCCGGCATGCCGCGCCGGTGGCGATCGAGGCGCTCCTGCCCTACGAGCGGCTGACCCGGCTGACCCTGATCAGGTGTGCGCTGGAGGGGACGTTGGAGCCGTTGCGCGCGTTCCGGGGGTTGCGGCGGCTGGTGCTGAGCGAGTGCCTGGGCACGGTGGACCTGTCGCCGCTCGCGGATCTGGAGGGCCTGGTCGTCGAGGTGCACCGGGGCACGAACGTGAGCGGGGCGGAACGGATCGCGCCGGAGTGGCTCGTCCGCAGGGACTGAGCCGCTCCGGCGGGACCGCCGGTTCGCCGGACCGGGCCGATTCACCGGACCAGGCCGGTCCGGCGGGATCGGCGGGATCGACAGGATCTACCAGACCCGCACCGAGCCCCCTCGGGCGAAGGCCGGGCTGGTGGCGGCCGGGGGGATCTCCGTCAGCGGCTCGGCGATCTCCGAGACCAGCGGGCCGCACGTGGCCGCGACCGTGTCCAGCCGGGCGAGGTCGAAGCCGTAGACGCGGGCCGCGTTCCCGCCGACCATGGCGGCCACCTCCTCGCGGGGCAGGCCCGCGTAGGCGATGCGGAGGCCTTCGCGGGAGAACGGCGTGGTGCCCTCGTCGTGGGGGTAGTCGGAACCCCACATGATCTTGTCGAGGCCGATCCGGTGGCGCAGCGGGACCTCGTGGGGGCGCATGAAGCTGGCCCCCACGAAGCAGTTGTCCCGCCACACCTCGCTCGGCCCCTTGCCCATGGACCGGGCCAGACCCGCGCCGAACTTGGCCTCCGCGGTGGCCGAGGCGGCGACCAGACGGCCGTGGTAGTAGTCGAGCATCTCCATCACGCCGGGGATCCAGCCGGAGCCCTGTTCCGTCAGGACGAGCCGGAGGCCCGGGTGCCGGCGGAAGGCGCCGCCGAAGATCAGGTGCCACAGGGCGCGGTGGGAGAACCAGGTGGTCTCCACCATGAAGACCGCCCGGGCCGCCGGCTCGTCCCCCAGCGGGGGCGAGGCCGAGCCGCCGTGGTGGTTGACCGGGACCTCCAGCTCGTCGCACACCGCCCAGATGGGGTCGTAGGCGGCGGAGTACAGCTCGGGGACGCCGCTGCCCGGGGGCGCGCCCGGCAGGAGGATCCCGCCGGTCAGGCCGGCGTCGCGGGTGCGGCGGATCTCCTTCACCGCCTCGTCGACGTCGTTCAGCAGGATCTGGGTGACACCGGCGCGGCGTCCCGGGGCGTCGTCGCAGAAGTCGGCCAGCCACCGGTTGTGGGCCCGCAGGCCCGCCCAGCGCAGGGTGAACTCCTCGCGGGTGGGCGCCGGGGCCATCAGGGCGGCGGACGGGAAGAAGGGCGGGATCGTGTTCGGGAAGAGGACTTCCGCGACGATGCCGTCGGCTTCGAGTTCCGCCAGTCGGCGCCGGGAGTTCCAGTTCCGGTCGGCGGTGTCCGCGAGGAGGTCCTCGTACGGGTTCACGTACGAGGCCGCCCAGGCGTCGAACTCGTCGTGGTGGCGCTTCTCCAGGTACGGCTTGTAGTCCAGCAGGTCGGCGCCCGCGTGGCAGTCCGCCGAGACGACGGTGTAGCGGTCCTCGGCCGGCGTCGTCACGAGACCCCCAGCGTCGGAAAGTCGTGTCCGGTGAGCCAGTGCCGGCCCACCTCCCGCGAGCGGGCCCAGGAGGCACGTACGGCCGCCTGGTCGGTGGGCTGGCCGAGCTCCGTCGGGGTCGGCCCGATCCGGTGGGCGATGGGGGCGAGCCGCGCCGTGTCGAAGCCGAAGACGTCGGCGGCGGCCAGGCCCAGCATGCGGCGGGTCTCGTCGACGGGGATGTCGTGGAAGGTGTTCTTCAGCCAGGTGCGGGTGTGCGGCCAGGTCCCCTCGGGGTGCGGGAAGTCCGAGCCCCACAGGATGTTGTCGACGCCGATCTCGTAACGCTGGGCGAGTTCGCGGCGCTTGGTGTTCGTGGCGCAGATGAACACCTGGCGGTCCAGGTACTCGCTCGGCGGGCGCGTCAGCTCGGCGAAGGGCGAGAGCTTCTTGCCGCCGTGCGCGCCGAGGTAGAGGCGGTCCATGAACCACAGTTGGTTGGGCAGCCACCAGCAGCCGGACTCGGCGATGCCGAACCTCAGGCCGGGGTGGCGTTCGAAGACCCCGGACCACAGGAGGAACCACAGGGGCCGCGAGGGCCACCAGGTGACCTCGGAGACGTAGATGCCGAGGTGGTCGCCGTACTCGTGGCGGGGCGCGGCCCCCGAGTGCGTGACGACGGGCATCGCGGTCTCGGCCGCCGCCGCCCACACGGGGTCGTAGCGGCGGTCGTGGTAGGGCGCCTTGTCCACCCACATCGAGGGGATCATCAACGCGCCGAGCCCGGACTCCTTGGCCCGGTGGATCTCCGCGACCACCTCGGCGGGTTCGCCCGTGATGGGCAGCAGGGCGACGCCGCAGTGTCGTTCGGGGTTCCGGGACACGAACTCGGCGAGCCAGCGGTTGTGCGCCCGCGCGCCCGCCATGCCCAGTGCGGGGTCCTGGTCGCCGGACAGGCCCAGGCCCACGCCGAAGGGGGCGGCGGTCTGGCTGTCGACGGCGTCCGCGTCGGGGAAGACGACCTCGGCGGCCACGCCGTCGCCGTCGAGTTCCTTCAGGCGTCGGCCCACGTCCCAGCCGCCCTTGAGGCCTTCCTCGTGGTCGTGGAACCACTTCTCGGCGAAGGCCTCGTTGCGCACGCCGAGGCGGGTGGCCTCCTCGCGGCGCGCGTCGCGTTGACCGAGGAACTCGTCGAACTCGCGGTGGAAGGCGCTGTCGAGGTAGGGGCGGTACTGCTCGGTGGGCAGGCCCGCGTGGCAGTCGGAGGAGATGATCAGGTACGGGTCTTCGTACGGGGTGTCGCTCACGACGGACGCTCCTCAGTCGAGGATGAAACTTTCCAGGTAGGCGGGGTTGGCGCGGTCGAGCATCGACCGTGACCGGGCGCGGATCTGCCGGTCGCTGTGCTCACTGGCCGGGAGCATCCAGAACCGGTCGGCGAGGATGCCCTCGACGACGTGCTCGGCGACCTCCTCGACCGGGGTGAACTCCACCGCGTGGCCGGCCTCGCGCATCGCCGTCTCGTACTGGTCGAGGCTGCGGTACGGGGACTTGCGCGGCCGTTCCTTCGCGTAGCGGTCGGGCCGGTTGCGGTGCGACTCCCACAGTCCGGTGCGCAGCATGTGCGGCCCGGGGAAGAGGACGGAGGCCCCGACCCGGGCGCCCTCCGCCTTGAGGTGGGCGTAGAGCGACTCGGTCATGGTGACCACCGCCGCCTTGGTGACGGCGTACACGGAGGCGGTGGGCAGCGGGGCGATGCCGCCGTCGCCGGAGGAGGTGTTGACGACGTGGCCGGGTGCGCCGCCGGCGAGCATGCGCGGGACGAAGGCCTGGATCCCGTGGAAGACGCCCCAGACGTTGACGGAGAAGGCCCACTTCCAGTCGTTGGGTTCGTGCTCCCACATGCGGCCCTCGGCGCCGGAGCCGACGCCCGCGTTGTTGCACAGGACGTGGACGGCGCCGAAGGCCTCGTACGCGGCGTCGGCGAGGGCGATGACGGAATCCCGGTCGCTGACGTCGACGGGCCGGGCGAGGACCTCCGCGCCGTCGGCCGTCAGTTCGTCGGCGGCCTTGCGCAGGGCGCCCTCCTCCACGTCGGCGAGGACCACCTTCAGCCCCTCGGCGGCGAAGCGGCGGGCCATGGCGAGGCCGATGCCGCTCGCGGCGCCGGTGACGACGGCCACCTGTCCCGGTTCGAGTCGCATCTCAGACGCTGCCTTCCGGGGGGCCGTCGAGGATCTGCATCGGGTCGTCGTAGCGCTGGTGGACGTACGGGAGCAGGGCTTGGGCGCTGACCCGCTCGACGACCCTGCCCCGCTGGTCGGTGGTCTTCTCCCCGATGGTGATCTCCACGAGACGGCGTACGGGAAGATCCGCGACCGGGTCGAACATCGATTCGCGCAACACCACGTCACCGGTGACGTGCTCCAGTTTGCGGACCTTCTCGTTGCGGGTGCAGTGCACGAGGACGGGCTCGACGTCGAAGCCCGAACCGTCCACGGCGGGCAGGAACTTGAAGTAGAAGTCGGTCTTGGTGGCGGGTGCGGGCAGGGGCAGCGCGCGGTCCACCGCCCCGCGCACCTCGACGAAGGCGATCCCGTGCCGGGCGAGGGCGGCCCGTACGACGAGCCCGTCCCGCTCGACGGTGACCTCGCCCAGCTTCTTGGGCTCCCCGAACACCTCACGGCCGCCGACCAGGGCCCGCTCGTGCGTCATCGGCATGACGAGCGGGTACCAGCCCTCGACGCCGCCGTGCCGGGCGGCCACGGCCACGGAGCCCGCGCCGAGCGGGTAGCCGGGCAGGTCGACCTTGCTGATGTTGGCTCGTACGAGGGGCCGCTCGGCGGGCTTGAGCGGTGGCGGCAGGACGGCCGCGACCACGTCCGGGTCGCTCTCCCAGACCGCCACCACCCCGGTGGACCAGATGTCCGGGAGCTTCGAGCTCTTCTCGCGCGACGCCGCGATCTCCGCCTCGGTGCGCGCTCCGTACCGTACGCGTGCCATGGGTGTACCACCCTTCGCTGGGTTTCCCGGGGGTTCTGTAACACAGTTACACCGTCGACGATGAAGGGTAAAGACCCACGCACACACTGGAATTGACGGTCCGACAGATTGGCGGCCTCCCTCATGGCCCGAAACGCGCTGACCCGCGAGGAGGTGTTGGAGGCGGCCTCGTCGCTGGTCAGGCAGCACGGCCCGGCGGCACTCACCATGCGCAAACTCGCCGCCGAACTGGGCACGGCGGTCACCTCCATCTACTGGCACGTCGGCAACCGCGAATCGCTGCTCGACGCCCTCGTGGAGCGGACCGTCCGGGACATGGGCGCGATCCTGCCCCGCACCCCGTCCGGCGGGCCCGGCGCGGGCCGCACCCCGGCCGACCGGATCCTCTCCGTGGCCCGGACCCTGCGCCGGGAACTGCGCGAACGCCCCCACCTGATCGCGATGGTCCACGAACGAGGTCTCACCGAGCGGATGTTCCTGCCCGCCCAACAGGCCCTGGTCCACGAGGTACACGCCGCCGGACTGCGCGGGGCACGGGCCGCCGACGCGGTCCGCGCGATCCAGTTCCAGATCGTCGGCTTCCTGCTGGTCGAGCGCAACCGCGAGCGCTCGCCCGTCCAATCCCCCGCCGAGAGCGAGCTCTGGGACCCCGCCGCGGCCCCCGACGACCGGGCGCTCGCCCGGGCCCTGGCCCGCCCGGCCGACCCGGAACGGCTGTTCCTGCTCTCGGTACGGGCACTCGTGAGCGCCCTCCTGTCCCCGCCGCCGCGACCCGCGCCGGCTCGAACGGCTCGCGGCGGGTGACCTCGTCGCGGCCCTCGGGTGACCTCGTCGCCGCCCCCGGTCGACGGCCCGGGTACCCCGGCGGGGCCACGGGTGTCAGTCGGGGCCGATATCCTCTGTGACCATGCTCGACGACCGTACGACCGCAGAGACGATGTGGCCGACCGCGTACCCACAGGGGTACGCGGTCGTCGACGTGGAGACCACCGGGCTCGCTCGCGACGACCGGATAGTGTCCGCGGCCGTCTACCGGCTCGACGCGCAGGGCAACGTGGAGGACCACTGGTACACGCTGGTCAACCCGCGCAGGGATCCGGGCCCGGTCTGGATCCACGGCCTCACCAGCGCCATGCTCCAGGACGCGCCGCTCTTCGATGACATCGCCGAGGAGTTCGCGGGTCGCCTCGCGGACCGTGTGCTCGTCGCCCACAACGCCATCTTCGACTGGCAGATGATCTCCCGGGAGTACGCGCGGGCCGCCACGACGGCGCCCGTCCGCCAGCGGCTGTGCACCATCGCCCTGTCGAAGGAACTGAAACTGCCGCTGCCCAACCACAAGCTGGAGTCCCTCGCCGCGCACTTCGGCGTGGTCCAGCAGCGCGCCCACCACGCGCTCGACGACGCCCGGGTGCTCGCGGAGGCCTTCCGTCCGTCGCTGCACGCCGCCGCGCGGGACAACGTACGGCTGCCCCTGCTGGAGTGCCGGCCGTTGACGGAGTGGTCGGACACGCCGGCCGCCCCCCGGGTCGGCTACCAGGGGCCGTTCGGCGCGACCAGTTGGCGGGCCTCCCGCAAGCGGCCCGCGTGCCCCTACCCCAACCCGGGTCGGTTCGAGGACGGCAAACCCCTCAAGCAGGGCATGCGGATCGCGTTCTCCGGGGACACCTCCGTGGACCGGGAGCTGCTGGAGGACCGGGCGATCGAGGCCGGCCTGCACGTCGCGACGAGTGTGTCGCGGCTCACGAGCCTGCTCGTCACCAACGACCCCGACTCCTCGACCTCGAAGACCGTCAAGGCGAAGTCCTTCGGCACCCCGGTCCTCGACGAGGCCGCCTTCACCCACCTGCTGCGGGACGTGGCTGCGGCAGACGGGTGAGCGTCACGCGACTCGCCCGGCGCCCTCCTTCCCGGTCCGCCCGTCCGGTTCCACCCTGTGGCGCATGGCACGTTGTGAGGTCTGCGGAAACGATTACGGGATGTCCTTCGAGGTGCACGCGCAGGGCGCGGTGCACGTCTTCGACTGCTTCTCCTGCGCCATTCACCGCATGGCGCCCATCTGCGAGCACTGCCGGGTCCAGATCATCGGGCAGGGCGTCGACGTCGAGGGCCAGTGGTACTGCGGGGCGCACTGCGCCCGCGCTGCCGGAAAGGCGGGCATCGTCGATCACGTCTGACTCCGCGTCGCTCCCGACCGGTCGTCCTGGAACCCATCGGCTACCGAACCCGTCGGCCGCCGAACCCGTCGTCACCCGAACCCTCCATCCGGGCCCCGGACGGCCACCCGGCCGCCGGGGTCTTCTCGGCTGGGGGTAACGTCGAGGGCGTGTACCGCTTTGTACTGACCCGGCAGTGGGTGTGCCTGACCCTCATCGCCCTCGCCCTCGTCCCGGCGATGATCAAGTTGGGCTTCTGGCAGTTCCACCGCCACGAGCACCGGGTGGCGCAGAACGAGCTGATCGCGAGGAACCTGTACGGGAAGCCGGTGCCCGTCACCGAGCTCACCTCCCCCGGTCACACCGTCCCCCGGGCCGACTACTGGCGCGCGGTCACCGCGACGGGTACGTACGACGCGGAGCACGAGGTCGTGGTCCGCCGGCGGACCAACAACGACGACAAGGTCGGCTTCCACGTCATCACCCCGCTGGTGCTGCGCGACGGCCGGGTCGTCCTGGTCAACCGCGGCTGGGTGGCGGGCGGCGACGACGCGCGCGCCTACCCGCCGGTGCCGGCCGCGCCCAAGGGCGAGATCACGGTCACCGGTCGGCTGAAGGCCGACGAGACGAGCGGCGACAGCGGGATCAGGGACCGCAAGGGGCTGCCGGACCGCCAGGTGATGCTGATCAACAGCACGCAGCAGGCGGAATCCGTGGGCCGGACCGTCCTCGGCGGCTACCTGGAACTCACCGCACCGGTCCCGGCGAACGACAGCCCGGAGCCGGTGGGCGACCCCGACCACGACTCGATCGGCGCGCACATGGCGTACGCGATCCAGTGGTGGATGTTCACGGCCGGAGTGCCGGTGGGGTGGGTGATCCTGGTACGCCGGGAGAAGCGGGACCGCGCGGAGGCGGCGGCCAAGGCCTCCTCGGAATCGGTGCCCGCTTCGGCGTAGCGTGTCGGGCATGGATCTTGGACTGAAGGACCGTGTCTACGTCGTCACCGGAGCCACCCGCGGGCTGGGCTTCGCCTCCGCGCGCGAGCTGACGGCCGACGGCGCGAAAGTCGTACTGACCGGCCGCGACGCCGGGCGCGCGGCGGACGCCGCCGCCTCCCTGGGCCCGAACGCGGTGGGAGTGGCGGCGGACAACGCCGATCCCGCGGCGGCCGCCCGCCTCGTCGCCGAGGCCCGGGAACGCTTCGGGCGCCTCGACGGCATCCTGATCAGCGTCGGCGGCCCGGCCCCGGGCACGGCCGCGGACAACACCGACGAACAGTGGGCCGCCGCCTTCGAGTCGGTCTTCCTGGGCGCGGTCCGACTCGCGCGCGCCGCGGCGGCCGAGCTGGGCGAGGGCGGCGTCATCGGGTTCGTGCTGTCGGGCTCGGTGCACGAGCCGATCCCCGGGCTGACGATCTCGAACGGACTGCGGCCGGGACTGGCCGGCTTCGCGAAGTCCCTGTCGGTGGAGTTGGGCCCGCGCGGGATCCGGGTGATCGGGCTGCTGCCGGCCCGGATCGACACGGACCGGGTACGGGAGCTGGACGCCCTGTCCGGCGACGCGGACGCCGCCAGGGTGGCGAACGAGTCGCGCATCCCGCTGCGGCGTTACGGCACCCCGGAGGAGTTCGGTCGCACGGCGGCCTTCCTGCTGTCCCCGGCGGCCTCGTACCTGACGGGCGTCATGCTGCCGATCGACGGAGGCTTCCGCCACGGCTTCTGACGCCCGCTTCCGACGACGGCTCGCGCCCCTCGGCGTGCGGCTCGGGTCGTGCGGCTCGGGTCGTGCGGCTCGGGCGTGCGGCTCGGGTCTCAGGTGACCCGGGCCGCCCGGTGCGAGCCGACCTTGAGCCGGGCCTCCGCGGGGAGTTCGGGCAGGCCGGCCGAGGCACGGGCGTGGGCGAGGACCGGGCCGGCGAGCCCGGCCAGGGCGTCGGCGGGGACCGCGTGCGGCTCCAGTTCCAGCGCGACCCGCAGGCTCGGTGTCTCCCGGCGCCCGCGCAGCGCGACCCGGCAGCGGGCGACCCCGTCGAGTGCCCCCGCCTCGGCGGCGACCGCCGACTCCAGCGCCCGCCCGCGCAGCAGCGCGTACGCCCCGTCCCCGGTGTCCACGAGTACGGCGTCCAGTCGTGACCTGCGCAGTTGTGCCAGCAGCCACCACAGTGCGAGCAGCACGCACAGGCCCAGGCCGGCGACCAGCGCCCACCACCAGCCGTCCGCGTCCCCGTACCGGCGCCGGACCTCCGCCGCCAGCAACGGCGCGTGCCGGCCGCCGAACGGCCAGGATCCGGTCAGCGCCGTGATCCCGACAGCCAGCAGCACGGCTCCGACGATGGCCAGCAGTACCCGGTTGACCGAGCCGAGCATCGCGTCACCCTTTCCGGTTGACCCGTACGCGGGGCCCCGGCTCGTGCACGAGGCCCAGTTCCTCGATGCCGACGGCGAGCACCGCGTCCAGGTCGGCCCGTACCTCGTCCAGTTCGCGGAAGTGCGAGGTGGCCCGTACCCCGATGCGGGACCGGCCCACCTTGACCCGCACCGAGTTCACCCCGGACACCTCCATGGCCCGGTCCCGCAGGACCAGCCCGGCCGCCTTGCGCCCCAGTCCGGCCCGCATCCCCGACTCCGAGGTGCGCATCTGCAGGATTCCGCGCAGCCCCGGGGTGATCGCCAGCACCAGCAGGACCGCCCCGATCAGCGCCAGGACCCCGGCGCCGATCAGGACCTCCGGGTCGGCGGGGGTGTAGCGCTCCAGTTGGAGGGCGAGTTCCCGGCGCCAGCCCATGCCGGGCCGGTGGGCGCGTACGGCCGCCAGGTCGTACAGGAGCACTCCGGCCGCGCCGAGCACGGCCAGCGCGGTCAGCGCGGCCGGGATCCGGCGCTCGGAACGGAACCGGCGGGCACCCGCCGTCACCGCAGCCGCCGGTCCCGCCCGGCGGTTGCCGGGCGGAGGTGCGCGGGGTGCAGGTGCGCGGGGTGCAGGTGCTCGACCTCGACGGCCACCTCGGGCACCGTCATCGACGCGCACTGTTCGATGCGTTCGGCCACCCGGCGGCGGACGGCCGCGCTCTGGGCGGCGACGTCGGACGGGTAGGGCAGCTCCAGGCTCACCCGGACGCGTGCGATGTCGTGGTGGACGGTGACGGTGGCGTGTGGGGGCGCCGCCGCGTCCGCCTCGCCGACGAGCGCCTCGCGTGCGGCCTGCGCCGCGATCTTGGCGACGACCCGGTCCGCGATCCGGGTGGATCCCCGCTCGGCTGCGGACACCCGGGCCGGTGTGGCCCGCGGGGTGCTGGTGCTCATCGGGGCCTCACCTGCGCCGGTCGTCGCGTGGGCGGAACAGGTCACCGAGTTCGAGGTCGCCGTCGAAGAAACGGCCGACGATGAAGCCGATGGCGCCGAGGGCGGCGACCAGCAGAAAGGCACCGAAGCCGCCGAAGTAGCCGGCGAACCCCATTCCCATGCCGGCCAGCAGGCCGGCAACCGCCATGCTCATGCGGGTCCTCTCGGCTAGTGGAGCCTGGATTCCGGCTCGTCGTCTTCCTCGTCGGGCAGCTTGACGTCACTGACCGCGATGTTGACCTCGACGACCTCCAGGCCCGTCATGCGCTCGACCGCCGAGATGACGTTCTCGCGTACGGCCCGGGCCACGTCGCGGATCGACACGCCGTAGTCGACGACGATCTCCAGATCGAGAGCCGTCTGAACCTCCCCGACCTCCGCCTTGACGCCCCGGGACACGGAGGCTTTCGCCCCGCCGGGAACGCGGTCGCGGACGGCTCCGAAGGTGCGGGAGAGGCCGGTGCCGCTGCCCATCGCGTGGACGCCGACCACCTCGCGGGCGGCCAGTCCGGCGATCTTCTCGACCACCCCGTCGGCGATGCTGGTGCGGCCCCGTTCGGCCGGGTCCCGGTGGGAACCCCCTGCTGTGGATTCGGTCATCGTGTGTCCCTTCGCGCTTGCGGACTCCCGACCACGGTAAGCGCGAAGCGGCCCCGGCGCGCCGTGGACTGGGCCGATCGATCCACCCCCCGGCCGTCCGCCCGCCTCCCCCGGGGCCGACCACCGGGCGCCGACCGGCCCGGGGTGCGGCGGCCATCCCGCACACGCCGACGGGGCCCGGTCCCCCCGCGCGCACGGCGCCGGTGCGCGGAGGGTCCGGGCCCCGTCGGGGCGTGGAGGGTTCGGGGTCAGTCGGAGAGCCCCGCCAGGTCACGCAGACGACGCGCCTGGGCAGCGCGTTCCGCGGTGCGCTGGGCGTCGTACGGCCGGGCCGTGGCCTCCCGGAGCAGGGCCTTGGTCTCGATGACCGCGTCCCGGGGCGGGGCCAGGAGCGCGGTGGTCAGGTCCTTGACGGCCGCGTCGAGCTCGTCGACGGCGACCACGAGGTTCGCGAGGCCCACCCGCTCGGCCTCCTCGGCGTGCACGGAACGTCCCGTCGCGCAGATCTCCAGCGCGCGGGCGTAGCCGACGAGCGAGGTCAGCGGCTGGGTGCCGGCCAGGTCGGGCACCAGTCCCAGGCTGGTCTCGCGCATGGCGAACTGGACGTCGTCCGCCACCACGCGCAGGTCGCACGCGAGCGCGAGCTGGAAGCCGGCGCCGATCGCGTGCCCCTGCACGGCGGCGACGGAGATGATGTCGTTGCGCCGCCACCAGGTGAATGCCTCCTGGTACTCGGCGATGGTGCTGTCGAGCAGTTCGTCCGAACCGCGCGCCAGATCGAGGAAGGACGGCTCACCCTCGAAGCCTTCAGGGGTGAACGCCTGACGGTCGAGCCCTGCGGAGAAGGACTTGCCCTCGCCGCGCAGCACGACGACCCGAACGGTGCCCGGCAGCGACCGTCCGGCCTCCGTCAACGCCCGCCAGAGCGCGGGGGATTGAGCGTTTCGCTTGGCCGGATTGGTCAATGTCACCGTGGCGACCGTGTCGTCGACGGTGAGCCGTACGCCGTCCTTGTCGAGCAGAGCCATGTCGGTGCCCTCCGGTGTGTAGTCGGCCGCGAGCCCGGCCTAAGTGACTGCACAGTAACCACCCAGCCGACCACATGACCGACCGGGGGGTCACCGAAGGAACCGTCAAAGCCTCGGAACCGTTTGAGCAGATCGTCAAACGTCACGCATGGAGCTGTGGAGCGTCTCCGGCCGGATCAGGCCGAGGCCGCTTTCTTGCCGCGCGTCGCGCCACCGCGACCACGCAGCACGACTCCGGACTCACTGAGCATCCGATGTACGAATCCGTACGACCGACCGGTTTCCTCGGCCAGCGCCCGGATACTCGCACCGGAGTCATATTTCTTCTTCAGGTCTGCCGCGAGCTTGTCGCGCGCGGCGCCGGTTACCCGGCTGCCCTTCTTCAGAGTCTCGGCCACCCGTGCCTCCTCATGGGAAGTGCGCTCTGGACTTCTCATGATCACCCCTCCCACGCTTCCTGGCCACCCATTCAGCAAGGTCGGTGCGACGGCATTTCTCAAGGAGTGGACACGGCAGCAGAACGGAATCTTCTCTTCCGATGCATGACCTCCGTCACATTCCTTCACCTCTGAGGGGAATCAGCAGGTCAGGAGGTCGCTGCGGAAATGGCGACGGCTCCGGCCGCGTACCCGAGCGGGTAGGGCCGGAGCCGTCGAACACCGTGCGAGGGGATGAGACCGCCTCACTCAGATGATGGATCACAGGTGGGCCGAATGATCCATAAGGAACTGGATCAACGAACCGGAACCCTTCGGCGGGCCTGCGGGGCGCCGATCAGGTCAGGCGATCAGGCGAGGGCGACCAGGTCCCGGTAGTCCGGACCCCACAGGTCCTCGACCCCGTCCGGCAGCAGGATGATCCGCTCCGGCTCCAGGGCCTCGACCGCGCCCTCGTCGTGCGTGACGAGGATGACGGCGCCCTTGTACGTGCGCAGCGCGCCCAGGATCTCCTCGCGGCTGGCCGGGTCCAGGTTGTTCGTGGGCTCGTCGAGGAGCAGCACGTTCGCCGAGGAGACGACCAGCGTGGCGAGGGCCAGCCGGGTCTTCTCGCCGCCGGAGAGCACGCCCGCGGGCTTGTCCACGTCGTCGCCGGAGAACAGGAACGAGCCGAGCGTCTTGCGGACGGCGACCAGGTCCAGGTCGGGCGCGGAGGAGCGCATGTTCTCCAGGACCGTGCGCTCCGGGTCCAGGGTCTCGTGCTCCTGGGCGTAGTAGCCCAGCTTGAGGCCGTGACCGGGGACGACCGTGCCGGTGTCCGGCTTCTCGGTGCCCGAGAGCAGGCGCAGCAGCGTGGTCTTGCCGGCGCCGTTGAGACCGAGGATGACCACGCGGGAACCCTTGTCGATGGCCAGGTCGACGTCGGTGAAGATCTCCAGGGACCCGTAGGACTTCGACAGGCCCTCGGCGGTGAGCGGGGTCTTGCCGCAGGGCGCCGGGTCCGGGAAGCGGAGCTTGGCGACCTTGTCGGAGACGCGTACGGCGTCGAGGCCCGCGAGCAGCCGGTCGGCGCGCTTGGCCATGTTCTGCGCGGCGACGGTCTTGGTGGCCTTGGCGCGCATCTTGTCGGCCTGCGAGTTCAGGGCCGCGGCCTTCTTCTCGGCGTTCTGGCGCTCGCGCTTGCGGCGCTTCTCGTCGGCCTCGCGCTGCTGCTGGTAGAGCTTCCAGCCCATGTTGTAGACGTCGATCTGGGAGCGGTTCGCGTCCAGGTAGAAGACCTTGTTGACGACGGTCTCGACCAGGTCGACGTCGTGGGAGATCACGATGAAGCCGCCGCGGTAGGTCTTCAGGTAGTCGCGCAGCCAGACGATGGAGTCGGCGTCGAGGTGGTTCGTGGGCTCGTCGAGGAGCAGGGTGTCGGCGTCCGAGAAGAGGATGCGGGCCAGCTCGACGCGGCGGCGCTGGCCACCGGAGAGGGTGTGGAGCGGCTGGCCGAGGACCCGGTCGGGCAGGCCGAGGGCGGCCGAGATGGTGGCGGCCTCCGCCTCGGCGGCGTACCCGCCCTTGGTCAGGAACTCGGTCTCCTGGCGCTCGTACTGCTTCATCGCCTTGTCGCGGGTGCCTCCGGAGCCGGTGGCGATGCGCTCCTCGTTCATCCGCATCTTCTTGATCAGCACGTCGAGGCCGCGCGCGGAGAGGATCCGGTCGCGGGCCAGTACGTCGAGGTCGCCGGTGCGCGGGTCCTGCGGCAGGTAGCCGACCTCACCGGATCGGGTGATCGTGCCGCCGGCGGGCTGGCCCTCGCCCGCGAGGCACTTGGTGAGGGTGGTCTTGCCCGCCCCGTTGCGGCCGACCAGACCGATGCGGTCGCCCTTGGCGACGCGGAAGGAGGCGGACTCGATGAGGATGCGGGCGCCGGCGCGCAGCTCGATGCCGGTGGCGGTGATCACGGAAATACTCCAGGGCGGTGGGGACGGCGGAAGGGGGGCAGGACGCGCGGGACTCCGACGCCGCTAATCCGCGAGGAGATTTGCCATGGAGACATTCTAACGGGGGCGCGCAACCACTTTTCGGGCCGCCCGGCATCGATCACGCCCGGCGGCGACCCCTCGCCCGTGTCCCCCGTTCGGCGCAGGGCCCACGCCGATCAGCCGGGGCGCGTATCAGGATGAAGGGGTTGATACTCGCCGCAGGGCGGACACGAGGAATCGAGGGCGGTGCGGCATGCAGTTCGACGACGACGCCAATCTGGACACGTCCGAGGTCAAGGACGTGCGGGGCAGCCGCATCCCCGGCGGGAAGGCCACGGTCGGCGGCGGCATCGTCGGTTTGATCGCACTGATCATGGGGTTGCTCTTCGGCGTGGGCCCCGAGCAGCTGGGGCTGACCGAGGGCAACCCCGAGCCGGTGGCCACCTCCTCTTCCGCGAGCCAGGTACAGCAGGCCTGCCGCACGGGTCAGGACGCGAACACCCGTGAGGACTGCCGGCTCGTCGCGGTGGTCAACAGCACCCAGGACTTCTGGAAGCAGGAGTTCCAAAGGCGCGGGGGCCGGTACAGCCCGGCCTCGACGGTGTTCTTCACCGGCCGGGTGAACACGGCGTGCGGCGCGGCCACCTCCGCGGTCGGCCCCTTCTACTGCCCCTCCGATCGGCAGGTCTACCTGGACCTCGGCTTCTTCGAGGAGCTGCGGACGAAGTTCGGCGCGAGCGGCGGCCCCTTCGCCCAGGCCTACGTCGTCGCCCACGAGTACGGGCACCACATCCAGAACCTGACCGGCACCCTCCAGCGGGCCCAGGACGGCCGGCAGGGCGCGAACAGCAACGCGGTCAAGGTCGAGCTCCAGGCGGACTGCTACGCGGGGGTGTGGGCGCACAACGCCATGCGCACCCCGGACGAGTCCACCGGGCGCCCGCTGATCACGAAGCTGACCGACGAGGACATCAAGGACGGTCTGGACGCGGCGGCGGCGGTCGGCGACGACCGGATCCAGGAGAAGTTCCAGGGGCGGGTCACCCCGGAGTCGTGGACGCACGGCAGCGCCGAGCAGCGCCGGCAGTGGTTCTACCAGGGCTACCGGACGGGCGACATGGCCCAGTGCAACACCTTCCGCTGACTGTCGGTGGCGCCTGCCATGCTGTGTCGTGGGTCACATGCCGTCGGTGGCAGGCCGTTGGTCACGGACCCGTCCAGGCACGCAGGCGCACTGCACGAGAGGGAGTGATCGTCATGGCAGGTGTTCCGTCCGTCTACCCGACTCTGCTCTACCGCGACGCCAAGACCGCGATCCAACTGCTGACGGAGGCGTTCGGGTTCACGCGGGTCGCGGTGTACGAGGGCGAGGACGGGGCCGTGATGCACGCGGAACTGTCCTACGGCAACGGCGCGGTGATGCTCGGCAGCAAGGGCCGCGGCGGACAGTTCGACAAGGTCATGGCGGAAGCCGGGCCGACCGGGGTGTACGTGGTCGTCGACGACGTGGACGCCCACCACCGCAGAGCGGTGGAGCACGGGGTGGAGATCCTGATGGAGCCCACGGACCAGGACTACGGATCGCGCGACTACATGGCGCGCGACGCCGAGGGCAACGTCTGGAGCTTCGGGACGTACGCGCCGCAGATCTGACCCTGCGGCGCGTCCTTCGGCGCGTCTTTGTCGTACGCGGGCTACGCCCCGCCGGTGTGCACCTGGAAGGCGGCCCGCCGGACCGCCTTGGCCAGGGCGGGGTCGGGGTGGGCCGCGGCCAGCGCGACCAGGACCTGCACGGTGCGCGGGTGGCCGACGGCACGGACCTCGTCCAGCAGCCGCGGGACCGTCGTGCGGACCGCCGAGTCGAGGTGGCGGGCCAGCAGTTCGGCCTCGCCGTGGTCGGCGATGGCCGCCGCCGTGTCCACCCAGAGCCAGGTCGACTCCTCGGCCGTGAGCACGTCCTGCGCCTCGTCCGGGTCCACCCCGTCGTGCTCGGCGAGCCAGAGCAGGGCGTACGGGCGCAGCGCGGGTTCCCGTACGGCGGCGCGCACGTCGGGCTCGGCGGGGGCGCCGACCACGCGCAGGGCCTCGAAGGCGAGTCCGC
The DNA here is from genome assembly GCF_041431415.1 of Streptomyces sp. NBC_00513. Classification (GTDB taxonomy): domain Bacteria; phylum Actinomycetota; class Actinomycetes; order Streptomycetales; family Streptomycetaceae; genus Streptomyces. Next base: position 2,146,992 of record NZ_CP107845.1, read on the forward strand.
GCGTCAGGGCGTCCTCGCCGCGGGCGGCCTGGAGGAGTTCACCGACGGCGTGGCCGACGGGCCGGGCGGCGAGCCAGGCCCGGTACTCGGCGCGGGCGGGCCCGGGGGTGAGGCGGGCGCAGCCGTGCAGCATCGCGGCGGCGGACTGCTCGATGTTCCCGGCGGGGCTCTGCGCGGCGACGCAGATCTGTTCCAGCTTGACCCAGACGGCCCAGCTGCCCAGGGGCGTGAGGGCGGCCTGTGCGGGGCCGAGGGTGACGGCGTCCACGGCGGCGAGGCCGCCGAGCGCCCAGCGCAGCAGCCGGGCGAGCGGAACGGGCTGCGCGGGGGCGCCCTGCGCGGGGAGGACCGCCTGCGCGGTGGCCGCGCCGGCCGTCGCCGCGTCCGGGTCGCCGTTCACGCAGGTCCCGTAGGGCACTTCGCAGCGCTCGTCGCGCAGTTCGGTGACGCGTTGGCCGAGCAGGTCCAACAGGTCCGGGACGGTCACCGGGCCGGCGGACAGCTGGAGCAGCGAGAGCAGTTGGGGCATGGCCTCGACCACTTCCGCGACGACGGCGGGGGCGATGTCGGCGGGGGCCGGGTGCACGAGGGACCAGGCGTCGAAGAGGGCGACCCAACCGCGCAGCACGGCCGTGTCGTCGCGGTCCCAGGCGCGCAGCCGCCAGCCCGGCCGGGCGTCGCCGCCGTGCACCTCGACGAGACCGGAGAGTCTGGAGCGGTCCCAGCCGACCCTGATCTGGCCGTGGGTCAGGTTCAGTTCCGCCGCGGCCCGTTCGACGTCGGCGGTCGACAGCCCCGCCGCCGGTGCGGGCCGGCCGCCGTCGCCCGCCCCGAGGTGCAGCTCGGCCCAGCGGGCCAACCGCACCGCGTCGGCGAGGGAGGCCCGGGCCCTGTTCGCCAGGTCGGCCGTGGCGGGTGTGCCCGCCGGAGGCCGGGGGGCGGGTCGGGTCCTTCGGTCGGTCACCGCCTTGCGGGCCGCGGCCACGGAACGCGGGGAGACGAGTCGGAGTCTGGAGTCGCGAGCCAACTGCTCATCAGGCTTTCGGGACGTCACGGAAGCAGTCTCGCCCGTCACTGGCCGAAAGCCCAAACGGAAGCGGTCGTTACCGCCGGCCACCGGGGGGATGGAACGGAACAAACCACCCTCCGTGTCCCGTCCGGCACCCGCCCGTCACATGAGCGGGGTGAGGAAGCGGCGCAACGCCTCCTCGTAGCCGGCGGGGTCGGCGTTCCACATCGCGCCGTGCGGGGCGTCGGGAACGGTGCGCAGGGTGACGAGGTCGGGTCGGGCGGCGGCGAGCCGACGGGACGGCTCCCACGGGGCGAGCCTGTCGTCCGGGCCGTGGAAGATCAGGACGGGGACGCGGAGCGCGTCGGGGTCCGCTCCCGGGGCGCGTCGGTCGGCCCGCAGTCCGGCGCGGCCCTCGGCGGCCCGGACGGCGAGCGGGATCAGCGGCGCGGGGGTGCGGCGGGCGGCGGCCAGGCCCCGCAGTGTGGCGTGCCAGTCGAGCACCGGGGAGTCGAGCACCACCCCCGAGATCCGACCGGCCAGCGCCGACCGCTCGACGACGCGCAGGGCCATGGCGGCCCCGGTGGACCAGCCGTGCAGGATCACGCGGCGGGCGCCGTAGCGGAGGGCGTAGCGGATGGCCGCGTCCAGGTCCCGCCATTCGGATTCGCCGAGGTGGCCGAGGCCGTCCGGGGAGGCGGGGGCGCCGAGGTCGCCGCGGTAGGCGAGGTCGAGGACGGGGAGGTGGTGGCGGTGCAGGAAGGGCATGACCACCATCGGGTGTTCCCGGGTGGTGCCGAGGCCGTGCACGGTGATCACCCAGGTGTCCCGGGCCGCGGGGACGAACCAGGCGGGCAGCGGGCCGAGCTCGCCGGGGACGTCCACGTCCGCGTGGTCGAGCCCGAGGGCGGTGCGCGGGTTGCCCAGGTGCACCTGGGGGGTGAGGGTGACCCGGGTTCCGGGTTCGAGGCTGCCGTGGGTGACGGCGACCAGCCGCCGGACGACGGTGTCCGGGGCGTGCGCGACGTCGGCGACGACGGGGCCGACCACCGCGTGCACGCCGGGCGCGTCCAGTCCGTAGGTGCCGGGGCGCAGGGAGGCGAGCGAGCGGGTCAGCGTGATCCGGTCGGCGGTGGTGGAGTGGACGCTGAGGCGGGGGCCGCCGGGGAGCGGGCGGCCGGGTTCGGGTCGCAGGGCCGCGTCGGCGGCGTACCGACCGGCGGCGACGGCGGCAGCGCCGGCACCGATCAGGGTCGTGGTGACGGCCGCTGCCGTCGTCGTGGCGGTTCGCACCGCTCCAGTCTCGGCGCGGGAGGGCGGAGGGGCCACCGGAGGGGATGACCCCCGCTTCGTCGGCCGGGCAACCGGAACCGGGACCGGAACGTGGCCGACGGGACGGATGCGGGAGTGATGTAGGTCTCTTCGGGGTCCGCCCGGGGGGTGTCCGACCGGCCGAAGCGCCCGCGCGTGACGGCGTGTTCACCCCACCCTGACGTGCATTAATCGATATATCTACGAAGGAATCGGGAAATACGGCCCGATCGAGCCTCGGCTTGATCCACCACCCGGCCCCATCCAGTTCATCTTCCGTTCACTCAGGTTGCCTACGGTCGCCGAACCACTGACGTCAAACAGAAGCCTGGGTAAATGGAGCACATAACGCTTCTCCTCGGGATCGTGGTCATCACCGCTCTCGTGTTCGACTTCACGAACGGTTTCCACGACACGGCCAACGCGATGGCCACCACCATCTCGACCGGCGCCCTCAAGCCCAAGACGGCGGTCGCCATGTCCGCCGTGCTGAACCTGGTCGGCGCCTTCCTGTCGGTGGAGGTCGCCAAGACGATCTCCAGCGGACTCGTCAACGAGAGCGGCATCCAGCCCGAAGTGATCTTCGCGGCGCTCGTCGGCGCGATCCTCTGGAACCTGGTGACCTGGCTGGTCGGCCTGCCCTCCAGCTCCTCGCACGCCCTCATGGGCGGCCTGATCGGTGCGGCCGTCGCCTCCGCCGGTCTCGACGCCGTCAACGGCGGCGTGATCGTCACCAAGGTGCTGCTGCCCGCCATCGCCGCGCCGCTGGTCGCCGGTGTCGCCGCGATGCTGGCCACGAAGCTCTCGTACAAGGTCGGCAGGAACCTCGGTGAGAAGACCTCGGCCAAGGGCTTCCGGGCCGGTCAGATCACCTCCGCGGGCCTCGTCTCGCTGGCGCACGGCACCAACGACGCGCAGAAGACGATGGGCATCATCACCCTGGCGCTCGTCGCCGGGAACGCCCTGCCCGCCGGGTCCAACCCGCCGGTCTGGGTCATCGTCTCCGCCGGTCTCGCCATCGCGATGGGCACCTACCTGGGCGGCTGGCGCATCATCCGCACCATGGGCAGCGGCCTGACCGACCTGCACCCGCAGCAGGGCTTCGCCGCCCAGACCTCGGCCGCCAGCGTCATCCTGGCCTCCTCGAACCTCGGCTTCTCCCTCTCCACCACCCACTCGTGCTCCGGCGCGGTCATGGGCGCGGGGCTGGGTCGCAAGGGCGGTGTGGTCCGCTGGTCCACCGCCACCCGGATGTTCATCGCCTGGGGCCTGACCCTGCCGGCCGCCGCCCTCGTCGCCGCCGGCGCCGAGCTGGTCATGCGCACCGGTGACATCGGCGTCGCCGCCGTCGCGGTCTTCCTCGTCGCGTCCTGCTTCGCCATCTGGGTCATCTCGCGCCGTCAGGTCGTCGACCACCACAACGTCACCGCCGCGGAGCCCGCCGGCTCCGAGGTCGCGACCGAGGAGCCCGGCGTGGTCACCACGGCCATCGCGGCCGTCACCGTCCCGCCGACCCCGGCCGCCGCGGCCGTGATCGCCGCGGACGACGACCTCCGGGCCACCATTCCGGCCGCCGCCGCTCCCGCGGCCCCGACGACCCCGTCGGCTCCGGCCGCCGCGGTCTGACCCCCGAGAACGACAGAGGATTCCGCAGTATGAAGATCGACTGGGCAGCACTCGGCTCCGTCTTCGGGGTCAGCCTCTCCGCCACCGTCGCCCTCGTGGCCCTCTTCACCCTGGGTCTGGTCGGCCTGTCCAAGCACGAGACCGCCACCGAGCAGGGTGGGGCCGCGACCCTGGCCCGCAGCGGCGCCTACGCGTGTTTCGCGCTCTGCGCGGCGGCCGTGACCTTCGGGATCTACCTGATCGTCAGCTGACGTCGCACGTCCGAAAGCTCCCTCCGGGTCCGTCCCGGGGGGAGCTTTCGCATGCCGCCGCCCCACACTCACCGCAGGTCAACAGCAAGTTGACGGGCGTTCCTGGGCCGTGGTGGACTGCCCGAGCCAATACGGCGGCATGGAGAGGAAGTCCGGTGCGAATCCGGCGCGGTCCCGCCACTGTCACCGGGGAGCGCACACCGCCCGTGCGCCCCGGGAGCCAGGAACTCTCGCCGCCGGACACGTCGAACCAGGGCGCGGACCCTGAGTGAGGACATACCTGCCACCATGCGTGCCGATCGCGTTTTCGCGTACGGCGTCACGGCGGGCCTGATCGGCGACCGGATCCTCGGGGATCCGCGCCGCGGGCACCCCGTGGCCGCCTTCGGAAGAGCCGCCGCCTCCGTCGAACGCGCCCTGTGGCGCGACGACCGCGCCCGCGGCGTCGTGCACGCCCTGGTGTGCGTGGGGGGCGCTGCCGCGCTCGGCGCGCTGGGTTCACGCGCCGTGCGCTCCCGGCCCGCGGCGGCCCGTGTCGCCCTCACCGCCGTCGCCACCTGGGCCGTCGTCGGCGGCACCTCCCTCGGACGGGAGGCCCGTGCCATCGGCGGGGCGCTCCGCGCCGGGGACACCGAGGTGGCCCGTGAACGACTGCCACACCTGTGCGGGCGCGATCCGCAGGCCCTGGACGATCAGCAGATGGCCCGCGCGGTCGTGGAGTCCGTCGCCGAGAACACCTCCGACGCGGTGGTCGGGGCCCTGGTCTGGGGAGCCGTCGCCGGCGTGCCCGGACTGCTGGCCTTCCGCGCCGTGAACACCCTGGACGCGATGGTGGGCCACAAATCGCCCCGCCACCTGCGCTACGGCTGGGCCTCCGCCCGGCTCGACGACCTGGCCGGCTGGCCGGGAGCCCGGTTGACGGCGCTGGCCGCGGTACTGGCCGGCCCCGACCGGCGGGGAGCCGTGCGGGCCTGGCGCGCCGACGCCGCCGCGCACCCGAGCCCGAACGCGGGCCCGGTGGAGGCCTCCTTCGCCGGCGCGCTGGGCGTACGGCTGGGCGGCAGCCTCGCGTACGGGGGCCGGGTCGAGCACCGGGCCGTGCTGAACGGCGCCGCGGGCCGGCCGGTGGAGGTCGCGGACATCGAACGTGCCGTACGGCTGTCGCGTCGGGTGACGTGGGTGGCGCTGGCCACGTGTGTGGCACTGCGGTGTGCGGTGTCGCGTCGGTTCGGGAAGGGAAGCGCGTGACGGGCACCAGGCGGGGTGGCGGTCTGTTGGTCGCCGGGACGACCTCGGACGCGGGCAAGAGCGTGGTCACGGCGGGCATCTGTCGCTGGCTGACCCGCCGCGGCGTCAAGGTCGCGCCGTTCAAGGCCCAGAACATGTCGTTGAACTCCTTCGTCACGCGGGAGGGCGCCGAGATCGGGCGGGCCCAGGCCATGCAGGCCCAGGCCGCCCGCGTGGAGCCGACGGCGCTGATGAACCCGGTGCTGCTCAAGCCCGGCGGCGACCAGAGCAGCCAGGTGGTGCTGCTGGGCAAGCCGGTGGGCGAGATGAGCGCGCGCGGGTTCTTCGGGGAGCCCGGGGGGTCGTCGAAGGGGCTGCACGGGGGCGGTCGGGAACGGCTCCTCGGGGTCGTCACGGACTGTCTGGAGCAGCTCCGGGGCACGTATGACGCCGTGATCTGCGAGGGGGCGGGCAGTCCGGCCGAGATCAACCTGCGCCGGACCGACATCGTGAACATGGGCATCGCGCGGGCCGCGCGCTTCCCCGTGGTCGTGGTCGGCGACATCGACCGGGGCGGGGTCTTCGCGTCGTTCTTCGGGACCACGGCGCTGCTGTCGCCCCAGGACCAGTCGCTGATCGCGGGCTACCTGGTGAACAAGTTCCGGGGCGACGTGTCGTTGCTGGAGCCGGGCATGGAGATGCTGCGCGGGCTGACCGGTCGGGCCACGTACGGGGTGCTGCCGTTCCGGCACGGGCTGGGCATCGACGAGGAGGACGGCCTGCGGGTCTCGCTGCGGGGCTCGGTGCGCGAGTCCGCGGTGGCCCCGCCGGTGGGCGCGGACGTGCTGCGCGTCGCGGTGTGCGCGGTCCCGCTGATGTCGAACTTCACGGACGTCGACGCGCTCGCGGCGGAGCCGGGGGTGGTGGTCCGGTTCGTGGACCGGGCCGAGGAGTTGGTCGACGCCGACCTGGTCGTCGTACCGGGCACCCGCGGCACGGTGAAGGCGTTGGCGTGGCTGCGGGAGCGCGGTCTCGCCGACGCGCTGGCCGCGCGGGCGGCCGAGGGCCGGCCGGTCCTGGGGATCTGCGGCGGGTTCCAGGTGCTCGGCGAGCACATCGAGGACGAGGTGGAGTCCCGGGCGGGCGCCGTCGACGGTCTCGGCCTGCTGCCGGTACGGGTCCGCTTCGCGCGGGAGAAGACCCTGGCGCGGCCCGTGGGCTCGGCGCTGGGCGAGGAGGTCTCGGGGTACGAGATCCACCACGGGGTGGCCGAGGTGCTGGGGGGGACCCCGTTCCTGGACGGCTGCCGGGTCGGCGAGGTGTGGGGAACGCACTGGCACGGCTCGCTGGAGTCGGACGGCTTCCGCCGGGCGTTCCTGCGGGAGGTGGCGGCCGCGGCCGGGCGGCGTTTCGTCCCGGCGCCGGACACCTCGTTCGGCGCGCTGCGCGAGGAACAGCTCGACCTGCTGGGCGACCTGATCGAGGAACACGCCGACACCGACGCGCTGCTGCGGCTGATCGAGGGCGGGGCCCCGGCGGGCCTTCCCTTCCTGCCGCCGGGCGCCCCGTGAGGGGCGCGGGCTCCGGTCGGGCCGCACATCCGACGGGCCGCCGGCACGGCGGCACCGACGTCCATCGCAAGCCACTCGAAGGAGTGACCGTCTCATGAGCAGCGCCCACTTTCCGTTCTCGGCCGTGGTCGGGCAGGACGACCTGCGGTTGGCCCTGCTCCTCAACGCCGTGAGCCCGGCGGTCGGCGGCGTGCTCGTGCGCGGCGAGAAGGGGACCGCGAAGTCCACCGCCGTGCGCGCGCTGTCCGCGCTGCTGCCGCGGGTGGACGTCGTACCCGGCTGCCGGTTCTCGTGCGCGCCCGCCGCGCCCGACCCGGACTGCCCCGACGGACCCCACGAGCCGGGTCCCGGCGGGGACCGCCCGGCCCGGATGGTCGAGTTGCCCGTCGGCGCCTCCGAGGACCGTCTGGTCGGCTCCCTCGACATCGAACGGGCCCTGTCCGAGGGCGTGAAGGCCTTCGAGCCCGGCCTGCTGGCCGACGCGCACCGGGGAATCCTGTACGTCGACGAGGTGAACCTGCTCCACGACCACCTGGTGGACGTGCTGCTCGACGCCGCCGCGATGGGCGCCTCGTACGTCGAGCGCGAGGGCGTCTCCGTACGGCACGCGGCCCGGTTCCTGCTCGTCGGGACGATGAACCCGGAGGAGGGCGAGCTGCGCCCGCAGCTCCTGGACCGGTTCGGGCTGACCGTCGAGGTCGCCGCGTCGCGCGAGCCGGCGCAGCGCGTCGAGGTGGTGCGCCGCCGGCTGGCCTACGAGGACGACCCCGCCGGTTTCGCGAGCCGCTGGGACGGTGACGAGCACGACGTGCGTGCCCGGGTGGTGGCCGCGCGGGCCCTGCTGCCGCGGGTCGTGCTCGGTGACACCTCGCTGTTGCGGATCGCCGCCACCTGCGCCGGTTTCGAGGTCGACGGCATGCGCGCCGACATCGTGATGGCCCGTACGGCGACGGCCCTGGCGGCCTGGGCCGGCCGGACCGACGTGCTCAAGGAGGACGTGCGGCAGGCCGCGCTGCTGGCGCTCCCCCACCGCCGCCGGCGGGCCCCGTTCGACGCGCCCGGTCTCGACGAGGACAAGCTGGACCGGATCCTGGACGAGTTCCCCGACGACGAACCGGAACCCGAACCGGAGCCCGAGGGCCCGGACGACCGCGGCCCCGGGGACGAGGGCCCGGACGACGGCGGGCCGGACGGGGGCGGCGGCGCGCCACAGGGCGAGGGCCCCGAGGCGCCCGACTCCCCCGAGGCGCCGGAGACCCCCGACACCGGACAGACCTCGGACGCCGGGGAGGGCCCCGACGCGTCGGATGCCGGCGAGGGCCCGCAGTCCCCGGATCCGCGGGGCGGCGCCCCGGAGCAGGCCGCCGTACGGGCCTCCGAACCGTTCCGCACCAAGATGTTGAGCGTGCCCGGGCTCGGCGAGGGCGCGGCCGGCCGCCGCTCGCGTGCCCGGACGGCGCACGGCCGGACCACCGGCTCCCAGCGCCCCCGGGGTCAGCTGACGAAGCTGCACCTGGCCGCGACCGTGCACGCCGCCGCCCCGCACCAGAAGGCGCGCGGGCGCAGCGGGCGCGGGCTGGTGGTGCGCAAGGACGACCTGCGGCAGGCCACCCGGGAGGGCCGCGAGGGCAACCTGGTGCTCTTCGTCGTGGACGCGTCCGGTTCGATGGCGGCCCGGCAGCGCATGAGCGCGGTCAAGGGTGCCGTGTTGTCGCTGCTGCTGGACGCCTACCAGCGCCGGGACAAGGTCGGTCTGATCACCTTCCGGGGTGCGGGCGCCGAGCTGGCGTTGCCGCCGACGTCCTCGGTGGACGCGGCCGCCGCGCGGCTGGAGCAGTTGCCGACCGGTGGCCGCACGCCGCTGGCCTCCGGTCTGTTGAAGGCGCGCGAGGTGCTGCGGATCGAGCGGCTGCGGGACCCTTCGCGGCGGCCGCTGCTGGTGGTCGTCACCGACGGGCGGGCCACGTCGGCCGGCGGTCTGGGCGGGGACCCGCGCGAGTTGGCCGGTCGCGGGGCGCGGCTGCTGGCCGCCGAGGGGGTCACCTCGGTCGTCGTGGACTGCGAGAGCGGGCCGGTCCGGCTGGGCCTGGCCGGGGTGTTGGCCGCCGATCTGGGCGGCCCGGCGGTCAGCCTCGACGGGCTGCGGGCCGACAGCCTGGCGGGGCTCGTGAAGAACGTTCGTACATCGGTGGAATCCGCCCGGTCGCCCCAGGGCGCCGGCAACAGGAGGGCCGCGTAATGCCGCAGGGACAGCCGTCCGTCGTTCCGGACGACGGACTCACGACGCGCCAGCGTCGCAACCGCCCGCTCGTCTTCGTCCACACCGGCCCCGGCAAGGGCAAGTCGACGGCGGCCTTCGGGTTGGCGCTGCGCGCCTGGAACCAGGGCTGGCCGATCGGGGTGTTCCAGTTCGTCAAGTCGGCGAAGTGGAAGGTCGGCGAGGAGAACGCGCTGAAGGTGCTCGGCGCCTCGGGCGAGGGCGGTTCCGTCGTCTGGCACAAGATGGGCGAGGGCTGGTCCTGGGTCCAGCGTGACGCGCAGCTCGACAACGAGCAGGCGGCCAAGGAAGGTTGGGAGCAGGTCAAGCGGGATCTGGCCGCCGAGACGCACCGGCTGTACGTGCTCGACGAGTTCGCGTACCCGATGCACTGGGGCTGGATCGACGTGGACGAGGTGATCGAGGTGCTGCGCAACCGGCCCGGCACCCAGCACGTGGTGATCACGGGTCGCAACGCGCCGGAGAAGCTGGTGGAGTTCGCGGACCTGGTCACCGAGATGACCAAGGTCAAGCACCCCATGGACGCCGGCCAGAAGGGCCAGAAGGGCATCGAGTGGTGACGTCGCTCCCCATACCGCGCCTGGTGATCGCCGCGCCGTCCTCCGGCAGCGGCAAGACCACCGTCGCGACGGGTCTGATGGCGGCCTTCTCGGAACGCGGCCTCGCCGTGTCCCCGCACAAGGCCGGCCCCGACTACATCGACCCGGGCTACCACGCGCTGGCCACCGGCCGGCCGGGGCGGAACCTGGACGCCTTCATGTGCGGGCCGGAGCTGGTCGCGCCGCTGTTCGCGCACGGGGCGGCCGGGTGCGACCTCGCCCTGATCGAGGGCGTGATGGGCCTGTACGACGGGGCGGCGGGGCGCGGTGAGCTGGCCTCGACCGCGCAGGTCGCCAAGCTGCTGCGGGCTCCGGTGGTGCTGGTCGTGGACGCCTCCTCGCAGTCGCGGTCGGTGGCGGCGCTGGTGCACGGCTTCGCCTCGTTCGACCCGCAGGTGCGGCTCGGCGGCGTGATCCTCAACAAGGTCGGTTCCGATCGGCACGAGGTCATGCTCCGGGAGGCCCTGGAGGAGGCCGGGATGCCGGTTCTGGGGGTCCTGCGACGGGCTCCGCAGGTCGCGGCGCCCTCGCGGCACCTGGGGCTGGTACCGGTGGCCGAGCGCCGGGCCGACGCGGTGTCCTCGGTCGGGGCGCTCGCCGACCAGGTCCGGGCGGGCTGTGACCTGGACGCGCTGATGGCCCTGGCCCGGACCGCGCCGCCGCTGGACGGCGAGGCGTGGGACGCCGGCGCGGCGGTCGCGTCGGTGTCGGGCCCGGCGGTGGGCGGCGCGCTCGCGGACGGCCTCGCGGGGGCCGGGCGGGGCGGCCGGCCGCTGGTCGCCGTGGCCGGCGGGGCCGCGTTCACGTTCTCGTACGCCGAGCACGCGGAGTTGCTCACCGCCGCCGGCGCAGAGGTCGTCACCTTCGATCCGCTGCGGGACGAGCGGCTGCCCGACGGGACCGCCGGGCTGGTGATCGGCGGCGGGTTCCCCGAGGTGTACGCGCCCGAGCTGTCCGCCAACGAGCCGCTGCGCGGGGCCGTCGCCGCGTTCGCCGCGGCCGGCGGGCCGGTGGCGGCCGAGTGCGCCGGGCTGCTGTACCTGGCGTCCTCGTTGGACGGCAAGCCGATGTGCGGGGTGCTCGACGCGGACGCCCGGATGTCGGAGCGGCTGACGCTGGGCTACCGCGAGGCGGTGGCGGTGTCCGACAGTTCGCTCGCCGTGGCGGGGACCAGGCTGCGCGGGCACGAGTTCCACCGCACGGTGATCGAGCCCGGCGCCGGCGCCTCGCCCGCGTGGGGGTTCACGCATCCCGAGCGCCGCGTCGAGGGTTTCGTGCGGGGCGGGGTGCACGCCAGCTATCTGCACACGCACTGGGCGGCGGCCCCGGCCGTCGCGCGGCGGTTCGCCGAGTCCGCCGGACGTTTCGCGGAAGCGGCGGCGCCGGCCCGGTGACCTCGGTCCGCGAGGCGGTGGTCTCAGTCCGCGAGGCCGACCACGAGCCAGATGCCGGCCACCCCGCCCACCGTGCACATCAGCGTGGACAGGGCGGGGTGCTTGTGGTGCGCCTCGGGAAGGATCTCGGCGGCGGCCAGGTACAGCAAGGCACCGCCGAAGAAGCCCAGGTACGCTCCGAGCGGTTCCTCCGGAAGGGTGAACAGCAGAGTGGACGCGGCGCCCACGACGGGCGCGACCGCGTCGGCGAACAGCATCATGAGCGCCTTGCGGCGGTCGTTCCCGTAGAGCCGGGTCAAGGTGTACGTGTTGAATCCGTCGGCGAAGTCGTGGGTGATGACGGCCAGCGCCACGGCGACGCCCATACCGCCGCCGACCTGGAAGGCCGCGCCGAGGGCCACTCCGTCGGCGAGGCTGTGGCCGACCATCGCGGCGGCGGCGGTGAGACCGACCTCGGGGACCCGGCCGCCGTGCTCGGCGTCGTCCACGTCCGCGGCGCCGTGCGCGTGCTGACGCACGGCCAGCAGTCGTTCCACCACGTGCGCGACGAGGAAGCCGGTCACGAAGAGCAGCAGGGCGAGCGGGACGCCGAAGACTTCCCGGCCCGCCGCGTGCATCGCCTCCGGGAGCAGGTCCAGGCCCACGACGCCGAGCATCAGCCCGCCGGCCAGGCCCAGCACGAGGTGGCGGCGGTCGGTGACGCGTTGCGCCGTCCATCCGCCCGCCAGCGTCATCAGGAACGCGCCCAACGCCACGATCACCGCCATGCGCCCCTGGATACCGGGCGGGGGCGACTCGCGCACTTCCGCTCGCGGGTGGCGGGCATCAGCGTGTTGACGAATGTGATGTCGAGAGTGACGACGGAGGGAGGACCCCGTGGGTGAGTACGTGACGCCGCTGGTGGTGGGGGTGGGCGGACGCGCGGGGGTCTCCGTGGCGGAGGTCTGCGCCCTGGTCGAGGAGACGCTGCGGGGCGCGGGGCTGGCCACCGGGTCGGTGACGGCGCTGGCCACGGTGGAGTCGAAGACGGCGGAGGCGGGTCTCGCCGGGGCGGCGGAACGTTTCGGCGTACCGCTCGTCGGCTACTCCGCCGAGCGGCTGGCCGCCATCGTGGTGCCGCATCCCTCGGACGCGGTCCGCGACGCGGCCGGTACCTCCTCGGTGGCCGAGGCCGCCGCCCTCGCGGGGGGCGGGGAACTCCTGGTGCCCAAGCGCAGGTCGATGGCCGCGACCTGTGCGGTGGCCACCGCACAGGCTCACGACCTGCGCCACCACGGGGACGCCGAGGTGTTGGACGCGGGTGACGCGCTGGTGGACCTGGCCGTGAACGTACGGACGGACACGCCCCCGCAGTGGCTCAGGCAGCGGATCGCCGACAGTCTCGGGGACCTCGCCGCGTACCCGGACGGCCGGGCGGCCCGCGCGGCCGTCGCGGACCGGCACGGGTTGCCGATGGAGCGCGTCCTGCTGACGGCGGGCGCGGCGGAGGCCTTCGTGCTGATCGCACGGGCCCTGGGCGCCGAACGGCCCGTCGTGGTGCATCCGCAGTTCACCGAGCCCGAGGCGGCCCTGCGGGACGCCGGGCACCGGGTGGAACGGGTGGTGCTGAGCGCGGAGGACGGATTCCGGCTGGACCCGGCCGAGGTGCCCGAGGACGCCGATCTGGTGATCGTGGGGAACCCGACCAACCCGACGTCGGTCCTGCACCCGGCGGCGGACCTGGCGGCGCTGGCCCGGCCGGGCCGGATCCTGGTGGTCGACGAGGCGTTCATGGACGCGGTCCCGGGTGAGCGGGAGGCGCTGGCCGGACGGATGGACGTGCCGGGGCTGGTGGTGCTGCGGAGCCTGACCAAGACCTGGGGGCTGGCGGGACTGCGCATCGGCTACGTACTGGCGGAGCCCTCGGTGATCGCGAAGCTCGCGGCGGCGCAACCGCTCTGGCCGGTGTCCACTCCGGCGCTGGTGGCGGCGGAGGCCTGCGTGGCCCCGGCGGCGCTCGCCGAGGCCGAGGAGGCCGCGCGGCGGATCGCGGTGGACCGGGCGCACCTGTTGGCCGGGCTCGCGGAGTTCGACGAGGTCACGGTGGCGGGGGTGGCGCAGGGGCCGTTCGTCCTGATCAAGGTGGCGGGGGCGGCGGAGGTACGCACCCGGCTGCGCGCCCTGGGCTTCGCGGTGCGGCGGGGCGACACCTTCCCGGGGCTGGACCCCTCGTGGCTGCGGCTGGCGGTGCGGGACCGCGCCACGACGGGCCGTCTCCTCCAGGCCCTGGACCACGCGCTGGCCCTGACCACGCGCTGAGCCCGCACTGGCCCTGACCACGCGCTGACCGGGGCAGGGGCGGGGCCGCAGCCTTGGCCGGCGCCGGCGGCCGTGGCGCGGGGGCGCGGGGTGAGCGAGGATCAGACCGTCAGTCGTGCGTGAAACCGGGGGGTTCGAGAATGAGGGCAGTCGCCAGGATGGGCGCCGCCGCGGCCGCGTTGGCAGTCGTGGGCGGCGCGGTCTATGCCGTGCCGCACCTGACGGGCGGGGGCGGCGGCGCGAAGCCGGCCACGGAACAGCGGCTGGGCGCGAGGCCCACCACCGCGGCGGCGCCGGCCGGGAAGCCGTTCACCCTGGTGGCGACCGGCGACATCATCCCGTACCCGTCGATCATCCAGCGGGCGGCCGACGACGCCGAGGGCACCGGCCGGGCCCACGACTTCCGGAAGATCCTCGCGGGGGTCAAACCCCTGATATCGGCCGCCGACCTGGCGATATGCCACCACGAGATACCCTACGGGCGCCCCGGCGGCCCCTACACGGGTTACCCCGCCTTCAAGGCGCCCCACGAGTTGGCCGACGGCCTCAAGGACGCCGGGTACGACAGCTGCTCGACCGGCTCCAACCATACGCTCGACGACGGCTACGACGGTCTCGTCCGCACCCTCGACCACCTGGATCGGGTCGGCATCAAGCACGTCGGATCGGGCCGCAGCGCCGAGGAGGCGAAGGCCCCCGCGGTCGTCGGGGCGGGCGGCGCGCAGATCGCCCAGTTGGACTACACGTACGGGACGAACGGCATCCCGATCCCGGCCGGCAAGCCCTGGTCGGTCAACCTGATCGACCAGGGCCGGATCATCGCCGACGCCCGCGCCGCCCGGGCGGCGGGCGCGAACGTCGTCGTCCTGAGCGTCCACTGGGGCACGGAGTGGCAGACGGCACCCGACCAGCAGCAACGGGAACTGGCGCAGGCCCTGACCGCGTCGCGCGGCGCCGACGGCCTCCCCGACATCGATCTGATCCTCGGTACGCACAACCACGTCCCACAGCCCTACGAGAAGATCAACGGCACCTGGGTGGTCTTCGGCATGGGCGACCAGGTGGCCAGCTTCTACGAGGCCGAGAAGGCGCGCGGCAACATGTCCTCGATCCCCCGCTTCACCTTCTCCCCGGCGGCCGACCGGCCGGGGCGCTGGGAGGTGGTGAAGGCCGAGTACCTGACGCAGTACTCGGACATGACCCCGCCGTTCCGGGTCGTCTGCACCTCCTGCGCCGCCGGCGACACCGCCCTGTCCGCGGCCGACCGGAACCGGTACGCCGCCGTCGACCGGCAGATCACCGCGGCCGTGGCCTCGCGCGGCGCGCATGCCCAGGGACTGGAGCACGCCACCCGCTGACCCCGGCCGCGGTCGCCCGCCGGCGCCTTTTCGCTACGGGGTCATCCGGCCGCGCCGGGTCACGACGAGCGCGCCCGCGCCGATGCCGAGCAGGAGCAGCGCACCGCCGGCCACCCAGGGGGTCACCGAAGCCGCCCCGGTCTCGGCGAGGTCGCTCGCGCCGGCGGGGGTGGTGGCGGGCGCGGAGGCGGTGACGTTGGAGCCGGTGATGACGTTCGTCCCGGTCTGGGGCTTGACGTCGGGCCCGGCGGGGGCGGAGGCGCTCGGCGCCGGGCCGGACGGGGACTCGCAGCGCGCTTCCGCCAGCACGATGTCGCCCGCGACCTGCGCGACGTTCAGGTCCAGCGGGTTCACCGACACCTTCAGCCGGAGCGCGGCGGCGGCGGCCGTGGTGGAGGTGGTCTCCGTGGCGGACAGCTCCAGACTCACCAGGCCGACCTTCGGCACCTCCACCTTGGTGGGGCCGCCGGCGGTGAGGGTGACCTTCTTGCCGAGGACGGAGACGTTGCCCAGGACGTTCGCGCGGGCCACCGGCTTCTTCCCGGCCTCGCACACCGCCTTGGAGGTGACCTTCTCGACCTGGATGAGGGAGAGCAGGGGAAGGCCGGGGACGTGGACCTTGGCCTTGGCCAGGTTGACCTCGGCCTCGGCGCGCTTCTTGTCGGCGGTCGCCTTGGAGGTGGCGACCTCGGCCCGCAGCACGTTCACCGGCTTGCCCTTGTCGACCCCGTCGAGGGCCACGGAGAGCACGGTCTTCTCGGCGGCGGCAGGGGCGTTGACCTCGTTGAGCGTGGTCTTCAGGGGAACGTGCACGCTCTTGTTGAGCAGGCCCACGTCCAGTCCGGCCCGCAGGACGACGGCTCCGGCCCTGCCCTCGCTCCCGGCGCCGCCGCCCCCCGTGGCGAAGGCGGGCGGCGCGGTGAGCAGGGCCACCGCCCCCGTCGCGAGCAGGACGGCCGCGGGCATGCGGAAGGTGTTGCTGTTCAAGATGGTGGAACCCCCGGGGAGATGGGTGCCGTCGCGCCGCCAATGGGGGACATTGCGCGCGCCGACGGCCTCGACCCTCGGAATCTTTACGCACTGTGAGTGAACGGGCGGCAACCTGACGTGAGTTCACCCCAACGGGTGGTTTCCACGCATGCTTTCGATTCTTTGCACCCCAGAAGACCTCAGGGAGAACGAAGGTTCCCTCCCGCAGCGTCCGAAAGCCCCGATCAGGCATCCATAACGACGACCGGGCCCGCGACGTCACGCCCGGTCAACCGCCACAAGGCAGGGCTCAGGCCCGGACCCTGCCGTCGACCACGACCCGCAGCGGCCGTGCCAACGCCCGCACGTCCGCGCGCGGGTCGGACGCGTAGACCACGAGGTCCGCCGGCGCCCCCTCGACCAGACCGGGCCTGCCGAGCCACTCCCGGGCCGCCCAGGCCGTCGCCGACAGGGCCTCCAGCGGCGGGATTCCGGCCCTCACCAGCTCGGCCACCTCGGCGGCGACCAGACCGTGCGGCAGGGAACCCCCCGCGTCCGTGCCCACGTACACCGGGACCCCGGCGTCGTAGGCGGCCCGGACGGTGTCGTAGCGGCGCTCGTGGAGCCTGCGCATGTGCGCCGACCAGCGCGGGAACTTGGCGTCGCCGCCCGCCGCCAGCTTCGGGAACGTCGCGATGTTCACGAGGGTCGGCACGATCGCCACCCCGCGTTCCGCGAACAGCGGGATGGTGTCCTCGGTCAGACCCGTGGCGTGCTCGACGCAGTCGATGCCCGCCTCGACGAGATCGCGCAACGAGTCCTCCGCGAAACAGTGCGCGGTGACCCGGGCGCCGAGTCGGTGGGCCTCCGCGATGGCCGCCTCGACCTCGACGCGCGGCCAACAGGCCGTCAGGTCACCGGCGTCGCGGTCGATCCAGTCCCCGACGAGCTTCACCCAGCCGTCGCCGCGCAGCGCCTCGCGGCCCACGTACTCGACGAGGTCGGCCGGCTCGATCTCGTGGGCGTAGTTGCGGATGTAGCGGCGCGTGCGGGCGATGTGCCGGCCCGCCCGGATGATCTTCGGGAGGTCCTCGCGGTCGTCGATCCAGCGGGTGTCGGAAGGGGATCCGGCGTCACGGATCAGGAGCGTCCCGGCGTCCCGGTCCGCGAGTGCCTGCGCCTCGGCCGTGGCGGCGTCCACGGGCCCGTGCGCGTCGAGCCCCACGTGGCAGTGCGCGTCGACCAGACCCGGCAGCGCCCAGCCGGATACCTCGGTGACGTCGCGGGCGCCGCGCGGGCGCTCGTACGAGATCCGGCCGCCGACGACCCACAGTTCGTCGCGTACGTCGTCGGGCCCCACGAGGACCCGTCCCCTCACGTGCAGCACATCGCCCGGACCGCTCACATCGCTCATGTCGGCACCCTACGCGGGTGCTCGGTAGGCTCGACCGGTAACCCCGGACGAGGAGAGCACCGCCGTGAACCACCCCCTGCTGGACCTTCCGCCGCTCACCGCCGCGCGCTTCGCGTCGATCGAGCGGGGTGTCGCGGAACTCCTCGACACCCGACAGGACGTGGTGATCACCCAGGGCGAGGCGCTGCTGCCGTTGGAGGGCTGCATCCGCTCGGGGGCCAGGCCCGGTTCGACGGCGCTGAACATCGTGACCGGGCCGTACGGCACCACCTTCGGCAACTGGCTGCGCGACTGCGGGGCAAGCGTGGTGGACCTGGCCGTGCCGTACGACACCGCGGTGACCGCCGAGCAGGTCGCCGAGGCGCTCCAGGCGCACCCGGAGATCGACTTCGTCTCGCTGGTGCACGCCGAGGCGGCCACCGGGAACACCAACCCGATCGCGGCGATCGGTGAGGTGGTACGGGCCCACGGCGCGCTGTTCATGCTGGACGCGGTGGCCTCGGTGGGCGCGGAGCCCCTGCTCCCGGACGCGTGGGGCGTGGACCTGTGCGTGATCGGCGCGCAGAAGGCGATGGGCGGCCCGGCCGGCGTCTCGATGGTGTCGGTGTCGGAGCGGGCGTGGGCCCGGTTCGCGCAGAACCCGGCCGCGCCCCGCCGTTCGTACCTGTCGCTGCTGGACTGGAAGGAGCGCTGGATCGACGGCGGTCGCACGGCGCTGCCGCACGCGCCGGCGCAGTTGGAGATGCTCGCGTTGGAGGCCTGCCTGGAGCGGATCTCGACCGAGGGCCTGGCCGCGGTCGAGGCCCGGCACGCGGCGGCGGCGCGGGCCACCCGCGCCGGCGCGGCGGCGCTGGGTGTGGCCCCGTACGTCGCGGTGGCCGCGCAGGCCGCGCCGGTGGCGACCACCCTGCGGGTTCCCGGGGCGTCGGCGGTGGTGGCCAAGGCGCTGTCGGTGGACCCGTCGGCCCCGCTCGTGGCGGGCGGCGGGGCGCTGGCCGAGGAGATGCTCCGGGTCAACCACTACGGTGCGGCGGCCGACCTGGCCGTGGTGCGGGGCGCGTTGACGGCCCTGGCCGCGGCGCTGTCCGCCGACCCGGCCGAGGCGGTGGCGGCGGCGTCCGCGGCCTGGTGAGGCGGGGCGGGGCGGTTGCGGTTGCGCGCGGGGGGCCGGTTCAGCGCGGGGCGGTGCGGTTGCGTGCGGGGGGCCGGTTCAGCGCGGGGCCGTTGCGCGGAGCGGCCCCGGCTGCGCCGGGCTTTCGGGGCTCCGCCCCGGACCCCGCGCCTCAAACGCCGGCGGGGCTGGGGTTGCCCGGGCCCTGAAGGCAGGTGTGGGCGGGGCTGGGATTGCCGGGCCCCGTGGGCAGGCGCCGGTGGGCTGGGATCGCCGGGCCACGGGGGCAGATGTGGGCCGGGCTGGGATCGCCGGGCCCGGGGGCAGGCGCCGGTGGGCTGGGGTTGCCCGGGCCCCTTGGGCAGATGTGGGCCGGGCTGGGATTGCCGGGCCCTGAAGGCAGGTGGGGGCCGGGGTCGGGGCCGACGGGTGGTGACGCTTGGAGGTCAGCCGGCGAGCACGTCCAGCAGTCTGTCGACGTCCGCCTCGGTGTTGTACAGGTGGAACGAGGCCCGCAGGGAACCGGCGCGGGCCGCCACGGCGATGCCGGCCGACTGGAGCGCGGGCTGCCGGTCGGCCAGGCCCGGCACCGACACGATGGGCGACTCGCCCGGTACGGGCTCGTGGCCGATGCGGGCGAGGCCGGTCCGGTAGCGGGCGGCCAGCGCGGTGTCGTGGGCGTGCACGGCGGCGACGCCGATCCGCTCCAGCAGCTCCAGTGAGGGTGCGGCGGCGTGGTAGGCGAGGAAGGCCGGGGACTCGTCGAAGCGTCGCGCCCCGTCGGCCGGTCGGGACATCGGCCCGTAGGTGGCGTCCGCCGGCGCCCCGGCGGCGGCCCAGCCCGCGTGCAGGGGGGTGAGGTCCTCCTGGGCCTCCGGCGAGACGGTCAGGTACGAGACCCCGCGCGAGCCGAGCAGCCACTTGAAGCCGGCGGTGACCGTGTAGGCGTACGGCGACGCGTCGAAGGGCATCCACCCCGCGGCCTGGGTGGCGTCCACCAGGACCCGTGCGCGGTGCGCGGCCGCGGCGGCGCGCACCGCCGCGAGATCGGCCGTGCGGCCGTCGGAGGACTGCACGGCGCTCAACGCGACCAGTGCGGTGTCCGGACCGACGGCCTCGGCCATCGCCTCCAGCGGGGCGAAACGGACCTTGAGATCGGCGCGCACCACGAACGGGTTGATCACCGAGGCGAAGTCGCCCTCGGGGCACAGCACTTCGGCGCCGGCCGGAAGGGAGGCCGAGACGAGGCCGACGTGGCCGGCAACGGTCGAGCCGACGGCCACCCGGCCGGACGGCACCCCCACCAGTCGCGCGAAGGAGTCCCGCGCCCGGTTCACCCGGTCGAAGTCGCCGGAACCGGCGGGGAGTCCGGCCCCGGCCGCCTCGGCCAGGGCTCGCACCTCCGCGACCGCGGAACGCGGGAGGACACAACAGGTGGCGGTGTTCAGGTAGGTGGTGGTGTGCGCGAACTCGGCCCGGACGGCCTCGGGAAGCGGAAGGTCCATGGAGTCACTGTGGGCCGGAAACGCCCCACAGTCCATCACCGGGTTCCGGACACCCACCCGAAGATCCCGTTATGCGGGTTTGATCACGCCTTCGGTACGGCGCAGGCCCCGTCGGGTTCGCAGACCTCCGCGTCGGAGGCCGCGGCCACCGGTGCGAGGGTCTCGCGTCCGGCCCAGGCCTGCTCCAGCGCCTGGGTGAACACCTCGGCCGGCTGGCCGCCGGAGATTCCGTAGCGACGGTCGAAGACGAAGAACGGCACGGCGTTGGCCCCCAGTTCGGCGGCCTCGCGCTCGTCGGCCCGTACCGCCTCGGCGTAGGCCGACGCGTCGGCGAGGACCGTACGGGCCTCCGCCTCGTCCAGTCCGGCCTCGACGGCCAGCGCGACCAGCACCTCGGCGTCGAAGACGCTGCGCTCCTCGGCGAAGTTGGCGCGGTAGGCGAGGTCGAGCAGCTCTTCCTGGCGGCCGCGGGCGGCGGCCAGGTGCAGCAGGCGGTGGATGTCGAAGGTGTTGCCGTGGTCGCGCCCCTCGACCCGGTAGGTGAGCCCTTCCGCGCGTGCGCTCGCCGCGACGTGCTCCTCCATGCCGCGCGCCTCGTCGAGGGTGCGTCCGTACTTCTTGGCCAGCATCTCCACGACGGGTGCCACGACGCCCTTGGCTCCGTTGGGGTCGAGCTCGAAGGACCGGAAGACGACCTCCACCTCGTCTCGGTGCGCGAACTCGGCCAGCCCCTTCGTGAAACGGGCCTTGCCGATGTAGCACCAGGGGCAGGCGATGTCGCTCCAGATCTCGACGCGCATGTTCCTTCTTCTCTCCGTGATCGTGGACACGGCCGGTATCCCTGTTCGGGGGCACGGCCGGCGACCGCGCCCTTCGCGGCACGGCGGTTTCGGGTTCAACCAACCGGGGGGTCGTCTCATTCCCCGGACAACGGGCCCGCGCCGGCCGCCTTCGACCGAGGCTCCGCGCCGTCGGCGACCCGTAGCCAGAGCGTGAGGTGGGACCCGGAGCGGTCGGCGGCGGGATCCGGGCGCCAACCGCGCGAGGCGTAGAAGGCCTGGGCGCGCAGGTTGTGCTCGAAGACCTCCAGCCGTACCCGATCGACGCCCGCCCGACGCCAGACGTCCAGGCAGGCGGCGTGCAGGGCCGCCCCGGTGCCTCGCCGCCAGTGGTCCGGGTCGACGTGCAGTTGGGTGAGCGTGGCCTGCCCCTCGGCGGTGCGGAACGCGGCGACCCCCATGAGCACCCCGCCCTGCTCCGCGCAGAACACCCCGCCCTCGGCGCCGGCCCGGGCGACCGCCCGCGACCAGCCCTCGCGGGTCCGCGCGAACCCCGCGTCCCCGCCGTGCACCGCCTCGGGGACCCGACCGCGGTAGTAGGTGGAGCGGGCCCGGGTGTGGAGGGCGGCGATGGCGTCGAGATCGGCGGGGAGCGCGGTCCGGATCATGGGAAGGGAAACGCGCCGGGAACCGTGTCGGTTCCCGGCGCGTCGGCTACGCGTTCGAGGCGGCTACTTCTTCAGCCACGCCGACATCATCTTCTGCGCGATCGGCGCGGCCAGCCGGCCGCCGCCGATCTCGGAACGGTCCGTGTCCGAGTTCTCGATGACGACCGCCACGGCGATCTGCCGGTCACCGGCCTTTCCGTACGAGGTGAACCACGCGAGCGGCGACTGGCTGTTGTTCACGCCGCGCTGCGCGGTACCCGTCTTGCCGCCCACCTCGGCGCCCGCGACCTGGGCGGGCTTGCCGCCGCCCTCGGTGGCGACCGTCCGCATGGCGTCCTGGAGCATGGAGGCCGTCTTGGCGCTCATGACCTCGTCGGTCTTCGGGTCCTTCAGGCTCTCCAACACGTTGCCGTTGGCGTCCGTGACCTCGGAGACCATGTGGGGTCCGACGAGCTTGCCGCCGTTCTCGATCGCGGCGGTCACCATCGCCATCTGGAGCGGGGTGGCCTGCACGTCGAACTGGCCGATACCCGTCTGCGCGACCTGGTCGACCGACATCTTCTTCGAGGGGTACTTGCTCGGCGGGTTCGTCCGCACCGGGGTGTCGATCTGCGCGTTGAAGCCGAGCTTCTCGGCCATCTTCAGCATCTTGTCCTGGCCCAGCTTGTGCGCGAACTCCGCGAACACGTTGTTGCAGGACAGCCTCAGGGCGGTGCGCGACGAGACGTTGTTGCACATCTCGTCGGGGACCTCGCTCTTGAGCTTGGTCGTGGTGCCGGGAATCGTGTAGTTGCCCGGGACGGAGGTGTTCTGGTCGATGCTCGTGACCAGCCCGTTCTCGATGGCCGCCGCGAGGGTGACCAGCTTGAAGGTGGATCCGGGAGCCTGCGGCTTGCGCAGTGCCCCGTTCTCCATGGCCTTGCCGTTGTCGGCGGACAGTTCCGCCCAGGCCTTGGTGTCGTTGGCTCCGGAGATGCGGCCGGGGTCGAACGACGGATTGTTGACGACGGCGAGGATCTCGCCGGACGCCGGGTCGATGGCCACGGCGGAGCCCTGCTTGCCCTGGAGCGCGTCGTAGGCGGCCTTCTGGACGCCCTTGTCGATGGTGGTCAGGACGTTGCCCGGGGCGGCCCGCTTGTTCGTGAGCGTGTCCATCATCGTCTTGAGACGGTTGTCGGAGCCGTTGAGGATGTTCTTGTAGACACCCTCCAACATCGACGTGCCGAACGCCTGGGAGCTGAACCCGGTGACCGGCGCGTAGAGCGGACCGTCGGTGTACGTGCGCTTGTACCCGAAGTCCTTGCCGCCCGTCTTCACGGAACCGGTGATCGACTCCCCGCCCACGATGATGTTGCCCAACGGGTTCTCGTACTGCCCGATGAGGTTCCGTCGGTTGTTCTTGTCGTCTGCGAGGGCCTGGCCTTGGTATGCCTGCACCCAGGTGACGCGGACCAGCAGGGCCAACACCAGAAGCAGACAGAAGACCGACGCACGCCTGATCGTTTTGTTCATCCTCAAGAAGGACGTGTCAACGGCTCCGAGCGTTCCACTCCGGCCCGATTGTGGCGGGGTTCTCAGTGTTTCTTCATGAGGAAGCCTCCCTCGTAGGCCGCGATGACCGCCTGTGTACGGTCCCGGGACCCGGTCTTCGCGAGGACGGCGGTCACGTGCGTCTTGATCGTCTGCGGCCCGACGCCGAGCTGCTCGCTGATCTCGTGGTTGGAGAGTCCGGTGGCGATCAGGCGCAGTACGTCGGCCTCCCGATCGGTGAGCCGGGCCACCCACGGGGCCACGCCGAACGGGCCGGCGGCCGAGTACGGGGCGCCGGGATGCGGGGGTCCTGACCGCGCGGTGCCGGATTGCGCGGTGCCGGACCGCGCGGTGCCGGACTGCGGGGGTCCGGACCGCGCGGCCGGTGCGTACGCGGCGGCCAGCGATCGGACGGCCGCCGGGAAGAGCAGCGAGTCACCGCGGCCGACGAGCCGGACCGCCCCGATCAGCTCGTCGGGGTCGGCCCGCTTCAGCAGGAAACCGGCCGCGCCGGCGCGCAGCGCCTCGTAGACGTAGGAGTCGTTCTCGAAGGTGGTGACGACCACGATCCGGGGCGGGGCGGCCATGGTGGCGAGGATCCGCTCCGTGGCCCGGATGCCGTCGATCTCGGGCATCCGGACGTCCATCAGCACCACGTCGGGCGCCAGCGACCGGACCAGCGATACGACCTCGGCACCGGAGCCGGCCTCCCCGACCACCTCCAAGTCCGGTTCGGCCTCCAGGATGACCCGAAGGGCCGTACGGACCATCCGCTCGTCATCGGCGATCACGACGCGCAGTGCGGGCCGGGTCATCTCCCGCCCCCGCCCAGCGGCAGAACGGCCCGCATCCGCCACAGGCCGTCGTGCGGGCCGGCCTCGACGGCCCCGCCGAGCAGGGCGGCCCGCTCACCGATCCCGCGCAGGCCCCGCCCTCCGGCGGTCCGGCGATCACGCTCCCCGGCCCCGGGTGAGGCGAGTGGATTGGTCATGGTGATCTCCAGTTCACGCTGCCGAGCCCGATGCCCGTGCGGTTGCCGATACGGGTGCGGGTGCGGGTGCGGCTTCGGGTGCGGGTCCGGGCGCGGGTGCGGGTCCGGCTTCGGGTCCGGGTCCGGGTGCGGGTGCGGGTCCGGGTGCGGGTGCGGGTCCGGGTGCGGGTCCGGCTTCGGGTCCGGGTGCGGGTCCGGCTTCGGGTGCGGGTCCTGATCGCCGTCGCCGATCCCGACGCGGTCGCCGTTCCCGTCCCGGTCTCGGTACTGGTCCCGGTCCCGCTCCCGGTTCCCGGCCCGGCCGCGGTCCCGGTCAGCGCCGGCGCGGCCGGCTCCGGTGCGCTCGCCCAAGCCGTCGCCGTCATCGCCGTCGCCGGTGTCGGTGTCGGTGTCGGTGTCGGTGTCGCGCAGCACGATGCGCAGTTCCACGGCCCCGCCCCCGTGGCGCAGGGCGTTGCTCAGGCCTTCCTGGACGATCCGGTAGGCCTCGCGGGAGGTGATCGCCGGAAGCCGGGCCCAGTCACCGGCTCGGCCGGGGTCCAGGTGGGCGGTGATCGGGGTACCGGCGGCTCGGGAGCGGGCCAGCAGCCCGTCGAGGTCGCCGGCGAGGGTGGGAGCCGGTTCCGTACCCGGCCTGGACGGCCCATCCGGGCCGCCTTCGCCCTCCCCCTCGCGCAGGAGACCGAGCACCGCGTCCAGCTCGCCGACCGTCCGGCGGGTGGTCTCCTCGATGGCGGTCAGCGCCTCGCGGACGAAGGCGGGGTCGCGATCCAGGACCCGCCGTGCCGCACTCGCCTGGAGGGTGACGGCGCTCAGCGCGTGCCCGACCGCGTCGTGCAGTTCCCGGGCGAGCCGGTTGCGCACCGCCAGGTCGGCGGCCCTCTCCTCGGCCGCCGCCAGCCGGTCCGCCGGGGCGGGGCCGAGCAGGACCGGCGCCAGTCGGGCCAACAGCGCGCCGGCGCCGGCGACGCACCACCCGATCCCGACGAGCAGGGCCACCCCGAACAGTGGGGTCGTGTAGGGGCGGGCCTCGCCGTCGAGCCAGAACAGCCCGAGGTCGGAGTGCCGCACCGAGCCCGTGAACGGTGCCACGATGAGGAACACCGCCAGCGGCGGCAACGCCAGGCACATCCCGCTGACCAGCGCGCCCACCCCCAGGTGCGCGGTCCACCAGGCCGAGCCGCGCACCCGAGCCGACCAGGACCGGGCCGGGCCCTCCGCCAGCCCCTCCCCCGGCACCCCGCACAAGGCGCGCACCGCGGCGACCGACATGGGCCGGACCAGCCCGAACGTCCCGGTCGCGGCGGCGAGGGGCAGGGCCGCCCCGTAGGCGGCCAGGGCCAGCGGGAGGGAGGTGAGGGCGTTGCGCCCGCCCGCGACCACCCCGACCACCACCTGGGTCAGCAGGAAGTACGGCATCAACAGGGCTCCGCCGAGTATCTGGTGCACCCAGCGCAACCGTGCCCGCGCCCCGAACCACCGGCCCCACGGCCCCCACCGACGCACCGGACCCCACCACCCCACAGAACCCGACCGAACCGCCGGGCGAGAGCGAACCGCCGGACCCGACCGGCTCGTCCGCACGCGTGCCATCGCCGGTCGTTTCAGGCCGCGCGGCGGCTGGCGAGGAACCGCGTGACAACCGTGGTGGCGAGCAGTCCGATGATCATCTGGGCAGCGTAGAGCAGAAGGGTCGCGGCGGTGGGCCGTTCGTTCGGCCCGGACCCCGCGCCCAGCAGGGCGAGGGAGAGCCACACGCCCCAACTCAGCGTCGCCGACGAGCCGATCCAGGCGAGGGCCAACGGCCCTCGCGCCCGTCTGTTCCCACCCCGGGCCAACCACACCGAACCCACACCTGCGGCCAGGGCACAGATCGCGTGGACGACGGACACCACTCCCGCATCCGAGGAGTACCGCGCGATCTGCGTCGGGTTCTGTCCGGCCATGCCGCCGAAGCCCCAGTACCCGTACACGGCGGACACCGCCAGAGCCATGACCGCCGCGGCTCCCGCCACCACCCCCGTGGATGGCGGGAGCCGCTCGCCCAGGCGCCCCTGCCACCGCCGGCCCCAGCGCTGCCGCGCGTAGGGCACGAACAGCCCGGCCAGGGACACGGCCTGGACCATGAACCCCAGGTAGACGACGTTGAATACCCAGGGGTCGAGGAAGGGCTCCCGCGCCGCGCGCTCGGCCGCGTCCGAGCCCGCTCCCAGCGCTGCCATGAGCAGTTGGCCGGGGAACCCGAGGGTGATCGGCGTGAGCAGCCCGGTGGCGATGAAGACCGGGACGGTCAACAGGCCGGCAGGCACCCGTAGGCCCCGGGGGCGGGTGAGGACCAGGGCGAGCAGCACCACACCCGAGTCCATGACCAGGGAGAGGGCGTTCAGTAAGGGAAGGGACAACCCCGGGTCCAGCAGGACACTGCCGTCGGGTATGCCCAGGTGACTCCCGCCCAGCCAGGCGGCCTTGAGGGTCAGATACGGCACGGTGGCGGCAATGGCCACGGCGCGCAGGATCCGCCGCCCGGCCCCCAATGCGGGTGCGGGTGACGACGGTCGTGGGTCGGAGGTCGCCGGTTTCGGGTGAACTGTTGGTCCGGTCATGCCTCAACGGTCCCGTGCGCCGCCCCGCCGCACCTCCCCCTCATTGGGGAACCTCCTCCCCCACGCGGGGGAGGAGGCATCGATTCCGCCGCCCGACCCCGACCCCGACCCTCCAACCCCCCGCCCACCCCGACCCACCCGTCCCGCGTCACATCCGCCGCGTCACCACCGACAGCCGGTCCCGTGCCTCGAACAACGCCGCCTTGATCAGGTGCTCGTGCCCGTCCGTCAGCCGGGCCACCGGCACCGAGCAGCTCACCGCGTCCCGCGCCGGCGTCCGGTACGGCACCGCCACGCCGAAGCACCGCAGCCCCAGCGTGCTCTCCTCCCGGTCCACGGCGTACCCCTGTTCCCGTACCAGCGCCAGCTCGTCCACGAGTCGGTCGCGGTCGGTGATGGTGTGCTCGGTGACCGCCTCCAGCCGTCGCGGCAGCAGCCGGCGCACCTCGTCGTCGGTGTGTGTGGCCAGCAGTGCCTTGCCGAGCGCCGTGGAGTGGGCCGGCAGCCGCCGTCCGACCCGGGTGAACGGCCGCAGGTGGTGCCGGGACTGTCGGGTGGCGAGGTACACCACGCTCGTCCCGTCCATCCGGGCCAGGTGGATGGTCTCCGTCGTGTCGTCGGAGAGCCGGTCCAGGGTGGGCCGGGCCGCCGCCACCACCTCGTCGCCGTCAATGTACGAACTGCCGACGAGGAGGGCCCGTACGCCTATGCCGTACCGCGTCCCGGTCGCGTCCGTCTCCACCCAGCCCAGGTTCACCAGGGTGCGCAGCAGCATGTAGAGACTGGACTTCGGCAGGGAGAGATCGTGCTGGATGTCGGCGAGGCTGTGCAGCCCCGGCCGCGCCGCGAAGTGCTCCAGCAACAGCACCGTGCGAACCGCCGACTTGACGGCCGCGTGAGCGCCCGAACCCCCCGGCTCCGCACCCCCCGCCCCGGCGGACTCAGCTGTGGTCATTCGGCTTCGTGCCCCTCTTGTCTCTTGTCAACCCGGAAGACGCGGAAATAGAGTCCACGATGGATGTGATCATTCATCCATCGGAACGGCGTTCAGAGTACTGAACGCCGCCGCGCGGGTCAGGGTAGATCCAGGAGGCAGTGCGCCATGGCAGCAACACCAGTCTGGAGTGTGGACCCCCGCACCGGGAAGCAGCGCGAGCAGGTTGCGGTGGAGGCCACACCCGGGGAGGTGGACGAGGCCGTCCGCGCGGCCCACGCCGCCCGTTCCGCCCTGACCGACCGCACCGCGCGGGTCGCGTTCCTGCGCGCCGCGGCCGATCTGCTCGACGAGTCCGCCGCCCACGTCATCGAGGCGGCCGACGCGGAGACCGCGCTGGGCCCGGGCCGCCTCACCGGCGAACTCGCCCGTACCACCGGCCAACTGCGTGCCTTCGCCGACGCCGTGGACGAGGGCGCGTACCTCGACGTGCGCATCGACCACGCCGACCCGGCGCTGAGCCCGCCGCGCCCCGACCTGCGTCGCTACAAGGTGCCGCTGGGCGTGGTCGCCGTCTACGCCGCCTCCAACTTCCCCCTCGCCTTCTCCGTACCCGGCGGGGACACCGCGAGCGCGCTGGCCGCGGGCTGCCCGGTCGTGGTCAAGGCCCATCCCGACCATCCGGCCACCTCCGAGTTGTGTGCCTCCCTGCTGCGCCGGGCGGCGGTCGCGACCGGGCTTCCCGCGGAGGTCGTCGCGGTGGTCCACGGCTTCGAGGCCGGGCTGGAACTGGTGCGTCACCCGCTCGTCGCCGCCGCCGGGTTCACCGGTTCCATCCGGGGCGGTCGGGCCCTGTTCGACGCGGCCGCCGCGCGGCCCGTCCCCATCCCCTTCCACGGCGAACTCGGCTCCCTCAACCCCGTCGTGGTCACCCCGGCGGCGGCCACCGAGCGCGCCGAGGAGATCGGCGCCGGACTCGCCGCTTCCGTCACCCTCGGGGTCGGCCAGTTCTGCGTGAAGCCCGGGCTGGTGCTGGTCCCCTCGGGCGGGGACGGCGACCGGCTGGCCGCCGCCCTCACCAAGGCGCTCGGCGAGACCGAACCCGGCGTGCTGCTGGACCACCGGATGCGGGAGAACTTCGTCGCCGGGGTCGGCGAACGGGCCGCCCTGCCCGGCGTCACCGCACCCGTGACCCCCGGTTCCGGCGGGGAACACACCGTCGGCGCGGGCTACCTGACGGTCGACGCCGCAAACCTTCTGGCGGGCGGCGCCCACGACGTGCTGTTGGAGGAGTGCTTCGGCCCGGTGACCGTCGTGGTCCGGTACGCCGATCAGCACGAGGCGGCCGGGGTACTGGGACTCCTCGGCGGAAACCTGAGCGCCACCCTCCAGCTGTCCGACGCCGAGACCGCAGGCGCGCCCGGACCGGCCGGCGCACTGATCGAGCAGGTCACCGGCCTGGCGGGACGGATCGTCGTCAACGGCTGGCCGACCGGTGTCGCGGTGGCGCCGGCCCAGCACCACGGCGGCCCGTACCCGGCGGCGACCTCGCACTCCACGTCGGTCGGCGGCACCGCCGTCGAGCGCTGGCTGCGGCCGGTGGCCTACCAGTCGGTGCCGGACGCCCTGCTGCCGGCGGAACTGCGGGAGGCCAACCCGCTGGGTCTGCCCCGCCGGGTCACCGGGGAGCGGGTCAGCGCGCAGGAGCTCTGAGCCCCCGAACCGCCTCCCCACCTCCCGTCCCCGCCGCATAATCCGTTGCCCGGCGTCCCTCGGCCCGGCAGGCTGCGCGTCATGCCGAAACCGCACGGGTTCACGTACGAGAGACAGGGCGACTCCGTCGTCATCACGCACCGGGGCCGGGCCGCGGGCACCCTGCGGGGCGGCCGCGCCGAGAAGTTCCTGGCGGAAGTGGAGTCGGGCGACGCGCAGCTGGTGATGGCGCGCTGGACGGGCGCCTACAAGTTCGGCAACGAACGCACCGCCAGGAACCACCCCCGCAACCAACGCTGATCCCCCACCGGGCCGCCGGCCCCGCAGACCGGACCGCCCGGCGGACCCGCACGACCGGCACGCCCCGGCTCGGCCGACCCGACCCCGGCCCCCGCCCCGCCCCGGCCCCGGCCCCGGCCCCGGCCCCGGAAATATCCCGCGAAGGTAAGGGAACGGCAAAGCCCCTCCGGTCGTTCTCCGGGCATGACCGCTATGACCCCTGGTTCCAATCTGCCGCTCAACACCGTCCGGGTGACGGTGGACGTGGCTGCTCCGGTGCGGCTCGACGTATCGGGACTTCTCCTCGCCGCGGACGGCAAGGTGCGTTCCGACGCCGACTTCATCTTCTACAACCAGCCGACCGGCCCCGGTGTGAGTCACCGGTCCGGGGGCGGTTCGACGCCCGACTCGATCACGGTGGACACCGGCGCCGTGCCGCCGGGCATCGAGCGGATCGTGGTCACCGCCAGCCCGGACGCCGCCGGGCAGACCTTCCAGGGCATCGAGCCCACGGCCACGGTGCGGGACGCGGTCGGCGGCGCGGTGATCGCCACCTTCACCCCGCCCCAGCTGGGCTCCGAGACCGCGCTCGTCGTCGTCGAGGTCTACCTGCGCGGCGGCGTGTGGAAGGTGCGCGCCGTCGGCCAGGGGTACGCCAACGGCCTCGCCGGCATCGCCACCGACTTCGGGGTCTCCGTGGACGAGGAGCCGCCCCCGGCCGCGGCCGCGGCCCCGTCGGCACCCCCCGCCCCGCCCGCGCCGCCCGCCGCGCCGCCCGCCCAGTACCCGCCCTCCCCCTGGCTCGGGGGTTCGACGCCCACCCCGGCCGCCTCCACCCCCGCCGCCCCGGCCCCCGCCCAGGCCTGGGGCACCCCGACGCCCACGCCTGCCCCCGCCGCCCCGCCCGCCGCCCCCGCGGCCGCCCCCGGCGCCGGGAAGATCAACCTCGACAAGGGGCGGGTCACCCTCCAGAAGAACCAGACCGTCTCCCTCGTCAAGGGCGGTCGCCCGCTGCTCTCGCAGGTCAAGATGGGCCTCGGCTGGGAGCCCGCGTTCCGCGGCCGCGACATCGACCTCGACGCCTCGGTCATCGCGTACGGCCCCCAGCGCAACCACATCGACAGCTGTTACTTCGGCAAGCTGTCCATCCTGAACGGCGCCGTCAAGCACTCCGGCGACAACCTCACCGGCGAGGGAGCCGGGGACGACGAGGTGATCGTCGTGGACCTCGGCCGGCTGCCCGCCGAGGCGACGGGGCTGGTCTTCACGGTCAACTCCTTCTCCGGCCAGAAGTTCAGCGAGGTCGCGAAGGCCTATTGCCGTCTGATCGACGCCGCGAGCGGGGAGGAGCTCGTGCGCTTCGACCTCACGGGCGCCGAACCCCAAACCGGCGTGATGATGGCCAAGTTGATCAAGCAGTTCAGCGGTGAGTGGGAGATGACGGCCATCGGGGACTTTGTGAAGTCCCGCACAGTGCGCGGCATGGTCAAACCCGCCTCGCAGGCACTCTGAGCAGGTGGGCGGGCACATGGCGCTACCAAAGGCCGATTCGGGTGAGCGATTCCACCTCCGAATCGGCGGTGCCCGTCAGTGCCCGCCCGTAGCCTTGAGCCATGCACAAGACACTCCAGCCCGCGGGTCCGGCCCGCCCGTCCGCCGCAGAGGCGAACGAGGCGATCCGGCACCTCGTCGAGACCGGGGTCGGCGGTGAGTGGCCCTCCGACGCGTACGAATTCCTCCTGGAGGAATGGGCCGCCGCCTCCCGCTCGGAGACCGCGGCGACCCAGTAGCGCCCCGTCGGCCGTGGCCGCGCCCCGCCTAGCGGGCGCGCCGCCACGGTCCGGTGACGGCCAGCATGATGCCCGGGTCCTGGATGTTCGCGTAGAGGGTGCGCCCGTCGGGTGAGAAGCAGACGCCGGTGAACTCCGAGTACTCGGGCGACTCGTCCGTCCCGATGTTGAGCTCGTTGCGGGCCAGTGGGTAGGTGCGCCCCGATTCCGTCGCGCCGAACAGGTGCTGGAGCCCTGTTCCGTCCTCCGCGATGACCAGGCCTCCGTACGGGGACACGGTGATGTTGTCGGGGCCGTCGTAGGCGCCGTCCTTCGCCGGGTCGGCGTTCACACCGAGCAGCACGGTGAGCCTGATCGTGCGCCGCTTGGGGTCGTAGAACCACACCTGGCCGTCGTGCGGGGCGCCCGGGCTCTCCGCGCGGGCGAACGAGGAGACGAAGTACGCGCCCCCGTCGGCCCACCACATGCCCTCCAGCTTGCGCCCCCGGGTCACCGCGGTGTCCGCGAACTGCTTGCGTACCGGCGTCGTCCGCGCGTCGCGGTCGGGCACCTCCACCCAGTCCACCCCGTACACGGTGCCGATCGCGGTGGCGCGCGAGAGGTCGTCGACGAACCGGCCGTTGCGGTCGAAGCACTTGGCGGCGGCGAGCACGCCCGCGTCCGGCGCGAGGGTACGGAGCCTGCCCCGCCCGTGCCGGAAGCCGTGCGGCGGGGTCCAGCGGTAGAGCAGCCCGTTGGGGCCGGAGGCGTCCTCCGTCAGGTACGCGTGGCCCTGGCGCGGGTCGATGACCACGGCCTCGTGGTCAAAGCGCCCGAAGGCCTTGACGGGCCTGGGGTCGCGGTTGGCGCGCCGGTCGTGCGGGTCCACCTCGAAGACGTAGCCGTGGTCCTTGGTCATGCCGTTCTTGCCGGCGAGGTCCGAGTTCTCCTCGCAGGTCAGCCAGGTGTCCCACGGGGTGGCTCCGCCCGCGCAGTTGGTCGAGGTACCGGCGATGCCCACCCACTCGGCGACCTCTCCGCCGCGCCGGACCTCGACGACCGTGCAGCCGCCGGCGGCGGCCGGGTCGTAGACGAGGCCTTCCGCGAGCGGGACGGGCCGATCCCAGCCCGTGCGCGGGCCCTTCAGCTCGTGGTTGTTGACGAGGAGGGTGACTCCCCGGTGTCCCTCGAACGCGGCCGTACCGTCGTGGTTGGACGGGGTGGTCTCGCCCGAGTCGAGCGTGGTGACACCGCTGTGGGTGATCACGCGGTACCTGAATCCGGCGGGGAGGGCCAGGATTCCGGCCGGGTCGGGCACGAGCGGGCCGTATCCGGGGCCGTGGGGGCGACCCTGCTCGTCGTGCCGCGTGCCGTCGTCGGCCGCGAGCGCTCCGGGAGCGGTGGCGAGGGCGCCGACGGTTCCGGTGAGGGCGACTCCCGCACCGGCGATCACGGTGCGGGCGGTGAAGTCTCTACGGGTGAGCGGCATCGGATCTCCTGGGGTGGGGAGGTGGGGCGCCTGTCGTGCGGTCGTCGGCGCACACGCTCCCGCCCGCACGTGAACGGCGGCTGAACTACCCCCGAACGCGAACCGTCCCCTCACAGCCGGCCGGAATGGCGAACTCCGGCCCATGATCGGCGCGTTGTGCACCCCGGACGAGCCGCCGGACGGGCCCCCGGGCGCACGATCGCCGTGCGCCCGGGCCCCGAACCCCGCCCGCCCGTCCCGCCTGCCCGTCAAGCCGCCGGACCGCCCGGCCGCCGCCCCTCAGGACTGTCGGGAGCGGGCCTTGAAGGCGGCCTTGCGGGCTTCCTTCGCCGCCTTCTTGTCCGGGTGCAACCGCCCCATCGCCTCCAGCACGTAGGCCGTGGCGGGGTGTTCCACCCGCCACGCCTGCTCGAAGAATCCGGCGTGGTGTTCGGTCAGGGTTCGCATGAGCAGGGGGAGTTCGTCCGTCTCGCCGTCGGCGGCGAGCTGCGCGGCGATCGTGTCGACCGTCAGCCAGAACACCATCGCCCCGTCCGGCGCCGGTACGTCCGTCGCCCCTCGCTCGGCCAGCCAGACCCGGGCGAGCCCGCCGAGTTCCGGGTCGTCCAGTACCGCCCGGACCGCCGGTTCGGCGGTGGGGCCGGCCGGGGCGAGGGCCTGCTGGCAGCGCAGCCGGCGCAGCGGGGCGCCCTCGTCGTCACCGCGGGCCGCGGCCAGCAGTTCGGCCACCGCGGTCGGCAGGTCCCGTCCGGTCAGCCACAACTCGATCTCGGCCTGCGCCGCGTCCTCCGGGTAGAAGGAGACCACGTCGAGCAGCGCGTCGGCTCCCTTGTCGGCGAGTTCCCCGATGGCCGGGGCGTCGACCCCGGCCTCCAGCATCCGGGCCCGGATGCCGTACAGGCCGAGGGCCGTCAGCCGGACCATTCCGTACCGCGCCACGTCCTCCTCGGTGCCGTCGCCCTGCCCGGCGAGGAGTTCCTCGTCGTCGGCCTCCGCCATGAGCGCCTCGTCCACCGGGCGGAACTCGACCAGCCCGATCGGCTCCAGCTGCCGGAACTGGTCGTCGAGGCGCATCATCGCGTCCGAGACCTGTTCCAGCACGGCGTCGGTGGGATCGCCCATGTCGTCGGGGACGACCATCGAGGCGGCGAGCACCGGAAGCGGCACCGGGCTGTCGCCGGAGCCCCCTTCGGCGATGGTGAGCAGGTAGAGGTTGGCGAGCACCCCGTCGAGGAAGTCCGCCTCGCGCTGCGGGTTCCAGTCGAGCCGGTCGAAGTCGATCTCGCCGCCCGCGTCCAACGCGTCGACGAGGTCGTCGAGGTCGGGCACGGCTGCGTCCGCGAGGACGGCGTCCAGGGCCGCCAGCCACAGGTCGAGCACGTCGCCGGGCGCGCCGCCCGCGATCAGTGCCAGGTCCTCGCCGGGGGCGGCGGTCCCGTACCGCGGCTCCGCGCCGGCCGCGTCGCCCTCGCCCGCCTCACCGTCCGCCGCGCCCGCGTCCTCGTCCGGCTCGGTCACGTCGACCAGTCCGGTGTCCACGGCCACCCGCCAGGCCTGGCTCGCGAGCACCGGGCCCTCCTCGCCCTCGGGGTCGAGCCCCAGTACGGCCGCCGCCTCGGCGAGCTGTTCGGTGGTGAGTTCGCCGCCGACCTCCACGCGGGTGTGGGGACCGGCCCAGCGGGCGAGGCGCACGGCGTGCGCGAACAGCGGTGTGACCAGGGCGTCGCGGGCCAGTTCCGCATCGGAGTGCAGCCGTACCGGCGGCAGTGTGGGGTGCGGCTCTGCGGACATGGGGCGGTTCTCCTCGCGGTCGCGGTGGGGCCGTTGGGTCGTACGGCGACGACCCAGCGTAGACGCAATTCGGGCATGCCCGAGGGGCCATCGTCCTTGGTTCATCCCACAGTCAGCTGCCGTCTTCCTCGGAGACCTTGACAACTTCGCGGTCCACACAGGAAATTGACGCGCGTAGATGTACTGAGCAGTACAGGAGCCCCGGACTTCCCGGCGTTCCCCCCCACCCTCACACCGGAGTTCCCGCCCATGCGCTCCTCGCATCCCCGTTCCGCCGCCGTCGCGGCCCTCGTCGCCACCGCCCTGGCCACCGGCCTGCTCGCGGGCTCCGCCGACGCGGCCGAAGGCGCCGTGTCCGCCGATCCGATACGCATCCACGACATCCAGGGCACCACCCGCATATCCCCGCTCAACGGCAAGCAGGTCGCCGACGTCGAGGGCATCGTCACCGGCGTGCGGACGTACGGCTCGCGCGGCTTCTGGATCCAGGACCCCGACACCGACGACAACGACGCCACCAGCGAGGGCGTGTTCGTCTTCACCAGCTCGGCACCGACCGTCGCCGTCGGCGACGCCGTCAAGGTGACCGGCACGGTCGGCGAGTACGTCCCGGGTGGCGTCTCCTCCGGCAACCAGTCCGTCACCCAGATCGCCAAGCCGGTCGTGACCGTGGTCTCCTCCGGCAACGCGCTGCCGGCCGCGACCGCGATCAACGAGTACACGGTGCCCGCCGCGTACGCCCCGGCCGGCGACCCGGCCGCCGCCGGCAGCGTCAACGGCCTGACCCTGGAGCCCTCGCGCTTCGCCCTGGACTTCTACGAGTCCGTCGAGGGCATGAACGTCAAGATCGGCAACTCGCGCGTGGTCGGCGCCACCGACCCGTACTCGGAGCTGTGGGTCACGGTCAAGGGCTGGGAGAACACCGCCAAGCGCGGCGGCACGATCTACGGCTCGTACGAGTCCCAGAACACCGGCCGGCTCCAGATCCAGCAGCTCGCGCCCGTCGCGCAGCAGCCCT
Source organism: Streptomyces sp. NBC_00513 (assembly GCF_041431415.1). GTDB lineage: Bacteria > Actinomycetota > Actinomycetes > Streptomycetales > Streptomycetaceae > Streptomyces. The sequence goes on from NZ_CP107845.1 coordinate 2,182,477, forward strand.
TCCCCGTGGCCAACGTCGGCGACAAGCTGACCGGCACCACCGAGGGTCCGCTGGACTTCAACCAGTTCGGCGGCTACACCCTGGTGGCCCGCACCCTCGGCACGGTCAAGGCGGGCACCCTCGCCCCCGAGAAGACCAAGGCGCAGGCGGCCAACGAGCTCGCGGTGGCCACGTACAACGTCGAGAACCTCGACCCGAGCGACCCGCAGGAGAAGTTCGACGCGCTGGCCAAGGCCGTCGTCGAGAACCTCGCCTCCCCCGACGTCGTGGCCCTGGAGGAGATCCAGGACGACAACGGCGCGAAGAACGACGGCACCGTCGCGGCCGAGCAGACGCTGACGAAGTTCACCGCGGCGATCACGGCGGCCGGCGGTCCCGCGTACCAGTGGCGGACCGTCAACCCCGAGAACAACAAGGACGGCGGCGAGCCCGGCGGCAACATCCGTCAGGTGTTCCTCTACAACCCCGCGCGGGTCTCCTTCACCGAGCGTGCCGCGGGCGACGCGGTGACGGCCACCGGTGTCACCACGGTCGACGGCAAGGCCGCCCTGACCCACTCCCCCGGTCGGATCGACCCGGCGAACGCGGCGTGGGCCGACAGCCGCAAGCCGCTGGCCGGCGAGTTCGTCTTCCGCGGCAAGACGGTCTTCGTCATCGCCAACCACTTCGGTTCCAAGGGCGGCGACGAGGGTCTCACCTCGCACCACCAGCCGCCGGTGCGCTCCTCGGAGGCCAAGCGACTGCTCCAGGCGCAGGCCGTGAACGGCTTCGTCAAGGAGATCCTGGCGGCCGACAAGAAGGCGAACGTCATCGCCCTCGGCGACATCAACGACTTCGAGTTCTCGGCCACCGCCGACGCCCTGGCGGACGGCGGGGCGCTGTACCCGGCGATCAAGTCGCTGCCGAAGGCGGAGCGCTACTCGTACGTGTACCAGGGCAACGCCCAGGTGCTGGACCAGATCCTGACCAGCCCGGCGATCAAGACCTTCACGTACGACAGCGTGCACATCAACGCGGAGTTCGCCAACCAGAACAGCGACCACGACCCGCAGGTGCTGCGCTTCCGCCCGTAGTCACGGGCGGATCGGCGGGGGTTCCGGGCGCCGTCCCGCCCGGACCCCCGCCACCCGTCGAGGGGACCTTCCGCCACCCGTCGAGGGGGCCTTTCCGGACAAGGTGGGGACTTTCGGCCCTGGCGTGACACTCGACACACCCCTGTCCAATTCGACCGTTCTGGTGTTGAGTGTCTGCACGCCCGATCTTGCACGCTCGATCCCGCACCCCCGGAGGACCGTGTGTTCCCCTCCATCACCCTCGTCCAGGAAATCGGCATAGCCGTCCTGCTCGTGGCCGCCCTCGTCTGGGTGATCGGCCTCGGCCACGTCCTCTGGGACGGCCGCTTCCACCACTCCGGGCAGGACGCCTTCGAGGGCCTGTCGACGATCCCGACCCAGCGCGGTCCGGCCGGGCACCCCATGGAGTCGGTGGAACTGACGGAGGAAGAGGAACAGGCCTTCGCCGGCCTGGTCCGCACGATCCCCTTGCACTGACCGGTTCGGCCCGTCGGACACCCTCCCCCGCTCGGGGCGGGAGGGCCGCCCGCGGCCGGCGTCCACTCGGGGACGCGCGACGCCCTCCCACCCGTTCGGGGTGGGAGGGCGTCGTGACGTCCGCCGCGGGCGATCCGGCCCCGTTCGGGGGTCAGTTGTGGCTGTGCAGGATCTCGTTCAGGCCGCCCCAGACCGCGTTGTTCGGGCGGGCCTCGACGGCGCCGGTGACCGAGTTGCGGCGGAAGAGGATGTTGTCGGCGCCGGAGAGTTCCAGGGCCTTGACGATCTGGCCGTCCGGGAGGGTGACGCGGGTGCCCGCGGTGACGTACAGGCCGGCCTCGACGATGCACTCGTCGCCGAGGGCGATGCCGACGCCCGCCTCGGCGCCGACCAGGGTGCGCTCGCCGATCGAGATGATCTGCTTGCCGCCGCCCGACAGGGTGCCCATGGTGGACGCGCCGCCGCCGATGTCGGATCCGTCGCCGACCACGACGCCGGCCGAGATGCGGCCCTCGACCATGGAGGTGCCGAGGGTGCCGGCGTTGAAGTTGACGAAGCCCTCGTGCATGACGGTGGTGCCCTCGGCGAGGTGCGCGCCGAGGCGGACGCGGTCGGCGTCGGCGATGCGGACGCCCTTGGGGGCGACGTAGTCGGTCATGCGCGGGAACTTGTCGATCGAGGTGACCTGGAGGTGCAGGCCCTCGGCGCGGGCGTTCAGGCGGACCGTCTCGATCTCGTCGACCGGGACGGGGCCCAGCGAGGTCCAGGCGACGTTGGTCAGCAGGCCGAAGAGGCCGTCGAGGTTCTGGCCGTGCGGCTTGACCAGGCGGTGGCTGAGCAGGTGGAGGCGCAGGTACGCGTCGTGGGCGTCCAGCGGCTTGTCGTCGAGCGAGGAGATGACCGTGCGGACGGCTACGACCTCGACCCCGCGGACCGCGTCCCGGCGGATCGCCTTCGGCGCGGTGGCCCCGAGGAGTTCCACGGCCTGTTCGGCGGTGAGGCGCTCGGTGCCGGCCGGGCCGGGCTCGGCGACGAGGCGGGGGGCGGGGAACCAGGTGTCGAGGACGGTGCCGTCGGCGGTGAGGGTGGCAAGGCCGGCGGCGACGGCGCCGGAGGTACGCGTAGCAGTCATGCCCGAAACCTAACCGGCGACGGGCCGCGGTCGCGAACCGGTCTCATGTGACGGTCGCGCCGCGTGTCGCGCTCGGCGCGCGGGAGTCGGTCCCGGCTTCCTGCCCGCCCGTCGCGCCGGCGGCGAGGCGGTCGGCCCCGGCGCCCTCCGCCCTCTGGAGGTCACGGCTCCCCGCCCGCCCGGGTCGCGCCTCCCGAGCGTGCCCGGCCATCGGATCCTGAGCCCGCCCGGCCATCGGATCCCGGCGCCGGGGCCGGCGCGGCCGACGGGCGGTCCACAGCACCGCGACCCCGGCGCCGGCGGCCAGAACCGCGCACGCCGGCCACAGCAGCCCGGGGGCGGTGGCGTACAGGGCCCCGCCGAGCGGTGCGCCGAGGACGACGCCGCTGACCGAGACCCCCGCGTACAGGCTCTGGAAGCGGCCGACCGCGTGCGCCGGGGCCTGGTCGGCCACGTAGGCGGTGGCGGTGGTCTTGTAGAGGATCTCCCCGAGGCTGAGCAACACCATCATCACGACGGCGCTCGCGAGGCCCGCTCCGGCGATCAGCACCGCGTGACCGGCTCCGACGAGGAGCAGTCCGGTGCCGACGACGGCCAGGGGCGGGCGCTCGCGCAGGGCGACGGCGGCGGGCAGTTCCAGCAGCAGGACGACCCCGCCGTTGAGGGCGACGACCAGCCCGAAGGCGCGGATGTCGAAGCCGTGGTCGGCGAGGAAGATCGGAAGGGTGGAGTACTGCTGCCGGTAGACGACGTCCACGACGAGGACGGCGGCGAGCAGGACGAGCAGGGCGGGGCGGGCCCGCAGCTCGGCGGTGACGCCGCGGCCCGGACCCCCGTCCCGGGCCGCGGCGGGTCCGTGGCCGGCACCGCGGGCCGGGACGATCCGGGCGGTCCAGACGGCGAGGACGAGGGTGCCCACGCCGTCGGCGACGAACAGCCAGTCGTACGAGAGGCCGGCCGCGACCAGCGCCCCGAGTGGCGGGCCGAGGGTGAAGCCGCCGTTGGAGGCGCACCGTACGACGGCGTAGGCCTGCCGGCGGGCGCCCTCGGGGACGGTGACGGCGACGAGCGCGGAGTTGGCGGCGCGAATCACCCCGGACGCGTACTGGACGGCCGGCAGGAGGGCGCACAGCAGCGGGGTGGGCAGGAACGGAAGGCAGGCCAGGGCGAGGCCGCCGAACGCGGCGGCGGTGAGCAGTACCCGGCGGTGGCCGAAGCGGTCGCCGTACCAGCCTCCGGTGAAGTTGCCGGCGACCAGGCCGACGCCACCGACGCCGACGGCGAGGCCGGCCGGCGCGGCGCCGAGGCCGCGCGGTCCGACCAGGTACACGAAGACGAAGACGAAGGTGAAGCCGACGACGGCGTTGACGAACACCCCGGCCGCCAGGAGCCACACCACCCTCGGCACGTCCTTGAACCCTCGCAACATGCCGGCGCCCCCCACGAGCAGGTCAGTTCCCTTTAGGAACGGACTATGCCAGCATGGCAGCCTTGGGTCAACGGACAAAGGAGTTCCCATGGCCCAGCGCACGCACCTCGGCGACGCGGACTGCTCCATCGCCCAGGCCCTCGACGTCGTGGGCGACTGGTGGACGCTGCTCGTCGTGCGCGACGCCGCGCGCGGCGTGCACCGGTTCGAGGAGTTCCAGCGCGAGCTCGGCGTCTCCCGCAAGGTCCTGACCGAGCGGCTGAAACTGCTGGTCGAGGCCGGGGTGTTGACGCGCGAGCCGTACCAGGAACGCCCGGTGCGGCACGAGTACCGACTCACCCCGCGCGGCCGGGGGCTGCTGCCGGTGCTGGTGGCCCTCCAGGACTGGGGGGACACCTGGATCCTGGGAGAGGGAGAGATGACGGCGACGACCGAGGAATCCTCGCGGGAGGCGGCGCGGGTGCACGCGCTGCTCGGTACCCGGGTGCCGGAGCTGCTGCTCCCGGACCGGTTCGGGGAGCCCCGCGACCCCGTGGCGGACGCGCCGTTCACGGTCCTGTACTGCTTCCCGGGCGCCTACGCCCGGGCCGAGTCCTATCCGCCGGGGTGGGCCGGGATCCCCGGGGCGAAGGGGTGCACGCTGGAATCCTGCACGTTCCGGGACCAGTTGGCCGAGTTCACGGCGGCGGGCGCGACGGTGCAGGGCGTCTCCACCCAGCGGCCGGACGAGCAGCGGGAGTTCGCCGAGGCGGAGCGGTTGCGCTTCCCGCTCCTCTCGGACGCGGAACTCGCGCTGACCTCGGCGCTGCGGCTGCCGACCTTCCGCGCGGCCGGGGTGAGCCGGCTCAAGCGGCTGACCCTCGTCCTGGACCGGGACCGGACGGTGCGCGAGGTGATCTACCCGATCACGGACATCGAGGCCGGCGTCCGAACCGCCCTGGAGGCGGTCCGCGCCGCCCCCTGATCGACGCCGGACACCCCGGCGGACCCGGAGGCCGCACGAGACCCCGGTCGCACCAGGGTGCGCGCGGGGCCCCGGCGGCGGCGACCGCCGTCCCCGGGCGGCGCCCCTTCACGCCCCGGCCAGCACCCGCCCCAGGATGTCCCGCGCGTACGCCGGGTCGTACTCCGCGTCCGTCAGCAGGACCTGGAGACTGATCCCGTCCATCACCGCCACCAGCGCCCGCGCCGTCACGGGGTCCGTCCGCCCGCCCAGCGCCGCCGCCACGGACGCGCACCACTCGGCGGCCACCGGCCGCAGCGCAGGGCGGCGCAGGGCCGCCAGGTACAGCTCGTACTCCAACTCCACCCGTCCCCGGTCCCGGCCCGCCGCCAGGAGCTCCCCCAGCAGCCGGGCGAGCGCCGTCGCGAGGTCCGGCTCCGCGGGGTCGGGCACCAGGACGAAATGCTCGTTCGCCTGGCGCAGGGCCGCCACGAGGAGGTCGTCCAGGGTCTTGAAGTGGTAGGTCGTGGATCCCAGGGGGACGTCCGCCTCCGCCGCCACGGTGCGGTGACTCAGGCCCGCGATGCCCTTGGCGCCCACCACCCGGATCGCCGCGTCGATGATCCGCTGCCGCCGTTCCGGGTCGTGGCGGCGCACCGCTCCGGCCGGCATCAGTGGGCCGCCCCGCCGAGGTTCAGCAGGACGACCCCGCCGATGATCAGCGCGATTCCGGCGATCTTCGCCGCGGTCGCCGCCTCCCCGAGGAACAGCATGCCGATGGCGGCGATGGCGGCCGTGCCGACGCCCGCCCAGATCGCGTACGCCGTTCCCACCGACATCGTCTTCAGGGTCTGCGCGAGCAGGGTGAAGGCGATGAGGTAGCCCAGGACCGTGCCGATCGAGGGCCACAGCTTCGTGAAGCCTTCGCTGAACTTCATGGCGGTCGTGCCGGCGACCTCGGCGGCGATGGCCGCGGCAAGCAGTACGTAGGGCATGCGTACAAGAGTACACATCGTTGCGTACGCCCGTACACATGCCCGGGCGCTCCCCGCGCACGCCCCGCCGGGAGACCGGTCCGGCGGGGCGAACGGAGATCAGTTCGGCGGATCGGTTCGGCGGATCAGTTCAGCGTGAACCAGGCCGCCCGCGCCTTCTTCCACTCCGCGTGCGTCAGGTCCTTGGCCTCGGTGCCGTCCCCGTACAGGTCGGCGGAGCCGCTGTCGGTGATCAGCTGGACCCGCGCCCCCGCGACCGACAGGTCGGGCACCTCCACGATGGCCTCCCAGCCGCCGGGATCCGTGGTCGGCAGGTCGGCCCGCTTGACCGGGGCGTGGCCCGCGACCCCGTCCCACTGGTACAGCGCGTACGGGTCCGAGTTGTCGTCGGCGGCCCACGAGCCGGCCAGGATCAGGTACTGGTTCGCCGCGTTCTTTCGGATGTCGCGGATCGCGAGGCCTCCGAGGTCGAGCTCGATGCCCGCGCCGAAGGTGGCCTTCGCACCCGTGGACAGCACCTTGTCGAAGTTGCTGACCGGCACCACCAGCGCCTTGCCGCCCGGCACGGCCGGGGCGAGCGGCGCCCGGAATCCGAGATAGGCGGTGGTGGTGGAGCCCGGCGCGAACTCCAGCCCCTCCACGTTGAACCCGTCGATCTGCTTCGGCGCCTCGCCGTCCGCCGTACCGGCCGCGAAGCCGTAGCGGTTGCCGTTGCCCTTGTCCCAGGCCACCAGGTCGTCGCGGAGCTTCTTGTACGAGCGTCCGTACGCGAGTTGCGCGCCCGCCCCGGATCCGCTGAGCGTGGTGGTGAACACCGTGTTGCGGGGCGCCTTGTACTCGCCGTCCTTGTTGTTGCCGAGCGAACCGGTCCAGTAGACGGTGTCGCCGATCCGGGTCGCCCCCTCGATGTCCACCTCCTTGCTCACCCCGAGCTGTGAGCTGAAGTCCCAGGTCCTCAGCGGCGCGGCGGACCGGGAACGGTCGTACAGCCGCAGCACGTTCGACTCGTCGTCCGCGACCACGGTGTAGCCGCCGCCGACGTCCACGGCGGCCGAGGAGTCCGAGGCGCCGACGAGGTAGCGCGCGTCGGCGGGGTTCGCCACGGCGGCCGACGCCGCGTACGACAGGGTCTTGGTGGCGCTCTTGCCGCCCAGCCCACTCACCTTGACGGTGAGGTTGGTGTAGCCGCGGCCCCGTGCGGTCACGGCCAGTTGCCGGACCGCGCCCGCGCCGGTGACGGTGACGTCCCCGGTCCCGGCGACCGAGGCCTTGCTGGAGGCCGTCGCGCTGACGACCAGCGCGGACGCGTCCGCGCCGCTCTGTCCCACGGTCACGTCCACGACGGGATCCCCGACCCCGCCGACGGCCCCCGACAGGTAGGAGGCGGAGAACGTGATGGTCGGTGTGCCGTAACCGGTCGCCAGGGCCGGTGAGTTCACCCCGGCGAGCGTCAGCGCGGCGAGGGCGGCGACACCCAGCCGCCGCGTCGCCCGCTGCCTGTTCCCCGGCGTCGTCCGTCGCGTCGTCCGCTTCATCGGTGTCCCCCACGAGTTCATCGGTGTCCCCCACACGGTCATCGGTGTCGCCCACGCGGTCATCGGCGGCGCCACACGTTCATCGGTGTCCCCCACGCGGTCATCGGCGGCGCCACGCGTCATCGGTGTCCGCCACGCGTCGGGCCGAGCGTGAACCATGCGGAGCGGGCCTTCTTCCACTCCGGGTGGTCGAGGTCCTTGGCTTCCCTGCCGTCGCCGTACAGGTCGGCGGAGCCGCTGTCGGTGATCAGTTGCACGCGGGCCCCGGGCACCCTCAGGTCGGGCACGTTCACCACGACCTCCCACCCCCCGGGATCGGTGGTGGGCAGGTCCACCCGCTTACGCGGGGCGTGCCCGGGGACTCCGTCCCACTGGTACAGCGCGTACGGGTCGGAGTTGTCGTCGGCGGCCCACGAGCCGGCCAGGATCAGGTACTGGTTCGCCGCGTTCCTGCGGATGTCGCGGATCGCGAGGCCACCGAGGTCCATCTCGATCGGCTCGCCGAAGACCGGCGCGGCCGTGCCCGCGACCACCCGGTCCATGTTGGTGACGGGTACGACGAGCGCCTTGCCGCCCGGCACGGCCGGGGCGAGCGGCGCCCGGAATCCGAGATAGGCGGTGGTGGTGGAGCCCGGCGCGAACTCCAGCCCCTCGATGTTGAAGCCGTCGATCCGCTTGGGGACCTGCCCGTTCGCCGTGCCGGCCGCGAAGCCGAAGCGGTGGCCGTGCGCGGTGTCCCAGGCGATCAGGTCCTCGCGCAGGCCGTGGTGGGCGCTGCCGAAGGTGACCTCGGTGCCGGCGCCGGATCCGGTGATCGTCGTGGTGAAGACCGTGTTCCGCTCCGCCTTGTACTTGCCGTCCTTGTTGTTGCCCAGCGAGCCCGTCCAGTAGACGGTGTCGCCCACCCGGGCCGCCGCCTCGATGTCGACCTCCTTCTTCAGGCCGAGCGAGGGGCCGAGGTCCCAGGTCCTGACCGGCGCGCCGGTGCGGGAGCGGTCGTACAGGCGCAGGACGTTGGACTCGTCGTCGGCCACCAGCACGTGTCCGCCGCCCACGTCCACGGCGGCCGAGGCGTCCGAGGACCCGGTGAGGTAGCGGGTCGTGGGCGCGCCGCCGACCCGCGCCGAGGCGGCGTAGGCCAGGGTGGCCGTCGCGGTCTTCCCACCGCGTCCGGTGACCTGGAGCATCAGGTCGGTGTACCCCTGGCCCCGCGGGCGCACCGTCAGGCTGCGGTCGCCCGAGGGGGTCCGCTGCTGCCGTACGTCCCCCACGGCGGCCACCGCGGGGTTGCTGGAGGACAGCACCCGCAGCCGCAGGAAGCCGGCCGGCACCCCGGGCTGCTCGACGTCCACCGTCACGGCGGGGTCGCCGTACGCGCCCACGGCCCCGGTGAGGTGCGTGGCGGAGAGCGAGATCGTCGGATCGGCGTACCCGACGGCGTGCGCGGGCGCTGTCAGCCCCGCGACGAGGAGGGCCGCGGCCCCGGCGACGCCGAGGGCGCCCGCACGGCGCGCCGGCGATGGGCGAACGGTCACAGATGGTCCTCTCGACTGCTGCGCCACGGCATGAGCGTGGCGGCCATGGAGAAGATTCGGCCACCGCGGCCAACTTCCGGTGCACACCGCCCGACGGCCGGACGAACAGGCCGAGGAGCGGACGTCGCGGGAGGACGGACGACAGGAGGACGACACGCGTCACGGCCCGCGTCACGACACGCGTCACGACTCGCGTCACGGCCCGCTCCGCCTCCCGCCCGGCCGTGCCCGAGCCCGTCCGCCCGGGCCCCGCGAGGGCCCGAACGGCAGGAGGGGCCCCCGGCACCGTGCCGGGGGCCCCTCCTCACACACGTCGACTCAGACGTTGAAACCGAGTGCGCGCAGCTGCTCACGGCCGTCATCCGTGATCTTGTCCGGGCCCCACGGGGGCATCCAGACCCAGTTGATGCGAAGTTCGTTGACGATGCCTTCCGTCGCCGACTTCGCCTGGTCCTCGATGACGTCCGTCAGCGGGCAGGCCGCCGAGGTGAGCGTCATGTCGAGGGTGGCGATGTTCGCGTCGTCGACGTGGATGCCGTAGATCAGGCCCAGGTTCACGACGTCGATGCCCAGCTCGGGGTCGACCACGTCGTAGAGGGCCTCGCGGACCTCTTCCTCGCTGGCCGGCTTGATCGACGCCTCGGGCGTCGCGTTCTCGGTCATGCCGTCTTCCTCTCCGCGTCGCCCAGGGCCTGGGCGGTCGCGTCCTTCCACGCCATCCAGCTCAGCAGAGCACACTTCACGCGGGCGGGAAACTTGGCGACACCGGCGAACGCGACCGCGTCCTCCAGTACCTCTTCCATGGCCTCGTCGGGCTCGATCTTGCCCTTGGACTGCATCAGCTCCAGGAAGGTCTCCTGGATCCGACGCGCGTCGGCGAGGTCCTTGCCGACCAGCAGCTCGTTCAGCACGGACGCGCTGGCCTGGCTGATGGAGCAGCCCTGGCCCTCGTACGAGACGTCGGTGAGCGTCTCGCCGTCGTACTTCACGCGCAGCGTGATCTCGTCACCGCACGTGGGGTTGACGTGGTGCACCTCGGCGTCGCCGTCGCGCAGGCCACGCCCGTGCGGGTGCTTGTAGTGGTCCAGGATCAGTTCCTGGTACATCGAATCCAGCTTCACTGCGTCCTCGTCCGCCTTCGTCGCTATCCGAAGAAGTTCCGTACGTGCTCCAGCCCGTCGATCAGCGCGTCGACCTCGGCCGGAGAGGAGTACAGGTAGAAAGACGCCCGCGTGGTCGCGGGAATTCCGTAGCGCAGGCAGACGGGGCGCGCGCAGTGGTGTCCCACGCGGACCGCGATGCCCTGCTCGTCCAGCACCTGGCCGACGTCGTGCGGGTGGATGTCACCCAGCGTGAAGGAGATGGCGGCGCCGCGGTCCTCGGCCGTGGTGGGGCCGATGATCCGCAGGTCGGGCACCTCCAGGAGGCGCTTGACGGCGTACTCCGTGATCGCGTGCTCGTGCGCGGCGATCTTGTCCATGCCGATCGCGCTCAGGTAGTCCACGGCCGCGCCGAGGCCGACGGCCTGGGCGATCGGGGGCGTACCCGCCTCGAACTTGTGCGGGGCCGGGGCGTAGGTCGAGGCGTGCATCGACACGGTCTCGATCATCTCGCCGCCACCGAGGAACGGCGGGAGGTCCTCCAGGAGCTCCTGCCGGCCCCACAGGACGCCGATGCCGGTCGGGCCGCACATCTTGTGGCCGGTGAAGGCCACGAAGTCGGCGCCGAGCGCCTGTACGTCCAGCGGCATGTGCGGGGCGGCCTGCGAGGCGTCGATCAGCACCAGCGCGCCGACCTCCTGCGCGCGCCGGACGATCGCCTCGGTCGGGTTGACCGTGCCCATGATGTTGGAGACCAGCGTGAAGGAGACGATCTTCGTCTTCTCCGTGATGACCTCTTCGATGTTGGACAGGTCGAGCCGGCCGTCGTCGGTGAGGCCGAACCACTTCAGCTTCGCGCCCGTGCGCTGCGAGAGCAGCTGCCACGGGACGATGTTGGAGTGGTGCTCCATCTCCGTGATGGCGATCTCGGTCTCGCGGTCGACCCGGTAGGGCTCGTCCGCCCAGCCGAGCATGTTCGCGACCAGGTTGAGCGACTCCGAGGCGTTCTTGGTGAAGATCACCTCGTCGCGGCTCGGTGCGTTGATGAAGGCGGCGACCTTGTCGCGGGCGCCCTCGTACAGCGCCGTGGCCTCCTCTGCGAGCACGTGCACGCCGCGGTGGACGTTGGCGTTGTGCTGCTCGTAGTACTCGTTCAACGCGTCGAGCACCTGGCGCGGCTTCTGCGAGGTCGCAGCGTTGTCCAGGTAAACGATCTTCTTCCCGTCGTGGACCACACGATCCAGAAGGGGGAAGTCCTTGCGGATCGCCTCGATGTCGAGGAGGCCAGGCAGCTGTGTCACGCGGTCGCGCCACCCTTCACGTACTTGTCGTAACCCTCGGCCTCCAGCTGGTCCGCCAGCTCGGCGCCGCCGGACTCGGCGATCCGGCCGTTCGCGAACACGTGCACGAAGTCGGGCTTGATGTAGCGCAGGATGCGCGTGTAGTGGGTGATCAGCAGGGTGCCGACCTCGCCGCTCTCACGGACCCGGTTGACGCCCTCGGAGACGACGCGCAGGGCGTCGACGTCCAGGCCGGAGTCGGTCTCGTCGAGGATCGCGATCTTCGGCTTGAGGAGCTCCAGCTGGAGGATCTCGTGGCGCTTCTTCTCGCCGCCGGAGAAGCCCTCGTTGACGTTGCGCTCGGCGAAGGCCGTGTCCATCTGGAGCTGCTCCATGGCGGACTTGACCTCCTTCACCCAGGTGCGCAGCTTGGGCGCCTCACCGCGGATGGCGGTGGCCGAGGTGCGCAGGAAGTTGGAGACCGAGACGCCGGGGACCTCGACCGGGTACTGCATGGCGAGGAACAGGCCGGCGCGGGCGCGCTCGTCGACGGACATCTCCAGGACGTCTTCGCCGTCGAGGGTGACGGTGCCACCGGTGATCGTGTACTTCGGGTGACCGGCCAGCGAGTAGGCCAGCGTGGACTTGCCGGAGCCGTTCGGACCCATGATGGCGTGCGTCTCACCCTGCTTGACGGTGAGGTCGACGCCCTTGAGGATCTCGCGGGCGCCGTGCTCGGCCTCGACGGAGACGTGCAGGTCGTGGATTTCAAGCGTTGCCATGGATACCTCAGGACTCCTGGGTGAGGGAGACGAGCACGTCGTCCCCTTCGATCTTTACGGGGTATACGGGTACGGGGCGCGTCGCGGGCAGGCCGGACGGCTTGCCGGTTCGCAGGTCGAACGCCGAGCCGTGCAGCCAGCACTCGATCATGCAGTCCTCGACCTCGCCCTCCGAGAGGGACACGTTCGCGTGCGAGCAGATGTCGTTGATCGCGAACACCTCCCCCTCGGTGGAGACGATGGACACCGGCGTGCCGTCGAGTTCCACCCGCTTGGGGGTGTCCGCCTCCAGCTCGCTCAGCGCACAGGCCTTGACGTAATTCATCAGACGGAACCCTGGAGCTCGGTCTCGATCTTGGAGAGCAGGCGCTCCTCGATGTCGTCGACACCGATCTGCTGGACCAGCTCGGCGAAGAAGCCGCGCACGACCAGCCGGCGGGCCTCGTCGGCCGGGATGCCGCGGGCCTGGAGGTAGAAGAGCTGCTCGTCATCGAAGCGGCCGGTCGCGGAGGCGTGGCCGGCGCCGACGATCTCGCCGGTCTCGATCTCCAGGTTCGGCACCGAGTCGACCCGCGCGCCGTCCGTGAGGACGAGGTTGCGGTTCATCTCGTAGGTGTCGGTGCCCTCGGCGGTCTTCTCGATGAGCACGTCACCGATCCAGACCGCGTGGGCGTCCTGGCCCTGGAGGGCGCCCTTGTAGACCACGTTCGACTTGCAGTGCGGGGCGCTGTGGTCGACCAGGAGGCGGTGCTCCTGGTGCTGGCCGGCGTCCGTGAAGTACAGGCCGAAGAGCTCGGCCTCGCCGCCGGGGCCGGCGTAGGTCACGCGCGGGTGCAGGCGGACGAGGTCGCCGCCGAAGGTGACGACGATCGACTTGAAGGTAGCGTCGCGGCCCACCAGCGCGTTGTGCTGGGAGACGTGGACGGCGGTGTCGTCCCAGTCCTGCACCGACACGACGGTGAGCTTCGCGCCGTCGCCGACGAGGAAGTCGACGTTGGCGGCGCGCACGCCGTCACCGGTGTGGTCGATGACGACGACGGCCTCGGCGAAGGCCTTCACGTCGAAGACCGTGTGGCCGAAGGTGGTGCCCCCCTCGCCGTGCAGCGTGACGCGCACGGGCTCGGTGAGGACGGCCTCCTTGGGCACGGTGACGACCGTGGCCTTGGCGAAGGACGAGAACGCCTGCGCGGCGACCCGGTCCACCGGGGTGCCCGCCTTGCCGATGCGCGCGTCGCCGCGCTCCACCGACTCGATCGTGACGACCTCGGGCGCGTCGATCTGGGCCTTCAGGGTGCCGTCGGCGACCGCGGTGCCGTCGTGCAGGCCCTTGAGGCGGGCGAGCGGGGTGAACCGCCACTCCTCCTCGCGGCCGTTGGGAACCGGGAAGTCCGCCACGTCGAAGGACGGGGGCGCGCTCATCCGGGTGGCGACGGTGGACTCTGCGGCCACCGCGATCGCGCCGGCGGTGGTCGAGCCCGCCGGAATGTTCTGAGCCTCAGCCATGGCTGTCGTCTTGCTCTCTTCCTACGTCTATGAATGTGCTGCGGATGGTCCGGCCGGGTCGGGACTAACCGACCGAGCCCTCCATCTGCAGCTCGATCAGCCGGTTCAGCTCCAGCGCGTACTCCATGGGCAGCTCACGGGCGATGGGCTCGACGAAGCCGCGCACGATCATGGCCATGGCCTCGAACTCGGTCAGACCGCGGCTCATCAGGTAGAAGAGCTGGTCGTCGGAGACCTTGGAGACGGTGGCCTCGTGCCCCATGGAGACGTCGTCCTCGCGGACGTCCACGTAGGGGTACGTGTCCGAGCGGGAGATCGTGTCGACCAGGAGCGCGTCGCACAGCACGTTGGACTTGGAGCCGTGCGCGCCCTCGCCGATCTCGACCAGACCGCGGTAGGAGGTGCGGCCGCCACCTCGCGCCACCGACTTGGAGACGATGTTAGAGGAGGTGTTCGGCGCCATGTGGACCATCTTGGAGCCGGCGTCCTGGTGCTGGCCCTCGCCCGCGAAGGCGATGGACAGGGTCTCGCCCTTGGCGTGCTCGCCCATCAGGTAGACCGCCGGGTACTTCATGGTGACCTTGGAACCGATGTTGCCGTCGATCCACTCCATGGTCGCGCCCTCGTACGCCACGGCGCGCTTGGTGACCAGGTTGTAGACGTTGTTCGACCAGTTCTGGATCGTCGTGTAGCGGCAGCGGCCGCCCTTCTTCACGATGATCTCGACCACGGCGCTGTGCAGCGAGTCCGAGGAGTAGATCGGGGCGGTGCAGCCCTCGACGTAGTGGACGTAGGCGTCCTCGTCGACGATGATCAGCGTCCGCTCGAACTGGCCCATGTTCTCCGTGTTGATGCGGAAGTAGGCCTGGAGCGGGATGTCGACCTTGACGCCCTTGGGGACGTAGATGAACGAGCCGCCCGACCACACGGCGGTGTTCAGCGACGCGAACTTGTTGTCGCCGACCGGGATGACCGTTCCGAAGTACTCCTGGAAGAGCTCGGGGTGCTCCTTCAGCGCGGTGTCCGTGTCGAGGAAGATGACGCCCTGCTCCTCCAGGTCCTCGCGGATCTGGTGGTAGACGACCTCGGACTCGTACTGGGCCGCGACACCGGCGACGAGGCGCTGCTTCTCCGCCTCGGGGATGCCGAGCTTGTCGTACGTGTTCTTGATGTCCTCGGGCAGGTCCTCCCAGGAAGCGGCCTGCTTCTCGGTCGAACGCACGAAGTACTTGATGTTGTCGAAGTCGATGCCGGAGAGGTCCGAGCCCCAGTTCGGCATGGGCTTCTTGCCGAACAGCTTCAGGCCCTTCAGCCGGAGGTTCAGCATCCACTCCGGCTCGGACTTCTTGGCCGAGATGTCGCGGACGACATCCTCGGACAGACCCCGCTTGGCGGTGGCGCCCGCCGCGTCGGAGTCGGCCCAGCCGTATTCGTAGGTGCCCAGGCCATCGAGCTCAGGGTGAGCAGTCTCCGTGGTCATGCGGGGTTCCTCCCGGCCGTACTTGCAGATACTGATGTGTCGGTCTGTGCGGCGCCCTTGGCGCCGGTGCCCGCGCTGCGCGGAATGAACGTCGTGCACACCCCGTCGCCGTGGGCGATCGTGGCGAGTCGCTGCACATGTGTCCCGAGCAGGCGGGAGAAGACCTCGGTCTCCGCCTCGCAGAGCTGCGGGAACTGCTCGGCCACGTGGGCGACCGGGCAGTGGTGCTGGCAGAGCTGTTCACCGCTGTGCGGACCGGGAGCACTCTTCGCCGTGGCAGCGTACCCGTCCGCGGTCAACGCCTTGGCCAGAGCCTCGGTCCGTTCCGCGGGAGCGGCCGCCTCGACGGATTCCCGGTAGGTCTCCGCCTGTGCGGCCAGTCGTGCGCGGGCGAACGCGGCGACCGCCGCCTCGCCCTGCTCGCCCCCGCCGGCGGACTGCGCGATCCAGCGCAGGGCCTCGACGGCGAGCGAGTCGTAGGACTGGTCGAACGCGTCGCGGCCGCAGTCGGTGAGCGCGAACACCTTGGCCGGCCGACCCCGCGTACGTGCGCCGTACACACGCTGCTCGCGGGGTGCGATCACGTCGTCGGCGACGAGTGCGTCGAGGTGACGACGGACGGCGGCCTGGGTGAGGCCGAGACGCTTGGCGAGGTCGGCGACGGTGGACGGACCGTGGTCCAGGATGGAGCGCGCGACCCGGTTGCGGGTGGACCGCTCCCCGGTCACGAGTTCCCCCTGGGGGGTCTCGATCATCCGTTCGCCGTATTTCACAACGCCATTGTTGCGTAATTAACCGAGCATCGACAAGCCGTGACCGGGGCCACCCCGGGTGGCCTCCATCACTAAGGGTTACCTAATTTGTCGACGCAGAGTTATTCGGAGGCCTGCATTCCACACTCTCGGACAGTGCCTCGGGAGCACCGGGCGACGGCCCCCACCAGCAATCCCCCGCCCGAGAGGGCCCCGGGACGGAAAACGCCGGGATCCGGAAAAGTTCACGGAAACCGACTGGGCCATCCAGGGCCACGGGGCCGAAAAGAGCCGTGATCGCGACGCGGTGTTCGAATCCGGGAGCCGGGAAATCCGCGCCGGCGGCCCTGGAACGGGGATTTCGACCACGTCGCGGCGCGCCGAGAAATCATGGACGGCCATGCCCGTGGCCCCGCCGCCCCCGGCACCGAGGACCCCCCTCGGCCCTCCGTAGACTCACCCGCATGAGCAACGACCCCGCCGTGGAGATCCGCGGACTGGTGAAGCGGTACCGCCCCCACCCCCACCGACCGGCCGTGGACGGACTGGACCTCACCGTCCGCACGGCGTCGGTCACCGCGGTACTGGGTCCCAACGGCGCGGGCAAGACCACCACCGTGGAGACCTGCGAGGGCTACCGGCGCCCCGACGCGGGCACCGTCCGCGTCCTCGGCCTCGACCCGATCACCCAGGCCGGGGCCCTGCGCCCGCGGATCGGCGTCATGCTCCAGTCCGGCGGGGTCTACTCCGGCGCCCGCGCCGTCGAGATGCTCCGCCACATGGCCAGGCTGTACGCGAACCCGCTCGACGTGGACACCCTCGTGGAACGCCTCGGACTCGGCGGGTGCGGCCGCACCGCCTACCGCCGGCTCTCCGGCGGCCAGCAGCAGCGCCTGTCGCTCGCCATGGCCGTCGTGGGCCGGCCCGAGCTGGTCTTCCTCGACGAGCCCACGGCCGGTCTCGACCCGCAGGCCCGCCGCGCGACCTGGGACCTCGTACGGGAACTGCGCGCCGACGGGGTCACCGTCGTCCTGACCACCCACCACATGGACGAGGCCGAGCAGCTCGCCGACGAGGTCGCCATCGTCGACGCGGGCAGGGTCATCGCCCACGGCAGCCCCGAGCAGCTCTGTCGGGGCGGTGCCGAGAACACCCTGCGCTTCACCGGCCGCCCCTCCCTGGACCTGGCCTCCCTGCTGAAGGCGCTGCCCGACGGCACCGAGGCCGCCGAGCTCAGCGCCGGCGTCTACCGGGTCACCGGTGACGTGCACCCGCAACTGCTGGCCACCGTCGCGTCCTGGTGCGCGCAGAACGGGGTGATGCCGGACAGCCTCTCGGTCGAGCGGCACACGCTGGAAGACGTCTTCCTCGAACTCACGGGCAAGGAGCTGCGCGCATGAGCGCCGGTACGTTCACCCCCGACCCGGGGGCCGCTCCCCTGTCCCACATGATCCGGGCGCAGACCGCGCTGGAGACCCGGATGCTGCTGCGCAACGGGGAGCAGCTCCTGCTCACCGTGATCATTCCGGCGCTGCTGCTGGTGCTCTTCTCCGCCGTGGACGTCGTGGACACCGGCGACGGCAAGGCCGTGGACTTCCTGGCGCCCGGCGTCCTCGCCCTCGCGGTGATGTCCACCGCCTTCACCGGCCAGGCCATCGCCACCGGTTTCGACCGTCGCTACGGGGTCCTCAAGCGGCTCGGGGCCTCCCCGCTGCCGCGCCGGGCCCTGATGGCTGCCAAGACCCTGTCCGTCCTGGTCACCGAGGTGCTCCAGGTCGCCCTGCTGACGGTGATCGCCCTCGCGCTGGGTTGGTCCCCGCACGGGAACCCGCTGTCGGTCGCGGCGCTGATCCTGCTCGGCACCGCGGCCTTCTCGGGGCTGGGCCTGCTGATGGCGGGCACCCTCAAGGCCGAGATGACCCTGGCCGCCGCCAACCTCGTCTTCCTGCTGCTGCTGGTCGGCGGCGGGGTGATCGTGCCGCTGGACAAGTTCCCCGACGCCGTGCGCTCCGTACTCGAACTGCTGCCGATCTCGGCCCTGTCCGACGGGCTGCGCGAGGTGCTCCAACACGGGGCCTCGATGCCCTGGGGCGACGCCGCGATCCTGTTCGGCTGGGCGGTGCTGGGGCTGGGCGCCGCCGCGCGGTTCTTCCGCTGGGAGTGAATCCCCTCCCTCGCGCGTTGGCATGGCAGGAGGATGACCACCTCCACGCATCAGTGACGCACGACGATGACGCCGGGGGGTGGGCATGACACAGCGGGAGGCCGTTCTGCGGCTGGACGAGCAGTGGGCGAGAGTCCGCTCGGGAGCCGCGCACGCGGAGCCCGGCGAGAGCGACCGGCTGCTGGCCGAGTTGATCGGCGCGCTCCGCGAGCCCGCCCGGACGGACGCCGAGTGCGCGGCCCGGCTGGGGCTGCGGCTGGGCGACCTCGCGGCCCGCCGGTTCGCCGCCGGGGACCGGGCCGGGGCGCTCTCGGCGATCGAGGAGGCCCTGCGGCACGCGCAGCAGGCCGCAGGGCACGCCCCCGAGTACGCCCGCTGGTACGCCCGGGGGCTGATCAACCAGGGAGTCTGGCTGGCCTGGCCCCTCAGCGACGACGCACGGCTCCCCCGGCACCCGCTGGGCACGGTGGCCGAGAGCGGCCCGACCCCGATGGAGCGCGCGGCCGGCGAGCGCGCCCGGGACCTGACCCGCACCGCCGTCGAGGTGTGGGCGTCCCTCGACCAGCACGACCCGGTCAACCGCCGGGGTCTGGCGCAGGCCAAGGTGTTCCTCGGGGACCGGCTCGCGGAGCTGGGGTCCGCCGAGGACGCGGTGGCCTGGGCCGTCGACGCGGAGGCGGGGTTTCGCCGCCTGCTGCTGGCCGCGCCCGGCGCCGAGGAGGCCCAGGAGGCCGAGGAGGCCCTGGACCACATCGGCCGGCAGTTGGAACTGCGCCTGCGCTTCCTGTCCTTCGAGTCGCTGGTGAGCCTGCGCGCGGGCGGCCTGCTGCCCGAACGGCTGCTGCCCCAGGCGGTGGTGGCGGCGCGGATCCAGGGCGTCGCGGAGCCCGAGATCGCGGCCCGGTTGGGCCTGGGCGCCGAGCAGGTGGGCACGATGCTGGAGGTCACGCCCTGGCTCGCCGTGTGGCGGCTGGAGGTCCGGGGCGCGGACGGGCTGTGGACCGTACAGGAGCGTCCGTGGCACGGCTCGACGGAGGTGCGCAACCGCACCGCGGAGGACGTGGCGGCGGAGCTGGTGCGCGGCTTCATGGATTCGCCGGACTACCCGGGCGACAACGGCCTGTGGCGGATCCGGCTGTGGTGGCACGAGGAGGGAGACCCGGCCGGAGCACGATTCCGCCTGGTCATAGGACCCGACTCGGCCGCCGGCACCCCCTCGTGAAAGTTTGCACAAGGCGCGGCCTACGATAGGGGCCGTGTTGACCCCTCTCTCCTTCATCGCCGGCCGCTGGACCCCGTCACCCCGGACCGTCCGGCGGGCCGCGCTCGCCGCGCTCGTCATGAGCGTGGTCATCGTCGTCACCGGCGGCGCGGTGCGACTGACCGGATCCGGTCTCGGCTGCGACACCTGGCCCAAGTGCACCGACGAAAGCCTGATCGTCACCCGGGAACAGGGCTTCCACGGGGCGATCGAGTTCGGCAACCGCATGCTGACGTACGTGCTCTGCGCCGCCGTCGGCTGGGCCATCGTCGCCGCCCGTTCGACGAAGCCGTGGCGGCGTTCCCTGTCCCGGATGGGCTGGCTCCAGTTCGCCATCGTGATGGGCAACGCCGTGCTCGGCGGCATCACCGTCCTGACGGGGCTCAACCCGTACAGCGTGGCCGGGCACTTCCTGCTCGCCACCTCGCTGATCACGGTGACGACGATCACCTGGCAGCGCGCGGCCGAGGGCGACTCCCCGGCCCGGCCCCGGGTGCCCGCACCCGTGCGCAGGCTCTCCTGGACGCTGATCGCCACCACCCTGGTCCTGATCGCCGCCGGCACGGTGGTCACCGGGTCCGGTCCGCACGCGGGTGACAGCAGCGAGATCAAGCGGATGCCGTTCGACTGGGCGGCCACGGCCCACGTGCACGCCATCGCCGCCTGGGTGGTGTGCGCGCTCGCCGTCGCGATGTGGCTGGTGCTGCGCGTGGTCGACGCCCCCGTCGACACCCGGGCGCGCGCCCGGGACCTGCTGATCGTGCTGCTCGCCCAGGGCGCCATCGGCTACGTGCAGTTCTTCACCCAGGTGCCCGAGGCCCTGGTCGCCGCCCACATGCTGGGCTCGTGCCTGGTGTGGATCGCGGTGCTCCGCGTCGCGCTGAGCCTGCGCGAGCGGCCTGCCGGCAAGGCCGGGATCCCGGCCCAGGGCGACCCGCTGCTCGCGACCGTCTGAGACACCCGATCCGGCTGAGCGGCCCGGCCCTCGTGGGCCGGGCCGCTCAGGCGCGTTCGTCCAGTCGGTAGACGCGCCGGGCGTTCCCCGCCGCGATCATGGCCGCGACCCGGTCCGCGTCCCGCCGGGACCAGGACCCGTCGGCGACCCAGCCACCGAGCACGTCCTGGATCGCCTGCCGGAAGACCAGGGCGCCGACGGCGTGCAGCTCGGGCAGTCGGCGACCGCCGCTGGAGAACATCAGCTTCCCGAAGGGGGCGGTCTCCAGCAGTTCGGCCAGTACCGTCGCCGCCCGCGCCCCGGTCTGCGAGAGGACGGCGCCCAGGTCGGCGTACACGTGGGGGAAGGCGGACGCCAGTCGCGCCGAGTGGCGGTGGTACGGATAGCCGCCGAGCAGCACGAGCCGGGTCCCGAGGCCCGCGGTGGCCCGTACGAAGTCCGTCAGCAGGGCCGGATCGGCCCGCCCCGGGTACTCCGCCGGCTCCCCCGCGCCCGTGTGCAGCTGGATCGGCAGCCCGGACGCCACCGCGCTCCACAGCAGGTGCCGCAGGAGCACGGGGTCGCGTACGGCCTCGCCCTTGGCCCGGCGGGCCAGCCACCGCCCGGCCGCCCCGTGGACCTCGCCGGGACCGGGCGGCTCGGGGGCGAAGGCCAGCACGGCGGGGTATCCGGCGGCGGCCCCGCAGCTGAAGGCCGCGGCCCCGGCGGCGGCGTGCTGGAGGGCCTCGACGAGGTTGGAGAGGAAGGCTGTGACGGTTCCGGAGGTGTCGGCGACCTGCTCGGCCAGCAGCTCCAGCCGTACGATCTCGAAGGTCTCGGCGTCACCGGCGAGGGAGAGTTCCTTGGGCCCGGTGAGGTCCCCGGGGACCCCCGTGTCGACCAGGTACGCGGCGACCCGGGAGCCGCGCAGCAGGCGTTTGCCGGCCTCGACGACCCCGAGTTCGCGCCGGCGGGCCAGGTAGCGGGCGGGCGTGCAGTGGGGCTCCAGCCCCAGCAGCGGCGGACACCAGCGGCGCACGGCGAAGCCGGTCTGGGTGTCGAAGAAGGTGGTGCCGGCGGCGGGCGGGCCGGCAGAGCTGATCAGGTGGGCCTCGAAGGTGCCGAGGCCCAGCTCCGTGCGGAGCACTCCCTGGCAGTACTGGTCCACCAGGGGCGGCGTTTCGATCATCCGGTCATCCCGTTGCGGACGTGAGGAAGGGGCTTCCACACGTCCTAACGGGTGAGCGGGGTGTGAGGTGTTGCTCGCGCTGTTGACCGAGCCCTCAGAATCCGGGATTGGCGGGTCCGCCCATCTGGATGCCGGCCATCCGGGTCCACTCGTAGGGCCCGGTCCGCACGCGCGCGGCGAACTCGCCGTCGAACTCCTCGTGCAGGGTCAGCCCGGCCTTCTCGGCGGCCAGCTCGGCCACGCCGTAGGTCGGGGCCACCAGGTCGCCCCAGCCTCCGTCGGTGCCCACGAGCACGATCCGGGTGCCGGCCTGCCCGATGTGGGCGAGCTGGCCCTCGGCGCCGCCGTGCCGCTTGGCGAACGCGCCGATCTGCCGGGCCAGCTTCGCGGCGGTGCGGTCCTGCTTCTTGTCCGGCGTGGCCGGGGTGACCGGGGTGTCTGCGGTGTCTGCCATGACTCGATGCTACCGACGAGTAATCACTTGAGGAAGGGATCCACGGCGACGGCGACGAAGAGCAGCGACACATAGGTGATCGACCAGTGGAACAGTCGCATCTCCTTCAGCTTCGCGCCCGTCACGCCCGACTTGGCGCGCGCGTTCAGCGCGTGCGCCTCCCACAGCCACCAACCGCCGGCCACCAGCGCCACCGTCGTGTAGAACCAGCCGGTGTAGCCGAGCGGGGTCAGCAGCAGCGAGACCGCCACCATCACCCAGCTGTAGAGGACGATCTGGCGCGCCACGACCTTGTTGCCCGCCACGACCGGCAGCATCGGCACGCCGGCCCGCGCGTAGTCGTCCTTCACCTTCATGGACAGCGGCCAGTAGTGCGGCGGCGTCCAGAAGAAGATGACGAGGAACAGGATGATCGCGGCCCAGGAGACCTCGTTCTTCACCGCGGACCAGCCGATGAGCACCGGCATGCAACCGGCGATGCCGCCCCAGACGATGTTCTGCGAGGTGCGCCGCTTCAACAGCATCGTGTAGACCACGACGTAGAAGAGGAGCGCGCCGAGCGACAGGGCCGCGGACAGCCAGTTGACGAGGAGCCCCAAGAAGAGGGTGGAGACCACCGCGAGGCCGAGGCCGAAGGCCAGGCACTCGCGCGGGCTCACCATGCCGGTCACCAGCGGCCGCTGCGCGGTGCGGTCCATCAACGCGTCGATGTCGCGGTCGATGTACATGTTCAGCGCGTTCGCGCCACCGGCCGAGAGGTAACCGCCGAAGCAGGTCGCGAGAACCAGCCAGAGGGAGGGAACGCTCCCCTCGGCCAGGAACATCACCGGCACTGTGGTGATCAGCAGAAGTTCGATGATCCGAGGCTTGGTCAAAGCCACGAATGCCATGGCCCTGGCCCCGAACGGCCGGTGACCGGGGCTCGTCCCGAGCACCGCCGCTGGACGGGATTCGACGGCCGTCACGCACACCCCTGAGAGAGAATCCAGCAAGCTCCGACTCGCACTCTTCAGGCGTGAAAGTCCGGTAAAGGCTTGCGCGTACCACGCCACTCTAGACGTTGCTCTTGTGTCGCCCCGCGCGGGGGTCCCCTCGTGTTGGGCCGATCGGCGGGAGCCCAGGTGAACACCAGTCGCCAACCAGGCGACGCACTACCGGCACTCGAATAGCCGCACGCCCCGGCGGGGGTAGGCTCGGAATCGCTCCGGTGCACCGTTCGTCACCGGGAAACCGACATGTGGAGAGGAGCCCTGACAAACGGTGAGCACCAAGCCGACCACCACAGAGCTCGAGTGGACCGAACTGGACCAGCGGGCCGTCGACACCGCCCGCATCCTGGCCGCCGACGCGGTACAGAAGGTCGGGAACGGCCACCCCGGTACGGCGATGAGCCTGGCCCCCGCCGCGTACACCCTTTTCCAGAAGGTCATGCGGCACGACCCCGCCGATCCCGAGTGGGTCGGGCGTGACCGCTTCGTGCTCTCCGCAGGGCACTCGTCCCTGACCCTCTACACCCAGCTCTACCTGGCCGGTTTCGGCCTGGAGCTGGCTGACCTGGAGGCGTTCCGCACCTGGGGCTCCAAGACCCCCGGTCACCCGGAGTACGGACACACCAAGGGCGTCGAGACGACCACCGGCCCGCTGGGCCAGGGCGTCGCCAACGCGGTGGGCATGGCCATGGCCGCCCGCTACGAGCGCGGTCTGTTCGACCCCGAGGCCGCCCCGGGCACCTCCCCGTTCGATCACATGATCTACGCCATCGCCGGCGACGGCTGCCTCCAGGAGGGCATCTCGCACGAGGCGTCCTCGCTGGCCGGCCACCAGAAGCTCGGCAACCTCGTGCTGCTGTGGGACGACAACCACATCTCCATCGAGGGCGACACGGAGACGGCCGTCTCCGAGGACACCCTCGCGCGCTACGAGGCCTACGGCTGGCACGTCCAGCGCGTCGCCCCGCAGGAGAGCGGCGACCTGGACCCGAAGGCGCTGTTCGACGCGCTGGAGGCCGCCAAGGCCGAGACCGGGCGCCCGTCCTTCATCGCCATGCGCTCGATCATCGCCTGGCCCGCCCCGCACGCCCAGAACACCGAGGCCGCGCACGGCTCGGCGCTCGGCGCCGACGAGGTCGCGGCCACCAAGCGCGTCCTCGGCTTCGACCCGGAGAAGAGCTTCGACGTCGCCGACGAGGTCCTCGCCCACACGCGCGAGGCGCTCGACCGGGGCCGCGAGGTCAAGGCCGCGTGGGAGAAGGACTTCTCCGCCTGGCGCACCTCCAACCCGGAGCGCGCGGCCGAGTTCGACCGCATCAACGCCAACGAGCTGCCCGCGGGCTGGGAGGAGAAGCTCCCCGTCTTCGAGGCCGGCAAGGGCGTCGCCACCCGCGCCGCGTCCGGCAAGGTCCTGGAGGCCCTCGGCGCGGTCATCCCGGAGCTGTGGGGCGGCTCGGCCGACCTGGCCGGCTCCAACAACACCACCATCGACAAGAACTCCTCGTTCCTGCCGGTGGGCAACCCGCTCCCGGGCGCGAAGCCGTACGGCCGCACCATCCACTTCGGCATCCGCGAGCACGCCATGGCCGCGGCCATGAACGGCATCGCGCTGCACGGCCACACCCGTGTCTACGGCGGCACGTTCCTCACGTTCTCCGACTACATGCGCAACGCGGTCCGCCTCTCCGCGCTGATGCACGTGCCGGTCACCTACGTGTGGACGCACGACTCCGTCGGCCTCGGCGAGGACGGCCCGACCCACCAGCCGGTCGAGCACGTCGCCTCGCTGCGCGCCATCCCGGGCCTGAACGTGGTCCGCCCGGCGGACGCGAACGAGACCGTCGTCGCCTGGCGCGAGATCCTCCGTCGCCACACCAAGGTGTTCGGCAAGGGTGCCCCGCACGGTCTGGCGCTGACCCGCCAGGGCGTGCCCACCTACGAGCTCAACGAGAACACCGCCAAGGGCGGGTACGTCCTCCTCGACGCCGAGGGCGGCGAGCCGCAGGTGATCCTCATCGGCACCGGCTCCGAGGTCCAGCTCGCCGTCGGCGCCCGCGAGGCGCTCCAGGCCGAGGGCATCCCGACCCGCGTGGTCTCGATGCCGTCCGTCGAGTGGTTCGAGGAGCAGGACCAGGCGTACAAGGACAGCGTCCTGCCGCCCGCCGTCAAGGCGCGCGTCGCCGTCGAGGCCGGCATCGGTCTGACCTGGCACCGCTACGTCGGCGACGCGGGCCGGATCGTGTCGCTGGAGCACTTCGGTGCCTCCGCCGACGGCGCCCTGCTGTTCCGCGAGTTCGGTCTGACGGCCGAGGCCGTGACCGCCGCCGCCCAGGCCTCCCTCAGCGAAACGGGCGGCATCGCCGCCGCCGCGCGCTGACACCGGTACACGAACCAGTAGGAGATGCAATTCCCATGACAGACGCACTCAAGCGCCTCTCCGACGAGGGCGTGGCGATCTGGCTGGACGACCTGTCCCGCAAGCGCATCACGTCCGGCAACCTCGCCGAGCTCATCGACCAGCAGCACGTGGTCGGTGTCACCACCAACCCGTCGATCTTCCAGAAGGCGATCAGCAGCGGCGACGGTTACGAGCAGCAGCTCGCCGACCTCGCGGCCCGCAAGGTCACCGTCGAAGAGGCGATCCGCATGATCACGACGGCGGACGTCCGCGACGCCGCCGACATCCTGCGCCCCGTCTTCGACGCCACGGAGGGTCAGGACGGCCGGGTCTCGATCGAGGTCGACCCCCGTCTCGCCCACAACACCAGGGCGACCGTCGCCGAGGCCAAGCAGCTCGCCTGGCTGGTGGACCGCCCGAACACGCTCATCAAGATCCCGGCGACCAAGGCCGGCCTGCCGGCGATCACCGAGGTCATCGGCCGGGGCATCAGCGTCAACGTCACGCTGATCTTCTCGCTGGAGCGCTACCGCGAGGTCATGGAGGCGTACCTGGCGGGTCTGGAGAAGGCCAAGGCCGCCGGCCTGGACCTCGCCAAGATCCACTCGGTCGCCTCGTTCTTCGTGTCCCGCGTGGACACCGAGATCGACAAGCGTCTCGACCACCTCGGCACCGACGAGGCCAAGGCCCTGAAGGGCAAGGCGGCCCTCGCCAACGCCCGTCTGGCGTACGAGGCCTTCGAGGAGGTCTTCGCCGGTGAGCGCTGGGCCGCCCTGGACAAGGCGCACGCGAACAAGCAGCGTCCGCTGTGGGCCTCGACCGGCGTCAAGGACCCGGCCTACAAGGACACCCTGTACGTGGTGGACCTGGTCGCCCCCGGCACCGTGAACACCATGCCGGAAGCCACCATGGAGGCCACCGCCGACCACGGCGAGGTCACCGGCGACACCATCCGCGGCACCTACGAGCAGTCGCGCGCCGAGCTCGACGCGGTCGCGAAGCTGGGCATCTCGTACGACGATGTCGTTCAGCTGCTGGAAGACGAGGGCGTCGAGAAGTTCGCGGCGTCCTGGAACGACCTGCTGAAGTCGACCGAGGCGGAACTCGTGCGCCTTGCCCCCACGGAGGCCTGAACACTTTGTCTGTGAACGGAGCGAACCCGCTTCGTGACGCACAGGACCGGCGGCTCCCGCGCATCGCGGGGCCGTCCGGCCTGGTCATTTTCGGCGTTACGGGTGACCTGTCGCGCAAGAAGCTGATGCCCGCCGTCTACGACCTCGCCAACCGCGGCCTGCTCCCGCCGGGCTTCTCGCTCATCGGGTTCGCCCGGCGCGAGTGGCAGGACGAGGACTTCGCCCAGGAGGTGCACGACGCGGTCAAGGAGCACTCGCGCACCCCCTTCCGTGAGGAGGTGTGGCAGCAGCTCGTCCAGGGCTGCCGCTTCGTCCAGGGCGACTTCGACGACGACGCGGCCTTCGAGACGCTCAAGGCCACGATCGAGGAACTCGACAAGGCCCAGGGCACCGGCGGAAACTTCGCCTTCTACCTCTCGGTCCCGCCGAAGTTCTTCCCCAAGGTGGTCCAGCAGCTCAAGGACCACGGTCTGGCGCAGAAGGAAGGCTCGTGGCGGCGCGCCGTCATCGAGAAGCCCTTCGGCCACGACCTGAAGAGCGCGGAAGAGCTCAACAAGGTCGTCCACGAGGTCTTCCCCCGTGACGAGGTCTTCCGGATCGACCACTACCTCGGCAAGGAGACCGTCCAGAACATCCTGGCGCTCCGCTTCGCCAACACCATGTTCGAGCCGATCTGGAACCGGTCGTACGTCGACCACGTGCAGATCACCATGGCGGAGGACATCGGCATCGGCGGCCGGGCCGGATACTACGACGGCATCGGCGCGGCCCGTGACGTCATCCAGAACCACCTGCTCCAGCTGCTGGCGCTCACCGCGATGGAGGAGCCCGGCTCCTTCCACCCGAAGGCGCTGGTGGCGGAGAAGCTCAAGGTGCTGACCGCCGTGGAGCTGCCCGAGGACCTGGGCAAGCACACCGTGCGCGGCCAGTACTCGGCGGCCTGGCAGGGCGGCGAGAAGGTCGTCGGATACCTCGAAGAGGACGGCATCGACCCCAAGTCGAAGACCGACACCTACGCGGCCATCCGTCTGGAGATCAACAACCGTCGCTGGGCGGGCGTCCCGTTCTACCTGCGGACCGGCAAGCGCCTGGGCCGTCGGGTGACCGAGATCGCGGTGGTCTTCAAGCGGGCCCCGTACCTCCCGTTCGAGTCGGGCGCGACCGAGGAGCTGGGGCAGAACGCCCTGGTCATCCGGGTCCAGCCGGACGAGGGCGTGACGGTCCGCTTCGGCTCCAAGGTGCCCGGCACCTCCATGGAGGTCCGGGACGTCACGATGGACTTCGCCTACGGCGAGTCCTTCACGGAGTCCAGCCCCGAGGCGTACGAGCGGCTGATCCTCGACGTCCTGCTGGGTGACGCGAACCTCTTCCCGCGTCACCAGGAGGTCGAGCTCTCCTGGAACATCCTCGACCCGATCGAGCAGTACTGGGACAAGCACGGCAAGCCCGCGCAGTACCCGGCGGGCACCTGGGGACCGGTCGAGGCGGACGAGATGCTCGCACGAGACGGACGGAGCTGGCGCCGGCCATGAAGATCGACCTTACGGAGACCACCTCCAGCAAGATCAACGCCGCGTTGGTGCAGGCACGCCGGGACATCGGCACGCCGGCCATCGGCATGGTCCTCACGCTGGTGATCGTGACCGACGAGGAGAACGCGTACGACGCGCTCAAGTCGGCGAACGACGCATCCCACGAGCACCCCTCGCGGATCATCGTCGTGGTCAAGCGGATCAGCCGCTCGCCGCGCAGTCGCCGCGACGCCCGTCTCGACGCGGAAGTCCGTGTCGGGGCGGACGCCGGCTCCGGCGAGACGGTCGTGCTCCGCATGCACGGAGAACTGGTCAACCACGCCCAGTCGGTGGTTCTCCCGCTCCTGCTGCCCGACGCCCCCGTGGTGGTCTGGTGGCCGGAGGGCGCTCCCGCGAGCCTGGCGGGCGACCCGCTGGGCTCGCTGGGACAGCGCCGGATCACGGACACGTACGCCTCGGAGAGCCCGATCGCCGCACTCGGCAGCCGGGCCGAGGCGTACGCGCCGGGTGACACGGACCTGTCCTGGACCCGGATCACCCCGTGGCGTTCGATGCTGGCCGCGGCGCTCGACCAGCAGAGTCGCGTCTCCGTCGTCTCGGCCACCGTCGAGGGCGAGGACGACAACCCGAGCTGCGAGCTGCTGGCCATGTGGCTGGCGGACCGTCTGGGCGTACCGGTCAAGCGCACCCACTCCACCGGCCCCGGCCTCACGGCCGTCCGGCTGGAGACCACGGACGGCGTGATCGTCCTGGACCGGGCGGACGGGGCCCTGGCGACGCTGTGCATGCCGGGTCAGCCCGACCGCGCGGTGGCGCTCAAGCGTCGTGACACGGCCGAGCTGCTGGCGGAGGAACTGCGCCGGCTGGACCCGGACAACACGTACGAGGCCTCGCTGAAGTTCGGCGTGGACCGGCTGGACGCGAAGAAGGCCGCCCCGGCCGGCACGTCCGAGGCTTCCGCCGGCGAGGCGGACGACCCCGCGGCCAAGGCCGAGGCGCCCGCGAAGCCGGCGGCCAAGGCCCCGGCCAAGAAGGCCCCGGCCAAGAAGTGACGCACCACGGCCGCCGGTCGGACGCCCGCGAGGGGGTCCGACCGGCGGCCGAGCCATTTCCCCGCAGCAACGAGCAAGAAGGCGGCACGCACATGGGTATGACGACTCCCCAGGTCGTCGTCCACCGGGACAAGGAGCTGATGGCCCAGGCCGCGGCGGCCCGGCTCATCACGAAGATCGTGGACGCGCAGGCGGCCCGCGGCAGCGCCTCGGTGGTGCTGACCGGCGGCCGCAACGGCAACGGTCTGCTCGCGGCGCTCGCGGCCGCTCCGGCCCGGGACGCGATCGACTGGTCGCGGCTGGACCTGTGGTGGGGCGACGAGCGGTACGTCCCCGCCGACGACCCCGAACGCAATCACGTCCAGGCCCGCGAGGCGCTCCTGGACGCCGTGCCGGTCGATCCGGCTCGCGTCCACGTCATGCCGGCCTCGGACGGCCCGTACGGGGCGGACGTCGACGCCGCCGCGGCGGCGTACGCGGCGGAACTCGCGCGGGCGGCGGGTCCGGAGGACCACGGCCCGGTCCCCCGCTTCGACGTGCTGATGCTGGGCGTCGGCCCGGACACGCACGTGGCGTCGCTGTTCCCGGAGCACCCGGCGTCCCGCGAGACCGAGCGCACCGTGGTCGGTGTGCACGGCGCCCCGAAGCCGCCGCCGACCCGGGTCTCGCTGACCCTTCCGGCGATCCGGGCGGCCCGCGAGGTCTGGCTGCTGGCGGCGGGCGAGGACAAGGCGGGCGCGGTGGCGCTCGCGCTCGGCGGCGCGGGCGACGTCCAGGCCCCGGCGGCGGCGGCCTACGGTCGCAGCCGCACCCTGTGGCTCCTGGACCGCGCGGCGGCGGCCAAGCTGCCGTCGGACATGTACCCGCCGGCGTCGGCCTGACCTTCCGCGTCCGAACGGCGGGGGTGCGGGGGCCCGGCCCCCGCACCCCCGCCCCGGGTCAGGACCGGCCGCGCAGCGAGCGGTAGGTCGCGACGAGGGCCCGCGTCGAGGGGTCGAAGCCCTCCACGTCCGCGCCTTCGGTCAGCGCCGGTTCCACCCGCTTGGCGAGCACCTTGCCGAGCTCGACTCCCCACTGGTCGAAGGAGTCGATGTTCCACACCGCGCCCTGGACGAACACCTTGTGCTCGTACAGGGCGATCAGCTGCCCCAGCACCCCGGGCGTCAGCTCGGTCGCGAGGATCGTCGTCGTGGGGTGGTTGCCCGCGAACGTCTTGTGGGCGACCAGCGCCTCGTCGACGCCCTCCGCCCGCACCTCCTCGGCGGTCTTGCCGAAGGCCAGCGCCTGCGTCTGTGCGAAGAAGTTCGCCATCAGCAGGTCGTGTTGGGCCTTCAGCGGCCCGGAGAGTTCCGCCACCGGCCGGGCGAACCCGATGAAGTCAGCCGGGATCAGCTTCGTTCCCTGGTGGATCAACTGGTAGTACGCGTGCTGCCCGTTCGTGCCGGGCGTGCCCCACACCACCGGTCCGGTCTGCCAGTCCACCGGGTTGCCGTCCCGGTCCACCGACTTGCCGTTGGACTCCATGTCCAACTGCTGGAGGTAGGCCGTGAACCGCGACAGGTAATGGCTGTACGGCAGCACCGCGTGCGACTGGGCGTCGAAGAACCCGCCGTACCAGACCCCCAACAGGCCCATCAGCAGCGGCGCGTTCTCCTCCGGCGGGGCGGTCCGGAAGTGCCGGTCCATGGCCGCGAAGCCGTCCAGCATCTCCCGGAAGGCGTCCGGGCCGATCGCGATCATCAGCGAGAGGCCGATCGCGGAGTCGAAGGAGTAGCGCCCGCCGACCCAGTCCCAGAACTCGAACATGTTGGCCGGGTCGATGCCGAACCCGGTGACCTTCTCGGCGTTGGTGGACAGCGCCACGAAGTGCCGTGCCACGGCGCTCTGGTCACCGCCCAGACCGTCGAGGAGCCATTCCCGCGCCGAGGTGGCGTTGGTGATGGTCTCGATCGTGGTGAAGGTCTTCGACGCGATGATGAACAGCGTCTCCGCCGGGTCGAAGTCCCGTACGGCCTCGTGCAGGTCGGCTCCGTCCACGTTGGAGACGAACCGCAGCGTCAGGCCGCGATCGGCGAAGGCGCGCAGCGCCTCGTACGCCATCGCCGGGCCCAGGTCGGAGCCGCCGATGCCGATGTTGACGACGTTCTTGATGCGCTTGCCCGTGAAGCCGGTCCACTTACCCGACCTGACCTGCTCGGAGAAGGCGGCCATCTTGTCGAGGACGGCGTGCACGCCGGGGACGACGTTCTCGCCGTCCACCTCGATCACCGCGTCCCTCGGGGCGCGCAGGGCGGTGTGCAGGACCGCCCGGTCCTCGGTCGTGTTGATCTTCTCGCCGCGGAACATCGCGTCGCGCAGCTCGGCCACGCCGGTCGCCGACGCCAGTTCGCGGAGCAACGCGAGCGTCTCGTCCGTCACGAGGTGCTTCGAGTAGTCGATGTGCAGGTCGCCGACCCGCAGGGTGTAGCCGGTGCCCCGGCTCGGATCCGCCTCGAACAGCTCCCGCAGATGCGTCTGCCCCAGCTCTTCCCGGTGCTTGCCGAGTGCGAGCCACTCGGGTGTCCGGTTCAGCCTCGTACGGGTGTCTGCGTTCATCTCGGACATCAACCCACTTCTTCCGTCCTGTTGTGCCCCGCCACGCCCCAACCTAAGGGATGTGAAGGGGGCCAACGCGCACAAAGGGGCCCGGCCCGCGGGTTCGTGTCTGCCGCGGGGCCGGGCCCCAAGTCACTCTTGAGTGCGAACCGGCCGGAGGCCGAGGTTCGGACGGTTCAGATCTCGCCGCGGAGCTTGGCGAGGGCTTCGGCGAGGATCGCCTCGCCGTCGGCATCGGTACGCCGCTCCCGCACGTACGCCAGGTGCGTCTTGTACGGTTCGGTGCGCGGCGGAGCCGGCGGGTTGTCCCGGTCCTGGCCGGCCGGGAACCCGCAGCGCGGGCAGTCCCAGGTGTCCGGCACCTGCGCGTCGCTGGCGAAGCTGGGCTGTGTCTCGTGCCCGTTCGAGCACCAGAAGGAGATGCGCAGGCGGGGCGCGGACTCACCGCGCTCGGCCTCGCCCATCGGCCCCGCTCCGACCCGACTGCCACGGATCGCGTTGCCACTTGCCACGGTCGTAACTCCCTGCGTGATGGTGCCGCGGAGTGCGAGGGGAGGTCCGCTGCCGCGGGCGCCCGAGCCTACGGAGGACCGGGCGACCGTCCAGGAACTGGAAGGACCGCCCCCGCAAAGGCCCATGATAGGCCGGGGAGAGCCCGCCGGACCGCCGGAATGGCCGGAACGGTCAGCCGGTCGACTTCATCATCAGGCCGAGCGCCACGATGCAGGCGAACCAGAGCAGACCGATCACGACGGTGATCCGGTCCAGGTTGCGCTCGGCGACCGAGGAACCGCCGACCGACGACTGCATGCCGCCGCCGAACATGTCGGAAAGGCCGCCGCCCTTGCCCTTGTGCATCAGCACGAGCAGCATCAGCAGGGCGCTGAAGACGATCAGGGCGATCGAGAACCCCATAATCACGGCTGATTCCTACTTTCTGGCTTTTCCGGGATGTGCGCGGGGGCCAGTGGCTGGTGGTTCAGCCTCCTGGCCCCCGCAAGGGTACGACGGATCCGCCCTACCGCATACTCGCTGCGATATTCACACAGGTCACTGGTCGCGGAACCGGACGATCTTGACGAACTCGTCCACGTCCAGTGCGGCGCCGCCGATGAGCGCGCCGTCGACGTCGGGCTGCGCCATGATCGCGGCGATGTTGCCGGACTTCACCGAGCCGCCGTACTGGATGCGGACCTTGTCGGCCAGCTCCTGGGAGTACAGCTCGGCGAGACGGCCGCGGATCGCCCCGCAGACCTCCTGCGCGTCCTCGGGGGTGGCGACCTCACCGGTGCCGATCGCCCAGACGGGCTCGTACGCGATGACGATGGACTCGACCTGCTCGGCCGGTACGTCCTTCAGTCCGCCGTCGACCTGGGCCAGCGTGTGCGGGACCTGCTCGCCGGCCTTGCGGACGTCGAGGCCCTCGCCGACGCAGAGGATCGGCGTGATCCCGTGCTTGAAGGCGGCCTTGACCTTGGCGTTGCAGATCTCGTCGTTCTCGCCGTGGTACTGGCGGCGCTCGCTGTGGCCGACGGCCACGAACGCGCACTTCAGCTTCGAGAGCATGGGGCCGGAGATCTCGCCGGTGTAGGCACCGGAGTCGTGCGCCGAGATGTCCTGGGCGCCGTACTTGATCTTCAGCTTGTCGCCGTCGACCAGGGTCTGGACCGAACGCAGGTCGACGAAGGGCGGCAGCACCG
Organism: Streptomyces sp. NBC_00513; assembly: GCF_041431415.1. GTDB lineage: Bacteria > Actinomycetota > Actinomycetes > Streptomycetales > Streptomycetaceae > Streptomyces. The sequence goes on from NZ_CP107845.1 coordinate 2,215,894, forward strand.
CGACCTCGACGGCGTCGTAGTCCTTGTCGGCCAGGGCGAACGCGAGCTTCTGGACGTGCGCGATGGCCTCGAGGTGGTTGAGGTTCATCTTCCAGTTGCCCGCCATCAGCGGGGTACGCGAAGTCACTTTGGTTCAGACCTCCAGTGCGGCGATGCCGGGGAGCGTCTTGCCCTCGAGGTATTCGAGGGAGGCGCCGCCACCGGTCGAGATGTGGCCGAAAGCGTTCTCGTCGAAGCCGAGCGTGCGCACGGCGGCGGCGGAGTCCCCGCCCCCGACCACGGTGAACGCGTCGCTGTCGACGAGGGCCTGCGCGATGGCGCGGGTGCCGCCGGCGTAGTCGGGGTGCTCGAAGACGCCCACGGGACCGTTCCAGAAGACGGTCTCCGCGTCGGCGATCTTCGACGCGTACAGCTCGCGGGTCTTGGGACCGATGTCCAGACCCTCCTTGTCGGCGGGGATCTTGTCCGCGTCGACGGTGATGAACTCCGCGGGGGTCTTGCCCTTGAGGTCGGGGAAGTCCGTGGAGGCGAGGATGTCGACGGGGAGGACCAGCTCCACGCCGTTGGCCTCGGCGCGCTCCATGTACTCCTTGACGACGTCCACCTGGTCCTTCTGGAGCAGGGAGATGCCGACCTCGTAGCCCTTGGCGTGGAGGAAGGTGTAGGCCATGCCGCCGCCGATGAGGAGGCGGTCGGCCTTGCCGAGCAGCTCGTCGATGACGGCGAGCTTGTCGGAGACCTTGGCGCCGCCGAGGATGACCACGTACGGACGCTTGACCTCGGCGGTCAGCTTCTTCAGGACGTCGATCTCGGCGGCGATGAGGTAGCCGACCGCGTGCGGCAGGCGCGCGGGGAGGTCGAAGACCGAGGCGTGCTTGCGGTGCACGGCGCCGAAGCCGTCGCCGACGTAGATGTCGGCGAGTTCGGCGAGCCGGTCCGCGAAGGCGCCGCGCTCGGCGTCGTCCTTCGAGGTCTCGCCGGCGTTGAAGCGCAGGTTCTCGATGAGGGCGACCTCGCCGTCGGCGAGCGCCGCGACGGTCTCCTTGGCGGAGGCGCCGACGGTGTCCGTGGCGAACGCGACGTTCTTGCCGAGCAGTTCGCCGAGGCGGACCGCGGCCGGGGCCAGCGAGAAGGCCGGGTCCGGGGCGCCCTTGGGGCGGCCCAGGTGCGAGGCCACGACCACGCGGGCGCCGGCTTCGGCGAGCTTCGCGATGGTCGGCTGGACGGCGCGGATGCGGCCGTCGTCGGTGATCTTGCCTTCGGCCAGCGGCACGTTGAGGTCGGCCCGGACGAAGACCCGCTTGCCGGAGACGCCCTCGGCGAGAAGTTCGTCGATCGTCTTCATGTGTCTTTCTGCTCCTTTTCCCCACGCAGGGCCTTGTGCCCGTGCGGGGCGAGAGGGACGAGGCAAGCCACAGGGCCCGCACAGCGCTTCATCGCGCTGCCCGAGCCCTGTGCCTACATCGTGGTGCCTTGCCCTGAAACCTTGATGACCCTTAGAGCCGCTCGCCGACGAACACGGTCAGGTCGACGAGGCGGTTGGAGTAGCCCCACTCGTTGTCGTACCAGCCGATGACCTTGACCTGCTTGCCCTGGACCATGGTCAGGGAGGAGTCGAAGGTGCAGGAGTACGGCCAGTTCACGATGTCGGAGGAGACGATCGCGTCCTCGGTGTAGTCCAGGATGCCCTTGAGCTGACCCTCGGCGGCCTTCTGGAACGCGGCGTTGACCTCGTCCTTGGTGACCTCGCGCTCCAGCTCGATGACCAGGTCGGTCACGGAACCCGTGGGGACCGGGACGCGCATCGCGATGCCGTCGAGCTTGCCCGCCAGCTCCGGGATGACCAGCGCGGTGGCCTTGGCGGCACCCGTGGTGGTCGGGATGATGTTCTCGGCGGCGGCGCGGGCGCGACGCAGGTCCGAGTGCGGGAAGTCCAGGATGCGCTGGTCGTTCGTGTACGCGTGGACCGTCGTCATCATGCCCTTGACGATGCCGAAGTTCTCCAGGAGGACCTTGGCCATCGGCGCCACGCAGTTGGTGGTGCAGGAGGCGTTGGAGATGACGTGGTGGTTGGCCGCGTCGTACTTGTCCTGGTTGACGCCCATCACGATCGTGATGTCCTCGTCCTTGGCCGGAGCCGAGATGAGGACCTTCTTCGCGCCGGCCGCGATGTGCTTGGCGGCGTCGGCCTTCTTCGTGAAGATGCCGGTCGACTCGATGACGATGTCGGCACCCAGCTCGCCCCAGGGGAGGTTCGCGGGGTCGCGCTCGGCGAAGGTCTTGAAGGTGTTGCCGCCCACCGTGATGGTGTCGGCGGTGTGGGAGACCTCGTGCTTGAGGCGGCCCAGGATGGTGTCGTACTTGAGCAGGTGCACCAGGGTGGCATTGTCAGTCAGGTCGTTGACACCGACGATCTCGATGTCCGCTCCCTGCTCCAGGAGCGCACGGAAGTAGTTGCGGCCAATTCGGCCAAAACCGTTGATGCCTACGCGGATCGTCACGAACCGATCTCCTCGTTGGTGCGCCGGCCTGTCCGCCGGCGAGCTGTATGGGATGTCCCCGACCGCTTACGACCCTACCTCTCCGTGAGCTTGGGAGTGACATCGGCCGGGGACTGACACACCCTTGTCCGCCAGGGAGGTCCTGCGCCGCAAGCGCCGGCGCGGGACCTCCGGGACCTTGGCCCCCGTCACTCAAAGTGAGCGGCGGGAGGGGTGCGGCTCAGTGGTTCAGTGAACGGAGCGCCTTACCGACGAGTACGGCTCGGTCCTTCGCGGTCGGCAGGTGTTCCAGGCCGAAACCGACCAGTACGGTGTCACGCGTAGTCACCGCCGCGTAGGACTTGAACAGCTCCCCGGACCGGGACCAATCGCCCGGAACGTCGGGACTTCCGGCAGGTGCGGGCCCGGCGCTCCAGGCGCCCAGCGAGGTCTCGAAGCCCTCGACGGCCTGGTCCGCTCCGGCCACGTTCAGCCGCGCCTCGTCCGCGAAGACGCCGCGGCCGCCCGATCCCGGGTCGGTGACGTACGACAGCGAGACCTCGACGGTCTTGCCGGCGTACGCGCTCAGGTCGAAGGAGACCTGCTTCCAGCCGCCGGAGGATCCGGTGAAGCTGTTCCACGCCCCGCTGGTGCCCTGCGGGGCGCAGCCGCCGCCGTCGAGCGTCAGGTAGTGGCGCAGGAACGGGTGGCCGTTCAGCAGGAACCCGCCCTCGCACTCGGTCGGGACCTCGGCGCTGGTCAGACCGCTCGCCTCGGGCAGGGTCGTCCAGTCTTCCCCGCCGGCCGTGCGGGCCTCCAGGGCGGCGTGGTCGTAGCCCTCCTCGGTGTTCCAGTTCAGGGCCATCCGCAGGGCCGGCTTGTCGGCGGCGGAGACCTTGGTGAGGTCCACGGTCCGGGTCAGCCGCTTCCAGTCGTCGTCCGTGTGCAGGGCCGAGGCCATGCCGGCGCCGGCGTGGGGGGCGTACGGGTTGACGACCCCGGCGTACTGGCCCGCCTGGGCGCTCTTGAACCGCGGGAACTGCGCGGCCGGCAGGGTGTCCGAGGTGACGGTGTAGGAGCCGGGCGCGTTCAGCGGGTTGCCCGCCGCGTCCCCGAGTCCGCCCGCGGCCCCGGCGAGGCCGCCGGCCCCGGTGAAGCCGGTGGGGGCGCTCACGCCGGCCCGGCCGTAGGCGCCGAGCCAGTACTGGCTGAAGTCGTTGGTGACGGCGGGGCCGACCTGGGCGTTGCCGCCGGCCAGTTCGCCGGCCTCGATCAGCTTGCCGCCCTCGTTGAGGAAGTCGCGGATCGCCAGCTGGGTGTCACCGCCGGGGCCCTTGGCTCCCGTGTAGTGGACGGCCGTGCGGAAGTGCGAGAGGACTCCGAGGGGGTGCGGGGCGCCCTGGACGGCGACGTCCCAGACGGCGGCGGAGCGCCCGTTGGCGCGCAGCGCGTCGACGTACGTCCGCGCGTGCTGTGCCGGGGCGCCCTCCTCGGCGATCACCAGGACGTCCGCCCGGGGCCGCTCGGCCACGGTGTACGTGAAGTGCTCGCTGGAGACCCGCTTGCCGGAGCGGTCGCGGCCGGTGAACCAGACCTCGACCTTGTCGCCGGGCCTGGCGCCGTCGACCTTCGCCCGGTACTCGTCGAACCAGTTGTTGTCCTCGCCGCCGTAGGTCTCGCCGCCCTTCCAGGCCTTGAGGTCCTCGTCGTGGGTGCGACCGCCGTTGATCCGGAAGTTGAGTTCCTTGTCCTTGAGCGCCTTGCGGGCGGTGACGGCGACCGTCTGGTCCTCGCCGCGGGCTCCGTAGGAGGTGGTGAACGGGTCCACGGTGAAGTCGGCGGCCTTCAGGCCGACGGAGGACGCCGGCTGGTCCGGGCGTGCGGCGCTCTCGCCGACGGCGAGCGCGAAGGGGACGTTCTTGGCGAACTCGGCCTGGATCAGCTTCTCGTCATCGGGGAAGTTGAATCCGGAGGCGCAGTCCTCGGGCTTCCATTGGTCGTTCGGGTCGCTCGCGGAGGCCGTCTGGCAGGTGGTCATCTCCGGCGTGAACATCATGACGCCGTTGGCGTTGGCGGCGTGTCCGTCGGCCTCGCCGTTCGTGGTGTACAGCTCGGAGGAGAGCTGCGGGTAGTAGCCGGGGACGGCCGGGTTCTCGGGGGTCCCGGCGAGCGCCTTGTACGCGACGTCGTCGGGCGTCGGGGTGGCCACCTGCCAGCCGACTCCGTAGAGGAGCAGTTCGGACGCGGAGTGGTAGTTGATGGCGTACTCGAAGCCGATGCGCTTCTCGAACCGGTCGAGCGCCGCGGTCTCGGGCTCGGAGCCGGCCTTGGGGCCGCGGTAGGTCTCGCTCGCCTGGTTCGGCGAGGAACCCTCGTTGTCGTAGCCCCACTTGTAGGCGAAGTTGCGGTTGAGGTCGACGCCGTCGCCGGCCGTGATCTTTCCGTCGCCGTTGTTGTCGCGCAGGTTCTTGCGCCACAGGCGGGCGGAGTCGGCGGTGAAGGTGTGGTCGTAGCCGTCCGGGTTGGCGGAGAGCAGGAACCACAGCTCGGTGGAGTCGACCAGCCTGGTGATCCGGGCGTCCTTGCCGTAGCCGTCGAGGGTCTGGTGCATCAGCCGCCGGGTCATCTCGGGGGTGATCCACTCGCGGGCGTGCTGGTTCGACATGTACAGGACGGCGGGCTTGTCGCCGTCCTTGGCCTTCTTGGCGTTCTTGGTGACCTTGAGGGCGAGGATGTCCTTGCCCTGGACGGTCTTGCCGATGGAGACGACCTTGGTGAGCGCCGGGTTCTCCCGCGCGGTGCGCAGGATCTCCTCCTGGAGGCCCCCCTTGCCGCTGTACGGGCGGAACACCCCGTCGCCGGCGGCCTTCGCGCGGGCCGTCGCGCCGGCGGCGGTCCTGCGTTCGACCGGCTTCACGCCGCGGGCCGCGAGTTCCTTCGCCTGGCCGGCGGTCAGGAACAGCTCGACCTTGGCGGTCCCGTGCTCGGGGGCCCGTTCGGTGAGCTCGTGGGCGTCCTGGCCGGCAGCGAGGACGAGCGGCACCTGTTCGCGGGTGATGTCCGCGTCGTAGACCCGCACCTCGTCGGAGGCGGCGGATCCGTCCTCCGCGGTGGGCTGCGCCTGGGCCGCGACGGGTAGTGCGGCCAGTGTGGTTCCGAAGACGAGTGCGCTTGCGGCGAGGATCGATCTCGCGCGGTGCCTCATGTGCCCCCCTGGGCGTCGTCTGCCACGAAAGCGTTCGGACGACAGGCTCACGACCGCCCATGCCCATGTCAATGGGGCGTGCCGAAAGGTGCCCGCACGATTCACTCGTGCGGGCACCTTGGGACCACGGTGGGTTCTCGCGTCGTCGCGAGGGTCAGCCGGCCATGTTGTCGGCCAGTTCCTCGCTGAGGTCGAGGTTCGACTCGGTGCCCGGGATGCCCAGGTCCTGGGCACGCTTGTCGGCCATCGCCAGCAGGCGACGGATCCGGCCGGCGACCGCGTCCTTGGTCAAGGGCGGGTCGGCGAGCGCGCCCAGCTCCTCCAGGGAGGCCTGCTTGTGCTCCATGCGCAGCCGGCCGGCGGCCGCGAGGTGCTCGGGGACCTCCTCGCCGAGGATCTCCAGCGCGCGCTGCACCCGGGCTCCGGCGGCCACCGCGGCGCGGGCGGAGCGGCGCAGGTTGGCGTCGTCGAAGTTGGCCAGGCGGTTGGCGGTGGCGCGGACCTCGCGCCGCATCCGCCGCTCCTCCCAGGCCAGTACCGAGTCGTGCGCACCCAGTCGGGTGAGCAGGGCACCGATCGCGTCGCCGTCGCGGACGACGACCCGGTCGACACCGCGGACCTCGCGCGCCTTGGCGGCGATGGAGAGCCTGCGGGCGGCGCCCACCAGGGCCAGGGCGGCCTCCGGACCGGGGCAGGTGACCTCCAGGGAGGACGACCGACCCGGCTCGGTGAGGGAGCCGTGGGCCAGGAAGGCACCGCGCCAGGCCGCCTCCGCGTCGCAGGTGGCCCCGGAGACCACCTGGGGCGGGAGGCCCCGGATGGGGCGCCCCCGGCCGTCCACGAGGCCCGTCTGGCGTGCCAGCTGGTCCCCGCCGGCGACGACGCGCACGACGAAGCGGCTGCCGCGGCGCAGTCCGCCGGGAGCCATCACGACGAGGTCCGAGGAATGGCCGAAGATCTCCAGGATGTCCTTGCGCAGTCTCCGGGCGGCGACCCCCGTGTCCAGCTCCGCCTCGATGACGATGCGGCCGCTCACCAGGTGCAGGCCACCGGCGAACCGGAGGATCGCCGAGACCTCGGCCTTCCTGCAGCAGGTCCGGGTGACGGGCAGGCGAGAGATCTCGTCCTTCACCGCAGGCGTCATCGCCATGGGCCGATCCTTCCATGCATCCGAAAAATACGGTCGTACGCGGCGGCCAGCAGCTCCGGGTCGTGCTTCGGAGAGCCGTCCTGCCTGGCAACCGGCGCCAGCTCGACCGCGGCACCGAACCGTTTCGCGGCATCGGAGAGGGACTCGCGGTCGGGCACGGCGGCCTCGTCGGCCAGCACCACGTCCAGGGCGAGTTTAGGGGCGTGTCGGGCCAAAACCTCCAAATGACGCTGCGGAGAGAAGCCCTCTGTTTCCCCGGGTTGCGGCGCGAGGTTCAGCGAGAGGACTCTTCGGGCCTTCGTCTCGATGAGCGCGTCGAGCAGTTCGGGCACCAGCAGGTGCGGGATCACGGAGGAGAACCACGACCCCGGTCCGAGCACCACCCAGTCGGCGTCGAGCACGGCCGCGACGGCCTCCGGCACGGCCGGCGGGTCGCCGGGCACGACCTGTACGGAGAGCACCTCGCCCGGGGTGAGGGCCACGGTGGCCTGCCCGCGGACGGTGTCCACGTCGTCCGGGCGGGTCGGATCGTGCCCCTTGACCAGCGCCTGGAGTTCCAGGGGCACCGCCGACATCGGCAGTACCCGACCCTGGGCGCCCAGCAGCTTGCCGACCAGGTCGAGTGCCTGGACGGGGTCGCCGAGCTGTTCCCACAGGGCGACGATCAGCAGGTTGCCGACGGCGTGCTCGTGCAGGTCGCCGCGGGACTGGAACCGGTGCTGGATGACCCGGGCCCAGGTCTGGCCCCATTCGTCGTCGCCGCACAGCGCGGCCAGCGCCTTGCGCAGGTCGCCGGGCGGCAGCACGCCGAGCTCCTCCCGGAGCCGGCCGCTGGAGCCGCCGTCGTCGGCGACGGTGACCACGGCGGTGAGGTCGCCGGTGATCCGTCGCAGGGCGGCGAGGGAGGCCGACAGGCCCTGGCCGCCGCCGAGCGCGACCACCTTCGGCGTGGCGCCGCGGCGACGGCCGGCGCCGTCCTCGCCCCGCCCGGGGGTGAGACGGCGCAGGCGGCGCAGTCTCAGACTCCGTCCGGTCACTCGCGCCCCATGTCCCGGTGCACTACGACGGTCTCGACTCCCTCGGAGGCGAGGCGGGCGGCGAGCTTCTCGGACATGGCCACGCTGCGGTGCTTGCCGCCGGTGCAGCCGACCGCGATGGTCACGTAGCGCTTGCCCTCGCGGCGGTAGCCGGTGGCGATGAGCTGGAGCAGCTCGGTGTACCGGTCGAGGAACTCCTTGGCGCCGGGCTGGCTGAAGACGTAGCCCGACACCTCCTCGTTGAGCCCGGTGAAGGGGCGCAGTTCCGGGACCCAGTGCGGGTTGGGGATGAACCGGCAGTCGACGACGAGGTCGGCGTCGACGGGGAGGCCGTACTTGTAGCCGAAGGACATGACGGTGGCCCGCAGCTCGGGCTCCTCGTCGCCGGCGAACTGGGCGTCCATCTTGGCGCGCAGTTCGTGCACGTTCAGGCTGGAGGTGTCGATGACCAGGTCGGCGTCGCCGCGCAGCTCGCGCAGCAGGTCGCGCTCGGCGGCGATGCCGTCGGTGATGCGGCCGTCGCCCTGGAGGGGGTGCGGGCGGCGGACCGACTCGAAGCGGCGGACCAGCGCGTCGTCGGAGGACTCCAGGAAGACGATGCGCCGGGTGACGCCCTTGCCTTCGAGGTCGGCCAGGGACTCGCGGAGCGCGTCGAAGAACTGCCGGCCGCGGACGTCGACGACGACGGCGATGCGCGCCACGTTGCCCTGCGAGCGGGCGCCGAGCTCCACCATGGTGGGGATCAGCGCCGGGGGGAGGTTGTCGACGACGAACCAGCCGAGGTCCTCCAGGCACTTCGCCGCGGTGCTGCGGCCGGCTCCGGACATCCCGGAGATGATCACCAGCTCGGGGATGGCCGCCTCGGCGGCCTCGCCGGGCTCCACTGTCGTGCCCGTACTCACCTGTGCTCCGTCTCGGTCGTGCGTGGTCTCGTGCTCGGTCATTGCTCGGTCCCCCGTTCGGACGATGCTCCCGCGGGCGCGGGGGTCTCGTCTTCCATGATCTCTCCTGTCGCCGTGTTGACGGCAGGACCGGCGGGAACCGCGTGGGCGAGGGCCGCGGCCACGGTCTCGGCCGTCTTGGGACCTATGCCCGGGACCTCGCAGATCTGGTCGATTGTCGCCTGTCTCAGCTTCTTCACCGAACCGAAGTGCTTGACGAGGGCTTGTTTGCGGCTCTCGCCGAGTCCGGGCACGTCGTCCAACGGGCTCGATTTCAGACGCTTGCCGCGCTTGCTGCGCTGGTACTGGATGGCGAACCGGTGGGCTTCGTCACGGACCCGCTGGAGCAGGTACAGGCCCTCGCTGGTGCGGGGCAGCACGACGGGGTCGTCCTCGCCGGGCAGCCACACCTCCTCCAGCCGCTTGGCCAGGCCGCACACGGCGACGTCGTCGACGCCCAGCTCCTCCAGGGCCCGCTTGGCGGCGGCGACCTGCGGTTGCCCGCCGTCGACCACCACGAGCTGCGGCGGGTAGGCGAACCGCTTCGGCCTGCCGTCGTCCTCGGCCGGGACCTCGCCGTCCTCGGCGTCCTCGGGGGACCACTCCCCCGTCTTCAGCTTCTCCTGGAGGTAGCGGCGGAAGCGCCGCGAGACCACCTCGTGCATGGAACGGACGTCGTCCTGTCCCTCGAACGATTTGATCTGGAAGCGCCGGTACTCGCTCTTGCGCGCGAGCCCGTCCTCGAAGACCACCATCGAGGCCACGACGTCGTCACCCTGGAGGTGCGAGATGTCGAAGCACTCGATGCGCAGCGGAGCGCCGTCCAGCTCCAGGGCCTCGGCGATCTCCTCCAGGGCCCGGGAGCGGGTGGTCAGGTCGCCGGCGCGCTTGGTCTTGTGCAGGGCGAGGGACTGCACGGCGTTGCGGTGGACGGTCTCCATGAGGGCCTTCTTGTCCCCGCGCTGCGGGATGCGCAGGCTCACCTGGGAGCCGCGCCGCTCGGCCAGCCACTCGGCCAGCGCCGCCGTGTCCTCGGGCAGCGCCGGGACCAGCACCTCCTTGGGGACGGCCTCGCCCTTCTCCTCCCCGTACAGCTGCTGGAGCGCGTGCTCGACGAGGCCGGCGGTGTCGACGGCCTCGACCTTGTCGGTGACCCAGCCGCGCTGGCCGCGGACCCGGCCACCGCGTACGTGGAAGATCTGCACGGCGGCTTCGAGCTCGTCCTCCGCGACGGCGACGAGGTCGGCGTCGGTGGCGTCGGCGAGCACGACGGCGTTCTTCTCCATGGCGCGGCGCAGGGCCCCCATGTCGTCGCGCAGCCGGGCGGCCTTCTCGTACTCCATGTCCTCGGCGGCCTCGTGCATCTGCTGTTCGAGGCGGGTGAGGTAGGTGCCGGTGCGGCCGGCCATGAAGTCGCAGAAGTCCTCGGCCAGTTCGCGGTGCTCGTCGGGGGTGACCCGGCCCACGCAGGGCGCGGAGCACTTGCCGATGTAGCCGAGCAGGCAGGGTCGGCCGATCTGCGCGGATCGCTTGAACACTCCGGCGGAGCAGGTGCGCACGGGGAAGACGCGCAGCATCAGGTCGACCGTCTCGCGGATGGCCCAGGCGTGCCCGTACGGGCCGAAGTAGCGCACGCCCTTCTTCTTGGGCCCGCGCATGACCTGGACCCGGGGGTACTCCTCGTTCATGGTGACGGCGAGGGAGGGGTAGCTCTTGTCGTCCCGGTACTTCACGTTGAACCGGGGGTCGTACTCCTTGATCCAGGAGTACTCCAGCTGGAGCGCCTCGACCTCGGTGGACACCACGGTCCACTCGACGGAGGCGGCGGTCGTGACCATCGTGGCGGTGCGCGGGTGCAGGTTCGCGACGTCCTGGAAGTAGCTGGCCAGGCGTTGCCGCAGGCTTTTGGCCTTCCCGACGTAGATCACCCGGCGGTGCTCGTCGCGGAACTTGTAGACCCCCGGGGAGTCGGGGATCTGCCCCGGCTTGGGGCGGTAGCTGGAAGGGTCGGCCATGCCAACCACCCTACTGGCGGCGGCCGACAACGGTCCCCCGGCACCGGCCCTCGTTGCCGGGGGCCGGCCCGGTCGCGGCCCTTCGGCGCGACGGTGTCCGGGCGGCGCCCGGGGAGGGGCGCCGCCCGGACCCGCGTGGCCCGGCCCCCTGGCGGAGGGCCGGGACACGCGGGCCTCCCTTACGGGCGGACCGTGCGGCGGCGCAGGAGCAGGATCCCGGCGCCGCCCAGCGCGAGCGCCCCGGCGGCCCCGGCCGCTCCGACCGTCGGCGAGGCCGGGGACGGGGTCGGGGAGGGCTCGGTGGGGCGGGCCGCCGTCGCCGCGGCGGGTTCGGCGTAGCCGCCGGCGCGGCCGTCCCTGGCGTAGGCGGAGCCGGGGAGTTTGTCGCCGTAGGCCTTGGCGACGCGTGTCCGGTAGCCGGCCAGGCTCGTCCCGGCGGCCCCCACGGCGCGTGTCGCGTCCTCGTCGAGCGGCAGCACCCGATCGCCCCGGGCCACGTACCAGGCGTCGATCTGCGGCTCGCGGAACACGGTGCCGCCGGGCAGTTTCTCCGCCCCGAGTCCGGCGTAGCGGAACTCGTCGTCGCCGGTGGCGATGTTCACGACCTGCCAGCCGGCGGGTGTCCGGGCGGTCCACAGGGCGGCCCGCTGTCCGTCGGAGGAGACGGCCTCGCTCGCGAGGAATTCCAGGCGGGCCACGGGTGCCCCCGCCTTGCCGGCGACGAAGTCCGGGGAGAGGTGGTGGACGGGGATCGTCTCGCCCTCGATGCGGGGCTTGGCCTCGGCGAGGCCGACCCTGCCCTCCCGGGCGAAGAACCGGGCGAGTGTGGCCAGGGTGTCGGGGGCGACGGCCGCCTGTCGGGCGGCCGCCCGGACGTCGGCCCCGGCGGACGGGGGCTGCGGTACGGGGGACGCCTGGGCCTGCGGGGACAGGAGCAGGCAGGCACCGGCGAGGACCGCGACGGCGGCGGCGCGCAGGGGTACGGCGGTCACGGCGTCACGCTCCGATCCGGTAGAGGGAGTGGGTCCAGGAGAAGGTGTCGTTGTCGACGTACCAGGCGTGGGAGGCCCAGTTGTAGCGGTCGCTGGAGGGCCACGGGTCGCCCCAGTAGACCCAGCTGTTCGCGGTGTCGTAGCCGTGGATCACGTGCATGTGGCCACCGCCGTTGGACCACTGGATGCGGGTCTCCACGGGTCGGCCGGCGTTGATCTCGGTCTGGACGGTGGAGTACTGGAGCCAGCCGGTCACGTAGGAGCCGGGGTTGACCCCGGCCCAGCGCAGACCGGTCTGGACGTTGCCCAGGGTGGCCTGGTTGTTGGGGCATTCGGTGCCCTGTTGACGGTTGAAGGCGGCGTTGCAGAACTGGTTCTGGCTGTAGGAGCGACCGAACCAGGTCGCGATCGTGTTGCCGCCCGCGGCCCAGCACCAGTTGGTCTTCTGTTGGGCCTGCATGGTGATGTTCAGGCGCTTGGAGGCGAGAGCGGAGTCCGTGCCGGCGTCGACGGCGGTGGCGGTGCCGGTGCCGGTGGACAGGACGAAGAGCAGGGCGATGAGGAGGGCGGCCGGGGACAGCCGCCGGTTGGGCTTGCGCATCGCGTTCCTCCCGTGGTGGAGAGTGGGGATCGGAGGAGCGCGTCCGGACGCTGTGGAGGAGCATCGGGGTGTTGTCGCGATCAGGTCAACACGCTTCAATACGCGGTGACATCGCCGTGTGAACGGGGCAACCGGAATGTGAACGGCCGCCCTCCGTCCACCCGCGCTCACCAGGGCCCACCTGAATCCCGGGCGTCCCGGACGCGGTCTCCCGCCCCGTGGCGCGTGAACGTTCACAGGAGGTTTCCGCCATGCGGACGACCGCGGACAGTGCCCACGACCTGCCGCGACTGTTGCGCGCGGGCCCCTTCCACCTCGCACTGCGGGCCGCGCTGACGGCCCGCGGCCTTCCCCTGCACCGGGTACAGCACCGGCTCGCCGCGCGGGGCATCAAGCTCGGCGTGACGAGCCTCAGTTACTGGCAGCAGGGCGCGCGCCGCCCCCGGCGCGCCGAGTCCCTGAGGGCCGTGCGGGCGCTGGAGGAGATCCTGGAACTGCCCGGGGGAACCCTGTCACGTCTGCTGGACACACCGGAGGGCGCCTCAGCGGAATCGATTCGCCCGCCGGGTCGCTCGTACCGCTCCCTGGTCAGCGTGGGCGCCGCCGTGGAGGAGCTGTTGGCCTCGATGGAGCTGCCCTCGGACGGCGGTCTGCACACGGTCGGCCACCACGAGCGGGTGCGGATCGGCGCCGCCGGCGAGTTGGTGGGCCGGGTGTCGCAGCACGTGGTGCGTGCCCACCGCGACGGGGTCGACCGGTACCTCGCCGTCCACCACGGCGATCCCGGCTGCGACCCCGCCCGGGTCCGGGTGCGGGCGGAGGAGAACTGCCGGACGGGGCGGGTGCGGTGGCACCGCGAGGCGGAGGTGGTGGTCGCCGAACTGCTCTTCGACGCACGGCTCCGCGCGGGCGACACGTACGTCTTCGGCTACGGCTTCGAGGACGGCACGGGCGGCCGGTGCACCGAGTACGTACGCGGCTTCAGCTACACCGGCGGCCAGTACATGCTCCAGGTCCGCTTCGACGAGGCGGCCCTGCCCGTGCGCTGCCGGCGGTTCAGTCGCAGCGGCCCGGGGGCACGCCGCGACGGCCTGACGGATCTGACGCCGAGCGGTAGGCACCGGGCCGTGCACCTGCTGGAGGAAGGGGTGCGGCGCGGGATCCTGGGCATCGCCTGGGACTGGGAGTAGCCGCGTGCGCCGCTCCCCGTGGCTCCCGTCCGTTGCGGGGCGGGTTCAGCCGGCGACGAGCCGGCCACCCTCGACCTTCACGGGGACCTCGGGCAGCGGGGCGGAGGCCGGGCCCCGCAGCACCTTGCCGGTGGCCACGTCGAAGCGGCTGCCGTGGCAGGGGCAGTTGCCCTCACCCTCGACGATCTTGTCGAGGACGCATCCGGCATGGGTGCACTGGGCGCTGAACGCCTTGTACCGACCCTCCGCCGGGCAGCTGACGACGAGCTTGCGCTCGCGGAACAGCTTCGAGCCGCCGACCGGGACCTCGCTCGCCGCACCCAGTTCGACCGGCTCCGTCGGGACCGCCGGGGAACCGCCTGCGCTGTTGGTCTCGGTGGAACAGGCCGCCAGGGTCACTCCGGCGCCCGCGGCCCCGGCGAGCGCGGCCGCGCCCTTGAGCACGGTACGGCGGGCGGCGGACTGCGACGCGGACATGGAACTCTCCCGGGATTCGGCGTGGGGTTGAACGTGAGGTGGGCATGGGGTTGGACGTGAGGTGGGCATGGGGTTCGGCGTGGGGTTCGGCCCACCCGACGATACCCGCGCCCGATGGGGTACCTTCCCCCGCGTGATCGTCGTCGGTGGAGAAGCCCTGATCGACCTGGTGCCCGTCGCGGAGCCGCCGGGCGCCCTGCTGCCCCGCGCGGGCGGCGGACCGTACAACACGGCGCTCGCGCTGGGCCGGCTCGGCGCCGATGTCGCCTTCTGCTCCCGGGTGTCGACGGACGGCTTCGGCGTCTCGCTGCTGGACGGCCTGCGGGCCGCCGGGGTGGACCTCTCGCTGGTCCAGCGCGGCCCCGAACCGACCACGCTGGCCGTGCCGTCGCTGGCCCCGGACGGCTCGGCGGCCTACGTCTTCCACACCGAGGGCACCGCCGACCGGCTGTTCACCCTGCCGCCCGCCCTGCCGCCCGGCGCACGGGCCCTCGCGCTCGGCACCTGCTCCCTGGTACTGGAGCCCGGGGCGAGCGCCTACGACGCCCTGTTGCGCCGCGAGTCGGGACGCGGGCTGACGACCCTGATGGACCCGAACATCCGCCCGGCGCTGATCCCGGACGCGGACGCCTACCGGGACCGCTTCCTGCGCCGGCTCCCCCACGTGTCGATCCTCAAGCTCTCCGAGGAGGACGCGGCGTGGCTGGGCGGCCGGGTCGCCGACTGGCTGGCGGCCGGACCGTCGGCCGTGGTGCTCACCCGGGGCGGGGCGGGTCTGACGGTGTGGACGCGCGAGGGCGCGGAGCATTCCGCGCCCGGTCTGCGGGTGCCTGTCGTGGACACGATCGGCGCGGGTGACACCGTCAACGCGGCGCTGCTGCACCGACTGACCGGGCGGCCCGGGCCGGTGGACTGGCCGGAGGTACTGGCGTACGCCGCCCGCGCGGCGGCGGTGACCTGCACCCGTGCGGGCGCGGAGCCGCCGTACGCCACCGAACTCTGACCCGACGGCGGGGGGTCGACGGGTCGACGGGTCGCGGGGCCGCAGGGTCCGGCGCCGCGCGGAACGCCCCACCACGGCGGGCCCGAGCGCAGCGCGGGACGCCTCGGCACGGCGGGCCTCAGCGCGGCGCAGGACGCTCGGCACGGTGCGGGGGCGCCTCGGCGCGGTGCGGGACGCCTCGGCTCATCGGCTCAGCGCGGGACGCATCGGCACGGCGGGCCCGAGCGCTGCGCGGGACGCCTCGGCACGACCGCGCCCCGGGGACGCCCCGGCGCGGCACGGCACGGCTTCGTCTCAGCGCAGCGCCGCCCAGACCGTGCGGGCCAGGCCCGGGGCGAACTCCTCGACCGGCCGTACCACGTCGGCTCCGGAGAAGTGCAGGAAGAAGGCCCGCTGGAAGCAGGCGCCGAGCAACAGGGCGGCTGCCGCTCCGGGGTCGACGTCGGGGCGCAGCCGCCCTCGGTCACGCTCGCGCGCCAGGTGGCCGGTGAGGGCGTCGAGCATCACGTGCGGTCCGGCGCCGATCTCGCGTACGCCTTCGCGGTGCCGCACGAGCAGGGCGGGGTCCGCGAAGAGCGAGGCCGCCATGGGCATGGCGTCGGCGTAGAAGAGCGAGGCGTGTCGGGCGATCTCGGCCAGTCGGGCCTCGACCGGCTGCTCCCCCGGGTCGGTGGTCAGCGCGGCCATGAGCGCGGCGGCGTTGGGCCTGCGCTCCATGAGGACTCGGACGAACAGCTCTTCCTTGTTCGCGAAGTACTTGTACAGCGCGGCTTCCGAGCAGCCGGCCTCGCGGGCGATGGCCTTGGTGGTGGCGTTGGCCAGCCCTGTGGTGCGCATCAGCGTCTCGGCGGCGTCCAGCAGACGCTCCGGGGTGGGGCGGCTTGACGTGGGGGTGAGCATTCACTCACTCTAGTGGAAACGGGGGTGAGTGAATACTCACCCACCATCGACGGGGGCAGGAGCTCGCAATGAGACTCACGGTGTTCGGGGCCACGGGCGGAGTCGGCCGCGAGGTCGTCCGGCAGGCACTCGACGAGGGTCACGAGGTGACGGCCGTCGTGCGCGACCCGGCGCGGCTGGACGTGCCGGCGCACGACCGCCTCCAAGTGGCCGTGGTGCGGGACCTGACGGACCAGGAGGCCCTGCTCCCGTTCCTCACGGGCCGGGACGCGGTGATCTCCGCCCTCGGCTCGGCGAACAACAAGCAGGCCCGACTGACCCCGATCGCGGGTCCGGCCCTGCGGTCGATCGTCTCGGCGATGGACCGGGCCGGGGTGCGACGCCTGTCGGCGGTGAGCGCCGCCCCGCTGGGCCCGCCGAACCCGCGGGACGGAGTCATGACCCGGGTGGTGGTCTACCCGATCCTGCGGCGGGTGCTGCGGGACCTGTACGCGGACCTGGCGGTGATGGAGGCGGCGATCAGGGCGGGAGACGTCCAGTGGACGGTGGTCCGCCCGCCGCGCCTGCTGAACCGGCCCCGCACGGGCACGTACCGCAGGGCCCTCGACGCCAACGTCCCCGACGGCAAGTCCATCGCCCGCGCGGACGTCGCGGACGCCCTCCTGAGCACCCTGACCGATCCGACGACGATCGGCCACGCGATCGGCATCGCCACCTGATCACCCACCCTCGGCCTGCCGTCCGCCGCCCGCCCGCGACCTGCCCGATGCCCGGGCAGGACGAAGGGGCGCCCGCGTACGAGGTCGTACGCGGGCGCCCCTCCCCGACCTTGCGCGTGCGATGCCCGCAGGCGCCGGCCGGGTGCGAGACCGTCGACGGGAGCTATGCCTTGCGGGCCCTCGTCGTCTTCTTCGCCGGGGCCGCGGTCTTCTTGGCCGCCGCCGCCGTCTTCTTCGCCGGAGCCGCCTTCTTGGCGGTGGTCTTCTTGGCCGCGGGCTTCTTCGCCGCGGACCGGGCCGGAGCCGACCCCGCGTCGGAGACCCGGTCCGCGCCCAGGATGTCGCGCAGGAACTTGCCGGTGTGGCTCGCCCCGACCGAAGCGACCTGCTCCGGGGTGCCCTCGGCGACGACCAGGCCGCCGCCGTAGCCGCCTTCGGGGCCCATGTCGATGACCCAGTCCGCGGTCTTGATGACGTCGAGGTTGTGCTCGATGACGATCACCGAGTTGCCCTTGTCCACCAGGCCCGACAGCACCTTGATCAGCTTCGAGATGTCCTCGAAGTGCAGGCCGGTCGTCGGCTCGTCCAGGACGTACACCGTCCGACCCGTCGACCGCTTCTGCAGCTCGGACGCCAGCTTCACGCGCTGCGCCTCGCCGCCCGACAGCGTCGGCGCGGACTGACCGAGCCGGACGTACCCGAGGCCGACCTCGTTCAGGGTCTTCAGGTGCCGGGCGATCGTCGGCACCGCCTCGAAGAAGTGCAGCGCCTCCTCGATCGGCATGTCGAGGACCTCGGCGATGGACTTGCCCTTGTAGTGGACCTCCAGCGTCTCCCGGTTGTACCGGTCGCCGTGGCAGACCTCGCACGGGACGTACACGTCCGGCAGGAAGTTCATCTCGATCTTGATCGTGCCGTCGCCGGAGCAGTTCTCGCACCGGCCGCCCTTGACGTTGAAGGAGAAGCGGCCCGGCAGGTAGCCGCGCACCTTCGCCTCCATCGTCTCCGCGAAGAGCCGGCGCACGTGGTCGAAGACACCGGTGTACGTCGCCGGGTTGGACCTCGGCGTCCGACCGATCGGCGACTGGTCGACGTGCACGACCTTGTCGACGAGGTCGTCCCCGTCCACCCGGGTGTGCCGTCCCGGGACGGACCGGGCGCCGTTCAGCTCGCGGGCCAGGTGGGTGTAGAGGATGTCGTTGACCAGCGTGGACTTGCCGGAGCCCGAGACGCCCGTGACCGCCGTGAGCACGCCCAGCGGGAAGGACACGTCGATGTCCCGGAGGTTGTTCTCCTTGGCGCCGTGGACGGTCAGCCGGCGCTCGCCGTCCACGGGGCGGCGGACGTCCGGCAGCGGGATGGACCGCTTGCCCGACAGATACTGCCCGGTGATCGACTCGGTGTTCTTCAGCAGTTCCTTGAGCGAGCCGCTGTGCACCACCTTGCCGCCGTGCTCGCCGGCGCCGGGGCCGATGTCCACGACCCAGTCGGCGACCTTGATGGTGTCCTCGTCGTGCTCGACCACGATCAGGGTGTTGCCCATGTCGCGCAGCCGCACCAGCGTCTCGATCAGCCGGTGGTTGTCCCGCTGGTGCAGGCCGATGGAGGGCTCGTCGAGGACGTACAGCACGCCCACCAGGCCGGAGCCGATCTGGGTGGCGAGCCGGATGCGCTGGGCCTCGCCGCCCGAGAGGGTGCCGGCGGCGCGGTTCAGCGAGAGGTAGTCCAGGCCGACGTCGACGAGGAACCGCAGCCGCTCGTTGACCTCCTTCAGGACCCGCTCGGCGATCTTCTTGTCGCGGGCGTCGAGCCGCAGCCGGCCCAGGAAGTCCGCGCACTCGCTGATCGACATCGCGGCGACGTCGGCGATGGAGCTGTCCATCACCGTGACCGCGAGCACGATCGGCTTGAGGCGGGTGCCCTCGCAGGTGGGGCAGGGCACCTCGCGCATGTAGCCCTCGAAGCGCTCGCGGCTGGCGTCGCTCTCGGACTCCGCGTGCCGCCGCTTGACGAACGGCACGGCGCCCTCGAAGGCGGTGGTGTACGCCCGCTCGCGCCCGTACCGGTTGCGGTAGCGGACCTCGATCTGCGTCTTGTGGCCGTACAGCAGGGCCTTGCGCGCCCGCAGCGGCAGTCCGGCCCACGGGATGTCGGTCCGGAAGCCGAGCTCCCCGGCGAGTGCGCCGATCAGGCGCTGGAAGTAGTCCTTGGTGTGTCCGAGGGACCACGGGGAGACCGCGCCCTCGTCCAGGGACTTCTCCTCGTCCGGGATGATCAGGTCCGGGTCGACCTCCATGCGCGTGCCGATGCCGGTGCACTCGGGGCAGGCGCCGAAGGGCGAGTTGAAGGAGAAGGAGCGGGGCTCCAGCTCCTCGAAGGACAGGTCGTCGTACGGGCAGTAGAGGTGCTCGGAGTACATCCGCTCACGCTCGGGGTCGTCCTCGGCGAGGTCGACGAAGTCGAGGATGACCATGCCGCCGGAGAGCCCGAGGGCGGTCTCCACGGAGTCGGTGAGCCGGCGCTTGGCCCCGTCCTTGACGGTGAGGCGGTCGATGACCACCTCGATCGTGTGCTTCTCCTGCTTCTTGAGCGTGGGCGGCTCGGAGAGCTGGATGGTCTCCCCGTCCACCCGCGCCCGGCTGTACCCCTTGGTCTGGAGGTCGGCGAAGAGGTCGACGAACTCGCCCTTGCGCTCGCGCACCAGCGGCGACAGGACCTGGAAGCGGCTGCCCTCGGGCAGTGCGAGGACCTTGTCGACGATCGCCTGCGGCGACTGCCGCGCGATCGGTCGTCGGCACTCGGGACAGTGCGGCTTGCCGATGCGCGCGAAGAGCAGGCGGAGGTAGTCGTAGACCTCGGTGATGGTGCCCACGGTCGAGCGCGGGTTGCGCGAGGTGGACTTCTGGTCGATGGAGACGGCCGGGGAGAGGCCCTCGATGAAGTCGACGTCGGGCTTGTCCATCTGGCCGAGGAACTGGCGGGCGTACGACGAGAGCGACTCGACGTAGCGGCGCTGACCCTCGGCGAAGATCGTGTCGAAGGCCAAGGAGGACTTGCCCGACCCGGAGAGTCCGGTGAAGACGATGAGGGAGTCGCGGGGCAGGTCGAGCGAGACGTTCTTCAGGTTGTGCTCGCGAGCGCCACGAACGATGAGACGGTCGGTCACGCCGGTCCGCACCTTTCTTGAGAGAGCGGGGGCACGGGCCCCCGTCCCAGGGTATGGGGGGCGCCTCTGCGATGGGCTTGATGAGTGGACTTCCGAGCGTATAGCACGCACATTCGATTTACGGCACGCGCAAGACCTGTTCACCCGATCGTGTGGCGGAGGCCTTGTCCGCACTAGGCTCGGAACCATGACTGATCATGTGCACGACCTGCGATCCCTGCGTGAGGCCACCGATCGGTTGCTGACCGCGGCCGCGAAACTGGACAACGCCGCCCTGGCCGAGGAGTCACTTCTCCCCGGGTGGACCCGCGGCCACGTCCTGGCCCACCTGGCACGCAACGCGGACGCCCTCGTGAACGTCGTCGAGGGACGCCCGATGTACGCGAGCGGCACCGCGCGGGACGCGGACATCGAGCGCGACGCGGGCCGACCCCTGGTGGAACAGCTGGAGGACCTCCGGCATTCCGCGGACCGGTACGAGGCGGCGACCGAACTCCCGCAGGACTGGTCCCGGACCGTGGAGCTGCGCAACGGCGTCACCGACTCCGCCGCCCGGATCCCCTTCCGCCGTCTCGTGGAGGTCGAGCTGCACCACGTCGACCTCGGCATCGGGTACGGGCTCGCCGACCTCCCGGACGGGTTCACCGCCCGTGAGATCGAGTTCCTGGCCGACCGCTGGTCCGGCCGTCAGGAGGTCCCGCCGGTGACCCTCGTGCTCGGGTCCGGCGGCCCCGACCGCACCTGGCACATCGCCGGCGGCGAGGGCGCCCCGGTCACCGTGTCGGGCACCGGCGCCGAACTGCTGGGCTGGCTGGCCGGGCGCGGCGACCTCGGCGCGCACCTGACCGTGGACGGCGGCTCCCTCCCCGCTCTCCCGCCGCTCTAGGATCGACACATGACGTACAGCGGAGCGGTGAAGGTCGGCGGTCCGGCCGACGTGCATGAACTCTCGGACCTGATGATTTCCAAGGTCGCGGTGGGCCCGATGAACAACAACGCCTACGTACTGCGCTGCCGGGCGACCGACGAGCAGCTGCTGATCGACGCGGCCGCCGAGCCGGAGACGATCCTGCAGCTGATCGGCGACGGCGGAATCGCGTCCGTGGTCACCACCCACCGGCACGGTGACCACTGGGGCGCGCTCCAGGCGGTGGTCGAGGCCACCGGCGCGCGCACGTACGCGGGCGCCTTCGACGCCGAGGGCATCCCGGTCGCCACGGACGTGCCGGTGCGGGACGGGGACACGATCCGGGTGGGTCGCGTCGAGCTGACCGCGCGGCACCTGGTCGGTCACACCCCCGGCTCGATCGCGCTGGTCTACGACGACCCGCACGGGCACCCGCACGTGTTCACCGGCGACTGTCTCTTCCCGGGCGGCGTCGGCAACACCTCGGGTGACGCGAAGGCCTTCGCGCAGCTGATCGACGACGTCGAGCACAAGCTCTTCGAGCGGCTGCCGGACGAGGCCTGGGTCTACCCGGGGCACGGCAACGACACCACGATCGGCACCGAGCGGCCGCACCTGGCCGAATGGCGCGAGCGCGGCTGGTAGCGATCACCACCGGCCGGCCGGCGTCGGATGCCGGCCGGCCTCCGGCGGCGGTTCGCCGACCGCCGGCGGCCGGTCGGCGGCCGGTCGGAGCCCCGTCAACACCGGGAAGGGGTGAACTCCTTCCGGTCGATGACGGCCGCACGCACGTCCCGAGGGTGTGGGGTGGGGTAGTTCCCGCACCATGCGACAAGACCCCTCCCCCGCCCCCTCCTCGGAACCTCCCTCGATGCTGCGGCTCGCCTCGGCCTCCCTCGCCGGCACCGCCATCGAGTTCTACGACTTTTTCGTGTACGGCACGGCCGCCGCCCTGGTGCTCGGCCCGCTGTTCTTCCCGTCCCTCTCGCCGCTCGCCGGAACCCTCGCCGCCTTCGGCACCTTCGGCATCGGCTTCCTGGCCCGCCCCCTCGGTTCGGCCGTCTTCGGCCACATCGGCGACCGGTACGGCCGCCGTCCCGTCCTGCTGGGTTCCCTGCTGCTGACCGGCCTCGCCACGGTGCTGGTCGGCTGTGTGCCGTCGTACGCGTCCATCGGCATCGCCGCTCCGCTCCTGCTGCTCCTGCTGCGCTTCCTCCAGGGGCTCGGGCTCGGCGGCGAGTGGGGCGGCGCCGTGCTGCTGACGGCCGAGCACGCCCCCGAGCACCGGCGCGGGCTGTGGGCGAGCTTCCCGCAGGCCGGCCCGGCCGTGGGCTTCCTGCTGGCGAACGGCCTGATGCTGACCCTGTCCGCGACCCTGACCGACGCGCAGTTCACCTCCTGGGGCTGGCGGGTCCCGTTCTGGGCCGCCGCGGTGCCGGCGCTGGCCGGGCTGTGGCTGCGGCACTCGGTCGAGGAGACCCCGCAGTTCCGCGCGCTCGCCGAGACCGGCCGCCGGGCGCGCAGCCCGCTCGGCGAGGTGGTGCGGGATCACTGGCGGCTGCTGCTGCTGACCGGCGGGGCGCTGGCGATCGGTTACGCCGTCTTCTACGCGGTCACCACCTGGTCCCTGGCGTACGCCACCGAGCACCTGCGGGTGGACCGCACGGTCATGCTGGCCTGTGTGATGGCGGCGGTCGCCCTGAAGGGCCTGGCGACCCCGCTGGTGGCGCTGTGCGGTGACCGGTGGGGGCGCCGCCCGCTGTGCCTGGCCGGTTGTGCGCTCTGCGCGGTGTGGATGTTCCCCTTCGTCGCGCTGCTGCGCACGGCGGATCCGCTGCTCATGACCCTGGGCTGTGTGGTGGCGCTGCTGGGCATGGTGACGATGTTCGCCGTGGTGGGCGCGTACCTGCCCGAGCTGTACGCCCCGCGGATCCGCTGCACGGGGGCGGCCGTCGGGTACAACCTGGGCGGGGTGCTGGGTGGGGCGCTGACCCCGATCGTGGCGACCGCGCTGGCGGACGGTTCGGGCCCGCCCTGGGGGGTCGCCGTGTACCTGACCGTGATCGCCCTGGTCAGCCTGGGCTGCTTCGCGCTGCTGCCGGAGACGAACCCGACGGTGCTCGCCGAGCGGGGCTCGAAGGCGGCCGGGGGCACGCGAACGGGGGCGGCCGAAGCGGCCGCCCCCGTGTGAGTCGACGGACTCCCGACCCCGACAGGACCTAGGCGTCGATGGACTTGGAGTCGGCGGTGGCGGCCTCGGCCGCCGCCTGCTTCTTCGAGGCGATCAGGCTGGTGATGGTGGTGATCACCAGCACGCCGCAGATGACGCCCAGGGAGACCGGGATGGAGATCTGCGGGACGTGCAGTCCGGACTCGTGCAGGGCGTGCAGCACCAGCTTGATGCCGATGAAGCCGAGGATCACGGACAGGCCGTAGCTGAGGTGGACCAGCTTCTTGAGCAGGCCGCCGATGAGGAAGTACAGCTGGCGCAGACCCATCAGGGCGAAGGCGTTGGCGGTGAAGACGATGTACGGGTCCTGGGTGAGGCCGAAGATCGCGGGGATCGAGTCCAGGGCGAACAGCACGTCGGTGGTGCCGATGGCGAGCATGACGACCATCAGCGGGGTCATGATGCGCTTGCCGTTGTTCCGGATGAAGAGCTTCGTGCCGTGGTAGCGGTCGGCGACGCCGAACTTCTTCTCGATGGTCTTCAGGAGGCGGTTCTCCTCGAACTCCTCTTCCTCGTCGTTCCCGCGCGCCTCCTGGATGAGCTTCCAGGCGGTGTAGATCAGGAACGCGCCGAAGATGTAGAAGACCCACGAGAAGTTGGTGATGATCGCGGCGCCGGCGGCGATGAAGATCGCGCGGAGCACCAGGGCGATCAGTACGCCGATCAGCAGGACGCGCTGCTGGAGCTGGGAGGGCACCGCGAACTTCGCCATGATCAGGACGAAGACGAAGAGGTTGTCGACGCTCAGCGACTTCTCGGTGATGAAGCCGGCGAAGAACTCCTGGGACGCCTGGCCGTTGCCGAAGAACAGCAGGCCGAGGCCGAAGAGGCCGGCGAGGGC
Source organism: Streptomyces sp. NBC_00513 (assembly GCF_041431415.1). Taxonomy (GTDB): domain Bacteria; phylum Actinomycetota; class Actinomycetes; order Streptomycetales; family Streptomycetaceae; genus Streptomyces. The sequence continues at coordinate 2,239,748 of NZ_CP107845.1, forward strand.
GATCCAGACGACCGTCCAGATGCCCGCTTCCTTCATGGATACGTCATGGGGCTTGCGGCCGATGAAGAAATCGGCGCCGATCAGGATGCTCAGACCAAGAATGGTCAGCAGCCAGATGTTGAATGAAACGTCCACTGTCTACACGCCTCCGGCGGGATGGCTCAGCACTTCGTCAGCGTCATCGCTGCCGGAGGTCTCTTCCACCCGGATGGCCTGGAGGCCTCGGGCCGGCGCCCCGGGACCGATCGCGGTCCGTATTGACGGGTACGCCGTAGCAGGTAGCAGGAATACTCCCCTCCGCGTGCCCCACAGTACCCGCCGAACCGGGGAAAGGTAAAGGAAGTCCCAAGAAAGGGTCAGTGACAGGTCACACACGCGTCATGAAACGGTCCGTGACCTGCCTGCCCGACTCACGGACGGGTGCTGCGCCGGACCTCCGAAATGCGGTTCAGTGCCTGGTCGAGGACCTGGCTGCCCTGCGGGGGCAGGTCCGGGGTGAAGGTCCAGGCGTGATGGACCCACGGGTCGGCCAGGTGGTTGTCGGGGACCGGCGACAGTCGCATCAGCGAGCGCCACAGGGGGTCGAGCAGCGGCCCGTAGGCGGAGGCCTCGTCACGGTCGGCGACCATCAGCAGGTGCACGCCGACCGCCGGTCCCTCGTCGGCGAGGTAGCGCAACTGGGTGACGGACCGGTCGTCGAAGCCGTGCGGGAAGTCGTGGACGATCAGGAGCTGCTCGGCCGTGTCCACGTCCGGCGGCAGGTCCTCGGGGGCGCCGGCCCGCAGCGCCATCTGTACGAGGTCCACCCGCCGGGTCAGTCGCGCGAGGGTCTGGGTGACCCCGGTGGCACCGGAGGCGGGCGGGGCGGCCAGCACCCCCGCGCGGACGAGCGGGGCCAGCGAGGCGGCGCCCGCCCCGGCGGCGTCGATGACGTGTACGGAGTACTTGTCGCCGGGATGGACGGCGAGCAGCCGGACGGCGTGCGCGACGGCCATGTCCATGGCGGCCCGGCGCAGCCGGTCGGTGTCCATGGCCATGGCGGACTCGGAGCCGGTGCGGCCGTTGTCGATCCACAGGCCGCGCTCCAGCGGCACCCGCATGAGCATCGGGATGCGCAGTTCGGGGCGCTCGGGCAGCGACAGGTCGCCCAGGCGCAGCGCGAGCGGGTTCTCCTGGGGGGTGCCGGGGGCGTGCCAGACGGGGTTGTCCCAGCGGGCGTACGCGGCCGGCAGCGCGGGTTCGACCACTTCGGACTCGGCGACCAGCTGGGCCAGGTCCCGGTCGAGCACGGCGCGGGCCTGGGCCACGAGCTCCTCGCGTCGCGCCCGGGCGGTGGCGCGGGCGCCGTCGCCGGAGCCGCCGAGGCGGTGGCGGGGGTCGGAGAGCGCCTCGTCGAGCTCCCGGTCCATGCGGGAGTCGGCGAACTCGACGGCGCTGCGGTAGGCGGCGACCGTGCGGGCCATGTCCTCGAACATGCCCCAGACCTGGTTGTAGAGCCGCTCGTCCATGGACCAGCCACTGGCGTCGCCGGCAACGGGGCGCGGCGGTCGGCCCGGCTCGTCCGGTTCGGCGGCCCGCGGCGCCGGTTCGGGCGCCTCGGTGCTGGTCCGGCGGCGGCGCGGGTGGGCGTAGCTGATGGTCGGCGGGCCGCCCGCGGTGTCGCCGGCCGAACCGGCGCCGGTCGCGAGGGGCACGTCGGAGACCGGGATCGGGTCCGGCGGCTCGGGGGCCTGCGGGGTCGTGGTCGGGGGCGGCGCGTCCAGCGGGGCCCGCAGGCCGCGGGGGACGGTGGGGGCGGGCCCGGCCGGCATGACCGCGAGGGTGATGTCGCCCGAGGCCACGAGCCCCGTGGCGGTGGCGGCCAGCTCGGCGGCGGCCGGTGCGGGCAGTCCGGCGTCGACCAGGAGGGCGCTCAGCCCACCGGCGTACCCCTGGCCCACGGCCCGGACCTTCCAGGCGCCCTGGCGCCGGTACAGCTCCAGGGCCACCACGGCGGTCTCGGACTCCAGGCCGGTCAGGGTGTACCCGGCGAGTTCGGCGCCCTGCGGTTCGGCGACGGCGACGTACGAGGCCGGCACCGCGCCGAAGCGCGCCGGGCCGCCGGGCGGCAGCACGAGCAGCACCCGGAGCCGGTGGACGGCTTCGCCGACGGCGTCGAGGTCGACGGTGAAGCGGTGCCCGCCGGCGACCGTGTCCGGCACCTCCAGGCCCGGCAGTGCCCGGGCGCCGGGGTGGGCCAGCGACGCGGGTCCGGCCAACCGGCCCTCGTCGTCACCGGTCGAGACCAGGGCCAGTACCGGCGTGCCCGCCGAGACCCTGATCTCCACCCTGCTCTCGGACAGGGGGTGGTTCTGCCCCCGGACCAGTTCGGCCGTCATCGTGCAGCCCTCCCCCGTGCCTTCTTCTCTTTGCTCTTGTCCGGTGCTGCTTACAGGTGCGGCAGGATCGACGGCATCAGGTCCTGGAAGGTCCGGCCGTTGGCCGGGTTTCCGAGGGCCGTCATCTGCCAGCCGGCGCCCACGCGGGACACCTTCGCCATGATCTGCGCGGTGTACGCGCCGCCGCCGTCGAGGGTGTAGCGGGCCAGTTCCTGGCCGTTGGTCTCGTCGACGATGCGGCAGAAGGCGTTCTGCACCTCCTGGAACGTCTGCCCGGTGAAGGAGTTCACCGTGAAGACGATCTGGTCGATGTGCACCGGCACGCGCTGGAGGTCGACGAGGATCGCCTCGTCGTCCCCGCCCTGGCCGACGCCGCCGACGAGGTTGTCACCGGTGTGGCGGACCGAGCCGTCGTCGCTCTGCAGGTGCCGGAAGAACACGACGTCCACCGGCTGCTTGTCGGCGAACAGCACCGCCGACGCGTCGAGGTCGATCTCCCGGGTCCGCGACCCGAACAGCCCCCGACGCTTCGCCGCCTGCCAGCCGAGCCCCATCCGGACCGCGGTCAGCGTGCCTCCGTCCGCCTTCTGCAGACTGATGGCCTGACCCTTGGTCATGTTGACCGTCACGTGATGTCCCCTCTCCATGGCCCGCCCCGTTGTCGGCGGGTCGCAGCGTGTACCTGCGGCTGGTGCCCAACCCTACTGACAGCCCCCACGTCAGGCGAGGCCCGCTTCCCTCATCTGTCGAAGCTCCTTCTTCAGCTCGCCCACCTCGTCGCGGATCCGGGCCGCGACCTCGAACTGGAGCTCCGCCGCCGCGCCCCGCATCCGTTCGGTCATCTGCTCGATCAGCGCGGCCAGTTCGGCGGCGGGACGGTCCGTGGGGGTGCCGGCGGCCTTGTCCCCCTTCGCTCCCTTTCCACCCGCCTTGCCCCCGGCGGCCTTGCCGCCGAGCGCGGGCACCGGGGCCTTGGCGCCCTTGCCCTCCTTCGCCTGCCGGTAGCCGGTCCCGAGCAGTTCCTCGGTGTCCAGCTCCTCGCGGGCGATCGTGGCGACGATGTCGTTGATCTTCTTGCGGAGCGGCTGCGGGTCGATCCCGTTCGCCGTGTTGTAGGCGATCTGCTTCTCGCGGCGACGGTTCGTCTCGTCGATGGCCTTCTCCATGGCCGGCGTCATCTTGTCCGCGTACATGTGGACCTGGCCGGAGACGTTGCGCGCCGCGCGGCCGATGGTCTGGATCAGGGAGGTCCCGGAGCGCAGGAAGCCCTCCTTGTCCGCGTCGAGGATGGCCACCAGCGAGACCTCGGGAAGGTCGAGGCCCTCGCGCAGCAGGTTGATGCCGACCAGGACGTCGTACTCGCCGGCGCGCAGCTCGCGCAGCAGCTCGATGCGGCGCAGGGTGTCCACGTCGCTGTGCAGGTAGCGGACCTGGATGCCGAGCTCCAGGAAGTAGTCCGTGAGGTCCTCGGACATCTTCTTGGTGAGGGTCGTGACCAGGACGCGTTCGTCCTTCTCGACCCGCTGCCGGATCTCGTGCACCAGGTCGTCGATCTGGCCCTCGGTGGGCTTGACGACGACCTCGGGGTCGATGAGGCCGGTGGGGCGGATGATCTGCTCGACGAAGCCGTCGCCGCGGGAGAGCTCGTACTTGCCGGGGGTGGCGGACAGGTAGACCGTCTGGCCGATCCGCTCCTGGAACTCCTCCCACTTCAGCGGCCGGTTGTCCAGGGCGGACGGCAGCCGGAAGCCGTGGTCGACCAGGGTGCGCTTGCGGGAGGCGTCGCCCTCGTACATCGCGCCGATCTGCGGCACCGTGACGTGCGACTCGTCGATGACGAGCAGGAAGTCCTCGGGGAAGTAGTCGATGAGGGTGTTCGGGGCGGAGCCGCGCTCGCGGTCGTCCATGTGCAGCGAGTAGTTCTCGATGCCGGAGCAGGACCCGATCTGGCGCATCATCTCCAGGTCGTAGGTGGTGCGCATGCGCAGCCGCTGGGCCTCCAGCATCTTGCCCTGCTTCTCCAGCTCGGCCAGCCGGTCGGTCAGCTCGGCCTCGATGCCGGCGACCGCCTTCTCCATGCGCTCGGGGCCGGCGACGTAATGGCTGGCGGGGAAGACGTACAGCTCGCGGTCCTCGCTGATGACCTCGCCGGTCAGCGGGTGCAGGGTGGACAGCGCCTCGATCTCGTCGCCGAACATCTCGATGCGGACGGCCAGTTCCTCGTAGACCGGGAAGATCTCGATGGTGTCGCCGCGCACCCGGAAGGTGCCGCGGGTGAAGGCCACGTCGTTGCGCGTGTACTGGATGTCGACGAACCGGCGCAGCAGCTGGTCCCGGTCGAACTCCTCGCCGACCTTCAGCGAGACCATCCGGTCCACGTACTCCTGCGGGGTGCCGAGGCCGTAGATGCAGGACACGGAGGCGACGACGATGACGTCGCGCCGGGTCAGCAGCGAGTTGGTCGCGGAGTGGCGCAGTCGCTCCACCTCCTCGTTGATCGAGGAGTCCTTCTCGATGTAGGTGTCCGACTGGGGTACGTACGCCTCGGGCTGGTAGTAGTCGTAGTACGAGACGAAGTACTCGACGGCGTTGTTCGGCAGGAGCTCGCGGAACTCGTTCGCCAGCTGGGCGGCGAGCGTTTTGTTCGGCGCCATCACCAGCGTCGGCCGCTGGAGCTTCTCGATCATCCAGGCAGTGGTCGCCGATTTGCCGGTGCCGGTCGCACCCAGCAGTACGACGTCCTTCTCACCTGCACGGATGCGCTTTTCCAGCGCGGCGATGGCCGCCGGCTGGTCGCCGCTGGGCTGGTAGGGGCTGACGACCTCGAAAGGCGCCACCGTGCGTTCGATCTTCGATACGGGCCGCATGCCTCAACCGTACGACCCCCCACTGACACGCACGTCCGCCACGGGCTTCCGGGGGTCCGGCGGGTCTGCTCCATTCTGGTCCGTTTGTCGTAGTTCGGTGGCGGCCCCGTGATCTTCAACCCCATGATGATCGCGAAACTCCGTGAAGTGCATCGCCGCAACGTCTGCCGCTCCGCGCCCGTTTGAGGCAGGGAGCAGGGCTCACGACCCGAGGAGAACGCACATGTACGTCGTCCGACCAGCAGCCGTGGCCGCCGCAGTCCTGGGCCTCGCCCTCTCCGTGCTGGGCACGGCCACCTCGGCCACCGCGTCCGGTCCCGCCTCGGGGTCCGGCTCGGCCGCGTCCTCCCCCCCGGTGGTCTACGCCCACCGGGGGGCTTCGGCGTACGCCCCGGAGAACACGCTGGCCTCGATCGACCTCGCGATGCGGATGGGCATCGACTGGGTCGAGAACGACGTCCAGCGCACGAGGGACGGCGTCCTGGTCGTGATCCACGACGACAACCTGGCCCGCACCACCGACGTCGAGCAGGTGTTCCCCGACCGCAAGCCCTGGCTGGTCAAGGACTTCACCGCGGACGAGATCGCCCTGCTGGACGCGGGCAGCTGGTTCGGCAAGGACGAGCAGTACGCGGGTGCCACGGTGCCGACCCTGCGGGAGTACCTCGCGCGGGTGCGGCGCAACCAGCAGAAACTGCTGCTGGAGATCAAGAGGCCGGAGATCTACCCCGGGATCGAGCGGGAGACCCTGAACCTGCTGGACGCCACCGGCTGGCTCGACAGGAACCGCGTGGAGCGGCGGCTGGTGGTGCAGAGCTTCAGCGCCGACTCCATCCGGATCGTGCACGATCTGCGGCCCGACCTCGTGACGGCCTTCCTGGGCACGCCCACCGTGGCCGAGCTGCCGCGATACGCCGCCTTCACCGACCGGATCAACCCCTGGCACACCACCCTCTCGGCGGACTGGGTGGCGGCCGTGCACGCCCTGCGCGGCCCCCACGGCAAGGCCATGGAGGTGGACACCTGGACCGTGGACAACGCGGCCACGGCGCGAAAGGTCCAGGAGATGGGCGTGGACGGGATCATCACCAACACGCCCGACGTCGTGCGCAGGGCGGTGGGCTGGTACTGAGCCCCGCCCCGGCCGCGGCGAACCCGTCGTCGTTGTCCGCGGGGCGCCGTACCGTGGACGGGTGGACAGCTCCGAGCGGCCCCGCGGGCCGCACCTCGAATGGACGGTCGTCACCGGCGACATCGGCCCCCTGCTCCTGGCGGCGACCCCCGAGGGGCTGGTCCGCGTCGAGTTCCACGCCGGACCGGACCGCGTCGAGAGGATGATCGGCTCGTTGGTCTCCCGGCTCGGCGCCGACGCCTGGCGGCCCGCGCCGGGCGAGGAGGTCCTCCTCGCCGAGCCCGTACGCCAGCTGAACGCCTACTTCGCCGGTTCGCTGCGGCGCTTCGAGCTGCCGCTGGACTGGCGGCTGAGCTCCGGCTTCAACCGCCAGGTGCTCCTGGAGCTGGACCGCTCGGTGCCCTACGGGTCGGTCGTCGGGTACGGGGAACTCGCCGCGCGGGTCGGGCAGCCGGGCGCGGCCCAGGCCGTGGGCAACGCCATGGGCTCGAACCCCCTGCCGCTGGTGGTGGCCTGTCACCGGGTGGTGGAGAACGACGGCGGGATCGGCGGGTTCGGCGGCGGGGTGGAGACCAAGCGCCTGCTGCTCGCGCTGGAGGGCGTGCTTCCGCAGCCGCTGTTCTGACGGCGTGCCTCCGCCGCTGTTCCGACGCCCGGGCCCGGCGCGACCCGGCGAGACCCGGCGCGGCGTCACGGGCGCGCGCGGGTGCACACGGGGCGCGTGACCGCGCATCGTCCCGAGGGCCCGGATACCCGGTTCCACCTCGCGGTACGGGGTGGCACACTGCCGCGGTGAACACTCCCGCCGCCGCACCCGGCTCCCCGCCCTCCGCCCGCCCGCCGCGGCCGTCGAGGGGGTGTGGGCGGTGACGGCCTCCCCCGGTACCGAACGCACCGCGCCCTCGGTCGCGGCGACGGACCTCCCCCGGTTGCAGCGGCGCACGTCCGCCGTGCTGATCGCCGCTCAGATGCTGGGCGGGCTGGGCGTGCCCATCAGCATCGCCCTGGCCCCGGTCCTCGCCACCGAGGTCAGCGGCACCGAGGCCATGTCGGGATTCGCGTCCACCGCCTCCGTGATCGGCACCGCGCTGCTCTCGCTGCCGCTCGCCGCCCTGATGACCGCGCGCGGGCGCCGTCCGGGTCTGGTCCTGGCGTACGCGATCGGAGCCGCCGGCGCGGCCCTGGTCGTACTGGCCGCCACGATCGGGAACTTCCCGCTCCTGCTGGTGGGCATGGCCGCCTTCGGCGCCGCGTCCTCCGCCAACCTCCAGGCCCGGTTCGCCGCCGCCGACCTCGCGGCGCCCGACCGCCGCGCGCGGGCGATCTCCGTGGTCGTGTGGGCGTCCACCATCGGCGCGGTGCTCGGCCCGAACCTCTCCGCACCGGCCGGCCACAGCTTCGCCGGGACCTCCATACCCGAGACGGCGGGCCCCTTCGTGTGGGCCGGCGCCGTCTTCGTCCTCACCGGCACCCTGATCGGCGTCCTCCTGCGACCCGATCCGCTGCTGACGGCCCGGGCGCTGGCCGCGCCCGGGGAGCAGACCCGGGCCGGGCGCTCGCTGCGCGCCGGTTTCACGGCCGTCCGGGAGTCGCCGCGTGCCAGGCTCGCCCTGCTGACCGTCGCGGTGTCGCACACCACCATGGTCTCGATCATGGTCATGACCCCGGTGGACCTCGGTCACCACGGCGCCGACCTGAAGCTCGTCGGACTGGTGATCAGCGGTCACATCGCCGGCATGTTCGCCTTCTCCCCCGTCATGGGATGGCTCGCCGACCGGATCGGCCGGCTGTCCGTGATCGGGCTCGCGGCCGGTCTGCTGTCGGTCGCCGCGCTGCTCGCCGGTACCGCCGGCCCGAGCCACGCGCAGTCCGCCCTCGGCCTGTTCCTGCTCGGTCTCGGCTGGTCCGCGGGAATGGTCTCGGGCTCGGCCCTGCTGACCGATTCCGTACCGCAGGCCGCGCGGGCCGCCGTCCAGGGACTGAGCGACCTCACGATGAACGCGGCCGCCGGTCTGGGCGGGGCCGCGGCCGGCCTGGTCATGGCCCGGGCGGGATACGGGTGGCTCAACGCGATCGGCGCCGCGCTGCTGCTGCCGATGGCGGCCCTGGCCCTCTTCACGGCGCGCCGGCACCCGGCCCCCGCGAAGGCGGACGCGGGCGCGTAGGCCGTCTCTTTCGGATCCTGCCGGGGCCGCGGGTCCGGCTGCCTCGTCGGCGGGGAGCGGTGCCGCCTAGTAGTTGATGTGGTAGGCCTTGCGCAGCGTCTCGTGGACGGTCCAGGTGGTCTTGTCGCCCTCCCTGAGCACGCAGGCGGAGCCGGGGCCCACCTCCAGCGTGTCGCCGCCCTCGACCTCGATGGTGGCGCGGCCGGCGACCACCACGAACAGTTCGTCGGCCTCGGTGTCCGTGACCACGCCGGGGGTGATCTGCCAGATGCCCCGGATCCGCGAGCCGTCCTCGGCCTCCCACAGCACCTTGCCCGTGACGACGGGCGTGCCGGAGACGATCTGGGCCGGGTCGAGCTCCTCCACCTCCAGTTCGGCGTCGGGGAAGTCCGTCACGGAGACGGCGAAGGAGGCGGGGGCCGCGCTGTGATCAGGGGTGCTCATGGCCCGTCAGCCTAATCGGGTGGTCCCCCGCGTCGGGGCGACCAGAGCGTCCAGCGCGGACGCGCCGGACGAGGCATCCTGTCCACCCCGCCGGGGTCGGTGTCCGCCGGGTTTCGGCCAGGACGGCGGGTGCGCACCTCTGTCGCCGCGGTGCGTGTCCGGATGGCGGGCGTCGTGCCGCGCGGGCGCGTTCAAGGGTGGGGCGGGCGGCGCGCGGGGCGCGGTACTCGGACAGGTTGGCGCGGGAGTGACGGGAGCGCGTTTGGGGGCGCGAATCCGGTGCCATGGATGGGTGCATGCCACAGCACAGAGCATCCGCGCCCACATCCGCGTCCGCCGTCCCGGCCTCGGCGCTCTCCTCGGTACCGGTCCTTTCAGAGGAGGTACGCGAGGCGCTGGCCGCCGGGAGGCCCGTCGTCGCCCTGGAGTCGACGATCATCGCGCACGGCCTGCCGCGCCCCCGCAATCTAGTGGTGGGCGCCGAACTGGAGGCCCTGGTCCGCTCCGAGGGGGCGGTTCCGGCGACGATCGCCGTGGTGGACGGAGTGGCGTACGCGGGCCTCGACAAGGGGCAACTGGAGCGGATCGCGGGCGGCGAGGACGTGCGCAAGCTCGGCCACCGGGATCTGGCGCCCGCCCTCGCGACGGGGGCGACCGGGGCGACGACGGTCTCCGCGACCGCCTTCCTGGCGGCTCGGGCCGGGCTGCGCGTCTTCGCCACGGGCGGGCTGGGCGGGGTGCACCGGGAGTTCGCCCACACCCAGGACGAGTCGGCGGACCTGTCGCTGCTCGCGCGCACCCGGATCACGGTGGTCTGCGCGGGGGTGAAGTCGATCCTGGACGTGCCCGCCACGCTGCAACGGCTGGAGACCCTGGGCGTCGGGGTGCTCGGGTACGGGACGGACCGCTTCCCCGGGTTCTACCTGTCCAGTTCCGGCGAGCCGGTGGACTGGACCGTGCACCGTCCCGAGGAGGTGGCGGCGGTGATGGCGGCTCAGGACGCACTCGGAGGACCGGAGTCCGCGCTGCTGGTGGCCCATCCGGTGGCGGAGGCGGAGCAGCTGGATCCGGAGCTGCACGACCGGGTGCTGGCGGAGGCCCTCGACGCGTGCCGGGAGCGGGGCATCACGGGGCAGGCGGTGACCCCGTTCCTCCTGGGGTTCCTGGTACGGGCCACCGGCGGCGCGTCGTTGGAGGCGAACCTGGCGGCGGTGCGGGGCAACGTCCGGCTCGGGGCCCGGATCGCGGGGGCCTGGGCGGCCCGCGCATGACCGGGCGGGGGGTGACCGGCGCGGACTCGACGGCGACGGACGCGACGGTGACGGACTCGACGGACGAGGGGACGGGAACGGGTGCGACGGGGACGGCCCCGCGGGGAGCGGCCGCGAGCGGGGCGGGCGGGGCGCCGGGCGCGCTGCTGGTCGTCGGGGACGTGGTCACGGACGTGGTCGCGGTGCACACGGAGCCGCTCGCGCCGGCCACCGACACGGTCGCCCGGATCCGTACCCTGCCGGGCGGGGCGGGCGGTAACGCCGCCTGCTGGGCGGCGCACGAGGGCGCCCCGGAGGTACGGATCCTGGCGCGGGTGGGCGCCGAGGCGGCGCGGTGGCACGAACGGGCGCTGGTCGACGCGGGGGTCCGCCCCAAACTGGTCGTCGACCGGGGGGAACCGACCGGGACGGTGGTGGCGCTGGTCGGCAAGGACGCGGAGCGGACCTTCCTGACGGACAGCGGGGCGTCCCTGCGGCTGTGCCCGGCCGACTGGGCGCCGGCCCTGCTGGACGGGGCCGCGCACCTGCACCTGTCGGGGTACCTGTTCTTCGCGGACAGCAGCAGGGAGTTGGCGAGGGTGGCGTTGAGGGCGGCCCGGACCCGGGGGGTGCCGGTGAGCGTGGACCCGGCCTCGGCGGGGTTCCTGGCCACGCTGGGCCCGGAGCGCTTCCTGGCGGCGGTGGCGGGCGCCTGCGTACTGCTGCCGAACGAGGACGAGGCGAGGCTGCTGGCGGGGCTCCCGGAGCCGGCCGGGGTGGCCCGGGCGGCGGTGGCACTGAGCCGCCGGGTGCCGCTGGTGGTGGTCACCCGGGGCGCGGCCGGGGCGCTGATCGCCGAGGGTGGGCGCATCACGGCCGAGGTCGACGCCGAAGCCGTCGAGGCGGTCGATTCCACGGGTGCGGGGGACGCCTTCACCGGCGGCTTCCTGGCGGCCCGGCTGGCGGGCGCGACCCCGGTGGAGGCGGCCCGCGCGGGGTGTCGAGCGGCCGCGGTGGCGGTCACCCGGCTGGGCGGACGTCCGTAGGGCCGTCGCCCTCGACCCCTCACACGCCCCGGTGTCGACGGGACCCGGGGCGGGTCGATCAGGGCCGCCCCGGGGGCGGGTTCACGGGGTGAACACCTGGTCCAGGGTGTCGATCCCGCCCTTGCCGCCGAGGTGGTAGCGGAACACCAGGCCCTGGTTCGGGTGGGCGACCAGCCACTCGATGAGGGCGTCGAGGGTGATCGGTTCGTTCTCCGTGCTCTCGACGATCGGAGTGACGGCCGTGATCTTCGCGTCGTCCCGGATCGGGATGAACGTCTCCTTGCCGACCGTCTCGAAGGGGGCGCCGTCGGAGTCGGGGGTACCGCACCCCCAGTTGCCGTGCTTGACGATCAGGCTGTGGAAGCCGCCCTCGGGCGTGTACCGGTTGACGGCGATCTCGTCGGGCGAGATCGGCATCTTGTGGTCGCAGGTGGGCGCGGGCGACTTGGGCTTGCCCGCCGGGGTCGCCTTGGCGGTGGCCGGGGCGGTCGGCTTCGCGGAAACGGCGGACGCCGACGGTCCGGCGCCGGCGGGCGGGGTCTGGGTTCCGGCCGGGGGCGCGGCCCCGGCCGGGGAGGTGCTCGGGCCGGCGGGGCTCGCTCCGGAGGGCGTGCCCGCGGCGTCGGTGCCGCCGTCCTCGCCGTTGCAGGCGGTGAGGGTCAGGGCCGCGCACAGGGCGAGCGTCGTGAGCGTCCACCCCCGCAACCGTCTCGGTCCCTCGACCGTACCGCCGCGTCCACCCATTGCCGTCTCCCTCTGCCAAGGCGCCACCCGGTGGCCGCCGTCGAAGCGTGGCGACAACGTAGCCGCGACTGTCGGCCACGACGATGGCCGATTCCCGTTCGTCACCGACCGGGAATCGCGCTGTTGCCGATCCCGGACGTCCGTGACCCGGTGGATGCCTCGGCGTGTCAGTCCGCGAGTCCCGTCCAGGCCGGGTGGCGGGGGTCGTCGGCCCTGACGACCGCGTCGGCCAGGCCCACCGGGTCGGTCTCGGCCTCGTAGCGGGCGAAGGCGGGCAGCGTCCAGCGCGCGGACTCCTCGGTCCTGCGGGCGAGGGCTCCCGGGGAGAGGCGGATGTGCACGCCGAGGTCGAAGGGGAACCAGTGGCCGAACAGCAGCGGTCCGTGCACGATCAGCACGCCGCCCGGCGGGAGTTCGACGTAGGGGCTGCGGGTGGCCCGGTCGGTCGCCGGGTCCCAGAGATCGGGCAGCACCCGGCCGCTGCCGTCGGGGTCGGTGGGGCCGAACACCTCCCGCCAGAGGGCGGCCGTGTCGTACCAGCCGGCGAGGTACGCGTCGACGTCCTGCCGGCCGAACTCGAAGCGGAGGGAGGCCGGCCGCAGGAACCCGTCGGCCGGGACCGTCATCACGGGCCTGCCCCGACCGCGCAGTTCCTCGGCGAGCCGGTCCGCGAGCACGTCCGTTCCGGCGGCGGGCGCGCCGTCGATGCCCACCCGCTGCCAGGGCCCCCCGCCGGGCCCCTCGGACCGGTCCTCCAGACGCCCGGCGAGCCGCTCGGCCATCCGCTGCCATGTGATCGCTTCCAGCTGCACGAGCCCATTGTCAGTGGCGGGTCCTAACTTTTTCCACGAGGGATCACCGGCGCGAAACGGAGTCGTCGGCCCGACCGCGGGGAGGGGTCTGTCATGGCCGGCGAGACGACGTACATGGAGCTGTCGCAGGACGACGGCGGGGCGCACAAGTTCTACGAGGTGACGGTGGACGGCACGGCCGTCACCGTGCGGTACGGGCGCATCGGCGCGGACGGCCAGGTGCAGAACTCCTCCTTCCCGACGGTGGAGAAGGCCCGCGCGGCGGCCGCGAAGAAGATCGGGGAGAAGGTCCGCAAGGGCTACGCCCCGGCGGTTCGCGGTGCCCGCGCGGCGCGGTCGGTGACCCGCAGGCAGGTGACCTCGGCCCCGTCGACGGCGCGCGCGGTGGCTCCGGTGCTGTGGCGTTTCCGCACGGGCTCCTCGGCGTTCGGGATCCACGTGGACGAGGACCGCTGCTGGGTCGGCAACCAGTCGGGAGACGTCTACACGCTGAGCCACGGCGGCGAGGTGCTGGCCCGGTACTCGCTGCCGGACGGGGTGAAGTGCCTGGTGGCGGACGAGTTCTGGATCTACGCGGGCTGTGACGACGGCACGGTGTACGACCTTTCGTCGAAGGTGCCGTTCGGGGCGTACGACATCGCCGCGGACGTGGACATCTTCTGGCTCGACATCCGCGAGGGCGTGCTGAACGTGTCCGACCGCAGCGGCGGCCTGACCGTCATCGACCACGAGGACGAGTTCCAGTGGTCGCGGCGCTCGTCGGGGTCCAACGCCTGGATGGTGCGGGCCGACGAGCGGGCGGTGTACCACGGCCACAGCAAGGGCGTGACGGCCTACGCCCCGGACGGCGGGCGGGAGTTGTGGCACACGGCGACCGACGGTTCGGTGCTGTTCGGCTGGCAGGAGGACGACGCCGTGTACGCGGGTACCGGGCGCAACACGGTGCAGCGGCTGTCGAAGGCGACGGGCGCGGTGGAGGCCTCGTACCGGTGTGACGCGGCGGTGTACTCGTGTGCGACCTCGCCGGACGGGCGGCACGTGTTCGCGGGTGACCTCTCCTCCTCCGTGTACTGCTTCGACGCGGACGGCCGGCGGCTGTGGAAGCTGGGCACGGGCAGTGGGTCGGCGCTGTCCATGCAGTACCTCGACGGGCGGCTGTACCTGGTCACCACGGACGGTTCGCTGGTGTGCGTGGACGCGAGCGAGCAGGCCATCACGGCCGCGCAGCAGGGTTCGGTGCCGATGGCGGTGGATGTCAAGTCGGCCGCCGCGCTGCCCGTGTTCACCCCGGCCGCGTCCGCCTCGGCGGTGGCGACGATCTCGGTGGCCGCGGCGCCGGCGGGCGGTGTGGTGGTGGAGTGCGTCCAGCAGGGCGGGCGGACGCGGGTGCAGGTGGTGTCCGACGGCTTCGAGTCCGGCTGGAACGTGCAGTTCCCGCGCGGGATCCGGGAGGCCGGCGCCCGCTACGTGGTGGAGGGGTTGCATGCGGCGTCCGGCGGTTTCTACCGGGTGCGCGGGGAGATACGCCGACTGGTCTGAGCCTGCCGTGGGGTGCGCCGCACTCGACCGGCCGGTGCCACGGAGTCATCGGGCGTGCCCCGGGCACGGGCACGGCCTGGCACCGGACGGGGCGGGCGTGGCCACCGACCAACGGGCTTCCTCGGCAAGGGCACAGGTCACGTGGAGCACGACCGGTTCGCTGCCCGGGTTGCGGCCGAGGTGGACGTGGTCACTGCCCGGGGGCTCGACGAAGGTGGCCCCCGCCGGGTGCGTCTCGACGGATCCGTCGTCCAGGATCCGGGTCAGCGTTCCGGAGGTGACCACCACCATCAGCGGCACGTCGTGATAGTGCCATCCCGTGCACTGCCCCGACTCGATCACGATCTCCCGGCCCGTGAGGTCCGATCCGCCGCTCGCCCTCGGCCGTCGCGCCGTCGCCTGCCGCCCACCCATCGATCCTCCTCCACGGGGCCATCGCGGCCCGGCCGCCTCACGGTAGGAGGAGATCATGACGTCGGGGAAGAACCGATGAAAGGACAACAACCCAGCCCGACAAGGTGATAGGAGGACCGCGGCGCGGTATCACTCCGTCATGAGTGTTGTCGTGTTCGAGTCGCACAAGCGGATCCACTGCGCCGAGTGCCGGCAGGGCCCGCTCCGACTCCTCGTCCGCGAGGCGGGGGTGCCCCGCTGCCTGGACTGCGTCGACCTCGGCCATCTGGTCTACCTGCCGCGCGGCGACGCGGCGCTGACCCGGCGTGCGCGGGAGGCCAGTTCGCTCTCCGCCGTCGTGGTGCGCCGGCACAAGCGGCGCCATCGCCACGAACGCCAGGGCCTGTTGGTCGAGGAAGCCGCCCTGGCCCGCGCCGAGCGCGCCTGCCTCGCGGACGCCGAGGTGCGGGCCCGCCGCCGGGACCGCGACCGGCTGCGCCGCGCGGCCGAGGACGTCCGCTTCACGGCGGCCTTCACCGCCGAGATCCGGCGGCTGTTCCCCGGTTGTCCGGAGGAACGCGCGCGGTCCATCGCGACGCACGCCTCGCTGCGCGGCAGTGGCCGCGTGGGTCGAACCGCCGCCGGCCGGGCCCTGGACGAACTGGCGGTGTCCGTGGCGGTGCGGGCGGCCGTACGGCACCTCGACACCGAGTACGACGCCCTGCTCATGGCGGGAGTGCCGCGGTTCGCCGCCCGGGCCCGGCTGGCGGAGCGGATCGACGCGATCCTGGACGGCTGGCGGGCGGCGTCCGGGGAGCCGGTCCAGGCCGAGACGATCTAGACGGAGCCCTGGGTACGGAAGCGGCGGTACATCAGCGCTCCGCCGAGCAGCAGCGCGCCACTGCCGGGGATCAGGTAGCCGAGGCCGTCGGACCCGGTGTGGGCGAGGGCTTCGGTGTGCCGGGGCGGCGTCTGCGGGGTCTGCGGCGCCGGCGGCTTCACCTGCGTGACGGGCGCCGGCGGGATGACGACCGGGGGCTTGACGACGACGGGCGGCTGGACCGGCTTGCCACCGCTGGGCTTCCCGCCGTTGACGGAGGTGTTGCCGCTGGAGGGGTTGCCGATTCCGACCACGTTCACGGAGTTGCCGCTGACGTTCAGCGGGAGGTCCACGGGGAGCTGGATGCCGTTGCCGGACAGCAGTCCGGGGGAACCCTTCGTCTGTCCGTCGGCCACCGCTCCGCCGCCGTTGGACGTGCCGGCCTTCGTGGAGGACGAGGAGTGGCCCTGCCCCGAGGCGCCCGGGCCGGAGCGGGCGCCGCCGCCCTGGGAGGTGTTCGCGCAGCGGTTCCCGGCGGCGGGGTTGAGAAGCCCGACCACGCTCACGGTGTTCCCGCACACGTTCACCGGTGTGTTCACCGGCAGTTGCACCAGGTTTCCGGCGAGCAGGCCCGGGGAGCCCTCGGCTCTGCCACCCGCGTCCGCGTCGGCGTAGGCGAAGCCACTCACCCCCGCGACCGCCAGTCCACCTCCCGCAACCACCGCCGTGATCAAGCCATTGCGACGACTGTGACGCATCAGTTTCCCGCCTTCCGGAGAAGTCCGCGGGCGACTCACCCGCACCGGAAACAACGCCGTAACCCCATTCGGGTTATAGCGCTGATGGGCATTTCACCCCATCGTGTACGGGGTAATGCCTATCTCATGATGAACAGCCCGCTGCTTCTCCTCGATGTGGACGGCCCTCTCAACCCCTTCCGGTCACGGCTCGCCGGGCTGCGCGGGTACGACAGCCACCGGATGCGTCCCGAGATCTGGATGTCCCGCCGCGCCCCCGATTCGCGCAGCGCACGGCGCGGGCTCCGGGTCCGCCTGCACCCCGCCCACGGCGCCCGGTTGCTGGCCCTGCCCTACGAACTCGCCTGGGCGACCACCTGGATGCACCAGGCCAACACCATGATCGCCCCGCGCATCGGGCTGCCCGGTGATCTCCCCGTGATCGAGTGGCCGGAGCTTTTCGCCCACGATCCCGACGGCCTTTCCTGGAAGACCCGACCGCTCCTCGCCTGGGCCGCGGGCCGTCCGTTCGCCTGGGTCGACGACATGATCAACCCGCGGGACCGGGCCTGGGTCGCCGCCCATCACCCCGCCCCGGCCCTGTTGTTGCGCGTCCATCCGCGCCACGGGCTCCGCGACCGCGACTTCGCCGCGCTCACCCGCTGGGCGACGCACCTCGAACGGCCCGACGCCCCGGCCTGACGAGCCGCGCCGCGACCGGAGGCCACGGACCGACGCCCCGGCCTGACCCGCCCGCACGGACCGACGCCCGGGCCTGACCGCGCCACGCCACGATGCGACGCCAGGACCCGACGCCCCGGCCTGACGACCCGCGCCGCGACACGGATGCCACGGGCCTACACCCCGTCGTCGCGATCCGACACCCCGACACCGCGCCCGGACGCCACGGACCGAGGCCCCGACGCGGCGGCCGGACCTCGTCGAGCCGCACCACCGTGCTCGGGACGACGTCGGCCGGACCCCGACGCCGGACCGTTTCGGCCGGATACCGCCGGACGGCGTCCGCGGGCGTCTGATCTGCCCGGAGGCATCGGTTCCGTCAGGGCCCTCAGCGTTGCAGGGCCGCCACCGGGTCCGTGGACGGGCGGCCGGAGGGCCACCAGTCGGCGTCGTCGAGGCGGGACTCGTAGGGGTACCAGAGTCCCTCGCGGCCGAGCCGGAGCTGACGGGTCCCGGCGGTGAGGCGGTTGCGGTCGGGGCGGTACAGGCCCCGGCCCGCGGCGAGCAGGGCCGGGCGCGCCCGGTCGAAGGGGCCGGCCGGCGGGTCCCAGGGCTCGTCGAGCACGGACAGGCCCGGCAGGCCCCCCTGCCGCCAGGCGGCCGCGCCCCGGGCGAGGTCGGTGGTGGTCCGGCCGGTGGCGCGGGCCAGGTCCCGGTAGAGCGTGCGGGCGACGCCGGTCAGGCCGGCCGTCGGGTGCGCGGAGGCCAGTCGGACGGCGTCCTGCCACAGGGTGAGGCCGGCGATCGGGTCCTCGCCGGTCGCCAGCAGCGCGAGGGCGCGGGCGCCCGCGTCCGTCGCGAGCTGGTCCAGGGCGAGCGGGTCGGGCGCGGCGGGGTCGGCCGGGTAGGCGGGCGGCAGCCCGGGGGCGGCCGGGGCGCGCATCGGCGCCGGCAGCGGGGGCAGCACGGTGCGGGCCACCGCCGCGCGGGCGGGGATCCCGGGGAAGTCGGGGGTGGTGTCGGGCTGTTCGCGGGCGGCGTGGGCGGCGTTGCGCCGGGTCAGCTCCTCCAGTAGTTCCCGCTCCCCGCGTCCGCGCAGGAGCAGCAGCACGAACGGGTCCTCGTCGAGCAGTCGGGCCGCCCGGTAGCAGAGGGCCGCCGCGTGCTTGCACGGCGGACGCCCCACGTCGGGGCAGGAGCACCGCGCGAGCAGTTCGCCCGGTCCCGGCAGGATCGTCTCCGCGAGGGATTCCGGGACCTCTCGTTCCAGCAGGGCCGCGAGAGCCGCGGGGTCGGCGGCCACCGTCTCCAGGACCTCGCCCCACTCGGCGTCCGCGAAGGCCGGCAGTGCCAGTTCGGTGCGGTACGGGCGGGGCCTGCTCCCCCGGACGTACGCCACGATCCGACCCGGGGTGATCGTCACCGCGTCGACGTGGCCCTCGGCGGCATAGGCGCGCCCCCGTACGAGGCGGGCCGCGTCGGGGGCGCGCTCCTCCAGCGCGACCACCCAGGCCCGACCCCACCAGGTCGTCGCCTCCAGCCCGGCGGGCACGGTCTCGAAGGTGCGCCGGCGATCGTCCCGCGCGGTGATCATTCGGGCCTCCGCAGGGACACCAGGTCGGCCAGTTCACGGTCGGAGAGCTCGGTCAGCGCGGACTCGCCGGAGCCCAGCACGGCATCGGCCAGGGCCCGCTTCGCCTCCAGCATCTCGGCGATCCGGTCCTCGACGGTGCCTTCCGCGATGATCCGGTGCACCTGCACGGGCTGGGTCTGGCCGATGCGGTACGCGCGGTCGGTGGCCTGCTCCTCCACGGCGGGGTTCCACCAGCGGTCGAAGTGGATGACGTGTCCGGCGCGCGTGAGGTTCAGACCGGTGCCCGCCGCCTTCAGCGACAGCAGGAACACCGGCACCTCGCCCGCCTGGAACCGGTCCACGAGTTCCTCGCGGCGCGCCACCGGCGTGCCGCCGTGGAGCAGTTGGTGCGCGATGCCGCGGTTCGCCAGGTGCCGCTCGATGATGCGGGCCATCGTCACGTACTGCGTGAAGATCAGCACCGAGCCGCCCTCGGCCAGGATCGTGTCCATCAACTCGTCCAGCAGCGCGAGCTTGCCCGAGCGGTGCGGGATCCGGGGCCGCTCCTCCTTGAGGTACTGCGCGGGGTGGTTGCAGATCTGCTTGAGCGAGGCCAGCAACTTCATGATCATCCCGCGTCGCTCGATGCCCTCGCTCGTCTCGATCACGGCCATCGCCTCGTCCACCGCCGCCTGGTACAGGGAGGCCTGTTCCCGGGTGAGCGACACCGGGTGGTCGGTCTCCGTCTTCGGCGGGAGTTCGGGGGCGATGCCGGGGTCGGACTTCTTGCGCCGGAGCAGGAAGGGCCGTACCAGCGCGGCGAGTCGGGCGACCGCCTCGTCGTTGCCGCCGTCCTCCTCCTGCTGGTGCTCCACCGGTCGGGCGTGGCGCGCCCGGAAGGTGGTGAGCGGGCCCAGCAGCCCGGGCGTGGTCCAGTCGAGGAGAGCCCACAGCTCGGAGAGGTTGTTCTCCACGGGGGTGCCCGTCAACGCCACCCGGGCGGGCGCGGGGATGGTGCGCAGGGCCTTCGCCGTCGCCGAATGCGGGTTCTTCACGTGCTGGGCCTCGTCCGCGACGACCATGCCCCAGCGCTGCTCGGCCAGGCGGGCGGCGCCGGCGCGCATCGTCCCGTACGTGGTGAGCACGAACCCGCCCGCCCGGTCCAGCCCTTCGAGGCTGCGGCCGGCGCCGTGGAACCGGCGGACCGGGGTGCCGGGGGCGAACCGCTCGATCTCCCGCTGCCAGTTGCCCAGCAGCGAGGCCGGGCAGACGACGAGGGTCGGCTCGGCCCGGTCCCGGTGCAGGTGCAGCGCGATCAGCGTCACCGTCTTGCCGAGGCCCATGTCGTCGGCCAGGCAACCACCGAGACCGAGCGAGGTCATCAGGTCCAACCAGGCCAGACCGCGCGCCTGGTAGTCCCGCAGGGTGGCCTTCAACGCGGCGGGCTGCGGCAACGGAGCCAGCTCGCCCGTGAGTCGCTCCCGCAGTGCTGCGAGCGCCCCCACCGGGATCGCCTCCACCGGCTCGCCCTCGACCTCGGTCGTCCCCGTCAGCACGGCGGCCAACGCGTCCACCGGGTCCAACAGGCCCAGTTCCCGCTTGCGGGCCTTGCGCACCAGCTCGGGATCCACCCGCACCCACTGGTCGCGCAGCCGCACCACGGGCCGGTGCGCCTGAGCGAGCGCGTCCATCTCCCCCGGGGTGAGCCGGTCACCGCCGAGGGCGAGTTCCCACGAGAAGGCGAAGAGCTGCCCCGCGTCGAAGAAGGCCGTGCCGTCGGTGGCGGAGCCGGGCGCGGTGGACCGCACCACGGCGGTCGCGGACAACGTACGGGCCAACTCGCGCGGCCAGTGGACCAGGACCCCGGCGCTCGCCAACCGGGTCGCGGCGGCGCCGAGCAGGTCCTCCAGATCCGGATCCGACAGGGCCAGGGCGTCGGGCACCGGCTGGTCCAGCAGGCGCAGCAGCGGCGGCCACACCCGGGCGGCCCGGCGCAGGGCGAGCACGGCGTCGATCCGCGCCCGCGGACCGAACCCGGCGGCGGCCGTGCCGGCCCAGAGCGCGTCCGCGTCGGCGACGAGCGTCGGGTCCGCGAGGCTGTGGACCTGGACCACGGCGGCCCCGGCGCGCCGCACGTCCTCGGGCTCGGCCTCGTCGAACAGGCGGAAGGAGGACAGGTCGAGCCGCAGCGAGATCCCCACCCCGGTGTCGGCGCCGGCCGCGACCTGGGTGGCCCACTCCCGTATCCCGGGGACCCGCTGGGGCTCCGACGCGGCGAACGGCCGCCCGGCGGCCACCGGGGCGGCCGGGGTACGGGGCAGGCCGTCGGCCACGGCGTCCAGGAACGCCCGGACCAGGGCCTCCGGTTCGGGGAGCGTCACCGGGCGGCGGCCGGCGAGCGGGGCGGCGTACGACTCGTGGGGCAGGGCGGCCGCGACGGCGCGCACGTACGCGATGTCCTCGGAGTCGAGCGGGCCGACCCGCCAGGCGTCGACGCCCTCGGCGGTCACTCCGGGGAGCAGTCGGCCGCGGGCGACCAGGCTGAGTGCCTGGGTGGCGGCGGTGGCCCAGGCCCGCGTGGCGGGGGCGCAGACCGCGGCGGGGTCGCGGGACGCCCGGACCAGCAGTGGCAGCGCGTCGACGACGGGCAGGGCCACGGCCGGGACGGTCCGGGCGCGCACCCCGCTGCCGTGCGGGCGGACGACGCTCAGCTGATGCGGGGTCCCGACCTCGGGAAGGGGCGCGCCGTCGGGTGCCCAGAAGACGAGCCGGCCCCGGCGGGGGACGGCGTCGGGGAGGAACACGCAGGCGTGCCGCAACAGCGGGACGAGGGGGTCCGCCGGTGGCGGCGGTGGCGGCGTCACGGTGGATCCTCCCTTCCCGGTGTCGGCGGTCGCGTCTGCCGTCGAGTCTAGGTGGGGCCACTGACAGCGCCGGTGCCCCGGCCGGGCGGTGGCCGGCGGCCCGCGCGGGGCGCCGGCGGCCGGGCCGGGGCGGGCCCGGCACGGGTGCCCGTCTCAGCGGGACCAGCGGGACCGCTCCGTGGCGAATCCGTACACCGGGCGGTTCGGGTGGGCGCTCGTGCGCCAGGGACTTCCGGCGTCGTCCAGGCGCAGGGTGCCCGAGCCCGCGGGACCGGTCCAGCGCAGGTCGAGGTACCAGTCGCAGTCGCAGCCGGTGGTGGCCGTCTCCACGCGCAGGACGACCGGTTCCGCGGCCGAGACCCGCATGGGGAACGTGGGCGCGGGGATCGCCTCCCCGGCGTCGTTGCCCGCGACGGGCCGGGCCAGCGGCCTCGGGGCGTCCAGGTTGACCGCGAACGTGGCCGGCGTCAGTCCCCCGCCGCAGCCCTGGGACATCTGGTAGACGTTCCAGGCGGGCGGGGTGCGGCGGGCGGCCACCCGGACGTCCGTGCCCTGGAGGACCACGGCCCCCTCCCCCGTGCCGTGCACGGTGATCTCGACGATCTGGCTCCCCGCGTGCACGGCCCCCTGGGACCGCGCCCAGGCGGCGGCGTCCGCCTCCACGGGGGGCGGGGGGACGGCCGCCGGTTCCCGGGGGGAGAGGTAGGCGTGATCGCAGCCGGCGGCCCACACGTGGGACCGTACCGCCGCCCGCAGCGGCGCGGCCGGAGCGGCCGGAGCCCCGCCGCCCGCCGGGGGTGCCTGTGCGGTGGGGGTCCGCGGGACCGGGTCGCCGGTCGGGTCCGACCCCGCGGCCGGGTCCGAGGGCGAGGCCGGGGCGGAGGGGGACGCCGACGGGGCCGGCCCGCCCGAGGCGTTCGAGGAAGAGGACGACGAGGGCCGGGTCGACGGCAGGGTCGCGGCCGGTGCGCCCGTCCCCGCCGCGGTGGCCGCCCCCGTCGCCCCGGCCGTGTCCCTGCCCCGTTCGGGCCCGGCCGCCGCGAGGACCGCCACCGCCACCGCGCCCACCGCGAGTCCGGCGCCGGCGACCGCCACCGCGCGCCTGCGGTACCAGGGCGACCCCACCCCCGGAGCCCTCGCGCCCACCGGGTCCGGCTCGGGCGACGGCTTCCGTTCGACGGCCGCCGGAGGCACCGGCACGGGGACGGTCACGGGCAACGGCGGCGTCGAGGCCACCGCGACCGCCTGCGCCGGTGCCCGGCGACGCGCGTCGGCCAGCAGCCACGCCCGGTGCAGTTCAAGCGCCTCCTCCTGCCCGGCCCGGCAGGCGCGGGCGAACCGGTCCACCACCGCGAACTCTGCGGGGAGCGCCTCCCCCTTGCAGTACCGGTGCAGGGTCGAGGTACTGGTGTGCAGCCGGCGTGCCAGGACGCCGTAACTGAGCCCCCCACGCTCCTTCAGTTCCCGCATGAGCCGTGCGAAGTTCTCCGCCTCCGCCGACCGTTCCGCCTCGCCCACGACGCCCCCCGTCCCGTGAATCCGTTCCACCCTGGCATGTTCCCCCAGGTGGAAGGCCATAAGGGCGTTCCAGCGTCCCGAAACCGCCCCAATCCGTCGCGTGCCGTCCCGCCCCGGGTAGAGGCTCTTCACCGACAGCCACACCGACCGGAAACGGGGACCCGACCACCATGCTCCGACGCTTCAGCACCGCCCTCGCGACCACCGCCACCGCCGCCGCCGCGCTGCTCCTCGCCACCTCGGCCACCGCCACCGCGGCCGCCGCGGCGCCCGGTTTCCTGGGCGGCGCCGACCTGCCGCCGCACCCCTCGTCCCCCTGGTACGCCGGCAAGGTCACCAAGGGCCTGCCCGAGTTCGCCCCGTTCTGCCTGGAGGGGGTTCTGCCCGCGGCCGGCAGTTGGCACCGCGACTTCGGCACCGACTACGACACCGGCGCGACGCAGATCTCCGTGCGGACGGCCTCGAACGCAGCGGCCGCCAAGCTCGCGACCGCCCTGGAGCGCAAGGTCGCGGCCTGCGCCGCCGACTGGCTGCGGACGACTCCGGGTGGGACGGCCTCCTGGCAGGACTACGGGAAGCTGCCCGTCGAGGAAGGCGCGCACGTCTACGGGGTGCACACCTCCGTCCCGGACTCCGAGCCCGGCGTACACCTGTACGGGATCGGCCGTGACGGCGTGACCGTGACCGTCGTGAAGTGGGGCCAGATGGGCGATCTGGGCGACGCGCCCGTGCCCGCGTTCAAGAAGACGACCACGACGGCGGTGAACAAGCTCAACCCCTGACCGGCCGGTGGTGGGACCATGGATGCGAGGCCTCCGACGATTCGAGGCGATGGCCATGCGTTCCGGTAACGAGCCGGTGACCGCCCGCAGCCCGCTGCGGCTGCGGTTCTGGTTGAGTCTGTGGGGGCTGATCTGGGCCGCCGCCGGGACGGCCGCGTTCTCGCTGGTCGGTCGTCCCGGGTGGGCGGCGGCCTGCGGGGTGATCGTCCTGCTGGCGGCGGTGGACCTGGCGGTGGTGGTACACCACATCCACCAGGGCCCGCACTACCAGCCGGGCCCCGGTGTCCCTCCGTACGAGCCTCCCCGGACCTAGTGCTGTGGCCGGGGTCGGCCCCGGCGGAGGTCGGCGCCTGCGAAGGTCGCTCACTCCTCGAAGCGGGCCGCGGCCAGGTACTCGGGTTGCGGATCGAGGGCCGCGGCCAGCCTGAAGTGCTTGCGGGCCTGCTCGCGCCGCCCGGACCGCTCGTGGGTCCGGGCGAGCGCGAAGTGGGCGTACGCGTTGTCCGGCTCGCGCTCCAGCACCAGTTCGAATTCGAGTGTGGCCGCACGCAGTTGCGCCGCCGCGAAGAAGGCCCGCGCCCGCAGCAGCCGGGCGCCCGTGTTCTCCGGGTGGGCGGCTATGACCGAGTCGAGGAGTCGGACGGCTCCGCGCGGGTCACGGGCGGCCAACAGTCGCTCGGCGGCCCGGTAGTCGATGACGTGCGTCTCCGGGCTCGCGGAGCCGGGAGAGCCCGAGGGGGACGAGGCGGACGAGGCGGACGGCGGCTGCGGCGGCGTGGTGTCGGACACGATGTCTTTCCTTCCCTCTGCGGACACGTTCAACGCCCTTGCCCGCGCCCGCTGTTCCCGGGCGCCCGGCACGCGCCGGAGGGTCCTTCCCGCACCACCCGCCACTCACTCCCCGGCGGCGGCCCGTGCGGTGAGTTCTTCCCACACCTTGCGCACCTGTGGTTCCAGCGCCTCCAGCGGCCCGTCGTTGTCGATGACGAGCGTGGCGATGGCCAGCCGCTGTTCGCGGGTGGCCTGCGCCGCCATCCGCGACCGCGCCTCGTCCTCGGTCATGCCGCGCCGTGCGGTCAGCCGGGCCAGTTGGGTGTCGGGCGACGCGTCCACCACGACGACCAGGTCGTAGAGGGACGCCAGGCCGTTCTCCGTGAGCAGCGGTACGTCGTGCACGACGATCGCGTCGGCGCCCGCGGCCCTCTCCAGTTCGGCGGACCGTGCCCCGACGAGCGGGTGCACGATCGCGTTCAGCGTTCGCAGCTTCTCCGCGTCGGTGAAGACGAGCGACCCCAGTCGCGGCCGGTCCAGCGTCCCCTCGGGGGTCAGCACGGATTCCCCGAACGCCGCCACGACGGCCGCGAGCCCGGGTGTACCGGGCTCGACGACCTCGCGGGCGATGCGGTCCGCGTCGACGACGACCGCCCCGTACCCCGCCAGCAGTCGCGAGACCTCGCTCTTGCCGGCGCCGATTCCGCCTGTCAGTCCTACTTTCAGCATGCTCGGCAGCCTAGACGGCCCGGGCCCTGGACGGGCCGGGTTCAGCCCTCACCCTCACGCTCCGCAAGGAATCGCTCGAACTCGCGCCCGATCTCGTCCGCCGACGGGATCTCGGCCGGCTCGGCGATCATGTTGCCGCGGGTCTCGGCGCCGGCGGCCGCGTCGTACTGGTGCTCCAGGCCCTGGACCAAGGCGACCAGTTCCTCGTCGCCTTCCCGGATCTGACGGTCGATCTCGGTCTGCGTGCGGTGGGCTTCGGTGCGCAGGGCGTGCGCCACGGCGGGCAGGACCAGTCCGGTCGCCGCCGTGATCGCCTCCAGCACCGTCAGCGCCGCGTCCGGGTACGGGGAGCGGGCGACGTAGTGCGGGACGTGGGCGGCGACCCCGAGCACGTCGTGTCCGGACTGGCCGAGTCGGAACTCGACCAGTGACTCGGCGCTGCCGGGCACCTGGGCCTCGTCGAACGGGCTGCGGTGTCCGGGCATCAGGTCGGTCCGGTTGCCGTGCGGGGTGATGCCGACGGGCCGGGTGTGCGGAACGCCCATCGGGATGCCGTGGAAGTTGACGGCGAGCCGGACGCCGAGCCGCTCGACGATCTGGCGGACGGCGAGCGCGAAGCGCTCCCACTCGACGTCGGGTTCGGGCCCGGAGAGCAGCAGGAACGGCGCGCCGGTGGCGTCCTGGACCAGGCGCACCTCCAGTTTGGGTTCCTCGAACTCCGCCCAGTGGTCGCGCTGGAAGGTCAGGAGCGGGCGCCGGGCCCGGTAGTCCACCAGTCGGTCCGCGTCGAAGCGGGCCACGACCTGGTGGGGCAGGGTGTCGAGGAGTCGCTCGACGATCTGTTCGCCGGCCTCACCCGCGTCGATGTACCCCTCGAAGTGGTAGAGCATGACCAGCCCGGCCGAGTCCTGGGCCAACGCCATGTCGGCCACCGCCAGGCCCTTGGCGTCCCATTCGTACAAACCCTGTGGATCAAGCACCGCCACCACTCCTCCTCGCCGTGTTCTCTGCCAAGAACGTCCAAGGAGGCGCCACCATTCCCCAGTTGGCCGCCTTCACGAGAACGCAATGCCGCGAACTCCCGCACCGCGCGGGATGGATGCCCGGATGCGGGCCCGGTGAAGCGCCGTGCCGACGACGAAAGCCGTGCCGACAGGGAAAGCCGTGCCGACGGGGAAACGCGACAAGGCCCGCCCCCTCGAAGGGGACGGGCCTTGTCGTTCAGCTCAGCTCAGCCCGCTCTCGCGCCGAGGCGCGAGGGCGTGACGCGCTGCTGCGATCAGCTCTGGCCGCCGGCCAGCTTCTCGCGCAGGGCGGCAAGGGCCTCGTCCGACGCCAGGGCGCCGGAGGTCTCGTCCGCACCCTCGGAGGAGTACGAACCACCGGAGACACCGGCACCGGCACCGGCGTTGCCACCGGCGGCGGGGGCGGCAGCACCCTCGGCAGCGGCGGCCTCGTCGGCCTCGCGGCTCTTGATGACCTGGGCCTGGTGCTGCTCGAAGCGGACCTGCGCCTCGGCGTACTGGCGCTCCCACGTCTCGCGCTGGGTGTCGAAGCCCTCGAGCCAGTCGTTGGTCTCGGGGTCGAAGCCCTCGGGGTAGATGTAGTTGCCCTGGTCGTCGTAGGACGCGGCCATGCCGTACAGGGTCGGGTCGAACTCGACCGACGCCGGGTCGGCACCGAAGGACTCGTTGGCCTGCTTCAGCGACAGCGAGATCCGGCGACGCTCAAGGTCGATGTCGATGACCTTGACGAAGATCTCGTCGTTGACCTGGACGACCTGCTCCGGGATCTCCACGTGGCGCTCGGCCAGCTCGGAGATGTGGACCAGACCCTCGATGCCCTCGTCCACGCGGACGAACGCACCGAACGGAACCAGCTTGGTGACCTTACCCGGGACGACCTGACCGATCTGGTGGGTCCGGGCGAACTGCTGCCACGGGTCTTCCTGCGTCGCCTTCAGCGACAGGGAGACACGCTCGCGGTCCATGTCGACGTCGAGGACCTCGACGGTGACTTCCTGACCGACCTCGACGACCTCGGACGGGTGGTCGATGTGCTTCCAGGAGAGCTCGGAGACGTGCACGAGACCGTCGACGCCGCCCAGGTCCACGAAGGCACCGAAGTTGACGATCGAGGAGACGACGCCGGAGCGGACCTGACCCTTCTGCAGGGTGGTGAGGAACGTCTGGCGAACCTCGGACTGGGTCTGCTCGAGCCAGGCGCGGCGGGACAGGACCACGTTGTTGCGGTTCTTGTCCAGCTCGATGATCTTCGCCTCGAGCTCCTTGCCCACGTAGGGCTGGAGGTCGCGGACGCGACGCATCTCGACGAGAGAGGCCGGCAGGAAGCCGCGGAGGCCGATGTCGAGGATGAGACCACCCTTGACGACCTCGATGACGGTACCGGTGACGATGCCGTCTTCTTCCTTGATCTTCTCGATCGTGCCCCAGGCGCGCTCGTACTGAGCACGCTTCTTGGACAGGATGAGACGGCCTTCCTTGTCCTCCTTCTGGAGAACCAGGGCCTCGATCTCGTCGCCGACCTTGACGACCTCGTTCGGGTCGACGTCGTGCTTGATCGAGAGCTCGCGGCTCGGGATCACGCCTTCGGTCTTGTAGCCGATGTCGAGGAGAACCTCGTCCCGGTCCACCTTGACGATGACGCCGTCGACGATGTCGCCGTCGTTGAAGTACTTGATCGTCTCGTCGATGGCCGCGAGGAACGCGTCCGCGTCGCCGATGTCGTTGACCGCTACCTGCGGAGGGGTGGTGGCGGTGGTCTCGGTGCTGCTCGTCATGTGGGAAAGGGCTCCGGTTACGGACAGAAAGTCGTAGGTACTGCTACGCCGGGAGCCCTTATCGGCATCTGCCTAAGCCGGACAGCCAAGGAGGCCCCTCTTCCGCTGTGGCGGCAGGGCCTCGAAAACCGAGGGGACATCAACAGATGCAAGCGCAGCCTGCTAGGTCTGAGGAGCACAGGCTCGCAGCGCAACTTGTAGCATACGGGGGCAGCCCAGCAGGGTCAATGCGCGAAGGCGCACACCCCGGGCGGATCGCCGCATAACCGGCACAATTCGTGTGCGGGCAGGCCCCGATGGGGTTTCCCGAACGAATCGCGAGACGTCCGCGGAGGTGCGCGCGCGTCGGCGGACGCCCGCGGCCACCACGGCAGCCACCCAGACATTCGCAGACTACGACGACGGGCCCCATGAACCAAGAGGACTACGCCCACGAAGAAGTGCTCGGAGCCGACGGCGGCGCCGGGGACGACGCCGAGGCCACGCGCCGTGACGCGTCGGAGGCGGAGAGCAGTCGCGCCAGCCGGAGCTGGTGGGACCGCAACGCCGACGAGTACCAGAGCGATCACGGCGCGTTCCTGGGCGACGACCGGTTCGTCTGGGGCCCGGAGGGGCTCGACGAGGCCGACGCCGGGCTCCTGGGGCCCGCCGCCTCCCTCGCGGGTCGGGACGTCCTGGAGATCGGCGCCGGCGCCGCCCAGTGCTCGCGCTGGCTGGCCGCCCAGGGGGCCCGCCCGGTCGCCCTGGACCTCTCGCACCGCCAGCTCCAGCACGCCCTGCGGATCGGGGACGACATCCCCCTCGTCGAGGCCGACGCCGGGCGGCTGCCCTTCCGCGACGGCTCCTTCGACCTGGCCTGCTCCTCCTACGGGGCGGTCCCCTTCGTCGCGGACCCGGTGAACGTGATGCGGGAGGTGCACCGCGTGCTGCGGTCCGGCGGCCGCTGGGTCTTCTCCGTGACCCACCCCGTCCGGTGGGCGTTCCCCGACGAGCCCGGGCCGGAGGGGCTGTCGGTGTCCGCCTCCTACTTCGACCGGACCCCGTACGTCGAGCAGGACGAGCGGGGCGAGGCGCTGTACGTGGAGCACCACCGCACGATCGGCGACCGGGTCCGGGACGTGGTCGCGGGCGGGTTCCGTCTGGTGGACCTGGTGGAGCCGCAGTGGCCCGAGTGGAACAGTCAGGAGTGGGGCGGCTGGTCCCCGCTGCGCGGCAACCTGATCCCCGGCACCGCGATCTTCGTCTGCGAAAGGGACTGATCCCTTGATCCGCCGCGCCGAACTCGACTCCCTCCCCGTACGGGGCGCCGTGCCCGCGCTCGTGGCCGCCCTGGACGGGCACGGCGCGGCGGTGTTGTGCGCGCCGCCGGGCACCGGCAAGACCACGCTGGTGCCGCTGGTCCTGGCGGGTCTGACGGACCCGGCCGGGGGCGGGCCGCCGCGTCGGGTCGTGGTGGCCGAGCCGCGTCGGATCGCGGCGCGGGCGGCGGCGCGGCGGATGGCGTGGTTGCTGGGCGAGACGGTCGGCGGTTCGGTGGGCTTCACTGTGCGCGGGGAGCGGGTGGTGGGCCCCGACACGGTGGTGGAGGTGGTGACCACGGGTGTCCTGCTCCAGCGGCTCCAGCGGGACCAGGAGCTGGCGGGGGTGGACGTGGTGATCCTGGACGAGTGCCACGAGCGCCATCTGGACGCCGACACGGTCGCCGCCTTCCTGGTGGACGTGCGCGAGACCCTGCGCCCGGAGCTGCGGCTGGTGGCGGCCTCGGCGACGACCGACGCGGCCGGGTGGTCGCGGGTGCTGGGCGGCGCGCCGGTGGTGGAGACGGCCGGCGTCTCGTACCCGGTGGAGGTCGTGTGGGCGCCGCCGGCGCGTCCCGTGCGGCCGCCGCACGGGTTGCGGGTGGATCCGGCGCAGCTGACGCACGTCGCGTCGGTGGTGCGGCGAGCGCTGGCGGAACGTTCCGGCGATGTCCTGTGCTTCCTGCCGGGCGTCGGTGAGCTGGGCCGGGTGGCCGGGCAGCTGGGCGGGGTCGACGCGGAGGTGGTGCAGATCCACGGTCGCGCCCCGGCGGCCGTCCAGGACGCGGCGCTGCGGCCGGCGGAGCACCGCCGGGTGATCCTGGCGACGGCGGTCGCGGAGTCGAGCCTGACCGTGCCGGGTGTGAGGGTGGTCGTGGACTCGGGGCTGGCCCGCGAGCCCCGGGTGGACCACGCCCGGGGGCTGGGCGCCCTGGCGACGGTGCGGGCTTCGCGCGCGGCGGGTCGTCAGCGGGCGGGCCGGGCCGGCCGCGAGGCGCCGGGGGCGGTGTACCGCTGCTGGTCGCAGGCCGAGGACGCGCGGCTGACCGCGTTTCCCGCGCCGGAGATCCGGATCGCGGACCTGGCGCAGTTCGCGCTGCAGGCGGCCTGCTGGGGAGACCCGGACGCCGCAGGCCTGGCGTTGCCGGA
The DNA here is from genome assembly GCF_041431415.1 of Streptomyces sp. NBC_00513. Classification (GTDB taxonomy): domain Bacteria; phylum Actinomycetota; class Actinomycetes; order Streptomycetales; family Streptomycetaceae; genus Streptomyces. Next base: position 2,270,240 of record NZ_CP107845.1, read on the forward strand.
TCCGCCGCCGGCCGGGGCGATGGGCGCGGCGCGGGAGGTGCTGCGCGCGGTGGGCGCGGTGGACTCCGCCGGGCGGCCGACCGGGCGCGGGCTGCGGATGGCCCGGCTCGGGCTGCACCCGCGGTTGGCGCGTGCGCTGCTGGACGGCGCGGCCGCGCTCGGTGCCCGGCGGGCGGCGGAGCTGGTGGCCCTGCTGAGCGAGGAGCCGCCGCGGGAGTACGGGGACGATCTGGCCGGTGCCTGGCGGCGGGCCCGGCAGGGCGGGGACGCGTACGGCCACCGGTGGCGGACGGAGGTCCGTCGGCTGGAGCGGGCCGCGCGGGAGCCCGGCTCCTCGGCGTCGCGGGAGGCCGCCGTACCGGTGGGGGATCCGCTCGGGCGGGGTCCGGTGGGGCGGGGTCCGCTCTCCGACGACGCCGCCGCCGGGTTGGTGGCCGCGCTCGCGTTCCCGGAGCGGGTGGCGCGGGCCAGGGGCGAGGGCGCCTTCCTGATGGCGTCGGGGACGGCCGCCGCGCTCGGTGACGGCTCCGGGCTGCGCAGCGCGCCCTGGTTGGCGGTGGCCGTGGCGGACCGGCCGCCGCACGCGGCGTCGGCGCGGGTCGGGCTCGCGGCGCCGCTCGACGAGGAAACCGCCCGCGCGGCGGCGGGGCACCTCTTCCGGTCGGGCGAGGAGGTCCGCTGGGAGGACGGTGACCTGGTGGCCCGGAGCGTCACCCGGCTCGGGGCGATCGAACTCGCGGCGCGCCCGTTGAAGAGCCCGGACCCGGCGCTCGTGCGGGGCGCCCTGCTCGACGGGCTCCGCTCGGAGGGGCTGGGTCTGCTGCGCTGGTCGCAGGACGCGCGGGCGTTGCGGGCCCGGCTGGGGTTCCTGCACCGGGCGCTCGGGGGCGCGTGGCCCGACGTGGCCGACGACTCGGCGTTGGTGGACCGGGCCGACGAGTGGCTGGAGCCCGAGCTGTCCCGGGCCCGACGCCGCTCCGACCTGGGCCGGATCGATGCCGGGCAGGCGCTGAACCGGCTGTTGCCCTGGGCCGGCGGGGAGGCCGGCCGGCTCGACGAGTTGGCGCCGGAACGCATCGAGGTGCCCAGCGGCTCACGCGTCCGCGTCGACTACTCGGGCGAGCAGCCGGTGCTGGCGGTCAAGCTCCAGGAGTTGTTCGGGTGGGCCGAGACGCCCCGGGTGGCGGGGGTGCCCGTACTGGTCCATCTGCTGTCGCCCGCCGGCAGGCCGGCGGCGGTCACCGCCGACCTGGCGTCCTTCTGGGCCGGTGGCTACCAGGCCGTTCGCGCCGAGCTGCGCGGTCGCTACCCCAAGCACCCGTGGCCGCAGGATCCGGCGACGGCCGAGCCGACCCGACACACCAACGCCCGGCTCAGGCGCTGACCGGTCGGGTCGGGCACTGCTTGGTCGGGTCAGGCGCCGACCGGTTCCTCGGGGCGGCGGGCGCGCGCCTCCAGCCACAGGGCCAGGCCGAACAGGGCGAGCCCGCCGACCGCGAGGCCGAGGGGGGCGTACGTGTGGAGGGCGAGGACCTTGACGCGGTTCGCGGCGACCAGTTCGCGGGTGTACTCGGCGTAGTCCTCGCGCATCGTCACGTGTCCGGCGAAGACGGTGAGCTTGCCGTCCTGGGCACCGGCCGCGATGCCGCCGCGCATCTCCTGCCGGATGTCCTGTTCGGCGTTGACGGGTGCCCCGGTCACCGGGTCGACCCAGAACATCGCCTTGGCCGTGTACCAGAGGCTGGTGCCGGTGTTCTGCTCGAACGTCTTCGGGTCGATGCCCTCGATCGGCATCTTCTTCGGCAGCGCCACCTTGGTCCACGGGATGGTCTGCTCGAAGTAGTAGACGTCCATTCCCTTGAAGGTGCGCGGACCGACGTAGTGGATCGGCGAGGAGCCGCGGGTCTGCGCGTCGAAGTACAGGTAATCGCGGGGCTCGGTGAAGAACGGCCACTTGAACTCGATGCCCTCGCGCTTGACCGGGTCCCCGTCGACCATCTCGCCGGTGGCGTGCACCGGGTCCTGGGTGTGGGCGTCGAAGACGTAGCGCTCGGGGATCTGGGAGACCATCTTCCCGTCCGGTCCCATGATGTGGGTCAGGGTGTCCCAGACGACCACGTCCTTGCCTGCGCTCGCCTCGATCTCCTTCGACGCCTCGACGTTGCCCTTGAGGGTCTGGACGATGGTGACCTTGTCGACCTTCTTGGGCGTCATGCCGGCGGTGTAGTCGAGAAGGGTCGCGCCCTTGGCCTCCAGGACCATCTCCTGGTACTGCCCGGGCGGGATCTTGGCGAGCCGGGGGTACGCGTACCAGCGCATCAGCGGTGCGAGGGCCGCGCAGAACACGGCGGCGGCAAGCAGGACGAGGCTCGCTCTGCGTCGCATGGCGGGCCTCCTCTACTTTCCGGGCGCGGTGGGCGCGGTGGTGAGCAGGGGCTTGGGCGAGGTCGTGCCGTCCGGCACCCCGAACGCCGTGATGGCGAGGACGAGGGCCAGCGCGGCGACCAGCCCGATGGCGGCGGCGACGAGAGCGCGCATGCCGGGGGCCTCCGGTATCTGATGGGGCGTCAGGGAGGAGGCACCGTAGCAACGCGGGGGCGAGATGAGAACCGTTCGGCTACGGGGTTTCCGCGGCAGGCCGGGTGGGGGTCGGGCGCGGCTTCACCGTGGCCGTCGGGGACGCGGTGGGCCTCGCGCTCGGGGACGCGGTGGGGCCGGCGCTCGCCGTAGGACTGGGCGTCGGACTGGGCTTCGGGGTGGGAGTGGGCGTGGGTGACGGCTTCGGGGTCGGTGTGGGGGTCGGCGTGGGAGTAGGGGTCGGCGTCGGCTTGGGGGTGGGCGTGGGCGTCGGGGTCGGCGTGGGAGTGGGAGTGGGCGTCGGGGTCGGCGTGGGAGTGGGAGTGGGCGTCGGGGTCGGCTTGGGAGTGGGGGTGGGCGTCGGCTTGGGCGTCGGGGTCGGGGTCGGCGAGGGCGTCGGCTTCGGGGTGGGGGTCGGCTTCGGGGTGGGGGTCGGCGTCGGCTTCGGGGTGGGGGTCGCGGCCGGGGCCGGGCGGGGGTTCGTCACCGCCGGCTCGGTCGCGCCGACGCCGGAGCCTGAGCCGTCCGGGACCTCGTGCGTTCCCTTCAGGTAGTACGTGAACCAGGACCGCACCGTGCGCAGGTACTCCCCGGAGTTGTTGTAGGAGAGCACCGCCCGGTCCAGGTCCGCGCCCACCCGCAGGTCACGGTTGCCCGCGCAGAGGTAGCGGCCGGCGGCGAGCGCCGCGTCGTGGACGTTGTTCGGGTTGCGCCGGCCGTCGCCGTCGGCGTCCTGGCCCCATGCCGCCCACGTCGACGGGATGAACTGCATGGGCCCGACCGCCCGGTCGTACCGTGCGTCGCCGTCGTGCGCGCCGCCGTCGGTGTCGGAGATGTTCGCGAAGCCGTTCCCGTCGAGCACGGGCCCCAGGATCGGCCGCAGCGTGGTGCCGGCGGGGTCCACCCGGCCGCCGCGGGCATGACCCGACTCGACCTTCCCGATGGCCGCGAGGAGTTCCCGGCGCAGCCCGCATCCGGGGTCGGTCCGCGCCACCTCGGCCTCGGCCAACCGGTACGCGGCGAGCACGCTCGCCGGGATTCCCCGCACGCCCTCGCCGTCGCCGAGGGCGACGGGTTCGGTGCGCGGGACCTCGGTCGTGGGTGCAGGCCGCGGGGAAGCGGTCGGGGCGTCCTGCGCCGGCAGGAGGAGCGCGGGCGGCTCCGGGCTGATCAGGGGCGGCAGTTCGGTGTAGTAGCTGGAGTCGCCGCCCGCGTCGTTCGGTGTGGCGGTTCCCCCGGGGCGCGTGGTGGTCGCGTCGGCCGCGCTCACCCGGTCCTCGCTCCCGACGGCCGGGCCCTGCGAGGCGCTCACGGCGGCGATCACCAGCGCGGAGATCACGGCGGCGGCCGCGCCCTTGCGCGGCCCGCGTCCGAACCGGGCCGATATTCGAGACGGCATGAGCCGACCCCCCTCCCCCTCGACGTGCGCGTGACCCTACGTCAACCGGCTGCACAAGACACCTACCAGTGCGCCGAATTCACCACTTCCCCACGACCCTGCGCAGGTCACGCATACTGTGCGGACCGTTCCGCGCGCATTGACCGAAGTAAAGAACCGAAGCCGGGACGCCTCCCGGGCAGGTCCGGGAGGTCATCGAGGACCAGGAGAGGCGCCATGCCGTTCACCCTCAGCCATGCGGCTGCCGTCCTTCCGGCCGTCCGCCGGACCGGCCGGGCGCGGGGGCCGCTCGTCGCCTGCGCCCTGGTCCTCGGCTCGTTCGCGCCCGACACCTTCTACTTCCTGGACGCGATCGTCGGCGGCGTCATGCGGTACGGGGACTTCACGCACTCGATCCCGGGGGTGTTGACGGCCGACGCCGTCCTCACCGCCGCGCTGGCGGCGTGCTGGCTGTTGCTGCGCGAACCGTTGGTCGCGCTGCTGCCTCGGGCCTGGCGGGGGCGCGTGTACACCTTCGTGCGGGGCGAGCACTGGGGGCGGGGCCGTCGACTGCCCTCGCTCGCACCGTGGTTCTACCTGTCGGCGGTCCTCGGGTCCCTCACCCACGTGGTGTGGGACAGCTTCACGCACCTGGACCGGTGGGGCACGAACGCGCTGCCGTCGCTCGGCGAGCCCCTCGCCTTCGGGCTGCCGCTCTACTCGTATCTCCAGTACGGCACTTCGGCGTTCGCCGCGTGCGCGCTGCTGTGGTTCACGGTGACGGCGCTGCGCCGGCTGCCGCTCTCCCCCGTTCCGCCGTCGGTGCCGGTGCTCGGCCGGTCGGAGGTCTGGGGTGCGCTCGCCCTCGTCGTGGGGTGCGTGGCCGTCGGGGTGACGATGCGGGTGATCCGCTATTTCACGTTCTTCGACCGGATCCGTACGCCGCTCGACATCATCCCGACCGTCTGCTTCGGCGCGGGCGGCGGTCTGATCGTGGCGCTGCTGCTGTACGGGGCCCTGGTGCGGCTGCGCCGGCGGGGCGACCGGCACTCCGACGAGGACGAGGACGCGCGAACGCCCGCCCCCGTGGCGTGACGGGAACGGGCGGTCGCGGTGGCCGTGCGCGGGGTCAGTGCGCGGCGGACTCCCAGTCGGGGCCGACGCCCACGGACACGTCGAGCGGGGCTCGGAGTTCGACGGCGGCGCCCATCTCGCGGCGCACCAGCTCCTCGACCTTCTTCCGCTCGCCGGGGGCGATCTCCAGGACGATTTCGTCGTGGACCTGGAGCAGCATCCGCGACGTCAGCCCGGCCTCGGTGATCGCCTTGTCGACGCGCAGCATCGCGACCTTGACGATGTCGGCGGCGGTTCCCTGGATGGGGGCGTTCAGCGCCATCCGCTCGGCGGCCTCGCGGCGCAGCCGGTTGTCGCTGTTGAGGTCGGGCAGGTAGCGGCGGCGGCCCAGCACCGTCTCGGTGTAGCCGGTGGCGCGTGCTTCCTCGACGACGCGCTGGAGGTAGTCGCGGACCCCGCCGAAGCGCTCGAAGAAGGTCTCCATGAGGCCGCGGGCCTCGCCGGGCTCGATGTTCAGCTGCTGGGAGAGCCCGAACGCGGAGAGCCCGTAGGCGAGTCCGTACGACATGGCCTTGATCTTGCGGCGCATCTCGGCGTCGACCTCGGAGCGTTCCACGCCGAACACCTGGGAGGCGACGGTGGTGTGGAGGTCCTCGCCGGTCGCGAACGCCTCGATGAGGCCCTCGTCCTCGGACAGGTGGGCCATGACGCGCAGTTCGATCTGGCTGTAGTCGGCCGTCATCAGCGACTCGTAGCCCTCGCCGACGACGAAGCCGCGGCGGATGGCGCGGCCCTCGTCGGTGCGCACCGGCACGTTCTGGAGGTTCGGGTCGGTGGAGGACAGTCGGCCGGTCGCGGCGACGGTCTGGCTGAAGCTGGTGTGGACGCGGCCGTCGGCGGCGATGGACTTGACCAGGCCTTCGACGGTGACGCGGAGCTTGGCCTGTTCCCGGTGCCGCAGCATGATCACGGGGAGTTCGTGGTCGGTCTGGCCGGCGAGCCAGGCCAGGGCGTCCGCGTCGGTGGTGTAGCCGGTCTTGGTCTTCTTCGTCTTGGGCAGGTCCAGTTCGCCGAAGAAGACTTCCTGGAGCTGCTTGGGCGAGCCGAGGTTGAACTCGTGGCCGACGGCGGCGTGCGCTTCCTTGACGGCCTGTTGCACGGCGCCCGCGAACTGCTGCTCCATGCCCTCCAGGTGGTCCCGGTCGGCGGCGATGCCGGCGCGTTCCAGGCGGGCCAGGAGTTCGGAGGTGGGCAGCTCCATGTCGTGGAGCAGTTCGACGGCGCCCACCTCGGCCAGCTTCGTCGTGAAGGCGTCGCCCAGGTCGAGGACCGCGCGGGCCTGCGCCATCAGCGCCTCGGCCTCGGCGGTGTCGTCGGCGCCGAAGGCCAGCTGGCCGTCGGCGGCGGCGGGTGCCAGCTCGCGGTGCAGGTACTCCATGGACAGCACGTCCAGTGCGAAGGACCGGCGGCCGGGCTTGACCAGGTACGCGGCGAGCGCGGTGTCCATGGTCACGCCGGCGAGGGTCCAGCCGTGCTCGGGGAAGACCCGCATCAGGCCCTTGGCGTTGTGCACCACCTTGGGCTTGGCGGCGTCCGCGGCCCAGGCCGCGAAGGCCCGCTCGTCGCTCTCGTCGAGCGAGGACGGCTCGAACCAGGCGGCGGCGCCGCCCGCCGAGGCCAGCCCGATCTCGGCGACGTCGCCCTGGCCGAGCGCCCAGGTGTCGACGGTGGCGACTCCGAGCGGTCCGCCCGCGTGGGTTTCCAGCCAGGGCGCCAGCTCGCCGGTGCCCAGTACGGACGCGTCCAGCTCCACGGCGGCGACGGGGGCCGGCGGCTCCTCCTCGGCCGCGCCCGGGTCCACGGCGAGCAGTCGCTCGCGCAGCGAGGCGTTGCGGATCTCCAGTACGTCCAGCACGCCGGTGACGGCGGACCGGTCGTAGGCGGTGCGGCCCAGGTCGGCGGGGGTCTGGGGAAGCTCGACGTCCTTGACCATCTCGGTCAGGACCCGGTTGAGCTTGACGGCGTCGAGGTGGTCGCGGAAGTTCTGTCCGGCCTTGCCCTTGACCTCGTCGGCGCGTTCCACGAGTTCCGCGAACGAGCCGAACTGGGTGATCCACTTGGCGGCGGTCTTCTCGCCGACGCCGGGGATGCCCGGGAGGTTGTCCGACGGGTCTCCGCGCAGCGCCGCGAAGTCGGGGTACTGCTGCGGGGTGAGGCCGTACTTCTCCTCGACCTTCTCCGGGGTGAAGCGGGTCAGCTCGGAGACGCCCTTGGTCGGGTAGAGGACGGTGGTGTGTTCGGAGACGAGTTGGAAGGAGTCCCGGTCCCCGGTGACGATGAGCACGTCGAAGCCGAGGGCCTCCGCCTGCGTCGCCAGGGTCGCGATCACGTCGTCGGCCTCGAAGCCGTCGACCGCGAAGCGCGGCACCTTCATCGCGTCGAGGAGCTCGCCGATCAGCTCGACCTGCCCCTTGAACTCGTCGGGGGTCTTGGAGCGGTTCGCCTTGTACTCGGGGAACTCCGTCGAGCGCCACGTCTTGCGGGACACGTCGAACGCCACCGCGAAGTGCGTGGGCGCCTCGTCGCGCAGCGTGTTCGCCAGCATCGACGCGAAGCCGTAGATGGCGTTGGTCGGCTGGCCGGTCGCGGTGGTGAAGTTCTCCGCGGGCAGCGCGAAGAACGCCCGGTACGCCAGGGAGTGCCCGTCCATGAGCATCAGGCGGGGGCGGTCCGCTGCGGTCGTCTGGTCGGTCTTCTTCGATGCTGAATCTGCCACGCCCCCGATCCTAGGCGTCCGCTCCGACAATTCCGGCCGGGCCGGTGTCGCCCGCCCCCGCAGCGGGCGGGGCGGGGCGGTCGCACCGTCGGCGGGCGGGCGCGGGCGTGACAGGATCGGAGGATTACTCGGATGGACGCAGCGGCGCCGCTGCGATGCTCGAAGGGGAGCGACATGGCCACCAAGCCGCCCGCAGGTGATCCCGTACAGGACTCGCCCCGGATCGCGCCCCCGGGGCGTGCCGCCGCCGGGCTGCCGGCCATCGGGCACACGCTGCGGATCGCCCAGCAGCAGATGGGCCTGGCCCGGACCGCGCGGACCCTCCTCAAGGTCAACCAGAAGGACGGCTTCGACTGCCCGGGCTGCGCCTGGCCCGAGGGCGACAAGCGGCACACCGCGGAGTTCTGCGAGAACGGCGCGAAGGCCGTCGCGGAGGAGGCCACGCTGCGCCGGGTCACGCCCGAGTTCTTCGCGGCGCACCCGCTCGCCGACCTGGAGGGGCGCTCCGGCTACTGGCTGGGGCAGCAGGGGCGGATCACGGAGCCGATGCTGCTGCCCGAGGGCGGCGACCGGTACGAGCCGGTGAGCTGGGAGCGGGCGTTCGCGATCATCGCGGAGGAGTTGACGGCGCTCGGCTCCCCCGACGAGGCCCTCTTCTACACCTCGGGGCGCACGAGCAACGAGGCGGCGTTCCTCTTCCAGCTCTTCGCCCGCGAGTTCGGCACCAACAACCTGCCGGACTGCTCCAACATGTGCCACGAGTCCTCGGGCTCGGCGCTGAACGAGACCATCGGGATCGGCAAGGGCAGCGTCTCCCTGGAGGATCTCCACCAGGCCGAGTTGATCATCGTGGCCGGGCAGAACCCGGGTACCAACCACCCGCGCATGCTCTCCGCCCTGGAGCGGGCCAAGTCCGCGGGCGCGAAGATCATCTCGGTGAATCCGCTGCCCGAGGCCGGCATGGAGCGGTTCAAGAACCCGCAGACCCCCCTCGGCATGCTTCGCGGCACCGCCCTCAACGACCTGTTCCTCCAGATCCGCATCGGCGGCGACCAGGCCCTCTTCCGGCTCCTCAACAAGCTCGTCATCGAGACCGACGGCGCCACCGACGAGGAGTTCATCCGCGAGCACACCCACGGGTACGAGGACCTCGCGGCGGCGGCCGCGAAGACCGACTGGGACGAGACCCTCACCGCCACCGGCCTCACCCGCCCGGAGATCGAGAGCGCCCTGGCCATGGTCCTGGCCTCGAAGCGGACGATCGTCTGCTGGGCCATGGGCCTCACCCAGCACAAGCACTCCGTCGCCACCATCCGCGAGGTCGTCAACCTCCTCCTGCTCCGCGGCGACATCGGCCGGCCCGGCGCCGGTGTCTGCCCCGTCCGCGGCCACTCCAACGTCCAGGGCGACCGCACCATGGGCATCTTCGAGCGGCCCGCGCCGGCCTTCCTCGACGCCCTCGACCGGGAGTTCGGGATCACCTCGCCCCGCCGGCACGGCTTCGACGTGGTCCGCTCCATCGAGGCGCTGCGCGACGGCGAGGCCAGGGTCCTCTTCGCCATGGGCGGCAACTTCGTCGGCGCCACCCCGGACACCGCCGTCACCGAGGCCGCTATCCGCCGTGCCTCCCTGACCGTCCACGTCTCCACCAAGCTCAACCGCTCCCACGCGGTCACCGGCCGGCGCGCCCTGATCCTGCCCACGCTCGGCCGCACCGACAAGGACGTCCAGGCGGCGGGCAGGCAGTTCGTCACCGTCGAGGACTCCATGGGCATGGTCCATGCCTCCCGGGGCAACCTCGCCCCCGCCTCCCCGCACCTGCTCTCCGAGCCCGCCATCGTGGCCCGTCTGGCCCGCGCGGTCCTCGGCGCGGCCTCGGCCACCCCGTGGGAGGAGTTCGAGCGGGACTACGGGACCATCCGCGACCGGATCTCCCGCGTGGTCCCCGGCTTCGAGGACTTCAACGCGCGCGCCGCCCGCCCCGAGGGGTTCCGGCTGCCGCACGCCCCGCGCGACGAGCGCCGCTTCCCCACGAAGACCGGCAAGGCGAACTTCACGGCCGCGCCCGTGGAGTACCCCCGTGTCCCCGAGGGGCGGCTGCTGCTCCAGACCCTGCGCTCGCACGACCAGTACAACACCACGATCTACGGCCTCGACGACCGCTACCGGGGCATCACCGGAGGCCGTCGCGTCGTCATGGTCAACCCGCTCGACGCGGCCGAGCTGGGTCTCGTCGACGGCGCGTACACCGACATCGTCGGCGAGTGGAGGGACGGCGTGGAGCGGCGCGCCCCCGGCTTCCGGATCGTCCACTACCCGACGGCGCGCGGGTGCGCCGCCGCCTACTACCCCGAGACCAACGTGCTGGTCCCCCTCGACTCCACCGCGGACACCAGCAACACCCCCGCGAGCAAGTCCGTCGTCGTGCGCTTCGAACCGGCCTGATAGAACGACTCCAGGACAAGATGGTTAACGAACGTTGACACACGAACGGAGCCGGCCCATGGGCGAGCAGCACGCTGTGAAGTTCCCGCAGGAGGTCCTCGACGAGTACACGGCCATGGGCATCGACCTGCCCTCGCTGTTCTCGGCGGGCCACCTCGGCGAACGCATGGACATCCGCATCCTGGAGGCCTCGGCCGACAAGGTGGTCGCCACCATGCCCGTCGAGGGCAACACCCAGCCCTACGGACTCCTGCACGGCGGCGCCTCCGCCGTCCTCGCCGAGACCCTCGGCTCGATCGGCGCGATGATGCACGGCGGCATCAACAAGGTCGCCGTCGGCGTCGACCTGAACTGCACCCACCACCGGGGCGTCCGCTCCGGGCTGGTCACCGGCGTCGCCACGCCCGTACACAAGGGCCGCTCCACCACCACGTTCGAGATCGTCATCACCGACGACCAGGACAAGCGCGTCTGCACCGCCCGCCTCACCTGCCTCCTGCGCGACACGGACTCGTAACAGCGTTTCCGTCACCGGCCGTTGTGCGCTTCCCGGCGCCGGTCTAGCGTTCCCGCATGGGATCCGGACCGGCGCCGTCGCGCGTCACGGCCGCCTGGGCGACGACGACGCTCCTGGCCGCCGTCCTCCTCGGCTGCGGCGGCGGGGTCGGGCCGTCCGCCGACGCCCCGACCCCCGCCGGCACCCCGCCCCAACGGCTCTGCGCCGACCTGATCACGCACTGGGCCGGGGTGACCCTCGACGCCGCCGACGGCACGGACGCCGTCGGCCTCGACTACCAGGCCATGGGGCTGTCCGGCGACCAGTACGAGATCCTGCGCGCCGTCCTCGACGGGGCCCGCGCCGTACGGCGGGACGAAGGCGCGCCGGCGGCCCGCGCGTTCGGCGCCCGCGAGGCGGAGCGGCGCTGCGCGGAGCGATACCGCTCCGGCGCCCCGACCGACGGGCCGTGGCGATGAGCGGCGGCATCGGTCCGGTCGAGCCCGGCGAGGGCACCGCGGGCCGTGAGAGCCACGAGGGTCCGGACATCGGACGCCCCGCGCCCGCCGCCGCCCGGTGGGCCCGCGCCCGTTACGCGCGCCACCGGCGGGCCGTCCTGGTCCTGGGCGGGCTGACCTGCGCGGCCGTGCTGGCCGCGGGCGCCGTCCGGTTGTACGCGGACCGGCCGCGGCCCGTGCCGTACGTCCCTCCGGCGCCGTCGCAGGTGGTCTCCCTGAGCTATCTCGAACCCGTGGAACCTCCCCCCGCGGACGCGGCCTTCGCGTTCACTGTCCGTGTGCGGAACGCCTCCGCAGGCCCCGTCGCGGTGGAGGGCATCGACCAGCCGTCCCGGGCACTGAGGGTGATGATCCGGCCACCGCTGCCGGTCACGGTGGGTGCGGGGGAAGCGCGCGAGGTCGTCGTCCGCATTCTGGCGACCGACTGCGTGCATGTGGCACGGAATTCCGGACTCCCTTTTCTGGAAGTGACCCTCAGTAATGGATTCCGGAAAGAGCGGCACAGTTACATCCCGGGTGACCGATATGCCAGGGATCTCTCCGTCGCCCTGACCAGGGCCTGTCCCGAAGATCGAGACATGACGGACACCCCGCCGTCATGAGCAAAACCCGCCAGACGCCTGGAAAGTCAGTACTTAAACCTGCCCATGCTCCTGCCGCATCTCAGCATGCGGACAAGACGAACCGGCCGGAATTCCCCCGTTCCACCCACAGAGATCCGCTATGTATTACGCCGTGGCATAACAAGAGAGTCACATCATTGGCCTCAGCCCTCCATAACGTCCGAAGTCCCGCTTAGAGTCACGGCCAGTCACCGCGACCACCGGATTCCTTTCAGTTCGGTTCCCCGCGTTCGACACGGTGCGTCCCACGGGGGACGCAGTGCCAGGAAAGGACTGATCGTGCGTCAGCGTTCTCTCATTGCCGTGACCGCCGCGCTCGCCGCGGGCGCCCTCACCCTCACCGCCTGTGGCTCCCGCGACGACAAGGGTGGTGACACCGCCGGCGGCGCCACCGCCACGGTCGTCATCGGCGTCGACGCCCCGCTCACCGGTGACCTCTCGGCCCTCGGCCTCGGCATCCGCAACTCCGTCGACCTCGCGGTGCGCCAGGCCAACGAGAAGAAGACCGTCCCCGGCGTCACCTTCAAGATCGAGGCGCTGGACGACCAGGCGCAGGCCTCTTCCGGCCAGCAGAACGCCACCAAGCTCACCGCCAACAAGGACGTCGTCGGCGTCGTCGGCCCGCTGAACTCCTCGGTCTCCGAGTCGATGCAGAAGGTCTTCGACGACGCGAAGCTCGTCCAGATCTCCCCGGCCAACACGAGCCCCTCCCTCTCGCAGGGACCCAAGTGGGCCACCGGCGAGAAGACCCGCACCTACAAGAGCTACTTCCGCACCGCCACCACGGACGCCATCCAGGGCCCGTTCGCGGCGCAGTACCTCTTCAACAAGGCGGGCAAGAAGAAGGTCTTCATCATCGATGACAAGAAGACCTACGGTGCCGGCCTCGCCGGAACCTTCAAGGGCGAGTTCACCAAGCTCGGCGGCGCCGTCGCCGGCGAGGGCCACATCGACCCCGAGTCCAAGGACTTCTCGGCCGTCGTGACCCAGGTCAAGAGCTCCGGCGCCGACGTCGTCTACTACGGCGGCGAGTACCCGGCGGCCGGCCCGCTCAGCAAGCAGATCAAGGCCTCCGGCGCCAACATCCCGCTCGTCGGCGGTGACGGCATCTACGACAAGAAGTACGTCGAGCTCGCCGGCGCCGGCGCCGTGGGCGACTTCGCCACCTCGGTCGGCGCGCCGGTCGAGAGCCTGCCCTCCGCCAAGGAGTTCATCGCCAACTACACCAAGGCCGGCTTCAAGGAGCCCTTCGCCGCCTACGGCGGTTACTCCTACGACTCCGCCTGGGCGATCATCGAGGGCGTCAAGGCCGCCGTCGCCGCCAACGACGGCAAGCTCCCCACCGACGCCCGCGCCAAGGTCCTCGAAGCCGTCCAGAAGGTCTCCTTCGACGGCGTGACCGGCAAGGTCTCCTTCGACGAGTTCGGTGACGCGACCAACAAGCAGCTCACCGTCTACAAGGTCGAGGGCGCCGACTGGAAGTCCGTCGAGTCCGGCACCTTCGGCGGCTGATCCCACCCGCCGGCCTCTGATCACCAGCCTGCCGGCACACCATCTCTGCCGCGCGGGGCGCGCACCATAGCGCCCCGCGCGGTGTCACATCCGTCGAAAGACTCGGAGGACCTGCGGTGCACGAACTGCCGCAACAGCTGGTCAACGGCCTGCTACTGGGATCCATGTACGGGCTCGTCGCCATCGGCTACACGATGGTCTATGGCATTGTCCAGCTCATCAACTTCGCCCACGGCGAGATCTTCATGACCGGTGGGTTCGGAGCCCTCACGGTCTGGCTGATGCTCCCCACCGGCACCACCATGTGGGTCGCACTGCCCCTCATGCTCATAGGCGCGGTCTTCGTGGCCACCACCATCGCCGTCGCGGCGGAACGCTTCGCGTACCGACCCCTGCGCAGCGCACCCCGCCTCGCACCCCTCATCACCGCCATCGGCCTCTCCATCGCCCTCCAGCAGGCGGTATGGGCCTGGTTCCCCGGTGCAACGAGCTCCCTGGTCTTCCCCGAGATCCCCGGCGGCCCCTTCCACCTCGGCAGCATCACCATTCAGACCGGTGACGTCTTCCTCATGATCGCCGCCCCCGTGTCCATGGCCTTCCTCGGCTTCTTCGTCAAGAAGACCCGCACCGGCCGCGGCATGCAGGCGACCGCCCAGGACCCCGACACCGCCAAGCTCATGGGCATCAACACGGACCGGATCATCACCACCGCGTTCGCCCTCGGAGCCGTCTTCGCCGCCGTCGGTGCAGTCGCCTACGGCCTCAAGTACGGCGAAGTCCAGTTCAAGATGGGCTTCCTGCTCGGCCTCAAGGCCTTCACCGCGGCCGTCCTCGGCGGCATCGGCAACATCTACGGCGCCATGGTCGGCGGTCTCGTCCTCGGCCTCGCCGAAACCCTGACCACCGCCTACGTCGCCGACATCCCCGGCTTCGAACAGCTCGGCGGCCAGTCCTGGGGTAACACCTGGGCGTTCGTACTTCTCATCCTCGTGCTCCTCTTCCGGCCTCAAGGCCTGCTGGGCCAGCGCGTGGCGGACAGGGTGTGACAACCATGACGACCATCACCGCGGAAACCGCGACGACGACCACCGCACCGCAGAACAAGGGCTTCATCCCCCTCTCCGAGAAGACGGGCCGCGCCCTCGCCACCGCCGGCGGCGCCCTCACCGTCGTCTCCGCCTTCCTCGCCTGGACCTGGACCGCCGCCTTCCCCGGAGACCTCACGGTCTACGGCTACCCCGGCGGCATGCAGTGGCTCGTCCTCATCGGCGGCGCCCTCACCACGCTCTTCGCCCTCGCCTCCTACGGGGTCAAGGGCCTGGGTTGGATCGCCCCCGCAGGCACCGACGCGGCCATCAAGCTCGCCGCCCTCGCCGCCTTCGTCACCACCTGGTACACCGCCATCGCGATCGTGGTCGAGCTCGGCGCACTCGTCGACCTCGAACCCGGCGCGGGCGTCGCGGCCCTGGCCAGCCTCGCCGCGGTCATCGGCGCCTTCGCGCTCCCCTTCGAGCGCCCCACGCTCGAAGGCCCCGACCCGGACGACGGCGACTGGGACAAGTTCAAGCACAACGCCGGAAACCGCTGGACGACCTTCAAGGCCGCCTTCGTCTCCGGTCCGATCAAGCCGGCCCGCGTGCTCCCCGCCTGGGTGGAGATCCTCCTCATCGCCGCCGTCCTCGGCCTCGCCCTCACGGTGTTCACGTACGGCATCACCACCCCGTACCAGGAACTCTTCGTCGGCTTCCTGATCACGGCCGGATTCGGCGCCGCCGCGATCAACAAGGCGGGCCTCATGGCCCGTCTGAGCACCCTCACCGCCCGGCACCGCAACGTCGCCCTCGTCGGCGCCTTCGCCGCCGCGGCCGCCTTCCCCCTCACCCAGACCGACGACCAGTACGCGAACCTCGGCGTCAACATCCTGATCTTCGCCACCGTCGCACTCGGCCTGAACATCGTGGTCGGCCTCACCGGCCTCCTCGACCTGGGATACGTCGCCTTCCTCGGTGTCGGTGCCTACACCGCCGCCCTGGTCTCCGGCTCGCCCAACTCCCCCTTCGGAGTGCACTTCCCCTTCTGGGCCGCACTCCTCGCCGGCGCCGTCGCATCGATGATCTTCGGTGTCCTCATCGGCGCCCCCACGCTGCGCCTGCGCGGCGACTACCTCGCCATCGTCACCCTCGGCTTCGGTGAGATCTTCCGCATCTCCATGAACAACCTCGACGGTGTCTCCGGCCCCGACATCACCAACGGGCCCAACGGCATCGCCAACATCCCGAACATCAACATCTTCGGGTTCGACTTCGGCGCGGCACACACCATCGCCGGATTCACCATCGGCAGGTTCGCGAACTACTTCCTGCTGATGCTGCTCATCACCCTGATCGTGGTCCTGGTCTTCCGCCGCAGCGCCGAATCCCGCATCGGCCGCGCCTGGGTCGCCATCCGCGAGGACGAGACCGCCGCCGAGGCCATGGGCATCAACGGCTTCCGCGTCAAGCTCATCGCCTTCGCCCTCGGCGCCACCCTCGCCGGCCTCGCCGGCGCCGTCCAGGCCCACGTCCAGTACACGGTCACGCCCGACCAGTACACCTTCGCCAACGCCGTGCCCCCGAACTCCGCGTTCCTGCTCGCCGCGGTAGTCCTCGGCGGCATGGGCACCATCTCCGGACCCCTCGTCGGCGGATCGCTGCTCTTCCTGATCCCCAACAAGCTCCAGTTCCTGGGCGAGTACCAGCTCCTCGTCTTCGGTGTCGCACTCATCGTCCTGATGCGCCTGCGCCCCGAGGGCCTCATCCCCAACAAGCGCAACCAGCTCGAACTCCACGACTCGCTCGAAGCGCCCACAGTCCTCGGTAAGGCAGGGGTCTGACCCATGACGACCACCACCACCGACACCCCCGACACCCCCGCCGTCACCACGGCGGAGACCGTCCTCGACGCACGCGGCGTCACGATGCGCTTCGGCGGCCTCACCGCCGTCAAGAACGTCGACCTGACCGTCCGCAGCGGCGAGATCGTCGGACTCATCGGCCCCAACGGCGCCGGCAAGACCACCTTCTTCAACTGCCTCACCGGCCTCTACATCCCCACCGAGGGTGAAGTCCGGTACAAGGGCACGGTCCTGCCCCCCAAGTCGTTCAAGGTCACCGCGGCCGGTGTCGCACGCACCTTCCAGAACATCCGTCTCTTCAACAACATGACGGTCCTGGAGAACGTCCTCGTCGGACGCCACACCCGCACCAAGGTGGGCCTCTGGTCCGCCCTGCTGCGCCTCCCGAGCTTCGGCCGGGAGGAAGCGGCCAGCCGCGACAAGGCGATGGAGCTCCTCACGTTCATCGGCCTGGAGCACAAGGCCGACCACCTCGCGCGGAACCTGCCCTACGGCGAGCAGCGCAAGCTGGAGATCGCCCGCGCGCTCGCCAGCGACCCCGGTCTCATCCTCCTGGACGAGCCCACCGCCGGCATGAACCCGCAGGAGACCCGGACCACCGAGGAACTCATCTTCGCGATCCGGGACATGGGCATCGCCGTCCTCGTCATCGAGCACGACATGCGCTTCATCTTCAACCTCTGCGACCGCGTGGCCTGTCTCGTCCAGGGCGAGAAGCTCATCGAGGGCACCGCCACCGAGGTCCAGAGCGACGAGCGCGTCATCGCCGCCTACCTCGGCGAACCCTTCGAAGGCGCCCCCGGCGCCGAGGAAGTCGCGGAGGTCGAGGCCGCCGAGGCGCACAGCACCACCAGCACGGACGGAGAAGACCGGTGACCGCACTCCTGGAGGTCGAGGACCTCCGCGTCGCCTACGGCAAGATCGAAGCCGTCAAGGGCATCTCGTTCAGCGTCGACGCCGGCCAGATCGTCACCCTCATCGGCACCAACGGCGCGGGCAAGACCACCACCCTGCGCACGCTGTCGGGCCTGATCAAACCGCGCGGCGGCCAGATCAAGTTCCAGGGCAAGTCGCTCAAGAAGATCCCCGCGCACGACATCGTCGCGCTCGGGCTCGCCCACTCCCCCGAGGGGCGGCACATCTTCCCGCGCATGACCATCGAGGACAACCTCCTGCTCGGCGCCTTCCTCCGCAAGGACAAGGAAGGCATCCAGCAGGATGTCCAGCGCGCTTACGACCTCTTCCCCATCCTGGGCGAACGTCGCAAGCAGGCCGCCGGCACCCTCTCGGGCGGCGAGCAGCAGATGCTCGCCATGGGCCGCGCGCTCATGTCCCGCCCGAAGCTGCTCATGCTCGACGAGCCCTCCATGGGCCTCTCCCCGATCATGATGCAGAAGATCATGGCCACCATCGCCGAGCTCAAGTCACAGGGCACCACCATCCTGCTCGTCGAGCAGAACGCCCAGGCGGCGCTCTCCCTCGCCGACAAGGGCCACGTGATGGAGATCGGCAAGGTCGTCCTCTCCGGACCCGGCCGTGAACTGCTCGTCAACGAGGACGTCCGCAAGGCGTACCTCGGCGAGGACTGATCTCCGCACCACACGCGTGAGGCCCGCCACCGGATCCCGGTGGCGGGCCTCACGCGTACCCGGGCCGTCAGCCCTTCGCGGCGTTCTTCTTCTCCTCGGCGTCCTCGATGACCGCCTCGGCGACCTGCTGCATCGACATGCGGCGGTCCATGGAGGTCTTCTGGATCCACCGGAACGCGGCCGGCTCCGTCAGCCCGTACTGGGTCTGCAGGATGCTCTTCGCCCGGTCCACCAGCTTGCGGGTCTCCAGCCGCAGCGAGAGGTCCGCGACCTCCTTCTCCAGCGCCCGCAGCTCCGCGAAGCGCGACACGGCCATCTCGATGGCCGGCACCACGTCGCTCTTGCTGAACGGCTTCACCAGGTACGCCATGGCGCCCGCGTCACGGGCCCGCTCGACCAGGTCGCGCTGCGAGAACGCGGTCAGCATCAGGACCGGGGCGATGGACTCCTCGGCGATCTTCTCGGCCGCGGAGATCCCGTCGAGGACGGGCATCTTCACGTCGAGGATCACCAGGTCGGGGCGGTGCTCGCGGGCCAGATCCACGGCGGTCTGGCCGTCGCCGGCCTCGCCGACGACGGCGTACCCCTCCTCTTCGAGCATCTCCTTGAGGTCGAGACGGATGAGCGCCTCGTCCTCGGCGATGACGACGCGCGTCGTCAGCGGCGGAACGTGCGACTGGTCGGCGTCGGGCGTGGGCGTCGACTCGTGCTCGGCGGTCACGGAGGGCTCCTCGTTGCGGGGCATAACAAGCTCCCCCGAGCCTACCTAGCTGCGGTATCTTTGCGGCACGGAGGGTCTTCTGTATCCTCTGTTTCGAAGGGGCCCCGGTAGCCCAGTGGTAGAGGCGATGGATTCAAAACCCATTCAGCGTCGGTTCGAATCCGACTCGGGGCACTCTCCTTCATTTTGAAGGTCGCGAGCCGATTTGATCGATCTTCACTCGTCACGGTGAACGAACCTTCGAGTCTCGACGAAGCCGACGAAGACGGTCGAAGCTCGCACATGCGGAGCACAACCCTTCGATACGTGAACACGCCCTCGTCTTCCTTCGACGGGGCGAAACCAACCGATCCGTGGCAGAGCGGCTCGGAATTCCCCGCGGCACCGTCGGTTGGTGGCGGCACGAGGACCGTGAACGCCGCGGTGAGACGTACGTTGCCCCGACCGACTGCCCGATCCGTACGGGTCGCCAGTTCGATCTTCCCGCCTATGCCTACCTGCTCGGCCTCTACCTCGGCGACGGCCACATCATCTCCGTGCCGAAGCGGTACGAGTACCCGCGGTACTTCTTCACCAACACCTCGGACGACATCCGGCGTCTGTGTACCGACACGATGACCCGGGTCGGTGTCCGGTGGACGGTCCTGGCCCGGGGCGGTGATCCGTTCAACGTGTCCGTGGCTCGGAAGGAGTCGGTCGCGCTGATGGACGCGCACGTCGGGCCGAAGCACTGGCGATGACCGCGTCGGGCGGGCCCGACGCGGTGCGGTGCGTGCGTGGTGTGGTGCGGTGCGTACGTGGTGCGGTGCGTGCGTGGTGCGGTGGCCTGGTCCGGGGCCGGGTCAGCGGACGGGGTCGCCGATGTGGTGGACGCGGACGAGGTTGGTGGAGCCGGTGACGCCGGGGGGCGAGCCGGCGGTGATGACGACGATGTCGCCGGGAACGCAGCGTCCGATGCGCAGGAGTTCCTCCTCGACCTGGGCGACCATGGCGTCGGTGGAGTCGACGTGGGGGCCGAGGAAGGTCTCGACGCCCCAGGTGAGGTTGAGTTGGGAACGGGTGGCGGAGTCGGGCGTGAAGGCGAGGAGGGGGATGGGCGAGCGGTAGCGGGAGAGCCTGCGGACGGTGTCGCCGCTCTGGGTGAAGGCGACGAGGAACTTGGCGCCGAGGAAGTCGCCCATTTCGGCGGCTGCGCGGGCCACGGCTCCGCCCTGGGTGCGGGGCTTGTTGCGGTCGGTGAGGGGCGGGAGGCCCTTTTCGAGGATGTCCTCTTCGGCGGCTTCGACGATGCGGGCCATGGTGGCGACGGTTTCGATGGGGTACTTGCCCACGCTGGTCTCGCCGGAGAGCATGACCGCGTCGGTGCCGTCGATGACGGCGTTGGCGACGTCGGAGGCCTCGGCGCGGGTGGGGCGGGAGTTCTCGATCATCGAGTCGAGCATCTGGGTGGCGACGATGACGGGCTTGGCGTTGCGCTTGGCTAGCTTGACGGCGCGCTTTTGGACGATGGGGACTTGTTCGAGGGGCATTTCGACGCCGAGGTCGCCGCGGGCGACCATGATGCCGTCGAAGGCGGCGACGATGTCGTCGATGTTCTCGACGGCCTGGGGCTTCTCGATCTTGGCGATGACGGGGAGGCGGCGGCCTTCCTCGTCCATGATGCGGTGGACGTCGTCGATGTCGCGGCCGCTGCGGACGAAGGAGAGGGCGATGACGTCGGCGCCGGTGCGCAGGGCCCAGCGGAGGTCTTCGATGTCCTTCTCGGAGAGGGCGGGGACGGAGACGGCGACGCCGGGGAGGTTGAGTCCCTTGTGGTCGGAGACCATGCCGCCTTCGATGACGAGGGTGCGGACGCGGGGTCCGTCGACGTCGATGACCTGGAGGGTGACGCGTCCGTCGTCGACGAGGATGCGTTCGCCGATGGAGACGTCGGCCGCGAGGCCCTTGTAGGTGGTGCCGCAGGTGTGTCGGTCGCCCTCGTGGTCTTCGACGGTGATGGTGAACTCGTCGCCGCGTTCAAGGAGTACGGGGCCTTCGAGGAAGCGGCCGAGACGGATCTTCGGGCCTTGAAGGTCGGCGAGGACGCCGACGCTGCGGCCGGTCTCGTCGGACGCCTTGCGCACGCGGTGGTAGCGCTCCTCGTGTTCGGCGTAGGTGCCGTGGCTGAGGTTGAGGCGGGCGATGTCCATTCCGACTTCGACCAGGGCTTTGATCTGGTCGTATGAGTCGGTGGCGGGGCCCAGGGTACATACGATTTTTGCTCGACGCATGAGTCGAGCGTATGCCCCTACCAGGCAGTAGGAAATTGGTTCCGGGTGTCCACTCAACAACCTTTGGGCGAAAGCTTGTTGACATTACTTGAATGTGCGTGGGGGCGCTCTGATGAGCACCCCCGAAGCGCCGTTCGAGGGGGTCTGCACGGGGGTCGGGGCGGGTGCCCCTCCCCCGGCGGGTGCGCGTCGTTCAGAGTTGCGGCGGGGTCATGGTGAAGCGGGCGTTGACCTGGGCGTACACGGTCTGGCGCTGGGGTTCGAGGTCCAGCGGCGGGGCGGTGGCGTCCTCGGCGGCGCTGAAGGCCATGGTGCGCATGCCGCCGCCGGCCTGCGGGTAGGGCGAGGCGTTCTCGGCTCCCAGGTCGGCGAGTTCGACGAGGGCGGAGAGGTTGGCGCCGAGGGCCTCGGCGTATTCGCGGGCGCGCTGGACGGCTTCGAGCACGGCTTGGCGGCGGGCCTGGCCGTGGGCGGGCGAGGTGGGGCGCAGGGCCCACCAGGGGCCGTCGACGCTGGTGAGTTCGAGGTCGGCGAGTCGGGTGGTGAGTTCGCCGAGGGTGGTGAAGTCGTTGAGTTCGGCCGTGATGGTGACGCGTCCGTGGTAGGCGCGGATGCGTTCGCCGCGGCCGTGGCGGGTCAGTTCGGGGGTGATGGAGAAGGTGCCGGTTTCGAGTTTCTCGACGGGGTCGCCGTAGCCCTTGATGAGGTCGAGGACGGCGGTGTTGCGGCGGGTGAGGTCTTCGAGTGCGGACCGGCGGTCGGTGCCGCGGGCGCTGACGGTGATGCCGATGCGGGCGATCTCGGGGTCGACTTCGATGCGGGCTTCGCCGCAGACGGCGACGCGGGGCACCTCGGGGGTTCCGTACGGCTGGGGTGTGGCCTCGTGAGTCATGGTTTCACTGTCGCACTGTCGCCCGAAGTGTGGCGGAAGGCCGGGGCCCCTTTCGGCCCCGGCCCGGCAGGATCCGTACAGGGATCAGGGGGCGGTCCATTTCTGGTTGGGGGTTCCGCCGCAGGTCCAGATCTGGAGGCGGGTTCCGTTGGCGGGGTTGTTGCCCGTGACGTCGAGGCACTTGTTCGCCTGCGGGTTGACGATGTCGCGGGCGGCGGGGAGGGCCCAGCGTTGGGCGGGGGTGCCGTTGCAGTCGTAGAGCTGGACGGGGGCGCCGTCGGCGGTGGAGCCGGCGGTCACGTCGAGGCATTTGCCGAGGGCGCGCAGGGTGCCGTCGGCGGCGACGGTCCATTGCTGTGCGGGGGTGCCGTTGCAGTCGTGGAGTTGGACCGGGGTGCCGTTGGCGGGGTTGGCGCCCGCCACGTCGACGCATTTGCCGGCGAGGCCGGTGACGGGGCCGGTGCGGCCGGTTCCGCTGTCGGAGGTGGTGACGCGGACGTGGTCGACGACGAGTTGCTGCGGGAAGGCGGTGCCGGCGTCGGGGTCGCCGGGCCAGTAGCCGCCGACGGCGAGGTTGAGGATGAGGAAGAAGGGCTTGTTGAAGGCCCAGGCGCGGCCGCCGAGGTCGGCGGGGGTGCGGCGTTGGTAGACGGTGCCGTCGACGGACCAGGTGACGGAGTCGGGGGCCCAGTCGACGGCGAAGGTGTGGAAGGCGTCGGCGAAGGCCTGGCCGCCGGGGAGGGTGTAGGCGGCGCCGATGCCGCCGGAGCCGGAGTAGCCGGGTCCATGGAGGGTGCCGTGGATGGTGGAGGGTTCGAAGCCGACGTTCTCCATGACGTCGATCTCGCCGGAGGCGGGCCAGCCGACTTGGCCGATGTCGTTGCCGAGCATCCAGAAGGCGGGCCACATGCCTTGGCCGCGCGGGACCTTGAGTCGGGCTTCGACGTGTCCGTACGTCTGGGTGAAGCGGCCGGCGGTGTTGAGGCGGGCGGAGGTGTACTCGCAGCGTCCGTACCAGCAGGAGTGGTTGGCGGGGTTCTCGCGGCGGGCGGTGATGACGAGGTGGCCTTGGCCGTCGAGGGCGGCGTTGGCGTTGCCGGCGGTGTAGTACTGCCGTTCGTGGTTGTTGACGTTGTCGCCGGTCTCGGTCTGCCATTTGGCCGGGTCGGGGGCGGTTCCGGCGGGACCGTCGAAGGTGTCGGAGAATCCGGCGGCCGCGGCGGTGACCGCGGCGGGTGCGGCGGATGCGGGTGCGGGGGCGGGGGTTTCGCCGGCGGCGGTGGAGGGGGCGGTGACGGCGCTCCAGCACAGGAGGGCGAGGGCGCATAACGCGGTGGCGCGCAGGGATGTGGTGCGTGGGGGCACGGGATCACTTCACTTCTTGTGGGGGCGGTGAGGGGGGACCGACAAGCCATGCGCATGACAACTTCCCACACGGAGGGAGCGTGGGGCGTCCGTGCGCTGCTTAGTTCAAGACTTGATTGAAGTCGCGTGGGCCCGGGTGCGTCAAGACGCGCGCGTCGACCCGGCGGTGCGTCGGTCACCGGATCGCAACCTGGCGGGGGTGTTGCGCATTGTTACCCGTGGGTCAGAATCTACGCGCGTTGTTCACGCCTCAAAAGGGGAGATGGCATGGCGTTCGACCGTAGGACTTTCATCGGCAGCACGGCGGCGACGGGTGCGGCCGTGGCGTTGGCGGGGGCCACGAGCACCCCGGCCGCGGCCGCCCAGCAGGGATCGAAGGGGTCCGGTCCGCGGACCTACTCCTTCACGGTGATGGGTACGACCGACCTGCACGGAAACGTTTTCAACTGGGACTACTTCACGGACAAGGAGTTCGACGACAAGGCGCACAACGACGTCGGTCTGGCGAAGATCTCCACGCTCGTGAACCGGGTGCGGGCGCAGAAGGGTCGGCGCAACACGCTGCTCATCGACGCCGGTGACACGATCCAGGGCACCCAGCTTTCGTACTACTACGCGAAGGTCGACCCGATCACGGCGCGTCGCGGGCCGGTGCACCCGATGGCTCAGGCGATGAACGCGATCGGCTACGACGCGGCGGCGCTGGGCAACCACGAGTTCAACTACGGGATCCCCGTACTGCGCAAGTTCGAGGAGCAGTGCGACTTCCCGCTGTTGGGGGCGAACGCGCTGGACGCGAAGACGCTGCGGCCGGCGTTCCCGCCGTACAGCATCCACCGGTTGCGCACCCCTTGTGGGCGGGACGTGAAGGTGGCGGTGCTGGGGCTGACGAACCCGGGCATCGCGATCTGGGACAAGGCCAACGTGCAGGGGAAGATGACGTTCCCGGGGCTGGAGGAGCAGGCGGCGAAGTACGTGCCGAAGCTGCGGTCGATGGGCGCGGACGTGGTGATCGTGTCGGCGCACTCGGGTTCGAGCGGTACGTCCAGCTACGGGGACCAGTTGCCGCACATCGAGAACGCGGCGGGTCTGGTGGCCGAGCAGGTGCCGGGGATCGACGCGATCCTGGTGGGTCACGCGCACACGGAGATCCCGGAGTACCGGGTGAAGAACAAGGCGACCGGCAAGGACGTGGTGCTGTCGGAGCCGTTGAAGTGGGGGCAGCGGCTGACGCTGTTCGACTTCGAGCTGACGTGGTCGAAGGGCTGCTGGTCGGTGGCGAAGGTGTCGGCGCAGGTGCTGAACTCGAACGAGGTGGCGGAGGACCAGAAGATCGTCCGGCTGCTGTCGGACGAGCACCGCAAGGTCGTCGGCTACGTGAACCAGGTGATCGGGACGTCGACGCAGGCGATGTCCTCGGCGGACGGCCCGGTCAAGGACGTGCCGATCATCGACCTGATCAACCACGTGCAGGCGGAGACGGTGAAGGCCGCGCTCGCGGGCGGCGAGTGGGCGGCGCTGCCGGTGCTGTCGCAGGCCTCGTGCTTCTCGCGGACGGCGGCGATCCCGGCCGGGCAGGTCACGATCAAGGACGCGGCGGGGCTGTACCCGTTCGAGAACACGCTGGAGGCGCGGCTGCTGACGGGCGCGCAGGTGAAGGACTACCTGGAGTACTCGGCGCGGTACTACGTGCAGACGGCTCCGGGGGCGCCGGTGGATCCGGCGAAGCTGACGAACGCGGAGAGCATCCCGGACTACAACTACGACGCGGTGTACGGGCTGACGTACGACGTGGACGTCGCGCAGCCCGTGGGGTCGCGGATCACGGGGCTGTCCTTCCAGGGGAAGGCGGTGGACCCGGCGGCGCGGTTCGTGCTCGCGGTGAACAACTACCGGGCCTCGGGTGGCGGCAACTTCCCGCACGTCCCGCAGGCCAGGCAGTTGTGGGCCAACTCGGACGAGATCCGCAACGTGATCATCCAGTGGGTGAAGGCGAAGGGGACGGTGGACCCGGCGCAGTTCGCCTCGGTGGACTGGCGGCTGACGCGGGCCGGGGTGCCGGTCTTCTAGTCGGGGGTCCGTGAGGGCGTTCTACGGGTGTTCGACCAGTGGGAGCAGTTCGCCCGCGGGATGGGGGCGGGTGTGCTCCCGCTGGTCGAGGCCGAAGGTGGTGAAGGCGGTGCGGGCGGGCTGGGGGTAGGGGTTCTTGCCCGTGAGGGTGTTGAGGATGCCGGCGCTGCGCCAGGCGGCGAGGCCGAGGTCGGGGGCTCCGACGCCGTGGGTGTGGCGTTCGCCGTTCTGGACGAAGACGCTGCCGGTGACGGCGGGGTCGAGGATCATGCGGTGGTGTTCGTCGATGCGGGGGCGGCCGGAGGAGTCCTTGCGCAGGTAGGGGTCGAGTCCTGCGAGGAGGCTGGTGAGGGGTCGTTCGCGGTAGCCGGTGGCGAGGACGACGGCGTCGGTGGTGAGGCGGGAGCGGACGCCTTGTTGGGTGTGTTCGAGGTGGAGTTCCACTTTGGTGGTCGCGACGCGGCCGGCGGTGCGGACGCTGACTCCGGGGGTGAGGACGGCGTCGGGCCAGCCTCCGTGGAGGGTGCGCCGGTACAGCTCTTCGTGGATGGCGGCGATGGTGGCGGCGTCGATGCCCTTGTGGAGTTGCCATTGGGCGGGGACGAGCCGGTCGCGGACCGGTTCGGGCAGGGCGTGGAAGTAGCGGGTGTAGTCGGGGGTGAAGTGTTCCAGGCCGAGCTTGGAGTACTCCATGGGGGCGAAGGCGTCGGTGCGGGCGAGCCAGGTGAGGCCTTCGCGGCCGGCGGGGCGGGCGCGGAGCAGGTCGAGGAAGACCTCGGCGCCGGACTGCCCGGAGCCGATGACGGTGACGTGTGCGGCGGCCAGGACGCGTTCGCGGTTGTCGAGGTACTCGGAGGAGTGGATGACGGGGACGGTGGGGGCCTCGGCGAGGGGGCGCAGGGGTTCGGGTACGTAGGGGGCGGTGCCGATGCCGAGGACGAGGTTGCGGGTGTGGGTGCGACCGAGGGCCTCGGCTTCGCCGTCGGCGTCGAGTTGGGTGAAGTCGACTTCGAAGAGGTCGCGTTCGGGGTTCCAGCGGACGGCGTCGACCTGGTGGCCGAAGTGGAGTCCGGGGAGGCGTTCGGCGACCCAGCGGCAGTAGGCGTCGTATTCGGAGCGCTGGATGTGGAGTTGCTCGGCGAAGTAGAAGGGGAAGAGCCGTTCCTTGTGCTTGAGGTGGTTGAGGAAGCTCCAGGGGCTCGCCGGGTCGGCGAGGGTGACGAGGTCGGCGAGGAACGGGACCTGGAGGGTGGCGCCGTCGATGAGGAGCCCGGGGTGCCAGCGGAAGTCCCTGCGCTGGTCGTAGAAGGCGGTGGCGAGTTCGCCGACGCCTTGTCTGGGGAGGCCGTCGGCCAGGGCGGCGAGGGACAGGTTGAAGGGACCGATGCCGATTCCGACGAGGTCGTGGGGGGTGTCGAGGTGCGCGGTCATCGGTGGGTGCTGCCTTCCAGGAGGGTGACGAGGGTGTCCAGGTCCCCCGCCGTGGTGTGGGGGTTGAGCAGGGTGACCTTGAGCCAGAGGCGGCCGTCGGCGGTGGCGCGGCCGAGTACGGCGGTGCCGTCGAGGAGGAGGGTGCGGCGCAGGCCCGCGAGCTGCTCGTCGTCCATGGGGGTGGGGCGGAAGAGGACGGTGCTGATGGTGGGGTGGGCGTGGAGTTCGAAGCCGGGGTGTGCTTCGAGGAGTTCGGCGAGGTGGTGGGCGGCGGCGCAGGTCCGGTCGATGAGGTCGGCGAGGCCGTCGCGGCCGAGGGAGCGCAGGGTGACGGCGATCTTGAGGATGTCGGGGCGGCGGGTGGTGCGCAGGGAGCGGCCGAGGAGGTCGGGGAGGCCGGCTTCGGTGTCGTCGGTGGCGTTGAGGTAGTCGGCCTGGTGGCCGAGGGGGGCGAGCAGGCGGGTGTCGGGGACGGCGAGGAGGCCTGCGGCTACGGGCTGCCAGCCGAGTTTGTGCAGGTCGAGGGTGATGGACTGGGCGCGGGAGAGCCCGGTGAGTTTGTGCCGGTGGTGGGGGCTCAGCCGGAGGAGGCCTCCGTACGCGGCGTCGACGTGGAGGTCGGCGCCGTGGTGTCGGCAGAGGTCGGCGAGGGGTTCCAGGGGGTCGATGAGTCCCGCGTCGGTGGTGCCGGCGGTGGCGGTGACGAGTACGGGGCCGTCGGCGCTGCTGAGGGCTTCGGCGAGGCGGGTGGGGTCGAGGACGCCGGCGGGGGTGGGGACGGTGACGGTGGGGGGCAGGCCGAGGAGCCAGGCGGAGCGGGGGACGGAGTGGTGGGCGCCCGCTCCGTGGATGACGGTGAGGCGGGGGCCGTGGCGTTCGCGGGCGAGGAGCAGGGCGAGTTGGTTGGCTTCGGTGCCGCCGGTGGTGACGAGGGCGTCGGGGTGGGGGGTGTCGTAGTACTCGGCGGCGAGGGCGCGGGTGAGGAGCGCTTCGAGGGTGGAGGCGGCGGGGGCCTGGTCCCAGGAGTCCATGGAGGGGTTGAGGGCCGCGGCGGCGAGGTCGGCGGCGACCGCGACGGCGAGGGGCGGGCAGTGCAGGTGGGCGGCGCAGAGCGGGTCGGCGGGGTCGGCGGCGCCCGCGGCGAGGGTGTGGACGAGGGTGCGCAGGGCTTCGTGGTCGCCGGCGCCGCGGGTGGGGAGTACGTCGCCCAGTGCGGCGGTGACGCGGGCGGTGACGGCGGCGGGGCCGCCGGCGGGGAGGGGGCCGGCGCGTTCGGCGGCGCCGTCGTGCAGGGCGTCGAGGACGGTGTCGAGGAGGGGCCGCAGGGCGTCGGCGCCGCCGAGGCCTCCGGCGAGCGGGGACGGCGGTGGCGGGGTGCCGGGCGGCGGGGTCATCCGGTGTCCTTAGCGGAGGCGGGCGGGAACGGCCTGGTCGTTCCCGCCCAGCACAACGATCAGACCCGAATGGGGTAACCGCCGGGGTTTGTCCGCCCGTCCGGTCTCGGCCGGGTGTTCGGTCGGACCGGCCCGGGGGCGTTCCCGTGTGCGGGCCGGTGGCCGGTGGTCAGCCGTTGCCGCGGATGCGCAGGGCGCGGGCGAGGTCGTCGAGCTGGTCGACGAGTTGGCGGCGCAGCAGCGGGATGATGTCGGTGTCGTCCAGGCAGGCGCGGCCGGCGCGGAGGTTGGCCTCGTCGACGGCGTGCGAGGGGAAGGCCCACCGGCCGACGGCCTGGCCGATGGCGGGTCCGCGGCGGGCGCCGAGGGCGACGGCCTCGGGGTAGTAGCGCGGCACGTAGTCCTGTACGAGTTCGGCCTGTTCGGGCTGCCAGAAGCCGGAGGCGGTGGCCTTGAAGAGGTAGTTGGACAGGGTGTCGTCGTGGAACATGCGTTGCCAGGCGGCGGCCTTGGCCTCGGGGGTGGGGAGCGCGGCGCGGCAGCGGGCGGCGCCCTCTTCCCCGGTGGCGCTGGGGTCGTCGGCGAGGGCGGTGTCGATGTCGGCTTCGGTGACGGCGCCGAGGACGGCGAGTCGGGCGAGGATGCGCCAGCGCAGTTCGGGGTCGAGTTCGGGTCCGCCGGGGACGGTGCCGTCGGCGAGCCAGCCGGCGAGGGTGTCGGGCTGGGTGGCGCTGTCGATGTGGACGCGGACGGCGGCGAGGCGCAGGCCGGGGTCGGAGCCGTCCTCGGTGCGGCGCATCAGGGCGCGGGCGACGGTGGTGAGGGTGTTGAGGGCGGCGGTGCGGCGGCCGGGGGCGACGTAGTGGGCGGCGACGCGGTTGCGGGCGAAGCCGAGGACGCCCTGGACGATCGCGAGGTCGTTCTCCTCGGGGAGGTGGGCGTGCGCGGTCTCCAGGTAGGACTCGGGTTCCAGTTCGCCGTCGCGGACCATGTCGCGCAGGGAGTTCCAGACGACGGCGCGGGTGAGCGGGCCGGGGATGCGGGACAGGCCGCGCAGGGCGGTTTCCTCGGAGACGGCGTCGAAGCGGATCTTGACGTAGCCGAGGTCCTGGTCGTTGAGGAGGATCAGGTCGGGTCGCCGGCCGCTCGCGGAGACGACTTCGGTGCTGGGGACGTCCAGGTCGAGGTGTTCGCGCAGTTCCAGGTCGCCGGTGGGGTCGCGGTCGTAGAGGCCGACGGTGATGTGGTGGGGGCGGCTGCCGTGGTGGTCGACGGTGAGGGTCCAGCCGGCGTCGCCGTCCTCGACGCGCGGGGTGAGGGTGTCGACGCCGGTGGTGCGCAGCCAGGTGTCGGCCCAGGTGTGGACGTCGCGTTCGGTGTGGGCGGCGAGGGAGTCCACGAAGTCGGCGAGGGAGGCGTTGGCGAACTTGTGGCGCGCGAAGTGGGTGTTGATGCCGGCGAGGAAGTCCTTCTCGCCGAGCCAGGCGACGAGTTGGCGCAGGGCCGAGGCGCCCTTGGCGTAGGAGATGCCGTCGAAGTTGAGGAGGGCGGAGGCGGTGTCGGGGACGTCCTCGGGGGCGGGGGCGACGGGGTGGGTGGAGGGGCGTTGGTCGGCTTCGTAGCCCCAGGGTTTGCGCTCCATGCCGAACTCGGTCCAGGTCTGGGTGTAGCCGGTGGCTTCGACGAGGGTCTGGTAGCCCATGTACTCGGCGAAGGACTCGTTGAGCCAGATGTCGTCGAACCAGTGGAGGGTGACGAGGTCGCCGAACCACATGTGGGCCATCTCGTGGGCGATGACCATGGCGCGGCCCTGGCGTTCGGTGTCGGTGACGGCCGAGCGGAAGATGAACTCGTCGCGGAAGGTGACCAGGCCGGGGTTCTCCATGGCGCCGGCGTTGAACTCGGGGACGAACGCCTGGTCGTAGGAGTCGAACGGGTAGGGCTCGGCGAACTTCTCGTGGTAGCGGTCGAAGCAGGCGGTGGTGACGGAGAGGATCTCGTCGGCGTCGGCGTCGAGGTGGGGTGCGAGGGACTGCCGGCAGTGGAGGGCGAACGGCAGGCCGGCGTGGTCGGTGCGGACGGTGTGCCAGGGTCCGCCGGCAATCGCGGCGAGGTAGGTGGAGATCGCGGGGGTGGGGGCGGAGGTCCAGGTGCCGGCGCCGTCCTCGGGCCGGTCGGCGCCGCGGGTGGTGATGCCGTTGGCGAGGACGGTCCAGTGGGCGGGGGCGGTGACGGTGAAGGCGAAGACGGCCTTCAGGTCGGGTTGGTCGAAGGCGGCGAAGACCCGCTGGACGTCGTCCAGGAACATCTGGGAGTAGACGTACGTCTCGCCGTCCGCGGGGTCGGTGAAGCGGTGCAGGCCCTCGCCGGTGCGGGAGTAGTTCATGCGGGCGTCGACGCGCAGCTCGTGGGGGCCCGGGGCGAGCCCGGTGAGCGGGAGGCGGTTGTCGGTGAGGCCGGCGGGGTCGACGGGCCGGCCGTCGAGTTCGACGGAGCGCAGTTCGTCCGGTTTCAGCTCGACGAAGGTGTCACCGGCGGCGCGGGCCGTGAACCGGATGACGGTGGTGGAGGTGAAGGTCTCGTCACCGGTGGTGAGGTCGAGGGTGACGTCGTAGTGGTGGACGTCGAGGAGCCGGGCTCGGAGCTGCGCTTCGTTGCGCGTCAATGCGGACATGGGGCCCATGCTGCCCGATGGGTCGGGCGGGCCCCCAGGGGCCTACTCCTCGCCGGCTGCGATCGTCTCGTGGTGGCGGATGACCTCGGCGATGATGAAGTTGAGGAGTTTCTCCGCGAAGGCCGGATCGAGTTTGGCGTTCTCGGCGAGCTGGCGCAGGCGGGCGATCTGGCTGGCCTCGCGGCCGGGGTCGGCGGGGGGCAGCTGGTGGCGGGCCTTGAGGTGGCCGACCTGCTGGGTGCACTTGAAGCGCTCGGCGAGCATGTGGACCACGGCCGCGTCGATGTTGTCGATGCTGTCGCGCAGGCGGGACAGTTCGGCGGTGACGTTCTCGTGGGCCTCGTCGGTGTCGCTGTGGTTCATGGTTCCCGAGAATACGTGGCGGACGCGACGGGTTCCTCGCCACCTCGACCGGTGAGACGGCCGGCGGGGTCGGGGCGGGGCCCGGCGGGCACGGGACGGCCCGAAAGGGCCGGCCTACAGGGCCTGGAGGGGCAGGGTGGCGGTGACGAGCCAGCCGCCCGTCGGGGCGGGGCCGGCGGTGAGGGAGCCGCCGAGGGCCTCGGCGCGTTCGGTCATTCCGGCGAGGCCGTAGCCGCCGCCCCGGGCGTTCTCGGAGAGTCGGGCGGGCCGGCCGCCGTCGTCCTCGACGCGTACTTCGAGGCCGGCGGGGACGGTGCGCAGGGCGATGTGGACGGCGGTGGCCGTCGCCGCGTGTTTGCCGATGTTGGTGAGGGCTTCGAGGACGATGCGGTGCGCGGTGGCGGCCACGTCCGCGGGGAGTCGGGCCTCCAGGCCTTCTTCGATGCGGAGGGTGACGGGCGGGCCGGTGACGGCGAAGCGTTCGGTGAGCGCGCGCAGGTCCGCGAGGCCGGCGACGGGGGTGGTTCCGGCGGAGGTGTCGCCGCCGCCGGTCTCGTCCTCGCGGAGGATCTTGACGAGGCGGCGCATGGAGCCGAGGGCCTCGTCGCCGGCGGTCTCGATGCGGCCGAGGATCTCGGCGGCGCGGTCGGCGGTGACTCCGGTGAAGCGGGCGGCGCGGGCCTCGACGACGATGCCGGTGACGTGGTGGGCGACGAGGTCGTGGAGTTCGCGGGCGAGCTCCAGGCGTTCGGCGGTGCGGACGGCTCGCAGTTCGCGGACGCGTTGGACGGACTGGAGGCGCAGGAGCAGGGAGTACGCGCCGACGACGACGGCGAGGACGGAGAAGAGCAGGGTGAACCGGCCTGGGTCGGTGTCGCGTACGGGGACGGCCATGCAGCCGAGGCCGAGGAGGGGGCCGAGGACGGCGGCGGTGCGGGCGGGGGCGCGGAGCAGGACCTGGGAGAGCAGGACGAGCAGGGCGATGGCCTCGCCGGCGCCCCAGACGACGAGGGGATGGTTGCCGAAGATCAGCAGGAGGGTGACGGTCCAGGTGGTGGCGGCGGCGAACCAGGCGCGGGCGAGCAGGGGGATGCGGGGCCAGGGCGCGGCGCTGAGGCAGACGAGGATCCCGGACACCCACACGGCGGCGTGCGGGGCGCTGGGCTGACGGGCCAGGACGAGGCCCTCGAAGGTGACGAGGCCGAGGAGGAGCAGCGAGAGGGTGACGCGGAGCAGCCGGGCGGCGCGGGGGTGGCGGCGGGTCCAGGAGGCGAGGGGACTCATCGCGGCGGACGCGGCCGGTCGAGCCGGGGGCCGGGGCCCGCACCGGGCCCCGCCTCGGGACCCACACCGCACCCCGCCCCGGGACTCGCGCCGCGCCGGACGGCAGGCCTCACGCCGCGCCGGCGGCGAGGCCGCTTTCCCAGGCCCACGCGGCGATCTCGACGCGGTTGCGGGCGTCGAGTTTGGTCTGGACGTTGGCCAGGTGGGTCTTGACGGTGGACAGTGAGACGAAGAGTTCGCCGGCGATCTCGGCGTTGGTCTGGCCGCGGGCGAGGCAGCGCACGACGTCGACCTCGCGTTCGGTGAGGGGTTCCGAGGGGCGGCGGGCGGCTCGGGCGGGCGGGGCGTGGGCCATTTCGCGGAGCAGCCGCACGGTGATGGCGGGCGAGACCAGGGAGTCGCCGACGGCGGCGGCGCGGACCGCTTCAACCAGCATGGCCGGGCTCGCGTCCTTCAGGAGGAAGCCGGACGCTCCGCCGCGGAGCGCCGCGTGGACGTATTCGTCGAGGTCGAAGGTGGTGACGATGACGATGCGTGGGGTGTCCTGGCCGGCGAGGCGTCGGGTGACTTCGAGGCCGTCGAGCCGGGGCATGCGGATGTCGAGGAGCAGGACGTCGGGTCGGTGGGCGGCGACGGCCGCGAGGGCCTCCTCGCCGTCGACGACGTCCGCGACGACCTCGATGTCGGGTTGGCTTTCGAGGATCATCCGGAAGCCGGTCCTGACCATTTCCTGGTCGTCCGCGATGACCACTCTGATCGTCATGCGTTGCCTGCCCCACTGTCGCCCGCTGCCGATGGTGTCGTCCCGGAGGGATTCGTTCCATGGGACCGGTGCGCGTGGCGTCCCGCAACCGCTCGGCGGGCCGTCGGGAGGGTGCCGCGGGACCGGCACGGCGGTGTGCCGGTCCCGCGATGGTTCGTTCGACGTTACGTGCGCGTGGGGTGGGGCGCCTCGTCCTTCCGGCCGTTTCCCCGCAGCTCGGTTCGGCCGGAAGGACGAGGGTGGGTCAGAGGGTCGCCGCGGCGTTCTTGATGGCCGTGGCGAAGGTGGAGACCTCGGAGTAGACGCCGGGGTAGTTCGGGCGGGCGCAGCCCTCGCCCCAGCTGACGATGCCGACCTGGATCCAGGCGTTGGCGGCGTCGCGGCGGAACATGGGGCCGCCGGAGTCGCCCTGACAGGTGTCGACGCCGCCCTGGGGCAGGCCGGCGCAGATCTCCTCGCCGGGGACGAGGTCGCTGCCGTAGGCGTTCTGGCAGGAGGCGTCGGAGACGAAGGGGACGGTGGCCTTCATGAGGTAGCGCTGCTGGCCGCCGCCCTCGCGGGTGGCGCCCCAGCCGGCGACGGTGAAGGTGCCGTTGTCGTAGGTCTTGGTCTCGGCGATCTTGAGGGTGGGCAGGTTGATGGGCTTGGCGAGTTTGATGAGTGCCCAGTCCTTGCCCTTGCCGTTGTAGCCGGGGGCCTGGAGCACCTTGGTGGACTTGACCTTGACGGCACTGGAGCTGTTGAGGTCGACGACGCCGGCGGTGGCGGTGATGGAGGTGTTGTTGCCGGAGCCGTTCACGCAGTGGGCGGCGGTGAGGACGATCTGCTGGGTGTACAGGGCGCCGCCGCAGCCCATGGAGAGGCGGACCATGAACGGGAACTCACCCTGGGCGGCGCGGGTTCCGCCGACGACGGGCGCCTGGGAGGCGGTGGCGGAGCCGGGCTGGAGGCTGACGGCGGCCAGGGCGACGGCGCCGACGGCGAGGGCGCGCTTGAGGGTCGTGGCAAGGGTGGACACAGTCGACACACTGCCTTTCGTGGGGGGTTGGGCCGTGCGCGTCATCGGGTGAATGACAAGTCCATGACACATCCCCCGTATGGCCGGCATCAAGAACGCGTTTTCGGACAACTTTCGGCGCGGGGGCCCGCATGACGCAGAACCACGGGCGCGGCAGCCCGATCGAGCACGGTTTTCCGCACTTGGACACGGTTCACCGCGCTCTGACGGCCCTCTTCCGTCGCCTGTCGTACGACGGGATCCGCGCCTACGACGCCGGCCTCCCCGCCGCCGACGCGGCCTTCTCCCCCGACGACGACCCCCACCTAGGGGCGCAGCGCGTGGCCCGCGCGATGGTGCGCGCGCTGCGGCTGCCCGACGCCCGGCTGGTGATCGGCTACCGGGCGATGACGGAGGCGGCCACCGTGGAACTCGGCCCGGGCCCCGAGTACTTCATCGAGGTCAACGAGCGCTTCCGCACCCACCGCCGGGACCTCGCGGCGGCGCTCGCCCACGAGGTCGCCCACGTCCTGCTGCACCGCCTGGACCTGCGGTTTCCCACCACCGAGGACAACGAGATCCTCACCGACACCACCGCCGCCTACCTGGGCGCCGGCTGGCTGCTCCTCGACGCCTACCGCGAGGACGAGTTGACGCACCAGAAGCTCGGCTACCTCACCCCGGAGGAGTTCGGCTACGTCCTCGCCAAGCGCGGCGAGCTGATCGGCGAGGACCTCTCCACCCGGTTCACCAGCCCCCGGGCGTACGAGGCGTACGCGCGCGGTCGCGCCCTCGCGGCCCGGGACCACCGCCGCGCCCCGCTGGCGGCCGCCTCCTGGCCGGAACGCCTGCGTTACGCGCGCGACCGCCGGACCGGATCCGCCGCGCCGGGCGCCTCGTACCGCTTCGAGCGGCACGCGGACGGGCAACGGGTGAGCTTCCCGTGCCCGGTCTGCCGGCAGTGGCTTCGGCTGCCGGTCGGCGGGCCCGTCCGGGCCCGCTGCGGGCTGTGCCACACGGTCCTGGAGTGCGACACCTGAACCGACTCCCTCACCCGGCGCCGACGCTCCCGACTCCGGTCCGGAACCCCGCGCCGGCGGTCTCGGAACAGGTTGGGACAACATCATGGGCCGACTGCGGTTCAGCGGGTGGATGTAGCGGGTAGTCATACTCCATCGCACGAGAGAAGCTCCGGATCCGACCCCTCGCCAGGGGGCCGGGCCCGGAGCTTCTTTCTCTGTGCGCGGACCCTCCCGACCAGCCGGCCCGCGCGTACGGCTGTGCGCCTACAGGGCCCCGACGAAGGCGGCGAAGGCGGCGAAGGCGGCGAAGGCGGCGCGGCCGACGGTGAAGACGGGGCCGTCGGGGTTCTTGGAGTCCCGCACGGCGACCATGCAGGGCTGGGAGGCGACCTCTACGCAATCGCCGCCACCGTTACCGCTGTACGAGGCCTTGTGCCAGGCGGCGGCGCCGAGGGGAGCGCACTCGACGCAGTCGCCGCCGGTGCCTCCGCTGGACGAGGCCTTGCGCCAGACGGTGGTGCCGAGGGGGGCGCACTCGACGCAGTCGCCGCCGCTGGAGCCGCTGTACGACGACTTACGCCACCGCGCGCCCGTCAGGTTCTGGATGGTTCCCATAACGTTCCTCCATTACGCGAGCGATCAGCGCGGCCGACGCCCGGGGAGAGAGGGCCTCGGCTTGCAGCCGAGCGTATCCGACCGAACGCTCTTTGATCACTTGCGGATTGGCGGTCATATGGCCGGAGTCGTAGCTCTCGCTGTAGTGGATGTCCGGGTCGTCATCGAAGCGTAGGAGGTTGAACGAGCCCATCATTCCCGCGTGCTGGCCGGCCTTGAACGGCAGGATCTGAATCTCCAGCCACGGCCGGCCCTGCAGTCCGAGCAGATAGGCGAGTTGCCTCCGCATGACCTCATGGCCTCCGATCTCCCGGAAGAGGGCGGCCTCGTCGAGCACCACCCACAGCACGGGCGGATGGTCGCGAGCCAGGATGCGTTGCCGATCCATGCGGGCAGCCACGGTCGTGTCGAGCTTGTCGGGGTTCTCGACTCCGAGCACCGCCCGCGCGTACTCCTCGGTCTGGAGGAGCCCGTACACCAACTGCGACTGGTACGTGGAGATGTACGCCGCCTTGGCCTCCATGTCGGCGTACGCCTGGAACCACGTCGGCAACTGGCTCCTCAGCACCAGCCCCACCAGCCGGGAGAACACCCCGCCCGTCACCAGCGCCGCGTCCACCCGGTCCGAGAACTCGCGGGTCGGTACCTTCCGCGCCGTCTCGATCTGTCCGACAAGGGAGCCCGCGCAGAAGATGATGTCGCCGAGCTGCGCCTGTTTCAGCCCGGCGTCCTCCCTCAGGCGGCGCAGTTCGGAGCCGTAGTAGTCCAGCGGCGATGCGCTGGGATCGAGGTTGCGGATGTTGACCACGGGCGGTCACCCCCATGCTCGCGGCGCCGTGCGGCGTTCGGTCGGGTCCAGTCCGTGGCCGAGCGTAACCAGGCCTGCGCACGGAGGTGGCCCGAATCCCTCGACTCCCCTCCCTTCGAGGGAAGCCGAGGGAAGCTGAGGGAGGGGACGCGCTCGCCGCCCCGAACTACCGCGCCCCGTACACCGGCTGCGGTGCCTCCGCCGCCGCCAGGAGCTTCGTCGCCGCCTCCCCCGCCTCCGCCGGGGTCCAGCGCTCGCCGCGCTCCGCCGTCGGGCCCGGCCGCCAGCCCTCCATCACCGTGATCCGGCCGCCCTCGGCCTCGAAGACCCGGCCGCTCACCCCGGCCGAGGCGTCCGAGCCCAGCCACACCACCAGCGGCGACACGTTCTCCGGGGCCATCGCGTCGAACTCCCCGGCCGCCGGCGCCGCCATGGTCCGCGCGAAGGTCTCCTCCGTCATCCGGGTGCGGGCCGCCGGGGCGACGGCGTTGACCTGGACCCCGTACCGGCCCATCTCCTCCGCCGCGACCAGCGTCAGGCCGAGGATCCCGGCCTTGGCCGCGCTGTAGTTGCCCTGCCCCACCGATCCGAGCAGTCCCGCGCCCGAGGAGGTGTTGACCACCCGCGCCGCGACGGGCCGGCCCGCCTTCGCCTGCGCCCGCCAGTGCGCGGCGGCGTGCTTGAGGGGCAGGAAGTGCCCCTTCAGGTGCACGCGCATCACCGCGTCCCAGTCGTCCTCGTCCAGGTTGACCAGCATCCGGTCCCGCAGGAAACCGGCGTTGTTGACGAGGGTGTCCAGCCGCCCGAAGCCGGCGACGGCGTCCGCGACCAGCGAGGCCGCGCCGCGCGCGGTGGCGATGTCCCCGCCGTGCGCCAGCGCCTCCCCGCCCAGCGCGCGGATCTCCTCGACGACCCGCGCCGCCGGACCGTCCGGGCCGGGCAGCCCGTCGAGGCCGACCCCCAGGTCGTTGACGACGACCTTCGCCCCTTCCGCCGCGAAGGCCAGCGCGTGGGCGCGGCCCAGCCCTCGACCCGCGCCCGTCACGATGACCACACGTCCTTCGGCAAGTCCCATGTCAGTTCTCCTTGTTGACAGTCGCCGCGTCCAGGAAGGCCGGGCGTTCGCCGCCTCCGTGCACGAGCAGGCTCGCGCCGCTCACGTATCCGGCCCGGTCTCCGGCGAGGAACACCGCCGCCTCGCCCACGTCGCCCGGGTCGGCCAGTCGCCCCAGCGGCACGGTCGCGCCGACCGCGGCGATCCCGGCCTCGTCCCCGTAGTGCAGGTGCGACAGTTCGGTGCGCACCATGCCGAGGACCAGCGAGTTGACCCGTACCTCGGGCGCCCACTCCACGGCCATCGACCGGGCCAGGTTCTCCAGTCCCGCCTTGGCCGCGCCGTAGGCGGCCGTGCCGGGTGAGGGGCGGGTGCCGCTGACGCTGCCGATCATCACGACCGAGCCGTGCGAGTCCCGCAGCCACGGGTACGCAGCGAGTGAGGCGGTCAGGGGGGCCACCAGGTTCAGTTCGACGACCCGTGCGTGCCGTTCGGCGTCGCCCTCCCCCAGCAGCCGGTACGGGGTGCCGCCCGCGTTGTTCACCAGGCAGTCGAGCCGCCCGTATCGGTGCGCCGCCGCCGCGAAGAACTCCGTCACGGCGGCCGGGTCGCGCAGGTCGAGCGGCGTGAAGGCGGCCGTGCGGCCCGCCGCGGCCACCGGTTCGTCCGGTGGGCGGCGGGCGCAGACGAGGACCTCCGCGCCGGCC
Source organism: Streptomyces sp. NBC_00513 (assembly GCF_041431415.1). Taxonomy (GTDB): domain Bacteria; phylum Actinomycetota; class Actinomycetes; order Streptomycetales; family Streptomycetaceae; genus Streptomyces. The sequence continues at coordinate 2,308,551 of NZ_CP107845.1, forward strand.
GCGAGGAACGATCGCGCGATGCCGGCGCCGACGCCCCGGGTTCCGCCGGTGACGACGACGACCCTCCCGTTGAGCTCCATCGGCTGCTACCTTCCTCACCTAACAAATGTTTGGTGGAAAGGTAGCTGATCCGCTCATGGGTGTCTCCACCTCCGGCCCCGACAAGGGCATCGCACTCGTCACAGTCGACTTCCCGCCCGTCAACGCACTGCCCGTACACGGCTGGTACGAGCTGGCCGACGCACTGCGCGCCGCCGGCCGCGACCCCGACGTCCGGTGCGTCGTACTCGCCGCCGAGGGCCGGGGCTTCAACGCGGGCGTGGACATCAAGGAGATGCAGCGCGACACCGGCCACGACGCCCTCATCGGCGCCAACCGGGGCTGCTACGAGGCGTTCGCCGCCGTGTACGACTGCGAGGTCCCCGTCGTCGCCGCCGTGAACGGCTTCTGCCTGGGCGGCGGGATCGGCCTGGTCGGCAACGCCGACGCGATCGTCGCCTCCGACGACGCCGTCTTCGGGCTGCCGGAACTGGACCGGGGCGCGCTCGGCGCGGCCACGCACCTGGCCCGCCTCGTCCCCCAACACCTGATGCGCACCTTGTACTACACCTCGCGGACCGTGAGCGCCGCCGAACTGCACGCGCACGGTTCGGTGTGGAAGGTGGTCCCGCCCGCCGGGCTGCGGGCGGCGGCACTGGAACTCGCCGCCGAGATCGCCCGCAAGGACGGCCTGCTGATCCGGCTGGCCAAGTCCGCCATCAACGGCATCGACCCCGTGGACGTGCGACGCAGCTACCGCTTCGAGCAGGGCTTCACCTTCGAGGCCAATCTCAGCGGGGTGGCCGACCGGGTCCGCGACACCTTCGGAAAGGCGGACGAGGCATGAGCGGCACTTCGGCGTCGGACAAGGTGATGTCCCCTGAGGAAGTGGTCGGCCGGCTGCGCAGCGGCATGACCGTCGGCATCGGCGGCTGGGGCTCGCGGCGCAAGCCCATGGCCCTGGTGCGGGCACTGCTCCGATCCGAGATCACCGATCTCACCGTGGTCTCGTACGGCGGCCCCGACGTCGGCCTGCTGGCCGCCGCGGGCCGGATCCGCCGGCTCGTCACCCCCTTCGTGACCCTCGACTCGATCCCGCTGGAGCCGCACTACCGGGCCGCCCGAGAACGCGGCGCCTTCGCCCTCGCCGAGCTCGACGAGGCCATGTTCATGTGGGGACTGCACGCCGCCGCCAACCGGCTGCCCTTCCTGCCCGTCCGCGCCGGCCTCGGCTCCGACCTCATGCGGGTCAACCCGAACCTGCGGACCGTCACCTCCCCCTACGAGGACGGCGAGGAGTTCGTCGCCGTCCCCGCGCTGCGCATGGACGCCGCGCTCGTGCACCTCAACCGCGCCGACCGCCTCGGCAACGCCCAGTACCTGGGCCCCGACCCGTACTTCGACGACCTGTTCTGCGAGGCCGCGGACGCCGCGTACGTCTCCTGCGAGCGGCTCGTCGAAACCGCCGAGCTGTCCAAGGCCGGTCCGCCGCAGTCCCTGCTGGTCAGCCGGCATTCCGTCACCGGGGTGGTGGAGACCCCGAACGGCGCGCACTTCACCTCCTGCGTGCCCGACCACGACCGCGACGAGCCCTTCCAGAAGCTGTACGCGAGCACCCCCTGGCCCGAGTTCGCCGCCCGGTTCCTGTCCGGCGCGAGCGAGCACGACTACCAGTCCGCCGTGCGGACCTGGCACGAGGAGCAGCAGTGAGCACAGAGCCGGAGCCGGCGGCCACCGCGGGCGTCAGTCGCGCCGAGTACTGCGTGATCGCCTGCGCCGAGGCCTGGCGGGGCGACGGCGAGGTGCTCGCCTCACCGATGGGGCTGATCCCGTCCTTCGGGGCCCGTCTCGCGAAGCGGACCTTCTCCCCCGACCTGCTGTTGACCGACGGCGAGGCCACGCTGGTCGGGCTCGACGGGACGCCCGAGGGCTGGCTGCCGTACCGCCGTCACCTCACGATGGTCACCGGCGGCCGGCGGCACGTGATGATGGGCGCGAGCCAGATCGACCGGTACGGCAACCAGAACATCTCCTGTATCGGGGACTGGGAGCAGCCGACCCGCCAGCTCCTGGGGGTGCGCGGCGCGCCCGTCAACACCCTCAACAATCCGGTGAGTTACTGGATCCCCAAGCATTCCCGCCGGGTGTTCGTGGAGCGGGTCGACATGGTCTGCGGCGTCGGCTACGACCGCGCGGAGGCGGCCGGGGCGACCCGCTTCCACCGCCTGCCGCGCGTGGTCAGCGATCTCGGGGTCTTCGACTTCACCGGCCCCGGCCACGCCATGCGCCTGGTGTCCGTGCATCCGGGCGTGAGCGTCGAGCAGGTCCGGGAGGCCACCGGTTTCGAGCTGACGATCGCCGACGAGGTCCCGTACACCCGGGAGCCGACGCCGGAGGAACTGCGGCTGATCCGCGAGGTCGTCGACCCCGAGGGGCTGCGCGACCGGGAAGTGCGGGCCTGACGGATGGAGACGGCATTCACCAGGCTGGTCGGGGTCCGCCATCCGATCGTGCAGACGGGCATGGGCTGGGTGGCCGGACCCCGACTGGTGTCGGCGGCGGCGAACGCGGGGGCGCTGGGGATCCTGGCCTCGGCGACGATGACGACCGGGCAGTTGCGTGCGGCGATCCACGAGGTGAAGTCCCGTACGGACGCCCCGTTCGGGGTCAATCTGCGCGCGGACGCCGGGGACGCGGCCGAGCGGGTGCGGCTGATCGTCGACGAGGGGGTCCGGGTCGCGTCGTTCGCCCTCGCCCCGTCGAAGGAGCTGATCGCCCGGCTCAAGGACGCGGGCGTGGTCGTCGTCCCCTCGATCGGGGCCCGGCGGCACGCCGAGAAGGTCGCCGCCTGGGGCGCCGACGCGGTGATCGTGCAGGGCGGCGAGGGCGGCGGGCACACCGGGGACGTGGCCACGACGGTGCTGCTGCCGCAGGTGGTGGACGCGGTGGACATCCCGGTGATCGCGGCGGGCGGGTTCCACGACGGTCGCGGGCTGGTCGCCGCGCTGTCGTACGGGGCGGCGGGCATCGCCATGGGCACCCGCTTCCTGTTGACCTCGGACTCCACCGTCCCGGACGCCGTCAAGGCCGAGTACCTGAAGGCCACGGTCAAGGACGTCACCGTCACCACCGCCGTCGACGGGCTGCCGCACCGGATGCTCCGCAGCGAGCTGGTCGCCTCCCTGGAGCGGGCGGGCCGCGCGCGGGCCCTCGCCAAGGCGGTGCGGCACGCGGCCGGCTTCCGGAAGCTGTCGGGGATGTCCTGGTCGCGGATGGTGCGCGACGGCCTGGCGATGAAACACGGCAAGGACCTGTCCTGGAGCCAGGTCCTGCTCGCCGCGAACACCCCCATGCTCCTCAAGGCGTCCATGGTCGAGGGCCGTACGGACCTCGGCGTCATGGCATCGGGCCAGGTCGCGGGCGTGATCGAGGACCTTCCGTCGTGTGCGGAACTCGTCGCCCGGGTCATGGCCGAGGCCCACACCGTGCTGGACCGACTGCACGACCTCAACCCCCCGCACTCGCTCGGCGTCCTGCCACCCGCAGGGTGATCCCCCTTCTCCGTTACAGGAGTCGCCCCAGATGAGCCGTGCCCGAATCCGCCTGGCGACCGCGGTGCTCGCCGCCGCCCTCGCAGCCGGAACCCTGCCCGCCGCCGCGTACGCCGCGCCGTCGCCCGGCGCAGCCCCCGGTACCGCCGCTTCCGCCGCAGCCGCCGCTTCCGCCGAGCGGCACCGCCCGTCGGCGGAGACGATCCGTCAGATCCCCCTCCAGGGCGCGGTCAACGTCCGTGACCTGGGCGGGTACCGCACCTGGACCGGTGGGCAGGTCCGTCAGGGACTGGTCTACCGTTCCGACGCGCTCGGCAAGTTGACCGCCGCCGACCTCACCACCGTCTCCGGGCTCGGCCTGCGCAAGGTCGTCGACTTCCGCATCCCGATGGAGGTCCAGTACGACGGCGCCGACAAGCTGCCCGCCGGCCTCCTCCCCACCGCCCGCCCCGTCAGCGACCTGGGCCTGTACGCGACCCTGGTCGGCGCCATCGCCAGCGGGGACCCCGCCACGCAGGAGCAGATGCTCGGCGGCGGTCGCGCCGAGGCCTACATGCGCGACATCTACCGCACGTTCGTGACGAGCCCCGAGAACCGGGCGCAGTTCGCGACCACGCTGCGGGAGATCGCCGACGGCGGGCAGGGCCCGCTGCTGTACCACTGCACCTCGGGCAAGGACCGCACGGGCTGGATGAGTTACGTCCTGCTGCGCGCCCTCGCCGTGCCCGAGGACACCGCCGAGCGGGACTACCTCGCCTCGAACACCTTCCGCGCGGCGTACGACGCCCAGGTGCGGGCCGGCCTCAAGCAGTCGGGCCGGATGCAGAACCCGGACCTGCTGATCCCGCTCCAGGAGGTCCGGTCGGACTACCTCGCCGCCGCGACCGCCCGCATGGAGGCGGACTACGGCGGCTTCTACGGCTACCTCACTGACGGCCTCGGCCTGGACCTGCGGACCCTCGCCAAGCTCCAGGCCAGGATGGTCCGCTAGGCCCGTCGGCGAAGGCACCCGGGGCCCGGGGCCCGGGGCCCGGGGCCCGGGGCCCGGGGCCCGGGGCCCGGGGCCCGGGGCCCGGAACGGCGAAACGCCGGGCGGCGCGTGTTCCGCGCCGCCCGGCGTACCGGTGTGTTCGTGTCGCGAGCGGTCGGGCTCGCGGGGGTCGGACTCGCGAAGGGTCAGGAACCCGCGCGCCCGGCCGCCGGACGGCCGCCGCCGGAGCGACGACGCGCGGCGGGAGCACCGCCGGTGCGGGCACCGCCCTGGCCGCCGCCCTGACCGCGGGAGCCCGCCGGGGCGCCCTGGCCGCGTGCGCCGGACTGGCCGGCGCCACCCTGGCCGCCGGCGGAACGGGCCCGACGCGAACGGTCGCCGCCGCCCGCCGTGGTCGAGGCCGCGGCGCCGCCCTGGCCGCCACCGGAACGACGACGCGCGCCGCCGGCGGTGGAGCCGCCGCCGGAGCGGCCGGCGCTGCGCGGCTTCGGCGGGGTGGGCTGCGGCACGTCCAGCACCACGGGGACGCCCGAGGGCTCCTTGGCGCCGGTCAGGCGGGACAGCTCCGCGTCGGAGGACTTGATCTGCGCGGTGCGCGGGGAGATCCCGGCGTCCGACATCAGCCGGGTCATGTCGCGCTTCTGGTCGGGCAGGACCAGGGTGACGACGCTGCCGGACTCGCCGGCGCGGGCGGTGCGGCCACCGCGGTGCAGGTAGTCCTTGTGGTCGGTGGGCGGGTCCACGTTGACGACGAGGTCGAGGTCGTCGATGTGGATGCCGCGGGCGGCCACGTTGGTGGCGACCAGCGCGGTGACCTCGCCCGTCTTGAACCAGTCGAGGGTCCGGTTGCGCTGCGGCTGCGAGCGGCCGCCGTGCAGACCGGAGGCGCGGACGCCGTCCGCGAGGAGCTTCTTGACCATGCGGTCGACCCCGCGCTTGGTGTCGACGAACATGATCACCCGGCCGTCGCGTGCGGCTATGCGCGTGGCCACGGCCTTCTTGTCGGTCTCGTCCATGACGTACAGGACGTGGTGCTCCATCGTGCTGACCGCGCCGGCGGACGGGTCGACGGAGAAGGCGACCGGGTCGTGCAGGAACATCTTGACGAGCTTGTCGATGTTCTTGTCGAGCGTCGCGGAGAACAGCATGGTCTGGCCGTCGGCCTCGACCTGCTTGAGCAGCGCGGTGACCTGCGGCATGAAGCCCATGTCGGTCATCTGGTCGGCCTCGTCGAGGACCGTGATGGAGACCTGCGAGAGGTCGGCGTCACCGCGGTCGATGAGGTCCTTCAGCCGGCCGGGGGTGGCGACGAGCACCTCGGAGCCGCGGCGCAGCGCACCGGACTGGCGGTTGATCGACATGCCGCCGACGACGGTCGCGATGCGCAGGTTGACGGCCGTGGCGTACGGGGCCAGAGCGTCGGTGACCTGCTGCGCGAGCTCGCGGGTCGGTACGAGGACCAGCGCGAGCGGCTGCTTCGGCTGCGCGCGGCGGCCGGCGGTGCGGGCCAGCAGCGCCAGGCCGAAGGCGAGGGTCTTGCCGGAGCCGGTACGGCCGCGGCCGAGCAGGTCACGGCCGGCGAGCGAGTTCGGCAGCGTGGCGGCCTGGATCGGGAACGGGTCGGTGACGCCCAGGGCGGCGAGGGTCTTCAGCAGCGCCTCGGGCATGCCCATGTCCTCGAACGCGGCGACCGGCGGCAGGGCCGGGGTCAGCGGTTCGGGCATGGTGAATTCTTGGGGCCTGGCCACGGGGGCGGACTTCTGCCGTCCCGCGCCAGCCTTCGGACGTCCCTGAGCCGCACCTCGACCCCGGGTGGGGCGGCGGCTGGGTCGTGCGGAGCTGGAGCTGGTCATGCGAGAAAGCCCTCCTGAAACCGGCAGGTAAAACAAACAGTCGAAACAGCAGACAAGCCGGGGCCCGCACCTTCACGGTGCGGACCCCGGCGTGCTGATTACGTCAGTTGGCGGGGAGGATGTTCTCCGCCTGGGGGCCCTTCTGGCCCTGGGTGACGTCGAAGGACACGCGCTGGCCCTCCTGGAGCTCACGGAAGCCCTGGGTGGCGATGTTCGAGTAGTGGGCGAAGACGTCCGGGCCGCCACCGTCCTGCTCGATGAAGCCGAAGCCCTTTTCCGAGTTGAACCACTTCACGGTGCCAAGTGCCATTTGAATCTCCTGAATAGGCGGCAAGGGCCCCATCCGGAGATCCCGGTAAAAACAATTAAAGCGCCTGTCGGAGCATTCCCGTCAGGCGCACATAAAGTTCATGGGTACCACAACTGCAACGAGCTCTAAGCTAGCACACGCCGGCGCACCCGCGCCCCCGCGGGTCTGTGACCTGGCTCCGGAGCGCCCGAGCGCCCCGGAGGGGTCCGGTTCCCCGGGGGCCTCAGAGCCGCTCGATGATCGTCACGTTGGCCTGTCCGCCGCCCTCGCACATCGTCTGGAGGCCGTAGCGGCCCCCGGTGCGCTCCAGCTCGTGCAGCAGGGTCGTCATGAGCTTGACGCCGGTCGCGCCCAGGGGGTGGCCGAGCGCGATGGCGCCGCCGTTGACGTTGACCCGCTCCGGGTCCGCGCCGGTCTCCTTCAGCCAGGCCAGCACGACGGGGGCGAAGGCCTCGTTGATCTCCACGAGGTCGATCTCGTCGAGCGAGAGGCCCGTCTTCTTCAGGGCGTGCGCCGTCGCCGGGATCGGGGCGGACAGCATCCGGATCGGGTCCTCGCCCCGTACGGACAGGTGGTGGATACGGGCCCGGGGGCGCAGGCCGTGTTCGGCGACCGCCCGCTCGGAGGCGATCAGCATCGCCGCGGCGCCGTCGGAGACCTGGGAGGAGACGGCCGCCGTGATGGTGCCGCCCTCGACCACGGGCCGCAGGCCGGCCATCTTCTCCAGGGTGGTGTCCCGGCGCGGGCCCTCGTCCACGCGGACGTCCCCGTACGGCACGATCTCCCGTTCGAAGCGTCCCTCGTCGATCGCGCGCAGGGCCCGCCGGTGCGAGCGCAACGCGAACTCCTCCATGTCGAGGCGCGAGATCCCCCACTTCTCGGCGATCAGCTGCGCCCCGTGGAACTGGTTGACGGGCGCGTCGCCGTACCGGGCGCGCCAGCCCTGCGATCCCGCGTACGGGCCTTCGGTGAGGCCCAGCGGCTCGGCGGCCTGCCGCGAGGCGAAGGCGATCGGGATCATCGACATGTTCTGGGTGCCGCCGGCGACGACCAGGTCCTGGGTGCCGGACAGCACGCCCTGCGCCGCGAAGTGGACGGCCTGCTGGGAGGAGCCGCACTGGCGGTCCACCGTCACCCCGGGGACCTCCTCGGGGAGGCCGGCGGCGAGCCAGGCGGTCCGCGCGATGTCGCCGGCCTGCGGCCCGACGGTGTCGAGGCAGCCGAAGACCACGTCCTCGACGGCGGCGGGGTCCACGCCGGAGCGTTCCATCAGGGCCCGCAGGACGTGGGCGCCGAGGTCGGCGGGGTGCACGCCGGCCAGGCCTCCCTTGCGTCGCCCCACGGGGGTGCGTACGGCGTCGACGATGTAGGCCTCGGGCATCGGGACTCCTCTGGTTCGGTCAGTCGCGCAGGGCGATCCCGTCCAGCACCATCGACAGGTACTGACGGGCGATCTCGTCGGGGCTGTGCTGTCCGCCCGGCCGGTACCAGGAGGCCGCGACCCACACCGTGTCGCGCACGAAGCGGTAGGTGAGGCGGATGTCCAGGTCGGCCCGGAAGGCCTTGGCGGCCACCCCGCGCTCCAGCGTCCCCAGCCAGGCCTTCTCGAACTTCTGCTGCGAGTCGGAGAGGTAGTGGAAGCGGGGTTGCGCGGACAGGTGGCGGGATTCCTTCTGGTAGATCGCGACGGCGGCGCGGTGCCGGTCGATCTCCCGGAAGGACTCGGTGACGAGGGCCTCGATGGTCTCCCTGGGGCCGAGACCGGCGGCGAGGACGGTGTCGTACCCCACCCACAGCTCGTTCAGGAAGGCGGAGAGGATCTCGTCGAGCATCGATTCCTTGGAATCGAAGTGGTAGTAGAGGCTGCCGGCGAGCATCCCGGCGGCATCGGCGATCTTGCGCACGGTGGTGGCGTTGTAGCCCTGCGCGGCGAAGACCTCGGCGGCGGTGTCGAGGAGCTCCCGTCTGCGCTCGGGGGACGCGGTCACCTGTGGCTTCTTCTTGTTCGTCGGCACGCGCCCATTCTCGACCTACGCGTGCTGGCTGCTGACCGACACCGTCTCGCCGGTCATGTACGACGAGTAGTCGCTGGCCAGGAACACGATGACGTTGGCGACCTCCCAGGGTTCGGCGTACCGGCCGAAGGCCTCGCGGGCGGTGAGTTCGGCGAGGAGTTCCTCGCTCGTGACCTTCACCAGGTGCGGGTGCATGGCGAGGCTGGGGGCGACCGCGTTGATCCGTACGCCGAACTCGGCGGCCTCCAGGGCGGCGCAGCGGGTGAGCGCCATCACCCCGGCCTTGGCGGCGGCGTAGTGGGCCTGACCGGTCTGGGCGCGCCAGCCGACGACGGAGGCGTTGTTGACGACGACCCCGCCGCCGGTGCCCGCGGCCTTGAAGGAGCGCAGGGCGGCCCGGGTGCAGCGGAACGTGCCGTTGAGGGTGACGTCGAGGACCCGGCCCCACTGGTCGTCGGTCATGTCGACCAGGGCGGCGGTGCCGCCGAGTCCGGCGTTGTTGACGACGATGTCGAGGGCGCCGTGGGTCTGTTCGGCGTGTGCGAACAGGGTCCGGACCTGGTCCTCGTCGGTGACGTCGCACGGCAGGGAGTCGATCCGGTCCGCCCCGAACTCGGCGGCCAGCGCGCCTTCGGTCTCCTTGAGGCGGCGGGTGTGGGCGTCGCCGATCAGGACGCGGGCGCCCTCCTCCAGGAAGCGGCGGGCGGTCGCGCCGCCGATGCCGGCCCCGGCAGCGGCGGTGATCACGGCGGTTCGGCCGGCGAGCAGCCCGTGCCCGGTGACGTACTCGGGTGCGTTCACGCCCGTACCTCCTGGGGAAGGCCGAGGAGCCGCTCGGCGATGGTGTCGCGCTGGATTCCGGCCGGGCCGCGTGGCCGGTGTCGGTGCGGAGAAGAGCCGGCGCCGCTCTCCTCGACGCCGCTCCCGCCCGTACGTTAACCTACCAAACACTTGTTAGGGAAGGATGTGTCGATGTCCGCTGCCCGCACCCCCGAGACCGACGGACCGCCGGTGCTCCACGCGACCCCGAAGGGCGCCACCGCGAAGGGGGCGACCGGCTGATGGACCTCACCCACACGCCGCGGGTGGAGGCCTTCCGCGAGGAGGCCCGGGCCTGGCTGGCCGGGCACGTCCCGGCCGCCCCCCTCCCCTCGCTGGAGACGGCCGAGGGTTTCGCGGCGCACCGGGAGTGGGAGGCCCGGCTGCACGCCGACCGTTGGGCGGTGGTGTCCTGGCCGGAGGAGTACGGCGGCCGGGGCGTGGACATCGAGCGGTGGCTGGTGTTCGAGGAGGAGTACTGGGCGGCGGGCGCGCCCGGCCGGGTCTCCCAGAACGGCATCAACCTGCTGGCCCCCACCCTGTTCGACCACGCGACGGCCGAACAGCGGGCGCGGGTGCTGCCGTCCATGGCGAGCGGCGAGGTGATCTGGGCGCAGGCCTGGTCGGAGCCGGAGTCGGGCTCCGACCTGGCCTCCCTGACGTCGAGGGCGGTCCGCACGGAGGGGGGTTGGCTGCTGTCCGGGCAGAAGACCTGGTCCTCGCGGGCGGCGTTCGCGGACCGGGCGTTCGGCATCTTCCGGAGCGACCCGCAGGCCCCGAAGCCGCACCAGGGGCTGACGTACCTGATGTTCGACTTGCGTGCGCCGGGGGTGACGGTGCGGCCGATCGGCCGCCTGGACGGCAAACCGGCGTTCGCGGAACTCTTCCTGGACCGGGTGTTCGTCCCGGACGAGGACGTCATCGGGGAGCCGGGGCAGGGCTGGCGGATCGCGATGTCCACGACCGGCAACGAGCGGGGGCTGACCCTGCGCTCCCCCGGCCGGTTCCTGGCGGCGGCGGACCGGCTGCTCGGGCTGTGGCGGGAGGTCGGGGATCCCGCCGACACCGCGCTGTCGGACCGGGTCGCGGACGCGCTGGTCGGGGCGCGCGCGTACGAGCTGTTCACCTGGGGGAACGCCTCGCGGTTCGCGGCGGGCGAGACGATCGGCGCCGAGTCCAGCCTGAACAAGGTGTTCTGGTCCCGGTACGACATCGCCCTGCACGAGACGGCGCTCGACCTGCTGGGTGCGGACGCGGAGCTGGCGGACGGCGAGTGGGCCGAACCGTGGCTCTTCTCCCTGGCCGGCCCGATCTACGCCGGGACGAACGAGATCCAGCGCGACATCATCGCCGAGCGGCTGCTCGGCCTCCCGAAGGGCCGCCGCTGATGCGCTTCCTGCCGACCGACGAACAGCGCGAGTTCGTGCGGACGCTGCGCCGGCTGCTCGACGCGTCCGAGGTCCCGGCGGCCGTACGGGCCTGGGGCGCGGGCGACCACGCGCCGGGGCGGGCCCTGTGGTCCCGCCTCGCCGACACCGGCCTGTTCGCGCTCGCCGCCGGCGAGGAACACGACGGGCTCGGGCCGCTGCCGCTGGAAGCGGCCCTCGGGTTCGTGGAGTTGGGGCGGGCCGGGGTGCCGGGTCCGGTGGTGGAGACGGTCGCGGCCTCGGTGCTGCTGGCGGGTCTGGACGACGAGGGGCCGGCGAAGCGTTTCCTCCCGGGGCTTCTCTCGGGCGGCGCCTCGGCCTCGCTGACCCTGCCGGACGCGGCCCCGTACGCCCTGGACGCGGACGCGGCCACGTACTGCTTCACGGTGTCGCGGGCCGGTGAATTGCGGCTGGCGGACCCGGACGGCGGACCGCCGGTCCTGCGCTCGACCGACCCGACGCGCAGACTGCTGCGCCCCCCGGCCGGGGGCGGTGAGCTGCTGGCCCGCGGGCCCTCGGTGACGGCGGCGGCGCGCAGCGCCCTGGGGTGGGCGCGGCTGCTGACGGCGGCGCAGTGCCTGGGCGTCGGGGAGACCCTGTTGACGCGGACGGTGGAGTACGCGAAGCAGCGCACGCAGTTCGGCACGCGGATCGGCGGGTTCCAGGCGGTCAAGCACCGGCTGGCGGACACCCTGCTGGGCCTGGAGTTCGCCCGGCCGCTGGTGTGGGCGGCCGGGCTGTCCCTCGATCCGGGCGAGGTCGCGGCGGCGAAGCTCGCGGCGGGCGAGGCCTCGTACGCGGCGGCGATGACGGCGCTCCAACTCCACGGGGCGGTCGGCTACACCGAGGAGTTGGACCTGTCGCTGTGGCTGCGCAAGGCGCGCCCGCTGCGGGACGCGTGGGGGACGCCGTCGGCGTGCCGGGCGGCGGTGCTCGGGGCCGCCGGGCGGTAGCGGTGGCCGCGGTCCCCGCCGCGGTCGCGGTCCCGGGCGTGATCGCGGTCGCGTTCGTGGGGCGCGACCGTCACCGCACCCGTCACAGGACGCTCACGTGGAGGCTGACCACGTACGGCTCCTCCACCGTGCCGTCCGGGAAGAGGGCGCCCAGCACCGACCGCTCCCGGTCCGTGAACTCCCGGGTGCCGGCCTCGCCGAGGAGCAGGAACGCCGAGTGGCTGGCGAGGTTGGCGAGGTGCTCGTCGAGGGTGATCCGGCGGGACCAGGGCACGGTGCGGGTGCGGAAACCGGAGTCGAGGCCGGCGGGCAGCGTGCGGAAGGACACGCCGTCGGCGCCGAAGAGGGCCCGGATCCGCGCGGCCTGTTCGGCGACCCACGGCACCGACTCGTCCATGTCGTTCCACCAGATCGCGAGCGCGCCGCCGGGCCGCAGCACGCGGCGGGCCTCGGGGACGGAGCGGGCGGGGTCGGTCCAGTGCCAGGCCTGCGCGTAGGTGAGCAGGTCGAAGGCGTCGCCGGCCAGCGGCAGCCGGTCGCCGTCCCCGCGCACCAGCGGTATCCCGGGGTGCGCGCGGCGCAGTTCGGCGGCCATCCCGTCGCCGGGTTCGACGGCGAGGACGTGCGCCCCGCGCGCGTGGAGCAGGGCCGTCGCGATGCCGGTCCCGGCCCCCACGTCGGCGACCCGGGAGCCGGCGAGCGGGCGCCCGCTCAGCTCCTCCAGGGCGTCGAGGAGCGCGTCGGGGTAGGCGGGCCGGTGCGCGGCGTACAGCGCGGCGGCGGCGTCGAAGGAGCGGGCGCGGGAGGGGGTCGTCATGGGCCCATTCTTCGCGCCGCCGCCGATCTTCGACAGCGGTTCGCCGGCGCCCGGGCGCGTCCGGGGAGCACCGCACGGCCTCCACGGGCCGGACCGTGCCGCCCCCTCAGCCCCTGATCCACGCGGCGGCCGCCGCGTACGCCGCGCCGGCGGCCGGCAGCGGTGTGCCCAGGAAGCCGTGGAAGACGCCCGGGTACAGCTGGACGCCGCAGTCCACGCCCGCCTCCCCCAGCCGGCGGGCGTAGGCCAGCCCCTCGTCCCGCAGCACGTCGCAGTCGGCGAGGACGATCAGGGTGCGCGGCAGTGCGGTCAGGTCGGGGGCGCGCAGCGGCGAGACGTGCGGGTGCGCGGGGTCCCCGCCGTACCGGTCCCAGTACCAGGCCATGTGGGCGGCGGTGTGGAAGTACCCCCGCCCGTACCTCTCCGCGGACGGGGTGTTCATGGCCGCGTCCAGGGGCGGGTAGAACAGCAGTTGGCCCGCGAGGAGTTCGGGGGCCCGCAGCGCGGTCACGGCCGCCAGGGTGCCCCCGCTGGAGTCCCCGGCGACGATCGTCCGGTCGGGGTCGCAGCCCAGCGCGGCGGCTCGGGAGCGGGCCCACAGCAGCGCGGTCAGCGCGTCGTCGGGCGCGGCGGGCCAGGGGTGTTCGGGGGCGAGCCGGTAGTCGACGGAGACGACGACCGCGCCCGAGGCGGCGGCGAGCCGGCGGCAGCCGGGGTCATGGGTGTCGAGGTCGCACATGACCCAGCCGCCGCCGTGGAGGTAGACGACGAGCGGGCGCCCCGAGGCTCCGGGGTCGGGGTCGTACACGCGGACGGGGACCCCGCGGGCGTCGTCGTCGTGCACGTCGGCCACCGCGGGTCCGGGGGCGCGCCCGCCGGCGGTGGCCGCGGCCCGCAGGGCGTCCGGGTCGCCGGGGCCGGGGAAGGCCGCGGCCATGAGGTCGCACAGCCGCCGGGCGGCGGGCGAGAGGGAGTCGCTCATCGGGCCGTCGTCCCCCCGTCCACGGTGAACTCGCCGCCGGTGACGTACGAGGAGGCGTCCGAGCAGAGGAACCGGACCAGTTCCCCGACCTCCTCGGGCCGGCCCATGCGGCCCAGCGGCACGTGGGACCAGTCCTTGTCCGACACTGCGGAGATCATCGGGGTGTCGATGGCGCCCGGGTGTACGGAGTTGACGCGGATCCGGTCCCCCGCCAGGTCCAGGGCGGCCGACCGGGTCAGCCCGCGCAGGGCGAACTTGGTGGATCCGTAGGCCGCGTGGCCCGGGATGCCGACCAGTCCGGCGGTGGAGGACACGTTGACGATCGAACCGCCCCCGCCGGCGCGCATGACGGGGGCGACGGCCTGGATGCCGAGGAAGGGGCCGAGCAGGTTGACCCGCAGCAGCGCCTCGAAGTCGGCGAGGGACTGCCGCTCCACGTGGGCGGTGCGCCACAGGGCCGCGTTGTTGACGAGCGCCGAGATCGTGCCGAAGGCGGCCACGGCCTCCCGTACGACCCGGGCCCAGCCGTCGGCGTCGGCCACGTCGTGGTGGACGTACAGCCCCTGGTCCTCCAGGGTCGCGGCGACCTCCCGGCCCTCCTCCTCCCGGATGTCGGTGACGACGACCCGGGCTCCCGCCTCCGCGCACAGGCGGGCCTCGGCGGCGCCCTGCCCGCGCCCGGCGCCGGTGATGACGACGACCTTGCCGTCCAGTGGGATCACGGTTCGGCCCTCCAGGGCACGTGAGCGCGGGATGACCTTCCGGCCCCACCGGCGGATGGTCTCCACGCACGCCTCCCGGGGGGACGGGGCCAGGTATGCCTATGAGGAATACTTCTAGCAGTCACGTTCTGTCGAGGGAAGAGAGCCCGCGCGGACCGGTCGTAGACTGCGCCGCGTGGCAGACGAGACGAACAGGCGCACCCTCCCCGCGACCGGCTGGGCAGTGCTCGGGCTGCTCTCCTTCGGCGAGGAGCTCTCCGGCTACGACCTGAAGAAGTGGTCCGACCGATCGCTGCGCTTCTTCTACTGGAGCCCGTCCTTCAGTCAGATCTACAGCGAACTCAAGCGGCTGGAGAAGGCCGGATACGCCTCCTCGCGCCTGATCGCCCAGGAGACCGGCACCCGCGACAAACGCGTGTACCGGATCACCGACGAAGGCATGACGGCCGTACGGGAATGGGCGCGCGAGGCGCCGGTCGACCCACCGGTGCTCAAGCACGGCCCCATGCTCCGACTGTGGCTCGGCCACCTGCTGGAGCCGGAGCAGATGCGCGAAGTCCTGCTACGGCAACGGGAGTTCGCGGAGACGATGCGCCTCAGTGCGGTGGCGGACGCGGAAGAGGCCGAACAGGAGGCCTCCTGGGCCTACCCGGCGCTGACCCTCAAGTGGGCCGAACGGTACTACGCCTCCGAGCGCGACCTGGCGGCCGCGATGCTCGACGACATCGAGGCACTCGCGGCGGAGCGCGGCACACGGCCGTAGGCCCGGCGGAACCCGCGGCGGCGGCCGAGTCCGTCTCCTCGGAGCCCGGCGCCGCGCGTCGCGGGCCCGATGATCCGATCGCACGGGGGCCTGGGAGCGGCCGGCGCGACACCGGGTTTCGGCGCCGCCGGCTGCCGTACGCTCGGCGCCATGACGGGTAGCGCGATAAACCTCCGCAAGTTGGAAGAAGCCGCTCCGGCGTTGGTGAACCTGTACAAGAGCGCCGGGGTGTCGCTGCGCAAACACGGCATGGAGGGCGGTCGGGCCTGCGTGTACCTGGTCCTGGACTACTCGGGGTCGATGCGCCCGTACTACCAGGACGGCAGCGTGCAGTCCCTCGCCGATCGGGTACTGGGGCTCTCCGCCCACCTGGACACCGACGGCCGGGTGCCCGTCGTGTTCTTCTCCACGGAGGTGGACGCGGTCGCGGAGGTCTCCCTGGCCGACCACGCCGGGCGCGTCACCGAGATCGCCGCCGGCCTGGGCCACATGGGCAAGACGGCCTACCACCTGGCGATGGACGCGGTCATCGACCACTACCTCGACTCGGGCTCCTCGGCCCCGGCCCTGGTGGTCTTCCAGACGGACGGCGGCCCGATCAACAAGCTCGCGGCGGAGCGCTACCTCTGCAAGGCCGCCCGGCTGCCGCTGTTCTGGCAGTTCGTCGGCTTCGGCAACACCCGCAGCACCCAGTTCGACTTCCTGCGCCGCCTCGACGAACTGCCCGTCCCCGCGAAGCGGGTCGTCGACAACGCGGGCTACTTCCACGCCGGCGAGGATCCGCGCCGGGTCCCGGACGACGTGCTGTACGACCGGCTGGTCGCGGAGTTCCCGTCCTGGCTGGCGGCGGCCCGGGCGGCCGGCATCGTGCGCGTCTGAGCGGCGGCGGCGCGCGATCCGCGCTTGGATGGAGGGATGACGACGACGAACAACTGGGCCGTGTTCGAGACGGCGGAGCCGGAGTTCGCGGCGGCCGTCCGGGCCCGCTTCGCACGGTATCCGCACCACGTCCTCGGCACCCTCCGCAAGGACGGCTCGCCCCGACTGGCCGGGCTGAACGTGGACATCCGCGGCGGTGAACTGTGGCTCGGCATGATGGCCGGTTCCATGAAGGCCAGGGACCTCCAGCGCGACCCCCGTTTCGCGCTGCACTCCAACCCGGGCCCCGGCGAGGAGATGGAGGGCGGGGACGTCCGGATCTCCGGGCGGGCGCTGGAGCTCGTGGACCCGCCGGAGCTCCACCGGTACGCGGAGGAGACCGAGACCCCGCACCCCTTCCACCTCTTCCACGCCGACCTGACGGAGATCGTGCGGATCACCGTCGAGGGCGACGACCTGGTGGTGCGGACGTGGACCCCGGCGCGCGGCGTCCACACCCTGCGCCGGGGCAACGACGACGAGCCGCCGCGCGAGGACCCGGCCGAGGACTCCCCCGCCGGCTGAGACGACCCTCAGGCCAGGGGGCCGAGCCCGATCGCCCCGGGGACGACGAGGAGGCGGGGATCGACGTCGATCCAACTGCGGTCGATGTTGATCGTCACCCCGCCGTACGTGGCGTCGTGACCGCCGCGGAACTGGTGGGCCCGGCGCGGGCCCGCCCACTTGGTCGTCCCGGTGGGCAGGCCCATGTCGGCGTCCGAGACGCTCGCGGAGAGGTTCCAGCGGGCCACCCACAGCACGTCCGGCATGGCCTGCGGCGCCTGGTGGTGGTGCGCGCTCAGCGCCGGCACCCCGGAGGCCGCGTGCACGTAGGCCGCCGACTTGTAGCCCAGCTCGTGCAACCGCACCGTCCAGGCGGTGAGGTAGGCCACGACCGGGGCGTCCCAGGTGGCCCGATCGGTGTAGTGCTCCAGGTCGTTGTAGAGGAGCGTGCCCGCGCCCAGGCCCAGTGACCGTGCCGCGTCGGCGGCGCCCTCGGCGGCGGCGATGCCCTGCTCGTTGGCCCGGGAGGGGTCGGTGGACAGCCCGGTGGTGTTGCTGCGCCAGGGCTGCGGGCCCACCCAGATCGGCATCAGGTGCCAGCCCGCCCCGGTCTGCCTGCGGATCCAGCCGGAGGTCAGTTGCGGCTGCGCGCAGGCCCGGGCCAGGCCGCCGATGTACACGCCGACGGCGCCGAAGGGCGAGCCCTGCCGCCAGGCGGTCATCGCCGGCTGGGTCGGGGCGGTGCAGGCGTCGAAGCCGAGGCCGGTGAACGGTTCCTGGGCGCTGCGGGGCGCCGGCAGGGCGGCGGTCACGACGTCAACCGCCGTCCCGGGGGCGCCGGCCGGCGTGCGGCGGGCCCGCTCCAGGAGGCCGCGTACCGCGTCGGGCCCGGTGCCGTACGAGACGGTGGCCATCACCCCGGAGCCGCGCAGCGCGTACCGCAGCTCGTTGCTGTCGCTCCCGGTCCGCGGGAGCGGAGCCCCGGGGCTCGCCTTCAGGGTGGGGACGTCGGCGCGCGGCGGGGCACCGTCGAGGGGCTCCAGGTGCAGGGTGTCGGCGCGGTTGACGGCGGCCCGGCCGGTGCATTCGGCCTGGGTCCCGGCGTGGCCGAGGTACAGCGTGGGCCGGTCGAGGCGCAGGCAGGCGTCGGGGGTCCGGTCGAGGTCGACGACCCGCCAGTCGGCGGGGACGGTGAGCCGCAGCCCGCGGTAGTCGACGGTGCGTCCTTCGCCGCCCGGGGCGGTGACGGCGACCGCGGCCTGGGCGGGCATGAGCAGGGCGGCGCCCAGCAGACAGCGCAGCAGCAGCATTCGGGAGGGCATGGGCCACAGTTACCAGACGGCAGGTGCCCTCAACCGCGCCGCGATCCGCCGTACATGGGCCGTACGGCCTACGGTCGGACCCGCCCGGGCGGCGGCCCCCGCCCCCTCCCGGATCCGGCCCGCCGAACCCCGGACCGGTGTCCGGCCCTCGTCGGGCGGAACCGGCGCCCTCGCCGCTCCCGCGACGCGTCACCCGCACGAGCGAACCGGGCCCGGCCCCGTCACGACGGGCGCCGTGACGACCCGTCACGACGGGCGGTACCGCCCCCCAGCGGTACCGCCCGTCGTGTTTCCCGCTCCCCCGCCGAGGAGCGGCCCCGTGGCCCGGCGGTCGACGCACACCCCCACGGCGCGCCGTCCCGCCGGGCCGGCTCAGCAGTCCCGTACGCCGGCCGGCGGCTGGAAGACCCCGTCGAGGGCGCGGTCCGCGGTGAGCACGACCAGCGTCCAGTCGATCGAGGAATCGGCGCTCGGGAGCCGGAGTTCGTCCGGCAGGTCGTCCTCGGTGATCTCGTCACCGACGTACAGGACGGACAGCGTTCCCCCGCATACCTGCGGTGGCGGGGGGACGCTCCCCGGGGCGAACCCGTCGCTGGGCCCGACCTTGACGACGACCGTGTTGATCGGCTTGTAGGAGTGGGAGTAGCCCGGCTTGCTCGTGGCGCGGGTCATGTCGACCCGGAAGTGGCTGATCTTCACCTCCACCGCCTCGCACGGGCGTTTGCCGTCCTTCAGGCTCAGGTAGACCCCGGTGTCCGTCATGAACAGGGCGCTGTAGTCCGGGCGGTCCTTGCTCCTGAGGGCCTTGAGGTAGTCGGCCTTCTCGTCCGGGCCCATGCCGGAGGTGACCGTGCACGTCGGGGTCGGCGAGGGGGTGGGTGTGGGTGTGGGTGTCGGGGAGGGTGTGGGCGTCGGTGCGGCGGCGGAGGACATCGTCGTGCTCGGCACGAGCGGATCGGAGGGCAGGGACCGGGGCGCCCCATGCCCTCCGCAGCCCGCGAGCGCGAGCGCGGGAACGGTCAGGAACGCAACCACGAGTACGCGTAATCGACGCATGCGGCCTCCTCGTCAGACACAGCCGGAGTCGATTCCGAGCGTGACAGCCCGCCTGCCGTCCCACATCCGTGGAACCACCTACGTAGGCCGGGCGTACGGGAGACAATCCGGGTGTACCGGTCCGGGCCGGCGCCGACTCGGGGGGCTGATGATGCGCAGGACTCCACTGGTCGGGAGGGCCGCCGAACTCCGGCACCTGGTCGAGGTGCTCGACGGCGGCGCCCCCGCCGTCGTCGACCTCACGGGCGCCGCGGGAATCGGCAAGAGCCGCCTGCTGACGGAACTGTGCGCGCGGGCCGCCGACCGGGGCATGACCGTACTGCGCGGCCGGGCGGCCGAGTTCGAGCGGCACATCCCCTTCGGGGTGTTCACCGACGCCTTCACCGACCTCGACGCGGGGCCGCCGGACGGGCCGGACGCCGCGGCGGCCGCCCCCGTCCTGTACGGGGTGGACGCGGGCGGGATCGGCGCGGACGCCGAACGGTTCGCCGTGCACCGGGCGACGGGGCGTCTGCTCACCCGCCTGGGCCGCGGCGGACCGGGCCTGCTCATCGCCCTCGACGACCTCCACTGGGCGGACCCGGCCTCGCTGGAGCTGCTCGACCACCTCGTACGGCATCCCCCGCGCACCCCGGTGATCATCGCCGTGGCCCGGCGGGACCGGCAGACCTCGCCCTCGCTCACCGCCGCGCTCACCCGGGGCGTGGACACCGCCGCCGTCCTGCGCCTGGACCTCGGACCGCTCCCCGAGGAGGCCTGCGTCGCCCGGCTCGCGCCCGGCCTGCCCCCCGCCCGGGCCGCCCGGCTGTACGCCGCCAGCGAGGGCAACCCGCTGTACTTCCTGACCCTGCTCCAGGGACAGGCCGGCGCGGCCGTCCCCGACGGCGGGCTCGCCGCGCTGCTCCTCGACGAACTGACCCCGCTCACCACCGCGCAGCGGCGTACCGCCGAGGCCGTCGCCGTGCTCGGGGACCAGGCCACGGCGCCGTTGCTGGCGTTGACGGCGGCCGTACCCGACATGGCCCGGCTCGACGCCGACCTGGCCGTGCTGGCCCGCCGTGACCTGCTGCGGCCCGGGCCGGGCGACAGCTGGTCGCTGCGCCATCCCGTGCTGCGGACGGTGATCCACGAGAACACCGAGCACCGGCGCCGTACCGGCATGCACCGGCGGGCGGCCGAGGCGCTGGCCGGGGCCGGTGCCTCGGCCGCCGTCCGGGCCCACCACGTGGAACGGGCCCTCGCCGCCCGCTGGGACCCCGACCTCGCGGCCGTGCTGCTCGACGCGGCCGAGCAGTCCGCGACAACGGCCCCCGCGAGCTGCGCGCACTGGCTGGAGGTGGTGCTGCGGGTCCTCCCGGACACGCCCGACAACGCCGTGCGGCGGCGGGAGCTGCGGCTGCGGCGGGCCCGGGCGTTGAGCGTCTGCGGCGCGTTGCGGGAGAGCCGGGACCTGCTGCACGAGGTGATCGCCGAGGTGCCCGAGAGCGACGACGGCGGGGTGCGCGCGGCGGCCGTCACCCTGTGCGCCTCGATGGAACGCCACCTCGGGCACTACCCGGCCGCCGTGTCGCTGCTGCGGCGCGAGCTGTCCCGCACCCCCGCGCCCGGACCGGCCGACGCGGTGGCCCTCGGCCTGGAGCTCGGCTCGTCCGCCCCGCACGCCTCGGCCTACCCGACCGTACGGGCCGACGTACAGCGCACCTTCGAGCTGGCCCGGACCCTCGGCAACGAGCCGGCGGCGGCCACGGCGCTGGCCGTCGCGGCGCTCGGCGAGGCGTACGAGGGGAATCTGGCGTCCGCCCGGGAGTTCACCGACCGCGCCGGTGCCCGGGTGGACGCGCTCACCGACCGGGACCTCGCCGACCTGTGCGAACCGTTGGCCCGGCTGGGCTGGGCCGAGTTCTACCTGGAGCGGTACACCGACGCGGAACGGCACGCCGACCGGGGGCTGGCCATCGCCCGGCGCAGCGGCCCCCTGCACCTGCTGCCGCACCTGCTGCTCTGCAAGGCCATCGTCCACATGAACACCTGCCGGCTGGGGTCGGCGCTGGAACTGACCGACGAGGCCGAGAGCATCGCCCGCGGGATCGGGAGCGACGAACTGCTCGCGCTCGTCCTGTCGAACAAGGCGCAGGTGTTGATCGCCGCGCTGCCGCCCGGCGACCGGACCTCGCTGACCGTCGCCGAGGAGGCCGTCGCCGCGGCCGGCCCCCGAACCAGTTGGTGGGCCTCCCTCGCGTGGTGCGTCCTCAGTTACGCCGCGCTGCACGGGGGCGATCCCCGGCGGGCCCGGTCCGCGATGCTGCGAGCCGGTGGCGGACCGGACCTGGCCGCACTCCAGCCGTCCATGCGGCCCCTGTTCCTGGAGGCCCTGGTCACCGCCGCCGTCGCCGACGGCGACCTGCCCGCCGCCGAGGCGTGGGCCGCCCGGGCCCGCCGGGACGCGGACCTGCTCGACCTGCCCGCCCAGCGGGCGGCGGCACTGCGCGGCGAGGGTCAGCTCCTGGCGGCCCGGGGCGACACGGCCGGGGCGGCGCGTCGGTTCGTGGAGGCGGCCGAGGAGGCGGGGCGTTCGGGCGCCACCCTGTGGGAGGCCCTGTCGCTGCTGTTCGGGGCCTCCCTGACGGCCGACGCGGCGGCGGCCGCGCCGCTGTGGGAGCAGGGCCACCGGCTGGCCGCGGCGGGCGGGGCCGGGCTGTTGACGGGCCTCGCGGACCTCGCCCGCCCCCCGACCCCCGAACCACCACCGCCGGCACCCGCGCCGGCCCCCGGCCCGGCCACGCCGGCGCCCGCGGCGGGCCCTGCCCGGGCCCCGGGGCCACCCGCGGCCACGCCCGCCGGGGGGTCCGGGTTCCCCGCCCTGACCCGGCGCGAACAGCAGATCGCCGCCCTGGTCGCGGAGGGCCTCACCACCCCGGTGATCGCAGCGCGCCTGCGGCTGAGCCCGCGCACGGTCGACACCCACCTGTCGCACATCTTCCACAAGACGGGCGTCACCAGCCGCTCGGCCCTGGCAGCCCTGACGGTCCGCTCGACGCCCCGCTGAGGCCGCCGGCCTGCCGGGAACGCCACCGCGCCCGCCATCCCTGGTCGGGGACATGGCGGGCGCGGTGTCGGGTTTCCGTACGTCGTTGTACGGGCCGTATGAGGGGTCCTCCCCCGGAAGGCCCGGGGGAGGGTGCACCGTCGGTACTACACGGTGATGGAACGGTCCGTCGGCTTGACCGGGTACGGCAGGGCGCTGGCGCCCGTCAGGAAGCGGTCCACGCCGCGGGCGGCCGAGCGGCCCTCCGCGATGGCCCACACGATGAGCGACTGGCCGCGGCCGGCGTCGCCGGCGACGAAGACGCCGCCCACGTTGGTCGCGTACGAGGCGTCGCGCTCGATGTTGCCGCGCGCGTCGAGGTCCAGGCCGAACTGCTGGACCAGACCGTTCTCCTGGTCGGTGCCGGTGAAGCCCATGGCGAGGGTGACCAGTTGCGCCGGGAGGACGCGTTCGGTGCCCGCCTTCTGGACGAGCTTGCCGTCCTCGAAGGCGACCTCGACGAGGTGCAGGGACTGGACGTTGCCGTCCTCGTCGCCCTCGAAGTGGGTGGTGGAGACGGAGTAGACCCGCTCGCCGCCCTCCTCGTGGGCCGAGGTGACCTTGTACAGCATCGGGAAGGTCGGCCAGGGCTGGTTGGGGTTCCGCTCCTCGCCCGGCTTGGGCATGATCTCCAGCTGCGTGACCGAGGCCGCGCCCTGGCGGTGGGCGGTGCCGACGCAGTCCGCGCCGGTGTCGCCGCCGCCGATGACGACGACGTGCTTGCCCTCGGCGGTGATCGGAGGGGTGACGAAGTCGCCCTCCTGCACCTTGTTGGAGAGCGGCAGGTACTCCATCGCGAAGTGGATGCCCTTGAGCTCGCGCCCGGGGACCGGCAGGTCGCGGGAGACGGTGGCGCCGGCCGCGATGACGACCGCGTCGAACCGCTTGCGCAGGTCGGTGGCCGTGATGTCGCGGCCGACCTCGATGCCCGTGCGGAACTTGGTGCCCTCCGCGCGCATCTGCTCGATGCGGCGGTTGATGTGCACCTTCTCCATCTTGAACTCGGGGATGCCGTAGCGCAGCAGGCCGCCGACGCGGTCGGCGCGCTCGTACACGACCACGGTGTGGCCCGCCCGGGTCAGCTGCTGGGCCGCGGCGAGACCCGCCGGGCCGGAGCCGATGACGGCTGCCGTCTTGCCGGACAGCCGCTCGGGCGGCTGGGGGGTGACGTTGCCGTTGTCCCAGGCCTTGTCGATGATCGAGACTTCGACGTTCTTGATCGTGACGGCGGGCTGGTTGATGCCGAGGACGCACGCCGACTCGCAGGGGGCCGGGCACAGGCGCCCGGTGAACTCCGGGAAGTTGTTCGTGGCGTGCAGGCGCTCGGACGCCGCCGACCAGTCCTCGCGGTACGCGAAGTCGTTCCACTCCGGGATCAGGTTCCCGAGGGGGCAGCCGTTGTGGCAGAACGGGATGCCGCAGTCCATGCAGCGGCCGGCCTGCTTGCTGATGATCGGGAGCAGCGAGCCCGGAACGTAGACCTCGTTCCAGTCCTTGAGCCGGTCGGCCACGGGACGGGAACAGGCGGTCTCGCGCGGGGTGGTGAGGAAGCCCTTCGGGTCAGCCATTGATCGCCGCCTCCATCATCTTCTCGGTGGTCTCGGACTCCGAGAGTCCGGCCAGCTCGGCGGCGTCCTTGGCGGCGAGCACTGCCTTGTACGTGGTCGGGATGATCTTGCTGAAGCGGTCCACCGCGACGGACCAGTCGGCGAGGAGCTTCGCGGCCACGGTCGAGCCGGTCTCCTCCTCGTGGCGACGCACCACGTCGTGCAGCCACTGCTTGTCGGTGTCGGAGAGGGTGGTCTCGACGGCGCCGGCGTTGCCGACGTTGACGTTGTTCGGGTCGAGGTCGATGACGTACGCGACGCCGCCCGACATGCCGGCCGCGAAGTTGCGGCCCGTCTCGCCCAGGACGACGGCCTGGCCGCCGGTCATGTACTCGCAGCCGTGGTCGCCCACGCCCTCCGAGACGACGAGGGCGCCGGAGTTGCGGACGCAGAAGCGTTCGCCGGTACGGCCGCGCAGGAACATCTCGCCGCCGGTGGCCCCGTAGCCGATGGTGTTGCCGGCGATGGTGGAGTACTCGGCGAGGTGGTCGGCGCCGCGGTCCGGGCGGACCACGACACGGCCGCCGGAGAGGCCCTTGCCGACGTAGTCGTTGGCGTCGCCCTCCAGGCGCAGCGTCACGCCGTGCGGCAGGAAGGCGCCGAAGGACTGGCCGGCCGAACCGGTGAAGGTCAGGTCGATGGTGTTGTCGGGCAGGCCCGCTCCACCGAACTTCTTGGTGACCTCGTGGCCGAGCATGGTGCCGACGGTCCGGTTGATGTTGCGGATCGCGACCTGGGCGCGGACCGGCTGGGCGGCTTCGGCCGTGGCGGCGTTCAGGGCGTCGCCGGCGAGCTTGATCAGCTCGTTGTCGAGCGCCTTCTCCAGGCCGTGGTCCTGCTCGATCAGGGCGTGGCGGACCGCGCCCTCGGGGAGCTCGGGCACGTGGAAGAGGGGCTCCAGGTCGAGGCCCTGGGCCTTCCAGTGCGTGACGGCCTTGCTGGTGTCGAGGAGTTCGGCGTGGCCGACGGCCTCCTCGATGGTGCGGAAGCCCAGCTCGGCGAGGATCTCGCGCACCTCCTCCGCGATGAACTCGAAGAAGTTGACGACGAACTCGGGCTTGCCGGAGAAGCGCTCGCGCAGGACCGGGTTCTGGGTGGCGATGCCGACGGGGCAGGTGTCCAGGTGGCAGACGCGCATCATGACGCAGCCGGAGACGACGAGCGGCGCGGTCGCGAAACCGAACTCCTCGGCGCCGAGCAGCGCGGCGATGACGACGTCGCGGCCGGTCTTGAGCTGGCCGTCCGTCTGGACCACGATGCGGTCGCGCAGCCCGTTGAGGAGCAGGGTCTGCTGGGTCTCGGCGAGGCCGAGCTCCCAGGGGCCGCCTGCGTGCTTGAGCGAGGTGAGCGGCGAGGCGCCCGTTCCGCCGTCGTGGCCGGAGATGAGGACGACGTCCGCGTGGGCCTTGGAGACGCCCGCGGCGACCGTTCCGACGCCGACCTCGGAGACCAGCTTCACGTGGATGCGGGCCGCCGGGTTGGCGTTCTTGAGGTCGTGGATCAGCTGAGCCAGGTCCTCGATGGAGTAGATGTCGTGGTGCGGGGGCGGGGAGATCAGGCCGACGCCCGGGGTGGAGTGCCGGGTCTTGGCGACCCACGGGTAGACCTTGTGGCCGGGCAGCTGGCCGCCCTCGCCGGGCTTGGCGCCCTGCGCCATCTTGATCTGGATGTCGTCCGCGTTGACCAGGTACTCGCTGGTGACGCCGAAGCGGCCGGAGGCGACCTGCTTGATGGACGAGCGGCGCGCCGGGTCGTACAGGCGGTCCGGGTCCTCGCCGCCCTCACCGGTGTTGGACTTGCCGCCCAACTGGTTCATGGCGATGGCGAGGGTCTCGTGCGCCTCCTTGGAGATGGAGCCGTACGACATGGCGCCGGTGGAGAAGCGCTTGACGATGTCGGCGACGGACTCGACCTCCTCGACGGGGATCGACGGCCGGTCGCCCGCCTCGCCGGTCTTGAACCCGAAGAGTCCGCGGAGCGTCATCAGGCGCTCGGACTGCTCGTTCACCCGGTCGGTGTACTGCTTGAAGATGTCGTACCGGCGGTTGCGCGTGGCGTGCTGGAGACGGAAGACCGTGTCCGGGTCGAACAGGTGCGGCTCGCCCTCGCGGCGCCACTGGTACTCGCCGCCGATCTCCAGCGCGCGGTGCGTGGCGGCGATGCCGGAGACCGGGTACGCCTTGGCGTGGCGCGCGGCCACCTCCTTGGCGACGACGTCGAGGCCGGCGCCGCCGATCTTGGTGGCGGTGCCGCCGAAGTAGGTGTCGACGAACTCCTGGTCGAGGCCGACGGCCTCGAAGACCTGGGCGCCGCGGTAGGAGGCGACCGTGGAGATGCCCATCTTGGACATGACCTTCAGGACGCCCTTGCCGAGCGCGTAGATCAGGTTCTTGATGGCCTGCTCCGGCTCCAGGCCGGACAGGAAGGTACCGGCGCGCAGCAGGTCCTCGACGGACTCCATGGCGAGGTACGGGTTGACGGCGGCGGCGCCGTAGCCGATGAGCAGCGCGACGTGGTGGACCTCGCGGACGTCGCCGGCCTCGACCAGCAGGCCGACCTGGGTGCGCTGCTTGGTGGCGATGAGGTGGTGGTGCACGGCGGCGGTGAGCAGCAGCGACGGGATCGGCGCGTGCTCGGCGTCCGAGTGACGGTCCGAGAGGACGATCAGGTGGGCGCCGTTCTCGATGGCCGCGTCGACCTCGCCGCGGATGTCCTCCAGGCGGGCGGCGAGTGCCTCGCCACCGCCGGAGACCCGGTAGAGGCCGGAGAGCGTGGCGGCCTTCATGCCGGGCATGTCGCCGTCGGCGTTGACGTGTATCAGCTTGGCCAGCTCGTCGTTGTCGATCACCGGGAAGGGCAGGGTGACGCTGCGACAGGAGGCGGCGGTCGGCTCCAGCAGGTTGCCCTGCGGGCCCACCGAGGACAGCAGCGAGGTGACGAGCTCCTCGCGGATGGCGTCCAGCGGCGGGTTGGTGACCTGCGCGAAGAGCTGAGTGAAGTAGTCGAAGAGCAGCCGGGGGCGCTCGGACAGGGCCGCGATCGGGGAGTCCGTGCCCATGGAGCCGAGCGGCTCGCCGGCGGTGCGGGCCATCGGCGCGAGGATGATGCGCAGCTCTTCCTCGGTGTAGCCGAAGGTCTGCTGGCGGCGGGTGACCGAGGCGTGGGTGTGGACGATGTGCTCGCGCTCGGGAAGGTCTTCGAGCTCGATCTCGCCGGTTTCCAGCCATTCGGCGTAGGGGGCGGCGCCGGCCAGTTCGGCCTTGATCTCGTCGTCCTCGATGATCCGCTTCTGGGCGGTGTCGACGAGGAACATCTTGCCGGGCTGCAGGCGGCCCTTGCGGACGACCTTGGCCGGGTCGATGTCGAGCACGCCGACCTCGGAGCCGAGGACGACGAGGCCGTCGTCGGTGACCCAGTAGCGGCCGGGGCGCAGACCGTTGCGGTCGAGGACCGCGCCGACCTGGGTGCCGTCGGTGAAGGTGACGCAGGCCGGGCCGTCCCAGGGCTCCATCATCGTGGAGTGGTACTGGTAGAAGGCGCGGCGGTCCGGGTCCATGGACGCGTGGTTCTCCCACGCCTCCGGGATCATCATCAGCACGCTGTGCGGGAGCGAGCGGCCGCCGAGGTGGAGCAGCTCCAGGACCTCGTCGAAGGAGGCCGAGTCGGAGGCGTCGGGGGTACAGATCGGGAAGATCCGGTCGAGGTCGCCCTCGCCGAAGACGTCCGAGGCGAGCTGGGACTCGCGGGCCTTCATCCAGTTCCGGTTGCCCTTGACCGTGTTGATCTCGCCGTTGTGCGCGACGAAGCGGTACGGGTGGGCGAGCGGCCAGGACGGGAAGGTGTTCGTCGAGAACCGGGAGTGGACCAGGGCGAGCGTCGACGCGAAGCGACGGTCGGACAGGTCGGGGAAGAAGGGCTCCAGCTGGCCGGTGGTCAGCATGCCCTTGTAGACGATGGTGCGGGCGGAGAGCGACGGGAAGTACACGCCGGCCTCGCGCTCGGCGCGCTTGCGCAGCACGAACGCCTTGCGGTCCAGCTCGATGCCGCTCGCCCCGTTGCTCACGAACAGCTGCGAGAAGGCGGGCATGGTGGCGCGGGCGCCGTTGCCGAGCAGGTCCGGGGTGACCGGGACCTCGCGCCAGCCGAGGACCGTGAGGTTCTCCTCGACGGCGATGGCCTCGATGCGTTCCACGGCGACGGCCTGTGCGGTGCCGTCGGCGGGGAGGAAGGCGATGCCGACGGCGTACGCGCCGGCCTCGGGGAGCTCGAAACCGGCCACCTCGCGCAGGAAGGCGTCCGGCACCTGGGACAGGATTCCGGCGCCGTCGCCCGAGTCGGGCTCGGAGCCGGTGGCGCCGCGGTGTTCGAGGTTCCGCAATACGGTCAGCGCCTGCTCGACCAGCGTGTGACTGGCCTCGCCGCTGAGGTTGGCCACAAAGCCGACGCCGCAGGCGTCGTGCTCGTTGCGCGGGTCGTACATGCCCTGCTGGGCGGGGCGACCGTCCATGGGCGACCAGGCGGTGGTGCTGAGGCCGGTCGCGGAGTGCGTGGATGCGGAACGCATCGGCTCTCCCGTCGTCGTCGTGGCATATGTGCATGGCCGAGGGACGACGTTGGCCCTCTGCAAAATTTCGTGCAGGTTACATGATGACGGCAATCCCGAGAAGCGGATATCGCATTCCAACATGCGGACATGCCCGAAGGGGGAGAAGGGGCCTGCGGGGAGGTCCCTTGGATCTCATGAACATCTGCGGACGCGTCACGGGCCGCGGCTGTCCCGGCACGGAGCGGGCACCATTGCCCGACGCCCTGTCCTGATGCCCCGCGGACACGGAATCGAAACCGCCGGGTAACGGACTACTTATGTTGTGTACCGCATAGTGTCTCACTCCCGCGCCGGTTAGCCTACGGCGCCGCCGATCCAGGTTCCCAGGACGTACGTCACACCGGCGGCCGCACCACCCAGGACGAGCTGCCGCAGTCCGCTGTACCACCAGGAGCGGGCGGTGACCCGGGCGACGACCGCACCGCAGGCGAAGAGTCCGATCAGCGCGAGCAGGACGGCCGGCCACAGGGCGGTGGCGCCGAGCAGGTAGGGCAGTACGGGAAGCAGCGCGCCCAGGGCGAACGAGCCGAAGGACGACACGGCCGCGACCAGCGGCGACGGCAGGTCGTCGGGGTCGATGCCCAGCTCCTCGCGGGCGTGTATCTCCAGCGCCTGCTCCGGGTCGCGGGACAGCTGCATCGCCACCTCGCGGGCCAGGGCGGGGGCGACGCCGCGCGAGACGTAGAGCTCGGCCAACTCCTCCATCTCGTCGATCGGGTGCTTGCGCAGCTGCTGACGCTCCACGTCCAGCTCCGCCAGGACCAGTTCGCGCTGCGAGGCGACCGAGGTGTATTCGCCGGCGGCCATCGAGAAGGCGCCTGCGGCCAGACCGGCGAGGCCGGTGATGACGATCGTCTGCGGCGCGACCGCGCCGCCCGCCACTCCGGTCATCAGGGCGATGTTGGAGACCAGTCCGTCCATCGCCCCGAACACGGCCGGCCGCAGCCATCCGCCGTTGACGTCACGGTGGGTGTGGTTGTCGCGGTGGGCGGTGTGCAGCGGTGCTTCGGTGTCGATGATGGACATGCGGCGTATCTCCCCTTTTCCTGCGAATGGGCGCGCGAAGGCGACGCGCAGAAACCCACTCCCCCTGAACACCTCGAACCTACGCACGATTTTCGCTCTCCGCCGGCAAGGAAGGCCGTACTTACCTGCGGTTTCGTGGATCGGCGACCGGGTGACGGGAGCGTTCGGGT
This sequence comes from Streptomyces sp. NBC_00513, assembly GCF_041431415.1. Taxonomy (GTDB): domain Bacteria; phylum Actinomycetota; class Actinomycetes; order Streptomycetales; family Streptomycetaceae; genus Streptomyces. The sequence goes on from NZ_CP107845.1 coordinate 2,338,087, forward strand.
GGTGTTTCGCGGCAAGCGACAAACCACATGCCATGGCACAAATCCCCCAAGGGCTCATCATGAGTCCCATCAAGTGGAGAGGCGCGCCATGGAGCTGATTGCATGCAATCCGCAGGTCCTCCTCGAACGAGCCCGGGGCGCTCTTCTGGGGCTCGCGGTGGGTGACGCGCTGGGAGCCCCGGCGGAGAACATGAAGCCTTCGCAGATCCGGGCGAAGTGGGGTCGGATCGAGGGCTTCGTGTCCGAGGACCCGGCGGGCACGGACGACACCGAGTACGCGATCTTCTCGGGCCTGCTGCTGGCCCGGCACGGTTCCGCGCTGACCGTGGCCCACGTCGAGCGGGCGTGGCACCACTGGATCGCCGACCTGGACGAGGGCCCGTTCCGGGGGGCCGGCTTCTCGGAACGCGGCACGCTGGAGAACCTCCGCCGGGGACTCGCGGCCCCCATCTCGGCGCAGCACCGCCACGCCTGGTCCGACGGACTGGCCATGCGGGCCGCCCCGTTCGGCGTCTTCGCCGCGGGCCGGCCCGCGGAGGCCGCCCGACTGGTGGCCATCGACGGCTCCGTCAGCCATGACGGGGAGGGCATCTACGGGGGCCAGGCAGTCGCCGCGGGCGTCGCGGCGGCCATGGCCGGGGGCTCGCCCGCCTCCGTGGTCTCGGCGGCCCTGTCCGTCATCCCCTCCGACTCCTGGACGGCCCGCTCGTTGCGCCGGGCCGTCACCGCCGCCCCGCGCGGCGAACGGGCGGTGCGCTCGGCGGTGGTCATCGGCGGCTACCCGTGGACGGACCTGGCCCCCGAGGCGGTGGGGCTGGCGTTCGGCGCCTTCGCCGCCTGCCGCGGGGACTTCCCCGGTTCCGTCCTGACGGCCGTGAACATGGGCCGGGACGCCGACACCACGGCCGCCGTGGCGGGCGCCCTGGCCGGCGCCATGTCCGGCATCCCCTCCATCCCCGCCGACTGGGCGGCGGCGATCGGCCCGGTCCGGGGCAGCTGCCTCCCCTCGATGCGGGGCTACCACGTCCTGGACATCGCGGACCTCCTCACCCCGGAAGCCGAGACCCCCCGATGAGCCCTTCGCCCTACACCCCGGACTCGGCCGAGCCCACCGGGACGCGCGGCTCCGGTCCGACGCGCACGCCCCCCTCCCCCGCGGAACCGCGCCTCCCCCACCCTCCCGCCGGCCCGCCCGCGCCGGATCGGGCCGCCGAGGCCGCCCCGACACCCCCCGCCCTCGCCGCCCCCGTCCCCGTCCCCGTCGCCACCCTCGTGCCCGTTCCCGTCTCCGTCCCCCTCCTCGTGCCCGTTCCCGTCCCGGGCGCCGCGGTCCCACCCGCAGGACTCGGGGGGCCGCCCGCGCCGGGCACGGTCGCGGGCCGGGGCCCCCGGGGCGGGCACCTCCCGGTCGAGGCGCCGCACCCGGGGCCGCGCACCACCGCCCTCGCCGCCCCGCCCCCCGCGGAGGCGACCGGCACCGCCTCCACCCCGGAGGGGCCGAGCGGGCCGCGCCGTATCGAGGGGCTCCTCCTCGGTCTCGCCGCGGGCGACGCGGCCGGCTGGCCCGCCGCCCGGCACCGGGCCAGCCGGATGCCCGAGTGGACCCGCCGCCTGACCCGCGAGCTCGACACCTTCGCCGAGCAGAACGCCACCACCACGCTCCCCGTCCCGATCGCCCTCAACCAGCCCCCGGAACCACTGCGCCTGGGCCCGTCCGACGACGCCGAGTGGGCCGCGTTCGCCGCCGAGTCCGTGCTGACGGCCGCCGGGGTGCTGCTCAGCGACCTCAGCCGGTCCCGCCGGATGCGGGCGGCCATCGACCTGGCGTGGAACGCCCTGGCCTCCGAGGTCGCGGCGGCGGCCGAGCGCGCCCCCGAGGTCGAGTCGGCCGTACTGCCCCTGCGCGCCCGGATCTCCGTCCGCGCCGGCCTCGGCAACCTCGCCGCCGGCCTGCGCCCGCCCGCCACCGGCCACGACAACCCGCACTACTTCGACGACGCCGCCTGCGTCCGCGCCTGTGTCCTGGCCGTCGTCCACCCCGGGGACCCCCGCGCCGCGGCCGACCTCGCGGAGTTCGACGCCCGGTACACCCAGGACGGCGACGGGGTGCACGGCGCCCGCGCCATGGCCGCCGCCATCGCCACCGCCCTCGGCGGCGCGGACACCGACGCCGCCGTGGACGCCGCTCTCGCACAGCTGCCCGCCTCCACCGAGATCGGCCGCAACGCCCGTCACGCCGTCGAACTCGCCCGCGCCGATCCGGACGGAGGCGCCTTCGCCATCGTCCCGCTGCTGGAACACCAGATCGTCGACCACGTGTACAGCTACGGAATCGCCGCCGCCGAAACCGTCCCGGTCGCCCTCGCCCTGGCCACCGCGGCTCGCGGCAAGGTCTCCGAGGCCGTCCCGGCGGCCGCCTGTCTCTCCCGTGTCGCCGACTCCGCCCCTGCCCTGGCCGGCGCCCTCGCCGGCGCCCTCGGGGGCGGCGACTCCCTCCCGCCCGCCTGGCGCGAGGCCTGCCGCACCCTGTCCGGCTGCGCGCTGCCCCGCCTGGCCGGCACCGATCTCGTCGAACTCGCCGCGCTGCTCACCCGTACGGAGCTCACCTCCCCCAAAAACCCCAACGCCCAAGGGATGATTCGGACATGACGCACGCTCCCCTCTCCCTCGACGACCGCGTGGCCGGCTCCCTGATCGGCGCCGCCGTCGGCGACGCCCTGGGAGGTCCGGTGGAGGGCTGGTCCCCGGACCGGATCGTCGAACGGCACGGCGGCCGGGTCCACGGCATCGTCGGCCCCTGGTACGAGGACTGGCGCACCGCCCGCCCCATCGCGCCGTACCACAAGGGCGACGGGCACGTCACCGACGACACCCTCATGACGCACGCGCTGGTCCGGGTCTACGAGAGCGTGCGGGACCACCTGGACGCGTACGCGGTCGCCGACCACCTCGTCCCGGACCTCATGACGAACCCCCGTTGGATCCCGGAACTCGAAGCCGAGGCCCTGCCCCTCCAGCGGATCTTTCTGGCCGAGAAGTGGATCGTGACCCGGATCCACTACGCCCACGCGGACCCCCGCGAGGCCGGCGCCGGCAACATCGTCAACTGTGGCGCCGCGATGTACATGGCCCCGGTCGGGCTCGTCAACGCGGGCCATCCGGCGGCCGCGTACGCGGAGGCGCTGGACGTCGCGGGCGCGCACCAGTCCTCGTACGGCAGGGAGGCGGCGGGCGTGTTCGCCGCCGCGGTGGCGGCGGCGTGCGTACCGGGCGCGAGCGCGGCCTCGGTCGTCGAGACGGCCCTGTCGCTGGCGAAGGACGGCACCCGGGAGGCCATCGCGGCGGTGTGCGACGTGGCCGCGCGCCACCGGGACTTCGAGTCGGCGCTGGCCCCCCTGCGGGTGGCGGTGGCCCCGTACGACTCGGTGGGCCCGGACTACCGCACACCCTCGCTCGGCGCCCGGCGGCCCTCGCGGCTGCACTCGATCGAGGAACTCCCCGTCGCGCTCGGCATGCTGCTGGTGGCCGACGGGGCGTACGAGGCGTCCGTGCTCGGGGCGGTCAACTACGGCCGGGACTGCGACTCCATCGCCACCATGGCTGGGGCGATGGCCGGCGCCCTGGGCGGCGAGGCCGTGGTCCCCGCCGGCTGGGCGAAGCAGGTGGCGGAGGCCAGCCGGCTGGACCTGCACGCGCCGGCGGCCGCGCTGGCGACGGTGGCCCGGGAGGTCTTCGACCGCGACCGGGAGCGGCGCCGCGCCCACGAGGCGGCCTTCGCCGAGATCGCGACGCCGCGGTGACCGGGCCCGCGGCGTGCGCGGTGCGCCTGACCTGGGTCCAGCCGGAGGACCTGGTCGGGCACGAGTTCCGTCAGGCGGCGGAGGACGGGCGCGAGGCGCGGCCGCTGCTGCGCGCCTGGCTCGACGCGGGGGGCCGTGCGGCCCCGGCCCGCGCCGGCGCCTCGGCCGCTGCCGCGCCGCCGGAGCTGCGCGCCCTGGCCGGTCGTCTGCTGGCCGAACTCGCCGCCCTGCCCTCGCCGCTGGCCGCCGACGAGCCGGAGACCTGGCCCGCCATCCGCTCCACCTGGCCCCCGGCTCCCCCACCGACCCGCCCCGACGGCCGACCCCGGCCCGAACCCCTGCCGGCCACCCTCACCGACCGCCCCGCGCCATCGCCGCCGGCGGCCCGCCCCGACGTCGCCCGCCTGGAGGCCGCCTGGCTCGGGCGGGCCGTCGGGTGCCTGCTCGGCAAGCCCGTCGAGAAGCTCCCCCTGGACGGGATCCGGGCCCTGGCCCGCGCCACCGGCAACTGGCCACTGTCCGACTGGTTCACCGCCCGCGGCGTCCCGCCGGAGCTGCTGGCCGCGCATCCCTGGAACCGCAGGTCCGCCCCGACCTCCCTCGCCGAGAACATCGACGGCATGCCCGAGGACGACGACCTCAACTACCCCCTGCTGAACCTGCTCCTGCTCCAGCGCCACGGCAAGTCCTTCACCACCGCCGACGTCGCACGGCTCTGGCTCGACGAACTCCCCGCCGGCCGGACCTTCACCGCCGAGCGCGTCGCCTACCGCAACCTCCTCCAGGGCCTGGAGCCCCCCGCGTGCGCCACCCACCACAACCCGTTCCGCGAGTGGATCGGCGCCCTCATCCGGGCCGACGTCCACGGCTGGACCAACCCCGGCGACCCGGTGGCCGCCGCGGCCCAGGCCCACCGGGACGCCGCCCTCACCCACACCGGCAACGGGATCTACGCGGCCCTCTTCACCGCCGCCGCCATCGCCGAGGCGGCCGGCGGCCGGTGTGACGTGCACGGCGCGCTGCGGGCCGGGCTGGCCGTCGTACCGCCCCGCTCGCGCCTGGCCGGGGCGGTCCGCCTCGGCATCGACGAGGCGGGCCGCCACCGCGACTTCGACCGGGTCGTGGACGTCCTCCACGCCCGCTACGACCACCACCACTGGGTCCACTCCCTCCCGAACACGGCCCTGATCGCGGCGGCGCTCACCCACGCCGACGGCGACTTCACCCGGTCGGTCTGCAACGCCGTGTCCGGCGGCTGGGACACCGACTCCAACGGCGCCACCGCCGGTTCCCTCGCCGGGCTCCTCACCGGATCGCCCGAGCGGCTCCCGCGGCGTTGGACCGCGCCGCTGGGCAACCGTCTCGCCACCAGCGTGCCCGGTTTCGACGGCGTCGGCTTCGACGCCCTCGCCCACCTCACCGCTCAGGAGGCAGCCCGCTCATGACGGCCATCGCCGTGCTCGGCAGTACGAACATGGATCTCGTCGCCTACGTCTCCAAGGCGCCTCGCCTCGGGGAGACCGTCACCGGCCGCGCGTTCCACACGGTCCCCGGCGGCAAGGGCGCCAACCAGGCCGTGGCCGCCGCCCGCCTCGGCGGCGAGGTGGTGATGATCGGCGCGGTCGGCGCGGACGAGTTCGGCGTATGGTTGCGCTCCGCGCTCGCCGCGGCCGGCGTGGAGACGGCCGCCCTGCGCACGGTGGAGGGGGCCAGCGGCACCGCCCACATCACCGTCGACGACGAGGGCGCGAACAGCATCGTCGTCATCCCCGGCGCCAACGCCCGCGTCACCGGGCTGGAGGTGGGCGACGACTCCCGGATCGGCTCGGCCGACTCCCTGCTCCTGCAACTCGAACTCCCCCTGGAGGCCGTGATCGCCGGCGCCCGCGCCGCCCGCGCCCACGGTGTCCGTACGATCCTCACCCCGGCGCCCGCCCGGCCCCTGCCCGCCGAACTCCTCGACGTCACCGACCTCCTGGTGCCCAACGAGCACGAGGCGGCGACCCTCACCGGGCTCACCGACCCGTACCGGGCCGCCGAGGCGCTCCTGCGCAGCGTGCCGCAGGTGGTGATCACCCTCGGTGGGGCCGGGGTGCTGTTCGCCGCACGGGGGCGCGAGCCGCTGGCCCTGCCGGCGATCCGGGTCCGGGCCGTGGACACCACCGCCGCCGGCGACACCTTCGTCGGGGCGCTCGCCGTGGCCGTCGGGGAGGGCCGCCCGATGCCCGAGGCGCTGCGCTGGGCCTCGGCGGCGGCGGCGCTGTCCGTGCAACGGCCCGGCGCCCAGGACTCGATGCCGACCCGGTCCGAGACGGACGCCTTCGCCGCGACCGCCCCCGACACCGGCCCCGAGCCCGGAGGCGGGACCACCGCGGCGGCCGGCCGAGCCACCGGGGGCGCCTCGTGACCCGGACACCCCACCGCGCGCCCGCGACCCGGCCCGCCACCACCCCCGGCCCGGTCGCCGACGCCACCGGTCCCCTCGCCGGACTGCGCGTCCTGGACCTGGCCACCCTCTTCGCCGGCCCGCTGGCGGCCACCCTCCTCGGGGACTTCGGCGCGGAGGTCGTCAAGGTCGAGCACCCGGTCCGTCCCGACCCCTCGCGCGGACACGGTCCCGCCAAGGACGGGGTCGGCCTCTGGTGGAAGCTGCTCGGTCGCAACAAGCGGACGATGACCCTCGACCTGTCCGCTCCCGGCGGGCGGGACACCCTGCTGCGCCTCGCCGCCGGCGCCGACGTGATCATCGAGAACTTCCGCCCCGGCACCTTGGAGAAGTGGGGCCTGGGCTGGCCGGAGTTGTCCGCCGCCAACCCGCGGCTGGTGCTGGCCCGTGTGACGGCCTTCGGTCAGCACGGCCCGTACGCCCACCGCCCCGGCTTCGGCACCCTCGCCGAGGCCATGAGCGGTTTCGCCGCGATCACCGGGGAACCGGACGGCCCCCCGACCCTGCCGCCGTTCGGGCTCGCCGACTCCGTCGCCGCGCTGACCACCGCGTACGCCGTGATGACGGCGTTGGCCGGCCGGGACCGCACCGGGCAGGGGCAGGTGGTGGACCTGGCCATCATCGAGCCGATCCTGACGGTGCTGGGTCCGCACCCGCTCTGGTACGACCAGCTCGGTTTCGTCCAGCCGCGCACGGGCAACCGCTCCACCAACAACGCGCCCCGCAACACCTACCGCAGCGCGGACGGGCGTTGGCTGGCCGTGTCCACCTCGGCGCAGTCCATCGCGGAGCGCGTGATGCGGCTGGTCGGTCGACCGGAGTTGATCGCGGAGCCCTGGTTCGCGACGGGCTCCGGCCGGGCCGCCCACGCGGGGGTGCTCGACGAGGCGGTCGGCGGTTGGATCGCCCGGTACAAGGCGGAGGAGGTGATCGCCGCGTTCGAGGACGCCCAGGCGGCGGTCGCGCTGGTCTACGACGTACGGGACGTCATGGCCGATCCGCAGTACGCCGCGCTCGACACGATCACCGAGGTGGAGGACCCGGAACTCGGGCCGCTCCGCATGCAGAACGTGCTCTTCCGGCTGTCCGGCACCCCGGGTGCCATCCGCTGGGCGGGCCGCCCCCACGGCGCGGACACCGAGGCCGTCCTCACCGAACTCGGCCTGACCGAGGCCGAGATCACCGCACTCGCGAAGGACGGAGTCCTGTGATCCTTACTTGGCTGTACGCTCCCGGCGACCGCCCCGAGGTGGTCTGGAAGGCCCTGCACTCGGGGGCCGACTCCGTCATCGTCGACCTGGAGGACGGGGTCTCGGCCTCCCGCAAGGAGTACGCGCGGGCCGCGACGGCCGAACTGCTCGCCGACCGGCCGCCGGTGCCCGTGCAGGTCCGGGTCAACGCCCTGGACTCGCCGTGGGCCGGCGCCGACCTCAGCGCCCTGACCGGGCTCCGGGGGCTGTCGGCGCTGCGGCTGCCGAAGATCGCCGCCCCCGAGCAGATCACCGCCGTCGCGAACCGCACCGGCGGCGTGGCCCTGTACGCGCTGCTGGAATCGGCCCTGGGCGTGGAGCGGGCGTACGAGATCGCGCGCGCCCACCCGGCCCTGCACGGCCTCTCCCTCGGCGAGGCGGACCTGCGGGCCGACCTGAACGTCAGCGCCGAGGCGGGCCTGGACTGGCCGCGCTCACGGGTGGTGGTCGCGGCGCGGGCCGCGGGTCTGGTCGCGCCCGCGCAGTCGGTGTTCCCCGACATCCGGGACCTGGAGGCGCTGGCCGTCTCCTGCGCGCGCGGCCGGGCCCTCGGGTTCCTCGGCCGGGCCGCGATCCACCCGCGCCAGCTCCCGGTGATCGAACGGGCCTACGTGCCCGGCCCGGAAGAGGTCAGCGCCGCCGAGGAGATCGTCACCGCCGCCCGGGCCACTCCGGGCGCGCTGGCCCTCCCCGACGGCCGGTTCGTGGACCCGGCCGTGGTCGCGGCCGCCCACCGCACCCTGACCCTCTCCCGGCGCGGCGACCGGGTCTAGGTCCTGCCGGGCAACGCAGTGGGGTGCCGCGCTGAGCGCGGCACCCCACTGCGTCGATCACGGACCCCCGGTCCGGACCGGTCAGACCTTCTTGGCCTCGGAGGCCGTCTCGGAAGCCGTCCCCGAGGCCGACTCCGCGTCCGCCCGCTCGGCGTCCTTCGGCTCGGTGTCCCTCGGCGCGCCCTCGGCCTTGACGAGGCTCGGCGTCTTGTCCCCGGCCACGCTCTTCGCCTCCGCGTCCGTCGCGTCGGCGTCCTTCACGTCGGCGTCCTTCGGTTCGGCGTCCGCAGCGTCGATCGGGGTCTTCGCGTCCCCGGCGGCGGGACCGCGGTCCGGCTCCACGATCTCCTCGCGGCCCGGCCGCAGCTTCGCGGACAGCACCAGGTAGATCACGGCCAGCAGGAAGACCACGATCGAGGTCCACACGTTCAGCCGCAGGCCGAGGATGTGGTGTGCCTCGTCGACGCGCATGTACTCGATCCAGCTGCGGCCGACGCAGTACGCGGCCACGTACAGGGCGAAGGCCCGGCCGTGTCCCAGCTTGAAGCGGCGGTCGGCCCAGATCACCAGCACGGCGACGCCGACGCACCACAGGGACTCGTACAGGAAGGTGGGGTGATAGGTCCCCGCGACCCGGTTCGGGCCCTCGCTGATCTTCACCGCCCACGGCAGGTCGGTGGCGCGGCCGTAGAGCTCCTGGTTGAACCAGTTGCCCCAGCGTCCGAAGGCCTGGGCCAGCGCGATGCCGGGGGCCAGGGCGTCGGCCCAGGCCGGCAGCGGGATGCCGCGGAGTCGACAGCCGATCCAGGCGCCCACGGCGCCCAGCGCGATGGCGCCCCAGATGCCGAGGCCGCCTTCCCAGATCTTGAAGGCGTCGACCCAGTTGCGGCCCTCGCCGAAGTAGAGCTGGTAATCGGTGATGACGTGGTAGAGGCGACCGCCGACAAGGCCGAAAGGCACCGCCCACACGGCGATGTCCGCGACCGTGCCCGGCTTTCCGCCGCGCGCGATCCAGCGCCTGTTGCCGAGCCAGACGGCGACGAAGACGCCGATGATGATGCAGAACGCGTAGCCGCGGAGCGGGATCGGTCCGAGATGGATCACGCCGGTCGACGGGCTGGGGATATAGGCAAGTTCCATGGCAGGACCGACGCTACCCTGCCGGGCGGTGCAGACCGCAACCCGCCCGGCAACCTCGGCTGAATCGATACAGGGACGCCACGCCTTCCCCGGGGGCCTCTCAGTCCTCGCCGGCCCCCCGGGAGACGGAAGCGGAACCGGCGGAACCGGCCTGGCTCCCCGCCGTCGAGCCCGACCGCGACGAGGAACCGTTCGAGGAGGACCTGTTCGAGGAGGATCCGGTCGACGTCGAGGACGACAGCCCGGACGAAGAAGAAGAGGAGGACGAGGAGGAGGACGAGGCCTTCGACCCGTTCTTGCCCGTCCCGGAGGCCTTCGGGCTCGGGGCGGCCGACCCGCCCTTCGCCGCTGCCTCCACCTGCGCCTTCAGCTTCTGCGGGGTCAGCGGATTCGCCTGGTCGGCGAAGATGTCCTTCCCGTCGAGGAGGATCGTCGGGGTGCCCCGGAACTTCCCGGCGCGGAAGGCCTCCTGCGACTTGCCGGCCCAGGCGTTGTGCGTGCCCTTCTCGACGCAGGCGCGGAACTCGGGGGTGTCGAGCCCCTCCACCTTCCCGGCCAGCTCCAGCAGCTTGGCGTTCTTGCCGTAGGCGTCGTCGACCTCCTCGGGCTGGTTCTGGAAGAGGACGTCGTGGTACGCGGGGAACTTCCCGGCGTCCTGGGCGCACGCGGCGGCGTTGGCCGCCTTGAGGGAGCCGGTGCCGCCCATGTTCCCGTCGATCAGCGTGACCAGGTGGTAGTCGACCTTGAGCTGTCCCTTCGCCTCCAGCTCGTGGACGGTGGCCCGGTAGTTGTCCTCGAAGGCCTTGCAGGCCGGGCAGCGGAAGTCCTCCCAGACGGTCAGGGTGGACGTGGCCGCGTCCTTGCCCGTCCGGATCGCGAGCGCGTCCTTGCCCACGGCCCCGGACGGGGCGACCACCGGGCCCTTGGCGGAGTCGCCCGATTTCCCGGTGTTGGCCGCGATCAGGCCGACGACGGCGGCCAGACCGAGTACGCCGACCACCGCCGCCGACACGATCAGGGTCCGTCGGCGCTTGTCCCGGGTCTTCTGCCGCTCGCGCTCCACGAGGAGTCGCTCCCGGGCCGATCGTTTCGTCGCATCGCGGTTCGCACCGTCGTTCTTGTCGCTCACGTTCGGCCAAACGAAGCGGGGAGGCACTCTCGTGCCTCCCCGCTCCCACTTCCACCCGATCGGGCTACAGAACCCCGCTCGGGGCCCGTCCGGCGTCAGGACCTGCGTACGCCTTCCGCAAGCTCGGCCGCCAGCGCCCGCACCCCGGCGAGCCCGCTCCGCGGGTCCGGCGCGTCCAGCAGCACCTTCACGAAGGCCGAGCCGACGATCACCCCGTCGGCGAAGGCGGCGACCTCCTTCGCCTGCGCGGCGTTGGAGACGCCCAGACCGACGCAGACCGGGAGGCCGCGCCGGGCGCCCGGGGTGGCGCGGGTCCGCTCGACGAGGGCCTGCGCCTCGTTGCCGACGGACGCGCGGGTGCCGGTGACGCCCATCAGGGAGGCCGCGTAGACGAAGCCCGAGCCGGCCTCGGTGATGGTGGCCAGGCGGGCGTCCCGGCTGCTGGGGGCCACGACGAAGACGGTCGCCAGACCGTGCTTGGCCGCGTGCTCGCGCCACAGCGCGGACTCCTGGACCGGCAGGTCGGGCAGGATGCAGCCCGCGCCGCCCGCCGCGGCGAGCTCGGCGGCGAACCGCTCGACGCCGTAGCGGTCGATGGGGTTCCAGTACGTCATCACCAGGATCGGGACCCCGGTGGCCTCGTGGGCCTCTCGCACGGTCCGCATCACGTCGGCGATCTTGACTCCGCCGCGCAGGGCGATGTCGTCGGCGGTCTGGATGACCGGGCCGTCCAGGACCGGGTCGCTGTGCGGCAGGCCGATCTCGACGACGTCCGCGCCGCCCGCGATGACGGCCTTGACCGCCTCGATGCCGCCGTCGACGGTCGGGAAGCCGGCCGGGAGGTAGGCGACGAGGGCGGCACGGTCCTCGGACTTCGCCTTCGCGAGGGTCGCGGTGAGCAGTTCGATGTTGCCGGTCCCGTGCGTGGTGCTCACTTGTCGTCCCCCTCGGAGAACTCGTCCTCGGCGACTTCGCCGTCGGTGTCGTACAGGTCGAAGTACCGCGCGGCCGTGTCCATGTCCTTGTCGCCGCGACCGGACAGGTTGACGACGATCAGGCCGTCCGGGCCCAGTTCCCGGCCCAGGTCGAGGGCGCCCGCGAGGGCGTGCGCGGACTCGATCGCCGGGATGATGCCCTCCGTGCGGGAGAGCAGGCGCAGGGCCTGCATGGCGGCGTCGTCGGTGACCGCCCGGTACTCGCCGCGGCCGGTGTCCTTGAGGTAGGAGTGCTCCGGGCCGATGCCCGGGTAGTCCAGGCCCGCCGAGATCGAGTACGGCTCGGTGATCTGGCCCTCCTCGTCCTGGAGGACGTAGGAGCGGGAGCCGTGCAGGATGCCGGGCTCGCCCGCGGTGAGCGTGGCGGCGTGCTCCCCGGTCTCGACGCCGTGTCCGGCGGGCTCGAAGCCGACCAGGCGGACGCCGGCGTCCGGGATGAAGGCGTGGAACAGGCCGATGGCGTTGGAGCCGCCGCCGACGCAGGCCGCGACCGCGTCGGGCAGCCGTCCGACGCGCTCCAGGATCTGGCGGCGGGCCTCGACGCCGATGACCCGGTGGAAGTCGCGGACCATCGCGGGGAAGGGGTGGGGGCCGGCGACCGTGCCGAAGAGGTAGTGGGTGCGGTCGACGTTGGCCACCCAGTCGCGGAAGGCCTCGTTGATGGCGTCCTTGAGGGTCCGGGAGCCGGACTTCACCGCGATGACCTCGGCGCCCAACATGCGCATCCGGGCCACGTTCAGGGCCTGGCGCTGCGTGTCGATCTCGCCCATGTAGATGGTGCAGTCGAGGCCGAAGAGGGCGCAGGCGGTGGCGGTGGCCACGCCGTGCTGGCCGGCTCCGGTCTCGGCGATGACGCGGGTCTTGCCCATGCGCTTGGTGAGCAGTGCCTGGCCCAGCACGTTGTTGATCTTGTGCGAGCCGGTGTGGTTGAGGTCCTCGCGCTTGAGGAAGATCCGCGCGCCGCCCGCGTGCTCGGCGAACCGGGGCACCTCGGTGAGGGAGCTGGGCCGGCCGGTGTAGTTGACCATGAGCTCGTCGAGCTCGGCCGCGAAGGCCGGGTCGCTCTTGGCCTTCTCGTACTCGACGGCGACCTCGTCCACGGCGGCCACGAGGGCCTCCGGGATGAACTTGCCGCCGAAGTCGCCGAAGTAGCCCTCGGCGTTGGGGACGTGACCCTCGGGGTCCGGGATGAAGAACGAGCTGGTGGACATGGCCACTACTCCTACGGGGTGCGACGGGAGGACTTCACCGTATTGCGCCGCCTGCCCGCACCACGCGCACCCCGCTGAGGGGTGGGGAGGGTACGGACGGAGCGACCCGCGCCCGGAGCCGGCGGCTCGGGGCGGCGGGCCGTACGGGACCACCCGGCGGGTACGCGGGGTACCGGACGGGCGTGGTCTTCGTTACGGCGCCGAGGCGCCGCGCCATCGCATGCCGTTGACCTGGCCCGGCTCGGAGCCGATCACGTAGCGCACCCGTCGCCCGTGCACGCGCCGGGCCGGGGCACGGCAGCCGCGGGGGCGGCAGCCGCGCGCCAGCGGCGCGTGCGTCGTCGGCACGGCGGCCGGGCCGGGGCCCGGTCGGGTGCGGACGAAGGAGCGGAAGGGCGGCACGGGAGGGGTCAGCTCCGCCCGTGGCGCAGGGCGGGGTGGGCGCCGGCGGCGACGAGGTCGGCCACGGCCGCCTTCGGGTCGCGTCCGGTGACCAGGGACTCCCCGACGAGGACGGCGTCGGCGCCCTCGTTGGCGTAGGCGATCAGGTCGTGCGGTCCGCGGATGCCGGACTCGGCGATCTTCACGATGTGGTCGGGGATCTCCTGGACGACGCGCTCGAAGGTGGAGCGGTCGACCTTGAGGTCCTTGAGGTTGCGCGCGTTGACACCGATGATCTTGGCTCCGGCGGCGACGGCGCGCTCGACCTCCTCCTCGTCGTGGACCTCGACGAGCGGGGTCAGACCGATGGTCTGGGCGCGCTCGATGAGGGAGACCAGGGCCTCCTGTTCCAGGGCCGCGACGATCAGCAGGGCGAGGTCGGCGCCGTAGGCGCGGGCCTCCCAGAGCTGGTAGGCCGTGACGATGAAGTCCTTGCGCAGGATCGGGATGTCCACGCGGGCGCGGACGGCCTCCAGGTCGGCCAGCGAGCCGCCGAAACGGCGCTGCTCGGTGAGGACGGAGATGACCGCCGCACCGCCCGCCTCGTAGTCGGCGGCGAGCGCGGCCGGATCGGCGATGGCGGCCAGCGCGCCCTTGGACGGGCTGGAGCGCTTGACCTCGCAGATCACCTTGACGCTGTCGCCGCGCAGGGCCGCGACACCGTCCTTGGCCTGGGGCGCCTTGGCGGCACGCTCCTTGAGCTCGTCGAGGCTCACGCGGGCCTGCCGTTCGGCAAGGTCTTCGCGGACCCCTTCGATGATCTCGTCGAGCACACTCACGCGAGCGGCCCCCTTCCGGGTCGATGACGGTCGGCCGCCTCACAGACACGTATCACTGCAAGGTCGGCACACTCAAATGGTATCCGCAGGTCGCCGCGGCCTCCGCACGGACGTCGCCGTTTCCCAGGGACTGGACAGTCGGAATGCGGGCTTCCTCCGGCTGTCGCACGGTCCTCAGGGGGCCAGGGCCGCCCCGAACGGGAGATTGCGGACCATCGCGAAAACCAGCATCAGGGATCCGAGAACCCACCAGTACGCCGGCTTCAGGTCGATCCGCGGGGCCGGGGCGCCGCGCCAGGCCCGGACCAGCCACACGGCGGTGAACGCCGCGAAAAGCACGTAGCCGGCGACCGCCGCCGCGTTCGCGCCGAGGGCGGTGAGCAGGTCGCCCCGCGCGAAGGCGTGGGCGCTGCGCAGCCCGCCGCAGCCCGGGCACAGGATGCCCGTCAGCCGGAACAGCGGGCAGACCGGGTAGTGCCCGGGTTCGTTGGGGTCGACCGCGCCCACGTACGCGAAGGCGGCGACCACCCCGGCCAGGGTGAGGACGGGAACGGCCATCGTCCGGGCCCGGGAGGCCCGCACCGGGGCGGGCGGGGCGTACGGAGGCAACGGGGGCCCGGGGGCGGGGTGCGGGGCGGGAGGGGTGCGGGAGGCGTCCACGCGCCGATTCTCTCCGGTCATGACAAAAGGCGCAGCCCGACAGGGCCGCGCCTTCCGCTTCTCCCGGTCCGCGTGCGTCAGACGCTCGCGGGGACCTTGGACGCGGCGATGACCTCGGCGAGGTCCTTGTGGGCGGCCTTCGGAGCGCCCATGCCGGCGGCCTTCATCGCCATCCCGACGACACCGCCGAGGACGACGACGCCCAGGCCGGCGTAGAACCCGAGCGGGTTCGCGAGCACCATGAAGGCGCCGGAGACGCAGAAACCGATGAAGGCGATGATGACACCGGTCCAGGCGGCCGGGGTGTGTCCGTGGCTCGTGCCCGCCATGAGTTGCTCCTCGTTGCTCTGTCGCACGTCACGTGCTGTGTCGAACGCTCGGTGCCCATTGTCCCGCACCGGACGCGGCGCTCGCTCACGGGGGTCCCGTCAGCGGGTGGGGTCCTCGCCTCGGTCCAGAGCCTTCCACAGGTCCTCGGGCCGGTCCGGGTCCACGGGCGCGGGAGTCCGGGTGCGGGGGCTGCCGTCGCGTTCGTAGCGGCCGCCCATCGCGGGCCAACTCCGGCCGAAGCGCAGGGCCAGGAGGCCGGCCAGCAGGATCAGGGCCCCGCCGACGGCGGTGACGTACGGCCACGCCGTATGGGTGAGCCCGACCACCTGGGCCGCGGTGTCCGCGGTGGTCCTGGCGGCCTGTTCGTCCAGGGCCCGGTGGTCGTCGGCGGCGAACACGGCCGCCAGGGCGGCGCCCAGACCGCTCAGCGCGAGCAGTCCGGACACCAGCCGCCGGCTCCTGCCGCGGACGGCGAAGACGGCGACCAGGGCGGCGAGGGCGACGATCGCCAGGGCGGCGGGCAGGCCGGTGACGGCCCGCCCGTCGGCGCTCAGCGGCAGCGAACCGCCGCCGACGGCCGCCCGGCCCTGGGCCCAGACGCGGCCGGAGGCGAGCAGCACGACGGTGGCGCCGAGGGCGCCGAACAGCAGGGCGACGGCCACGCTGCGGCGGCCGGCGCCGCTCTCGGGCCTCGGCGGGGCCTCTTCGGTCCCGGGGGCGGCGGCATCGTTTCGGGGCGGGGGTACGGCACTCACGCACCCCACTATCCCCTACGTCCTCAGCCGCGGTGGAGGCGGTTCGCCGCTCCCACCGCGCGGAGCACCGCGGCGGCCTTGTTGCGGCATTCGAGGTCCTCCAGCTCGGGCACCGAATCCGCCACGACCCCCGCACCGGCCTGGACGTACGCCGTCCCGTCGCGCAGCAGCGCCGTGCGGATGGCGATGGCCGTGTCGGAGTCCCCGGCGAAGTCGAGGTAGCCGACGCAACCGCCGTACAGCCCGCGGCGGGAGGGTTCCAGCTCCTCGATGATCTGCATGGCGCGCGGCTTGGGCGCGCCCGAGAGGGTGCCGGCGGGGAAGCAGGCGGTGAGCACGTCGAAGGCTGTCTTGCCCTCGGCGAGCCGGCCGGTGACGGTGGAGACGATGTGCATCACGTGGGAGTAGCGCTCGATCGACATGAAGTCGACGACCTCCACCGACCCCGGGGCGCAGACCCGGCCCAGGTCGTTGCGGCCGAGGTCGACGAGCATCAGGTGCTCGGCGCGCTCCTTGGGGTCCGCCATCAGCTCTTCGGCGAGGTCGTTGTCCTGCTGCGGGGTGGCCCCGCGGTGCCGGGTGCCGGCGATGGGGTGGACCATGGCCCGGCCGTCCTCGACCTTGACCAGCGCCTCGGGGCTGGACCCGACCACGTCGAAGCCGTTCTCGAAGCGGAAGAGGTACATGTACGGGGAGGGGTTGGTGGCCCGCAGCACCCGGTAGACGTCGAGCGCGGAGGCCTCGCAGGGCGTCTCGAACCGCTGCGAGGGCACCACCTGGAAGGCCTCGCCGGCCCGGATGCGTTCCTTCACGTCCTCCACGGCCGCCTGGTACTTCTCGCCGCCCCACAGGGCGGAGAACTCCGGCAGCTCGGAGACGGGCAGCGGGGTGGGTACGTACGGGGCGGGCCGCGCGAGGTCGGCCTCCATGGCGTCGAGGCGGGCGACCGCGTTCGCGTACGCCTCGTCCACGCCCGTGTCGAGGTCGTTGTGGTTGATGGCGTTGGCGATGAGCTGGACCGTGCCGTCCCAGTGGTCCATGACGGCCAGGTCGGAGGTGAGCAGCATCGTCAGCTCGGGGAGCTCCAGGTCGTCGGCGGTGTGCTCGCCGATGCGCTCCAGGCGGCGGACGATGTCGTAGCCGAGGTAGCCGACCATGCCGCCGGTGAAGGGCGGCATTCCGCCGGCGATGTCGCGGGGGGTGTGCAGGGCCTCGACGGTGGCGCGCAGGGCCTCCAGCGGGTCGCCGTCCGTGGGGACGCCGACGGGCGGGGTGCCGATCCAGTGGGCCCGGCCGTCGCGGACGGTCAGGGTGGAGTCGCTGCGGACGCCGACGAAGGAGTAGCGGGACCAGGAGCGGCCGTTCTCGGCGGACTCCAGGAGGAAGGTTCCGGGGCGTTCGGCGGCCAACTTGCGGTAGAGCCCCACGGGCGTGTCGCCGTCGGCCAGCAGTTTGCGGCTGACGGGGATGACGCGGCGGTCGACGGCGAGCTTGCGGAACGTCTCGAGATCCATGGCGTGGAACCCTACCTATTCGGTGTCGCCGAGGAGGACATCGGCGTCGAAGCACGTACGGGCGCCGGTGTGACAGGCGGCCCCGACCTGGTCGACCTTCACGAGGAGGGTGTCGGCGTCGCAGTCGAGGGCGACGGACTTCACGTGCTGGAAGTGGCCGGAGGTGTCTCCCTTGACCCAGTACTCCCCGCGGCTGCGGGACCAGTACGTGCAGCGCCCGGTGGTCAGGGTCCGGTGCAGGGCCTCGTCGTCCATCCAGCCGAGCATGAGCACCTCACCGGTGTCGTACTGCTGGGCGATGGCCGGAACCAGACCGTCCGCGGAGCGCTTGAGACGGGCGGCGATGGCGGGGTCGAGGGAGGTCGTACTCATGAGGCCATTGTGCCGGGAGAAGGCGGCGATCACGGAGCGCCGTCCACCTGATGGGCGGGCGCGCGACGGGTTCCGGCCGTAGGCTGGCCCGCATGTCTACCCATGCGAAGCGTGAACGACTGCTCCTGGCCGACCTGTTGGAGTCGGCGGGGCCGGAGGCGCCGACGCTGTGCGACGGCTGGCGCGCCCGGGAACTCGCGGCGCACGTGGTCGTCCGCGAACGCCGCCCGGACGCGGCGGGCGGTCTCCTGCTGAACGTGCTGAAGACCCGGCTGGACAAGGTGATGGAGGAGTACGCGGCCAAGCCGTACGAGGAACTGATCCAGTTGATCCGTACCGGCCCGCCGAAGATGTCCCTCTACTCCCTGAAGCAGATCGACGAGGCGGCCAACGCGGTGGAGTTCTACGTCCACGCGGAGGACGTCCGGCGGGCCCGGCCCGACTGGTCGCCGCGGGCGCTGGACCCCGTGTTCTCGGACTCCCTCTGGTCCCGCCTGGAGAAGCTGGCCCGGCTGACGGGCCGCCGCTCCCCGGTGGGGCTGGTCCTGCGCCGCCCGAACGGCCAGACGACGGTGGCGCACAAGGGCACCCCGGTGGTGACGGTCACGGGCGAGCCGGGCGAACTCACGCTGTTCTGCTTCGGCCGCCAGTCCTCGGCGGCGGTGGAGCTGGACGGTCCGGCGGAGGCCGTCGCGAAGCTGACGACGGCGCAGCTGGGCCTGTAGCGCCCGGCGGGCGTGTGCGGGGCCGCCGGGTCGGCGGAGGGCCCGGGCCCCGGCGGTCAGGCGGTCAGGCGGTCAGGCGAAGGCGAGTTCCGCCCTGCGGACCTCGCGGGCCGAGGTGCCGACCACCGCTCCCGCCATGCTCAGCAGGCCGCCGGCCACGAACACCGGGGTGATGCCCCACAGGTCCACCGCCAGGCCGAAAACGGGGTAGGACAGCGGGGCCAGGCCCACCGCCGTGAAGGCCATGACCGAGCTGACCCGGCCCAGGTACGCGGGGTCGGTGGAGGTCTGGATCAGGGCGACGGCCAGGCCTCCGCAGATTCCGCAGACCAGGCCGGTCAGCAGCGAGACGGCGACCGCGGTCGGCAGGCCGGGGGCCAGGGCGAGGCTGCCGATGCCGGCCGAGCCGACGATCAGGGTGAGGTTCTGCACCGCGCCCGCGCGGGGGAACCGGGGCACCAGCGTCAGGACCAGGGCGCTGGACGCCGCACCCGCCCCGAAGGCGCCGATGATCCAGCCGACCCCGCCGGCGCCCCAGTCCCGCTCCTCGGCCAGCAGGATCAGCCCCAGGGTGAGCGGCGCGGAGGTGCCGAGCTGGCTCAGCGCGCCGGACACCGTCAGCGGACCGATCACCGGGTGCCGCCGGATGTAGGCGAGCCCGGACAGCAACTGCCGCCAGGGGGTCTGCCCCGCCGAGGGGTCCTCGGAGTCCCGCACCGTGGGGGCGATCCGTACGGCCAGCAGCAGCACCAGGGAGAGCCCGAACAGCGCGGCGGCCACGCCGAAGGCGGCTCCCACGCCGCCCAGGCCGATCGCGAGGCCCGCCACCGGCGGCCCCGCGGTGTGCCCGACGCGTTCGGCGAGGCTGCGCAGCCCCTGGACCCGCACCAGCTGTCCGGGGCCGGCGATGCGGGGCGGCAGCGCGCCGACCGCCGGCATGAACAGCGCGTCGACGGCCCCGAAGACCAGGGCCACCGTCACCAGGACCCACAGCCCGGGTGAGGCGAGCGCGACGATCAGGGCGAGCGCGAGGATGACCGCGCAGCGCACGGCGTCGGAGGAGACGACCACGAGCCGGGGCCCGAAGCGGTCGGCGACCACCCCGCCGCCCAGCATGAGCAGGGCCCTCGGGACGGCGCCGGCCGCCATGACCAGCCCGA
Organism: Streptomyces sp. NBC_00513; assembly: GCF_041431415.1. Classification (GTDB taxonomy): domain Bacteria; phylum Actinomycetota; class Actinomycetes; order Streptomycetales; family Streptomycetaceae; genus Streptomyces. The sequence continues at coordinate 2,357,567 of NZ_CP107845.1, forward strand.
CCTCGGCCGGCCCGGCCACGTGCGCGGCGGTCCAGCCGAGGGCGAGGAAGTAGATCGCGTCGCCGATCAGCGAGGCGGCGTAGGCGGCCAGCCAACGCCATGTGTTCCGGTTCAACGCAGCCCCCCGGGGCGTCAGCGCACCGGGTGGCCGGCCCCCCGCAGCGCGTCCTTGACCTGGCCGATGCGCAGGTCGCCGAAGTGGAACACCGACGCGGCGAGTACCGCGTCCGCGCCGGCCTCGATGGCCGGCGGGAAGTGCTCCAGCCTGCCGGCGCCGCCGGAGGCGATCACCGGGACCGTGACGTGCCTGCGCACGGCCGCGATCATCTCCGTGTCGTAGCCGTCCTTCGTACCGTCCGCGTCCATGGAGTTCAACAGGATTTCCCCGGCGCCCAGTTCGGCCGCCCGGTGGGCCCATTCCACGGCGTCGATGCCGGCGCTCCGCCGGCCGCCGTGGGTGGTGACCTCGAAGGAGCCGGAGGCGGTGCGGCGGGCGTCCACGGACAGCACGAGCACCTGCCGACCGAACCGCTCGGCGATCTCCCGGATCAGCTCGGGGCGGGCGATGGCGGCCGTGTTGACGCCCACCTTGTCGGCGCCCGCCCGCAGCAGTTTGTCGACGTCGTCGGCGGTGCGCACGCCGCCGCCGACGGTCAGCGGGATGAAGACCTGTTCGGCGGTGCGGCGCACCACGTCGTAGGTGGTCTCGCGGTTGCCGGAGGAAGCGGTGATGTCGAGGAACGTCAGCTCGTCGGCGCCCTCGGCGTCGTAGAGCTTGGCCATCTCCACCGGGTCGCCGGCGTCGCGCAGATTCTGGAAGTTGACTCCCTTGACCACGCGGCCGTTGTCCACGTCCAGGCAGGGGATCACCCGTACGGCGAGGGTCATGCGGAGGCTCCTGAGGGACCGAAGGCTTCGACCTCCACCTCGACGACCATGGAGGGGTCGACGAAACCGGAGACGATGATCATGGATGCTGCGGGCCGCACCGCGTCGAACAGCTCCTTGTGGGCGCGGCCGACGTCCTCCACGTCGCGGGCGTGCGTGAGGTACATGCGGGTGCGCACCACGTGCTCGGGGCCGAGCCCGGCCTGCTCCAGGGCCTTGAAGGCCACGCCGAAGGCCGTGATGGCCTGGTCGTACGGGCCACCCCCGTCGACGGCGGTGCAGCCGGAGACGAGGACCAGGCCGTTGGGGAGCTGTACGGCGCGCGAGTAGCCGATGACGTCCTCGTAGGCGCCACCGGAGGAGATGCGTCGTACCTGGTCGGAAGAGCTCATGCGGAGACCACCTTCAGGGCTTCTTCCAGGGTGAAGGCCTTGGCGTACAGGGCCTTGCCGACGATGGCGCCCTCGACGCCCTGCGGGACGAGCGCGGACAGGGCCCGCAGGTCGTCCAGCGAGGAGATGCCGCCGGAGGCCACGACGGGCCGGTCGGTGGCGGCGCAGACGTTCTTCAGCAGCTCCAGGTTGGGGCCGGTCAGCGTGCCGTCCTTGCCGATGTCGGTGACGACGTAGCGGGCGCAGCCCTCGGAGTCCAGGCGGGCGAGGGTCTCGTAGAGGTCGCCGCCCTCGCTGGTCCAGCCGCGGCCCTTGAGGGTGGTGCCGCGCACGTCGAGGCCGACCGCGATCCTGTCGCCGTGCTCGGCGATGGCCTTGGCGGCCCACTCGGGGGTCTCCAGGGCGGCGGTGCCCAGGTTGACGCGGGTGCAGCCGGTGGCGAGGGCCGCGGCGAGCGAGGCGTCGTCGCGGATGCCGCCGGAGAGTTCGACCTTGACGTCCATGGCGCCGGTGATCTCGGCGACCAGGGCGCGGTTGTCGCCGGTGCCGAAGGCGGCGTCGAGGTCGACCAGGTGGAGCCACTCGGCGCCGGAGGCCTGCCAGGCGAGGGCCGCCTCCAGCGGGGAGCCGTAGGAGGTCTCGCTGCCGGAGACCCCGTGGACGAGGCGGACGGCCTGTCCGTCGCGGACGTCGACCGCGGGGAGGAGTTCAAGGGTCTTCGGCATCAGAGGGTCTCGATCCAGTTGGTGAGGAGCCGGGCCCCGGCGTCGCCGGACTTCTCGGGGTGGAACTGGGTGGCCCACAGGGCCCCGTTCTCCACCGCCGCGACGAAGGGCTCGCCGTGGGTGGCCCAGGTGACCTTGGGGGCGCGGATCAGCGGGTTGGTGACTTCCAGGCTCCAGTCGCGCGCCGCGTACGAGTGGACGAAGTAGAAGCGGGCGTCCGCGTCCAGGCCGGCGAAGGCCTGGCTGTCGGCCGGCGCGTCGACGGTGTTCCACCCCATGTGCGGGACGACGGGGGCCTTGAGCGGTCCGACCGTACCGGGCCACTCGTCGAGGCCCTCGGTCTCCACGCCGTGTTCGATGCCGCGCTCGAAGAGGATCTGCATGCCCACGCAGATGCCCATGACGGGGCGGCCGCCGGAGAGCCGGCGGCCGATGATCCAGTCGCCGCGGGCGTCCTTGAGGCCCCGCATGCAGGCGGCGAAGGCGCCGACGCCGGGGACGAGGAGTCCGTCGGCGTCCATGGCCTTGTCGTAGTCGCGGGTGATCTCGACGTCGGCGCCGACGCGCGCGAGGGCGCGTTCGGCGGAGCGGACGTTGCCGAAGCCGTAGTCGAAGACGACGACCTTCTTGGTCGGTCTGGCGGGACCAGCAGCGCTCATCCCAAACCTCCTTGCGTGAAAACTCCCGGCTGCAGCCAGGTAGGAAACGCGTCCACGGCTCGGGACCGCGCCCAGGCGCGGTGCCGCTGCGTGAAGCCGTGACCTGTACTTGTGTTCGGATCGTGACCGCCCCTAGCGTCCGGGGCGTGGGAACTTCTTCTCTGGTGAAGCGGGCGTTCAAGTACCGCTTCTATCCGACCGACGCGCAGGCGGCCGGGCTGTCGCGGACGTTCGGGTGTGTACGGAAGGTCTACAACCTGGCTCTGGCCGCCCGCGCGGATGCCTGGACCCGCCAGGAGCGTATGGGGTACGGACAGACGTCGGCGCTGCTCACGACGTGGAAGCGGACCGAGGAGCTGGCGTACCTGGCCGAGGTCTCCTCGGTGCCGTTGCAGCAGGCACTGCGGCATCTGCAGAGTGCGTTCGCGGGGTTTTGGGGAAAGCGGGCGAAGTACCCCCGCTTCAAGTCGAAGCGGAAGTCCCGGGCCTCGGCCGAGTACACGCGCAGTGCGTTCCGCTACGCCGACGGTCACCTGACGCTCGCGAAGATGGCCGAGCCGTTGGACATCGTGTGGTCGCGCCCCCTCCCGGCTGGGGCGGCACCGAGCACCGTGACGGTCTCCCGGGACAGTGCCGGGCGCTGGTTCGTGTCCCTGTTGTGCGAGGACACCCCTGCCCCGATGCCCGCCACCACGAATGCGGTGGGCATCGACGTCGGACTGACCGTACTGGCCACCCTCTCGACCGGCGAGAAGATCCCCAATCCCCGACATGAGCGCAGGGAACGCGACCGGCTGGCGCGTGCACAAAGGGCGCTGGCCCGGAAGGAGATGGGAAGCAAGAACCGAGCCAAGGCCCGCACCCGCGTGGCCAGGATCCACGCCCTCATTGCCGATCGCCGCCGGGATCATCTGCACAAACTGACGACTCGACTCGTGCGCGAAAACCAAACGCTCGTGATCGAGGACCTCACCGTCAAGAACTTGCTGAGGAATCACACGCTCGCCCGGGCCGTCAGCGATGCGGGCTGGCGTGAGCTGCGCTCCATGCTGGAGTACAAGGCGGCCTGGTACGGACGGGTGCTGGTCACCACCGACCGGTGGTTCCCCAGCACACGCCTGTGCTCGGTCTGCGGGACCTCGGCCGACACGATGCCCCTGCACGTCCGCGAGTGGACGTGCGAGAACTGCGGAACGACCCACGACCGGGACGGGAACGCCGCGATCAATCTTCTGGCCGCCGGGCTGGCGGTCGCTGCCTGTGGAGCGGGTGTAAGACCTCATCGGGAGTCCTCCTCTCGGTTGGGGCGGTCCGTGGTGAAACAGGAAACCCCACCCGTGAGGGTGGGACTCCCCTCCTCTTAGGGAGGGAAGGAGGTCAATCCCAAATTCCTTGGATCCGCAGGACTCCGGCGGCGAGACACATCGCGGAGCCGATGGCGAGCAGGACGACCAGCGACAGGGGCATCTTCTGCTTGTGGAAGGAGTAGACGCCACCGGCGAGGAAGAGGCCGACGACGATCAGGATGGTGTTGAGGCCGGTCACGGTTAGAGGGCGCCCTTCGTGGAGGGCAGGATCCCGGCGGCGCGCGGGTCGAACTCGGCCGCGTAGCGCAGGGCGCGGGCCAGCGCCTTGAACTGGCACTCCACGATGTGGTGGGCGTTGCGCCCGTACGGGACGTGGATGTGCAGGGCGATCTGGGCCTGCGCGACGAAGGACTCGAAGATGTGCCGGGTCATCGTCGTGTCGTAGGTGCCGATCATCGGCGCCATGTTCTCGGGCTCGGTGTGCACGAGGTAGGGGCGGCCGGACAGGTCGACGGTCACCTGGGCGAGCGACTCGTCCAGCGGGACGGTGCAGTTGCCGAAGCGGTAGATGCCCACCTTGTCGCCGAGGGCCTGCTTGAAGGCGGCGCCGAGCGCGAGGGCGCTGTCCTCGATGGTGTGGTGGCTGTCGATGTGCAGGTCGCCCTCGGTCTTGACGGTGAGGTCGAAGAGGCCGTGGCGGCCGAGCTGGTCGAGCATGTGGTCGTAGAAGCCCACGCCCGTCGAGACGTCGACCTTGCCGGTGCCGTCGAGGTTTATCTCGACGACGACCGAGGTCTCCTTCGTGGTCCGTTCGACCCGTCCGATGCGGCTCATGCGTGCTGCTCCTTCTTCAGTGCGCGAACCGCTTCCAGGAACGCGTCGTTCTCGGCCGGGGTGCCCGCGGTGACCCGCAGCCATCCCGGCACGCCGTTGTCCCGGACCAGGACGCCCTGGTCGAGGATCTTTTCCCAAGCGGTGTGGGAGTCGTCGAACTTCCCGAACTGGATGAAGTTCGCGTCGGACTCGGTGACCTCGAAGCCGATGGCCCGCAGCTCCTCGACGAGGCGGTCGCGCTCGGCCTTGAGCTGCTCCACGTAGCCGAGGAGGGTGTCGGTGTGCTCCAGCGCGGCCAGCGCGGTCGCCTGGGTGACGGCCGACAGGTGGTACGGCAGGCGTACGAGCTGCACGGCGTCGACCACGGCGGGGTGCGCGGCCAGGTAGCCCAGGCGCAGCCCGGCGGCGCCGAAGGCCTTGGACATGGTCCGGGAGACCACCAGGCACGGGCGGCCCTCGATGAGCGGCAGGAGCGAGTCGTGGTGGCTGAACTCCACGTACGCCTCGTCGACGACGACGAGGGAGGCCGAACCTCGATCGGCACGCGCGGCCTGGGCGGCCTCGTACAGGGCGAGGACCGTCTCGGCTCCGACGGCGGTGCCCGTGGGGTTGTTGGGCGAGGTGATGAAGACGACGTCCGGCGCGTGCTCGGCGATGGCCCGCTCCGCCGCCTCCGCGTCGATGGTGAAGTCGTCCCGGCGCGGGCCGGAGATCCACCCGGTGCCGGTGCCGCGGGCGATCAGCGCGTGCATGGAGTACGAGGGCTCGAAGCCCATCGCGGTGCGGCCGGGGCCGCCGAAGGCCTGGAGGAGCTGTTGGAGGACCTCGTTGGATCCGTTGGCGGCCCAGACGTTCTCGCGCGCGACGGGGTGCTTGCCGGTACGGGTGAGGTACGCGGCCAGCTCGGTCCGCAGCTCGATCGCGTCCCGGTCGGGGTAGCGGTTGAGGGTGCGGGCGGCTTCGGCCACGCGTTCGGCGATCCGCCGCACCAGCTCCTCGGGGAGCTCGTACGGGTTCTCGTTGGTGTTCAGCTGGACGGGCACGTCGAGCTGCGGGGCGCCGTAGGGGGACTTGCCGCGCAGCTCGTCGCGGATGGGGAGGTCGTCGATGCCGGTCATGCCTGGGGGACCTTCCATCCGAAGCGCGCCTTGAGGGCCGCGCCGTGCGCGGGCAGGTCCTCGGCCTCGGCGAGCGTCACCACGTGGTGGGTGACCTCGGCGAGGGCGTCCCGCGTGTAGTCGACGATGTGGATGCCGCGCAGGAAGGACTGCACGGACAGGCCGGAGGAGTGGCAGGCGCAGCCGCCGGTGGGCAGCACGTGGTTCGAGCCCGCGCAGTAGTCGCCGAGGGAGACCGGGGCCCAGGGGCCGACGAAGATCGCGCCGGCGTTGCGGACCCGGGCGGCCCAGGCGGCCGCGTCGGCGGTCTGGATCTCCAGGTGCTCGGCGCCGTACGCGTCGACGACCTTGAGGCCGTCCTCCAGGCTGTCCACCAGGACGATCGCGGACTGCCGGCCGGCGAGCGCGGGCTTGATCCGGTCCTCGACGTGCTTGGTGGCGGCGACCTGCGGCTCCAGCTCCCGTTCCACGGCGTCCGCGAGCTCGACGGAGTCCGTGACGAGGACGGCGGCGGCCAGCGGGTCGTGCTCGGCCTGGCTGATCAGGTCGGCGGCGACGTGCACCGGGTCGGCCGTGGAGTCCGCGAGGACGGCGATCTCGGTGGGGCCGGCCTCGGTGTCGATGCCGATCTTCCCGGTGAAGTAGCGCTTGGCGGCGGCGACCCAGATGTTGCCGGGGCCGGTCACCATGTTCGCCGGGGCGCACTCGTCCGTGCCGTACGCGAACATCGCGACGGCCTGGGCGCCACCGGCCGCGTACACCTCGTCCACGCCGAGCAGCGCGCAGGCGGCGAGGATCGTGGGGTGCGGCAGACCGTCGAATTCTTTTTGCGGCGGGGACGCGAGCGCGATGGACTCGACGCCCGCCTCCTGGGCCGGCACCACGTTCATCACGACGGAGGACGGGTACACCGAGCGGCCGCCGGGCGCGTATAGGCCCACCCGCTCGACCGGAACCCACTTCTCGGTCACAGTTCCGCCGGGGACCACCTGGGTGGTGTGCTCGCCGCGGCGCTGGTTGCGGTGCACGATCCGGGCGCGCCGGATGGACTCCTCCAGGGCGGCGCGCACGGCCGGGTCCAGCTGCTCCAGGGCGGCCTTGAGGGCCTGCGCGGGCACCCGGACCTGCGAGAGCTCGACCCCGTCGAACTTCCGCGCGTAGTCGATCAGCGCCGCCGTGCCACGATGATGGACGTCCTCGCAGATGGGCCGCACCTTGTCCAGGGCGGCTTCCACGTCGAACTCGGCACGGGGCAGCAGATCGCGCAGGGCGCCACCCTCGGGGAGGGTGTCACCGCGCAGGTCGATACGAGAGATCACCTGCCAATTCTCTCAGACCGTTTCCCGGCACCGTTCGCCCGTATCACTGGCTGATACACGCCCCGGACGTCACCGCCGCCCCTTAGCGTTCCCCTGGGTGTGACGGACGAGCGGAGGGGGACCGCCATGGCCGAGGCGCGCGCGGGCGGGGAGCCCGCCGACGCGACCGCCGCCGAGCTGCGGATGTGGCAGGCGTACCGGACGGGCGGTGTCTGCGACCTCAGTGCGCGCGCCGCCGGCCGGGACGACCCGCATTCCGACCGGGCCTGGGGTCCGGAGCGCACCGTCCGGGCCGGGACGGTCGCCCTGCTGCTGCTCCACGGCCCGCCGCCGGTACCGGGCCGGGTCGCCTCGTTGAAGCTGCGCGGGGTGCGGATCAGCGGGCGGCTCGACCTGTCCGGGGGCACCGTCGAGCCGTACGTGGAGTTCCAGTCCTGCCGCTTCGACAGCGAGATCCAGCTGTCCGAGGCCCGGTTCGGCACGTTGCGCCTGGTCAACTGCGCGATCCCGCGGCTGGAGGCGGCTCGGCTGCACACCGAGGGCGATCTGCACCTGCCGCGGTGCCGCGTGGCGCGGGGCATACGGCTGACCGACGCGCAGATCGGCACCGACCTGTTGATCAGCCAGGCGGTGGTGCAGCGCGACAGCAAGGGTCGGGCCATCGCCGCCGACGGGATGGCGGTGGCGCAGGACTTCCAGGGCGAGATGCTGGAGGCGTACGGGGAGGTCAGTCTGCGCGGCGCGAAGGTCGGCGTGTCGATGAGCCTGCGCGGGGCCCGGCTGCGCAACCCGTCGGGGCGGCGCGCGCTGAACGCCCCGCAGCTCACCGTGGAGCGGACCCTGTACCTGACCTCGGTCGCCCTGGACCACTCCCCCGGTGATTCCGGGACCCACACGCCCCCGTACGGGCTGGGCGAGACCCCGCTCGGCGGTCGGCGGGCGCGGGCCTTCGAGTGCGAGGGAGGGATGCGGCTGGACGACGGGCGGTTCGGCGACGCGATCGACTTCTACGGGGCCCGGTTCCTCCTGTCGGCGGAACAGGAGCTCTCCCTGCGGCGGATCCAGACGCCGGAGCTGCGGTTCGTCGGCGAGCAGCCGGAGCGGGGAAAGGTGGTGCTGTCCGGGGCCAAGGTGGTCAAGCTGGTCGACATGTCGACCAGCTGGCCGGGCCCGGGTCGGCTGTCGATGGAGGGCTGCTCGTACGAGTTGCTCGCGCCCCGGGGTCACTTCCCGCTGGCCCGCCGGCTGGCCTGGGTGGAGGCCGCCACGCCCGACTACTCGCCGGAGCCGTACGAGCGGCTCGCGGCGGTCCTGCGGGCGAGCGGCGAGGACGCGGACGCCCGGATGGTGCTGTTGGCCAAGCAGCGCCGTCGCCGGGCCACGCTGCCGCCCGCGGCGAAGGCCTGGGGGTACCTCCAGGACTGGACGGTGGTGTACGGCTACCGGCCGGGCCGGGCGGCGCTGTGGATGGCGGTGCTGTGGGCGGCGGGCTCGCTGCTGTTCTCCCGGCTCGACCCGCCCGCGATCAAGGCGGACGAGCATCCGCACTGGAACGCCGCCCTGTACGCGCTCGATCTGCTGCTCCCGGTCGTCGATTTCGGGCAGGAGGGGCAGTGGGATCTGCGGGGTGGTTGGCAGTGGGGGGCGGCGGCCCTGGTCGTACTGGGGTGGATCCTGGCCACGACGGTGGCGGCGGGCGCGTCCCGGCTGCTGCGGCGGGGGTGACCGCTGCGGCCCCGCGGCCACTACCCTGTGCCTCGTGACCACCGTTCGCCTGCCACTCTTCCCGCTGAACTCGGTGCTGTTCCCGGGCCTCGTGTTGCCGCTGAACATCTTCGAGGAGCGCTATCGCGCCATGATGCGCGAGCTGCTGAAGACGAGCGAGGACGAGCCGCGACGCTTCGCGGTCGTCGCGATCCGCGACGGCCGGGAGGTCGCGCCGACCGCGCCCGGCCTGCCCGATCCGACGGCGCTGCCCGAGCGGGGCCCGACGGCCGGTTTCGGCGCGGACCCGATCCAGGCGTTCCACCGGGTGGGTTGCGTCGCGGACGCCGCGACGATCCGGGAGCGGGAGGACGGCAGTTTCGAGGTGCTGGCCACCGGGACCTCCCGGGTCCGCCTGCTGTCGGTCGACGCGTCGGGGCCGTTCCTGGTCGCGGAGCTGGAGGAACTCCCCGAGGACTCGGGCGAGGGCGCGGGAGCGCTGGCCGAGGGCGTGCTGCGGGCGTTCCGGAACTACCAGAAGCGGCTGGCGGGGGCCCGTGAGCGGTCGCTGACGGGCGCCGAGCTGCCGGACGAGCCGTCGGTGGTCTCGTACCTGGTCGCCGCGGCGGCGGTGCTCGACATCCCGGCGAAGCAGCGGCTGCTCCAGGCGCCGGACACGGCGACCCGGCTCGCCGAGGAGCTGAAGCTGCTGCGCGCCGAGACGGCCGTGATCCGCCATCTGCCGTCGCTGCCCGCGGTGGACCTGACGCGCGCGCCGACGAGCCCGAACTGATGGCGAGGAAGAAGTCCGGGGCGGCGACCCCGGCCATAGCGGCCCTCACCGCGGCGGCGGCGGAGTTCACGGTGCACTCCTACGAGCACGACCCCGCGCACCCTTCGTACGGCCAGGAGGCCGCGGAGGCGATGGGGGTGTCCCCCACGCAGGTGTTCAAGACGCTCGTCACGGACGTGGACGGGGTGCTGACGGTGGCGGTGGTCCCGGTGTCGGGGTCGCTGGACCTGAAGGCCCTGGCGGTGGCCGTGGGCGCCAAGCGGGCCTCGATGGCCGATCCGGCCCTGGCGGAACGCACCACGGGCTACGTCCTGGGCGGCATCTCGCCGCTGGGTCAGCGCAAGCGGCTGCGTACGGTGCTGGACGCCTCGGCGACCGCCCATCCCACGATCTGCGTCTCGGCGGGCCGTCGCGGCCTGGAGGTCGAACTCCCGGCGGCGACGCTGACGGAGCTCCTGGGGGCCGTGCTGGCCCCCATCTCGCGCCCGTAGCCCGTTCGGCCCGACCCTTCGGGGTCGGGCCGTCGGTGTGTTCAGGGGCGGGGCGGCTCGGGCGACGGGTCGTTGGCGTGGGCGTGCGCGGGCGGGTAGGTCGCGCCGTACCACTCGATGTCCGGCTCGGGGTCCTTCGGCGTGAACGCGGCCGTCAGCCCCAGGTGGGCGGCCACCGCGACCATCGGCCACGCCAGCAGCACCCCGTGGGCCAGCAACTGGAGCGGCGCGTCGAAGGGCACGCCCTTGCCGGCCTTCAGCGCGGCCACCGCCAGGTCGGACGTGGGGCCGAGCCACAGGCCCAGGCGCCATCCCACCAGCGCGGCGAAGCAGGACCCCACCGCGAGCCCGACGACGAGCGGTACGCCGCCCCGGCGCCGCCACAGGAAGGTTCCCACCCCGCTCAGCAGCCCGAATCCGGCGGAGAGCAGCAGGAAAGTGGCGTCGGACCCGACCCGGGCCTCGCTCTCGGTGTCCCGCAGGAAGACGGCCTCCCCGTTGGAGACGTACTGGACCCTGGGCGCGAGCCAGACCCACAACAGCCCGAGCAGGACGCCCGCCACCGCCACCACCAGGGCGACGCCGGCCCCGTCTCGGACATCGGCGGGGGTGATTCCCCCGGCGGCGTCGCGCGGCTTCTCGGGCGGGAGCGCCGGCGGGTCGAACGGGGACGGCGGCGGGGTCACGGCTTCGGTCACCCCCACATCGTGCCAGGTGCGGCGGGCACCGGCCTCAGCGGACCGCCGCGCGGCGGTACGCCCAGGTGGCGACGGCGAGGGACAGCGCGCCGACCACCGCGCACACCCCGAGGTCGAGGAGGACCGCCGCCCAGTCGGGGTGCGGCTCGAAGGTGCGGGCGAAGGCCTCGACGCCGTACGTGGACGGCAGCAGGTCCCGCGCCCAGACGACGATCTCGGGCATCCGCTCGGGCGGCAGGACGCCCAGCAGCAGCGCGGCCGACATGCCGAGCTGTCCGGCCAGCGTGGCCAGTTCCTGCCGGGGGGCCAGCAGACCGAGCGCGGCGCCGAGTCCGGCCAGCGCGGCGCCGGCGAGCGGCACCACGGCGGCCAGGATCCACAGCCCGCTCATGGGCAGTCCGAACAGCAGGCAGCCGAAGAGGGCGGTGACCAGGGTCCCCGGCAGGGTGAAAGAGGCGTAGGCGGCGGCCGCGCCGAGGACGACGGACGCGGGCGGCACCGGCAGGGTCGCGTAGTGGTCGAGCCCGCCACTGGCCCGGAGCTGCCCGAAGTACTGCGCGAGCAGGTTCAGCGCGACGAAGGCGACGACCAGGACGGACGAGCCGGCGACGACGGCGCGGGCCTCGGAGCCCCCGTCGACCACGCCCCGCATCAGGATCATGATCCCGACGGACTGGAAGGTGGCCACGAACAGCAGCGGGATCCGCGCCACGCGCGCCCGGGACAACTGCGCCCGGTACACGGCGGCCAGCGCCGGGAAGAAGCGGGCTCGGGGAGCCAGCACTCCGACAGCGGCGGCACTCACGACTTGACCAGCCCCTTCGATACGCGCCCGCCCAGGGCCAGGTAGACGTCTTCCAGGCTCGGCGTGGCCAGAGTGAAGTCGTCGAGCGCGGCGAAGGCGGGGCTGCCGGTCACGGCGGCGACCGCGGCGCGCGCCTCGTCGGGGCCCAGCCTCAGCACCCACCGCCGTCCCGACTCGACGGCCCGCGGGGCCAGCGCCGCGACCTCCGGCACCTCCAGCGGGGCGGTGGTCCGCCACACCAGTTCCAGCCTGACCTCGCCGGAGACCTTGGCCTTCAGTCCGGCCGGGGTGTCGCAGGCGATGACCTTGCCCTGGTCGATGACGGCGACCCGGTCCAGCACGGTCTCGGCCTCTATGACGTTGTGGGTGACGAGCAGGACGGTGGCGCCGCACTGGGCGCGGCGCCGGTCCACGGCGGCCCATACGGCCCGTCGGGCGACCGGGTCCATGCCGGTGGTGGGTTCGTCGAGGACCAGGACGGCCCGTTCACCGACGAGGGCGGCGGCGAAGCAGGCCAGCCGGCGTTGTCCGCCGGAGAGTTTCTTCAGGGGCCGGCCGGCGATCCCGGTCAGACCGAGTTCCTCCAGGACCTCGTCGCGCGCGGCCCGTGCGGCCCGCGCGTCGAGCCCGCGCAGCCGTCCCGTGGTCTCGGCGGCCAGGGACACCGTGAGCTCGTCCAGGGCGGTGGATTCCTGCCCGAGGTAGGCGAGCAGGCGGGAGGCGCGCTCGGGGTGGCGTACGAGGTCGTGGCCGAGCAGGGTGACGGAGCCCCCGTCGGGCCTCATGAGGCCGGTCAGCTGGCGGACGAGCGTGGACTTGCCGGCGCCGTTCGGCCCGAGGAGGCCGAAGATCTCGCCGCGCCCCACGTCCAGGGAGATCCCGTCGGTGGCGCGGGTCTCGGGCAGGGCGGGCGCGCCGCGCCGGCCGCGTACGGCGGGATACGTCTTGACCAGGTCACGCACCGCGCAAACCACGTCGGAGGCCGCTTCCGCGGCTGCTGCCGTGCCCTGCCTCGCTGATGCTGTGCCCGTACTCACGAGGGAGCAGCCTACGCGGCTTCCGCCCTCACTCGGCCGCCGGGGGCGTCGGCGACCCCGGCGGCGCGGGCACCGCAGGGGGCGGACCGGCCACGTGTTCGGCGGCCGCCCGGACGTCGATCTCCCGCCAGAAGCCGGCCCGGATGGCGTAGCGGTCGTGCTCGTCGATCTGGTCGTCCTTGTGCGCGAGGAGTCCGAAGCGGGCGGCGTAACGCAGCAGCTCACCGTCGATGCGGTGCGGGATCCGGGGGTACATGGTGGCCAGTTTCTGGAGGTGGACGCTCTCGGGGAGCCGTTCCATCCAGCGTCGGGCGAAGACCTGGCCGACCTCGAAGGGGTCGCCGCCGACGGTGGTGATGTCCTCCTCGCGGTCGGCCCAGCGCTGCTCGGCGGAGGTGAGTTGGGCGAGGGTGGGCAGCGAGGCGGTCTCGGCGGGTTCCCCGAGCGGTCCCGCCCGGTCGACCCAGCCCTTGTCGGAGGACCAGCGCAGGGCGCTGCCGGCGGGGGCGGCCGACTGGCCGTTGTGGGTGGCGGGGGCGGCGGCCCCGGGGGCGCGCAGGGCGGCCAGGTCCTTGGGCGTGGGAACGGGCCGGGCGCCCTCGGTGACGGGCGGTACGGGCGCGCCGCGCTCGGCGGTGTCCGCCGGGGTGGTGGAGGCGCCGTTGCGGGCGGCCTCGGCCAGGGCCGCCTCGGGCAGCGGCGCGGAGAGGATCGCGGCGATCTCCGGGCGTGGCGCGGGGGCCGGGGAGCACAGGCCGGCGAGGTCCTTGGCGCGGACGGCGCGGGTGATCCAGGCGCGGTCCAGGACCCGGCGTTCGTCGGCCTCGGCGACGAGGTCCTCGGACTGGTTGTAGTCCCCGTCGGCGGCCTGGACGGCCCACAGGTGGACGGCGACCCCGTGTTCCTTGGCGGACATCAGGCCGGGCAGCAGATCGCCGTCGCCGGTCACCAGGACCACGTCGGAACAGGCGCGGTTGCGGGCCAGCTCGGTGAGCTCGGCGTGCATGGCCGCGTCCACGCCCTTCTGGGCCCAGCGGCCGTCGCTGCGGGTCAGCGCACCGAGCCGTACGGTGACCCGGGGCATCACGCGCAGCCTGCGGTGTTCGGGCTGGGGCACCCGGTCGGGCGCGCCGTCGAACCAGTAGATCCGCAGCAGGGGTTGTTCGGTGTCCGCCTCCGCGCGTTCGCGCAGGCCCTGGATGAGGGCGGCGTGGTCGACGGTGATGCGGGAGCGGGAGGGCTCCCCTGCGAGAAGGCTCGCGGCGGCGCCCAGCAGATAGCCGGCGTCCACCAGGACGACGCAGCGGTCCACGCGTTCCACCCTCTTCCGTGGGGGTCCTCTGGATATTCCCCGAGTCTGCCCGACCGCAAGGACGTTGACGGCCGGAACTCGATCATCGGCGTGGCGTATCTCCCGGCGACCGGAAGACGGGGCACCGACTACGCGCAGTAATGATCCAAAATGCGCGCTTTGTGGTGCTGTGTGAGTGTGAAGGCGGCCCTGGCCCCTACACCCCCCACGGAGGCTTCCCATGGCCAAGAACAAGAACCGCCAGCAGCCCGCCAAGCCCCAGGACCGCTCGTCGGCGCAGGATCCGGGCAAGAGCTCGATGGAATCCACGCCCGAGCCCTCGCCGTCGTCCGCGCCGAGTCCGATGCACATGGCCGGCAAGCGCAAGGAAAAGAAGTTCGGCCACAACTGACACCACCGACACCACCGACCCGACCGACGACCGCCACGACCCGCGTCGCGTCGGCCGGACAGGACGAAGGGCGCGCCCGGTTTCCCCGGGCGCGCCCTTCCTCGTTCTCGTGCGCGGCATCGTTCTCGTGCGCGGCATCGTTCTCGTGCGCGGCGTGCCGCCGCGGCGTCTCGTACGTGGCGTGCCGCCGTCGGCAGCGACTAGCCGGCCAGGCAGGACGGGCCGAGCAGCACCTTGAGGTCGCCGAACAGCGCCGGGTCGGGCTTGACGCGGTGCTTGTCGAGGCGGAGCACGGTCGTGGTGCGCGGCCCCTGGAGCTTGATCCGCACCTCGGTGTTGCCGTGGTGGTGGCGCAGGATCTCGCCCAGACGGGTCACCATCGGCGGGGTCACCTTGACCGTCGGGATGGTGAGGACGACGGGCGCGTTGGTGCCGGCCGAGGAGAGGTCGGGGACCATCATCTCCATCGCCACGAGCCGCGGGACGTCCTCGCGCTTGTCGAGGCGGCCCTTGACGAAGACGACCGTGTCCTCGACCAGCTGGGTGGAGACGAGCTGGTAGGTGGCCGGGAAGAACATGCACTCGATGGAGCCGGCGAGGTCCTCGACGGTGGCGATGGCCCAGGCGTTGCCCTGCTTGGTCATCTTGCGCTGGAGGCCCGAGATGATGCCGCCGATGGTGACGACCGCGCCGTCGGAGTGCTCGCCGCCGGTGAGCTGGGAGATGCCCGCGTCCGTCTTGTCGGAGAGGACGTGTTCCAGGCCGAAGAGCGGGTGGTCGGAGACGTAGAGGCCGAGCATCTCGCGTTCCTGGGCGAGCAGGTAGGACTTCTCCCACTCCACGTCGGAGAACTCGACGTCGAGTCCGAAGCCCGGCTCGTCGCTCGCGCCCTCGTCGCCCATGCCGCCGAAGAGGTCGAACTGTCCCTCGGCCTCCTTGCGCTTCACCGCGACCACGTTGTCGATCATCGGTTCGTGGTGGGCGACCAGGCCCTTGCGCGTGTGGCCCATCTCGTCGAAGGCGCCGGCCTTGATCAGCGACTCGACGGTCCGCTTGTTGCAGACGACGGCCTCGACCTTGTCCAGGAAGTCGGGGAAGGTCGAGTACTTCCCCTTGGCCTTCCTCGTCTTGATGATCGAGTCGACGACGTTGTTGCCGACGTTGCGGACGGCGGTGAGGCCGAAGAGGATCACGTCGTCGCCCTGGGCGGCGAAGTTCGGCTCGGACTCGTTCACGTTCGGCGGGAGCACCTTGATGCCCATGCGCCGGCACTCGTTCAGGTAGATCGCGGACTTGTCCTTGTCGTCCTTGACCGAGGTGAGCAGGCCCGCCATGTACTCGGCGGGGAAGTTCGCCTTGAGGTAGGCGGTCCAGTAGGAGACCAGTCCGTACGCGGCCGAGTGCGCCTTGTTGAAGGCGTAGCCGGCGAAGGGGACCAGGACGTCCCACAGGGCCTGGATCGCCTTGTCGTTGTACCCGTTCTTGCGGGCGCCCTCCTGGAAGATGGTGAAGTTCTTCGCCAGCTCCTCGGGCTTCTTCTTGCCCATCACGCGGCGCAGGATGTCGGCCTCGCCGAGCGAGTAGCCGGCGATGATCTGCGCGGCCTTCTGCACCTGCTCCTGGTACACGATCAGGCCGTAGGTGACCGCCAGCACCTCTTCGAGGGGCTTCTCCAGGTCCGGGTGGATCGGGGTGATCTCCTGCTGCTTGTTCTTGCGCAGGGCGTAGTTCGTGTGCGAGTTCATGCCCATCGGGCCCGGCCGGTACAGGGCCGAGACGGCGGAGATGTCCTCGAAGTTGTCGGGCTTCATCAGGCGCAGCAGGGAGCGCATGGGGCCGCCGTCGAACTGGAAGACGCCGAGGGTGTCACCGCGGCCGAGCAGTTCGAAGGTCTTGGGGTCGTCGAGCGGGAGGCCGAGGAGATCGATGTCGATCCCCTTGTTGGCCTTCACCATCTTGACGGCGTCGTCCATGATCGTGAGGTTGCGCAGGCCGAGGAAGTCCATCTTCAGCAGGCCGAGCGACTCGCAGCTCGGGTAGTCCCACTGGGTGATGGTGACGCCGTCGGTGTGCCGCACCCAGACGGGCACGTGGTCGGTGATCGTCTCGCTGGACATGATCACGCCGGCGGCGTGCACGCCCATCTGCCGGACCAGGCCCTCCACACCGCGGGCGGTGTCGATGACCTTCTTCACGTCGGGCTCGTTCTCGTACATCCCGCGGATCTCGCCGGCCTCGCCGTAGCGCGGGTGCGTCGGGTCGAGGATGCCGGAGAGCGGGATGCCCTTGCCGAGGACGTCGGCGGGCATGGCCTTGGTGAGCCGGTCGCCCATGGCGTACGGGTAGCCGAGGACGCGGGCGGAGTCCTTGATCGCGTTCTTGGCCTTGATGGTGCCGTAGGTACCGATCATGGCGACCTTGTCGGCGCCGTACTTCTCGGTGACGTACCTGATCACTTCGACGCGCCTGCGCTCGTCGAAGTCGATGTCGACATCGGGCATGGAGACGCGCTCGGGGTTCAGGAAGCGCTCGAAGATCAGACCGTGGGTGAGCGGGTCGAGGTCGGTGATGCCCATGGCGTACGCGACGATCGAGCCGGCCGCGGAGCCTCGTCCGGGGCCGACCGCGATGCCCTGGTTCTTGGCCCACATGATGAAGTCGGCGACCACGAGGAAGTAGCCGGGGAAGCCCATCGAGATGATCGTGTCCATCTCGTACTCGGCCTGCTTCATCCGGTCGTCCGGAATGCCTCCCGGGTAGCGGCGGTCCATGCCGCGCATGGTCTCCTCGCGGAACCAGGTGACCTCGGTGTAGCCGTCCGGGATGTCGAACTTCGGCATCAGGTTCCGGAACTGGAACATGCCCTCGGTGTCGACCTGCTCCGCGACCAGCCGGGTGTTGGCGCAGCCTTCCTGCCAGGCGTCCGAGGAGTCGATGGCGTACATCTCCTCCGTGGACTTCAGGTAGTAGCCGGTGCCGTCGAAGCGGAAGCGGTCCGGGTCGGAGAGGTTCTTGCCGGTCTGGATGCAGAGCAGGGCGTCGTGGGCGGTCGCCTCGGCGGCGTAGGTGTAGTGCGAGTCGTTCGTGACCAGCGGCGGGATGCCGAGCTTCTTGCCGATCTCCAGCAGTCCGTCGCGGACCCGGCGCTCGATCTCGATGCCGTGGTCCATCAGCTCCAGGAAGTACCGCTCCTTGCCGAAGATGTCCTGGTACTCGGAGGCGGCCTTGAGGGCCTCGTCGAACTGGCCGAGGCGCAGTCGGGTCTGGAGCTCGCCGGAGGGGCAGCCCGTGGAGGCGATCAGCCCCTCGGACCACTTGGAGATGGTCTCCTTGTCCATCCGGGGCCACTTCGTGAGCCAGCCCTCGGCGTACGCGTCGGAGGACAGCCGGAAGAGGTTGTTCAGGCCGGTCGCGTTCGCCGCCCAGATCGTCTTGTGCGTGTATCCACCCGAACCGGACACGTCGTCGCGCTTCTGGTGCGGTTGCCCCCACTGGATCCTGCGCTTGTTGCGGCGGGACTCCGGCGCGACGTACGCCTCGATGCCGATGATCGGGGTGACCCCGGCCTTCTTCGCGGTGTGGAAGAAGTCATAGGCGCCGTGCAGGTTGCCGTGATCGGACATGGCGATGTGCGACATGCCCATCTCGTTGCACGCGTTGAACATGTCCTTCAGCCGCGCGGCACCGTCCAGCAGCGAATACTGGGTGTGGACGTGCAGGTGCGTGAACGGCGCCTTGGTCACGGTGGAGTCCTCCGGGCGGGAGTGAGGGGGGCAGCCTCGAAGTCTACGTCTCCCGAGTGACAGAAAACGGGCACCGACGGGTACGGTCATCCGTTGCAGACCCAGGGACGGTGTCCGATTCCACACCTTCCGCACGCGATCGATCCAGCGCCACCAGGAGGCACCCGCCATGGCGGTTCCCGAGACGACGAACGAGCAGCGCGCCGAGCAGATACTCGATGTGTTCGACACCGCCTTCGGTGAGCTCCTCGCCGCCGACCCCGCTGCCTTCCAGGTGAAGTTCCGCAAGATGGCGGCGTCCGCGTTCGCCTTCTACCGGGGGACGGCCTGCCTCTTCTACGCCGACCTGGAGCGCGACCGGCACGGCGGCCCGTACCTGGACGAGCGGACCGGCCGGGTGTGGATCCACGGCGATCTGCACGCCGAGAACTTCGGCACGTACATGGACTCCAACGGCCGCCTCGTCTTCAACGTCAACGACTTCGACGAGGCCTACGTCGGCCCGTTCACCTGGGACCTGAAGCGCTTCGCCGCCTCCGTCGCCCTGATCGGCTACACCAAGGCGCTCAGCGACGAGCAGATCAGCGGGCTCGTGCGGATCTACGCGGCCGCCTACCGGGAGCGGATCCACGCCCTGGCCACCGGCGCCAAGCACGAGGAGGTCCCCTCCTTCACCCTGGACACCGCCGACGGCCCGCTGCTGGCCGCCCTGCGCGCCGCCCGCGCGCGGACCCGCTTCTCGCTCCTCGACTCGATGACGGAGATCCGGGACTACGAGCGCCGCTTCACGGCGGGCCCCGGCACCATCGAGCTGGACGCGGCCACCCGGTACAAGGTGCTGGCCGCCTTCGACGGGTACCTGGAGACCCTGCCGGAGGAGTCCCTGGTGCGCCCGGACTCCTACCGGGTCAAGGACGTGGTGGGGCGGCGGGGCGTCGGGATCGGCTCGGCCGGCCTGCCCTCGTACAACATCCTGCTGGAGGGGCACAGCGACGCCCTGGAGAACGACGTCGTGATCTACCTCAAGCAGGCGCAGACCCCGGCGGTGTCCCGGCACATCACCGAGCGGTCGGTGCGGGACTACTTCCAGCACGAGGGACACCGCACGGTGATCTCGCAGCGGGCCCTCCAGGCGCACGCCGACCCGTGGCTGGGTTGGACGGAGCTGGACGGCTCCGGGCAGCTGGTGGCGGAGGTCTCCCCGTACGCGGTGGACCTGGACTGGTCGGACCTGGACGACCCCGAGGAGATCGCGGCGGTGGTCGCCGACCTGGGTCGGGCCACGGCGACGATGCACGCGGCGGCGGACGCGGCGGAGAGCGGCCAGTCCCTGGTGCCCTTCTCCACGGAGCGGGCCATCGACGCGGCCATCGCCGCCGACGAGGTCGGCTTCCCGGAGCTGCTGGTCGACTTCGCCCACGCCTACGGGGCCCGGGCGCGCGCCGACCACCAGATCTTCGTCGACCTGTTCCGCAACGGCCGGATCACGTCGTAGCGGGCGGGCCGTCGGGAACCCGGGGCCTCCGATTCACAGGGAGTCGTGAAAGACTCGCGGCGATGGACATATCAGGGGCAGGACTCCGGGGGCTGCGAGCCGCGCTGTTCAGCGCGTTCGTCGTGCTGCTCTCCGCGGGCTCGCACGTCCTCATGTCCCGGGTGCCGTTGCCGCCCGCACTGGTGGTCGGCTCCTTCGCGGGGGTGTTCGCCCTGGCGTTCGCGCTGGCCGGCCGGGAGCGCGGCTTCGGCCCGATCGCCGGGTTGCTGGTGCCGCTGGAGCTGGCGGCCGACACCGTCTTCACCGCCGGGCAGCACCTCTGTTACGGCCCCGCGGGCGGCCCGGTCGCCGGTCCGCTGCGGGCGCTGGGCCTGGACGAACTGTGCGGGGGCACCCCGGTCGGCGGGCAGCTGGCCGGCGTGCCCGGCTCCGTGACCGACGCGGGAGCGCTGTCCGCGGCGGCGGGGCCCTGGACGCCCTGGCTGCTGCTGGGCGGGCACGTCGCGGTCGGGATGCTGGCCGCCGCGTGGCTGCGGTACGGCGAACGGGCGCTGGGCCGGCTGCTGCGGGCCGTGGCCGCCTTCGCCTTCCGTCCGCTGCTGTTGGCGGTGACCTCCGTCGCGGCGGTCGCCGGTCCGGCACGCCGGCGGGCATGCCCGCCCGGGCCGGGCTCGGGTGCCCGTACCCGGTTCCCGGCACATTCCGTGGGGCGGCGGGGACCGCCCGTGCGCGGGACGCTCGCGAGCGTCTGACACGCGTACGGCAATCCCCCCTCTTCCACACCCCACGGAGATCACGATGAGTTCACGCAACAGCCAGGCGAACAAGGCGGCGGCCCGCGATCGACTGCGCGTCGAGCGCGAGAAGCAGGCCAAGAAGGACAAGGCGCGCCGGCAGCTGATCGTCGCCGGCGCGGTGGTGGCCACGTTGGCCCTGGCCGGCGGTGTCGGCTACGCGGTCGTGCAGGCCAACCAGCCCGACCACTGGGAGAAGGCGGCCTCGGCGGAGCTGGTCAAGCCCAAGAACACCTCGGGCGACAACGGCACCACGGTCGTCATCGGCAAGCCCGAGGCGAAGAAGACCCTGGACCTGTACGAGGACTCGCGCTGCCCGGCGTGCGCCGCCTTCGAGCAGACCAGCGGCGAGCAGATCAAGAAGGACGTGGACGCGGGCAAGTTCAAGCTCCGCTACTTCGGCGCGACCTTCATCGACAACGCCGCCCAGGGCGAGGGTTCGAAGAACGCGCTGAGCGCGCTGGGCGCGGCGCTGAACGTCAGCCCGGACGCCTTCCTCGCGTACAAGGGGGCGCTCTACTCCAAGGACCTGCACCCCGAGGAGACCGTCGACAGCTTCGCCAAGGACGACTACCTGATCAAGGTCGCGGACACGGTCCCGGCGCTCAAGGGCAACGCCGAGTTCAAGAAGGCCGTCGAGGACGGCACCTATGACCGGTGGGCGCTGGAGATGTCGAAGGTCTTCAACAAGTCCGAGGTGAAGGGCACGCCGACGCTGATGATGGACGGCAAGAAGATCGAGACCCCCTCGACGGCGGAGGCGTACACCGCGGCGATCGAGAAGGCTCTCGCGGGCTGACCCTCCCCGGTCCCGGCAACGGGCGGACGAGAACGGGCGGACGAACTCCTGGAGTTCGTCCGCCCGTTGCCTTTCCATGTCTGTACCGACGGTATACCGGTCAGTAATATGACCGCCCGTGACCAGTCAACTCTCCTCTTCCCCCGCCGCGACAAACCCGCGCCGCCGTACGGTGGTTCTGGGCGCCGCGGCCGCGGCCGCGCTCGCGCCGATCGCCACGCTGGGCCTCTCGCCCGCCCATGCGGCCGAGACCGCCCCCGCCTTCCCGCACGGCATCGCCTCCGGCGACCCGCTGCCCGACGGGGTCCTGCTGTGGACCCGCGTCACCCCCTCCCCCGAAGCCGTCCCCGGCTCCGGCCTCGGCCCTGCCACCGCGGTGGGCTGGGAGGTCGCCGAGGACCGCAACTTCGCCCGGGTCGTGGCGAGCGGCGCCGTCACGGCGACCGCCGCGTCCGACCACACGGTCAAGGTGGACGTGCGCGGCCTGCGCCCGCACACCCCGTACTGGTACCGCTTCACGGCGGGGGCGACCGTCTCCGCGATCGGGCGCACCCTGACCGCCCCGCCCGTCGACGCGGCGACGCCGGGGATCCGCTTCGGCGTGGTCTCCTGCGCGAACTGGGAGTCCGGGTACTTCTCCGCGTACCGGCACCTGGCGGCCCGCACCGACCTGGACGCGGTCCTGCACCTGGGCGACTACGTGTACGAGTACGCCTCCGGGGCCTATCCCGAGGCGAAGTACGTCGTGCGCCCGCACCAGCCGCGCCACGAGATCGTCTCGTTGGCCGACTACCGGACCCGGCACGGCACGTACAAGACCGACGCGGACCTCCAGGCGCTGCACGCGGCGCACCCCGTCGTCGCGATATGGGACGACCACGAGTTCGCCAACGACGCCTGGTCCGGCGGCGCCGAGAACCACACCCCCGGCGCGGAGGGCGACTGGGCGGCCCGTGCGGCCGCCGCGAAGCAGGCGTACTTCGAGTGGATGCCGGTGCGCGCCTCCATAGCCGGCACCGTCTACCGGCGGCTGCGCTTCGGCAGTCTCGTCGACCTGCACCTGCTGGACCTGCGGACCTTCCGCTCGCAGCAGGTCAAGGTGGGCAGCGGCGCGGTGGACGACCCGGAGCGCACCATCACCGGGCGGGCGCAGTTGGACTGGCTCAAGTCGGGGCTGGCGAACTCGAACGCCACCTGGAAGCTGGTCGGCACCTCGGTGATGATCTCACCGGTGGCGTTCGGCTCACTGCCCGCGCACCTGCTCAAGCCCCTCACGAAGCTGCTGGGCCTGCCCGAGGGCGGTCTCACGATCAGCACGGACCAGTGGGACGGCTACACGGACGACCGCAAGGAACTCCTGGGCCACCTGAAGGACCGCGGCATCAAGAACACGGTCTTCCTGACCGGTGACATCCACATGGCGTGGGCGAACGACGTCCCGGTGAACATGGCGACGTATCCGGGCTCGGGCACGACGGCGACCGAGTTCGTGGTGACGTCGGTGACCTCCGACAACATCGACGACATCCTGCACGTGCCGGCGGACACCGCCTCGCTGGTCGCCGAGGCGGCCATCAAGGCCGCCAACTGGCACGTGAAGTGGCTGGACATGGACTCTCACGGGTACGGCGTCCTGGACGTGACGGGCGAGCGCTCACAGATGGACTACTTCGTGGTCTCGGACAAGCGAAGGCAGGACGCGCGCTCCACGTGGGCCCGTTCGTACCGCACCCTGAACGGGACGCAGAAGGTCGAGCGGGCCGACCGCCCGGTTTCCTGACATTCCATCAATTTTGCTGCTCAGAGGGGCGCTTGGTTCACACCAGGCGCCCCTTTCGTCTCTCACGCAACAAATCTTTAACCGCCGAGATCTTGCCATCCTTATGACATGCCCACGTAAGCTCGCGCCGGCGTGAGGAAGTCCCTCACCCCCCACCACGCTTCGCGAGGAGTACACGTGCGCGCTCTCGCCCGCATATCCCCCCTTCTCCGCCGCCGCATCACGGGTACGGCCCTGTTGGCCGGAACCCTGGCGTTCGCCCCGCTGACGGCCCCCACCTCCGTCGCCGCGGCGCCCACCGCCAAGACCCCGGCGCAGGCCTGTCTCGAACAGGCCGGCGGCACCGCCGCCAACGCCCGGGTCGCGCGCCCGCGCGACCACCAGGCCGCCGACCCGAACGAGGTGACGGACGCCCAGGTCAAGGCCATGGACGCCGACCTCAAGAGAAGACTCGGTCAGTCGACCCCGCAGCAGCTCGACGGCATGCGTGCCCGGGTCGCCGCCACCACGACCATCCCGGTCTACGTGCACGTCATCCACTCCGGTGCGACCGGAAAGCTGACCGCCGCGCAGATCAACAGCCAGCTCGCCGTCCTCAACTCGGCCTACGCCGGCCAGGGCAGCGGCAACGTCAACTCCGGCTTCCAGTTCTCGCTGGCCGGGACCGACTACACCGACAACGCGACCTGGTACAACGTCTCGGACGGCACCACCGCCGAGAAGAACATGAAGAACGCCCTGCGCAAGGGCGGCAAGAACGCCCTGAACCTCTACACCGCCAACCTCGGCGGCGGGCTCCTCGGCTGGGCCACCTTCCCGAGCTCCTACGCCTCCCAGCCCAAGATGGACGGCGTGGTCATCCTCAACAGCTCGATCCCCGGCGGCTCCTCCGCCAACTACAACCAGGGCGACACCGCCACCCACGAGGTCGGCCACTGGCTCGGCCTTTACCACACCTTCCAGGGCGGCTGCTCGGGCAGCGGCGACTCGGTCTCCGACACCCCGGCCGAGGCGAGCGCCGCGTTCGAGTGCCCGACCGGCCGCGACACCTGCGGTGCGAGCGGAGCGGACCCGATCCACAACTTCATGGACTACACGTACGACTCCTGCATGTACCAGTTCACGAGCGGCCAGGTGTCGCGCATGAAGAGCATGTGGACGGCCTACCGGGCCTGACGCACGTGACAGGGGCCCGGCCGGGCGTCCATCCGGCCGGGCCCCTTCGCGCGCACCCGCCCCCTACAGCCCGTCGAGGAAGGACAGCGCGACCTTCCAGGTCTGCTCGGCGGCCTCCGCGTCGTAGTCGTCGAGATCGGGATCGGTGAACAGGTGCCCGGCGCCCGGGTAGCCGTGGACCTCCACGTCCGCCCCGGCCCGGCGCATCCCCAGGTACCAGGCGGTCAGCCAGTCGTGCGGCTCGAAGGGGTCCGGGTCCGCCACGTGCAGCTGCACCGGCAGGTCGTCCGCCGAGGCGTCGTCGTCCAGGTCGGACGTACCGTGCAGGAGGAGCAGCCCGCGCGCCTTCTCGTCGTGCAGGGCCAGGTGCTGCGCCACGGAGGCGCCGAAGGAGAACCCCGCGTAGACCAGGCCCCGGTCCGAGTAGGGGGCGGCGGCCAGGATCGCGCGCTTGAGCAGTTCGTCACGGCCGATCTCGTCCCGGTGAGCCATGCCCTCCTCGACGTTCCCGAACGTGCGCCCCTCGAACAGGTCGGGCACGTGGACCTCGTGCCCCGCCGCGCGCAGCCGGTCGGCCGCCGCGTGCACTGCGGGCCGCAGCCCGTACGTCGAATGGAAGAGCATGATGTTCATATCCCCATCGTGCCAGTTTCCCGGGTCCCCTTCCGGTTAGGTTCACGGGCATGGATATGGAGAACGTCCTGCGCCCCGTCGTGGTCATCGGCGGCGCGGTGGTCCTCACGCTCGTCGCTGCCTGGCTGCTTGACCTGCTGCTCCGCCGGGCCGACGCCCGCCACGGCGAGACACCCCTGTGGGGGCTGCTGCGCCGGTGCGGTCCACCCTTCCGGATCGTCCTGTGCACGGCCCTGCTGAGGGCCGCCTACCCCCAGACCAGGATCCTCACGGATCACCGGGACGGCGTGGGCCGGGCCCTCACCCTGGTGCTGATCGCCTCGACCGCCTGGCTGCTGATCCGGATCGCCACCGCCGTCGTCGACTCGACGTACACGCGCTACGCGGCCGGCGCCGGCGACGCCGCCCGGGTCCGCCGGGTCCGCACCCAGGTCACGCTGATCCAGCGGGTCGTGACCGCGGTGGTCGTCGTCGTGGCCATCGCCTCCATGCTGCTGACCTTCCCCGCGATGCGCACGGTCGGCGCCTCGATGCTGGCGTCCGCGGGCGTCCTCGGCATCGTGGCGGGCATCGCCGCCCAGTCCGCGCTGGGCAACCTCTTCGCCGGCCTCCAGATCGCCTTCGGCGACACCGTCCGCATCGGGGACACCGTGGTCGTGGACAAGGAGTGGGGCACGGTCGAGGAGATCACCCTCACCTTCCTCGTGGTCCGCACCTGGGACGAGCGCCGGATCACGATGCCGGTCTCGTACTTCACCGGCAAGCCGTACGAGAACTGGTCGCGCGGCGGGGCCCAGATGACCGGCACGGTCTTCCTGCACCTGGACCACTCGGCGCCGATCCCGCTGCTGCGCGAGCAGTTGTCGGAGATCCTCAAGGAGACGCCGGAGTGGGACGGTCGCGCGAGCGGTCTGGTCGTCACCGACTCCACCCCGAACACGATCCAGGTCCGGGCCACGGTCACCGCGAAGGACGCCGACGACATCTGGACCGTGCGCTGCGTGGTCCGCGAGCGCCTGATCACCTGGCTGGTGGACCACCACCCGTACGCCCTCCCCCACGTGAACACCGCCGACGCGGTGCAACAGCCCCCGCTCGCCCCCTAAGGGCTGCGCAGGCTGCGGACGTCGAGGTGGCGGAGCACCCGGTCCACGATCTCCGGGTCCGAACCCGGTTCGCTGCGCGCCGAAAGCACCTCGTGCCGGGCGGCGGACATCATCTCGCGCTGGATCCGCTGGACGTCCCGGATCCGCTCGACCCGCTTCGCGTACGCCTCCCGCCGTTCCTCGTCGACCATGTCGGGGCTGATCCTGGCGCCCACGTCGTAGGCCCGCCGGTACAGGGTCTCCACCAGGTCCTCGGGGAGGTCCTCCGCCGCCTCGATCTCCTTCAGCCGCTGCTTCGCGGCCTTGGCGGCGCGGATCGCCAGCCGGCGCTCGGTCTCCTTCTCCGCGTCCTCGTCGGCCTCCACCCCCAGCCGGCGCACCAGCCAGGGCAGGGTCAGGCCCTGGCAGACCAGCGTCGCCATGATCACGGCGAAGGCGATGAAGATGATCTGGTCCCGCGCCGGGAAGGGGTCCCCGCCGTCCACCTTCAGCGGGATGGCCAGAGCCAGCGCCACCGAGGCCACGCCGCGCATCCCGGCCCACCACATGACGACGCTCTCCCGCCAGCTCACCGGGATCTCCTCGTCGTAGTCACGCCGGTTGTGCAGCTTCTTCGCCAGCCAGCCGGCCGGCAACAGCCACGCCAGTCGTACGCCGACCACCACGGCGACCACGATCCCCGCCCAGCCGGCCATCTCTCCCACACGGTCCCCCGCGACGCCGAACACGTGGTGCAGTTCGAGTCCGATCAGGCCGAACGCGACGCCGGTGACCAGCATGTCGACGATCTCCCAGAACGTGTGCCCGGCGAGGCGTCCGAGCACGTCGTCGGCGTCGGTCGCGTACTCGGCGAGGAACAGCGCGGTGGTCAGCACGGCCAGCACGCCCGAGCCCTGGAGTTCCTCGGCGACCACGTACGCCACGAACGGCACCAGCAGCGTCAGCCCGATCTGCAGGGTGACCTCGCCGAGCCTGCCCATGAGCCGGTTCGTGGCCCAGCCGAGCGCGAGCCCCACGGCCACCGCGACCACGGCGGAGAGCACGAACTCCCCGAGCGCGTCGGGCCAGGAGAAGCTGCCGCTGACGGCGGCGGCGATGGCCACGTGGTAGAGCACGATGGCGGTGACGTCGTTGAAGAGCCCCTCGCCCTCCAGGATGGAGACCATGCGGCGCGGCAGCCCGAGCGCGCCGGCGACGGCGGTGGCCGCGACCGGGTCGGGCGGCGCGACGAGCGCGCCGAGCGCGACGGCCGCGGCGATGGGCAGGCCGGGGACGGCGGCGTGCGCGACGGCGGCCACGGCGGCGGTGGTCACGAAGACCAGGGCCACGGCCAGCAGCAGGATGGGGCGCACGTTGGCGGCGAACTGTCGCCAGGAGGTGCGCTGCACGGAGGCGTACAGCAGCGGTGGGAGCACCAGCGGCAGGATGTACTCGGGCGGGATGTCGACGTTCGGCACGGCCGGCACGAGGGCCAGCACCACCCCGCCGATGGTCATCAGCACGGGCGAGGGCAACCCGAGCCGGTCCCCGAGCGGTACGGTCACCACGGCCCCGAGCAACAACACGAAAAACAGAGCAAGCTGGTCCACAGCTCCCAGCCTGCCCCATCCGCCCCCCGAGCCCCGCCAGCCCCGCCGGCTTTCCGGGCGCGGGGTCCGGGGCGGAGCCCCGCGGCGACACCCGACGCCCGGCCGGTACCGGACGACCTACGGCAGACGGCGCCGCATCGACCGGTGCGGGATGCCCGCGTCCTGGAACTCCGGCCCGTAGGCCTCGTATCCGAGCCGCTCGTAGAAGGCGAGGGCGTGGGTCTGCGCGCCCAGGTCGACGGCGGTCAGCCCCAACCTCGCGGCCTCCACCTCGATCGCACGGACCAGCGCCGCGCCGACGCCCAGTCCGCGCGCGGACTTCGCGACGGCCAGCCGCCCGAGGGAGCCGATCTCCGCGGCGCCCGTCTTGCCGAGCGCCCCCGGCCCGTGCAGCAGCCGGCCGGTGCCCAGCGATTCCCCGTCCGGCCCCTCGGCCAGCACGTGCACGGCCATCGCGTCGTATGCGTCGTACTCGATCGACTCCGGCACGGACTGTTCGACCACGAACACCTCGGTGCGCACGGCGAAGCAGGCCGCCAGGTCGGCGTCGCAGGAGGCCACGCGCACCTGGTACGAGGTCACTCGCTCTCCGCCCGGATCACGTCCAGGGCGTGCTGGAGGTCCGCCGGGTAGCCGCTCTCGAACTCCACCCATCGGCCGTCCGACGGGTGCTCGAAACCGAGCCGCACCGCGTGCAGCCACTGCCGGGTCAGCCCCAGTCGCTTCGCGACCGTCGGGTCGGCGCCGTACGTCAGGTCACCGACGCAGGGGTGCCGGTGCGCGGACATGTGCACGCGGATCTGGTGCGTGCGGCCGGTCTCCAGCTTGATGTCCAGCAGGGAGGCCGCACGGAAGGCCTCGATCAGGTCGTAGTGGGTGACCGAGGGCTTGCCCTCCTGGGTCACGGCCCACTTGTAGTCGGCGCTGGGGTGACGGCCGATGGGCGCGTCGATGGTGCCGCTCATCGGGTCCGGGTGGCCCTGCACCAGCGCGTGGTAGCGCTTGTCGACCACGCGCTCGCGGAACTGGTTCTTCAGCGAGGTGTACGCCCGCTCCGACTTCGCGACGGCCATCAGGCCGGACGTGCCGACGTCGAGCCGGTGCACGACGCCCTGGCGCTCGGAGGCGCCGGAGGTCGAGATCCGGTAGCCGGCCGCGGCGAGGCCACCGATGACGGTGGTGCCGGTCCAGCCGGGGCTCGGGTGGGCGGCGACGCCCACCGGCTTCATGATGACGACGATGTCGTCGTCGTCGTGGACGATCTCCATGCCGGGGACCGGTTCGGCCACCAGCTCGACGGGCCGCGGCGGCGCGGGCATCTCGACTTCGAGCCAGGCGCCACCGTGCACGCGCTCGGACTTCCCGACGACACTGCCGTCGACCGACACCTTCCCCGCGGCCGCGAGATCGGCCGCCTTCGTCCGGGAGAACCCGAACATACGGGCGATGGCGGCGTCGACGCGCTCGCCCTCCAGGCCATCGGGAACGGGCAGGGTTCGGATCTCGGGAATCGTACTCACCTGTCGAGTATGCAGGACGGGGCGCGGGAGCCTTCCCGCGAGCCGCCCCGCGATCAGTCCTTGTGGACCGTGCCGTCCGGGTCGAGACCCCTGAACGACAGCAGGACGATCAGGATCCCGCCGCACACGATCGCCGAGTCCGCGAGGTTGAAGACGGCGAAGTGGGCGGGCGCGATGAAGTCGACGACCGCTCCCCGGAAGACCCCCGGCGAACGGAAGATCCGGTCGGTCAGGTTGCCCAACGCCCCGCCCAGCAGCAGGCCCAGCGCAATCGCCCACGGCAGGCTGTAGAGCTTGCGCGCCAGTCGGACGATCACCACGATCACGGTGGCCGCGATGCAGGTGAAGATGATCGTGAAGGCCTCGCCGAAGCCGAAGGCGGCCCCGGGGTTGCGGATCGCCGAGAACTTCAGCAGCTCACCGATGATCTCGATGGGCTGCTCGTGCTCCAGTTTCGCGACGACCAGCATCTTGCTGCCGAGGTCGATCAGGTACGCCAGCGTCGCCACCACCAGCAGTGCCACGATCCGCCGGCGCCCCTTGGGCGCGGTCGATTCGGGCTCGGTGTCGTCCCCGACCTCCGGCGTACCGATGATGCGCTCCGCCTCTGCCACGTGAGTCCCTCGAACTAGCTCGAACCAGGTTCCGGCGAAACCGCCCTGCCAGGTTCCTGGACCCTGACGAGACACGAGGGTACGTCAGGGCGCCCGCCCGCCGCCCGGCTAGTGCCGCCGCTCCTGCCTCTGCTTGCAGTCCACACAGAGCGTGGCGCGCGGAAATGCCTGCATCCGGGCCTTTCCGATGGGCTTTCCGCAGGTCTCGCAGAGACCGTAGGTGCCCGCCTCCAGCCGTTCCAGCGCGCGTTCCGTCTGCTCCAGCATCAGGCTGGCGTTCGCCGCGAGGGCCAGTTCGGACTCCCGGGTGATGTTCTTGGTGCCGGTGTCCGCCTGGTCGTCCCCCGCGCCGTCGCCCGAGTCCCGCATCAGCCCGGAGATGGCCGCGTCGGAGGCCTGGAGCTCGGCCCTCAGGCGCAGCACCTCGCTCTCCAGCTCGGCCCGGGCCTCGGCGACCTCCGCCGGCGTCCAGGGGTCCTCTCCCGGGCGTACGGGGAGCTCTCCGGGGGTGGCGGCCACCGCACCGCCCCGCGCCTTGGGCAGTCCACTGGTGGCGGCAGCGGCCGTCTTCCTGGCCGTGCCGGTGCTCTTCTTGGCGACCACTTTCCGGGCTCCCGTCTCTGACGCGGCATGCGCCGCCCCCTCGGTCGCGGCCCGTTTGGCCGTGACCTTCTTCGCCGTCGACTTCTCGGCGGCGGCCACCTTGGCGGTGGTCGCCGACTTCCTCGCGGATGCCTTTCTCGCGGGCGCCTTCCGCACGGCGGCCGTCTTCTCGGGCGCCGCCTCGGCGGGAGCCGGCGCCGGTGCCCCGACCTCGGTTCCGACCTCGGTTCCGACAGCCTTCCCGACAGCCTTCTTGGTAGTCCCGGCGGTCTTCTTCGCCACCATGGCCGCGGCCCCTTCACATACTGTGATCATTGCTCGCGAATCGTGCCGGAACGATAAATCGACGCCGGCCCCGCGGCAACGGGGCGCGCATCCCGCGAGGTCAACCTGCATCCGTTGTGCCCATCCGGCGGCCCGGTAATCCGCCCCTCCCGCCCCACCGGAACCGGGACCGGCGCGTCAGCCCATCCGGGTCACTCCGCCCCGCGCCCCGCGGCCCCGCGCCCCCGCCCGGAATATCGGTCGGCCGCGCGCGGCGTCGGCCCGTACACTGGGCCCAGCGAGAGGCATGGATGGGGACGAGTAGCGTCGGACGCAGCCAGGAGCGACCCGGGGACGGTGAGAGCCCGGGGGCGAGCGCGATGCGAAGGATCACCCCGGAGCCGCCGGAAGAAAGCCGTCACGATCACGGATCCCGCACGGATCCCCGTACGGGAAGTAGAACCGGCTTCGCACCCCAATGAGGGGGCCATCGGATCCGTCCGACGGCCAAGGAGGGTGGTACCGCGGGAGCGCGTCAAGGCTCTCGTCCCTCCGGACGGAAGTGACATCCCGCCGGAGGAAGAGTTCAGCCTCATGACCACACCGCCGCAGTACCGCCCGGTACCCGCCCAGGTCGACCTGCCCGCCCTCGAACACGCCGTCCTGGAGTTCTGGCGCGAGAGCAAGACCTTCGCCAAGACGCTGGAGCAGTCCGAGGGCCGCCCCGAGTGGGTCTTCTACGAGGGCCCGCCCACCGCGAACGGCATGCCCGGCGCGCACCACATCGAGGCCCGCGTCTTCAAGGACGTCTTCCCCCGCTTCCGCACCATGCGCGGCTACCACGTGGCCCGCAAGGCCGGCTGGGACTGCCACGGCCTGCCCGTCGAGCTCGCGGTCGAGAAGGAACTCGGCTTCAACGGCAAGCAGGACATCGAGGCGTACGGCATCGCCGAGTTCAACTCCAAGTGCCGCGAGTCGGTGACCCGTCACACCGACGCGTTCGCCGAGCTCACGACCCGCATGGGCTACTGGGTCGACCTGGACGACGCCTACCGGACCATGGACCCCGAGTACGTGGAGTCCGTGTGGTGGTCGCTGAAGGAGATCTTCAACAAGGGTCTGCTCACCCAGGACCACCGCGTCGCCCCCTGGTGCCCGCGCTGCGGCACCGGCCTCTCCGACCACGAGCTGGCCCAGGGCTACGAGACGGTCGTCGACCCCTCGGTCTACGTCCGATTCCCGCTGACCTCCGGCCCCCTCGCGGGCGACGCCGCGCTGCTTGTGTGGACGACGACCCCGTGGACCCTGGTGTCCAACACGGCCGTCGCCACGCACCCCGAGGTCACGTACGTCGTCGCCACCAACGGCGAGGAGCGCCTCGTCGTCGCCGAGCCGCTGCTGGAGAAGTCCCTCGGCGAGGGCTGGGAGGCCACCGGCGAGACCTTCACCGGCAAGGAGATGGAGCGCTGGACGTACCGGCGCCCCTTCGACCTCGTCGAGTTCCCGGAGCCCGCCCACTACGTCGTGAACGCCGAGTACGTCACGACCGAGGACGGCACCGGTCTGGTCCACCAGTCCCCCGCCTTCGGCGCCGACGACCTCGCGGTCTGCCGCGCCTACGGCCTGCCGGTCGTGAACCCGGTCCGCCCCGACGGCACCTTCGAGGAGGACGTCCCGCTCGTCGGCGGCGTCTTCTTCAAGAAGGCCGACGAGAAGCTGACCGCCGACCTCGACGCGCGCGGCCTGCTCTTCAAGCACATCGCCTACGAGCACAGCTACCCGCACTGCTGGCGCTGCCACACCGCGCTGCTCTACTACGCGCAGCCGTCCTGGTACATCCGCACCACCGCCGTCAAGGACGCGATGCTGCGGGAGAACGAGAAGACGAACTGGTTCCCGGACTCGGTGAAGCAGGGCCGCTTCGGCGACTGGCTGAACAACAACATCGACTGGGCGCTCTCCCGGAACCGCTACTGGGGCACGCCGCTGCCGATCTGGCGCTGCGAGGAGAACCACCTCACCTGCGTCGGTTCCCGCGCCGAGCTGGGCGAGCTGTCCGGCACCGACCAGTCGGGCCTGGACCCGCACCGCCCGTACATCGACGACATCACCTTCACCTGCACGCACGAGGGCTGCTCCCTCGAAGCCGTGCGCGTCCCGGAGGTCATCGACGCCTGGTACGACTCGGGTTCGATGCCGTTCGCGCAGTGGGGCTACCCGCACAAGAACAAGGAGATCTTCGAGAAGCGCTACCCGGCGCAGTTCATCTCGGAGGCCATCGACCAGACGCGCGGGTGGTTCTACACGCTGATGGCGGTCGGCACCCTCGTCTTCGACAAGTCCTCCTACGAGAACGTGGTCTGCCTGGGGCACATCCTCGCCGAGGACGGCCGCAAGATGTCCAAGCACCTGGGCAACACCCTCGAACCGATCCAGCTGATGGACCAGCACGGCGCGGACGCCGTGCGCTGGTTCATGGCGGCCGGCGGCTCCCCGTGGGCGGCCCGGCGCGTGGGCCACGGCACGATCCAGGAGGTCGTCCGCAAGACGCTCCTCACGTACTGGAACACGGTGGCCTTCCAGGCCCTGTACGCCCGCACGTCGAACTGGGCGCCGTCGGCGGCCGACCCGGCGCCCGCGGACCGCACGGTCCTGGACCGCTGGCTGCTCTCCGAGCTGCACACCCTCACCTCCGAGGTCACGGAGGCGATGGAGTCCTACGACACCCAGCGCGCCGGCAAGCTTCTGTCGTCCTTCGTGGACGACCTGTCGAACTGGTACGTCCGCCGCTCGCGCCGCCGCTTCTGGCAGGGCGACAAGGCGGCCCTGCGCACCCTCCACGACGTGGTGGAGACGGTGACCCGGCTGTTGGCCCCGCTCACCCCCTTCATCACGGAGCGGGTCTGGCAGGACATGGTCGTCCCGGTCACCCCGGACGCCCCGGAGTCCGTCCACCTCTCGACGTGGCCGACCGCGGACACCACCGCGATCGACCCGGAGCTGTCGCGGCAGATGCTGTTGGTCCGCCGCCTGGTGGAGCTGGGCCGCGCGACCCGCGCGGAGTCGGGCGTCAAGACCCGCCAGCCGCTGTCCCGGGCCCTGGTCGGCGCGACCGGTTTCGACGCCCTGACCCCGGAGCTCCGGGCCCAGATCACGGAGGAGCTGAACGTCTCCTCGCTGGCCTCCCTGTCCGAGGTCGGCGGGTCCCTCGTGGACACGACGGCGAAGGCCAACTTCCGTGCGCTCGGCAAGCGGTTCGGCAAGGGCGTGCAGGACGTCGCCAAGGCCGTGGCCGCGGCGGACGCGGCGGGGCTCTCGCTGGCCCTGCGCTCCGGTGAGGCCTCGGTCGAGGTGAACGGCGAGACCGTGACCCTCACCCCGGAGGAGGTCATCATCACCGAGACCCCGCGCGAGGGCTGGTCGGTGGCGTCCGATTCCGGGGCGACCGTCGCCCTGGACCTGGAGATCACCCCGGAGTTGCGGCTGGCGGGCCTGGCCCGCGACGCGATCCGCCTGATCCAGGAGGCCCGGAAGAACTCCGGTCTGGACGTGGCGGACCGGATCGCCCTGCGGTGGTCCTCGGCGGACCCGGAGCTCGTGACGGCCCTGACGGACCACGCGGAGCTCATCGCGGAGGAGGTCCTGGCCACGGACTTCGCGACCGGCGAGGCCGACGCGTCCTACGGCGACCCGTTCACGGACGAACCCCTCGGCCTGACGTTCCGCCTCCGCAAGGCGTAACCCCACCCCACCCCGACGGCCCGCGCCCCCCACCCGGGAGCCGCGGGCCG
Source organism: Streptomyces sp. NBC_00513 (assembly GCF_041431415.1). Lineage (GTDB taxonomy): Bacteria > Actinomycetota > Actinomycetes > Streptomycetales > Streptomycetaceae > Streptomyces. The sequence continues at coordinate 2,391,947 of NZ_CP107845.1, forward strand.
TCGCCTTTCCCCTCCCCGCCGAACACCCCCAGCCCCGCCGGCACTCTCCAGCCCCGCCGGCCCCTCCAGCCCCGCCGGCACTCTCCAGCCCCGCCGGGACACCTCCAGCCCCGCCGGCGTTTGAGGCGCGGGGTCCGGGGCGGAGCCCCGGGGGGTCCCGCCCCGCCGAACACCCCCGGCTCCGCCGGCACTCTCCAGCCCCGCCGGCGTTTGAGGCGCGGGTCTGGGCGGAGCCCAGGGACCCGGCCCCGCGCAGCGCCCCCGCCCCGCCCCAGAGCACCGGCACCGGCCCGGACACGGAAACGCAAACGGGCCGGGCCCGGTACCCCCTGAGGGGAACCGGGCCCGGCCCGAGAGACTGCCGACAGACGCGGCGGCGGCGCCTAGTTGTCGTCCTCGTCGATCAGGAAGCCACGCATCGGCGACGGCGCCTGCATCGGCTGCGGAGCAGCAGGCCGCACCGGAGCCATCGGCTGGGTCATCGCCGGGGACATCTGCTGCTGGCCACCGTAGGACGGGCCGCTCATCGGGGACGGGCCACCCATCGGGGAGGGACCGCCCATGGGGGACGGGCCACCCATCGACTGCCCCATCGCACCGGCCGGAGCCATGGACGGCGACGGCGGCAGCGCGGGACCGGCCGGGTTGCGCGGCGGGGCCAGCGAGTCGTCGGCCTGGGTCTCCAGCTGACGCAGCTGGGACTCCAGGTAGGACTTCAGGCGCGTACGGTACTCACGCTCGAAGCCTCGCAGGTCCTCGACCTTGCGCTCCAGCGTGGCGCGGGCGGACTCCAAGGAGCCCATCGCGACGCGGTGCTTCTCCTGCGCGTCCCGCTCCAGCGCGTCGGCCTTGGCACGGGCGTCCCGCTCCAGACCCTCGGCGCGCGAACGGGCCTCGCCGACGATCTTGTTGGCCTCGGAACGGGCCTCCGCGATGGCCTGGTCGGCGGTCTGCTGCGCGAGCGACAGGACGCGGGCGGCGCTGTCGCCACCGGGGCCCTGCTGCGGAAGCTGCTGGTGCTGCTGGTGCATCTGCTGGCCCATGGGCTGCATCTGCTGCCCCATCGGCTGCATCTGCTGGCCCATCGGCTGGCCGAGCGGGTTCTGGCCGCCCATGGACTGCTGCTGCATCTGCTGCATCTGCTGGGGCTGCTGCATCTGCTGCGGCTGGCCCATCTGCTGCTGGCCACCCATGTTGTGCTGCTGCATGGGGCCGCCCATCGGGCCGGGACCCTGCTGGCCCTGTCCACCGGGGCCGGGGGGCAACTGCGGCTGACCGCCGGGCAGCTGGGGCGGGCCCATCTGCGGCTGCTGCTGCTGCGGCGGGCCGGATATGGCCGCGGGCACGGGTGCGCCGGGCCCACCGGGGCCACGCTGGTCCTGGGGTTCGGGCTTGCGCATGCCCTGTTGCTGCTGGTTCTGCGCGGCGGCGCGTGTGGCGGCGGCCAGCTTGGCGCGCAGGTCCTCGTTCTCGCGCAGCAGGCGCGTCAGTTCGGACTCGACCTCGTCGAGGAAGGCGTCGACCTCGTCCTCGTCATAGCCTTCTCGCAGGCGGACGGTCGTGAACTGCTTGTTCCGCACGTCCTCGGGAGTCAGCGGCATGTCTTCTTCACCTCTACGTAGTCGTCGGCAGTCGGCAAGACCGTATCGGGACTGTCCCCGGGTTCGCGGGGAAGCACATCGTTCACTGGCCGCTCGCACCAGCGCGCGCGAAAGTGATCAGGATGTAAACGATGATCATCAGAACGAAGAAGGACAGGTCGAGTGCCACGCCCCCGAGACGCAACGGCGGAATGAAACGCCGAAGAAGCTTGAGTGGTGGGTCGGTGGCGGTGTAGGTGGCCTCCAGAACGACCACCATCGCCTTGCCGGGTGTCCATGAACGTGCGAACTGGAACACATAGTCCATGACCAGTCGGAAGATCAGGATGCCCAGAAAACACGACAGCGCGATGTAGACCACTTCCATTGCGATGCCCATCCCGCGCTTCCCTCTCCCCTGCTCCCGCTCTGTTCCCGGCCCCGTGTCTGACGGATCGGTCTAGCTTTGGTTGAAGAACCCGCCCTCCGCGATGCGGGCCTTGTCCTCCGCCGTGACATCGACGTTAGCAGGAGACAGCAGGAACACCTTCTGCGTCACGCGTTCAATGCTGCCGTGCAGACCGAAGACGAGGCCGGCCGCGAAGTCGACCAGACGCTTCGCGTCGGTGTCGTCCATCTCCGTGAGGTTCATGATCACCGGAGTGCCCTCACGGAAGTGTTCCCCGATGGTACGGGCCTCGTTGTAGGTCCGGGGGTGCAGCGTCGTGATGCGGTACGGCTCCCGCTCGGAGACGACCTTGGGCATGATCACGGGTGCGTTCTTCTCCAGGTTGGTGCGGTCAGGTGTGATGGACGCCACGGGGGCAATTCGCGCCGGACGTCCGTTTTCCACCGGCATCGGGATGGGTTCCCGCTGTGCCGGGGGCTGTACTGCTCGTACCGGTTCGTCCGTTACGGGCGGTTGGTGCGCGGGCTGCTGACGCCGGCGATCCCGCTCCGGCTCCGGCTCGGGTTCGAACTCGTCATCGGGGTCGTACCCCGGGTTGTCGTACCGGTCGTCCTCCACGAGGCCGAGGTAGACCGCCATCTTGCGCATCGCGCCGGCCATTCTCCGAGTCCTCCGCTCTGTGGTGGATCGCCCTGTCGCAGGTGTCGCCGTGCCACCAAAGTCGCTGTGTCACCAAAGTCACCAACTGCCCGCGATCCACGTGGTCTGTCCGCTCATCTGCGGAAATGACCATATTTTCTGCTGTGGTCCGACTTTCTTCGCGACGTTACCCGAGCCGGGGTCTCGCGCCGAGTACCGCAGTGCCGACGCGTACATGTGTCGCACCCGCCAGCACCGCCTGTTCCAGGTCGGCGCTCATTCCCGCCGACACCATCGTGGCAGCAGGATGGTCGGCGCGCAGGCTGGATGACAATTCCATCAGCCGCGCGAAGGCGGCCTGTTCGCGACCCGCGTACGGCCCCGCCAGCGGGGCCACGGTCATGAGGCCGTCGATCCGCAGTCCCGGCGCCGCCGCCACGAGGTCCGCCAACTCCGGGAGGAGGTCCGGCGCCGTCCCGCCCCGGGCCCCCCGCTCCCCCGACTCGGCGTCGAGGGCGATCTGCACGAGGCAGCCGAGTTCCCGTCCGGCGGCCGTGGCGGCCACCGAGAGCGCGGTGACCAGTTTCGGCCGGTCGACCGACTGCACCACTCGCGCGTATCCCGCCACGGAACGGACTTTGTTCGTCTGCAACTGGCCCACGAAATGCCAGTCGAGCGCCAGGTCCGCGCAGGCCGCGGCCTTGGGGGCGGCGTCCTGGTCACGATTTTCCGCAACATGACGGACACCCAGGTCCGCCAGCAGTCGTACGTCGCTCGCCGGGTAGGTCTTGGTGACCACGATGAGGGTCACCTCCTCCCGTTCCCGCCCCGCCGCCGCGCACGCCGCCGCGATGCGCTCCTCGACCCGCGCGAGGTTCGCCGCGAGCTCGGCCTTACGATCCGTCATCCCTCAGTCCAACCAGACATATCCGGCAAGCCGCCCGGTCACCCGGTCACGGCGGTACGAGAAGTGGTCCCGTGACTCCAGTGTGCAGACCGGGGAGCGGTCGGCGTTCGCCACCCCCGCCCGCGCCAACTGTGCGTGCACGCCGGCGACCACGTCCACGGCCGGTGTCCCCCAGCTCGTCTCGGCCCATGCCGCCGGCACCACTTCCGCGACCGCGTCCCGCATCTCGGCGGGCACTTCGTAGCAGCGGCCGCAGACCGCCGGTCCCGTACGGGCGACCAGCCGTCCGGGGTCGGCCCCGAGGGCGATCATCGCCTCGACGGCGGCGGGCACCACTCCGGCGACCAGCCCGGGCCGCCCCGCGTGGGCCGCTCCCGCGATCCCGGCGACCGGGTCGGCCAGCAGGACCGGCACGCAGTCGGCCGTGAGCACCGCCAGGGCCAGTCCGCGACGGGCGGTCACCACCGCGTCCACCGAGGGGATCGCCTCCCGGTCGGCGTCCCACGGGCCGTCCACCACCGCGACGTCCCGACCGTGCACCTGGTTCATCCAGATCACCAGGTCGGGAGCGAGGCCGAGGGACTTCGCCGCGGTCGCCCGGTTCGCGCGAACGGCGGCCGGGTCGTCTCCGACCGCGCCGCCGAGATTGAGCTCCTCGTACGGAACGGCGCTCACCCCGCCCCACCTGTCGGTGAAGGCGAAGTGCGCGCCGTTCTCGTCGTGCTGTCCCAGGATCACTTCAAGAAGTCCGGGACATCCAGCTCTTCCGCCGGGCTGTCCTGGTACGGACGGGCCGTCGGGACGTGGGCCGGCGGCGGGAACTCGTTCGCCGGCTCCGGCTCGACCGGAGCCTGGGGCTCCTCACGCGGGGTGACCGAGCCGAGCCCGCCGAAGGCCGGGCGGACCGGCTCGGCGGCGCGGACCGGTGCCGGGGCCGGCTCCTCGCGCTTGGTGGAGGCCGCGCCGATGACGTTGTCCCGGCGGGCCGGGGGCTGTCCTCCGTCGAACCCGGCGGCGATGACGGTGACCCGCACCTCGTCACCGAGCGCGTCGTCGATGACGGCGCCGAAGATGATGTTCGCCTCGGGGTGCGCGGCCTCGCTCACCAGCTGCGCGGCCTCGTTGATCTCGAAGAGACCGAGGTCCGAGCCACCGGAGATGGAGAGCAGCACGCCGCGGGCGCCGTCGATGGACGCCTCCAGCAGGGGCGAGGAGATCGCCATCTCGGCCGCGGCCACGGCGCGGTCGTCGCCGCGGGCCGAGCCGATGCCCATGAGGGCGGAGCCGGCCTCGGACATCACGGACTTGACGTCCGCGAAGTCGAGGTTGATCAGGCCGGGGGTGGTGATGAGATCGGTGATGCCCTGGACGCCGGACAGCAGGACCTGGTCGGCCGACTTGAAGGCGTCGAGCACGCTGACCTGGCGGTCCGAGATGGACAGCAGGCGGTCGTTGGGGATGACGATGAGGGTGTCGACCTCTTCGCGGAGCTCGGCGATGCCGTCCTCCGCCTGGTTCGCGCGGCGCCGGCCCTCGAAGGTGAACGGTCGGGTGACCACACCGATCGTCAGGGCTCCCAGGGAGCGCGCGATGTTGGCGACGACAGGTGCGCCGCCCGTGCCGGTTCCGCCGCCTTCACCGGCGGTGACGAAGACCATGTCGGCCCCCTTGAGGACCTCCTCGATCTCCTCGCGGTGGTCCTCTGCCGCCTTCCGGCCGACGGCCGGGTTGGCGCCGGCGCCGAGGCCCCGGGTGAGTTCACGGCCGACGTCGAGCTTGACGTCGGCGTCGCTCATCAACAGCGCTTGGGCGTCCGTGTTGATGGCGATGAACTCGACGCCCTTGAGACCGACCTCGATCATTCGGTTGATGGCATTGACACCACCGCCGCCGACACCGATGACCTTGATGACTGCGAGGTAGTTCTGCGGTGCTGCCACGTCGAAGGCCTCTCGCCTCGAGTTACGTGTCGCCGCCTCGCGGGCCTGCGTTGCGACGACTGATGCCGAAATTGGGCCGGTTCGTACACGCCGACCCGAACCCTAACCCTGAAGTTTAGGGTTATGAGTGTGTCTGTTCCTTGGACTCTCCGAACAGGACACTAAGTCGACAAGTAGCGCGTGTTCAACGAACACGCCGAACCTCCCGTTTTTCTTTTCACCCTATGTGATCACCCGTATCGCTGGCCAACCAGGGTGCGTCGCTGTTCGACTCGACGTCAACTCCCGGACACCGCCGGGGCGGTGGGGACACTCACGTCGAAGTGGTCAGCCTTGGGCGAGGCCTTCAGCAGGGCGGTCAGCGCCCGCCCTTTCGCTTCACCCAGTTCGCCGCTTCCCCACACCACGGTTCGCCCCTTGGTGAGCGCCAGCACGACCGAGTCGTACGACTCCACCCTGACCTGCAACGTCTCCTTCGCGACGGCCTCGGGGAGGCCGCCCGCGATGTCCACCGCCTCGCGCAGCAGCCGCTGCTCGTCGAAACGACGGGCGCTGGGTGACCGTTCCGCTGCCAATTCGAGGACGGGAACGCCTCCGGGTGCTTTCGCAACCGTGTCGAATCGCACACCCGAAGAGTCCACTTCGACGAAGTCCGTGCCCTTCTTGATGAGCAGCACGGGTTTGCGTTCCGTCACTTTCAGGCTGATTCCACGCGGCCACGACCGCGTCACATCGACCGAATCGATGCGGGGCAGCCGCTCGCGCAGCCGGCTCGCGATCTCGTCCGTGTCGATGCTCACCAGCGGCGCGCCGACCGGGACGGCCGCGGCCGACACCACCTGCCGTGACGTGAGCACCTCGGTGCCGGTGGAGGTGACCTTCTCGACGCGGAGCCAGGAGGACCCGTAGAGCACCCAGGTGCCGCCGGCGGCGAGGAGCACCGCGCCGGCCAGGGAGGCCAGTACGAGGACCCGGCGCCGTTTGACGCCGGGCCCCCGCGGGCCGGATCCCTTCGACGGCTTGGGACGCCTGCCCGGCTTGGGAGGGCCGGGGTTCCTGCCCTTGCGGGCGTCCCCGTCGGAACCGGGTGTCCCGCGCTGTGCGGTCGTCGCTCCGGCCACTCCTGTGCCTCCTGGGTCAGTGCTCCCGCCTCAGCGGGCTCTGCGTGCGGCGATGGCCTCGTAGACCAGGCCGACGAGCAGGTCGTCGGCGTCCCGGCGGCCGAACTCGGCGGCGGCGCGGGACATCTCGTAGAGGCGGTGCGGGTCGGCGAGCACCGGGAGGACCTGACTGAGCACCCATTCGGGCGTCAGCTCCGCGTCGTCCACGAGCAGGCCGCCACCGGCCTTGACCACCGGCTGGGCGTTGAGCCGCTGTTCACCGTTGCCGATCGGCAACGGTACGTAGGCGGCGGGCAGCCCGACGGCGGAGAGTTCGGCGACGGTCATCGCACCCGCGCGGCACAGCATCATGTCGGCGGCGGCGTACGCGAGATCCATCCGGTCCACGTACGGTACCGGCACATAAGGCGGCATCCCGGGCATGTTGTCGACACGCGGCAGTTCGTTCTTCGGCCCGACGGCGTGCAGGATCTGGATCCCGGAGCGCTGGAGGGTCGGAGCGACCTGCTGGATCACCTCGTTGAGGCGCCGTGCGCCCTGCGAGCCGCCGGAGACCAGCAGCGTCGGCAGGTTGGGGTCCAGGCCGAACGCGGCGCGCGCCTCGGGGCGCACGGCGGCCCGGTCCAGGGTCGAGATGGACCGTCGCAGCGGGATGCCCACGTAGCGGGCCCCCCGCAGCTTGCTGTCCGGGGTGGACACGGCGACGGCGTGCGCGTACCGGGAGCCGATCTTGTTGGCCAGTCCGGGCCGGGCGTTGGCCTCGTGGACGATGATCGGCACCCCGAGCCGCTTGGCGGCCAGGTAGCCGGGCAGCGCCACGTAGCCGCCGAAGCCGACCACGCAGTCGGCCTTGGTGCGCGTGAGGATCTCCTCGGCCGCCTTGATGGTGCCGCGCAGCCGTCCCGGGACGGTGATCAGCTCAGGGGTGGGCTTGCGGGGCAACGGTACGGCGGGGATCAGGCCCAGCTCGTAGCCGCGTTCCGGCACCAGGCGGGTTTCCAGTCCGCGCTCCGTGCCGAGGGCGGTGATGCCCACTGAAGGGTCCTGCCTGCGCAGGGCGTCCGCGAGGGCGAGCGCCGGCTCGATGTGGCCGGCGGTCCCCCCACCGGCGAGTACGACATGCACCGAAATTCACCGCTCTCCGGACGGACGCTTCTTGACGCGCCGTCTCATCGACTTCCATCTCAGCCCGATCCGCGGCCGGCCGGTCTTCGGCTGCCGCATCGCGAGTGCCGCGCGCGCCGCCGGCTCCTCACGCGCGAAGGCGATGAGCAGTCCGACCGCGAACATGGTCGGCAGCAGGGCCGACCCTCCGTAGGAGAACAGCGGGAGCGGGACCCCGGCGATCGGCAACAGGCCGAGCACCGCACCGATATTGATCACGGCCTGCGCCGTGATCCATGTGGTCACGCCTCCCGCGGCATACCGTACGAAGGGGTCCTCCGTGCGTCCGGCCACGCGGATACCCGCATAGCCTAGAGCCGCGAACAGGGCGAGCACCGACAGCGTCCCCGCCAGACCCAGTTCCTCGCCGGTGATGGCGAAGATGAAGTCGGTGTGGGCTTCCGGTAGTTGGCCCCATTTTTCCACACTGGCACCCAGCCCGGAACCGAACCATCCCCCGGACGCGAGGGCGTAGGTTCCGTGGACGGCCTGCCAGCAAAGGTCGTTCTTGCCCGGTTCTGTCGCACCGAGGCAGGCGAGCCGGTCCATCCGGTGCGGACTCGTCCTGATCAGCAGTGCGATGATCACACCCGCGAACGCGAGAACGCCCACGAACATCCGGGTGGGCGCGCCCGCCAGCCAGAGCAGGCCGAAGAGGATGGCCCCGAGAATCATCGCGGTGCCCATGTCGCCGCCGAGCATGATGAGTCCGAGCAGCAGGAAGGCGACCGGGACCAGCGGCACCAGCAGGTGCTTCCACTGGCTCAGCAGCCCCTTGTCGCCCTTGCGGGCCAGCAGGTCGGCCCCCCACAGGATCAGCGCCAGTTTGCCGAACTCGCTGGGCTGGAGCATGAACGGGCCGCCCAGGGAGAGCCAGTTCCGGTTGCCGTTGATCGACACTCCTATCCCGGGGAGCTGTACCAGGACCATCAGGAAGAGGGTCCCGGCCAGCACCGGGTAGGACAGGGCCCGGTGGAGCTTGACGGGCATGCGGGAGGCGGCCAGCAGCAGGACGGCGCCGATGACGGCCGCGAGGAACTGCTTCTTGAAGAAGTACGCGTCTCCCAGGCCGAGCTGGAGCGCCTTGATCATGGAGGCCGAGTAGACCATCACGAGGCCGAGCACGGTGATCAACAGCGAGCTGCCGAAGATCAGGTAATACGCCGTGAGCGGACGGTCCCAGGCTTTGCGCAACTGCTGTTGCGTACGCCGGAGCCCGGCGAGCGGCCCCCGCCCGCCGGGCCGCTTCCCACCGATCACCGGGCGCTTGCGCCCCTGCGCCTTGACGGCCTTGACGGCCTTCGCCGCGGACGGCCGCCGCCCCGGCAGTACTTGCTTGGCCGGCATCTGTGATCTTCCCCTCCACTCGTGCGAGGCGAGCAGCCGGTCGGGAAGGACACCTGCCCTGGTTCGACCTAGGCGCTCTCGGCGGCCAGTTCGCGCACCGCGTCGGCGAATGCGTCCCCACGCTCGTTGTAGTTCGCGAACATGTCCATCGAGGCACAGGCAGGTGCCAGCAGGACCGTGTCGCCGCGCTCGGCGAGACGGGCCGCTTCCCGGACCGCCGCGAGCATCGCCCCAGTGTCGGTCCGGTCGAGGTCCACGACGGGTACCTGCGGGGCGTGTCGCGCCAGCGCGTCCGCGATCAGGGCCCGGTCGGCACCCATCAGGACCACGGCCCGCAGACGCGCGGCCGACTTCCGCACGAGCTCGTCGAAGGTCGCGCCCTTGGCGAGGCCGCCGGCGATCCACACGACCGGCTCGAAGGCCGCCAGGGAGGCCTCCGCCGCGTGGGTGTTGGTGGCCTTGGAGTCGTCGATGTACGTGACCCCGTCCACCTCGTCCACGTGCGCGACCCGGTGGGCGTCCGGCCGGAAGTCCCGCAGGCCGTCGCGGACCGCGCGCGGTTCGACGCCGAAGGCGCGGGCCAGGGCCGCCGCGGCGAGCGCGTTGGCGATGTTGTGCGGGGCGGGCGGGTTGACGTCCTCGACCTGCGCGAGTTCCTGGGCGTTCTTCTGCCGGTTCTCCACGAAGGCCCGGTCCACCAGGATCCCGTCGACCACGCCCAGCATGGAGGGGCCGGGGGCGCCGAGGGTGAAGCCGATCGCCCGGCAGCCCTCCTCGACGTCGGCTTCCACGACGAGGTCCTCGGTGGCCCGGTCGGCGACGTTGTAGACGCAGGCCACCGTGTTGCCCTCGTAGATGCGGCCCTTGTCGGCGGCGTACGCCTCCATCGAGCCGTGCCAGTCGAGGTGGTCGGGGGCCAGGTTGAGGACGGCCGCCGAGTGGGCGCGCACGGAGGGCGCCCAGTGGAGCTGGTAGCTGGAGAGCTCGACGGCGAGGACGTCGTACGCCTCGCCGCCGGTCACCACGTCGATGATCGGGGTGCCGATGTTGCCGACGGCCGCGGTCTTGAGACCCGCGGCCCGCAGGATCGACGCGAGCATCTGGGTGGTCGTCGTCTTGCCGTTGGTGCCGGTGATCGCGAGCCAGGGGGCCGCGTCGGGGCCCCGCAGGAGCCAGGCGATCTCCACGTCCCCGACGACCTCGACACCGACCTCGGCGGCCGCGGCGAACAACGGGCTGTCGGGCTTCCAGCCGGGCGAGGTGACGACCAGATCGGTGCCCTCGGGCAGGGTCGTGGCGTCCGCGAGGCGCACGGAGATGCCCGCCGCCTCCAGCTCCGCCGCCCGGGCCCGGTGGCCCTCGCTGTCGCCGCCGTCGACGACGGTCACCGAAGCGCCGAGGCCGGCCAGGGCGCGGGCGGCACTGATGCCGCTCACGCCGAGGCCGGCGACGGTGATGTTCTTGCCGTGCCAGGAGGTCACTTGTCGGCTGCCCATCCCGCGTAGAAGAGACCGAGACCCACGATCACGCACATGCCCTGGATGATCCAGAAGCGGACCACCACGAGGACCTCGGACCACCCCTTGAGTTCGAAGTGGTGCTGGAGTGGCGCCATCCGGAAGACACGCTTGCCGGTCAGCTTGAAGGAGCCGACCTGGATGACGACCGACATCGTGATGAGCACGAAGAGGCCGCCGAGGAGGGCCATCAGGAACTCCGTGCGGGAGCAGATGGCGAGGCCGGCGAGCGCGCCGCCGAGCGCCAGCGAACCGGTGTCACCCATGAAGATCTTGGCGGGCGAGGTGTTCCACCACAGGAAGCCGAAGCAGGCTCCCATGAGGGCGGAGGCGACGACCGCGAGGTCCAGCGGGTCGCGCACCTCGAAGCAGGCGGCCGGGTTGGTCAGGGTCTGCGCGTTGGCGCAGGACTCCTGGTACTGCCAGACGCCGATGAAGGTGTAGGCGCCGAAGACCATCACGGCGGCGCCGGTGGCCAGTCCGTCCAGGCCGTCGGTCAGGTTCACGCCGTTGGACATCGCCAGGATCATGAACAGGGCCCAGACGACGAACAGCACCGGACCGAGCGCCCAGCCGAAGTCCGTGACGAACGACAGCTTGGTCGAGGCCGGGGTCAGCCCCTTCGAGTCCTTGAACTGGAGGGCGAGCACCGCGAAGGCGATGCCGACGATCAGCTGGCCGGACATCTTGGCCTTGGCCCGCAGACCGAGCGAGCGCCTCTTGACGATCTTGATGTAGTCGTCGAGGTAGCCGACCAGTCCCATGCCGGCCATCAGGAAGAGGACGAGCAGTCCGGAGAAGCTCACCTCTTCCCCGGTGATGACCTTCGTCAGGGCGTACGCGATGAGCGTCGCCAGGATGAAGGAGATGCCACCCATGGTGGGTGTGCCCTTCTTCCCGGCGTGGCCGCGGGGGCCGTCGTCGCGGATGAACTGGCCGTAGCCCTTGCGGGCCAGCAGCTTGATCAGGAGAGGGGTGCCGATGAGGGTCAGGAACAGACCGATCACACCGGCGAAGAGAATCTGCCTCATCGGTCGGCGACCTCGCCCTCGCGCTCCAGCAACGCAAGCGCGACCCGCTCCAGGCCGATCGACCTGGAAGCCTTCACCAGCACGACGTCACCCGGGCGCAGTTCACTGCGCAACAGGTCGACCGCCGCCTGCGCGTCGGACACGAGCACCGACTCCTCACCCCACGAACCCTCGTTATATGCGCCCAGTTGCAGCCAGGACGCTTCCCTGCCCCCGACTGCGACGAGCCTGCTCACGTTGAGCCGGACGGCGAGCCGTCCCACCGCGTCGTGCTCGGCCAGCGATGCGTCACCCAACTCGGCCATGGGACCGAGCACCGCCCACGTGCGTCCCCCGTCGGCCCTCGCGGAGCCGCCCATCGCGGCAAGCGCGCGCAGAGCGGCCCGCATGGACTCGGGGTTCGCGTTGTAGGCGTCGTTGACGATCGTCACGCCGTCCGCTCGCTCGGTGACCTCCATCCGCCACCGGGACAACGTGCCCGCCCCGGAGAGCGCGGTGGCGATCTCCGGAGTGGACATGCCCAGTACATGGGCGACGGCGGCCGCGGCGAGCGCGTTCGACACGTGGTGCTCACCGTACAGCCGCAAGGTCACATCGCCGCACCCGGAGGGTGTGTGGAGTGTGAAGGCGGGCGTTCCCCCGGCCGTCATCCGTACGTCCGTGGCCCGGACGTCGGCGTCCTCGGCCTCGCCGAAGAGGACCGTACGGGCCTTCGTGCGGGCGGACATGGCGCGCACGAGCGGGTCGTCGGCGTTCAGGACGGCGACGCCCCCGTCGGCCTCGGACGGCAGGGCCTCGACCAGTTCGCCCTTGGCCTGGGCGATCTGCTCGCGGCCGCCGAACTCCCCGATGTGGGCGGTGCCGACGTTGAGGACCAGGCCGATGCGCGGCGGGGTCAGGCCGGTGAGGTAGGCGATGTGGCCGATCCCGCGGGCACCCATCTCCAGCACCAGGTGCCGGGTGTCCTCGGTGGCCTTGAGGGCGGTGAGCGGCAGGCCGATCTCGTTGTTGAGGGAGTCGGGCGTCCACACGGTGGGTGCGTGCTGTTGCAGCACCTGGGCGATGAGGTCCTTGGTGGAGGTCTTGCCGGCCGAGCCGGTCAGGGCCACCACGTCGGTGCCGAGGCGTTCGACGACGGCGCGGGCGAGGGCGCCGAGCGCCTTCTCCACGTCGGGGACGACGATCGCGGGTACGCCGACGGGGCGGGCGGCGAGGACGGCGGTGGCGCCGGCCGCGACCGCGCGCTCCGCGTAGTCGTGGCCGTCGACGTGCTCGCCCTGGAAGGCGGCGAACAGGCTGCCGGCCTCCACCTGACGGGAGTCGATGACCACGGCCCCGCTGATCCGCACCGCCGGATCCGGTATGTCGTGGGGCCGCCCGCCGGTGATGTCGGCGATCTCGGCGAGGGAAAGGGCGATCACTGGTTCACCTCGGCCTGCGTGGTTGCGTGGTGCGGGGCCTCGGTGCGCGCCTCGATGGCCGCGCGCAGGACCTCGCGGTCGTCGAAGGGGCGTACGACGCCCGCGGTGTCCTGGCCCTGTTCGTGGCCCTTGCCCGCGACCAGCACCGTGTCACCGGGCCGGGCGCTCGCGACGGCCGCGGCGATGGCCGCGGCCCGGTCGGCGTCGACGAGGACGGCGCCGCGTTCGGCGGGGGGCACGGACACGGCGCCCTCGAACATCGCGGCCAGGATGGCGAGGGGGTCCTCGGAGCGCGGGTTGTCGGAGGTGAGCACGGCGACGTCGGCGAACCGCGCGGCCGCGGCGCCCATCGGGGCCCGCTTGGTGGTGTCGCGGTCGCCGCCGCAGCCGAGCACGATGTGCAGCCGGCCCTCGGTGACCTCGCGCAGGGCGCGCAGCACCGATTCGACGGCGTCGGTCTTGTGGGCGTAGTCGACGACGGCGAGGAACGGTTGTCCCGCGTCGACGCGTTCCAGCCGGCCGGGCACCCCGGGGACCGCGGCGACGCCGTCGGCGGCGGTCTGCGGGTCGATGCCGGCGGCGGCGAGGGTGACGATCGCGGCGACGGTGTTGGCGACGTTGAACGGGCCGGGCAGCGGCGCGGTGGCGCGTACGCGCTGTCCGTCCGGGCCGACGAGGGTCAGCGTGGAGTCGGCGGCCCCCAGGACCACGTCCTCGGCGCGCCAGTCGGCGGCCGGGTCGCCCGTGGCCGAGAAGGTGACGATCGGGATCGTCGCCTCCTTGGCGAGGCGGCGGCCGTACTCGTCGTCGGCGTTCACCACTCCGAGGCGGGCGCGGCGCTCGGTGAAGAGCTGCGCCTTGGCCTGGAAGTAGTCCTCCATGTCGGAGTGGAACTCCATGTGTTCCGGGCTCAGGTTGTTGAAGACGGCGACGTCGAAGACGCAGCCGTCGACCCGGCCGAGCACGAGTGCGTGGCTGGAGACCTCCATGGCCACGGCCTCGACCCCGCGTTCGCGCATGACGGCGAACAGGGCCTGGAGGTCGGTGGCCTCGGGGGTGGTGCGCTCGGACTTGATGCGTTCGTCGCCGATGCGCATCTCGACGGTGCCGACGAGGCCGGTGGCCCAGCCGGCGGCGCGCAGGCCGCCCTCGACCAGGTACGCGGTGGTGGTCTTGCCGGAGGTGCCGGTGATGCCGAGCTGGAGGAGGGCCTCGCCCGGCCGGCCGTAGATCGCGGCGGCGAGCTCTCCCATGCGGGCGCGCGGGTCGGCGACGGCGAGCACCGGCAGTCCGGTCGCCGCGGCGCGTTCGGCGCCGGCGGGATCGGTCAGCACGGCGGCGGCGCCGAGGGCGGCCGCCTGGGCCGCGAAGTCCGCGCCGTGCGCCTTGGCGCCGGGGAGGGCCGCGTAGAGGTCGCCGGGGCGCACCGCACGGGAGTCGTGCGTGATGCCGGTGATCCGCGGACCCGTCGGCTCGCCGGCGGCTTCGAGGTCCACCAGGGCCGCGAGCTCGGGCAGCGGGGTGGGGCGCACGGACACGGGGCGGGGCGCTCCCGGCGGCGCTGCCGGGGCGTCTTTCCGGGTGGTTCTGGGCTGATCAGCGTGGGACACGGCGGTGAGCGTACCGGGCGCGGTGGCCCCGTCGCGAAGCGAGGTCCCGGCCGCGGGGCCGGTGGCCGACTGGTTCCCGGGTTTGGGGGTGATCGTTGTCACTGATGGTGCCTCACGCTTTTCTGGCTGGGCGGCGGGTTCACTGGCCGGGCTGCGGGCCTGGCCGGGTACTGGGCTGCGGTGCGGGCTGCGGGCCCGGTTCGAAGGTGACCGGCAGTCCGGCGGGGGCGGTGCCGGTGGGGGCGATCCGGAGGGTCTTGAGGGCGAACTCCATGACCTTCTTGTAGATGGGTCCGCAGATCTGGCCGCCGAAGTAGCTGCCCTTGGTGGGGTTCTGGATGGCGCAGTACACGGTGACGCGCGGGCTGTCGGCGGGCGCGAAGCCGGCGAACGAGGCGGTGTAGCCCTTGTAGCGGCCGGTGGCCGGGTCGACGCGGTTGGAGGTGCCGGTCTTGCCGCCGACGCGGTAGCCGGGGATGCGCGCCTTGGTGCCGGTGCCGTCCTGGTCGTCGACCACGGATTCGAGCATGGCGGCGAGGGTCTTGGCGGTGCCCTGGCTGATCACCTTGGTCTGCTCGGGGGCGGGGGCCGGGGTGAAGCGGCCGTCGGGTCCCCTGCTGCCGCGGACCAGGGTCGGCTCGATCCGGACGCCGCCGTTGGCGATGGTGGAGTACACGGAGGCCGCCTGGACGGCGTTGAGGGAGAGGCCCTGGCCGAAGGGGATCGTGTACTGCTGGGACGTGGACCAGGCCTCGGGCCTGGCGAGGATGCCGCGGGTTTCGCCGGGGTAGTCCAGGCCGGTGGGCTGCCCGATGCCGAACTTGGTCAGGTACCCGTACAGGACCTTGTTGGCCTCGGGCTGGGTGGCGCCGAGCCGGCCGGTGGCCAGGATGGTGCCGATGTTCGAGGACTTGGCGAGCACCCCGTTGAGGGTCAGGTACCAGGTGGGGTGGTCCACGTCGTCCTTGAAGAGGCGGTCGCCGCGGTGGAGGCGGTTGGGGACCTCGACGGGGGTCGCCGGGGTGGCCTTCTTCTCCTCCAGGACGGCGGCCATCGACATCACCTTGGCGGTGGAGCCGGGCTCGTACACGTCCTGGAGGGCGGCGTTGCCCATGGCGGTGGAGCGGGCCTTCGACAGGTCGTTGGGGTCGAAGCCGGGGGCGTTGGCCATGGCCAGCACCTCGCCGGTGCGGGTGTCCTGCACGACGACGTAGCCGCGGTCGGCGCCGGACTTCTCGACCTGTTCGGCGATGGCGCTCTGCGCGGCCCACTGGATGTCGCGGTCGATGGTCAGCTCGATGTCCTCGCCGGGCACCGCGGCCTTCTCGCTGGACTCGGCGGTGGGGACGCGGCGGCCGCCGGACTGGGCGTAGGTGAGGCTGCCGTCCTTGCCGGAGAGCTTCTTGTCGAGGGAGGACTCCAGGCCGCCGCCGCCCTTGCCCTCGGCGTTGACGTAACCCAGTATCCCGGCGGCGAGGTCGCCGTTCGGGTACACGCGCTTGCTGCTGTCCTCCTTGAACACGCCCGCGATGACGTTGGCGCCGGGGCCGTTGTTGCGCTTGTCGGCGGCCGCCTTGTCCGCGAAGACCTTCTTGAGGTCCTTGATCTGGTTCCAGACCTGGGGGGTCTGGCGGCGGGCGAGGATGACGTAGCGGGAGTTCTTCGTCTCCAGGAGCTTGGCAATCTCCTTGGCGTCCTTGCCGAGGATCGGCGCGAGGAGGGCCGCGGCCTGCGCGGGGGCGTCCGGGGCCTTGCTCTCCTGCGCGGTGAACATCTTCGGGTCGGCGGTGATGTCGTACGCGTCGACGCTCGTGGCCAGTGCCACGCCCTTGCGGTCGGTGATCTCCCCGCGTTCGGCGGCAAGGGTGTAGCTGGTGAAGCGGTTCTCGGAGGCCTTGGCGGAGTAGGCGGAGGCGTCGACGGCCTGTACCTGGAGCAGCCGCACCACGAAGGCGATCATGACCAGGGTCAGTCCGACGCCGACGAGGCGCAGGCGGGGTTTGGGGTTCCCGAGCCTGATGGTGTGGGCCGTGCGGGCCGGGACCGGCCTGCGGGTGGCGGGGCGGGACGCGGGACGCGCCGTGGCCCTGGCCCGGTCACCGCCGGTGGGCCGGGGCCGGCCGGGGCCCGGCACCCGCCGCCGGGGCGGCTCCTGGGGGCTCACGCGGCCACCGCCGGCACGGCTCGGACGGCGGCTCCGGCCGGGGCGCCGCCCGGCGTACGAGGCGGGGGCGGGCTGGGGGGAAGCCCCGCGGGGGTCCGCGTCACGACGTCACCTTCCAGGGGTCTGGCTGGGCTGGGGGGTCCCGCTCGCCGCGGACGGGTTCGGCGCGGGCGGCCCGCTCGTCGCGGCGGACGGGGCGCCGGAGGGCGCTGCGGACACCGCGGGCTGCGCGACCGGCGCGGGGGACGGCGGGGGCGGCGCCTGCGCCTGCGAGGCGGTGCCCGCGACCTTCCCGTCCGGGCCGATGAAGACGGGGCTGCCGCCCGGCACCAGGCCCAGTTCGTGCGCCCGTCGCTGGAGCGCGTCGGGGGCCGAGTAGCCGTCCACGTCCCGCTGGAGTGCCTGCTCCTCGTCGGTCAGCACGAGGGTCTCCTTCTTCAGCTGCGTGAGCTGGAAGGAGCCCTGGTTCAGCGCGGAGTTCAGCAACAGCAGGCTGATCAGGCCGCCGCCCAGCAGGGCGACGACCAACAGCACGAACGGCATCCGGGCCGCCTGACCCGCTCCGCTCCCCGCTCCGGCGCCGGCGGCGACGCCGGGCCGCAGCCGTCCTCCGCGCTTGATCACAGTCGCGCCTCGCGGATCCGTTCGACTCCGCGGCACCGGGCGGGAGCCGCCCGCCGGTTCTCGGCGATCTCCTCCTCCGTGGGGAGCTCGGCGCCGCGCGTGAGGAGTTTGAGCTTGGGCTGGTACTTCTCCGGCACCACCGGCAGTCCGGGGGGCGCGGTGGAGGCGGCGCCCGCCGCGAAGACCTGCTTGACCAGCCGGTCCTCCAGCGAGTGGTACGACAGCACCGCGATCCGGCCGCCGACCGCGATCCGGTCCACGGCCGCGGGGATGGCCCGCTCCAGGCCGGACAGCTCGCCGTTGACCTCGATGCGCAGCGCCTGGAAGGTGCGCTTGGCCGGGTTGCCGCCGGTGCGCTTCGCCGCCTGGGGCAGCGAGTCGCGGATCAGTTCGACCAGCCGGGCGCTGTTGGTGAAGGGTTCCTTCTCCCGCTCCCGGACCACGGCGGAGACGATGCGTTTGGCCTGCTTCTCCTCGCCGTACTGGCGCAGGATGCGGACCAGCTCGCCGGGGGCGTAGGTGTTGAGGACCTCGGCGGCGCTGATGCCGGTCGTCTGGTCCATGCGCATGTCGAGCGGGGCGTCCTGGGCGTACGCGAACCCTCGGTCGGCCTCGTCCAGCTGCATCGAGGAGACGCCCAGGTCGAAGAGGATGCCCTGGACCGCGGGGATGCGCAGTCCGTCGAGCACCTCGGCCAGGTCGGCGTAGATCGCGTGGACGAGGGTGACCCGGTCGCCGAAGGGCGCGAGGCGCTCCCCGGAGAGCCGCAGGGCCTCCTTGTCTCGGTCGAGGCCGATCAGGTGGGCCTCGGGGAACCGGGTCAGCAGGGCCTCGCTGTGGCCGCCGAGACCGAGGGTGCAGTCGACTACGACGGCCCCCGGCCTCTCCAGCGCCGGGGCCAACAGGTCCAGGCACCGCTGGAGCATCACCGGGACGTGTCGGGACTCGCTAGTCAAAGCGCCCTCTCAGATAACGGCGCGGCAGGCGTACGCCGCGCCGCGCACGCGGAGTTTTACCAGGGGGCCGGGCGGCCGGTGAGGGCCGGGCTCCGGCCGGTTCGCGTCACTTTAGTGCAACGGTCCCCGCGGTCAACGAACCGCCCGGCGCGCCGTCCGCTCCGCTCGCACGGAACCCGCTAATGCCGCGAATCACCCGAACAGCCGCATCCTGCCCACCCTTGTGGGTTAGCTCACAACAAGGCCGGTTGACCTTCTTTGTCCCTCCTCACTCCATGCCTCCCCCAGCGGTGCCCATTAACGTCTAAGGCATGACGACTTCCGCATCCCTGCCCGCAGAATCCGCAGCCCAGGCGTCCGCCGGTGGGTCCGTCACCGACCGGCTGGTCGAGGCGAACCGTCGCTACGCCTCCGCGTTCGGCGATCCCGGTATGGACGCCCGCCCGGTGCTCCAGGTCGCCGTCGTGGCCTGCATGGACGCCCGCCTCGACCTGCACGCCGCCCTCGGTCTGAAGCTGGGCGACTGCCACACGATCCGCAACGCGGGCGGTGTGGTCACCGACGACACGATCCGTTCGCTCACCATCAGCCAGCGGGCGCTGGGCACCCGCGCGGTCATACTCATCCACCACACCGGCTGCGGTCTCGAAAGTCTGACCGAGGACTTCCGGCACGAGCTGGAGGACGAGGTCGGCCAGCGCCCCGCCTGGGCCGTCGAGGCCTTCCGGGACGTGGACCAGGACGTGCGCCAGTCCATGCAGCGGGTTCGGACGAACCCCTTCCTGCCCTTCCGCGACGATGTGCGAGGCTTCGTCTTCGACGTGCACACCGGGCTCCTGCGGGAGATCGATCCCGCCTCTTGAGTGACACAAGGCCGTAACGCCGTCAAGAATGCGGGGTGACGCCACCCGGGAGTGTTCCCGGGCCGGCGTCCGCACTCTCGCGATGCAGAGGTGTCGGGGTGGGCCGGTTCATGCGTCAAGAGCGTGATCGGCCCGGAACAAGGGCCGAGGAGAACAAGGTGACCACGTATGACGACCGAGCGAGCCTCGCGGATCTGACCAGCACTGCGGAGCGGGTCCGCCACTCGGTCGAGAGCGTGATCGAGGGCAAGCCGGAGGTCGTCCGTCTCGCGCTGACGGTCCTGCTCGCGGAGGGGCACCTGCTGATCGAGGACGTGCCCGGCGTCGGCAAGACCATGCTGGCCAAGACGCTCGCCAAGTCCATCGACTGCTCGGTGCAGCGCATCCAGTTCACGCCGGACCTGCTGCCGTCCGACATCACCGGCGTCAGCATCTACGACCAGCAGCGCCGCGAGTTCGAGTTCAAGCCCGGCGCGATCTTCGCCCAGATCGTCATCGGCGACGAGATCAACCGCGCCTCCCCCAAGACCCAGTCCGCGCTGCTGGAGTCGATGGAGGAGCGCCAGGTCACCATCGACGGCACGACCTACACGCTGCCGACCCCCTTCATGGTGGTCGCCACCCAGAACCCGGTGGAGATGGAGGGCACCTACCCGCTCCCCGAGGCCCAGCGCGACCGCTTCATGGCCCGCGTCTCGGTCGGCTACCCCAGCCCGGAGGCCGAGCTCCAGATGCTGGACGTGCACGGCGGGCTCTCCCCGCTGGACGACCTCCAGGCCGTCGCGCACGCCCACGACATCGTCAAGCTGATAGAGGCCGTCCGCGAGGTGTACGTGGCCGAGCCCGTACGCCGCTACGTGGTCGACCTGGTCTCCGCCACCCGCAGCCACCCGGACCTGCGCCTGGGCGCCTCGCCCCGCGCCACCCTGCACCTGCTGCGCGCCGTGAAGGCGTCCGCCGCGCTGGCCGGCCGGGACTACGTCCTGCCCGACGACGTCCAGGCGCTGGCCGCCCCGGTCCTCGCGCACCGGCTGCTGCCGACCGCGCAGGCACAGCTGAACCGGCGGACCGCCGAGCAGGTCGTCGCCGACATCCTCCAGCGCACCCCCGTGCCGGCCGCGCACGCACGCGGCGAGATGCCGCCCGGCGCGGGCATCCGGGGCTTCTGATGAGCGCCGGTGCCCCGAGCGGCGCCGGTGGCGCGGGGCGGGGCGGGACCGGTCTGCGCGCCTCGCTGTCGGGACTGACCACGCGCGGCCGCTCGTTCCTGGCCGCCGGGATCGCGGCCGCCGCGTGCGCGTACGTACTCGGACAGGGCGAGCTGCTCCGGGTCGGACTGCTGCTGGCCCTGCTCCCCCTGATCTGTGTCGTCGCCCTGCACCGCACCCGCCACCGGGTCTCCGGCAGCCGCCGGCTGACCCCGGGCCGGGTGCCCGCGGGCGGTGAGGCCAGGGTGCAGCTGCGCATGGACAACACCTCCAGGATGCCCACCGGGCTGCTGATGCTCCAGGACCGGGTGCCGTACGTGCTGGGGCCCCGGCCCCGCTTCGTCCTGGACCGGGTCGAGCCCGGGGGGCGCCGCGAGGTGTCCTACCGGGTCCGCTCCGACCTGCGCGGCCGCTACCCGCTGGGCCCGCTCCAGCTCCGGCTGACCGACCCCTTCGGGATGGTCGAGTTGACCCGTTCCTTCAGCACGTACGACACCCTCACCGTCATCCCGCGCACCGAGGCCCTGCCCGCGGTCCGCCTGACCGGCGAGGCCAACGGCCACGGCGACGGCAGCCGCCGCTCCCTGGCCCTGGCCGGGGACGACGACGTGATCCCGCGCGAGTACCGGCGCGGCGACGACCTGCGTCGGGTGCACTGGCGCTCCACCGCCCGCTACGGCGAGCTGATGGTGCGCCGCGAGGAGCAGCCCCAGCGCATCAAGGCCACGGTCCTGCTCGACACCCGGGCGGACGCCTACCAGGGCGCCGGCCCGGACTCCGCCTTCGAGTGGGCCGTGTCGGGGGCCGCCTCCACCCTGGTGCACCTGCTGGAGCAGGGGTTCTCGGTGCGGCTGCTGACCGACAACGGCACCTCGGTCCCCGGCGACGCCGCCGGCGGCTTCTCCTCCGGCGGGCACGATCCCGCCGAGGCGGCCGGGCTGATGCTGGACACCCTCGCGGTCATCGGGCACTCCGACGAGAGCGGGCTGTCCAAGGCCCACGACGCGCTCCGCGGCGGCGGAGCGGGCGGAGGCTTCGGCGGGGCGGGCTCCGACGGGCTCCTCATCGCCTTCCTCGGCGACCTGGACGACGTACAGACCGAGATGGCGAGCAGGATGCGGCAGCGCAGCGGGGGCGCGGTGGCGTTCGTGCTGGACTCCGCGGCCTGGACGGGCGGGCCCTCACGGGTCGAGACACGGCTGGGCCGGCTGCGCGACGCGGGCTGGACGGCACTGGCCGCCCCGCCCGGGGTGGCCTTCGGCGATCTGTGGCGGCAGGCCGGGAACGCTCCGCTCGGCACGGCGACTTCCGGAGGTTGGGGATGAGCGGGCGCGCACGACTGACGCTCTTCGCGATGCTGGCCACACTGCTGACCTCCTGGTCGCTGGCCCCGCTGGTGGAGTCCTCCGGCTGGCTGGTGCAGGCGGCGGTACTGCTCGGCGTGCAGAGCGCCGTGGGGGCCGGGGCCCGGCGGATCCCGCTGGCGCGGTCACTGACGGTGGCGGCGCAGCTCCTGGTGACACTGCTGCTGCTCGCCTTCCTCTTCGCGGGGAAGGCCGAGTCGCCCTCCGGCGGGCTGTCGGGCTACCTGCTCACGGACTTCGGGTCGCTGTTCCGGCAGGGGGTGCGCGATGTCGGCGAGTTCGCCATACCGGCGCCGCTGACGGACGGCATCCGGCTGCTGCTGCTCTCCGGGGTGCTGCTGATCGGTCTGCTGGTGGACATGCTGGCCGTCACGATGCGGACGGCCGCGGCGGCCGGGCTGCCGCTGTTGGCGCTGTACTCGGTGGCCGCCGGGCTGTCGGCCGGTCAGGGCGGCGCCTGGTTCTCCTTCCTGTTGGCGGGCTGCGGCTTCCTGATGCTGCTGTTGACCGAGGGGCGGGACCGGCTCGCGCAGTGGGGCCGGGTCTTCGGCGCGGCGCCGGGCGGGCGCGTCTCGGCCGCTTCCGGATACGGGGGCGGCAAGGACGGCACCCGCGCCGTGGCCCCGGTGCGCACCGGCCGGCGGATCGGTGTGGTCACGCTCGGTCTGGCGCTGGCCGTGCCGGCGGTGCTGCCGTCGCTCGGCGGCGGCATGCTGGGCTCCGGGGACGACGGCGGTGCGGGCAACGGCGCGGGCGGCGGGACGATCTCGGCGGTGAACCCGCTGGTGTCGCTCCAGGGCAGCCTGAACGCGCAGGACAACCGGGTGGTGCTGCGGTACCGCACGGACAGTCCCCAGCAGTCCGAGCAGTACCTGCGCATCCTCGCGCTCGACGAGTTCAACGGGGTCAAGTGGGAGGCCTCCGGGCGTCCCCTGACGGATGTGCCGGAGAGGTTGCCGAACCCGCAGGGTCTCGGCGGTGAGGTGCGCCAGAACGCGGCCGAGGTGCGGACGACCGTGTCGGCGGCCCAGACGTACGCGCAGCGCTACCTGCCGATGCCGTACCCGGCGACGCAGGTGGACATCGGCGGGAAGTGGCGGTTCGAGCCGGCCGGCCGGACCCTGGTCGGGGACCAGTTGGGCAAGGACCGCTTCCAGAACGTGCAGGGCGCCCAGTACACGGTGCGCAGCCTGCTGCTCCAGCCGACGGCCTCGCAGTTGCGCGACGCCCCCGAACCGGACCCGGCGGTCCGGTCCGAGTACACGAAGCTGCCGCCCAACCTGCCGCCGGTCGTCGCCGAGACGGCCCGGAAGGTCACCCGGGGCGCGACGGACGACTACACGCGGGCGGTCCGGCTCCAGGACTTCTTCGCGGTGAGCGGCGGGTTCCGCTACGACACCACGGTGAGCTCCGGTTCGGGTTCGCAGGCCATCGCCCGGTTCCTGAACGACAAGGAGGGCTTCTGCGTCCACTTCTCGTTCTCGATGGCGGCGATGGCCCGCTCGCTGAACATCCCGGCGCGGGTCGCGGTCGGCTTCACCCCGGGCTCCAAGCAGGCCGACGGCAGCGTGAACGTGTCGCTGCGGGACGCGCACGCGTGGCCCGAGCTGTACTTCGAGGGCGTGGGCTGGACCCGGTTCGAGCCGACCCCCCGGTCCGGCATCTCGGTACCGGACTACAGCCGGGCCGCGCAGCCGACCGCGCAGCCGTCCGCCCCGGCGGCGCTGCCCTCGCCGGGCGCGTCGGCGCCTTCGGCGGCCCCGTCGAAGGCGGAGGACTGCCCGCCGGAGCTGAAGAAGCTCGGCGAGTGCGGCGGGCCCGTGCTCTCGCAGGGCGGGAACTCCGACGGTGGGGTGACGCCGCTGTCGGTCCTGGGCTGGACGGCCGCGGGGGTCCTCGTCCTGGGTCTGCCGCTGCTGCCGCTGCTGTGGCGGCGCAGGATCCGGACGCGGCGGCTGGCGGCCGGCGACGTGCTGCTCGCCTGGCGCGAGTTGGGCGACGCGGCCTGGGACGTGAACATCCCGCCGGACGAGGCCCTGTCCCCCCGCCGGGCGGCGGGGCGGGTGGTCGTCCTGGGCCGGCTGGAGGACGAGGCGGCGCAGGCCGTGCACCGGGTCGCGGGCGCGGTGGAACGGGCGCTGTACGCCCCGCCGGGCGCGGACACCTCGTACGAGGGTCTGGCGGACGACGTCCTGCTGGCGAGTGCCGCGCTGCTCGCGACCGTGTCGCGGGGCACCCGGGTACGGGCCCTGTTGCTGCCCCGTTCCCTGGTTCGGCTCTCCTGGGCCGCTTCGACCCGCTGGTCGGGCGTGACCGCCCGGGGCGCGGCGCTGTCCGGTCGGATCCGGCTCCCGCTGCGCGACCGGGGCTGAGCCGGGGCCGCCGGCCCCTCGGGGTCGGCCCCGGACGGAAGTACGCGAAAACGCCGGTGCGGCCGGGCTCGTTCCCCCCGAGCCCCGCCGCACCGGCGTTCGTGTCGCGCCGGGTCCCCCGGATCCCGGCGAGGGACGAGGGCCCGGTCCGTGCCCCCAGTCTGCTGTGTGCGCAGGTGGGAACCCATCCGTACTCGTACTCATCCGGAGGGCTGGGTACGGATACTCAGTCTCTATGCCGGGACCGTCCCCGGCGGCACCGCCGACCGGGGGTCAGCGGCTGCCGCTCACCCGGCCGCGCAGCAGCAGCGACAGCGCCGAGTGGACGTCGTCCAGGGACCGCTCGCTCTGGAAGGACTGCCAGTCCAGCGCGGCCACCAGCACCATGCCCACCATCGCGGCCGCCGTCAGCGGCACGTCGATCTCGGCGCTGAGCTCGCCCCGCTCGACCCCTTCCCGCAGGACGTCCTCCACCACCGCCACCGCCTCGCGGCGGACCACCATCAGCGTGGACTGCCACGTGCGGTTGGTCCGCCAGAGTTCGGCGACGTACAGCTGGGTGAAGGCCGGGTACCGGTCGATGAAGACCAGGCCCGCGCGGATCATCGCGTCGAGCGCCTCGATCCGGGTGCCGCCGCGCGCCTCCGTCTCCTCCGCCGCCGTCCGCAGCGAGACGGTCAACAGCCCCACCCCGTGCCGCAGCAGCTCCTCGAAGAGGTCGTTCTTGCTCGCGAAGTTGTAGTAGACGGTGCCCTTGGCCACGCCCGCCCGTTCGGCGATCTCGTCGACCGTGGTCGCGGAGAAGCCCTGCTCGGCGATGAGGGTGACGGCCGCTTCGTAGAGCTTCTGCCGGGTGGCCTGACGTCGACCGCCGCCGGCGGCGGTACCGGTGCTGCTGCTTTCCATGGCGCTGATTCTCACAGGTCAACAGCTCTCTACAGGCTCAGTTCCGGGTGCAGTCGACTCATCGTCCACACCTGCTTGCCGCGGGCGGCCAGCGCGGTCAGGCCCAGGGCTCCGACCGTGAAGGCCAGCAGGACCAGGGATCCCTGCCACACCGGGGCGAGGTCGCCGCCGGTGATGAGGCGGCGCAGGCTCTCGACGACGTACGACATGGGCAGGTACGGGTGGATCCAGTTGAAGAAGGCGGGGCTGGTCTGAACGGGGTACGTGCCGCCCGCCGAGGTCAACTGGAGCATCAGGACGGCGAGGACCAGGATGCGTCCGGCCGCCCCGAACTTGGCGTTGAGCCACTGGACGATCGCCGCGAAACAGCCGGTGACCAGCATCAGGAAGGCGATGGTGAGCGCGGGCCGGGCCATCTCCAGGCCGAGGCCCGGGGCCCAGTGGAGCACCGACATCAACAGGGCGACCTGCGCGAAGCCGATGCCGGCCACGGGCAGCCAACCCGCCAGGGCGACCCGCCAGGGCGAGGCGCCGGCGGCCAGTGCCCGTCGGTTCAGCGGGGCGATCAGCATGTAGGCGACCATCGCGCCGACCCACAGGGAGAGCGGGATGAAGTACGGGGCGAAGCCGGTGCCGTAGTTGGGCGCCTTGTGGAGGGACTGGTTGGCGAGCCGGACGGGGTCGGCCATGACCTGGGTGCGGGCGTCGCGGGCCTGCTGGTCGTAGTCCGGGATCTTGCCGGCGCCGTCGTGCAGGCCGCCGGCGAGTTCGCCGCTGCCGTCGACCAGCTTGTACATGCCGCTGTCGAGGGTGTGCGCGCCGTCCCCGAGCTTGCCGACGCCCTCGGTGAGGGCGCCGGAGCCGGTGAAGGCGGTGCCGAGGCCGGTGTGCAGCTGCGTCATGCCGGAGGCGACCTTCTGGGCGCCGGTGTTCAGGGCGTTGACCTTGGCGACGGCCGTGTTGAGGTCGGAGGACAGGCCGGGTGCCTTGTCGGCGAGTTCGCGGGCCTTGTTCTCCAGGTCGCCGAGCTGACGGCGGAGCTTGCCCATGTCGGTGCCGGAGGCCTTGACGACGTCGTTGACGTCACCGGCCAGCAGGGCGCCCTCGGCGGTGTCGTCCTTGATCCGCTTCAGGTCGGGGCAGGAGGCCAGGTGCGGCTCGGCGCCCGGGGTGACGCAGTGGGCGGTGTAGTACTTGTCCGCTCCCGTCGCGGCCCGCTGGGTGACGGCGGCGGCGGCCGGGGCGTTCTTGGCGAAGGAGTCCAGGTGCTTGTTGACCACCTGGGCGGTGTCCGCGACGAGTTCGGCGGTGGCGGCCAGGGACTTCGGGTCGCTGACGAAGGGCTTCGCCTTGGCGGCGGCCCCGTTGACCTTGTCGGCGAGGGTCTGGGTGCCGGCCGCGAGGTCCTTCGAACCGGTCTCCAGCTGCCCGGCGGCCGTGTTCAGCTTCTTCAGCCCGCCGTTGAGCTCGCCCGTCTTCTCCTTGGCCGTGTCGAGGCCGTCGGCGAGGTCCTTGGCGCCCTGCTTGGCCTTGCCGGCGCCGTCCTTGAGCTTGTCGGCGCCGTCGGCGGCCTCGGCGGTCTTGTCGTGCAGGTCGGAGAAGTTGACGAAGATCTTGTCGAGGAATCCGCGGGAGGCGTTGGTGGACGCCGCGGAACGGACCTCGGAGAAGACGGTCTTGGAGATCGAGCCGACGATGTAGTTGTTCGCGTCGTTCGTCCGGACCTGGAGCGCCCCGGTGGTGGGGTCGGCGCCGGAGCTGGAGGCGATCTTCGCGCTGAAGTCGGCGGGCATGGTCAGGGACAGGTAGTACTTCCCCTCCTCCAGACCCTCGGCCGCCTTGTCGGCGTCGACCTCGCGCCAGTCGAAGGTCTTGCTGTCGCGCAGCTTCTTGGTGATCTCGTCACCCGCGGCGAGGTGCTTGCCGTCCACGGTGGCGCCGCGGTCGGAGTTGACGAGGGCCACGGGAACCTTGCCGAGGTTCCCGTAGGGGTTCCAGAAGGACCAGAGGTACAGGGCTCCGTAGAGCAGCGGCAGGAGGAGCAGCGCGACGAGAGCGGCCCGGGGCAGCTTCCCCCGCCCGAACCGCTTCAGCTCAAGCGCGGCGAGCTTCGGCGAGCGCATCGTCCGTCCCCTTCGTGTCGTCGTCGGTGGTGGTGGCCGGCTCGTTGCCGGTGGCGGCCGTGTCCTTGTCGGTGGCGGCCGTGTCGCCGTCCTCGCCGGTGTCGGGCTCGGCCTCGGCTTCCGGCTCGGCCCCGGGCTCGGCTTCCGGCTTGGCTTCCGGCTCGGGCTCGTCCGTCGGCTCCGGCTTGCTCTCGGGCTTGGCTCCCCAGGTGATCGCGTGTTCCGCGCCGCCGCCCGACCGGACGGCCGGGGCGGGTGGGGCCTTGGCCTCGGCGCTCGGCACGGCGGTGGGTTCGACCGCGGTCGCGACCGTGCGCAGCACCAGGACCCCCTCCGGCGCCTCGTCGCACACCGCGAGGACGGTGGTCCCCCGGTCGGCGATCGAGCGGAGCAGCGCCCACAGTTCGGCGCGCTCGGCGGTGGAGAGCTTGAGGTCGGTGTCGTCGAGGGCCAGCAGTCGGGGCCCGCCCAGCAGGGCGATGGCGACGGACAGCCGGACGGCCTCCAGCCGCTCCAGGTCGCGGACGGAGGTACGCGGTCCCTTGGGCAGGGTCGCCAGGTCGAGACCCGCGGCCGCGAGGGCCTCCTCGATCCGGGTCGCGGTGGCGGCACGGCGCTCTCCGCGCGGTCGGAACAGGGCCCGCACGGGACCCTCGTAACGGCGCTGGAGCATGGCCCCCTCGCGCAGTTGCTCGGCGACGGTGAGCGCCTCGTCGAGGTCGTTGACCCCGGGGACGTGCCCGAGGGCGGCGATCCGCCGCACCGCGCTCATCTTCTTCGGCAGCGAGTGCCCGCCGATCTCGGCCCGGCCCTCGGAAGGCTTCATCCGGCCGGTGAGGGCGAGGAGCAGGCAGGTCCGGCCGCTTCCGGAAGGACCTTCCAGCGCGATGAGCGAGCCGGGCGCGGCGTCGATCCCCACTCCCCGGAAGACCCAGCCTCGCGGGCCCTTGAGTCCGAAGTCCTCGGCCGTGACGGCCGCTCCGTGTGGGCTCTCCACGCCGCCTCCCCCTCCTTTTGAACTGACTGGTCAGTTCAAAAACTAGCAGGTTCCGCGGGATCCGGTTGCGGCAAGGGGGGTGAAGATCCCCAGCCGGGGGTAAAAGTGCAGGTCACCGGGATTGTCAGTGGCGGGGGTCACGATGGACTCACGCAGCGCGACAACGCGGCGGGCAACACAGCACCACCCGAACGGCGGTACCCGAAAAGGCAGTACCCGAGCAGTACCCGGCATCAGAAGCAGCACGCATCGACAGGAGGTTCGTCATGGCCACACCGTCCCCGTCCCCTGTCCACCCCGTCCCGAGGAAAGCGTCGGCACCGCCGGCCGCCCTCGATCTGCTCGCCAAGGCCCACCGCGGCCTGACCGAGGCGGTCGCACTGTCCCGGCCCAACGAGCGCTACGCCACCGCACACCTCGCGGCGCTGCGCGCGGCAGCGGCCGTGCTGGCCGCGCGCGTACGGCCCGAACCGGTCAACCCGCGCCGGCGGCCCCGGATCCGCAGCGCGTGGGAGGTGCTGCCGGAGATAGCGCCGGAGCTGACGGAGTGGAGCGCCCTGTTCGCCTCGGGCGCCGACCGTCGGGCCCGGGCCGAGGCCGGCATACCGGACGCCGCGACGGGCCGGGAGGCCGACGACCTCGTCCGCGAGGTCGGGATGTTCCTGCGCCTGGTCGAGCGGATGCTGTCCCTGCGACCGGTGACCCCGGCCGCCGCACAGGGCCTGCCCACGACCCTGCCGCAGCCGCGGCCGGAGCGTCCGCACGCGGGATGAGCTGGTCGGCGGCCTGAGGCAATAGGGTGGGCACGCCCGCTCACCCTTACCGCGTCGAGGAGCCATCAGTCGTGTCGGACACTTCCCGCCCCCGTGCCTCCCTCCGCACCGCCGTGGTGTGGGAGGTCCTCAAGGAGGCCCTCGACCGCCGGGTGAAGGCGACCGGGCGGGACGTGCTGGAGGTGCTGGACACCGGTGGCGGCACCGGCAAGTTCGCCGTCCCGGTGGCCCGACTGGGCCACCGGGTGACGGTGGTCGACCCCAGCCCGAACGCACTGTTCGGACTGGAACGCCGGGTCTCCGAAGCCGGTGTCGCCGACCTGGTGCGCGGGGTCCAGGGCGACGCCCAGGGCCTGCTGGACGTCGTCGATCGGGACGCCTACGACGTGGTGCTCTGCCACGGCGTGCTGGAGTACGTGGACGACCCTGCCGAGGGCGTGGCCAATGCCGTCGCGGCCCTGCGACCGGGCGGGATCCTGAGCCTGCTCGGCGCCGGACTCGGCGGGGCCGTGCTGGCCCGCGCGCTGGCGGGGCACTTCACCGAGGCTCGGACCGCCCTCACCGACCCGGCGGGTCGTTGGGGATCCGGCGACCCGGTCCCGCGCCGCTTCACCGCCGAGCAGCTCACCGAGCTGGTGGGTGGAGCCGGCCTGGAGGTCGGCGCGGTGCACGGTGTACGGATCTTCGCTGACCTCGTCCCCGGTGTCCTGGTCGACACCGAGCCCGGCGCGGTGGAGGCGCTGCTGCGTCTGGAGGAGGCCGCCGCCGAGCTGCCCGCCTTCCACGCGGTGGCCACGCAGTTGCACATTCTGGGCGAGAAGAGCGCCTGATCTGCGGCGCGTCCGCGCACACGGATCCACGGACACCCTGTGAACCGGCCGCCGGCCCCGTATGATCGAGGACACCGGTCGGCATGGCGGACGGACCATTGGGGAATAAGCGCCTCAGTGACCGCACAGGCGACGGTACGGTTTGTACGCAGGGCATTTTTCGAACGTGGCGTAGAGGGCGGGTATCACGGGGGCGATTCCCCGCCTATCCTGAAGGGGACCCCTGGTCGCTACCCTTCGCGACCGACGGATGAGGAGGACTCCCGTGCCGCTCTCGGAGCACGAGCAGCGAATGCTCGAGCAGATGGAGCGAGCGCTGTACGCCGAAGATCCCAAGTTCGCGACAGCGCTTGAGGGAAGCGGACTGCGCACGTACACCCGGCGACGGGTTTACCAGGCAGTCGCAGGCATTGTGGTGGGTATCGCGCTCCTCATGACCGGTGTGATCGTGCCGAACGTGCTCTGGATCAGCGTGGTGGGCTTCCTCGTCATGCTGGGCTGTACGGTTCTCGTGGTCACCGGTTGGCGCAAGGCACCCAAGCCTGGCGAGCAGCCCGTCTCCGACAGTGCAGGCGGTTCGGCCCGTGGCCGGAACCGACAGCGTCGGTCGATGATGACCCGCATCGAGGAACGGTGGCAGCGCCGCCGTGACGAACAGGGGCAGTAGCCCCACAGGACATGAGCGAGGGGACGGTCGCCGACGGGCGGCCGTCCCCTCGCCGTTCCGCCGGACGGATCACCCGTCCTGCGGCATGATGACCGAATGACTGTGCTGCCCCTGGTCTTCACCAGTGGCTGGGCCAGCGGGATCAACGCCTACGCCGTGGTCCTCCTGCTCGGCATCTTCGGCGCGACCGGGCTCACGGACGAGGTCCCGGAGTCGTTGCAGCGCCCCGACGTCCTGATCGTCGCCGGCGTGCTGTTCCTCTGCGAGGCGGTGGCCGACAAGATCCCCTACGTGGACTCGCTGTGGGACACCCTGCACACCGTGATCCGTCCGGTGGCGGGTGCGGTGGTCGGGGCCCTGCTGGCCGGGCAGAGCGGTTCGCTCCCCGACCTGGCCGCCGGGGCCGTCGGCGGTTCCACCGCGCTGGCCAGCCACTTCGTCAAGGCCGGCACCCGGATGGCGGTCAACACCTCACCGGAGCCGTTCACCAACATCGCCCTCAGCACCGCCGAGGACCTCGGTGTGGCGGGCATCGTCACCTTCGCCATGTTCAACCCCCAGGCCGCCGCGATCATCGCGGCCGTGCTGCTGGCGGCCGGCCTGGCGATGCTCTTCTTCCTCTGGAGCCGGATCCGCCGCTACCGAAGGCGGCGGGCCCAACGCCGCGAGGAAAAGCGGATGGCCGCCGAGTTGCGTCAGACCTCCGGCGCGCCACCGCCCTGACCGTCGCGCGCCGGCGCCGGCCGGGCCCCGCCGCCCGCCCTGACCTCGTACGACCTCGCCGACCCGGCCCCCGGTTCGCTCGATAGGCTCAGCCGCATGGCACGAATTGCGGTGATCGGCGCCGGGATGGGCGCGATGGCGACGGCGGCCCGGCTGGCAGTGGCGGGCCACCGGGTGACGGTGTACGAGCGTGGCTCCACCTACGGCGGCTCGGTCGGCCGGTACGAACGGGACGGATTCTCCTTCGACACCGGACCGGGGCTGTTGCACCTGCCCGCCGTCTATCGCGACCTGTTCGTGAAGACGGGCAGGAAGCCGCTGGAGGAGTGCGTCGAGCTCGTCCAGGTGGACCCCGCCGTTCGCCACCTGCTGCCGGACGGCACCTCGGTCACCCTCCCCAACGCCTCGCGCGGCGGCGCCGCGGCCGTGCTCGACGAGGCCTTCGGCGCGGGCTCCGGGGACCGCTGGAACGGGGTGCTCGGGCGCGCCCGCGACGCCTGGAACGCCACCCGCCGCCCCCTGCTGGAGGAGCCGCTGCGCCCCGACTGGCAGGCGCTGGGCGCCGACCCCTACCCGGCGTTGCGCAAGAGCGGCCTGCTGCGGCGACGCCCGCCGACCCTCGCCGAGGTGGCCGAACGGGAACTGGGCGGGCCGCTCGGGGAACTGCTGACCGCGCGGGTGCGCTCGTACGGTCTGCGCCCCGCGGACGCGCCGGCCTCGGCGGCGGTGCTCCCGTACATGGAGCAGACCTTCGGGAGCTGGTACGTGCGCGGTGGTGTCCGGGAGCTGGCCACGGCCGTGTACGAGCGCTGCCTGGAACGGAAGGTGACCTTCGTCTTCGACGCCGACGTGCGGGCCGTCGTGGAGCGGGACGGCCGGGCCGCCGGTCTCTCGCTGGCCGACACGGGCACGGGGGAGGCGGACACCGTGGAGGCCGACGCCGTGGTCTGCGGGGTCGATCCCAGGGCGCTCGGGATCCCGCCAGCGCCCGGTTCGGTCCCCGCCCCGCCCATGGGGCTCCCCGGCCGGTACACGCTCTTCCTGGCCCTCGGCGGGCCCCGGCCGGCGGAGGCCGTCCACCGCACCCTGGTCGGAACGGACCTGACCGTGCTGCGGCCCGACGATCCCGCCGTCCGGCCCGACTCCGTGCACGAGGCCGTCACCGTCCAGGCGGTCGTGGAGCCCGGCACGACGCCCACCGCGGAGGAGCTGATCGCCGCGGCGGCCCCCGCCGTGCCGGGTCTGCGGGAGCGGCTGCTGTGGCACGAACTGCGCACCCCGGCCGACATCGCGGCGGCGACGGGCGCCCTGGACGGGGCCGTGCCGCCGCCCGCCCTCGCGGGGGCCGGCGGACGGCTGCTCCACCCCTCGAACACCACGGGTCTGCCGGGGTTGTACCTCGCCGGCGGCTGGGCCCACCCCGGCGGCGGACTCCCGCACGCGGGCATGACCGGCGCCCTGGTGGCGGGGCTCATCGTGGAGGGCGCGGACTTCCGCGGCTCCCGCTAGGGGGTGACCCCGGGCGCCGGCGGGTCAGTAGCGGTACTGCTCGTACTCGCCGGGGCCGCCCTGATACGGGTACTGCTGCTGTTGCTGTTGCTGTTGCTGCTGGTACTGCTCGTCCGTCGGGTAGGACTGCCCGCCGTACTCGTCGGTGGACCGCTGCTGCGGTACCCAGACCCCGCCGGGCGGGGTGTCCATCGAGTACTGCTGCCCGCCGCTGTCCGCGTAGGGCGCGTAGCCGTTGCTCTGGGGCGTGGTGCCGATGTACGGGTCCGAGTAGGCCGCGTAGACCTGCTGCTCGCCCCCCGGGTAGCCACCGGAGTAGTCGTAGCCGCCCTGGGGCTGCGCGTCGTACTGCGGCGCGTACTGGCCGTCCTGCCCGGCCGCGGCGAACGGCGAGGCGAACGCGGCCGTTTCGGCCGCCTGGCCCGACTGGTCGGCGTACTGGCCCGACGGGTCGCCGTACTGGGGGGCGAAGCTCTGTATCCCGTACGAGCCGGTGTCCTCGGGAACCGGCTGCGGGGTGAAGACGTTCGTCTCCCGGTCGTCGAAGTCGTCGGGAGCGTCCGCGCCGTCGCGGCGCCCGGTGGCCGTCCGCTCGCCGTACTCCAGCCCCGTCACCTCCAGCGTGGGCGCCGGGCGTTCGGCGCGCGGACCGCCGCCCCGGCGCCGGCCGCTCTGCTGCCGTACGGGTTCCCCGCCGCGGCGCAGCGCCCAACCGGCCACGAAGCCCTTGCGGAAGGAGAGCGTCACCAAAATCTGGCCGATCGCGAACGCGGTCGCGCCGACGGCGATGACGGGCACCGACGGCAGCACCACCCCGGCGACCACGCCGGCGAAACCGGCGAAGGCGAGCAGGCGCCAGCGGAGCCGGGCCTTGTACTGCATCAGGACCTCGGCAAGCAGCCACAGCGCGACGAAACCGAACGCGGTGTAGAGGACCGTCATTCCCATGCGTGGCCCCTCTCGGTACGGCCGCCGGCGCGGGAACGGGGGACGGCCGATCAGGCCCGCTGGTGCAGGCCCAGGTTCTCGTAGATTTCGAGAGTCGCCGTGGAGTTGTTCAGCGTGATGAAGTGCAGCCCCGGAACACCCTCGGACAGCAGCCGCGCGCAGAACTCCGTGGCGAACTCGATGCCAATGGAGCGTACAGCGGCCGGATCGTCCTTGACGGCGAGCATGCGGTCTTTTACCGCCGAGGGGAAGACCGCGGTGCTGAGCTGGGGCAGCCGGTCCAACTGCTTGATGCCCACAACAGGCATGACCTCGGGGATGATCGGGGTGTCACAGCCCGCCTTGGCGACACTGTCGCGCAGCCGCAGATAATTCTCCGGATCGAAGAACATCTGGGTGATCGCATAGTCGGCGCCCGCGCGGCACTTGTCCACGAAGTGCCGGATGTCCGTGTCCCAGTCGTCGGAGCGCGGGTGCATCTCGGGGAAGGCGGCGACGCCGACGCAGAAGTCGCCGGACTCCTTGAGCAGGCGGACCAGGTCGGCCGCGTAGTCCACGCCCTCGGGGTGCTTGACCCAGTCGGCCATGGGGTCGCCGGGCGGGTCCCCGCGCAGCGCGAGCATGTTGCGGATGCCGGCGTCGGCGAACTGGCCGATGACGTGACGCAGCTCCGCGACGGACTGGTCCACGGCGGTGAGGTGCGCGACGGGGGTGAGGGTGGTGTTCGCGGCGATGGCCTCGGTGGCCCGTACGGTGCCTCCGCGCGTGGAGCCGCCGGCCCCGTAGGTGACCGACACGAAGCTCGGGCCCACCGCCTCGATGCGGCGGAGCGCGTTCCAGAGGTTGCGTTCGCCCTTCTCGGTCTTGGGCGCCCAGAACTCGAAGGAGTACGAGCGCCCGGACGCGATGAGCTCGCGGACCGTGTGTGCGCGGTCCGACCAGGTGGAAGCGGTGCCAAGGGCCATACCGGCAGGTTAGACGCGCGCCGGCGGACACCGAAGCGTTGTCCGCCCATTGGACACGTTTTTGGACACCCGGCTACGCGAGACGGGCGCGGACCCGCTTGGCCAGTTCGGCGGCGGCCGCCCCGGGGTCGGAGGCCTCGGTGAGTGCGCGGACGACCACGACGCGGGTGGCCCCGGCGTCGAGGACCTCGTCCAGGTTGCCGGCGTCGATGCCGCCGATGGCGAACCAGGGCCGGTCCTGCGCGAGGGAGGCGGCGTGGCGGACGAGCCCGAGGCCGGGGGCGTGCCGGCCGGGCTTGGTGGGGGTGGGCCAGCAGGGGCCGGTGCAGAAGTAGTCCACGCCGGGTTCGGCGACGGCCGCGTCGACCTCGGACTCGGAGTGGCAGGAGCGTCCGATCAGGACGTCGGGGCCGAGGATCGCGCGGGCGGCGGGAACGGGGATGTCCCCCTGGCCGAGGTGCAGGACGTCGGAGCCGATGGCGTGGGCGACGTCGGCGCGGTCGTTGACCGCGAGGAGCCTTCCGTGGCGGCGGGCCGCCTCGGCGAAGACCTGGAGGTGTTCCAGCTCCTCCCCCGCCTCCATGCCCTTGTCGCGGAGCTGGACGACGTCCACCCCGCCGGCCAGGACGGCGTCGAGGAACTCGGGAAGGTCACCCTGCCGCTTGCGGGCGTCCGTGCACAGGTAGAGCCGGGCGTCGGACAGCTGCTGCATGGGTGTACCCCCCGTGGTCGTGGCGGTGTACGGGCCCGCGCGCTCGGCCCGTACACCGATTGGTTCGGCGAATCAGCCGGTCAGAGGGCGAGCGCCTGAGCGCGGCGCTTCACCTCCGTGCCGCGATTCTCGCTCAGCGCCTGCGCGGGGGTGCCGGGCAGGGTGGGGTCGGCGGTGAACATCCACTCCAGGATCTCCGCGTCGGAGAAGCCGTCGTCGCGGAGCACCGTCAGCAGGCCTACGAGGCCCTTGACGACCTTGTCGCCGTCGATGAAGGGGGCGGGTACCTGGAGGGAGCGGTTCTCGCCGCGGCGCACGGCGAGCAGCTGACCTTCCTTGACCAGCTGGCGGACCCGGGTCACTTCGATGTCGAGCATCTCCGCGATGTCGGGGAGGTACAGCCAGGCGGGGACAAGGGCATCGATCTTTGCGTCAATCTCGGTCACGGGGACAAGCCTGCCATCTCGGGCCGGCCGCCGGTACCCGGGCCGTCCGTCCGGGCGCCGGGGCAGGCGCCGCCCGGCCCCGCCCGGCGCGGCGGCGCCCCGCGATCGTCGCCCGGGTCAGGCCGCGGCGGACTTCAGGGGGGTGCCGGGGTCGGCGACCTTGGCCGGATCCAGGGCGGTGCCGGATTCGATCAGGCGGCGGCCCTGGGCGAGGTCGCGGGGCCGGCCCACGGCGAGGACCGCGACCAGGGCTCCGTCGCGGAGCCAGCAGACGGACCACGCCGGGTCGCCCGGGTCGCCCCGCCACACCGTCTCGTCCGCGCCGTCGTGGTGCCCGGCGTACTGCACGAAGCGTCCGAACTGCTCCGACCAGAAGTACGGCACCGGGTCGTAGGCCCGGTCCGTCCCGCCGCTCAGGATGTCGGCCGCGACCACCCTGGGGCCCTGGAGGGCGTTGTCCCAGTGGTGGACCAGCAGCCTGGTCCCGTACCGGGCGGAGGGGAAGGAGGCGCAGTCCCCCACCGCGTAGACGTCCTCCAGTGAGGTCCGCAGCCAGGCGTCCGCCGTGACCGAGCCGTCCGGTCCCAGGTCGATCCCCGAGTCCGCGAGCCACGCGGTGGCGGGGCGGGCCCCGATGCCCACGATCACCGCGCCGGCCGGCAGCTCCCGGCCGTCCGCGAGCAGGACCCGGCCCGGCTCCACCGAGGCCACCCGCGCGCCGGTCAGCAGGGTCGCGCCCGCCTGGGCGTACCAGCGGCCCATCGCCTCGCCGACCTCGGCGGGCAGGGCCCCCGCCAGGACCCGGTCCGCGGCCTCGACGACGGTGACGGCGCAGCCCGCCTCACGGGCCGCGGTGGCGAACTCCGCGCCGATCCAGCCGGCCCCGACCACGACGACGGCCTGGGCGTCGGCGAGGACCGGGCGCAGTCGCGCGGCGTCGTCGAGGGTGCGCAGCAGGTGGACGCCGCGGACGCCCTCGGAGCCGGGCAGGGTCAGCGGTTCGGCGCCGGTCGCCAGGACCAGGGCCTCGTACGGGACCGGGCCGGCCTCCGTGTCGAGTTCGCGCGCTCCCGCGCGCAGGCCCGTGACCTCGGTGCCCAGTCGAAGGCGGATGTCGAGCCCCTCGAAGTCCACGTCGAACGCGGAGTCCTCGGCCTTGCCCAGGAGGACCGCCTTGGAGAGCGGGGGCCGGTCGTAGGGCTGGTGGGGCTCGGCGCCCAGCAGGGTCACGGGTCCGGTGTAGCCCTGTTCGCGCAGGGCCACGGCGGTCTGCACGCCGGCCATTCCGGCGCCCACGATGACGACGCCGCTCTGAGTCTGTTCCGTCTGCTCGCTCACGTCGCCCACCCTAATGTTCTGACGGTACGTCAGGAATAGCGGGCGGGGAGGCAGCCTTACCCGGCATCGACCCCGGGGTTAGTCTGGCCACCGTACCTATCGCGGGAGTCCGGGCGCACCGGGCTGAGAGGGAGGCTGACCGGCCTCCGACCGTACGAACCTGATCCGGGTCATGCCGGCGAAGGGAGGGGCTGGACACCCATGCACTCATCGCGTTCATCGCACGCGTCACGACAATCGCACGCGTCACGACAGGCGGGTCACGACGTCCTCGTCATCGGGGGCGGTGTCATCGGCCTGGTCGTCGCCTGGCGGGCGGCCCGGCGGGGACTGCGCACCGTACTCGCCGACCCGTCCCCCGGAGGGGGCGCGGCCCAGGTCGCGGCCGGCATGCTCGCCGCCGTCACCGAGCTGCACTACGGCGAGGAGACCCTGCTCGGGCTCAACGTCGCCTCCGCCGCCCGCTACCCGGAGTTCGCCGCCGAACTCACCGAGGCCGCCGGCGGGCTGGGGATCGGCTACCGCGCCTGTGGCACCCTCGCCGTGGCCCTCGACTCCGACGACCGCCTCCACCTGCGCGAACTGCACGCGCTCCAGCGCCGCTGCGGGCTGGAGTCGCAGTGGTTGACCGGCCGCGAGTGCCGGCGCCTGGAACCGATGCTGGCCCCGGGCGTCCGGGGCGGCCTGCGCGTCGACGGGGACCACCAGGTGGACCCGCGCCGGCTCGCCGCCGCGCTGCTGGCCGCCTGCGAACGGGCCGGGGTGAGCGTCCACCGGGCCAACGCCGACCGGTTGACCGTGCTGCACGACCGGGCCGCGGGCGCCGTGCTCGACGACGGGACGGAGCTGCGCGCCGACCAGGTGGTGCTGGCCGCGGGCTCGCTGAGCGGGCGGCTGGCGGGCGTGCCGCCGCAGGTGCGGATCCCGGTACGGCCGGTCAAGGGTCAGGTGCTGCGGCTGACGGTGCCGTCCTCGTACGCGCCGTTCCTGTCCCGGACCGTACGGGCCGTCGTCCGGGGCAGCCACGTCTACCTGGTGCCGCGCGAGAACGGCGAACTCGTCGTCGGAGCCACCAGCGAGGAACTCGGCTGGGACACCACCGTCACCGCCGGCGGGGTGTACGAGCTGCTGCGCGACGCCCACGAGTTGGTACCCGGCATCACCGAACTCCCGCTGACCGAGACCCGGGCGGGCCTGCGACCGGCCTCCCCCGACAACGCCCCGCTGCTCGGGCCCACCGAACTGCCCGGCCTGCACCTGGCCACCGGGCACTACCGCAACGGGGTGCTGCTGACCCCGCTCACCGGGGACGTCATGGCGGAACTGCTGGCCACCGGCACCATGCCGGAGGTCGCCCGCCCCTTCACCCCGCGCCGTTTCACCCAGGCACGTCAGGAGTCGTTCGCATGACCATCTCCGTCAACGGCGAGCCGCGCGAGATCGCGGCCGGAACCACCCTCGACGCGGTGGTCGCCACCCTGACGCGCGCCCACCAGGGCGTCGCGGCGGCACTCAACGAGACCGTGGTGCCGCGCGGCCGGTGGTCGCACACCGAGGTGGGCGAAGGCGACCGGGTCGAGGTCCTCACCGCGGTCCAGGGAGGCTGACGGCGATGGCGGACGACCTCTTCTCCCTCGGCGGCCGGACCTTCACCTCCCGCCTGATCATGGGCACGGGCGGCGCACCCAGCCTGGACGTCCTGGAACGCGCCCTGATCGCCTCCGGCACGGAACTGACCACCGTGGCCATGCGCCGCCTGGACCCGACGGTCCAGGGGTCGGTGCTGTCCGTGCTCTCCCGGCTGGGCATCGCGGTCCTGCCGAACACCGCGGGCTGTTTCACGGCCGGCGAGGCCGTGCTGACCGCGCGGCTGGCCCGCGAGGCACTCGGCACGGACTGGGTCAAGCTGGAGGTCGTGGCCGACGAGCGCACCCTGCTCCCGGACGGCGTCGAACTGCTCGACGC
Source organism: Streptomyces sp. NBC_00513 (assembly GCF_041431415.1). Classification (GTDB taxonomy): domain Bacteria; phylum Actinomycetota; class Actinomycetes; order Streptomycetales; family Streptomycetaceae; genus Streptomyces. The sequence goes on from NZ_CP107845.1 coordinate 2,431,086, forward strand.
CGCAGAGATCCTGGTCGACGAGGGCTTCACCGTGCTCCCGTACACCAACGACGACCCGGTGCTGGCGCGGAAGCTGGAGGACGTGGGCTGCGCGGCGATCATGCCGCTGGGCTCCCCCATCGGCTCCGGCATGGGCATCCGCAACCCGCACAACTTCGAACTGATCACGGAGCGGGCCGGGGTCCCGGTGATCCTGGACGCGGGCGCCGGCACCGCCTCGGACGCGGCGCTGGCCATGGAGCTGGGGTGCGCCGCCGTCATGCTGGCGTCGGCCGTCACCCGGGCCCAGTCGCCCGCGCTGATGGCGGCCGCCATGCGGGACGCCGTCTCGGCGGGGCGCCTCGCCCACCGCGCGGGACGCATCCCCCAGCGCCGCTTCGCCGAGGCCTCCTCCCCCACCGAGGGCCGCGCCACCCTCGACCCGGAACGCCCCGCCTTCTAGCCTCCGGCGCCTCCCGGGCAATACCAGCCCCGCCGGCGTTTGAGGCGCGGGGCCACACTCAGCCTCGCCGGCGTTTGAGGCACGGGTCCGGGCGGAGCCCGGTGCCCGGCGGAGCCGGGGTTTCCCGGGGCTCCGCCCCAGACCCCGCGCCTCAAACGCCGGCGGGGCTGAAATGGCCGGGGTTCCCGGGGCTCTGCCCGGACTCGCGCCTCAAACGCCGGCGGGGCTGAGAATGCCGGGCCCGGCCCGTACCGCCGGCGAGGCCGAGACGCCCGGACACCCCCGAGGGCCCCGCCGGCCAGGCGCCGGGCACGTCACAGGTGCGCTGCAACCACCCCGCCCGCGTCGGCGCACTCCGCGCCGCTCGTAGAATCGCCGGGTGGATACGACCCTGGATGACCCCCTCGTCGGGCGCGTGCTCGACGGCCGCTACCGCGTCGACGCCCGAATCGCGGCCGGCGGCATGGCCACGGTCTACCGGGCCCTCGACACCCGTCTCGACCGGATCCTCGCGCTGAAGGTGATGCACCCGGCCCTGGCCGCCGACGGCGCCTTCGTCGACCGCTTCATCCGTGAGGCGAAGTCCGTGGCGCGGCTCGCCCACCCCAACGTGGTCGCGGTCTTCGACCAGGGGACGGACGGCCCGTACACGTACCTCGCCATGGAGTACGTCTCCGGCTGCACCCTGCGCGACGTGCTCCGCGAGCGGGGCGCGCTGCGTCCCCGGGCGGCCCTGGACATCCTCGAACCGGTCCTCGCCGCCCTCGGCGCCGCCCACCGGGCCGGTTTCGTCCATCGGGACATGAAGCCCGAGAACGTGCTGATCGGCGACGACGGCCGGGTCAAGGTCGCCGACTTCGGGCTGGTGCGCAGTGTGGACTCCGTCACGAACACCACCGGTTCGGTCCTCGGCACCGTCTCCTACCTCGCGCCCGAGCAGATCGAGAACGGGATCACCGACACCCGCGTGGACGTCTACGCCTGCGGTGTCGTCCTGTACGAGATGCTCACGGGCGCCAAGCCGCACAACGGCGGCAGCCCCGCCCAGGTGCTCTACCAGCACCTCAACGAGGACGTCCCGGCCCCGTCGGCCGCCGTCCCCGGGCTGTCCGCCGGCCTGGACGAGCTCGTCGCGCTGGCGGCGGCCCGCAGCCCGGAGCAGCGCCCCTCCGACGCCGCCGCCCTGCTCGGACTGACGCTCGAAGCCCGCGCCCGGTTGACCGACGCGGAACTCGACGCCGAGCCGCCGCAGGCCCGCGCCGAGGTCCGGCCCGCCTCCGAGGACCGCACCAGCGTGATCGCGCGGCCCGTCACGGCGCAGCAGTCCGTGCACCACACCTCCCGCCTGGAGTCGCCCGCGCCGATCCCGCCCCGGCGTCGGCCGGCGGGGGGCCTGCGCGCAGCGCGCCGCGGCCCGCTGCTGATCGTCGCGGGAATACTGTTGGCCCTCGGTCTGGGGGCCGGCGTCTGGTACATCAACTCCGGGCAGTTCACGAAGGTCCCCAACCTGCTCGGCAAGTCGGAGCAGGAGGCCAGGTCGCAGCTGTCGGCGGCCGGGCTCGGCGTGAAGGGCGTGAACCGGAAGTTCAGCGACGCCTTCGACCGCGGCACCGTCATGAACACCGACCCGCCGAGCGGCAAGCGCATCCGCGGCAACGACGCCGTGACGATCACCCTCTCCCGCGGCCCCGAGGTCGTGAGCGTGCCGGCCCTGAAGGGCAAGCCTCTGGAGGCGGCGAAGGCGGAGCTGGCGGCGGTCGGGCTGGCGCCCGGGATCGTCACCCAGTCGTTCAGCGAGGACGTCGCCCAGGGCTCCGTCATCAGCAGCGATCCGGCGGGCGGGGAGAAGCGGGCCCCCGACACGGCGGTGGCGCTCGTCGTCAGCAAGGGCAGCCCGGTCCGGGTGCCGAGCGTCACCGGCCGGTCCGCGGACGAGGCCCGTTCGGCCCTGGAGGCCCTCGGCCTGAAGGTGGGTACGGCGGCCGAGCAGGTCAACTCCGCCTCGCCCGCCGGTACGGTCGCCAACCAGTCGATCGGGGCCGGCACCCAGGCCGCCGCGGGCGACACGGTCACCTTGACCCTCTCCAAGGGGCCCCGCCAGGTCCAGGTGCCGAATGTCACCGGCCAGGACGTGGACGCCGCCCGGAAGGCGCTGGAGGGATCGGGCTTCAAGGTGAAGGTGGACCGGCCGTTCCTGTCGTTCAGCAACACCGTGGAGAGCCAGTCCGTGCCGGGCGGCCAGAACGCCGCCGAGGGCAGCACGATCACGATCAGGACCAAGGGGCTGTAGGCGTGACACGCAATCCGGTGGGCGGGCACGTCCCCGTCGCGGGCGGCCTCGCCTCGGTCGGGCTCTCGTACGCCCGCGAGATGGGTGCCGAGGCCGTCCAGGTCTTCGTGGCCAATCCTCGCGGGTGGGCGACCCCCGTCGGGAACCCGGCGCAGGACGAGTTGTTCCGTGAGGAGTGCGCGCGGGAGTCGATCCCCGCGTACGTGCACGCGCCGTACCTGATCAACTTCGGCTCGCACACCGGGGCGACCGTCGAGAAGTCGGTGGACTCCCTGCGGCACTCGCTGCGCCGGGGCCGTGAGATCGGTGCGCGCGGCGTGGTCGTCCACACCGGCTCCGCCACCGGGGGCCGACCGCGCGAGGAGGCGTACGCGCAGGTCAGGGAGCACATGCTGCCGCTCCTGGAGGAACTGACGCACGACGACGACCCGTTCCTGCTGTTGGAGTCCACGGCCGGTCAGGGGTTCTCCCTGTGCTCGCGCACCTGGGACTTCGGGCCGTACTTCGACGCCCTGGACCACCATCCGAAGCTCGGGATCTGCCTGGACACCTGCCACGTCTTCGCGGCCGGGCACGATCTGGCGGAGACGGGCGGCACCAAGCGGACGCTGGATCTCCTGGTGGAGACGGTGGGCGAGGGCCGGCTGAAACTCGTCCACGCCAACGACTCCAAGGAGGGTGTCGGCGCCCACAAGGACCGGCACGAGAACATCGGCCAGGGGCACATCGGCCGGGAGGCGTTCGCCGAGCTGTTCACCCACGCGGCGATGGACGGGGTACCGCTGATCATCGAGACGCCGGGCGGCAAAGAGGGTCACGCGGCGGATGTGGCGCTGCTGAAGGAGCTGCGCGGCCCGAGGTGACACACCGGGCGGCGAACGCCCGGGAATACCCCTGGGGGGTATACGGTTCCGCTTGTCGCAGACCCGTTCCTCAGCCGTTCCCAGGGGGCATTCGATGGATCACGCGCACGCACACCACGAACAACCCGAACACCAACGCGCCGACCACCACGGCAGCACCCCCGACGGCGGCCACGGCCACGACGCCCGCGGCCGGGTCAGTTGGGCCATGGCCGCGAAGGCCACCCTGCACTGCCTCACCGGATGCGCCATCGGCGAGGTGCTGGGCATGATCATCGGTACCGCGCTGGGCTGGGGCAACCTGGCCACGATGATCCTGGCGATCGTCCTCGCGTTCTTCTTCGGCTACGCGCTCACCCTGCGCGGCGTCCTCGGCGCCGGCGTGGACCTCCGCACGGCCGTCCGGGTGGCGCTGGCGGCCGACACCCTCTCGATCGCCGTGATGGAGCTGATCGACAACGGGGTGATCGCCCTGTGGCCGGGCGCCATGGACGCCCACCTCTCGGACCCGCTGTTCTGGATCGTGCTGGCCATCGCGCTCGCGGCCGCCTTCGTGATCACCACACCGGTCAACAAGTGGATGATCGGCCGCGGCAAGGGACACGCGGTCGTCCACCGGTACCACCACTGAAACGCGGCGGTCAGAGCTCCGGACCGTCCCCCGGCTCCTCCTGGTACGAGTAGCGCTGCTCGCGCCAGGGGTCACCGACGTTGTGGTAGCCCCGCTCCTCCCAGAAACCCCGCCGGTCGGCGGTCATGTACTCGATGCCGCGGACCCACTTGGGGCCCTTCCAGGCGTAGAGGTGCGGGACCACGAGACGCAGGGGGAAACCATGCTCGGCGGTCAGCAGTTCGCCACCCTGATGGGTGGCGAAGACCGTCCGGTCCGCGGCGAAATCCGCCAATCGCATGTTCGAACTGAAGCCGTACTCGGCCCACACCATCACGTGCGTGACCTGGGGGGCCGGCGGGGCGAGGGCGAGGACGGTGCGGGCGCGGACCCCGCCCCATTCGGCCCCGAGCATGCTGAACTTCGTCACGCAGTGCAGGTCGGCCACGACCGACTCGAACGGCAGGGCCGCGAACTCCTCGTGGTTCCAGCAGTGCTTGTCACCGTCGGCCGTCGCGCCGAAGACGCGGAACTCCCAGCGGTCCGGCTTGAACTTGGGGACCGGGCCGTAGTGGGTGACCGGCCAGCCGCGCTGCAACCGTTGGCCCGGAGGAAGCTCGAACTGCTCTGCTTCCGGAGATTCCCGGCTTTCCGGCTGACCCATGACTCCATGGTGACAGACTCGTCGGGGTGGTCATGACCAGGTCTGGACCGATTCGGGCAAGTCACGGCAACTCCCACTAAGGAGGCACTTACTGGACGCCCCCGGGTGGCGGTGCAAGGATGCGCGCACCTGCCCAGTCACTTAGCTGACATTGCTTGGAAGGAGCCTCTGCGATGCAGGGCGACCCCGAGGTCCTTGAGTTTCTCAACGAGCAGCTGACCGGCGAGCTCACGGCGATCAACCAGTACTGGCTGCACTACCGCATCCAGGACAACAAGGGTTGGACGAAGCTCGCCAACTACACCCGTGCCGAGTCCATCGACGAGATGAAGCACGCGGACAAGATCACCGAGCGCATCCTCATGCTCGACGGTCTGCCCAACTATCAGCGCCTCTTCCACGTCCGCGTGGGCCAGACGCTGACGGAGATGTTCCAGGCGGACCGCCAGGTCGAGGTCGAGGCCATCGACCGCCTCAAGCGCGGCATCGAGGTCATGCGCGGCAAGGGTGACATCACCTCCGCGCGCCTCTTCGAGGAGATCCTGGAGGACGAGGAGCACCACATCGACTACCTCGACACCCAGCTGGAACTGATCGAGAGCATCGGGGAGCCGCTCTACATCGCGCAGCTGATCGAGCAGCCGGAGAGCTGAGCCGCGCCGGTGCGCCGGGCCGCTTCGGCGAGCCGGGCCACTTCGGTCCGCTAGGCCGCTTCGGCGAGCTGCGGGTCGGCGGCGAGCACGGCCGCCGCGTTGCCCGTCTCCAGCAGTTCGCGGCGGGGGCACGCCCCGCGGCCGAGGATTCCCTGGATGGTCCGCACGCACGAACCGCAGTCCGTTCCGGCCTTGGTCTCCGAGGCGATCTGGCGGGGGGTGCACGCCCCGGCAGCCGCGTGGTCCTTGACCTGCTTGTCGGTGATCCCGAAACAAGAGCAGACGTACACGCGGTTCACCTCCCTGGCAGGAATGGTTCGACGAGCCATCCCCTATTCGGTGAGGCTTACCTAACCATACCCAAACTTAGGGTCCCCTAAAAGACCTGGATACGACGGTGGGGCACGGATCACATCGATCCGTGCCCCACCGTCGTACGAAGCCACGTACTGATCGCGCGCCGCGTCCTACTGGTCGCGGTACATCTCGGCCACCAGGAACGCGAGGTCCAGGGACTGGCTGCGGTTGAGCCGCGGGTCACAGGCCGTCTCGTAGCGCTGGTGCAGGTCGTCGACGAAGATCTCGTCGCCGCCGCCCACGCACTCGGTGACGTCGTCACCGGTGAGCTCGACGTGGATGCCGCCCGGGTGGGTGCCCAGCGCCTTGTGGACCTCGAAGAAGCCCTTGACCTCGTCGAGCACGTCGTCGAAGCGACGCGTCTTGTGGCCGGACGCCGCCTCGAAGGTATTGCCGTGCATCGGGTCGGTGACCCAGGCGACGGTCGCACCGGACGCGGTGACCTTTTCGACCAGCTCGGGGAGCTTGTCGCGGACCTTGTCGGCGCCCATGCGGACGACGAAGGTGAGCCGACCGGGCTCGCGCTCGGGGTCCAGGCGGTCGATGTAGGTCAGCGCCTCGTCCACGGTGGTCGTGGGGCCGAGCTTGATGCCGATCGGGTTGGCGATCCGCGAGCAGAACTCGATGTGCGCGTGGTCCAGCTGGCGGGTGCGCTCACCGATCCAGACCATGTGGCCCGAGGTGTCGTACAGCTTGCCGGTCCGCGAGTCGGTGCGGGTCAGCGCGCCCTCGTAGTCCAGGAGCAGCGCCTCGTGGGAGGCGTAGAACTCGACCGCCTTGAACTCGGCCGGGTCGGTGCCGCAGGCCTTCATGAAGTTCAGCGCGTTGTCGATCTCCCGCGCGAGCTGCTCGTAGCGCTGCCCGGACGGGGAGGACTTCACGAAGTCCTGGTTCCAGGCGTGCACCTGGCGCAGGTCGGCGTAGCCGCCGGTGGTGAAGGCGCGGACCAGGTTCAGCGTGGAGGCCGACGCGTGGTACATGCGCTTCAGCCGCTCGGGGTCCGGGATCCGGTCCTCTTCGGTGAAGGCGAAGCCGTTGACGGAGTCGCCGCGGTAGGTCGGCAGGGTGATGCCGTCGCGGGTCTCGGTGTCCTTGGAGCGCGGCTTGGAGTACTGGCCGGCGATGCGGCCGACCTTGACGACCGGCACGGAGGCGGCGTACGTCAGGACGGCGCTCATCTGGAGCAGCGTCTTCAGCTTGGCACGGATGTGCTCGGCGGACACGGCGTCGAAGGCCTCGGCACAGTCGCCGCCCTGCAGCAGGAACGCCTCGCCCTTGGCGACGGCTCCCAGACGGGCGCGCAGCTGGTCGCACTCACCCGCGAACACGAGGGGAGGATACGACTCGAGGTCCGCGACGACAGCGCGCAGGGCCTCGGCATCGGGGTACGAAGGCTGCTGCGCCGCGGGAAGGTCTCGCCAGGTCGCCTTGGTGGCGGGGGCTTGGGTTTCAGCGTTCACGGTCACCTCGTACACATTACGGCGTCGCACGTCGCGTCCAGCCCGGTGCCCACTTCCTGAGACGGATGTCTCTCGGAATGCGACCCGCCCCCGCGGACGCTTCGTCTGCCTCCCCGGCGTGGGCTATCGTCGGCGGCATGTACGCGCACTCGAACCAGAACTGGTGGTGGCCCGCTTCCGGCGGCCCACTCCTCGCGCGTACGTAGACGACTCGAACGACGCGAAGGCCGCCCGAGGGGCGGCCTTCGGCGTTTCCGGGCCCGGGCCGGCCCCTCTCACCCCATCTCCTCCGAGATCTCCGAGAAGGACGCCCGCCCATGGACATCAGCAGACTGCTCGACGACTCCTGCCCGCCGTTCGCCCTGCTGCGCCGCCGCACCCCCGGCCGCGACCACGACACCGTCGAGCTGCTGATCGGCCCGGTCCACACCGCCGAGCACCTCGCCGACCTGCCCGTCGGGGAGCTGCCCACGCTGGCCCTGGTGCCGTTCCGACAGATCCGGGAGCGGGGATTCGACGTGCGTGACGACGGCACGCCGCTGAGCGTGCTGGCGGCCGAGGAGGCGTACGAGCTGCCGTTGGCCGAGGTGCTCGCGGCGCTGCCGGACCACGAGGTGCGGGTCGAGGACGGCGGCTTCGACGTCCCCGACGCGCGGTACGCGGCCACCGTGGAGCGCGTCATCGAGGACGAGATCGGGCGCGGCGAGGGCGCGAACTTCGTCATCCGGCGCACCTACGAGGGGCGGATCGAGGGCTTCGGGCGGGCGGACGCCCTGGCCCTGTTCCGGCGGCTGCTGCTCGGCGAGCGGGGCGCGTACTGGACGTACGTCGTGCACACCGGGGAGCGCACGCTGGTCGGGGCCAGTCCGGAGGTGCACGTGCGCATGTCCGGCGGGACGGTCGTGATGAACCCGATCAGCGGCACCTACCGCTATCCCGCCACCGGGCCGACGGCCGATTCGCTGCTGGCCTTCCTCGGCGACCGCAAGGAGACCGAGGAACTGTCGATGGTCGTCGACGAGGAACTCAAGATGATGTGCACGGTCGGCGACATGGGCGGGGTGGTCGTCGGGCCCCGGCTGAAGGAGATGGCCCACCTCGCGCACACCGAGTACGAGCTGCGCGGCCGTTCCTCGCTGGACGTGCGCGAGGTGCTCCGGGAGACCATGTTCGCGGCGACGGTGACGGGCTCGCCGGTGCAGAACGCCTGCCGGGTGATCGAACGGTACGAGAGCGGCGGCCGCGGCTACTACGCGGGCGCGCTGGCCCTGCTGGGCACGGACGCGGCCGGGGCGCAGACCCTGGACTCGCCGATCCTGATCCGCACGGCCGACATCGCGCCCGACGGGACCCTGCGCGTACCGGTCGGGGCGACGCTGGTGCGGCACTCCGACCCGGCGGGCGAGGTGGCCGAGACGCACGCGAAGGCGGCCGGGGTGTTGGCCGCGCTGGGGGTGCGGGCCCCCGCGCCCCGTCCCGCGGCGACCGGGGGGCCGCTCGCGGGCGACCCCCGGGTGCAGGCGGCCCTGGCGGCGCGGCGAGCGGACCTGGCCCCCTTCTGGCTGCGGATGCAGGAGCGGCCGGCCGCGGCGCCGGGCCACGCGCTGGTGGTGGACGGCGAGGACACCTTCACGGCGATGCTGGCCCACGTGCTGCGGGTGACCGGCGTGGAGGTGACCGTGCGCCGCCACGACGATCCCGGGCTGCGGGCGGCGGCCCTGGCCTGGGTGGGGCCGGTCGTCCTGGGACCGGGGCCGGGGAACCCGGCGGACACGTCCGACCCGAGGATGCGGACGTTGCGCGCGCTGACGGCGGAGCTGCTGGCGGGTCACCGGCACGGGCTGCTGGGCGTGTGCCTGGGGCACGAGCTGTTGGCCGCCGAGCTTGGTTTCCCGCTGGGCCGCAAGGCGGAGCCGGCGCAGGGGGCGCAGACCCGGATCGACCTGTTCGGGACGTCCGAGGTGGTCGGGTTCTACAACACGTACACCGCGCACTGCACGGCGGAGCTCGCGGAGCGGCAGGCGCTGAGCGGGGTCGAGGTCGCGCGGGATCCGGCGACGGGCGAGGTGCACGCGCTGCGGTCGGCGGCGGGCTTCGCGGGGGTGCAGTTCCACCCGGAGTCGGTGCTCACCCTGCGCGGGGCGGAGCTGCTGCGCGACCTGCTGACGGGCGTACGGGCGGCCGCCCCGGCCTGAGGCCCGGGTGTCGGCGGGGGCCCCGCCCGGCTCCCGCCGGCGTCGCGCGCGGCTCGGGGCGACGGCGACAGTGGCGGGGTGCTCACGGCGACAGGGTGTTCCCGGAGCGGCGGCCGGCCAGGTAGTCCCGCACGTTCGCGAGGGTGGCGTCGACGATCTGGCCCACCGCGTCGTGGGTGTAGTACGCCTGGTGCGAGGTCACCACCACGTTCGGGAAGGTGATCAGTCGGGCGAGGGTGTCGTCCTCCACGGCTTCCAGGGAGCGGTCCGTGAAGAACAGTCCGGCCTCCGCCTCGTACACGTCCAGGCCGACGCCCGCGAACCGCCCCGCCCGGAGCTCGTCCACCAGCGCGTCCGTGTCCACGAGTGCGCCCCGACTGGAGTTGACCAGGATCGCGTCGTCCTTCATCAGCCGCAGCGCCGCACCGTCGACGATGTGCCGCGTGGCGTCCAGCAGCGGGAGGTGCAGGCTGATCAGGTCCGACTCGACGAACAGCGTGTCCTTGTCCACGTACTTCATGCCGAGTTCCACGCAGGCCGGGTTCCGCGTCACGTCCCAGCCCAGCAGGTTCATGCCGAAGCCGCGCGCGATCCGGGTGAAGGCCTCGCCGATCTTCCCGGTGCCGAGGACGCCGACCGTGCGGCCCCGCATGTCACGGCCCATCAGTCCGGTGAGGCGGAAGTCGAAGTCCCGGGTGCGGTTCGAGGCCCGCACGATGCTGCGGTTGACGGCCATCGCGAGGGTCCAGGCGAATTCGGCCACCGAGAACGGCGAGTGGGACGAGACCCGGCTGACGGTCAGGCCGAGTTCCCGGGCCGCGTCGAGGTCGATGTTGTTGAAGCCGGTGGAGCGTTGGGCGATCATCCGGGTCCCGCCGTCGGCCAGGATCCGCAGCACCCGGCCGCCGAGGTCGGCGTTGACGCTCGACGAGACGATCTCGTACCCGGCCGCGATGGGGGCGGTGTCCTCGCTCAGGAACACGTCCAGGCAGCGCACCTCGTGCCGGCCCGCGAACGCCTTCTCCATGAGCGGCTTCTCGTCCGCCTGCACCCCGAATGCGAGGATCTCCACGTTCGCTCCCGTACCGCGCCGTCGCCCGCATCGGATCATGGGCCCTTTGTCACGATACGACCCATGATCCGCACACGCGCTCCGGCTCAGCCGAAGAAGACGCCGACCTCCGCGTAGAGCGCCGGGTCCACCGTCTTGAGCTTCGACGTGGCCTCCAGGATCGGCACCCGGACGATGTCCGTCCCCTTCAGGGCGACCATCTTGCCGAAGTCGCCGTCACGCACCGCGTCGACGGCGTGCAGCCCGAAGCGGGTGGCCAGCCAGCGGTCGAAGGCGCTGGGGGTACCGCCGCGCTGGACGTGCCCGAGGACCGTCGTACGGGCCTCCTTGCCGGTCCGCGCCTCGATCTCCTTGGCGAGCCACTCGCCGACGCCCGACAGCCGCACGTGCCCGAAGGAGTCCGTCGCCGCGTCCTTGAGCACCAGTTCGCCGTCCGTGGGCATCGCGCCCTCGGCGACGACCACGATCGGCGCGTAGCTCGCCTTGAAGCGGGAGGTGACCCAGGCGCAGACCTGGTCCACGTCGAAGCGCTGCTCGGGAATGAGGATGACGTTGGCCCCGCCGGCCAGGCCGGAATGGAGCGCGATCCAGCCGGCGTGGCGCCCCATGACCTCGACGACCAGCACCCGCATGTGCGACTCGGCCGTGGTGTGGAGCCGGTCGATGGCCTCGGTGGCGATGCCGACGGCCGTGTCGAAGCCGAAGGTGTAGTCGGTGGCCGAGAGGTCGTTGTCGATGGTCTTCGGCACGCCCACGCAGGGGATGCCGTACTCCTCGTACAGCTTGGCGGCCACCCCGAGGGTGTCCTCGCCGCCGATCGTGACGAGGGCGTCGACCTCGAACTTCGCGAGGTTCTCCTTGATCCGGCGGACCCCGTTCTCCAGCTTGAACGGGTTGGTGCGCGAGGAGCCGAGGACGGTCCCGCCGCGCGGCAGGATCCCGCGCACGGCCGGGATGTCGAGCGGGACCGTGTCCCCGGTGACCGCGCCGCGCCAGCCGTCCTTGAAGCCGAGGAACTCGTACTGGTACTCCTGCACGCCCTTGCGGACGACGGCCCGGATGACCGCGTTGAGCCCGGGGCAGTCTCCGCCGCCCGTCAGCACTCCGACCTTCATGGCATCTCCCTTCGGCAACAGGGCCCACTGAGCCCAATGAGCCCGCACGACCGTCACGCTAATGGTGACTCAGGTCACAGCAAGATGCCGGGAAGAGGCAATTCCGGTGGATTCAGGGGGCGTTACCGCACACCCGTTCACTCGAACGGGGACTACGCGCGAGGGGACCCCGTGTACGGAGCCGCGTGTACGGGACTACGCGTCGTCCAGGCCGCGCTCTATGGCGTACCGGACGAGCTCCACCCGGTTGTGCAGCTGGAGTTTGCCCAGGGTGTTCTGGACGTGGTTCTGCACCGTGCGGTGGGAGATGACCAGCCGCTCCGCGATCTGCTTGTACGAGAGCCCCTTGGCCACCAGCCGCAGCACCTCGGTCTCCCGGTCGGTCAGCTGCGGGGCCTTGGGCTCGTTGGCGGCGGCCGGCGCCGGGTCGGTGGCCAGCCGGCGGTACTCGCCGAGGACGAGACCGGCGAGGCCGGGGGTGAACACCGGGTCGCCGGCGGCCGTACGGCGGACGGCGTCGATGAGCTCCGCGGCCCCTGCGGACTTCAGCAGGTAGCCGGTCGCACCCGACTTCACCGCTTCCAGGACGTCGGCGTGCTCGCCGCTCGCGGAGAGCACGAGCACGCGCAGGGCCGGGTCGGCGCCGACCAGTTCCTTGCAGACCCGCACGCCGGGCATGCCGGGCAGGTTGAGGTCGAGGACCAGGACGTGCGGGGCGGCGGCATGGGCGCGGCGGACCGCCTCCGGGCCGTCGCCGGCGGTGGCCACGACGTCGAAGCCGGCGGCGGCCAGGTCGCGGGCGACCGCGTCCCGCCACATCGGGTGGTCGTCGACGACCATCACCTTGATGCCGCTGAGCTCATGGGACTCGGTGGGCTCGGTCACTGGGTTCTCCCCCTCGGTACTTTCAGTTCCACTTCGGTGCCCTGTCCGGGGACGGACACCAGCTCGGCAGTGCCGCCGAGATCGCGCAGTCGGCCCCGGATCGACAGGGCGACGCCCATCCTGCCCTCGCCCTCCGCCTGGTCCAGCCGACCGGCCGGGATGCCGGGGCCGTCGTCGCGAACGGTGACGATGACCTCGTCGCCCCAGTCCTCGACCAGGATCCAGGCCCGGGCGCCCTCCCCCGCGTGCTTGCGCACGTTGTCGAGGGCGGCCCCGACCGCCGCCGCCAGCTCCCGCGCCGCGGGCGCCGGGAGCGGCACCGGGGTGCCGGGCTCGGCGAAGCTCACCTTCGAGCCGGCGTGGGGGGCGAGGAGGCCGCGCAGGTCCAGCTCGCCGTTCCCGGCGGCCGGCTCCTCGTCGTCGTAGGAGTCCACGAGCGCGCCGAGCGACTCGTCGCGGGAGATCCGGGAGGTGGGCACGAGTCCGCTGGAGACCAGGGTGCGCAGCGCCACCTCCTGCTCCCCCGCCATCCGGCCCAGGTCGGCCGCCTCGCCGCCCAGTTCGGTGCCGCGCCGCTGGACCATCGCGAGGACCTGGAGGACCCCGTCGTGGATGTCTCGGGCCAGCCGCTCGCGTTCGCGGGTGGCGGCCTCGATCTCCAGGGCGCGGGCCAGCGTGGCCTCACTGGCCCGGGCGACCTCGACCACGTAGCCGATGGCGATGGAGGCGACCCAGACCAGCAGGACGTTGTGGAGGGTGTCGCGGGTGGGATCGCCGCCGTGGACCACGATGTTGGCGGCGGCCACGAAGGTGGAGGCGAAGCCGGCCCACCGCCAGCCGCCCTTGAGGGCGAAGGCGAGGACCGAGCCGGCCGTCCAGATGCTGGGGAGCGTGGGGCCGCCGCCCGCGATCCGCTCCGCGTTGTCGGCGAGCGGGGTGAGCAGGATCCCGGCGATGGCGACACCGAGGTCGGCGCCGAGGAAGGGCTTGGTGCAGCTCGCCGCGTTGGCCACCCGGCGGTGGGTGGCCAACGTCCAGACGGCGAGGACCGCGAGGTAGCCGACCGCGACGCCGGGGTGGTCGTACTCCTTGTACGCGGAGGCGAACAGCAGCACCGCGTAGATCATGGTCAGCAGCCGGTAGCCCGTCAGGGCCCGCCACAGCGGCTGCTCGACCGACATGCGCACGACGCGCTCGCGCTTCGCCATCTCCCCCACCCCGTACGGGCGGTGTCGCCCGCCCCGCTACTCCGCGCCCTGCTCGCCCTTGTCCGCCTTCTCGGCCTTGGCGGCCTTCTCGGCGTCCGCGATCTGCCGCTTGGCGGCCGTCGCGTAGATGTCGACGTACTCCTGGCCCGAGAGCTTCATGATCTCGTACATGACCTCGTCGGTCACCGAGCGCAGGATGAACCGGTCCCCGTCCATGCCGTGGTAGCGGCTGAAGTCCAGCGGCTTGCCGATCCGGATGCCGGGTCGCATCAGCTTCGGCACCACCTTGCCGGGCGGCTGGATCTTCTCGGTGTCGATCATCGCGACCGGGATGACCGGGGCTCCGGTGGCGAGTGCCACCCGGGCCAGACCGCCGGGCTTGCCGCGGTAGAGGCGACCGTCGGGTGAACGCGTCCCCTCGGGGTAGATACCGAACAGCTCTCCGCGTTCGATGACGTCGATGCCGCTCTTGATGGCGGCCTCGCCGGCACCGCGCGCTCCGGAGCGGTCCACCGGGAGCTGGCCGACGCCCTTGAAGAAGGCGGCCGTCAGCTTGCCCTTGACGCCGGGGGAGGTGAAGTACTCCGCCTTCGCGATGAAGGTCACCTTCCGGTCGAGCACGGCCGGAAGGAAGAAGGAGTCCGAGAAGGACAGGTGGTTGCTCGCGAGGATCGCCGGCCCCTCAGCGGGAATGTTTTCGAGGCCCTCCACCCACGGCCTGAAGGCGAGCTTCAGGGAACCGCCGATCGAGAACTTCATTGCGCCGTAGATCAACTCGAAAGCCTTCCTGTGTCTGTCGAACAGACCTTATCCCCTGGCTCCCCCGGGAGCGGTCCTACGACCCTGGTCGGTACCACCCCGGTCGCGTACGGTGAAGTCACACAGCGCTACGCACCCGTACCCCCTCATCGCCCCCTCATCCCCCTCGCCTTCCGATCAACAAGGAGACCCTGGTGCCCGTCCTCCCTGGAGCAGAGCCGTTCCGCCACGAGGGCGGAGAGGTCGGCGTACTGCTCTGCCACGGCTTCACCGGTTCCCCGCAGTCGCTGCGCCCCTGGGCCGAGTACCTGGCCGAGCGGGGGCTGACGGTGTCGCTGCCGTTGCTGCCCGGGCACGGGACGCGTTGGCAGGACATGCAACTCACGGGCTGGCAGGACTGGTACGCCGAGGTCGACCGCGCGCTGCGCGAGCTGCTCGACCGGTGCGAGCAGGTGTTCGTCTTCGGACTGTCGATGGGCGGCGCGCTGACCCTGCGCCTGGCCGCCAAGCACGGGGACTCGGTCAGCGGCATCGTCCTGGTCAACCCGGCCAACAAGGTGCACGACCCGCTGGCCTTCGCCCTTCCGGTGGCCAAGCACGTCATCCGCTCCACGCCGGGCGTCGCCAACGACATCGCGAAGCCGGGATCGGTGGAGGTCGGCTACGACCGGGTCCCGACGCGGGCCGCGCACTCGCTGCGCGCGTTCCTGCGCCTGGTGGACGCCGAGCTGCCCCAGGTCACCCAGCCGGTGCTGCTGCTGCACAGCCCGCAGGACCACGTCGTCCCGCCCGTGGACTCGGCGCGGGTGCTGTCCCGGATCTCGTCCACGGACGTGACCGAGACCCTGCTGGAACAGAGCTACCACGTCGCGACGTTGGACCATGACGCGGAGCGGATCTTCGCGGACAGTTTTGCGTTCGTCGGACGGCTCTCGAAGAGCGTCGGCAGGGAGGGGGCGGCCAGCGGTGGCTGAGCACGAGGAGTCGTCCGGGGGTGTTCCCCCGTTGGACGAGGAGGCCGCGTGGGCGGCGATCGTCGCCGGGTACGGGCAGGAACCGCCGGACCCGCCGGGATCCAGACCGTTCCGACCGATCGAGAACCTGATGCTGCCCGAGGAGGACGTCCAACCGACGCCCCCCTCGGTCGCGAAGCCCCCGGAGAAGGACGCCGGTCCCGGTGACCCGCCGGCCCCCGCCGGGCCGCTGGGCAGCTCGGTGACCTTCGCGCCGGGCGTGGGCGGGGCGGGCCCCCGGGACCACTCGCCGGTCGAGCCGAAGGACGAGGACGTGACGCCCGAGGACCGGGCGGACGAGGGCCATTTCGTTCCTCCGGAGCCCGAGCTCCCGGCGGCGGACACCACCTCCAAGTTCGCCTGGCTGGCGGTCGTGGGCGGGCCGGTGCTGCTGCTCGTGGCGGTGCTGCTCCAGTGGGAGATGACCTGGTGGCTGACCACCCTGGGCATCGGCGGCTTCCTGGGCGGCTTCGCCACCCTGGTGGCCCGCATGTCGCACGACGACGACGACGAGGACGACCCGGGGCGCGGAGCGGTCGTCTAGGGCGTTCCCTCCCGGATCCCGGGCGTCCCTCCCCGGATCCCGGGCGTCCCTCCCGGATCCGTTCGGGGCCCGGCCGGGCCCCGGTGCGACGCCGCCCCGGTGCGAGGCACCCGCCGGCGTCGCACCGGGCGGCTCAGCCCGGTGCCGGGCCGGCGCCGAGGCGCAGCGCCGCCAGCACCGGGAGGTGGTCGGTGGCGGCCCGCAGGTCCGCGTCCGTGACCCCGGGAAGGCCCGTCGGGACCCCGCAGCCCAGCACCTCGACCCCCTTCGACGCGAAGACGGCGTCGATCCGCCTCGGCTCCCCGGACCGGAGCCAGGTGTGTTCCCCGCCCCACGGCGCCACGGCCCGGCAGTCCTGGAGTTCCGCGGCCAGCAGGCCGAAGGCCCGGCCCTCCGGGCCCTCGTTGACGTCGCCCGCGGCGATTGCGTACGGGACGTCCATGCCCGCCAGCCGCTCCAGCAGCAGCCCCGCGTGTTCCTCCCGTTCCCCCGCGTCCAGCGGCAGGTGGGCGCTGAGGACGCCGACCCTGGTCCCGGGTGCGGGCCCGAAGCGGACGACGGCCGTCGCGAAGCCCCTGCGGTGCAGTCCCGGCCTCAACGGCAGCAGGACGTCCCGGGTGTGCTCCACGTGCGCCCGCAGCGAGCACAGCAGCAGCGGACCGGCCGCCGTCGCACCGCCGCCGAGCACCACCAGGTCGCACTTCGACGCCAGTCGCGCCGCGTGTTTGCGCCACCGGAAGAAGCGCGGCGCCTCCTGGACGCACACCAGGTCGGGCTCGCACGCCCGGATCACGCGGGCGAGCGCGTCCTCGTCGTCGCGCAGCGAGCGAATGTTGTAGCTGAGTACCCGGATCACGGCTGAACCGTCGGGCTCCGTATGCGACTTCGGCAGGTCCATGCCCCGCAAGATACGCAGCTGCCCGCCGCTCCCACAGGGGGCGCGGCGGGCAGCGGAGGGAACCGGGTGCGTCAGCCCTGGCGGGCGAGGTCGGCCGCGCCGACCATGCCGGCCTTGCCGCCGAGCTGCGCGGCGAGGACCTGCGCGTGCGGGCGCCAGGCGCCGCCGATCAGCCAGCGCTTGAAGGACTTGCGGATCGGGTCCAGGACGAGGTCGCCCTCGTCGGAGACACCGCCGCCGACGATGAACGCGGACGGGTCGAACAGGGACGCCAGGTCGGCCAGCCCCGCGCCGGCCCAGCGGGCCAGCTCGCGGAAGGAGTCGATGGCGACCAGGTCGCCGGCCCGGGCCGCCTCGCTGATGTGCTTGCCCTCGATGCCCTCGGGGGTGCCGTCGCCGAGCGCGAGCAGGGTCGTGGCGTTCTCGGGGGTGGCGTTGGCGCGCTGCTTGGCGTACCGGACGAGCGCGCGCCCGGAGGCGTACTGCTCCCAGCAGCCCTGGCTGCCGCATCCGCACAGCAGGCCGTCCGGGACGACCCGGATGTGGCCGAACTCGGCGGCGACGCCGAAGCGTCCGCGCCGCAGCTTGTTGCCGATGATGATGCCGCCGCCGAGGCCCGTGCCGAGCGTGATGCAGATGACGTCGTCGTGGCCCTGGCCGGCGCCGAAGCGGTACTCGCCCCAGGCCGCGCAGTTCGCGTCGTTCTCGACGACGACCGGCAGGCCGATGCGCTGCTCGACCTTGTCCTTGAGCGGCTCGTGGCGCCAGTTGATGTTCGGCGCGAAGAGCACGGTGGCGCGCTTGTCGTCCACGTATCCGGCGGCGCCGATGCCGACGGCGTCGATGGTGTGGTTGCTGCTGACCTCGGACACGGCGGCGCAGATCGCGTCCGTCACCCCGTCCGCGGTCGGCGGGGTGGGCACCTTGTACGTCTCAAGGATGGTGCCCTCTTCGTCGACCACGCCGGCCGCGATCTTCGTGCCGCCGATGTCGACGCCGATGGTGAGTCCCATTAGTCCCTCGGTTTCCGGTCAAACCCCGCCACGGCCCACCGTACCCGAGCGCGACGGAGGATCAGTCGAGATCGATCCGCTCGGAAGGGCCGGAATCGGGACCTTCCTCCCGGTCGTCGCGCCCGGTGCCGGGGCTGTGGGGGGCGCTTTCCGCGCGGGGGCCCGGAGCGGACGGCGCGGCCTCGTCGCGGGTCCAGCGGCGCTCGTGGCCCTCGACGGCCGACCGGTAGGCGGCGAGCAGCTCGGAGCCGGCCGCCGCGAGGTGGTCGAAGACCTCGGGGTTGCGTTCGATGACGGGCTTGGCGGCGGTCTTGGCCTGGGTGACGAACTGGCGCACGGCGCCCTGGGCGGCGGCGCCGAGCAGCGGGTTGTTCAGGGCGGAGACCTTGTCGGCGACGGCTTCGAAGAGCTTGAACAGTTCCTCGGAGGCACTGCCGGTGCCGGGGCCCGCCTGGCCCTGCCCCGCCCTGCGGCGCTCCTTCTCCGCTGCGAGGTCCTCGGCGCAGGCCTTGGCCCAGGCGTCGTCGTCGATGGGGCGGTCGGTGGCCTCGCTCATGGCGGACTCCTGCGGCGGATGCGGGACGTACGGGACGGACTACCTTCGACGGTACCCGAACGGGGGTACGGGCCTCAGCGCTCGCGGGGCCACAGCTGTGGATCCGGGGTGAAGCGGACGCGCAGCTCGCCGTCGGTCAGGGCCGCGCCGGAGACGGTGCAGCGCCGGAGCGCCGACGGCAGCGAAACGATCCTGCGGTACGGGCCGGCCGTGAGCAGCAGTTCGTCGCCGCGCCGGATCAGGTCCAGGTCGGACTTGCGGGCGCCGGGGAGCGGCACGGCCCAGACCAGTACCCCGTCCTCGGCGAGTCGGTCCTCGACGGCCCAGGCGCGGCGGTACACGGCGGCCTCCCGGGGGGCGATGCCCTCGGTGTCGGCGAGCAGGGTCAGGTCCCGCAGATCACGGGGGTCCCGACCGAGGTGCGCGAGCGGGGCCACGGTCAGCTCGGCGGCCCACTGGTCGGTGTACTTCCGCTGTCGGGCGGCGAGGTCGGCGACCCACGGGTCGGCGGAGTCCCGCGGGACCGTCCGGTTCGCGACGAGGGAGGCGACCGGGAGCCGGTGCAGGGCGAGCCCGAGCCGGCCGGTGCGCAGCGCGTCGTCGGAGGCGGGTCCGGGCTCGGCCACCAGGCGCAGCTCGGTCGCGGGCGACTCGACGACGGCCTCGACGGCGGCCAGTTCCTCGTCCCAGCGGGCAGCGGCGTCGTACAGCCACTGGGCGGGCATGGGTACCCCGGCGAGCTGGGCGAGGACGGGGCGCAGGGCTCGGGCCGCCTGCCGCTGCGCGGGCAGCAGTCGGGCCAGGTAGCGGCGCAGTTGGGCGGGGAGCGCGAGGGTGGCAATCGCCTGGTGCAGCGGGGGCATGTCCACGATCAGGAGATCGACGCCGGGGGCCGAGGCGGCTCGGCGCAGGGCCCTGAGCAGGGCGAACTGTTCGGCGCCGGGGAGTTCGGTGAGTTCCTCCGACCCGAGCGGCCGTCCGCCGAGCATCCCGAGCAGGGAGGCGCCCCGCTCCTGGAGGGTGACGAGTTCGGCCCGGAACTCCTCGCCGGAGTCGATGCGCGCGGCCCGGATCCCGTGGGCGACGGGGACGGCCCTCAGTCCGGGCGCGACCTCCGCGACGGGGCCGGTGGTGGGCCCCAGCAGCTCGACCAGGCGGTCGTCGGGGGCGCCGGGGTCACCGGACAGCAGCAGTACGCGGCGCCCCTGCCGCGCGGCGGCGAGGGCGGTGGCCGCGGCCACGGTGGTCCGACCGGCTCCGCCGGGGCCGGTGATCAGCAGGGTGTGCATGGTGCGGTGCTCCTGTGAGGGGGTGCGGGCCGGGCTCCGCCCGGGGTGCGCCCTCCGGCGGGGCTCCGTCCAGGGCCCCGCGCCTCGAACGGCGGCGAGGCCGGAGTCGGCCGACTCCGGCGTGCGCTCAGGCGGATTCGACGCGCTTCTTCAGGCCCGCGAGGGCGCGGTCGATGATGACCTTCTCGGCCTTGCGCTTGATCATGCCGAGCATCGGGATCTTGACGTCCACGGTCAGCTGGTAGGTGACCTCGGTGCGCTTGCCGCCGTCCAGCGGGGCGAGCCGGTAGGAGCCGTCCAGCTGGCGGAGCATCTGCGACTTGTCCAGCGTCCAGCTGACCTCGTCGGCGCCCGTCCAGGAGTAGGCGAGCGTGTGGTCGTCCTTGATCGCGCCGGCGTCGAGCAGCAGGCGGACCTTCTCGGCGCGGCCGGCGGCGTCGGTGGCCAGTACCTCGGCCTCCTTCACCTCGCCGGTCCACTCGGGGTAGCGGGCGAAGTCGGCGATCACGGCCATGACGTCGGCCGGGGCCGCCTCGATCGTGATGCTCGAGCTGGTGTGTTCCGCCATCGCGGTCGCTCCTCCGGGGAGTATTCGACAAGTGTGCGGGGGCCTCCGGCCGCCGCGTGAAGGCTACCGCGCGTGCGGGGCCGGCCACTCCAGTGCCTCCCCGGTCCCGCGATGACGGCCGTGCCGGCCGTCGGCGCGGGGGGCGCGGGCGGCGCGGGCGGCGCGGGACCGGACGGCTCTGCTCACCACTCCATCGCCCACGGCCGCCCCGTGGAGGCGAAGTGTCCGACGTTCACGCACTCCGTCGCCCCGATCCGCATCCGCCGGGCCATCGGCTGGTGCACGTGCCCGAACAGCGCGTACCTCGGGCGGGTCCTCCGGATCGCGTCCAACAGGGCCTCGCTGCCCCGCTCGAACCGCCTGGCCACCGTGTCGTAGCAGAGCTCCGGCACCTCCGGCGGGATGTGCGAACACAGCACGTCCACCTCGCCCAGGGCCTCCACCTTGGCCGCGTACTCCTCGGGGTCCACCTCGTACGGGGTCCGCATGGGCGAGGGCAGCCCGCCGCCCACGAAGCCGAAGACCCGGCCGCCGATCTCCACCCGCTGCCCGTCGAGCACGGTCGTGCCCGGTCCCGCGTACTGCGGCCACAGGCCCGGCATGTCGACGTTGCCGTAGGTGGCGTACGTGGGATTCGGGAACGCGGCGAACATCTCGGCGTACTGGCGTCGCACCGCTCCCTCGATCAGCGTCTCCCGATCGAGGCCGGCCCACAGCCGCCGGCCGAGATCGCGCGCTTCCCCGTAACGGCGGGCGGTGCGCAGTTCCACGATGCGGTCGGCGTTCTCGACGCCGAACAGATCGGGGAAGATGCCGCGCGAGTGGTCCGCGTAGTCGAGGAAGAGCACCAGGTCACCGAGGCAGATCAGGGCGTCGGCGCCCTCTCCGGCCCGTGCGAGCGCCTCGGCGTTGCCGTGGACGTCACTGACGACATGAACCCGCGTACGACTCTCCCTGCCCACCATGCCGCCACCCTAGGGGCGCCCGGGCCCGACGGGTAGGGGCAGCCCCGCGGTCGGCGGACCTGCGGTTACTTCCGAGTCGTGAACGGGGTCGACTAGTGTCGGCTCGGCACGTCCGTGTCGTGTGACGCATGGAACATCTGGCCGGTTCCCTCTATCCGGAACCCACTACCGGTGGGTAACGTCCGGTCGGTCCACATGGTGGCGATGGCGCCCAGAGGAGCAGCAGTCTTGCGCGAGTTCAGCCTTCCGGCCCTGTACGAGGTCCCGTCGGACGGGAACCTGACGGATCTCATCCGCCGCAACGCCGCTCAGCATCCCGACGTCGCCGTCATGAGCCGCAAGGTGGACGGCAGATGGCAGGACGTGAGCGCGACCGAGTTCCTGGCCGAGGTCCGGGCCACGGCCAAGGGTCTGATCGCGTCCGGCATCCGCCCCGGTGAGCGGGTGGCCCTGATCTCCCGCACCCGGTACGAGTGGGTGCTGTTCGACTTCGCCATCTGGACCGCGGGCGGCGTCACGGTGCCGGTCTACGAGACCAGCTCCCCCGAGCAGATCCAGTGGATCCTCGGCGACTCCGGCGCGAGCGCCGTCGTCGTCGAGAGCCCCGGCCACAGTGCGACGTTGGCCGGTCTGCGCGACAGGCTGCCGGAGCTGCGCGAGGTCTGGGAGATCGAGCAGGGCGCCCCCGCCGCGCTCCGCGCCGCCGGCGCCGGGGTCACGGACGCCGAGGTCGACGAGCGCACGGCCCTGGCGAACGCCGACGACCCGGCGACCATCGTCTACACCTCGGGCACCACGGGCCGCCCCAAGGGCTGCGTGCTGACGCACCGCAACTTCTTCGCGGAGTGCGGCAACGTCGTCGAGCGGCTCGGCCCGCTCTTCCGCACCGGCGAGTGTTCCGTGCTGCTCTTCCTGCCGGCCGCGCACGTCTTCGGGCGTCTGGTGGAGGTGGCGGCCGTCCTGGCGCCGATCCGGCTGGGCTGCGTACCGGACATCAAGAACCTCACCGACGAACTCCAGTCGTTCCGGCCCACGCTGATCCTCGGCGTGCCGCGCGTCTTCGAGAAGGTCTACAACTCGGCCCGCGCCAAGGCCCAGGCCGACGGCAAGGGCCGGATCTTCGACGCCGCGGCCGAGACGGCCATCGCGTACAGCCGTGCGCTGGACGCCCCGGGCGGCCCCGGCCTCGGGCTGCGGCTCAAGCACAAGCTGTTCTCGAAGCTGGTCTACAGCAAGCTGCACACGGTCCTCGGCGGGCGCGGCGAGTACGCGATCTCCGGCGGCGCCCCCCTGGGCGAGCGGCTCGGTCACTTCTTCCGCGGCATCGGCTTCACGGTGCTGGAGGGCTACGGCCTGACCGAGTCCTGCGCGGCCACGGCCTTCAACCCGTGGGACCGCCAGAAGATCGGTTCGGTCGGTCAGCCGCTGCCGGGCTCCGTGGTGCGCATCGCCGACGACGGCGAGGTGCTGCTGCACGGCGAGCACATCTTCAAGGAGTACTGGAAGAACGAGACGGCGACCGCCGAGGCGCTCACCGACGGCTGGTTCCACACCGGCGACGTCGGCACCCTCGACGAGGACGGCTACCTCGCGATCACCGGACGCAAGAAGGAACTCATCGTCACGGCGGGCGGCAAGAACGTGGCGCCCGCGGTGATCGAGGACCGCATCCGTGCCCACGCGCTGGTCGCGGAGTGCATGGTGGTGGGCGACGCGCGGCCGTTCGTGGCCGCGCTGGTCACCATCGACGAGGAGTTCCTGGGCCGCTGGGCCGCCGAGAACGGCAAGCCGGCCGGTGTGACGGCGGCGGAGCTGCGCGAGGACGCGGATCTGATCGCAGCCGTCCAGAAGGCAGTGGACGACGGCAACGCGGCGGTCTCCAAGGCGGAATCGGTGCGGAAATTCCGCATTCTGCCCTCCCAGTTCACGGAGGAGTCGGGCCACATCACGCCGTCGCTGAAGCTCAAGCGGAACGTGGTGGCGAAGGACTACGCGGACGAGATCGAGGCGCTGTACCGGGGCTGATCCCCCTCGTTCCCGGAGCCCCGACCGGAGTGCGTACGACGGGCGGGGTTCGTTCCCCGGACCGGAGTTCGTTCGCCGGGCGGGGTCAGCGCGGGTCGGTGAGGATCCGTTCCATGTTCCGCTCGGCGAGCGCGGTGATGGTCACGAACGGGTTCACGCCGAGGGACCCCGGGACCAGTGAGCCGTCGACCACGTACAGCCCCTGGTAACCCTTGACCCGGCCGTGGTCGTCGGTGGCCTCGCCGAGGACGCAGCCGCCGAGCGGGTGGTAGGTGAAGTTGTCGGCGAAGGCCTTGTTGTCGCCGAACAGGTCGTACCGGTAGATCGTGAAGTTGCGCCGGTTGATCCGGTCGAAGAGCTGTTTCGCCGCCCGCACCGACGGGGCGTTCTGGTCCCGGCTCCACTGCAGGCGTGCCGAGTCGGTGGCGGCGTCGTAGGTGAAGTGGCCGCGCTCGGGGTTCTTGGTGATGGCCAGGTACATCGAGATCCAGTGCTCGATCCCCATCGGGAGCGGGGCAATCTCCGCGAAGACCGGGTTGGCGGCGTTGTCCCAGTCGTCGATGCCGAGAGCGGGCATGGTGGACTGGTTCGCACCGACCGTGTCCCAGAGGTGGTTGGCCCGGGCGGTCATGACGTTGCCGTTGGGCCCCCAGCCCCGGCCGACCTGTTCCGTCAGCGCGGGCAGGGTGCCGGTCTCGCGGGCACGGACGAGGATCTCGGTGGTGCCGAGGCTGCCGGCGCCCAGGAAGAGCTGTCGGCAACCGAGTTCGCGCGTCTGGGTGACCTTGCCGGTGACGTCGCTGGTGCGCACCGTCAGCACGTAGCCCCCGGCCGGGTCGGTCCGTACGCCGACGACGCGTTGCATCGTCTCGATGGTGACGTTGCCGGTGCCGAGGGCGGCGGCGAGGTAGGTCTTGTCGACGCTCTTCTTGCCGTGGTTGTTGCCGTAGATGACCTCGCCCGCGAGCGCGGACCGGGTGGCGGTGCCGGCGGCCTCGCGCTTCATGTACTCGAAGTCGTAGACGTTGGGGACGAAGGTGGTCCTCAGGCCGGTGTTCTGGGCGTGCTTGCGGGAGACGCGGGCGAAGCGGTACCACTCCGTGGACTCGAACCAGGCCGGGTCGATGTCGTTGACGCCGAGCATGGCCCGGGCGCGCGGGTAGTAGGTGCCGTACATCTCGTCGGCGTCGACCCGGGGCAGCACCTCGGAGAAGTACGAGCGTCGGGGCGTCGGCGCCATGCCGCCGTTGACGAGGGATCCGCCGCCCACCCCGCGGCCCACGTACACGGACATGTCGCCGAAGTTCACCCGGTCGAGGACGCCGGGGTAGGGGCTGATGTTCCGGTTGACCACGTCCAGCCAGAGGAACTGGGCGAGCGGGGCCTCGGTGCGGGTGCGGAACCACATGGAGCGCTGGTCGGGCGCGGAGGTGGACGGGAAGATCCTGCCGTCGGACCCGGGGGTGTCCCAGAGCCGGCCCATTTCGAGGACGACGGTACGGACGCCGGCCTGGCCGAGCCGGAGCGCGGCGACGGCTGAGCCGTATCCGGAGCCCACGACGATGGCGGGGGCGTAGGTCGCCGCGGCGGGTTCGACGGCCGCCGCGGAGGCCGACCCGATCCGGGTGAATCCGAGCACGGCCGCGGTCTGGAGGGCGCCGATGCCAAGCATTTGACGGCGCGTCAGCTGAGGTGTCATGGCCGCATGATGAGCGGAATCCGCACATCCCCCCATAGCAGGCGCTGACACACATCTGAGTGACAGTCAGGCATGGCGAACCGGCCACGACGCACCGCCCGACGGCCGGAAGGTCCCCCTTGGGGGCGGAACCTCAGAGCAGCTCGCGCAGGCGCTCGGCGAGCAGGTCCCAGCGCCACTTCTCCTCGACCCACGCGCGGCCCCGCTCGCCCATGCCGCGGCGCAGCTCCGGGTCCAGCAGCAGGGTGGCGATCCGGTCGGCCGCCTCCTCCGGGGAGCCGCCCCGGACCACCCAGCCGGTCTCCCCGTCCAGCACCGCGTCGGGGGCGCCGCCCGAGTCGCCCGCGACCACCGGGAGCCCCGTCGCGGAGGCCTCCAGGTACACGATCCCGAGCCCCTCGACGTCCAGTCCCCCGCGCCGGGTCCGGCACGGCATCGCGAAGACGTCACCGGCGCCGTAGTGCGCGGGCAGCTCCGACCACGGGACCGCCCCGGTGAAGACCACGGAGTCGGCCACGCCCGTGTCGGCCGCGAGCCGACGCAGGTCGGCCTCGTACGGGCCGCCGCCCACGATCAGCAGCACGGCGTCGGGCACCGCGGCCAGGATCCGGGGCATGGCCTCGATGAGGGTGTCCTGTCCCTTGCGCGGGACCAGCCGGGACACGCACACCACCACGGGCCGCTCGGCGAGCCCGAGCCGCGCCCGGACCTCGGCCCCGCCCGACCCCGGGTGGAAGGTCTTCTCGTCGACGCCCGGCGGGAGTTGGACCATCCGGGCGGCCGCCCGGTCCGTGACCGCCGAGGCGATCCGCGCGCGGGTGTACTCCCCCAGGTAGGTCAGGGTGTCGGTGCCCTCGCCGATCCGCCGCAGCAACTGCCGCGCGGCCGGCAACTGGGCCCAGCCGGCCTCGTGCCCGTGCGTGGTCGCGACCAGCCGGCGCGCCCCCGCCCGGCGCAGCGCGGGCCCCATCAGCCCGAGCGGCGCGGCCGCGCCGAACCACACCGACTCGCAGCCGTGTTCGCGCAGCAGGCCGACGGCCCGCCGGGTCACCCGCGGGGTCGGCAGCAGCATCGTCGTGCGGTCGCGCACCACCTGGAAGGGCTGCTCCGCGTCGAAGGCCTCGGTGGCCTCGCGGCCCTCGGCGCCGTGCTTCCAGGTGGAGGCGTAGACGACGATCCGGTCGGGATCCAGGCGCAGCGCCATGTTGTGCAGGAAGGCCTGGATGCCGCCGGGTCGCGGCGGGAAGTCGTTGGTCACGATCAGCGTCTTGTGCATCGTCAGCCAAAGTACCGGACGGTCCGGCGCGCACCCGCGCGGTCCCCGCCGAGCCTGTCCGCCCGCGCCGGCACGCCCCCTGCCCAGGCCTGGCGGGGTGTCCCCGCGGCCGGGGGGCTACCGGGCTCCCAGTTCCCCGCTCAGGGCCGCCTGCCAGGCCGTCGTCAGGCCCGCCAGGTCGCCGCCGATCGTGTCCGCCAGCGCCGTGGGCAGCGGCTCGCGGCCCGCCGACCCGTAGAGCCGGACCAGCGTGGCGTCGCCCCACTTGGCCGCGATCAGCCGGCAGGCCAGCCAGGAGCCCTCGTACGCGCGCGCCAGCGCGTCCGGGTCCCCGCCGAACGCGAAGGCCTCGTTCGAGGGCAGCGCGGCCGGCAGTTCGCCGCGCCGCACCGCCCGCCCCAGCGCGGGCGCCGCCTCGGCCGGCGTGCTCGGGGTGTCCCGGTAGGCCACCCAGTCCGCGAAGCCCTCGGACAGCCACAGCGGGGTCCCGGCGGTGGTCGCGGCGCGGGTGGCCACGTGGGTGACCTCGTGGGTGAGCACGATCCGGCGGCCCGCCCCCGACAACTGGGCGTACCCCTCGGGGTTGACGACCACCCGGTCGGCCGGCGCGGGCCCGGCGCCCGCCTTGCCGGTGGTGACGGCCCCCATGCCCCGGTACGCGGCGGCGGGCTGCCCCAGCAGTGCGGCCATGGCGTCCAGCGTGCCCGGGACCAGCACCACCACCCGCCCCGCCCAGGGTCCCGGCCAGGCGGAGTCGACGGCGGGCACCGCCCGGTCGGCCTCGGCGGCGATCCCGGACAGGGTCTGCCGGGTCTGTCCCACGCCGAGCACCAGCGCGTGCGCGCCCCGGACCACGGTCGGGTCGCCCTGGTCCCACAGTTGCGGCGGGGCTCCGGGGGCGGGCCGGTCGCCGGTCACCCGCCAGGTCCCGTCGTCCCGGGTCAGGTCGACCTCGCGCGCCGACTCGGCGGGGGCCGCGTCGTGGCCGGTCAGCCGGTAGTGGAGCCGGGCCCGCGCGAGTGCCCGGTCACCGTCCCGCCGGACCGAGGTGACCTCGTACGACCAGCCCTCCAGCGGGATCCCGGCGAGGCGCGCGGGCGGGGCCGAGGACCAGTCGGCCACGGCACGCCGGACGCCGGGGTCCAGGGGTGCGGCGCCGGACAGGCCGCATCCGACCAGGAGCGCGCACAGCAGCAGGGGCAGGACTCGTACGACCGGCCGATGACGCGGGAGCATCGGTCGATCGTACGCAGCGTCCGCCTCAGGGCCGTGTCACCGAGGACACCGGCATCATGCCGACGGGGTCGTAGCGCACCCGCGCGCCCGGGTAGGGGGCGTGGACCACCTGGCCGTTGCCGACGTACATGCCGACGTGGCTGGCGTCCGAGCGGTACGTCACCAGGTCGCCGGGCCGGGCCTGCGACAGCGGCACCTGCCGGCCCGCGTGCCGCTGCGCCTGCGAGGTGCGCGGCAGCGAGACGCCGGCCTGGCGGTAGGACCACACCATCAGCCCGGAACAGTCGAAGCCGGAGGGGCCGGTGGAACCCCACACGTACGGGCGACCCACGGCGGCCCGGGCCGCCATCACGGCGGTCGCGGCCCGGCCCGAGGACGCGCCGGCGGAGGTGATCTCGGGGAACGGGCCGGGCCGGTCGCCGGAGCGCGAGGCGCGCTCGAAGTCGGCCCGTTCCCGCGAGGGCATCGCGTTCAGCAGCCGGCGGGCGGCGGCGAGCTTGGCGGTGACGGACCTCTTGTGTCGGGCGACGTCGGCGCGCAGGGCGTCCAGCTCGGCGAGCTTGTGGGAGGCCTCCCGGCGTTGCACGGCGATCCGGCGCTGCTCGTCGCGGAGTTCGTCGAGTTGGTCGGCCTGGCGGTCGCCGAGCCGGCCGAGGACGGCCGCCTTGTCGAGGTAGTCGTCGGGGTTGTCCGACAGCATCAGCGAGAGGGTGGGGTCCATGCCGTCCGAGCGGTACTGGGCTCCGGCGAAGGCGCCGAGGACCCCGCGCATGGTGTTGATGCGGTCCTGGCCCCGGGCGACGGAGTCCTGGGCGCGGCTGATCTCGGCGCGGAGCCGGTCGGCCTTCTCGCCGGCCTCGTTGAACCGCTCGGTGGCCTGTTCGGCTTCCTCGAAGAGCCGGTCGACCCGGGCGCGGGCGCCCGCCGAGGGGTCCTGCGGGAGACCGGGGGCCGCGCCGGCGGGTGCTCCCGTCAGGGCGACCGCGACGGTGGCCGCTGCGGCGGTGAGGACGGAGATCTTCGTGTTCCGGTCGAGGCCGGTGAGGCCGGACCGGCGATGGGACGCCACGGGGAACCGCTCCCTTCCGCTTGCGCGGGGCCCGGGTCCGCCCTCCGTGGACGGCCGTGTGCCGGGTTCCGCGCTGGCAGACAGTAGCGGCGCGACGGGGCGCCGACCAACGACCGTCGGGGGCCGGACACACGGGCGCCCCGCAGGAGACGCAGGTCACCGGCGGGGCGTGCGGTCACGGCGGGGCCGCGCAATTCGCCCGGATGGGCGGTGTCCGGCACGCCTCCCCGGTGCGGGGAGGCGCCGGGCGGGGTCAGCCGACGCGGACGCCGAACTGGAAAGGCATGTTCCTCATGGCTTCGTACTTGACGCCGCCCCTGGGGTTGGAGGCGTGGAAGACCTGGCCGTTGCCCGCGTAGAGGCCGACGTGGTGCAGGTCGTCGTAGAAGAAGACCAGGTCACCGGGCTGGAGCTGGCTCTCGCCGATGCGCGTGCCGTCGTTGACCTGCGTGAAGGTGGTGCGGCTGATCTGGACGCCGGCCTGTCCGTAGGCCCACTGCGCCAGGCTGGAGCAGTCCCAGTACGCCATGCCGGTGGAGCCCAGGTTGTAGCCCTTGCCCTCCTGGGTCAGGGCGGCGGCGAGCGCCTGCGCGGCCCGCCCGGAGCCCTTCACCGCACCGGGCTTGGCGCCCCCGCCGGCGGCCTTGGCGGCCTCCTCGCCCGCCTTGGCCTCCGCGGCCTTCAGCTGCGAACGCTCCTGCTCCGTCAGCGAGTTGAGGTGGGCCTGGGCCTCGGCGAGCTTGCGCTGGGCGGTGGTCTTCTTCTCGGCCAGTTCCTTGCGGGTGGCGTCGAGGTCGGCGAGCTTGGTCCCGGCCTCCGCGCGCTGCTGCGCCAGGGTCCTCTGCTTGGTCTGGATCTGGGATATCGCCTCGACCTGCTTGCCGCTCATCTGCTGGAGCATGGAGGACTTGTCGAGGTAGTCCTGGGGGTTCTCGGAGAGGAACAGTTGCAGCGACTGGTCGAGGCCGCCGCCGCGGTACTGGGCCGTGGCCATCGAACCGAGCGTGCTGCGCAGGTCGTTGAGCTCCGCCTGGCCGCGCGCGACCTGGTCCTGGAGCCGGCCGATCTCCTTCTCCAGCTTGTCCTGGCGGTCCTTGGCCGCGTTGGCCTTCTCGCCGGCCTGCTCGGACTCCTCGTAGAGGGCGTCGACCTGTTCCTTGACCTCGTCCTTCTTCGGCTTGTCCGGGGCGGCGTGGGCCGACTGGGCGGAGAGGGCGACGGCCGCGGTGGCGAGGGCGGTGAGGACGCTCACGCGCGTGCGGGTCGGCGGCTTGGGTCGACGGTGGGACGCCACGAACGCGAGCTCCTTCATCCTGGAGCCGCCGAAGAGGGTCACACACTCGGCAGCGCGCCTTCGCCGACACCCCGAATGAGTGAACGACCGCACGAAGGTTTGAACAGACCCTAGTGACCCGGCTGTGATCAGTTCAAATCCCCGAAGGCAAAATTCCGGTCGCCGACCGGCTTCTTTACCGTCTTCGCACGCTCCGTACCGGTCAGTTGACGGTACGTTCCCTTCGCTGGCCCACCAATACCGGCATTGCGCACAGCCGTTGCAGGAAGGGACAGAAGCCGCAGGTACTACGAAACTCGGGCGAGCCGCTTCAACAGCAGCGCGGACGTCACCGGCCGGGCACCCGCCTTCGCCACCCCGTCCGCGACCTCCCGGTCCGTGGAGACCACGACCACGGGCCGGCCGGCGGGCTCGGCCCGCACCAACTGGCGGATCAGCTCGTCCGCCGTCACCCCCGCCTTGGAGAACAGCACCCGCACCCCGCGCGGCGGGGCGAGCAGCACCGGCGCCGCCAGTTCCGCGCCGTCGAAGACACACGTCATCTCCGCACCCGTCTGCGCGGCCAGCATCGAGAGGCCGCCGAGCAGCCGGAGCCGCTGCTTCTCCAGCGGCATCGTCGGGTAGCCGGTCTTGGTCACGTTGTAGCCGTCGATCACCAGATGCGCCTGGGGCAGCGCCAACAACTGGTCCAGCAGCGCCGGATCGGTCTCCGACAAGGCCCGCGCCGCGATGTCCTTCGGGGTCATCCGGCCCGGCTCCACCGCCTCCACGGTGTCCGCGGGCCGGGTGGACACGGGCGGCAGCGCCAGCTCACGGCGCAGTCCGGCCGCCGCGTCCAACACGGTGTCCAGGAGCAGCCGCAGCCGCATGTCCTCGATGCTGCGTCCCTCGCGGGTGGCCCGGCGCGAGGTCTCCAGCGCCGATTCCACCTCCGCGAGGCGGGACTTGAGCCGCCGCGTCTCGCTCTCGGCGGCCGTCACCTGCGCCGCCGCCTCACCGCGGATCCCGTCGATCTCGGCGTTGATCTTGCGCAGCGCGGCCTCGCCGCGCTTGACGTCGCTGAGGGCGCTGCGCAGTTTGCGCTGAAGCGATTCCGCTTCCTTGCGCGCCGCGTCCAGCTCGCCGCGCACCTGCTCACCGCCGCTGCGCTGCAGTTCGCGTACGTGCGCCAGCTCCTCGCGGAGCCGCTCCAGTTCGCGCCGGGTCTCGTCGCCGACCCGCTCGGCGTCGGCGCGCTGCGCCTCCTCGCCGGCGGCGGCCACCAGCTTGACCCAGCCGGCCGGCCGCAGCACGTACGCGGCGGCCGCCACGTCCAGCGGATCGGCGGCGGCGGGCGGGGCCCCGGACTCCAGGGCCCCGGCCAGCTCGGCCTGGGCCTCGCGGAGCTTCTCGGCGACCCGGCCGCGGAAGACGGCGTCCGTCTCCACCGCCGCGGCCATCGCGTTGCCCGCGAACTTGGCACGCCGGGTCGGGGTGAACCGGGCGTACTGGCGCAGCTGCGCCGGGAGGTCCCCGACCGTCAGTCCGCCGAAGGCGTCCGAGACGAGGGCGACGACCCTGCGCCGCACGCCTTCCGGCAGCGGGCGGTCGAGCACCTCGGCGGCGTCGCCGGCCGCGTCGGCCGGCTCAGCGCCGCTTGCTGGCTCCACAATCCGTCACCCCTACCGTGATCTACCTGTGGGCCCGGCTCCTTCAGGAGTCCGCGCCCGGCCTGTCCACGAGCTCGATCTGGTCCACCGCGTTGCACCAGCGACAGCGAACCGACTCGATGGTCTCATTGACCACCTCTCGCTCCTCGACCTTGGGCTCCCCGGCGAGGTCCAGGTGGATGTACTCCACGACCTTCGACGAACGGGTCACGTCGAAACGCGTGAGGTTGCCGCACAGGGTGCAGCGCCACCGGGTGGTGTCGGTCGGCTGGGGAACCGTCATCAGGCCGCTCTCTCCTTCGTGGCTCTTTCAGTTTCAATTAAAGCGGCCCGCTGAGCCGTACGGCGGACCGCAGCTTGTAACCCTACGGCCTGCCACCGCTCCGAGGGGGTCCGGTTGGGTCATGCTCGGTCGCATGATCGTAAGGTGGCAGGCCGTCCGCGAGGCCTCCAGGGGCCCGGTGATCACCCATGCGCTGATCGCCGGCTGCTGCGTGGTGTTCCTCCTCGGTCCCGCCTCGGGCATGAATCCGGTCTACGGGACCGGCGACGAGCTGCTCGCGCGGGGCACCGACTACTTCCGGCGCTGGGGTGTGGTCCCCGATCAACTCCTCTCCGGATCGGCCAGGGCGCTGCTCACCCCGCTGACCGCGCTGTTCGTCCACGGCAGCTGGCTGCACCTGCTGGGCAACATGCTCTTCCTGTACGTCTTCGGCGCGATGACGGAGGCCCGGATGGGCCGCCCGGCCTTCCTCGTCTTCTACGTCTGTACGGGCTACCTCGCCCTGGGCGCCTACGCGGCGGCCAACGCCTCCTCCGACCAGACCCTGGTCGGGGCGTCCGGCGCGATCTCCGCGGTGCTCGGGGCGTTCCTGTGCCTGTTCCCCCGCGCCCGGGTCACGAGCCTGTTCCCGTTCCTGTTCTTCCTGCCGCTGCGCTTCCCCGCCTGGATCGTGCTGGTGTTCTGGTTCGCGTTGCAGTGGGTGGCGGCGCACCGGGCGGAAAGCGGTCCGGGGGTCGCCTATCTGGCCCACGTGGTGGGCTTCTCCCTGGGCTTCGGCTACGCGTGGGTGCGCTACCGGCGTACGACTAGAGTGAGGCGACCAGTGACTGCCGGCGAGGGAGACAGCCAACCGTGATCACCGCGATCGTGCTCATCAAGACCAGCGTGGACCGGATCCCCGAGATCGCCGAGGCCATCGCCGCGCTGGACAGCGTCAGCGAGGTCTACTCCGTCACCGGCACCTACGACCTGATCGCCCTGGTCCGGGTGGCCCGCCACGAGAACCTCGCGGACATCATCCCGGGCAGCATCAGCAAGATCCCGGGCGTCGAGGCCACGGACACGCACGTGGCGTTCCGCACGTACTCCCAGCACGACCTGGAAGCCGCCTTCGCGATCGGCCTCGACGCGTAGTTTCCGGCCCGGGCGTGTCGAGGCCCGGCAGCCCTCGCGACGACCGAAGGCCCCGGCGGGAATCCTCCCGACCGGGGCGCGCGGCGTTCAGGGGCCGACGCGGACGGTCGGCAGGGGGTTCGGGCGGTGGGCACGGGGTCGGGCGGACGACAACACCGGGTCGGACGGCCGGGACGGGCTCAGACGGCCGGGACGCAGCGGCCCTCTTCGGTGTGGTACCGCCACTTGGCCCCGTCGGTGACGAGTTCCCTGACCGCGCCGACGAACCGCTCGACGTGCTCGTCGGGGGTACCGGCGCCGAAGCTGACGCGGATCGCGTTGAGCGAGCGCTCCCCCGGGCCGGCCTCCGGCGCCCCGCACTCGCCCGGCTCCTGCGGCTCGCTGCCGAGCAGGGTGCGGACCAGCGGGTGGGCGCAGAACAGGCCGTCGCGGACGCCGATGCCGTACTCCGCGGAGAGGGCGGCGGCGAAGTGCGAGCTGTTCCATCCGTCGACGACGAAGGAGATGACGCCGACGCGCGGGGCGTCGTCGCCGAAGAGGGACAGCACGCGGACCGCCGGGACGTCGGCCAGGCCCTCGCGGACCTTCGCGATGAGGTGGTTCTCGCGGGCGACCAGGTTCTCGAACCCGGCCTCCTTCAGGGCGCGGCAGGCGGAGGCGATGGAGTAGACGCCGATGACGTTCGGGGAACCGGCCTCGTGGCGGGCGGCCGTGGTGTGCCACTCGACGTCCACGCCGCCGTCCTCCCGGCGGGCCACCTTGCGGGAGGCGCCACCGCCGGCCAGGTACGGCTCGGCGGCCTGGAGCCAGTCCGCGCGGCCGGCGAGCACGCCCGAGCCGAAGGGCGCGTACAGCTTGTGTCCGGAGAAGGCCACCCAGTCCACGTCGAGTTCCCGCACGGAGACGGGGTGGTGCGGGGCCAACTGGGCGGCGTCCAGCACGATCCGCGCTCCGTGGGCGTGCGCCGCCGCGGCGAGTTCCCGTACGGGCCACAGCTCACCGGTGACGTTGGACGCGCCGGTCACGCACACCAGCGCGGGACCGTACGGGTCGCGCCCGGCCAGCGCCCGCTCCAGGGTCTCGACGGCCTGGGCCGGGGTGCGCGGCGCGTTGAGGTAGGTGACCTGCGCGTCCCCCCAGGGCAGCAGGGAGGCGTGGTGCTCGGTCTCGAAGACGAAGACCTGGCAGTCGGCCGGGAGCGCGGCGGCGAGCAGGTTCAGGGAGTCGGTGGTGGACCGCGTGAAGATCACCTGGTCCTCGGCGCGGCAGTCGAGGAACTCCGCGACGGTGACCCGGCTCTGCTCGAACAGGTCGGTGGAGAGCTGCGAGAGGTAGCCGGCGCCCCGGTGCACGCTGCCGTAGTAGGGGGCGTAGGCCGCCACGTCGTCCCAGACGCGCTGGAGGGCGGGGGCGCTGGCCGCGTAGTCGAGGGCGGCGTAGGTGACCTCGCCGCCGGTGACGAGCGGCACGGTGACGTCGCGGCCGAGGACGGGCAGCGGCTCGACACAGGCGGGGTCGACGGCGACGTCGGCGGCGGTGACGGCGGTGTTCAGGGATGCGGACATGGCGGAATCTCCCGGCAGGCAGGGCTGAATGGCTTCGGTGTGCCCGTACGCGGGTACGGCTCGGCGGCCGACCGGAGGGGTACGGGGATGACCTCGGAGCACGGGGAGGGCGTACACGGGTACGCGAAAGAAGACCCTGTTCCGAGGGGTGAAGAAGGGGCGGAGCCGCCCTATCGCATTCGCTTGCTCACGGAAACGCTCCTCGAGAGACCAGGATCCCTGGTGTCGAGGGATCCGCGCTTGCCGTAGACCTCACTGCCTACGGCCTGGTCATCACCCGGGGCACCCCGCCACGGAAGGAGGGTTGCCGGACAGCAAGCCGGGGCCTAAACGCTGTCACTCGTGACCTGGGCAGAATCCTGCCACACGATGCGTCGTGCGCAAGACCCCGGTCCGCATCGTGGACCGGGGTCGGCTGTTTCACGCCTTTCGGACGAGCCGCACTACGCGTTGCTGGCCAGCACCCAACGCTCCAGCGCGGCGCGCGCCGATCCCGAGTCGATGGACTGCGCCGCCCGGGTGATGCCGGCCGCGATCTGCTCCTCCAGCGAGCCGGTGCCCGGGTCCAGCGCCACCAGGGCGGCGGCCGAGTTCAGCAGGACGGCGTCGCGCACGGGGCCGGTCTCACCCGCGAGCAGGCGCCGGGCCACGTCCGCGTTGTACGAGGGGTCCTCGCCCCGCAGCGCGGACACGTCGACCACGTCGATCCCCACGTCGCGCGGGTCGAAGGGCAGCTCGGTGACCGATCCGTCCCGCACCCACCACACCCGGGAGGTGCCGGTGGTGGTCAGCTCGTCGAGGCCGTCGTCGCCCCGGAACACGAGCGCCGAGGAGCCGCGTTCGGCGAGGACGCCCGCGACGATGGGCGCCACCCGGGGGTCGGCCACGCCGGTCGCCTGGGCGCGGACGCGGGCCGGGTTGGTCAGCGGGCCGAGGAAGTTGAACAGGGTCCGGATGCCCAGCTCCTTGCGCGCCGCCGCCACGTGCCGCAGCGCGGGGTGGAACTTCACGGCGAAGCAGAAGGTGATGCCGGCCTCCTCGGCGACCTGCACCACGCGCGCGGGGGTGAGGTCGAGGTTGACGCCGAGCTTCTCCAGGACGTCCGAGGAGCCGCTCGCGGAGGAGGCGGCCCGGTTGCCGTGCTTGACGACCTTGGCGCCGGCGCCGGCCACCACGATCGCCGACATCGTGGAGATGTTCACCGTCTTGGCCCCGTCGCCGCCGGTTCCGACGATGTCCACCGTCCGGCCGGGCACCTCGATCAGGTTGGCGTGCTCGTACATGCTCCCGACGAGCCCGGCGATCTCCTCGACGGTCTCGCCCTTGGCCCGCAGCGCCACCACGAACCCGGCGATCTGGGCGTCGGTGGCCTCGCCGCGCATGATCGTGTCCATGGCCCAGGCGGTGTCCTCGGCGCGCAGGTCCCGGCCGGTCAGCAGGGCGTCGAGCACGCCCGGCCAACCGCGGGCCGCCACGCTGTCGCCGCCTGCCGGGGTCACAACGTCCATGGTCCGCTCCTGCGCTAGTGGGCCGCCCCGTGCTCGCCGCCCACGTCTGATGGGAAGGGTCTCAGCCTATCCAGCCGCGCAGGACGGCAAAGAGCCCCGTCCAGGGTCTGGACGGGGCTCTCGCCGTGGCGACACCAGGATTGACCGAAATCAATCCCTCATGCGGGTGCGGTCAAACGCTCACGCGGGATCAGTGGTGGCCGTGGCCACTCTGGATCTCCTTGTACTCCTCCACCGTGGGCTTCGGAATCTGGTTGTTCTCCGCGTAGAAGCCCTTGCTGAGCTTCGCGCGGAGCTTCTCCGCGGCCGTGAGCTTGCGCTCGACACCGTTCTCGTCGACCGTCGGGCCCAGCTCGATCGGTCGGTACTGCTCGTGCGCGGTGAGCGTGTGCAGCTGGGACTGCGGGAGCGGCTCGTGGACCTCGACGAACTCACCGTGCGGCAGGCGCTTGATGACACCGGTCTCGCGACCGTGCAGCACCTTGTCGTGGTCCCGGCGCTGAAGGCCGAGGCAGATCCGCTTGGTGACGATGAAGGCGAGGACCGGGACGACGAAGAAGCCGATCCGGACGAACCAGGTGATCGAGTTGATCGACAGGTGGAAGTACTGGGCGAACATGTCGTTGCCGCCGCCGATGAGGAGCACGATGTACTCCGCGATCCAGGCGACACCGAAGCCCGTACGGGTCGGGACGTTGCGCGGGCGGTCCAGGATGTGGTGCTCGCGCTTGTCCCCGGTGACCCAGGACTCGATGAACGGCCAGACGGCGATGGCGCCCAGCACCAGCGGGAAGAGCAGCAGCGGGATGAACACGCCCAGGACGAGGGTGTGGCCCCACAGGTTGATCTCCCAGCCCGGCATGGCTCGGATCAGGCCTTCCGGCATGCCCATGTACCAGTCGGGCTGCGCGCCGGTGGACACGTGGTCCGGGCGGTACGGGCCGAGCGCCCAGATCGGGTTGATCGAGGCGAGCGCCGCGATGGCCGCGATGACACCGAAGACCAGGAAGAAGAAGCCCCCGGCCTTGGCCATGTAGACCGGCAGCAGCGGCATGCCGACGACGTTCTTGTTCGTCTTGCCGGGGCCGGCGTACTGGGTGTGCTTGTGGAACACGACCAGGATCAGGTGGGCGACCAACAGGCCCATCATGATGCCGGGCAGCAGCAGGATGTGGACCGAGTAGAACCGCGCGACGAAGTCGCCGCCCGGGAACTCCCCGCCGAAGAGGAACATCGACAGGTAGGTGCCCACGACCGGGACCGACAGGATGGCGCCCTGCATGAAGCGGACACCGGTACCCGAGAGCAGGTCGTCCGGCAGCGAGTAACCGGTGAAACCGGTGAACATGCCGAGGACCAGCAGCAGGAAGCCGAAGATCCAGTTGACCTCGCGGGGCTTGCGGAACGCACCCGTGAAGAAGACGCGCATCATGTGCACGACCATGGCCGCGACGAAGATCAGCGCCGCCCAGTGGTGGATCTGCCGGATGAGCAGACCGCCGCGGACGTCGAAGCTGATGTCCAGGGTCGAGGCGAAGGCCTCGGACATCTGGACGCCCTGCATCGGCACGTACGAGCCGTGGTACACGACCTCGTTCATGCTCGGGTGGAAGAACAGCGTCAGGTACACA
The DNA here is from genome assembly GCF_041431415.1 of Streptomyces sp. NBC_00513. Taxonomy (GTDB): domain Bacteria; phylum Actinomycetota; class Actinomycetes; order Streptomycetales; family Streptomycetaceae; genus Streptomyces. The sequence continues at coordinate 2,468,874 of NZ_CP107845.1, forward strand.
CCCGTGAGGATGATGATGACGAAGGCGTAGAGGCAGATCTCACCCAGCATGAAGGACCAGTGGTCCGGGAAGATCTTGCGCATGTTCGCCTTGGCGAGGCCGTAGATGCCCAGGCGACCGTCCGCCCAGTCCGCTACGCGCTCGCCGGCGGGCGCTTTGCGCGCGCTGGTGTCAGTGGTGGCAGTGCTCATCCGCGCTCCCAGAAAGCAGGACCGACGGGCTCTTCGAAGTCGCCGAGCGCCTCGAGGAAACCTTCGTCATTGACGCCGATCCGCAGCTGCGGAAGCGCGTGACCAGCCGGGCCGAAGATGACTCGGGCGCCGTCGGAGAGGTCGAAGGTGGACTGGTGGCACGGGCAGAGCACGTGGTGCGTCTGCTGCTCGTACAGGCTGATCGGGCAGCCGACGTGGGTGCAGATCTTGGAGTAGGCGACGATCCCGTCGTGGGACCACTCCAGCTCCTGCTTGTCCTTGATGTCGTCCGGCTGGATGCGGACGATCATCAGGGCGGCCTTGGCGATCTGGGTCTGGAAGTCGTGCTGCTCCTCCTCCAGGCCTTCCGGCCGGGCGAAGGTGAGCGAACCGACGATGACGTCCTCGGGACGCAGCGGCTCGTTCGTGTTGTCGTTGATGAGCAGCTTGCCCTTGGCCCACATGGTCTTGCGGAGCTTGTCCTCGGGCAGCGGGCCCAGGTCGCGCATCAGGATGACGCCGGAGAGCGGCAGCAGGGCCAGCGCGCCGAACATCGTGTTGCGGATCAGCTTGCGTCGACCGATGTCGGACTCGCGCGCGCCGTCGGCGAAGTCCGCGAGGACCTTCGCCTTGACCTCCGGCGGGGAGGCGATGGCGTGCCGCTCGTCGGCGACCTCGACGTCGGACATCAGGGTGCGGGCCCAGTGGACCGCGCCCGCGCCGATGCAGAAGAGGGCCACGCCCAGGGTCAGACCCAGGGCGAAGTTCAGGCCGCTCACCTTCCCGACGGGGAAGATGTAGACGATCTTGTCGATCGGGATGGCCACGTACGAGGCGATGAAGCCGATCGTGGCCAGCATCGACAGCGTGAACAGCATCGCGACCGTACGCTCGGACCGCTTGGCGGCCCGCTCGTCGATGTCCTGGATGCGCGGCTTGTGGACCGGAAGGCCCGGGTCGGCGAACGGATCGTCCGCGACCGCTACGCCACCGTGGTGCGCGTCGCCCTGCTCGCTCGGCAGGTGCTTCTCTTCGGGAATGTCTTGGCTACTCATGACTTCTTGGCCTTAGCGGTGTGGGCCGCGACCCAGACGGCGACAGCGATCAACGCACCCAGACCGAAGATCCAGCCGAACAGACCCTCGGACACGGGGCCGAGGCCACCGAGCTTGAGACCACCGGGGCTGTTCGACTTCTCGCCGTTCACGTTCTGGAGGTACGCGATGATGTCCTTCTTCTGCTTCTCCGGCATGGTGCTGTCCGGGAAGGAGGGCATGTTCTGCGGGCCGGTGAGCATGGCCTCGTAGATGTGCTTCGGCTCGACGCCCTCAAGGTTGGGGGCGTACTTGCCGTGCGTCAGGGCGCCGCCCTCGCCGGTGAAGTTGTGGCACTGCGCGCAGTTGTTGCGGAACAGTTCACCACCCTTGGCGATGTCGGCCCCTGCCGGGTCGTACTGCTTCTCGGTCGGCGTGATCGGGCCGGCGCCGAGAGACGAGATGTACGCGGCCAGCTGGTCGATCTGGGCCTGCGAGTAGATCACGGGCTTCTTCGGCACCTGGGCGCCGGGCTGCTGGGCGGGCATGCGGCCCGTGCTCACCTGGAAGTCGACGGCCGCGGAGCCGACGCCGACCAGGCTCGGGCCGTCAGAGGAACCCTGACCGCCGGTTCCGTGGCAGCTTGCGCAGCCCACGGCGTAGAGCTTCTTGCCCTCCTCGATGGCGAGGGACTGGGCGGTTTCATCGGCCTGCGCCTTGCCCGCGGGGGCAAAGGCGGCGTAAAGCCCCCCAGTGGCCGCCAGCGCGAAGAGTAGAACGACGACCGCCGCCAGCGGATGGCGTCGTCGTGCGGAGAGCTTTTTCACGGATTACCCCGGTGTCAGGATCTTCTGCGTCGGTGTTTCTGGATGGAGTGCCGGGTCGGGCCCGGCGACGTGTTCGCTACTTGATCAGGTAGATCGTCGCGAAGAGGCCGATCCAGACGACATCGACGAAGTGCCAGTAGTAGGACACGACGATGGCCGACGTGGCCTGTTCGTGGGTGAACCTCTTGGCCGCGTACGTCCGGCCGAGGACCAGCAGGAAGGCGATGAGACCGCCCGTCACGTGCATGCCGTGGAAGCCGGTGGTCAGGTAGAACACCGATCCGTACGGGCCGGACGAGAGAGACATGCCCTCGTGCTTGACCAGCTCGGTGTACTCGAACACCTGGCCGCCAATGAAGATCGCACCCATGACGAACGTGATGATGAACCACGTCCGGAGCTTCTTCACGTCACCGCGCTCGGCTGCGAACACGCCGAGCTGGCAGGTGAGCGAGGAGAGCACCAGGATCGTTGTGTTCGTCGCCGAGAAGGGCAGATTCAAGGCCGAGGCCTGTTCTGTCCAGTACTCGGCACCCGTCACTGATCGCAGGGTGAAGTACATCGCGAAGAGGGCCGCGAAGAACATCAGCTCGGAACTCAACCAGATGATGGTTCCGACGCTGACGAGGTTCGGCCGGTTGACCGTCGGGTGCGCGTGCCCGGTATCTACTGTCGTTGCTGTCGCCACGACCGACATTATGTCGGTCGCTTATCCCGCCCTCACCCCGGGGGGTGCCGTTCGGAGTGTCAGGGGCGTGTGCAAGGCCCGAACGGCCCATCAGATCGGGTGGTGGACGGGTACTCGCGAGGCTGTGCGAACCGATGTTGACACCGGGTCGGACGGAGTAGCATCCCGCGCAACATCAACGTGATTCACGGGACACGTGGAGGAACGAAATGCGGGCGACTGCGCGAGTTCTGGTCTACAGCGACGACGCGGGCACCCGGGAGCAGGTGCGGCTGGCCGCCGGACGCAGGCCGGCCGCGGACCTGCCGCCGGTGGAGTTCCTGGAGTGCGCGACCCTTCCGGCGGTCCTGTCCGCCCTGGACGCGGGCGGCATCGACGTGTGCGTGCTGGACGGGGAGGCCGTCCCCGCCGGGGGCATGGGCGTGTGCCGGCAGATCAAGGACGAGATCTTCCGCTGCCCGCCGGTCCTGCTGCTCATGGGGCGCCCCCAGGACGCCTGGCTGGCCACCTGGAGCCGCGCGGACGCCGCGGTGACCCTCCCGGTGGACCCGGTGGACTTCCCGGAGGTCCTGGCGGGCCTGCTGCGGCCTCGGCTGGCCCTGGACGCGTAAAGGCGCGGGACGAAGGAGAAGCGGCCCACGGGAGCCCGTACGGGCTCCCGTGGGCCGATCGAGGGCCTCTTTCGGGGGGTTCCGCGCGCCCGCGCGCGCCGGTTCAGACCTGCGGGCGGAGTCGGGCCTGGTCGACGGGGCTGCGACCGTCCTGCGTGCCCTTGAGGAGGGCGCTGCCCTCGCGCCACTCCTTCCACTCCATGTTCCAGTCGCCGAAGCCGTTCCCGAAGGTGTCCATGTCGTCGCCGATGCTGTTGATCACCTTGACGACGTCGCCCTCGGTGATGTTCTCGTAGAACCAGGCGGCGTTGCCCGTGCTCATGCCGGTGCAGCCGTGGCTGACGTTCTCGTAGCCCTGGGAGCCGACGGACCACGGGGCCGCGTGCACGTATTCACCACTCCAGGTGACGCGCGTCGCGTAGTAGACGGGCAGGTTGTAGTACTCGCTGCCGCCGATGCCGACGGTGTCGCCGCGCATCTGGACGAAGTACTGCTTGCCCAGGACCACTTTGATCCCGTTTCGGGTGGAGAAGCCCGGCTTTCCGGTGGTCACCGGAATGGTGTTGATCACTTCTCCGTTGCGCCGGAAGGTCAGGTAGTGCGAGGAGGCGTCGGTGGTGACCTCGACGCGGTCGCCGATCTCCAGCTTCAGCGGCTTGGCCGCGGCGCCGTAGAGGTCGTCGGTGATCCGGACGCCCTCCAGGTTGCTCCGTACGGACACGGTGGTGTTGGCCGGCCAGTACTCCTTGGGTCTGAAGTGCAGGTTCTTGTCGTCGACCCAGTGCCAGGCGCCCTCGACGCCCTCCGGTGTGTCGACGACCAGGCCGCGCTCGACCAGCGCGCGGGCGGCCTTGTCCTTGACGGGCTCGTTGAGTTCGGCCGTGATGGGCTGCCCGACGCCGTACTTGCCCTCCTCGGGCCCGAATTCGACCTGGAGGACCCCTTTGGAGGGTGTGGTGTCGAACGCCATCGTGCGCTGCCCCGGAGCGCCCCTCTCGTCCTCCGTGTTGACGGTGACGGTGTAGCGGACGCCGGCGGCCAGCGGGACCGTGCTGTGCCAGCGCTCGCCGGTGGCGGTGAGTTCGCCGGCCAGGCGGCGGCCGTGGGTGTCCACGACGGTGACGTCGGTGATCCGGCCGCCGCCGCTCTTCGCGGTGATCTCCAGCGGCCGGTTGTGGTCCACCGGTCGTCCGCCGGCTTTCTGGTTGAAGGCGACCTGCTCGCCCGCGTCAAACGGGCGGGCGGACAGCGGGTTCTCCTCTTCGGACCCACAGGCGGTGGCGCCGGCCCCGAGGGACGCGACCAGCAGGGAGCAGCCGATTACCGTCCAAAGACGCGGTGAGTGGTTCATGGGACTAACGCTATGAAGATATGACAATTACGGCGCGCGGGGTGACTGCAAACGAGGGGCCCGGACTCCTCTGTTCGAGGTGTCCGGGCCCCTGGTGTCGTGCGTGGGTGCCGCTTTCGCTACTGGTTCTGGTTCTCACCGCGGTAGTACTCGTACACCCAGCCCCACAGGCCGATCACGATGATCGGGGCCGAGAAGTACATGAGCCACCAGCCGAAGATGACGCCCATGAAGGCGAGCGCGCCACCGATGGCCAGCGAGAGCGGCTGCCAGCTGTGCGGGGAGAAGAACCCCAGCTCGCCCGCCTCGTCGGCGACGTCGGCCTCCAGGTTGTCCTGGGCCATCTCGTCGACGCGCTTGGCCGTGAAGGCCAGGTAGTAGCCGATCATGACGCTCAGGCCGAAGGCCAGGAAGAGCGCGGTGGTGCCTACGGGCTCCTTCGACCACACGCCGTACACGACGGCCATGATCAGGATGAAGAAGGAGAGCCAGAGGAACATCTTGCCCTGGATCTTCACTTGCCGGCCTCCTTGCCACCGGTGACGGCCTTGGTGCCGGCGCCGTGGTCCTCAAGGTGGTCGAGGGCCGCGATCTCCGGGTGGTGCAGGTCGAACGCCGGGGACTCGGAACGAATCCGCGGAAGGGTGAGGAAGTTGTGCCGCGGCGGCGGGCAGGAAGTCGCCCATTCGAGCGAACGGCCGTAGCCCCACGGGTCGTCGACCTCGACCTTCTTCCCGTACTTCGCCGTCTTCCAGACGTTGTACATGAAGGGCAGCATCGACAGGCCGAGCAGGAACGAGCTGATCGTGGAGATCGTGTTCAGCGCGGTGAAGCCGTCGGCCTCGAGGTAGTCGGCGTAACGACGCGCCATGCCCTCGGCGCCCAGCCAGTGCTGCACCAGGAAGGTGCCGTGGAAGCCGACGAACAGCGTCCAGAACGTGATCTTGCCGAGGCGCTCGTCCAGCATCTTGCCCGTGAACTTCGGCCACCAGAAGTGGAAGCCGGAGAACATCGCGAACACCACGGTGCCGAAGATCACGTAGTGGAAGTGCGCGACGACGAAGTACGAGTCGGAGACGTGGAAGTCCATCGGGGGCGAGGCCAGGATGACGCCGGTCAGACCACCGAAGGTGAAGGTGATCAGGAAGCCGACGGCCCAGAGCATCGGGGTCTCGAAGGACAACGAGCCCTTCCACATGGTGCCGATCCAGTTGAAGAACTTCACACCGGTCGGTACCGCGATCAGGAAGGTCATGAAGGAGAAGAACGGCAGCAGCACACCGCCGGTGACGTACATGTGGTGGGCCCACACCGTCACCGAGAGGCCGGCGATGGCGATCGTCGCGGCGATCAGGCCGATGTAACCGAACATCGGCTTGCGCGAGAAGACCGGGATGACCTCGGAGATGATGCCGAAGAAGGGCAAGGCGATGATGTACACCTCTGGGTGTCCGAAGAACCAGAAGAGGTGTTGCCACAGCAAGGCACCGCCGTTGGCCGCGTCGAAGACGTGCGCACCGAACTTCCGGTCGGCCTCCAGCGCGAAGAGCGCGGCGGCGAGGACCGGGAAGGCGAGCAGGACCAGGACACCGGTCAGCAGCACGTTCCAGGTGAAGATCGGCATGCGGAACATCGTCATGCCGGGCGCGCGCATGCAGATGATCGTGGTGATGAAGTTGACCGAGCCGAGGATCGTGCCGAAGCCGGAGAAGGCCAGACCCATGATCCACATGTCGGCGCCGATGCCCGGCGAACGCACCGCGTCCGACAGGGGCGAGTAGGCGAACCAACCGAAGTCGGCCGCGCCGTTCGGCGTCACGAAGCCGGCGACCGCGATGGTCGAGCCGAAGAGGTACAGCCAGTACGCGAACATGTTCAGCCGCGGGAACGCCACGTCGGGCGCGCCGATCTGCAGCGGCATGATCCAGTTCGCGAAGCCCGCGAAGAGCGGGGTGGCGAACATCAGCAGCATGATCGTGCCATGCATGGTGAACGCCTGGTTGAACTGCTCGTTCGACATGATCTGCGTACCCGGACGGGCCAGCTCGGCGCGCATGAAGAGCGCCATGATCCCGCCGATGATGAAGAACACGAACGACGTGATCAGGTACATCGTGCCGATGGTCTTGTGGTCGGTGGTGGTCAACCACTTCACGACGACATTGCCCGGCTGCTTGCGCCGTACCGGCAGCTCGTTCTCATACGAGTCGGCGGCGGCACCCTGAGATTCGTTGAGGATGCTCACAGTTTGTTCGTCTCCGAGTTCCGGGCCGGGTCGGTCTGCTTGATGCCGGCCGGCAGGAAGCCGGTCTGCCCCTTCTCGGCCAGTTCCTTCAGGTGCGCCTGGTACTTCTCCGGCGAGACGACCTTCACGTTGAAGAGCATCCGGGAGTGGTCGACACCACAGAGCTCGGCGCACTTGCCCATGAAGGTGCCCTCCTGGGAGGGGGTCACCTCGAAGACGTTGGTGTGGCCGGGGATGACGTCCTGCTTGAACAGGAAGGGAACCACCCAGAACGAGTGGATGACGTCATTGGACGAGAGGATGAAGCGGACCTTCTCGCCCTTGGGGAGCCAGAGGGTCGGACCCGGGTTGCCCGTCTGCGGGTTCCGGTCACCGGGGACGCCCTGGGTGTAGACGCCTTCGGCGCCCTTGGGGAAGTCCTTGGCGAAGCGGTCCGGGATGGAGGCGAGCTCCTTGGGGACCGGGACGGCCCCCTCCTTCTTCTCCTCTCCGACCGACGGGGCCGGCAGCTTCGGGGTCGCGGGGTCGCCGTCGACGTCCTCGATGTAGTTGAAGCCCCAGCTCCACTGGTAGCCGACCACGTTGATGGTGTGGGCGGGCTTGGAGAGGGCGAGCAACTTCGACTCGTCACGCGCGGTGAAGTAGAAGAGCACCGAGACGATGATGAGCGGGACCACGGTGTACAGCGCCTCGATGGGCATGTTGTACCGGGTCTGCGCCGGAACCTCGATCTTCGTGCGGCTGCGCCGGTGGAAGATGACGCTCCACAGGATCAGGCCCCACACCAGGATGCCCGTGATCAGCGCGGCAGCCCAGGATCCCTGCCAGAGGGAGAGAATGCGCGGCGCCTCCTCAGTTACCGGAGTCGGCATTCCGAGGCGAGGGAAGTCTTTCCATGTATACGAGCAACCAGTGGCGGTCGCCAGGACCACGCCCGCAGTCAGCGCCTGGAGCAGCTTCCGCCGCATCGGGCGCCGCGGCGAGCGGTCGGAGCCGTAGGGACTCACGTAGCGCCTTCCCGAGAGTCTCGGCCCGCGTGGCTGGCCGCGGCCGTATTCGGGTCGGTCGCCGGCCCTGACGCAGGCAGGGGTTTGGATGTTTATGCGGACCAAACCCTACTGGACGCTATTTGGGGTCGCGCGGGGAGGGTGCCCAACGCGCCGCTACTGACCCCGAAGGGATGGATCCGCCGTCCGGGGGACGGGCCATCCGGCCCTGAATGGCGCACTCCGGCGGACAACTGACGGCCCCTGACCTCGGGCGTCCCCGGCCGCCGGTTAGCGTGGCCGGATGCCGTACTTCGACACCGCCTCAGCCGCCCCGCTGCACCCTGTGGCCCGTCAGGCGCTGCTGGCCGCCCTGGACGAGGGCTGGGCCGACCCGGCCCGGCTGTACCGGGAGGGCCGCCGCGCCCGGTTGCTGTTGGACGCGGCGCGCGAGGCCGCCGCCGAGGCGGTGGGCTGTCGCCCCGACGAGCTGGTGTTCACTCCTTCGGGGACGCACGCGGTTCACACGGGCCTCGCCGGAGCCCTGGCCGGACGCCGGCGGGTCGGCGGGCACCTGGTGGTGTCGGCGGTCGAACACAGTTCGGTACTGCACGCCGCCGAGGTGCACGCGGCCGGCGGCGGCACGGTCACCGAGGTGCCGGTCGACCGCTTCGGCGCGGTCAACCCGGCGGAGTACGCCGCCGTGCTCGGCCCGACCACGGCGCTGGCCTGTCTCCAGTCGGCCAATCACGAGGTGGGCACCGTCCAGCCGGTGGCGGAGGTCGCCGAGGTGTGCGGCGCGGCCGGGGTGCCGTTGCTGGTGGACGCGGCGCAGTCGCTGGCGTGGGGCCGGGTGGAGGGCGGGTGGTCGCTGCTCACCGCGAGCGCCCACAAGTGGGGTGGTCCGCCCGGGGTCGGGCTGTTGGCCGCCCGCAAGGGGGTCCGTTTCTCCCCCCAAGGGCCTTCGGACGAAAGGGAGTCGGGCCGCTCCCCCGGTTTCGTCAATCTACCCGCGATCGTGGCGGCGGCCGCCTCGCTGCGGGCGGTGCGCGCCGAGGCCGATGTGGAGGCGGCCCGACTGCGGGTGCTGGTGGACCGGATCCGGAGGCGGGTGGCCCGGTTGGTGCCGGACGTGGAGGTGGTCGGCGACCCGGACCGGCGGTTGCCGCACCTGGTCACGTTCTCCTGCCTGTACGTCGACGGGGAGACCCTGCTGCACGAGCTGGACCGGGCGGGCTACTCGGTGTCCTCCGGCTCCTCCTGCACCAGTTCGACCCTGACGCCTTCGCACGTGCTGCGGGCCATGGGGGTGCTGTCGGAGGGGAACGTACGGGTGTCCCTGCCGCCCGGGACCACCGCCGACGACGTGAACGGCTTCCTGGAGGTCCTGCCGCGCGCGGTGGCCGACGTCCGGGAGAAGCTCGGGGTGAGCGAGCCGGAGCCGTGCGCGCCGGTCGCGGACGCGGTGCGCCTCGACGCCCTGGGGCTGCGCTGCCCCCAGCCGGTGATCGAACTGGCCCGGGCGATCGTGACGGTGCCGGTGGGCGGCACGGTGACGGTCGTGTCGGACGACGAGGTCGCCCGCCTGGACATCCCGGCGTGGTGCGCGATGCGCGGCCACGCCTACCTGGGCGAGACGGCGGCCGAGGTGGGCGTGGCGTACGCGGTCCGCCGGCTGCGCTGACCCGTGCGGCCGGGGACGTACGGCCGGGAGCGCGGCGGGAGTGCTCCCGCCGCGCCGTCGGGCGGCCTTACGCCGAGAGGTGGGACCGGACCTCGGCCGCGGCCTCGTCGCCGTACGCCTTGGTGAAGCGCTCCATGAAGTGCGCCCGCGCCAGCGTGTACTCCTGCGTGCCCAGCGTCTCGATGACCAGCGTGGCGAGCATGCAGCCCACCTGCGCCGCCCGCTCCAGGCCGACGCCCCAGCCCAGGCCCGTCAGGAAACCGGCGCGGAAGGCGTCGCCGACGCCCGTCGGGTCCACCTTGGCGGTCTCCTCGGGGCAGCCGACGACGATCGGCTCCTCGCCGACCCGGTCGATCCGCACGCCCTGGGAGCCCAGCGTCGTCACCCGGGTGCCGACCTTGGCCAGGATCTCCGCGTCGGTCCAGCCGGACTTCGACTCGATGAGGCCTTTCTCGTACTCGTTCGAGAAGAGGTACGTCGCGCCCTCCATCAGGGTGCGGATGTTGTCGCCGTCCATGCGGGCGATCTGCTGCGAGAAGTCGGCGGCGAAGGGGATCCCGCGCGTGCGGCACTCCTCGGTGTGGCGCAGCATCGCCTCGGGGTCGTCGGCGCCGATGAGGACGAGGTCCAGCCCGCCCACCCGGTCGGCGACGGCCTTCAGCTCGATCAGCCGGGCCTCGCTCATCGCGCCCGTGTAGAAGGAGCCGATCTGGTTGTGGTCGGCGTCCGTCGTGCAGACGAAGCGCGCGGTGTGCAGCACCTCGGAGATCCGCACGGACTCGGTGTCGACCCCGTTGCGGTCCAGCCACGCGCGGTACTCGTCGAAGTCCGAGCCGGCCGCGCCGACCAGGACGGGACGACTGCCGAGCTGACCCATTCCGAAGCAGATGTTCGGGCCGACACCGCCCCGCCGTACGTCGAGGTTGTCCACGAGGAAGGAGAGGGAGACCGTGTGCAACTGGTCCGCGACCAGCTGATCGGCGAAACGGCCGGGGAAGGTCATGAGGTGGTCGGTGGCGATGGAGCCGGTGACTGCGATGCGCACGGCGTGGATGCTCCTGCGGAGGGCGGCAAGGGGGACATTCAAAACTACCCGGTCCCCGACGCCAGGCCGACCGTACGAAACTACCCCGTAGTAGGCCTTTCTTCGCCCGCCGGGCCGGGCCTACGGTGCCCTCATGACCTACAGCGATGGCTTCGGGTACGCCGACCACAACGCCGAGATCCGTCCCGGTTTCGCACGACTGCTGGGCGACTGCGCCCGGATGGCCCCGCACTGGGCGGTCCCGGTGGGCCCGCGTCCGGACCGGGTGGCACCGTCCCAGATCCACGGCATCAGCGTCCCGCCCTCCTCGGCCCGACTGATCGCGTCCACCGCGGAGTACGGCGACTAGGGGATCCCTTTCGGCTCGTCCGGCCCCGGCCGCTCCCCGGGGGGAACCGGTTTCGCCCCTGTCCCGTCACACCCGCATCACGTACGACGGGACGAGTGAAGGAGCGATTCGGTGACCAGCGAAGAACCCGACACAGCACGCGCCACACGACGGCGGCCGGCCTGGGCCATCGGCTCGATCGCGGCCGCCGTCCTGCTCGCGGGTGGCGGTACGGCCTACTGGGCGTCGACGGCCCACGGCGACGGTTCCGGCGCCGGGCGGACGAACGAGCGCACGGCCGCGGCGGCCCGCGAGGGCGGGACCCCGTCGGGGCCGGGGATCGCCCCCGGCGAGCCGGACCCGTCCGGCGGCGGGGTGACGTACCGCGCGGACGTGAAGTTGCCCGAGGCCCCGGCGAAGGCGTCGACGTTCGCCGCGTCGGGCGAGGTGACCTCCGAGGAAGTGGCGCGGCTGGCGAGCGCGTTGGGAGTGACCGGCGCGCCCCGGCTGTCGGGCGGGCAGTGGCTGGCCGGCGAGGGCGCCGACGGTTCCGGGCCCCGGCTGACGGTCGCCCTCAAGGCTCCCGGCACCTGGACGTTCAACCGCTTCCAGCCGGGCGGCGACAACGGCGCGGGTGGGGACGACTGCAAGCGCGGTCAGGACACCTGCGGGCCGGCCACCCTCCCGAAGGACCCGCAGGAGCCGCAGGGCTCCGCCGGCGCGAAGCCGGTCTCCGAGGAGGCCGCCAAGGCCGCCGCGACCCCGGTGCTGGCCGCCGCGGGTCAGGCCGGCGCGAAGCTGGACGCCCGCCTCGCGCAGGGCTCGGCCCGGGTGGTGACGGCGGACCCGGTGATCGGGGACCTGCCGACGCAGGGCTGGTCCAGCAAGGTGAGCGTGGGTCCGGACTCCCGGGTGGTGACGGCGAGCGGCGAACTGAAGACGCCGGTCCGGGCCGCCGAGCAGTCGGTGGTCGGGGCCGTCGAGGCGCTGGCCCGGCTGAACGCCGGGAAGTCGGGGTCGAACGGCGCGGGTACGGGCCCGAGCGGCTGCGCGACCTCGGTGCCGCTGACTCCGGACACCCCGGTCGGGGCGACCGACACGCTGCCCTGCAACCCGGAGCCGCGCCCGATGAAGCCGCCGCGGACGGAGACCGTACGGGGCGCCGTGCTCGGGTTGGCGCCCGGGACCGTCGACGGTACGCGGGGCCTGGTCCCGGCCTGGCACTTCGAGGTGGCCGGCAAGGACGGCGCGGCGGGCCACACGGTGGTCCAGCCGGCCTCGGCCGAGGAGAGCACCGCTCCGGCGCCGGTCCCGCCGACGGGTGGACGCACCGTGCCCGGGTTCTCGTACGCCGAGGCCGACCGGAAGCTGACCGTGAACTTCTGGGGCGGGGTGTGCAGCGCGTACGCCGTGGAGGCGCGCGAGGAGGGCGGGTCGGTACTGGTGAAGATCACCGACACCCCGAACAAGCCGGGCCAGAACTGCATCATGATCGCGGAGGAGATGTCCCGGACGGTGACCCTCAAGGAGCCGCTCGGCGACCGGAAGGTGGTCGACGCGACCACGGGCAAGCCGCTCCCCCGCGGCTGAGCCGGAGGGATCCCGCCGCGGCGGGATCCCGACAGGCGAGCCCCGACGTGCGAGAGGGCCCGCGCACCAGTCGTACTCGACCGGTGCGCGGGCCCTCGTCGTACAGGCTTAGCTGAACGAGTCGCCGCAGGCGCAGGAGCCGGTGGCGTTCGGGTTGTCGATGGTGAAGCCCTGCTTCTCGATGGTGTCGACGAAGTCGATGGAGGCCCCGTGGAGGTAGGGCGAGCTCATCCGGTCCGTGACGACCTTGACGCCGTCGAAGTCCTTGACGACGTCGCCGTCGAGGGAGCGCTCGTCGAAGAAGAGCTGGTAGCGCAGGCCCGAGCAGCCACCGGGCTGGACGGCCACGCGCAGCGCCAGGTCCTCACGGCCTTCCTGCTCCAGCAGGGTCTTGACCTTCACGGCGGCGGCGTCGGACAGGAGGATGCCGTCGCTCACAGTGGTCTTGTCGTCCTGTACGGACATCTGCATTCACTCCCGAAGTGGGCGGCTCCCCGCCGGAGGCTGGGGAAACGTCGGACTCTTGCCGTCGGTGGCAACCAGCGCGATGGCGGATTCATTCCGGGTCCCGCACCTTGTCTCGATATTCATGCTCGCACACCGGCACGGGGGGACGAACCTGACGGACGGGAGAGTTGCGGGGCGGGGCGAATTCGTCACATCGACGCTATCGGGCATCGTCAAACTGACGTGAAGCGGTTATGATAGATAACGTCAAATAGACGAGAAGTCGAAGCGCTTCCTCGGAAGTACCTAGTCGCAGAACAGAAAGGGTGCGTGTCGTGACCACCGCCCAGCCTTTGGACGTCCAGCCGACGCCCCTTGCCCTGCTGCTGCTCGGCCGCGAAGCCGACCCCAAGAGCGAGCGCGGGGTGGAGTGCCCCGGCGACCTGCCCTCGCCGTCGGACCCGAACCTGGTGGCCCGCGCCCGCGCGGCCAAGGAGAAGCTCGGGGACAAGGTCTTCATCCTCGGCCACCACTACCAGCGCGACGAGGTCATCGAGTTCGCGGACGTGACCGGCGACTCGTTCAAGCTGGCGAAGGACGCGGCCGCCAAGCCGGAGGCCGAGTACATCGTCTTCTGCGGCGTCCACTTCATGGCCGAGTCCGCGGACATCCTCACCTCCGACGACCAGAAGGTCGTCCTTCCCGACCTCGCGGCCGGCTGCTCGATGGCCGACATGGCCACCGCCGAGCAGGTCGCGGAGTGCTGGGACGTGCTGACCGAGGCCGGGATCGCGGGCGACACCGTGCCGGTCTCCTACATGAACTCCTCGGCCGACATCAAGGCCTTCACCGGCAAGCACGGCGGCACGATCTGCACGTCGTCCAACGCCAAGAAGGCCCTGGACTGGGCCTTCGAGCAGGGCGAGAAGGTGCTCTTCCTGCCCGACCAGCACCTCGGGCGCAACACCGCGGTCCGCGACATGGGCATGTCGTTGGACGACTGCGTGCTCTACAACCCGCACAAGCCGAACGGCGGCCTGACCGTCGAGCAGCTGCGCGACGCCAAGATGATCCTGTGGCGCGGGCACTGCTCGGTGCACGGCCGGTTCTCGGTGGACTCCGTCAACGACGTCCGTGCCCGCATACCCGGCGTGAACGTCCTGGTCCACCCCGAGTGCAGGCACGAGGTGGTGGCGGCCGCGGACTACGTCGGTTCCACCGAGTACATCATCAAGGCGCTGGAGGCGGCCCCGGCCGGCTCCAAGTGGGCCATCGGCACCGAACTGAACCTGGTCCGCCGTCTGGCGAACCGTTTCGCCGCCGAGGACAAGGAGGTCGTCTTCCTCGACAAGACGGTCTGCTTCTGCTCGACGATGAACCGCATCGACCTGCCGCACCTGGTCTGGACCCTGGAATCCCTCGCCGAGGGCAACCTGGTCAACCGGATCGAGGTCGACAAGGAGACCGAGAGCTTCGCGAAGCTCGCCCTGGAGCGCATGCTCGCGCTTCCGTAGCGGTCCGCTCGAACGCGGGTCGTTTCGTACACGTCGTTTCGTACACGTCGTTCGAGCACCAGGAAGGGGCGCCCGGCTTGCCGCCGGGCGCCCCTTCGCCGTTCCCGGGGCGGCCGCGGTCCCCGTACGCCCATGGGAAGGGCCCCGGTCCCCGTACGCGTACGGGGACCGGGGCCCTGGGACGCGGTGGCGTCAGACCTTGACCGGGGCGTCGTCCTCGGTCGGGGCGGGGCTCGGGACCACCGAAAGGCGGGCCCGCTTCTTCGCCCGGCGGCGCTCCTTGAACAGCTCGACCATCGTGTAGAGGGTCGGCACGAGCAGCAGGGTCAGCAACGTCGAGCTGACCAGGCCGCCGATCACCACGACCGCGAGCGGCTGCGAGATGAAGCCGCCCTCGCCGGTGACGCCGAGCGCCATCGGGAGCAGCGCGAAGATCGTCGCGAGGGCGGTCATCAGGATCGGGCGGAGCCGGTGGCGGCCGCCCTCGATGACGGCCTCGACGACGCCGAGGCCTTGGGCGCGGTACTGGTTGACCAGGTCGATCAGGACGATCGCGTTGGTCACCACGATGCCGATGAGCATCAGCATGCCGATCATCGCCGGGACGCCCATGGGGGTGCCGGTGACGATGAGCAGGCCGAGCGCGCCGGTCGCCGCGAACGGCACGGACACCAGCAGGATCAGCGGCTGGACCAGCGAGCGGAAGGTCGCGACCAGCAGCATGAAGACGATCGCGATGGCGGCGAGCATGGCCAGGGCCAGGGAGGCGAAGGCGTCGTCCTGGTCCTCGGAGACGCCGCCGATCGAGGCCGTGGCGCCCGCGGGCAGGTCCAGCGCCTTGATCCTGCTCTGGAGCTCCGTGCTGACGGCGCCGGTGTTGTCGCCGACCGGCTTGGCCGTGATGGTGGCGGCGCGGGCGCCGTCGATCCGGGTCATCGCGACCGGGCCGGGGACCACCTTGACCTCGGCGATGTCGCCGAGCTTGACCGGGCCGACGGGAAGGGCCTGGAGCTGGGCCAGGGTGGTGGCCGGCTGCGCCGACCGCACGAGGATGTCCCGCTCGGTGTCGTCCAGGACGGCCTTGCCCGCCGGGGTGCCCCGGACGGACTGCGCGACGATCGCGCCCAGCGCGGCCTGGTCCAGGCCCGCCTCGGCGGCCTTGGGGCCGGCGACCACCGAGATCCGGGGCACCGACTGCGAGAGGTCGCTCTGCACGTCGGTGACGTCCTTGAGCTTCGCCACCTCGGCCTGGACCTGCGCGGCGGCCTTGGCCAGCACGTCGGCGTCGCCGGCCTTGACGACCACGCTCAGGTTGGAGCTCCCGAAGCCGCCGCCCGCGATGATGCGGGTGTCGCCGACGCCGTCGAGCGCGGCGAGCTTGGTCTCGATGCTCTCCTTGACGGACTCCGCCTTGCCGGAGTCCTCCAGCGTGATCTGGTACGAGGCCTGGTTGGAGCCCGTGCCGCCGCCGAAGGCCGCCATGAAGCCGGAGGAGCCGACGGTGACCTGGTAGTCCTTGACGCCGTCGACCGAGGCGAGGACCTGCTCGACCTTGCGGCTCGACGCGTCCGCGGCGGCCAGCGAGGTGCCGGGGGCCAGCTCCTGCTTGACCGTCAGGGTGTCCTGCTCGCCCTGGTCGAAGAAGTTGGTCTTCAGCAGCGGGGACATGGCGAAGGTGGCGACGAGGACCACGACGGCGATGGCCACGCTCGTCAGCCTGCGGCGGGTCGCGAAGCCCAGGACGCGCACGTAGAGGCGCTGGAGCCGGCTGCGGGCCTCCTTCTCCTCGGCGTCGCGGCGGGCCTTGTCCGGGTCCTGCGAGGTGCCCTTGGGGGCGCGCAGGAACCAGTACGACAGGACCGGGACCACCGTCAGCGAGACGAGCAGCGAGGCCAGCAGGGCCGCGGTGACGGTGAGTGAGAAGGAACCGAAGAGTTCGCCGATCATTCCGCCGACGAGGCCGATCGGCAGGAAGACGGCGACGGTGGTCAGCGTGGACGAGGTGACCGCGCCGGCCACCTCCTTGACGGCGGTGATGATCGCGGCCTCGCGCTCCTCGCCGTAGCCGAGGTGCCGCTTGATGTTCTCCAGGACCACGATCGAGTCGTCGACGACGCGGCCGATGGCGATGGTGAGGGCGCCCAGGGTCAGCATGTTGAGCGACAGGTCGCGGGTCCACAGCACGATCAGCGCGAGGACCACGGACAGCGGAATGGAGACCGCGGTGACCAGGGTCGAGCGCAGGGAGCCGAGGAAGACCAGGATCACGATCACCGCGAAGAGCAGGCCGAGCAGGCCCTCGGTGGTGAGGCTGGAGATGGACTTGGCGACGGCCGGGCCCTGGTCGGTGACCACGGCGAGGGCGGCACCGGAGCCGAGGGTGGAACGCAGCTCGGGCAGTTTGTCCTTGACGGCGTCGGAGATCGCGACGGCGCTGCCGTCCTTGTCCATGGTCAGGACGAGGGCGAGGCTGGGCTTGCCGTTGGTACGGGTGATGGAGACGGCCTGGGCGGGTTCCTGCTTCACCGCGGCCACGTCGCCGAGACGGACGGCCGGCTTGCCGGGGCCGGGGCTCAGCCGCAGGTCCTCCAGCTGGGCGAGGGAGGTGTAGCCGGCGCCCACGCGGACGGTGCGGTTCTTGCCCTCCTCGTCGAAGGAGCCGGCCGGCATCGTGGCGCCGCCGGCCTGGAGGCCCTTGTTCAGCGCGGCCGCGTCGAGGCCGGCGGCCGCGAGCTTCGCGTTGTCGGGGGTGACGGTGACCTGGAGGTCCCGTACCCCGTCCACGGTGACCTGGCCGACGCCCTCGATGTCCGAGAGGACGGGGACCACCGAGGCCTCCAGCTGGTCCGCGAGGGCCTGCTGGTCCTTGTCCGAGGTGACGGCGAGGATGACGGTCGGGATGTCGTCGGTGGAACCGGCCACCACCTGCGGGTCCACCTCGGCGGGCAGCCGGACGCGGGCCCGGTTGACGGCCTGCTGGACGTCGGCGACGAGCTGCTTGGTGCCGCTGTCGCCGTAGTCGAAGGTCGCCATGACGAGGGCGTTGCCCTCACTGGCGGTGGAGGTGATGCCGGTGATGCCGTCGACGCCCTTGAGGGTGCTTTCGATCGGCTCGATGACCTGCTTCTCCACCACGTCGGGCGAGGCGCCCTGGTAGGGCGCGAGCACGGACACCATCGGCAGTTCGATGGACGGCAGCAGTTGCTGCTTGAGCTGCGGGACGGCTATGGCGCCGAAGAGGAGCGCGATGATCGACACGAGGCCGATCAGTGCTCTCTGGGCCAGGCTGAAGCGGGACAGCCACGACATGGTGGATGATCTCTCATTCGGTGACGGCGGCGAGGTGACACCGTCAGGGACAAGCGAGGGCCCCTCAGCCTTTCGCACCCGGGGGCGCCGCTTCGTCGCCCCCAGGTGCCGTACTTACGCGCGGCATACCGCGCCCGCAGTACGCCGCACTACTGCGCCGCCCCGAACTACCGCGCGCCGTCGGCGCGGGGCCGCACCAGGCCCGATTCGTACGCGACGACCACCAGTTGGGCCCGGTCGCGGGCGCCCAGCTTGGCCATGGCCCGGTTGACGTGGGTCTTGACGGTGAGCGGGCTGACCTCCAGGCGGCCGGCGATGCCGTCGTTGGACAGGCCCGCCGCGACGAGTACGAGGACCTCGCGCTCGCGCACGGTCAGCGTGGCGAGGCGGGCGGCGTGCGCGGAGCCGTCGGCGGGAACGTCCGGGTGGCCGCCCTGCGCGAGGAAGGTGGCGATGAGCCCCTTGGTGGCGGCCGGGGAGAGCAGGGCCTCGCCGGCGGCGGCGACCCGGATCGCGTTGAGCAGCTCGTCCGGTTCGGCGCCCTTGCCGAGGAAGCCGGAGGCACCGGCGCGCAGGGCCTGGACCACGTACTCGTCCACCTCGAAGGTGGTCAACATGACGACGCGCACGTCGCGCAGTTCCGGGTCGGCGCTGATCATGCGGGTGGCGGCCAGCCCGTCGGTGCCCGGCATCCGGATGTCCATCAGGACCACGTCGGCCCGTCGTTCGCCGGCGAGGGCGTAGGCCTGGGCCCCGTCGGAGGCCTCGCCGACGACCTCCATGTCTGCCTCGGAGTCGACGAGCACCTTGAACGCGCTGCGCAGCAGCGCCTGATCGTCGGCGAGCAGCACCCTGATGGGCCCGCCGCCCGGCATCCCTGTCACCGTGTCGTCCACCCCCCGAGGGTACGTCCCCCATGATCCGGCCCGGTGGTGGGGCGACGCCGCGTGCGTCCCCCGCACGGTGCTCCGCGGGGGTCAGCCCAGGGCCAGGACCACGAGGACCACGGTGGCCGCGACCTCGGACAGGGCGCCGAAGACGTCACCGGTGACCCCGTCGAAGCGGCTCACGCAGCGGCGCAGGAGCAGTTCGGCGACGGGCAGGGCGACGAGTACCGCCGCCGCGTGCTGAACCGCGGCGGGCAGCCCCAGCGGGAGGGCCGCGGCCGTGCAGGCCGTCACGGTGAGGGCGGTGACGAGGACGGCCGAGCGGATGGGGACCACGCTCGCGACCGCCGCGCCCAGGCCTCCGGGTCGGGCGGCCGGTACCCCGTCGCGGGCGGCCAGGGTCATGGCGAGTCGCGCGGTGACGGCGGCGAGGACGGTGGCGAGGGCGCCCCGTACCCAACTGTCGGCGTACACGTTCGCCAGCGCCGCCACCTGCACCAGGAAGACCACCAGCAGGGCGATCACCCCGAAGGGGCCGATGTCGGACTGCTTCATGATCCGCAGCGCCTCTTCGGCGGGCTTGGCGCTCCCCAGCCCGTCGACCGTGTCGGCGAGTCCGTCGAGGTGCAGCCCCCGGGTCAGCGCGGCCGGCACGGCGACGGTGACGGCGGCGGCCAGCAGCGGCCCACCGCCGAGGACCAGCAGAAGCACTCCGGGGACGGCCGCGAGCAGACCCACGGCGAGTCCGGCGAGCGGCGCGCAGGCCATCCCGGTACGGGCGGCCGGCCGGTCCCACCGGGTGATGCGGGCGGGCAGCACGGTGAGGGTGCCGAACGCGAAGCGGACCCCGTCGACGAGCGGGGCGCGCTCGGGCGGCGGCGACTGCGGCGGATCTTCGAACGAATCTTTCATCGGCGCGAACGCTACCCCGCCACCGCCGGGGTTGAATTGCGCATTACCCGCCACGGTGGAAGGTGGTGTCATGGGTCACTGGTGGTACCGCAACATCCTGGAGCCGGGCAAGCTCCCGCTGCTGCTCGCCCTGCTGTCGTTCGTCCTGTCGTTCCTGATCACCCGGGTGATCACCCGCCTGATCCGGGCGGGGCGGGGGCCGTTCAAGAACGTCACGCCGGGCGGCATGCACATCCATCACGTCGTACCGGGCGTGATCCTGGTGATCATCGGTGGTTTCGGTGCGATCAGCAGCGGTCGGGAGGGCTTCGGATCGCTGCTCTCCGCCGTGCTCTTCGGGATCGGCGCCGGGCTGGTGCTGGACGAGTTCGCGCTGATCCTGCACCTGGACGACGTGTACTGGAGCGAGGACGGCCGCAAGAGCGTGGAGATCGTGGTCCTGACCGCCGCGCTGGTGGCGCTGATGCTCGGCGGGTTCCTGCCGTTCGGGGTCAACGACCTCACCCCCGAGGAACGGCAGAGCCGCGGGGTGGTCATGATGAACATGGCCGGCAACTTCTGCCTGGCGTTGGTCGCGCTGTGGAAGGGCAAGGCGCGCACGGCGATCTTCGGAACGGTCGTGCCGTTCGTCGCGCTGATCGGCGCGGTTCGCCTCGCCCGGCCCGGTTCCCCCTATGCGAAGCGCTTCTACGCGAACCGTCCGAAGGCGCGCGCCAAGGCGGGGCTGCGCGCCTTCCATCACGACCGGCGCTGGGCCTCGCCGCGCCGCAGGTTCGAGAACTTCATCGGCGGGACGCCGGACCCGGAGCGGGTCTCGCTGGAGAAGGGCCCGGACTGACGGGCGGACCGCCGGTGCCCCCGGGGATCAGCCCGGGATCAGGCCGTCGTCGCTGAGCATCTCCCTGACCTCGTCCAGGCTCGCGCCGGGCGCCGGGAGGATCAGCTCGGACGGCTCCAGGGCCTCGTCCGGCAGGGGCTCGCCGAGTCTGCGGACCGCGTCGAGGAGCGCGGCCAGCGTGCGCCGGAACCCCTCGCCGTCACCGGACTCCATCTCGGCGAGCAGTTCGTCGTCGAGCTTGTTCAGCTCGACGAAGTGGCTGTCGGCCAGTTCCCACTGGCCCTCCCCCATGATGCGAACAATCATGACGGGCCCGTCCTACTGCTTGTCGAACCGGTGCGGGGTCTGGGTGGGCTGGGTGGCGCCCGGGGCGCCGCCCTCGATGGCCTGCTGCCGGTCGGCCGGGCCGCCCGCCAGTTCGGCCTTCATCCGCTGGAGCTCCAGCTCCACGTCCGAGCCGCCGGAGAGGCGGTCCAGCTCGGCCTGGATGTCGTCCTTGGAGCCGAGGCCACTGCGGTCGTCCAGGGCGCCGGAGGCCAGCAGCTCGTCGATCGCGCCGGCGCGGGCCTGGAGCTGGGCCGTCTTGTCCTCGGCCCGCTGGATGGCGAGGCCGACGTCGCTCATCTCCTCCGAGATGCCGGAGAAGGACTCCGCGATCCGGGTCTGCGCCTGGGCCGCGGTGTAGGTGGCCTTGATGGTCTCCTTCTTCGTGCGGAAGGCGTCCACCTTGGCCTGGAGGCGCTGGGCGGCGAGGGTCAGCTTCTCCTCCTCGCCCTGGAGGGTCTGGTGCTGCACCTCCAGGTCGCTGACCTGCTGCTGGAGCGACGCGCGCCGGGACAGGGCCTCGCGGGCCAGGTCCTCGCGGCCGAGGGCCAGCGCCTTGCGGCCCTGGTCCTCCAGCTTGGTGGACTGGCCCTGGAGCTGGTTCAGCTGCAGTTCCAGGCGCTTGCGGGAGGTCGCGACGTCGGCGACACCGCGGCGTACCTTCTGCAGCAGTTCCAGCTGCTTCTGGTACGAGTAGTCGAGGGTTTCGCGCGGGTCCTCGGCCCGGTCAAGGGCCTTGTTCGCCTTCGCGCGGAAGATCATCCCCATACGCTTCATGACACCGCTCATGGGCTTCGCGCGCCCCCTTCTAGACGGACCTCGCTCAAGGTCACCAACAGAACCCACAGTACGGGCCCTGTCTCCATTACCGCACTGTTCGAGAACGAATGCGCTCCTCCTCCAGGACGACTACGCCGCCGCCGTGTCAGGCGTAAGGAGTAGGTGGTCCCAGGAGATCCCCGGAGGGGCCCGCCCGTCACAAGAACCCTGCACAAGTGAAGACGCCCGCCGTTGCCGGATCGTTCCCCACCGAGGTGGGGAGCGTGCCCTTGACCACGTAGGCTTGGTTTCGTGTTTGGTAGCCGTTCCTCCAAGGAAGAAAAGGCCCCCGCCACCGACAAGGTGAGCGCCGACCTTTCGCAGCCCCGTGACCCCCAGGCCCCGAAGGGCCGCCCGACGCCGAAGCGTGCTGTGGCCCAGTCGCAGCGCAAGGCAGTGGTGGCCTCGACCGGCAATCGGAAGGAGGACGCCAAGCGGGCCCGTGAGCGCCGTCGCGTGGAGATGGCGAAGCAGCGCGAGGCCCTCGCCAACGGCGACGAGCGCTACCTGCCCGCCCGCGACAAGGGCCCCGTCCGCCGCTTCGTCCGCGACTTCGTGGACTCTCGCTTCTCGGTCGCCGAGATGTTCCTGCCGCTGGCGGTGATCATCCTCGTGCTGAGCATGGTGCGGGTCGAGCGGCTCCAGAGCATCGCGCTGGTGCTGTGGATGGGTGTGATCGCGCTGATCCTCCTCGACTCCATCGGCATGTTCATCCGTCTGCGCAAGGCCGTCAACGAGCGGTTCCCGGACGAGCCCAAGCGTGGCGCCGTCGCGTACGGCCTGATGCGCACGCTTCAGATGCGCCGGCTGCGCCTGCCGAAGCCGCAGGTCAAGCGCGGGGAACGGCCCTGAGCACAGCGACGCCCGCATCCGGGGCGTCGGGGGGCGACGTGGCCGACTTCTCCGGGGGATCCCGACTGTGGCTGGAGGGCCTGGGCGGACTGCGCAACGCGGTCCGGCAGGAACTCGTGGGCCGCCAGGTCGACGAACAGATCGCGCACCGCTTCCCGGTCGGGCAGCGGCTGCGCGTCCTCGACGTGGGCATGGGCCAGGGCACCCAGGCCCTGCGCCTGGCGCGCGCCGGGCACAAGGTGACCGGCCTGGAGCAGGACCCCGACATGCTGGCGGTCGCCCGTGAGGCGCTGGCCGGCGAGCCGGCGGGCATTCGCGACCGGGTCCGGCTGATGGAGGGCGACGGCCGGGAGACCGGCGCGCACTTCGTGCCGGGCAGCTTCGACGTGGTGCTGTGCCACGGCGTCCTGATGTACGTACCGGAGCCGGACGCCATGCTGGCGGGGCTGGCCCGGATGCTCGCTCCGGGCGGGCTGCTGTCCCTGCTGGTGCGCAACGGCGACGCGCTCGCCATGCGACCGGGGCTCGGCGGCGACTGGAACGCCGCTCTGCGGGCGTTCGACACCGTCGACTACACGAACCGGTTGGGCCTGGACGTACGCGCCGACCGACTGGCGGGTCTGACGGCCACGCTCTCGGGGATCGGGGCTCCGCTCCAGGCCTGGTACGGGGTGCGGGTCTTCACCGACGGCACCGAGGCCGGGAACCACCTGCCGAACGAGGCGGAGATGGAACGGTTGCTCGCCGCCGAGGACCGGGCCGGACGCACCGACCCGTACCGCGCGGTGGCGGCGCTGTTGCACCTGTGCGGTGTGCGGGGCTGAGCCCGCACACCGCGGCGGCGGGCGCCGGTCAGGCGTCCAGGGCCTCGCGCAGGCTCATCGTGTACAGCTCGGTGCCCGTGTCGTCGGACAGCTTCACCTTCTCGGTGCCGCCCTCCAGCAGGTCCTTCCAGTACTCACCGATCCAGGACTCCGCGTCCCCCTGCGTGGTGAACTCCTCCGGCACCACCGACGGGGTCGTCTCGCTGCCCTCGGCCGTCTCGAACCGCCACGTCCACGCCATGTCCGCCTCCGTTGCTCGTCCGCTGTTCGCGCGTCGATCGTCCTTCGCGCACCCGCGTTGTTCGCCTTGAGTCTGCCCGCAGAGTAGCCGGGCGAGCACCACTCCCGCGGACGCGGGAGGATCATCGGGTGGAACTCACTCTGCTCGGTACCGGTACCCCCGAAGGACTGCCCCGACCCGGCTGTCCCTGCGCCGCCTGCGCGGTCTCCGTCGGCCCCCTCTCCAGGGCGGCGACGGCCGTGCTCGTGGACGGCGCGCTGCTGCTCGACCTGACCCCCGGGGCGGTGTTGGCCGGGGCCCGCGCGGGGCATTCGCTGGCCGGTGTGCGGCAGGTGCTGCTCACCCACCCGCACGACGGGCCCCCCGTCGAGCTGCCGCCGGGTCTGCCGGCGGCGGGGCGGGTGCCGGACGGGCAGGAACTGTCGGTGATCAGTGGTCACCGGGTGCGGGCGGTGCCGATGGACACGCCCGGCACCGGCTACGAGGTGACCGGGCCGGACGGCAGCCGGCTGCTGTACCTCCCGCCGGGCGGGGCGCCGGCCGGTCTGGGGTCCGGGCGCCCGGAGTCCGGGGGCTCGGCCGGGCAGCGTCCCTACGACGTGGTCCTCGCGGACGTGCTCGGCCGGCCGGAGGCGGTGGCGCGGCTGCGGGCGAGCGGCGCGCTGGGGCCGGCGACGGACCTGATCGCCGTGCACCTGGACCACGACACCCCGCCCGGGCGGGAGGCGGAGCGGCGGTGCGCGGCGGCCGGGGCGCGGCTGGTGCCGGACGGCACGACGGTGGCGGTCGGCGAGTACCACGCGGCGCCGGAACTGCCGCGGCGCACGCTGGTCCTGGGCGGCGCCCGGTCCGGCAAGTCGTACGAGGCGGAACGCCGGTTGGCGGGCTTCCCCGAGGTGGTCTACGTGGCCACGGGCGGTTCCCGCGACGGGGACGCGGAGTGGGCGCAGCGGGTGGGGCTGCACCGGGAGCGGCGGCCGTCGAGCTGGCGGACGGTGGAAACCTGCGCGCTGGTCCCGCTGTTGGAGAACGACGGCGGCCCGCCGCTGTTGATCGACTGCCTGGCGCTGTGGCTGACCGACGCGATGGACCGGGCCGGGGCCTGGGACGACGAGGCGTGGGCGGGCGGCGGGCAGCGGAAACTGCGCGAGTCGACCGAGGAGTTGGTGGCGGCGGTCCGCGCGACCCGTCGTCCGGTGGTGCTCGTCAGCAACGAGGTCGGCTCGGGAGTGGTCCCCGCGACGTCCTCCGGGCGACGTTTCCGTGACGAGTTGGGGCGGCTCAACAACGCGGTGGCGGCGCAGTGCGAGCACGTCCTGCTGGTCGTGGCCGGACAGGCGGTGGTACTGAAGGACTGACGTCGCCGGCGCCGGGTCGCCGCGGCGTCGAAATCGCGCCCGGCGCACCGACGGCGAGGCTCCGGGAGGGGCTTGGGGAGGGCCTCACCGGCTGTACGCTCTGGCAGATGACCACGCTGAATCTCGACGACTTCTCCGATCTGATCGAACGCCCCGACGGGGGCGTCCGGCGTGACGCCGAGGATCGCCGTGAGCGGCTGGCGGTGCCGCCCGGCGCGCTGGGCCGGCTCGACGAGCTCGGCGAGTGGCTCGCCGCCGCGCAGGGGCGGGTTCCGGTCGGGCAGATCGAACGGCCCCGCGTCGTGCTGTTCGCGGCCGACCACGGCATCGCCGCCGAGGGGGTCTCCGCGCGGACCGCGGGCACCGCGCACGAGCTGGTGCGGGGCGTGCTCGACGGGACCAGCCCGGTGGCCGTCCTGGCGGCCCGGTTCGGCGCCGGCGTACGGATCGTCGACACCGGCCTGGACTGCGATCCGGGGCTGCTCCCCGAGGAGATCGTGCGGCACCGGGTGCGGCGCGGCAGCGGGCGGATCGACGTCGAGGACGCGTTGACGGTCGAGGAGGCCGAGGCCGCGCTGCGGCTCGGGATGCGGGTCGCCGACGAGGAGGCCGACTCGGGAACCGATCTCGTCGTGCTCGGGGACCTCAGTGTCGGTGGCACCACGGTGGCCGCGACGCTGGTCGCCGCACTGTGCGGGACGGACGCCTCGGTCGTCACCGGTCGCGGGGGCGCCCCGATCGACGACCTGGCCTGGATGCGCAAGTGCGCGGCCATCCGCGACGCCCTGCGCCGGGCCCGTCCGGTCCTGGGCGACCAGGTGGCCCTGCTGGCGAAGGTCGGCGGCACGGACGTCGCCGCGATCACCGGCTTCCTGCTCCAGTGCGCGGTGCGCCGTACACCGGTCATCCTCGACGGGCTGGTCTCGGCGGCCTGCGGGTTGGTGGCCCAGAGGGCCGCGTTCCGGGCCCCGGACTGGTGGTTGGCCGGCCAGGCGAGCGGCGAACCCGGCCAGGCGAAGGCCTTGGACAGGATGGCGCTCAACCCCGTGCTCGACCACGGCGTCACTGTGGGCGAGGGAACAG
Source organism: Streptomyces sp. NBC_00513 (assembly GCF_041431415.1). Classification (GTDB taxonomy): domain Bacteria; phylum Actinomycetota; class Actinomycetes; order Streptomycetales; family Streptomycetaceae; genus Streptomyces. Next base: position 2,494,862 of record NZ_CP107845.1, read on the forward strand.
GGGCCTTGCTGGCCCTCCCCCTCGTCCAGGCGGCCGCCGCACTCGCTGCGGAGCTGCCGGAACGAGCGGCGGAGGAGCCGACGGACTGAATTCACCGGGCGCCACGGGCCTGACCAGTCCGGGGCGCTCGATCCGCCCGTGGACGGTGACGCCCCATATCATCGCTTTCCATGGGAGAGGTCCGCTTGACCAGCGCAGATACCACAACGGCAGTAAACGGAAGAAAAGAGTCCGGCGGCGATCCCGCCGGCAGGGGGGAAACAGGCAAGGGGGATCCCGCGGCCAAGGCGGAGGCCCGCAGGGGCAGCAAACCGTCACGGCGCGGCGCCGCCTTCGCGATCTGGTACCTGCGCGTCGTCACCTTCGTGAACTTCCTCAGCGCGGTGTGGCTTTCGCTGGGGCAGGACCTGCGCCGGCACAACACCGCCGACTTCTACACCCCGTACCTGCTCACGGCGGGCTTCGCCTCGGGGCTGTTCTCGCTGATCCTCGCCGTCACCATGGGCCGCCGCAAACGGGCCGCCTGGATCCTGAACCTGGTGATCAGCGGCATACTGCTGTTCGCCTTCGCCACGGCCGCCTTCGCCCCGTGCGTCGGCGGGGACTACGACTTCTGCTACCCGGAGTTCCGCGACCACGCGCAGAACTGGGTCTCGCTCGCCTTGACCGCGGCCTTCGTCGGCGCCCTGCTGCTGGGCCGCCACGAGTTCTACGCCAAGGGCGACCGGTCCAACCCCAAGCTGGCCACCGCCGTGGCCGCCGTCGGGCTGCTGCTGACCTCGCTGGTCGCGGCCCTGCTCGTCGGCGCCACCAACACCGACCCGGACCGGGCCGACGCCACCTTCCTCGCCCGCTGGAAGTACGGCGCGATGCGGCTGATCACCCTGGAGCCGAACGACCGGGCCTACGACGGGATCGCCACGCCGGCGTGGGTGGACGTCTTCGTCAACGTCATGTCGATGCTGCTGCTCCTCGCCGTGCTGTTCGCCGCGTTCCGCTCGCGCCGCGCCGTGGACCCGCTCACCCCCGAGGACGAGGACCGGCTGCGGGCCCTGCTCGCCAAGCAGGGCGACCGTGACTCGCTCGGCTACTTCGCGCTGCGCCGCGAGAAGTCCGTCATCTGGTCCCCCACCGGCAAGGCCGCCGTCACCTACCGCGTCGTCGGCGGCGTGTCCCTGGCCTCCGGCGACCCGATCGGCGACCCCGAGGCCTGGCCCGGCGCCATCGAGCCCTGGCTGGCCGAGGCCCGCGAGCACGGCTGGGTGCCGGCCGTCATGGGCGCGAGCGAGGAGGCCGGGCAGATCTACGCCCGGCACGGCCTGGACGCGCTGGAACTGGGCGACGAGGCCATCGTCGAGACCGCCGAGTTCACGCTGGAGGGCCGCGCCATGCGGACCGTCCGGCAGGCCTACAACCGGGTCAAGCGCGCCGGGTACACGGTGCGGATCCGCCGGCACTCCGACATCCCGACCGAGGAGATGGACGTACTCCTCGTCCGCGCCGACGACTGGCGCGACGGCGCGACCGAGCGCGGCTTCTCGATGGCACTGGGCCGGTTGGGCGACCCCGACGACGGCCAGTGCGTGATGCTGGAGTGCTTCGACGGCAACGGTGAACTGCGTGCCGTGCTGTCCTTCGTGCCGTGGGGACCCAAGGGTCTGTCGCTCGACCTGATGCGCCGCGACCGGGACTCGGAGAACGGTCTGATGGAGTTCATGGTCATCGAACTCCTGGAGCGGTCAAAGGAGATCGGCGTCACACAGGTCTCACTGAACTTCGCGATGTTCCGCTCCGTCTTCGAGCGGGGATCGAAGCTCGGCGCCGGTCCGGTGCTGCGGATGTGGCGCTCGTTGCTGAGCTTCTTCTCGCGCTGGTGGCAGATCGAGTCCCTCTACCGGGCCAACGCCAAATACCGGCCGATCTGGGAACCGCGGTTCATGCTCTTCGAGAAGAGTTCGGACCTGCTGCGGATCGGTGTCGCGGCGGGCCGGGCGGAGGGCTTCCTCGAAGCTCCCGGCCTGCCGAAGTGGATGCACCGCAGACACCTGGAGACCAAGCGTTGACGAACTCCTCACTGCGGCGGTTCGCCCGCCGCGAGTGGGGGCCCCTGTTCTGGACGATCCGGGACTCGCTCGCCCGCGAGAAGTGGCGGGCGATCCCGATGACCCTCGGCGCGGTCTGTCTGACCTCGGTCTTCCAGATCGTCCAGAACACCTCATGGGGCTTCCAGCCGGTGCAGGACCTCGGTTCGGTCAAGGCCGTCGACCCGCTCTGGCTGGCGCTGTTGCGCACGCCCCTGTCCCTGTTCGTACCGGCGCTCGACCTGCCGGTGTGGGGGGCGCTCGCGCAGATCCTGCTGGTCTTCGGGATCTCGGAGATCTGCGTCGGCTGGTGGCGCACCCTGGTGGTCGGCTACGTGGCCACCCTCGCCGGCACCACGTACGCCCGGATCGGTCTCTCGCTGGGCCCCGACCACCCCTTCGGTCTGCCGGTGTCCGACCGCGTCGTCAACGACACCGGGCCGTCGGCGGCGGTCGTGGGACTCGCGATCTACGTCTGCTGGCGCTACCGCGCCCACCTCACCGGCGCCCTGGTGATCCTGGTGATGATCGGCGAGGTGCTGATCAAGGACAATCTGGCGGGCAAGGAGCACCTGGCCGCCATCGCCGCCGTCATGGTGGTGTGCGTGCTGCGCGCGAAGTGGGGGCCGCGGCGCTCCCGGGCCCCGCTGGGGCAACGCCCGCCGCCCGCGTCGAGCGCACCGCCGGGGGCGTGACGCCTCCGCCTCCGTCCTGCGCCTCGCGGGCAGGCCGTACCGTAACGGGGTGACGACACACCTCGGGCCCTTCGCCCCCACCCGGCAGTGGATGCGGGCCCATCCGCTCGCCACCGACGCCGTGCTCGCGCTCGGGGCGCTCGTCTCCATGGTCGTCGGATCGTTCGCCGATCCCCGCGGGCCGCACGGGCCCACCTTCGGCACCCGCACCCCCGACCCCTTCTCGCTCCTGCTGATGCTCCTGGGCGCCGCCGCCCTCGTGTTCCGGCGCCGGCACACCCGTGCCGTGCTCGCCGTGACCTGCGCGCTGTCCCTGCTGGAGCTGACCACCGGGGAGCCCCGGGCACCCGTCGTGATGTGCGCGGTGATCGCCCTGTACACGCTGGCCGCCCGCACCGACCGGCCCACCACCTGGCGGATCGGGCTGCTCACCATGACGGGGCTGACCGGCGTCGCCATGCTGGCGGGACCACTGCCCTGGTACGCGCAGGAGAACCTCGGGATCTTCGCCTGGACCGGCATGGCCGCCGCCGCCGGCGACGCCGTGCGCAGTCGACGCGCCTTCGTCGACGCCATCCGGGAACGGGCCGAGCGAGCCGAGCGGACCCGTGACGAGGAGGCCAGGCGCCGGGTCGCCGAGGAGCGGCTGCGGATCGCCCGGGACCTGCACGACGTGGTCGCCCACCACATCGCCCTCGTCAACGTGCAGGCGGGGGTGGCCGCGCACGTGATGGACAAGCGCCCCGACCAGGCCAAGGAGGCGCTGGCCCACGTACGGGACGCCAGCCGCTCGGCGTTGAACGAGCTCCGTGCCACGGTCGGGCTGCTGCGCCAGTCCGGCGACCCGGAGGCGCCGACCGAGCCCGCGCCGGGGCTGGCCGTGCTGGACGAGCTGACGGACACCTTCCGGCACGCCGGGCTGCCGGTCGAGGTCATCGTGCAGTTGGGGCGGGACGATTCCGCGCTGCCGGCCGCCGTGGACCTGGCCGCGTACCGGGTGATCCAGGAGGCACTGACCAACGTGCGCAAGCACGCGGGCCCGGGAGCCAGTGCCGAGGTGAGCGTGGTCCGGGTCGGGGCCTCGGTGGAGGTGACCGTCCTCGACGACGGGGGCACCTCCGCCGACCCGGCCCCGGAACCGGCCGATCCGGGTGGCGGCCACGGGCTGCTCGGGATGCGCGAGCGGGCGGGCGCGCTGGGCGGGTCCTGCTTCGCGGGCCCCCGGTACGGCGGCGGATACCGGGTCCACGCCATCCTGCCGGTCTCCTAGCCCGCTCCGGTTCCCTCAGGGGGTGCCGGAGCGGGGGCAGACCCTGCGCCAGGCACCCAGGTCGTACTTCTTCTGGAGCGAGCTGAGCTTCGCCTCCTGCGAGCGGGCGCACCACTCGCCCACCCGACCCTCGTACTCGACGTGGAAGACGGCCTTGCCCGCGTCGGTGAACGGCGCGTACCGGTCGCACTCGTCGTGTTCCATGCACTGCTCGTTGACCGCGAAGTCGAAGTTCCCGACGAGTTGGGGGATCTGGTCCAGGTCGTTCTTCAGGCCGACCGACAGGCCCCGGTCGTGGGCCAGCCGGGCGATCAGCCGGTTGTACCTCAACTGGTCGTCGCCGGTCAGCGGGAAGCCCGAGGTGTTGGCGTAGCCGTCCATGTTGTCGGGCTCCACCGCGTCGAAGCCCTTGCCCCGGCACATGTCGACGCGCTTGGCCATCAGCGGTTCCAGCTCCTTGAGGCGCCGGATGTCCAACCAGCGTTCGCCCTCCCAGCCGTTGCCCTTGCCGAGCATCGACTTCGGGAAGTCGTCGGCGTCCGGGCGGAAGTCCTCCCAGGCCCCGGTGGAGAGGTAGCAGATCGTCTTGCGTCCGGCCTTCTTCAGGTCGGCGACCTGCTCCTTGGTCGTGGTGAACCCGTCGACGTCGTACACGGCCGCCTTCACCGAGGTGTCGAGCCTGCCCGAGAGCTGCCACTGCCAGCTGACCCCCGGCTCGGGCTGCCAGCGCTGCCCCGGCGCCGGGTCGGGCGAGACGTCGTCCGGCTCCGGCACGGTGGTGCACGCGGCGAGCAGCAGCAGGGGGGCGAGGACCGGCAGGGACCACCGCGGCGGACGGCGGTTCACGCGGTGGCCTCCAGGGCGTACGGGAGGGTGCCCCACGGGTGCGCGCCGGTTCCGGGAACCGCGCAGTGCACGGCGGCCCCCCGCTCCCGGGCGAGTTCGGCGGTGGGCGCGCCCGGCGGGACGGCGTACACCAGGTGGCAGAACCGTCCCGCGGGGTGGTCGGCGGTCCAGGCGGGCACGGCCGCCGCGTCCCGGTAGGCGTCCCAGGGCCCCTCGAAGGTGACCAGCAGGTCCGCGAGTTCGGCGTACCCGGGGTGCGGGTGGACGCCGTGGTTGAGGACGACCGTGCGGGCGCCCGCGGCCCGGGCGGCGACCCCGAGCCGACCGTAGTGGGCCAGCAGTTCGGGGTCGGCGGAGGCCTGGTCGAGGAAGGCCCCGTCGGTGTCGTACCAGTCGCGGTGGCGCAACAGGTCCTGGACGACGGCCGCGTGCGGGCGCCGCCCGTAGTCGGTGTCGGCGTAACCCAGGACGGGCACCCCGGCTTCGCGCAGCCGTGCGGCGACGGCGGCGAACCGTTCGTCGGGGGCGTCGCCCGGCCCGCTGTCGGGGTTGAGCACCACCGAGTGCAGGCGGCCCGCGGAGCGGATCAGCAGCTCCCAGGCCTCGGGCTGGTCGGCGGGGTGCTCGTAGAGGGGCACCAGCAGCATGTGGTCCTTCTTCATGTCCGTCGGGTACGGGGGCACGTGCGTCAGCGGTGGGCCGTGGCCCGACCCAGGAACAGGCAGACCATGGCGGCCAGGGCGGCGGCCGCCGTGCCCGCCACGACCAGTTGGACGAGCCGCGGCTGCCCGGTCCCGAGGAGCAGGGCCAGGCTCTGGGCGACGGCGGCCGAGGCGCAGACCATCGCGGCGGGGCGGACCGCGCCGAACGACTGGAGCAGCAGCCCGGTCCACATCACGGCGCCGAGCAGCAGCAGCGTCGCGACGCGCAGGCCGGTCGGCGCGGGGGCTCCGGGCCACAGCAGGGTCCCGACGACGCCCAGGGCGAGCAGCACCACCAGGTAGGAGGCGAGGCACCGGGTCAGCGTGCCGAGCATCCGGTGTCGGAACGCCCGGGGCGAGCGGGCGGCCCGCAGCCCGGCGAGGCTGCCGCTGCGGAACCGGTGGAGCAGCCATTCGGCGGGGCCCATGCTGAGGGTGAGGGCCACCGCGGAGGGCGCGGCGACGGCCTCGGCGGGGCCTCCGGCCAGCACCTCGCCGAGGGCGGCGTACAGCACGAGCAGGCCGGTGCCGAGGCCGAACACCCCGTACGGCACGGAGTCCCCGAGCCGGGGTCCGCGCGGCCGGTACTCCTCCTCGGCCCCGCGCAGCATCCGCCAGCGCACCGGGCCCTCCCCCGGGCCGCGCCGGGACCAGCCCCGGACGCGGCGCACGGTGGTCCGCACGCCCTCGGCCAGCGGGAGTTCCCGGACGGCGAGGGCGCAGGCGGCCAGCAGCGACACCACGAGCAGGGTGACGCGCACGGGTACGGGCAGGTCCACGAAGAGGGACAGCACCGCGCCCCCGGCCATCGGCGCGAGCGCGGCGATCAGCATCCGCTCCCGGCCGAGGACCAGCAGGACGGTGGCGGCTCCGACGTACAGGGCCTGTCCGGCGGCGAACGCGTACGAGAACGGCGGGCCGCCGGGCACCGCCAGCGCGGCGGCGGTGCCCAGCAGCGCCCCGGCGGGGGCCCCGGCGAGCAGGGTCCGCCCGGCGGCGGCACGGTCGCCGAGGCCGAGCCAGGAGTAGGCCCGGTGGGACAGGGTCTGGTCCCAGACCCACCCGATCAGTGCCCCGGCGAGCAGGGTCAGCGTCCCGGCGGGCAGCCCCAGCCGGTCCTGGGGGCCCTCCAGCAGGGGTGCGCCGAGCAGGTAGGCCAGGCCGGGCAGGGCGAAGATCACACCGCGGAGCAGGCAGGCGGTGAGCGAGACCTTCCAGGGGTCGGGGGCGCCCTCGGGCTCCGGGAAGGAGCGGGGCACCCGGGTGTACAGCTCCTCGGCGAGCGCGAAGGAGTCGTGGCGGCCGTAGGTGAGCCGGATGTACTCGTCGGTCATCCCGTCGGATTCGAGGATGGCCGCTATCTCGTCCGGGTGGACGGCGGCGGCGATGAACACGTCGAGGCGCTCGGTGAGTTCGTCCATCGGGTCGGCGGCCGGGGGAACCGTCCGTCGGGGTCGCGGGACGGCGGGCAGCGTGTTGCCGCCCGGGACCTTCAGCCAGAGGGAACCGCTCACCACAGGCTCCCGTCGGCGGCGAGCTCCTTGTACCAGGGGTCCGCGAGCCGCTGGGTCCAGTCGTCGCCCGGGTGGACGGGCAGCAGGGGTTGGCCGGCGAGTTCCCGGTAGATGTGCCGGAAGCCGTCGACGGACTGGTGGAGGGTGAACTTCTCGACCACCCGCCTGCGCGACATCCGGCCGAGTTCGGCGCGCCGTTCGTCGTCGCGGAGCAGGGCGAGGGTGGCGCGGGCCATGGTCTCGGGCTCGCGGGGCGGGACGACGAGACCGGTGTCCCCGACGGCCTCGCGTACGCCTCCCACGTCGGTGGAGACCGTGGTGCGGCCGCAGGACATGGCCTCGATGATGCTGAAGGGGAAGCCCTCGCTGATGGAGGAGAGCATCACGACGCTGCCGGCGGCGTAGGCCCTCGCGACCTGGTCGATCCGGCCCTCGTAGGTGATGCCGTCGCCGACGCCGAGTTCGGCGGCGAGCTTCTCCAGGCGGAGCTTGTAGTCCTCGCAGCCCGCCGGGACCGGCCCGAAGAGGCGCAGCCGCAGGGCGGGGAGTTCCTCGCGCATGAACGCGTACGCGCGGATGAGGGTTTCGAGGTCCTTGATCGGGTCGATGCGGCCGCACCAGCTGAGGGTGGGGACCTCGGGTTCGGGGCCGGCCTCGGGGAAGGCGTGCGGGTCGACGCCGTTGTAGACGGTGCGGATGCGGTCGGATGCGGCGCCGCCGCGCTCCTCCCAGCGACGGTTGTACTGGTTGCAGGGGGTGATCAGGTCGGCCTGCCGGTAGCCCTCGGTGTTGAGCTCGCGGTAGAAGCCGAGCATCAACGCCTTCACGGGCCAGCGCTGTTCGGCGGTGCGGTAGCCCAGGTAGCGCTCGCGCAGGTAGATGCCGTGCTCGGTGAGGAGGAAGGGCACCTGGTCGAGGTATTTGGCGGCGAGGGCCGGAAGGGTGGCGAGGCCGCTGCTGACGGCGTGGGCGACGCTGTCGGGCGGGATCCGCACGGACAGCGGGCGCAGCGCGTGTTCCAGCAGGTCGGTGGCGGTGAGCGCGTCGTGGATGGTGGGCGCGGCCTCGGCGGTGACGAGGCCGGGGCGGGTCCAGACGGCCATCAGCAGGCGCAGTACGGACTCGGAGCGCAGGGCCGGCGCGAGCTTGCCGGCGCGGGCCAGCAGGGCCAGTTCGCGCAGGGATCGCGAGAATCCGCCGTGCCGCGGGTCGAGCAGGGAGAGCAGGAACGTCTCGTACGTCTCGGTGAAACCTCGGAGGGCCCTGCCGCGCAGTGTCGACCGCAGTCGCCGGGCCGACGGAGGGCCCCAGAGCGGTACGGCGGTGTGCCGGTAGACGTTGCGCGGCAGTTCCCAGGTGACCGGCTCGCGTCCGGAGCCGGTCAGGGCTATGACGTTGAAGTCGACCTCCGGCATGCCGCGGACCAGTTGGTCGCACCAGGTGCTGACGCCCCCGTGGACGTGTGGATAGGTGCCTTCGGTGAGCATGGTGACATGACGCCCATGGCTCATGCGGTGTGTCCCCCCAGGACGGAAAAGGGGCCGGCGCCCGTGGTTCGCGGAGCGCCGGCGCTGGGTGATGCGTGTGCGCGTGCGCGTGCGGTGGAACGGCCGGCCTGACGGAGGCCGGGGGGAGGTCAGAGCAGCTTCAGCGTGACCGCGGACTGGAGCAGCTCCGGGCCCGTCCACGCCGAGCGGGTGCCGGCGTACGCGGTGCCGAAGTCGGCGGTGCCGAGCAGCAGCTGCTTCTTGGTCCCGTTCGGCGCGGTGATCGGGGCGACCACTCCGGAGGGCGCCTTGACGGTGACGTCCTTGCCGATGCGGTAGGCGGTGACCTGGTTGTTCGCGACGGCCTTGTCCCAGGCGGCGCGACGGGTCATCTCGACGCCGGTGTCCTTCATGGTCTGGTTCACGATGGGCGCGCTGGGCGCGTACAGCGTGCGGTAGGTGTCGAGGACCTGGTTGAGCACCGGGTACAGGGTGCGGTCCTCGGCCAGGTTGGACTGGTGGACGTAGTGCGGCCGGGGATCGTTGGCCAGCACGTGGCGCAGGGCCGTCCGGGCCTCCTGCGGGACGATGTGGTTCGTGTAGCCGGTGGTGACGTCGAGCGGGGCCGGCAGACAGGTGGAGGTCGCCGGGTTGTCCTCGCAGGCGCCGCTGCCGCCGTCGGCACGACTGGTGTAGATCCAGTTGTACTCGTCGGCCATCTCCGCGTTGGTGCCCGTGTTGTAGTACACGTTCATCGGGTGGCGCGGAACGGTCAGGGCGCCGCCGACCGCGCGCTGCGCCGGCTCGCGGGAGTTGTCGCTGCCCGCCCACTTGACCCCGTTGTCGGCGAGCGCGCCCGCCAGGTTGGGGTTGTCCACGGGCTGCTGCGGGGCCGTCTTGAGGCCGGAGTGCTCGCCGGTGACGAGCTCGGTGCGGTCGGTGGTGATGCCCTTGGCGGCCGCCCAGTTGTTGTTGTCGCGGATCTGCGCCGAGATCTCGGCGCGGCTCATGTACTGGATCACGCCCTGGGCGTTCTTCTTGCAGGTCCAGGGGGAGGTGGTGGTGTCCTGCACACAGCCGAGGAACGGGTGCGTGTACGTGTGGTTCATCCAGCGGTACTTGGCCCGGTCCGCCACCAGTTGGGCGGTCATGGCGTCGACGCCGCCGTGTTCGGTCTTCCACTCCTCGCCCGCGCCCGCGTTGAAGAGCATGTCGAGCTTGAAGTTCTTGGAGGTCTGCCACTGCGCCGCGTACTGGGCGTCGGCGGCGGTCATCCGGATGGTGCTCTCCTGGCCCTCGCCGCCCGCGCAGGCGTAGTCGCCGGGCGTGCAGTTGAGCTCCTTGCTCCAGCGGGCGTCCGGGGCGAAGACGTCGTCGACGTGGACCGCGAAGTAGTTGCGCTCCTGGCCGAGGTGGACGCCCTGGGTGAGCCATTCGACGATGCCCCGGGCCAGCAGCCGGAACTGCTGCTGGTACTGGTTGTAGCCGAAGGTGACGACCAGTTCGCTGCGCCCGTCGTGGGCGTACTCGCCGACGAGCGAGGCCCGCCCGGAGCCGACGGGCGCGTCGAGGTAGCTGGTGTAGCCGGTGCGCGGCTTGCCCATGAACCCGTAGCTCTCGGGTACCAGGGGCGAGTTGTCCTCGAAGGTGACCTGACCGCCGAGGTAGCCGAAGGGGCCCGTCTTGCCGGCGGCGGTGACGGCGGCCTGGGTGCCGTCGAGCGTGCCGCTGTAACCGCCGTTGTCGGTGTACTCCAGTCCGACGCCCGGGTGCGACCAGGTGTAGGCGTCGACCTGGCGGATCCCGTACGTCGTCTCGTACGCGGCGAGCGCCGTCATCTCGGCCGAACCCGCGCCGAAGGGGTTCTCGTTGGGCAGCACCACGCCCTGGAACTTGGCGCGCGGACGGCCGTCGACCGTGTCGCTCAGGTAGGCGGCGTTGATCACCGGGCGGCTGCCGCTGCCCAGGTCGACACGGGTGTACGGGACTCCGGTGTCGCGGAGTTCGGCGGTGATCGCCTCGACCGAGCTGCCGCCGTCGTCGACGACCAGCACCCTGAGGTCGATGCGCGGTGTCACGGCGGCCGCCTCGGCGGACGCCGCGGGTACTGCCACGGACATCAGGGTCGCGGCGGCCATCGCCGCGGCGACCCTGTTCATCCGGTTCTTGTTGACCATTTCGGCCTTCCCCCCGCAGGCCTCCCGACGACTTGGGCCGCATGGCGTTCGGCCGCGCCGGGGAGGCTCTGTGGAAATCATGCAAAGGGACCCCGCGTCCCCTTGCGAGAGCGGCATCACTCTCTCGGACCCCGTCAGGTCTAAAGGGCAAACCTGGAACAGAGGCCACAGATGGGTGAACCTGTCGGCGTCCTGATCGAACAACTTGCCAAACCTTCGAGTGACGTACGACGAGTGCGTCGGCGTAGGCTCGTTTCCGGCGGCCGTCGAGCCGGAATACGATCGCTGCGGAGCGGCCGGCGACCCCGACGCGACCGCAGCGCCCACATACACAAACGGAAGCGAGACTTCACCACCGTGACTGCTCTGACTCTCAGCACTGCCGGCGCCGCGACGTTGCGCGCCGACGCCCTCGTGGTCGGCGTGGCGAAGGGCGCCAAGGGCCCCGTGGTCGCCGCAGGCGCCGAGGCCGTGGACAAGGCGTTCGGCGGAAAGCTCGCCACCGTGCTTGACGCGCTCGGCGCCTCGGGCGCGGAAGGCGAGATCACCAAGCTGCCCGCGCCCACCGGCCTCAAGGTCCCGGTCGTGCTGGCGGTCGGTCTGGGCTCCGTACCGGAGCAGGACGAGTCCTACGACGAGGAGGCGCTGCGCCGCGCCGCCGGATCCGCCGCCCGCGCCCTGCACGGCGTGAAGAAGGCCGCCTTCGCGCTTCCCCTCGACGACGCCTCCGCCGTCACCGCGGTCGCCGAGGGCGCGCTGCTCGGCGCGTACGCCTTCACCGTCTACCAGGGCGGCGAGAAGAAGGCCGCCAAGGGCGAGGGCCCCAAGCAGCCCCTCGCCGAGATCGCCCTGCTCGGCGCCAAGCCGCGCGACAAGGAGCACAAGGCCGCGGCCGAGCGCGCCATCGTCGTCGCGACCGAGGTCAACATCGCGCGTGACCTGGTCAACACCCCGCCGAACGACCTCACCCCCGAGGCCTTCGCCGCCGTCGCGTCCGCGGCCGCGAAGGAGAACGGCATCAAGGTCCAGGTGCTGGACGAGAAGGCCCTCGTCAAGGGTGGCTTCGGCGGCATCATGGGCGTCGGCAAGGGCTCCGAGAACCCGCCGCGCCTGGTGAAGCTCAGCTACACCCACTCCAAGGCGGCGAAGACCCTCGCCTTCGTCGGCAAGGGCATCACCTACGACTCGGGCGGCATCTCCCTGAAGCCGGCCGGTCACAACGAGACGATGAAGTGCGACATGGCCGGCGCCGCCGCCGTGTTCGCCGCCGTCGTCGCGGCCGCCAAGCTGGGCCTCCAGGTCAACGTCACCGGCTGGCTCGCGCTCGCCGAGAACATGCCGTCCGGCTCCGCCACCAAGCCCGGCGACGTGCTGCGCATGTACAGCGGCAAGACCGTCGAGGTCCTCAACACCGACGCCGAGGGCCGTCTCGTCCTGGGCGACGCGCTGACCAAGGCCTCCGAGGAGAACCCGGACGCGATCGTCGACGTCGCCACCCTGACCGGCGCCATGGTGCTGGCCCTGGGTGACCGGACCTTCGCCGTGATGGCCAACGACGACGCCTTCCGCACCTCGATCCACGAGATCGCCGAGGAGGTCGGCGAGGCCTCCTGGCCGATGCCGCTCCCCGCGGACCTGCGCAAGACCATGGACTCCCCCACCGCCGACATCGCCAACATGGGTGTCCGCATGGGCGGCGGCCTGGTGGCCGGCCTCTTCCTCCAGGAGTTCGTCGGCGAGGGCATCACCTGGGCCCACCTCGACATCGCGGGCCCCGCCTTCCACGAGGGCGCCCCGTACGGCTACACCCCCAAGGGCGGCACCGGCTCGGCCGTGCGCACCCTGGTGCGGCTGGCCGAGCGCACCGCCACGGGCGACCTGGGCTGACGCGACCGCGATCCGTCTCGCCAGGTGGGACGGAACGCGCCCCGGGACCCCGGTCGGGGTCCCGGGGCGCGTTCGCCCTGGACGAAACCTCGAGGATCAGTAGGTTTCTACGCAGTGGTAACCCCCGGTTCGGGCGGAACGACGGTCCAGAGCCGGGGCCCGGCGTCCCGCGTTCCCCCGACAAATGCGAAGATGGGTTCTCGGCAGGACAGGGCCCCCACCACAGGGCCGAAGAAACAAGCGGCCGATTACCAGCCGCCGCCCCGGTCACAGAGGACCGGTGCCCGGCGCACATGCATGGAGGACGTGACGTGGCGAACGACGCCAGCACCGTTTTCGACCTAGTGATCCTCGGCGGTGGCAGTGGCGGTTACGCCGCGGCGCTGCGCGCATCCCAGCTGGGTCTCGACGTTGCGCTGATCGAGAAGAACAAGCTCGGCGGCACCTGCCTGCACAACGGCTGCATCCCCACGAAGGCACTGCTGCACGCCGGTGAGATCGCGGACCAGGCGCGCGAAGCCGCCCAGTTCGGTGTCAAGGCCTCCTTCGAGGGCATCGACATCGCGGGTGTGCACAAGTACAAGGACGACGTCATCTCGGGCCTGTACAAGGGTCTCCAGGGTCTCGTCGCCTCGCGCAAGGTGACCTACATCGAGGGTGAGGGCCGCCTCTCCTCGCCGACCTCCGTCGACGTCGACGGCCGCACCATCCAGGGCCGCCACGTCCTGCTGGCGACCGGCTCCGTGCCGAAGTCGCTGCCGGGCCTGGACATCGACGGAAACCGCATCATCTCCTCGGACCACGCGCTCGTCCTGGACCGCGTGCCCGAGTCCGCGATCATCCTGGGCGGCGGCGTCATCGGCGTCGAGTTCGCCTCGGCGTGGAAGTCCTTCGGCACCGACGTCACCGTCATCGAGGGTCTCAAGCACCTCGTGCCGGTAGAGGACGAGAACAGCTCCAAGCTTCTTGAGCGCGCGTTCCGCAAGCGCGGCATCAAGTTCAACCTCGGCACCTTCTTCGAGAAGGCCGAGTACACCGAGAACGGTGTCCGCGTCACCCTCGCCGACGGCAAGACCTTCGAGGCGGAGGTGCTGCTGGTCGCGATCGGCCGCGGCCCGGTCTCGCAGGGTCTGGGTTACGAGGAGCAGGGCGTCGCGATGGACCGCGGCTACGTCCTGGTCGACGAGTACATGCAGACCAACGTGCCGAGCATCTCGGCCGTCGGTGACCTCGTCCCGACCCTGCAGCTCGCACACGTCGGCTTCGCCGAGGGCATCCTCGTCGCCGAGCGTCTGGCCGGCCTCAAGGCCGTCCCGATCGACTACGACGGTGTGCCGCGCGTCACGTACTGCCACCCCGAGGTCGCCTCCGTCGGCATCACCGAGGCCAAGGCCAAGGAGATCTACGGGGCGGACAAGGTCGTGGCCCTGAAGTACAACCTGGCGGGCAACGGCAAGAGCAAGATCCTCAAGACCGCGGGCGAGATCAAGCTCGTCCAGGTCAAGGACGGTGCCGTGGTCGGCGTCCACATGGTCGGTGACCGGATGGGCGAGCAGGTCGGCGAAGCCCAGTTGATCTACAACTGGGAAGCTCTGCCGGCCGAGGTCGCGCAGCTCATCCACGCGCACCCGACCCAGAACGAAGCGCTCGGCGAGGCCCACCTGGCCCTTGCCGGCAAGCCGCTTCACTCCCACGACTAATCGTCACGGGCGCGACGACCACTTCCGTACTTCCCCAAGCTCTCGACTCCGCTCGAGCTGGGGGAGACCCCACCGTTAGGAGCAACTGAAACCATGTCGGTTTCCGTAACCCTTCCGGCGCTCGGTGAGAGCGTCACCGAGGGCACTGTCACCCGTTGGCTGAAGGCCGAGGGCGAGCGCGTCGAGGCCGACGAGCCGTTGCTCGAGGTATCGACCGACAAGGTCGACACCGAGATCCCGTCGCCCGTGTCCGGCATCCTGGCCTCCATCAAGGTCGCCGAGGACGAGACCGTCGAGGTCGGCGCCGAGCTGGCCGTCATCGACGACGGCTCGGGCGCCCCGGCCCCGGCCGAGGCCGAGACGGTCACCGCCGAGGCACCCGCCGAGGCTCCGGCCGAGGCCCCCGCCGAGGCGGCTCCGGCTGCCGAGGCTCCCGCCGCCGAGGCCCCGGCCGCCGAGGCACCCGCCGCCGCGCCTGCCGCGTCCGGTACGGACGTCACCCTCCCCGCCCTGGGCGAGAGCGTCACCGAGGGCACCGTCACCCGCTGGCTGAAGCAGGTCGGCGAGTCGGTCGAGGCCGACGAGCCGCTGCTGGAGGTCTCGACCGACAAGGTCGACACCGAGATCCCCGCCCCGGTCTCCGGCACCCTGCTGGAGATCCTGGTCGGCGAGGACGAGACCGCCGAGGTCGGCGCTCGCCTGGCCGTCATCGGTGTCGCCGGCGCGGCTCCCGCGGCTGCTCCGGCCGAGGCCGCCCCGGCTCCGGCCGAGGCCGCCGCTCCCGCCGCCGCCCCGGCTCCGGTGGAGGCTGCCGCTCCGGCCGCCGCCCCGGCTCCGGTCCAGGCCGCTCCCGCGGCTGCCGCTCCGGCTCCCGTGGCGGCTCCGGCCGCCGCTCCGGCGCAGGCCGCTCCGGCCGCTCAGGCTCCGGCCGCCGCGGCTCCCGTGGCCCCGGCCGCTCCCGCCGCTCCGGCCTCGGCCGGTGACGAGGGCGCGTACGTGACCCCGCTGGTGCGCAAGCTCGCCTCGGAGTCCGGCGTCGACCTGTCCTCGGTCTCGGGCTCCGGTGTCGGTGGCCGTATCCGCAAGCAGGACGTCCTGGCCGCCGCCGAGGCCGCCAAGGCCGCCGCCGCCGCTCCGGCGCCGGCAGCCGCCGCTGCCGCTCCGGCCGCCAAGGCTCCGGCCGCGGTGTCCGAGCTGCGTGGCCAGACCGTCAAGATGACCCGCATGCGCAAGGTCATCGGCGACAACATGATGAAGGCCCTGCACTCGCAGGCGCAGCTCAGCTCCGTGGTCGAGGTGGACATCACCAAGATCATGAAGCTGCGCGAGAAGGCCAAGGGCGCGTTCCTGGCCCGTGAGGGCGTCAAGCTCTCGCCGATGCCGTTCTTCGTCAAGGCCGCGGCCCAGGCGCTGAAGGCCCACGCGGTCGTCAACGCCCGGATCAACGAGGACGAGGGCACCATCACCTACTTCGACTCGGAGAACATCGGCATCGCCGTGGACTCCGAGAAGGGCCTGATGACCCCGGTCATCAAGGGTGCCGGTGACCTCAACCTGGCGGGCATCTCCAAGGCGACCGCCGACCTGGCCGCCAAGGTCCGCGGCAACAAGATCACGCCGGACGAGCTGTCGGGCGCGACCTTCACCATCAGCAACACCGGCTCGCGCGGCGCCCTGTTCGACACGGTCATCGTGCCGCCGAACCAGGTCGCCATCCTGGGCATCGGTGCCACGGTCAAGCGCCCGGTGGTCATCGAGACCGCCGAGGGCACGAACATCGGCATCCGCGACATGACGTACCTGACCCTGTCCTACGACCACCGCCTGGTGGACGGCGCGGACGCGGCCCGGTACCTCTCGGCCGTCAAGGCCATCCTGGAAGCCGGCGAGTTCGAGGTCGAGCTCGGCCTGTAGGGCTCACGCCCCCGCGGCATCCGCTCGATACGGCGTCCCCGTCCGGAACCACTCCGGGCGGGGGCGCCGTCGTCGTGTCCGGGCGGCGTCCCCGCCGGGTGGGGCGAGCCGGCCGGAACGGTCTTGTAACCAGCCTCACCCGGGGTCCCCGCCCCGGAACACCTCGCTCAGGGCTACTCCGCCGTATTGTCTACGCATCAGAGCCCTGCGTGCCCCTCAGGAGATGAAGCGCCGATGATCACCCCACCCGTCGTGCACTCGCTGCGCGAGCAGATCCGCGAGCACATCGTGGAGGGGATCGTCAGCGGCCGTTGGAAGCCCGGCGAGCGGATCGTCGAGCGCCGGATCGCCGTCGAGCTGGAGGTCAGCCAAACGCCCGTACGGGAGGCGTTGCGCGAGCTGGAGACGCTGCGGCTGATCGAGTCCGCGCCGAACAAGGGCGTCCGCGTACGGAACCTCTCCGCGGCCGACCTGGAGGAGATCTACCCGGTCCGGGCCGGTCTGGAGCAGATCGCCGCCGAGCTGGCCGCGCCCCGGCTGGCGGCCGACTGCACGGCGCTGGAGCCGCACGTGGCGGCCCTGTGGGAGGCGGACCGCACCGAGGACGGCACGGCGCAGGTGCGGCACACGGTGGGCTTCCACCGCGAGATGGTGCGGGCGGCCGGGAACAGCGTGCTGCTGCACACCTGGGAGAGCCTGGGCATCGAGGTGTTCACGGCCCTGTCCATCCGCTGGCTCGGTACCGTCCAGAAGTCGTACGCGGAGGAACACGAGGCGCTCGTGGCGGCGTTCCGCGGTCAGGATCCGGACATCGGGCTGCTCGTGAAGCGGCATGTCCTGGGCTGCGCGCCGCGCGCCTGACGAACGTCCCCGCGCCTTCGGCAAGACTGCTGAAACCGCTTCCGACCTGGGGTTTCGAGCGGCTCTCCAGGGAGCCGCCGGCGCGTCGACCTGTACTGGTTCCACGACGCGAGACCACCGGCACCGGGTGCCTTGAGCCATGGCACCCGGTGCCGACTTTCGCCCCTTGGACATTTAATTGTCACTTTTATTTGATCGATCATCGATCAGCGCTTTACAGTCAACGCGGACCCCACCCGGGTCCATCGACCCTGTCCTGCCCGTCAGGGATTTTCTTCACCACCTCTCCTTTGTCCGGAAGGCGGCGCACACCGATGTCCGACCCCGTAGGAAAGCTTCCGAGCGAGCTCGACCAGCTCCCGGACCGCGACACCGAGGAGACCGCCGAATGGGCGGCCTCCCTCGACGCCGTCGCCAAGGCCGCCGGTACGCGCCGCGCCGAGTACCTGCTCCGTCGTACCCTCCAGCACGCCGAGGCCGCCGGTCTCGCGCTGCCGAAGCTCCTTGAGACGGACTACGTCAACACCATCCCCACCGCCGCGGAGCCGGAGTTCCCCGGCGACGAGGCGATGGAAGCCAGGATCACCGCGTGGAACCGCTGGAACGCGGCCGCCATGGTGACCCGCGGCTCCAAGTACGGCGTCGGCGGCCACATCGCCACCTTCGCCTCGGCGGCCTGGCTCTACGAGACCGGCTTCCAGCACTTCTTCCGCGGGAAGGAGGCCGACGGATCGGGCGACCAGCTCTACATCCAGGGCCACGCCTCCCCCGGCATCTACGCGCGCGCCTTCCTCGACGGCCGCGTCTCCGAGCAGCAGCTCGACAACTTCCGCCAGGAGTCCGGCGGCAATGGCCTGCCGTCCTACCCGCACCCACGGCGCCTGCCGTGGCTGTGGGAGTTCCCGACGGTGTCCATGGGCCTCGGCCCGCTGTCCGCGATCTACCAGGCGCGGTTCAACCGCTACCTGCACAACCGCAGCATCAAGGACACCGCGAACTCGCACGTCTGGGCCTTCCTGGGCGACGGCGAGATGGACGAGCCCGAGTCGACCGCCGCCCTGGCCCTCGCCTCCCGCGAGCAGCTCGACAACCTGACCTTCGTCATCAACTGCAACCTGCAGCGTCTCGACGGTCCGGTCCGCGCAAACTTCCGCGTGGTCCAGGAGCTGGAGGCCCAGTTCCGCGGCGCCGGCTGGAACGTCATCAAGTCCCTGTGGGGCTCCGCCTGGGACGAGTTGTTCCAGCTCGACACCACCGGCGCCCTCGTGCGCCGCCTGCGCGAGGTGCCGGACGCGCAGTTCCAGACGTACGCGACCCGCGACGCGGCCTACATCCGCGAGCACTTCTTCGGCGCCAACGCCGAACTCGTGCAACTCGCGGCCGTGCTGTCCGACGCGAAGATCGCCGAGTGCTTCCACACCTCCCGCGGCGGCCACGAGCCCCGCAAGGTGTACGCCGCGTACAAGGCCGCCCTGGAGCACAAGGGCGCGCCGACGGTCATCCTCGCGCAGACCGTCAAGGGCTACACGCTGGGCGCCGGGTTCGAGTCGAAGAACGCGAACCACCAGATGAAGAAGCTCACGATCGACGAGTTCAAGAGCATGCGCGACAAGCTCGACCTCCCGATCCCGGACAGCGCCTTCGTCGACGGCCAGGTCCCCTACGGCCACCCGGGCGCGGACAGCCCCGAGGTGCGGTACCTCAACGAGCGCCGCGCGGCCCTCGGCGGCCCGGCCCCGGCCCGCAAGGTCAAGCCCGTGGCCCTGCCGGCCCCGGCCGACCGCTCCTTCGCCCCGCTCCTCAAGGGCTCCGGCAAGCAGGAGATGGCCACCACCATGGCCTTCGTCCGGCTCGTCAAGGACCTGATGCGGGACAAGGAGACCGGCAAGCGCTGGGTGCCGATCGTCCCCGACGAGGCCCGTACCTTCGGTATGGAGTCCCTCTTCCCGTCGGCCGGCATCTACTCGCCGCTGGGCCAGACGTACGAGCCGGTCGACCGCGACCAGCTCATGTACTACAAGGAAGCCAAGGACGGCCAGATCCTCAACGAGGGGATCACCGAGGCCGGCGCCATGGCCGACTTCATCGCCGCCTGCACGTCGTACGCGACGCACGGCGAGCCGATGATCCCGTTCTACATCTTCTACTCGATGTTCGGCTGGCAGCGCACCGCCGACCAGATGTGGCAGCTCGCCGACCAGCTCGGCAAGGGCTTCATCGTCGGCGCCACCGCCGGTCGCACCACGCTGACCGGTGAGGGCCTCCAGCACGCCGACGGCCACTCGCACCTGATCGCGTCCACGAACCCGGCGTCGCTCAACTACGACCCGGCCTTCGCGTACGAGATCGCGGTGATCGTCAAGGACGGTCTGCGCCGCATGTACGGCGAGAAGCCGGAAGACGTCTTCTACTACCTGACGGTCTACAACGAGCCGAAGGTCCAGCCCGCCATCCCGGAGGGTGTCGAGGAAGGCATCCTCAAGGGCCTGTACCGCTTCAACACCGCGGCCGACCTCGCCGAGGCGGCCCCCGCCGCCGATGCCCCGAAGGTCCAGCTCATGGCCTCCGGCACGGCGATCCACTGGGTCCTGGACGCCCAGAAGCTCCTCGCCGCCGACTGGAACGTGGCCGCCGACGTCTGGTCCGCCACCTCCTGGGGCGAGCTGCGCCGCGACGCGCTGGAGTGCGACGAGGCGCTGCTGCGCGGCGAGGTGCGCACTCCGTACGTCACCCGCGCGCTGGAGGGCGTCACGAGCCCGGTGCTGGCCGTGTCCGACTGGATGCGTCAGGTCCCGGACCAGATCAGCCAGTGGGTGGAGCAGGACTACACCTCGCTGGGTACGGACGGCTTCGGCCTCTCCGACACCCGCGAGGGCGCCCGCCGGCACTTCGGTGTCGACGCCCAGTCCATCGTGGTGGCCGCGCTGGCCCAGCTCGCCCGCCGCGGCGAGGTGCCGGCGTCCGCCATCAAGGAGGCCCGCGAGCGCTACGGCCTGTAGGGCCCGGGCGCCCCGTCGCGCCGAGTCCGACGCGCCACCCTACGGCCGAAGGCCGGTGTCCGCCCCGCCAATGGGGGGCGGACACCGGCCTTTGGCCGTATGAGCGGTGGCGGCACGGGGGTGGACCCGTGATGCTGGAGCGGTGATGGACGAGACGGAGTTCTGGGAGATCGTCGACCGTACCCGCGAGGCCGCCGAGGGCGACCCCGAGGAGCACGCCGAGCTGCTCGTGGAGCGGCTGGCGCAGCTCGACCCGGACTCCGTGCTGGACTTCGCCCGGCACTTCGAGTCGCGGTACAACCGCGCGTACACCTGGGACCTCTGGGGCGCGGCCTGGGTGCTGCTCGACGGGGCGAGCGACGACGCGTTCGACTACTTCCGGTGCTGGCTGATCGGCCAGGGGCGGGAGGTCTTCGAGGGCGGGGTGCACGATCCCGACCACCTGGCGGAGCTGCTGGGCGACTTCGACGAGGAGATCGACGGCGACGGCGAGGAGCTGGGGTACGCGGCGGACGAGGCGTACGAGCAGCTGACCGGTTCGGTGGCGCCGGACCTCGGGGTCCCGCTCCAGGCGGCCGAGCCGGAGGGCGCTCCCCTCGACTTCGAGAACGAAGCCGTGCTCGCGGAACGCTTCCCCCGGCTCTGGGACCGGTTCAGGGGCTGACGCCGGTCGGTGGCGCGTGCGGGCGGCGCGGGTCAGTCGTGGCCGGCGCGCCTCAGTAGTGCGTGCCGCCGTCGATGCGGATCTCCGTGCCGGTGATGAACGCGCCGTCCTCGGACCCGAGCATCGCGACGACGCCGGCCACCGTTTCCGGGCCCGCGAAGCCCTGGCCGAGGGCCGGGGCGAGCTTGGTGAACAGGCTCCAGTCGGTGTCCTCGGGCAGGCCCGGGCCGTTGCCGGTGGTCATGCCGGACTCGATGGAGCCGGGGGCCACGGCGACGAACCGCAGGCCCTGCTTGCTGTACTCGGCGGCCAGGGCGTGGGTCATGGACTGGATGCCGCCCTTGCTGGCCGCGTAGGCGGACATGTAGGGGTGCGCGAAGGACGCCGAGGTGGAGCTGAAGTTCACGACGACCGGTTGGTCGCCCGCCAGCAGCGCCGGGATCGACTCGCGGATCACCAGGAAGGTGCCGGTGAGGTTGACCGCGATGACCTTGTTCCAGAAGTCGAGCGTGGTCTGGTGGGTGTGCGAGGAGCGCAGGATGCCGGCGGCGTTCACCAGCACGTCGAGCCCGCCGAGGCTCGCGACGGCGCCGGCGATCCCGGCCCGTACGGCCGCCTCGTCGGATATGTCGAGGACGGCGGTGGTGAGGCGGTCCCCGTGACCGTCGGCGCCGGCCCGGTCCGCCGTGTTCTTGAGCCCGGCTTCGTCGACGTCCACGGTGTGTACGCGGCCGCCCTCGGCGAGGATGCGGTGGACGGTGGCCCGGCCGATGCCGGAGCCGCCGCCGGTGATGAGGACGCGACGTCCTTCGTAACGGTTCATGGGGGCGAGCGTACGACCAAGTGACACGTTTTGCCAGAGTGTCAATGCATGCATCGGCCGAGCCTGTCGGACGGTAGGCTTCATACGTGAGATCCCCTCGTCCGTACTCTCCCCAGGCCGGCCCCGGAGCCCAGTCGCTGACCGAGCGCCGCAAGGCCGCCACCCAGCTCGACATCGCCCGCGCCGCCTGCGAACTCTTCGCCGAGCACGGCCCCGACGGCACCACCGCCGAGGACATCGCCCACCGCGCCGGCGTGGCCCTGCGCACGTTCTACCGCTACTTCCGCAACAAGCAGGAAGCCGTTGCCCCCCTGCTCGCCGGCGGCGGTGACGCCTGGCGCGCGTTGCTCGCCGAGGAGGATCCCGGCACCCCCCTGGCCGAGGCGCTGGAGCGCGCCGTCACCCGCTCCCTCGGCGACTCCCGGGCCGTCGAGGAAGGCCTGAAGGTGACGCGCGGGCTGCTGCGGGCGGCCACCGGCGACGAGGCCCTGCGGGCCGTCTGGTACCGCGTGAACCAGGACTCCGAGGAACGCCTGGTCCCGGTGATCGCCCGGCTCGCCGGACCGGACGCCGACGCCCTCGGCGTCCGTCTCCTGGCGGCGGCCGCCACGGACGCGATCCGCATCGCCCTGGAACTCTGGTCGGCCACCGACGCCCCGGTCGCGGGCCCCGGCTCCCCGGCCGAACTCGCGGTCCGCTGCCTGCGCGAGCTGACGGGCGCGATGCCCCTGTTGCACCGCCCGACCTGAGGGACCGCATCCCGGAAGCGGCGAAGCGCCCCGGAAACGACGAAGCGCCGCCCTCCGCTCCGTGAGGAGTGGAGGGCGGCACGGCCACGGGCGCGGGCGCCTGCGGCAAGGTCGCGGAGCGGCCGTCCGGCGGCCCGTCGTGCGGGTTCCGCCGGTGGACGCTCGGGGCGACTAGATGTCGAAGTACATCTCGAACTCGTGCGGGTGCGGGCGCAGCGCGATCGGGGCGATCTCGTTGGTGCGCTTGTAGTCGATCCAGGTCTCGATCAGGTCCGGGGTGAAGACACCGCCGGCGAGGAGGTACTCGTGGTCCTCCTCCAGGGCCTTGAGGACGTCCTCCAGGCTGGTCGGGACCTGCGGGACGCTCGCGTGCTCGTCGGGGGAGAGCTCGTAGAGGTCCTTGTCGATCGGCTCCATCGGCTCGATCTTGTTCTTGACGCCGTCGAGGCCCGCGAGCAGCAGCGCCGCGAAGGCGAGGTACGGGTTGGACGACGGGTCCGGGGCGCGGAACTCGACGCGCTTGGCCTTCGGGTTCGAGCCGGTGATCGGGATGCGCATCGCGGCGGAGCGGTTGCGCTGCGAGTACACCATGTTGACCGGCGCCTCGAAGCCCGGCACCAGGCGGTGGTAGGAGTTCACCGTCGGGTTGGTGAAGGCCAGCAGCGACGGGGCGTGCTTCAGGATGCCGCCGATGTAGTAGCGGGCGGTGTCCGAGAGGCCCGCGTAGCCGGCCTCGTCGTAGAACAGCGGGTCGCCGTTCGCCCACAGCGACTGGTGGACGTGCATGCCCGAGCCGTTGTCACCGAAGATCGGCTTCGGCATGAAGGTCGCGGTCTTGCCGTTGCGCCAGGCGACGTTCTTCACGATGTACTTGAAGAGCATCAGGTCGTCGGCCGCGGCGAGCAGCGTGTTGAACTTGTAGTTGATCTCGGCCTGGCCGCCGGTGCCGACCTCGTGGTGCTGGCGCTCGACCTGGAGGCCCTGGGCGTCCAGTTCCAGCGAGATCTCGGCGCGCAGGTCGGCGAAGTGGTCGACCGGGGCGACGGGGAAGTAGCCGCCCTTGTAGCGGACCTTGTAGCCGCGGTTGTTCTCCTCGGAGCCGGTGTTCCAGGCGCCGGCCTCGGAGTCGATGTGGTAGAAGCTCTCGTTCGCGGTCGTCGCGAAGCGCACGCTGTCGAACACGTAGAACTCGGCCTCGGGGCCGAAGTACGCGGTGTCGGCGATGCCGGTGGAGGCGAGGTACGCCTCGGCCTTCTTCGCGATGTTGCGCGGGTCGCGGCTGTAGGCCTCGCCCGTGATCGGGTCGTGGATGAAGAAGTTGATGTTGAGCGTCTTGTCCTTGCGGAACGGGTCCAGGCGCGCGGTGGTGATGTCGGCGCGCAGCGCCATGTCGGACTCGTGGATCGCCTGGAAGCCGCGGATGGAGGATCCGTCGAAGGCGAGCTCCTCCGCCGGGTCGAACGCCCGCGCCGGGATGGTGAAGTGCTGCATCACACCAGGCAGGTCACAGAAGCGGACGTCGACGAACTTGACGTCGTTCTCCTCGATGTACTGCTTCACTTCGTCGGCGTTCTGGAACATCCAACTCCTCCTACTCCCGACCCCGGGGCAGGGGCGGGCTTTATAGCTCGTGGTGCGTCAGTGCGGTGCCGCACGCTGACCCGACCATAAGCAGACGGGATTTCTCAAGCATGACCCATTTGTTTCGCACAAGTTAACCAGGGTCCCGTCCGGGGCGCCGGAGAGCGCACCGGTACCGTGGTCGGGTGGACAACAGGCAAGCAATCGGATCCTGGCTTTCCGGCCCCCGCGCGGCCGCCGAGGAGATGGGCGTCGACTTCGGCCATCCGGGCGAGCGCCTGGGCCTTCCCCGTTCGGGGCCCGGCTCGGTGGCCCGTTTCGGGCGTCGACTCGGCGCCGTCGTCATCGACTGGGTCGGTTGTCAGCTGATCGCCTACGCCCTGATCACGGGCGGTGACCTGGACGCTTCCAGCCCGTGGACGCTGGCGCTCTTCCTGAGCCTCACGTTCCTGACGGTGGGCACGGTGGGCTTCACCCCCGGCAAGCGGATCCTGGGACTCCGGGTCATCGCGCTGGACGGCTCGCGCCTGGGCCTCGGCCGGGTGGCGCTGCGCACCCTGCTGCTGGCCCTCTTCGTCCCCGCCCTGATCTCGGACCGGGACGGCCGGGGCCTGCACGACCGGCTCGCCGGCGCGGTCCAGGTCCGCATCTGAGGAACGGCGCGCGTCGCGGAGAACACGACGACAGCGCGCCCAGAGCACGACGAGACGGGGGTGCCCCCGGAGCCATCGGCTCCGGGGGCACCCCCGTGTCGTATACGAAAAGCAGGTCAGCGCATTGTCAGCGCATCTTGCCGCCGCGCGGCATGCGCGTGCCCTTCGGCATGGGGCCCTTCGGGACCGGCATGTTGCTCATGAGGTCACCCATGGCCCGGAGCTTGTCGTTCACCTGCGTGATCTGCGGGCCGGCCAGCACGCGCGGCAGCTTGAGCAGCGTCGTACGGACCTTCTTGAGCGGGACCTCGCCCTCGCCGGTGCCCACGATGAAGTCGTGCACCGGGACGTCGGGCATGATCCGGGCCAGCTTCTTCTTCTCGGCCGCGAGCAGGACCTTGACCCGGTTCGGGTTGCCCTCCGCGATCAGGACGACGCCCGCCTTGCCGACGGCCCGGTGGACGATGTCCTGGTTCCGGTTCATCGCGACGGCCGGGGTGGTGGTCCAACCCCGTCCCACGTTGTCCAGTACGGCCGCGGCAGCGCCCGGCTGTCCCTCCATCTGCCCGAAGGCAGCCCGCTCGGCCCGTCGCCCGAAGACGATCGCCATCGCGAGGAACGCCACCAGGAAACCCAGGATGCCCAGGTAGACCGGGTGGCCGATCAGGAAGCCGATCGCAAGAAAGACACCGAAGGTGACGATTCCCACGCCCGCGACGATCAGACCGACCTTCGGATCGGCCTTGCGCGTCATCTTGTACGTCAGGGCGATCTGCTTCAGTCGCCCGGGGTTCGCAGCAGTCTCTGCGTTTGACTTCCTCGCCATAAGGCGAGTTTACGTGGCCTGCGGACGGCGGGTCGCCGCGGCCTCGAGTACGTGCTCGGTTTCGACCCGATCCTTGGCCCTGCGGCGGTCCTCCAGGACCGCGCTCCAGGCGTTGCGGCGGGCGCCGCTCATGAGCAGCGACTCGATGCCCCGGAAGGCGTCTGTGAAGGACGGGATGGCGATGGCGCGTACGGGCGCGGCCTGCATGATGTCGATCCCTCTCACGGTGCTCACGACGGCTGGGAGTGAAGCGGTGGTACGTGGAGCGAAGCGGTGGTGCGCGCTGCGCGATGTGCGGTGCGTGCAGCAATCGTCACTGACTGGTGTTACCAGGGCGTGACCGGTCGGTCAAATGCGATGAACATGTTGGGCGCGAAAACACTGACGCGGCCCACCCGACTCATCCTGGAATGAGCCTAGGGGCCGCGTCGGCGCGGTGTTACTGTTCAGTAAGTTATTGTGCGGGACTTCACACGCCCACGTCAGACGGTGGCGCGCTTCTCCATCGCCTGCTGGTAGAGGCGCCCGGCGCGGTACGAGGAACGCACCAGCGGACCGGACATCACACCGGAGAAGCCGATCTCCTCGGCCTCCTTCGCCAGCTCGACGAACTCGGCCGGCTTGACCCACCGCTCGACGGGGTGGTGGCGCGGCGAGGGGCGCAGGTACTGGGTGATGGTGATGAGCTCGCAGCCGGCCTCGTGCAGGTCCTTGAGGGCCTGCGTGACCTCCTCGCGCTCCTCGCCCATGCCGAGGATCAGGTTCGACTTCGTGATCAGGCCGTAGGCGCGCGCCTTGGTGATCACGTCGAGGGAGCGCTCGTAGCGGAAGCCGGGGCGGATCCGCTTGAAGATCCGGGGAACCGTCTCGACGTTGTGCGCGAAGACCTCGGGGCGGGAGGCGAAGACCTCCTCCAGGAGTTCCGGCACCGCGTTGAAGTCGGGGGCCAGCAGCTCGACCTTGGTGTGGCCGGTCTCACGGCCCGCCGTCTGCTGGTGGATCTGGCGCACGGTCTCCGCGTACAGCCAGGCGCCGCCGTCGGGCAGGTCGTCGCGGGCCACGCCGGTGATCGTCGCGTAGTTCAGGTCCATGGTGACCACGGACTCGCCGACACGACGCGGCTCGTCCCGGTCGAGGGCCTCGGGCTTGCCCGTGTCGATCTGGCAGAAGTCACAGCGCCGGGTGCACTGGTCGCCACCGATGAGGAAGGTGGCCTCGCGGTCTTCCCAGCATTCGTAGATGTTCGGACAGCCGGCTTCCTGGCACACCGTGTGCAGTCCTTCGCCCTTCACCAGGGCCTGCATCTTGGTGTACTCGGGGCCCATCTTCGCCCGGGTCTTGATCCACTCGGGCTTGCGCTCGATGGGGGTCTGGGCGTTACGGACCTCGAGGCGCAGCATCTTGCGTCCGTCGGGTGCGACTGCGGACACGACCGGCTCCCTGTGACTTCGATTCTTCGGCGCCCACCAGGGTACGCCCGTAATTTCATACGTTCTTACGTCCGCCAACCTGGGGGCGGCCGGACGCATTCCCCGGGCCTCAGCCGGCGGCGGGCTCGATCTCCCTCGGTCGGAGCTCCGCCTGCTCCAGGACGTCCTTGAGGTGCCGCTCGATGACGGGCAGCACCTGGGCGATGGTGATCTCCCGGCCCAGTTCGTACGAGAGCGAGGTCACACCGGCGTCCCGGATGCCGCAGGGGATGATCCGGTCGAACCAGGTGTTGTCAGGATTCACGTTGATCGAGAACCCGTGCATGGTGACGCCCTTGGCGACCCGGATGCCGATGGCGGCGAGCTTGCGGTCCTCGCGGCGCTGGCCGGCGTTGGACGGGGCGTACTCGGGGCCGTTCAGCCGGGCGTCGAACTCGTCGTCGTGCATCCGGGGATCGAGGTCCAGCGAGAGTCCGCCGATGCCCGGTCGGTCCTCGACGGGGTCGCCGAGCACCCAGACACCGCTGCGCCCCTCGATCCGGGTGGTCTCCAGCCCGAACTCGGCTGCGGTCCTGATCAGCGCGTCCTCCAGCCGGCGGACGTGGGCGACCACGTCCACGGGGCGCGGCAGCTTCATGATCGGGTAGCCGACGAGCTGGCCCGGCCCGTGCCAGGTGATCTTTCCGCCCCGGTCCACGTCCACGACCGGCGTGCCGTCCAACGGCCGCTCGTTGTCTGCGGTGCGCCGACCGGCCGTGTAGACGGGCCGGTGCTCGACCAGCAGGCAGGTGTCCTCGATCTCGTCCGCGAAGCGGGCGGCGTGCACCCGGCGCTGCTCGTCCCAGGCCTCGGTGTACTCGACGAATTCCGGCCCGAAGCCCAGATGGACAAACCGAAGCTCAGTCACCGCAGCGCCTCCTCGTTGAACCTGCTGTGTGCACGCATCGCACCAGCCAAGGGTACGGCCGGCCGAAAGCGGCTCCTCAGGGCCCCGACGATCGCCTCGGTCGTCGCCCATACGGGCGGAGCGTGCCCATCCGTAAAGGACCCCGCAGGTTCTGCACACGATCGGATGAATGTGGGACAGAGGGGGCGGTGCGGGCGAAGTTCGCCGCTACATTCACGCCGTTCACAGGGCCGGGACTCCGGTCTTTCACGTCAGGAAACCGTGGAGCCGATGACGGAACGACCAGCCCAGCGCGTCCCCAACCGGCAACTCTCGGCGCTGATCGCGGAAGCCGGGTTCTCCAACGCCGGTCTCGCCCGCCGCGTCGACCAGCTCGGCCTGGAACACGGTCTCGATCTGCGGTACGACAAGACGTCCGTGACCCGGTGGCTGCGCGGCCAGCAACCCCGCGGGACGACCCCCGCGCTGATCGCGGAGGTCTTCACCCGGCGCCTCGGGCGGCGGCTGTCGGCCCAGGACCTGGGGCTCGACGCGTGCGCGCCCGTCTACGCGGGGCTGGAGTTCGCGGCCACCCCCGAGGAGGCCGTGGACATCGCGAGCGGACTGTGGCGCAAGGACTCCGGCTCGCACGCCGAGCTGCGCAAGATCGCCTTCACCCCGGCCGGTCTGGTGGTGCCCAGCCGGGACTGGCTGATCGGCCGGGCCGACGAACGGGTCGGGCGGGGCGCGGAGCCCGCCGGCTCGCGGGTCCCGACGCAGGGGCGGACGGCCGTGCCCCGCCAGCGGCAGATCGACCGGGCGCCCGGCCAGCGGGTGACGGGCGGGGACATCGCGGCGCTGCGGTCGGTGAGCGAACTGTTCCGGACCCTGGACGACACCTACGGCGGCGGGCACGCCCGGCAGGCGCTGGTGCGGTACCTGGAGCACGAGGCGGAGCCGATGCTGCGGGGCACGTACGGGGAGACCACCGGGCGCAGGCTGTTCGCGGCCGCCGCCGACCTGACCCGGCTCGCGGGTTGGACCTCGTACGACATCGCCGCACACGGGCTGGCCCAGCGGTACTTCGTGCAGGCGCTGCGGCTCTCGCAGGCCGCCGCCGACCGGCCGTACGGGTCGTACGTGCTGGTCACGATGAGCCGGCAGGCCGTCTACCTGGGGCACGGGCGGGAGGCGGTGCAGCTCGCCCGGGTCGCCCAGCAGGGCGTGGGCTCCGGGCCGCCGCCGGTGGTGCAGGCGTTGCTGCACTCGGCGGAGGCGCGGGGGCACGCGGTGTTGGGCGAGGTGCGGGCCTCGACGGCCTCGCTGGTGCGGGCGGAGCGGGCGCTGGGCGCGGCCCGGCCGGGGGACGACGTGCCGCACTGGGCCCGCTTCTACGACGAGGCGCAGTTGGCGGACGAGTTCGGCCACTGCCACCGGGATCTCCAGCAGTACCGGGCCTCGGCGCAGCACGCGGAGCGCTCGCTCCAGTTGCGGGCGCCCGGCCACGCGCGCTCGCGGCTGTTCTGCAGGGTGGTGCTGGCCACGGCCCGGCTGGGGCTCGGCGAGCTGGACCAGGCGTGCGCGCTGGGCGCGGAGGCGGCGCAGCAGGCGATGGAGATGCGGTCGGCGCGCGCGGTGGAGTACGTACGGGACTTCGAGCGGCGGCTGGAGCCGTACCGGGACGCCTCGGCGGTGCGGACCTACCGGGACCGGGTCGCCGCGCTGGTCTGAGCGGGCCCGCGCCCCGTCCCGGTCACGGGGGCGCGCGTGAGGGCCCGGCCCCCGGTCACGGGGCCGGGCCCTCACGCGTACGCGGCCGGGGCGGGACCGGCTCAGGCCGCCACCGGAACGGATCGTTCCGGGGCGGCCGGCACCGGGATGCCGAAGTCGCGCAGGACGGCCGTGCTCGCGCGTCGGGCGGAGTGCAGGGCCCCCTGGACGGTGTTGACGTCGCGGTGGTCGCCGCACACGTACAGCCCGGCCACGACCCGTACCGGGCGGCGCAGGTCGTACGGCGGGGGCATGGCCGGGACGGCCTCCGGGGTGTGGTGGACGGCGAGTGGCTCCCAGTCCCGGGTGGAGGTGTCGTAGAGCCGGGCGAGCCGGGAGGCGACCGTGCGGGTGGGCGGCGGCGGTCCGTGCACGGTGGTGGTGACCAGGCTCCGCCCGGCGGGAGCCCGCGTCGGGTCGACCGCACTCATCACGGTGGTGTGGGCGAGCGGCCACTTCGGGTCGGCGTCCAGGAGCAGGGAACCGTCCCACGGCAGCGGGACGGCGGTGCCGTGGTGGATGACGGTGACCTCGTGGAAGTTCGGCACCCGCAGCCCCGGCAGCAGGTCGGCGGCGGCCCGGGCGCCGGTGGCGAGCACGACGGAACGGCAGCTGAAGTCGCCGTGCTCCTCGGTGGTGACGAGGTTCGTCGCCACCGTGCGGACCCGCACCCCGGTCCGTACGGTGCCGGGCGGCAGGGCGGCGGCGAGCAGGTCGGGCAGGCTCGCGGCGCCGCCCTCGGGCACGGCGAGCCGGCCTCGGGCGAATCCGCGCAGGGCGAGGTCGGCGACCCGGCTGGAGGTGGTCAGTTCCGGGTCGCGGAGCAGGGTGGCGAGCAGGGGGCGCAGTACGCCGTTGACCGTGCGCGGCGGCAGTCCGCGGGTGCGCAGGGCGGCCGTCGCGGTGCGTTCGGGCCGGGCGAGCAGGCGCTCCACGGGCAGGGCGGCGAGCCGGCCGAGCGCGGCGCTGAGCCGGGCCTGGTCGAGGGAGCCGCCGGCCAGGGCGCGGGCGGGGGTGAGGGCCCCGGCGCGCTGCTGTTTGCCGTCGGCTCCCCGGATGAGGACCCCGGGCGCGAAGGGGCGCAGGACGAGCGCCTCCAGGCCCGGGGTGCGGGACGGTTCGGTGTACGAGGTGTTGAGGAGCTGGCCGGTCCGGTCGAGCCGGAAGCCGTCGACCGACTCGGTGGCCATCCGACCGCCGGGGTCGTTCGCGGCCTCCAGGACGGTGACCGTGACTCCCGCGGCGATCAGATGGTGTGCCGCCGCGAGTCCTGAGACTCCGGCTCCCACGATGACGACGTCTGCATGGTGTGCGCTGCTGAGCACGTGCCCCTCCCCGAGGTCGGCGCGGCTGTGTGGGGTTCCTCCTTCCCCCAACGGACTCCGGCAGAACCCGAGTCCGGTGCGGTATTGCGCACAACTCCGGTCGCACAGCGGTCGCATTCGGGTCACAAACGGTCGCACGTGAGCGGACGATGCTCCCCCGAGCCGCCGGGCCACCGGGCCGCCGCCCCTAGGCCAGCGCGGCCCTGATCGACTCGTCGATCCCCGGGTGGCGGAACACGAAGCCGGACTCCAACAGCTTCGTGGGACGCACCCGCTGACTTCCCAGCACGTCCTCGGCGAACTCGCCGAGGACGACGCGCATGACGGGCGCCGGCACGGCGCACACCGTCGGACGGTGCAGCACCCGCCCCATCGCCGCCGTCACCTCACGGTTGGTCCGCGGCTCGGGGGCCGTCAGGTTCACCGGACCGGACAGCCCGGACGCGGTGATCAGGTGGCGCAGGGCGGCGACCTCGTCGTGCATCGAGATGTGCGACCAGTACTGGCGGCCGTTGCCGAGCCGACCGCCGACGCCGGCCCGGAAGACGGGGAACAGCCGGCCCCACGCCCCGCCGTCGGCGGCGACGACCAGGCCGGTGCGGGCGAAGACCGTACGGATCCCGGCGTCCCGGGCCGGCGCGGCGGCCGCCTCCCACTCGACGCAGACGGAGGGCAGGAAGCCCTCCCCCGCCGGGGCGTCCTCGTCGACGACGCGGTCGCCGGTGTTCCCGTAGTAGCCGACGGCGCTCCCACTGACGAGGACCGGCGGTGGCTCGGCCATGTCCGCGACGGCCCGGGCGATGGCGGCGGTGCCGAGGACACGGCTGTCGCGGATCTCCCTCTTGTACGCGGCCGTCCAGCGGTGGTCGCCGACCCCGGCTCCGGCCAGGTGGACGACGGCGCCGCAGCCGACCAGCCCGGCGGGGTCCACGTACCCGCGCCGCGGGTCCCAGGTCGCCTCGTCCGGGGCGGCGGCGGGGCGGCGCACGAAGCGCACCACCTCGTGGCCGTCCACTTGGAGGGACCGTACGAGGACCTTGCCGATGAGGCCGGATGCTCCGGTGACCGCGATGCGCATGGCGCCAGTCTGCCCGCAGGTCGCGCCCGTGCACGGGCGACCCGGGGCGTGGCGCCCGGGGATCCACCGGGCGGGCCGCGCCGGGGTGGTCCGGGGACGGATAGGGCCCGGCGGTCCCGGTCGGGTCAGGTGCCGCCGATCCATCGGGTCAGGTGCCGCCGATCCAGGTGCCCACGGCGTAGGTGACGGCCATCGCGACCGCGCCGCCCGCCACGTTCCGCAGCACCGCCCGCGCGGCGGGGGCGCCGCCCAGGCGGGCGCCGGCCAGCCCGCACAGGGTCAGCGCCGCCAGCACGGCCGCCACCGTCACCGGCACCCGTGCCGACGGCTGCGGCAGGACGATCGCCAGGAGCGGGAGCAGCGCCCCCACCGTGAAGGAGAGCAGGCTCGCGAGGGCCGCGTGCCAGGGGTTCACCAGCTCGTCCGGGTTGATCCCCAGTTCCACTTGGGCGTGGGCCCGCAGGGCGTCGCGTGCCGTCAGCTGTTCGGCGGCCTCCCGGGCGAGTTCCCGGCTCAGGCCGCGCGCCGCCAGCATGTCCGTCAGCTCCGCGAGCTCCTCCTCCGGCTCGTCGGCCAGCTCCCGCCGCTCCACGGCCAGGGCGGCGCGTTCCGAGTCCCGCTGCGAACTGACCGACACGTACTCCCCCGCCGCCATCGACAGCGCCCCCGCCAGCAGCCCGGCCACTCCCGCCGTCAGGATCGCCGCGCGCGAGGTCGTCGCCCCGGCGACGCCCACCACCAGGCCCGCCGTGGAGATGATCCCGTCGTTGGCGCCCAGGACCCCCGCCCTGAGCCAGTTGAGCCGGGTGCTGATCTCCGCGCTCCGCGCGCCCGCCGATTCGGTCACCGCACCACTGTCGCGGGGCGGACCGCGCGAGGCCACCCGACGCTCACCCGGGGTGCGCCCCCGGCCGGCCGGGATCAGGGTGGAGGAGTGAGACGCGGACTCGAGGACTCCGGCCGGCTGCACGGGACGCCCCCGCCCCGCTGGGCCCGGCTTGCGCCCGTCGTGGCCGTGGTGGTGCTGTGCTGCGCGCAGTGGCTGACCCCCGGCGCGGAGCTGGGGTACTTCCTCGCGGCCCTGCCCGCGGTGGCCGCGTTCTCGTACGGCCCCCTGGGAACCTGCGCGTTCGCCGTACTGGTCCTCGTGCTGCTCGGCGTCCCCCAGCTCGGCGTGGCCAACGCCCGGGGCACGGACCTGGCCACCGTGGCCTTCGTCGGCCTGCTCAGCGTGGTGATCTCCTTCGTGCGGCGCCGTCGCGACGACCAGCTGGTCAGCGTCCGGACCGTCGCCGAGGCGGCCCAGCTCGCGGTGCTGCCACCGGTACCGGACCAGGTGGGTCCGGTGCACTGCTCCGGTCTGTACCGGGCGGCGCAGCGCGGCACGCTGGTCGGCGGCGACCTGTACGACGTGCGGGCCGGGCCGTACGGGGTCCGGGCGGTGGTGGCCGACGTCCAGGGGCACGGTCTGGCGGCGGTCGGGACGGTGGCCGCGCTGCTCGGCGCCTTCCGGGAGGCGGTCCTGGACGATCCCGAGCTGGCGGCGGTCGCGGCCCGGCTGGACCGGCGGCTGGTGGCCGACGCGGCGGCCGCCTCGATCCGGCACCCGGAGCTGTTCGCGACGGCGGTGCTGCTGGAGTTCCCGCCCGGACGGGATCTCGTACGGATCGTGTCGTGCGGGCATCCGCCCGTGCTGTTGCTCCGCGGCTCGACGACCGCGGAACTGGACGTGGAGCCGGGGCCCCCGCTGGGCCTGGGCCTGACCGTGCCCGAGCTGCCGAAGGTCGCCGAGGTTCCGCTGCTGCCGGGCGACCGGCTGCTCGCGCACACGGACGGGGTGACCGAGGCCCGCGACGCGGAGGGCGGCTTCTACCCGCTGGCCTCCCGGATCCCGGTGCTGGCCGACGACTCCGAGGGCCTGGTGCGGGCGGTGTGGCGGGACCTGGAGGCCTTCACCGCGGGCGGCCCGAGCGACGACGTGGCGGTCCTGCTCCTGTCCCTGCCGGCCATGGAAACGTGACCGGGCGTGCCGTAGCCGGGCGTGCCGTGACCACGCGTGCCGTGGCCGGGCCTGCCTGCCTGCCTGCCTGCCTGCCTGCCTGCCTGCCTGCCTGCCGAGGGTCCTACCGGCCGCGAGCGGCGCGGGCGCCCGGGCCGGGACGGCCCCGGGGGGCGCGGCGTCGCCGTGCCGCGGCCCCCGGAGCCCGCGTCGAACGTCAGCCGACGTCGCGGATGAAGGCGCGCACCATCTTGCAGGTCACGTTGGACGGCCGGTGGATCCCCACCCGCACCGCCATCGTCCGGATCTTGCGGTTGGTGGCGCGTCGAGCGTCGTAGGTCCCGGTGTCGAGCAGCGATATCGCCAGCCGCATCGCCTTCAGACGGCGGTTGTGGCTCTCGTACCACTCGCGGGGCAGCCCCGCCGGCAGTGGCTTCTTCTTGGGCATCGAAATGATCGCGGCAGCGGCCATCTACAGCCTCCCAAACGGTAGTTGGCTTCCTGTCGTGCTCCTTCGATTTTACCGGGGGGCACTGACAAAAGCCCCTGGCCAGACCGGCCCGGCACGACGCCTCGTTAGGCTTGGGCGCATGGAGATCTGGATCAATCCCGCCTGTTCCAAGTGCCGTGCCGCGCTGACCCTGCTGGACGCGGAGGGCGCCGACTACACGGTGCGCCGGTACCTGGAGGACGTGCCGTCCGAGGCCGAGATCCGCGAGGTGCTGGACCGCCTCGGGCTGGAGCCCTGGGACATCACGCGCACCTCCGACCCGCTGGCCCGCGAGAGTGGGGTACGGGAGCTGCCGCGCGAGGGGACGGACGCCGCGCGGGGCCGCTGGATCGCCCATCTGGCGGCGCACCCCAAGCTGATCCAGCGCCCGATCATCACCGCCGAGGACGGTACGGCCGTGATCGCCCGTACCGACGAGGCCGTGCGCGAGGCCATGTCCCGCAAGGCCTGAGCCGGCCGGTCGGCTCGATCCGACGGGCCGACTCAAGCCTCCGTCAGCAGGCGGGTGATCGCGTCGGCCGCCGTGAGCGGCATCGCGTGGTGCGTGACCCCCGGGGAGCACGTCGACCCGACCGGGCGGGAGGCCGTCCGCCGCTTCCAAACCAGGCTGCGGCACTCGGGGGTGCCTCGACCAGCAGCTTCTGCGCCTGAAACGAGGTCGTGCGGGCCTCGCGGACCAGGGTGACGGTGGACGGTGAAGTCCGCCCGCACGCGCGCGCATGGAGCCGCCCGGGCCGCGATCGACGCCCCGCCGCGAAGGCGAATCCCGCAGAGGGGCGGGGGGATGGACGGGACCAAGCCCCCCGCCCCACCCCTCACGCGCCCAACTGGCGCTCCGCCTCGGCCAGGATCTCCGTCAGCCGGAGCCCGAACCCCGCGTCCCGCGCGTCCGGCTCGCCCGTGCGGGCCGCCGCGAGCAGCGCGTCCAGCGCCCGACCGTAGGCGCCGGGCACGTCGCTCCACTCGGGCAGCTCGAAGATGCCCTCGGCCCCGCGCAGTTCCAGTCCCACCCCGGCGGCCGCCCGTGGCGCGCCCAGGCTGAGCACGGCGGTGCTGGCGGCGCCCGAGGCGTGACGCAGGGCCAGTTGCACCACGTCG
Organism: Streptomyces sp. NBC_00513; assembly: GCF_041431415.1. Classification (GTDB taxonomy): domain Bacteria; phylum Actinomycetota; class Actinomycetes; order Streptomycetales; family Streptomycetaceae; genus Streptomyces. Next base: position 2,530,387 of record NZ_CP107845.1, read on the forward strand.
GAGGGGCCCCGGGTGGCGGAGACTGCGGTGACGTCGCCGAGCACCGGGATCAGGACGGACAGGGCGTGCGGGCCGACGTCCCACAGCCCGCCCTTGGCCTTGCGCCAGGGCGAGTCGGGGTGACCGCCGGGGGTCCCGTCGGGCGGGTAGAGGGCGCCGAGCCAGTGGGCGGACGCGGTGAACCAGCCGGAGCGCCCGGTCTGCTCCTCGACCCACCCGGCGGTCGGCTGGGCGAACCGGAGGGTCAGGAAGACGACGGAGGCGACCTCGTGCTCCGCCGCGGCGGCGGCCACGGCCGAGGCGTCCGCCACCGTCGTCGCGACGGGCTTGTCGAGCAGCAGATGGCATCCGGCGGCGGCCGCGCGGACCGCGAGCGGAGCCTGTACGTCGGGCGGCAGGGCGAACGCCACGACGTCACAGTCGGCGAACAGTTCGTCGGGGTCTTCGTACACCTTCACGCCGTGGGCGCGGGCGAGTTCGGCCGCCGCCTCGGGGCGCCTGCCCCACACCCCGACGAAGTCGGAGCCGGCGTGCGCGGCGAGGGCGGGGGCGTGCGTGCGTTGGGCCCAGGGGCCGGTGCCCAGCAGGCCGACCCGGGGTCGGGGGCTCTCGGCGGCGTCCACGGAGGAGCCACCGGCGGAGTTCAAATCATACGAAATGCTCACCCGCTCAGTGTGCCGCACCCGGACGGGTGTGCCATCGCCGACCCGCACGACCGTTCCCACCTGCGGCGCACATCTCGGTAACACGGGGTTCACACACGGGCAACGGAAGAGAAATCGCGTGGGGGCACGCTGCGGTCATCACCGCAGCACGCGATCGCAGCGCCGCGACCGGCGAGCCGGCGGCCGAAACCGCGGCACCGCACACGCAGCGCCGCGAACGCAACACCCGCAGAGTCCGCGCCGGAGCGACGCACCGAAGGATGGGGCCCGTGAGCTACAAGGCTGAGTACATCTGGATCGACGGCACGGAGCCGACGGCCAAGCTTCGCTCCAAGACGCGGATCCTCGCCGACGGCGACGCGCTGCCGATCTGGGGCTTCGACGGATCGAGCACCAACCAGGCCGAGGGACACGCCTCCGACCGTGTGCTGCAGCCGGTGTTCTCCTGCCCGGACCCGATCCGCGGCGGGGACAACGTCCTCGTCCTGTGCGAGGTCATGAACATCGACATGACCCCCCACGAGTCGAACACGCGCGCACTGCTCCGTCCGATCGCCGAGAAGTTCGCGGGCCAGGAGCCGATCTTCGGCATCGAGCAGGAGTACACCTTCTTCGACGGCGCCCGCCCGCTCGGCTTCCCGGTCAACGGCTTCCCCGCCGCCCAGGGCGGCTACTACTGCGGCGTCGGCTCGGACGAGATCTTCGGCCGCGACATCGTCGAGAAGCACCTCGACCACTGCCTCGTGGCCGGCCTGAGCATCTCCGGCATCAACGCCGAGGTCATGCCCGGCCAGTGGGAGTTCCAGGTCGGCCCCGTCGGCCCGCTGGAGGTCTCCGACCAGCTGTGGATCGCGCGCTGGCTGCTCTACCGCACGGCCGAGGACTTCAACGTCTCCGCGACGCTGAACCCGAAGCCGGTCAAGGGCGACTGGAACGGCGCGGGCGCCCACACCAACTTCTCCACGAAGGCGATGCGCGAGGACTACCGCGCGATCATCTCCGCGTGCGAGTCCCTGGGCGAGGGCAGCAAGCCGCTCGACCACGTCAAGAACTACGGCGCCGGCATCGACGAGCGCCTGACGGGTCTGCACGAGACCGCCCCGTGGAACGAGTTCAGCTACGGCGTCTCCGACCGCGGCGCCTCGGTGCGCATCCCGTGGCAGGTCGAGAAGGACGGCAAGGGCTACATCGAGGACCGCCGGCCGAACGCCAACGTGGACCCGTACGTGGTGACCCGCCTCATCACGGACACCTGCTGCACCGCGCTGGAGAAGGACGGCCTGCTCTGAGGCCCTGACCCGGCCCGATCCGCCCCCGGCCCGGCTCCGGGTCGGACCACCGCACGCACGACGGCGCCCGCCGGCCACCAGGCCCGGCGGGCGTCGCTGTCGGTGCCCTCTGGCACGGTGTGCCCATGCTCCCGATCAGAATCAGGACCGAGCGCGGCGACACCCACGACCGCCCCTCCTCACGCACCCTGACCGAACTACTGGGACGCATCGGCGCCCCGGGCGACCGCTTCCTCATCGTCGAGCGGCGCACCTCCGACCCGGAGGTGTTCATCCAGGTGTGGCACGAGGCGGGCGACTCCGGTGCCCGCTCCTACCAGTTGGAGTACCGCGAGGGCTCCGCCGACCGGCACTTCCAGGCGTACCTGTCAGCGCCGCAGGAGGTCGGTCGGGTGATGACCGGCTGGGCCCGGCAGGAGAAGGGCTGGGAGCTCGGCCCGGCCTGGGAGCGGCTGGAACTTCCGGTCGAGCCGGAGCCGCCGGCGCTGGAGGACTCCGTGCGCGAGCGGCTGGAGGAACGGATCCGGCTCGTCCTGCGGTGCGGCTACGACGGGATACCGGAGCTGATCGAGCAGGCCGAGGACTACCTGGTGAAGGACGGGGTCCGGCCGGTGTCCGGGCCGCAGGCCCGCGTGCTGGTGTACCGGCTCTGGCGGGAGCGGGTCGCGGAGCAGGCCACCTGGACCGGCGAGACGGATCCGGACCGACTGACCCGCGCCTTCGCGGCCCTGGACTCCGGCGGCATCACCGCCCGGGAGAACTTCACCTGTTGCCGCAACTGCGGCCAGGGGGAGATCTGGGAGGAACGCGAGGGGGACGCGCGCGGGTTCGTCTTCTTCCACACCCAGTGCACGGAGAGCGTCGCGGTCGGCCACGATCTGCACCTGTATTACGGGGCCTTCGACGCGGGCGACGAGGAGACGGTCTCGGTGGGCCGGGAGGTGGTGGCCGCGTTGGACGCGGCGGGGCTCCGGTGGGCCTGGGACGGGTCGGCCGGGGACGCGATCCGCGTGACCGGCACGGACTGGCGAAAGCGCCTCACCGGCTGACGATTTGTCGCGATGGTGACACCTCATTCACGCCGACGTCACGGAATATGAGATTCCGATCCATAGAGTGAGACGGGGTCTGCCCGGGGCCCCGTACATCTGCTTGAATGAGGTCATGGCCAGCCACTCGTACGTCTCGTACACCTCGTCAGGTCGCAGCGACCTCGAGCCGTTCTGGCCTTCCCGTCAGGATCATGATTTCGACCGGGTGTGTTGCCGCGCGAAGAACGCGCCGGCCCTCTAAAGCCTCCCGGGACCTCTCACAGACGACCTCCCCGAGGCCTTCGGTCTGCGCGGTACGACATCGACGACGTACGCACGTCTCCTGCCGACCACTCCGCGTGAAAGAGCTGACCACTCATGACGAACCCCCGTACCCTCACGTCCGCCTCCTCCGCCGCTCCCCTGACCTTCCCGCCCAGTCCGCGCCACCGACTGCGGGCCGTGGACCGGGACGAGGTGGCCCGGGTGGTGGACCTGCTCCCGCCGGGCGCCACCTGGCTGCCCGCGCCCCAGCACACCCTGCCGACCCTGCCGGGGCAGCCGCCGATGGTCGGCTACCTGGTCCTCGTACCGGCCGACCAGCAGCCGATCGCCTTCGCCCCGCACTCCGTCCCCGCCCCGACCCGCGCCGGAGCGCCCTCGGCCGGCCCGACCGCGGCGCCCGCCGCCACCGGTGACGAGCTGGTCCGGATCGACCCGGCTCAGCGCACCGCCGAGGTCGACGGCACGGTGCTGGACCTCACGTACCTGGAGTTCGAGCTGCTGGCCCACCTGGTGGCGCACCCGCACCGGGTGCACAGCCGGGACCAGTTGGTCACCACCGTCTGGGGTTACGGGCACGTGGGCGACGGTCGCACCGTCGACGTCCACATCGCCCGACTGCGCCGCAAGCTGGGCACGGCCCACCGGGGCGCGATCCAGACCGTGCGCCGCGTGGGCTACAAGTACGCCCCCTGAGCCGCACGGCGGAGACCCGCCGCCCGACCGCGGGCCCGTACGCGCGAGGGGGAGTACGGGCCCGCGGTCGTCGCACGTCCCGGTCCGGGCCCCGACCCGTCGTGGCGTCGGGGCCCGGACCGGGCTGGGCTACGCCCCCGTCGCCGAGGCCGCCCGGCGGCGCGCCAGGAATCCCAGCGCGACGTCGAGCAGCAGGAACACCAGCAGGCTGATCCCGAGCATCGGCACGAACCAGCCCACCAGCGCCGTCACCGCGGCGAGCGGCAGCAGCGTCGTCGCGGGCAACCGTCGCCAGGCGCCGCGCGGCTGCGCGCGGCCGACCGACAGCCGGCGATCCTTGGTGGGTCGGCGCATCCACCACATGCGGTAGCCCCAGAACACGAGGAACATCACCGCGACGGCGAGCGCCGCCAGCGCGACCTGGTTGGCGAGGCCGAAGGTCAGACCCATGTGCAGGTCGATGCCGAAGCGGGTCATCTTCGCGAGCAGGGGGTGGTCCGCGAAGCGCAGTTCGTCCATGACCGTGCCGTCGGCCGGGTCCACGGCGACGGCGTCCAGGTGCACCGGCACCTGCTTGTCCGTCTCCTTGACCACGTAGCCCTTGCCCCGGGCGGGCAGGGTCACGCGCAGGTCCTCGGTCACGCCGGCGGCCCTGGCCGCGGCGACGGCCTTGTCGATGCCCACGTCCGCGGTCGGCGCGGGCGGGGGCATCTCCATGCCGTCGGTCATGACGTGCCCGGCGTGTTCGTCCGCCCCGCCGGCGGCCCCGGCGCCGTCCAGCGTGGCGGTGACGGACGGGGTGGCCCCGCCCAGCCGGTCCTGGAGCTGCCCGATGTTCTCACCGGCGTACTTCGACCAGGTCAGGCCGGTCGCGGAGAGGACGACGAGGCCGGCCGCGGCCCACAGGCCCACCGTGCCGTGCCAGGACAGGGTCCGGCGACGGCCGGTGGCGGTCCGGTCCGGGAGGACGAGCCGTGCCGGGCGGGTGCGCCGGCGACCGATCCACAGGGCGAGCCCGCCCAGGGCGACCACCCAGAGCCAGCTGGCGGCCAGCTCGCTGTAGTTCCGGCCGAACTCGCCCAGCTGGAGGCTGGAGTGGAACTCGCTCAGCCAGGCCCGCAGCGGCAGCGCGTCGCCGGCGGTGGTGAGCTGCCCGCGCACGTCGGCGGTGTACGGGTCGACGAACACGGTCAGGGTCTCGCCCTCCGCGAGCCCCTTCTTCTCCATGATCACCCGGGTGGTGTCGTCGGCGTCGGGTGCGGGCCAGACGGCGGTGACCTCGCCTCCGGGCTCCGCCTCCCGGGCGGCCCGGACCTGGGCGCTCAGCGGCAGGGCGCGCTCGCCCACGCGGGGGACGGTCAGTTCGTCGGCGTAGACGATCTTCTCGGCCTGCCAGGAGGCGGCGTAGAGCAGCCCGGTGGCGGCGGCGATGAACAGCAGCGGGGCGATCAGCAGCCCGGCGTAGAAGTGCGTCCGCAGGAGCAGCGGCCGCAACGCGGCCCAGCCTCCGGCGGTGTGTCGGGGTGGCACCTCGGCGCCCCGGGCGGGGGCGTCCTGAAGCTCGTCAAGGGACATGTCGGTCCTAGGTGTTGGCGAAGACATGGGTGATGACCCCCAGGTCTCGCCCCTCACCGACGGGGCCGGGGAGGGTGCGCCGGTCAGGCGCGGGCAGGACGGCCGGGGGCCGCGGCTCGGGTGTCTCGCCGGCGCGGCGGGCCGCGGCGCACCACGGCGTGGGCGTGCAGGGCCCCGCGCAGGAAGCGCGGCCGTTCGTACGGAGGACAGTGCGCGGGCGGCGCCGGCACGAGGGCCACGCGCGTGCGGACCAGGGCGAGCGCGCGGGACAGCGGCCGGGCGGCGAGCAGCGCGGCGGCCCCGAGGGCGCCGGCGAGCCGGAACACGGCGGCCTCGCCCCACGCGAGCCACACGGCGCAGAAGAGCCCGGCCAGCACGTGGGCGGCGATCATCCCGAGGCCGCCGTGTCCGTGCCCGGCCGTCCCCGCCAGGTCGGCGAGGTCGGCCATGCCGGCCATGTCGGCCATCTCGTGAGGTGCGGTGGTGCCGCCTCCCGCGCCCGCCGCGCCCATGTCCATGCCGGCGGTGTGGTGATGGGCGGGGGAAGTTCCGGCCGGGTCGGCGACCCTCGGCGCGTGCATCGGCATCGACGCGGGGTGGGCTCCCTGGCTTCCGGAGAACGCGAGGTGCAACATGCCCTGCGCGGCGAGGAGCCCGGCGGTGATGCCCGCGGGCCCCCGCCGTCGCCCGGCGGCGAGCCACGCGAGTGAGCAGATCACCCCGAAAGCACCAAGAAGGCCATAAAGGGGAACATCCATACCCGACATGTACGAATGCCCCACCGCACCCAAGGCGACACACACCGCCGCGAACAACGCGGCCCGTGTGGCGCGCATCGGCGCGCGAGTTTCGGACATGTCCAGGTCATGCTCCCACGAGGCCCGGTGCCGGCCTCGACGGGGCCGTGTCCGATCATGTTCGAGTGAATCCACTGCCCTGGTCCCGGCCGCTTCCTCCCGGCTCCGTCGCCGTCGCCTACACCGGCGGGGTCCAGCTCGGGGCCCACGTCATGGAACGCCTGGCCCCGTACGAGCGGGAACGGGTGCTGCGCGGCTGCTCGACCAACGTCGACAACCTCGACGCCGGCCACTGGGGGACGTTGCTGAGCAGTGCCCTCGTCGTCGAGGAGCCGATGCCGCTGCCCTACGCGCTCCTGCTGGTGGCCGCGCTCGGCTACACGGAGTACGCGTACGGGGCGTGGTGGACGGCCGCGGCCTTCCTCTTCGGGCACGCCTGCGCCACCCTGCTCGTCCACACCGTGCTGCGGCGCACCGCGGACACCGAGACCCGGCGTGCGCTGGACGTGGGCACGAGCTACGGGCTGAACACGGTGCTCGGCGTCCTGACCTCCGCGCTGCCGCGCGGGACGGTGCGGGGCGTGGCCCGGGTCGGCCTGTTGGCGCTCGCCGCGGCGCCGGTGCTGAGGCGCGGGCGGACGTTCACCGATGTCGGTCACCTGGTGGCCCTGGGCGTGGGGGTCGGCCTCTCGCTGGCGGCCGATCGTCTCTCCGGGGCGAGGCCGCGCGGGAACGTCCTCGCGCGAACCGGGTGACCCGCCCCGCCCCCTCCTCTCGCCCCCTCCTCTCGCCCCCACCCGACCCGTCCCATCCGTCCCATCCGTCCGACCCGTCCGATCCGCACAGTGCTGGAGCCGCCACGATGACCGCCACTCCGTCCACCACCGTCGCCAACCTGCGCGACCTCGGCGGCACCCCGCTCTCAGGCGGCCGCACCGTACGCCGCGGGCTCGTCCTGCGCTCGGGTCAGCTCGACCGGCTCGACCTCGACGCCGACCCGACGGTGGCCGCGCTGGGAATCCGTACGGTCATCGACTTCCGCAGCGACGCCGAGCGGGCCGACCACCCCGACCGGCTGCCGGCCGGGGCGCGCCTGCTGGTCAGCGACGTACTGGCGGACAAGATGCGGGCCGGGGTGGGCGGCGTGCCCGCCGCCGCGCAGCTCAAGGACCTGCTGTCCGATCCGGCCGTGGCCGAGGAGCACCTCGGCGGGGGCAAGGCGCAGGCCATCTTCGCCGAGGTGTACCGGTCGTTCGTGGTCTCCGCGTCCGCGCAGGCGGCGTACCGGCTGCTGCTCACCGAGGCCGCCGACCCGCAGGCGGGCCCGCTGCTGTTCCACTGCACGGCCGGCAAGGACCGTACGGGCTGGGGCGCGACCGTCATCCTGTCGCTGCTCGGCGCCGACGAGGAGACCTTGATGGAGGAGTACCTCTCGGTCAATCCCGCGGTGAAGCGGGCCTTCGCGCGGATGATCGAGGGCTTCACGGCGGCCGGCGGGGACCCGGACATCGCGCTGGCCCTGATCGGGGTGTTCCCCTCCTACCTGGAGACGGCCCTGCGGGAGGTCGGGACGCGGTACGGCTCGATGGAGAAGTACGTGCGCGAGGGCCTCGGCGTCCCCGACGAGACCGTCGAGGCCTTGCGGGCCCGCCTCATCGCCTGAGCCGCCGCGACGCCGAGGGCCCGCCTCATCGCCTGGGCCGCCTCGGCCGACACTCGGCGGGAACGATTCGTCGGGGGCGCCCGGCAGGGCCTCGCGCACCCCGGCGCGCGGGCCCGAACGGGTGCCCCGGCGACGGGTGACCATCGGACGATTCGCTCGTTCTGCTGAACGTGACTGCGCCGGATACCGCCACCCGCCCCCTGCCCCCCGTGACCCCCGACGTCGAACTGGCCGAGGCCGCCATCGTCGAGCACTACCCGCGGCTGGTGCGGCTCGCCTACCTGGTGCTGCCGCCCGCCCTCGGCCGCAACCGGCGGGTGCTCACCGCCCACTCCCTGACCCAGCGGGCGCTCCCGCGCGGCCGCCGGGGCACCGACCCCGGCACGGTGCGCGGCGGGGTGCCGGCGCAGCGGGGCGAGGGCGGCCCCGAGTCCGGGTACGCGTACGTCCGGCTGCGCGTGCTGCGCTCCGCGCTGGAGGCGGGGATCCCCCTGACGTTCCGGTCGCTGCCGCTGCGCGGACAACTGCCGCCGGTGCTCCCGCAGGTGTGGGGGCTGCGGCTGTTCCCCCGCTCGGGCGGGGCCGAGGAACTGGCGCTGGACCAGTGGCTGGCGACCCTGAACGGTCCCGGTCGCGCGGCCTGCGTCCTGCGGGCGCTGGAGGGGCTGCCCGAGCCGGAGGTGCTGCGGGTGCTGACCGAGGCCGGGGTCGCGAACCCGGCGGCGGCGGTCGCGGAGTCCGGGGATCCGGTGCACGACGGCCTGTTCGCCTCCCCCGAGTTCGACCCGTGCGTACTCCAGGCGCGACCCACCGACCTGCTGCGGCGGCGCCGCTTCTTCCGGGCCTCCCTGGCCGGGGCAGCCGCCCTCGCGGTGTGCGGGGCGCTCCTCGCGCTGCCGGGCGGCGGCTGGGGCTCGGACGGGCCCGCCGCCCCGTCGTACGCGCGCAACGCCGCCGCCGAACAGGCGCTGGATCCGGGGCAGTTGGTGCGGGCCTCGGCCACGGTCTGGCGTACGTCCTCCCGTACGGACTACTCGGGCTGGCCCGCCCGCGGTGACCGCGTCGACGACACGGAGCTGCTGCGCCGGGCGCTCGCCGTCTGGGCCAGGCCCGGCTCCTCCGTCGTGGTCTCGGCCACTCCCGGCAGCCCGACCGGCCCGCCGATGGGCCCGCCGCAGCTGCTGTACGCGGGCGCCGTCGACCAGGCCGTCGTGGTGCTGCTGTACGACGGGCTGCGCGTGATCCGGTACGCGGAGCCCCGCTCCGGGACCACCGGAGCCGCCCTGGACTTCGCCCGGACCGACGGCGCCTCGGCGGACACCGCGACCGGCCTGGTCCTCAGCCGCGTCGACGGCAACGTCCGCTACCTCACGGCGCCCTGGGTGCGCGCCGCCGCGCTGCGGGACCTCCTCAAGCCCGGCGAGGCCCCGACGACACTGAAGCTCACCCCGGACGGGGTCACCCCGCCCGTCGTGGGCCCGGCACCGGGGGGCAACTGCACGAGCTGGAACGCGCTGGCGCTGACCGGTGACGGCGCAACGCGGCTGGTCACCGACCTGGGCGAGCTGACCCCGGCCCGGCTCACCTCGGGCGCCCCGGGCGCCGAGCGGAACGTGACGGAGGCGGCCGAACTCGGCGAATGGTCGAGGACCGCCTGCCTGTTGCCCTCGGTCCGCTCGCACGGGGTGCGCAGCGTCAACGCGTGGACGTACGCGAAGCAGCCGATGCCGGAGCGCGAGGGCACGGCGACCTGGCTGTGCACCCGGGCGGAGACCTGGCAGGGCACGGCGGACCGGGTACAGGCCCAGTTCCTGGCGCCGGGCGCGCCGCCGGCGGCGCAGGCCGCCAAGGCCGAGGGCTCGCCGGCGTGCGGGCCCCGGGAGCCGAGGGTGCTGGCGGGCGTCCTGTGGAAGTCCCGCGCGGGCCAGTGGTACGTGGTGGCGGCGGGCAGCGCCCAGTTCGCCTCGCTGTCGGTGAAGGGTGCCGGGGTGAACGGGGCCGCGACCGGGAATCGACTGGCGGTCAAGGCTCCGGCGGGCGCCCAGGTGGACCTGTCGGGCAAGCTGACCGACGGGACGAAGGCGGGGGTGCTGCGGTAGGCGCTGCGGTTGGTCCTGTCGTCGGACCGGCGCCGCGGAGGGTCGCGGGCACGGGTCGGTCGTCGAGGTCGGCAGGAAGTCGACGCAGAGGGGTTTTCCATCTCGCTACCCCTCAGTACATTGACGCCATGTCTAATACGCCGCTCGCGCCCGCCCCCGTGGCGTCGGAACACATGGACCTCCGGGCGCGGAACGTCTCCTTCTCCTGGGACGCGACCCCGCTCCACTGGCTGCCCGGCGATCCCTTCGCCGGGCACACCATCAACGTGCTGCACCTGCTGCTCCCCGCCGGTGAACGCTGGTTCGTGCACGTCTACAAGCAGGTGCTCCCCCTCATCACGGACGAGCGGCTGCGCGCGGACGTCGTCGGCTTCATCGGCCAGGAGGCCATGCACGCCGCCGCGCACGACGACGTGCTCCCCCACCTCAAGCGGCTGGGTCTGGACCCGACGCCGTACACGGCCCAGGTCGACTGGCTGTTCGAGAAGCTGCTGGGCGACCGTACGCTGCCGCCCGGCAAGGCCCGCGACTGGTGGCTCATGGAGCGGGTCGCGATGATCGCGGCCATCGAGCACTACACGGCGTTCCTGGGCGACTGGGTCCTCAACGCCGAGGAATTGGACCGGCGGGGCGCCGACCCGATGATGCTCGACTTGCTGCGCTGGCACGGTGCGGAGGAGGTGGAGCACCGCTCGGTGGCCTTCGACCTGTTCATGCACGTCGACGGCGGCTACCGGCGCCGGGCCAGGACCTGGGCCACCGCCTTCGCGGCGCTCGCGTTCCTGTGGCAGCGCGGGGCCCGCTTCTTCATGGAGAACGACCCCCAACTACCGACGGCCAAGGCGTCGTTGGGCCAGTTCTTCCGGTCCGGACAACAGGGCGTCCTCCCCTCGACGGGAGCCATGCTGAAGTCGATCCCGACGTACCTCTCCCGGACGTACCACCCCTCGCAGGAAGGTTCCACCGCCCAGGCGGAGGCCTACCTGGCGTCCTCGCCGGGCGCCAACGGCGGGGTGCGGCCGTGAGGCGCGCCCTGACCCTCACCGCCGTCGCGGGCGCCGCCCTGCTGACCCGGCGCGCCCTGCGGGGGCGCATCGGCCGCTCGCCGCTGTGGCCGCTGCCCGCCCTGGAAACCCCCATATCGGGGTACTCGCCGCGCCGGACCCTGCGCGCCCTGATCGTCGCCCGTACCGAACCGGCGGACGGGGTCCTGCGACTGACCCTGGAATCCGCGGAGCTCCCCGCGTGGACCCCGGGGGCGCACGTGGACGTGACGCTGCCCTCGGGTCTGGTGCGGCAGTACTCCCTGTGCGGGGATCCCGCCGACCGGGGCCGCTACACGATCGCGATCCGGCTCGTCGAGGACGGCCGGGGCGGCTCCCGCGAGGCCCACGCGCAGCTCGTGGAGGGCGCGGAGCTGGAACTGCGCCCGCCCCGCAACCGCTTCCCGCTCGCGCCGGCGCCTTCGTACGTCTTCGTGGCCGGCGGCATCGGCATCACCCCGATCCTGCCGATGCTGCGGGCGGCCGAGGCGGCGGGCGCCGACTGGACCCTGCTGTACGGGGGCCGCAGCCGGGCCACGATGCCGTTCCTCGCGGAACTCGCCGCGTACGGGGACCGGGTCACGGTCCTCGCGCAGGACGAGAGCGGCCTGCCCGACCTGGGCCCGGTCGCCGCCGCCGCCCCGGGCACGCTGGTCTACTGCTGCGGGCCCGAACCGCTGATGGAGGCGGTACGAGCCGCGGCCCCGGCCGCCGTACCGGTCCACCTGGAGCGCTTCGCCCCGACCGCGACCACGGGCGGCGCCACGCACCCGTTCACGGTGGAGCTGAGCCGCTCGGGCCGCACCGTCGAGGTCGCCGCGAACGAGACCACCCTGGCGGCGGTCCGACGGGAACTGCCGAACACCCCGTACTCCTGCGAGCAGGGCTTCTGCGGAACCTGCCAACACCGCGTGCTGGCCGGTGAGATCGACCACCGCGACGAGCTCCTCACGGACGGCGAACGCGAGGACTCGATGCTCCTGTGCGTCTCCCGCGCGGCCTCGGACCGCCTGGTCCTGGACCTGTAGGCGCGTGTAGGCACCTGTAGGTCGAACATGCCGAGGGCCCCGGAGGCGGGTTTTCGCCTCCGGGGCCCTCGGCATGCTTCTACGGCTCGCAGCGGTCGGAGTCGGGCTTCAGGAAGTCCTCCCGCTTGACCGTCTTGCCGCCGCTCGCCAGTACTTCCCCCTCCTCAAGCGCCGCCACCTCGTCGAGGTCGAACGACATGTCGCCGTGCATCCCCCGCGACCCGTATCCGCCCGACACGTTCACCCCTTAGGCGACACCGGGCTCGAACTTGGACGGCCCAGACGGATCGGCACTCCAACCGTCCGGGGCCTTGAAGGGTTCGATCACGTGCGGACCCGCCTTGCCGCGATCATTGAAAGCCGACCAGTGGGAAACACCCGCATCAGGGGAGACAACCACCTGCATGGGCACGTACCCGGGGCACGGGGTGATCAGAATCCGTACCGCGCCCTCACCCGACCGCTCCACCGCCACGATCGGCTTCGGCGCCGGTGAGCAGCCGGCGAGGACAAGGCAGGCCAGGACCGACACACACCCCAGACCACGGGTGGACAACCCAGAGTCGCGAGGTGCCCGACTCGTTGGTGCGGACCGCGACCTTGGTGCCGCCCAGGGTGTAGGAGCGGGTGGCCCACTTCTTCAGCCGAAGGACAGCGATCGGCCTCCGCGGTCGATGGTGACGAGGCTGTCCCGCTCCCCGCCGCCCGAGAAGGTCACGCCGGCGGCGGCCGCCTTCGGGCCCACCGTGCCGTCGGCGCGCAATCGCAGGGTGGCGTCCGGCTCGACCCAGGCGCCGGCCTCCCCCTTGACCCGGACGGGGACCACGGACTGGTCCAACCGGAACGATTTCCCGTCCGGATTTGCGTACGTGGTGGTGAACTCGGTCCTCTGACCGACAACCTCAACCGGCTCACCCGTCTCCCCCGCCACACGGAGCGCATTCTGCCCCTCGGTCGGCGTGGGACTCGCGGCGGCGGCCAGGGCCGCGGCCATCGGCACGTGCCCGGGCAGGAAACCCGCCATGACCACCGCACCGAGTGCGGCCGCCATGGCATGGCGAAGCCGCGGGATTCTTCGTGAAGGCATTTTTCCCATCCCCCGATGACAACGGAGTCTCCCCTGACTCCAGGCGACGCGCTCAGCCGCACATCGCGATTGCGAATGTACGCCGACGCTCAACTGCCTTACAAGACAGAGCAGTTGGCGCATATGTGATTGACGAGAAACGATCTGTTCGGCGCCTCGCGGAGGAATCCGGCGGGGCGACCCGACGGGGGCCGGCGGAGCGGGTGCGCGCGGTCCGGCGAAGCGGGCGGACGCGGGGGAAGGTGCTCTGGTCAGGGGATGTGGCGGGCGAAGTATGGTGTCCGCATGACAACCGGGGTGCGACGCAGGATGGGTGTCGAGGAGCGGCGGCAGCAGCTGATCGGGGTGGCCCTGGAGCTGTTCAGCCACCGGTCGCCCGACGATGTGTCGATCGACGAGATCGCGGCGGCGGCCGGGATATCGAGGCCGCTCGTCTACCACTACTTTCCGGGCAAGCTCAGCCTGTACGAGGCCGCGTTGCGGCGGGCCGCGGATGAACTCGCGCAACGGTTCGTCGAGCCGCAGGAGGGTCCGCTCGGGGCACGGCTGTTGCGGGTCATGGGCCGGTTCTTCGCGTTCGTCGACGACCACGGGCCCGGGTTCTCGGCCCTGATGCGGGGCGGGCCGGCGGCCGGGAGCAGCCGGGCCAACGCGATGATCGACGAGGTCAGGCAGGCCGCGTACGAGCAGATCATCACGCACCTGCGGATCGAGAAGCCGCCCGCGCGGATGGAGCTCGTGGTCCGCACGTGGGTGTCGCTCGCCGAGTCCACGGCGTTGATCTGGCTCGACGGGCGGAAGATCCCCCGCAACGAACTGGAACTCCAGTTGGTGCACGACTTCGCGGCGCTGGCCGCCGTGAGCGCCGCGTACGACGAGGAGATGGCGGGGATCCTGGTGCGCATCCTGGCCGACGAGCCGGCCGACGGGCCGTTCGGGGTGTTGGTCGGGCGGCTGGCGGCGATCGTGCCGACCACGGTTCCGCGCTCACGCTGATCATGACCACACCGATCATGACGCGGCGGCCCGGTGGCGGAATAATGCCCGAGTGATCATTGACGACGGAATGTTGTTCCGGCAGGCCGTGGAGAAGGACGCCGGCACGCTGGTGAAGCTGCACGACCAGGCCGCCCGGTGGATGCGCGCCAACGGGATCGACCAGTGGAAACCGGGTGACAAGGACGCCGAGCACTTCCGGGCCAGGATCCGCGAGGGCGAGGTGTGGATCGCCGAGGACGCCGACGGACGGGTCGTGGGCGCCTACGAGTTGTGGTGGTCCGACGAGGAGGCGTGGGGAGTCCAGCCTCCGGTGGCCGGCTACATCCACCGGCTGATGATCGAGCGGAGCGCCGCGCCCGCCGGAGCCGGTATGCGGATACTCGAACACGCCGAGTACCGGATCGCCCGGACCGGTCGGGAGCGGGCCCGGCTGGACTGCGTGTCCACCAACCCGCGGCTGCTCGCGTACTACCAGGGCGCGGGCTACCGGGTGGTCGGCGAATGCCCCTCGAAGCAGGGCAAGGACGGCCGGGTGTACGGGGTGATCCTGATGGAGCGGCGCCTCGACGTCTGACCCGTCGGTCCGGCGCCTCGACGCACGGGGCGGGCGGCCGACGCAAGTCCCCGGCGCGCGCCAAGTCGCGCCCTCTCTCGGCCGTGGCGCCCGCAACCGGTTGCCGTCCCCGACGGCGCCCCGGTACCGATGGACCCGACCAGTCGGTACCAGGAGGGGAAAGCCGTGAAGAGTTCCATGAGCAGGGTCACGGGCGCCGTGTTGGGCATGGCGTTGGCGGGAGTACTGGGTGCCACGGGCGTGGCGCAGGCCCAGGGCCGGCCGTCGGCGCCGGCCCCGGCGAGCGGCAGGGCGCTCGCGAGCGGCGCCGTACAGGCGCCCGCCGCGGTGATCGCGGAGGTGGAGGCCGCGACGGCCAGGCAGCGGTCGTTGGCGCCGAACGCCCGCACGGTCTGTTACGCCGCGCACGTGCAGGACGTGGGCTGGCAGGCGGCGGTGTGCGACGGCCAGGTGGCCGGGACGACCGGGCAGGGCCGCCGCATGGAGGCCGTGGTGATCGCCACGCGCGGGGTCGGCGGGGTCTGCGCCAACGCGCACCTCGCCGACGTCGGCTGGCAGGGCTGGGCCTGTGCCGGGGAGGGCGCGGCCGTGACGGTGGGCACCACCGGGCAGGCACGCCGGATGGAGGCCCTCGGCGTGCAGGTCGGCTCCGGCGGTGTGGGGGCGCAGGCGCACGTCGCGACCCACGGCTGGCTGAACACGGTGGCGGGGAACCCGGTGTACGCCGGGACCACCGGGCAGGCGCTGCGGATGGAAGCCGTCCGCATCTGGGTCTGACGTCCGGCACCCGATACCGGGCGCCCGGTGTGCGACGCCCGGCGCCCGGTGTACGACGCCTGACGTCTGATGCCTGACACCCGCACCACGTGCGGCGGCGGTGCCGGACCGGGTCCGGCACCGCCGCGTCGCAGGGGAAGGGGAAGGAGCGGTCAGCCGCGCTTGAAGACCGCGACCGTGCGGGCCGGGACGGTGAACTGCCCCGTCCCCGTGTCGTACGTCGACCCCTTCACGGTCGCGTCGGAACCCGCGGCCTGGATCGGGTGCAGCGCGTAGCCGCGGCCGGCGAGGTCGGCCACCCGCTGGGACCGGACGCCCGGGGTGGCGTTGAAGACCACCACCAGGTCGCCGGCGGTCATGGTGATCACTCCGGGGGTCTCCTCGGTCCCGGAGAGCGGGAAGCCTATGGTCCGCTGGACGGCGTCGGCCGTGGTGAGGGCGAAGGCCGGTTCCGTCGTACGGATCCTGAGCAGGTCGCGGTGGGCGGCGGAGGTCCCGGTGATCTCGGGGCAGCCGGGGGCCGGGCCGGTCAGGAGGGGCTTCGCGTAGGGCCACTTGGGCTGGTTGTCGGCGGCCGGCGGAAGGCCTCGGCCGAAGCCGTTGCCGTCACGGCAGTCCCAGTGGATGGCGTTGAACCAGTCGCCGCTGTCGAAGGAGTTGCGGTCCAGCGACTTCGAACGCAGCAGGTCCGTGCCCGCCTGGGAGAGGGCGGGGCCCTGCGAGAGGGTCGCGGTGGCCATGGCGAGGACCTGCATGCGGGCCTTGTCCGCCTCCGGGGTGCCCTTCGGGAGCTTGAAGGTCAGGGCGTCGTACAGGGACTCGTTGTCGTGCGCGTCGGCGTAGGCCAGGGCGTCGCCGGGAGCGGCGGCGTACCCGGCCGGGGCGCCGTTGTAGTCCAGCTCGGAGCCCTTGATCCGACGGCCGGTGGTGTCGGTGAAGGCGTACGAGGCGAGGTTGCCGGTCAGCCCGACCTTGATCAGGTCCTGGGCGTGCAGCAGCCGGGCCCGCTGCTCCTCGGGAGTGCCGTTCGCGGGCGAGGAGTTGGGCGCGGTGAACAGTCCGGAGGCGAAGCCCTGGACCCCGGGGTCCTCGTCGAAGGGGCCGCCGCCGCGGACCGCGTCGCGCGAGCGGTCGGAGAAGGTGGCGATGCCGGTGCCGGCCATGTTCTTCTGCGTGGCCTGCACGAACCGGGCGTCGTCGGCGACCTCGCCGAAGTTCCAGCCCTCGCCGTAGAGGACGATGCGCTTGCCGTCGACCCCGTCCTTGGCGAGGGTCAGCCCGTCGAGGGCCTTGCGCACGGCCAGGATGTTGTCCTTCGGGTGGTGGCCCATGAGGTCGAAGCGGAAGCCGTCGACCTTGTACTCCTTGGCCCAGGTGACGATCGAGTCGACGACGAGCCGGCCCATCATGGTGTTCTCGGGGGCGGTGTTGGCGCAGCAGGTGGAGGTGGCCACGGCGCCGTCGGGCAGCAGCCGCTGGTAGTAGCCGGGCACGATCCGGTCGAGGACCGACTTGTCGGACTGCCCGGCGGCCACGGTGTGGTTGTAGACCACGTCCATGACCGTGCGCAGTCCGGCGCCGTTCAGCGACTGGACCATCCTGCGGAACTCGACCGTGCGGGCGGTGCCGTTCGGGTCGCTCGCGTAGGAGCCCTCCGGCACGGTGTAGTGCAGCGGGTCGTAGCCCCAGTTGTAGGCGTCCTTCGCGGCGGCGGCGCTCACGCAGGCCTGCTGCTGGTCGCTGTCGGGGGCGTACGCCTTCAGGTCGCAGGCGGGTTCGGTGCGGTCGGCGGGCTTCTCCGGGATGGTGCCGATGTCGAAGGCCGGCAGCAGGTGGACGTAGGAGGTGCCGGCGGCGGCGAGGTCGCGCAGGTGCCGCATGCCGGCCGAGCCGGTGTCGGTGAAGGCCAGGTACTGGCCGGGGTGGGTGGTGGTGCGGTCCGCGACGGAGAAGTCCCGGACGTGGAGTTCCTGGATCTGCGCGGAGGTGAAGGGGACCGGTGCGGGCTTCTTGAGGTTCCGCCAGCCCGCCGGGGCGAGCTTCGGGTCGGCCAGGTCCACGGCCAGACTGCGGGCGGAGTCGGTGGTCAGGGCGGTGGAGTACGGGTCGGTGACCAGGTTGCGGACCATCCGGCGGGTGCTCGGCGCCCACACGGTGACGTCGTAGCGGTACGGCTTGCCGGTCCAGCTCCGCTCGCCGCGCACGGACCAGACGCCGGTGGCGTCGTCGCGTCGCATGGCGACGGTACGGCCGTCGAGTTCGAGGGAGACCTTCCGGGCGGTGGGCGCCCAGACGGAGAGGGTGGGGCGGCCGTCCTTGAAGACGGGGCCGAGCGCGGCCGTGGTGGCGTACAGGTCGTCGAGGACGCCGGCGAGTTGCACGCCGGTGGCCGCGAGGACGGCGCCGTTCGCGGCGCGGGCGCTCGCGACGAGCTGGCCGCGCAGGGCCTCGCGGACCCGGTCGCGGTCGCGGGCGTCGACGGTGAAGGCGGCGTACGAGGCCAGGTGCGGGAACTTCTTCTTCTGGGCGGCGGTGAGTTCGGAGCGGTTCAGGCGCAGCCAGGCGGCGCCCTCCTCCTTCAGGGCTCCGTCGTCGACGGTGATGCGGCCCTCGCGGGAGGCGAGGAGCTGGAGGGAGGCGGCGGCCTCGGGGGCCTTCCAGGCGACGGTGTCGCGGTCGATCCAGACGGCCTCGGCCTTGGTGAGGTCCAGGGCGGCGGCCGAACCGGCGGGCTGCGGAAGGAGGTAGCGCTCCTTGCCGCCGAGCATCCACACCTCGTGGCCGGTGGCCTTCAGGTCCAGCGACTGGTCGGTGGGCAGGTCCTTCTCGTCGCCCTTGTGGAGGATGTAGCTGAGGCTCTGGGCGCCTTCGGCGAGCGGAACCTCGTAGACCGCGCCGTAGGAGTCGATGCGGGTGGGCCGGAGGGGCTTCGACCAGTCGGTGGGGTTCGCGGCGCCGGCCCAGACGTGCAGGCCCCAGCCGTCGTACGCGCCGTCGGGGCGCTGGTGGTGCAGGACGGCTTTGGTGGTGTCCTGCGGCGGTTGGGCGGGGCGTTCGGTGCGGGCCGCCTCCTTGCCCTGTTCGAGCCAGATCTCGCCGGTCCTGGTCACGTCGACGGTTCTGTCCGCGGCGACGTCCTTGTTGCCGTCCTTGTCGATGACCAGGTAGTTCACCGAGGAGGCCCCGGGCTTCAGCCGGACGTACGCGAAAGCGCCGTACGCGTCACGGCCGCTGAACGCGTGCCCCTCGGGCCAGGGCGTGGCCTCGCCCTCGGCGATGTCGCCCCAGGCGTACAGCCGCCGGTTCGCGTAGTCGCCGTCGGGCCGGTTGTAGTGCACCACCGCGTACTCGCGCTGCGTCGCGCCCGGGGCCGGGGCGGGCGGGGCCTGGCCGGCGACGGACCCGGCGAGGGCGCTCGCCGTGCGACCGGCGGAGTCCACGACGACCGCCTTGTAGCGCAGCGGGGTGCCGGGCTCGGCCGTGACGTGCTGGGTGACCCGGTACGGGGCGTGGTCGGCCGAGCCGAGGACCTGCCACTTCCCGGCGCCGGCCTGGGCCGCGAACACGACCCGGTTCAGGGAGCCCCCGGTGACCTCGGCGGACAGCTCGACGGTGCCGGTGGCGCCGGCGGCCGGGGCCTTCAAGGTCAGGGACGGCCGGGTCGCGGGCGGGGCGAGGGGGGCGGTGGCCCGCAGGACCACCGAGCCCAGCGCGGGGACGGTGACGGTGAGCTTGCCGGCGGCGGAGGCGCGGATGGTTCCGGCGTACGGGGAGGTGCCGCCGTACAGGGTGCGGTAGCCGGCGCCGGCCGGCGCGTCGAGCTCCACGGTGCGGGGCCCGGTCGCGTTGTTCGAGGCCACCAGGTACTCGGTACGGGTACGGGCGTCGGTCCGGGCGACCGCGTGGACGGAGTCGGTGTCCAGGCGCGCGCTCTGGACGCCGTCCCGCAGCGCCGGGTGGTCCCGGGTCAGCTTCGCGAGAGCACTGATCTGCCGGTAGAGCGGGTGCTGCGGATCGTAGGCGTCGCTCGCGTGGGTGCGCGCCGTGCCGAGCTGGTCGTCGTCCAGGTAGTCGGCGGTCCGCGAGGCGAAGAGGGGCTGCCGGGCGTCCTTGTCACCGCCGGCGCCCGTGAAGCCCTGCTCGTCACCCGAGTAGATCACCGGATTGCCCCGTGAGAGGAACATCAACTCGTTGGCCAGCCGGTAGCGGTCCAGCAGCTCCCGCTCCCCCGCCTGCGGCCGGTCCTGCTTCAGGAAGGTCCCGAAGCGGCCCATGTCGTGGTTTCCGAGGAAGGTGACCTGCTCGTAGGCGTTCGCCTTGTCGGTGGTGTACCGGTGGTCTTCGGCCAGCACCGAGCCCAGCCGCGAGGCCCCCGCGCCCTGGGAGGCGTACGCGCGGATCGCGTCCTGGAGCGGGAAGTCGAGGGTGGCGTCGAGCCGGCCCCGGGTCACGTACGGGGAGGTGACGGCGGTGTCGGCGGAGTACACCTCGCCGAACATGAAGAAGTCCTCGCGGCCCCGCTTGGCCGCGTACGCGTCCAGGGCCGTGGCCCACTGCGTCCAGAACCCGGTGTTGACGTGCTTGACCGTGTCGATCCGGAAACCGTCGATGTCGAAGTCCCGGACCCACTTCTCGTAGATCTTCTCCATCCCGTCGACCACCTCGGGACGCTCGGTCCACAGGTCGTCGAGGCCGGAGAAGTCACCCTGCTCGGAGGACTCGCCGGCGAAGGTGGAGTCGCCCCGGTTGTGGTACATCGACGGGTCGTTGAGCCAGGACGGGACCTTGACGTTCTTCTTCGCCGCGGGCACGACGGGGGTGAGGGGGAAGGAATCGGCGTCCGTCGCCGGGAACTTCCGCTTCCCGTCGGCGTGGTCGGAGTCGTCGAAGGGAACCCCGTCCTTGGTCAGGTACGGGAACGCGCCCTTGGAGAGGTAGCCGCGGGAGGCCTCGCGGTGGTCGATGACATCGGCGGTGTGGTTGGTGATGACGTCGAAGAAGACCTTCATCCCCTTCCGGTGCGCCTTGTCGATCAGCCGCTCCAGGTCGGCGTTGGTCCCGAAGTGCGGGTCCACCTGCGTGAAGTCGGTGATCCAGTAGCCGTGGTAGCCGGCCGAGACGTCGGCGCCCGCGCCCTGCACCGGCTGGTTCTTGAAGATCGGCGCCATCCAGATGGCCGTCGTGCCGAGCCCCTTGATGTAGTCGAGCCGGTCCGTCAGCCCCTTGAGGTCACCGCCCTGGTAGAAGCCCTTGTCCGTCGGGTCCAGGCCGGTTTCCAACCGGGAGCCGGTCAGCCCGCCCCGGTCGTTGCGCGGATCGCCGTTCGCGAACCGGTCCGGGAGGACGAAGTAGAACTGCTCCCGGGTCAGGTCGTGGCGGGCCGGCTCGGCCGCCAGCGCGGCGTCCGAGGGCGGGGCCGGCGGCCGGGAGGCGGCCGACGCCGGGAGGGCGGGCAGGAGCGTCACGGCCAGGCTGGCGGCGATCACTCCCGCGGCGGGGCGTATCAAGGCAAGGACTCCTCGGTCACGTGTCTGCGTGGGACGAGGACCGCCCGGCGGTGGCGGGGAGTGAGGTGCCGGGCGGCCCTGGTTCAGGGGGGCGGAGGTCAGTTGCGCCAGGTGTCGGTCAACGTGACCCGACCGCTCGCGGGAACGGTGGCGGAGCGGTTGGCGCCGCTCTCCCAGGTGACGTTCCCGGAGGCGTCCTTGCGCACGTACTTGTACGAGAAGAACGTGCCGGGCGGGAGCGAGACGTCGAGCTTCCACACCGGGTAGGCCGCCGGGTCCAACTTCGGGGCGCCGGAGGCGTTCCAGTTCCCGAGCTCGGCCCGGTCACCCGTCACGTGGATGTTCTGGCCGAGGACCGTGGAGGCGTTCACGCCGAACGAGGCCCCGGCGTCCGAGGCGGGCGGCGGGGTGCTGCCGCCCGCGCAGGTGCGGGCGTTCACGTGCAGGGCCACCGCGCTGCCGGCGCCGAGCGTGGCCGTGAACCGGCCGGCCGAGTCGACCGTGACCGTACGCCCGCTCTGGACGTCGCAGTAGCCACCCGCCGGCAGGGACGTCTGGAAGGTCCGGGTCAGCGCCGAGCCCTCGTGGTTGAGCGCCGCGTACGCCTTGGCGCCGCGCCCGAACGCGATCTGGTCACCGCCGTTGTCCCACCAGTCGGTGACGGACTGGCCGCGCGCGGCGTTGCGGAAGCCCACCATGGAGGAGATCTCCCGCCACGCGTGCTGGCACTTCCAGCCGTCGACGTAACAGGCGTTCACCGAGCCGCCGTTGGGCGGACCGGCGTCCTTCTGGCTCCACTCGTAGCCGGAGTGCACGTCCGGCGATCCGTACGGCCAGGCCAGCATGAAGACGTTGGCGAGGGTGTAGGCGGAACCGTCCTTGTAGCTGAGGGTGTCACCACCGCGCTCGGTGTCGTGGTTGTCGACGAAGACGGCGGACTGGCCGGAGGGCATGTATCCCCACGCCTCGCCGAAGTTCTTCAGGTGGGCGAGGCTCTCGCCCTGGAAGACCCGCTTCAGATCGCGGGCGTAGCGGAACTCCTGCACGTCCCCGTTGCCCAGGTACTCGGACGGCGACACGGCCTCGCCCGCACCGAAGATCGCCTCCTGCTTCCAGTAGGCGGAGGGGTTGCTCAGCCGTGACTTGATGTTGGCGAGGTCGGCGGCCGGCATGTGCTTGGCCGCGTCGATCCGGAATCCGTCGACGCCGAGGGAGAGCAGGTCGTTGAGGTAGCCGGCGATCCGGCCGCGCACGTAGTCCTCGCCGGTGTCGAGGTCGGCGAGCTGCACCAGTTCGCAGTTCTGGACGTTGCCCCGGTCCTGGTAGTTCGAGATCGTCGCCCGACAGTCGTCCATGTCGGCGCCGGAGTAGAGGCCGGGGTAGCCGTACTTCGTGTACGAAGAGCCGCCCGTCCCGGTGCCGTCGGCGGCGGCCATGTGGTTGATGACGGAGTCGACGACCACCTTCACGCCGGCGGCGTGACAGGTGTCGACCATCGCCTTGAAGGCCGTCCGGTCACCGAGCCGCCCGGCGATCTTGTAGCTGACGGGCTGGTACGAGGTCCACCACTGGTCGCCCTGGATGTGCTCCTGCGGAGGCGACACCTGGACGTACCCGTACCCGGCGGGCCCCAGGCTGTCGGTGCAGGCCCGCGCGACGGAGTCGAAGCGCCACTCGAACAACACGGCCGTGACGTCCTTGACGCCGGGAGTGGCGGCGACCGCCCGGGGGGCCTGAACGGTGAAGGACGCGGCGACAAGTGCGGTGGCGGCGAACAGGGTTGTGGCTCTGGTGGTTCTTGCAGCACTGACAGCTCTGGCAGGCATGCGGGGGCCTCCTGGCGGAAGAGGTGGGGATTGCAGCGACGGTAGGTGCCAGGCCGAACCCCTGCAAGACCTTGCGCAAGGGATTGCAGAATTGTTTCGCGGACGTGTCCCGGTCTGTGCCGGAACGCCGCGGTGGGGGGCGGGGGTTGGGGGCGTGCGGACCCCTCACACCCCCAACCCCCCCCCCCCACCAAAGCCCCCCTCAGCCCCCCTCAGTCCCCCGGCCCCTGGCCCGTCGAGCCCCTCACCACCAGTTCCGGTTGGAAGACGTACTCCGTGCGCTGGACCGGTGTTCCCGACACCGCTTCGAGCAGGGCGCCCACCGCGGCCGTGGCCATCGCGCGGACCGGTTGGCGGACCGTGGTCAGCGGGGGGTCGGTGAAGGCGATCAGCGGGGAGTCGTCGAAGCCGACGACCGACACGTCCTCCGGTACGCGCAGTCCCCGCTCCCGGGCCGCGCGGATGACACCGAGCGCCATCGGGTCGCTGCCGCACACGATGCCGGTGCACCCGCGGTCGAGCAGGGCTCCGCCCGCCGCGTGGCCGCCCTCGACGGTGAACAGGGTGCGTTGGATGAGCCCTTCGGCGGCGGCCGAGGGCAGGGCGGCGGTGAAGCCGGCCTCCTTGCGCGCCGACGGGACGTAGCGCGTCGGCCCGATGGCCAGGCCGATGCGGCGGTGCCCGAGGTCTTCGAGGTGCCGGACTGCCATGTCGGCGGCCGCCCGGTCGTCCGGGGAGATGAAGGGCGCGTTGACGTGCTCGTTGAAACCGTTGATCAGGACGAACGGCACGCCCCGGGAGGCGAGCCGCTGGTAGCGCGAGGGGTCGGTGGAGGAGTCCGCGTGCAGGCCGGACAGGAAGACGATGCCGGTGACCCCCCGCTCCTCCAGTTGCTCGACCAACTCGTCCTCGGTGGCCCCGCCCGGCGTCTGGGTACAGAGCACCGGCGTGTACCCGTGCCCCGCCAGCGCCTGCTCTATGACCTGGGCGAACGCCGGGAAGATGGGGTTGGTGAGTTCCGGGATGAGCAGGCCGACGAGGCCGTTGCTGCGGCGTTTGAGCCGCACCGGGCGTTCGTAGCCCAACAGGTCGAGCGCGGCCAGCACCTTGTGCCGGGTGCCGTCCGCGACGCCCGCCTTCCCGTTGAGGACGCGACTGACGGTCGCCTCGCTGACCTGGGCCTGCGCGGCGATGTCCGTCAGCCTGAGGGGGTTGGTCACCCCTGCCACCACACCGCCGTGTCGCCCGGCAGTACGTCCGCGTCGGTCAGCTCGGCGCTGGCCAGCAGTGCCGTACCGGGCAGCGGCATGCGTACGGGCTCCCCGGTGGTGTTGACCGTGCAGGTGAACGCGCCCCGGCGGAAGGCCAGTACGCCTTCGGGGGCCTCCAGCCAGTGCACGGAGTCGCCCGCGCCCAGGTCGTCGCGCTCGCGGCGGATGCGCAGCGCGGCCCGGTACAGCTCCAGCGTGGAGTGCGGGTCGCCGGTCTGGGCCTCGACGCTCAGGCCGGCCCAGTCGGCGGGCTGCGGCAGCCAGCTGCCGCCGCTGCCGAAGCCGTACGGGGCTTCCTCGCCCGACCACGGGATCGGTACGCGGCAGCCGTCGCGGAGCCCGTCCTGGCCGTTCGCCTTGAAGAAGGACGGGTCCTGGCGGACGGCGTCGGGGAGGTCGGTGACCTCGGGCAGACCGAGTTCCTCGCCCTGGTAGACGTACGCCGACCCCGGCAACGCCAGCATCAGCAGCGCGGCGGCCCGCGCCCGGGCCAGCCCCCGCGCGCCGCCCCCGTACCGGGTCACGTGCCGCACCACATCGTGATTCGACAGCACCCACGTCGTCGGCGCACCCACGGGGCGCATGGCGTCGAGGGACTCGTCGATGGCGGAGCGCAGCGCGTCGGCTTCCCAACCGGTGTTCAGGTAGTGGAAGTTGAAGGCCTGGTGGAGTTCGTCGGGGCGCAGGTACAGCGCGGTGCGGTCGGCGCTGGGGGTCCAGGCTTCGGCGACGCCGATGCGGTCGCCGGCGTACTCGTCGAGGACGGTGCGCCAGGAGCGGTAGATCTCGTGGACGCCGTCCTGGTCGAAGAAGGGGAGGACCTGGTTGCCGAGGAGCTTGAGTTGTTCGTCGCGGCCGAGGTCGGGCAGGCCGGGGGCCTTGACGAGGCCGTGGGCGACGTCGATGCGGAAGCCGTCGGCGCCGAGGTCGAGCCAGAACCGCAGGATGGAGCGGAACTCGTCCTGGACGGCGGGGTGTTCCCAGTTGAAGTCGGGCTGCTCGGGCGCGAAGAGGTGCAGGTACCACTCGCCGTCCTCGACGCGGGTCCAGGCGGGCCCGCCGAAGATCGACTCCCAGTCGTTGGGGGGCCGGGAGCCGTCGGCGCCCTGGCCGGGCCGGAAGTGGAAGCGTTCGCGCAGGGGGGTTCCGGGGCCTTCGCGGAGTGCCTGCTTGAACCATTCGTGCTGGTCGGAGCAGTGGTTGGGGACGAGGTCCACGATGATGCGCAGGCCCAGGGCGTGGGCTTCGCGGATCACGGCGTCGGCGTCGTGCAGGGTGCCGAACATGGGGTCGATGGCCCGGTAGTCGGCGACGTCGTATCCGGCGTCGGCCTGCGGGGAGGCGTAGAAGGGGCTGAGCCAGACGGCGTCGACGCCCAGTTCCTTGAGGTAGGGCAGTCGGCTCCGGATGCCTTCGAGGTCCCCCATGCCGTCCCCGTTGGAGTCGGCGAAGCTGCGTGGATAGACCTGGTAGATCACCGCTTCTCTCCACCAGCCGGGCTGGGTACCGGTCGTGGTGGGGAGGGCGTCGGCGAGGTGCTGGGTCATGTCGTCCTTGAAGAGATCGGGCCGGTGATGCGGGAGCAGGCAGGGGTGGTCAGCCCTTGGTCGCGCCTGCGGTCATTCCGGCGACGAGGTGACGCTGGGCGAAGAGGAAGAAGACGGCGGCGGGGATGGCGATGAGGACCGAGGCGGCGGTCATCGCTCCCCAGTTGGAGGTGTACTGCGTGACGAAGGTCTGCAGTCCGCCGGCCAGGGTGAGGTTCTCGTCGCCGACCATGAAGGCGGAGGCGTAGGCGACTTCGCCCCAGGCGGTGATGAAGGCGTAGAAGCCGGTCACGGCGAGGCCGGGTTTGGCCAGGGGCAGGATCAGTCGCCAGAAGGTGCCGAAGGGGTTGAGTCCGTCGACGCGGCCGGATTCGTCGATCTCCACCGGGATGGTGTCGAAGAAGCCCTTCATCATCCAGGCGCAGAAGGGCACGGCGATGGTGAGGTACGTGATGATCAGGCCGACGGGCTGGTTGAGCAGGCCGAGCTGTCCCATGAGGTTGTAGAGCGGGACGATGAGGATGGCCATGGGGAACATCTGCGTGATGAGCAGGGTCCACATGAGGGGTTTCATGCCGGGGAACTTGAACCGGCTGACGGCGTAGCCGGTGGTGGCCGCGATGAACACGCCGAGGATCGTGGTGACGCCGGCGACGAGGACGGAGTTGGCGAACCAGGAGAAGAAGGAGGTCGACTCCACCAGGTAGCGGTAGTTGTCGAGGGTGGGTTCCTTCACGAAGTCGGTGCTGATGGCGTGCTTCGCGGGCTTGATGGAGGTCAGCAGGACCCACAGGACCGGGAAGACGGCGATGACGGACGCGACGACGAGGGTGGCGTGCAGGCCGACGGAGGCGGTCGGGGAGCGGCGTCCCCGGCGGGGTCCGGCCGCCTGTTCCTTGTTGGTGGCGGTCGACACGGTCACCACACCTCTCCCTGCTTGCGCAGCGAGCGCCGGTAGACCAGCGCGAAGATCATGAGCAGGGCGAGGATGAGCACGCCCCAGGTGGCGGAGCCCGCGAAGTCGCGGGGGCTGGCCACGAAGGCCTGGCGGAAGGCCTGGGTCACCAGGATCTCGGTGGAGTCGCCCGGTCCGCCCCGGGTGAGCAGGAAGATCACCGGGAACATGTTGAAGGTCCAGATGGTGGAGAGCAGGATCACCGTCATGCTGACGGCCCGCAGGCCGGGCAGGGTGATGTGCCGGAACCGCTGCCAGGGGGTGGCGCCGTCCATCTCGGCGGCTTCGTAGAGCTCGCCGGGGATGGACTGGAGGCCGCCGAGGAGGGCGACCATCATGAAGGGGACGCCGAGCCAGACGTTGACGGTGATGACGGAGACCTTGGCCCACGTCGGGTCGTCGAGCCACGGGATGGCGGAGATGCCGCCGCCGTCGAGCAGCTTGTTGAGGATGCCGTTGTCGCGGTTGAAGAGGAACCGCCAGGCGAAGACGGACACGAAGCCGGGGACGGCCCAGGGCAGGATGAGTGCCATCCGGTAGGCGGCGCGGCCCTTGAAGTCGCGGTTGAGCATGGTGGCCAGGGCCAGTCCGAGCGCGAAGGTGATCGACACGCACAGGACGGTCCAGCTGACCGTCCACACCAGCCGTTGCAGGAACACGGGGTCGGAGAGGACGGCCGCGTAGTTGTCGAGGCCGACGAACTCGTAGGTGGCCTCGATGTGGTTGGCGCCGATCGTGCGGCCGACGTTGCGCTCGTTGGCGTCGGTCAGCGACAGGTAGACGCCTCGTACGAGGGGCCAGCCGATGATGACGCCGAGGACGAGCACCACGGGGGTGATCATCGTCCAGGCGTACCAGTGGGTGGCCAGCGCGCGCCTGAAGCCACCGCGATTCCCGCTGTCAGTCCTGCGGCTCCGGCCGCGGGCCTCGATGTCGTCGCTCTTGGCGCCGTCATCGTTGCCCGCGGCCTTCGCCACCGACTGGCTGGTGTGAGCAGCCATGGTCTTGTTACTTCCAGCCCTTGAGGATCTTGCGGAACTCGACGCCGGCCGCCTTGGCCGCGTCCTCGGGGCTTGCCGCCCCGGTGACCGCCTTGGTGTATTCGACCTTCAGCGGCTCGAAGAGGGAGCCGTTCTCCGGGATCCAGGCGCGCTCGACGGCCTTGTCGACGGCCGGCTTGAAGAACTGGACCATCTCGCTGGCCTTGACGTCCGGCTGCTCGTAGGCGGCCGTGCGGGTCGGGAGCAGGCTCAGGTCCTTGGCGGACTGGACCTGGACTTCCTGGGAGGTCATGTACTCCACGAAGGCGTGCGCGGCGGCACGGTTCTTGGAGCCGGCGTAGACGGCGAGGTCGTGGCCGCCCTGGGGGGCGCCGGCCTTGGCGGAGCCGGCCGGGACGGCGGCGACGCCGAGGTTGGCCTTGTCCTTGAACTGGTCGCCGGCGTAGCTGTCGGCGACGGCCCAGGGACCGTTGATCATCATGGCGACCTCGCCCGACTTGAAGGCGGTCTGCATGTTGACCCAGCCGTCGGTGGCGTTGGTGATCGCCGCGCCGGAGGTGACCAGGTCGCGGGCGGCCTTGAAGGCCTTGACGCCCGCGGGGTTGTCGACGGTGACCGTCTTGGTCTTCGCGTCGACGAGGTCGCCGCCCTCTCCGTAGATCAGCGGGAGGAACCAGTAGGAGTCGTCGCCGCGCAGGTACAGGCCGGCCTTGCCGGTCTTCGCCTTGATGGCGGCGGAGGCCGTCTTCAGCTCCTCCAGGGTGGTGGGGGGCTTGACGCCGGCGTCCGCGAGCATCTTCTTGTTGTAGAAGAGGCCGAGGGTGTCGATGACCTGCGGGACGGCGTAGGTCTTGCCCTCGTACTTGCCGCTGGCCGCGGCCTGCGGGAGGAACTCCGCGTCGACCTTCTTGGCGGTCTCGGCGGGTACCTCGTCGAGGTAGCCGAGGGAGGCGAAGTCGGCGACCCAGCCGACGTCGGCGCGGATCACGTCAGGGGCCTCGGAGCCGCTGGTGAAGGCGTTCTTGGCCTTGTTCTGCGCGTCGCCGTACGGGACGTTGACGTACTTGACGTTGACCTTGGGGTGCTTCGCGGTGAACGCCTCGGCGATCTTCTGGAAGCTGGCCTTCTCGGCGTCGTTGGAGGTGTCCCACCACGTCACCGTGCCGGTCAGCTCACCGCCGGCCTTGGTGTCGCCGTTGTCGTTCCCGCTGTCACCGCTGCAAGCCGTCGCCGCGAGCGCCAGGGCCGCGACCAGCGCGGTGGCCGCTATGCCACGCCGCATATGAACTCCTTCGATGATCCCGGCCGCTTCCTCGCGGTCCCGAGTTGCCAGGAACGTAACAAGACTGAAAGCCGACCGAAAGAGCTTGCGGCAATTTTCTGCAAGCGATGGTGATCGTTACATCCGTGTGTCCGTACGGTTGCCGCAGCTTGCTGTTAGTTCGAGTCGCCTTCGAGTCCACGGGCCCGCAACCAGGGGGTGTGTCCCCGCGTTGACCCCGACATGACCCATGAGCTGACCGCACCCCGGCTTGCAAGCGCTTCCAGCAACACCGGCGCGAGCGAAGGCTGGTGGCGCGATGCCGTCATCTATCAGGTGTACGTGCGGTCCTTCGCCGACAGCGACGGCGACGGCGTCGGCGACCTGAACGGGGTGCGCGAGCGGCTCCCCCACCTGGCCCGGCTGGGGGTCGACGCCGTGTGGCTGACCCCTTTCTACGTCTCCCCGCAGGCGGACGGCGGCTACGACGTCGCCGACTACCGGGCCGTGGATCCGCTCTTCGGCGACCTCTCCGACGCGGCCGAGCTGCTGCGGGCCGCGCACGCCCAGGGGCTGCGGGTCATCGTGGACGTGGTGCCGAACCACACCTCCGACGAGCACCCGTGGTTCCGGGCGGCCCTGAGGGACCCCGCCGCCCGGGAGCGGTACCACTTCCGGGCGGGGCGGGGCGCGGCCGGCGAGCTGCCGCCCAACGACTGGGAGTCGATCTTCGGGGGTCCCGCCTGGACCCGCGTCGAGGACGGGCAGTGGTACCTGCACCTCTTCGCACCCGAGCAGCCCGACCTCGACTGGGACCATCCGGAGGTGGCGGCGGAGTTCGCGGACGTGCTGCGGTTCTGGCTGGACCTGGGTGTGGACGGGTTCCGGGTGGACGTGGCGCACGGCATGGTCAAGGCGCCGGGGCTGCCCGACATCGGCCGCGCCGCCCAGGCCACCCTGATCGGTACGGAGCCGCTCCCCTTCTTCGACCAGGACGGGGTCCACGCGATCCACCGTTCCTGGCGGCGGCTCCTGGACGCGCACGAGGGCCCGCGGCCGGGGCCCGCGATCGGGGTGGCGGAGGCCTGGGCCCCGACCTCGGAGCGGCTCGCGCTGTACGTACGGCCCGACGAGCTGCACCAGGCGTTCAACTTCCGCTTCCTGAACTGTCCGTGGGACGCCGTCGCGATGCGCACCGTCATCGACGAGTCGCTGGCCGCGACGGCTTCCGTGGGCGCGCCGACGACGTGGGTGCTGTCGAATCACGACGTGGTGCGGCACGTGACCCGGTACGGGGGCGGCGCGCGGGGGCTGGCCCGGGCGCGGGCCGCCGCGCTGCTGATGCTGGCGTTGCCGGGGTCGGCGTACGTCTACCAGGGCGAGGAACTCGGTCTGCCCGAGGTCACCGACCTCCCCGACGCCGTCCGCCGGGACCCCGCCTTCCATCGCGGCTCGGGGCAGGACGGGCTGCGTGACGGCTGCCGGATCCCGATCCCCTGGTCCGGGGAGGCGCCCCCGTACGACTTCGGTCCGGGCGGCAGCTGGCTGCCGCAGCCCGCCGACTGGGCGGGGCTGAGCGTCGCCGCGCAGACCGGTGACCCGCATTCCACGCTGGAGCTGTACCGGGCGGCCCTGGAGCTGCGGCGCGCGTTGCCCGGGCTGGGCTCCCCGGAGGCGGGCGGCCTGACGTGGCTGCCCGCTCCTGAGGGGGTGCTGCTGTTCACCCGCCCCGGCTTCGCCTGCACCGTCAACACCCGGTCGCGGGCGCTCCAACTCCCGTCGCCGGGAAGGCCCGTACTGTCCAGCGCGCCCGTGGAGACGGACGGTCGCAGTGTCCTGTTGCCCCCGGACTCGTGTACGTGGTGGGCATTGTGACGCGTGACCGGTACAGTCCAATCCCGTGACCGCACGGCTAGCCGACATCGCAGCCCAGGCGGGGGTCAGCGAAGCCACAGTCAGCCGCGTGCTCAACGGCAAGCCCGGTGTGGCCGCAGGCACCCGCGAATCCGTGCTGGCCGCCCTCGACGTGCTCGGTTACGAGCGGCCCGTGAAGCTGCGCCAACGCAGCGCCGGACTCGTCGGTCTGATAACCCCCGAACTCGACAACCCCATCTTTCCGGCGCTGGCGCAGGTCATCGGCCAGGCGCTGACCCGGCAGGGGTACACCCCGGTGCTGGCCACGCAGACGCCCGGCGGGTCCACCGAGGACGAGCTGACGGAGATGCTGGTGGACCGCGGGGTCTCCGGGATCATCTTCGTGTCCGGTCTGCACGCCGACACCACGGCCGACATGGGGCGCTACGACCAGCTCCGCGGCCAGGGTGTTCCGTACGTCCTCATCAACGGGTTCTCCGACAAGGTGCAGGCTCCCTTCGTCTCCCCCGACGACCGGGCGGCGATGCAGCTCGCGGTGACCCATCTGACGGCGCTCGGTCACACGCGGATCGGCCTCGCGGTCGGACCGAAGCGGTTCGTGCCGGTGTTGCGCAAGATCGAGGGTTTCCGGCTCGGCATGAAGGAACGGCTCGGTCTCGGCGAGGCCGAGATCGAGGAGCTGATCCAGCACTCCCTGTACACGCTGGAAGGCGGGCAGGCCGCGGCGACCGCGTTGATCGCGCGGGGCTGCACGGCGGTGGTGTGCGCGAGCGACATGATGGCGCTCGGTGCGATCCGGGCCGCGCGGCAGCGGGGGCTGAAGGTTCCGCAGGACGTGTCGGTGGTGGGTTTCGACGACTCCCCTCTCATAGCGTTCACGGATCCGCCGCTGACCACGATCAGGCAGCCGGTGCAGGCCATGGGGCAGGCGGCGGTCCGGACGCTGCTGGAGGAGATCGGCGGTACGCCGGCCCCGCACAGCGAGTTCGTCTTCCTCCCCGAGTTGGTGGTCCGCGGTTCGACCGCGTCCGGGCCCAGGCAGCGGCGTACGCCCTGAGGGGGATCCCGTCATCCCCGGGGTTGATCGGGCGGTCCGAAGACCGTCCCACGGGATGATCGAAGGCGAGAACGCATCTGGCAGACTCTGTCCCCATGGGTGAAGCGAGCGTGAAGACACTGGAAACCCGGACGGACGTCTCGTCACCCACCGTGACCGAGAACGAGGCCCGCCCGGCCTCCGAACGTTCTCTTCTCACCCGGCTCCGCACGCCCCGGCGGCCCCGGATCTGGTTCGAGGTCCTGCTGATCGCGATCAGCTACTGGACCTACTCGCTGATCCGCAACGCCGTCCCGGAGCAGAAGGCGGTCGCGCTGTCGAACGCCGACTGGATCTGGAGCGTCGAGCGCACCCTGGGCATCGCCGTGGAGCAGTCGATCAACCATGCCGTCAACTCGGTGACGTGGTTGATCGTCGGCATGAACTACTACTACGCGACGCTGCACTTCGTCGTGACCATCGGCGTGCTGGTGTGGATCTACCGCTTTCACCCGGGGCGTTACGCGGCCACCCGCATGGTGCTCTTCGCCACCACCGGTGTCGCCCTGGTCGGCTACTTCTTCTACCCGCTCGCGCCGCCCCGGCTGATG
Source organism: Streptomyces sp. NBC_00513 (assembly GCF_041431415.1). Classification (GTDB taxonomy): domain Bacteria; phylum Actinomycetota; class Actinomycetes; order Streptomycetales; family Streptomycetaceae; genus Streptomyces. The sequence continues at coordinate 2,562,882 of NZ_CP107845.1, forward strand.
AACGGGCAGGACTTCATCGACACCGTGCTGGTCCACCACACCTGGGGTTCCATGGCCTCGGGCGACCTCAAGCACATGTCGAACCAGTACGCGGCCATGCCGTCGATGCACATAGGGTGGTCGCTCTGGTGCGGGCTGACGATCTTCGCCATCGCCTCCGCGCCCTGGGTACGGATCCTGGGCCTGCTCTACCCGACGGCGACGCTGGTCGTCATCGTGGCCACCGCGAACCACTTCTGGCTCGACGCCGTGGGCGGCATGCTGTGCCTGGCCTTCGGGTACACGGTCTCGCGTGCCTGGTACGGATCGCTTCCGCACCGGCTGCCCCGCCACCCCCGGGCCGTGGACCGGCATCCGGTGGCGGCGGCGCTGGCGAACCGCTTCACGCGCTGACCGTTCTTCCCGGTCCGTCGCTTCTCACCCTGTCCTCTTCTCACCCTGTCTCTGCTCGGTCCGTGCGGTGCGTGATCCGGCCGCCGGACATCGTGAGTCGGATCGGCGCCTCGGCCACTTCGTCCGGCGCCGCGTCCACGGGGTCGAGGGCGAAGGCCGTCAGGTCCGCCCGGAATCCGGCCGCGACGCGGCCCGCCACCTTCTCCTCGCCGGCCGCGAGCGCGGCGTGCGAGGTCATGCCCTCCAGTGCCATCAGCCCGGTGAGGGCGGCTCCCGTCGAGGCCGCGCCGAGGGGGCTGCGGGCGGTCGCCAGGACCTGACGGGCGTCGTGGTGGGCGATGGGCCAGTCCGAGCCGAGGGCGAGCACCGCCCCGGCGTCGCGGAGGTCTCGGCAGCGCCAGGCGCGGGCCGCCCGGTCGTCTCCGAGGCGTTTGGACCATTCGTCGCTGTGGTCGGCCCGGGTGTAGGCGGTGTGCGGCGGCTGCATCGAGGCGATCACCCCGAGTTCCGCGAATCGCTTCAGCTGGTCGTCGGGGACGGTCTCGATGTGCTCGATCCGGTGTCGTGCACGGGCCCCCGGTCCCAGGTCCGCCACCGTGTCCAGGACGTGGCGGACGGCGGCGTCGCCGATGGCGTGGGTGGCGGTGCCGATGCCTGCCGCGTCGAGGGTGTGCACCGCGCGGGAGTAGGCGCGCAGGTCGGGCCAGAAGGCGTTCGTGCCCTGGCCGTGGCAGTCGGCGTGCTCCAGCCAGGCCGTTCCGCCCTCGACGGTGCCGTCCATGAAGAACTTCACCCCGCCGACCTGCCAGTGGCGGCCCCGGAGCAGTTGGAGTTCGACGAGTTCCTCCAGTTCGTCGGGGCCGGCGCCCGGCATGCACCAGGGGGACAGTCGCAGGCGCAGCGGCAGGTCGCCCTCGTACTCGACGGTGGAGAGCAGGGCCGGTACGTCCCCGTCGCCGAGGTCCATCACGTGGGCGCCGGTGAGTCCACCGGCGGCCATCTCGGCGAGGAGGGCCAGGAGGCGCCCGCGGCGTTCGGCGGAGGAGGGCTTGGGGACGAGGGCGCCGACGAGGTCCATCGCGGCGTGTTCGACGAGGTGGCCGGTGGGTCGGCCCTGCGGGTCGCAGACGATCTCGGAGCGTTGGGCGAAGGTGCGGGGCCCGGTGATGCCGGCGGCCCGCAGGGCCGCTTCGGAGGCGAGGGCGGAGTGGCCGTCGTGCAGGCGCAGGAAGGCGGGGGCTCCGGCGAGGGCGTCCTCGACGAGGGAGCGGTCGACGGGCCGGCCGCCGAAGGCGTTGTGGTCGAGGCCGTGGCCGACGATCCAGCCTCCGGGGCCGCGGTCGGCGGCGCGCAGGGCGGCGCGGAGTTGGTCGAGGTCGCGGACGGTGGAGAGGTCGGTGCCGGTGGCCATCTCGATGCCCCAGACGGGGTGGCTGTGGGCGTCGGTGAGGCCGGGGGTGAGGGTGGCGCCGCCGAGGTCGATGACCTCGGTGGCCGGTCCGCGCCAGTCCCGTACGTCGCTCTCGTCGCCGACGGCGAGGATCTCGCCGTCGCGGACGGCTACCGCGTGGGCCTCGGGGCGGTCGGGGTCGAGGGTGCGGACGCGGGCTCCGGTGAGGACGGTGTCGGCAGCGGGCACGGCTCTTCTCCTTCGGGGTGTGCGCGGGTGGCGGGCTCTTCGGCGAACCGGGCGTAGATCTCGGGGCGGCGCGTCTTGAGGCGTCGGGCGAGGCCGAGACCGCCGAGGAAGACGGCGGGTACGACGGCCACGAGGATCGTGTTGACGGTGGGCGAGGCCATGGTGAACAGGTCCACCTTGGAGGCGACCAGGTAGATCGCCGCGGTGAGCAGGACGGCCGCGACGACGGGCGCGATCAGGGTGCGCCAGGGGCCCTCGTCGTGGGCGACGCGGTGGAAGTGGACGGGTATGGCGATGGCGGCCAGCAGCATCAGTGCCATGAGGCCGATCATGCCCGGGGTGTTCACCCAGAGCAGCAGTTGTTGGTACGGGTCGGCGTCGGCGAGGGCGAATCCGAGGACGATCGTCGCGCCGAGGGCGGTCTGGGCGACGCCGGCGACGTACGGGGATCCGTGTCGGGGGTGGATCCTGCCGAGGGCGGCGGGCAGGACGCCTTCCTCGGCGAGGGCGAGGCCGTAGCGGTTGATGGCGTTGTGGAAGGCGAGGAGGGAGGCGATGACGCTGGTGACGATGAAGACGTGCATCAGGTCGGCGGCCCACGGTCCGACGTAGGTGCTGATGGCGGCGAAGAAGAGGCCGCCGGGGTCGTCGGCGGCGGCCTTGACGACGGCGTCGGCGCCGAAGGCCTGGATGACGGTCCAGACGATGAAGGCGTAGAAGAGGCCGAGGAAGGCGACGGCGATGTAGGTGGCGCGCGGGATGGTCCGGTCGGGGTCGCGGGCCTCGCGGCGGTAGATGACGGTGGACTCGAAGCCGGTGAAGGCGGCGAAGGCGAAGGCCAGGACGGCGGCGGTGCCGGGGACGAGGACCGCGCCGGGGGCGAAGGAGCCGGCGGACAGGCCGTGGGCGCCGCCCTTGAGGAGGACTCCGGCGGCGAGCAGGACGAGTATCCCGGTCTCGGCGACGAGCAGGACGCCGAGCAGTTTCGCGCCGAAGTCGATGGAGCGGAAGCCGCCGTACCAGATGAGGACGAGGCCGACGAGGGAGACGGGCAGCCAGGGGACGTCCAGGCCCCACAGGGCGTGGGCGGTGTCGGCGGTGGTGGTGCCGAGGAGGCCGTAGACGCCGATCTCCATGCCGTTGTAGCCGACGAGGGCGAGCAGGGCGGCACCGATGCCGACGTGTTTGCCGAGGCCTCGGGTGATGTAGGCGTAGAACGCGCCGCCGCTGCGGACGTGGCGGCTCATGGCGGTGAAGCCGACGGCGAAGACGGCGAGGGTGAGGCCGGCGAGGAGGTATCCGGCGGGGGCGCCGATGCCGCCGAGCAGGATGGCGACGGGGGCGACGCCGGCCATGACGGTGAGCGGGGCGGCGGCCGACACGACGAAGAAGGAGATGTCGGCGGTGCCGAGGGTGGCGCGGCGCGGGGCCGGGGTGGTTGCGGGGGGCGGCGGTTCCGGCGTTCGGGGCATGCGGAGGCACCCTTCTGCGGACGGTGGGCGACGGTGAAGCGAAACCTAAAGGCTTTCGGTTTGCGGCAATGTAGCCTCCCGTTTTGGCGTACGGGAAGACCTGACGGCGGGAGAACATCGATGGCACGGCCGCGCACCCCCTTGCTCGACCGGGAGCGGATCGGCACGATCGCGCTGCAACTGGTCGCGGAGAAGGGCGAGTTCAGCGTTCCGCAGATCGCCCGGGCGTTGGGTGTGCAGACCGCGTCGGTGTATCACCACGTGGACGGTCGGGCCGGGGTGGTGGAGCTGATACGCGAGCGGGTCTGCGCCGCGATCGACGGCGGGACGCTGGAGGGCCGGCCGTGGGACCGGGCGCTGGAGGACTGGGCGCGGTCCTACCGGGCCGCCTTCGCCGCGTACCCGAGGGCGATCCCGCTGCTGATGACGACGCCGGTCCGGGCGCCGATGGTGCTGGCGCAGTACGAGCGGGCCGTCGCGCTGCTGCTCGCGGCGGGCTTCCCGGTGGAACGGGTGATGCCGCTGTTGACGGGGCTGGAGAACCTGGTGCTGGGCTCGGCGCTGGACCTGGCGGCCCCGGAGGCCATGTGGGAGCCGACGCCGGGGACCCCGCTCCTGGCCGGGGCGCTGGCCGCGCACGGGGCGGGGGCCGGGGCGCCGGGGCGGGCGGACGCCGCCTTCGACCTGGGCCTGGCCGCGTTCCTGGCGTACGCCCGGGGTCTCCTGGCGGCCCCGCCCGCCTGACGGTCGGGGGCGGGGGGGCGGTGCCCGCGGTCGGGGCCGGGGTCGGGAGCCGGGCCGGGGTCAGGAGCCGTAGAAGAGTTCGTCCACCACCGCGCGGGCGCGGCGGGTGATGCGGCGGTAGTCCTCCAGCATGTCGCCGGCGGTGCCCTCGGCGTAGCCGAGGTAGCGGCCGACGGCGGCCAGTTCGCGCGCCTCGGACGGGAAGGTGTCCCCCGCCCGGCCGCGGACCAGCATCACGGCGTTGCGGACCCGGGTGGCGAGCACCCATGCCTCGTCGAGGATCTGCGCCTCCTCGGTGGGGATCAGCCCGGCCGCGTGGGAGGCGGCGAGGGCTTCGCGGGTGCGGGTGGTGCGCAGGCCCGGTTCGGCCCAGGCGTGCCGCATCTGCATCAGTTGGACGGTCCACTCGACGTCGCTGAGGCCGCCCCGGCCGAGTTTGGTGTGCAGGGTGGGGTCGGCGCCGCGCGGCAGCCGCTCGGACTCCATGCGGGCCTTGAGTCGGCGGATCTCCCGTACGGCGTCGTCGCCGAGGCCCTCCACGGGGTAGCGCAGGGGGTCGATCAGGTCGATGAAGCGCGAGCCGAGCTCCTGGTCGCCGGCGACCGTCGCGGCCCGCAGCAGGGCCTGGGACTCCCAGGTCAGGGACCAGCGGCGGTAGTAGGCGGCGTACGAGGGCAGGGTGCGCACCAGTGGACCGGAGCGGCCTTCGGGGCGCAGGTCGGCGTCGATGAGCAGGGGCGGGTCGGCGGACGGCAGCTGGAGGAGTCTGCGCATCTCGGAGACGACGGCCTGGGCGGCCTTCGCGGCGTCCTGTTCGTCGACGCCCTCGCGGGGTTCGTGGACGAACAGGACGTCGGCGTCGGAGCCGTAGGCGAGTTCGTGGCCGCCGAAGCGGCCGACGCCGATCACGGCGAACCGGGTGGGCAGGGTGTCGCCCCACTGCTCGCGCACGGCGGCGCGCAGGGCGCCGGCGATGGTGGCGGCGGTGAGGTCGGAGACGGCGGAGCCGACCCGGTCGACGAGGGCCCCGTGGTCCTCTTCCGCCGGGTTGTCCTCGGTGCCGTAGGAGCCGATGATGTCGCCGGCGGTGGTGCGGAACAGTTCGCGGCGGCGCACGCCGCGCGCCGCGGCGACGGCGGCTTCGGCGTTCTCGGCGCGGTTGACGGCGGCCAGTACCTCCTGTTCCAGGGCCTCGTGGGTACGGGGCTGGAGGCCTTCGGGGTCGCCGAGCAGGGCGACGGCCTCGGGGGCGCGCATCAGCAGGTCGGGGGCGAGCCGGCCGGCGGACAGGACGCGGGCGAGGTTCTCGGCGGCGGCGCCCTCGTCGCGGAGCAGGCGCAGGTACCAGGGGGTTTTGCCGAGGGCGTCGGAGACCTTGCGGAAGTTCAGCAGGCCCGCGTCGGGGTCGGCGGAGTCGGCGAACCAGCCGAGCATGACGGGGAGCAGGGTGCGTTGGATGGCGGCCTTGCGGCTGACTCCGGAGGCGAGGGCTTCGAGGTGGCGCAGGGCGGCGGCGGGGTCGGCGTAGCCGAGGGCTTCGAGGCGCTGGCCGGCGGCGCGCGGGGAGAGCCGGGCCTCGCCGGGTGCGAGTTGGGCGACGGCGTCGAGGAGCGGCCGGTAGAAGATCTTCTCGTGCAGGCGGCGGACCACGGAGGCGTGCCGGCGCCAGGCCTTGTTGAGTTCGGCGACGGGTTCGGTGCGCAGGCCCATGGAGCGGCCGAGGCGGCGCAGGTCGTTCTCGTCCTCGGGGACGAGGTGGGTGCGGCGCAGCCGGTAGAGCTGGATGCGGTGTTCCATGGCGCGCAGGAAGCGGTACGCGTCGTGGAGCTGGGCGGCGTCGGCCCGGCCGACGTAGCCGCCGGCGGCGAGGGCGTGCAGGGCGTCGAGGGTGGTGCCGGAGTGCAGGGTGGCGTCGGTGCGTCCGTGGACGAGTTGCAGCAGTTGCACGGCGAACTCGACGTCGCGCAGGCCGCCGGGGCCGAGTTTGAGTTCCCGGTCCACCTGGGCGGCGGGGATGTTGTCGACGACGCGGCGGCGCATCTTCTGGACGTCGGGTACGAAGTTCTCGCGTTCGGCGGCCTGCCAGACTAGGGGGCTTATGGCTTCGATGTACTCGGCGCCGAGGGTTTCGTCGCCGGCGACGGCCCGGGCCTTGAGGAGGGCCTGGAACTCCCAGGTCTTGGCCCAGCGCTGGTAGTAGGCGAGGTGGGAGGCGAGGGTGCGGACCAGCGGACCGTTTCTGCCCTCGGGGCGGAGGTTCGCGTCGACGGGCCAGATGGTGCCCTCGACGGTGGTCTCGGAGCAGATCCGCATGAGGTGGGAGGCGAGGCGGGTGGCGGCCTGGACGGCCCGGCCCTCGTCCTCGCCGTCGGGACTGTCCCCGACGAAGATCACGTCCACGTCGGACACGTAGTTGAGTTCGTTGCCTCCGCACTTGCCCATCGCGATGACGGCGAGTCTGCACCGGGCCGCGTCCTCGGGGGCGGCGGCGGAGGCGATGCGCAGGGCCGCGCGCAGGGTGGCGGTGGCGAGGTCGGCGAGTTCGGCGGCGACCTGCTGGACGTCGGTGGTGCCGCAGACGTCGCGGGCGGCGATGGAGAGCAGGCAGCGGCGGTAGGAGACGCGCAGTTGCACGGGGTCGTGGGCGTCGGCGAGCCCCCGCTCGAACTCGGCGAGTCCCGGGTGCAGGTCGGCGGCCTCGTAGGTGACCAGGGCCTGCCAGTCCTGGGGGTGGCGGGCGAGGTGGTCGCCGAGGGCCTCGGAGGCCCCGAGTACGCCGAGCAGTCGGTCGCGCAGCGGTTTGGCGCTGACGAGCGTGTCGAGGAGCACACGGAGTTCCTCGGGCCGTTGCGCCTCCGCGAGCCGGACGAGCCCGAGGAGGGCGAGGTCGGGGTCGGCGGTGGCGCCGAGGGCGTCGAGGAGCACGGGGTCGGCCCGTACGGCCGACAGGGCGTCCGCGTCGAGGAGTCGGGCGGCGCCCGAGGGGTCGGTGAACCCGCTGCGAAGCAGCCGGATGAAGGTGCTGCTCCTGCGTCCCGGGACTGTCATCCCGCCGCCTCCCGCGTGCGTCGCTGCCGGTGGCCCGGCCGGCTCTGGGGCGAGCCTAGCCGGAGCGGGCGTCCGGCTCACCGGGGCGCGGGGGGCGGCACGTCGGTACAGATGCGTCACATATGCGACACACACCACGAGGGGTATTTGTCCGTTTATCTGACGATCCATGGGGATCTATGGGCGCCCGCCTCGCGCATGCGTGCCCCCTACACGGTGGGGTCGACGTACGACCACAAAATCGCACAAGGCACAATCATGCGGGGTCACTTCCGAAAAGCATGAGACGTCGGTCACTTCGGTGAACCAAGTTCGCCGTGTTGACCTCTCATTGATCGACCCGACTGCTCGGCGGACTTCACTCCGCCCAGAACGAACCCAAGGCGTGACTGATGCGGACGACCCGTCGCCGATTGCTCCTCGCCGCGCTGCTCCCCGTGCTGACCATCGGCGCCACGGGCGCGCTGGCCATGGCCACCGACCAGCAGACCTCCGCCGAGGCCGGCCAGGCGACGACGCCACTCGTCCTCACGAGCACCACGGCCGGTTCGGTCGTCCAGATAGCCGCCCACCCCGACGACGACCTGTTCTTCATGAACCCGGACCTCAGCCGGTCCATGCTCGCCGGTACCCCGCTCACCACCGTCTACCTCACCTCCGGCGAGGCCGACGGACGCAACCAGGCGCTCGGCGGCGCCGCCAAGGACCCCGCGCAGCCCGCCGACCGCGACCACTACTCCGAGGCCCGACAGAACGGCATACGCGGCGCGTACGCGCAGATGGCCACCGGGGACCGCACGAGCCCGTGGAAGCGCACGGTCATCCCCACCGCCGGCGGCGGTCACGCCGAGCTCGACGTCCTCGTCGCCATGCCCCGGGTCAACCTGGTCTGGATACAGATGCGCGAGGCCCGCCACGGGTCGAACGAGAACCCGCTCAGCCTGCACGGCCTGTGGAACGGGAAGATACCCGCGCTCGGCCCCCAACTGGCCTCCGGCAGCCCGGTCAAGCAGGCCTACACGTACACCAAGAGCCAGCTCATACAGACGATGGTCGGGGTACTGGAGCGGTACAAGCCGACGACGATACGCACGCTGGACCCGACCCCGGGCCGCAACGAGCGGACCGGCCGCTACACCGACCACCAGGACCACATGTACGCCGCCCGGTTCGCGCAGGCCGCGACCACCGCGTACGCCCTCCAGGTGACCGACCGCCCGCACTTCTCGGTGCAGAGCTACCTCGGATACCTCAACGGCAGCCTCCCCCACGTCCTCGACCCCCAGACGGTCGACACCAAGGTCGGCTACCTGAAGACGTACGCCTGGCAGGACATGCAGAACTACTGCGGCAGCCCCTCGGGCTGCGGCGACCGCAAGGTGGCGGGCAGCCCCTACGGCTCCAACTGGGCCCAGTCCATGCGCTACGCCCGCGCCGACACCACCTCCTGGATGGTCGAGGGCACGCCCGGCACCGTGTACGCCTTCGCCCCGCTCGACGGCCGGATGGCCGTCTGGACCCGCGACGCCGCCGGCGCCTGGACCGGCCCCGTGCTCCTCCCCGGCACCGGCATCGACCCGGGAGCGAGCACCGCCCGACTCCCCGACGGCCGCGTCGCCGTCTTCGGCACCCGCACCGTCCTCGGCCCCGCCCCCGCTGACTACCGGCGCGAGATCGTGTACGCCGTCCAGTCCGCGCCCGGCGGCCCGTTCGGGGACTGGCGCTCGCTCGGCACCCCCGAGACGAACGACGAGTCCGGCACCTCGGCGATCAGCTCGCCCACGGCGAGCTTCGACGCGGACGGCCGACTGACCGTGTACGTCCGTGACGCGCGCCACACCCTGCGGTCCCGTACCGAACAGCCGTCCGGCACCTTCACCGCCTGGCAGCGACTCGGCGGCCAGGACCTCCAGGGCGACCCGGTCATCGCGGTGGACTCGGAAGGGCGCCGCCACGTGTACGCGTCGACCCGGCGCACCGTCCTGGGGTGGATCCAGCCCGCCCCGGGCGCGCCGCTGCGCGGACCCTTCCCGACGAACCTCCCCCCGACCACGATCCCCCTCACCGCGGCCCCCGAAGGCGAGGGCGTACGCCTCTACTTCCGCCGCCCCGACTCGGGCGTGGTGCGCAGCGCCCTGGTCACGGCTGGCCCCGACAAGCCGACGGTGTCCAGCATCACCGAGGCGGGCGGCCGGGCCGGTTACGGTGCGGTCGGCGTCGCCGGCCGGGTCCTGACGGGCCGCGCGGACACCGGCACGATCAGCACGACCACCCTGGGCGGGCCGCCGGCGTGGAAGGAGTCCAAGATGCTCTTCGCGGGCGCCCCTTCGGGCTACGTCGACGCGTCGGGCGGCGCGACGACGGCGGTCGTCGGCCTGGACGCCGAACTCCACGTCACCACCACCCCGGCCGACGGCATCGTCCGCCCGCTCTGGCACCCGGCGGTCCCCCGGACCCCGTGAGCGGGGCGGGGGCGGGCTCGGGGTCGGGGTCGGGGTCCGACTGGAACGAGCCGTAGGCCGGCGGAGAACCGGTCGGCGGTCATCAGCGGACATCACCGGTCGCGAACATCACCGGTCATCGACGGTCCCCGGGGATCCGCGGCCGGCAGTCAGCGGCCGGCAGTCAGCAATTCCAGGATCCGCGCCGGGGTCCAGTGGCCGGCCGCCCCCGGACAGGCCGCGAGGTAGTCGGCGATGTCCCGCTCCCGCCACGGCCCCGATTCCAGGAGCCCGCCGGCCAGGTACCGCAGGTAGGCGGCCGACGGCGGCACGGGTTCGACGTCGGCGAGGGCCCACGGCGCGGTGAACGTCAGGACGGGGATCCCCTCGACGGCGCCGGGACAGATCAGCGTCTCGTACCGCCCGGCCCCCACCGCGTGCCGCCCGGCACGCAGCACCGGCTCCAGGTCCAGGTCGACTCCGGGCGTCCCGTACATCTCCTGGGCCGCGATGTCGGACAGTTGGCCCACCGTGACCAGGTGCGCGCGGGCCCGTGTCCGGCCGGGCGCCGTCGGATCGTGGAAGCCCCGCCCGCCCGTCCACACCGGGGACTCGGTCGCGAAGTACAGGCACCCGGGGAGTTCCACCGCGATGGACCGTTCCGGGGCCCGATGGTCCCGACAGCCCGGATAGGTCCGCGTGGCCCCGGGAGGCCGGCCCCCGGCGAGGTAGGCGCCGAGCCGATCCATGTGCATGTTGGAGCCGTAGGACGCGTACCAGACCCGTACGGGAGCCCCCGCCCCCACCCCGAGCGGAACCACGGCGTGCGCACTCACGCCCTCATCCTCCCCCACACCCACACCCACACCGACACCGACACCGACGGAGCCCGGACGCACGGCTCGGAGGGGTCAGTGCTGAAACCGGCTGAAATATGCCGCTGGCACGCACGGGCGGGGCAGGTGCTCGGGAAGACATCCGAAGTCATCCGCAGTCATCCGAAGTCGTCCGAAGTCACCCCCCGAGCGGTCCGGCGCCCGCCCACGCCACGAGGAGGACCCATGCCGGTCGTGTCCGTCCCCAAGGCAGGCCCGAAGGCGGTTCCGCTGTGCATGGATCCGACGGGTCCACACGGGGACCCGGGTGAGGTGCGTGACGATCTGCTCCTGAGAGGGCCGCCGGCGTCCCTCCCCTCCCTGCCCGATCCACCCGCCCTCCGAGCCGGTGGCCATCGGCCACCGTGGGCGGGTGGATCGGCCCGTTCGTCGGCGGCCTCGCACCCGCCTCCGCTTCAATGTCCGTCATGGAACTCCGAGAGAAGTCCCCGTGGGCGGCGGCCAACCACAGGGTCGGCACGGCCTCCGCCCGAGGCGAGTGCACCTGGGCGGCCCCCTGCCCCCACCCCGCGGCGTGGAGCGTGCGGGTCAGCGGCGCCCGGGCCGACAGCCGGTGGGCCGCATGCGCGGACCACGCCGCCACGTCACCGGTACTGTCGCCCGCCGGCACCGTCTGATCCGTGGTTCGCGATCCTCGGTCGCGGTTGCCGGGGAGGCGGGGCGGCGGGGGGCAAGGCCCGGCGCCACCCGTCGGGCTCCATCCGGAGTGCGGCGCCATGTCCGCCGAGGTAGGAAGAAGGCGTGAGCGGACTCGCGGGAAGCCTGCTCGTCTACAACCAGAGCGAAGAGAATCAAAAGATCAACGCCCACCAGAGGGGCCGGAAAAGACGTCTTCTGAGCGCCCGGTCCGCCGACCCGCCGGCCCCTGACCCGGGAGCCGGGTCGAGCCGCGGGCTCCCTCCCGGCCGCACGAGGCCCACGAGACGACTCCGGGCCGGTGGTCGTCGACCACCGGCCCGGAGTGTCGAAAGATTCCGACAGCGCCGCTGAACCGCGCCTACAACACCGGCATCATCTTGCGGAGTTCGAAGGCGGTGACCTCGGAGCGGTACTCCTCCCACTCCTGCTTCTTGTTGCGCAGGAAGAAGTCGAAGACGTGCTCGCCCAGGGTTTCCGCGACCAGTTCGCTGCGCTCCATCAGGGAGATCGCCTCGCCGAGGTTCTGCGGGAGGGGCTCGATGCCCATGGCGCGGCGTTCGGCGTCGGAGAGGGCCCAGACGTCGTCGTCGGCGCCCGCCGGGAGTTCGTAGCCCTCCTCGATTCCCTTGAGGCCGGCCGCGAGGAGTACGGCGTACGTGAGGTACGGGTTGGCGCCGGAGTCGATCGAACGGACCTCGACGCGCGAGGAGCCCGTCTTGCCCGGCTTGTACATCGGGACGCGGATCAGGGCGGAGCGGTTGTTGTGGCCCCAGCAGATGTACGAGGGGGCCTCGCCGCCCGAGCCGGCGGTGCGGGAGGAGCCGCCCCAGATGCGCTTGTAGGAGTTGACCCACTGGTTGGTGACGGCGGCGGTCTCGGCCGCGTGGCGCAGCAGGCCCGCGATGAAGGAGCGGCCGACCTTGGAGAGTTGGTACTCGGCGCCCGACTCGTAGAAGGCGTTGCGGTCGCCCTCGAAGAGGGAGAGGTGGGTGTGCATGCCCGAGCCCGGGTACTCCGAGAAGGGCTTGGGCATGAAGGTGGCCTGGACGCCCTGCTCCAGTGCGACCTGCTTCATGACCAGGCGGAACGTCATGATGTTGTCGGCCGTGGAGAGCGCGTCGGCGTAGCGGAGGTCGATCTCCTGCTGGCCGGGGGCGCCCTCGTGGTGGCTGAACTCGACGGAGATGCCCATCGATTCGAGCATGGTGATGGCCTGCCGGCGGAAGTCCATGCCGACGTTCTGCGGGGTGTGGTCGAAGTAGCCGGAGTTGTCCGCGGGGACGGGGCGGGTGCCGTCCAGCGGCTTGTCCTTCAGCAGGAAGAACTCGATCTCGGGGTGGGTGTAGAAGGTGAAGCCCAGGTCGGAGGTCTTGTTCAGGATGCGCTTGAGGACGTAGCGGGGGTCGGCGTACGACGGGGACCCGTCCGGCATGAGGATGTCGCAGAACATCCTCGCGGTGCCGGGTGCCTCGGCGCGCCACGGCAGTATCTGGAACGTGCTCGGGTCCGGCTTGGCGATCATGTCGGACTCGTAGACCCGGGCGAAGCCCTCGATCGCGGAGCCGTCGAAGCCGATGCCCTCGTCGAAGGCCTGCTCCAGTTCCGCCGGCGCGACCGCGACGGACTTGAGGAAGCCCAGTACGTCGGTGAACCACAGGCGCACGAAGCGGATGTCGCGCTCCTCGAGCGTCCGGAGGACGAATTCCTGCTGCTTGTCCATGCCTTCATCCTCGCAGTTCAGACGGCCTGTGCACCACCTCCCCCGGAGGGGGGAGCACAGTCGGGCCGGTCCAGTATCACCACCCGTGGTTTCCGCCACATTACGCACCCCGGAAAGGTCGTGGCACCCCCGCACTGACCTCAGGGCGGTCATGAGCATTACCATCTGCGCCCATGGGGGGCTGGAAGCACGGGAAACACGGGGGCCACGGCGCCCCCGCCGCTCGGCGTGCCGTGCTGCTGCTCGCGTTCGGGGTGCTCTGCGGCGCCGTGTTCCTCTGCGGGCGGGTCGGCGTGGGACACGCCGAGCCCGGCGCGGAACACGCCCGGCTCGCGGCCCACGCCGCGCCGGGCGCGCCGCACGCCGTCTGCGTGGCCCCGTACGAGCTTCCGGGCTGCGCCCCGCACTCCCATGTGACCCCGGCGGTGCTGCCCGCGCCGCCGCCCGCCGTGACCGTCTCGCAGGCGGGGTCCGCGGCCGTCGCGGACCTCGCGTACGCCGGGCCGGCCCGCCCGCCCGGGACGCTGGCGCGCGCCCCCGACCTGCACGTTCTCCAGGTACTGCGGACCTGACGGGTCCGGCGCCGAGCAGCGCGGCACTCTGTCCCGCACCGCGCAGCGCGGCACGACGGACACCCCCTCCACCCCCCTCAGCAGAAGGAACCAGGGCACATGGCCAGCAGGACCTCCCCGGACCAGAACGACCGCCAGGCGCGCATAGCCGAGATGCGTCGGGCGGACAAGGCGCGCGACCGACGCAACAAGATCATCGCGATCACGGCCTCCACGGCCGTCGTGGCGGCGCTCGTGGGCTTCGGCTCGTGGATGCTGCTCGATCAGAAGCAGAAGGAGAAGGACGCCGAGGCGACCCGCAAGGCGCCGGTGAGCGGCGAGCAGACCTGGGACGCGAAGAAGCTGGGTCGCAACCACGTCGAGACGGTCGTGAAGTACGAGATGAACCCGCCGGTCGGCGGCGACCACCACCCCCGCTGGACGAACTGCGACGGTGACGTCTACGCGAACCCGTTGCCGCAGGTGAACGCCGTCCACTCGCTGGAGCACGGCGCCGTCTGGGTGACGTACAACGAGAAGGCCGCCAAGGCCGACGTGGACACGCTCGCCGCGAAGGTCGGAAAGACCCCGTACACGATGATGAGCCCGGTCAAGGAACAGGCCGGCGCGATCATGCTCAGCGCGTGGGGCAAGCAGCTGACGGTGGAGAAGGCGGACGACCCGCGGGTGGCGCAGTTCTTCACCAAGTACGTGCAGGGCCCTCAGACCCCCGAACCGGGCGCGGCCTGCACCAACGGACTGGCCGACAAGTGACCCGTGTGAACGGCGAGCACCGGACGTACTGGGTGTCCGGTGCGGCCGTCGTCCTCGCCGTGCTGTTCGCGGTGGGCGCCACGGTGGCCACCGCGAGCGGCGGCGACGGCGACCGCGACAGCGGTACGTCCTCCCGCGCGCCGGCGCTGTACTCGCCGGACGCGGGCTTCGCCCGGGACATGTCGGTGCACCACCAGCAGGCGGTGGAGATGTCCTTCATCGTCCGCGACCGCACCGAGGACGAGGCGGTGCGCAGTCTCGCCTACGACATCGCCAACACGCAGGCCAACCAGCGCGGGATGATGCTGGGTTGGTTGGACCTGTGGGGGCTGCCGAAGGTGCTCGCGGACGAGCCGCCGATGTCCTGGATGGGCACCGGGGGATCGGGCGACGCCCATACGGGCCACGGCGGTACGGCCGGCATGGAGGGTCATGACATGGGCGGTCACGACATGGGCGCGGCCAAGCCCGGCGCGCTGATGCCCGGCATGGCCACCAAGGAGGAGCTGACGAGGCTCGGGGCGCTCCGGGGCCGTGACGCGGAGGTGCTGTACCTCCAGCTGATGACCGATCACCACAAGGGCGGGGTCGCCATGGCCCGGGGCTGCGCCGCGCTGTGCGAGACCCCGGCGGAGCGCAAGCTGGCCGAGGGCATGGTCGAGGCGCAGCAGTCGGAGCTCACGCTGATGGCGGACATGCTGAAGCGGCGCGGGGCCGCGCCGCGCGGCTGACGGGACACGCTCGTACGGTGGGGGGAGGCGACCTCTCACCCGTACGGGCGTGCCCGCACCGGGTGGTGCGAACAGCCGCACGAGGACGAGGACGCCGGGGCGGACGCTCCCGTGCCCGCCTCGTCACGGCGCGCTCAGGAGGTTGACGCGATGACCACCGCCGGCGAGATCATGCACCCCGGGGCCCAGTGGATCCCCGCCACCGAGACCCTGGACCGGGCCGCTCAGCTGATGGCACGGCTCAACGTGGGCGCCCTGCCCATCAGTGACACCGAGGAACGGCTCTGCGGCATCCTGACCGACCGCGACATCGTGGTGGGATGCGTCGCCAAGGGCCACGACCCCTCGAAGATCACGTGCGGCGACCTTGCCCAGGGCACTCCGCGCTGGATCGACGCGGGCGCGGACGTCTCCGAGGTGCTGGAGGAGATGCAGAGCCACCAGATCAAGCGGCTTCCCGTGATCCGCGAGAAGAAGCTGGTCGGCATGATCAGCGAGGCGGATCTGGCGAAGCACCTCTCCGACGAGCAGATCGCGACGTGGGCCGAGCGGGTCTACGCCGGCCGGTAGCCGTCCGGACACGCCGCCCGCACCCCCTCCGACGACCACCCTCCGACCGCTGTCGTCCGACGGCTGTCCTCCGACGACCGCCTTCGTCGACTGCCCCCGCCGACTGCCCCCGCCGGTCAGTCCTCGCAGGTCAGAGGCGGTTTCCGGGGGTCGGTGTACTGTCGCTTCCATGGATGCCCAGGATCTCGCCAACCTCGCGCACCTGCGCCGGGCACGGGATCTGATCGACCGGGAGTACGCCCGTCCTCTCGATGTGCCGACGATGGCCCGGCACGCGCTCATGTCTCCGGCGCACTTCTCGCGCCGGTTCCGCGCGGCGTACGGCGAAACGCCCTACAGCTACCTGATGACCCGCCGCATCGAGCGTGCCATGGCCCTGCTGCGCGCGGGATCGAGCGTCACGGACGCGTGCATGGAGGTCGGCTGTACCTCGCTCGGCTCGTTCAGTTCGCGGTTCACCGAGCTGGTGGGAGAGACCCCGAGCGCGTACCGCGCCCGGGAGCACGAGGCCGTCGCGGCGATGCCGGCGTGCGTGGCGAAACTGACGACGCGGCCGACCCGGGAGCTGCCGAGCAGGAACGGAGAAGCGGTCCGCGACCCGGCGCCCTAGCGTGGATCGCATGACCATCTCACTCCAGTACTGCCACATCACCGTCAACGACGTGGACGAGGCGCTCGCGTTCTACCGCGACGCCCTCGGCCTGAAGTCGCGCAACGACGTCGCCTCGGGCGGGTTCCGCTGGGTCACCCTCGGCAGCGATGACCAGCCGGACCTGGAGATCGTGCTCTCGGAACCGCACGCGGGCCGCTCCCAGGCCGACGGGGACGCCCTCCAGGAGCTGCTCACCAAGGGGCTCCTGCCGATGACCGTCTTCCGTGCCGGGGACCTCGACGCGACCTTCGAGAAGCTGCGGGCGTCCGGCGCCGAGGTGCTCCAGGAGCCCATCGACCAGCCCTGGGGGCCGCGCGACTGCGCCTTCCGGGACCCCTCGGGGAACATGGTGCGGATCTCGCAGGCCCCCGAGGCGTAAGCCGCCCGCCGGGTCGGGGCCGCCGGCCGCCCGGCGCCGGTCAGGAGTCGCCGGAGGGGGCCCGGCCCGCCTCGCGGTCCGTCCGCCGGTCCGGATCCGTCGCGTCGAGGATCGCCCGCGCCACCTGGTGCGGGCGATCCATCATGACCAGGTGCCCGGCCGGTTCCGCGACGTCGAGGCGGGCTCCGAGTCGGTCGGCCAGGCCCGCCTGCCGGTCGAGCCACCGCAGGGCCCCGCGCCCGTCGGTGCCGTCGTGTCCGGCGAGCACGGTGGCGGGCACGGTCAGCGGGTGCGTCTCCCCCAGCGCGAGGACCTCCGCGGCCGTGTCGAGGTACCCGGCGTTCTCCAGCAGGGCGCCGCGCCAGACCCGGCCCGTGCGGTAGCAGCGGCGTACGAGGTCCCGCGCGGCCGGGTCGCCCCCGCCCACCCGCGACGCCCGCACGACGCTCCGGCGGGCGGCCGGGCCGAGCGCGGCCGGCAGTCCGACGGCGGTCACGGCGCGGCCGAGCACGCGGGCGGCGCCGTGGCGCAGCGCTGCGGGCAGGACCGTACGGGGGTCCTCCTCCACGCTGGCGTCGACGAGGACCACGGCGGCGGTCCGCTCCGGGTACAGACGGGCGAAGGCCTCGACGTGGAACCCGGCGATGGAGTGCCCCACGACGGTGACCGGCCCGATCCCGGCATGCGGGACGCCGGCGCCCGAGGCACCGGCCCCCGCCCCGGCTCCCGGGACGTGCGGGCCCAGCGCGTCCAGCAGCCCGGCGATGCGGTGGGCCTCCCCGGCGGCGGTCGCGGGTGCGAGCGCCGGGCCGCTCAGTCCGTGTCCGGGGCGGTCGAAGGTGACGACGGTCCGGCCCTGGGCGGCGAGCAGTTCCGCGACGGGGTCCCAGTCGAACCAGGCCATGGCGAGTCCGGCGCTGAGGACGACGACGGGCCCGCTGCCCTCGACGACGGTGTGCAGGACGACGCCGTCACCGCCCGCCGGGCGGACGAACAGACCACGGGGGTCCACGCGCGCGCTCGTGGACGGCGTCGACGGGCTCGCGGACGGGGTGGACGGGGCGGGCAGGCTCGTGGACGGGCTCACGTACGGGCGCTCCTCGTGGGTCGGGCTCAAGTACGGCGCTCCTTGTGCACGGAGTACGCCAGCAGGGCGAGCCAGACCGCGACGATCAGCACCTGGAGCCGCTGGCCGGCTCCGAGCGCCCACGTGCCGCGGCCGGCGGTGAACATGGCGATGGCGGTCAGGGTCCAGGCAGTGGCGAGCAGTTCCAGGGCGACGAGCGCGGGCCCGTACCGGGCGAGCGGCGCGAGCCGGTCGTACCGGCGGGCGGCGACGGTCAGGGCCACGATCCCGACGAGGGCGCCCGTCATGGCGAGGCTGCTGCTGACGGCGTGCGCCTGATGGGTGGCCGGTACCAGTCCGGCGGTCTCCCGGGCGGCGCATTCGGGGTCCACGGTGGGTTGGCAGCTCAGCGGCAGCCATGCGTCGGCGGCGGTGGCCGCGCCGAAGAGGGTGACGCCGGCCCAGCCGATGACGGCCCAGGGCCGACGGGAGTCCGCGTACCACGCGAGGCGCAGGAGGGCGAGCAGGCCCCCGGCGAAGACGAGCAGGCCGGCGGTGAAGTCGGTGGCGCGGAAGAGGCCGCCGAGGGGCTGGTCCTGTGCGGCGAGTTCGCTGACGTACGTCTCGATGGGGTTGAGGCCGGTCGAGAGCACGACTTCGAGCACCCACGCGGTGTACGCGGTGGCGCCGAGTCCGATGAGGACGGCGACCGGCAGGGCGCTCCGCACGGACGAGTCTTGTCTGGACATGGTGCGACTGATCCTAAGCAGGTACGGGGCCCTCATCGGGTACGAGGTCCTCATCGGTACGAGGCCGGTCCGACGGTCGGATACCCACCCCGGGTAGGGTTCCGCTCATGACGCGCAGCGCCCGACGAGCCGCCCGGTGGCCCCGGTTGCCGCTGCTCGCCGTTCTGCTGCTGGGAATCGTCACGATGCACACGTGGGGCCATCCGGCCGATTCCCACACCGGGGAAGACGCGACCGTCGGCCACTCCGTTGCCCGGGTGGACGCGGGTGTGGCGCATCACCTCGGGTCGCCGCACGCCGGCCCGGCGGCGGCGGTGGGGGCCCCGACGGCCTCGGACCTCCCGACCGCCTCGGACCTCCCGACCGCCTCGGACCTTCCGGCGGCCGGGCGGTCACAGGCCGGGCCGGCGCCCGAACCCGCCATGGACCCGATGTCCGTGTGCCTGGCCGTCCTGGCCGGACTGGTGCTCCTCGTACTCGGCCGCTCGGCGCGGCGCCGCCCCGCGCGCCCGGAGGCCGGCCCCGGCGCGGCGGCCCGCGCCCCGGCGGGGCCGGATCCGCCGGCGCCCCGGGAACTCCTGCTCCGGCTGGCGGTACTGCGCGTATAGGGCGGGCCCCGCCGCGCCCCCGCCTGCCCGAACGGCGGTGGGGGCGGCGGCGCTCGGCGCCCATCCACTCGTACCGCCACACCGCGAGGTACACCCATGCGTTCCCTCCCCACCCGCCGTGCCGTGCTCGGCACCGGACTCGCCGTCGCCGGCTCGGGACTGCTCGCCGCCTGCTCCGGCGGCCCGGCCACGGACCACGGCTCCATGAACCACGACGCGACCAACCCCGGCGGCGCCTCCGCCGGCTCCCCCGACGGCTACGTCGACCCGGCCGGCCCGGAGGTCCGGGCCGCGGAGGCGGCCCGGTCGGCGGCCGGACCGCGCACCGAGGTCCGCGTCACCGCCACCGCCACCACGCTCGATCTGGGCGGCGGGCGCACCGTGCGCTCCTGGGCGTACGGCGACCGGCTGCCGGGTCAGGAGGTCCGGGTCACCGCGGGCGGCACCCTCGCCCTGACCCTGGCCAACAACCTCCCCCGGGCCACGTCCCTGCACTGGCACGGTCTGGCCCTGCGCAACGACATGGACGGGGTCCCGGGGCTGACGCAGCGGGACATCGTCCCGGGCGGCTCGTTCCGGTACGAGTTCGCCGTCCCGCACCCGGGGACGTACTGGTTCCACCCGCACTCGGGGGTCCAGCAGGACCGCGGCCTGTACGCCCCGTTGATCGTCGAGGACCCCCGGGAGCCCCTCGCGTACGACAAGGAGTGGGTGGTCGTCCTGGACGACTGGCTCGACGGTGTGGACGGGTCGACCCCGGACGGTGTCCTCGCCGAACTCCGCAAGGGCATGGGCGGCGGCGCCGGCGCGGGCGGTCACGCCGGACACGGCTCCGCCCCGATGCCGACCCCCGACGCCGGCGCCGGCCCGTCCCGGGTCCTGATGGGCGGGGACAGCGACGTCCTCGGCAAGGACGCGGGCGACGTCGCGTACCCGTACCACCTGGTCAACGGCCGGGTGGCGCAGGACCCGTCGGTCTTCACGGCCCGGCCCGGGGACCGGATCCGGCTGCGGATCGTCAACGCGGGCGGGGACACGGCCTACCGGATCGCCCTCGGCGGGCACGAACTGACGGTCACCCACACCGACGGCTTCCCGGTGGAGCACGCCAAGGCCCGCTCGCTGCTGTTGGGCATGGGCGAGCGGTACGACGTCCTGGTCACCGCCGGCGACGGGGTCTTCCCGCTGACCGCGCTCGCCGAGGGCAAGGGCGCCGACGCCTCGGCGCTCGCGGTGCTCCGCACCGGCGCGGGGGCTCCGCCGACCGCCGCGACCCGGCCCGCGGAACTGGCCGGTCGGCCGTTGACGGCGGACGCGCTGCGGGCCGCCGAACCGGCCGTACCGGCCTCCCGGGCGGCGGACCGCACGATCAGGATCCGGCTCACGGGCGGCATGGCGGCGTACGACTGGGCCTTCGACGGCAAGCCGTACGCGCCGGACCGACGGCATCCCGTGAAGGCGGGCGAACGGGTCCGGCTGGAGTTCACCAACTCCACGACGATGTGGCACCCGCTGCATCTGCACGGGCACACCTTCGCCCTCGGCGCGGGGGCGGGCGGGGCCCGCAAGGACACCGCGGTCATCCTGCCGAACGGGACCCTCACGGCGGAGTTCGACGCCGACAACCCCGGTCTGTGGATGCTGCATTGCCACAACGTGTACCACGCGGAGGCCGGGATGATGACGGTGCTCGGCTACCGCCGCTAGTGTTCTGAGTCATGAATTCTGTTCAGATGTGTAGGCTTGCGGTATGGCGCGGACGGGGCGGCCGAAGGCCGAGTTGACGTTGTCGGACGAGGAGCGGGCCGCACTCGAGGGGTGGGTGCGGCGCCGTTCCACGCCGCAGGCGTGGGCCCTGAGATGTCGGATCATCCTGGCCTGCACCGAAGGCGCTTCGAACAAAGACGTGGCGGCTCGACTCGGCTCGACTCCCCATGCGGTGGGCCGCTGGCGTGCGCGGTTCGTGCGGTATCGGATCGCCGGTCTGGGTGACATGCCGCGTCCGGGCGGCCCGCGGACGGTGACGGACGAACAGGTGGCCGCGCTGGTTTCCAGGACGCTGGAGTCCACCCCGAAGAACGCGACCCACTGGTCGACGCGTTCGATGGCGAAGGAGCTGGGCCTGTCGCAGTCGACCGTGTCGCGGATCTGGCGGGCGTTCGGCCTGCAGCCGCACCGCTCGGAGTCGTTCAAACTGTCGACAGACCCGTACTTCGTCGACAAGGTCCACGATGTAGTCGGTCTCTATCTGGACCCGCCGGAGCGGGCTCTGGTGTTCTGTGTCGACGAAAAGTCGCAGATCCAGGCCCTGGATCGCTCACAGCCGGTGCTGCCGATGATGCCCGGAGTTCCGCAGCGGACCACCCACGACTACGTCCGGGCCGGCACCACCACTCTGTTCGCTGCTCTGGAGGTGGCCACCGGCAAGGTGATCGGTTCCCTGCATCGGCGCCACCGGGCCGAGGAGTTCAAGAAGTTCCTCATCAAGCTCGACAAGGAAGTCCCGGCCGGCCTCGAAATCCACCTGGTGCTGGACAACTACGCCACCCACAAGACCCCGGCCATCAAGACCTGGCTCCTGGCACACCCCCGGTTCCACCTGCACTTCACACCAACCGGATCGTCCTGGCTCAACCTGGTGGAGCGATGGTTCGCCGAGCTGACAAACAAGCAGATACGGCGAGGCGTCCACAGATCCGTCCAGGCCCTGGAGAAGGACATCCGAACCTGGATCGCCACATGGAACACCGACCCCAAGCCCTACGTCTGGACCAAGACCGCAGACGAGATCCTCGAACGCCTCGCCAGCTATCTGAACAGAATTCATGACTCATAACACTAGGTCCTGTCGTCAAAGTGGCGCCGGTAGGCCAGGCGAGACTTCGACGACAGGGCCCAGGCGGCTCCTTCGCGGGGGTCCGGGAGGCGGGATCGGGCAAGAGCCCCTCGGGTGACCGTCGTTCCGTCTCCCGGCCCACCGGCCGGGAGACGGAATCGGGTTGGAGGGGGTCGGGGCCCGTGGCAGGGTGGGGGGTCATCGCCGCCACGCCCCGAAGGACGCCCCCAGGCATGAGCACGCCCCCGAACCCGCCCAGCAGCCCGACCGGTCCGCCGACGGAGCCCGCGGGGACGCCCATACCCGAGGCGGCGCCCGCACCGGGCCCGCCGTCGAGCACGACCTCCACACCGGGCCCGTCCCTCACGAAGGAACCCACGCCCGCACCCACACCGGGCCCGTCCCTCACGAAGGGGCCCACGCCCGCCGATGCCCCGGCGCCTGAGCCCGTCGACGCCCCGCCGGCGCCCGCCCCGACCGTTCCTCCGGTCACCGTTCCTCCGGTCACCGCCCCGCCGGCGCCGTCGGGCTTCGCGCCGCTCACTCCCGGCCCGCCGGCCGGCGCCTTCGGCGCCCCCGCGCCCGGGCCGCAGGCCCCCGCCGACCCCGCCGACCCCTGGAGCGCGCCCGCCGACCAGGGCTTCGCCGGGCCGCCGCCCGCCGGGTCCGGCGGATACGCGGGTCCGCCCGGATACGGGATCCCTCCGGGGTATCCGGGCTACCCCGGATACCCCGGGGTCGCCCAGGAGAAGACCAACGGTCTGGCCATCGCCTCGCTGGTACTCGGCCTGATCGCCGTCCTCGTGGCACTCACCCCGTTCTTCTTCTGGATCGGCACGCTCATCGGCCTGGCCGGCCTCGGCCTCGGCATCGCGGCCCTGGTGAGCGCCTCCCGGGGCGCCCCGCGCAAGGCGATGTCCGTGTGGGGCACGATCCTCGGCGTGCTCAGCCTGATCGCCTCGGCCGGCGGCTTCTACTTCACCGTCAAGGTCGCCAACGAGGTCGACAAGGCCGTGGACAGCCGGCCGAGCCGCTCGTGGGACATGCCGTACCCCACGCCGTCCTTCTCCTCCCCGTACGACCTGCCCGGCGACGAGCCGACCACCGGCCCGGGGTTCAGCACCCCGCTGGCCTTCGGCGAGAGCCACACGTACGCGAACGGCCTGAAGGTGTCCCTGTCCGCGCCCGTCGAGTACGTATCCGAGAACCGCTTCGCGGACCTCGGCAACGCGGTGAAGTTCGACATCACGATCACCAACACCTCGAAGAAGCCCGTCACGGTGCTCTACGTCCAGCCCGACGTCACGGACGAGCGGGGACGCGCCGCCGAGTCCGTCTTCGACGGGCACATGCCCAAGGCGATCTCGGGGACCGTGGCGCCGGGCGCGACCGCCACCGGGAGCTCCGCCTACGAGGTGCCGAAGGGCGCCAAGACCATCCGCGCGGAGATCTCCCCCGGATTGCTGCTCGACCCCGTGAAGTTCGCCGGGCCGATCGGCTGACCCGCCTCCGGGAACGGAAAAGGGGCCGGGCTCCAGGACATCGCGTCAGAAAGACGATTACACTGGGCCCGTGCCTCAACTTCGCCTGGCCCTGAATCAGATCGACTCGCACGTCGGCGAGATCACCGCGAACGCCGACTCCGTCGTCCACTGGACGCGGCACTCCGCGGAGCAGGGGGCCCACCTGGTGGCGTTCCCGGAGATGATGCTCACCGGGTACCCCGTAGAGGACCTCGCCCTGCGCGGCTCCTTCGTCGAAGCCTCCCGCACGGCGCTGAGCGAACTCGCCGAGCGGCTGGCCGCAGAGGGCCTCGGCGAGCTGCCGGTGATCGTCGGGTACCTGGACCGCACGGAGAAGGCCACTCCCCGGCTCGGCCGTCCCGCGGGTTCCCCGGAGAACGCCGCCGCCGTGCTGTACGGGGGGCGGGTCGTCCTCCGCTTCGCCAAGCACCACCTGCCCAACTACGGGGTGTTCGACGAGTTCCGGTACTTCGTGCCGGGCGACACCCAGCCGGTGATCCGGGTACGGGGCGTGGACGTGGCCCTGGCGATCTGCGAGGACCTCTGGCAGGACGGCGGCCGGGTCCCCGCCACCCGCTCCGCCGCGGCCGGCCTGCTGGTGTCGATCAACGCCTCCCCCTACGAGCGCGACAAGGACGACCAGCGCCTCGAACTGGTCCGCAGGCGAGCCCGGGAGGCCGGCTGCACCCTCGCCTACCTGGCGATGATCGGCGGCCAGGACGAGCTGGTCTTCGACGGCGACTCCATCGTCGTGGATGCCGACGGCGAGGTCGTCGCCCGCGCCCCGCAGTTCTCGGAGGGCTGTGTGCTGGTCGACCTGGACCTGCCGGCCGCCCGCGCCGACGCCCCCGAGGGCGTCGTCGACGACGGGCTGCGGATCGACCGCGTGATCCTCTCCGAGGAGCCGGTGGAGACGTACGAGCCGGTCGTGCCCGGCGGCTACGCCGACCGCCTCGACGACGACGAGGAGGTCTACGACGCGCTGGTCGTGGGACTGCGCGCGTACGTCCTGAAGAACGGGTTCCGCTCGGTCCTGATCGGGCTCTCGGGCGGTATCGACTCGGCGCTCGTGGCCGCCGTCGCCTGCGACGCGATCGGCGCGCAGAACGTGTACGGCGTGTCGATGCCCTCCAAGTACTCCTCGGACCACTCCAGGGGCGATGCGGCCGACCTGGCCGAACGGACCGGCCTGAACTTCCGGACGGTTTCCATCGAGCCGATGTTCGACGCCTACATGGGGTCCCTGGGACTGACCGGCCTGGCCGAGGAGAACCTCCAGTCTCGCCTGCGCGGCACGCTGCTGATGGCGCTCTCCAACCAGGAGGGCCACATCGTGCTGGCCCCGGGCAACAAGTCGGAGCTGGCCGTCGGTTACTCCACCCTGTACGGCGACTCGGTCGGGGCCTACGGACCGATCAAGGACGTCTACAAGTCCGATGTCTTCCGCCTCGCGCGGTACCGCAACCGGGCCGCCGCCGAGCGGGGGGAGACCCCGCCGATCCCGGAGAACTCGATCGTGAAGCCGCCGAGCGCCGAGTTGCGCCCGGGCCAGGTCGACACGGACTCGCTGCCGGACTATCCGGTGCTCGACTCGATCCTGGCGATGTACGTGGACCGCGACCAGGGCCTGGACTCGATCGTCGCCGCGGGCTTCGACGCCGAGCTGGTCGCCCGGACGCTGCGGATGGTGGACACGGCGGAGTACAAGCGCCGCCAGTACCCGCCGGGTACCAAGATCTCCGCGAAGGGTTTCGGCAAGGACCGCCGACTGCCGATCACGAACGGCTGGCGCGAGCGGACGTAGCCGGCGGGAGGTGCGGCCGGGGGATCCGTGCCCGAGATCCGGGTGCCTGATGTAGGCCACACGGACTTTCGGCGGGCGGCCCCTCTCCGAGCCCGAGAGGGGTGGCCCCGATAGCGAGGTCCCCGCGAGAAGTCGCCCGTTTCGGAACTTCCCGGCCATCCGCCGGATCGCGCTGCTAGTGTAAAAAAGTGGCACACAAAAGATTTCTTCCTGCCGCTGCGGCAGTACTCTTTCTGGTGATTTCTTGTGGCTCTCAGGGAGAAGGGACCAATAATCCCCCTTCTCCGAATTCCTCCCCTTCGGCGACGCCTCCGGGCTCGTCCGCGCGTCCCGGGGAATCGGGTAATCCGGGCTCGAAAGGCGAAGCGCTCTTCACGAAATCCGCCACGCTCGAAGACATCGACAAAACGTATGCGGGCCGCGATTTCTTCGTGTCGGTCGGCAAGGACGGCGTGGTCACCCATGCGGCGAACGGGAAAGAGGTCGCACGGGCGGGCATCGCGGGGTTCGCAGGTGGCTGCGTCCTCGATGTCATCGGCTCGTCGCCCGATGCGGGCTCGCTGATCTGGGCCCAGGTCACGGACAAGCCGGCGGCCGGGCTGGAACCGGCGAGCAGGTCGCTGTCGATCGTCGCCACCGACACCAAGACGTACAAAGAACGGTGGCGCAAACCGCTGGTCGCCGATACGGACGAATTCGCCGGCTGCCAGTACGCGCAAGAGGCCACGGCGACCAAGAACGAGAAGTGGCTGACCTACGGCGAATGGGTCATCAGCCTCACCGACGGCACCTCGCGAGCGCTCGGATACGGCATTCGCCCCCGCGCCGTGGGAAACACCGTCCTGGTGTATGACGGGGTGTGCGCCAACTGTCTGAACGGAATGGACTCGGTACCGGTCACCGACCCGGCGACCGGACGAGAACTGTTCTCCTTCCCGGACCACGACATCATCGGCTCCCTCTCCGATGTACCGGGTGACTTCGCCACCTCGTCCGACGGATCCACTCTGTTCCTTGCCCGCCGCATCTCCGGCGACCCGATCTCCTATGCGCTGCAGTCACGGTCGCTGACCACCGGAAAGGTGAACTGGGAGATCACGGGGACTTCGTACACCGGGCCGGCCAGTCGCAAGGTCACGCTCGTCGAGAAGGCCGGTGTCGTGGTGATCCCCGACCTGGCGGCCGTCAAGCAGGAAGTCGCTCCCGAGGTCCAGAAGGACCTGGGCGTCTCGATGGCCGACGGGAAGAAGCTGTGGAGCCTCCCCGGCATCGACGTGTGCGCGGCGAACGCAGCGGGCGTCGCCGTCGTGGCGAACGGTCAGTTGGTGGTCATCGACCCGCGCACCGGCAAGCAGATCTCCTACACCGATGAGCGGAGCGACTGCGGCGTTCCGCTCGGCGAGTACTCCTACTACTCGAAGGACGGCGCGCTGATTCGTGTCCTGCCCTCCACCGAGTAGGGAGCGGGCAGCGGGCTCCCGGTTCGTCCGGGGGCCCACCCGCCGTGGCGGGGCGCGCGGGAGTCAGAAGCGGCGCTTGAACCATCGTTTGACGGTGCCGACGGTGAAGACGAGTGCCAGGATGGCGATGAGCGCCCGTTTCAGGTCGGCGCTTCCCCCGTCACCGCTGTATCTCGTGGCGCCGTACAGGAAGAAGGCGCCGTCGAACATCAGCAGGACCAGCAGGAACTTCGTGTCGGCGCGCACCCCGGTGGGGTTGGCGCGCCGTGGGAACCGCGGTGCTCCGCGCCCCGGGAACCCCGGTTCCCGGGAGGGCTTCAAACGCGTCCGGGTGACGGCCTCCCGGAGTGCCGTCGCGGCCTGCCCCTCCGACAGGCCGTGCAGGACCACGGGGGTGAGATTGCCCAGCAACGCGCTGCGTGAGACGGGCTCGACCTCCACCGGAACGACGGTGAGACCTTCACCGGCCGGATCGTCACGCAC
This sequence comes from Streptomyces sp. NBC_00513, assembly GCF_041431415.1. GTDB lineage: Bacteria > Actinomycetota > Actinomycetes > Streptomycetales > Streptomycetaceae > Streptomyces. The sequence continues at coordinate 2,590,060 of NZ_CP107845.1, forward strand.
GAACGACGACCACTCCGCGCCGCTCTGCGGCGAGAGGCGGTAGGAAGGCGAGACCACGGCGATCAGCCGTTCCGCCACCTCCAGGTCCCGGCTGCGTGACAGCACGCTGTTGCCCCCGGGGGTCTCGTGGTCCCAGGCCCCCAGGCTGACGGTGTACCCGTCGTTCTCCAGTTGCCAGCCGATCCATTCGGCCCAGGTGAGATCGTCGTCGGCGTACGAGATGAAGAAGTCGACCGTCATCGAGCACCTGGAAACGGAGCGCGGGTACGCGGGCGGGAACGCGCGGGTCGCAAACCGTCCAGGAGCGTGCGACGGGCGGTGTCCGAGTCCAGTCCGACGAGCGAGATGCGCGTGCGGGGGCCGAGAAGTCCCTCCACCGCGGTGGGCTCCACCATCACCGGGACGATCAGGCGGCGCGACCCGTCGGGATCCTTCCTGAAGACAGCGGTCCATTCGGCCGCCGTCATCCCTGACTTCAGGAACGCGGGAGTGAGGACCAGGACGATGCGCTCGGCACGGTGCAGGGCCAGGTCCATGTCGGCGACGAAGTTTCCGCCGGCGGTGAAGTCCAGCGACTGGACAACGGTTCGGTATCCGGCTTCTTCGAGAGCGTCGTTGATCCACGCCGCCCAATCGGCGTTGACGCCGGTGTAGCTGATGAAAAAGTCGACTGTCGCAGAGGTCATGGCGCCGCGATCCTGTACTGGTAGGTGTCGGTGACGCCTCACGGGGCCTCGACATCGGCCGGGCCCCGCACGCCCGTGTCACACATGCCGCGCTCGGCGCACCGATGGCCGGTGGACACGACGGCGCATGGCTCACGGGAACCCCCCGAGGCGTCAACGTGCTGTGCAGTCTGCCGTTTCGGGGGCGATCTGTAAGCGGTATGGCGAGAATGCCAGGCCAACGAGGGGGCCCGGGCTCTGTCTCGGAACTGTCGATCCGGCAGGTTCCGAAAGAGGCGGCCTAGTCCTTGACGGTCATCCGTGCCGCGACCGGGAGGTGGTCGCTGCCGGTGCGCGACAGGGTCCAGGAGGCGTCGGGGACGATTCCGCGCACCATGATCTGGTCGATGCGGGCCATCGGGAACTGGGCGGGCCAGCTGAAGCCGAAGCCGTCGCCCGCCGCGCCCTGGGTCGAGCGCATCTGGGACGTGACCTCGGACAGGGCCCGGTCGTTCATCGTGCCGTTGAGGTCGCCGAGCAGGACGACCTTCTTCAGCGGTTCGGAGGCCAGGGCGGCGCCGAGCGCGTCGGCGCTGTTGTCGCGCTGGTTGGCCGTGAATCCGGCGTTGAGCTTCACCCGGACCGAGGGGAGGTGGGCGACGAACACGGCGACCCGGCCGTGGGCGGTGTCCACGGTGGTGCGCATGGCCCGGGTCCAGCCCATCTTGATGTCGACGGGGGCGCTGGAGGACAGCGGGTACTTGCTCCACACGCCGACCGTGCCCTCGACGGCGTGGTACTTGTACACCCCGGCCAGGGCCTTCTCGTAGACGGGGACGACGCCGGCCTTGAGCTCCGTCAGCGCCAGCACGTCGGCGCCGGAGCCGGCGACGGATTCGGCGGTGCCGCGCGGGTCGGTGTTGTCGGCGTCCACGTTGTGGGTGACGACCATCAGGTTGCCGCCGCCGCCGGACTTGTCGGTGACCAGGCCGCCGAACAGGTTCGCCCAGACCGCGGCGGTCAACAGTATCGACAGCAGGGCGGTCGCCGACTTGCGGATCACGGCGGTGACGAGCAGGACCGGCACGGCCAGGCCCAGCCAGGGCAGGAAGGTCTCGGTGAGGCTGCCGAGGTTGCCCACGTCGTTCGGCAGGTCGGCGTGGAAGATCATCACGAGCGAGATCAGTGCGGCGAGGCCGGCGCTGACCTTTCCCCGGCGCCAGATTCCCCGGTCTCGGCGCAGGTCGGCCAGTCGGCGTCGGAGACCGGATCGGGAGGGCTCGGGCTCCGAGCCGCCGTTTCCCGTCTCCGTCATGTACGCCTGTGCCATTCCACTGCCCTCGCTGCCGTGCTCGCGCTCCGTCCCCGCCCCTTGACCCTAGGCGATGTTCGAAGCAGATCCGTGCCGTCCTTGCCGGCCGTACCACCGTGAGGACGAACGGCCGTGCGGTCGGGGTTCCGCTTGTCACGAAACGCGCACATTGGGCGTGGCGCGTCCCGGGAGGGGCCATGAGTGTGACGGACCGGTCATCGCGCCACTTCCGTGTCGGGGCCGGCGAGTGCCACCATGGGGGGTAAGTCCGGGGACGCCGTGAGGGCGCCTCGAGATGACACAAGGAGCAGCAGCCATGACGCATGTCGTTTCGCCTGCCCGCGAGACCTCCGGCCCCACCCTGTACGGGGGCACGGGAACGCGCCGCATCACCATCCGCGACCTGGCCCTGGCCAAGGAGCGCGGCGAGAAGTGGCCGATGCTCACCGCCTACGACGCGATGACCGCGTCCGTGTTCGACGAGGCCGGCATTCCGGTCATGCTCGTCGGCGACTCGATGGGCAACTGTCACCTCGGCTACGAGACCACCGTCCCCGTGACGATGGACGAGATGACCCTGCTTTCGGCGGCCGTCGTACGTGGCACGAGCCGCGCCCTGATCGTCGGCGACCTGCCGTTCGGCTCCTACCAGGAAGGCGCCGTGCAGGCGCTGCGCAGTGCGACGCGGCTGGTCAAGGAGGCCGGGGTCGGCGCGGTGAAGCTGGAGGGCGGCGAGCGTTCGCTGGCCCAGACCGAGCTGATCGTGCAGTCGGGCATCCCGGTCATGTCCCACCTGGGTCTGACCCCGCAGTCCGTGAACTCCATGGGCTACCGGGTGCAGGGCCGCAGTGACGAGGACGCTCACCGGCTGCTGCGGGACGCGAAGGCGGCGCAGGACGCGGGCGCCTTCGCGGTGGTGCTGGAGCTCGTGCCGGCGGAGCTGGCCGCCGAGGTCACCCGGTCGCTGCACATCCCGACGGTCGGCATCGGCGCCGGGTCGGAGTGCGACGCCCAGGTGCTGGTGTGGACGGACATGATGGGCCTGACGGGCGGGAAGATGCCGAAGTTCGTCAAGCAGTACGCGAACCTGCGGCAGACCATGGGCGACGCGGCGAAGGCGTTCGCGCAGGACGTGGTCGGCGGAACGTTCCCGCAGGCCGAGCACGCCTTCCACTAGGCCTGCCGCCCCCGGCCCCTCGACGTCTCGTCGGCGGGCCGGGGGCTCGTGTGGGTCGGCTGTCGGTCGGCTGTCGGTGCTTTGTCAGTGGCGGCTGGTCCCATGGGGTCCATGACGCGAAACGACAAGACTTCCCCGAGCGGCTCACACGCCGTACAGGTCCGGGGCTTGGTCAAGCACTACGGCGAGACCAAGGCCCTCGACGGCGTGGACCTCGATGTCCGTGAGGGCACCGTGCTCGGGGTGCTCGGGCCCAACGGCGCGGGAAAGACCACCCTGGTCCGCGTCCTCTCCACCCTGATCACCCCGGACGCCGGGACGGCGACGGTGGCGGGCTTCGACGTGGTCCGCCAGCCCCGGCAGCTGCGCCGCACCATCGGCCTCACCGGTCAGTACGCCTCGGTCGACGAGAAGCTGTCCGGCTGGGAGAACCTCTACATGATCGGCCGGCTGCTGGACCTGCCCCGCAAGGAGGCCCGGTCCCGCGCCGACGAGCTGCTGGAGCGGTTCTCGCTGACGGAGGCCGCCAAGAAGGCGGTCATGAACTACTCCGGCGGCATGCGCCGCCGGCTCGACCTGGCCGCCTCCATGATCGGCCGCCCGGCCGTGCTGTATCTGGACGAGCCGACCACCGGTCTGGACCCCCGCACCCGCAACGAGGTGTGGGACGAGGTGCAGCGGATGGTCGCCGAGGGCGCCACCGTGCTGCTGACCACCCAGTACATGGAGGAGGCCGAGCAGCTCGCGAACGAGCTGACGGTCATCGACAAGGGCAAGGTCATCGCCAACGGCAAGGTCGACGAGCTGAAGGCCCGGGTCGGCGGCCGCACCCTGAAGATCCGTCCCGTCGCCTCCTCCGATCTGCCGGGCATGGCCCGCGCGCTGGCGGAGGCCGGTCTCGACGGCGTGGCCGGTTCCCAGGCCGTGCCGGACGAGGGCGTCCTGCTGGTACCGATCCTGAGCGACGAGCAGTTGACCGCGGCGATCGGGCTGCTGGCCGGCCGCGGCTACGCGATAGCCGATCTCGGCACCCACCTGCCCAGCCTCGACGAGGTCTTCCTGTCCATCACCGGTCAGAAGCCCTCCGCCGAGGCGTCCGTTCCCACCCGGCAGACCGAGGAGGTCGCGGCATGAGCACCGTCACCACGTCCAAGCCCGAAAGTACCGCGACCGTCCCGGACGCGGCGCCGCGCGACCTGCCCGACGAGGGCCGGATCGGCCTGCGGGGCAACCTGCGGCACATCGGCGCCCTGGTGCGCCGCAACGCCCTGCAGATCAAGCAGGACCCCGAGTCGATGTTCGACGTCCTGTTCATGCCGATCATCTTCACTCTGCTGTTCGTGTTCGTCTTCGGCGGCGCGATCTCCGGCAAGGGCAATCAGGGCGAGTACGTCAACTATCTGGTGCCCGGCCTGATGGCGATGATGGGCATGAACATCGCCATGGCGGTCGGCACCGGGGTCAACGACGACTTCAAGAAGGGCGTGATGGACCGGTTCCGGTCCATGCCGATCGCCCGCTCGTCGGTGCTCATCGCGAAGATCGTGGTGGAGATCGGCCGGATGCTGGTCGCCATCACCATCCTGCTCGTCATGGGCTTCATCCTGGGGCTGTCGATCAAGACCTCGGTGCTGGACCTGTTCCTCGCCATCGGTCTGTCGGCCGTCTTCGGCGCCTCGCTGATGTGGATCTTCATCCTGCTGGGTCTCACCATGAAGACGGCCCAGGCCGTACAGGGCATGGCCATGCTGGTGCTGATGCCGTTGCAGTTCGGCAGCTCGATCTTCGCGCCCCCGGCGACCATGCCGGGGTGGTTGCAGGCCTTCACGGACTACAACCCGCTGTCCAACCTGGCCGACGCGGCGCGCGGCCTGATGAACGGCGGCCCGGTCGGCCACTCGGTGATGATGACCTTGATCTGGTCGGTCGCGATCACCGCGATCACCATGCCGCTCGCGGTCCGCAAGTTCCGCAACAAGACCTGACCCGCGGGGTCCGCCGGGCCGGCGCGGGGCGATGCTCCGACAGGCCTCGCGCGGGCGGACGGTTCAGACGAGGGCGGTGGCCTGCTCCAGGGTGAGGCCGCCGCCTTCGGCGTACGCCGCCTCGTACCCGGTGTCCCCCAGCGCCGCCCTCGCCGACTCCTCGACGAGGGCGGCGTCCTCGCGTTCGGTGGTGACGGGGAAGTGGCCGGCCGGCACCAGGGCCCGGTAGGCACCGAGGAGCCGGGCGGCGTCACGCGGACCGCCGAGCCCCAGGAGGGACACGGCCGCGATCAGCAGGTGCACGGCCGACTGTTGCGGGGCCACCATCAGCGCCATCGGGTCCTGGAGTGTCGTCGTGGCCTCCCGGATGAGCGTCAGCGCCTCCTCGTGCCTGCCCTCCTTGTTGTCGAGCCAGGCCAGGATCCCGAGCAGGAAGCCGTCGAAGATCGCGTACGCGCCGAAGGCGAACTCCTCGCGCAGGGAGTCGAGTTCGGCGCGGGCCTCGACGAGACGGCCGGTGCGGCCGTAGAGGTTGGCGAGGAACATGCGGGCGGCCGGCATGGCCTCGTTGCGGTACTGCCGGATGACGGCGAGGAGCCCGGTCAGGATCTCCTCCGCCTCCTCCAGCCGGCCCTCCTCGGCGAGGGTGCCGGCCATCCGTACCCGCAGGACCGTGACCTGGGCGGGGGCGCCGAGCCGCTCGGCGTGCTCGATCGCGGCCCGGAAGTCGGCGGCGGCCAACGCGTACTCGCCGCGTTTCTCCAGGGCTTCGGCGCGGGCGGACAGTGCCTCGGCGCAGCCCCAGTCGTCGCCGAGCTCGCGGAAGACCGCGAGGCTCTCCTCGGCGTCCCGGGCGGCGTCGCCGAACGACGCGGCTCGGTTCGCCCGGACGTTGGCGCGCAGCTGGAGCGCGGAGCCCAGCTCCCAGCGGTAGCCGAGGGCGCGGGTGGTCTCGACGGTCTCGTCGATGATGCGCCGGAGCAGTTCCGGATCGCCGGCGATCATCACGGCGTAGATCCACAGCGCGGTGGGGAACCGGCAGGTCTGGGGCAGACCGGGCCGGTAGGCCGCGATCATGCCCTCGACCTGGAGGCGGACGTCCGGGGCGTTCCAGCTGCCGCTGTTCTGGTCGCGGGCGGTGAGGTGGATCATCCGGGCGCCGCGCCAGGCCTCGGCGAGCAGTTCGCCGGTGTAGGGCGGGGGCGAGTCGACGACCCGCTCGTACACCGGTTCGGCGGGGACGATCGGCGGGGCGAAGGGGTCCGGACCGAGGGCGACGGCGGCGTCGGACCAGTGGCGGGACTCGACGCGCAGGTCGTGCATGTGCCAGTACCAGACGAGGGAGTGCAGCAGGCAGAGCACCTCGCCGACGTCCTTGGCGGCGACGGCGCGGCGCAGCGCGGTACGGAGGTTCTCGTATTCGGTGGCGAGTCGCTCGGCGGCCGCGCGCTGGCCGTGGCCGCGCAGCAGGGGCTCGGTGGTGCGGGCGAGTTCGCGGTAGTGGGTGAGGTGGCGTCTTTCGGTGTCGGCGCGGTCCTCGGCGACCTCGGCCAGGCGCTCGGCGGCGTACTCGGCGACGGTCTCCAGGAGCCGGTAGCGCATGTCGCCGTCGGGGCCGGGGGCCGCGACGACGAGGGACTTGTCCACGAGGGAGCCGAGCGCGTCGACGACCGCGTCCGCGTCGGGGCCGGCGCAGACGGCCTCGGCGGCGGCGAGGTCGCAGCCGCCGGCGAAGACGGAGAGTCGGCGCAGGACGGCCCGTTCGGGTGCGTCGAGGAGGTCCCAGGACCAGTCGACGACCGCCCGCAGGGTCTGTTGGCGGGGCAGGACGGTGCGGGAGCCGCTGGTGAGGAGACGGAACCGGTCGTCGAGCCGGTCGGCGATCTGGCGGGGGGTGAGCAGGCGCAGCCGGGCGGCGGCCAGTTCGATGGCGAGGGGCATGCCGTCGAGCCGGCGGCAGATCTCGGCGGAGGCGGCCGGGTCGTCCTCGACGCGGAAGTCGGGGCGGGCCGCGGCGCCGCGGTCGGCGAGCAGCCGCAGTGCGACGGGGTCGGGCAGCGGTTCCACGGGGCGCAACGATTCGCCCGGCACGCCGAGGGGTTCCCGGCTGGTGGCGAGGATCTGGACGCCGGGGCAGTGCGTGAGGAGCCGTTCGGCGAGGACGGCGGCGGCGGCGATGACGTGCTCGCAGTTGTCGAGGAGCAGCAGGAGGTCGCGCCGGCCGCAGTGTTCGACGAGTCGGGCGAGCGGGTCGTCCTCGCCCCGCTCGGTCAGCGCGCGCAGTTCCTCGGCGGCGGCGCCGCGCAGCTTGGTCTGGCGGGCCCCGAGGGCGGCCAGGACCGCTTCGGCGACGTCCTCGGGATCGTCCACGGGGGCCAGTTCGACGAGCCACACCCCGTCGGGCCACCGCCCGTCGGGGTGGCCGGCGGCGGCGTGGGCCTCGGCGGCCTCCTGTGACAGCCGGGTCTTGCCGGCGCCGCCGGGCCCGAGCAGGGTGACGAGGCGGGACCGGGCCAGGTCGGCGCCGATGACGCGGATGTCGCCCTCGCGGCCGACGAAGGTGGTGAGGCGGGCCCGAAGGTTGCCCCCGGTGCCGGGGCCGGTGCCCTGGCCGGGGGGCGGGGCGGGTGTGGCGGGGCCTTGGGCGGGCGTGGCGGGGCTTCGGCCGGCGGTGCCGGGCCGCGCCTCGGGGGCGGGGGCCGGGGCGGCTGCTCCCGGGTGCGGGGGCCGCGGTGCGTGCGGGTGTTCCGGCGGGGCGAGCAGGGCCGCGTGGAGGGCGCGCAGTTCCGGGCCCGGGTCGGCGCCCAGGCGGTCGGCGAGGTCCCGGCGGAGTCCCTCGTAGGCGGCCAGTGCCTCCGCCGGGCGTCCCGCCGCGTCGAGGGCGCGGATCCGCAGGGCTTGCAGTGGCTCGTCCAGCGGGTGTTCCGCGCACAGCGCGGTCAGCTCGGGCAGGATCCGCTCCGCCTCGCCGAGGGCGAGGGCCGCGGCGATCCGCCCCCGGCGCGCGTCGGCCCGTACGGCCTCCCAGCGCGCGGACTCCCCGGCCGGATCCGGCAGCGAGGCCAGCGCGGGGCCGCGCCACAGGGCGAGGGCGTCGTCGTACAGGGCCGCGGCGGCGGCCGGGTCCCGCTCGGTGGCGGCGGCCCGCGCCAGCCGTTCGAAGCGGTACAGGTCCACGTCCTCGCGGGCGGCGGCCAGGCGGTAGCCGCCCTCACCGGAGCGCACGGCGGCGTGCCCGATCGTCCGGCGCAGCCGCGCCACCAGGGCCTGGAGCGCGGCCGGCGCGTCGGCCGGCCGGTCCCCGTCCCACACCTCGGCGACCAGCAGCTCGACCGGCACGGTGCGGCCCGGCCGCAGGGCGAGGGCGGTCAGGAGGGCGCGCAGGCGCGCCCCGCCCACGGCGACGGGGTCGCCGTCGTCGGTGAGGGCCTGGGCGGTGCCGAGAATCACGTAACGCACCGGCCCATTGTCGCCGTACCCGGGGGACACCCGTCGCCGGACCCGGGATAGGTTTCGCCGCATGGGTCACCAGGGCAGCCGCGGCGAGCGGCAGATCAGTTCCGTCTTCCTCGGGATCGTCGCCGTCATGGCGGTGACCGGGTGGGCCGTGTGGACGGGGTATTCGACGAGCACCGGCCTCGCGGTGTTCCTGTTCGTCACGGCGGCGTGGGTGGTCTCGCTGTGCCTGCACGAGTACGCGCACGCCCGGACCGCCCTGCACGGTGGCGACATCACGGTCGGCGCCAAGGGCTACCTGACCCTGAACCCGCTGAAGTACACGCACGCCATGCTCAGCATCGTGCTGCCGGTGATCTTCGTGATCCTCGGTGGTCTGGGTCTGCCCGGTGGCGCCGTGTACATCGAACGCGACCGGATCAGCGGCCGTTGGAAGCACAGTCTGATCTCGGCCGCGGGCCCGCTGACGAACGTGGCCTTCGCGGTCGTGTGCACCGCGCCGTTCTGGCTGAACGCCCTCGACGGGGTGCCGATGCCGTTCCGCTTCGCGTTGGCGTTCCTGGCGTTGCTCCAGGTCTCGGCGGCGATCCTGAACTTCCTCCCGGTGCCGGGCCTGGACGGGTACGGGGTCATCGAGCCGTGGCTGTCGCACGGGGTGCGCCGCCAGGTGGCGCCGCTGGCGCCGTTCGCCCTACTCGGCGTGTTCGCGCTGCTGTGGATCCCCGAGGTCAACGCGTTCTTCTTCGGCGCGGTCAGCGGGATCCTCGACGCGCTCGGCGTGTCCGAGTTCGAGACGTACTGCGGTCGCGACCTCTACCGCTTCTGGCAGGACGCGGACGGCTACTGCACCCCGGCGGGCTGAACCGTCGTCCTGCCCGGCTCCGGGCAACGCCCCCGAAGCCGGGGACGGCTGCGGCTGCGGCTGCGGCTGCGGCTGCGGTCAGCCGTTCGCGCGGGCGGCCTTGTCGGCCTTGGCCTTGCGCACGTAGTACCAGGCCATGTTGGACGTCAGCCCGGCCAGCAGCACCCAGATGATCCCGAGGAAGCTGCCCTCGACGAAGGCGACCACGGCCGCGGCCACGGACAGGGCACAGACGACAACGGCGAACACGGCAAGGCGGGGCATGCGGCACGGCTCCTCGGCGACACGGAACGGGGTCAGGCTCCTCCAGTGTCCCCCATCGCGTCCCGCCGCCGGTCGCCGCCACCCCCTCGGGACATCCCGCCCATTTCCCCCTTCGCCTGAGGGCCGGTCCGCCGGCTGGATACGGTGCGCGAAGCTCCGTCCGAGCGGACGAAGCCGGACGACCGGGGGGAAGCCATGCGGGAGATGACAAAGGGTGCGAACGTCAGTCTGACCGCCCTCGGCCAGGACGCCGGGGCCGTGGTCGTGAGTCTGGGGTGGACCAGCGCGTCGGGCGCCGGCGACGCCGACGTGTCCGTGTTCCTGCTCGGCACGAACGGCAAGGTCCGCTCGGACGACGACTTCTACTTCTACAACCGTCCCGCGGCCGAGGACGGCAGCGTCCAGTTGCTCGGGAAGACACCGACCGGCAGCGGCGACGAGGACCGCATCGGACTGGACCTGACGGCCGTCCCGGCGGACATCGCGCGGATCGTGGTGGCGGCGAGCCAGTACGGTGACGCCTGCTTCGGGGACCTCGACGACCTGCGGATGACGGTCGCGGACCGCTCCGGTGAGCCACTGGTCGGGTTCTCCATCGACGACGCGAGCGTGGAGAGCGCCTTCGTCTTCGGCGAGTTGTACCGGCGGGGCGGGGAGTGGAAGTTCCGGGCCGTGGGGCAGGGGTACGAGACCGGCCTGGCCGGCCTCGCCACGGCGTTCGGGATCTCCGTCGTCGAGGAGGGCGAGGACGGCGAGGACTCCCCCACGGCCCCGGACACGACCCCGAGCACGGCCACGGCCCCGGCCCCGGCCCCGAGCACGGCGGGGGAAACGGCGCGGGGGACGAGGACGCCCGCCGGGGGCCCGTTCCCCGCCGGACCCGTGACCACGACGGCCGGCGCGGCTCCCGCCCCGATCGAGCCCGCCGCGCACGCCGGACCGGCCGAGGACGCTCCCGCGGTCGCCGGCGTCCCCGCGCAGTCCCGCGGCCGGGACGGGTCCGTCACCAGGGGCGCCCCGACGACCAGGAAGAAGGTCACGTTGCCCAGGGTGGCCAGGAAGTCCCTGGCCGAGAACGACTCCTGGCAGCCGGCCCGGCTCTTCCCGGTCCCCACCCTCAAGAGCGACCGGGAGCGGGAGGTGCGGGCGACCTCGGTGCTGCTCTCCGTCATGACGCAGGTGCCCGAGCTGGGCCGGCGGCTCACGGCCGCCTTCGGCGCCCCCGCCGGACGGACGCAGACCTTCACGGAGGTGTCGTTGCCCCACGGCGACGCCCCCCGCCGGCCGGACGGCGTCATCCGGATCGAGCGCGCCGGCAAGCTCTGGACCGCGCTCGTGGAGACGAAGACCAACGGGAACCCACTCCGGGCCGAGCAGGTGCAGGCGTACATGGACATCGCCGCGCGGCGCGGCTACGAGGCCGTCATCACGCTCTCCAACGACGTGGCCCTCGACGGCGCCCCCGTGGTCGACGTCAAGATCGACGGGCGTCGCAAGCACAAGGTCGACCTCTGGCACCTGTCGTGGGCGGAGGTGGCCCACCAGGCCCAGCTCCTGATCCGCCACGAGGGCGTGGGCAACCCCGCGCATGCCTGGCTCCTCCAGGAACTGCTGGAGTACCTCCGGCACGAGAACTCCGGCTGTCACGGGTTCCAGAACATGGGACCGTCCTGGGTACCCGTCCGCAAGGGCATCGAGGACGAGACCCTCAACATGGGCGACGAGCGGGCCGTCGACGTGGTGGAGAGCTGGGAACGGCTGATCCGTCAGGTCTGCCTGCGCCTGGGCGGAGAGCTGGGCCAAAAGGCCCTCCCGGTGCAGCGGGCCCGGCGGGGCAGCGATCCTCGGGAGCGCCGGCTCGCCGCGGCCGAGACCCTGTGCGTGGACGGCCGGCTCTCGGCGGAGTTGCGGGTCGACGGCACGAGCGGTGTCATCGCGGTGACCGCCGATCTGAGGACGGGCAAGGTGCGGACCTCGACGGACGTCCCCGCCCCGGAGGGGCCCACCGCACTGGTGTCGGTGAAGAAACTGGTCCGGATGTTGGCCGAGGCGCCGGCGGATCTCCATGTGGAGAGCCTGGTCGAGGGCGGGAGCGGGGCGCGCGGCACCCTGGAGCGGTTGCGGCCGGAGCCGGGGAACCTGCTGCCCAGGGACGGGGCGCCGGTGTCCGGGTTCCGGCTGACGCTCATCAAGGGGATGGGCAATACCCGGGGCAACACGGAGTCGGGTTTCATCCGCAGCGTCGACGACGCCGTGGCGCGGTTCCACCAGGGCGTCGTGGCGCGGCTGGGCCCGCTGGACGTGCGGGCCGGCCGGCGCGGCTGACCGTACGAGCGGTGCCGCTCGGGGTCGGCCGCGCCGGACGGGGCGCGGAGGGGGCGCGGGTCGGTTCAGACGTCCGTGACGCGCAGGCCCGCGTGGGCCTTGTAGCGGCGGTTGGTGGAGATGAGGTTCGCGACCAGGGCCTCGACCTGGTGGGCGTTGCGCAGGCGGCCGGCGAAGACGCCCCGCATGCCCGGGATGCGGGCGGCGAGGGCCTGGACGAGGTCGGTGTCGGCGCGGGACTCGCCGAGGACCATCACGTCGGTGTCGATCTCCTCGACCGTCTCGTCCTGGAGCAGCACCGCGGAGAGGTGGTGGAAGGCGGCCGTGACCCGGGAGTCGGGGAGCAGGGCCGCGGCCTGCTGGGCGGCGCTCCCCTCCTCGACCGGGAGGGCGTAGGCGCCCTGCTTGTCGAAGCCGAGCGGGTTGACGCAGTCCACGACGAGCTTGCCGGCGAGGTCCTCGCGCAGTGCTTCGAGGGTCTTGGCGTGGCCCTCCCACGGCACCGCGATGATCACGATGTCGCTGCGCCGGGCGCAGTCGGCGTTGTCGGCGCCCTCGACGCCCAGGCCGAGCTCCTCGGCCGCGGTCTGCGCGCGGTCCGCGGCGCGCGAGCCGATGATCACCTTCTGGCCGGCGCGGGCGAACCGGTAGGCGAGGCCGCGGCCCTGGTCGCCGGTGCCGCCGAGGACGCCGACCACCAGGCCGGAGACGTCGGGGAGGTCCCGGGGGTCCTTGGCCGGCGGCTTCTGCGTGCTGTCTGAGGAAGTCATGGGGGCGAGAGTACTGCCGAGTACGCGTCAGTCGAACGGACGGGAGCCGCCGGTATCGCACCCGCGCGTCCTTTCCGTGGTGCAGGATGCCCGCCATGGATGCCGTGAGGGTGGCGTTGTTGCGCGAGGTTCTCGCCGGCACGCGGTGGCCGGGTGCCGCCCGGGGTTTCGCCGGCTCGTTGCGGCGCGCGGTGGTTCCGTCCGGCGGGAGCCTGCTGCTGGTGGGTACGGAGCAGTACGAGCCGTGGCACATGGCCGCGCACCTGGTGGACGAGGCGGCGTGGTCGGGGCTGCCGGAGCTGGCGCCGACGCTCGTGCGACACCGCGTGCTGCCGGGCGAGCCGCCGCACCTGTCCGTGGGGCTGAGCCGGCTGGAGGCGGCCCGGCGCGGGCACACGGTGCTGGTGGTGGCTCCGCAGGAGCCGGGCGCGGGGCTGCTGGAGCGGGTGCACGACGCGCGGCGGGCCGGGGCGACCGTGCTGTCCCTGGACGGCGGGGATCCCGAGCTGGGGACGTTGGCGCACGAGGCGCTGTCGGTGCCGGGTGCCGCGGCCGAGCTGGACCTGGACACGGTGCAGCACCTGGTCAGTGCGGCGGCCGGGGAGAACGGTCCGCCGGACCGGCGTGGCTCGCGGCGGTTCCGGGACCGGCTGGCGCGGCTGGCCGATCAGTTGACCGCCCCGCCGCCCGGCCGCTGGTGAGGGGCACCGCCCGAGGGGGGTGCCGCCCCGCCGGCCCGCCTCGCCCCCCTGCCTCGGGGGGCCTGCCTCGGGGGGCGCCTCAGGGGGTTTCCTCGCCCGCTTCGCGGGTCTTGTCGTTCCATTTCGGGTCGTTCTGCCATTCGAGGTTGCGTTCCTGCGCCGTCTCCATGGCGTGGTTCGCCTCCTCGGGCGTGGCGTAGGGGCCGAAACGGTCCTTCGCCGGGCAGTCGGGGCCCTCTTCGACCTTCTTGTGGACCAGGCAGTAGTACCACTCGCCGGGCTTGCCGACCTGGCGCTTCTTGAACAGGGCCATCGTCCTCGGGCTCCTCTCGTACCGCTCTCTGTCGCCAGCTTGCCCCATCACCGCTGGATACACTCGCCTGCATGTCTGGCCAGTCGCTGCTCGTACCAGGCGAGCTCTCTCCCGTCCGTTCCGTTCCCGGAAACATCCGCCGGCCCGAGTACGTGGGCAAGCCCGCGCCCACTCCGTACACCGGACCGGAGGTGCAGAGCGTCGAGACCATCGAGGCCATGCGCATCGCCGGCCGGATCGCCGCCCAGGCGATGGAGGAGGCCGCCAAGCACATCGCGCCGGGGGTGACCACCGACGCGCTCGACAAGGTCGCCCACGAGTACATGTGCGACCACGGGGCCTATCCCTCGACGCTCGGCTACCGGGGATTCCCCAAGTCCCTGTGCTCCTCCGTCAACGAGGTCATCTGTCACGGCATCCCCGACTCGACCGTCCTGCGCGACGGCGACATCGTGAACCTCGACGTGACCGCGTACATCGGCGGCGTCCACGGCGACAACAACGCCACCTACCTGTGCGGGGAGGTGGACGAGGAGTCGCGCCTGCTGGTGGAGCGCACCCGCGAGTCCTTGAACCGCGCCATCAAGGCGGTCAAGCCCGGCCGGCAGATCAACATCATCGGTCGGGTCATCGAGTCGTACGCGAAGCGCTTCGGCTACGGCGTGGTCCGGGACTTCACCGGGCACGGCATCAGCACGTCCTTCCACTCCGGCCTGATCGTCCCGCACTACGACAGCCCGCACGCCACCACGGTCATCGAGCCCGGCATGACCTTCACGATCGAGCCGATGCTCACGCTCGGCACCCACGAGTACGACATGTGGGACGACGGCTGGACGGTCGTCACGAAGGACCGCAGGCGGACCGCGCAGTTCGAGCACACGCTGGTCGTGACCGACACGGGAGCGGAGATCCTGACGCTGCCCTAGTGGGAGGCCTCGGGGCCGGGCGAATTTTTACCGACAAGACGTCGGGAACACATTGACTTAGGCAAGCCTAAGTACGAGGATCGAGGTGTGGCGGCGATGCCGCCACGCCTTTTCTCATCCCCCGATCACTCGGAGGTCCGCGTTGGACGCCTTCTCCACGGTCATCCGTGTCGCCTCGCACGAGCAGCACACAGAGGCCGAGACCTCGACGTTCATGAGCGATCTGCTCGGCGGCCGGCTGGGCGTCGACGCCTACGCCCGCTACACCGAGCAGCTGTGGTTCGTGTACCGGGCCCTGGAGGACGCGGCCGAGTCCCTCAAGGACGACGCGGTCGCCGGGCCGTTCATCCGGCCCGAGCTGATGCGCCTGGCGGAGATCGAGCGGGACCTCGCGCACCTGCGCGGCCCCGGGTGGCGCGAGTCGCTGGTGGCGCTGCCGGCGACCGCGGCGTACGCGGCCCGGGTGGCCGAGTGCGCGGCCGACTGGCCGGGCGGTTACGTGGCCCACCACTACACCCGCTACCTGGGCGACCTGTCCGGTGGGCAGATCATCCGGGACAAGGCCGAGCGCACCTGGGGCTTCGAGCGCAAGGGCGACGGCGTGCGCTTCTACGTGTTCGCGGACATCTCCAACCCGGCCGCCTTCAAGCGCACCTACCGCGAGCTGCTGGACGCGATCTCCGCGGACGATCTGGAGAAGCAGCGGATCATCGACGAGTGCAAGCGCGCCTTCGACTTCAACGGGGCCGTCTTCCGCGAGCTGGGCCAGGAGTTCCCGCTCAGCGCGTGAGCGACGTCCGGGGCCGACCGGTGCACGAGAGGGAAGGGGCGGGCCCGCCGGGGTCCGCCCCTTCCCCGTGTCCGGGGGCCGCGGCACTCGATCGGGCCGGTCGGGTGCTCAGTTCCGGCCGGGGGGCCGGTTCCCGGCGGGGGCGAAGCGCACGCGTCCGCCGATCTCGACGGTGCCGTCCGGGCCGGGGGCGGTGAGGAGTTGGGAGCCGGCGCCCTGGGTGATGTTCAGCGCGCGGTTCAGTTGGGCGGTGAGCAGGATCGCCGCCGAGCCGGTGGCCTCGTCCTCGACGACGACGCCGTCGGGGCGGCGCGGAAAGCCGCGGGCCCGGATCCGGCCCGCGGCCTCGTCCTCCCACGCCCACGCGTACAACCAGCCCTCGCCCGGCGGCGGGGCGGGCAGTTCCTCGACCTCGGCGGCGCAGGCGTACTGCTCGGTGCGCTTGCCCTCGACCCATTCGGGGCGGGCGGTGATCCAGGTGAACTCGCCGTCGTCGCGGGCCCAGACGGAGCCGACCGGCGGCTGGAGTTCCTCGATGTCGAGCAGCCAGGCGAGGCCGACCAGCGGGTGCCCGGCGAAGGCGAGCCGCGCGCCGGGGGTGCGGATGTCGACGACCCCGCGTTCGGGGTCGTCGACGAACACCGTCTCGCTGTAGCCGAGTTCGGCGGCCAGCGCCTGCCGGGACGCGTCATCCGGGCAGGTGCGGCCGTCGCGGACGACTCCGAGCAGGTTGCCGTACCGGCCGTCGCCCGCGCAGAAGACCTTGAGCACGTCGAGATCGTTCACGCGGGCATTCAAGCATGGCTCAGCCCTGGGTCACGCGCCGCCTGCGGGCGATGAGGACGGCGCCGGCGCCGGCCGCGATGACCGCGCCGGAGGCTCCGAGCAGGGCTCCGGCCGGGATCTCGGCGCCGGTGGAGGCGAGGTTGCCGCCCGCGCTCCCGCCGACGGTGCCACCGCCGACGGTGCCACCGCCGACCGTGCCCGTACCGCCGGTGGTGCCGGTGCCGCCCGAGGTCGAACCGCCGGTGGTGGAGCCGCCGGTGGCGTCGGGGGCGGTGACGTCCTTGTCCACGGACACGGTGAGGTTGACGTCGTCGATCCGGTCACCGGGCGCGTAGCCGTCCTGGTAGACGGGGGTGGTGGAAGGCTCCCGGAGGAACGCGGCGGCGCCCTGTTCGGTCAGTGCCGTGCGGACGCCGTTCAGGGCGAGCAGGCCCTTGCCGGTCTTGTAGTCGGCCTTCGCCAGGTCGAGCGTGGCGAAGGGGACGTTGGTCTTCGTGCCGGCGGCGGTCTTCACGTCCAGGACCAGGGTGCCCTTGGCGCCCTGGGTGTCGATGCGGACATTGCCGAAGGTCATGTCGATGCCGTGGGCCGCGTACTGGAAGCGCAGGTTGCCCTCGAAGGAAGCATTCAGCTTGCCCTTCTTCGTGTCGAGGGTGCCCTTGCCCCCGGCGAAGGAGAAGGTGCCGTCGCTCGCGACGGCGCCGCCCGCCGGGGTGATGGAGCCCGCGGACTGGACGTACTTGCGGAAGGACGCCTTGACGCCCCACTTGAGCCTGCCGCTCCGGATCTGCTGGGCGCCGTCGGCCGGGGCGCCGGAGGAGGTCGAGGGCTTGGGGCCCGTCGAGGTGGACGGCTTGGGGCCCGTGGACGTCGTCGGCTTCGTCGAGGTCGTCGGCTTGGGATCCGTGGAGGTCGAGGGCTTGGGGTCCGTGGACGTGGACGGCTTGGGGTCCGTGGAGGTCGAGGGCTTGGGGTCGACCGGGGGCTTGCCGAACTCCAGGGCCGCCGTCAGCGCGTCTCCCGGCTGGTCCTTGTAGCCCGGGTAGTCGAGTTGCTCGGCGGCTTCCGCGGTGAGGACCGTCCCCAACTTGTCCATCTGCGGGCCGGCGAAGGCCACGGTCGCGAACGGGACGTTCTGCGTGAGCGTGCCGTTCTTCTTCACGTCGACGACGAGCTTCCTCGTGCCGGTGTCGAAGCGCGGGTTGCTCAGGGTGATCTCGAAGTGGTGCGCGGTCGACTTGAAGGTGACGCTGCCCTTGAAGGCGGCGGTCACGATGTGGGCGCCGCTGGGGATGTACTGGCCGGTGGGGGCGCCGAAGCGGAAGGTGCCGTCCGCGTTCTTCGTGGCGCCGTCGGCGACGGTGATCTCGCCCTTCGCGACGGTGGTGACGTAGGTGCGGAAGGTCTCCTTCACACCCCAGTCGAGGGTGCCCTTGACGATCGGCCACGGCGCGGTGGAGTCCGCGGCGACGGCGGCCGGGGCGGAGACCGCCGCCGTCGCGGGCAGGACGAGGGCGGTGGCGCCGAGGGCGGCGGCGGTGGCGATGGCGGCCGCGATGGCGATCGGTCGGCGGTGGGACGACATGACTGAGTACTCCTGAAAGGGCAACGGGGGCGACGGGGGGTGTGGCGGGGTGCGGGCGAGGCGGGGGTGTCACGGCTGCGCGTCGGCGGAGCCCGAGGGCTCCGAACCGGACGCGGCCGTACGGCGCTTGCGCAGGACGAGGAAGATCGCGCCGGCGGCCAGGCCCAGCAGGACCAGGACGAGGGCGACGTACGGCCCGACGGACGAGTCCTTCTCGGCCTCGGCCTTCGGGGGCGCCTGGGAGGCGGCGGCCGCGGGCGCCCGGGAGGGCGACGGCGAGGCCGTGGAGCCCAGGTCGGGCAGGGCGGGAAGCTTGGCGTTGGCGTCGAGGGCGACGGAGAGCGAGACGGGGTCCATCTCGGTGCCGGCCTTGTACATGGCGTTGAAGGCCTGGGAGCCGCCCTCGGTGAGGGTGGCCGGGGCTTCGGTGAGGGTGGCGAGGCCGCCCTCGGTCTTGAGTGCCTTGGCGTCGAACTCGACGAGCGCGACGGCGTTCCTGGTCTCGGTGGGGGTGACGACGTCGGCGGTGAGGACGCCCTTGCCGCCGTCGACCTTGACGTTCACCTTGCCGAGGGTGAGGTCGAGGTGGGCGCCGGTGAACCGGACGGTGCCGGCGAACGCCGCGTCAAGGGTGCCCTTCCCGCCGTCGTACGTGCCCTTGCCCTGCGGGAAGCGGAACAGCGCGCCGCCGTCCTGGGCGCCTTCGGCCAGGGTCCACTTGCCCTGCCCGACGGAGCCGGTGACGTACTCGCGGAAGGTGCGCCGGACGCCCCAGTCGACGGCGGCGTCGGTGAAGGCGCCCGCGGCCTGCGGAGCCTGCGGACTCCGGGCCGGGGCGCCGGCCTGCGTACCGGGCGTCGCGCTCTGCTCGGCGGGGGCCTTGACGTCGACGGACAGCGAGATCGGGTCGAGTCGGGTGCCGGCGGTGTAGTAGCCGGCGAAGGACTTCGCGCCTTCCGCGGTCAGGGTGGTCGGGACGTTCGTGAGGGCGATCGGGCTGCCGCCGCCCTTCATGTCGATGCCGGCGAGGCCGAGGGTGGCGAAGGGGACCTGGGAGGCCGTGCTGACGGCCCCGGTGTCCTTGGCCTTGCCGGCGACGTCCACGTAGAGGGTGCCGCGGCCGCCGGAGATCTTGACGGTGGGGCGGCTGACGGTGAGGTCGAGTTCGTACGACCCGTCGGACTTCTGGTGGCCCTGGAAGGTGACCCCGCCGGTGAACGCGGCGCCGAAGGAGCCGGAGTCGGGGTCGTAGGAGCCGGTCGCGGAGTGGAAGCGGAACAGGCTGCCGCCGACGGTGGCGGCGCCGCTCTTCAGCTTGAATCCGCCTTTCGAGATGGGGCCCGTGACATAACTCTGGAAGGACGATTTGATGCCCCAGTCGAGTCGCCCTCCCTGCACGGTGCGGTCGGCCGCCTGGGCGGCGGTGGCCGGGAGCAGGGCCCCCAACATGGCCGCCAACACGGCGACCGCGAACGCACGGACAGGTCTTGCGGGCATGACGGGCCCCTCCAGGGTCTGGCCAATAAGGTTAGGCTAACCTAAGCTACCTGCTGCCGGGGGGGGAACCCCCCGGTCGCCAGAACTTTGAAGAACATTCAAGAACTCCAGTCGGACGATCAGGACGGTGCCTTCGTGCCTACGCCCGCCGCGTCATCCCGCTTCCCCCGTCTCGCGTCCGTCGCGGCCTCGTTGGCCCTGGCACTCACCGCGCTGACGGGCTGCGGAGGTACGGCCACCCCTGCGGGCTCCCCCGCCCACACCGGCGCCGCGGCGGCCGCCCCCGACCGGGTGGAACCCCTCACCCCGTCACCGACGCCCGCCCTCCCGGTGACCGTGCCCTCGGCGGACGGCACATCGGTGACCATCGCCTCGGCGGACCGCGTGGTCCCGCTCACCGGCAGCCTCAACGAGATCGTCCACACCCTGGGGCTCGGCGACCGGGTCGTCGCGCGGGACATCACCGCCACCTTCGAACAGGCCGCCAAGCTGCCGGTGGTGACACGGGCACACGACGTGTCGGCCGAGAGCGTGTTGTCGCTGCGTCCCACGCTGGTGATCGCCGAGACCACCACCGGACCCGCCGAGGCGATCGGGCAGATCCGCGACGCGGGCATCCCGCTGCTGGTCGTCGCCCCCGCCAAGACGCTGGACGACGTACGGAAGCGGATCGACACCGTCGCCGGCGCGCTCGGCGTCAAGGACGCCGGGACCCGGCTCAACGGGCGCACCGCCGACCGGATCGCCACCGCCCGCGAGGGCATCCCCGCCTCCGCGGCCGGCAAGAGGCCCCGGGTGGCCTTCCACTACCTGCGCGGCACCGCCTCCGTCTACCTGCTGGGCGGTTCCGACTCCGGCGCGGCCTCGCTGCTGGAGGCGGCCGGCGCCGTGGACACCGGCAAGGAGTCCGGGCTCGGCAAGGACTTCACCCCGATCACCAGCGAGGCGCTGGCGGCGGCGGCGCCCGACGCGATCCTGGTGATGCGCAAGGGCCTGGAGTCCGTGGGCGGCGTGGACGGCCTGGTGAAGATCCCCGGTGTGGCCCAGACGCCGGCCGGCATGGACCGCCGCGTGGTCTCCGTCGACGACGGGGTGCTCCTCAACTACGGCCCCCGTACCGACCAGGTCCTCACCTCCCTGATCTCCCAGCTCTACGGCAAGGCCTGATGTGACCGTCTCCCACGAGCCCCCGCGCGCGGGCGGCTCCTCGACGCCGACCGTGACGCCCGCGACGCCCGCCGCGCCCGCCGCGCCCTTGAAGGGTCCTGCCCGCAGGCTGCCCACCGCCCTGATCCTGACCGTCGCCCTGGTCGTGACGCTGGTCGTGCTGGCGCTGGTCTCCGCGGGCGTGGGCGCGTACCGGATCCCCGTCGGGGACGTACTCGCCTCCGTGCAGCACCGCGTGGGCCTCGGCGGGGCCGCCCTCGACCGGGTCGGCGAGAGCGTGCTGTGGAACGTACGGCTGCCCCGCGTCGCGCTCGCCCTGCTGGTCGGCTCCAGTCTCGGCTGCGCCGGCGCCCTGATGCAGGGGGTGTTCGGCAACCCGCTCGCCGAGCCGGGCGTCATCGGCATCTCGGCGGGCGCAGCCGTCGGCGCGGTCGCCGCGATCGGACTGGGTCTCACCTTCCTCGGGAACTGGACCGTCACCGCCTGCGCCTTCGTGGCGGGTCTGATCACGGTCGGCTCCGTGTACCTGCTGTCCCGCAACGGCGGCAGGACCGAGGTCGTCACGCTGATCCTGACCGGCATCGCCGTCAACGCCTTCGCGGGCGCCCTGATCGGCCTGTTCGTCTTCTTCGCGGACAGCGGCCAGGTCAACCAGATCACCTTCTGGCAGCTCGGCTCCCTCGCCCAGGCCACCTGGCCCAAGGTGCTCGCCGTCCTGCCCTGCGCCCTCGCCGGCCTGCTCGTCGCCCCCTTCCACGCCCGCAAGCTCGACCTGCTGTCCCTGGGCGAGCGACCGGCCCGGCACCTCGGCGTGGACGTGGAACGGCTGCGGCTGGCCCTGATCCTGGTCGTCGCGCTGCTGACCGCGGCGGCCGTGGCTGTGGCGGGCATCATCACCTTCGTCGGGCTGCTCGTCCCGCACCTGCTGCGGATGGCGAACGGCCCCGGTCACCGCTTCCTGGTCCCGGGCAGCGCCCTCGCCGGGGCCGTGGTCCTGGTCGCGGGCGACCTGGCCGCGCGGACGCTCGCGCAGCCCGCCGAACTGCCGTTGGGCGTGCTGACCGCGCTCATCGGCAGCCCGTTCTTCTTCTGGCTGTTGCGCCGGACCCGACGCAAGCAGGGAGGCTGGGCGTGATCACCCTCTTCCGCCGGACCCGCCGGAGCATCCCCGTCCGGCCCGAGCCCGGCACGCCGTACGCCGAGGCCGTGGACCTGCACGTGCGTCTCGGGCAGCGCGAGGTGCTCGCCGGCATCGACCTGACCGCCCGGGCCGGCGAGGTGCTGGCCCTGGTGGGACCGAACGGCGCGGGCAAGTCCACGCTGCTGGCCGCGCTCTGCGCCGACCTGCCGGCCGCGTCGGGGACCGTACGGATCGACGGGCGCCCGGTGGGTGACTGGTCGGCGCCCGATCTGGCCCTGCGCCGCTCGGTGCTCCCCCAGTCGGCCGCGCTGTCCTTCCCCTTCCCGGTGGAGGACGTCGTACGAATGGGCCGCGCGCCCTGGGCCGGCACCCCGCTGGAGGAGGACGACGAGGAGGCGGTGACCCGGGCCATGGCCGCGACCGAGGTGACCGACTTCGCGGGCCGCCCGTTCTCCGCGCTGTCCGGCGGCGAACGCGCCCGGGTCGCGCTCGCCCGGGTGCTGGCCCAACGGGCCCCGCTGCTACTGCTCGACGAGCCGACCGCCGCCCTGGACCTGCGCCACCAGGAGCTGGTGCTGCGGATCTGCCGGGAGCGGGCCGCGGCCGGGGACGCGGTGGTCGTCGTCCTGCACGACCTGGGCCTGGCGGCGGCGTACGCCGACCGGGTGGCGGTCCTGCACGACGGGCGGATCGCGGTGGACGGGCCGCCGTCCGAGGTGTTCGAGGACGGCCTGCTGAGCCGGGTCTACCGGCAGCCGGTGGAGGTGTTCCCGCACCCGCGCGGCGGGGCGCCGCTCGTGGTTCCGGTCCGCGGCTGAGCCGCCTGCCCCGGCCTGTCGGTGATGATCACGGGCCGTGCGGCGGCCGGGCCGGCGCCTTCCGTCGCGCGGGACGCGAAGCCCCGCTTGACCCCGGCTTGACCCGGCCATGGGGTCGTCATGGAGGGGTCGTGACGGCCTCGTGTCCGGCGGTGGAAGGTGAGAGCTGTATCACTGGACTGTCGGGTATGAGTGAGGTAAGCCTCGGTTAAGTTAGGTCCGCCTCACCAGCCCTTACCTCGCCAGGAGCCTCCATGCGACCCGCTCGCCTCACCGTTCTCGCCGCGGCCGCCGTCGTGGCCACGCTCACCGCCGTCACGGGCTGCGCGGAGAAGGGCGACGCCGGCGGCGACGGCGCGATCAAGGTCGCCGCCTCGGACAGCGCCTGTGAGGTCTCCAAGAAGGAGTTCCCCGCCGGCAAGATCACGGTCGACGTCGAGAACAAGGGCTCCAAGGTCACCGAGGTCTACGTCCTTTTCCCCGACGACCGGATCGTCGCCGAGCGCGAGAACATCGGCCCCGGCACCAAGGCCTCCATCACCGCCGAGATCAAGGCGGGCGACTACGAGATCGCCTGCAAGCCCGGCATGAAGGGTGACGGCATCCGCCAGGCGGTCAAGGCCACCGGCGGCGGCGCCGTCGCCAAGCGCAGCCCGGAGATGGACGCCGCGGTCGCCGAGTACCGCAAGTACGTACAGGGGCAGGCCGACGAGACCCTCCCCAAGGCGCAGGCCTTCGCGGATGCGGTCAAGGCCGGCGACGTCGAGGCCGCGAAGAAGGCGTACGCCGTCTCGCGCATCGGCTGGGAGCGCACCGAGCCCGTCGCCGAGTCCTTCGGCGACCTGGACCCGAAGGTCGACCTCCGCGAGGCCGACCTGGAGGCCAACCAGGAGTGGACCGGCTGGCACACGCTGGAGAAGGCCGTGTTCAAGGACGGCAAGCTCGGCGAGCCGGAGAAGAAGCTCGCTGACACCCTGATGGCCGACCTCACCGTGTGGCAGAAGAAGGTCGGCACGGCCGAGATCACCCCGACCTCGATGGCGAACGGCGCCAAGGAGCTGCTGGACGAGGTCGCCACCGGCAAGGTGACGGGCGAGGAGGAGTTCTTCAGCCACACCGACCTGGTCGACTTCAAGGCCAACGTCGAGGGCGCGGAGAAGGCCTACCAGCTGCTGAAGCCGGTCGCCGCGAAGAACGACCCGGAACTCGCGAAGACCCTGGACACCCGGTTCGCGGCGCTGAACACGCTGCTGGACAAGTACCGCGCCGACAAGACGGGCTACGACTTCGTCTCGTACGACAAGGTCGGCGACGCGGAGCGCAAGGAGCTCTCGGACGCGGTCAACGCGCTGGCCGAGCCGCTCTCGAAGCTCGCCGCCTCGGTCGCGAAGTAACCAGGGAGAACAGCGGAGCGGACGGGAGTACGAGGATGGCGGAGTCGAAGTCCCAGCCGGCGGGAATGCCGGAGCCGCAGCCCGGCGACGGGCCGCGCGCCGACGGCCCGGAGGCCGGCGCGCCGACCGGTGGCGGCCCCGCCGCGCCCTCGCGGCGCGCCGTGCTGGGCTGGGGCGGCGCCGGGCTGGCGCTCGGCGCCGCCGCGACCGGCGGTGCGGTGGCGGTGTTCGGCGGTGGCACGGACGTGGTGCCGGCCGCCTCCTCGGGGGCGGCCGTGCCCTTCCACGGCGAGCACCAGGCCGGGATCGCGACCGCCGTCCAGGACCGTCTGCACTTCGCCGCCTTCGACGTGACGACGAAGGACCGGGCCGAACTCGTCGCGCTCCTCAAGGAGTGGACGCGGGCGGCCCGGTTGATGACGGCCGGGCTGCCGGTCGGCGAGGGCGGTTTCGGCGGTCTGCCGGAGGCTCCGCCGGACGACACGGGCGAGGCGCTGGGCCTGAAGGCCTCGCGGCTCACCCTGACCGTCGGCTTCGGCCCGGGCCTCTTCGCGAAGGACCGCTTCGGCCTGGAGGGCAGGCGCCCGGCCGCCCTGGTGGACCTGGAGCTGTTCCCGGGCGACAACCTGGACGCGGCCCGCTCCGGCGGCGACCTGTGCGTCCAGGCGTGCGCCGACGATCCGCAGGTCGCGGTGCACGCCATTCGCCAGCTCGCCCGGATCGGCTTCGGCAGGATCGCGATGCGCTGGTCCCAGCTCGGCTTCGGCAAGACCTCCTCGACGACCCCGGACGCGCAGACCCCGCGCAACATGATGGGCTTCAAGGACGGCACCCGGAACGTCTCGGGCACGGACCGGGAGGCGTTGGAGAAGTTCGTCTGGGCGGGCCCCTCCGACGGCTCCGACTGGATGGCCGGCGGCTCGTACCTGGTCGCCCGGCGCATCCGGATGCACATCGAGACCTGGGACCGCACCTCCCTGCGGGAGCAGGAGGACATCATCGGCCGCGACAAGGGCGAGGGCGCCCCCGTCGGCAAGTCCAAGGAGCGCGACGAGCCGTTCCTGAAGGCGATGAAGCCGGACGCGCACGTCCGCCTCGCGCACCCGGACACCAACGGCGGCGCGACGATCCTGCGCCGCGGCTACTCCTTCACGGACGGCACGGACGGGCTGGGCCGGCTCGACGCCGGACTGTTCTTCCTGGCGTACCAGCGGGACGTCCGCAAGGGGTTCGTGCCGATCCAGCGGGAGCTGGCCAGGAACGACTCGCTCAACGAATACATCCAGCACGTGGGTTCGGCCGTCTTCGCCGTCCCGCCGGGCGTCCGTGACAAGGACGACTGGTGGGGCCGGACGCTGTTCGCGTAGTTCCCGTAGCGCGTAGGAGGATCCGCGTGTTCAGCAATTATCTGATCGGTCTGCGCGAGGGGCTGGAAGCCAGTCTCGTCGTCTGCATTCTCATCGCCTACCTGGTGAAGACCGGGAACAAGGACAAGCTCGGGCCGCTGTGGCTCGGCGTGGGGCTGGCCGCCGGGCTGAGCCTGGCCTTCGGCGCGGGCCTGGAGTTCGGCACCCGCCAGTTGACGTTCGAGGCGCAGGAGGCGATCGGCGGCTCCCTGTCGATCGTCGCCGTGGGCCTGGTGACGTGGATGGTCTTCTGGATGAAGCGCACCGCGCGGCACCTGAAGGCCGAGCTGCACGGGAAGTTGGACGCCGCCCTCGCGATGGGCACGGGCGCGCTGGTGGCCACCGCGTTCCTGGCCGTCGGCCGGGAGGGGCTGGAGACCTCGCTGTTCGTGTGGCGGTCGGTGAAGGCCGCCGGTGACGGCGCGGGCCCGCTGACCGGGGTGCTGCTCGGCATCGCGACGTCGATCCTGCTGGGCTGGCTGTTCTACCGGGGCGCGCTGCGCATCGATCTCGCGAAGTTCTTCAAGTGGACCGGCGGCCTGTTGGTCGTGGTCGCGGCGGGCGTGCTCGCGTACGGGGTCCACGACCTCCAGGAGGCGGACTTCCTGCCCGGACTGTCGAACAAGGCCTTCGACATCAGCGAGACGATCCCGCCGGACAGCTGGTACGGCACCCTGCTGAAGGGGACGTTCAACTTCCAGCCGGACCCGACGGTGTTCCAGCTCGTCGTGTGGGCGCTGTACCTGCTGGTCGTCCTGACCCTGTTCCTGGTCCCGGTGGGGTCCGGTCGGTCGTCTGCGCCGGTGCCCGCGAAGGCGGCGACGGCGGCGAAGGGGCGGGACGGCGACGACGCGGGCCGGCGGGCCCGGGACTGACGCCGAACGGCCTACCAGAGGCGGTCGATCGTCCCGGGGTACAGCGGGACCCGGATCCCGGTGAACGCGGTACGGGCCCGCTCCGGGTCGGGGCCGAGGAAGGCCGCCAGGACCGTCTTGTCGAAGCCGGGGGCGTCGGTGGCCAGCGGGTCGGCGGGGGTTCCGCCGACCAGGACCGTGCCCGGGAGCCGTTCGAAGCCGGCCGCCTCGTAGAACGCGCCGAGCGGCCGGTCGCAGCTGAACAGGGCGAGGTCCACCGTCGGGTCGGCGGCCAGTTCGGCCCGGGCGGCCGCGACCAGGCGCCCGCCGATGCCCCGCCCGCGCAGCTCCGGCCGGGTCACCACCCCGCTGAGCCCGGCGGCCCGCCAGGTCCGGCCGGGCAGGCGGATCTCCTTGCGCAGCAGGGCCAGTGAGGCGGCCACCGTGCCGCTCCCGTCGACCAGCAGCACCGTTCGGGGAGCGAGGGCCGGGTCGTGGCCGGCGCCGGCGCCCGGCCAGGCCCGCTCCTCCAGGGCCCGGACCTGCTCGGCGAGCGGGTCGGGCGGTGTCTCGTACGTCTCGACGCGCAGCACGACGCCCTACGCGATCCGCACCCCGGCCCCGCCCACCCGCACCCGGGGGTCGCCGGGGCGCAGTTCGACGGTGAGGATCCCGGGGCGGCCCATGTCCTCGCCCTGGTGGAGGGTGAGGAGCGCCTGCTCGGGGACGAGGCCGGCCTCGCGGGCGTACGCGCCGAAGGCGGCCGCGGCGGCCCCGGTGGCGGGGTCCTCGACGACGCCGCCGACCGGGAAGGGGTCGCGTACGTGGAAGACGGTCGGGCTCTCGCGGTAGACGAGCTGGACCGTGGTGAGGTCCAGGCGCCGCATCAGGGCTTCCAGACGGGCGAAGTCGTAGGAGAGGTCGGCGAGTCGGGCGCGGGTGCCGGCGCCGATCACCAGGTGGCGGGCGCCGGCGTAGGCGATCCGGGGCAGGAGTGCGGGGTCCAGGTCGGTCGCCGGCCAGTCCAGCGCGGCCAGGGCCTCGGCGAGGTCGGCGTCGGCGATCTCCTCGACGTGCGGTGCGACGCTGGTCAGGGTGGCGCGCAGGCCCTCGCCCGGCTCGGCGGTGACCGAGACGGGGACGGTTCCGGCCGGGGTCGCGAACAGCAGCTCGCCGGGGCCGATCCGCTCGGCCAGGGCGACGGCGGTGGCCACGGTGGCGTGCCCGCAGAACGGCACTTCCGCCTTGGGGCTGAAGTACCGCACGGTGAAGGCGCGGCCGGGTTCGCCGCCGAGGTCGTGCGGCGGGTCGGTGAGGAAGGCCGTCTCGCTGTAGCCGAGCCCGGCGGCGATGGCCAGCATCGCGGGTGCGTCCAGGCCGGCCGCGTCGAGGACGACCCCGGCGGGGTTGCCGCCCGCCGGGTCGCCGGAGAAAGCCGTGTAGCGCAGCACTTCGGTCGTCATGATCGGCTCAACTTCCGGGGGCGGGAACGCATTCCCGGGTCCGCGCCGCCCTTGTCCCGCGTCCGCCCCCGGCGTGGTCGTGGGTTCGCCCCCGGCTTGGTCGTGGGTTCGCCCCCGGCTTGGTCGTGGCGGCGGGTCAGCCGCGTCCGATGTAGGGCATGGCGCTCGCCATGACGGTCGCGAACTGCACGTTCGCCTCCAGGGGCAGTTCGGCCATGTGCAGGACCGTGCGCGCCACGTCGGCGGCGTCCATCACGGGTTCCACCTCCAGTCGCCCGTTGGCCTGGAGGATGCCGGTCCGCATCCGCTCGGTCATCTCGGTGGCCGCGTTGCCGATGTCGATCTGGCCGCACGCGATGCGGTACGGCCGGCCGTCCAGCGACAGCGACTTCGTCAGGCCGGTCATGGCGTGCTTGGTCGCGGTGTAGGCGATCGAGTTCGGGCGCGGGACGTGCGCGGAGATGGAGCCGTTGTTGATGATCCGGCCGCCCCGCGGGTCCTGGGCCTTCATCATCCGGAAGGCGGCCTGGGCGCACAGGAAGGAACCGGTGAGGTTGACGTCGACGACGGACCGCCAGGCCTCGTACGTGATGTCCTCCAGCGCGACGCCGGCCGGGCCGAAGGTGCCCGCGTTGTTGAAGAGCAGGTCGAGCCGCCCGTACCGCTCCCGTACCGTCGCGAACAGGGCGCCGACCTCGTCCGGGTCGCGGACGTCCGCCGGTACGCACAGCACGTCCGCGGCGGCGCCGGCCGCCTTCGCGGTGTCCTCCAGGGGTTCCGGACGGCGGCCGGCCACGGTCACCGACCAGCCGGCGCCCGCCAGCGCGAGGGCGACGGAACGGCCGATGCCCGAGCCCGCCCCGGTCACCACGGCGATCTTGTTTCCACGTGCGTTCATGGGGCCGCAGGGTACGTCACACGGGAGACGGGTCCACGGGCGTTCCGACAGCTGAGAGCATGGATCGCTCAGGGGTGCGAAAAGAAGACAAAAGACTGGAGTTCCGCATGTCGGAGAGAGGCCCCTCGACGGCCCCCTCGGAAGAGTCGCCGCACGGCTCGGTCCCCGTCCCCGTCGCCGGCGTGGCGCCGACCGCCGACGCCGCACCGCTGAAGGCCGCGCGCCGCACCGGCCTGCTCGTCACCTTCATCCTGGGCGGACTGACGGCCCTGCCCCCGCTGTCCATGGACATGTACCTGCCGGCGCTGCCGCAGGTCACCGACGCCCTGCACAGCCCGGCCGCCACCGTCCAGCTCACCCTGACCGCCTGCCTGGCCGGCATGGCGCTGGGCCAACTGGTCATCGGCCCGATGAGCGACAAGTGGGGCCGCAGGCGCCCGCTGCTCATCGGCATGATCGTCTACGTGCTCGCCACCGCGATCTGCGCCCTCGCCCCGACCACCGAGCTGCTGATCGCCTTCCGGCTCCTCCAGGGCCTGGCCGGCGCCGCCGCCATCGTCATCGCGCGCGCCGTCGTCCGCGACCTGTACGACGGCGTCGAGATGGCCCGGTTCTTCTCCACCCTGATGCTGATATCGGGGGTCGCCCCGATCATCGCCCCGCTCATCGGCGGGCAGATCCTGCGCGTCGCCGACTGGCGCGGGGTCTTCGTCGTCCTGACCGCCGTCGGCACCGCGCTGACCCTCGTGGTCTGGCGGGGACTCGGCGAGACCCTGCCGCCCGAGCGCCGCCACACCGGCGGCGTCGGCGCGGCGCTGCGCACCATGCGCGGGCTGCTCGGCGACCGGGTGTTCGCCGGGTACACCCTCACCGGCGGGTTCTCGTTCGCGGTGCTCTTCTCCTACATCTCCGCCTCCCCCTTCGTGGTGCAGGAGATCTACGGTGCCTCGCCGCAGGCGTTCAGCCTGCTGTTCGGCCTGAACTCCGTCGGCCTGATCGTCGTCGGGCAGATCAACGGCAAGCTGCTGGTGGGCCGGGTCAGCCTCGACAAGGCCCTCGGCGTCGGCCTCGCGATCATCACCACCGCATCGGTGGCCCTGCTGCTGATGGCCACCGGGGTCTTCGGGAAGGTCGGGCTGGTCCCGATGGCCGCCGCGCTGTTCGTGCTGATGTCGGCCATGGGCCTGCTGCTGCCGAACACCAACGCGCAGGCTCTGATGCGCACCCCGCACGCCGCCGGGTCGGCCTCCGCGCTGCTGGGCACCTCCTCGTTCCTCGTCGGGGCCATCGCCTCGCCGCTGGTCGGGATCGCTGGCGAGGACACGGCGGTGCCGATGGCGGTGGTGCAGTTGTCCTGCTCGCTGCTCGCGGTGGCCTGCTTCCTGGGCCTGTGCCGGCCGTGGCGCGGCCGCGAGCCGATGGCGGGCGCCCGGGCCCGCGCGTAGGTCCTGTCCGGGGCGGTGCCTCCGTCCCGGGACGGAGGCACCGCCCCGGGGCTCGTCACCGGCCCGGGCGGTACGTCACCGGCCCGGGCGGCGCGTCCGCCGCGTCACCGGGCCCCGCTCGGCGCCGTAAACTTCGCGGGTGAACGCCGCCTCCGCCCCCGCACCCACCACCGCCGAAACCCTCCGGTCCGCGCTGGGCCGGCTCCTCGACGGGCTCCCCCCGAAGCAGGCCTCCGCCGCCGTGGAGCGGCTCATCGCCAACTACCGGGGCACCACCCCGACCGACGCGCCCGTACTGCGCGACCGCTCCGACGTCGCGGCGTACGCGGCGTACCGGATGCCGGCGACCTTCGAGGCGGTGCGGTCCGCGCTGGACGGGCTGGCCGAGGCGGCCCCGGAGTGGGTCCCGGCCTCGCACGTCGACGTGGGCGGCGGCACCGGGGCCGCGACCTGGGCCGTGGACGCCATCTGGGACGGGCCGCGCGAGACCACCGTGCTGGACTGGGCGGAACCCGCGCTGGTCCTGGGCCGGGAACTCGCGGCGGCCTCCGCCTCCCCGGTGCTCCGCGCGGCCGAGTGGCGGCGGGCCGTCATCGGGTCCGGGATCGCCCTGCCCGACGCGGACCTGGTGACCGTGTCGTACGTCCTGGGCGAGTTGACGGCGGAGGCCCGCCGGGCCGTCGTCGCGGAGGCCGCGCGCGCCGGTCGGGCGGTCGTGCTGATCGAGCCGGGCACCCCGGACGGGTACCTGCGCCTGCGCGAGGCCCGCGAGCAGCTGATCGAGGCCGGTATGACGGTGGCCGCGCCCTGCCCGCACGACGGCACCTGCCCGATCGAGGTCGGGAAGGACTGGTGTCACTTCTCGACCCGGGTCAGCCGGTCCTCCCTGCACCGTCAGGTCAAGGGCGGCTCCCTGCCGTACGAGGACGAGAAGTTCGCGTACGTGGCCGCGACCCGCTTCCCGGTCGAGCCGGCCACCTCCCGGATCACGCGGAGGCCGCAGATCCGGAAGGGGCTCGTGCTGCTGGAGCTGTGCGGTCCGCAGGGGACGGGCGAGGGCGAGGGTCTGACCCGGGCCACCGTGACCAAGCGCCACGGTGACCTCTACAAGGCGGCGCGGGACGCCGACTGGGGACAGGAGTGGCCGCCGCCCGCCCGGTGACGTCCGCCTCGGCCACCTCGCCTCGGCCACATCCGCCCCGGGCCACATCCGCCCCGGCTACATCCGCAGCTCCTGGGTGCAGCACTTCACGCTGCCGCCACCCTTGAGCAGTTCGCCCAGGTCCATCGGGACCGGCTCGAAGCCCCGGTCCCGCAGGGGTGCCAGCAGGCCCGTGGCGGCCTGCGGGAGCAGCACGTGCAGCCCGTCGGAGACGGAGTTCAGCCCGAAGGCCGCCGCGTCCCGGTCCTCCACGAGGAGGGCGTCCGGGAAGAGGCGCCGGAGCACGGCCCGGCTGCCCGGCGAGAAGGCCTGCGGGTAGTACATGACCTCGTCCCCGTCGAGGACGGACAGGGCCGTGTCGAGGTGGTAGTAGCGGGGGTCCACCAGGTCGAGGCCGATGACCGGGCGGCCGAAGAACTCCTGGGCCTCGTCGTGGGACAGGGGGCTGGAGCGGAAGCCCCGGCCGGCGAGGATGTAGGTGGCGGTGACGGCGAAGTCGCCCTCGCCCTCGTTGACGTGGGACGGCTCGCGGATGTCCGTGAAGCCGTGGGTGCGGAACCAGTCGAGGTGGAGTTCCGCCTCGGCGGTGCGTTCCGGGTAGGCGAACCGGGCTCCGAGGACCCGGCCGTCGACGACCAGGGCGCCGTTCGCGGCGAACACCATGTCGGGCAGGTCGGGGTCGGGCACGAGGGTCTCGACGGTGTGGCCGAGGGCGCGGTAGCGGTCCCTCAGGTCCTCCCACTGGGCCAGTGCGAGGGGCAGGTCCACCGGTTTCGTGGGGTCCATCCACGGGTTGATGGAGTACGTGACCTTGAAGTGCGCGGGCGGGCACATCAGGTATCGCCGGGGTGTGGCGTCTCTGCGCAATGAGGGCTCCTCACGGTGATGAGGAGTGAATCGTCTCTCCTCCGGGGCGACCGCGCAGTGAACTGACCGGGTGGTTCAGCTCAATGACCGAAACACAAGACGAAACGTCTCGCATTGGTACGTTGGCCGGATGAACGAGACCCCTGCCGCGGATCCGCGAGACGCCAAGGCCCGCACCCCCAAGGCCCCGGACGCCGCTCGCCGCAGCGACCGGTCCCGGCGGGCCATCCTGGACGCCGCCCTGGACCTGGTCGGGGAGGTCGGCTACAACCGGCTCACCATCGAGGCCATCGCGGCCCGCGCGAAAGTCGGCAAGCAGACCATCTACCGCTGGTGGCCCTCCAAGGCGGCGGTCCTGCTGGAAGCCTCGCTCGCGCTGGCCGGCGAGGCGGAGGAGGACGTCGAGTGGACCGGCTTCCCGGACACCGGGGACCTGGCCGCCGACCTGAAGTACGTCCTGCGGGCGACGGTGGACCAGTTCAACGACGAGAAGTACGAGGCCGCCGCCCGCGCCCTGACCGCCGCCGGCGCCACCGACGCGGAGCTGGGCGCACGTATGACCGAGCAACTGCTGGAGCCCCAGCTCGCCCTGTACGAGGCGCGGTTGCGCACGGCGCGGGCGGCGGGCCAACTGGCGCCGGAAGCCGATCTGCGGCTGACCGTGGAACTGCTGGTGGGGCCGCTGACGCACCGCTGGCTGATGCGGACGGCGCCGCTCACGCACGCCTACGCGGACGCCCTCGTGGACGCGGTGCTGCGCGGCGTCGGCGGGGTGGGAAAAGTCACCGCCTGACACTCGGCCGACCGGGGCCGTACCGGGGGCCGAGAACATATGGCCGGTTCCTGTGGTTATGTGGGCCACCCGAGTTCGGGGGGTGCGGTCACTCTCGGCCCGGGATGGTGGGACCATGTGAGGGTCCGCCGGGGGCAACGGTGAGGTGAGGGGATTGATGGGGTCTGAGTCCGGCCGCGTCCAACGCGGCGAGCAGAGCAGGATTTCCCAGTGGCTGCGCCGCCGGCCGAAGCCCACTCCGGAGGACCCCGGCGAGGAACGCGAAGCCCTGCTGTTGGCCGTCGCCGCCGCGGGCCTCCCGATCGCCCCGGCCGCCCATCCCGCCGGCTACCGGTGTTCGTGCGACCGGATCGGCTGTCCCACGCCCGCGCGGCACCCCGTCTCCTTCGCCTGGCAGACCCAGTCGACCACCGACCGCGCGCAGATCGAGCGGTGGGCGCGCAACCAGCCCCAGGCCAACTTCATCACCGCGACCGGCATGGTCCACGACGTCCTGGACGTACCGCTGGAGGCCGGCCGCGACGCACTGACCCGTCTGCTGGCCGCCGGCGTCGAAGTGGGCCCGGTCGCCGAGTCCGGCGGTACGGGCGAACAGGCACGGATGCTGTTCTTCACCGCCACCCGGGGCACCCCGGAGGACGAGGACGAGTGGTGGCCGTGCGAGCTGGACTGCCACCCCGAGACGATGGACGAGCATCCGGGCCTGCGCTGGCACTGTCGGGGCAGCTATGTCCTGGTCCCGCCGGCCGCCCTCCCCGGTGACCTCTCGGTCGGCTGGCTGCGCGGCATGGAGCACCCGCTCCCGGACCCGCTGACGCTGCTGGAGACCCTCACGGACGCCTGCGCCCTCTACGCGGGCTCCTCCGCCCGGACCCCGGAGGCCGTGGCCTGGCCCCTGGGCCGCTGACCCCCTGGGCTCTGAGCCCCTCGGCCCCGGCCGCCCCGGAGCCCCGGCCCGGGCCCCGGCCCCGGAGCCCTCGACGACGCCGGTCCCTCAGTGGATCCGCGTCACGACCACGTCGAGGGACCACGCCTTCGCCGGCTTCGCGGGAACGTCGGCCTCCACCGCGTAGCCGAGGTCCCGCAGGGCCGTCACCAGCTCCGCCGGCGATCCGGGGGCCGCCCCGGCGAGCAGCAGGTCCCGGACCAGGCGCCCCTTCGTGGCCTTGTTGAAGTGGCTCACCACCGACCGCTTCTCCACGCCGTCCACCATCTGCGAGTGCAGCACCCGCACGGTGGCGGTGCGGCCCGCGACCTCGCCCTTGGGCTTCCACGCGGAGGCGTAGGCGGAGGACCGCAGGTCCAGCACCAGCCCGTCCCCGGCGGCCTCCGGCAGCACCGACGCCATCGGCTCCCGCCAGTGCGCGCCCAGCGCCCCCAGCCCCGGCAGCTTGACGCCCATGGAGCACCGGTACGAGGGGATGCGGTCGGTGACCCGTACCGCGCCCCACAGCCCGGAGAAGACCAGCAGCGACCGCTCGGCGGCCAGGGCGGCCGGCTCGGGCAGGTCGGCCAGGCCGAGCGCGTCGTACAGGACCCCGGTGTAGATCTCGCCGGCCGGTCGCGCGACGGCCGTCCGCAGCTCGGCGTTCTTCGCGACCTCGCCCCGCAGCCCCTCGCTGAGGCCCAGGACCTCGCGCGCCTTGAACTCGTCGCCGACGCACAGCTCGACCAGTTCCTCCAGGACCGCCGCCCGCGCCCCGGCCAGCCCCGGCAGCGACAGCGTCTCCGGCTTCAGCGGTGCGCCGGAGCCGCCGGCGGCCTTTCCCTCGGAGGGCGGCAGCAGCACGAGCACGGTGGTTCTCCTTCGGTACGACACGGCGCAGGGGGTGCGGCCCCCGAGCCAGGGTAGACGGCTCGACGCGACGGCGAGGCCGCCCGGCCATAGGCTCGGTCCATGCCACGCCGTCACCTGCACATGACCGGCGCAGACGGGGCTGCCCTGCGGGCCGCACTGCGTGACCTGCGGACGAAGCTCGACGTGCCGCGCGAGTTCCCCGCCGAGGTGCTCGCCGAGGCGGAGCGGGTCGCGCGGGACCCGCGCCTGCCGGCGTACGACGCCACCGACCTCCCCCTCTTCACCCTCGACCCGCCGACCTCCCTCGACCTCGACCAGGCCATGCACCTGGCGAGGCGGCCCGCCGGCGGCTACCGCGTGCACTACGCCATCGCGGACGTCGCCGCGTTCGTCACGCCCGGCGGCGCCCTCGACACCGAGGCCCACCGCCGGATCACCACCCTGTACTTCCCCGACGGGAAGGTCCCCCTGCACCCGGCGGTGCTCTCGGACGGCGCGGCGAGCCTGCTGCCCGACCAGGACGCCCCCGCGCTGCTGTGGCGGTTCGACCTGGACGCCGACGGCCGCGTCGAGACCACCGAGGTGCGCCGCGCCCTGGTGCGCAGCCGCGCCAAGCTCGACTACGCCGGCGTACAGCGGGCGATCGACTCCGGTACGGCCGAGGAGACCGTGGCCCTGCTCAAGGACGTCGGCGTGCGCCGCGAGGCCCTGGAGACCGAACGCGGCGGAATCTCCCTCGCCGTGCCCGACCAGGAGATCGTCGAACACCACGGCGCGTACACCCCGGCCTACCGCATCCCGCTGCCGGCGGACGGCTGGAACGCCCAGATGTCGCTGATGACCGGCATGGCGGCGGCCGAACTGATGCTCACCGCCGGCGCCGGCATCCTGCGCACCCTCCCGAACGCCCCCGACGGCGCGGTCGGCCGGCTGCACCGGGTGGCGAAGGCCCTGCGGATCGAGTGGCCCCACCACGTCCCGTACGCCGAACTCGTGCGCTCCCTCGATCCGCGGCTGCCGAACCACGCGGCGTTCCTCCAGGAGTGCACGACCCTGCTCCGCGGCGCCGGGTACACCGTCTTCACCGACGGGCGGACCCCGGACCCGCTGCTGCACGCGGCGGTGGCCGCCCCGTACACGCATTGCACCGCTCCCCTGCGCCGGCTCGTCGACCGGTACACCGGCGAACTGTGCGTCGCGGCGGCGGCCGGGGTCGCACCGCCCGCCTGGGCGGTCGACGCGCTGGCCGGGCTACCCCGGGAGATGGAGGTGGGCAACCGGCTGGCCAACACCGTGGAACGGGAGTCCGTGAACCTGGTCGAGGCCGCCCTGCTGACGGGCCACGTCGGCGACACCTTCGACGCGGTGGTCATCGACGTCAAGGAGCGGGAGCCGCTGGTGGGAACGGTCCACCTGGAGGACCCGGCGGTGGTCGGCCGCGTCGAGTCCCCGGCCGACGCGTTGCCGCTCGGCGAACGGATCCGGGTCCGGCTCACGGAGGCCGACCTGGGCACCGCGCGGATCCTGTTCGCCCCGGCCTGATCCCGTACGCCCGTCGTCGGCCATGGCCACGGGCCACGGCTCCTGTCATCATCTGCGCACGGCGCCGCAGGACCGGGCCGTGCGACGCCTCGGGGGAGGGACAACGGATGGGTGCCGTCGACCTTCCCGCGCGCCCACCGGCGCACCGCCCTCCCCCGCCCCGGCCCCTGACCCGCCCGCCGGCTCCCCCGCTGCGCCCCCACATCGTCAACTACACCGGCTTCCGTACCGAGTTCGCGGTCCCCCGACGCCGGCTGGAGCTGCCCACCGGCCTGGTCACGCTCGTCTTCACCTTCACCGAGGGGCTGTGGGTGGCCCGCACCGGCGCGGGAGCCGACATCGAGGGAGCCGACGGCACGGGCACCGCCCTCGCGGGCGTCGGGCTCGACACGGCCCGGCTGATGCCCGCCTCCCACGCCCTGATCAGCGGCCCCCGCAGCGGTCCGGCGATAGGGGTGCACGCGGGCCGGGTCCACGGCCTGGAGGTGAACATGAGTCCGCTGGGCGCCTACCGGCTGTTCGGCATCCCCATGGTGCACTTCGAGGAGGCCCGGGTGGACCTGGCGGAGGTCCTGGGCCCCGACGGGCGGCACCTGGCGGACCGGCTCGCGGCGTTGGGCGGCTGGCGGGAGCGGTTCGACCTGCTCGACTCGGTGTTCGTCGCCCGTCTGGAGCGGGGGCCGGCCGTCGCGCCCGAGGTGCGCGGGGCGCTGGCCCGGCTGTGGGCCGACAGCGGGACCTCCCTGGCGCGGGCGACGGCCGGATCCGGTTGGAGCGCACGCACGCTGCGCGCCCGGTTCCGTGAGCAGGTCGGGCTGTCGCCGAAGGCGGTCGCCCGGGTGTTCCGCCTCCAGCACGCGCTGCGCCGGCTCGCGGCCGGGGAGCCGCCCGCCCGGGTCGCGGCGGCCTGCGGCTACCACGACCAGGCCCACTTGAGCCGCGAGGTGAAGGCGATGACCGGGCTGCCGCCGTCCCGTTTCGCGCTGCTGCGCGAGGGGCTGCCTCCGGGGTCGGCCCTGGACCGGACACCGGGCCGGATCACGAGCGTGCTGCTGTGAATCGGCCGTGCGTGCCGTTTTTGACAAGACAGGACCGCTCCGGTTTGCCACGCTCGGCGGGGGACCCCGCACTGCGTCGGCTCGTCACGGGGGTGTGAGCCGGCGCAGTGCGGTGACCAGCGCGCGCGGGTCGTCGGCGTGGAAGCGGATGGTGCGCGCCCGCCCGGGCCCGCCGAGGGGGCGGACGAAGGACAGCGGACGGTTCAGCTCCAGGGTCACGGAGGTCTGGCTGCCGACGATCAGGTCGAGCAGCCCCTCCTCCTCGTTCAGCGTGACCAGCCGGCCTTCGGGGTAGCGGCGGTCCACCCGGACCGAGGCCACCGCGTCCGGCGGGACGGTGAGGTCGAACAGGGCCCCGTACCGGATCCGCAGGGACCCGTCGGCGCCGACCACGTGCGGTCGCACCACGCAGGCGGCGTGCATCGCGAGGACCAGCACCACCCCGTACACGTCGAGGACGAGCACCACCCGGTGCACGGTCGGCCAGGGGATCAGGTAAGCCAGCGCGACGGTCTCGATCAGCGACACGAAGAGCAGGCCGTACATCATGGCCGTCTGCGGGCCGGTGTACCCGGCGGGCACGTCGCCCGTCCCGACCCCGTGCGGCGCCCGGCGCCCGAGCCACCGCCCGAGGGAGGCGGCGGCCCGCAGTTCGTGCAGCAGCAGCCGCCGGACGGGGGCCGGGACCACCGCGCGCACGGCTCCCCGCCAGGCCTCCCCGGGGGCGGCGCCCCGGGCCCGCCGTTCGACGTACAGCCCGCGCAGCACCCGGGCCTCCAGCAGCAGCGTCCCGAGCACCAGCGCCTCGGCCACGACCGGTACCCAGCCGGGCAGCCGCACCCCGGCCACCAGACAGACCACCAGCGCCAGTTCCCCGGGGATGACGGCGGTCGCCGCGATCCGGGCCGCCCGGATCGCGCTCATCCCCTGCCCCTCTCCACGAACCCCTCCATGACCCGGCGCACGACCTCCGCCTGCGCCGGCGGGTACTCGGCGAGCAGCGCCTCCTTGAACCCGGGGGCGACCGGTCCGTCCGACGGGATCGCGGCGAACACCTCGTCGGGCACGGCCGCCACCAGGGCCCGCGCGAGGGGGGCGATCCGCGGGTCGTCGACGGGCGCGTCGACCAGCTCGTCGAGCCGCTCGTACAGGCCGAGGACGGCCGGGTCGGCGGCCAGCGTCCCGAGCAGGGCGTAGACCTCCTCGCCGATGGCGCCCGTGCCGTCGAGCAGCGTGAGGTGCTCGCGGTCCAGGGCGGCGCTGGGCGAGTCCGTCGCCGGCGCCTTGGCGAGCAGGGCGGCGAGCGCCGGCGACAGCGGCTCGACCTCCCCGGGCGGGGCGGCGAGGAGCAGGGCGAGCCGCTGCCGGCGGGCGGCCAGTTCGGCCTGCTGCCGGGCCAGGTCGGCGTCCAGTTCCGCCAGCACCTCGGCGAGTTCGCGGCCCGCGTCGTCGGCGAGGACGTCGCGGACCTCGTCGAGGCTCAGCCCGAGTTCGGTGAGCCGGCGTACGCGGGCCAGCAGGACGGCGTCGCGCACGGTGTAGGCCCGGTATCCGTTGGGGCGCCGCTCCGGTTCCGGGAGCAGCCCGACATGGTGGTAGTGCCGGATCGCCCGGGTGGTGAGCCCGACGAGCGCGGCGATCTCTCCGATCCGCATGGGGCCAGTAGAAACCCTGCCGTCACGTCAAGGTCAAGCGGTCGCGGGGGTGCCGGTAGCATGGTCGTCACGCAGAACGACACAAGCGGGCGGCCGCGTCGGGATCCTCGGATCCCGCCGAGGAACGTCCGGGCTCCACAGGGCAGGGTGGTGGCTAACGGCCACCCGGGGTGACCCGCGGGACAGTGCCACAGAAAACAGACCGCCGGGGACCTCGGTCCTCGGTAAGGGTGAAACGGTGGTGTAAGAGACCACCAGCGCCTGAGGTGACTCAGGCGGCTAGGTAAACCCCACCCGGAGCAAGGTCAAGAGGAGTCGTCTCCGGACGGCTCTGCGCGGACGATCGAGGGCTGCCCGCCCGAGTCCGCGGGTAGACCGCACGAGGCCGGCGGCAACGCCGGTCCTAGATGGATGGCCGTCTCCCCGGCGACCGCGAGGTCACCGGGCGACAGAACCCGGCGTACAGCTTGTGTCGTTCTGCGCCACCGCCCTGACCAGGGGTTTCCTCCGGTCAGGGCGGTTTCGTGCGTCCGGGCGGCCCCGTGTCTCCGGGGCGCGCGGTGGTGTCAGCGCAGGTGGCCGGTGTCGTTCAGCAGCCGCACCGAGGCATTGCCGTCGGCGTAGTAGGCCACGGCCGAGAGGGAGGCCGCGGACAGCTCCATCTTGAACAGGGACTCGGGCGGGGCGCCCAGGGCGAGGCGCACCAGCGTCTTGACCGGGGTCACGTGCGTGACGACCAGCACCGTCCGGCCCGCGTGCGCGGACACCAGCCGGTCGCGCGCGGCCGAGACCCGGCGGGTGACGGTCGCGAAGCTCTCGCCGCCGCCCGTGGGGGCGGCCTTCGGGGAGTCCAGCCATGCCTGGAGGTCGTCGGGGAACCGTGCGCGCACCTCGGCGAAGGTCAGGCCCTCCCACGCGCCGAAGTCCGTCTCGCGCAGGCCCTCTTCGATCGCCACCGGCAGGCCGAGCCGGTCGGCGACCGCCTGGGCGGTCTCCCGGCAGCGTCGCAGCGGGGAGCTGACGACGGCCTGTACGGTGCCCCGCGCGGCCAGCGCCTCGGCGACCGCGGCGGCCTGGCGACGGCCGGCCGGGGAGAGTTCGGGGTCGGTGCCGCCGCTGCCGGAGAAGCGCTTCTGCGGGGTCAGGGCCGTCTCGCCGTGCCGCAGCAGTACCAGGGTCGCGGGCGCGCCGAGGTCGGGACCCCAGCCGGTGCCCGCGGCGGGCGCGCCGGCGGGTGCCTCCTCGGCGGCGGGTTCCGCGAACAGGGTGTCGGCGGCCGGGGCCGCGGAGGCGGCGAGCGCCGCCCGGACGGCGGCCGCGCCGGCCGCCGCGTCCCCGGGCGGCCCGGAGGCCGGCGGGGTCGCCAGGGCGCGCGCGGCGCTCCGGTCGAAGACGGCCGTGGAGCCCGACGGCTCCCACTGCCCGCCGCGCTTGCCGGCGTCCATGGCCTCGTTGGCGAGCCGGTCCGCGTGCTTGTTCTTCTCGCGCGGGATCCACTCGTACGTCACCTGCGAGCGGGGCAGGATCTTCGCCGCCTCCGCCGCGAGCGGCTTCATGTCCGGGTGCTTGATCTTCCAGCGCCCCGACATCTGCTCGACGACGAGCTTGGAGTCCATGCGGACGAGGACCACCGCGTCCGGCGCCAGCTCGTGCGCGGCGCGCAGCCCGGCGATCAGACCCTTGTACTCCGCCACGTTGTTCGTCGCGACGCCGATGTACTCGGCGCGCTCGGCGAGGGTCTCCCCCGTCGCCGGGTCGAGGACGACCGCGCCGTAGCCGGCGGGCCCCGGGTTGCCCCGGGAGCCGCCGTCCGCTTCCACGACAAACCGCGGCATCAGATGCCCGAGTCGGCCGTACGGACGAGGATGCGGCCGCAGTTGTCGTGGCGGACGACCTGGTCGCGGGCCGCGGCCTTGATCTCGTTGACCTCGGCCATGTCGAGCTCCAGGCGGCAGCCCTCGCAGCGGCGCTGGTAGAGGCGCGCGGCGCCGACGCCGCCCTGCTTGACGCGGATCTTCTCGTACAGCGCCATCAGGGCTTCCGGCATGGAGCCGACGATGACCTCGCGGTCCTTGGCGATGCCGGCGACCTCGGCGTCGATCTCGCCGGTGGCGGCGTCACGGCGCGCGGTGGCGTCCGCGAGCTTGACCTCC
Source organism: Streptomyces sp. NBC_00513 (assembly GCF_041431415.1). Taxonomy (GTDB): domain Bacteria; phylum Actinomycetota; class Actinomycetes; order Streptomycetales; family Streptomycetaceae; genus Streptomyces. The sequence continues at coordinate 2,631,091 of NZ_CP107845.1, forward strand.
AGCGAGGCGACCCGCTCGGTCAGCTCGGTGACGCGCTCCTGCGCGCCCTCCAGACGCTCCATGACCTCCAGGACCACGTCCTCCAGGTCGCCCTGGCGCTTGGCGAGCAGGACGACCTCGCGCTGGAGGTTCTCCAGGTCGCGGGCCGAGACGCCGACGCCCGAGTCGAGCCGCTGCTGGTCGCGGGCCGCGCGCTGACGGACCTGGTCGACGTCCTGCTCCGCCTTGGTCTGCTCGCGGGCGGCGTCCTTGGCCTGGGTCTGGGCGGCGACGAGCATGTCGCGCTGCTGGGTGAGGTCCTTGGCCAGGGAGTCGACCTCGGCGTGCTCGGGGAGCGACTTGCGCTTGTGGGCGAGCTGAGACAGCCGGACGTCCAGGGCCTGGACGTCGAGAAGTCGGATCTGGTCGGCGGGCTCGGCGTTCAGTTGGGGGCTCCAGGGTTAGAAGGGGAGGTCACGGACGGCGCGTGCGCCGTCCACGGGTCGGTGACCGTGCGCGAGACGTGGGTCCGCAGACCCCAGCCGTGGCGCTCGGAGATCGCGTCGAGCTGCGCGGCGGCCTGCTCGCACCAGGGCCACTCGGTGGCCCAGTGGGCGGCGTCGACGAGGGCGAGCGGGCTCTGCCCGCGGGCCTCGGACACCGGGTGGTGGCGCAGGTCGGAGGTGAGGAAGACGTCCACGCCGGCGGCGCGGACCTGCTCGAAGAGGCTGTCGCCGGAGCCGCCGCTGACGGCGACGGTGCGGATCGGCGTGTCCGGGTCGCCGGCCACGCGGATGCCCTGTGCGGTCTGGGGCAGCCAGGCGGCGGCGCGGGCGGCGAACTCGCGGAGGGTCTCGGGGTGGTCCAGTTCGCAGATCCGGCCGAGGCCGCGGCGGCCCTCGGGGTCGGTGGGGTCCGGGACCAGGGGGCCGGTGATGCGCAGGTCGAGGGCGCCGGCCAGGGCGTCGGAGACGCCGGGGTCGGCGGTGTCGGCGTTGGTGTGCGCGACGTGCAGGGCGATGTCGTTCTTGATCAGCGTGTGCACGACGCGGCCCTTGAAGGTGCCCGCCTCGACGGTGGTGGTGCCCCGCAGGTAGAGGGGGTGGTGGGTGACGACCAGGTCGGCGCCCAGTTTCACGGCCTCGTCGATGATCTCCTGGACGGGGTCGACGGCGAACAGGACGCGGGAGATTTCGGCGTCGGGGTCGCCGCAGACGGTTCCGACCGCGTCCCACTGCTCGGCCCGCGAGGGGGGCCAGAGAGCGTCCAGCGCGGCGATGACTTCAGAGAGACGGGGCACGGGCCAAGGCTACCGTCCGCCCGGACCGGCCCCGTGCTCGACGTCGGGCTGTTCCCGCGGGCGGTCGCCGGGTGTCCCGGGGCGTCTTCGGGAACTCCCGGGGGGTGGCGCGGGACCCGCCCTCCTCACCCCAAACCCCCCGAAATGGCACAGCACACTGCCGGTCTCCGCCAGGGGGGAACGAGCATCGGGCCACCCGTACGTGTGAAGCGCGCTTGCTGGTGTTGTTCGGCGTGAGGCGCGAAAACTAGCTTCCTCACCGGAGGTGACGGCCCGGATGACTGTCTGTGCCATCGAAATGACGACGACGGCCCCGTTCACGATCGCCGCGGACGGGTCGTACGCGACCCGCCTGGCCGGGGACGGCGAGGCCCGCTACCCGGAGCGTTGGACCCTCTCCGGACCGGAGCCGTACGCGGTCCCGCTGCCGCTCTCGCAGCCGGAGGAGGCGGACACCGAGGTGTCGCCGCTCGCCGACGGGCGGGTGCTGATCCACCGTCGCGTCGCGGAGCGACACGCCTTCGCGCTGCTGTACCCGACGGGGCCCGTCGGGTCGGCGGGCGGCGCCGCCGGGGGTCCCCGGACCGGGGAACGCCCGCTGGGCGCCGTACAGCCCGCGACCGAGGACGTACGGGTGAGCCTGCTGCCGCCGTGCCCGGACGGCGGTGCGGCCTTCGCCCTGGAGGTGGGGGCGGACGAGACCACCGTCTGGCAGGTGGCCGGGAGCGCGTTCGGCCCGGAGCGCGTGGCCCTGGTGCCCGGCCGCTGTTCGGGCGGCGTCTGGCTGGACCGGACGGGCCGCCTGCTGGCGCTGGACCGTGAACTGGACGGCCGCACCAAGACCGTGGCCGTCGACCTGTGCCGGGGCGGGGACGTCACCCCGCTCCTGCAGATCGCGGAGGACAGCGACGACCGGTTGTTGTCGGCGGCCCCGGACAGCGGCCTGCTGCTGATCCGCTCGGACGCGCCGGGCGAGCCACGGCTCGGCTGGGGGGTCCTGGGCAGTTCCCGCCCGGTCCGCTTCCCGGAGTGCCTGCGGCCGGCGGACGCGGTGCCGTTCGCGGTGCAGCCGGGGCAGGCGCTGATGCCGGAGACCTGTGGGGTGGCGCTGCGCGTGCCCGAGGGGATCGTGCTGTGGCGGCCCGCCGACCGGCACGTCTTCCGCCTGGCGGCCCCGATGGGCTGGCTCGGCGGCGGCCTGTGGAACGCGGAGGGCCGGTTGCGGCTTCCGTACGCCACGCCGGAGGTCCCGTGCGGTGTGGCCACCCTGCGCCGGCCGATCGCCCCGCCGCCCCCGGTGCGGGTGGCCCCGGCGGAGGTGGCCCCGGTGGAGGTGCCCCCGGTGGACGCGGAGCCGGTGGACGTGGCCGCCGCGCACGTGGACCCCGCCCCGCCGGCGGCGCCGCGCCCGGTCCCGCTCCAACAGGCACCGCTGAGCTGAGGCCCGTACGTCGGGCGCCGGCGGGCCTCTGCTAGACAGGGGAGATGGCGAACCCAGGGGCTCACGACGCGGTGCTGTGCGATGTCGACCAGGTGATCCGGTTCTACGACACGACCCGGGTGACGGAGCTGGAGCGGGCGGCGGGGCTGGCCGAGGGCACGACCGGCAAGGTGGCGTTCGCCCCCGAGCGGGAGGAGCCGCTGATGGTGGGCCGGCTCACCCGCGACCAGTGGGCGGAGTCCGTCACGGCCGAACTCGCCGGGTCGTTCGGCCTGCCGGTCGACACGGCCCGCGCGTTGGCCGACGCCTTCACCGGGGCGCCGTTCTCCGCCGACCCGGCGGTCGTGGACCTGCTGCGCCGGGTGCGCGCGGCGGGGGTGTCCGTGGTCCTGGTGACCAACGCGACCCTGGACCTGGAGGACGACCTGGAGTCCCTGGGGCTGGCCGACCTCGCGGACCACGTGGTGAGCAGCGCCCGCGTGGGCGTGGCGAAGCCGGACCGGGAGATCTACGAGATCGCCGCCGCCCGGGCGGGCGTCGATCCGGCCCGCTGCCTGTTCGTCGACGACCGCGAGGAGAACGTCCGGGCGGCCGTCGCGCTCGGCATGACGGGCGTCCACTACCGGGAGCCCGCCGACCTGCGCGCCGCGCTGGGCCTGGCGCCCGGGGCGTGACGCGAGCGGGGCCCGGGGCCCGGGGGCGCCGGTCCCCGCTCGTGCCAGTCGTGCTCTCGTGTCGGTCGTGCTCTCGTGTCAGTCGTGCTTGAGGCCGAGCACCTCCGTGGCCGCGAAGGTCTCGTTCGCGGGGCGGGCGTCGTAGTGCGGGGTGAGGACCTCGTCGAGTTCCTCGTAGGAGAAGGCCTCCTTGGTGGTGTCGAACTTCGCGGCCGGCTTGGGGCGTTCCATCACGACGACGATGCCGCCGTGCACCACGAACAGTTGCCCGTTGGCCTTCGCCGAGGCCGGCGAGGCCAGGTAGCCGACCAGCGGGGAGACGTGCTCGGGGGCGAGGACGTCGAGCTTGCCGTCCTGCGGCACCTGGAAGCCGGCGAAGACGTCCTCGGTCATGCGGGTGCGGGCGCGCGGGCAGATCGCGTTGGCCGTGACCCCGTACTTGGCGAGGGCGAGGGCCGTCGAGGTGGTGAGGCCCACGATGCCGCCCTTGGCCGCCGCGTAGTTCGGCTGGCCCGCCGAGCCGCCGAGGAAGGCCTCGGAGGAGGTGTTGACGATCCGGCCGTAGACCGGGCCGCCGGCCGCCTTGGAGCGTTCCCGCCAGTGCACCGAGGCGAAGTGCGTGGTGTTGAAGTGGCCCTTGAGGTGGACCCGGATCACCGAGTCCCATTCGGCCTCCGACATGGAGAAGACCATCCGGTCGCGCAGGATGCCCGCGTTGTTGACGAGGACGTCGAGCTTGCCGAAGCTGGCGACGGCCAGTTCGACCAGTTCCCGGGCCTGCTCGAAGTCGGCGACGTCGCCGAGGTGGGCGACGGCCGCTCCGCCCGCCGCGCGGATCTCCGCGGCCACCTCCTCCGCCGGGGCGGCGGAGGCCTCCCCCGAGCCGTCGCGGCCGGGTTGGCCGAAGTCGTTGACGACCACGCTCGCGCCGAGCCGGGCAAGTTCGATCGCCTCCGCCCGGCCCAGGCCCCGGCCCGCCCCCGTGACGATCGCGGAGAGTCCCTCAAGTGGCAGTGACATCCGTACGGTTCCTCTCTCAGAGTTCGATGCAGGTGCGCAGGGCGACGCCGGTGCGCATCTGGTCGAGGGCGTCGTTGATCTCGCCGAGCCGCACCCGGTGGGTGATCAGGCCGGCGAGGTCCACCCGGCCGGCCCGCCACAGGGCGATGGTGCGCTCGTAGGAACGCAGGACGTCTCCGCCGCCGTACATCGACGGCAGGATCTTCTTCTCGTCGAAGAACAGCGAGAACATGTTGATCGAGTAGGTGTCGTCGAGGGCGCCGGCGCCGACCACGACGACGGAGCCGCCGCGCCGGGTCATCTCGTAGGCGGTCTGCGTGGTCGTGGACTTGCCGACCACCTCGAAGACGTAGTCGAAGCCCTCGCCCGCGGTGATCCGGTTCTTGGCGTCACCGAAGGCCTCCGGGGAGACGGCCTCGGTCGCCCCGAAGCGCAGCGCCGCCTCCCGCCGTGAGGCGACCGGGTCGACGGCGACGATCTGGGCGGCGCCCTGCACCTTGGCGCCCTGGATGACGGAGATGCCCACGCCGCCGCAGCCGATGACGGCGACCGAGGAGCCGGCCTCGACCTTGGCCGTGTTGATGGCGGCGCCGAGTCCGGTGGTGACGCCGCAGCCGATCAGGGCGGCGATGTCGAAGGGGACGTCGTCGGGGATCGGTACGGCGCATCCGGCGGGGACGACCATCTCCTCGGCGAAGGTGCCGGTGCCGGCGAAGCCGAAGATGTCGTCGCTCCCGCGCCGGAAGTTGGGGGTGGCGACGTTTCCGAACGCCTCCAGGCACAGGTGGCCCTGGCCCCGCTTGCAGGAGGGACAGTGCCCGCAGGGCGGCAGCCAGCAGACCAGGACCCGGTCGCCGATCTTGTGGTCGGTGACCCCGTCGCCGACGTCCGTGATCACGCCCGAGCCCTCGTGCCCGGGGATGAAGGGGGCAGGCTGCGGCAGCACGCCGCTCATCGCGGAGAGGTCGGAATGGCACAGGCCGGTGGCCTTGATCCGGATCCTGACCTTGCCGGGGCCGAAGCCCACGGCCTCCATGTCGTCGACGACTTCGAGCTTGTCCTGACCGATCTGGCTCTGCAGTGCTGCGCGCACGGTGCGGCTCCTTGGGTCGTGTGGTTTGCGCGTGCTCGGCGCTTACGCGTGTTCGACGACGGTGTCGGCGAGGACCGGCGCGTCGTCCCGTTCGACGGCGGTCACCGACACCCGCACCCGGCCGGGCTCTTCCCACATCCGGATGCGCAGGGTCTCGCCGGGGAAGACGATCCCGGCGAAGCGGGTGCGGTAGGCGCGGACCCGGGTGACGTCGCCGCCCAGCGCGGTGTCGACGACGGCCTTGAGGGTCATCCCGTACGAGCACAGGCCGTGCAGGATCGGCCGGTCGAAGCCGGCCGGTTTGGCGAACTCCGGGTCGGCGTGCAGCGGGTTCCAGTCGCCCGACAGCCGGTAGAGCAGCGCCTGCTCCTCGCGGATGTGTCGTTCGACGGTCCGGTCGGGCTCCCGGTCGGGCGCCTCCTCCTTGACGGAGGGTCCGCGTTCCCCGCCGAAGCCGCCTTCGCCGCGGACGAAGATCTGGGCGTCGCTGGTCCACAACGGGCCGTCGGCGTCGGCGACCTCGGAGCGCAGGACGATCACGGCCGCCTTGCCCTTGTCGTGAATGGCGGCGACGTGGGAGCTGGAAGTGGCCTGCCCCTTGACGGGGATCGGCCGGTGCAGCTCGATGGAGTGTCCGCCGTGCAGGACGGCGGCGAGGTTCACGTCGATCCCGGGGGCGGCGAGGCCGCCGAGCATCGCCATGCCGGCGCCGGCGACGGTCGCGAAGCTGGGGAGGACGTGGAGTTTGGATTCGAGGGTGTAGCGCAGCTCGTCGGGGTCGGTGGCCGGGCGGCCGGCGCCGAGGCCGAGGTGGTAGAGCTGGATGTCCTTGTGGTCCCAGGCGATGTCCCCGCGGCGGGGGGCGGCGGCGAGGGCCTTCGCGGCATCGATCGGCATTGAGGACGCTGCTCCTTGTGTGTGGTTCGTGCTTCCACCGAGTGGAAGACCTCGGTGCGGCCGTCCGCACCGTCGGTCGCACCGAGGCCGTATGCGGGACCGACTCCGCGACTCGTTCTAGAACGCGTTCTAGGGTCGGTGAAGGAATGTATAACGCACGGCCCAGCACTTGGGAAGACTCCTGACTTCACGTCAGATCCTCTTTCGGCGGGACGGAAGTGCCGCCCCGGCAGGAGGGAAGTCCTGCCCCGGCGGCGCGGGGGGCCTACTCTGACAGGGTGGACGAAATGCCCGTTGCCTCCCGACCCGCCCGATCCCTGCGGGTGCTGCTGGACCCGCCGAACCCGGCCCTGGCGCTGCGGCTCGGCCTGGAACCGGACATCGACGTGGTGGCCTCGACGATGAGCCGCCCCGCGGTGGCCCTGGTCGAGGAACTGGACACGGTGCCGGCCCTGCTGGCCGACGACCCGGAGTGCGCCGTCCTGCTGATGACGGGTTCGGCGCATCCGGGGCTGCGCGACGCAGCCCTGGCCGCGGGGGCGGCGGGGCTGATCCTGCGGGACGGCCCGATCGATGACCTGGCGGAGTCCGTCCGCCGCGCCTCGCGGGGGGAGACGGTCGTCGACCCGGCCCTGGCGGGTCCGTAGCGACCCGCCACCCGCGCCCCCGGAACGCGGAACGCCCCGGCCGCGCCCCGTTGGAGTGGGGGCGCGGTCGGGGCGGTCGGGTCGGGCGGGGCCGTCAGGCGATGAGGTTGCCCGGGTCGTTCACGTACGGCAGGGAGGCGAGCTGCCTGCCCCGCAGGGGCGCGTTCAGGTTCCCCGTGCCCCCGTAGAGGTACTGCGCCGCCGTGCCGGAGGCGAGGAGGTCGGGGCGGCCGTCGCGGTCGCCGTCGCCGATGCCGACGAGCGAGCCGTACTCGTTCCAGCCGGCGCCGAGCTTCGTGCGGGGCGCGAAGGTCCCGTCGCCCTTGCCGGCGTACAGCCACAGGACGCCGGCCTTGTCCCGGGCGAGGAGGTCGCCCGCCGGGGTGTCCGCGATGTCGCCGACGGCCGTGAGTTCGTTGTAGATCCCCCAGCCCTCGCCGAGCTTGGTCCTCGCGGCGAACGGGGTGGTGGCGGAGCCGGTGCCCTTGTAGAGCCAGAGCGCCCCGGCGGTGTCGGTGGCGAGCAGGTCGGCGCGTCCGTCCCCGTTCAGGTCGCTGCCGCCGGCGATCTTGTCGTAGATCTGCCAGCCCCCGCCGACCTTGACGCGGTTGGCGAATCCGCCTCGGCCCGTGCCGGGGTAGAGCCACAGCACGCCGGTCTTGTCCCGGGCCACGAGGTCGCCGAACGCCGAGCCGTCGAGGTCCCCCGTCGCCTCGATCCGGTCGAAGGCGTCCCAGCCGGCGCCGAGCGATTGGCGCGGCTGGGCCGTCAGCTGTCCGAACTCCTTGAAGAAGGTGGTGTCGCTGCGCCACAGCCGACCGGAGCTGTCACGGGAGAGCACGTCCGTGCTGCCGTTGTCGTCGAAGTCGTGCGGCGCGGTCTTGCGGGTGACGGCGAACGTGCCGGAGGCGGAGGTGGCCGGGCCGATGCCGTTGAGCGGTCGGACCTTCAACTCCCAGGTGTACTGACCGTTGTGGGCGCTCGCGTGGTCCGGTCCGATCGTGCCGTCCCAGCGGAACGTCGCGTCCGGGGTGTTCGGGTGCCTGATCGAGAGTTCGCGGGTCAGGCCGGTCCGGACGTGGCGCAGGGTGAGGTCCGCCTCGACGGTGCTCCGGGACAGTCCCCAACCGAGGTGGATCTCCCCGCCGTTCTGGTCGAGGTCGACGGTGGCGGGGACCCTGTTCTCGGTGATGACGACCTTGGTGGGCTCGCCGGTGCTCGCCACCAGGGTGACGGTCGGTGTTCCGTCCGCACCGGGCACGATCTTGTAGAGGCCCTCGCCCCGGTCGACGGTGCCGCCGCGGACGTACAGGCCGTCGGGGGCGGCCGCGGAGGAGGTGAGGTGGTCGAGCAGCTTCACCTTCGTGCCGGTGGCCGGGTCGTACGCGGTGAGGGCGTACAGCGGGTTCGTGTCGCCGTTGGAGAGGCCGCCCGCCTCGCCGTACACCAGCCGGCTGCCGACCAGGCCGATCCGGAGGTCGCTGGACCAGGCGTCCTCGACGGGGATCTCGCGGACGGTGCCGGTGGCCCGCTCCTTGAGGAACACCGCCGGCTTGTCGGTGGAGTCGCCCTCGGTCCAGGCGAGGTGTGTCCGCGAGACGGCGACGTCGCCGCCGGCGGAGCCCGGCGTCCGGTCCTGGATCTCGTCGACGACGCCCGTGGCGAGGTCGAGCAGGCCCCACTTCGCGGCCGTGCCGACGGTGAAGGTGACCAGGGCGTCCTCCGGGGTGCCCGGGGTGACCGCGATGGCGCTCGCGCCGGCCGGGAGGCCGGTCACGGTCACGGTGCCGTTGCCCTCGGTGGGGTGCGTGTGCTTGCGCAGCACGGTGCCGTCCGAGGACGTCGTGAAGACGGCGTCGGCCGCCGAACCGGCGTACGTGGCGCCGTTGCCGGCCGATCCGACGGGTACGTCGAGCACGGACATCGTGCTCAGGTTCCGGAGCGTGACCTGGTAGTGCATGGGAAAGACCAGGTAGTCCGCGGTCTTCGAGGACCGCAGGACGGTGGTGGAGCCGTAGCCCTGCGAGGCACCGTTCGAGTAGCGGGTCCAGCGCTTGTCGAAGGTCCCTTCCTCCCGTGTCAGGAAGCCGGTCAGGCCGGCGTCGAGCAGCTTGGAGTTCTTCGGAAAGCCGATGACGTCGGCGGCGGTCTTCGCCGCGGGCGCCTTCGTCGTCTTCGCCGCGCCCACCGGGGTGGTGGCGGCGTGCGCCGGGGCGGACAGCGCGCCCGCGCCGAGCGTGACGGCGAGAACGGTGGTGGTGGCGGCGAGGATCCGCCGCCGGGTCGAGCGGGCGTGAGCCACGTTCACTTCTCCCTCAAAGGCACCAGGCGCACTGTGCGCCACACCCGTCTGACTCCTGAGAGGGCGAAAAGTTGTACGAGTACCCGGATCCCGTCCGCCCGAACACCACCCTGACCGGCGCTACTTCGACGGCGGGGTGTCGCGGCGCAGCAGGGTCACCACCGCCGCGCCGCCCAGCCCGATGTTGTGGGCGAGGCCGACGCGGGCTCCGGCGACCTGCCGGGGTCCCGCCTCGCCGCGCAGTTGCCACACCAGTTCCGCGGCCTGCGCGAGGCCCGTCGCCCCGAGCGGGTGCCCCTTGGAGATCAGGCCGCCGGAGGGGTTGACCACCCACCGGCCGCCGTGGGTGGTGGCCCCGCTCTCCACGAGTTTGCCCGAGGCGCCTTCCGCGCACATGCCGAGCGCCTCGTAGGTCAGCAGTTCGTTGATCGAGAAGCAGTCGTGCAGTTCGATGACGTCCACGTCCTCGATGCCGAGACCCGACGTCTCGAAGGCGGCCCGGCCGGCCGCCGCCGACATCGGCTTGCCGACGACGTCGATGCAGGATCCCAACGCGAAGGATTCGACGGTGTCCGTCGTCATCGACTGGCCGACGATCTCGACCGCCTTGTCGTGGAGGCCGTGGGCGACGACGAACCGTTCCGACACCACCAGGGCCGCCGCGGCCCCGTCGGAGGTCGGCGAGCACTGGAGTTTCGTCAGCGGTTCGTGGATGGTCTTGGCCGCGAGGATCTCCTCGATCGTGTAGACGTCCTGGAACTGGGCGTGGGGGTTGTTCGCCGAGTGCCGGTGGTTCTTCTCGCCGACCGCCGCGAGTTGCGCGGCCGTGGTGCCGTACCGCTCCGCGTGCTCGCGGGCCGCGTTCCCGAAGATCTGCGCGGTGGGCGGGGACATCTCGAAGCCGTGTCCGCCGGCCATGATCCCGTAGTGCCGGGCGACGGGTGAGGTCGTGAAGTCGCCGCCGTCGGCTCCGCCGCCGAGCGCGCCCCGCTTCATCTTCTCGAAGCCGAGCGCGAGCACGCAGTCGTTGATGCCGCCCTCGACGAACTGCCGGGCCATCATGAGCGCGGTGGCGCCGGTCGCGCAGTTGTTGTTGACGTTGTAGACGGGGACCCCGCTCAGCCCCAGTTCGTACGCGGCGCGCTGGCCTGCGGTGGAGGCCTGGAAGCAGTAGCCCACCGGCACCTGTTCCACCAGGTCGTATCCGATGCCGGCGTCGGCCAGTGCCGCGGTTCCGGCCTCGCGCACCATGTCCCAGTACTGCCAGTCCCTCGACTCCGGCTTCTCGAACTTCGTCATGCCGACGCCCACGATGTACGACTTCATGTGCCCTACCGCCCTTCGGTCAGTCCCTGGGAAGGCCGAGAATCCGCTCGGCGACGACGTTGAGCTGGACCTGTGTGGTGCCTCCGGCGATGGTCAGGCAGCGGGACATGAGCATCCCGTGCACCGCCCGCTCCCCGGCCCCCTCGCGCACCGCGCCGGCCGGGCCCAGGAGCTCCAGGGCGAGTTCGGCGGTCTTCTGCTGGTGGGGGGTCTGTACGAGTTTGCGTACGGACGCGCCCGCGCCGGGTTCCGCTCCCGACACCTGTCGGAGGGTGGTCCGCAGGCCGATGCAGGCGAGCGCGTGGGCCTCGGCGGCGAGGGCGCCGATCCGGGCGCGGTACGAGCCGTCGAGTGCGGCGGAGTGTGTGATCAGCACCTCCAGGCCGGTGTCGAAGGTCATCTGGTCGGCCATGTGGACGCGTTCGTTGCCGAGGGTGTCGCGGGCCACCTTCCAGCCTCCGTCGACCGCGCCGACCAGCGCGTCGGCGGGCAGCAGCACGTCGTCGAGGAAGACCTCGTTGAAGAGGGCCTCGCCGGTGATCTCCTTGAGCGGCCGGACGTCGATGCCGGGGGTGGTCATGTCGATGACGAAGTAGCCGAGGCCCTTGTGCTTGGGCGCGGTCGGATCGGTGCGGGCGAGCAGGATCCCGAAGTCGGCGGTGTGCGCGGAACTCGTCCACACCTTCTGTCCGTTGACCCTCCACGAGCCGTCGGCGGTCCGTTCGGCCCTGGTGCGCAGCGAGGCCAGGTCGGAGCCGGCGCCCGGTTCGGAGAAGAGCTGGCACCAGGTGAGGTCCCCGCGCAGGGTCGCCGGCACGTAGGCGTCCTGCTGCGCGGGCGTTCCGTGGGCGAGCAGCGAGGGCACGACCCAGGTGGCGATGCCGAGGTCGGCGACCTTGACGCCGGCCGTCGCCATCTCCTGCTGGACGACGAGCTGTTCGACGGGGCCGGCGCCGAGTCCGTACGGCGGCGGGAGGTGGGGGGCCGCGTATCCGGTGGGCGCCAGGATCCGGCGGGCGGCGGCCGGGTCGAGCCCGTGCGCGTCCTCGATGGCGGCGCGGGCCTTCGCGCGGTGGTCCTCGGCCCGCGCGGGGAGTTCGAGGCGCAGTTCGCGGCGTGCCCCGCCGGCCGCGAGGCGTACGGCCCGTAACCGGTGGCCGTCGCCGGCGCCGAGCAGTTGCCGGGCGACGACGGCCCGGCGCAGGTGGATGTGCGCGTCGTGTTCCCAGGTGAAGCCGATGCCGCCGAGGACCTGGATGCAGTCCTTGGCGCAGGAGTAGGCGGCGTCGAGGGCGGTGGCGGCGGCCAGCGCGGCCACCAGGGAGCGCACCTCGGCCGGTTCGTCCGTCGCCCGGGCGGCGTCCCAGACCAGGGCGCGGGCCTGTTCGAGGCGTACCAGCATGTCGGCGCACAGGTGCTTGACGCCCTGGAACCGGCCGATGGGCCGGCCGAACTGCTCGCGCGTCTTCGCGTACTCGGCGGCGGTGTGGACCGCCCAGGCGGCGGTGCCGCAGGCGTCGGCGGCGAACAGGACGCAGGCCAGGTCCCGGACCAGGGCGGCGTCGAGGGCGAGGAGGCGGCCGGGCGGCACGGTGATCGCGCGTGCGCGCACCTCGGCCGTGGGCCGGGTCGGGTCGGCGCTCTCGTGGGTGCGGATGTCCAGGCCGGCGGTGTCCACGGCGAACCAGCAGGTGCCGTGGGCCGCCTCGGCGGCGAGCAGGACGAGGTCGGCCTCCCCGGCGCCGAGCACGGGCGGCGCGAGGCCGTCGAGGAGGTGGCCGCCGCCCTCGACGGCGACGGCGGTCAGGCTGCCGGGGCCCAGCGCGACGGCCCCGACGCGGGTGCCGTCGGCGAGGGCGGCGGCCAGGTCGTCCGCCCCGGCCCGGTCCAGCAGGGCGGAGGCGAGGGCGCCGGCGAGGTAGGGGCCGGGCAGGGCGGCCCGGGCGGCCTCCTCCACGGCGACGGCGAGGTCGAGCAGGTTGCCGCCCTCCAGGTGGGGTGCGAGCAGTCCGGCGGCGGCGAGCGCGTCCCAGTACGCGGGCCGCACCCCGGTCCTGGGCGGGCCGTCGAGCAGTTTGCGCACCTCCTCGGGGGGCACGGTGCGCGCCGCCCAGCCGCGCACGGCCTCGGCCAACTCCTGGTGTTCTCGCGTGATTCCGATGCCCATACGGTTCCCTGCCGCCTCTCCGACGCTTCCGGCCGGCGCCGGTCGTCCCCCTGAACGCGGGCCAGAGTAGAACACGTTCCATTCTGACGGAAGGTCAGATGCCGGAGTGGCCGGTGGATCAGGACGAACCTCACAGGGGGCCCGCCCCGGCTTGTCGGTGGGATGTCGGGCATCCGGCGGGTTCGTCGGTGGTGCACACGCGAGGTGTCGGTGGCCGGCGCGACGGTGGAGGTCGGGTTGCCCGAGGGGCAGCCGCAGCCGTCCTCCACCAAGGGAGCCCGTCACCGTGTCGTCCGCATCCTCCACCCCGCCCTGGAACGTCCGACGGCTGCCCGGCGCCGCCGGCCGCGTCGTCCTGGTGACCGGCGGCAACGCCGGCATCGGGTACTTCGTCGCGGAGCAGTTGTCTGCGACCGGAGCCGACGTCCTGCTCGGCAGCCGCAATCCCACCCGGGCCGAGGCCGCGACGGCCTCGATCCGCGCCCGGGTCCCCGGTGCGCGGGTGCGGGCCGTACGACTGGACCTCGCCGACCTCGCGTCGCTCGAAGCGGCGGTGGGATCCCTGGGAGTGGAACGCCTCGACGCGGTGGTCCACAACGCCGGGGTCGCCCTGGACGACCCGCCGCGCGAGGAGACCGGCGACGGTCACGAGCTGATGTTCGGCACGAACCACCTCGGGCACTTCGCCCTGACCAAGTGGCTCATGCCGCTGCTGTCGGCCGCCCCTGCGGCCCGCGTCGTCAGCACGGGCAGTTTCGCGGCGAAGTCCGAGCGGCTCGACCTGGACGACCTCCAGTCCCGGAGGGACCACCGGCCCAAGCGGACCTACGGGCGCTCCAAGCTGGCACAGATGCACTTCGGCCTCGAACTCGACCGCCGCCTGCGCGCCGCCGGCAGCACGGTGGCGAGCGTGGTCGTCCATCCCGGGGGCGCGCTGGACTCCCTCACCCCGTCACGGCCGCCGATCCACGTGCGCACCACGGCCGCACGGCTGGGCGCGGCGCCCGCGGCCCTCCTCCTCCAGGGCAAGCACGCCGGCGCGTGGCCGGCGGTCCGGGCGGTGCTCGACCCGGCCGTACGCGGAGGGCAGCTCTGGGGGCCGCGCCACTTCGGCCTGCGCGGCGAGCCCCGACGCGAACCGCTGTGGGACCACCTCGCCGACACCACCGTCGCGGCACGGTTGTGGGACGCGAGCCGCGACCTCACGGGCGTCGACCCCGGCGCCCTCCCCGGATAGCCGAGGACCGCTAATCAGACGCTGCGCACGAACTCCGCGAAGGCCTCGGGGGCGACGGTGAAGACGGGGCCGTCCGGGTCCTTGGAGTCCCGGACGGCGACCAGGTGGGGACGGGCGGCGATCTCGACGCACTCGCCGCCGGTGTCTGCGCTGTAGCTGGACTTGCGCCAATCGCCGCCCAGCGGGGTGCATTCGACGCAGTCGCCGCCGGTGTCTCCGCTGTACGAGGACTTACGCCACCGCGCGCCCGTCAGGTCCTGGATGGTGTCCATACCGCTCCTCCATTACACGGGCGATCCGTACCGCCGAGTCCTCCACGGAGAGGGCGGCGGCCTGGAGGTGATCGTAACGGAGCGAACCTTCCCTGAGGGCCTGCGGATTGGCCGTCATGTGGCCCTGGATGAAGTCCTCGGTGTAGACGAGGTCCGGGTCATCCTCGAACCGCAGCAGGTTGAACGAACCCAGAACCCCCGCATGGGCGCCCACCTCGAACGGCAGGATCTGCACCCGCACCCACTCGCGCCCCCGCAGCCCCAACAGGTGCGTCAGTTGGTTGCGCATGACCTCCCGGCCACCGATCTCCTGGTACAACGCGGCCTCGCTCAGTACGACCCACATCAATGGCGGGTTCTCGCGGTCGAGTATCCGCTGCCGCTCCATACGGGCGGCCACCTTCGCGTCGAGATCCCCCTCCGTACGCACCCCCAGTACCGCCCGCGCGTACTCGGGGGTCTGCAACAGCCCGTAGACCAACTGCGCCTGGAAGGTGGAGATGTACGCCGCCTTCGCCTCCATCTCCGCGTACGGCTGGAACCACGTCGGGAGCTGGCTCCGCAGCACCAGCCCCACCAGTCGCGAGAACAACCCGCCCGTGTCGAGCGCGGCGTCCAGCCGTTCCGAGAAACCCCTCGTCGGAACCTTCCGCGCCGTCTCGATCTGCCCGACCAGCGAGCCCGCGCAGTAGAGGATGCCCCCCAGCTGTCCCTGCTTGAGTCCTGCCTCCTCCCGCAGGCGGCGCAGTTCGGAACCGTAGTAGTCCAGGGCCGAGGCGCTGGGATCGAGATCACGGATGTTGACCATGGAGCGGTCACCTCCAAGTACACGCCGTGCGGCGTTCGGTTCGGTCCGTAGCCGAGCGTAACCAGATCACTCCACGCTGGTCTCATGAATCACACAACTGAGTACTCAACCAACACAGTTGACGAGAGCTATCGCATGGGGTTCACCGTGGGTGAGCACTCCGCCCGTCACCTGCGGCGCATCCTGCGCATGTACCTCGCCAGTTGGGGTCTGGCCTCGCTGACCCATGCCGCCGAGCTGGCACTCACCGAGCTGATCGCCAACGTCGTGCGTCACGTCCCCGGCCGGGGATGCTCCGTGCTCATCCTGTGCCGACCCGGCGGTCTGCGGGTCGAGGTGTCGGACGACTGCCCCGCGCTCCCCCGGGTGGCGGGGCCACCCGGCTCCGAACTCGCCGAGGGCGGGCGGGGGCTGCTGCTGATCGACGCCGTCACCGATCGGTGGGGCGCCGAACCGAATGCCACCGGCAAGACGGTGTGGTTCGAGTGCGACGGGTGAGGCGCTGACCCTCCCCGGCCCCCACCCGGAACCCGCCCGCACTCGGCGATAATGCTCCTGCCGAGCGGGGCGGAGCAGGGTGTTGACGGGGGTCGAGGGTGTGCGGGAAGTGATCGAAGACCGGTACGAGTTGGAGGAGTTGCTCGGACGGGGCGGATTCGGCGAGGTCTGGCGGGCGAGGGACGCCCGGGTGGGCCGCCGGGTGGCCGTGAAGATCGGATACCCGGAGACCGTCGAGGCCGCCCGCCGGTTCGAGCGGGAGGCGAGCCTCGCCGGGAACCTCGCGCACCCCAACATCGCCACCATCCACGACTTCGGCCGCACCGAACACGGCGGACGGGACGCGGTGTTCCTGGTGATGGAACTGCTCCGGGGCCGCAGCCTCGCCGAGGTCCTGGACGCCGGCGTACCGCCGCTCGCGGACGCGCTGGACTGGGCCACGCGGATCGCGGACGCGCTCGGGGCCGCGCACGACGCCGGGATCGTCCACCGGGACATCAAGCCGGCCAACGTCATGGTCACCGAGAGCGGGATGACGAAGGTCCTCGACTTCGGCATCGCCAAGGCCCAGGGCGGCCCCGGTACGGAGCTCACGGCCACCGGCATGATCATCGGATCCTTCCCCTACATGGCGCCGGAACGCTGGACCGGCGGCGCGAACGGGGTTCCCGTCGACGGGCGTTGCGACCTGTACGCCCTCGGCTGCGTGCTCATGGAGCTGCTCACCGGCAGTCGCCCCTTTCCCGCCCGTGAGATGCACGAGCTCCTCGCCCAGCACCTCACGACGGAGCCGCCCGCGCCCGGTTCGCTCCGCGAAGGGCTGCCGGCCGCGCTGGACCCCCTCGTGCTCGACCTGCTCGCGAAGGACCCCCGGCAGCGTCCGGCGACCGCGCGGGAGGTGAGCCTGCGCCTCGCGGAAATCGCCCGGGGCGCGGTGGCCGACCCCGCCCACACCCCCGCCGGCGCCCCCACCCCCGTACCGGCTGCTCCGGCGGCCCCGGCCGTCGCGTGGCCGCCCCCGCCCGCCTACTCCCCCACCGTGCACACCGCTGCCGGGGATCCGGTCCGGGCGATGTTCGGGCGGCGGCTGAACCTGCTGCTGGAGGACGCCCCGACCGACCTCCCCGAGCGGCTGGGCATGCTGGTCGCCGACCTGACGGAGGAGCTCGGCGCCCACGACGCCCTGACCGTGCGGGCCGCGTACCACCGGGCCATGGCCGTGCGGGGCCAGTCGGCCACGGAGTTGGAGCGCATCCTGCCCCGGATGATGCGGGTGCTCGGTCTGGAGCACCCCGACACCATCGCCGCGCGCGCCGCGTACGTCGGTGAGGCCGCGGCCCACGGGCCCGGCGACGGCCGCCGCCACGAGGACGAACTGCGCGAGATCATCGAACAGGCGGCCCGGGTCCTCGGCGCCGACGATCCCGTCACGCTGACCGCCCGCTACCACCTGGCCGGGGCCCGCCGCCGGGGTGACGGCGGCCCGGACGGGGAGTGGGGTTCGCGCACACCGGAGCAGGCGCGGAGCGAGCGCGAGTGGCTGGGCCCGCTGCTGCCCGACCTCGAACGCCGGCTGCCGGCCGACAGCCCCGTCCTGCTGGACGTACGGCGCCGCCTGGCGCACGCCGCCTGGCTGCTCGGCGACTACCCGACCGCCGCCCGGCTGTACCTGTGGCTGTACCCCGATCCCGAGGGCCTGGCGGAGCGCGGTCACGCGGAGGTGGCGTACCGGGTGGCCCGGAGCATCGGCGAAGCCGGTGATCCCGCCCGCGCGTTGACCCTCCTGAAGCCGTTGTTGCACCGGCTCCACCTCACCGCCGGCAACACCCACTGGCTGACCCGCGAGGTGACCGACGTCCGTGCGGACTTCCGGCGGATGCTGTGGGAGGACCGGCGCTCGGACCTCGGCGGTGGCCTGTCCCGGCTCTTCGGCCGCTGATCGCGCGCGACCGCGGGTCACGGGCCCCCGGCCGTGGCGTCCTACCGGGCGGTAGGGCAGCATGGGCCGCCACTCACCCGCAGCTCAGGAGGAACGACATGGCCAGCCCCAAGCCGGAGACCCTCGCCGCTTTCGAGGCGGCCAAGGGCTTCATGCCCGTGGGCGAGGGCCTCGCCCTCCACGCGGCGGCGACGCGGGCGGCGGCGCTCGGGCTGCCGCTCCTGGAGGTCGGCACGTACTGCGGGCGTTCCACGATCCTGCTCGCCGACGCCGCCCGCGA
The DNA here is from genome assembly GCF_041431415.1 of Streptomyces sp. NBC_00513. GTDB lineage: Bacteria > Actinomycetota > Actinomycetes > Streptomycetales > Streptomycetaceae > Streptomyces. The sequence continues at coordinate 2,648,971 of NZ_CP107845.1, forward strand.
GGCGGGGGTGTCCGCGATCACCGTCGATCACCACCGGGGCAGCGAGGAGCAGCAGCCGGGCTGGGAGTACCACGACCCGACGGTGGTGGACCCGGAGATCGGCCTGATGGACACCTTGCCGACCTTCCGCCGCACCCTGCACCGGGCGGGTCTGGAGGACCACGTGATCGCGATCGTGGGCCGTTCCCCGCAGGTCGCCGCGGCCTGGAGCGGCCCGCTGGGCCTGGTCTTCATCGACGGCGGGCACACCGACGAGCACGCGAGCGGCGACTACGAGGGGTGGGCCCCGCACCTCGCCGTGGGCGGCACGCTGGTGATCCACGACGTGTTCCCGGACCCGGCCGACGGCGGCCAGGCCCCGTACCGGATCTACCTGCGCGCGCTGGCCTCCGGGGCCTTCGAGGAGATCTCGGTCACGGACTCCCTGCGGGTCCTGCGACGCACCGACCAGGGCATATAACCGGGACACCGCCAGGCATACAAACACACCACGCCCCCGGATGGAGCACGGTCCGTCCGGGCGGCGGGCGGCCGGTCTAGCATCGCCGGGTGCGCTACGACGACAGCCCCCCGCCCCCCGAGTCCGGCTCCTCGGTCACCCCGGACCGGCACTGGTTCACGCGCCGCTCCACCCTCGCGGTCGCGGCGGCCGCCCTCGCCCCGACCTGTCTGGCGGGCTGGGTCCTGACCCAGGTCCTGACCGGGAACGGGCAGGACGACCACCGACCGCAGGCGTCGGCGCCGTCCGCGTCCCACACGCCCGCCGGGGACGCGAAACCGACCACGGCCGGCGAGCCCACGCCCGCGAGACCCACCCCGAACGGCAGCACGTCCGGCGCCCCCACCGCCGACAAGGTCCCGCTCACCGGCCGTACGGTGGTCATCGACCCCGGCCACAACACGGGCAACTTCAAGCACACCAAAGAGATCGACCGCCAGGTGGACATCGGCACCAACCACAAGGAGTGCGACACCACCGGCACCACCACGAACTCCGGCTACATGGAGGCCGAGTTCACGATGGACGTGTCCCGCCGGCTGCGCACCGTCCTGGAGTCCAAGGGCCTGAAGGTGCTCCTCACCCACGAGGCCGGAACCGAGCGCCCCTGGGGTCCCTGCATCGACGAGCGGGCCCGGATCGGCAACGAGGCCACGGCCGACGCCGTCGTCTCGGTCCACGCCGACGGGGTCTCCGAGGGCAGTCGCGGCTACCACGTCATCCTTCCCGCCAAGGTCAAGGGCGGTGGCGCGGACACCGCGAAGATCATCGAGCCCTCGCGGCTGCTGGGCGAACGCATCGCGACCAACTTCTCCCGCACGACCGGTTCCGGCCCCGCCAACTACCTCGGTTCCGGCACGGGTTTGGTGGTCCGCGACGATCTGGGCGGACTGAACCTCTCAACTCGCCCCAAGGTGTTCATCGAATGCGGCAACATGCGTGACGCCAAGGACGCGGCTCAACTGACGAGTCCGCAGTGGCGCCAGAAGGCCGCGCAGGGCATCGCGGACGGCATTGTCGGGTTCCTCGGCGGGTAGTCCCAACGGGACAGCCCGCCGCCCCGGTCCGCTCGGTCACGGAAAACCTCCGTACCATGGTGCCGCCCGCCCCGCTCCAGTCCTGATCTGCGACCGCGGCACCACGAGACGACCGAGACCGAGAAGGACACCTGAGACGTGAACATCCGCTCCCTCACTCGAGGCGACGGCGTGGTGATCGGAGCAGCGGTGCTGCTGTTCATCGCCTCGTTCCTCGATTTTTACTCCGCGACCGGCATCGACGCGCCGAGTGCCTGGGACACCGACGTGTACAGCCTGGTGCTCCCGACGGTCTTCCTGCTCGGGTTCATCGCGGCGGGTCTGGTCCTGTCGGCCCGGTTCCTGCCGCAGGGCCGCCAGCTCGCCGGGCTGCCCATGCAGGCCTGGGGCACCGTGCTGGCCGTCGCGGCGGCCTGGGCCTCCCTGTGGTCCCTGATCACCTGCCCGAGCCGCGCCGACCTGGGCGCCGGCAGCATCATCGCCTTCCTCGCCACCCTGGCGCTGGCCGGCGTGACCCTGTTCGGCGACAAGGTCCCCGCGCTGGCCGGCAAGCTCGTGCCCGAGTCCCGTCCCGCCGCCGTCCCGCCGTACGGCGGCCAGCCGCTCGGCCAGCCGCAGCCGCCCGGCGCCGGCTACGGCTACCCGGGCGGGCAGCAGCCCCAGCCGTACGGGCAGACCCCGCAGCCCGTACCGCCCTACGGCGGCACCCCGCAGCCGAACCCCACGCCCGCCCCGGCCCCGCAGGACGCGACGCCCGCCCCGGCGGCGGACTTCACCCCGTTCTGGTTCGCGGTGCCGGTGACCCGGCCCCTGTTCGCCGAGGACGGCTCGCACAACCCGATCGCGGAACTCGCGCCGGGCACCTGGTACCTGGCCGTCGACCAGCGCGGCCCGTCCACGCTGATCGCCCAGACCCAGGACGGTCGACGCGGCGTGCTGAACGAGACGTCGGACATCCAGCGCGGCTGAGGCCTCCTCGCCCGCGCGGCCGAACGACCCCCGCCCTCCCGGGCGGGGGTCGTCGGTCTTCCCGGGACGGTGGTGGTGCCCTACAGTCACCTGACGCACCGTCAGGAATGGCGGTGGCTGTCGGCGGCTTCGCGGAGGGAACCCCCATGCGCCTCGGACTGGCACTCGGCTACTGGGGTCGCGGCCCCAACCCCAACCACCTCGACCTCGCCACCGAGGCCGAGAACCTCGGCTACCACTCGGTGTGGACCGCCGAGGCCTGGGGCTCCGACGCCTTCACCCCGCTGACCTGGATCGCCGCGCACACCTCGCGGATCCGCCTCGGCACCGCCATCGCCCAGATGTCCGCCCGCACCCCCACCGCGACCGCCATGCACGCCCTCACCCTGGACCACCTCTCCGGCGGCCGGATGACACTGGGCCTGGGCCTGTCCGGCCCGCAGGTCGTCGAGGGCTGGTACGGGCGCCCCTTCCCCGCCTCCCCGCTCACCGCGACCCGCGAGTACGTGGACGTCGTCCGCCAGGTCCTGCGCCGCGAGGCCCCCGTCGCCCTGGACGGCCGCTTCCACCACCACCCGTACCGCGGCGAGGACGGCACCGGCCTCGGCAAACCGCTCAAGCCGATCACCCACCCGCTGCGCGCGGACCTCCCGATCCTGCTCGGCGCGGAGGGCCCCCGGAACATCGCCCAGACCACCCGGATCGCCGACGGCTGGCTCCCCCTGTACTGGTCGCCGTCCCGCACCGACGTGTACCAGGCCTCCCTCGCCGACCTCCCCGAAGACTTCGTGATCGCCCCGATGGCCCGGGCCCACGTCTGCGAGGACGTCGCCGAGGGCCTCCTGCCCGTCAAGGCGATGCTCGGCTTCTACATCGGCGGCATGGGGCACGCGGCCCGCAACTTCCACGCCGACCTGATGGCCAGGATGGGCTACGAGGAGGAGGCCCGCCGCATCCAGGAACTGTTCCTCGCCGGCCGCAAGGAGGAGGCCGTCCTGGCCGTCCCCGACGCGTTCGCCGACGAGATCTCCCTGATCGGCCCCCGGGAGCGGATCGCCGAACGCCTCGACCTGTGGCGCAAGGGCCCCGTCACCGACCTGCTCCTGACCGCCCCCGACCCGCACACCCTGCGGGTCCTCGCGGAACTGAACACCTGACGACTCAGACCTGCTCGGCCCGCGGCACCGCGTCGAGGAACTCCCTCAGGTCCAGCGCCATCACCGCGATCTCGATGTCGGCGCCCCCCGGGCGGGCGCACGTGACGATCCGCGAGCCCGGGTTGATGCTCATGCCCTCCTTCACGGAGGGCGCCCGCACCGCCGTGGCCCGCGCGCCGGCCAGCTCCACCACGGGACCCCGCTGCGGCTCCCAACGGGGCGCGCCCCCGTCCACGTACAGCCGGCCCATGCGCCAGCGCCCCTCGCCGGCGGGCAGCCGTGCCATGCCCGGCAGCCCGGGCACCACCTCGGCGGCCTGCCGCTCGCGGTGCTTGCGCCGCACCAGCCACCCGACCCCGGCCACCGCTGCGGCAGCCACCACGAACTCGATCACGCGCCCCATTGAAACAGCCGCGGCCGGCCGCCGCGTGCCGGCGGGCCCGGGGTCGAGGGGCCGCGACGCCTCCCGACCCCGGGCCCGCCCGGGGGCGCGGCCGGTCAGCCGCCGAGCTGGGAGGTGCTGGGAACCTTGTCGGTCACCACGGCCCCCGCGCTCTTGCCGGCGTCCTTGACCCCGTTGATGACGCTTTCGAAGGCGCCGATGTCGGCGTCACCCGCCTGCCCCTTGCGGAGCTTGGTGGCGAGACCCTTGAGGGACGCGATGCCGGCCGTCAGCGGGGCCACCGCCTTGGACAGCAGGGGATCGCCCTTGGCGTTGTCGGTCGCCGCCTTCAACCGGTTGTAGGCGAAGGCACCGGCAAGACCCGCCTTGATCAGCGCGAACGTACGGCCCTTCGCACCCTTCTTGAACTTGCCCGCCTGGTACGGCTTGACGATCCACTGGTACGTCGCGCCGGCCGCGAGACCGGCGTTCGCGACGAAGCGGGTCTTCGCGAACTTCTGCTTCTCGGCGGACGTGCTCGGCGCGGGAGTCGCGGCGGCGGCCTCCTCGGCGGCCAGCACCTCGACGGCCGAGGCCTCCGCCGCCGCCTGGTCGGCCGCCGTGGCCGCGGACAGCGAGACGTCCTCGCTCTTGGATTTCCCGCCCCCGTCGGAACCACAGGCGGTGGCGCCCGCCAGCAGCGCACAGGACAGGAGCACCGACGTGACGGCACGACGGAATCGAACGGTTCTGGGTACGGACACAGTTGCCTCCGGGGACTGAGGTGTCCTCCGCACCCTCACCCGGGCCATGCGGCTCCGCCACTTGGGGGACCCGTTCGGGGGTTTGCGGCGCGCCTGCGCGGCAACACGGGGTGCATGCCCACACACACCCGAGTACACACCCGAGGAAGCAGTTCAGCGGGCCGGGCCGTCGCCCTGGTGGCGGACATCGCAGCCTTCGTGATCGGCCTGTGGATCCTGCTGTTCCTGCTCGACGCCAACCAGGGCAACGCCTTCGTCGACCTCGTCCACGACGCGGCGACCTGGCTGGCCGGCTGGTCCTACGACCTGTTCACCTTCGACCGCGCCTGGGTCCAGGTCGTCGTCGGCTACGGCCTCGCGGCCGTCGTCTACCTCTTCATCGGCCACGCCCTGGCGAGCCGACTCTCCCGCCGCTGACGCACGGGGCGTGTGGGGCCCGCGGGCCCCACACGCTCAACCGCAGCAGTCCGGCTCAAGCCCCCGCGGCAGGTTCAGCCCGCCGAAGACCTCGCCCGTCGCCTCGTCCCCGCCCAACGCGGCGACGGCCAACAACAACGAGCCCGCCGTCCACGTGGTCTGCTCGACCGGCCACACCGCCCCGTCCACGAACTCGTACCCCGTCCAGTACATGCCGTTGTCGGCCCGCAGGTGCCCGATCGACCGCAGGATCTCCAACGCCCGGTCGGACTCCCCCAACGCCCACAGCGCGAGGGCCAGTTCGCAGGACTCCCCGCCCGTGACCCACGGGTTCGGCAGCACGCACCGCACCCCGAGGTCCGGGACGACGAACTCCGCCCACCGCTCCTCGATGCGCGCCGTGGCCTCCGGCCCGGTCAACGCGCCGCCCAGCACCGGGTAGTACCAGTCCATCGAGTAGCGGGACTTGTCGAGGAACCGCTCCGGGTGCCGTCGGATCGCGTGTCCCAGCGCGCCCGCCGCCAACTCCCAGTCCGGCTGCGGGTCCTCGCGGTGCTCCGCGATGGCGAGCGCGCACCGCAGCGCCTGATGGATCGACGAGGACCCGGTCAGCAGCGCGTCGGTGACGGCCGCGCCGTCCGACTCCCGCTTCCAACCGATCTCGCCGCCCGGCTGCTGGAGTCCCAACACGAACTCCACTGCCGCGTACACGGCCGGCCACATCCGGTCCAGGAAGGTGTCGTCGCCGGTCGCCAGGTAGTGGTGCCACACCCCCACCGCGATGTACGCGACGAAGTTCGACTCACGGCTCGCGTCCTGCGGGGCGGACGTGTCCACGCCCTCGGGCCGGTCCGCGTAGGCCGCGAACCAGGAACCGTCCTCGTTCTGGTGCCGCGCCAGCCACGCGTACGCCCGCTCCGCCGCCTCGTGCTCGCCCGCCACGTCCAACGCCATCGCGGCCTCGGTGTGGTCCCACGGATCGAGGTGATGGCCGCGGAACCACGGGATCGCCCCGTCCGCCCGCTGCGCCGCGAGGATGCCCGCGACGGTCCCGGCCGCCTGCTCGGCGGTCAGCACGCCGTCCAGGACCAGGTGTTCGGTACGACCGGGGAACGTCACTTCGCCGCGTCCACGGGCAGGTGCGGCTTCGTCGCGTACGCCACGAAGCTCTTGCCGATCACCGGGTTCAGGGCCTGCTCCGCGAGGCGCGTGGCCAGCGGCTTCTTCATGATGTCCCAGACCAGCAGCTTGTGGTACGCCTTCACCGGCAGCGCCTTGTCGTTGTCGACGCCGAACGCGCACTTCAGCCACCAGTACGGGGAGTGCAGCCCGTGCGCGTGGTGCGTGCCGTACGGCTTGAGGCCCGCGGCCTCCATCTTGCCGATCAGCTCGTCCGCCTTGTAGATGCGGATGTGACCGCCCTCGACCTCGTGGTAGGCGTCGCTGAGCGCCCAACAGATCTTCTCCGGGCCGTAGCGCGGCACCGTGATCGCGATCCGGCCGCCCGGCTTGAGCACCCGCACCATCTCGGCGAGCACGCCCTTGTCGTCGGGGATGTGCTCCATCACCTCGGAGATGATCACGACGTCGAAGGACTCGTCGGGGAACGGCAGGGCCAGCGCGTCGCCCTCCATGGCGGTGGCGGTGGCGCCGACCGGCGCCTCGCCGGCCTCCTTCATCGCGGCGAACCACTTGGCGACCTCGCGGATCTCCTCGCCGTTGCGGTCCACGGCGACCACCTGCGCGCCGCGCCGGTAGCACTCGAAGGCGTGCCGGCCTGCGCCGCAGCCCAGATCGAGCACGCGGTCGCCTGCGGCGAGCGGGAACCGGGAGAAATCGACGGTCAGCACGGGGTCCTGCCTTCGCGGTCGCGGGGGTCTACGGGGTGGAACTCGGAACGGGGGTGACTCATCGGCGAGGGGTCAGCGCGCACGACGCGTACGGGCGGCCCGCTCGATGGCGGCCCGGTAGTGCACCACGGTCCCCTCGGCGGCCTTGGCCCAGGTGAACCGGGTCAGGACTCTGTCGCGTCCGGCGGCGCCGAGCCGCTCGCGCAGCGGGGCGTCACCCAACAGCCGGCCCAGCGCGGCGGCGAGCGCGCCCGCGTCACCGGGCGGCACCGCCAGGCAGCTCTCCCCGTCGGGCCCCGTCACCTCGGGGATCGCCCCGCCGGTGGTCGCGACCAGCGGGGTGCCGGTGGCCATGGCCTCGGCCGCCGGGAGCGAGAAGCCCTCGTACAGCGAGGGCACGCAGGCGACCTGCGCGCTGCGCACCAGGTCGACGAGCTCGGCGTCCGTGATGCCCTTGACGAAGCGGACCGCGTCCTGGAGTCCGTACGTGGTGATCGCGCGGGCGACCGGCCCCTCCTCGGCACGCCGGCCCACGACGACGAGGTGCGCGTCGGGCTGTTCCGTGCGGAGCTTCGCGAGCGCCTCCACCAGGTGGACGAGCCCCTTCAGCGGCACGTCGGCGCTGGACGTCGTCACGATCCGCCCGGGCACCTCGGCCACGGACGCGTCGGGCGACCACAGGTCGGTGTCGGCGCCGATGTGCACCACGTGGATGCGCTCGCCGCGCACGCCCAGGTGCTCGGCGATCTCGACCTGCGAGGAACCCGACACGGTCAGCACGGACGGCAGCCGGCGGGCCACCCGGCCCTGCATGCGCGTGAACCCGTACCAACGGCGCACCGAGAGCCGCTTCTTGAGGTCCTTGGCGGCGGCCAGGTCCAACGTGCGGTCCACGGTGATCGGGTGGTGGATCGTCGTCACCAGCGGCGCGCCGAGATCCCCCAGCAGCCCGTATCCGAGCGTCTGGTTGTCGTGGATGACGTCGAACTCACCGGCGCGCGCGGCCAGGTGCCGGCGCGCGCGCAGCGAGAAGGTCAGCGGTTCGGGGAAGCCGCCGGTCCACATGGTGGCGACTTCGAGGGCGTCGATCCAGTCCCGGTATTCCGCCCGTTTGGGCGTACGGAACGGGTCGGGGCTGCGGTAGAGGTCCAGGCTCGGCAGCTCGGTCAGCGTGGCCCCGGTGTCGAGCACCGGGTAGGGCTGGGCGCCGATGACCTCGACACTGTGGCCGAGCCGGACGAGCTCCCGCGAAAGGTGGCGGACGTAGACGCCCTGGCCGCCGCAGAACGGGTTCCCCTTGTAGGTGAGGAGTGCGATGCGCAACGGGCGGTCACCTTCGGTGGCGGAACTCGCGAAAGGGCTCGTCACCACGGCCTCTGCGGTCACTCTCGGCCCCCTTCTCCCTGCACTTTCGCCGGAGCGTAACCGCTCGGATAATGTAGAACAAGTTTCAGACTTGATCCGTCTGAGAGCATTGAATCTACCGGCCGGAAACCCCACCGTAAGAGGCGGAGCAGGTGATTCACGCCACGACCCCGACGCCTGACACGCCGGCCCCGGATCGGCCCCGGAACGGCCGGCGCAACGACACTGAACGCCTTGGAACGGGACAGATGACAGCGGAAGTGAAGGCCGTGACCACACCGGCGTCTCCGCCCCTGACGGAGCGCCAGGAAGCGCGCCGGCGCCGCATCCTGCACGCCAGCGCCCAACTGGCCGGCCGGGGCGGTTTCGACGCGGTCCAGATGCGGGAGGTCGCCGAGGCGGCCGGCGTGGCGCTGGGGACCCTGTACCGGTACTTCCCGTCCAAGGTGCACCTGTTGGTCGCCACCATGCAGGACCAGCTCCAGCACATGCACACCACGCTCCGCAAGCGCCCCCCGGCGGGCGACGATCCGGCGGCCCGGGTCTCGGAGACCCTGATGGGCGCCTTCCGGGCCCTCCAGCGCGAACCGCACCTCGCCGACGCGATGGTGCGCGCCCTCACGTTCGCCGACCGGAGCGTGAGCCCCGAGGTGGACACGGTGTCGCGGCTGACCACGGCGATCATCCTGGACGCGATGGGTCTGGACGCCCCGCCGACGGCGGAACAGCTCTCGGCGGTGCGCGTGATCGAGCACACCTGGCACTCGGCACTGATCACCTGGTTGTCGGGCCGTGCCTCGATCGCCCAGGTCAAGATCGACATAGAGACGGTCTGTCGCCTGATCGACCTGACGACGCCGGCCCCGGCCCCGCCGAAGGCCCGGGGAAAGTCCTGATCCTGCCGTAGGGCCTGCGGGGCGGGGCCGGTTCTCCTACTCCTCCGGCGGGAACACCGCCTCCCCGCTGCCCAGCAGGGTGATCGTGATCGCCTCGACGGGGCAGCCCTCGGCCGCCGTCAGGACCGGTTCGTTCGCGTCCGTCTCGGGGGCCGCCGGGTGTGACTGGCGCGCCGAGTCGAGGGAGAATCCGGCCGGGGCGTGGTTCACGCACATGCCGGAGCCGATGCAGACGCCCCGGTCCACCTCCACCTGCCAGCGGTCCCCCATCACGCGTCCGTTTCGGGGGCGGCCGGAGGCCGGTACCCGGCGGGCAGGTGAATCATCTTGTGTTCCAGGTACTCGCTCAGTCCCTCGGGGCCGAACTCCCGCCCGACGCCGCTGTTCTTGTAGCCGCCGAACGGTCCGAGCATGTCCAGGCTGAAGGTGTTGACGTTGAAGGTGCCGGTGCGCACTCCGCGCGCGAAGTCGATTCCGTGCTCCACGTCGCCCGTCCAGACGCTGCCGCTGAGTCCGAACTCGGAGTCGTTGGCGATCCGCGCGGCCTCGGCCTCGTCGCCGTAGGGGATCAGACAGACCACGGGCCCGAAGATCTCCTCGCGCGCGATGCGCATGGAGTTGTCGACGTCGCCGAACAGGGTGGGTTCGACGTACCAGCCCTGGTCCAGACCGGCGGGGCGGCCGCCGCCGACGAGGATCTTCGCGCCCTCCTCCTGTCCGATCCGGATGTAGTCCAGCGAGCGCTGTTGCTGACGGCGGGCCACGAGCGGTCCGAGCTGGGTCGCCGGGTCCAGGGGGTCGCCGACCACCAGCGCGCCGGCGGCGGCGGCGAGGGCCTCGGCGACCTCCGCGTACCGGGCGCGCGGTGCGAGGACGCGGGTCTGGGCGACGCAGGCCTGACCGTTGTTCATCCAGGCCGCCGGGACGATGCCGGCGATGGTGGTCTCCAGGTCGGCGTCCGGCAGGATCACGGCCGCCGACTTGCCGCCGAGTTCGAGGGTGACCCGGGTGAGGTTGCGGGAGGCGACCTCCATGACGCGCCGGCCCGCCGCCACCGATCCGGTGAAGGCCACCTTGTCGATGCCGGGGTGCCCGACGAGGTACTCGCTGACCTCGCGGTCGGCGGGCAGGATCGACAGCACGCCCTCGGGCAGCCCGGCCTCGCGCACGATGTCGGCGAGGATGTAGGAGTCCAGCGGGGACTCCGGCGAGGGCTTGAGGATCACCGCGGAACCGGTCAGCAGCGCGGGCGCCAGTTTGGCGGCGGCGACGAACTGCGGGACGTTCCAGGGGATGACGGCGGCGACCACGCCGACCGGCTCCCGGCGGACGAGGATCGGACCGAGCACGCCTTGGCGGTGCTCCTCGTACGCGTAGTCGCGCGCCACCGTGATCGCCGCGTCGTAGACCATCATCGGGCCCAGCGCCTGGGCGAGGACGGACCAGGAGTACGGGGATCCGTTCTGGGAGCTGATGGACCGGGCGATCTCCTCGTGCCGCACCGCGATGGCGTCCTTGACGCGCGCGACGACGGCGATCCGCTCGTCGAGCGACATCCGGGGCCAGGGGCCCTCGTCGAACGCCTTGCGCGCGACGGCGACGGCGCGGTCGACGTCCGCCGCGGTGGCGTGCGGGACGCTGCCGATGACCTGTCCGGTGTGCGGGGAGACGACCTTGATGGTGTCGGTGCCCAGCGGGTCCGTCCACTCCCCGCCGATGAACAGTTGTCCGTGTTCCACGAGCTCGGTCATGGCTGAGGCCTCCTGCGGCTACCTGCGGCGTGACGTTCCAGAACTGATACCAGTTCTAGTTCCAGGAGTCCACGGTCAGGACGGAACGGCGGAGAAGATCCAACGGACATCCGACGGGTAGCCAGAAACCCGAAGAGATGGTCGACTTGGGCGACTACTGGAACAAGTTCTCTTTATCGTGTGCGGGCGGACGCACGACCGCCCGGACAGCCGGCAGACAGGGAGCCCTCGTGACACCTCAGGTCACCGACCACGGCGGAGGCGTGTGGGGCGTCAAGGTCCCCATCCCCGACAACCCCCTCGGACACACCCTCGTCCACGTCCTCGACACCGACCGCGGCCCGGTCCTCGTCGACACCGGCTGGGACGACCCGGAGTCCTGGGACACCCTCGTCGCCGGCCTCGACGCCCTCGGCATCGCGATGGCCGACGTCCACGGCGTGGTCATCACCCACCACCACCCCGACCACCACGGCCTGTCCGGCCGGGTCCGGGAGGCATCGGGCGCCTGGATCGCCATGCACGCCGCCGACACCGAGGTCGTCGTGCGGACCCGCTCCGCCGAACCGGGCGTCTGGTTCGACTACATGAGCGAGAAACTGGCCGTCGCCGGGGCCCCCGAGGAGCACATCGCCCCCCTGCGGGCGGCCCGCGCGAGCGGCCGACTGCGGACCCTGCCCGGCCTGCACGCGGCCGTCCCCGACCGGGAGATCGTCCCCGGCGAACTGCTGCCCCTCGCCGGGCGGCGGCTGCGCGCCATCTGGACGCCGGGCCACACCCCCGGCCACGTCTGCCTCCACCTGGAGGAGGCCCATCCCGCGGGCCTGCCCGGCAACGGCCGGCTGTTCTCGGGCGACCACCTCCTCCCCGGCATCTCCCCGCACATCGGCCTGTACGAGGACCCCTCCGAGCACCGGGTCACCGACCCCCTCGGCGACTACCTCGACTCCCTCGAACGCGTCGGCCGGCTGGAGCCCGCCGAGGTCCTCCCGGCCCACCAGCACCCCTTCACCGACGCCCCGGCCCGCGTGCGCGAACTCCTGGACCACCACGAGGAACGGCTGACCGGGCTCTGGGGGCTCCTCGCCACCCCCCTGACCCCGTGGGAGCTGGCGGAGCGGATGGAGTGGAACCGCCCCTGGGAGCAGATCCCGTACGGCTCCCGGAACATCGCCGTCTCCGAGGCGGAGGCGCATCTGCGGCGGCTGGTGAAGCAGGGCCGGGCGGAGCCGGTACCGGGCAGCGACCCGGTGACGTACCGGGCCCTGTGAACGCGGAGCCGGGAACGGGGCACCGGCGCCGTGCATCGGGCGCCGCGGGCCGGGTGCGGTAAGGGGCTCAGGGCCCCACGCCCCGGTCACCGAAACCTACGGGCCGGTAGAGTGGGCCCGTCGTCCACACTTCCGTACGGGGGGAAGCCGGTGCGAATCCGGCGCTGACCCGCAACCGTGACCCACCCCCGCGACATCGGGGCGGGGAGCCGGAATGCCCTGTACCGGAGGTGCGCGGCTCGTGCCGCCGGGTCTTCCGGCGGCCGGCACCGTCGAGGTAAACGGAGCCGGAGCCCGGTACCCGCGCGTGCCTGCCTCCGTTCCCCAGCACGAGAGGCACCCGCCCCACCATGAACGTACGACGCAGCGCCGCCGCGCTCGCCGCCTCCGCCGTGCTCTGCGCGGGTGCCGCCCCCGCGGCCCTCGCCGCGCCCTCCCCCTCCCCGGCGCCGGTCGTCCCCTCGGGACTGTTCGGCAAGGGCGACCCGACGTACGACGGCGTGTGGCGCCAGTCGTTCGCCCTGCTCGCCCAGCGGACCGTCGGCGAGCAGCCGGCCGCGCAGGCCGTGGACTGGCTCGTCGGCCAGCAGTGCGCCGACGGCGGGTTCGCCTCCTTCCGCGCCGACGCCTCGAAGGCCTGCGACGCGAAGACCGTGCTCGACACCAACGCCACCGCGGTGGCCGTGCAGGCCCTCAAGGCGCTCGGCGGCCACGACGCGGCGGTGAAGAAGGGCGTCGACTGGCTGAAGTCCGTCCAGAACGAGGACGGCGGCTGGGCCTACGTCCCCGGCTCCCCCAGCGAGGGCAGCTCCACCTCGGTCGTCATCAGCGCGCTGGCCGTGGCGGGCGAGAAGCCCGCCGACGTGAAGTCGAAGGCGGGCAAGTCCGCGTACGACGGCCTGCTCTCCTTCCAGCTGGGCTGCTCCGCCGAGCCGGCCGCCGACCGGGGCGCCTTCGGGTACCAGCCGGCCGACGGCAAGCTCGCGGCGAACGCCGACGCGACCGCCGCCGCGACGCTGGCCGCGCTCGGCAAGGGCGCGCTCGTCGCCCCGGCCGCCGCGGACACCCCGGCCGCCGCGCTCGCCTGCCCGGCGACCGCCGGCGACCCGACGGCCGCCGCCCAGGGCGCGGCCGGGAACCTCGCCGAGGCCCTGAAGAAGGACGGCCACCTCACCGCCGTCACCCCGGGCGCCGACCAGCCCACCCCGGACACCGGCAACACCGCCGACGCGGTGATCGCCCTGGCCGCGGCCGGCCACAAGCAGTCGGCGGCCGGCGCGCTGGAGTGGCTGAAGGCCAACTCCGCCGAGTGGTCCAAGGGCAACCCGGCGGCCCTGGGCACGCTGATCCTCACCGCGCACGCCACGGGCACCGACCCGAAGGCCTTCGGGTCCACCGACCTGGTCGCCGCGCTGAACGCGACGGGCCCGGCGCCGCGGTCGGCGACCCCGAAGGCGCAGGCCTCCGAGGACGCCGACAAGAAGAAGGACGACGAGGGCTCCGGCAACGGGAACCTCTGGTGGATCATCGGCGCGGGCGCCGCGGCCGGCATGGGCATCGGCATCCTGCTGAGCGGCCGCCGGAAGAAGAACCAGATCTGATGCGCGGGCTGCCCGCTCGCCGGTTCCCGGCCCTCGCCCTCGCCTTCGGCGTCCTCCTCGTGCTGTTCGCCTCCGCCCCGGCGATGGCGTCGAGCTACCGCTACTGGTCGTTCTGGGACGGCGGTGCGAACGGTTCCTGGTCGTACGCCACCCAGGGCCCCTCGACGGCGCGCCCGGCGGACGGCTCGGTGCAGGGGTTCCGCTTCGGCGTGAGCAAGGACGCCGGGGACCAGTCCGGGCGGCCGCGCGCCGACGCCGACTTCGAGGCCGTCTGCTCCGCGACGCCCGCGGAGCAGGGCCGCAAGCGAGTGGCCCTCGTCATCGACTTCGGGCTCCCCGCGGAGGCCCCTTCGGGCGAGACCCCGCCCGGGGACGCGCCGCGCACGGCCTGCGCCCGGGTGGCGCCGGACGCCACTTCGGCGGAGGCTCTGGCGGCGGTCGCGAAGCCGCTGCGCTACAACAGCGCCGCGCTGCTGTGCGGGATCTCGGGGTACCCGCGGCAGGGCTGCGGCGAACCGATCGCCGACGGCGCCGGGCAGCGGCCGTCGGCGTCCCCTTCCTCCCCGTCGTCCCCGTCCGCGTCCTCGGCGTCGTCCTCGGGCGGGTCCGGCGGGCCCTCGGCGGGGCTCGTCGTGGGCGTCGTGGCGGTGGCCGCGCTGGCCGCGGCCGGCGTCTGGCAGTCCCGCCGCCGCGCCCGATGACGGAGCCGGCGCGCGGGCCCGGTACGGCGTCGGGCACCGGATCCGGCGTCACGCCCGCTTCCGTGTCCGGGACGGGGTCCGGCGCGGTGTCCGGGACGGGGCCCGTCGACGGGTCGGGGACCACCCACGGCGCGGCGGTCGGCGACGTGACACCGCCCCGGCGGAGCCGCCTCGCGGCGGCGAAGACCGACCCGCACGGGCCCGTGTACAAGAAGAGGCCGCACCTGGCCCCCGAGGCGCGTCGCGGGAACGCCCTGCACGCGGGGGCCTGGTGGCTGTGGGCGCTCGGGCTGGCCACGGCCGCCTCCCGGACGACCAATCCCCTCCTCCTCGGCCTGATCGTCGGCGTCGCCGGCTACGTGGTCGCCGCCCGCCGGACCTCGGCGCCGTGGGCGCGTTCGTACGGGGCGTTCGTCAAGCTCGGCCTGTTCGTCATCGGCCTGCGCCTGGTCTTCTCCATGCTGCTCGGCTCCCCGCTGCCCGGCTCGCACACCCTCTTCACCCTGCCGGAGGTTCCCCTGCCGGCCTGGGCGCAGGGCATCCGCTTCGGCGGCAGGGTGACCGCCGAGCAGCTGGTCTTCGCCTTCTACGACGGCGCGAAGCTGGCCACCCTCCTCATCTGCGTGGGCGCCGCCAACGCCCTCGCCAATCCGGCCCGGCTGCTGAAGTCCCTGCCGGCCGCCCTGTACGAGGCGGGGGTCGCCGTGGTCGTCGCCATGACGTTCGCGCCGAACATGGTCGCGGACGTGGTGCGGTTGCGGACCGCCCGCCGGCTGCGCGGACGCCCCACCGGCGGCGTCAAGGCCGTCCTCCAGATCGGTCTGCCGGTCCTGGAGGGCGCGCTGGAGCGTTCGGTGGCGGTGGCCGCCTCGATGGACGCGCGCGGGTACGGGCGCACGGCGCGGGTTCCGCCCGCGGTCCGGCACACCACCAACGCGCTCACCCTCGGCGGGCTCCTCGGCATGTGCGCGGGCACGTACGGGTTGCTCGCGGCGGAGGGCGCCGCGTTCGGCCTGCCCCTGCTCATCGTCGGGCTGGCACTGGCCCTGGCGGGCCTGCGCCTGGGCGGCCGGCGCAGCGTCCGCACCCGCTACCGGCCCGACCGCTGGGGCCTTCGGGCCTGGCTGGTCGCCGGGTCGGGGGCGGCGGTCGCGGCCCTGTTGATCTACGCGGGCACCCGGGACCCGGAGGCCCTGCGCCCGGGGGTCGTGCCCCTGGTCGCGCCCACCCTCCCGCTGTGGCCGGCGGCCGCGATCCTCATCGGCCTGCTTCCCGCCTTCGTGGCACCCGTTCCGCCGAAGGAGGCGTCGCAGTGATCCGTTTCGAGCAGGTGTCGGTGACCTACGAGGGAGCCGCCGGACCGGCGCTGCGCGGCGCGGACTTCGTCGTGCCGGAAGGGGAGTTGACCTTGCTGGTCGGCCCGTCGGGTGTCGGCAAGTCGACTCTTCTGGGGGCGGTCTGCGGGCTGGTCCCGCACTTCACGGGCGGCCGGTTGAGCGGCCGGGTCACGGTCGCGGGGCGCGACACCCGTACGCACAAGCCGCGCGAGCTCGCCGACGTGGTGGGCACGGTCGGCCAGGATCCGATGGCCCACTTCGTGACGGACGTGGTGGAGGACGAGCTGGCCTACGGCATGGAGTCGCTGGGGCTCCCGCCCGCGGTGATGCGCCGCCGGGTCGAGGAGACCCTCGACCTGCTGGGCCTCAACGAACTCCGCGACCGCCCCATCGCCACCCTCTCCGGCGGGCAGCAACAGCGGGTCGCGATCGGCTCCGTGCTGACCCCGCACCCGCGCGTGCTGGTCCTGGACGAACCCACCTCGGCGCTGGACCCGGCGGCGGCCGAGGAGGTCCTGGCGGTGCTCCAGCGGCTGGTGCACGACCTGGGCACCACGGTGCTCATGGCGGAACACCGCCTGGAGCGGGTGGTCCAGTACGCGGACCGGGTACTGCTCCTGCCGTCGCCGGGAGCGGCCCCGGTCATGGGGAGCCCGGCGGAGATCATGGCGATCTCCCCGGTGCACCCCCCGGTGATCTCCCTGGGCCGGCTCGCGGGCTGGTCCCCGCTGCCCCTGTCGGTCCGCGACGCACGCCGTCTGGCAGGCCCCCTGCGGTCCCGCCTTCCGCAGGACGCGGGGGCGGACCCGGCCCCGGCGGTGTTCGAGGCGTTCGAGGCGTTCGAGGCGGGGGTGCGGGCGCCGTCCGAACCCGCGAAGGTGCCGGGTTCGGCGGGCCGCCCCGAGGGTCCCGGCCGGCTGGCCCGGCTGCTGCGCCGCACCCCGCCCGCGCGCACCGGCGGTGCGGGTGTCGGCGTCGACGCCACGGCGGGCACGGTCGCGGCCACGGCCGCGGGCGTGTCCGTGCGTCGGGGTCGGGCCGAGGTCCTGCACGGGATCGACCTCACGATCGCCCCCGGCGAGACCGTCGCCCTCATGGGCCGCAACGGCGCCGGCAAGTCCACCCTGCTCGCGACCCTCGTCGGCACGATCGAACCGACCACCGGCAAGGTGCTCGTCGGCGGTCGCACCCCGCACCGCACCCCGCCTCGGGAGATGGTCCGCCACGTCGGGCTCGTCCCGCAGGACCCCCGGGACCTCCTCTACGCCGACACGGTCGCCGCCGAGTGCGCCGCCGCCGACTCCGACGCGGGCGCGGCACCGGGCACCTGCCGGGCCCTGGTGACGGCCCTGCTGCCGGACGTGCCCGACGACACCCACCCCCGGGACCTCTCCGAGGGGCAGCGTCTCGCGCTCGCCCTGGCCCTGGTCCTGACCGGCGAGCCGGCCCTGTTGCTGCTCGACGAGCCCACCCGCGGCCTGGACTACGCCGCCAAGGCCCGACTGATCGGGATCCTGCGGGCTCTCGCCGCGTCGGGGCACGCCGTCGTCCTGGCCACGCACGACGTGGAACTCGCCGCCGAGCTGGCGCACCGGGTGGTGATCCTGGCCGGCGGGGAGATCGTCGCGGACGGCCCTACGGCCGAGGTGGTGGTCTCCTCCCCCGCCTTCGCCCCGCAGGTGGCCAAGATCCTGGCGCCGGGGCGGTGGCTCACGGTGTCGCAGGTCGCGCGGGCCCTCTCCGGTGACTCGGGTGGCTCCGGTGGCGCCGGTGGCGCCGGGGACTCGGGTGGCTCCGGGGACTCCGGTGGCGCCGCCGACGGCACGGCCGGGGGGCTCGCCCCGTGAGCACCACGCGCACCCCCCGCACCGCCGACCCGGCTGATCCGACCGGCCCGGCAGGCCCGGCAGGCCCGGCAGGCCCGGCAGGCCCGGCAGGCCCGGCAGGCCCAGTCGACCCGGCCGGCCCCGTCGACGGCACCACCCGTACCGCCCGTTCCGCCCGTCCCGTCCGCATCGGCCCCCGCGCCGCCGTCGCGCTGGTCCTGGTCACCCTGATCGGCATCGTCGCGTTCGGCTGGCCGCTGCTCGCGGACCGGCAGTCGGGGCTGGCCCACTCCCAGGACGCGCCGTGGCTCTTCGCGGCGCTGCTGCCCCTCCTCGTCGCGGTCGTCGTGGCGACGATCGCCGACAACGGCATGGACGCCAAGGCCGTCGCGATGCTCGGCGTGCTGGCCGCCGTCGGTGCGGCGCTCAGACCGTTGGGCGCGGGTACGGCGGGCCTGGAGCCCATGTTCTTCCTGATGGTGTTGAGCGGCCGGGTGCTGGGGCCGGGCTTCGGCTTCGTCCTGGGTTCGGTGACGATGTTCGCGTCCGCCCTGCTCACGGGCGGGGTCGGGCCGTGGATGCCGTTCCAGATGCTGGCGTTGGGGTGGTTCTCGCTGGGGGCGGGTCTGCTGCCCGGTCCGGACCGCATCCGGGGGCGGGTGGAGCTGGGCATGCTCGCGGCGTACGGGTTCGTGGGGTCGTTCGCGTACGGCACGATCATGAACCTCCAGGGGTGGGTGATCCTCCAGGGCATGGGGCAGGGCGTCTCCTTCCACCCGGGGGACCCGCTGCCGGAGAACCTGGCGCGGTTCGTCGCGTACTGCCTGGCGACCTCGTTGGGCTGGGACCTGGGGCGGGCGGCGCTGACCGTCGTACTGACCCTCACCCTCGGCGCCACCCTGCTGAAGGCCCTGCGGCGGGCGACACGCAAAGCCGCCTTCGATACCCCGATTTCCTTTGATTCGGGGGTTTAGTCCGTTTCCGACCCGTCCCGCGAAAGGGGTACGGGTCGCCACGGACGGTGAGATTCGGGGCCCTGGCCGGTGACCCGCCCCACAGGACGCACGTCACATACGAACGGGACTAGTAGCCCCCAAGGGGCCCGAATCGCCCCCTCGTGAGCGGCCCCACCTGCGCGAAGGCCGGTCGACGGGCCGGGGGGTCGAAACGCCCCACCTGCGAGGGCCGCTAGTAAGAGGGGTCGTTGCCAGGCCGTCGGGGCGTCTGTAGAACTGGATGAGTCGCAAGGCGGCAGGGGTACTTCACCCCCCGCCGACGAACCCCTCTCCACCGCGTGAGTGGCTCACGCACGTCTTCGGCGTGCTTGCGGCCGTCCCCGTCCCCTACGGAAGGCCATTCCGTGTCCAACACCGTCATCCGCCGCATCACCGCCTCCAAGAAGGCCATCGCCGGTTCCGTCCTCGCCCTCGGCGTCGCCGGTTCCATGCTCGCCACGGTCCCGGCCCAGGCGGCCCCGATGAACGCCAAGTCCATCGCGCAGCAGATGATCAAGGACCCGGCCCAGTTCGAAGCCTTCTCCAAGATCGTCTCTCACGAGAGCGGCTGGAACCACACCGCCACGAACTCCTCCTCCGGTGCGTACGGCCTGGTCCAGGCCCTGCCGGCGTCGAAGATGTCCTCGGCGGGCGCGGACTGGAAGACCAACCCGGCGACCCAGATCAAGTGGGGCCTGGACTACATGAACTCCCGCTACGGCAGCCCTGTCGGCGCCTGGAACTTCTGGCAGTCCCACCACTGGTACTAAGCCGACCAGTGGCAGCGGACCCGGCAGGACCCGCCCGCGAGGCGGCGCACGACTTCCCGCCCACAAGGCGACGAGAACTTCCTCCGCGCAGCGACGCGGAACCCGCCCACAAGGCGGTGACAGACATGCGAAGGCCCCGGTGGCCGGCCTCCCCAGGTCCGGTCGTCGGGGCCTTCGGCTTCCCATCCCACTGGGTCCGAGACCGCTCGCGCGGTGGTGGTGGTGCGGACGCGGCCGTTACAGCCGCTGGATGATCGTGCCGGTGGCCAGCGCGCCGCCCGCGCACATGGTGATCAGCGCGAACTCCTTGTCGCGCCGTTCCAGCTCGTGGAGCGCGGTGGTGATCAGTCGGGCGCCGGTGGCGCCGACGGGGTGACCGAGCGCGATGCCGCCGCCGTTCACGTTGACCTTCTCCAGGTCCTGGTCGAAGACCTGTGCCCAGCTGAGGACGACGGAGGCGAAGGCCTCGTTGATCTCCACGAGGTCGATGTCCCGGAGGGACATCCCGGCCTTGCCCAGCACGGCCCGTGTCGCGTCGATCGGCCCGTCCAGGTGGTAGTGCGGGTCCGCTCCGACCAGCGTCTGGGCCACGATCCGGGCGCGCGGCTTGAGTTTCAGCGCGCGGGCCATCTTGCGCGAGGCCCACATCACGGCCGCGG
This sequence comes from Streptomyces sp. NBC_00513, assembly GCF_041431415.1. Classification (GTDB taxonomy): domain Bacteria; phylum Actinomycetota; class Actinomycetes; order Streptomycetales; family Streptomycetaceae; genus Streptomyces. The sequence continues at coordinate 2,669,218 of NZ_CP107845.1, forward strand.
CCCCGTCGGAGATCTGCGAGGAGTTCCCGGCGGTGTGCACGGCGGTCGGCATGACCGGCTTGAGTCGGGCGAGGCCCTCCATGGAGGTGTCCCGCAGCCCCTCGTCCCGGTCGACCAGCCGCCACATGCCCTGACCCGCGGCCTGCTCGGCCTCGGTGGTCGGCACCTGCACGGCGAACGTCTCGCGCTTGAAGCGCTCCTCGGCCCAGGCGGTGGCCGCCCGCTCCTGGGAGAGCACGCCCAGGGTGTCGACGTCCTCCCGGGTCAGTCCCCGATGGCGGGCGATGCGCTCGGCGGCCTCGAACTGGTTCGGGAGGTCGACGTTCCACTCGTCGGGGAAGGGCTTGCCGGGACCGTGCTTGGAGCCGGAGCCGAGGGGGACCCGGCTCATGGCCTCGACGCCGCAGGCGATGCCGATGTCCATGACCCCGCCGGAGATCATGTTGGCGACCATGTGGTTGGCCTGCTGGGAGCTGCCGCACTGACAGTCCACGGTGGTCGCGGCGGTCTCGTAGGGCAGGCCCATGGCCAGCCAGGCGTTGCGGGCGGGGTTCATCGACTGCTCGCCGGCGTGGGTGACGGTGCCGCCGACGATCTGCTCCACGCAGTCGGGCTGGATTCCGGTACGGGCGAGGAGTTCGCGGTAGGTCTCACCGAGCAGGTAGGCGGGATGAAGGTTGGCGAGGGCGCCCCCGCGCTTTCCGATGGGGGTGCGTACGGCTTCGACGATGACGGGTTCCGCGGCCATGAGCTCGTCCTCTCCTGCACGGTGCCGACGCGGCGGGCCGTCCCGGCGCCCCGCCCTGAACTAGTACGCGTTCTAGTTCCCTCCGCAGTCTTATGACCTGGAGGCCCGGCACGCAAGGGTCTTGCACGTGGCTCCACGGATTCCACACGCAACAGTTGGCGCCGGAGCCCTTGTCACTTCTGGAACTCGTTACTACCTTCGAGCCAACTTCTGATGGGCCGTCAGACCTTGGAGTCGCCCGATGCCCTGCCCCGCGCTGCCCGAAGGCTTCGACGCCACCGACCCCGACCTCCTCCAGGACCGGGTCCCCTTCCCGGAGTTCGCACAGCTCCGGCAGACCGCCCCCGTGTGGTGGTGCCCGCAGCGGCGGGGCATCACAGGTTTCGACGACGAGGGCTACTGGGCCGTGACGCGGCACGCGGACGTCAAGTACGTCTCCACGCACCCCGAGTTGTTCTCCTCGACCACCAACACGGCGATCATCCGCTTCAACGAGCACATCGCGCGCGAACAGATCGATGCCCAGCGCCTGATCATGTTGAACATGGATCCGCCGGAACACACCCGCGTCCGCCAGATCGTCCAGCGCGGCTTCACCCCGCGGGCGATCCGCGGCCTGGAAGGGGCCCTGCGGGACCGGGCACGAAAGATCGTCGAGGAGGCGGTGACCGCCTCCGCGGACGGCAGCTTCGACTTCGTGACGCAGGTGGCGTGCGAACTCCCCCTCCAGGCCATCGCCGAACTGATCGGCGTGCCGCAGGAGGACCGGCTCCGGATCTTCGACTGGTCGAACAAGATGATCGCCTACGACGACCCCGAGTACGCGATCACCGAGGAGGTCGGCTCGAACGCCGCGATGGAACTCATCGGCTACGCGATGAACCTGTCGGCGGCCCGCAAGGAGTGTCCGGCCAAGGACATCGTCACGCAGCTGGTCGCGGCCGAGGGACAGGGCAACCTGGGCTCCGACGAGTTCGGCTTCTTCGTGCTGCTGCTCGCCGTCGCGGGCAACGAAACCACGCGCAACGCCATCAGTCACGGCATGCACGCCTTCCTCACCCACCCCGAGCAGTGGGAGCTGTACAAGGCGACACGGCCGGCCACGGCGGCGGAGGAGATCGTGCGCTGGGCCACCCCGGTGGTGTCCTTCCAGCGGACCGCCACCCAGGACACCGAACTGGGCGGCCAGAAGATCAAGGCGGGCGACCGGGTGGGGATGTTCTACTCCTCCGCCAACCACGACCCCGAGGTCTTCGAGAACCCGGACGCCTTCGACATCACCCGCGACCCCAACCCCCACCTGGGCTTCGGGGGCGGCGGCCCGCACTTCTGCCTCGGCAAGTCGCTGGCCGTCATGGAGATCGACCTGATCTTCAACGCGTTGGCCGACGCGCTGCCCGACCTGCGCCTGTCCGGCGAGGGCCCGAGGCGACTGCGCGCCGCCTGGCTCAACGGCATCAAGGAACTCCGGGTCAGCGGCCGCTGACCCGCGGCGGGGGCGGGGGCGGCGGGGGTGGGGGCGGCGGGGCCGTTCCACCCCATGCCCGGCCCGTGCCGTCCGCCGGCCCGTCACGTTCCGGTCGTGACCTTCCGGTTATGGCTTTCCCGTCGTGACGTTCCGGTGGTGGCCCTCCCGTCGTGACGTTCCGGTTGCGGCCCTCCCGTTGTGACGTTCCGGTTGCGATGTTCCGGTTGTGACCTTCTTGGCCGTTGTCCCGGAGCCGGTGGCGCGGCACACTTCGCGGATGAACCTTCAGGACGAACGCGGGCCCGCCGACGCCGTGGAAGCACGCTGGCAGCGGATGCCCTTGACGTGGCAGTTGGTCCTCGACCGCGCCGACTCCAAGACCATGGGCCAGGGCGTCCTGGCGCTGATAGAAGCGGCCTCGAAGGAACCCAGACTCAGACGGCTGTACCCGTTCACCAGTCATTGGACCCTGTGGTTCAGCTCCCGTACGAGCCCCCCGTTCAACGTGGGCGTGCCGGCGGTCGAGCCGCTGGCCGACGGCCGGTTCCGGGTGCGCGGCCCCCGCATGACGAACGTGATCGGCGAGACGGACACCGCCGAAGCGGCCATCGCCCTCGTGGTGGCCCAACTTCCACCGGACTAGACGGTCTCCTTCGGATCCTGCCCGACCCGCGCCGCCCGACCCACGCCGCCCGGCGCCGCGTTGTCGGGCCCGCCCCGGTACGTCCGGTGCCGTGCGGGAGCGCCGAGTGGCGGGAGCGCCGTACCGGGCGGATCCTGGACGGACGCGGCGATCCACCGAAGGGGTGCCGGAGCGGTGTCGAGACCGTTCCGGCACCCCTTCGGCCGCGCTCCGCGCCCGACCGGCACCCCGTGGGATCCGCAGGGCTCCGCGCTCCCACCCGACCCGCCGTCAGGCGGTGGTGCGCTCCCCTGCCGCGCGGGTGCTGCCCTCCTGCTCGGGGGCCCGGGGCCGCGGCAGCGTCAACCCGGAGTCGGCCCCGCCCTGCGCGCCGCGCGGCCCGGAAAGTACGTGGACCAGCCCGAACCCGGCGCCGACGACGAGGGCTCCGCCGACCGCGTCGAGCACCCAGTGGTTCGCGGTGGCCACGATCGCGCACACCGTGATCAGCGGGTGGAGGGCGCCCAGCAGCTTCTGCCACCCTTTCGGGGCGAGTACGACGATCACGATCCCGCACCACAGCGACCAGCCGAAGTGCAGCGAGGGCATGGCCGCGTACTGGTTGGAGATCGCGGTCATCGCCCCGTACTGCGGGTTCGCGAGGTCCTGCACCCCGTGCACGGTGTCGACGAACCCGAGGTCGGGCATCAGGCGTGGCGGTGCGAGCGGGTACAGCCAGAAGCCGACGAGCGCGAGGACCGTGGCCAGCCCCAGCGAGGCGCGCGCCCAGCGGTAGTCGGCGGGGCGGCGCCAGTACAGGACCGCCAGGATCCCCATGGGGACGACGAAGTGAAAGGAGGTGTAGTAGAAGTCGAAGAACGCCTCCAGCCAGGGCGTGTTCACCACGGCGTGGTTGACGGCGTACTCGATGTCGATGCCGAGCGCCTTCTCGATGCCGTGGATCCGGCTGCCGTTGGCCTCCGCGAGGTCGCGGCCCGCCGTGGCGGCGGCCCGGATGTGCGAGTAGATCGAGTAGCCGACCCGTATCAACAGCAGTTCCAGCAGCAGGTTCGGGCGGGACAGCACGCGCCGCCAGAACGGCAGCAGCGGCACCCGGGACCAGCGCGCGGCGGCGGGCCGGCCGTACGCGGTGGGCACGGGCTCTCGCCAGTACGGCGAGGAAAGCGACAGGAACGGCACCGCGCACGCCGCCGCGAGGGCGGCCAGCAGCAGCACGTTGTCCCGTACGAGGGCCAGCACACCCAGGTTCGGCAGCAGCACGGCGCTGGGCAGGATCACGGCGAGCACGACGGCGACCGGCCAGACGGTGCGGTCGGCGGCCCGCCTGCCCACCCTGCCGGCGACGGCGAGCAGCACCCACAGCAGTTGGTGGCGCCAGCCCTCCGGGGACACGGCGACGGCCACACAGCCGGTGATCGCGACGGCGAGCAGCAGTTGGCCGTCCCGGGCGTACCGGACCGCGCGGCGCAGCCCGATCCACAGGATCACGCCCGCGAGCGCCGCGTACAGGGCGATCTCGGCGGGTCCGCTCAGGCCGAGGCGGAGCAGCGCGCCGTGCACGGACTGGTTGGCGAGGCCGTCGGGGGCGCGACCGAGGCCGGTGCCGGCGAGGTGCTCGACCCAGTACGTCCACGAGTCGCGCGGCAGCGAGGCCCAGGACAGGGCGGTCGCGCCCGCGAACGTCACGGCGGCGGCCCCGGCGGTGGGGCGGCGCCCGGTCAGCCACAACAGCGCTGCGAACAGCAGCAGTCCGGGCTGCAGGGCGGCCGCGAGACCGACGAGGAACCCGGTGGGGCGTTCGCCGGGCACCCGGAAGACGGCGAGCAACACCAACAGCACGGGCAGGACGGCGGTCTGACCCGGCGACGCGGCCTCGCGCACGGGCAACGAGACCATCATCAGGGCGACCAGCACGGGCGCCGCCGGCAACGCGGCACGCCGGGGCACCGGATCGGGCAGGCCTCGCGCGGCGACCAGCCCGATCGCGGCGACGAACAGCAGGGTGGCGCAGGTCCAGGCCACTTCCAGGGAGGGCGCCGCGAGACCGGCCAGCGGCTTCAGGACCAGTCCCGCGAAAGGGGTGCCGGTGAACTGGCCGGATCCGCTCTCGTAGAGCGAGCCCGACAGACCGTCCGGGAGGTGGAAGCCGTCGAGCCATCGCGTCGGCGGCACCCGCAACACGGCGACGGCCTGTCTGACCGCGAGCGCGCCCGCGAGCGCCCACAGCAGGAGGTGCAGGGCTCCCGGTCTGCCGCGATCGTCCATGACCCCGACGTGTCCGTTACCACCGCCGTGCTCTGCCGCGTCAGCCACGCCTCGCCGGCCTCCCGCCCTGTCGGCCGCAACCTCGACTTCGCCAGGCTGCCGCGCCCCACGCACCACTTGATTACCCGAAGGACGATATCCCTCGCGGATCCCTAGGATGGCGTCCATGAGCATCGTGAAGATCAACGCACTGACCGTCCCGGCCGAGCAGCGAGAGGTGCTGGAGCAGCGCTTCGCCTCGCGGGCGGGAGCCGTGGAGGGTTCGGACGGCTTCGAGTGGTTCGAGCTGCTGCGCCCCGTGGAGGGCACCGACCAGTACCTCGTCTACACGCGGTGGCGTTCCGAGGAGGACTTCCAGGCGTGGATGGACGGCCCGATGAAGGCGGCCCACCAGGGCGGCGGCGCGGGTGGCGGCGAGCGGCCGAAGCCGGCGGCCTCCGGGTCCTCGGTGTGGTCGTTCGAGGTCGTCCAGCAGGCGGCGCCGAAGCAGGCGTGAACGAGCGCGGCGGAAGGCCCGGGGCCCTGGCCCCGGGCCTTCCGGCCGGTCGGGTCGGAGCGGGTCTGAGCGAGTCGGATCTGCTGTCGGATCGGGTCGGGTCGGATGTCGGGTCGGGTCGCATCGGGTCGGCCGGCGGCGGCAGGCGGCAGGCGGCAGGCGGCAGGCGGCAGATCGGACCGGCAGTCGGATCGTCAGGCCAGACCGGCAGGCCGGCAGGCCACACCGCCAGGTCGACAGGTCGGCAGATCAGACCGTCACATCGGCAGGTCAGGTCGGGCGGACCAGAACGCGTCGGCTTCGTCGATGTCCTCGGTGCAGCCGTCGATGTCGGTGATCTTGTGCCCGACGATCGTGAAGAACAGCCCTTCTCGGATCTCGATCCCCCGGTCACCCCGGTCGCCGCGCGCGGTGTGGAAGCTCATGACGTGGCCGCGGCCGTCGGCCATGACCGACTCCAGGTGGAGCCGGAGCGTCCCGTTCGTCTCCTCCGCGAGGCGGCGGTAGAGGCCCATGACGGCTTCCCGCCCCTTGTGATGCCCCGACAACGGGTTGTTTCCGGGCATGTGGTGGATGACGTCGGCCGTCATCATCGCGCCCAACGCCTCCAGGTCGCCCTTGCCGAAAGCCTCGTAGCCGCGGCGGATCAGGGCACAGTCAGGATGCTCCGACATGACGGTTCACGCCCTCCATGTACACGATTTGTCCTTTTCACTATCATCGGCCCGCCCCTGTGGATAATCCAACGCGGACCTCCCCTCTCCTCTCGCACAATGACGCCATGAACAGCGACAACGACGCCATCACCACCACGGGCACCTGGAAGGTCGCCCCGGAACCGTTCACCACTCCCGACGGAACGGCCCTGCGCCGCGCGTACTACGCGGAGGTCGCCGGGCGGTATTGGAAGCGCTCCGTCACCGAGGCGGAGATCGACCAGGGCATGCTCGACTTCCCCGCCGACGACCTCCTGCCACCCACGGGCCGCTTCGTCGTCGGCAGACTCGACGGCCGGGCCCTGGCCTGCGGCGGCATACGTCTGCTGGACCCCGTCACCGCCGAGCTCACTCGGGTGTACGTCGACCGGCGCGCCCGCGGTACCGGAGGCGGGGCGGCGCTGCTCACCGCCCTGGAGGACGCGGGCCGCGCGCTGGGCGCCGAGCGCGTACGGCTGGACACCCGGTCCGACCTGGTGGAGGCCCGGGCGCTGTACTCACGGCACGGGTACGCGGAGATACCCGCGTACAACTCCGGCCCCTATGCGGAGCACTGGTTCGAGAAGCCCCTGGTGTAGTCGTCACACAGGGCCCGCGGCACATAGGCCCTGAGGCGGGATTCAGGGGGCGACAGGGGCTCAGGGGGCGACACGGGTTCAGGGGGCGGCGTGGTCCCGGCGCGGCAGCGTGTCGTAGGGCTCCTCGGAGTCTGATCCGCACAGTTCCGCGTTGAGTTCCTCGACCAGCTTGATCAGGTCGGTCGGCCGGTTCGGGCCCCACCAGTCGCCGAGCAGTTCGGCGAGCGATTCCTGCCGGGCGGCGGCCAGCCGGGCGGCGCTCTCACGGCCCGGGTCGGTCAGGACCAGGGACAGCCCGTCGCGTACCGCGAGTCCGCGCCCCTCGACCTGCCGGGCCGCGTCCGTGATCACCTTGATCGGCACGCCGGTGCGGTCGGCGAGCACCGACGGGTCCGTCGATCCGTACTTCTTGATCCGCAGCAGCATCCAGCTGGACGCGGGCAACAGGTCGTATCCCGCCTTCGCGGTGATCTTCTCGTAGACGTGCCGGCGGCCCTCACGGGTCCCGAGGACCGACAGTGCGCGGGCGACCTCTTCGTGTGAGGACCGCTGGACGGGGTTGGAGGCGAGGGTCTCGGTCACATCGGGTGCGGTGACGGATGCGCGGAGCTTGTCCTCCTTGAGGAACCAGGCCACCACGAAGGCGACGAGCACCATGGGCACGGCATACAGGAAGACGTCGGTGATGGAGGTGGAGTAGGCGTCGAGCGCCCGGGTGCGCAGGTCGGCGGGGAGTCCTCCGATGGCCCGCGGGTCGGCCTCCAGCCCCGCGACGGTCACACCGGCCGGCAGCTGCGCACCGGCCAGCGCGGAGGAGAGCTGGTCGTCGAGCCGGTTGGTGAAGATCGTGCCGAAGATGGCGACGCCGAAGGAGGCTCCGATGGAGCGGAAGAAGGTGGCGCCGGAGGTGGCGACTCCGAGGTCCTCGTAGCTGACCGCGTTCTGCACGACGAGGACGAGGACCTGCATGACCAGGCCGAGTCCGGTTCCGAAGACGAAGAAGTAGATCCCCATCTCCCAGTCGGAGCTGGTGCGCTGCAACTGGTGCAGGAGCAGCAGTCCGATGGCGGTCACGCCCGTACCGGCGATCGGGAAGACCTTCCAGCGCCCGGTGCGGCTGACGATCTGCCCGGAGACGGTGGAGGCGATCAGCAGGCCGAACACCATCGGCAACATGTGGACGCCGGACATCGTCGGCGAGACGCCCCGGACGATCTGGAGGAACGTCGGCAGGTAGACCATCGCGCCGAACATCGCGAAGCCGATGACGAAGCTGATCACCGAGCAGAGGGTGAAGGTACGGATCGCGAACAGTTTCAGCGGCAGGACCGGTTCGGCGGCCCGCCGCTCGACGAGGACGAAGGCGACCAGGAGGACGGCGCCGAGAACGGCCAGACCGATGATCTGGGCCGAACCCCAGGCCCAGGTGGTACCGCCGAGAGAAGCGACGAGGACGAGGCAGGTGGCGACGGAGGCGATGAGGAAGGTGCCGAGGTAGTCGATGGTGTGCTTGGTGGAGCGCACCGGGATGTGGAGGGCCGCGGCGATGACGGCGAGGGCGACGAGACCGATGGGGATGTTGATGTAGAAGACCCAGCGCCAGGTCAGATGGTCCACGAACAGGCCGCCCAGCAGCGGCCCGAGGACGCTGGTCGCTCCGAAGACGGCGCCGAAGAGCCCTTGGTACTTGCCGCGTTCACGGGGCGGGACGATGTCCCCGACGATCGCCATGGACAACACCATCAGCCCGCCGCCGCCCAGGCCCTGGAGGGCTCGGAAGCCGATGAGCTGCGCCATGTCCTGGGCGATCCCGCACAGCGCGGACCCGATCAGGAAGATCACGATCGCGTACTGGAACAGCCTCTTGCGCCCGTACTGGTCACCGAGCTTGCCCCACAGCGGCGTGGCGGCGGTGGAGGCGAGCATGTAGGCGGTGACGACCCAGGACAGGTGCTCCATGCCGCCGAGCTCACTGACGATGGTCGGCAGGGCGGTGGAGACGATGGTCTGGTCGAGTGCGGCGATCAGCAGCCCCAGCAGCAGGGCGCCGATGGAAACGAGTACGTCACGTGAGGCGCGCTCACCGCCGGGGCCGGGTTGCACGGCCGATGCGGTCACATCCTGGGCCATCGACTCCTCCTCAGGCCGGATCAACATTTCCATCCTGAGCGGTGTGTCCGGTTATGGCCTCTCGGGAGGGTTGGGTCGGGCCTGGCGGGTCTGCATAATCGCAGGCAGTGGCCAGGGAGGGTTCCAGTGAGCGCTGAGCGCTGTCCAGAATGCGGCGCCGAGGGCGTCGGCTGCGAGTGCGCGCCGGGGGCGGGTTTCAACCCCCTGCGCATTCGCCCGTACGTATCCCTGTCCGACCCCGGGCAGTCGGGATCCGCTTCGGCGTACCCGCAGCCGGTGCTGGGCGCGATGGCCGATCCGGCCCGGCCATCGGCCGGCAACCCGTTCGGCCCGTTCGGCCCGCCCGGCGAAGCCCCGACGGAGCTGCTGCCCCCGGTCCCGCCGGCAGCCGCGCCTTCGCACGACACCCCGGCGTACGGCATACCCGTACCGCCGCAGCCGCCGCAGGCCTGGTCGGACCACACGATCCCCCTGCGCCCGGTCCCGCCCACGGCGACCGGCGCCCCGGCTCCGCACACCCCGCGCGGGGCCCCTGCGGGCCCCCCGCCGGGCGCCGCGCCCCGTCCCACCGGCGGGGGCGGGGGCCCGAGGAAGCGCAAGCGGCTCGTCCTGCTCCTGGCAGGCGCCTGCACCGTGGTGGCCCTAGGTGGTACGGCGCTGGCACTGGCGCTGGGGGGATCCTCGGAGCCCGGGAAGACCGATACCGCGCTGTTGGACGCGAAGCCGTCGGGCCCCGTGGCGAGCCTGGCTCCGACCGGTTCGCCGGAGGCTTCACCCAGCCCGAAGGCAAGCCGGTCGGCCTCGCCGTCACCGTCCGCGTCCCGTTCCGCGTCACCGAGCGCGAGCGCATCGCGTTCCGCGTCGCCCTCCCCCACGCCGAGCACGTCCCGTTCCACCGCGCCGCCCACCTCGACCCCTCCGCCGAAGCCGAGCCGCACCCCCAAGCCCCAGTCACCCCCACCGCCGCCGGTGCAGGGTCCGACCCTGGCGTACGGAGACTCCGGATCAGAGGTGAAGAAGCTCCAGCAGCTCCTGTCGGGGCAGGGTCTGTACCGCGGCAGGGTGGACGGCAGGTACGGCAGGTCGGTGGAGAACGCGGTGTCGGAGTTCCAGTGGTACAACGACATCCAAGGTGACCCCTGGGGCGTCTACGGCCCCGCCACCCGCCGCGCACTGGAGGGCTAGGCGGACGCCGACCCCGGTCCATTCCAGCCTCGCCGGCGTTTGAGGCGCGGGGTGCGGGGCGGAGCCCCGAAGATCCCGGCGCAGCCGGGGCCGCTTCGCGCAACGGCGCCCGGCCCGTCGCACGCGCGCCCGCCCGCCCGGCAACCCGCCCCGCCACCAACGCCTCCCCCCGGTGACCCATCGGGGTCCGGCCGGCGACTCGGTCGTGTGCCGTTCGTCACCGCCCCCGGCCGTCGAGCCGGCAGCCGCATTCTCAACTCGCCACCCCACCAGCCGAGTTGACCAGCAATGCCGCACACGCCACACCACACCCCCACCCCTGAAGGACTCCCCGCCGGGCGCACGGTGGCGCGGACCGCCTCAGATTTTGTATCGTGTGGGAACAAAGTGGTTCCGCCTTCACTCCCTGACCGGTGGGCGGAACCACTTGTTCTTTTTCCCGCCCCGTCTGGAGCCCCGCCGATGCCGGCCAGCACCACCGCCTCGACCTCGACCGTCCTCACCGCCAAGGCTCTGCTCCTGGACATGGACGGCACCATCGTCAACTCCGACGCCGTGGTCGAACGCTGCTGGCGCGACTGGGCCGTATCCCACGGGCTCGACCCGCACGAGGCCCTCAAGGTGGTCCACGGGCGTCAGGGTTACGCCACGATGGCCATCCTTCTGCCCGAGCGGCCGATGGAGCTCAACCACGCCGAGAACGTCGAGATGCTCGCCCGCGAGACCGCCGACACCGACGGCGTGGTTCCGGTCGGCGGCGCGCCGGAGTTCATGGCCGCCATCGCCGACCTCCCGCACGCACTGGTCACCTCCGCCGACGCCGCGCTGGCCCGGGCCCGGATGACGGCCGCATCACTGCCCATGCCCGAGGTACGGGTGACGGCCGAGTCGGTAGGGGCCAGCAAGCCCGACCCCGAGGGGTTCCTCAAGGGCGCCGCCGAGTTGGGTGTGGATCCGGCCGACTGCATCGTCCTCGAAGACTCCGCCGCAGGTATCGCCGCAGGCCAGGCCGCCGGGATGCGGGTCATCGGCATCGGCTCCAGGGCCGCCGCGCACGGCCCCACGGCCCACGTGCTCGACCTGACGTCGATCCGCGTCCACACGACCCCGGACGGAACCATCCACCTCACGCTCACCCCCACCGTCTGACCCACAGACCGAAAAGGCGCGTGGCCCGGTTGACCGCCGGGCCGCGCGCCTTTTCACATGCGCCCACAGGGCCCGCAGGGCACGACACGCGGCGCCCGCAGGCACGTGGGGCACACAGCGCTCACAGGCACCTAGGGCCCGCAGGCACGTAGGACCCGCAGGCCCGCAGACCCGCAGGGCTCACAGGGTCAGCAGCACACGCAGACCCGCAGGGCCAGCAGAACACGCAGCGCTCACAGGACCCGCAGGGCCCACAGCACACGCAGGCCACGTAGGGCACGCAGCGCTCACAGGCACACAGGCCAGGTAGGGCGCACAGGCGCACAGGACCCGCAGGGCCCACAGCGCACGCAGGGCACGTAGGGAGTCGACAGGCCCGCCACCCACCCATGCGCACGCCCCGACCCGCGCACGCCACCCTCCCGGATCCGAGCCCGACAGGCCGCCCGCCCGCGCCACCGGCAACGTCCGGGCCGGCCCCCTTCGCACCCCGCAGCACCACCCCATCCCGCACTCCGCCGCGCCCCCACTCCGCCGCGCGCCCCGTCCCGCACCCCATATCCCGCATCCCGTCCCGCACCCTCCCCGCCACCCCGTCGCGCGCCGCCGATCCGCCCCGCCGATCCGCCCGCCACCCGACCCGAAGCGCCGGATCGCACGCCGGAGCAGATATCGGATCGCACGCCGGAGCGGATGCCCGCCCGCGCATCCACCCCTGCGCCGGGTGGCGGCCCCCGGAGTCCCCCGGCCGGCACCACCCGCCGCCCCACACCACCCCGCCCCGCACCGCCCACGCCTCCGCGCGACACCGCCCACCCCTCCGCGCGCGCCCGCTTTGTGCCGTTGACCCCGGATCGCCCCCACCCCGCGGCCCGGAATCACAACTTCCGCACATCCGGGGACCGTTGGACGACTTGATGTGACGTGCCCATGTCGGCAACCTGTCACCTGGCGCCCACCCGTGCGACATCCGGCGCCGCAACCATGGCCGCGCCCCACCGGGGTCGCACGGCCACCACCCCCCGCATCCAGGGAGCCCCTCATGGCCCTCATACCCTCCGTCTACGCGCGTCGAATTGGCGTGCTCGCGTCAGCCTCCGCGGTCGCCGCCCTGACCACCCTCGTCAGCGCCCCAACCGCCCAGGCTTCCCCGCCCACCCCGATCAGCGCCGCGGCCGCCCGTTCGTACCTGGCCACGGTCACGCCCGCGGCGGAAGGTTCCCTCAGCGGCTACAGCCGTGACCTGTTCCCGCACTGGAGCACCGTCTCCGGTACCTGCAACACCCGCGAGACGGTCCTGAAGCGCGACGGGGTGAACGTCGTGCAGGACTCCGCCTGCGCCGCCGTCAGCGGCAGTTGGTACTCCGAGTACGACGGCGCCACCTGGACAGCGGCGTCCGACATCGACATCGACCACATGGTCCCGCTCGCCGAGGCCTGGCGTTCGGGCGCCTCCTCCTGGACCACGGCCAAGCGCCAGCAGTTCGCCAACGACCTCACCCGCCCGCAGCTCATCGCGGTCACCGACAACGTCAACCAGGCCAAGGGCGACCAGGACCCCGGCAAGTGGCTGCCCTCGCGCACCGCCTACCGCTGTACGTACGCCCGGATGTGGGTCCAGGTGAAGCAGTACTGGGGCCTGAAGATGGACTCCGGCGAGAAGACCGCCCTGTCGAGCGTGCTCAACGGCTGCTGACGGCTGCTACCGGCGCCTGCTGACAGCAGCTGCCAACGCCCTGCCGACGACTGCCACTGACGCCCGCTCACTACTGCTGACGGTTGCTGACGGCAGCCCGGCCGGCCACCGACCCGACCCGCCCCGCCTCCCCCTGGCGTAGGCCGATCTTTCTCCCCCGCCAGGGGGAGGCCAGGCTCCCCCTCCACCCCTTACCGTGATCCAAGGGGACATGAAGGAGGGGGAGTCTCATGGCCGGACTGCGTCTGGGGCCGCTGCTGCGTTACGTCGACTGGGACACGGGCGGCGCCGCCACCATATGGGTCGAGGCGGACCGCCCGTGCATGGCCGAGGTGCGGTGCGCGGACGGGGCGGGCGGCCGTGCGCACACCTTCCAGATAGAGGGCCACCATTATGCGTTGGTCCCGGTCACAGGGCTGACCCCCGGCACCACCACCGAGTACGAGGTCCGGCTCGCCGGGGACCCGGTGTGGCCGCTGCCCGACAGCGGTTTCCCGCCCAGCACCATCACCGCGCCCGCCGTCGCGGGGCCCGGACGGCCGGCTCCCGGGCTTCGGGTGACGTTCGGATCGTGTCGGCAGGCCGCGCCGCCCGCCGACCGTCGCGGGCCGCACGGCGCGGACGCGCTGGACACCCTCGCGGCGCGGCTGGCGGCCGATCCGGAAGCGGTCAGACCGGACGTCCTGCTGTTGCTCGGCGACCAGGTGTACGCCGACCACCTGTCGCGGGCGACCAAGCGGTGGCTGGCGGCCCGCCGGGACCTGCGCGAGGCGCCGGGCGCGCAGGTCGCGAACTACGAGGAGTACACCCGGCTGTACTACGAATCCTGGCTGGACCCGGAGATCCGCTGGTTGCTGTCGACGGTGTCGAGCCTGCACGTCTTCGACGACCACGATGTCATCGACGACTGGAACACCAGCGCGGCCTGGCTGGCGGAGATGCGGGCGACGCCCTGGTGGTCGGAGCGGGTACTGAGCGGGTTGATGTCGTACTGGGTGCATCAACACCTCGGCAACCTCTCACCCGCCGAGTTGGAGGCCGACCCGCTGTACGAAGCGGTACGGGCAACCCCCGACGGGACGGACGCCCTGCGTGCCTTCGCCGCCGTGGCCGACGCCGATCCGGGCTCGGCCCGCTGGAGTTACCGGCGGACTTCGGCCGCTCGCGGTTGCTGATGGTGGACACGCGGGCCGCGCGGGTGCTGGCCGAGGACCGGCGGGCGATGCTCGACCCCGCCGAGCAGGAGTGGCTTCGGGACAACGCCCTGGACGGGCACGGCGGCTATGACCATCTGCTGATCGGGTCCTCGCTGCCGTGGCTGATGCCGCCGTTGATCCATGACGCGGAAGTGTGGAACGCCGCCCTGTGCCGCGGGGAGCGGGGGCCCCGGTGGGCGCGGATCGGGGAGGATCTGCGGCGGCGCAGCGATCTGGAGCACTGGGCGGCGTTCCCCGAGTCCTTCGTGGCGTTGAGCGATCTGATCGAGGAGGTGGGGACGGGGCCGCGGGCGCCGGCGACGGTGTGCGTACTCTCCGGCGACGTCCATCACGCGTATGTGGCCGAGCCCCGAATACCGAGTACGGCGCGGGTGTTCCAGTTGACGTGCTCGCCCGTGCACAACTCCATCCACACGGCCGTGAAGTGGGGTTTCCGGCTGGGTTGGTCGCGGGTGGGGCGGTGGTTGGGGCGCGGTTTCTCCCGGCATGGGCGGACGGGTCGGCCGCCGCTGAGTTGGCGGCGTACGGGTGGTCCCTGGTTCGGGAATCAGCTGATGACGCTGGAGCTGGCGGGTCGCACGGCCCGACTCCGCCTGGACCAGGCGCGGACGGGGTGGGGGCGCGGGTCGAAGGCCCGGCTGACGGCCGTGTTGGATCGCGAGCTCACCGAACCGCGATGAGCTGAGCGCTGACGTGGGCGTCCGAGCTGAACGCCGACGTGCGCGTCCGGATGAAGTCACAAGCCGTATCCACGTACCCCGGGAAGTCGTCGTATCGTCACCCCGGGGATCCGGGAGGTTACTCCCGGGCGTACGCTGTCTGGCTGTCAAGCCGCCCCTGCCGCTCCCCGCGACGACGCGGCGCTTCGGACTGGGGAGTACCACTTGCTTGAGACTCTGGGGTCGCTGACCACAAGCCCCTGGATTTACGCCGTGGTGGCGGTGTCCGTGGTGCTCGACGTGTTCCTGCCGGTGTTGCCGAGCGGAGTATTGGTGATCACCGCGGCGGCCGCCGCGGCCGCGGCAGGAGCCGCGGGTTCGTCGACGCCGGTTCCCGAGCAGGTGCCGGACATCATGGCACTGCTGGTGATCGCGACGTCGGCTTCGGTGCTGGGTGACATGGCCGCGTTCCGGTTGGCGCGGCGCGGGGGTGCCCGGTTGGACCGGGCCATCGCCCGTTCCCGTCGGCTGAGCCGGGCTCACGAGCGGCTGGGCGTGGCGTTGGCGCGTGGTGGCGGCGCCCTGGTGGTGATCGCCAGGTTCGCCCCGGCCGGCCGGTCGGTGGTCTCGTTGGGGGCGGGCAAGACCCAGCGCAAGGTCAAGGAGTTCCTGCCCTGGTCGGTCCTGGCGGGCATGACCTGGGCGGGGTACAGCGTGGCGTTGGGCTATTTCGGTACGCAGTGGCTCGGTACGGCGTGGCTGGGTACCGCGGTGTCGTTGATCGCGCTGTTCGCGGCGGGTTCGCTGGCGGCGTTGCTGCTGCGCCGCCCGGGACCGGGTCCCGCCGCGGCGACCTGAGCCCCGCCCGGCCAGGGCACCCGTGGCCCCGGGGGCATCCGTGGGCCGAGGGGATCCGTGGGTGCGGGTCGCCCGTACGGTGGCCCGCTAGCCCGGGTGGGGGTGGTGCGTCACCCGTTCACCCGACAGCGATAGCCGCCTCCGGTCGGGGCTTCTAGCGTCCACAGCACGGTGCGCGACCGAATCCGCGTCACACCCGTGCCCTGGCCGCGCCGTTTCGAGGAGCCCGAGGAGTTCTCTCCATGCCCGCCACCCGCATCCGGCACCACCTGATGAGAGGCGCGGCCGCGACGCTCGTCGTCGCCGCCGTCACACCCGTCACCCTGGCCTACGCCCGCCCCACCGCCACTCTGTCCCCGTACACGGTCGCTCCCGGCGGTCGGGTCAGCCTGAACGTCCAGGGCTGCGGCACCAAGACCGGCCGGGCCACCTCTCCCGCGTTCCCCGACGTCCAGCTGACACCGGGCAACCTGGAGGCCACCAACCTGTTCGGCAGCGCCACCGTCTACCGCAACGCCCGCATCGGATCGCACCCCGTCACCTACGAGTGCGGCGGCAGCGGCGGCGAGCGGGTCACCGTCACCCTGAACGTGGCCACGGGCGCCGCCCGCGGCGGCCTGGGAGGCAGCATCGACACGATGAGCCCGGGCCAGATCGCCCTCGGCGGGGTACTCGCCGCGGGCGCCCTCGGCGCCGGCGCGTGGGTGATCCGCCGCCGTACGGAGCGGACCGCCTGACCGGCGGGAGTGGCCGCAGGCCCCGCCCACCGCGGGACCCGCACCACTCCCGGCACAGGTCCGCCCCGCATCGGGCCCGCCCGGCTCAGGAAGCGGCGTGGGCTCCCCTGACCTGAAGTCCGTCCAGCAGGTCCCGGGTCGCGTCGGCGACCGCGTCGACGGCCGCGGCGAACACCTCCTGATTGTGTGCGGCGGGCGCCCGGAAGCCGGACACCTTGCGCACGTACTGGAGCGCTGCCGCGCGGATCTCCTCCTCGGTGGCCTTCTCGGGGAGAACGGGCGGGCGCAGGGTCTTAATGGAACGGCACATGTCTCCACTATCGCGCTACCGAGGCAGCTCGGCCCCGGAAAGCTTCATGATCAACCCGGCTTGCAGCCGCCCCCTCAGCTCGGGGTCGGCGACCTCATCCAGCAGCCCGACGGCCCGGGCCATCGACTCCGCTGCCCGCCTGTCGTCCCGTAGCGAGGCGGTCTGGTCGGCCATGTGCCGGAGCGCGATGTCGGCCCGCCGGTGGAACAACTGCCCGACGAGGGTGACGACCAGCCCGACCGAACTGATCACCACGCCGAGGTACAGATCCCCGCTGCTCTCCGCCTTCCACACGGCCAGCGCCACCCCCAGCAGCAGGATGGTCGCGCCCACGCCGGCGAACCGCTGGCTGGTCACGAAGCTGCTCCGCGCCTGCGTCAGCCCGTAGGCGTAGTACTCGACGAGAAGGGGGGTGAAGTCATCGTGCCGATCCCCCGACAGCGCGGGCCCGACCGTCCTCGGCGCGAGCCGGCCGGTGTCCCCGTACCCGGTGTCCCCGTACTTGGGATCGCGCGCCTCCGGCTCAACCGCCGCCTCCCCCCGCGTCTGCGCGAGCAACCGCGCCCGCTCCGCGTCCCGCCGCCGCTCGAACGCCGCACCCGCGGCCCGCTCCGCCACAACGTACACCGCGCCGGCGACCAACACCGCGACCCCCGCAACGACCCACTCCCCCATCCCCCGACCATCCCACGCCCCCAACCCCCCGCCAAGACGGCGAACCCGCCCTTCCCACAGCACCGGCAATCAAGACCCGAGCCCAAAGACCCCAACCACAACCGAAGACGACAGCACCCAAGACCAGCACCACCCAAGCCCCTTGGCCCGCTGCGGGAACTGATCGAAGCAACCACCAAGCGGCGCACATGAAGCCGCGCATACCCTCGGCGCCATGGATGCCTTGTGGACGGCGGTGATCGCGGCCGGCTCCGCCGTCGTGGCCAGCGCGACGACGGGCTGGTTCACCACGGTCGCCGCGCGGACACAGGCCCGCCTGAATCGCGAGATGCAGGTGGCCCAGCTTCGTCATACGCAAGTCGAGCACAGGTACCAGCAACGCCGTGAGGCGTACGCCGAGTTCGCGAAGGCCGCCGGCATCCTGCACAGCCGGATCGGCGACATGGTCGCGGTCGCCGGAGACCCGGATGCGTTCTCGCTGCTGCTGGACGAGGCGCGGGCGGACCGGGCCGTGCTCTTGAGCACGATGCACATCGCCTTCCTGGAAGGCCCCCAGGCGGTCGGCGTCGCCGTGCGGGAACTCTACGAAGCGGTGAACGGCTTCTGGAGTGCGGCCCGCCGACTGAACGACGCCGTACACGCCGGCATTCCCGCCCACGTCGCAGAGCACCGCGTGTTGACGGACCAGCGCCGATTACAGGCGCGGTCAAGCCGCGACGCCTTCATGGAGGCGGCCCGCCAGGCCCTGACCCCCTCACCCGAAACACCCGCCTAAAGAACGCGCAGCCTCCCGGATCCCCCGCCACGCGGGAACGACTCAACACCCGGACCCACACTTGGAGTCGACTACCCGCGCGGGCCATGTGGTGACGTCGACATGGCAGGCGAAAGACCCCCAACCACGATCGGTTGAGGGCCTTTGCCCTGGCGGGCACAAACGGTCCCGAACCGCCGACATCTGCTTTGTAAGCTCGCCCGGCGTCCGTACCCGAGCGGTCGAGCCCAGGACGCACTAGCCCTGCTCACCCGCCTGGGATCGCCGTCGGCCACCCGTGTTGATGTCAGCTGTGGATGTCAGGAGCGGTCACCACCAGGACCACTTCTTCTTCCGAAGCTCCTGCATCTTCGCCGCGGCTTCCTTCTTCTTGCGCTGCGCCCGCGCCTTGGCTGTCCAAGCCCCCTGATGCTGGAAGCACTGGCCAGAGCCCACATCTGCCGGCCTCTTGCACCGCCCTACAGTCTCCGTAGGAGCCCCACACTTCGGCTGAGTCACTCCGCCTCCCCCTCTCCTGAGCAGCCGTATGGACGCCGGCATCGTCCCGCCCGCCATACAGGCCGGGAAGGCGCGAACAGGAGCGCAGTGGGGCACACGGCTCCGGTGGCCGGATGCTCTTGACGAGTTTGACCTGTTCAGCAGCCGTGAAGGGCATCCAAGGAGGTTGGGCGACCACGAATAGGCCGCACCTGGCGGCCCGGCTATCGCGCAGCACGGGGCGCCAGAATGAGTGCGACTGGTTCGCCCTTCCCTGCGCGGTCGCGACACCGATGGCGTTGATGTGGAACGCCACAGGACGATGGCAGACAACCTCTGAACAGCGGGTTTCGTCGATAGTGGCTCCATTGTCAGAGCTGGCTGCAAAGATGATCCTGGAAGCTCAAGGAGCGCAGCAGCTTCGCGTCAAGTTCTGGGTAGAGGTTGGCGCAGAGTTGCCGCTCGGGCGGGTCAGGGGAGTTGGGCGGGATGGCGCCCGACTGAATGGGGGTAGCGGTGAGGGTTTCCGAGTACTACAACCTTGGGCGCACGCAAGGCACCCTGGATTTTGTCGACGTCGACACCGTAAATGACATTCGAGTCTACATCGACCCGAGTACCATTCGGCATCTGAATGACGACTGGGGACGCGAATGTATCATCATGTTGACGACATTCTTCGACAGTGTCCTCGACTCGGTAAAAATGGGTGACAAGCGGCGCACTTCCTATCTGCTTGGAAATCTCGGTGAACCCAATGAGACCCACCTCGGTATCTCTAGCGGCAAGAGTGCCGGTCGGGGATTCGGTAAGCAGATGAGCGTTGAATTTGCCTCGAAATTGGAGGCCAGTCAGGCTGCCAAGTCCGGCCTCATTGAAGACCTTGAGGATACTTCATTCTTCCTTGATCGAGTCGATAAAGATATCATCTCCGACATCACTACCAATATCATTCGCGGCCCGCTGATTATCTACACGCAGCAGATGGCTGGGGTGCATGGGATCCCGCTGGAGGACGGCGTGGCGAGCGGGCCCGTCTGGAACCCGCTGACCCTGGAGTGGGAGCAGGGGTTCACTGAGCTTCCTGTCGCAGACGGAGAGAAGCTCCTCCTGGTGCCTAAGGTGATCGTTCGACGGGACTTGCATCTTTCGCGTGGCGAGTACTACCGGAACCACCTCGCGCCCACCCTGCAATCTGAGGAGGAGGCGGACCCGACCAGCAAGCTGGTCCGCGTTCTCAAGGATGGGCGTCGAAAGGTAACTAAGGATGATATCCGTGCGGCCTACGGAAGCTCCAAGCCGGACGTGATTCGGGAGACTCTTAAGCGGCCGGATGTCTATGAGAATTACCGCGAGACGAAGAAGAGCGTACCTCCCAACCCGATCACTCACGAGGAGTTGGCCGAGGTAGGGCAAACGCCGTTGCCAGACTACGAGGCGCTGCTTTCGGCCGTCTTGACGACTCCTCCGGGAAAGGCGGATGCCAACAATTATCATAGGCGCGTCGAGGCGCTACTTTCGGCTCTCTTCTATCCGTCACTCTCGATGCCGGAACTGGAAGAGCCCATTCATGAAGGTCGAAAGCGTGTGGACATCTCGTACACAAACAATGCCGCGAATGGATTCTTCCGCTTCTTGACGCGGCATAAGATCCCATCGAAGTATATCTTCGTGGAATGCAAGAACTATGGGAGCGATGCGGCTAACCCGGAGCTCGATCAGCTGTCGTCTCGATTTTCCCCACTGCGAGGCCAGTTTGGTATTCTGGCATGCCGCTCCTTCCAGGAAAAAGCGCGATTCTTGAGCCGGTGTCGGGATACGGCGCTCGATCATCGCGGCTATGTTATTGCCCTCGATGATGGAGACCTTGCCACTCTCGTCTCGGACGTCATGGCTGCCATTACATGGGTTCCTGCCGATCCTCCCGCGCCTGATCCGGAAGTGCCTCCCAAGGTCCATGACTACCCCCTCCTTCACGCACGATTGAAGGCAATCTTGAACTGAGGCGTTTCGGGTGGCGACGCGGTCTTGAAAACCGTCGTGGCAGCGATGTCACCGTGGGTTCAAATCCCACACCCACCGCAGGAGGACGGCCCCCGACCAGATCAAATGGTCGGGGGCTCGTTTGCACTCTGTGGATGACAGACACCATGACTCCCCGTGGGACACCGTGAGATCGGGCACGCGAGGGGCACGCTGGGGAGGGCGCTGAATGTCTGATACCGCTGACTGGGTTGCTGCTGTAGGTGGCGTCATGGGTGGTGTCGGAGGGCCCGCTGGTCTCTGGGCCGCCTGGAGTGTGCACCGACAGAATCAGCGCCGCAGATTCGGTCCTCCAACAGAGCTGGTTGGTCTCCTTGGGCAGGTTCTGGACATTTCATCTAATGTGTCGCCCACCTACAGGGATGCAGAGTGGTTCGGAGCAACGGGGATCGAATCGATCATCGGCAAGATCGATGAACTCAATCACTTGGTCTCTGACGGCACACTCAAGGCCCGTCTAGCTCTTGTGGTCACGTCGGGCGAAGTCATGTTCAGGTCGGTGACCCACCCGCACCACGGCCCGGAGAGACGGGTGTCTGTGGTCACCCGCCAAGCGGGCCTTGCCAACGAACTCCATGAGCGCGCCAAAGCTGCGTTGGTTGAGACACGACGCCAGCTGTAGATGGACAAGGTTGGCAGGACGGGTCTGGTTCTCGCCTGAGCTGAGTCGTCGCGATCGGTGATCCGCCTGATCTGCCCACCACTGGCCCTGGCTCCCATCCCGTCTGCCGTCGACCCACACGTATGTGGAGCGGGCGCGGGTCCTGGCGTCCAGGTGGAGCGCGCCACTGTACGAACGACCTGGACGCCAGGGCCCGTGTCTGCTCGGCTTGCCTGGGTCGATGGCAGACGGGATGGGAGCCTCCCTACGTTCACCACGACGTGCCGGCACTCGCGTACGGCGCCCCGTCCATCCCGGAGTCGGAGCGCCCCCGCCGGAGGCATCGTCTTTGACGTGAGCCGAGCAGCAGTCCGAGCCACCGCGGTTCTCCCCATCAACCCGAGCTGTAGGCGTGCGGACGGCGGCCGGGCAGGAGCGGGGCGCAGACAGGAGCGCAGGCCCGGGCGACGGGCCGCGCGCGCCGCGCGTGCGCGGCGGGTGCCTTGATGAAGTAGGGAAACTCTTACCGCGCCTGGACCAGATGCTTGCCGTCATGGCTGCGAACATGAGGTCCGTCCCCATCCAAGGCGTCCAACAGCCGGACCGCGAAGACCTCGGACATCTGCTCGGACACCTCCTCCGGGGTGAGCCAGGCGACCGCGGTCGATTCCTCCGACGTGCGCTCGGTCCCGCCGGCGGGCGTGCAGCGGAAGACCAGGGCGACGATGCCTCGGGTGGTGTTCTTGTAGACCCCGGTCAGCTCGTCCACCTGGACCTCGATGCCGGTTTCTTCGACGACTTCGCGGCGGACGCCGGCCTCCGGGGACTCGGTGAGTTCAAGGACTCCGCCCGGCAGTTCCCAAGTCCCGTTGTCCGCGCGACGGATCGCCAGGAGCCGGCCGTCCTCGCGCAGCACTGCCCCGGCTACGGACACGGAGTGCAGTGGCGTTGACTTGTCCTGCGGGGAACCCGTACTCATGTACAGGAGCATAGGAGGAAGAGAAGGACTATGGGAACCGCAACAGGAGGTGGCAAGGCCGTACCTCGATACGTCCAGATCGCCGATGACATCGTTCAGCAGATCCGCGCAGGGGTGCTGAGCGCCGGCGACATGGTGCCGAGTGAATCCGAGCTGGTGGAGCGCTACGGCGTCGCCGGCGGCACGATCCGCAAGGCCATGGTCGAGGTTCGCGCGAGTGGCCTGGTGGAGACGCGGCACGGCAAGGGCTCGCTGGTGAAGGCCCGGCCGCCGGTCAGGCACCGGTCCTCGGACCGCTTCCGACGTACGCATCGCCAGGAAGGGCGGGCGGCCTACCTCGCCGAGTCGGCTCAGTCCGGGGCGGAGGCCAAGGTGAGCGTGTTGTTCATCGGGCCCATGGAGGCGTCGGAGGAGATCGCGGGCCGGCTCGGGGTCACCGCGGGCACGCAGGTACTGGCTCGCCGCCGGCTGTACTTCCGGAACGGGACGCCTGTGGAGACGGCCACCTCGTATCTGCCCTGGGACGTGGTGAAGGACATCCCGGAGCTGTTCGCCGAGAACCCTGGCCCCGGCGGCATCTATGCACGGCTTGAGGGTCACGGCCACGTCTTCGCCGAGTTCGTGGAGACGCTCCAGGCCCGGCCGGCTGCCAAGGGTGAGGCGACCGAGCTGTCACTGAGCCCCGGCGCCCCCGTCGTTCACCTGCTCCGTGACGCGGTCACCGAGGAGGGCCGTGTGGTGGAGGTCTGCGACACCCTCATGGCCGCTGACCAGTTCGTATTCGAGTACCGGATCCCCGCGCGCGACTGACGCTCGCTCAACTCCCGCCGGCCCGCTGCGAGTTTCTCTTCGCAGCGGGTTGACTCATGTATAGGAGTCGGGCACTCTTCTTCATGTCACTCCTATACATGAGTGACGGAGTCCAGCCCCTTTAGAGGAGTGATCAGTCATGCGTCAGATCCCCGTCGACACCTCCGACGCCATGGTGATGGTGGCCCAGCCCCCGGCCGTGAAGATCAAGGACCGTCGCACCGGTGAGATCGCCACCGATGCCGACACCGGCGCCCAGATGATGACCGTCGACGTGCTCTTCGCCGCGAACGGCGAGGCAGAGGTCCTGTCCATCACTGTCCCGGCCCCGGGCATCACGGGTGACCTGGTGATGGGTACCTCGGTGGCGCTGACCGGCCTCGTCGCCCGGCCGTGGGAGAACGAGTTCAACGGCCAGAAGCGCCACGGCATCGCCTTCCGCGCCGTGGCCGTCACCTCGCTCGCGGCCCAGGCCGGCTGAGCATGACCGCCTTATGGGTCACGCTGCTGGTGGTCCTGGTCGTCGCTCTCCTTCTGCGGCGACTGCGTCCTACCTGGTACTGGATGACCTTCGGGGTCACCTTCGCGACGATCCGCGTCCTGATCCGCTACCGCTCGGTCATGGACGCCTGCGGGCTCACCGTCCCGCCCGCCCGTTGGCGGCTGGCACTCGCCCGGGTGACCAACCGTCCCGTCCCGGAAGCTCGTTCGCCCCGCATCCTGAGACTGCGGCCCACCGCTACCGGGCTGATCCTGCGGCTGAAGATCCGGCCCGGACAGGACGCGTTCGACTTCTCCGCCTCCTCCGACCGGCTCCGGCACTCCTTCGCCCTGCACAACGTCGTCTCCCGGGAGATCCGGTCCGGCGTGGTCGAGCTGAGGATGACCGGTTACGACGTACTCAACCGGGTCCGCATGCCGGCGGCCGTGGCCACCGACGTGCTGAGTGTGGCGGTGGCGCTGAGGGAGGATGGCCAGGTCCACCGTCGGGACTATCGGCAGGTACCGCACGCTCTGAACGTCGGTGCGACCAAGTCGGGGAAGTCCGTCTATCAGCGCACGCTCGTCGCCGGATTGGCGCCTCAGAACGTCGCACTCGTCGGAATCGACTGCAAGAACGGCGTCGAACTGGCACCGCTGTCAGCGCGATTCACCGCCCTGGCCGACAACCCGGCCGCCGCGGCTGACCTGCTCGCCGCGCTCGTCCAGTACATGGGCAGGGTGTACCAGCTCATCCGGACCGAACAACGCATCAGCGTCGCCACCCCGGACGCCGAGATCACCGCAGACATCTGGGACCTGCCCGCGCACCTTCGCCCCGTACCCGTCGTGCTCCTGGTGGACGAGGTCGCGGAACTGGCCCTCGCCGCGAACAAGGTGGAGGAGGTCCGGCGGGACCAGATCGTCACGGACCTCGTCCGGCTCTCCCAACTCGGCCGCGCCGCAGGCATCCACCTGGAGATCTGCGGCCAGCGCTTCGGCTCCGAACTCGGCAAGGGCATCACCATGCTCCGCGCCCAGCTCACCGGCCGTACCGCCCACCGCGTCAACGACGAGACCTCCGCGAACATGGCCTTCGGGGACATCGCCCCGGACGCCGTCCTCGCCGCCGTCCAGATCGACAAGGAACGCCCCGGCACCGCCGTGGCCGGAGACTCCTCCGGTGGCTGGTCCCGCATCCGGGCTCCCCACACCACGCTCCGCCAGGCCGTGGACACCTGCAACGCCCACGCGCACCGCACCCCGGAGATCCCTGAGCTGGCCCCCTTCCGGCCCGACCCGCCGGTACGCATTCACATCGGCAAGGTCCAGCCCAAGGCCAGCCCGGCCGGCGCCTTCTAAGCACCCGGCCCCACCCGGTCGGCGCGTCCTCAACGCGCCAAGTCCCTACCCCTCCCATGCCTGAAAGGAGGCGAGAACCATGACTCGCCTGGTCCGCCCGGACGCCGTCCTCGTCCAGGCCGTCATTGCCGGAGCGCTCTCCTTCGCCCACCTGCACGACCTCGCCGAAGCCGCCGGCCAGAACGGCTGGAAGGCCTGGGCCTACCCGGTCAGCGTGGACCTGCTCCTCGTCGCCGCCTGGCACCGCCTACGCACCCTGCGGGACGCGGGCGAACCCTCGCGGTCGGCCTGGTCCTGGTTCGCCGTAGCCCTGGCGGCCTCGCTCGGCGCGAACGTCGCGACCGCCGGCCTACTCGACCTGGGCGACGTCCCGGACTGGCTCCGCATCCTCGTCGCCGGCTGGCCGGCGCTCGCCTTCCTCGGCGGCACGCTCCTGGTCCACCGGCCCACGTCACCCGGTGAGCCGGAGACGGCCCCCGCTCCGGAGTCACTCCCGGTGGTCGAGCGGGCGACAGAACCCGACGTACAGGTCGTCTCGGCCCCCGCCCTGCCCGCCCCGGATCCGGAACCCGATCCGGCTCCCGCAGCTGCTCCGGCCATCACCGCTCCGCCGGCTCTCATCGCCCACGCCCGGAAGATCGCCGCCGACTACCGCACCCGCACCGGCTCGGACATCGACACCGAGACCCTGCGCGCCCGGCTCGGCGTCCCGTCCCCGCTCGCAGAAGCCATCGCCGCCCAGCTCGCCTGACAGGAGATCCCATGCCCGCCCGGATCAACTTCCGCTCGCTCCTGAAGATCGGCCCCGTTCAGATCGGCACCTATCGCGACCGCCACGGCCGCATGAAGGACGCCGCCGTCTGCACCACCGACGGATGCGGCTGGTCCTCCGACTACAGCTCCTCGACCGCCGCCCAGCTCGCCGCCCGCTCCCACCGCTGCCGCGTCAGCTGACCCGAAAGGTCAACGCCATGGACGTCCCGCTCTGGTTCGCCCTCCTCGCCGTCGGTGTCCTCGGCTACAAGCTCATCCGCCCGCCGCTCTGGCTCGTCGCCGTGATCCTCCTCGGCGGCTTCCTCCTGGCGGACAGCTTCCTCGCCCCGGCCATCGACACCGCGATCAACAAGTAGCCCACCCCGAAGGAGAACGGCCGTGTTCAAGCCCCGGTACCCGCGCCCCGACACCTACGTCCCGGCGACCATCCGCCCGACCCCGGTCCCCACCGAAGCCCCCGCCCCGGCCCCGACCGCCCTCGGCGGTCTGCTCCGGCAGTCGCCCGGAACCGCGCTCGTCCTCGCCGCGGGCGGAGTTGCCGGAGTGCTCGCGCTGGCCTCCGTTGCCGTCTCGCTCCTCTTGGCCGTCGCCGTCACCGCGGTCGCCCTGTCCATCAGCGCCGTCGTCGTCCTGTTCCTCGTCCGGGCCCTGCGCCAGGAGTTCAGGAACCACTGACCCACCGGGCACGACGGACCGCCACAAGCCACCAAGCATCGCCGGCCCGTCCGAGGAAACCCGACACCACTTCCGACCGCACGAAGGAGCATCGTGGACACCCAATCGTTCGCCTTATGCCTGCCCCTCGTCGGCTGGGCCGCGCACTCCGGTCTGCTGACCCACCGACTCGCCGCCGCCCGCCGGGACCCGCTGACCGGCCTCCGGACCCGCGCCGGATGGACCGTACGAGCGGAGCGATTCATCCGCCGGCACCGGGACTCCGTCGTCCTCCTCCTCGACCTGGACGACTTCAAGAGCCTCAACGACACCCACGGCCACGCCGCCGGAGATGCGGCCCTCACCGCGACCGCCGCCCGGCTGACCGCCTGGTGCGACCGGTACGGCATCGCCGGCCGCCTCGGTGGAGACGAGTTCGTCGCCGTGCACCGGCTCCCGCACCGGAACGACCTCGACGCGGCCCTCAACACCCCACTGCTGTACCAGGGGCGCTCACTGCCGGTCTCCGCTTCCGTCGGCTCCTGCCGACTCGCGGACCTGACCGTTCGCGGCCTTCCCGAAGCCCTCGCCGCTGCCGACGCCGCGATGTACGCGGCCAAGGGCACCCCCGGCCGCCGCGGCTCGCGCGGCACCACCAACTGACCGGCCTCCGGGCGGCGCACAAGCCACCAAGCATCGCCGCCGCCCGGAGGAACCAGCCCCTCCCGACCGCAATCGAAAGGACAACCATCATGGCCCAGCTCGACCGCACCCCGCCTCGGGTATGCCCGAACTGCGACGGCTTCCCCGCCGTGGCCGTCACCCTCGGCGGACGCGACCGTACCGGCGCCCTGCGCACCATCACCGCCCACTGCCCGGCCTGCCACGGCACCGGTATCCGCGCCATCCGCCGCACCGTCTCGGCCGCGTGGTGAATGGGATGCGCCCTCCCCGAGTCCTCGACCTCTGCTCCGGCGCCGGTGGGGCAGCCATGGGATACCACCAGGCCGGATTCGACGTCGTCGGCGTCGACATAAACCCTCAGCCCAGGTACCCCTTCGAGTTCCACCAGGGCGACGCCATCGACTTCGTGACCGCCCACGGCCCGGACTTCGACCTGATCCACGCCTCGTGGCCGTGCCAGTCCCACTCGACGTTGACCAAGGGCACGAACAAGGGCCGTTCCTACCCGGACCTGATCCCGGCCGGCCGCGCCGCCCTGCTCACCACCGGCCGCCCGTACGTGATCGAGAACGTCCAGAGCGCCCCCATCCGACACGACCTCGTGTTGTGCGGCGAGATGTTCGACTTGGCGGTCATCCGGCATCGCGTCTTCGAGGTTCACGGGTTCCCCGCCTTCCAGAACCCGCACGTCGCCCACCGAGGACGAGTGGCCGGCATGCGCCACGGCCGTTGGTACGAGGGCCCGTACTTCGCCGTCTACGGACAGGGCGGCGGCAAGGGCACCGTTGCCCAGTGGCAGACGGCCATGGGCATCGATTGGACGGACAACCGACACGAGATCGCCGAAGCCATCCCGCCCGCCTACACCCGGCACCTCGGCGGACAGTTCCTCGCCCACCACGCGGCGGTGACCGCGTGACCCACCTGCTCCAGGACCCGGCCACCCTCGGCGACATGCTGAGGGTGGCTGCGGCCCCCGACTACCCACGCTGGTCCGAGCAGATCCACCGCACCGGCGGCTGCTCCGACCCCATCCACATCACCGGCTGGACCGTCGCCAAGGACAAGACCACCGGCGAGATCCTGAACCGGTACTCCACCGCCGACGAACCCGGCGGCCGGCTCCGGATCGCCTGCGGCAACCGCCGCGCCTCCCGCTGCCCCGCCTGCGCCTGGACCTACTCCGGCGATACCTACCACCTGATCCGCGCCGGACTCGCGGGAGACGAAAGCCGGGACATCCCCGCCACCGTCCGCGAGCACCCCCGGGTCTTCGCCACCCTGACCGCTCCCTCCTTCGGCCCGGTCCACAACCGCCCCGCCGGCCGACCCTGCCAGTGCGGCAAGCACCACCAGGAGGACGCGCCCGAACTCGGTACGGCCCTCGACCCGGCCACGTACGACTACGCCGGGGCCGTCCTCTTCAACAACCACGGCGGCCAGCTCTGGCAGCGCTTCACCACCCGCCTCCGCCGCGAGATCGCCGCGTACGCCTGCCTCTCCCAGCGCGCGCTGAAGGAAGTCGCCCGGATCTCCTACGGCAAGGTCGCCGAGTTCCAGAAGCGAGGCGCCATCCACTTCCACGCCGTGATCCGCATCGACGGACCGGACGGACCGGCCGGCCCTCCGCCGGCCTGGGCCACCACCGAGCTCCTCGACCACTCGATCCGCGCCGCGGCCTCCCACACCTACACCTCGGTCAGCGCCCCGGCCGCCGCCGACCAACCCGCCCGTACCTTCCGCTGGGGCACGCAGATCGACGTGCGCCCCATCAAGGCCTTCGGGGACGGCTCCGAGATCACCGAACAGGCCGTCGCCTCGTACGTCGCGAAGTACGCCACCAAGGCCGCCGAGAACACCGGCACCCTCGACCGCCGTATCGGCAACCGCGAGGCCCTGGTCCTCCTCGACGTCCCGAACCACACCGCCCGCCTGATCGGCGCCTGCCTCGACCTGGACCCGCTGTACCCGGACCGCCGCCTCGCCGCCTGGTCCCACATGCTCGGCTTCCGGGGCCACTTCTCCACCAAGTCCCGCCAGTACTCCACCACCCTCGGCGCCCTCCGCCAGACCCGCGCCGACTACCGCGCCGCCCAGGAACGCGAGGCCCGGGGCCTGGACGACGTCGAGCCGGACACCGTGCTCGTCCTCGCCTCCTGGGAGTACGCCGGCCACGGCCACACCCCCGGCGAATCCGTCCTCGCCGCCACCATCGCCCGGGACATCCAGCTCAACCGCCAGACCGCCAGAGAAGCCCTGCACGAGCGACATGCCTTGGAAGGAGCCGCGTCATGACCACCGCAACCGCGGAACTGCTGACCGTCCCGGAGGTCATGCAAACGCTCAAGCTAGGGCGCTCGACCGTGTACGACCTGATCCGATCTCGGCGGCTCGTGTCCATCACCATCGGCCGCGCCCGCCGCATTCCCGCCGACGCCGTCCGGCAGTTCATCGACCACGAAATCGAGGAGGCCGCCTGATGGCCACTCAGCGCAGACGCAACCCGAACGGCGCGGGCACCATCACCCAACGCAAGGACGGCAGGTTCCAGGCCGCCGTGTACGTACTCCAACCGGACGGCACCCGGGCTCGGAAGTTCGCCTACGGCAAGACCTGGGCCGAGTGCGACGTGAAGCGCCGGGACCTCCTCGCCAAGGTGGACCAGGGCGTGCCCGTGCCCACGCGGTCCGCCAAGCTCTCCGAATGGCTGCCGTACTGGCTCGACAACATCGTGCGGCCCCACCGCAAGCGCACGACCCACGCCAAGTACGAGACGCACGTCCGCCTGTATCTGGTGCCGCTGCTGGGGGCCAAGCGGTTGGAGTCCCTCAGCGTGAGCGACGTTCGCCGGGTCCTGGTCCAGCTCCAGAAGAAGGCCAGCGCCGCGACCGCCAAGGAGTCTCACCGTGTGCTGCGAACCGCGCTCGCCGCGGCTGTACGGGAGGAGCTGGTCTCTCGCAACGTGGCAACGCTGGTCGAGCCGCCCAAAGTTGAGGCGCGGGACCTCTCCCCCTGGGACCTCCAGGAGACCCTGGACTTCCTCGCCGCCGCCCGAAAGGACCCGCTGTTCCCCGCCTTCGTACTGGCAATCGCGCTCGGCTTCCGGCGTGGGGAGATCGTGGGTCTGCGGTGGGAGAACGTGGACCTCGACAAGCGCGAGATCCGGGTCCGGACCCAGCGGCAGCGCGTCGGCGGCGAGGCCTACGAGGACGGTCCCAAGGGCAAGCGGCGCCGGCAGACCCTCCCCCTGCCCGGGATCTGCGTCGCTCCCCTGCGGTGGCAGCGGATGAAGCAGGCTGAAGCGCGGGCCAAGGCCGGGGAGAAGTGGGTGGAAACCGGGTACGTGTTCACCACCCGGTCCGGCCGGCCCATCGAGCCGCGGAACGTCTATCGGTCTTTCACCCGCGTGGCGAAGGACGCCGGGCTTCGGGTGATTCGGCTGCACGACGCGCGCCATGGGACGGCGACTCTGCTGACCGCCGCCGGCGTGCCGCCCCGGGTCGTGATGGAGATCCTCGGGCACTCGCAAATCGCCGTCACCATGAACGTCTACGCGCACGTCGTCCAGGACACGCAACGCGAGGCCATCGGGCACATGGACCGGCTGCTCAGGAGGCGGGAGACGCTCCCAATCCGCTCCCGTTGATGTCAGATGTGGATGCAAAGGACCCCCCGCCATGACTGGCGGGGGGTCTTTTCGCTGGTGGGCGCGGACGGTTTCGAACCGCCGACATCTGCTTTGTAAGAGCAGCGCTCTACCCCTGAGCTACGCACCCGTGGATGAGTGGACAGCCTACATGCCGGGCGCACCCCCCACGCAAACCCGTTCCCGTGGGGGAGAATGGGTCGGGGCATGGCGGACGCGGTACGGGAGAGGGATTGTGACGACGGCATCCCGGCGGTGGTTCGGCGGGCGGGACGAGAGCAGGCGGGCGGACGCGCAGGCGGCGAAGGATGCCGCCGCGGCGGCGTTCTACGACCTGGACACGGCGCAGCGGGATCTTCGGATCTCGATCGAGACGATCGCGGCGGCGGACGGTTCGCCGGACGCGTTGCGGGTGACGGAGGGGTTCGCCGCGCTCGGGCGGCGGATCGACGAGGTCAGCCATGTGTACATCGAGGCGGTGGACGCTCACGACCTGGACCGGGTCGAGCTGGAGGCCGCGGTCGCGGCGAGGGCGACGCAGGAGCTGACGCGGGCTCGGGACGAGTTGATCCGGGTCAAGGGTGAGCTGGAGCGGTTCGAGCAGGGGTTGCGGCCGCTGTTGGACAAGGCGGAGACGCAGTTGGCGCGGGTGGCGCCGGCGCGGGAGCGGGCGCGGGCCGCGCTGCTGGCGGCGAGCAACGCGTTGGACGAGGTGCGCGGCAAGGGGATGCGGGCGGACGATCTGGCGGCGCGGTTGGCGGCGCTGGGTCCGGAGCTGACCAAGTTGAACCAGGGCGCCGCCCTGCACGGGGTGCAGGAGACGGTGCGGCGGGCGGACCGGATCCTTCGGGACGCGGAGGGGATACGGGCCGAGGCGGCGCGGTTGCCGGAGCGGGCGGCCGAGATCGATCGGCGGCTGGTGAGTCTGCGGACCCGGGCGCAGGCGTTGCGCAATCGGGCGGACCGGGTGGATCCGGTGCTCAGCGAGTTGCGGCGGCGGTTTTCGGCGGCGTGTTGGCAGGACCTCCAGCACGTGCCCGACGAGGCGGTTCGGGAGGTCGCGCGGGCGGAGGAGCGGCTGGTCGAGGCGGGCCGGGCGCGCGATGAGCAGCGGTGGTCTGACGTGGCCGGGTTGATCGAGGCGGTGCGTGGTTCGTTGGACGTGACCGACGAGGCGGTGTCGGCGGCGCAGGACCGGCTGACGCGGCTGGAGGCGGTGGCTCGGGATCCGCAGGAGGAGGTGCGGCGGACTCGGTTCGCGATCCGGGACGCGCAGCGGCTGGCGATGGAGGGCCGCAGCGTGCCCGATCCGCGCCACGCGGGTCCGTTGGACGAGTCGGTGGCGCGGATGGACCGGGCACTCGCGGGGTTGGAGGGGCGGCATCCGGACTACTGGCATTTCCTTCAGGAGATGGAGGGGGTGCGCGCGTCCGTGAACCGGGTGGTCGCCGACATCCGGGAACAGCGCGGCCACGGATGAGCCGCCGCCCCTGAGTGTCCGCACCTGATCACCCGCCCCTGAGTGTCCGCCCTTGATCGTCCGCCCCTGATCACCGCCCTGATCACCCGCCCCTGACCCGTCTCGCCACGTGCGCCGCGCGCATGCGACACCGCCGAGGTTGTCCGGGGCGGCCGGGCGGCGGATGCTGGGGGTGGGGGCAGTACCTGCGGCTGCCGCCTCCGGGCGCGCGGACCGAGGCATCCGAGGCAGAGGAGGCCGGATCATGGCCACCACCCATACGGGGCCGCGCGTGCGTCGGCCGGTCCGTACCCGGCTGGACGAGCACCTTCCCGTGGATCACCGTTTGAGCAGGGTGTACCGGGTGGGCGCGGGTCTGACCGGGGTGTTGTTGATCGTCTTCGGGATCCTGGGGTTGATCGACCGGATCGGTTTCTTCGACACGGGCGGCGACACGGTTCTCACACTGAACACGAACGGGGCGTTGAGCGTCCTGTCGATCCTCGTCGGCCTGCTGCTGATCTGCGGGATGGTGGTGGGCGGGAACTTCGCCTCGACGCTGAACATCGTGTTGGGCGTGCTGTTCATCGCGAGCGGGTTCGTGAATCTCGCGCTGCTGGACACCGGGATGAACTTCCTCGCCTTCCACATCCCGAACGTGCTGTTCAGCTTCGTGGTCGGCGTGATGCTGATGTGGTTCGGGATGTACGGGCGGGTGGGCAGCGCCCTGCCGCACGACAATCCGTACTGGCGTGCGCGCCATCCCGAGGAGGCGGCCCGCGAGCAGCGGGCGCGGTCCAGGAGCGGTTTCCGCGGATAGCCCCCCTGGTCGTAGATACCCCCCTTATCGCGGATGGCCCCTGGTCGCGGATACCCCCTTATCGCGGATGGCCCCTGGTCGCGGATGGCCCCCTGGTGCGGAAACCGGCGGCGCGTACGCCTGTGGTGGGATACCGGACGGCCTGCGCACTGCGTAGCCTGTCCGCATGCCTCGTTACGAATACCGCTGCCGGACCTGCGACGACACCTTCGAGGTGAGTCGTCCGATGGCCGAGTCGTCCGCTCCCGCCGACTGCCCCGCCGGGCACGCCGACACCGTGAAGCTGCTCTCCGCCGTCGCGGTCGGCGGGTCCTCGGGCGGCGCGCCCGCCTCCGCCCCCATGGATGGGGGCGGAGGCGGCTGCTGCGGCGGGGGCGGCTGCGGCTGATACCGCCGCCCCGCGTCATTCAGGCCGGCCCCTGCGCGACAGCGTCAGCGTCACCAAAGCGCCGTCACGCCCTCCGCGACAGCGTCAGGCCTCCGCCGGCGGCGTCACGCCTTGCGCGACAGCGTCAGTCCGTCCGAGATGGCCAGCAGCACGGATTCCATGCGGGTGTCCGCCCGTACGTGTTCGTTGAACGCGCGGACGCCCGCCGCCGAGCCCGTGGCGGATTCGTCGAGCACGGCCCCGTGGAACAGCGTGTTGTCGGTGACGATCAGCCCGCCGGGCCGCAGCCTCGGCACGAGTTCCTCCCAGTAGGCGATCTGGCTCTCCTTGTCGGCGTCCACGTAGGCCATGTCGATGTGCGGTTCCCTCGGCATGGCCGACAGGGTGTCCAGTGCCTTGCCGATCCGCAGTTCGACCCGGTCGGCGACGCCCGCGGCCTCCCAGGCCGCGCGCCCGTACGCCGTCCACTCCTCCGAGACGTCGCAGGCGATCAGCTTGCCGTCCGCCGGCAGCGCCTGTGCCATCGACAGGGAGGAGAAGCCGGTGAAGGTACCGACCTCGACGATGTGGCGGGCGCCGGTCAGTCGGACCAGGAAGGCCAGCAGTGGCCCCTGTTCCTCGGCCGACTGCATCCCCGCGCTGTCCGGGAACTTCTCGTAGGTGGTCGCGACGAGCCCCCGCTGGACGTCGTTCAGCGGGGGGTTGTGCGCGAGCACGTAGCGGTACAGCTCATCGGTGATCTTGGTGCTGTTGCCCTTGGTCATGGGCACCAGTCTGCCGAGTCAGCGGCCCGCCGTACCGGTCGCTCGCCCGAAAGCCCGGACGATTTCCTCGCCGGCGAGGACGCCCGCCACGGTCAGGGCGGTGACCGACGGCGCGTTCCAGCCGGCGTCGGCGAGTTCGCCGTGCCCCGGTCGCCACCCGCGGTCGGCGGCCAGCAGCAGGTCGGCGTCCAGCAGCGAGTCGCCGGCGGCCAGGGTCGTGGTCGCGCCCGTGCGCCGGGCCACTTCCCGCATGGCCGCGCTCTTGGTCAGCGGGCGCGGAACCGCGTAGATCTTGCGGCCTTGGAGGGACACCGTCCAGCCGCGGGCCTCGGCCCACTCCGCCAGCGCCTTGAGCCACTCCGGCGGTACCAGGTCCCGCTCGACGACCAGGTACGCGAACAGGTCCTCCGCGATGCGTGCCTTGCGCAGCCACGCCGGGTCCGCGGTGGCCAGCAGGTGGGCGTGGACCTCCTCCAGGGGGGCGCATTCCTCGGCCAGTCGCGTCGCGACGTCCCGGCGCCAGTCCCGGTCCGGGATCCCGTCGACGAGCAGTTGTCCGCCGTTGGCGCAGATCGCGTACTTCGCCGGCCGGCCGGGGAAGCGGATGCGCTGGTACTGCTTGCGCGTGCGCGTCGTGGTCGGCACGAAGACGACGCCCGGGTCCGCGGACAGCTCCGTCAGCAGCCCCGCCGCCGTCTCCGTCATGTACGACAGCGGCTTGTGCTCGTGCACTTCCACGCACAGCAGCCGGGGGGCCACCGGGTCGGGCATGGTCAGCGCGAGGGCGGCCGTGGAGTAGATGAGCGTACGGTCGAGGTCACTGGCTACGAGGACGGTCACTTGGCGGACACAGCCTTTCCGTCGGCGCCGGTGGCGCCGCGCGTGAAACGAGGGTGGATGAGGCCCACGCACGTGTAGGGCAGCCCGTCCACTTCCTCGACCGGCACCCCCCGCTGCTCCGCGAGCAGGCGTACGTGGTCGAGGTCTGCCCCGGCGCCGCGCTGGGCCAGGATCTTCCACGGGACCCGGCGCAGGAGCACCCGCGTCGTCTCGCCCACGCCGGGCTTGACCAGGTTCACGTCGTGGATGCCGTACTCCTCGCTGATGCGTTCCACGGCCGCCCAGCCCACCCAGGTGGGGGTCCGGTCGGCGGCGAGCAGTTCCTTGACCTCGTCGGCGACGGAGTCGGCCACCGCGTCGAAGTGCGCGGCGACGGTGTCGACGAAGTCGACGGAGACGTCGGCTCCGGCGAGTTCGCGGTAGAACTTCGCGCCGTGGAAGTCGGTGGGGCCGACCAGGTCGGAACGGAGGACCGTGCGGGAGATGAGGCCGGAGACGGTGGAGTTGAGGCAGGCGGAGGGTATGAGGAAGTCCTCGCGGGTGCCGTACGTGGGCACGCAGGAGCCGGGGTCGGCGAGGACCACGATCTCCGGGTTGAAGCCGTCGAACTCCGCCAGGGCGGCGGCGAGCTCGCGGGTGATGGCGCCCTTGCCCGTCCAGCCGTCGACGAAGACGATGTCTGCGGGGTCGTGGTGGGCG
The DNA here is from genome assembly GCF_041431415.1 of Streptomyces sp. NBC_00513. Lineage (GTDB taxonomy): Bacteria > Actinomycetota > Actinomycetes > Streptomycetales > Streptomycetaceae > Streptomyces. The sequence continues at coordinate 2,705,003 of NZ_CP107845.1, forward strand.
GCCAGCCAGCGCAGCGCGTTGGCGTCGATGCCGCGGCCGCGGACGATGGACACGGCGTAGTGCGGCAGGTCGAGGCCGTGCCGGGCCTGGGCCCAGCGGCGCATCAGTACGCCGACGGGGGTGCCCGCGCGGGCCAGGGAGACCAGGACCGGGGACAGGGAGCGTTCCGCGAGGACGGTTTCGGTGACGGTGCCGACGGCGCGGGCGATGCGGGCCGCGGAGGCGGTCAGCGCGCTCTGGTACAGCTCCTGGTACGCGGGGGACGGCTGGTACTCCACGGGCAGGGACTCGGCGTAGTGCGCGCCGCCCGCCTGGATGGCCTCCTCGCGTTCCTCGGTCGGGGCCTCCAGTTCCACGTCGGAGAAGTCCTGGAGCAGCCAGCCGACGTCCTCGGCGGCGTAGGAGGAGAAGGCGGGCCCGCGCAGGGGCTCGGTCATGATCGGCTCCTGCCGCTCGGACGAGGTGGGGGTGTACGACGGTACGACGGCCAGCAGGACCCGCCCGGTGTGCGGGGCGAGCCGGGCCAGGAGCCCGTCGGGGGCGTGCAGGGCGGCGGTGTCGCCGTGGGAGTCGACGACGGCGACGACGGCGTCGAAGCCGCCGGCCGCGGTGTCGTGGACGTTGTAGGCGTAGCGGTCGCCGGGCCCGTCGGCCGGGGCGTCGTGCGCCGGGAAGACCAGGCGGCTGCGGATGGCGTAGCCGGGGTCGTCGACGGCGAGCACGGGCGAGCGGGTGGTCGTGGAGAAGCGGACCTCGCGGGCCGCCCCGGAACCGGGCGCGGGTCGGGCGGCCCAGGACTCCTCCAGGGCCAGCGCGAGCCGCAGCGGCGCGTACATCAGCTCCTCGTTGCCGAGGACGAGGACCCGTACGGGTGCCGAGCGCGGCCCCGTCCCCGGGCCGTCGTCCGAGGTCTCGTCCAGGGCCTCGGCGAGCCGCCCGGCGAGGGCGGGCAGGGCGGCCTCCAGTCGGACCCGGTGCGCGGGGGTGAAGCCGTGCCGGCCGCCGTCGGGCACCCCGACGGGCCAGTCCAGTGCGATCCGCCGGACCGGGGCGGTGGAGGTGGAGGTGGAGCAGGTGACGCCCGGAGCCGCGGTGTCCTCGGCCGTCTCGTACTCCTCGACCAGCGCCTGCCCCTTGGCCAGCACCCCGTCGGGAAGTCGCACGGTCCCGGAGGCCAGGGCGACGAGGTCGACGCGGGCGCCCAGCTCGGCGGCGAACGCGTCGAGCCGGCCGCGGTCGGCCTCGGAGCGCATGTCCACCAGAGCGACCACGACGTAGTGCGCGCGCGGGTGGCGGGCGTGCAGGTCGCGGATGGTGTTCAGGACCGTGTTGCCGGTGGAGAACTCGTCGTCGACGAGGACCAGCGGACCGCTGCCGGCCAGCAGCCGCGGGTCCTCGGGCAGCAGCAGGTGCGAGGTGGCGTGCGAGTGGGCCTCCTCGAAGCCGCCGGCCTGCGCCACGCCCGCCACGGGGCGGCGGGTGGAGTGCAGGTACGGGGCGAGCCCGAGGCCGTCGGCGACGCTGTGGCCGAGCCCGGTGGCGGTCTCGGCGTACCCGAGGACGACCGCGTCGGCGGCGGCGTCACCGAGGAGCTCCCGCACCCGTTGCCCGAGGCCGAACCCGGCGCCGTGGACGACCGCCGGGGACCGCGGGACGTGCTTGCCCAGGACCCGGGAAACCAGCAGGTGGGCCCGCTTGGGGTTGCGCCGCAGCGCGAGCCCGAGCAGCTCCTCCAGCGGCGGCTCCCCGGACGCGCCGGACGCGCCCGCGGAGCCCGCCGCCGCGCCGTCCTCGCCCTGCTCCAGGCTGACGCCCAGCCGGTCCGCAACCCAGGTTCCCGACCACACCTCTTCGATCGTCTTCCCTCTCTCGTCTTGAACATCTTGAACGTCCTGAACATCCTGAACGTCCTGTTGAGCACCTTGAACGTCTTGAACGTCTTGAGAATTGTCGGCGGTCACGGGCGGTCTCACACCTGGAGCCCGGCCGTGAGCAGGTCGACGAAGCCGACCTCTTCGCGCGCCACACCGAAGACCTCCGCGCGCAGCATGGTGCGCTCGGCCCAGGCCCGGTGGGGCTTCACCTCGTTCATCTTGTTCGTGTAGGCGGAACGCATCACGCCGCCGCCGCCGCGCTCGGGGCGCAGGATGTCCTGGGCGTCGCTGAATTCCTCGTGGGAGACGACCGACAGGGCGTGGACGGGCGTGACGTGCGCGGGGTGGATGCAAGTCTTGCCCATCAGCCCGTTGGCCCGGTCGAGCTCGATCTCGCGCAGCAGACCGTCCAGGTCGTGTTCGATCAGGGCGGTGCGCAGTTCCTCGACGCCCTCCTCCAGGAAGGGGCTGCGCCGCAGCTGCGGCTTGAAGAGGCGCTGCTGGCTGCGGAAGTACTCCCAGACGGGTCCGGTGACGGTGAAGCCGGTGCCGTCGGCCCTGCTGAGCACGTTGACCACGTCGGCGATGACGCCCGCGACGATCTGCACGTCGTAGGCGGTCATGTCCGGGGTGCGGCGCAGTCCGTACGCGGAGCAGAAGTCGGTGACGCCCAGGCGCAGGGCCAGGACGTGCTCGCGGTGGCGGTTGACCGTGCGGGAGATGCCGGCGAGGGCCTCGACGCGGGTTTCCAGGTGCAGCAGGTCGGGGGTTTCGAGGACGGGCATGGCATACAGGCGGGACAGCCCGTGGCGGCTCTCGGCTTCGGCCACGGCGTCGAGGAAGGCGGTACCTCGGGATTCGGTGAACTTCGGGAGTACGAATCCGGCCAGGTGTCGCACCGTACCGCCGAGCCGGCGCACCAGGTCGGGTATCTGCTCGGGCGTGCGGACGCGGATGAAGAGCAGGGGGAGCTCGTCGTCCTGCTCGTCGAGTGCCTCGAACTGACGGATCAGGTTCGTCTCGCCGGACCCGACCTCGGCGTCGCTGATGGAATCCTCCAGGCAGAGGACCATGGAGAGGACTCCGCGGGCGGCCTGTTTGCGGATGTCGGCGGCGAGGTGGGGCCGGGTGGCGGGACTGTAGAGGGTGGCGCCGAGTGCGGCCGCGAGCAGGCGGGAGGGGGAGGCGGCGGTGAACTCGACCGGCTCCTGGTGGAAGAGGTCCTTGCGGACCGTGGGCGATATGTGCCCGAAGTGACGCATGTGCTTCCCCCGTACTGCTTCGGCGGCCCAACTGACGTGGCCGGTAATAGTACGTACGAACTTGAGTCAAGAGTTCCTCAAGCACATGAAGTTCAGGTAACCCTCTTGCACCATGCCCAGCTCTTGCGTTCGGTACAAGGGCCAACGGGGGGCCGCATTGTCCAGGTCATGTCCGGGAGGGCAGGATGACGGGCATGACGCACGCGATGCAGAAGGGCTCGAACATCCCGGTGGCCGCCGTGGCGGTCCGGGCGGTGTTGCGGTGGACCACCGGGCCCGAGGTGCCCGACGTGGACGCCTCCGCGCTGCTCGTGGGGGCGGACGGGCGCGTGCGCTCGGACGAGGACTTCGTGTTCTACAACCAGCCCCGGCACCCCTCGGGGGCCGTGTGGCGACTGGGCAAGAAGCAGATCGGCGACGCGATCACGGACGCCGTGCAGGCCGATCTGCGCGCCGTGACCCCGGCCGTGGACCGGATCCTGGTGGTGGCCTCCGCCGAGGACGTTCCCTTCCAGCGGGTCCGGGACCTGCGGATCCTGCTGTACGACGCCACCCCGAGCGGCGGCGCCGAACCGCTGGCCTACTTCGAGGTGCACCCCGAGACGGGCGCCGAGACGGCCCTCATCTGCGGTGAGCTGTACCGCCGCGGGGACGGGTGGAAGTTCCGCGCCCTCGGCGAGGGCTACTCGGACGGCCTGGTCGGGCTGGCCACCGATCACGGGATCTCGGTCGACGAGAACGCCGAGGCCGCCGCGAGCCCCGCCGCCGGCCCGAGCGAGGACCGTACGGCCGCCATGCGGCCCCCGACCCCGCCGCCCGCTCCGCCGACCCAGGCCCCGCCCGCCGTCGAGCCCGCGTACGGGTACCCGCAGCCGGTGTCGCCGGCCCCGGTGCCGGGCCCGGGCGGCGATCCCACGTTCCGGCTGCCGGTGCAGGGCCCGCAGTTCATCCGCCGCTGATCCGCCGCTGATCCGGCTCGGGGCCGTCCCCGGGGACGGCCCCGAGAACCATCCCCCCGAGAACCATCCCGGGGACGGCCCGGGAGCGGCCCCGCGGGTCGCGGTCAGGCCTTGGTGCTCTTGTATCCCCGCCCCCACTGGAGTCCCCACCCGTACAGGCGGTCCAGTTCGGCCTGGAAGCCGTACACGAACTTCACCTCGCGGCGGACGATCAGTTCCCCCTTGACGTTCTCCAGCGAGACCACCGCGCAGGAGCGGGCCTGCGGGTGGCGCTCCTCCAACGGGATCTCGATCCGCGGCCCGGTGATCGGGTAGAGGGTGACCAGGGCGTGCGTCCGGTCGAAGGCCGGGGTCTGGTCGTAGATGTAGACGAAGACGAGCAGCCGCTTGATCGCCTCGGCGTGGTCGAGGTTGACGAAGATGGTCTCGCCGGACGGCGCCCCGAACCGGTCGTCGCCGCTGAGCTTCACGAACGGCGGGCTGTTGATGTCGCCGTGCAGGTTCCCCAGCGGCTGGACCACGCCCCGGGTGCCGTCGGCGAGTTCGTAGAGGCAACCGATGTCGAGGTCGACGTTGACCATGCCCTGGGTGTGCGCCTGCACCATGTCCGGCTTGAACAGCTTGAAGGGGTGCCGGAAGAGCCGGCCGCTCTGCCCGGACCGGCCTCCGATGTCGGAGGTGCGCATCCGCCAGGACAGGTTCACCCGCAGATTGCCGTGCACCGCCTGCTGTTTGGTGAGCGACACCGTCGGATGTCGTTTGGTCAGCTCGATCGCGTTGGACGAGGCCTGCCCCGAGTCGAACCTCATGGCCCGTGCGCCCCTGATGCCGTCGAAGAACCCCTCGAAGAAACTCATCTTCCCCCCTTGCCCCTGTGTCCCCGGTATCCCCTGTACGTACGGAAGCGGGGCGGCCCGCCGGGTCCGTGGCCCCCCGGACGTCGTCCGGGAGGGACCCTTGGGCCGCCCCGCAAATGGAGCGTTCCGCATTAACGCCGCGGTCATGCCTCGGCGGGTGATTCCTCCAGCTCCAGGCGCTTGTTGCGGCGCACGGAAGACCAGAAGGACCAGGCGATCAGGACGACGCCGACGAGGCCGGTGATGACCTCGTGGATCTCGTACTGGATCGTGACGAGCAGGATCACGGCGAGCGCGCCGATCGCGTAGTGCGCGCCGTGCTCCAGGTACACGTAGTCGTCGAGGGTGCCCTGGCGGACCAGGTAGACCGTCAGCGACCGGACGTACATGGCACCGATGCCGAGACCGAGGGCCATGAGCACGATGTCGTTGGTGATGGCGAAGGCGCCGATGACCCCGTCGAAGGAGAAGGAGGCGTCGAGGACTTCGAGGTAGAGGAACATGAAGAAGGCGGCCTTGCCGGACATGACGACCGCGGAGACGGGCTTGCCGGTCTTCTTGGCCTCCTCCTCGGCCTCGTGCTCGGCTTCCTCCTCCTCTTCGAGCTTGTTCTCGAAGTAGCCGGAGAGGCCGCCGACGACCATGTAGGTGATCAGACCGGCGATACCGGAGATCAGGACGGTCTGCGCCTTGTCGACGTGCGCCCCGCCGTGCTGGTGGGCGTTGGCGGCGAAGGTCATCGAGGTGATGAGCAGGACGATCAGCGCGATGCACGCGGACAGCATGTCGACCTTGCCGAGCTTGGCCAGCGGGCGCTCCAGCCACGCGAGCCACTTGATGTCCCGGTCCTCGAAAATGAAGTCAAGGAAGATCATCAGCAGGAACATGCCACCGAAGGCGGCGATGGACGGGTGAGCGTCCGTCACCAGCTGCTGGTACATGTCCTTGTCATTGAGGGCGAGATCGACGGCCTCGATAGGACCGATCTTGGCACTGATCGCGACGATCACGACGGGGAAGACCAGTCGCATGCCGAAGACCGCGATGAGCACGCCGATCGTGAGGAAGATCTTCTGCCAGAAGGCACTCATCTTCTTCAGGATTCCGGCGTTGACCACCGCGTTGTCGAAGGACAGCGAGATCTCGAGGATCGAAAGGATCGCCACGATTCCAAAAGCGGTCCACCCCCCGTAGAACACCGCTGCGACCAGACCGAGCGCAGTGACTGCGAACGACCAGCCGAAGGTTTTGAGAACCACTGGCACCCCATCGTGTTGTACGGCTTTACGAAACGTTGACCCCGAAGTCTAGAGCGATGCCCCGGAGCCCCGACGCGTACCCCTGCCCCACGGCCCTGAACTTCCATTCGCCGCCGTACCGGTAGACCTCGCCGAAGATCATCGCGGTTTCGCTGGAGGCGTCCTCGGTGAGGTCGTAGCGGGCCAGTTCCTGGCCGTCGGCCTGGTTGACCACGCGGATGAAAGCATTGCTGACCTGGCCGAAGCTCTGCCGGCGGGCCTCCGCCTCATGGATCGAGACCGGGAAGACGATCTTGTCGACCTGGGCGGGCACCTTGCTCAGGTCGATGATGATCGACTCGTCGTCACCATCACCCTCGCCGGTGAGATTGTCCCCCGTGTGTTCGACGGAGCCGTCGGGGCTCGTCAGGTTGTTGTAGAAGACGAAGTAATCGTCCCCGAGCACCCGGCCGCTGTTGCACAGGAGCGCGCTGGCATCGAGGTCGAAGTCCGCCCCGGTGGTCGAGCGCGCGTCCCAGCCGAGTCCGATCAGAACCCGGGTGAGGTTCGGTGCGGCCTTGGACAGGGAGACATTGCCCCCCTTGGCGAGTGTGACGCCCATGTTGTGGTCCTCCCCGGACGACGTGGTGATGGTGGTGCCGGTGGTACAAGCCGGTCCGGCGCCGTACACACAGTGCACGGCGCCGGACGGGGTGCGGCCGCGGGAGCGGCCGTGGAGCTTGAGGCTCAGACGTTGACGCCGAAGTCCTGCGCGATGCCGCGCAGGCCCGAGGCGTAGCCCTGGCCGATGGCGCGGAACTTCCACTCCGCCCCGTTGCGGTACAGCTCGCCGAAGACCATGGCGGTCTCGGTCGAGGCGTCCTCGGAGAGGTCGTAGCGGGCGAGCTCGGTGTTGTCGGCCTGGTTCACGACGCGGATGTACGCGTTGCGGACCTGTCCGAAGCTCTGCTGGCGGCTCTCGGCCTCGTAGATCGAGACGGGGAAGACGATCTTGGACACGTCGGCCGGGACACCGGCGAGGTTGACCTTGATCGCCTCGTCGTCGCCTTCGCCCTCACCGGTGGTGTTGTCGCCGGTGTGCTCGACCGAGCCGTCCGGGCTCTTCAGGTTGTTGAAGAACACGAAGTTCGAGTCGTTGGCGACCTTGCCCTGGTCGTTGGTCAGGATCGCGCTGGCGTCGAGGTCGAAGTCGACACCGGTGGTGGTGCGAGCGTCCCAGCCGAGACCGACGATGACCGCCGTCAGGTTAGGCGCGGCCTTGGTCAGCGAGACGTTGCCGCCCTTGCTGAGGCTGACTCCCACGGGTCCTCCATAAGGTTTTGTGTGGGGCGGGGCCCCGTCGTGCGGTTGCTACCGGGATCAACGTTCCGATCCTAGTGACGGGTTCCCGCCTGTAACTGAATTCTCGTGCGGAACAATGCCCGGAAACAATGCCCGCGAGCGCTTCTCGTGGGCCTTCCGGGTCCCTCAGAGGCTGTCGAGGGCCTTGATGTACTCGTTCAGGTCACGCGCGTCGGGCAGGCCGTTGACGACGGTCCAGCGCACGATGCCGTCCTTGTCGATGATGAAGGTGCCGCGGACCGCACAGCCCTTCTCCTCGTCGAGGACGCCGTAGGCGCGGGAGGTCTCGCCGTGCGGCCAGAAGTCCGACAGCAGCGGGTAGTCCAGGTTCTCCTGCTCGCCGAAGACCCGCAGGGTCGGCACGGAGTCGTTGGAGACCGCCAGCAGCTGCACGTCGTCGTTCTGGAACCGGGGCAGCCGGTCGCGCAGCTCGCACAGCTCGCCGGTGCAGACGCCGGTGAAGGCGAACGGGTAGAAGAGCAGCACCACGGCCTTCTCCCCCCGGAAGTCGGAGAGCCGCACGGTGGCACCGTGGTTGTCCTTGAGTTCGAAGTCCGGGGCCTTGTCGCCGACCTCGATCGCCATCTGTCGCATCCCTTCGTTCCCGCATGCGTGCGTTGAGCTGTTCGGGTGAGTGCAGCCTAGGCCCTGTGGTCACGGCGGCGTCGGGCGCCGCTTCGACGACGGGGCCGGGGAGCGCAACGAACGCACCCCGCCGACCGGGGTCGATTCCGGTCGGCGGGGTGCGTTGTCCGCTTGACTGCGGGGCGCGGCTCAGCGCTTGGACTTGGCTGCGGTCTTGGGGGTCACCAACTTGGTGGCGGCCCACTCCTTGCCGACGCTGACGCTCCTGGTCTGCGACAGGCCGGCCGTTTCGGCGGCCTCGCTGATGTCACTGGCCTCGACGTAGCCGGGACGACCGGTCTTGGGGGTCAGCAGCAGGATCAGTGCGCCGTCCTCCACCAAGTTGATGGAATCGACCAGCGTGTCCGTCAGGTCGCCGTCTTCGTCCCGGAACCAGAGCAGCACCGCATCGGCGACGTCGTCGTACTCCTCGTCGACGAGATCATTGCCGATGTGACTCTCGACGGCGTCACGGAATTCCTGATCGACGTCGTCGTCGTAGCCGATCTCCTGGACCACCTGTTCGGACTCGAAACCCAGCCTGGAAACCAGACTGGTCTCCGCGTGGTCCGCGGTCGCGCTCACGGGGTGCCTCCTGCTCATGTTCGGTGAATGTCTTTCGGCGGCGCGCGTACGCGCAGCATTGGGCGTAGTCCACACGGGCGCGGCGGATCGCGCAAGTACCCGGCCGCCGAGACCGTCGAAACGGTGACGATTGCGGCCGTCTCGCCGCAACTTTCAGCCTTCCCTCCCGTGCCCCGGGTGATTCATCCCACACCATTGCGGCTCATTCGACGCCGCCAGAGGACTTTCCCGCCTGTTTGAGGGGCGAACGGCCTTACGAACCGGCTGATCGTCTTGGGCGTAAGGTTGCGATTTGGCCGTACCCGCTCGCCAACCGCTTGCCGCCCCTCCTCCCCGCTCCACCCGCGATGCCCGGAGTTTCCAGGGGTTACCCAGTGGTAGAGGTGAAGATTTCGGCCGAGCGTAAGACCATGGGAGGCGGCGACCCCAAGGCACGACTCCCCCGACAGCGAAGGAACAGCGTGGCTTCCGCATCCGATCGCAATCCGATCATCATTGGCGGCCTGCCGAGTCAGGTCCCGGACTTCGATCCGGAGGAGACGCAGGAGTGGCTCGACTCTCTGGACGCCGCCGTCGACGAGCGGGGCCGTGAACGCGCCCGCTACCTGATGCTGCGGTTGATCGAGCGGGCCCGCGAGAAGCGCGTGGCCGTGCCCGAGATGCGCAGCACGGACTACGTCAACACGATCGCCACCAAGGACGAGCCCTTCTTCCCCGGCAACGAGGAGATCGAGCGCAAGGTCCTGAACGCGACCCGGTGGAACGCGGCCGTCATGGTCTCGCGCGCCCAGCGTCCCGGGATCGGCGTCGGCGGTCACATCGCGACCTTCGCCTCCTCCGCCTCCCTCTACGACGTGGGCTTCAACCACTTCTTCCGGGGCAAGGACGAGGGCGACGGCGGCGACCAGATCTTCTTCCAGGGTCACGCCTCCCCCGGCATCTACGCCCGCGCCTACCTCCTCGACCGGCTCTCCGAGCAGCAGCTCGACGCGTTCCGGCAGGAGAAGTCGAAGGCTCCGTACGGTCTGTCCAGCTATCCGCACCCGCGGCTGATGCCGGACTTCTGGGAGTTCCCGACCGTCTCGATGGGTCTCGGTCCGCTCGGCGCCATCTACCAGGCGCGGATGAACCGGTACATGGAGGCGCGTGGGATCGCGGACACCTCCAAGTCCCACGTCTGGGCGTATCTCGGCGACGGCGAGATGGACGAGCCGGAGTCGCTCGGGCAGTTGTCCATCGCCGCCCGCGAGGGCCTGGACAACCTGACGTTCGTCGTCAACTGCAACCTCCAGCGGCTCGACGGCCCGGTGCGCGGCAACGGCAAGATCATCCAGGAGTTGGAGTCGCAGTTCCGCGGCGCCGGCTGGAACGTCATCAAGCTGATCTGGGACCGTTCCTGGGACCCGCTGTTGGCCCAGGACCGTGACGGCATCCTGGTCAACAAGATGAACTCGACGCCGGACGGGCAGTTCCAGACGTACGCCACCGAGTCCGGGGCGTACATCCGCGAGCACTTCTTCGGCGGCGACCAGCGGCTGCGCGCGATGGTCGAGAACATGACCGACTACCAGATCCAGCACCTGGGTCGCGGCGGTCACGACCACAAGAAGGTCTACGCGGCGTACGCGGCGGCCAAGGCCCACAAGGGTCAGCCGACGGTGATCCTGGCGCAGACGGTCAAGGGCTGGACGCTGGGCCCGAACTTCGAGGGCCGCAACGCGACGCACCAGATGAAGAAGCTCACGGTCGACGACCTCAAGCGCTTCCGCGACCGCCTGCACATCCCGATCACGGACGCCCAGTTGGAGGGCGGCGCGCCGCCGTACTACCACCCGGGCCGCAACTCCCCCGAGATCCAGTACATGCACGACCAGCGCAGCGCCCACGGCGGTTACGTGCCGACCCGTGTGGTGCGCGCGAAGCCGCTCCAGCTGCCGGACGAGAAGACCTACGCGGCGGCCAAGAAGGGTTCGGGCCAGCAGTCGATCGCCACGACGATGGCTTTCGTCCGCATCCTGAAGGACCTCATGCGGGACAAGGAGATCGGCAGGCGGTTCGTGCTGATCGCGCCCGACGAGTACCGCACCTTCGGCATGGACGCGTTCTTCCCGAGCGCCAAGATCTACAACCCGCTGGGTCAGCAGTACGAGGCGGTCGACCGCGAGCTGCTGCTCGCGTACAAGGAGTCGCCGACGGGCCAGATGCTGCACGACGGCATCTCGGAGGCGGGTTGCACGGCTTCGCTGATCGCGGCGGGTTCCGCGTACGCGACGCACGGCGAGCCGCTGATCCCGGTCTACGTCTTCTACTCGATGTTCGGTTTCCAGCGCACCGGTGACCAGTTCTGGCAGATGGCCGACCAGTTGGCGCGCGGTTTCGTCCTCGGTGCGACGGCGGGTCGAACCACCCTCACGGGTGAGGGCCTCCAGCACGCCGACGGTCACTCCCAGTTGCTGGCGTCGACCAACCCGGGCTGTGTGGCGTACGACCCGGCGTACGGGTACGAGATCGCGCACATCGTCAAGGACGGTCTGCGGCGGATGTACGGGCCCGACGCGGAGGACGTCTTCTATTACCTGACGGTCTACAACGAGCCGATCCGGCACCCCGCCGAGCCGGCGGACGTGGACGTGGACGGCATCCTCCAGGGCATCCACCGGGTGTCGGCCGGTACGGCGGGCACCATCGGGGCGCAGATCATGGCCTCCGGCGTGGCCGTGCCGTGGGCGTTGGAGGCCCAGCGCGTCCTGGCCGAGGACTGGGACGTCAAGGCCGACGTCTGGTCGGCGACCTCCTGGAACGAGCTGCGCCGCGAGGCCGTCTCGGTGGAGGAGCACAACCTGCTCCACCCGGAGGAGGAGCAGCGCGTCCCGTACGTGACCCGGAAGCTGTCGGGTGCCGAGGGGCCGTTCGTGGCGGTCTCGGACTGGATGCGGTCGGTGCCGGACCAGATCTCGCGGTGGGTTCCGGGTGCGTACACCTCGCTGGGTGCGGACGGCTTCGGCTTCGCGGACACGCGGGGCGCGGCGCGCCGGTTCTTCCACATCGACGCGCAGTCGGTGGTGCTGGCGGTGCTGACCGAGCTGGCGAAGGCGGGGAAGGTCGACCGTTCGCTGCTGAAGCAGGCGATCGACCGGTACCAGCTGCTGGACGTCACCGCGGCCGACCCGGGCGCGGCGGGCGGCGACGCCTGACGCCCGTGACGGGCTGATCGTCGGGAGCGGGGTCGGGGCGGATGCCCCGGCCCCGTTCCCTTCTGCGTTCTCACGGGGTTTACGCAGTCCTTACGATGCTGGGCATGAAGGAAGCCTCCCGGCAGTCGCGGTGGGAGCGGCGGACGCAGACTCCGCTGCTCGTGCTCGCCCTGACGTTCGCCGTCGCCTATGCCGTGCCGATCGTCGCGCCCGACGCGGGCCCGGTCGTGCACCGGGCCTGCACCCATGCGGAGTGGGTGGTGTGGGGGGCGTTCGCCGCCGACTACCTGGTGCGGTTGTTCCTGTCGCCGGCCCGCGGGGCCTTCGTGCGAACCCACTGGCTGGACCTGGCGGCGGTGCTGCTGCCGATGATCCAGCCGTTGCGGCTGCTGCGGCTGGTGTCGACGCTGATGCTGGTCGGGCGGCGGGCCCGGATGGCGCCGCAGATCCGGTTGACGACGTACGTGGCGGGCTCGGTGGTCGGGCTGCTGATGTTCGGCTCGCTCGCGGTGCTGAGCGTGGAGCGGGACGCCCCCGACGGCAACATCAAGAACCTCGGGGACGCCCTGTGGTGGTCGGTGACCACCATGACGACGGTCGGGTACGGGGACCACTCCCCGACGACCGGGCTGGGCCGGCTGCTGGCGGTCGGGCTGATGCTGTCCGGGATCGCCCTGCTCGGTGTGGTGACGGCGAACATCGCCGCCTGGTTCATCTCCCGCTTCGAGCGCGACGACCAGGTGGAGCGGGCCCAGACCGCGGCGATCACCGAGCTGACCGCCGAGGTCCGGGCCCTGCGCGCCGAGGTCGCCCGGCTCGGTGGCGGCGCGGGGGCCGGCCCGCTCGGGGACCACGGGGCCGCCGGGCCCGTGGCCGCCGCTGCGGCCGGTCGGCCGGGGTCCCCGGCACCGCTCGGGGCTACCGCTCCCACACCTTGAAGGCCCTGACCTGGTAGGGCGAGGAGGGCAGCCAGACCCCGTCACCCGGGTAGGTCTGGAACTCCCCCGTCTCCGCGCATTCGGCCGACTGGTACGTGGTCACCGGACGGCCGACCCGGTTGGCGAGCGACTGGGCGCTGGTCCCCGGGGGCAGGGCGGTGCAGCTGTTGATGCTGACGGTGCTCAGCTCGTGGGTCTGCTTGGCGCCCTTGAAGTCCGGCTTCGCCCACAGGCACAGCTGACCGGGGGCGCAGGCCGGGAGGGGCGGTGGCCCGGCGGCGTGCGCTCCGGTGGCCGTGCCGGGGATCAGGGCGGTGGCGGCGAGGACGGCGGCGGCCAGGAAGGTGCTGGGGCGGGTGGGGAAACTCGTACGCATGACGGGTCAACTCCTTGTGGACACGGGGTCCCGGACCGTTTCCGGGTTTCCGATGGCACCACGCTGACCTGCGACGACCGTCGGGCGGAAGGGGGCGCGGGCGGGTCCACCCGGATAGGCGACAGCCCCGCCGGAACCGTCCGGCGGGGCTGTCGGGCGTACGGGGTTGACGCCGTCGCGGGGGTTTCGGGCCGGCTCAGATGTGGGCCGCGCCCGCCCCCTCGGCGGCGTTGTCGCCGCGCTTGGTGAAGCAGGCCACGACCGCGGCGAGGACCGCGACGACGCCGGCGACGGTGAAGGCGGTGCTCATGCCGGACACGAACGTGTCGTGGGCGACCGTGGTGATCGCCTGGGCCACCTCGGCGGGGACGCCCTCGGGGACGGGCGCGATGCCGACCTGGACGCCCTTCTCGGCGAGGTCGAGCTGTTCGGGGGTGAGCGGCGGGAGCTGCGCCTTGATCCAGTTGTCCCCGAACGAGTCACTGACGGTGCCCGCCATGACCGCGCCGAGCACGGCGGTGCCGAGGCTGCCGCCGACCTGCATGGCGGCCTGCTGGAGCCCGCCGGCGACGCCGGACAGTTCCAGCGGGGCGTTGCCGACGATGACTTCGGTGGCGCCGACCATGACGGGTGCGAGGCCGAGGCCGAGGAGGGCGAACCAGATCGACATGGTGAGGGTGGCGGTGTCCGGGGTGAGCCGGGCCATCCCGAAGCAGGCGACGGCGGTGGCGACCATGCCGGCCACGAGCGGGACGCGCGGGCCGACCTTGGTGATGGCGGCGCCGGCCAGCGGCGATCCGATGATCATCATGCCGGTGAGCGGCAGCAGGTGCAGGCCGCTGTCGACCGGGCTCATGCCGTCCACGTTCTGCAGGTAGAAGGTGACGAAGAACAGGCCCCCCATGAAGGCGAAGGCCATCAGCACCATGAGGACGGTGCCGGCGGACAGGGGCACGGAGCGGAACATGCCGAGCGGGATCAGCGGCTCGGAGACCTTGGTCTCCCAGACGGCGAACAGCACGAACAGGATCACGGACGCGGCGAGGAAGAACAGGGTCTTCCAGTCCCCCCAGCCCCATTCGGCGGCCTTGATGAGGGCCCAGATCAACGAGAACATCGCGCCGGACAGGAGCAGGATGCCCGGGACGTCGAAGGAGCGCGGGGCGTTCTCGGCCCGGTGGTCGAGCAGGATGAACAGGCCGAAGGCGAGCGCGATGATGCCGACGGGCACGTTGATGAAGAAGACGGACTGCCAGTTGACGTGCTCGACGAGCAGGCCGCCGACGATGGGGCCGGCGGCGGTCGAGGCGCCGATGACCATGCCCCAGATGCCGATGGCCATGTTGAGCTTCTCGGCGGGGAAGGTGGCGCGCAGCAGGCCGAGCGCGGCGGGCATCAGCAGGGCGCCGAAGAGGCCTTGGGCCACGCGGAAGCCGATGACGAGTTCCACGCCGGTGGACAGGCCGATGGCGGCCGAGGAGACCGCGAAGCCGGCGATGCCGATGAGGAAGGTCTGCCGGTGTCCGAAGCGGTCGCCGAACTTGCCGGCGGTGATCAGGGAGACCGCGAGGGCGAGCAGGTAGCCGTTGGTGATCCACTGCACGTCGGCGAGCGAGGCGCCGAGGTCCTTCTGGATCGCGGGGTTGGCGACGGCGACGATCGTGCCGTCGAGGGTGACCATCATGACGCCGATCGCCACGGCGAAGAGGGTCAACCAGGGGTGACCGCGCAGTCCGGTGCGGGCCGATGCCGTGCCTTGTCCACCGGCGGGTCCCCGGTCCTTGACGGTGATCTGACTAGTCATGCGAACAGGCTAGTGACAGCGACTGACACTTCACAAACGGCTTAACGAGACAGCAACTGTCAGGTCGGTCACAGGTACCCTGACCGCTCACTGAGCGTCAGAAAGGGAACCCACGGTGATGACCGACCTGCGGCCCGCCCCGGATTCCCCGGCGGCCGGACTGCGCGAACGCAAGAAGCGGCGCACCCGCGACGCGCTGCTGCGCGCCGCCCTCCTGCTCTTCATCGCGCAGGGCTACGAGCAGACGACCGTCGACGAGATCACCGACGCGGTGGACGTCTCCCAGCGCACCTTCTTCCGCTACTTCGCGAACAAGGAGGAGGTCGCCTTCACCGTCCAGGACATCGTCGAGTCCCACTTCCTCGCCGAACTCCGGTCCCGTCCGGCCTCCGAGGGTCCGATGGAGGCCATGCGCAACGCGGTGCTCGCCGGCTGGGACACCGTCGAGGAGGCCATCTCCGAGGTGGTCCCGGTCGACCTGTACATGCGCGGCTACCAGCTCATCGAGTCCACTCCGGCCCTGCTCGCCGTCCACCTGCGGCGCTCCACGGAGCTGGAGGAGGAGATCTCCCGGCTGATCGCCGCCCGCGAGGGCCTGGACCTGGACGTCGACCCGCGCCCCCGGGTGGTCGTCGCCGCGTTCTCCGGTGTGATGCGGGTCACCGGCCGCCTGTGGGGGCAGGGCCAGGACGCCAGCGTGGCCGCGATCCGGCGGATGACCGAGGCGTACCTCGACCAGATCGGTCCGGCGCTGGCCGCGGACTGGCGGCGGCCCGCGTAGGAGGCCGTGTACACGGCGAGGTGCGGGGCGAGCCGGCGGGCGGCGTACGACGTGCCGGCGCGCGGGATGGATCACGCGGGTGTGACACGGTCGGCGGTGACGCCCGTCACCTGGCGCGCCACTGGCTCGAACGGTCTCCTAGGCTGGCTCCAGTGAACCTGCCCGGCCCCGTCCACCACCTCGCCGGCGCCTCCGAGCGCCCCGCCGCCCTGCGCACCCTGTTCGTGCTGGCGGTCGTCCTCGTCATGATGGTGACGACGGGCTGGACCGCCGTCCACCGCCCCGAGTCGGGCGTCTCGCCGCGTGCCGTGGCGCTCTCGGCGTGGGCCGTGGCCCGCATCGACGGCCGCCCGCTGCCGCCGGCCGACGCGCCCGCCCGCACGGTGGCCCGTTTCTTCGGCAGCCTCGACGGCGCCCAGCGCGCCCGGCTCGCGGACGGCTACCCGCTCGTCGTCGGAAACCTCGACGGCGTCCCGGCCACCATCCGCTACCGGGCCAACCTGCGCGGCCTGGAGCAGGCGCGACGCGTCGAGGAGGCCCGCAGCCGGGACGTCGGCGTGACCCCGACCGACCGGGCCGAGGCCACCCGCCGCGTGCACCGCTTCGAGTCCCTCGCGGATCCCGACCGGCAGATCCTCACCTTCGATCCCACCGGCGACGGGCTCGTCGCCGAGGTCTTCGGCGACCTCGACCGGGCCCGCCGCGTGTCGGTGATCGTGCCCGGCGTCGACACCGACGTGGTCACCTTCGAGCGCAGCCGGCGCCGGCTCACCTCGCCCGTCGGCATGGCGCAGTCCCTGTACGAGGCCGAGCGCGCGGCCGCGCCCGACGGTCGGACCGCCGTCATCGCCTGGGCCGGGTACACCGCGCCGATAGGCGTGGGCGTGGACGCCGCGACGGGCCGGCTGGCGGTGGACGGAGCGGCCCGGCTGGAGTCGCTCGCCACGGCCCTGCCCGGGAACGCGAGCGTGGCCCTGTTCTGCCACAGCTACGGGTCGGTGGTGTGCGGGGTCGCCGCGCACCACCTGCCGGCGCGGGTGACCGACGTGGTGGTGGCGGGCAGCCCGGGCATGCGCGCGTCGAGCGCCGCCGACCTGCACACCCGCGCACGGGTGTGGGCGACGCGGGACCCCGGCGACTGGATCGCCGACGTGCCGCACCTGGAGGTCGGCGGGGTGGGCCACGGGGCGGATCCGGTCTCCCGGGCCTTCGGCGCGCGGCGGCTGTCCTCGGCCGGGGCCGGGAGCCACAACGGCTACTTCGAGCCAGGCACGGCCTCGTTGGACAACTTCGCCAAGATCGGAACCGGCACCTTCGCTTCCGTCGTGTGCGCGAGCGGCGCCGACGGCTGCGGCAACGGAATTTCGCCGCAGACCGGCTGACCAGGGCTGACGAGGGCAAACGGGCACTCCCGGGCATGGAGAGCAGGAAAACCGTTCCTGCGGCCAGGGGACGCACGGGGGCCCGTCCCTCTACGATGAGCCGCATGGGGGATGTATTGGCCGGAAACCATGCCGTCTGGGAACTCGACTCGGACGCGGTGATCATCCGCTTCACGAGGGGGCTGCGCACACCGAGGCTCTGGCACGCCCTGGGGGAACGACACATCCCCCTGGAGGCGCTGTCCGAGGTGACCGTGACCGGGGGGAAACGGGACACGGCGGTGCTGCGCGCCGTCCCGCGCCCGGGAGCGGATCCGCTGATGGAGGTCGCCGCGGGGCAGCTGAAGGAAGCCTGCGACCCGTACCGCCTGGTCCTGCCCGGCGATCGGGCACCCCGGGCGGCTTCGCTGGTCGACGCCCTGCGGGGACGGCTGGGACCCGCCGCACCGGCCGAACGATTCCTGGTCCGCGCCCCGGAACCGCCGATCCACCTGAAGGCGTACGACGCACGGGTGGGCTTCGACGGTTCGGCGGTCACCTTCCAGTGGTCGCGCACGGGCGCCAGCGGCACGAAGTGGAAAGCGGGCGACCAGCGGTACCCGCTGGCCGAGATCGGCGGGGTCGAGTGGCGCTCCCCCGACGGCCCGGACGGCCATCTGCGGCTCCTGCCCCGCGACGGCGTCGCCGCCGGTGACGCGCGGCCCGACCACGACCTGGCGGCCGCGGTGTTCGGGATCGGATACGGGGCGGTGCACGAGTCGCTGCCGTTCGCCGCGTCCGTCCTCGCCGCCGTCGGCGGCAGGGCCGGTTCCGATCCGCACCCGCAGGTCGACGAGCGGCTCCGGCACCTGAGCGAGCTGCACGGCGCGGGCCTGCTCACCGACGCCGAGTACACGGCCCTGCGCGACCGCTTCGCGGCCGACGCCTGAGCGCGGCGGCGGGGGGACGGCCTCCCAACGGGGGACGGCCTCCCCCACCACCGCGCCGGATCCGAAGACGACGGCCTAGCCCTCCCGCGCCGCCGACGTGGAGCTCATGTCGGGGTAGCGGTCGCCCGCCACCCGGGAGGCGATCGGTTCGAGCAGCGCGAGTTCGGCGGCCGTCAGGGTGATGCGGGTGGCGGCCGCGTTCTCGGCGAGTCGGCCCGGCTTGCGGGTGCCCGGGATCGGGACCACCGGCAGGCCGTGCACCTTCGCCCGCTGCTGCACCCACGCCAGGGCGATCTGCGCCGGCGTCGCCCCGTGGGCGGCGGCGATCTCCCGGACGGGGGCCAGCAGCGCCGCGTTGGTCCTGGCGTTGTCGCCGGTGAACCGCGGCTGGTACCTGCGGAAGTCGTCCGTCGACAGGTCCGTGCCCGCGTCCGCGAACGCCCCGGTGAGGAAGCCGCGCCCGAGCGGGGAGTAGGGCACGAAGGCCACGCCCAACTCCGCCGCCGCGCCGACCGCGCTGTGCTCCACGTCCCGGCTGAACAGCGACCACTCCGACTGGAGCGCCGTGATCGGGTGCACCGCGTGCGCCTCGCGCAGTTCGGCCCCGGTGACCTCGCTCAGCCCCAGGTAACGCACCTTCCCCTCCCGGACCAGCTCCGCCATGGCGCCCACCGACTCGGCGAACGGCACGGCCGGGTCGCGCCGGTGCATGTAGTAGAGGTCGATGACGTCGGTACCGAGCCGGCGCAGGCTGCCCTCGACGGCCTGCCGGACGTAGGCGGGGTCGTTGCGGATGCCCCGGTAGTGCGGGTCGTCGTTGCGTTCGATGGCGAACTTCGTGGCCAGGGTGATCTCGTCCCGGTGGGCGGCCACGAACGGCGCGATGAACTCCTCGTTGCGGCCGCGCCCGTAGACGTCCGCGGTGTCGATGAGGGTGACCCCCGCCGTCAGCGCCGCCTCCAGGGTCTCCCGCGCGACCGCCTCGTCGGTGTCCCCGTAGAACTCGCTCATGCCCATGCAGCCCAGGCCCTGGACGCCCACCAGCGGGCCGCCCTTGCCCAGCTCGACCCGCTCGATGACCTTGTCGTGCTCCGTCATGGCCGTGCCTTCCCCGTCGTCGTGCCCATCGAGTACATCCCGATCTTGTAGTCCAGTACGGCGAGCGCGTCGGTCAGCTCCGTGATCCGCGACCGCACCTCGCGGCGCGTCCGCTCCAGCAGCTCGCGCCGCTGGTCGACGGTGTGCGCGCCCTCGCGGACCAGTTCCGCGTACCGGACCATGTCCGCCACCGACATCCCGGTGGCGCGCAGCTTGCCCACGAAGGCCAGCCAGTCGAGGTCCTTGTCGGTGAACCGCCGCTGTCCCGAGTGGGAGCGGTCCACGTGCGGCATCAGGCCGATCCGCTCGTACCAGCGCAGTGTGTGCTGGGTCAGACCGGTGCGGGCCTCGACCTCGCTGATCGTGTACCGCGTCTGCGTCAGGCTCATGACTCCACGCTAAAACCTTGGAGCGCACTCCAGGCAAGTAGGCTCGGCCGCATGGAGAACAGCCTGGAGAGTCTGCGGATCATCGAGAACTGGCCGGTGACGACGGCCGCCGCCGCCGTGGTCCGCGCCGACGGGAGCACGGCCGGTTCCCACGGCCCCGTCGACCACCCGTTCCGCCTGGCCTCGGTGACCAAGCCGCTCGCCGCGTACGCCGCCCTCGTCGCGTACGAGGAGGGGGCGATCGAACTGGACGAACCGGCCGGACCGGAGGGTTCCACGGTCCGTCACCTGCTCGCGCACACCAGCGGGCTGGCCTTCGACGAGCACCGTGTGACGGGGGCTCCCGGGCAGCGCCGGCTGTACTCCAACGCCGGTTTCGAGGTGCTAGGCGACCACATCGCGAAGGCCACCGGCATCCCCTTCGCCGAGTACCTGCACCAGGCCGTCTTCGAACCGCTGGGCATGGCGTCGAGCGTGCTGCACGGCTCCCCCGCGAAGGACGGCGTGTCCACCGTCTCCGACCTGACGCGGTTCGCCGCCGAGCTCCAGGCGCCCCGGCTGCTCGACGTCCGCACCGTCGCCGAGGCCACCGCCGTCGTGCACCCGGGCCTCAAGGGCGTCCTGCCGGGCTACGGGCACCAGTCCCCCAACGACTGGGGGCTCGGCCTGGAGATCCGCGACGGCAAGTCCCCGCACTGGACGGGTCACACGTCCTCGCCCCGGACCTTCGGGCACTTCGGCCAGTCGGGCACCTTCCTGTGGGTGGACCCGGAGGCGCGCGCCGCGTGCGTGGCACTGACCGACCGCGCCTTCGGCCCGTGGGCCGTGGAGGCCTGGACCCCGTTCACGGACGCGGTCCTCGCCGAACTGCGTTCCTGATCCGCCGGATCCGCGGGGCAGCCGCTACGGCAGCTCCCAGATCAGCAGTTCCCCCGGGGAGCCCGCGGTGATCTCCAACCCGCTCTCGCGGGTGATCCGCGCCGAGTCGCCGGGGCCCAGTTCCTCCCCGTCGAGCCGCAGGTCCCCCCGGACGACGTGCAGGTAGATCCGCTCGGCGACCGGCACGGCGACCCGCTCGCCCGCGCCGGGCCGCCGCACGCGCAGTACGGCACCGGCCGCGGGGATCTCGTACGCGGCGCCGTCGGCGAGGTCCCGGACGAGCGTGTACGAGGGCTCGCCGCCCGCCACGAGCGGGGCGAGCCAGGTCTGTACGAACCGCAGCCGCTCCGGGCCGTCGTTGCGCTCGACGTGCCGCGCCCCGGATCCGGTGCCGAAGTGCTGCACGTCGCCGGGGCGCACCTGCCCGCTGTGCCCGCCGGCGCTGTCCTTGTGGGTGAGTTCGCCCTCGACCACCCAGGTGACGATCTCGGTGTGGCTGTGCGCGTGCTCCTCGAAGCCGGAGCCGGGCCGCAGGGTCTCCTCGTTGCAGGCCAGCACCGGGCCGAAACGGATGTTGTCCGGGTCGTAGAAGGACCCGAAGGAGAAGGCGTGCCGGGTCGTGATCCCGGCGGCCGGGTCCCCGCCCTCGTACCGGTCGGCGGCGCGGCGTACATCAATCATGAAGGCCACCGTAGACCCCGCCGGCCGCGGCGCGACTCGGGGCGCGGGCCCTGCGCCGCGAGACCGGAGTCCGCGCCGGGGCGCCGATAGGGCAGTCTTGTCCCGTGCCCCAACCCGAACGTGAGCCTTCTCCCGAGACCAGCCCCGCGCACCCGGCGCATGCCGCGCACCCCGCCCATCCGCACACCGCGACGCTGCGCAGGCTGGAGAAATCCTCCGGTCGGCTCGCCGCCAACGCCATCGCGCGCATGGACGAGACCCTGCCGTGGTACCGGGCGATGCCGCCGGAGAACCGGTCTTGGATCGGCCTGGTCGCCCAGGCGGGCATCGCCGCGTTCACGGAGTGGTTCCGGCACCCGGAGACCCCGCAGGCGATCTCGACCGACGTGTTCGGGACGGCTCCGCGCGAACTGACCCGGGCGATCACGCTGCGGCAGACCGTGGAGATGGTCCGCACGACGATCGAGGTGATGGAGACCGCGATCGACGAGGTCGCGGCCCCCGGCGACGAGTCGATCCTGCGGGAGGCGCTGCTGGTGTACGCCCGGGAGATCGCCTTCGCGACGGCCCAGGTGTACGCCCAGGCGGCCGAGGCGCGCGGGGCGTGGGACGCCCGGCTGGAGTCCCTGGTCGTCAACGCGGTGCTGTCGGGCGAGGCCGACGAGGGCGCCCTGTCCCGGGCCGCGGCGCTGGGCTGGAACTCGCCGGAGCACGTGTGCGTCATCCTGGGCACCGCCCCGGACGGGGACAGCGAACTGACGGTCGAGGCGATCCGGCGCGCGGCCCGGCACCACAAGCTCCAGGTCCTCACGGGTGTGCTGGGCGACCGGCTGGTGGTCATCGCGGGCGGCAGCGACAACCCGATGCAGGTGGCGAAGTCCCTGATCGGGCCGTTCGCGGCGGGTCCCGTGGTGGCGGGTCCGGTGGTCCCGGACCTGCTGAACGCGACGAAGTCGGCGCAGGCCGCCGCGGCCGGACTGAAGGCCTGTACGGCGTGGCAGGACGCGCCGCGCCCCGTTCTGGCGGATGATCTCCTGCCCGAGCGCGCCATCGCCTCCGATCCCTCGGCGAGGGAGCAGTTGGTGGAGGAGATCTACAGACCACTGGAGGAGGCGGGGTCGGCACTCCTGGAGACGCTGAGCGTCTACCTGGAGCAGGCGAGCAGTCTGGAAGGGGCCGCGCGGATGCTGTTCGTCCACCCGAACACGGTGCGCTACCGGCTCCGACGTGTGACCGACGTCACCGGCTGGTCACCCTCCGATGTCCGTTCGGCGTTCACGTTGCGGATCGCCCTGATCCTGGGGCGCCTGGCCGACGGCGATCCCCAGTCCTAGACTTTTGTCGGACATCAACAATTACCCCGTCGGTTCTTCGTCCCTGTCCCCACGGGCGGCGCGGGCCACATACAAGAGAGAGTGTGAGGGTGCTCGTACTCGTCGCTCCAGGCCAAGGCGCTCAGACGCCCGGCTTCCTGACTCCCTGGCTCGAACTCCCCGGCGCCGCCGAGCGCGTCGCGGGGTGGTCCGACGCCATCGGGCTCGACCTTGCCCACTACGGCACGAAGGCCGACGCGGACGAGATCCGCGACACGGCGGTGGCCCAGCCGCTGCTGGTCGCCGCGGGTCTGCTGTCCGCCTCCGCGCTCGGCACCACGACCGCCTTCGGCGCGGTCGCCGGTCACAGCGTCGGTGAGATCACCGCGGCCGCGTACGCCGGTGTGCTGAGCGAGGACGACGCGCTGTCGTTCGTACGCACCCGGGGGCTCGGCATGGCCGAGGCCGCCGCCGTCACCGAGACCGGCATGGCCGCGGTGCTGGGCGGTGACCGTGACGTGGTCGTCGCGCACCTGGAGAAGCTGGGGCTGACCCCGGCGAACATCAACGGTGCGGGCCAGATCGTGGCCGCCGGCACCGCGGAGCAGATCGCCGCCCTCGTGGCCGACAAGCCCGAAGGCTCCATGAAGGTCGTCGCCCTCAAGGTCGCGGGCGCGTTCCACACCCACCACATGGCGCCCGCGGTCGCCACGCTGGAGAAGGCCGCCGAGGCCCTCGCCCCGGCGGACCCGGCGCTGAAGTACGTGTCGAACAAGGACGGTCGGGTCGTGACCACGGGCGCCGATGTCGTCGCCCGGCTGGTCGGCCAGGTGGCCAACCCGGTCCGTTGGGACCTGTGCATGGAGACGTTCGCCGAACTGGGCGTCACCGGGATCGTCGAGCTCTGCCCGGGCGGCACCCTTCAGGGTCTGGCCAAGCGTGCGCTCAAGGGCGTACCGGCCGTCGCCCTGAAGACGCCGGACGATCTCGACAAGGCCGCCGCGCTCCTCGCCGAGCACGCGGTCTGAGAGAAGGAGCCCACACAGCATGTCGAAGATCAAGCCGGCCAAGGGCTCCCCGTACGCCCGCATCCTCGGGGTGGGCGGCTACCGCCCGGTCCGTGTGGTGCCCAACGAGGTCATCCTGGAGACGATCGACTCGTCCGACGAGTGGATCCGTTCGCGTTCCGGCATCGCGACCCGGCACTGGGCCTCGCCCGAGGAGACGGTCGCCGCG
Source organism: Streptomyces sp. NBC_00513 (assembly GCF_041431415.1). Classification (GTDB taxonomy): domain Bacteria; phylum Actinomycetota; class Actinomycetes; order Streptomycetales; family Streptomycetaceae; genus Streptomyces. The sequence goes on from NZ_CP107845.1 coordinate 2,728,764, forward strand.
ATGTCGGTGGAGGCCTCGGGCAAAGCGCTGGCCGACGCCGGGGTCGCCCCCGAGCAGATCGGCGCCGTGATCGTCTCCACGGTGTCGCACTTCAAGCAGACCCCGGCCGTCGCGACCGAGATCGCGCACCGGATCGGGGCGGTCAAGCCCGCCGCTTTCGACATCTCCGCGGGTTGTGCCGGGTTCGGCTACGGCCTGACCCTGGCCAAGGGCCTGGTGGTGGAGGGGTCGGCGCAGTACGTCCTCGTCATCGGTGTCGAGCGGCTGTCGGACCTCACCGACCTGGAGGACCGCGCGACGGCCTTCCTGTTCGGCGACGGCGCCGGCGCCGTGGTCGTCGGCCCTTCGGACGAGCCGGCCATCGGCCCCACGGTGTGGGGTTCGGAGGGCGACAAGTCCGAGACGATCAAGCAGACCGTGCCGTGGGACGAGTACCTCGGCAAGGGCGGCGGGGAGAAGTTCCCGGCCATCACCCAGGAGGGTCAGGCGGTCTTCCGCTGGGCCGTCTTCGAGATGGCCAAGGTGGCCCAGCAGGCGCTCGACGCGGCCGGGATCACCGCGGACGACCTGGACGTCTTCATTCCGCACCAGGCAAACATGCGGATCATCGACTCGATGGTGAAGACTCTGAAGCTGCCGGAGCACGTCACGGTCGCCCGTGACGTCGAGACCACCGGCAACACCTCGGCCGCCTCGATTCCGCTCGCTATGGAGCGGCTCCTGGCGACCGGTGCGGCGAAGAGCGGCGACACCGCGCTCGTCATCGGCTTCGGGGCGGGACTCGTCTACGCCGCGACGGTCGTTACCCTCCCCTAGGGTCGGGATCCCTTTCCCTCCCTGAACATCCAGTCAGCTAAAGAAGGAGCGCCACATGGCCGCCACGCAGGAAGAGATCCTCGAAGGTCTCGCGGAGATCGTCAACGAGATCGCCGGCATCCCGCAGGAGGACGTCCAGCTCGACAAGTCCTTCACCGACGACCTGGACGTCGACTCGCTGTCCATGGTCGAGGTCGTCGTCGCCGCCGAAGAGCGCTTCGAGGTCAAGATCCCGGACGAGGACGTCAAGAACCTCAAGACGGTCGGCGACGCCGCCGACTACATCCTGAAGAACCAGGCCTGAGCCTGACGAGCGTTTGTCGCCACCTGGCGGTGGCGCCGTGACAATTCAGCACCCCCTGAGACGTGGAGAAAGAATTCCTGTGAGCCCGACCAATCGCACCGTGGTCGTCACCGGTATCGGCGCAACCACTCCGCTGGGTGGCGACAGCGCTTCGACCTGGGAAGGTCTGCTTGCCGGCCGTTCCGGCGTATCGCCCCTGGAGGGCGAGCGTTTCGCCGAACTGCCGGTCCGTATCGCCGCGCAGGCCGCCGTGGACCCGAGCGAGGTACTGCCCCGTCCGCTGGCCCGCAAGTTGGACCGCTCGGCGCAGTTCGCCGTCATCGCGGCCCGCGAGGCCTGGGCCGACGCGGGGTACACCGCCCCGGCCGGCGAGGACGAGTCCATCGCGCCCGAGCGTCTGGGTACCGTGATCGCCTCCGGAATCGGTGGCGTGACGACCCTGCTCGACCAGTACGACGTACTGAAGGAGAAGGGTGTGCGCCGGGTCTCCCCGCACACCGTCCCCATGCTCATGCCGAACGGCCCCTCGGCCAACGTCGGCCTGGAGGTCAACGCCCGCGCGGGCGTTCACACCCCGGTCAGCGCGTGCGCCTCGGGTGCCGAGGCCATCGGCTACGCCGTGGAGATGATCCGTACCGGCCGTGCCGACGTGGTCGTCGCCGGCGGTACCGAGGCGGCGATCCACCCGCTGCCGATCGCCGCGTTCGCCAACATGATGGCGATGTCCAAGAACAACGATCACCCCGAGCAGGCCTCGCGCCCGTACGACAAGGCCCGTGACGGCTTCGTCCTCGGCGAGGGCGCCGGCGTGGTCATCCTGGAGTCCGCCGAGCACGCCGCCGCGCGCGGTGCGCGGGTGTACTGCGAGGTCCTGGGTCAGGGTCTGTCCGCGGACAGCCACCACATCGCGCAGCCGGAGCCCACGGGCCGCGGCGTCGCCGCCGCGCTGCGGAACCTGCTCGACAACACGGGTCTGGACCCGGCCGAGCTGGTGCACCTGAACGCGCACGCCACGTCCACCCCGCAGGGGGACACGGCCGAGCTGAAGGCGCTGCGCAAGGTGCTGGGCGACGACCTCGACCACATCGCGATCTCCGCGACCAAGTCGATGACCGGTCACCTGCTGGGTGGCGCCGGCGGCATCGAGACGGTGGCGACCGTGCTGGCGCTGTACAACCGGATCGCCCCGCCGACGATCAACATCGACGACCTGGACGACGACATCGACGCGGACATCGTTCGCGGCGAGCCGCGCAAGCTGCCCGTCGACGGTCCGATCTCCGCGATCAACAACTCCTTCGGTTTCGGCGGGCACAACGTCTCGCTGGCGTTCCGCTCCGTCTGAGTCGCGCGCACCGAGTGAGAGGGGCCCCACCCGGCGGTTGCCGGGTGGGCCCCTCTCGCGTGTCGTCCGTGTGTCGCGGGGTCAGACCACCTGGTGGAGCCAGCGCACGGGGGCGCCTTCGCCGGCGTGGCGGAACGGCTCCAACTCGTCGTCCCAGGGCTTGCCGAGCAGTTTGGCGATCTCGGCTTCCAGGTCGGTCTCGCCGTGCGCGGATCGGACGAGGGCGGCGCGCAGTCGGTCCTCGGGGACGAGGATGTCTCCGTGCATTCCGGTGACGGCGTGGAAGATGCCGAGTTCCGGGGTGGAGCTGTATCGCTCGCCCTCGGAGGTCGAGCAGGGTTCGGCCGTCACCTCGAAGCGCAACAGGTGCCAGCCGCGCAGGGCGGATGCGAGTTTCGACGCGGTGCCCGCTTCGGCCTGCCAGGAGAATTCGGCTCTCCAGGTGCCGGGGGAGGCGGGCTGTCTGATCCAGTCGAGGTTCACCCGCACTCCGAGTACGCCCGCAACAGCCCATTCCACGTGCGGGCAGAGCGCACGCGGCGCGGAATGCACGTACAGAACTCCACGTGTCGTCACCGGGACCTCCAGTGTGGGACGAGGTCGGGAATAAACTCCAGAAAACGGACGGTATGTGACGTGATGTAATTTACCGGAAATGATCTGACATTGCGTCGTGGGACGTGCGGCCGAAACGCCACGGGAAAAAGCTACCGTGCGCGGGGGGTCCCGGTGTGACGTACGGTCGCTCCAAACCCCGTGAACGCAGAGCATTCACTCAGCAGGACGCCCCGGAAGGACGGGGCGACGAGGGAGGGACCACCCGATGGGCACCACCGCTCCACGCCGTCGCGCGCGCAGGAGGCTGACGGGCGCGGTCGCGGCGGTCGCCGTGCTGGCCGGGGTGGTCACGGGGTGTGACGGCGGCGAGCCGGCGTCCGAGGGCGAGCGGGGGGCGCAGGCGGGTCCCCGTTGGAACACCGCGCCGACCTCGATCGCCGCCGTCGGCGACTCCATCACGCGCGGCTTCGACGCCTGTTCGGTGTTGGCGGACTGCCCGGAGGTCTCCTGGGCGACCGGCGACGACCCCGCGGTCGACTCCCTCGCCACCCGCCTCATCGGGGCCGCCCAGGCGCCCGCGCGCAGTTGGAACCACGCGGTGACCGGCTCGCGCATGGCGGACCTGCCGGGGCAGCTGGCTTCGGCCGCCGCGCACAAGCCCGACCTGGTCACGGTCATGGTGGGCTCCAACGACGCCTGCCGGCCGCTGGCTTCGTCGATGACCTCGGTGGCCGACTTCCGGGCCGGTTTCGAGAAGGCGCTGGCCGGCCTGCGGGCGGCGTCCCCGACCTCGCAGGTGTACGTCTCCTCGGTGCCGGACCTCCAGCGGCTGTGGGAACAGGGCAAGGACCTGCCGATGGTGCGCCAGATCTGGAAGCTGGGGATCTGCCAGTCGATGCTGGCCGATCCGCTCTCCCTGGCGACGGGCGCGACCTCGCGACGGGAGGAGGTGCGGGCGCGGGTGGTCGAGTACAACGAGGTACTGCGCGAGGTCTGCGCGAAGGACCCGCTCTGCCGTTACGACGGGGGTGCGGTGTTCCAGTACCCCTTCTCGGCCGAGCAGTTGAGCCGCTGGGACTTCTTCCATCCGGGGAAGGACGGACAGGCGCGGCTGGCGGAACTCGCGCACCGACAGGTGACGGCGGCGAAGCCGCCGCGTTGACGGTTGGTACGGACCGGGGGCGGGGGTCAGGACCCGTCCCCGGTCCGTTTCATGGGTGGTTTCCGGCCATGCGGCAGGTCAGTGGACGTCGAGGGTGGCCGTGAGGCGGGTGTCGCCGTGCGCGTGGCTCGCGCGGACCTCGTACCGGCCGTCGATCCGCCGCCGGCCGCGCGTGTCCTCGTCCCAGATCTCGAAGGCCCGGGCGGGCAGCTCGATCTCCGTCTCGACGCTCTCGCCGGGGCCCGCCTCGACGGAGGCGAAGGCCGCCAGCCGGCTCGCGGGGCGCTCGACCGTGTCGGCGATCGGGGCGAGGTAGACCTGGACGACCTCGCGGCCGGTCCGGACGCCGGTGTTGGTGAGGCGGACGCGGGCGGTGGTGCCGGTGACCTCCAGGGAGTCGTAGCTCCAGTCCGTGTAGCCGAGGCCGTGGCCGAACGGGTAGGCGGGGACCACGCCCCGGTCCTCGTACGCCTGGTAGCCGACGAGGAGCCCCTCGCGGTACTCCAGTCTGCCGTCGGTCGGCGTGACCTCGGTGACGGGCGCGTCGGCGAGCGCGGCGGGCCAGGTGGTGGGCAGTCGTCCGCCGGGCTCCGCGTCCCCGAGGAGCACGTCGGCCAGGGCGGCGCCGCCCTCCTGCCCGGGGAACCAGGTCAGGAGCACGGCGGCCACGTCCGCGCGCCAGGGCAGTTCCACGGGGGAACCGGCGTTGACCACGACCACGGTGTTCGGGTTGGCGGCGGCGACGGCCGCGACCAGGTCGTTCTGCCGGCCGGGCAGGGTCAGGTCCGTGCGGTCGAAGCCCTCGGACTCCACGCGTTCGGTGGTGGCGACGACCACCACGGCGGTGTCGGCGGCCCGCGCCGCGGCCACGGCCTCGGCGATGAGCGCGTCCGGGTCGCGCCGGGGGCCGAGGTGGAGCAGGGAGAACATGATCGCCTTGAGGGGCAGCCCGGTGACGTCGGGGACCTGGAAGGTCAGCGAGACCTCGACGGGTTCGCCCTCGGTCAGCGCGATCCGGGCGCGCTCGCTGGGCGCCCCGAAGAAGGCCTCGAAGGGGTCTGCCTCGTCACCCATCTCCTGGACGCCCTCCCAGAGGGTGTGGCCGTCGACGGCCAGGGCGAAGGCGCCGAGGCCGCGGGTGCCGAAGGCGTGCTCGCCGCTCTCGCGCGGCAGGAACGTGCCGGTGACCTCGATGCTCGCCATCGTCTCGTACGTGGCGCCCTCGGGCAGGTCGTCGCCGATCCACTGGACCTGACCGGTGGGCAGACCGCCCTCTCCCAGGACGGCTCCGGAGGCGTCGCGGCAGACGGCGCGCAGCGCGAAGCCCTTGTCGGCGGGGACGGGTTCCTCGCTGGGGTCGGCGCCGACGCGGAAGGTGAGCGCCCCGTCGGGGAGGGCGGCGGTGAGGCCGTCGAGCGGGGAGACGATCCGCTCGGGGAAGACGGTGGCGGAGCCCCCGCCGAGGACGCGGGCGTCGCGGGCGGCGGCGCCGAGGAGGGCGACGGTGCGGCCGGGGCGGGTGTCGAGTGGCAGCGCGCGCCGCTCGCCGGAGACGGGCTCGTTGCGTACGAGGACGGTGCCGCGGACGGCGATCTCGCGGGCCAGGGCCTGCCCGTCGATCGCGGCCGGGTGGTCGGTGACGACGGCGGGGGCGCCTTCAAGGAGGCCGACGCGGGCGGCGAGCCGCAGGACGTTGCGCACGGCGTCGTCGACGGCTGACTCGGGGACCTCGCCGGCGCGGACGGCCTCGGCGAGGGCGGGTCCGTAAACGGTCTGCGGGCCGGGCATGGCCACGTCGAGGCCGCCGAGGATGTCGCCGGTGGTGGAGCGGGCGGCCATCCAGTCGGAGACGTTGACGCCGTCGAAGCCCCACTCGGCGCGCAGGACCTCGTTGACCAGGTACGCGTTCTCGGTCATCGACGTGCCGTTGACCCGGTTGTAGGCGGTCATGATGCCCCAGGGGCGGGCGTTGGTGACGATGGCCTCGAAGGGCGCCAGGTACAGCTCGCGCAGCGGGCGGGGCGCGATGACGCAGTCGACGGTGAAGCGCTCGGTCTCGGCGTCGTTGCCGACGAAGTGCTTGACGGTGGTGCCGACGCCGCCGTCCTGGACTCCGTTGACGTAGCCGGTGCCGATGGCGCCGGTGAGGTACGGGTCCTCGGAGTAGCACTCGAAGTGCCGGCCGCCGAGCGGGGAACGGTGCAGGTTGACGGTGGGGGCGAGCAGGACGTGGACGCCCTTGCGGCGGGCCTCCTGGGCCAGGAGGCGGCCGGCGCGGCGGGCGAGGGCGGGGTCCCAGGCGGCGGCGAGCGCCGTCGGGGACGGCAGGGCGATGGAGGGGTCGTCGGCGGTCCAGCGCACGCCGCGCACCCCGATGGGGCCGTCGGACATGACCAGGGAGCCCAGGCCGATCTCCGGGAGGGCGGGCAGCGACCACATGTCCTGGCCGGCCAGGAGCCGGGTCTTGGTGTCGAGGTCGAGCTTGTCGAGTGCGGCTTCCGCGGTGTCGTGGCGGACCTGTTCGGCATCGGTCACGGCCGAGCCTCCTCATCGGATGCGGTGTGCGGCGTGGTGCGGTGCGGGTGCGGCGTGGTGCGGTGGCCCCATCGTGGACCTGCCACCTGGTAAACGGTAGGGTTCGTTATGTTCTTGTGATCTCGGCTTGTCGGGCGCGGATCGCGTACGGTCCTGCGGGCAGGGGTGTGACGCGGAGGGAGTGCCGGCGATGGTCAGGGCGAGGAGCGAGGAACGACGCGGCGACATCGTTCGCGCGGCGGTCGAGGTGATCGCCGAACGCGGCTACCGGGGAGCGTCCCTGGGCGCCGTCGCGGAACGGGTGGGCCTGACCCAACAGGGCCTGCTGCACTACTTCCCGACCAAGGAGGCGCTGCTGGTCGCGGTGCTGGAGGAGCGCGACCGCTGGGACACCGGCGGCGGCTCCCGCGCCTCCGCGGACACCTGGCGGCTGGACCTGCTGGCCTCGCTGGTGGACTACAACGCGATGCGCCCGGGCATCGTGCAGACCTTCTCGGCGCTGCTGGGCGAGAGCGTCACCGTCGGGCACCCCGCCCGGGAGTTCTTCACCGAGCGGTACGCGCAGGTCCGGGTCGAGATGGCAGCGGTGCTGCGGGCCGAGTTCGGGGACCGGCTGCCCTCGGGCCTCACCCCCGAGCAGGCGGCGCCCCTGCTCACGGCGGTGATGGACGGGCTCCAGTACCAGTGGCTGCTCTCCCCCGAGTCGGTGGACATGCCGGGCGCGTTCCGCTCGTTCCTGACACTGCTCCGGGGCGCACCCGAGTCTCCGTAGCGCCCCGCACGGCCCTGCCGGACGGGGCGAGGACCGGGCCGGCATGCTGGGCGCATGAGGATAGCCGCAGCCCAGATGACCTGCGTCCCGGCCGATGTCGACGCCAACTCCGCGCGGGCCGCCGCCCTCGCGGTCGCGGCCCGCGACCAGGGCGCCGAACTCGTCGTCCTGCCCGAACTGGCCCTGACCGGCTACGAGATCGAGGCCCTGACCGCCGACCCCGGGCTGTGGTTGACGGGCCCCGACGATCCGCGACTGGACCCCTTGCGCTCCGCCGGGATCGCCACCGCGGTCAACGCTGCGCTGCGCACCGACGGCCCGCTGCCGGCCATCGCGACCCTGGTCCACGACGCGGAGGGCGCGCACGTGACGACGTACGCCAAGCAGCACCTCTTCGAGCACGAGGGGGACGCCTTCGCGCCGGGCGCCGTCGACGGCCGCTTCGAACTCGGCGGGATCCGCTTCTGCCTGGGCATCTGCTTCGACAACCACTTCCCCGATCTGCCCGGCCGGGGCGCGGCCGACGGATGCGCGGTCCATCTGGCGAGCTCCCTCTACGGAACGGGCGCCGGGGTCGCGGAGCGGACCACCGTGTATCCCGGGATCGCCAAGGAGCACGGCCTGTACGTGGTCCTCGCCAACCACGTCGGACCCGCCGGCCCCTGGACCGGCTGCGGCGGGGCGGCCGTCTGGGCCCCGGACGGTTCGACGGTGGTCGAGGCCGACGACCACACGCAGGGCGTGGTGACGGCGGAGGTGCCGGCATGAGCCCCGTCCCGCCCGACCCGTCGGTGCCGCATCCCGTGGCGGGGCAGCCGCGGGTGGTGCTGCTCCGGCCGCTGGTGACGTCCCCGCTGATCGAGGTGGGCGACTACTCGTACTACGACGACCCGGACGACGCGACGGCTTTCGAGACGCGCAACGTGCTCTACCACTACGGGCCGGAGCGGCTCGTCATCGGAAGGTTCTGCGCGCTGGGCACCGGTGTGCGCTTCATCATGAACGGCGCCAACCACCGGATGGACGGGCCCTCGACGTTCCCGTTCCCGATCATGGGAGGCGACTGGGCCGACCACTTCGACCTGCTCACCGACCTGCCGGGGCGCGGGGACACCGTGGTGGGCAACGACGTCTGGTTCGGGCACGGCGCCATGGTGATGCCGGGGGTGCGGATCGGCCACGGAGCGGTGATCGCGTCCGGCGCCGTCGTGGTGGACGACGTCCCGGACTACGGCATCGTCGGCGGCAATCCGGCCCGCTTGATCCGCACCCGGTACGAGCCGGCGGACATCGCCCGGCTCCTCGCCGTCGCCTGGTGGGACTGGCCGGTCGAGCACCTCACCCGGCACGTGCGGACCGTCATGTCGGGCAGTGTGGACGCACTGGAGGAGGCCGCCCCACCCACCCGCTAGTTAGGTTACCCTTACCTTCTTTCGGGGGGTCGGTGTCGTGGCGCACCGCCCACAATGGGGGGTCACGGCACAGTGGCGGCGGACCGGTTGGAGGAGCTGACGGTGGACGAGGACTTCATCGCGGCGGGCGGACACCCGCCCCACGTCCACGCGTTCCACCAGTTCCTGTACGTGCCGATCGGGCGGATCGTCGTGACCGCGTGCGAGCGGGAGCACGAGCTGACCCCGTCCGTGGCCCTGTGGATACCGGCCGGGGTGTGGCACAGTGCCCGCTTCGACAGCGACTCCCTCATCGCGGTCGAGGACTTCGGCGCCGGCCTGCACGCGTTGCCGTACACCGAGGCGACCACCGTCAACGCGACCGCCGAGCAGCGCCGGTTGCTGCTGGCCCGGATGCGCAGTTCCGAGGTGTCCGAGGACGACCCGGCGGTCTTCGCGGCCCTCTGCGCGGCCCACCGCGACTGTCTCCCGCTGCCCCAGCCGACCAGCCGGGCCGCCTCGACCGTCGCCCGGGAGCTGGCCCGCACCCCCGCCGACCCGCGCACCGCGACCGAGTGGGCCGAGGACCTGTACACCAGCTCGACCAGCCTGCGACGGGCCTTCCGCACGGAGACGGGCCTGGCCTTCTCGGAGTGGCGGACCCGGCTGCGGCTGAACCACTCGCTGGAACTGCTGGGGCAGGGCCACCTGGTGGGCGTGGTCGCCGCCCGGGTCGGATTCGTCAGCACCAACGGCTACATCCTGGCCTTCCGCCGCCACTTCGGGCAGACGCCCGGCGCCTACACCAAGCGCTCGGTCGACTCGTACGCCGCGGTGGGCTGACCGGCCGGTCCCGCCGGCGCGGGGGCGGGGAGCAGGTGTCTGCCGCCCCATGCGCCCAGCGGGGCCAGGGCCGCGTTCAGTTCCCTGCCGAGCGGGGTCAGCGAGTACTCCACCCGGGGCGGCACCTCCTCGTAGACCTCGCGGTGCACGATCCCGTCCGTCTCCAACTCCCGCAGTTGCGCGGAGAGCACCTTCTCCGAGACCCCCGGGACCAGCCGGCGCAGTTCACCGAAACGACGCGGGCGCTGCTCCAACTCCCACAACAGGGAGACCTTCCACTTGCCGTCGATCACGGACATCGCCGCGGCGATCCCGCAGTGATCCGCCCCGGGCCTTCGTGTCAACGCCATCGCACACCCCTCCCACCTGTTCGCTCACCTCGGGGTAACCACCCACTCCGAAGTGCGTACTTGAGCGTCTCACGGCCTGCGACCAGGCTGAACGTCATGACCGACAACCTCGTGAAGACACCGCTCACCCTCCTCGGACTCGGCGACATGGGAACCGCCCTCGCCCGTACCTGGCTGGCCGCCGGGCATCCCCTGACCGTCTGGAACCGCACCGCCGCCAAGGCTGAGGCCCTGGCCGCCGAAGGTGCTCGCGTCGCCGCGACCCCCGCCGAGGCGGTCGCCGCGAACGAACTGGTCGTCCTGTGCCTGTTGGACGACGCCTCCGTCGGCTCGGCCCTCGACGGGGTCGACCTCGCGGGCCGGGACCTGGTCGACCTCACCACCGGGACCCCCGCCCAGGGTCGCTCCCGCGCCGCCCGGGCCGAGGGGCGCGGGGCCCGGTTCGTCGACGGCGGCATCATGGCCACCCCGTCGATGATCGGCGTCCCGGAGGCCGGCGGTTACGTCTTCTACAGCGGCTCCCGGCCCCTCTTCGACCGCCATCGGGCGACGCTGGAGGTACCGGGCGGGGCCCGCTTCGTCGGCGAGGACCCGGGGCACGCGGCCCTGCACGACGTGGCGCTGCTCAGCGCGATGTACGGGTTGTTCGCGGGGATCTCGCACGCCTACGCCCTGATCGAAGGCGAGGACATCGCCCCCGAGGACCTGGCGCCGCTGCTGTCGGAGTGGCTGGGCGCGATGGGCTTCTTCGTGGGCAACGCCGCCGACCGGTTGACCTCGGGGGACTTCACGACCGGGGTGGTGTCGAACCTGTCCATGCAGGTCGCCGCGAGCGGGACCCTGCTGCGCACGGCCGCGGAGCAGGGCGTCGACGCCGGGCTGATCACCCCGTACCTGGACCTGATGCGGGAGCGGTTGGAGGCCGACCCGGCGGCGCACGCGCGCGAGGACACGAGCGGGGCGATCACCCTGCTGCGCCGCCGGCCCTGACGCGGGGCCCGGGCGGAAGGGGCTCTCTAGGAGTAGGCGGGCGGCGGCGGGCCGAAGCCGGTGGCCTGCGGCGCCGGGGGGCCCGGGACGGGTTCGTCGGGGTCGGCTCCCCCGTCGGGGCCCTCGGGGTCGGTGTCCGCGCCCACGAGGTCGCGGGCCATCAGGGTCGCCCCGGCCACGGCGCCCGGCATCAGGAACACGGCGACCAGCGGGACGAGGAACGCCAGCACCAGCGGGACGCCGAAGCCGAGCGCCATCGCGCGCCGGGCCCGCAGCAGGACCAGTTGCTCGTCGAGGTCGACGCGGCGGCGCTGGAGGGCGACCGAGGTCAGCTCCTGGGTGAGGAAGTAGCCGGAGACGCAGAACCCGATCGCCGGGACCACGGTCTGCCCGAGCACCGGGATGAACCCGAGGGCGAACAGCAGGATCCCGTACAGCACCACCCGGCCCAGCAGGCGGACGCTGTCGCGGGCGGAGATCCACAGGTCCATCCACAGGCTCCGGCCGGACTCGGGGACCTCGCCGCCCTCGGTCCGGTCGACCTGCTCGGACAGGGACTCGTAGAAGGGCTGGCCGACCAGCAGGGTCACGGCGGTGAAGGTGATCACCGCGAGGAAGAGTCCGAGACTGAAGACCAGCGCGGTCAGGAAGCCGCGGAACAGGCTCAGCCAGGGCGAGCCCCAGTCGTCGGCGAAGGGCGTCAGCCAACCGACGAGGTCGTCGGCGCCGTATCCCAGTCCGATGAGGGCGCCCGCGTACAGCACGAGCGCGACCAGTCCCGGCAGCAGGCCGACGCCGAACCACCGTCCGTGGCCGAAGACCCACCGCTGTCCGGCGAGCAAGTACCGGAATCCCCCCGCGAAAGCACTCATGCGCGCAGTTTACGGCGAAGGCCGCGCCCCCTGAGGGGCGCGGCCTTCGCGATGAGCGGGGTGCGGGATCAGACGGCCAGCTCGACCGTGATGTTGCCGCGGGTCGCCTTGGAGTACGGGCAGACCTGGTGGGCCTTCTCGATGAGGTCCTTGGCGGTGGCGGCGTCCACGTTCGGGATCGACGCCGAGATCTTGACGATCAGGCCGAAGCCGTCGTCGTTCTTGCCGATGCCGACCTCTGCGGTGACGGTCGAGCCGGAGATGTCGGCGTTCTCGTTCTTGGCGACGACACCCAGGGCGCCCTGGAAGCAGGCGCTGTAGCCGGCGGCGAACAGCTGCTCCGGGTTGGTGCCGGCGCCGCTGCCACCGAGTTCCTTCGGCGGGTTCACCACGACGTCGAGCTTGCCGTCGTTGGTGGCGACGCGGCCGTCACGGCCGTTCTCGGCGGTGGCGACAGCGGTGTACGCGACATCGGACTGCTGGATGGACATGTAAGAAGATCCTCCTGGTAATCGCCGTGACTCGCGCCCACGATCACGACGGTGTGCAGTGAGCCTAACCGGTGAAAGAAACGATCATCTTTCCGGTGTTCTCGCCGCGCAGCATCCCGAGGAAGGCCTCGGTCGCGTTCTCCACGCCCTCGTGGACGGTCTCGTCGTAGCGCAGCTCGCCGGAGCGCAGCCAGCCGGCGACGTCCTGGACGAACTGCTGCTGGATGTCGGCGTGGTCGCCGACCAGCACGCCCTGCAGGCGCAGGCGCTTGCCGATGACCTGCACGAGGTTGCGCGGGCCGGGGGCGGGCTCGGTGTCGTTGTACTGGGCGATGGCCCCGCAGAGGGTGGCGCGGCCGTGCACCTTGAGGGAGGAGATCGCGGCTTCCAGGTGGTCGCCGCCGACGTTGTCGAAGTAGACGTCGATGCCCTCGGGGGCGGCTTCCTTCAGCTGCTCGCCGACGGGGCCGTTCTTGTAGTTGAAGGCGGCGTCGAAGCCGTACTTCTCCGTGAGCAGGGTCACCTTCTCGTCCGAGCCGGCCGAGCCGATCACCCGGGACGCGCCCTTGATCTTGGCGAACTGGCCGACCAGGCTGCCGACCGCGCCGGCCGCGCCGGAGACGAAGACAGCGTCGCCCTCCTTGAAGGAGGCGACCTCGAAGAGGCCCGCGTAGGCGGTCAGGCCCGGCATGCCGAGCACGCCGAGGTAGGTGGAGAGCGGGGCGAGCGAGCCGTCGACCTTGGTGGCGTGCTTGGCGTCCAGCTCGGCGTACTCGCGCCAGCCCAGGCCGTGCAGGACGTGGTCGCCGACCGCGAAGCGCTCGTCGGCGGAGGCGACGACCTCGCCGACCGCGCCGCCGTCCATCGGCTTGTCGAGCTGGAAGGGCGGTACGTAGGACTTCACGTCGTTCATCCGGCCGCGCATGTACGGGTCGACGGACATGTGGAGGTTGCGCACCAGGATCCGGCCGGGCGCGGGCTCCGCGTTCACGGGGACCTCGCGCAGGGCGAAGTCCTCGGCGACGGGCCAGCCCTGCGGGCGGCGGACGAGGTGCCACTCACGGCTCACGGCGGGGATCTGGGACATGGTGCGCTCCTGACGCTGGGGGGTGAAGGGCGGAAGAAAATGCTTCACAACGTGAAACAACCATGCTCCTGGATATTTCATGTTGTCAAGTAAATGGGTACGCTGGATCCATGCCCAGTCGTCGCGCAGACCCACTGACCCTTGAGGTCGTCGAGCTCATCGGCGACGTCGTGGCCCGCTACCACCAGGAGTACGAGCACGCGGCAGCCAGTCACCAGCTCACCGGAGCCCAGGCCAGGGTGCTGAACCTGCTCTCCCTGGAACCGACGGCCATGCGCAAGATCGCGCAGAAGCTGAAGTGCGAGCCGTCGAACGTCACCGGCATCGTGGACCGGCTGGAGAGCCGCGGCCTGGTCGAGCGGCGCCCGGACCCGGCCGACCGCCGCGTGAAGCTGGCCGCCGCCACCGAGGAGGGGCTCCAGACCGCGGACCGACTGCGCGAGTCGCTGGACTTCGCGCGCGAACCGCTGGCCGGCCTGTCCACGGCCGAGCGGACGGCGCTGAGGGACCTGCTCAGGCGGATGCTGGGCTGATCGCCCCGCCCCTCAGCAGAGGAACCAGATCCAGCACTCGCTCTTGGTCGGCGTCGGTGTGGGGGTGGCCGTCGGGGTCGCCGTGGGCTTCGGCTTCGCGGTCCCGGACGAAGCGCTCGGCGACGGCCGGCCCGAGGTCGAGGGCTTCGCGGACGGACCCGGTCCCGGGCCGGCGGTCCGGGAGGACGACGGCGACGACGACTCCTCTTCCGGCGTGGAGGCGCTCCCCTCGGGCCCCGGCTCCGCGGAACCGCTCGGCGCCCCGGTGGGCCCGGTCGTCCGCGTGGCGATCACGGAGGCCTTCGCACTCCCACCGCCCTTCGACGGCGCCGAGGGCGCGGCCGTACTCGGCAGGGCGGGCGCGGGGACCGGCTGCTGCGGCCCCGCGTCGTCGGTCAGCACGACCTCGGTCGCCCGGTCCGTGCGCTCCTCGTCGGTCACCATCCGGGCCAGCGCCACGGACCCGCCCGTGGCCAGCGCCAGCCCGAGCCCGACGGCGAGTACGGTCCGGCTCCTGCGGTTCGCGGTGCGGCGCCGTGCGCCGGACCGGCCTTCGGCCGGGCCCGACAGCGTGACGAGCGACTCGACGTACGCGTCGGACGCCTCGGGCCGCTCCCGGTCGGGCTCGGGATACCCGGGCTCGACGTACCCGGGTGCCGCGTGGTCGACGTACCCGGGCGCCGCGTACTCGGAGGCGACGTACCCGGGCGCCGCGTACTCGGACGCGACGTACCCGGACCCCGGATGGCCGGGCTCGGCGTACCCCGGCTCCGCGTACCCCGGCTCCGCGTACTGCGGCTCCGCGTACTGGGGCGCGTACTCCGGCCCCGCCTGCTCCGGTCGCGCGTACGGCGAGGCGTGTCCCGGCTCCGGGTACCCGGGCTCGGTGTACCCGGCCGGGGCGGCGGGGGCGGTCGGCGCCGCGGGGGTCAGGTATTCGGCCGGGGTTCCGCACCCGGCGCACGCCAGTGCGCCATTGAGGTGTCTCCGGCAGGCGTGGCAGAAGTTCATGGCGCCCGCAGGCTATGCGGCGACGGAGCACATCCGGGTCCCGGGAACGTAAGGATTCTGTGTGGAATCGTGGACTCCATGACGCTGAACCACGGCCCGACCACCCCGGGCCCCTTCGGCCCGGCCGGTTTCCAACTGGTGCTGTTGCGCAGAATGGCCGACTTCCGGCCGGACCTCGCCGAGGCGGCCCGGCTGCGCCTCGGCGCCTCGCTCGCGGAGCAGCGGGAGGCGAACAAGCGGTGGCAGGCCATGGTCCGGTCGCCGCGCTCGCGCGGGGCGTTGGCCCGCTACCGGTCGGTGCTGGGTCCGGCGGAGTCCACCGCGCGACGCAGGATCGGCGACCTGGAGTGCGAGGCCCTGCTGTGGCCGGTGCCGCTCTGGCCCGACCTGCGCTTCGAGGTGCTGGCCGCGCCCGACGGGGCGGTGTGGAACGAGTGGCTGGTACGGGCCCCGGGCGCGCCCGCGCCCGTCCTGGAGACGGTCGCGGACCTGGTGCCCTGGTCCGCGACGGTGGACGAGGTGGCGCGGGCCTTCGCCCCGGTTCGGCCGATGGAGGGAACCGCCCCGACGCGGTGGCGGCTGGCGTTCGCCGTGTCGGGGGCGTCGTACGTCGCGGAGTTCACCTACGGGCTGCTCCAGGAGGTCCGGCCCGGCGGCGGCTGACCGGGCCGGGTGCGGGCGCGCGGGTCAGGAGCGCAGGAAGGCCCGGACACCCGCCGAGGTGGCGTCGTCGCCGAGCAGGTCGTTGTGCCCCAGGCAGCCGACGGGGGTGTTGGTCGCCCCGGTCAGCGGGACGCTGTCGTCGGGGTTGACGACCTCGTCGCAGTTCGACCAGAAGGTGGCGTACCCGACCGCGCCCGGCGTCTCGTCGCCGGCGGCCAGGTTCTTGACGACGTACGAACCGGGCGTCATGTCCCGGCAGGCCTGGTCCCACAGGGCGCAGCCCCAGGCGATGGAGGTGCCGTGGTTGGGGCCGGCCAGCGAGACCAGATGGTCCACCGTCGCGCCGCCGCCCCCGTAGGTGACGTACCAACGGCTGACGAGGGATCCGAAGGAGTGCGCCACGATGTCCACACGGGCGGCGCCGGTCTCCCGACGGACCTGCTCGACGTACGCGCCGAGCCTGCCGGCGAGGACCTCGTTGACGGACCGGTGGGTGTCGTACCCCCAGGAGTACAGCTCCGCGTCGCCGTACCCGTCGGCGCGCAGATCCTCCCGCAGCGCCCCCCAGACGCCGGGGTCGGCGTTGTAACCGTGCACCAGGACCACCGGATTTCGGGCGGGGGCCTGCCGGGGAGCGGTCCGGTCGGCGGCCTGGGCCGGGAAGGACGCGAGCAGGGCCAGGCAGAGCGTCAGGAGCGCCAGGAATCTCTGGCGGGGCGTCAGCATCGGGTCCCCTTTACCTTGTTACGCGCGAGTAGCGCGGACGGTGCGCGCATCGTGTTGCCTGTCGGTACAGAAATCCACCCCCGTGCAGCACCTCTCGGCCCATCAGGCACACCCCACCCGGAGCATTCCAACGGGCGCCATACCCCCTTTACCCGAGAAGATATGAATTGCGACCGGCAGCCGTCGGTCTCCTTGCGTCAGCGCACTCGGGAGGATCCGCCGTGACCGTCAGCCTTGACCAGTTGCGCCGCTGCCACGTCGCCGTCGACCTGGGGGCGGCCAGGACCCGCGTGTACGTGAAGGGCGCCGGCCTCGTCGTCGACGAACCCAGCGTGGCCGCGGTGAACACCCGGACCGGGGCACTCATCGCCGTGGGCACCTTCGCCGAACGGATGACCGGCCGCACACCCGACTACATCCGGGTCGTGCGCCCCGTCTCCGGCGGCACCGTCGTCGACATCGAGATGGCCCAGCGGATGCTGCGTCACCTCCTCGGCGAGAAGCTGCGGCGCGCCCTGCGCCGCAAGCCCCGGCTGCGGGCCGCGGCCTGCACCCCGCACGACGCCGACCCCCTGGCCCAGCGGGCCACCGTGGAGACGCTGGTCGGGCTCGGCGCCCGGCGCGTCGAACTCGTCGACACCCTGATCGCGGCGGCCGTCGGCTGCGGCCTGCCCGTGGAGCAGCCGACCGCGACCATGATCATGGTGTGCGGGGCGGCGGCCACGCAGGTGGCGGTCCTCTCCCTCGGTTCGATCGTCACGGCCGAGCGGATCCCCGTCGGCGGCGAGGCCATCGACCACGCGATCGTCCAGCACCTGCGGCACGCGCACGAGCTGATGCTGCCCAGCCAGGCCGTCCGGCCGCTCCAGCTGGCCCTGCACGGCAACGGCATCACCCCCGACGGGCCGGCCTCCACCCTCATCCACGGCCGCGACGTGGCCACCGGGCTCGCCCGCTCGGTACAGGTGGACACCGCCGCGGTCCGCGACGCGATCTTCACCCCGCTGACCGCCGTCCTCGACGGGATCGGCAAGGTGCTGCGGGACTGCCCGCCGGACCTGGTCGCGGACCTGACGGACCGAGGGATCATGATGGTGGGAGGCAGCGCCCTGCTGCCGGGCCTGGACCAGATGCTGCGGGACGCCACCGGGATGCCCGTCGCCATCGCGGAACGTCCCGACGTGTGCGCCGTACTGGGTCTCGGCGCGATGCTCGAAGGAAAGATCACCCCCATGGTTCTCAACCCGCTGGCCGGATGACGCTGGACCCGAAGGAGACCGCGGCCGAACGGTCCGCCCTGCCCGCCCTGCTGGAGGCGGTCCTCTCGGTCGGCTCCGAACTGGAGCTGCGCACCACCCTCCAGCACATCGTGGAGTCGGCCGCCGCACTGTGCGGCGCCCGCTACGGCGCGCTCGGGGTCGTCGACCCCGAGCGCGCCCGGCTGACCGAACTGTTCACCGCCGGACTGACCGAGGCCGAACGGGCCGCGATCCCCCGGCTCCCCGACGGCCGGTCCGGGGTGCTCGGAGCGCTGATCGCGGACGCCCGGCCGCTGATGCTGGACGACCTCGCGCGGGACCCCCGCTCGGTGGGCTTCCCGCCCGGCCACCCACCCATGCGCACCTTCCTCGGAGTGCCGATCCGGGTGCACACGGAGGTCTTCGGCAACCTGTACCTCACCGAGAAGCAGGGCGGCGGCGCGTTCACCGACGAGGACCTCGCGCTGCTGCGCGTCCTGGCCTCGCAGGCGGGCATAGCGATCGGCAACGCCCGGCTGTACGAGACCGCGCGCCGCCGGGAGCGCTGGATCGAGGGCGCCGCTGCCGTGACCACGGCCCTGCTGGCGGGCCGCCCGGCCGCGGACGCGCTGAAGTGCGTGGCCGAACGGGCCCGGCTGCTCGCGGACGCGGCGGCCGGCGTGGTGCTCCAGCCGACACCCGAGGGCGGCATGGAGATCGTCGCGGCCTCCACGCACGGCGACCCCGGCGACATGGTCGGCACCGCCATCGCCCCCGGCTCGGCGGTCCTGGAGCAACTGCTCGGCGGCGAGCCGGTCTTCATAGAGGACTCGGCGACGGATCCGCGGATGACCACGCACGTGCGGGTGCGGTTCGGCCCCAGCATGATGCTCCCCTTGCAGAGCGGCGGTCAGCTCATCGGCACACTGGCCCTGCCCCGCGAGCGCGGCGGGCGGCCGTACGACGCGGTGGACCGGCTGCTGGCCTCGCAGTTCGCCTCCCAGGCGGCGCTGGCGCTCGTCCTCGCGGACGCGCAGCACGACCGGGAGCAGTTGGCCGTGTACGAGGACCGCGACCGGATCGCGCGGGACCTGCACGACCTCGTGGTCCAGCGACTGTTCGCGACGGAGATGATGCTGGAGAGCACCAAGAAGCGCTCGGCGGCCGCCCCCGCCGGGGACACCGTCGGCGACGAACTCGGCCGGGCGGTCGACGAACTGGACTCCACGATCCAGGAGGTCCGCACGGCCATCTTCGCTCTCCAGCAGCCGCCCACCGACGCCCCGACCACCTTCCGCGGCCGGGTGCTGCGCGAGACGGGCGGCGCGGCGGTGCTGCTGGGCTTCCAACCGTCCGTGCACTTCGAGGGCGCCGTGGACACCCTGCTCACGGAACCGGTCGCCGGCGACCTGCTGTCCACCCTGCGCGGGGCGCTGGCCTCGGCCCACCGCCGGGCCGAGGTCACCTCCATCCGGGTCGGGGTGAACGCCACTCCGACCCGGGTCAGGCTGACGGTCTCCGACGACGGCCGCACCGAGACGGGCGCCCGGGGCACGACGCTGACCTGGGAGTCGCCGCTCCAGGGCAACCGCCTGACCTAGGAAGTGTTCGCCGAGCGCAGGGCGAGGCGGGTGCTGGACTGGGCGACCCCGGTCTCCCGCTTGAGGCGGCGCAACAGCGCGTCGAGGGCCGTCGCGTCGGCGACCCGGGCCCGTACGAGGTAGTCGTACTCCCCGGTGACGTGCACGACCTCGGTGATCCCGGGCAGCCTGGCGACCCGCTGCTCGAACTCCTCGTTGGTGACGTCCTGGCGCAGCGTGAGGTCGATGAAGACGACGAGGCCGCCCCGGGTGTCGGCGGCCGGGTCGACGACGACGGTGAATCCGAGGATCACCCCGTCCCGGCGCATCCGGCGCACGCGGTCGGCGGTGGCGTTGGCACTGAGGCCGACGCGGACGCCGAGGTCACGGTACGAGATCCGCGCATCCTGCTGCAGGATGCCGAGGATCTCCCTGTCGAGACGGTCCATGCCGCGATTGTCGCAGCGGGGGCCGATATCCGCCGCCATGCGCCGGGGCGCACGACGCATCCTCACGGGCATGAGCGAACTGATGGGTCCGGCGGTGTCGGGGGCGGTGGCGGGCCTGGGCGTGGCGATGCCGATGGGTGCCATGAGCGTGCTGTTGCTCCAGGAGGCGATGCGGCACCGCGGGGCGGCCGTGGCCGCGGCGACGGGCATCGCGGCGGTGGACCTCGGCTACGCGACGCTCGCGACGATGGCGGGGCCCTGGGTCGCTTCCCACGTCGCGCCCGTCGAGGCCTGGGTCCGACTGGCATCCGCCCTGGTCCTGCTGGTCATCGCGGCGCGGGGACTGCGCTCCGCGACGGCCGTGCCCGCGCGGTGCGCGGCGCCCGCGACAACGGCCGCATCCGGCCCCCCGGCGGTCGGTACGGAGGCCTCCCGGCCGGGCAGGGCCTTCGGCCGCTTTGTCGCCCTCACCGCCGTGAACCCCACCACCGCGCTGTACTTCGTCGCGCTCACCACCGCCCAGGGCGGCGGTCTGGGCAGCGGCCCGACCGGAGCCGCCTTCCTCGCGGGCGTCGCCGTCGCCTCCCTGCTGTGGCAGCAGTTCCTCGTCGTCCTCGGCTCCTTCGCGGGGGCGAGGGTCTCCCCCGCCGTCCGCGTCCGGACGTTCCGCCTCGGTCACGGTCTCGTCGCCGGCTACGCCCTGAAGATCGCCTTCCCCCTCCCCTGGACCTGACCCGGGCCGTGCGCGGGCGTGTGAGTCGGACGGACGGGCCGGGCGGACGGGCAGACCGGGACGGGCACAGGATGTCGGGTGGGGCGGGACGCGCCCGCCCTAGCGTGGGACCTCGAAAGGGAAGGAGTCCGGGAATGCTGGAGCGCCTGAACCAGGCCATGGAACACATCGAGTCGCACCTCGACCAGCCGATCGACGCGGCCGAACTGGCCCGCGTGGCGCTGACGTCGGAGTACCACTTCCGGCGCATGTTCTCCGCGCTGGCCGGCATGCCGCTCTCGGAGTACGTCCGTCGCCGGCGGCTGACCCTGGCGGGCGCCGAGGTACTGGCCGGCGAACGGACCCTGCTGGACGTGGCGACGCGCCACGGCTACGGGTCGGGCGAGGCCTTCGCGCGGGCGTTCCGCGCCGTGCACGGCGTGGGCCCGGGCGAAGCCCGCCGGACGGGCGCGACGCTGAGTTCCCAGCCCCGGATGTCCTTCCGCCTCATCGTCGAAGGGAGCAGCAGCATGCGGTACAGGATCACGGAGAAGGCGGAGTTCCGGGTGGCCGGCCTGAGGGCACGCGTCCCCCTCGTCCACGAGGGGGCGAACCCGGCCATCGCCGCGTTCATCCGCGGCATCGACCCGCAGGTCCTGCGACGGGTCGCGGAACTGTCCGACCAGGAGCCTGCGGGGATCGTCGCGGTGAGCGACCAGCTCGATCCGAGCCGGGCCGAGGGCACCGAACTCGACTACTACCACGGGGTCGTGACCGGCGGCGAGGTGCCGCCGGACCTGGACTCCCTGGTCGTGGCGGCGGGCACGTGGGCCGTCTTCGAGAACTCGGGCCCGTTCCCGCAGTCTCTCCAGCACCTGTGGCGGGACGTGTTCACGCAGTGGTTCCCCTCGAACCCGTACCTGAGCAGGTCGGGGCCGGAGATCCTGCGCGTGCGGCTGTCGCCGGACGGGGAGCGGGCGGACGCGGAACTGTGGATCCCGGTGGAACGCTCGACCCCCTGACCGGACCACCGGGGCCGGACCACCGGACCGCGGTACCCGCCGGACCGCGGGGACCACCGACCCGGCGGGGATCTTCCTCACCCTCTAGGGTGAGCCCGTGACCCGCCTCTCGGCCCGCGCGGCCATCGCCTCCCTCGCCGACCCCGGCAGTTTCGTCGAACTCCCCGTACCACCACGGGAGTCGCCGGCCGACGGCCCCCTCGCGTGGAGCGGGTACGACGAGTCCCGGGCCCGCGCCGAGCTGCGGACCGGCGAGCGGGAGTCCGTCGTCACCGGGACCGTCCGCATCGGCGGTCACGAGGCGACCCTGATCTCCTTCGAGTTCGGCTTCCTCGGGGGTTCCCTGGGCGAGCGCACCGGAGACCGGCTCGAAGCCGCGTACAGCCACGCTCGCGCGCACCGGCTCCCCCTGGTGTCGCTGATCGCCACCGGTGGTTCCCGGATGCAGGAGGGGATGCTCGCCCTCACCCAACTCCAGCGGGTGGCCCGGCAGTCCGTGCTGACCCGCGCCGCCGGGCTCCCGCAGATCGCGGTCCTGCGGGACCCGACCACGGGCGGCGGTTGGGCGACCCTCGGGGCGGGCGCGGACGTGGTGCTCGCGCTCCCCGGGGCGCAGGTCGGCTTCGCCGGGTCACGGGTGCGGCCGGCCGACGCGGACCCCGCGGCCTACACCGCCGAGGGGCAGTACGCGTCCGGGCACGTGGACGCCGTGGTGCCCGCCGCTTCGCTGCCGGGCACCGTGACGGACTGGCTGCGCCTGCTGGCCGCGCCCCGGTCGACGGAGCCGGTCGAACCCCCGGCCGCGCTGGTGGACGCGACGCCGCCCGCGACGGGTTGGGAAGCCGTCGGTCAGGCCCGGCACCCCGACCGGCCGCGCGCCCGGGCCTACCTGGACGCGTACTTCACGCTGCGCCTGCCCCTGTCGGGGGACCGGGCGGGCGGCACGGATCCCGGGATGCTGTGCGGGTTCGGGCTGCGGGAGGGGCGGGCCGTCGCGTACGCCGCCCAGTGCGGCACCGCCACCCGCCCGGCGGGCTACCGGACGGCCGCCCGTGTCATCCGCCTCGCGGACCGGCTCGGGATCCCCGTGCTGACCCTGGTGGACACCCCGGGCGCGGCCAACGACGCCGCCGCCGAACACGCGGGCGCGGGCGCGGCCATCGCGGACACGTTCGCGGCGGTGGCCGGGGCCTCGGTGCCGGTGACCACCCTGCTGATCGGCGAGGGCGGTTCGGGCGGAGCCCTGGCCCTGGCCGCGCCGGGGAACACCTGGGTCACCCCGGACAGCTACTTCTCGGTGATCGCGCCGGAGTTGGCGGCGGCCATCCTCAAGCGCCCCGCCGACCAGGCCCCGGCCACCGCGGACCAGCTCCGCGTCCGCCCGCAGGACCTGGTGGCCCTGGGGGTGGCGCGCGGGGTGGTCGCGGCGAGACGCTGAGGACCGTCGTCGCCGACCAGCGGCGGGCGCAGCCGCCCGACCCCGCCACCGGGCCCGCGTTCAGGCCCGCTTTCAGGCCTGCGGCGACCTGGCGTCGTACCGCGCGAACCCGCGCCACCACGCGGCCAGCAGCCCCACCACCAGGACGCAGGCCAGCCCCCCGCCCGTGATCGCCACGGCGGGGGAGGTCAGGTCGGCCACGGTTCCGGCGAGGAAGTCCCCGAGCCGGGGTCCGCCCGCGACGACCACGATGAAGACGCCCTGGAGCCGGCCCCGCATCTCGTCGGGGCTGGCGGCCTGCATCATCGTGGAGCGGAACACCATGGAGATGGTGTCGGAGCAGCCGGCGAGGGCGAGGAAGAACAGTCCGAGCCACAGGTTCCGGGTCAGTCCGAAGACGGCGATGGCCAGCCCCCAGGCGGCGACGGACAGGAGGATGGCCAGGCCGTGCCGCCGGATCCGCCCCAGCCAGCCGGAGAACACCCCGCCCAGCAGCGCCCCGACGGCCGGAGCCGCCACCAGCAGGCCGACCGTCTTGGCGTCGCCGCCGTACCAGAGCCCGGCGATGGCCGGGAACAGCGCGCGGGGGTGCGCCAGCACCATGGCCGCCATGTCCGAGAAGAAGGTCATCCGAATGTTGGGCCTGGTCCCGAGGAACCGCAGCCCGTCCAGCACGGAGGCCCGGCCCCGGACCCCTTCGGCCCGGTCGGGCTTCATCGAGGGCAACCGCCACATCGCGTAGAGGGCGGCGCAGAAGGTGACGGCGTCGACCAGGTAGGCGGCCTGGTACCCCCACCAGCCGACGATGAGCCCGCCCAGGACGGGGCCGATCATCGTGCCGGAGGTCATCGTGACGGAGCCCAGCGCGTTGGCCGCCGGGAGCTGCTCGGGCGGCAGCAGCCTCGGGATCATCGCCGACCGGGCCGGCCCGTTGAGCGCCCCGCAGACCGCCTGGAGCGCGACGATCGTGTAGAGCAGCCAGACCCGGTGGTAGTCGAGGAGCGCGGCGGCGGCCAGCGCGACGGACAGGACCGCCAGCCCCGTGGAGCTGTGGAGGCCGAGCTTGCGCCGGTCCACGGTGTCCGCGATGGCGCCGCCGTAGAGACCGAAGACCACGAGCGGCACGAGGGAGAAGAGGCCGACGAGCCCGACGGAGAAGCTGGACCCGGTGATCTCGTAGACCTGGAGGGAGATGGCCAGGGCGGTCATCGCCTGGCCCATCCAGGAGATGGTCCCGCCGACCCACAGCCGCCGGTAGTCCGGGGAGGTGCGCAGCGGGGTCAGGTCGGCGAATATGCGCCGCCGGGGTCGGGGAGGGGACGTCGTACCGGTCACATCGGATGATAACCAGCGGCCCGCGCGCGGCTCTCGTCCTTTTCCCGCCCGTTCACACCCGCGCAACAGCCGCCCCACCGGAACCGGGCACCCCACCCCGAGTCTGCCCTTGCCGCTAACTCGCCATTATCACCGGACATTTGACCGAATCGGCGTACCCTCCCCGCCTCCCGCTCGGCTCATGATGAAAAGACTCGTATGTCCAGGGAGGCGTAGTGATCGAACCTGGCAACAGCACGACGAGCACCAGTCACACCGGCATCCGCGCCGCGGGCAACGGCGGGCCGCACCTCATGGGCGGCGACACGGCCCCCCTCACGCTCGGGGTCGAGGAGGAGTTCCTCCTCGTGGACGCCCGCACCCTGCGCGTGGTCCCGGCCGCCCCCCTCGTCCTCGCCACCGCCGCGGGGCTGCCGCACGAACTGCACCCCGAGGGAACCCGCTACCAAGTGGAGATCGCCACCCCGATCGCGGACTCGGCGGCCACCCTGCGGGCGGAGCTCGCCGCCCTGCGGCGCTCCCTCGGCGCGGCGGCCCGCGCCCACGGCTGCCGGCTGTTGGCGGCGCCCTCGCCGATCCTGGCCATGGAGGGGCCGCTGCACCTGACCGACGACGAACCCCGCCAGCGCGAACAGCACCGCCGGTTCGGCGCCCTGACCGACACCCTGGTCAGCTGCGGACGCCACATCCACATCGGCACCCTCGACGTGGACACCGCGGTGGCGGTGTCCAACCGGGTCAGACCCTGGCTGCCCACGCTGATCGCGCTGGCGGCCAACTCGCCCTTCTGGGGAGGCCGTGACACCGGCCACTCCAGCTGGCGCGCGATGGCCTGGGCGGGCTGGCCCTCGGCGGGCCTGCCCCCGCACTACACGTCCACGGCCCACTTCCGACGCTCGGTACAGACCCTGCTCGGCTCCGGGGCGGCCCTGGACACCAAGATGGTCTACTGGGACCTTCGCCCGTCCGGGCACTGGCCGACGCTCGAGATCCGGGCGCCCGACATGTCCTCGGACATCGACTCGGCCATCCTCCAGGCGGAACTGGCCCGCGCCCTGGTGGCCACGGCCCTGCGCGAGATCGCGGAACACGTCCCCGACCCACCGGTGCGGGACGACGTACTGCGCCTGGCCCGCTGGCGGGCGGCCCACGACGGTCTGGAGGGCTTCGGCCTGGATCCGTACTCCGGCACCGAACTCCCCGCGGCCGACCTGGCGGAAGCCCTGTTCGACCGGGTCGCCCCGGAACTGGCGGCGGCCGGCGACCTCGACCACGCGGCCAAGACCCTGGCGGGCCTGCTGCGCGACGGCTCGGGCGCCCACCGCCAACGTGTGGCGTACGCGCGCCGCCAGGACCTGATGGACGTACTGCGCCTCGTGGCGGACGACACGGAGGACGTCTAGGAACGGCCCGCCCCGCCGACCCGACCCGCCGACCCGGGCGCCGGGTCGGCGGCCGGCGGGCCTCGCCCGCACCTCGCGCGCGGCGAAGGTCCGCACGGGGAAGCCCGCACGGGGAAGGCCGCCTCCGTCCGGTTGACCGCCTGGCGCGCCATCCCTCCCGGCCCCCGGGCGGCTGGAACCATGCGGAAATGGCTTCCCCCAGCACGGCCGAGGGTTCGGCGAAGGCGCGACTCGTCCTGCTGACGCTCGCGTCCGGTCAATTCCTGATGGCGCTCGACAGTTCCGTCATGAACGTCTCCATCGCCACGGTGGCCGAGGACGTGGGCACGACCGTGACGGGCATCCAGGGCGCGATCACCGCCTACACCCTCGTGATGGCCATGTTCATGATCCCCGGCGGCAAGGTCGGGGCGCTGATCGGCCGCAGACGCGCGTTCATGATCGGCTGCTGTATCTACGGGGTGGGGTCCTTCATCACGGCGATTGCGCCGAACCTTCCCGTGCTGCTGCTGGGCTGGGCGTTCCTGGAGGGGATCGGGGCGTCGCTGATCCTGCCGGCGATCGTGGCGCTGGTGGCCGGCAACTTCGCCGTCGAACGCCGTCCCGCCGCCTACGGGCTCGTCGTCGCGGCGGGGGCCGTGGCCATCGCGGTCGGACCGCTCATCGGCGGCGTCGCGACGACGTACTTCTCCTGGCGGTGGGTCTTCGCCGGCGAGGTCGTGGTGGTGCTCGCCATCCTCGTCCTCGCGCGCCGCATCGCGGACGCCCCGCCCGGTGAACGCCGGAGCGTCGACTACGTGGGCGCCGTCCTCTCCGCGCTCGGGCTGGGGATCTTCGTCTACGGCGTGCTCCGGTCGGACGAATGGGGCTGGTTCCAGCCGAAGCCCGACGCGCCGTCGTGGATCGGGGTGTCCCTGACGACGTGGCTGATGCTGGCGGGTCTGCTGCTGATCCGGCTGTTCCTGCATTGGGAGGGAAGGGTCGTCGAGAAGGGCGGGGATCCCCTCGTCGATCCCGGCATGCTGCGGAACAAGCAGCTCACCGGCGGCCTGACGATGTTCTTCTTCCAGTACCTCGTACAGATGGGCGTCTTCTTCGTCGTCCCGCTCTACCTGTCCGTCGCCCTGGGCCTGTCCGCGCTGGAGACCGGCGCCCGTCTCCTGCCGCTCTCGGTGAGCCTGCTGGCGGCCGCGACCCTGATCCCGCGCTTCCTCCCGGACATCTCGCCGCGGCGAGTGGTGCGGCTCGGAACCCTCGCGCTGCTCGCGGGAGCGGTGGTGCTGATGGCCGCGCTCGACGCGGGCGCCGGGGCCGAGATCGTCACGCTCCCGCTCCTGCTGATCGGGCTGGGCATGGGCGCGCTGGCGTCCCAGCTCGGGTCGGTCACCGTGTCCGCGGTACCGCAGGCGCAGAGCGCGGAAGTCGGCGGCGTACAGAACGCCGTCACCAACCTCGGCGCCTCGATCGGCACGGCACTCGCCGGATCGATCATGATCGGCGCGCTGACGGCCTCCTTCCTGACCAACGTCGAGGCGAATCCGGCGGTCCCGGACAGCGTCAAGAACCAGGCGACCATCCAGCTCCAGAGCGGTGCGCCGTTCCTGTCCGACGTCCAGCTGAAAACCGCCCTGGACGAAGCCGGCACGAGCCCGGAGGTGGCCGAGGCGGCCATGTCCGCCAATGCCGACGCCAGGCTCGACGGCTTGCGCGCGGCCCTCGCCATCCTGGCCTTCGCCGCGCTCATCGCCCTGTTCTTCACCCAACGGATCCCCTCGACCCAGCCCCGCTCGACGGAGCCGTAGCCGCCGCCCGCGGGAGGCCGGGCGGGACGTACGAGGGTGCCGCCCGCCCCGCGCGTGCGGAGCCCGGGGTGGGCGCGCAGCATGGAGGGGCAGGGCGGACCCTCCCCGGGGCACGCCCTCGGACGCCTGGAGCCCCCGCATGTCCCCACTTCCGCGCCCCGGCCGAGCCCGGCCCGCCTCCGCGGTCGCCGCGGCGTTCTTGGCGGCCGCCCTGGCCGCCGTGCCGAACGGGCCCGCCCACGCCTTCACCGGAGACAACCACGAGGACATCACCCGGGCCGCCCTGCCCTGGGAGCCGGTGACCCTGACCGCGATGGCCGACGCGCGGAGCGGGGCGATCAACGCCAACGACCACCGCCCCTACTTCGACGTCGGCCCCCTGCACTGCGACAACGCCGACTACCTCGAACCCCGCCACGCCCGGGACTACCCCCGTACCCGGGACGAGGCCACCACCGAGCTCCTCGCCTGCGTCCGTACCTCCGTCGCCCGCTTCCGCACCGCGGTCCGGGCCGCGGACGGCCTCGTCGACTCCGACGGGAAGGTGCGCGCGGACCAGGGCGACCTGTCCTCCCCCTGCGTGTGGGACGGGAAGCCCGGGCGGGCCAAGTGCGCCGTCCTCGAACAGCTCGGCCGCGGCTGGCACCAGATCGAGGACTTCTACTCGCACTCCAACTGGGTCGACCAGCCGGCCCCCGGCCCGGTCGGCCTGGACAACCCGCCCGGACTGGGGCGCACGGACGTCGCCCCGTTCCTCGACGTCCGCCGCTACAGCGCCATGACGGACGCCGAGTGGACCCGGGAGGCGCGCGAGCGGATCCCCCGGGACCTCACCACCGGCTGCTACCCCGACATGGACTCCACCGGGGTCAAGCCCCCCGACTGCGCCGGCCGCGTCGCCCACAACCGCGCCCTGAACAAGGACACCGCCGCGTCCGCCCGTTCGAGGACGGGAGACAACTTCCGGCATGCCACGACCGGGGCCACCGCCGAGATCACCCGCCAGTGGAACGACTTCAAGGCCGAACTGCTCACGGCCTACCCCGACCACCGACGCGGCGCACAGATGGTCTGCGCCCTCACCCACGACGACCCGGCCGCGGCCTGCCCGGCCGGTTGAGAACCGGTCACCACCCCACGGAGCGGCGGACGCACTCCGTCCGCGGGTTCGCGATCACGGTGTGAGCCTCGTCGACAGCGGAGCGAGCGGGGTCACGTTCTTCGGGTGGGTCGGGTTGAGGAACCACTTGCGCGCGGAGACCAGCCACCAGATGCCGGCGAACGCCAGTACCACGCCGACGGCCAGGGGCGCGTAGTTGAAGGTCTCAAGGGTGACCGGGGCGGCTTGAGGCAGCATGAACAGCACGGTGATCAACGCGACCCAGGCGACCGCGAGCACGCCGACGGGCTTGGACCAGCGGCCCAGGTGCCACGGGCCCCGGTGGAAGGCGGCGCCCTGGCGCAGCCGCAGCAGCGTCGGGATGACATAGGCGATGTACAGGCCGATCGTCGCGATCGACGTGACAGCCGCGTACGCGGTCGTGTTGAACAGGTAGGGCAGACCGAGGACGAAGGCGCCGCCGGCGGCCAACCAGACCGCGTTGGTCGGCGTACGGGTGCCCGGATGCAGCTTGTGCCACGTCTTGGAGAAGGGCAGGGCTCCGTCACGGGAGAAGGCGTAGATCATGCGGGAGTTGGCGGTCACGCTGGCCATGCCGCAGAAGAGTTGGGCACCGATGACGATGAGCAGCATCATCTTGCCGGTGCTCTCGCCGAGGGCGTCCAGGAAGATCTGCGCGGGCGGAACCCCGGTCTCGGAGGCGAGGGAGCCGCTGTAGGACTGGATGGCGAAGGTGAGTCCGAAGAGGAGGACGAACCCGGCGGCCCAGGAGACCAGGATGGAGCGAATGATTCCGCGGGGCCCCTCGACGGACGCGTTCTTGGTTTCCTCGGTCATGTGGGCGGAGGCGTCGTAACCGGTGAAGGTGTACTGCGCCATCAGCAGACCGATGAGCGCGACGTACACGGCGGAGCCCCAGCCGGTGTTGTTGACGAACTCGCCGAAGACGAACGAAGGCGACTGGTGCCTGTCCGGGACGACCAACAGGGCACCGACGATCACCACGACGCCGATCAGGTGCCACCACACCGACACGGTGTTGAAGAAACCGACGATGCGCACCCTGAAGGTGTTCACCAGGCCGTGCAGCAGCAGGATGATCCCGAACAAGGTGATGGTGTGGCCCGGGGTGGCGGCGTAGCCGAACTCCAGGTTCAGGTAGGCGTTGAGGAAACTGGCGGCCCCGAAGTCGATGCCGGCGGTCACGGCCACCTGCCCGAGCGTGTTGAACCAACCGGTGAACCACGCCCAGGCGGGCGCGGACTCGCGCGGGGCCAGCTTGTGCGCCCAGAAGTAGAGGCCGGCCGACGTCGGATAGGAGGAGCAGACCTCGGCCATGGCCAGGCCGACGAACAGGGTCATCAGGCCGACGAGCACCCAGCCCCACATGATGACCGCGGGGCCGCCCGTGTTCATGCCGAACGCGTACATGGTCAAGCAGCCGCTCAGCACGCTGATGATCGTGAAGCTGACCGCGAAGTTCTGCCGGCCGCTCATGCTGCGGTCGAGCGTCTGGGTGATGCCCAGCTCGGCGAGGCGCTCCTCTTCCGACTGCATGGTGCTGGGGATCTCTAATGGCATGGAGGTGCTTCCTTCATCGTGAGTGCGTCCATCGTGAGTGCGTCCATCGTGAGTACGTCTGACACAGGGGGCGGTTCGGTGAGTCAGGGCCGGGTACCTCGGCCCTGCCCCGAGGGCTCGGCCACCTTCATCGCCCAGCCGCGGTGGCGGCGGAACAGCTTCGCGGCGTCGCCGCAGTAGCCCCACGGCACATCGGTCGCGTACGGGCCGATGGCGTCGAAGGCATCTGCGGCTTCCAGGTGCCTGCCCCCGAACGACAAGGCGTGCGCGAGGTAGTTGGCGTCCTCGTGGAAGGCGGCGTGCGGCCGCCTGGGCGCACGGCAGTCCCACCAGTTCTCCCACGCCTGCCAGGTCGACGGGTTGTCCACCCACGGGTGAATCGTCAGTCCGTAGCGGTCTCCGTCCACCTCCATGCGCATGCGGTGGGATTCGGCGAGGGCGACCAGCGGCAGCACGTGGAGCGGGAGTCCGCGCGGCGCGTGGACGCACTGCTCCTGCGCCCAGTGGAAGACCTCGCCCCCCGTGCCGTGCCAGGAGGGGAAGAGATAGGTGAGCAGTTCGTGGTGCGCTTCCCGATTCCATGGATCGCACTCGATCAGCCGTTTCCACACCTGCTCCAGCGTCGCGCGCCATTCGCGGTCTCGGGGAGGCGAATGAAAACGCGTCAACGCGAGCATGACCAGGTACGGGGAGGGGTCGCTCGGCAAGGCCTCGGCGGCGGCATCGCAGGTGCTCCACGCCTCTTGCATCGCCTCGTTGAGCCCGCGCCCCCGGCCGCCGGCCATCGACCGCAAGGCCAACACATTGGCCAGCAGGGCCAAGGCGTGCGGAGAGCGCGGCTCCGCCTGCGCCCACGTGTCGGCGAACGTCAACCGGACTCCGCCACGGGCGAGGACCTGGAGGCGGAAGATCCGCCTGTCCCAGTCGGCACCCGTCGAGGACAGCAGCTCGCGAGCGCCTTCCCAGCGCCCCATCGCGGCGTCCTCGATCACCGTGCGAAGGGCCGCGTCGTCCCGGGCCGGATGCCGGTCGAGGTCGAATGCCCGGCTAGCCATGCCCCTGCGGCCTTCCGCGCTCCGCGGATGCGGCGAGCCGCCGACTCCCGCCCCGCGAGACTTCCCGTCGTACCCGAAGGCCGCTCCGGCCGTTCGCCGCGGCCGGCGGAAGGCGTCGGGACAGCAGCGACACGGCAGTGGTGGCCGGGCTCATCGTCAGGCGCTCAGGCACCTCTGGTATCGGCATGCTCGAAAGTCCTCGGGTCACGTCCGGCAGTGGAAGGACCGCCGGGGCACGGGGGCGGTGGGAGAGGAGCCAATGTCCTCATCCGCGCCCCGACGGTCGGCTTGGAAGTCGATCTTCGCGATCGGTTCGATCGCACCCCGCACTCTCCTTGGACTCCGGCGCCGAGATCAGGGGCGGCACCCCGCAGCGCGAGGAGCGGACACACGCTCGAAGGACCCGTTCCCGGGCGGTTCGTCGGCGCCGTGCCCTGCGGGCGACCTCAGAGTGGTGGGAGCGCGCGCGGTGCGCACATCACCCGGGTGATATCGCCGGAGTGCCTCCGCCTTCGCCCGAGACGGTAGGGGGCAGTGCGCCGCGCCGGAGGCCACTCGCGGAGACGGGACGGCTCGCACGGCCGCCACGACGAGTCGACGGCGAGGTGGCGGAGGCGGGTCCGTGGACGGGCTCGCGTGCCATGGGTGCTCCCTCCGGGCCGCGCGCCGTGGCTTGGCGGCCCGAAGGGAGCGGCGGATCAGGTGGTGCTCGTGGTGTCGTCGTCGAGTTCGCGGGCGAGCTTGCGCAGGATGGGCCCGTACTCGGGGTGGGCCAGGGCGGTGGCCATCTGGGCGACGAGGTAGTCGGCGGGGTTGCCGGTGTCGTACCAGCGCCCGGAGATGACCTGTCCGTACACCGCCCGGTTCCGCGCGTACGCGTTGATGGCGTCGGTCAGGTAGACCTCGCCCTGGCGGTGCTCGTACCAGCGGCGGGTCTGCTCGCGGAGTTCGTCGATGACGGCGGGGGTGACGACATAGCCGCCGATCGCCGCGTACGAGGACGGGGCGTCGGCCGGCCTGGGCTTTTCGACCAGGCCGGTGATGCGCATCAGGCCGTCGCCGAGGTCTTCCTTGACGACGGGCACGCCGTAACGGTGGGAGTCGGCCGGCTCCATCGGCATCAGGGCCAGGACCGGGCAGTTGGTGCTCTCGTAGGCGTGGATGAGCTGCTGGGCGCGGGGCACCTGGGCGACGAAGACGTCATCGGGCCAGAGCACGAGGACGGGTTCGTCCCCGAAGGCGCGGGCGGCGTTGAGTACGGGGGTGCCGTTGCCGTAGGGGCCGTACTGGTCGAGGTAGGTGATGTGGCCCTGGCGGGCCAGCTCGCCGACCTCTTCCACAGCGTCGGCGTACGCGTCCTTGCCGTCGGCGCGCAGCTGCTCGACCAGGGAGGGGTTGGGGCGAAAGTGATCCTGGATAAGGGACTTGCCGCCGGAGACGACGATGGTGATGTCCGTGATACCGGACGCCACGAGCTCGCGGACGGTGTGCTCGATGACCGGCTTGTCGCCGACCGGCAGCATCTCCTTCGGCGTGGCCTTGGTCAGCGGCAGCAGACGGGAACCGAGTCCGGCGGCGGGGATCACAGCCCTGCGGATCGTCGGGGTCGGGGGCATCAGGGACGCTCTTTCGGTCGGGGCGCGTGCCGCACCGGCCGGCGGGGCACGCGCCGACGCTACCAACGCCCCCGTCCTCCCCGGCGGCTGTCTGCCGGGCGGCGCACCGGGACGTTCACGGGCAGGGAACGAGCCCGTGTACTTCGTCACGGCGAAGTGGCCGTGGGCGTCGATCACCTGGAATGACGGCCAAGAAGGAGTCTGATCGACCCCACATCGGCAAGTGGCCGCGACGAGCCGGTGAGCGGCTTCCTGGCAGGCATCCGAAGGGCTTCCGTCGGCACCGGGTGACGACTCTCCCCGCGTCCGCGCCCCCGCTGCGTCCCCGCCGCGCCCATGGAACGCGAAAAGCGGCCCCGGAGGGCCGCCAGGATCACCGAAGTGACTCACGCTGCCAGCCGAGATGCTGGTCAGATCGTTTCTGCACATCCAGCGCGTGGTGGGGCGGGTGGGACTCGAACCCATTTCAGTGACGCGTCTCACCTGCGAAGATGCCGAAGGGTCGGACATATCTATCCGTTTCCATCCGGCTGCGTCCTCCTCGATCCTGCTCAATCGCGGACTGTTAGGCGTTCGCCACACCACTTCATCTGCGTCCCGCGCTCCGACCGGACCCACGGAGCTTAGGGAAGGCTCTGTCCCCGCCAGCATCCCCGAATCACTGCGTGGGTAGCCCTGGTCTCCCCACACCCTGGCCCATGTTCGCCCGCTGCGCGCAGTTACGTTGCGTAGTGCCGCGCCTGTGTGCTCGGACCCTCGGGCACGAGCACACACAACTAACGGCGGCCGCGCATCCGGCCCTCACCAGTCGCGGCCGTCCGGAGGCAGTTCATCTGTCTTCTCCTGTATACGGTGCAGGGCGGACTCCGCGAGGTCGCGGTAGAACTCTTCCTCGACGCTGCCCTTGGCGCATCCGTCGGCCAGCTCAGTGGCCTTCGTATGTTCCTCGACATCCTCAGGGTAGGGCTGGCCGGGTGTCCCGGAGCGCATTCCACTGTTGCTGGCGTTGTACAGAGCGCCCCCCATTCTCTTCAGGCTGGCGTCTCCGTGGCGGTCCGCAGCACGCAGGCAGCGGCGTACGAACCCGACGTCCCAGACGAGCGTCCGGGGGGCCTTGGACAGCATCGCCGCGGCGACCCTGATCTTCACGGGGTCGCTGCCGTCGAGATACTCCTCGATCACGTCAGTGACCCGAGCGTCGTAGGGTCCGGCCACAAGCTCGAAGATGTGGACTCCCAGGTAGCGCCTGCGGGTGGACTCCGGGTCGGCGGCGATCCAGTCACGAATCTGCCGCAGCAGGTGTGGGAAGTCATCGTGATCGCGGAACGGCGGAGTCACGTGCCAGCGGAAGGGCAGGGGGGAGTGCATGCCTGTCGCTTGGTGTAGTGGGCTTTCCACCCTGGCTTCGAGTAGTTCGATGACGGCGAGGGGTTCGGTGCGGGCGAGTTCTGCGAGGAACTGGCCGATCTCGTAGCCGTCGATGGACGGTGCCGCGGCCAGGGCGGTGAGGAATACCCCCTGCTGTTCCTCGGAGAGATCCGACCAGGACAGCGCGCTGTACGGGGGACCTGCTATGGCCTGGGCGAACTCATCGAGGTCCGCTGTCTCCACGGCGGGCGATGCGGTGAGCAGTTCGACGGCCAGGTCCTTGTGCTGTGCGGCGATGACGTGCACGGCACCGAGAGCGGCCCTGCGCACGATGCTGTCCCCGTGGGTGGCGAGTTCCCGCAGCAGGTCCTCCTCGCCGTCCAGCAGATCGCCGCGACCGCGCTGGTTGCCAAACGCCTGCGCCACTTCCCGGGTGAGTTCGGTGTTCTCCGAGTCCATGAGCGTCCGGCCCCAGTGGACCGCGCGGTCACCGGCGGCGTGCCCCATCGCAGCGAGAGCGACCGACACCAGCGACGCCAGCGAACCCTCGGGCGACGCCATGGCCTGCTCGCAGACGGCCTCGCCGACGGACGGGCGGTGGGTGACCAGCGTCCAGATGAAGGACCGGGCCCGACCGCTGTCGGTACCGAAGACCCTGTCGTTCTCGCTGCGCAAGGCGTCGACGCGCGCGGCGATCGTATCGTCTGCCCAGTCAGCGAGAGTGGCCATCACGTCGCTGAACAGAACGGCTTGCGCCGCACGCGAATCCGAGACGGCGGAGTAGACGGCCGGGTCGGCCGGTCCGCCGTGCAGCGCTCGGGCGAGCTCGTTGTCCGGTGAGGTGGGGATCGCGCTCAGCAGGTCTTCGGCGGGGCGGCGAAGGCCGTCGGGGCCGTACTGCGCGAGCCAGCGGAACTCAGTGCGCACAGCGACCAGGATTGCCGGAGGCAGAGCGTGCTGGACGATGTAGCGGTGCAGCCGGTCGACGGTGCTCGCGAGGTGCGGGATCCACGGCTGTCGCATGTCGTCCGTCACCGTCAGCCCGAAACCGCCAAGTGGCAGGCTGAGGGCGTTGCCGATCAGGGAGCGGGCCGCCGAGGCACGTTCGAGCTGCGGGTGTCCCAGCTCCTCGAACGCCAGGTCCAGCGCCACTCCGCGCATGTCCAGGACCTCCCTGGTAGGGGCCAGCACGTAGTGGCGGAAGGTCAAGGTCCAGGTGGTGGGCGTCCACAACTCATCGTGGTCTTCCGTGGTCAGCACAGGGGCGAGCACACTCAGCGGCTGGTGGACGGACAGAGTCGAGGGTGCGCGGGCCAGCCAGCGCTCGACCTGGCTGACGAGGATCCGCTGGTACTCGGTGGGGCCCCAGCGGGTGTGGCCGGCCAGTTCCTCCAGAACCCGCAAGGGGTGCGAGGGATATCGATTCAGGGGGCGTGGGTCGTCGCGGCCCAGGCACCAGAGGAGGGTGGCCGCCTGCGGCAGGAACTCCAGATGATGGGCGGCGGCTTGCAGGACAGGGGCCAGGGCATAGCGCACATCCGTGTCGGTCCAGGTGTGGGTCGATCCGAACCAGACTTCCGCGGTGACGGGGTCACAGGGGTTGTCCACCGCCCACGTGGCCAGGTCGATCGCCCGCCGTGGTTGGAAGAAGGCCACCTTCGCCACGACCTCCAGCAGGCTTGCTCGCTCCCGTGCGTCCGCGCCGCGGAACTCTGCCGTGATCTGCTCCCACAAGGGCTCGATCAACCCGCCGGTGCCGGTGCCATGCTGCTGTTGCCACTCCACACGGCCGGTGTTCACCACCAGGTTGGCCAGCGCACTGCCCTGGCCGGCTTCCATGGCCCTGACGAGGTAGCCCGTGGGCAGCCCTGTGCTGCTGTGACGCGCTGCCTTGACGAGCAGGGCGTCACCCAGCAGGTCTGGCACCAAACGCACGGTGGTGCCGTGGCTCAGCACCACCCCGGCACTCTCCAGAGTCTCCAAGTGCCGGGCGAAGACGTCGAACGGCAAGCCGGTCAGGGCTTCCAGCGACGTGCGGACCTCCTCTTCCGCGAGCCGTACAGGCTGGAACGCGGCGAGGGAAAAAAGCAGTTCCTGGGGTACCTGGCCGGATGCCGGATCGGCGGTCAAAGCCTCGGCGAGCCGGTCCGTGAGTTCCAGGTGGAGTTGCTCGTCGCCTTCGAATCTCCGGGGATCCAGGGCTCCGCTGTTGATCAGCGCCGCGCCGGTGACGATCAACAGCGGGCAATCCCGTGCCGCTGCGGCGAGCCTCGGTGCGTGGAGCCGTACCGCTTCGTCCAGGATCTCGCCGGCCAGGGAGAGAGCCTCGTCAAACTTCAGGTCCTCGATATCGACCACGGCGGCGTCGCTCACGTGCGTGCCAGCACGGGCCAGTGCGCGGCGGGCATGGGCCATGCCGTAAGGCCGGAGGGACAGCAGCACGTTGGCGGAGGCGTTGGCGTTCCGTACCCCGGAGACGATCTTGTCGAGGGGGAGTGTGTCGTTGTGTGCGTCGTCGATAATCACCAGCAGGCCGCCTGTGCTCGGCAGCTCCTTGAACGCGCCGGGGCCGATGACGGAGTCGGGGCCGAGCACTCGTACTTCGACGGCGGGCTCTGCGTCGCGCAGCGCTTCACACAGGGCCGTCACGACTTTCGTCTTCCCGGATCCGCCCCTGCCGACGAGGAGCGCGACGCTTCCTTGCTCCTTCCTGGCAAAGGAGACGAGGCATGCCTTCGGCTGTGCCTGTCCGACGAGCCGCCAGCGGTGAGTGTAGACCCGGCCCTTGTTCACCTGGCGAAGGTAGTCGTCGGGTTTCATCCAGGGATCCGGCTCCGCCGGCCCCTTCTGCGGGAACTCGAACCGCAGGCCGACCGCGTCGCCTTGGATGAATGCGCCCCGGAAGTCGATGTGGTCCCCTCGATACAAGGTCTCCGTGCTGTCCTGCATATGCCGCTCCATGGCCTCCGCGACGGCTTGCGCGATGTGCGGATCAGGGGCGAGCAGGTCCGCCGCCACCTGGACGATCCAGGGTCGCACCGCCTCTTGCTGGGCGGGCTGGGTAGCCGCTTCGGTAAGCACTCGCGCGGAAGCGTACGGGTCCTGTTTCAGCGTCCGCGCCAGTTCCTCCACCCGCCGACGCCCGGCCTCCCCGCCGACGCCTTCGGCCAAAGCCGTCAAAAACGCCTCCAGAAACGGCACCGGCAGTGCGTCTTTCATCTACTTCTTCCCTCCCCCGTTCCACACAGGCGGGCCGCTCGGAGCCGTAAGCCAACGGGTAGAGGTTCAGGCCGCACCGTGCGCCGGCCTGGCGTACAACACGATCTGCATGCCTAGGCCAACCACCGCCAGCGCCTCCAGCACCGACAGTGCGACAAGCAACCCGCCGCCCGGTCCGCCAGCCCAGAACACCAGCAGCCCTGCCAGCGGCAGCGCGCAGAACGCCGTCAAGTCCACCAGGCACTGGAAGGTCTTGCGGGAGCGGTGGCGCGCGTCGCCGCGATGGGCTTGCTCCCATCCGAAGGCCGCAAAATCACCTTGGGAACCTGCCAGTTGTGTCAGACGGGGGCCCAGTTCGTCTCGGACGTACCGTCCGATCGCGGAGATCTTCTCGTCGTTCACCAGGTACGTCCACCCCAGAACGAGGCACACCGGCGGCACGGCGAGCAGCATCGATGGCTGTTTGGCCTGCGCCGCAGCCGCGATGATCGCGGCGGTGACCGCGAGCGTCACGTAGAGAAGGTTGTCGCGGAACCCGATACGTGCCTTCTGCTCGTCCTTGACACTCTGGTACTCGATAAGCAACAACTTCCCGACACTGACGCCCTCTTCCGGCTCCGCCACAGCCCCCATCCTCCCTGCCCAACGCCCGCGTATGGTGATGATGTGGCGATATCATAGGTCCGTGCCCAAGACCCAACCCACCGCAGTGATCCTCACCGCGCTTGCGGTGGAGTACGACGCCGTACGGGACCACCTGGCGGATGCCGAAGAACTCGTCCACGACGACGGGACCCGGGTGGAACAAGGCCGGCTCGGGAACACGTCCTGGAACGTGGCGATCGCAGAGCTGGGCGTGGGGGCCGTCAACTGCGCCGCGCTCACCACGCAGATCGCCAACTGGCTCCGCCCGCAAGTGCTGCTGTTCGTAGGGGTCGCGGGCGGTCTCAAGGACGACATCGCAATTGGTGACGTCGTGATCGGGACGAAGGT
Organism: Streptomyces sp. NBC_00513; assembly: GCF_041431415.1. GTDB lineage: Bacteria > Actinomycetota > Actinomycetes > Streptomycetales > Streptomycetaceae > Streptomyces. The sequence continues at coordinate 2,767,144 of NZ_CP107845.1, forward strand.
ATACGCAGTCCACGGCGGCAAGCACACCCCGCAAGGATTCCAAGCCCGACCCGAAGCGTGGAACGGCACGCACCGGCTGGTGCAGACGGCCCGTGCGGTGCTGCGGGAGATGAAGGGCGACGTACGCGGCCACTGCAAACCGATCGCGTGCGGTGACGCCGTCCTGGCCGACGACAAGTCCGCGTTCGCCGAGTTCATCCGGCAGAACTACAACGATGCCTGTGCCATCGAGATGGAAGGCGCTGGCGCCGTCCACGCCGCCCACCTCAACGGCCAGGACGCCCTCGTGATCCGGGGCATCAGCGACCGCGCCAATCCCGACAAGCACGCGGCGGATGCGTCGGGATCACAGGAGTGGGCCGCCAAACAGGCGGCCTCGGTGGCGATGGCCATCCTCCACAAACAGCAGCCACGCGACGACTCCCCCAACTCTGAGGAGCGCCGCACTCACAGCCTCACAACCACAGCCACCTACGGCGGCGACCACATCGACTTCCGAGACAGCACGTTCCACGGGACCGTCATCGGTAAGACCTCCGGTCCGCACCCCGACAACGGACAGCGCAGCTAGGTTCTGCCTCTCCGATCACGATCGGAGAGGCAGACCGTGATCGCCTCGCCCAGGGCCCCCATCCCTCTGCGGTAGCTGCCACATAGCAAACTGTGGCATCAGGGTGCGCGTGCAGCACTCCTCTTTCCATAGCGCCCGGCGAAGGCGGCCCCGGCCGTACTGCCTCCCGTTACGTGGACACCTACGCCCTGCTTGGTCGAGTCGGCCACTTGAGTTGATCGAGTACTGTTCGAAATCAACAAAAAGTCAGGCGCGTACGTCCCGCTGCTGCACTTCCTTGAGGACCGCCGCCACCGTGGCAAAGTCGTTGTCCACGTGAAGCACCGTGTGCCCGTGATGGACCGCTGTCGCACATACCAAGAGGTCGATGGCTCCGGCGGCGCGGTGCTGTGCTCGCTGGGTGAGCTTGTACTGCGCGGTTTCGACCCAGCGCCATGCGCTCTTGGGAACCGGCGAGAGATGGCAGAGATCATCCAGCTCTTCGGCCAACTCGTCCCGGTGGGCCGGGCTTGTAGCCGAGTAGAGGAACTCCGCCCTCGTGGGCTCGCAAATATGGAACACGCCAGCAGCGATGTGCCCTTCCCACGACCGCAACGCACCCGGCGTACGGAAGAGATGCCACAGGGCGGACGTATCGAGGAGGTACGTGATCACTCGAAGGCTGCCCGCCGAGCGCGCTTGGCAGCTGCATGGGCCGCAGCCGCGGCCTCGAACTCGCCCCGCTCGCCCCGCGCGGCCAGCTTCTCGGCAGCCTCCAGCCGCTTGATGCGCGCCACGTAGTCCCGCAGAGCCCCGTTGACCGTCTCCTTCTTCGTCGACGCGCCCATGAGCCGCATCGCCTCGGCCAGCGCCTCGTCATCGAGATCGACCTGGGTCACAGACATACCAGCCACCCCCTCACTACAAGTCCATGATGTACATAAACATGATACGTCACCAACATTCACGGTGCCAGCTCATGGCGCGATGCGGGGTGCGGAGGGCGCGATGTCGCGCCGATGTGGCGAGTTGAGTGGGGTGCGACGCCCCCCTCAACGGCCGTGGGACCGTCCCGCGACGCCCTTACGGAGGCTTCGCCACAAAGCCCCAGGTCAAAGCTGTTCAGGGGTCGTCTTCGATATGCAAAGGCCAGCGTTCGCCACACCCCCGTGAGGCGAACGCCACACGCACAATGCCCCCACAAAACGCGTTTCCCCAGGTCAGAACGATTCTGCCTGGGGACGCTGGGTGGGGCGGGTGGGACTCGAACCCACGGCCGACGGATTATGAGTCCGCTGCTCTAACCGGCTGAGCTACCGCCCCTTTACGGCGTGGCGCGTACATGTGTGCGCGCCGTCTGCCGCAGCATAGCCGCTCATACGATCTCCTGCCTCGGATGCCTCGCATGATCGGCTTCGCTGTCCAGAGAGACCGCGCCGAGCGCTGCCCGGTTCCGGAATCAGGGCAAAAAAAGGAGGACCCTTGCGGGCCCTCCTCTTCTTTGCTCCCCCGACTGGACTCGAACCAGTAACCTGCCGATTAACAGTCGGCTGCTCTGCCAATTGAGCTACAGGGGACCGCGCTCCCCCGACTGGACTCGAACCAGTAACCTGCCGATTAACAGTCGGCTGCTCTGCCAATTGAGCTACAGGGGATTGCTGCGTTGCACCGAACAGCCCACCTCCGGCGTTTGCCGGGGGGCGAGCGCCCGTTGCGAGTCATAGATTAGCGCAAGCAGGGGGGTGCTCCGCCAATCGGTATCGGCAGCAGGCCGGACACCACACGACGAAGGGTGACAGGCATGCGGTACAAGGTCACGTTCGCGGTCGGACTGGCCGTCGGGTACGTGCTCGGGACCCGGGCCGGGCGCGAGCGGTACGAGCAGCTGAAGAAGTCGGCCCGCGAGATCGCGCAGAACCCGGCGGTCCGCAATGCCGCGGAGACGGCTGGTCACAGCGGTCGCCAGTACGCGGGCAAGGCATTCGCCGCGGTGAGCGACAAGGTCGGCGACGCGGTGCCGGAGGCGTTCGCCGAGCGGGTCCGGAACCTGCGCGGTCGGGGCACCGGCGCCGGTGGCGAGGACGACTGGGGCACCAGCAACACCTGAGGCCGGCCGGAGGCCTCCGCGGCCCGTGGCCGGGAGGCCTCCTCGACGGCGGAGTCCGCCGGTCCGTGCGGCAGAATTCTCCGCATGGGGATAGTCGCCGGGCTGGACAGCTCTTCCACCTTCACTCGCATCGTCGTCTGTGACGCCGACACGGGTGCCGTGTTGCGCCAGGGCTACGCGCCCCACCCGCAGCCGACGGGCGAACCGGGGGGCACGAACCCCCACGAGACGGACCCCCAGGCGTGGCTGCTCTCGCTCGGCGAGGCGGCCGGCGGCGGTCTCCTCGAAGGGGTCCAGGCCATAGGGGTCTCCGCGCAGCAGCACGGCCTGCTCCCCCTGGACACGCAGGGCGCCCTCGTGCGTCCGGCACTGATCGGAAACGACAAGCGCGGGCAGGTCGCCGCGGCCGACCTGATCGAGGTGCTCGGCGGTCGTCGGGGCTGGGCCGAGGCCGTGGGCTGCGTCCCGCACTCCGCGCAGCCGATCTCGAAGCTGGCCTGGCTGGCACGTACCGAGCCCGAGGCGGCGCGCCGGGTGGCCGTGTTGATGTCCCCGCACGACTGGCTCGTGTGGCAGTTGCTGGGCCGGCCCGCCCGCCGCACCACCGACCGGGGCGGCGCGTCCGGCACCGGCTACTGGTCGACGGCCACCGGCACCTACCGCCCCGACCTGGTCGAACTGGCCCTGGGGCATCAGGCACTGCTGCCCGAGGTGCTGGGCCCGGCCGACGCCGCCGGCACCACTCCCGAGGGGCTGCTGATATCCGCCGGGACCGGCGAGACCATGGCCGCCGCCCTCGGGCTGGGCCTCGGTCTGGGCGACGCGGTCGTGTCGCTGGGCGCCTCCGGCTCGGTGATGGCCGTGCACCACCAGGCGCTGCCCGACCCGGGCGGCCTGATCACCTCGCTCGCCGACGCGGGCGGCATGCACCTGCCGGTGGTGAACGTCTCCAACGCCGTACGGACCCTGCGCGGCACCGCCGAGATGCTCGGCACCGACCTGGAGGGGTTGAGCGCGCTGGCGCTGAAGTCGACTCCGGGTGCGCACGGCCTCGTACTGCTGCCGTACCTGGAGGGCGAGCGGACGCCGAACCTGCCGCAGGCCGCCGGCACCCTGTCCGGGCTTCGGCGGGACTCCATGAAGCCGGAGCACCTGGCGCGGGCCGCCTTCGAGGGCATGCTGTGCGGTCTGGCCGACGCCCTCGACATCCTGCGGCACCGCGGGGTGGAGATCCGTCGGGTGTTCCTGCTGGGCGCGGCGGCCGAGCTGCCCGCCGTGCAGGCGGCGGCGCCGGGCCTGTTCGGGACGCAGATCGTGGTCCCGGCGCCGGCCGACTACGCGGCACTGGGCGCCGCCCGCCAGGCGGCGTGGGCCCTCGGTGTGGCGCGGGGCACCCTCGCGCCGCACACCCCGCCGCTCTGGCCGGGTCCGGCGGCGCAGGTCTTCGAGCCGGGCGAGGACTACCCGGCCTGGCAGGCGGTGCGCCGCCAGTACGTCGCGACGCGCGAGCAGATCCACCCCGGGGCGTTCTAGGCCTCGGCCCGGGACGGGCGGGCGCCCGGTCGGCGGTCGCGAGGGGGCCGAGACGGTCTGGTCCTTTTGACCTGCCTTTGCGAAAACGGGTGGGGATCGGGCACCCGATTGGCCGAAGATGGAGCGAACCCCCTCGATCTTGCCGACCGGAGCCTGCGCGTGCTCATACGACTTCTGCGGACCCACCTGGGTCCGTACCGGAAACCCATCGCCCTGCTGGTGCTGCTGCAACTGCTGCAGACCAGTGCGAGCCTCTACCTGCCCACGCTCAACGCCGACATCATCGACAACGGTGTCGTCAACGGTGACACCGGCTACATCCTGCGCTTCGGCGCTCTGATGCTCGGTGTCTCGCTCGTCCAGCTCGCCTGCAACATCGGGGCCGTCTACTACGGCGCCCGCACCGCCGCGGCGCTCGGCCGGGACGTCCGGGCCGCCGTCTTCGACCGCGTGCAGAGCTTCTCCGCGCGTGAGCTCGGCCAGTTCGGCGCCCCGTCCCTGATCACCCGTACGACGAACGACGTCCAGCAGGTCCAGATGCTGGCGTTGATGACCTTCACGCTGATGGTCTCGGCGCCGATCATGTGCGTCGGCGGCATCGCGATGGCGCTGTCGCTCGACGTGAAGCTGTCCGGGGTCCTGCTCGCCGTCGTCCCGATCCTCGGCCTGTCGGTCGGCGCGATCGTCTTCAGGACGCGTCCGCTGTTCCGGAAGATGCAGACCCGCCTGGACATCGTGAACCGGGTGCTGCGCGAGCAGATCACCGGCAACCGCGTGATCCGCGCCTTCGTTCGCGACGCGTACGAGAAGGAGCGCTTCCGGGAGGCGAACGCCGAGCTCACCGGAGTCTCGCTGGCCTCGGGGAAGCTGCTCGCGCTGATGTTCCCCGTCGTCATCGTCGTGGTGAACATCTCCAGCGTCGCCGTCATCTGGTTCGGCGCGATGCGCGTGGACAGCGGCGGCATGGAGATCGGCCAGTTGACGGCCTTCCTCGCCTACCTGATGCAGATCGTCATGTCCGTGATGATGGCCACCTTCATGTTCATGATGGTGCCGCGCGCCGAGGTCTGCGCCGAGCGCATCCAGGAGGTCCTGGACACCGAGTCCAGCGTGGTCCCGCCCACCGACCCGGTGCGCGAGCTGCGGCGGCACGGGCAGTTGGAGCTGCGCGGCGCCGACTTCCGCTACCCCGGCGCCGAGGCCTCGGTGTTGCGCGGCGTCGACCTGGTGGCCCGTCCCGGCGAGACGACGGCGGTGATCGGCTCCACGGGCAGCGGCAAGTCCACGCTGCTGGGGCTGGTCCCCCGGCTGTTCGACGCGACCGGCGGCGAGGTGCTGGTCGACGGGGAGGACGTGCGCCGGCTGGATCCGGAGCTGCTGGCCAGGACGGTCGGCATGGTGCCCCAGAAGCCGTACCTGTTCTCCGGCACCGTGGCCTCCAACCTGCGCTACGGGCGCCCGGACGCCACGGACGAGGAGCTGTGGCAGGCGCTGGAGGTGGCCCAGGCCAAGGACTTCGTGTCCGCGCTGGAGGGGGGCCTCGAAGCGCCCGTCTCCCAGGGCGGCACCAATGTCTCCGGCGGTCAGCGGCAGCGGTTGGCGATTGCCCGCACGCTCGTGCAGCGTCCGGAGATCTACCTGTTCGACGACTCCTTCTCGGCGCTGGACTACGCGACGGACGCGGCGCTGCGCGCGGCGCTGTCCCGCGAGACGGAGAACGCGACCGTGGTCATCGTCGCCCAGCGGGTGTCCACGATCCGTGACGCCGATCGGATCATCGTCCTCGACGAGGGCCGGGTGGTGGGCGAGGGACGCCATCACGAGTTGATGGCCGGCAATGAGACCTACCGGGAGATCGTGCTCTCCCAGCTGACGGAGGCGGAGGCGGCGTGAGCGGGCCCGGAGGACGAATGATGATGGGGCCGACCCAGCGGTCCATGGACTTCAAGGGGTCGGGCAAGCGGCTGCTGGGGCAGCTCGCACAGGACCGGGTCAAGCTGTGGGGCATGGTCGTCGCCGTCATAGGCAGCGTCGCGTTCACGGTGGTCGGCCCGAAGATCCTGGGTCATGCCACCGACCTGGTGTTCGCGGGGATCGTCGGCCGGCAGATGCCCGCCGGGATCACGAAGCAGCAGGCGCTGGACGACCTGCGCGCCAAGGGCCAGGACGGCATGGCGGACATGCTGTCCGGGACCGCCTTCACGCCGGGGCAGGGCATCGACTTCGGTGCCGTCGGGGTCGTGGCGATCTGGGCGCTGGTGGTGTTCACCCTCGCGGGTCTGCTGATGCTGGTGGCGACGCGGCTGTCGAACCACGTCATGAACGGCACCGTGTACCGGATGCGCGAGGAGCTCCAGGCGAAGCTGTCGCGGCTGCCGCTGTCGTACTTCGACCAGCAGAAGCGCGGCGAGGTGCTCAGCCGGGCGACGAACGACATCGACAACATCGGGCAGACCCTCCAACAGACGATGGGGCAGTTGCTGAACTCGCTGCTGACGATCGTCGGCGTGCTGGCGATGATGTTCTGGATCTCGCCGCTGCTGGCGCTGGTCGCGCTGGTGACGGTGCCGATCTCGATCTTCGTCGCGGCGAAGATCGGCAAGAAGTCGCAGCCGCAGTTCGTGGCGCAGTGGAAGACCACGGGCACGCTCAACGCGCACATCGAGGAGATGTACTCGGGGCACAACCTGGTCAAGGTCTTCGGGCGGCAGAAGGAGTCCGCGGCGGTCTTCGCCGCGGAGAACGAGGAGCTGTACAAGGCCTCGTTCAAGGCGCAGTTGGTCAGCGGCATCATGCAGCCGGTGATGTTCTTCATCTCGAACGTCAACTACGTGCTGATCGCGGTCGTCGGCGGTCTGCGGGTGGCCTCGGGCACCCTGTCGATCGGTGACGTGCAGGCCTTCATCCAGTACTCGCGCCAGTTCTCGATGCCGCTGACGCAGGTCGCCTCCATGGCGAACCTGGTGCAGTCCGGCGTGGCCTCGGCGGAGCGGGTGTACGAGCTGCTCGACGCCGAGGAGCAGGAGCCGGACGCGGAGGTCCCGGAGCGTCCGGAGTCGCTGCGCGGCCAGGTCACCCTGGACAAGGTCGCCTTCCGCTACGAGCCGGACAAGCCGCTGATCGAGAACCTCTCGCTGACGGTCGAGCCGGGTCACACGGTCGCGATCGTCGGCCCGACGGGCGCCGGGAAGACCACGCTGGTCAACCTGCTGATGCGGTTCTACGAGGTCACGGGCGGCGAGATCGCCCTGGACGGGGTGGACATCGCGAAGATGACCCGCGAGGAGCTGCGGAGCGGGATCGGCATGGTGCTCCAGGACACCTGGTTGTTCGGCGGCACCATCGCGGAGAACATCGCCTACGGTGCTTCGCGCGAGGTGACCCGCGAGGAGATCGAGGAGGCCGCGCGGGCGGCGCACGCGGACCGGTTCATCCGCACCCTGCCGGACGGCTACGACACGGTGCTGGACGACGAGGGCGCGGGGGTCAGCGCGGGCGAGAAGCAGCTGATCACCATCGCGCGGGCGTTCCTGTCGGATCCGGTGATCCTGGTGCTCGACGAGGCGACCAGTTCGGTGGACACCCGTACCGAGGTGCTGATCCAGAAGGCCATGGCGCGTCTCGCGCACGGCCGTACGTCCTTCGTCATCGCGCACCGGCTGTCCACGATCCGCGACGCGGACGTGATCCTGGTGATGGAGAGCGGGTCGATCGTGGAGCAGGGCACCCACGAGGAGCTGTTGGCTGCGGACGGCGCCTACGCGCGGCTGTACGCGGCGCAGTTCGCGCAGGCGGTGGCCGAGGTCGACTGACCGGGCGGGCTCGTCGCGGTGGTGTCAGGGGTGCCCTCGTCGAGGGGGCACCCCTTCGGCGTGTCCGGGCTCGTCCGTCCGGGTCGCGTGCGGTCCGGGCGGACGGGCGCGTCAGTCCAGGTAGCCGCGGAGCTGGTCGGCGAAGGCGTGGTCGCGCAGCTTGTTGAGGGTCTTGGACTCGATCTGGCGGATCCGTTCGCGGGTCACGCCGAAGATCCGGCCGATCTCCTCAAGGGTGCGCGGCCGGCCGTCGGCCAGGCCGTAGCGCAGTTGGACGACCTTGCGTTCGCGCTCGCCGAGGGTCGAGAGCACGGCTTCCAGGTGCTCGCGGAGCAGGAAGAAGGCGGCCGACTCCATGGGCGAGGTGGCGTCCCCGTCCTCGATGAGGTCGCCGAGGGCCACGTCGTCCTCCTCGCCCACCGGGGCGTGCAGGGAGACCGGCTCCTGGGCGAGACGGAGTACCTCCAGGACCCGCTCGGGGGTCAGTTCGAGGTGGACGGCGACCTCTTCGGCGGTGGGCTCGTATCCGCGTTCCTGGAGCATGCGGCGCTGGACGCGTACGACGCGGTTGATCAGTTCCACGACGTGGACGGGGACGCGGATGGTCCGGGCCTGGTCGGCGAGGGCCCGGGACATCGCCTGCCGGATCCACCAGGTGGCGTAGGTGGAGAACTTGTAGCCGCGGGCGTAGTCAAACTTCTCGACGGCCCGGATCAGGCCGAGGTTCCCCTCCTGGACCAGGTCGAGCATGGTGAGCCCGCGGCCCACGTAGCGTTTGGCCACGGAGACGACGAGGCGCAGGTTGGACTCGATGAGGCGGCGTTTGGCCATCCGTCCCATGACGACGAGCTTGTCCAGGTCGAGGGTGAGTTGGAGGTCGAGGCCGGGGGTGTTGCCCAGCTTCTCCTCGGCGAACAGTCCGGCCTCGACGCGTCGCGCCAGGTCCACTTCCTCCGCCGCGGTGAGCAGCGGGATCCTGCCTATCTCGCGCAGGTACTGTCGGAAGAGGTCGGCGGAGGGTCCCGCCCCGCTCCCGCTGTCCGCGCTGCGCCTGCGCTGCTCGGGCACCGGTTCGATCAGCTCCAAGACCTCGGGCTCGTCGTCGACGGCTTCGGCTTGCGCCTCGACGGGTTCGTCGGCCCGAGCGGGGTGACTCACGTTCACGGTCAGGGTCCGGGTCTGCACGGGGGCGACCTCCAGGGCTCCGAGGACGGGGGCACCGCACCTCAGTGTGGGGTACGACACATCGCCGCCACGAGGGGCGTGCGAGCACTTTCTGAGTCCGGTGCGTGACCGATGGTTACCCCCTGGCGGGAACCCCGATGCGGATCGGACGGATGTCCGAGACGGGTGGTCGGCGGCTGCGGCGCCGACCTGCGCGGAGCGCGGCGCGTGACGTGGCGGGAGGCCGGCCGGCGGGGTGGGGCGTTCCGCCCGGTGCCCCGCCGGGCGGGGGTCACCGGCCCGTCAGGTACTTCACGGTGAGGCCGGCCGTCCAGCCGCCGTCCACGGCGAGTTCGGCGCCCGTCATGTATCCGGCGGAGTCGGAGAGCAGGAAGGCGACGGCGGCGGCGATCTCCTCGGGGGCGCCGACGCGGCCCATCGGGGTGCCGGGGTAGTTGCCGTCGCCGGCCTCGATGCCGACCGGGGCGGTCATCGGGGTGAGCGTCATGCCGGGGTGCACGGAGTTGACGCGGATCCGTGCCTCGGCGAGTTCGACCGCGCCGATCTTCGACAGGCCGCGCACGCCCCACTTGGAGGCCCCGTAGCCGGCGGTCAGGGCCAGGCCGGTGAGGCCGGCGGCGGAGGAGATGTTGACGATGGAGCCGCCGCCGTTCGCGCGCAGCAGCGGGATCGCGGTCTTGATGCCGATGAAGGTGCCGACCAGGTTGATGTCGACGACCCGGCGGAAGTCCTCGACGCTCTCGTGTTCCAGGAGCCGGCCGGTGGCCACGCCGGCGTTGTTGACCAGTCCGTCGACGCGGCCGAACTCGGCGAGCGCGTGGTCGAGCGCCGCCGTCCAGTCGGCCTCGCTGGTCACGTCGTGCCTCTGGAAGCGGGCCGCGTCGCCCAGTTGGGCGGCGGTCTCGGCGCCCTCCGTCTCCAGCACGTCGGTGATCAGCACCTTGCCGCCGCCGTCGACGACGGCCCGCGCGGTGGCCGCGCCCAACCCTCGGGCTCCGCCGGTGACGACGACGACCTTGCCGGTCAGATCCACAACAGCCACGGTTCCTCACCCCTGACGCACACGACGGATCGGCATATGACTAATCGGCATACCCCGACGGTCGCGTCAGTCTGCCAGAGCGGCCAGGGCCCGCGACACCCCCTCCTCCTTCGGTCCCAGGAAGCGCGGTTCGGGCCGCAGGGTCGCGTCCAGCGCCGCCTTGCCGGCCGCGAAGACCTCGCGGGTGCTGCCGTAGTACCAGGTGGAATCGTGTACGTCGGCGACCCCGACCCCGTACGAGTCCACGCCCGCGGCCTGACACAGGGCGACGGCCCGCCGGATGTGGAAGCCCTGGCTGATCAGCACCGCCCGGTGCACCCCGAAGATCTCCTTGGCGCGGACACAGGAGTCCCAGGTGTCGAAGCCGGCGTAATCGCTGACGACCCGGTCGTCCGGCACCCCGTGCCCGGTGAGGTAGGTGCGCATCGCGTCGGGCTCGTCGTACTCCTCGCGACTGTTGTCGCCCGTGACCAGGACGACCTTGACCTTGCCGGCGCGGTACAACTCGGCGGCCGCGTCGAGCCGGTCGGCCAGGTAGGGGGTCGGTCTGCCGTTCCACAGTCCGGCCCCGAACACCACGGCCACGTCGGCCGCCGGCGCGTCGGCCGTGGTCCGCAGTCGCGGCGCGGCGGCGGCGTGCGTCCAGGCCGAGGGGAGCAACGCGAGCACGCAGCCGACCATGACGGCCTGCACGGCCCGCCGCCGCGCCGTGACGGTGCGCAGCGGCAGCCTCGGCCTCTTCCCGATCCCACGCATGACTGTCCCCCCGGTGGTGCCCTCGGATGTGTCCCTGATCAGGACGCCGGGAGGGGGCGCGCGGTTTCGGCGACCGCCCCGGGCGCGCGCCACCCACCCGGTGTGCGCCACCCACCGGCGCGCGCCTCCCACCGGCGCCGCGCGGAAAGCACAGCGCCCGACCGGTACCGGTGAGCAGCCGGTAAAGACCCGTCACCCCGGCGCAACGCCCCGGCAACCTCGGCCCCGCAGGATCGGTTCATGACGGAGTCGGCGCACCCTCCCGAGTACCAGTCCCTCCCCCTCCCTCCCGCCACCGCCGCGGAGCTGCTGACGCGGATCACCGCGCAGCTCGGCACGCAGCTCAGCGGATTGCGCCCCCGGCACGGCCCGGGGGCCCGGCACCACGGAGTCCACGCATGCAGCCCACCCTCGTCGCCGTGGCCCACGGCAGCCGCGACCCTCGTGCCCTGCCCACCATCGAGGCCCTGCTCGAACGGGTCCGTGAGCTCCGCCCCCGGCTCGATGTCCGGCTGGGGCACGTCGAGCTGAACCGGCCCCTGCTCGACGACACCCTCGACCGCGCCACCGGCGAGGCCGTCCTGGTGCCGCTGCTGCTCAGCCGGGGGCACCACGTCAAGCGGGACCTGCCCGCGGCCGCCGCCCGGGCCGGCCACCTGCGGACCCGGGTCGCCGAGCCGCTCGGCCCGCATCCCCTGCTGGTCGAGGCCCTGTACGAGCGGCTGCTGGAGGCGGGCTGGAGCCCCGGCACGCCCGTCGTGCTGGCCTCGGCCGGTTCTCGCGACCCCGACGCCGCCGCCGACGTCAGCCTCGGCGCGGCCCTGCTCTCCGAGCGCCTCGGCGGGGTCGCCGTGGTCCCGGGCCACGCCTCGGCCGCCGCGCCGAGCGTGCCCGAAGCCGTGCGGGCGCTGTCGCTCCGGACCGGGCGCCGGGTCGCCGTCGCCTCGTACTTCACCGCTCCCGGCCGGTTCGCCACCGCGAGCGCGGCCGCCGCGAGCGGGCCGGCCGCCGCGCCGCTGGGCGCGCACCCGGCGCTGGCCCGCCTGGTGGTGCGACGGTACGAGGAGGCCCTGGCCCGCCGGGAACGACCCCTGGAGCGGGCCGTCGCGTAGAGGGGATGTCCGCAAAGTCCCGCCGTGACGGTGGTTCCGGTTACCGTCTGAACCATGGAAGGCTTGGAAGGCACCACCGCACCCGCCCGTCCCGTCGACGCGTACGACCCGGCCGACACCGAGCGCTGGGCCGGCGAGCCCGACAAACGGCCCGGCCGGACCGCCTTCCAGCGGGACCGCGCCCGTGTGCTGCACTCCGCCGCGCTGCGCCGGCTCGCCGGCAAGACGCAGGTCGTCACCCCGGGCACGCGTTCGTACGACTGGGACGCGAGTCCTCGTACACGGCTGACGCACTCGCTGGAGTGCGCCCAGATCGGCCGGGAGCTCGGGCTGGCCCTCGGTTGCGATCCCGATCTGGTCGAGGCGTCCTGCCTCTCGCACGACATGGGCCACCCGCCGTTCGGCCACAACGGCGAGGAGGCGCTGAACGAGTTCGCGAAGGACTGCGGCGGCTTCGAGGGCAACGCCCAGTCGCTGCGGCTGCTGACCCGCCTGGAACCCAAGCGGTTCGTGCCCGATCCCGTGTCGGGCGAACTCGTCAGCGTCGGCCTGAACCTGACCCGGGCCTGCCTGGACGCCGCCACCAAGTACCCCTGGGCCCGCGGTGACCACCCCACCGACCCGGGCTCGGTGAAGTTCGGCGCGTACGAGGACGACCTGCCCGTCTTCGAGTGGCTGCGCCGGGGCGCGCCCGCCGACCGCAAGTGCTTCGAGGCCCAGGTCATGGACTGGGCGGACGACGTGGCGTACTCCGTCCACGACTTCGAGGACGGTCTGCACGCCGGCCACCTCGACCCGAACCTGCTCTTCGCGGAGCCCGAGCGCGCCACGATCTGGCAGGTCGCCATCGGTCGGTACGTGCCGGCCGACACCGCGCCCGAGGAGCTGCGCGAGGCCCTGGACCGGCTGATGGAGCAGGAGTGGTGGCCGCACGGCTACGACGGTTCCGCCATCGCCCAGGCCCGGTTGAAGGACGCCACCAGCCAACTGATCGGCCGTTTCTGCACGGCCGCCGAGACCGCGACCCGGGAGGCCCACGGACCGGGCCGGTTGACCCGCTACTCCGCCGGACTGGTGGTGCCGCGCGAGGCCCGCAACGAATGCGCCGTCCTCAAGGCGGTCGCGGACCTGTACGTGATGCAGCGCGACGAACAGGAGCGGGTCCGCGCCGACCAACGCGTCGTCCTGGCCGAACTCGCGGAGGCGCTCAGCGCCCGCGCGCCCGAGGGCCTGGAACCGCAGTTCAGGGCGATCTTCGACGCGGCGACGGACGACAAGGCCCGCAAGCGCGCGGTCGTCGACCAGATCGCCTGCCTCACCGACGCGTCCGCGCGCTCCCTTCACGCCCGTCTCACCAGAAGGCCCTGACGCTCCGAAGGGTGAGCCGATCGGGCCATTCCCCCTTCACGGGGCAGGCTCAGTGCGGGACGCTCGCATGTGGTCGCATGTGGCGGAGAGGTTATGAGGAGGCATCAGGTGGTCGACGCACACCGAACATTCGTCATCGTCGGCGCGGGACTGGCCGGGGCAAAGGCGGCCGAGACGCTGCGGACCGAGGGGTTCACCGGCAGGGTGATCCTCATCGGCGACGAACGTGAGCATCCCTACGAACGGCCTCCGCTGTCCAAGGGCTACCTGGCGGGCAAGGAGGAGCGCGAGAGCGTCTTCGTCCACGAGCCGTCCTGGTACGCGCGCTCGGACATCGAGCTGCATCTGGGGCAGCCCGCGGTGCAGCTCGACCGGGACGCGAAGAAGGTGGTGCTGGGCGACGGCACCGCGCTGCACTACGACAAGTTGTTGCTGGCGACCGGTGCGGAGCCGCGCCGCCTCGACATCCCGGGCACCGGTCTCGCCGGCGTGCACCACCTGCGGCGGCTCGCGCACGCCGAGCGGTTGCGCAACGTCCTGGCCGGCCTGGGCCGGGACAACGGCCACCTGTTGATCGCGGGCGCGGGCTGGATCGGCCTGGAGGTCGCGGCGGCGGCCCGCGGGTACGGCGCCGAGGTGACCGTGGTCGAGCCGGAGGCGACTCCGCTGCACGCGGTGCTCGGCCCGGAGATCGGCCGGCTCTTCGCGGACCTGCACGCCGAGCACGGGGTCCGCTTCCACTTCGGCTCCCGGCTCACCGAGATCGTCGGGCACGACGGGATGGTGCTGGCCGCCCGGACCGACGACGGCGAGGAGCACCCGGCGCACGCGGTGCTCTCGGCGATCGGCGCGGCGCCGCGCACCGCGCTGGCCGAGACCTCGGGTCTGGCCCTGATCGACCGGGAGCACGGCGGCGGGATCGCGGTGGACGCGTCGCTGCGGACCTCCGACCCGGACGTGTTCGCCGTCGGGGACGTGGCGGCGGCGCACCACCCGGTGCTCGGGACCCGGCTGCGGGTGGAGCACTGGGCGAACGCCCTCAACGGCGGTCCGGCCGCGGCGCGGGCGATGCTGGGGCAGCAGGTCTCCTACGACCGGGTGCCGTACTTCTTCTCCGACCAGTACGACGTGGGCCTGGAGTACTCGGGGTACGCGCCGCCCGGCGGGTACGACCAGGTGCTGATCCGCGGGGACGTGGGGAAGCGGGAGTTCATCGCGTTCTGGCTGTCCGACGGCCGGGTGCTGGCCGGGATGAACGTGAACGTGTGGGACGTCACCGAGCACATCCAGGCGCTGATCAGGTCGAAGGCCCCGGTGGACCCGGGCAGGCTTTCGGACCCGTCGGTTCCGCTTTCCTCCCTGGTGGTGGCGGAGGGGGCCTGACGGGATTGCCTCCGCCCGGCCGTAGACTTCACGGGTGGCAGGACGGATCAACGACGACGACGTGAAGGCGGTACGGGACGCGGTCCCGATCGACGCCGTGGTCTCCGACTACCTCCAGCTCCGCAACGCGGGCGGCGGCAACCTCAAGGGCCTCTGCCCCTTCCATGACGAGAAGTCCCCGTCCTTCCAGGTCAGCCCCGGCAAGGGGCTGTACCACTGCTTCGGCTGCCAGGCGGGCGGGGACACCCTCGACTTCATCATGAAGATCGACCACCTCTCCTTCTCGGAGGCGGTCGAACGGCTCGCGGGCCAGGCCGGCATCACCCTGCGGTACGAGGAGGGCGGCTACACCGCCGGCACCAGCGGCCGGGGCGAGCGCATCCGCCTGGTCGAGGCGCACAAGGCCGCCGCGCAGTTCTACGTGGAGCAGCTCGACAGCGCCGAGGCCGAGATCGGCCGCAAGTTCCTGGCGGAGCGCGGCTTCGACCAGGCGGCCGCCACCCACTTCAGCGTGGGCTACAGCCCGGCCGGCTGGGACCACCTGACCCGGTTCCTGCGCGGCAAGGGCTTCACCGACAAGGAACTGATCACCTCCGGGCTGGCCCAGGACAGCCGCAGCGGCAAGCCCATCGACCGCTTCCGCGGCCGGCTGATGTGGCCGATCCGCGACATCAGCGGCGAGGTCGTCGGCTTCGGCGCGCGCAAGCTGCGCGACGACGACAACGGCCCCAAGTACCTGAACACCCCCGAGACCGCGATCTACAAGAAGTCCCAGGTCCTCTACGGCATCGACCTGGCCAAGAAGGAGATCGCCAAGACCTCCCGGGCCGTGGTCGTCGAGGGCTACACCGACGTCATGGCCTGCCACATGGCCGGGGTCACCACGGCCATCGCGACCTGTGGCACCGCCTTCGGCGGGGACCACATCAAGATCCTCCGACGCCTGCTGATGGACAACGCCACGGCCGAGGTGATCTTCACGTTCGACGGCGACGCCGCCGGCCAGAAGGCGGCGCTGCGCGCCTTCGAGGACGACCAGAAGTTCGCGGCCGAGACCTCGATCACCATCGCCCCCGGCGGCATGGACCCCTGTGACCTGCGTCTGGCGCAGGGCGACGCCGCCGTGTCGGGGCTGGTGGAGGCCCGGACCCCGCTGTTCGAGTTCGCCCTGCGGCACATCGTGTCCCGGCACAACCTGGAGAACCCGGCGGGGCGCGCGGCCGCGCTGGCCGAGGCGGCGCCGGTCGTCGCCAGCATCAAGGACCTCTCGATCCAGCACGAGTCCGCGGTCCAACTGGCCGGCATGCTCGGCATCCTCGACGAGCAGTTCGTCGTCAAGCGGGTCGCCCAGTTGGCGCGGTGGGCGCGCGAGCGCGGCAACCAGCCGCAGCAGCAGGGCCGGGGTCGCCCCCGGGAGGCGGCCGCCCCCTCCGCGCCGGCGCCGCCCGGCGGCGGGCCCGCGCTGAACCTGCGCAGCCCCGCCCACCGCACCGAGCGGGAACTGCTCAAGCTGGCGCTCCAGCGGCCGGCCCTGGTCTCCCCCGCGTTCGACGCGTACGGGATCGACGAGTTCACCGCCCCGCCCTACGCGGCGGTCCGCCAGGCCATCCAGGACGCGGGCGGTGCCTCCCAGGACACCGACGACTACCTGGCCCGGGTCCGCGAGGCCGCGCCGAACGACACCGTCCGCGCGATGGTCACGGAGCTGGCGGTGGAGGCCATCCACGCCAAGACGGTCGACGAGATCTACGCCGGGGTCCAGCTGGTGCAGGTCCGCCTGCGCGCCGTCGACCGCCGGGTCCTGGAGATCCAGGGCACGCTGACCCGCCTGAGCCCACAGGCCCCGCCGGAGCAGCACGCGGCGGTCCAGGAGGAGCTGTGGGTGCTCCAGCAGTACGGTCGGCGGCTGCGCAACCGGGGTGCCGAGGGGCTGTAGTCCCGCGGCGCCCCTCCCCTCGGTCGGGTGGGGCCGGTCAGCGGCCGAGCCAGTCGCCGCCGGGGATCTCGGTGCCGGAGGCGGCCAGGTCCCGGGCGAGCAGCGGGGAGGCCAGGTACACCCACGCGGGCACCGGGGTGCCGTCCGCGAGCAGGGCCTCGCGGACGACCCGGTCGTACAGGTTGCCCGGCCGGTCCGGTCCCTCGTACTCCTCCAGCAGGTCGAGCGCGACCAGCAGTTCCGCGTACCGGCCGGGGGCCGGGGTGATCAGCTCGCCGCGTATCGCGGAGCCGGGGCGCGCGACGGCGTACGGATATCCGGGGCCTCCGTAGAGAGCGGCGTCCGGCAGCGTGGCGGGCTCCTCGGCGGCGACCCGGCCCCGCAGGAACAGGTCGTGGTTGACCTCGCCGGGGCGCAGGGTGCCGTACACGAAGAACGGCAGGGGTGATCCGGCCGATTCCGGCCGATCGACCGATGTCACGGGGTGCTCCTTCGGGTTCCACTGGACGTTCGGCGGGGTCGGACCCGGGCCGAAAGACCCGACTTCCCCCGCTCGATCCCACCGTACGCACCGCTGTTACACAATCTCCCGGTCCCCGTGACGGGCCCCGTCCATCATCGGATTCCGCCCGTCCCCCACCCCACGGCTGCCCTCCTCCATGACGCGATCGACCCACCGCTCCCTCGCCGCCCTGCTGCTGTGCGCCCTCGCCGCGGTGGCGGGCGGCTGCGCCTCGCCCGGCGGACTCGCCGCGGGCGAGCCGGCTCCCCCGGTTTCCACCCAGCCCCGACCCGAACCGCTCTGGCGGGCCTGGGTCGACGACTCCCCCCGTTCCCCGGGCGCGGAGGCCGGCGACGGGCGCACGCCCCCGGCGCCGCTGCCGCACGCCCCCGCCCTGGGCCCGGACGGGCTGGCGGGGGTGGACGTCGCGGCCGTCGTGCGGGCCGACCGGAACATGGCGCACTACGCGACCCGGGGGTGGATCGACGCCCCCGGCGAGCCCGGCCTGCGACCGCCGGTGTACCTGGATCTGACCGGCGACGGGAAGCCCGAACTGATCGTCGCGGCCGACACGGAGTCGGGGCGCACCGCGCTGACCGTGTACACGGCGCGGGACGGGAGGGTCGTTCCCGTCCTCTTCGCGACGGGCCGGCGGATGGCGGTCGAGTCCCTCGGTCGGGACCTGCTGATCCGCACGGCGGCGGACGCGGGCGCCCAGCAGGCCGTCCGCTACCAGTGGGACGGGCAGCGGATGACGGTCGTCAGCGAGGAGCGCCGCTACGGCGGGTGCGGCCTCGGCGGTGCGTCCGGGGCGCCGTTCGCCCCCGGGGCCTCCCCGGGGGCGAACGGCCGGGTGGGCCGGTGAGACGCCTCGGGGCGCGGGTGCGACGCGTGCCGGGGGCGCTCGGTCTGCGCTGGAAGATCGCCGTCCTGTTGGCCGTGGGGTGCTCGCTGGTCGCGGTCACCATCGGCCTGTTGATCCACGACGCCCGGGTCCGTCAGGTCGGAGAGGCCGCGCGGGCGGGCGCCGTGGCCCAGTTGGTCCGGGTACGGCAGGTGTACGAGCTGACGGGCGGGCTCGACTTCGGCAGGGTCGGGGAGGTCGACGCGCGGATCGACTGCCCGGACCTGCCGCCGGGGCTCCGGGAGGCGGCCCTCGCGGGTCGGCGCACGACCTGGCTCGACCTGGGCGGGGAGCACCCGACGGTGTGGGCGGCCCGGCCGGTGGGCGGGGAGCACGTGCTGTCCGTACGGCGTTCACTGTCCCACGAGCAGGCCGAACTGGACGATCTGGAGGCGCAGTTGGTGGCGTACGGGGTGGGTGTCGTGGCCCTGGCGGCCATCGGGGGTGCGTTGCTCGCCAGCCGGATGAGCCGGGACCTGCGGGCGGCGGCGGAGACGGCCCGGCGGATCAGCGAGGGGGACCTGGACGCGCGGATCGGCCCGACGGGGACGCCGGGCACGCGCGACGAGGTGGCCGAACTGTCGGCGGCCGTCGACACCATGGCCGCGAGTCTCCAGCAACGACTGGAAGGGGAACGCCGGTTCACGGCGGACGTGGCGCACGAGCTGCGGACTCCGCTGACGGGCCTGCACACGGCCGCGGAACTGCTGCCGCCCGGGCGGCCCACGGAACTGGTGCGCGACCGGGTCGCGGCGCTGCGGACCCTGACGGAGGACCTGTTGGAGGTGGCCCGGCTGGACGCGGACCGGGAGGAGGCCCGCCTGGAGGCGCATCCGCTGGGGCCGCTGGCCCTCTCGATCACCCGGCGCTCCGGGGTGGAGGCCGAGGTCATCGGGGGCGATACGACCGGCCCCGTCCGCACGGACGCCCGCCGGTTGGAGCGGATCCTGACGAACCTGCTGGTCAATGCCCGGCGCCACGGCGCGGGCCCGATCTCGGTCACGGTGTCCGGGAACACGGTGACGGTCCGGGACCAGGGGCCCGGCTTCCCGGAGGAAGTGCTGCGGGAGGGGCCCCGGCGGTTCCTGACGGGCACACCGGAGCGGGGCCAGGGCACGGGGCTCGGCCTGACCATCGCGCTCGGTCAGGCGGCGGTGATCGGCGCCTCGGTCACCCTGTCGAACCCTCCCCCGGCCGGTGCCTCGGCGGTGGTCACCCTCCCCGATGCCTGAACGTCCGGCGGCGGGGCGGTCCGGAGGTGCGGGCAGGGGGCGGGCGGGGCGCGGTTCACCCGTCCGGCCGGGGGCCACAGATGCCCCCTTCACCGCCCTTGACCTGCGAGAACGATCGCACGACCGGCATACCTGACGTCTCATCGACAGGCACGAAGGCTCCACCCCGGGTTACCTCGGAATCACGACCCCGCGTCCCGAGGAGTCCCCATGCGCCGACGCACCGCACACGTGCTCACCGCCACCGCGCTGACCGCCGTCGCCTTCACCGGCCCGGTCGCCGGAGCGGTCGCCGCCGCGGACCTCGGCATGCCCGGTTTCGTCGCGGGGGACTTCGCCCCGTTGGAGGTGTGGCCCAAGTCCGCCGTCGCCGGGGCCACCGTCACCGTGAACACGAACGCGTGCGGCCCCGGCAGCAGCGCCGACGGTGACGCCACCACCGTGGGGGGCGGCCGATTCAAACTGGTCCCGGGCACCCACAAGGAGGTCGTCGTGGGGCAGTTCCAGGTCTCCCGCCACCACGGACCCGGCACCTACGACATCGGGGTGACCTGCGCGAACGGCAAGTTCGCCACCGGCAACCTGGTCGTCACCGAACGCGGCCCGCAGGGCCACGTCCACACCGGGGTGGGTGGCGGGACGACCGCCACGGCCAACCCCGCCAAGATCACGGCGGGAGCGGCCGTCCTGGCCGCGGTCGCCGTGTGCGGTACCTGGCTCATGCGTCGCCGGGCGAGCGGCACGCAGAGCTGACGGAGGCCCGCCGCGGCTTCGGCCGCGGTCCGACCGGTACCGCACCCCGTCGCCCGCCCCGCGAGGTCCCCCCGTTCGCGGGGTCGGGCGACGGCTCAGCCACAGGATCGGCACGCCGAGCGCAAGGGGGCAGACATGGACACCTCCCGCGCCGCCGGCCGCGGCGGGCTCCTCGCCCTGGCCGCGTGCGTCGGCGTCTGGCTCGTCTCCAGCGGCTCCGCCGAGACCGTGGGGCCCCCGCTGCCCTCCCCCGCCGAGGCCCTGAACACGTTGAGCGCCCAGGCCTCGTACCCCGGCAGCATCGATCCGCTGCCCGGCTCCCCGCCCACCCGGATCCGGATCCCCGTCATCCGCGTGGACGCCCCGCTGACGGGTCTGGGCCTGGAGCGCGACGGCAGCCTCCAGGTGCCGCCGCCCGCCCGGCGCGACCTCGCGGGCTGGTACCGGGAGGGCGTCACGCCGGGCGCCGTCGGCACGGCCGTCGTCGCCGGTCACGTCGACCACGCCACCGGTCCGGCGGTCTTCTACCACCTGGGCGCGCTGCACCGCGGGGCGGCGATCGAGGTGGCGCGCGCGGACGGGCGTACGGCGGTGTTCACCGTCCACGCCGTCGAGGTGTACGACGCCGAGGACTTCCCCGACGACCGCGTGTACGGGCCTTCGCCGCGCGCCGAACTCCGGGTGATCACCTGCGGCGGCGGCTTCTCGCCGCGTACGGGCTACCGGGGCAACGTGGTCGTCTTCGCGCACCTGACGGGAACCCATTAGGGCGCGCATCGGGTCGGGTCCGACGAGCACCGCGGCGTCCGGGGCGGGTGCCCGGTCGGGGTGCGGGGCCCGCCGATCCGCCGCCGCGCGGGCGGCGGATGACCGGGAGCGAGGCCGCGGGCGGGCAGCCGGGCCCGAGGAGCCCTGCCGCTCGCCCGTACGACACCTCAGAGCACGGCGAGCCGGTCCACCAGCAGTTCCGCCCTCCGCTCGGCGTCCCCCGGGGGCAGCCGGCCCGCCCGGGTCAGGGTCGCCAGCCCGTGCAGGGCCGCCCAGAACACCTCGGTGAACAGTCCCGGGTGGACGCCCTTCCCGGAGACCTCGCCGAGCGTCTCCAGCAGGGCGGCGAACGCGTCCTTCAACGGCTCCGGGGTCTCCTCGGCCGCGAACGCCAGGCCGCCGTCGAGCCGGAACATGGCGTCGTAGACCGCCGGATTGCGCTCGGCGAAGTCGAGGTAACCGCGGGCGAGGGCGGCGACCCGGGCGCGCGGGCCGTCCGCCGCGCGGGCCGAGGCCCGCAGCGCCGCGGCCATCTCGGCGGCGCCCTCCAGGGCGACGGCGCCGATGATCTCGCGCTTGCCGCGAAAGTGGCTGTAGAGGACGGGCTGGCTGTACTCGATGCGCTCGGCGAGCCGGCGGGTGGTGACCGCGTCCCAGCCCTGTTGCTCGGCGAGTTCGCGGGCCGTCGCCACGATGAGCTGCTCGCGGACCGCCCGTTCGCGCTCCTTGCGTTCCTGTACCGACATGAGTCGACCCTAGCACCGCTAGACAAACAAGCGACAGTAGGACTAGCGTTGCCCCATCATCTAGCGACGCTAGATCCCAGGAGGGGTAGCCATGCTCAACGCACTTGAGATCGTCACCACCGTGCTCGTCGGCCTGATGGTGGGAGTGGAGTTCTCCGTCGCCTTCGTCATCAACCGGATCCTCAACGCCCTCCCCGACGACAGCAACCAGCGCGGCCGGAGCCACGGTGGCCGGATGCTCGGCGCCGTCATGCCGGTCTGGTACATCGGCTCGCTCGCCCTCGTCGCGATCTGGGCCGTCGCCGGATGGCAGCACGACGGCGCCGGACTCGTCGTCACCGCGGGCGCGCTGCTGATCCTCAGCGTGGTCATGTCGCTCCTGCTCCTCGTCCCGATCAACAACCAGAGCAAGACGTGGACCACCGAGAACCGGCCCGCCGACTGGAAGGAACAGATGAACCGCTGGGACCGCTTCCACTACGTCCGCGTCGCCGTCATCGTCGCCGCCTTCGCCCTGCTGGTCACCGCCCTCGCCTGAGCCCGCGGGCCGACACCACGCCGGCGGCGCACGCGTCGGGGACCACGCCCGGGCCCGTCACGGCTTCACGGTCGGGGCGCCGTTCAGCCCCACTGCTCGATGCCGAGCTTCACCACCAGCGCCCCGACCACCGTCAGCAGCACGGCGCGAACGAATCCGCTGCCCTTGCTGAGGGCCATCCGGGCCCCGATCATGGCGCCGGCCAGGTTGAAGGCCGCCATCAGGGCGGCGAGTTGCCACAGCACCATGCCCTGGTACGCGAACATCGCCAGCGCCCCGGCATTCGTGCAGCAGTTGACGATCTTGGCGGTGGCCGAGGCGGTGACCAGGTCGAGGTGGAGCAGCGCGGTGAGGGCCAGCACGAGGAAGGTACCGGTGCCGGGGCCGATGAGCCCGTCGTAGAAGCCGATGCCGAGACCCGCGAGACCGATGGCCAGCAGTACCCGGTGTCGGCTCACGGGCGCGGTGGACGGGGCGGCGCCGAAGCCCGGCTTGAAGATGACCACGCCCGCGACCACGACGAGCACGCCCATGATCAGGGGCCGCAGCGCGTCCTTGCTGATACCGCCGGCCAGCGCGGCGCCACCCATCGACCCGACGAGCGCGGCGAGGCCGATCCGGACGGCGACCTTCACGTCCACCGGCGCCTTGCGCGCGTACGTCACCGCGGCGCCCGCGGTGCCGACGATGGCCACGGCCTTGTTCGTACCGAGCACGGTGGCGGGATGGGCGTTCGGCAGGCCGAGCAGCAGGGCGGGCAGGAGCAGCAGGCCGCCGCCGCCCACCACCGCGTCGATCCAGCCGGCCGCGGCGGCGGCCACGCAGAGGACGACGATCATGGTCGTGGATATGTCAGGCACGGCCTTGACCCTAGGCAACGGATGGGTGCAGGAACCATCAATCGTCGGAAACTTGCGCAAAGGTTGAGCTTTGCCGGGCCGGCGCCCGATCGGGGGCCACCGGCGACGCCGGGTCCACGGCCGCCGTCAGCGCGCTCGCGGCCAACACGCTCCCCAACCCCGGCCCGGCGGCGAGGCGCCGCGCCGGCGGTACGGACGCGAGCGCGGCCACCCCGGCCCGCAGGACACAGGGGCGGCGCGGCTTGCGGTGCCGGGCCGCGAAGGCGCGTACGGGTGCGGCGGGCACGGACACGGGCAGGGCGACGTGCAGCGGGTGCCGCAGGGCGCGTTGGCCTCTCGGGAACGACGGGCTCAGGAGCCGCGGGACGGGACGGGCGGGCAGGGCGGTCCGGAGGAACAGGGGCGGACGGGAGCGGTCCGGGAGGACGGGAGCGCGCGGGCGGCCGACGTGATCCTTGAGCCGGCCTTGAGGGACGCCTCACCGACCCCTGACTCCGGTGCTGAGGTGCGCGTTCCGTCCGGGTAACAACGGCGATGCGGCGGGGAAACAGCGGCCGCGCACGCTCGTGCCATGACGGCGGAGCGGCGGCGCACGGCGGTGATCCGCAGCGGCCCGTCCTCCCTGCCCACCGACCCGCCCGCCGACCCGCCCCTCGACCCGCCCCTCGACGACGGAGGCTCCTGATCATGGCCGCAGCCACGCCCACGCCCACCCCCGCCATCGTGCTCATCGGCCACGGCATGGTCGGCCAGCGGTACCTGGAGGCCCTCGCCGAACGCGGGGCGACGGCCACGCACCGCGTCACCGTGCTCTGCGAGGAGCCCCGGCCCGCCTACGACCGGGTCCACCTGACCTCGTACTTCTCCGGCAGCACCGCCGAGGACCTGTCGATGGTCCCGGACGGGTTCATGGCCGAGCACGGCATCGACCTGCACCTCGGCGACCCGGCCGAGCGCATCGACCGCGAGGCCCGCACCGTGGTGTCCCGCTCGGGCCGGGTGTTCCCGTACGACGTGCTCGTCCTGGCGACCGGCAGCTTCCCCTTCGTGCCGCCCGTGCCCGGCAAGGACGCCCCCGGCTGCTTCGTGTACCGCACCATCGAGGACCTGTTGGCCATCGAGGAGTACGCGAGGACCCGTACCGCGGGCGCGGTCGTCGGCGGCGGGCTCCTCGGACTGGAGGCCGCGGGGGCCCTCCAGGGTCTGGGGCTGGTCACCCGCATCGTGGAGTTCGCCCCGCGCCTGATGCCCGTGCAGATCGACGACGGCGGAGGCGGGGCGCTGCTGCGCACCATCGAGAACATGGGGCTGACGGTGCACACCGGCGTCGGCACCCAGGAGGTGCTCACCGGCGAGGACGGCTCGGTCACCGGCATGAGGCTGTCCGACGGGTCCACCGTGGACACGGAACTGGTGGTCTTCTCCGCCGGGGTCCGCCCCCGCGACCAGCTCGCCCGTGACAGCGGGCTGACCGTCGGGGAGCGCGGCGGGATCGGCGTCGACGCCCGCTGCCGCACCTCCGACCCGCGCGTCTACGCCATCGGCGAGTGCGCGCTGGCCTCCGACGGCCGGGTCTACGGACTGGTGGCCCCCGGCTACGAGATGGCCGAGACGGCCGCCGACGACCTGCTCGGCCGGGAGAAGGAGTTCACCGGCGCCGACCTGTCCACCAAGCTCAAGCTGCTCGGCGTGGACGTGGCCTCGTTCGGTGACGCGCACGGCACCACCCCGGGCTGCCTCGACGTCGTCTACTCCGACGCCCGGTCGGGCGTCTACAAGAAGCTGGTCGTCGCCCCCGACGGGGTGCTGCTCGGCGGGGTCCTGGTCGGGGACGCGGACGCGTACGGGCTGCTGCGCCCGCTCACCGGCAGCGTGCCGCCCGTCACCCCCGAGCAGTTGGTGCTGCCGGCGGGAGTCGGCGGGCCCGTCGCGCTCGGCCCGTCGGCGCTCCCGGACAGCGCGGTGATCTGCTCCTGCCACAACGTCACGAAGCAGGCCATCACCGCCTGCGCCGACCTGCCCGAGGTCAAGAAGTGCACCAAGGCGGGCACCGGCTGCGGCAGTTGCCTCAAGGTCATCGGCCAGCTGCTGCCGGCCGCCACCGACAAGGGACTGTGCGGCTGCTTCCCGTTCAGCCGCGCCGAGTTGTACGAGATCGTCCGCACCCGCCGGCTGACCTCGTACCGGGAGATCCTGGACGCCCACGGCCGCGAGGCCGCCCGGGGTGGGGACGGCTGCGAGATCTGCAAGCCGACCATCGGGTCGATCATCGCCTCCCTGGCCCCGACGCTCGGCGCGAGCGGCTACGTCCTCGACGGCGAGCAGGCCGCCCTCCAGGACACCAACGACCACTTCCTGGCGAACCTCCAGCGCAACGGCTCCTACTCGGTCGTCCCGCGCATCCCCGGCGGGGAGATCACCCCCGACAAGCTGATCGTGATCGGCGAGGTGGCCCGCGACTTCGGCCTCTACACGAAGATCACCGGCGGTCAGCGCATCGACCTCTTCGGGGCGAGCGTGGACCAGCTCCCGCGGATCTGGGCGCGGCTGGTGGACGCGGGCTTCGAGTCGGGGCACGCCTACGGCAAGGCCCTGCGGACGGTGAAGTCCTGCGTCGGGCAGACCTGGTGCCGCTACGGGGTGCAGGACAGCGTCCGGATGGCCATCGACCTGGAGCTGCGCTACCGGGGCCTGCGCGCCCCGCACAAGCTGAAGTCGGCGGTGTCCGGCTGCGCCCGCGAGTGTGCGGAGGCCCAGAGCAAGGACTTCGGGGTCATCGCCACCGCGAGCGGCTGGAACCTCTACGTCGGCGGCAACGGCGGGGCCACCCCGCGCCACGCCGACCTGCTGGCCCAGGACCTGTCCGACGCCGAACTCGTCCGGCTCATCGACCGGTTCCTGATGTTCTACATCCGCACGGCCGACCGGCTGGAGCGCACCTCCACCTGGCTGGAGCGGCTGGAGGGCGGCCTCGACCACCTGCGGGACGTCGTCGTGCACGACTCGCTCGGGCTGTGCGCCGAGTTGGAGGACCTGATGGCCGACCACGTCGCGCACTACCGCGACGAATGGGCCGAGACGCTCCAGGACCCGGAGCGTCTGGGCCGGTTCGTGTCCTTCGTCAACGCGCCCGGCGCGCCCGACCCGACGGTGCGCTTCGTACCCGAACGCGACCAGGTCAAGCCCGACCTGGCGATCCTGACCCTGGAGCCCGTGGGAGGCACCCGATGACCGTGGAACTGAGGCTGGACGATCACTGGCTCGCCGTGTGCGAGCTGTCCTCGCTCGTGCCGGGGCGCGGCGTCGCGGCGCTGCTGCCCGACGGCAGTCAGGCCGCGGTGTTCGTCGACCGCGCGGGACGCCCGTACGCCATCGGCAACCAGGACCCCTTCACCGGCGCGCACGTGCTGTCGCGGGGGCTGGTGGGGTGCGCGCGGGGCAGGGCGTTCGTGGCGTCGCCCCTGTTGAAGCAGCGTTTCGACCTGGAATCGGGGCGCTGCCTGGACGACGAGGAGGTGGCGGTCCGGACCTACCCGGTGCGGACCACCGCGACCTCCGCGAACCCTGCGACCTCCGCGACTCCTGCGACCTCCGCGACGCCGGCGAGCGCCGAGGCGCCCGCGACCTCCGTGCCCGCCGCGTCCGACGGCGCGTTCGCGCTGTCGGCCGAGAGCGTCACGGTCTCCGTCTGAGGTTCAGCCCTGGATCATCGCCGGGTCCATCCACATGATCTCCCAGGTGTGGCCGTCGAGGTCCTCGAAGGCGCGGCCGTACATGATGCCGTGGTCCTGGGCGGCGCGCGGCTCGGTGGCGCCCGCGCCGAGGGCCCCGTCGACGAGCTCGTCCACGGCGGCACGGCTCTCGGCGTTCAGACACAGCAGCACCTCGGTGCTGGTGGAGGTGTCGGTGATGGCCTTGTGGGTGAAGTCCTTGAAGCGGGCCTCGGTGAGGAGCATCGCGACGATCGTGTCGCTGATGACCATCGAGGCGCAGTTCTCGTCGCTGAACTGGGCGTTGAAGGAGTAGCCGAGCTTGCCCCAGAAGGCCTTGCTGGCGTCGAGGTCCTTGACCGGCAGGTTGACGAAGATCATGGTGGAGGACATCTCGGTCTCTCTTCTCTCGCGGGTGCCGCAGCGGTTTCCGTTGCGTTCGAGGGATAGACCGCGGGGGGCGCGGAAACTCATCGGTCCCGGCGAAAACTTTCCGGGATTCTCGTACGGGGCACGCGGGCGCCGGCCGGCCGGGGCGCCGTCGCGGGCGGCCCCGCGGTCGGCGGCGGCGCCGAGCCCCGGAGGTCCCGGTCGGGGGATTGACCTCGCGCAGGTCGCTCCCGCGTCATGAGGAATTGACGTCACGTCAACTCGGCACCCCTAGGTTCCTCGACGCGTGCGACCTCGCCGCCCACCCGGACGACGAGGCCCGTCTCCCCCAGGAGTGACCGTGGAACGTCGTACCTTCCTGCGCGGCGCCGTCATCGGCTCCTCGGCCGCCGCGTTCGCCGGCACGCTGACGCGCGGGGCCGCCTACGCCGCCCCCGCCCAGCCCGGCGCCGGACCCTACGGGGCGCTCGGCGCGGCCGACGCCAACGGCATCATGCTGCCCGCCGGTTTCACCAGCCGCGTCGTCGCCCGCTCCGGGCAGGCCGTCGGCGGCACCTCGTACACCTGGCACCAGGCACCCGACGGCGGCGCCTGCTTCGCCGACGGCACCGGCTGGATCTACGTGTCGAACTCGGAGATCAACCCGAGTGGCGGCGCGAGCGCCGTGCGGTTCAACGCCTCCGGCACCGTCACCGGCGCCCACCGGATCCTCTCCGGCACCCGGCAGAACTGCGCCGGCGGCAAGACCCCCTGGAACACCTGGCTGTCCTGCGAGGAGGTCGACCGCGGCTTCGTGTACGAGACCGACCCGTACGGGATCAACGCCTCCGTCCAGCGGCCCGCGCTGGGCCGCTTCAAGCACGAGGCGGCCGCCGCCGACCCCGTCCGCAAGGTGATCTACCTGACCGAGGACGAGACGAACGGCTGCTTCTACCGCTTCGTCCCCACCACCTGGGGCGACCTCACCGCCGGCACCCTCCAGGTCCTGAAGGCCGGCAGCGCCACCTCCGGCTCCTTCACCTGGGCCACCGTCCCCGACCCGGACGGCTCCCCGACCGTCACCCGCAGCCAGGTCTCCGGCGCCAAGAAGTTCAACGGCGGCGAGGGCTGCCACTACGCGAACGACACGGTCTGGTTCACCACCAAGGGCGACAACCGGGTCTGGCGGTTGAACCTCGCCGCCGGCACCTACGAGTTGACCTACGACGACTCGCTGGTCCCCGGCGGGGCGGCCCCGCTGACCGGCGTGGACAACGTCACCGGGTCCTCCTACGGCGATCTGTACGTGGCCGAGGACGGCGGCAGCATGGACATCTGCGTGATCACCCCGGACGACGTGGTGGCCCCCTTCCTGCGGATCACCGGCCAGTCCTCCTCGGAGATCACCGGCCCGGCCTTCTCCCCCGCGGGCGACCGCCTGTACTTCAGCAGCCAGCGCGGCACGAGCGGCAGCTCCGCCGGCGGCATCACCTACGAGGTCTCGGGCCCCTTCCGCGTGTAGGGCCCGGGCCCGGCAGCGGACTCCTCCGGTCCCGTGCGGGGCTCCGGCCCCCGCACGGAACCGGAGCGGCCACCGGCCGGGCGCGAACCCGGCCGGTCCGGCCGTACCGGGCCTCAGGACGCCACGGCCCCGCCCTTGAGCAGGGCCGCGCCCAGCGGCGTCACCGTGTGCAGCACGGCGTTGCCCCGGCGCAGGGTGGTGACCAGGCCCGCCTCGCGCATCACACAGGCGTGCTGGCTCGCCGAGGCCAGGGAGACCCCGGCCCGGCGGGCCAGCTCACTCGTGGTGGCGCCGTCGCCGATGGCCCGCAGCACCACCGAGCGGGTGTGTCCGACCAGCTTGCCCAGGGTGCGCTGGCGGTGCTCCTCCACCGGCCGGGTGACCTCGCCCCCGGGTGTCGTCGAGGCGAGCTGGGCCGCCGCCGGGTAGACGAGCACCGGCGGCAGTTCCGGATCCTGCAGGGTCACCGCCGTGCGCCGGCAGAAGAAGGACGGCTGGAGCAGCAGCCCGCGCCCCCGCAGCCGCACGTCCCGGTCCACGGGGTAGTCGCACTCCAGGACCGGGGCGCGCCAGCGCAGCATCGGCGGCAGCGAGGCCAGCAGTTCGTCCGCGCCGCCGTCCAGCAGGTCCCGGCCCCGGGCGGCCCGCTCGGCCTCGATCTGCGCCTGGATGTGCGTCCAGTACGGCTCGACGGCCGCCCGGTGGTATCCGCGCAGCTCCGCCAGGAGCCTCGGCAGGTGCTTGGTGCCGCCGTCCATGAACTCCCGCAGGCGTCGCGGGACCATCGTGTCGGCGCCGTCGCTCACCCCCGAGGGCATGCCGAAGGCCGCCCCGAAGCCGGCTCCCGTGCCCAGCAGCGTCAGCTCCCGTCGCATGCGTTCGGGACGGATCCCGCGCAGCGCGTCGAGGCCCACGTCCCACCCGTACTGACCCTCTACCGGAGTCAGGAAATCCGGGAAATAACCGCGCCCCGGTATCAGCGCGCCGAGGAGCCTTGTTTCACCATTCAACCGGCTCCGGGTTTCCGTACGCCATTCACCGAACAGCCGGGCATCGCGCCGGTCCCTTAAACGGTGAAAACTGAGAATCGTTTCCCACAACGCATCGGGACGTGCTGCCATCCGTACGCGTGCGAGGTCCACTCCCGTGAAATGGATACGAAGCACCGAACCCCCACCTGTGCAACCGCAATCCCCCCGCCCCATGAGTATGCATGCCGTCACACGTGGTCACCACGCCCTTTCGGCCACAGTTGAAACCCCTTTCGGCGGGGGCGTGACAACCGAAATCCTGTACTCCGCCGGGCACACTCCAGTGCGACCGAAACGCTCCGTGAAGGCCGTGGGGGGCTTTGCGGGGCCTGGCGGTCGGTCGCACCGGGAAGCGCCGACGTGTCCGGCGGATAGGCGGCAGGCGGTGGACGGGTGGGGATCCGTCCACCGCCTGGTGCCGTAAAGGCCCGGTGAATATGCGTGGTGCGAAAGCAGGCCGCGCCCGGCCCCGGTGGTCAGGAATCCCGGGGACGGGCGCGGCCTTGGGAACCGGTTCGACTCGGAAGGGTTCGTGCCCGACCGTGCCGTTCCGGAACCCGGCTCAGGGAGGGCTCAGCGGCTGTCCGAGCCCTTGGACTCGGCGGCCGCGCGGCCCGCTTCCAGGCGCGCCACCGGGATCCGGAACGGCGAGCAGGAGACGTAGTCCAGGCCGACCTCGTGGAAGAAGTGCACCGACTCGGGGTCGCCGCCGTGCTCGCCGCAGACGCCGAGCTTGAGGTCGGGGCGGGTGGCCCGGCCGGCCTCGACGGCGCTGCGGACCAGCGCGCCCACGCCGTCCTTGTCGATGGTCTCGAAGGGCGAGACCCCGAAGATGCCCTTCTCCAGGTAGGCGGTGAAGAAGCTGGCCTCGACGTCGTCGCGGGAGAAGCCCCACACCGTCTGGGTCAGGTCGTTCGTGCCGAAGGAGAAGAACTGCGCGGCCTCGGCGATCTGACCGGCGGTCAGCGCGGCGCGCGGCAGCTCGATCATGGTGCCGATGCTCAGCTTGAGGCGGGTGCCGGTGGCGGCCTCGACCTCGGCGATGACCTGGTCGGCCTCGTCGCGGACGATCTCCAGTTCCTGGACGGTGCCGACGAGCGGGACCATGATCTCGGCGCGCGGGTCGCCCTTGGCGTTCTTGCGCTCGGCGGCGGCCTCGGCGATGGCCCGGACCTGCATCTTGAACAGACCCGGGATGACCAGGCCGAGGCGGACACCGCGCAAGCCCAGCATCGGGTTCTGCTCGTGCAGCTTGTGCACGGCCTGGAGCAGGCGCAGGTCGTTCTCGTTGGCGTCCTTGCGGGACTCGGCGAGGGCGACGCGGACCGACAGCTCGGTGATGTCGGGCAGGAACTCGTGCAGCGGCGGGTCCAGGAGGCGGACGGTGACGGGCAGGCCGTCCATCGCCTCGAACAGCTCGACGAAGTCCTTCTTCTGCAGCGGCAGCAGGGCACTGAGTGCCTCTTCGCGTTCGCCGTCGGTGTCCGCGAGGATCAGTCGCTCCACCAGTTCACGGCGCTCGCCGAGGAACATGTGCTCGGTGCGGCACAGGCCGATGCCCTGGGCGCCGAAGCGGCGGGCGCGCAGCGCGTCCTCGGCGTTGTCGGCGTTGGCGCGCACCCGCAGCCGGCGGACGCGGTCCGCGTACGCCATGATCCGGTGCACGGCGGCGACCAGCTCGTCGGCGTCGTCGGCGCCGGCGTGCATGCGGCCCTCGAAGTACTCGACGACCGGGGACGGTACGACGGGTACCTCACCGAGGTAGACCTTGCCGGTGGAGCCGTCGATGGAGACGACGTCGCCCTCTTCGATGACCGTGTCGCCGACCGTCATCCGACGGCGCTTGGTGTCGACGTCGAGTTCCTCGGCGCCGCAGACACAGGTCTTGCCCATGCCGCGGGCCACGACGGCGGCGTGCGAGGTCTTGCCGCCGCGCGAGGTCAGGATGCCCTCGGAGGCGATCATGCCGTCCAGGTCGTCCGGGTTGGTCTCGCGGCGGATCAGGATGACCTTCTCGCCCGAGCGGGACCACTTGACGGCCGTGTACGAGTCGAAGACGGCCTTGCCGACGGCCGCGCCCGGGGAGGCGGCGATGCCGCGGCCCAGCAGGGTGGTCTTGGCGTCCTCGTCGAAGCGCGGGAACATCAGCTGCGCGAGCTGGTGGCCGGTGACGCGCTGGAGGGCCTCGGCCTCGTCGATCAGGCCCTGGTCCACGAGCTGGGTGGCGATGCGGAAGGCGGCGCCGGCGGTGCGCTTGCCGACGCGGGTCTGGAGCATCCACAGCTGGCCGCGCTCGATGGTGAACTCGATGTCGCAGAGATCCTTGTAGTGGGTCTCCAGCGTCTCCATGATCGTCATGAGCTGGTCGTAGGAGGCCTTGTCGATGCCCTCCAGGTCCGCCAGCGGGACGGTGTTGCGGATGCCCGCGACCACGTCCTCGCCCTGGGCGTTCTGCAGGTAGTCGCCGTAGACGCCCTGGTGGCCGCTGGCCGGGTCGCGGGTGAAGGCGACGCCGGTGCCGGAGTCGGGGCCCAGGTTGCCGAAGACCATGGAGCAGATGTTGACCGCGGTGCCCAGGTCGCCGGGGATGCGCTCCTGGCGGCGGTAGAGCTTGGCACGGTCGGTGTTCCAGGAGTCGAAGACCGCCTCGACGGCGAGGTCCATCTGCTCGCGGGGGTCCTGCGGGAACTCGCGGCCGGCCTCGCTCGCGACGATCTTCTTGAACTGCTTGACGAGCTTCTTCAGGTCGGCGGCGTCGAGGTCGGTGTCGACGGTGACCTTCTTGGCGGCCTTGGCGGCCTCCAGCGCGTCCTCGAACAGCTCGCCCTCGACGCCCAGGACGGTCTTGCCGAACATCTGGATGAGGCGGCGGTACGAGTCCCACGCGAAGCGCTCGTCGCCGGACTGGGAGGCGAGGCCGGTCACGGAGTCGTCGGAGAGACCGATGTTCAGGACGGTGTCCATCATGCCGGGCATCGAGAACTTCGCGCCGGAGCGCACGGAGACCAGCAGCGGGTCGTCCGACTGACCGAGCTTCTTGCCCATCTTCGCTTCGAGGGCGGCGAGGTGCGCGCTGACCTCGTCGCGCAGCTCGGCCGGGGCCTCGCCGCTTTCGAGGTAGACCTTGCAGGCCTCGGTGGTGATGGTGAAGCCGGGGGGGACCGGCAGACCGAGGTTGGTCATCTCGGCGAGGTTGGCTCCCTTGCCGCCGAGAAGGTCCTTGAGGTCCCGGTTGCCCTCGGTGAAGTCGTAGACGAGCTTCTGATCTTTGTTTTCCGACACGGGTCTCGACTCCTCGAGGACTCGGTGGCTGCCCTGACGGCCAGGAACATACCCAGATCGAAGGCTTCTGGGTACGTCCACTTGGTCGTCATGCGGCCGTAACCACCCGTGCGCCAGCCATTCGAAAGTAACCGATGAGTAATGCGAAAGCAGGAAGAGTGTTCGAGTCCCGAAGGCAAAGGGGTCGATTGAGGCTTGATCACGCTCCGATGAGCGATCATCGATACATTTGCGTTCAAGAGTTGAACGAACAAAGGGTGGCACCCAGTGCCACCCTTTGAAAGTCTTACCCGTGACTTCCGTGCTCATCTGAGCGAAACCTACCCCATGCGTGGCGTATATCACGCGACGCGGAGGGCGATTTGTCAGCCTCCGGAAGTGTCCAGCTCGGCTTCCTCGCCGACGCCGGCGCAGTCGTAAGGATCGTTCAACCAGCCCTCGGGCAGGACAACTCGGTTGTTTCCGGACGTCCGACCGCGCGGACCGTCGGCACTCTCGGGCCAACCTTGATCCAGATCCAGCTCGCTCAGATGAGCACCCAGCTCGGCCAGGGAAGACGTGACCGCGAGCTTGCCCCGCATCTCGGATCCGACGGCGAAGCCCTTGAGGTACCAGGCCACGTGCTTACGGAAGTCGATCACCCCGCGCGCCTCGTCGCCGATCCACTCCCCCAGCAGCTGGGCATGCCGGAGCATGGTGGTCGCGACCTCGCGCAGCGTCGGTTTGTGGAAGTCCTCGGGGCGCCCCTCGAAGGCCGCCACCAGGTCGTTGAACAGCCACGGCCGCCCCAGGCAGCCGCGCCCGACGACCACGCCGTCGCAGCCGGTCTCGCGCACCATGCGCAGCGCGTCCTCGGCGCACCAGATGTCGCCGTTGCCGAGGACCGGGATCTCCGGCACGTGCTCCTTGAGCCGCGCGATGGCGTCCCAGTCGGCGGTGCCGCCGTAGTGCTGGGCCGTGGTGCGGCCATGCAGGGCGATGGCGGTCACCCCCTCCTCGACGGCGATCCGACCGGCGTCGAGGTAGGTGAGGTGGTCGTCGTTGATGCCCTTGCGCATCTTCATCGTGACGGGCAGGTCCCCGGCGCCCGCGACGGCCTCGCGCAGGATCGCGCGCAGCAGGTTGCGCTTGTACGGGAGGGCGGAGCCGCCACCCTTGCGGGTGACCTTGGGGACGGGGCAGCCGAAGTTGAGGTCGATGTGGTCGGCCCGGTCCTCTTCGACGATCATGCGGACGGCCTTGCCGACCGTGACGGGGTCCACCCCGTACAGCTGAATCGAGCGAGGTTTCTCGGTCTCGTCGAAGTGGATCAGCTGCATGGTCTTGTCGTTGCGCTCGACCAGGGCGCGGGTCGTGATCATCTCGCTCACGAACAGCCCCTTGCCGCCCGAGAACTCGCGGCAGAGGGTACGGAACGGGGCGTTGGTGATGCCGGCCATCGGCGCGAGCACCACCGGGGGCTGCACGGTGTGCGGGCCGATCGCGAGAGGCGGAGGAAGCGTGGTCATCCGCCCATTGTCGCATCACGCATGTCGTTAGTTAGTCGTACTATCGGCAGCATGCGTGACTTGAGCCCCAGGCGGCGCACTCTCGTCTTGGCGATCTGCTGCATGAGCCTCCTCATCGTCAGTCTCGACACCACCGTCCTCAACGTCGCCCTGCCCGCCATCCGGCACGACCTGGACGCCTCGGTCGCGGGGATGCAGTGGACGATCGACGCGTACACCCTCGTGCTGGCCTCGCTGCTGATGCTGGCGGGGTCCACCGGGGACCGGCTCGGGCGCCGCAGGATCTTCGCCCTCGGGCTGGTGCTCTTCACCGCGGGCTCCCTGCTGTGCTCGCTCGCGCCGAGCCTGGAATGGCTCATCGTCTTCCGCATGCTCCAGGCCGTGGGCGGCTCGATGCTCAACCCGGTCGCCATGTCGATCATCACCAACACCTTCACCGACCCGAAGGAACGAGCCCGCGCCATCGGCGTGTGGGGCGCCGTCGTCGGCATCTCGATGGCCGCCGGCCCGCTGATCGGCGGGCTGCTCGTGGACTCCGTCGGCTGGCGCTCCATCTTCTGGCTCAACCTGCCGATCGGATTGCTCGCCCTCGTCCTGACCCTGCGTTACGTCCCCGAGTCCCGGGCCGAGCACGCGCGCCGCCCGGACCCGGTGGGCCAGCTGCTCGTCATGGCGCTGCTGGGTTCGGTGACGTACGGGATCATCGAGGCCCCGGCCGCCGGCTGGACCTCGCCGCTGGTCATCGGCTGCGCGCTGACCGCCGCGGTCACCCTGGTGTGGCTGCTGCTGCACGAGAGCCGCCGGGCGGAGCCGCTGATCGACCCCCGGTTCTTCCGCAGCGCCCCGTTCAGCGGAGCGACGGTGATCGCGGTGAGCGCCTTCGCCGCCATGTCCGGGTTCCTCTTCCTGAACACCCTCTACCTCCAGGACGTGCGCGAGCTCGACGCCCTCGGCGCGGGGCTGTACATGCTGCCGATGGCCGCGATGGCCTTCCTCTGCGCGCCCGTGTCCGGGCGGCTCCTGGCCCGCTCCGGGCCGCGGCTGCCGCTGGGGATCGCCGGCGTGACGATGGCGGCGAGCGGGCTGCTGTTCGCGGCGTTCTCGGCCGAGACCTCGACCCCGCTGATGTTCGCCGGTTACGTGCTCTTCGGCCTCGGCTTCGGCATGGTC
Organism: Streptomyces sp. NBC_00513; assembly: GCF_041431415.1. Classification (GTDB taxonomy): domain Bacteria; phylum Actinomycetota; class Actinomycetes; order Streptomycetales; family Streptomycetaceae; genus Streptomyces. The sequence continues at coordinate 2,802,823 of NZ_CP107845.1, forward strand.
AACGTGCCGATCACCAACGCGGCCGTCTCCGGGATGCCGCGCGCCCAGGCGGGCGTGGCGGCGGCGGTGGCCTCCACCAGCCGACAGACCGGGGCCACCCTGGGCGTCGCCGTGATCGGCGCGGTCCTGGCGGCGGGCACCTCGGGCGGCGCGAGCTTCGTGGAGGCGACCCGGCCCGCCTGGTGGATCATCACGCTCTGCGGCGTGTCCGTCCTCGCGGTCGGCCTCCTGACCACCGGCCCCTGGGCCCGCGCGACGGCCCTGCGCACGGCGAGCACCCTGGAGGCCCCGAGCCGCGACATCGGTTCGCGGGTCTCCTAGCCCGTCTCTTTCGGGTCCCGGCCCGCCTGTTTCGGGTCCTGGCCCGTCTCTTTCGGGTCCTGCCGCGCCTCTTTCGGGTTCTGCCGCACGGCGGGTGCCCGGGAGGCTATTCCCCGCACTCGAAGTCGTCGGCGTGCGAGTCGATCCGGGCCAGGAGCGCGCGCAGGGTTTCCTGATCGGCCCCGGACAGGCCGGAGAACAGGCCCAGCTCGACGGCGTCGAGGGCCGCGTTGGTCTCGCCGAGGGCGACCGAGCCGGCGGCCGTGATGGCCACGTTGTGGCGGCGGCGGTCGGCCGGGTCGCGGCGGCGTTCCACCAGCCCGTCGCGCTCCAGGTCGTTCAGGATCCCGACGAGCACGCTCGGGTCCACCTCCAGCCGGGCCGCGAGCGCCCGCTGGCCGATGGGGCCGCTCTCCAGGTGCATGAGCGTCATGGCGTGTCTGGGGGTGAGCCCGGCCGTGCTGAGCGCCTTCTTCATGCGGGTCTGGGTGACCGATCCGTGCCAGGCGAGAAGCAGGCCCAGCCGCTGCGGCGGGTTCGGGGCGTCCTGTGCTGCCGTCATGCCCACATCGTAGCGCTCATGAAATGATTGCGATCATCAGATCGTTGATGCTATTCAATGGTTCTACACATTCGACCGTTGGAGTGCATCATGTTCATCGCCTACGTCGCCGTCGCCGGCCTGCTCGCCCTCGTCCTCGCCACTTCGGCGACCCTCACCCTCCGGCGCAACGAGACGATCCTCGCGAACATGCGAAAGGTGGCGGTGCCGGACTCCCTGCTGCCGATCCTGGCCGCACTGAAGGCCGCCGGTGCGGTGGGGCTGGTCGCGGGCATGTGGGTGGCACCCCTCGGCGTGGCCGCCGCCGCCGGAGTGACCCTCTACTTCATCGGCGCGGTCGTGAGCCACCTGCGCGTCAAGGACTTCGATCTCGCCCCGGCGGCCGTCCTCGCGCTGCTCTCGGCGGCGGCCCTGGCGCTGCGCCTCGCCTCCTGACCCACCCCCACCCCACCCCGATCCGAATCCAACACCCCTTCACGCTGACGAGTGACAGATATTGAAATCTGTCACTCGTCATGCCATTCTCTTTCCATGACCACTCACCAGAACGCCCCCCGCACTCCCCGCACCCCCCGCCGCCTCGGCACCACCGGCCCCTCCGTCTTCCCGCTGGGGCTGGGCTGCATGGGCATGTCCGCCCTGTACGGCGAGGCCGACCGGAGCGAGTCGATCGCGACCATCCACGCCGCCCTGGACGCGGGCGTCACCCTGCTCGACACCGGCGACTTCTACGGCATGGGCCACAACGAACTGCTGATCAACGAGGCGCTGCGCACCGCGCCGGCCGCAGCCCGCGAGCAGGCGCTGACGAGCGTGAAGTTCGGCGCGCTGCGCACGGTCGAGGGCGGCTTCGCCGGGTACGACGGCCGGCCCGACGCCGTCCGGAACTTCCTCGCCTACTCCCTCCAGCGGCTCGGCCGGGACCACGTCGACGTCTACCGGATCGCCCGCGTGGACCCGGACGTCCCCATCGAGGAGACGGTCGGTGCCATCGCGGAGGCCGTCCAGGCCGGACACGTGCGGCACATCGGCCTCTCGGAGGTCGGCGCGGAGACCCTGCGCCGGGCCGCCGCCGTCGCACCGATCTCGGACCTCCAGATCGAGTACTCGCTGATCTCCCGGGGCATCGAGGAGGAGATCCTGCCGACCGCCCGCGAACTGGGCATCGGAGTCACCGCGTACGGGGTGCTCTCCCGAGGCCTGATCAGCGGCCACTTCGGCCGCGACCGGGCGCTGGCCCCCGGCGACTTCCGCGGGATGAGCCCCCGCTTCCAGGGCGACAACCTCGACCGGAACCTCGACCTGGTGGACGCCCTGCGCAAGGTCGCCGACAGCAAGGGCGTGAGCGTCGCCCAGATCGCCATCGCCTGGGTGCTCGCGCGCGGGGAGGACATCGTGCCGCTGGTCGGCGCCCGCCGCCGGGACCGCCTCGACGAGGCACTGGGCGCGCTCGACGTGGAGCTGACCTCCGCCGACCTCGCCGCCATCGAGGAGGCGGTCCCGGCCGGGGCGGCGGCCGGCGATCGATACCCGGAGGCCCAGATGGCCCACCTCGACAGTGAGCACTGAGCCGGCTGTACGGTCGTCCTCATGCCCCCCGCTGCTGCCGAACCCCTGACTCCCGAGCGCATCCTCGAAACCACCGAGGACGTGTTGCGTCGCTTCGGCCCCACCAAGGCGACCGTGGTGGACGTGGCGCGCGCGCTGGGCGTCAGTCACGGCAGCGTGTACCGCCACTTCCCGTCGAAGGCGGCGCTGCGCGAGGCGGTCACGGACCGCTGGCTCGCCAAGAGCATCGTGATGCTGGAGGAGATCGCCTCGGCCCCCGCCGAGACGGCACCCTCCAAGCTGGAGGCGTGGCTGGAGGCCCTCTTCGAGGCCAAGCGCAAGAAGGCGGGAGCCGACCCGGAGCTGTTCGCGACGTACACCGTGCTGCTCGCCGAGAACAGCGGCGTGGTGGACCGGCATCTGAGCGAGCTGATCGAGCAGTTGGTCCGGATCATCGCCGACGGGGTCGAGGCCGGGACCCTGGCCGCACCCGACGTGCCGGCCGCGGCGCGGGCCGTCTTCGACGCCACGGGCCGGTTCCATGACCCGCAGTACGCCGCCGACTGGCTCTCCCCGACCATCCTCCCGGAGTTCGAGGCGGTCACCTCGCTCGTCATCCGGGGTCTGCGCGCCTGACCCGACGCCCTCCCCCGGATCCCCGACCGCAGATCGACGACCGACGACCGACGACCGACAACCGGCGACCGGCGACCGTCCGACTGCTTCCGATGCGGCCGGCGTCGTCGATGCGGAGCAGGCAGCTCCGTTCGACTTGGTGATCATTTGAGTCGGAGACCCCTGTCACCGGGCGCGGCCCTGCCCTACGTTCCCCGAGACACCGTCAGGTACTTCTCAGGGGGAAGCATGTCCGCTCCACCACCGCAGGGCACCCGCCCCGCACCACCCGCGCGGTCGGGCGGCGCCGCGGCGCTCGGCTGGATTCTGACCATCGGGCTCAACGTGGTCGCGCCGATCATCACGTACAACCAGTTGCACGACCACGGCTGGAGGGAGTTCGACGCGCTGCTGATCAGCAGTGCGTGGCCCGTCCTCGACAGCGCCATCCACCTGGCCTGGCGCCGCAAGGTCGACGAGTTCGCGATCGTCACCCTGGTCTTCCTGGTGATCACGGCGGTCGTCTCGCTGATCGGCGCGCACTCGGCGCGGGCCCTGCTGATCAAGGACTCGGGGGTGACGGGGTTGTTCGGGTTGCTCTGCCTCATCACCCTGCTCGCACCGAGGCCGCTGATGTTCTACTTCGGCCGCAAGTTCGCCACGGACGGTACTCCGGAGAGCACGGCCTGGTGGAACGGCCTGTGGCAGTACGAGGGCTTCCGTCGGACCATGATCGTGATGACCACGGTGTGGGGCTTGGCCTACCTGGTCGAGGCCGGGGTCCGCATCGCCCTGACCTACGCGCTCGACACCGACACGATGGTGGTCCTCAGCCCCGTCATGCTCTACGCGGTGCTCGGCCTGCTGGGCGTCTGGACCGCCCTCTACGGCAAGCGTTCACAGGCGGAGGGCGAACGGCGCGCCGCGGAGACGGCCGCCGCCTCGCAGCACGCCGGGACCGCACAGGCCTGAGGAGGCGCCCCCCGCCACAGGGGGCCGGAATGCCGGTGGCCCGGTGCGCGTCGCGCACCGGGCCACCGGCATTCCGGCGAAGCCGTGACGGCGAGGCCGCCGACCGGCAACCGCCGACTAGCAGCCGAGCAGACGGCTGCCGAGGTAGCTCTGGATCTGGTCCAGGGAGACGCGCTCCTGCTTCATGGTGTCGCGCTCGCGCACGGTCACCGCGTTGTCGTCGAGGGTGTCGAAGTCGACGGTGACGCAGAACGGCGTGCCGATCTCGTCCTGGCGACGGTAACGACGGCCGATGGCGCCCGCGTCGTCGAACTCGATGTTCCAGAACTTGCGCAGGTCGGCGGCGAGGCCCTTGGCCTTCGGCGACAGCTGCGCGTTGCGGGACAGCGGCAGGACGGCGACCTTGATCGGGGCCAGGCGCGGGTCGAGGCGCATCACGGCGCGCTTCTCCATGACGCCCTTGGCGTTCGGGGCCTCGTCCTCGTTGTACGCGTCGAGCATGAAGGCGAGCATGGCGCGGTTGACACCGGCCGCCGGCTCGATGACGTACGGGGTGTAGCGCTCCTTGCTCTCCTGGTCGAAGTAGACGAGGTCCTGGCCGGAGGCGGCGGAGTGGGCCTTGAGGTCGAAGTCGGTGCGGTTGGCCACGCCTTCGAGCTCGGAGAACTCATTGCCACCGAAGTTGAAGCGGTACTCGATGTCGGCGGTGCGCTTCGAGTAGTGGGACAGCTTCTCCTTCGGGTGGTCGTACCAGCGGATGTTCTCCTCGCGGATGCCGAGGTCGCGGTACCAGTTCCACCGCTCCTGCATCCAGTACTCCTGCCACTGCTCGTCCTCGCCCGGCTTGACGAAGAACTCCATCTCCATCTGCTCGAACTCGCGCGTGCGGAAGATGAAGTTGCCGGGGGTGATCTCGTTGCGGAAGGACTTGCCCATCTGCGCGATGCCGAAGGGGGGCTTCTTGCGGGAAGTCGTCTGCACCTGGGCGAAGTTGGTGAAGATGCCCTGGGCGGTCTCCGGGCGCAGGTACGCCTTGGAGCCGGTGTCCTGGGTCGGGCCCAGGTGGGTCTCCAGCATGCCCGAGAACTGCTTGGGCTCGGTGAACTGGCCCTTCACGCCGCAGTTGGGGCAGTTGATGTCGGCAAGACCGTTGGCGGGCACGCGGCCGTGCTTGGCCTCGTACGCCTCCTCCAGGTGGTCCGCGCGGTGACGCTTGTGACAGGAGGTGCACTCGGTCAGCGGGTCCGAGAAGGTGGCGACGTGGCCGGAGGCCACCCACACCTCGGGGGCCAGAATCACGGAGGAGTCGATACCGACGATGTCCTCACGCCCGGTGACCATGGCCTTCCACCACTGGCGCTTGATGTTCTCCTTCAGCTCGACACCGAGCGGGCCGTAGTCCCAGGCGGCCTTGGAGCCGCCGTAGATCTCACTGCACGGGAAAACGAAGCCACGGCGCTTGCTCAGGCTGACGATGGTTTCGATCTTGTCGGCGGCCACGGTGCTCTCTTCATTACGAGGACGAACGGCGAAGCCTTTAGGTTACCGGCGCCCGCACCCCCCCTTTCAAATCGGGATGCCCTTCCCCGGCCCTCCCCCGGCCCTCCGGCGGCCCCGCGGCGGCTCCCCCGGCCTCCCCCCACCAGGGTTTTTGACAATCGTTTCCATCTTTGATGAAAATGGATGTCATGAACGTACGACGCCTCATACCCGCCGCATCCCTCGCCGGCGCCGTCGCCCTCGGCGCGACGGCCCTCACCGCCTGCTCCGGAGCCAGTGCCGCCGGAGGCAACACGGACGGCAAGCTCGCCGTGACGGCGTCGTTCTACCCCATGCAGTTCCTCGCCGAGCGGATCGGCAAGGAGCACGTGACGGTCACCACCCTGACCAAGCCGGGTGTCGAACCGCACGATCTGGAGATCACGCCCAAGCAGACGGGCCGACTCGGCGAATCCGACGTGATCCTCTACCTCAAGACGCTGCAACCCGCCGTGGACAAGGCCGTCGCCCAGTCCGGCGTGAAGAACGTCGTCGACGCCGGCACCCTCACCGAGCTGGAGGCGCACGCCGCCTCCGGGCACGACGACCACGACCACGCGGCCGAGGGCGGCGACCACGCCGCCGAGGGCGAGGAGCACGACCACGACCACGGCGGCGCCGGCAAGGACCCGCACGTCTGGCTCGACCCCGCCAAGTACGCGCAGATCGCCAAGGGCGTCGGCGCGGCGCTGGGGAAGGCCGACCCCGCGCACGCGGCGGACTACGAGAAGAACACCGCGACGCTGGTCACCGAACTGGGTTCCCTGGACACCGATTTCAAGGACGGCCTGAAGACCACGGCCTCCAGGACCTTCATCACCACCCACGCCGCCTTCGGCTACCTCGCCGAGCGCTACGGGCTCGACCAGGAGGGCATCTCCGGCATCGACCCCGAGTCCGAGCCCAGCCCGGCCCGCATGAAGGACCTCCAGGGCGTCGCGGCCAAGGACAAGGTGACCACCGTGTTCTTCGAGACGCTGGCGGGCGACAAGACGGCCAAGGCCCTCGCGAAGGACACCGGCCTGAAGACCGACGTCCTCGACCCGCTCGAGGGAATCACCGACAAGTCCCAGGGCGCTGACTACTTCGAGGTCATGCGGTCGAACCTGAAGAACCTCCAGAAGGCCCTCGGAGCCAAGTGATGACAGCAGCAGCAACGGAGGCGCGAGCCATGCAGTCCACGTCGGGTCAGACAACGGACCAGCCCGTCATATCCCTGCGCGGGGCCACGGCCTCGCTCGGCTCGCGCCCCGTGCTGCGCGGGATCGACCTCACCGTCCGGCGCGGTGAGGTCGTCGCCCTGCTCGGCGCCAACGGCTCCGGGAAGTCCACGGCCGTACGCGCCGTGGTCGGCCAGGTCCCGCTGACCGACGGCGAGCTGTCCCTCTTCGGAACCGAGTTCCGACGCTTCCGCCAGTGGTCCCGCATCGGCTACGTCCCGCAGCGCACCACGGCCGCCGCAGGCGTCCCGGCCACCGTCCGGGAGATCGTCTCCGCCGGCCGCCTCGCCCGCTCCCGCTTCGGGGTGCTGCGCAAGGCCGACCGGGCCGCCGTCGAGCGGGCACTGGCCCTGGTCGACATGGACGCGTACGCCGACGCCTCGATCAACGCCCTCTCCGGCGGCCAGCACCAGCGCGTGCTCATAGCCCGGGCACTCGCCGTGGAACCCGAACTGCTGATCATGGACGAGCCGATGGCCGGCGTGGACCTGGCGAACCAGGAGGTCCTCGCGAACGCCCTGCGGCACCAGGTGGAGGCCGGGACGACCATCCTGCTCGTCCTGCACGAGCTGGGCCCGCTGGAGCCGCTGATTGACCGGGCCGTCGTCCTGCGCGACGGCTGTGTGATGCACGACGGCCCGCCCCCGGAGGCCGTGGGCCAGCACGCCCTCCCCGGCCACGACCACGTACACCCCCACGCGGCGCACGACGCCGAGCCCCTCCGGACGGGACTGCTGAGCTGATGGACCTCCTGACCTACCCCTTCATGGTGCGGGCGCTGATCGCGGCCGGTCTGGTCGGCCTGACCGCCCCCGCCATCGGCACGTACCTCGTCCAGCGCCGCCAGGCCGTCATGGGTGACGGCCTCGGCCACGTCGCCATGACCGGCGTCGCGTTGGGCTTCGTCCTCCACACCAGTCCCGTGTGGATGGCCACCCTCGTCGCGGTCGTCGGCGCCGTCGGCATGGAGTTGATCCGCTCCCGCGGCCGGACCAGCGGCGACGTCGCGCTCGCGATGCTGTTCTACGGCGGCCTGGCCGGCGGAGTCATGATCATCAACTTGGGCGGCGGGTCCACGACCATGCTGCTCGGGTCGATGTTCGGTTCGATCACCACGGTCGCGTCCGAGGACGTCATCGCCATGGTGATCCTGGCCGCCTTCGTTCTCGCCGTCACGATCGGCCTGCGCCGGCAGTTGTTCGCCGTCTGCCAGGACGAGGAGTTCGCCCGGGTGACCGGGCTGCCGGTGCGCGCGCTGAACCTGCTGATCGCGATCACCGCGGCCGTCACCGTCACCGTCGCGATGCGGATCGTCGGCCTGCTCCTGGTCAGCGCCATGATGGTGATCCCGGTCGCGGCCGCACAGCGCATGACCCGCGGTTTCGCCACGACGCTGGGCCTGGCCATCGCGATCAGCGTCACCGTCGCCCTGACGGGCACGGCCGCCACGTACTACGTCGAGGCGCCCTCCGGCGCCATGATCGTGCTGCTCGCCATCGCCGTCTTCATGGTGATGACGGCCCTTTCCACCCCCCTGGCCCGGCGCCGGGCCAAGGCCGCCCGGAGCGCCGAGGAGGTCTGTACGCGCGACGATGTGAAGGTCTAGGAGTCTCGGCCGCCTGGCACAATGGGCCGAGGCCGAAACGAGGAGGAACCGGTGGCGACTGCGCCTGGCGAGATGAATACCGCGCCAGTACGAGGACGATCCACCCGGCAGCGGGCGGCCGTGGCGGCGGCACTGGACGAGGTGGACGAGTTCCGCAGCGCCCAGGAACTCCACGACATGCTCAAGCACCGCGGCGATTCCGTGGGCCTGACCACCGTGTACCGCACCCTGCAGTCGCTCGCCGACGCGGGCGAGGTCGACGTGCTGCGCACCAGCGACGGCGAGTCCGTCTACCGCCGCTGCTCCACCGGCGATCACCACCACCACCTGGTCTGCCGCAAGTGCGGCAAGGCGGTCGAGGTGGAGGGTCCGGCCGTGGAGAAGTGGGCGGAGTCCATCGCGGCCGAGCACGGCTACGTGAACGTCGCCCACACCGTGGAGATCTTCGGCACCTGCGCCGACTGCGCTGCCGCGGCCGGTTAGATCCGGCGCAGGTTCCGGTCCAGCACGGCCCGCAGGCGGTCGATGTCGGCGGGATCGGAAGCGCCCCGCTTGGGCAGCATGGTCATGGCCGCAGCCCGCTTGTCGTCGCTGAGCAGAAGGAACATCCCGGCCGTCTCCGTGTACTGCGGCTGGGCCGCCCAGCCGATGTGCGTCCGGGTGTCGGCAGTCGTCACGTGCACGCCTGAAGCGTCGACGACGACCCGGGCCTCCCCCGCCTTGTCCAGCAGCCCGCCGAAGGCCCGCGCCTGGAGCTGCGGGCCGAACAACACCAGGGCCCACAGGAACGCGCCGCCGACGAAGAAGAACAGGGGCCTGCCGAGGACCCCGTCCCCCTCCGCCACGGCCAGGGCGCCGAACCCCACACCCATCAGTCCGCCCAGGGGGAACACCCACCGGGCGCGGCGTCCCGAGGCCGTGTGCGCGTCCCGCGTGCGCAGGGCCTGCACGATGTCGGCCCTGGTCAGCAGGTAGACCAGCTCGACCGCCTGCCCGTCCGGCTGCGCCGAGGGCTCCGTATCCGTGTTCATGACAGGGAGCCTATCGGCGGCATCCGGTCAGGCGGAGGCGCCCGGCTCCCCCTGGTTCGGCACGGCGCCGCCGAAGCGGCGGTCGCGCTGGGCGTACTCCAGGCAGGCGGCCCACAGGTTCCGGCGGTCGAAGTCCGGCCACAGCACGTCCTGGAACACCATCTCGGCGTAGGCGCTCTGCCAGAGCAGGTAGTTGGAGGTCCGCTGCTCGCCGCTCGGGCGCAGGAAGAGGTCCACGTCCGGCATGTCCGGGTAGTACATGTACTTCGCGAAGGTCTTCTCGTTGACCTTCGACGGGTCGAGCCTGCCGGCCGCGACGTCACGGGCGATGGCCTGCGCCGCGTCCGCGATCTCCGCGCGGCCGCCGTAGTTGACGCAGAAGTACAGGGTCATCGCGTCGTTGTCGACGGTCTGTTCCTGGGCGACCTGGAGTTCCTGGACGACCGACTTCCACATCTTGGGCATGCGGCCGACCCAGCGGATGCGGATGCCGAGTTCGTTCATCTCGTCGCGGCGGCGGCGGATGACGTCGCGGTTGAAGTTCATGAGGAAGCGGACCTCGTCGGGCGAGCGCTTCCAGTTCTCCGTCGAGAAGGCGTACAGGGAGAGGTTCTTGACGCCCATCTCCAGGCAGCCCTTGAGCACGTCGAGGACGACGCCCTCGCCGACCTTGTGGCCCTCGGTGCGCGGCAGTCCGCGCTCCTTGGCCCACCGGCCGTTGCCGTCCATGACCACGGCCACGTGGTTCGGGACCAGCTCGCCGGGGATCTTCGGCGGGCGCGCACCGGACGGGTGCGGCTCGGGAACCTTGTACTCCCGGCGAGAGCGTCCCAGAATCCCGCGTCGTGCCATGTGTCCAGCTCCTATTTCTCGACGTATCGCAGGGAGCGTAGCCCGCGCTCCAGATGCCAGTGCAAATAGGCCGAGACCAGCCCGCTGCCCTCCCGCACGTGACGCGCCTCGCACGCGTCCGCGTGACCCCAGTCGCCCGTCAGCAGCGCGCTGAGCAGAGCGATGGCCTCAGACGAGGGTACGACGCTGCCGGGTACGCGGCAGTCTCCGCATATGACCCCGCCCGCGGCGACGGAGAAGTGCCGGTTGGGGCCGTGGATCCCGCACTTCGCGCAGTCGTCGAAGCTGGGCGCGTAGCCGTTGACGGCGAGGGAGCGCAGCAGGAAGGCGTCGAGGATGAGGTGGGGTTCGTGCTCGCCGCGCGAGAGGGTGCGCAGTCCGCCGACGAGGAGGAGGTACTGCTGTACGGCCGGTTCGCCCTCGTTCTCGGCGAAGCGTTCGGCGGTCTCCAGCATCGCGGTGCCGGCGGTGTAGCGGGCGTAGTCGGTGACGATGCCGTTGCCGTAGGGGGCGATGATCTCGGTCTGGGTGCAGAGCGGCAGGCTGCGGCCGATCAGTTCGCTGCCCCGGGCGAAGAACTGCACGTCGGCGTGGGAGAAAGGTTCCAGCCCGGCCCCGAACTTCGACTTCGTGCGCCGTACGCCGCGGGCGACGGCCCGCACCCGGCCGTGGCCCCGGGTGAGGAGCGTGATGATGCGGTCCGCCTCACCCAGCTTCTGGGTGCGCAGCACGATGCCGTCGTCGCGGAACAGACTCATGGCCCCATTGTCGCCTGTACGGGGACCCGGGCGGGGACGCCTGTACGAGGACCCGCGCGGGAACGGCGAGACCCCGCGCCGGACCGGGGTCCGGGCGCGGGGCCGTCACGCCTCGGGAGGATCAGCCCGCGGGCGTCGCCGCGCCGTCCGTCGTGCCGGCCGGGTCCCTCACGGCCGCCTTGTCCGCCTTGTCCGACCCGTCCGTCGCGTTCGATTCGTCCGACCCGTCCGACCCGTCGGCCTTGTGCGCGGCCGCGAGGGCGACCGGTGCGTCCGCCTGGGCGGGCAGCACGACCTCCGGGGCTGGGGCGGCGGCGGGGGCGGCCTGCGGGTCGGCGTGCGGATCGCCCTTGCCCAGGCCGTTGAAGAGCAGGTTCATCAAGATCGCGGCCGTGGCGCCGAGTGTCACACCGCTGTTGAGGAGCGAGGCGAGGTCCACGCTCATGTGCTTCTCGAAGAAGGCCGGGACGGTCGCCGGGAAGAGCGCGAAGGCGAGGGCGACGCCGACGATCAGGGCGTTCTTCTCCTCCTTGAGGTCCACCTTGCCGAGGGTCTGGATGCCGGCGAGGGCGACCATGCCGAACATCACGGTGGCGGCGCCGCCGAGGACCCCGGGCGGGATCGCGGCGACGACCGCCGCGGCCTTGGGCAGCAGACCCAGGATGATCATGATCACGCCCGCCGCGACGACCACGAACCGGCTCTTGACCTTGGTGACCCGGACCAGTCCGACGTTCTCGGCGAAGGCCACGTACGGGAAGGAGTTCAGCAGACCGCCGATCGCGGTGGCCGCGCCGTCGGCCCGCAGCGCCCGGGCGACGGTCTCGCTGTCGATGTCCTTGCCGACGATCTCGCCGACCGCGTAGGTGTCACCGGTCGTCTCGACCATCGTGATCAGCATGACGATCAGCATGAGGAGGATCGGGAACCACTCGAACTTCGGGGCGCCGAAGTGGAAGGGCGTGGTGACGCCGATCCAGTCGGACTGGCCGACGGCCGCGAACTTGGCGTCGCCGAGGGCGAAGGCGACGAGCGTGCCGCCGACCAGGCCGAGCAGGACCGCGATGCTGGAGACGAAGGGGCGGCCGAGGCGCATCATCACGAGGACGAAGAGCATGGTGCCGACCGCGTAGGCGAGTTGCTTCGGGTCCCCGCCGTCGCCGACGAGCGGGGCGCCACCGACCACGTCCTTGAGCGCGACCGGGAGCAGGACGATGCCGAGGATGGTGATCACCGTGCCGGTCACCACCGGCGGGAAGAGCGACATCACGACACGGAAGACGCGTGCGGGCATCCACGCGAAGGCGAAGGTGGCGATGCCGGCCGTGATGACGGCTCCGTAGATCACCAACAGGGCCGCCGTGCCACCGCCCGCGCCCAGGCCGATGGCGATCATCGGGGAGACGGCGGTGAAGGTGACGCCCTGGATGATCGGCAGTCGGGCGCCGATCCGCCCTATGCCCCAGGCCTGGATGATCGAGGCTATGCCGCAGGTGAAGAGGTCCGCGTTGATCAGGTAGACCAGTTGCTCGGGACTGAGCTTGAGCGCGCTGCCGACGAGGATCGGAACGATCACCGCACCGGCGTAGAAGGCGAGTACGTGCTGGAAGCCGTACAGCGCCAGCTTGGGGAGGGGGAGCACCTCGTCGACCGGGTGCGAGCTCTGCTCTCCGTTGACGGAAAGCCGGGCGGCGACACGTGCCATCTCTGCCTTGCCCTTCGATAGGTAGGTAACGAGAGGAGATCTGGTCATCCCTGGCCGGAGTGGGTCGCGAACCCGTTGGTCCGCCGGGATGTCAGTGAATTCACGTGCATCGAAGCCCCGCTGTGTTACCGGCGGCGTCTCGTCGTGTGACCGGAATTGAACGCCTGTGGGGGCGCTCACAGATATCGTCGACTTCTACAAAGTGTTGACGTTCCGGGGTCGCCGATCTGGAGGTTCCGCCACTGGCGGGAAGGTGCGAGGGGCGGCTATGGCCGCGGGGCCGCGAAGGCCGGGTCCGGCACCGGGCACGCACTGCGCTCGCGCGAAGTCCGGCGCCGATGACCTGCGCGGACCGCCTTCGCCGGTGTTCGGCACGGCAAAGCCGAGCGCATGGATCCAGCCATCGGGCGGGCCCGCGTCCCGCTCGCGGAGGGGCCGGTTCCGTCCCTCGGCGCGGATCGCGCGGCGCTCCGGTTCGCCCCCGCGAGGCCGGATCGTTACGTCGAGGAGGGGCGCGGCGGCCGGTTTCGGATGCGATCGGGGCGGGTGGGACGCACGGCGTCCGGGCGCGAACGCGGGCAGGGTCGAAACGGGACGGATCAGAACGGACCCGGCCGGGCCGGTCGGGCTACGGGGCCCGGACCGCCGACAGCAGTCGTGCCACCTCGTCCGTGTCCATCCGCAGCGCGGCGCCCACGGTGGCCAGCACCTCGCGCTCGGCCGGGGTGTACGGCCCGTCGGCGAGGGCGACCCGCGCGCCCTGGAGCAGCAGCGAGGCGCGGCCCGGGCCGGCCAGGTGCGGGGCCAGGGGTTCCAGGGTCTCGTGGAGTTCGATCGACAGCGCGGCCCCGCGGCACTCCGGGCCGTCGTACAGGCCCAATCGGCCCTCGTCGGCGGCCAGGGCGTCCACCAGGGACTCCAACTGCTCCTCGGTACAGTCCTGGAACCCGGCGGACCGTACGGCCGACACGGCGGCCTCCAGTGCGCTCTGGGAGGCGGTCCCGCCCGCCGCCAGCACGGCGAGGGTCACCGTGTGGACCGCGTCCCGGAGCATCGACGAGAAGCGGGTGGTGGTCAGGTGGTCCAGCACCTCGGCGTCGTAGCGGTCCCGGCAGGCCTGGCATTCGACGACGGGCCCGGCGTGGCCGCGCGGCAGCAGCGGGACCCCGAGGACGGTGAACCTGCGGCGGCCGGTGCGTCGGCGGTAGTTGCGGTCACCCCCGCAGCCGGGGCAGTAGAACTCCCCGTCACCCACGGTGCTCCAGGTGGTCCGGATGCCCCAGGCCGTCAGCTTCCGGCCGTCCCCATCCCGAGCTGGCAGCACGTCGCACCTCCGTAACTCCCCCGTGGCCTTCGGGCACGGGCGGGACCCCCTGGCACCATCGCCCGGGTTGGCGTGATGTTAGCCACATCGGTGAGGATGCGTCAGTCGTGTGACAAGACAACATCCCCCGGATCCGGGACTTGGCCGATCTCCGTCTGCCCGATTCCGGCCCGCCCGGGCGGCGTTTGGCCTGGCGGCGCGGGGGTTGTCGGCCCCGCGGGGCGGTTCGCGCAGGATCGCGCGGCGGGCGCGATCCGCGTCAACGCCGTGGCCGCCCGCACCATCCGGACGGAGCGGCGCGGAGGTCACGCCGGTGACGTCCCGCTCGGCCGGGACGTGCGCAACCCCGCCGCTCCGGGTGGAGCGGCGGGGTTGCGGACGGAGCGGGGAGGGTCAGCGGCCCGCGCGGTTGACGGCGGAGATGACGGCCTTCAGGGAGGCGCGGGTGGTGTTGGCGTCGGTGCCGATGCCCCACAGGACGCGGCCGTCGATCGCGCACTCGATGTACGAGGCGGCCACGGCGGAGGCGCCCTCGCTCATCGTGTGCTCGGTGTAGTCCAGCAGGCGGGCGTCGATGCCGATGCCGGCCAGGGCGTCGAAGAAGGCCGAGATCGGGCCGTTGCCGGTGCCGGTCAGCACGGCGTCGACGCCGTCCACGACGGCCTCGACGGTCAGCGTGTCCGTGCCGTCCTTGTCGGTGGCCGTGGAGCCGGAGCGCAGCTGGATGCGGCCCCACGGGTTCTCCGGGTTCGGCAGGTACTCGTCGGAGAACACGTCCCAGATCGCCTTCGGCGTGACCTCGCCGCCCTCGGCGTCGGTCTTGGCCTGGATGATCCGGGAGAACTCGATCTGCATGCGGCGCGGCAGGTCCAGCTTGTGGTCGTTCTTCAGGACGTAGGCGATGCCGCCCTTGCCGGACTGCGAGTTGACGCGGATGACCGCCTCGTAGGAACGGCCGACGTCCTTGGGGTCGATGGGCAGGTAGGGGACCGCCCACTCGATGTCGTCGACCGTCTTGCCTGCGGCGGCCGCGTCGGCCTCCATCGCGTCGAAGCCCTTCTTGATGGCGTCCTGGTGGGAGCCGGAAAAGGCGGTGTAGACCAGGTCGCCCGCGTAGGGGTGGCGCGGGTGGACCTCCATCTGGTTGCAGTACTCGCTGGTGCGTCGGATCTCGTCGATCTGCGAGAAGTCGATCTGCGGGTCGATGCCCTGGGAGAACAGGTTCATGCCCAGGGTGATCAGGTCGACGTTGCCGGTGCGCTCGCCCTGCCCGAACAGGCAGCCCTCGATGCGGTCGGCGCCGGCCATCAGGGCCAGCTCGGCGGCGGCGACGGCCGTGCCGCGGTCGTTGTGGGGGTGCACGGAGATGCAGATGTGCTCGCGGCGGGTCAGGTTGCGGGCCATCCACTCGAAGCGGTCCGCGTGCGTGGACGGCGTCGAACGCTCCACGGTGGCGGGCAGGTTCAGGATGATCTCGCGGCCCTCACCCGGCTGCCAGACGTCGCAGACGGCCTCGCAGACCTCCAGGGCGAAGTCCAGCTCGGTGTCGGTGAAGATCTCGGGGCTGTACTGGTAGCCGAAGGTGGTCTCCGGGCCCAGCAGCTTCTCCGCGTACTCCATGACCAGGCGGGTGCCGTCGACGGCGATCTGCTTGATCTGCTCCTTCGAGCCGCGGAAGACCACGCGGCGGAAGGTGGGGGCGGTCGCGTTGTACAGGTGGACGGTCGCGCGCCGGGCGCCGACCAGGGACTCCACGGTCCGCTCGATCAGGTCCTCGCGGGCCTGGGTCAGTACGGAGATGGTGACGTCGTCCGGGATCGCGCCCTCTTCGATGATGGAGCGCACGAAGTTGAAGTCGGTCTCGCCGGAGGACGGGAAGCCGACCTCGATCTCCTTGTAGCCCATGCGCACCAGCAGGTCGAACATCTCGCGCTTGCGGGCGGGGGTCATCGGGTCGATCAGCGACTGGTTGCCGTCGCGCAGGTCGGTGGACAGCCAGCGGGGGGCCTTGGTGACGCGGGCGTTCGGCCAGGTGCGGTCCGGGATCTCGACCTGCTCGTAGAAGCCGTACTTGTGGACCGGCATCCCGGAGGGGCGCTGGGTGTGGGTCGCGTTCGTGATGGGCGTGGGGCGACCGACAAAAGGCTGCTGACTCATGGCGTAGGGCTCCTCGCGTGTCCGCGTGTAGTTCGCTGGGACGGCCGACGGGCGGTCGCAAAACCGCGACACCAAACTCCGCGGGGAGGGGGCCGGCCTACGACTACAGACCCTCGCCGCGGCAGCTAAGGAGAAGCAGCCCGAAACGCATGATGGATCGAGCCTAGCCGAGCCGCGCCGTGATGCGAGGACCTGTTTCAGTATGCAAGACCGGGTGGTCCGATTTGCGCTGTTTGTGAGGTAAAGCTCTTTCCTGGCCGGCAGGTCCGGTCGAACCGTCAACTCGACGCGGGCGCTTTCAGACAACCGAATGAATCATGCTCGCTGCTAGTGACAGGTTCATCACGCGCTGCCACATTTCCCGCATGGACGCCACTCGCCACCCCGCGCACCCCGTCTTCTGCACGGTGGTCCCGCCCCACCTCCTCGACCGCATCGCCCGATCCGAGAACACCCGTCGCGCCGACACCGCGCAGCGCACCCTCGAACGCGACTCCCTGCTGCGCACCCGGCGCCGGGTCACCACCGTCCGGGGCATCGCCCCGGCGCTCGGCGCGCCCGTGTCCGACGAACCGCGCCGCACGGTGTACGACGCGCTGCACCGCACCCGGCTCCCCGGGAAGAAGGTGCGCGGGGAGGGCGACGCTCCGACGCGGGACGCCACCGTGAACCGCGCGTACGCGGGACTGGGAGCCACGTACGACCTCTTCCTGAAGGGCTTCGGCAGGCGCTCGATCGACGACTCGGGGCTGCCCCTGGACGCCACCGTGCACTACGACGAGGACTACAACAACGCCTTCTGGGACGGCCGCCAGATGGTCTTCGGCGACGGGGACGGGGACCTCTTCCTCGACTTCACGGTGTCGGTGGACGTGATCGGCCACGAACTGACCCACGGCGTCACCCAGTACACGGCCAACCTGGAGTACCGGGGCCAGTCGGGAGCCCTGAACGAGTCGATGTCCGACGTCTTCGGCTCCCTGATCAAGCAGTGGTCGCTGGAGCAGACGGCGGACCAGGCGGACTGGCTGATCGGCGCGGGACTGCTGGGCCCCCAGGTCAGCGGGGTCGCCCTGCGCTCGATGAAGGCACCCGGAACGGCGTACGACGACGACGAGCTCGGCAAGGACCCGCAGCCGGCGT
Organism: Streptomyces sp. NBC_00513; assembly: GCF_041431415.1. Classification (GTDB taxonomy): domain Bacteria; phylum Actinomycetota; class Actinomycetes; order Streptomycetales; family Streptomycetaceae; genus Streptomyces. The sequence continues at coordinate 2,820,176 of NZ_CP107845.1, forward strand.
CCATGGACGACTACGTCAGCACGCACAGCGACAACGGCGGCGTGCACATCAACTCCGGCATCCCGAACCACGCCTTCTACATCGTGGCGACCGAGCTGGGCGGCAAGGCCTGGGAGCGGGCCGGACAGATCTGGTACGACACCCTCACCGGCGGCGAACTCGCCCCGGACGCGCAGTTCGCGGACTTCGCCCGGCTGTCGACGGCTGCGGCCGTCGCGCGCCACGGGGACGGCGGCCCCGAGCACCAGGCGCTCCAGAAGGCGTGGTCGACGGTCGGCCTGGGGTAGGCCGTCTCTTTCGGATCCTGTCGGTCGGGGCCGGATCCGAAAGAGGCGGCCCCGGCGGCCGATTCGGGGTATGAAGGCGGTCATGCGGATTCTGGTGGTGCGGACGGGCGGTTTCGCGGGCATCGAGCGCCGGGCCGAGGTGGACACCTCGGGCCGGCCCGACGAGGACGAGTGGGTCGACCTGGCCCGGCAGGCCCTGCTGCCGGGGCCGTCGGGGCACGGGCCGGACCGGGTGCGGGACGGCTTCTCGTACCGGATCACGGTGGACGGGCGGACGGTGTCCTGCGCGGAGCCGTACCTGTCGGACGCCCAACGCGATCTGATCTCGCGGGTGCTGAAGGAGGGCGCGTAGGCCACCCCTCGGGCGCCTGCGGTCATCCCGCGGTAGGTCATCCTGCGGTAATTGGGAGGCCCGCGAGCAGGCGCTTTGCTTGGATTGGCGGATGACCACAGAGATGCTTTCCGCCCTTGAGCGGTATTACGACACGGTCCCGCGCGTGGGCGGGGCCCGGGCCGAGGACTTCGGGCCGCTCACCCTGTTCGTGCGGGAGGGCGAGGGGTGGCCGTACTACGCGCGGCCCACGCTCGGCGGACCCGAGGCCTCCGCGGCCGATGTGGAGCGGGTGCTCGCCCGCCAACGGGAGCTGAAGGTGCCCGAGGCCTTCGAATGGGTGGCCGAAAACAGCCCCTCGTTGCGGGCCGCGGTGGAGGCGGCGGGACTGCGCGTCAGCTCCCACCCGCTGATGGTGCTGGAGTCCGTGCGACCGACCCCGGCCCATCCGGACGTACGGGTCCTCGGCGCGGACGACCCCCTGCTGGCGGCCGCGGTGACGGTGCCGATGCTGGCGTTCGCGGCCCCGGGCACGGCGCTGGGCGAGGCCGGGCCGACCGAACTGGCGGCGGCGCTCACGGATCCGACGGTGGAACCGCGCCGCGCGCGGCTCTCGAACCAGCTCGCCTCGGGCGGCACGGGGATGGCCGCGGCCGTGCGGGACGGCGTGGTGCTCTGCTCGGGCCAGTACATCCCGGTCGGCGACGTCGCCGAGGTCGTCGGCGTCGGCACCCTCCCGGCGGCGCGCCGGCAGGGCCTGGCCCTCGCGGTGACGGCGGCCCTGGTCGAGCAGGCGTTGGCGGGCGGGGCCCGGACGGTGTTCCTGTCCGCGGGAGACGAGGACGTCGCCCGGATATACGGCCGGATCGGCTTCCGCCGCGTGGCCACCGCCCTCATCGCGGAGCCCGTCGCAGCTGCGGAGTAGCCCTCGGGCCCGGCCGGCGGGAGTCGGGCGCGGTGCGGCGGATGCCCCCGTACGGCCGCGCGGTTGCCGAAACGGCAAGAGTTCTTGGCGCTTCGGGGTGCCCGGGCGGAGCATCGGCGACACAGGCGCCCGGAGCTCGGGGCCTGGCCCGTGCCCTTCCCCGTGAGACCGCGAGAGACCGAGGTTCCCGTGTCCGACCACGCGCACACCCACACCCAGCCGCCCACCCCGGAGCCCGGTGTCACGGGCGAGGAGTTCTGGGACGGCCGCTACCGGGAGAACGACCGGATCTGGAGCGGCGAGGCCAACGCCGCCCTGGTCCGCGAGGCGGGGGACCTCGCCCCCGGCCTGGCCCTGGACCTCGGTTGCGGCGAGGGCGGCGACGCCGTCTGGCTGGCCCGGCGCGGCTGGCGGGTGACCGCGACCGACATCTCCGGGGTGGCCCTGGAGCGCGCGGCCTCGCACGCGGCGGACGCCGGCGTCGGCGACCGGGTGGAGTGGCAGCGCCACGACTTCGCGCACTCGTTCCCGGCCGGCGCGTACGACCTGGTCTCCGCCTGCTTCCTGCACTCGTACGGGGAGTTCCCGCGCGAGCGGATCCTGCGCCGGGCCGCCGCCGCCGTGGCCCCCGGCGGAGTCCTGCTGATCGTCGGCCACGCGGGCTGGGCGCCCTGGCAGGAGCCGCCGGTCGAGGGCGTGCGCTTCCCGACGCCCGCCGAGGTCGTCGCGGACCTGGAGCTGCCGGACGGCGCCTGGGAGGTGCTGCTGGCCGAGGAGTACGAGCGGGTCCAGAACCGGCCTGACGGCCGGCCCGGGACCCGGTTGGACAACGCGGTGAAGGTCCGCCGGCTGCCCTAGTTCGTCTGTTCTCGCCCTGGCCTGGTCAGAAGCCGAGCTTGCGGAGCTGCTTGGGGTCGCGCTGCCAGTCCTTGGCGACCTTCACGTGCAGGTCGAGGAAGACCGGGGTGCCGAGCAGCGCCTCGATGTGCTTGCGCGACTTCATCCCGACCTCCTTCAGGCGGGAGCCCTTCGGGCCGATGATGATGCCCTTCTGGCTGGGCCGCTCGATGTAGACGTTCGCGTGGATGTCCAGCAGCGGGCGGTCCGCCGGGCGGTTCTCCCGGGGGATCATCTCCTCGACGACGACGGCGATGGAGTGCGGGAGCTCGTCCCGTACGCCTTCCAGCGCGGCCTCGCGGATCAGTTCCGCGACCATCACCATCTCGGGCTCGTCGGTGAGGTCGCCCTCCGGGTACAGCGGCGGGCTCTCGGGCAGCAGCGGCGCGATCAGGTCGGCCAGCAACTGGACCTGGCTGTCCCCGACGGCCGAGACCGGGACGATCTCGGCCCACTCGAAGCCGAGCTCGGCGGCGAGCTGGTGGATGGCCAGGAGCTGTTCGGCGAGCTGCTTGGACTCGACCAGGTCGGTCTTCGTCACGATGGCGATCTTGGGGGTCTTCTTGATCCCCGCGAGTTCCTTCGCGATGAACTTGTCGCCGGGGCCGAGCTTCTGGTCGGCCGGCAGGCAGAAGCCGATGACGTCGACCTCGGCCCAGGTGGAGCGGACGACGTCGTTGAGGCGCTCGCCGAGCAGGGTGCGCGGCTTGTGCAGGCCGGGGGTGTCGACCAGCACCAGCTGGGCGTCCGGGCGGTGCACGATGCCGCGGACCGTGTGGCGCGTGGTCTGCGGCCGGTTGGAGGTGATCGCGACCTTGGTGCCCACGAGCGCGTTGGTCAGGGTCGACTTCCCCGCGTTGGGGCGGCCGACGAAGCATGCGAAGCCCGCGCGGTGCGGGGCGGTGGGCTCGGGGGAACGATCGCTCATACGGGCCATTCTCCCCGATGCGGCTCCCAGCGCCGACCAGCCCACCGCCAGGACGGTCGAAGCGCCCGCCAGGAGGGTGGTCAGAAGGGGGTGCGCGGCATGCTCGACGGCGCCCTCGGCGGTGGCCCCCGGGGCCTGCGCCCGGATCGTCAGCCGGGTCCACTCCAGGGCCGGCGGGCCGTCCCACCTGCTGCTCAGCCGCACGTCCTGCCCCGGCAGCAGCTCGGCCGGCAGGCCGGTGAGGGTCCGCTGCGACAAGGTGCGACCGAAGGCCCCGGAAACGGTGAGGGCGGCGCGGGGGCGGAGGGTGACATTGCCCCGGTTCTGGAGCGTGTACGCGACCTCGGCGCGTCCGTCGCCCCCACCGACCCGGACGTCCCGGACGGCGAGGGCGGGCGCGGTCGGCCCGGTGACCCGGAGGTGGAGGCGGGCCGCGACCGCCTGCCGCACGTCGATGCCGGAGCCCGCGCCGGCGGGGCGCTCCTCCAGGGCCACGACGGCGCCGGGGTGGTCCCCCGGCTCGGCCCGGTCGGGGACGGTGACGGTGAACCCGACGTCGACCGATCCCCGGGCCGGCACGGTCACCCGCTCCCGCGCGAGCGCGGTCCAGGCGGCGGTGGCGCGGCGCGGCTCGTCGGGGCCGCGGACCGCGAAGCCGCCGTCGCGGGCGGTGTTGTAGGCGTCGGCGGCGTAGAGCCGGAAGGTGCGGGGGCGGTCGGTGCGGTTGGCGACGGTGACGGTGTCCCGGGCGACCGTGCCGGGGGCGGCCGCGAGGTAGAAGTACGGGCGCTGTCCGACGGTGTTGGCGGCGGGGAGCACGGACCACCGGCCGTTGTCGGCGGCCGTCGCCGGTCCGGCGCCGGCGAGCCAGGCGAGGCCCGCGGCGACGAGGGCGACGGGGAGCCGCCGCCAGGTGGCCGACCGTGTCACGACAGGGTCAGCGTCAGGACGGCCGTGTACGCCCCCGGCGGGGTGTAGGGCGGGACGCGCAGTTCCAGCCCGGCGTCCACCGTGAAGGTCCCGCCCGCCGGCGCGCCGTCCGCCGTGGAGGCCAGCACGGCCCCCTCCGGGCCGACCGTGCCCGCGCTGCCCGCCCGACAGGCGCTCGGACTCCCGGCCGCCGCGACGCACCGCGGGGTCCACGTCAGGGAGGCGCCCGGGATCCGGACGCCGCCCGGTCCCGCGAAGTCGGTGATCCTGCCGACGAGCGACCAGCCCGCCGGGCCGCCGCGCGCGTCCTCGACGGTGACGGTGCCGATCCGGCCGCCCGCCGCCCCGCCGTCCCCGTACGGGACCGCGCCGAGCGTCACGGACTCCCCCGCCTGGGTCATGGCCAGCGCGCCCGGCTCGACGACCGCCGTCACCTTCCGGGTGCCCCGCGAGGGCGGCGCGGCGTCGACCACCGTGGCGGCTTCGATCACCGTGGCGGCTTCGATCACCGTGGCGGCTTCAACCACCGTGGCGGGTTCGATCACCGTGTAGGCGGCCGGCCCCGTTCCGCCCTGTGCCGACCACACCGTGCCCTCGTACGCGACCACGCCCGTGGTCCCCTTGTCGGTGACCGGCAGCTCGGCCCGGACCACGCCCCGCTCGTCGGCGGTGGCGGCCACCCGGTCGGCGGTCTCGGCGGCGCCGGTCCGGCCCGCCACCGTGACGGCCGCCCCCGGGGCGAAGCCGGAGCCGGTGACGGCGACCCGCGCACCCGGCTTCCCGTACGCCGTCCCCAGCGTGAGCGCGCGCAGGTTGGCCGTCGGCAGCGGGGTGGCCGTGAGGCGCTCGGACACGGGGGCGGCGCCGGCCGCGGTGCACGCGGTGTCCAGGTCCGCGGGGTGGCCGGTGTGCAGGGTGTAGCCGCCCGGGGCGAGGGTGATCTCGCCGGGCGCGGTGACGGTGAAGGTCCCGGTCATGGTCACGCCCGGCAGGGCCGCGCCCGGCGGCACCGGGTCGTTGCGTCGGACGCCCACCACGGTCACCTCGCCGCTCTGCGCGCCCGCGAGCACGATCCGCCCGGTGGGGGTCACCACATCGGCGGGCAGTTCGCTCGCGACGGGGTTCACGGCGGGGGTCGCGGCGATCCGGTACGTCACGGTGACGGTGTCGCCGACCTTCGGGGCGGGGTCGTCGACGCTGATCCGGGCCGTCGTCGGCCCGTCGGCGGGCGGCAGCCCGGCCTCCTGGGGCGGGAGGCAGTGCGTGGGGAACTCCACCTGTCCCGGGGGCGGCGGCTCCCCCTCGGCGGCCGGCGCTCCGCCGGTCGTGGCGGCCAGCAGGACCACCACACCGCCGCTCACGGCGACGGCCGCCGCCCACCGTCTGTCGCGCGCCCCGGCCCGTCCCGCCCGTCCTGCTCGCACTGTCCGCCCCCCGCGTTCCGTCGCCCGCGTTCCGTCGCCCCGGCAGGGGGTCAATTCACGAGCGGGCGGCGGGAGAAGTCAATGCGCGGAACCGGCAGCAACTGATGACCCATCAGAAGATGGGAGAGTGCCCGACCCGCCCGGGCCAACCGACCCGACGGACCCGACGGACGCGACCGACCCCACCGGGGCGCCCGAGGCGCGGAACGTGCGCCGGTACGCCGTCGGGCTCACCCCCAACGCCGCCTGCACGTGCTTGCGCAGCGACTGCGCCGTCCCGAAGCCCACCTCCCGCGCCACCTGCTCCATCGCCAGTTCCGTGCGCTCCAACAGCCGCCGGGCGCGCTCCACCCGCTGCCCGACGATCCACTCCCCCGGGCTGACCCCGGACTCCTCCCGGAAGCGGCGCGTGAACGTCCGCACCGACATGGACTCCTGCCGGGCCAGGTCGCTCAACCGGATCGGTTCGTGCAACCGGTCGAGCACCCAGGCGCGCGCCGCCGTGGTACTGGCCGACTGCGTTTCGGGGACCGGACGTTCGATGAACTGCGCCTGACCGCCGTTCCGGTGGGGCGGTACGACGGTCCGCCGGGCCACCTCGTTGGCCACGGCCGCGCCGTGGTCACGGCGCACGATGTGCAGGCACAGGTCGATGCCGGCGGCGACCCCGGCGGAGGTCAGCACGTCCCCGTCATCCGTGTAGAGCACGCCGGGGTCGACCCGCACGGCCGGGAAGAGCCGCTGGAAGTGCTCGGCGGAGGCCCAGTGGGTGGTCGCCCGGCGGCCGTCGAGGTACCCGCCGGCGGCGAGGACATAGCCCCCCGTGCAGATGGACACCAGCCGGGTGCCGGGTCGGATGTGGCCGAGCGCCGCGCCGAGCGCCGCGGTCAGCCGGCCCTCCTCGTACACCGGCCCCAGCTCGTACGAGGCGGGCACCACCACCGTGTCGGCGGTGGCCAACAGCTCCGGGCCGTGCTCGACGGAGACCGCGAAGTCGGCGTCCGTGGCGACCGGTCCGGGGCGGAGCGCGCAGGTGAGGGTCTCGTAGAAGGGCCGCCCGGCCGGGTTCTTGGCGTACCCGAAGATCCGGTGCGGGATGCCGAGCTCGAAGGGCAGCAGCCCGGCCAGGGCGAGGACGACGACACGGTGCGCGCGGGGCTCCATGGCCCGATCGTAGCGAAGCATGTCATTCAGGCCACTGTTCGGGCGGCGCCCGCGGGCCGGAAGCTGACTGCGTGACGCAGACAGCCTCCACCCCCGCATCCCCACCCGCCCCCGCGCCCGCCACCCCGCGGAAGCCGGGGCGCGTGCACCGCGCCTGGTTCGCGGCGGCCGTCGCCTTCGTGACGATCATCGGCGCCGCCGCCTCCGCCTCCCTGCCCGGCCTGCTCATCGAGCCGTTGCACGAGGAGTTCGACTGGTCGCGCGGCACGATCGGCCTCGCCGTCTCGGTGAACCTCGCCCTCTACGGGCTCACCGCGCCCTTCGCGGCGGCCCTGATGGACCGCTTCGGCATCCGCAAGGTGGTCGCCGTCGCCCTGCTGGTCATATCCGGCGGCACCGTGGCCACGCTCTGGATGACCGAGTCCTGGCAACTGATCCTGTTCTGGGGCGTGCTGGTGGGCCTGGGCAGCGGCTCGATGGCGCTGGCCTTCGCGGCGACCGTCACCAACCGCTGGTTCACCGCCCGGCGCGGGCTCGTCACGGGCATCCTGACCGCGGCCGGGGCGTCCGGTCAGCTGATCTTCCTGCCGCTGCTGTCCTGGCTGGTCGAGCACCACGGGTGGCGCCCGGCGGCGGTCACGGTCTCGCTCGCGGCGCTGGTGGTCGTCCCGTTCGTCTGGCTGCTGCTGCGCGACCATCCCGCGGACGTGGGCCTCGCGCCGTACGGGGGCGCGTACGTGGAGAAGCCCGCCCCGGTCCCCGGAGCCGCGCGCCGGGCGCTGACGGTGCTGTTCAAGGCGGCCCGCACCGGCCCCTTCTGGCTGCTGGCCGGCACCTTCGCGATCTGCGGCGCCTCCACGAACGGCCTGGTGCGGACCCACTTCGTGCCGGCGGCCCACGACCACGGCATGCCGGTGACGGCCGCCGCCGGGCTGCTGGCGGTGATCGGCGTGTTCGACGTGGTCGGCACGATCGCCTCGGGCTGGTTCACCGACCGCTTCGAGGCGCGCCGCCTGCTGGCCGTGTACTACGCCCTGCGCGGGATCTCACTGATGTTCCTGCCGATGCTGCTGGCCCCGTCCATTCACCCGCCGATGATCTTCTTCATCATCTTCTACGGCCTGGACTGGGTCGCCACCGTCCCGCCGACCATCGCGCTGTGCCGCGAGCAGTTCGGGGAGGACGGCGCGATCGTCTTCGGCTGGGTCCTGGCCTCGCACCAGGTGGGCGCGGCCGTGGTGGCCTTCCTGGGCGGCCTCGCCCGCGACGCCTTCGGCTCGTACGACCTGGTCTGGTACGCCTCGGGCGGCCTGTGCGCGATGGCAGCGCTGATGGCGATGGTCATCCGCCGCCGGCCCGCCGTGACCACGGCCACGGCCTGAGCGTCCCGTGCCGCCGACCGGGCGCGGCCCGGCCCGGCGGACGTCGGGAACGCGGTGGACGCTCCCCCGGGCCTCAGCCGGCCGGGGTCGTGGACCTGAGGGTGCCGTCCGGGGCCGCGAGGAGGACCGGGGTGTCGGGGCCGCCGAGGTCGCCGACCGCGGCGCGATCGGCGTCGGACGGGGCGTCGGCCGCGCTGACCACGGCCGCGGCCTCCAGGGACCGCGCCCCGCTGGCCACGGCCATGGCGACGGCCGTCTGGAGCGCGCTCAGCTTGAGGGAGTCCAGGTCCACGGTCCCGGCGACGTACGTACGACCCGTCTCGTCCCGGACCGCCGCCCCCTCGGGCACCCCGTTGCGGGCGCGGGCGCTGCGCGCCAGCGTGATGATCTTCTGGTCCTCGGGGTCGATCCCGGTGTTCCCGGTGTTCCCGGTGCTCTCGGTCATGGGCGAAAGCATATGGAGCGCCTCGACGGGCCGTGCGACGACCCCGCCGAGGCGCTCTCCCTGACGCCCCCGACGCCTCGGACCGGACCGGGCGTCCGCCCGCCGCACTTCGAGGACGTCGCGCGGCACCGGCGCCGCGCGTCACGGCCGGTCGAGCCGCAGCCGCTCCGCCTTCGGCAGCCCGGCGACCACGAGGTCGTACGAGTCCTCCACCAGCTCCCGGACCATCGCATCCGGCAGCCCGCCCACCGTCACCGTGTTCCAGTGCCGCTTGTTCATGTGCCAACCCGGCACGATCGCCTCGTGATCGACCCGCAGCCGCACCGCGAGGTCCGGATCACACTTCAGGTTGATCTTCAACGGAGAGGCGCCCAGCGCCGACAGCGCGAACACCTTCCCCAGCACCTTGAACACCGAGGTCTCGGGGGTGAAGGGGAACTCCTCCACGGCCTCGTTGAAGTCCAGGCAGAACGCCCGCAGTTGCTCCGGCGTCACTCCGAGCCCTCCTCGCCCTCGCCGGCCGCCGCGACCACCGGCTCCACCAGCACCGTCACGATCTTGTTCCGCCGACCCGCCGGGGACTCGGCCGTCAACCGCAGGGGTCGCCCGTCCGGTTCGGGCAGGTCCACGATCGCCGAGGCGCCGGTGATCGGTACCCGGCCCAGCGCCTTGGCCAGCAGTCCGCCGACCGTCTCCACGTCCTCGTCGTCGAAGGCCTCGACGCCGAACAGCTCGCCGAGGTCGGTGATGTCGAGCCGGGCCGTGACCCGGTAGCGGTCCTCGCCCAGGTCCTCGACGGGCGGCAGCTCCCGGTCGTACTCGTCGGTGATCTCGCCGACGATCTCCTCGAGGATGTCCTCGATGGTGACGATGCCCGCCGTACCGCCGTACTCGTCGATGACGACGGCCACGTGGTTGCGCACCGACTGCATCTCGCGCAGCAGGTCACCGGCGTTCTTCGTGTCGGGCACGAACACCGCCGGCCGCATCGCCGTCGACACCAGGTCGGACTCCGCCTCACGGCTGATGTGCGTCTTGCGGACGAGGTCCTTGAGGTAGACGATCCCGACGATGTCGTCCTCGTTCTCCCCGGTCACCGGGATGCGCGAGAACCCGGACCGCAGCGCCAGCGTGGTCGCCTGACGGATCGTCTTGTACCGCTCGATGCAGATCAGGTCCGTGCGCGGCACCATCACCTCGCGCACCAGGGTGTCCCCGAGTTCGAAGACCTGGTGCACCATGCGGCGCTCGTCGTCCTCGATCAGGGATTCCTTCTCCGCCAGGTCCACCATGGCCCGCAGTTCGGCCTCGGAGGCGAACGGCCCCTTGCGGAAACCCTTCCCGGGCGTGAGCGCGTTGCCGATGAGGATGAGGAGCTGCGGGATCGGGCCCATGACCCGGGCCAGCGGCACGAGGACGTACGCGGCCGCCGTCGCCGTGTTCAGCGGGTGCTGCCGGCCGATGGTGCGCGGCGACACCCCCACGGCGACGAACGACACCAGCACCATGACCCCGATGGCCACGAGCAGCGCGGTCCAGGTGTCGCCGAACTCGTCGAGGCAGACGTACGTGACGAGCACGCCCGCCGCCATCTCGCAGGTCACCCGCACCAGCAGCGCCACGTTGAGGTAGCGGGTGGGGTCGGCGGAGACCTGGAGGAGCTTCGCGCTGCCGCGCCGCCCCTCCCGTACGGCCTGCTCGGCCCGGAAGGCGGAGATGCGGGCGATCCCGGACTCGGCGCACGCCGCGAACCAGGCGACCACGACCAGCAGGACCGCGCCGGTGATGAGTTGGGCGGCGTTCACGAGACGGTGGGCGCGGGTGACGGACCGGTCAGGCCGCGCTCACCGCGCCAGCCGTCGACGATGGCCGCCTGGAGGCCGAACATCTCGGCCTTCTCGTCCGGCTCCTCGTGGTCGTACCCGAGCAGGTGCAGCACCCCGTGGACGGTCAGGAGCCCGAGCTCCTCGTCCATGGAGTGCCGCGTCGGCGCTTCCTCGCCCTGCCGCTTGGCCACCTCGGGACACAGGACGATGTCGCCGAGGAGCCCCTGCGGCGGCTCCTCGTCGTCCTTCGCCGGCGGACGGAGTTCGTCCATCGGGAAGGACATGACGTCGGTGGGTCCGGGCAGGTCCATCCACTGGATGTGGAGCTGCTCCATCGCCGCCTCGTCGACGACGATGACGGACAGCTCGGACAGCGGGTGGATCCTCATCCGGGCGAGCGCGTAGCGGGCGATGTCGAGGATCGCCTGCTCGTCGACCTCGATTCCGGACTCGTTGTTGACGTCGATCGACATGGTGCGCTGGGTTCTACTTCCGCTGGTAGCCGTTCCGGGTCTGTGTGGAGTCCCGGCTGTCGTCGTACTTCTCGTACGCGTCGACGATACGGCCGACCAGCTTGTGCCGGACGACATCCTCGGACGTGAGCCGCGAGAAGTGGATGTCCGGCACCCCTTCCAGGATGTCCTGCACCTGACGCAGACCGCTCTTGGCCCCGCCCGGGAGGTCGACCTGGGTCACGTCGCCGGTGACGACGATCTTCGAGTCGAAGCCGAGCCGGGTCAGGAACATCTTCATCTGCTCGGTGGTGGTGTTCTGCGCCTCGTCGAGCACCACGAACGCCTCATTCAGGGTCCTTCCCCGCATGTAGGCCAGGGGTGCCACCTCGATGGTCCCGGCCGCCATGAGCCGCGGAATCGAATCCGGGTCGATCATGTCGTGCAGCGCGTCGTAGAGCGGGCGCAGGTACGGGTCGATCTTGTCGAACAACGTGCCCGGCAGGAAGCCGAGCCGCTCGCCCGCCTCGACGGCGGGGCGGGTCAGGATGATCCTGCTGACCTGCTTCGACTGCAGGGCCTGGACCGCCTTGGCCATGGCCAGGTAGGTCTTGCCGGTGCCCGCGGGACCGATGCCGAACACGATCGTGTTCTTGTCGATCGCGTCCACGTACCGCTTCTGGTTGAGGGTCTTGGGACGGATGGTCCGGCCGCGGCTGGACAGGATGTTCTGGGTGAGCACCTCGGCGGGTGTCTCGTCTCCGGCGCCGCCCTTGCCGTTGCCGTTCGCCTTGAGCATGGCGATCGAGCGCTCCACTGCGTCCTCCGTCATCGACTGCCCGGTGCGGAGCACCAGCATCATCTCGTCGAACAGGCGCTGGACCAGCGCGACTTCCGCCGCGTCGCCGATCGCGCTGACCTGATTGCCCCGAACATGGATGTCGGCCTTCGGGAAGGCCTTCTCGATCACGCGCAACAGGGCGTCGCCCGATCCGAGCACGGTCACCATGGGATGGGTGGCCGGAACGGTGAAGTGGGCGCGCGCCTGGCCCGGCGCGGGGGTGCGGGCTGTCGGTGTCTGAGTCATGGGCCGGCACTGTGGCCTGCGCATACCTCCCACTGAGGGGTCGCTCGGGTCGTCGACCACCGGACTACCAAGGGTACGACTCCACCGCCGCTTCCCCGAGAGGTTTTCCCGCACGCGTCCCGGCCCGTCGGGGCGCGCCGGACGGGGCGCGGGGCGACCTGCGCCTAGACCGGGTGCCGGAAGCCGATCGTGGGGACCGCGCGGCGCCTCGGTCCCGGTGTCGTCCCGGACGGGACCAGCTCCTCCAGGAAGGCGTACCGGCCCCGCAGCTCGGCCGGGGCCGTCTGCCACCAGTGCGCGACCTCCGGCCATCCGGGGGCCGACAGGGAGCCGCCGAACTCCTGGACCGACAGGGCCGCCGTCAGCCCCGCGAAGGCCAGCCGGTCCACGAGCGGCCACTCCGCGAGGGTGCCCGTCACGAACCCCGCCACGTACACGTCGCCGGCGCCCGTCGGGTCCAGCGCGTCCACGACGATCGCCGGGACCTCGGCCGTCTCCCCGGTCCTTCCGTCGACCGCGTACGAGCCCTCCGCACCCATGGTCACCACGGCCAGCGGCACCTTCTCGGCCAGCGCCCGGGCCGCCGCGCGCGGACAGTCGGTGCGGGTGTAGCGCATCGCCTCGCCCGCGTTCGGCAGGAAGGCCTCGCAGTGCTCCAGGTCGGCCAGTGCCCCCAGGTCCCACCGCCCGCTCTCGTCCCAGCCCACGTCGGCGAAGACCAGGGAGCCCTGCCGGGCCGCCTCGGCGACCCACGGCTCGACCCGGCCCGGTGCCAGCGAGGCCACGGCCGCGCGGGCGCGCGGCGGGCACAGGGGGAAGGGGTCGGGGCCCGCCGGGGGCGGGGCCTCGTGGCCGTGGGAGACCATCGTGCGCTCGCCCTCGTACGCCATCGAGACGGTGACGGGGCTGTGCCAGCCGGGGAGGGTGTGGGACATCGACAGGTCGATGCCCTCGCCCTGTTCGAGCGCGTCCCAGCAGTACTCGCCGTAGTGGTCGTCCCCGAAGGCGGCGGCGAGCGAGGTCCGCAGGCCGAGCCGGGCGAGCGCGGCGGCCATGTTGGCGACGCCGCCGGGGCTGGAGCCCATGCCGCGCGCCCAGGATTCCGTGCCGCGGACCGGGGCGGAGTCGAGGCCGGTGAAGATGATGTCGAGGAAGACCGTTCCCGTCAGGAAGACGTCGCAGCCCGGTTCTTGGGGATCCCGCACCGGACCGAGCGGGTCCAGTTTCATGGGTCGGCTGATGCGGCTGTCCCGACTGGTCACGGTGTGCTCCCCGTTTCGTGCGTGTGCGGATCGAAGTCTCGTGAATGTGTCGAAGAGTCGTTTCTGCAAGTCGGCTTGAGGTGGAAAGCAGCGACCCCTGCCCCGGTTCGGCAGACGCAAACCCCAGTGTGACGCACATCACCGCCGGGTGGCTCTTCTGTCGACCGTCGAGCGCTTGATAAACAGGTGCACCGCCCACTCTCCGGAACCCTCGTTCCAGCTGCGCAGCAACGGAAACACCCGTGTCGATCACCTCCCCCGCGCCCTCGTCCGCGCACCCCGCCGCCTGGCCCCTGGTGGCCCTTTTCACAGCCGGATACGCGGCGCCCTACCTCCTCCCGACCGTGGTCGGCCGGCTCGACGCGTACCTTCCGCTGAGTCCCGCCCAGGCCGGTCTGATCGGCTCGGCCCTGCTGCTCGGATCCGCCGGCGCCGGGTTCACCCTGGCCTCCCGCATCCCCCACCACGGGCCCCGCGCCCTGGCCCGGCTCGGGCTGCTGCTCGCCGTCGCGGGCTACGGAACCGCGGCGTCGACCTCCCTGCTGCCCCTGGTCGTCGTGGGCGCCGTGGTCGGCGGCTTCGGCTCCGGGACGGCGACCGCCGTTGCCGCCTCCGGGATCGCCGGGACGCGCGATCCGCACCGCACCTCCGCCCTCGGACTGCTGTCGGTGTCGGCGACCGCGGGCGCGCTCTACCTGACGCTGCCCCGGTTCGGCGGCGACCTGCTCGGACACGGGCTGCCGTTCGCGGCCATAGCGCTGGTCGCCGCGGCGGTCTGGCCCGCGACCTCCCGGCTCGGCGGCCCGGCCGGCGCCGGCCCCGCCGTACGGACCTCCGGGCGCCTTCCCTACCCGCGCGCCGGGGTGGTCCTGGCGGGCGGCCTGCTGCTGTGGTCGCTCGCCCAGAACTCGCTGTGGGGGGTCAGCGGCCGGATCGGCGCCGAGCAGGCGGGCCTGTCCGAGGTCACCCTCGGCATGGTCTTCGCCGCGGCGCTGGGCGCCGGCCTGGTCGGCGTCACGGCCGCCTCCGCCCTCGGCTCCCGGTGGGGCCGGGCCGTCCCGATCGGCGCGGGCACCGCGGTGATCGCCTGCTGCGTGGTGGCGGCCACCTCCGCTCGGGGCCTGGGCGGCTTCGCGGCCGGGGAGGTCCTCTGGAACGCCTTCTACCCGGTGGTCCTCTCGTACGTCATCGGTCTGGCGGCGGCCCTGGACCCGCGCGGCCGGTGGGCGGTGCTGGCCGGCTCCGCCTCCTCCCTCGGGGTGGCCTGCGGACCCGTCACCGGCAGCCTGCTCGCCGAGGCCCTCGGCTTCCCCGGCATGGGTCTGATCCTGGGCGCCCTGCTGCTGGCGGTGGCCTGGCCGATGACCGCCGTGGCGCTGCACGCGGGCGGCCGCCCGCTGGTGCCGGGGTCGGTCCGGCGCCGCGGCGGCGCGCCGGCGGCCGTGCTGGCCGCGAGCGCGGGCGCCCCGACGGGCGCGGTGCCCCGGGTCGGCGCTCCGGAGCTGGAGGTCGCCGAGATCTCGGTGCGCCCCGTGCGCCGAATGCCCCGAAGGGTCCTGCTACTCTCCCCCGCGACCCGGCGCGCCCGTGCCCGGACCGAGGACAGGGCGCGCGTCTGAGCCGTCTCCTGCTAGCTCCGCTTGGGCACCGGTACCCGTACGAGGTCGGCGGCGATCGTCAGTTCGCCCGTGTAGCCGGCCGCGCGGGCCTGTCGCTCGAACTCGGTCGGGTCGGAGTAGCGCTGCGAGAAGTGCGTCAGCACCAGGTGCCGGACGCCCGCGTCGCGTGCCACCCGGGCGGCCTGACCGGCGGTCAGGTGGCCGTGGTCGGTGGCGAGTCGCTCGTCCTCGTCGAGGAAGGTCGACTCGATGACGAGCATGTCGCAGCCCTCCGCGAGCGCGTACACGCCCTCGCAGAGCCGGGTGTCCATGACGAAGGCGAACCGCTGCCCGGGCCTGTGCTCGCTGACGTCGTCCAGGGTGACGCCGTTCAACTCCCCCTCGCGCAGCAGCCGGCCCACGTCCGGCCCCTTGACCCCGCGTTCCGCGAGCAGCCCCGGCACCATGCGGCGCCCGTCCTGCTCGACGAGCCGGTAGCCGAAGGCCTCCACCGGGTGCGAGAGCAGTCGCGCCTCCAGGGCGTACGCGGCCTCGCGCGCCAACGTCCCGTCGGCGGACACCGGTTCCTCGCGGAGCGGGACGGTCTCGCGGTAGGCGGTGGCGTATCGGAGCCGGTCGAAGAACTTCTGCCCCGAGGCCGGGTAGTGCGCGGTGACCGGGTGCGGAACCCGGTCGAGGTTGATCCGCTGGATCACCCCGGCCAGGCCGAGGCTGTGGTCACCGTGGAAGTGGGTGACGCAGATCCGGTTGATGTCGTGCGCGGCCACCCCGGCGCGCAGCATCTGGCGCTGGGTGCCCTCGCCCGGGTCGAAGAGGATGCCCTCGCCGTCCCAGCGCAGAAGGTAGCCGTTGTGGTTGCGGCTTCGGGTGGGCACCTGGCTGGCGGTGCCCAGCACCACGAACTCTCTTACGGACACGGCTTATCCGGGGGGCCACTCGAGGCCGCGGCCGCCGAGGACGTGCGCGTGCGCGTGGAAGACGGTCTGCCCGGCGCCGGCGCCGGTGTTGAAGACGACGCGGTAGCCCTGGTCGTCGATCTTCTCGTCCGCGGCGACCCGACCGGCCTCGCGCAGCACGTCGGCGGCGACACCCGGCTCGGCGGCCGCGAGGGTGGCGGCGTCGGGGTAGTGCACCTTGGGGATGACGAGCACGTGCGTGGGCGCCTTCGGGCTGATGTCCCGGAAGGCGACGGTCGTCTCGGTCTCCCGGACGACGGTCGCCGGGATGTCGCCCGCGACGATCTTGCAGAACAGGCAGTCCGCCTGGGGTTCCCCGGCCATTGCTGAGCCTCCCGTGAAGATGATCGGTCCCGGCATCGTATCCGCCGGCGCCCGCGCCCCGGCCAGGGGTTTGTGGCGCGGCCCGGTCAGCCCCAGCGTCCCGTGCGGGCCAGCAGGACAGCGACCGCGGCGGTGCCGGCGGTGGAGGTGCGCAGCACGGAGGGCCCCAGCCGGAACGGCAGGGCGCCGGCTTCCGCGAAGGCCGCGAGTTCCTCCGGGGAGACCCCGCCCTCGGGGCCGACGACCACGACGACGGACCCGGACGAGGGCAGTTCGGCCGTCGCCAGGGCTCCGGACGGGGCGTCCCGGTCCTCGTGCAGGACCACGGCCAGGTCGGCCTCGGCGAGCAGCGCCGCCACCTGCTTCGTGGAGAGGGCCTCGGCCACCTCCGGGAAGCTGACCCGGCGGGACTGCTTGCCCGCCTCCCGGGCCGTGTTGCGCCACTTGGCGAGGGACTTGGCGCCCCGGTCGCCGCGCCACTGGGTGATGCAGCGCGAGGCCTGCCAGGGCACGATCGCGTCGACGCCGGTCTCGGTCATGGTCTCCACGGCGACCTCGCCCCGGTCGCCCTTCGGCAGCGCCTGCACGACGGTGATCCGGACGGCGGGCGCCGGCTCCTCGAAGGCCCCGGACACGGACACGACGAGGCGGTCCTTGCCCTCGGCCGCCTTCACGACGGCGTCGGCCCAGCGGCCCCGGCCGTCCGTGAGGACCACCGCCTCGCCGGGGTTGAGCCGCTTGACCGACACCGCGTGCCGGCCCTCGGGGCCCTCCAGGGTGAACTCCGGCCCCGCGGGGACCTCTTCGACCACGAACACGGGGGCCGTCATGATGCTCTCCTCATCTGCAACACCTTCAACGCGCTCTGCGCCTCGGCCAGTTCGGCCGCGAGCAGCTCCGTCAGCTCCCCGGCCGGCAGCGTCCGCGCCAGCCGGTGGCCCTGGCCCGCCCACAGGGCCATGCCCTGCGGGTCCCCGGCGGCGGCCGCCGCCTTGCGCAGGCCCGAGGTCAGGTGGTGGACCTGCGGGTAGGCGGCCGGGGCGTACGGGCCGTGTTCCCGCATGAAGCGGTTGACCAGGCCCCGCGCGGGCCGGCCCGAGAAGGCTCGGGTGAGTTCCGTGTGCGGGAAGAGCGGGTTCGTCAGCGCCTTCTTGTGCAGGGGGTGCGCCCCCGACTCCGGACACGCCAGGAAGGCCGTGCCGAGCTGGGCCGCCTCCGCGCCCGCCGCGAGCACCGCCGCGACCTGCGCGCCGCGCATCAGCCCGCCCGCCGCGATGATCGGGAGGGCCACGGCCTCCCGTACCCGGGCGACCAGCACGAGCAGTCCGACCCCGGCCGTGCCGTCGATCTCGGGGTCGTCGCGGTGCGTGCCCTGGTGGCCGCCCGCCTCGACGCCCTGGACGCAGACGGCGTCGGCTCCCGCCGCCTCGGCGGCCCGCGCCTCCTCCACCGAGGTCACCGTGACGACGGTGTACGTGCCGGCCTCGCGCAGCCGGGCGCAGACGGTGGCGGGTGGGCAGCCGAAGGTGAACGAGACGACGGGGACGGGGTCCTCGACGAGGATGGCCAGCTTGGCCTCGTAGCCGTCGTCGGAGGTGCCGATGATGTCCTCCTCGGCGAGCGACACCTCGTACCAGTTGGCCTCGCCGGCGAGCTGTCCCCGGTACGTCTCGATCTCGGCCGGGTCCACGTAGCCGGTCTGCGGCATGAAGAGGTTGACGCCGAACGGACGTCGGGTGAGCGCGCGCAGCCGCTTGATCTCCTGGTACATCCCGTCGGCTGTCTTGTAGCCGCCGGCCAGGAAGCCCAGCCCGCCCGCCTCGCACACGGCGGCGGCCAGCGGCGGACAGGAGGCGCCGCCCGCCATGGGCGCCTGCACGATCGGGTAGGGGGTGAGACCGTTCGGCGAGGAGGGCATGGACTGCATCGTGCCACGTCCCGCGCACCGGGCCGAATCATCGCATTCGCCTGGCATAGTCCGCCTGCGAAGTCGCTCGACCCCGTGTCGCGCCCCGCCCCGCACGGCATCGAGCCCGACCCGGGACATCCCCGGATCGGGCTCGTGCGAGAGGGTGCGGGCGGCCGGTCAGCGGCCGTTGAACGCGTCCTTCAGGCGACTGAACAGACCCTGCTGGCCCGGCGCGAACTGGCCCATCGGCCGCTCCTCGCCGCGCAGCTTCGCGAGCTGGCGCAGCAGTTCCTCCTGCTGGGCGTCCAGCTTGCCGGGGGTGGTGACCTCGACGTGGACGATCAGGTCGCCGCGCCCGCCGCCGCGCAGGTGCGTGACGCCGCGCCCGTGCAGCGGGATCGCCTGCCCGGAGCCGGTGCCGGGCCGGATGTCGATCTCCTCCAGGCCGTCCAGCGTCTCCAGCGGGCATTTGGTGCCCAGGGCCGCCGCCGTCATGGGGAGGGTGACCGTGCAGTGCAGGTCGTCCCCGCGCCGCTGGAAGGTCGGG
Source organism: Streptomyces sp. NBC_00513 (assembly GCF_041431415.1). Classification (GTDB taxonomy): domain Bacteria; phylum Actinomycetota; class Actinomycetes; order Streptomycetales; family Streptomycetaceae; genus Streptomyces. The sequence continues at coordinate 2,838,871 of NZ_CP107845.1, forward strand.
TGCGGCAGCTCGTGGATCTCCACGTACAGGTCGCCGGCGGGGCCGCCGCCGGGGCCGACCTCGCCTTCGCCCGCGAGCTGGATGCGGGTGCCGTTCTCGACACCGGCGGGGATCTTGACCGTGAGGCTGCGGCGGGACCGCACCCGGCCGTCGCCCGCGCACTCGGGGCACGGGGTGGGGACCACGGTGCCGAAGCCCTGACACTGCGGGCAGGGTCGCGAGGTCATGACCTGGCCCAGGAAGGACCGGGTGACCTGTGAGACCTCGCCGCGACCGCGACACATGTCACACGTCTGCGCCGAGGTGCCGGGGGCGGCGCCCTCACCGGAGCAGGTCGTGCAGACCACGGCCGTGTCGACCTGGATGTCCTTGGTCGTCCCGAAGGCCGCCTCGTCCAGTTCCAGGTCGAGGCGGATCATGGCGTCCTGGCCGCGGCGGGTCCGCGAGCGCGGTCCGCGCTGCTGGGACTGGCCGAAGAAGGCGTCCATGATGTCGGAGAAGTTGCCGAAGCCACCCGCCCCGAATCCGCCCGCGCCGCCGCCGCCCGAGGAGGACAGCGGGTCGCCGCCGAGGTCGTAGACCTGCTTCTTCTGCGGGTCCGAGAGCACCTCGTAGGCCGCGTTGATCTCCTTGAAGCGCTCCTGCGTCTTCGGGTCCGGATTCACGTCCGGGTGGAGTTCGCGGGCGAGGCGACGGAAGGCCTTCTTGATCTCGTCCTGCGATGCGTCGCGGCGCACGCCGAGAACGGCGTAGTAGTCCGTGGCCACTTACGACTCCGCCAGGATCTGTCCGACGTAACGTGCCACTGCGCGTACCGCTCCCATCGTTCCGGGGTAGTCCATGCGGGTCGGTCCGACCACGCCGAGTTTGGCGACTGCTTCGCCGCCCGAACCGTAGCCGACCGAGACGACGGACGTGGAGTTCAGTCCCTCGTAGGCATTCTCATGCCCGATCTTCACGGCCATCCCCGACTCGTTGGCCTCGCCCAGCAGCTTGAGGAGCACGACCTGCTCCTCCAGCGCCTCGAGCACCGGCCTGATCGTCAGGGGAAAGTCATGTCCGAACCGTGTGAGGTTGGCGGTGCCGCCGATCATCAGCCGCTCCTCCGCCTCCTCCACGAGCGTTTCGAGAAGGGTGTCGAGGACGGCCTTGACCGTCGCCCGGTCCTCGGTCTCGAAGGACTCCGGAAGGTCCTGTACCAGCGGCGGCACGTCGGTGAACCGACGGCCGACCACCCGGCTGTTGAGCCGCGCCCGCAGGTCGGCGAGCGAGGTCTCCCCGAAGGGCGTCTGGCAGTCGACCAGCCGCTGCTCGACCCGCCCGGTGTCCGTGATCAACACGAGCATCAGGCGCGCGGGCGCCAACGACAGCAGCTCGACGTGCCGGACGGTGGAACGGGTCAGCGACGGGTACTGCACCACGGCCACCTGCCGGGTGAGCTGCGCGAGCAGCCGTACCGTGCGCCCCACGACGTCGTCGAGGTCGACGGCGCCGTCGAGGAAGTTCTGGATGGCCCGCCGCTCCGGCGTGGACAGCGGTTTGACCCCCGCCAGCTTGTCCACGAAGAGCCGGTAACCCTTGTCGGTGGGGATCCGACCGGCGCTGGTGTGGGGCTGGGCGATGTAGCCCTCGTCCTCCAGCAGCGCCATGTCGTTGCGCACGGTGGCGGGCGAGACGCCGAGCCGGTGCCGCTCGGTGAGCGCCTTGGAGCCGACCGGCTCCTCCGTCCCGACGTAGTCCTGGACGATGGCGCGCAGCACCTCGAGTCTGCGTTCGCTGAGCATCGCGCACACCTCCAGATGCGGTCGGTCGTCTTCGGTCGTCGGTCGGTCCCGTTGCGGGCCTTGTTGGCACTCTGCGCATTCGAGTGCCAGAGATCCCCCGGTCAGTGTACGGCCGGGTGGTACGCGGGAGGCAAGGGCGGCCCGCCAGGGTAGCGTCGCGGCATGGACGTGCGATGGGAAGAGGCGGGCTGGGAACGGCTGACCGGACGGGTCGGACGCCGTCGACTGCCGGTGTGGGACTGCACCGTGGGGCTGGTGGTGGGCGACGATTCGGTCCTCCTCGTCGACCCCGGTTCGTGCGTGCGCGAGGGTGCGCGGGTGCGGGCCGAAGCGGAGCGGCTGACCGGCCGGCACGTGACCCATATCGCATTCACGCACGGACATTTCGACCACGTTCTGGGTGGCTCCGCCTTCACGGGCGCCGAGTTCCTCGGCGCGGTCGGCCTGGACAAGGTGCTGTCGACGCCCACCGGCCGCGAGGAGCTGCGGTACAGCGCGACCGCGCAGGGTCTGGACGCGGCGGAGGCCGAGGAGGCCGCCGACCTGGTCGTGGCGCCGGGGCACCCGGTGTCGGGCGAACGGACGCTGGACCTGGGCGCCGTGCAGGTGCTGCTCGCGAACCTCGGGCCCGCGCACTCCCAGCACGACCTGGCGGTCTTCGTGCCGGGCGAACGGGAGGTCGTCTTCTGCGGGGACCTGGTCGAGGAGTCGGGCGAACCCCAGGCCGGCTCGGACGCGGTGCCCGGCCAGTGGCCGGCGGCCCTGGACCGGCTGCTCTCGCTGGGCGGTGACGACGCACTGTACGTGCCGGGTCACGGAGCGGTGGTCGACGCGGCCTTCGTCCGTGCGCAACGCGACACACTGGCAACGAGGTTCGGCGTGTCGACGGCGTGAGCCCGGGCTCTCTCGTACGGTCGCCGGATGCGTGAGTACTCCCCCGACCTGACCCCGCCGTGGAAGCGCGCCAAGGCCGTGCCCGAGGTGTCGGCGGACCGCGACCTGGTGGTCGAGGTGGCCGGTACGGACTTCTGCGGCGCCGTGGTGGCCTGCGAGGCCGGCACGGTGACCCTGGAGGACCGCTTCGGCAAGCGGCGGGTGTTCCCGCTGGAGCCCCGCGGCTTCCTGCTGGACGGGGCGGTCGTCACCCTGACCCGCCCGTCCCGCGCGCCGACCGCCCCGGCCCGTACGGCCTCGGGCTCGCTCGCGGTCCCCGGGGCCCGGGCCCGGGTGGCCCGGGCGGGCCGGATCTACGTCGAGGGCCGCCACGACGCCGAGCTGGTGGAGCGGGTCTGGGGCGACGACCTGCGCATCGAGGGCGTGGTCGTGGAGTACCTGGAGGGCATCGACGACCTGCCGGCGATCGTGGCGGACTTCGCGCCGGCCGCGGACGCCCGGTTGGGGGTCCTGGTGGACCACCTGGTGCCGGGTTCGAAGGAGTCGCGGATCGCCGCCGAGGTCACCTCTGCGCACGTCCTGATCGTGGGCCATCCCTACGTGGACGTCTGGCAGGCGGTGAAACCGTCCGCCCTGGGCATCGCGGCCTGGCCGGTGATCCCGCGCGGGGAGGACTGGAAGACGGGCGTCTGCCGGGCGCTGGGCTGGCCGCCGAACACGGGCGCCGCCTGGCAGCACATCCTGTCCAAGGTGACCTCGTACCGCGATCTGGAGCCGACCCTGCTGGGCGCGGTGGAGCACCTGATCGACCACGTCACCGCCTGACGGGGGCCGGACGGCCGCGGACGCCCTGGGCCGGCCCTAGTCCACCAGGTCGCGGACGACCGCGTCGGCCAGCAGCCGCCCCCGCAGGGTCAGCACGGCGCTCCCGGCCTCGTACGGGCCGGGGGCGAGCAGTCCGTCCGCCAGGGCGCGTCGGGACGCCGCCAGGCCCGCGGGGGCCAGCAGCGACAGCGGGACGCCGTCCACGAGCCGCAGCTCCAGCAGGATCCGCTCGACGCGCCGGTCCTCGTCCGACAGGAGTTCCCTGCCCGCGCCCGGGGAGCGGCCCTCGGCCAGCGCCGCGGCGTAGGCGCCGGGGTGCTTCACGTTCCACCAGCGCACCCCGCCCACGTGCGAGTGGGCGCCGGGGCCGGCCCCCCACCAGTCGGCGCCGCGCCAGTACAGCTCGTTGTGCAGGCAGCGCCCGGCCTCGGAGGTCGCCCAGTTCGACACCTCGTACCAGGAGTAGCCGGCCTCGGCCATCACCGAGTCGGCGATCAGGTACCGGTCGGCGTGCACGTCGTCGTCCGTCATCGGGACCTCGCCGCGACGGATCCGCCGGGCCAGCTGCGTGCCCTCCTCCACGATCAGCGCGTAGGCGCTGACGTGGTCCGGACCGGCCCCCAGCGCGGCCGCCAGCGTGGCCCGCCAGTCCTCGTCGGACTCGCCGGGCGTGCCGTAGATCAGGTCGAGGTTCACGTGCTCGAAGCCGGCCGCCCGCGCCTCCGCCACGCACGCCTCGGGGCGCCCCGGCGTGTGGGTGCGGTCGAGCACCTTCAGGACGTGCTGTTTGGCGCTCTGCATGCCGAAGGAGACCCGGTTGAAGCCGCCCGCGCGCAGTTCCGCGAGGTACCGCGGGTCCACCGACTCCGGGTTGGCCTCGGTGGTGATCTCGGCGTCCTCGGCCAATCCGAACTCGTCCCGGATCGCCCCGAGCATTCGCACGAGGTCCCCGGCGGGCAGCAGGGTGGGCGTGCCGCCGCCCACGAACACGGTGCGCACGGCCCGCGGGTCGTCCCCGAGGACCTTGCGCGCCAGCCTGACCTCGTCGATCAGGGTGTCGGCGTAGTTCTCGCGGGAGGCGAGCACGCCACCGGTACCCCGCAGCTCGGTGGCCGTGTAGGTGTTGAAGTCGCAGTACCCGCAGCGCGTCGCGCAGTAGGGGACGTGCAGGTAGAAGCCGAGCGGCCGCTCGCCGGCACCCGCCAGGGCGTGCGACGGCAGCGAGCCGTCTTCGGGCATGGGTTCACCGTCGGGCAGTGCGGAAGGCATGAGCCCATTGTCCCGCACCGCCCGAAGGTCGTTTACGCTCCGCGACCGCGGCGCGTTCACGCTCCGCGACCGCGGCCGACCCGGAGGCTCGGGCCGCCAGGGGTCACGCCTCGTTCGAGCCCGCGTACATCTCGTCGATGAGGTACTTGAACTCGCGCTCCACGACCGGCCTCTTGAGCTTGAGGCTCGGGGTGAGGTCGCCGTGCTCGACGTCGAGGTCGCGGGGCAGCAGCCGGAACTGCTTGACCGTCTGCCAGCGCTGGAGGCCCTCGTTGAGGGTCTGCACGTAGGTCTCGACGAGCCGTACCGTCTCGGGCGCGGCCACGACCTCGGCGTACGTCTTGCCCTCAAGGCCGTGGTCGGCGGCCCAGGTCAGGATGGCGGGCCCGTCCAGGGCGATCAGCGCGGAGCAGAAGTTCCGGTCGGCGCCGTGCACCACGATGCTGGAGACGTACGGGCAGATCGCCTTGAACCGGCCCTCGATCTCGGCCGGGGCGACGTACTTGCCGCCCGAGGTCTTGATCAGGTCCTTCTTGCGGTCGGTGATGCGCAGGAAGCCGTCCGGGGAGAGCTCGCCGATGTCGCCGGTGTGCAGCCAGCCGTCGGCCTCCAGCACCTCGGCGGTCTTGTCCGGCAGCCCGTGGTAGCCCTGCATGATGCCGGGGCCGCGCAGCAGGATCTCGCCGTCGTCGGCGATGCGGACCTCGGTGCCGGGGAGCGGCTTGCCGACGGTGCCGGTGCGGTAGGCCTCGCCGGGGTTGACGAAGGAGGCCGCGCTGGACTCCGTGAGGCCGTAGCCCTCCAGGATGTGGATGCCGGCGCCGGCGAAGAAGTAGCCGATGTCGGGGGCGAGGGCCGCGGAGCCGGAGATCGCGGCGCGCAGCTTTCCGCCGAAGGCGTCGCGGAGCTTGGAGTAGACGAGCGCGTCGGCGACCTTGTGGCGGGTGGCGAGGCCGAGGGGGACGGACGCGTTGCCGGTGCGCCGGAAGTTGTCCTGGCTGACCTTGGCGTACTCGCGGGCGACGCCGGCCGCCCACTTGAAGATCTTGTACTTGGCCCCGCCGGCGGCGCGCGCCTTGCCGGCGGCGCCGTTGTAGACCTTCTCGAAGATGCGCGGAACGGCGGCCATGTAGGTCGGCTGCACGATCGGCAGGTTCTCGATGATCTTGTCGATCCGGCCGTCGATGGCGGTGACGTGGCCGACCTCGATCTGGCCGGAGGTCAGCACCTTGCCGAAGACGTGCGCGAGCGGCAGCCACAGGTACTGGACGTCGTCCGAGTTGATCATGCCGGTCGCGACGGTGGCCTTGGCCATGTACGACCAGTTGTCGTGCGGCAGCCGCACGCCCTTGGGGCGGCCGGTGGTGCCGGAGGTGTAGATCAGGGTGGCGAGCTGGTCGGCGGTGATCGCCGCGATCCGCTCCTTGATCGCCTCGGGGTGCTTGGCGAGGTACTCCTTGCCGCGCGCCTCCAGGTCGGCGAGGGAGAGCACCCAGCCCTCGGGGTCGCTCTCGTGCGCGACCGCGTCCTCCGCCTCCAGCACCACCACGTGGGCGAGGCGGGGCAGGTCGGCGCGGTGCGCGCGGGCCTTGGCCAGCTGCTTGGCGTCCTCGGCGATCAGCACCCGGCTCTCGGAGTCGGCCAGGATGAACGCCGACTCCTCGCCGTTGGTGCTCGGGTAGATCGTGGTGGTCGCGGCGCCGGCGCACATCACGCCGAGGTCGGCCAGGATCCATTCGACCCGGGTGTTGGAGGCGAGCGCGACCCGGTCCTCCGACTGGAGTCCGAGGTCCGCGAGGCCGGCGGCGATGGCGAACACCCGCTCGGCCGCCTGCCCCCAGCTGAGCGACTTCCAGTCGTCGGGGCCCCCCGAGCCGCCGGCCGCGGGGACCGGATAGCGGTAGGCCTCGGCGTTCGGCGTGGCCGCGACGCGCTCAAGGAAGAGGGCCGCCACGGTGGGCGGGCGGTTCTCGATCAAGGTCTGTGTGTCGCTCACGACATCCTCCGGACCGGTCCACGCGGCAGTGCGTGGGCGTGGGGCGCTTGGGACGGGCGGGTGGGGACCTGCGCGTTACGGCTGGCGAGTTTGTGACTGGCGAGTAACCATCAAGCAGTGATCAGACTAGAGGCCGCCCGCCCGACGCGTAAGAGGCGGCGAGCAGCCGCTTCATAACGAAACGGGCCCCCATGCGGATGCATGTGGGCCCGTTTCTCACGACATGGGACAGGCGCGCTTCTTGACCTGCCCTTTACACCCGTCCGGCGTCCGCTACTTCTTCTTGCCGGACTCGTCGCTGGAGAGGACGGCGATGAAGGCCTCCTGCGGGACCTCCACGGAGCCGACCATCTTCATCCGCTTCTTGCCTTCCTTCTGCTTCTCCAGCAGCTTCCGCTTACGGGAGATGTCACCGCCGTAGCACTTGGCGAGGACGTCCTTGCGGATGGCGCGGATGGTCTCGCGGGCGATGACGCGGGAGCCGACGGCCGCCTGGATCGGGATCTCGAAGGCCTGGCGCGGGATGAGCTCGCGCAGCTTCGCGACCAGGCGCACGCCGTAGGCGTAGGCGGCGTCCTTGTGCGTGACGGCGGAGAAGGCGTCGACCTTGTCGCCGTGCAGCAGGATGTCGACCTTGACCAGCCCGGAGGCCTGCTCGCCGGTGGGCTCGTAGTCGAGGGAGGCGTAACCGCGCGTCTTGGACTTCAGCTGGTCGAAGAAGTCGAACACGATCTCCGCGAGAGGGAGCGTGTAGCGGATCTCGACCCGGTCCTCGGAGAGGTAGTCCATCCCGAGGAGCGTGCCGCGGCGCTGCTGGCAGAGCTCCATGATCGCGCCGATGAACTCGGAGGGCGCGAGCAGGGTGGCCCGCACGACCGGCTCGAACACGTCCGAGATCTTGCCCTCGGGGAACTCGCTCGGGTTGGTGACGTTGACCTCCTTGCCGTCCTCCAGGACGACGCGGTAGATCACGTTGGGCGCGGTGGCGATCAGGTCGAGGCCGAACTCGCGCTCCAGGCGCTCGCGGACCACGTCCAGGTGCAGCAGGCCGAGGAAGCCCACGCGGAAGCCGAAGCCCAGCGCCGCCGAGGTCTCCGGCTCGTAGACGAGCGCGGCGTCGTTGAGCTGGAGCTTGTCGAGGGCCTCGCGCAGGTCGGGGTAGTCCGAACCGTCGAGCGGGTACAGGCCCGAGAAGACCATCGGACGCGGGTCCTTGTAGCCGCCGAGGGCCTCGGTCGCGCCGTTGTGCAGGCTGGTGATGGTGTCACCGACCTTGGACTGACGGACGTCCTTCACGCCGGTGATGATGTAGCCGACCTCGCCGACGCCGATGCCGTCGGAGGGGGTCATCTCCGGGGAGGAGACGCCGATCTCCAACAGCTCGTGGGTCGCGCCGGTGGACATCATCCGGATGCGCTCGCGCTTGTTGAGCTGACCGTCCACGACACGCACGTAGGTGACGACACCCCGGTACGAGTCGTAGACCGAGTCGAAGATCATCGCGCGGGCCGGGGCGTCCTTGGGACCGACCGGGGCCGGAACCGTGGCGACGATCTTGTCGAGCAGCGCGTCCACGCCGAGACCGGTCTTCGCGGAGACCCGCAGCACGTCCTCGGGCTGGCAGCCGACCAGGTTCGCGAGCTCCTCGGCGAACTTCTCCGGCTGGGCGGCCGGCAGGTCGATCTTGTTCAGCACGGGGACGATCGCGAGGTCCTTCTCCATCGCCAGGTACAGGTTGGCGAGGGTCTGGGCCTCGATGCCCTGCGCGGCGTCCACGAGCAGGACCGTGCCCTCGCAGGCGGCGAGGGAGCGCGAGACCTCGTAGGTGAAGTCGACGTGCCCCGGGGTGTCGATCATGTTGAGGACGTGGGTCTTGCCCTCGTCCTCGCCCGTGTTCGGTGCCCAGGGCAGACGGACCGCCTGGGACTTGATCGTGATGCCGCGCTCACGCTCGATGTCCATGCGGTCGAGGTACTGGGCGCGCATCTGCCGCGAGTCCACCACACCGGTGAGCTGGAGCATCCGGTCGGCAAGCGTCGACTTGCCGTGGTCGATGTGCGCGATGATGCAGAAATTGCGGATCAGCGCCGGGTCGGTACGGCTCGGCTCGGGCACGTGGCTGGGGATCGCGGGCACGCAGTGTCCTGATTCTCGGGTCGCAGTCGGGAAGTCGTCTCTATATACGCTCCATGGTCCCATGGACGGGGGCATGCGACCGGTTTGGGCCGCCCGGAGCGTGCCTGGTAGCCTGAGCAGCTGTGTCTCGTATGGCCTCAAGCCGTTCGGGACGCAATCCGAAGATCAAACTCTGAACCTGCAAAGGCTCTTTCGTGGCGAACATCAAGTCCCAGATCAAGCGGAACAAGACGAACGAGAAGGCGCGCCTGCGCAACAAGGCCGTCAAGTCCTCGCTCAAGACCGCGATCCGCAAGGCCCGCGAGGCCGTGGCCGCGGGCGACGTCGAGAAGGCCACCCTGGCTTCCCGCGACGCTTCGCGTGCGCTCGACAAGGCTGTCTCGAAGGGTGTCATCCACAAGAACGCCGCCGCCAACAAGAAGTCGGCGCTGGCGATCAAGGTTGCCTCCCTCCAGGGCTGAGCTCCTGATGTGATCGCCGGGTAGGAACGCAGCGGGCCCTCTCTCCCGCTCCTGACCGGCACTCCGCGCCGCACGCGAAGCGTTCGCCACGCGGGTGCGGCGCAACCAGAACCACCGAAGGCCCCGACGGCCACCCTTCCCCAGGGTGCCGCCGGGGCCTTCGCCTTTGCCGGGGGCGGGGGCGGGGGCGGGGCGGAGGCGGGGTGCCGGGCGGGGTGCCGGGGGCGGAGCCGGGCCGTGGCGGGTGCCGCCGGTGCCTGCGCGGGGCCGCGGGCGGGAGCGCCTGGCCGCCGCGAGGAGATGGGGCCGGGCTGTGGTGGGGACGGGGTCGGGCCGCCGGGCCGCGGCGCAGGCCGCGACCAGGCCCGATACCGGGACAGGACCGCAGAACCAGGGGGACAAGCCCGCCGACACCGGGAGACGCCATGAGCAGGCCCCAGGCTCGGGCCGGGACGCCGGAGACGGGCTCGGCGCGGGGCGCCAGTGACGGGCCGCCGGCTCGGGAGTGGACCGCCGGTCTCGGAGCCGGCCGACCGCCGCCGGAGCAGGACTGGCACAACGCGGCTCCGCCGCCGCTGGGGCAGGACCCTTGCCCCGCCGGGCGGCATCCCCTGGGGGTGACCGCACACCGAGACGGTCGCGGTTGCCGGGGCCGGCCCTCGCCGGGGCGGGACCTCGGGTCCGGTATCACCCGGGCCCCGGGGCCCCGGGACCCCTCGGCCGCGCGCACCCTGGATCGCCGAACAGGCGCCGGCTACCCTGGGCGGATGACCGAGCCCTGGAACTCGACCGACGTGGGGGTCCTGCGCCTCCCCTCGGGGCGGCTCGTCCGAGGGCGTGGACTCAGCCGGCCCCTTCCGCCCGGCCAGGAACCGACGTACGCCGTGTACCTGCTGGGCTCGCCGCCACCCGAGGTCGCCTGGGACGCCGAGTGGCTGCGCTGGCCCGACTTCCGGCTCCCCTCCGACCGATCCCACGCCCGTGAACTCCTCATCCTGGCCTGGGAGCGCGCGGCCACGGACCGCGTCGAACTCGCCTGCGCGGGCGGCCGCGGTCGTACGGGAACGGCCTTGGCCTGCATCGCGGTGTTGGACGGCGTCCCGGCGGAACGAGCGGTGGAGTTCGTCCGTCGCCATCACCACCCCCGGGCCGTCGAAACGCCTTGGCAGAAGCGCTACGTCCGCCGCTTCGAGGGGCCGCCCTCACGACCGACGCGAGCCGCCTCCACCGACCGGATCTGAGCCCCCGGCCGCACTCGCGCCGCCGAGGCGAAGCACCGGATCAGGCACCCCAGGGCGCGGAGCAGCCCACAGCCCGCTGCCCTCACCGCCTCCCCGGCACGCCCCGAAACGGGCGAGAAACGCGGGGAAAACGGCGTCAGAACGGGACCATCCGCTGCCGCAGGACCTTCAACCCGCCGGAGGCTACCGGCGGTTCGGGCGGGCCGCCCGGGCCACCGCCACGACCGCCTTCTCCAGCGCGTACTCCGGGTCGTCGCCGCCGCCCTTCACGCCCGCGTCGGCCGCGGCCACCGCGCGCAGGGCGTCCGAGACGGCGTCCGCCGACCAGCCGCGCATCTGCTGCCTGACCCGGTCGATCTTCCACGGCGGCATGCCCAGGTCCCGGGCGAGGTCCCCGGGGCGGGCCCCGCGCGGGGCGGAGGCGAGCTTGCCGATGGCTCGGACGGCCTGGGCCAGGGCGCTGGTGATCAGTACCGGCGCCACTCCGGTGGACAGCGACCAGCGCAGGGCTTCGAGGGCCTCGGCCGCACGCCCCTCGACCGCCCGGTCGGCGACCGTGAAGCTGGAGGCCTCGGCGCGACCGGTGTAGTAGCGCCCGACCACGGCCTCGTCGATGGTGCCCTCGACGTCCGCGCAGAGTTGCGCGGCGGCGCTCGCCAGCTCCCGCAGGTCGCTGCCGATGGCGTCGACCAGGTTCTGGCAGGCCTCGGGGGTGGCCGCACGTCCCAGTGTCCGGAACTCCCCCCGCACGAAGGACAGGCGGTCCGCGGCCTTCGTCATCTTCGGGCAGGCGACCTCGCGGGCACCCGCCTTGCGTGCCGCGTCCAGCAGCCCCTTGCCCTTGACGCCGCCGGCGTGGAGGAGGACGAGGACGATCTCCTCGTACGGGGCCGTGAGGTACGCCTTGACCTCCTTCACCGTGTCCGCGGACAGGTCGTGCGCGTTCCGCACGACCAGGACCTTGCGCTCGGAGAACAGCGAGGGGCTGGTCAGCTCGGCCAGCGTGCCGGGCTGGAGCTGCTCGGAGGAGAGGTCCCGCACGTCGGTGTCGGCATCGGCGGCACGAGCCGCCATCACCACTTCCCGGACCGCGCGGTCGAGCAGCAGATCCTCCTGCCCCACCGCGAGGGTGAGCGGGGCGAGCGGATCGTCGGTGGAGTTCTTCCTGGTGGCCATCGCCTCCAGCATCCCACGCCGCACTGACAGTCCCCCTCCCGCCGTACCCCCTCCCGCGGTGCCGGAGAATGGTCGGGTGAACGCGCGACATGTACTCGTCCTGCCCGACCGTGACGCCGCCGAGGAGGTGGCGCGCGAACTCGTGGACCGCTTCGGCGTGCCCGAGGAACCCCAGCTGGTCCGCGACGCCCTCGCCGGCGAGGACGACGCGGAGGACGCCCAGTGGCTGGTGGTCGTCGAGGACCCGAGGGAACGCCTCGACGCGTCCGCGCTGGACGAGTTCGCCGGCGAGTACGAAGGGTGGTTGGAGGCTCCCTGAGCCTCGCCGGGCGGGCCCTACGCCTTGTGCACGATCTGGATGTCCAGGTCCACTTCCACGCTCGACCCGATCGCCGCGATCCCGTGAGCCAGCATCGACTGCCAGTTCAGGGTGAAGTCCTCGCGCTGCAGTTCGGCGGTGGCCCGGCACGCGGCGCGCGGCTCGCCCTCCAGGCCCGTGCCGTGTCCCAGGTACTGGGTGTCCAGGGTCACGGAGCGGCTCACCCCGTGCAGGGTCAACGCGCCCGCGACCGCCCAACGGCTGCCGCTGCGGTGGATGAAGCGCTCGCTGTAGAACTCCACCGTGGGGTGGCGTGCCGCGTCCAGGAAGTCCGCGGAGCGCAGGTGGTCGTCGCGCATCCGCAGGCCGGTGTCGATGCTCGCCGCGTCGATGATCACGCGCATGGAGGAGTCCTCCATGCGCTCGGCGATCCGGACGGCCCCGGCGAAGGTGCTGAACCGGCCGTGGATCCGGGCGAAGCCGATGTGCCGGGCCGTGAAGCCGATCGACGAGTGCGTCGGGTCGAGTTCCCAGTGGCCGGGCGCCGGCAGCAGGGGCGGCTCGACGGCGTCCAGGATGATCTCCGCGGTGCCGGGTTGCGCCGGATCCCCCACCAGCGTCGCGCCGTGGAACGGCGCGTAGCCCTCGGCGGTCACCGAGAGCCGGTACTCCCCCTCGGGCATGGCTGCGGTGAACCCGCCGTACGGATCGGTCTCGCCGCTGACGACGCGTCGGCCGATCGGGTCGGTGACCTCGAACTTCGCTTGCCGGATGGGCTGGTGGACCGTATCGAGAACGCGACAGCTCAACAGTCGCGCGGTGTGCGGGAGCGCGAGTGTGGCGGTCGTCTGGGAGCCGGCGCTTCCGGCCGTCTCCATCCCCCGTCGGCGTCCGAACATGGTTGGTGCACCCCCGTGCTGTGTGGACTTGTACCGTTCTGGCGAAGACGCATTCGATCATGCTGCCGGGTTGTGGGCAAACAGAACGGGTGTGCCCGGTATGCCCGCGTCGCCTGCCCCGCCGTCCGGACGGAAAGGCCCGCAACCGCGAGCCGCTTCCGGAGATCGCCACCGAACCATCGGTATCGGTGCGCAACACCGTCGCGCCCATCGCCCGCAGTCGCGCGAGCGTACCTGGCGCGGGGTGCCCGTAGCGGTTTCTTGTACCGACGGGAACAATCGCGATCCTGGGCCTGACCCGATCCTGGAGTCCGGGGTCCTGGTGTGCCGAACCGTGGTGGGCGACCTTCAGGACGTCCACCGGCCCCAGTTCCGGATGACTCCTCAACAGGGCCTGCTGGGCGGGTGGTTCCAGGTCCCCCAGCAGGAGCAGGGTCAGTCCGGAGGTCCGTGCGAGCAGAGCCACGCTCGCGTCGTTCGGCCCCTCCGGCGCCGGGCCGTCGACCGTCGGCCACAGCACCTGCCACTCCAGCGTTCCGGCCCGGCGGCGTTCCCCGGAGGCGGCGGTCACGACGGGCACCCGAGCCGCGGCGGCGGTACGGCGCACGGACTCGGCCTGCGCGTACGGCTCCGCCAGGGTGGTGGTCTGGATCACACCGACGGTGCGTCCCCGCAGCACTCCTGAGATTCCCCCCACATGGTCGGCGTGGAGGTGTTCTTCGCGTTCAGCATGTCTCATGAGACAGATGGCTTGTCACGTTCCGGGCGTTTGATCTGGTATTAACCTCGCGCTCGGCATCCCAGGGCTGCCCGGGTCGTAGCGGTTGGCTGACACATTTCGAAGCACTCACTGCTTCACTCGCGAGGGTTACTCAGGTCGTCGCCCACCCGGCGCTCGCAGGCGTGTGCTGCGCGTTGGAGTCTTCATCCTCACGCCGCTGCCGGGGTACGGGGGACCCGCCAACCAGCGGGTCCAACCCGCAGGGTGACGGAGACGCCCTCCAGCCAGCGGGCGGTACGGTTTCGCCGGGACGGATGCAAGGGTCAGTGCTCGGCAAGATCACGGACGTCCCAGCCCGCGTCGATCATCACCTCCGCGTATCGCTTGCCGCGGTCGCGGTGGGCGGCGAGCACCAGGAGGTGGGTGGGGCGCGTCGCCCCGACGAAGACGAGCTGCACAGCGGCCTGGACACTCTTCAGCTCCCGCTGAGGGTCGCTCCCCTCCGCGACAATGCGGAGCGCCTCGGTCACGTCGAACTTCTTGCCGTTCTTCTCAAGGCACTCCAGGATCAGCGTCGCAGCATGGGTCTCGCCCTTCGCGCTCTGAATGGTCCCGGGTACGGACCGCACCGCCGGCACTGCGGCGGAGCTCCTGGGGACGCCGCCCGCTGCTGCGGCCGCCTCGGCTGCGGGGGTGAACTCCAGGCCGACGGCCTTTAGCGGCCGGTCGGCGAGCAGCTTCATCTGGACGGTCAGCTGCTCGGTGATCATGCCCCAGCCCGCCTCGTCGAACGCAGCTCCGTAGACGAGGAGTTCGCGCAGCAGGATCCGCACCCTGCCGCCAGGGGTCGCCCCAGACCTCTCGAGGCGGCCCAGCGCCGGTAGCCCCTCGCCGGTTAGGGGCGCGAAGGACGCGCGCAGGGCGTTCCACAACTCGGTGGACACTTCGTGGCTGTCCGCGCCGGACCTCCACTGGGCCCCTGCCGCGCGGGCCGCGTCGATCAGGGCTCGGTGGGCCGTCGGGCGGCCGGGCGGGGTGTAGCCGGGCACGTAGCAGGAGATCGACTGCGGGTAAGCCTGGGAGCCTCCCCGGCCCTGCCGCGCGCCCAGCACACGCGGCGGACGCCTGAGGAGGACGTCCTCGGGGACGATCACGGCGGCCATGCGTTCGAAGGTCGGCACGACGTCGGTCGCTGTGGCCTCGTCGAACAGCAATACCGCCACCCGGCCGTCGGGACCGGCTCCATGGACTTGCTGGGGACGCCGGACGGCCAGGCGGCTGGCCACTGCCGCGATCTGCGGTCCGAAGCGGCGGCTGACTGGCAGCTCCGCGGCGCCGGACAGTGGGAACGAGGCAGGTCCGCTCACGGCGTCGGCGTCACTGTAGATGCCCTGGTTGGTGTCGCCTACCCGCTGCACCACAGTGGGCGACGAGGCGAAGATGAGGTCCAGCAGTTCGTGCTGGGCAGCACTGGTGTCCTGCATCTCATCAAGGAGAACGAACGGGAAGCGCGCGCAGACGGCCGGAACGATGCCGGGGTGCTCGGCGAGGTACTGCTGGGCGATGGCGTACATGTCCAGGTAGCGAAAGACGCCTCTACGGGCCAGAGTCCACTTGAGGCTGGAAAACTGCTTGCCACTGTTTGTCTCAGCGCGGAAGGGGGGTTCCCTGGTCGCGCCGGTGACCACGAGTTCGCCTCCCTTGTAGGCGAACGTCGCCCCGGTGACAATGCCGCTGCCGTCGCGCTGGCGTTCCACGTAGCTGCGCAAGGCGGAGTAGTTGGAGTGCTGCAGGAGCCTGATTGCTGCGGTCTCGAAGGCTGCATCGTCGACGGATCGGACCTCGACACCCTTGGCCCGCACGGCCGGCAGCGCGAGGAAGGTGTGCACGAAGGACTGGATGGTGCCGATGAAGTGCGGGTAGCGCAGCAGGCTCCGCCCCGCAGCGAGGGAGGCCACCCGGTCGGCGATCTCTTTCTTGGCCGTGTTGGTGTGGGACAGCACGCAAACCCCGCACGTCGCGGAGGTCCATGCGTCGGCCATGAGCGCGAGCTTGAGCCCGATCAAGGTGGTCTTGCCCGACCCCGGGGCGGCCTGGAGGTCCTGTGTGGTCTCGCTCTGCAGGAAGTCCCACTGCTCGGCGTCGAGCGGGTCGAGCCCGAAGAGCTTAACCATGGCCTCCACTTTGTGCGTGGCGAAGGCATCGGACAGGTAGGTGCCGGTCACGAGGCCACCTCGCCGCACAGGTGTTTGAAGGCTTCGACTAGATAGGGTGGGACGTCTCTCTCCGTGAGCGAGGTGGAGGCGAGGAGCTGCGCGGCGAATTGCGCGGTGATCGACTTGCTGGCTCTGTCGAGCTTGAGCGGTCTGTAGATCTTCAGGGCAGCCTGTCCCAAAGTGAGGCCCTGGCCTTCCCACTCGTCGACATCCTTGTCGGCCCGCGCGATGACCTGATCGGTCTTGGCGGCGTCCGGCCAGGACCGTTCTGCAACGGATGCGAGCTTGACCGCGCGGTGAATCAGCCTGGCCATGGTCCAGGAGGTGGCGGCGAGGTCGTACTCCAGCGTCCACCAGTTCGACACGAAGGTCTTCACTGGCCCGTCATCGTCGCTGGCGAGGTGCGCGATGTGCGCGGCGATCTCCGGCTCCGTCATCTCGTCCCAGCACTTCAGGCCGCCGCGCATCTCCGCCGAGGTGCCGGCGGGGACGAGGTCGCGGTCGCGGATGCAGGCGACAGGTACGGGGATCTGCTCACCGGAGCGCTGGAAGACGCGGCTGTATCGGAACAGGCCGACGTGGCCAACGTTGACCACGCTGACGCCGTGCTCGTTGAAGGGCATGCCCAGGGCGGCGGCGAGAGCGGGCAGAAAGATCGCCTCGGCGTCGCCCTCGACCATCGCCAGGCCCCGAGCGAAGAACATGTTGGCCTTGGTGACGTCCAGAAACCGGGTCAGGAACGCGTAGTCCTCGCCGGTCAGGCGCGTGATACCGCGCCGCAACGGAAAGGTGCGGCCCTCGACGACGAGGGTCAGGCACTCGACGGACGTCGACGAGGCGAGGTTGGGGCTGTGGGTGGTGAGGATGACCTGGACCGGGGCCCTGCCACCTTCCTGCGGACCCTGGGCCTTGTCGCGGAGCAGGTCCATGATCCGGGTCTGGAGCTGAGGGTGGAGGTGCGCCTCGGGCTCCTCGATCAGCAGCAGGGGTGCCAGTTCGCTCTTGCCCAGCAGGAGGAGCTCCGCTGCCATGAACAAGGCATTGTTGTAGCCGAGCCCGCGGCGCGTCCACTCATCGGACTCAGCGAAGAGATTCAGTTCGAGCCGTTCCAACGCGCGGGCCAGCGTCGCGTCGGTGGCGACGCTGATCTTGGCGCGCAGGACGTCGTCGCCGATGGCAAACCGCTGCAGGTAAGCCGAGTTGATGTCCTGGCTCACATCAGAGACGGCATCGTTGCATCGGATGTCGTGCTCGGCGCGGCGCAGGATCCCCACCAGAGTAGACGGAGGATCATCGCCTTCGGGGTCGTAGTCATCGATACCCTGGTCCTTCATCGCCGGGTAGCCGGCGAGGATCTGGGACAGCCGTGATCCGCGGCCCGAGCGCAATTCCGCCTCCGCGTCGCGAAGGGGGCGCAGGTAGGTGGCGCGCAGGAGTTCGCGTGCGGCGCCGTCCAGGGCGGGGCCGTTGCCGTCCGGTCCGGTCCGAGTGGTGACCGAGACCCGGTTCCGTACCGGGTCCATCCGCTGGGCCTTGAACGTCACGCAAAGCCAGGCAGCGCCGCCGCGGTCGTGGGTGAGCAGTTCCAGGAAGACCGCCTGCTCCTCGGTCGACAGGGCGGTGAACCCGCACACAATGGTGAAGGTCTCCGCCCGCCCGCCCTTCCCGAGGTGAAAGTCGTCCTGGGAGACCCGGTAGTAGTCCGTCGCCGCAGTCTGCAGGCACAGCCGGATCGCGTCGATGATCGCCGTCTTCCCGCTGTCGTTCTCGCCGACGAGCACGTTCGTCCCGGCCGTGAACGAGAGGTCCAGCGACGTGTCCGTCTCGCCCTCGCTCTGGGCCGCAGCTCCGAAGACCCGGAAGTTCTCGACCCGAAGATGCGCCAAGTACACAGATTCCCCCGCCGACTGGGCCGCGGCGCCCTCTTCTCCGGGAAGGAGTCCCCCGGGCTGCGCGGCCCGTGATCGATATTTCCGGAATCCTATGCTCTCCGGGGCCGCCGCCCGAGGGGAATCCGGCAGATTGCGAGGGACAAGGGTCCCGGGCGCCTCGTCCGCCCGGACGGCCGTGCTCCTGCGGGCTGCCGTGATGGTTTTGCCTGACCCGACCGACCAGTGCGGGAAGGAGGGCCGCCACTCCCCGCAGGATCTCGCCCTGGTCGCCGACGTCGAGTCCAAGGAAACACAGCTCAAAAGCACCCGCCGTTACGCCGTCCTCCTGTGGCGTTACGTCGTCCAGCTGCACAGGCAGGGCGCTGCCGCGTGGAACATCGCTCGCCGTCGACTGGGTAGCCCGCGCCCCGCGACCGAGGGCACGGAGCGAGGTTCAGCAGTTCATGTAGCCCCGTGTGTCGTAAGTATCGAGCTCGGTCCAGGCCGTCTTCGCCCGGCGTTCGAGCAGTTGGATGGTGTCCTCGATTGCACGGCCGGTCGACTGTGCCATGTAACGGACGATGGCGCCCGTGTAGTTGGCGAGGGCGACGATGAAATCCATCGACGTGGCGAAGCCGTACTTCTCTTTGATCTGGAACAGGACCTCGTCCATGCTCGGTCTGGTCTCAGGCTGGAAGATCGGCCGGAGCATCGCAGGGATGTACCCCCAGACCACACCACCGTTCCTGGGGGACTCGAAAGCCGCCTCGACGGTGTACTGAGCCGAGAACTCCTGGAGGATCTCGACCTGGTTGAGCGGGCCCATCTCGGCGAGCATGGTGGTCGCCTCCGCGGCGGTGCAGGCAACGTCCATGATGAGCCGCTGCAGCCCTTCGTGGCCAAACTGCTGGTAGCAGTCGGAGAGCACCGCGATCTCCGGGGCCTCACCGCGGGGCCGAACTTCACGCTCGCCCTCGATCATTCCGGCTCGGATCAGCGGGATGACGTAGCCGGTAGGCCTGTCGAAGGCCAGCCCTGCGGTGGGGAGTGCCATGGACCGCTCCGATTCTCAACAGTCGTGCCGTACCGCGGAAACCAACGAGCAGGACGGTCAGCGGTTGCTCCGCCACGCGGGTCGCCCCTAAGAGCTCGTAACAGGATCATGAATCGGGCTTGCTGAGGCGTCGCCAGCAGATGAGGCTGCAGGCGAGGGAGACGAAGGCGTCGTGGAGTTCGGTGCGGCGTTCCCAGCGGACGGCGAGTCGTTTGAACTGGTGGAGCAGGGCGAAGGTCTGCTCGACGACGTAGCGGAGCTTGCCCATGCCCTTGATGTTCGGGGCTCCCTTGCGGGAGATGACCGGCAGGATCCGGCGTTTGCGCGGCTCATCGCGGTTGGGGTTGGAGTCGTAGCCCTTGTCGCCGAGCAGGGCGTCCGGGCGTCTGCGGGGCCTGCCTGGCCGGCCTGCCACGGGTGGGATGCCGTCGACCAGGGCGAGGGTCTGGGTGACGTCGTTGACGTTCGCCGCGGTCGTGATGACCTTCAGCGGGGTGCCGCGTCCGTCGCAGATCAAATGGTGCTTGCTGCCCGTCTTCCGCCGGTCGACCGGCGACGGACCGGTGTCGGCTCCCCCTTTTTCGCGCGAACGTGGGAGCCGTCCACGCACGCCCTCGACCAGTCGAGCCGGCCGGCCGCGTTCAACTCGGCGAGCAGGATCCGGTGCAGCTGGTCGAAGACCCCGGCCTGCTGCCAACGCTCCAGTCTGCGCCAGCAAGTCTGCCCCGAGCCGAACCCCAGCTCAGGGGGCAGGAGTTGCCAGGCGATGTCGTTGCAGAGCACGTACAAGATGCCTTGCAGGCACAGCCGGTCTGCTACCGGACGCGGCCCTGGCGATCTCGTCGGCCAGGGCGGCAGTAGCGGCTCGATACGTGCCCACAAGTCGTCGTCCACGATCCACGGCCGAGTACTCACACCATCACGAACGGCCGAATCGTCACACCGGTCACGGCTGACCAGGACATCTCACCAAGATCCTGTTACGAGCTCTAAGGCTCTGCTGCCGTCGTGGCCGCTGAAGGGGTATGGCCCGTTCACGTCAGATTGCCCCATGCCGCGATGAACAGGCTGAAGACTGCGATGAACGCGGGGCCCGCAACGAGGGCGGACCGCAGCACGGTCGCGCCGCTGAGGCGAGCCAGAATCCCGGCGACGAGGGCGGCGTTCAGGGAGACCGAGGCGCCGAGAAGCAGAAACATGATCAGTGTCTGAGTGGAGGAATCTACTCCAGAACCAGCCGGGCGCCCCGGTGGGTCTGCCTTTGCCTGAAAGTCAGCCCCTTCAGCCCCTTTGGCCCCGTGAAGCAAGCATTCCATGAGCCTCTGGCCAGGTGATTCGCCAAGGCGGGACGTGGCGGCGGGAAGGGGCCCAGGGGCGCCCCAGGGCCCGGAAGGTCCAGCCGGCTTCGCGTCAGCGGTCCGCGCTGAGGGTGCCGCGGCCGTCGATGACGTACGGGCTCGCGGTGCGGGCAGCGAAGCATTGCGGGGCGAAGCGGGAGAACTGCAGCCACTCGGTGAGCTGACGAGCTCCGGGCTCGCATCGGTCGCGTGGCCCGGCTCGAGTGGGCTGCAAACGGGGATCAGTCGTTGAACCGCTTGAGCTGAAGCTTGATCTCGGGGTCCTTCCCCAGCTGGTGCGGCTTGCCGGCGTGGTTTTCCACGGTGTCGAGCAGGTCGCGGTCCCGTCGACCGGTGAGCTTGCTCTCGATCAGACCGAGAAGCTCGTTCCATTGCTCCTGGGGAAGCTTTTGCTGCAGTTTAAGGGGCGGAGCCTACTTAACATGCCGATGCTTAGCCAGAATTTCAGCTTGAAGGCAGCGGAACTCCTGCACGAAGCCCGCCGTTCGTCGTGCCCACTCCCTGGCTTCACTGACCTCACTGGCATTGGTCTCCTTCACGTACCGTAAGAAATCCTCAATCGCATAGAGGATGTTCATCCAGTCGCTATAGATAGGGGTGATGTCATCCGAGATGGATAGCTTCTCGTTCCAAATCTCAGCGATTCGACCTGCAGGGATCGGAGGTCGCGTGAACGCAGCGAGAATGTACGGAGAATCCGACCCCATTTCGGCGATTAGGATATTTAATGTGCGCATCAGCTCCTTGTGGCCCGACCGCGCTAACTTGCTCAAGATCTGAAACCTCGTGACCTCCTCCTGTACATGGTTGAGTTGCGGCGGGACATGGAGATTGTGGGTCTCTCCCGGGCCAAGCTCTGGAGCAGTTTTAGGTTCGACGCCGGAGTTGTCCGAGGGCTTCCGGCGGCTCTCGCGACGGGCGTGATCCAGTCGCCGAAGCCACGTCAAAGGGTTACCTCCCCACTGCACCGCGACCAACCTCATGGTCTCCTGGCTGGGTAGCCGTGGGCGTGTGGGCGAGACCATGGCCTTGATGGTCGACTCCCCGACTCCGGTGGCCTTGGCCGTCGCCCTGTATTGCCCCCTGGCGCCGGCTCCGTGACGGAAGTCCCGCACGGCCGCAGCAAACGCGCGCACCGCGGGATGAACATCCTCATCTACCAACTGTGTTCCTTCATGAAGCGGGGTCTCGACTCGTCTCGCTCCCGTCTCGGCCCATCTCGGGCCCCAACTATGCCTCCTCCGGTGCTGGATCGTGATCAACGGAAGTCGACACGACCTAGGAGGAAGACTCGAAGATGAGCAAGATCAACATGCTCATGCTGCTCACCCTGGTAGAGGCGGCGCTCATCGTCGGGCTGGTGAGAGTGATCATCGACCTGCTCGACGGAGGCGCCTCGGGCATGCTCACATCACTCAAGGGTGGTGGCGCTGCGGCGTTCTTCGGAACGCTGACTCTACTGACCACATTGTTGCTCGCATTCAGGATGATCGAGTAGCAATTCCTTGACTAAAAGCCCTCTCGGCCTATTGCGGAGGGGGCCTCGTGGAGGTCTTGAACAGGTCAGCAACTTTGAGTTCCGACACTTGCGAACGCGATCGTGGCGCAACGCCTCCCGGCCGCCATGCCCCCTCCGCCCGCCCCCCTGGAGCTGCGAGGGCGCTTCCGACGCCATCCGGCTGCATCCCCGCCACCGCGGCTGCGCGGGTCCTATCCGACTGCTGCTCAGTCGTTCCTACAAAGATATCTGTGAGAGTTCTTCTGCGGCCCGGGATGGGTTGCTGCCAGGCTCGGCGCCGATGATCCGGCATGACTCGAAAGATAACTGGCGCCCCGTCAGGGGCTGTCGTTCCCCCGAGATGTCTGCCGGACATCGGCGTCGACCTGGCCCACCCGTTGGCTTGATCAGCAGCTTGTCCGCCTTGCGGCGTGACTCATCACAGTTCCGCCACGCGGTGACTCCATCCAGGCCGACGCCGACCACAGTCGTCCGCCCATCAAGGAGAACAACCGAGTGGCCATCCTCGCAGAACAGGTCGACGGCGTCATCGGCGTCGATACCCACCGGGACACCCTCGCCGCAGCCGCTCTCAGCCCCATCGGGGCAGTCCTGGCCAGCACCGACTCCCCGGCCAACGCCCGCGGTTACCGTCGTCTGCTGGACTTCGCCCGCGAGCACGTCCCGGGACGCCGCTGCTGGGCTCTGGAAGGCATCGGCAGCTACGGCGCCGGACTCGCGTCCTTCCTCAGCCAGGCCGGCGAGCGCGTCGTCGAGGTATGCCGGCCCAAGCGGGCCGCCAACCGGGGCGGACGAAAGACCGACATGCTCGACGCCATCCGCGCCGCAAAGGACGCCCTGTCCACCGAGCATCTGATCCAGCCCAGACTCCGTGGCGAGCGCGAGGCACTACGTGTCCTTCTCGCCACCCGCCAGGGGGCGGTCCTCGCTTCCACGGCCGCGATCAACCAGCTCAAGGCCCTGATCGTGTCCGCGCCCGACGACCTCCGCGCCGAGCTGCGGAAACTCAAGCGCCCGGCACAGGTCACCTACTGTGCCCAGATGCGGGACCGGCCCGCCCAGGACCTTGAGCACCGGATGACAGCACGCGCGCTTCGTTCCACCGCCCAGCGCGTCCAGTCCCTGCAGGCCGAGGCCAAAGACCTCGAGAAAGAGATCCTCACCCTGATCCGGGAGATCGCCCCAGAACTCCTTGGTCTGCTCGGCGTCGGACCGATCACCGCAGCTCAGATACTGGTCAGCTGGTCCCATCAGGGCCGGTTCCGCTCGGAAGCCGCTTTCGCATCCTTCGCCGGCGTCTCGCCAATCCCCGCCTCCTCTGGGCTCACCAACCGGCACCGGCTCAACCGGAGTGGAGACCGGCAGCTCAACCGCGCCATGCACACGATCACCTTGATCCGGATGCGGCTTGACCCCGCCACGAAGGCGTACGTCGCCCGCAGAATCACCGAGGGGAAGACCCCTCGCGACGCGCAGAGATGCCTCAAGCGAGTCATCTGCCGCTCGATCTTCAAAACCCTCGAACGCGCTGCACGTCCCAAGATCGGGAGCAGCGAGGAACTTACTCAAGCCGCTTGACACGACATAGCAGCCTCGGAGGCGGGGCCCCAGCATTGACTCCATCGTTTTCACCGACCATGACGGCAGCATGTGGCGCAACTGTTTTGGGTATCACTTCCAGGGCTCCTCCCAACCGCCTTCCACATACCAGGCGCTGTCAACGAGCCCTTGGTACAGCGCCGCCTTCCAGGAGTTACGCCCCTCGACAGCGGCCTTGATCTCTGCGGTCTCCTGCAGGTGCTCTCGCAGCTCTGCAGGCGGCAAGGGATGTTTGGCCAGGCTCATGCCGAGGGAGCGCAGCTCGTAGGCAATCTGCGAGTTGTAGAGGCCCGACAGTTCCAGCGTGGCGAAGTGGTGGCGGGCACGCGCGGCAAAGGCGGGCGGCATGTCCGCCGGAGGGTCAACGTAGAAGATCACCGAGGGCTTAGGGGGGCCGGTGACTCGGGCAAACAACCACAGATGATCGTGGACATCCCCGTCGAAGTACGGGTGGAGGGTCTGGTCACCCGCGTGCGTCGGCGCCTGCTCCTTCTTTTGATGGTTGCACCTAGAGCAGGCCGGGACGAGGTTAACGGGGACGACGGACAGCAGCGGAAAGGAGTCCTTCGGCAGCTGATGGTCGAGGGTATCCGCGGCACCATGCCCGCATAGGGCGCACAGCCCGTGGCAGCTGCCGCGAAGTTTGTCGTAGACAGCGCGCCCGGCTCCGCCAACCATGCGGTTGACATAGGTCTTCTTCAGTTCTTCGTTGATACTGCCCTTGGCCGCCTTGGCGGCCTTGGTGGCCTTGGTGGCCGATTCACCATCAGGCTGATGTTTGAGGTGATCGAGGGTGTGCTGGGCCTGCTGGGCTGCGGCAACCTCGTATGCGGTCGCCGCCTTGACAACAGTTTCCTTCAGCCCTTGCAGGGCCTTGCGAACGCCAGAAGGACGGGCTGTGGCTGTGCAGACCTCATACACGGTGCTGGCGTCCAGGCTGGGCTTGACCATAGGAATCATTCAGTGGTCACCCTGCAGACCGTCGTTGGCGGAACGGGTGCCACGCGCGGCAATCAACGAGCGGGCGATGATGCGGGCCTCGCCGCCCAGCCGGCCCCGGAAACGTTCGAGGATCTCCTGGTAGGAAAGCCCGTCATTGACCGTGCGGCTGAGATCGCGGTGGAACCCGGTGTCAGTGACCTCCAAGCCGAAGACCTCGTGAGTGAGGACGCCGACGTTCTCGCCGAAGGTTTCGATGGTCGGCCGGTGCGCGGTGAACTGATCGCCGTGACGCAGCAGCTTCCATACGCAGTCGGATGGGACTTCTTGGAGGACTACCGGGGAGTGCGTGGCGACGATCGCGAGTCCGTTGCGGTCGGTCAAGAGATCCGACAGAGCTCGGACGAACGCCGCAAGCATAGGGGGATGCAGGTGGGTTTCCGGCTCATCGATGAGAACCAGAGTGCGCTCGCCGACGTTCTCGACAAGCCGGGTCATGGTCAGCAGGACGACCTTGTGGCCGGAGCTGAGCGAGTTGAACAGTCTGCGGGCCACAGTGCGTCGGCGGGCGGTGGGGTTGATTCGGATGTACGCGCTCAACCATCCCTCGGGCAACAGACCGCTACCCGAGTACGACAGGGTCCGCAGGGCGGCAGTCCACCGCTCGTGCAACTCGGCGGTGCCGAGGCAGACGTCCAGGCTCTCGGCGAACTCTTTTTTGAGTCGGGATTGTGACTTCATTTGCGGGGTGTGCCCCTGGACGGACGGCTGGCACAAACCTACGTACACCGTAGGAAAGTCCGCCGGGTACTCAGGCAGGAGGGGTGGGGTGTCGAAGGCACTGAAGGAGACCCGGACGAGGTTGGCGAAGGAACGCCCTGCAATGGCATCAAGGGCGGTACGGGGAATTTCCGCACCCCTCTCCGCCTCTGCTTCGAAGATCCATCCCACCTCCTCGGGGTCGGCTTGAGGATCTGCGACTGCCCGCGAGAGTCGCTGCAGCAAGACGGACTTGCCCGCCCCGTTGCGGCCGGTGAGAACGTGGATGTTGGACGGCGGCTGCTGACCGGGAATGACCTGGAAGTCGAGAGTCAGACGGTCGCCGCCATCTTGCGCGGGGGAGATGTAGCCGATGTCGAAGGAGGCGCGGCGCGCTCCCCCTCGGGCCATGCGCCGGAATTGACCCTCGACCGTGTGCGCCCTGAGTGAGCGCATCAACGAAACGCGCGTGACTTCCTGATGCTGCGCCATGGCGAACACCCGTTCGTCCAGAGCCATGTCCTGCAGCCCGCGTAGCACAGCTTCGGAGGTGCTCCCGGCCAGTTCGTTTAGCCTCTCGTAGTAGGTGTCGTCCTGCCCGACGGAGAAGTACCCGTCTGACAGCGTCGTGAAAGACGACGGGAGCCGCACGACGGTCTCGGCGTCCGGCTCCATGTCGAGCGACGCGATCTTCACATTGCCAATGTCGTGACGTCCTCGGTTGTCGACGACTAGGAGGCGGAACATGGTGCGCCATCCGAAGTCGTCCCAGGAGTCTTTGACCAGTACGGCGAGCGGCCGGGGATCAAGCGGGATACGGGCCCCCCGGTCAAGTACAACGAACCGCACGCCGCCTCCTGAACACTCTCCGCTGCTCCGCCCCGGCTAAGTGGGCGATATCCCAATCCTAAGAGCTCGTAACACGATCATGTTCGGGCCCTCTTGAGATGTCGCCAGCAGTTGAGCTGCAGGACAGGGAGACGAGGGCGTCGTGGAGTTCGGTGTGTCGTTCCCAGTAGACAGCGAGGCGATTGAGCTGGTGGAGCAGCGTGAAGGCCTGCTCAACGACGTAGCGGAACTCGCCCATGTCCTTGATGTTCGGGTTGCCCTTGCGGGGAGATGACGGGGCAGGATCCGGCGTTTGCGGTGGGCGTCGTGGTTGGGTTGGAGTCGGAACCCTTGTCGCCGAGCATGGCTTCGGGACGTCCGCGGGGACGGCTGGGGCGGCCAGTGAGAGGTGGGATGCCGTCGAACAGGGCGATTGTCTGAGTGACGTCGGCGCAGCCGCACGTGCAACTGACTTAGCAGAGCTCGCCGGGCGGAGCACTCGGGTCCGTCATCGCCGACTGAGACCAGGCCGCTCGGCTGTCCCATCAGGGCACTTCGACCCACTCAATGTGATCACTTGAGACATCCGCAGCAACTCTGCCGCTCGAGGTCTGTGCGCGAGGGCCAGTGGTGATGCGTGCTGGGGGTTCTGGGACGGCAGCGGCGTGGGGGATCGCGGCGGCGCAGGCTTCGCAGGCGTCGGCAAGGTGCCAGGTCCGGCCCTGGTCCGCCCGGATAAGCAAGAGTCGAAGCGGCCCGGAGCACGGTCCTTGCCGGCGATGCCATGTGCAGAACCGCTCGCGGCACTGACAGATTCGCAGGTACGCGGGCAGTTGAGACTCGGTCAAGTGGCGCCTAAAGTGCCGTCGAATCTCTGGTGCCCCAGTGGACCCCCTCACCACGATGGGCAAAGGGCAGGCGCTGCATGTCGCCACAGGCTGCCCAGCCGGGCTGCTGATTGTGACGCTCCACGCACGCGAGGGCATGCCTGTGGTCATCGATTCCCTCCGAACCGCGCGGTTGGGTGCTCCTCCGGTCCGCCTGACGAGCGGCTCCGGGCGGTGCCAACGTAGTGCAGACCTATGCCCTATCGGAGATCCTCCACACCCATACAAATAGGGCAGAGGTCTGCACTGTCAGGGCAGGGGTCTGCACCTTCGGATGGTCAGGTGACGATCTTCCCGCCGCCAGACCCCGACCCGACGGCGTTGCGGCAGTCCCTGGCGCGACTACGCGCGGATCGTGGCTGGAGTTATGACCAGCTCGCTGCCCATAGTGGCTTGTCCCGCCGCACTCTCATCGAGATCGAGCAGGGCCGTACCGTCGGCACGCTCGGGACCTGGCACGCGCTCGCTCATGCCTTCCGTATCCCCCTGGGCCAGCTCCTCGACCCGCTCTGCACCGGCCATGACTCCCCAGGCTCCGAGGCCTGAGCTTGCCGTTTCCCTGATCACTCGAAGGGGACACCGAGGGCGTACGTGTGCCCGATGGGCGTACTCGTGTGGGTTTCTCGACACTCGATCGAAGGGGCCCGGTGGTGCGCACACGGACAGTAGGCGCGTCGGCTGGCACTTTCACTTCGGCATCTGCCGCAAGAGATAAGGCCCCGATCCTCGCTCGCCCTGAGTGTGGTGGGGTCGCCACAGCTCCCGGAGAACCCCTTTCATGCGCTTCAGCCCCACCGACGAACAGGCCGCCGCCCTGGAGGCATTCGGCGAAGGCGACCATCTCGTCATCCAGGCCGGTGCCGGTACCGGCAAGACCTCTACACTCGCCTTCCTCGCCGAGCAAAAGGCCGCCCGCCGAGGCCACTACCTCGCCTTCAACCGAGCCATCGCTCTGGACGCGGCCGCCCGCTTCCCTGCATCTGTCCAGTGCAAGACTGCTCACTCCCTGGCCTACGCCGCCCTTGGATACCGATTCCGCGACCGCCTCAATAGCCCTCGCAGGCCCGGTTGGAAAGTGGGCCAAGACCTGGGTCTGAATAGTGCCACCCGCATTCACGGGCGCGATCTCATGCCCGCCACCCTCTCGAACGCGGTGCTACGGACGGTCAGCCTCTACTGTCAGTCCGCCGACACTGAGCTCGCCCACCATCACGTCCCGCGCCTGCGCGGCATCGACAGCGACGAGGCTCACGCGGAACTCGCCGATCTCCTGCTGCCGTATGCGGCAAAAGTTTGGGGCGATCTGCAGAACCCCGACGGAGGCGCAGTGCGCTTCGAACACGACCATTACCTCAAGATGTGGGCCTTGACCGAGCCCGTTCTACACGGCGACTTCCTGCTGCTGGACGAGGCCCAGGACACCAATCCCGTCCTCGAGCAGGTCGTTCTGGCCCAGCAGGTCCGCACCCAGATCGTCATGGTCGGCGACTCCGCCCAGGCCATCTACGGCTGGCGAGGCGCCCGTGACGTGATGACTGGATTCGCTGGCCGCCACCTCACCCTGACTCGTTCCTTCCGCTTCGGCCCCGAACTCGCTACCGAAGCAAACCGCTGGCTCGCCCTTAGCGGAGCTCCGATCCAGCTCACCGGAAGCCCGGACATCTCCACCAGCATCGGGGGGCGCACGGAGGGCCCTAATGCGGTGCTGTGTCGCACAAACATCGGGGCTGTCTCCGAAATTTTCACGTTTCTCGATGCCGGCACGGCGACGGCACTGGTGGGTGGGGGCGGCGCTCTGCGTGCCCTGGCTCAGGCCGCCCGCGACCTCATTGGGGGACGGCGCACACACCACCCAGAACTACTGCTGTTCACCACCTGGACCGCGCTACGCGACTATGCCGAGCTTGACCCCGCTGGCGCCGACCTGCAGCCCTTCGCCAACCTCGTAGACGAACACGGCCCTGACGCCATCCTCCACGCCGTCGACCGCCTTGTTCCCGAGGACCACGCCAAGGTCACCGTTTCCACCGCCCATAAAGCCAAAGGCCGGGAATGGTCCCACGTGCGCATCGCCACCGACTTCACCCCGCCCCCCGACACCAACGCCGTCGACTCCTCAGGCCGCCCCGTGCCCGGCCCCGTCAAAAAATCGGAAGCCCGCTTGGCCTACGTTGCCGTCACTCGCGCCCGTCACCACCTCGATCCCGAAGGCCTGGCGTGGATCGATCAACACCCCGACAACCCCATGAGGCGTTGCCCATGAGGACGCCGATCCCATGGCATGCCTCGCCGCAGTCGGCGTAGGGATGTGCTCCTCATCAGGGGACGACGGATAGGCTGCGCGTCGCAGCAGCCGTAGCCTGCTGGCCCTTGCCTTCGAAGGTCGTGAGGGTGAGCCCGAACATGAGTCGGTTCATCTCCTCGCTGGTGAGCCCCAGCTCGGCCGCGACGGACCCAGGGCGAACACGCTTCGAACGCAGCGCGGTAAAGACCTTCGTCAACACCTGCGACGTTTCTCGCTGGCTCATGCCCTGCGGCTCGCCAGACCGGTATCCCAACCGGCTCAACTCGGCGCAGGTAGAACGGTACTGCCAGTCGGAGAGCAGTCCCAGGTCGTGCATCCGGTAGGTCAGAGCCATGGCAGAGACGTTCCAGATCCGCTTGCCGCGAAGGATCTGATCGACGTGTGCACCTGAGGGCATGTGTCCTAGAACGCTCGCTCGAGGCATCAAGAACGCGGAGGCAAAGTCGTTCGCTTGCCGTTCGGCCTCGGGCCCTGAGCAGGCGTGCTCACTACCGTGCATGACGAGGTGACCCAGTTCATGGGCCGCGTCGAAGCGCCCTCGCTCGGCCGACTTGAGTGTGTTGAGGAATACGAACGGAACGCCGTCGCGCCACACGGCGAAGGCGTCGACCTCTGCGTGGTCGGGATCGAGTGAAAACACTCGAACTCCGTGTGCTTCCAGAAGGTGCACCATATTGGGCGCTGGCGCTTCCGCCAGACCCCAGCGGGTGCGAACCATGCCAGCGGCTGTTTCCGGGTCAGGTTTGCCCAGTGAAGGCACATTCACTTCTGGTAGGCGGAACCTTTCGTCGATCCACTCGTAAAGCATCGCGCCTAGCGCGCCTGCGGCTCGCGCGGCTTCGAGGACCCTGGCCGAGGTCTTGCTCCGTGCCCGCCACGAGATGCCCTCGGCGGGGAGCTCATCCAGCGCAGAGCCTTCGAAGAAGGCGGTAGGGAAGTCGAGCGCTGAGGCGATCTTGGCGACAGTGTCGGGACGGGGCGCAGTGCGTCCTGTCTCGTAGTTTGACAGGCTCTGCAGTGACACCCCAGCTCGGTCCGACAACTCAGCAAGGGTAAGACCCCTGCGCTTGCGGGCCAGTGTGATGCGGGACGGGGTCACCATGGGGGCTGCCTCAGTTATTGGTGGTGCACAGCAGGGCGACAGGTTTCGCCGCCCCGCCAACGGGCCTCAGCGGAAGTCGACCGCGATGTCGATCTCTTCAGGTCCATCATCGTTCGTAGGTTTGATTCCGTCCATCACCAGGGCTGGAAGCGGAATCCTCTTACCCCATTCGATCACGAAGCCGTCCCGGAAGCCCTTCGGCTGCGACAGCTCGCAGTCGATCCGTACCGTGTCACCGATCTTGGTGCGACAGGACAGCAGAAACCACGTCTTCAGGGCGAATGCCTCTTCTTCGCTCAACGCAACCCCCTCAGGGCCGGCGCCAGCCACGAACAGAGCCGTCTGTACGGGCAAGGTGGCGTCGCCGGCGTTGGCGCGAGTAACCATTTCGGTGGCGGCTCCGCGGCGCCGTACATTCTTTGGGAACAGGCTTGCCTGCCCCGTGGCCGCGTTGCCCGCCATCACGCCCATCGCAACCGATCGGTCAGGATTGCAGACAAGTTCAAGCCGACCGTGGACGAGCCGCGCCCACCTCTCCTCCTCGATGTGCAGCTCGCGGATGGTCCGTACATGCGCCTCATAGGCCCGTCGGCCCGCCGTTCCCGTCGGATCGTTGCGGACAGCGGTGCGCCTTGCGATCTCGCCCGCGCGCAGCACTCCGTGCAGGAGCTCCAGCCTGGTCCCCACGCCACCCAACTGGACCCGAACCTCATCGGGTTCAGGGGAAGGCTTCACAAGGGACAGGGTCAAGGGAACCTCCAAGAGTCGACAGCGAGCTTATAAAGACTCTACCTCAGATGAGGGTCGAGTTTTATAAGAATCGTCGAGTCTCAAGACCCTTCTGTAGGCCGTGAGCCGGGGCAGGGAGGGACGATGCTCGTGATCGCCTGTGCGGCGTCCCGGGCCTTCGTCAGCTTCTCCATCCACTCGATCCGCTCCTCGCCGAGCTGGGCGCGCGATCGACGTGCTCCCTCGAAGTCCGTCATCAGAGTGTGCGCGGAGTCGACGTGGGTGGTCGGAAGTAGAGCCAGGCGGCCTTGGGCAGTCCGGGAGCCTGGCTCCGCGCGTGTCAGGCTGGAGAGTGACAGCTCATTCGTCCTCGGTTGTCCCTCGACGGCGGGAGGATAACTCGACAACGGTGCGTTCGCTTCGCTTGCCGAGCTCCTCGCGGAGGGCTTCGTTGTCGTGGTGCAGAGCGGCGATTGCCGTGGCGGCGGCCTTGAGGCGCTTTTCAAGGCCAGTGCATTCCTTGGTCTTCGCCCTCAGCTTCTTGAGGAGTGCCGCGATCTGCCCATCGCGTTGCGCCTCGCCGCGGGTGACCTTCCCGTGGACTGCGACGTAGGCGTCCCACTCGGCGAGGATGCTGGGGGCCCGGTTCATCGTCGCCCGGCTGACCTGGGCTTCTCTCCAAAGGTTCTCCTTGGTGAGCTTCCCGTCCGTGTGCTGGGGCTTGCCTGCGATGAGCCGTTGCTTGGCGGCCCGGAGGGCTTGGGCGGTTTTCTCGGACACTTGGTCCTCGGCAAGGCGGGCAGTGGTCATGCGGATGCCTCCTGGACTTGGTTCAGGACGGCCTCGGCTCGCTCGGCTTCGCGGGTGATGAGGGCTCGGCGGCAGGGTGCCAAGCCGGGGGTCTGAAGGAGCTTGAGCTGAGTGCGGTGATGGGAGTCATAGATCGGGACATGCTCGACGCCGATCATGCTGTTGCCGCAACGGTCGGGACGGCAGCGATCCGGCAGCGGACCTGTATGGCCTTCCGGGATGATCGCGTTCTCGAGGCAGACCGCACCGGCGGGTTGCGCGGGGTCGTAGAGGCAGTTGTTGAGGACGCCGAAGCGAATGGTGATTCTGGCCTTGCGCAGGAGGTCCTCTTCGACGCGGGAGCTGACGT
This sequence comes from Streptomyces sp. NBC_00513, assembly GCF_041431415.1. Lineage (GTDB taxonomy): Bacteria > Actinomycetota > Actinomycetes > Streptomycetales > Streptomycetaceae > Streptomyces. Next base: position 2,870,917 of record NZ_CP107845.1, read on the forward strand.
TTCGGGCTTTGACGGTTGCGATGATCTGGTCGAAGGCGGTTTTGACGCGGTCGGCTCCGCGGCCGAAGCCGATGACCTCTCCGTCCTTGTGGGCCTGATAGAGGTTCTTCAGTCGCCTGAAGCGGGCGGCGTCGATGGCGCTCTCCAGATGCTTGGCCCAAGCGTCGTCTGCGGCTGCATAGCCGCGGGTGGAGCTGTTGGCGAGAGCCCGGGTGGCGATGTGCTTGAGCTGAATGCCCAGGGCGATCTCCGATCCGGCGAACTGGTCGGTCAGCATCGCCATGGTCTTGCGGAACATGTGGGGCGATGCATCGCCTTCGGGGATCCGGTCGAGCCCTGACCAGTCCCGGCCTTCGTTGACGAAGGCGATGAAGGAACTCACCATCTCGGAGCCGTCGATGGCCTCGTTGGAGTCCGGCCTCTGGATCGGGGCGAAAACCCGGTCGGGGTGTACTGAGACGATTTCAGCGACCGCGATGGCCTCGGCAACCGGCTCGGAGATCCACCAGTGCTTGCGGGGCTTGTTGCTGTTGCCCTTGCTCAGGGTCGAGGCGATAGCGGGCGAGTTGTAGTGCTCGACGATGCAGTTGCGGCGGATCTTGTGCAGCTCCGAGTCGCGCATCATCGACAAAGCCGCGACCAGGGCGAACGCGGCATCCCGCAGCACCGTTTGGAGTCTGTGGAGTTGCTGGGCGTCGAAGCCGGGGTGCCATGGGCCGACGCTGCCGTCCGCTCGGGTGACCTCCGCCAGGTCCTGTACGGGTCCTGCATGGGTGAACCGGCCCTCGGCAACGGCGTTCAAGACCATCTCGCGCCGCTCGCGGCTGCTCGGACGGCGGCGTTCGGAGAACAGGGCATGGTGAAGCTCTTCAGCGACGCCAAGGAACAGGGCCATCAAGCGCCAGTTGACCCGCGGGGGCTGCTCGTCAGGCCGGTCGCGGTCGTAGTAGACGGGGACCTCGTTGTCCGGGTCGGCGAGCCACGCTTTGAGTTCTGCGGTCTTCCCCGCAGTGGACCGACCGGCGGCCCGGCGGAGTTCGCCGTAGCATCGCACGGCCCGGACAACGTCCGGCGCGAAAGTGTGGATGAACGCCCAGGCCGCACGAATCAGCGGAAACCAGATGTCCGGTGCGACGGCCTGCGTGGACAGTTCGGCCTTCTTGACATACTTCGAGACCTCGCGGGCGCTCTTGCCGGGCCAGGGCTCCGCAGTGGGCCAGCCGACGGTGAGCACCTCGCTGAACGCATGCATCTTCTGGAAGAGCCCGACGTGCCCGCAGACCGTAGCCGGCCGCAGGCGTTTGGCCAGGTCTTTGATGTGGCGTTTGAGGTCGGCGACCTCCCACTCCGACGGAAGGTCAGGAAGGCCATTCTTCCGCCCCCACTTAACCGCTCCTCGGAGATAGGAGAGCGAATTGTGCAAGGTGGTCACGTCCGCAGCGGAGTAACCGAGGTGGAGGCCCTTGTACTGCAGCGTCTCGTGCTGCGGATTAGAAAGGATCATCGCGACTTCGCGGGCCAGCAGGTTCCAGGCCGGCGGCTCCAGAACACCTGTGAAGTTGATCTTCCACTGGCTGGCGGCGAGGTTGGCGGGGCGCTCGAGAATGCCGTTGTAGTCCCAAGACCTGGTGTCGCCGAACATGGGGATCTGGGCGTCCGGGCGTCGAGCATCCTTGTGCAGTGGACGGCCCTGGACGACGGGTTCGTCGGCGGGGAAGACAGGGATCCACTCGGCGGCGGAGCTGGTAAGGATCATGAGTCGAACTCCACGCGTGCGGACAGCGGAAGGTCCAAGGTGGCCTCTCCGGCTTCGATGTGTTTGCGGGCCAGCGCGATCTCCTCGTCACTGCGGTCGGCAAGGACCGCTTTGAGGTTCGTGTAGGACTGGCCCCATTGCTTGGTGAATGCCTGCGGCGTCAGCCGCTGCTTGACCCTCTCCAAGTGCAATTTGAAAAGGAGCAGTTGGGGAAGCTGGCTGGGCATCACCCAGGCGTTGCCGCACTCCAGACAACGCAGCGGGGCGACGGCGCAGAGCTCACCGGGCGGGCTGTAAGGACCGTCGTATGGGTTCTTGCAGTGGGAAATCCCCATGTCGAGCTGGCCCTGGACGATTCCGTCCGCTTCCTCGGGCTGCAGCCCGAGCGCCTGGAGTGCCTCGCTGTCCTCCGCTGCCCCAGCCGCGTCGGGGGTGATGACGGTGGGCCCTCCGGTCGCCTTGCTGAACCAGTGGTCTTGAGCCGTGGTGATCACTTCGCCGGAGATCACCCGCAAGGTCGTGCCCTGCGCGTAGTGGCCGGCGAAGGTCTCTTCCAAGTGGTCGTCGGCGGCCTCGCTGATCCGTCCGCCGCTCACGATGGCCTTCTCGACCTTGGTCGATTTCCGCAGTCGGCCGATGTGCCGGTCCCCTTCGATGGTCACACCGACAGAGTCCAGCCACTTCCCGAAGGCCATCGAGGGAACCTCTGGGTCCCAGCGGCAGAACTCGATCTCCAGGTTGGCGTGCAGCACGGCCCGGACGAAGAGTGTGTCGGTGATGTGCGGGGTCCGTTCCCGGACCTTCCCCGTGACCTCAAGCAGGCAGCGCACGATCGCGCTCGCTTCCCGCCGGGGCTTGTCATGGCTTTCGTGTTCACCCCGCTCTCCGGGCTCCGGCTGGGGCTGGGGCTGGGCGGCGTCGCGGAAGGCCCGGTGCCGCAACCGGCTCGCGCGGCCCTTGATCAACGTAAGCCGAACGCCCTTGGGGAGGAACTCGACGTCGCCGGGGCCGAAGTCCGTCACTTCCTCAGAGGCATGCCCGGTGGCATCCATCAGAAGCACCCGGAAAGGATGCAGGTCCAAGGTGGTCGGGTAGAGACAGCCCAGTAGCCGCCTGACCAGCATGATCTTGGCCATGCGGGAGTAGACGTGACCGTCCGGCCTGGTGATGAGCGCGCGCAGGTCCTCGGGCCACTGAGGGGCGGGCGGCAGAGCCCGGGTGATCTCCTTCGGGTGGACCGTGTTCTGGGACAGGACCCACAGCAAGTCGGCGATGTTGAACCAACTTCCCTGGTCGGGGTGCTCTCCCTGCCCGGCCAGGGCCCAGCCCTCCTTCAGGCGCTTCTGCAGAGCGTTCGCCGAGGTCCACGCGGATCGGACCATGGCCTGCTTCTCTGCGAGCTTGAACTCATCGCGTTCGTTCGACTCACCCCAGCCGATCAGAATCGGGCCGCGGGCAAGGCGGGCGAGGCCCTCGTCGACGATGCGGTGCCGATGGTCGTCGCGCCGGACGATCAGCACGTGCATGGCGCTGGCCAGCATGGCGGGCCACTGCGACCCCGTGTTGAAGTCGGCCGGCAGATTCCGCTCCCACTTCGAGAGGACTGACTTCAGCCCGGGGCTCTCTAGCGTCATCAGCTCGGCGTCCGCCTCGGTATCCGCCCTCTCGCAGAGCTTCTCGATGGACCTGCGATAGCTGTCCGAAGGGCCGGCGGTGAGGCTAGTGGAGGCGACGTACTCCACCCACTCGTCCGCCAGCTGAGCGGCCAGCCGCGAGCATCGGTAGGCGGCCGGGTCGACGTACTGCAGCACTTCCCGTCCCCGGCTCGTCGTGGAGACGACCCGCAGTCCCAGCCCGCGTGGCCCCGTCGGGGCTTCCAGGGCCTCGAGCAGGCGTTGTTGGACAATGCGTTTCCTGGGCATCAGCCCTCCATGCTCTTCAAGGTGGGCTTCTCCACGCGGAAGGCATGGGAGGCGATCTGCGCGTAGGTGGTCTGTTCGTCGGTGTCGCCGAGCCAGTCGCGGAAGGCCGCCTCAAAGTCGTTCACCATGTCGTCGGTGTACTGGAGATAGTCGTAGGTGGTTGACGGGTTCGAGTGGCCCAATCTGCGGCTCACGATCAGCAGTGGGTTGTAGCGGATGTTTCCCGTCAGGTAAGAGCGGTGACGGCGGCGGCGGGCCGCGTGATCCGGCTCTTCGCCGTCCATCTGCCGTTCCAGGTAGGTCAGTAGCTGCAGGGCGTAGGTGTGGCGGAGGTCGTGCCAGCGCCACCTTTTCGCGGGCATCAGCGGCGTGGTCTCGTCCGCGAGGGCTTCCATCCGGCGCCAGGCGTCGTGGCGGTAGCGTTTCCACGAGTCGGCCAGTGGCATCAGGCCGCCCCGGCAGACGAAGAGAGTCAGGGCCTCCAGCCCGAACTCCCCCTCCCGCACGGTGATCCGTCGCAAGTCGGGGTCCATCGCGGACATCAGGAATTCCTGCTCGATCCCGTCGAGCGTGCCCCGGACCAGGCCCGTTGCGGGTTCGATGTGCGAGACGACGAACAAGTCTCGGTGCAGCCGGCCTAACCTGCGAGCGGCGGCCTCCACCACATAGGGCCTCTCCAGCAAGCAGTAGGTCTCGGCCGAGTCGACGGCGTCCTCGGGTGCGTAGATCGTGCGTTCCTTGCCGTACTTGGCGCAGGCCTGGACCTTGAACTCGGCCGCTTCGCCGGGGCGCCCCCATCCGATGCCCAGCTCGGGCAACAGCACGGTCGCCCATTCCTGCCACCGCATCCCCGTGCCCAAGGCCAGGTCACAGGCGCACCGGCCTCGGTGCGGGCCGCTGGCACGAAAGGACCGGTTCACGCTCGAATCGGGCCGCTGCCCGCCCAGCCCGACATCCCGGAGGTACCGGAACTGCTCGAAGGTCAGGTGCCGGATGTCCATGCCGAGACGGATCCCCGAGGACAACGCATTTCGCCCTCGCGCGGCGACCCGCATGGGGGCGCTCTGCAGGCACTTCCGGTCTTCGACAACGTACCTGTAGAACCCGTCGATGACCCCGGACTCTTTGGTCCAGGCCGAGTAGCCGACCGGCCGGGACTGCCTGGGAGCGGGCGCCCCCACATCGATGGCAGTGGGTTCTCTGGCCGACCGGGTCCGCTGGGTGCGCGACCGCTTGTAGGCAATAAGGTCCGACTCCGTGGCCGACAAAATGTCATGGCCACGCTTGCGCTGGTGTACGTCGACGCGGGCCATGATCCGGCCGTACTCCTTGAGCGTCGACTTCGCCAGATCCTCGTACGACATCTTCCGGCCCCACGAGCAGTACGGCTCCACCGGCATCATCGTCACCTCATCGAGGTAGATCGGCGTGCCGTCGGAGATCGCCTGCTTGTCGAGCAAGGCAGCCACCTCGTCACCCGACAACAGCGGACTCTCCAGGTACTTCCTGACCAACTCCACGTCAACAGAGAAGAGTTGCACTCTGTCTCCTTCCTGATACATCGCGGAGAAGAGAAATAGCAGGGAAGAAGATCCGATGTACGACGCGTTCACTGAGACGAGTTACAAGGAATGACACAGAACTGAAGTGCCCGAAGAAAAAGTGCGTCAGCAGCAGCAATGGGATCCTGCTCACACCGAGGTCACGCAGGCAGTCGTCCACGGGCTCGGGATCCGGCCCCGCGTCCACCACGACGGCCGTACCCGGGCTCACCGCGAGGACGGCCGCGTCCCCTTGGCCGACGGCGCACTGTACGTAGGTCCAGTCGGGCGGAGGCCAGCCCTTGAACGGACGCGTGAGTTGTGGCGGCCGCAGGACGGCCAGGAGCAGCAGCACGGCCAGGGCGAAGCAGAGCCCGCGATGGCGCCCCCACCGGACGCGGAGCAGCAGCACGCCGACCGTGGCGGCGACGAGCAGCAGTCCACCGGACAACCCGCCCGGCCAGGGCAGTTCCGCCCCCGGCAGTCGCGCCCCGGCCCGCGCCACCGCGGCGATCCACCCGGCGGGCACCCCGGCACACCAGGCGAGCCACTCGGCGGCGGGCATCCACAGCAGGGCCACCGCCAGCGTCGCGAAACCGAGCACCGTCGCCGGTCCCGTCGCCAGTTCGGCGAGCAGGTTGCACGGGACCGCCACCAGGCTCACCCGGGCGGTGAGCACGACGACCACCGGCGCGCACACCGCCTGGGCGGCCGCGGCGGCCCCCACCGCGTCGGCGAACCTGGGCCGCAGCCCCCGCCGTTGCAGGGCTTCGCTCCACCGGGGGCCGAGGATGAGCAGTGCCCCCGTGGCCAGTACGGACAGCAGGAAGCCGATGCTGCGGGCCAGCCAGGGGTCGTACAGCAACAGCAGCAGGACGGCGGCGGCGAGGGCGGGGACCAGCGACCTGCGCCGCCCGGTGGCGAGGGCCAGCAGGGTGACGGCCCCACAGGCAGCGGCCCGCAGCACGCTCGGCTCCGGCCGGCACACCACCACGAAAGCCGACGTGAGCGCCGCTCCGCACAGGGCGGTGGCCCGCAGCGACAGCCCGAACCGGGGCGCCAGTCCGCCGCGTTCCGCGCGCTGCGCACCGGCCGGGGGGCCGATGAGCAGGAACAGCACCACGGTCAGGTTCGATCCGGACACGGCGAGCAGGTGCAGCAGATCGGTGGCCCGGAAGGCGTCGTGCAGATCGGTCGGCACCCGGGAGGTGTCCCCGACCACCAGCCCGGGCAGCAGCGCCCTGGGGTCGGGCGCCAGTCCTTCGGTGGCCTCCCGCAGGCCGGCTCGCAGCGCCCCCGCGACGCGCTGCGAGGCGTCCGGCCCTCCACTGACCCGCGGCGGGGCGTCGCCGGCGAGACGGAGCAGTGCCACGGCCCGTTCCCCGTCGCGGCCCGGCGCCAACCGGCCCACCGCCTCGACCCGTGTGGAGGGCAGCAGTCGGGCCCAGCCCGGGTGCCCGGCCAGGACCCGTACCGGGGTCTCGACCCTGGTGCGTGTCCCGTCGGGGCCGGTCATCCGGGTCACCACCGCGTCCAATGCCACGGCGGGCGGACCGCCTCCGCCGCGGACGGTACGGGGGTCCGACTCGACGGTGAGTTCCACCGCGACCCGGGCGTGCCCCCGGGCGGCGCCCTCGACGGGTCCGGCGCGCGCCTCGGCCCGCTGGAGCCCCGCCACCCCAGCTCCGGCCGCCGCGCACAGCAGGGCGGCGGCAAGGGCGGTGCCGATCCCCCACGACGGCCCCGGTCGCCAACACCCGGCGAGGAACAGCCCGCCCGCGGCGGCCACCGCGAGGCCCACCCCGACGGCGGTCCACCCGGTTGGTGTCCCCAGCGCGACGGCCGAGGCCACCCACGTGGCCATCGCCGGCGCGAGGAGGCGCAGGTCCGTCGGACCGGACCGCTCGACCCCGTTCACGGCCGCACCAGCGCACGCAGCTCGGAGAACCGTCGTTCGCCGATGCCGTCGACCTGTCGCAGTTCCTCCACGGACCGGAAGCCGCCGCGGGCCGTCCGGAAGTCGATGATGTGCTGCGCGAGCACCGGCCCCACCCCGGGCAGCCCGTCCAGTTGCTCGACGGTGGCGCCGGCGAGACTCAGCGGTCCCGAGCCGGAACCGGGCCCTGAACCCGACGGCCCCCGCCCGGAACCCGAGCCCGGACCGGGAGCGGCGCCGCCTGCCGCCATCGGCTGTGCCGGGACGCCCACCACGACCTGCTCGCCGTCCACCAGCACCCGGGCCCGGTTCAGCCCGGTGGTGTCCGTGCCCGGCCGCACTCCCCCGGCGGCGGCCAGCGCGTCCTCCACCCGCGAGCCCGTGGGCAGCCGCCGCACCCCCGGGTCCCGGACCTTGCCGCTGACGTCCACCACGACCCGGGCCGGGGTCGCCGCCGGGGAGGAGCTGGCGGCCGGAGCCACCACGGCGGGCGCCGTCACCGGCTCCGGCCCCGCCGTCCAGTACCGCTGCGCGGCGAACCCGAGGGCCCCGACCAGGACCACCGCCACGGCGGCCACCGTCCTCGGCTGCATCCCGCAGCGCGCCTGGAGCCACACGGGCATCCGCTCCCGCACCGCGAGCGACCACGCGCCCCGGCCCCCGCCCGCGGGCCCCACCGCCGGGTCACCCGTCGCCACTTCCCCGACGCGCGCCACCGGATCCGCCACCGGGTGCGCCACCGGATCCGTCGCCGGATGCGTCACCGGTTCGGCCACCGGATCCGACCTCACCTCCACGGCCGCCCCGTCAGGTGGCGGAGCCGTCAGCATGGCCTCGGCCCTGCGTCGCACCGCCGACGGATCCGGTCGCGGCCGCCGCCCGACGATCCGAGCCGCCCGACCACGAGAACCAGAACGAGAACGACCATCGCCCCGACCGCCGAGACCACCACCGGGACGGCGGCCCGATCGGTCACTGGAACGGTCGTCGGGACCTTCGCCGAACCGACCGCCGAAACGGTGCGTTCGACCGGGCCCACGGGTGGCCGCGGCAGCGGCCCCCACGGGCCGCGAAGTACGGGTGCGCGTACGCGTTCGAGTCGTCATGGCACGACGGTAGGTGCCTGCCCCGATCCCCGTTCGGAGCCATCAATTCCGGTGGATGAACGACCCGTTGTGGATAATCCGGCCACCCGTTCCGGTGATCAGCGGGGCGAGACGACCGCCGCCAACAGCCCCGGCCCGGTGTGTGCCCCGATCACCGCTCCGACCTCGCTGACGTGCAGCTCGACCAGCCCGGGGATGCGTTCCCGCAGCCGCTCCGCGAGCTTCTCGGCCCGCTCCGGCGCGGCCAGGTGGTGCACCGCCACGTCCACCCGGGCCGTACCGGCCCGCTCGACGGCGAGCTCCTCCAGCCGAGCGATGGCCTTGGAGGCGGTCCGTACCTTCTCCAGCATCTCGATCCGCCCCCCGTCCAGCGTGAGCAGCGGTTTGACCGCGAGGGCCGAGCCAAGGAGCGCCTGCGCCGCCCCGATGCGTCCGCCGCGACGGAGGTAGTCGAGGGTGTCGACGTAGAAGTACGCCGACATGTCCGCGGCCCGCTTCTCGGCGGCTGCCACCGCCTCGTCCGCGGATCCCCCGGCCTCGGAGACCTCCGCCGCCGCGAGTGCGCAGAAACCGAGGGCCATCGCGACCATGCCGGTGTCGACGACGTGGACGGGCACCGGCGCGCTCTTCGCGGCGACCACGGCGGCGTCGTAGGTGCCGGAGAACTCGGCGGAGAGGTGCAGGCTGACGATGCCGGCCGCGCCGGCGTCCGCCGCCGCCCGGTAGGCCCGGGAGAACTCCTCCGGGCTGGGTCGGGACGTGGTGACCGAGCGACGCTTCTGCAGGGCCAGCGCGAGGCTGCGTGCCGAGATCTCGGTGCCCTCTTCGAGGGCCTCGTCGCCGAGCACCACGGTCAGCGGCACGGCGGTGATCCCGTGCCGCGCCATTGCCGGGTGAGGCAGGTAGGCCGTGGAATCGGTGACGATCGCGACATGGCGGGACATGAGCCGGAGGTTACCGCCACAGGGGCCCGTCCGGCAGCCTGGGGCCCATGTCAGGACCCTGTGGGGGATCCTCGGTCCGCGAACGTGACCTCCCCCCGCGGCGGGTGTCAGGTGGTGGGCTCCGGGCGGGCCGTCTTCTGCCACGGGTGGCGCTGCGCCGGCTTGGAGGCGTCCAACGCCGCCGGCCGCGCCGGGCCGGCGCCAGGGGCCGCCGTGGCTCCCGAGGACCGCTCCTGCGCCGCGTCCCAGGCCGCGGCGGCCTCCGCGAGCTCGTCCACCGACTCACGGGACCAGTCCCGCAGCGCGCCCGACTCGACCTCGATCTGCGCGGACAGCGAGGACAGGTCGTCCTGCGCGAAACGTCGCGCCCGGTCGCGGGCGGCCCATCGCAGCGAGTCGGCGGACTCGATGATCTTCGCGGTGCGTTCCCGCAGGTCTGGCAGGAGTTCCGCGGTCCGCTTGCGGTCCGGTTCCTGCTCCAGCCTCTTCAGCTCGTCGTCCAGCTCGTACCCGTGCGTGCTCAATCGCTCGAACAGGCCGATGGACTCCTTCAGCGAGGGGTCCTGCTGCACTCCCCGGTACAGGGCCTGCTGGGTGGCCCGCATCGACGTCCGCAGGTCCAACCGCAGCTGCGCCAGCGCACCCGGGACCCCCACCTGACCGAGGCTCTTCGCCTTCAGGGTGGTGTCCTCGACGGTCCGGCGAGCCTGTGTGATCGTCCGGTCCACGCCGCGCTTCGCCGCCCCGATCACCTTCACGGTGGCCCACGCCCCCAGCCCCAGGAAGGTGAACAGCATCAACAGGGCCACGATGATGAGCACTGAGCCCGGCTCCATGAGGTTCCCTTTCCCCTGCTTTTTCCGTCCCCTCCACCGTAAACGCAACGGGCAGGCCAGGGGTTCCAATCGAACCCCCAACCTGCCCGTAAGGGAGAACCCCCAGCCGCGCCGGATGACCGCTGAACGCCGCCGGACGCCCCCCCCTGACCCCGTCGGATCAGGGCGAACCCCATCGGATCAGGGCGAACCCCGTCAGATGACGATGTTCACCAGCTTCGGCGCCCGCACGATGACCTTGCGGATCTCCGCGCCGCCGAGCGCCGCGACGACGCCCTCGTCGGTCAGGGCCAGCTGCTCCAGGTCCGCCTCGGAGATCGCCGGCGGCACCTCCAGCCGTGCCTTGACCTTGCCCTTGACCTGCACGACGCACGTCACGCTCTCGTCCACGACGTACGCCGGGTCCGCCACCGGGAAGTCCTGGTGGACGACCGACTCGCCGTGGCCCAGCCGGTGCCACAGCTCCTCGGCGATGTGCGGCGCCAGCGGGGCGACCAGGAGCACCAGCCGCTCGGCGACCGAGCGCTCCAGCGGCCGGCCGGCCTTCGTCAGGGCGTTGTTCAGCTCGGTGATCTTCGCGATGGCCGTGTTGAAGCGCAGTGCGGCCATGTCGGCGCCGGCCCCGTCGATCGCCTTGTGCAGGGCCCGCAGGGTGTCCTCGCCGGGCTCGCCGTCCACGACGGTGACCTCGCCGGTCTCCTCGTCGATCACGTTGCGCCACAGGCGCTGCAGCAGACGGTACTGGCCGACGACGGCGCGGGTGTCCCACGGACGGGAGACGTCCAGGGGGCCCATGGCCATCTCGTACAGGCGCAGTGTGTCCGCGCCGTACTCCTCGCAGATCTCGTCGGGCGTGACGGCGTTCTTCAGGGATTTGCCCATCTTGCCGTGCTCACGCTTGACGGGCTGTCCCTGGTGGAAGTAGCCGCCGTCGCGCTCCTCGACCTCGGCCGCCGGGACGTACACCCCGCGCGCGTCGGTGTAGGCGTAGGCCTGGATCATGCCCTGGTTGAAGAGCTTGTGGAACGGCTCCACCGAGGAGACGTGGCCCAGGTCGAACAGCACCTTCGACCAGAAGCGCGCGTACAGCAGGTGCAGCACCGCGTGCTCGGCGCCGCCCACGTACAGGTCGACACCACCGTGCGGGGCGTTCTCGCTCGGACCCATCCAGTACTGCTCGATCGCCGGGTCGACCAGCGCCTCGGAGTTGTTCGGGTCCAGGTAGCGCAGCTCGTACCAGCAGGAGCCGGCCCAGTTCGGCATGGTGTTGGTCTCGCGGCGGTAGCGCTTGACGCCCTCGCCCCGGCCCAGGTCCAGTTCCACGTCGACCCACGCCTCGTTGCGAGACAGCGGGGTCTCCGGCTTCGACGCGGCGTCGTCCGGCTCGAAGGTGCGCGGCGAGTAGTCCTCGACCTCCGGCAGTTCCAAGGGCAGCATCGAGTCGGGCAGCGGGTGCGCGACGCCGTCCTCGTCGTAGACGATCGGGAAGGGCTCGCCCCAGTAGCGCTGGCGGCTGAACAGCCAGTCGCGCAGGCGGAAGTTGACGGTGCCCTCGCCGACGCCGCGCCCGGTCAGCCACTCGGTGATCGCGGCCTTGGCCTCGACGACGCCCAGGCCGTCCAGCGTGATGCCCTCGCCGGTCGAGTTGACGATCGTGCCGTCGTAGGAGGCGAACGCGTCGTCCCACTCCGTCGGGTCGGCGTCGCGGTCGTCGGAGGGCTCCACGACGCAGCGCATCGGCAGCTCGAAGGCCTGCGCGAACGCGAAGTCGCGGGTGTCGTGCGCCGGGACGGCCATGATCGCGCCGGTGCCGTAGCCCATCAGCACGTAGTCCGCGATGAAGACCGGCACCTTCTCGCCGCTGACCGGGTTGATCGCGAACGCGCCGGTGAAGACACCGGTCTTGTCCTTGGCCTCGGCCTGTCGCTCGACGTCCGACTTGGACGCGGCCTGCTTGCGGTACGCGTCGACGGCCTCGCGGGGGTTCGTCGCACCGCCGGTCCACACCTGGCGGGTGCCCTCGGGCCACTCCGCCGGGACGATCTTCTCGATCAGCTCGTGCTCGGGCGCCAGCACCATGTAGGTGGCGCCGAACAGCGTGTCGGGACGCGTGGTGAACACCGTGACGGCGTCCTCGCCGACGGCGAAGTCGACGCGCGCTCCCTCGCTGCGGCCGATCCAGTTCCGCTGCTGCAACTTGATGGCCTCGGGCCAGTCCAGCGCGTCCAGGTCGTCCAGCAGACGGTCGGCGTACGCCGTGATCCGCATGTTCCACTGGCTCAGCTTGGCCTTGAAGACGGGGAAGTTGCCGCGCTCGGAGCGGCCGTCGGCCGTGACCTCCTCGTTGGCCAGGACGGTGCCCAGCCCGGGGCACCAGTTCACGGGCGCGTCGGAGGCGTACGCCAGCCGGAAGCCGTTCAGCACGTCGGCCCGCTCGCCCGCGGTCAGCCCGGCCCACGCGCGGCCACCCGGAACCTCACGGGAGCCGTCCTCGAAGGCGGCGACCAGCTCGGCGATCGGCCGGGCCTTGGCGGCGTCCGTGTCGTACCAGGAGTTGTAGATCTGCAGGAAGATCCACTGGGTCCACTTGTAGTAGTCCGGGTCGATCGTGGCGAACGAGCGCCGCCGGTCGTGTCCCAGACCCAGCCGGCGCAGCTGGACCTTCATGTTCTCGATGTTCGCCTCGGTCGACACCCGCGGGTGCGTGCCGGTCTGCACGGCGTACTGCTCGGCCGGCAGGCCGAAGGCGTCGAAGCCCAGGGTGTGCAGGACGTTGTGGCCGGTCATCCGCTGGTGACGGGCGAAGACATCGGTGGCGATGTACCCCAGCGGGTGGCCGACGTGCAGCCCCGCGCCGGACGGGTACGGGAACATGTCCATGATGAACTTCTTGGGGCGCGCGACGACCGCGGGGTCCCCGGCCAGGTCACCCGTCGGATTGGGGGCCTCGTAGGTCCCTTCCGCGTCCCATACGTCCTGCCAGCGTGCCTCGATGTCGGCGGCCATGGCAGCCGTGTAACGGTGCCCCTCGGCCGCCTCGGGGGCCGGGGTGTTCGTCTCGCTCATGATTTCTGAAGCTCCATCGATCGTCTCTGCCGTCTCTGCCTGCCCAAACGAAAAAACCCCTCGCACAGGAGGGGACGCCGCGCCGATGCCGACCGCATCCTTGGGGCTCGATGGGGTCGGGACTGATCAGCGCGGCTCGGTAAGCAGAAGGCGTACGGCACGCATGGCGTCAGGGTACCGCAGCGGCCCCCAGGGCCGCTCGGCCCTTCCGACGTGCGGACACGCCCTTCCCGCGTGCGGACACGACGAGAAGCGGGCCACCCGATCCGGGTGGCCCGCTTCTCTTCACTGTGGAGCTAAGGAGAATTGAACTCCTGACCTCCTGCATGCCATGCAGGCGCTCTACCAACTGAGCTATAGCCCCTTGTTGTGCTTGTCGTTCTGGTTTCCCTTGCCGGTTCCCCTTGGCGACGTCCCAAACATTACACGGTCATGGCCCTGGTCCAAAAATCGGTTTCGGCGACCTCGGGCCATGTCCGAAATACTCCACTCCGTCACACGTTCAGGCCGTACCGGCCCAGCAGGCCGCAGGGGCCACGCGTGCCTCGCCGGTCACTCGCGCCGTACCGCTCGCGTCTGCCGCGCGGGTCACGCTCTCGCGAATTGATAGAACCGTTTGAGCGTGCAGTGTTCGTCGAGCAGGCGGCCATAGATCGGTTCCCCTTCCAGCTCGCGGTAGGTCTCGATCGGGTCGCCTTTTATGATCAGCGCCCGCGCGCATTCCTCGCACCAGTACTGGTAGTCGGGATTGACCGGGTCCATGTCCCGCACGATCGGCGTGCCGTTGTTGCACCAGTCGCACCGCCGCCGGTGTGCACCCATCCGTCAGCGACTCCCTCCCGCGTCGGGCCGTCGTGTCCCCCTCCGGCCGTCCGATTCTGCCATGCCGGTACGGGCCAGGTCAGCCGACGCCAAAGGAACAAACGCAAGGATCCCGCCCCCTGTTGGGGACGGGATCCTGATTGTGGAGCTAAGGAGAATTGAACTCCTGACCTCCTGCATGCCATGCAGGCGCTCTACCAACTGAGCTATAGCCCCGCTCTCCGCCACGCTTCCCCCGTTTCCGGTGTTCCGCGCTGCGAACAAGAAGAACTCTAGCCTGTGACCAGCCGGAAAGTGAAATCCGGGTGGAAGCCTCCGAGAGCAGCGCTCAGTCGTCGTCGCCGAGCACCGGTTCCGGCAGCGTGCCGGCGTTGTGCTCCATCAGACGCCAGCCGCGCGCGCCCTCGCCGAGGACGGACCAGCAGCAGTTGGAGAGCCCGCCGAGACCCTCCCAGTGGTACGAGTCCAGGCCCAACAGGCGGCCGATGGTCGTGCGGATGGTGCCGCCGTGGCTGACCACGACCAGCGTGCCGCCCTGCGGCAGCCGGTCGGCGTGGCCCAGCACGACCGGGGCGGCCCGGTCGGCGACCTCGGTCTCCAGCTCCCCGCCGCCGCGGCGGACGGGTTCGCCGCGCTTCCACGCCGCGTACTGCTCGCCGTACTTCGCGAGGATCTCGTCGTGTGTGAGGCCCTGCCACTCGCCGGCGTACGTCTCGCGCAGCGCCTCGTCGTGCTCCACCGCGATCCCCGTGACGGCGGCCAGTTCGGCGGCCGTGTCGGCGGCCCGCCGAAGGTCGGAGGCCACGATGGCGTCCGGCCTCAGCGAGGCGAGCAGCCGGGCGGAGCGGCGCGCCTGCGCCACACCGGTCTCGGTCAGCTCGATGTCCGTGGAGCCCTGGAAGCGGCGCTCCAGGTTCCAGGCGGTCTGACCGTGTCGCCAGAGGACGATCTTCCTGCCGGTCCTGCCCGAACCGGAGCCGGACGAGGTGTCCGTCCCGGTCGATGCGGTCGTGCCCGTGTCGGTCCCGCTCAGAACAGATCACCGTCCAGTTCGTCGTCGCCCTGCGCCTCGCGCAGCTTGGCGTGCTCCTCGGCCTTGCCGATGGTGAGCTTGGCGTCCTCGGGGAGCTCGATCTCGGGGCAGTCCTTCCACAGGCGCTCCAGCGCGTAGAAGACGCGCTCCTCGCTGTGCTGGACGTGGACGACGATGTCGACGTAGTCCAGCAGGATCCAGCGGGCGTCGCGGTCGCCCTCACGGCGCACCGGCTTGGCGCCGAGCTTCTTGAGCAGTTGCTCCTCGATCTCGTCCACGATCGACTTGACCTGGCGGTCGTTGGGCGCGGAGGCGAGCAGGAAGGCGTCGGTGATCGACAGCACGTCGCTGACGTCGTACGCGATGATGTCGTGCGCGAGCCGGTCGGCCGCGGCCTGGGCGGCGGCGGTGATGAGCTCGATGGAGCGGTCCGTGGCGGTCACTGGCCATGCTTTCGGGTTGGCGGGCAGATCCTTACAAGGGTCTCATGTACCGCCGACCCCGCCCGCGCGGAACGTTCCGCGCGGGCGAAATCACAGTTCAGGGCCGTGTGCGGGCCGGATCCGGGAGCGTCAGGACGTCTTGTAGTCCCGACCCAGGACCACCACGACGTCCGCGTTGACGACGTTCTCGGCCTTCTTCACGGCCGTCTCCGGCAGCCCCAGTGTCTTGGCCACCTCGACGGCCCGCTCCCGCTGGGCGTCGTCCTGGTAGGTGATCTGCGAGGTCGCGGCCGTGTCGTCGGCCTTGCCGCCGTCGACGAAGGTGTAGCCGCCGTTGAGCAGGGCCGCCTTCGCCGCGGTCTGCGTCTTCTCGTTCCCGGTGGCGTCCCTGAGACCCACCCGGGGGGTGGCGCCGGGCTGCGCGGCCGTGGCGGAGCCGCCGAGGACCTCCTTGACGATCTTCTTGTTGGCCTCGTCGGTGAGGCCGCCGTCCGGCTTCACCCCGAGGAGGTCGGTGCGGTAGTCGCCCACCTTGGCGTGCTCACCGATCCGCGACAGCAGGCCGCCGAGGTTCTGCGCGTCGAGGGCCGGGTCCAGGATCTGGCCCATGCTCTCGACCGTGGTGGCCGCCGCCTTCGGGTCGGCGGGGATCTTCCGCAGGACCGCGTAGAGCACCTTGCCCAGCCGGTCCAACTGCCTGGCCTCCGGCTCGCCCTGGCCGCGGTGGGTGGCGTACGCCACGGCCATCGCGCCGTTGAGGCTCTGCTTGGCGCCCTTGCCCACCGCCGGGGTCTTGGCCTTGTCGTCGGCCGGGACCGCGGTGTCGGTGTCCACCTCGATGCCCCCGATCAGCTCGACCAGGCTCTCCAGGAAGGGGGTGTCCAGGCGCCAGGTGCCGCCGATGCGGGTGCCGAGGACCGAGTCGAGCGCGTCCTTGGTGCCGAGGCCGCCGCCCTCGACGGACTTGCCGAGTGGGATGCCCGTGCCGTCGTTCTGGGGGACGTCGAGGGTGTTGGGCACCAGCACGGTGGCGCCCTGCCCGGTGGTGACGTTGTCGACGAGCAGCGCCGTGGAGGTGCCGCCCTTCTTGGTGTTGAGCACGTGGACGACGATCATGTCGCGCTTCTGGGCGCCGGGGGCGGCCGCGGCGCCCTTCTTGTCACCGGGGCCGTCGAGGAAGGGGATCTTGCCCGCGTACCAGAGGTAGCCGAGGCCGCCGACGACGAACAAGGCGAGCACGACGATCAGCGCGACCACCCGGTTGCGGCCCCGGCGGCGGATCTCCTCGCGGCGCTCGGTGCGGCTCTCGGTGAACGCGAGCCAGTCGATGACGTCGTCGGACTCCTCGTCCGGCTGGTCGATGAAGGCGAACATCCCGGTGTTGTAGTCCCGGTCCGCCTCTGCCCCGGCGTCGGGCCGGCGCGGCTCGGGGATCCGGGACGCGGCGGGCTCCGGGGCCGGTTCGGGCTCCGCGGGCGCCTGTGGGGCGCCCTGCTGCGGGATCCACTGCCGGGTCTGCTGCGGCTGCTGGTACTGCTGCTGGTCGTAGGTCTGCTGCCCGTACGTCTGCTGGTCGTAGCCGTACTGCTGCGGCTGCTCGTACCCCTGGTAGTGCTCCTGCTCGTACGACGGGCCCGGCTGCTGCTGCTCGTACCGGGGTGCCTGGTCGGCGGGCTGCGCGGGCACCGGGCCGTACACCGGCCGACCGTACGCGTCGTAGCCGACGAGCTGTCGCTCCTGGGCGGCGTACGGGTCGTACGGATCCTGTCGGTCGTTCACCGCGGGCCCCTCTCTCCGAAACCGGAAGCTCAGGCTCCCCGATACAGCTCACGCTTGTCGATGTAGCGAACGACACCGTCCGGCACCAGATACCAGACGGGATCGCCCTTGGCGACCCGCGCGCGACAGTCGGTGGACGAAATCGCCAGCGCGGGGACCTCCACGAGGGAGACGCCGCCCTCGGGCAGCCCGTCGTCGGTGAGCACATGACCCGGACGAGTGACGCCGATGAAGTGCGACAGCGAGAACAACTCGTCGGCGTTGCGCCAGGTGAGGATCTGCGCGAGGGCGTCGGCGCCGGTGATGAAGAACAGGTCCGCGTCGTCGTTGATCGCCCTGAGGTCCCGCAGGGTGTCGATCGTGTAGGTGGGGCCGCCGCGGTCGATGTCGATGCGGCTCACCGAGAACTGCGGGTTGGAGGCCGTCGCGATGACCGTCATCAGATAGCGGTCCTCGGCGGGCGACACGGCCCGCTGCGACTTCTGCCACGGCTCACCGGTCGGTACGAACACCACCTCGTCGAGGTGGAAGAGGGCGGCCACCTCGCTGGCGGCGACCAAGTGTCCGTGGTGGATCGGGTCGAATGTCCCGCCCATCACGCCGAGCCGGCGCTTGACCGGGCCGGTAGGCATTTCCTGCTCTCCCATGAGCGCAGAGCCTACTGGCCCGGTGAGCCGGCGAGGACCCTCGTTCGAGCGCGTGCGCGAGGCCGGTCTAGCGGTCGCGGTTCAGGCGGGTGGTCACCCAGAGCATCAGCAGCAGGATCACGAACGCGCCGCCACCGGTCAGGTACGGGCTCAGGCTGTCGTGGTTGCCGCCGTGCTCGGCGCCACCCTCCGAGGCGAGAACGACCAGGTTGTGGGCGGTGGTGGAGAGGCTCATCAGGCAGATACCTATCGAGTCGGGGACCGGGCGGAGACTTCGCTCACATCGTATGCGGGGCCCTTGGGCACGCTCACGCCGACTCGGACGTTGGAGAGGATGGACGCAGAAGCGGACAGGTCGATCAAGGGGGAGGGCAAGATGACGGACACCGGTTTCGAGAAGGTGCCGGCGCGGAACCGCAGGAGGTTCCCCGGCATTTCCTCGCGGGCGTACGAACATCCGGCGGACCGCTCGGCGCTGGTCGCGCTGCGCAAGCTGAGCGGCTTCGACACGGTGTTCAAGGCCCTGAGCGGGCTGCTGCCGGAGCGCAGCCTGCGGCTGCTGTTCCTGTCGGAGTCGGTGCGGGTGGGCGAGACCCAGTTCCCGCACCTGCACGGGATGCTGCGGGACGCCTGTTACATCCTGGACCTGGAGAAGGTCCCGCAGATGTACGTGCAGCAGGACCCGAAGCCCAACGCCATGTGCATCGGGCTGGACGAGCCGATCATCGTCGTCACGACGGGGCTCGTCGAACTCCTCGACGAGGAGGAGATGCGGGCGGTCGTGGGCCACGAGGTGGGCCACGCGCTGTCCGGGCACGCCGTCTACCGCACGGTCCTGCTGTTCCTGACGGGTCTGGCGATGAAGGTCGCGTGGATCCCGCTGGGCAATGTGGCGATCATGGCGCTCGTCACCGCGCTGCGGGAGTGGTTCCGCAAGTCCGAGCTGTCGGCGGACCGGGCCGGACTGCTGGTGGGTCAGGACGTGAACGCCTCGATGCGCGGCCTCATGAAGATCGCGGGCGGCAACCACCTGCACGAGATGAACGTGGACGCCTTCCTGGCCCAGGCCGAGGAGTACGAGTCGAGCGGGGACCTGCGCGACTCCGTGCTGAAGATCCTCAACGTGTTGCCGCGTTCGCACCCCTTCACCACGGTCCGCGCGGCCGAGTTGAAGAAGTGGTCGCAGAACCGCGACTACCAGCGGATCATGGACGGCCACTACCCGAGGCGGGACGAGGACAAGGACGCCTCGGTGAGCGACTCCTTCCGGCAGTCCGCCTCGCACTACGCCGACTCGGTGCGCACGAGCAAGGACCCGCTGATGAAGCTCGTCGGCGACCTCGCCGGCGGTGCGGGTGACCTGGGCGGCAAGCTCCGGGACAAGTTCACCGGCGCCGGGGCCGGCGCGGCGAACGGTTCCGCGGGCGCCGGCGAGGGCAAGGGCTCCCCCGGCCGCGCTACGGAACAGCCGGGCTGACGGGGCCGACGGCTGCCGGCGGAGGGTCCTGGGGGTTCGTGGGCGGCGCCAGGATCCCGCAGAGCCCGGCGGTGCGCCGCGGGTGACCGGTGGCGTACGGGTCGCTCGCGGCCGGGCCGACGGTGGTGGGTGCGGCCCCGGCGAGCATCGGCCGGAAGGCCGCCGCGGGCTCGGAGGCGCAGTCCTGGGGGCCTGCCATCACGTAGGCGGAGGCCAGCTCCGCCCGGCGTGCGACGAGGTCCTCGCGGTCGAGCCGCAGCCGCAGTTCCCGCCGGACGGTGAAGAGCGAGGCGCCCTCGGCGGCCGACGGCTGCCGGCCGGCGGAGCGTACGGCGTAGACGAAGGTGTGGTCGGTGGTGACCTCCAGCACCTGGGCGGAGATCTCCTGGTAGGCGAGGCTGCCGCTCACCCGGACCCTGGGGTCGGCCACGGCGGCGACGGCGGGATCGAAGCGCACCAGCCATCCGGTGGCGGCGTGCCGCCCGTCACCGACGGGCGCGGTCATGCTCCGGTCGAACTGCGCGAGCTGGTCGGGGTCGAGCAGCACCCGTACGGGCCGTGAGGCGGTCCCGGCGAGCACGTCCGGGTCCAGCGCCGACTGCACCAGGTAGTCCTTGGCGATGGACAGCGCGGAGACGATCTGGCTCTCGCTGAAATGGTGGGTGCGGCGTACGGCCGGCAGGGTGATCCCGGCCGCTCCGATGCGGTACTCGGCCGCCGGGCTCTTCGCGAACAGGTCGGCCGGGTTCCCGCCGGGCACGACGGTGGTCGGCGCGAGCGGGACGACGGTGGCCGCGAGCGGTTCCGCGGTGGTGCCGGGCGCGGGCACGTACGGGTTGCGCAGGCCCATGTAGACGGCGGCGGCGAAGGCCGTGGCGATGAGGAGCACGAGCAGCAGGCCCTGCCGGGCACCGCGGCTCGGTGCGCCGTCGCGGTGGCCCGAGGAGCCGCCTCCCGACCAGAGGGACCGGCTGCGGACCGCCCGGGCGTGCTCGCCCATGCGTTCCTCGGCGGAGTACTCCTGGAGGCGGGCAGCCCGCACGAAGTCCTCGTCGAACACGACCGACCGGTACTCGTCCGACCGGAACTCGTCATCGCCCTCGCCGATGCCGTCGGGGGCGCCGTTGGGTGGGTCTCCTGGAACGGCCATCGCTTCTCCCCGCTGTCCCCGCTTCAGAGAAGCCCCCGAATCCGGTGAACGCAAGCGGGGCGTACTTTCAGGGTTGGCGGCCGACGGGGTACGTAAACGCTCCGACGCCGGTGACTTCGCGCTGCGGAGTGCTGGCTGGGGCGGGTGCGTGGTCCGCGTCTCCTGAGGCGCTGCGGTACACGGCGCTGAAGGCGAGCGCGATCATTCCGAGGCCCATCACGAAGGCGAGCACCCAGGCGACGGGGCGCAGCCAGGGTGCCCGGCCGCGGTAGGGGCGCATGCTGCCGCCGTAGACCCCGTAAGGCCCTTCCGCGTAGCCGTGGCCGTGGCCGTGGGGGCCGTGTTCCCAGCCGGGCTCGTCGAGGCCGTACCCGTCGGGGTGGCCGTAGGAGTAGCCGTCGTGGTCGTCCTCGGTCGTCCAGCCGCCCGCCACGCGTGCGGCCTCGGCCTCGGCACGCGCCCGGTCGGCGGCCCGCTGACGCTCGGCCGCGCTCGGTTCATGGATCTCGGCGTTCCGGACGAAGGCCTCGTCGAACACCACGGAGGCGAAGTGCTGATCCGCGCCTCCGCGGTCGTCGTCGGGCTCCCCGTCGTCCGGGAACGGCTTGCCCCCCACGTCGTCCGGCACGGGACCAGCGTAGACCTGGGGGGCCGCTTTGGGCAGGGTGTCCGCCGAATTCCGGCCGCCCGGGGTGTGCGGACCGACTACCGGACGTGACCGTCGCCGGTGACGATGTACTTGGTGGAGGTGAGCTCCGGAAGGCCCATCGGGCCCCGGGCGTGCAGCTTCTGCGTGGAGATGCCGATCTCCGCGCCGAAGCCGAACTGACCACCGTCCGTGAAGCGGGTGGAGGCGTTCACCGCCACCGTGGTCGAGTCGACCAGTTGGGTGAAGCGGCGCGCGGCGGCCTGCGAGGTGGTGACGATCGCCTCGGTGTGCCCCGAGGTCCAACGGCGGATGTGCGTGACGGCGTCGTCGAGGGAGTCCACGACGGCCGCGGCGATGTCGTAGGACAGGTACTCGGCCGCCCAGTCCTCGTCGGTGGCGGGCAGTGCGGTGACCTTGGTCCCTTCGGCGTACGCGAGGACCTCGCCGTCGCCGTGGACGGTCACTCCGGCGTCCGCGAGGGCGTCGAGGGCGAGCGGCAGGAACGCGGCGGCGATGTCCCGGTGGACGAGGAGGGTCTCGGCGGAGTTGCAGACCGAGGGGCGCTGCGCCTTGGAGTTGACGAGGATGTCCACGGCCATGCCGAGGTCGGCCTGGGCGTCGACGTAGACGTGGCAGTTGCCCGTGCCGGTCTCGATGACCGGGACGATGGACTCCTCGACGACGGTCTTGATGAGCGAGGCTCCGCCGCGCGGGATCAGCACGTCGACGAGGCCGCGGGCGCGCATCAGCTCGCGGACGGAGTCGCGGGACTCGCCGGGGACGAGCTGGATGGCGTCGGCGGGCAGTCCGGCGGACTCGATGGCGTCCCGGAGGATGGCGACGAGGGCGCTGTTGGAGGCGTAGGCGGAGGAACTGCCGCGCAGCAGCACGGCGTTGCCGGACTTGAGGCAGAGCGCGGCGGCGTCGACGGTGACGTTGGGGCGGGCCTCGTAGATGATGCCGACGACGCCGAGCGGTACCCGGATCTGGCGGAGGTCGATGCCGTTGGGGAGGGTGGAGCCGCGGACGACCTCGCCGACGGGGTCGGGGAGGGCGGCCACGTCGCGGACGTCGGAGGCGATGGCGGCGACGCGCTCGGGGGTCAGGGTGAGGCGGTCGATGACGGTCTCGCTCGTGCCCGCCTCCCTGGCCTTGTCGGTGTCGAGGGCGTTGGCCTCGACGATCTCCGCGGTACGGGCCTCCAGCGCGTCCGCGATGGCCAGGAGGGCCGTGTCCTTGGCGGACCGCGGGAGTGGGGCGATGGCTGCGGCGGCCGTCCGGGCGGCTTGCGCGGTGGCGATCACGGGGGAGGCTGCGGTGGCGTCGTCGAGCGAGGTCATGCGGCCCAGGGTATGCCCCGGTCCGGGCCGGGCCGACGGGGTTTCACCCCGCGAGACGGCCCACTGCGCGACGGGCCACCCCGGGGCGGCCGGCTCGCGGGCCGGTCCGGCTCGCGGGGGCCCTCCCCGGGCCCGTCCTCGCGCTCAGTAGGGGTGCACGCCCACCGGGTGGGCCGGGGGCGGGCCGTAGCCCTCCGCCACGCGTTGGTGGTAGGTCGCGCGGTCGATGACCTCCAGGCCGACGATCTCCCAGGGCGGAAGCTGCGCCGAGGACCGGTGCTCGCCCCAGAGCCGCAGGGCGACGGCGGCCGCGTCGTGCAGGTCGCGGGCTTCCTCCCAGTACCGGATCTCGGCGTGGTCGTCGGCGTACCGGCTGGTCAGCAGGAAGGGATGGTCGTGGGCGAGCTGTTCCAGCCCGCGCCGGACCTCGGACAACGGCGCCGGCTTGCCGGAGACGCTCAGGGTGACGTGCCAGAGGCGAGAGGTGTCCGGCCCGTCCCCGTTGCCGCCCCCGCCAACGCCGCCGTCACCGTCCCCGGTGCCGACGCTGGTCAGCGCTCGTCTCACCAGCCGCCTCCTGTCTGCGCTACGCGTGTCCGCCCCCCACAGTTGACCAGTCCTCGGCCGGACGCGCGGCGGTTTTGCCGAACCTCAGCCCTGCAGCAGGACCAGATCGTCACGATGGACGACCTCCCGCTCGTACGCGGGTCCGAGCTCCCGCGCGAGCTCGCGAGTGGAGCGGCCGAGGAGCTGCGGGAGTTCCTTGGCATCGAAGTTGACCAGCCCCCTGGCCACGGCGCGACCGTCGGTGGCGCGCAGTTCGACCGGGTCCCCGGCGACGAAGTCACCCTCGACGCCGGCGATGCCTGCGGCCAGCAGGGAACTGCCGCGTTCGGTGACGGCGCGCACCGCCCCGTCGTCCAGTACGAGGTGCCCCTGGGGGGTGGAGGCGTGTTGGAGCCAGAGCAGCCGGTCCGCCGAGCGGCGGCCCGTGGAGTGGAAGAGGGTGCCCGTGCCGCGCCCGGCGAGGGCGTCGGTGGCCTGGCTGGCGGAGGTGAGGACGACGGGGATGCCGGCGGCCGCCGCGATGCGGGCGGCCTCGACCTTGGTGACCATGCCGCCGGTGCCCACGCCCGCCTTGCCGGCGCTGCCGATGGAGACGTGCGCGATGTCCTCGGGGCCGTGCACCTCGTCGATGCGGGTGGTGCCGGGGAGCGAGGGGTCGCCGTCGTAGAGGCCGTCCACGTCGGACAGCAGCACGAGCAGGTCGGCGCGGACGAGGTGGGCGACCAGGGCGGCGAGCCGGTCGTTGTCGCCGAACCGGATCTCGTCCGTGGCGACGGTGTCGTTCTCGTTGACGACCGGGAGCGCGCCCATGGCGAGGAGCTGGTCCAGCGTCCGGTAGGCGTTGCGGTAGTGCGCGCGCCGGCTGGTGTCGTCGGTGGTCAGGAGGACCTGGCCGACGCGGACGCCGTAGCGGGCGAAGGACGCGGTGTACCGGGCGACGAGCAGGCCCTGTCCGACGCTGGCGGCGGCCTGCTGGCGGGCCAGGTCGGTGGGTCGGCGGCGCAGGCCCAGCGGGGAGAGTCCGGCGGCGATGGCGCCGGAGGAGACCAGGACGATCTCCTTCTCGCCGCCGCTGCGGGCCTTGGCCAGTACGTCGACCAGGGCGTCCACCCGGTCGGCGTCGAGCCCGCCGGTGGCGGTGGTCAGGGAGGAGGAGCCGACCTTGACCACGATCCTGCGGGCGTCCACGACGCTCTGCCTAGCCGCTGACACGTCTGTCCCCTTGCCCCTTGCCTGATGTTCCCGGCGCCTTGCCGCAGGTGCCGGGAACTCAATCTACGGGGTGGCCCTTCGGGGCCGCGCGCGGGTTTCAGAGGGTGGACGGACCGCGGACCGGCTCGGCTTCCGCCGCGGCCGCGGCGCCCGGGACCAGGATCTTGCGGGACAGCAGGAAGGTGAACGGGATGGCCACGACGGCCGCCACGAGCGGGGCGATCCGGTCGTCCATGCCGGCCCACTGCACCAGGGCGAACAGGCCGACCGACTGGATCACGTAGTTGGTGATGTTCGTCAGCGGGAAGAGCGCGAACTTCTTCCACGTGGGCCGGGTCCGGTAGGTGAAGTAGGTGTTCATGAAGAACGAGCCGACCATCGACAGCAGGAAGGCGAGCGTGTACGCGGCGAAGTACGGCATCCACGGGTGCAGGAGCAGGTAGATGCCGAAGAAGGTCACGGTGTTGACGCCGCCCACCAGGGCGAAGCGGACGATCTGCCCCAGCTGTTCCCGTCGGGTGCTCCGGGGCGCCGGGGCGCTCCCGGTCACCGGGGGGTGACCGGGGGCGGGGACGTTCGAGGTCATCGGCGGCTGCGCTCCGAGATCACGGCTTCGGAGACGCCGGGCACCCGCTCCGCGCCGTGCGCTTCCTTGACCAGGAAGTGCGGGCGGCGCTTGGACTCGTAGTAGATGCGGCCGATGTACTCGCCGATCAGCCCAAGCATGATCATCTGTACGCCACCCAGGCCTGTGATGAGCGCCACGAGCGTGACGTAACCCGGGGACTCGACCCCGTACGTGATCGCCATCACGGTGGTCCACAGGGCGTAGAGGCCGGTGAGTGCGACCAACGACACGCCGAGCCAGATCCCGATCCGGAGCGGACGGTTGTTGAAGGAGATCAACCCGTCCATGCCGTAGTTCAGCAGGGCGCCGAACTTCCACTTCGTCTCGCCGGCCTCGCGCTGGGCGTTGCGGTAGTCGAAGTGGACCGTGTCGAAGCCGATCCAGGAGAAGAGTCCCTTGGAGAAGCGGTTGTACTCGGGGAGCGCGAGCAGGGCGTCCACGGCGGGGCGCGAGAGCAGCCGGAAGTCTCCGACCCCGTCGGTGAGCTCGACGTCCACCCAGCGGTTGACGCCTCGGTAGTACATGCGGCTGAGGGCGGAACGGACCTTCTTGTCGCCCTCGCGGGTGCGGCGCGCGATGACCTGGTCGTGCCCCTGCCGGTAGTGCTCGAGCATGGTGGCGATGAGCTCCGGCGGGTGCTGGAGGTCCGCGTCCATGATCACCACGGCGTCGCCGGTGGCCTCGCGCAGCCCGGCGAGCATGCCCGACTCCTTGCCGAAGTTCCGGCTGAAGGAGACGTAGCGCGTCTGGTCCCCGTACTCCGCGGCGATCTTGCGAAGTTTCTCCAGCGTGCCGTCCCGGCTACCGTCATCGACGTAGCAAACCTCGTACTCGATGGGCAGGGCGTCGAGAACCCTGCGGATCTCTGCGTCGAAGCGGTCGATGACGGCTTCTTCGTTGTAGCAAGGAACAACTACGGACAGCTTGGTCATGAACACTTCCTGCCGGATCCGAACGGGTGATTGTCGACGACTGACTCGACACCACCGCCTCTTGAGAAGTATGCACGGCCGAGCCGCGCTGCCCGAGTCGAGTGCCGCACACGGTAGCTTTGTCGGGATAAACGCAATGGAACAAAGGGATCGAGGTGCACGTGCCTGACGTCTCCGTGGTCGTCATCGTCTACAACGACGCAGAGCGTCTGCCGACAGCCGTCCAGTCGGTTTTGGACCAGACCCTGCACGGGGTCGAAGTCGTGATCGTGGACGACTGCAGCAAGGACCGTTCCTTCGAGGTCGCCAAGGAACTCGAAGCAGCGCACCCGGGGCGGGTGCGTGCCTACCAGTTGCCCGAGAACAGCGGCGCCGGCGGCGAGCCCCGCAACGTCGGCATCGGCCATGCCGAGGGCCGCTACGTCATGTTCCTGGACAGCGACGACGTCCTTGAGGTGAACGCCTGCCGCAACATGCTGGAGGCCGCCGAGCGGACGGACGCCGACATCGTCTCGGGGCTGTGCGTGCGGGTCCACAAGGACACCCGCAACCAGAAGCGCGACGAGTGGTACGCGTGGCTGTACCGCACCACCCGCACCCTGAACTCGGTCAGCGAGCTGCCGGACCTGTTCGTGTGGGACACGCTGTCCACGAACAAGTGCTACCGCCGCGACTTCCTCCTCGACAACAACCTCCTCTTCCCGAAGGGGATGCTGTACGAGGACCTGATGTTCATCGCCGAGGCCTACCTCGCCGCGAAGAAGATCACCCTCATCCCGAACCAGGTGTACTTCTGGAACGTCTACGCGCAGGCCAAGGTCAAGTCCGTGACCAACCGCCGGCACGAGATGACCAACTACATCCACCGGCTGGAGATCCACCGGCGGATCGACGCCCTCCTGGCGCAGCGCGGCATGACCGAGATGCAGACGGCCAAGGACGTCAAGTTCCTCAAGCACGACCTCGTGCTGCACCTGCGTGACCTGCCGTTCCGCGACGAGTCCTACCGGCGCGAGTTCGCCGAGCTCTCCCGCGGCTACCTGGAGGGTCTCGACCGCGAGGCGTACACCCGGGTCCAGCCCATCCAGGCCATCTGCGCCTACCTGCTCCAGCAGGGCGACTGGGACAACCTGCTGCCCGCCGTGGACACCCTGACCCACCGGAACAAGGTGTCCTCCCCGCTCGCCAAGAAGGACGGCCGGATCTACTGGTGCGCCGAGCACCTCGACGACGAGTTCGCCCGCAGCGTGCTCGACGTCACGGACCTCGGCTACCACCAGAAGCCGATCCGGGAACTGTTCCTGCGCAACGAGCTGACGCGCTACGCGGAGGCCGAGGGCACCGTGCGGCTCGCGGGCCGCATCACCAACCCGCTGGGTGTCATCAGGCCCGAGGCGAAGATCAAGGGCCAGGTCGAGTTCCGGGCCCGCCGCCGCAGCCTGCAGACGTTCAACTTCCCCGTGAAGGCGCTGCGCAACGAGGGCAGCATCATCTCCTGGGAAGCCGACGTCGACCTCAGTGCCAAGCTCCGTCCGCTGGGCATCATCGACTCCGTCTGGGACGTCCGCGTCATCCTGGACGTCGACGGCGCGAAGACCAACACGCGCCTGACCATCGGTGAGAGCGAGCTCGGCAGCGGTCTGCTGCCCGTCAAGCCGCGCCTGACCCGTCTGGTCGCGGACCACATCGAGCCGCAGCCCACGGCCAAGGGCCACCTGGCCTTCAGGCTGGTCTCCGCCCGGCACGACAACGAGCGGATCGAGGAACTGATCCAGAGCGCCGTGCGCGGCAGGCCCGGCAAGCTGGCCAAGGCCGGCTACCGCCGGGCCAAGGAGCTGCGCAAGACGCTGACCTCGGAGAAGACCAAGCTGCGCCTCTTCCACGAGGTCTACGGCCGGCTGCCGGTGAAGAAGCGCACCATCGTCTTCGAGAGCATGCTCGGCAAGCAGTACAGCGACAGCCCGCGCGCCATCTACGAGGAGATGCGCAGCCGCGGTCTGGAGTTCGAGGCGTTCTGGTCGTACGCGGGCAGCCCGAAGGACTTCCCCGCGGACGCCCATCTGGTGCGCCGCTGGTCGCTGCCCTACCTGAAGGCGCTGGCCCGGGCGGAGTTCTGGGTGGACAACCAGAGCTACCCGCTGAAGCTCGCCAAGCGGCCCGACACCACGTACATCCAGACCTGGCACGGGTCCGCGCTCAAGAAGATGGGCTTCGACCAGCCCGGTCTGAAGGCGGCCACGCACGCGCAGCAGGCCGCGGAGGAGAGGCACCTGAGCCGCTTCGACCACTTCGTGTGCCGCTCGGAGCACGACGTGCGGACCCTCGCGAAGGCCTTCCGGATCGGCGAATCGAAGCTGCTGCGGGTGGGTTACCCGCGCAACGACGCGCTCGTGCGGGCCCGGCAGGCCGAGGTCGCGCCGGACGGGCGCCGCGAGCGCGGTGCGCTGGCCGCCGAGCTCGGCATTCCCGCCGACAAGAAGGTCCTGTTGTACGCGCCGACGTTCCGTACGCCGGGTGCGTTCCCGATGCCGTTCGACGTGGAGAAGTTCACCGAGGAGTTCGGTGATCAGTACGTCCTGCTCGTCCGGGCGCACTACCTCAACCACGTGGTGCTGCCGCCGACGGCCAAGGGCAAGGTCATCGACGTGTCCGCGCGGCACGACGTGATGCCGCTGATGGAGCTGTCCGACGCGCTGATCACGGACTACTCCTCCGTGATGTTCGACTACGCGCTGCTGGACCGGCCGATCCTCTTCTTCGCGTACGACTACGACTCGTACGTGCACGAGGAGCGCGGCACCTACTTCGACCTGGTGGAGCACGCCCCGGGCCCGGTGTTCCGGACCGAGGAGGAGTTCCACGACGTCCTGAAGAGCCTCGACGCGGCGCAGGACCCGCACGCCGAGGCCCGCAAGCGCTTCGTGGCCGAGTTCGGCGAGTACGACCGGGGCAACGCCGCCGAGCGGATCGTCGACACGTTCTTCTCCGGGTGGAGCCGCTGATGTCCGAGGTGATCGAGACGACGACCGTGACGAACCCCGCGACCGCGACGACGGGGGCTGTGATGACCGGTACGAACGACGGCCGACCCCGGGACATCTTCCTGGTCTCCAACAGCGTGGACGAGCTGGGCGGCATCACCAGCTGGTCCCACCAGATGGCCCGGATCTTCTCGGAGCGCGGACACACCGTCCACGTGGTGGGCATCGTGCCGGCCCCCGAGGGGCGGCGCGCCGACCTGGGCGAGGACCTGCCGTACCGCACCACCACCCTGTACGACGAGCACCCGCCCTCCATCAAGGCCCTCAGGGGTCTCAAGGGCAAGCTCGACATCATCGAGCGCCGGCGCCGGGCCGCACGCGACGCGGGCATGCGGGCGCAGGCCGCGAAGCTGACCGCGCTGTTCCGGGCGGCCCGCCCGGGGGCCGTGGTCATCGTGAGCCAGGTCTGGGCGATGGAGTGGGTGGCCATGGCGGACACCTCCGGTCTCAAGCTCGTCGGCATGAGCCACGAGTCCTTCGAGACCTGCCGCAGGTCCTCCCGGTTCGGGCGGGTCAAGCGGTTCTACAAGAACGTGGACCGGATGCTGGCCCTCACCCGCGAGGACGCGGACCTGTGGATCCGCCAGCGGATGGACAACGTGGGCTCCATGCCGAACCCGCTGCCGTTCTTCCCCGAGGAGCCGTCCCCGCGGACCGCCAAGCGCGTGGTCAGCATCGGCCGGCTGCACGAGGAGAAGGGCGTGGACATGCTCCTCGACTCCTGGGCGGAGGTGGCGCCGAAGCACCCCGGGTGGGTGCTGACGCTCTACGGCTCCGGTCCGGAGGAGGAGGCGCTGAAGAAGCAGTGCGCCCAGCTGGGGATCTCCTCCTCGGTGGAGTGGATGGGTCGCACCTCCGACGTGCCGGGCGCGTTGCGCGACAGCGCGGTGTTCGCCCTGTCCTCGCGCGGTGAGGGTTTCCCCCTCGCCCTGATGGAGGCCATGGCGACCGCGGTGCCCTGCGTCGCCTTCGACGTGGCCCCCGGTGTCCACGAGATCATCACGGACGGGGTCAACGGCCTCATCGCCCCGCCCGGGAACACCGGCGAGTTCGGCCGCCGCCTGGACGCGCTGATGTCCGACCGCGAGCTGCGCGACCGGATGGGCGAGCAGGCCCGCGAGGACATCCAGCGGTACTCCACGGAGGAGATCAGCAGGCGCTGGGAGGAGCTCTTCACGCTGCTGCACCGCTGACCCGCGGGCAGAGCGCGAACAGCGGGAACAGCGGAGCAGGACGACGGGCCATCACCCTTTTCGGTGGTGGCCCGTCCACGTACCCTCGACGGAGGGGCAAGAGGCCGCCGAGCAGCCGATGTCATCCAGCCGATCCGAGGAACCGCCCATGGGCTCCCGCGCGAGCGTCAGCGTCGTCATACCCGTGCACAACACCCGGCGCTACCTGCGGCGCTGCTTCGACTCGGTGGCCGCCCAGACCCTTACGGCGGACCGGATCGAGGTCATCGCCGTGGACGACGGCTCGACCGACGGCTCCGGGGACTGGCTGGACACCTGGGCGGCGCGGCACCCGAACACCACCGTGATCCACCAGGCCGCCTCCGGTGGCGCCGGGAAGCCGCGCAACGTCGGGATCGACGCGTCGAGCGGCGACTTCCTGTTCTTCCTCGACTCGGACGACTACCTGGGCCCGGAGGCCTTGGAGCGGCTGGTCCGGATGGCCGAGGAGCAGGACTCCGACGTGGTGTACGGGCGGATCGTCGGGGTCAACGGGCGGGCCGCCCCGGTGGACCTGCGCACCACCAGCCCCGAGGTCTCCCTCCACGACTCCCCCGTGTACTGGACGCTCGCCGCCTACAAGCTGTGGCGCCGCAGTCTGGTCGACGCGCACCGGTTGCGGTTCACCGAGGGCCGGCTGCTCGGCGAGGACCTCCCGTTCGGCGCGCACGCCCTGCTGCACGCCCGCCGGATATCGGTGGTGGCCGATCACGACTGCTACTACCTGGAGGGCCGCGGCGACGGCACGAACGCCACGCAGCAGGACGTCGACTGGGTGGCGCAGCTGGCCTACGTCGGCGGGATCCTGGAGATGGTGGCCGATCACGTGCCGGCCGGTCCCGAGCGGGACAAGCTCATGGAGCGCCATTTCCACGGCGAGGTGCTGAGCATGTTCGCCGAGCCGTACCTGGCCCGGGACGAGGCGGGCCGCGAGGCGATGGTCCGGGCGGCCGAACCGCTCGTCGAGACCTACCTGACCGAGCGGATCAGCGCCGCGTTGCCGCCCCGGCTGCGGCTGCGCGCCCATCTGATCAAGGCGGGTCGTACCCGCGAGCTGACCGCCGTCGTCACCGCCGACACCGCGGACGCTCTGGGTCCCGCCGTGATCGAGGGCGGTCGCGCCTTCGCCGCGTACCCGTTCTTCCGGGCCCCCGGCGCCGGTCTCCCCGACGAGCTGTACGACCTCACCTCGCGGGTGGTGCTGCGGCAGGAGCTGGCCTCGTACAGCTGGGACGGTCCAGTGCTGCGGCTGCGCGGGACGGCCCGGCTCGACGGCATGGGCGGGGCCGCGGCGCAGGAGGTGGCGCTGCTGCTGCGGCGGCAGGGCCACACCATCCGGATACCGGCGGCGCGGACCGACGAGCGGGGTGGTTACGAGGCGGCGGTGGACGTCAACCGGGCCGCCGAGGGCCTCCGGCTCGATGACGGCATATGGACCGTACGGGTCGCGGTGGCGGCGGGCTCCCTCGTCAAGGAGGCCTGGCTGCCGAGGCCGAAGGCCGCCGAGTACGACGCCGCCCCGGTGCCCCGGATCGTGCACGGCACGCCCGGGGAGCCGCCGCAGGCCGCGACGGTGTTCCACTCCGAGGCGCACCAGCACGTCAACCTCGACCTGGGCGCCACCCGGATACCCCTGGCCGCCGACGCGCGCGGCACGGCCGCCGCCCGGGTCGTGCGCGCCCCGGTCCTGGAGGCGACGGCGACCATACCGGGCTGGCCGGCGGACGCCCCGGTGGACTTCGTCCTGCACGCGCCGGGCCGGGCCCCGTTCACCACTCCGGCGGTGGGCGGCACCGATCCGGACGGTCGGCTGCGGGTGCGCACGGAGGTGCGGGGCGTGCCGGAGGGCGAGTGGCAGGTTCGGCTGCGGATACGGGACCAGGGGTTCAGCCGGGAGCTGCCGGTGCACGCGGCGGACGGGGCCGCGCTCACCGTACGGGTACCGCTGCCGTTGCACCGCCGGCTCGGTCGGCACGCCCGCCGGACGGTCTCGCGGATCGTGCGCGCGCCGGCCCGCTGAAACGCGCACCGGCCCGCCGCCCGGGTGATCGGGGCGGCGGGCCGGTGGCATGCTCAAAGCAGAGTGCGGGGCCCTGGGAGACGACAGGGCCTTAGCGCTGCGCGGTCACCTTGTTGGCCTGCCAGCCCGCCCACGCCGAGGTGATCATCTCGCGGACGTCGTGGCGGGCCTTCCAGCCCAGCTCCGCGGCGATCCTGTCGGCGGAGGCCACCACCTTCGCCGGGTCACCGGGACGGCGCGGGGTGACCACCGGCGCGAGGTCGTTGCCGGTGTTGGCGTTCAGCATCTCGACCATCTCGCGGACGGAGACGCCCTCGCCGCGGCCGATGTTGACGGTGAGGTCCTTGTACTCGCCCTGGGCGCCCCACTCGGCGAGCCTGCGGGCCGCCACCACGTGGGCGTCCGCGAGGTCCTCGACGTGGATGTAGTCGCGGATGCAGGTGCCGTCCGGGGTCGGGTAGTCGTCGCCGAAGATGCGGGCGCCCTCACCGGCCTCGTAGCGCTCGAACACCATCGGGACGAGGTTGAAGACCCCGGTGTCCGCGAGTTCGGGGGTGGCGGCGCCCGCCACGTTGAAGTAGCGCAGGCAGGCGGTGGAGATGCCGTGCGCCTTGCCGGCGGCGCGGACGAGCCACTCGCCGGTGAGCTTGGTCTCGCCGTACGGGCTCAGGGGCAGGCAGGGGGTGTCCTCGGTGACCAGGTCCACGTCGGGCATGCCGTAGACGGAGGCGGAGGAGGAGAAGAGGAAGTTGCGGATGCCGGCCTCGGCCACGGCCTGGAGCAGCACCGTGAGGCCCTGCACGTTCTCGTGGTAGTAGTACAGCGGCTTCTCGACGGACTCGCCGACCTGCTTCTTGCCGGCGAGGTGCACCACGCCGGTGATCCGGTGCTCGGCGAGGGTCTTGTCCAGGAGCGGCCGGTCCAGCACCGAGCCGATGACCAGCGGGACGCCGTCCGGGACGCGGTTCTCGTTGCCCGTGGACAGGTCGTCGAGGACGACGACCTCCTCCCCCGCGAGCCGCATCGCGCGGACGACGTGCGAGCCGATGTATCCGGCGCCACCGGTGATCAGAAAAGTCATGCCGTGTTCTCCCGAGTCCTGTCCGATTCCGCCGGCCGTCTGCGACCGGTGTCCCTCTGTCAGCTCGACCGCAGGCCTGCCCTGACCCGGCCGAGGCGGTTGCGTACGAGGCTCATGGCCCCGAACGCGCCCGGCGCGAGCCGCACGCCCAGTGATCCCGCGGCCGTGCGGTACGGCTGCGCCAGCAGAACACCGTACCGGCTGCTGGGCAGCGCCCGACGTCGCAGCAGGTCGTCGAGGGGGCGCGGCGGGATCACGAGGGAGCTTCCGTCCGCACACCGCACTCCGATCCGCACACCCCACGCCTGCATGCCGCGTCCGCCGCGTCGTCGTCCGGCCTCCGCGAGCGCGGTGAGCCGGAACGGCAGCTCGGCGGTCCAGCCGTCCCCGTCGGTCGCGGGGGTCAGCTCCACGGGTTCGCCGAGGACCGGTTCCCCGCCCGAGCGCGCCTGGAAGTCCAACCACGCGGTGCGCGGCCCGGCGGCGGCGAGCCGTCCGTACATGTCGTGGACGCGGATCCGCAGGCCCGCGGTTCCGCTCGGGCGGGCGTCGACGGTGACGGGGAGTTCCCCGGTCGGCAGCGTCGCCATGCCGTCCAGCTCCACGGGGAGCTCCTCGCTCCACACGGGCAGCCCGTCCGGGGTGCTCGCGTACGGCGGCAGCAGCCGCGGGGGCTCGGCGGCGAAGCGGGTCAGCCGTTCCACGTCGGCGGGCGGCTTCGGGGTGGCCCGCAGCAGTCGTACGATCCAGCGCGCGTGCGCCCCGGCGGCCTCGACGACGGCGTCCGTGAAGCCGTCGAGGTAGTCGCGCGTCGCGGTCCACCAGGCGGCCTGGTAGTCGGGGTCGTCGCCGAGTTCCCGCAGGTACATGCGCAGGTCGTACTCCAGGAACTTGACCTGGCAGGCGTGGCCCAGTGCCGGGGAGGCGGCGGCGAGGGTCCGGGCCGCGGTGCGGTGCGCCTCGATCCTGGAGAGCCAGTTGGCGACGTCCTCGCGGTCGAGGGAGATCGACACCTGGGCGGCGGACCGGCGCACGTGCCAGACGTAGACGAGGTCGTCGATCACGGCGACGCGGGGCGCGGCGGCCAGGACGCGGGCGGTGAAGACGAAATCCTCGTAGACGAAGCGGCCGTCGGGGAAGCGGATGTCGTGCTCGTCGAGGAAGGCGCGCGCGTAGAGCTTGTTGACGCAGAGGGTGTCGCGGACCAGTTCGGGCCGGTCGGCGGGCCGCTCGATGACGTCGCCCGGCGTGTACAGCCCCGGTACCCAGGGCACGTCCTGATGCTGCGGCAGTTCGCGTCGTACGCACGCGCCGACCGTCACCGGTGCGCGGTGCCGTTCGGCGGCCCGTACGAGGGCGTCCGCCGCGCCGGGCGGCAGAACGTCGTCGCTGTCGAGGAAGAGGACGTACGGGGCGGTCGCGGCCGCGATCCCGTCGTTGCGCGGGGTCCCGCAGCCGCCGCTGTTCTCCGTGCGGTGCAGGACCTTCAGGCGGGGGTGGCGGGCGGCCAGCTCGTCCAGGACCCGGCCGGTGTCGTCGGACGAGGCGTCGTTGACCGCGATGATCTCGTCGACCACCGGGCCCTGGTCGAGAGCCGAGGAGACGGCCTCGCCCACGAGCCCGGCGTCGTTGTACGCGATCACCACGACGGAGACGGTGGCGGGATTGATGCTGGTCACCCGCTGGATCCTAGGCGACCCGGGTAAAGGTCGCCTCAAGACCCCTGTCGGACCCTTGACCGCGGCGGGCCGCCGTCAGGATCCGGACATGTCCTAGAACGGCCGGAACTCGTCGTACTCCTGCTGGGCGGAGTCGCCGCGCTTGGCGTCCTTCTCCTTGCGGCGCGTGGTGGCCGGGCGCGGTGCGTCCAGGCGGTGGTCCTCGCCTCGGCGGCCCAGCATCTCGGCGCCGGCCATGACGGTCGGCTCCCAGTCGAAGACGACGGAGTT
This sequence comes from Streptomyces sp. NBC_00513, assembly GCF_041431415.1. Lineage (GTDB taxonomy): Bacteria > Actinomycetota > Actinomycetes > Streptomycetales > Streptomycetaceae > Streptomyces. The sequence continues at coordinate 2,906,026 of NZ_CP107845.1, forward strand.
CTCGTCGGAGCCGATGGCGACGCCGTCACCGGCGCGGGCGCCGGCCTTCTTCAGCGCCTCCTCGACGCCGAGCCGGGCGAGGCGGTCGGCGAGGTAGCCGACGGCCTCGTCGTTGTTGAAGTCGGTCTGGCGGACCCAGCGCTCGGGCTTCTCGCCGCGCACCTGGTAGACGTCCTCGACCTCGTCGTAGGTGACGGTGAAGCCGGAGTCGTCGACGGCCTTCGGACGGATGACGATGCGGGTCGCCTCCTCCTTCGGCTTGCGGGAGCGGGCCTTGGCGATGACCTCGGCGAGGAAGTACGAGAGCTCCTTGAGGCCCGTACGGGACACCGCGGAGACCTCGAAGACCTTGTAACCGCGTGCCTCCAGGTCGGGGCGCACCATGTCGGCGAGGTCCTGGCCGTCCGGGATGTCGACCTTGTTGAGGACGACGAGGCGGGGCCGCTTCTCCAGTCCGCCGCCGTACAGCCGCAGCTCTTCCTCGATGACGTCGAGGTCGGCGAGCGGGTCGCGGTCCGACTCCAGGGTGGCGGTGTCGAGCACGTGCACGAGGATCGAGCAGCGCTCGACGTGGCGCAGGAACTCCAGGCCGAGGCCCTTGCCCTGGCTCGCGCCGGGGATCAGGCCCGGGACGTCGGCGATCGTGTAGACCGTCGAACCGGCCGTGACGACGCCCAGGTTCGGGACCAGGGTGGTGAAGGGGTAGTCCGCGATCTTCGGCTTGGCCGCGGAGAGGACCGAGATCAGCGAGGACTTGCCGGCGCTCGGGAAGCCGACCAGCGCCACGTCGGCGACGGTCTTGAGCTCCAGGACGATGTCCCCGGTGGTGCCGGGGACGCCGAGGAGGGCGAAGCCGGGCGCCTTGCGGCGGGCCGAGGAGAGCGCCGCGTTGCCGAGGCCGCCGCGGCCGCCCTCACCGGCGACGTAGGTGGTGCCCTGGCCGACGAGGTCGGCGAGGACGTTGCCCTCCTTGTCGAGGACGACGGTGCCGTCCGGCACGGGCAGGATCAGGTCCTGGCCGTCCTTGCCGGAACGGTTGTCGCCGGCGCCGGGCTGACCGTTGGTGGCCTTGCGGTGCGGGCTGTGGTGGTAATCCAGCAGGGTGGTGATCGCCTGCTCCACCACGAGGATGACGTCGCCGCCGCGGCCGCCGTTTCCGCCGTCGGGGCCGCCGAGCGGCTTGAACTTCTCCCGGTGAACGGAGGCGCAGCCGTGGCCCCCGTTACCCGCGGCGACGTGCAGCTCGACGCGGTCCACGAAGGTGGTCATGGGTGTTCCTCCAGATACATACGGGAATGTCCCGGGCAGGCCTTGCCGCCCATTAAACGTGTCTATGTGACAACGCGCCGAGGGCGGACCTCTCTTCCCGGCTTCCGCCGGGAAGAGTTGAGATCCGCCCTCGGGGTGTTACGAACGCGTGTGATGCAGCAGGAGCTGGATCAGGCGGCCGGAACGATGTTGACGACCTTGCGGCCACGGTGCGTGCCGAACTGGACCGAACCGGCCTGCAGCGCGAACAGCGTGTCGTCGCCACCACGACCGACACCCGAGCCCGGGTGGAAGTGGGTGCCGCGCTGGCGGACGAGGATCTCGCCGGCGGAAACGACCTGACCGCCGAAGCGCTTCACGCCGAGCCGCTGAGCATTGGAATCGCGCCCGTTCCGAGTGGACGATGCGCCCTTCTTGTGTGCCATGTCTCAGTCCCTTTTACTTCGCAGCCGCGGGGATACCGGTGACCTTGATCGCCGTGTACTGCTGGCGGTGACCCTGGCGACGGCGGTAGCCGGTCTTGTTCTTGTAGCGCAGGATGTCGATCTTGGCGCCCTTGTGGTGGTCCACGATCTCGGCCTGGACCTTGATCCCGGCCAGCACCCACGGGTCGCTGGTCACGGCGTCGCCGTCGACAACGAGCAGGGTCGAGAGCTCGACCGTGTCGCCAACCTTGGCAGTGGAAATCTTGTCAACCTCAACGATGTCACCAACAGCAACCTTGTGCTGGCGACCACCGCTGCGCACGATGGCGTACACGCGGATCTCTCTCTCACTCGGGACGGATGCTCCTGAAGCCAGCCGCTCACACGGGCCGAGGCCCACGGTGATCCGGATTGGACGAGCGGCCTCTCCCCGGCGACGCGCACGCGCGAGGCGCGTACACGGACGTACAGAGGAGGAGGGTGCTCAGGAGCGCGACGCGCACTAGACGGAAAATCATCTAGGACATGCCGACGGTCTAGGTTACGGGCCTGGTTCCAGGGGGTCAAACCGGGCCCCGAACGCCCGTGGGCCCCGCCGTTCGGCGGGGCCCACGGGTGTGACGCGGATCAGGCCTCGGTGGGAGCCGAGACGGACGGGAGCGCCTGCTGCTCCGCCGCCGCGGTCTTCTTCGTGGCCCGCTTCGCCGGCGCCTTCTTGGCCGTGGTGGCGGCCTTCTTGGCGACGGTCTTCTTCGCGGCGGTCTTGGTGGCCGCCGCCTTCTTGGCCGGGGCCTTCTTCGCCGCGGTGGTCGCCTTCTTGGCCGGAGCCTTGCGGGCGGCCTTCTTCTTCACCGGCGCCTCGGGCTCGACGTCGGCTTCGACCGGGGCCGCCTCGGGCTCCGACTCGGCTGCCGCAGCGGCCTCGACGACCAGGACGGCCGCCTCGGCCGCGCCCGCCGGGGAACCGGCGGGTGCGGTGGCCTTGCGGGTGGCACGGCGACGCGGGCGGGCCGGAGCGGCGTCCGCGACGGGCTCGGCCACCGGCTCGGCCGGGGTCTCGACGACGACCGGCTCGGGCTCCGGCTCGACGACGGGCTCGACGACCGCCTCCACGACCGGCTCCGGCTCCGCGGCGGCCTCGGCGGCGACCGCGGGGGCACCCGCCGGGGCGGTGGCCTTGCGGGTGGCACGGCGACGCGTACGACCCTTGGGGGCCTCCTCGACCACCGGCTCCGCGACGTCCTCGGTCTCGACCGGGGCGACGGCGACGGGCTCGGGCTCGACGACGGTCACCGGCTCGGCGACGGGCTCCACGACCGGCTCGGGCTCGGCCACGACGGCCGGGGCCCGCTCCGGGGCCACCGCGCCGCGCGGGGCGCCCGCCGGAGCGGTCGCCTTGCGGGTGGCACGGCGACGGTTGCGTCGACCGCTCACGCCGGAGGCCGCGGCCTCCGCCTCGGCCCGGCTGCCGTACAGCTCCTCGTCCGGGACGAACTCCGGCTCGGGCAGCGCGCGGGGCGCGGAGACCTCGGCGGCCAGTTCCTCCTCGGTCTCGTAGACCTCGGCGTCACCGGTGTCGGTCGACTCGACCGACTCGACGTCGTGGTCGTGGTCCTGGGTACGGCCGCCGCGGCGCTTGGAGCGCTTGCCGTTGCCGCCGCCACCGACCACGGTCGGGGTCTCCATGTGGACGATGACGCCGCGACCGTTGCAGTGGACGCAGGTCTCGGAGAAGGACTCCAGCAGGCCCTGGCCCACCCGCTTGCGGGTCATCTGGACCAGGCCCAGCGAGGTGACCTCGGCCACCTGGTGCTTCGTGCGGTCGCGGCCCAGGCACTCCAGCATGCGCCGCAGGACCAGGTCGCGGTTGGACTCCAGGACCATGTCGATGAAGTCGATGACGACGATGCCGCCCAGGTCGCGCAGCCGCAGCTGGCGCACGATCTCCTCGGCCGCCTCCAGGTTGTTCCTGGTGACGGTCTCTTCGAGGTTGCCGCCCTGACCGGTGAACTTGCCGGTGTTGACGTCGATGACGATCATCGCCTCGGTCTTGTCGATCACGAGGGAGCCGCCCGAGGGCAGCCACACCTTGCGGTCGAGCGCCTTGGCGAGCTGCTCGTCGATCCGGTACGTCGCGAAGACGTCGACCTCGGAGGTCCAGCGCGAGAGCCGGTCGGCCAGGTCCGGGGCCACGTGGTTCACGTAGCCGTGGATGGTCTCCCAGGCGGTGTCACCGCTGACGATGACCTTCGAGAAGTCCTCGTTGAAGATGTCGCGCACGACGCGGACGGTCATGTCCGGCTCGCCGTACAGGAGGCTCGGCGAAGAGGTCGAGATCTGCTTCGACTTCTTCTGGATGTCCTCCCACTGGGCCTGGAGGCGCTCGACGTCACGGCGCAGCTCGTCCTCGCTCGCGCCCTCGGCGGCGGTGCGCACGATGACGCCCGCGTCCTCGGGGACGATCTTCTTGAGGATGGTCTTGAGGCGCGCGCGCTCGGTGTCGGGCAGCTTGCGACTGATACCGGTCATCGAGCCCTCGGGCACGTAGACGAGGTAGCGGCCGGGCAGCGAGACCTGGCTGGTCAGACGGGCGCCCTTGTGGCCGATCGGGTCCTTGGTGACCTGCACCAGGACCGACTGGCCGGACTTGAGGGCGGACTCGATGCGGCGGGGGCCGTGGGCCATGCCGAGCGCCTCGAAGTTGACCTCACCGGCGTAGAGGACCGCGTTGCGGCCCTTGCCGATGTCGATGAAGGCGGCCTCCATCGACGGCAGCACGTTCTGGACCTTGCCCAGGTAGACGTTGCCGACGTAGGAGGTGGCCTCCTCCTTGTTGACGTAGTGCTCGACGAGCACGTCGTCCTCGAGGACGCCGATCTGGGTGCGCTCGCCGGCCTGGCGGACGACCATCACGCGCTCGACGGCCTCACGACGGGCCAGGAACTCGGCCTCGGTGATGATCGGCACGCGGCGGCGGCCCTGCTCGCGGCCTTCGCGACGGCGCTGCTTCTTCGCCTCCAGGCGGGTCGAGCCCTTGATGGACTGGACCTCGTCGGAGGAGGTGGAACCGGAACCGGCGGCGGACTCGGAGCGCTCGCGCGCGGGGCGCGGCTCGCGCACCTTGACGACGGTGCGTACGCCGTCCTCTTCGGCCGCGTCGGCGTCGGTACCGCCGTCGCCGCTGCGACGGCGGCGACGCCGGCGACGCCGGCTGGAGCTGGAGCCGAGGGCGCCCTCGTCGGACTCGTCGTCCTCCTCGGCGGATTCCTCTTCGCTCTCCTGGTCGGCGGACTCGGCCTCGGTGTCCTCGTCGGTGGACTCGTCGAGGTCGGCGGACTCGCCGCGACGGCGGCGACGGCCACCACGACGACGGCGACGCGACGGACGCTCGCCGTCGTTCTCGTTGTCGTCCTCGTCGAGGTCGGCGGAGTCGGCCTCGGTCTCCTCGGCCTCGTGGAGCTCCACGTCGGCGAGGGAGACGGGGGCGGACTCGACGGCCGGGGCCGCGGGCTCGGCGGCGCCGCGACCGCGGCGACGGCGACGGCCGGCCGGCTGGGCGGCGGGGGCCTGTACGGCCTCGGCCACGACCTCCGTGTCGTCCTCGTCCTCTTCGTCGTCGACCTGGCCGGCGGCGGCAGCGGCAGCGGCCGCCATGGCGGCGGTCTCCGGGGTCTGGAACATCGGCTCGGCGAACACCGGGGCCTGGAACACGGCCACGGCGGGGCGGGCCGCGCGACGGCCGGCGCGGGACTGGGCCGGCGCGGCGGGCGCCTCGGCCTCGGCGGCGGGCTGCGCGGGGGCGGCGGGGGTGACGGCGCCGGAGCGGGTGGCGCGGCGACGGCCGCCGCGCTTCGGGGAGTCCACTGCGTCGGCGACGGTGACGGTGGCCTTGGAGGCGACCGGGGCCTCGGCGGCCGGCGCGGGGGTCTCGACCGCGGGGGCCGGGGCGGCCTCGGCGGCGGGAGCGGCCGGCGCGGTCACGGCGCGGGTGGCACGGCGACGGGCACGCGGCGCGGAGGCGGCGGACTCCTCGACGGCGGGAGCGGCCGGGGTCTCGACGACCGGGGCCTCGACCGGGGTCTCCACGACAGCCTCGGCCGTCGGAGCGGCCGGCGCGGTGACGGCGCGGGTCGCACGGCGACGGGCACGCGGCGCGGAGGCGGCGGACTCCTCGACGGCGGGAGCGGCCGGGGTCTCGACGACCGGGGCCTCGACCGCGGGCGCCGGGGTGGCGGCCTCGGCGGCGGGAGCGGCCGGCGCGGTCACGGCGCGGGTCGCACGGCGACGGGCACGCGGGGCCGGGGCGACCGGGTCCTCGACGGCGGCGGGCTCTTCCAGGGCGACCTCGGCGGCGGGTGCCTCCGGGGCGGTGACGGCGCGGGTGGCGCGGCGACGGGCACGCGGCGCGGGGGCTGCGGGCTCCTCGACGGCGGGAGCGGCCGGGGTCTCGACGACCGGGGCCTCGACCGCGGGCGCCGGGGTGGCGGCCTCGGCGGCGGGAGCGGCCGGCGCGGTCACGGCGCGGGTCGCACGGCGACGGGCACGCGGCGCGGGGGCTGCGGGCTCCTCGACGGCGGGAGCGGCGGGGGCGGCGGCCGGGGTCTCGGTCACGGCCTCGGCGGCGGTGGCGCCGGGCGGGCCCGCGGGCCGGGAGGCGGCGCGGCGACGCCTGCGCGGGGGCAGGTTGTCGCTGGGGCTTCCACCGTCGGCGTTGCCGGCGGTGTGGTTGTTCTCAGACGTTTCGTTGTTGAGCATTGCGGGCGGTTCTCCCGTCACGCTCCCGGGCGCCGCGGCTGACATCCGGTCCGGCACGGCGCCGCGTAATGAGCGCGGAGCCGGCCTCCGGGGCGCGTTCGCCACACGGGAGCTCAGTTTCATGGCCGCCGGTTCCGTACGTGTTGTCCGTACGGCCTGGCGGAAGTCTTCAGGTTTGTGTGCGCTGCCCGGCACAGGAGGCTTCCGAGTGCCAGGGCGGCGCGACAACGGCGTTCCTTACGCGGCGGGACCTTCCGGCGCCTTCGCGTCGGCGGCTACGGCGGCCGTGGGTGGGGCGGCCGTGACAGCCTCGCGGTCGGGCGCGAGCGGGTCGGTCACCGTGCCGGACTCCTCGTCGAAGAGCCCCTGCGCCAGCCTGGTCACCGCTGCGGGGACCGGCGGCGCCAGGTCGGCCACAGCTCGGAGACCGGACAGGACGTCGTCGGGTCGTACGGCAGGTGTCAAATGCCGAACAACCAGCCGCAGTATCGCACAAGCATTGTCCAGAGGCCTATCAGCCGGGGCCGGATGTGCTTCGAGACTGACCACGGCGCCGCGCGTGTCGAAGGTCCGCATGCCGTTCTTGGTGCGGCGCTGGACCTCGACGGCCTCGGCCGCGAGGAACGCGGCCACGGCCCGCTCGGCGTCCGCGGGCTCGACGCCGTCCAGGCGCAGCTCCCACACGGAGGCGGTCAGTCGCTCGGCGAGCCCGGACGTCCTGGCCTCCACCGCGTCGACGATGTCGAGGCCGACCGGCATCGATTCGTCGAGCAGGATCCGGAGTTTGTCGGGGTCGCGGGGTGCCGCGAGGGCGATCTCCAGGTACTCGGCCTCGCTGCCGGTGCCGGTGGGTGCGGCGTTCGCGTAGGAGACCCGGGGGTGGGGGGTGAAGCCTGCCGAGTACGCCATGGGCACCTCGGAGCGGCGCAGGGCCCGCTCGAAGGCACGCTGGAAGTCTCGGTGGCTGGTGAACCGGAGGCGGCCGCGCTTGGTGTAGCGCAGTCGGATGCGCTGCACCACCGGTGCGGGAGGCGGGCCTTCGGGCTGTCGCTTGCCCAGTGGTTCTTCTCCTTGTGCGGGGCTCCGCGGCTCGCACGTCGCCCTGAGGTCTGGTGAGCCTGCCGGCCACGCCCCACCGGCCGGCTCACCCCTGCCGTTTGTGGAGGGAGATCTCGGGGGCGGGCGTGTTGCCTGCGGCTGTCGTACTACCCAGACTACGCGCCCGTGACCTCGCCGGTTCCCCGGGAGGAGTACCGAACAGCGCCCGTCGCACCTCGGCGCGCGCCTCGCGCACCGCGGTGCGGGAGGTCCGCCACACCTCCCGGACCAGATGTCCGACGGGGGTGGCGATGCGCCGGTGCGCCCAGCGGGCGGGCCGGACCACGAGCCCGCGCCACAGGAGGAGCAGGCCGCGGCCGAGGGCGCGGCTGATCCGGCCGGCCAGGTACCAGGCTTCGCGCAGCAGGTGTCCGAGGGGGGTGAGGACGTACGTGTACAGCCCCCGCCCGACCGGGGCGAGCACGTACCGGTAGGCGCCGACCGCGATCGGGGTGACGACGTACCGCCACAAAGCCACCCAGGGCCAGACGAGCAGCGCCTTCGCCAGCCACCCGAGACCCGCGCCGATCCACCGCGCCGACCAGGCCACGCCCCGCCCGACGGGTGCCAGGACGTACCGCCACAAAGCAACCCAGGGCCACACGAAAAGCGCCTTGCCCAGGAACGACAGGACGCGGGCGGACCCGTGACCGAGGGGGGTCAGCAGGTGGGCGTACACGGCGCGAGCCAGCCGGGAGATCCCCTGTCCGGCGGGCCGGAGCAGGTACCGCAGCAGCGCGCCGCCGATCGGGGCCAGGACGTGGCTGGTCAGGGCACTTCCGAGCCGGGCCAGGCCCTGCCCGACCGGGACCAGGACGTACCGCCACAGCCCCGCCCAGGGCCAGACGAACACCAGCTTCAGCAGGGTCACGAGGACCAGGCCGAGGGCGCGTGCCACCGGGCGGACGACCGTCCGGTGGCACCAGGACAGGCCGCGGCCGATCGGGCCGAAGAGGTGCCGGTTCAGTGTCCGCCCGAACGCCACGAGCAGGTCCCACACCACCCGTACGGGCAGTACGACGAGCACGGCCACGATCTTCACGGGGATGCGGACGACGCCGACGAGGCAGCCCTCGCCGCCGTTCGCCGGTCGCCCCTTGTCGAGTTCCATGCAGGTAGGGACACGGGACAGGCCCCCACCGTTGCGGGTGGGGGCCTGTCGAGACCGAGGCGTTACCGAATGTGACCGTGGGGCGTCACCCGATGGCCGCCTTCAACGGCCGTCGGGTCACCGCCTTCGCACGACGGTCACTTGACGACCGTGAGCGGCAGCAGCTTCTTGCCGGTGGGGCCGATCTGGATGTCGAGGTCGAGCTGCGGGCAGACACCGCAGTCGAAGCACGGGGTCCAGCGGCAGTCCTCGACCTCGGTCTCGTCGAGGGCGTCCTGCCAGTCCTCCCAGAGCCAGTCCTTGTCGAGACCGGAGTCGAGGTGGTCCCAGGGCAGGACCTCCTCGTAGGTGCGCTCGCGGGTCGTGTACCAGGCGACGTCCACGCCGTACGCGGGCAGCGCCTTCTCGGCAGCCTGCATCCAGCGGTCGTAGCTGAAGTGCTCGCGCCAGCCGTCGAAACGGCCGCCGGACTCGTACACGGCGCGGATGACGTCACCGATGCGGCGGTCGCCGCGGGAGAGCAGGCCCTCGACGATGCCGGGCTTGCCGTCGTGGTAGCGGAAGCCGATGGCACGGCCGTACTTCTTGTCGCCGCGGAGCTTGTCGCGGAGCTTGCCGAGGCGGGCGTCGGTCTCCTCGGCGGACAGCTGCGGCGCCCACTGGAAGGGGGTGTGCGGCTTCGGCACGAACCCGCCGATCGACACCGTGCAGCGGATGTCGTTCTGGCCGGAGACCTCGCGGCCCTTGGCGATGACGTTGACCGCCATGTCGCCGATCTGGAGCACGTCCTCGTCGGTCTCGGTCGGCAGCCCGACCATGAAGTACAGCTTCACCTGGCGCCAGCCGTTGCCGTACGCGGTGGCGACGGTGCGGATCAGGTCCTCTTCCGAGACCATCTTGTTGATGACCTTGCGCATGCGCTCGGAGCCGCCCTCGGGGGCGAAGGTCAGACCGGAGCGGCGACCGTTGCGGGTCAGCTCGTTGGCCAGGTCCACGTTGAAGGCGTCCACGCGGGTCGACGGGAGGGACAGGCCCACCTTGTCGTCCGAGTAGCGGTCGGCCAGGCCCTTGGCGATGTCGGCGATCTCGGTGTGGTCCGCCGAGGAGAGCGACAGGAGGCCGACCTCCTCGAAACCGGTCGCCTTGAGGCCCTTCTCCACCATCTCGCCGATGCCGGTGATGCTTCGCTCCCGCACGGGGCGCGTGATCATGCCGGCCTGACAGAAACGGCAGCCGCGGGTGCAGCCGCGGAAGATCTCCACGGACATCCGCTCATGGACGGTCTCGGCGAGCGGGACCAGCGGCTGCTTCGGGTAGGGCCACTCGTCGAGGTCCATGACGGTGTGCTTGGACACGCGCCACGGCACGCCGGAGCGGTTCGGGACGACGCGGCCGATACGGCCGTCGGGCAGGTACTCGACGTCGTAGAACCCGGGGACGTAGACGCCGCCGGTCTTGGCGAGGCGCAGCAGCACCTCCTCGCGTCCGCCGGGCCGGCCCTCGGCCTTCCAGGCGCGGATGATCTCGGTCATGTCGAGGACGGCCTGCTCGCCGTCGCCGATGACCGCGCAGTCGATGAACTCCGCGATCGGCTCGGGGTTGAAGGCCGCGTGGCCGCCCGCGAGGACGATGGGGTGGTCGATGGTGCGGTTGCGGGCCTCCAGCGGGATGCCCGCGAGGTCCAGCGCGGTGAGCATGTTGGTGTAGCCGAGCTCGGTGGAGAAGGAGAGCCCGAAGACGTCGAAGTCACCGACGGGGCGGTGGGAGTCGACGGTGAACTGCGGCACCTTGTGCTCGCGCATCAGCTCTTCGAGGTCCGGCCACACGCTGTAGGTGCGCTCCGCGAGGACGCCCTCGCGCTCGTTCAGCACCTCGTACAGGATCATGACGCCCTGGTTGGGCAGACCGACCTCGTACGCGTCCGGGTACATGAGCGCCCAGCGGACGTCCGTGCTCTCCCAGGGCTTCACGGTGGAGTTCAGCTCACCACCGACGTACTGGATGGGCTTCTGCACATGCGGGAGCAGAGCTTCGAGCTGTGGGAAGACCGACTCGGACATCACGCGACTTTCGTGAAGCGGGCAGGGGGCGACTCTCAAGCGTACCCCGATGCCCGGCAGCCGCCCGCCGCCAAGATCACCGGCCACGACGGGACCTACCCGGTGAGGTCCACCCGGTCCCGCACGGCCGCCGCCTTGCGCCAGACCTCCGGGAGCCGGCGTTCGCTCCGCTCGGCCAACGCTTCCTCTCGGGCGTACAACAGGCCCCAGGTGAAGGCGGACTCGCCCGCGGCGGTCGCCTGGACGGCGATCGTTCGCAGGGCCTCGCGGGCGACCACGCCGTCCTGGTGGTCACCGAGCAGGGTCTGGACCTTCTTGGCGGCCTTGGACAGGCGTGCGGCGGGCTTGCCGAGGGCGGGTACGGCGGCGTCCGCCGCGTAGCGGGCCCGCTTGGCGGCCTTGCGGGCGGCGTGCAGGGCCAGGTCGCGGTCGTGTCCGGGGTCGAGGTCGAGCGCCGTCTCGACCCGGCCGGCGAGCCGTTCGAAGTCGTGCGTCACCGCCTCGGGCAGGACGTCGGCCGCCGGGTGCCCGGCGGCCCCGCGCAGGGGCGGGTCGGCCAGCAGGGCGTCGAGGGCGTCCAGCAGGGCGACGTACCGGTCGCTGTCGAGTGCGGCGAGGGCCTGTTGCCGGGCGGCGTGACCGCGCGTGGTGTCCCAGACGCGCAGTCGACCGCGGACCGGGCCGAGCCGCAGGGTGTCGGGGAGTTCGCCGAGGTGCGCCAGGAGGCGTTCGGCCATGACCTCCTGGTCGCGGGCGACGCCGAGTTCGGCGGCGAGCCGGCGCAGTTCCTCCCCGAGCGGGTCGGTGGCCGCCCTGTCGAGGACCTTGCGGTACGTCTTGAAGGCGCTGCGCATCCGCCGCATCGCGACCCGCATCTGGTGGACGGAGTCGGGCAGGTCCCTGCGGACGGCGGGGTCCTGGGCGACCAGGGTGTCGCGCTGTTCGCGCAGGTACCGGAGCACCTGCGCGCCGGCGGTGTCCTCGGCGGGCCCGGTCTCGGTCCGGGCGGGGGGCGCGCCGCCCGTCTCCGTGAGTGCCCGGGCCAGTTTCGAGGGGGCCTCGCAGACCCGCAGGCCCTCTTCGCGGAAACGCCGTTCGACGGCGTCGAGCAGTTCGGGGTCCACCCCGTCGGCGAGTTCCACCTCCACCTCGGTCCAGGTGGCCCTGGCCTTGCCCCGCCTGGCCCGGACGGTGTCGGTGGACAGTTCCGCGAGCACGGCTCCGTCGGCGTCGAGGAGGTGGCTGACCTCGCGGGAGGAGCGCAGCCGTACCTGCGGCTCCAGCCGGCCGTCGCGTACCCGGGAGCGGACCAGTTCGGCGAGCCGGTCGGGGACGGTGTCACTGAGCGGTGCCCGGACCTCGTCGCGGACGTCCGGGGAGACGGGGAGTTTGAGGTGCCAGCCGGCGTCGGCGCCGCCGGTGCGGCGGCGCAGGGTCAGCCCGTCGGCGGCGAGCCGCTGGTCGGGGGTGTCCCAGTAGACGGCGTCGAGGTCGACGGTGCCCTGCGGGGAGACGGTCTCGACGCCCGCGGTGCCCGTGAGGTCCGGTACCCGGGGGCGGGCCTCACGGGCCGGCTGCCGGTCGGGGGAGCCGGACCGGTCGGGGGAGCCCGAACCGCTCCCCCGACCCGCGTCGGCTCGCGTGAACTCGAATTTCCGCTCGATCTCGCGCTTCGTCTCGGCCATGCATCGAATCTAGTCCCGCCCGGCCGGCGGCGAGAAGGTCGGCAGGAGCCAAACCCGCCGCCCGGGTGATCAGGCCGAAAGGGGCCGTTGCACCCGGATCGACTGCAGCAGCCCCACCGCGATCCACACGGCGAACATCGACGAGCCTCCGTAGGACACGAACGGCAGCGGCAGTCCCGCGACCGGCATGATCCCCAGCGTCATCCCGATGTTCTCGAAGGCCTGGAAGGCGAACCAGGCGATGATCCCGGCGCAGACGATCGTCCCGTACAGCTCGGTGGTCTCGCGGGCGATGATGCAGGCCCGCCACAGGATGATGCCCAGCAGGACGAGGATCAGCCCGGCCCCGACGAAGCCCAGCTCCTCCCCCGCGACCGTGAACACGAAGTCGGTCTGCTGCTCCGGCACGAACTGGCCGGTGGTCTGCGAGCCCTTGAAGAGGCCCGAGCCGGTCAGTCCGCCGGAGCCGATGGCGATGCGCGCCTGGTTCGTGTTGTAGCCGACGCCCGCCGGGTCGAGTTCGGGGTTGGCGAAGGCGGCGAAGCGGTTGATCTGGTACTCGTCGAGGACGCCGAGCTGCCAGATCAGGATGGCCCCGCCGGCGCCCGCGCCGATGAGGCCCAGCACCCAGCGGTTGGAGGCGCCGGAGGCCAGCAGCACGCCGAGCACGATGACGACCATCACCATGACCGAGCCCAGGTCGGGCATCAGCATGACGATGCCCATCGGGGCGGCGGCCAGGCACAGCGCCTTGACGACGGTGCGGTGGTCGGGGTGGGCGAGGTCGCCCGCGTCCACCCGGGTGGCCAGCAGCATCGCCATGACCAGGATGATCGTGATCTTGACGAACTCGGAGGGCTGGATGGAGAATCCGCCGCCGATCACGATCCACGCGTGCGCGCCGTTGATGGTCGCGCCGAGCGGGGTGAGCACGGCGATGATCAGCAGCAGCGAGAGCCCGTAGAGGGCCGGGACCGCGCCGCGCAGGGTGCGGTGCCCGAGCCAGATCGTGCCGATCATCAGCACCAGGCCGATGCCGGTGTTCAGGGCGTGCCGGAAAAGGAAGTAGTACGGGTCACCCTGGTTCAGGGAGGTCCGGTTGCGGGTCGCCGACCACACCAGCATGGAGCCGATGAAGGACAGCGCCAGTGCGCAGAGCAGTATCGGCCAGTCGAGCCGGCGCACCACCGAGTCGCGGGCGGTGAGTTTGGCCATGGCTCCGCGTTCCGGGGCGTACCGGGATACGGAGAACTTGTTCGCGGTCTGCATCAGTCCTGCCTTGCTGCGGGCGGTGCGGGCGGCCCGGCGAGCGCGGGCACCTCCTCCGGGGACGGGGGCACGTAGGGCCTGACCACGGGGGCGTCGATGGATCCGTCGGGTTGGATGGTCGGCAGGTTCGCCTCCGGCTTGATCAGCAGGGCACGCTTGACGTCCTGCTTGCCGGCCATGTCCAGACCGTAGATGGCGTTGTACACGTTGCGCACGGCGGGGCCGGATGCCCCGGAACCGGTACCACCCTGGGAGATCGTCATGACGATCGTGAAGTCCGAGGTGTAGGTGGCGAACCAGGAGGTCGTCTGCTTGCCGTAGACCTCGGCGGTGCCGGTCTTGGCGTGCATCGGGATCTCCTTCTGCGGCCAGCCGCCGAACCGCCATGCGGCGGTGCCCTCGGTGGCGACGCCGGCGAGGGCCCCGTCCATCTTGCGGAGGGTCTCCGGGGTGACCGGCAGCCGGCCGTGGGCGCGCGGCGGGATCTTCTCGACCCGCTTGCCGTCGGCGCTGATGATCGCCTTGCCGATGGTCGGGTTCCACATGGTGCCGCCGTTGGCGATGGCCGCGTAGATGGTGGCCATCTGGATCGGCGTGACGAGGGTGTCGCCCTGGCCGATGGAGTAGTTGACGGCGTCACCGGCGCGCATCAGGTTGCCTTCGAGGCAGTTCTCGTAGGACAGCAGCTCGACGTAGGTGCCGCCCTTCTTCCCCGTCTTGCACCACATGTCCTTGTTGGCGGTCCAGAACCGCTGCTTCCACTGGCGGTCCGGGACCCGGCCCTTCTCCTCGCCCGGCAGGTCGACGCCGGTCTCGGCGCCGAGCCCGAACTGGTGGGCGGTCTTGTAGAAGATCTCGGCCGGGCGCTTCTTCGGCTTGAGCCCGCCGTCCTTCAGCCACTGCTGGTGGCCGAGGGCGTAGAAGACGGTGTCGCAGGAGACCTCCAGTGCCCGGCCGAGGGTGATGGAGCCGTGGCCCTGGGACTCGAAGTTCTTGAAGACCTGTCCGCCGATGGAGTACGAACTGGGGCAGGGGTACTCGCCGTCGAACTTGTACCCGGCGTTGACGGCGGCGGCGGTCGGGATCACCTTGAAGATGGAGCCCGGCGCGGCCTGGCCCTGGATCGCCCGGTTCATCAGCGGGACGTTGGAGTCCTTGGCGGTCAGCTTCGCGTAGTCCTTGGCGGAGATCCCGCCGACCCAGACGTTCGGGTCGTAGGTCGGGTTGGAGGCCATGGCGACGACGCGGCCGGTCTTGGACTCCAGGACGACGATGGCGCCCGCGTCGGCCTTGTAGGGAACGCCCGTGTTGCGGTCGATCTGCTTGCGCGCCTCGACCATGGCCGCGTTCAGCTCGAACTCGGCGACGGCCTGGACGCGCGCGTCGATGCTCGTCACGAGGTTGGCGCCGGGGATCGCGGGATCGTTCTGGGCCATGCCGATGACCCGGCCGAGGTTGTCCACCTCGTAGCGGGTCACGCCGGACTTGCCGCGCAGGGGCCTGTCGTAGGTGCGTTCCAGGCCGAAGCGGCCCACCTGGTCGGAGCGCAGGAAGGGCGAGTTGGTGTCCTTCGCCCGGGTGATCTCGCCGTCGGTGACCGGGGAGAGGTAGCCCAGCGCCTGTCCGGTGTTGGCTCCGCCGGGGGCGGCGTAGCGGCGGACCGCGGTGGGCTCGGCCGTGATGCCGGGGAACTCCTCGGGGCGCTCGCGGATTTGCAGCGCCTGCTGGGTGGTGGCCTTGTTGGTGACCGGGATCGGCTGGTAGGGGGAGCCGTTCCAGCAGGGCTGGGGGGTCCGCGAGTCGCAGAGCCGGACCTTGTCCATGACGTCCTGCGGCGTCATGTCCAGTACGTCCGAGAGCCGGGTGAGGACCCCCTTGCCCTTGTCCTTCATCTTCATCAGCTCGGTGCGGCTGGCGGAGACGACCAGACGGGTCTCGTTGTCGGCGAGCGCGATGCCGCGCGCGTCGAGGATCGAACCGCGCACGGCGGGCTGGACGACCTGCTGGACGTGGTTGTTCTTCGCCTCGTGGTAGTACTCGTCGCCGTTGCGGATCTGGAGGTACCAGAGGCGCCCGCCGAGGGTGAGGAGCAGGGAGAAGACGAGCACCTGGATGATGACGAGTCGGATCCGCACCCGGGAGGTGCGGCCGGTGTCGGGGTTGTTGCTCACGCCTTCTCCTCCCTCACAGTTTCTTGACGCTCTTCACACCCTTGACGCCCTTTATGCGGCCGGCCCGGTTGGCGCGTCCGCGTGCGGTCTTCAGGCGCAGTCCACCGCGCTGGCTGCCGATGCGCAGCCCCGTGCCGCCGGCCAGCCAGCCGGAGGAGACGTCCTTGCCCTGGGGCGGGCCGCCGCCGGCCTCGACGGCCATCGGGTCGTTCTCGGCGCGCCGGGCGAGCGCCATGATGAACGGCACGGTGAAGGGCGCGAGCAGCAGGTCGTAGAGGGTCGCGGTGAACAGCAGGCCGGCCAGGCCGACGTGGCGGGCGGCGGTGTCCCCGACGAGGGCGCCGACGCCCGCGTACAGCAGGGTGGAGCCGATCGCGGCGGCGACGACGGTCAGCATCGGCCCCCAGGCCGAGCGGAACCGCCCGTTGTCGGGGCGGGCCAGGCCGACGAGGTAGCCGATGAGGCACAGCACGAGCGCGTACCGCCCGGCGGCGTGGTCGGCGGGCGGCGCCAGGTCGGCGAGCAGGCCGGCGCCGAAGCCGATGATGGCTCCGCTGAGGTGGCCGTACACCAGGGCGAGGGCGACGACGGTGAGGAGGACCAGGTCGGGTACCGCGCCGGGCAGTTGGAGCCGGCCGAGAACGGCGACCTGGACCACGAGGGCGACCACCACGAGCGTGGCCGAGAGCAGGATCCGGTTGAAACGCATGGACGGTCAGCTCCTACTCGTCGTCCGGCTTGCCGGGCACACTGGCGGACGGGGTGACCGTGACGGTGACCGTCGGGGTGGGCTTGGGGGCCGCGGGCTTCGGCGGGAGGACCGCGTCGCGCGGGTCCTCGCGCGGCGGCATCACGACGACGCCGACGATGTCCAGGCGCGAGAAGCCCACGAACGGGCGCACCCAGACGGTACGGGTGAGGTCTCCGCGGGAGGGGTCCACCTTGACCACCTCGCCGATCGGCACGCCGGGCACGAACGGCTTGTTGCCGCGCGAGCCGAAGGTGACGAGCCGATCGCCCGCGTTGATCTTGGCCTTGCCGTTGAGCATCTGCACGGACAGGGCACGGTCGCCCTGGCCGGTGGCGAAGCCGAGTTCGCCGGTCTTCTCCAGTCGGGTGCCGACGGTGAAGTCGGGGTCGTTGGCGAGGACCACGGTGGCGGTGTCGGGGCCGACGGTGGAGACCCGGCCGACGAGGCCCTCCCCGTTCAGGACGGTCATGTCGCGCTCGATGCCGTCCTTGCTGCCCGCGTCGATGGTGACGGTCCAGGAGAAGCCCTGGGCCGCTCCTATCGCGATGACCTCGGCGCCCTTGATCCCGTACTGTCCCGCGCCGGCCCGCTTGAGCATCTCGTCGAGCTCGCGGACGCGGCTGCGGTTCTGGTCGTCGCTGCCGAGCTTGGCCTTGAGCGCGGTGTTCTCGCGCTCCAGCGTCGCGATCCGGTTGTGGCGCTCGCCGGAGTCGCGTACGGCTCCTATGGCGTGGGCCACCGGATCCACCGCCGTCGCCACGCCCTTCTCGACGGGGCCGAAGACCGCTGCGGCGGCCTGTCGGGCACCGTCGACCGGTGACTCCTCGCCCGCTCTGATGTCCACCGTGATCAATGCGAACGCGATGGCGATCAGAAGCACCAGGAGCAGCCGGCTCTCTCGTGTGTCCCTCACGTGCGGCGGCCGTGCCTTCCTCGTAGATACCCGTGCGGCAGAGCCGCTCCGGTGAGACGTGCAGCTGTGATCGCACCGGACTGTTGCCTGTATATCAACGATCCGCCGCACCGGCGCGCTAGCACCCGTACGGCGGATCCTTGTGTTCCGCGTGCCCCGTGACGGGGAGTCGATCACCGCCGGGGCTGGGCGTCCAGAACCTGCTGGAGTGCTTCGAACTCCTCCACGCACTTGCCGGAGCCGAGCGCGACCGAGTCGAGCGGATCCTCCGCGATGTGGATCGGCATGCCGGTCTCACGGCGCAGTCGCTCGTCCAGGCCGCGCAGCAGCGCGCCGCCGCCGGTCAGGACGATGCCGCGGTCCATGATGTCGCCGGAGAGTTCCGGCGGGCACTTGTCCAGCGTCGTCTTGACCGCGTCGACGATGGCGTTGACCGGCTCCTCGATGGCCTTGCGGACCTCGGCGGCCGAGATCACGACCGTCTTCGGCAGCCCGGACACCAGGTCCCTGCCGCGGATCTCGGTGTGCTCGTCCTTGTCGAGGTCGTACGCCGAACCGATGGTGATCTTGATCTGTTCGGCGGTGCGCTCACCGAGGAGGAGCGAGTACTCCTTCTTGATGTGCTGGATGATCGCGTTGTCCAGCTCGTCACCGGCCACCCGGATGGACTGCGCCGTGACGATTCCGCCGAGGGAGATGACGGCGACCTCGGTGGTGCCGCCGCCGATGTCCACGACCATGTTGCCGGTGGCCTCGTGGACGGGCAGGCCCGAGCCGATGGCGGCGGCCATGGGCTCTTCGATGATGTGTACCTGGCGGGCGCCGGCCTGCGTGGACGCCTCGATGACGGCGCGGCGCTCCACTCCGGTGATGCCGGAGGGCACGCACACCACGACGCGCGGACGCGCCAGGTAACGGCGCTTGTGGATCTTGAGGATGAAGTACCGGAGCATGCGCTCGGTGATCTCGAAGTCGGCGATCACGCCGTCCTTGAGGGGCCTGACGGCGACGATGTTGCCGGGCGTCCGGCCGATCATCTTCTTCGCCTCGGAGCCGACCGCCAGGATGCCACCGGTGTTCGTGTTGATGGCGACCACGGACGGCTCGTTCAGGACGATCCCCCGGCCCCTCACGTACACCAGCGTGTTGGCGGTCCCGAGGTCGATCGCCATGTCACGGCCGATGAACGACATAGTGTTCCCCTTGTTCCCCATGAGGAGCGTCTGGCCTTCCAGTTGATAGCGGCTGCTGTCAGGTCGGCGAGGTGGGTGTGTGGGTGGAGGCCCCATCGTAGTGCCGCATGTACGGACATCGCGCGACGGGACTCCGGCAATCCCGCCGGAACGGATACCCGCCCCCTTAGTGGTGACGTCGTGTCCTGCACATGCGTTCCCCGTCCGCGCCGGTAATACCGAAGGGCGACCGAAATTACTTCGGTCGCCCCAGGTCGTGAGCGCTATTCGGCTGATCTCGCGTCAGAGGAGACTGCGGTGACAGCGTTCCGCTTGATGGGGGAACGGCCTCAGAGCGCGGGGAAGAACAGCTTCAGCTCGCGCTCCGCGGACTCCTCGGAATCCGAGGCGTGGATCAGGTTCTCCCGGGTGATGGAACCGAAGTCGCCGCGGATCGAGCCGGGCGCCGCGGCGATCGGGTCGGTCGGGCCGGCGAGGCCGCGAACGCCCTCGATCACGCGCTCGCCCTCGACCACGAGAGCGACGACCGGGCCACCGGACATGAAGCCCATGAGGGGCTCGTAGAACGGCTTGCCCTTGTGCTCGCCGTAGTGCGCCTCCAGGGTCTCCTGGTCGAGCGTGCGCAGCTCCAGCGCGGGAATGGTCCAGCCGGCCTTCCGCTCGATGCGGCCGATGATCTCGCCGATCAGGCCACGACGGACGGCGTCGGGCTTGAGCAGGACGAGCGTGCGCTGGGTCATGTGGAAACTCCTTGCGGCAAACGGGTGCGGTGGGACGAATCTACAGGTGCGCCGGGGCCGGACCGGCCCCGCCGGGTGCCGGCCGCCCAGGGGTGACGCACCCGTGACCTCAGGCCTGCGCCTCGTGCTCCGGATGGGCGGCGGCCCAACGGGCCTTCACGTCGTCGATGCGGCGTCCGTAGTGCACGGAGCACCACCACAGGCCGGCGAAGACCGCCCCGAGGAAGAACATCGTCGGCACCACGAAACCGCTGAGGATCAGGCCCACCTGAAGGGCCCATCCGAGCTGCACCGCGCCGGGCCGCGACAGCATCCCGCACAGCAGGATCGACAGCAGCATCGCGACGCCGCACACCGTCCACACGGTCGCCTGGGTCAGGTCCGGGTCCTTCATGGCCACCAGGCCCGCGAAACCGATCACGAAGAACTCGCCGATCAGCGTGCTCGCGCAGAGCGTGCGCATTCCCTCAGCCCCTCTTGAACAGCAGGCGGGCCTCGCCCACCGTGATCACCGAGCCGGTCACCAGGACCCCGGCCCCGCCGTATTCGGCCTCTTCCTCCGCCAGGGTGATCGCCGCCTCCAGGGCGTCGTCCAGCCTCGGCTCCACCTGCACCCGGTCGGCCCCGAAGACCTCCACCGCCACGCCCGCCAGCTCGTCGGCCGACATCGCCCGGTGGCTGGAGTTCTCCGTGACCACGATCTCCGCGAAGATCGGCTCGAAGGCCTCCAGGACGCCCCTGACGTCCTTGCCCTCGCTGGCGGCCATGACCCCGATCAACCGGCTGAAGCCGAATGCCTCGGTGACGGCCTCGGCGGTCACCCGGGCCCCCGCCGGATTGTGGGCCGCGTCCAGGACCACGGTCGGGCTGCGCCGGACGACCTCCATGCGGCCCGGCGAGGTCACCGAGGCGAAGGCCTTGCGGACGGTGTCCGTGTCCAGCTCCCGCGCGTGCTCCGCGCCGACCCCGAAGAAGGCCTCGACCGCCGCCAGCGCCACGGCCGCGTTGTGCGCCATGTGGGCGCCGTACAGCGGGAGGAAGATGCCGTCGTACTCGCCGCCCACGCCGCGCAGGGTCAGCATCTGGCCGCCGACCGCCACCTCGCGGGAGACGACCCCGAACTCCATGCCCTCGCGGGCCACGGTCGCGTCGACCTCGACGGCCTTCTTCAGCAGCACCTGCGCCGCGTCGACCGGCTGCTGCGCCAGGATGACGGTGGCGTCCTGCTTGATGACGCCGCCCTTCTCCTGCGCGATCTCGCCGGGGGTGGAGCCGAGCCGGTCGGTGTGGTCGAGGCTGATCGGGGTGACCACGGCGACCACGCCGTCGATCACGTTGGTGGCGTCCCAGGTACCGCCCATGCCGACCTCGACGACCGCCACGTCCACGGGGGCGTCCGCGAAGGCCGCGTAAGCCATCCCGGTGAGCACCTCGAAGAACGACAGCCGGTACTCCTCGGCGGCGTCGACCATCTCCACGTACGGCTTGACGTCGTGGTAGGTCTCCACGAACCGCTCCGGGGTGATCGGCGCCCCGTCCAGGCTGATCCGCTCGGTGACCGACTGCACGTGCGGGCTGGTGTAGCGGCCGGTGCGCAGTTCGAAGGCGTTCAGCAGGGCCTCGATCATGCGGGCGGTGCTGGTCTTGCCGTTGGTGCCGGTGACGTGGATGGACGGGTACGCGCGCTGCGGCTCGCCCAGGACGTCCATCAGCGCGGCGATCCGCGAGACGGACGGCTCCAGCTTCGTCTCGCCCCAGCGGCCGGCCAGCTCCTGCTCCACCTCCTGCAGCGCCTTGGCCGCCTCCGGGTCGGTGGGGACGGCGGGCACCTGGTCGCCCAGCGGCGCTCCGCCGTGTGCGCGCAGGGTGCGACTGCCGGCCTCGATCACCGCCAGGTCGGGGTCGCGGTCGGACTCCTCCGCGATGATCTGGTCGAACGCGTCGATCCCGTCGAAGGGGCGGCCCGGTTCGTCGGGGCCATGGCTCTCGGGCTGCTGCTCACTCACAGGGCCAGTCTACGGACGAGGACCCCCGGGACTTTCGGCCCGGCCGTTTCGGGACCTTGGGCGATCAAAGCGACCGGATCGTTATGCAAGCCTTGCGGGCAGGAGATAGGGGAACAAATGCCGCAGGCCAGCAGCAACAAGACGAATTCCAGCCGCGACATAGGGATCGACCTGGGGACCGCGAACACGCTCGTCTACGCCCGGGGCCACGGAATCGTCCTCAATGAGCCGTCCGTGGTCGCCGTGAAGGCCGGTACGACCACCGCGCTGGCCGTCGGAACCGAGGCCAAGGAGACCATCGGCCGCACCCCCGGTTCCATCACCGCGATCCGCCCCCTCCAGGGCGGGGTGATCTGCGACTACGAGGCCGCCGAGGAGATGATCCGGCACTTCGTCCGCAAGGCCGTCCCGGGCCGCCGGCCGCGCACCCGCATGGTGGTCTGCGTGCCGTCCGGGGTCACCCCGGTCGAACGACGGGCCATCGTGCAGGCGTCCACCCGGGCCGGCGCCAAGACCGTGCACCTGATCGAGGAGCCGATGGCGGCGGCGATCGGCGCCGGGCTGCCCGTGTCCGAGGCGCGCGGCTCCATGGTGGTCGACATCGGCGGCGGAACCACCGAGGTGGCCGTCATCTCGCTCGGCGGCATCGTCACCGCCCGGTCGCTGCGGGTCGGCGGGGACCGACTGGACGCGGCCATCATGGACCACGTCCGCAAGGAGCACGGGCTGCTCATCGGCGAGCGCACCGCCGAGGACGTCAAGGTCGCCATCGGCTCGGCCTGGCCGGTCCCGGAGCGGCCGGAGCTGGAGACCGGCGCCTTCACCGTGCGGGGCCGCGAGAAGGTCGGCGGAATGCCGAAGACCCTGGAGCTGACCGTCGCCGGCGTACGGACCGCCCTCGACGAACCGGTCGAGGCGATCATCGCCGCCGTGCGCGGCACCCTGGAGGAATGCCCGCCGGAACTGTCCGGCGACGTGATGGAGCACGGCATCGTCCTCACCGGCGGCGGCGCCCTGCTTCCCGGCCTGGACCTGCGCATGGCCTCCGCGACCGGCATCCCGGTGTTCGTCGCGGACGCCCCGCTGGACTGCGTGGCACTGGGGTCGGGCAAGTGCGTCGAGGACCTCGACACACTGAACGGCCTGCTGTCCCCCGCCAAGGCCTGACCGCCGGGCCGCGGATCCGAAAGGGGCGGCCTAGCCGCGCGGCAGCGTGGCGATCACCACGTACGACTCGTCGGTCCGCTTCGCCTTCAGGGTTCCGCCCAGGCTGCGCACGCGTTCGGACATGCTCGCCGTGCCCGAGCCCGCCGAGACGGGGGCGCGGGTCGGGGTGCGCTCGGGGAGGCTGTTGATGACGGCGATCCGCAGGTGCGGGCCGGCGGCCTCGATCGACACGTCGATCGTCTCGCCCCGGGCGTGCTTGGCCGCGTTGGTGAGGCATTCCTGCACCACCCGATAGACCGCCGCCTGGCGCAGCGGCGACACCTCGTGCACCTCGGGATCCATCACCAGGCGGACGGGTGAACCGGCCCGTCCGCTCTCCTGCGCCAGCGCCGCCAGGCCCTCGACACCCGGGGTCGCGGACGGTCCGCCGCGCTGCACGATGATCTCGTTCAGCACCAGGTGGGCTCGGCGCGCGGTGTCGGCCAGCTCCTCGAAGTCCTTCGCGTACGTCGTCTCGCGCGCCCGCGTCGACAGCACCTCGGAGCGCACGGTCAGCAGGGTCAGCTCCCGCCCGACGAAGTCGTGCACGTCCCGGGCGACGGAGGTGCGCTCCTGCTGCACGGCCTGGAGGACGGCCGACTCGGCCCGCCGGACGTCGAGCTCCCGCACCAGGTCGTGCCGGTACGCGGCGATCCCGACGGCCGAGGCGAGCACCCCGATCGGCACGACCAGGCCGAGGAAGGCGCTGAGGCTCTGCGCCCGCGGCTCGGGCCATCCCGGGATGCTGAACACCGCGAGCGCGAAGGCCACGTACCCGAGGGTGGCCAGGATTCCGGCCTGCCGGCCCCGGTAGCGGCCGACCGAGTACAGGGCGAACTGGATCAGCGTCAGCTCGTGCAGCCACCCGACGAACAGCAGGGCGGTGAGGTACGCGAGCCAGGGCATGCGGCGCCGTACCAGCAGGCTCGCGCAGCCCGCGGTGAGTACGGCGGCGGCCATCCAGCCGTTGAGCGAGTTGTCGGCGGCGGCCAGGCCCGGCAGGTCCAGCGCCATCAGGGCGAGGCAGCTCAGGGCGGTCAGGACGTCCATGGCCCGGGGAGACCCGGCCCATCCCTCGCTGAACCGGCGGCCGGTGGCCACGGCTTGGCGGAGCGCCGAGACGACGGGCTTGGCGTACATGTCCCCCATCATCCGTGGTGAGCGGCCCCGATCGAATCAGGTGACGGGGCATAAGAAGTGATTTGTGGCACTCGGGGTGATTTCCGGCAGGGTCGGCGTGGGCGGTGTACGGCGAAGGCCCCCACGCCGCTCGACGGTGTGGGGGCCTTGGCCCGTGCCCTGCCGGCTGCTAGGCGGGCGGCAGCGTCCCCAGCTGGGCCTGGATCCGGGTGATGTCCGACTCCGCCTTGGCGAGCCGGCCCTTGATCTTGTCCACGACGTTGTCGGGGGCCTTGGCCAGGAAGGCCTCGTTGCCGAGCTTGCCCTCCGCCTGCTGCTTCTCCTTCTCCGCGGCGGCCAGGTCCTTCGACAGCCGCTTGCGCTCGGCGGCCACGTCGATGGTGCCCGACAGGTCGAGCGCGACGGTGGCGCCGGCGACCGGCAGGGTCGCGGTGGCGCTGAAGTCCTCGCCCTCCGGCTGGAGGCGCAGCAGCTGCCGGATCGCACCCTCGTGCGCGGCCAGCGCGGTACCGGCCAGGTCCAGGCGGGCCGGGACCTTCTGGCCCGGCTGGAGACCCTGGTCGGCGCGGAAGCGGCGGACCTCGGTGACGACGGCCTGGAGGTTCTCGATCTCGCGCTCGGCGGCCTCGTCGCGGAAGCCGCTGTCCTTGGGCCAGTCGGCGATGACGAGGGACTCGCCGCCGGTGAGCGTGGTCCACAGGGTCTCGGTGACGAAGGGGACCACCGGGTGCAGCAGGCGCAGCGTGACGTCGAGGACCTCGCCGAGGACGCGGCCGGAGACCTTGGCGCCCTCGCCGCCCGCGAAGAACGTCGTCTTCGACAGCTCGACGTACCAGTCGAAGACCTCGTCCCACGCGAAGTGGTAGAGCGCCTCGCTGAGCTTCGAGAACTGGAAATCCTCGTAGTACGCGTCCACCTGCTCGACGGTCTTGTTCAGCCGCGACAGGATCCAGCGGTCGGTCGCCGACATCTGCTCGGGGGCCGGCAGCTCGCCCTCGACGGTGGCGCCGTTCATCAGGGCGAAGCGGGTCGCGTTCCAGATCTTGTTGGCGAAGTTCCGGGACGCCTGGACCCAGTCCTCGCCGATCGGGACGTCGGTGCCGGGGTTGGCGCCCTTGGCGAGGGTGAACCGGACGGCGTCGGAGCCGTACTTGTCCATCCAGTCCAGCGGGTCGACGACGTTGCCGAAGGACTTCGACATCTTCTTGCCGCGCTCGTCACGGACCAGGCCGGTCAGCGCGATCGTCTTGAAGGGGACCTCGCCGTCCATGGCGTACAAACCGAACATCATCATCCGGGCGACCCAGAAGAAGATGATGTCGTGGCCGGTGACCAGGACGTCGGTGGAGTAGAACTTCTCCAGGTCCGGGGTCCTCTCCGGCCAGCCGAGCGTGGAGAACGGCCACAGGCCGGAGGAGAACCACGTGTCGAGGACGTCGGTGTCCTGCGTCCAGCCCTCGCCGGTGGGGATCTCGTCGTCCGGCCCGACGCAGACGATCTCACCCTCCGGGCCGTACCAGATCGGGATCCGGTGGCCCCACCACAGCTGGCGCGAGATGCACCAGTCGTTGAGGTTGTCGACCCAGTCGAAGTAGCGCTTCTCCATCTCGCGCGGGTGGATGGTGACCCGCCCGTCGCGGACCGCGTCACCGGCCGCCGTGGCGAGCGGCTTGACGCCGACCCACCACTGGAGCGACAGGCGCGGCTCCACGGTGGTGCGGCAGCGGGAGCAGTGCCCCACGGAGTGCTGGTACGGACGCTTCTCGGCGACGATCCGACCCTGCTCGCGCAGTGCGCCGACGACGGCCGAACGGGCCTCGAAGCGGTCCAGGCCCTGGAAGGGGCCGTGGACGGTGATGACGCCCCGCTCGTCCATGATCGTCATGGATTCGAGGCCGTGGCGCTGCCCGATCGCGAAGTCGTTCGGGTCGTGCGCGGGCGTCACCTTGACGGCGCCGGTGCCGAACTCCGGGTCGACGTGCGTGTCGGCGACGATCGGGATGGTCCGGTCGGTCAGCGGAAGCTTGATCCGGGTGCCGACGAGGTGCTTGTAACGCTCGTCGTCGGGGTGGACGGCCACGGCGGTGTCACCGAGCATCGTCTCGGCGCGGGTCGTTGCGACGACGAGGCTGTCCTCGCCCTCGCCGTAGCGGATCGAGACCAGCTCGCCCGCGTCGTCCTGGTACTCCACCTCGATGTCGGAGATGGCGGTCAGACAGCGGGGGCACCAGTTGATGATGCGCTCGGCGCGGTAGATCAGGCCGTCGTCGTAGAGCTTCTTGAAGATGGTCTGGACGGCCTTGGACAGGCCCTCGTCCATGGTGAAGCGCTCACGCGACCAGTCGACGCCGTCGCCGAGGCGACGCATCTGACCGAGGATCTTGCCGCCGTACTCTTCCTTCCACTGCCAGACGCGCTCGATGAACTCCTCGCGGCCCAGGTCGTGGCGGGACTTGCCCTCCTCGGCGAGCTGCTGCTCGACCTTGTTCTGGGTGGCGATGCCGGCGTGGTCCATGCCCGGCAGCCACAGCGCCTCGTAACCCTGCATCCGCTTGCGGCGGGTGAGGGCGTCCATGAGCGTGTGCTGGAAGGCGTGTCCCAGGTGGAGCGAGCCGGTGACGTTCGGCGGCGGGATGACGATGGTGTACGGCGGCTTCTCGCTCGCCGGATCGGCGGTGAAGTAACCGCGCTCGACCCAGCGCTCGTAGAGCTCTCCCTCTACCTCGGCCGGCGCGTATTGGGTCGGCAGGTCGGAGGTGGGGGCGCTGGGTGTCTGCGTGTTCTCGGTCACGGGGCACAGGATACGGGCGGCGCCGCCCCGGCCACGAATCCGTTCCGTCTCCCGGCCCGCTCTCCGGCCGATCGCGCGGTTCGGGGCCGCGTCGGCGTCGTGGTTCCGTAACGCCTGGGGCCCCGGCGGCCGGAACCCGCCGTCCTTCCGTCAGGATGAGAGCAACATAAGAAGTTCCTAAAGGGGGACGCGGTCATGAGTTACAACCAGCCGGGACCGTACGGCGGCGGGCAGCCGCAGCAGCCCGGGCCCTACGGAGGTCCGCCTCCGCAGCAGCCGAACCCGTACGGCCAGCCGGCCCCGCAGCCCGGCTACGGATACCCGCAGCAGCCGCCTCCGCCGGGCGCCCCCCAGGGTTACCCGCAGCAGCCCGGCTACCCCCAGCAGCCCCCGCAGCAGCAGGGTTACGGCTACCCGCAGCAGCCGGGGGTCCCTCCCCAGCAGCCGCCGTACGGCGCAATGCCGCCGCAGCAGCCGCCGAAGAAGTCCAAGGCCGGCGTGATCGTCCTGTCGGTCGTCCTGGTGGCGGCCATCGCGGGCGGCGCCTGGTACTTCCTGGGCAGCGGCGGCGCGGGCGCGGTGTCGGACGACACCAAGGGCTACAAGCTGGTCGCCCCGGCGAACGTGGACGACTTCAAGCAGAACCCGAAGTACAACAAGCCGGAGTTCACGGACGAAGAACGCCAGAAGGCCGAGGCCGCGGGCATCAAGGGCCCGAACAAGGTGAGCATGGGTTACCAGAGCGGCGACCCGAGCAACCCCCTGTCGATCAAGACCATTGACTTCCAGGGCTTCTACGGCGAGATCGCGAGCCCCGAGAAGACGATCGACGGCTACTTCGCCCTGGCGAAGCTCAACGCGGCCAAGGGCAGCAAGGACGCCACGGCCGAACTCATCGGCACCCCCAAGGAGATCAGCCCGAAGGGGTTCGAGGGCGCCGTCATGAAGTGCCAGGAGATCAAGCTCAGTTCCAAGAAGACCACGGGTCTCGGCCCCAAGGAGGTCGTCGCCCCCGTCTGCATCTGGGGGGACTTCAGCACCGTGGGCATCGTCACGACGGTCGACTTCGCCGCCGTGATGAGCGGCAAGACGGGCTACACGCTGGAGCAGAACGCCGACCTCGCGGCGAAGCTCTACAACACCTCCCGCGTCAAGAAGTGAGTTCAACGCGTCACGCGACGTGAAGAAGGGGGCGCCCCGGCCGACCGGCCGGGGCGCCCCCTTCACACAACTACGTTGCCGTTACGCCGACTTCTCGTGCGGGCCCTGGTCCTTCGGGACGATCCGCGGGACCAGCGTCGGGTTGACGTTGGAGCGGACCACGTCCGCGGTGATGACCACGCGGGCCACGTCCTTGCGGGACGGAACCTCGTACATCACCGACATCAGGACCTCTTCCATGATGGCGCGCAGGCCTCGCGCACCCGTCTGGCGCAGGATGGCCTGGTCGGCGATGGCCTCCAGCGCCTCGCGCTCGAAGTCCAGTTCCACACCGTCGAGTTCGAACAGCCGCTGGTACTGCTTGACCAGGGCGTTGCGCGGCTCGATCAGGATCTGGAGCAGGGCCTCGCGGTCCAGGTTGTGCACGGAGGTCAGCACGGGCAGACGGCCGATGAACTCGGGGATCATCCCGAACTTCACCAGGTCCTCCGGCATGACCTCGTGGAACTGGTCGCTCGCCTCGATCTCGCGCTTCGAGCGGATCGTCGCCCCGAAGCCGATGCCCTTGGCGCCCGCGCGCGACTCGATGATCTTCTCCAGACCCGAGAACGCGCCGCCCACGATGAAGAGGACGTTCGTCGTGTCGATCTGGATGAACTCCTGGTGCGGGTGCTTGCGCCCGCCCTGCGGCGGGACGGAGGCCGTCGTGCCTTCCAGGATCTTCAGGAGGGCCTGCTGCACGCCCTCGCCGCTCACATCGCGGGTGATCGACGGGTTCTCGCTCTTGCGGGCGACCTTGTCGATCTCGTCGATGTAGATGATCCCGGTCTCGGCCTTCTTGACGTCGTAGTCGGCCGCCTGGATCAGCTTGAGCAGGATGTTCTCGACGTCCTCGCCGACATAGCCGGCCTCCGTCAGCGCCGTCGCGTCGGCGATGGCGAACGGGACGTTGAGCATGCGGGCCAGCGTCTGCGCCAGCAGCGTCTTGCCGGAACCCGTCGGGCCCAGCAGCAGGATGTTGGACTTCGCGAGCTCGATCGCGTCGTCCCGGCCCTGCGCGCCGCCGTTCTCGCCGGCCTGGACCCGCTTGTAGTGGTTGTAGACCGCGACGGAGAGCGCCTTCTTCGCCGGCTCCTGGCCGACGACGTAGCTCTCCAGGAACTCGTAGATCTCACGGGGCTTGGGGAGTTCCTCCCACCGAACCTCGGAGGTCTCCGCGAGTTCCTCTTCGATGATCTCGTTGCAGAGGTCGATGCACTCGTCGCAGATGTACACACCGGGTCCTGCGATGAGCTTCTTCACCTGCTTCTGGCTCTTTCCGCAGAACGAGCACTTGAGCAGGTCGCCGCCGTCACCGATGCGTGCCACGAGGTGCTTCCCCTTCGCCTGGGAGACGCCTGGTTCAGCGCTCCTGGTGCCTCATATCCGACGGTACCTTGCCGGGGGGCCCCTGCGGGGCCCCCTTGACGTGGTTCACATCGCCTCGTCCGACGACACGCCCACGCCAACTGGCGGCAAGGATCAGACCGCGTTGCTCTTGCGGGTGGAAACGATCTGGTCGATCAGGCCGTACGCCAGGGCGTCCTCGGCCGTCAGGATCTTGTCGCGCTCGATGTCGTCGCGGATCTTCTCCAGCGGCGTCGTCGAGTGCTTGGCCAGCATGGTCTCCAGCTGGTCACGCATGCGCAGGATCTCGTTGGCCGCGATCTCCAGGTCGGAGAGCTGCTCGCGACCGGTGCCGCCGGAGGGCTGGTGGATCAGCACACGGGCGTTCGGAAGGGCCATGCGCTTGCCGGGGCTGCCGGCGGCGAGCAGGACCGCGGCGGCGGAGGCCGCCTGGCCCATGCAGACCGTCTGGATGTCCGGCTTCACGAACTGCATGGTGTCGTAGATCGCCGTCAGCGCGGTGAAGGAGCCACCGGGGCTGTTGATGTAGATCGAGATGTCGCGGTCCGGGTCCATCGACTCCAGGCACAGCAACTGCGCCATCACGTCGTTGGCGGAGGCGTCGTCGATCTGCACGCCGAGGAAGATCACGCGCTCCTCGAAGAGCTTCGCGTACGGGTCGTACTCGCGCACGCCCTGCGAGGTGCGCTCGACGAAGCGCGGGATGACGTAGCGGTTGTCCACCTGAGCGCCGGTGTAAAGGCCGCTCGCGGGAGAGAGGTTGTTCATGTGCATCTGGGTGTTCACCATCCTGGTGGCGTTCTGCGGGCTGTCGACTGGGGACTGACGGTGCTCGCCGGGGATCAGGCCCCGGTGCCGCCGCCGCCCGGAACGTTGGACGCGGCCGAGATGATCTCGTCGATGAGGCCGTACTCCTTGGCCTCCTCGGAGGTGAACCAGCGGTCGCGGTCACCGTCGCGGATGATCGCCTCGACAGTCTGGCCCGAGTGGAACGCCGTGATCTCGGCCATGCGCTGCTTGGTGCGCAGCAGGTACTGGGCCTGGATCTTGATGTCGGACGCGGTGCCACCGATGCCGGCGGAACCCTGGTGCATCAGGATGTCCGTGTTCGGCAGGGCGAAGCGCTTGCCCTTGGCGCCGCCGGTCAGCAGGAACTGGCCCATGGAGGCCGCCATGCCCATGCCGATGGTGACGACGTCGTTGGGGATGTACTGCATGGTGTCGTAGACCGCCATGCCGGCCGTCACCGAGCCGCCGGGGCTGTTGATGTACAGGAAGATGTCCTTCTCCGGCTCGGCGGCCAGGAGCAGGAGCTGCGCCGTGATCTTGTTCGCGATGTCGTCGTCTACCTGCTGGCCGAGGAAGATGATGCGCTCGCCGAGCAGCCGGTTGTAGACATGGTCGCCGAGGCCGCCACCGATGGACGGCTCACCCGCGGCGTAAGGCTTCAGATTCGTCACGTATCCACCTGCTCGTCTCCGACGGCCACATGCCGTCTCAGCGTCTCGTTCTGGGGCGCGGACCAACCGGTACGGACGACGTCCGCCGGCTTCGGGTACTCCCGTGCCCTCGTATTCATGGACCCTAACGCGCAGGTGGGACAACGCCATCCCGCTTCCCGAACTGTTCGCTCGGAGCGCAAGGTCAGAGCCGTCGCCGGCAAGCGCAGAAGGGCCCGCACGCTGCTGCGTCCGGGCCCTTCGGGGCATGTTTCAAGCCATGCGGGGCGGGCTCCGCGCGAGGCGTCGCCCGAGGTGTTACTTGGCCTCGTCGGCCTTGGCCTCGTCGGCGTCGGCGTCCGCGTCGGCCTCGACGACCTCGGCGTTCGCCTCGACGGCGGCCTCGTCCTCGTCCTCGTCGGACAGGTCGACGACCTCACCGTTGGTGTCGGTGACCTTGGCCTTCTCGACGACGACCGCGAGGGCCTTGCCGCGAGCGACCTCGCCGACCAGCATCGGAACCTGGCCACCCTCGACGACCGCCTGGGCGAACTGGTCGGGGGACATGCCGGAGGACTGCGCGCGGCGCATGAGGTGCTCGGTGAGCTCCTCCTGGGTCACGCCCAGCTTCTCCTTGTTGACCAGGGCGTCCAGCAGGAACTGGGTCTTGATGCCCTTGACGGCCTGCTCGCCGGTCTCGGCCTCGAACTCCTCGACCGTCTTGCCCTGGATCTCCAGGAACTTCTCGATGGTCAGGCCCATCTGGCCGAGCTGGTGGTGCTCCAGGTTGTGCTTGCGGGTCTGGACCTCGTCCGCGAGCAGCTTCTCCGGAACGGGGATCTCCGCGAGCTCCAGGAACTTCTCCAGGACGCGCTCCTGGGCCTGGGTGGCCTGGTCGTACTGCTTCTGGTTCTCCAGGCGGGTACGGCTGTCCGCCTTGAGCTCGTCGAGGGTGTCGAACTCGCTCGCCATCTGCGCGAACTCGTCGTCCAGCTCCGGCAGCTCACGGGCGGAGACCTTGGTGACCTTGACGGTGACCTCGGCGTCCTTGCCCTCGGCGGAGCCGCCCTTCAGCTGGGAGGTGAAGGTGGCCTCGCCACCGGCCTCCAGGCCCTTGACGGCCTCGTCGATGCCTTCGAGAAGCTCGCCCGAGCCGATGGTGTAGGAGACGTCCTGGGCGACGCCGTCCTCGAGGACCTCGCCGTCGACCTTGGCCTCAAGGTCGATGGTGACGACGTCGCCGTCCTCGGCCGCGCGCTCGACGTCCTTGGTGGACGCGAAGCGACCGCGCAGCTGCTCGACGGCCGTCTCGACCTCTTCGTCGGAGACGTCGATGGCGTCGACCTCGACCTCGATGCCCGCGTAGTCCGGGATCTCGATCTCGGGGCGGACGTCCACCTCGGCGGTGAAGGACAGCAGCTCGCCGTCCTTCAGCTCCTTGATGTCGACCTCGGGCTGGCCCAGCGGGTTCAGGTCGGCCTCGTTGACGGCCTCGGTGTAGAACTTCGGGAGGGCGTCGTTGACGGCCTCCTCCAGCACCGCACCGCGGCCGAAGCGCTGGTCGATGACGCGGGCCGGGATCTTGCCCTTGCGGAAGCCCTTCACCGTGACCTGCTGGTTGATCTTCTTGTAGGCCGCGTCGAGGCTGTCCTTGAGCTCCTCGAAGGGCACCTCAACAGTGAGCCGAACCCGAGTCGGGTTCAGGGTCTCCACGGCGCTCTTCACGGTTCGGTCTCCTTGTGGCTGACTGCTGGGGGTTCTGCCGTCACGCTGTGATTCAGCGGTTCAGCGGATTCGGCCCGGCATCAGACACACGGGCACGCAGCTTGCATAGTAACCGCAAGCGGCAATCAGCCCACAACGCGATCATCGAACGCGATCATCGTGCGGGTAAGGCTGGCTGGTCGGGGTGGCCGGATTCGAACCGACGACCTTCCGCTCCCAAAGCGGACGCGCTACCAAGCTGCGCCACACCCCGTCGGTGCGACACGTAGGGTACATGCCCGGAGACCCTCCGACGCGCGCGTTTCCCGCAGAGGCGTGCACGCGCGTGGCCGCGGACCGACACCGGACACGACGCCGCCGCCGAAAGCGGTGTGCGATCCCCCGCCGCGACCCGCTAGGATGCTGTCCGTGCCGCAGTCCCCGGACCTGCGTCGCACGTCTTGCGGGTGTAGCTCAATGGTAGAGCCCTAGTCTTCCAAACTAGCTACGCGGGTTCGATTCCCGTCACCCGCTCTGAAGCCGAAAGGGCCAGGTCAGAGGATCACCTCCTCGACCTGGCCCTTCGCCGTTCCGGGGGGGGGCGAGACCGGCTCTCCGTGTCCCCTGCGCGCCCTTTGCGCCGTGGATCTTCCTGCGCGCCCCGGGCATCCTTCTTCTTGTTCTTGCGACTCTTCCTTGCTCCTGCGCCCCTTTTTCACGAGCCCGCTCGACGCGTCGGCGATCAACCGGTCCCGATCGGCACTGGCGTGCCGGCAGACCAGCGCGGCGCGGGCGGTGCTGTGGCCCATGCGCGACGTCAACTCCCGCGCGCCGGCGGTTCCCGAGGGGGTCGGGCTCGACCGTGATGTGATCGGTTCGCACTATCGCGCGACGATCGTCACCTGGTGACGGGCTGAAGCGTCGGGGCGTGGGGGGGGGTGTGGCGGACGGGCCGGGCGCGCCGTGGTGCGGCCGGCTCGTTCGGTTGCCGTGACCTGGGGTTCAGAGTTTGATGCCGGCGATCGTGTCCGCCAGGGAGTTGAGGAAGCGGTTGACGTCCGGGGCGATGGAGCTGGACGCCAGGAAGAAGCCGAAGAGGACCGCGATGATCGCGGGGCCGGCCTTGATGTGCTTGCCGCGGATCAGGATCACCAGGATGATCGCCAACAGAACCACCACTGACAGCGAAATGGCCACTTCTGATCACACCTTCGGTCGTCCCCTGGTCGGCCTGGGGCCCATGCCCCCACACGCACCATCCTCCCACCAACCGGGCCTGACTATCCGTCCCGTGAGGAATGGGCATGGTGACTTTGCCGTCAATGGGATGTGAGGGGCGCGTGTTTCGGGCGCGGCGCGGGGGTCACGGGGTGGTGAGGCCGAGGAGGGAGCGCACGTGCGCGTACTTGGCTGACAGGCGGTCGCGGGTGGGGGCGTCGAGTACGGACAGGCGTACCGGGTCGGCGTTGTGCGCCAGGTCGGCTTCCTTGACCAGGAGGGCGCCCGGGGTGGCGAGGATGCGGGCGGCGTACCCCTCGACCGGTTCGCCCCGGATCTTGGTGAGGGCGAGGACCATGTCCTTGACGGGGGTGGGCAGAGCGGCCGATTCGAGCCAGTCCGGGGTGAGGGCGTCGTCCTCGATCGCGTCGTGGAGCCAGGCCGCCGACTGTTGTTCGGCGGTGCCTCCGCGCAGGCGGACGCCTTCGGCGACGGCCGCGAGGTGCTCGGCGTAGGGGCGGCCGGCCTTGTCGGTCTGGCCCTCGTGTGCCGCGCGGGCGAGGGCCTCGACCTCGATGAGGGTCAGGGCACGATCCGTCATGTGAGCTCCCTTGTCGCCGTACGGAGAGCCTGTGCGGCTCGGCGTACGTCCGCCTGCGTGGTACGCCAGTTGGAGAACGCGGCGCGCAGGGCGGGGGTTCCCGCGTAGACGGTGGGGGTGAGGAAGACCTCCGTCTGGACGGCTTCGCGCAGGGCCGTCAGGCGGGCCGCGGTGGGGGCCTCGGCGAGGGTGAGGCAGACGACGTTGAGGCGTACCGGGGCCAGGATGCGGAAGGCCGGGTCCTCGGCGAGTTCCGCGGCCAGGGAGCGGGCGCAGGCGATGTCGCGTTCGACGATCTCCCGGTGGCCCTCGCGGCCGTACGCGCGGAGCGTGAACCAGGCGGCGAGGGCGCGCAGTCGGTGGGAGTTCTCCGGGGTGAGGTGGACCAGGTCGGGGTGTTCGCCGAGCGGTCCGAGGTAGGCGGCGGCGTTCTGGAAGACGCGGGCCTGGAGGTCGCGGCGTCGGGTGAACTGGACGGCGCTGTCGTAGGGGACGTTCAGCCACTTGTGCAGGTCGACGCAGACCGAGTCCGAGGCGTCGAGTCCGTCGACGAGGTGGGCGTGTTCCGGGGAGAGCGCGGCGAAGGCGCCGAAGGCGGCGTCGGTGTGGAGCCAGAAGTCGTGGCGTTCGCGCAGGGCGGCGATGGCGCGGAGGTCGTCGAAGTCGACGGTGTTGACGGTGCCGGCGTTGGCGACGACGACGGCCGGGCCGGGGGTGTCCGCGAGGGCCCGGTCCAGGGCGGCGGGGTCGACGGCTTCCCGGCCGGGGAGGGTGGGGACGGGCACCAGGGCGTTGCGGCCGAGGCCGAGGACGGAGAGGGCCTTGGCGATGGAGGAGTGCGGGGCGCCGGAGAGGACGCGGACGGGGCCGAGCGCTGCCGCGCCGTCCTCGGAGACGGAGATCCCGCGCCGTTCGCCGACCCATTCGCGGGCGATGGCGAGGCCGGTGGTGTTGGACATCGTGGCGCCGCTGAGGAAGGTGCCGGTGTGGGCGTCGGAGAGGCCGAAGAGGTCGCGGAGCCAGGAGACGGTCTCGCGTTCCAGGTCTTGGCCGGCGCCGTCCAGGGCGGAGTTGGAGTTCTGGTCGTGGGCGGCGGTCAGCCAGTCGCCGGCGAGGGCGGCGGGGGTGGCGCCGCCGGTGACGAACCCGAGGTAGCGGGGGCCGGCGGAGGCCGACAGGAGGGGCGCCCAGCGGTGTTGGAAGGCGTCCAGGGCGGCTGCGGCGCCGGCCCCGTGGACGGGGAGGGGTTCGGGATGCGGATCCGTCGTGGGGCGCGGGGGTACGACGGGACGCGCGTCCAGGCCGGCGAGGGCCTCGACGGCGGCCCGGCGGGTGGCGTCGAGGAGGTCCGGGAGACGGGCGAGGTCGGCGGCGAGCGTGTGGTGCATGGGGGCACGTTAGGTCTTCGCGGGGCTTCGGGGGCGGGCCAATCGGGTGGGATTGGCCCGGCCCCCTGAGCCCCCGGGGGGATGCCCCCTCCCCCGGACCGCGGGTCAGGTCGTCGGCGACGGGCGGCGGGTGAGGAGGCGGCCGGGGAGGGCCGTGGCGGTGAGGCCGAGGAGCAGTGCGGACGCCGCGAAGGACGCGTATACCAGGGGTGGGACGTACGGGCCCTCGCCCGTGACGGCCTTGGTCAGCGGGATCAGGGTGACCAGGGCGATGGCGGAGCCGAGGGTGATGCCCGCGCCGGTGATCAGCAGGGCCTCCCAGCGGAGCATGCGCAGGACCTGCCGGCGGGTGGAGCCGACGAGGCGCAGCATGCGCAGTTCGCGGCGGCGGTCGAGGACGGTCATCACGAGGGTGTTGGCGGCGGCGACGGCCGCGAAACCGCCGAGTACGGCCGCCATGGTGGTGTTGGCCCAGGCGTTGAGGGCGCGGTCGAGGTCCTGGGCGGCGGTCCATCGGGAGGCGGGGATCGCCGGGCCGGCGGCGGCCGGTACGGGGCCTCGGACGAGGAGTTCGGTGGGGCGGCCCGAGGTGGTGTGCCCGGCGAGGTCCGCGGCGGGGAGGGTGACCTGCGCGAATCCGAGGCCGCGGGTGTAGACGGCGGTGATCTCGGGGCGGGTCGGGGTGCCGTCGGGGAGCCGCAGGTCGATGCGGTCGCCCACCGAGGCGTGCGCGGAGTCGGCGAGGCTGCGGTCGACCGCGACGGTGCCGGGGCGCAGGCGGGCGAGGGAGCCGGAGCGTACGCCCAGGTCCTGGACGGGGGTCGGGTCGCCGGAGACGCCCTGGGCGGTGGCGGACTGGAGCCACCGGTCGGCGCCGGAGCCCATCACGGCGAGGACGGAGGTCCGGGTGACGGCGATGCCGCCGTCGGTGGAGCGCGGGTCGGTGACGACGTGGTCGGCGATCAGTCCGGCCTCTTGTTGTTGGCGGGTGGCCCGGTCCTGGCTGGTGTGCAGGAAGACGAGGGTCGAGGAGAAGGCCATGGCGAGCACGATGGGGGTGATCGCGGAGGCGAGTCGGCGGGCGTTGGTACGGGAGTTGGCGGCGGCCAGGCGGCCGGCGGGTCCGGTGGCGCGCAGCGGGAGGCCGAACACGGCCGCGCAGGCGCGGGCGACGAGCGGGCCGAGCAGGGCGACGGCGAGCATGAAGAGCATGACCACGCCGAGGGAGGCGTTGGCGGCGTCCTCGCCGGTGTTCCCGGCGGCCAGGCCCGCGCAGACGATCCCGCCGGCGAGGGCGGCGAGGCCGAGCGGGGTGCGGATCCAGCCGGGGCGCAGGCGTTCGACGGCAGCCGCGGCGAGGGCTTGTCCGGGCCGGATCCGGGCGGGTCGGCGGGCGGCGGCCCAGCCGGCGAGCAGGGCGGTGGCGAGGCCGATGCCGATGGCGGACAGCAGGGGGATCCAGGAGACGGACAGTTCGACGGCGTCGGGGATGGCGCCCTTCCCCTGGAGTTGCCCGAACCACCAGGAGGCCAGGGCGATGCCGGGTACGCAGCCGAGCGCGCCGGCGACGGGTGCGATGAGCAGGGCCTCGGTGGCGACGGTGCGTCGGATCTGGCGGGGGGTGGCGCCGATGGCCCGCAGCAGGGCGAACTCGCGGGAGCGTTGGCCGACGGAGAGGGCGACGGTGCCGGCGGCGGTGAAGACGGCGACGAGGGTGGCGACGCCGCCGAAGGAGCCGCCGAGGCCGGACAGCAGGGCCTTGGCGCCCTCCAGCCGCGGGTCCATGACGCGGGCGGTGCCGGTGAGGACCTGGGCGCGGTTCCCGACGGCGGCGCGGACCGCCGGGGTGTCGGCGCGCGGGTCCGCGTCGAGGAGCACGATGGCGTCGAGCGCGTCGGGGTGGCCGGACAGGGCGCGGGCCTCGGTGTCGGAGAACCAGGCTCCGGGCCGGTCGGCGCGTCCGACGACGCGGAACTCGCGGGGGCCGGCGGGGGTGTCCAGGCGTATCCGGTCGGGGCCGGCCGTGCCGAGGGCGACCTCTCCGGGGCGGGTCGGGGCCCGGCCGGTGGCGAGGTGTTCGCCGGTGAAGGCGGTGGAGCCCCAGCCGGAGGCGTCGAGGGTGGCTCCGGCGTCGTCCCGTACGGGGAAGCTCACGTCGGGGACGGTCCGGCCGAGCGGGGTGAGCCGCTCCAGCAGGGCGGCGTCGACGCGGGCCCGTTCGGGGACGGCGGCGGTGACCTCGTAGGTGCCCTCGCCGGCGCCGGCCCGCAGGTGGACCCGCTGGTCGGCGGCGACCACGACGGGGGCCTGGGCGTAGCGGGTGGGCGGGACGCTCGCCCGCAGTCCGCTCTCCAGCAGGATTCCGCAGGCGGACACGATGGCGACGGTCAGGAGGAGGGCGATGAAGGTGCCGGCGAACGCCGCGGGGCGAAACCGCAGTGCGGCGCGGGCCAGTCCGTTCGGGGTGGGCATCAGGCCGCCGCTCCCGCGAGGGCGGGGCGGGTGGTGAGGGTGCGCATCCGGGCGGCGATGGTGGTGGCGTCGGTGCGCGGCAGCCGGTCCGCGATGAGGCCGTCGGCGAGGAAGAGCACCTGGTCGGCGTGGGTGGCGGCGACGGGGTCGTGGGTGACCATGACGACGGTGGCGCCGAGGGAGTCGACGGCGGTGCGCAGCAGGTCGAGGACCTCGGCGGCGGTGGTGGTGTCGAGGGCGCCGGTGGGTTCGTCGGCGAAGATCACGTCGGGGCGGGTGACGAGGGCGCGGGCGATGGCCACGCGCTGCTGTTGGCCGCCGGAGAGTTCGGTGGGGCGTCGGTGTCCCTTGCCCTCCAGGCCGACGCGGGCGAGCAGTTCGGCGGCGTGGGCCCGGCCCTGGCGGGCGGATCCGCCGCCGGCGAGGCGCATCGGGAGCAGGACGTTCTGTTCGACGGTGAGGGAGGGCAGCAGGTTGAAGGCCTGGAAGACGAAACCGAGGCGGCTGCGGCGCAGTTCGGTCAGTTGGTTCTCGTTCATGCCGGTGATCTCGGTGCCGCCGAGGCGGACGGAGCCCTCGGTGGGCAGGTCGAGGCCGGCGGCGCACTGGAGGAAGGTGGACTTGCCGGAGCCGGACGGGCCCATGACGGCGGTGAAGCTGCCGCGAGGCAGGCTGAGGTCGATGCCGCGCAGGGCGTGTACGGCGCCGCCGCCGCGCCCGTAGCGGCGCCGCACGCCGCGCAGTTCGACGGCGGCGGCGGCCGGCGGCGGCGGGGTGCCGTACGGGGCGTCCGTGGGGGACGGGGATCCGTACCGGGCGTCCGCCGGTTCCCGCTCCTCGCGCCGCCGCCTGTTCCGCAGGATCCCCATGGTGTGCCCGTTCGTCCGTGTCCGCCGATCAGGTCCTGATCGTGGTTCCGACGCTACGGAGCACGTCGGGGTGCGGACCATGGCGGAACCAGGCGGGTCGGTGGTGGGGTAAACCCCACCACCGGGTCACATGGAGCGGCGGATGAGCAGCAGGGCGCGGTCGTCGTTGACGTCCTTGGCGACCTTCTCGATGAGGTGCCAGGCCGCGCCCTCCCAGCCGGCGGCGACGTAGCGGTCGGCTTCGCCGGTGAGGCGGTCGATACCCTCGCTGATGTCGCGGTCGGCGGTCTCGACGAGGCCGTCGGTGAAGAGCATGAGGACGTCGCCGCGCCGGAGGTTGCCGCGGGCGGGCTCGAACTCGGCCCCGTCGTAGACGCCGAGGAGCGGGCCCTCGCCGGAGACCTCCTGCCAGCGGCCGGTGCCGGCGGAGAGTTGGAGGGCGGGGAGGTGGCCGGCGGACAGCAGTTCGTAGTCGCCGCTCTCCAGGTCCAGGACGAGGTGGATGGAGGTGGCGAAGCCCTCCTCCCAGTCCTGGCGCAGGAGGTAGCCGTTGGCGGCGGGCAGGAAGCCGTGGGGCGGGAGGGCGCCGAGGAGGCCGCCGAACGCGCCGGACAGCAGGAGGGCGCGGGAGCCGGCTTCCATGCCCTTGCCGGAGACGTCGGTCAGGACGATTTCCAGGGTGCGGCCGCCGTTGGTGCGGGCGGCGACGACGAAGTCGCCGGAGAAGGACTGTCCGCCGGCCGGGCGCAGGGCCATCTCGCGATGCCAGCCGGGTGGCAGGGAGGGCAGTTTGCTCTGGACCCGGATCCGTTCGCGCAGGTCGAAGAGCATGGTGCCGCCGCGCCGCCAGGGCACTCCGACGCGGCTGCGGAACTGGGCGATGACCAGACCGAAGAACCCGCAGGCGGCGACGACGAGCACGGTGCCCGGGGTGACCCGGGCGGGGCCTTGGGTGTACGGGCCGAGGACCAGGGCCTCGACGATCAGGGCGGCGGCGGAGGCGGCGTAGAGCGCGAGCAGGCTGGCGGGTCTCAGCAGCAGGCCGCCGGCGACGATGGGCAGGACCAGAGCGGCCGGCGAGAACCAGACGGGCATCATCAGCGTGCCGCAGGCGATGGCGGGAATGGTCAGGAGCAGGCCGCCGAAGGCGAGCCAGTCCGAGCCGTCGCCGCGGAAGTAGTCGACCGCCGATTTGCGCAGGGTGGTGCGGGCCCGGTGCCACAGCATGCGTGTCCGGGCCATGAGCGTCTCCACACGTGCTCCGGCCATTGCATCGGGACCCTATCCATCCTGGCTGTGCGTGCGCAGGGGTACCCCCGGACCTGAGGCACATCGCCGGTCGAAATCATTTCGACTGGGACGGAATGCCCTGGTAAGGATGGCCATACGGCTCTTGAGACGCGCGTATTGAAGGCTGATGAGTGGGATGCCTGGTACGACCACCTGGAACTGGCGTTCGGTGGTGTGCCCGAATCCCCGGCGGAGCGGGAACTGTACAAGTCTCTGACGGAGAACGAGCGTTCGCTCGGCGTCTGGGACGGCGAGACCTGCGTGGGTTCGGCCGGCGCGTTCAGTTTCCGACTCTCCGTACCCGGCGGCTCGGTGGTGCCGGCGGCGGGGGTGACCATGGTGGGTGTGGCGCCGACGCACCGTCGGCGCGGGGTGTTGACGTCGATGATGCGCCGCCAATTGGACGACATCCGGGCGGGTGGTGAGGCGCTCGCCGTGCTGACGGCCTCGGAACCGGCGATCTACGGGCGATTCGGCTACGGCACCGGCGCGTACGGCCTGGCCGTCGACATCGACACGGTCCGGGTGCGGCTCGCCGTGCCGCCGGGCACGGACGAGGTCGTGCTGCGGCTCGTGGACCCGGAGAAGGCGCTGCCCGACTGCGAGCGGGTGTACGCCGAGCTGGTCCCCCGGCGGCCCGGGATGCCGGCCCGGCAGCCGGGCTGGGAACGGCAGGCGCTGCTGGACCCGGAGAGCATGCGGGACGGGGCGTCCCCGCTGAAGTGCGTGGTGGCGCAACGCCCGGACGGGGAGGTGGTCGGGTACGCGCGCTATCGGGTGAAGCCCGACTGGAAGCTGACCGGCGCCGAGGGCCGCGTCGATCTGGCCGACCTCGACGCGCTGGATCCGACGGCCACGGCCGCGCTGTGGCGCTACCTCTTCGAGATCGACCTGACCTCTTCCGTACGGGCGACCAGGCGGCCGGTCGACGATCCGGTGCTGCACCTGGTCAGCGACATCCGGCGGTCCCGGCCGTTCCCGCGCGACACGCTGCACGTGCGACTCGTGGACGTCAGCGCGGCGCTGGAGGCGCGGGCGTACGGGGCGCCGCTGGACGTGGTCCTGGAGGTGGAGGACGCGTTCTGCCCGTGGAACGAGGGGCGGTGGCGGCTGACCGTCGACGAGAAGGGCGGTGCGTCCTGCGTACGGACGGCCGAGCCGGCCGAGCTGGAGCTGTCCGTCCGGGAGCTCGGGTCCGCCTACCTGGGCGGGATCACCCTGGGCTCGCTGGCCGCCGCCGGGCGGGTCCGCGAGCTGCGCCCGGGCGCCCTGGCGGAGGCCTCGCGCGCCTTCCGGGGCGATGTGGCCCCCTGGCTGCCGCACGGGTTCTAGCGCGGGACGGGTTCCGGCGGGCGCCCGGGTCGCGGCACGGCACGGGCTCCGACTGCCGCACGGGTCGCGATTGCCGCACGCGTTCCGGCGGGCGGCGCCCGGTCGGGCGCTAGCTGTATTGATCACGAGCGTTGTTGACACTCGGCGGGTCTTGAACATGACGAAGACCTCCGGTGTGGTGGGAGCTGTCTAGGAACCCATTGCACGACGGAGGTCTTCGTGTCCCACCGTAATGCCCGGCTGACCGTCTTCGGTAGGCGTCTGCTGGTCGAACGCGTCGTATCGGGCCGACCGGTCGCCCACGTGGCCGCCGAGATGGGCATATCGCGGGCCACCGCCCACAAGTGGATGCGACGGTGGCGGGCCGAAGGCGAGGCCGGGCTCCACGACCGCTCCAGCCGGCCCCGCACGACGCCGCACCGGACCCCCGCCGACGTCGAGACGAGAGTCTGTGACCTGCGGCGGGCACGCAAACTGGGCCCCGCCCGCATCGGCCCGGTCCTGGGGCTGCCCGCCTCGACCGTCCACCGGATCCTGACCCGCCACGGCATGCACCGCCTCGCGTTCATGGACCGTCCGACCGGCACTGTGATCCGCCGCTACGAACGCGACCACCCAGGCGAACTCATCCAC
The DNA here is from genome assembly GCF_041431415.1 of Streptomyces sp. NBC_00513. Lineage (GTDB taxonomy): Bacteria > Actinomycetota > Actinomycetes > Streptomycetales > Streptomycetaceae > Streptomyces. Next base: position 2,948,123 of record NZ_CP107845.1, read on the forward strand.
GTGGACGTGAAGAAACTCGGCCGGATCCCCGACGGCGGCGGCCACAAGGTTCTGGGCCGCCAGGCCGGCCGGGCCACCCGCAGCCAGATGGGCTTCGACTACATCCACTCCGCGGTCGACGACCACTCCCGCCTCGCCTACAGCGAGATCCACAACGACGAGAAAGTCGCGACCTGCGCGGGTTTCCTCACCCGCGCGGCCGCGTTCTTCCACACCCAGGGCATCACCCGCATCGAACGAGTCCTCACGGACAACGCGTGGGCCTACCGCAAGGGCCTGGCCTGGAAGAACGTCCTGGCCGAGCTCGGCGCCAGCGGCAAACTCACCCGCGCCTACCGGCCTCAGACCAACGGCAAGGTCGAACGCTTCAACCGCACCCTGCTGGACGAGTGGGCCTACCTGCGGCCCTACACCTCCAACCAGGAACGGACCGAAGCCCTGACAGACTTCCTCCACACCTACAACCACCACCGCTGCCACACCGCACTCGACGGCAACCCACCCATCAACCGTGTTAACAACCCTGCGGGTCAATACAGCTAGCGCGTTTGGCAGTCGGGGCACCAGAAGAGGTTGCGGGCGGCGAGATCGGCGGTGCGGATCTCGCCCCCGCAGATGTGACAGGGCATGTTCGCCCTCCGGTAGACGTACACCTCACCGCCGTGGTCGTCCACCCTGGGCGGGCGTCCCATGGCCTCGGGCAGGTGTTCGTCGCGGACGGTGTCGATCCGGTTGTTCCGTACGCCCTCGCGCATCAGCAGGACCAGGTCGGCCCAGATCGCGTCCCATTCGCGGCGGGTGAGGTCCCTGCCGAGGCGGTACGGGTCGATCCCGTGGCGGAAGAGGACCTCCGCGCGGTAGACGTTGCCGACGCCCGCGATCACCTTCTGGTCCATGAGGAGGGCCGCCACGGTGGTGCGGGAGCGGGAGATCCGCGCCCAGGCCCGGTCCGGGTCGTCGTCCGGGCGCAGCGGGTCGGGGCCGAGCCGGTCGTGTATCGCCTTCTTCTCGCCGTCGCCGATCAGCGCGCAGGCGGTGGGGCCGCGCAGGTCGGCCCAGTGGTCCGCGTTCAGCAGGCGCAGCCGCACGGTGTCCGTGGCGGGCGGGGCCGGGGCGGGACCGAAGCCGAGCTTGCCGAAGAGGCCGAGGTGGATGTGGATCCAGGCGTCCCCGAGTTCCAGGAAGAGGTGCTTGCCGTGCGCCTCGGCGCTCTCCAGCTCCCGGCCGTCGAGCAGTGCGGCGCTCTCGGCGAACCGGCCCTGCGGGCTGCTGACCCGGACCGGGCGGGCGGCGAACCGCTCGGTGTGGTCCTGGGCGAGGCGGTGGATCGTATGCCCCTCGGGCACGGCGCTGCTCCTTGAGACACGACGACGGGACGACGGGACGCCTCGACGACGGGGCGGCCGGGCGGACGCGCCGCGGCGGCGCCGCGCGGCCGGACGGCGGCATGAAACCGCCGCGCCACCGGGGCTTTCCGGCGGCACGGCGGAGGGGTGTCAGGCCTGCGGGTGGTGGGCCGGGATCGGGGGCAGCTCGCCGGTCAGCTCGTAGGCGGAGAGCATGTCGATGCGGCGGGTGTGGCGCTCCTCGCCGGAGTACGGGGTCGCCAGGAAGGCCTCGATGAAGCTGAGGGCCTCGTCCTGCGTGTGCATCCGACCGCCGACGGAGATCACGTTGGCGTTGTTGTGCTCACGGCCGAGCTTGGCGGTCTCCACGCTCCAGGCGAGGATCGCGCGGACGCCCTTGACCTTGTTCGCGGCGATCTGCTCGCCGTTGCCGGAGCCGCCGATCACGATGCCGAGGCTCTCGCCGTCCGCGGCGGTCCGCTCCGCGGCCCGCAGGCAGAAGGGCGGGTAATCGTCGACGGCGTCGTAGATGTGGGGCCCGCAGTCGACGGGCTCGTGGCCGTTGTTCTTGAGCCAGTCCACCAGGTGGTTCTTGAGCTCAAAGCCGGCATGGTCGGATCCGAGGTACACGCGCATGGGTCGAGTGTGGCACGAGCCGGACCCGCGGCCCGCAGCGGGTGTCGCGTAAATCACTTCTCAACCTCAAATAAACCCAAAGAACCCAGACAGGACGGGTCGGGACCTTCGTCCCGGACCTTGTGCCCAAGGCAACCATCGGAAGAAACTCTTCCGTATTGGAGGTAACTCAGGTTTGAATGCCGGGGCTCGCAACCCGAGAACCTAAGGAATCGTCCATGAGCTCCACGACGACCCTTCAGAAGGCAGGCGACCCCTCCGGCACCCCCGGCGACGCCAAGCCCTCCGACGGTCTGAAGGCCGGTCTCAAGAACCGCCACCTGTCCATGATCGCCATTGGCGGCGTCATCGGCGCCGGTCTTTTCGTCGGCTCCGGCGGCGGCATCGCCAAGGCCGGTCCCGCCATCCTCGTCTCGTACGCACTCGTCGGCGCCATGGTCGTCTTCGTGATGCGGATGCTCGGCGAGATGGCCGCCGCCAGCCCGAACTCGGGCTCGTTCTCCGCTTACGCCGACCGCGCGCTCGGTCGCTGGGCCGGTTTCTCCATCGGCTGGCTGTACTGGTTCTTCTGGGTCGTCGTGCTGGCCGTGGAGGCCACCGCCGGCGCGGTGATCCTCGAAGGCTGGGTCCCGGCCGTCCCGCAGTGGGCCTGGGCTCTGATCGTCATGGCGGTCCTGACCGTCACCAACCTCGGCTCGGTCGCCTCGTACGGCGAGTTCGAGTTCTGGTTCGCGGGCATCAAGGTCGTCGCCATCGGCGCGTTCGTGATCATCGGCATGCTGGCCGTCTTCGGCGTGCTGCCGGGCTCGGACAACCCCGGCGCCGGATTCGCGCACCTCACCGACGCGGGCGGATTCATGCCCAACGGCTGGGGCTCGATCCTCACCGGTGTGCTGATGGTCGTCTTCTCCTTCATGGGCAGCGAGATCGTCACCCTGGCCGCCGGCGAGTCCGAGGACCCGCGCCGCGCGGTCACCAAGGCCACCAACTCGGTGATCTGGCGCATCGGCATCTTCTACCTGGGCTCGATCTTCATCGTCCTGACCCTGCTGCCGTGGAACGACAAGTCGATCGTCGACAAGGGCTCCTACGTGGCCGCCCTCGACTCCATCGGCATCGCCCACGCCGGCCAGATCATGAACGTGATCGTCCTGACCGCCGTGCTGTCCTGCCTGAACTCGGGCCTGTACACCGCCTCCCGCATGGCGTTCTCGCTGGGCGAGCGCGGTGACGCCCCGAAGGTCTTCGCCAAGGTCAACAAGAGGGGCGTCCCGACGGCCGCCATCCTGGGCTCCGTGGTGTTCGGCTTCGTCGCCGTCTACTTCAACTATGCCTTCAAGGACACGGTCTTCAGCTTCCTGCTGAACTCCTCGGGTGCCATCGCCCTCTTCGTGTGGCTGGTCATCTGCCTGACCCAGCTGCGCATGCGCAAGATCCTGGAGCGCGAGGCCCCGGAGAAGCTCACCGTCAAGATGTGGCTCTTCCCGTACCTCACCTGGGCCACCGCGGGGATGATCACCTTCGTCCTGGCCTACATGGTCTACGACAAGGACAACCGCCAGGTCGTCCTGCTCTCCCTGCTGGTGGCGGCCGTGGTGCTGGCCATCGGCGTGGTGCGCGACATGCGCCGCAAGGCCGCCGCGCGCGTCTGAGCGATCGATCGCCCGTGAACGACAGCAGCCCCCGGACCGCCGCTCGCGGTCCGGGGGCTGCGTCGTCGACGCGTACGGGATCAGCCGCGGCGGCCGGCCAGCTTCCAGGCCGCCGGCAGGGCGCCCATGGCCAGCGCGGCCTTGAGCGCGTCGCCGAGCAGGAACGGGGTCAGGCCCGCCGCGACGGCCGCGCCGAAGGACATCCCGGTGGACAGCGCCAGGTAGGGCACGCCGACGGCGTAGATGAGCGCGGATCCGAGCACCATCGTGGCCGCCGTGCGCGCGACCGAGCGGTCGGCGCCGCGCCGCGCGAGGGCGCCGACGACGGTGGCGGCGAGCAGCATGCCGAGCACGTAGCCGAAGGAGGCGCCGCCCGCGCCGGAGGTGCCGCCCGCGAACCACGGCACGCCCGCCATGCCCACGAGCGCGTACAGGGCCAGCGCGAGGAAGCCGCGGCGCGCGCCGAACGCGGTGCCGACCAGCAGGGCCGCGAAGGTCTGGCCGGTGACCGGGACCGGGGAGCCGGGGACGGGCACGGAGATCTGCGCGGCGATGCCGGTGAGCGCGGCGCCGCCGACGACGAGCGCGATGTCACGGACGCGGCTCGCGGGCAGCAGGTCGGCGAGGACGGCGCCGGGCCGGAAGGAGACGGAAGCGGTGCTCATCGGGAGGCTCCGGGGGTGGTGGTGACGGGACGATCACCGACGTTAGTCCGGTGCAGGGCTCCGCCCCACCGCCGGCCGGGACAAAGCCGTACTCCCCGGTTTGGTGGGGAGTACACAAAGAGCCCGGGTCACACCCCAGTTGAAGTGATCCGCATCACGAGCAACTACCGCCCGCACGTCCGTTTTGCGCGGATGGACGGCCTCCAGCGAGACTGTAGGTTCCCTCCAACCAGTCGCGGAGCCCCCACCGCCGCCAGGCCGAACGAGAGTACGAGCACTCCTCATGCGCGACCTCCTGCCCGACCCGCCCGCCACCACGGGTGAGCTCCCCTCCGAACCCCTCAGCCACAGCCTGAAGCAGCGCCACCTGACCATGCTGGGCCTCGGCGGCGTCATCGGCGCCGGGCTCTTCGTCGGCTCCGGCGCCGGCATCGGCATCGCCGGCCCCGCGATCATCTGCTCGTACCTGCTCGCGGGCGTCCTCGCGATGCTCGTGATGCGGATGCTCGGCGAGATGTCGGCCGCGATGCCCGCCTCCGGATCCTTCTCCGTGTACGCGGAGAAGGCCCTGGGACGGTGGGCCGGCTTCTCCGCCGGCTGGCTGTACTGGTTCCTGCTGGTCGTGGTGCTCGCCGTGGAGGCGACCGGCGCCGCGAAGATCGCGAACGGCTGGGTGCCGTCGGTCGACCAGTGGATCTGGGTGTTGATCTTCATGGTGGTCTTCACCGTGAGCAACCTGGCCGCCGTGAAGAACTTCGGCGAGTTCGAGTTCTGGTTCGCCGCGCTGAAGGTCGGCGCGATCGTCCTCTTCCTGATCCTGGGCACCCTCGCCATCCTCGGGCTGCTGCCCGACACCGACCCGATCGGCGCGGCCAACCTGACCGGCCACGGCGGTTTCTTCCCCCAGGGCATGGGCGGCGTGGTCGCCGGCATGCTCGCCGTCGTCTTCGCCTTCGGCGGCCTGGAGGTCGTCACCATCGCGGCGGCCGAGTCCGACGACCCGGCCCGCTCGGTCGCCCGCGCGGTGCGCAGCGCGGTGTGGCGCATCCTCTTCTTCTACGTCGGCTCGATGGTGGTCATCGTGACCCTGCTGCCGTGGGACTCCCTGGAGCCGGGCCAGAGCCCGTACGTGGCCGTGCTGGACTCGATCGGCATCCCGGCGGCCGGTCAGATCATGAACATCGTGGTCTTCGTGGCGCTGCTCTCGGCCCTCAACGCGAACCTGTACGGGTCCTCGCGGATGGTGTTCTCGCTGGCCGAGCGGGGCGAGGCGCCCAAGGGGCTGCTGCGGGTCTCGGGCGGCGGGGTGCCGCGGCGGGCGGTGTTCGCCTCGGTGGCGTTCGGGTTCGTCTCGGTGGTGCTGAACCTGCTGTGGCCGGACACGGTCTTCCTCTACATGCTCAACGCGGTCGGCGCGGTGCTGCTGTTCGTGTGGGCGCTGATCGCGGTCTCGCAGCTGCGGCTGCGTCGCGTGCTGGAGCGGGAGATGCCGGAGCGGCTGACGCTGCGGATGTGGTTGTTCCCGTACCTGACGTGGGCGGCGTTGGTCGGGATGGCCGTGGTGCTGGTCCTGATGCTGTTCGACGACTCGGCGCGGCCGCAGTTGCTGTGGTCCACGGGCGCGGCCGCCGCGGTGCTGGTCGTGGCGGGAGTGCGGGAGCTGCGGGCCCGGCGGCCCTGAGCCCGCTCGCCGACGTACGCGGAACAGGCCCGGGACCGGTGTCCCGGGCCTGTTCCGCGTACGCGCGGGGGTGATCACGTCCCGTGAGGCGAGAGTCCGCATGCTGGACGGCGAACGTCCGGTTATCGGACGATCGGCAGACTGGGCCCCATCCCGTCCCCGCACCGGACAAGGCACCACCCCCATGAGTCAGAGCACCCTGAACCCGTCCGACCGGCAGTCACCGCCGACCGAACCGGGGTCCTCCCCCCTCGGCAACGGCCTCAAGCAGCGCCACCTCTCGATGATCGCCCTCGGCGGGGTCATCGGGGCCGGGCTCTTCGTGGGCTCCGGGGCCGGCATCGCGGCCGCGGGCCCGTCGATCGTGATCGCGTACGCCGCGTCCGGAATCCTCGTGATGTTCGTGATGCGGATGCTCGGCGAGATGTCCGCCGCCAACCCCGCCTCCGGCTCCTTCTCCGTGCACGCCGACCGCGCCATCGGCCCGTGGGCCGGTTTCACGGCCGGCTGGATGTTCTGGACCCTGCTGTGCGTGGGCGTGGCCATCGAGGCGATCGGCGCGGCGCACATCATGACGGGCTGGTTCCCGGGCACCCCCTCGTGGATGTGGGTGTTGGCGTTCATGGCGCTCTTCTGCGGGTCCAACCTGGCGGCGGTCTCCCACTTCGGCGAGTTCGAGTTCTGGTTCGCCGCCCTCAAGATCGGCGCCATCGCGCTGTTCCTGGGCCTGGGCGTGCTCGCCGTCCTGGGCCTGCTGCCCGGGACCTCCTCCCCCGGCTCCGCCAACCTGGTCCACGACGGCGGCTTCCTGCCCAACGGCATGGACGGCCTACTGGTCGGTCTGCTCGCCTCGGTCGTCGCGTACGGCGGCCTGGAGACGGTGACCATCGCGGCGGCCGAGTCGGAGAACCCCGTCAAGGGCGTCGCCAAGGCCGTGAAGACCACCATGTGGCGGATCGCGATCGTCTACGTCGGCTCGATGCTGGTCATCGTCACCCTGCTGCCGTGGAACGACCCGGCGGTGCCCGAGGACGGACCGTACGCCGCGACCCTGGACCACCTGGGCATCCCCGCGGCCGGCGAGATCATGAACGTGGTCATCCTGATCGCGCTGCTCTCCGCGATGAACGCCAACATCTACGGCTCCTCCCGCATGGCCTACTCGCTGGTCGCCCGCGGGCAGGGCCCCAAGGCGCTCGGCAAGGCCTCCGGGGGCGTGCCCCGGCGCGCGGTGCTCGCCTCCTCGGGCTTCGGCTTCGTCACCGTGCTGCTGTCCTACTGGTACCCGGACACCCTGTTCGCCTGGCTGCTCAACATGGTCGGCGGCGTGATCCTGGTCGTCTGGGGCTTCATCGCCGTCTCCCAGTTCGTGCTGCGCCGCCGGCTGGAGCGGGAGGCCCCCGAGAAGCTGGTCGTGCGGATGTGGGGCTTCCCGTACCTGACCTGGGTGGCGCTGGCCGGGGTCGTCGGCGTGCTGGCGCTGATGGTCCGCGGTGACGACACGCGGGTCCAGGTCCTCTTCACCGGCGGACTGACCGTCGCCCTCGCGGTCACCGGCTATGTGATGCAGCGTCGGGCGGGGTCGCGCGAAACGGTCTGACCCTCCGACACCTCCCGCTCCGCCGCTCCTCCACCGCCGTTCCACCCCCGCTCCACCCCTGGTCGAAGGCCGGGTTCATGCGATCGCATGGGCCCGGCTTTCGGCGTTCCGGCGGTCTTGACAAGAGAGGCAACCCTTACTCGTCGACAGGAATAGATACTGCTAGCGTGCAGTTGCGCATTGATTGCAATAACTGTCGCACCATGAGCGGTTGGCACGCTGAGGGGACCGGATACACGCATGGCCATCTACACGCTTCCTGAGCTTCCGTACGACTACGCGGCGCTGGAGCCGGTGATCAATCCGCAGATCATCGAGCTGCACCACGACAAGCACCACGCGGCCTACGTCACCGGGGCCAACAACACGCTGGAGCAGCTGGCGGAGGCGCGCGACAAGGAGAACTGGGGCGCGCTGAACGGCCTGGAGAAGAACCTCGCGTTCCACCTCTCCGGCCACATCCTGCACAGCATCTACTGGCACAACATGGCCAGCCCGAAGACCGGCGAGGGCGGCGGCGAGCCGACCGCGGCCGACGGCCTGGGCGACCTCACCGACGCGATCACCGAGTCGTTCGGCTCCTTCGCGAAGTTCAAGAAGCAGTTGACCTTCGCCGCGTCCGCCACGCAGGGCTCCGGCTGGGGCGTGCTGGCGTACGAGCCCATCAGCGGCCGACTGATCGTCGAGCAGGTCTACGACCACCAGGGCAACGTCGGGCAGGCCTCCGTGCCGGTCCTCGTGTTCGACGCCTGGGAGCACGCCTTCTACCTTCAGTACAAGAACCAGAAGGTGGACTTCATCGAGGCCATGTGGAACGTCGTCAACTGGCAGGACGTCTCCAAGCGGTACGCCGACGCCAAGGCCAACACCCCGCTGCTGATCCCCGCCAAGGGCTGATCGGCGCCACCGTCCCGTCCGCCTCGTGATCGTCTTCTCAACCTTCACGTGCGGGCGTGTCCAACGGAAAGCCCCCGCGAGGACGTGACTCGCGGGGGCTTTTCGTGGTGTCGGGCCGGCGGACCGGCCGGGTACCGCTCGCGGGACTACTCGAACGACGGGCCCTTGTCGCGGGTCCGCTTGATCTCGAAGAAGCCCGGGGTGGAGGCGACGAGCAGGGTGCCGTCCCACAGGCGGGCGGCGTCCTCGCCGCGCGGGGCGGGCGTGACGACGGGACCGAAGAAGGCGACGTCCTTGCCGTTGTCGCCGGGCACGGAGATCACCGGGGTGCCGACCTCCTGGCCGACCCGGTTGATGCCCTCGTTGTGCGACTCGCGCAGGGCCTCGTCGTACTCGTCGGAGGTTCCGTACGCGGCCAGCTCCACCGGGAGACCGACCTCGGCCAGCGCCTCGGCGATCACCTCGGGGGTGTTGCCGCGACCCTCGTTGTGGATACGGGTGCCGAGCGCCGTGTAGAGCTTGCCGGTCAGCTCGGAGCCGTGCTTCTGCTGCGCCGCTATGACCACGCGGACCGGGATCCAGGCCTCGGGGCCGAGGAGCTTGCGGTAGGACTCGGGCAGCTCGTCCAGCTTGTTCTCGTTGAGCACGCCGAGGCTCATCACGTGCCAGCGGACCTCGACGTCGCGCACCTTCTCGACTTCGAGCATCCAGCGGGACGTCATCCAGGCCCAGGGGCAGAGCGGGTCGAACCAGAAATCGACCGGGGTCTTCTCGCGCACCTGCGTGTCGGGCATGTCTCTCCTCAAGTCACATAAGGCGTCTCTGGTCGTGTTCCCCCTCCCCAACCAGCCCGGGACCCCCCGCATTCCCCCCGTGCGAGGATTCGACGGAAGACGACGATCACGCACGAAGGAGTGCACGTGCCCGGAGAGAATCTGTCCCGTGACGAGGCCCGCGAACGGGCCGCGCTGTTGTCCGTCGACGGGTACGAGGTGGTCCTGGACCTGCGGTCGGCGGTGGACGAGGCCGAGCCGGCCGAGGGCCCCCGGACCTTCCGCTCGGTGACGACGATCCGCTTCCGGGCCGCCGCCGGCTCCACCACGTTCGCGGACCTGATCGCCCCCTCGGTGAACTCCGTGGCCCTGAACGGGACCGAGCTGGACACCGCCGCCGTCTTCGACGGCTCCCGGATCGCCCTGGAGGCACTGGCCGCCGAGAACGTCCTGGTCGTGGACGCGAACTGCGCCTACAGCCGGACCGGCGAGGGCATGCACCGCTTCGTCGACCCCGAGGACGGCGAGGTCTACCTGTACACCCAGTACGAGCCGGCGGACGCCCGGCGGGTGTACGCGAACTTCGAGCAGCCCGACCTGAAGGCCCCGTACCGCTTCGAGGTGACCGCGCCCGAGGGCTGGCAGGTGTGGAGCAACGGCGTCGAGGAGTCCCGCGAGGGGCTGACCCGCCGGTTCGCCGAGACCGCGCCGATCTCCACCTACATCACCTGCGTGGTGGCCGGCCCGTACCACTACGTGACGGACACCTACACGCGCGGGGACCTGACGATCCCGCTCGGCGCGATGTGCCGCAAGGGGCTCGCGAAGCACTTCGACGCGGACGACGTCTTCCTGGTCACCAAGCAGGGCTTCGACCTCTTCCACGAGCTGTTCGACTACCCGTACCCCTTCGGGAAGTACGACCAGGCCTTCGTGCCCGAGTACAACCTCGGCGCGATGGAGAACCCGGGGATGGTGACCTTCCGGGAGGAGTACATCTTCCGCGGGAAGGTCACGCAGGCCTCGTACGAGCGCCGCGCGAACGTCATCCTGCACGAGATGGCGCACATGTGGTTCGGCGACCTCGTCACGATGAAGTGGTGGGACGACCTGTGGCTCAAGGAGTCCTTCGCGGACTTCATGGGCTCCTTCGCGCTCGTCGAGGCCACCCGCTTCGACCAGGCGTGGGTGACCTTCGCCAACAACCGCAAGGCGTGGGCCTACCGGGCCGACCAGCTGCCGTCCACGCACCCGATCACGGCCGACATCCGTGACCTGGAGGACGCGAAGCTGAACTTCGACGGGATCACCTACGCCAAGGGCGCGGCGGTCCTCAAGCAGCTCGTGGCGTACGTGGGCCGGGAGGCGTTCCTGGAGGGCGCGCGGCGCTACTTCAAGGCGCACGCGTACGGGAACACCACCCTGGACGACCTGCTGTCGGTGCTCGGCGAGGTATCCGGGCGGGACATGGCCGAATGGTCGCGTGCCTGGCTCCAGACGGCCGGCGTGAACGCGCTGACGCCGGTGGTGACCCACGACGCGGGCGGCCGGATCACCGAACTCGCGGTGGTGCAGGAGGGCGACGAACTCCGGCCGCACCGGGTCGCGGTGGGCCTGTACCGGATCGAGGACGGCGCCCTGGTGCGCTTCGCGCGCGCCGAGACGGACGTGGCGGGCGCCCGGACGGCCGTGGCCGAACTCGCCGGGCAGGAGCGGGCCGACCTGGTGCTGGTCAACGACGAGGACCTCACCTACTGCAAGATCCGCTTCGACGAGCGCTCACTGTCCACCCTGCGCTCGCACCTGGGCAGCCTGACCGACCCGCTGGCGCGGGCCCTGTGCTGGTCGGCGCTGTGGAACCTGACCCGCGACGGGCTGATGCCGGCCCGGGACTTCGTGTCCCTGGTGCTGGCGCACGCGGGGCGCGAGACGGACGTCGGCGTGCTCCAGCAGCTGCACGCGCAGGCCCTGTCGGCGGTCTCCCACTACGCGGCGGCGGACTGGCGCGAGCAGGGCGGCCGGGTGCTGTCGGCGGTCGCGCTCCAGGAACTGCGGATGTCCGAGCCGGGCTCCGAGTCCCAGTTGACGTGGGCCCGGTTCTTCGCGGCGAGCGCGGCGACCGAGGGCGACTTCCAGTTGCTGCTGGGGCTGATGGACGGTTCGGCGCGGATCGACGGGCTGGACGTGGACCAGGAGCTGCGCTGGGACTTCCTGCTGCCGCTGGCGACACACGGGGCGGTGGACGAGGCGGCCCTGACCGCGGAACTCGCCCGCGACGACACGGCGTCGGGCAAGCGGCACCAGGTCCGGTGCCTGGCGGCGCGCCCGTCGGCCGCGGTCAAGGACCAGGCGTGGGCCGCGGTCGTGGAATCGGACGCGCTGTCGAACGCGCTGGTCGAGGCGACCATCTCCGGTTCCCAGCAGTCCTCGCAGCGGGGGCTGTTGGCCCCGTACGTGGGCCGCTACTTCGAGGCCATCGAGCGGGTGTGGGCCGACCGTTCGATCCAGATCGGCATGCACGTGGTGAAGGGGATGTACCCGTCCCTCCAGGACTCGCAGAGCACGGTCGACGCCACCGACGCGTGGCTGGCCGCACACGAGTCGGCCCCGCCGGCGCTGCGCCGACTGGTCCTGGAGTCCCGCGACGACCTGGCCCGTGCCCTGCGCGCCCAGGCCTGTGACGCGGCGGCGACGACGGCTTAGGCCCCGCGCCGCCCCGGAACCCGCGCCCGCCTCGTACGCGAGGCGGGCGCGGGCAGGTCGCGGGCCGGGCGGGGGCCGGGCGGCGGGCCTGGGCCGGCGCCCGGATCCGCGCAGGTGAACGGCCTCGGACGAACGGCGCTATCGGCAGTCGAACGTCCGTACTTTAGTGCGGTGTTGTCCCGATTTGTCGACGGGACTGTAACAAGGGTTAGCGGGCGCCCGCCGTGCGGGAACCTCCGGCACATGAACCACAACACGCCCCTCCCCCTCGCCCACCTCACCGGCAGCCGTCCCCGCGTGCTCACCCTCGCGCAGCTCCGCGAGCACGGCGTCAGCGCCTCCGACGCCGCCGGGCGGCCCTGGCGGCAGATCCTGCCCGGGGTGTTCCTGCTCCACTCGGGCGCCGCGACCAGCGAGGAGCGACTGCACGCGGCGCTGCTCTACGCGGGCCGCCGCGCCGCCGGCGAGGCCATGATCACCGGCATGGCGGCCCTGGCCCTGTACCGGTTCACCTCCGCTCCCCCGCTCGCCGGACTCCCGCACATCGACGTGCTCGTACCCGGCACCCGCCGGCTGCGCTCCACCGGCGACGTGCGGATCCTGCGGTCCCACACCCCGCCCCGGCCACAGGAGGTGTCCGGCCTCCCCCTGGCCCCCGTCGCCCGGGCCGTCGCCGACGCCGTCGCCCGGATCTCCGACGCCGGGGTCGTACGCCGCCTGCTGAGCGAGGCGGTGCGCGGCGGGCACTGCGAACCGGCCGCCGTCGTCCGGGAGCTGACCGTGGCCCGGCTGCTGAACCGGCCCCACGTGGTCGACGCCGTCGAATCCCTGCTCGCCGAGGGCCGGGCCATCGCCGAGGACCGGCTGTACCAGCTCGTTCGGGGCCACGGCCTGCCCGAGCCCGTCTGGAACGTGGACCTGCGGCTGCCCGGCGGCCCGCACCTCGGCGGGGTCGACGCGTACTGGCCCGAGCAGGCCGTCGCCATCGAGATCGACACCCGCGCCCCGCGCCAGGACCAGGACGAGGAGTGGGCGGAGTGCGTCCGCAAGCGGGAGGCGCTGGAGCGGCTCGGGGTGACCGTCCTGCACCTCACCCCCCGCAAGCTCCGCGACTGGCCCGAACAGCAGGCCTCGGTGGTACGGACGGCCCTGACGGCGTCGGGAGACCGCGAGCCCGCGGCCTACCTGGTCGTCCTCCCCCGGTGAGCGCGGAACGCCCGAGCGCCCGAGTACGGGACGGCACCCGAGTGCGGGACGGCGTCCGAGCCCCGTACGCGGGACCACCGGCGGGGCGGAGCGGTCACGTACCCTCGCAGGGTTGGCGAGGGGCGGCGGGAGGCGAGGACATGACGACAGGGACCGGGGCGGACCCGCGCCCCCTGACCGGCGAGCCGGTCTCGCTCGACCTGCTGAACACCCGCTGGGTCGAGGACGGGGAGCCCGTCGACCTCTTCGCGGGCGCCGCCGGGCTGACCCGGGTGCAAGGGCTCGCGGTCTGGCTGGAGAGCGCCGGTCTGGCCGACCGCTTCCGAGCCGACGCCGCGACCCTCGTCCACCTGCTGACCGCCCGCGAGGCCCTGACGCGGGCGGTAGCGGATCCGGCCGACGCGAGCGCGCGGGCCCTGCTCGACGCCGTGTTGGAGCACGGCCGGATCCGGATCACCTTCACCGCCGAAGGCGCGGGCGAGCGCGCCGAGTTCGCCGATCCGACCTGGGGCCCGGCCTGGATCGCCGTCCGCGGCCACCTGGACCTGGCGGCCGGCGCCGCGGATCGGATCCGCGTGTGCGCCTCGCCGACGTGCGGGCTGCACTTCCACGACGTCTCGCGCGACGGCACCCGACGGTGGTGTTCGACGGCGTGCGGCGACCGCGTCGAGGGCCCGCGACACAACGCGCGCACGCGCGAGCGCTGAACGCTCGAAAGTTGTCACACCTGCCCCACGGCTGAAGTCCACCGTGATGCCGACATGCGACCGGTAAGTCGATAAATCCACTCTCTGACCCCTGCGATGCGTCCCGCTATGCCCTGGTCCGGGGCCCATGGCGGGTTCCGCGCGCCGGCGGGAGTCCGCCATGTCAGGTCTCGGTCAATGACAACACTCCCCAAACAGCTGTCACTTGCGCAAAGCTGACCGGTCATCCGGCACCGAAATCCGGACCGTATCTTTCACTTAGCCAGGGATGCTGATGACCCTCGAATCCCCCAGCTCCACGCCCGGGGCCATACCCGGCGCCAGACGCGTCGCCCGCGTCGCGGCCGCCGCAGGCCTGGTGGCCGCGCTCTGCGCGACCGGAGCCGTTCCCGTCTTCGCCGCGACGGGAGCCACTGACCCCGGCTCCTCCGCGCCGGTCAAGTCCGCGGACCAGAAGCTCGGTTCGGCCGACGCCGAACTGCTCCAGGAGGCCAAGGCCAAGGGTGACAAGAACGTCACCGTCATGGTCGCGACCGCCCCGGGCGAGACCAAGCAGGTCGCACAGCAGCTCGACGCCGTCCAGGGCGCCTCGGTGGGCCGGACGTACGACAAGCTGGGCTACGTACGCGCCACCCTGCCGACCGACAAGGCCGAGGCCGCGCTGAAGGCGGCCGGCAAGCTGTCCTCGGTGCACGGCATCGACCTGCGGCACGAGATCCAGCTCCCGGACCCGCGTCCCGACGCGGGCAAGGAGACCGGCAAGGCCAAGAAGACCGCGGCCGAGACCTACCCGGCGCCGGGCAAGGACACCCCCGCGAAGAACCCGTACAACCCGTCCTTCGAGACCGGCGCGGTGGACTTCGTCAAGAAGAACCCGAAGGCCGACGGCCGCGGCGTGACCATCGGCATCATGGACTCGGGTGTCGACCTCGGCCACCCGGCCCTGCAGAAGACCACCACCGGCGAGCGCAAGATCGTCGACTGGGTCACCGCGACCGACCCGATCACGGACAACGACGCCACCTGGCGCGCCCAGATCACCCCGGTCACCCCCGCCGGCGGCAGCTTCACCGCGGGCGGCCAGAGCTGGAAGGCCCCCGAGGGCACCTTCCAGTGGAGCCGCTTCAGCGAGTCGATCACCGCGACCGGCGACGCCAAGGGCGACGTCAACCGCGACGGCGACACCACCGACCGGTTCGGCCTGCTCTACGACCCGGTCGCCGGGACCGTCCGCGTCGACACCGACCAGGACGGCGACTTCACGAACAACGAGCCGATGAAGCCGTACAAGGACGGCTACCAGATCGGCTACTTCGGCACGGACAACCCGGCGACCGATGTCGCCGAGCGCATCCCGTTCGTGATCGAGATCCGCAAGGACGTCCCGATGGACCCGCTGGGCGGTGACTGGGTCGGCAAGAAGGCCGACTTCGTCAACGTCGGGATCATCGAGTCCGAGCACGGCACGCACGTCGCCGGCATCACCGCCGCCAACAGCCTCTTCGGCGGCAAGATGAACGGCGAGGCGCCCGGCGCCAAGCTCGTCTCCTCGCGCGCCTGCTCCTGGTCGGGCGGCTGCACCAACATCGCGCTGACCGAGGGCATGATCGACCTCGTCGTCAACCGCGGCGTGGACATCGTCAACATGTCGATCGGCGGCCTGCCGGCGCTGAACGACGGCAACAACGCGCGCTCCGAGCTCTACAAGAACCTCATCGACACCTACGGTGTCCAGCTCGTCATCTCGGCGGGCAACGAGGGCCCCGGTGTCAACACCATCGGCGACCCCGGTCTCGCGGACAAGGTCATCTCCGTGGGTGCCGCCGTCTCCAAGGACACCTGGGCCGCCAACTACGGCTCCGGCGTGAGCAAGAAGTACAACATGTTCCCGTTCTCCTCGCGCGGTCCGCGTGAGGACGGCGGCTTCACGCCGACCATCACCGCCCCCGGCGCGGCCATCAACACCACCCAGACCTGGCTGCCCGGCTCCCCGGTGGCCGAGGCGGGCTACACCCTGCCGGCCGGCTACTCCATGCTCCAGGGCACCTCGATGTCCTCGCCGCAGGCGACGGGCGCGAGCGCCCTGCTGATCTCGGCCGCCAAGCAGCAGCACATCGCGCTGACCCCGGCGAGCCTGCGGGTGGCGCTCACCAGCACCGCGAAGAAGATCGCCGACGTCCCGGCGCACGCCCAGGGCTCCGGTCTGATCGACGTCGTCGGCGCGTGGGAGTCCATCCAGCGCAACGCCAAGGCCGAGGAGTTCACGGTCAAGGCCCCGGTCGACACCGCGATCGACCAGTTCCTGAAGACCCCGGGCTTCGGCACCGGCGTCTACGACCGCGAAGGCGGCCTGAAGGTCGGCCAGAAGAAGGTCTACGACGTCGTCGTCACCCGCACCACGGGCGTCAAGTACGGCACCCGGCACGACCTGACCTGGCGCAACAACGACGGGACCTTCAAGGTCATCGGCGGCTACGACTACGTCACGCTGCCGCTGAACAAGCCCGTCACCATCAAGGTCGAGGCCAACGCCAAGTCGGCCGGCGTCCACAGCGGCATCCTGCAGCTCGACGACCCGACCACCGAGGGCATCGACAAGCAGATCCTCACCACGGTCGTCGCCGCCACCCCGCTGGCGAAGCCGTCCTTCACGCTGTCGGACACCTCCTCGGTGCAGCGCAACAGCCACAAGTCGTACTTCGTGACGGTCCCGCAGGGCGCCAAGACCCTTGAGGTCGCCCTGGGCGGTCTGAAGGACGGCAGCCAGACGCGCTTCATCTCGATCCACCCGTACGGCGTGGGCGTCGAGGACAGCGCGACGACCCAGTGCTACCCGAACTACAACAACCCGGCGAACACCTGCCGCCCCGACCTGCGGTCGTACGCCGAACCGCAGCCCGGTGTCTGGGAGATCGAGGTCGAGTCGCGTCGCACGTCGCCGCTGCTCGACAACCCGTACAAGCTGGACGTCTCCGTCCTCGGCGCGGTCTTCGACCCGGCCGTCAAGGTGCTGCCCGAGGTCAAGCAGGGCACCCCGGCGCCGGTCCAGCTGACCGTCAAGAACGAGGCCGCGGCCATCTCCGGCGGCAAGCTCCAGGGCGGCCCGCTCGGTTCCGCGAAGGTCGCCAAGCCGACCATCGCCGCCGGTGAGACCCAGACCAGCGAGGTCACGATCGGCGAGGGCGTCTCCCGCCTCGACGTCGCGATCGGCAAGGTCTCCGACACCGGTGCGGACCTCGACCTCGAGGTCTACAAGGACGGCGTCAAGGTCGGCACCTCCGCCGACGGCGACTCCGAGGAGGCCGTGAGCCTGGTCAACCCGGCCGCCGGCACCTACTCCGTGAAGGTCATCGGCTACGCGATCCCGGCCGGTACCACCACGTACGACTACCGCGACGTGTTCTTCTCGGCCGCCCTGGGCTCCGTCCAGGTCGACGAGGCCGCCGCGGTGAACCTCGCCACCGGCGCCTCCGCGCAGGTCTCGGCGAACGTCCTGGTCAACAGCGCGGCTCCCGAGGGCCGTCAGTTCTTCGGCCAGGTCAAGCTGCTCAACGCCCGCGGCACCGCCGCCGGCACCGGCAGCGTGCAGATCGAGAAGGTCCTGCCGTAACGGCGACCGGCTGATCGCATGACGGAGGGGCGGGCGCTCGAACCGAGCGCCCGCCCCTTCGGCGTTCCCGCCGCCCCGGGCCTACCTGCCCAGCGACCTCAGGTCGGCGGCGTAGGTGCCGACCGCGTGCGCGATCACGTCGAGGTTCGTGTCGAAGGCCTTGAGGTCCACGTTCTTCAGCGTGTCCCCCGCCCCGTGGTAGTTCGGGTCGTACGGGGCGCCGGCCGTGCCGCCGTACCGCTTGGCCTGCTCGGGCGTCTTGATCCCCTCGGCGCCGGTGAACGTGCCGCCGGCCGGGATGCCGTTCGCGATGAACGGGCCGTAGTCGGAGCGGCCGTCGAAGTCGCTGCCCTCGTGCGGCTTGCCCTTCCTGTCGAGGAAGCCGTTGATCAGGGACTCGATCTGCGCGGACCCGGCCGGACCGGCGCCCTCGCCCGTCTTGTCCGAGTCGTCGCCGTCATAGACGAACTGCGCCGGGTTCGGGGAGGCGATCATGTCGAAATTCAGGTAGAGGGCGATGTCCTTCTTCTGCTTCTCGGACAGGCTCGCCACGTAGTGCTCCGAACCCAGCAGCCCGAGCTCCTCGGCCGACCACCACGCGAAGCGGACCTTGTTGGCGGGCTGTCCGCCCTTCCCGCCGCGCGTCTCCTCGGCCAGCTTCAGGGCGACCTCCAACAGACCCGCCGAGCCGGAGCCGTTGTCGTTGATGCCCGGGCCCTCGGGAACCGAGTCCAGATGGGCCCCGACGGTGACGACGCGGTCGGAGCGGCCGCCCCTGGTCTCCGCGATCACGTTCCGGGTGGTCTTCTTGACGTGCTCCTGGTCCAGGTCCAGGCGGATCGTCACCTCGCCCGCGGCGGCCGACGCGGCGAGCGCCTCACCGTCGGCCAGGCTGATGCCCGCGCTCGGCACGAGTCCCTCGGCGGGCGAGGAGAAGGTGCCGCGCACCGGGGTGGTGCCGCTGTGGTTGTAGACGATCAGCCCGGCCGCGCCGGCCGCCACGGCCGCCTTCTCCTTCTCGAAGAAGGTGCACGCGCCTCTCTTGACCAGGGCGATCTTTCCGGCGAAGGAGCCCGCCGCGTAGTCCTCGGCCTCGCAGCCGGGGGTCTCGTCGACCCGGGCGAGGGCGAGCGGGGCGGTGAGCCCGCCGGCCGGGGTGGACCGGGTGAAGGTGAAGGCGGCGGTGGCGAGCTCGCGGCCCCCGGCGCCGACGACGGTGGCCTTCTCCGTCCTGGTGTGGGCCTCGTGGATGTCGAAGTCCTGGTACGAGACCCGGTAGCCGGCCTTCTTGAGCGTGTCGTGGACGTACGCGGCGGACGCCGCGTGGCCCGGCGTGCCCGCGGCCCGGTTGCCGCCGTTGGCGTCGGCGATCTGCTGGAACCTGGCCAGGTGCCGGTAGGCCCCGCGGGCGGTGACCTCCTCGACCAGTTCCTTGGCCAAAGCTCCCTGGCGCGGCCCGTGGGCGTTCGCCGGGGTGGAGGTGAGCAGGACGGATGCGGCGACGGCGACGGCCGCGAGGGCGGCCGGCGCCGGTATGGGCCCGCGGCGGTGGCGGATGGCTCGCACGATGGTTCTCCCCGAGTCAGTCGTTTCGATGTCCGATACGCCGTGTCCGGATAACGGTCACGGCCCGATCGGACGCTAATCGGCTCTGAGCTGGGTAAACGGCCCTTTCGAGGTGGTGCAACACACCCGCCACGGAGTCGTCACGGGGGTTCACATTCAGGACACCGTCCGCACCTCGGACAATGGATTGGACAAGGCTCGTGGGGTCGAACGCATGATGGCTCCACGCGCGCCCGCGTCGTACGTACCAAGAGGAGTCACCGTGAGGGTCGGAATCGTCGGAGCCACCGGACAGGTCGGCGGAGTCATGCGCGGCATCCTCGCCGAGCGCAAGTTCCCGGTGGACGAGCTGCGGCTGTTCGCCTCGGCCCGTTCGGCGGGCTCGACGCTGGAGTGGGAGGGCCGCGAGATCACCATCGAGGACGCCTCCACGGCCGACTACTCGGGCCTGGACATCGTGCTCTTCTCCGCCGGCGGCGCCACCTCCAAGGCCCTCGCCGAGAAGGTCGCCTCCCAGGGCGCCGTCGTGATCGACAACTCCTCGGCCTGGCGCAAGGACCCCGAGGTCCCCCTCGTCGTCTCCGAGGTCAACCCGCACGCGATCAAGAACCGCCCCAAGGGCATCATCGCGAACCCGAACTGCACCACCATGGCCGCCATGCCCGTGCTGCGCCCCCTGCACGACGAGGCCGGCCTGACCGCGCTGATCGCCACCACCTACCAGGCCGTCTCCGGCTCGGGCGTCGCGGGTGTCGCGGAGCTCGACGGCCAGGTCAAGGCCGTCGCGGGCGAGGCCACCGCGCTGGTGCACGACGGCGAGGCCGTGGCCTTCCCCGAGCCGGGCGTCTACAAGCGTCCGATCGCCTTCAACGTGCTGCCGCTCGCGGGCTCGATCGTCGACGACGGTTCCTTCGAGACCGACGAGGAGCAGAAGCTCCGCAACGAGTCCCGCAAGATCCTCGAACTCCCGGAGCTCAAGGTCTCGGGCACCTGCGTGCGCGTGCCGGTCTTCTCCGGCCACTCGCTCCAGGTCAACGTCCGCTTCGCGCGACCGCTGAGCGTCGAGCGCGCCTACGAGCTGCTGGCGGACGCCCCGGGCGTCGAGCTCTCCGAGATCCCGACCCCGCTCCAGGCCGCCGGCAAGGACGCCTCGTACGTGGGTCGCATCCGCACCGACGAGACGGCCGAGAACGGCCTGGCGCTGTTCCTCTCGAACGACAACCTCCGCAAGGGCGCGGCGCTGAACGCCGTCCAGATCGCCGAGCTGGTCGCCGAGGAGCTGCGCGGCTGATCCGCCCGCCCCGTCGTACGACGCCGGCCCGTCCCACCGCCTCGGTGGGGCGGGCCGGCGTCGTGTCCGACCCCGCGTCGTATCGGCCCTCGTGTCGGCCCTCGTATCGGACCGCCCCTTCCCGAGTATCGGAACGCCCCCTTCCCGACCCGATTGTCACCGGCCCGTCACAGCGCCGTCACCGCGCCGCCGCAGCACCACCCGGCCCTCAAAACCCCCTTCCACCAGGGGTTTTGCATGATCTAGATTTCATCTTGCCTCCCAGGGGGGGAGGTCGAGACAGCAGTCCTGGGGGACACTTTCATGAACGCCCGCACCACCTCTCGCCGCTTGCGCGTACTCACCTGCACCGCCCTCGCCCTGGCCACCGGGATGATCACCGCCGGGCAGGCCCTCGCCTCCGAGCCGCCGGTGGTCCCCGGCAAGTCGACCGCCGCCGCACAGGCCGTCCCGCAGCCGGGCGGCGCCGTCGCCGCCCCGAAGGCCAAGACCGCCGGCAAGGCCGCGGCGGCCGTCTCCCCGCGCCTGGACATCGACGGGAACGGCAAGGACGACTTCCTCCTGCGCAACGTGTGGGGCGGCTGGTCGGTGCGCTACGACTCCGGCGCCACCGCCGAGTTCCCGATCACCGGGGAGATCAAGAACGTCGACGAGCACAAGGAGGTCGTGCCGGTCGGCGACCTCGACGGGAACGGCAGCCCCGAGCTCCTGACCATCAACACCCAGGGCGGCATCCAGCTGCACACCGCGACCACGCACGGCTCCACGCCGACCGGCTGGGCGTCCGGCGGCTGGCACGTGTTCAACAAGGTGGCGGGTGCGGGCGACCTGACCGGCGACGGCCACCCGGACCTGCTGGCCCGTACGACCAAGGGGCAGCTCTTCCTCTACCCGGGCACCGGCAAGGCGGACACGACCAGCCCTTACGCGGACCCGATCGAGGTCAAGGGCGGCCATTGGAACCTCTTCAACCTCGTCACGGGCTACGACTTCGACAAGGACGGCCTGGCCGACCTGATCATGCGGGGCTCGGACGGCCTGCTGTACTTCAAGCCCGCCACCGGCAAGACCGACGCCCCGTTCGGTGACGCCGTTCCGATCGGCCACGGCTGGCAGCAGTTCGACCAGGTCCTCGCCCAGGGCGACAAGGACGGCAACGTCCGGCTCCTGGCCCGCAAGAACGACGGCGGCGCCTTCGTCTACACGAGCCTCGGCAACGGCAGGCTGGACCAGACCGGCAGCTACGACCTGGAGTTCCCGCACTTCCTCGGCTTCGCCGGTGACGACTCCCCGAACGGCGCCTACGGCAAGAAGAGCCTGATCGCCCGTGAAGCCGGCGGCTCCATTTCGGCTTACCGCTCCAGCGGCCGCGACGGCTTCGAGGGGCCGACCGGTTACTACGCGTTCAGCCGGCCGCCGAGCAGCACCGACACCCTGATCCACACCTCGGGGCTCGGCACCAACCCGAACGGCAACGTCCTCAAGGTCACCGCCGGTGGTCAGCTGTGGGCGCTGCACGAGAAGGGCGATGTGAACCTGGGCTCCGGCTGGGGCATCTACAACACCGTCATCGGCGTCGGTGACCTGACCGGGGACGGCCGCGGCGACCTGCTGGCCCGTGAGAAGGGCGGCGACCTGTACCTGTACCCGGGTCGCGGCACCGGCACCGGCTTCTACAACCGCCTCAAGGTCGGCAGCAGCTGGAACTCCCTGGACCGGATCACCGGGGCCGGCGACATGACCGGCGACGGCATCCCCGACCTGGTCGGCCGCGGCACCGACGGTCGCCTGTGGCTGTACCAGGGCACCCACGACACGGCCGTGCCGTTCGCGCGGCCGGTCCAGGTCGGCAGCGGCTGGAAGGACATGACCGCGATCGTCTCCCCCGGCGACCTGAACGCCGACGGCCTGTCCGACCTGGTCGCCCGCGACTCCCAGGGCAAGCTCTGGCTGTACACGGCGAGCGGCCTCACCCCGACCGTCCCCGATGCCACCTTCGAGCCCCGCACCGCCCTGGGCTCGGGCTGGAACCTGTTCACCGACCTGGTCTGATCCGGTCGATCCCCCCACCGCGGGCGACGCCCCGGTGCCCCCTCTCACCGCGCCCCACCTGATTCCTCCGGTGGGGCGCGGTGCCGTGCCGGGACGAAACCCCCGAAAGGGGATGCCGCGTTCGCCCGTGGATTAGTCCGGGGCGGTTGCGCCGCGCGCGTGGAAGGATGGCGGGGCAACGACCATCGAAGGAGATGAACGCGTGCCTGGCACGAACCTGACCCGTGAAGAGGCCCAGCGGCGAGCGAAGCTGCTGACCGTCGACTCGTACGAGATCGAACTCGATCTCAGCGGTGCGCAGGAGGGCGGCACCTACCCCTCCGTGACCACCGTGCGGTTCGACTCCGCCGAGGCGGGCGCCGAGACCTTCATCGACCTGGTCGCGCCGGCCGTGCACGAGGTCGTGCTGAACGGCAAGGCACTGGACGTGGCCGCGGTCTTCCGGGACTCCCGGATCGAGCTGGACCACCTCGTCGCCGGGGCCAACGAGCTCCGGGTCGTCGCGGACTGCGCCTACACCAACACCGGTGAGGGCCTCCACCGCTTCGTCGACCCGGTCGACCAGCAGGCCTACCTGTACACCCAGTTCGAGGTGCCGGACGCGCGGCGGGTCTTCGCCAGCTTCGAGCAGCCCGACCTGAAGGCGACGTTCCGGTTCACCGTGACGGCCCCCGAGGGCTGGACGGTCATCTCGAACTCCCCGCGGGACATTCCCGAGGGGGCGGAGGCCGCGGACGTCAAGGACGACGTCTGGCGCTTCGAGCCGACCCCGCGGATCTCCTCGTACATCACCGCGCTGATCGTCGGGCCGTACCACGCCGTCCACAGCTCGTACGAGGGTCCGAACGGGCAGTCGGTGCCGCTCGGCATCTACTGCCGGCCCTCGCTCGCCGAGTTCCTCGACGCGGACGCCATCTTCGACGTCACGCGGCAGGGCTTCGACTGGTTCCAGGAGAAGTTCGCGTACGACTACCCCTTCGCGAAGTACGACCAGCTCTTCGTGCCGGAGTTCAACGCGGGCGCCATGGAGAACGCGGGCGCGGTCACCATCCGCGACCAGTACGTCTTCCGCTCGAAGGTGACGGACGCGGCGTACGAGGTGCGCGCCGAGACCATCCTGCACGAGCTCGCGCACATGTGGTTCGGCGACCTGGTCACCATGGAGTGGTGGAACGACCTGTGGCTGAACGAGTCGTTCGCGACGTACACCTCGATCGCCTGCCAGGCGTACGCCGAGGGCTCGAAGTGGCCGCACGCGTGGACCACGTTCGCGAACTCCATGAAGACCTGGGCGTACCGGCAGGACCAGTTGCCGTCCACGCACCCGATCATGGCGGACATCCGTGACCTGGACGACGTGCTCGTCAACTTCGACGGGATCACGTACGCCAAGGGCGCCTCGGTGCTCAAGCAGCTCGTCGCCTACGTCGGCATGGACGCCTTCTTCAAGGGTGTGCAGGCGTACTTCAAGGCGCACGCGTTCGGGAACACCCGCCTGTCCGACCTGCTGGGCGCGCTGGAGGAGACCTCCGGCCGCGACCTGACCGCCTGGTCGAAGGCGTGGCTGGAGACGGCCGGCATCAACATCCTGCGTCCGGAGGTCGAGACCGACGCGCAGGGCGTCATCACCTCCTTCGCCGTCCGCCAGGAGGCGCCCGCGCTGCCCGCCGGCGCCAAGGGCGAGCCGGTGCTGCGCCCGCACCGGATCGCGGTCGGCCTGTACGACCTGCGCGACGGCCTGCTGGTCCGCTCGGACCGGATCGAGCTGGACATCGACGGCGAGCTGACGGCGGTGCCGGAGCTGGTGGGCCGCGCCCGCCCGACGGTGGTGCTGCTCAACGACGACGACCTGTCCTACGCGAAGGTCCGCCTGGACGACATCTCGCTGGCCAACGTCACCGCGCACCTGGGCGACTTCACCGAGTCCCTGCCGCGCGCCCTGTGCTGGGCCTCGGCGTGGGACATGACGCGGGACGGCGAACTGGCCACCCGCGACTACCTGGCGCTGGTGCTGTCGGGCATCGGCAAGGAGTCGGACATCGGTGTGGTGCAGTCGCTGCACCGCCAGGTGAAGCTGGCCATCGACCTGTACGCCGACCCGGCGTGGCGGGAGCAGGGCCTCGCCGACTGGACCGAGGCCACGCTGGAGCACCTGCGGTCGGCCGCACCGGGCAGTGACCACCAGCTGGCCTGGGCCCGTGCCTTCGCGGCGACGGCCCGGACCGAGGGACAGCTGACGTACCTGTCGGCGCTGCTCGACGGCTCCGCGGAGATCGAGGGCCTGGCCGTCGACACCGAGCTGCGGTGGGCGTTCCTGGAGCGCCTGGTCGTCACGGGCGTCCTCGACGAGCCGGCCATCGCGGCCGAGCTGGAGCGGGACGCCACCGCGGCGGGCGAGCGCCACGCGGCCACCGCCCGGGCGGCGCGTCCGACGGCGGAGGCCAAGGCACAGGCGTGGGCCTCGGTCGTCGAGGGCGACTCGCTGCCCAACGCGGTGCAGGAGGCGGTGATCGGCGGCTTCGTGCAGACCGATCAGCGTGAGCTCCTCGCCCCGTACACCGAGAAGTACTTCGCGGTGGTCAAGGAGGTCTGGGACACCCGGAGCCACGAGATCGCCCAGCAGATCGCGGTGGGCCTGTACCCGGCGCTCCAGGTCTCCGAGGAGACCCTGACCGCGACGGACGCCTGGCTGGCCTCGGCCGACCCGGGCGCGGGTCTGCGCCGGCTGGTCTCGGAGTCCCGTTCGGGTGTCGAGCGGGCGCTGAAGGCCCAGGCGGCGGACGCGGCCGCCGCGTCCTGACGCCGCGGCCCGACCGACGAGGGGCGTCCCCGGTGCGCGACACGCGTACCGGGGGCGCCCCTCGCGCGTGGCCGCCGGGGCGTGGGCGCCGGAGCTTCAGGACGCCGGGACGGCTCTGAGCGCGGCCAGTACGTGGGCCAGCGCCGGCGCCGACGCGGAGCCGCGCCTCAGGGCCGCGACCACGTGCCGGGTCGGCCGGTCGTGGGCCAGCACCCGGACGGCGACGCCGGATGCGCGGCCCGTCACCATGCGCGGGACGAGCGCCACGCCCATGCCGGCCTCGACCATGGCGAGGATGGCCGTCCAACCCGACGCGGAGTGGGCCTGTTCGGGGACGAACCCGGCGGCCTCGCACGCGTTGCGGGTGATCTCCGACCAGGGCCCGCTGCCCCCGTAGATCCACCGGTCCCCGGACAGGTCGGCCAGTCGCACGGCCGGCGCGGCCACCAGCGGGTGGTCGGGGGGCAGGGCCACGTCCAGCGGGTCCTCCAGCAGTGTGACCCGGGTGAAACGGGGGTCACGGGCGGTCGGGGCATGGGCCGCGAGGGAGAGCGCCAGGTCGACGGCGCCCGCGGACAGCAGCTCGTACGATTCGGCGGCCTCGGTCTCCCGGACGCGCACCTCCACGCCGGGGTGGGTCCGGCGAAGGGCGGCGACGGCCGGGACGACGAGGACGGGCACGGCGGTGGAGAAGGCGCCGATCCGGACCTCGCCCGCATCCCCCGACAGGTAGCCGGCGAGTTCGGCGTCGGCTCGTTCGAGCTGGGCGAACACGGCCTCGGCGTGCCGCAGGACCAGGTGCGCGGCGTCGGTGAGCCGCACCCCGCGCCCCTGGGCCTCCAGTAGTGGAACCCCCAACTGCCGGGCGAGGTTGGTCAGCTGCTGCGAAACGGCCGAGGGCGTCATGTGCAGCGCCTCGGCCGTCGCGGTCACGGTGCCCCGGTCGGCCAGGGTCCGCAGGATCCGCAGCTTCTTGATGTCCCACTCGATCATGGGACCGAACCTACCGCCGGGCACCGAGGGCCACGCCGCCCAGGATCAGCGCCATGCAGAGGAGTTGGGCGGGGCCGGTCCGTTCGCCCAGCAGCAGCAGTCCGAGGCCGGCGACGCAGACGGGCTGGAGGTAGTACACGACGCCGGCGCGGGCGGCGCCGATGACCGCGACGGCCTTGTTCCAGGCGAAGAAGGCGACGGCGGAGGACATCACGCCGACGTAGAGCAGCATGCCTGCGGTGGCGGGGGTGAGGGCGAAACCGCCCTGGACGGACAGGGACACGGCGTACGCGGGCGCCAGCATCAGCGCGCCGAGCACGAAGGTGGCGAGCAGGAAGGCGAGTCCGCCCAGTTCGGCGGGCCTGCGTTTGAGCAGGGCGCTGTAGGTGGCGAAGGACAGGGCGGCGCCGAACATCCACAGGTCGCCGGCGGTGAACTCGAAGCCGAGCGAGCCGTCCCCGACGAGGAGCAGCACCCCGAAGGCGGCGAGCAGCATTCCGAGGACGCGGCGGGCTCCGAGTCGTTCGCCGCCGAGGCGGGCGTACAGGGCCATGATGACCGGCGAAGCGGCCATGATCATGCCCATGTTGGAGGCGGAGGTGGTCAATCCGGCCTGGTGGACGAGCGTGTTGTACAGGGTGACGCCGAAGAGCGTGGCCAGGCACACGTAGCCGAGGTGTGCGCGGAGCAGGGCCCGCTGGGCCCAGGCCTGGCGGGCGGCGAAGGGGGCGACGGCGACCGCGGCGATGACCCAGCGCCAGAAGACGGCCTGGATCGGAGGCACGCTGTCGGCCATGCCGCGGGTGGCGACGAAGCTGCCGGACCAGACGACCGTCGCGACCAGCGCGAGCGCGACGCCGAGTCCGGCGGCCCCCTTCGCACCGGTGCCTCCGGGCCGCTCGTGCTGCCCGGACTGGCCGGGCTGCCGGGTCCGCGAAGCGGTGTGGGCGCGGTCCGTGACGGGCACTGGGTGTCTCCTCCTGAGGATGGGGTGCGGTGCGTGGTCTACCGTCGCATCCCACCATTGCCCAGGTCCATCGAAACATTTCGATCGGTCTTTTCAGCAGGACTGAACGGTTCCACGGGGACCACTTCGGCCTCGTCCGTCGGTCCGGGCGCCCTGGGCGTCCGCTGCGCGAGCTGTCCCGCCACGGTCGCGCCGAAGGCGATGGCCATGCCCAGCACCTGTACCGGGGTCAGCGCCTGTCCGAGGGCGGCCCAGCCGATGACGGCGGCGGTGAGCGGGGACAGCGGGCCGAGCAGGGTGACGGAGGTGGCGGTCAGCTTGCCGATGCCGCGGAACCAGAGCCAGTACGCGATCCCGGTGTTGATCAGCATCATGTAGCCGTAGCCGAGGAGGGCCTTGCCGTCGAGGGCCGGCGGCGCCCCCTCCACGAGAGCGGCGATCGGGATGATGAACAGGCCGCCGGCGGTGAGCTGCCAGCCGGTCACCGCCAGCGGGCCGACGCCCTCGGGGCGTCCCCAGCGCTTCGTCATCACGGTGCCGGCGGCCATGGAGGCGGAGGAGACCACTCCGGCGACGATCCCGACGAGGTCCAGCCGGGCCTGCGCGGTCAGGACGACCATGCCCACCCCGAACGCGGCCACGATTGCGGCGAGCACTGTCCTCAGCCGCGCCCGCTCCCCCAGGACCAGCGCGGCGAGCCCGACGACGAACAGCGGTCCGGCGGCGCCGAGTACGGCGGCGACGCCACCCGGCAGCCGGTAGGCGGAGAGGAAGAGCAGCGGGAAGAAGGCGCCGATGTTGAGGGTGCCCAGGACCGCCGACTTCCACCACCACTCGCCCTTGGGGAGGGTCCGGGACAGGGCGACGAGCAGCAGTCCGGCGGGCAGGGCCCGCATGACCCCGGTGAACAGGGGCCGGTCCGGTGGCAGCAGTTCGGTGGCGACGGCGTAGGTGGAACCCCAGGAGACGGGGGCCAGGGCGGTCAGGGCGACGGTGGCGAAGCGGTTCACGAGAGCTCCTCGGGCGGATGGGAGCGGATGGGAGAAGACAAGGGAGCGGGACTCGGGCGCGGCTCAGGCGGCGCCGGCGACGCTCTCGCGCGGGATCGGTGCGGGCGTCGGGGTCGCCGTCGCGGCCGGGGGCACCGCGTACACGGCTTCCGCCGGGAGTCGGCGCTCCAGCCGGGTCAGGGCCAGTGCGGCGCCGAGGGCGGCCACGGTCAGGACGGCCCAGGGGAGCCGGCCGTCGACCGAGAGCAGGGCGGTGAACAGGGACGGGGCCAGGGCCGAGGCCAGGGAGTAGGACAGTTGGTAGGTGGCGAGGTAGCGGCCGCGTACGGCCTCGGGCGCGGCCGACACCGACAGGGCGCCGCCCGACGGGCTGTGGACCAGTTCCCCGACCGTGTAGACGACCACGATGACCAGCAGGGCGATCAGGGTCGCGGTCCGTCCGGGCCGTACGGTGCCGAGCACGATCTGGCCCACGAACGCGGCCGCGAAGAGCAGGGCGCCGAGCGCGGCGGAGCGGGTCCGGCGGGCTCCGGAGCGGCGGACCCGGCTCGCGATCAGGACTCCGGCGCCGGCGCACAGGGCGGTGTTGACGGTGAAGGCGGCCCCGGTGAGGGAGTCGGGGCCGTTCAGCCAGGTGGCGATGTAGAGCGGGAAGAGCACGGACAGCGCCGAGTAGCCGAGCGCGGTCAGGAAGTTGGCGGCGGTCAGGCCGAGGAAGGGGCGGTCGGCCAGCACCATGCGGTATCCGGCGGGCGGCGGCCCGGCCGAACCGGCCGCGGCGGCGGGCGAAGCGTCCCGCACCGGCTTCACACGGGCGACGAGCATTCCGGCGAGCGCGAAGGCGACCGCGTTGCCCCAGGCGGTGTGGGTGAATCCGGCGGTGCCCCACACCGCCAGGACGCCCGAGACGATCAGCGCGCCGGCTCCCATGCCGGCGTTCTGCAGGGCCCGGATGGAGGCCTGGAGCCGGTCGCGGGAGGAACCGCGGGCCACTTCCCCGATCAGGGACTGCTGGACGACGGGGAACGACCGGTCCGCGAGGGCGGTGACCAGGGCGACGGCGGCGAAGGCGGGGAGCGTGTCGGCGAGCGGGTAGAGCGCGAAGCCGAGGGCCCGGATCGCGTAGAGGAGCAGGTTGACCTTCCGCGCCCCGAACCGGTCGACGGCCGAGCCGGCCAGGGGCATGACGGCGAGTCCGGCCAGGCCGGTCACGGTGAGCACGACGCCGACGACGGCGAAGGAGAGTCCCGTGACGTGGTGGAAGAAGACGAGCGAGAAGGGGACGTACATGCCGATCCCGATCGCGCTGATCCCCACCCCGAGGAGCAGGGACCGCTCCCCCCGCACCCGTTCCCCCGCCGGCCGCCTCGTCTTGTCCTCGCCCACGTGAACCACTCCCCCGTTAGATCGCTTGGAAGTAGCTTAGCGCTAAGCTACTTTCCGTCAAGCAACTTTCTTGCGTTCAATCAAACGGAAGCCGGATACTGCGCCCATGACCGAGGAGAACAAGGACGCCGTCGACGCGATCACCGCTCAGTGGTACGCCGTACGACCGGATCTCGACACCGCACCCATGGCCGTCTTCGGCCGGATCTACCGGATCACCAAGGCCATGGGCGACGAGATGGAACGCACCTACAACCGCTACGGGATCTCCCGCGGGGAGTTCGACGTCGTCGCCACCCTGAGGCGATCCGGAATGCCGTACACCCTCTCGCCCCGGCAGCTGTCCGCGACGTTGATGCTCACCACGGGCGGCATGACCGGGCGTCTGGACAAGCTGGAGAAGGCAGGACTGCTGACCCGCAGCCCCGATCCGCACGACCGGCGCGGGCTCCACGTGACCATCACCGACCGGGGCCTGACGCTCATCGACGAGGCCGTCACCGCGGGCCTGGAGGTACAGCGCGCCGCGCTCACCGGGCTCGACCCGCAGGAGGTCGAGGTCCTCACCGGCCTGCTCAGGAAGTTGCTCGCCGGGACCCCGTGAGGGCCTGCCGCCGGGGCCGCGTGCACGTCGCGGGCCGGGACCCCGCGAACACGACGGGGCGCCGGGAGTCCGCGACACGGCCGACACGCGTCGGCGTACGGACCCCCGGCGCCCCGGAAGTCATGAGGGGTGACCACCCCGCGCGGGAGCGGTCACGTGAACGGACGTCAGTCCGTGGGCTGCTGCTTGCGCGACTTGTCGCCCACCATGACGAGGCCCGCGATGACCAGGAACAGCACGATCGGCGTGGCCACGAACAGGCCGAGCGTCTCGCCAATGCTCAGGGGCGGAGCCGGGTCGTCGCCGTCGTCGCGGGTCAGCGCGAGGGCGGGAGACGTCATCAGCAGCATCATCAGCGTCGTTCCGGCCGTGACGGCGCCGGCGCGCAGTGCGTTCTTCTTGTCCACGGTGCAAAAGTAGCGAACACCTAAACGGAGCGCGCGCCCGGGGGTGCCGTACGGGTCCGTACGCCCTCGCGCACCGCGCTCAGCAGGGCGTTCGCCCGCGAGGAGGCCGTCAGCGCCTCCAGCGTCAACGGTCGCCCCGACCCGTCGGCGATCGGCAGCCGCCAGTTGGGGTACTGGTCCCAGGTCCCCGGCACGTTCTGCGGCCGCCGGTCCCCCACCGCGTCCGGCAGCCACACGCCGACGAGCCGGGCGGGCGTGCGCAGCAGGAAGCCGTACAGGGCCCGCACGGCGGACTCCTCGTCCTTCGTCTCCAGCCCGAGCCGGTCCAGCAGGGCCAGCCACTCGGCGGTGTCGGCCTCGTCCTCGGCCCGTTCCACCTCCACCGGGCGGGCGAGCAGACCGAGCCGGTCGCGCAGTTCGACATGGGCCCCGGCCAGCTTCGCGGCGGTGGGCGGCAGATCGTGCGTCGTGGCCGTCGCCAGGCAGTCCGCCCGCCACTGCTCGGGCTCCAGCGGGGCTCCGCCGCCCGCCCAGTCGCGCTCGAACCACAGCACCGAGGTGCCGAGCACCCCGCGCCGGGCCAGGGCGTCGCGGACCCTCGGCTCCACCGTCCCGAGGTCCTCGCCGACGACCAGCGCCCCGGCCCGGTGGGCCTCCAGGACCAGGATCGCCAGCATCGCCTCCCCGTCGTGGGAGACGTACGTGCCCTCCGCCGGCGGGGTGCCACGGGGGATCCACCAGAGCCGGAACAGCCCCATGACGTGGTCGATGCGCAGCGCGCCCGCGTACCGGAACACCCCGCGCAGCAGGTCCCGGAAGGGCGCGTACCCGGCGGCGGCCAGCGCGTCGGGCCGCCAGGGCGGCAGCCCCCAGTCCTGGCCCCGCGCGTTGAAGGCGTCCGGCGGGGCGCCCACGGAGATGTCCTCGGCGTAGTGGCGCGGTCCGGCGACGTCCGAGCCCTGCGGGTGCACGCCGACCGCCAGGTCGTGCACGATGCCGACCGCCATGCCCGCCTCCCGGGCGGCGCTCTGGGCGGCGGCGAGCTGCTCGACCGTCAGCCAGACCAGCCAGCGGTGGAAGTCGGCCCGCTCCCGTGGATCCTCCCCGGCGTGCCCGGCGCACCAGGCCGCGTGCCGGTCCAGCTGGTCCCCCTGTTCGGTGCGGAACGCGGCGTAGGCCGCGGCGCGCCCGGCCGTGCGCGGGACGACGTACAGCAGCTCCAGGGCCCGCCGCTTGAGCTCCCACACCGCGTCCCGGTCGATGAGCTCGCCCTTCTCCAGGACCGCGCGGCGCAGCTCGGCTCCGCGTGCCGCCAGCTCGTCCAGGGCCGTCCGGTCGGGGCAGTCGGCGTACTCGGGGACGTCCTCGATCCGCAGGTGGACCGGATCCGGGAAGCGGCGGGTGGAGGGCCGGTACGGAGACGAGTCGGTCGGCGTCCCGGGAACGGCCGCGTGCAGCGGGTTGACCTGGATGAAACCGGCGCCGTGGGCGCGACCCGCCCAGCGGGCGAGTTCTGCCAGGTCGCCGAGGTCGCCCATGCCCCAGGAGCGCTCGGACAGCAGCGAGTAGAGCTGGACGAGCAGCCCGTGGGTCGTCCGGCCGGGCGCGGCCGGGGCCCGGTCGGGGGCCACGACCAGCGTCGCCTCGGCGGTGCGGCCCTCGGGCGCCTCGGCCGTGAGCCGGTGCACGCCGAGCGGCAGGTCGGGGCCCCACGGGGCCTCCCCGCCGTCCTCCAGCAGCACCCGGCTCCCCGGCGGCGCGGCCGGCAGGGGCTCCCCCCGCCAGTGCACCACCGTGCGGGGCAGGGGCCTCACGGCGGCCTCCAGGGCGGCTTCCGCGACGGCGGCCCGGATCTCCTCGGGCGTGTCGGCGGGCACCCCGAGGCACGCCAGCACCGTCGTGATGGTGGCGTGCGGGACCTGGACGGTCACGTCGGCGGCGGGCTGGTAGCTGGTGGCGATGCCGTGCAGTTCCGCGAGCCGGGCGAGATCGTCCATGGTCAAGTCCCTGTCTAGTTGCCCGCGGCCGCGGCCGCGGCGGGTGTGGTCGGCTCGCTGGTCAGCGGGGCCTCGGCGGTGAGGGGCGGCTCGCTGGTCAGCGGCGCGTGCGCGGAGTCGGCGAGCGGGGGCTCGCTGGTCAGGGGCGCGTCCGGCAGTCCGGCCTGGGTCGGCAGGTGGGCGAGCGGGGCGAGGGGACGGGCGGCGGTTTTGCGGGCGGTGTGGATCGTGCGGTTGGTCCGGACGTTCATCTGAGCACTCCTTCGCGCGGGTTCGGTGGAACGTGCCCGGGGGGACACCCTCGTGGCACGCGTGTCGGAACAGAGCGGACCAACGCAGCCCTACCCAGTCGACGGCCGCGCATTCCTGGCGAATCCGCTCCAGATCCCCCATCCGCATTGACACTCGCACCGTGCGAATGGTGGGCTCTGGCTCGTTCGTACGAGCGGGGGACGACTCGGGACGGGGAGGCTCCGTGCAGCTCAGGGGCAAGAAGCGGGCCACGGCGGCGGTGATCGCCGTCATGGGGACGCTCTTGGGCGGAGCGACCGCTTCCGGGCCTTTGGTGATGTCCGCCTCACCCTCGGCGCCCGACATGCCCGACACGCCCGCGTCGAAGCCGGGGGCGGACGGCGCCGCGGCGAACGGCGCCTCGCCCGCCGCGTCCGGTGCCTCGCCCGGTCCGGTCCTCGATCCGGGCTCCGACGCGCCGCGGACCGCCGCCGACGGGCCGGCCGTGTGGCCGCGCCCGCAGTCGATGAGGGCCGATCCGGCGCACGCGGTGCCGGTGGGCACCGAGGCCGTGCTGGTGGCGGCGCCGGACGCCGACCCGTACGCCGCCGAGGTCGTCCGGACCACCCTGCGCGGGGCCGGCGTGCGGACCCTGCACGAACGGGCCCCCGGGGACGCGCTGCCCGAACACGGCCTCGTCGTACGCCTCCAGGGCCCCGACGCCCTCGCCGCACTGCGGGCGCTGGGTGCGGCCGAGGCGGGGGACCTGCCGTCCGGGGGCTACCGCATCGCGGTGGGCAGGGTCGGCGACCGGAACACCGTCGCGTTGGCCGGCGTGGGCGACGACGGCCTCTTCAACGCGGCGCAGACGCTGCGCCAACTCCTCCCGACGGACACCACGAAGGCCCCCGGGGTGCGCGTACGGGACTGGCCGACGGCTCCCGTGCGCGGTGTCACCGAGGGCTTCTACGGGGACCCCTGGACCCGCGAGCAACGGCTCGCCCAGCTCGACTTCATGGGACGCACCAAGCAGAACCGGCTGTTGCTGGCGCCCGGCGACGACACGTACCGCACCACGCGGTGGCGCGAGGACTACCCGCCCGAGCGGCAGGCCGAGTTCCGGGCGCTCGCCGAGCGGGCCCGCGCCAACCGGGTGGTGCTCGGCTGGGCGGTGACCCCCGGCCAGTCGATGTGCCTGTCCTCGGCGGCCGAGCGGGCGGCGCTCACCCGCAAGGTGGACGCCATGTGGGACCTCGGCTTCCGGGCGTTCCAGCTCCAGTTCCAGGACGTCAGCTACACGGAGTGGGGCTGCCTGGAGGACCGCGAACGGTACGGAAGGGGCCCCGCCGCCGCCGCGAAGGCGCACGCCGAGGTCGCCAACGAGCTGGCCGCGCACCTCGCCGCCCGCTACCCGGGGGCGCCCGCGCTGTCGCTGCTGCCGACCGAGTACTTCCAGGACGGCTCCACCGGCTACCGGAGCGCGCTCGGCGGCGCGTTGAACGCGCGCGTGGAGGTCGCGTGGACGGGCGTCGGGGTGGTGCCCCGCACCATCACCGGCAGGGAACTGGCCGGGGCCCGGGCCGCCTTCGGGCAGCACGCGCTGGTCACCATGGACAACTACCCGGTCAACGACTGGGATCCGGGCCGGATCTTCCTCGGCCCGTACGCGGGGCGGGACCCGGTGGTGGCCGGCGCCTCGGCGGGGCTGATGCTCAACGCGATGCCGCAGGGCACCCTGTCGCGGATCCCCGTGTTCACGGCGGCGGACTACGCGTGGAACCCGCGCGGCTACCGGGCGGGCGAATCGTGGGCGGCGGCGGTACGCGATCTCGCGGGCCCGGACCCCCGGGCCCGCAAGGCGCTGGCCGCCCTCGCCGGGAACACCGCCTCGTCGGGGCTCAAGCAGGAGGAGTCCGCGTACCTGAGGCCGCTCGTCGAGGAGTTCTGGCGGACCCGCGCCGCGGGCGACCGGGCGGCCGGCGCACGGCTGCGCACGGCCTTCACCGTGCTGCGGGAGGCCCCCTCCCGGCTGCCCGGTCTCACCGACGAGGCCGGCCCGTGGCTGGACCGGCTGGCGGAGTACGGAACCGCCGGCGAACTGGCCGTGGACATGCTCCGGGCCCAGGCCCGGGGGGACGGCGCGGCGGCCTGGAAGGCCTCGCGCGCCCTGGCGCAGGCCCGCGCCGGGCTCGCGGAGACCCGCGACACCCGGGTGGACACGGCCGTACTGGACGCCTTCCTCACGAAGGCCACCGCCGAGGCGGACAGCTGGACGGGAGCGTCGCGGACCGTCGGCACGGTGTCGCGGGGCGCCGACGCGTGGACCGTCCGGCTGGACGGCGTACGCCCCGTGTCGGCGGTCACCGTGATGACGGACCCGCTCGCGCCCGGGACGCTCGCCACGGTGGAGGCTCACGTACCGGGCGAGGGCTGGCGCAAGGTCGCCGACGCGGGCGCCTCCGGGTGGACCCAGGCCGACCTGCGAGGTCTGCGGGCCGACGCGGTACGGCTGGTCTGGCCCGGGGCCTCCCCCGCCGTGCACCACGTGGTGCCCTGGCTCGGGGACGGGCCCGCGGCCCGCTTCGAGCTGGCCGGCGGCGGGCGGGCGGACGTGGAGATAGGCGGCGCCCCGCTGCGGGTGTCCGCGGACCTGTCCGCCCTGCGGCCCGGCGAGGTCCGGGGCGCGCTGTCGGCTGCCCCGCCGCCGGGGATCGCGGTCCGCGTCCCGGGCGAGGTGAAGGCCCCCCGGGGAACCCTGGTCAGCGTCCCGCTGGAGGTCACCGTCGCGGCCGGCACCCCGGCGGGGGTCTACTCCGTCCCGGTGACCTTCGCCGGTCAGTCGCGCACCCTGACGGTCCGGGCGGTGCCCCGCACGGGCGGCCCGGACCTGCTGCGGGGCGCGAAGGCCTCCTCGTCCGGCGACGAGACCCCGGCCTTCCCCGCCTCGGCGGTCCTGGACGGAGCCGACACCACCCGGTGGTCGTCCCCCGCGGTGGACGGGGCGTGGTGGCAGGCCGAACTGGCCGCCCCCGCCAGGATCGGCCTGCTGACCCTGCGCTGGCAGGACGCGTATGCGTCCGCGTACCGGGTCGAGACCTCCGCGGACGGGGTCACCTGGCGCGCGGCGGCGTCGGTCACCTCCCGGGGCGGCACGGACACCGTCCACCTGGACGCGCCGGGGACCCGGTTCGTCCGCGTCACGTGCGACAGGCGCGCGACGCGCTTCGGCTGCAGCCTCTGGTCGGCCACGGCCCGAGCGGTCACCCCCTGACCGACCGGCCCCCGGCCGGGCCGGACAACCCAGCCTCGCCGGGAGGCTAGGACGCGGCGGCCGTCACCCCGATCCCGATCCGATCGAGGGCGTCGTCGGCCCCGTACGGCTGGAGGTACGGCATCCACCGCGGGTCCCGGTGGCCGGTGCCGATGATCCGCCAGGCGAGGCCCGACGGTGGTGCCGGCTGGTGCCGCAGCCGCCAGCCCAGTTCCAGCAGGTGGCGGTCCGCCTTGACGTGGTTGCAGCGTCGGCACGCGGCGACGACGTTGTCCCACGCGTGCTGCCCACCCCGGCTGCGCGGGATGACGTGGTCGACGCTGGTGGCGACGGCCCCGCAGTACATGCAGCGTCCGCCGTCTCGGGCGAAGAGCGCGCGGCGGGTGAGCGGAACGGGCCCCCGGTAGGGGACCCGCACGAAGCGCTTGAGCCGGACCACGCTGGGAGCGGGGACGGCTCTCGTCGCGCTGTGCAGAAAGGCGCCGGATTCCTCCAGGGAGACTGCTTTGTTCTCCAGGACGAGGACGAGCGCGCGGCGGAGCGGTACGACGCCGAGCGGCTCGTACGACGCATTGAGGACCAGGACGTGCGGCACGGACTGCCTCCTTGTACGCCGGCGGCGCGTGGCTCGCGCCGGGACGATCTGCTCTCCAGTCTCCCCTTATGGCAGGTCGAAGCGCCACCACGCGCCCGTAACGGGTCCGGGGTGTTTTCAACCACACCCGCCTTCTCGCCGGGTGAGTCTGGTCTCTCCCTCCACGACGACAACAAGGTCGGGCGAGTGCCCCGTTAGTGTGGTTGGTCTGCCCGCACAAACCTCTCGCGGGCAGACCGCTATGCCTGGAGGTTCCCGCCGTGCCCTCGCCCGCCACCCTGCTACCGCTGGCAGCGACCACCGACGACGCCGCGGAGAGCGTCACCAACGCCGCGGACTTCATAGAGCAGAACTGGGCCGATTGGCTGGCCATGGGGCTGCGGATCGTCTTCATCCTGGTGATCGCGTTCGCGCTGCGCTCGGTGATCCGCAAGTCGCTGACCAGGCTCATATCCCGGATGAACCGGGGTGCGGCGGCCGTCGAGGGGACGACGCTGGGCGGGTTGCTGGTCAACGCGGAGCGCCGGCGTCAGCGATCCGAGGCGATCGGTTCGGTGCTGCGGTCGGTGGCCTCGTTCCTGATCCTCGGCACGGCGGTGCTGATGGTGCTCGCCGAGCTGAAGATCGATCTCGCGCCGCTGCTGGCGAGTGCCGGTGTGGCCGGTGTGGCGATCGGTTTCGGTGCGCGGAACCTGGTGACGGACTTCCTGTCCGGCGTGTTCATGATCCTCGAGGACCAGTACGGCGTCGGCGACAAGATCGACGCGGGGGTGGCCTCCGGCGAGGTCATCGAGGTCGGGCTGCGCGTGACGAAGCTGCGCGGCGACAACGGCGAGATCTGGTACGTCCGCAACGGCGAGATCAAGCGGATCGGCAACCTCAGCCAGGGCTGGGCCACGGCGGGCGTGGACGTGCAGGTCAAGCCGACCGAGCGGCTCTCCCACTTGCGCGAGGTGGTCCAGGAGGTCGCGGACGCCATGGCGAAGGAGTCCCCGTGGGACGAGCGCCTGTGGGGTCCGGTGGAGGTACTGGGCCTGGACGAGGTGCTGTTGGCCTCGATGACGGTGAAGGTGTCGGCGAAGACGATGCCCGGTCAGCAGTTCGCCGTGGAGCGCGAACTGCGCTGGCGGATCAAGGAGGCCTTCGACGCGGCGGGCATCCGGATCATCGGCGGGCTGCCGGACGCGGAGGAGGCCACGGAGGCCGCCGACCCGTCGGCCTCCGTGGCGGCGCCGTCGGCGATGTCGAACCCGACGTCCCCGCAGGCACTGGCCACCACACCGATCCCCGGACCGAGCGCGCCCGGCAATCCCCGGATCACCAAGTAGCCGCCGCATCGAACGCTTTCGCCGCCCCGCAGGTCACATCCTGCGGGGCGGCGCCATTGACAGGGCTCGAACGGCGATAGGAAACTTACCTAACAGTTCATCTCGGTGAGGGAGAAACGCTCCATGCCCGCCGCCACCCCCGGTACGCCCAGCCTGTTGCGCGCCATGAACGACCGCGCCGCCCTGGAGCTGCTGCTGACGCACGGCCCCCTGTCGCGGACCCGGATCGGCCGGCTGACCGGACTGTCCAAGCCGACCGCCTCCCAACTGCTGGCCCGGCTGGAGGAGGCCGGGCTGGTCGTGGCCACCGGCACCGACGGCGGCCGCCCCGGCCCGAGCGCCCAGCTGTACACGCTCAACGCCCGGGCCGCCCACGTCGGCGGACTGGACGTCACCCCCGAACGGATCGTCGCGGCCGTGGCCGATCTGACCGGCGCGGTGGTCGGCACCTTCGAACTCCCCTACTCCGAGGGCGCCGGCGCCGTCGACCAGGTCACCGAGGCGCTCGGCGAGGCCGTCAAGGCCGCCGGGCTCCAGCGCTGCGACCTGCACCGCCTCGTCATCGCCACCCCGGGCGCGTTCGACCCGCAGACCGGCCGGCTGCGGTACGCCAGCCACCTCCCAGGCTGGCACTCCCCCACCCTCCTCGACGAGCTGGCGGCGGCCCTGCCGATGCCGGTCGAGTACGAGAACGACGTGAACCTGGCCGCCGTCGCCGAACAGCGGCTCGGCGCCGCCCGAGGCCACGAGGACTTCGTCCTGCTGTGGAACGAGGAGGGCCTGGGCGCCGCCCTGGTGCTCGGCGGCCGACTGCACCGCGGCTGGACGGGCGGCGCGGGCGAGGTCGGCTTCCTCCCCGTGCCCGGGCACCCCCTGGTCCGGCAGGTCGCCCGCGCCAACACCGGCGGCTACCAGGAACTGGCGGGCGTACAGGTACTGCCCCGGCTCGCCGCCGAGCTGGGCATCGAGGTCCCGACCGGGCCCGAGGTCTCCGTCGGCGTCGCGCTGCTGGAGCGGGCCGCCGCCGAGCCCGAGGGCCCGCACCTGGGCTTCCTCCGCTCGTACGCCACCGTCCTCGCGACGGGCCTGGCCTCGCTGGTCTCCGTGCTCGACCCGGAGATCGTGGTCCTGTCGGGGGCCCTGATCGGCGCGGGCGGGGCGCCGCTGCACGCCCTGTTGGAGACCGAACTGGCCGAGCTGGCCCCCTCCCGCCCCCGTCTGGTCGCCGGCGAGGTGCGCGAGCGGCCCGTCCTGCGGGGCGCGTTGGAGAGCGCCCTGGCCGCGACCCGTGACGAGGTCTTCGACACCTCCCGTCGGCCCCTCCAGCAGCCCCTGCACTGACACCTCCCCCTCGCGCACCACCGCGGCACCCCTCACGGAAGTTCCCTCACGCAGAGAGCGAGCCCCGCCATGCCCAGAACCGGACGACCGATGCTCACGGCCGCGCTCCTCGCGGCGATATCCGTACTCGCCGGGGCCTGTACGGGCCAGGGGGGATCCGCCGCCGCGGACGACCCGAAGGCCGAGGTCACGCTCAACTTCTGGCACGGCTGGTCCGCACCCGGCGAGGTGAAGGCCATCGAGGACAACATCGGCCGCTTCCGGCGGGCGCACCCCAACATCAAGGTCCGGATCACGGGCAACATGACCGACGACAAGATCAACCAGGCGTTGCGCGCGGGCGGGGACAAGGCCCCCGACGTGGTCTCCTCCTTCACCACCGACAGCGTCGGCAAGTTCTGCGACTCCGGCGCGTTCGCGGACCTGAACCCCTTCCTCGCCAAGTCGGGCGTCGACAAGACGAAGGTCTTCCCCAAGACCCTGCTGGAGTACACCCGGTTCGACGACAACCAGTGCACGCTGCCGCTGTTGAACGACGCGTACGGCCTCGTCTACGACAAGACCGCCTTCGCCGCCGCCGGGATCACCGCGCCCCCCAAGACCTGGAGCGAGTTCGTCGAGGTCGCGCAGAAGCTGACGGTGCCCCGCGGGGACACCTACGACCGGCTCGGCGTCATGCCGACCTTCCACGGCTACGAGACCACCCCCATGCGGCTGGCCGCGCAGTGGAGCCCGAGCTGGTTCGACGCGCGGGGCAAGTCGAACCTGGCCGCCGACCCGGGCTTCGCGCGGATGCTGACCGCGCAGAAGGACCTGGTCGCCAAGTTGGGCGGTTACGAGAAGCTGGAGCGCTTCCGCAGCACCTTCGGTGACGAGTGGAGCGCCGAACACCCTTTCCACCGGGGCCAGGTCGCCATGCAGATCGACGGCGAGTGGCGCCCCGCGATGGCCAGGGAGGCCGGGGTGAAGTTCGAGGTCGGGACGGCGCCGCTGCCCGTCCCGGACGACCGGCTCGCCGAGTACGGCAAGGGCTACCTCTCCGGCACGGTCATGGGCATCTCCGCGGCGAGCGGGAAGCAGAACGCCGCCTGGGAGCTGGTGAAGTACATGACCACCGACACCGACGCGGTGGTGGACTTCGCCAACGCCATCCACAACGTGCCCTCCACTCTGGCCGCGCTGGAGTCCCCGCGGCTCCGGGTGACCCCCGAGTTCCGGACCTTCATCGACATCGCCCGGCACCCCGCGTCGAGCACCACGCCGGCCCAGGCCGACGGCGGCACCTACCAACTGACCTTCCAGGAGTTCGCGTACCGGGTCGAGAAGGGCGACGTGCCCGACATCGCGGCCGGTCTCGCCGCGACCGACAAGCAGATCGACACCGACATCGCGAAGGCCAAGCAGCCCCGATGACCACACGCACCTTGCGGGCGAAGCGCCGCGGGGCGAGGCTGCGCACCGCGGCCTTCATGTCGCCCTGGCTGATCGGGTTCGCGGTGTTCTTCGCCTACCCCCTGCTGTCCACCGTGTACTTCTCCTTCACCCGGTACGACGGCTTCCGTCCACCCGTCTTCAACGGCCTGGACAACTGGGCGTACGTGTTCTCGGACTATCCGCTGTTCTGGCCCGCGATGCGCAACACGCTCTGGTTGGTCGTGGTCATGGTGAGCTGCCGGATCGTCTTCGGCCTCGGCGTCGGCCTGCTCATCACGCGGATCAAGACGGGCGCCGGGATCTTCCGGACCCTGTTCTACCTGCCCTACCTGGCCCCGCCGGTGGCCGCGACCCTGGCCTTCGTCTTCCTGCTCAACCCGGGGACCGGGCCGGTCAACGTGCTGCTGGACTCGGTGGGGCTGCCCACGCCGGGCTGGTTCACCGACGCCGAATGGTCCAAGCCGGCGCTGACCGTGCTCGCCGTGTGGGGCGTGGGCGACCTGATGGTGATCTTCATGGCCGCGCTGCTCGACGTACCGAGGGAGCAGTACGAGGCCGCCGAGCTGGACGGGGCCGGTGCCTGGGCCCGGTTCCGGCACATCACCCTGCCGAACATCTCGCCGATCATCCTGTTCGCGGTGGTCACGGGGGTCATCCAGGCCATGCAGTACTACACCCAGCCGCTGGTGGCGGGGAAGGTCGCGGCGGGCGTCATCGGCGGCTCGGGGCAGCAGTTCGAGCCGGGCTACCCCGACCGGTCCACGCTGACGCTGCCGCAGGTCGTCTACAACGTCGGCTTCCAGCGCTTCGACTACGGGAGCGCGTCCGTGGTCGCGCTGGTCCTCTTCGCCCTCTCCATGGCCTTCACCGCGCTCCTCATGCGCCGCCGTGGCGGACTGATCGGATCCGGTGACTGAAATGGCCGACTCGACCGCGCTCCCCCGGGGCCGCAAGCCGCTGCTGCACTGGGTCGCGGTGCACTCCCTGGGGGTGGCCGCCGCCCTGTTCTTCGTCCTCCCCTTCGTCTTCCTCTTCCTCACCTCGCTGATGAGCGACCAGCAGGCGCTGACCCGTGACCTGTGGCCGCGCACCTGGGAGTGGGACAACTACGTCCAGGTCTGGAACACCCCCGGATTCCTGACCTGGTGGCGCAACACGCTGCTGTACGCCGGACTCGGCACACTGCTGACCGTGGTGTCCTCGGTGCCCGTCGCCTACGCGCTCGCCAAGTTCCGCTTCCGCGGCAGGCGACTGTCGCTGCTGCTGGTGATCGCCATGATGATGCTGCCGCCGCAGGTGGTGGTCATCCCGATGTACCTCTTCTGGGCCAAGCAGTTGGACCTGTCCGGGACCCTGTGGCCGCTGATCGTCCCGATGGCGTTCGGCGACGCCTTCTCGATCTTCCTGCTCCGCCAGTTCCTGCTGACCATCCCCGACGAGTACCTGGACGCGGCCCGCGTCGACGGCTGCGGCGAGGTGCGGACGCTGCTCCGCGTGGTCCTGCCGATGGCCAGGCCGGGCATCGCGGCCGTCGCCCTGTTCCAGTTCTTCGCCGCCTGGAACGACTACTTCGGCCCCCAGATCTACGCCTCCGACAACCCGGCCGCCTGGACGCTCAGTTACGGCCTGGAGTCCTTCAAGGGCGCGCACCACACCAACTGGAACCTGACCATGGCCGCGACCGTGCTGGTCATGGCCCCGGTGATCGTCCTCTTCTTCCTCGCCCAGAAGGCGTTCGTCGAGGGAGTCACCCTGACCGGAGTGAAGGGCTAGACACGATGAAACTCGCAGTGGTGGGCGGCGGTTCCACCTACACCCCCGAGCTGATCGACGGCTTCGCGCGGCTGCGCGACACCCTCCCCGTCCACGAACTGGTCCTGATCGACCCGGCCGCCGAACGGCTGGAGCTGATCGGCGCTCTCGCCCGGCGGATCCTCGCCCGCCAGGGCCACCCGGGGCTGATCACCACCACCTCCGATCTGGACGCGGGCGTGGCCGACGCCGACGCGGTGCTGATCCAACTGCGGATCGGCGGCCAGGCCGCCCGTCTCCAGGACGAGACCTGGCCGCTGGAGTGCGGCTGCGTCGGCCAGGAGACAACCGGCGCGGGCGGCCTCGCCAAGGCGCTGCGCACGGTCCCGGTGGTCCTCGACATCGCCGAGCGGGTGCGGCGCGCCAACCCGGACGCCTGGATCATCGACTTCACCAACCCGGTCGGGATCGTCACCCGCGCCCTGCTGAAGGCCGGGCACAAGGCGGTCGGGCTGTGCAACGTCGCCATCGGCTTCCAGCGGAAGTTCGCGGCGCTGCTGGACGTGGCCCCCGCCGAGATCCACCTCGACCACGTCGGGCTCAACCACCTGACCTGGGAGACCGCCGTACGCCTCGGTGGTCCCGGGGGCACGGACATGCTGCCGGGGCTGCTCGCCGAGCACGGGGACGCGGTCGCCGCCGACCTGCGCCTGCCGCGCGCGGTACTGGACCGGCTCGGCGTGGTCCCCTCGTACTACCTGCGCTACTTCTACGCCCACGACGCGGTGGTCCGGGAGCTCGGCGAGAAGCCCTCGCGGGCCGCCGAGGTCGCCGCGATGGAGAAGGAACTGCTGGCGCTGTACGGGGACCCGGCCTTGGACGAGAAGCCGGCGCTGCTGGCCAAGCGGGGCGGGGCCTTCTACTCGGAGGCGGCCGTGGACCTGGCGGCGGCCCTGCTGGGCGGCGGCGGCCCGTCCGTGCAGGTGGTCAACACCCTCAACAACGGGACCCTGCCGTTCCTCGCGGACGACGCGGTCATCGAGGTACAGGCCCTGGTCGACGGCTCGGGGCCGGTGCCGCTGGCCGTGTCGCGCCCGGACCCGCTGTACGCCGGGCTGATCTCGCACGTCACCGCCTACGAGGACCTCGCGCTGGACGCGGCCCTGCGCGGAGGGCGCGAGCGGGTCTTCCGGGCGCTGCTCGCGCACCCCCTGGTGGGGCAGTTCGACCTCGCCGAGGGGCTGACCGACCGG
Organism: Streptomyces sp. NBC_00513; assembly: GCF_041431415.1. Classification (GTDB taxonomy): domain Bacteria; phylum Actinomycetota; class Actinomycetes; order Streptomycetales; family Streptomycetaceae; genus Streptomyces. Next base: position 2,991,877 of record NZ_CP107845.1, read on the forward strand.
CTGCTCGCGCACAACAAGGAGCACCTGGCATGGGCGTGAGCCGGTCCGGCCCGGCGGCGGTCCTGGCCGTCGACGCGGGCAACAGCAAGACCGACGTGGCGCTGATCGCCGCAGACGGCACGGTGCTCGGCACCGGACGGTCGGGGGGCTTCCAACCGCCCCGGGTCGGGGTCGAACCGGCCGTGGACGTGCTCGCTCGGGCCGTCGCGGAGGCCGCCGAGGCCGCCGGACTGCCCCGGCCGCGGCCGGGCGCCCCGTACGCCGCGCAGGTCTCGGCCTGCCTGGCCAACGCCGACCTGCCGGTCGAGGAACGCCGACTGGCGGACGCGATCGGCGCGCGCGGCTGGGGCGCGGCGACCGAGGTCCGCAACGACACCTTCGCCATCCTGCGGGCGGGGCTCGCGGACACCGGGCCGGCGCGCGGGGTCGCGGTGGTGTGCGGGGCCGGCATCAACTGCGTGGGGATGCTTCCCGACGGGCGGACCGCGCGGTTCCCGGCGGTCGGTCGGATCTCCGGCGACTGGGGCGGTGGGGCCGGCCTCGCCGAGGAGGCCGTGTGGTGGGCGGCCCGGGCCGAGGACGGCCGGGGCGGGCCGACGGAGCTGGCGCGGGCGCTGCCCGGGCACTTCGGTCTCGGCTCCATGTACGAGTTGATCGAGGCCCTGCACCTGGGCGGGGCACCCCAGCGGCGGACGCACGAACTGGTGCCGGTGCTGTTCGCGGTGGCCGCCGAGGGCGATCCGGTGGCGGCGGCGATCGTGGACCGGCAGGCGGACGAGGTGGTGGCGATGGCCTCGGTGGCGTTGGGCCGCCTCGACCTGCTGGGCGAGGCGACTCCCGTCGTGCTGGGCGGCAGTGTGCTCGCGGCCGGGCATCCGCGGCTCAACGGGCGGGTCGAGGCGGGGCTCGCCGAACGGGCTCCGCTGGCCCGGATGTCGGTGATCGTGGCTCCGCCGGTGCTGGGGGCGGGGCTGCTGGGGCTGGACGCGCTGGGCGCGCCTGCCGGGGCCCGTGAAAAACTCCGTGCCCATTTCGGGTGAACCGGCCCCGGGGGGCGTCCCGTCTGGAACCGTGGCGGTCGTGTGGACGTATACACGGTGAAGGGGTGGCGGGAGCGGCGCGGCGGGGGCCCGACGACGACACCGGGGGCGGGCTCGGGACGTATCACCCGAGAGCCGACACCGGGTGCTGTGGTTGACCTCCACTACGTCCATACTGCTGCGACGGGGGTACCTTCCAGCGGTGGCTGGGGGATTTCAGGACCGAGGGGGAGGTCACGGTGGCCATCACATCACGCGCGCCCGCGCCCGGCGGCGGTGTCTCCGCACCGCCCGCCGGGCCGCCCGCGGGAACGCCCGAACCGCCCGGCCGGGGAACGGCCTGGGCCGAGGGCGTGGACCTGCTGCGTGAGGCGGCGACCACCGAACCGGGCCGGCTGCGGATCATCGGGGCCGTGCTGGCCGCCCTGGTCGTGCTGTTCGGCGCGGTCACCGTGTGGGAGATCTCCGACCGGGCCACCGCCGCCGACGACGTGGTGGGCCACAGTCAGCCGCTCAGCGCGGACGCGGCGAACATCTACCGCTCACTCGCGGATGCGGACACGGCCTCCTCCAGCGGCTTCCTCGCCGGCGCCCAGGAACCCCGCGAGGTTCGCCAGAGGTACGAGAAGGACATCGCCAACGCCTCCCGGCTGCTGGTGAGCGCGGCGGCCAACACCGGCGCCGGCGGGGAGTCCCGCAAGGAGATAGCGCTCCTCGGCGAGGAGCTGCCCCGCTACACCGGGCTGATCGAACAGGCCCGGGCCACGAACCGGCAGGGGCTGCCGCTCGGCGGCGCCTACCTGCGGTACGCCAACGAGCGCATGAGCACCGTCTTGTTGCCGGCGGCCCAGCGGCTCTACGAGGCGGAGACGGGGCGCCTCTACACGGACTACGACGACGCCCGCTCCTGGCCGTTCGCCTCGATCGGCGCGGGTCTGCTCGGCATCGGCGCCCTGGCGTGGGCGCAGCGACGCAACTACCGGCGCACCAACCGGGTCTTCAACCACGGCCTCGTCGCGGCGACGGCCGCCTCGGTCGTGGTGCTCCTGTGGCTCGTCGTCGGGACCACGGTCGCACGATCGGGGCTGAGCGAGGCCCGGTCGGACGGGCAGGAGTCCCTCAAGGTCCTCAACGACGCGCGGATCGCCTCCCTCCAGGCGCGGGCCAACGAGAACCTGACGCTGGTCGCGCGGGGCGCGGTGCTGGCCGAGGACAAGAAGTCCGACAAGTACGACGTGGACTACACGAAGAACATGAAGGAACTGGACACCCGGCTGTCGGCGGCGCTGCGGCTGGCCGACGACGACAGCGGCGAGGAACCCGTCTCCAAGGCCGTCGCCGGTGTGACGCAGTGGAAGCAGCGGCACGCCTCGGCCCGGGAGAGCGACATGCGGGGCGACTACGATCTCGCGCTGGTCCAGGTGGTCGGCGACAAGGACCACAAGGACAGCAGCGGGGCCTCCTTCGACACCGTGGACGCCTCCCTGGAGCAGGCCGTGGTCCACGAGCAGCGGGAATTCACTCAGGCGGCCCGGGGCGGACTCGGGGCGCTGGGCGGGCTGACGACGGGAGCGGCGGCCCTGGCGGTCGTCGGCGCGGCGGCGGCACTGCTCGGCATCGGTCGCAGGCTTTCGGAGTACAGGTGAGATCGATGCGGATACGAGCGGGGCGCGACCAGGGGCACGGAGCGGACGGCGACGCCGGCGCGGACGGCCGGACCGGCGCCGACGGCGTCCCCGGGGCGGGCGGACTGCGACGGGTGACGCGCCGCCTGCGCGGCTGGGGCGGGGTGAGCGCCATGGCCGCCGCCTGCGCGGTGACGGCCGTCGTCGTGCTGCTGCCACTGGCCCACGCCACGCCGGACACCGGCGGTTCCGGCCCGGTCCGCCCACCCGCCACGATGGCCATCGCGCCGGCGGGCCCGACCGACACCTGCCAGGACCCGGAGGCCAGCCTGCGCCCGTCCGGCGTCGACGGCCCGACCATCGAGCGGATCCGACAGGCGGGCAAGCTCGTCGCGGGCGTGGACCAGAACAGCTTCAAATGGGGCTACCGCAATCCCGACGGCCACCTCGACGGCTTCGACATCGCGCTGGTGAAGGCCATCGCCAAGGACATCCTGGGCGACGAGAACGCGGTGATCTACCGGGCCATCCCCACCAGCCAGCGCGTGCCGGCCCTCCAGGAGAACCGCGTCGACGTCGTCGTGCGGACCATGACGATCAACTGCAAGCGGCTGGAGGACGTCGCCTTCTCGACGGCGTACTTCGAGGCGGGGCAGCAGGTCCTGGCTCCCAAGGGTTCGCCGATCACCGGGTACGACGCCTCCCTGAACGGCCGCCGGATCTGCACGGCGACCGGTTCCACCGCCGAGGCCGCGCTCAAGTCCCGGTCGTACGGGTCCCGGTCCGTCTCCGTGTCGAACCAGCTGGACTGCCTGGTGCGCCTCCAGCTCGGCGAGGTGGACGGCATCATCACGGACAACGCCCTCGCCGCCGGCCAGGCCGCGCAGGACCCCTCGGTGCAACTGGTCGGTTCCCCGTTCACCCGGGAGTTCTACGGCATCGCGATGAACAAGGACGCCTCCGATCTGGTGCGCCGGGTCAACAAGGTGCTGGAGGACTACCGCGCGGGCGGCGACGGCAGCCCCTGGATGCAGTCCTACCGCAAGCACCTGGAGGCCGTGCTGCCCAAGGTGACCGCCCCGCCCGCGCCCAAGTACCGGGACGGCTGAGGCCCGTGACGGAGGCAGAGCCCTACATGAGCGGTGTGGTCGGACCGGGTCGTCCGCAGGAGGGTGCGGCGGTCATGGACGGGGAGGACGTGGACCGCGCGCTGAGCCGTCTCGGCGCGGAACACGAGGCGGTCGAGACCTCCCTGCTGGCCCTCCAGGACCACTCCGGGCGGCGACTGCTGGAGGGCGCCGCGCTCACCGGGGTCACGAAGGAGCGGTGGACCGCCGCCGACACGGCGATCACCCGACTGTGGACGCTCTTCGACGCCTACAGCGGGGCGCTGCGCGCCGCCCGGGAGATCCGCGAACGGCGCCGCCGGCCGAGCCGCGAGGACCTGGTCGAGTTGACGGAGCGGCTGCGCGGGCCAGGGGTGCTGATCGCCGGCGCCGGGGTGGAGGGCGCCGCGCTCGCCGAGCGGCTCTCGCTGGCGGAGCTGGTGGCCCGGATGAACGGGTTGTACGCGTCCTCCCTGGACGTGGTGGTCGCCGCCGACGCGGTCTGGTCGGCGCTGCCCGCGCGGATCGACCTGCTCGCCGCCGAGCTGCACCGGACGCGCTCCCTGGCGCGCTCGGTGGGCATCCGGCCGGGCGAGCACCCGTCGGGGGACGACCTGGAGGACATCACCGCCGAGCTGACGGAGCTGCGCGCGCGGGTGATCGCGGATCCGCTGGCGTTCTGGTCGGCGGCCGCGGGGAGTTCCGCCCCGGGCGGCGGCCGCCCGGACACCGGGCGCTACGACCGGGCGGCCCGCGCCCTGGACGACGTACGCCGGGAGATCGAGGCGGTCCTCGACGTGCGGCAGGACTCCGAGCAGCGGCTGATCAGCCTGCGGGACGTGCTCTCGCGGGCCGACCGGACGCTGGCCGAGGCGCGGACGGCGCGCGGCGAGGTGCTGGCGAAGATCGCGGCGTCGGAGGTGCCCGCGGTCAGCGGGCCGCCGACCGCCCTGCAGGAACAGTTGGCCGCGGCGGCCGAGTACCGGCGGCAGTCGCAGTGGCACCGGTTGTCGCCCCTGTTGGAATCGCTGGAGGAGCGGGCCGACGAGGAACTGCGCAGGGCCCGTGAGTCGTTGACGGCCGTGACGGCCCCGCTGGCGGTGCGGGCGGAGCTGCGCGGCCGGCTGGACGCGTACAAGGCGAAGGTGGCCCGGCTCGGGATGGCGGAGGATCCGCTGCTCATCGAGCGGTACGACACGGCCCGAAGGATGTTGTGGAGCGCTCCCTGCGATCTGCGGGCCGCCGAGGAGGCCGTGCTGCGCTACCAGTGGGCGGCGGCCGAATCGTCGGCCCCACCGCCGCCGCGGCACGCACCGCTCCCGCCGGGCACGGCGCCCGCCGACCGCTCCGATGAACACCGGCCCCACCGGCCGGGGAAGGATGACGCATGAGCCCGAGCGGAACCGCGTGCGGTCGCCCCGGCTGCCCGGGGACGTACGAGGACATGGGTGGCGGCGAGCTGTACTGCGACACCTGCGGGCTGGCGCCGATCGGCTCCGTCGCGGCGGGTGCGGAGGAGCTGGTCTCGCCGCCGACGGGGATGACGAGCGCGGCGCGCCACGGTGACTCCCCGGGCTCCGCGGGCTCTCGGGGCTCGGAGCGTTCGGGCTCCTCGGCCTCCGCGCGCTCCTCACGGTCCTCCCGGTCCTCCTCCTCGCGGCGTTCGGTGTCCGGGCGGCTGTCGCGGTCCCTGTCGGGGGCCGCCTCCGCCCGCTCGGTGTCGGTGCGCAGTTCGGGCTCGGCACCCTCGGTCTCGGGGCGCGGCCGGCTCGGGGCCGGGCTGGTGAACGTACCGGAGGTGCCCCGTCCGGATCCCTCGGCGGCGGTGCTGGAGAACCCGGAGGTCCCGGAGCGCAAGCGGTTCTGCTCGCGCTCGGACTGCGGGGCCCCGGTGGGCCGGGCGCGCGGCGAGCGGCCGGGCCGGACGGAAGGGTTCTGCACCAAGTGCGGGCACCCGTACTCCTTCGTGCCCAAGCTGCGTGCCGGCGACGTGGTGCGCGGCCAGTACGAGGTCGCGGGCTGCCTCGCCCACGGCGGGCTGGGCTGGGTGTACCTGGCGGTGGACCGGGCGGTCTCGGACCGCTGGGTCGTCCTCAAGGGCCTGCTGGACACCGGCGACCAGGACGCGATGGAGGCGGCGATCTCCGAGCGGCGCTTCCTCGCGGAGATCGAGCACTCCAACATCGTGCGAATCTACAACTTCGTGGAGCACCTGGACCAGCGGACGGGTTCGCTGGACGGGTACATCGTCATGGAGTACGTCGGCGGCAAGTCGCTGAAGGAGATCGCCAACGAGCGCCGCCGGCCGGACGGCAGACGCGATCCGCTGCCGGTGGAACAGGCCTGCGCGTACGGGATCGAGGCGCTGGAGGCGCTCGGCCACCTGCACAGCAGGAACCTCCTGTACTGCGACTTCAAGGTCGACAACGCGATCCAGCAGCAGGACCAGCTGAAGCTCATCGACATGGGCGCGGTCCGCCGGATGGACGACGACGAGTCGGCCATCTACGGCACGGTGGGCTACCAGGCCCCGGAGGTCGCGGAGACGGGCCCGTCGGTGGCCTCCGACCTGTACACGGTGGCGCGCACGCTGGCCGTGCTGACCTTCGACTTCCAGGGCTACACGAACGTGTTCGTGGACTCCCTGCCCGATCCCGAGCACATCGAGGTCTTCGGGCGGTACGAGTCCTTCTACCGGCTGCTGGTACGGGCCACCGACCCCGACCCCGGGCGGCGGTTCGCCTCCGCGCAGGAGATGGCCGACCAGCTGACCGGGGTGCTGCGCGAGGTCGTGGCGCTGCAGACGGGCAAGCCCCGGCCGCAGTTGTCCACCCTGTTCGGGCCGGAACTGCACGTCCCCGACAACCGGTTGTTCGCCGACGAGGCGGGGGCGGAGGCGTCCCGGCTGGGGGCGCGCTCCACCGCGCCGAAGGGCCGACACGGGCGATCCGGGCGGACCGCGCCGGCGCCGGTCGTCGCCGTCCCGCCCGCGCCGGTGCCCGCGCCGACGGGCCCGGTACCGACGGGGTCCGGGCCGGTGGCGTCCGTGTTCGCCGGGGGCGCGCCCGCGTCGGCCCCGGCGGCCGTCCTGGGGACCACCGCCACGCACGTGTCGGCCGCGGCGCCGCTCCTGCCCCGGCAGGCGGTCGCCCCGGTCGCGCCCGCCCCGGGCCCGACCCTCCTGTCCGCGCCGGTGCCCCGGCAGGCCCACGGGCCGCTGCACGCCGGCATCGGCCTCGCGATCCTGGACGCCCGGAGCGCGGCGCTGGCCCTGCCGGTGCCGTTGGTGGATCCGGCCGACCCCAACGCCGGGTTCCTGACCGGCCTGCTCGCCTCCGCTCCCGCCGACCTGCTCGGCGCGCTGGGTGCGGCGCCCGCCGACTCGGCCGAGCTGCGGCTGCGAGAGCTGCGGGCCCGGCTCGAACTGGGCGAGTTGGCCGTGGCCGGACAGGCCCTGCTCGAACTGGAAGTGCGACATCCGGACGACTGGCGGGTGGTGTGGACGCGCGGCATCGCCTCGTTGGCGATCGGGGACGACGAGACGGCCGCCCTGTCCTTCGACGCGATCTACGACGCCTTTCCGGGCGAGCCGGCGCCGAAGCTGGCGCTGGGCCTGTGCGCGGAGGTCCTGGGCCAGTTGGACAACGCCGCCGAGTACTACCGGCTGGTGTGGATCACCGATCCCGGTTTCGTCAGCGCGGCCTTCGGGTTGGCCCGGGTCCAGTTGGCCGCCGGCGACCGGGCCGGGGCCGTACGCACCCTCGAATCGGTGCCGGAGGCGTCGATCCACCACACCGCCGCCCGGGTGGCGGCCGTACGGGCACGCCTGCGCGACCGCTCCCCTGAGGAGGCGCTGCTGCCCGACCTGACGGCGGCTGCCGCGCAGGTCGAGGCGTTGGCGCGGTTCGGGCTCGACGCCGAACGGCACGAACGGCTGTCGACCGAGGTTCTGGGGTCGGCGCTGGACTGGGTACTGTCGGGTGGCCGGGGTGCAGACCCCGGTCGGACCTCGTTGCTCGGCAGTCAACTGGACGAGCGGGGGCTGCGCTTCGGCTTGGAGCGCTCGTACCGCGTCCTCGCTCGGCTGGCGCAGCGGGGCGAGGAGAGGATCGAACTGGTGGAGCGGGCAAACCGTTTCCGTCCCCGGACGTGGGTGTGATTGATGTCGATGCATCGGCCGTCGGGCTGCCCCAGCTGCGCTGAGCCCCTGGAAGAGGGGGACCGTTTCTGCGGCGTGTGCGGATACGCCCTCTCTTCCCCAACCGCGTCTGCGGATCCCGACCCGACCCTCCCGATCACCGCGCCCGAACCCGCGCCGCCGGGCAACGCCGGTGCGGGTCGCGGCGCCACCGGGTATCCGGCCGGCGCGCCCGCGCCGGGCTGGGGCAGTGTCGCGGGCGCCGCCCCGACCCTCGTCGGGGACCCGGCCGGCTGGACCGGCGCACCGGCTCGGTCGACTCCCGACGCACCGTGGGGCCCGGTTGGGACCGCGTACGGCTCGTCCCCGGAGCAACAGCCGAGCCACGCCGCCGCGCAGGGCCCTTCGGACGGCCGCGGCGCGTCGTACGGCGCCGCCGCCGCGCCCCCCGAGGGCGCTCCCTGGGGGGCCGCCGAACCGCCGTCCGGGCACCCCGAGCCCCCGGCCGGGCACCCGGTCGACGGATCCGACCGGGCCCACGAGGCGCCGGCCGGTCCCGCCCCGCACGGCTTCGGCGACGCGGGCGAGCGGTACGACCCGCCCGTCCCGGCGCCCGCCGCTCCCGTAAGCGCGGGCGCTCCCGCGAGCCCCGCCGGTGGCGACGCCGGCAAGACCTGCGTGGCCTGCCGCGCCGGCCGGGTGGACACCGACGGGTACTGCGAGCACTGCGGCCACGCCCAGCCCCGCGAGCGCGACCACCTGGAGGAGGAGCTCGGCAGCGTCGCCGCGGTCAGCGACCGCGGGCTGCGCCACCACCGCAACGAGGACTCCTTCGCGGTGGCCGCGACGGCCCTTCCCGACGGTTCCGCGGCCACCGTGGCGATCGTCTGTGACGGCGTCTCCTCCGCCAGCCGTCCCGACGAGGCCTCGGCCGCCGCCGCCGGCGCCGCCAACGAGGCGCTGTTGGAGGCTCTCCCCCGGGGCGCGCACCCCGTGGAGGCCATGCACGAGGCGATCCTGGCGGCGGCCGCCGCGGTGAACGCACTGGCCCCGGAGGTGCCCGGCGCCCAGAACGCCCCGGCCTGCACCCTGGTCGGCGCCGTGGTCAGCGGTGGGTTGCTCACCATCGGCTGGGTCGGGGACAGCCGCGCGTACTGGGTTCCCGACGACCGGGCCGCGCTTCCCCGGCGGCTCACCGAGGACGACTCCTGGGCGGCCCAGATGGTCGCGGCCGGCCTGATGGGCGAGGCCGAGGCGTACGCCGACGCCCGGGCCCACGCCATCACCGGCTGGCTCGGCGCCGACGCGTACGACCTCGAACCGCACACCGCCAGTTTCAAGCCCGACCACCCGGGTGTGGTCGTGGTCTGCACCGACGGGCTGTGGAACTACGCCGAGTCCGCCAGGGATCTGGCCAGGATCCTGCCGCGGGACGCGGCGGTCCGGCCGCTGCACAGCGCGCAGGTACTGGTCGGGCACGCCCTCGACGGGGGTGGCCACGACAACGTCACCGTGGCCGTCGTGCCGTTCTCGGCCCTGCCGGACGCACCGCCGGCGGCACGACCGGAACCGCAAGCGGAAGCGGATCCGCGCGCCCAGGCCTGATCTTCGACCGATCCTCCGAGGGAGTCCCATCGATGGCGAACTTCGCCAAGCCGAGCGCCCCGCGCTTCAGCGTGGAGGTGTACCAGAACGAGTTCCTTCCCGAGGGCGGCCGCGACGTCCACGCCATCGTCACGGTCACCTCCAGCGGCGGGGCCACCGCCACCCGGGCCGCCGTCCCCGCTCCCGGCGGGGCCGCGGTCGTGATCATGGTGGACTGTTCCGGGTCCATGGAGTACCCGCCGGACAAGATGCGCGGTGCCCGCGAGGCCACGGCCGCCGCGATCGACACCCTGCGCGACGGCACCAGCTTCGCGGTGATCGCCGGCACGCACGTGGCCAAGGAGGTCTATCCCGGTCAGGGCCGGCTGGCCACGGCGGACGCGGTGACCCGCGCGCAGGCCAAGGAGTCCCTGCGCGGCCTCGGTTCGGGCGGCGGCACCGCCATCGGGACCTGGCTGCGGCTGGCCGACGGGCTGCTGCGGCAGTCCCCGGCCACGATCCGGCACGGGATCCTGCTCACCGACGGGCGCAACGAGCACGAGGAACCGGCCGTGTTGCGCGCCACCCTCGAAGCCTGCGCGGGCCGCTTCACCTGCGACGCGCGCGGTGTGGGCACCGACTGGGAGGTGAAGGAGGTGACCGGCATCGCGAGCGCGCTGCTCGGCAGCGCCGACATCGTCGCCGATCCCGCGCACCTCACCGAGGACTTCACGCGCATGATGGAGAACGTCATGGGCAAGGAGGTCGCGGACGTCGCCCTGCGCCTGTGGACCCCGGTCGGCGTGGAGATCCAGTACGTGAAGCAGGTCGCGCCGACCGTCCAGGACCTGACCGACCGCCGCACCGAGGCCGGCCCGCGGGCCGGGGACTACCCGACGGGTTCGTGGGGCGACGAGTCCCGCGAGTACCACGTGTGCGTCCGGGTCCCGGGGGCGGCCATCGGGCAGGAGATGCTGGCGGCCCGCGCGACGCTGATCGTGCCGGACACGGCGGGCGGGGCGCCGACCGTCCTCGCCCAGGGTCTGGTGCGGGCGGTGTGGACCGACGACCTCGTCGCTTCCACGGCGATCAGTCCGCAGGTGGCGCACTACACCGGGCAGGCGGAGCTGGCCCAGGCCATCCAACAAGGTTTGGAAGCGCGCAAACTGGGTGATGTCGATGGTGCGACGGCCAAACTCGGACGCGCGGTACAACTGGCGAGCGCGTCCGGCAACGCGGACACTGCCAAACTGCTGGCGAAGGTGGTGGATGTCGTGGACGCGGCGGCAGGTACTGTGCGGCTGAAAGCGAAGGTCGCCGATGCCGACGAGATGACCCTTGAAACGCGTTCGACGCAGACCGTCCGAGTGAAGAAGACCTGAGAAGAGACCTGCGGCGATGACGCAGGGAGAAGGGGGAAGCGTAGCCATGCCGACCTGCCCGAACGGGCACCAGTCCGCCTCCGAGGACTGGTGCGAGGTCTGCGGCCACCGCATGGCTGCCGCCACGAGCGCCCCCGCGGCGCCTTCCTACGGCTACGGCTACCCTCCCACGGCCGGTGAGCCGACCGCGCAGGCGGAGCTGTGCCCGCAGTGTCGGACCCCGCGCGAGGCCATGGCCCCGTTCTGCGAGGAGTGCCGGTACAACTTCCTGACGCGTTCGGCGACTTCGTACACGCCGCTCGCCCAGGAGACGGGCCCGGCCGCGGGCACCGGGAGCGTGGGCACCCCGCCGCCGCAGGCCCCGCCGGCCTTCTCGCAGGACCACTTCGACTACCAGGGCTCGCGGCCGTCCCGGGTCAACCGACCGGCCGAGCCGCTCCAGCGCGAGGACGACTGGCTGCTGCCGCCTCCCTCGCACGAGCAGCAGGCACACGGGCAGCAGGCACACGGGCAGCAGGGACACCAACAGCCCTCGCACCAGCAGCAGTCGCACCGACAGCAGCCCGTGCAGCAACCCCTCCAGCAGGAGTACCAGCAGCCGCACTATCAGCAGCAGCCTCCGCCGCAGCAGCAGGAGTACCAGCAGTCTCCGCAGGCACAGCAGTCGCAGGGGCAGCATGCGCAGCAGGAGTACCAGCAGCACTCGCAGCATCAGCAACAGCAACAGCAGGTCCCGCAGCATCAAGCACAGCAGCACCAGCAACAGCAGCACTACGGGTCCCAGGGTCAGGCCCCGTCCCTCGGCAACGGTGCCTGGAGCGCGACGGTCGGTCCCGACCGCTCGTACTTCCTGGCGATGATGCGGCGCAGCGGCCCCGAGGCGGCCGGGTTGAACATGCCCGCGTACTCGCCCGAGCAGCACCTCGCGCTCTCCGGCGGTCAGATCACCATCGGCCGGCGGCGCGCCTCCTCGGGCGAGTCCCCGGACATCGACCTCTCGGTGCCCCCCGAGGACCCGGGCGTCTCCCACCAGCACGCGGTGCTCGTCCAGCAGCCCGACGGGAGCTGGGCGGTGGTGGACCAGAACTCCACCAACGGCACCACCATCAACGGCGGTGAGGAACCGATCCAGCCGTACGTCCCGATCCCCCTCGGCGACGGCGACCAGGTCCACGTCGGCGCCTGGACCACGATCACCGTCCGTCGGGGTTAGGCGGTCGTCCCGACCTCCCCCAGCGGCCACACGTACGGGCCCTGGGGGTCGTCGAGCCACGACCACTGTCCTTCCGGGGTGAGCGTGACGCCGAACCGCTCGCGCGCCGGGCGGCCCTCGCGGCGCCACAGGTCAAGGGCCTCCCGGGGGTGCAGGACGCCCTCGGTCAGGATCAGGAGGAACTGGAGGCGCTCGTTGTCCACCAGCTCGTACGGGAGTCCGTGACGGGGCACTGAGGGGGCGTGCGGGGCCGCGCCCGCCCCGCGCAGCGGCACGAAGTACGCCGAGGTGTGCAGGAACCGGCCCTCCGCGAAGTCCGCGTCCCGGACGGTGAGCGCGATCAGCCCGGTCGACAGCGGCGCCAGGATGCGCGCCCCGGGCCGGCACTGGGCCGGCCAGGTGTGCGGGATCAGCGGCAGCGTGCAGGTGACCAGGATCCGGTCGAAGGGGGCGCGGGAGGGGCAGCCGCGCGCCCCGTCGCCGGTGACGACGGTCGGGTGCAGGCCGAGCCGCGCCAGGTGGGCGCGCGCCGACTCGGTGATCTCCTCGTCCAGGTCCACCGTGGTGACCAGTTCCTCGCCGAGCCGGTGGCAGAGCAGGGCCGCGTTGTAGCCGGTGCCCGCGCCGATCTCCAGCACGTTGTTCCCGTCGCGGACCTCCAGCGCCTCCAGCATCCTCGCCATCAGGGAGGGCTGGCTGCTGGAGGACACCAGCTCGCCGTCGCGCAGCCGGGTGGCGAGCGGGGTGTCCGTGTACACGCCGCGCAGCCAGCGGGCGCGCCGCCCCGGGTCCGGGTCCTCGGCCCAGAGGCGCTCGTGTCCGGCTCCACGACCGGTCCAGAAGTACGGGACGAAGACGTGCCGGGGCACCGCGGCGAAGGCCGCCCGCCAGTCGGGGTCGTCCAGGGCCCCGGCCGCGATCAGCTCCTTGACCTGGGCCGCGTGCGCGGTCTCGCGCAGGTCGCGTGCTTCGGCATCTGCGCCCATGTCTCCACTGTGCTGCCCGGCGGGGGCGAAGGCCAACGGGGGTCGGGCGTGTTCCCGCGCGTCGCGGCGTGGCGAGCGGGGTGCCGTGCTTGCGGGGAGGGTCCTGGGACCCCGGTCCTCGGTCCGGGCGTCTGAGACGATGGTCAGGTGAATGACGATCCGCAGGGCACGGTTCAGGAGCAGACCTTCTACGAGCTGGTGGGCGGCGAGGCCACCTTCCGCCGCCTGGTCCACCGGTTCTACCAGGGTGTCGCGGAAGACCCGCTGCTGCGCCCGATGTACCCGGAGGAGGACCTGGGGCCGGCCGAGGAACGGTTCGCGCTGTTCCTCATGCAGTACTGGGGCGGTCCGAACACCTACAGCGAGAACCGCGGCCATCCGCGCCTGCGGATGCGGCACGCGCCGTTCCAGGTGGACGCGGCCGCGCACGACGCGTGGCTGGGGCACATGCGGGTCGCGGTGGACGAGCTGGGCCTGGCGCCGGAGCACGAGGCGCGGCTGTGGCGGTACCTGACGTACGCGGCCGCATCGATGATCAACACGGCGGGCTGAGGCGGCCGACGGAACGCCCCCGCCGGACGTCGGCGGGGACGGTGCGGCGGCGCAACGACGCCCGAGGCCGGCCGGGGACGGTGCGGCGGCAAAGGACGCGACGCGCGACCGTGAGGCGGAAGGCCGAACGGAACCCGTGCGGCGTCGTCAGACGGGCCGGACCAGCAGGGCGCCGAGGCCCCCGGTCCCGCCGGGGCGGCGCATGGCGACGGACCCGTACGGGGTGCGCAGCCGCAGCCAGCCCCCGGATGCCAGCAGCGCCACCGGTGCGGGGGCCGCGGGCGGCCCGGTGGGGCCGGCGGGCACGGAGGCCCGTACCGGCCGCAGGAAGCCCAGGGACTGTGCGGCGTGCACGGCGCGCAGCGGAAGTTCGGTGTCACCCAGCGTGCGGGACCAGATCTCGCGGCCGATGCGGTCGCGCTCGGACCGGGTCCGGTGCTGCGGGGGCAGGGCCTCGTCCCGGGCCCGGAACTCGGCGACGGCGCCCGCCACGACGGCCCGCATCGCCTCGGGGCTCGGCAGGCCCGCCACCGGCTCCCAGCCGCCGCGCGGAGGCAGTACGCCCGCCCAGGGCGGCCCGGTGACCGGGCCGGGCACGACGATGCTCGCGGCGCCCTCGTCCACCGATTCCAGCAGCTCACCGGCGGACACCGTCAGGTCCAGGGGCGTCCCGACGGGCGCGGCGAGGCGCACGGTGCGGACGGCCAGTACCTCGAAGGAGGGCGGCCGCCCGAAAACGGCGAGCGCGCCGCCGCCCGCCCGCGCCTGAAGGCGGACGGCGGCGGCGCGGTCGTAGTGCACCAGCCGGCCCAGGAAGGCGGCGAGGTCCGCCGCCTCCCCGGCGTCGGCGCAGTGCAACCGGTCGTTCATGCCGCGATGCGCCCTTCCGAACCCTTGGCGCGCTTGGCGTCGCGGGGCTCGTCCAGGTACTCCTCCAGGAAGCTCCGCTCCTCGGCCGTGATGCGGCGGGGCCGCCCCGCGGCGAGGTCGTACGGCACGACCACGGTCTCGGCGCGCACGTAGACCGTCTCGGGCGTGGACTCGGTCGCCTCGTCCTTGACCTCGTAGCGGATGGTCAGGGACGCGGCGCCTATCCGGGTCACCCAGGACTCGATCAGCACCGGCTCGTGCCGGTGCACGAGAGGCAGCTTGTAGTCGATCTCGTGACGGGCCACGACGGAACCGCCCGTGAAGGACTCACTGCCCTCCCCGGGCGCCAGGCGGAACATGAAGTCGATGCGCGCCTCCTCCAGGTAGCGGAGGAAGACGACGTTGTTGACGTGCCCGAAGGCATCCATGTCCGCCCAGCGGAGGGGGCACCTGTAGTGGTGTCTGGCCATGGTCCTCGACCTCAGCCTCGGGTCAGCTTCTTGTAGGTGGCGCGGTGCGGACGGGTCGCGTCCACGCCGAGACGCTCGACCTTGTTCTTCTCGTACGACTCGAAGTTGCCCTCGAACCAGTACCACTTGGAGTCACCCTCGTAGGCGAGGATGTGGGTCGCGACCCGGTCCAGGAACCAGCGGTCGTGGGAGATGACCACGGCCGCGCCCGGGAATTCGAGGAGCGCGTTCTCCAGCGAGGACAGGGTCTCGACGTCGAGGTCGTTGGTGGGCTCGTCGAGGAGCAGCAGGTTGCCGCCCTCCTTGAGCGTCAGCGCCAGGTTGAGGCGGTTGCGCTCACCACCGGACAGGACGCCCGCGGGCTTCTGCTGGTCCGGGCCCTTGAAGCCGAAGGCGCTGACGTACGCGCGGGACGGCATCTCGACCTGGCCCACGTTGATGTAGTCCAGCTCGTCCGACACGACCGCCCAGAGGGTCTTCTTCGGGTCGATGTTGGCGCGGCTCTGGTCGACATAGCTGATCTTGACGGTGTCGCCGACCTTGATGGCGCCGGAGTCCGGCGTCTCCAGGCCCTGGATCATCTTGAACAGCGTGGTCTTGCCGGCGCCGTTGGGGCCGATGATGCCGACGATGCCGTTGCGGGGCAGCGTGAACGACAGGTCGTCGATCAGGACCTTGTCACCGAAGGCCTTGGAGAGGTTGTTGACCTCGACCACGATCGAGCCCAGACGCGGGCCCGGCGGGATCTGGATCTCCTCGAAGTCCAACTTGCGCATCTTGTCCGCTTCGGCCGCCATCTCCTCGTAGCGGGCGAGGCGGGCCTTGGACTTCGTCTGACGGCCCTTGGCGTTGGAGCGGACCCACTCCAGCTCTTCCTTGAGGCGCTTCTGGCGCTTCTCGTCCTTGCGGCCCTCGACCTTGAGGCGGGTGGCCTTCTTCTCCAGGTAGGTGGAGTAGTTGCCCTCGTAGGCGATGGCGCGGCCGCGGTCGAGTTCGAGGATCCACTCGGCGACGTTGTTCAGGAAGTACCGGTCGTGGGTCACGGCGATGACGCAACCCTTGTACTGCGAAAGGTGCTGCTCCAGCCAGTTCACCGACTCGGCGTCGAGGTGGTTGGTGGGCTCGTCGAGGAGGAGCAGGTCCGGGGCCTCGATCAGCAGCTTGCACAGCGCCACGCGGCGCTTCTCGCCACCGGAGAGGTTGGTGACGGGCCAGTCGCCGGGCGGGCAGCCCAGGGCGTCCATGGCCTGCTCCAGCTGGGCGTCGAGGTCCCAGGCGTTGGAGTGGTCCAGGTCTTCCTGGAGCTTGCCCATCTCGTCGAGGAGCGCGTCCGTGTAGTCGGTCGCCATCAGCTCGGCGACCTCGTTGAAGCGGTGCAGCTTCTTCATCGTGTCGGCGGCGCCGTCCTGGACGTTCTCCAGGACGGTCTTCGACTCGTCGAGCTTGGGCTCCTGCATCAGGATGCCGACGGTGAAGCCGGGCGAGAGGTACGCCTCGCCGTTGGACGGCTGCTCCAGGCCCGCCATGATCTTCAGAACGGTGGACTTACCGGCGCCGTTCGGGCCGACCACACCGATCTTCGCGCCGGGCAGGAAGTTCAGGGTGACGTCATCAAGAATCACCTTGTCGCCGTGCGCCTTGCGCGTCTTGCGCATGGTGTAGATGAACTCAGCCAAGAGAAACCGTCCGGCAGATCGATGGGTGGGCAGATACACCCCATCTTGCCAGTCGTCCATAGCTACGGGCGAATGGGTAGGTCAGGCCCCCCTGACCCCGGCCGCCTCGGACCGGCCCGGCCGGCGGGGGCCGACGCCGATCGTCGGAGCCCGCCACGGCGGCGCGAACGCGAGCCGCGCCTTCCGATCACCCGGCAGGATGACGCCAGGTTCTGGGTCGATCCCTCGGAGGAAACGTGGACAACGCCTGGCTGGCGCTCGCCGGCACGACCATCGCCGTGGCGGGCACTCTCGTCGCCCCCATCGTGTCGCAGCGGCTGCTCGCACACGCCGAATCCGATCGCCACGAACGCCAGGAACGGGCGGCCGACGCCCAGTGGGTCCGCGAGCAGCGAGTCGTCGAGCTGGGCAAGCGGCGCGACTGTTACGTGAACGCGAACTCCGGGTACCGCCGCCACCGCATAGAACTCATGAAGTACCTCTGGCTCGTCCACAAGCGGGGCGACACCGCGGAGGAGCGGACGGCCCTGGAGGACGCACGTCACGCGATGCACGCGTACTTCGCCGAGGCCCAGATGGTCGCCTCCGATTCCGTCCTCGCGGAGCTGGACGCCCTGGGACAGACCCTTGCCCACCTCTACGACCGGATCATGCGCCTGGAGGAGGGCGACGCGGCACCCGACGACTCGTTCGAGGAGATACGGACCGACCTGCTGCGGGCCAACGCGCAGTGGGTGATCATGCGCGGTGAGATGCGGGCCGACCTGGGAGTGGACTCACGGCCGGCAGGCAGCTCGACGACGGCCCCTGAGTCTCCCGCCGTCACCGCCGGCGCCGACGGCCTACGGGCGGCCCAGCCGGGGTGAGGCAGTCCCCGCCCGTGATCCGGGCGCCGGGAGCGCTTCCCCGCGATCCCTTGCCGGCGCGCGGGCCGATGGGCCGATGGGCCGATGCGGCCGGGACACGGCCGCGCCCCGGCGCGTGGGTGGCGCCGGGGCGGGTGGGCTGGGCGGGTGTGAGCCGGGGGGTGCGGTCGTCGCTCCGGGGGCGTCAGCGCGGGCGGTAGACGGTGAGGGCTTCCGGCAGCTCGTCGAGCACGAAGGCGGTGGGGGCCTTGGCGTACTCGCCGTCGTAGGCGAGGGGGGTGCCGGGCGGCACGTCCGAGATCCGCAGGCTCCGCAGGCGGGTGGCGGTGTGGACCGGGGAACGGCTGAGGGGCCCGGTGAAGGCCGCGGCCAACAGTCGCGGGCCGGGACGGCCGCCGCCGAAGACGAGCCGTACGTCGAGGAGGCCCTCGCCGAGGTTGTCGCGGCGCCTGGGTGCGGGGCCGCTGCCGTGGTACGTCCCGTTGCCCGCGAACAGCAGCCAGACGCTGCGCGGTCGCCCGGCGAGGCTCAGCCGTACGGGCCGCTCGGCCCGCAGCACCCGCCACGCCGCCAGCAGCGCGGCCGGGCCGCTCCCGATTCGGGGCGCCCACCGCAGCCGGTGTCGCAGCAGCTCGGGGTAGGCGCCGATGCTGAAGTTGTTCAGGAAGTATCCCGACTCCTCGCGCCCGGGCTCGACACCGGACTCGGGGACGTCCTCCGCCCCCTCGTCGAGAACGGAGTGTCGCCGCGGGCCGGGGGTGAAGCGTCCGACACCGACACGGACCGCGTGCCCGTCGGCCACCGCCCGACAGGTGTCCTCGATTCCGGCGAGCCCGAGGTCGAGGGCGAAGTGGTTCAGGGTGCCGCCGGGGAACACCGCGAGCGGCACCCCGGCGCGCAGCGCGGCGGTGGCCGCCGCGTTGATGGTGCCGTCGCCGCCGCAGACGCCGAGCACCTGGGCCCGGGAGGCCGCCGCGGCCAGTTCCGACTCCAGCTCGGTGCTCTCGCACTGGACCAGCTTCGCCTTCGGAAGCCGGCGCTCGAGGACGTCGAGCCCGGCGAAGGCGGCGGTACCCGAACCGGAGTTGATCACGACCGTCAGGCCGTCCCCGTCCGGCAGCGCGGGCGCCCCGGCGTCCGGCCGTTCGTCGCCCGGTACGACCCGGGCCTCCTGGACGTCACGCGCGAGCCGTCGCACGAGGAACCCGGCGGCCACCCCGAGCGCCGCGCCCGCCACCACGTCGGACGGGTAGTGCACCCCGGTGTAGACGCGGGAGAACGCGACCGACGCGGCGACCGGGGCCAGCGCGAGCCCCCACCCCGGCGCCTCCAGCGCCAGCCCGGCGGTGAAGGCGAACGCCGAGGCCGAGTGCCCGGAGGGGAACGAGGTGGTCTGCGGCTGGGTGCGCAGCTGCCGGGTGGCGGGCACCCCTTCCAGCACGGGGCGACGCCGTCGTACGGACCACTTGCCGACGGTGTTGATCGTCGCCGAGGCCAGCGCGAGGGAGGTGACTCCCCGCACGGCGGCCTTGCGTGTCCGGGCGGAGCCGAAGGCGGCGAGCGCGGCGGCGGTCCCGCCCCACAGGACGCCGTGGTTCGCGGCCCGACCCAACCTCGGCAGCACCCGGTCGGCCCCGGGCCAATGGCGGCGGGCCACCGCGTCGAACAACTGCCGGTCCCATCGCGCGACCGACCCCTGCCAGGTCAATTCCTGTTCAGCCATTGTCAGCGCCTACCCCGCGCCGAGGATCCGGAACCAACCCCACCCGCCACCCGGGCCACCGGGCACGGGCGCCCCTCTCGGACCGCGTCGGGGGCGCGAGACCGGGCCCCCGTTCGACCGAGGCGAGTCGGGGGAGGCGACCCGCCCGGGGCGCCCTAGACCTCGTCCTGCTCGCCCTCCAGCGGCCGCTTGCGCAGCAGCAGGACGACCATGCCGCCCAGCACCACCAGGCCCACCGCGAGGGAGGCGATCACCGGGGTGGCCGCCGAGCTGCCACTGGTCGCGAGGCGTTCGCCGGCCGGGGAGTCCTCGCTCTCGGTGGTGGGCTCGGAGCCGGCCGACGGTACGGCCGTACCGGACACGGCGCCCATCGGTACCGGTTCGGGCGCGGGCCAGAGCGCCGTCGCGGTGGCGGTGGTCGCGGATTCGCTGGAGCCCGCCACGATCTGCGCCTGGTTCGGGACGCCGTTGGCGAAGAGCCGTCCGACGGGAACCTTGGTGGAGCCCTGCACGACGACCGAGGCGAGCCCCTCTGCCGTGCCCGGCGGCACCTCGAAGTACAGCCGGGTGCCGTCGGCGGCGGCGGTCAACGGCCGCCCCTGCTCGTCGACCACCCGCACGCCCATGGCCATCGCCGCCGCGTCGGGGGTGACCGTCACGCTCTGGGCGCCGGTGCGCACCGTGACCGGGCCGAGCCGGCTGCCGACGGCCCCCGTCACCGGACCCGACACCTCGCCGGGGTCCAGTGCCAACGAGGGCGGCGGTTCCGCCATCCGGCCCGCCTCCCGCTGGAGGTAGTCGGCGAGTTGTTCCGCCGCCGGGTCGGAGGCTTCCACCTGCGCCCCGTCCGCCAGCCGCCAGATCGCCACCTGTGTTCCGGCGGCGGCGCTCTCCGCGGTGAGGGGGGCGGCGCCGGCCGTCTTGGAGAGCTCCGCCAGGTCGTTGAGCTGCGGGTAGGAGTGCTCCAGCACCCAGCGGATCCGGCCCGCGCCGTCCTTGCCTTCGAGGGGGCTGCCGTTCCAGCCGCTCTCGGTGTACCGGGCCTCGGGCTGCGCGTAGCCCGCGACGCCGACCCCGTAGGTCTGGAGCATGCCGCCGCCGTCCACGCGCATCTCGTGCAGTCCGGCCGGGACCTGCCGTACGGCTCCGTCGCCGGTGCGCAGGACGGCCTGCCCGTAGGTCTTCAGGCCGTCCAGCACGGCGCTCGCACCCTCCGGGGCCCGGCCCGGAGTGGGCTCGGAGTCCGCCGCCACCGCGGCGCCGGGCGTGGCGGCCAGGGCCGCGGCCAACAGCGCCACCGCCGCCAACGACCGGCGTGCGGAGCCCCGTCCGGGAACGGCGGCGGGGCCGATGACGGGCGCGGCGAGGGCGGGATCGGGAACGGAGGATGCGGGAACAGCGATCGACACAGTCTTCCCCTTCGGGCCGAGGACCCGGGTGCCGAGGACCCGGGTGCCCGTGAGTACCGGGGAATCCTAACCGCCTCGAACACTCAGACCACCGCCGCCTTCTGAGGCGCCATCAGCGGGGTGTCCGTTTTGACCACGCGCCGGAAGGCGGCCGTCCCCCGATTGAGGTCGTGTCCGATGACGACGGCCTCGATGTCCGCGGAGAACCACCGCGCCCCGTCACCGTCGGGCGGATCGTCTCGGACCCGCAGCCTTCCGTGCACCACGAGGGGTTCGCCGACGGACACGGAACTCGCCAGGTTCAACGCGAGGGTCCGTCGTGCCCAGATGGTGAAGAAGCTGGTCGAGCCGTCGGACCAGGTGTCCGTCCGCCGGTCGAAGTACCTCGGTGTGACGGCGAATCGGAACCTCGCCGACGGGCCGGTCGGCGTCTCCTTGAAGTCGATCCGCGTCGCCACGTGTCCCACCAGCGTCACCAGGGTGTCGTTCATCCCGGTCGCCCTCCCCCGCGTGCCACACCCGTGCGGACCGTCCGCACGAGGTGTGACCATGCTGGCCCGGCGACCCGGATCCCGCTCCGGCCTGTGGACTACTGACGGGTTGTGGAAAACCTCGCCACCGTCGCGTACTGCTCGCGCACCTCCCGGTAGCGCAGCAGCTCGGCCGCGACGGGCTCCAGCACCCGGGCCCGCCCGCACCCTGCCGCCGCCTGCCGCAACCGGCGTTCCGCGTCCTGGCCGTACCTGCGGGCCGGGCCCCGGGCGGCGATCGAGCAGGCCCATTCGACCAGCGGCCCGCCGACGATGCCCGCCGCCATCAGCAGCACCGGCGGCATCAGGTGCGGTGGCAGCACCCCGGCGATCTGCCCGACCAGCCACAGGCCGCCGTAGATCTGGAGCAGGGTCATCGCGGCCTGGGCCAGCACCGCGACGGGCCACCAGCCGGGGCGCGGCGGTTTGACGTGGGGCACGGCGACCGCCGTGCCCACGGTCACCGCGATCTCGTCCAGTGCCTCCGGCAGCCGGTCGGCGCCGCGCACCGCGGTCTCGCGGACCGCCTGGGCCCAGGGATCGGGCAGTCCGATGACCGCCTCGTCCGCGACCGTCCGTACGGCCTGCTCCACCCGCTGGCGGGCGGTGACCTCCTCCTCGACGGGGAACTCGGTCGCCGTCGGGGTCCGTCCGATCGCGGCGAGGGCGGCCAGACCCGCCAGGGAGCGCGGGGCGCGCCGGCTCTCGTACCAGCGCCACAGCCGCAGCCACGGCGTCCCGCAGGCCTTGCCGGCGTTGCGCCGCCAGGCCCGTTCGGCGGCGAGACCGGCCGCGTACGCGCCGACGGCCTCGGCGAGCCGGTCCTCGAACTCGGCGCGCGCCACCTCCCCGATCTCGGGCCCGGGGTGCCCGTCGGCGACGTACAGCGGCCTGAGGCGCAGCGCGGCCCGGTCGACGTCGGCGGAGATCCGCCGGGTGGCCGCGCCCTTCTCCTGGGTGAACTGTCCGAGCAGCTCGCGCAGTTCCCCGACCCCTTCACCCGTCAGGGCGGAGAGTCCGAGGACGGTCGCCCCGGGTTCGCCGTGTTCCCCCAGGGCGATCCCGTCGTCGTCCAGCAGTCGTCGCAGGTCGTCGAGGACGAGGTCGGCCGACTCGCCGGGCAGCCGGTCCACCTGGTTCAGCACGACGAACGTCACCTCGGCGTGCCCGGCCAGCGGGCGCAGGTACTTCTCGTGGAGGACGGCGTCGGCGTACTTCTCCGGGTCCACCACCCACACCACCGCGTCGACCAGCGCCAGCACCCGGTCCACGTGGTCCCGGTGGGCGCCGACGGCCGAGTCCAGGTCCGGCAGGTCCACGAGGACCATCCCCCGCAGCGCCTCGGCCTCCGAGGTCTCACGCGGCCTGCGTCGCAGCCGGCCGGGGATCTCCAGCCGGTCCAGCAGGCCCGCCGCGCCGTCCGACCAACTGCACGCGATCGGCGCCGCCGTGGTCGGCCGGCGCAGACCCGTCTCGGAGATCTGCACCCCGGCGAGTGAATTGAAGAGGGTGGACTTGCCGCTTCCGGTGGCGCCGGCGATAGCGACGACCGTGTGCTGGGCCGAGAGCCCGCGCCGCGCCGCAGCCTCGTCGAGGATCCTGCCGGCTTCGACGAGGGTCTTGCCGTCGAGGATCCGGGTCCTGGACAGTCCGATGAGCTGGCGCAGTGCTTCGAGTCGGGTGCGCAGGGCCCGCGCCTCGGGGCTGAGCGGGGGCGCGGGCACCTTGCCGCCGTCGCTGCCGGCGCCGGAGACGGCCCGTACGAGCGCGTCGTCGCCCTCCTCGTTGTCGATCCCGGGCCAGTCGTCGTCGGCGACCCGGGGGCGCGAGCGCGCGATGAGTCCGTCGTCCCAGCGGTCGTCGGTGCGGTCGGTCAAGGCGGTCACCGTGTCACCTCTCCTTCTGCAGTACGGACAACGCGGCGATCAGCTCGGCCTGTGGTTCCGGGGTCACTTCGAGGGCTTCCAGGGGGGCGAGGCGGCGGTCGCGTTCGGCACGCAACACCTGGTCCAGGTGTTCGCCGACCAGTTCGCCGCCGCGGTCCCGCAGCCGTACGGCGGCCTGTACGCCGATCCGCTCGGCGAGCTTCTCGCCCGCCGGGCGGGCCCGCTTGCCGCCGAGGAGGGCGGCGACCAACAGGGCCGCGACGCCGTCGGGGTCGGGCGCGGGCTGCTTGTCGAGCCGTGCGACCTCCTCCTCGGCGAGTTCCTCCAGGACGCGCCGCCAGCGCCGTACGGCCATGCCGATACGTTCCGCCGCCTCACGGTCGGGCGCCGGCAGCGAGACCGCGCCTGCCGCCGGTTCGCGCCGCCAGGCCTCCGCGATCCGCTCGTCGGCGGCGGCCACGGCGCACTGGAGCAGCGCGGCGAGCGACTCGGCGAGGGAGTCGAGAAGTTCGTCCGCGCTGGTGTCGAGGGGGTAGCCGCGCCATCTGGTCAGCGCGTCGCCGGCCAGGACCGCGCCCTTGTCGAGCCGGTTGCGCACCCGCTTGCCCTCGCGGCGGTACGCGTCCGTGACGGCCGATGTCAGCCGTACGGCGGCGGCGTGCTGGGCGGCCACCGCGGAGGCGAGTTCCGGCATCCGGCGGTTGAGGGAGTCCAGCGCGCCCAGCGCGGTCCGCCCGACGGCGTACTGCCGGGCGGCGGGGTCCTGGGCGTGGTGGCTGAGCCACGCGAAGAGCGGCGCGACGGCGCTGGCCGGCAGCAACCCGCCCCCGCCGGTGGACTCGGGCAGCTCGGGCACCGTGAACCGGGGCACGTCGCCGAGCCCGGCCCGGGTGAGCAGGGCCCCGTACTGCCGGGAGACGTCGGCGAGCACCTGGTGCGGTACCCGGTCGAGCACCGTGACCAGGGTGGCCTTGTACTGCTTGGCGGTGCGCAGCAGGTGCCAGGGGACGGCGTCGGCGTACCGCGAGGCGGTGGTGACCATCACCCAGACGTCCGCGGCGCAGATGAGGTCGGAGGCGAGGGTGCGGTTCTCGACGACGAGGGAGTCGATGTCGGGGGCGTCGAGGATGGCGAGCCCGCGCGGCAGGTTCGAGACGGTCTCGATCCTCAGTTCGCGGGTGGCATGGGTGTTCCCGCGGGGGGGCTTCCTGGTCGCGGGAGGGGACTCGTCCTCCTCGTGGGGCACCCAGACCCGGATCAGATCGGGCAGGACGCGCATACCGGCGAACCAGTGATGATCATCCGGATGGCAGACAAGCACCGGGGTTCGTGTCGTGGGACGCAACACCCCGGCTTCGCTGACCTGCCTCCCCACGAGGGAGTTGACGAGGGTGGACTTGCCGGCCCCGGTGGACCCGCCGACGACGGCGAGCAGCGGCGCCTCCGGCGCCTTCAGCCGGGGAACGAGGTAGTCGTCGAGCTGCGCGAGCAGCTCGGCTCTGGTCTGGCGGGCGCGCGGAGCGCCGGGCAGGGGCAGCGGCAGACGCACGGACGCCACCCGGTCGCGCAGGGCGGACAGGGCATCGAGCAGCTGAGGCCGAACATCCAAGGTCACCACATGCGAAGAATGCCCAATTTAGGACCATTTTTGAAGCTTATACGCCCTCTGCGCGCCGACCGCCACCCCGGAGAGACATCCCGGGACACGGCGGACGAGCGGGACGCAGGCATAACGAGTGCACAACACCCGGGGCGTCGCGGCGCAAAAGCGGTGCGAAAATCGCACCTGCCTGCGATTATCGGGACCGCTTCACCGAACCTCCACATCGTGGCACGCGGGTGAAGCAACCGGGACAAGGTGACTGGAGCCCTATCCTTGACCCGGCAAGGCCCACCGTCCCACCCACACCTTGGGCCTCCAGGCCACCACGGCCACCTTTCGGCCCCCGTAGCTCAGTGGATAGAGCAGGTGCCTTCTAAGCACTTGGCCGCAGGTTCGAGTCCTGCCGGGGGCACCACTTCTCCACCCCTCGAAGCCCTCCCGCACGGGAGGGCTTTCGTGCAGGTCAGGGGCACATTGGCCGGTACGCCGTCGGGCGCTTCTCCCCGTCGCCCGGTGTTGAACGCCCCCTCGCGGAGAGCCGTTCGAACCCCGCACGGCCGGGAACGCTCGGGGGAGGTCCTCGGCGGCGCGCCGGTCGCGGCGGCCATCGCGCTCGCGATCGTGTCGCGGTCATCGCCCGAGGCTCCGTCCCGACCCGTCACGATTCACCGAATCGGAGCACCGCACATGCGGAACCACCCCGTCCTCGTCGTCGTCAGCGGGCCGCCCGCCACGGGGAAGAGCACGCTCGCCCGCCTCCTCGGCCAGGACCTGGGCTGCCCCACGATCATCCGTGACGAGATCAAACAGGGCATGGTCATGAACGCGTCCGACCATCAGGCGGGCGACGACGACCCGTTGAACATCCCCACCCTGGAGGCCTTCTTCCAGACCATCACCGTCCTCCTCCGGGCAGGCGTCACCCTTGTCGCCGAGGCCGCCTTCCAGGACCGGCTCTGGCGCCCCCGCCTGGAACCCCTCATGCCCCTCGCCGACATCCGCGTCGTTCGGTGCACCACGCCCACACCCGGCATCGTCGACCGCATCACCGAACGCGCCCGAACCGACGACCACCGCGCCGCCCACGCCGACGAGGCACTGCTCGCCGACATCGCCTCCGGTACCTACGACCCCGAGGAATTCGAGGCCATTCGCCTCGACGTACCGGCGCTGATCGTCGACACGTCGGACGGGTACGCACCAGGCCTGTGCGAGATCGAGGCATTTCTGGGATTCCCGTAGAACCGCCCCTCCTCAAGCGGGTCACGCCGGCGCGAGGCAACTGGAGCCGGTGGCAGGGAAGTACGTGTACATCTCGACCGTGAACGCGAACGCGCCTCGGCCGGTGGCGGTGGCGGTGCCTACAGGAGATCACGGCGACCACGGCGACCACGGCGACCGCAGCGACCCGAGAGGGGACAAATCGGCATTCCGGTTGAAGACGGAATGAATGTCGGATCATTCTGTCCGTCATGAGCCTCGTCTCCGCCGCCGCCCCCGACGTGTCCGATCCGCACGACTACGCCCTCGACTGGGCGTTGGTGGACGTGGAGACCTCCGGGTTGACGCCGCGACAACATCGGGTGCTCTCGGTGGCGGTGGTGACGCTCGCCCCCGACGGCCGACAGACGGGCGAGTTCTCGACCCTGCTCGACCCGGGCTGCGACCCCGGACCCGTCCACGTCCACGGACTGACCGCCGAGCGGCTGCGCGGGCAGCCCACCTTCGGGCAGGTCGCGGGGCGGATCGCGGAACTGCTCCAAGGCCGCGTCCTGGTCGCCCACAACGCCCAGTTCGACTACGACTTCCTGGCGCACGAGTTCGCGCGGGCCGGGGTGCACCTTCCCGTAGCGCGGCGGCTGTGCACGCTGGCGCTGAACCGGCGCGTGGACCCGCCGACCCCGGACCTGCGCCTGGGCACGCTGGCCGCCCACTACGGCGTGAAGCAGACCAGGGCGCACGACGCGCTCGACGACACCCGGGTCCTCGCCGGAATCCTGCGCGCCACCCTGAAGGAGGCGGCCCGGCTGGACCTGTCGCTGCCGCTGGTCCCCTGCCCGCCCCGGCAGGACCCCCGGTTCGCCCCGAAGGCGCCCAAGGCCCCGTGTGCGTACCGCAACCCCGGGAGGCCGGCCGCGGGCGGTCCCCTGGTCCAGGGCATGAAGGTCGCCATCACGGGTGACACCGAGACCGCGCGCGTCGACCTCGTGGCGCGGTCCGTCGCCGCTGGCCTGAACGTGATGGGCTCCGTCAGTCGACACACCAGCGTCCTGGTCACCAACGACACCGCCTCGGGGTCCACCAAGGCCCGGCGGGCGATCACGGAGGGCGTCCCGGTCGTCGACGAACGCGCCTTCCTCCGACTGCTGGACGACGTACGGCCGGGAACCCCGCACGAGAAGCCGGCCGCCGCGGAACCGGCGGCGACGACGGGCACGGGGACGGCGACGAGGGGGACGGCCGCAGAACCGGCGACGGGCACGGTGACGGCCGCGATCCCGAATCAGGTGACGCCGGCCGCGCGGCCCGCGCCCGCCGCCGCACCCGCGCCGCCCACACCTCCCGCCACGCCCCCGCGCCGGGCCGAGACCTCGGCCGGGGTGCGGCCGTTGAGCGGCCGGCGCGTCCTGGTCCTGGGCGGAACGCATCCGGTCTCCTCGCGGGCCCGGGGCCGCATCGTCGAACTCGGCGGGTCCGCCGCCGTCAATCTCTCCGCGAGCGTCACGGACGTCGTGCTCCTCCCGGGCGCCGAGACCGACCGGCGCATGGCCCGGATCACCTCCCTGCTGATCCCGACGCACGACGCGCACTGGCTCACCGCGCCCGGAACGGCCCCCGACGCCACCCGCGATGCCTCACCGGCCGACTCCCCCGCCGGCGACGAGCGGGCCCGGTCCCCGCGGGTCCTGCCGCGGGGCGGGGTGATCGACCTTCCCCGTACGGGAACGGAGTTCCGCTGGGACGTGGGCGCTTCCTGGGCCCAGCAGACGCGTTGCGAGATCGACGTGGTCGCCTTCGTCGTCGACGAGGACGAACAGGTCTCCTGCGACGAGGACTTCGTCTTCTACGGCGCCCCGGAGAACCCGAACGGATCCGTACGGCTGCTCAGCGACGGGCCGACCGAGCAGACGATCGGCGTCGACCTCGCCGCCATGCCGCCGGCCGCCCGCCGGGTCGTCGTGTGCGCCGCGATCGACGGCGCGCCCGCCTTCGGCGAGGTCGGCGCCGTCCAGGTCACCGTGGCATCGGGCACGGGCGCGATGCCCCTGGCGCAGGTCACGGTGGACGCCGCCACGACCGAACGCACCATGGTCCTCGCGGAGATCTACCGCCGTGGCCCGCTGTGGCGCTTCCGCGCCGTCGGCCAGGGTTACGACCACGGCCTGGCGGCCCTCGCACGGACCTACGGCGTCGACGTCGCCGACTGAGTCCCGACCGCGGGCTGGTTCCGGTCCCCGGCACGCGGCCCCGCGTACCAGCGGTCGAGAAGCGTCTGAGGCGCCGGCTCGACCCGGACGAGGTCCGGAAGATCGACGCGGCCTCCCATCGCGTCGTCGCCATGCTCGACCGTCCGGCCACCCCCACCTTCCGTTCCCGCGCGTGGCATCCGGGAGGACGACCCCGCCGTCGTCGGGGAGTTCCACGGGCTCTGGGACGAGGAGTCGCGGCGCGTGACGCCGCGGGACGGGAGCCTCCCGCTCGACTTCGCGTCCGTGCGCGACGCCCTGGAGCCGGTGGTCTCCGGAACGCGCTTCGCCATGGACCACTACCGCAGCACGGATCGCCTCGACTACGACTGCGGGCATCGGGGCTCGCGGCTCAGGGGCCGGGGCTCCGGGGTGACTGGGGGCTCCCGGGGGTCTCGGGGTTCCGGCGGTCCTCGGCGGCGTCGCGGTCCGCGCGCCACGTCGCGACCTCGGCCTCGATGTCGAAGGTGCCCAGGTTGAGGGGCGGCCCGGGCGGGGGCATGCGCAGGGCCTTGCCGATCTTCTGGTTGATCACCGTGAGGATGTCCCGCACCTGTCGTTCGGACCGTGCCGCCCGGACCGCCTCCTTCGCGTCCTCGGCCTCCTTGCGCAGCGCGAGCGAGGGGGGAAGCGGGGAGAAGCCCTCGCGGTGCAGCTTGCCCTTGATCCACCAGAGTTCGTCGTAGGGGGCGTCGAGCGAGGCCAGCGGCTTGCCGTAGCCCGGCAGGTTCTCGAATTCGCCCCGCTCGGCGGCCTCCCGGATCTGCCGGTCCACCCAGGTCTCGATGCTGACGCCCGTCGGCTTGCGCTCGGTCACGGTTCCTCCTCGGACACGAGGACCCTCGCCCGCGGGGATCCCTGTACGACGAACTGCTCCTGCCATCCAGCCTAGGCGGTCGCTTCAGGATTGTGTCGGGGCGGGCTTCGTGCCTGGTGAGGGCGGTCGAGCCGCTCTCAGGTATGAGGCCTTGTCAGACTTCCGGCAGACTCCCGGTTCGTCCTGGGGAGGGACGCGCGCGACGCCTCCCGACCGGAACACTCATGACTATGAAACGCCGCCCTCTCGTCATCGCCGCCGCCACCGTGGGAGCCCTCGCCACTGCCGCTTTCGCGCTGCCGAACCTCCCGCCCAACCCGGTCACCGACACCCTCAACGACCGCGTGTTCAAGGAGAAGAGCAAGCGCTTCGCCACCGTGGCGGACGCGCCGACCCGAGGGGGGCGGACGTTCTCGCTGCCCGGCTGGATACCGAAGGACGCCACCGACATACGCATACAGGCGCGCACCAGCGGTGAGGCCCGGCTGATCCGGTTCACGCTGGGCGAGACCCCGCTGGACGGCCCGCAGTGCACCACGGGCACCCCCAAGGCCGTGCGCAGCCCTCATCTGGGTGCCCGGTGGTGGCCGGGCGACACCCGCCGGGACGAGCGCACCGAGTGCCGGGGCGTGCACCAGTACCAGGTCGCGGTGCGCGGCAAGAAGGTCTACGCCTGGACCGACGGGACCCGCTCACCCGGTGTCGAGTCGCGGGACGGCGCCCCGGCAACCGTCCACGCGGTGCGGGTCGGCGGCTGACGGCGGGGGCGTACACGGTTCGCCGCGTACCGCGTGCCGCCCTGCCGCGTACCGTCTGACGCCCTGCTGCCCTGCCGCGTACCGTCTATCGCCCTGCTGCCCTGCTGCCCTGCCGCGTACCGTCGTCGCCCTGCCGCCCGGCGCCCGGCGCCCGCCGTCAAGTGCCGTGGACGGTGGTGAGCTCGGTGAGGCCGGAGATCGTCAGGACGGGTTCCAGGAGGGGGCCGGCGATGAGCTCGATGCGGTCGGCGTGTGGGAAGAGCACGCTGAGACCGGCGCTGTCGAGGTATTCGACCCCGGTGAGGTCGAGGACCAGGGGGCCGTCCGTGCCCGCGAGGGCGGCGGCCAGTTCCCTGGTGTTGCTCATGTCGATCTCGCCGACGGCGGTCAGCAGCGCGGTGCCGTCGGGCCGCCGTCCGGGGGTGAGGGTCAGGGGGGTGGTCATCAGGCGATCCTCGTATGCATGTCGACGGTGGTGCCGGACGGGCCGGGGGTGATGGTGACCTGCTGCATCACTGCGCGCATCAGGCCCATCCCGCGGCCGCGGTGGGTGTTGAGTTCCGGCTGCGGGGCTTTCCAGCGGCCGGTGTCGGCAATGGTCAGGTGCAGATTGTCGACGTACGCCTCGGCCCGGAGGTGGATGGCGTCACCGGGGGCGTCGCGGTGGCCGTGCTCGATGGCGTTGGCGCATGCCTCGCCGGCGGCGACCAGGACGTTCTGCACCGTGGTGGGGGGCAGGTCGCACTGGGCCAGCCAGCCGCGCAGCGTCTTGCGGACGGGGGCGAGCTGGGACGATTCGGCGGGGAAGGACATCTCAAGCGGGGCCGGGTGTCGGTAGAGCAGCAGGGCGACGTCGTCGTCGTAGCCGTCGACGGGCGCCAACCGGGACATGACGTGGGTGGCGAGGTCGTCGACCGAGGTGTCCCGGCCGTCCTGGAGCGCTTCACTGGCCTGGTCTATGCCCGCGCTGAGCGGGCGACGGCGGCGTTCGACGAGACCGTCGGTGTACAGCAGCAGGGTGGACCGGGCCGGGATGGTGCAGGAGCCTTCGGGGCGTTGGTTGCCGGGCCGGACGGCCAGCGGCAGGGAGCGCCCGTCCTCGAGGAGCCGGGTGGCGCCGTCGGGGCCGACGAGGATGCCGGGCGGGTGGCCGGCGCTGGAGTACGTCAGTTGCCCGGTCTCGGAGTTGAGCACGCCACAGAAAACGGTGGTGCAGACCGCGCCCGGCACACCGGCGGCGAACTGGTCGAGGGCCATCAGCGTCTGGGCGGGGCTGGCGTCCTGGAGCAACAGGGCGCGGCAGGCGCTGCGCAGTTGGCCCATGACGCTGGCGGCTTCGAGGCCCCGGCCGACGCAGTCGCCGACGACGATGCCGATACGGCCGTCGGGCAGGGTGACGGTGTCGTACCAGTCCCCGCCGACCTCCAGGGGCTGGGTCGCGGGTTCGTAGCGGACGGCGAAACCGGCGGGCAGTCGGGAGGGGCCCAGGATGGCGCGTTGCAGGGCGATGGCGGTCTCGCGCTGCTGATCGAACTGGTGTGCGCGGTTCAGTCCCTGGGCGAGGTGGCCGGCGAGGAGGGACAGCAGCAGCTGGTCCTCACCGGTGAAGGGCCGGTTCTCGCCGAGGTCCATCCACAGGACGAGCGGGCCTTCGGGGAACTCCAGGAGGATGCCGGCCCCGGTGGGGTCGGCGACCGGGGTCAGGATCGGTCCCCGGCGCAGGCCTTCGAGCGCCCCACGCCGGCCGGCGGGCAGTTCGGACCAGGCGGGCGGGACGTCGGTGGAGGTCAGTGTGGGTTCGTCGCCGTGGTCGAAGACCGCTGCCAGGACCGACCGGGCACGCCACAGCTTCTTCAGTTCGTCCAGCGCGCCGGCGAGTGCCTCGGGCACGCTGGTCGCCCGGGACAGGCAGGTGCCCAGAGCTGCCAGGGCGCTTTCGCGCTGGATGGCGTAGTGCTCGGCGGTCACGTCGCGGAAGGTGCCGACGGTCACGCGGCGCCCGGTGTCGGGATCGTCGACCTGGTTGAAGGTGGCCGTCGCCCACAGCCGGTGTCCGTCGCGGTGGGTGATCGGGATGGTGTACGAGCCCTTGGTGCTGCCCAGCAGCAGGGCGAAGGCCTCGCCGACCTGCCGGTGCGCCTCGGAGTCGGTGCCGGCGTCGGGCCACCAGGGGTGGGTCGGCCGGTAGGGCAGGCCCTCGGGGCCGTAGCCGAGGATGTCGGTGAAGGCGGCGTTGATCTCGATGACGGCGCCGTCCTCGTCGCAGACGAAGAAGGCCTCCTGGAGGGAGTCCACCAGTGCGGTGCGCCAGCGGGCGTGGTGGTTGCGCAGCCGCGCCAGTTCGATGTTGGCCCTGACCCGGGCGAGGAGGTCGGCCGCGGCGAACGGTTTGACGAGGTAGTCGTCGGCGCCGGCGCGCAGGCCTTCGATGGACGCTTCCTGTCCGGCCCGGGCGGACAGCAGCAGCACGGGTACCGAGGCGGTGCGCGGGTCGGCCCGCAGCGCCGCGACCAGGGCGAGGCCGTCCAAGTGGGGCATCATGACATCGCTGACCACCAGGTCGAAGGCCTTCGCGCGGACGGCCCCCAGCGCCTGCCGGCCGTCGTTGACCGTGCTGACCTGGTAGCCGGCGCCGAGCAACAGGCGGCTGAGGTACTCGCGCATGTCGGCGTTGTCGTCGGCGACCAGGACGTGGACCGGGAGCGCAGGTCCGTGAGTCGGTCCGTGAGTCGGTCCGACGATGCCCTCCTCGATGTCCGTGACCGCGGCGGGCGTCGCCGCGGTCCGCTCGCCGGGCAGCCAGCGAAGGGCCTCCTGCACGAAGGGGTCGGTCGCGAGGGGGGCCGCGCCGGTGCCCGCCTCGGCGAGGACGGCGTCGGCGGGCAGGTGCGCGGTGCCGAAGGGCAAGCGGATGGTGAACCGGGTGCCGTGGCCCTCGGTCGATGTGGCGCCGATCTCGCCACCGTGCAGGCCGACCAGTTCCTTCACCAGGGCCAGGCCGATGCCGCTGCCCTCGTTGGAGCGGGCACGGGCGTTCTCGATGCGGTGGAACCGTTCGAACAGTCGGGGCATCTCCTGCGCCGCGACACCGATCCCGGTGTCGACGACGGTCACCACCGCCGCACCGTCCTCGGTACCCACGGCGATGCCGATCGAGCCGTCGAAGGTGAACTTCAGCGCGTTGCTGAGCAGGTTGAGGACGACCTTCTCCCACATGCTCCGGTCGATGAAGACCGGCTCGGGCAGCGGGGGGCAGTCGACCCGGAAGTCCAGGCCGGCCCTGTCGACGGCGGAGCGGAACACACTGGCGAGTTCACCGGTGACCGCGGCCAGGTCGACCGGCTCGTAGCCCGCCTGCATCCGGCCCGCCTCGATGCGGGAGAAGTCCAGCAGCGTGTTGACCAGCTTGCCCAGCCGCAGCCCGTTGCGGTGGACGACCTCCAGTTCCTCGCGCACGCCCGCGTCCGCGTCCGTGAGGCGCTCCCGCAGTTCCTCCACCGGCCCCATGATCAGTGTCAGGGGGGTGCGGAACTCGTGGCTGATGTTGGAGAAGAAGGCCGTCTTCGCCCGGTCCAGCTCGGCGAGTTCCTCCGCGCGCCGCTGCTGTGCCTGGTAGCTGCGGGCGCTGGCGACCCCGGTGGCGACATGCCCGGCGACCAGTTCCACGAAGCCGCGGTATCCGTCGTCCAGGTCCCGGTACCGGTTCAGGCCGACGACCATGAATCCGTACGGGGCGCCACCCTGCTGCCGCAAGGGCACGACCATTGCCTGGAGGGGTACTTCGGGCCGTTCCCCCGTCGGCAGGTCCGCGAACACGGTGCCGACCAACGGCACCAGCGCGGACTCGCCCCGAGCCGCGGCGGCGGTCGGCCACACCGTCTCGGAGCCCGGCGGGAGGTGGTCCACCGCGGCCGGGTGATCGTCGCGTATGCCGGTGGCCGCGGCCAGCGCGGCGCCGCCGTCCTCTTGGAAGAGGTACGTCAGCGTGAACGGCAGGTCGTACGGGTTGCGGCTCAGTTGCAGACGGGCGAAGTCGAGCATCTCCTGTTCGGTGCGCACCACGCTGGGGTCGGAGCCGAGGTCGCGGAGGGTGGCCATCCGTCGTTCGCCGATGACCCGGTCGGTCTCCTCGCTGACCACGCACAGCATGCCGACCACGTGCCCGGCGTCGTCGCGCAGCGGGCTGTAGGAGAACGTGTGGTAGCTCTCCTCGGGGTATCCGGAGCGCTCCACGAAGAGCAGCAGCGCCTGGTCCCAGGTCGCTTCCCCGGTGGTGAGCACGGTGTCGATGCGGGGGCCGATGGCGTCCCAGATCTCCGCCCAGACCTCGCTCGCCGGCCGGCCCAGGGCCCACGGGTACTTCCGGCCCAGGGTGTCGCGCCGGTAGGCGGCGTTGCAGAAGAACGTGAGTTCCGGTCCCCAGGCCATCCACATCGAGAACTTCGACGACAGGAGGATGCTCACGGTCGTCTTGAGGCTCTGCGGCCAGCCCTCGGGGTTCCCGAGCGGGGTGGTCGCCGCCCAGTCCACGAGGGCCAGATCCCGGCCGACCACCTCGTCGGCGGCGAACACGTCGGTTCCGGCCGGCGCCGTCGCCTGCGGATCGGCGTCCTCGGAACGCGTCACTGTCCATCCCTTCGTTCACGGCAGCCGACGCCCGGGCGTGGGCCCACCGGCGTCGAGCTCCTGTCCCCTGCGCGTCATGGCCGCCAGGACCGTGAGACACCCACCCGGCCGCCGGCCCGTCCGTAGGGGCTCGTTGACGTGATCCGTAGAATAGGACAGCGGCGCCTCGCACGAGGAGGCACGGCCAACGAGGCGGTGTGAGAGGCGGCATGAGGGGGACCGAGTACGTCGTCCACCGGGAGGTGGGGCCGCCACCGACCCCCGTGTGCCCGTCCGGGCAGTACCGGCCGGGCGGTTCCACGCCGCGGCGGCGATCGTCACGGCCGACGGGTACCACCCGGACACCGTCGACGTCCTCGACACCCGCGCCCCGCCCCACCGACGTCCGGCTCGCGCCCCTGCCGGACCCGGCGGCGCTCGCCCTGTCCGTTCCGCCCCGCCGCACACCGCCACCCGCTCAGGAGAACAGGTGACCGACCGCACCCTGACCGCCACCCGCCACACCCACTCCCGCGGTGCCACCGTGCTGGTGGTCGTCGGCGAACTCGACCACCACACCGCACCGGAACTCACCCGGGTCATCCGGGAGACGCCCTTCGGCCCCGACGTCCCCGTACTGATCGACGTCTCCGAGCTCACCTACTGCGACTCCACCGGCATCACCGTGCTCGTCGGCGCCTACCACCGTGCGCACGAGGTCGACGCCGCCCTGCTCATCGTCGGGCTGAACCCCGAGCTGACGAACGTCTTCCGCATCGTCGGCCTCGATCAGCTCTTCACCTTCCAGCCCACCGTCGAGGACGCCGTCAACGCCCTGCACGCCTAGACGGTCACGCCCCGCACGGCTCGTCCCGCACGGGCGCGGCGGTGGCCGGGGCGAAGCCCTCCGGGTTGTCCGGGCGGTTCGGTCCCACGGATCCGGTCGCCTCGCGGCGTGACGACGGCACTGGGCATGGCCCCCCGGGGTCTGCGGTACGACGAGTCCAGGACGAGGTCATCCGGGGCGGCGGGTGGCTCGTCTACCCTGATCAGGTGACCGAGGAAGTGAATCAACTCGGCGGTGAAGCGCCGCGACTCGGCGCGCTCCCCGCGCGCGCGACCGTGGCCGTGTGGGCCCTGGACACCACGCGCGACGTGGTCGGCGGCCACGCGGTCGCCGAGGCGTCGGCGGTGCTCGACGCCGGCGAACAGGACCGTGCGGGCCGGCTGCTGCGCCCCGGCGACCGGCACCGCTACGTCGCCTCGCACCTGGGGCTTCGCGCGCTGCTCGGCGGCTACCTGGGGCTGGCGCCGGAGAAGGTCACGCTGGTCCGCGAGGACTGCCCGTGCTGCGGCGGCCCGCACGGCCGGCCCGCGGTGGCGGGGGGCGCGGTGCACTTCTCGCTGTCCCACAGCGGGGACCTGGCGTACCTGGCGTTCGCCGGGTCGCCGGTGGGGGTCGACGTGGAGCGCGTACCGAGCGGGCAG
Organism: Streptomyces sp. NBC_00513; assembly: GCF_041431415.1. Lineage (GTDB taxonomy): Bacteria > Actinomycetota > Actinomycetes > Streptomycetales > Streptomycetaceae > Streptomyces. The sequence continues at coordinate 3,027,671 of NZ_CP107845.1, forward strand.
GCGGTGGCCGACGTCCTGCGGACCCTGCACCCGGCGGAGACGGCGGAACTCCTCGCGCTCCCGGAAGCGGAACGGCGCGTGCCGATGGCCCGGTTGTGGTCCCGCAAGGAGGCCTGCCTCAAGGCCACCGGTACGGGCCTGGCCCTCGGGCTGACCGACCCGTACGTCGGCTCGGGCCCCACCCCCGCCCCGGTGACGGGCTGGACCCTGCGCGACCTGCCGGCCCCGGCGGGCTACGCCGCGGCCCTGGCCGTGTCCGGGCGTTGAGCTCTCCCGCGGGACGCGCGCCGTAGGGTGGCCGTCATGGACATTCGCCGCGCCCTCACCACCGCGGAACTGCGGGCCGCCGAGGGGCTCTTCGACGGGCCGGCCCGCGAGGACTGGTCGGCTCGTTTCCTGGCCGCGCCCGGACACCTGATGCTCGTCGCGTACGTGGACGGCGTGCCCGCCGGCATGGTCTCGGGGGTGGAGATGAGCCATCCCGACAAGGGCACCGAGATGTGCCTGTACGAGCTGTCGGTCGACGAGGGGTACCGGCGGCGCGGCATCGGTCGGAGCCTCACGCTGGCCTTGGCCGACGAGGCCCGCGCCCGGGGCTGTTACGGCATGTGGGTGGGGGTCGACACGGACAACGAGGCCGCGCTGGCCACCTACGCGTCCGCCGGGTCCCGCGACGAGGGCCTGTTCACGATGCGCGGCTGGCCCCTCGCCCCGGAGCCCGCCGACACCACCGCCACCGCCGACCCAATTCCGGGCTCCGTGCTCTGATCCCCGCCCGTCCGCGCGCCCCGACGGCCGGCCCGCCCGGGGCTGCGCGTCGTCCGTGCGGCGGCGTGTCGTGCGCCCACTCGGCGCACCCTCCGCGCGCCCGGCCCGCGCCTCGCCGAGCATCGGCCGCATGACCGCATTCACCGCGCTGCTCCCGGCCGCCGCCCTGCTGGCGACGGCCGCCCTGCCGACCGCGCCCGCCGGCGAGACCGCCGCCGCCGAAGCCCCCCTCGCTCCCTACGTCGTGGTCCTCAAGGACAGCACGCGCGCGCCCGCCGCCGCCCGCGCCCTCGCCGCCGAGGCGGCGCAGTCCGGAGACGAGGTGCGGGCCGTCTACGACACCGCGCTGAACGGGTTCGCCCTGCGCACGACCGCCTCCCGCGCCGCCGCCCTGGCCGCCGATCCCCGGGTGGCGTCGGTCGAACCGGACGCCGTGTTCCACGTCGACGACACACAGCCGCAGGCGCCCTGGACCCTGGACCGGATCGACCAGCGCGATCTCCCGCTCGACGCCTCGTACACGTACGGTACGAAGGCTGCGGGCGTCACGGCGTACGTCCTGGACACCGGGATCAACACGGCGCACCAGGAGTTCGGCGGGCGCGCCCGCTTCGGCCACAACGCGGTGCGGTCCGAGACGGCGACCGACTGCAACGGGCACGGCTCGCACGTGGCGGGCACCATCGGCGGGGCCACGTACGGGGTCGCGAAGGGGGTGTCCCTCGTGGCCGTGAAGGTGGCCGACTGCAGGGGCGACGGCCGACTGTCGGACATGCTGCGCGGCCTGGACTGGACGGTGCGGGACGCCGTCCGCGGCAAGACGCCCGCGGTGGCCAACATGAGCATGGGGGGCGCCCGCAGTTACGCCCTGGACGCGGCGGTCGTCCGAGCGGTGGCCTCCGGGATCACCTTCACGGTGGCCGCCGGGAACTCCGCCGAGGACGCCTGCGACGGATCTCCGTCCCGGGTCCCCCAGGCCATCACGGTGGGCGCCACCGACTCCGGCGACCGCGGGGCCGCGTTCTCCGGCCACGGCCGGTGCGTGGACCTCTTCGCGCCGGGCGTGTCCGTCGTGTCCGCGTGGAAGGGCTCCACCACCGCCCTCGCGCGCGCCACCGGCACCTCCATGGCGGCCCCGCACGTGGCGGGGGCCGCCGCGTTGATCCTGGCCGGCGGCACGGCCAAGACCCCCGAGGAGGTCACCTCCGCCCTGCTGCGGGACGCCGGGAGGGACCGGATCACCGGCCTCCCGGCGGGGACCGCGAACCTGCTGCTGCACACCCCGAGCGGCCACTGACACCCGGCGGCCGGGCAACCCGACCGCCCCATCCACACCTCCCGGGACCTCCCGCGACCTCCCGGCCGGCCCACCGACCGGTCGGTACCCGATGTCCCGTCAGACCCGTTCTGATGGGACATCAATTTGTGTGTGCTTCGGGAGAAAGCAAGCCATTGACTTCTCATCACCGCGACGCGTCAATGTCGGCCTCCGCACCGGCTCGGCCTCCCCCACACAGCGGGTGGGGGGAGGGGTTCGTCTGACGAAGGAGTCGCGACCCAGTGAGTACAACGTTCCGACGAAGAGTTCTGGCCGGGGCGGGCGCACTGTCCCTGGCCCTGACGGGTGGCGTCGTGGGTCTGGCGGGGACGGCGCAGGCCGCGACCAAGACCACAGCGGTGTTCGAGAACTGCGACGCTCCGGCGCCGCAGCCCGACGGTTCCGGCAACCAGAACTTCACGGTCACCCTGCCGGACGGCGCCAAGGCCGGCGATGTCGTCCCGATCACCATCGACCCGGGCGCGAGCCCGCTGATCCCGGGCTTCTCCGTCACGACGGTGAACACCTCCAAGATCACCCTCAAGGTGGGCACGACCACCCAGGTGGTCACCAGCCCGCCCGAGACCGTCAGCGTCGTGGCGGGACAGCCCCTGGACCCGAAGGCGTTCTCCGGAACCATCAGGATCCCGGACGGCACCGAGGGCACCTCGGTCGACGTCAAGCTCGACCTGGCCGTGACCGACGCCGACCTCAGCGGGTCGGTCTTCACCACGACCTGCACCCCGGCGCCCCGTCCGAGCGCCTCGCTCGGATCGGTCGCGGTCGAGGCCCTCCCGAAGGACCCGATCACCACCAGGGTGACGCCCAACAGCGGCAAGGCGGGCACCGCCGTCGTCGTCACGGGCGCCAACTTCCCGGCCGGCGCGGTCACCTGCTCCGCCCTGCTGGCGGGCGTGGCGACCGGTGACACCGGTACGGGTACGGCGGACGCGTCGGGCGCCGCCACCTGCGACGTCACGGTCACCAAGAAGGCCGACGCCCTCAGGATCGACGGCGCGATCACCCCGTACAAGTCCTTCGTGTTCCTGGAGGACCAGGCGGGCGTGAAGAACCCCGTGGACGTCGAGGTGCTGCCGGGGCCGCTGGCCCTCGGCCCGAAGGACGGTCAGCCGGCCGTCGACTTCGGTTCGGTCACCATCAACGGCAAGCCCCAGTCGGTGGTCGGCGTGTTCAACGCGGCGACCGTCCAGGACTTCCGCGGCGGCTCGCTCGGCTGGGACGTCACGGCGACCCGTACGCCGTTCCTGAACGCCACGACCGGGCACTCCATGCCGAAGGCGCAGATCGGCATCCAGCCGTCCTGCACCGTCACCAACCCGGACAGCCCGAGCACGTGCACCGCGGGTACGCCCGGGGCGATCACGGACACCCCGATGCAGGTGGCCTCCCAGGCCGCCGGCGGGGACGAGTTGACCGGCGGTGAGTTCGCGGTCGGTGGCGCCGGGATGATCCAGCTCCCGTCGTTCATGTTCGCCGACACCTACCAGTCGGTCGTCACCTTCTCGATCTCCTGATCGGGACCGGTTCTCGATCTCCTGATCGGGTCCGGCCCAGGGTGGTGCGGCGCTCCCCGGCGCCGCACCACCTTCCCGGTTTCCCCCGGCACCTGCCCGGCTTCCCAGCCCCCTCCCGGTTCCCCACCCGCCGGTCGTCCCGGCCGCCCACCGCGACCGTCCCGTCTGGAGACCCGCCCATGCGCACCCGCACCTCCCCGTCCGGTACGCCCCACGGGCCGCGGCCCGGTCGACGCCCCGACCCTCTCCTCGACCCTCTCCACGGCCTTCGCCTCGACCTTCGCCTCCGCCTTCGCCTCGGTCTGCTCCTCGGCCTGCTCCTGCCGGTCGCGGGCCTGCTCCCCGCCGTCTCGGCCTCGGCCGCCGACAACGGCACGTGGGGGGTGTTCCCGACGCCGGCCGCCGGTGCCGCGATGACGGACCGGGCGTACTTCTTCCACCAGGGCGCGGCCGGGAGCACCGTCCGCGACAGCGTGACGATCGTGAACTCCTCCGACAGGGAGCTGACCTTCCAGGTCTTCGCGACCGACGCCGTGAACACCCCGGTGGGCGGCGCGTTCGCACTGTTGCCGGTCGAGTCGAAGCCGAAGGACGTGGGCACCTGGACGGCGCTGTCGACCGGGGCCGCCGGTACCGTCACCGTCGCGCCGAAGGGCCGCGAGGACATCCCGTTCACCGTGAAGGTCCCGGAGGACGCGACCCCGGGCGATCACGTCGGTGGGATCGTCGCGCTGAACACGGCGGTGGAGGGCGTCCGGGCGGACGGCAAGGTGCAGGTCGGGGTGAAGCGCTCGGTCGGCGCCCGCCTGTACTTCCGGGTACCGGGACCGCTGACACCCGGCCTGAGCGTGGAGGACGTGCGGGTCAGCCGGGGCGCGCCGCTGCTGCCCTGGTTCAAGGACGCGCGTGCGACCGTCTCGTACGCGCTGGTCAACCGGGGCAACGTGGTCGTGGAGCCGAAGGTGAGGATCTCCGCCGAGGGTCTGTTCGGGCGGGACGTGCTGGACCGGCCGGGCCGCGAACCGAGGCTCGTGCTGCTGCCCGGACAACGGATCGAGCTCACCGAACCGTGGGCGGACTCACCACAGTTGGACTGGGTGACGGTCAAGGTGGCGGCGGGGGCGAGCGCCTACCCGGATCTCGCCTCGGAGTCCGAGACGGACTTCCTCGCCGTACCGTGGCTCGCCGCGGGCATCGCGCTGCTGTTGACGGTCGCCGGCATCGCCTTCGCGATACTGCGCCGCAGGAGGAACATGGGGCCACAACAAGTGGAAGACGTACCGCACTTGGCGCGGACGCCCTGACCGGCGAGGGTGTCCCCAGTTGACGGCGACGGCATTCGGCCGCCGCCGGCAAGGGGGAGGCACCTGCGATGGGACGAGAGCACAGCGAGCCCCGGCCCGACGGGCCGTACGCGGACGACGCGCGGGCCGACCGGGTGCGGGTCGACCCGGTGCGGGCCGGCCGCGCGCAGGTGGGCCCGGTGCGGGCCGGCCCGGCGCGGGTGACGCCCGCCCCCCGCATCACCGCCGTGGCGCACGAAGCCGGGGCCGCGGTGAAGGGCGCCGGCCTGCTGACCCGCGTCGAACGCGCCCTGGGCACGGGCACCGCCGTCTACCTCCCCGGCGACGGTTGGATCCGTCTCACCCTCCCGCTCCACGACGGCGGCCCGGTCCCGGTCACGGTCGAGGTGCTCGCGGACACCACGCGGGTGCCGCACGGCATCGCGTACCTCCTGCCGGGCGGCGGCCTGAACTTCACCGCCGACTACTTCACCCCCGATGGCCACGCGGGCGGCGGCCTCGCCCACCACCTGCGCCGTCAGGGGCTGTTGGTCGTGGGGGTCACCCCGCGCGAGGACGCCGCCGGCGGCGTCGCCGACGTCACCGCCGACCGGGGGCTCGCGGCGCACCGCCGCGACCTCGCCGGTGTCGTCGCCGCGCTGGACGCCGTACTGCGACTGCCCTACCAGTACGCCGGTCACTCCGCCGGGGCCGCCCTGGCCCTCGACGCCGCCTCGCACGACCCGTCGCCGCGGCTGCGCCGGGTCCTCGTCCTGGACACCACCGGCCCCTACACCGGCGACCCGGCGGCGCGGGCGGCGAGGACCCGGGACGTGTACGCGGACCTGGTCGCGGGCGGCACGTACGCGAGCGATCCCGGCCTGGCCGCCCTCGTCGCGCGGGCGGTCACCGACCCGCACTCGCCCTCCCCCGTCCCCTGGCCGCCGGATCCGGACCTGCGCTTCACCAACGCCGGGCTGGCCCACTTCGCGCTGATCCGCACCGCCGACCTGCCCGGCGAGGCGAACTGGATCCACCGGCGGGGCCACGCCGCCGGCGAGTACGTCTTCGGCGCGACCCCCGCCGAGGACCGGTTCGCCCTCACCCACACCCCGCTGGCCACCTGGCACGCGGCCACGGCCGCCCTGGGCAGCGGGCTGATCCCGACGGCCCTGATGCGGGACCTCGCCGCGATCTGGGCGGGCGACGAGGCCACCTACCGGATCGCCTGGGATCGCATCCGGGCCGATGTGGTGTGGGTCAACGCGGAGCTGGGGCGAGGCGACGAGTCCCGGGGCGCCGACCTGATCCGGGCGTGCGGCAACACTCGGGTCACCTTCACCACCGTCCCGGGCCTCGGCCACGCCGACGTGGTCTGGAGCCCCACGGCCCCCACCACCGTCTGGCCCCTGCTCAGACCCTGACCGGGGGGCGCCGCGGCCACCCGCGCCGCCCCCGGCGGCGCACGCCGACGACCCCGGCCCGTGAGGGGTGGGCCGGGGTCGTCGTCTCGTGCCGGGCGGTCAGTGGTTGCGGGGGAAGCCCAGGTCGACGCCCGCCGGGGCGTCGGAGGGGTCCGGCCAGCGGGTGGTGACGACCTTGCCCCGGGTGTAGAAGTGGATGCCGTCGTTGCCGTAGATGTGGTGGTCCCCGAAGAGGGAGTCCTTCCAACCGCCGAACGAGTGGTAGCCCACCGGCACGGGGATCGGGACGTTCACGCCGACCATGCCCGCCTGGATCTCCAGCTGGAAGCGGCGGGCCGCGCCGCCGTCGCGGGTGAAGATCGCGGTGCCGTTGCCGAACGGCGAGGCGTTGATGAGGGCGACGCCCTCCTCGTAGGTCTCCGTGCGCAGGACGCACAGCACCGGGCCGAAGATCTCGTCGCGGTAGGCGTCGGAGTCGGTCTTGACGTCGTCGAGCAGTGACAGGCCGATCCAGTGGCCGTTCTCGTTGCCCTCGACCGTGTAGCCGGTGCCGTCCAGGACCACGTCGGCGCCCTGCGCGGCCGCGCCCTTGACGTACGAGGCGACCTTGTCGCGGTGGGCGGCGGTGATCAGCGGGCCCATCTCGGAGGTGGGGTCGTTGCCGGGGCCGATCTTGATCTTCTCGGCGCGCTCGCGGATCTTCTCCACCAGCGTGTCGGCGATGGCGCCGACGGCGACGACGGCGGAGATCGCCATGCAGCGTTCGCCGGCGGAGCCGTAGGCGGCGGAGACGGCCGCGTCGGCGGCGGCGTCCAGGTCGGCGTCGGGGAGGACCAGCATGTGGTTCTTGGCGCCGCCGAGGGCCTGGACGCGCTTGCCGTTGGCGGAGGCGGTGGTGTGGATGTGGCGGGCGATCGGGGTGGAGCCGACGAAGGACACGGCCGCGATGTCGGGGTGGGCGAGCAGCGCGTCGACGGCGACCTTGTCTCCGTGGACCACGTTCAGCACGCCCGCCGGCAGGCCGGCTTCCGTGGCCAGCTCGGCCAGCTTGTTGGACGCCGAGGGGTCCTTCTCGCTGGGCTTGAGGATGAAGGTGTTGCCGCAGGCCACGGCCAACGGGAACATCCACATCGGCACCATCGCCGGGAAGTTGAACGGGGTGATGCCGGCGACCACGCCGATCGGCTGGCGGATCGAGGAGACGTCCACCCGGTTGGACACCGACGTGGACAGCTCGCCCTTGAGCTGTGTGGTGATCCCGCAGGCCAGCTCGACGATCTCCAGGCCGCGGGCCACCTCGCCGAGCGCGTCCGAGTGCACCTTGCCGTGCTCGGCGGTGATCAGTTCGGCGATGGCGTCGCGGTTGGCGTCCAGGAGGGCGCGGTAGGCGAACAGCACCTTGGTCCGGGCGGCCAGGGAGGACTGGCCCCAGGACAGGAAGGCCTCCTTCGCGACGGCGACCGCCGCGTCGACCTCGGCGCTCGACGCGAGCGCGACCTGGGTGGTGACCTCGCCGGTGGCCGGGTCGGTGACCGGGCCGTAGTTGCCCGACGCGCCCTCGACGGTCTTGCCACCGATCCAGTGGTTGACGGTCTTCATGCCTTGCTCCTTCACAGATGGCGACGTCGCTGCGCGGCTTGCCGGTCGTACTCTTCACGGGCCAGGGCCGCCGTCGATCGGGTCGCGGTCTCGGCCACGGGAACATCCCACCACGCCTGTGCCGGGGGTGGGCCCGACACAGTGTCGGGTGTTCGGGTCTGCGCGTAGACACATGTGGGGCGGTCGCTCCCCCGTGCCTCCGCGAGAGCTTTTCGCAGGTCACCGATGGTGCGGGCGGAGATCACCACCATGCCGAGGGAGGCCGCGTTCAGCGCGAGGTCCACGGGCAGGGGCTCGCCGTCGTACGCGCCGTCCGGCCCGCGGAAGCGGTAGGCGGTCCCGAAGCCCTCGCCGCCCACCGCGTGCGACAGTCCGCCGATCGAGGCGTAGCCGTGGTTGTCGAGGATCACCACCTTGATCGGGATTCCCTCCTGGACCGCCGTGACGAGTTCGGTCGGGTTCATCAGGTACGTGCCGTCGCCGACGAGCGCCCACACCGGGCGGCCGGGCGCCGCGAGGGCCACGCCGATCGCGGCGGGGATCTCGTAGCCCATGCAGGAGTATCCGTACTCGACGTGGTACTGGTCGGCGGAGCGGGGTCGCCACAGTCGGTGCAGGTCGCCGGGGAGCGAGCCGGCGGCGTTGATCAGGATGTCGGAGGCGTCGACGAGGGAGTCGAGCAGGCCCAGTGCCTGGGCCTGGGTCGGGACGGCGTCCTCGTCGGGGGTCTGCCACGCCCGGTCGACGAGCCGTTCCCACTGCCGGGCGCCGTCCTGGTAGGCCGCCTCGTAGGCGGGGTCCACGCGGTGGCCGGCGAGCGCGTCCCGGAGTTCCTCCAGGCCGGTCCGGGCGTCGCAGACCAGCGCCTTCGCGGCGAGTTTGTGGGCGTCGTACGGGTCGAGGTTCAGCCCGAGGAAGCGGACCCCGGGGTCGCGGAACAGGGTCGCGGAGGCGGTGGTGAAGTCGGTCAGCCGGGTTCCCGCGGCGATCACCAGGTCGGCTTCCCGGGCGAGGGAGTCGGCGGTGGCCGTCCCGGTGTGCCCGATGGCGCCCACGCCGGCGGGGTGGTCGTGCGCGAGGGAGCCCTTGCCGGCCTGGGTGACGGCGACGGGGATCCCGGTGGCCTCGGCGAACTCCGCGAGGGCCGCCCCGGCGGCACTGTGCCGGATCCCGCCGCCGGCCACGAGCAGGGGGCGGGCGGCGGCGCGTACGGCCTCGGCGGCCTCGGCGAGTTCGTCCCGGTCGGGTCGGGGCCGGCGCACCCGCCACACCCGGTCGGCGAAGAACTCCTCGGGCCATTCGTACGCCTCGGCCTGTACGTCCTGGGGCAGGGCGAGGGTCACGGCGCCGGTCTGCACGGGGTCGGTGAGCACCCGTACGGCCTGGAGGGCGGCGGGGATCAGGGCCTCCGGGCGGCTGATCCGGTCGAAGTGGCGGGACACGGGCCGCAGGGTGTCGTTGACGGAGACGTCGCCGGCCCAGGGGACCTCCAGCTGCTGGAGCACGGGGTCGGCGGGTCGGGTGGCGAAGGTGTCGCCGGGCAGGAGGAGCACCGGGAGCCGGTTGACGGTGGCCAGGGCCGCCCCGGTGACGAGGTTGGTGGCGCCGGGCCCGATGGAGGTGGTCACGGCGTGGGTGGACAGACGTCCGCTCTGGCGGGCGTAGCCGACGGCGGCGTGCACCATGGCCTGTTCGTTGCGGCCCTGGAGGAACGGCATCCGCTCCGGTCCGCTCTCCAGCAGTGCCTGCCCGATCCCGGCGACGTTCCCGTGTCCGAAGATCCCCCAGGTCGCGGCGATCAGCCGCCGGCGGCGGCCGTCCCGCTCGGTGTACTGGGCGGACAGGAACCGCAGCAGGGCCTGGGCGACGGTCAGCCTGACGGTCATGGGGCGTCCTCCCCTCGGTGGCGGGCGGGCCCGGTCATACGGCGTCCTCCGCACGGTGGAACGGCAGCCGGGGGTCGATGTCCTGGCCGGCCCAGGTGTCCCGGATCCAGCCGTGGTCGGGGTGGTCGCTGATCAGCCACTCCCTGGTCCGGTCGGGGCCGGCCATCACGTTCAGGTAGTACATGTCGTGCCCGGGCGCCGCGATGGACGGCCCGTGCCAGCCGTCGGGGATGAGCACGGCGTCTCCGGTCCTCACCTCGGTGAGGATGTCGGTCTTCCCGGCCGGCGAGGGGGAGACACGCTGGTAGCCGAGGCCGGGGACGCCGTCGTGCGGGGCGATCTCGAAGTAGTAGATCTCCTCCAGCCGGGACTCCCGGCCGGGGCGGTGCTCGTCGTGCTTGTGGGGCGGGTACGAGGACCAGTTCCCGCCGGGGGTGAGGACCTCGACGGCGATGAGCCGGTCGCACTCGAAGACGTCGGCGGCGGCGAAGTTGTTGACCTGGCGGGAGCAGGTGCCGGCGCCCCGGAGTTCGACCGGGACCTCGCGGGCGGGCCCGTACCGGGCGGGCAGCGTCTTCTCGCAGCGCGCCCCGACGAGGGCGAAGCGGCCCCCGTCTGCGGATTCGATCGAGGCGTGGCCGTCCCGGGGCAGGTACGCGAAGTCGGTGACCGCGCGGAACACGCTCGCGCGGCCGCGCAGCGCGAAGACCCGTTCAGGGGTCCGGTCCGTCGCGGCGCCGAGGGCGGCGGGCTCGGCGCACCGCACCACGCACCCTCCCGCCAGCGGGAGGACGATCCACTCGTGGTCACCGCACGCGTGTGCGTGCGTCTCGCCCGGGGCGAGTTCCACCACCCGCAGCGCGGTCAGCGTCATGTCGTGCGACACGGTCACCGCCACGATCCCAGCACCTCCTCGACCTCTTCGGCGTACGGCATGGCCGTGGAGCAGGCCAGTCGCGAGGCCACGATGGCCCCGGCCGCGTTCGCGTACCGCAGCACCTGTTCCAGCTTCCACCCGGCGAGCAGCCCGTGGCACAGCGCGCCGCCGAACGCGTCGCCCGCGCCGAGGCCGTTCACCACCTCCACGGCGACCGGCGGCAGTTCGACGGCGGTCCCGTCCCGGTGGACGGCCAGGACGCCGGCGGGGCCGCGTTTGACGACGGCCAGTTCCACGCCGGCCGCCAGCAGTGCCCGGGCGGCGGCGTACGGCTCGCTCTCGCCGGTGGCGATCTCGCACTCCGCGGTGTTCCCGACGGCCACCGTCGCGAGCGCCAGGGCGCGTTCGTACCAGGGCCCCGGTTCCCCCTCCCACAGCATCGGCCGCCAGTCCAGGTCGAAGACGGTCGTCCCGGACTTCGAGCGGGCCTCCAGCGCCGCCAGGGTCGCGCTCCGGCTCGGCTCCGCGCTCAGGCCCGTCCCCGTCATCCAGAACACCCGGGCCGCGCGTACGGCCGCCAGGTCCACCTCGTCGGGTGCGATCTCCAGGTCGGGGGCCTTGGGGAGCCGGTAGAAGTACAGCGGGAAGTGGTCGGGCGGGAAGATCTCGCAGAAGGTGACGGGCGTCGGGTACGCGGCGACCTCGGTCGCCCAGCGGTCGTCCACGCCGAACCCCCGCAGCTCGGCCCGCAGGTACGCCCCGAAGGGGTCCGCACCGGTGCGGGTGATCACCGCCACCCGCCGCCCCAACCGGGCCGCCGCCACGGCGACGTTGCTCGGGGAGCCGCCGAGGAACTTGCCGAAGGCGTCGACCTCGGCGAGCGGTACCCCCGTTCTCAGCGGGTAGAGATCCACCCCGATCCGGCCCATCGTGATCAGGTCGAACGCGGACCCCTCCGCGGCGTTCACCGGCACGTCCGTCACGTCTCCTCTTTCCCCCGGACCTCTTCTTTCCCGTCCCGTCGAGCCTCGCACCCTAAGGTGGCCGCCATGACGTCCTCCCCGCCCACGTTGACCCGTATCCGTGTCGGTTCGGCTCCGGACTCCTGGGGTGTCTGGTTCCCCGAGGATCCCCGGCAGACCCCCTGGGACCGCTTCCTCGACGAGGTCGCGGACGCCGGGTACGAGTGGATCGAACTCGGCCCGTACGGCTACCTGCCCACCGATCCCGTCCGTCTCGCGGAGGAGACGGCCGGGCGCGGCCTGCGGGTGTCCGCGGGCACCGTCTTCACCGGACTCCATCACGGCCCCGCCGTCTGGGAGGAGACCTGGGAGCACGTGTCGCGGATCGCGGCGCTCACCCGGGACATGGGCGCGGCCCATCTCGTCGTCATCCCCTCGTTCTGGCGCGACGACAAGACCGGCGAGGTGCTGGAGGACCGCACGCTGACGCCCGGTCAATGGCGTGATCTGGCCGCCCAGACGGAGCGGCTGGGGCGGGAGGTCCGGGACCGCTACGGGTTGCGGATCGTCGTCCACCCGCACGCCGACACGCACATCGACACCCCGGAGAACGTCGCCCGGTTCCTCGACGCGACGGATCCCGCGCTGGTCTCCCTCTGCCTGGACACGGGGCACTACGCGTACTGCGGCGGGGACAGCGTCCGGGCCATCGAGACCTTCGGGGAGCGGATCGGCTACCTGCATCTGAAGCAGGTGGATCCGGCGGTCCTCGCCGAGGTCGTGGCGCAGGGGCTGCCCTTCGGGCCGGCCGTCGCCCGCGGGGTGATGTGCGAGCCGCCCTCGGGGGTGCCCGCGCTGGAGCCGGTGCTGGCGGCGGCGCAGGCCCTCGACGTGGACCTGTTCGCGATCGTCGAGCAGGACATGTACCCGTGTTCGCCGGACCGGCCGCTGCCGATCGCCCGCCGGACCCGCTCCCACCTGCGCTCCTGTGGCGCGCGCTGACCCTTTGAGAGGCTGACCCTTTTGAGAGGATGCGACATGACCGACTCGCTCGGCATCGCCGTGATCGGCACCGGGAGGATGGGCGCCGACCACGTCCGTCGCATCGGCCGGACGGTCGGTGGGGCCCACGTGGTGGCGGTGGCGGACCCGGACGGCGACCGCGTCAAGGAGGTCGCGGGCGGCCTGGTCGGCGCGAGCGCGCACACCGACGCGGAGGCCGCCATCGCCGCGCCCGGTGTGGACGCCGTGCTGATCGCCTCCCCCGGTCCGGCGCACGAGGAGGCGATCCTGCACGCCCTGCGGCGGGGGTTGCCGGTGCTGTGCGAGAAGCCGCTGACCCCCGATCCGGCGGGCGCGCTGCGGATCATGGAGGCCGAGCAGCGGTTGGGCCGCAGGCTGGTCCAGGTCGGTTTCATGCGGCGCCACGACGCCGAGTACGAGCGGCTGAAGGAACTGCTGGACTCGGGCGGGATCGGGCGGCCGCTGTTCCTGCACTGCCGGCACCGCAACGCCTCCTCGCCGTCCTTCTTCACCAGCGACATGCTGATCAGTGATTCCGTGGTGCACGAGGTGGACGCGGCCCGCTGGCTGCTGGGCCAGGAGGTCACGGCGGTGACCGTCCTGTCCCCCACCCCTTCGGCGGCTGCTCCGCCCGGGCTGAGCGACCCGCGCTTCGTGCTGTTCGAGACGTCCGGTGGCACCGTGGTGGACGTGGAGATCTTCGTCAACTGCGGCTTCGGCTATCAGGTCCGGTGCGAGGCGGTCGGCGAGTCCGGCAGTGCCCGGATCGGTGACGGCCACGCGATGGTCGTGGAGTCGGCCGGCCGGTGGGGTGGGGAGATCACCCAGGACTTCACCACCCGGTTCGCCGACGCGTACGACCGGCAGCTGCGGCGGTGGGTGGCCGCCGCCGCGCGGGGCGGCGTGGCCGGGCCCGACGCGTGGGACGGGTACGCGGCGGCCGCGGTGTCCGAGGCGGGGCTCGCCGCGGGGCGCGGCGGGGTGCGGACGCCGGTGGAGTTGGTGGAGCGGCCCCCGCTGTACCGCTGACCCCGCGCCGCCGACCCCGCACCGCCGACGTCGCGCAGCTGACCGGTGTGGCGCCGGCCGCCGCGCCGTTGACCGGTCATTTCATCCCACTCGACCCCCGTGTCGTATCTGTCACGGGGGTCGCCCTTGTGTCACGCATATCCGGATTTCGCGGGTTTTCCGTCACAGGGGCGCGACAGCCCCTCCCCGGCGCTCACTCGGCGTCGTTCTTCGGGCACAACCCGAGTGATCGTCACTGTCCACGCGCCGGCTCCCCCGACGGCCTCCCGGCCGGCCCCGCGGCGTGGACAAGGAGGTGTCGTCGATGAGCGACCGACAGCTGTGGTCGTACAAGGAGATCGCCGCGCACATCCGGGTCCAGCCGGACACCGTGCGCTCCTACCGCAAGCACGGACTGCTCCCGGCCCCGGACCACGTGGAGGGCGGCAAGCCCTATTGGTACGCCGACACCATCCGCGCCTGGGTGGCCCGGCGGCCCGGCAACCGGGGGCGACGCGAGGACTGAAACGGTCGACGGAGGTCGAGAACACTCGCGTCAATACCCCCTAGGGGTATAGCCTCGAAGTGACGGGAGCACGGTGGAGTACACGCCGCCGCTTCCGGCGACCGCACACGCCCCCGATGAGGAGAACGACATGAGCGCCGAGACGGACACCCAGACCACCACCGTCTACCGGGTGACCGGCATGACCTGCGGGCACTGCGAGGGCGCGGTGACCGGCGAGCTCACCACCCTGCCGGGCGTGACCTCCGTCAAGGCCGTCGCCGCCACCGGCGAGGTCACGGTGATCTCGACCGCCCCCCTCGACGAGGACGCCGTGCGCGCCGCCGTGGACGAGGCCGGCTACGAGCTCGCCGGTCAGGCCTGAGCCCCACACCTCCCTCGGCAACACCCGCCGGGTCGTACCGGCCGACTCATACCGGACCCGTACGACCCGGCCCTCCCCCCGGAGCCGGACATGAGCGGCAGCACAGTGCACGACGGACCCGCGACAGCGGCCGACACCACCGAGACCGAACTGACCATCGGCGGCATGACCTGCGCCTCCTGCGCGGCCCGCATCGAGAAGAAGCTGAACCGGATGGACGGGGTCACCGCCACGGTGAACTACGCCACCGAGAAGGCGAAGGTCTCGTACGCGGGTGACGTACGGGTGGCCGACCTGATCGCGACGGTGGTCAGGACCGGTTACACCGCCCAGGAGCCCCCGCCCCCGGAGCCGGTTCCGACGGCCGCCCCGACGGCGACGGAATCCGCCGGGCGGACCGCGCCCGACCCCGAGCTGTCGGCCCTGCGCCAACGACTCCTGGTGTCCGTCGCCCTGTCCCTGCCCGTGGTGCTGCTCGCCATGGTCCCCGCCCTCCAGTTCGACAACTGGCAGTGGCTCTCGCTCACCCTGGCCGCCCCCGTGGTCGTCTGGGGCGGCTTCCCCTTCCACAAGGCCGCCTGGACCAACGCCCGGCACGGTGCGGCCACCATGGACACCCTGGTCTCGGTCGGCACCCTGGCCGCCTTCGCCTGGTCGTTGTGGGCCCTGTTCTTCGGGCACGCCGGCATGCCCGGCATGCGCCACGGCTTCGACGTCACCATCTCGCGCACGGACGGCTCCTCCGCGATCTATCTGGAGGTCGCCGCCGGGGTCGTCTCCTTCATCCTGCTCGGCCGCTACCTGGAGGCCCGCTCGAAGCGGAAGGCGGGCGCCGCCCTGCGGGCCCTGCTCGAACTCGGCGCCAAGGACGTGGCCGTGCTGCGCGGGGGCGCCGAGGTGCGGATCCCGGTGGGCGCGCTCGTGGTGGGCGACCGGTTCGTCGTCCGGCCCGGCGAGAAGATCGCCACCGACGGCACCGTCGTCGAGGGCGCGTCCGCCGTGGACGCGTCGATGCTGACCGGCGAGTCCGTGCCCGTGGACGTCGGGGTCGGCGACGCCGTCACCGGCGCCACCGTCAACACCTCCGGGCGCCTGGTCGTCGAGGCCGGCCGGATCGGCTCCGACACCCAGCTCGCCCGTATGGCGAGGCTGGTCGAGGACGCACAGAACGGCAAGGCCGAGGTACAACGACTGGCCGACCGGGTCTCCGGGATCTTCGTGCCGATCGTCCTGCTGCTCGCCCTCGGCACCTGGGTGACCTGGCTGCTCGTCACCGACGACCCGACCGCCGCCTTCGGCGCCGCCGTGGCCGTCCTGATCATCGCCTGCCCGTGCGCGCTCGGCCTGGCCACCCCGACCGCCCTGATGGTCGGCACCGGGCGCGGAGCCCAGCTCGGCATCCTGATCAAGGGCCCCGAGGTGCTGGAGTCCACCCGCCGGGTGGACACCGTCGTCCTCGACAAGACCGGCACGGTCACCACCGGCCGGATGACCCTGTCCGGCGTGCACGCCGCCGAGGGCACCACCGAGGAGGAACTGCTGCGCCTGGCCGGTTCGTTGGAGCACGCCTCCGAGCACCCGATCGCCCGCGCCCTGGCCGACGGCGCGGCGCTGCGGGTCGGCGCCCTGCCGGTCCCGGAGGGTTTCGAGAACCTGGCGGGGCTCGGCGTACGGGGCGTGGTGGACGGACACTCCGTACTGGTGGGCCGGGAGCGGCTGCTGACCGAGCGGGGCATCACCCTGCCGGAGTCGCTGGCCGGGGCCAGGGCCGCGGCCGAGGCGGCGGGCGCGACGCCGGTGCTGGTCGCCTGGGACGGGACGGCCCGCGGGGTGTTGACCGTGGCCGACGCCGTGAAGGACACCAGCGCCGAGGCGGTGGCCCGACTGCGCGCGCTCGGCCTCACGCCGATCCTGCTGACCGGCGACAACAAGGCCGTCGCCGAGGCGGTGGCGGCCGAGGTGGGCATCGACGAGGTGATCGCCGAGGTGCTCCCGCAGGACAAGGTGGACGTGGTCCGACGCCTTCAGGAGCAGGGCCGTACGGTCGCCATGGTGGGCGACGGGGTCAACGACGCCGCCGCGCTCGCCCGGGCCGACCTGGGTCTGGCGATGGGCACCGGCACCGACGCGGCCATCGAGGCGAGCGACCTGACGCTCGTACGGGGCGATCTGCGGGTGGCGGCGGACGCGATCCGACTGTCCCGCAGGACCCTGGCCACCATCAAGGGCAACCTGTTCTGGGCCTTCGGATACAACGTGGCGGCGCTGCCGCTGGCGGCGGCCGGCCTGCTCAACCCCATGATCGCCGGTGCGGCGATGGCCTTCTCTTCGGTGTTCGTGGTGACGAACAGCCTCCGGTTGCGGTCGTTCCGATAGGGGATCACCTTCGCACCGTGCGCACATCTCCTTCACGGGAGACGCAGATCACAGTGATTCGAACGTAACCATCCGGCGGTTGCACGGGTCTAATGGGGCGGTGCCAGGAACGTCTTGGGGGACGTTCGCGGGGGGTCTTGGGGGACGTCCCGAGGCATCAGCCGGCCGGGACGCGTGCTCAACGGGGAGCTTTGAGCGGCCCTCCCGACCCGTACGGGTCCCGGCAAAAGCCCCATTGGAGTGCCCCGACGCGGCACTCCTCGCCGACACCTCGGCTCGGGTCCCGTGGGGGGAATCCGTTCCGGGGAAAGGAAAGCGCCCCGACCGTCGACCCGTGGGGGGATCGACGGCGGGGCGCTTTTCGTACGCGTTCGCGCGGCTCTTGACCTCGGGTCAGCGGGCCTCGACCGGAACGAAGTCGCGCAGGACCTCGCCGGTGTAGATCTGGCGCGGACGGCCGATGCGGGAGCCGGGCTCCTTGATCATCTCGTGCCACTGGGCGATCCAGCCGGGAAGGCGGCCGATCGCGAAGAGCACGGTGAACATCTCGGTCGGGAAGCCCATGGCCCGGTAGATCAGGCCGGTGTAGAAGTCCACGTTCGGGTAGAGGTTGCGCTCGACGAAGTACTCGTCGGCCAGCGCGTGCTCTTCCAGCTTGAGCGCGATGTCGAGCAGCTCGTCGCTCTTGCCGAGCGCCGAGAGGACATCGTGGGCCGCCGCCTTGATGATCTTCGCCCGGGGGTCGAAGCTCTTGTAGACGCGGTGCCCGAAGCCCATGAGGCGGACGCCGTCTTCCTTGTTCTTCACCTTGCGGATGAAGGCGTCGACGTCGCCGCCGTCGTTCTTGATGCCTTCCAGCATCTCCAGAACGGACTGATTGGCGCCACCGTGCAGCGGACCCCACAGGGCCGAGATGCCGGCGGAGATCGAGGCGAACATGTTCGCCTGCGAGGAGCCGACCAGACGCACGGTGGAGGTCGAACAGTTCTGCTCGTGGTCCGCGTGCAGGATCAGCAGCTTGTCGAGCGCCGACACCACGACCGGGTCCAGGTCGTACTCCTGGGCCGGCACGGAGAAGGTCATGCGCAGGAAGTTCTCGACGTAGCCGAGGTCGTTGCGCGGGTAGACCACGGGGTGGCCGACCGACTTCTTGTACGCGTACGCGGCGATCGTCGGGAGCTTGGCCAGCAGCCGGATCGTCGAGAGGTGGCGCTGCTTCTCGTCGAACGGGTTGTGGCTGTCCTGGTAGAACGTCGACAGTGCGCTGACCACGGAGGACAGCATCGCCATCGGGTGCGCGTCGCGCGGGAAACCGTCGTAGAACCGCTTGACGTCCTCGTGCAGCAGCGTGTGCTGGGTGATCTCGTTGCGGAACGACGCGAGCTGGTCGACGGTCGGCAGCTCCCCGTTGATCAGCAGGTACGCGACCTCGATGAAGGTCGAACGCTCGGCCAGCTGCTCGATCGGGTAGCCGCGATAACGCAGGATTCCCTGCTCGCCGTCGAGGTAGGTAATCGCGGACTTGTAGGCGGCGGTGTTGCCGTAGCCACTGTCCAAGGTGACGAGCCCGGTCTGGGCCCGCAGCTTCGAGATGTCGAAGCCCTGGTCACCGACGGTGCTCTCGACCACCGGGTAGGTGTATTCACCGTCCGCGTACCGGAGTACTACAGAGTTGTCGCTCACGTCATCCCTCACCGACGTAGTGCCTCTTCTTCGAGGTGCCCTGACTGCCTCTACCTTCCCCCATTTGGCGCAGGAGAGTGCACTCGGGGTCGGCCTTTGGTGGCTTTGGCGGCACTGAGTGCCGCCAACCTGCTCATCCTGCCCGCTCCGGACTGCGGCGGGAACCCCAAATGATCGATCATTTAGGTGATGTTTCCCACCGGTATCCGGCCGGACAGTCTGGGTGCCACCGCCGTGTACCTCCTGCCTGCGGAAACCGTACGCACCGCCTGGCCGAGGGCCTTCCGTGACCCGACCAGGACGACCAGTTTCTTCGCCCTGGTCACCGCCGTGTAGAGCAGATTGCGCTGGAGCATCATCCAAGCCCCGGTGGTGACGGGGATCACGACGGCCGGATACTCGCTCCCCTGGGAACGGTGGATGGTGACGGCGTACGCGTGGGCCAGCTCGTCCAGCTCGGAGAACTCGTAGCCGACCTCCTCGTCCTCCTCGGTGCGCACCGTCAGTTTCTGTTCGTCCAGGTCGAGGGCGGTGACCACGCCCACCGTGCCGTTGAAGACACCGTTGGCGCCCTTCTCGTAGTTGTTCCGGATCTGGGTGACCTTGTCGCCCACCCGGAAGACCCGGCCGCCGAACCTCTTCTCGGGCAGGTCGGGGCGGGCCGGCGTGATGGCCTGTTGCAGCAGGGCGTTGAGGTTCCCGGCGCCGGCCGGGCCCCGGTGCATGGGCGCGAGGACCTGGATGTCCCGGCGCGGGTCGAGACCGAATCTGGCCGGAATTCGACGTGCGGCGACGTCCACGGTGAGTCGGCCCGCCTCCTCGGTGTCCTCCTCGGGGAAGAGGAAGAAGTCCGGCAGGCCGTCGGTGAGGGGCGGTACGCCCGTGTTGATCCGGTGCGCGTTGGTGACGACGCCCGACTGCTGCGCCTGCCGGAAGATCCGGGTGAGCCGGACGGCGGGCACCGGGCCGCCCTCGGCGAGCAGGTCGCGCAGCACTTCCCCGGCGCCGACCGAGGGGAGCTGGTCCACGTCTCCGACCAGCAGCAGGTGCGCGCCGGGGGCGACGGCCTTGACCAGTTTGTTGGCGAGCAGCAGGTCCAGCATCGAGGCCTCGTCCACCACGACGAGATCGGCGTCCAGCGGGCGCTCCCGGTCGTACGCCGCGTCCCCGCCGGGTTTCAGCTCCAGCAGCCGGTGCACGGTGGAGGCCTCGGCCCCGGTGAGTTCCGAGAGGCGCTTCGCGGCGCGGCCGGTGGGCGCGGCCAGCAGCACCTTGGCCTTCTTCGCGCGGGCCAGTTCCACGATCGACCGGACGGTGAAGGACTTCCCGCAGCCGGGGCCGCCGGTGAGGACGGCGACCCGGCGTGTGAGGGCGAGTTGGACCGCCTCGCGCTGTTCGGGGGCGAGCTTGGCCCCGGTGCGGCCCGCCAGCCAGTCCAGGGCCTTCTCCCAGTCCACGTCCCGGAAGCCCGGCATCCGGTCCTCCTCGGCGTGCAGGAGCCGGCGGACCTGGCCGACCAGCGACAGTTCGGCCCGGTGGAAGGGGACCAGGTAGACCGCGGTGAGGGGCGGACCGCCCTGGGGGTCGGGCACGGGCTCGCGGACCACCCCCTCGGGGTCGGCGGCCAGTTCGGCGAGGCAGTCGATGACCAGCCCGGTGTCCACCTGGAGGAGTTTGACCCCGTCGGCGATCAGCCGTTCCTCGGGGAGGAAGCAGTGGCCCTGGTCGGTGGACTGGGACAGGGCGTACTGGAGCCCGGCCTTGACCCGTTCGGGGCTGTCGTGCGGGATCCCGACGGCCTGGGCGATGCGGTCGGCGGTCAGGAAGCCGATGCCCCAGACGTCGGCGGCGAGCCGGTAGGGCTGGTTGCGCACCACGGAGATGGAGGCGTCGCCGTACTTCTTGTAGATGCGCACCGCGATGGAGGTGGAGACGCCGACTCCCTGGAGGAAGACCATGACCTCCTTGATGGCCTTCTGCTCCTCCCAGGCGGCGCCGATCAGCTTCGTCCGCTTGGGGCCGAGCCCGGGGACCTCGATCAGCCGTTTGGGTGCTTCCTCGATGACGTCCAGGGTGTCGAGGCCGAAGTGCTCCACGATCCGGTCGGCGATCTTCGGCCCGATGCCCTTGATCAGACCGGACCCGAGGTAGCGCCGGATGCCCTGGATGGTCGCGGGAAGGATGGTGGAGTAGTTCTCGACGCTGAACTGCCTGCCGTACTGGGGGTGGGAGCCCCAGCGGCCCTCCATGCGCAGGGATTCGCCGGGCTGCGCCCCGAGGAGCGATCCGACGACGGTGAGGAGGTCGCCGGAACCGCGTCCCGTGTCGACGCGGGCGACGGTGTAGCCGCTCTCCTCGTTGGCGTAGGTGATGCGCTCCAGCACCCCCTCGACCACTGCCGGTTGCACCGCTCCGTTGGTGGTAGTCATGCCCGAAAGCTACCGGGCGCCACCGACGGCGCGGCGGGCCTGTGGACAACCGGGTGCCGGGCGACCAGAAGGGGGTCCGACCTTCCGGCCGGACCCCCTCACGGTTACCCCTCCCTCGTCGGACTTCCCGATCCCCCCGGATCCCCTCCCGAAAGTCCCGACGCACCATACGACCCACCACACCCGTCGGGGGTTGCACGGCGATCCACGTCTTTGCCTCTCCATTACCCGAGCCGTACGCGAGTGCGATCCGAGATGCCACGCAATCACCTCAGACGTAGCGTTTCAGGCATGAGCGAACCCTCTTTCCAGGACGACGTGCTCAATGAGCTCGACGACGACAGGCTCACCGAGATCGCGGGCCTCCTCGGCACCGACGCGGCGGGCGCGCGCGACACGATCGCGACCACGGTCGGCGCGATGACCGGTGACCTCCAGCAGAAGGTCGAGGCCGACGACCACGACGGCGACGAGGTCCGCCAGGCCGTCGCGGAAGTGGCCGAACCCCCGTTGCAGGGCGTGGCCACCCTCGGCGGCGGGCTGCTCGGCGGCGGGCTGATGGCCGGCGTCCTCGCCAAGGTGAGCAAGCCGGTGGCCAACGCGGTCTCGAAGAAGACCGGCATCCCCGCGCCCACCGTCGCCCGGGTCATCGAGCTGCTGATCCCGGTGCTGTTGGCGGTCTTCGCCAAGCGGGCGGCCGACAAGGGCACGGGAGCGGCCCCGGCCCCCGGCGCGGCGCCGGGTTCCGCGGAAGCGGGTTCCGGGCCGGCGCCGGGCGGTGGCCTCGGCGACGTGCTGGGGCAGATCCTGGGCGGCGGCAAGAAGTAGGCGGCGCCGGGTCGCCCGTACGGAGCAGCGCGGGCCGGGCGGTGCCGGGCCGTCCTCGCGGGGCGGGCCCGGTGCCCCCGGCCCGCTCCGCGCGCTATCCTCGGGCGCCATGGAGCCCCCTGGTGACCACTCTCTCGCGCGGGTTCGGCTACGGGAGCCGGTCCCCGGCGAGTTGGGGTGGATCGTGTCGCGGCACGGCGCCCTGTACGCCGCCGAGTACGGCTGGAACCAGGAGTTCGAGGGCCTGGTGGCCGGGGTCGTCGCGCGGTTCGCCGAGGACCACGACCCCTATGTGGAGCGCGTCTGGATCGCCGAACTCGACGGCGAGCCGGTCGGCTCGGTGATGTGCGTACGCGAAGACGGACAGCCCGGCGCCGCGCGCCTGCGGCTGCTGCTGGTCGAGCCCGAGGCGCGCGGTCACGGCGTCGGCGCCCTCCTCGTCGACACCGTCGTCTCCTTCGCCCGCTCGGTCGGCTACCACGAGCTGGTGCTGTGGACGAACGACGTCCTGGAGTCGGCCCGTTCCCTCTACCAGCGGGCCGGTTTCACCCTGGTCGCCGAACGGCCGCACCGCTCGTACGGGGTCGCGCTCACGGGGCAGGACTGGCGGCTGCCGCTCCGGGAGCACCCACCGCGCTGAGGGGCGCGGCGGCGGGCGTACGGGGCTTCGCCCGCGCGGGCGACAGGGAGGTCAGGCCGACCCCGCCGACGAGGAGCACGGCGGCCGGCCAGCGCAGGCCGGAGACGGACTCGCCGAGGACCAGCGCCGCCGAGGACATTCCGAACACGGGCACCAGCAGCGAGAACGGCGCCACCGAGGAGGCCGGGTAGCGGCGCAGCAGGTAGCCCCAGGCGCCGAAGCCGAACACCGTCGACACCCAGGCGACGTAGCCGATGACGGCCGCCCCGGACCAGTCCAGGGCGCGCAGCGCGGCCAGGTCCCGTTCGGGCCCCTCCAGCAGCAGCGAGAGCGCGAGCAGCGGCAGCACCGGGACGGTGCACACCCAGACCATGAAGTTCAGCGCGTCGGGCGGGGCGGCCTTGCGGGTCAGCACGTTGGACACGCCCCAGCAGGCGGCGGCCGCGACGACCAGGACGAAACCGAGCACCGGCCCGGAGGCGCCCCCGTCGGCGGCGGCGACGCCGATCCCGGCGAGCGCGACGAGCATCCCGATCAGCCGTACCCGGCCGGGCCGCTCGCGCAGCACGACGGTGGCGAGGACGGCGGTGAAGACGGCCTGGACCTGGAGGACCAGGGAGGAGAGGCCGGCCGGCATCCCGGCGGCCATGCCGGTGAACAGGAGACCGAACTTGGCGATGCCGAGGGCCACTCCGACGCCGATGATCCACTTCCAGGCGACCTTGGGCCGGCCGACGAGGAACACGGCGGGCAGCGCGGCGACGAGGAAGCGCAGGGCGGAGAGCAACAGGGGCGGGAAGTGGCCGAGTCCGATCTCGATGACGACGAAGTTGAAGCCCCAGACGGCGGCGACGAGAACGGCGAGTGCGGTGTGTACGGGACGCATGATCCGAGCATCGACCCCCGGACCATGTAGCACCAGCGCGGATCTCTTCCGGGATGGATGAAGCATCGCTTACGAATGGTCGGGGTCTCGGGGCTACCCTGGGCCCATGCTCGATCTGGCCCGGCTGCGCGCCCTGCACGCCGTCTCCGTCCACGGTTCGGTCGCGGGCGCGGCGGCCGCACTCGGCTACACCCCCTCGGCCGTCTCCCAGCAGATCGCCAAGCTGGAACGGGAGACCCGCACCACGCTGCTGGAACGACGCGGCCGCGGGGTCGCCCTCACCGAGGAGGCCCGGCACCTCGCGGACACCGCGCGGGAGTTGCTGGCGATCGTGGAGCGCGCCGAGACCACGTTGGAGGAGCGGCGCGGGCAGCCGAGCGGGCTGCTGACGGTGGCCGCCTTCGCCTCGGCGGCGCGCGGCCTGCTGCCGGCGGTGCTGGCCGACCTGGCCGCCCGGCATCCGGCCCTGGACGTCCGCCTCACGGAGGTGGACCCCCACCTCTCGGTGGACCTGGTGGCCCGCGGGGTCACCGACCTGGCGGTGGCGCACGACTGGGACATCGCCCCGCTGCCGGCCCCCGAGGGCGTCGAGCAGGCCGTCATCGGGGACGACCCCTGCGAGCTGGTGGTGCCGGCCGGGCACCCGTTCACCGCGCGGGCCGTGATCCGGCGGGCGGACCTGGGCGGACAGCGGTGGGTGTGTCAGCCGCCGGGGCGGGTCTGCCACGACTGGTTGACCCGGACACTGCGCACCGCCGGGTTCGAGCCGGACATCGCGCACGTCGCCGAGGAGAACCACACCATCGTGGCGCTGGTCGCCGCCGGACTGGGCGTGGCCGTCGTACCGCGCCTGGGCACCGGCGCGCTGCCGCCGGGGGCGGTGGCCGTCCGGCTCGAACCGGGGCCGGTACGCAGGCTGTACGCCCTGTGGCGGACCGGGGCCGCCCGACGCCCGGCCATCACCGAGACGGTGCGCACGCTCCGGGAGCACTGGGTCGCGGCGGCCCCGGGGCCGGAGTCCGGGACCTGACGCGCGAGGCGGCCCGGCCGCGCCCGCCGCACCCCGTCCGGGGGACTCCGCGAGTGTCCGGGACTCCCCCGACGCGCCCCGGCAGTAGCGTCCGGCGGGTGTCGTACCACGCCTCCCGCCGGTCCCTGCTCGCCGCGGCCGCCCTGGCCGCCGTCACGGCCGCCGGGGCCGCCTCCGCGGCCTCGGGGGCCCGCCGCGCCCCGGACGACCCACGCGCCCCGGGAAAGGCTCCGGGCGGGCCCTGGGGGCATCGGCCCGACCGGGCCGCGCTGCGCCGGTTGGCGGCCGGGATGAGCCTGGCCGAGAAGGTCGGCCAACTCTTCGTGTCCCGGGTGTACGGGCATTCGGCGACCGACCCGGACCCGGCGGACGCCGAGCAGAACCTGACGCTCTTCGGGGTGCGCACCGCGGCCGAACTGGTCGCCCGCTACCACCTCGGCGGGATCGTCTACTTCGCCTGGGCCCACAACACCCGTGCGCCGCACCAGATCGCCGACCTGTCCAACGGCCTCCAGCGGGCGGCCGCGGGCACCGGGGCCCGCGTCCCGCTGCTGCTCTCCACGGACCAGGAGCACGGCGCCGTCACCCGGATCGGCAAGCCGGCGACCCTGTTGCCGGGGGCGATGGCGCTGGGCGCGGGGGGTTCGGCCGCGCGGGCCCGCCGGGCCGCGCGGATCGCGGGCGTGGAGCTGGCCGCGATGGGCGTCCGGCAGGACTACGCGCCGGTGGCCGACGTGAACGTCAACCCGGCCAACCCGGTGATCGGCGTACGGTCCTTCGGCTCCGACCCGCGCGCGGTGGCGGCCCTGGTCGCCGCCCAGGTCCGCGGTTACCAGGGGGCGGGGGTGGCCGCGGCGGCGAAGCACTTCCCCGGCCACGGCGACACCGAGACGGACAGCCACGTCGGGCTCCCGGTGATGCGGCACACCCGCGCCGTCTGGGAGGAGTTGGACGAGCCCCCGTTCCGCGCGGCGGTCGAGGCGGGAGTGGACGTCGTCATGACGGCGCACATCGTCTTCCCCGCGCTCGACCCGTCGGAGGATCCGGCGACGCTCTCCCGGCCGATCGTGACGGGCATCCTGCGCGAACGCCTCGGTTTCCGGGGGGTGGTGGTCACCGACGCCCTCGACATGGCCGGGGTCCGCCAGAAGTACGGGGACGACCGGGTCCCGGTACTGGCTCTCCGGGCGGGCTGCGATCAGCTGCTGAACCCGCCGGACCTCGCTCTCGCGCACCGCAGCGTGCTCGCGGCCGTGGAGTCGGGCGAGTTGACGGAGGCCCGGATCGAGGAATCGGTCCTGCGGATCCTGGAACTGAAGGCCCGCCGCGGGTTGTTCGAGAACCCGTACACCTCGGCCCGCGCGGTGGACGCCGCCGTCGGCACGCCCGCGCACCTGGCCGCCGCCGACGAGATCGCGGCCGGTACGACGACCCTGCTGGCCAATCCCGTGCGGTTGCTGCCCCTGGACCCGGCGCTCGCGCCGCGGCTGTTGGTGACGGGGACGGACCCGGTGTCCCCCTCGGGTACCACCGGGCCTCCCACGGAGGTACTGGCCCGGGAGCTGACCGCCCTGGGCTGCCGAGCGGCGGCGGCGCCCCCGGGCCGCGCGGTCGCGGCGGCTCCGGGCAACGCGGCGGTGCTCGTGTGCACGTACAACGTCCCGGAGGGGGAGAGCCCGCAGCGCGCCCTGGTGACGGAACTGCTCGCGACCGGGGTTCCCGTGGTCGTGGTGGCGACCCGCAACCCGTACGACCCGGCCCGGCTGCCGACGTGTGCGGCGGAGGTGGCGACGTACTGCTGGACGGACGTGGAGATGCGGGCGGCGGCCCGGGTGATCACCGGCCGGCGGCGACCCGAGGGCCGTCTCCCGGTCCCGGTGCCGGGCCGCTACCCGCTGGGCCACGGGCTGACGTACGGGTAGGTCCCCGTACGCCGGCCCGCGGCCCCGAACCCCTGCGGGAGGGTTACGGCCGCAGCTGCGGCTCGCGCTCCAGGTCCCGCTGGTCGAGCCGCGCGTCCGGCGAGGCCAGCGGCTTCGCCTTCGCCGAGTCGCCGAGCGCGGCGGCCGGGGCCACCCCGGCCCACTTCAGGATCCGCGCGGTCGCGAGGGCCTTCTCGCCCTCCTGGAGCTGCGCGACGTTCGCCCCGTGGTTGGCGCCCGGCGCGATCATCACGTAGCTGTCCTTGACCTTGTACCCGAGGTGGAAGGGCTCGGCGCCCCACGGGTCGTTCTGCCCGTACACGAACAGCATCTGGTTCGCGTTGTCGCGCACCCAGCGGTCCACGTCCGTCATGGCCCCCGGCTGGAAGGTCATCGGGATGTCGCGGGGCACGAAGTTGCGCGGCGGCTGGTAGCCGTAGCGGCTCAGGCCCTTGAGGTGCGGCTGCTTGATGTCGGGCGAACCGAGCTGGGTACCCGCCTGGTAGTAGTACGGCGTGTACGTCTCGAGTCCCTGGTCGGCGTAGGCCGAGAAGCCCGAGATCGCGTCGATCGTGTCCCAGATCTCCTGGTCGGAGGCGGTCGCGGCGGTCGGGATCGCGGCGCAGTCGGCCAGCAGGCTGTACTGCCAGAACGCCCAGCTGTAGTCGAGCACGACGGCCTCGTAGGCCTTGTCGAGGTTCCCGACGGTGGTGAAGGTCCAGCCGTTCTCGGTGGCGGCGGCGGCGTACTTGGCCTCCAGCGGAACGCGGCGGATCAGCGCCTCGCGCTGCACGTTGTTCAGCTTGTCGCGGCACTCCTTGGTGCCGACCTTGTTGAAGAACCGGTCGTAGGCCGAGTCCTCCTTGTTGTTGACGTCGTTCGGCGCGACGTAGGCGACGACGCCGTCCATGTCACGCGGGTAGAAACGCTCGTAGTACGTCGCCGTCATGCCGCCCTTGCTGCCGCCCGTGGCGATCCAGTTCTTGCTGTAGATCTTCTTGAAGGCGGTGAAGATGCGGTGCTGGTCGCTGGCGGCCTGCCAGATGTCCAGGTTGCCCCAGTTGGCCGGCTCGGGCCGGGAGGGCGTGAAGAATCGATACTCCAGGGACACCTGGTTGCCGTCGACTATGGTCGTCGGCTCGCTCCGGCGCGGGTTGGTGTTGACGTTGTAGCCGGACGTGAAGAAGACCGTGGGCCGGGACGTGTCCTTGTGCAGCAGGGTGAGGCGCTGCTTGAAGGTGCCCTTCGACGGGTTCCGGTGGTCGACCGGCTGCTCGTAGTTGAGTACGAAGAAGCGGTACCCGGGGTACGGCTTCTCCTCGATCAGACTCATCCCCGGGATGCCGAGGATCCGGTCCTTGATGTCCGTGGCGGCGGTCGGCCCCGCGGCGGTGGCCGCCTGGGCCGTGACACCGGCCGCGCCCATGGTGCCGATGAGCACCACGAGCGACAGCAGC
The DNA here is from genome assembly GCF_041431415.1 of Streptomyces sp. NBC_00513. GTDB lineage: Bacteria > Actinomycetota > Actinomycetes > Streptomycetales > Streptomycetaceae > Streptomyces. The sequence goes on from NZ_CP107845.1 coordinate 3,055,495, forward strand.
CATCCGAGCGTCTTGCGCATTCACCCTCCCCTTGCGTTCACTTCGGTCGCCGTGAACCTAGCGGGGTCAACACGCCGCTGAACAGACCCGGTTGGATCGATCGGCCGCAATGTCGTGATCAAGCCACGGTCAGCACAGGATCCAGCCGGAAGAGGTCGATCCGGCGCCCACGCTCCCCTTGACGAACACGCAGCGGTTGATCGCGCCGACGGTGACGGGGCCCGCGTACCGGGTGTATCGGCCGGCGTCGCGCACCGGCACCCCGCCGCGCGGCTGGATGCTCACCGCCATCTCCCGGCGTTCGCCCGGCCGCGAGGCGACCGTGATCGCGCAGGCCTGGGTACGGCTCTTGTAGACCCGCACCTCGCCCGTCGAGAAGGGCAGGGTCTTGACCAGCTGCCCCCCGCACCCGGCGGTCGCCGCCTGCGCCGGGGGCGCCGCGACGACCCCTGTGACACCCAGCCACAGCGCCGCCCCGAACACCCCGAAGGTCACGGTCCGTGTCCGGCCGCGCCTGCTTCGCTTCTGCATCACGCTGGTCCCCCGATCCGACGCACGTCGTGCGCACGCACGTACGTACGACGCGCTGACCCCCCGGATGGTTGCACCCCACAAGGGCATCCCGAAGGGGCAGGTTCGTGCCCGAACAGGGCGTGCGGGGGCGGCTGTAGAGGCGCCGGCGGGCCCCCGCCGACGTCGGCGGCAGCGCGGCGCCGGCGGCCCGTGACAGGACGCGGGCGGGGTGTCGGGGAGCGGACGGGGAGTCAGGCCGCGGCCCGCTCGTCCTCCCCCGCGAAGGTCCGCCAGAGCTCGGCGTACCGACCGCCCCGCGCCAGGAGTTCACCGTGCGTGCCGTCCTCCACGACGCGGCCCCGGTCCATGACGACGACCCGGTCGGCCCGGGCGGCCGTGGTCAACCGGTGCGCCACGACGAGCGTGGTGCGCTTGCCGGCGAGCCGTTCCGTCGCCAGGTTGACCTGTGCCTCGGTGGCCAGGTCGAGGGCCGCGGTGGCCTCGTCGAGCAGCAGCACGTCCGGGTCGACGAGTTCGGCGCGGGCCAGGGCGATCAGCTGGCGCTGACCGGCCGACAGGTTGCGGCCCCGTTCAGCGACGGTGTGCAGGTAGCCGCCGTCGAGGGTGGCGATCATGTCGTGGGCACCGACCGCGCGGGCCGCCGCCTCCACGTCGGCGTCGCTCGCCTCGGCCCGCCCGTAGGCGATGGCGTCGCGGACCGTCCCCGGAAAGAGGTACGACTCCTGGGGGACGACCCCGAGCCGGTGGCGGTACTCCGTCAGGTCGAGCTCCCGCAGGTCCACGCCGTCCGCGGTGACCCGGCCGCCGGTCGGGTCGTAGAACCGGGCCACGAGCTTGACCAGCGTGGACTTGCCCGCCCCGGTCTCGCCCACGAAGGCGACGGTCTGCCCGGCGGGTATCCGCAGGGTGATCCCGGCCAACGCGTCGCCCTTCGCCCCCCGCTCCTCGGCGGCCCCGTAGGCGAAGTGGACGTCCTCGAAGGCGACCTCGCCCCGAAGCCGGGGCAGCGCGCGCGGATCCGCCGGACGCGGAGTGGTGGTGGGCTCGCGCAGCAGGTCCTGGATCCGGCCCAGGGAGACGGTGGCCTGCTGGTACCCGTCGAACACCTGGGAGAGCTGCTGGACGGGGGCGAAGAACAGGTCGATGTAGAGCAGGTAGGCGACGAGCGCGCCGGTGGTGAGCGTGGCCGCCTCCACCCGGCCCGCGCCGGCGATCAGCACGGCCGCGGCGGCGCCCGAGGACAGCAGCTGCACGAACGGGAAGTAGACCGATATCAGCCACTGGCCGCGCACCCGGGCCTGGCGGTACGCGTCGCTGCGCTCGGCGAACCGGGCCGCGCCGTCGTGCTCGCGCCGGAACGCCTGGACGATGCGGAGCCCCGCCACGGACTCCTGGAGGTCGGCGTTGACGCTGCTGACCCGGTCGCGGGCCAGCTCGTACGCGGCGACCGACTTGCGGCGGAACACGATCGTGCCGACGACCAGCACGGGCAGGGTGGCGAAGACGATCAGGGCCAGCTCGACGTCGAGGACGAGGAGGGCCACCAGGATGCCGAGGAAGGTGAAGACGGACACGACGGCGGTGACGAGCCCGGTCTGGAGGAACGTGGACAGCGCGTCGACGTCGGTGGTCATCCGCGTCATGATCTTGCCGGTCAGCTCGCGCTCGTAGTAGTCGAGGCCGAGGCGCTGGAGCTGGGCGAAGATCTTGACGCGCAGGGCGTACAGCACGCGCTCGCCGGTGCGCCCCGTCATGCGGGTCTCGGCGAACTGCGCGGCCCACTGTCCGATGACCACCAGGAGGGCCAGCCCGGACGCCACCCACACCGCGCCCAGGGCGGCCTGCTCGACGCCCTGGTCGATGCCGTGCCGGATCAGGATCGGCAGCAGCAGGCCCGCGCCCGCGTCGAGCGCGACCAGACCGAGGCTGATGGCGAGCGGCGCCCAGAAGCCGCCGAGCAGTCGGCGCAGACCGTAGCTCTCCTCGGCGGACGCGGCCCGGGTCTCGTCCACGGCGGGCAGGTCGTCGGCGGGCGGCAGCGCGGCCACCTGCGCGAGCAACTCGGGGGTCGCGGGCATCCCGGCGACCGCCCCGGCCATGGAATGCCCGGCTCCGGGGGCCCTCAGGCCCGTGCCCGCGGCGGGTCCGGCCGCCGCCTTGGCCTCGTCCTGGCGCTGCCAGAGTTCGGGGGTGATCCCGCCGGCGACCCGGCGCTTGGCGTTCACGGGCTCCGAGTCGATCTCCGCCTCGATCTCGATGTCCCGATCGATGTCGCGCTCGATGTCCCGCTCGACGTCCCGCTCGATCCCGCACTCGATGTCGCGTTCGAACTCGGTCATCGCGGGCGTCTCGCGGATGCGCGGGGAACCGCCGCCGAGGGCCTCGGGATCGGTCAGCAGCCTGCGGTAGAGGGGCGAGCGGCGCTCCAGCTCCTCGTGCGTGCCGATGTCGGAGAGCCGGCCCCGATCCAGTACCGCGATCCGGTCGGCCAGCGCGAGCGTGGACCGGCGGTGGGCGATGAGCAGGGTCGTACGGCCGGCCATCACGGCCCGCAGCGCCTCGTGGATCTCGTGCTCGACGCGGGCGTCGACGGCGGACGTCGCGTCGTCGAGGAGCAGCAGCCGGGGGTCGGTGAGGATGGCGCGGGCGAGCGCGACGCGCTGGCGCTGCCCCCCGGAGAGGGTGAGGCCCTGTTCACCGACCGTGGTGTCGTACCCGGCGGGCAGCTCCCGGATGAACCCGTCGGCCTGCGCGGCCAGCGCGGCGGCCTCGATCTGCGCGTCGGTGGCGTCGGGGCGCCCGTAGGAGATGTTGGCGCGGAGGGTGTCGGAGAACAGGAACGAATCCTCGGGCACCAGGCCGATCGCGCCGCGCAGCGAGTCGTAGGTCAGGTCGCGGACGTCGTGCCCGCCGACGCGGATGGTGCCGCGGTCGGCGTCGTAGAAGCGCGGCAGCAGCAGCGAGACGGTGGACTTGCCGCTTCCGGAGGCGCCGACGAGGGCGACGGTCTCTCCTTCCCGGATGGCGAGCGAGAACCCGTCGAGCACGGGGCGCGCCGGGTCGTAGCCGAAGGCGACGTCCTCGAACTCCACGGTGGCGGGGGCGTCGGCGGGCAGCTCCCGCTCCCCCTCGCGGATCACGGGCTCGGTGTCGATGAGCTCGAAGACGCGCTCGGCGCCGGCGCGGGCCTGCTGGCCGACGGTGAGGACCATGGCGAGCATGCGGACGGGACCGACGAGCTGCGCGAGGTAGGTGGAGAAGGCGACGAACGTGCCGAGGGTGACCTGCCCCTTGGTGGCCATCCAGCCGCCGAGGGCCAGGATGGCGACCTGCCCGAGCGCGGGCACGGCCTGGAGGGCCGGGGTGTAGCGCGAGTTGAGCCGGATGGCCCGCATCCGTCCGCCGAACAGCCTGCGGCCGGCTTCGCGGAGCTTGCCGGTCTCCTGCTCCTCCTGCCCGAAGCCCTTGACGACGCGGACGCCGGTCACGGCCCCGTCGACGACACCGGCGACCGCGGCTGCCTGGGCCTGCGCGTACCAGGTGGCGGGGAAGAGCTTCTTGCGGCTGCGCTTGGCGATGAACCACAGCACGGGGGCCATGAGCAGGGCGACCAGGGTCAGCAGCGGCGACAGCCACAGCATGATCCCCAGGGATATCCCGAAGAGCAGGAAGTTCCCGATGGTCATGGGCAGCATGAACAGCAGGCCCTGGATGAGCTGGAGGTCGCTGGTGGCGCGACCGATGACCTGGCCGGTCGACAGCTCGTCCTGGCGGCGGCCGTCGAGGCGGGTGATCGCGTCGTACATGTCGGTGCGCAGGTCGTGCTGCACGTCGAGCGCGAGCCGGCCGCCGTAGTACCTGCGTATGTACGTCATCACGTACACGAGCGCGGCCGCGCCTATGAGCATCCCCGCCCACGGGCCCATGGGCCGGCTCTTGTCACCTATGACGTCGTCGAGGATGATCTTGGTCACCAGTGGCACGAGCGCCATGACGGCCATGCCGCCCAGCGAGGACCCGAGCGCGAGCAGCACATTCAGCCGGTACCGCCAGGTGTAGGCGGCCAGCCTCCTGCCCCAGCCCTGTTTCTCCCCTGCCGCCGTCTGCGCCGCCGCCACGTGGTGCCTCCCCGTTGGTTCGTTCCTGCCGCCTCACCCAACGCGCCGACCGGCGGATTTCATCCCGCCGCAACAATCGCACTCCCGTCCGGGGACGGCACGCGAGCCGCACCCGACGGTGGGAGGGGGGTGGGGGCGGGGTGCCTGGGGGTCCAGGCGGGGTCTAGGCGGGGTCTAGGCGTCGAACGCGTACTCCAACACGTACGCGGACGAGTCGAGGACCATCTCGTTGACCTCGACGACCCGCCCGTCGGCGGCGAAGGCGGTACGGACGACCAGGACGACGGGAGTGCCCGTCCCGAGCCGCAGCGCGGCGGCCTCCTCGGGGCTGGGCATGCGCGACCGGACCTCCTCGCGGAACCGGGTCGGGGCGTGGCCGAGGTCGGCGAGGCGGGCGTAGATGCCGCCCTCGCCCGAGTCGGGCTCGGTGATGGGCGTCCCGGTGACGAGGGCGGCTTCCAGGTGGGAGGTGGCGAGCATGACGGGCTTCCCGTCGAGCAGGAACCTGCGGCGACGGACGCATGCGGGTGCGCCGGCGGTGATACCGAGTGCGACTGCCATCGCGTCCGAGGCCGGTTCCTCCGTGACCCCGATGAACTCGACCTCGGGGTCACGCCCCTTGGCGTCCGCGGCCCAGATGGATCCGCCCGCACCCCAGACCTCGACGGACAGCCGCTGGATTCCGCGACGCCTGATGACGACACGGAAGTGGCGCACGAACACCCCGGCACCTTTGCGCGCCTCGGCCAGTCCCTCCGCCTGGAGCACTCCGAGCGCCTGCCGTGCGGTCATCCGGGCGACCCCGTAGGTGACCATCAGGTCGCTCTCACCGGGCAGCCGGTCCCCGGGGCCGTACTCGCCCGAGGCGATGGCGTCCTTCAAAGCGGCGGCCATGCTCTGGTACTTGGGTTGCCGCCCGGCGGCCTTTCTCGGCATGAGCCCCTCCCTGATCACGCCACGCAGCCTAGAGGGCCCACCGGTCACGGACGGGCATCTTCGCCCCATATCTGCCGGCCGCGAACATATCTAGACATCTCCCGGCGGCGGTACTCGTCGAGCGCTTCACTGGTGACCTATCTAGACATGTGAGGTAGAGATGAACCAGCCCCCTACGGCCCAGGAATTCTGGATCCTGCCACGCGGCCCCCACGCCCCCGGCAGGGCACGAGCCCTGCTGCGGGAACGGTTCGACGGGTGGAACGTGGCCGGAGAAGCGGCCGACACGGCCGAGCTGCTGCTCTCCGAGCTGGTCACCAACGCCGTACGCCACGCCCGCGCGCCGCACGGCAGGGACATCGGGGTCCGGCTCGCGCGGTACGACGACGTGGTCCGGGTGGAGGTGTCCGACGCGGGTCCCGCCGTCACCCTCGCGCCCCGGGCCGCCGGAGAGTCGGACGAGCGCGGCCGGGGGCTCGCCATCGTGGCGGCACTGGCGGTGCGGTGGGGTCAGTGCCCCCGGGCTCACGGGATCGGCAAGGTCGTTTGGGCCGAAATCCCCGTCAAGGGGTAGACAGCGGCTTCACCACCGGGGCCTTCGCGAGGGGCTTGTTCTCGCAGCCGAGGGCCTCGGTGACACGGCGGGTCATGAGGTACGTGAGGGAGGTCTGGCGGTCCCGGTCCGCTTGGACCATGTCCGTGTGCGGGACGCTGACGCCGTAACTGGCCTCCACGGACAGCGCCGCCTTGTCCGACGGCGCCCTGAGTTCACCGGGCATCTCGCACCGTACGCGCAGCAGCGTCCCGGTGTCGCCGGTCTCGCCGACCGCCTCGTTCGCCACGAAGGGCACCGCATCCTGCGGCGGCCTCTTCTTGAACCCCTGCGGTTGCCAGCGGACGTCCATCCGCACCCGGAGGTGATCTTTCGCCGGTTCCGGGATGTACGTGCAGAAGCCCGCCGAGTCCGTCTCGTCGCCGGACGGCATGGAGCGCAGGTCCTCTTCCAAGCGGGCGGTCAGGTTCCGGGTGGTCTTGTTGACCTGCGTCTCGAAACCATCCGAACGCATGATCTGACGCAGGAGGTCCCGTTCGGCCGAGGGATCGGCGACCGTGCAGAGATGGTCGGCGCGGGGCTCGGGGTTCTCCGAAGAGCACCCCGAGAGTGCCAGCACGCACACGAGGGCGGCCGACCACCGCTTGACGGTGGTCCCGTCGTCACGACGACTTGAGGTGCGCATGCGCCGCATTCCGTCCCAGGTCGTAGCCATTGCCCGCGCTGTCCCTCGCGGATTGAAACGCACCATCCGGTTTCGGCTCCCCTCCCTGCTCGCGCCACTTCTCGTAGAGCAGGTTGAGCCCATCGCTGCCTTGCCCATAGTTGCGACTGGAGTCCTGCTTTCCCAGGTCCTCCGCATCGCTCTTGATGTCCTTGACCCACTCGTACTTGGCCGAATCGATCAGCGAACCGCCGAGGGTTCCCACGACCGGGATCTCGCCGATGAGCGCGTTTCCTGCGGCTGCCGAGTGCTCAGAGGCGCCTTCCGCCCATTCGACCTTGTCCTCCATCTTGTCGTTGTAGACATCCGCGCCGATACCGCCGAGGGCCCCCATGGCCACCCCGATCTCACGGCCCGTGTGGTCCCAATCCGCGCTGCTCCCGTGCGTTGGGTCGCCGTTGTAGTGCGAGGAGTTCGCCAGCTCATCGGCCGAGTAAGCGCGCTCCGCCTCGTACAGCAACGCAAAGGCCGGGCCGTCGTCCGCGATGCCGCGCATCACGCGGACCAGGCTGCCCTGGCCGACCGCCAGGTGGGCCTGGTCGCCCGAGCCGTGGATGGAGTCGCTGCCGGCGGTGCCGCCCAGGTCGGATTCCTGGCCACCCAAAATGAGGTGCGTGTCGGACACGTAGTCGACCAACGCCTTCGCCATCGGTTGGCGCAGGCCCTCCAGGTCCTCCGGGAACTCGTCGCCGCCCATCTCGTCGTCGAGGAGGCGAACCGCGTTGTGCATGACCCGGGCCTGGCCCTCGGTGTGGGGGCCGGGCGGGCCCAGCTTCTCGCCGTCGACGTGGCCGGTGGCCGCCGCCTGGATGGCCGCGCCGAGGCCCGCCGTCTTGTCGCCGTGCATCTCGATCGGAGGGCCGACGGCGGTCGAGATCCAGGGGTCCGGCATGTCGCGGTCCTTGAGCAGGTACTTCAGGTGCTCGTTCTTGTTGCCCGCCGCGTCGGGGTCGAGGAAGTACGTCGCCGAGTCCGGGTCCTTGGCCATGATGCCCAGGAGACCGTCCAGCGGGTCGGAGACCAGGTTGGGGCGCTGGGGGTCGTAGGCGTGGTCGTACATGTGGGGCTTCGACTTCTCGGCCTCGATCATGCCGTTGCCGAGGTCGTTGAGGAACTGCTTGCCGTAGCCGTCGCCGTTGGCCATGAGGGTGACCAGCGACTGGTACCCGTATGTCGGCCGCGCGCCCTTGGCCACCAGTTCGGGGCCCAGCTCCTTGAGGCCGTCGACGAACGGCTTGTAGGCGTAGCTCCCGGGGTCCTTCGTGCCGGAGGCGACCGTCGAGGCGAGGCCTGAGTTGATCGACTCGTAGAGCTTCTTGTCGGCCGCGGACGCCCCTCGGTCGTTGGCCGCCAGGTTCATCTGGTCGGCGAGGTGCAGGGTGTCCTTCGCGCCGAGGGCGTGCAGGTACGCCTCGCTGAAGTGCTTGTCGTCGCCGTTCTGCCTGAGGATGTCGTTGTAGTGCCGCAGTTCCTCCGGAGAGGCCTTGCCGTCGCGGACCTTCGAGGTGAGCGCGAGGGCCTCCACGGCCTCGACGTCGCCGACCGGCTTGGAGTTGAAGCCGAACATCGCGGTCCCGTCGGCCCCCGACGCGTTGAGCAGGGCGGTCTTGACGTCGGCGTCGAACTCGGTGACCGCCTTGACCGCGTCCCCGATCCGGCGCGTCCAGGACCGCTCGACCTCGGGGAGGTCCGGGTCGTGCCGGATCGCCTTCGCGGTGTTGGCGTCGACCTTGCTGAAGTCGTAGCTCGCGATGCCGTGGTCGGAGACCTTCATGCCGGCGGCCTCGGCGTCCGCCACGGCGGACTTCACCCGGCCCTTGAGGTCCGTGAACCGGGTGTGCGCGTCACGGAGCAGCGACTCCATGGCCAGCGCCTCCTTCTGCGCGGAGGCGAACTCCCCTCGCGTCATGCCCGCGTTGGTGGCGGCGGTCTGCGCGCTGGAGCCCATCCAGCCGTTGCCGGCGGACACGCTCTGGACCTCGTCCTTGTAGACGTCCTCCATGGTCTTGAACTGGGTCGCCATGGCCTTCCAGCCGTCGGCGGCCGTGGTCAGCGCGGAGAGGTCCGTCTGAACGATCTCGGAATAGCTCGGCATGCCGTCTCCCCCTACAGTCCCGCGACCTTGGACTGCCCCGGCTGGAAGCTGCGGCCCGTCAGCTGGTCGTTGCCGGTGAACAGGTTCGAGGCCCCGCGCAGCGCGGTCTTCTCCGAATTGAGCCTGGCCATCAGGCGTTTCACCTGGTCGTCCCAGTGCGCGTGCGCCTTCGTCAGGCCCGCTGCCGTGTCCCAGCCGGTGAAGGCCTTGACGGCGGTCTTCGTCGGTTCGTCGGCCACGTCCGCCGCCTTCTTCGTGCCGGGCTGCAGGACGTTCTCGATGGTGTTGGCCGCCTTCTTCTTCGCGGGAGGGGCCGTCGCGAGGGTGCCGGGGATGCCCGGCGTGGTGGATCCGCCCGGATCGGCGGCGAGTTGGTTCAGCCGCATCCTCGGGGACGGGCCCTCGGGCGCGCCCTGCCCGCCGGCGTTCCACTCCTGCTCGAACGACACTGTTTCCCCCGCGTGTTCCGACTCGGCCCCCGGGCCCTGTGTGCCGGATCCGCCGCGTGTCGCATCCCTGCGCGTCGGATCCCCTGCGTGTTGGATCACGGGCAGCCTACCCAGCCGCCACAAGAGGCCCCCACAGGGCGGTGGAAGCGCGGGGAACCCGTGTACGAAGCGTGTACGAACCGTGCCGGGAGCGGCCTGGAACCCGTGCCGGGAGCAACCTAGAGGTGCGTCGGGGCGAACATCCGCAGGGCCGTCGGGAGGACCAGGACCGACGGGCCGGGGGCGGCGAGGCTCTTGGCGAGGTCCTCGCGGAGGGTCTCCGGGGTGGTGGTGGCCGCCGGTACGCCGAAGGAGGCGGCCAGGGCGACGAAGTCGGGGCGGGTGAGTTCGGTACCCGTCGAGCGGCCCTCGAAGGCGGAGGTCATGTACTCGCGCAGGATGCCGTAGCCGCCGTCGTCCACGATCAGCCAGGTGACGTCGAGGTCGTGCTGCCTGGCGGTGGCCAGCTCCGCGAGCGAGTACATCGCGCCGCCGTCGCCCGAGACGGCCAGGACCGGGGTGCCCGGTTCCGCGACGCAGGCGCCGAGGGCCGCCGGGAAGGCGTAGCCGAGGCCGCCCGCGCCCTGGGCCGAGTGCATGGTGTTGGGGTGTTTGGCGTCGAAGGCGGACCAGGCCCAGTAGGACAGGATCGTCATGTCCCAGAAGGACGGGGAACGGGCGGGCAGGGCGGCGCGGATCGACGTCAGGAGCCGCTGCTCCAGGGTCAGGTCCTGCTCCGCGAGTCGGGCCGCGATGGCGGACAGGACCAGGCGCACACGCTCCGGCGCCGTCGGGTCAGGGCGCTCGGACACCGTCTCCAGAAGGGCCTGGAGGGCGAGTCGGGCGTCGGCGTGGATGCCCAGGCCCGCGTGGTTGGACTCCAGCTTCCCGAGGTCCGCCTCGATCTGGACCACCCGGCCCTCGGGGAAGAAGGTGTGGTAATTCGAGGAGAGTTCGCCGAGCCCCGAGCCCACGACGAGCAGGACGTCGGCGTCCTCCAGGAAGTCCGTCATGTGGCGGTCCTCCAGCCAGGACTGGAGGGACAGCGGGTGCGTCCACGGGAAGGCGCCCTTGCCGCCGAAGGTGGTGACGACCGGGGCGTTCAGGCGTTCCGCGAGCTGCTTGAGCTTGCCGGCCGCGTCGGAGCGCACGACCCCGCCGCCCGCGATGATCACCGGGCGTTCGGCGTTCTCCAGCCAGTGCGCGGCCACGGCGGTGAGCTCCGGGCGCGGGGCGAGCTCGTGCGGGGTCGCGTCCACGCCCGTGACCTGCGGGATCAGGGTCTCGGCGCGCAGTACGTCCTCCGGGATCTCCACCCAGACGGGCCCGTGCGGGGCGGTCAGCGCCGACTCCCAGGCCTCGGCGACGACCGAGGGGATCTGGGAGGGGGTGCGGGCGATGTGGACGGACTTCACGACCTCGCGGAACGACGCGGCCTGGTCCCGCAGTTCGTGCAGGTGCCCGCGCCGGCCCCCGCCGAGGCCCGCGGTCGGGACCTGGGAGGAGATGGCCAGGACGGGCGCGGAGGCGGCCGCGGCCTCCGCGAGGGCGGGCAGGGCGGTCAGCGCGCCCGGCCCGGTGGACAGCAGCAGCGGGACGGCCTCGCCGGTGAGCCGGCCGTACGCGTCGGCGGCGAACGCCGCGTTGTTCTCGACCCGCAGCCCGACCAGCCGCAGATCGGACCGCCCCACCGCGTCGAACATCGCCAGGGCGTGCTGCCCCGGCAGCCCGAACACGGTGGTGGCGCCGAGCGAACGCAACGTCTCCACGACCAGGTCCCCGCCCGTCCGCCCCGGGGGCGGCGCGAGGGCCGCCGCCTTCTGGGCTTCGGTGGGACGGAGTACCAGGTCGTGGTCGTGCGTCACTTCGCTTACTTGCCCTTCGCCTGCGCGATCTGTCGCGACATGATCGTGGTCAGCTCGTACGCGGTGTGCGAGGCCGCGACCGAGGTGATCTCGGCGTGATCGTACGCCGGGGCGACCTCGACCACGTCGGCGGAAACGAGGTTGCAGGAGGACAGTCCGCGGATGATCTCCAGCAGCTCGCGGGAGGTCATGCCGCCCGCCTCCGGGGTGCCGGTGCCGGGGGCGTGCGCCGGGTCCAGCACGTCGATGTCGATGGAGATGTACAGCGGGCGGTCCCCGATGCGCTGGCGGAGCTGGTCGGCGACCTCGTCGGCGCCGCGCCGGTAGACGTCGGCGGAGGTCACGATGCCGAAGCCCATCTTGGCGTCGTCGGTCAGGTCCTGCTTGCCGTACAGCGGGCCGCGGGTACCGACGTGCGAGAGCGCCTCGGTGTCGAGGATGCCCTCCTCGACGGCGCGGCGGAACGGGGTGCCGTGCGTGTACTCGGCGCCGAAGTAGGTGTCCCAGGTGTCGAGGTGCGCGTCGAAGTGGAGCAGCGCGACCGGGCCGTGCTTCTTGGCGACCGAGCGGAGCAGGGGGAGGGCGATGGTGTGGTCGCCGCCGAGGGTCATCAGGCGGGAGCCGGCGCCGAGCAGTTCGTCGGCGGCGGCCTCGACCTGGTCGACGGCCTCGTTGATGTTGAAGGGGTTCACGGCGATGTCGCCGGCGTCGGCGACCTGGGCGAGCGCGAACGGGGAGGCGTCCTGCGCCGGGTTGTACGGGCGCAGCAGGCGCGAGGCCTCGCGGATGGCGTTGCCGCCGAAGCGGGCGCCCGGGCGGTAGGAGACACCGGAGTCGAAGGGCACGCCCACGACGGCCACGTCGGCCGAGCCGACCTCGTCGAGGCGGGGCAGCCGGGCGAAGGTCGCGGGGCCCGCGTAGCGCGGGATGCGGGAGGAGTCGACGGGTCCGCGCGGCTGCGTGCTCATCAGGGGGGTGCCTTCCGGAGGGGGTGTGCGGTCCTTCGAGCGTAAGCGGACATCCCGGGGTCACGAAGTGTACGTTTCATCCATCCGGACCCTTCGATCCATACGGAGTATCCATGCCGCGCCTGATGCAGGAGCAGCAGCCGCCCACCCCCGGCGTGGAGCTGGGGGCCCTGCTCGCGGACCGGGAGCTGGGGCTGCGCACGCTCGCGCCGGGTGGCGGGGGGACCACGGCCCCTTCGGCGCTCCCGACCCCCGCGGCCTCCGTGCACGCCGTCCACGCCTCGGAGATGCCGGACCCGTCCCCGTACCTGCTCGGCGGGGAACTGCTGCTGACGGCAGGCGCCTGGCTGGGCCGGGACGACGGGCCGGGGGCGGTGAGCGAAGCGGACGGCGGGGCGCGGGCCCCGGCCGACGGGGCGCCGGGCGGGGCGGAGCGGGGCGCGGCGAGCGCGCTGCGGTACGTCGAGCGGCTCGTACGGGCCGGGGTGGCCGCGCTCGGCTTCGGTGTCACCCCCGTGCACGGGACCGTGCCGCAGGGGCTGACGGACGCCTGCGCCGCGCTCGGGCTGCCGCTCGTCGAAGTCCCGCCGGGCACCCCCTTCACGGCGGTGGCCCGCGCCGTCTGGCGGCTGATGGCGCAGGCCCGTACGGCCGAGCTGCGCCGGGTCGCCGAGGCCCAGCAGTCGCTGGCGGCCGCGGCGGCGCGCCCCGACCCGGTCCCGTCGGTCCTGGCCAGGCTGGCCACCGCCCTGTCCGGGCACGCGGCCCTGGTCACCCCGGGCGCGCCCGACCGCTCCGCCGGACGAACGGTCCCCGAGCGGGCCCGGGAGGCGTTGGCGGCCCTGGCCCGCCACGTGGGCGCGCCCGGACCGGCCACCGCCACCGACCAGGCGGCCGGCTGGCACCTGTCGGTGTACGCCCTGGGACGCCGCCCGACCGGCGCCTCCACCGACCCGCCGGGCGCCGGGACCGGCGCGGGGCCGGGGCCGGGCACGGGGACCGGCGCCCCCACTCCCCCCGCCGACCCCGGCTCCCCCGCACCACAGGCCGCCTCCGCTCCCCCCGGGCCGGTGCTCGCCCTGGCGACCCCGCTGCGCGCCCCGGGCGACCAGACCATCGCCTCGATCGCCGCCGTGCTGCTGACCCTGATCACCGCCGACCGGCCCGGCGGGTCCGGCGAGGCGGCCGCCCTCACCCGGCTGCTGCTCGGCGCCACCCCCGCCCAGGCGCTCGGGCCCGGCCCGTGGACGGCGGTGCACGCCCGCGGCGGCGGCGACCCCGCCGCCTTGGCCGCCGCGCTCGGCACCCCGCTGTACGCCGCCGAGGGCACCCTCGTACGCCTCCTCACCCGGCGCGATCCCGGTCCCCGGCCGGGCTGGCGGCTCGGGGCGAGTTCGCCCGCGCCGGCCGACCCCGCGGCGCTGGCCGCCGCCGACGCGCAGGCCGCCCGCGCCCTCCAGCGCGCCGAGAGCGCCCGCGCGCCCCTGGCCCGGCACGCGGACACCGGTGTGGCCGGGCTGGTGGGCGAGGCCGAGGCCCGCGCACACGCCGAGGCGGTGCTGGCGCCGCTGAGCCCCGTGCTGCGGGAGACCCTGCGCGGCTGGCTGGCCCATCACGGCAGCTGGGACCGGACCGCGGCGGCTCTGGGCGTGCACCGCAACACGGTCCGCCAGCGCATCGCCCGCTGCGCGGCCCTGTTGGAGCGGGACCCCGACGACGCGGACGTACGGATGGAGTTGTGGTTCGCCCTGCGCTGGGCCGCCGCGCCCCCGGCGGGGTCCCCGCCGCCCGTCCCCCGGGACTGACGGCCCGGACCGGACCGAAACCGCAGCCGGGTCGTCGACCTCGACCGGGCCGACGGTCGCGACCGGACCGACGGCAGCGGCCGGGCCGACGATCGCAGCCGGAGACCCATGCCCCGGCCGGATCGGCGTTCGCGAAGGGAGCACGGGGGCAAGGGAGTTGGGATCCCGGGGGCACCTGCGCCGACGCCCCGCGCGGCAACGGGGCCGCCCCGGCTCCGGTCGCCGCACGCATACCCCGGACATACGCTGGACTCACCGGAGGCGGCGGGGGTCGCCGACCGGATCTCGTCTCGCCGATGGCCACTTGGCGCCATCGCCCCGAGCCGGCCGTGCGGCCCGTCACCGGGACCGCCCCCACGTGCGCCGGACCTTCCCGCATGCCCCCGTGCGACCAGGAGGTCGCCATGAACCACACCCGGACACACCGCCGCGCCACGGCCGCCGCCTCGGCGGTCCTGATGGCCGGAGGCCTACTGCTGGCGACGGGCACCTCGGCGACCGTCGCCGCCTCCGCGAGCCTCCCGTCGGCGGTCAGCCCGGCCGAGCAGCAGGCCATGCTCGCCCAGACGAACAGCGTCCGCCAACAGAACGACCAACCGCCCCTCAGCTGGGACGGCGGCCTCGCGAACCAGGCCCAGGATTGGGCCGACGACCCGAAGTCCTCCGAGGGAGGTGAGCTGCACCACAGCTCGCTCAACGTCGCCGAGAACATATCGAGCGTCGGACCGGACGGAGCCGTCGGCCAGTGGGCCTCGGAGAAGGCCGCTTACGACGCGGCGGGACCCGACCACGACACCAGCAGCGAGTCGTACCGGAATTGGGGCCACTACCACAACATGGTCCAGCCCAACTACACGAAGATGGGCTGCGGCGCGAGGAGCGAAGCGGAAGTCCAGGGCGGCTGGGTCACCGTGTGCCACTACTCCTGACCCACCGACCGCCGCCCACCCGACCGCCGCCCACCCGACCGGCGGCCCCCTCGGCCAGGGCGACGCGGGATCGCGACCGAACCGCACGCACCCACGCACCCCCTCCGATCCCCCCCCGTTCGACCGATCGCGCGCAGCGCCCGGCAGACCCGTGCCGGGCGCTGTGCGCCGCACGACGGACCACCTCTCTGGACGGATGGACAACTCGCCGGTAACTTTGTATGAGCAAGCGCTTAGACATAAGCGGCGGACCGCCGCGACGAAGGGAGTCCGGCCGTGCGCCGTACCGTTTTCAACGAGGACCACGAGGCGTTCCGCGAGACCATCCGGGACTTCATCGAGACCGAGGTCGTGCCGGTCTACGACGACTGGTTCCAGGCCGGTCAGGCACCCCGCGAGTTCTACTACAAGCTCGGTGAGCTGGGCATCTTCGGCATCAACGTGCCCGAGGAGTTCGGTGGCGCGGGCCTGGACACCCACAAGTTCGAGGCCGTCCTCTACGAGGAGACCTCCCGCGCGGGCGTCAACTTCGGCGGCTCCGGCGTGCACGTGCTGCTCGCCCTGCCCTACATCAAGATGCTGGCCGACGACGAGCAGAAGAAGCGCTTCCTGCCGAAGTTCGTCACCGGCGAGGAGATGTGGGCGCTGGCGATGACCGAGCCCGGCACCGGCTCCGACGTCGCGGGCATGAAGACCACCGCGAAGCTCTCCGAGGACGGCACGCACTACGTCCTGAACGGCTCCAAGACCTTCATCACCGGTGGCGTGCACGCCGACCGGGTGATCGTCTGCGCCCGTACCTCCTCCCCGCGCGAGGACGACCGTCGCTTCGGCATCTCCCTCTTCGCCGTGGACACCAAGTCCGCGGGCTACTCGATCGGCCGCAAGCTCGACAAGCTGGGCCTGCGCACCTCCGACACCGCCGAGCTGGCGTTCGTCGACGTGAAGGTCCCGGTCGAGGACCTGATGGGCGAGGAGAACAAGGGCTTCTACTACCTCGGCGCGAACCTACCCTCCGAGCGCTGGGGCATCGCCTTCGGCGCGTACGCCCAGGCCAAGGCCGCCGTCCGGTTCGCCCAGCAGTACGTGACGGACCGCACCGTCTTCGGCAAGCCGGTCGCGCACTTCCAGAACACCAAGTTCGAACTGGCCTCCTGCCAGGCCGAGGTGGACGCGGCCGAGGCCGTCGCCGACCGCGCCCTGGAGGCCCTGGACGCCGGTGAGCTGACCGCCGCCGAGGCCGCGTCCGCGAAGCTGTTCACGACCGAGGTCGCGCACCGCGTCATCGACAAGTGCCTCCAGCTGCACGGCGGTTACGGCTACATGAACGAGTACCCGATCGCCCGCCTGTACGCCGACAACCGCGTGAACCGCATCTACGGCGGCACCAGCGAGGTCATGAAGTCCATCATCGCCAAGTCCATGGGCCTGTAGGGGATTCCGGACCCCTCGCGGGACCTACCCTTCCCCCCATGAACGAGGCTCTGACGACGCTCCTCGATCTGCTCGACCTGGAGCAGATCGAGGAGAACATCTTCCGCGGTACCAGCCGTTCGGCGCTGGTACCGCGCGTCTTCGGCGGACAGGTCGCGGCCCAGGCGCTGGTCGCGGCCGGTCGGACCGTGCCCGAGGACCGCACCGCGCACTCGCTGCACTCGTACTTCCTGCGCGCCGGCGACCCCGGCGCGCCCATCGTGTACTCGGTGGACCGGATCCGCGACGGGCACTCCTTCACCACCCGCCGGGTGGTGGCCGTCCAGCACGGCCAGCCGATCTTCCACCTCTCCGCGTCGTTCCAGACGTACGAGGAGGGGCTGGACCACCAGACGGCGATGCCGGACGCCCCCGATCCCGAGACCCTGCCCACCGCCGCCGAGGCCCTGCCCGCGTACCGGGGCGTCTTCCGCGACCCGGACACGGTGGAGCGGCTGATCGAGGCACGGGGCGCGGTGGACCTCCGGTACGCGACGACCCCTCCGTGGGGCAGTGTCGGGCAGCCGGTCGAACCGCGCTCGCAGGTGTGGTTCCGCACCGCCGGGAAGCTGGAGAGCGACGACGCCCTGCTGCACACCTGCCTGGCCACCTACGTCTCGGACATGACCCTGCTCGACTCGGTGCTGCTCGCGCACGGCCGGGGCGGCTGGGCCGTCGGCGACGTGGTGGGTGCCTCGCTGGACCACGCGATGTGGTTCCACCGGCCGTTCCGCGCCGACGAGTGGCTGCTGTACGACCAGGAGTCCCCCTCGGCCGCCGCCGGCCGGGGTCTGGGGCAGGCCCGTATCTGGACCCAGGACGGGCGGCTGGCCGTCACCGTCATCCAGGAGGGCGTGGTGCGCGTCCCGCGCGGCTGAGTCCGCGTCCCGCGCGGGCGAACGAACGGGCCGGCGGACGGGCGGGCTGGACCGAGGCGCGGCCCCGTTTCCTCAGTCCCACCAGAACCCCCAGGTCCGCGCGCCGACAACGGCCTCGTCCGCGTAGGCGTGCACGCTGCCGGAGCCCTGCCAGACGTTGTCGGGGCAGAACGCGAAGTGCTCGGCGGCGACGGGGAGGGCGGCGGCCCGCGTCGCGGGCGGGGCGGCCACCGAGAGGTGGAGTTCGTCGAAGCCGAGGGCGAGGACGCGGGCGCCGTAGCGGTCTTCCCAGGAGCGCAGGACGGTGCTGACGCGAGCCGTGTCGTTCTCGTGGTTCAGCGGGCCGCGCCACCCCATCGCCGTGGGCGCGTCCGCCCCCCGGGCCGCCGGTATCAGGGCGAGTCGGGGGCTCGGCAGGACGCCCTCCCGGATCAGCTCGTCGGCCCGGGCGACGGCCTGTTCCTCCGGGTCCCCGTCCGGGACCCCGGGCTCGGCGAGCCCCGGCCACTCCCGGCCGAAGGGCGCGATCAGCTCCGCGCCCTCGGCTCCCTCCTCGGGGTCGGGGACCACCCCGGCCCAGTACGCGCGCAGGACCGGCTCCACGTGGTGGTCGTCGGGTGCGGACATCTCGCGGGGCCGCAGCTCGCCGCGGGTCCACCAGCTCTCCAGGCCGCGGCGGCCCTGGAACAGCACCGCCTGGAGGCCGGCCGCCCCTGCCGGGCCGCGGTGGACGGCGAGCGCTCCGGGGCCCACGGGCTCGTCGGAGACCCACACGAGCGGGGACCGGCGCGCGAACCGGCGGCCGGGCCCGTCGATCAGCGTGCCGGGCGGCAACGCGAGCCCCAGGGAGCGGCCTTGCGGGTCGGCGGCCAACACGGACAGCGGGTTCGGCGTCTTGGTCATGGGGGCGACCGTAGGCGCCGACACTGACAACGCCCGTCCGTCCGGGCGCCGTTGCCGGTCGGGGCGAAAGGGACGGCCTACGCCTTGAGCTTGGCCCAGATCGCGCCGAGCGCGGCGATGTCCGCGTCGTCGAGCCGGTCGTCGAAGACCTCGGCGAGGGCCTCGCGGCGGGTGGCGTCCGCCTCCCGGAAGGCGCGCCGGCCCGCGTCGGTCAGGGCGATCCGCACGGAGCGCGCGTCGGTCGGGGAGGGTATCCGCTCGACGAGGCCGCGCGCCTGGAGCGAGTCGGCGACCCGGGAGACCTGGCTGCGACTGAGCAGGGTCCTGGCCCCCAGCTCGGAGGAGGCGACCGGCTCCTGCTGGGCGTGGAGCCACAGCATCACCTCGAACCACGAGAGCGGCAGGTCGTGCCGGCGGGTGAGGGCCTGGTCGACCCGGGCGGTGAGGGTGGTGCCGGCCCAGACCAGGCCGTAGAAGGCGTGGTCGCGGGGGGTGAGTCCGCCCATGGAGAGCTCGTTGTGCGCCATGTCGAGGAGCCTACCTAATTGCGTGCACACGCACACATGGCTAATGTGTGTGTGCACGCACAGAAATACGGAAACCCTCAGGAGACCCCCATGTCCGCCACCCCCACCCCCACCGGCCCCAAGGTCGTCCTCATCACCGGCACCTCCACCGGCATCGGTCTGGCCGCCGCGGTCGCCGCCGCCCGCGCGGGCCTGCACACCGTCGCCACCATGCGCGACACCGGCCGTGCCGACGCCCTGCTGGAGGCGGCCGACGAAGCCGGCGTCCGCGACCTGATCCAGGTCAAGCCGCTCGACGTGACGGACGCCGACTCCGTGGCCCGCTGCGTGGCCGAGGTCGTCGCCGAACACGGACGGCTCGACGCGGTGGTGAACAACGCGGGCGCCGGGTTCGTCGGCACGATCGAACAGCACGGCATGGAGCCGGTCCGGGCCGCGATGGAGGTCAACTACTTCGGCGTCGTCGAGGTCACCCGGGCGGCGCTCCCCCACCTGCGCGCCTCGGGCGGCCGGGTCATCACGGTGACGAGCGTCGGCGGCATGATCGGCCAGCCGTTCAACGAGGCCTACTGCGCGGCCAAGTTCGCCGTCGAGGGCTTCATGGAGTCGCTCGCCCCGGTCGTCGCCACCACCGGCGTCCAGGTGGCCGTCGTCGAACCGGGCGCCGTCACCAGCGAGTTCGTCGCCACCATCGGGGTCGACGTACCGACCCTGCTCACCGAGGCCGGACCGTACGCCCCCGCGCTCCAGGCCTACCTCGGGCGCACCTCACAGGCCTACGACCACGCCCAGACCTCGGCCGAGGCCGCCGCCCCCGTCGTCGAGGCGCTGACCGCGGAGCGGATGCCGTTCCGGGTGCAGACCTCCGACTGGGCGCGGGACTTCGTCGGCATCAAGCTGGCGGACCTCGACGGTTCGGCCGTCCAGGACTTCACCGGCGGTTGGCTGAAGTGACCACACCCGCGGCGCGGCCCTCGCGGCCCGACCCGTCGGGCGGGGCGCACGCCCCGGCCGACGCCGGCGGCCCTCAGGCCAGGCCCGCGGCGTCCAGCAGGTAGGCCACCATGGGGTCGTAGTGGCGTGGGTCCCGGACGTGGTCGTCGAGCGGGATCGCGATCTGGAGGGTGCCCTCCGCCTCGGCGAGGAACAGGGCGGGGTCGTTGCAGTCCGCGTAGCCCACCGCGTCCAGGCCCCGCTGCGCCGCGCAGCCCGCCCAGCCGTGGTCGGCCAGGACCAGGTCCGGCTGGGGGCGTCCCTCGGCCGCCAGCCCGTCCAGGATCGCGGCCATGGGCTCCGGCGAGTGGGTGTGCCACAGGGTCGCGCCCCGCTCCAGCACGGCGACGTCGGCGAACTGCCACACGGAGCACTCGTCCGCGACCAGCCCGCGCGGGATGACCACGATCTCGCAACCGGCCGCCCGCAGGGCCTCGCCGGTCGCCCGGTGGACGTCCAGGAGGCCGCCGGGGTGCCCGGTGGCCAGCAGGACGCTCTGCCGGTCCAGCGCGGCCTTGCGCAGTCGGGCCGCGAGCCGGTCCAGGGCGGCGACCGTCAGTTCCGGGTCGATGGTGTCCTGGCCGTGGCGGTGGGTCGCGTCGTCGACCACTCCGCAGCGTTCCGCCATCACGGCGAGCACGTCCTGCTCGTCGGCCCAGCGGTCGCCGAGTTCCAGGCCCAGCCAGTAGTGGCGGTCGCCGTTGGCGAGCTTGCGGTAGTGCGACAGGTTGTTCTCGCGCGAGGTGGCGACGTCACCCGCGATCCGCGTGCGGACCAGGTGGTCGAGGAGTTCGGCGCGGCTCGGCGCTTGAGAGGACTGGGCGGGCGTCTCTATCGGCTTCGGCATACGGCCCATTCTGCCGTCGCGTGCCGTCACGCGCCGGAACCATTTCGACCCGCGGATGCCGGGCGTCACCCCGACAGCGCCCCGAAGGCGCCGTTGGCGAGCCGCCGCAGCAGGGACTCGGTGGCCTCCCGGCCCAGCGCCGCCAGGTGCGGGGTGGAGTTCAGCAGGCCGAAGACCGCGTGCACGGAGACCCGTACCTGCGCCTCCCCCACCTCGGGGTGCAGCTCGCGCACGACCTGCACCCACAGCTCGACGTACTGGCGCTGCAACTGTCGTACGAGCTTGCGGTCGGCCTCCCGCAGCCGGTCCAGCTCCCGGTCGTGCAGGGTGATCAGCGCCCGGTCGTCGAGCGCGAAGTCGATGTGGCCCTCGACGAGGGAGGCCAGCAGCGCCGTCGGGTCGCCGGCCGCCTCCTCGGCGCGCCGCCGGCCGCCCGTGAGCAGCCGCTCGCTGATCCCGACGAGCAGTTCGGCGAGCATGGCGTCCTTGCCGGCGAAGTGCCGGTACAGGCCGGGGCCGCTGATGCCCACCGCGGCCCCTATCTCGTCCACTCCGACGCCGTGGAAGCCGCGCTCGGCGAAGAGACGAGCGGCCTCACTGAGGATCTGCTCGCGACGGGTCGGGGCGGCCGCTCTGGTGCTCATGGGAAACCATTCTAGACAGGGCCGTTAGCGCTCGTTAACCTAAGGCCCATACGCGTTAACGACCATTAACCGCGTGCACCGAGCAAGGGAGCTCGACCGATGCAGCAGGCACCAGTGCTGACGAGCGCCGCGGACCCGGCGTCCGAGGCCTGGCGGACCAACGAGGCCGCCCACCGCGAACTCGCCGAGGGCCTGCGCGCCCGGCTGGAGGCGGCCCGCCTGGGCGGCGGGGAGCGGGCCCGCGCCCGCCACACCGCCCGCGGGAAGCTGCTTCCCCGCGACCGCGTGGACGCCCTCCTCGACCCCGGATCGCCCTTCCTGGAGCTGGCCCCGCTGGCCGCCGAGGGCATGTACGGGGGCGCGGCCCCGGCCGCCGGGGTCATCGCGGGCATCGGCCGGGTCAGTGGCCGCGAGTGCGTCATCGTCGCGAACGACGCCACCGTCAAGGGCGGCACCTACTACCCGATGACCGTCAAGAAGCACCTCCGCGCCCAGGAGGTGGCTTTGGAGAATCGTCTCCCCTGCCTCTACCTGGTCGACTCCGGCGGCGCCTTCCTGCCCATGCAGGACGAGGTCTTCCCCGACCGGGAGCACTTCGGCCGCATCTTCTACAACCAGGCCCGCATGTCCGGCGCCGGCATCCCGCAGATCGCGGCCGTGCTCGGCTCCTGCACCGCCGGCGGGGCGTACGTCCCGGCCATGAGCGACGAGGCCGTCATCGTGCGCGGCCAGGGCACGATCTTCCTCGGCGGCCCGCCGCTGGTGAAGGCCGCGACGGGCGAGGTCGTCACGGCCGAGGAGCTCGGCGGCGGCGAGGTCCACTCCCGGATCTCGGGCGTCACCGACCACCTCGCGGAGGACGACGCGCACGCGCTGCGGATCGTACGGAACATCGTGGCGACGCTGCCCGACCGCGCGGCCCTGCCCTGGTCGGTGGAGGCTCCCGAGGAGCCGAAGGTGGACCCGTACGGCCTGTACGGCGCGGTGCCGGTCGACTCCCGCACCCCCTACGACGCCCGCGAGGTCATCGCCCGGGTCGTGGACGGGTCCCGCTTCCAGGAGTTCAAGGCGGAGTTCGGGCAGACGCTGGTCACCGGGTTCGCCCGGATCCACGGACACCCGGTCGGCATCATCGCCAACAACGGCATCCTCTTCTCCGAGTCCGCCCAGAAGGGCGCGCACTTCATCGAGCTGTGCGACCAGCGCGGGATCCCTCTCCTCTTCCTCCAGAACATCTCGGGGTTCATGGTCGGCCGGGACTACGAGGCCGGCGGCATCGCCAAGCACGGCGCCAAGATGGTGACGGCCGTGGCGTGCGCCCGGGTCCCGAAGTTGACGGTGGTCGTCGGCGGTTCCTACGGGGCGGGCAACTACTCGATGTGCGGCCGGGCCTACTCGCCGCGCTTCCTGTGGATGTGGCCGAACGCGAAGATCTCGGTGATGGGCGGCGAGCAGGCGGCCTCCGTGCTGGCCACCGTCAAGCGGGACCAGATCGAGGGCGCGGGCCAGGACTGGCCGGCCGAGGACGAGGAGGCCTTCAAGGCACCGGTCCGCGCGCAGTACGAGGAACAGGGCAACGCCTACTACGCCACCGCCCGTCTCTGGGACGACGGGGTCATCGACCCCATGGAGACCCGGCAGGTGCTCGGGCTGGCCCTGACCGCGTGCGCGAACGCCCCCTTGGGCGACTCCGCTTTCGGCATCTTCCGCATGTGACGTGAGGACCTCTTCGATGTTCAGCACTGTTCTGGTCGCGAACCGCGGCGAGATCGCGGTCCGGGTCATCCGCACCCTGCGGGAGCTCGGCATCCGCTCCGTGGCCGTCTTCAGCGACGCCGACGCGGACGCCCGCCACGTACGGGAGGCCGACACGGCCGTCCGGATCGGTCCGGAGGCGGCCGCCGAGAGCTACCTGTCGGTGGAGCGGCTCCTGGACGCGGCCCGCCGCACCGGCGCCGAGGCGGTCCACCCCGGGTACGGCTTCCTCGCGGAGAACGCCGCCTTCGCGGCGGCCTGCGCGGAGGCCGGGCTGGCCTTCATCGGGCCCCCGGCGAGCGCGATCTCCCTGATGGGCGACAAGATCCGGGCGAAGGAGACGGTGAAGGAGGCGGGCGTTCCCGTCGTCCCCGGCTCCTCCGGCAGCGGCCTCACCGACGCCGAACTGGTCTCCGCCGCCGAGAAGATCGGCATGCCGGTGCTGCTGAAGCCCTCCGCGGGCGGCGGCGGCAAGGGCATGCGGCTGGTCCGCGACGCGGAGCTGCTCGGCGAGGAGATCGCCGCGGCGCGGCGCGAGGCCCGGTCCTCCTTCGGTGACGACACCCTGCTCGTCGAGCGGTGGGTGGACCGGCCGCGGCACATCGAGATCCAGGTGCTGGCGGACGCGCACGGCAACGTGGTGCACCTGGGCGAGCGGGAGTGCTCGCTCCAGCGGCGCCACCAGAAGGTCGTCGAGGAGGCCCCGTCGGTCCTGCTGACGCCGCAGCTGCGGGCGTCGATGGGAGCGGCGGCCGTGGAGGCGGCCCGTTCCTGCGGGTACGTCGGCGCGGGCACCGTGGAGTTCATCGTGCCGGGCGGCGACCCGTCCTCGTACTACTTCATGGAGATGAACACCCGCCTCCAGGTGGAGCACCCGGTGACGGAGCTGATCACCGGACTGGACCTGGTCGAACAACAACTGCGGGTCGCGGCGGGGGCTCCCCTCGGGTTCGGGCAGGAGGACGTGACCCTGACCGGCCACGCCATCGAGGCCCGCGTCTGCGCCGAGGACCCGGCCCGCGGGTTCCTGCCCTCGGGCGGTACGGTCCTGGCCCTGTCGGAGCCGTCCGGCGGGGCGGTGCGCACCGACTCGGGTCTGACGGCCGGCGTGCCGGTGGGCTCCGCCTACGACCCGATGCTGTCCAAGGTCATCGCGTACGGGCCGGACCGCGCGAGCGCCCTGCGGTTGCTGCGGGGGGCCCTCGCGGACACCGTGATCCTGGGCGTCCAGACCAACGCCGGTTTCCTGCGGCGGCTGCTGGCGCACCCCGACGTGGTGTCGGGCGACCTCGACACCGGGCTGGTCGAGCGCGACCTCGCGTCGCTGCTCCCGGAGGGGATCCCGGACGAGGTGTACGCGGCGGCGGCGTTGCTCGCCGAGGAGCCCCTGCCTGCGCGGCCGGGAGGGTGGGTGGACCCGTTCGACGCCGCCGACGGCTGGCGCCTGGGCGGCACCCCCGCCTGGACGGTCCACCACCTGCGCCTGCCCGGCCAGGACCCGGTGGAGGTCCGCACCCGCCCGGCCGGGCGGGACACGGAGATCCTCCCCGGGAGTTCCGGTACACCGGCCCGCGGCCGGATCGTGGCCCGGACCCCCGACGCGGTCACGGTGGAACTCGACGGCGTCACCCACCGCTTCAGCCACGCCGCGTCCCCGGAGGGCACCTGGCTCGGCCGCGACGGCGACTCCTGGCACCTCCAGCGCCACGACCCCGTCGCCGCGGCGCTCACCGGCCGCGGCCACGGCGGCGCGGGCACGCTGGCCGCCCCGATGCCCGGCACCGTCACCGTCGTGAAGGTGGCCGTCGGGGACCGGGTGGCGGCCGGTCAGAGCCTGCTCGTGGTGGAGGCGATGAAGATGGAGCACGTCATCTCCGCCCCGCACGCCGGCACGGTCACCGAACTCGACGTGACGCCCGGCACCACCGTCGCCATGGACCAGATCCTGGCCGTGGTCACCCCGGAGGAAGAGGAGGGCGGCGAGTGAACGGCCTGCCCATGACGGTCCCCGATCCCGGGCTGCCGACCCGCGTCCGCATCCACGAGGTGGGCGCCCGCGACGGACTCCAGAACGAGAAGACGCCCGTACCGACGGAGGTGAAGGCCGAGTTCGTCCACCGGCTCGCCGCGGCCGGCCTCACCACCATCGAGGCCACCAGCTTCGTCCACCCCAAGTGGGTGCCCCAGCTCGCCGACGCGGAACAGCTCTTCCCGTTGCTCTCCGACGTGTCCGCGGACCTGCCCGTCCTCGTCCCCAACGAGCGCGGCCTGGACCGCGCGCTCGCCCTCGGGGCCGATCGGATCGCGGTGTTCGGTTCCGCGACGGAGACCTTCGCGGCCCGCAACCTCAACCGCACCGTCGCCGAGTCCCTGGCCATGTTCGAGCCCGTGGTGGCCCGGGCGAAGGAACGGGGCGCCCATGTGCGCGGATACCTCTCCATGTGCTTCGGCGACCCCTGGGAGGGCGCCGTGCCCATCCCGCAGGTGGTCTCCGTGGCCAAGGCCCTGCTGGACCTCGGCTGCGACGAACTGAGTCTCGGCGACACCATCGGCGTCGCCACCCCGGGCCATGTCGGGGCCCTCCTCGACGGACTCGACGAGGTGGGCGTGGAGACCGATCGGATCGGTGTGCACTTCCACGACACCTACGGCCAGGCCCTCTCCAACACCCTCGCCGCGCTCCGGCACGGCGTGACCACGGTCGACGCCTCCGCCGGCGGCCTCGGCGGCTGCCCGTACGCGAAGAGCGCCACCGGCAACCTGGCCACCGAGGACCTCGTGTGGATGCTCGACGGCCTCGGCATCGAGACCGGGGTCGACCTGGCCGCCCTCACCGCCACGAGCGTGTGGATGGCCGAGCGGTTGGGGCGCCCCAGCCCCTCCCGTACCGTCCGCGCCCTCTCCCACAAGGAGTAACGAAGACATGTCCCTCGACCACCGGCTCACCCCCGAGCACGAGGAACTCCGCCGCACCGTCGAGGCCTTCGCGCACGACGTCGTCGCCCCCAAGATCGGCGACCTGTACGAGCGGCACGAGTTCCCGTACGAGATCGTCCGCGAGATGGGCCGCATGGGCCTGTTCGGCCTGCCCTTCCCGGAGGAGTACGGCGGCATGGGCGGCGACTACCTCGCCCTCGGCATCGCCCTGGAGGAGCTGGCCCGCGTCGACTCCTCGGTCGCCATCACCCTGGAGGCCGGCGTCTCGCTCGGCGCCATGCCGATCCACCTGTTCGGCACCGAGGAGCAGAAGCGGGAGTGGCTGCCGAGGATGTGCTCCGGCGAGGTGCTGGGCGCCTTCGGTCTGACCGAGCCGGACGGCGGCTCGGACGCGGGCGGCACCCGCACGACGGCCGTCAAGGACGGTGACCAGTGGGTGATCAACGGTTCGAAGTGCTTCATCACCAACTCCGGTACGGACATCACCGGGTTGGTCACGGTCACCGCGGTGACCGGGCGCAAGGCGGACGGCCGGCCCGAGATCTCCTCGATCATCGTGCCGTCCGGAACACCCGGCTTCACGGTGGCGGCCCCGTACTCCAAGGTCGGCTGGAACTCCTCCGACACCCGTGAACTGTCCTTCCAGGACGTGCGGGTGCCCCTGGCCAACCTGGTCGGCCAGGAGGGCCGCGGCTACGCCCAGTTCCTGCGGATCCTCGACGAGGGCCGCATCGCCATCTCCGCGCTCGCCACGGGCCTGGCCCAGGGCTGTGTCGACGAGTCGGTGAAGTACGCCAAGGAGCGCAAGGCCTTCGGCCGGCCCATCGGCGACAACCAGGCCATCCAGTTCAAGCTGGCGGACATGGAGATGCGCGCCCACATGGCTCGTGTCGGCTGGCGGGACGCGGCCTCGCGGCTGGTGGCCGGCGAGCCGTTCAAGAAGGAGGCGGCCATCGCCAAGCTGTACTCCTCCACGGTCGCCGTCGACAACGCCCGTGAGGCCACGCAGATCCACGGCGGCTACGGGTTCATGAACGAGTACCCGGTGGCCCGCATGTGGCGGGACTCCAAGATCCTGGAGATCGGCGAGGGCACCAGCGAGGTGCAGCGCATGCTGATCGCCCGCGAACTGGGCTTCGCCGGCTGACCGGTGGCCGACCGAAAGGTCGGCCGAGGAGCAGTTCACCCGAGGGGGCCCGGAGAAAGATTAGGGCCCCCTTACCGTTTTCGGCCAAGGTTAGGCTAACCTTCCCTCCGAACGGCCCAGTGGCCGCCCGGCACGCACGAAAGCGGACATCGACATGCCCAAGTCCCGATCCTCCCTCCTCACCCGCCGCGGTCTCATCGCGGCCGGCGGTGCCCTGAGCCTCGTCGCGGCGCTCTCCGCGTGCGGCGGCACCGACAAGGCGAAGGACGGGGCCGGCGAGGCGGACAAGACCGCTGCGGCCTCGGGCCCCTGGACCTTCAAGGACGACCTCGGCAAGGACGTCTCCACGAAGGCCGCCCCGAAGAACGTCGTCGCCTTCACCGGCACCGCCGCCGCCCTTTACGACTACGGCGTGAGCGTCAAGGGCGTCTTCGGCCCGACCAAGACCGCCGACGGCAAGCCCGACGTCCAGGCCGGCTCGATGGACATATCCAAGGTCGAGGTCCTCGGCAACGTCTACGACGAGTTCAACGTCGAGAAGTACGCGGCCCTCCAGCCCGACCTGCTGGTCACCAACTCCTGGGACGGCTCGTACTGGTACGTCCCGGAGGCCTCCAAGGACAAGATCCTGAAGCTGGCCCCGGCCGCCGCGATCAAGGTCGGCGGCGACGTCAGCATGGACAAGGCGCTGGCCCGCACCGCGGACCTCGCCAAGTCCCTCGGCGCCGACATGAACGCCAAGAAGGCCGTGGACGCCAAGGCCCGCTTCGAGGCCGCCTCCGCCAAGGTCCGCGAGGCCACCAAGGCGAACCCGGGCATCAAGGTGCTCGTCGGTTCCGGCGCGGCCGACCTGTTCTACGTCTCCACCCCGAAGACCTCCGCCGACCTGAAGTACTTCGAGTCGCTCGGCGTCGAGTTCGTCGCCCCGGAGAAGCTGGACGAGGGCGGCTTCTTCGAGAGCCTCAGCTGGGAGAACGCCGGCAAGTACAAGGCCGACGTCATCCTGCTCGACAACCGCACCGGCACCCTGCAGCCGAAGGACCTGGCGGCCAAGCCGACCTGGGCCGAGATGCCCGCAGTCAAGGCCGGTCAGATCACCCCGCGCGTGACCGAGCCGATCTTCT
Organism: Streptomyces sp. NBC_00513; assembly: GCF_041431415.1. Taxonomy (GTDB): domain Bacteria; phylum Actinomycetota; class Actinomycetes; order Streptomycetales; family Streptomycetaceae; genus Streptomyces. Next base: position 3,083,738 of record NZ_CP107845.1, read on the forward strand.
CGTACGAGAAGTGCGCGCAGCTGCTGGAGGACCTGGCGAAGTCCATCCAGGGCGCCAAGAAGGTCAGCTGACCCCCGGCGCCCCCGACCGGCGCCGCACACACCCCCAGGAGGGACTCACCGCATGACCGTCACCGCATCCGACGCGGCCCCGGCCGTGGCCCACTTCCGGTTCTTCGAACTCGAGGTGCTCCGCACGCGCCGTCTCGGCCACTCGTTCCTGCGCGTCACGTTCGGCGGCGAGTCCCTCTCGGAGTTCCGCTCCGGCGGGTACGACCAGAGCCTGTCGCTCTTCCTGCCGGCCGAGGGCGCCGAGCACACCGTCCTGCCCTCCACGGACGAGGACACGTGGTTCGCCGCCTGGCGGGCGATCCCCGAGGCCGAGCGCCCGGTGATGCGCTCGTACACCGTGCGCGAGCAGCGCCGAACGCCCGAGGGCGTGGACGAGGTCGACATCGACTTCGTGCTCCACGGCGACTCCTCCCCCGCGTCCCGCTGGGCCGGGCGGGCCGTCGCCGGCCGCCGGGTCATGCTGATCGGGCCGGCCGTCGCGGAGAACAAGTCCGTGCGGTTCCAGCCGCCGGCCGCCACCGACGCCGTCCTGCTGTACGCGGACGAGACCGCGCTGCCCGCCGCCTCCGCGATCCTCGAACGACTGCCCGCCGGCACGCCGGTGAAGGCCTGGTTCGAGGTCCCGCACGAGGACGACCGACTCACCCCGGTGACCCTCGCCGACGCGGACATCACCTGGATCGTCCGTGACCCCGCCCTGGGGCGCGAGCGCGCCGACCGGCTCGTGGACGTGATCCGCGCGGCCGAACCGCTTGCCGCGCAGGCCCCGTACGCCTGGATCGCCGGCGAGGCGGGCACGATCCGCGCGGTCCGCCGCCACCTCGTGCGGGAACGTTCCATCGATCGGCGCGCGGTGCGCTTCGTCGGCTACTGGCGCCTCGGCGCGAGCGAGGAAGAGCTGCTCGCCGAGGCCTACGCGGGCCAGGCTCCCAGCGAGGACGCCACCGCGACCCTGTAGCCCTCGCGGGCCCTCGGTCCCACGTACGCGACTCCCACGTACGCGACTCGCACGCACACAACTCCCGCGCTCCGCGCGGACATTGAGAGACGGGTCTCGGCCTCCGGCCGGGGCCCCTCTCTATTTGGTCTGAAACTTAGGCTAGGCTAACCTAAGACTTCTCCCCACTCCCCCCTCTTCCCCTGCCCGGAGGAAAGTTGATGCGTTCGCATCTGCTGAACGAGACGACCGCAGACCTCTACCGGCGTACCGTCACCGAAGGCGTCGAACGCGTCGCCGCGAAGATCGCGACCACGGAACGGCCCCACACCGGTATATCCGTCGACGAACTCGCCCCGGTCATCGACGCGATCGACCTCGACAAGCCCCTCGAGGACCCGGCCGCCGTGCTGGACGAACTCGAAGAGGTCTACCTCCGGGACGCGGTGTACTTCCACCACCCGCGCTACCTCGGCCACCTCAACTGCCCGGTCGTCATCCCGGCCGTGCTCGGCGAGGCGATCCTCTCCGCCGTCAACTCCTCCCTCGACACCTGGGACCAGTCCATCGGCGGCACCCTCATCGAGCGCCGCCTGATCGACTGGACCGCGCGGCGCATCGGCCTCGGCGAGGGCGCGGACGGCGTCTTCACCTCCGGCGGCAGCCAGTCCAACTTCCACGCGCTGCTCCTGGCCCGCGACGAGGCCTGCCGCCTGGTCATGAAGCGGGCGCTGAACGAGGGTCGGGAACTCAGCAAGGCCGAGGTCCTGCCCAAGCTGCGCATCTTCAGCTCCGAGGCCAGCCACTTCAGCGTGAAGAAGTCGGCGGCCATGCTCGGACTCGGCTACGAGGCCGTCGTCTCCGTCCCGGTCGACCGCAACCGCCGCATGGACACCTCGGTACTCGCCCTGGAGCTGGAGGAGTGCGAGCGCGAGGGCCTCTTCCCGATGGCCGTCGTCGCCACCGCCGGCACCACCGACTTCGGGTCCATCGACCCGCTGCACGAGATCGCCCGCCTGGCCGGGCAGTACTCCGCGTGGATGCACGTGGACGCCGCCTACGGCTGCGGGCTGCTGATCTCGCCCACCCGCCGGCACCTCCTCGACGGCATCGAGCGCGCCGACTCGGTCACCGTCGACTACCACAAGTCGTTCTTCCAGCCCGTGAGTTCCAGCGCCGTGCTGGTCCGGGACCGGGACACCCTGGGGCACGCCACGTACCACGCGGACTACCTCAACCCCCGCCGGATGGCGGAGGAGCGGATCCCGAACCAGGTGGACAAGTCCATCCAGACCACGCGCCGCTTCGACGCCCTCAAGCTCTGGATGACCCTGCGCGTCATGGGCGCCGACGGTCTCGGCTCGCTCTTCGACGAGGTCGTCTCGCTGGCCGCCGAGGGCTGGGACATCATCGACGCCGACGCGCGCTTCGAGGTCGTCGTCAAGCCGCAGATCTCCACGCTGGTCTTCCGCTACGTCCCCGAGGGCGACGTCCGCGCCGACCTCGTCGACGAGGCGAACCTGCACGCCCGCAAGGCCCTGTTCGCCTCCGGTGAGGCCGTCGTCGCCGGCACCAAGGTGGACGGCCGCCAGTACCTGAAGTTCACCCTCCTCAACCCGCAGACCACGACGGCCGACATCGCTGCCGTCCTCGACCTTCTCGCCGCACATGCCGAGCAGTTCTTGGGAGAATCCCTTGCCCTCCACCGCTGAGACCCACGACTTCATCGGCATCGGCGTCGGTCCGTTCAATCTGGGACTCGCCTGCCTGACCGCCCCGCTCGACGAGATCGACGGTCTCTTCATCGAGTCGAAGCCGCACTTCGAGTGGCACGCCGGCATGTTCCTGGACGGCGCCCACCTGCAGACGCCCTTCATGTCCGACCTGGTCACGCTCGCCGACCCGACCTCGCCCTTCTCCTTCCTGAACTACCTGAAGGACAAGGACCGGCTGTACTCCTTCTACATCCGGGAGAACTTCTACCCGCTGCGGGCCGAGTACAACGACTACTGCCGCTGGGCCGCCGACCGTCTCGACAACGTCCGGTGGTCCACCTCGGTCACCGAGGTCACCTACGACGAGCAGGCCGGCCTGTACGAGGTCCACACCGACAAGGGTGAGACCCACCGGGCCCCCCGCCTGGTCCTGGGCACCGGCACCCCGCCGCACGTCCCGCGGTCCTGCGAGGGCCTCGGCGGCGACTTCGTGCACAACTCCGCCTACATGCAGAACAAGGCGGAGCTGCAGAAGAAGAAGTCGATCACCCTCATCGGCTCGGGCCAGAGCGCGGCCGAGATCTACCACGACCTCCTCGCCGAGATCGACGTCCACGACTACCAGCTCAACTGGGTGACCCGCTCGCCGCGGTTCTTCCCGCTGGAGTACACCAAGCTGACCCTGGAGATGACCTCCCCCGAGTACGTGGACTACTTCCACGCGCTCCCCGAGGACACCCGGTACCGGCTGGAGACCCAGCAGAAGAACCTCTTCAAGGGCATCGACGGCGACCTGATCAACGCCATCTTCGACCTGCTCTACCAGAAGAAGATCAGCATGCCGGGCCAGGTCCCGACCACCCTGCTGACCAACACCTCCCTGAACAGCACCGCGTACGACACCACCACGGGCACGTACACGCTGGGGCTGCGCCAGGAGGAGCAGGAGCGGGACTTCTCCCTCACCTCCGAGGGCCTGGTGCTGGCCACCGGCTACAAGTACACCTTCCCGGAGTTCCTGAACCCGGTGCGCGACCGCCTGAACTTCGACGGGCACGGCCGTCTCGACGCCGCCCGCAACTACAGCATCGACACCACGGGCCGCGGGGTCTACCTGCAGAACGGCACCACCCACAACCACTCCCTCACCTCGCCCGACCTGGGCATGGCGGCGTACCGGAACGCGTACATCGTCGGTGAGCTCCTCGGCCGCGAGCACTACAAGGTCGAGAAGTCCATCGCGTTCCAGCAGTTCGCCGCCCCGGAAGGCACCCTCTGATGAGCACCACCGAACTCCTCTTCTCCCGCACCGACAAGGAACTCGGTTCCTTCGCCGTGCGCCCCCTGGACCCCTTCGCCGACGCGGAGCTGCTCCACGGCTGGGTCACCCACCCGAAGGCGTCGTTCTGGATGATGCAGGACGCCTCCCTCCCGGACGTCGAGCGCGAGTACATGCGGATCGCCGCCCACGAGCACCACCAGGCCTTCATCGGCCTGCACGAGGGCCGTCCCGCGTTCCTGATGGAGACCTACGACCCGTCCGAGCTGGAGCTGGTCGGCCTCTACGACGCCCGGCCGGGCGACGTCGGCATGCACTTCCTCGTCGCGCCGAGCGACACCCCGCTGCACGGCTTCACCCGCGCCGTGATCACCACGGTCATGGCCGCGATCTTCGCCGACCCGGCCACCGAGCGCGTCGTGGTCGAGCCGGACGTCGCCAACACCGCCGTGCACGCCCTCAACGAGACGGTCGGCTTCGTGCCGGAGCGCCAGGTCACCAAGCCGGAGAAGGAAGCCCTCCTGAGCTTCTGCACCCGCGAGCAGTTCGAGGCCGCCGCGGCCGCCCAGGGGGTATCCATATGAGCCTCGCCGACGCCGTCGCCCACCTCTCCCCCGAGCTGTGGGCCCGCGCCAACCGCGCCCTGGTCCGCAAGGGCCTCGCGGAGTTCTCCCACGAACGCCTGCTGACCCCGAAGCCGCTCGGCTCCGACCTCTACTCGGTCCTCAGCGACGACTCGACCGTGGAGTACCGCTTCAAGGCGGTCCGGCACGCCCTCGACCACTGGTCGGTCGACGAGACCTCCATCACCCGCCACCGGGGCGGCGCCGAACTGGAGCTGGACGCCCTCGACTTCCACATCGAGCTGCGCGAGACCCTTGGCCTGAGCGCCGAGGTCCTGCCGGTGTACCTGGAGGAGATCTCCTCCACCCTGGCCGGCACCGGCTACAAGTACACGAAGCCGCAGGTCTCCTCCGAGGTCCTCGCGAAGTCCTCCTTCCAGGACATCGAGACGGGCATGACCGAGGGCCACCCCTGCTTCGTCGCGAACAACGGCCGGCTCGGCTTCGGCGTGCACGAGTACCTCTCGTACGCCCCGGAGACCGCCAGCCCCGTCCACCTCGTGTGGGTCGCCGCCCGCAAGGACGTCTCCACCTTCACGGCGGGCGCGGGCCTGGACCACGATTCCTTCATGCGCGAGGAGCTCGGCGACGAGACCATCGGCGTCTTCGCCGAGCGGATGACCGCGCTGGGCCTGGACCTGGCCGACTTCCACCTCTTCCCCGTGCACCCCTGGCAGTGGTGGAACAAGACCACGGTCACCTTCGCGGCCGAGATCGCGAACCGCCGTCTGGTGCTGCTGGGCGAGGGCCCCGACGCGTACCTCGCGCAGCAGTCGATCCGCACGTTCTTCAACCAGAGCGCACCGCGCAAGCACTACGTCAAGACCGCCATCTCGGTCCTCAACATGGGCTTCATGCGGGGTCTGTCGGCCGCGTACATGGAGGCCACCCCGGCCATCAACGACTGGCTGCACCAGCTGATCGAGGGCGACGAGGTCCTGAGGTCGGTGGACTTCTCGATCATCCGCGAGCGCGCGGCGATCGGCTACCACCACCGCCAGTACGAGCGCGCCACCGACCGGTACTCCCCGTACCGCAAGATGCTGGCCGCGCTGTGGCGCGAGTCCCCGGTCAACTCGATCCAGGGTGACGAGCGGCTCGCCACCATGGCCTCGCTGCTGCACGTCGACTCCGAGGGCAAGTCCTTCGTGGGCGCGCTGATCGCGGAGTCGGGCCTCACCCCGACCGAGTGGCTGCGCTCGTACCTGAAGGCGTACCTGGTCCCGCTGCTGCACTGCTTCTACCAGTACGACCTCGCCTACATGCCGCACGGCGAGAACACCATCCTCGTCATCGAGGGCGGCGTGGTGAAGCGGGCGATCTTCAAGGACATCGCCGAGGAGATCGTCATCATGGACGCGGACGCGGTGCTGCCGCCCGCGGTCGAGCGGGTCCGGGCGGACATCCCCGAGGACATGAAGCTGCTGTCGATCTTCACGGACGTCTTCGACTGCTTCTTCCGCTTCCTCGGCGCGATCCTCGCGGACGAGGGCATCTGCGAGGAGGACACCTTCTGGAAGGCGGTCGCGGACTGCGGCCACGACTACCAGGAGTCCATGCCCCAGCTGGCGGAGCGCTTCGAGCGGTACGACCTGTTCGCCGAGGAGTTCCAGCTGTCCTGCCTCAACCGTCTCCAGCTGCGCAACAACAAGCAGATGGTCGACCTCTCCGACCCGTCGGCGGCCCTCCAGCTGATCGGCGACCTCAAGAACCCCGTCGCGCCCTTCGCCCGACGGTGACCGACCCGCGGGCGGGCTTCCGATACGGTCCCTCGGAAGCCCGCCCGCGCCCTTGCGCCCGACCGCCCCGTTTGCCGGGTCACCGGGTCACCGCGTCACCGGGTCACCGGGTCACCGGGTCACCGGGTCACCGGGTCCAGGGAACGTCCGGCGCCCGGAAGTAGCCGATGCCCTGCGCGTCCAGCCGCGGGCCCTGGGCCGCGAGCCGCTCCCGGTAGTCGTCCCAGTCCAGTGCCGCCGCCGGCGACCAGCCCAGCTCGGCCAGCCCCAGCACCCTGGGGAACGCCAGTTGCTCCCAGTCCTGCCGGGTGGCGACCGTCTCGGTCCACAGCGGCGCCTCCACACCCAGCACCGCCGACTCCGGGACCCCGGGCAGGTAGGCGCCCGGGTCCCAGGAGTAGGCCCGCCGCACCGGCACGTACCCGGCCCACGCCAACCCCGGCTTCGTCGCCTTGTCGTACTTCATGTCGAGGTACAGGCGGTCGGCCGGGGACAGGATCACCGGGTGGCCCGCCTTCGCCGCCGCCGCCACGCCCGCCTTCTCGGCCGCCGACGTCCGGTCGTGTCCCCAGTACTGGAGCACCGCGCCCGCCGCCGGTCGCGCCGAGGCCAGCTGGTGCCAGGCCACCACCGTCTTGCCGTGCTTGCCGACGACCGCCTGCGCCCGGTCCATGAAGGCCGCGTAGTCCGCCGCCGGCGTCGAGTGCGCCTCGTCCCCGCCGATGTGCAGGTACGTGCCCGGGGTCATCTCCGCGAGCTCGCCGAGCACCTCGTCGATGAACTCGTACGTCCGCTCGCTGCCCACGCACAGCGAGCTGAAGCCCACCTTGATCCCGGTGTACCGCTCGCGCGCCTTGCCGTCGCAGTTCAGCTCGGCGTAGGAGGCCTGGGCCGCGTTGACGTGTCCGGGCATGTCGATCTCGGGGACGACGTCCACGTACCGCCGGGCCGCGTAGGCGACCAGTTCCCGGTACTCGTCCTTCGTCCAGTGGCCGCCCGGGCCGCCGCCGACCTCGCCGGCGCCGCCGTGCTCGGCGAGCCGCGGCCAGGAGTCACTCGCGAGCCGCCAGCCCTGGTCGTCGGTCAGGTGCACGTGCAGGGTGTTGACCTTGTACTGGGCGAGCTGGTCCACGTACCGCTTCACCTGCTCCACCGGGAAGAAGTGGCGGGCGATGTCGACCATGGCCCCCCGGTACGCGAACCGAGGCGTGTCCTGCACCCTGCCGCCCGGCACCGTCCCCGCGCCCCGCGCCGGCACCAGTTGCCGCAGGGTCTGTCCCGCGTGGAACAGCCCCTCGGGGGTGCGCGCGGTGAGCGTGACCCCGGTCGGGCCGGCGTCCAGTCGGTAGCCCTCCTCGCCGAGCGCGCCGGCGGCCCGGTCGAGCCGCAGCCGGATCCCGTCCCCGTCCGCCCCGACCACCACGGGCAGCGGCAGGCCGGCCGTCGCGCGCAGTTGCCCGGCGAGCAGCTCCCCGACCTGCCGCACCTCCGCGCCGGAGCCCGGGGCGGTACGGATCACCGTTCCCGCCCCGAACGCGTACCCGGCGCCCTCGGCCCGCGCGGACACGGGTGCGGGCAGCAGCCGTTCGTAGGGGGTGGGCGCGGCGGCCCGCACGCCCCCGGGCCGGGAGTCGTCGCCGTGGGCGGCGGTGCAGGAAACGGCCGCCGCGCCGAGGACGAGGAGGGCACCGAGCGTGCGTCGCAGGACTCTCATGACCTCAGATATAGGCCAATCGGGCACGACACGCCGATGCGAGAATCGCGGGATGGCGGAAATCATCCAGAAGGACGGCACGTGGACCTTCGAAGGGGACGCGGTGCGCATCGTGCCGGGCCGCGACAAGGAGGTCGGCCCGCTGCGGCAGGCCCTCGGGGAACTGCTCGTGCCGCTGGGCGCGATCGGCGGCGTCTCCTACGAACCGGGCCGCAAGTCGGGCCGGTTGCGACTGCGTCCGCGTGACGGCGCCGACCCCCTGCTACAGGTGACGGGCGGGCGGCTGCCGGAGACCTCGGACCCCTACCGGCTGACCGTGGAGTCGGACCGCACGGGAGTGGCGGAGTACTTCGTCGACGAGATCCGCAACGCGCTCCTGCTGGACCAGGTGGACCCCGGCCCCAGCGACCGCTACCTGCTGCCGGGTCCGGCGGTGCCGATCACCGCGAGCGGGGGCGACGGCACGGTGTCCTTCGACGGCGACCGGATCACCCTGGACTGGAACTGGACGGCGGAGGAGGCCAAGCAGTCGGCCGGCTCCCGGCAGTTCCGGGTCGCCGACCTCCGGGGTGTGGAGTGGGCCCCGTCGCGGGGGCTCTCCAACGGCGTCCTGCGGTTCACCCCGGCGGGGGCGCAGGCGCCACCGTCCCCCAAGTACGACCCGTACGCGCTGGAGCTGTTCGGGACGGGCCGCAAGGAACTGGCGACCGCGCTGGTCGCGGCGGCCGTGGCGGCCCGCCTGCCGCACCCGGCCGCCGCGCTCGCCCCGGCCCCGGCCGCGCTCCCGGCGGACGGCGCGGATCACGACGCCCTGTTGCGTCGACTGCGCGAGCTCGGGGAGCTGCACACGTCGGGCGTCCTCACGGCCGAGGAGTTCTCGACGGCGAAAGCGGCGATTTTGCGCCGTTTCTGACCGACCAGGACCGGAATTACCCATTCTCCTGGTCCAGACCAGCTCGATTCTGCCCGAATCCGGGCAAGATCTTTGCATTCCGTCCCACATCCCGCGAGTATCTACGGGTGCTCGACCGCCGCCCGTCACATGACGATCTCGTCGACCACCTGGTGCGCAGCACCTCGCTCCAGCGGGGCGAGGCGGCCCGGGTGGTACTCGACGTACTCGCCTACTTCGACGAGACGACGGAGGAATTCGTCCGCCGCCGCCACCGTGAACTGCAGTCCGGTGGCGCGGTCAACACGGAGATCTTCGAGCGGATCGCGGCCGAACTGCCGCACCGCGCCGTGGCGCCGCCGGAGCTCTCGCTCCGGCAACTGCGCCGCATCGTCTACGGCTGACCGGTGACCGCGCGGACGGACGCGCGGAGACGACCGGAGCACTCGTTCAGGACTTCAGGAGGGGCAAAACCGTATGTGCGGAATCGTGGGTTACATCGGCAAGCGTGACGTGGCACCGCTGCTGCTGGAGGGCCTCCAGCGGCTGGAGTACCGGGGTTACGACTCCGCCGGCATCGTCGTCAACAGCCCGAAGTCCGCGGCCCTGAAGGTCGTCAAGGCCAAGGGTCGCGTCCGCGAGCTGGAGTCCCGGGTCCCCAAGCGCTTCGCCGGCACCACCGGCATCGCCCACACCCGCTGGGCCACCCACGGCGCCCCGAGCGACATCAACTCGCACCCGCACCTGGACGCCGACAACAAGGTCGCGGTCGTCCACAACGGCATCGTGGACAACGCCTCCGAGCTGCGCGCCAAGCTGGAGTCCGAGGGTGTCGTCTTCCTCTCGGAGACCGACACCGAGGTCATCGTGCACCTCGTCGCCCGCTCCGCGGCCGACACCCTTGAGGAGAAGGTCCGCGAGGCCGTCAAGGTCATCGAGGGCACGTACGGCATCGCCGTCATGCACGCCGACTTCCCCGACCGCATCGTCGTGGCCCGCAACGGCTCCCCGGTGGTCCTCGGCATCGGCGAGAAGGAGATGTTCGTCGCCTCGGACGTCGCCGCGCTGGTCGCCCACACCCGCCAGATCGTCACCCTCGACGACGGCGAGATGGCCACCCTCAAGGCCGACGACTTCCGCACGTACACCACCTCCGGCACGACGACCACCGCCACGCCCGAGACCGTGGAGTGGGAGGCCGCCTCGTACGACATGGGCGGTCACGACACGTACATGCACAAGGAGATCTCCGAGCAGTCCGACGCGGTCGACCGCGTCCTGCGCGGCCGGATCGACGACCGCTTCAACACCGTGCACCTGGGCGGCCTGAACCTGGACCCGCGCGAGGCGCGCGGCATCCGCCGGGTCAAGATCCTGGGCTGCGGCACCTCGTACCACGCGGGTCTGATCGGCGCCGGCCTCATCGAGGGCCTGGCCCGCATCCCCGCCGACGCCGAGCCGGCCTCCGAGTTCCGCTACCGCAACCCGGTCGTGGACCCCGACACCCTCTACATCGCGGTCTCCCAGTCCGGCGAGACCTACGACGTCCTCGCGGCCGTCCAGGAGCTCAAGCGCAAGGGCGCCCGCGTCCTCGGCGTCGTGAACGTCGTCGGCTCCGCCATCGCCCGCGAGGCCGACGGCGGCGTGTACGTGCACGCCGGCCCCGAGGTCTGCGTCGTCTCCACCAAGTGCTTCACCAACACGGTCGTGGCCTTCGCGCTGCTCGCCGTGCACCTCGGCCGGATCCGGGACCTCTCGGTCACCGACGGCAAGCGGATCATCGAGGGCCTGCGCAAGCTGCCCGCGCAGATCCAGGAGATCCTCGAAGGCGAAGAGGACATCAAGAAGCTGGCGGCCGAGTACGCCGACGCCAAGTCGATGATGTTCATCGGCCGGGTGCGCGGTTACCCGGTGGCCCTGGAGGCCTCCCTGAAGCTCAAGGAGATCTCCTACATCCACGCCGAGGCCTACCCGGCCTCCGAGCTCAAGCACGGTCCGCTCGCGCTCATCGAGCCGGCGATGCCGACGGTCGCGATCGTCCCGGACGACGACCTGCTGGAGAAGAACCGCGCGGCGCTGGAGGAGATCAAGGCCCGCAGCGGCCGGATCCTCGCGGTCGCCCACCGCGAGCAGGAGAAGGCCGACCACACGATCCTCGTCCCCAAGAACGAGGACGAGCTCGACCCGATCCTGATGGGCATCCCGCTCCAGCTCCTGGCGTACCACACCGCCCTGGCCCTGGGCCGGGACATCGACAAGCCGCGCAACCTGGCCAAGTCGGTCACCGTCGAGTAGTCGAGCGGTCGGACGGCAGCACGCGCGGAAGGCCCCCGGGGGATCACGTCCCCCGGGGGCCTTCCGCGTTCCTCACGGCTCCCTCGTACGGCTCAGCTCGCGGGGACCGCGTCCCCGCGGGCCCTGCTGCCGAGCGCCACCGGCCAGTGCGCCAGCGCGGCCGTGGCCCCGTACCAGGCCAGCAGCCCGGCGACCGCCGCCACCCAGCCGGCGATCTTGGCGAGCAGACCGCTGTCGGCGAAGGCTCCCACCGCGAGGAGCAGCAGGGAGAGGGTGAACAGGGCGTACACGCCCTGCCCGAACAGTCCGCTCGCCGCCCCCACCGTGAGGGTCAGGCCGAGCAGGGCGAACAGGACGAGGAACGCCCCGGCGGCATCCGCCGAAACCTTTCCGTCGGCCCCCGCGGCCCAGGTGAACCAGAAGGCGCCGAGCCCCGCGAACGCGGTGCCGTTGAAGCCGTCGCCGCCCCGGAATTCGAGGATCCCGAGGACGAACAGGGCGAGACCGCCGACGTAGGTGGCGAGCGAAGCGGAGTTCGCGGCGGTCACGCCGTCGATGATGCCGGTGTGGCCGATACCGAACGCGAGAAGGGTGAGACCCAGGGCAATGTGCCCGAGGGTCGAAGTAGAGGCCGAGCTTCCCGCAGAGACACCGTTGTCCACGGCGGGCTCCCTTCGATCTGCAGTTGTTTGCTGCGTCCCAGCAGCACTTATCTACCCTTTACATGAGGGTTCACAACCGCACGAACGGCGTACAGAGGGTCACGGAATGACAACAACCGGTCGCTGTGCCCGCTTGGCCAGTCGGCCCGCCACCGAGCCGAAGATCCGGCCCACGATGCCGTGCGTGGAGCCGACCACGATGGCGTCCGCCGAGTACTCCCGGCCGACCTCCTCCAGCTCGTGACAGATGTCCCCGCCCCGCTCGACCAGGATCCAGGGCACCTCGGACAGGTAGTCCGCACAGGCCAGCTCCAGCCCCAGGACCTCGGTGCGATGGTCGGGGACGTCCACGAAGACGGGGGGCTCGCAGCCGGCCCACACCGTGGTGGGCAGCCGGTTGGCCACGTGCACGATGATCAGGCCGGATCCGGAGCGTCGGGCCATCCCGATGGCGTACGCGAGGGCCCGCTCACTGGAGGTCGAGCCGTCGAAGCCCACCACGACGCCGTGCCGGAAGGCCGGGTCGCAGGGATGGCGCGTCTGTTCCACCGCGCGCAGGTCGGCCGACGCGGAGTCGGCGAGGGGTTTGCGCTTGCGGTCCGCGGGTTCGGAGAATTCGTGACCGGCCATGGTGTCTCGGCGAAGGGTCCTCGGGGGAAGCGACAGGGGCGAAATCGGCGACGCAGTGTGACGGAGCTCTGTCCGGGAAGCATCTTCCCAAGCCCATACCCTCCAGGGTACGGCGACACTCCTGTCCTGCACAGGGCATGCCGCCCTTGGAGAGCGTCCCAGGGAGCATGCCGGAGGGACGGCGCGTTGGCAATGTCGACTGGCCCCTACAGCCAGTGACGAGCGGAGCGGGCACCACCCGTGCGCGCAGTGACCGTGCCCCTCCGCGCACCGTTGGACAGGCGTCCGACCGTCCAGGAAGAGCCCGCAGGGAGTACGCCGTGCCCGGCCGTCCGGTCCACCCCGTCCAGCCCGCTCCGCCGACGCGTTCCGTCCTGCCCGGCACGTCGTCGCGTTCCGGCGCCCACTCCGGCGCGCACTCCGGCAACGCGACACCGCGTCTCGCGCCCGTTCCTCTTCCCCCTTCCGCGCGTCTTCACCCTTCCGTGCGTCGCGCCCGACCCCGGCATGACGACCCCGCGGGTGACGTGGTGCGCTGGGCCGTCTTCAGCTGCCTGCTCGTCCCCGTGGTCCTGGTCGTCTACGGAACCTCCTTCGGCGGGGCGGCCGTCGCGACCCTGGGTCTCGCCGCCGTCACCGCCGCCTGCCGGGTGCTGCTGCGGCACTCCGAGAAGGCCGAGCGATCCGCGGCCCGGGTGCGCACCGAGGAGCCGTTCGCGTCCAGCCGGCGCGGCCGGCACTCGCGCGGCGGGGCCGGCTCACACCGCGGCCGCCACGGTTCCGGGGGCGTCTCCCCTCTCGGCTGACCGATTCGCACGTACACACCCGCCTGTTTTAAGCCAACTTCCCGGCAGGTCGCCCCCCTTGCCGGAATGTCCCCCCAACCCCCCCATCACCAGCGACGACAGAGCTCCGGGGGGCGCGTGACCCTATGGGTACTGGCCATGGCCGGACTCTGCGCTTCCCGCACGGGTAGCGGAGTGGAACCCTTACTGATCGAATGCTTTTCGCCAAGTTGCCAAGTCGACATAGCGCTGCGTGCTGAACTTGTCACGCCGACACCACGGGACGCAGTAGATTCGATCATGTATTTACGGCGGGGGATCCACGTGCAAGGCCGAGGGGAAACGTGCAGGTGCGACCAGACCAAGGAGTCGCGACACCCAAGGGGGGCTTAGCGCCATGAGCCAGGATTCCACCGCCGTCGTCGCGGACGCGGGCCGGAAGCTCGCGGGGCGTCGCCGCAGAGAGATCGTCGCCGTGCTGCTGTTCAGCGGCGGCCCGATCTTCGAGAGTTCCATTCCACTCTCCGTGTTCGGCATCGACCGGCAGGACGCGGGAGTTCCACGCTATCGACTGCTCGTGTGCGCCGGTGAGGACGGTCCGCTGCGGACCACCGGCGGACTCGAACTGACCGCGCCGTACGGGTTGGAGGCGATCGCCCGGGCAGGCACGGTCGTCGTTCCGGCCTGGCGCTCCATCACTTCACCGCCGCCGCCGGAGGCGCTCGACGCACTGCGTCTGGCGCACGAGGAAGGTGCCCGGATCGTCGGACTGTGCACGGGGGCCTTCGTGCTCGCCGCCGCCGGTCTGCTCGACGGTCGGCCCGCGACGACGCACTGGATGTACGCGCCGACGCTGGCCAAGCGGTACCCGTCCGTCCACGTCGACCCGCGCGAGCTGTTCGTCGACGACGGCGACGTACTGACGTCCGCGGGCACCGCGGCCGGAATCGACCTGTGCCTGCACATCGTGCGCACGGATCACGGCAGCGAGGCGGCCGGGGCTCTGGCCCGCCGCCTCGTCGTGCCGCCGCGCCGCACGGGTGGCCAGGAACGCTACCTCGACCGGTCACTTCCGGAAGAGATCGGCGCGGATCCGCTGGCCGAGGTCGTCGCCTGGGCGCTGGAACACCTCCACGAGCAGTTCGACGTGGAGACGCTGGCCGCCCGCGCCTACATGAGCAGGCGCACCTTCGACCGGCGGTTCCGTTCGCTCACCGGCAGCGCTCCGCTCCAGTGGCTGATCACCCAGCGGGTACTCCAGGCACAGCGGCTGCTGGAGACCTCCGACTACTCGGTCGACGAGGTCGCCGGGCGCTGCGGGTTCCGTTCGCCCGTCGCGCTGCGCGGTCACTTCCGCCGGCAGCTGGGGTCCTCCCCGGCCGCCTACCGGTCCGCGTACCGGGCGCGCCGGCCGCAGGCCGACGTGTCGCAGGTGACGCAGATCTCGGAGGGCCCGCTCCCGCACCAGCGCACTCCGCAGCCCCAGCGAGCGGCGGCGGCCCTGGCCGCGGCCGGTCAGTCGGTGACGGAGCTGTACGCGCCGAACCGGGTGCTGCGCGAGCACGCGTAGTCCCGCCCGCCCGGACCACGAAGGTCCCTCTCGTCGGCCGTCCCCGACGAGAGGGGCCTTCGGGCGTGTACGGGCCCGGTCCGATCCGGCGAAGAGCGCATAAGGTGGGCGCATGAACGATCGCATGGTGTGGATCGACTGCGAGATGACCGGGCTCTCGTTGACGGACGACGCACTTATCGAGGTGGCCGCACTGGTCACCGACTCGGAGCTCAACGTGCTCGGCGAAGGCGTGGACATCGTGATCCGCCCGCCGGACGCTTCCCTGGAGACCATGCCCGACGTGGTGCGCGAGATGCACACCTCGTCCGGCCTGCTCGACGAGCTGGCCGGCGGGACCACGCTCGCGGACGCCGAGGCGCAGGTCCTGGCGTACGTACGGGAACACGTCAAGGAGCCCCGCAAGGCTCCGCTCTGCGGAAACTCGGTCGGCACCGACCGCGGCTTCCTGCTGCGCGACATGGCCGCGCTGGAGAGCTACATGCACTACCGGATCGTGGACGTGTCCTCGGTCAAGGAGCTGGCCCGCCGCTGGTACCCGCGGGCGTACTTCAACAGCCCGCCGAAGAACGGGAACCACCGGGCGCTCGCGGACATCAAGGAGTCCATCGCCGAGCTGCGCTACTACCGCGAGGCGGTCTTCGTGCCGCAGCCCGGACCCGACTCGGACACGGCCCGCACCATCGCCGCCAGGCACGTGGTGGGCGGCGCGTAGCACCCTCCGGAGGCGGGCGGCGGGGAAAGGGGGGAGCGAGCACCCTCCCGGACCCTGTACGCTTTTCTTCGGCCGGTCGGTTTTCCGACCGGACATGGTGGGTGTAGCTCAGTTGGTAGAGCACCTGGTTGTGGTCCAGGTGGCCGCGGGTTCAAGTCCCGTCACTCACCCTGTGGAAAGGCCCCGTCCCGCGCGAGCGGGCCGGGGCCTTTCGCGTGCTCAGGAGGATTCCCGAACCACCAGCTCCGTCGGCAGGACGACCGCCGTCTCCCCCGACTCGCCGGCGATCCGCTCCAGCAGGACACGCGCCATGGTGCGGCCCATCTCCTCGATCGGCTGGCGCACGCTGGTCAGCGGCGGGTCCATGTGGCGGGCCACCACCGAGTCGTCGAAGCCGACCAGTGCCACGTCAGCGGGGATGCGGCGACCGGCGGCCCGCAGCTCGCGGCGGGCGCCCGCCGCCATGACGTCGGAGGCGGCGAAGACGGCGTCGAGGTCCGGCCGGCGGTCCAGCAGCTCGCGCACGGCCCGGGCGCCGCCCTCCTGGGTGAAGTCCCCGACCGCGATCAGTGCCTCGTCGACCGGGTGCCCGGCGGCCTGGAGGGCCTGCCGGTAGCCGTCGAGGCGGCACTGGGCGCCGTACACGTCGAGGGGTCCGGTGACGGTGGCGATCACGCGCCGGCCCCGGCCGAGGAGGTGGCGTACGGCCTCGGCGGCTCCGGCGAGGTTGTCGGAGTCCACGCTGGGGAGCGTCTCGTCGGCCGAGCGGCGTCCGCTGATCACCGCGGGGATGCCGAGTTCGGCGAGCAGCTCCGGGAGCGGGTCACCGGCGTGCACGGAGACCAGCAGCACCCCGTCGACGCGGTGCCCGGACAGGTACTGGGCCAGTCGGCGGCGTTCCCGCTCGCTGCCGGCGAGGGTGAGCACCAGCTGCACGTCGGTCTCGGCGAGGGTGGCGCCGACTCCGCGCACCACGTCGGAGAAGTACGGCTCGGCGAAGAAGCGGGCCTCGGGCTCGGGGATGACGAGGGCGATGGCGTCGGTGCGGTTCGCGGCGAGGGCCCGGGCGGCCCGGTTGGGGACGTAGCCGAGCTCGGCGACGGCGGCCTCGACGGCGGCCCTGGTGTGCTCGCTGACCTTGGAGGATCCGTTGATCACCCGGGAGACCGTGCCGCGTCCGACCCCGGCCCGGACCGCGACCTCCTCCAGCGTCGGCCGTCCCCCGCTGCGCCCGTGCCCGTTCATGGCTTCCTCCCGGCTGGTGAATCTACCCGTTGACTGCCTCTTGACGATGGTGGGAGCGCTCCCACACTGTGGCACACGACACCCGGTACGTTCCATCCCCCAGGGAGGATCCTGATGCGAGCCCGAAGAAGACTTGTGACCGCGGTCGGTGCGATGGGCGCGACGGCGCTGCTCCTCGCGGGGTGCTCGCAGGACCCCGGCGAGGCCCCCGCCCAGGGCGGCTCCACCGGCGGCAAGGCGAAGACCACCCTCACGGTCGGGGTCTTCGGCGCCTTCGGGCTCCAGGAGGCGGGCCTGTACGACGAGTACATGGCGCAGAACCCGGGGGTCAGGATCGAGCAGACCTCCATCGAGCGCAACGAGAACTACTACCCGCAGCTCCTGACCCACCTGGGTACCGGCAGCGGACTCGCCGACATCCAGGCCGTGGAGGTCAACAACATCGCGGAGGTCACCGCGACCCAGGCGGACAAGCTGGTCGACCTCGCGAAGGCGCCGGGCGTCGACAAGGGCGCCTACCTGCCGTGGAAGTGGGCCCAGGGCACCGCGAAGAACGGGGCCACGGTCGCCCTCGGCACTGACATAGGCCCGCAGGGCATCTGCTACCGCAAGGACCTCTTCGCGGCGGCCGGGCTGCCCACCGACCGGGCCGCGGTCGGCGCGCTGTGGGCGGGCGACTGGAACAAGTACCTGGAGACGGGCAAGGCCTACAAGGCGAAGGCCGGGGCGGGCAAGGCCTTCGTGGACTCCGCGTCGGGCGTGATGGCGGCGGTGACGGGCAGCAGCGCGGAGCGGTTCTACGACGCGCAGGGCAAGGTCGCGTACAAGACGAACCCCGCGGTGCGCGGGGCCTTCGACCTGGCGGCCTCCTTCGCCGTCGAGGGGTTGAGCGCGAAGCTCCAGCAGTTCACCCCGGCCTGGGACCAGGGCTTCTCCAACGGGAACTTCGCCACCGTGTCCTGCCCTGCCTGGATGCTCGGCTACATCCAGGACAAGGCCGGTCCGGCGGGCAAGGACAAGTGGGACGTGGCGCAGGCCCCGAAGCCGAGCAACTGGGGCGGTTCGTTCCTGGTGGTGCCGAAGGCGGGCAAGAAGGCCGAGGAGGCGGCGAAGCTGGCGGCCTGGCTGACGGCCCCGGCGCAGCAGGCGAAGCTGTTCGAGAAGCGCGGCAGCTTCCCGAGCGCGAGCGCCGCCTACAGCCTGCCGGCGGTGTCGGGCGCGAAGCACGCGTACTTCGGCGGCGCCCCGATCGGGGAGATCTTCGCGCGGGCCGCCGAGGGGGTGCCGGTGACGGTGATCGGCCCGAAGGACCTGGTCATCGCGCAGAACCTGGCGGACATCGGGATGCTCCAGGTCGACCAGAAGGGCCGCACCCCGCAGGAGGGCTGGGACGCCGCGGTGAAGGCGATCGACAACGCCCTGGAGCAGTGAGGTTCCGGTGACGGACGAGACGGCTGTTCTCGCCCCCTCCGCCGCCGGCAGTGAGCGGCCGGCGGCGGAGGGGGGCGATCGGCGCCAACTGTGGCGCTCCCGCCGCTACCGGTGGGACCTGCGCTGGAGTCCGTACGGCTTCGTGGCGCCCTTCTTCCTCTTCTTCGCCGCGTTCGGGCTGTTCCCGCTGCTCTACACCGGCTGGGCGGCGCTGCACCAGGTGGAGTTGACGGACCCGGACGCCATGACCTGGGTGGGGCTGCGGAACTTCACCCGGCTGTGGGACGACGCGTTCTTCTGGAACGCGCTGCGCAACACCTTCACCATCGGGTTGTTGTCGACGGTGCCGCAGTTGGCGATAGCGCTGGGGCTGGCGCACCTGCTCAACTACAAGATGCGCGGATCGGCCTTCTTCCGCGTCGCGGTGCTCACCCCGTACGCGACGTCGGTGGCCGCGGCCACGCTGGTGTTCGTGCTGCTCTTCGGCCGGGACTACGGGATGGTCAACTGGGTTCTGTCCACGGTCGGTTTCGGGCCGGTGGACTGGCAGAACGGACCGTTCGCCTCCCAGGTGGCGGTGTCCACGATCGTGGTGTGGCGGTGGACGGGCTACAACGCGCTGATCTACCTGGCGGCCATGCAGGCCGTCTCCGCCGACCTCTACGAGTCGGCGGAGTTGGACGGGGCCTCGCGGTGGCAGCAGTTCGTCCACGTCACCGTGCCCTCGCTGCGACCGACGATCTTCTTCACCTGTGTGGTGTCGACCATCGGGGCCACCCAACTCTTCGGCGAGCCGCTGCTGTTCAACGGCGGGGCGGGCGCCACGGGCGGCTCGGACCACCAGTTCCAGACGCTGGGGCTGTACCTGTACGAGCAGGGCTGGGTGAACCTGCACCTGGGGCGGGCCTCCGCCATCGCGTGGGCGATGTTCCTGATCCTGCTGCTGATCGCGGGCCTGGCCCGGCTGCTGCGAAGGGTGTCCCGATGAGATCGCTGCGCGCGGGGAAGCCGACGTACGTCGTCCTCGGGGTCTTCACCCTCGGCTCCCTCTTCCCCCTGGTGTGGACGGCGGTCGCCGCGTCCCGGAACAACACGCGGCTGGCGCAGACCCCGCCGCCGTTCTGGTTCGGCGGGAACCTGGGCCACAACCTGTCGGTCGCCTGGACCGACGCGAACATGGGCGCGGCCCTGCTGAACACGGTGATCGTGGCGGGCACGATCACCGCGGGCACCGTGCTCTTCTCCACCCTGGCCGGCTTCGCCTTCGCGAAACTGCGGTTCCGGGGGCGTCGGCCGCTGATGGCGCTGGTGGTCGCGACGATGCTGGTGCCGCCCCAGTTGAGTGTGGTCCCGCTGTACATGTTGATCGCCGAGCTGTCCTGGACGGACCGGCTCCAGGCGGTGGTGCTGCCGGCCCTGGTGGGTGCCTTCGGGGTGTTCTTCATGCGGCAGTACCTGGTGCACGCGCTGCCGTTCGAACTGGTGGAGGCGGCGCGGACCGACGGGGCGAGCTCGTGGCGCGTCGTGTGGCACGTGGTGTTCCCGGCGGCGCGTCCGGCGATGGCGGTGTTGGGGATGCTGACCTTCGTCATGGCCTGGAACGACTTCTTCTGGCCGATCGTCGCGCTGACGCAGAACGGCAGCCCGACGGTGCAGGTGGCCCTGACGGGTCTGGGCCGGGGGTACATCCCCGACCAGTCCGTGATCATGGCGGGTGCGCTGCTGGGCACGCTCCCGCTGCTGCTGGTGTTCCTCGTCTTCGGCCGCCAGATCGTCGGCGGCATCATGCAGGGAGCGGTGAAGGGTTGAGCGGGATGAGCGGGATGAGCGGGATGCGGTTCCCCGACGGGTTCCTGTGGGGCGCGGCCACGGCCGCCTTCCAGATCGAGGGCGCGGCCGAGCTGCGCGGGCCGTCGATCTGGGACACCTTCTGCCGTACGCCGGGGAAGGTGCACGGCGGCGACACGGGAGACGTGGCGGCCGATCACCATCGGTTGTGGCGCGAGGACGTCCGGCTGATGGCCGGGCTGGGGCTGGGGGCGTACCGGTTCTCGGTGTCCTGGCCCCGGGTGTCGTCCGGCGGGCTCGGCTTCTACGACGCGCTCGTCGACGAGTTGCTCGCGCACGGGATCGAGCCGTGCCCGACGCTGTACCACTGGGACCTGCCGCAGGAGTGGGAGGACGCGGGCGGCTGGCCGGAACGGGAGACCGCGTACGCCTTCGCCTCGTACGCCGAGACGGTCGCGAAGACCCTCGGGGACCGGGTGGGGCGCTGGACCACCCTCAACGAGCCCTGGTGCAGCGCGTTCCTCGGCTACGCCTCGGGGGTCCACGCGCCGGGGCGCACCTCGCCCGCCGATTCGCTGCGTGCCGCGCACCACCTCAACCTGGCGCACGGGTTGGCCGCGTCGGCGCTGACCTCGGTCCTGCCGTCCTCGGCGCGGGTCGGCATCGCCCTCAACCCGAGCGCGGTGCGTCCACTGACCGACTCGGAGGCCGATCTGGACGCGGTGCGGCGGATCGACGCCCTCGCGAACCGGATCTTCACCGGGCCGCTGCTGCACGGCGCCTACCCCGACGACCTGCGGGTCGACACGGCCGCGCTGACCGACTGGTCCTTCGTCCGGCCGGGCGACGAGGCGCTGATCCACCAGCCCCTCGGCTTTCTCGGGGTGAACTACTACACCCCGGCCGTGGTCTCGGCGGCCTCCGGCGGCCCGCGCGCCGACGGGCACGGCGACAGCGAGCACTCGCCGTGGCCCGGCTCGGAGTCCGTGGCCTTCCACCAGCCTCCGGGCGAGCGGACCGACATGAACTGGTCGATCGATCCGACCGGGCTGCGCGAGCTGTTGTCCCGGTTCGCCGGCGAGGCACCGGGCCTGCCGCTCCTCGTCACCGAGAACGGCGCCGCCTACGGCCCTGACCTGCACGATCCGCTACGCATCGACTATGTGCGCGGGCATCTCGCGGCGATCCACGGCGCGCTGGCCGACGGGGCGCCCGTGGAGGGCTACTTCCTCTGGTCGCTGATGGACAACTTCGAGTGGAGCCACGGCTACGGCAAACGGTTCGGCATCGTCCACGTCGACTACGAGACCCAGGTCCGCACCCCGCGCTCCAGTGCCGTCTGGTACGCCGACCTGGCCAGGAGCGGCCTCCTGCGGTGACCGGCGTTCAGCCCCTGGCCGGGGGCCAGTTCTCCAGGGCGACGTGCAGCACGTCGATGATCCGCTCCCAGGACGCGCCGACGTCCCGGGGGTGGCCGAAGCCGCCGGTGGCCTCCAGCCCGCTGTACCCGTGGAAGGTGCTCCGCAGCAGGCGGACTGCGTCGGTCAGGTCGGGTTCGGCCAGGCCGTAGGCGCGCAACACCCCGTATGTGAGGTCGATGAAGCGGAGGTGGCCGGCGGACGCGGCGCCCCGCTCCGGGGGGAGCTGGATCTGGGTGGCCGCGTACCGGCCGGGGTGGCGCAGGGCAAAGTCGCGGTAGGAGTCGGCGAAGGCGGCGAGTGCGTCCCGGCCCGAGCGCCCGGCCACCGCCGCGCCGATCAGGTCCGCGATCTCGCCGGCCGCCAGCACGGCCACCCTGATCCGCAGGTCCTGGAGGTTGCGGACGTGGGAGTAGAGGCTGGCGTCCTTCACCCCGAAGTTCCGGGCGAGGGCCGACACGGTCACCTTGTCGAAGCCGACTTCGTCGGAGAGGTCCGCGGCGGCCCGGGTGACCCGCTCGGCCGTCAGACCCGCGCGCGGGGCCATGCGTTCACCTCCGCCCGCTGGTTCCCGGACCGTCCGGGGAATTCTCCGAATATACATACGCCCCGGCGGGAGCCCCCGCGACGCGGGCGCGGGCCCTGTCCGGCGGGCGCGGGTCCCTGCCTCCGCTCACGCGGGGCCCTGACCGGCCGCTCTTCGGAGACTCTTCCCGGTCCGGTCCCCCGTGAGAGGACCGGCGCGCCCCCGGTGTCGACCACCCCTGGTCGGACCGTCCCGCGCCGCCCCCTCCCGGAGCGTCAGATGTCTCCCACCGGTCACCCCTTGCCCTATCACCTCATGCCCGCCCGGCCCGCGTTCCCGGACCGGCTCCTCCCACCACACCTTCCACCACGCCCTCCACCACACCTTCCACCACTCCCCTGCCGAACGACGACCGGCGGCGAGGATCGACGCGACAGACATCGACGCGACGGACCACGTCAGGACGAACACCTTCATGGCGAACACCTTCACGCCAGACACCGGCACGACGGACACCGACACAACGGACTGCGACACAACGGACTGCGACATGGCGGGCAGCGACATGGCGGACTGCGACATGGCGGGCATCTCCACTCTAGAATGAGTCTTTGGCACAGATTCTGTGTGACGCATTCCCTGCGTCACACAGTTAAATTTGAAGCACGGAGAAGCCGATGTCAACCAAGTCCCCTCGTTCGGGTAAGGAATGGACCCGCGCGGAACTGCTCGCGCGGATCCTCATCGAGAGCGACCGGCACCACACCGATTACGCACGCCTCCACCTGGCCATGGCCGACCACCTCGGCCTGCACCCCACCGACACGCAGTGCCTGCGTCTCCTCGCGAACGAGACGGAGCCGGTGAGCACCGGCCACATCGCCCGGCTCACCGGTCTGACCTCGGGATCCGCCACGCGTCTGGTCGACCGGATGGTCAAGGCGGGACTGGTGGAGCGGCACGCCGACCCGCACGACCGCCGCCGTTCCCTCGTCTCCCTGGCGCCCGAGGCCCGGCGGCGGATCGGCGCCGCCTGGGAAGCCCCCGACCGGGCCTTCGGCACCGCGCTGCGGGACTACTCGGACGGCGAACTCGCCGTCATCGCCGACTACCTCCACCGCGCGGCCGAGGTGGGGCGCGTCGAGGCCGAGCGGCTCGACTCCGCCGACTGATCCCCGGCCGGCCCGCGGACACGGCAGCCACCCGACCGCCCCGCCGCCGGCACCCGCCATCCGGCACCCGCGATCCAGCCGCCACCGCCCGCCCTGCCCCCGGCACCCGGCACCCGCCACCCGTCACCCGCGGTCCAGCCGCCACCGCCGGCCCCGCCCGCCCCGCCCGGCGTCCCTCATCCCGCACCCCGCACCCGGCACCCGGCACCCGGCCGCCCATCGCGAAGGTCCGCCCGTCGGAAAGGTCGCCCGTCGGGAAGGTCCGGTCCGCCCGTCGGACACGGGGTTCCGAAGCGGTGGTTCCGTCGCTACCGTCCCGGATCGACGGGCACGACGCGCGCCGGAGACACGGGAGGGTCGGCGTGCGGATGGAGGATGCCCGTGTCCCGATCCACAGCCGCTCCGAGCGGCTTCTGCGGTGTGTTCGCCCTCGGCGGCGGCGCCCTTCCCGTCCACGCTTTCCTGGCCCGGCTGCCCGCCGCGCTCTGCCCCGTCGGCACGCTCATGCTCATCAACACGCGCGACGGGATCGGGGCGGCCGGCGCCGTCGCCTCCGCGCTCTGGCTGGGTCAGGCCGTCGGTGGACCGGTCATCGGCCGGTCGGCCGACCGGCGCGGCCACCGGCCCGTGTTGCTCGTGGCCTGCGGCGCGAACGCCCTCACCCTGTTCGCCCTGGTGTCGGCGGTCCTGGGCGGGCTGCCCCTGCCCGCCCTGCTCGCCCTCGCCGCCGCGGCGGGCCTCACCGTCCCGCAGGTCGGGCCGCTGGCTCGGGCACGCTGGGCTCGGCTGGCCGGGGAGGACCGGGTCCTGAAGGGGGCCGCGCTCTCCTTCGACACCACCCTGGACGAGGTCGGGTTCATGGTCGGCCCCGCGCTCGCGGGGATCCTCGCGGTGGCCGTGCACCCCGCTTCCGCGCTGGTGTTCGCCGGCGTGCTGATCCTCGTCTTCGGCACCCTCTTCGCCCTGCACCCGACCGCGCCCGGGCCGACCGCGTCCGCGCGGGCCGGCGAAGCCGCCCAGCCCTCGACCATCCAGCCGACCCCGACCCCGACCCCGACCGCGTCCGCGCGGACCCGGACCACCCGGACCACCCGGACCACCCGGACCACCCGGACCACCCGGACCACCCGGACCATGACCGCGCGGGCCGCCGTACCACTGTGGTCGCCCGGGCTGGTCCTGCTGTTCGCCCTGGCCGTGCTCCAGGGGGCCGCGATGAGCGGTGCCAACACGGGGGTCAACGCACTCGCCGAGGCACGGGGCGAACCGGGCGCGGCCGGACTGGTGTGGGCCGCGATGGCCGTGACCAGCTCCGTCGCCGGCTTCGCGACCGTGGCGCGACCGGGGTCGACCGTCCTGACCGTCCGGCTGCGCCGGACGATCGCGCTACAGGCCGTACTGACACTGCCCCTGCTTGCCGTGTCGGGGCTGTGGGAGGCGGCGTTCGCCGTCGGGGCCGTGGGGTCTGCCGTCGCCCCGCACCTGATCGCGCTGTTCGCTCTGGTGGAGCGCACGGGGCCGGCGGAACGCCTGGCCGAGGCCATGACCCTGCTGGGCAGCGGGCTGATCCTCGGTCAGGCCCTGGCGGCGGCGGTGGCCGGTCCACTGGCGGCGGCGTACGGCCACCGGGCGGCGTTCGCCGTGGCCTGCGGGGCGGTCGTCACGTCGGCGGTGGTGGCCGCGGTGGCCCGGCCCGGGTGGGTACGGGGCGCGACGGGCCCCGCGCCCGCCCCCGCCTCGCAACACGACGCGGACGCAGGAGAGTCCCGTACGGGCGGCGTGGACGCGTCCCGTACGAAGGACTTCACCAGGAACGTCACCAAGGACGTCGCTCCGGACGGCACGCCCCACATCCCCGCTCCCCGCGCCGACGGCAGGCCTACGCCCCGCCGGTAGGGGTGCGGCCTCCCGGGTCCGCGCTCCGAACGCATCGAGCCCGGACCGGCGCACCCGCCTCAGCCCGGACCGGCGCACCCGCCTCAGGCCGACCCAGGCACACCGCCTCAGGCCGACCCGGCCACCCCGCCTCAGGCCGGTCGGCCCGTCCCCGCCTCGGCCGCCTCGACGCGGAAGTTGAAGTCCGCGTGTCCCAAGGTGCCCATCAGGCGCAGCCACAGCGGCAGCAGCATCTCCGTGCCGCGGGCGGTCTCGATGCCGCCGAGGTCCAGGATGCGGGCGTCCGGCCAGCCGAAGGAGTGGAGCAGTTCTCGCACGGCCCGCTTCGCGTCGGGGTCCTCCCCGGACAGGAACACCTGGTGGTCCCCGGGGACCCGCGCCGGGTCGACCATGATCCGGCAGTTCATCGTGTTGAGCGTCTTCACCACCCGGAGTCCGGGGAACGCCCGCTGGAGCATCTCCCCCAGGCTGTCGTCGTTGACCACGTCCAGCCGGGGCGGGAATCCCTCCGCGAAGTCCAGCGGGTTCGCGACGTCGATGAGGATCCGGCCGTCCAGGTCCGCCGCGCCCGCCTCCCGCAGCACGGCGACGCTCGCCAGCCCGTTCGTGGCGTTGATCAGCGTCTCGCCTTCGCTCGCGGCCTGCGCGAAGGTCGCCACCGGGAGGCGCCCGTCGGCGAACTCGGTGCGTTGGCGGGTGGCCTCGGGGACACGGGTTCCGATGACCACTTCGTGGCCCAGGTCGAGCAGGCGGCCGGCGATCGTGCGGCCGACCGTGCCCGTGCCCAGCACTGCGTAGCGCATGCTCACGTCCGATCCGGGTGCCGATGTCGTGCGGGGGAAGAGGTCCGTGGCGGCCGGCGCCGCGAACCGTGCCGTGGGACCGTACCGACCCGCCGGCGCACGGGCCGCCAGGCGCGCCCCGGACCGCCCGCACACGGTCTCGACCGCCCCCGACCGGCCCAACCCGACCCCGGCCCGGTCCGCCCCCGAACCGGACCGACCGGCGAGGGACCCGCTCGACCCCCACGGACCCGACCGGCCCCCCCCAACCCGACCCGCCCCGACCCCGACGACGACTCCCTCGCCCGTCAGTCGACCCGTCAGTCGCCCCGGCGCTTGCGCCGGCTGCGGCGTGCCTCGCCCCGTGCCCGGCCGTCCAGCGCGATCCACACCCTTACCTCGGTCCCGCCGAGCACCGAGCGCCCCAGCCGGACGTCGCCGCCCGTGGACTCCGCGACCCGGCGCACGATGTCCAGGCCCAGGCCGGTCGAACCGTCGCGGCCGCCGTCGTTGCCGCGGCGCAGCGCCGCGTCCGGGTCGTCGATGCCCGGTCCCGCGTCCGAGACGAGCACGATGACGGCGTCCCCGGCGTCGTGGACGTCCACCGCGAAGGGGGTGTTCTCGGGGGTGTGCCGGAAGACGTTGCCCAGCATGGCGTCCAGGGCGGCCACGAGTTCGGCCCTGGCCACGGGGATCCGTACGGTGCGGTCCACGCCCGCCAGCCGAACCTCGCGCCCCTCGTCCTCGGCGAGCGCCGACCAGAAGTCCATGCGGTCGCGGATCACCTCGGAGGCGTCGCAGCCCGCGCCCACCGAGGTGTGGGGGGAGCGCTGTTCGCGGGCGGTACGGATGATCGTGTCGACCTCGCGTTCCAGTTGCTCCACCGCCGCCCGGGTGTGGTCGGCGGCCGGGCCGTCCCCGAGGGAGGCCGCGTTGAGCCGCAGCACGGTGAGGGGGGTGCGGAGCCGGTGCGAGAGGTCGGCGGCGAGTTCCCGCTCGTTGGCGAGGAGTTCCACCACCTGGTCCGCCATGGAGTTGAACGCGACGGCCGCCGAGCGGAGTTCCTTGGGGCCGTCCTCCGGTACGCGTGCCCCGAGCCGCCCCTCGCCCAACTGGTGGGCGGCGTCGGCGAGCCGTTCGGCGGGCCGCACGAGGCGGGCGCCGAGTCGGTCCGCGACCGCCACCGAGCCCACGATCAGGGCGAGTCCGACGCCCGCGAGGACCATCCAGGCGGTCGCGACCCCGTTGCTGACCTCGCTCTCCGGCACGTGGATCTCGATCACGGCGATGTCCCCGGATCCGAGGGCGGTGGGCTGGAGGAGCGCCGAGCCGCCGCCGGACACCTTGGCGGTGGTCGCGCGGCCCATCTTGCGGGTCTGGGTGACGGCGTGTTCCCCGGCCCAGCCGTCACCGATGTCGACGGGGGCGTCGTCGCCGATCGCGGGCACGTGGACGGCCATCCGCCCGGCGGCGCCCATCTGCGTGGACTCCACGGCCTTGCGCAGTTGGACGGGGTCGGTGGTGATGGAGAGGGTGGGCCCCATGGTGGCGGCCTGTCGTTCGGCGTTGGAGAAGGCCCGGTCGCTGGCCATTTCCTGGACCACGAGCCCGAGGGGTACGGCGAAGGCCACGACCACCATGGCCGTGACCGCGAGGCACACCTTGACCAGCGCCCATCTCACGCCGGCGGCTCCAGTTTGACGCCCACACCCCGCAGGGTGTGCAGGTAGCGGGGGCTGGCGGCGGTCTCGCCGAGCTTGCGGCGCAGCCAGGACAGGTGGACGTCGATGGTCTGGTCGTCGCCGTACGACTGCTGCCACACCTCGGCGAGCAGTTCCCGTCGGGACACGACCACGCCGGGCCGGCCGGCGAGGAAGGCCAGCAGGTCGAACTCCCGCCGGGTGAGGTCGAGGACCGCCCCGTCGAGTTCGGCCTGTCGGCGCAGCGGGTCGATGGCCAGTCCGCCGACCCGCAGGACCCGCGAGGGGGGTTCCACGCCGGCGGCGGCGCGGGAGCGGCGCAGGACGGCGGCCATCCGGGCGGAGAGGTGTTCGACGGAGAACGGCTTGGTGAGGTAGTCGTCGGCGCCGTCGTTGAGCAGCCGGACGATCTCGGCCTCGTCGTCGCGGGCCGTCGCGATGATGACGGGGACGTCGGTGATGCCGCGCAGCATCTTCAGGGCCTCGGCCCCGTCCAGGTCGGGCAGTCCGAGGTCGAGGATGACCACGTCGAAGCGGTGGTGCGCGACCTCGCGCAGCGCCTCCAGGGCCGTGCCGACGCTCCGCACGGTGTGGGAGGCCTCGGTCAGGTGCCGGATGAGGGCGGAACGTACGAACTGGTCGTCCTCGACCACGAGCACACTTGCCATGGCGGCACCGTAGTCCATTCGGGGGATGCCGGGAGGCGCCGGGCCATCTCTGTGACGGGTGGTGCAGTATGTGCCGTGATGCTGAGAGGACTTGTACATGCCATGGCGTGGACGCTGTCCACGGCGGCGGCGGTGACGCTGTCGTGGTGGGGCGTGCACACCGTCATGTCCGGCACCGCCTACGATCCTCCGCTCGCGGTCCCGCTGACCGCGGTGCCGTTGTCCTCCTCGACGCACCACACGGATCCGCCGTCCTCCCCCGCTCCGCCGCCCGCGTCCCCGTCGCCCTCCCCCTCGTCCTCGGCCCCGTCCCCGTCGGCCACGCCGTCCGCCGGGAAGCCGAAGCCGCCGTCCGCGTCGCCGAGCCCGCGCCCGTACCGGCAGCCGGACGACGGGTCCGGCGGGGACGACGTGAAGGGGTACTCGGTGTCCGGCGGTCGGGTGGCCTTCGACATCGGGAAGTCCTCGGCCGAGTTGGTGTCGGCCACCCCGGCGGCCGGTTGGCGCATGCAGGTGTGGAAGCAGGACTTCTGGATCCGGGTCACCTTCACCAGGGAGAGCCGCGAGGTGTCGGTGTTCTGCACCTGGCACGACACGGCCCCGCGCGTGGAGATCGTGGATCCCTGAGCCGGCCGGGGGTCCGCGCGGCCCCCTCGGCTACGGTCGGCACCGACCTGTGGTGACGAGGGAGGGACGGCGGACATGGGTGGCGCGCGGTACGTCACGGACCTGATCGAGGCGTGCGAGCGGCACGCGGGCGTACCCGCGCTCGGCGCCGGCCCCTCCTGGCTGCTGACCTTCGACGAGGTGCTGTCGGAGGCGTACCGGCTGGCCGGCGCCCTGTCCGGGCTGGGCGTCGGCCGCGGGTCGGGGCTGGCCTGCGTGACGGCCGGCAACCCGCCCGAGCAGCTGCTCGTACGGTTGGCGGCGCACCTGCTGGGTGCCCGGCTGACCCAGGTCGTCGTCGGACCGGCCACCCACGGCCTGGAGTTCCTGCTGCGGGACTGCGAACCGGCGCTGGTGGTCCACGACACCCCGGTCCCGGACACCGGGGTCGCCCGGGTGACCGTGGGCGCGCTGCTGGAGTCGGCCCGCGCCCTGGACGCGACGCCGGTACCGGTACGGGCCCGCGAGGAGGACGTGGCCCGGGTGACGTACACGGGCGGTACGACGGGCCGCCCGAAGGGGGTGGCCTCCACGTTCGGGGCGATGGCGGCCCGCAAGGCCGATCGCGGCCGGAGCGCGGAGCGGGTCTACCTGTCGGTGACCTCCCTGGCCCAGCGGTCCGGGGGCCGCTGCCTGGAACAGTTGCGGGCGGGTGGCCGCAGCGAGGTCCTCGGCCCCTTCGACACGAGGGGGTTCGCCGAGGCCTGCCGCCGGCTGGGGCCCGTGTCCACGTACCTGACGACCTCGATGGTCTACCGGCTGCTGGACGACCCCGTGACCGCAGCCGGGGTGCCCGGCCTGGAGCAGGTCTCGTACGGCGACGCGCCCGTCCACCCGGAGCGGCTGCGGCGGGCGCTGACCGGCTGGGGGGCCGGCAAGGAGTGGCGGCAGGGGTACGGGATGAACGAGTCGGGGGTGATCTGCCGGCTCACCGCGGCCGACCACGAGGCGGCGGCCGGCGACCGCCCGGAACTCCTCGGCTCGGTGGGCCGGCCCGTGCCCGGGGTGACGGCGCGGGTCCGTGCGGCGGACGGGAGCGCGTGCGCGGAGGGCGACACCGGCGAGGTGTGGGTGCGGTCCGCGACGGTGATGGCCGGCTACTGGAAGCGGCCAGGGCAGACGGCGGAGGTGCTGCGTGACGGCTGGCTGCGCACCGGGGACCTCGGGCACTTCGACGCGGACGGGTACCTGTACCTCGACGACCGGGTCAAGGACGTGGTGATGGTGGACGGGGAGAACATCTACTGCGGGCCGGTGGAGACGGCGCTGACCCGGCATCCCTCGGTGGCGGAGGCCGCGGTGGTGGGCCGGTTCCACGAGGTCACCGGCGAGGAGGTGTGCGCCTTCCTGGTGCCGGCCGCCGGTGCGGACCCGTCCGGGGAGGCGGCCGACGCGGCGTGCGCGCTGGTGGAGCGGGAACTGGCGCGGGACCACCGCCCGACGGGGGTGTTCTGGCTGCCGGCCCTCCCCCTGACGGACCGCGGCAAGCCGGACAAGCGCCGCCTGCGCGAACTGGCCCGGCGGGACGCGGACGACGAGGCCTAGCGGAACACCGACGGCGGGGGTTCCGGCGAGGCCACCGCCGAGGCGTCGGTCACCGGGGCCGCGCCGCCCGCGAAGTCCGCGAGCGCCCGACCGTGCTCCACCCGCCCGGGGTGGGGATCGGTGGCCACGCGCCGGGTGAACTCCGCGACCGGCAGCTCCCGGTCGGCGGCCACGAGCACGGCGTTGCCGAAGCGTTTCCCCCGCCACACCACGGGGTCGGCGGCCAGGGCCAGTTCCGTGAACCGGGTGGCGGCGGTGGCGATCTGGCCCTTCAGGTGTGCCAGCGGCGGGCCGTCGGCGAGGTTGGCCACGTACCAGCCGCCGGGTGCCAGGGCCCGGCGTACGTCGTCGAGGAACTCGGCGCTCGTCAGGTGGGCCGGGGTGCGGGCGCCGCCGAACACGTCCGCGATGACCAGGTCGGCCCAGCCGTCCGGCACCTTGGCGAGGCCCGCGCGCGCGTCCACGGCCCGCACCCGGACCCGTGCCTGCGGGTCCAGCGGCAGGTGTTCCCGTACGAAGGCCACCAGGCCGGCGTCGATCTCCACCACCTGCTGGGTGGAGCGGGGGCGGCTCGCCGCGGTGTAGCGGGCCAGGGTGAAGGCTCCGCCGCCCAGGTGCACCACGTTCAGGGGCTGCCGGGCGGGCGCGACGAGGTCGATGAGGTGGCCGATCCGGCGCTGGTACGCGAAGTCCAGGTACCCGGGGTCGGTGAGGTCGACGTGTGACTGCGGCGCCCCGTCGATCAGCAGGGTCCAGGCGCCCGCTCGCTCGCGATCGGGGGCCAACTCCGCCCGGCCGCCGTCCACCTGCCCGACGACCGGCTCCACGGCGCCCCTGCGCCCGCTGCCCTTGCTCTTCCCTGCCATGCGCCCATTATCGCCGGTCAGGGCATCAGCGGCAGTTGTCCGCCGCCTCGATCAGTCGGGCGGCCTCGCCGAGTGCCGCGCGCAGCACGTCGGGGTCGGTGACGGGTCCGACGGCCTCCGGGGGCAGCAGCCATCCGGTGCCGTCCACGGGCGACGAGGCGCAGAGCTGGGTGTCGCCGATGCGCAGGCCTCGTCCGTTGGTCTGCGTGCAGGCGCTGCCGGGCAGGTCCCAGGCGTCGGCGGTGCCGGGCGGAACGAGGAAGCCGAGGGTGTCGCCGGAGCCGTCGTGCAGGACGGGGCCGACGCCGGGAGCGGTGTGGTGGGTGGCCCGACGGATGATGTCGACCGCCTCCAGGCCCTGCCGGGTGGGCACGGTCACCAGGTCGGGCGCCTCGGCCGGGTCCGGCGCGTCGAGGGTGTCCAGCGTCCCGACCGCCCGGGGCTCGGGCGTGGTGTTCGTTCCGATGCTCTCCATGCCGCCCTCCACCAAGGGAACCCCTCCTCGATCCGCGTACGAGCCACTCCGCATGGGTTCAACGCGGTGGGACGTCAACGGGTGCGGCGCAACGATGCCGCAAAGGATGGCAGTTCATGGCGGATCGCGGGTGAGATATCCGTTTTGTAGCCAAACACCGCATGAACGGTCCTTCGCCGGCGGTACCTTCATGCGCGCCGGGCACAGTCTGAGGAAAGCCCGAAGTCCAGAGAGGCCACGTCCATGGCGGCGTCCCCCCACTCACCCAACTCCTCCTTCCGGCGATTGCGCGGAGCGCGTTCCCCGGCCGAGTTCGCGGCCTCGGTCCGCCGGGCCGCACGGGAGATCGGCGAAACGGTTTCCTGCGACGCCCGCTACATCGGGCGGGTGGAGTCCGGCGAGATCCGCTGTCCCAACTACGCCTACGAGCGCGTGTTCCTGCACATGTTCCCCGGTCGCACCCTCGCCGACCTGGGATTCTCCCCGCGTGAGGCGGTGCGCGGGCGCTCCGCGCAGCGCGGCGCCCCGACGTCCCCCTCCTTCCCCCACCTCATCCACCGTTCCAAGGAGAGCGACGTGCTGCGTCGCGCGTTCATGGCGGGCGGCTCCGCGACCGTGGCGGCCGCGACGCTCGGCCTCACCCTGCTCGGCGATTCCCGCCGGTTCCCCTCGCGGGCCGGCGAGTCCGAGGCCGCCGCCGTCGAGGAGGCCGTGCGTCAGATCCGTCTGCTGGACGACCGGCACGGGGCCGACGCCCTGTACCGAAGGGCGGCCGAACCCCTGCGCACGGCCTACGCGTTGCTCGACGCCGGCGCCACCCGGCAGTCCACCGAGGACCGACTGCACTCGGGGGCGGGCGAGTTGGCGGTGTCGGTGGGGTGGCTGGCGCACGACTCGGGCCGTTTCGAGGACGCCCGCTCGCACTACGCGGAGGCCCTGGCGACGGCCCGGGTGTCCGGCGACTCCGCCCTGGAGGCACACGCCTTCAGCAACATGGCGTTCCTGGCCCGGGACTGCGGGCGGCCGCGCGAGTCGGTGCGGGCGGCCCAGGCGGGCCGGCGCGCGGCCCGCGCGCTGGGCTCGCCCCGGCTGCTGTCGCTGCTGGCCCTGCGGGAGGCGGGCGGGTGGGCGGGGCTGGACGACCGCAGGGCCTGCGAGGAGGCGCTGACCCGGGCGCACACGGAGTTCTCGCGGGGCGCGGCGGGCGCGGACCCCGAGTGGATGTCGTTCTTCGGGGAGGCCGAGTTGGAGTCCTTGGAGTCCCGGTGTTGGGCGGCGCTCGGGGAGCACGCGCGCGCGGCCCGGCACGCCCGTCGGGCGGCGGACCTCCAGGACCCGCACTTCGCCCGGAACGTGGCCCTCTACACCGCCGAGCTGGCCGACAACCTGGCGCACGCGGGGGCGCCCGACGAGGCCGCCTGGGCGGGCACCCGGGTGCTGGACCTGCTCGCCGAGGTCCAGTCGACCCGGGTCAGGTCGATACTGGCGGGGACGGCCAAGACGCTGGTGCCGCAGCAGCGTTCACCGCGGGTCGGCGCCTTCCTGGCCCGCCACGCGACGGCCTGACGCCCGCGGGACCCCCCGGCCGGTCCGATCCGGGGCGACCGGGGCGACGCTTCGTCGGCGACGCTCAGCCGTCCAGATGGCCGGTGTCGTTCCAGCGTTCCAGCGCGGGTTCGCCGTACGCCCAGCCCAGCACCGACAGGGAGGTGGGGTCCAGCCGGATCCGGGCGCCGAAGGAGGCCTCGAAGCCGAGCCAGCGGGCGGCGAGCGTGCGCAGGACGTGGCCGTGGGCGAAGACGAGGACGTCGCGTTCGGCCGAGCGGGCCCAGGCGACGACCTCGTCGGCGCGGGCGGCGACGTCCGCGACGGACTCGCCGCCGGGGACCCCGTCGCGCCAGATCAGCCAGCCGGGGCGGATCGCCTGGATCTCGGCCGGGGTCATGCCCTCGTAGTCGCCGTAGTCCCACTCCATCAGGGTGTCCCAGGGTTCGGCGCGGGCCCCGAAGCCGGCCAGGTCGCAGCTCTCGCTCGCGCGGACCAGGGGGCTGGTGCGCACCTCCAGGCCGGGCAGGCCCGCCCACGGTTCGCGCGCCAGCCGTTCTCCCAGCAGCTTCGCGCCCCGCCGGCCCTCCTCCAGCAGGGGCACGTCGGTGCGTCCGGTGTGCTTGCCGAGCTGCGACCACGCCGTCTGGCCGTGGCGGGCCAGCAGGATGCGGGGGGCCATGTGAATTTCTCCCGGTACATGTGGATGTGTACGGATCGGCCCGCTTTCGAGGCGGTTCCGTCGTTCGTCCATCATCCATCACCCGTACACCGGCCAACTCCCCCGGTCGCGCAAGCGTCCTGCACCCCATGACTGACAGGCAGCGGCCCCCTCGATGGGGCCCACGCCCGGCACCCCCTCGCGCGGGCCCTGGGGATCGCCTACCCGGCCGCCACCGCGCTGGTGGTCATGGGCACGGCCAACCACGACTTCCTGGACGTCGTCGCCGGGGCCGCCGTGATGGGTCTGGGCCTGCTCCCGGCCCGCCGGTTCCGCTCGGGAACAGCCGGTTTCCGGTGTAAGACCACGATTGTCAGTGGCGGATGGGACACTTCCGCCCGTGAGCTCCTACCCGACCGGCGGCCCTCCGCAGAGAACACCGCAGACGACGACACTGCGGCAGCGGCTCGCTGACCTGCGCGGCCCCGCCGTGCCGCCCCGCCCGCTCGACGCCCGGGCGCTGGCCGCGCTCGCCGCCAACCCGGGCTGCGGCAGACGGGCCCTGCTCGACGGGGCCGGGGTGGACAAGACCGCCCTCGCGCAGGCCCTCGGCTCCCCCGCCCCCTTCGGGCAGTCCCAGTTCGCCATAGTGCGCGGCAACTCCTTCGAGGCCAAGGTCAAGGGCGACGGCGGGGCCGAACTCCTGCGCCTGGTCCACGAACGGCTCGGCGCCGGGGGCGAGCCGCCCGGGCCGGCCACCCCGGTGCCCGATCTCACCGCCGCCGGCCCCGAGGGACGTGCCGCCCGCACGGCGCTGGCCCTGCGCGAGGCCACGGCCGCCGGGACCTGGACGCTCCTCGACCACCCGATGCTGGCCTTGGAGGTGGCGGGCACGCCCGCGTACCTGGAGCCGGACGCCGTCGTCGTGCACCCCGACGGTCAGTGGACCGTCGTGGAGATCAAGTCGTTCCCGATGATCGACGGGGGCGCCGACGCGGCGAAGGTGGGCGCCGCCGCGCGGCAGGCCGCCGTGTACGTGCTGGCCCTGGAGAGGACCGCGGAGAAGCTGCCCGGCTCCACCGTGGGTCACCGGGTCGTGCTGGTCTGCCCCAAGGACTTCTCCAACCTGCCCACCGCGGCACTCGTCGACGTGCGGCGCGAACGCGCCGTGACCCGGCGCCAGTTGGAGCGGCTGACCCGCGTCGAGGAGCTGGCCGCCGCCCTGCCGGAGGGGACCTGCTTCGATCCCGCCCGGCCGGCCGAGGAACTGACCGAGGCGGTGTCCGCCGTCACCGCCGCGTACGCCCCCGAGTGCCTGGCCGCCTGCGAGCTGGCCTTCCACTGCCGGGAGCGGGCCCGCGACTCCGACGAGGTGACCGCGCTCGGCCGGTCCCTGCGGGGCGAACTGGGCGGTCTGACCACCGTGGAGGCGGCCCTCGCGGCGGCCTCCGGGGCGGGCCGCGCCGAGGACCCGATCGCGGCCGCGCTGCACCAGGCCGCCCGGCTGCGCGCCGAGGCCCTCGCCCTCGTCCCCGCCCGGACGTCCCCGGAGGCGACCGCATGCCCCTGCTGAACACCCTCGCGCGCCTGGAGGCGGTCCGGGCGGGCCGCGCCCAGGCACTGGCGACCGTGCGGCACCGGCATCTGAGCGAGCGCCCGCTGGTCGTCGTGCCGCTGACCACCGCCGGCGAGGCCGGGGCGCCGCTGGGCGCCCTGGTCGGCACCGATCCGGCGGAGCCGACGCTGCTCGTGGTCCCGCAGCCGCGCGACCGCGACCTGCGCTGGACGTTCCTCGCGGAGCTGGCCGACCTGGTCCTGCCGTACGTGGACGGGTACGCGGACGACGTCGAGCTCGTCGAGCGCAACGAGACCGATCCCGAGACGGGCGCCAAGAGCAAGGTCGCCGCCGAGCTGTGCCTGGACGCCCCCCAACTGATCGTGCCCAGCCGGGCGGGCGTGGAGTACGTACGGCTCCTCGGCCGGTCGATGCGGTTCCGGCGGACGGCCGAGGAGGACCCGGAGAACCCGTATCCGGCGCCGGCCCGGGTGCCGCTGCTGGGGCGCTGGTTCACGCACCTCGGGGAGCGGGCGCGGGTGCCCGGTTCCTCGATGCTGCTGTCGGCGACGGACCTGCTCGGTCGGCACTGGGCGACGGGCCAGAGCAACCTGGAGGACCAGCACCTGGGCGCCCTGCTCGCCTGGATCGCCCCTCCGGAGGGGGAATCCGGCGCGGAGGCGGCCCTGCGCGCCGAGGTGGCCCGGGACCCGCGGGGCGGGCTGCTGGTCCCGCCCGCCGGACCGGCCACCGACCCCGCCTTCGACAACCGGCTGCTGGCCCCGGCGATGGCCCGCTACGACGCGGCGCGCGCCTCGGGCGATCCGGCCGCCGTCGAGCGGGCCGAGCGGGACGTCCGGGAACTCGTCGCGGACCAGATGCGCCCCACGTGGGAGGCGGTGTGGCGGGCGCTGGAGCTGGTGCGCGCGCTGCCCGCCGGGGAACGGACCGAGGAGCGCTGGACCCGCGACCGCTGGTCGTACACCGGGCACCGCGACCGGGTGCGGGCCGGCGAGCCCCCGCAGCCGCGCCGCGACGACGCGGTGACGGCCGCCCAGAAGCTGGCCACGCGCGAGACCGAACAGGTCCGTCTCGACGCCCAGGAGGCGCTGGACGACCCCCTGGTGATGGCGGGTCGGCGGCTGTCCGGGGAGGCCTTCGCCGGCGAGGTCACCGAAGTGGTCATGGAGTGGACGCAGGCCAAACGGCCGCGGCCGCGCCCGCTGGTGACGGTGGACACCGAGGACCGGCCGCAGCTGGCGGACGGCGGGGGCGGGAAGGTGTTCCGTTCGCTCGACGGACGCCCGCAGGCGGCCGAGTTCGTGCGGTTCGAGGAGGCGGGGCGGATCGTGCTGCGGCTGCTCGACAAGATGGGCGGCGGCAAGGAGCCCACCCTGGGCTCGGTGCCGGAGAAGGGCGACCGGCTCTGCTGGACGCTGTTCGAGCACGACGCGCGCGGCGGCCCCAGGCTGCCCGAGCCGGAGAAGACCCCGTGGACGCACGGCGGGCCGCCGGCGCACCTGAGCGCCGACCGACCGCACCTGCCCGCGCCCGATCCCGTGACCGCCGAGGACCTGTTGTGAGTTTCGATCCGGGAGCGGCCGCAGACCGGGCGACCGCCGCCATCCTGCACGACACCCTGCACGGCGCGGATCGGGGCGTGGTCGTCGACTCCCCGCCGGGCGCCGGCAAGTCCACGCTCGTGGTCCGGGCCGCCCGGGAGCTGGCCGCCGCCGGGCGCCGGCTGATGGTGGTCGCGCAGACGAACGCGCAGGTCGACGACCTGGTGTTGCGGTTGCACGGCAAGGATCCGGGGCTGAAGGTCGGCCGGCTGCACAGCAGCGACGGCGACGCCTACGACCCGGCGCTGCGCGAGCTGCCCTCGGTGACCCTGTCGGCGAAGCCGGCCGACCTCGCCGAGCTGCCGATCACCATCTCGACGGCGGCGAAGTGGGCGTACGTGAAGGACACGGATCCGTGGGAGCACGCCATCGTGGACGAGGCCTACCAGATGCGTTCCGACGCGCTGTTGGCCGTGGCCGGGCTGTTCGAGCGGGCGCTGTTCGTGGGCGACCCCGGGCAGCTCGACCCGTTCAGCGTGGTCGGCGCGGAGCAGTGGGCCGGGCTGTCGTACGACCCCTCCGCCTCGGCGGTGTCCACCCTGCTGGCGCACAACCCGCACCTGCCGCAGCACCGGCTGCCGGTGTCCTGGCGGCTGCCCGCGTCGGCCGCGCCGCTGGTGTCGCGGGCGTTCTACCCGTACAGCCGGTTCCGCAGCGGCACCGGCCCCGGTGAGCGGAAGCTGTCGTACGGGGTCGCCTCGGACGGTTCGGGGCCGGACCGGGTGTTGGACGAGGCCGCGGAGTCGGGCTGGGGCCTGCTGGAGCTGCCCGCGCGACACACGCCGCGGACGGACCCGGAGGCGGTGCGGGCGGTGGCCCTGGTGGTGCGCCGGGCGCTGGACCGGGGTGCGGTGACGGAGGACGAACAGTCGGCGGGACCCGCGCCGTTGACCGCCGACCGGATCGCGGTGGGCACCGCCCACCGGGACCAGGCCGCCGCCGTGCGGGCGGCGCTGACGGCGCTGGGCGTCCCGGGGGTGACGGTGGACACCGCGAACCGGCTCCAGGGACGGGAGTTCGACCTGACGGTGGTGCTGCACCCGCTGTCGGGGCGGCCGGACGCGACCGCGTTCCACCTGGAGACGGGGCGGTTGTGCGTGCTGGCGTCCCGACACCGGCACGCCTGTGTGGTGGTGGCCCGGGCGGGCATAGCGGAACTCCTGGACGACCATCCGTCCTCGGAGCCGGTACAGCTGGGGGTGACGGTGAAGTTCCCGGACGGCTGGGAGGCCAACCACTCGGTGCTGGCGCACCTGGCGGAGCATCGGGTGGCCTGGCGGCCCTGAGGCGGGAGTTCGGGCGCCGACGTCCTCGGTGGGGCCGCGCCCGCCCGGTTGTGGCGCCTCACCCGTCCGCGGCTTTGCCGGGGGGCCACGTCACCCACCAGACTGCCCCCGACACACCGCACCGACAGCCGAAGGAACGAACGCCCCATGACCCGTCTGCACGTCATTTACGCCGCGACCCGCCCCACCTCCTCCGGGCGCCCGCTCGCCGAGTGGGTCGTCGGCAGGGCCCGCGAGCACGGCGCGTTCGAGGTCACCCCGATCGATCTCGCCGAGATCGCGCTGCCCTTCCTGGACGAGCCGGAGTACGCCTCCAGCGGCATCTACACCCATCCGCACACGCTGGCGTGGAGCGCGCTGATCGACGCGTCCGACGCCGTGCTGTTCGTCCTGCCGATGTACAACGGCGGCTACACCGCCCCCTTCAAGAACGCCATCGACTTCCTCTACCGCGAGTGGCGGGGCAAGCCGGTCGGCATCGTCAGCTACAGCGCGGGCCCGACCGGCGGAGCGCCCGCCGCCGAGATGCTGCGCCCGGTCCTGACCCGTCTGGGCATGCTGCCCGCCGAGCGGTCGGTGGCCGTCCCCGGCATCAACGCGCTGGTCACGGACGAGGGATTCGAGGCTCCGGAGGGGCTCGCGGAGGGGCTCACCGGCGTGTTCGACGACATCGCGGCGCTCGCGAAGGAGCCGGCGGGCGTCTGACACCCCGGGTGCACTCTTGCGCGACGTTGGACAATGGAGGGTGGCCCTGAAGGGACGACGTACGCGCAGCAGGAGGACACGCATGGCAGAGCCCGAGCGCACCGAGCGGAGGTTGCGGCCCGCGCCGCTGCTCTTCGAGCCTTCCGAGGTGGCAACGGACCCGGAGCACTTCTTCGACCTGGAGTCGATGGACGACCCGCGGGAGCTGCTGACCCGTGCGACCGAGCTGACGCTGGCCTTCCGGGCGGCCCAGGAGCGCGCGGTGGAGTTCCAGGCCGTCGCCGCGGCGCAGCTGGCCGACCCGCGCCGGTTCGACCGGCTGCCCGCGGCGGCCATCGCGGAGCAGGCGGAGTGGACCGAGGACTACGCGGTCAAGATGATCGAGTTCGGCGAGACCCTGCTGCGGGACGGCCACCCGGACGGCCCCTAGGCCCTGGCGAACCGAGGCCGGCCGTACGCCGCATCCGGATCCGGGTGCGGCGCACGTCACATCTGGCATATGCGGGGC
This sequence comes from Streptomyces sp. NBC_00513, assembly GCF_041431415.1. Taxonomy (GTDB): domain Bacteria; phylum Actinomycetota; class Actinomycetes; order Streptomycetales; family Streptomycetaceae; genus Streptomyces. Next base: position 3,123,425 of record NZ_CP107845.1, read on the forward strand.
GCACCATACCCCCGGCCGGTCGCCCCTGTCCCGGATTCCGGTAACTCCCCGGATTGGTCGGGCTACCCCCGGTAGACCTGGGGGCATGACGACTCTGACAGGCTGCGCCGCCCTCGAAGTCCGCACCTCCCCCGCGTCCGCGACCCTCGTCACCTCCGAGGGCGCGGCCTGGCTCGCCTCCGCGTGCGCCCTGCCCCACGACACGCTCGCCGCGTGGCGGGCGCGGCCCGCCGCTCCGGCCGCGCTGCCCTGCGGGACCGCCTTCGACGTCGTCAACGTCCCGCTCGTGCTCGGGCGCCGCATGCTCGACCTGCTGTGGGCCGAGGGGCCCGGTTCCGGGCCCGCCGCCGTGCACCGCGGCCGGACGCTGCTCTTCGCCGCGCCGGGCACCGCCCAGCGGCTGCCGGCGCTGCTCGCCTGGGAGGAGTGGGGCGAGAGCACGGCCGCCCCGCTCTGTCACGGCCGGGGCGACGCGGTCACCGTGCCCCCGCTGGCGCCCTCTCCGGGGCCGTCCCGCTGGCTGGTGGCCCCGGACTCCCGGCGGCCCTGGCTGCCGGGCGCCGATTCGCTGCTCTGGGCCTTCCTGCACGCCGCCCGCCTGCAGGTATCGATTTTTGGTTCGGCCGATCCTGATGCTAATGTCTAGCTCGTCACCAAGCGCCGCTAGCTCAGTTGGTTAGAGCAGCTGACTCTTAATCAGCGGGTCCGGGGTTCGAGTCCCTGGCGGCGCACAGACGGAGAAAGGCCCCCACGCGAGTGGGGGCCTTTTTCGTGCCCGCGATGCCCTTCGGACCGGGGCCCGCGCGGCTACGTGGTGATCTTCACGGTGTACGCGCCGGACTGGGTCCGGTCCGCCACCTCGATGCGGATCCGTTCCCCCGGCACCGTGAACGTCTCGCCGACCTCCAGCGGGGCGTCCGCCAGCGGCGGGTACACGGACCGGTCCCAGCAGGCCTCGGTGCCCGGATGCCCGTCCAGTACCTCGATCGGCCCGCCGCCCGAGGCCGGCTCGTTGCGGACCCGGTAGATCAGGACGCCTTCGGTGCAGGTGTCCCCGTCGTTGCCGGCGGAGCCCCGGGCCTCGATGGCGATGGCGCTGCCGGGGCCGGTGCGGACCACGGCCAGCCGGGTGCCGCCGGTACCTCCGTTGGGCACGCCCTCCGCGAGCGGTTGCAGGGTGTGCAGCGAGGAGCCGGAGCGCACGCAGTCGACCTGGGAGGGGCTCAGCCAGCCCAGCTTCCACTTGTGCCAGGCGAACAGGTCCGGGGCCATGCCGAACTGGCTGCCCATGACGTCCCAGTCGCCGACGTACGTGTCCCAGTCGCCCTTGCCGTCGGACGGTCGGTGGTAGAGGTCGGGCAGGTCGAAGACGTGCCCGGTCTCGTGGGCGAGGACGTTGCGGTCCGGCGGGTGCTGCTCGAAGACGGTGACGATCCGCCGCAGGTCCGTGCCGTCGGCCCGGATGGGCCGGTCGAAGTTGACGACCTTCGTGGCGTCCGAGTCCACCCCGGGCGCGTCCGGGTCGGCGACGAAGTACACGACGTCGTACTGACTGAAGTCCACCTCGGGGTCGGCGGTGGCGACGGCGTCCCGCAGGTAGGCCGCCCGGTCCTCGGGGGCCCAGTCGCGCTGTATGCCGTACGCCGTGGACGGCTTGGGCATGCGGATCCACTGCCTCCGCGGGTGCGGGACCAGCCGGAAGCGCCCGTACGAGGCCCGCTGGAAGAACTCGCTGGTGGCGGGGAAGTAGTCGCCGGTCAGCTGCTCGGGGGTGACGGCGGTGCGATGGTCGGGGAAGGAGAGGAAGACCATGACCGCGTTCAGGGTGCGCTCGGGCCTGGGGTAGGCGCCGTTCCAGGTGTCCAGCCCGAGGGAGTGGTGCGCCGCCGTACGGGTCAGCGCGCAGGGACCGGCGCCGGAGGCGGACGCCGCGGGGGTGGCGACGAGCGACATCGCGGCGAGCGCCGCCATGGAAGTGACGACGGCCGCCGTACTTCGGATGCGGGAGCGGTCCACTCCCCCGGGTGTCTGCTGTCGCGGCACATCGACCTCCGGTGGTGGATTTGTACCCTTCCATCCACCTTGAGGCGATTGTCTTACCAATGCCCTGTTCCGCTGCCCCACACGAGTGAGCGATACGTCAAGTCGGTGACCCCCGGACTTCACGGACGCGCCTACAGAACGTCACGACCGGTCACGGGAGATCAGTTGCGACCCCCGGGCGTTCACAGCCGCGCAGGAACGATCACGCGTCGATCGGCCGGCGATCCGTCATCACCGCGAACCACCGCCCTCCGTACGGCGACGCCGCTGGATAGGGCCGTCCGGCAGCCTCTATGATCGGCACACTTTCCTGCACGGACACTCACGAGCACTGCGGGAGCCAACGGTGAGCGGAACCTCAGAGGGAACCGGTTCGGCGGCCGACCGCATCCGATCGGCCACTACGGAGCGTCACCCGGCAGTGCCGGCAGTGCCCGGCATGTCGAGCGAACCCGCGGCGGCCACCGCGTCGGCCCCGCGGTCCCCGCGCGCGTCCGGGGCACGCGACTACCAGGCCGCCTTCAACGCGGCCCATCTCGCGATGGCCGTCGTCGACCGCAGCGGGCACGTCGTCGCCGCCAACGAGGCACTCGCCGCGCTGCTGGGCGCCGAACCGCTCGCGCTCGTCGAACGGTCCGCCGCCGACCTGGTGGACCTCGCCGCGGAGGCCCGCACCTGGCAGGCCTACCAGGAGGTGCTCCGCGGCCGGCAGGCCCGACTGCGCTGCACCCGCCGCCTCAAACACCCCGACGGACACTCGCTGTGGACCGAGGTCACCCTCGGGCCGGTCCCCGGAAGCGGGGACGTCCTGCTGTCGGTCGCCGACATCAGCGACCGGCGCGACCTCCAGGCCCGGTTGCGCCACCTCCAGATGCACGACCCGGTGACCCGACTCCCCAACCGGACGCTCTTCTTCGAACGGCTCTCCGCCGCTCTGGAGCACTCCTCGTACGAGCACGGCGGCACGGGTCGGATCGGGCTGTGCTACCTGGACCTCGACGGGTTCAAGGCCGTCAACGACACCCTGGGCCACCGGGTCGGGGACCGGCTGCTGGCGGCCGTCGCGGCCCGGCTGACGCAGTGCGCCGACCAGTCCGGGTACGGGCGCACGAGCGGGCACCTGGTGGCCCGGCTCGGCGGCGACGAGTTCGCCCTGCTCGTCGAGGACTCCACCGGTACCGAGCAACTCGCGGACCTGGCGCGGAGCGTGTTGAACGCCGTACAGGAGCCGTTCGACCTGGCCGGTCAGCGACTGTCGGTCTCCGCGTCGATCGGCGTGGTGGAGCGGGCGGCGGCCGGGACCTCCGCGACGGGGCTGATGCAGGCCGCCGACACGACCCTGTACTGGGCGAAGGCGGACGGAAAGGCCCGCTGGACCCTCTTCGACCCGGAGCGCAACGCGCACCGCATGACCCGGCAGGCCCTGTCCTCGACGCTGCGACCGGCCGTGGAGCGGGACGAGTTCCGACTGGAGTACCAGCCGCTGGTGGACCTGGAGAGCGGGACGGTGCGCGGGGTGGAGGCCCTGGTGCGCTGGAACCACCCGCAGTTCGGCATGTTGACGCCGAATCGGTTCATCGGGATCGCCGAAGAGGACGGCTCCATCGTCCCGTTGGGACAGTGGGTGCTGCGGACCGCCTGCCGGCAGGCGCGCCGCTGGCAGATCGAACAGCCCAGTGACGCGCCGGTGTTCGTCTCCGTCAACGTCGCGGTGCGCCAGGTGTGGGACTCGGACCTGGTCGGCGATGTCGCGGAGATCCTCGCCGAGACCGGACTGGCCCCGCAACTGCTCCAGTTGGAGCTGACGGAGTCGGCGGTGATGGGCTCGGCGGGCCGGCCGTTGCAGGCACTCCAGGCGCTGAGCGACATGGGCGTGCGGATCGCCATCGACGACTTCGGCACCGGGTACTCGAACCTGGCCTACCTGAGCCGGTTGCCGGTGTCGGTGCTGAAGCTGGACGGCTCCTTCGTCCGCGGGTTCCGCTACGAGGAGGGCTCGCACCCGAATCCGGCCGACGAGACCATCGTCGAGGCGCTCGTCCAACTCGCCCACCGGCTGGGCCTGACGGTCACCGCCGAGTGCGTGGAGACCGCGGGCCAGGCGGCGCGCCTGCGCCGCGTGGGCTGCGACACGGGCCAGGGCTGGCTGTACTCGCGGGCCGTGGCCCCGGAACGGATCGCCGAGATGATCGGCTCGCGCCCCGGGGCCGAGGGCTAGGACCGCGCGGTCAGCCGAGCTTCTCGCCGTACACGCGCTCGACCGTCATCGTCATCAGCACCCTGCGGTCGGACACCATCACCGACCGGTACTCCTCCCAGTCCGGGTGTTCGCCGGCGGCGAGGCGGTAGTAGTCCACCAGCGCGTCGACCTCGGGGCCGTGCGGGTCGGTGCCCGGGCCGACGAGCGTCACGGGCCCCTCGGCGGTGGCCCAGGAGCGGCCGTCGGGGGCGGTGACCTCCAGGGCGGCTCGCGGGTCGCGGCGCAGGTTCGCCGTCTTGGCCCGCCCCTCGGTCATCGAGACGTGCAGCAGGCCCGACTCGCTGTCGTAGAAGGGCATCACGGGGGAGAGTTGGGGGAGGCCGCTCGACTTGATCGTGGCGAGGACACCGAGTCGGCTCCCCGCGAGCAGCGCGCGCGGTTCGAATGGCGTGGCAGTCATGTCCGGAGTCAACCCGAGACCGGTCGGGGGTTGTTCCCGGCGCGCCGGTGCGCGGAACACGGCCGCCCCCGCCCCGGGAGGGGGCGGGGGCGGCCGGCGCTCGGCGCGGGGTGGGGGGATCAGCAGGCGCCGAGGTCCTTCCAGACACCCCATTCACCGGTGGAGCCGGGCACCTCGTTCTGCGTCCACCACTGGGCCTTCCACTTGTGACCGTTGTGGGAGACCTCGGTGCCGCCGGTGTAGACCGTGCCCGCGACGTACGCCGGGACCGAACCGCAGCCGGTGGGCGGCGTCGTCGGAGGCGTGGTCGGGGGCGTGGTCGGCGGGGTCGTGGGCGGAGTGGTCGGAGGTGTGGTCGGCGGGGTGGTCGGCGGCTGGGTGGTGCCGCCGAGGGCGTCCGAGATCTGGTTCAGCAGCGTGGTGTTGTTGTCCAGCCCGAGGAGGGAGTACATCATCGCGCCGGCCAGGCCGCGCTGCTTGCCGTAGTCGACCCGGGCCTGGATGGACTTCTGGTTGAGGCCGGTGAAGAACTCGCCGTCCTTGTAGAAGTACGAGGCCTTGGCCTGGTCGTCCCAGAAGGTGTTCGCCGGGTTGTCGACGAGGCCGCCGAGTTCCTTGTAGTTCGCGATGCCGGCCTGCTGGCTGGTGGGCCGGGCGCCGGAGGCACCGGTCGCGGACTGGGCGAGGCCGTTGTTCGCCCCGGCGGGGACGCCCTTCCAGCCGCGGTAGTAGAACTCGTAGCCCAGGGTCAGCTTGTTGGCGGGGAAGCCGCCGGTGATGCCGTAGGCCGGGTTGCCGTCGATCCAGGAGTCGATGGCGTTGTCGATGCTGTACTTCTGGGTGCCCGGGGCGATCGGGTCGGTCGGGTCGCCGGCCGGGGAGTACAGCGGGGACTGGTGGTAGGTGGGGCCGTCGCTGTCCCAGGCGCCGTGCATGTCGTACGTCATGATGTTCGCGTAGTCGAGGTACGCGCCGATCTTGTCCGTCTCGATGTACTTGATCTTGTCCTGGCCGGCCGGGAGGGCGGAGGTCAGCAGGTACTTCTTGCCGCCGTTGGCCGCGCCGTAGGCGTCGAGCTGGCTGCGGAACTCCTTGAGCAGGAGCGTGAAGTTCTGCTTGTCCTCGGGGGCGTAGTGGTTGCCCAGGTGACCGCCGGAGGAGCCGGGGTACTCCCAGTCGATGTCGATGCCGTCGAAGATGCCGGCCGCGACGCCCTGGCCGCCGTAGCCGCCCTCGACCGGCAGGTTGCCCTTGATGTACTGGTCGATGCAGGACGACACGAGCTTCTTGCGGGAGGCGTCGGTCTTGGCCGCGTCGCTGAAGTACTTCGAGTAGGTCCAGCCGCCCAGCGAGATGTTGATCTTCAGGTGGGGGTACTTGGCCTTCAACTGCTTGAACTGGTTGAAGACGCCGACGATCGGCTGGTCCCACTTGTCGGCGACCCCGCTGACGCTGTCGGCCGCGCTGAAGGACTTCTGGTAGTCCGCGTACGAGTCGCCCGCGCCGTCACCGGCGTTGGGGTTGTTGTCGTCGCCCGCCGCCTTGTTCGCCTCGAAACAGGTGAGGTTGGTGGGGTGGATGTTGCCGAACGAGTAGTTGATCACGTCCAGCTTGCCCGCGATGCCGCGGGTGTCGAGGTGCTTCGGGTAGAAGGCGTTCCCGTACACGCTCCACTGGTCGTAGTACGCGATCTTCACGCCGCCGGCGCTCGCCGTGCTCGCGGAACCCGCGGCCTGGGCGGTACCGAGGCCCGCGAAGCCGGCCAGCGCTCCGGCTGCCAGCGCGGCCGTGGCGGCGGCCGCGACGAGGGGTTTACGGATGTGCATGAACTGACTCCGGGGGGTGGGAGGGGGGCATCAGCTTCAGGTGAGAGAAGTGATAGCGATCACCCCGGCCCCCAGTCAATGGTTTGGACCAAAGAAGGACTAGACCACTCAGGCGCCAAAAGGCCTCGTCAGAGACCTGATGGCATACGCAGAACCGCTCGCCACCCCGGGTGACGAGCGGTTTAAGGCTGCACTAAGCCATGTGCGGGCAAGGTTTTGGCAACAAACCAGCCAAACCCCGTTCTTGTGCGCTCAGGCGGGGTTCGAGTCCTGCGTCGGCATGCCGTACGCATCTGCGATGAGCCCGTACGAGCGCAACCGGGCCTCCCCGCCGTGGGCGTTGGCGGTCAGCATCAGCTCGTCCGCGCCCGTCCGCTTCACCAGGTCGTCGAGTCCCTCGCGGACCTCGTCGGGGGTGCCGTGGACGATGTTCGCCAGCCAGCCGTCCACGAACTCCCGCTCCAGCGGCGAGAAGGGGTACGCGGCCGCCTCCTCGGGCGTCGGGACCAGCCCGGGTCGCCCGCCGCGCAGCCGCAGCATCGACAGCGCGCCCGTGAGCACCTGCGCCCGGGCCTCCTCGTCGGTGTCGGCGGCCAGGGCCGCGGCGCCGATCAGGGCGTAGGGGGCGTCGAGCACGGCCGAGGGTCGGAAGCTCTGCCGGTACAGGTCCAGCGCGGGAATCGTGCCGGCCGCCGAGAAGTGGTGGGCGTACGCGAAGGGCAGGCCGAGCTCGCCGGCGAGGCGGGCGCTGAAACCGGAGGAGCCGAGCAACCAGATCGGCGGTCGACCGGCGGGGCCCTGCACGGGGCCGGGCACGGCGTGCACCCGGGCGTAGGGGTGTCCGTCGGGGAAGTCGTCGTCGAGGAAGCGGATCAGCTCCCCCAACTGCCGGGGGAATCCGTCGGCGGCGTCGTCCGCCCGTCCGGCTCCGCGCAGCGCGGCCGCGGTACGGGGGTCCGTGCCGGGCGCGCGCCCCAGTCCGAGGTCGATCCGGCCCGGGGCGAAGGCCTCCAGGGTGCCGAACTGCTCGGCGACGGCCAGCGGGGCGTGGTTGGGCAGCATGACCCCGCCCGAGCCGAGCCGTATCCGGGAGGTGTGGGCGGCGAGGTGGGCGAGGATCACCGCCGGGGAGGAGCTGGCCACGCCGGGCATGGAGTGGTGTTCGGCCACCCAGTGCCGGTGGAACCCCCGGGATTCGGCCAGCCGGGAGATCGCCACGCTGGTGCGCAGCGACGCCTGGGCGGTGCTGCCGGCCCCGACGGTGACGAGGTCCAGCACCGAGAGCGGGACCGGCGCGCTCCCCCGTACGGTCCCCCGGATCGGATCCGCGGTGCCTCCCGTCCCGGCTGCCCTGATTCCCTCGTCCCCGGCGTCATTCATCGTCGCTCCCGTCCCGTGCGGCCCTCGCGGCTTCCTGCATGTCCGTACGAGGAATCCGAACCATCGAGGGGGCCGGGGCATTCCCGACGGGCCGCCGAGTCGGCCATGCCTCTGGCATATGCCAGGCGGGTAGGTCCAGGCAGAGGGACTTGATTGAGCCATCAATCTCTTCAACAGGCGCTCCACACAAGCCTCTTGATGGCTATCGTGGGGGAGCAAGCGGTAACAACCTGGTAGGGGGAAAACCGTGGCGCTGAAGCCCGAGCCGACCGCGCCGTTCCATTCGGTGCAGTACGCCCTTCGCGTACTCGAAACGATCGCCCGGCACACCGGCGGTGTGACCGACGCACAGATAGCGCGTGAGACAGGCCTGCCCTCGGCCCACCTGTCCCCGATGCTGCTCATGCTGCGCCGGGAGGGGTACGTGCTCCAGGTCTCCGACGGCGCCTACGCCATAGGGGACTCCCTCGTCCTCCTCGGCTCCGGCGTCGACCGGCAGCAGGCCCTCCAGGACAAGCTCCAGGACACCCTGGACCGACTGCGGGACTCGGTCGGAGCGGCGGTCTACATCAGCCGCTACGTCGACGGCGAGGTCCGCATCACCCAGTTCGCGGACAGTCCGCGCACCCCGAAGGTGCACGAGTGGGTCGACTTCCGCTCGGCGGCGCACGCCAGCGCGGTCGGCAAGTGCCTGCTGACCCAGCTCGACCAGAACGGTCGACGGGACCACCTGTCCCGGCACAAGATCGCCCGACTGACCTCGAAGACGATCGTGAACGAGCGCGTGCTGTTCTCCAAGCTGGACAGCCAGCCCGCCACCGTGCCCGTGCTGGACCTCCAGGAGTACGCCGTGGGCACCGTCTGCGCGGCGGTACCGATCACCGCCGGCGCCTCGGTGGGCTGCCTGGCCCTGTCGATGCCGGTCGAGCACGCGCACCGGCTGCGGGCCGCGGCGGAGACGCTGAACCGGAAGGCCGCGCCGCTGCTGCTGTCGCTCACGCTCTGACGGGCCGCGCACCCGGGGACGAGCACCCCGAAGGCCGCTCGGGCCGTTGCGCCGGGGCCCGGAAACCACTTCGGGCGGTTCCCGGTGAACCGGAAACCGCCCGAAGTACAAGTGCGCCGCCAGGGACTCGAACCCCGGACCCGCTGATTAAGAGTCAGCTGCTCTAACCAACTGAGCTAGCGGCGCCTGACAGAGAAAATACTACCCGGTCCCCGGGAGTGCTCAAAACCATTACCCCCGAGGTGCGCGAGGACCCCGCGCTCACGCCGGCCCCGGGGTCCGGGCCGCGCCATGGGCCCCCGGCGGGGCGGCCCGGGGGCGGTGACGCCGGCCACACCCTCGGGGCGGTCGCGGTGCCCGGGTCAGCGGTCCAGGAGGTCGGACCGGCCCTGGGCCTCGTAGGAGGACAGCAGGGCGGCCAGGGACTGGGCGTCCAGGGGCCGGTAACCCGGTTCGCCCGGCGGGGACCACCAGACCGGGTCCGGGCAGCGGAAGCCGGCGCGGCGCAGGGCCACGCGGTGGACCTTGTTCGTCGCCGTCGTCGGCATCTCGGGGACCACCCGGACGTAGCGCGGCGGCATCTTCGTGCCCAGGTCGGGCTGCGCGGCGAGGAACGCGGCGAACGCCGACGGGGAGAACGTCGCCCCCGGGCGGAGGGCGACGGCCGCCATCACCTGGTCGCCCGCGACCTCGTCCGGCACGGCGTAGACCGCCACGGCCGCCGCGTCCTCCCATCGGGCGAGGACGTTCTCGATGACGGCCGCGGCGAGGTTCTCGCTGTCGACCCGCAGTCGGTCGTCGGTGCGGCCCGCGAAGTAGAGGAATCCGGCGGCGTCGCGGAAGAAGAGGTCTCCGGTCCAGTACCAGCCGTCGCGGGTGCGCGCCGCCTCGGCGTCGGGGTTGCGCCAGTAGCCCTCGAAGAGGCCGCGGCCTCGGTTGACGAGTTCTCCGATGGCCTCGCGGCCGTTGAGGAGGCGGCCCGAGCCGTCGAGGACGGCCGCCGGGCATTGCCTGCCCGTCTGCGGGTCGACGACGACGAGGTCGTCCCCGGCGCCGGCGCGGCCCAGTGCGGCCGGCGGGGTGTCGGGGGTGCGGACCACGGACGCGCCGCCCTCGGTGGCCCCGTAGCCCTCCACCAGGCGGACCCCGAACCGCTCGGTGAAGCGGGCGGCGTCCACCGCGCCGGCCTCGGTGCCGAAGCCGAGCCGCAGGGTGTGCGCGCGGTCGTCGGGGCGGGGCTCGGTGGCCAGGAGGTACTGGATCGCCCGGCCGACGTAGGTGAAGTAGGTGGCCTCGTAGGCCCGTACGTCGTCCAGGAACCGGGAGGCCGAGAAGCGCCGCCTCAGGGCCACGGACGCGCCGCCGGCCAGCGCCGGCAGCCAGTCGGCGATGACCGCGTTGCCGTGGAAGAGCGGCATGCAGACGTAGTGGACGTCGTCGGGGGTGACCGAGAACCGGCGGGCCAGCGCGGTTCCGGCGGCGGCCAGGCGGCCCTGGGTGCAGAGGGCGGCCTTGGGGGCGCCGGTGGAGCCGGAGGTGAAGTAGAGGAGCATCCGGGAGGCGGGGGTGGGGCCGCCGGAGAGTACGGCCTCCCCCGGCTTGGCTCCCGCGTAGGGCGCCAGCAGTCGCGCGTACTCCTCGGTGTCGGTCACGAGGATCCGTACGCCCGGCAGGTCGAGGCCGCGCAGCAGCGGCAGGTGGGCGCGCTCGGTGACGAGGATCCGGCAGTCGGTGTGCAGGATGTCGCGGGCCAGTTCGGGGCCGCGCCGGGTCGGGTTGATCCCGGCGACGGCGGCCCCCGCGAGGGCCGCCGCGCCGAGCCAGAACGGGAACTCCGGGGTGTTGTCGAGCAGCACTCCCAGGTGCGGCTCGGCCTCCGGCGGCAGGAGGTCGACGAGCAGCGCGGCGCGCGCGGCGGCCTCCTGGGCGGTCCGGTGGCGGCTGAGGACGGCGTGCTCGTGCTTCAGCCCGGGCCGGTGGTCGCCCCATTGGCGCGCGATGAGCTCCGCGACGGTGTCGGGTGTGGTCGTCGTCCGCATGCCGCCGGAGGTTAGCTGACGTTACGTCAGAATTGAACGTCGGAGCAGGAGTAGAAGGCCATCGGGGTGTCGTTGACGGTCCAGACCGCCAGGATCAGGTGCCGACCGGTCTTCCCGCTCGGCATGGCGCCCTGGTGGACGGTGGTCATGGCGGGGCGGGCGCCGTTGTAGGCGACCGTGAGGAAGGGCTGGGGGTCGAGGGCGGCCCGGGTGAGCGGCTTGGTGGGGTCCCAGCCGTTCTTGGTGACGTAGTACTTGAAGTCGGTGGTGGAGTGGTTGGCGGTGAACTGCCACCGGAAGCCGTAGCTCTGACCGCTGTTGACGCGGGTGGCGGGCCAGGTCCCGCCGCGCTGGTCGTCGAGTTCGGCGAACTGGGCGTTGCCGGCCGCGCATATCTTCCCGTCGGCCGGTCCGGCGGCCGGGAAGCCCTTGAAGCCCTCGGCGCTCTGCGGTTCCCACTGGATCTGGCCGCAGTTGGAGACGGTCTTGTTGGCACAGAGCTTCTGGCGACTGATGGGGGTGTCGGTGTATCCGTGACTGCTGGCGGTGGGGGTGCCGAGGAGGGTGGCGCCGGCGACGAGGCCGAGACCGAGGGCCGTGACGCCGGCTCGTTTGGGCATGCGGAAGGAACGCATGATGCTCCTTGGACGTGGGGGGAGTCTGGCGAGAGCGTGCGCACGCGTGGGGATGGTTTCCAGGTCTAGACCAAGTCCCAGATTATTGACGAGAGTTGGCCATGTCTATACCAATGGGAAAACGGGTGGTCCGGTCGTTCCCGGCCACCCGTTCTCCCGCGTCGCTCGTCGTCCGCTCCCGCGTCGCCGCCGTCTTCTCCCGCGCCTCGGCCGCCGATCGCCGCTACTGGTCCGAGCGGCCGGTGTAGAAGGCCACGGTGAGGTCCTTCACCAGGGCCTTGCGCTCGTAGTCGTCCAGCTCGACGATCCCCCGTGACGTGAGCCGGTGGACCGTGTCGTCGACCGCGTCGACGACCGAGGACAGCACGGCATCCCGATGCCGGGCGTCGATCGCCGCGATCCGACGGCGCCGCATGGCCTCCGCCACCTCCGGGGCGTACTCGATCCGGGTGGGCTGGGCGGAGAACACCTCCACGCCGACGGCCTCGGTCTCGGCCGCCAGCAGGCGGGTCAGCGCGTCACCGACCGCCTCGGCGTCGCGCAGCGTCGGGGCGTCGTCGTGGAAGGCGTCGGCCGGCAGCTGGGACAGCACCCGGGCCATGGCCGACTCGACCTGCTCGGCCAGGTACTCCGTGTGGTCCCCGACGGCGAGGGTGGCGCGGGCCGTGTCCTTGACCTGCCAGACGACCTGCACGACCACCTGGAGGGCGAGGCCCCCCGAGTCCACCGCGGGCATGGGGTCGCTGCGCCAGTGGCGCAGCCGCACGTCCACCCGCCGGCGCAGCAGCAGCGGGCTGACCCAGGTGAGGCCGGTACGGCGGACCGTGCCCCGGTAGCTGCCGAAGAGGGTCAGCACCCAGGCGTGGCCGGCCTTGGCGCGGCCCAGCCCGCCCAGTGCGAGGAGCGTGACGATGCCGAGGAAGGCGAGCGGGGGCCAGTGGGTCGCGCGCAGCCCCTGGTAGGCGCGCGGGGCCGCGCCGAAGCCGGCGGCGAGGGCATCGGGGACGGCGCCGGCCCGCCAGAGCACCGCCGAGCAGCCGGCCAGCGCGAGGCCGCCGACGGCCACGGCGATCCAGCCGGGCAGTACGGGTCCGCGGTGTTCGCGGAGCCGGTCGTCGCCCCGGGGGACACGACGGCCGGCCGCGGGGCGGGACGCGGGGGCCGCGTGCCCGGACCGCCGTGCGGCCGGGTCCCCGGCCGGAACGGGGGGCCCCGTGGGCGCCTGCCCGAGGAAGGGCAGGTGCACGGGCACCGCGGTGGCCGAGGCCCCCTGGGCGGGACGGAGCCGGGGGAGGTCCCGGGTGTCGTCCTCGTCGGCGTCCGCCATGCCGCGGGCCACGGCCCGGGCGACGAGATCGGCGACGCCGTCCGCCGCGACGCCGGCCACGTCCGGTCCGGGGACCGTGCGCACGACGGGTTCGGCGGGCGGCCAGAGCTCGTCCTGCGGGTGGCCGGCCACGGCCGGGCCGGGGGTCGGGGCGAGGGCGGCCGGAGGCCGGGGTTCCGGGGCCGGGGCGGGCCGGCGGTCCGTCACGGGCCGGGGCCGCGGGGCGTCCGCCGGGGCGTCCACCTCGGCGCGTGCGGCCGGCACCGCGTCCGGGTGCGCCCGCGCGTCCTGGGCTTCCCCGGTCGGTCCCTCGGCCGGGGAGGCCGGCACGACCGGGGGCTCGGGGGTCCCGGGCGCGTGGTTCGCAGGGGCGTCCCGGGGCGGCTGCGGGTACGGGGTCGCCGACTCCGCGCGGGCGGGCCACGCCGGCGGGGCGGTGTCCGGAGCGTCGGCGGGGTGACCCTGGGCGGGCGTCGGGTACGCCGCCGGCTCCGGCGCGGCGGCGCGCAGGGGGCGGCGCTCCGGCTCGACGGGAACGGAGCCGCGGTACTCCGGCACGGGCGGCGGGGCCGCCACGGGCTCCGGCCGGGCGTGGCGGGGGTACGGCTCCCCCGCACCCGGCTCCCCCGCGCCCGGGTCGGCCGCCGCGGGCGGACCCGCGTGGGCGAACGCCGGCCGTGCGAACGCCGGGTGCGGCGTCGGGAGCATCGGCTCGGGCACGGCCGGGCGGGCGTGCGCGTCGTCGGCCGGCCGGTCGGCGGCGTGCGCCGGGTGGGGGCGGGGCGCCGAGGCGTACGCGGGTGACTCGTCGGCGCGGTCGGCGGCGCCGGGCGCGGGAACGGCGGTCACGGTCCGGGGCGCGGGGTCGACCGGGGGGATCGGGGCGCCGGGGTGCGAGGCCCACGGGTGTCGGGCCGGGGCGGGCAGGTCGCCCGGGTACCGGGAGGCCGCGCCGTCGGCCGCCTCTCCCCCGCGGGGTTCCGGCGGGGCCGGCGGGGGCAGCGGCTGCGGGGCCGCGTCGGCGACCGGGCGCGGTACGTCGAGGTCGTGCGGGGCCGTCGCGGTGGCCGGGTGGGGCCCGGCCGGGGCCGCGGCCGGCTCCGGCCGGGCCCCGGGCGCCCACGCGGGACGGGCCGGGGCCGGGGCGGGAACCACCGCCGGAGCGGGGGCCGCGATCGACTCGGCCGCGACCGGAGCCGGGGGCACCACCGGGGCCGGGGCGGTGGTCCAGCGCCCCGGGCGGGGGGCCTGGGAAGGCGCCGTCGCGTCGGGCCGGATCGCTCCGTCTGCGGCGGCGGGGCCCGGGCGGGCGCCGGCGGCGAGGGGCCGGGAACCGTGCGGGACCGGAGGAACGGGGAAGTCGCCCGTCGTGGACGTGGTGCGGGTGGGGTACATCGTTGCCTCCGTCATGCGAACAGCCGGCGCCAGGTTTCCGGGCCCGGGTAGCCGTCGGCCGAGGCGCCGCGCCAGCCCTGGGCGCGCTGGAAGGCCTCGACGTTGCGGCGGTCGGCCTCGCTCCAGAGGGCGCCCGGGCCGGACGTGTAGTGCTTGCCGAAGCCCTTCTGCACCAGTCGGCGACCGAGGGCGGTGATGAGCGCGTGGGACCGGCCCGGTCGGAAGAAGGCCTTCCCCGGGTAGGCGGGCACCCCGCCCGGCCCCGCCTGACCGACCGGTGTCGTCGGCTTCGTGGGCGTGGTCGGCGTGGTCGGCTTGGTGGGCGTGGTCGGCTTGGTGGGCGTGGTCGATGCCGCCGGCGGGATGCTCTTGCCCTGCCTCAGGGCCAGCAGCCGCCAGGTGTGGGCGCCGGGAATGCCGTCGGCGTCCGCGCCGGTCCATCCCTGCGCCCGTTGGAACGCCTGGGTGGCCAGCCGGTCCTCGTCGGACCACACCGGGCCGGGGCCGTTGGGGTAGAAGCGGGCGCCGCCGCGTTCGATCAGCAACCGGCCGAGCTGGGTCACGTACTCGTTGTTCGCGCCCGGCCCGAACTTCGAGGCACCGGGGAAGGTCGCCGACACCGCCGGCGGGGACCCGGTCGCCGGGAGTTCGACGGGCGTCACCGGAGGCGTGGGCGTGCTGCCGGGGACGCCTCCCGTGACCCCGTTGAAGCGGTAGGGGAGGTACTTCGTCGCGTTGGCCCAGTACCCGTACGGGGTGGCCTGTTTGCGGGTGTGCGGGCGGGTCTGCTCGTAGGCGACGTAGTGCGTCCGCGTCCCGTCGACCCAGCCGCCGAAGAGGACGACGTGCGAGCCGTTGTTGGGGTCCGCCGGATTGTGGAAGAGCAGCATGTCGCCCGGCAGCAGTTCCTCCTTCGCGATCCGGGTGGCGAAGGTGTCGAGGCTGCCGGTCCACTCGTTGGTGCCGAGGTTCCAGGCCATCGAGACGTAGCCCGAGCAGTCCTGCCGGTAGCCGTCCGACCAGTACTCGGACATGCTGTAGGGGACCTTGGCGTCCAGCCACAGCTTCGCCCGGTTGATGATCGTCGTCCGGTCGATGCGTCGGATCGTCGACGGGGCACCGGGCAGGCCGCCGGGCTTGGCGGGCGTGCCCTTCGGCCCGTGCAGCGGGGATCGGCCGCCTTGCGGGGAGCCCGGATCGGGGTCGTCGAGCCGCACCGGGCCGAGTCCGGGTGCCGCGGCGGAGGCGGCCAGTGCGGCGGAGCCGCCGCCGCCCAGGACCACGCCGGCGGCGGTGGCGAGCACCAGCGCCCGGCGCGCGCCGCGGGCGGCGCGGTGGCCGCCGTCGCGAAGCGGTATGGCCCGCGCACGGGCGAGGGCGCGACGGCGCTGCGCGCACCCGAGGCAGACGCAGTCGCCCGCGGGCTCGTACTCCTCGAAGACCGGCATGGGCATCTGCGGCATCTGCACATGCACCGGCGGCTGCATCGTCATGCGGTTCCGTCCACTCCCCTGCTCGTCCACTGGTCCGGCGTCCGGGCACGCATCTGGCGGGGCATCAGATTCGGCTCGGCCCAGACATATCGTGCACGACAAACCCCTTAAACATGGGTTAATCGGACAACACGGGCGCGGCTGGTCACGAGCACGTCCGGAGGTGGGGTAGAGTTTTGCCTGTCACCAAGCGCCGCTAGCTCAGTTGGTTAGAGCAGCTGACTCTTAATCAGCGGGTCCGGGGTTCGAGTCCCTGGCGGCGCACAGACGAGAAGAAACCCCCCGAGGCGAAAGCCTCGGGGGGTTTCTTCGTTCGCTCGTCCGGCCGTGCCCGCGCCGCCTGCCTACGCGGCCGTTCCGGTCCGGGCGCCGACGCCCGTCAGGTAGGCGGAAACCACCACATTGGCCGTGTACTGCTTGGCGGCCTTGTCGTACGTGCCCCCGCACGTCACCAGTCGCAGTTCCGCCCGCCCCTTGATCCGCGGGCCGTACGCCTTGGCCGGGTCGAAGCCGGCGCGCTCGTAGACCTTCACGTCCTCGATCGTGAACTCCGCGACCGAGCCGTCCGCCCGGTGGACCCGGACCTTGCCGCCCGGCTCGGCGGTGCTCAGACCGAAGAACACGGCGGGCTTGGACTTGGTGTCCACGTGGCCGACCATCAACGCGGTGCCGGCCGCGCCCGGCAGGGTGCCGCCGCTCCACCAGCCCACCGTGCCCGGACTCTCGTACGGCGGCGGCTCGATCGCACCCTGCGCGTCGAGCCTGCGGAAGATCACCGGCGCCTGGATGCCCATGGCGGGCACGTCCACCCGCGCCGGCAGGGCCCCGGCCAGCGGGGCGTGCGCCGCCGGCAGCCCCGGGACCACCACCCCGCCCGCCTGACCGGCGGGCGAGGGCGGAACCCCGGTGATCTCGCGACCCCACAGCCACAGGCCGCACACCAACACCGACCACGCGGCGACGGTCAGCACACGGGATCCGCCGGAGCTCCTCGGCTCCCCGGTCACCGGAGACGGACCCTCACTCGCCGCTGCGGCGACGGCGCAGGGTCAGGGCCCGGCCGGCGACGGCCAGCGTCGCGGCGGCGGCCAGGACGGCGCCGATCACCGTGTGCGGCAGGCCCGGGCCGTCGGCGTCGTGGCTCTTCTTCGCGGTCACGGTCGCCTGCGCGCCCTCCGCGGCCCGGGCCTGTTCCCGTTCCTTGGCGATCTTCGTGGACGCGGCCAGCTCGGCGGCCATGCCGCCGCCGCCCGCGTGGACGGGCCAGACCGGCGAGTGGTGCGGGTTCGGGCGGTCACGGTGGATCTGAATCGAGCCGCGCACCTCCCGACCCTCGCACTTGACCCGGATCTCGTGCCATCCGGGCTCGGCGTGGTGGGCGATGGTCGCCTCGCCCCCCAGGATCTTCCGGTCCTCGCGGCCCGGGGACAGCCTGGCCTCCCAGGCGAACACGGACGACGTGGCGGAGGCCCAGTCGCACGCGCAGCCGCGGACCTCCAACTTGACCCGGTCCCCCGGTTCGGCGGGATTCGGCCGGACCGAGACGCTGCCGCGGTCCCGATCCCTGTCCCGGTCCCAGTCCTCGGCGACGACGGTGGGCGCGGCCACGGCGGTGAGGGCCGTCAGGGCGACGGCCACCCCGGTGGCACGGAAAGCGATCAGAGCACTGCGCATGGTGAACCTCCTCGACAAGGAGCCTCACGCGCGGCGCGCCGCTCCGCATCCGGAGCGGCGCCCGCTTGGCCCGTACGTGTCAGCCGTACGCCCCGTACGTGTCAGCCGTACGCGTTGAAACGCAGGTGATCCGGTGTCAGACGAGATCGACCAGGTCGGCGATCGAGTCGACCGTCTTCGTCGGACGGTAGGGGAACTTCTCGGTGTCCTCGACCGAGGTGAGACCGGTCAGCACCAGGAAGGTCTGCATGCCCGCCTCCAGCCCGGCCAGGACGTCGGTGTCCATCCGGTCGCCGATCATCGCGCTGCTCTCGGAGTGCGCGCCGATGGCGTTGAGGCCGGTCCGCATCATCAGCGGGTTGGGCTTGCCAGCGAAGTACGGCTGCTTGCCCGTCGCCTTGGTGATCAGCGCGGCGACCGCGCCCGTGGCGGGCAGCGGACCCTCGGTGGACGGGCCGGTCTCGTCGGGGTTGGTACAGATGAAACGGGCGCCGGCGTTGATCAGCCGGACGGCCTTGGTCATCGCCTCGAAGCTGTACGTGCGGGTCTCGCCCAGCACCACGTAGTCCGGCTCGTGGTCCGTGAGGATGTAGCCGATGTCGTGCAGGGCCGTGGTCAGCCCGGCCTCGCCGATGACGTACGCCGTGCCGCCCGGACGCTGGTCGTCGAGGAACTTGGCGGTGGCGAGCGCGGAGGTCCAGATGTTCTCGACGGGCACCTGGAGACCCATGCGGTTGAGGCGGGCCTGGAGGTCGCGCGGGGTGTAGATGGAGTTGTTGGTCAGCACCAGGAAGGGCTTGCCGGACTCGCGCAGCCGCTTGATGAAGGCATCCGCGCCCGGGATCGGGGTGCCCTCGTGGATGAGGACCCCGTCCATGTCGGTGAGCCAGGATTCGATCGGCTTGCGCTCTGCCACGGGGGTTCTCCGCTCTGCGGGGCCTCTGACCTCGGGGGCCTCTGGTCTCTACCACCCTATCCGGCACGGGCCGTGGGCGCGGAGCCCGTCCACGGCCCGGACATCGGCCCCTCGCGGCGGCTCAGCCGAGGGTGACGTCGTCCACGGCCCAGAACCAGTTGTTGGCGCCGCTGTAGCGGAAGCGGACCTGGACGTCGGTGGCGCCGGCCGGTACCCGCAGGCTCAGGCTCTCGGTCCTGGCGAGGGCGTCGGCCGCGTACGTCTTGACCACGGTCGGGGCGCCGCCGTTGTACGAGACCAGGACCTGGGCGGTCTGCCCGGCCTCGTGGCGGTAGTGGCTCCGGTAGCTCAGGGTCCTCGTGGAGCCGCCGGTGACCGGCCACTTGGGGGTGAGCAGGGTGGAGTCGAAGGTGCCGGTGTGGCTCTTGTCGTCCCACTCGTCGGAGTCCGCCACGGCGAACACGTCGCGGGAGCGGACGTTCAGCTCGCGCCACTGGTCGCGCTGTGACTGGCTCCAGAACTCGTCGGTCGCGAAGGCCCACCCGGCCCACTCGGTGACCCCGCCCGTGCCCATCTTCGAGTTGTCCACGGCCCAGCCGGCGGGCGGGGTGTGCGTGAAGCCCTTCACTCCGGCCGGGATGCCCGTCTCGTCCACGCGGGCCTGGAGGTTGGGGCGCAGGGTGTCGAAGGGGTCGTTGTCGGGGGCGTTCAGCGGGACTCCGTCGAGGGCGGCGCCGCCGACGCCGACCTGGGCGAGCGCGGTCGCGGCGACGTCGACGAGCCGTACGTCGGTGCGTACCGAACCCGCTTGGATCCCGGGGCCCTTGGCGATGACGAAGGTGCCGCGCTCCGCGATCGTGGATCCGCCGTGGCCGCCGCCGTCGGTGTGGCCGTGGTCGGTGGTGACCAGGATCGTCCAGTTCTCCCGGTCGCGGGTGGGTCGGTTCTCGACGGCGGTGAGGAGCTTGCCGACGAGGACGTCGACGCGGGCGATGGCGTTGAGGTACTCCTGGCTCGCCGCGCCGGAGGTGTGGCCCGCGTGGTCGACCTCGCCGAGGTAGACGAAGGCGGCGTCCGGGTTCTGGTCGCGCAGTTCGGCGGCGGCCGCGGCGGCGATCTTGGGGTCCTCGCTGCCGTAGCCGTCGCGGTCGCCCTTGAGGGAGAGCCGCTTGTCGACCTTCGAGGAGAAGATCGGGCCGTTCTGGTCGGTGGAGGTGATGGGCTCCCAGTCGGCGGCGGCGTAGGTGTTGAGGGCCGGCTTGGCGTTCTCGACGCGGGTCAGGAAGTCCGGGTACGCCGTGTAGTTCTTGCCGGTGAAGGAGTTGTCCTTCACGCCGTGCTTGTCGGGCCAGACGCCGGTGGCGATGCTGGACCAGCCGGGGCCGGAGGAGGTGACGGCCATCGGGTTCGCGTAGAGGGTGCTCTTGGCGGTCAGGCCCTGGGCCATCAGGCCGTTGAGATGGGGCGCGTCGGCGGTCTTGACGCGGTCGAGGACGACGCCGTCGAGACCGATGACGAGCACCTTGTCGGTGCCGGCGGCCTCGGTGGCGCCGGCGGGGTGGGCGCCGAGGGCGGTGGCCAGCAGGGTGGCGGCGACGGCGGCGACCGTCAGGACGCGGCGCGGCGACTGGGCAGGGGACACGTACTCCTCCGGAGTGATCGTGGGGATGGCGCGGCGGGCGTGCGACGGGTCCGGACCGCGGCGCGGGGGCTTCGGTCCAGACCCGTTATCCCAACGTCACTCTCCAGGCCTCAGGTGGCCAGGGAGTAACCGGTCAGCTTCCGGTTGCCGACTTCCACGCGTCCACGTGGGCCTTGAGGTTCTTGTCGATGTCCGTCCAGTCGGGCTCGAAGATCTCGACGCCCGTCATCAGCTTGGTGAGTTGGACGGCGTTGGCGTCGGTCGGCTTGACGTCGGTGCGCGCGGGGAAGCCGCCGCCGACCTCGCTGACCAGCTTCTGGGCCTCCTCGCCGAGCAGGAAGTCAAGGAGCTTGCGGCCGTTCTCGGTGTGCGGGGCCTTGTCGACCAGGCCGGCCGCGTACGGCAGGGAGAAGGTGGTGGGCCTGCCGCCCTCCTTGGCGGGGAACCAGATGCCCAGGTTCGGCATGGACTTGGCCTGCGCGAAGTTCATCTGCACGTCGCCGTTGGCGACGAGCAGCTCTCCCTTGTCGGTCTTCGGGGCGAGCTTGCTGGTGGAGGAGGACGGGCCGACGTTGTTGGCCTGAAGCTTCTTGAGGTACTCCATCGCCGGTTCCTTGCCGCCGAAGTCGTGCATCGACTTGACGAGCACGGCGGTGCCGTCGCCCGCGACGCCCGGGGTGGAGTACTGGAGGCGGCCCTTGTACTTGGCGTCCAGCAGCTCTTCCCAGGTCTTGGGGGCCTGGGACAACTCCTTCTTGTTGTAGACGAATCCGAAGTAGTTGTTGACGATCGACGTCCACTTGCCGTCGGTGGCCTTGTCGGCGCCGTTGACCTTCTCCGAGCCGTGGGGCGCGTAGGCCTGGAGGAGGCCCTTCCCGTCGGCCTGTTGGATGAAGGGCGGCAGGGTGACCAGGACGTCCGCCTGGGTGTTGGTCTTCTCGCGGACGGCGCGCTGCACCATCTCGCCCGAGCCGCCCTCGACGTACTTGACCTCGATGCCGGTCTCCTTGGTGAACGCGGCGAAGACCTTGTCGTACCAGCCGTCGCCCTTCTCGCCCTTGAGGCCGTCGGCGCTGTAGACGGTGACGATCTTCTCGCCGGCCCGGGAGTCGGCGGCGCCCGATCCGCCGCCGCAGGCGGTGAGGCCGGCGGCGAGGGCGAGGCCGCCGGTGACGGCGGCGGTGGTGCGAAGGGGAATGCGACGACGGTTGCGCTTGCCGGGCATGGGGCTTCCTTACGGGAAAGGGAGTCGGCAGGGTTCGGCGGTGCGGGGTGGGGCGGCGAGGGGTGGGGTGCGGGCGTGACCGGGGCGGGTCAGCGGTAGGACGCCTTGGTGCGGATGCGGGAGACGGCCAGGAGCACCAGCAGGGTGGTGGCCATCAGGACCACCGCGACGGCCGATCCGCCGAAGAGCGAACCCCGGTCGGTGGCGGTGAAGACGCGGACCGGCAGGGGCATCCAGTCCGGCGGGTAGAGCATCATCGTGGCGCTCAACTCACCCATGGACAGGGCGAAGCAGAGCCCCGCGGCGGCGGTCAGGGAGGGCAGCAGCAGGGGGATCCTGATCCGCCACAGCACCTGGGCGGGAGATGCCCCCAGGGAGGCGGCGGCCTGCTCGTAGGCGGGGTCGAGCCGCACGATCGCGGCGGAGACCGACTGGTGGGCGAACGCCGTGACGAGGACGGTGTGGGCCAGGACGACGATGGTGCTCGTCCCGTTGAGGAGCAGGGGCGGCCGGCTGAAGGCGACGAGGACCGCGAGGCCCACCACCACCGACGGTACGGCGACCGGCAGCATGAACAGGGCGTCCAGGAAGCGCTTCCCGCGCCTCTTCAGGCCGGCGGCGGCCAGCGCCGCCCAGCTGCCAACGGTGAGGGCGAGCAGGCTCGCGACGAGGGCGGTGACCAGGGATGTGGTGAGTGCCTGGAGGGATTCGCCCCGGACGGCGGAGGCGTAGTTCGCGGTGGTCGGGCCGGAGGGGAAGGCGCCGGACCAGTGGGTGGCGAGGGAGGCGGCCACCACGACGAGCAGCGGCAGCGCGAAGAGGGGGAGGAAGAGGAGGCCGAAGAGGCCCCAGGCGGCCCAGCGGCCGGCCCTGCTATGCACCAGCACGCTTGCTCACCACCCGGTAGAGGCCGAACAGGCCGACGGAGATCGCGATGTTGACGACGGCGACGACGCAGGCGGCCGGGTAGTCGGATTCCAGGATCGCCTTGCCGTAGACGAGCATCGGGAGCGTGGTGACGCCCTTGGCTCCGGTGAACAGGACGATCCCGAACTCGTTGAGGCACATGACGAGGACCAGGCTGCCGCCGGCGGCGAGGGCCGGCAGCGCCTCGGGGAGGATCACCCGCCGGACGATCCGGGCGGGTCCGGCGCCGAGCGAGGAGGCCACCTCCAGCTGGGCGGTGTC
Source organism: Streptomyces sp. NBC_00513 (assembly GCF_041431415.1). Taxonomy (GTDB): domain Bacteria; phylum Actinomycetota; class Actinomycetes; order Streptomycetales; family Streptomycetaceae; genus Streptomyces. Next base: position 3,145,874 of record NZ_CP107845.1, read on the forward strand.
CAGTTGGGAGAAGGCGGCGAGCAGGGGGCGCATGACGAACGGGGTGAAGTAGGTGATCTCCGCGAGGAGGACGCCCCAGGGCGTCGCCAGGAAGTGGAAGGGGCCGTCCGCGACGCCGAGGACGTCGGTCCAGATCCCGTTGGCCATGCCGACCGAGCCGTAGATGAAGAGGAGGGCGAGGGTGATGAGGAAGGAGGGGAAGGAGAGGAAGACGTCGATGAACCGGGAGACGGCCCTGGCTCCCGGGAAGGGCACGAAGGCGATGACGAGGGCCAACGCGAAGCCGAGGACGAGACATCCGACGGTGGCGCCGACGGCCAGCCAGACGGTGGTGCCGAGGGCCTCGCGGAAGGGGGTGGAGGCGAAGACGGTGGAGTACGCGTCGAAGGCGCCGCCGTTCTCGGGGGTGAAGGACTGCCGGACGACCAGGGCGAGCGGGTAGAGGAAGACCAGCGCGAGGACGACCACCGGGGGCAGGCTCCACACCCAGCGCGGGACGCCGCGTGCGGCGGGGGCTGCGGGTGCGGGTCCGGGGGTGGCGTGCGGGCCCGGGGCGGAGGTACGGGGCGGCTGCCGGGGGACGGTGGCGCGGGCCGGCCCGGCGGGGGCCGATCGCGGGTCCGCGACCTCAGCCATCCGACACCCCCGCCGACAGCAACACCGCGTCCCGGGGCTCGAAGTGCAGGGTCACCCGGTCGCCCAGCGCCGGGGTCTCGCGCAGTTCGGGCAGGTCCGCCTTGACCCGGTGGCCCGCGACGTCCACGTACAGCCGGTGCGTCGAGCCGCGCCACTGCACCTCGGTGATCGTGCCGTTCAGGGCGTTGGGGCCCGCGCCGAGGCCGATCAGGTGGGGGCGTACGCACAGGGTGGCGCCGGCGCCGGGCGCGGCCCGGCCCCGGTCCAGTACCAGGGCGCGCCCCTCGAAGACGGCGCCGGTGTCGGCGACGGTCACCGGGAGGAGGTTGGCGTTGCCGACGAAGGAGGCCGTGAACTCGGTGCGCGGTGAGCGGTACAGCTGCCGCGGGGTGCCGCAGTCCTGGAGCCGGGCCTTGTCCATGACGGCGATCCGGTCGGCCAGGGTGAGGGCCTCGATCTGGTCGTGCGTGACGTACAGGATCGACACGTCGGGGAGTTCGCGGTGCAGTCGGGCCAGTTCGGCGAGCATTCCGGAGCGCAGTTGGGCGTCCAGCGCGGACAGCGGCTCGTCGAGGAGGAGCACGCCGGGGCGGATGGCGAGCGCGCGGGCGATGGCCACGCGCTGCTGCTGCCCGCCGGAGAGTTCGCGGGGGTGGCGCTTGGCGTAGGCGGCCATCCCGGTCATCTCCAGGGCTTCCGCCACGCGGCCGGGTATCTCGGCCCTGGGCGTCTTGCGCGCCTTGAGTCCGAACGCGACGTTGTCCTCGACGCGCAGGTGCGGGAAGAGCGCGTACTGCTGGACGACCATGCCGATGCCGCGTTTGTGGGGCGGGAGGGCGGTGACGTCCCGGTCCCCGATCCACACCCGGCCCGCGAAGGGCCGTACGAAGCCGGCGACCGCCCGCAGCGCCGTGGTCTTGCCCGATCCCGACGGACCGAGAAGGGCCATGACCTCGCCCTGCTCGACCGTCAGGTCCAGGGAGTCCAGCACGGTGTTGCCGTCGTAGGCGACCGAGACGGACTCGAAGCGGATCCCGCTCACGTGCCGGACTCCCGGGCCAACAGTGCGGGGAGTTCGGCGATCGAGCCGAGGACGTGGGTCGCGCCGTGCTCGTCGAGGGTCCGGCGGTCGTGGGCGCCGGTGAGGACGCCCGCCACGATCCCGGCGCCGGCGCGGCGGCCGCTGAGCATGTCGTACGCCGTGTCGCCGGCGACGACCGTCTCGCGTACGTCGGCCACCGCGCCGGTGCGCAGGAACGCGGCCAGCACCATGTCCGGGTAGGGCCGGCCGCGACCGCCCGCGTCGGCGGGGCACAGGGTGAGGTCGGCGAGGTCGCGCCAGCCGAGGGCGTCCAGGATGGCGTCCTGGGTGACGCGGGCGAAGCCGGTGGTCAGGACGACGGTGCGGCCGTCGCCGCGCAGCTTCTCGATGGTCTCGCGGGCGCCGGGGATCGGGCCGATGAGGCCTGCGTCGACGAGTTCCGCGTACGCCTCCTCGAAGGTGGCGTTGGCCTGGCGGGCGAGGTCCTCGCTGCCGAACAGGTGGCGGAAGACGGAGATCTTCGACTCGCCCATGGTGTCGCGGACGTACTGGAGCTTCGCGGCGTGGTCGGCGGTGCCGGGCTCGACGCCGAGGCGCTCGGCGGCGCGCTCGAAGGCCCGCTCGACGAGGCCGCCGTCGGCGACGGTGGTGCCGGCCATGTCGAGGACGATCAGCCCGCCGGGGGTGGTCGCGTGTTCGGTGGTGGTCGGGTTGCTCGTGCTGTTCATGGCGCCTGTGCTGTTCGTGTTGCCCGTGCTGTTCGTGTTGCCCGTGGATTCGGTGTTCATGGTGGTTACCAGCCCAGTTCGTTCGCGGTGGTCTCGGCTATGGCGGGCGAGCAGGTCATGCCGCGCCCGCCCGGTCCGGTCACCAGCCAGACGCCGTCGCTCACCTGCTTGCGGTGGACGACGCGGGTGGTGTCGGTGCACTGTGCGTACACGCCCGCCCAGCGGTGCCGGATCTTCGGCAGGGGGCGGCCCAGGAGGGACTCCACCACCTCGGTGAGGTGCTCGTAGGGGTCTTCGAGGGTGTCGAACGCGAAGGGGTGCTCGTACTCGTGGGTGTCGCCGATGGTCAGTCCGCCGTCCCGGCGCTGGACCATGAGGAGTTGCATCCGGTGCTCGGCCGCGACGGGCGCCTGCGCCTGCTCGGCGTCGAGGGCGTCCAGGGCGTCGCTCCGGTAGGCGGGGTAGTAGCGGAAGCTGTCCGCGTCGGCGACCGACGTGGTCAGCGGCTCGCCGAGCGGGGCGGTCTGCATCATCTGCAGCCGGACCCGGCGCACGGGGAGGTCGGGTTCCAGCTCGCGGACCAGGCCGCTCAGCCAGGCGCCGGTGGCGAGGATCACCGCGTCGCCGCGGTGGACGTCGCCGTGGTCGTCGCGGACGGCGCCGGGTCCGACGACCTCGCGGACCTCGCGCCCGGGGAGGAAGGTGTACCGGCCGGTGGCGCGCAGGGCCTCCCGCAGGTGCAGTTGGGCGGTGCGCGGTTCGACGGCCGCGTCCCGTTCGCACCAGAGGGCGGCGTCGAACTCGCCGCGCAGTGCCGGGTTGATCTTCCGGGCCGCGGCGGCGCCGACCAGTTCGTAGCCGCGGGCGGCGGCGTCGGGCCGGGCCGCGGCCGCCTCCGCCACGGCGTACTCGCGGGCGCCTCGTACGGGGGTGAGGGAGCCGATCGCGCGGAAGCCCAGGCCGGGCACCTCCGCGCCGATGCGTTCCCAGAGCTCGCGGGCCCGCAGGGCGGTGTCGAGCTCCTCACCGCCTGCTCGTCCGCTGATCCAGATCTGGCCGAAATTGCGTAGTGACGCGCCCCGGGCCTCCGCTTCCCGCTCGATCTGGACGACCTCGTGGCCGCGTTCGACTGCTTGCCAGGCGTGCATGGTGCCGACCACGCCGCCTCCGACGACTATGACTCTCACGCCGTCCACGGTGGGTGTGGACCGTGTCCCGCGGAGGGCCGGCCGGTGGCGCGGCGGTGAACAGCCCTCGACACTTGGACTAGACCCGTTACCATTCTGTGATGACATTTTGCCCCTTTGAAGGTGGTTGTTCATGGAGGGCGCTCCGCTATTCGGGCCGAAGCCTCGTCGTGAAGCTGAACCTGTCACCACGGTAGAGCGAACGCACACGCTCCAGGGGGGCGCCCCCCTGATCCTGCGAGAACCGGTGGATGAGCAGCATCGGAAGGGCCGGCGGGGTGCCGATCAGCAGGGCTTCGCGCGGTGTCGCGAGCACCGTCTCCAGCTTCTCGTCGGCGCCCCCGAACGTGATGCCGAGGCTGTCGCCGAGGTATCCGTAGAAGGAGGAGTCCGGCTTGAAATCGCTGTCCAACCGGGGCGCCCGCGCGACCCGGATGTACGTGCTCTCCAGGCCCACCCGCTCATCGTCCGCGAGGAGGACGCGCTCCAGGTGCCAGACCGGCTCGCCGACCTCGGCGCCGATGCCGCGGCACAGTTCGGCCGGGCACGGGAACTGCTCCAGGCCGATCAGGTTGCGGCCGGGGCGGCGGCCCTGACGGCGCACGCCCTCGGTGTAGCTCGCGAGGGAGAGGGGCTGCTCCAGCTTGGGCCCGGCGACGACGGTGCCGCGCCCCGAGCGCCGCAGGCGCCCCTCCAGCAGCAGCTCGCGCAGGGCCTGGCGCACCGTCTCCCGCGACACCTCGTACTGCTCGGCGAGATCACGTTCGGTGGGCAGCGTCCCGCCCTCCCCCAGCTCCTCGACGAGCACGGAGATGCGGGCCTTGACCGCGTAGTACTTGGGGATGCGGCCGTGCTCGGGGATCCCCGAGCGCACGGGCAGGCCGGGGCGGTGCGGCTGGTACCGGGTGTGTTCTTCCACCCTGGGACTCTACGTGGACCAGGTGTACGACGATCAGCGCGCGGCCCGCGCGCGCAGCCGCCGGGCCCCGAGCAGGAGGCCGCCGCCGGTGGCGAGGGCGACCGCGGAACCGACGGCGTACACCCATTCCCGGGGGCCGGTGTGCGCGAGTGCGCCCCCTTCGGCGGAGTCCTCGTCCCCCTCCACGAAGAACCGGTACCCGCCGGCCTCGCCGACCCAGTCCCCGTCGTCGGCCTTGCGCTGGACGAGGGCCGCGTCGGCGACCACCTCGCCGAGCGGGGCGTCGGGCGCGAAGGCCAGCTGCACCTTGACGGTGAGGGAGCCCCCGGCGCCGACGGAGAACCCGGAGAAGGCGTCCCCGCCGTCGAAGACGGCGATGATCTCGTCGCGGTCGGTGTGCTCCAGGGTGACGGGGTGGGGGCCGCCGGGGGCCTCGAACTCCATCCGGAGATCGGCGGGGCGCAGGGCGCGCGCCTTGTCGGTGAAGACGATCACGGGGTGGATGGCGGTGCACCGGTCGCCGGTGGTGTTGGTCAGGTCCAGGTACCAGGACTGCGCGTCGCCGCCGGTCCGGTAGACGGCCGGGCCGCCGCGGATCCGGGCCCCGATGGGAAAGGCGGTGCTCTTCCCGTCCCCGCAGGTGGCCTGCACCCGGGAGGGCAGCGCGGGCGCGGGGCGCGCTCCGCCGCCGTTGCCGACGTCGGCGGAGGCGGCGGGTGCGAGGGCGACGAGGAGGGCGGCGGAGAGGCAGGCGGAGAGCACGGCCGGGCGTACGGCCGACAGTACGGCCGGAAGCGGGGCGGGCAGTGCGGCCCGGAAGGGGGCGGGAAACGCGGCGGGGAGGGCAAGGGCTTTGCGCGTTCGCATGGAAGACCTTCGCAGCTCGCCGGACGGGGACGATGATCGGACCAGGCGACAATCACCCCGGCCCTGCTAGCACCTTTCCACGCGCGCGAGACCCCGAGCCGGCCGCCGCGCCCGGTCCGTCCCGGTTTACCCCCGATCGGCCCACGAGGTCAACCCCGGCCCCGGCGCTCCGTTCACCGGCCCAGCCCCCGCCCGAAGTACGGCCCCAGCACGAGTTCCGCCGCGCCCTCCGCGACACCGCCCGCCGCCACCGCGACGACCGTCGCGGGGAGCGCCTCGCGCCCGGCCAGCGCGGCCCGCACCCCCGTCAGGAACACCTCCGGGGCGGCGTCCACCACGCGCCCGCCCAGCAGGACCCGCTCCACGTCCAGCAGCGCCACCACGTTCGCGGCGCCCTCGCCCAGGATCCGCGCCGCCTCGGCGAGGTCGCCGCGGTCCACCGCGCCCAGGCAGAGCGCCTCCACGCACCCCCGACCCCCGCAGCGGCAGCGCGGCCCGTCCAGTTCCAGCACCTGGTGGCCGAACTCGCCGGCCGCCGAGCGCGCCCCCCGGTACACCTCGCCGGCCAGCCGCAGTCCCGCGCCCAGACCGGTCCCGACGTGCAGGTACACGGCGCCGCCCGGGTCGGGGCCGGTCACCGCCACCCCGGCGTTGGTGTCCTTGTCCACGACCACCGGCAACTGCGGCCCCAGCCGCTCCGTCAGGGCCGCCCGCAGCGCGAACCCCTCCCATTCGGGGAACCCCGTCACCGGTCCGAACACCCCGGTGCGCCAGTCGAGCGGACCCGGGGCGGCGACCCCCACGCCGAGCAGCGGCGGCGCCCCGGCGCCACCGGAGAGGCGCCCGATCGCGCGTGCCACCTCCTCCACGGCCGCCCGGGGCCCGGCCCCGAAGTCGAGGGGGCCGTGCGAGCGCTCGACGACGCCGCCCGCGAGGTCGACCCGTACGGCGCGCAGTTCGTCGCGGTCCAGGTGCACCCCGATCGCGTGCCGGGCCTCGGGGACCAGCCGCAGCAGGGTGCGCGGCTTGCCGCCGGTAGAGGCGCCGCGCCCGGCCTCCGCGACCAGTCCGTCCACGAGCAGCCGTACCGTGATCTTGCTGACGGCCTGGGGGGTGAGGCCGGTACGGGCGGCGAGTTCGGCGCGCCCGAGTCCGGCCGGGCCGGCTCCGCGCAACAGGTCCAGCAGCAGCGCCTCGTTGTGGCCGCGCAAGGCCGGCAGGTTGGCGCCGCCCCGGCTCGCCTCGTTGCCCTCATTGGGCTGATTGCCCCGGTTCACCCTGCCGACTCTCCTTGCACTTAGGCAACACTGTTGCCAAAGTATGCCCATGAACGCCACCTCCCCGCTCCGCGTCGGACTCATCGGCTACGGACTCGCCGGTTCCGTCTTCCACGCTCCGCTGGTGTCCGCCACCGAGGGGCTCGTCCTCGACACCGTCGTCACCTCCGACCCGGACCGTCAGGCCCAGGCCCGCGAGGCGCACCCGGGCATCCGGATCGCGGAGTCCCCCGACGCGCTCTGGTCCGGCGGCGCCGGCACCCCGCCCGTCGACCTGGTCGTGATCGCCGCCCCCAACAAGACGCACGTCACGCTCGCCACGGCCGCCCTCGACGCCGGCGTCCCGGTGGTCGTGGACAAGCCGCTCGCCGCGACCGCGGCCGAGGCCCGCGAACTCGCCGCCCTCGCCGACAGGACCGGCACCTTCCTGTCCGTCTTCCAGAACCGCCGCTGGGACAACGACTTCCTCACCGTGCGCCGGCTCATCGCGGACGGGGAGCTCGGCGAGGTCCAGCGCTTCGAGTCCCGGTTCGAGCGGTGGCGCCCGCAGCTCAAGGGCGGCTGGCGGGAGTCCGGCAGGCCCGAGGAGCTCGGCGGCCTGCTGTACGACCTCGGCAGCCACGTGGTCGACCAGGCGCTGGTGCTGTTCGGTCCGGCCGTGCGCGTCTACGCGGAGGCCGACGTGCGCCGCCGGGGCGCGGAGGCGGACGACGACACATTCATCGCGATCACCCACGCGGGCGGGGTCCGCTCCCACCTGTACGTCAGCGCGACCACCGCGCAGTTGGGGCCCCGGTTCCGGGTCCTCGGCTCGCGCGCGGGCTACGTGAAGTACGGCCTCGACCCGCAGGAGGCCGCACTGCGCGAGGGCCTGCGGCCGAGCACGGCCGAGGGCGTGTTGTGGGGCGAGGAGGAACCGCACCTGTGGGGGCGGCTGGGCTCCGGCGAGTCCCCGCTGACCGGCAGCGGGATCCCGGTGCCGACGGAGCACGGCGACTACCCGGCGTACTACGCGGCGGTCGTGGAGGCCCTTCGCACGGGCGGCCCCGCCCCGGTCACCGCCCGGGAGGCGGCCGACTGCCTGGCCGTCCTGGAGGCGGCCCGCCGGTCGTCGGACGAGGGCGTGACGGTGTCCCTGGAGCGGTGACGGACCGAGTGGCGCCCCCGGCGCGGTGACGGGGCGCGCCGACCGACGAAGGCGCGGGGGCGGCCCGCGCCGACCGGCGAAGGGGCGGGGGCGGGGCGCGCCGACCGGCGAAGGCGCGGGGGCGGGGCGCGCCGACCGGCGAAGGGGCGGGCCGCCCGACCGGCGACCCGCCCTCCCCCCGTGTGCCCGACCGGTCGGCCGGGCCCTTCCGAAGAGCGCCCTACGCGCCCTTGAACTCCTGGCGCTGCCGGCCGAGGCCCTCGATCTCCAGCTCCACGACGTCGCCCGCCCGCAGGTACGGCTTCGGTTCCGGCTGCCCCATGGCCACGCCGGCCGGCGTGCCGGTGACGATGACGTCGCCCGGGTACAGCGTCATGAAGCGGCTCAGGTACCGCACGACCTCGCCGACGGGGAAGATCTGGTCCGCCGTGTTGCCGTCCTGCCGCAGGACGCCGTTGACCCACAGCCGCACGTCCAACCGCTGCGGGTCGCCGACCTCGTCGGCCGTCACCAGCCACGGGCCGAGCGGGGTGAAGGTCTCGCAGTTCTTGCCCTTGTCCCAGGTGCCGCCGCGCTCGATCTGGAACTCGCGCTCGGAGACGTCGTTCACCAGCGTGTACCCGCCGACGTGGGCCAGGCCCTCCTCGGCGGAGTCCAGGTAGCGGGCGGTGGCGCCGATGACGACGCCGAGCTCCGCCTCCCAGTCGGTCTTCACGCTGCCGCGCGGGATCAGCACCGTGTCGTCCGGGCCGACCACGGTGTCCGCGGCCTTGAGGAACAGGATCGGCTCGGCCGGGGGTTCCGCGCCGACCTCGGCCGCGTGAGCGAAGTAGTTCAGGCCGATGCCCACGATCTTGCCGATGCGGCCGATCGGCGACCCGATCCGGAGCCCTTCGGCGTCGAGCACCGGCAGTTCCCCGGCCGCCGCCGCTTCCCGTACCCGGGACAGCACGGAGTCGTCGGCCAGCAGGGCGCCGTCCACATCCGTGATCAGGCCGGACAGGTCCCGCAGGGTTCCGTCCCGGTCGAGCAGCGCGGGGCGCTCCGACCCGACCGGTCCGACACGCAGCAGCTTCATGGGCATTCTCCCGTGGTCGTGGGTGGTCGGCCCATGGGCGTGCACGGGCCGGCCGATGGGTTGCGGCCATCGGAGGATTGGTTGATCCTCCAAGATGGATGACCGGTCCGCAAGACCCTGTTCACAGACTGGAACGCTTCACAGGCTGGAACGCTGCACTCCGTCGTCCTGCCGCTCCTTGCGGTGCTGGAGCCAGGCGCGTTCGGCGACGGTCCACGCGGTGGTGGTCAGCAGGTACAGCCCTGCGGCCAGCGGGACCACGGCGGCGGTGATCAGCGTCCCGAAGGACAGCAGGGGCAGCACGCCGCCGAGCTTGCGCATCATCGCCTGCTGTTCGGCCGTGACCTGCGGGAGCCCGGTCGCGGCGGCCGACGCACTCGCCTTGGCACCGGCCTTCGCGTGAGCGTTGCCCTTCGTGTGAGCGTTGCCCTTCCCCTTGGCACCGGCCGTCACGGCGACCCCCTTCGCGGTGGTCCCCCTCCCCGCGCCGACGGGCGGGGCGACCGGGACCGGCGGCGCGGCCGCGGCGGCCCGCCGTCCGCGTACCGCACTCCAGGCGGCCACCACCGCAATCGCCGCGAACAGTCCGAGGAACACCAGCCCCGGCGCCCCGAACACACCGCCCTCGCCGAGGGCGTCCGTCCACCGGTCCCCGAGCGGCGCGGCGAACAGTCGGTGGCCCAGCAGTTCGTTGGCCGCCCCGCTCACCTTCGCCGAGGAGAAGGCCTGGTACATCACGAAGAACACCGGCAGTTGCAGCAGCATCGGCAGGCACCCGGCCATCGGGGTCGCGCCCCGGAAAGCGGCCCGGCTGAGCGGGTGCAGGGCGAGCCGTACGAGCACGGTGAACAGCACGATCGCGGCGGCGGTCGCGGACTCGGCCAGTACCGGCTCCAGGAGCCGGCCCAGCTGGGCAACAAGATGAGTGAAAACGGACACGCGGGCCCTCCGAAGGGTCTCGTCGAACGTCGAAAGAGGTGCATTTCGGCGTGACGACCCGCGAGGGGCACAGCAGTGATCAGTGGTGGGACAAGGCGATCTGCGCGCCCCTACGCGGCCGTCGGGACGAGGCGGCCGGGCGCCCTGGGCCGCGACCGGCCGGAGGCGTCGGGATCGCGCTGCGGCAGGAACGCCGTACGGTGCTCGCGATCACGGATGGCGGTGCGTATGCGATGGGGCGGCACGGGCCGCACGAGGCTGGCGGCCAGGGCCGCTGCGCCCACGGCGACGGCGGCGGCCAGCGCGACCACCGCGGCGGCCAGGCCGTTCTCCCCGAGCAGCAGCCCGAGGAACCCGCCGAGCAGCAACAGGGTCATCACCAGCTGCGATCCCCGCGAGAACACCACGGAGGACAGGAGGGCGGAGAGGCGCGCGCCGAGGCGACCGGTGGAACGACCGACGGGTCGTCCGGCCATGGGGACCGCCTCCTCTCACGAACTCGCGTACGAGACCTGCTGCTCGCCCCGATGATAACCGCCCGCACCGACAACGGTCCCGGCCTCCGCCCCCGGATCTCCCCCGACCCCGGATCGCGCACCGACCCCGGATCGGGCACCGACCCCGGAATCGCGCGCAGGACCGCTCGTCCGCTCAGCGCCTCAGCGTCCCCCACACCACCAGCCGGTACCGGGACGTGTACTCGGGCGTGCAGGTCGTCAACGTGATGTAGGCGCCCGGCTCGGTGTAGCCCTGATCGGGTCGGACCGAACTGCGGGGCACGGGCGCGATCACCCCGGTGTCCCGCTCGGTGGTCTGCGCCAGGACCTTCCCCACGACGTACGTGTACCGCTCGCCCCGCACGTCGACGATCAGCTCGTCCCCCGCGCGCAGCCGGTTGATGTACCGGAAGGGTTCCCCGTGGGTGTTCCGGTGCCCGGCCAGCGCGAGGTTCCCCCGCGCGCCGGGAGCGGCCGTACCGGGGTAGTGCCCGGCGTATCCCTTGTCCAGCACGGCCCGCTTGTCGATCCCCTGCGCCACGGGCACCACGACGCCCAGGCGCGGGATGCGCAGGATCGCGTACGAGCCCTCCCGCGCCGGCGGCCCGTCGGCGCGGGAGGGCGCGCCGGCCGCGGCGGACCCGCCCGAGCCGGAGCCCGAACCGGTTCCCGGGCCCCCTTCCCCGCCCGTCCCCGGCTCGCCCTTCGACTCCGGGGCGGGTTCCGGGGCGTCCTCGGGGGCCGGCGCCGCCCCCTCTCCCGGGGGCGGGTCGGGCGTGGGGCGCGGGCGCCCGGCCGGCTCCTGGGCCCAGGATCGTTCCAGGGCGTGGACCTCGTCCCGCGCGGCGGCCAGGGCCTGCCTGTTCGTCCACCACACCTGGTGCACCACCAGCAACAACACCACCACGCCGGCCGTGACGATCAGCTCCGCCGCCGCCCACAGCGCCCCCGCGAGACCGGCCCGGCGCGCCCGCCGGCCGCTCCCCTGCACCACCACAGGTATGTGATCCCGCACGGGCGGCACCCTAAGTCCTCCCCCGTCAACTGACCATGGCCAGTACGGTGTGAACCATGCGCCCCGACACGCCTGCCGAGCACATCGCCGAAGCCGAGCGCCTCATCCGCACGGCGACCCGCTACCCCGAGGACCAGGAGCCCTTGCTCCTCCAGGCCGCGGCCCACCTCGAACTGGCCGACGCACGCGACCGGGCGAGCACGCTCTACGACCAACTCCTCGCCGGCGAGCCGGCCAACCCGCACCTCGTGAAGGCCCTCCAGGCCGCGAACCTGTGGGAGTACGGTCACGAGGCCGAGGCTCGCGCCCTCATCCAGGGGATCCGTGCCGCGGCTCCGGTCGATCCGGCCCCCTGGGAGGTCATCGCCGAAGCCCTGGAGGCCCACGACGAGTTGACCGCCTCGGAGGAGTGCTTCACCGAAGCCGCGAACCTCCTCATTTCGGACAGCACCCCTCTGACCCGGGCCACCACCGCCCTCATCACCGGCCGACACCGGGTCCGCCGGCTCCTCGGGCTTCCGCACGACGACTGGGACATGGTCGCCGACACCCGCCACATCGGGCCGATCCCGCTGGACGAGCTCCACGACCCGAAGCGCATCTGGGCCCTGGGCTCCGACGACCCGGCCGAGCTCCGCGCCGAGATCGCCCGCCTGCGCGCCGAGCTGGGTGACCGGCGGGCCGCCCTCTCCCGCCCCTTCCCGGTGGCCATCCTGCACTGGCCGCAACGGGAACTGGCCGAGCTCCTGACCAGCTATCCGACCCTCGCCGCCGAGTACCCCTCGCACGAGGCCCACCTGCGGGACATCGAGACATCCCTGCGCGCCCTGGCCGCCTCGGGGACCACCAACCTCGGAATCGTCACCGCGAGCGTGCCCGCGTACGAGGCCTTCGCGGCCTCGGAGAAGACCTCCCCGGCCTCTCCGAGCCTGCTCGTGGAGTTCGCCACGACCCTCGCCGCCCGCGGCAAGGCCACCCCGTGGCCCCCGTCGCGGACGGACTCCTGCTGGTGCGCCTCGGGCAAGCCGTACGCGGAGTGCCACGGCGGATAGGCCCCCGGGCGGGGCTCGCCCGACAGGCCGTCGAGGCGATGCCCCGCGACTACACTTGCCCCCCATGACCAGAATGCAGCCCCAGCCGTCCCGGCCTGGCCAGATCCGGGTCATGGACCTCTTCGCCGGGGCGGGCGGCTTTTCTGCTGGTTTCTCGCATTACACCCCTCGTTCGGGCGTGAACCCCTTCGCCTCGGTGGCGGCCGTCGAGTTCGACCCCGCCGCCGCGTCCACGTACGCGGCCAACTTCGGTGGGGCGCACGTCTACCCGGGCGACATCTCGGACTTCGACCCCACCCCGTTCAAGGGCGAGGTCGACGTGATCATGGGCGGGCCGCCCTGCCAGGGGTTCTCCGGACTGGGCAAGCAGAATCCGGACGACCCCCGCAACGAGCTGTGGCAGGAGTACGTCCGGGTCGTGGCCCGGGTCCACCCCAAGGTCTTCGTGATCGAGAACGTCGACCGGTTCCTGAGGTCCCCGCAGTTCGAGGACCTGCGGACGGCCTCGCAGACCCCGGGTCACCCGCTCTACGACTACACCGTGGTGCCCGCGCTGTTGAACGCCGCCGACTACGGGGTGCCGCAGGCCCGCCGGCGCGTGATCGTCATCTGCACGCGCAAGGACCTGGGTGAGACGTTGACCCACCCCGAGCCGACGCACGCGAAGCACGGCCACACGGGCGAGGTCGACGCCCCGCCGACGCTGCCGCGCTGGGAGCCGGTCTCGACGGTCTTCGAACGGTCGGCGAAGCGGCCCCTCCTCGACCGGATGCCGGATCCGCGCGGCGGCGAACCCGCCCTCGTGACCGGCGTACAGGGCCACCACCTCACCACGGACCTGCACTTCGGCCGCAGCCCGGAAGACCTCTCGCGCGCCAGGTACAAGGCGATCCCCGAGAACGGCAACCGCAAGGACCTCCGGGGCGTCCACTACCGCATCGACCGGTCGGGGAACATCCGCCTGTCCACCGAGGGGGCGGAATACAAGCGCCTCAAGGGGCCCGAGTTCTACCTCTCCACGGAGAGCTGGGACAACCACAACTCGGGTTCCGGGGACGTGATGGGGCGATTGCGGGCGCACACCCCGTCGGTCACCATCCGCACCGAGTTCTACAAGCCCGAGAAGGGCCGGTACCTCCACCCGACCGCGGACCGGCCCATCACCCACTACGAGGCCGCCCTCATCCAGGGGTTCCCCGAGGACTTCAAGTGGTACGGGACGAAGATCCAGATCGCCCGTCAGATCGGCAACGCCGTGCCCGTCGGACTCGGCACCGCGCTGGCCGGGGCCATCCACACCTTCCTCGCCCGCCACATGTGACCTGAGGTCACCCCGCGGGTGACCCGGCCGCCCCGCCCTCCTCGACACGGACATCACCGGCGGAGGCAGGGGCCTCACCGGCGACGGCGGGGGCCTCACCGGCGACGGTACGGGCATCAGCGGCGGCCGTACCGGCGACGACGGCGCGGGCGGCCGTACGAGCGGCGGCGCGGGCGGCGCGTTCGGCCCTCCGGCGCGCCACCACCTCGGCGACCCGGACCGCCGACTCGGCCGGCGGCTCGTGCTCCCACACCCGGAAGGCCAGCCAGCCCGCCTCCGCGAGCCGCGCGTCGGTGTCCCGGTCCCGAGCCTGGTTGCCCTCGATCTTCGCCCGCCAGAACTCCGCGTTGCGCCGGGGCCAGGTCGCGTGCTCCGGGCAGCCGTGCCAGAAACAGCCGTCCACGAAGACCGCGACGCGCGCCGGACCGAAGACGATGTCGGCCTCCCTGCGCACCCCCTTCACGGGGCGGCCGTGAACGCGGAACCGCAGTCCCGAGGCGTGCAGGGCCTTCCGCAGGGCCACCTCGATCTTGGTGTCCTTGCTCTTCTGCCGGCTCATGCGAGCGCGGACGTCGGGAGTGCTCTCCAGGGCTTCCACCCCTTCATTGTGGTGCCACGGGCAGTTCCAACTGGACGTGGCCCCGGGCCACGACCGTCGGTCGCGTCGGGCGGGCTCCCCCTCCGAGCGCGAGCAGGACGCGCAGGGCCGCCAGGACCTCCGCCGGGGCGTCCCGCACCATCGACGGGGTCACGCTCACCACCAGGACACCGTGGGCCTCCAGGCGCAGTCGGCGCCGGAGGGTGGCCTGCCAGGCGTCGCGGGTGAAGTGGTACTCGACCGAGTCGACCTCCAGGGCCACGCCCTCGTCGGGCCAGTAGGCGTCCGGGGAGGCCAGAAAGGCCCCTTCGGGGGTGTGGAGACGGGCGTTCCACAGGGGGGTGGGGAGGTCGCCGGCGGCCAGGGCCTCGCGGGCCCGTGCCTCGGCGACCGAGCGGACGCCCACCAGGAGTTCCGCGGCGGCCGCCCGGACGGCGGGGCGGGCCAGGAGGCGGGCGGAGCGAAGTTCGGCGTGCAGGTCCCGCGGGTGGCACCAGCCGGCCTGGACGACGTGGGCCAGTACGGAGCGGATGAGGTCGGGGTCCGTGGCGCGGGCCGCGAAATCGGCGGCGGCGCGCACCGGGCGGGTGCTCGGAACGCCGTGGACGGCGATGGTGCGCGGCCACCGGGTGGTGGGCAGCGGGCGGACCCCGCCGGTGGCGGCGACCCGGCGCGGGGCACGGATCAGGACGTCGGCGGGGGTGTCCGGGGCGTCGCGGACACCGAGGAGGGCGAGGGCCGCCCCGCCGGTGAGGGCGGCCGTGTCCCCCGTGAGCGGGTCGGCGGTGGGCTCGGCGGCGTACATCACGGCGGCGAGGGCGCGTTGCCGTCGGTCCGGGGGGCCGGTCTGGAGCAGGTGGACGCGGGGCAGCAGCCGCTGCCAGGGGCCTCCCGGCCGGCTCCGGGAGGTGATCGTCCCGGCGGGGACGCCGGCGGCGAGGAGCTGCCGGCGGGTGGCCAGGTCGTACCGGTGCCGGGTGGCCCGGGACGTGCCGGCGCCTTCCGCTGGGCGGGGCGGGCGGGCCGGGTGGGTCGGTGGGGTCGGGTGGGTCGGTGGGGCGGCGCCGCGCGGTGAGGGCGGTGGGGTCGCCCGGCTCGGCGAGGCGCGCGGCTCGGTGAGGTGGGATGGATCGGTGAGGTCGCGCGGCTCGGTGGAGGCGGTTGGTTCGGCGAGGTCGCCCGGCGCGGTGAGGGCGGTGGGGTCCCCCGGCTCGGCGAGGGCGCGCGGCCAGGTCGGCTCGGAGGGGTCGGGCGGGTCCGCTGCGTGGTGGTCATGGGGCGGACCTGCCCGGTGGCGGTGCGGCCCACCCCCGGGCCGGGTCGGGATCAGCGGTTCGGGTGGTCCGGGGCCAGGAAGACGACGACGCCGGTCTCGGTGCCGGGCAGCGCGGTGACCTCGTGCCAGCCCAGGCGCCGGTACGTCGCCACCGTGTCGTGGGCGAGCCGGGAGGTCAGCAGCCAGGCGCGCCGGTCGGGGGCGTCGGCGGTGATCTCGGTGAGCAGGTCGCGGCCGGTGCCGCGGCCGCGCGCGTGGGGGCGTACGGCGAGTTCGTCTATCTCCAGCGCGCCGGTGAGGAGTTCCTTGACCCGGGCCGGTCCGAGCTGGGCGGCGACCTGGGCGTACGCGCGGTTCTTGGGGAAGGCGTTCGGGGTGAGCCAGCCGGTGGCGAAGCCGTCGATGCCGGTCGCGGACTGGGCGAGGGCGGTACGGAAACCACGGCGCCGGGCGTCGGCCGGGAGGCGGGCCGCGAACAGGCGAATGGTTTCTTCATCCTCGTTCCACGGTGGGGCGGAGAAGACGTCGGCGTAGGCGTCGACCAGTTCGTCCGCGAGGTCGAGGACGGCCTGTCCGTAGCAGATCACGATGTCCGGGCTCCTGATGTCGAGGGTGGGGCGGTGGGGTGGCGGATCCCGCGGGCACAGACACCCGAGGGCTGTGGTGGGGAATCTCCCGTTTGTCTTGGGAGAGCGAATTTATGCGCTTCGGGTTGCCGGGACGGGCATCACGCGGATCAGGAGAGTGTGCGACAAATCCCCTCCCCGGTCTCCGTGTCGGGAAACCGGACGGCGCGTTGTCCAGCCGTGGACAGACTGTTTCGAGCGGCCGGCGGGTGCGCCCTGGCCTTCCTCCTCGTGCTCGGTTGCGTGGCGTTGCTGCCGCCTTCGGTGCAGGCCGCGGTGCCGGACTCGGTGATCGGCGGGATCGCGATGGTGTGCGGGGCGCTGGGCGCCCGTCGGATGGCCAGGCGCTCGCGTTAGCCTCGTCGGACAACCGTACGCATGGTTCCCCGGACTGCCGGACTGCCGGACTGCCGGACTGCCGGACTGAACGGACCGTGCGGGGCGACTACGTCAGAACGCGCAGAGGGAGTGGGACACATGGAGCGGGTACCGACCTCGTTGGTGGCGGCGGCCGGACTGGTGGGCGGCTACGCCGTGGCCCGGTGGACCGGGAAGCGCCCCCTGGGCGGGGTCGTCCTCGGCGCGGCCGGGATCGCCGCCGGCCGTGGCTGGCACCGGCGGGCCGGCGCGCCCGCCGCGGCCGGACTCGGGGCGCTGTACGTGGCCGGCTTCGCGGGCTCCCACCCCCTCGCCAAGAAGGTCGGCGCCTGGCCGGCCGTGTTCGGCGCGGCGGGCGTGGTCGCGGCGGCCGCCTGGGTCGTGGCCGACCGGGGCTGAGCCGCCCCCCTGAGCCCGGCCGGAGTGCGGGGCCCAGGACGGGGCCCAGGCCCGCCCCGGCAAGGTCCGAAAGAGACGGCCTACGCCCCGAACGCCTTCGACACCGAGTAGATGAGCAGTCCCGCCAACGCGCCCACGACCGTGCCGTTGATCCGGATGAACTGGAGGTCGCGCCCGATGTGCGCCTCGATCTTCCGCGAGGTGTGCTCCGCGTCCCATCCCGCCACCGTGTCGGTGATCAACGAGGTGACCTCCGTCCGGTAGGTGGTGACCACGTACACCAGCGCGCCCTCGATCCAGCCCTCCAGCTTGGCCTGGAGCCGGCCGTCCGTGGCCAGGCGCGCGCCCAGGGACATCAGTGAGGACCGCACCCGCAGGCGCAGTTCGCTCTGCTCGTCCTCGGCCGCCGAGAGGATCATCGACCGGATCGCGGTCCAGGCCGAGGCGATCACGTCCTGCACCTCGCCCCGGGACAGGACGTCGTTCTTGAGCCGCTCGACCCGTGCCCGGGTGTCGGTGTCCGATTGCAGGTCGACCGCGAAGTCCTTCAGGAACCGGTCCACCGCGCCCCGTGCCGGGTGCTCGGGCATGTCCCGCATCTCGGTGACGAAGCGCAGCAGCTCCTTGTACACCCGGTCGCCGATCTTGCGGTCGACGAACCGGGGGGTCCAGCCGGGGGCACCGCCCTGTACCGCGTCCATGACCGAGTCCCCGTGCAGCACGAGCCAGTCGTGCGCCTTGACGCAGATCAGGTCGACGCCGCGGTGGTGCCCACCGTCCGCGACGACCCGCTCCAGCATCTTGCCGATGCCGGGCGCGATCTCGGCGCTCTCGGCCCGTCTGGTGATCGCCTCGCCGACGACGGCCTGGACGTCGGCGTCGCGCAGGACGGTCAGCGCCCCGCGCAGCGCGGTGGCCAACTCCGCCGTGACCCGGTCGGCGTGGGCGGGCTCCGCCAGCCAGGATCCGAGCCGGCCGCCGATCCCGAGCGCGCCGAGGCGGGCCCGCACCACTTCCGCGGAGAGGAAGTTCTCCCCGACGAACTCCCCGAGGGAGACGCCGAGCTGGTCCTTCTTCGTCGGGATGATCGCGGTGTGCGGGATGGGCAGGCCCAGCGGTCGCCGGAACAGAGCGGTGACCGCGAACCAGTCGGCGAGCGCGCCGACCATGCCCGCCTCGGCCGCCGCCGCCACATACCCGGCCCAGGCGCCCGCGCCCCTGTGCTCCGCCCATGTGGCGAGCACGTAGACCAGTGCCACCAGGACCAGCAGGCCGGTGGCGGTGGCCTTCATCCGGCGTACGCCGCGCTGCCGCTCCTCGTCCGCCGCGTTGAACACGAACGCGCCTCGGGCGGGTGGTGCGGCCGGTGCCGCGGCCCCGGCGTGCGCCCTGTCGCGGTTGTCCACGTCTTCCACGTGCTCCTGCCTTCCCCCGGTGGCCGGTTTTGTCTGCATAGCATCCGACTCCCGGGAGGTCCGAGGAGTTCCCGGCGCGCCGTACCGATCCCCCCGAGGGAGGACCGTCGGCGATCCGGGCGAACCTCCCCGGCAAGATCCGCGAGGGACGGCCTACAGCTCCTTGCGGGGCCGCCCGCCGCGCGCCTGCTTGGGCGTCTTCGGCGGCTTGACCTTGATCTCGACCCCGCCCCAGAAGGCGAAGCCGTTCACGACCACCCGCGGAGCCCCCGGTTCCGCCCGCTCGGAGCTCGGGCGCTGATCGAAGGCGCCCATCACCCCGATGCCCCGAACGTCCACCTCCACGCCCGGCGGCACGATGATCTGGATCCCGCCCATGACGGCGACGCAGGTGATCACCACCTCTCGCTGGGCGAAGTTCGCCTCCCGCAGGTCCAGCTCGCCGCCGCCCCAGAACGCCACCGCGTTGAAGCGGGCGGGCACCGTCCAGTGCCCCTTGCGCTGGAACCCCGACATCACGGCGACGGCCGTGGCGGAGGTGCCCGAGCCGCCGATCCGCGCGGGCCACGCGACACCGGAACCCGCGGGCGCGGGCTGCCCGGACGCCAGGGGGGCCACGGCCCCCGGCACGGCGGGCAGGTCGCGCGTCAGCGGTTCCAACTCACCGTAGGTACGGGACGCGTACGCCGCCTCCAGCCTCTCCTCGAACTCCTCCATGTCCAGCCGGCCCTCGGCGACGGCGTCCCGCAGGCGCTCCACCACCCGGTCCCGGTCGGCATCGGACGCCCTCAGTTCCGGCAACGGCCTCTCCGACCGATCGTCACTCATGTGGCCCAGCCTATGCAGTGATCGCGGCGAGTTGTATGGCCCGAGCGGCCCACCGCACCCGGGCTTTACCCTGAGTCGCCCCGGACCCGTGGCGTGCGCCCCTGCCCCCGCGCCGTGGACGAGGCGTCACCCCCGGCCCGCGTACATCCGCGCGATCACGTCCTCGATGTCCGGCTCGCGCACCGACAGGTCCACCAGCGGGTACTGCGCCGCCACCGCCGCCACCAGCGGCGCCGCCGACGCCTGCGCGGGGAACGCCAGCCACTGCCGGGGCCCGTCCACCCGCACCACCCGCGCCCCGACCACCTCGATCGGCGGGACCTCCCGTTCCAGGTCCACCACCAGCGTCCGCTCGCCCGCCCCGCCGGCCACCGACGTGTGCAACCCGCCCAGCGGACCGTCGTACATCAACCGCCCGTGGTCGATCACCATCACCCGCTCGCAGAGCTGCTCGATGTCCTGGAGGTCGTGCGTGGTAAGCAGGACGGTCGTGCCCAGTTCCTCGTTCAACTGCCGCAGGAACCCGCGTACCCTCGCCTTGCTCACCACGTCGAGCCCGATCGTCGGCTCGTCCAGGTACAACACCTCCGGATCGTGCAGCAGCGCCGCCGCGATGTCACCGCGCATCCGCTGCCCCAACGACAGTTGGCGTACCGGTACGTCGAGCAGCTCGGCCAGGTCCAACCGGTCCACGCAGCGTTCCAGGTTCTCCTTGAACCGCGCCGCCGGGATCCGGTACATCCGCCGCATCAGCCCGTAGGAGTCCTTCAGCGGCAGGTCCCACCAGAGCGTGGTGCGCTGCCCGAACACCACCCCGATCCGGTGCGCGAGCCGCATCCGCTCCCGTGCCGGGTCGATGCCGGCCACGCGGAGCCGGCCGGCGCTCGGGGTGAGGATCCCCGTCAGCATCTTGATCGTGGTGGACTTGCCGGCGCCGTTCGGTCCGATGTAGCCGACGACCTCGCCCCGCGCGATCTCGAAGCTGATCCCGTCCACGGCCCTGACCCGGCGTTTCTCCCGACGTACCAGGCCCACGCGGCGTCGTACGTCGAAGACCTTCTCGACCCCGTCCAGCGAGATCAACGTGTCCGTTGCCATCCCTGCCTCAACTCCCCGTGCTGCGGTACGAACGAACTCCCGCGCGCCACGCGAGCGACGCGGGCAGGAACACCACGAAGGCCACCAGGGGGCTCAGGTAGGCCACCCATCCCGGCAGGCCCAACGGGTCGGGCCGCCCCAGCACGTGCAGTGCGGGCAGCCAGTTGACGAAGGCCAGCGGCACGATGAAGGTCACCCCGCGCAGCAGGTCCTTCGCGAAGACGGTCGGCGGGTACTGGAGCATCGTGCAGCCGCCGTAGGTGAAGGAGTTCTGCACCTCCGCCGCGTCGCCCGCGACGAACTGGAACGCCGCCCCGGCCACCATCACCGCCCCGAAGATCGCCGCCCCGGCCGTGATCATCACCGGTACCAGCAGCACCTTCCCGGGCGTCCACGCCACCTGGGGGCCCAGTGTCCAGAGCGCCCAGGTCAGCACACCGAGCCCCTGGGCGATCCGACCCACCCGTCGCAACGCGAACCGGTCCGCCGCCACCTGCGCGAGCACCGGCACCGGCCGCACCAGCATCGTGTCGAGCGAGCCGTCCCGGATCCGGACGCCGATCCGGTCGGTGTTGCCCAGCAGCAGGTCCGCGAGGCCCAGGGAGGCCGAGCAGGACCCGTACAGCAGGGCGATCTCGGGCAGGGTGAAGCCGCCCAGCGCGTCCACGTGCGAGAACATGATGGAGATCGCCACGAAGTCGAGCAGGGTGATCACCGCGTTCCCGAAGGTGGACAGCAGGAACGACGCCCGGTACGTCATCGTCGAGCGGATCCACATCGCCGCGATCAGCCGGTAGCCCCGCAGCCCCTCCCGCACCCGACCGCGTCGCGGGAGGTCCGACAGTCCGACCGGCGGCCGCTCCAGCGTCGTCTCAGCCACCCTGGACCACCACCTTGCGCGTCGCCGCCGACTGGACCAGCCGCCCCAGCCCCAGCAGGACGACCGCCCAGAACACCTGGAACCCGAGCGCCCCGGCGGCGCCCCCGGCCCCGGAGTGCTTGCCCATCAACACGTCCATCGGCACCTGGAGCATCGCCGCCCACGGCAGGGCGCGGACGAACTCCCCGAAGGCGCCGGGGAAGATCGTCAGTGGCAGCAGCATCCCCGAGCAGAAGATCGACACGACGGTCGCCATCAGGTTGATCCCGGCCCCGTCCATCAGCCAGAAGGCGGCCAGCCCGAGCAGGTAGCGCACCCCGAAGCCGACCACCAGTCCGAGGATCACGGACACCATGAAGAGCGCCCAGCGCCACGGGTCGGTCGGCAGCGCCAGCCGGAACGCGAGCGCGCCCGCCACGATCGGCAGCACCCCGCGCCCCAGCAGTTGGAAGGCGGCCCGGCCCAGGTCGGAGGCGAGCCACCACATCTGGAGGTCCGCCGGGCGGTACAGGTCCACGGCGATGTCCCCCGTGCGGACCCGCTCCTGGATCTCCTCCTGGAACCCGCCCCCGATGAGCGCCCCGGCCGCCAGCAGCGACTGGCTGACCCAGACGAAGGTGAGGGCCTCGGCCTGGTCGTACCCGCCGAGGCCGGGGCGCTCGTCCCAGAGCGCCATGTACGTGTACGCGACGATGAAACCGAACACGGTGTTGGTGAACACACCGGCCGCGGTCGCCGTCCCGTAGGTGGCGTAGCGCCGGAATCCGCCGGCCGCGACGGCCGTGTAGAGAGCAGCTCTCTGACGCACCGTATCCCTCCGTTTCCCACGTCGTTCCTGTGTCGGCCAAAGCGCGCGAGCTTAGTGCGGAGGGGCGATCCACGCGACCGATTTATGCCCGTCCGGCGCGGAATCAGTGGTCATCAGGTAGACACCATGAGGGACAGATGTGGACATTTGGCACGGCGGCCGCGAGGAGCCCAGGAGATGAGCGACCAGTCACCACCCCCGGGCTGGACTCCTCGCGACCCGGACTCCCCCGACGAACCGCAACCGACCCCGAGCGTCGGACGTGGCCCCGGGGGCACGCCCCGGGACGAGGACGGCGGCGCGCGGACCGCCGGGAACACGGCCGGGAGCACTGGCCCGAAGCCCGGCAAGGCCAGGCGCGGGCGGACCGGTTGGCGCCGGGCCCTCCCCACCTGGCGCATGCTCCTGGGCGGCGTCCTGCTGATCGCCCTGCTGGTCGGCGGCGCCCTGGTCGCCGGCTACCTGTTGGTCCGCATCCCGCCCGCCAACGCCGCCGCCACCGCCCAGTCCAACGTCTACCTCTACGCCGACGGCTCCCCGCTCGCCCGTGACGGCGAGGTCGACCGCGTCAACGTCGCGCTCTCCCAGGTCCCGCGCACGGTCCAGGAGACCGTACTGGCCGCCGAGGACCGGGACTTCCACTCCGAACGGGCGGTGGATCCCAAGGCGATGCTCCGCGCCGCGTGGAACACGCTCACCGGCAAGGGCAGGCAGTCCGGCTCGACCATCACCCAGCAGTACGTCAAGAACTACTACCTGGGCCAGGAACAGACGGTGAAGCGGAAGGCCAAGGAGTTCTTCATCGCGATCAAACTCGGCCGTGAGAAGTCGAAGGACTACATCCTGGAGGGCTATCTGAACTCCAGTTACTTCGGCCGCAACGCCTACGGCATCCAGGCCGCCGCCCAGGCCTACTACGGCAAGGACGTGGGTACGCTCGGCACCGCCGAGGGCGCCTACCTCGCCACCCTCCTCAACTCCCCCAGCGCCTTCGACGTCGTCGCCCACCCGCAGAGCCGCGGTCGCGCCGTCGCCCGCTGGAACTACGTCCTCGACGGCATGGTGAAGAAGGGCTGGATGACCCCGGCCGAACGGGCGGCGGCCCGGTTCCCCGAACCCGGCAAACTCCGCCCGGCGGCCGGGCTGTCCGGGCAGCGCGGCTACCTCGTCGAAGCCGTCAAGGACTACATCGTCGATCGCGGGATCCTCGACGACAAGACCCTCGCCGAGGGCGGCTACCGGATCACCACGACCATCGACAGGCGCCGCCAGAACGCCTTCGTCGCCGCCGTCGACACCGAGATGGTCGCCAAACTCGACCCGAGGACGCGCAAGGCCGACCGCGTCGTACGGGCCGGCGGGGTCTCCATCGACCCGGCCACCGGCAAGGTCGTCGCCATGTACGGCGGCATCGACTACACCCGCCAGTACGTGAACAACGCGACCCGGCACGACTACCAGGTGGCCTCCACCTTCAAGCCGTTCGTGTTCGCGGCCGCCGTCGAGAACGACTCCCACACCCAGGACGGCCGCCCCATCACCCCGAACACCCTCTTCAACGGCGACAACAAGCGCCGGGTCGTGGGCACCCGGCTGGTCTACGCGCCGGAGAACGAGGGGCAGTTGTCGTACGGGGACATCACCGTGAGCACCGCCACCGACCTCTCCGTCAACACCGTCTTCGCCCAGATGGTCGTCGACGTCGGCACCGCCAAGGTCAAGGAGACGGCGGTCGCCCTCGGCATCCCCGCGAACACCCCGAACTGGGATCCCGGCCCGGCGATGGCACTCGGCACCATCCAGGCCAGCGTCCTGGACATGACCCAGGCCTACGCGACGCTCGCCGACCACGGCCGCCGCACCCCCTACACCTTCCTGGAGAAGATCAGCAAGGGCGGCGACACCGTCCGCCTCCCCGACCGCGCCCCGCAGCAGGCCGTCAGCCGCGAATCGGCGGACACCACCACCTCGATGCTGGTCAGCGTGGTGGACAACGGCACCGGCACGGCCGCCCTCGCCGCCGGCCGGCCGGCGGCCGGCAAGACCGGCACCGCCGAACTGGACCGCGCCGCCTGGTTCGCCGCGTACACCCCGGACCTGGTCACGGTGGTCTCGATGATGGGCCAGGACCCCGACACGGGCAGGCTGGAGTCCCTGTACGGGGCGCTCGGCGAGAACCGCATCGGCGGCGGCGGGTACCCGGCGCGCATCTGGGCGGCGTACACCAAGGCGGCCCTGGAGACCACGGACCCCGTCGACTTCGACCTCGAACTCCAGGAGGGCGCGGCCCCACCCCCGGAGCCACCCGTCGAGCCGAGCCGGACGCAGAACCCGGGCAGCCGGACCCCCGCCGCTCCCGTGTCGCCGAGCCGGCCCGCCCGGCCGAGCGACGGCGGGGACCAGGGCGGCCGGGACCAGGGTCGGACGCAGGGACAGGGGCGGAACGAGGGCCAGGGCCGCGACCAGGGGCAGACCGACGGCGGACGGAACACGGGCGGCGACACCGACGGCGGGCAGAGCACCGGGGGCGACACCCAGGGCGGCCAGACCAACGGCGGACAGGCCACCGCGGGCCGGACCACCGGGGGCGACACCGGTGGTGGCCAGAGCCGGGGCGGCCAGAGCGCCGGGGGCGACGGCCAGGGCGACCAGCCCCCGCCGGACCAGGGCCCGGGCGGACTCCTGCGGGGCCGGCGTCCCCCGGCGGACTACCTGGAGTGACGCGCGCCGGCCCGAAGCGCGCGCCGGGGCGGCACCCGGTCAGTGACCGGAGGTCGCCTTCAGGCCCACGACGGCGACCAACAGCAGGCAGATGAAGAAGATCCGGGCGGCGGTGACGGGCTCACCCAACACCGCCATCCCCAGCACCGCCGCGCCGGCCGCACCGATGCCCACCCAGACCCCGTAGGCCGTGCCGATCGGCAGGGTCTTGGCGGCGTAGGACAGCAGCACCATGCTGGCGACGATCCCGGCGCCCGTGAACACGCTGGGCCAGAGTCGGGTGAATCCCTCGGTGAACTTCATGCCGATCGACCAGCCGACTTCGAGCAGACCGGCGACGATGAGCAGAACCCAGGCCATGACAGGCACCTCCGGAACGAGAGCGAACGGGGTGCGTCGTCTTGTCGTACAGCCAAGGCCACCCGGTACGGCGCGTCTCGTCGGGGTTCCTTCCCACCGTAGCAAAGGACGACGAAAAGGGCCGGTGACCTCGGCCACCAGCCCCTCTCCCCGCTCCTACAGGTCTCGCGGCGCTCCTACAGGTACAGCCCGGTGGAGTCCTCGGACCCCTCCAGCCGCTCCGCGGCCACCGCGTGCAGGTCCCGCTCGCGCATCAGCACGTACGTCGCCCCGCGCACCTCGACCTCGGCCCGGTCCTCGGGGTCGTACAGCACCCGGTCGCCGGGCTCCACGCCCCGGACGTTCTGTCCGACCGCGACCACCTCGGCCCAGGCGAGCCGCTTGCCCACCGCGGCCGTCGCCGGGATCAGGATGCCGCCGCCCGAGCGCCGCTCGCCCTCGGGAGAGTCGGATCGTACGAGCACGCGGTCGTGCAGCATGCGGATGGGCAGCTTGTCGTGGGTGGTGGTGTCGTCGCTCACGCCCCGAACCTACCCGCCCGCGCGCCCGGTGTACGCCGGCGGGCCATCAGCGCTTGCGGCGCACGGCCAGCACCACCAGACCGGCGACACCGACCGCGAACAGCGCGAGCGGCACGATCCGTTCGAGGCGCGGCGCTCCGTCGTCGTGCCGCAGGCCGTCCTTCACGTCCGTCACCAGACGGTTCGCGGCGACCACGGCACGCCCGGCGGTGTGGTCGACGACGCCGACCACCTTGGCCTTGGCGTCCCCGACGATCGTCTTCGGGTGCACGCGCACACCGATCTCGTCGAGCGTCTCGGCCAGCTGCTCCCGGCGACGGACGATGTCCGCCTCGATCTGTGCGGGGGTCCTGGCATCCTGTGCGGGGGTCCTGGCTTCCGGCACCGCGCTGCCTCCGTCGTCGTGGTCGGTCGTGAAGGGGGCGTAAGCCCACCCTGAACAGTCTGTCAGCTTAGTCTCGGACCGTACCGATCCCCTCCCGAGGAGACTCCTGACATGAGCGAGCGACTTGAGCCGGGCGACACCGCCCCCGCCTTCACCCTGCCCGACGCGGACGGCAACGAGGTCTCGCTTGCCTCCCACAAGGGCCGCAAGGTCATCGTGTACTTCTATCCGGCGGCCCTGACCCCGGGCTGCACCAAGCAGGCGTGCGACTTCACGGACAATCTGGCCGTACTCGCCCAGGCGGGTTACGACGTCATCGGCGTCTCCCCCGACAAGCCGGAGAAGCTGGCGAAGTTCCGCGAGCAGGAGAACCTGAAGGTGACCCTGGTCGGCGACCCCTCGAAGGAGGTCCTGGCGGCGTACGGGGCCTTCGGCGAGAAGAAGCTGTACGGCAAGACGGTCACCGGGGTCATCCGCTCGACGGTGGTCGTGGACGAGGACGGCAAGGTCGAGCGGGCCTTCTACAACGTCAAGGCCACCGGCCACGTGGCCAAGATCATCAAGGATCTGGGCATCTGATCCGACGCGGGGGGACGCGGCCGTCGCGCCCCAACTGCCGTGCGGCCACCCACACATGGTGTCGGTGGGACCGTCGCCGCGGGATCGGCCGGTCCTGTCGGCCGGGGCCGTCGGCTGCCCGCTATCATGGCAGGCGGCCGGCGGCGGTGGCGCAACGGCGACGCAGCAGACTTAGGATCTGTGGCCCGTGAAACGGCTTGAGGGTTCGAATCCCTTCCGCCGCACCCGTGAGGGCCTGTGAATCGAAACGCGATTCACAGGCCCTTCGTGCTACCCGAGCAGTTCGCGGATCACCGGGACCAGGGCCCGGAAGGCCTGGCCCCGGTGGGAGATGGCGTTCTTCTCCGCCGCGGAGAGTTCCGCGCAGGTGCGGGTGTCGCCCGAGGGCTGGAGGATCGGGTCGTAGCCGAAGCCGCCGGCGCCGGCCGGGGTGTGGCGCAGGGTGCCCAGGAGCCGGCCCTCGACGACGCGTTCGGTTCCGTCCGGGAGGGCGAGGGCGGCGGCGCAGGCGAAGTGGGCGCCGCGGTGCTCGTCGGCGATGTCCCCGATCTGGGCCAGGAGCAGGTCCAGGTTGGCCTTGTCGTCGCCGTGGGCGCCGGCCCACCGGGCGGAGAAGATGCCGGGGGCGCCGTTCAGGACGTCCACGCAGAGGCCGGAGTCGTCGGCCACGGCCGGCAGGCCGGTGGCCCGGGCGAGGGCGTGCGCCTTGAGCAGGGCGTTCTCGGCGAAGGTGACGCCGGTTTCCTTGACGTCGGGGATCTCCGGGTACGCGTCCGCGCCGACCAGCTCGTGCGGCAGGCCGGCGTCGGACAGGATGGCGTGGAGTTCGGAGATCTTGCCCGCGTTGCGGGTGGCGAGGATCAGGCGCGGCGAGGTCGTCATGCGCCGATTATCCCGCGCCGCCCGGCGGCGCCCGGCGACGGGTCAGCCGGGGGTGCAGACCTTGGAGATCTCCGAGGCGGCGTCGGCGACCGGCTGGATGTCGGGGTTGACGTTGCCGCCCTCGATGGAGGTGCGGACGTTCTTCACGGCGGTGGTCATCGAGTCGATGGCCTTGCCCAGGTCGGCGTTGTCGGTCTGGTCGCCGATCTTCTTCAGGTTGGTGTCGATGGCGTTGAGGGCGTTCTGCGCGTCCTGCGGGCTGTTGCCGGCCTGCGAGACCGCCTGCTGGAGGTCGTTGGCGCTGTCCGCGATGGCCACGGCGGTGTTGGCACAGTCCATCGCGGTGGAGATGGCGTCGCAGGAGGTGAGCGCCGGCACGGCGAGGGCGGCCGCGAGGGCGACGGCGGCTATGCGGTGCTTCGGCTTGGGCGAGAGCTTCATGCGGGTCCCCCCGGGAGTCGTGGATGCCCGGGTCCGCGGTGCGCGGATACCCGGATGCGCGGATACGTGGACGGGCGCACGGTGGTGACACCGTGCGCCCGTACCGCGTATCCGCGTAGACGCCGGGCGACGCCCGGCGGTTGCCGTCAAGGGGCCTGGAGCTCCAGGGCGCCGAGCTGGAGGGCCTGGAGGTCGGCGCAGCCGCCGGCGGCGAGGTCGAGGAGGGCGTTCAGTTCCTTGCGGTCGAAGGGCTCGCCCTCGGCGGTGCCCTGGACCTCGACGAAGCGGCCGTCGCCGGTGCAGACGACGTTCATGTCGGTCTCGGCGCGGACGTCCTCCTCGTAGCAGAGGTCGAGGAGGGGTTCGCCGTCGACGATGCCGACGCTGACGGCGGCCACGGTGCCGACGAGGGGCTTGCGGCCGGCCTTGATCAACTTCTTCTTCTGACCCCAGGCCACGGCGTCGGCGAGGGCGACGTAGGCGCCGGTGATGGCGGCGGTGCGGGTGCCGCCGTCGGCCTGGAGGACGTCGCAGTCGAGGACGATCGTGTTCTCGCCGAGAGCCTTGTAGTCGATGACGGCGCGCAGCGAGCGGCCGATCAGGCGGGAGATCTCGTGGGTGCGGCCGCCGATCTTGCCGCGGACGGACTCGCGGTCGCCGCGGGTGTTGGTGGAGCGGGGCAGCATCGAGTACTCGGAGGTGACCCAGCCTTCGCCGCTGCCCTTGCGCCAGCGCGGGACGCCTTCGGTGAAGGAGGCGGTGCAGAAGACCTTGGTGTCGCCGAAGGAGATGAGGACGGAGCCCTCTGCGTGCTTGCTCCATCCGCGTTCGATGGTGACCGGGCGGAGCTGTTCGGGCGTGCGGCCGTCGATGCGAGACATGGTGGCGAGCCTAGTCGGTGCGGGGGTACGAGAAGACCCCGTCCGGATGGGTCCGGTACGGGGTCCTGCCCTACGGGCGCGGGGTGCGCGCGGGTTCCGAGCGGGTGGGCTCAGCTCACATCATGTCTTCGATGTCGCCGGCGATCGGGTCGGCGTCGGTGCCGATGACGACCTGGATCGCGGTGCCCATCTTGACGACGCCGTGGGCGCCGGCGGCCTTCAGCGCGACCTCGTCGACCAGGCCCGGGTCCTTGACCTCGGTGCGCAGGCGGGTGATGCAGCCCTCGACCTCTTCGATGTTGTCGATACCGCCGAGCCCGGCGACGATCTTCTCAGCCTTGGTGGCCATCTGTTTCTCCCTGAGTGTTACGAAGAACGAGTCTCGGCGGCCGGATGCCTGACTGCCCACCCGGGAGCTCCGCTTCGTCACGGTAACTCACGGTTGGCCCATCTACACGAGCGCGTGCCCGGCATCTGCCGAATGATGACGATCAGCATCAACCTGCCCTCCGGGCGGGTGAAATGCCATCGCATCACAAGTGGTCTACACCAGTGTGCCGCACGTGGCGCGACTGCCAAAACGGGCCGGCCAGGGAGGACGCCGATGAGCACGAGCAGCGCTGCGGCAGCACCGCCACGACAGTGGTGGAACGGCCTGTTCCAGGGGCTGCAGAAGATGGGGCGGAGCCTCCAGCTGCCCATCGCCGTACTGCCCGCCGCGGGCATCCTCAACCGTCTCGGCCAACCCGACGTCTTCGGCGCGGAGGGGCTCGGCTGGAACGACGTGGCCAGGGTCATGGCGAGCGCGGGCGGCTCCCTGCTCAACGCCGACCTGGGCCTGCCCCTCCTCTTCTGCGTCGGTGTCGCGATCGGCATGGCCAAGAAGGCGGACGGATCGACCGCGCTGGCCGCGGTCGTCGGCTTCCTCGTCTACCGGAGCGTGCTGCGCGCCTTCCCCCAGCCCTGCCCGGTGGGGACCCGCGACATCGGGGGCGGCTGCCTGGGGGCGGACGGCGCGTTCGCCGAGTACACCTTCCAGAACCCGGGGGTCTTCGGCGGCATCGTGATGGGCCTGTTGTCGGCCTGGTTCTGGCAGCGCTATCACCGGGTGAAGCTGGTCGACTGGTTGGGCTTCTTCAACGGCCGGCGCCTGGTCCCGATCATCATGGCGTTCGTCGCGATCGGCTTCGCCGTCATCTGCCTGTGGATCTGGCCGCCGATCGGTGACGCGCTGGAGAGCTTCTCCGACTGGCTGGTGGGGCTGGGTTCGTGGGGCGCGGGCATCTTCGGCGTCGCGAACCGCGCACTGCTGGTGATCGGCCTGCACCAGTTCCTGAACGTGCCGGTGTGGTTCCAGTTCGGCAGCTACACCAAGCCGGACGGGCAGGTGGTCCACGGTGACATCGCCATGTTCCTGGCGGGCGACCCGAACGCCGGACAGTTCCTCTCCGGCTTCTTCCCGATCATGATGTTCGCGCTCCCGGCGGCGGCGCTGGCCATCACGCACTGTGCGAAGCCGGCGCGCCGCAAGGAGGTCGGCGGTCTGATGCTGTCGGTGGCCCTGACGTCCTTCGTCACCGGCATCACGGAGCCACTGGAGTACTCGTTCCTGTTCGTGGCGCCCCTGCTGTACGTGATCCACGCGCTGCTGACGGGCGTCTCGATGGCGGTGACGTGGGCGTTCGGCGTCCACGACGGCTTCAGCTTCTCGGCCGGCCTGATCGACTACGTCATCAACTGGGGACTGGCGACGAAGCCGTGGCTGATCATCCCGATCGGCCTGGGGTTCGCGGTCGTCTACTACGCGGTGTTCCGTTTCGCGATCACGAGGTTCGACATTCCGACGCCGGGTCGGGAGACGGACGAGGAGATCGAGGCGATGGAGGCGGACAACACCAAGGCGTAGCGGCAGCCGAAGAGCCGGCCCGGACGCGGTCGGGGCCCGGCCCGGACGCGGTCGGGGCGCAGGCTTCCCCAATCAGCCCATATCATCGTCGTTCGGGCTCAACCGTGCGGCAGAAGCCCCCGGATCACGATCCGGGGGCTTCTGCCGCGCCCCCGGCGACGACCTTGATCGTCACCCCGACCGTGCGCGGCGCCCGATGAGGAACGTGACCCAGACCACAGGAAAACGAAGGTTCCTTATCTAACCCTCACCGTGCTACAACTGGTCTACACCACGCATTGGTGTAGACCACGCTCGCTTCCCCCCGGCGGCGTGTCCCCCTTTTTCGAGACGTCGCCGTCCCCCTTGGTCCACCCCCCTGGCGGCGCCTTGCTCCCCGGAGGAAGTTATGAGTACGGCTACTGACGCCGCGGCGCCCCCCGCCAAGAAGCGGAGCGCCGGCCTGATCCAGGGTCTCCAGAAGGTCGGCCGCAGCCTCCAGCTGCCCATCGCCGTCCTGCCGGCCGCGGGCATCCTGCTGCGCCTCGGCCAGCCCGACGTCTTCGGCAAGGACGGCCTCGGCTGGGGCAAGGTCGCCACGGTGTTCGCCACCGCCGGTGACGCCGTCTTCTCCAACCTGCCCCTGCTCTTCTGCATCGGTGTGGCCATCGGCTTCGCCAAGAAGTCGGACGGCTCGACGGCGCTCGCCGCGCTCGTCGGCTTCCTGGTCTACAAGAACGTGCTCACCGCCTTCCCGGTGACCGAGGCCATCGTCAACACCACCGAGAACAAGGGTGTGGACGTCGCCGCGACGTACAACAACCCGGGTGTGCTCGGCGGCATCATCATGGGTCTGCTCGCCGCGATCCTGTGGCAGCGCTTCCACCGCACCAAGCTGGTGGACTGGCTCGGCTTCTTCAACGGCCGTCGCCTCGTCCCGATCATCATGGCCTTCGTCGGCGTCCTCGCGGGCGTGTTCTTCGGCCTGGTCTGGGAGCCGATCGGCGAGGTCATCTCCAACTTCGGCGAGTGGATGACCGGCCTGGGCGCCGGCGGTGCGGGTCTCTTCGGCCTGATCAACCGCGGACTGATCCCGATCGGCATGCACCAGTTCGTGAACACGGTCGCCTGGTTCCAGATCGGCGACTTCACCAATGCCGCCGGCGAGGTCGTGCACGGCGACCTGAACCGCTTCTTCGCCGGTGACCCGGAGGCCGGTCTGTTCATGACGGGCTTCTTCCCGATCATGATGTTCGGTCTCCCCGCCGCGGCCCTCGCCATCGCGCACACCGCCCGTCCGGAACGCCGCAAGGCCGTCACCGGCATGATGGTCTCGCTCGCCCTCACCTCGTTCGTCACGGGTGTCACCGAGCCCATCGAGTTCTCGTTCATGTTCATCGCACCGTTGCTGTACGCGATCCACGCCGTGCTGACCGCCATCTCGATGGCCATCACCTGGGCGCTCGGGGTCCACGCGGGCTTCACCTTCTCCGCCGGCCTGATCGACCTCGGGCTCGGCTGGAACAAGGCGAGCAGCCCATGGATGATCATCCCGATCGGCCTCGTCTTCGCGGCGATCTACTACGTGGTGTTCCGCTTCGCGATCACCAGGTTCAACCTTCCGACGCCGGGCCGCGAGTCCGACGAGGAGATCGCGGAGATGGAGAAGGCCGAGGCCAAGTAGGCTCCGCGCCACCCCGCACGCACGAAAGGCCCCCGCGCTCCCGGAAGGGAGGGCGGGGGCTTCGTCGTACTCCACGGCGCGGGGCTTCGTCGTACGGGAAAGCGGGGGGGGGTGCCGGTGCGTCAGACCTCGTAGACGGCGCCCGGGTGCGCGAGATCGACCCGGCCGTCGTAGACCGCGCGGGCGTCGGCGAGGTTCTGCTCGGCGTCCGTCCACGGCGGTACGTGGGTCAGGACGAGCCGGCCGACCTTGCCGCCGCGCGCGTACTCGCCGGCCTCGCGGCCGTTGAGGTGGAGGTCCGGGATGTCCTCCTTGCCGTGCGTGAAGGAGGCCTCGCACAGGAACAGGTCGGCGCCCTCGGCCAACAGGCCCAGCTCGGCGCAGGTGCCGGTGTCCCCGGAGTAGGTGAGGGAGCGGCCCTCGTGCTCGACGCGGATGGCGTACGAGTCGACGGGGTGGCGGACCTTCTCGGTGCGGACCTGGAACGGGCCGATCTCGAAGCTGCCGGACTTCAGGGTGCGGAAGTCGAAGACCTCGCTCATCGAGTTCGCGTCGGGCACGTCCTCGTACGCCGTGGTGAGCCGCTGTTCGGTGCCCTCGGGTCCGTAGACGGGGATCGTCCCGCAGCGGCCGCCCTCGTGCCGGTAGTAGCGGGCGACGAAGTACGCGCACATGTCGATGCAGTGGTCGGCGTGCAGGTGGCTCAGGAAGATCGCGTCGAGGTCGTAGAGACCGACGTGGCGCTGGAGCGCGCCGAGGGAGCCGTTGCCCATGTCGAGGAGCAGCCGGAAGCCGTCGGCCTCGACGAGGTAGCTCGAACAGGCCGATTCCGCGGACGGGAACGACCCCGAGCAGCCGACGACGGTGAGCTTCATGGAGCGTGAACCTCCGTGGACGGTCCGTGGACGGAATGCGGGCCGTGCGTGGGTCGAGCGTAAGGCGCGAAACGTCCGGTCGCTCCTCCGCGGCGGGCCGTTGTGGGGCGAATCACCTGTGCTGTCACCCGGGGGAGCGACGGCGGGTACGGACGTTGCCACCGCTGCCGTGCCGGGGGGCCATCGCGAGACTACGGTCGGAACATGGACACGTCCTGGTGGCCCGCCGTGGCCGCGGCCGTCGCCGTGGTCGTGCTGGTGCTGGTCCCCGGGCCGGGCCGGTGGGTCGGGCGGGGCCGCGCGGCGCCGCACGGTCCCGGGCCGCCGCCCCGGGTGCGGCCGGGTGAGCTGTGGACCCTGACGAACGGGCGACCGTGCCTGGTGTTGTCCGTACGGGCCCGGCGGGCGCGGGTCGCGTGGATCACCCGTAAGTACGACGACCGGCGCGCGGGGGTGATCCCGTTGCCGCCGGGGGTGGTCGGGGCGCAGGGCCGCAAGAGCTTCCTGGAGGCGGACCGGCCGCAGGAGGTGTCCCTGTGGGAGTTCGCGTGCCGGTCGGGCGTGGTGGACCCGACGGTGTGGGACGAGGTCAAGGGGCTCGGCGGAGGGACGGGATGACGGTGTCGACGGTGCGGGTGCGGCGTGTCCACGATGCCCCCGATCCGGGGGCGGACGGCGTACGGGTCCTCGTGGACCGGCTCTGGCCGCGCGGGGTGTCGAAGGCCGCGGCCGCCGTGGACCGGTGGCCGAAGGCGGTGACCCCGTCGACGGAGCTGCGGAAGTGGTTCCACTCGGGCGCGGGGACGGCGGCGGAGTTCCGGGCCCGGTACGAGGCGGAGCTGGCGGCGCCGGAGGCGGTGGCGGAGCTGGACCGGCTGCGGGCGCTGGTGGCGGCGGGCCCGGTGACGCTGCTGACGGCGGTGCGGGACCCGGGGTCGAGCCACGCGGCGGTCCTGGCGGAGCTGCTCCGGGCGGGCTGACCGCACCGAGCCGGGCCCGTCCCCGCGGGGCGGGGCCGGGCCGGGCACGGGCGGTGCGGTCGGGCTCGGCCGGAGCCACGGTGGGGCCTCAGGCCCAGAGCTGACCCTGGAGGACCTCGATGGCCTCCTCCGTCGTCTCGGCCGTGTAGACGCCGGTGGACAGGTACTTCCAGCCGCCGTCCGCGACCACGAAGACGATGTCGGCGCTCTCGCCGGCCGCGACCGCCTTGCGGCCCACGCCGATCGCCGCGTGCAGGGCGGCGCCCGTGGAGACGCCCGCGAAGATGCCCTCCTCGCGCAGGAGTTCCCGGGTGCGGGTGACCGCGTCGGCCGAGCCGACCGAGAAGCGGGTGGTGAGCACCGAGGCGTCGTACAGCTCGGGGACGAAGCCCTCGTCGAGGTTGCGCAGCCCGTAGACCAGGTCGTCGTAGCGGGGTTCCGCGGCGACGATCCTGACGCCGGGCACGTGCTCGCGCAGGTAGCGGCCGACACCCATCAGGGTGCCGGTGGTGCCCAGGCCCGCGACGAAGTGGGTGATCGACGGGAGGTCGGCGAGGATCTCCGGGCCGGTCGTGGCGTAGTGGGCGCCCGCGTTGTCCGGGTTCCCGTACTGGTAGAGCATCACCCAGTCGGGGTGCTCTGCCGCCAGTTCCTTCGCCACCCGCACGGCGGTGTTCGAACCGCCCGCCGCCGGGGACGGGATGATCTCGGCTCCCCACATCCGAAGGAGGTCGCGGCGCTCCTGCGAGGTGTTCTCGGGCATGACGCACACGATCCGGTAGCCCTTGAGCTTCGCGGCCATGGCGAGCGAGATGCCCGTGTTGCCGGAGGTGGGCTCCAGGATGGTGCAGCCCGGGAACAGCCGTCCGTCCTTCTCGGCCTGTTCGACCATGTGGAGCGCGGGGCGGTCCTTGATCGAGCCGGTCGGGTTCCGGTCCTCCAGCTTCGCCCAGATCCGCACGTCGGCGGAGGGCGAGAGCCGGGGCAGCCGGACCAGCGGCGTGTTGCCCACGGCCGCGAGCGGGGAGTCGTAACGCATTACTTGGCGCCGCCGGCCACGGCCGGGAGGATGGTGACGCTGTCGCCGTCCTTGAGCTCGGTGGAGATCCCCGCGAGGAAGCGGACGTCCTCGTCGTTGAGGTAGACGTTCACGAAGCGGCGCAGTTCGCCGCCCTTGGACGCGTCGACGATGCGCTCCTGGATGCCCTTGTGGCGGGTCTCCAGGTCCGAGAACAGGTCGGCCAGGGTGCTGCCCTCACCGGTGACGGCCTTCTCGCCGTCGGTGTAGGTGCGGAGGATGGTGGGGATGCGGACCTCGATGGCCATGGCAGGCTCCAGTGTCGTCTAAGCGTGAAGAGTGGGAACGCGCGTGGGGGCCCAGCGCGGCAGGGCTGTGGTGCTCAGGCAGCAGGACAGATGGCGCTTGCGAGGCGGCACAGGTCGACGTGCAGTCGCGCCACGAGCAGCAGCCTGCCGGGCGTCTCGATGCTCACGTCGTGGGAAACCATGCGGTCATGTTAACGATTCCCGGTCCCCCGTTTGGAGTGTGATCCCGCATCGTGGACCGATACCGCTCACATACTGGTCAGTAGGCCTCGACGACCCGCACTTCCTCCTCCGAGATCACCCCGTCGACGATCCGGTAGGAGCGGAACTGGAACTCCCCGAGCCCGTCCTGGTCGGCCGTCGAGACGAGCACGTAGTGCGCTCCGGGCTCGTTGGCGTAGGTGACGTCGGTGCGCGAGGGGTAGGCCTCGGTCGCGGTGTGCGAGTGGTAGACGATCGCGGGTTCCTCGTCGCGGTCGTCGAGTTCGCGGTAGAGCTTGAGCAGGTCCTTGGAGTCGAACTCGTAGAACGTGGGCGAACGGGCCGCGTTCAGCATCGGGATGAACCGCTCCGGGCGGCCGGTGCCCGCCGGGCCGGCCACGATCCCGCACGCCTCGTCGGGGTGGTCCTCGCGGGCGTGCTCGACGATCCGGTCGTACAGCGTCTGGGTGAGGGTCAGCATGAGCGACAGGATAAGCAGACGGGCCCGCTCGTACCGAGGCGTGGTACGAGCGGGCCCGAATGGCGGACACGGGCCCCGGATCGGCGGGGCCGGCGCGGTTCCCGGCCGTGACAGGCGGCCGGGACCCGCGGGGCGGGCGGCGGCCCCGGGGGGCCGCCGGAGGGGCTACGCGCCCTTGGAGGCCTCGTCGGCCGGGGCCGGCTCGGCGCTCTTGCCGAAGGCGGCGCCCGACGGGTTGCGGGACTTCATGACCAGGTACGAGACACCCAGGATCAGGCCCCACAGCGGGGCGCAGTACAGGGAGACCCGCGCGTCCTTGTCGGCGCCCATCATCACGATGACCATGCCGATGAAGAGCAGCGCGAACCAGCTCGTGTACGGGGCTCCGGGCGCCCGGAACGGGGACTGCGGGAGCAGGCCGCGGTCCGCCTTGGCGCGGTAGCGGATCTGGCAGACCAGGATCATGATCCAGGCCCACATGCCTGAGATGGTGGCGAAGGAGACGACGTAGTCGAAGGCCTTGCCCGGGGCGACGTAGTTGATCCAGACGCCGACCAGCATCAGGGCCGCGGAGAAGGTGGTGCCGATGAGCGGGGTGCCGCTCTTGGTGAGCTTCGTGAAGAACTTCGGGCCCTGGCCGTTGAGCGCGAGGTCGCGCAGCATGCGGCCGGTGGAGTACATGCCCGAGTTGCAGGACGACAGGGCGGCGGTCAGCACGACGAAGTTGACGACGGCGGCGCCGACGCCGAGGCCCATCTTCTCGAAGGCGGCCACGAAGGGGCTGACACCGGGCTGGAACTCGTGCCACGGGACGACCGACAGGATCATGATCAGCGCGCCGACGTAGAAGACGGCGATGCGCCACGGCACGGTGTTGATGGCCTTGGGCAGGGTCTTCTCGGGGTTCTTGGACTCGCCGGCGGTGACGCCGACCAGCTCGACCGCGAGGAAGGCGAACATGACGATCTGGAGGGTCATCAGCGTGCCGCCGATGCCCTTGGGGAAGAAGCCGCCGTCGTTCCACAGGTTCGTGACGGTCGCCGTGTCGGCGGCGTCGGAGAAGCCGATGGTGAGGATGCCGGCGCAGATCAGGATCATGCCGACGATGGCGGTGACCTTGACCATGGAGAACCAGAACTCCAGCTCACCGAAGAGCTTCACGGAGATCAGGTTGGCGCCGTAGAGGATGACCGTGAAGATCAGCGCGTACGCCCATTGCGGGAAGCTGTCATGGGTCCAGTACGACATGTACTGCGCGGCCGCGGTGACCTCGGTGATGCCGGTGACCACCCAGAACAGCCAGTACGTCCAGCCGGTCACGTACCCCCAGAAGGGGCCGAGGAACTCGCGGGCGTAGTCCGAGAACGACCCGGACACCGGGCGGTACATGAGCAGCTCGCCCAGGGCCCGCATGATGAAGAAGATGACCAGGCCCGCGATGGCGTAGGCCAGGATCAGGCTGGGGCCGGCCTTCGAAATGGCCTTGCCCGCCCCCAGGAAAAGGCCGGTGCCGATGGCCCCGCCGATCGCGATCATCTGGATCTGGCGGGCGCCGAGCGCGCGGTGGTAACCCTCGCCGCCCTCGGCCCCGGTGCCCTCGCCGGGCGTCTTGTCGTGCTCGACCTGCACAGAGGTCATGTCTGGTGCGCCTTTCTCCACGCCGACCCGCGCCTTCGAAAGGCTGCGGATCGGGTCCTCGATCCCCCCGGATACGGATGGAGTTGCACGCCGGCGATCAGCCGGTTCAAGCGAGCCGGGGGACATGGGTGGCGCCCCGTCGGCAGTCGTGAAGATTTATCACGGGCTTACGGGTGCCGGAGCGGCAGAAATGTGACGTGGGGCATAAAAAAATCGGGACACAGGTCCCTTAAAGCGATCAGATCACCGCATCGCGGTGATCTGATCGTTATCCGGATTTGAGCGTCCGCTGAGCGAACGACTCCGTGCTTCAGAGGGTCTCGATGAGCGTCTCCTGGAGGCCGCCCAGCCAGAGGTACGCCATCACCATCGGCTTGCGCGGATCATCGTCCGGGAGCCGGAACAGCACGGCGCTCTCGTCGTCCTCGGTGATGTCCAGGCGGGCCGCGATGGTCAGCCGCAGGTCGTTGAGGGCGCCCAGCCAGCGCAGCCGCAGCTCCCCGGTCAGCTCCAGCACCGCCGCGCCGTCGCCGGCCGGGGTGAGCCGGTCCAGACTGCGCACGACGGCCAGCGCGTCCTCCCGCTTGCGGGTGCGCAGGTCGTTCTCGGTGAAGCGGCGGAACTCCGCGGACCGCGCGGTCAGCTCGGCGGGATCCACGGCCCCCTCCCTCGCGCCCGGACCTCCGTACGCGTCGGGGAAGAGCCGGGCCAGCGCCGGGTCGGACGGGGGCTCGGTGGGGCCGTCGGAGGCGAAGAGCACGGCCAGCGGGTCGGCGTCGGCGGCCGGCTCGGGTTCGCCCGGGCCGATCAGCTCCAGCAGTTGCACGGCCAGGGAGCGCAGGATGGAGATCTCGATCTCCTCCAGCGCGACGGCGGCGCCCTCGCCTTCCTTCACGGGTTCGAACGCGCCGCTCATCAGTTGCGGTCCTGGGAGAGCGTCGCCCACAGGCCGTAGCCGTGCATGGCCTGCACGTCGCGTTCCATCTCCTCGCGGGTGCCGCTGGAGACGACGGCCCGTCCCTTGCGGTGGACGTCGAGCATCAGCTTGGTCGCCTTGTCCTTGGGATAGCCGAAGTACGCCTGGAACACGTACGTCACGTAGCTCATGAGGTTGACCGGGTCGTTGTGCACCAGGGTCACCCAGGGGACGTCGGGTTCGGGGACCGCGAAGGTCTCTTCGGCCGATTCGGTGCGTTCGATCTCTACGGGAGCAACACTCACTTGTCCCATGCTGCCACTGCGACCGGCCCGTCGCACAAACGGGCCCCCACATCTCGTCACTTTGACGAGATGTGCGCTAGCATCCGTGACATGAACCCTGCGGACCTGGGCCTGCCGGTGGACGTGCCGTCGACAGCGCTCTTCACGGACCATTACGAGCTCACCATGTTGCAGGCCGCCCTGGCCAACGGCGCCGCCGACCGGCGTTCGGTCTTCGAGGTCTTCACCCGACGGCTGCCCGAGGGGCGTCGCTACGGAGTCGTGGCGGGCACCGGACGGGTACTGGACGCGGTGGAGAA
The DNA here is from genome assembly GCF_041431415.1 of Streptomyces sp. NBC_00513. Classification (GTDB taxonomy): domain Bacteria; phylum Actinomycetota; class Actinomycetes; order Streptomycetales; family Streptomycetaceae; genus Streptomyces. The sequence goes on from NZ_CP107845.1 coordinate 3,185,245, forward strand.
CTTCCGCTTCGACGCCGCCGTGCTGGAGTTCCTGCGCGAGCGGGCCGTCGTCGACATGCGCACCCTGGACTGGCTGGCCTCGTACCGCTTCTCCGGCGACATCTGGGGCTACCCGGAGGGCGAGGTCTACTTCCCCGGCTCCCCGGTGCTGCGGGTGGAGGGCAGCTTCGCCGAGTGCGTGCTGCTGGAGACGGTGATCCTCTCGATCCTCAACCACGACTCGGCAATCGCCGCGGCCGCCTCCCGGATGTCCTCGGCGGCGGGGAGCCGGCCGCTCATCGAGATGGGCGCGCGACGCACGCACGAACTCGCGGCGGTGGCGGCCTCGCGCGCCGCCTACGTGGGCGGTTTCACCTCCACCTCGGACCTGGCGGCCGGCTTCCGGTACGGCATCCCCACGGTCGGCACGAGCGCCCACGCCTTCACGCTGGTGCACGACAACGAGCGGGACGCCTTCACCGCGCAGGTGGCCTCGCTGGGCGGCGGGACCACGCTCCTGGTGGACACCTACGACGTCGCGGAGGCGGTGCGGACGGCCGTGGAGGTCGCCGGCACCGGGCTCGGCGCGGTGCGCATCGACTCCGGCGACCTGCTGCTGGTCGCCCACCGGGTGCGGCAGCAGCTCGACGAGCTGGGGGCGACCTCGACGAAGATCGTGGTCACCTCGGACCTGGACGAGTACGCCATCGCCTCGCTGGCGGCCGCCCCGGTGGACGCCTACGGCGTCGGGACGCAACTGGTGACCGGCAGCGGACACCCGACGTGCTCGATGGTCTACAAGCTGGTGGCGCGGGCGACGTCCGCGGACCCGAAGGCGACGCTGGTGCCCGTGGCGAAGAAGTCCTCGGGCGGCAAGACGTCGGTCGGGGGCCGCAAGTGGGCGGCCCGTCGCACGGACGCCGACGGCGTGGCCGAGGCCGAGGTCCTGGGCACCGGGCCGGTGCCGGCGGCGCTGGCCGACCGGCAACTGCTCGTCCAACTGGTCAAGGGCGGCGAGGTGGTGGCCCGCGAACCGCTGGAGGCCGTGCGGGACCGGCACCGGGCGGTGCTGGGCCGGCTGCCGCTGTCCGCGAAGCAGCTGTCGCGCGGCGAGGCCGTGATCCCGACCGAGTACGCGTAGCCGGCCCGACGCGAGGGGTGGGCCGGCCCCCGCGGGCCGCTCCCCGCCCCGCCGACCGCGCCCCGGCCGCGTTCACGGCCCAGGTTCGGGAAGGCGTGGGGCGGGGGAAGAGCCACGCGCACCGGCACATCACATCGACCTAAGGACACGCGACATGCACCGCGCACTGATCGTCGTCGACGTACAGAACGACTTCTGCGAGGGCGGCAGCCTCGCGGTCACCGGCGGGGCCGATGTCGCCGCCGCGATCACCGAGCTCATCGGCCAGGCCACGCCCGGCTACCGGCACGTCGTCGCCACCCGCGACCACCACGTCGACCCCGGGTCGCACTTCGCCCGCCCGCCGGCCGAGCCGGACTACGAGACCTCCTGGCCCGTGCACTGCGTCGCGGGCACCGAGGGCGTCGGGTTCCACCCGAACTTCGCCCCGGCCGTGGCGTCCGGCGCCGTCGCCGCCGTCTTCGACAAGGGGGCGTACGAGGCCGCGTACAGCGGGTTCGAGGGTCAGGACGAGAACGGCGCGGGTCTCACCGAGTGGCTGCGGGAGCGGCACGTCACCGAGGTCGACGTCGTCGGCATCGCCACCGACCACTGCGTCCGGGCCACCGCCCTCGACGCGGTCCGGGCCGGCTTCGCCACCAGCGTGCTGCTGGACCTGACGGCCGCCGTGTCCCCGCACACCACCGCGCGGGCCCTGGAGGAGCTCCACGCGGCCGGTGTGACCCTGGTGGGCGGCCAGGCGGCCCGGCTCCGGCAGGACCCGCGCGAGACGGCCTGAGGCCCGTCCGCGCGGCGCCCCGGGCCGTCCCGGCCCCGGCGAGATCCGAAAGAGACGGGCCGGCGGCGGCTACCCGCCCAGGAGGGCGCGTATCGGGTGCCAGAGTTCCTGCGCCCGGTCGGGGGCGCAGCGCCACAGCAGGCCGTCGGGGTGGTGCAGGACGGCGGTCACCTCGTCCGGGGTCGGGGCCTGGTCGTTGCCCCGCAGGTAGACGGCCCGCATCCCGAGGTTCCGCAGCCTGGTCAGGGCGCGGGCCCGGTTCGCGGCGTGCACCAGCACGCGGACATTTCCGCCCTCACCGGACGGCCTCGGCAGCGTGAGCGCGACCACCACGCTGCCGCCTGGCAATCTGACGAAACCTCCACCGGGCATGATCTTCAGCTCCCCCGTCAATAAGAAACTCGGCACCCGCATCTAAACGCGATCGGCCGCCGCCCGCTAGGGGGCGACGGCCGATCATGCTTTGACCTGCGGCTTTGCCGAGTTACTTGACGGCGGGGCCGACCTCGATCGTCATCTGGAGACCGTCGTAGGTCTCCTTCGCGATCTTGATCTTGGTGTTGGTGTCAGTGACCTTCACCGAACCGGTCGGGTTCTCGTCGTAGTAGTACTTGCCCTTGTGGTCGTCGAAGACCATGTTGGCGGCCTTCGGCTTGATGAAGAGCTCCTGGTCCGCCTTGTGCAGCGTGAACGCGTCCGTCGAGTAGGCGCTGAACGTCGCGTCGTACGGCTGGATCTTGTTCCGCAGCAGCGTGCCGTCGGCCCACTTCATGGGCTTGGCGTTGGCGTCGATCGGAAGGATCAGACCCTGGCCCGGGTGCTGGCTGGTGTTGTTGTCCTTCTGCGAGGTGTCCCACTGCCAGATGAGCAGGCCGTCCTGGTACGGGTAGTGCTCGACCCACTTGGGACGGGCGGCCGAACCGAAGTTGTACGGACCGACCTTCAGCGTGGCGTCCGAGGACACGTAGCGACGGTTCTCCGCCAGGTAGTACTGCGCGTACTCCTTGGTGAAGTCGGCGCCGACCCGCGAGAAGCCCTTGCCGGTCCAGCCGTTGTCGCCGTTCTCGGCGCCGTCGGTGAACAGCGTGGCGCCGTCCGCGGTGATGTTGACGGCGTCGGCGGTGAAGCCCTTGCCGCCCGCGCCGCCGTCCGTCTGGTAGCGGAAGCGGACGTCGACCTTCTTGCCCGCGTAGGCGTCCAGCGGGAAGTTCAGGTTCTGCCAGGCGCCCGAGGCACCGGTCAGCGAGGGGTTGCCGCCGGCGTCGACCGGGATGGCCGTGCCGTTGGCGGTGCCGGCGAGGGCGGTCCAGTTGGCGCCGCCGTCCGTGGACACCTCGGTGTACAGGAAGTCGTACTCCGCCTCGATGTCCCACCAGCCCTTGAGGGAGAGGGCCGCGGAGGTCTTGCCGGTCAGGTCGACCGAGCGGGTCAGGGTGTTCTTGAGGTCGTCACCCATGTTGCTCCACCACTGCGAGGAACCCTCGGCGGGAGCGACGATCTCGGTCTTGACCTTCTTCTTCGGCAGCTCGACGACCAGCGCCTGCTTGTCCTTGGTGTTGTACGCGGAGACGCCCAGCTTGTGGGTGGACTTCGTCGCGGCCTTCGCCTCGCCGTAGTTCAGCCAGCCCAGCTGGAGCTTGTCCCAGGCCGTCATGTCGCCCGGGAGGTCGCCTATGGACTCCTTGCCCGCGCCGAGCCAGGAGCCCGCCGACATCAGGGACCAGAAGCCGACGCCGTTCTCGCCGCCACCGGAGGTGTCGTAGAGGTCCGGCAGGCCCAGGTCGTGGCCGTACTCGTGCGCGAAGACGCCGAGGCCGCCGTTCTCGGGCTGCATGGTGTAGTCGCCGACCCAGATGCCGGTGTTGCCGACCTGGGTACCGCCGGCCTTGTTGTTCGCCGGACCGGTCTTGCCGGCGTCCGTGCCGTAGGCGTACCAACGGTGCGCCCACAGGGCGTTGGTGCCCTGCACGCCGCCGCCGGCCGACTCGTCCTCGCCCGCGTGGACGATCTGGAAGTGGTCGATGTAGCCGTCGGGCTCGTTGAAGTTGCCGTCGCCGTCGAAGTCGTTGCGGTCCCACTGGTCGTACTGCGCCAGCTGGGCCTTGATCTGCGCGTCGGTCTTGCCGGCCTTCTTCTGCGCGTCGGCCCAGGCGGTGACGCCGTCCTTGACGGTGTCCCAGACGTTGGCGCAGTTGGTCTGACCGCAGTAGTTCGAGCCGTAACGGGCCTCGTTGTACGGGATCTTGACCCAGTCGGCGACCTGACCGTCGACCGAGTAACGGCCCGAGGAGGTCTTCTCGTAGTAGGTCTTCAGCGAGTTCTTGCCGGCACCGGCACCGAAGTACAGGTCCTGGAAGTGCTTCTGGCTGTAGTCCTTCTGCCAGGCCGTGCTGTTGTCCAGCTTGCGGTCGGGCTGAGCGATCTGGTTGTGCAGCGGACCGGGGGTGCCGCCGTACTTGGGCGCGGGCGGCTTGGGGCCGCCCGGGCCGTCCGGGTCGAACATGGTCGTGCTGTCGACCTGGTCGCCGAACTCGACGAGGATCGTGAAGATCTTGTCGGTCTTCTCGCGGCCGAGCTCGACGTACTTCTTGTCGTCCAGCTTGACGACCTTGGAGGCGCCGCGCTGCTCGACGTTCTTCTTGCCGGACAGCACCTGGTCAAGGGCTGCCTCGCGCGCCTGCGCCTGCTGCTTGCTGAACGGTCCTTCGAGGTCGTGCTTGACCTGCTCCTTGGCGGGAGCGGACGGGTCCTGGCGGTCGACCGCGGGGGCATCCCGACGATCGACTGCCTGGGCGGCGGTGAAGAAGGCGCCGGTGGCCGCGGTGGCCCCCATCGTCACGGCGATGGCGACGGTACGCAGGGCGAACCTTCTGGCGGAGTTGCTGGTCACTTGATGTCGTTCCCCTCCCGCGGCCGCAACGTGGGTCGGAACATCTCCATAGGAGCGGGGGGTTCCGCGCGGCGCGCGTCTCAAGTGACGACATTTGACCGGAGAGTCTAAAGAAAAGACAGATCTTGATTGTTGCCGGCAACTGCACTATGCGGTCCGGGAGTTCCGCTATTCGGACGTTCCCCTGCCATAGGGGGGCGAAGGCCGCGCTTCGCACCCCCTGAGCACCCTTGAGGATGAACGGGGTATGACCCCGTGCGCCCCCCGTGCACCGGTACGGGACCCCGTCCGCGTGAGGCGACGCTTACCGACAGTTCCCCTCGGGCATCCACCCTCGTAGAGTCTCTTGACGCGCGACCGAGTTGAGCCGACTCCCCCTCCCCCCTTGAGGACGGAAATCGCCATGCCGCGTCCGACTGCCGCACAGCTCGCCTACGGTTCCGCCACCGTCGTCGTGTCGACGATCGCCATGCTGCTGCTCTCGCAGACGAGCACGGGCATCGGCGTCGCGGTCATCTCCGCCGCCGCCCTCGGCCTCGGTCTGCTCGTGGCCCTCACCGTGCCGATCCCCCGCCGCCGCGGCCGGCACGCCGCCGGCCGGCCGGCGGACGCCGCCGCGGTCACCGCGGACGAGACTGCGGCCGCCCGGGTGCCTGAGCCCCGGGCGGCCGCTGCCGAACACCCCGTGCACCACTAGGCGCCCGGACACGGCCGCGCGGGCGGCCGTTCCCCGGAGGGACGGCCGCCCGCGCGGCGGTGTGCGTGGCGGGACCTCGCGGCCCCGGGCGTCTCAGCCCGAGCGGACCACCACGGTCTTGGCCACCTTGTCGTGCAGGGCCTGCTTGTACGGCTTGTCGACGAGCATCGAGATGATCAGGGCGATCGGCCAGAGGCAGAAGCAGCAGACCAGCGTCGGGATCCAGAGCACCGCGGCGCGGGCCAGGGACGCGTTGGAGGTGGGCACGGAGCCGTCGTTGAGCATCGCGACGCGCAGGCCCAGCGTCTTCTTGCCGATGGTCTGGCCGTTCTTCTTGGTGAACCACCAGTCGTAGCCGACGTACGCGATGATCGAGATGAGCGTCCAGATCAGACCGCTGCCGCCGTAGGACTTGGTGATGACCTCGGTGACGTCCTCGCCCTTGTCCGTGTCGACCATGTAGCGGCGGTTCCCGAAGGGCAGTTGGATCAGGAACAGCGGGACCGTGACGATGAGCAGGTCGATGACGCGGGCGCCGAGCCGCTTGCCGAAGTCGGCGAGCGGGGGCATCCCGGCGAGCGGGTCCGGCATGCCGTACGGGTCGCCGCCTCCGGGACCACCGCCGTACGGGGGCGGCGGGGGCGGGTAACCACCACCGCCGGGGCCACCTCCGTACGGGGGCTGCTGCGGGGGCGGGCCCCCGCCTGCTCCGGGGCCGCCCGGTCCGGAGGGTGGCGGGTACCCGCCACCGGCGGGCGGCGGCGATCCGTACGGTGACCCGCCCGACGGAGGCGTCGGTTCCTGCGGCTTCTTGAGGAACGGGTCGTCCTCGGGCGGCGGGCCCGGCGGCGGCTGGTCGGTGCTCATGGCCCGAGTCGAACCCGGGCGCGGCGGCCCCGCAACGGGACGGCGTCCGTTCGGGGTACCGGCGCCGGGCGGGCGCCGGGCGGGGCCGGCCGGAGGAGCCGGCCGGGGTCCTGTTCGTCGAAGTGGCGCCGCGGGCCGGGCGCGACGCGACGACGGCGCCTACCGGGCCACGTACGTCCTCGCCGCCTTGTCGTGCCAGGCCTGTCTGCGGGGGCGGTCGCCCAGGCATCGCAGGCCGCCCGGGAGCCCGAGGAGCGCGCACACCAGCCAGCGGCGCAGGGCCGCGCCGACGGTGGGCGGGCGGAGGGTGGCGACGGCCAGGACCCGGACCCCGCAGAGCTTCTTGCCGGGGGTCCGGCCCCAGCGGGCGGTGGGCAGGGCCTCGTAGAAGACCCCGAAGAGCAGGACGGCGGCCAGGACGAGGGCCAGGTACCCGCAGACGGTGCCGTCGAGCAGCCAGACGGTGGTGGCGCGGCCGGTCTCCCGCGCCGCCTGCACCTTGGCCTCGACGTGGGCCGTGACGGCCGGCACGAACGGCACGGCGGCGCCCGCCGCGACGCCGGCGTACACCAGCGAGTCCAGGGCGCGGGCCAGCAGCCGACGCCCCAACCCGGCGGGGCGCACGGCTCGTTGCGCCATCCGCTCGAAGACCGCCCGGTCCGTGCCGCGCGGCGCGGCCGGTGCCCCGGTGACCGCCGGGGCCGGGGCCGGGGCGGGTGCGGGGGTGGGTGCGGGGGTGGGGACAGGTGCGGGCGCCGGGGCGGGTGCGGGTACGGAGACGGGAGCGGGCGGGCCCGCCGTGTCCCGGGCGGCCGGGGGTGCGACCCGCGTGGCCTCGCCGGCGCCCCTGACGGGGGCTTCGGGGGCCGAGGAGGGCCTCGGGGTCGCCGGGGACCGCCGGGCCGCCGCGATCCCCGCCTCGGGCGGACGGGGGGCCGCGGCGGCCTCGGTGGCCTCGGGCCAGGACGAGGTGAGCCCCGAGCCGGGTCCCCCGCCCCCGGGCGCGGCGGGCCAGGCGGTCTCGGGGACGGTCGGCCGGACGGCGGCCGGAGCGGGAGCGGGCGGAGCAGCCGCGGCCGGAGCGGGTACGGGCGACGGCTCGGGCGCGGGAGCGGATACGGGTGCGGGAGCGGATACGGGTGCGGGCGGAGGGACCGGTGCGACCGGGGCCGCCGCCGGCGACCGGGCCGACAGGATGCCCACTCCCTCCGCCGACGCCTGGGCGGGCAACCGCTCGGCCGCGGCGACGGCGGACGGCCGGGCCGACGCCGTTCCGGGCCCGTACTCGTGCGGGTCCTCCTCGCGGTTGCCCCAGGACACCCGGACGTCGCGCGGACCCCCGAAGCCGGCCTGGTGCGCGGGATCCGCCTGCCACCCGGCCGCATCGGCCGCATCGACCACCGGTTGCGCCGCCCGTTCGGGCAGCGGCACGGCGCGGGGGCGGGGCGGTTCGGGCAGCGCCTCGGTCACGGAGGTCTGGTCCAGGAACACGGGACCCGTCTCGTCCGCGGGGGCGGGGCGGGCGGGGGTGGGGGCGGGACGGCTCGTGCCGGGCACCCAGGCGGAGCCGTTCCAGTACCGGACGAACCCGGGGATGGACGGATCCGGGTAGTAGCCCTCTCGGGCCGCGTGCTCGCCGTCACCAGGGGAGGCCGTCAATGTCCCCAACTCCGATCGTGGCTTGAGGCTTGTGCAGGGCAGGACCATAGCCAAGAACCCCGGCCCGACAGGTCCGGTAACGGGAGAATCCAAGCCTTCGAGCGAACGTCACTCCAACCGAACGTTTTCGGTCAGTCGACGAGTTTCGGCCAATCTGCGGCGCGATCCCGGAAGTCGCGTCATAGCCGGGCCGCCGGCGCCTCTCTGCGGGTGTGGGGTACCTCCCGGCCCCGCACGCCGAAGGCGTCGAACCGCACCGAAGTGAGGCCGCCATGCACCACCCCGTCATCGAACGCGAGTTGGAACTGAAGCTGGTCCTGTCCCCGGAGCGCAGCATCCCCGTCCCCGCCAGGCTTCTCTACCTGACGGACGACCCGTTCGCCGTGCACGTCGTCTTCCACACCGGCTCGCACACCCCGGTCAACTGGACCTTCGCGCGGGAGCTGCTCGTCGAGGGGGTGTTCCGCCCGTGCGGGCACGGAGACGTCCGGATCTGGCCCACGAAGATCGACAACAGGGCCGTGTTGTGCATGGCGCTGAGTTCCCCCGACGGGGACGCGCTGCTGGAGGCACCGGCGGGCGCGGTCTCCGCCTGGCTGGAGCGGACCCTGCGCGAGGTGCCGCCCGGGTGCGAGGCGGAGCGGCTCGGCCTGGACGCGGCACTGGCCGAGCTGCTCACCCCCACGCCGGCCGACGATCTGTGGCTGCGCGACCCGTGGCCCTCCGACGAGTCGGCGGACGGGGACCTGTGACGCCCGGGTGGCCCTGTCGGACCGCGCCGCCGCCCGGACCGGCCACCGGACCGACCACCGGGCGGAGCAACGGACGGGTCGCCGGACAGGTCGCCGGACGGACCAACGGACGGGTCGCCGGACGGGTCAGAAGAGCTTGCCGGGGTTGAGCAGACCCAGCGGGTCGAAGGCCTGCTTGACCCCGCGCTGGATCTCCAGGCCCACCGGCCCGAGCTCCCGGGCGAGCCACTCCTTCTTCAGGACGCCGACCCCGTGCTCCCCGGTGATCGTCCCGCCCAGTTCCAGACCGAGTGCCATGATCGCGTCGAAGGACGCGCGGGCCCGCCGTGCCTCGTCCTCGTCGGCGGGGTCGAAGCAGACCACCGGGTGGGTGTTGCCGTCGCCCGCGTGCGCGCAGACCCCGATCAGCAGGCCGTGCGACCGGGCGATCTCGGCCGTGCCGTCCAGCATCTCGGCGAGCCGGGAGCGGGGCACGCACACGTCGTCGATCATCGTGGCGGGACGCAGGGTCTCCAGGGCGGTCAACGACATGCGGCGGGCCTGGAGGAGCAGTTCCGACTCCGCCTCGTCCTCGGCGGGCACGACGGCCGTCGCCCCGGCGGCGGTGCACAGCTCCCCCACCGCGGCGAGGTCCTCGACGGCGTGCGGGGTGTCGAAGGCGGCCAGCAGCAGTGCCTCGGTGGTCTCGGGCAGGCCCATCCTGCCGAGGGCGTTGACGGCGCGGACGGTCGTACGGTCCATGAGTTCCAGCAGCGAGGGCGTCAGCCCGGCCTCCATGACGGCGCAGACGGCCGCGCACGCCGCGGCGGCCGAGGGGAACTCGGCGGCGAGCGCGAGCTGCCGGGGCGGCGCGGGGCGCAGTGCGAGGACGGCCTGGACGACGACGCCGAGGCTGCCCTCGGAGCCGACGAAGAGCCGGGTGAGGTCGTAGCCGGCGACGCCCTTGGCGGTACGCCGGCCCGTGCGCAGGAGTCGCCCGTCGGCCAGCACGACGTCGAGGCCGAGCACGTACTCGGCGGTGACCCCGTACTTGACGCAGCACAGGCCGCCGGAGGCGGTGCCGATGTTGCCCCCGATGGTGCACTGTTCCCAGCTGGAGGGGTCGGGCGGGTAGTACAGCCCGTGTTCGGCGACGGCGCGGGACAGGACGGCGTTGACCACGCCCGGCTCGACCACGGCGATCCGGTCGACGGTGGAGATCTCCAGGATCCGGTCCATCTTGACCAGCGAGAGCACGATGCAGCCGTCGGAGGCGTTGGCGGCCCCGGACAGGCCCGTGCGGGCGCCCTGGGGAACCACGGGGACCCGTAGTTCGGTGGCGGTGCGCAGGACGTGCCGCACCTGTTCCACGGTCCGGGGCAGGACGACGGCGGCCGGGGTGCCGGCGGCGCAGAAGCTCGCCATGTCCGTGCTGTAGGAGGCGGTCACCTCGGGGTCGGTGAGGAGCGCTTCCTGGGGGAGGCCTTCGAGGAGGCGGGTACGGAGTCGGGTGGAGAGGTCTTCGTCCATGGGGTCAGCGTGGCACCCGGGGCCATCGGTGTGAACACGGCCGCGACCCTCTTCGGACACCTCCGTGAACTCTTCATATTGACGCACAGTGAGCACATGGACCGTATCGACGAGGAAGCGCAGCAGCCCGCGCCGCCCGTGACCTTCACCGGCCGCAAGACACTCGTGGCGGCCGCGGTCGCCGTGGTCCTGATCGCCGGGGCCCTGCTGATCCGACCGGCCCGGACCGGTGACGACGCCCGCCCCCCGGGGCCCAGCGAGCGGGCCGCGTCCGCGGTCGGCCTGGGCACCCCGGCGGCGGCGGTGGACCTGACGGCGCTGGTCGCGGACCGGGAGAAGCAGGTCACCAGGCACCCGGACGACGTGGCCTCCTGGGCCGTCCTGGGGTCCGCGTACCTGGAGCAGGGTCGGCGCACGGCCGACACGGCCTGGTACCCGAGGTCGGAGAAGGCCCTCAAGCGGTCGCTGGAGCTGCGGCCCGCCGAGCAGGGAAACTTCGACGCCATGACGGGCATGGGCTCGCTCGCCAACGCGCGCCGGGACTTCGGGACCGGCAGGAAGTGGGGCGAGCTGGTGCGGGCCCAGGCGCCGCGGCGGTGGACGGCGTACCCGGTGCTCGTGGACGCGTACACGGGCCTGGGCGACTACAAGGCCGCGCAGAAGGCGCTGGAGCGGTTGGAGGAGCTCCACTCGGGGCTGGCCTCGAACCTGCGGGCCTCGCAGGTGTACCGGGACCGCGGCTGGCGCGAGGACGCGGTGGTGGCGTTGGAACACGCGGGGGGCGCGGCGAAGACCCCGGCGGAGAAGGCGTACGTGCTGTTCCGGCTCGGGGAGCTGCTGTGGGAGCGGGGCGACGCGGCGGAGGCGATGGGCCAGTACGAGGCGGCGCTGCGGACGGACCCGGCGCGGGCGGAGGCGCTCGGCGGCCGGGCGCGGACGCTGGCGGCGCTGGGCCGGGGCGGCGAGGCGGTGCGGGACTACCGGCTGGCGCTGGGCCGCACGCCGGTGCCGCAGCTGGCGTTGGAGCTGGGCGAGCTGTTGGAGTCGCTGGGTCGGGCCGACGAGGCGCGGGTGCTGTACGACGCGCTGGGCACGATGACGAAGCGGGGCGGGACGCACGGGGTGAACGAGTCGGTGGTGCTGGGCCTGTACGAGGCCGACCACGGCGACCCGTCGGCGGCGGTGCGGCGCCTGTCGCAGGAGTGGTCGTCGAACAAGAGCATGCAGGTGGCCGACGCGCTGGGGTGGGCCCTGCACAAGGCGGGCGACGACACCGCGGCCCTGGAGTACGCGAAGAAGGCGACGGAACCGGGGCTGCGGAGCGCGGAGTTCGCCTACCACCGGGCCGTGATCGAGCGGGGTCTGGGCGACGAGGCGGCCGCGCGGCGGCACCTCCAGGAGGCGATGCGGACCAATCCGCGGTTCTCGCCGGTGCGCTCGCCGCTGGCGAAGGAGGCGCTGGAGGCGGTGGGGCAGCCGGCGCAGGGCGGCCCGGAGAACCTCCAGCCGCGCACCCCGTGGGTGGAGCCGGAGCTCCCGAAGCCGAACAAGCCGAAACCGGCGCCGGCGCCCGCGAAGCCGAAGTCGCAGCCGCAGCCGCAGCCGCAGCCGGCGAAGCCGAAGCCGAAGCCGAAGCCCGAAGCGAAGCCGGAGGCGAAGCCCGCCCCGAAGGCCTCACGGGCGAAGGTCGAGCAGGCGCAGCCGGAGCGGACACCGGAAGCCGCCCGACCCGACTCCCCCGACGCGGAGCCGGAGCGGGAACCGAGGCCGGAGCAGGACTGACGAACGCCGGCGGGGCCCGACGGCCCCGCCGGAGCACCGGTCGAACCCGGAGGACCGCCGGCCCGCCCTCGCGGGTCGGCGGTTCGCGTTCCGCGGGTCGGCGGTTCGCGTTCTCCTCGCGTCCTAGAGGTTGCCGCGCTTCTCCTGCTCGCGCTCGATCGCCTCGAAGAGGGCCTTGAAGTTGCCCTTGCCGAAGCCCATCGAGCCGTGCCGCTCGATGATCTCGAAGAAGACGGTCGGCTTGTCCTGGACCGGCTTGGTGAAGATCTGGAGCAGGTAGCCGTCCTCGTCGCGGTCGACGAGGATCTTCAGCTCGCGCAGGGTCTCGACGGGCACCCGGGTCTCGCCGGCCCAGTCGCCGAGGGTGTCGTAGTACGAGTCCGGGGTGTCGAGGAAGGCGACGCCCGCGGCGCGCATGGTGCGGACGGTCGCCACGATGTCGTTCGAGGCGAGCGCGATGTGCTGGACGCCCGCGCCGCCGTAGAACTCCAGGTACTCGTCGATCTGCGACTTCTTCTTCGCGATGGCGGGCTCGTTGATCGGGAACTTCACCTTGAGGGTGCCGTCCGCGACCACCTTCGACATCAGGGCCGAGTACTCGGTCGCGATGTCGTCGCCCACGAACTCCTTCATGTTCGTGAAGCCCATGACCTTGTTGTAGAACGCCACCCACTCGTTCATCCGGCCCAGCTCGACGTTGCCCACGCAGTGGTCGACGGCCTGGAAGGTCCGCTTGGCCGGCGGGGCGACGAGCGGCTGGGCGGCCACGTAGCCCGGCAGGTAGGGGCCGCTGTAGTCCTTGCGCTCCACCAGCGTGTGGCGGGTCTGGCCGTAGGTGGCGATGGCGGCGAGGACGACGGTGCCGTGCTCGTCCTTGACCTCGTACGGCTCGTCCAGGCCGCGGGCGCCGTGCTCGACGGCGTAGGCGTACGCGGCGCGGGCGTCCGGGACCTCGATCGCGAGGTCGATCACGCCGTCGCCGTGGTCGGCGACGTGCTCGGCGAGGAAGCGGCCGTGGTCGGTGCTCGCCTTGATGACCGAGGTCAGCACGAAGCGCGCGCCGCCGTTGGTGAGGACGTAGGAGGCGGTCTCGCGGGTGCCGTTCTCCGGTCCGGAGTAGGCCACGAGCTTCATGCCGAACGCGGTGGAGTAGTAGTGCGCGGCCTGCTTGGCGTTGCCCACGGCGAAGACGATCGCGTCCATGCCCTTCACCGGGAAGGGGTCGGCCTCACGCGCGGTGGCCGGGGTGGTTTCGGTTTCGAGGTTCGCCAGAGACTCAGTCATGAGCGCAGAGTCCCGCCGATCCACAAGCTGCGCAATAGTTTCGATTTCCTCTGTACAGATTGCCCAATCCAGCCGCAGGATGGCTGAAAGATCTGCGCAGTATGACCACCCGCCGGCCGACCTGGAGGCAGCCATGGGGATCGACGAACTCGACGGGCGTCTCATCGTCCTGCTCGCCCGCGAGCCCCGGATCGGGGTCCTGGAGGCCTCGCGCCGGCTGGGGGTCGCGCGCGGCACGGCGCAGGCGCGGCTCGACCGGCTTCAGTCGAATGGAGTGATCCGCGGGTTCGGTCCGCAGGTCGATCCGACGGCTCTCGGCTACCCGGTCACCGCGTTCGCCACGCTGGAGATCAAACAGGGCCAAGGGTCCGACGTACGCGCCCACTTGACCGGGGTGCCGGAGGTGCTGGAGCTGCACACCACCACCGGTCACGGGGACATGTTGTGCCGGCTCGTGGCCCGCTCCAACGCGGACCTTCAACGGGTGATCGACCGGGTCGTCGCGTTCGATGGGATCGTGCGGGCCTCCACGGCGATCGTCATGGAGAACCCCGTGCCCTTGCGGATCATCCCGCTGGTCGAGCAGGCGGCCGACGACGACTGATCCCCGGACAGACGGGCGAGGTGAGGCGACGTGAGCTTCTGGAGCTACCTGTCCAGCCGACGGCAGCAACTCCTCGTCGACGCCTTCCAGCAGGTCAGCCTCGTCTTCCAGTGCATGGTGATCGCGACGGCCCTGGGCATCGCCATCGGCGTGCTCACCTACCGCAGCGGCTGGGGCGGCAGTCTCGCCATCACCTCCACCGCCACGATCCTGACCGTCCCGTCGCTGGCCATGATCGGTCTGCTGATCCCGATCGTGGGCCTCGGCGTGGCACCCGCCGTGATCTCCCTGACCCTGTACGGGCTGCTGCCCATCGTCCGGAACTCGATCGTGGGCCTGCGCGGCGTCGACCCGACGCTGGTCGACGCGGCCACGGGCATCGGGATGTCCCGGTCCGCCCGGCTGCTGAGGGTGGAGCTGCCGCTGGCCTGGCCGCCGATCCTGACCGGGATCCGGGTGTCCACGCAGATGCTGATGGGCATCGCCGCCATCGCCGCGTACGCCTCCGGTCCCGGCCTCGGCAACGAGATCTTCCGCGGGATCGCCTCGCTCGGCAGTGCCAACGCCCTCAACCAGGTCCTGGCCGGGACGATCGGCATCGTCATCCTGGCCCTCCTCTTCGACGCCGCCTACGTCCTGCTCGGCCGTCTCACCATCCCGAGGGGAATCCGTGTCTGAGTCGACGTCCGAGCCGACCCCGAGCCCGAAGGCAGCGACCTCCGGCGCGACCATCCGGCTGGAGAACCTCACCAAGCGCTATCCCGGCAACCCCAATCCGGCCGTGGACGACGTGTCGATGGACATCAAGGCGGGCGAGACGGTCGTCTTCGTCGGCCCCTCCGGCTGCGGGAAGTCCACCACCCTGAAGATGATCAACCGGTTGATCGAGCCCTCCTCCGGCCGGATCCGGATCGGCGACGAGGACGTCACCGACATGGACCCGGTCAAGCTGCGCCGCAAGATCGGGTACGCGATCCAGTCCTCCGGCCTCTTCCCGCACATGACGGTCGCGGAGAACATCGCCCTGGTGCCGAAGATGACCGGCTGGTCCACGTCGAAGGTCAAGGACCGGGTCGAGGAGATGCTCGACCTGGTGGGTCTGGACCCCCGCGAGTTCCACGGCCGCTACCCCCGCCAGCTCTCCGGCGGCCAGCAACAGCGCGTGGGCGTGGCCCGGGCGCTGGCCGCGGACCCGCCGGTGCTGCTCATGGACGAGCCCTTCGGCGCCGTCGACCCGATCACCCGGGACCACCTCCAGGACGAGCTGATCCGGCTCCAGCACGAGCTGCACAAGACGATCGTGTTCGTCACCCACGACTTCGACGAGGCCATCAAGCTCGGGGACCGGATCGCGGTCCTGCGCGAGCGGTCGCACATCGCCCAGTTCGACACCCCGGAAGCCATCCTCACCAACCCGACCGACGACTTCGTGTCCGGTTTCGTCGGCGCGGGCGCGGCCCTCAAACGGCTCAACCTCACCCGCGTGCGGGACGTGGGGATCGCCGACTTCCCCACGGTGTCGGTCGACGACCCGCTCCAGTTGATCTTCAGCGCGCTGCGCGGCGGCCGGCACAACGAGCTGCTGATGCTCGACCGGGGCGGCCGCCCGTACAAGTGGCTGCGGCGCGGCGACCTGATGCGCGCCAAGGGATCGCTGGCCCGGGCCGGGCAGTTGGTGCACGACACCGTGACCCGGGACGCGACCCTGCACGACGCCCTGGAGGCGGTCCTCACCGACAGCGGCGGGCGGGTCGCGGTCACCGGGCGGCGCGGCGAGTACATCGGCGTCGTGGACATGGAGACCCTCATGAACTCGGTGCACGAGATGCTGGAGGCCGACCGGCTCGCCGCCGCCGAGCACGCGCACGACCTGGAGGACCTGCGCCACCACCGGACGGAACAGGAGCTGGAGGGCGGTGCGGGCACCTCATGACCACCGCCTCCCCGCAGCGCCCCCCGGGCGAACGGCCCCCCGGCGAGCACGAGGTCAAGGGGCTCCCGTTCCGCGACGACCTCGCGGACGACCTCGACCGGCCCCCCACGCCCCCGCCGCCCGGTCCGCTCCGCCGGATCGGTTGGCGCCGGCTGGTGGTGCCGCCCGTCGCCCTGGGCCTGGTGGTACTGGCCCTGTACCTGTGGATCACCAACATCCCGCTCGACGTCATCGAGCGGAACTCGCTCGGCGGCGGGAACGTCCGGCTCCGGCTGTGGCAGCACATCCAGCTCACGGCCATCTCCACCTTCTGGGTGCTGATCATCGCGATCCCCCTCGGCATCGCGCTCACCCGCCGCGGACTGCGCCGCGCCTCGCCGTTCGTGACCGGCCTCGCCAACATCGGCCAGGCCACCCCGGCCATCGGCCTGCTGGCCCTGCTGGTGATCTGGCTGGGCATCGGGCCGTCGACCGCGATCATCGGGATGGTCGCGTACGCCGTCCTGCCGGTGCTGTCGAACACCGTGGCCGGGCTCCGGGCCATCGACCCGCTGCTGGTGGAGGCCGCGCACGGGATCGGCATGTCGTCGACGGGCACCCTGCGCAAGGTGGAACTGCCGCTGGCCGTCCCGCTGATCCTGGCCGGCGTGCGGACCGCCCTCGTGCTCAACGTCGGCACCGCGACGCTGGCGACCTTCGGCGGCGGCGGGGGCCTGGGCGACCTGATCACCTCCGGGATCCAGACGCAGCGCATGCCGGTGCTGATCGTGGGATCGGTGCTGACGGTGGTCCTGGCCCTGTTCGTGGACTGGCTGGCCTCCCTCGCGGAGACGGTCCTGACGCCGCACGGCCTGGAGGCGTAGATGCGTACCTTCCGCGTACGGACCGCGGCACTCGCGGGAGCCGCCCTGCTGGCGCTGGCCGGCTGCGGGCTCAAGAGCGGTTCCCCGATGGTGGACGACGTACAGCCCGGCTCGGTCGGTCGGGGCGAGCCCCTGGCGGGCGCCTCCCTCACGGTGACCTCGAAGAACTTCAGCGAGAACATCATCCTCGGCCAGATCCTCGGCCTCGTCTTCAAGGCGGCCGGCGCGGAGGTGCTGGACCGCACCAACCTCCCCGGCTCGATCAGCGCGCGCGAGGCCGTCCGCAAGGGCGACGCGGACGCCATGTACGAGTACACGGGCACGGCCTGGATCACGTACCTGGGCAACACCGAGCCCATCGACGACCCGCGCGGCCAGTGGGACGCGGTGCGCAGGGCGGACCTGCGCAACGGGGTGGTGTGGCTGCCGCCGGCCACGCTCAACAACACCTACACCCTGGCCATCAGCAAGAAGAACAACGCGAAGTACAAGCTGCGGACGATGTCGGACGTGGCGGCGCTGGCCCGCAAGGACCCGTCGGCGGTGACGCTGTGCGTGGAGAACGAGTTCGCCTCGCGCGAGGACGGACTGCCCGGCATGGAGAAGGCGTACGGGATGAGGATCCCCACCGGCAACATTCAGAAGATGGACGCCGGGATCATCTACACCCAGGTCTCCAAGTCCGATTCCTGCCTGCTGGGCGAGGCGTTCACCACGGACGGCCGGATCAAGGCCATGGACCTGGACATCATGGAGGACGACAAGCGCTTCTTCCCCAACTACAACGCGGCGCCGGCGATCAACGCCAAGACGTTCGCCGAGCACCCGGTGATCGCGAAGCTGCTGGCGCCGGTGACGCAGCGGCTGACGACCGAGGTGGCGCGGGAGTTGAACGCCAAGGTGGACGTGGAGGGCCAGGACCCGCACGCGGTGGCTAAGGACTGGCTGGTGAAGGAGGGGTTCATCAAGGAGGGCTGAGCCGCCGCGGCAACGGATCGGCTCCGAGGGCGAGTTCCAAAGAGAACGTTGCAAAGAAACCCTTGCATAGGAATCTTTGCAACTCTATCGTGGAGCCATGCCCGAGAAGAACGCCCAGAGCCCCCAGCCCGTCGAACCGGTCGAGCCCACCCGGTCCGTCGAGTCCGTCGAGTCCGTCGAGCCGCAGGTCCGCATGCTCGACGCGCACTCCCTGCGCGGCCTCGCCCACCCGCTGCGCATCCGCCTGTTGGGCGCCCTGCGCCTGCACGGCCCGGCCACGGCCTCCCGACTCGCCGAACGTCTGGGCGAGTCCAGCGGAGCCACCAGCTACCACCTGCGCCAACTGGCCGCGTACGGGTTCGTCGAGGACGCGCCCGAGCACGGCAAGGGCCGCGAGCGGTGGTGGCGGGCCTCCCACGACGGCACGGGCTTCGACGAGTCGCTGATCCTCGCCGCGGACCCGGAGACGCGGGTCGCCGCGGACGTCTTCCTGTCCGAGATCGCGAAGATTCACGCGCAGGAACTCGCCACCTGGATGAGCGAGGCGTCGAGCTGGCCCCAGGACTGGCGCGCGGGCTCGGACATCAGCGACTTCACGCTGCGGCTGACGGCCGAACAGTCCCTCGAACTCGTCCACAAGCTGCACGACCTGATCAACACCTACCACGATCTGCCGCCGGCGGAGGGCACGGAGACGGTCCGTTTCCACACGCACGCCTTCCCCCGCCACACCGAGTAGCCGCCACACCGAGTGGCCGCCGCCTCCTCGCCGCCCGCGAGAACCCGAAGAAGGAGTCCCGCCATGCACGCCTTCGCCCACACCGACCTGCACACCGCGCTCCACGCCGGCCGCACCGCCGAACTGGCGGCCGAGGCCGCCGCCTGGCACCTGGCCCGCAACGCCGCCCCGGCCGCCTCCGAGCCCGCGCTGCCCTTGCTGCCCTTGCTGCGCAACCGGCTCGGGGAAGCCCTGGTCGCCGCCGGCATCCGGCTCATGCAGCCCGCGCACGTCCACTCCCGCGTGGTGCGCGGCGGCGCCTCGTGAGCCGCCGCCCCTTCGTGGCCGTACTGGCCGCCAACACCATCTCCATAGCCGGGAGTTCCCTCACCCTCATCGCCGTCCCGTGGTTCGTCCTGCAGAGCACGGACAGCGCCGGCCGGGCCGGGATCGTCGCCTTCTGCGCCACCCTGCCCGTCATCGTCGCCGCGCTCGTCGGCGGCCCGGTCATCGACCGGATCGGGCGCCGCCGCATCTCGGCGGCCTCCGATCTGATCTGCGCGCTGTCGATCGGCGTGATCCCGCTGCTGCACCGGGCGGGGCTGCTGGAGTTCTGGATGCTGTGCGCCCTGATGGCGATCGGCGGCCTCGTCCACACCCCCGGACTGACCGCGCGCTACGTCCTGATCCCCCACCTCGCCGAGCACGCCGGGACCACCGTCGGCAAGGCCGCCGGCCTGTACGACGCGGTCTCGCGCGGCGCCCGGATGGTCGGGGCCGCGGTCGCCGGCGTGCTCGTCACCGCCTTCGGGGCCGAGACCGTGCTGCTCCTGGACGCGGCCAGCTTCGCCGTGTCGGCGCTGCTCGTGGCCGTGTTCCTGCGCGGGGTCCCGGCCGCCGATCCGCAACGCACCTCCGAGAAGGCGTCGTTCGCGACTTACCGGGCCGAACTCGCCGAGGGATGGGCCTTCCTGACCCGTTCACGGCTGCTGACGGGCATCACCCTGATGGTGATGGTGACCAACGGCCTGGACCAGGGCTGGTCCTCGGTACTGCTGCCCGTGCACGGTCGCGAGGCGCTGGGCGGGCCCACCGCCCTCGGCCTGATGGTGTCCGTGTTCGGCGGCTTCGCGCTGCTGGGCGCCCTGCTCTACGGGGCGTGGGGCGAGCGGTACCGGCCGCGGACGGTCTTCGCGGTGGCGTTCCTGCTGTGCGGGGCGCCCCGGTACGTCGTGGCCGCGTTCACCGACACCCCGCTGCCGCTCGCGGTGACGATGGCCTTGTCGGGGCTGGGCGCGGGCGTGCTGAACCCGATCCTGACCACGGTGATGATGGAGAAGGTCCCGGACGCGCTGCGCAGCCGGGTGTCCGGGGTGACCACGGCGGGCTGCGAGCTGACGATGCCGCTGGGCGGCCTCGCGGCGGGCCTGCTCGTCGACGGGTTCGGCGCCGGCCCGGCCCTGCTGGCGTTCGCCGGGGTCTATCTGCTCGCCACGCTCGGCCCGTTGGTGTTCCCCGCCTGGGGCGGCCTGAACGACCGGTCGGCCCGGGTCGAGAGGGCCGGGGCGACGGACGCGACCGATCGGACCGTGCCCGTGCGGGGTGTCAGCAGGACGGAACCGGCTGCCCCTTGTTCAGCGCCCGAAGGGAGCTCACCGCATCCGTCAGCGAAGTGACGGGGATCAGCCGAAGCCCCTCGGGAAGTTCGGACAGGGCGTCGGAGCACTCCGCCTTCGGCACGAGGAACACGCTCGCCCCGTCCCGCTTGGCGGCCTGTGTCTTCAACGCCACCCCGCCCACCGCGCCCACCTCGCCGCTCGGGCTGATCGTGCCCGTGCCGGCGATGCTGCGGCCGCCGGTGAGATCGCCGCCGCTCCCGTCGCCGTCGAGCTTGTCGACGATGCCGAGGGAGAACAGGAGACCCGCGCTCGGGCCGCCGACGTCGGCGAGGTTGAGCGTGACCTTCACGTCCTTCGGGTCCTTGTGGAGATGGCCGAGTGCGGCGGCGGAGGCCGTCGACTGCGACTTGGTCATTTCCTCCAGATTGTGCTCTTCGATCTCTTTGTCGCTCCCGCCCGAGGGATACACCGCGTCCTTGGGCATGACCGCCCGCGAGGTGTCGAACCAGTGGTCGACCAGCTCGGACAGGCGCACCGTCGTGGAGGGGCCGGTGGCCTGGATGGTGGTCATCCGCAGCTGCCCCTTGGTGTCCCGGGTGGGCGTGCCCGTGACGGCGATGACGGGCTTGCCGTCACGGGAGCCGAGCACGTCGGCCGTGAGCCCGGGCTGGGCGATCACGAAGGGCAGCGGCGCGAGGGCCGCCACGGCCAGCAACCCGACCAGGGGCAGGGCGCAGAGCGCCAGGGCGGCGGGACGCGGCAGACGTGTGAGGCGTGAGAGCACCCGGCCAATCTATCGGGCCCGGTCGCGCCCTCCCGCGTGACCCGGCACGCCGGCACGCACACGGGAGAGCCCGCCCTCCCCTGCGGTGGGGATGCGCAAGACCCCGTACGAGGCTTCGTACGGGGTCGCGGGCGTTCGGTCGGATCAGCGCAGGGCGTCGGCGACCTCGCGGGCGGCGTCCACCACGCGCGGGCCGACCCGCTCGGGCACGGCGTCGGCCAGCATGACGACCCCGACGCTGCCCTCCAGGCCGGTGATGCCGACCAGGGGCGCGGCAGCGCCGCTGGCGCCCGCTTCGAGTTCGCCGTGGGTCAGCGTGTACCCGGGTTCGATGAGCGTGCCCTGACGGGCGGCCAGGATGGCCCGGCCGGCCGCCCCGCGGTCCAGCGGGTGGCGGAAGCCGGCCCGGTAGGCCACGTGGTAGTCGGTCCAGGTCGGCTCGACGACGGCGACGGCGAGCGCCTCGCTGCCGTCCACGAGGGTCAGGTGCGCGGTGGCCCCGATGTCCTCGGCGAGGGACCGCAGTGCGGGCAGGGCCGCCTCGCGCACGAGCGGGTGTACCTGACGACCGAGCCGCAGCACGCCGAGTCCGACCCGGGCTCGGCCGCCGAGGTCCCGGCGGACCAGGGCGTGCTGTTCGAGCGTGGCGAGCAGGCGGTAGACCACGGTGCGGTTCACACCGAGGCGGTTGGACAGCTCCGTGACGGTCAGACCGTGGTCGGTGTCGGCGAGCAGCTTGAGGACCCGGAGCCCTCGGTCGAGAGTCTGGGAGGTTTCCGCAGTCACGACGCCTCTCCCTCTTTAGGTGGGCGGCGGTGACTCTCACGGGGTGGAGCGCTGCCGGTCCCTCGGCGACGCACGGAGAGGCCGCCGGTAGCGGCCATGGCACCGGCTGCGCTCCCGCGGCGGCGCTGCCACGGGGCGTTCGATGCGGGGACAGTATCCAGCAGGTTCGCTGAGCGGAAGGGCTCGTCCAGAATCCGGGCGCCTACTGCCCGCTTGTACCCATTTGTTCGAGCGGGTGTGTCAATTCGTAATCTTCCCCGGCATCTTCTCGCGCGTCTTCCCCGGCGCGCGTTCACTTTCCGAACGGATTGCTCCGGTGATGCCGAAACGAGGACGGGGTCCGTGCGCGTCGCGCACGGACCCCGTCCTCGTACCCTCTCGCGGGCTGCGGCGTCACCGCATCCGGGTGGCCCACTCCTGGACCTTCTTGATGCGCTCCCGCAGCTGACCCGCCGTCGCCTCCGCGCTCGGCGGCCCGCCGCACACCCGGCGCAGCTCCGTGTGGATCACCCCGTGCGGCTTGCCGCTCTGGTGGACGTACGCGCCCACCATCGTGTTCAGCGACTTGCGCAGCTCCAGCAGCTCCTTGTGCGAAACCACGGGGCGCCGCTCCGCCGGCAGCTCCAGCAGGTCCGCCTCGGAGTCCGGCTTGCGCCGACTGTGGGCGATCTGCCGCGACTGCCGCTTCTGGAGCAGCATCTGCACCTGGTCCGGCTCCAGCAGCCCGGGGATGCCCAGGTAGTCCTGCTCCTCCTCGCTGCCGGGGTGCGCCTGCATCCCGAACTCGGCGCCGTCGTACAGCACCCGGTCGAAGACGGCGTCGGACTCCAGCGCCTCGAAGGACATCTGCTCCTCGTCGCCGGTGTCCTCGCCCTCCTGTTTGTTCGCCTCGTCCATTTCCTTCTCGGACTCGGCGTACGGGTCTTCCTCGCCCTGCTTCTTCGGCTTGTCGAGGACGTGGTCCCGCTCGACTTCCATCTCGTTGGCGAAACCGAGGAGATACGGAATGGTCGGAAGAAACACGGACGCGGTCTCGCCGCGCCGGCGCGAACGCACAAATCGCCCGACTGCCTGCGCGAAGAACAAAGGAGTCGAAATGGTGGTGGCATAAACGCCCACCGCGAGACGCGGAACGTCGACGCCCTCCGACACCATGCGGACCGCGACCATCCAGCGGTCGTCGTTCGCGCTGAAATCGTCGATGCGTTTCGACGCGCCCGTGTCGTCGGACAGGACGACGGTCGCCTTCGTGCCGGTGATCTCCCTGATCAGCTTCGCGTACGCGCGCGCCGAGTCCTGATCGGAGGCGATGACCAGACCGCCCGCGTCCGGGATGCCCTTGCGGACCTCCGTCAGCCGCTGGTCGGCGGCGCGCAGCACGTTCGGCATCCAGTCGCCGCGCGCGTCGAGCGCCGTGCGCCAGGCCTGCGAGATGGCGTCCTTGGTCATCGGCTCGCCGAGCCGGGCGGCGATCTCGTCACCGGCCTTGGTGCGCCAGCGCATGTTGCCGCTGTAGGACAGGAAGATCACGGGGCGGACGACGCCGTCGCCGAGCGCGTTCCCGTAGCCGTACGTGTAGTCGGCGGACGATCGGCGGATCCCGTCGTTCCCCTCCTCGTACGCCACGAAGGGGATCGGGTTGGTGTCGGACCGGAAGGGCGTACCGGTCAGCGCGAGCCGCCGGGTCGCCGGATCGAAGGCCTCCAGGCAGGCCTCGCCCCAGGACTTCGAGTCGCCGGCGTGGTGGATCTCGTCGAGGATCACCAGGGTCTTGCGCTGTTCGCACCGGTTGCGGTGCAGCATCGGCTTGACGCCGACGCCCGCGTACGTCACGGCGATGCCGTGGTAGTCCTTGCTCAGCGGGCCGGCCGAGTACTCGGGATCCAGCCGGATGCCTATCCGGGCGGCGGCCTCGGCCCACTGCTTCTTCAGGTGTTCGGTCGGCGCGACCACGGTCACCTGCTGCACCACGTGGTGGTGCAGCAGCCAGGACGCGAGGGTCAGCGCGAAGGTCGTCTTGCCGGCTCCGGGGGTCGCGACCGCGAGGAAATCGCGCGGCTGGGTCTCCAGGTACCGGTTCAGCGCACCCTCTTGCCAGGCGCGCAGCTTGCTGGCGGTACCCCACGGCGCGCGGCCGGGGAAGGCGGGTGAGAGGTGGTGGGAGGCGGTAGTAGTCACGGTCTCCGGTTCGTGCTCTCGGTGTATCTGGTACGGGCGGGAAGCGGTCGTACGTAGGACAACCGGGCCACCTTACCGGCACGGGCCCGCCCCTCGCGGAGGGACAGGCCCGTGACCTCGGCGGGTGCGGCGAGCATCACATCCGTCGCGCTCGCGGCGCGGCCCGGGTGCCGTCACCCGTGTTCCCCAGACGGCGCGGCCCACCGGCCCGCGGGCCTCGCCCCGGTCAACTCCCTTGGGATCCACGCCGTTCGGGGCCGGGAACGTCCGCCGGCGGGGTGGGGCGGGCGGCGGCGGCCGGGGTCGGCCGGGCGGCGTCCGCCGGGGTGGGGCGGGCAGCGGCGGCCGGGGTGGACCGGGCGGCGTCCGCCGGGGTGGCGTGCAGCCGGGTCGCCACCCACGCCCCCACCAACGCCACGCACGCCATCGGCAGGAAGACCACCACGAACGCCCCCGGATGCGAGGACGCCCCACCGGAGGTCACGGCGTGCGCGGCCCCCACCGTTCCCCCGCCCAGCGCGGCGAACGCCGCCCCGCCGGCCGCCAGCAGCACCACGTTGGCCAGCGCGTCGGAGATCTGCAGGGCGGCGGAGTTCGCCCCGGCCTCCCGCGGCGCCGACAGCTCCAGCAGCAGCACGCTCGTCGAGCCGATCACCAGCCCCATCCCGAGGCACCCGACCGCCCAGGCCAACGCCAGCGTCCACACCGGAACCCACGTCAACAGCACCGTCGGAGCGGCGGCGATGGCGAACGTCACCAGCACCATCCCGCCGACCATCAGCCGTTCCCGGTACGGCGCCATCCGCCCCTTCGACTGGACCCAGGAGCCGCCCGCCCAGGTGAGCCCGCCGAGCGCCAGCGAGAACCCGGCCAGGGTCGGACTCAGCCCCCGCTGGGTGACGAGCATCAGCGGCACGAAACTCTCGGCCGCGATGAACGAACCCGCCGCCACCCCCCGCAGCAACACCACAGACGGCAGCCCGCGCCGAGCCAGGTACGTTCCGCGCGGCAGCAGCCCCCGCGCCGCCGGCACCAGCAGCGCCGCGCCCGCGACGGCCGGCACGACCGAGAGCCACCGCAGGTCCTGGGCGGCGTACTGGAGCAGCCCCGCACCCGCCGAGATCCCGAGGGCGAGCCGGATCCGCCGCCGGTCGAAGGCCGCCGGCTCCCCGCCGGCTACGGGCCCGGACGCGGTCCGGCGGATGGCCGGTATCGCCACGACCAGCGGTACGACGACCAGCGCGGGGATCGCGAGGAACACCCACCGCCACCCGAGGTGCTCGGTCACCGTGCCGGCGGCCAGCGGGCCCACGATCGAGGGCACCACCCAGCTCGCGGCGAAGGCGGCCATGATCGCGGGGCGCAGCCGCTCGTCGTAGGCCCGGCTGACGACCACGTACAGGGCGACGATCACCAGCCCGCCACCGAAGCCCTGCACGGCCCGCCCGAGCAGGAACACCCACATCCCGGCGGCCGTCCCCGACAGCACCAGCCCGCCGGCGAACGCCCCGATCCCGAGGGCGAGCGGCCGCAGCGGCCCCTGCCGGTCGGCCCACTGCCCGGACAGCACCATGCCGAACAGGCTCGTCGTGAAGTAGGAGGAGAAGGCGAAGGCGTAGAGACCGATCCCGTTCAGCTCCCGCGCGGCGACCGGCATGGCCGTGCCGACGGCGGTCGCCTCGAAGGCGATGAGGAACACGACGGAGATGATGCCGATGCTGAGCGTCCGGTACGCGGCCCCGAGGATCCCGCCCGGAGACTCCGAGGGCTCGGGCGGGACCGGTGCGGCGGTCTCGGGGACACGGGGTTCCAATGCGCTCATCGCCCCAGCGTAAGGTCCATACCTCTGCTTCGTCCCTGTCAATTCGACCGATCCCGACTCCGCCTCCGGGCCTAGGTCGAGTCGTCGAGGCGCCGCCTGTAGAGCGGCCCGGGGGTCTGTCCAGCGGTCCGGGGGGGCTGTCCAGCGGTCCGGGGGTCTGTCCAGAGGCTCGGGGGAGGGGACGGGCGCTCGCGCGGAGCCGCTCCCTCGGCCCACCGGAAAGCCCCCGCACCCGAGAACATCCTGAAACAATTCGACACGCGAGGGCCCAGCCCCGATCTGCAACTCCCGCACACAGACCGGGAGCCGGGAAGCGAAGCCCGATCCTGAACCCGGAAATCCTGCCTGCCGGGTAATTCAAGAAGCTTCAAGAAGCACATCCGGAACCGCCACACGCCTTTGGAGTGAATGCAGTGATCAGTGAAGTGAAACTGCGACACGCGGTTCCTTCGCCCTGGGCGACGACGTGACGTTCATCGCGGGCCACGTGCGTGCCCCGGAGGGGACGGCGCTTTCGTTCTCGCTTTGTGTCGTCGCCGATGGCGAGCACAAATACACTCGTCCGGACTCAGGTCGGTGGGCAGTCCTCACGAAGGTCGACGCGAAGGTCGACGCGAGGGTCGACACGGTCGACGCGGTCGACGCCCCCGATACGGGCGGGACGCCGCGACGACAACTCCCGGGACTGTGAACGGGGCATGGCAGTCACATTGCGGCACCCGCGCCCCCCTTCCACCGCCGCGGGGCGCCTCGTACGGTCGTACTCGTCACCACCACACAGCCGTGTGCCCGAGTGGTTGAGGGACTCGCCTGCAAAGCGAGTTACGCCGGTTCGATTCCGGTCACGGCTTCGAATGCGAAGGGCTGCCCGGGAACCTGCTTCCCGGGCAGCCCTTCGTCATGGTCGGTACCGCTCGTGCGCCGGATCAGTTGCCCGCGCGCCGCCCGAGCACAGTGGTGACGGCCCCGCCGACGATCAGTACGCCCACCAGGCCGAGCCCGACCCACCACACCGTGCCGCGGAACCCGGCCGCCTCGTCCGCCCCGACCTCCGTCGACGGCCCGGCGTCGCCGGCCGCCATCGCCGCGGCCGCGGCAACGAAGTCGGGCAGCGGGTACACGTCGGCCGGCCCGGGGGAACCCGGAGTGGACATCGCGATCCGGGGTCGGGCCACCCCGTACCCGATCCAGTCGTTGCGCACCGCACCGTCCACGGGAGCGCCGGAGGTGTTGAGCAGGACCCGGAGCACCTGGTTGTTGGTCCAGTCGGGGTGGGCGGACCAGAGCAGCGCGGCAGACGCGGAGGCCAGGGCGGTGGCCTCACCGGTCCCGCGGCTCTTGCAGTAGCCCGCCTTGCCGCGGCAGGACGTGAGGATGTCGACGCCCGGCGCGGCCAGGTCGACCTGGGGTCCCGTCAGCGACTCCGCGGTCGGCTCACCGCCCGGATCTACGGCGGCGACCCCCACCACACCGGGCGTGGCCGCCGGATAGCGGAGCTCGCCCGCCTTCTTGGCCGCGATGGCGGCCGGGGTGGAACCGGTGGTCTCCCCCTCGCCCACGGCCGCGAAGACCAACTTGCCCTTGGACAGCGCGTACTTCACCGCCTCGTCCCGCGCCGGGTCGGCCGTCGTCGTGGACATGGAGATGTTGACGACCTTCGCGTCCGAGTCGGCCGCGCGCCGGATCGCCGCCGCCCAGGACGACTCCCCCGGCGCGTCCTCCCGAGGCACCCTGATCGGCAGGATCCTCGCCCCCGGAGCGATCCCGGACAGCCCCTCGCCACCGGAGGCCTTGCCCGTACCGGCGATGATCGTGGCCATGGACGTACCGTGCCCGTCCTGGTCCGTACGCTCGTCACCCTCGACCTTGCCCCCGGCCAGGTCCACACCGGGCAGCACCTGCCCCTCCAGCTCGGGCACGCGTCCCACACCGCTGTCGATGACAGCCACCGTGACGCCCTTGCCCGTGCCGACCTTCCAGAACTCGGCCGCCTTCATCACGGTGAGGTGCCACTGCTGCTCGCGAACGGTCTCCGCACGGGCCGGCGCCCCGGCAACCCCGACCACCAACAGACCGGCCAGCACCGGACCCGCCCCGCGCCAGAACCGCCGGCCCTCCCCCGCCAACCCCACCAACCCCGCCAAACCCATCAACGCCTCGCGCGCCGCACCACGACAGCCGCCACGGCCCCGCCGATGAGCACACAAGCCCCCAACCCCAACGCGAGCCACGGAAGCCCCCCGCCGGACTCCTCCGCCCCGGCCCGAGGCGCAGGCGCGGGCTTCACCGACTCGGAGGCCTTCGCACCCGGCACCCCGGAAGGCGCCTTACCGGCCCCGGCACCCGCGAGATCCGGCAACGGATACACATCGGCCGGCCCAGGATCACCGGGCGTCGGCACCGCGATCCGGGGGCGGACGACGCCGTAGCCGACGGTATCGCTCCGCTGAGCACCGCTGACAGGCTTACCGGCCGTGTTCAACAGGACCCGGAGCACCTGATTGTTGGTCCAGTCGGGATGCAACGACCACACGAGTGCGGCCGAGGCGGAGGCCAGGGCGGTGGCATCACTGGTGCCGTGACTCTTACAGAGCCCGGACTTGTCACTGCAAGCCGAGACAATGTCGACACCGGGGGCCGTCATGTCGACCTGAGGCCCGCGCTGCGATTCCTTGGTCACAACACCCTTTGAGTCCACAGCACCGACCCCAACTACGCCCGGCGTGGCCGCCGGATAGTTGATCTCGTTCGTCGAGTGCCCAGTGTTCCCGACAGCTGCAAAGATCAGCTTTCCCTTGGAGAGGGCGTACTTCACCGCTTCGAGGCGCGCCGGGTCATCCTTGGGCCTCCCCATGGAAATGCTGATGATCTTTGCATCCGAGTCTGCCGCATATCGAATCGCCGCAGTCCAACTCGGGGTCTTCAGGTCTTCCTCGTAGGGCACGCGGATCGGGAGGATCTTGGCGGCGGGCGCCAGCCCGAATGCCCCATCACCACTCGGGTGCCTTCCCGTTGCAGCAATGATCGCCGCCATGGACGTGCCGTGACCGGCGAGGTCGGTTTTCTCATCGCCCTCGACCGTATCGGGTGCGAAGTCTTTGCCGGGAAGAACCTGGCCTTCCAGCTCAGGAATGATCTCCACGCCGTCGTCGATAACAGCGACAGTAACGCCGGCGCCCTTGCTGATCTTCCAGAGGTCGTCTGCCTTCATGACGTCGAGATGCCACTGCTTCTCGCGAATGGTCTCCGCATGGGCGGGGGTCGCAGCGACCCCCGCCAACAGCAGGCCAACGAAGACCGATGTCGCCTTGTGCATGCGCATCTGTTGCAACGTCCGTTCCACTCAGTCAATCACCGGTGGCACAACACGACGGTTGGCCTGCCATGTCTCTTCATCTTCGGCCAGGTAGTCGGGGCGTTCGCCTGCCCGCCCATCGCGCCGCCTGCCCGGATTCTGTGAACCCGAGCTCCCGTGCCCCATCGCTCCGCCGACCGGCCCTGCGCCCGGTGCGTTACGCACGAGCCCCGAACCACCTTGAGTGAACGGTTGACCGCCCACCCCAGGCCGACGTCCGCCGGCAACACCACCGGTCTCTGAGGCCAGGCGGCGCCCAACCGCCGAACCTCCCGAAGCTCCATGAGGGGACCCGGCACCGCCCCCCATTCCGCCGCCCATCATTCCGCGGCCGGCCTGGCCTGCCTCCCCGCCGATGACCGTGCCCCGCGGAATCCCGGCGCTGGGCCCGGTGGCGGGAAGCGCCCGACCGCCAACGATGCCGGGATCACGGGCGGGCAAGCCTGCGGCGCCTACAACCTTGCCGAAAGGTCCGCTTGGCCCGGTCAACTTGCTGCCACCCACCAGGCCAGGGCCACCCGGGTTCCCTAGACCGATGGCTGGTGGGAGCGTCGCGGGCGGAATCGGCAGAACAGGGTTGCCTCTGGCACCTGGGCCGTCCGGCAGCATGCCTGCAATCGGGGGTGAAGGGTGCACCTTCTCCGGCAACGTTCCGGCGGCGTTCAGATCCACAGTCACGTCACGGTCCGGGACCCCCACCACGTTCGCCGTGTCCAGGTTCGCGGAAGAGGGCAGAGGAACAGCGCTGTCCGACCGTGGCACTCTGCCGGACTCCCCGGTCAACTCCCGCGTAGAAGCACTAGATGTGCTCTGCGAGGCACTGAACCGACCTTCGGGGCCAGCCACTGCCCCGGGAGCGCCCTCAGGGCGCTCAAGGCCTTCATTCCCATGGAGGGTCGGTGGAACAAAGTTCGCCGGCGGCGGTGGGAACGTCGGGATCTCCGCCGTGTTCATCTGGTACGCCGACTGCTTGTACGAGGTGGTCAGCTTCTCCAACTGCTGTACAGCGGCCATGCGATGCACTTCCAGCTTTCGCCAGGACTCCCGAGCGACCGGCTGCGCGTCCGGGTCGTTGTGGAACTTCTTGGCCGACGCGTAGCTGGACAAATCCGGGTCGACTTCGTCCCGCTTCGGCATGTCCCGCCGGACCTCGCGCATGGTCTGACCGGCCTCGACCATGTACTTGCCGCCGGTGGCGCTGTACTCGCTCAGGCGGAGCGTCGCGCTGCCCGCCTGGCTCACCCATTCCTGGAAGGCCGTCGAGGCCTCGCCCTCCCAGCCGGACACCTTGTGCGACTTCAGGATCTCCCCGATCGCCTTGATGTCCCCGGCGGCCTTGACCAACGCCGTGCCCCGCGCCTCCACCGTCTCGGGGCTGAAGTTCGCGACCATCGCCATCAGTTGTTCGATCGAGTAGTCCCCGAAGCCCGGCATCAGAGCGCCACCTTGTCGTCAGCAGCCGTGCCACCGGCCGTCGGTGCCTTGTACAGCGGGTCCCGTTCCGGGACGTAGTCCTCGTGCGCCTTCGCCGAGATCGCGGCCATCCGGCGGCGGGTCTCCTCGTCGATGCCCGCGAAGCCCTTGCCCGCCGTTCGGATCGCGATGCCCAGGCCCTCGATCTGTCCCGCCAGCCCCCGCGACAGGTTCACCAGTTGTTCGTGCACCGTCGTGTAGGCGGTCTGCAGTTGGGCGGCCGCCGGGAACCCTTCACCGAGCACGCCGGCCGGCAGCGTCCCGTCGGCCAGCTTCTTGTCCGCCGCCGCCGAGCCGTCGAGCCTTTCGAGGAGGTCGTCGACCAGGTTCTTGTAGCCGTTCAGCGTCTCGTACTCGATCCGCATCGCCGCCGTCGGCGGGGGTCCTCCGATGTACGGTCCCGGCCCGCCCTGCCCGTAATCCAATGCCACTACGGCCTCCCCGACTCCCCGTTGTCCCCGCGGGAGCGGTGTCGGCACCGCTCCCCGTCCCCGTTCGCTCCCGTTCACACGCGCACGTGCGCAGTCTCGTCGGTCACTCTAGCGACCGGCGCGGACAGCCCCAACCCCGGGGTTGCACGTGCAATGGGCTTCACACGGTCAGGAGTTGGGCGCCGCCACCGCCGCGGATGGCCGGATCGGGAGCCTGTTGACCGGGCGTCCGGTGGCGGATCGGACGGCCGAGGCCACGGCCGCCGGGGTGGTCACCACGGGGACGGCGCTCGCCGCCTTGGCCCCGAAGGGGGCCACCACGTCGCGTTCCTCGACCAGTTTGACGATGCGGACCGTCGGGGCGTCCAGCGCGGTGGGCAGGGCGTAGCCCGTGAGGTCGGGGTGGCGGATGACTCCCCCGATCGAGCGGAGGTTCTCCGTGAGGGCCGCGCCCACGCCCTGGGTGACGCCCGCCTCGATGCGGGCTTCGAGCTGGCGGGGGTTGAGGATGCGGCCGACGTCCTGGGCGACCGCGAGTTCGACGACGCGTACGGAGCCCAGCTCGATGTCCACGTCCACCACCGCCCTGATCGCGCAGAACGCGAGCCCGACGAAGGCGTCGCCCTGGCCGTCGGCGTCCAGGGGTTCGGTGGGGTGGGGGCGGCACTGGGCCGTGGCCCAGAGTTCCTTGCCCTCTATCGCCTCGGCGACGGTGGTGGAGAACGCTCCGTCGTACGACGTGATCCGGCCGTCCGTGATCTGGAGCAGTTCGGTGGACATGCCCAACTTGTGGGCCATCGGCTGGAGGAGTTGGGTACGGACCATCTTCGCCGCGCGTTCGACGGCCCCGCCCGACACCCACGTGTGGCGCCCGTGCGCGGCGGGCCCGGCCGGCGGCTGGTCGGTGTCGACGGGGGCCGTCACGACCTCGTCGACGCCGAGGACCTCCTGGACGATCTGTCGGGCGAGCGTGGCGAAGCCCTGGCCGGTGTCGACGGCCGCGCAGATGACGGTGGCCGCGCCGTCCACGATCTTCACGGTGGCGGTGGAGACCTCGTCGGTCCCCTCGGCGCCGAGCATGTGGACCATGCCGACGCCGTATCCGACGCCGCGCCGGACCGCGCCCGGTTCGCCCGCGCCTTCCGGGCCGCCGGGCAGCAGCCACTCGTCCTCGGGGGTGTCCTTCGGGAGGGACGGCAGCGGGTGGTCGCGTACCGCGCGCAGGAGTTCGGCCACCGGCGCGGGGCAGGTGACCGTCTGGCCGGTGGGCAGGAGGTCGCCGGTGGCCAGGACGTTGCGCATGCGCAGTTCGGCGCCGTCGATGCCGAGGGCGGCCGCGAGCTTGTCCATCTGGCCTTCGTAGGCGGCGCACACCTGCATGGCGCCCTCGCCGCGCACGTGGCCCGACGGCGGGTTGTTCGTGCGTACCACCCAGCCTTCGACGAAGGCGTGCGGGACGACGTACGGGCCGCACGCGAAGGCCACGGCGGCGGCCAGCGATTCCGAGGACGAGTCGGCGTACGCGCCCGCGTCCATCAGGATCTGCGCCTCGACCTTGACCAGCCGGCCCTCCGCGTCCGCGTGGTGGCGGTAGCGCAGGAGCGTCGGGTGTCGGTGGGCGTGGCCGAGGAAGGACTCCTCGCGGGTCGCGGCCAGTTTGACGGGGCAGCCGGTACGCAGGGCCAGCAGGCCGAGCGGCAGTTGGAAGGCGGGGTCCTCGCGGTCGGCGGTCGCGCCGGGGACGCCGGTGACGACGATCCGTACCCGGTCGGGCTCCAGCCCGAAGCAGGCGGCGGCCAGGTCGCGGTCGGTGTGCGGGTCGGTGGAGGCGGTGTAGATCTCCACGCCGCCGTCGGGGCGCGGTACGGCGAGTCCGGCCTCGGCGCCGATCGGTGCCGGGTCCTGGCGGCCGATGCGGTACAGGCCCTCGACGACGACCTCGCCGGTCGCGTCCGGGTCGCCGTAGCTCAGCGGGATGTGCCGGATCAGGTTGCCGTCGGGGTGCAGGGCGGGGGCGCCGAACGCCTGCTCGGGGTCGGTGATCGCTTCGAGCGGTTCGTACTCGACGGTGATCGCGGCGGCCGCGAGGCGGGCGGTGTCGGGGTGGTCGGCGGCCACGGCGGCGATGGGCTCGCCGTGGTGGCGGACGATGTCGTGGGCGAAGACGGGCCGGTCGGCGATGCGGCGGCCGTGGGTGGTGGCGCCGGGGACGTCGGCGTGGGTGACGACGGCGCGGACGCCCGGCATGGCGGCGGCGGCCGTGGTGTCGACGGAGAGGATGCGGGCGTGGGCGTGCGGGGAGCGCAGTACGGCCGCCCACAGCAGGCCTTCGGCCCACAGGTCGGCGGCGTAGGGGAACGTGCCGCCGGTCTTGGCCCGGGCGTCGGCGGACGGGACGGAGGCTCCGATCCCGCGCAGCGGTTCCTGCCCGTCGTCCGCTCCGGGGCCCGGGGCCGTCGTCACGGTGGCCGTGCTCGTCGCGGTGGCCGCGTCCTGCCCGCTCACGCCGTGCCTCCGTTGGGGTGGATGCCGCCCTCGCCGGGCGGCGCCTGGTGCGGGATGCGCGTCTCGGTGCCGGAGCCGGAGCCGGTACCGGAGTCGCCGGCGGCGGTCGCCTCGCGTTCGGAGACGACCTCGCGGACGGCCTCGATGACGCCCTTGTAGCCGGAGCAGCGGCAGAGGTTGCCGCAGAGCGCCTGGCGCGTCTCCAGCTCGCTCGGCGCGTGGTTGCCTTCCAGCAGGTCATGGATGGTCATGGCCATGCCGGGGATGCAGAACCCGCACTGCACCCCGCCCGACCTGCACAACGCTTCCTGTACGTCGGAGAGTTCCCCGTCCGTGGCGAGCCCCTCGACCGTCCGGACCTCGCTGGACGCGGCCGTCGCGGCGGGCACCAGGCAGGACGCGACGAGCCGGCCGTCCACCTGCACGGCGCAGGCCCCGCACTCGCCCTGCGAACAGCCGTCCTTGGCGCCGGCGAGGCCGAGCCGCTCGCGCAGCACGTACAGCAGCGACTCGCCGATCCAGGCGCCGGTGACGGGACGGTCGGCCCCGTTGACGCGCAGGACGTAGGACGCCAGCGGATGCTCGTGATGGGCGTCGGCCCCCGCGTTCTCTTCCTCGTACGTCGTCTCCCCGAGCGGAACACCGGCCCGGTCGCCCGCGTCCGGCAGTGCCACAGCACGGTCCGGGGCGCCCTCGACCGGCACGTCCCGCGCGGTGGCTTCGGCGCGACCACCGGCGGACTCCTGCTCGGGCTCGACGAACACGAGCCCGTGCCCGTCGGTGGCCTCCGGCCCGGCCGGGGCGTCCGCGCGCCCCTCCCCGGGCTCGGACTCCGGCCCGACCACGTCCAACCCGCGGCCGTCCGTGGCGAGACCGTCCCGGTCCACCGCGAAACCGCGCCCGTCCGTACCGGGACCACCGCGGTCATCCACGACGAACCCGCGCCCGTCCGTGGCGAGACCGTCCCGGTCCACCGCGAAACCGCGCCCGTCCGTGGCGAAGCCGCCGGAGTCCACCGCGAACCCGCGCCCGTCCGTGGCGAGACCGTCCCGGTCCACCGCGAAACCGCGCCCGTCCGTGGCGAGACCATCCCGATCCACCGCGAAACCGCGCCCGTCCGTGGCGAGACCATCCCGGTCCACCGCGAACCCGCGCCCGTCCGTGCCAAGCCCACCGCGGTCATCCACGACGAACCCGCGCCCGTCCGTGGGCTCGGGCTCCCGCCCGGTGGCGGGTCGGTCCGTCCGGGTGAAGCCGTGTCCGTCGCCCGGGCCGGCCTCCGTGCCCGCCGGGCGCGGTCGTTCGCCCTCGACCGGCGTCTGTGCCGGGCCGTGGGCGGCGTCGATGTCCGGGGCCGGATGGGTGACCGGCTCCGGGTCGGGGAGCGGGGTGCCCACGCCGGGTCCGCCCAGCACCCTGGGGCCGCGACCGGGAGGGCCGCCGACCGGGCCGTCGCCGTGCCGTGCGGCTCCCCCGTCGTCGCCCTGGAACGTGCCCGGGAGCACCCCCGAGCTCAGCGAGGCGTCGTACACGGGCGTCGCCCAGGGGGCGGCCGCGCCGCCCGGCAGGGTCGCCGGGGCCTGGCTCCAGTCGGCGGCGGGCGCGCCGCCGGGCAGCGTCCACTGGCCGGTGTCCCGGCCGTCGCCGGACCGCGTCGCGTCGGGGAACCGCCATTCGGCGGTGTCGGCGGGGTCGGGGTTGCCGGGCGTCTCGGCGGGGTCCGCCTGCGCCTGGTCCTGGCCGGTCGCACCGAAGACGGCGGCCACGGACGCGGGCAGCGGGATCGAGGCCGGGATCGGCCCCCGCGCGGGCGCCTGGCCGGCAGCGGAACCCGGCGCGGAACCCTGTACGGAACCGTCCTGGCCCGCCGCGCCCGTTCCCGCCTCGGGCCACTGGACCGGCATCGTCCAGGTCCCGGTGGCCGAGGGGTCGGCGGAGCCGGAGCCCAACGGCACGATCATCGGCGGCGGCACGTACCCGTGCCCGGGGGCCGCCAGCGGCTCCCGGTTGTCGAGCGCGTCCAGCATCTCCTGCGGCAGCTTCACGAAGGCCGTGGCCTCGGAGTCCATTTCGCCGCCGTGCGGCACCGGCTCCCAGCCCCAGCCGGCGGGCGCGTGACCGGCGCCCCCGGTCGTTCCGCTCACGTTCTCGTTCTCACTCATGTGCTCAGTGCCCTCCCCAGGGCCCTCCGTGCCAGCACGGCCACCGTCCGCCGCAGGTGCAGTACTCCGGCAGCCACCGGTTCTCCCTGGTCGGGCACGCAGGCCGCGGCGACGTACTCGCCGAAGGCCTCCAGTGCCTCGGGGGCCAGGCTGCGGTCCCCGTCCCAGTCGATCAACGAGGCCACCCACTGTTCGGCCTCCAGCGGCCGCAGGGGCATCGGGGCGACCGCGCCGATGGCGCAGCGCACGCCGCGGCGCGCTGGGTCCAGCACGAGCCCCGCGGAGGCGACCGCCCGCCCGGGGCCCGTACGTCCCGTGGCCTTCAGGAACACCTGCGGCGCGTGCAGCAGGGGAACCCGTACGAAACCGATCAGTTCGCCCGGGCGGAGCATCTCGCGGCCGGCCAGCAGGTGGGAGACCGGGATCTCCCGCCGGGACACCCCGGAGTCGCCGAGGGCGGGCGGGCCGACGATGATCAGCACCGCCTCCAGGGCTGCCAGGACGGGCAGGGCGTCGCCCGTGGGGGCGGCCGTGGCGATGTTCCCGCCGAGGGTGCCCGCGTTGCGGATCTGCGGCGGTCCGGCGGCGCGGGCGGCGGCGGCCAGCGCGGGAATCAGCGCGGCGAAGTCGGGCCTGCCCATCCGGGCGTGGGTGAGGCCGGCGCCGAGGAGGGCGTGGCCGTCCTGGTACTGCCAGCCGCGGATCTCGTTGATCCGGCCGAGGCCGACCAGCGCGGCGGGCCGCAGCAGTCCGGCGTTGACGGCCGCCATCAGGTCGGTGCCGCCGGCGACGGGCACGGCCGCGGGCATGGCGGTGAGCGCCGCCACGGCCTCGTCGAGCGAGGTCGGCAGCGTCACGGACTGCGCCGCCCGAGGACCCTGAGGCCCCTGAGATGAATGCGGTGAGTGCGGTGCGTGCGTGGTCAACCCGGCTGCCCCTTCCCGATGTCCCGGTCCCGGCGCTCACGCCTGTCCGCCGTACGGTACGTCCTCACCGCCGGGACGTGGCAACTCTGGCACATGTTCCGCACCGGCCGGCGCGAGGGTCGGCCGGACGCGCGATGTCGGGGTCCGGCCCGCCGACACCGCGCACTTGCGTCCGTATCGACCTAAATCGGGAAAGAGTTCCAAAGGACGCCAAACGCTGCGTCGGTTGCCTGAGTCACACGATCGGGGGCTCGCCGTCGATCGGGCGCCCGAGCACCCCGGGGCGTCGCTGCCGGGGCAACGGGCCGCCGGGCGGACGGTAGTCGACCCCGAGGGCGTCCAGCCGCGCGTAGTGCGTCGCCATGCGTGCCTCGAACCCCGCCCAGTCCCGTTCCGCGGGCTCCGGCAGGCGTGACCAGACCACCTCGGCGAACGCGGCCAGGCGCGGGAACACCTGGTAGTCGACCCGGCTCTGGTTCTCCGTCACCTCGGTCCACATGTTGGCCTGCGCGCCCAGCACGTGGGCGGCCGCCTCCGGCGACAACTTCGGCGGTACCGGCTCGAACCGGTACACGTCGGCGAGCGAGCGGACGTATCCGATCGGCATCGGCTCGTCCTCGCCCGGCGCCTGACGGTGGTCCAGGTACACCTGCTGCTCGGGGCACATCACCACGTCGTGGCCCGCCTCGGCGGCGGCGACGCCGCCCGCGTAGCCGCGCCAGGAGGACACCGCCGCGCCCGGCGCCAGTCCGCCCTCCAGGATCTCGTCCCAGCCGATCAGCCGGCGGCCGCGCTCGGCGAGCCAGCCGTCGAAGTGCCGGATGAACCAGGCCTGGAGCCCGTCCTCCCCGTCCACTCCCAGTTCCCGGATCCTGGCCTGCGCGGCCCGGGAGGCGCGCCACTGCGTCTTGGGGCACTCGTCGCCGCCCACGTGCACGAAGGGCGAGACCTCGGCCGGGAACAGTTCCAGCAGTTCCTCGAAGACGCCCTCGTAGAACCGCAGTACGGCCTCCGTGGGGGCCAGCACGTTCTCGCAGATCCCCCAGTCGTCCCAGACCCCGAGCGCGGCGGTGTCCACGACGTCGGTGTTCCCCAGTTCGGGGTAGGCGGCGATGGCGGCCTGCGAATGGCCGGGCACGTCGATCTCGGGCACGACCCGCACGTGCCGCTCGGCGGCGTACGCGACGATCTCGCGGATGTCGTCCTGGGTGTAGAAGCCGCCGTGCGGGGTCTCGTTCCACAGCGGTGACGCCCGGTGCCCCCAGCGGCTGCGCGGGCGCCAGGCGCCGACCTCGGTGAGCCGGGGGTACCGCTTGATCTCGACGCGCCAACCCTGGTCGTCCGTCAGGTGCAGGTGCAGCACGTTCAGCTTGTGGGCGGCGAGCAGGTCGATGTAGCGCAGCACCCCGTCCTTGGGCATGAAGTGCCGGGCGACGTCGAGCATCAGGCCGCGCCAGCCGAAGCGGGGGCCGTCGGCGAGGTCGCCGACCGGCAGCCGCCAGACGCGGCCGGGCGCGGCGGGCGCGCGTCGGTACGCGTCGGGGCCGAGCAATTGGCGCAGCGTCTGCACCGCCCAGTGGAGGCCCGCCGGGTCGCCGCCTTCGAGGAGGACCAGGTCGCGGGTGACGTGCACCTCGTACGACTCGGCGCCGGCGCGGGCGATGTCGGGGCGCAGCGCGAGCCGGATCACCGTGCGACCGGCGTGCGCCGCGCCCGCGACCGGCGCGGGGAGCTCCCAGCCGGTGGCCGCGCCGAGTTCGGCGCGCAGTCGGCGGGCGGCGCCCTCCGTGCCGGGGGGCGCCACGAGCACCGGGTCGGTCAGCTCGCACGCGTCGGCGGTCGGGAAGCGCGCGTACCGCGGCTCCGGGATCAGGTCGGGCATGGGCGGGCCTCCACGGAGATGCCGTTGCGTCATGCGCAACGCGCGTTCCACATGTTGCTTACCCGGCCGACCCTAGCTTTCCTCCCGGGCACGCAAAAGGTCCCCGGCGCACGGTGGCGCGACCGGGGACCTCGGTCCTGCGTGGTGCGGGACGAACGGCCCGGACTACTTGTCCTTGCCGCCCTTGTCCTTGTCGCCGCCGGCGCCCATGGATTCGTAGATCTCCTTGCACATGGGGCAGACGGGGTACTTCTTCGGGTCCCGTCCCGGGACCCAGACCTTGCCGCAGAGGGCGACGACGGGCGTACCGCCGAGCGCGCTCTCCATGATCTTGTCCTTCTGGACGTAGTGGGCGAAGCGCTCGTGGTCGCCGTCGCCGTGGGACACCTGCGGCGTCGGCTCTACGAGGGTCCCCGTACCAGTCCCGCGCTCGGGCTCAAGAGTGCTCATGAAAGCCAGGGTACCGACCCCCGCGCGGCTCAGTTGAGCGACGGGTCGTCCGGATAGGTGGCGATCATCGCCAGCTCGCTGCGCTGACGGCGGAGCACCGCCCTCCACAGCCGTTCGGGGTCCGGGAAGGAGATGTCGCCCGGCTCGGAGTCCACCACGTACCAGGCCCCGCCGCCCAGCTCGTCCTCCAGTTGGCCGGGGCCCCATCCGGAGTAACCGGCGAAGATGCGCAGGCCACCGAGGGCGGCGGCCAGCAGCTCGGGCGGCGCCTCCAGGTCGACCAGCCCGATCGCCCCGTGCACCCGACGCCACCCCAGCGGCCCCTCCTCGCCGGGGATCACCGCGATGCCGAGGGCCGAGTCCAGGCCCACCGGGCCGCCCTGGAACACCACCCCGGGGTCGCCGGCCAGCGGCGCCCAGGGCAGCAGGATGTCGACGACGCCCACCGGCGTCGGCCGGTTGAGGACGACGCCGAGCGAACCCTGCTCGTCGTGGTCGAGCAGCAGCACCACCGCGCGGTCGAAATTCGGGTCCGCGAGGGCGGGGGTGGCCACGAGCAACCGCCCTGTGAGGGAGGACACCTCGGTCATGCCGACATGATCTCGCACATTCGCCCTTCGGGGGGAGCCGGCGGACTCATCGGATCACGCGCAGCTCAGGGCGCACGGCGGCGGAAAGGGGCGCGCTTCCCGAAAGGACCCGGAACGCGACACTCCGCAACGATGCGGCAACAGAGTGTGTTGTGCCGAATTCATGACAGTCCTACGGCCGCGTCAGCCATACAAACAAGGGGGTGGCGACCCTTACCCTTTTCACTGGCCCCCCGCCCACCCCACTCCGGAACGCGAGATCCATGACCGGCACTGACGATGTCCTGCTTGTCCACGGCGGTACCCCGCTCGAGGGCGAGATCCGTGTCCGCGGCGCGAAGAACCTCGTGCCGAAGGCAATGGTGGCCGCTCTGCTCGGCAGCACCCCCAGCCGGCTGCGCAACGTTCCCGACATCCGTGACGTCCGGGTCGTGCGCGGTCTGCTCCAGCTCCACGGGGTGACCGTCCGCCCCGGCGAGGAGCCGGGCGAACTGGTCCTCGACCCCACGTACGTCGAGAGCGCGAACGTCGCCGACATCGACGCCCACGCGGGGTCCTCCCGGATCCCGATCCTGTTCTGCGGTCCGCTGCTGCACCGTCTCGGCCACGCCTTCATCCCCGGCCTCGGCGGCTGCGACATCGGCGGCCGGCCGATCGACTTCCACTTCGACGTGCTCCGCCAGTTCGGCGCGACGATCGAGAAGCGCGAGGGCGGCCAGTACCTGGAGGCCCCGCAACGTCTGCGCGGCTGCAAGATCCGGCTGCCGTACCCGTCCGTCGGTTCGACCGAACAGGTCCTGCTGACGGCCGTCCTCGCCGAGGGCGTCACCGAACTCAGCAACGCGGCCGTCGAGCCCGAGATCGAAGACCTCATCTGCGTCCTGCAGAAGATGGGCGCGATCATCTCCGTCGACACCGACCGGACCATCCGGATCACCGGTGTGGACGAGCTCACCGGCTACAACCACAAGGCGCTCCCGGACCGCCTGGAGGCCGCCTCGTGGGCTTCCGCGGCCCTGGCGACCCGCGGCAACATCTACGTCCGCGGAGCGCAGCAGCGCTCGATGATGACCTTCCTGAACACCTTCCGGCGGGTCGGCGGTGCCTTCGAGATCGACGACGAGGGCATCCGCTTCTGGCACCCGGGCGGCCCGCTGAAGGCCATCGCGCTGGAGACGGACGTCCACCCGGGCTTCCAGACCGACTGGCAGCAGCCGCTGGTCGTGGCCCTGACGCAGGCCTCGGGCCTGTCGATCGTCCACGAGACGGTCTACGAGTCCCGGCTCGGATTCACCTCGGCGCTGAACCAGATGGGTGCTCACATCCAGCTGTACCGCGAGTGCCTGGGCGGTTCGGCGTGCCGTTTCGGTCAGCGCAACTTCCTGCACTCGGCGGTCGTCTCCGGCCCCACGAAGCTGCAGGGCGCCGATCTGGTCATCCCCGACCTGCGCGGCGGGTTCTCGTACCTGATCGCGGCGCTGGCCGCCGAGGGCACCTCGCGCGTCCACGGCATCGACCTGATCAACCGCGGCTACGAGAACTTCATGGAGAAGCTCATGGAGCTGGGCGCCAAGGTCGAGCTCCCCAACGGCGACCTCGTCTGACGGAAGCGCCCCAGGGCCCCTCAGGGGGCCCTGGACAGGCCGAAGGGCGGCCACCCCGGTGGGGTGGCCGCCCTTCGGCTTTCGTGTGTACTGCTGCCGTCCCGAGGGCCGTGCGGCCCTCGGCACAAGGGCGGTACTACTTACCCTTGGCGGCTTCCTTGAGCTTGGAGCCCGCGGAGACCTTCACGCTGTAGCCGGCCGGGATCTGGATGGGGTCGCCGGTCTGCGGGTTGCGCGCGGTGCGAGCGGCACGGTGGGTGCGCTCGAAGGTCAGGAAGCCGGGGATGGTGACCTTCTCGTCGCCCTTGGCGACGATCTCGCCGACGGTCTCGGCGAGCGCGGCCAGAACGGCGTCGGCGTCCTTGCGGGTCACCTCGGCGCGCTCGGACAGAGCGGCCACCAGCTCACTGCGGTTCATGTTGTACTCCCGTGTTCAACGTGCCTTAGAGGCGTGAGATCGAAGCCGATGCTGCCAGGGCCCTAGGACAGTCCCCGGACCCGGGTCTGAACGTCAGACCCTCTCGCCCGGTTACGCATCCTGCCCCCACCAGCGGCGGGAAAGCCAATCCGGCACCCGCCAGGGTCACACGAAAAGCGCCACTGTCACGCCGCGGTGACGCTCCGTCCGCATCCGATGGTTCCGGTGGATGCGGACCGCGGGCCACGCCGGCATCCCCGCAACCCTAGAGGTGGCCGGGCGGGCCCGCATCTCGCGACGCGCCGGTATCAGGGGGCCGTGAGGGCCGTCACAGCGAGGTTCACGCCCCGGAGGCGGCTTTGCGGACGGCTCCGGCGACCGCGCCCGCGACCTTGTCGTTGAAGACGGACGGGATGATGTAGTTCGCGTTCAACTCGTCCTCGCCGACCACGTCCGCGAGCGCGCTCGCGGCGGCCAGCATCATGTCCGTGTTCACGGTGCGGGACTGGGCGTCCAGCAGGCCGCGGAAGACGCCCGGGAAGACCAGGACGTTGTTGATCTGGTTGGGGAAGTCGGACCGTCCGGTGGCCACGACGGCGGCCGTCTGACGGGCCACCGCGGGGTCGACCTCGGGGTCCGGGTTCGCGAGCGCGAACACGATGGCGCCCTCCGCCATGGCCGCCACGTCGTCGCCGTTCAGGACGTTCGGGGCGGAGACGCCGATGAAGACGTCGGCTCCGACCACGGCCTCCTTGAGGGTGCCCGTGTAGCCCTCGGGGTTGGTGTTGTCCGCGATCCAGCGCAGCGGGGAGTCGGCCGCCGCGTCGACGAGGTCGGGGCGACCCGCGTGCACGACACCGTGGATGTCGGCGCTGACGGCGTTCTTCACACCCGCCGCGAGGAGCAGCTTGAGGATGGCCGTACCGGCCGCGCCGGCGCCCGACATGACGACCTTGACGTCGCCAACTGCCTTGCCCACCACGCGCAGTGCGTTGGTGAGGGCGGCCAGGACGACGATGGCGGTGCCGTGCTGGTCGTCGTGGAAGACGGGGATGTCGAGGGCCTCGCGCAGGCGGGCCTCGATCTCGAAGCAGCGCGGCGCGGAGATGTCCTCCAGGTTGATGCCCGCGAAGCCGGGGGCGATGGCCTTGACGATCTCGACGATCGCGTCGGTGTCCTGGGTGTCGAGGCAGATCGGCCACGCGTCGATGCCGGCGAACCGCTTGAAGAGGGCCGCCTTGCCCTCCATGACGGGCAGCGCGGCCATGGGGCCGATGTTGCCCAGGCCCAGTACGGCGGAGCCGTCCGTCACGACTGCGACGGAGTTGCGCTTGATGGTGAGGCGCCGCGCGTCCTCGGGGTTCTCGGCAATCGCCATGCACACGCGGGCCACGCCCGGGGTGTAGATCATCGAGAGGTCGTCGCGGTTGCGGATGGGGTGCTTGGACGCCATCTCGATCTTGCCGCCGAGGTGCATCAGGAAGGTTCGGTCGGAGACCTTGCCCAGGCTGACGCCCTCGATTCCGCGCAGCTTCTCGACGATCTCGTCGGCGTGCGCGGTGGAGGTCGCGGCGATGGTGACGTCGATACGGAGCTTCTCGTGACCCGATGCGGTCACGTCGAGGCCGGTGACGGATCCTCCGGAAGACTCCACGGCGGTGGTCAGCTGGGAGACCGCGGTACCGCTCGCGGGCACTTCCAGGCGGACCGTCATCGAGTACGAGACGCTG
Source organism: Streptomyces sp. NBC_00513 (assembly GCF_041431415.1). GTDB lineage: Bacteria > Actinomycetota > Actinomycetes > Streptomycetales > Streptomycetaceae > Streptomyces. The sequence goes on from NZ_CP107845.1 coordinate 3,228,394, forward strand.
GGCGCCGTTGCCATGGCCGTGTTCCTCTTCTGTCCCTGGTTTTTCTGTACACAGGGCCCCGGCGCACGGCGGGTGCGGCGGGACCTCTTGTCCGATCGTCCCACCTACCAGCCGGTAAAAGGTAACCAGCTACAAATTTCGGAAAGACACTTCCACCATACGAGATATGAAGGACTCCTGGAAGGGTTTCCGGCCACGCAAAACAGGTCTGCCCCGGCACCGAAGTGCCGGGGCAGACCTGTTCTTCACGTAGATGACACCGACCCGCCATGCTCGCCTCGCGGCAAGTGGTCGCTCTGAGCGACGAAGGTTGGGCCCGGGGGCTTGGATCGAGTCGGTGCCGTACCCAGGCTAACAAAGGATCGCCGGAAGCGACCCCCCTCCAGGCACTTGACTCTTGGACCACACCCCTGGTCGCGGGCCAATCGGCCCATCGCCCCGGCGGGCAGGCCCACCGGGGCCCGGTCGGACGGGGTCTACGGGCGCAGCAGCGTCGGAACGCCCTCCCCGTCGGGGGTGTCGCGCTCGGCCGAGACCACCGTCAGCTGCTGCGTGGCGCGCGTCAGGGCCACGTACAGCACCCTGAGCCCGGCCTCGGACTCGTCCGCGATCTCCGCCGGGGACACCACCACGGTGGCGTCGTACTCCAGCCCCTTCGCCTCCAGGCTGCCCAGCGCGACCGCGCGTTCGCCCAGGTCGGCCAGCCATCCGGCCGCCTCCGCCCGCCGGTCCATGGCCACGACCACGCCCACCGTGCCGTCCACCTGTTCCAGCAGCCGCCGGGTCTCCTCCCGGACCGTCTCGCCCAGGTCGCCCGGGGCGGCCGTGAAGCGGGGCTCCAGGCCCGTCGAGCGCACCGCGGTCGGCGGCTCCATCCCCGGCATGGCCAGTTTCAGCACCCGGGCGGCGACCTCGGCGACCTCGGCGGGGTTGCGGTAGTTCACGGTCAGCGTGAAGCGCCGGCGCGGCCGGGACCCCAGGGCCTCGTCGCGGGCCGCCGCCGCCTCCTGCGGATCCGTCCAGGAGGACTGCGCCGGGTCGCCGACGACCGTCCAGGTGCCGTGCCGGCCCCGGCGGCCCACCATCCGCCACTGCATCGGCGTCAGGTCCTGCGCCTCGTCGACGATGACGTGCGCGTACTCGGTGCGCTCCGCCGCGAGCCGCTCGGCCCGCTCCCACTGGGTCTCCTCGCGGGTCGGCATCAGCTCCTCCAGCCCGCTCAGCTGGTCCAGCGGATTGAGCTCGCGCTTGCGCTTGGGCCGCGCGGGCGCCCCGAGCAGTTGCTGGAGCTCGTCGAGCAGCGCGACGTCGTGCACCGACAGCGGACCCTTGCCGTCCGGACCGACCCGGCGCAGCGAGCGGGCCAGCCGGCGCGCCTCGCGGGGGTTCAGGTCCCGGCGCGACCAGCGGCCGAGCCTGCGTTCGTCGGCCATCGAGGCCAGCACCCCGCGCGGGGTGAGCTCGGGCCACCAGGCGTTCAGGAAGTCGATGAAGGCGTCCTCCGTCGAGATGTCCTCGTCGAAGGCGGACCGCAGCTCGGCGGCGAGTTCCGGGTCGCTGTGCCGGCCGTTCGCGCCGGACTTCGCGTACAGGGCGTCGAGCAGCAGCTTGCGGGCGCGCGGGCGCAGCAGGTTCACCGGCGCGGTGCCGCCGAGCGCGTTCTGTCGGATCCGCTCCAGTTCGTCGGCCTCCAGCTCCTGGCGCCGGCCGAAGGCCACCACGCGCAGCCGCTCGGGAGCGTCGCCGAGTTCGAGGGCGCCCCGTACGGCCTTGCGCAGCACCTTGAGCATCCGGGAGGAGCCCTTGACGCGGGCCACGGCCGGGTCGTCGTACGTGGTCGCCTCGGCCCCGTCGACGAGCGAGCCGAGTGCCCTGATGGCGACCTGTCCCTCCTCGCCGAGCGAGGGCAGCACGCCCTCGGTGTAGGCGACGAGCAGCGGGGTCGGGGAGACGATCAGGATGCCGCCGGAGTAGCGCCGCCGGTCCTGGTAGAGCAGGTAGGCGGCCCGGTGCAGGGCCACGGCCGTCTTCCCGGTGCCGGGGCCGCCGGCGACCTCCGCGACGGAGGCGGCGGGGGCCCGGATGACGAGGTCCTGCTCGGCCTGGATGGACGAGACGATGTCCCGCATGGAGTGCGTACGGGCCCGCCCGAGCGCCGCCATCAGGGCGCCGTCGCCGATGGCGGGCAGTTCCTCGCCGTCGAGCGAGGCGGTGACCTCGGGGCGCATCAGGTCGTCCTCGACTCCGAGGACCTTGCGGCCCTTGGAGCGGATCACCCGGCGGCGTACGACGCGGCCGGGTTCCTTCGGCGTCGAGCGGTAGAACGGCGCGGCCGCCGGCGCCCGCCAGTCGATGACGAGCGGCGCGTAGTCGGAGTCGAGGACGCCGATCCGCCCGATGTGCAGGGTCTCCGCGATGTCGGCGGTGAGATCGGCGCGAATCGCGTCGTCGGCCGGCTCGACGGAGGTGTACGCGCCGTCCGGGCCGCGTTCCCCGTCCTTGCCGAGGACGAGGTCGATCCGGCCGAAGAGGAAGTCCTCGAACTCGTTGTTGAGGCGGTTGAGGTGGATCCCGGCGCGAAAGACCTGCGCGTCGCGCTCGGCGAGCGCGCCGGGCGTGCCGACCTGCCCGCGTTTGGCGGCGTCGTTCATCAGGAACTCCGCCTCGTGGATCTTCTCCTCAAGGCGTCGGTACACGTGATCGAGATGCGTCTGCTCGACCGCGATCTCCCGATCGCGGACGGAATCCGCCGTGCTGTCGACAGCGGCATTCTGCGCGGCCACCAAGGCCCCCTTCTGACGTGCATGGGCGACCGTCAACCGTACGCGAACCAGGGCCTTGTCCGCACGCCCGTTCCGGGACCGTCCGCGGATCACACGAACGGCCGCGTTCGGGGTGCTCGGGGGGCGGGCGCGGGCGGCCCGCTCAGGCGGATCCGGCGGCGAGCACCCGCCGCCGGTGCCGGGCGACGCGTTCGCGGTTCCCGCACAACTCGCTGGAGCACCAGCGGCGCCGGTGGCCCCGCGAGGTGTCGAGGTAGACCCGGGCGCAGCCCTCGCCCTCGCAGGCCCGCAGCAGCGCCCGATCGCCGGGGTCGGTCAGCAGTTCGACGGCGTCGCGGGCCACCGCCGCGAGCAGCCCCGGGCACTCCACTCCCCCGCACAACTCCCGTACGAGCCGGCCCTCCTGGTCCCGAACGGCACACAGTCCCGGGGGTGGACCGGCGGCCGCCGCGTTGACCCGGGCGAGCGCCCCCTCGTCGGGCCCGGCGCCGGCCAGTTCGGCCCGTACGAGGCTCTCCACGTCGGCGCGCAATGCCCGGAAGGCCTCCACCCAGTCGGGCCCCAACCGGCCCAGCGGCGTCCGGTCGGGCACCAGCCCGGCCCCGACGAGCCACAGGCGCAGTTCGTCGCCGTCGAGGATCGCCTCGGCGTGCCGATGGGCGTCGAAGGTGGCCAGCAGGTCCAGGCAGACCCTCCCGGAGTCGAACCACATACCGGTCACCGCCTCGGTTGCCGTGGGCCGCCTCCCCAGAGTGCCCGCCCACCGACGAAGCGGCTAGAGGGCGGGCGGGTCGTCGTGCAGGATCCGTTGGAAGAGACGGTGGTCGCGCCAGGCTCCGTCGATGTGGAGGAACCGGGGCGCCAGGCCGTACTGCTCGAAACCGGCCTTCGCCAACACCCGCTGCGAGGCCAGGTTGTCGACCAGCGTGCCCGCCTCGACCCGGTGCAGGCCCAGCTCGTCGCGGGCGATCCGGCACACCTCCTCGACGGCGGCGGTGGCCAGTCCCTTCCCGGCCCAGGCCTCGTCGATCCAGTAGCCGACGCCGCCGCCGCGCAGCGGTCCCAGGGCGATGCCGCCGAGGTTGATGCCGCCGACGGGAACGTCGTCGGCGACCAGGACGAACGGCACCGTGCGTCCGCCGTCCCGCTCCGCGAGCAGGCCCGCGATCCGGTCGCGCTGGCCGGCCTCGGTGTAGAACCGCTCTTCCCGGTAGGGCTCGAAGGGCGCCATGTAGGCGCGGTTGCGCCGCAGTACGTCGGCCAGGCCGGCGGCGTCCTCGATCCGGACGCCCCGCATCTCCACCCCGTCAATGATCACGACGGCACGCTAACCCGGACCCGCCCGCCGCCGACACCCCCCGACCGGAGCCCCTCATCGCGCCGGAGGCACCCCGCAGTCGCCGGCCGCGCCCGCGTCCACGGACAGCCGGTACCCCCGCTTGACCACCGTCTGGATCAGCCTCGGCGCCCCCAACGCCACCCGCAGCCGGGCCATGGCCGTCTCCACGGCGTGTTCGTCCCGCCCGGCGCCCGGCAGCGCCCGCAGCAGGTCCGCGCGGCCCACGACCCATCCCGGCCGGCGGACCAGCGCCCCGAGGAGGGCCATCCCGGCCGGCGGCACCGGCCGCAGTTCGGCGTCGACCAGCACCGCGTGGCCGCGGATCTCCAGGCGGTGCCCGGCGACCGGCAGCACCCGGGCCCGCGCCGGCAGTTCCTGGCAGAGCAGTTGGACCAGCGGCCCCAGCCGGAAGCGTTCCGGCTGCACCGTGACCACCCCCTCGGCCTGGAGCGGGAGCGCGGTCACCGGCCCCACGCACGCCGAGACCACGTCGCCGCGCAGCCCCGCGAGGACCGCCTCCCGCATCCCCAGGTGGTCGGCGCGGGACAGCATCGAGACGACGGCCGGCGCCGAGGTGAAGGCGACGGCGTCCAGGCCGCCGGCGGCCACGGCGTCCAGCAGCCGGTCGAGCGGTGCCGGGTCCTGGGGCGGCATCCAACGGTAGACGGGCACCACCACGACCTCGGCGCCGCCCGCCCGCAGGGATTCGACGAAGCCGGGCAGCGGTTCGCCGTGCAGTTGGAGGGCGATGCGGCGTCCCGCCACCCCTTGGGCGAGCAGCCGGTCCAGTACCTCGGCGAGGGACTCGGAGGCGGGCGACCAGGCCTCCACCAGCCCGGCGGCCCGTACGGCGCCCTTCACCTTCGGCCCGCGCGCGAGCAGTTCGGTGGAGCGCAGCCGGTCGAGGAGTTCCTCGCCGATCCCCCATCCGTCGGCGGCCTCGATCCAGCCGCGGAATCCGATGGCGGTGGTGGCCACCACGGCGTCGGGTGTGCGGTGGATCAGTTCCTTGGTGGCGGCGAGGAGTTCGCCGTCGTCGGCGAGCGGAACGATCCGCAGGGCGGGCGCGTGCAGCACGGAGGCCCCGCGCCGGCGCAGCAGGGCGATCAGGTCGTCGGCCCGCCGGGCGGCGGTGACCCCGACGGTGAAGCCGGCGAGCGGGCCGGTGTCCGGAGCGTCCATGTGGTGTCCTGCCTTGCCCGAGAGGTGCGCGCGTAACGGGGCCGAGCCTGCCAAGTCGCCGTGTCAGGCTCGGTTCCGTCGTATTTCGTCGCCGTTAACCGGCGTTACACCGAGGTGAGCTGCGGTTTCGCCGGTGCCTGCGGTCCGGTGACGGGTGTGGCGGTCGGGCGGCGAAGGTATACCGCCCAGGTCACCGCGCAGCACACCGCGTAGAAGCCGAGGAAGGTCACGAAGGCGGCCGTGCCGGACCCGGAGCGGGCGAACGCCTCCCGGAACACCAGGTTGATGCCGAGGCCGCCGAGGGCCCCCACGGCGCCGATCAGCCCCATCGCGGCCCCGGACAGCCGTCGCCCGCGGGCGGCGGCCTCCTCGGCGCCCAGGCCCTGTGCCAGGGCCTTCGCCTGGAAGATGCCGGGGATCATCTTGTACGTGGAGCCGTTGCCGAGGCCGCTCAGCGCGAACAGCGCCACGAAGCCCACCAGGAACACCGGGAGCGATTCCCGTACGGAGGCCAGGATCACCACCGAGGTCGCGAGCGCCATCGCGACGAAGGCGGCCAGGGTGATGCGGGCGCCGCCGAGCCGGTCGGCGAGCGCCCCGCCCACCGGTCGGACCAGTGAGCCGAGCAGCGGTCCGATGAAGGTCAGCGAGGCGGCCTGGAGCGGGGTGCGACCGAACTGGGTCTGGAGCACCAGCCCGAAGGCGAAGCCGTAGCCGATGAAGGAGCCGAAGGTGCCGATGTACAGGAAGGCCATGATCCAGGTGTGCGGCTCCCGGGCCGCGTCCCGGACCGCGCCCACGTCACCGCGCACCGGCGCCAGGTTGTCCATGCGTACGAGGGCCAGCGCGGCGGCGGTCACGATCAGCGGGACGTAGACCGCGAGCAGCAGCCGGGGGTGGCCGGCGCCGGCGGTCCCGATGACGAGCAGGGCCGCGAGCTGCACGACGGGTACGCCGATGTTGCCGCCGCCCGCGTTCAGTCCGAGCGCCCAGCCCTTCTTCCGCAGCGGGAAGAACGCGTTGATGTTGGTCATGGAGGAGGCGAAGTTGCCCCCGCCCACGCCGGTCAGGGCGGCGACGGCGAGGAAAGTGCCGTAGGAGGTGCCGGGCTCCATGACGACCAGCGCGGCCACGGTCGGCGCGAGCAGCAGCAGGGCGCTGACCACGGTCCAGTTGCGTCCGCCGAACCGGGCGACGGCGAAGGTGTAGGGGATCCGGACGAGGGCGCCGACGGCCGTGGCGGTGGCGATGAGGAAGAACTTCCCGGCCGGGTCGATGCCGTACGCGGGGCCCATGAAGAGCACCATCACGGACCACAGCGACCAGACGGAGAACCCGATGTGTTCGGAGAGCACCGAGTAGAGGAGGTTGCGCCGGGCCACCCGCTCCCCGGTCTCCCGCCAGAAGACCTCGTCCTCCGGATCCCACCGCTCGATCCAGCGGCCCCCCTTGCGCGGTGCGGTCGTTCCGGTCATCACACGCCTCCACAGCTGTCGCGTCCGTGATGACGACCGTAGGAAGCGCGCGTTTCGGCCCGGGTCACCCTCCGATGACCGGGGGGATACCTTGCACTCACCCGGCGTCGGGACCGCCTGTGAGCGCCGCCGGCAGCAGACTCCCGGCCGGCACCTCCAGCCATCCGCGTTCGGCGGCCAGTTCGGCGGCCGCCCGCAGGAGGGCGTCCAGGCCCGGGTGGCGCAGCCCCTTGCGCCACACCATCGACAGCGGGGACAGCGGCACGGGTGCGACCAGGGGGCGTTTCGCGCAGCCGGGCAGGTCCGTGAAGTCCACGGTGACGAGGACGGGGGTGCGGGTCTTGGCCATCACCCGCCCGAACTCCTCCTTGCCCACGGCCACCGGAGCGGGCGGCGCCGGCGCGATCCCCCGCCCGGCGAACAGCTCCCGCGCCAGCCGGGTCCACTCCAGGGTCCGCGGGTTGCCGGCCCCCGCGTACACGGTCTCCCCGGCCAGGGCCGCCAGCGGCACCCGGTCCAGCGCCGCCAGCGGGTGCCCGTCGGGCAGCAGCACGGCGAGCGGCTCGTACCGGACGAGGGTGTGGGCGAGGCGGGCGCGCGACGCGGGCTCCAGGCCGTGCGCGTAGCCGAAGGACACGTCGAGGCGGCCCGCCGCGATCTCCGCCGCGGCATGGGTCAGCCCGCTCTCGAAGCGGGCCATCAGTTCGCAGCCCGGGGCGAGCGCGCGGGCCCGGTCCAGCACGCTGCGCGCGGAACTCGGCCCGTCGCTGTTCAGGTCGACGAGCAGCGGCCCGGGTTCGGCGAAGGCGGCGGCCAGTTCGGTGTGGGCGGCCAGCACCCTGTGCGCGAGCGGCAGCAGCCGTTGCCCGTCGGCGGTCAGTTCCACGGCCCGGGTCGTGCGGGTGAACAGCGCCGCGCCCAGGGTCTCCTCCAGCCGGCGGACGTCCCTGCTGAGGGCCTGCTGGGCGACGTACAGGCGGGCGGCGGCGCGGGAGAAGTGCAGTTCCTCGGCCACGGCCACGAACCCGCGCAGCAGGCGGGGGTCCACATCACGGGAGATCACTCCCGGACACTAACAACGGAAACCGGTGAATGGGTCGTGAACAGGTGTTGGACCCGGCCGGGGACCGGCCCGCAGCCTTGGGTCATGCCCGCCCCGACCCTGATGACCGTCACCGGCTCCACCCTCGTCCTGACCGGCCCGCCGCCGCCCCCGCGTCCGCGCCCCCGCGCGCACCGCGGCGGCCCCTACCGCCGGCTCTTCGCCCGACCCGGCACCCGCGCCTTCACCGCCGGGAACCTCATCGCCCGGCTGCCCATGGGCATGTTCGGGATCAGCGCGGTGATGATGATCGCCGGCCAGCGCGGCTCGTACGCCCTCGCCGGCGCGGTCACCGCCACCGGTCTGGCCGCCACCGCGCTGGTCGCGCCGTGGACGGCCCGACTCGTCGACCGCTTCGGGCAGTCCCGCGTCGCCGTCCCCGCCACCCTGATCGCGGTCCTCGGCTCGCTCTGCCTGATCGCGTGCGTCCGTACACAGGCTCCGACCTGGACCCTGTTCGCCTCGTACGCGGCGACGGCCACCACCCCCAACATCGGCGGCATGTCCCGGGCCCGCTGGACCCTGCTGCTGCGCGACGCCCCGGCCGACCACCACACGGCGATGTCCTTCGAGCAGGCCGCCGACGAACTCTGCTACCTGCTCGGGCCGGTCGCCGCCGCGTCGCTGTGCACGCTCGCCTTCCCGGAGGCCGGGACCCTCGTCGCCGCGTCGCTGCTCCTCGTCGGCATGCTGGTCTTCACCGCGCAGCGCGCCACCGAGCCGCCGCCCACCGGGGTCCGCCCCGCCCCCTCCTCGTCACCGCTGCCCGCCCTGCTGCCGCTCCTCGGTCTCTTCGCCGCCACCGGTGCGATCTTCGGCTCGATGGAGGTCACCTCGATCGCCCACCTCGACGCCCACGGCCTCGGCGCCGCCGCGGGCCCGGTCCTCGCCCTCCAGGCCGCCGGCTCCTGCGCCGCCGGCCTGCTCTACGGCACCCGGCGCCCGCGCGGCCTGCGCGTCTGCCTGGTCGCCCTGTGCGCGGCGATGGCCCTGCCCTGGGCGGCGGCTGCCGGCGGTTCGCTCGTCCCGCTGGCCCTGGCCCTGCTCCTGGCGGGCGCGGCCACCGCCCCGACGATGGTGACGGCCATGTCCGAGGTCCACCGCCGCACGCCCGAGGGACGCCTCAACGAGGGCATGACCCTCGCCGTCACCGCGATCCTCGCGGGCATCGCCGCGGGCTCCGCCGCGGCCGGCGCCGTCGTCGAACACCTCGGCACCACCTCCGCCTACGCCCTGCCGGCCGCGGCGGCCCTGACCGCGCTCCTGCTCGGCCTCACCTCCCGCGCGTCCGGCGCCCGTACCGGCTGACGCGGCCTCAGCGGCGGACCGTGAGGCCGTCCAGGGTGAGGTCGAGCAGCCGCTCGGCCTGCTCGCGGTGCTCGGCGCCCGCCGAGGTGAGGGCGATGCCTTCGAGGGCGGCGGCGACGTCGGCCGGCCCGATGTCGGTACGGATCACCCCGGCGGCCACACACGCGTCCAAGAGCGAGGCGATGGCGCCCTGGATCATCTCCCGGCTGTGGCCGTAGGGGTTGCCCCCGGTCGCGGCGATGGCGCGCAGCGCGTCGATCATCCCGTACTTGGCGGTGACGTAGTCCAGGAAGAGCCGGGTCCACGCGCGCAGGGCCTCGGCGGGCGACTCCCGCGCGAGCAGTTCGGGGGCCGCGTCGCACAGTTGGGCCACCTCGTTGCGGTAGACCGCCTCGACCAGGACCTCCCGGGTGGGGAAGTTGCGGTACAGCGTCGCGCTGCCCACGCCCGCCTCCTTGGCGATGTGTTCCATCCGCGCGTCCAGCCCCTGCGTGGTGAACACGCGCACGGCGGCGGCGAGGATCCGCTCCCTGTTGCGCCGCGCGTCGGCCCGCAACGGCCGGTCCGCTCCGTCGGTCATCAGCGTTCGCCGTCCCCTCTCGGGCGCTCTTCGCGGGCGCCCCTCGACTTGCCAAGTGGGGAGGTCCCCACTTAGCTTGAGAAAGTGGGGAACTCCCCACTTCACTGTAGGTCACCACCTCCATCGGCGCGCACCCACGTAAGGAAGCTGATCATGTCGGGTATTCGAGGCAAGGTCGTCGCGATCACGGGCGCCGGCAGCGGCATCGGCGAGGCGACCGCGATCCACCTCGCCGAAAGGGGCGCCCGGCTCGTGCTCGGCGGCCGCGGGGAGGACCGGCTGAACGCGGTCGTGGAGGGCATCACCGCCAACGGCGGCAGCGCCGTCGGCGTGGTCGTCGACGTCACCCGCCGCGAGGACCTCCGGCGCCTGACGGACACGGCCGTCGACCGGTTCGGCCGGCTCGACGTCCTCGTCTCCAACGCGGGCACGATGGCCGTCTCGCCGTTCGACGACCTGCGCCAGGACGACTGGGACGCCATGGTCTCCACCCACATCACGGGCCTGCTCAACGGCATCGGGGCGGCGCTGCCCGTCTTCCGCCGACAGGGCTCCGGCCAGTTCGTCAACGTCGGCTCCACCGCGGCCCACGTCGTCAAGTCGCCCCAGACGGTCTACGCGGCCACCAAGACGGCGGTGAAGGTGCTCACCGAGGGACTGCGCCAGGAAGCGGGCCCCGACCTGCGCGTGACCCTCGTCTCGCCCGGCTTCACCCACACCGAGGGCGTGGGCAAGGGAGCCGCCCCCGAGATCGCGGCCGCGATGATCCGCCTGCGCGACGAGATCGCCATGCCCCCCTCGGCCGTCGCCTCCGCCATCGGCTACGCGATCGAACAGCCCGACGGCATCGACATCGGCGAGATCGTCGTCCGCCCCACCGCACAGGCCTGACCGGATCGCCGCCCGGCCCTCGCACGGGCCCGACCCCGAACCGCCCCCGGGCATGACAAAGGCCCCGCGGCCGGAGCCGCGGGGCCTTTGCCCACATGGGATGAGTGGAGATGGCGGGAATCGAACCCGCGTCCAACGGTGCAGAAGTAGGGCTTCTCCGAGCGCATTCCGCTGCGCTTTTCTCAGCCCCGGAGATCACACGGACAAGTCTCCGACGGGCTCAGTCACTGTTTGATTTCCCTCAAACCCCCGTGACCGGGGCTAGAGGTTTAGATCCCTAGTTGACGCCAGGATCCGGACCGGGACCACTTCCGGGCTGACGCTCCTCACAGAGGCTTCAGCTCACTGTTATTAGGCAGCGAGGGTGAAGCGGGAGTTATCGCTCTTGGAGTTGGCGATTATTGTTTGCGACATATGGTTTACGAGATCATTGCCGCTTCCTCGGCTCGCTTCCCCTACATCGACATCCGCTGTCGAAACCGATCATCCCCATGTTTTTTTATCAAGTGACCCCACCCGCGAGCGGGAGGCGCTGACGCCATCGTACGCGAAGTGGACCTCGGGATGCCAGGTGATTACACCGTGCCCCGCTGCTTGCGTCGGACGGCCGCCACGGCGCGGTTCGTCTCACGGGTGTCCTGCTTCTCCCGCAGGGTCTGTCGCTTGTCGTACTCCTTCTTCCCCTTGGCCAGCGCGATCTCGACCTTCGCGCGGCCGTCCTTGAAGTACAGGGACAGGGGCACGATCGTGTGACCCGACTCCGACGACTTCGAGTCCAGCTTGTCGATCTCCTCCCGGTGCATCAGGAGCTTGCGCTTGCGCCGCGAGCTGTGGTTGGTCCACGTGCCCTGGCTGTACTCCGGCACGTGCACGTTGTACAGCCAGGCCTCGTTGCCCTCCATCGACACGAAGCCGTCGACCAGCGACGCCCGACCCTGACGCAGGGACTTGACCTCGGTGCCCGTGAGCACGAGACCGCACTCGTAGGTGTCGAGGATCGTGTAGTCGTGCCGCGCCTTCTTGTTCTGGGCGATCAGCTTGCGCCCTTTTTCCTTAGCCATAGTGCGGTCATTTTCGCACTACGGACCCACTCGAAGGCCACCCAATACCTTGCGGGCCCGCTCCTCGGTCCCCTCGGCCGCCGACAGGTCCGGGTCGATGCCCCTGCCGTCGAGGCTGCGGCCCGCCGGCGTGCGGTACGTGCCGACCGTCAGCTCCGCCACCGAACCGTCCGGGAGCTCCGTCGGCATCTGCACCGAGCCCTTGCCGAAGGTGCGGCTGCCGACCGTCACCGCGCGGCCCCGGTCCTGGAGGGCGCCGGCGACCAGTTCGGCGGCGCTCATCGTGCCGCCGTCGACCAGCGCCACCAGCGGCCGTGCGGTGTCCCCGCCCGGCCGCGCGTACAGGGCCCGCTCGGAGCCCCGTACGTCGTACGTCGCCACCAGGCCGCCGTCGAGGAACGCGGAGGCCGCGGTCACCGCCTCGGTGACCAGCCCGCCCGGGTTCCCCCGCAGGTCCAGCATCAGGCCGGCGCCCGGCGGGGCCGCGCGGACGGCGTCCCGCACCCGCTCCCCCGAACCCCGGGTGAACGAGGCGACCTTGATGACGGTGACACCGTCCGCGAGACGGCGTACCGTCACCGGCTCGACGCGCAGTTGCTGCCGGCGGACGGTCTCGGTGAAGTCGGCCCCGGCCCGGCTGAGGCCCAGCACGACCGGGGTGCCGGCCTCGCCGCGCAGGAGGGCCACCACGTCGGCGACCGACCGGCCCGTGACGCCCTTGCCGTCCACGCTCAGCAGCCGGTCGCCGGCCCGCAGCCCGGCCCGGGAGGCGGGGCTGCCGGGCTGGACCCGGTCCACCTCGATCCGGCCGTCGGTACGGCGCTCGGCCCACAGCCCGACACCGGTCCAGCGGCCGTCCAGGTCCTCGGCGAAGGCCGCGTACTCGTTCTGGTCGTAGACCATGCCCCAGCGGTCGCCGCTGCGGCTGACGACGTCCTGGGCGGCCTTCTTGCCGGACTTGCCCTCGGCCGCGGCCTCGGCGGCGGCGCGTGCGACGGCGTCCCGGTCGGCGGTGCCCGCCGCGGGCGCGCCCGCGGTCTTGTCGTGCGTACGGGCCACCAGGACCCCCGCCGTGTCCACGGCGTCGGCCCGGTCCCAGCAGCCGGTGCCCGCGGCGGTACCGACGGCCGCGAGGAAAGCCAACGTCAGAGCGGCCCCGCGACGCAGGTCGCGGGGCCGGCGACAGAGAGGGGGTGAGCCCGGCATGGCGCCGAGTCTAGGACAAGCCCCGCGGCGGCACGGTGGGTTGACCCGACCGCACACGGGGCGCTTGTCACACCTTCAGGTACTTGCGCAACGCGATGAACGCCGCCAGGGAGGGCATCAGCAGCCCGATGGCGAGCACCAACGGCAGCTTGGTGAGGACGGAGTCCCAGCCGATGAAGTTGATCAATTCCAGCTTGTCGCGGAGCGTCACGCCGTGGTCGATCACGAAGTACTGGCCGGCGCCGAGCATCCCGCAGGCGAGCACCGCGCCGATGAGGCCGGCGACGGCCGCCTCCATGATGAACGGCACCTGGATGTAGAAGCTGGACGCGCCCACCAGCCGCATGATGCCGGTTTCCCGCCGACGGCTGAACGCGGAGACGCGCACCGTGTTGACGATCAGCAGCAGCGCCACGATCAGCATGATCAACATGATGCCGAGCGCGGCCCAGTTGAGGGAGCCGAGCAGGCTGAAGAGGCTCTCGACCTCACGGTTCTGGTCCTGGACCGACTGAACGCCCTCGCGCCCCGAGAAGGCGCTGGTGATGACCCCGTACTGTTCCGGGTTCTTGAGCTTGACCCGGAAGGAGTCGGGCATCTGGTCCGGGGTGACGACCGAGGCCAGCGCGGTGTCCCCGTACCGCTCCTTGTAGTGCTTGAACGCCTCGTCGGACGACTCGTACACGACGTTCTGGACGAGGTCGATCTTCTTCAGATCGGTCTCGATCTGCTTCTTCTGCTCATCGGTGACCGCGCCCTTCTCACAGGGCTGCTTGACCCGCTCCGGCCCGGCGTTGCCCTTGGCGGGGTCGGGCTTGTTCGCGTCGGGCTTGGCCGGGTCCGCGGCGGGCGTCTCGGCGGCCCTGGCGGCGTCGGTGGCGTCCTTGGCGTCGCTCTTGTTGCAGAGGTAGACCGTGACGTTGACCTTGCCGTACCAGTACCCCTTCATCGCGCTGACCTGGTCGCGCATGAGCAGGGAGCCACCGAACAGGGCCAGCGACAGGGCCACGGAGATGATGACCGCGAAGGTCATGGTGAGATTGCGACGGAGACCGACGCCGATCTCCGACATGACGAACTGGGCGCGCATGGCGTCCTTTCAGTGCTGGTAGCCGTAGACGCCGCGCGACTGGTCGCGCACGAGACGGCCCTGTTCGAGTTCGATGACGCGCTTGCGCATCTGGTCCACGATCTGCTGGTCGTGCGTCGCCATGATCACGGTGGTGCCGGTCCGGTTGATCCGGTCCAGCAGCTTCATGATGCCGACGGAGGTCTGCGGGTCGAGGTTGCCGGTCGGCTCGTCCGCGATCAGCAGGGCGGGGCGGTTGACGAAGGCGCGGGCGATGGCCACGCGCTGCTGCTCGCCGCCGGAGAGCTCGCCGGGCATCCGGCTCTCCTTGCCCCCCAGCCCCACCAGCTCCAGGACCTGCGGAACGGCCTTGCGGATCTCGCCGCGCGGCTTGCCGATGACCTCCTGTGCGAAGGCGACGTTCTCGGCCACCGTCTTGTTGGGGAGGAGCCGGAAGTCCTGGAAGACGGTCCCCAGCTGGCGCCGCATGTGCGGGACCTTCCAGTTGGAGAGCTTGGCGAGGTCCTTGCCCAGGACGTGGACCTGGCCGTGGCTCGCCCGCTCCTCGCGCAGCACCAGCCGCAGGAACGTGGACTTGCCGGAGCCGGAGGAGCCGACCAGGAAGACGAACTCGCCCTTCGCGATGTCCAGCGAGACATCTCTGAGTGCGGGGCGGCTCTGCTTCGGGTAGGACTTGGAGACACTGTCGAATCGGATCACGGGTGCACCACGGTCGCCGGGAGTAGGTGAGCGTGACCATACGCGAACGGGCGCGGGGTGTGGACCCGGCATCCGGACTTGACCGATATGTCCCGCGTCCCGGGGCCGCCCGATCGCGATGGCCCGGACGGGCCGCGCCGAATGTCGTGGAAGCCGGCACAGTGGTAGGGGGAACGGACCCGTCCCCCTTGCCGTTGTACCAGGGGACGAGAGGAGGAGCGCATGACATATGACCGGCTCGTGTGCGCGAACTGCGCCGCACCCGTCAACCAGGGCCGCTGCCCTGTGTGCCGGGCGAACCGGGAGCGCCTCCAGCAGGAGAGCCCCTTCGCCGGCCTGAATCCCATGGCGCTCATCGCGCTTCTGGTGGTGCTGGTGGCGGCTCTGGCGCTGGTGGCCCAGACCGCGTAGTTCGACCGCGTGGCTGCCCGCGCAGTCCCGACCGCGTGGCTGCGAGCGCGCCGTTCTTCCGCCGCGTCCCGATCGCACGTACGCGAAAGGCCCGGACACCTTGGGGTGCCCGGGCCCTTCCACGTTCACGCGTACCCGCCGTCGAACGGTCCGACGCTCTCCAGCACGTGCTCAAGCACGTCCTCAAGCGCGTTCTTAAGCGGTCTGCTCCTGCTGCTTGCGCCAGCGGATCCCGGCCTCCAGGAAGCCGTCGATCTCGCCGTCGAGCACCGCCTGCGGGTTGCCGACCTCGAACTCCGTCCGCAGGTCCTTGACCATCTGGTACGGGTGCAGGACGTAGGAGCGCATCTGGTTGCCCCAGGAGCTTCCGCCGTCCTTGAGGGCGTCCATCTTGTCCTTCTCCTCCTGGCGGCGCCGCTCCAGCAGCTTGGCCTGGAGCACGTTCATCGCGCTGGCCTTGTTCTGGATCTGCGAGCGCTCGTTCTGGCAGGAGACGACGATGCCGGTCGGGAGGTGCGTGATGCGCACGGCCGAGTCGGTCGTGTTGACGCCCTGGCCGCCGGGGCCGGAGGCGCGGTACACGTCGACGCGCAGCTCGGCCTCGTCGATCTCGACGTGGTCGCTGGTCTCGACGACCGGCAGCACCTCGACGCCCGCGAAGGAGGTCTGGCGGCGGCCCTGGTTGTCGAAGGGCGAGATCCGGACGAGGCGGTGGGTGCCCTGCTCGACGGAGAGGGTGCCGTAGGCGTACGGGGCCTTGACGACGAAGGTGGTCGACTTGATGCCGGCCTCCTCCGCGTAGGAGGTCTCGTAGATCTCGGTCGGGTAGCCGTGCCGCTCGGCCCAGCGCAGGTACATGCGCTGGAGGCGCTCGGCGAAGTCGGAGGCGTCGACGCCACCGGCCTCGGCGCGGATGTTGACCAGGGCCTCGCGCTCGGAGTACTCGCCGGAGAGCAGGGTCCGGACCTCCATCTCGTCCAGCGCCTTGCGCACGGAGACCAGCTCGGTCTCCGCCTCCGCGAGGGTGTCCGCGTCGTCCATCTCCTGGGCGAGCTCGAAGAGCACGGAGAGGTCGTCGATGCGGCCCCGGAGGGTCTCGGTCTTGCGGACCTCGGCCTGGAGGTGCGAAAGCTTGCTCGTGATCTTCTGGGCGGCTTCCGGGTCGTCCCACAGGGACGGCGCGGCGGCCTGCTCCTCGAGCACGGCGATATCTGCCCTCAGCTTGTCGAGGTCCAGGACGGCCTCGATCGACCCCATGGTCGAGGAGAGGGACTTCAGCTCTTCGGAAACATCGACGACTGCCACGGGTCCAGCGTAGCCGGTCGCGGGACGGCACTCTCCGGCCAGGCCGGCCGGGCCCGTACGGACATGCGCTCGCACGGGCGTACGCTCAGCATATGACTGTCCTCCTCGTGAAGCGCCGCCATGTGGACCACATGCGTGTCACCACCACGAGCTGTCTGCCGCCGGACCTCGCACGAGCCTGATCCACCCCGATCCGACTTCGGTCCTGTACGCGGACACCCGGCCCCGGCGCCATCCCTGCCGACGGCCAGCCCCACCCGCTGCCCCGCCATCTCAGGGGAACAGGACCCCGTGACATCCGAAACGGAGCCGTCATGCCGTCCGCGCACCCTTCCTCCTCCTCCCGTGCCGACTCTGGCACCACCTCCCTCGCGACCTCCCTCGCCGTCATCGACCTGTCCCGGGCCGACGACCCCGCCGAGCGCGAGGACTTCCTGCGCCGGCTGCACGCGGCCGCCCGGGACACCGGTTTCCTCTACCTGACCGGGCACGGGATCAGCGCGTCGGAAACCGCCCGCATCCTCGACCTGACCAGAGCCTTCTTCGCGCTCCCGGAGGCCGATCGGCTGGCCGTGAGCAACCTCAACTCCCCGCACTTCCGCGGCTACACCCGGATCGGGCACGAGCTGACCGGCGGCGCCTCCGACTGGCGGGACCAGTTGGACGTGGGCGCCGAGCGGCCGGCGCCGGTGGTCGGCCCGGACGACCCGGCGTTCCTGTGGCTGGAGGGACCGAACCTGTGGCCGGCGACCCTGCCCGAGCTCCGCACGGTCGTCCTGGAGTGGCAGTCCCGCCTCGCCGCGGTGGCGCACCGCCTGCTGCGGGAGCTGCTGACCTCGATCGGCGCCCCCGCGGACTTCTTCGACGAGGCCTTCGCGGACCGCCCCCACCTGCACACGAAGCTGATCCGCTACCCCGGGTCCGCCCCGACCGGCGCGGACCAGGGCGTGGGCGCGCACAAGGACTACGGCTTCCTGACGCTGCTGCTCCAGGACTCGGTGGGCGGGCTCCAGGTCGTACGGGAGGGGCGCTACGTCGACATCCCGCCGCTTCCGGGGGCCTTCGTGGTCAACCTGGGCGAGCTGCTGGAGATAGCGACGGAGGGCTACCTGCGGGCCACCGACCACCGGGTGGTGAGCCCGCCGGGGGCGCAGGAGCGCTTCTCGGTGCCGTTCTTCTACAACCCGCGGCTGGACGCGGTGGTGGAGACCGTCCCCGGCGCGTACCTGAGCGAGGCGCCGGGCGTGGCCCACGACGCGTCGAACCCGCTGCACGCCGAGTACGGGCGCAACGAGCTGAAGGGGTGGGTACGGGCCCACCCGACCGTGGCCCGGCGCTGGCACCCGGAGCTGGTCTCGGCGTAGGCGGCGCGCGGGCCGCGGTGCGGCCGGGTCGGGCGGACGACGTACGCCGACCCGGCCCGCCGATGTCCGGGGCCGGGCCGGGCCGGTCACGGGGCGCGGCCGGCGCCACCGCGGCCGGCGCCCGCTACGGGACCGCCGTGCCCGACTGCTTGCTGTCCTGCGGGGCGGGGGCGTCGTCCCCGTCGGACACCGCGAACCAGGTGCCCAGCCCGACCGCCGCCACCAGGACCACCGCCGAGGCGGACAGCACGAGCCGGCGCTTGCGGACCGTCTCGGCCCGGTGCCGGGCGGAGCCGGGCCGGTGGCCGCCCGCGGGGCGCGGGACCCGGGCGGTGCCCAGCGCGCCCCCGGCCAGCTCGTCGGGGCCGGGTACCCGCATGGAGGTGTGCGTGTCCCGGTTGGAGTCCGTCGCCGAGCCGGGGACCAGCGGCACCACGCCGCGCCGCCGTACCGGATCCGCGGACTTCTCCTCGGCCTGTTCCGGTTCCGTGTCGGCCTCGTCCGGCTCGTCCACGTCCAGGGGCGGGATCCCGGCCAGCATCGGCAGCAGGTCCCGCAGCCGGGTCGACAGTTCCGAGGCCCGCAACCGTGACGCCGGCGCCTTGGCGAGGCACTGCACCATGAGCTGCCACAGTTCTTCCGGGATGCCGGGCAGCGGTACGACGGTCTCGGTCACGTGCCGGCGCAGCACCGCCCCGGGGTGCCCGCCGCCGAACGGCGTGAACCCGGCGAGCAGCTCGTACAGCACCGTGGCCAGTGCGTAGATGTCGACGGCCGCGCGCGGCGGCAGCCCCTCCACGATCTCGGGGGCCAGGTAGTCGGGCGTGCCGATGATCCGGGTGGTGGGCGCCGAGGCGCGGCCTCCGGTGCTGCGGCGCGGCGAGTCGATCAGCTTCGCGACGCCGAAGTCGGTCAGCAGCGCCGGGTGGGCGCCTCCGGGGCCGAGCGGGCCCTGCATGTCGAGCAGGACGTTCTCCGGCTTGACGTCGCGGTGCACGACGCCCGCCGCGTGCGCCGCGGCCAGCGCGTCCGCGACGTCGGCGACGATGGCGACGGCCGCCTCGGGGGCGAGCCGTCGTTCGCGGTCGAGCCGCGTCCGCAGGTCCGTGCCGCGGACGAGGTCCATGACGAGGGCGAGGTCGTTGCCGTCGACGACGAGGTCGCGGACGGACACGACGTGGGGGTGTTCCAGGCCGAGCAGCGCGCTGCGCTCCTGGACGAACCGTCCGACCAGCTCCTGGTCGGACGCGAGGTCCTCGCGCAGCAGTTTGACGGCGACGGGGCCTTCCGGCCCCTCGCCCAGCCACACCGTGCCCGCGCTGCCGCGCCCAAGGATCTGGTGCGCGGTGTACCGGCTGCCGATCTTCCGTGCCACGACTGCTCCCTCAGCGGCTGGCCTACGCACCAAAGCTACGCGGCCGGGTGGGCGTTGAACGCCCCGCATCGCGGCGACCTTCACTTCTGCGGGCGAAATCACGTCCCAGAAGTCGACAAATCCACGAAGTCGGCGCTGCGGGGGGTGCCCCGAGCGCCTCCTGGTGGACCGTCAGCCGGCCGTCAGGGGGTGGATCCGCCGCCGGAGCCGCCTGCGGAGTCGCCGATGGCGGTGACCCAGTCGACCGCGTCCGAGCCCCACGTCCACACCTGGTCCCACCAGCCGCGTCCGGTGCCGACCCACTCCTGGAGCGGGGTGAGCTCCCAGACCAGCCAGCCCGCCACGAAGAACAGCAGGATCATGACCACACAGCCCTTGAGGCAGCCCAGACCGGGGATCCGGACCGGGTTGGCACTGCGGCGACGCGGTTCGCGCGGCTCGCGCGGGGCCGGCTGTCGAGGCGGCGGACTCTGCTGGGGCCGGGTGGGCTGCTGGTACTGCGGCTGCTGCTGAGGCGGCTGCTGGTACTGCGGCTGGTGGACCGGCTGGTGCTGCTGCGGCTGCTGGTACTGCTGGGGCGGCGGGCCCTGGCGGTACGGCTGCTGCTGCGGCGGCTGCTGGTACTGGGGCTGATGCGCCGGCGGCTGCCGGTACTGCTGCGGCGGCGGACCCTGGCGGTACGGCTGCTGCTGGGGCGGCGGGGGCGCCTGGCGCTGCGGGCGGCGGCGCAGCGGGTCCTCGCTCGGGTCGAGGTACTGCATCTGCGTCTGCTCGTTGCGGTCGCGGGCGGCCCGCATCTGCGACTGCCAGGGGTGCACCCCGTCCTGCACGGGCGGCATGACGGACGTCGGGTCCGCGCCGCCCGCCCCGGTGGCGGGCAGCACGGAGGTGGCGTCGGCCGCGCCGACCGGCGGCAGGACGCTGGTCATGCCGTTCGGGTCGTAGGCACCCATCGGGGAGCCGGAGAGCGCCTGGGTGGCGTCCGCGACGCCGGGGGTCGCGGGGACCGGGGCGGGCGAGGGGTCGGGGGCGAGCAGCGCGGCGACGCCGAGCGCGGCCTCCACCTCGGCGGGCGAGGAGTGCACTCCGATGCCGGAGGCGACCACGCGCAGGCCGCGCGCCAGGCTCTCGGCGCTCGGGCGCTCACCGGGTTCCTTGCGCAGGCAGCGCTCTATGACCGTCCAGAGCGGCTCGGGCAGGTTCGCGGGGCGCTGCGGGTCCTCGCTGAGGTGGCGGTGGAGCACTTCGAGTGCGGTGCCGCCGGCGAACGGCGGGCGGCCGGTGACCAGCTCGTAGAGCAGGATGCCGGCGCCGTAGATGTCGACGGCGGAGGTCTGGGGGCGACCCTCGGCGGACTCGGGGGCCACGTAGGAGGGGGTGCCGACGAACTCGTGGGTGCGGGTCAGGCCCGGGGAGTCGGCGAGGCGCGCGATGCCGAAGTCGGTGAGCATCGGCTTCATCTGGCCGCCGCGTTCGTCCAGCAGGACGTTGGCGGGCTTCAGGTCCCGGTGGACCACGCCGTCGGCGTGGCTGGCGGCGAGCGCGTCCGCGATCTGTGCGGTCAGCAGGCTCGCGGCGACGGGGCTGAAGGGGCCGTTCTCGCGGAGGTAGCGGTGCAGGTCCGGGCCGTCGATCAGGTCCATGACCAGGGCCAGCAGGTCGCCCTCGACGACGAGGTCGCGCGTGCGGACGATGTTGGGGTGGGTCAGGCGCAGCAGGACGGAGCGCTCGCGAAGGAAGCGCATCACGATGTCCGGGTCCTGGGCCAGTTCCTCCTTGAGGACCTTGATGGCCACGGTCTCGCCGGGCTGCCCGGCGACGGCGGCCTCCGCACCGGCGGTCTCCCGCTGGCGGGCGCGCCAGACGGTGCCCGTGGCGCCGCGCCCGAGCGGCTCCTCGAGCAGGTATTTGCTGCCGACTGGCCGCACGTCTCGCGCTCCCCTGCTGTCGTCTGACTGTCGTCTGGTTTCGGCTGTTTCCGCTGTGGGTTTTCCGGCCCACTCTAGGGGGTGTCCCGGATGAAGACGCCGGGCATCGAAGGTTGGTTGCCGTACATATGTACGGAGAGTGAGTTTTACCGGGTATGCCGGAGGCGATTTTCCTTGGTTTTCATCGACTCGCTTGTCCGTATGTGAGCGACGAGTGGTTCGGGTCACGATCGATCAAGATCATTTGTCGCCGGGTGCCGGGCGTGTTGTCCGCGACAGGTGCGAGGATGCACCCGTACGGAACGGCGGGGACGGGAGCCCTTCCTTCCGGCAGACCTGACCGGACGACGCGTCCGTGCCGGGTGGGGGGTCATCGGGCCGGCACGTCCCGCCGTTCCCCTGCCGGGCGCACGCACGTGCACTGCGCACCGCGCAGAAGGGACCGCTGACGGCGATGCAGATCCGGCTGACCGTCCTCGGGTCGCGCAGCGGCCACCAGACCTCCGGCACGCCCGTCGGCTGCGACGTGCTCGTCACCGCGCCCCTCGGGACCGCGCTCGCCGCCGTCGCCTCCGGGCTCGCGGCCACCGTGGGCGGACCCGACACCGGGGGCACCGTCGTGCTGTACGCCGGTACGGAACGGCTCGACCTCCAGCGGCGGATCCTGGGCGAGCCGCCCCTGGTGGACGGGGCCGTCCTGGCCCTGCACGCGCCCGCCCCGGACGGGCTGCCCGCGCTGCCCGAGGACGGACCGGCCGCGCCCCAGCTCCACGTGGTCGCCGGTCCGGACGCGGGCGGGGTGCACCTGCTGCACCCCGGGGCGGTACGGATCGGACGCGCGGCCGACGCGGACGTGCCGCTGGACGACCCCGACGTGTCGCGGCTGCACTGCGCGGTGACGGTGATGTCGGACGGGCGGGTGGCGGTGGCCGACCTCGGCTCGACGAACGGCACGACCCTGGACGGCGCCCCCGTCGGAGCGCGGACGGTGCCACTGGTGCCGGGGGCGTTGCTGCGGATCGGCGAATCGACCCTCCGGCTCGCGGCCCGGGGCGCGTCGCCGGCGCTCCCCGTGGTGCCGGACCTGGAGGGTCACCTGTCCCTGCCGGGCACCGCCGGCGACGCGGGCGGTCCCGGCACCGGGACCGACGCCGGGATCGGGATCGGCACCGACGGCCCGGACGGTGTGAACGCGCCGTACGCGGGAGCGCGGACGCCGGCCCACCACCCGGACCACCACCCCGCCCCGTTCCCCGGCGCCGGGCTCGCACCCGACCTCCCCGACCCCGACGCGACCGGCGGCGGGCAGGGCGCCGCCCCCGCGTTCGAACCCCGGCGGCGGGGCATCGGGGCGTGGGCGCGCAAGTGGGTACGGGGCGAGGACATCGCCGAGCCGGCCGCCGAGACCGAGCCGGCGCCGACCGCGCGCCCCGCCGCCGACGACCCCGCCACCCTGCTCCTCGCCGCCCTCGGGCCCACCGGGCGGCTCTGGTCCCGCCCGCCGGGCGCCCTCGACGTCGGGCTCGGCGCCGGCAGCCGGGTCGAACTCCGCGAGGCCGGGGCGCTGGGCATCGCCGGTCCGCGGGCCCGCCTCACCGGCGTGGCCCGGTCCGTGATCGCCCAGCTCGCCGGACTGCACGCGCCGGGCCGACTGGAGATCGTGCTGGTCTGCGCGGGTCGCGGCCGGGGCCTCCAGGAGCGGCGCGCCGACTGGGGCTGGCTCGGCTGGCTCCCGCACGTACGCCCCGCGCACGGCCAGGACTGCCGACTGCTCCTCGCGTTCGACCGCGACCAGGCCGCCGCCCGCACCGGCGAGCTGACCCGCCGGCTCGACGAGAGCCCGCTCGGCGCGGGTTGGGCGTCCGCCGGGCCGGAGGCGGTGCGCCGGGCGGCGAGCGCGTACGAGGGCCCGTACACGCTCCTCGTCCTCGACGGCGACCCCGGCGCGGGGCAGCTGCGCGACGTCACCGGACGGTTGGCCTCGCACGGGCCCGCCGCCGGGATCCATGTCCTGGCCCTCGCGGAGGCACCGGCCGCGACGCCGGCGAGCCCGGTCTCCGACACGTACGAGACGGCCTGCTCGGGCTCCCCCGCGTTCCGGGACTGTGGGGCGGTCGCCCTGCTCAGCGGTGATGTCGCCACCGCCGTACGGACCTTCGCGATCGTCGGCGGCAGACCGGTCCCGCCCGGCACGACCGCCGTGGCCGACGCCGTGTCCGCGGCGTGGGCGGAGCGGTTCGCCCGCGCCCTCGCCCCGCTGCGCGCGGAGTCCACCGGCGCCGAGGCCCAGCGGCCGGCGACCGCCTCGCTGCCGCAGACGGCGCGGCTCCTGGACGAGTTGGGTCTGGCGCGGGCCACCCCGGCGTCCCTGATGGCCCGTTGGGCGGCCGGCACGGAGCAGGGCCAGGGTGTCGGCGGGCTCGCCGAGGTGGTGCTCGGTACCGGCCGGCGCGGGGCGGTCGGGGCCGAGCTGGTCCACGACGGCCCCCACCTGCTGATCGAGGGGCCCGCCGGCAGCGGCCGGACCGAGCTTCTGCGCTCGGTGGCCGCCTCGCTGGCCGCCGCGGCCCGCCCCGACCGGCTGGGGCTCGTCCTGCTCGACGGCGCCGGCGGCGAGCGGGGTGACGGGCTGCTGCCCTGTACCGAGTTGCCGCACGTCTCGGCGCACCTCGTGGCCTCGGACCCGGTGCGGATGCGGGAGTTCGCGCAGGCGCTGGGCGCCGAGCTGAAGCGTCGGCACGAGCTGTTGGACGGGGTGCCGTTCAGCGAGTGGCACGCCCGGCGGGAGGTGTCCGACCGGATGGTCGCGCCCCGCCGGCCCACTCCCGGCGAGCTGAGCGGCGACCTCGACTCGCAGCGTTCGGGGACCCTGCGGCTGCGTTCCGCCGCCGCCCGTACCGATCCGGCGTCCGGCCCGGGGCCGCTGCCCCGGCTGGTGCTGCTCGTCGACGACTTCGACGCGCTGGTCGCGCCGGGCCTCGGCAGCACGGGCCGGCCCGCCGCCGGTTCGGTGGTCCGGATCCTGGAGGGGGTGGCCCGCGAGGGCGCCCGGCTCGGGGTGCACCTGGTCGCCACCACCGCCCGCCCGGACCGCACGGCCGACACCGAACTGTCCCGCCTCGCCCGGCTGCGGGTCGAGCTGGACGCCCCGGACCAGCCCGGCCCCGGACGCGGTGTGCTCCGGTACGCGGACGGTCGGACGGTTCCTTTCCAGGGCGGCCGGGTCACCGGTCGGATCCCGCGGACGGCGACGTCGAGGCCGACCGTGGTCCCGGTGGAGTGGGAGCGGATGGGTGATCCGCCGGCCCGCCGCCCGGTCCGTGAGCTGGGCAACGGGCCCACCGACCTGGCGCTGTTGGCCAGCGCCCTGGAACGGGCGTCGCGCCTGGTCTCGGCGACGCCGGTGCGGTTCCCGGCCGCCCCGTAGTCACCCGTCCGCCCCGCCGGCACCGCGCGCGACGGGCTCCCCGGGCCGCCCGCGCACGCCGGTTCCCGGCCCCCGCACGCCCCGACGCGGTATTGCGGGGGTGCGCGGGTCGGCGTAGACCTTGTGGCACGGGACACACCATCAAGGCCGGACGGGCATCGGGGGCAGAACCATGCGCAGTCAGCAGGGAACCAGCCGTACGAAGAGCCGCAGGAAGCACCTCAGAAGCCGTACGAGGAGCCGCGCGTGGGCCGCGTTGCTCGCGGCGGGCGCGCTCGCGCTCACCGGGTGCGGCGGCGGGGACAAGAAGGAAGAGACGCCGTCCTCCGGCGAGGCGCCGACCGGGCCCCGGGTGGAATTACCCCGTCTGGCCGGGGAGAAGCTGGAGGTCGCGGCGGTCTGGACGGGTCCGGAACAAGCCAACTTCACGAAGGTGTTGAAGGAGTTCGAGAAGCGGACCGGCGCCACCGTGACGTTCGTCCCGGCGCAGGATCCGATCGTCACCTTCCTCGGTACGAAGATCGCGGGCGGCGCCCCGCCGGACGTGGCCCTGCTCCCCCAGGTCGGGGCGCTGGTGTCCGCGGTGGAGAAGAAGTGGGCGCAGCCGGTGGGTCCGGAGGCGAAGGCCCAGCTGGACAAGAACTACTCGGACGGGTGGAAGAAGCTCGGAGCGGTGGACGGCGCCCAGTACGGCGTGTATTACAAGGCGGCCAACAAGTCGCTGATCTGGTACAACGCCAAGGCCTTCGAGGCGGCGGGCGTGCAGCCCCCGAAGACCTGGAAGGAACTGTTGACGGCGGCCGACACGCTGTCCGCCTCCGGCACCCCGGCGGTGTCGGTGGCCGGCGCGGACGGCTGGACGTTGACGGACTGGTTCGAGAACGTCTACCTCTCCCAGGCCGGCCCGGAGCTGTACGACAAGCTGGCGAAGCATGAGATCAAGTGGACGGACGACAGCGTCAAGCGGGCGCTGACGACCCTCGGTGAGCTGTTCGGCCGCAAGGACTTCCTGGCGGGCGGGCCGAGCGGGGCCCTGTCCACGGAGTTCCCGAAGTCGGTGACGCAGACCTTCACCGGTGGCGACCGGCCGGCGGCGGCGATGGTCTTCGAGGGCGACTTCGTGGCGGTGAACATCGCGCAGACCGGGGCGAAGGTCGGCGAGGACGCCCTGGTGTTCCCCTTCCCCGCGGTCGGCGACAAGGCCCCGGTGGTCTCGGGTGGTGACGTGGCGGTCGCGCTGAAGCCCTCGAAGGGCGCGCAGGCGCTGCTGACGTTCCTGGCGTCGGCGGACGCCGCGGAGATCCAGGCCCGCGAGGGCGGTTTCGTCTCCCCGAACAAGTCGGTGAATCCGGCCGCCTACCCGAACGCCATCCAGCGCGACATCGCGAAGGCCTTGATCGCGGCCGGCGACGACTTCCGCTTCGACCTGTCGGACCAGGCTCCGGCGGCCTTCGGCGGGACCCCGGGCGCGGGCGAGTGGAAGCACCTCCAGGACTTCCTGGCGAACCCGGCGGACGTGGCGGGCACCCAGGCGAAACTGGAGAGTGACGCGGCCAAGGCGTACGGGAACTGACCGGTGGCCACCAAAATCGCCACCGCGGCCGCGGTCGTCGCCGCGACGGGCGGCGCCGGGCGCAGGGGTTCCGCGGAGGCCCGACGCCGCCGGCTGATCGCGGCGGCGTTCCTCCTCCCGGCCCTGCTGCTGCTCGGCGCGCTCGTCGTGCACCCGATCGGCTATTCGGTCTACCGCAGTTTCTTCGACCGCTCCGGCGACACCTTCGTCGGTAGCGGCAACTACCGGGAGATACTGAGCGACGACACGATCCGCACCGCCCTGGGGAACACCGCGATCTGGGTGGTGCTGGCCCCCACGACGGCCACCGCCCTCGGGCTGATCTTCGCGGTGCTCACCGAACGGGTCCGTTGGGGGACGGCGTTCAAGCTGCTCGTGTTCATGCCGATGGCGATCTCGATGCTGGCGGCGGGCATCATCTTCCGGCTCGTGTACGACCACGACCCCGACCGGGGCGTGGCCAACGCGGTGTGGGTGGGGGTGCACGACACCTTCGCGGAGGCCTCGGCGTTCCCGAAGGCCCGCCCGGGCCGGGACTCCCCGCTGGCGCCGGCCGAGGGGGGCGGGTACGTGACGCGCGATCCCGTACGGGCGGGTGTGCCGGCGCTGCTCCCGCTGGTCGGGGTGGCCCCGGAGGCGCTGCCCGAGGGCACCCGGGCAGCGCGGCCCGCCGCCGCCGAGCCCGGCAAGGTCACCGGGACCGCCTGGCAGGACTTCACCCGGGGCGGGGGTGGTCGGACGAACGCGGTGGACCCGACCGAGTCGGCGTTCGCCGGGATGCGGATCGAGGCGGTGAAGGACGGCGCGGTGGTCGACTCGGCGTCGGCCCGCGCCGACGGCACGTTCACCCTGTCCGAGCGGGCCGACGGGGCGCTGCTGCGGCTGCCCGCCTCGAACTTCCGGGAGGCCTACGCGGGGGTCCAGTGGCTGGGTCCGGCGCTGGTGACCCCGGCGATCATCGGCGCGTACGTGTGGATGTGGGCCGGTTTCGCGATGGTGTTGATCGGGGCCGGGTTGGCGGCCGTACCGCGTGAGCTGCTGGAGGCGGCGCGGGTGGACGGGGCGAGCGAGTGGCAGGTGTTCCGGCGGATCACCGTCCCACTGTTGGCGCCCGTCCTGGCGGTGGTCATGGTCACGCTGGTCATCAACGTGATGAAGGTCTTCGACCTGGTCTTCGTGATCGCGCCGGGCGCGGTCCAGGACGACGCGAACGTGCTCGCGTTCCAGCTGTACCGCACCTCTTTCGGCACCAACGCCGACCCGGGGCTGGGCAGCGCCATCGCCGTGCTGCTGTTGGTGCTGGTGGTGCCGGTGATGCTCTACAACATTCGCCGGATGCGCCGGGAGGCCCGCCGATGAGCGCACAGTCCCTCGCCTCCCGTGCGGCCGGCGGGGTGCTGCGGGTCTTCCTGATCCTCGCCGGCCTGTTCTGGCTGGTGCCCACCCTCGGGCTGCTGATCTCCTCCTTCCTCTCCCCCACCGGCCTCAACGAGGGCGGCTGGTGGCAGGCGCTGAGCGCGCCGTCGCGGCTGACCGCCGACAACTACGCACGACTGCTGGCCGACGACACGATCACCGGCTCGCTGCTGAGCACCGTCGCGATTGCCGTTCCGGCGACGCTGCTCGTCCTCGTGTTGGGGGCGTTCGCCGGGTACGCCTTCGCCTGGTTGGAGTTCCCGGGTCGGGACTGGTTGTTCCTGATCGTGGTGGGGCTGCTGGTGGTCCCCGTCCAGGTGGCCCTGATCCCGGTGTCGGAACTCTTCGGCGCGATCGGCCTGTTCGAGACCACGGCCGGGGTGGTGCTGTTCCACACGGCCTTCGGGCTGCCGTTCGCGGTGTTCCTGTTGCGGAACTTCTTCGCGGAGATCCCGCGCGAGCTGTTGGAGGCGGCCCGTCTCGACGGGGCGGGTGAACTGCGGCTGTTCGCACGGGTGGTGCTGCCGCTCGGCGGTCCGGCCATCGCCTCGCTCGGCATCTTCCAGTTCCTGTGGGTGTGGAACGACATGCTGGTGGCGCTGGTCTTCGCGGACTCGGCGAACCCGCCGATCACGGTGGCGCTCCAACAGCAGGTGCGCCAGTTCGGGAACAACATCGACGTGCTGGCGCCCGGCGCGTTCCTGTCGATGCTGGTGCCTCTGGTGGTCTTCTTCGCCTTCCAACGGCAGTTCGTCTCGGGGGTGATGGCCGGGGCGATCAAATGACCGGGCCGCGATCACGGGGCCGGACCGCGATCACGGGGCCGGACCGCGATCACCGACCGGCGTGGATGTCGGGGCGGCAGGGCGTCGGGGCGGCCCTGTGGCCGTAGGGGCGACGGAGGCTAGGCGGTGAGGCCCGCGACGACCGAGCGGGCCAGCTCGTCGAGGTACGGTCCCGCCACGGGTTCGCGTACGACGACCTGACGCCAGTACAGCGGCCCGATCGCCAGGTCGAGGGCCCTCGACGGGTCGGTTCCGGCGGCCAGTTCGCCCCGTGCGACGGCCTCGGAGACGATCCCCTCCGCCATCCGCCGCTCCCCTTCCAGGAGGGCTCCGCGCACGGCGTCCGCGAGCTCCGGGTTGCGTGCCGCCTCGACGAGCAGGTCGGGGATCACGGCGGAGGCGACCGGGTGGCTCAGCAGGTGGGACATGACCTCCAGCAGGGCTCGTACGTCGCCGTACAGCGAGCCCGTCGCCGGCGCGGGCAGCCCGTCCACGGCGAAGGCGGCCACGAGGTCCAGGACCAGGTGGAGCTTGGACTTCCACCGCCGGTAGACGGCGGTCTTGCCGACGCCGGCCCGGCGGGCGACGGCCTCGATGGACATCCGGGCGAAGCCGACCGCCGCGAGTTCCTCCAGCACGGCCGCCCGGATCGCCTCGGTGACGTCCTCGCGCAGTACGGCGGCCCCGGCGGGGGCCCGGCGGGCGGGGGCGGCGGCGGGCTCGGTGGTCATGCGGAGAGCATAGCCGCGCACACCGGCACCCGCACGTCACGACGATACGGTTGCGTTCCGACGTTCCACGTCCTAGCCTCGCCGTAGCGACGATACGGTCCCGTTCCGTCGTCGTCCGAGTCCGAACCCCTCGAAAGCGCGCCCCGTGAACAGCGCACCCGCGAACAGCGCGCCCCGTCGAAAGCGACCCCCGTGACCGCGACCCCCGTGACCCACCACACCGCCTCGCCGGCGGAGCTGGCGGCGGCCCACGGCCTGACCGTGAGCGGCGCCCGCCCCTCCCTCCCCCGCTACGTCGCGGAGCTCTGGGGTCGGCGCCACTTCGTGACGGCCCACGCCACCGCCCGGATGCACGCCACGTACAGCACGGCCCGGCTCGGGCAGGTCTGGCACCTCGTGACCCCCCTGCTGAACGCGGCCGTCTATTACCTGATCTTCGGCATCGTGATGAAGGCCCGCCACGGCGTGCCCGACTACCTGCCGTTCCTGCTCACCGGCGTCTTCGTCTGGGACTTCATCGGCAGCTCCGTCAACGCCGGCACCCGCGCCGTGCACGGCAACCTCGGCCTGGTCCGCGCCCTGCACTTCCCGCGTGCGAGCCTGCCCGTCTCCACCGTCGTCCAGCTCTTCCAACAACTCCTCGTCACCATGGGCGCGCTGGTCGTGCTGCTCCTGGCCTTCGGGCAGACCCCCGGCCCGGCCTGGCTCCTGGCCGTGCCCGCCCTCGTCCTGATGGCCGTCTTCTGCACCGGCTGCGCCCTGCTCATGGCCCGCGTCGGCGCCAAGAACCCGGACGTCAGCCAGCTGATGCCGTTCGTCCTGCGCACGTGGATGTACTCCTCGGGCGTGATGTGGTCCATCGACCAGATGCTCGGCAAGGACCACCTGCCGCACTGGGTCGAGACGGCCCTGAAACTCAACCCCGCCGCCCTCTACATCGACCTCGTGCGCTTCACCCTGATCGACGGCTTCAAGGCCGCGTCGCTCCCGCACCACGTCTGGCCCATCGCGATCGGCTGGGCCCTGCTCGCCGGCGTCGGCGGGTTCGTCTACTTCTGGAAGGCAGAGGAGGAGTACGGCCGTGGCTGACCCCACCCTCCCGACCCGCACCACACCCATCCCCGGAGCCCCGACTCCCGACACCCGCGTCCCGACCGTCATCGCGGACGAAGTCCACGTCGTCTACAAGGTCCACGGCGCCGGCGGCCCCGAGGGCGGCGCGGTCGCCGCCCTCGGCCGGATCCTCTCCCGCCGGGCCGTCCCCGCCGTCCGCGAGGTGCACGCCGTCCGGGGCGTCAGCTTCACCGCGTACCGGGGCGAGGCCATCGGTCTCATCGGCACCAACGGCTCGGGAAAGTCCACCCTGCTCAAGGCCATCGCCGGCCTCCAGCCGGTGACGAGCGGCGCCGTCTACTCGCACGGGCAGCCGTCCCTGCTCGGGGTGAACGCCGCCATGATGAACGACCTGACCGGCGAGCGGAACGTGGTCCTCGGCGGCCTCGCGATGGGCATGACCCGGCAGCGGATCCGCGAGCGCTACCAGGACATCGTCGACTTCTCCGGGATCAACGAACGGCAGGACTTCATCTCCCTGCCGATGCGCACCTACTCCTCCGGCATGGGCGCCAGGCTGCGGTTCTCCATCGCCGCCGCCAAGGACCACGACGTGCTGATGATCGACGAGGCCCTGGCCACCGGGGACGCCGGGTTCCAGCGCCGCAGCCAGGCCCGCATCGAGGAACTGCGCGAGCGGGCCGGCACCGTCTTCCTCGTCAGCCACGGCATCGGCACGATCCGCGCCACCTGCGACCGGGCCATCTGGCTGGAATCGGGCGTGCTGCGCATGGACGGCCCGTCCGCCGAGGTCTGCGACGCGTACGAGGCCTTCACCCGGACGAAGTGAGCCCACCGACGCCGAAGGGGCGCCCGGGCCGGTGAGAACCGGCCCGGGCGCCCCTGTCGGGCAATCGCCTAGACGTGCGTCCGCAGCAGGGAACGCATGGTCCGCATCGCGACGGACAGGTTCGCCAGGTCGAAGTCGTCCGAGCCCCGGATCTCCTCCAGGGTCGTCCGCGCACGCCCGATGATCGCCGCGTTCTTCTCCTCCCAGGCCTTGAAGCGCTCCTCGGGAGTCGACTCGCCGTTGCCCACCGCCAACACGTCGGCCGTCAGGGCCGCGTGCGCCGCGAACAGGTCCTCGCGGATGGAGGCGCGGGCCATCGACTGCCAGCGGTCGGACCGCGGCAGCTCGATGATCCGGTCCATCAGCCGGGTGATGTCCAGCCGGTCCGCGAGGTCGTAGTAGACCTCCGCGACGTCCAGCGGGTCGACGCCCGTACGGTCCGCGATGGCGACGATGTCGAGCGTCGGGAAGGCGGACGAGAAGCCGGCCACCTTCGCCGCCAGTTCCTCCGGCACACCCTCGCCGACCAGCTCGTCCATGATCGACCGGTACCAGTCCAGGTCCGCGCCGCGCACCAGCTTCGGCAGCTCGGCCCACACCCGCGCCACCCGCTCGCGGAACAGCTCGATGGTCTCGGTGATCTCCAGCGGCTGCGGCCGGTTGTTCAGCAGCCAACGGGTACCGCGCTCGACCAGGCGCCGCGAGTGCAGCCGCACCCGGGTCTGGACGTCGGCGGCGACCTTGTTGTCGAGGGCCTCGACCTCGTCCCACACGCCGGCCATGCCGAAGATCTCGCGGGCCGAGAGCTGCGCCCGGACGATCTCCTCCGTGGACGCGCCGGTCTCCTCCCGCAGACGGTGCAGGAAGGTCGTACCACCGGTGTTGACGGTGTCGTTGACCAGCAGCGTGGTGGTGATCTCCCGGCGCAGCGCGTGCGCGTCGATCTGCTCCGGGAACTTCGCGAGCAGGGCGCCCGGGAAGTACGCGTGGAGCAGACGGCGCAGGTACGGGTCGTCCGGCAGCCCGGTGGCGATCAGCTCGTCCGCCACCGTGATCTTCGTGTAGGCGAACAGGACGGCCAGCTCCGGCTGGGTCAGCCCCTTGCCGTTGCTCAGCAGCTCGCGGATCTGCCGGTCCGTGGGCAGGAACTCCAGCCCGCGGTTGAGCAGTCCGTCCCGCTCCAGGCGGCGCATGAAGCGCTGCTGGGCGTGGAGCAGGCTGGGCGCCTGGGCGGCGCCGTTGGCCAGGGCGGTGTTCTGCGCGTAGTTGTTGCGCAGCACCAGGTGGCCGACCTCGTCGGTCATCTCGGCCAGCAGCTTGTTGCGCTGCTTGACGGTCATGTCGCCGTCCGCGACGACCGCGTTCAGCAGGATCTTGATGTTCACCTCGTGGTCGGAGGTGTCCACGCCGGCGCTGTTGTCGATGGCATCGGTGTTGATCTTGCCGCCCTCGCCGCCGGCGCCGGTGCGGGCGAACTCGATGCGGCCGAGCTGGGTCAGACCCAGGTTGCCGCCCTCGCCGATGACCTGGGCGCGGACGTCCGAACCGTTGACGCGGATCGCGTCGTTGGCCTTGTCGCCGACGTCGGCGTGCGTCTCGGCGGTCGCCTTGACGTACGTGCCGATGCCGCCGTTCCACAGCAGGTCCACGGGGGCCTGGAGGATGGCCTGCATCAGGTCGGCCGGGGTCATCTTGGTGATGCCCGCCTCGATGCCGAGGGCCGCGCGGACCTGCGCGTTGACCGGGATGGCCTTGGCGGTGCGGGGGTGGATGCCACCGCCCGCGGACAGCAGCTCGGTCTTGTAGTCGGCCCACGAGGAGCGCGGCAGGTCGAACAGGCGCCGGCGCTCGGCGTAGGAGACGGCCGCGTCCGGGTTCGGGTCGATGAAGATGTGCCGGTGGTCGAAGGCGGCGACCAGGCGGATGTGCTCGGAGAGCAGCATCCCGTTGCCGAACACGTCACCGGACATGTCACCGACGCCGACGACCGTGAAGTCCTGGGTCTGGGTGTCGTGCCCGAGCTCGCGGAAGTGCCGCTTGACGGACTCCCAGGCGCCGCGGGCGGTGATGCCCATGCCCTTGTGGTCGTAGCCGGCCGAGCCGCCCGAGGCGAAGGCGTCGCCCAGCCAGAAGCCGTAGGCCTCGGCGACCCCGTTGGCGATGTCGGAGAAGGTCGCGGTGCCCTTGTCGGCGGCGACGACGAGGTAGGTGTCGTCCTCGTCGTGGCGGACCACGCCCTTGGGCGGCACGACCTCGCCGGCGACCATGTTGTCGGTGATGTCGAGCAGCGCCGAGATGAAGATCTTGTACGAGGCGATGCCCTCGGCGAGCCACGCGTCGCGGTCCACCGACGGGTCGGGCAGGTTCTTGGCGACGAAGCCGCCCTTCGCGCCGACCGGCACGATCACGGTGTTCTTGACCATCTGCGCCTTGACCAGGCCGAGGATCTCCGTACGGAAGTCCTCACGCCGGTCGGACCAGCGCAGGCCGCCTCGGGCGACCTTGCCGAAGCGCAGGTGGACGCCCTCGACGCGCGGGGAGTAGACCCAGATCTCGAACGCCGGGCGGGGCGCCGGCAGGTCCGGGATGGCCTGCGGGTCGAACTTCATCGACACGTAGGCGTGCTGCTCGCCCGCGTCGTTCAACTGGAAGAAGTTCGTGCGCAGCGTCGCCTTGATGAGGGTGAGGAACGAGCGCAGGATGCGGTCCTCGTCGAGGGAGGCGACCTGGTCCAGGGCCCCGTCGAGTTCCTCCAGCATCGCGTCGATCAGCTCGGTGCCCGCGGCCTGTCGACCGGGCGACATCCGGGCCTCGAACAGCGAGACCAGCAGCCGGGTGGTGTGGACGTTGTTGCGGAGGGTGTCCTCCATGTAGTCCTGGCTGAAGGGCGAGACGGCCTGGCGCAGGTACTTCGCGTACGCGCGCAGGACCACGGCCTGCCGCCAGGTCAGCCCGGCGCTCAGCACCAGGGTGTTGAAGTTGTCGTTCTCCGCCTCGCCCTGCCAGACCGCCGCGAAGGCGTCCTGGAAGCGCTCGCGGGCGTCGTCGCCGAGGTGGGCGTCTCCGTTCCCGGAGTGGACGGGCATCCGCAGGCCGAAGTCGTAGATCCACGCGTTCGTCCGGTCGCTGCACCGCAGCTCGTACGGCCGCTCGTCGGTGACCTCGACGCCCAGGCGCTGGAGGACCGGCAGCACCGCGGACAGGGAGACCTGCTCGCCCTGGCGGTAGATCTTGAAGCGGCGTTCGCCGGGGCCCGCGCCGACGGGCTCGTACAGCGAGAGGTCGAAGTCGCTGTCCCCGGCGGACAGGCGCTCCAGCCGGACCAGGTCGGCGACGGCGGAGCGCGGCGAGTGGTCGGCCTTGTAGCCCTCGGGGAAGGAGCCCCCGTAGCGGCGCAGCAGTTCGGCGGCGCGCTCCTCGCCGGTCTCCGCGATGAGCGCCTCGCCGAAGCCGTCGGCCCAGGAGCGGGCCGCCTCGACCAGGCGGGCTTCGATGCGGTCCACGTCGGCGTCGGTCAGGACGGGCAGTTCCTTGCCCTGCGGGACGCGGACGACGAAGTGGATGCGGGAGAGAATCGATTCGGTGTTCCAGGCGGTGAAGTCGACGCTGGTGCCGTCGAGCTCCTCCTTGAGGATGTCGATCAGGCGCAGCCGGACGCCGGTGGTGTACCGGTCGCGCGGCAGGTAGACGAGCGCGGAGTAGTAGCGCCCGTACTCGTCCTGGCGCAGGTACAGCCGCAGCCGGCGGCGCTCCTGGAGGTACAGGACGGAGGTGACGATGGCCCGGAGCTGGTCGACGGGCGTCTGGAACAGCTCGTCGCGCGGGTAGGTCTCCAGGATCTGGAGCAGGTCGCGTCCGTCGTGGCTGGACGGCGCGAAGCCGGCGCCGTCGAGGACCTCGACGACCTTGCGTCGGATGACGGGGACCCGGCGCACCGACTCGGTGTACGCGGCGGAGGAGAACAGGCCGAGGAAGCGGCGCTCGCCGACGACGTTGCCATCGGCGTCGAACTTCTTCACGCCGACGTAGTCGAGGTACGAGGGGCGGTGCACGGTCGAGCGGCTGTTGGCCTTGGTGAGGACGAGCAGACGGTGCTCGCGGGCCTTGGCGCGCGCGTCGGCCGGCAGCCGGTTGAAGGACGGCGAGACGGGGTGGCCGTCCTCCTTGCCGCTGTGTAGCGGGTCGGAGCGCAGGATGCCGAGGCCGGTGCCGGGCACGGCGGAGAGGGAGTCCCCGTCGACCAGGTTGTACTCGCGGTAGCCGAGGAAGGTGAAGTGGTCGTCGGCGAGCCAGCGCAGCAGCTCGCGGGCCTCTTCGAGCTCGTACTCGCGCAGGTCGGGCGCGGTGGGCTCGTTCGGGAGTTCCTCCGCGATGCGCATGGCCGCGTCGCGCATCTTCTCCCAGTCCTCGACGGACTCGCGGACGTCGGACAGGACGCGCAGCAGGTCGGCGGTGATCTGCTTGAGGTCCGCCCGGTCGGTCTCGCGGTCGATCTCGACGTGGATCCAGGACTCGACGAGCGAGTCGTGGGGTCGGTCGGTCTTGGGCCCGTGCGCGTCGCAGTCGGGGCCGAGGATCTCGATCAGCTTGCCGGTGACGTCACGCCGCACGACGACCTGCGGGTGGATCACGACGTGGATGCCGCGTCCCTGGCGGGACAGCTCGTTGGTGACGCTGTCCACGAGGAACGGCATGTCGTCGGTGACCACCTCGACGACCGAGTGGCTGGAGGTCCAGCCGTTCTCCTCGACCGTGGGGGTGTGCACGCGGACGTTCGCGGTGCCCTGGGGGCGCTTCTCCGCGAGCCGGTAGTGCGAGAGCGCCGCGCCGAACACGTCGACCGGATCCCGGTCGGCGAGGTCCTCCGGCGCGGTGTGCAGGTAGTAGCGCTGGAGGTAGGACAGCGTCGTGCCCCGGTCGGGCCGCTCCCCTTGCTCGGACCCAGACGGAAGTAGCCCCCCGGCCGGGCTGTTCTCAGCTACCCGGGCCGCCCGTGAAAGCAGCTCGGCCTTTGCTTCGTCCAGCTTGGTCTGCATGTCCTCTGGCTCCTGTCGCGCGCCATTGCGTGACGTAGGTGAAGGAAGGAATGACATGGCGGCGCGACGCGGGCCGCGAGGCGGGATGTCCGTTCGGGATCGACGCCATGTCGTCGAGAAAGGCCACCGGAAGCGAATCGGCCAAGATCGGCACGTGGTTCCGGCAGCGGAGATCGGCGAAGGCCCGGGCACGTTCGTGCGCCGGGCGCGTGCCGGGGGCTTCAGTGCCCCCGAGGACTATCGCGCTGATCACGGGTACCAGGCTATCCCCACCCACCCCGTGCTCGTCATGAGCTGTATGTGTACAAATCCGGGGGTGGAACTTTGACACTCTGGACAGCGACGTGCCCGGCCACACGTGCACGCCGCCGCCAGACACCCGTGTCACGTGCCTATTCGGCCATTTCGCGAGCTGTGGCGACGGCCTCCGCCAGCGTGTCCACGACGGGCACGCCGGCTGATTCGAGGCTGCCGCGGCTGTGCGAGCCCCCCGTGTACAGCACGGCCCGCGCGCCCACGTGGGCGGCCGCGAGGGCGTCGTCCACCGCGTCTCCGATGAGGACCGTACGGTCGGCCGTCACCCCCGCCGCCGCCATGGCGGCCATATGGCGTACGAGATGGCCCGCCTTGGTGGTGTGCGAGGGCCCCGTGCGCCCGTCGACGCGGAGGAAGTGCGTGTCGATGCCGTGCGTCCGGACCAGCGGCACCAGCTTGTCGTGGGGCGCGAGGGAGAGCAGGGACTGCGTCGACCCGGCTCCCTGCCAGCCCCGGAGCAGCTCCAGTGCGCCCTCGGCGAGCCCGGCGGTCTCCGCGGACGACCAGTAGTGCCGGTGGAAGGTCTCGTCCATGACGAGCCACTCCGCCTCGGTGGGCATCCTGCCCATCAGTCGCTCGTAGAACTTCGGGACCGGCACCACGTACAGCTCGCGGTACGTCTCCAGGGTGATCGGCGCGAAGCCGAACTCCGCGAAGGAGGCGTTGGTCGCGAGGATCACGGCGTCGATGTCGTGGAGCAGCGTCCCGTTCCAGTCCCACACGATGTGCGGGCCACGACGCGCCGTCGCGCTCACGGCGGTCACTTCGAACGCTTCCGTCACTTCGAACGCTTCCGTCACTTCAGCAACCCCGGAATCTCCTGCACCCCGAACCACAGCAGCTCGTGGTCCTCGGCGCCGTCCACCAGGGACAGCGCGTCGTCGTCCCCCGCGTCGGCCGCCTCGACGGCCCCGACGGCGGCCGTGACGTCCTCCAGCGCGTCATCGGCGTCCACGTGCACGGCCGCGGCCACGGAGAGCCTTACGGAGCTCCCCAGCGACACCTGTCCGAGGGCGGCCTCGTCGTTCCCGGGCGCCGCGGTGGCGGCCCGGTCGTCGACGTCGAAGGCCACGACGACCCGCCTGCGGGGGGCGTCAGCGTCGGCGGCGATCATCCGCAGGGAGGCGAGGGCGGCGCGGCCGAGGGCCGCGTACTCCAGCTCCTCGATGTCGTCGGACACGTACCACTCGCGCAGGCCGGGAGTGACCGCGTAGGCGCGCAGCGGGGCGGGACCCAGCTCGCCCGCCTCGTGCACCTCGGCGAGCCCGGGGACGGTCAGGGGGACGTACACGCGCATGGCCGGCTGCTTTCGGTAGTCGGGAACGCCCTCAGGATACGACCGGACCGCCCGTTCACCGATGCCCCCTCACAGCGGGTGCTCACGGCGGTCGCGCCACCGCGTCCGGTGACGGCGACGGTCCCCCTTCGGGGTGGCGGGGGCGGGGCGCGGCGCGTCCACCCGGTGCCCGCGGAGGGCCCGGGGACGGGGCGCGGCCCCGGGTCCCCCACCCGGATAGGTGAAGGCGGCCGGGGTCCGGGGCGAGCGCCCGGACCCGTTGCGGAGCGTGTTCGGCGGGCCGTACAAGTGACCCGACCAAGTTACCGCCCGGTACCGCAGGTGCCGGGCCCACACTCCCCGGGGACGACCACCATGACCAGGACGAGGACCACCACCCGCCCTCCCGGCCGGCACGACCAGCGCCACCCCGGGCGTCCCCGCACCGCGCGGGGCCCGCACGACTGGTTCGCCGAACGCCTCCTCGCGGTCCTCAGCGGCCGTCGCCCCGTCCACTCGCTGCTGGGCCACACCGTCGGCCCGGCGTACGAGCAGCTCGTCACCCTGGCCCCCGCGGGCCCCCTCCGCGACCGACTCCTCCCGGTCCTGCGCCACTGCGGCCGCTTCCACCCCGGCCCCGGTGTCATCGAGGCCTTCGCCCGCATCGCCACGGGCGACCGCGTCTCGGCGATGGCCTTCCGCCTGGAACAGGGCCCGGACCTCCGCTGGCGCTGCGCGGCGATCGAAATCCAAGGCCCCCGCCCCTGACCCCGGCCACCGGACCCCGCCCATCCCAGCCCCGCCGGCGTTTGAGGCGCGGGGCCCAACCCCGAATCCCGGACCCTGCCCATTCCACCCCGGACGCCCGCCCATTCCAGCCCCGCCCCGCGAATCCGACCCCGGACCCCGGCCCATTCCAGCCCCGCCGGCGTTTGAGGCGCGGGGTCCGGGGCGGAGCCCCGAAAGCCCGGCGCAGCCGGGGCCGCCCCGCGCAACGGCCCCGCACGACGCCCGGACCCGGCCCCCCGCACCAGCCCCGCAGGGCCCCCGCAGGGCCCCGGCTCCGGCCCGGACACAACGCCGCCGGGGCCGGACACCCGTACAACGGTGTCCGACCCCGGCAGGGTCACTCATCCCGACGGCCGCCAGGCCAAGAGGCCACAGACCCGGCGGGGCTACTTCTTGCGCCGCCGACCGCCGGCGGCCTTCTGCGCCTTGCGCCGCTCCGCCCGCGTCATGCCGTCACCGTCACCGCCGCCCTCGCTCTCGAAGTCGCCCTCGACGACCCCGCCCTCCCCGTCCACCGACGGGGCGGAGAAGTGCAGCCGGTCCGGCCGCTGCGGCGCGTCCAGGCCCTTGGCCCGGATCTCCGGCTTGGCCAGGGACGGGCCGGCGTCCTGCACGGGAAGCTCCTCGACCTGCTGCTCGACCTGGACCTCCAGGTTGAACAGGTAGCCGACGGACTCCTCCTTGATGCCTTCCTGCATGGCGTTGAACATGTCGAAGCCCTCGCGCTGGTACTCGACCAGCGGGTCCTTCTGGGCCATCGCGCGCAGGCCGATGCCCTCCTGCAGGTAGTCCATCTCGTACAGGTGCTCACGCCACTTGCGGTCCAGGACGGACAGCACCACGCGCCGCTCCAGCTCACGCATGATGTCGGAGCCGAGCGTCTTCTCGCGCGTCTCGTACTGCTCGTGGATGTCGTCCTTGACGGACTCGGCGATGAACTCGGCGGTGATGCCGGCGCGGTCGCCGGCGGCCTCCTCCAGCTCCTCGACGGTGACCTTCACCGGGTAGAGCTGCCGGAAGGCGCCCCACAGGCGGTCCAGGTCCCATTCCTCGGCGAAGCCCTCGACCGTCTCGGCCGCGATGTACGCGTCGATGGTGTCGTCCATCATGAAGCGCACCTGCTCCTGCAGGTCCTCGCCCTCAAGGACGCGACGGCGCTCGCTGTAGATGACCTCGCGCTGGCTGTTGAGGACCTCGTCGTACTTCAGGACGTTCTTGCGCGTCTCGAAGTTCTGGGTCTCGACCTGCGACTGGGCCGACGCGATGGCGCGCGTCACCATCTTGTTCTCGATCGGGACGTCGTCCGGCACGTTGGCCATCGCCATGACCCGCTCGACCATCTGCGCCTTGAACAGGCGCATCAGGTCGTCGCCCAGCGACAGGTAGAAGCGGGACTCGCCCGGGTCGCCCTGACGGCCGGAACGACCGCGCAGCTGGTTGTCGATGCGGCGCGACTCGTGCCGCTCGGTGCCCAGCACGTACAGCCCGCCGAGGTCCTTGACCTCCTCGAACTCGGCCTTCACGGCCGCTTCCGCGCGGGTGAGGGCCTCGGGCAGGGCGTGCGCCCATTCCTCGATGTGCTCCTCCGGGTCGAGCCCGCGCTGGCGCAGCTCGGCCTCGGCGAGGTCGTCCGGGTTGCCGCCGAGCTTGATGTCGGTACCGCGACCGGCCATGTTCGTGGCGACGGTGACGGCGCCGCGGCGACCGGCCTGCGCGACGATCGAGGCCTCGCGCTCGTGCTGCTTGGCGTTGAGCACCTCGTGCGGGATGCCGCGCTTGGAGAGCTGCTGCGAGAGGTACTCGGACTTCTCGACCGACGTCGTGCCGACGAGGATCGGCTGGCCCTTCTCGTGCTTCTCCGCGATGTCGTCGACGACGGCGGCGAACTTCGCGACCTCGGTGCGGTAGATCAGGTCCGCCTGGTCCTTGCGGACCATGTCGCGGTTGGTCGGGATCGGGACGACACCGAGCTTGTAGATCTGGTGGAACTCGGCGGCCTCGGTCATGGCCGTACCGGTCATGCCCGACAGCTTCGAGTAGAGGCGGAAGAAGTTCTGCAGGGTGATCGTGGCGAGGGTCTGGTTCTCGTCCTTGATGTCCACCCCTTCCTTCGCCTCGATCGCCTGGTGCATGCCCTCGTTGTAGCGGCGACCGGCGAGGATGCGGCCCGTGTGCTCGTCGACGATCATGACTTCGCCGTCGATGACGACGTAGTCCTTGTCGTTCTTGAAGAGTTCCTTGGCCTTGATGGCGTTGTTCAGGTAGCCGACGAGCGGGGTGTTCACCGACTCGTAGAGGTTCTCGATGCCGAGCCAGTCCTCGACCTTCGCGACACCGGCCTCGTGGATGGCGACGGTGCGCTTCTTCTCGTCGACCTCGTAGTCGCCGGTCTCCTCGATGCCCTTGAGGGGCTGACCGGCCTCGCCCTTGGTGAGGCGGGTGACGAGCTTCGCGAAGTCGGCGTACCACTTCGTCGCCTGGTCGGCCGGGCCGGAGATGATCAGCGGCGTACGGGCCTCGTCGACCAGGATCGAGTCGACCTCGTCGACCACGGCGAAGTTGTGGCCGCGCTGGACCAGCTCGTCCTGCGACCACGCCATGTTGTCGCGCAGGTAGTCGAAGCCGAACTCGTTGTTCGTGCCGTAGGTGATGTCGGCGCTGTACTGCTCGCGGCGCTGGGCGGGCGACATGTTCGCCAGGATGCAGCCAACCTCGAGGCCGAGGAACTTGTGCACCCGGCCCATGAGCTCGGAGTCGCGCTCGGCGAGGTAGTCGTTCACCGTGATCAGGTGGACGCCCTTGCCGGACAGCGCGTTCAGGTACGCGGGGAGGGTGCCGACGAGGGTCTTGCCCTCACCGGTCTTCATCTCGGCGACGTAGCCGAGGTGCAGCGCCGCGCCGCCCATGATCTGGACGTCGTAGTGCCGCTGGCCGAGGACGCGCTTGGCGGCCTCGCGCGTGGTCGCGAAGGCCTCGGGCAGCAGGTCGTCCAGGCTCTCGCCGTCCTGGTACCGCTGCTTGTACTCGTCCGTGAGGGCCCGCAACTCGGCGTCGGAGAGGTTGACGAAGTCCTCTTCGATGGAGTTGACCTGGTCCGCGATGCGGTGCAGTTTGCGCAGGATCTTGCCTTCGCCTGCACGCATGAGCTTGTTGAAGACGGACACCGAGGTTTGTCTCCTTGCCGGTCGGGCCTGGCACTGGTTCGTGCGCGGGCACGGAGGGTGGGCCCCACCGCAACGGCCATCGTAAGCGAGGACACGGTCGCGTCGGGAGGTCCGCACTATCCGTAGGGCACGGGTGCCCGGAATGAGAACGTACGGGGGGCACCGAAGGTGCCGGTGTCGACGAAAACTGTTGGCCTGGTGATCGTGCCCGTACCAGAATCCGTTCATGGAGCCCACGACACTGACCACCGCGCGTCTGCACCTGCGCCCCTTCGTCCCGGCCGACGCCGACGAGGTCTACGCGGCCGCCCAGGATCCCGACGTCCAGCGGTGGACCCTCGTCCCCTCGCCGTACGAGCGGGTGCACGCCGACACCTTCGTGGGCGAGATCTGCCCGACGGGTTGGCGCGAGGGCAGCGGGTACAGCTTCGCCGTGCGCCTCGGCGCGGACGGACCGCTCGTCGCGGCCATCGGCGTGCACGTGCGCG
The DNA here is from genome assembly GCF_041431415.1 of Streptomyces sp. NBC_00513. Lineage (GTDB taxonomy): Bacteria > Actinomycetota > Actinomycetes > Streptomycetales > Streptomycetaceae > Streptomyces. The sequence continues at coordinate 3,270,396 of NZ_CP107845.1, forward strand.
TGGTGGACGGGGAGAACGGCTACGAGATCGGCTTCTGGGCGACCAAGGAGCACCGCGGCAACGGCTACATGACCGAGGCCCTGGGCGCCGTCGCCCGCTGGGCCTTCACCGAGTTGGGCGCGCCCCGCCTGGAGTGGCGGGCCGAGGTCGGCAACGCGGGCTCGCGCGCCGTAGCGGAGAAGGCCGGCTTCCGCTTCGAGGGCCTCCTGCGCGCCGGCCTGGTCAAGGGCGACACCGTACGGGACTGCTGGATCGGCGCCCTGCTCCCCGGGGACCTCGGCCTGCCGTCGCCGCTCGCCTACCTCCCGTCGCCCTCGGCGTGACGGGGCGTGGGGCCGCGGGGTCGTGATGTCAGTGGCACCGCCTAGGGTGCGGGCATGACGACCGTGCCGGCGCCGACCGTGTCCCTTTCCGCCGACGAGGCCCGCCGGATCGCGCTGCGCGCGCAGGGTTTCCTCGGCGCGCCCGACCGCCGGGGCGGCGTCCGGGGCGTCCTGCGCCACCTGGGCGCGGTGCAGCTGGACACGATCTCCGTCCTGGCGCGTTCGCACGAACTGATCCCGTACGCACGCCTGGGCGCGGTCGGCCGGCCCGCCGTGGAGGCGGCGTACTGGTCGGACCGGCACGCCTTCGAGTACTGGTCGCACGCCGCCTGCATCCTCCCGATCGAGGAGTGGCCGCACTTCGCGTTCCGCCGTCGCGCCCGGCGGGCGCGCGGTCACCGCTGGCACGTCCTGGAGGACAAGGAGCGTTCGACCAGGACGGTCCTGGACCGGCTCCGGGCCGAGGGCCCGCTCACCTCCACCGAGCTGGGCGGCGCCAAGAACGGCGGCGAGTGGTTCGAGTGGTCCGAGACCAAGATCGCGGTGGAGTGGCTGCTCGACACGGGCGAGGTGGTCTGCGCCGAGCGACGTGGCTGGAAACGCGTGTACGACCTGCCCGAGCGGGCCGTCCCGGACGCCCTGCTCCACGACGACCTGGACGACCACGAGTGCCTGCGCCGGCTGGTGGCGCTGGCCGGCCGGTCGCTGGGCGTCGGGACCCGTGCGGACATCGCGGACTACCACCGCCTGGGGGGAGCCCAGTTCGACGCGGTCGTCGAGGAGTCGGGGCTGGTCCCGGTGGAGGTGGCGGGCTGGTCCAAGCCGGCCTGGGCCGACCCGGCCGCGTTGGCCACGACACCCCGGGGCCGGCACCGCACGACGCTGCTCTCGCCGTTCGACTCGCTGGTCTGGGACCGACCGCGCACCGAGCGGATCTTCGGGTTCACGCACCGCCTGGAGGCGTACGTGCCCAAGCCCAAGCGGATACACGGGTACTTCGCCATGCCGTTGCTGGCCGGCGGGCGACTCCGGGGCCGGGTGGACCCCGCCCGGGAGGGCACCACGCTGGTGGCCCGCCAGCTCTCCCTGACCGATCCCGCCGCCGCCCGCCCCATGGCCGAGGCACTGCGCGAGGCGGCCTCCTGGGTCGGCTGCGACACGGTGCGCGTCGAGCGCGCCGGCACGGCGGCCGAAGCGGCGGCCGTCACGGCGGAACTGGCCGCCCTGTAGGGCGCGCCCGTACGGGTCCCGCGCACACGACCGGCTAGCGGATCTCCAGGATCTTCTCCCGCATCGCGTACACCACGGCCTCCATCCTGGAGTGCAGTTGCAGCTTCTCCAGGATGTTCCGCACGTGGTTCTTCACGGTGTTCTCCGAGATGAACAGTTCCTTCGCGATGTCGCGGTTGTTCATCCCGGTGGCGACCAGCTTCAGGACCTCCAGCTCCCGGTCCGTCAGTCTCGGCGCCGGCACGAGCCGCCGCTCGTCCGTCCGCTGGATCATCGACTTGAACTCGGTCAGCAGCTTCGACGCCATCGAGGGACTGATCTGCGACTGGCCGTCCGCCACGGCCCGGATGGCCGTGGCCACTTCGTCCGTGGAGATCTCCTTGAGGAGGTATCCCGTGGCGCCCGCCTTGATCGCGTCGTAGAGGTCGGCCTCCTCGTCGCTGATCGTCAGCATGATGATCTTGGCGGAGGGGGCGACTTCCTTGATCGAGGTGCACGCCTCGATCCCGCCGCGCCGGGGCATCCGCACGTCCATCAGCACGATGTCCGGCAGCAGGTCGGCGGCCTTGTCCACCGCCTCCGCGCCGTCCCCGGCCTCACCGACGACCTGGATGTCCTCCTCCTGCGCGAGGACGATCTCCAGCCCGCGCCGGAAGAGTGCGTGGTCGTCGACCACGAGCACCCGAATGGGTTCCCGGGCCGCGTCACCGGATTCACCGGAACCGGCGACTCCGTCTCCGCGGACCCCCCGCTCCGTCTCACGACAGCCCGCGCCGTCGTCACCGCGCACCGGCCCGAAGCTGTCCGCCATCGTTCCTCCCCCTGCATGTGCTGAGCCGCCGGTCCAACCCGACGGGGTCGGCCGCCGCTTGACTGCTCGCCATGATTCCATGCCCGCGGCACCGGGAGGGGGCCCGACGAGGACCCGGCCGGCTCATACGAGCCGTACGGGTGCCCCCGCGGGACGCCCGCCGGCGTCCCACGAGGGCAGGGGTCGAGTGCTCAGCCGCCGAGCGATCCACCCGCGCCGCCACGCGGCTCCTCCGCGCTGGAGGCACCGTCCGGGTTGACGTGGATGACGCCGTAGTCGTAGGCGTGGCGCCGGTAGACGACGCTGGGCAGCTTGGTCTCGGAGTCGACGAACAGATAGAAGTCGTGACCCACCAGCTCCATCTCGTACAGAGCCTGGTCCAGCGACATTGGCGAGGCCGAGTGGGTCTTCTCCCGGACGATCAGCGGGCCTTCGCCCTGCACGTCGAGGGGTCCGACCTTGGTGGTCGGCACTCCGTCGGTCGCCTCGTCCGTGACGAGTTCGCCGTTGCCGTCGAGCTGCGCGACGCCCGGCACGACGTCGGCGACCTCGGCCGCGGAGAGCCGGCCATTGCCGCGGCGGGTGTACCGCTTGTCGTGCTGCTTGCGCAGCCGGGCCTCCAGCTTGTCCTGAGCCAGGTCCAGCGCCGCGTACGCGTCGGCGGCTGCGGCTTCCGCCCGAATGACGGGGCCCCGCGAGTGCAGGGTGATCTCCACGCGGTCGGAACGGTCGGCCTGCCGCGGGTTGTGCTCCTTGGACACCTCGACGTCCAAGCTGATCACCTTGGCGTCGAGCTTCTGGATCCGCTCGGGATTCAGCTTCTCTGCCACGTGCTTGCGGAACCGCTCGGGCACTTCGGTCTTGCGGCCCTTGACGACGATGTCCACGCAGAACTCCGTTCCCGGATAGCTCCGCCACCAGGGGCGAAGCGTCTCCCTTTCGCACCAGACCCCGGTGTTCACCGGAGCCTCGGACTTGGCGACTTTCACCTCCTCCTCCCCCATCGGCAAGATCTACATCCCACCGACTTCGGAGTAGAGGGACACCCTCTGACCGAAGATCCCAAAAAGATCCCGAAAACGGGCGGACTGGTGCTCCGATGGCATGGGGCCCAAGGATCGCCAGTTCCTCACAACCGAACATATCCCTCAATGGCGGTTGTCGGCACCCGCTACCGGAACCTACCTCCGTTCAGGTGGTGCTTCCCTCTTACTACCTGCAACGATGCGCCTTCCCCGGCAGTTCCTGAACTATTCGCAAGTTTTTCGTCCCACACGGGTTGTCGACCGAATCCGAACGAAAGACTCCGCCGGTACGAAGGAGTCCGCGGGAGCCGCAACCACCGCGGCGCCCGCCACCCGCAGACCGCCTGCCCGCAGCGCCCGGGCCGCCTCCGCGAGCGTCGCCCCGGTCGTGATCAGGTCGTCCACCACCACGATCCGCGCCCCGGCCGCCGACCGCACGCCGGCCGGACCCGCCACGAGGGCGCCGGCGACGTTCTCCCGGCGTTCCCGCGCCCCGAGGTCCGCCTGGTCCGCCACCCGCCGGCGCAGCCTCAGTACGGGCACCACGCGCGCGGGAACCCCCTTCCCGCGCAGACCGGCCGACGCGGCCAGCGCGATCCTGCGCGCGGGATCGTGCCCGCGCGCCCGCGTCCGGTGCCGCGCGGAGGGCACGGGCACCAGGGCCACCCCGCCCGCCGCCGCCCCACCGCCGCCCCCGCCCGGCAGCGACAGCACGGCGGCCGCGAGGGCGGTCCCGAGCGGGCCCGCCAGGGGCAGCGCTCCCCGCTCCTTGTGGGCCAGTACGACCTCGCGGACGGCGTCCGCGTACACCGCGCCCGCGTGCACCCCGGGCAGTCCCGGGGGCGCCGGCGACGGCCTGACCCGACCCGCCCCGGCCCCGCCGAGCGCCTCCAGACAGTCCGGACACACCAGGACGCGCGAGAGCCCGCAGCCGGCGCAGTCCACCGGCAGGACCAGCCCGGACAGCTCCCGCCACCACTCCCGCACCCCAGGTCGCACACCACGACCCTGCCGGCGCGTCCCGGCCGCCCGCCACCCCTGTGGACAACCACCGGGCAGCGGGATCAGCGGGATCAGCCCGGATAGACCGGGGCCCGGCCGCCCGCCGCCACCGTGCGCCACTGCGCACCCGGCGGCAGCCACACGATGCCGTCCTCGTCGGAGGAGGCCACCACGGGCTGCGCCTCGTCCTCGTACGCCCCGATCCCGGTCAGACCGGCCGCTCCGGGCAGGCTCGCCGCCACCATCGACCCGTCGGCGAGCATGTAGCGGGCCTGTGTGATCCCGCCGTTCTCCTTGCCCACGACCAGCAGCCTGCCGCGCGGCGCCCAGCTCATCGCCATCACGTCCGCCATCTGCGGGGCCGCCGGGCGCAGTTCGCGCACCGACACCGGCGAGACGTCGCCCTTGCGCTCGGGCCGCTCGATCCGACCGACGTACAGGTTCTTGCGGCCGTCGCCCTTCTGGACGAGCAGCGCGATCCGCACCCCGTCCGGGGAGGCCTTCAGCCCGGTGATCCTCCCGTCGTCCAGGCCCGCGACATCCACCTTCTGCGGGGCGCCGGTACCGCCGGGCACCCGCCACAGCCCCTGGTTCTGCGGATCGAGGTCCGCGACCCACAGGTCGCCGTGCGCGTCCCAACTCGGCGCGGAGAGCTTGCCCTTGCTGCTCAGCAGCGCCGGCGGCATCGGACCGGCGGTCGTCATGTTGACCACGTACAGCCCGCGTCCGTCCTCGGAGACGACCGCGGCCCGCTTCTCGTCGTAGGTGACGGCGGCGGTGCCCACCTTGAACGTGGCCGCCGTGGCCAGCGGTCCGGGCACCGACTCGGGCTTCTCCTGCGGCTGCTGCTCCTCCGCGGCCACGTTGAGCGACATCCGGACGAGCCGGGAGTCCTTGTCGACGTAGTACTGGTGCACCTGGCTCGGCACCCGGTTGGCCAGCGGCGCGGCGGAGGCGCGCGTCACCCAGCACAGCGTGGTCCTGCCGTCGGCGCGCTGGAGTTCGACCCGGTCCAGCCGGGAGGCCGTCAGGTCCTTGATGGTGTAGAGGAGTTGGGTGGCCATCTTCTGGCACTGCGACTGCGGGACGTGCGCGGCCTTGTTGTCGAGCTTGAGCGGCACGCGCAGCGTGTTCTGACCGTCCAGGGAGAGGGACTTGGTGCCCGGGGCCAGTTCCGTCCCGGTCAGGAAGCTGGTGGTGACGACCGGCCCGAGCCACTTGGACGGACCGGCGAGCAACGACTGCACGGTCTGGGTGGTCGGGTCCATCCGCGAGTCGGGATCGCTGCGCTGGCGCACGTACACCGGGTCGTTGACCAGCGTCCCGTCACCGAAGTAGTACTTGTTGACGGGCTTGTAGATGCGCTGGAAGTCGGACTCGCTGAGCACGAGGGTGCTGGGCGGCGTCGCGATCCGCCACTGGTCCTTGAACTTGACCAGCTGGAGGTACTCCTCGTACCGGCCGCCCCCGGTCTCCGGCTGGTAGGCACTGCGCTCGTCCACGGTCGCCAGCTTCTTGCCGGTGACCTTCCAGCGGTGCCCCTCGGACTCCTTGTCGCCCTGGACGGGGAACCGGTCGAGGCCGGCGGAGAGCACGGTGACGGTCGAGCCGGGCTTCCAGTTCTTCGCCGCGTCGTCGGTGAGGTACTTGCGGGCGGTCTCCAGCTGCGGATCGTCGCTGGTCATCGCCTCCAGGAAGCCGTCGACGATGTCGGTCGGGCTGGCCTTGTCGGCCGGCGGCACACCGAAGACCCGTACCTGGGAGTCGACGCCCTGCGAGGCCCGCACCTCGCGGACCTCGCCCCGATCGGGCATGGAGGCGCAACCGGCCAGCAGCAAACCGACCGCGCCGACGGCGACGCCGACCCGGGCGGTGCCCCGCCGCGGCGCCCGTACGCCCGCGGGCTCACGCTCAGCGTCCACCGGATCCATCCTCCTGGGTTGCCTGGTCGGCCGGCCGGGCGACGACGCGCGCTCCGTTGCCGGGCAGCGCCGTGGGGTCCGCGGGCACCGGCACGGCTCCGGCGACGGCCGAGCGCGGCGGTATCGCGGAACGCTCGGCGGTGGAGGCGCCCGGACCCCCCTGCCGCCGTCCGTCGCCGTTGCCGCGGGCGTCGCCGCGGCCGGCGGCCTCGGCGGCGGCCCTGGCCCGGTTGGACCGCGAGTCCTCCGGCTCCAGCGGGATCGGGGATCCGCGCAGCGGTTCGTCGGCGGTCCTGGGCAGGGTGAGGCGGAACTGCGAGCCGCCGCCGGGTTCGCCCCAGGCCTGGAGCCAGCCGCCGTGCAGCCGGGCGTCCTCGACGGCGATGGACAGGCCGAGGCCGGTCCCGCCGGTGGTGCGGGCGCGGGCCGGGTCGGCCCTCCAGAAGCGGTTGAACACGCGGGTGGCCTCGCCCGGCTTGAGTCCGACGCCGTAGTCCCGTACGGCGACGGCGACGGCCCCGCCCGCGGACGCGAGCCGCACCACCACGTCGCGGCCCTCACCGTGCTCCACGGCGTTGACGACGAGGTTGCGCAGCACCCGCTCGACGCGCCGCGAGTCGGCTTCGGCTATGACGGGCTGCGTGTCGCCGAGGACGCGGATCCGGCTGCCCTTGTGCTCGGCGAGCGGTTCGGCGCCGTCGATGACCCGGCGGACGACCTCCCGCAGGTCGATGGGTTCCGCCTCCAGCGCGGCGGCGCCCGCGTCGAAGCGGCTGATCTCCAGGAGGTCGGCGAGCAGCGACTCGAACCGGTCGAGCTGTCCGGCGAGGAGTTCGGCGGAGCGGGCTGTGACGGGGTCGAAGTCGACGCGCGCGTCGTGGATGACGTCGGCGGCCATGCGTACGGTCGTGAGCGGGGTCCGCAGCTCGTGCGAGACGTCCGAGACGAACCGGCGCTGCATCCGGGAGAGGTCCTCCAACTGCTGGATCTTCGTGTGGAGGTTCTGGGCCATCTTGTTGAAAGCCTCGCCCAATCGGGCGATGTCGTCCTCGCCGGTGACCTTCATGCGTTCCTGGAGCCGCCCGGCGGACAGCCGCTCCGCGATCCCGGCGGCCATCCGCACGGGGTTCACGACCTGACGCACGACGAGCCAGGCGATGGCCCCGAGCAGCACGACGACGAACACCCCGGCGGTGGCGATCGTGACCTTGATCAGGTTGAGGGACTCCTCTTCCTGGCTCAGCGGGAAGAGGTAGTACAGGTCGTAAGGGGCCCCGTTGATGTCGGTCAGTCGTTTGCCGATGACCAGCGCGGGTTCGGGCGCCTTCTCCTCGGCGCCGGCGGTGTAGCGGATCTGGGAGAACGTCTTGAACGTGCCGGTGGCGTGGTTGACGGCCCGCCGCAGCGAGGCCGGGACGCTGGCCGTCGGATCGACGTTGCCGGAGGCGCGGGCGCCCTTGACTCCCTGGGCTCCCGGCCCGGGCCCGCTCTCCTCGCCGGTGCCGGCGCCGAGCGCGGCGACCTCGAAGGCGGTCTGGCCACCACTGGCCAGCTGCTTGACGAGGGAGTTCATCCAGGTGCTGGCGTCGCGTCCGACCTTGTTGTCGTTGGCGTCGGGCCCGTCCGCCGCGAACGGCGTGTTGGCCTTCTCCTGTGCGACCGCGAAGCCTCCCGCGGCCTGGCTCTGGGCGGCCTCCTCCTTGGCGTCGAGGAGCCCCTTGCTGACCTGGGCGATGACGACGAAGCCGAGGGCGAGGACCACCGCGAGCGACATCAGCAGGGTGGCCGCGACCACCCGGAGTTGGATGTTGCGCCGCCAGATCCGGACAGCCGGAAGCAGCGGCCGTCGTGCGAGGTGCACGAACAGCCGCAGCACGGGGCCGCCGGGTGCTCCGTCCCGGAGCAGCCGGCCGCCCCGCAGGACCCCCCTGCGGGAGCCTCCCCGGGGCATGCCGGCCTTCATGTCAGCTCGGCCCGGCCTTGTATCCGACACCGCGCACCGTCACGACGATCTCGGGCCGCTCCGGGTCCTTCTCGACCTTGGAGCGCAGTCGCTGTACGTGCACGTTGACCAACCGGGTGTCCGCGGCGTGCCGGTATCCCCAGACCTGCTCCAGCAGCACCTCACGGGTGAACACCTGCCAGGGCTTGCGCGCGAGGGCGACCAGCAGGTCGAACTCGAGCGGGGTCAGGGCGATGGACGCACCGTCGCGCTTGACCGAGTGGCCGGCCACGTCGATGACCAGGTCACCGATGGTCAGCTGCTCGGGCGCGGGCTCCTCCGACCGGCGCAGGCGGGCTCGGATGCGGGCCACCAGCTCCTTCGGCTTGAACGGCTTGACGATGTAGTCGTCGGCCCCGGATTCGAGGCCCACCACCACATCGACCGTGTCGCTCTTGGCCGTGAGCATGACGATCGGCACTCCCGACTCCGCCCGGATCAGCCTGCAGACCTCTATGCCGTCCCGTCCGGGCAGCATGAGGTCGAGCAGGACCAGATCCGGCTTCGCCTCCCGAAAGGCAGCCAGCGCCTTGTCACCGTCAGCTACGAACGACGGCTCAAAACCTTCTCCACGCAGCACAATGCCGAGCATCTCGGCCAGCGCGGTGTCGTCGTCGACGACAAGGACTCGTCCCTTCATGCTTGACATCATCCCATTAGCTAATCGTTACCTGGCGGTGAGCTGTCCCACAGCCAAAAGGGCTGGAAATCGCCCCTCGGACCTGCGTGGTGATCAGGGCGACCAGTCTGCCCCGGATCCGAGCGACAATTGAAGGCGCGAGCGGCTCGGATTCCGGGGGAGGGCCGGTCCACCCGACGTTCCCACGTGGCACGATGGCAGCCAAACCAGCGCCCCCGCCGCAGCAGACGCACGTGAAGGAGCGACATGAACGACTCTCCGGGCTGGGCCACGCCCGGATCCTCCCCTTCCGAGGACCGCAGCGGTCAGGACGGCCAGGGGAGCAAGGGCTCCGGCAGCGAGGGCGGCGCCGGCGGCACACAACCGCCCGCACAGCCCTCCGACGACCCCCGCTGGTCCGCCGCCCAGCCGCCGCCCGGCCAGTGGTCGAACCCCGGCACCGGCGAGCCGGCTCCCGCGCAGGCCCCGCAGCCGCAGCAGGGCCCCGGCTGGGGATCAACCGGCCAACAGCCCGGCGCCCAGGGCGGCCCCTCGTACGGATCCCCCTACGGCGGCCAGTACGGCAACCAGTACGGAGCCCAGTACGGCCCGTACGGCCACCCCGGAGCCCCCTGGGGCCCGCCGCCCGCGGCCAAGCCCGGTGTCATCCCGCTGCGCCCCCTGGGCCTCGGCGAGATCCTCGACGGCGCCGTCAGCACCATGCGCAGCCACTGGCGCTCGGTCCTGCCGATCACCCTGGTCGTGGCCGTGATCGTCCAGGTCTTCGGCGTGCTCGTGCAGAAGTACGTCCTGGCGGACCTGGACACGTACCCGCGCGGCGGTTCGACGGTCGACCTGTCCGCCGGTGACATCGTCGGATACATCGCGCTGACGGGCGCCACCTACCTCGTCCAGATCCTCGGCACGATCCTGGCCACCGCCATGCTCACGATGATCTTCAGTCGGGCGATCCTCGGCCAACCCTCCAGCGTCGCCACCGCCTGGCGCGAATCCCGTTCGCAACTGCCGCGCCTGATCGGACTCACCCTGCTGGTGGGCCTCGCGCTGACCGTGGCCGTCGGCGTGCTGATCGTGCCCGCGTTCCTCTTCGAGAGCCTCGCCCTGGCGGCGCTGACCCTGCTCGTGTTGGCTCCGGTCATCGTGTGGCTGGGCGTCGCCCTCAGCCTGGCCTCCCCCGCGCTGATGCTGGAGAAGAGCACCGTTTCCAAGGCCATCGCCCGCTCCTGGAAGCTCGTCAAGGGCTCCTGGTGGCGCATCTTCGGCATCACCCTGCTGACCGGCATCATCACCGCGATCATCACGGGGATCATCTACTACCCTCTCTCGATGATCGGCGTCTTCGGCTTCGGCAACGGCCTCGACAGCGTGATGGACGGCTCGGCCTCCTCCTCCTGGGGCTTCCTGATCTTCGGCGGCGTCGCCCTGATCATCGCGCAGACGATCACCATGCCGATCCAGGCCGGCGTCACCGTCCTGCTCTACGTCGACCAGCGCATCCGCCGCGAGGCCCTCGACCTGGACCTCGCCCGGGCGGCGGGCATCGACACCGCCACCGACCCGCACCCGGGCGCCGCCCCGGGCCACGGGGGCTGACGGACCGATGAGCACGGGGGGACTCATCACCATCGGCGCCGCGGCCCTGCTGCCCGCCGCCGAGACGCCACCACTGACGACACCGCGGGACGCCGCCCGCGAGGCCGCCGAACGCGAGCTGTCCAAGTCGGCCTACCACCGCAACGACCCGGGCCTGATCCAGCGCGCCTTCGACAGGTTCTGGGAGTGGCTGGGCGACTTCCTCGACTCCGCCTCCGGGGCGACCCCCGGAGGCGGCTTCGGCCTGCTCGCCGTCCTCGTCCTGGTCGCCCTGGCCGTCGCCGCCCTGTGGTGGCGCCTCGGCTCCCCCCGCCGCACCGCGGCCGGCCCGGGACTCCTCTTCGACGACGGCCTCCGCAGCGCCGCCGACCACCGCGCGACCGCCGATGCCCACGCCGCCGCGGGCCGCTGGACCGAGGCCGTCCAGGAACGCATGCGTGCCGTCGTCCGCTCCCTGGAGGAACGCACCCTCCTCGACCCGCGCCCCGGCCGCACCGCCGACGAGGCGGCCACCGAGGCCGCCGTCTCCCTGCCCGAACACGGGGACGACCTCCGCGCGGCGGCCCGCGCCTTCGACGACGTCACCTACGGCGGCCGCACCGGCGATCCCGACACCTACGACCGCCTGCGCACCCTCGACCTCACCCTGGAACGCGCCAAGCCGCTCCTGACGGGACCCACGGCATGACCGGCACCACCGCCCCGAACCCGACCGGCGCCCCCGCCCCCGACGTCCCCCGCACCCCGTCGGGCGGCGCGGCCACCGGCGGCGCCCTGTGGTGGGTCCGCGCCCGCGGCTTCCTGATCGCCATCGGTCTCCTGCTCGTCGGCGCCGTCACCCTGGCCGCCCTCCAGTCCGAGGAACGCCACGGCTACCTCGACCCCCGCTCGGCCGACCCGTACGGCAGCCGCGCCGTGGCCGAACTCCTCAAGGAACGCGGCGTCACCACCCGCGTCGTGACCACCGTCGCCGAGGCCGCCGCCGCGGCCGGCCCCGACACCACCCTCCTGGTCACCGACCCGGACGTGCTCGACACGACCCGGCGCGGCGCCCTGCGCTCCGCCATGGACCTCTCCGGAGGCCGCACGGTCCTGCTCGGCGCCGGCAGCCGCAGCCTCGCCGACCTGGCCCCCGGAGTACGCACCGCCTCGTACGCCGACGAGGAGAACCTCGACCCCGGTTGTTCCCTGCCGGCCGCCGTGTCGGCGGGCCGCGCCGCCACCGGCGACAGCCTCCGCTACACCACCGACCTCCCGGGGGCCGTCGCCTGTTACCCCAGCGACGGCCACCCCACCCTCGTCGTCCTCCCCGGCACGACCAGGGGAGGCGACACCGTCCTCCTGGGCTCCGAGTCGATCCTGCTCAACGAGGAACTCGCCCGGCAGGGCAACGCCTCCCTCGCCCTGCAACTCCTCGGCTCCCGACCGGAACTCGTCTGGTACCTGCCCGGCCTCGCCGACCAGAGCGGCGACAGCGAGCCCCCCGCCGAGGAGAAGTCCCTCTTCGACCTCATCCCGGCCGGCTGGGGCTGGGCCCTGCTCCAACTCTTCGTGGCCGCCGTGCTCGCCGCCCTCTGGCGCGCCCGCCGACTCGGCCCCCTCGTCACCGAGAAGCTGCCCGTCGCCGTCCGCGCGTCCGAGGCCACCGAGGGCCGCGCCCGCCTCTACCGCCTGTCAGGGGCCCGCGACCGCGCCGCCACCGTGCTGCGCGCCGCCTCCCGCGAACGCCTCGCCGCACTGGTCGGCGTACCGACCGTCCAGGCCCACGAACCCGCCGCCCTGGTCCCGGCCGTGTCCGCCCGCCTCTCCGCGGACGGCGCCCACGACCTCACCGCCCGTCTCTTCGGCTCCACACCCGCCGACGACGCGGCACTCGTCGCGCTCGCCGACCACCTCGACGCCCTCGAAAGAGAGGTCCGCTCCTCATGACGGCCACCACGGACAGCGCCCGTTCCTCACTGGAAGCGCTCCGCACCGAGATCGGAAAGGCCGTGGTCGGCCAGGACTCCGCCGTCACCGGTCTCGTCGTCGCGCTCCTGTGCAGGGGCCACGTCCTCCTCGAAGGCGTCCCCGGCGTCGCGAAGACCCTCCTGGTCCGCGCTCTCGCCGCGTCCCTCGAACTCGACACCAAGCGCGTCCAGTTCACCCCCGACCTGATGCCCAGTGACGTCACGGGCTCGCTGGTCTACGACGCCCGCACCGCCGAGTTCTCGTTCCAGAACGGCCCGGTGTTCACGAACCTCCTCCTCGCGGACGAGATCAACCGGACGCCTCCGAAGACCCAGTCGTCCCTCCTCGAGGCGATGGAGGAGCGCCAGGTCACCGTCGACGGCGTGCCCCGCAAGCTGCCCGAGCCGTTCCTCGTCGCCGCGACGATGAACCCGGTCGAGTACGAGGGCACGTACCCCCTCCCTGAGGCGCAACTGGACCGGTTCCTGCTCAAGTTGACCGTCCCGCTGCCCTCCCGCGAGGACGAGATCGGCGTCCTGACCCGGCACGCCGCCGGCTTCGACCCGCGCGACCTGCACGCCGCCGGCCTGCGCGCCGTCGCCGGCCCCGCGGAACTCGAAACCGCCCGCAAGGCCGTCGAGACGACCACCGTCTCCCCGGAGATCGCCGCGTACGTCGTCGACATCTGCCGCGCCACCCGCGAATCGCCGTCGCTGACCCTCGGCGTCTCCCCGCGCGGCGCGACCGCCCTGCTGGCCACCGCCCGCGCCTGGGCCTGGCTGGTGGGCCGTGACTACGTGACGCCCGACGACGTGAAGGCCCTCGCCCTGCCCACGCTCCGCCACCGCGTCCAACTGCGCCCGGAGGCCGAGATGGAAGGCGTCACGGCCGACGCCGTCATCACCGCGATCCTGTCCCACGTCCCCGTCCCGCGCTGATGGCCCTCACCGGACGCGCCGCCCTGCTCGCGGCACTCGGCAGCATCCCCGTCGGCATCCTCGAACCGAGCTGGACGGGGATGCTGGCGGTCAACGGCCCCTTGGCCCTGGCCTGCGCGGTCGACTACGCCCTCGCGGTACCCGTGCGCACACTCGGCCTGGCCCGCTCCGGCGACACCTCGGTCCGTCTCGGCGAACACGCCGACGTCCACCTCACCGTCACCAACCCGGGCACCCGCAGGCTCCGCGCCCGGGTCCGTGACGCCTGGCCCCCGAGCAGTTGGCGCCCGGGTACGGAGGGCGCCGCGTCCCGTCACACCGTGTCGATCCCGGCGGGCGAACGGCGTCGGCTGACCACGCGTCTGTTCCCCACCCGCCGCGGCGACCGCCGGGCCGACCGCGTCACCATCCGTTCCTACGGTCCCCTGGGTCTCCTGGCCCGCCAGGGCACCCACACCGTCCCGTGGACGGTCCGGGTCCTGCCCCCGTTCACCAGCCGCAAGCACCTCCCGTCCCGGCTGGCCCGCCTGCGCGAACTGGACGGCCGTACCAGCGTCCTCACGCGCGGCGAGGGCACCGAGTTCGACAGCCTCCGCGACTACGTCCCGGGCGACGACACCCGCAGCATCGACTGGCGGGCCACCGCCCGCCAGAACAAGGTCGCCGTCCGTACGTGGCGCCCCGAGCGCGACCGGCACATCCTGATCTGCGTGGACACCGGACGCACGGCGGCGGGCCGTGTCGGCGACGCCCCCCGCCTGGACTCCGCGTTGGACGCGGCGCTCCTCCTCACCGCCCTGGCCGTCCGCGCCGGCGACCGCGTGGACCTGCTGGCCCACGACCGCCGGCCGCGCGCCCAGGTCCAGGGCCGCTCGGCCGCCGACACCCTGCCCGCCTTCGTCAACGCCATGGCGACCCTGGAGGCGGAGCTCGTCGAGACCGATGCGCGTTCCCTGGTGTCCACGGTCCTGCGCAGCGCCCCGCGCCGTTCCCTGGTGGTCCTGCTGACCACGTTGGACGCCGCCCCGATCGAGGAGGGTCTCCTCCCCCTGCTGTCGCAGCTGACCCAGCGCCACACCGTCGTACTGGCCTCGGTCGCCGATCCCCGGGTGGCGGAGATGACGACTGCCCGCGGCAGCATCGACGCCGTGTACGAGGCCGCTGCCGGCACCCAGACCCGTTCTCAACGCGAGCGCACGGCGGACCAGTTGGCCCGCCACGGTGTCCACGTCGTCGACGCCGCCCCGGAACACTTGGCGCCGGCCCTCGCCGACGCCTATCTCGCCCTCAAGGCCGCCGGTCGTCTGTAGCCCCTACGGCGGGCCGCATGACGGCACGATCGGCGCCGTGGTGGACCCCGCCGGGCGTCGGACGGCGCCCGACCTCACGACGGCCCGGCCGGAACTGGCCGTCCATCCCCGGCGGGCCCGGCCGCGTTCCGACGTGGTCGTGGTCCGCCACTCCACCGCCGCGTACGCGCACAGTCACCCGCGCCGCCCCGAGGGGAAGATCTCCTGAACGGGAAAAGGGTCTGGAACGCAGAAAAGCCCCGCACCCTGAAGGGTGCGGGGCTTTCCCACAATGATTGTTCGGCGGCGTCCTACTCTCCCACAGGGTCCCCCCTGCAGTACCATCGGCGCTGAAAGGCTTAGCTTCCGGGTTCGGAATGTAAACCGGGCGTTTCCCTAACGCTATGACCACCGAAACACTATGAAGTTAACCAACCGGATATGAACACAGTTCGTTACTTCAGAACTAACACAGTGGACGCGAGCAACTGAGGACAAGCCCTCGGCCTATTAGTACCAGTCAGCTCCACCCGTTACCGGGCTTCCACATCTGGCCTATCAACCCAGTCGTCTACTGGGAGCCTTACCCTCTCAAGGAGGTGGGAATACTCATCTTGAAGCAGGCTTCCCGCTTAGATGCTTTCAGCGGTTATCCCTCCCGAACGTAGCCAACCAGCCATGCCCTTGGCAGGACAACTGGCACACCAGAGGTTCGTCCGTCCCGGTCCTCTCGTACTAGGGACAGCCCTTCTCAATATTCCTACGCGCACAGCGGATAGGGACCGAACTGTCTCACGACGTTCTAAACCCAGCTCGCGTACCGCTTTAATGGGCGAACAGCCCAACCCTTGGGACCGACTCCAGCCCCAGGATGCGACGAGCCGACATCGAGGTGCCAAACCATCCCGTCGATATGGACTCTTGGGGAAGATCAGCCTGTTATCCCCGGGGTACCTTTTATCCGTTGAGCGACGGCGCTTCCACAAGCCACCGCCGGATCACTAGTCCCGACTTTCGTCCCTGCTCGACCCGTCGGTCTCACAGTCAAGCTCCCTTGTGCACTTACACTCAACACCTGATTGCCAACCAGGCTGAGGGAACCTTTGGGCGCCTCCGTTACCCTTTGGGAGGCAACCGCCCCAGTTAAACTACCCATCAGACACTGTCCCTGATCCGGATCACGGACCGAGGTTAGACATCCAGCACGACCAGAGTGGTATTTCAACGGCGACTCCACAACCACTGGCGTGGCTGCTTCAAAGTCTCCCACCTATCCTACACAAGCCGAACCGAACACCAATATCAAACTATAGTAAAGGTCCCGGGGTCTTTCCGTCCTGCTGCGCGAAACGAGCATCTTTACTCGTAGTGCAATTTCACCGGGCCTATGGTTGAGACAGTCGAGAAGTCGTTACGCCATTCGTGCAGGTCGGAACTTACCCGACAAGGAATTTCGCTACCTTAGGATGGTTATAGTTACCACCGCCGTTTACTGGCGCTTAAGTTCTCAGCTTCGCACGCCCGAAAGCGCACTAACCGGTCCCCTTAACGTTCCAGCACCGGGCAGGCGTCAGTCCGTATACATCGCCTTACGGCTTCGCACGGACCTGTGTTTTTAGTAAACAGTCGCTTCTCGCTGGTCTCTGCGGCCACCCCCAGCTCACGGAGTAAATCCGATCACCAGTGATGGCCCCCCTTCTCCCGAAGTTACGGGGGCATTTTGCCGAGTTCCTTAACCATAGTTCACCCGAACGCCTCGGTATTCTCTACCTGACCACCTGAGTCGGTTTAGGGTACGGGCCGCCATGAAACTCGCTAGAGGCTTTTCTCGACAGCATAGGATCATCCACTTCACCACAATCGGCTCGGCATCAGGTCTCAGCCTTAATGAGGGACGGATTTGCCTACCCCTCGGCCTACACCCTTACCCCGGGACTACCACCGCCCGGGTTGGACTACCTTCCTGCGTCACCCCATCGCTTACCTACTACCACCTTGGATCGGCGGCTCCACCACTTTCCTTTCCCCGAAGGGTCCGGAACGGCTTCACGGCCTTAGCATTAGAGGATTCGATATTGGGCGTTTCAAAGCGGGTACCGGAATATCAACCGGTTGTCCATCGACTACGCCTGTCGGCCTCGCCTTAGGTCCCGACTTACCCTGGGCAGATCAGCTTGACCCAGGAACCCTTAGTCAATCGGCGCACACGTTTCTCACGTGTGTATCGCTACTCATGCCTGCATTCTCACTCGTGAACCGTCCACAACTAGCTTCCGCTGCTGCTTCACCCGGCACACGACGCTCCCCTACCCATCCCAGCCCCCGTTGGGGGTATGTGCTGGAATGACACGACTTCGGCGGTACGCTTGAGCCCCGCTACATTGTCGGCGCGGAATCACTTGACCAGTGAGCTATTACGCACTCTTTCAAGGGTGGCTGCTTCTAAGCCAACCTCCTGGTTGTCTCTGCGACTCCACATCCTTTCCCACTTAGCGTACGCTTGGGGGCCTTAGTCGATGCTCTGGGCTGTTTCCCTCTCGACCATGGAGCTTATCCCCCACAGTCTCACTGCCGTGCTCTCACTTACCGGCATTCGGAGTTTGGCTAAGGTCAGTAACCCGGTAGGGCCCATCGCCTATCCAGTGCTCTACCTCCGGCAAGAAACACACGACGCTGCACCTAAATGCATTTCGGGGAGAACCAGCTATCACGGAGTTTGATTGGCCTTTCACCCCTAACCACAGGTCATCCCCCAGGTTTTCAACCCTGGTGGGTTCGGTCCTCCACGAAGTCTTACCTCCGCTTCAACCTGCCCATGGCTAGATCACTCCGCTTCGGGTCTAGAGCGTGCAACTCAATCGCCCTATTCGGACTCGCTTTCGCTACGGCTTCCCCACACGGGTTAACCTCGCTACACACCGCTAACTCGCAGGCTCATTCTTCAAAAGGCACGCAGTCACGACGCATTGAGTAAACTCAATGCGCGACGCTCCCACGGCTTGTAGGCACACGGTTTCAGGTACTATTTCACTCCGCTCCCGCGGTACTTTTCACCATTCCCTCACGGTACTATCCGCTATCGGTCACCAGGGAATATTTAGGCTTAGCGGGTGGTCCCGCCAGATTCACACGGGATTTCTCGGGCCCCGTGCTACTTGGGAGATTCTTAAGCAAGCCGCTGATGTTTCGTCTACGGGGGTCTTACCCTCTACGCCGGACCTTTCGCATGTCCTTCGACTACATCAACGGTTTCTGACTCGCCGACCGGCCGGCAGACCGATCAAAAGAATTCCCACAACCCCGCATGCGCAACCCCTGCCGGGTATCACACGCATACGGTTTGGCCTCATCCGGTTTCGCTCGCCACTACTCCCGGAATCACGGTTGTTTTCTCTTCCTGAGGGTACTGAGATGTTTCACTTCCCCTCGTTCCCTCCACACTGCCTATGTGTTCAGCAGTGGGTGACAGCCCATGACGACTGCCGGGTTTCCCCATTCGGACACCCCCGGATCAAAGCTCAGTTGGCAGCTCCCCGGGGCCTATCGCGGCCTCTCACGTCCTTCATCGGTTCCTGGTGCCAAGGCATCCACCGTGTGCCCTTAAAAACTTGGCCACAGATGCTCGCGTCCACTGTGTAGTTCTCAAGCAACGACCAGTCACCCATCACCCCCCAGACAAGCTGGCGAGTTCACTGGGGCCGGCATCGCGAAGATACAACCTTTACGGCCGTACCCTCAGATACCCAACAACGTGCCAGGCACGACCCTCCGCGACCATCACCGCTTTCCACGCCCGAGGGCAGTACTTGCAGAATGTCTTGGAAGACCGTGCCAAATAATCAACGTTCCACCCATGAGCTGACCGTGCAGAACATTTGTCTGCAATCGGTACTGTGCTCCTTAGAAAGGAGGTGATCCAGCCGCACCTTCCGGTACGGCTACCTTGTTACGACTTCGTCCCAATCGCCAGTCCCACCTTCGACAGCTCCCTCCCTTACGGGTTGGGCCACCGGCTTCGGGTGTTACCGACTTTCGTGACGTGACGGGCGGTGTGTACAAGGCCCGGGAACGTATTCACCGCAGCAATGCTGATCTGCGATTACTAGCAACTCCGACTTCATGGGGTCGAGTTGCAGACCCCAATCCGAACTGAGACCGGCTTTTTGAGATTCGCTCCACCTCACGGTATCGCAGCTCATTGTACCGGCCATTGTAGCACGTGTGCAGCCCAAGACATAAGGGGCATGATGACTTGACGTCGTCCCCACCTTCCTCCGAGTTGACCCCGGCGGTCTCCTGTGAGTCCCCATCACCCCGAAGGGCATGCTGGCAACACAGGACAAGGGTTGCGCTCGTTGCGGGACTTAACCCAACATCTCACGACACGAGCTGACGACAGCCATGCACCACCTGTATACCGACCACAAGGGGGGCACTATCTCTAATGCTTTCCGGTATATGTCAAGCCTTGGTAAGGTTCTTCGCGTTGCGTCGAATTAAGCCACATGCTCCGCTGCTTGTGCGGGCCCCCGTCAATTCCTTTGAGTTTTAGCCTTGCGGCCGTACTCCCCAGGCGGGGAACTTAATGCGTTAGCTGCGGCACCGACGACGTGGAATGTCGCCAACACCTAGTTCCCAACGTTTACGGCGTGGACTACCAGGGTATCTAATCCTGTTCGCTCCCCACGCTTTCGCTCCTCAGCGTCAGTAATGGCCCAGAGATCCGCCTTCGCCACCGGTGTTCCTCCTGATATCTGCGCATTTCACCGCTACACCAGGAATTCCGATCTCCCCTACCACACTCTAGCTAGCCCGTATCGAATGCAGACCCGAGGTTAAGCCTCGGGCTTTCACATCCGACGTGACAAGCCGCCTACGAGCTCTTTACGCCCAATAATTCCGGACAACGCTTGCGCCCTACGTATTACCGCGGCTGCTGGCACGTAGTTAGCCGGCGCTTCTTCTGCAGGTACCGTCACTTTCGCTTCTTCCCTGCTGAAAGAGGTTTACAACCCGAAGGCCGTCATCCCTCACGCGGCGTCGCTGCATCAGGCTTTCGCCCATTGTGCAATATTCCCCACTGCTGCCTCCCGTAGGAGTCTGGGCCGTGTCTCAGTCCCAGTGTGGCCGGTCGCCCTCTCAGGCCGGCTACCCGTCGTCGCCTTGGTGGGCCATTACCCCACCAACAAGCTGATAGGCCGCGGGCTCATCCTTCACCGCCGGAGCTTTTAACCCCCACCCATGCAGGCAGGAGTGTTATCCGGTATTAGACCCCGTTTCCAGGGCTTGTCCCAGAGTGAAGGGCAGATTGCCCACGTGTTACTCACCCGTTCGCCACTAATCCACCCCGAAGGGCTTCATCGTTCGACTTGCATGTGTTAAGCACGCCGCCAGCGTTCGTCCTGAGCCAGGATCAAACTCTCCATGAATGTTTACCCGTAATCGGGTGCACACGCACTTAGAGCGGGCCGATCATGTCGGAATAAGACCGATCGACCACTGCATCCTCGCTGTGTAATCGCCTGCAAGCACCACAACCCGAAAGCTGCGACCTCACAGGTCTTTTTCAAAGGAACCTCATCCACCGAAATGGACGGGGTATCAACTTTTGGCGTTGATTTTTGGCACGCTGTTGAGTTCTCAAGGAACGGACGCTTCCTTCGTTCCTGTTTCCAGGCCCTCCGGGCGCTTCCTTCGTTTCCGACTCTATCAGACTCTTTCGTGTCCGATTCCCGGTCGAAGCGGGTTTCGCTTTCCAGTTCTTCGCTTTCGCGTTTCCCTTTCCGGCGAGTCCGACTCTATCAGAGGTTTTCCACCGGATTTCCCGGCTTCAGACTTTCTGGAAGAAGAGTCGATTGTGCCCACTCGGAATTCAATTCCTGGGGGCGAGAGAGACGTTAAACCATCACTGCCGAACTTGTCCAGTTCGAGGCAACCGTTCGAATCTACCTCCCCGCTGCGACCGTGTCAACGGTGTTTGCGGGACGACGAGGAGACTAGCAGCTCGGCCGGCTCGTCCGCACATCAGGCCGCGGTGGGGAGCGTCGCCGTCTGGTCGGCTTCCTCTACGTCGCCCACGTCGCCGGCTCGGGCGGCGCGGCCGCCCAGGACGTAGACGTAAACCAGGAAGGCGGCCTCGGCGGCGACGCCGATGGTGATGCGGGCCCAGGTGGGGAGGCCGGACGGAGTGACGAAGCCCTCGATGAGGCCGGAGATGAAGAGGATGAAGGCGAGGCCGATGGCCATGCCGAGGGCGGCTCTGCCCTGTTCGGCGAGGGCGGCGCGGCGGGTGCGGGGCCCGGGGTCGATGACCGTCCACCCCAGGCGCAGGCCCATGCCGGCGGCGACGAAGACCGCGGTCAGTTCGAGCAGGCCGTGCGGAAGGATCAGGCCCAGGAAGACGTCGAGGCGACCGGCCGAAGCCATCAGACCGATGCCGACGCCGAGGTTGGCCATGTTCAGGAACAGGATCCAGAGAACCGGCAGCCCCAGGAACGCGCCCAGGACCAGGCACATCGCGGCCGCCTGCGCGTTGTTCGTCCAGACCTTGGCGGCGAAGGAGGCCGCGGGATGGCTGGAGTAGTACGTCTCGTACTCGCCACCCGGCTTGGTGAGTCGCCTCAGGTCGTCCGGTGCGGCGATGACGCTCTGTGCCTCGGGGTTGGTGGCTATCCACCAGCCGAGCAGGACGCCGACGGCTATCGAGAGGACGGCCGTGGGGATCCACCAGCGGCGGCTGCGGTAGACGGCGGCCGGGAAACCGGCCGTGAAGAAGCGGGCGGCGTCGCGCCAGCCGGCGCGGCGGGCGCCGGTGACGGCGGCGCGGGCGCGCGCGACGAGCTGCGTGAGACGGCCGATGAGCATCGGGTCCGGGGCGCTCGACTGGATCAGGGACAGGTGGGTGGAGGTGCGCTGGTAGAGCGAGACGAGTTCGTCCGCCTCCTCGCCCGTGAGCCGACGGCCCCGGCCGAGGAGCTGTTCCAGACGCGCCCACTGCGCCTGGTGGGCCGCCACGAAGACGTCGACATCCATTCCGTTTACCGCTCCCCTGCCCCAGCCCAGCCGTTACGGCTTACTTCTCCTGTGGTCAGCTTGGCAGACTGGGGGAAACAGGGGCGGGTCAGGGCGGATGAAGGGTGCGCGTCAGTGAGCGATCTGGTGACGGGGGACGCGGTCGTCCTGGGGTTGAGGCCTGCGAGACTGCCGAGCCGGGCGCTGGCGATCTGTCTGGACGCGCTCGTCTACGGCGCCGGGTACCTGCTCGTCTCGATCGGCATCGTGTTCGCGACGGCCTCGCTGGACGACGCGGCCCAGGCCGCCGTGTCGGTGGGCATGTTCCTGCTGGTGCTGGTCGGTGTCCCGATCGCCGTGGAGACGCTCACCCACGGACGCTCGCTCGGGAAGTTGGCGCTGGGGCTGCGCGTGGTGCGGGAGGACGGCGGACCCATCCGGTTCCGGCACGCGCTGGTGCGCGGGGCGATGGGCGTCGTGGAGTTGCTGATCACCTTCGGGAGCGTGGCGTGCATCGCCTCGCTGGTGTCGTCGCGCGGGCGACGGCTCGGCGACGTGTTCGCTGGGACGCTCGTGGTCCGGGAGCGGGTGCCCGGAGCGCGGGTCATGCCGGTTCCTCCGCCGCCGCCGTGGCTGGCGGGACGGTTCACGGGACTGGACCTGTCGGCCGTACCGGACGGACTGTGGCTGACGATCAGGCAGTACCTGACGCGTATGAACCAGCTGGACCCGCACACGGGCGCCGCGATGGCGGCGAAGCTCGCGGACGAGGTCGTGGCGCGTACCGGGACCCCGCCGCCGGCGGGGGTGCCGGCCGCCGCGTTCCTGATGGCCGTCGTGCACGAGCGGCAGTCGCGCGACGCGGCGCGGGCCTTCCGGGCGGCTCCGCGGCCGGCCGCGTACGGAGCGCAGGCCGCGGCGGCTCCCGTCCCGTACGGAGCGATGCCCGCGGTGCCCGCGCCGGTGGTGACGGCGCCGGTGGTCGCGCCGGTCGTCCACCCCGCGGTGGTCGCTCCGGCGCAGGGCTCCCCCGTCGAGCCGCCGCGCGGCGGGACCGGGTTCGCGCCGCCCGCGTGAGGCGGTGACCGCGAGGGACTACGGGGCCGGGTCCTCGAACGTCGAGGGCGGGGTCTCCAGGTGTTCGAGTTCGATGCCGGGGGCGGAGAGGACGACATCGCCGGCGATGTGCACGGTGTGCACCTCGCCGGTGTCCAGGGCCGTGACGCGGTACGCGTCCACGGCGAGCGGGCCGCTGTCGGTGGGGTGTTCCTCGCGGCCGGTGAGCTCCCAGGCCTGGTCGACCGTGCGGGCGGCGAGGACCGGGTCGGTCAGGGCCAGGAGCCGCACGCGGGTGGCGGGATCGCCCGGGGTCAGGCGCAGCAGGCGGGTCGTCGCGATGAGGAAGGCCGGCGAGGTGCCGGTGAATCCGGGCGCCCGGACGTTGCCCTCGGTGGCCTCCGCGCCGGCGGGATCGGTGCGGACCCAGGTGACGCCGTCGATGGCGGCGCCGCGGACCTGCCAGCCGGAGGCGTTGACCTCCAGCCGGATGGGGCGGCCGATCTCGTCGACGGCCAGGTCCACCGAGCCGGCGTGATCGCCGTTCGGGGTGGTGCGCTGGGCCACGTAGCGCCATCCGGAGGGGCCGGGCGCGCAGTGGAAGTGTTCCTCGCCGAGGGGCGTGTGGTCGTGCGGGTCGTGGAGCGAGTAGCGGCCGCGGGGCATCGGGTCCCAATTCTCGGATGGCCGCAGGGGCCTGGGTGGTCGGGGGCCTGGGGGCGGGGACGGGGCAGGCCCCCGGCGTGGTGCCGGGGGCCTGCCTGTGGTGCCGTGCCGCGGATCCGTCGGGGATCAGTAGCGGTAGTGGTCGGCCTTGTACGGGCCTTCGACCTTGACGCCGATGTAGGCGGCCTGCTCGGGGCGCAGGGTGGTGAGGCGGACGCCGAGGGCGTCGAGGTGGAGGCGGGCCACCTTCTCGTCGAGGTGCTTGGGGAGCACGTAGACGTCGGTGGGGTACTCCGCCTGCTTCGTGAAGAGCTCGATCTGGGCCAGGGTCTGGTCCGCGAAGGAGTTCGACATGACGAAGGAGGGGTGGCCGGTCGCGTTGCCGAGGTTCAGCAGGCGGCCCTCGGAGAGGACGATGAGGACCTTGCCGTCGGGGAACTTCCAGGTGTGGACCTGGGGCTTGACCTCGTCCTTGACGATGCCGTCGATCTTGGCCAGGCCGGCCATGTCGATCTCGTTGTCGAAGTGGCCGATGTTGCCGACGATGGCCTGGTGCTTCATCTTGGCCATGTCCGAGGCCATGATGATGTCCTTGTTGCCCGTGGTCGTGATGAAGATGTCGGCCGTCTCCACGACGTCGTCCAGGGTCGCGACCTGGTAGCCGTCCATGGCCGCCTGGAGGGCGCAGATCGGGTCGATCTCGGTGACGATGACGCGGGCGCCCTGGCCGCGGAGGGACTCGGCGCAGCCCTTGCCGACGTCGCCGTAGCCGAAGACGACCGCGACCTTGCCGCCGATGAGGACGTCGGTGGCGCGGTTGATGCCGTCGATGAGGGAGTGGCGGCAGCCGTACTTGTTGTCGAACTTCGACTTGGTGACGGCGTCGTTCACGTTGATCGCCGGGAAGAGCAGGGTGCCCTCGGCCATCATCTCGTACAGGCGGTGGACGCCGGTGGTGGTCTCCTCGGTCACGCCGCGGATCTCGGACGCGAGCTGCGTCCACTTCTGCGGGGACTCGCCGAGGGTGCGGTTCAGCAGGGTGAGGATGTGGGCGTACTCCTCGGAGTCCGCCGTCGACGGGTCCGGGGCCGCGCCGGCCTTCTCGAACTCGACGCCCTTGTGGACGAGGAGGGTGGCGTCACCACCGTCGTCGAGGATCATGTTCGGGCCGCCGGTGGGGGTGTTCGGCCAGGTCAGCGCCTGCTCCGTGCACCACCAGTACTCCTCCAGCGTCTCGCCCTTCCAGGCGTAGACGGGGACGCCCTGCGGGTTCTCCGGGGTGCCGTTCGGGCCGACCGCGATGGCGGCGGCCGCGTGGTCCTGGGTGGAGAAGATGTTGCAGGAGGCCCAGCGGACGTCGGCGCCGAGGGCGACGAGGGTCTCGATGAGCACGGCGGTCTGCACGGTCATGTGCAGGGAGCCGGTGATGCGGGCGCCGGCCAGCGGCTGGGCCTCGGCGTACTCGGCGCGGATCGACATCAGGCCGGGCATCTCGTGCTCGGCCAGGGTGATCTCCTTGCGGCCGAAGGCGGCGAGGGAGAGGTCTGCGACCTTGAAGTCCATGGGTGCTGCTCCTCATGGTTCGAGAGGGTGGGTACGGCTGAGCCGTGCATGGGCGGACCCGTGCACCGAGCACAGTCCGTCGGGGGCCCTCTCTCCCCTCGGCCGGTCACGAGGACCGCCCGACCGCCATCAGCAGCGACGCCTGACACTGGTGACGAATCTACACCGACCGGCCCGGTGAGCCCCAGCGGGCCGGAGAAGAAGTGCCAAGCGGACTCGGGCCGTCCGGCGCAGGGGTTCAGGGCCTTTCGGTCTTTTGGTCGGCCCCTCGCGTGTAGAAGGATGCGGTGGATCGGGTCGTGAGTGCGATCCCGCAGGACCTACGGCACGAAGGAGATCTCAGTGACCAGTCCGGCAGGCCCTCCCGGTGGCGGGGGCGAGAGCGTGGGCAAGCGCCTGAAGCTGCTCGCCGTGACCGCGTGCCCCACGGGGATCGCGCACACCTACATGGCGGCGGAGAAGCTCCAGCAGGCCGCGGAGCGGCTCGGCGTCGACATCAAGGTGGAGACCCAGGGGTCCATAGGGGCCGAGAACGTACTCGATGACAACGATGTCAAGGAGGCGGACGGGATCATCATCGCCGCCGACAAGGAGGTCGATCGCACGCGGTTCGCGGGCAAGCGGGTCCTGTCGACGGGGGTGGCGGACGGGATCCACCGGCCCGAGGAGCTGATCGAGCGGGTGCGGAGCGCGCCGGTGCAGTCGGGGGCGACGTCGTCGGAGAACTCCGGGGGCGGCGGCAACGAGCGCAGCGCCGCGTACAAGGCGCTGATGAACGGCGTCTCGCACATGATCCCGTTCGTGGTGGTGGGCGGTCTGCTGCTCGCCGTCTCGATCGCGCTCGGCGGCCACTCGTCCGCGAAGGGCATCACCTTCGACGAGGGGTCGTTCTGGTTCTACGTGAACGCCCTCGGCGGCCTCGGCTTCAAGCTGATGCTGCCGATCTTCTCCGGGTACATCGCCTTCGCGTTGGGTGACCGGCCCGCGCTGGTGCCGGGCATGCTCGGCGGTTTCCTGGCCGCGGAGGCCACGACCGTCTACGGGGCGGAGGCGAACGCGGGGTTCCTGGGCGCCATCGCGACGGGCTTCCTCGCCGGCTACCTGGTGATCTGGATCAAGAAGGTCAAGGTCCCGAGGTTCGTCCAGCCGATCATGCCGATCATCGTGATCCCGATCGTCTCGACGCTGGCTCTCGGTCTGCTCTACATCTACGTGATCGGGCGGCCGATCTCCTGGGTGTTCACGCACCTGACCGACTGGCTGAACGGGATGACCGGCTCCAGCGCGATCGTGCTCGGCGCCCTCATCGGCCTGATGATCGCCTTCGACATGGGCGGTCCGGTCAACAAGACGGCCTTCCTCGTCGCCGTGGGTCTCATCGGCACGAACAATGCCGTCATGGGCATGGCCGCCGCCGCCATCCCGGTCATGCCGCTCGGCCAGGGCCTGGCCACGCTGCTGCGGCGCAAGCTCTACGGCGATCAGGAGCGGGAGACGGGCATCGCCGCTCTCTTCATGGGCTTCTTCGGCATATCCGAGGGCGCCATCCCGTTCGCCGCGGCGCGACCGGCGCAGGTGATCCCGGCGAACATGCTCGGCGGGGCGGTGGCCGGCGCCGTCGCGGGCATGGCCGGGGTCGAGAACTCGGTGCCGCACGGCGGTCCGATCGTCGCGCTGTTCGGCGCGGTGAGCGGTCTCGCGATGTTCTTCGTCGCCATCGCCGCGGGTGTCGCGGTCACCGCGCTGACGACCAACGCGCTGATCGGGATCAAGGAGCGGCGGAGCCGTTCCTCCGCGCCGGTACCGGGCGCGGTGCCCGAGCCGGTGCTCGTCGGGGTGGGCGCGGGTGCGGCGGGCGCGACCGAGGGGTCGGTCCCGGCCCCGCGGGCCGCCGGTGCCGGTGCCGGCGGCGCGAAGGCGACCGCGAACACGACGGTCGTGGCGGGGCCTTCGGCCGGCACGGACGACGGCGCGGAAGACGGTGGGGCCGAGGTGCTCTCCGGGTACCTGACCGCGCGGACCGTGAGGACGGAGCTGGTCGCGGACACCAAGGAGGCGGCGATCCGCGAGATGGCGGAGATGCTCGCGGCCACCGGCAACGTCCGTGACGTGGAGGAGCTGGTACGGGTCGCCCTCGCCCGGGAGGCGCGGGGGGCGACGGGGCTCGGCGAGTCGATCGCGATCCCGCACGCCAAGACGGACGCGGTGACGAGCCCCACGGTCGGCTTCGCCCGGTCCGACGAGGGCGTCGAGTGGGGTGCGCCGGACGGTACGAAGGCCCACCTGGTCTTCATGATCTCGGTGCCGGAGGCGGCCGCCGGTGACGAACACCTGCGGATCCTGGCCCTGTTGTCCCGCAAGTTGATGGACATCGACTTCCGGGCCCGACTGCGGTCCGCACCGGACGAGCGGGCCGTCCTCGCGGTGCTGCGCGAGATCGCGTAGCCGGGCCGGGACGTGCGAAGGCCCCCGCGGCCGGTGGGCGGCGGGGGCCTTCGCACGTTCTCGGGGTGTGTCAGTGGGCGGGATCGCCGCCGGGGGTGGCCGCGGGGTTGGCGCCGGCCGCGGCGGCCTCGGCGTTGTAGATGTCCGGCTCCAGGTAGATCACCCGGGCGATCGGGACCGCGGCGCGGATGCGGGCCTCGGCCTCGTTGATGGCGTTGGCCACCTCGGTCGCGGTGTCGTCGTGCCGGACGGCGATCTTCGCGGCGACGAGCAGTTCCTCGGGGCCGAGGTGCAGGGTGCGCATGTGGATGACGCCGGTGACCACGTCACCGTCGACCAGGGCGGCCGTGATCTTGTCGACGTCCTCGGTGCCGGCGGCCTCGCCCAGCAGCAGCGACTTGGTCTCGGCGGCGAGCACGATGGCGATGATGATCAGCAGGACGCCGATGCAGAGGGTGCCGATGCCGTCCCACACGCCGTCGCCGGTGGCCAGGGCCAGACCGACGCCGCCGAGGGCGAGGACCAGGCCGATGAGCGCGCCGAGGTCTTCGAGGAGGACGACGGGAAGCTCGGGGGCCTTGGCGCGCTTGACGAACTGGGCCCAGGTGAGCGAGCCGCGGATCTCGTTCGACTCCTTGATGGCGGTGCGGAAGGAGAAGGACTCCGCGATGATCGCGAAGACGAGGACGCCGATCGGCCAGTACCACTGCTCGATCGGGTGCGGGTGGTTGATCTTCTCGATGCCCTCGTAGATGGCGAACATGCCACCGACGGTGAACAGCACGATGGACACCAGGAAGGCGTAGATGTAGCGCTCGCGCCCGTACCCGAAGGGGTGTTGGGGGGTGGCCTCGCGCTTGGCCTTCTTGCCGCCGAGGAGCAGCAGCCCCTGGTTGCCGGAGTCCGCGAGCGAGTGAACGCTCTCCGCGAGCATCGACGACGAGCCGCTGAAGACGTAGGCCACGAACTTGGCTACGGCGATGGCGAGGTTGGCGGCGAGTGCCGCCACGATCGCCCTGGTACCGCCCGACGCGCTCATGGGTGCTGGGTGTCCCTTCCTCGATGCGGCGCCCCTGGGCCGGGGAGCCGCGCTACGGCCGCATATTGTCGCAGCCGCCGGTAGGGACGGTACGTCAGACCACGACGGTGGCGCGGAAGACGGTACCGCTACCGGACAGTTCGACCATTTCGCCGGCCGGTACGAAGACGGACTCGCCTGGGGCCAGGGTCAGTTCGCCGGCCTGCGGGGCGCCGGCGGTGCAGAGCAGGATCTGCGGGGCCGTGTCGGGGAGGGACCGGGGGGCGCCGCCGGGGGCGAGGAGGAAGCGGGAGAGCCGGAACTCGTCGATGGGGGTCTCGTAGACCTCCTCGGCGCCGCCTTCGGGGCGCTGCACCGCGGGGTCGCCGGACTCGAAGCCGACGATCTTCAGCAGCTCGGGAACGTCGACGTGCTTGGGGGTGAGGCCCGCGCGCAGCACGTTGTCGGAGTTGGCGAGCAGCTCGACGCCGAGTCCGTCGATGTAGGCGTGTGGGACGCCGGCGCCGAGGAACATGGCCTCGCCGGGCTGGAGCCGTACGTGGTTGAGCAGCATGGCCGCGATGACGCCGGGGTCCCCCGGGTAGTCGTGGACGAGTGCCGCGTACGGGGCGTAGCGGCCGCCGAGGCGCGCGGCGGCGGCCGCGGCCTCGGTGACGGTTCGGGCCATCTCCGTGCGGTCGGCGGTGAGGACGGCGGTGAGGACCTCGCGCAGCGCGGCCTCTTCGGGGTGGGCGTGCAGCAGGTCGACGTACGGCTTGAGGGAGTCGACCTCCAGGCCGGCGAGGAGTTCCGCGGTCTCCAGCGGGGCGCGGAAGCCG
Source organism: Streptomyces sp. NBC_00513 (assembly GCF_041431415.1). Taxonomy (GTDB): domain Bacteria; phylum Actinomycetota; class Actinomycetes; order Streptomycetales; family Streptomycetaceae; genus Streptomyces. The sequence goes on from NZ_CP107845.1 coordinate 3,299,719, forward strand.
CACAGGCCGTCGAAGGGGGTGAGGGCGCAGATCATCTCGGGCTTGTGGTTGGCGTCCTTGTAGTTGCGCTGGCCCGCGTCGATCGGGACGCCGCGGCGCTCCTCGTCCGCGAAGCCGGCCCTGGCCTGTTCCAGGTCGGGGTGGACCTGGAGGGAGAGCGGGGCCCCGGCGGCGAGGAGCTTGAGGAGGAAGGGCAGTCGGGGGCCGAACCTGGCGACGGTGGCGGCGCCGAGCTCGCGCTCGGGGTCGGCGGCGATGACGTCCGAGAGGCTGACCTCGCCGGCTCCGCGATCGAGGCGGGACGGGGCGCCGGGGTGGGCGCCCATCCACATCTCGGCCTGGGGTTCACCGGTGGGCTCGACCCCGAGGAGGGCGGGGATCGCGGTGGTCGATCCCCAGGCGTAGGGGCGGATGGTGTTCGTCAGACGGTCCATCGTCGTCTTCCTGGGTCTTGATGTGGGGCTGGGCAGGCGGGCACGGGTGTGCCTCAGCGGTGTCCCCCTGACGCCAACGCCAGGTAGGCGGTGGCGAAGTCGGTGATGGCGAGGAGTTCGGCGAGCTGTTCCAACTCGGTTCCCTCCTCCGGTTCGAGTTCGCTGATGGCCGTGTCGTGGCCGAGGGCGAGCTCGCGGGCGGCGGGTGCGGCGCTGAGGCCGCCGGTGGGTCGGTCGCGCAGCAGGACGACGCGGGCGCGCAGGGCCTGGGGTTCGTCGACGCGGTCGCGGAAGAAGTCGTCGGGGTCGGCGCCGGCGGCGAGGGCCCCGGCGAGGAGCACGCCGTGTGCGGGCAGTGCCTCGGGGAGTTCGGCGGCGAGGGCGGGCCGGCCGGCGAGTTCGGCGAGGGTCGCGGCGAACCGGCGTCCGGCCGGGCCGGCTCCGAGGCCTTCGCTCCAGATGAGCGGGAGGGATTCGGCGAGTTCGGAGGCGAGGGTCTTGGCCGGGTTGGAGTAGGTGACGATGGCCGGTCCGCAGCGCTCCGCGGTGCGGTCGAGCCGGTCGGCGACGAGCTGGAGGGTGGCGGGGGCCGCGGTGACGAGTCCGACCTTGTCGAGGAGGACCAGCAGCGGGGTGAGCAGGGCCCACAGGGCGCCGGGGCCGGCCGCGGCGGATTCGTCGTACTCCTGGTACGGGGCCCGGGCCATCGGTACGAGCACTCCGTGGGCGCCGTCGACGGACTCGGTCAGCGGGGAGCGTTCGGGGGCGACGGCGACGACGGTGCAGCCGCGGCGGTAGGCCTGCTCGGCGAGGAGGCCCAGTCCGGGCTCGGTTCCGTCGGTGGTGGCGATGAGCAGCAGGTCGACCGGTCCGGCCCAGCCGGGCAGCGTCCAGCGCAGGGCGCCGGAGGCGTGGGCGACGCCGGTGGGGTCCAGGCGGACGACGGGCGCGGACGCGCCGGCGAGGGCGCCGAGCAGGTCGGCGACGCCGGTTGCGGCGGTGCCGGAGCCGGCGATGAGCACGGCGCGGGGGCGGCCGTCGGGCCGCAGGTCGGCCAGGCCGGCCTCGGCGGCGTGCCGGGCGGCGGTGCGGACCCTGGCTCCGGCGTCGGCGGCGCCGCGGAGCAGGCCCCGGCGGTCGGCGCGGACCAGGGCGTCCGGGTCGTCGAGGAGTGACTCGTCGAGCATGGCGGCCTCCGGCTGTGTGTGGACGGACCCGGGGGCGAGGGCCCCGGGGGACGGAACCGGTCTCAGCGTCTGCGCGGGCGGGTCAGGCGGGGCGGCGGGCCTCGTCCACGAGGAGGACCGGGATGCCGTCACGGACGGGGTACGCGAGGCCGCAGTCCTGGCCGGTGCAGATCAGCTCGGGGGTGGTCTCGTCGGCCGACTTGTCGTCGAGGGGCGAGTGGCAGGCGGGACAGGCGAGGATCTGCAGGAGGCCGGCTTCGAGCGGCATGGGGCGCTTCCCTTCGAACATGCGGATTGGGCGAGGTCAGCGTACCGCCGGGCCGCGTGTGACGCGGCCCGGCCCGGTGTGCTGCCGGCGGCTTGTTGTGGGGCGGGGTGGCTACGCGCGGACGAGCGCGAGGACCTCGTCGCGGATCTTTTCGAGGGTCGCGGTGTCGCGGGCCTCGACGTTCAGGCGCAGCAGCGGTTCCGTGTTGGACGGGCGCAGGTTGAACCACCAGTCGGCGGTGGTCACGGTCAGGCCGTCGAGTTCGTCGACGGTGGCGTCGTCCCGGGTGCCGTAGGTCTTGCGGACGAGGGCGGTGCGGCCGGCCTGGTCGGCGACGGTCGAGTTGATCTCGCCGGAGCCGACGTAGCGGTCGTAGGAGGAGACCAGGTCGGAGAGGGGGCCGGGCTGGCCGCCGAGGGCCGCGAGGACGTGGAGCGCGGCGAGCATGCCGGTGTCCGCGTTCCAGAAGTCCTTGAAGTAGTAGTGCGCGGAGTGCTCGCCGCCGAAGATGGCGCCGGAGGTGGCCATCTCCTGCTTGATGAAGGAGTGTCCGACGCGGGTGCGGACGGGGGTGCCGCCGTGTTCCTTGACGACTTCGGGGACGGACCAGGAGGTGATCAGGTTGTGGATGACGACGCCGGTGCCGCCGTTGCGGGCCAGTTCGCGGGCGGCGACGAGGGCGGTGATGGCGGAGGGGGAGACGCCCTGGCCGCGCTCGTCGACGACGAAGCAGCGGTCGGCGTCGCCGTCGAAGGCGAGTCCGAGGTCGGCGCCCTCGGCGAGCACGCGGGCCTGGAGGTCGACGAGGTTCTTCGGGTCGAGGGGGTTCGCCTCGTGGTTGGGGAAGGTCCCGTCGAGTTCGAAGTACATGGGGACGAGGTCCAGCGGGAGGCCCTCGAAGACGGTGGGGACGGTGTGTCCGCCCATGCCGTTGCCCGCGTCGACGACGACCTTGAGGGGGCGGACGGCCGTGAGGTCGACCAGGGCCTTGAGGTGGTCGGCGTACCCGGTGAGGGTGTCCTGCTCGGTGATGGTGCCCGGGACGGTGCCGGCGGGGACGGCGGGGGCGCCCTCGTCGGTCCACTTCTCGGCGAGTTCGCGGATGGTGGCGAGGCCGGTGTCCTGGCCCACGGGGGCGGCGCCGGCGCGGCAGAGCTTGATGCCGTTGTACCGGGCCGGGTTGTGCGAGGCGGTGAACATCGCGCCGGGCAGGTCCAGCGTGCCGGAGGCGTAGTACAGCTGGTCGGTGGAGCACAGTCCGATCAGGGTGACGTCCACGCCGCGGGCGGCCGCGCCGCGGGCGAAGGCGCCGGAGAGGGCGGGCGAGGAGGGGCGCATGTCGTGGCCGACCACGATGGCGGTGGCGCCGGTGACCTCGACGAAGGCGGCGCCGAACAGTTCGGCCAGCGATTCGTCCCACTCGTCGGGCACGACGCCGCGCACGTCGTACGCCTTGACGATGTTCGAAAGATCTGCGGCCACTGCCTGCCCCCCTGAAGGATCCGTGCGGTGGGGCAAACCTACCCTGTGCCCGGATCGCCCTTTCGGAGGAGCCGAGGGGCGGCGGGCGGGGTCAGGAGTCGGGTGAGCGCAGGACGCGCAGGTGTCCTCTTCGGGTCTCGCCGGGGGTGGGGGCGCCGGGTCCGGAGCCGCCCGCCTGGGCCGCGCGGTCGTGCGGGCGGGCCGCCTCGCGCACGGCGTTGGCCAGGGCTTCGAGGTCGTCGCCGCTGGGGCGGGAGGGGGCCGAACCGTCGGTCAGGCGCACCACGTCCCAGCCCCGGGGGGCGGTCAGGCGCTCGGAGTGCTCGGCGCACAGGTCGTAACAGTGGGGTTCGGCGTAGGTGGCGAGCGGGCCGAGAACTGCGGTCGAGTCGGCGTAGACGTACGTCAGTGTGGCGACGGCAGGGCGGCCGCACGCGGTGCGCGAACAGCGACGTACAAGGCTCACGACGTTGGACGGTACCGCACTCTTGACCGGGCCGCGACGACTCCCCCACCGGGTACGCCCCCGTGTCGCCCTGAACGGGCCCCGACCCCGGCCGGATTGCTCGCGGTACGACATGGGGCCGTGCCCGCCGGGAGGCCCTGCCGGGGGGCAGGGTGACGGCTACCCTGCGAGGGTGACGGACAGCCCGCTGAAGCCCCCGATTCCCACGAGTCCCGAAGGGACCCCCCACGAGCCGAGGCCCCGGCGGCGCGACCGCCACGGGCGGGGGATGCGGGGGCCGGTGGCGCCACCTCAGGTGCCGCTGTCGGCGAGCCGGGCGGAGCTGTTCGGTGATCTCGTACGGGATTCCGTGGAGCGGTTGGAGCGGCGCTGGACGCAGCTCGCCGAGGTGGAGTTCGTGGTCGCGGACGTGCCGGGGCCGCCGGGTGGCGCGGACGGTGGTTGGAACGACGAGGCGGTGCCGCTCGGCGGGCTGGTGGAGGCCCGGGACGGGCGACCGGCGCGGATCGTGGTGTTCCGGCGGCCGGTGGAGATCCGGGCGAAGGGGCGCGACGAGAAGGCCGTGCTGGTGCACGAGATCGTGGTGGAGCAGGTGGCGGAGCTGTTGGGGCTCTCGCCGGAGATCGTGGATCCGCGGTACGGGCAGCAGGACTGACGGCCCCGCCGGCGCGTGCGGCGCGGGGCTTCGCCGGGTGCCGGCGGAGCCCCGCGGCGGTTCACCTGGTCAGGATCGAGAGGTCCTCGACGGCCTTGGGGACCGAGACCGTGGAGAGGTCGTCGGCGAAGGGCTGGATGGTGAACATGGGGATGCCCTCGTGCGGCAGGGTCAGCGTGCGGGAGGCGTACACGGGGCCCCCGGACAGGGTTTCCAGCGTCAGGGCGTAGGCGCCCTTCGCGCCGGTGGGGACCGGCGGCGGGGACACGGCCAGGGTGGTTCCCGCCTTGACGGTGACTTCCTTGACGGTGGGTTCGCCGCCGTCGGTGCCCGGTGAGGCCGTGACGCGGACCTTCGCGTCCTTGCCGCCCGCGGCGGTGAGGGCGAGCAGGGTCGCCTTGTCGTCGAGCCGGTTGTCCGCGACGGTGGCCCGTGCGCCCACGGGGGCGGTGGCCGGGAGGAAGCCCAGCTCCTGCTTGGCTCCGGTGCCGCGGACCACGCGGACGGCCGCGACGATCGGGGTGGCCTTCTTCGGGTCCGCGGGGGTCAGGTGGAGGGAGCCCACCTCGCCGCGGGTGAGGTCCTTGAGGTCCACGCTCGCCGTCATGCCGGCCTTGACGTGCAGTTGTTCGTTGCCGGCCGGGCTGATGGAGCCGCCGGGGCCGGCCAGTCGCAGGTTGAGGTCGGCGTCGTCCTCGCCGGGGGCGAAGGCGACGAGCCGGACGGAGGTGGCGTCCGCCGGGATGCCGGGCAGGACGAGGCTGCCCGTGGGTCCGGTGGACGCCGGCAGCCAGTCGACGCCGACTCCCTCCTCGGCGATCTGCGCGGTGGCGCCGACCCGGCCGGTGACGACGGTGACGCGGGCGGTGAGGTCGGTGAGCTGGGTGCCCGGGAGGAAGTCGGACAGCATCACCTTGGCGCTGGCGCGGGGGTCGACCTTGTAGGGGAGCCGTTCGGGGCTGCCGGGCTTGTCCTTGAGCAGGCCGTCCGGTCCGTACAGCTTCACCTGGACGGTGGCCTCGGTGTCGTCCGGGTTGGTCAGGTGGATGGAGTCGAGGCGGCCCTTGGCGCTGCTGAGGGCGGGGAACCAGAAGTCGGTGCCGGGCGGTGTGCAGGCGACGCCGAGGAGGCCGCGGGACTGGCCCACCGCGACCTTGGTGGTCTGTTGGGCGGTCCAGCCGGGGGCCATGGCCCCGTCGGCGAAGCCGGTCAGCGGGGGCGCCTCGGCGCCCGAGGCGGCGGCTCCGGCGGGCTTGCCCGGCTCCTTGGGTTGCACGACGGGCTTGCCGTCCCTGGTGAGGAGCCGGGCCGTGCCGCGGGCGCCCGGTTTGCCGGGGGTGATCGAGGTGTACGTGGTCTCCGCGATGTCCGAGGTGCTGGGTGCGGGGCACGTCAGCACGGACCGTTCCACGGGCATCCGGGAGGCGCCCGCGGCGCCCTCGGCGGCCGGGGCGGCGGGGGCGGTCAGTGAGGCGATGCCGGTGACGGCGGCCAGCGCGGCGGCCACCGCCGCGAGCGTCAGGGGTGCGCGCTGCTTCACTGCTGGGGGCTCCCGTCCGGACGCGGTTCGTGCTGTCCGTAGGTGTTCTCGTACGGCTCGTACTGGTACGGGTACTGCTGTTGCTGCTGTTGCTGGTAGGGGTCCTGGGGCGGGTACGGGTACGGCTCGGCGTACTGCTCCCGGGTGGGCTCCTGCGGGGCCTGCCGCTGCTCGTACGGGTAGTCCTGGTACGCGTACCCCTCCTCGCCGTAGGCCTGCTGCGCGGGGATCTGCGCGTACGGGTCGGCGACGGCGGCCGTCGGGGTCGCGGGCCGCTGTTCGGCCTCGGCCTCCGCGCGCAGGCGGCGGGCGCGCCGGCCTTCCCCGGCGGCGTCGGCCTGGGCGGGGATGGCGGCGTCCTCCTCGGGGAGGTCGTCGTCGAGGCGTGCGCGGCGGCCCGGCAGGGCCATCACGAGCAGCACCAGCGCGAGGAGGCCCTGGGCCCAGTGCCAGGCGTCGCGGCCGGCGGCGTCCTCGTGGACGAGGTCCAGGCGGCCTTCGCCGGCGGGCAGTTCGAAGCCCTGCGCCCAGCCGTCGACCGTCTTGGCCTTGAGCGGCTCGCCGTCGACGGTGGCCCGCCAGCCCGGGTCGGCCCGGTCGGCGATGCGCAGGACGCGGCCCTCCTCGCCGGCCGGGATGGTGGTGTGGACCTCGACGGGTCCGGCTTCGATGGCGACGGGGGCCTGGCCCTGGCGGCCGGGGACGATGACGGCGCGGGCCGGGGCCCGTTCGACCTCCCAGGAGGCGACGTCGTCGTCCTGGACGGCCTTGAGGCCGGGGGTGGCGTCGAGTACCTGGCGGAAGTGGGCGGGCGCGCCGGGCTGGAGGACGACGTAGCGGACGGCGAAGTCGTCGAGCTGGTCGGACTGGTCGGCGCCGGAGCCCGAGACCAGGCTGGAGACGACCTTGGTGAGGCGGGGTTCGGAGCCGGCGCCGGCGAGGAGTTCGGCGTCGCCGAGGCGGGCGCCGGAGCCGCGGACCAGGCTGTAGGAGACGGTGGCGGGCGAGTCGCCGGTCAGGACGAGGGTGCGGGTCTGGTTGGTGTCGCCGCTGAGGTAGGCGGCGGCGGCCGGTACCTGGGCGGGGTCGCGGCGGGTCAGCGGGCCCTCGGCGCCGGAGAACATCCAGCCGGCGGCGGCGAGCAGCGGGCCGACGGCCGCGGCGAGTCCGACGAGCGCGGCGAGGGGTTGGCGCCAGCCGAAGCTGCTGGCGGCGACCCGGTGCTTGGCGCCGTCGGCGCCGAGCAGGGCGGCCGCGAGGAGGCCGATGCCGTAGACGAGGGTGGCGGGGCCGGCCCAGGTGTCGCGGTTGAGGAGGACGGCGAGGAGCAGCCCGGTCAGGGCCGTGGCCCAGGCGACGCGGACGGCGAAGCGGCGGTCGGCGCGCAGCAGGGCGGCGAGCGCGGCGAGCAGGACGCCGATCAGGAGGAGTCCGCCGCCGGCGCCGGGGCCGCCGGGGCTGATGCCGAGCAGGTCGAGGGCGCCGGCGCGGGCCCCGTAGGGCAGTCCGGCCTCGCGCAGGAAGCGGGTCGGGTGGGTGAGCAGGCCCAGGGACCAGGGGGCGAGTACGAGGAGGGGTACGCCGAGGTTGGCGAGGAGGCGGGGTCCGTACGTCTTCCAGCGCGCGCGGCGGGTGATGAGCGCGGCGGTGCCGAGGACGAGGGCGAGCGGCCACACGACGGGGGTGAAGGCGGTGGCCAGGGTCAGCAGCAGGGTGTACGTCCACAGTGCCCGCCAGCTGCCTTCGGCCTCGGGTCCGCCCAGGCCGAAGGCGGTGACGGCGGCGCGGGCGATGAGCGGGAGCAGGACGGCGAGGACGGCGGTGCCGAGGAGGCCGCCGGCCAGGGCGCCGGTGACGGCGGGGAGGAAGGCGTAGGCGACGGCGGCCCAGGCGCGCAGCAGCCGGGATTCGAGGAGGGGCCGGGACGCGAAGTAGGCGGTGAGGCCGGCGAGCGGGACCGAGCAGACGAGCAGCAGGGTCAGGGCGGCCTGGGTGGAGCCGTACAGCAGGCCGGCGACGGCGCCGAGCACGGCGAGGTAGGGCGGGGCCCCGGTGGTGGTGCCGAGGCCGACGGGCTGCCAGTCGGTGGTGTAGGCGCGCCAGAGGTCGAGGCCCCGGTCGGGGGCGGGGAGCAGGGCGCCGCCCATGAGGGAGCCGCCGAAGAGCAGGGAGCGGCAGGCGACGAGGGAGACGAGCAGGAGCAGGGCGAAGAGGACGGGGGCCGGGTTGCGGGCGATCCGCTTGAGCCGGGCGAACTGTTCGATCTCCAGGTAGTCGGCGTCGTCGCCGCCGGGGCCGGATTCGATGGCTCCGCCGTGTCTGCTGACGCCGGCGGAGTCGCTGTCGCGGTCGGCGCCGAAGTACCCGGCGAGTTGTTCGACGTTGGCGCGCAGGGTGGCGCCGGGCGGCGGGAAGAGCGGGCGCAGTTCCTTGGCGGGGACGACGGCGCCGCGGCGGGCCTTGCGGGCGGCGAGGAGCCGGCCGGGGCGGAGCAGGGTGGCGAGGAGGCCGGTGAACTCGTCGACGGCTTGGCCGGGGGCCTTGCCGACGAGGTAGCCGAGGGTGCGCAGCAGGGTGCCGAGGAGCAGCCGCAGCAGGACGTACGGCAGGGCGCGGCCGGAGCTGTTGGTGAGCACGGTGTAGACGGCGCCGGCCTTGTCGACGCGGTGGGCCCCGACGGCGGAGCGGCCGGCGCAGTCGACGGTGCGGCGTTCGCGGGCGGCGGCCTCGGCGTGCCGCATGACGGCGTCGGGGGCGACGAGGACGGTGTGGCCGGCGCTCTGTACGCGCCAGCACAGGTCGACGTCGTCGCGCATGAGCGGGAGCCTGCGGTCGAAGCCGCCGAGGGCGTCGTAGACGTCGCGGCGCACCAGCATGCCCGCGGTGGAGACGGACAGGACGGGGCGGATCTGGTCGTGCTGGCCCTGGTCCTGTTCGCGGCGGTCGAGTCCGGTCCAGCGGCGGCCGCTGCGGGCGATGGTGACGCCGGCTTCGAGGAGCTGCTTCTTGTCGTACCAGCCGCGCAGTTTGGGGCCGATGACGGCGGCGTCGGGGTTCTCCTCGGCGACGCGCAGCAGTTCGGCGAGGGCGTCGGGTTCGGGGGCGCAGTCGTCGTGGAGCAGCCAGAGCCACTGCACCGGTTCGCCGTGGGGGAGTTCGGGGAGGTCGTACGCGTCGTCCCGCCAGGTGCGGCTGACGGGGTCCCAGCCGCTGGGGCGCTTGAGGTAGGGAAGGTCGTCGGTGGTCGGTACGCCGGCGGTGCGGACGGCCTCGTCGACGGCGGTGCCGAATCCGGTGCGGCGTGCCAGGTGCAGGACCCGGTCGGCGCCGAGGGCCTCGGTCAGCAGTCGCGCGGACTCGTCGGCGCTGCCGGTGTCGGCGGCGACGTGGTTCTGCGCGGGGCGTTCCTGGCCGAGGAGTCCGGCGAGGGCGCGGGGGAGCCAGCGCGCGCCGTCATGGGCGACGAGGACCGCGGTGACGACGTGCCGGGGGAACTCGGGGGTGGCGGCGCCCTGGTGGGAGGCCGACGAGTTGCTGTGCAGGGACATCGCGGTACGGGCCCTCCGGCCGGGGGTCCGGGGGTGGTGTGCCCTCGGAGGCTGCTGGACAGCGCCCCACACTAACGGCTCGGAACACAGCGGTCCGCCTCCTGCGGGGAAGGTGCGGGAGGCGGACCGTTTGCTCTGTTCGTCCTGCGGTTCGGCGCGCGGTTCCGGACGGGGCGGATCCGCGGGTGGATCGTACTGCGGGCCGGTCTTCGGGAGGGTCGGCGGCCGGTGTGCCGGCGGATATGAGGTGCGTGGTGCCGTCGGCGCCGGGCAGCCGGCGCGCGGTGCGCCTCAGACCGCCGCCTTCTTCAGGCGACGGCGCTCACGCTCGGACAAACCGCCCCAGATACCGAAGCGTTCGTCGTTCGCGAGGGCGTATTCGAGGCATTCGGAGCGGACCTCGCAGGCGAGGCAGACCTTCTTGGCTTCGCGGGTGGAGCCGCCCTTCTCGGGAAAGAAGGACTCGGGGTCGGTCTGGGCGCAGAGTGCGCGCTCCTGCCATCCGAGCTCCTCGTCCGCCTCCTCGACCAGCAGTTCCTGAAACAGCTCGGTCATGTGCGCCCCTCGCTCTGTCTGTGCGTCCCCGTGGTGTTGCCGTCACTGATCGCTACGTAACGACACGAGTGAAATTACAAGTGGGGGGCTCCAGCGCAGTCAAGCCGAGATCTGCTATTGGGCCCCTTATTCACTCTGCGGAACCAAGCGTATGCAGTAAGTGTTCATATCGCCAAAAATCGTGACACATGCCACTGGCCTGAAAGCAGCGCCCGAAACGGCACCCCGCCCTCACCCGTAGCCGACGTGACACCGAGTGACGTGGTTGCGATCCGTCCCGAGATGCGGCGCGGATCACAGTCAGGTCACGAGTGGCGTCAGTTGGTTTGAATTCCGATTGACACGACTCTCGGGGCGGCACATGCCCCGGTCCCCACTGCACAAACCTTTCTCCGGACGCAGTAACCGGATGAGGTGAAACTTTTGCCTCAAACCGGACATTGGGTTGACAGTCCGACCCATCGCCGGTTCTCCTTGTACGCATGTCAGCGCCCGCAGTCGCCACCTGGACCCCCATTCGTGGGTTCCTGCGCGCTGCCCAGGTTCACTGTTGCTGTTGCAGCTGTTGATGCCACCGGAGCCACGGCTCCCCTGAGCACCGGCTCCCCACAGCAACCGCCAGCACGACTGACATCCGTCGAGGACTCCCCCGATGAACAGCACCACCGCCCCGCACCCCACCGCCGCGGCCCCCGCCGTTCCCTCCTTCGCGACGCCCATGGTCGAGAGCGACCTCCAGATCGCCGGCGACATCCTCTCCGTACAGCACCTCCTCCAGCCGGCCCGCGAACACCCGACCACCGTCGCCGAGTTCGTGGGCCTCGCCCGTTCCATCGCCGCGAACCGCGCCGAGTGGGAACACCTGGTCCAGTACGACGCCACCACCCGCTGGTACCACCGACTGCGCACCGGCCCCGGCTACGAGGTGTGGCTGCTCAGCTGGGTCCCCGGACAGGGCAGCGGCCGGCACGACCACGGCGGCTCCTCCGGCGTCCTGACCGTCCTGGACGGCGAACTCACCGAGCACGCCCCGCGCGGCCCGCTGACCCTGCGCGCCGGGTCCCAGCGCGTCTTCGCCCCCGGCTACGCCCACGAGGTCGTCAACGACACCCTCGACGGGGCGGTCAGCCTGCACGTCTACTTCCCCGGCCTCACCGAGATGCCGATGCACAGCTGCTCCCCGGCCAGGCCGGAGGCCCTCTCCGTCTGATCGACGGACGCCCGACCCGCCCCGCCCGTCACCCGACCACCGCCCCTCGACGGGCGGCCCGCGGCTGACAGACTGTCCGCATGCGCATTGTTGTTCTGGCCGGCGGCATCGGCGGCGCCCGTTTCCTCCGCGGACTCAAGTCGGCGGTTCCCGAGGCGGAGATCACGGTCATCGGCAACACCGGTGACGACATTCACCTGTTCGGGCTGAAGGTGTGCCCCGACCTGGACACCGTGATGTACACCCTCGGCGGTGGCATCAACGAGGACCAGGGTTGGGGACGCACCGACGAGTCCTTCACCGTCAAGGAGGAACTCGCGGCGTACGGGGTCGGACCCACCTGGTTCGGCCTCGGCGACCGCGACTTCGCGACCCACATCGTCCGTACCCAGATGATCGGCGCGGGCTACCCGCTCAGCGCCGTCACCGAGGCCCTCTGCGACCGCTGGCAGCCCGGGGTCCGGCTGCTGCCCATGTCCGACGACCGGGTCGAGACCCACGTCGCCATCACCGAGCCCGGCTCCGGCGAGCGGCGCGTCATCCACTTCCAGGAGTACTGGGTCAAGATGCGCGCCGCGGTGGACGCGGAGGCCGTCGTACCCGTGGGCGCCGAGCAGGCCAAGCCCGCGCCCGGCGTGCTGGAGGCCATCGCCGCCGCCGACGTCATCGTCTTCCCGCCGTCCAACCCGGTGGTCTCCGTCGGGACCATCCTCGCCGTGCCCGGCATCCGGGAGGCGGTGGCCGCCGCCTCGGCCCCCGTCGTGGGCCTCTCCCCCATCGTCGGGGGCGCCCCCGTGCGCGGGATGGCCGACAAGGTGCTGGCCGCCGTGGGCGTCGAGTCCACCGCCGCGGCCGTCGCCCTGCACTACGGCACCGGCCTGCTCGACGGCTGGCTGGTGGACACCGCCGACGCGGCGTCCGTCGCGGAGGTCGAGGCCGCCGGGATCACCTGCCGTGCGGTGCCGCTGATGATGACCGACCTCGACGCCACCGCGGCGATGGCCCGGGCGGCGTTGGAGCTGGCGGAGGCCTCCCGGTGACCGTTCCCTCCTACGAGGTGCGGGCCGTCCCCGGGATCCCCGAGGTCGCCCCGGGCGACGACCTGGCCGCGCTGATCGCGGCGGCCGAACCGGGGCTGCGCGACGGGGACGTCCTGCTGGTCACCTCGAAGATCGTGTCCAAGGCGGAGGGCCGGATCGTCCGGGCCGATTCCCGCGAGGACGCCATCGACGCGGAGACCGTGCGCGTGGTCGCCCGCCGGGGCGCCCTGCGGATCGTCGAGGACCGCCGCGGACTGGTGATGGCGGCGGCCGGCGTGGACGCCTCGAACACCGCCCCTGGCACGGTGCTGCTGCTCCCCGAGGACCCGGACGCCTCGGCGGCCGCGATCCGCGAGGGGCTGCGGGCCGCGCTCTCGGTGGACGTCGGCGTGATCGTGACGGACACCTTCGGGCGCCCCTGGCGCTCCGGGCTCACCGACGTGGCGATCGGCTCGGCCGGCGTACGGGTGCTGGACGACCTGCGCGGTGGCGTGGACGCTCACGGGAACCCGCTCAGCGCGACGATAGTGGCCACGGCGGACGAACTGGCCGCGGCCGGCGACCTGGTCAAGGGCAAGGCCTCGGGCCTTCCCGTGGCCCTCGTGCGCGGGCTGTCGCACCTGCTCGGCGAGGGATCCTCGGCGGCCGACCTGGTCCGCCCGTCCGTCGACGACATGTTCCGGCTGGGGACCTCCGAGGCGGTACGGGAAGCCGTGACGCAGCGGCGCACCGTACGGGCCTTCACGGACGAGCCGGTGGACCCGGGCGCGGTCCGCCGGGCGGTGGCGGCGGCCGTGACGGCCCCGGCCCCGCACCACACGACGCCGTGGCGGTTCGTCCTGCTGGAGTCCGCCGCGGCGCGGCTGGAACTCCTGGACGCGATGCGGGACGCGTGGATCGACGACCTGCGGCGGGACGGCAAGTCCGAGGAGTCCGTCGCGAAACGGGTGCGGCGCGGCGACGTGCTCCGCAACGCCCCGTACCTGGTCGTGCCGTGCCTGGTCATGGACGGGGCGCACGACTACGGGCACGCGCGCCGGGACGCGGCGGAGCGGGAGATGTTCGTGGTCGCGATGGGCGCGGGCGTCCAGAACTTCCTGGTCGCGCTGGCCGGCGAACGGCTGGGCTCCGCGTGGGTGTCCTCGACGATGTTCTGCCGGGACGTGGTGCGCAAGGTGCTGGCGCTCCCGGAGGACTGGGACCCGATGGGGGCGGTGGCCGTGGGCCACGCCGCCGCGGCCGCGGCGGAGCGGCCCGCGCGGTCGGCCTCCGCGTTCGTCGAGGTGCGCTGAGGCCGCGCCGGTGCCTGGAAGGGGGGAGGGGTCGCGGGGAGACCGCGGCCCCTTTCCTCGTACCCGGGGTGCGGCGCGCACCGGGGTGGGGGGTCGGCGCCGGAGTGGGGGTCAGAGGCGGCCGATGTCCGTGCGCGGCATCTTCGGCGTGCGGCGGGGCGGGACGCGGCCGGCCAGCAGGATGAGGCGGGCCGCGCGGTGGCGCTGGCCCTCGTACGGGGCGAGGAGCTCCAGCATGGCCGCGTCGTCCGCGTCCCGGTCCCCGGCGAGGGCGTAGCCGACGATGCCCGGCAGGTGGAGGTCCCCGGTGGTGACCGCGTCGGCGGCGCCGTTGCTGCGCTGGAGGGTCTCGGCGGAGGTCCACGGGCCGATGCCGGGTACGGCCTCCAGCCGCCGGGTCGCCGTGGCGAGGTCCATGGCGACGGCCTCCTCCAGCCGGTTCGCGACCCGGGCGGCGCGGACGATGGTGGCGGAACGCTTCGAGTCGACGCCGGCCGTGTGCCAGTCCCAGGACGGGATCATGGCCCAGACGCGGGCCGTCGGCATCACGTACAGGTCCGGGCGCGGGCCCGGTGCGGGCTCGCCGTGGCGGCGGACCAGCCGGCGCCAGGCGCGGTAGGCCTCGTCGGTGGTGACCTTCTGCTCCAGGACGGTCGGGATCAGCGACTCCAGGACCAGCCCGGTCCGGGTCAGGCGCAGTCCGGGACGGCGGCGGTGGCTGGCGTGCACGAGCCGGTGCCGGGGCACGAAGGCGGCGGGGTCGTCGGCGGCGCCGAGGAGTTCGGGCAGCCGGTCCAGGATCCAGTCGGCGCCCGGCCCCCAGGCCTCTGCGCCGACCTTGCCGTCGGCGCCGGCGACACGGAGGGTGGCGGGCCCGTCGGGGGTCCGGCTGGTCTTCCACACCGAGCCGTCGGGGCTGGTGCGGAAGGTGGGGTCGGCGGGGCCGCGCCTGAGGGGGCCGAGGGTGAGACCCAGGTCGACGGGTCCCTCGGGGGCCCATACCCGGCTCCGGGCGTCGGTCGCCTCCCCCGCCGGGTGGCCCCGGCCCGCGGGCACGTCGGTGCGGCCGCCGCGGATCGCGGTGCGGGTGAGGGGGTCGAAGCGGCCGGCCATGCCTTTGAGCGTAGCCGGGTGGGGGGTGGGGCGGGGCCGGGCCGTTTGCGGGCCCCCGGCCCTGTGGGAGGGCCGACACCCCGGCCCCGGCCCCGGCCCCGGCCCCGGGCGGCGGGCGGCGGTCGGCCGGAGCCGTGCGGCGCCGTGGCGCGGAGCGGCCCCGGCTGCGCCGGGCTTTCGGGGCTCCGCCCCGGACCCCGCGCCTCAAACGCCGGCGAGGCTGGATCGGCCCGGCCCCGGTGGGTCCGGACGCCGGCGGCCGGACCACCCGCGAGGCTGGATTGGCCCGGCCCGGGTGGGTCAGCGGCCCTGGAGTTTGGCCGCTGAGGTTCGGGCCGGGGGGAGTTTGCCGTAGAGGAGGCGGCCCGGGCATTCCGTGGCGAAGCCGTCGCGGTGGCCCGAGATGACGTTGAGCTTCACGTTGCGGCCCTTGGCGTACAGGTTGCCGCCGCCCGACTTCAGGGTGGCCTTCGCCCGCGGGTCCGCCCCGAAGAGGCCCAGCTTCCAGGCCGTGAGGCGGGCGACCGCGTTGACCGAGGCGGCCGGTGGGGTCGTGGAGGTGTACGAGCCGATCACCGCGATGCCCATGCTGTCGGTGTTGAAGCCCATGGTGTGGGCCCCGAGCACCGGCTTGGCGACGCCGCCCGCCCGGCCCTCGTAGACGGTGCCGCACTTGTCGACGGCGAAGTTGTAGCCGATGTCGCGCCATCCGCTGCTGACCACGTGGTAGCGGTACAGGCTGCGCAGGACCGCGGGGGCGTCCTTGCAGGCGTAGTTGTTGCCGGAGGCGGTGTGGTGGACGAAGGCGGCCTTGACGGTCTTGGTGTAGACGAAGCCCTTCTCGCGCAGGCCCTCGTCCGCGCCCCAGCCCTTTCGGGTGACGATGCGGGGGCGCGGCCCGATGTACGGGCGCCCCGCGGCGGCGAGGGACTCGTCGGCCAGGACGGCGTCCGCGGTGGAGTCGGCCTTGTTGAGTTCGGTGATCTCGTCGGCGCCGATCGGGGCGAGCGGGACGTTGGCGGAGGAGGACTCGGCCATCTCCATCGTCATGCCGGGGAGGAGGACGGGTTCGCCCTTGTCGTCGCCCTCGGGGTCCTCGTCCGGGTCGTCCTTCGGACCGGCGTTCTTTCCGTCGATGGTGATCGGCGGCGTCTGCGCGCCCGGGTCGACGAGTTCGATCCGCATCCCGGACGGGAGGCGGGACGGGGCGCGGGTGGTGGTGGCGCCCGTCTCGGCCTGGACGCGGACCTCGACGCCGTCGGACTCGCCGACCCACAGGGGGGCGGTGCTGCCGCGCACGCGGCCGGATCCGCGTTCCACCGCGTCGGGGTCGGCGGCGTGTTCGCTGTTGTGGGTCTCGACGTCCTGCCAGCCGGACCAGGTGGACGTCTTCACGGAGCGGGTGCGGACCTGGACCCGGCCGAGGAGTTGGGTGCTCGCGTCGTCCCAGACGACGCCGACCAGCGAGAACGTCTTGACCTCCCGAGCGGTCAGGCCCCGCGCCTCGGGGAGGCGCGGCGAGGTGCTCGTGCCGGGGGTGGCGGTGGCGCGGTCCGCCGTCGGGCCGAGCGGTACGAGCCGCAGTGACTGGGTGGACCCCGCGGGGTCCGCGGGGGCGACCGCCCCCGCGGAGGGGGTGGCCAGGGCGGGAGTGGGGAGCGCGAGCGGCATGGCCAGCGCGGCGGCCGTCGCGACGCCGATCGAGGAAGCAAGGAATGCACGCATGAAAAGATGCTCGGCACGCTCACCGGCGCGCGCCATCGGAGAACTGACGCCCCGTCCGGTACGACGTCGATACCCCTCCCCCGTACGGGGGAGTCCGGGGCCGCCGTACGGAGGAGGGCGCCGCGTACCCTGTGGCGGGTGAACGCCACTGACCGCACCCCTGCCGACCTGCTGCGATCCGCGCTCGCCGCCGATCCGGGCCGCCCGCTCGTCACCTTCTACGACGACGCCACGGGCGAGCGCGTCGAATTGTCCGTCGCCACCTTCGCCAATTGGGTGGCCAAGACCGCCAATCTGCTCCAGGGCGACCTGGGCGCGGAGCCCGGCGACCGGCTCGCGCTGCTGCTTCCCGCGCACTGGCAGGGCGCCGTGTGGCTGCTCGCCTGCGCCTCCGTCGGGGTGGTCGCGGAGGTGGGCGGGGATCCGGCCGCCGCGGACCTCGTCGTGACCGGTCCCGACACGCTGGAGGAGGCCTCCGCGTGTGGTGGGGAGCGGGTCGCGCTCGCCCTGCGTCCGCTGGGCGGCAGGTTCCCACAGCCGCCCGCCGGGTTCGCGGACTACGCGGTGGAGGTGCCTGGGCAGGGCGACCGGTTCGCCCCGTTCCAGCCGGTGGACGCCGACGGTCCGGGGCTGGTGGTGGGCGGCGAGGAGCTCTCGTACGCGGACCTGGTCGCGCGCGCCCGCGAGGACGCGGCCAAGCTCGGCCTCGGCGAGGGTTCCCGGGTGCTGTCCGGTCTGGGGTACGACACCTGGGAGGGGTTGTCGGCCGGTCTCTTCGCGCCGCTGGCCTCGGGCGGGTCCGTGGTGCTGTGCCGGAACCTGGACCGGCTCTCCGAGGGCGGGCGGGCGCAGCGGGTGGAGAGCGAGCGGGTCACCCACACCGCCTGAGTCTCCCGCGCCGCCCGGGTTCCGTCGCCCCTTCCGGACCCCTCGGCGTGGTCCGGCCCCCTCACCCGCGCCGCACCGTGCCCACATCGAGCGATTTGTCACCCGTTCGGCCCTTTACAAGGGGTCGCCCCCGGGCCGCCTCGGCGACTCGGGGGCAGGATCGGCTCAGGCCACATCCACCCGTGCGGCCTCCCGGTACGGCGAGGGGACGGAACGCCAGTGACGGACAGCGCAGGCATACCGGGCGGCACCGACGCGGCCGGGGGGCCCCGGAAGACCCCGCACGGCCGCAGGCGCCGACTGCTGCGCCGGGCCGGGCTGGGGGTGGCCGTGCTGGTGCTCGCGGGGGCGGCCGGCGGCTGGTGGACCTACCACAAGCTCGACGGGAACATCACCGAGGACACCTCCGCGGCCGCCGAGCTGGAGCGGTACGAGCGGGAGCGCCCGACGCACCTCGCGAACGGCTCCCAGAACATCCTGCTGATCGGCTCGGACTCGCGCTCCGGCAAGGGCAACGCGAAGTACGGGCCGGATCGCGGCACCCAGCGCTCGGACACCGTGATCCTGCTGCACCTGCCGGCCGACCGGAAGAGCGCCGCGGCGGTCTCGATCCCCCGGGACCTGATGACGGACGTGCCGAGTTGCCTCAAGGGTGACGGGCAGCGCACCCGCGAACAGCTCGCGCAGTTCAACTGGGCCTTCGAGTGGGGCGGCGCCGCCTGCACGATCCGTACGGTCGAGAAGCTCACCGGGATCCGGATCGACCACCACATGGTGGTGGACTTCAGCGGCTTCAAGCAGATGGTGGACGCCGTCGGCGGGGTGGAGGTCTGCCTCGGGCGGCCGGTGAACGACACGGAGGCCAAGCTGAGGCTGCCGGCCGGCCGGAACCTGCTCCGGGGCGAGCAGGCCCTCGGTTTCGTGCGGGCCCGCCACAGCCTGGGCAACGGCAGCGACACCGACCGGATGGAGCGGCAGCAGCAGTTCCTCGGTTCGCTCGTGAACAAGGTGCAGAGCAACGGGGTGCTGCTGAATCCGACGCGGCTCTACCCGGTGCTGAACGCGGCGACGTCCTCGGTGACCACGGACCCGGGGCTCGCGTCACTGCGGGGGCTGTACGAACTCGTGCGGGGCGTAAGGAACATACCGACCGAACACATAACGTTCCTCACGGTTCCTCGCCGACCGTATCCTTCCAATCCCAACCGTGACGAACTGGTACAACCCGAGGCCGGTCGACTGTTCGGACAACTGCGCGCGGACAAGCCCCTGAAGGTGACTCCCCCGTCGCCGATGGAGGAGCGGGAGCGCAACGAGCGCACCTCGCACACCCGAACGTCGTCCCCCGAACCCCGTCCCAGCGGAACCGGCACGGGCCCCTCACCCGTCCCCACCTTCACGGGAACCACCGCGGACGCCGCGAACTGCCGGTAAAGCAATCCAAAAGGCCGGTGCCGAACCAGGCTGGTTGGGCGATTTGGGGCGTTATAAGGGGAGTGGAATTTGTCACCAGCATGGTTTGCGGTTGACCTGGCCGGATAGGGTGAGCGATCCGGTGCACCGGCCAGCAAAGAGGCCTTGCACCAGCAGCCGGACGTTGACCGTGCGCCTTGGGGGAGGCGCATCGCGAGGCACCGACGGAGGATTCGAGCAACCGTGGATGCGCAAAGCCGTGGGCGGGCAGACGAGATCGACCCCGCAGACCAGTGGGTTCTCAACCCTCGCACCGGCAACTACGAACTGCGACTGGGCGATTCCGTTGCGCAGCAACAGAAGCCTTCCGTCGCCACCCCCCGCAGATCCCGTACGACCCGTCCCGCTCCCCCGGGAACAGGCACCCCCGCGACACCCGGAGTCCCGAAGCCGCGCCGCGGCGACGGGCCGCCCGGCGGTCGACGCGGCGGGCGTTCCCGCAAGGCCGGCGGCAGGGGCCCGAGCAAGCGCAAGAAGCGGCTCGCGATCACCGGCGGCACGCTGGCGTTCCTGCTGCTCGGCGGCTCGCTGGCGGGGTACCTCTACTACCAGCACCTGAACGGCAACATCAACGTCATCAACACCCCCGGCGCGAGTTCGGGCACCTTCAGCAAGGGCCGCGCGATCAACATCCTGGTGATCGGCACCGACAAGCGCAGTGGCGCGGGCAACGAGGGCTACGGGGACTCGGGGAGTGTCGGGCACGCCGACACCACGATCCTCTTCCACGTGTCGAAGGACCGTTCCAACGCGACGGCGCTGTCCATCCCGCGTGACCTGATCACCGACATCCCGGCGTGCAGTTCGCAGCAGCCGGACGGTTCGGTCAAGCAGGTGCCCGCCGAGAAGGGCACCCGCTTCAACACCAGCCTGGGGCAGTCGGGCCGGGACCCGGGCTGCACGATGAGCACGGTCAAGAACCTGACCGGCGTCCCGGTCGACCACTTCATGATGGTCGACTTCAACGCCGTGAAGAACCTGAGCACGGCCGTCGGCGGCGTTCCGGTGTGCGTGGAGAAGGACGTCAACGACAAGGACTCCAAGCTCAACCTCAAGGCGGGCGAACACCGGTTGCAGGGCGAGCAGGCGCTGGCGTTCGTACGGACCCGGCACGCCTTCGGCAACGAGAGCGACCTGGACCGCATCCAGACGCAGCAGCAGTTCCTCGGCTCGATGATGCGCGAGATGAAGTCCAAGGAGACGCTGACCAGCCCGAAGAAGTTCTTCTCCCTCGCGGAGGCGGCCACCAAGTCGCTGAGCGTGGACCAGGGCATCGGTGGCATCAAGCAACTCACCTCACTTGCGGGCGAGTTGAAGGGCATCGATCTGCAGAACATCACCTTCACCACCTTGCCGGTGCTCGACAACCCGGCCGAGCCGGCGAACCGCAAGGCGACGGTCGTCCTCAACAACACGCTGGCCAAGCCGCTGTTGGAGATGATCCGGGGCGACGTCTCCCTCACGGAGGTCAAGGCGGCGAAGGCCGCGGCCGACAAGGAGGCCAAGACCAAGGAGGACGCCCAGCTGCAGGGCGCCCGCTCACCCGCCGGGGACGTCCGGGTGGACGTCTTCAACGGCGGTGGCCCCTCCGGTTCGGCGCAGACCACGCTGAACTGGCTGCAGAACAGCAAGGGCGTGAACAAGGCCGCCAACCGGGGCAACGCGCCGTCGAAGGTGGCCACCACGCAGCTGGAGTACGCCCCCGACCAGGCCGACCAGGCACGGGCGTTGGCGGACATGATGGGGCTGTCGGCCTCGGCGCTGAAGGTGGGCACGGCGGACTCCGGGGGCAAGACGCCGATGAAGCTCACGCTCGGTTCGGACTTCAAGGAAGCGGGGAGCCCGTTGACCGCGGCCGCCCCCCAGAAGGCGCCCGAGGGTCTCCAGCGGGTGGAGGCGGACAAGGCCGTCTGCGCCAAGTAGGGCACGCGCACGCTCCGGCGAACGGCCGCCACACCGGCGGCCGTTCGCCGACACACCGGCCACCACCGCCGCACCACGGGCGGTGGCGGCCGGTGGGACCGGCAGCACACCGACCAGCAGTGATCTTTAGGGGGGGTACACGTGGGGCACAGCAGCGTGCGTGGGGAGGGGGCGCCCGACCAGGCCGTCGGTGGCATACCCGACGGTGCGGGGGCCTCGGGCGGCAGCGTGCCCCCGCCCCGGTCCGGCTCGGGTGGTTCCCGGGGCTCGGGTCACCGGGCGGCCCCCGTCAGGCGCCGCAGACGGCGCGTGCTGTTCTGGGTGGCCGCGGTCCTGGCGTTCCTGATCCTCGCGACCGCCGCGGCCGGCTACCTGTACTACCGCCACCTCGACGGCAACATCCGCAGTGGCCAGCGGCTGAGCGGCGAGAGCGGCGTGGAGAGATCCGAGGCCAACGCCGACGGGCAGCGCCCGCTGAACATCCTGCTCCTCGGTTCCGACAGCCGGAACAAGCCGGAGAACCTCGAACTCGGCGGTCACCGCGACAGTGTCGGCTCTCCCCCGCTCGCCGACGTGCAGATGCTCCTGCACGTGTCCGCCGACCGGCAGAACGCCTCGGTGGTCAGCGTCCCGCGCGACACCCGGGTGGACATACCGGAGTGCACGGATCCGAAGACCGGCGAGAAGTTCAAGAAGACCAACGCGATGATCAACGAGACCCTCGGGCGCGGGGGTCCCGGCTGCACCCTCGCCACCTGGGAGAAGCTGACCAACATCTACATCGACCACTGGATGACGATCGACTTCTCCGGTGTGGTGCAGATGGCCGACGCGATCGGCGGCGTCGAGGTCTGTGTGAAGAACAACGTCTGGGACCGGCCCCTGCCCACCGCCGGCGGCGGTTCGGGCCTCAAGCTCAAGGCCGGCAAGACGAAGGTCAAGGGCGAGCAGGCGCTCCAGTGGCTGCGCACCCGGCACGCCTTCAGCAGCGACCTCGGCCGGGCGCAGGCCCAGCACATGTACATGAACTCGATGATGCGCGAGTTGAAGGGGCAGAACGCGTTCACCGACGTCGGTCGGATCACGGCGCTGGCCGAGGCGGCGACCAAGGCGCTGGAGGTGTCCGAGGAGATCGGCTCGGTCAAGAAGCTGGGCTCCCTGGCGATGCAGCTCAAGAACGTGCCGACCAACCGCATCACGATGACCACGATGCCCACGCTCCAGGACCCGCTGGACGTCGACCGGCTGGTCGTGAACCCGACGGACGCCGACAAGCTGTGGACGATGGTCCGCAAGGACGTGCCCTTCGACAAGAACGGCGCCCCGCAGGCCCCCGAGGGCGCGAAGCCGTCCGGCCCGGCGTCGCCTCCGGCCTCACCGAGCCCGGAGCCCTCGAAGGCTCCGGTGACCGCGCCCGACAAGGTCAACGTGTCCGTGGTCAACGGCACGGGCGCCGGCATGCCACTGGTCAACGGGCGGGCCGGCGCCGTCGCGCAGGCACTCGTGGGCAAGGGTTTCACCGCCGCCAAGGCGGCGTCCGGGCTCACCCCGGAGAAGGCCACCGTGATCCGCTACCCGAGTGCGGACCTGGCGGACGAGGCGCGGAGCGTCGCGGCCGCGCTGGGCGTCCCGGACACGTCGGTACAGCTGTCGGCCGAGGTGTCGCGGATCACCGTGATCGTGGGCGCCGACTGGCGCGAGGGCGCCGCCTACCCGCGGCAGGCGCCGCCGGAGGCCGGGGCGGTCCCGGAATCGGCCGAGGCGATCAACGGCTCGGACAGCGACGCCTGCATGGACGTGTACAAGCCGTACCGCTGGTGAACCGTGCCGCCGCCCCGCGCGAGCGGGGCGGCGGCACGGAAAAGGGGTGACCCGGTCCGCGAGGGACCGGGTCACCCCTTTCGGGTTTCCGTGGGCCGGTTCGGGCTCAGACTTCCGCGGTGTCCCGGCGCACCGACGGGCGGCGGCTCGCGATGACCTTGTTCGCGAGCGCCCGCGGGCTGGTCAGGAAGCCGAAGCCCCAGCACATGTGCATGGTGGCGAGGGCGACGGGGATCTGCGCCCGGGCCTTGAGCGAGAGCCCCTTGCCGGCCGGCAGGGAGCCCGCGACGATCGCCGCGAGGTAGCCCGCCGGGACCACGAGGGCCCAGGGCGTGACGGCCACGCCGGCGACCACGCCGGCCGCGATGGCGCAGACGGCGGTCGGAGGGGCGAGGTAGCGCAGGTTGATGGAGCCCGAGTGGTAGCGGGCCACGACGTGGCGCCAGCGCCCGTAGTCCTTGTACTGCTTGGCGAGGGCCCGCACGGAGGGCCTCGGGCGGTACTGGACCTTCAGCTCGGGCGAGAACCAGATGAGCCCGCCGGCCTCGCGGATGCGGAAGTTCAGCTCCCAGTCCTGGGCGCGGATGAACTCCTCGTTGTACCCGCCCTGCTGTTCCAGGGCCTGCCGGCGGAAGACGCCCAGGTAGACGGTCTCGGCCGGGCCGGCCTCGCCGCCGGTGTGGAACGCCGCGTTCCCGACGCCGATCTTCGAGGTCATCGCCGCGGCGACGGCGTCCTCCCAGGCGTTCTCGCCCTCGGCGTGCATGATGCCGCCGACGTTCTGCGCGCCGGTCTCCTCCAGGAGGCGTACCGCGGTGGCGATGTAGTTCGGGGAGAGCATGCCGTGGCCGTCGACGCGCACCACGATGGGGTGGCGCGAGGCCTTGATGGCGGCGTTGAGGGCGGCGGGGGTGCGGCCGGTGGGGTTCGGGACGGTGTGTACGCGCGCCCGGGGAGCGGAGGCGGTCTCGCTTACGAGCTCGGCGGCGATCTCGTCGGTGCGGTCCTCGGACGGCCCGAGCGCGATCACCACCTCCATCTCGCCCGCGTACTCCTGTCCGAGGATGTGGCGGACGGAGTCGCGCAGATGGCGCTCCTCGTTGAGCACCGGCATGATCACCGAGACTGCGGGCTGCTGGGCGGGCATGTGGTCCTTCAAGGTCGGGTATCGGTGTCACGTTACCGCGTACGGGGGAACCGGGTGCGCGGCGGACGGGCGGTACGGACAGATGCTGATCGTATGGGCCTACTGTTCTGACGATCTGCCAAATCGGTCGCCATCCCCACTTAGCCGACTTTTCACCACAGAAGCCCCGGCAGCCCCAGCCGTTCCGGTCGTCCCCGCGGAGGTGTCCCCCGTGCCCCAGCCGCACCGCCCCACCCGTCCCGCCAGGCCACAGCAGTCGCAGCGCACGTCGCGTCGCGGTGGCGGTGGTCCGGCGCGCCGGCGGAGGGACAAGCCCCGGTGGGGTGTGCGGCTCGCGGCCGGGGTGTCGATCGTGGTGCTCGGCTCCGGGGCGGTCGGACACGCCGTGATGACGGGCTTGGACACGGGGATCGAACGGGTCGACCCGTTCAAGGACATGAAGAACCGCCCCCAGGCCGGGCACGGGGTGAACTTCCTGCTGGTCGGCACGGACGGCCGGGAGAAGATCACCCCGGAGGAGAAGCGGGAGTACCGCCTCGGCGGCGCCCCCTGCCACTGCACCGACACGATCATGCTGGTGCACCTGTCCGCCGACCGGGAACGGGCCAGCGTGATCAGCCTCCCCCGGGACAGCTACGCCGAGGTCCCCGCCCACCGGGACCTGACCACCGGCAAGGACCACAAGGCGCACGGGGTGAAGCTCAACGCGGCCTACGCGGAGGGCGGCCCCAACCTGACCGTCCGCACCGTCGAGAACATGACCCGGGTGAAGATCGACCACTACCTGGAGGTCGACTTCACCAGCTTCATGAGGACCGTCGACGCGATGGGCGGCGTGGACATCTGCACGGCGAAGGCCATGCGCGACGCCAACACCGGCCTGGACCTGCTGCCCGGCACACACCGGCTGACCGGCGGGCAGGCCCTGCAGTACGTGCGCTCGCGCCATGTGGACGGCGCCTCCGACCTGGGCCGGATGCAGCGCCAGCAGCGGTTCGTGGCCGCGCTGATCAAGCAGGCCACCGGCGGCGGGGTGCTGCTGAACCCGGTGAAGTTCAAGGAGGTCAGCTCGACCCTGCTGGGCTCGGTCCGGGCCGACGAGGGCTTCGGCTCGGAACAGATGCTGGCCCTGGGACAGGCGATGCGCGAGTTCACGCCCTCGTCCTCGGAGTTCGCCTCGGTGCCGATCGGCGACCCCTCGTACAGCGTCAAGGGCATCGGCTCGACCGTGAAGTGGGACCAGGCGAAGGCGGCGAAGCTCTTCGACTCGGTGCGCCGGGACCAGCCGCTCCAGCCCGTCCGCCCCGGTCGCCCCGCCCGACAGCCCGCGGTGGCGGTGGACGTGCCTCCGGCGCAGATCCGGGTCCAGGTGGAGAACGGCACCCGGATCGACGGGCTCGGCGGACGGGTCGACGAGGGCCTGCGGGCCACCGGCTTCGACACCACCCGGGCCCCGGGCAACGGCGCCAGCCGGGAGGTCAAGCGCACGGTCGTGTCGTACGACCCCCGCTGGGACCGCTCGGCCCGCACCGTGTCGACCGCACTGCCCGGGAGCGAACTGCGGGCGGTCGCCGGGCAGGGACGGACGGTGCTGGTGATCGCGGGCGCGGACTACAAGAAGGTGGTGCCGGTCCGGGCGGAGGACCCGTACCAGGGCGGAGCGACGGCGGTGGTCACCGGTGACCAGGTGGTGTGCGCGAAGCCGGGGCAGTAGCGCCGGGGCCGGGCCGCCGTGGCCGCCGCGCCCCGGGCTCCACCCGGGACGGCGCCCGGGTGGTGGCGGACGTCACTCGTCGAGGCCCTCGGCGGAGCGGCGCGCGCGCAGCTCCGTGATGGCCTGCCGCCGGGCCAGCCGGTGGGTGCGCCGGATCTGCGCCTCCTGGTAGCGGCGCTCGTCCTGTTCCGTCTCCGGGAGGACCGGCGGGACGGTGCGGGGCTTGCCCTCGGCGTCGACGGCCGCGAACACCAGGTAGGCGCTGCCGACCTGGGTGGCGGGCGTGGACTCGTTCCACCGCTCCGCGAGGACCCGTACGCCGATCTCCATGGAGGAGCGGCCGGTCCAGTTGCACTGGGCGCGGACGTGGACCAGGTCCCCGACGCGGACCGGCGCGAGGAAGGCCATCTCGTCCATGGAGGCGGTCACGGCGGGACCGCCCGAGTGCCGGCCGGCCACGGCGCCGGCGGCGTCGTCGACCAGTTTCATGATCACGCCACCGTGCACCGTGCCGAGCAGGTTGGTGTCGTTCGCGGTCATGATGTGGCTGAGGGTCGTCCGGGAGGCTGATGTGGGCTTTCCCTCAGGCTCGCCCGCAGGCTCGCCCGCCTTATCGCCCGCCGTATCGCCCGCTGTGTCTGTCATATGGACACCTTAAAGCGGTATCGGAAGCATCAGCTCTGCAACAGCACCGGAACGAAGTGCGCCCCGGACTGTCGGGCGACACGCCGGGGCGTGCATTCTTGTCCGCATGAATGACTGGCCAGAAGGGTGGACCGGAGACCGCGACGACCGCGGTCGCCGGGACGACGGGTACGGACGCGGCAGCGCTCAGGCGCAACCGGAGGGTCCGCAGCGGATGCGGCACATCCAGCGGCAGCAGCCCGCTCGGCCCCAGGTGCCGCCGCCCACGCGGCGCCCCGGCACGCCCCCTCCGCCGGCGCAGTCCCCCGCGTACGGGGTGCCCCCGCAGGCACAGAACCCGGACGGGTACGGCTACGACAGCGGCTACAACACCGGCCAGGTCTACGGGGCACCCGCGGAAGCCCCCGGTGGTCCCGGCGGCGGCGACGGCCGGCCCCCGGCCGGCCCCGGCAGGCCGGGCCGCTCCCCCGGCCCGGCGCCGAACCGCGCCCGACAGATCAAGATCGGCGCGATCGTCCTGGTCTCCGCGCTGCTGGCCACCGGCATCGGCACCTACTTCTGGGCCGACTCCAAGGTGCGCCGCGAGGTCGACTTGTCCAAGGTCATCGAGCGGCCGAAGGAGGGCGACTGCACGACGTACCTCATCGTGGGGTCCGACAGCCGTGAGGGCATGTCCGCCGAGGAGAAGAAGAAGCTCCACACCGGCTCCGCCGAGGGCAAGCGCACGGACTCCATGATGATCCTCGCGAAGTGCTCCAGCGGGAACACCATGGTCTCCCTGCCGCGCGACTCGGACGTGGAGATCCCCTCCTTCGTCGGCTCGCAGTCCGGCAAGACGTTCAAGGGGCAGGGCCGGCGGGTCAAGCTCAACGCCGCCTACGCCGAGGACGGACCGGAACTGCTCGTGCGGACGGTGGAGTACAACACCGGTCTGCGCATCGACCACTACGCCGAGATCGGCTTCGCCGGATTCGCGAACATCGTCGACGCGCTGGGCGGCGTGGAACTCGACATCGAGAAGGGCTTCAAGGACGAGAAGTCCGGGGCCGACTTCAAGGCGGGCAAGCAGACCCTCAACGGAGAGCAGTCGCTGGCCTTCGTCCGCACCCGGTACGCGTTCGCCGAGTCGGACCTCCAGCGGACGAAGAACCAGCAGAAGTTCCTCTCCTCGCTGGCGAGTCAGGCCGCCACTCCGAGCACGGTCCTCAACCCCTTCCAGCTGTACCCGGTGATGGGCGCCGGTCTGGAGACGCTGATCGTGGACGAGGACATGTCCCTGTGGGACATGGGCCAGATGTTCTTCGCGATGAAGGGCGTCAGCGGCGGCGAGGGCGTGTCGATGAACATGCCGATCTCCGGACAGCGCGGCGGCAACCTGGTCTGGGACAAGGCCAAGGTGAAGCAGCTCGTCCAGCAGATCCAGAAGGACGAGAAGGTCACCGTCCAGTCGCGCTAGGCGGGACGATTCCGGGGGCGCTCCAGGCTCGCTCCCGCTCCACGTCCGCTCCACGTCCGCTCCACGTCGACTCCTCGTCCGCTCCGCCGGTCAACGGCTGGGCGGACGGGCGGAGTCGCCAATCGCTACTCGTTACTCGCTACTCGCTACTCGCCGGAGCGGGCGCGGAGCATCCACGGCATGGCGATGGATTCCAGTTGGACGGCGAGGTTCATCTTGGACTCGCCGATGGTGCGGTCCTCGAAGTGGATCGGAACCTCCACCACCTGGAACCCGCGGCGCAGGGCGAGGTACTTCATCTCGACCTGGAAGCTGTAGCCGGCGCTGCCGATCGACGCGAGGTCGATCGCCTTCAGCGCGTCGGCGCTCCACAGGTTGAAGCCGCCCGTGATGTCGCGGACGCGGGTGCCGAGGATGGTGCTCGCGTAGGCGTTCGCCCAGCGGGACAGCAGCTTGCGGTGCGCGCCCCAGGCGTCGGAGAGGCTGCCACCGGGAACGTACCGACTGCCGACCACCAGGCCGGCGCCGGTGGAGCGGGCCACGCCGAGCAACTCGGCGATCTTGGCGGCCGGGTGGGAGCCGTCGGCGTCCATCTGGAGCACGTACGCGGCGCCCTCCTCGACGGCCCGGGTCATGCCGGCGGCGTAGGCGCGGCCGAGGCCGTCCTTCGCGGTGCGGTGCAGGACCGACATGCGCGGTTTGCCGTCCTCGGTGAGGAAGCCCTCCGTCAGCTCGTCGGCGATCCTGCCCGTGCCGTCGGGCGACGAGTCGTCGACGACCAGCAGGCGCAGGCCCGGCTGGTCGAGGCCCATCAGCAGCTCGACCATGCCCGGCAGGTTGCCCGCCTCGTTGTAGGTGGGCATCACCACGGTGAGCGGGGTCCGCGCCCATGCGTCGGGGAGCCGCGTGGACGCGGCGTCGTCCGCGGCGTCGGCCGCGCGGGAAGTCTGCTGCTCGGCCGTCACCGGGGTCGCCTCACTGGGATTGCCTTACTGGGGTTGGCTCACGGGGTTGTCGACTCGCCGGCGTCGGTCAGCGGTCAGCGGTCAGGGTCAGCGGTCAGCGGTCAGCGGTCAGCGGTCGGAGGAGAAACGCACGGAGGCGGAGGGCAGTTCGGCCTCGCACCACACCCGCGCTCCCGCGCGGAGTTCGTTGTCGGCCCCGACGATCGCGCCGTCTCCGACGACCGCGCCGTCCAGCACCGTGCGCGTACCGACCGAGGCGCCGGCGCCGACCAGGCTGGCGGTCACGTGGGTGTCCGAACCGATGACCGCGCCGTCCATCAGGATGGAGCCGTGGACGATCGCGCCCGACGCGACACGGGCGCCGGCCCCGACGACCGTACCGCCCGACAGCTTGGCCCCGTCGGCCACGTGGGCGCCCGGCAGGACGAGGGACTCGCCGCGGGGACCGGGAACGGCCGGGGAGGAGACGATGCCGCGGACGAGGTCGGCGGAGGCCTGGACGAAGGACTCGGGCTTGCCGAGGTCCAGCCAGTAGGTGTCCTCGGTGACGCCGTGGAGCTTCGCCCCGGAGGTGAGCAGGCCGGGGAACGTCTCGCGCTCGACGGACACGGCGCGGTCGGCCGGAATGGAGTCGATGACGCTGCGGCGGAAGACGTAGCAACCGGCGTTGATCTGGTCGGTGACGATCTCTTCGGGGGTTTCCGGCTTCTCGGTGAAGGCCAGCACCCGCCCGTCGGGGTCGGTGGGCACCAGGCCGAAGGCCCGGGGGTCCTCGACCCTCACGAGGTGCAGGGTGACGTCGGCGTCGGCCTCGCGGTGGGAGTCGACGAGGCCGGCGATGTCCAGGCCCGTGAGGATGTCGCCGTTGAAGACGAGGACGGACGTGTCCGGGCCGCCGGTGAGGCGTCGGGCGGCGTTGCGGATGGCGCCGCCGGTGCCCAGGGGCTCGTCCTCGACGACGTATTCGAGGCTGACGCCGAAGTCCGACCCGTCGCCGAAGTAGGGCTCGAAGACCTCGGCGAGATAGCAGGTGGCCATCACGATGTGCGTGACACCGGCGGCCGCGGCCCTGGCTATCTGGTGGGCGAGGAACGGGACACCCGCGGCCGGCACCATCGGTTTGGGGGTATTCACCGTCACAGGGCGCAGACGCGTCCCCTGCCCGCCAACAAGCAGGATCGCTTCCGTCATTGTGTCTCCCCAACCGATTCGGGCGTACGAGGGCACAAATTTAGCCCATCGGGGGCCTGACGAAGGCCGGAGACGGCAGGTGGGACCGCCTGCGGCTCAATGTCGTCCTCAGGGCAGGTCGCGGTGGCTACCCGCCGGTCAGGTCGCCACCCGTGGGCCTGTCCACTGCCCAGGCTCACACCGGCCCTCTCGACGACCCCGGCTGCCGGCCGCCAGGGTCGTGCGACACAGGTCGCACCATGCTCGACGCGGGAGAGGGTGGCCATGTCTCTGTTCGCGCGACTTCATCCACGGCATCGCCAGCCAACTCTGAGGAGCCCGCCATGCCCGACATCGCGTGGGAAGACGCCTTCTGCGCCGAAGGCAACAACTGCTACCGCATAGGCACTGACGCGGACGGGAACAGCTACATCGCCGTCGCCGGCCAGGAGAACACCTACCTCAGCGAGAGCGGCGACGCTCTCCGGCAGCTGATCCGGGACATCAAGGCAGGCAAGGCAGACCACCTGCTCTGAGCCCGGGCGGGCGTCACGACGGCCCCGGCGCGAGTCGCGCCGGGGCCGTCGTGGGACGTCGTCGTGGGACGTCGAGTGGGTCGTTACGGCAGGTTGCGGGCCACACCCGCCGAGACAGCGAACCGAGGCGAACGACCTCACCCGCGCCGGTTTCCTGTTCTGGAATCGCGAGCCCCTTGCGCCTCTGGGTAGTTGCCCGCAAGCATCGATCACGATGCGACAGAGCAGACCGGAAAGGGAACCCTGTGCAGGTCACCAAGCTTGTGAGTAGCTGCGACGTCAAGGACTGCCCCACCATCTACGCCACCGACAGGGACACGTTCCTGGTGCAGGGTGAGACTCCTACCGACCACGGGCTGGAAATGCCCGCACACGAAACCGTGGTCGAAATCCCGCAACAACTTGCCCTCGACCTGATTCGGAAGGGTCTTCATGGCGCCTAAGTCCCTGGGTGAACTGTTCGACACTTTCGAGCGAGAGGCATTCCGGCTGGAGACGCTGGATGACTACGGCAAATCCGGAAACGTGGACGCTTACCGGGCGTTCCTCGCCGGGGAACCTCAGCCGTCCGACTACAACGACGCATGGGTGTCAGAACTCCGTTCCCATACAAGCATGGGCAAGCGGGTCTATCGCGTGCACATTCTCTCTCGGCCTCTCACTCCTTACCTGCGGTTCGAATTGGGGTGGGGATACCAAAAGAATGTGACAGGTGGCGAAGAATTCTTCATCCTCGACACGACCGAACAGCCAAACCCCCTGGAAGGGGTTCCTGACTTCTGGCTAATGGATGGCCGCACGCCCGGGGTGATGAACTACGCGGAAGACGGATCGTTCCTTGGCGGTGAAATCCTCCCCGAGGAACGGGCCGGAGAGTTCACCGCCTACAGGGATACGGCCCTGACTCACGCCGTGCCGTTCCCCGAATGGTGGGCGAAGCACGGGAAGTGAACAGAGCACAGCTAGGGGCCGCACTGCGGGCGCTTCGCCAGGCATCCGGGAAGGAAGCCAAGGCCGTCGCTCGCAGTGCTGTCATGTCTGCAAGCAAGCTGAGCAAGATTGAAACGGCCAAGGTCGCTCCATCTGTCGCAGATGTTGAGCGCATCCTTACAGCCATCGGCGTTTCGGATGAGGTCAAGGCAGAATACCTGGAGGTCGTCAGAGCAGCAGCCACAGAAATCACGGCTTGGCGCCTCATTCGACGCATGGGAGTACATAAGGCGCAGCAGCAGACGCGGGCACTAGAGGCTCAAATGACTTCGCTGCGGCTCTTCCAGCCGGCTTTGATCCCTGGACTTCTGCAGACTCCTGAATACATCCGAGCGATTCTCTCTCGGCACAACCTCGGCGAGGACGTACTGTCACGAACAATTAGTGCCCGGATTGAACGGCAGCAAGCTCTCTACGATTCAACCAAGGAACTTGAGTTCGTCATCACGGAATCTGCACTTCGGTGGCGCATTGTGTCGGCCGCCAGGATGGCAGAACAGGCGGACAGGCTGGTTTCCCTTTCGCGACTGCCGAGCATAGACATTCGCATCGTCCCGTTGGGTGCACGACAGCGAGACATAGCGAATCACGCCTTTGCCATCCGAGATGATCGCACGGTCACTGTCGAGACGGTTCACGCAGAGATCGTCGTGACCGACCCCCGAGACGTTGCGCTGTACGTGCGCAAGTTCGAAGGGTTCGCCGCGATGGCAGTATCCGGTGACGTCATGCGGGCCATGCTCGAAGCCATCCGAGACGAGCTTTTGCGCGAGCAGGAAACCGGCTAGAACCTGCCCCCGCCCCCCGGCCACCATTGGCTGTCGATTCCCGGAGACAGCGGCGAAGGGGTGCGCAATGGCGACCAAGACGGACACGTTCGAGTACGCGACCTACACGGAAAAGCACGAGACGTGCCCGTCGTGCAACATGCCCATCCCCCTTCACCAACTCGCCCGGCGGGGGACGCTCGCGGGTAAGGACGGGCCGCCGAAGGTCGCGTACTGGCACACCCGTTGCGTCAACGCGGACGGGTCGCGCCGATGACGCGCTCCGTCATCCGATACGCCGAGCACCGGATCCTCAGAGACCCCGAGTGCACGCCCATCACGGTCGCGAGCTGCCTCTACGCGGAGTGCGGCTGGGCTGCCGTTCCCGGCCCCGATGTGGCCGAGGTGGATCGACAGTGCATGACGCACACGGGCCTGAACGCCGGTCACGGCCGCTTCCTCCGAGGGTTCGAGGACGTCGCCCTTGTTCATCGGGTCGAGGCGCCCTGGCATAGCCCCCCGCCCCGCCAGGGCGGGCAGCAAGACCCATCGACAGAAGGAGTCGCACGATGACGACCGTGGTGGAAAGCCCCGTCGCCTTACGGCACGGGCGGGACCTTGTCAGCCCCGAGCTGTTCGAGCGGCTGGCCGCGTTCTGCGCGGACGAGTACGGCCTTGAGCGGGTCGTGGCCGATCGCGTGATGGATCAGGCCATCGCCTTCGTGTATGTCCTGGGCAGCCAGAAGGCGTACGACATGGCGCCCAGTGAGCGGGTGGACCCCGGTTGGCACTCGTTCATGCTCCACACGCAGGAGTACGCCGCCTGGTGTCAGGAGCAGTTCGGCTACTTCGTCCACCACTCTCCGAACGCCAGGGTTCGAACGCGCCCGCTGATGGTGTCGGTGGCCGACCGCGTCGCGGCCGCCGGGTTCGAGGTCGACGCCCGGCTGTGGGGCACCACCGCCGAGTGCAACCAGCCGGCCTGCTGCGGCGACGGCGGCGGCTGCTGACTCGCTGACCCGCTGACCCGCCCCAACACACGGATCACGGCGTGATCCGCTCGTACGAAGTAGGACCCGGACACGTCACAGGTGCCCGGGTCCCACTCTGAGCAAAGGTACCGCCCATGCCATCTGATGAGGGTCTGACCGGGAGCGGCAGGGTCACCGTCTTCGCCATGTTCGGCGTGGTCTTCGGGTATGCCACGCACCACCTCGACGAACGGCGGATCGGAGACGTGGCCGTCATCGGCCCGCTGACTCCCGGGGTCGAGTGGCCGCGCCTGTGGCAGATGGCCCGCAACTGCGGGCGGCCCACGGCCGGCGAGACCGAGCCGGCTCAATGGGTGCTCACTCAGGCAACCCGGGCATTCGTGTGCGGCAGCGACCGTATCGCGCAATTCCAAGAACAGGGGTGGAAGTTGGAGCCGGGCGGTAAGCGCGTCCGCTTCGATTCGACGTACGCCAACCGTGACCAGCTCTGGACGGGGAACCTGACTGTCGAAGGGCTGACACCGAACCAGGTGGCGGAACGTCCTACGCTCTACAGCGCCTAGCCGAGACCCCATGGGCGGAAATACAGAAGTCCCCCGCACCCTTGTCGGGTACGGGGGACTTCACTTGCAGCCGGTTTCCAGCCCGGTGTCCGGCCAGGATTCCCCCGGCATGACGCCCGAGGACGGCCCGGAACGGACCCGAGCGGACCCGAGCGGACCGGAAGCCGACAGCCGCTCCCCGATCACCCGAGACAGCGGATGACCTGCGAAAAACCTGCTACGGCAGGTTGCGGGCCATGACGATCCGCTGGACCTGGTTCGTGCCTTCATAGATCTGCGTGATCTTCGCGTCGCGCATCATGCGCTCCACCGGGTAGTCACGGGTGTAGCCGTAACCGCCGAGGAGCTGGACGGCGTCGGTCGTGACCTCCATGGCCACGTCGGAGGCGAAGCACTTGGCCGCGGCGCCGAAGAACGTCAGGTCCTCGTGGGGGCCTCCGCCGGAGACGCGCTCCGAGCGGGCGGCCGCCGAGTACGTCAGCTGGCGGGCGGCCTCGATCTTCATGGCCATGTCCGCGAGCATGAACTGCACGCCCTGGAAGTCGCCGATCGGCTTGCCGAACTGCTTGCGCTCCTGGACGTAGCCCTTGGCGTAGTCCAGGGCGCCCTGCGCGATGCCGAGCGCCTGGGCGGCGATCGTGATGCGGGTGTGGTCGAGGGTCTTCATCGCGGTGGCGAATCCGGTGCCCTCGGCGCCGATCATGCGGTCGGCGGGGATGCGGACGTTGTCGAGGTAGACCTCGCGCGTCGGGGAGCCCTTGATGCCGAGCTTCTTCTCCGGGGCGCCGAAGGAGACTCCCTCGTCGCCCTTCTCGACGACGAAGGCGCTGATGCCCTTGGAGCGCTTCTCCGGGTCGGTGACGGCCATGACCGTGTAGTACTCGGAGACGCCCGCGTTGGTGATCCAGCGCTTCACGCCGTTGAGCACCCAGAAGTCGCCGTCGCGCACGGCGCGGGTCTTCATGCCGGCGGCGTCGGAGCCCGCGTCGGGCTCGGAGAGGGCGTACGAGAACATCGCGTCGCCCTTGGCCAGCGGGCCGAGGTACTTGGCCTTGAGCTCCTCGGAACCGGAGAGGATCACCGGGAGCGAGCCGAGCTTGTTCACGGCCGGGATGAGGGAGGAGGACGCGCAGACGCGGGCCACTTCCTCGATCACGATCACGGTGGCGAGCGCGTCCGCGCCGGCGCCGCCGTAGGTCTCGGGTACGTGGACGGCGTGCAGGTCGCTGGCGACCAGGGCGTCGAGGGCCTCCTGCGGGAAGCGGGACTCCTCGTCGACCGCCGCCGCGAACGGCAGGATCTTCGCCTCGGCGAGCGAGCGGACCGACTCGCGGAGCATGTCGTGCTCCTCGGCCGGGCGGTACAGGTCGAAGTCGGCAGAACCCGCCAAGATCTCTCACTCCCCAAGGTGATGCGTGACGCATCAGTGATGCTAACTACCGTTAAGTAACCCAAATCTTAGTGTCCGGGGTCCCGGCAGCGATATGTAACGCGTACGTGAGCTGCGTGACAGCGCGCCGGCGGCCGCCCGCCGCCCGCCGCAGGGGCCGCGACTCCCCGGGAACCTCCCCGTGCGCGGGCCGGCCTATGCTCGGTGGCCGCAAAGGCCCGCCACACCTGGAGCAACGCATGCCCCTCAAGATCACTGTGATCGGCACCGGCTACCTCGGTGCCACGCATGCCGCCGCCATGGCCGAGCTGGGCTTCGAGGTACTGGGGCTGGACGTCGTCCCGGAGAAGATCGAGATGCTCGCCTCGGGCCGCGTCCCCATGTACGAACCGGGGCTGGAGGAGCTGCTGGCCTCGCACGTGGAGGGGATGCCGGGCTCGACGGGGCGGCTGCGTTTCACCACCTCGTGGGAGGAGGTCGGCGCGTTCGGCGACGTCCACTTCGTGTGTGTGAACACCCCGCAGAAGCACGGCGAGTACGCCTGCGACATGAGCTACGTGGACTCCGCGATGGATTCCCTGGCCCCGCACCTGACCCGGCCGGCGCTGGTGGTCGGCAAGTCCACCGTCCCGGTCGGCTCGGCCGAGCGGCTCGCGGCCCGGCTCGCGGACCTCGCCCCGGCGGGCGAGGAGGTCGAGCTGGCCTGGAACCCCGAGTTCCTGCGCGAGGGCTTCGCCGTCGGGGACACCCTGCACCCGGACCGCATCGTCATCGGCGTGCAGGGTGAACGCGCGGAGAAGCTGCTGCGCGAGGTGTACGCGACGCCCATGGCGGAGGGCACCCCGCTGGTGGTGACCGACTTCCCGACGGCCGAGCTGGTCAAGACGGCCGCGAACTCCTTCCTCGCGACGAAGATCTCCTTCATCAACGCGATGGCCGAGGTGTGCGAGGCGGCCGGCGGTGACGTGGCCAAGCTGGCCGAGGCCATCGGTCACGACGAGCGGATCGGCTCGAAGTTCCTGCGCGCGGGCATCGGCTTCGGCGGTGGCTGCCTGCCCAAGGACATCCGGGCCTTCATGGCGCGGGCGGGCGAGCTGGGCGCGGACCAGGCGCTGACCTTCCTGCGGGAGGTCGACTCCATCAACATGCGCCGGCGCGGCCACATGGTCGAACTGGCCCGGGACGCCGTGGGTGGTTCGTTCCTCGGCAAGCGGGTCGCGGTGCTGGGTGCCACCTTCAAGCCGGACTCGGACGACGTGCGCGACTCGCCCGCGCTGAACGTGGCCGGGCAGATCCACCTCCAGGGCGGCCAGGTCACCGTCTACGACCCCAAGGGCATGGACAACGCCCGCCGCGTCTTCCCCACGCTGGGCTACGCGGACTCCGCGCTCGCGGCAGCCCGGGGCGCCGAGGTCGTGCTGCACCTCACCGAGTGGCGCGAGTTCCGCGACCTCGACCCGGCGGAGCTCGGCGAGGTCGTCTCCGACCGGCTGGTCCTGGACGGCCGCAACTCGCTGGACCCCGAGCGCTGGCGCGCCGCCGGCTGGACCTACCGCGCCATGGGCCGCCCCCGGGCCTGACCGACAAGGTCCGACGCGGACGCTCCGGGCGTTCCTGCGGCGCCGTGCGGTCCCGTGCGGCGCGTGAGGTGAACCACGCGTCGCGCGGCCGGTCCAGGGAGTTCGGGCGATCAGCCCGGGAAACCCGGAGGGGACGGCGGGCCCGCCGTCCCCTCCCGTGCTCCCGCGCTCCTACGGCTGGAGCACCGCGTTGGACGGCCCCCGCGCCGCGGTGAGCTCGCGGGCCACCGCTTCGGCGTCGCGCAGCGCCCGTACGGCGTTGGACCAGGTCAGCTTCGTCAGGTCGGCGCGCGACCAGCCGCGTGCCAGCAGCTCGGCGATCAGGTTCGGGTAGCCGGCCACGTCGTCCAGCCCGGCCGGGGTGAAGGCCGTGCCGTCGTAGTCGCCGCCGATGCCGATGTGGTCGACGCCCGCCACCTCGCGCATGTGGTCCAGGTGGTCGGCGACGGTCGCGGCGGTGGCCACCGGGCGCGGGCGCTGCGTCTCGAAGGCCCGGTGCAGGGCCATCGCCTCGGGGGTGGTGTCGAGGTGGTGGAACCCGTGGGCCCGCAGGTTCTCGTCGGCGGCCAGGGTCCAGGCGACGGCCTCGGGGAGGATGAACTTGGGCACGAAGGTGGCCATGGCCACGCCGCCGTTGGCGGGCAGCAGCGCCAGCACGTCGTCCGGGATGTTGCGCGGGTGGTCGCAGATCGCCCGCGCCGAGGAGTGCGAGAAGATCACCGGCGCGGCCGAGACCGCGAGGGCGTCGCGCATCGTGGTCGCGGCCACGTGCGAGAGGTCCACGAGCATGCCGACGCGGTTCATCTCGCGGACGACCTCGCGGCCGAAGCCGCTCAGGCCGCCGTGCCGGGGTTCGTCGGTCGCCGAGTCCGCCCAGTCGATGGTGTCGTTGTGCGTGAGCGTCATGTACCGCACGCCCAGCCGGTGCAGGGCGCGCAGGGTGGCGAGCGAGTTGTTGATGGAGTGCCCGCCCTCGGCGCCCATCAGGGAGGCGATCCGCCCCTCGGCGCGGGCCGCCTCCATGTCGTCGGCCGTCAGGGCCCGCACCAGGTCGGCGGGGTAACGGGCAATCAGCTGGTCGACGAGGTCGATCTGCTCCAGGGTGGCGCTGACCGCCTCGTCGCCCGCGTAGTCGGAGCGCACGTACACGGACCAGAACTGTGCGCCGACCCCGCCGGCGCGCAGCCGGGGCAGGTCGGTGTGCAGGTGGCCCGACTGGTCGGCGGCGATGTCCCGCCGGTCGAGGTCGTAACGGACCTGCTCGCGCAGCGCCCACGGCAGGTCGTTGTGGCCGTCGACGACCGGATGCTCGGCCAGCAGCTCACGCGCCTCGCCCAGGCGCTGCGCGGCGCTCACTTGCCGAACCCGAAGGACTCCGCGCCCGCGACCTTGGCCCGCAGTCGCTTGCCCTTCTCGGTGGCCTGCTCGTTCAGTTCCTGCTGGAACTCCCGCATGCGGGCCAGCAGCTCCGGGTCGTGGGCGGCGAGCATCCGGACGGCCAGCAGGGCCGCGTTGCGCGCCCCGGCGACGGAGACGGTCGCGACGGGAACCCCGGCGGGCATCTGGACGATCGACAGCAGCGAGTCCATGCCGTCGAGGTACTTCAGCGGTACCGGTACGCCGATGACCGGCAGCGGGGTGACGGACGCGAGCATGCCGGGCAGGTGGGCGGCGCCGCCCGCGCCCGCGATGATCGCCTTCAGGCCGCGGCCGTCGGCCTGCTCGCCGTACGCGATCATCTCGCGCGGCATCCGGTGGGCGGAGACCACGTCGACCTCGTACGGGATCTCGAACTCGTCCAGCGCCTGGGCCGCGGCCTCCATGACCGACCAGTCGGAGTCCGAGCCCATGACGATGCCGATGACGGGGCCTGCGGAAGAGGTGCTCATGCCGTGATCGTCCCTCTGAGGTAGCCGGCAGCGTGACGTGCTCGCTCCAGCACGTCGTCCAGGTCGTCGCCGTAGGTGTTGACGTGGCCGACCTTGCGGCCGTGCTTCACGTCCTTGCCGTACATGTGGATCTTCAGCTGGGGGTCGTGGGCCATGCAGTGCAGGTACGCCGCGTACATGTCCGGGTAGTCCCCGCCGAGCACGTTCGCCATGACCGTCCAGCGGGCCCGCGGGCGCGGGTCGCCGAGCGGGAGGTCCAGAACCGCCCGTACGTGGTTGGCGAACTGGGAGGTGATCGCGCCGTCCTGGGTCCAGTGGCCGCTGTTGTGCGGACGCATGGCCAGTTCGTTGACGAGGATCCGGCCGTCGGTGGTCTCGAACAGCTCCACGGCCAGGTGGCCGGTCACGCCGAGTTCCTTGGCGATGCGCAGGGCCAGGGACTGGGCCTCGCCCGCGAGCTCCTCGGAGAGGTTCGGCGCGGGGGCGATCACGGTGTCGCAGACCCCGTCGACCTGGATGGACTCGACCACCGGGTAGGCCACCGCCTGGCCGTGCGGGGAGCGGACGATGTTCGCCGCGAGCTCGCGGACGAAGTCCACCTTCTCCTCGGCGAGCACCGGAACCCCCGCGTGGAAGGGCGCCGCCGCGTCCTCGGGGGTGCGCACGAACCACACGCCCTTGCCGTCGTACCCGCCGCGCACCGTCTTGAGGATGACGGGGAAGCCGCCGACCTCGTCCGCGAAGGCCACCACGTCCGCCGGATCGGCCACGATCCGGTGGCGGGGGCTGGGCGCGCCGATCTCGTCGAGGCGGGCGCGCATCACCCCCTTGTCCGCGGCGTGCACCAACGCGTCGGGCCCCGGGCGGACGGGGATGCCGTCCGCTTCCAGGGCCCGCAGGTGTTCGATGGGTACGTGCTCGTGGTCGAACGTGATCACGTCACAGCCGCGCGCGAAGGCGCGCAACGTCTCCAGGTCGCGATGGTCGCCGATGACGACATCGCTCACGACCTGGGCCGCCGAGTCCTGTGGGGTGTCACTGAGGATCTTGAATCTGATGCCGAGGGGGATGCCCGCCTCGTGGGTCATGCGGGCGAGCTGTCCGCCGCCGACCATGCCGACTACCGGGAACGTCACCTCTCCAGGGTATCCGTCGGTATTGCGCCATCCGGACGCAGCCCTGGCGCGGACCCGCCGGACGCCGTGTGCCGGACCCCGCAAGGGCGCGAGGCACGCGAAGGCACGGGCGTGCTCCGGGGGCGACACTTAACATGGACGGGTTGACGAGAACGGGTGACGCCCCCGCACCGGGGCGACGGACATGGCGACGGGTACGGCGACGGACAGCACGGACACGACGGATACCGCGGACACGACGAACAGGGACTGACCGATCACATGAGCACGCCGAAGAACGGATCCGCCCTCGAACGCCTGCGCGGCCTGGCACGGGAGGCCGCCAGATTCGGGGCCGTCGGCGGAGTCGGTGTCCTGGTCAACCTGGGTGTCTTCAACCTGTTGCGGGCGACCACCGACCTCCAGGTGGTCCGGGCGAGCGTGATAGCCATCGTGGTGGCCATCGGCACGAACTACATCGGTTTCCGCTTCTTCACCTACCGGGACCGGTCCGGCGGCGACGGCAGCCGGCCCCCGACCCGCGAGCTGCCCCTGTTCGCCCTCTTCAGCGCGATCGGCCTGGTCATCGAGAGCGGCGTGCTCTACGCGGGGACCTACGGCCTGGGCATGGACGGCAGGCTGGCCACGAACGTCTTCAAGTTCGCCGGCATCGGCGTCGCCACCGTCTTCCGCTTCTGGTCCTACCGCACCTGGGTCTTCAAGGCCCTGCCCGCGAGCCGGCCCCCGGCGGCCGGGGCCGTCGTCGAGCAGCGGGAACGCCACGCGTCCGAGCCGGACGCCCCGGCCGCCTCGGTGGTCCCGGTCACGCCGGTCGTCCCTCTGGCGCACGAGTCCGCCGCCCAGTAGACCGGTCGCCCGATCCGGCCCACCCTCGTCCCGCGGCCCGGCTCGGCGCACCGTCGGCTCAGCGCACCATCGGCTCGGGGTCTTCCGCGCGCTCCGGCGCGGTGCGGCTGAGGAACAGCGCGAACACCGGCGGCTGGGTCTGCAGCAGCTCCAGGCGTCCGCCGTCGGCCTCCGCGAGGTCGCGCGCGACCGCCAGGCCGATACCGGTGGAGTTCCGGCCACTGATGGCCCGCTCGAAGATCCGGTTGCCGAGGTCCGGCGGGACGCCGGGGCCCTCGTCCGTGACCTCCAGCACCGCCTGGTTGCCGGTCACCCGGGTACGCAGGGCGACCGTGCCGCCGCCGTGCATGAGCGCGTTCTCCACGAGGGTGGCCAGCACCTGCGAGACCGCGCCGGGGGTGCCCACGGCCCGCATGCCCGTCTTCCCCGAGCGCACGATGGCCCGCCCGGCGCTGCGGTAGGCCGGCCGCCACTCCTCGACCTGTTGTTTGACGACCTCGTCCAGGTCGAACGGGACCGCCGAGCCGGTCCGCGGGTCCCGCGAGTTCGTCAGCAGCCGCTCGACCACGTCCGTGAGCCGCTCCACCTGGGTGAGGGCGATCGTCGCCTCGTCCCGCACGGTCTCCAGGTCGTCGGTGACCGTGATCTCCTCCAGCCGCATCGACAGGGCCGTCAGCGGCGTCCTCAACTGGTGCGAGGCGTCCGCGGCGAGCCGCCGCTCCGCCGTCAGCATCCGTGCGATCCGCTCCGCGCTGGAGTCCAGCACGTCCGCGACCCGGTCGAGCTCGGGAACCCCGTACCGCTTGTGGCGGGGCCGCGGATCCCCGGACCCCAGCCGTTCCGCCGTCTCCGCGAGGTCGGTGAGCGGGGAGGCCAGCCGGTTGGCCTGGCGTACGGCGAGCAGTACGGCCGCCACGACCGCCAGCAGCGCCACCGCGCCGACCACGGCCAGGGTGCGGCCGACCTCCCGGGTGACCGTCGAGCGGGTGGCCTCGACGACCACTTCCTCGCCCTGCTCGCCGTGGGCGGTGCCCCGGATGACGCTCTCGTCGATGGGATCGCCGACCTCGACGGGCGCCTGCCCCGGGACGGTGATGCGGGCGTACTTGCCGACGTCCAGTTGCTCGGCGAGCGCCGCGGGGTTGATCGGCTTGTTCTCCAGGACGTTCGACTCGACGATGCCCACCAGGCGCAGCGCCTCGGACCCGATGCGGTCCTGGGCGCTGCTGGTGATGGTCCGGGTCTCGACGATGACCAGGGAGACCCCGAACACGGCGATCACGACGAGCACCACGGCGAGCGTGGAGTTGATCAGGCGGCGGCGCATGACTCAGTAAGTACTAGCTCTTCTCGAAGCGGAAGCCGACGCCCCGGACGGTGGCGATGTAACGGGGGTTGGCCGCGTCGTCGCCGAGCTTCTTGCGCAGCCAGGAGATGTGCATGTCGAGGGTCTTGGTGGAGGACCACCAGGTGGTGTCCCACACCTCGCGCATCAACTGGTCGCGGGTGACGACCCGACCGGCGTCCCGGACGAGGACGCGCAGGAGGTCGAACTCCTTCGCGGTGAGCTGGAGCTCCTCCTCGCCCATCCAGGCGCGGTGCGACTCGACGTCGATCCGCACGCCGTGGGTGGCGGGCGGCTGGGAGGCCTCCGTGGCGCCGCGGCGCAGCAGGGCCCGTACCCGGGCCAGCAGTTCGGCGAGCCGGAACGGCTTGGTCACGTAGTCGTCGGCGCCGGCGTCCAGGCCGACGACCGTGTCGACCTCGTCGGCGCGGGCGGTGAGCACGAGGATCGGGAACCCGTGTCCCTCGGCCCGCAGCCGCCGGGCCACTTCCAGGCCGTCCATTCCGGGGAGCCCGAGGTCCAGGACGACGAGGTCGACGCCGCCCTGCAGTCCCGCGTCCAGGGCGGTGGGGCCGTCCTCCCGGACCTCGACCTCGTAGCCCTCCCGGCGCAGGGCGCGGGCCAGGGGTTCCGAGATGGATGCGTCGTCCTCGGCGAGCAGTACACGCGTCATGTGGGTGATGGTAGTCCGCACGGGGTCAAAGGAGTGGCACGCCGATAGAGCCCTCTCTATCTGGGTATACGAGGGACTTACGGCCTTCGAATATGGCCGAACGGTTCCCTACAAACCTGTGATCCATCTCTCAAGTCCTTCCATATCCCTCAGTGTCGTGTCGTATGGTGGCGAGACGCCTGATGCACTACCCAGGGGACCTTTGTGCCGAATTGCGGCCAAGGGTCTTCGATTCTGTTCCGGGCGGATCGGCGGTCTCGCACACGTTCGTGTGACGGACCGTCCTGTCCGCCCCGGATGACCGTGAATGACCTGTGGGCCGGGCCCTGTGCGCGAACGTGCGCGAAGGGCGTGGATCCCGGTGACCGATGTTCCTTCGCCCCCCACCCCGTGGG
This sequence comes from Streptomyces sp. NBC_00513, assembly GCF_041431415.1. GTDB lineage: Bacteria > Actinomycetota > Actinomycetes > Streptomycetales > Streptomycetaceae > Streptomyces. The sequence goes on from NZ_CP107845.1 coordinate 3,342,538, forward strand.
GCGAGACCCCCGGGCGTGGGGTGGGACTTCCGTCGCCGGTGCCGGCCACCCCCCACCGGGCGTCATCCGGCCCAAAAGGCCGGCGTCCCGAGCAAGCAAGGATCGACCATGGCTTCCAGCCTGACGACGGCTTCTCCGAGCCCCGCTCACGAGAAGACCCTCTTCGGCCACCCGATCGGCCTGGCCACGCTGTTCATGACCGAGATGTGGGAGCGGTTCTCCTACTACGGCATGCGTGCGCTTCTCGTCCTGTACCTGGTCTCCGGCGGCACGGACGCCGCGACGGGCAGCCAGGGCGGCGGGCTCGGTTTCACAGCGGCGACGGCCACGGCGATCTACTCCGTGTACGTGGCCATGGTCTACCTGATGGCCATGCCCGGCGGCTGGTTCGGCGACCGCGTCTGGGGCGCCCGCAAGACCGTCACCATCGCCGGCGTCGTGATCATGACCGGTCACGTGGCGCTGGCGCTGCCCGGCCAGATCGCGTTCTTCGTCGGTCTGCTGCTGGTCGCGATCGGCTCCGGCCTGCTCAAGGCCAACATTTCCACGATGGTCGGCCACCTGTACAAGGGTGCGGACAGCGCACGCCGCGACAGCGGCTTCACGATCTTCTACATCGGCATCAACATGGGCGCGCTCCTCGCCCCGGTCGGCATCGGCATGGTCGGCGAGCTGGTCAACTGGCACCTCGGCTTCATGCTCGCCGCCGTGGGCATGGGCCTCGGCCTGCTGGTGTTCCTGCTGGCCGGCCGCACTCTCAACCCGCAGAGCAACATCGCCCCGAACCCGCTGACGGTCGATGAGCGCAACAGCGTCATCCGCAAGACCATCTTCGGCCTGGTGGCCATCGCCCTGTTCTACGGCGCCGTGGTCGCACTGGACATGTTCACCATCAAGTGGGCGCTGTACCCGATCACGATCGCCGGTCTGATCATCCCGGTCGCTGTCCTCGCGCGGATCAAGCGGGACAAGGACCTGAGCTCCACGGAGCAGACCAGGATGAGCGCCTTCATCTGGTTCTTCGTGGCCGCCGCCGTATTCTGGATGATCTACGACCAGGGTGGCTCGACCCTCTCGCTCTTCGGCAACAACAACTCTGAGCGCGATCTGTTCGGCTGGGAGATGCCGAACGTCCTGTTCCAGTCGCTCAACCCGCTGTTCGTGGTGCTCTTGGCCCCGCTGTTCGCCTGGATGTGGCTGGCCCTGGCCCGCCGGAACCGCGAGCCCAGCACCATCGTGAAGTTCTCGATCGCCCTGATCATCGTCGGCGCCTCGTTCTTCGTCTTCTGCGTGCCGCTGAGCCAGACCGCGGGCACCGAAACCAAGGTCACCATGTGGTGGCTGGTGCTCATCTTCCTGATGCACACCGTCGCCGAGCTGTGCCTGTCCCCGGTCGGCCTGTCGGTCACCACCAAGATGGCCCCGCAGAAGTACGGCTCGCAGATGATGGGTGTCTGGTTCCTGGCCGTTACCGCCGGTGACTGCATCACGGGTCTGCTCGGCCTGGCTGAGGTGAAGCTGAACGGCGTTGGTGTGGTCGCCTTCCAGGCGGCCGCCGCCGTGCTCGCCGGTGTCGCGATCTACATGTACCGCAAGAAGGTCAACGCGCTGATGGGCGACGTGAACTGACGCGTCCCGCCCCGCACGTGGAACGGCCCGGCACACCGCGAGGTGTGCCGGGCCGTTCGCTTTCCCGCTGCTACCGGGTGCCGCGCAGGCGGCGCCACGGGGTGAAGGTGAAGACCGCCCCGCCGAGCAGGATCACCGTGCCGGCGACCAGGGCCAGGGCCTTGATGCCGCCGTCGTCCTGCGCGCCGGTCTCGGCGAGGCCGCCCGAACCCGAGGGCGTGCCCGCGCTCGTGCTGCCGGTGGAGGACGGTGAGCCGGAGCCGCCGGCCTGGGCGGTGGTGTCCAGTTCCAGCGAGACGGCGCTGCTGGTGGCCTTGCAGGGCACGTTGATGGGCGTGGAGCCCGGTGCCATGGTGACGTCGATCGTCAGTTGGTCGGGGGTCAACGTCACCTTCCCGGTCTTGCCGGGCTTGTAGGTGCCGGTCATGTCGCTGAGGCTGACGGGGGCCTTGTCGGGGATCGGCTCGGCGTTGGCCGGGCCGGAGACCTTGACCGTGCCGGTGTCGGCGCCGCCGAGCTTGACGTTCATCGAGGGCTTGAGGGCGCCGGCGGGCAGGGCCATGGGCGCGGCCATCGCGCCCTTGGCGGTCTTGACCGTCAGGTCGTAGGCGCCGCCGTTCTTCTTGGCGTTGACGGTGACCGGGGTCTTGATGCCGCCGGGGACGACCGGGCCGCAGTCGAAGGCGACCTCGACGGCCTTGCCCGGGAAGTCGGTCTGACCGCCGCCGCCACCCGTGGTGGAGCCGGTGGTGGCCCCGCCGGTCGTGGCACCTCCCGTCGTCGCCCCGCCGGTCGTGGCCCCGCCGGTCGTGGCACCTCCCGTCGTGGCACCTCCCGTCGTCGCGCCGCCGGTGGTCGCGCCGCCGGTGGTCGCGCCTCCCGTCGTCCCGCCCGTGGAGCCGGCGGAGACGTCGATGGTGGTCCCGCCCGTCACGGTGCCCACGGGGGCGCACTTGGTGACGAAGGTTCCGAAGGGGAAGGAGACGGCGACCTCGTACCGGCCGGGCGTCAGGGTGATCTTCCCCGCCTTGGTGAGCTTGAGCTTGCCCTTCATGGTCGACATGACCATCGGGGCCTTCTTCGGGATCTCCGGGTTCTTCTTCTCCCCGACGACCTTCAGCTCGGCCCCGCCGCCGCTCACCGTGAACCAGCCGGTGGGCACCACGGAGTCCTTGGGGATCACCATCAGGTCCGTGTTGTTGGAGGCGGGCTTGACCGTCTCCCACGACACGTCGACCTCGTCGCCGACCTTGGCCGTCGCGGGCGCGCTGATCTTGGCGGTGGTCTCTCCCTCCACCGGGGCGCCGCCGCCGGCGGGCGGTACGCACTTCACCTTGAACGTGGCGTCGGCCGCCTGGGCGGGGGCGACCGCCGCCAGGATGCCCGCGCCGCCGAACAGCAGCACGACAGCCGCCGCGCTCACCCTCCGTTGGGTCTTCACGAATGTCCCTTCGTTGTCGGACGGTTCTCAGACGGTGCGGACGCCTGTGGGGCAGGTGGGCCTGGTGGTGCTTCGGGTCCCGGCGCGCTGTCCGGGGTGAACCACGGCAGGACCGCCGTGGTCGTCTGGGGGGAGGCCGCCGGGGTGTCGGCGGCGGGCGGCGCGGGCGGGGATCCGCGTACGGCCGGGATCCGTGGCAGTCGGGCCGTCACCGCCGACGCCGACGCCTCCAGGGCCTTGGCGCCCCGGTGGTGACCGCCGGTCGGGGTCCCGCGCGGTCGGACCCGGTCGACGACGGCCATGCCGACGCGGAAGACGGCGGCGGGCACGACCAGCAGGAGCAGGCCCCAGAACAGCAGGATCCCGTACGGGCGGTCCACGCCCCACGGCTGCGTGGCCAGGACCTTGTCCCCGTACTTGAGGGAGACGGTGTAGTCGCCGTGGGCTCCCGCCGACAGGGTGGTGTCCAGGCGGATCTCCGCCTTGCCGCCGGGCGGGACGGTGCCCTTCCACCGGGCCTCCTCCCACAGCGGGGCGAACACCCCGTGGGCGGTCCCGAGTTGGAAGACCGGGTCGGTGACGGGGGCGGAGCCCAGGTTTCCGACGATGACGGTGAACTTCCGGGTGGGCGGGGCGCCGAACCAGGTCAGGACCCCGTCGTCGCCCTCCAGTCTGACCCCCGTCAGCACCGCGAGACGGGCCGTACCGGAGTCGGTGGGCAGTTCGGCCACCGGATGGTCGGTGATCTTCAGCGGTGCGGCGACGGTGGACTGGTCCCCGTTGACGGACGTCACGTTCACCACGCAGGGGCAGGGCTTGGGCGGTTCCACGACGGGGAGTTGGGCGGTGAACCGCCCGTCGTCGGCGACCGCGACGGCGACGCCGTCGGCGTTCGCGCAACTGTTGGTGCCGCCGATCATGTTCTGCCCGCAGACCAACAGCATCACCATGGTCTTGGCCCGCCAGCCGGCGCCGGTGACCGTGATCCCGGTGCCCTTGGCGACCTCCTGGAGGGAGAGCGCCACCGTCGACTTGGCCTCCGCGGCCGCGACCGGGGTCGCCGGGAACAGGGCCAGGGACACCAGGGCCAGGACCGAGACCACGAGGGCCGACACCGCCGACCACCCCGAGGCGACGGGGGTCCCGCCCGTCCCGCCGACCTTGGCGCTCACCTGGGTGCTCACCTGGGTGCTCCCGTCAACTCGTGTTCCTTCGAAGTCGGTTGCCCCTGTCCCGGTACGGGCCCGGCCGGCTCCGGCGGTTCCTCACGGGGCGTCCGTCGCGTGCGTACGAGGAGCAGCGCGGCGGTGGTGGTCGCGCCGAGGGCGAGCAGCCCGAGGCCCGTCCAGCCGGCGAGACCCCAGGGCACGAACCATTCGGAGGCACCGGCCGTGGCCCGTGCGCCGCCCGGGGCGGTGACGGTGAGGTTCAGTCGGACCTGGTCGAACACCGGTGCGCCGGGCCAGGGTTCGGTGAGTTCGACGCGCCGGCCGGGCAGCAGTTCCACCGGCAGGGGGTGGGCGGCGCGCCCCGGGACCTCGCCGAAGCGGCCGTGCGCGTGGAGGGCGAGTTCGGGGGCGAGGGTCACGTTGCCCCGGTTGACGAGGGTGTAGGTGACGCGTGTCGCCGCGCCCTTGCCGCGTACGGAGACGTTCTCGACGGTGAGGGCGGCCAGGGTGGGCCCGCCGACGCGCAGGTGGATGCGTACGCCGACCTCGTGGCCGGCCTCGGTGGCGACGATGGCGGCGGGGTGGTCGCCGGGCGGGGTCGCGGGTGGCACGGAGACGGTGAAGGGGACCACGGCGCGGGTGCGGGCCGGGATCCTCACGGTCGCGCTCGCGCCGAAGCTGAGCCAGGAACCGGCGTCGGTGGACCGGCGGGCGGGGCGTACCGCGAGGGCCCCGTCGGCGGTGTTGTAGGCGTCGGCGCCGCGCAGGGTGAGGGTGCGTTCCCGGTCGGTGGTGTTGGTCAGGGCGAGGCGGTCCTCCAGCACGCTGCCGGAGGTGCCGGCGAGGTAGAAGTACGGGCGTACGGCGCCGGCGGACCGTCCGGCGGCGGGTTCGGCGGTCCAGCCGGGCTCGGCGGCGACGGCGGCGGGCGCGCCGAGGAGCAGCGCGGCCCCGGCGAGCAGCGCCGGGCCGAGGCGCCGGAGCGTGGGATCGAGGCGCCGGACGACCGGGCCGAGGCGCCGGGGGGTGGGGGGTGCGGGCATGGGCGGGGCCGCTCCGTTCAGGACCGGGCCTGCCGGCCGCGCCGGGTCAGCCAGAGCACGCCGGCGGCGCCGGAGAGCAGCACGGTGGCTCCGAGGGTGCCGAGCGCGAGGGCGGAGTCGGCGGGACCGGTCTGCGGGAGGCTGTCGCCGCCCGCCGCCGTGGACGCGGGGGGTGGTGGGGCCGCGGCGCCGCCGGGGGCGGTGACGTCCAGTTCGAGGGAGGGCTTGGGGCTGTTGCCGGGGGTGCAGGTGGTGGTGGTGCCCATGGCCTTGATGGTGAGCACGCCGGCGGTGAAGGTGACCTTGCCGCTCTTCTTGGGGGTGTAGGTGCCCGAGAGGTCGGTGATCTTGATGGGGGTGTCGGCGGGCACGGCCTCGGGGTTGGGTGGGCCGGAGACGGGGACGGAGCCCTTGTCGGCGCCGCCGACGAGGATGACGGCGCTCGGGCTCATCGCGCCCTTGCCGAGCTCGATGGGGCTGGAGGAGACGCCCTTCTGGAAGGACATCGTCAGCTTGTACCCGTCGCCGGCCTTGACCGCCTTGATGTCGATGGGCGAGACGGCCGACTTGTCCCCGATGGGTGTGGCGCAGTTGTAGGCGACGTCGACCACGTCGGCGTGGGCCGAGGGGGCGAGCGTCAGGACGGCCGCCGATCCGGCCAGCGCGGAGGCCAGCGCGAGCGCGGTGGTGCGTTTGCGGTGGGACACCTTCGTCTTCCCCTCGAACCGTGAACCGTGGATGTCCGACAAGTTACTGACGGCACATCAGATTGGTGGCTCAAGGTACGCCGGGGGCCTTACGGAGGGAAGACACGGGACGGGCCCGGATCGGCGGCCGGTCGGCGGGGGTTCGACGGCGCGTCGGACGCACCTGTTTCGGCCGGCTCGGCCCGGTCCGGGCCCGTGGGTGCTCGTGCGCGCCCGTGCTCGGGTTCAGACGGCGCGGACCCCTCGCTGCCAGACCTCGGCGACCAGCGGGACGCCGGGCCGGTACGCGAGGTGGACGTGGCTGGGGGCGTCCAGCAGGACCAGGTCGGCGCGGGCTCCGGGGGCGAGCGTGCCGATGTCGGTGCGGCGCAGGGCGCGGGCGCCGCCGGCGGTGGCGGACCAGAGCGCCTCGTCGGGGGTCATCCGCATGTCCCGGACGGCGAGCGCGATGCAGAACGGCATCGAACTCGTGTAGGAGGAGCCGGGGTTGCAGTCCGTGGACAGGGCCACGGTCACGCCCGCGTCCAGCAGGCGACGGGCGTCGGGCCACTGGGCGCGGGTGGAGAACTCGGCGCCGGGCAGCAGGGTGGCGACGGTGGTGGCCGAGGCCTGGGCGAGGGCGTCGACGTCGGCGTCCGTGAGGTGGGTGCAGTGGTCGGCGGAGGCCGCCTCCAGCTCGACGGCGAGTTGCACGCCGGGACCGTGGGAGAGCTGGTTGGCGTGGATGCGCGGGATCAGCCCGGCGGCCGCGCCGGCGGTGAGGATCGCGCGGGCCTGGTCGCCGTCGAAGGCGCCCTTCTCGCAGAACACGTCCACCCAGCGGGCGTGCGGGGCGCAGGCCGTCAGCATCTCGCCGGTGACCAGGTCCACGTAGCCGGCGGGGTCGTCGGCGTAGTCGGGGGACACGATGTGCGCGCCGAGGTAGGTGACCTCCTCGGTGTGCGCGGCGGCGATGCGCAGGGCGCGGGCCTCGTCGGCGACGGTGAGGCCGTAGCCGGACTTGGTCTCGAAGGTGGTGGTGCCCTGGCGGCGGGCCTCGTCGAGGTGGCGCAGCAGGTTGGCTTCGAGAGCGGCGTCCGTGGCGGCGCGGGTCGCGGCGACGGTGGTGCGGATGCCTCCCGCGGAGTAGGCGCGCCCGGACATCCGGGCGTTGAACTCGGCGGTGCGGTCGCCCGCGAACACCAGGTGGGAGTGGGAGTCCACGAAGCCGGGGATGACGGCCCGACCCTCGGCGTCGACGTCCCGGTCGGCGGCGGGCGCCCGGTCGGAGGGGCCGACCCAGGCGACGCGCTCGTCCTCGATGACGACGGCCGCGTTCTCGATCAGGCCGAGAGGGCTGCCGTCGCCGAGGGCGGGGTCGTTGGTGACGAGGCTGCCGATGTTGGTGATGACGGTGGTGGTCATGATTCCTCTCGGGGTTGGCCGGGCTCCGCCCCGGATCCTTCGGCCGGTCAGCCTCGGACGGCTGCGATCGACTCGGAAAGGGCGGCCGCCACGTCCCCGACCAGGGTGTGCGCCCCGTCGCGGACGATGTGCCGGCCGCCCACCACGGTGTGGCGGACGTCGGCGGCGGACGCGGCGAACACGGCGGTCTCGGCGGCCAGGCGGGGCAGCGGACCGGCGGTGCGCACGGAGTCCAGGGCGATCGTGGTGAAGTCCGCGAGGGCGCCCGTCTCCAGCCGGCCCGCGTCGGGCAGGCCCAGGGCGGCGTGCCCGTCCTCGGTGGCGGCGGAGAGCAGGGCGTGGGCCGTCCAGTGGCCGCGGGTGCGGCTGCGCAGCCGCTCGTTCAGCTCCATCGCGCGGGCCTCTTCGAGGAGGTCGATCACGGCGTGGCTGTCGCTGCCGAGGGAGAGCGGGCTGCCCGCGTGCTGGAGGCGGGTCGCGGGGCCGATGCCGTCGGCGAGGTCGCGTTCGGTGGTGGGGCACATGCAGGTGCCGGTGGAGGTTCCGCCGAGCAGGGCGATGTCGGTGTCGGTGAGGTGCGTGTTGTGGACGCCGGTGGTGCGGGGCCCGAGCACGCCGTGGTCGGAGAGGAGTTGGGTGGGGGTGCGGCCGTGGGCGGCCTGGCAGGCGTCGTTCTCGGCGGTCTGCTCCGAGAGGTGGACGTGCAGGGGTGCCCTCCGTTCCTGGGCCCATTGGGCGACGGTGGCCAGTTGGTCGGCGGGCACCGCGCGCACCGAGTGGATCGCGGCGCCGATCAGGGCGTGCGCGCGGGGCTTGAGGGCGGTGACCCGTCCGGCCCAGGCGTCGGCGGTGCCGTCGGAGAACCGCCGCTGGTGCGGTTCGGGTGCCTTGCCGAAGCCCGAGGAGAGGTAGGCGGTGTCGAGGAGGGTGATGCGGATGCCGGCCGCGGCGGCGGCCTCGATCAGCGCCTCGCCCATGGCGTTGGGGTCGGCGTAGGGGGCGCCGCCGGGCGCGTGGTGGACGTAGTGGAACTCGCCGACGTTGGTGACGCCGGCGAGGGCCATCTCCGCGTACACCGCGCGGGCCAGCGCGAAGTAGCTGTCGGGGGTGAGGTTCTGGGCGAACTTGTACATGAAGTCGCGCCAGGTCCAGAAGGTGCCGCTGCCGACCTGGACCGTGCCCCGCAGGGCGCGGTGGAAGGCGTGGGAGTGCGCGTTGGCCAGGCCCGGGACGGTGAGGCCGCGCAGCACCTCCGCGCCGGGGGGCGGGGCCGGGGTGTCGGTGCGCAGGGCGGCGATGCGCCCGTCGGCGTCCACGTCCAGCGCGACGCCCGGCTCGACGTGGGTGCCGAGCCAGGCGTGTTCCAGCCAGTACGTCTTGTGTGCGGTCACCTGCACGCGAGTCCTTCCAGTACGTCGGCGAGGGCCAGGACTCCGGCCACGCAGTCGTCCTCGGCGGCGAACTCCTTCGGGGAGTGGGAGACGCCGGTCGGGTTCCGTACGAACAGCATCGCGGTCGGGACGGCGGCGGAGAGGATTCCCGCGTCGTGTCCCGCGCCGGTGCCGAGGACGGGCAGGGATCCGCCGAGGATCCGGTTCAGTTCGTCGCGCAGGGCGTGTTCGAACTCGACGACCGGGGTGAAGGACTCCCGGACGATGTCGAGGTCGATGCCGTCCTGGTCGGCGCGTTCGCGGGCGGCCTTCTCGATGGCCGTGACGACCGTGTCGAGGGTGGCCTGGTCGGCGGCGCGCGAGTCGAGCCAGCCGCGGACCAGCGAGGGGATGGCGTTGACCCCGTTGGGTTCGACGGCGATCTTCCCGAAGGTGGCGACGGCTCCGGCGAGGGCGGCCTCGGTGCGGGCGGCCAGCACGGTCGCCGCGTACGTGAGCATGGGGTCGCGGCGGTCGACGAGGCGGGTGGTGCCCGCGTGGTTGGCCTCGCCGTGGAAGTCGAAGCGCCAGCGGCCGTGCGGCCAGATCGCGGAGGCGATGCCGACCCGGTCCCCGGACAGGTCCAGGGCCCGGCCCTGTTCGACGTGGAGTTCGACGAAGGCGCCGATGCGGGCGAGGCGCTCGGGGTCGGCGCCGATCGTCTCGGGGTCGTACCCGGCGGCCTCCATGGCGCGGGGCAGGGTGATCCCGTCCGCGTCGCGGAGCTCGTACGCCTTCTCCTTGGTCAGCTGCCCGGCCGCGAGGCGGGAGCCGACGCAGGCGAGGCCGAAGCGGGCCCCTTCCTCGTCACCGAAGTTGGTGATGGCCAGGGGCCTGGAGAGCTCCGCTCCCCTCCCGCGGAGTTCGTCCAGGGCCGCGAAGGAGGACACCACGCCGAGGGGGCCGTCGAAGGCCCCGCCGTCGGGGACGGAGTCCAGGTGCGAGCCGGTGACGACGGCGTCGCCCGCGAGGGGGTCGCCGAGCCAGGCCCACTGGTTGCCGTTGCGGTCCGTCTCGTAGGTGAGACCGCGGGCCTCGGCCTGGGCCTGGAACCAGGTGCGGCAGTCGGCGTCGGCGCCGGTCCAGGCGTGCCGGCGGTAGCCGCCGGAGTCGGCGTGCCGGCCGATGGGGGCGAGCTCGTCCCACATGGAGTGGAACGAGGTCGCCCCGGCGGGGTGGTCGCTCACGCGTCGTCGCCCTCGCGCATGGGGACGCGGACGCCGCGGTCGTCGGCCACCGACTCGGCGATGTCGTAGCCCGCGTCGACGTGGCGGATGACGCCCATGCCCGGGTCGTTGGTCAGGACGCGGCGGATCTTCTCGCCGGCGAGCTTCGTGCCGTCCGCGACGGTGACCTGGCCGGCGTGGATGGAGCGGCCCATGCCGACGCCGCCGCCGTGGTGGATGGAGACCCAGGAGGCGCCGGAGGCGACGTTGACCATGGCGTTGAGCAGCGGCCAGTCCGCGATGGCGTCGGAGCCGTCGAGCATGGCCTCGGTCTCGCGGTACGGGGAGGCCACCGAGCCGCAGTCCAGGTGGTCGCGGCCGATGACCAGCGGGGCGGCCAGGGTGCCGTCGGCGACCATCTCGTTGAAGCGCTCGCCGGCCTTGTCGCGCTCGCCGTAGCCGAGCCAGCAGATGCGGGCGGGCAGGCCCTGGAAGTGGACGCGTTCGCCGGCCATCTTGATCCAGCGGTGCAGGGACTCGTTCTCGGGGAAGAGGTCGAGCATCGCCTTGTCGGTCTTGTGGATGTCCGAGGCCTCGCCGGACAGGGCGGCCCAGCGGAAGGGGCCCTTGCCCTCGCAGAACAGCGGGCGGATGTAGGCGGGGACGAAGCCGGGGAAGGCGAAGGCGCGGTCGTAGCCGGCGAGCTGGGCCTCGCCGCGGATGGAGTTGCCGTAGTCGAAGACCTCGGCGCCGGCGTCCATGAAGCCGACCATGGCCTCGACGTGCGTGGCCATGGACTCGCGGGCGCGGGTGGTGAAGCCCGCCGGGTCCTTGGCCGCGTAGTCCGCCATGTCGTCGAAGTCGACGCCGACGGGGAGGTAGGCGAGCGGGTCGTGGGCGGAGGTCTGGTCCGTCACGATGTCGATCGGGGCGCCTTCGGCGAGCATCTGCGGCAGCAGGTCGGCCGCGTTGCCGAGCAGACCGATGGAGAGCGGCTTGCGGGCGTCACGGGCCTCGACGGCCAGCTGGAGCGCGTGGCGCAGGTTGTCGGCCTTGACGTCGAGGTAGCGGTGCTCGATGCGGCGGTCGATGGCGCGCGGGTCGACGTCGATGCAGATCGCGACGCCGTCGTTCATGGTGACGGCCAGCGGCTGGGCGCCGCCCATGCCGCCGAGGCCGGCGGTGAGGGTGATGGTGCCGGCGAGCGTGCCGTTGAACTTCTTCGCGGCGACGGCGGCGAATGTCTCGTAGGTGCCCTGGAGGATGCCCTGGGTGCCGATGTAGATCCAGGAACCGGCGGTCATCTGGCCGTACATGGTGAGGCCGAGGTGCTCCAGGCGGCGGAACTCCTCCCAGTTGGCCCAGTCGCCGACCAGGTTGGAGTTGGCGAGCAGGACGCGCGGCGCCCACTCGTGGGTCTGCATCACGCCGACCGGGCGGCCGGACTGGACGAGCATCGTCTCGTCCTGCTTCAGGGTCCGCAGGGTGCGGACCATGGCGTCGTACGAGCGCCAGTCGCGCGCGGCCTTGCCGGTGCCGCCGTAGACGACGAGCTTGTCGGGGTGCTCGGCGACCTCGGGGTCGAGGTTGTTCTGGAGCATCCGCAGCGCGGCCTCCTGCTGCCATCCCAGGGTGCTGAGTTCGGTGCCTCGCGCGGCCCGTACGGGGCGGGGTCCTGACATGGCGGGTGCCTCCTCCGGTGTGGGTCAATCCATTCACATCCTGACCTCCTGAATAGATTCAGTCAACAGCTGCGGCCGGCCCCGCCGGATGATGGGATGGCGGACATGGCCGCCGACACACACGCGCAGAGCGCCGCCACCCGCCGGGACCGGGCCGTACGGGCCGCCGCGCGGCAGGGCCTCCTGGACACGGAACCGCTGGTCTGCCTGCTGGACACCGCCGGGATCCGCGCGTCGGCCGGCGCGCTGACCCGCGCGTTCGCCGACGCCCTGCCGGCCGGCGCCCCCGTCCTGCACGCCTTCGCGGTGAAGGCCTGCCCCCTGGTCCCGGTGCTGCGGCTGCTCTCCTCGGTCGGCGTCGGCTGCGAGGTGGCCAGCGCCGGCGAGCTGGCGCTGGCCCGGGCGGCCGGGGTCGCGCCGGAGCACACCGTGCTGGACTCCCCCGCCAAGACCCCGGCGGAACTCCGCGAGGCCCTCGCCCTGGGCATCGCCGTCAACGCCGACAACGGGCAGGAGCTGCGCCGCATCGACGCCCTGGTCGCGGCGGCCCCCACCCGGTCCCCGATCGGCGTACGGATCAACCCGCAGACCGGCGCGGGCGCCATCGACGCCCTGTCCACGGCCACGGCCACCTCGAAGTTCGGCGTCCCGCTGCGCGACCCGGGCGCGCGCGAGTGGCTGCTGCGGGCGTACGCGGATCGGCCGTGGCTCACCCGGCTGCACACCCACTCGGGCTCCCAGGGCGTGCCCCTGCCGTTGATCGCGGAGGGGGTGCGGGAGCTGTACGCCCTGGCCGAGGAGATCAACGCGGCGGCCGGGCGGCGGCAGGTCGACACCCTCGACATCGGGGGCGGGCTGCCGGTGAACTTCTCCTCGGACGCCGAGACCCCGACGTACGCGCAGTACGTGGCGGCCCTGCGGGCCGCGGCGCCCGGCCTGTTCTCGGGCGCCTACGGCCTGGTCACGGAGTTCGGCCGCTCCCTGACCGCCAAGCACGGGCTGGTCCTGGCACGGGTCGAGTACACGAAGGCGACCGGCGGCCGGCCCATCGCCCTCACGCACGCCGGGGTCCAGGTCGCCACCCGCACGGTGTACGCCCCGGCGGCCTGGCCGCTGCGGATCCTCCCGTACGACGCCAAGGGCCTCCCGAAGACCGGGACCCCCGTCCCCCAGGACGTCGCGGGCCCGGCCTGCTTCGCGGGGGACCTGCTGGCCACGGCGCGGGAGCTGCCGGAACTGGCCCCGGGTGACCTGGTCGCCGTACCGGACACCGGCGCGTACTTCTTCACCGCCCACCACGGCTACAACAGCCTTCCCCGACCGGCGGTCCACGGCTTCACGGTGGACGCCGCCGGAGCGGTCCGCTTCGCTCCGGTCCGCCCGGCGCAGCCGCTGTCCGCGATCGTCGCCGAGGCGGGCGGCGCGAACCCGGACGCCCTCCTGTGAAACCGCGGGGGCCCCGGCGTCAGCCGGACTCGGCGAGCGTCGCGCGCACCGCCGGGGTCAGCCCGGCCACCACCGCGTCCGCGCTCAGCGTCACCACCCCCGGCAGCCGCAGCAGGTAGCGGGCCAACCCCAGCCCGAGCAGTTGGGCGGCGACCAGTCCGGCGACCCGCGCCGCCCGCTCCGGGCCCAGCGCGGCGGCCAGCGCCGGCGCGACCTGCCCGGCGAACGTCTCCCGCATCCGCTGCGCGGCCCGCTCGTTGGTGACGGCCGAGCGCAGCAGGACCAGGAGCGCGTCGTCGGACGGGTCCCCTTCCCAGCGCTCGACGAAGTGGCGCACCAGCGCCTGCGGCAGTTCCGACTCCGGTACGGCGCCCAGGTCCGGCAGCCGCAGGTCCACGGCCAGGGCCGCGTCGAACAGCTTCTCCTTGTTGCCGAAGTACCGCATGACCATCGAAGGGTCGATGTCGGCGTCGGCGGCGACGGCCCGGATCGTCGTGCGCTCGTACCCCTGTGCGGCGAACCGTTCGCGCGCCGCCCGCAGGATCGCCGCCCTGGTCTGCGCGCCCCTGCTCCCCACCTCGTGTGCTGCCATGTCAACGAATGTAGGCCAACGATCGTTGACATGCCACCGAAGCAGGCGCACCCTGAAGTCAACAGACGTTGGCCAACACCCGTTGGCATCCCGGAGGAGGCATCCCGTGACCCGTCCCGCACTCCCCGCCCGCACCGAGGTCGCCGTCGTCGGCGCCGGCCCCACCGGCCTCGCGCTCGCCGTCACCCTCGCCCGGGCCGGCATCGACTTCGTGCTCCTCGACCGGCAGGCCGAAGGGGCCAACACCTCCCGCGCGGCCGTCGTCCACGCCCGCACCCTGGAGGTCCTCGACGAACTGGACCCGTCCGGCGCGCTCTCCGCCGAACTGATCGGCCGCGGCATCCCCGTCACCCGGTTCCGGATCCGCGACGGCGCCCGCGTCCTGACCGCGATCCCCTTCGACGGGCTGCGGACCGCCCACCCGTACGCGCTGATGGTCCCCCAGTACGAGACCGAGGCGGTGCTGCTCGACCGGCTGCGCGCGCTGGGCGGCGAGGTCCACCGCCCGTACCAGGTCACCGCCCTCACCCAGGACGACCAGGGCGTCACCCTGACCACCGCGACCGGCGAGACCCTGCGCGCCGACCACGTCGTGGGCGCCGACGGCATGCACAGCGTCGTCCGCGAGGCGGCCGGGATCGGCTTCACCGGCAGCTCGTACGAGGAGTCCTTCGCCCTCGCCGACGTCACCATGGACTGGGCGCCGGGCCGACGGGAGGTCTCGCTGACCTTCGGCGCGGCCGGGCTGACCGTGGTCGCCCCGCTGCCGGGCGAGGACGGCCGGCGCTACCGGATCGTCGCCACCGCGGACAGGGCGCCGGCCGAACCGGACCTCGGCTTCGTCCAGGCGCTCCTGGACGAGCGCGCGCCGGGACAGGCCCGCGTCACCGGGGTCCTGTGGTCCTCCCGGTTCCGCGTCCACCACCGGGTCGCCGACCGCTACCGCGCCGGACGGATGCTGCTCGCCGGGGACGCCGCCCACGTGCACAGCCCGGCCGGCGGGCAGGGCATGAACACCGGCATCCAGGACGGCCACGCCCTCGGCCGGGCCCTGACCAACGGCCGCCTCGACGCGTACGAGGCGACGCGCCGCCCCGTCGCCCTGCGGGTGGTGGCCTTCACCGACCGGATGACCCGCGTCGCGACCACCCGCAACCCGGTCCTGCGCGCCGTGCGCAACACCGCGCTGCCCGTGCTGGGCCGCGTCCCGGTGCTGCGCGACCGTCTCGCCAACGAGCTCGCCGAGCTGGACTACCGCTGAGCGGCGGCCCCGCACCAATCCCCGCGCGTCCCTACTCGACGAACAGTCCGCGCGCCGCGGCCCGGGCGTCGAAGGCCTCCAGGCGCGCCTGGGCGTCCGGCAGCGCGTCCGCCATCGCCTCCAGCAGCACCCGGCCCAGCAGCATCGGCGCGCACGCCGTGTCGAAGGCCAGCCCGGTCCCGACCGGCGCCGGGATCAGCAGGTCGCTGTGGCGGGCCACCGGGGCGAACGCCGAGTCGGCGACCGTCACCACGGTCAGCCCGGCGGCACGCCCGTGTTCGAGTGCCTCCGCCACCTCCCGCGGATGCCGGGGCAACGCGAAGCAGAGCAGCGCCGACGCCCCGGCGGTCACGGCCGCGTCGATCCGGTCGGCGAGCATGGAGCCGCCCTCGTCGAGGAGCCGTACGTCGGGGTGGACCTTGGCGGCGAAGTACGCGAACCCGCGCGCCTGCGAGGACGCGGCCCGCAGCCCGAGCACCGGCAGCGGGGTCGATCCCGCCAGCAGCCGTCCCGCCTCCACGACCGGCGCGGGATCGGCGAGCATCGCCGACAGCCGGCGCAGGTTCTCGATCTCGCCCTGGACGGCCTGTTGGTACTCGTTGTACGCGTCCGCGCTCCCGCCCTCACCCTGCCCGACGGGCGCCACCTCGCGCAGGTGTCGGCGCAGCGCCGGGTACCCGTCGAAGCCGAGCGCCACCGCGAACCGGGTCACGGACGGCTGGCTCACTCCGGCCAGCTCCGCCAACTCCACGCTCGACAGGAACGGCACCTCCGCCGCCCCGCGCACCATGCAGTGCGCGATCCGCCGCTGCGTCGGCGTCAGCCGGTGCCCCTCGAAGAGCTTCTGCAGCCGCGCGGCCGGGCTGTCGCTCATCCCGTCCCCTCCGTCCCCGTCCCGGTGAATATTCAGTCACCGAGCACTCTGCATGCGGATATGCAGGACGGCAAGCCGCCGGCCGCTCCGCGAGACGGGGGCCAGCCCCAGTGCCGGGGCGCCCTGCGCTGCCTAGCCTGGGCGCATGGAGCGCCAAGAGCTGAAGAAGGAACTCGACGCGACGCTGGACGCGCGGCGGGAGCTGGGGTCCGAGTACGAGTCCGCGCTGGTGGACTCGTTCGTCGACAAGGTGGACGTCCAACTCCGCCGGCGGCTGGCCGAGGAACGTCTGGCGGCCCGCGGCGACCGTCGTGCGGCGTCCTCGGACACCAACTTCGGGGAACGCTTCGGGTTCGCCGTCATCACGCTGGTGCTGGCGATCCCCCTCTCCGCCATCGCCGCCGTCCAGGCCGGGTTCAAGGGCCTGCTGGTGGCGTGGGCGGGCATCGTGGCGGTGAACTTCGTCCACGCGACGAAGTCCTTCCGCCCCAGGGGCGAGTGAGCGGGCTCCGGAGGCGAACCGAGCCCCGGCACCCCGGCGAGTGAGCCGAAGGGGCGCGCCCGGGGAACGGGCTCCTCGCGCGGAAGACCGCGAGGAACGAGCGGTATGAGCACGTGGAGCCTGTGAGTCGGGCTGCAGGCGCCCCGGAGGCGAACCGAGCCCTCAAAAAATGGGTAAGCGCGGGGACCGCCGCACCCCGGTTGCCCGGGGGCGGGACGACGGCGGTCCCCGCGATGGACACGGGCCGGGTCAGGGCCGTCCGCATCCATGGCGTCGTCACGGTCCGGGAGCCGCTCCGGAGCCACGCCGACACCAGTCGGTGGGCCGGCGAGGAGCGTTTCGCGTTCTCGCCGACAACCACCACTGTGCCGGGGCCGTGTTAAGCCGGTGCTGCCGTCACGTGTCGGGCCCGTACCGTTTGCGCGTCGGGCTTACTTCGCGCCCTTGGCGAGGAACGCCAGCAGGTCCTGGCGGCTCACGACGCCGGTGGGCTTGCCTTCGACCAGCACGATCGCCGCGTCGGCCTCGCCGAGGACGGCCATCAGTTCGGAGACGGGTTCGCCGGATCCGACCTGCGGCAGGGGTGCGCTCATGTGCTTCTCCAGCGGGTCCCCGAGGGAGGCCCGCTGGGCGAACAGCGCCGCCAGGAGTTCCTTCTCGACGACGGAGCCGATGACCTCGGCGGCCATGACGTCGGGGTGACCGGCGCCCGGCTTGACGATCGGCATCTGCGAGACGCCGTATTCGCGCAGGACCTCGATGGCCTCGCCGACGGTCTCCTCGGGGTGCATGTGGACGAGGGAGGGAATGCCGCCCTCCTTGTCCTTGAGGACCTCGCCGATGCGGGCGGAGGGGCCCGCTTCCTCCAGGAAGCCGTGTCCGGCCATCCACTCGTCGCTGAAGATCTTGCTGAGGTAGCCGCGGCCGCTGTCGGGCAGCAGGACGACGACGACGTCGTCCGGGCCGAGGCCTTCGGCGGCGCGGAGCGCGGCGACGACGGCCATGCCGCAGGAGCCGCCGACGAGGAGGCCCTCTTCCTTGGCGAGGCGGCGGGTCATCTGGAAGGAGTCCTTGTCGGACACCGCGATGATCTCGTCGGTCACGTTCGGGTCGTAGGCGGTCGGCCAGAAGTCCTCGCCGACGCCTTCGACGAGGTAGGGGCGGCCGGATCCGCCGGAGTAGACCGAGCCCTCGGGGTCGGCGCCGATGACCTTGACCTGGCCGCCGCTGACCTCCTTGAGGTAGTTGCCGGTGCCGGAGATGGTGCCGCCGGTGCCGACGCCCGCGACGAAGTGGGTGATCTTCCCGTCGGTCTGGTCCCACAGCTCGGGGCCGGTGGTCTCGTAGTGCGAACGGGGGTTGTTCGGGTTGCTGTACTGGTCGGGCTTCCAGGCGCCGGGCTCGCGCGCGAGGCGGTCGGACACGTTGTAGTAGGAGTCCGGGTGCTCGGGGTCGACGGCGGTCGGGCAGACCACGACCTCCGCGCCGTACGCGCGCATCACATTGATCTTGTCCATGGACACCTTGTCAGGGCAGACGAAGATGCACTTGTAGCCCTTCTGCTGGGCCACGATGGCGAGTCCTACACCGGTGTTGCCACTGGTCGGCTCCACGATGGTGCCACCGGGCTTGAGGGCACCGCTCTGCTCGGCGGCCTCGATCATCCGGACGGCGATGCGGTCCTTGACCGATCCGCCGGGGTTGAAGTACTCGACCTTGGCCAGGACGGTCGCCTGAAGCCCTTCGGTCACGCGGTTGAGCTTCACCAGCGGGGTGTTGCCGACGAGGCTGATCATCGAGTCGTGGAATTGCACCATGTTCTCCAAGGAGGGGACTCCACGGGTTCTCCGGGAGGTCCGGCCAGAGTATGCGGAAAGGGATTGACCGACCGGCACTACGGGGCAGGAAGGTCTTCGAGGCCAGGCACGGAAGCGAGGTGGCTTGAAGGGTGTCCAGGGCGAGGACGGCCCGCCGGATCGCGGCGGGCGCGGCGTACGGCGGGGGCGGGCTCGGGCTCGTCGGGGCCGCCGCGGTGGGTTTGGTGCTGGCGGAGGTGCAGTTCGCGAAGCGGACCGTGGGCACCGGTCTGCCGGATCCGCCGCGTGCGGACGGCCTGTACGGGAGCGAGTTCGGCGGGCCCGAGCTGAGCCCGGGGCCGCTGCGGATGGGCATGTTGGGCGACTCCACGGCGGCCGGGCTGGGGGTGCGGCGGGCCCGCCAGACCCCGGGCGCCCTGCTGGCGTCGGGGCTGGCGGCGGTGGCGGAGCGGCCGGTGGAGCTGCGCAACGTGGCCCTGTCGGGGGCGATGTCGGACGACCTCGACCGGCAGGTGGGCCTCCTCCTCGACGGCGTGGAGGCGGGCGCGCCCGCCCCGGACGTCTGCGTGATCATGATCGGTGCGAACGACGTGACGCGCCGGATGCCGCCCACCCAGTCGGTCCGGCTGCTCACCGCGGCCGTCCGTCGGCTGCGGCTGGCGGGGGCCGAGGTCGTCGTGGGCACCTGCCCCGACCTGGGCACGATCGAGCCCGTCTACCAGCCGCTGCGCATGCTGGCCCGGAGGGTCTCGCGCCAGTTGGCCGCCGCGCAGACGATCGGCGTCCTCGCCCTGGGCGCCCGTACGGTCTCCATGGGGGACCTGCTGGGCCCCGAGTTCGCGGCGAACCCGCGTGAGATGTTCGGCCCGGATTCCTACCACCCGTCGGCGGAGGGGTACGCGACCGCCGCGATGGCCGTCCTGCCGACGCTGTGCGCGGCGCTGGGGCTGTGGCCGGAGTCCGACCGCCTCGACGTCTCGCGCGACGAGGACATGCTGCCGGTGGCGAAGGCGGCGTCCGCGGCGGCGGGCGAGGCCGGTACGGAGGTCACGGCGGCCCGGGGCCCGTGGGCCCTGCTCAAGCACCGGCGCCGGCGGCGGGTGCCGACCGATCCGGACATCGGCCAGCCCCCGGGCGAGGGAGAGACGCCGGCGGGTCTCTCCGGCAGTCGGACGGGCGCGTAGGCCGCCCTTCTCAGGATCTTGCCGGGCCCCCGATCGGCCCGGGGGTCCGGGTGCACGGCGTCCGGATCCGGCTCGCGGGACCCGCCGTGAGCGCAGTGCGGCCCTCATCACATGCCGAGGCCGGTGACCTCGACCGTACGGGCCGGTAACTTCACATGCGGTCCGACTTGAGCCGCAACGCACCCCCTTGGAGCCCCGATGCCCGAAGCCGTCATCGTTTCCACCGCCCGCTCGCCCATCGGGCGCGCCTTCAAGGGGTCCCTCAAGGACGTCCGCCCGGACGACCTGACCGCCACGGTGATCCAGGCCGCGCTCGCCAAGGTCCCGGGGCTGGACCCGCGCGAGATCGACGACCTGATGCTCGGCTGTGGCCTCCCGGGCGGCGAGCAGGGCCACAACCTGGGTCGCATCGTGGCCGTGCAGATGGGCATGGACTACCTGCCCGGCACGACGATCACCCGCTACTGCGCCTCCTCGCTGCAGACCTCCCGCATGGCCCTGCACGCCATCAAGGCGGGCGAGGGTGACGTGTTCATCTCGGCGGGCGTCGAGATGGTCTCCCGGTCCGTGAAGGGCTCCTCGGACGGTCTGCCGGACACGCACAACCCGTTCTTCTCGGACGCCGAGGGCCGTACCGCGGCCGTCGCGCAGAGCGAGGGCGCGTCCTGGCACGACCCGCGCGAGGACGGTCTGGTCCCGGACGCGTACATCGCGATGGGTCAGACCGCCGAGAACCTGGCCCGTGCCAAGGGCGTGACCCGCGCGGACATGGACGAGTTCGGCGTCCGTTCGCAGAACCTGGCCGAGGAAGCCGTCAAGAACGGCTTCTGGGCGCGCGAGATCACCCCGGTCACCACCCCGGACGGCACGGTCGTCTCCACCGACGACGGGCCGCGCGCGGGGGTCACCCTGGAGGGTGTCCAGGGTCTGAAGCCCGTCTTCCGCCCGGACGGCCTGGTCACGGCCGCCAACTGCTGTCCGCTGAACGACGGCGCCGCGGCGCTGGTGATCATGAGCGACACGAAGGCGCGCGAGCTGGGCCTGACCCCGCTGGCCCGCATCGTCTCCACCGGTGTCACCGGCCTCTCCCCCGAGATCATGGGCCTGGGGCCGGTCGAGGCGTCGAAGCAGGCCCTGAAGCGGGCCGGCCTGACGGTGGACGACATCGACCTGTTCGAGATCAACGAGGCCTTCGCGGCCCAGGTCATCCCCTCCTACCGGGACCTGGAGATCCCGCTGGAGAAGCTGAACGTCAACGGCGGAGCCATCGCCGTCGGTCACCCGTTCGGGATGACCGGTGCCCGCATCACCGGCACCCTGATCAACAGCCTGCAGTTCCACGACAAGCAGTTCGGTCTGGAGACGATGTGCGTGGGCGGCGGCCAGGGCATGGCCATGGTGATCGAGCGGCTGAGCTGAGCCGGAGCGGCTGAGCCGAGCCGGAGCGGCTGAGCCGGGCGGGCCGGGCGCGCCTGCCGCTGAAGCAGGGGGTCCCCTCGTCACGAGGGGGCCCTTCGCTCCGTCCGGATCGTCGAGGCGCGGGTCGGGGGCGAAAAGTGGTCGGGCCGTGCGGTAGTGGGCTCGGGACGCTGTGCGACGGCGCCGGAGGCTCTCCATGCGGGCCGGCGCATACCTGATCAAGCTCGGCGCCCAGGCGCCGTAAGGATTTCGGCCGGATGCCGCCCGCCGTACTGACGCCGAATCTAATCCCGTCGCGGCCGAGCTGTGACCGAATCTCCCCCAGGATGTGACCTTTGTCCCGGGGGTTTGGCATTTGTGCAGGTCAGACCGCACCCGCTACAGGCCCCAAGGCCGAAAGACCTGTCCAATTCATGACGTAATGCACTGCCTGCCATTCCCAGCAGAGGTCAAGCTGATGTAGGAAGTCGGGGGATCGAATCAACCGGGAGTTAGTCAGTGAGCGCCATGTCTCTTGCCCTGCTGCTGACCACGGCCGCTGCCACGGCCGTGGGCGCCGCTGCGCTGCACGCCGTACACGGACTGCGAAAGCAGGTCACGGCCCTGCGCGGTGAGCTCGTCGTGTCGTCGCACCCGCGCGGTGCGACCGTCCCGCACGCCCGCAGCGCCGTCGAGTCCCCCGCGGCGGAGATACGAGCCGCCGTGGCCGAAGCCCTCGCCGAGGAGCGCGAGCGCGAGCTGGCCGAGGCGCGGGCCTTCTGGGCCGCGCAGGAGGCCCGTGACGCCGCCGACGCCCCCTCGCTGCTCGGCGGTCTGCCGGGGCTCGGCGAGGAGAACCCGGTCTTCCTGCCCCGGCAGGCGGACATGGTGGGCCTGGAGCCGCTCCTGGGCGACGAGATCCTCGACGAGTACCCGGAGGACTCCCCGGAGCTGGCGGCGGCCCGTAGGCGCCACCCCTCGCACCCCGATTTCGTGCCCGTGCAGGCCTCCCACCCGGGAGCGGACCACGAGCGCACGGTGAACCGCCTGGAGGAGCTCGCGGAGGCCCGTACGGCCCTCGCGGACGTCCGTCCGGGCCCGCTGGGCACCCTGGACGTGTACGTCTTCACGGACGGCACCACGCTCTGCATGACCCCGGGGCACCGGGAGACCGCCGAGCGCCTCTCCGAGGCCCTGCGTTCGGGCACCGCGCCGGTGCTGCTGGGCGGCTCGGGGATCTCCGGCGCCTACGCGCTGACGTTCTCCTGCGGTGACTCCGAGGACCCCGACAACAACGTCTACATCCTCGCGGACCGCGTCATCGCATCGCTCTGATCTCCGCCTGCTCCACCAGTCGCACGGCCTCGTCCAGCATCGCGGACGGGGCCTTCGCGTCGTCGGGGGCGGGTGCGGCGGCGGTGGCGCGCAGCGCCTCCGCGAGGTCCAGTCCGGCGACCGCCACCTGGTCCCCGACGACGAAGATGCCCGCGTCCGGCACGACACGCGCCGGAGCCGCCCCCGGGGCCGCCCCCGCTTCCGCGGCGCTTGCGGCGGACTCCAGCCGCTGGGCCCGTACGGCCAACTCGCGGGCCAGTTCCAGCGCCTCGGCGGCGGCGCCGCGCTGGAGTCGGCTCTGCGGTGTGGCCCGCAGCCGGTCGGCGAAACGTTCGACCACGAGGGTCAGGGGCGAGGTATCGAGCACCCGGCCGACCTTACGCGGCGCCCGGGCACCATTGCCAACGAGCGAACGCTGAGGCACGGTGTCGTGAAGAGAACACGGCGATACCTCCGGAGGCGCCCATGTCCGTAGAGTTCTCCGAGCAGACACACCGCAACATGATCGACAGAATTCCCTTGACCACCGGTCGTGAACTCTCCGACTGGCTCCGCACCGTGGACGACGGCCCCTCCCTCGTCCGGTTCGAGGAGAAGGTCAGCTGGCTGCGCGGCGCGCACGAACTGTCGTACGGCCAGGCCAAGGCGATCATCCACGAGTACGACCTGCGCAGGGCCGCCCGCAGACTGGGCTGAACCCCCGTCACCGCCCCTGCCCCCGTCCCGAGTCCCCGACCGACTCCGCATCCCCCACGAGACACGGGAAGGCCCCGCGAGCATCGTGCTCGCGGGGCCTTCCTGATGCCGTGTGGGCGTCCGCCCGGGGCCTGGGACCGGTACGACTAGTCGTCGCCGGAGAGGATCGAGAAGAGCCGCAGCATCTCCAGGTAGATCCAGACCAGGGTCGTGGTGAGGCCGAAGGCCGCCAGCCACGCCTCCTCGCGCGGGGCGCCGTACGTCACGCCGTCCTCGACCTGCTTGAAGTCGAGGGCGAGGAAGCAGGCGCCGAGGATGATGCCGATGACGCCGAACAGGATGCCGAGGCCGCCGCTGCGGAAGCCCAGACCGTTGCCGCCCGCGAAGATCGAGAAGAGCAGGTTGACGACCATGAGCAGCATGAAGCCCATGGCGGCCGCCATCACGAAGCCGTAGAAACGGCGGGTGACGCGGATCCAGCGCATCTTGTACGCGAACAGCACGCCGGCGAAGACGCAGAGCGTGCCGAGCACGGCCTGGATGACCACGCCGGAGCTGATGTAGGTGCTCACCGCGGCGCTGATGACGCCGAGGAAGACACCCTCGAAAGCCGCGTAGGCGAGGATGATCGCCGGCGAGGCCTTGCGCTTGAAGGACTGGACGAGCGCCAGACCGAACGCGATGAGCATCGCGACGATGGCGATGCCGTACGACTTGTTCAGGTTGGCCGCGTCGACCGGCAGGGCGAGCCAGGCGATGGTCGCGGTGAGCGTGAGCACGCCGAGCGTCATGGCCGTACGGCTCACGACGTCGTCGATGGTCATCGCACCGGCGCGCACCGGTGCCTGCGGCATCCCCGTGGCGGGGTCCGTGGCGTAAGGGTTCGTCGCGTACGGGTTGGTCGCGGTCCCGGCCTGCGCCTGCTGCGCGTCGAAACCCGCGTAGCCGCCGTTGTCGCGGCTGAACCCCCGTCGCGAGAAGACCGGGTTACTGCTCCTCATCTCACTCCTCCATGGCCACCGTGCGCGGCCTTAGCAACAAGAGTAATGCGCTCGCAAAGGAATCACCCTACTGCTGGAGGAGGATCTTTCCCCCTCTCACAGGAGCCCAAAAAGGGCAAGCGGGACCCCGGCCCGCGCGGGGCGACCAGGACGTAGGAGCATACGGCCGCAAGGCCTCCGATGCCCTGCGGACCGGCCGTGACGCCCTTCCGGAGCGGCTCGGGCGCCGATCCGTCGCGTCCTCGATCCGCGCGATCCGCGTATCGCCCGATATCCCCGGTCCGAAACGCCCGGCTATTCGAGGCCTCTCGAATCGCGGAACATTCCGGCACGCCCGAAAGGGCCCTTTCCCGGACCCCTCCCCACGGCCCGCATTCGCCGACACGCCCCGGGGCCGAGGTGCCTCGACCGCGGAGGCCCGACCACCGCCGCGGGAGGGGCGGTCGGGCGGGATCCGCGCCATGGACGGACGAACAGGCGGGCGGGCGCGCGCACGGGTCGGGGCGCGCACGGAAGGCAGGACCGTCAACGGGGCTCGTGGCGGACGGAGTCGGGCACGGGGCAGCCGAACACCCGGGTGGGCGAGGGCCGGTGGTCGGTCGTGGTCGCGTCTCGACAGGACGACGGCGGGGGCGCCCCCCAGGGCACCCCCGCCGTTCACGTGTTTCCCGTCCGCACAGAGCGTGGTCGTGCCCGAAGCCGGACTTGAACCGGCACGGCCCGAGGGCCAGCGAGGTTTAAGCTCGCCGTGTCTGCATTCCACCATCCGGGCAGGGCGTGGCGGCCCCCGTGGAAAAGCCTTCAACGCTGCGTCGAGCCTATCCGGAACGCCCCTGCCCCGACCTGGGCTTCTGCCCGATGTTGTCTGATTTTATTGGCGCTTGAGGGGCCGTCAGGCCCGATAAGGCGTTGTCGGCACCTTCCCGACGACGATCACCCCCGCGATGGGAATGACGGGATTTCGCCGCCGCACGCCACCCGGTCGCCACCGGTCCGCCACCCCGGACCGGTCCGCGCCCCCGAACGGCCGGCGGGGCGGTCGGCGGACGGCCGACCCCCGGAGCTCCCCGAGCGGCTCCCCGGGCACCCCGGAGGCGTTCCGGAGCGGCGTCCCGGGACCGCCCGGCGCCGCCGGCGCGACCCCGCCGCGCGAGCGCCCCTGTCATACCAGAGGAGGAGAAGCCCGGGCCGGCGATCAGACTCCAGTGGGCCCATGAACGGGCACCTCGGCTGATCCGGAGCGGGGTGGTGCGCGGCGAGGATGGAAGGGTCCCGCCACACCGCAGCACCCTTGCTCGACAGGAGTCCCCGTGACCACCATGAACTACGCCCCGCACACCACCCAGGCCGTGGCCGCCCGCGCCACCCAGCTCTCCAAGGTGTACGGCCAGGGCGAGACCCAGGTGGTCGCGCTGGACAACGTGTCCGTCGACTTCGGCGCCGGCCAGTTCACCGCGATCATGGGCCCGTCCGGCTCCGGCAAGTCGACGCTGATGCACTGCGTCGCCGGTCTGGACACCTTCTCGGCCGGTTCCGTGCGCATCGGCGACGTCGAGCTGGGTTCCCTGAAGGACAAGCAGTTGACGCAGCTGCGCCGGGACAAGATCGGCTTCATCTTCCAGGCGTTCAACCTGCTGCCGACGCTGACCGCCCTGGAGAACATCACGCTCCCCATGGACATCGCGGGCCGCAAGCCCGACAAGCAGTGGCTGGACTCCGTGATCTCCATGGTCGGTCTCTCCGACCGGCTCGGGCACCGCCCGACCCAGCTCTCCGGCGGCCAGCAGCAGCGCGTGGCGGTCGCCCGCGCCCTGGCCTCCCGCCCCGAGATCATCTTCGGCGACGAGCCGACCGGAAACCTGGACTCGCGCTCCGGCGCGGAGGTCCTCGGCTTCCTGCGCAACTCGGTCCGCGAGCTGGGCCAGACCGTCGTCATGGTCACCCACGACCCGGTCGCCGCCTCCTACGCGGACCGCGTCATCTTCCTCGCCGACGGCCGGATCGTCGACGAGATGGTCAACCCGTCCGCCGACGGGGTCCTCGACCGCATGAAGGCCTTCGACGCCAAGGGCCGCACCAGCTGAGGGACCGCCCCTCCGCACGTCCTCCGCCGGCCCCCGACACCTGGATCCTCCACCATGTTCCGTACCGCCCTGCGCAACGTGCTCGCGCACAAGGCCAGACTGCTGATGACGGTGCTCGCCGTCACCCTCGGCGTCGCCTTCGTCTCCGGCACGCTCGTGTTCACCGACACCCTCGGCAAAGCCCTCTCGGGCCAGTCCGCCAAGAGCTTCGACAAAGTCGCCGTCTCCGTGACCTCGTGGGGCGCGGGCCGCAACGAGGACGGGGTCCGCGAGGGCGATCCCGGCATCAGCCGGCAGACCGTCGACAAGGTCAAGGCCGTCAAGGGCGTCGACACCGTCTCCGCCCGGGTCTCCGGCTTCGCCGGCGTCGGCGACGAGAACGGCAGGCTCATCGGCGACGGTTGGGCCAACCGGGGCTCCAACTTCGCCCCGGCGAAGGGCGGCCAGGACCCGTCCTACACGTTCGTCGAAGGCTCCGGTCCGACCGCCGCGAACCAGGTCGCCCTCGACAAGGAGACGGCGACCAAGGGCAAGTACAAGGTCGGGGACAAGGTCCGCGTCGCCACCAACGGCCCGGTGAAGGAGTACGTCCTCGGCGGCGTCTTCACCACCGAGGACGGCCAGGTCAACGCCGGCGGCAGCCTCGTCCTCTTCGAGACCGCCACCGCCCAGCAGCTGTACCTGAAGCCGGGCTTCTTCGACGAGCTGTCCGTCAGTGCCGCGGCGGGCGCCTCCTCCGACCAGCTGCTGGCCGACATCAAGCCGCTGCTCGACGAGAAGAACACCCGGGCCCAGACCGGCGCCGAACTCGCCAAGGAGCAGGCCAAGGACATCAAGGCCCAGATGAGCGGCATGAGCACGATGCTGCTCGTGTTCGCCGGCATCTCGCTCTTCGTCGGCATCTTCCTGATCTACAACACGTTCACCATGCTGGTCGCCCAGCGCACCAAGGAACTGGCCCTGCTGCGCGCCGTCGGCGCCAAGCGCGGCCAGGTCGTGCGCTCGGTCCTGACCGAGGCCCTGGTCGTGGGTCTGATCTCCTCCGCGATCGGCCTGGTCACGGGTGTCGGCCTGGCGATCGGCATGCGGTCCCTGATGGACTCCATCGGCGCCAAGATCCCGGCCGGTGACCTGGTCATCGCCCCGGCGACGATCATCGCGGCGCTCGTCATCGGCGTGTTCGTCACCACGGTGGCGGCCGTGTTCCCCGCGTGGCGCACCGGCCGGATCCCCCCGGTCGCCGCGATGGGCAGCGCCCACCTGCCGGCCGACGCCAAGTCCCTGCTCCTGCGCAACATCAGCGGCAGCGTCCTGAGCCTCATCGGCTTCGCGATGACCCTCGGTGGTGTGTCCGTGAGCGGCGAGAACGGCCGGTACCTCATCGGCGGCGGCGCCTTCTTCATCCTCATCGGCCTGATCGTGCTGCTCCCGCTGCTGTCCCGGCCGCTGATCGCCGCCGTGCGACCGCTGCTGGAGAAGGTCTTCGGCGTACCGGGCAAGCTGGCCGCGCAGAACGCCGTGCGCAACCCGCGCCGCACCGCCGTCACCGCCGCCTCCCTCGCCATCGGCCTCACCCTGGTCACCACCCTGTCCGTGCTCGGCATCACCATGGGCAAGGCCGTGGACCGGATGAGCACCGACAAGCTGAAGGCCGACTACAAGGTCTCCATGGCCATGGGTGGCGGCAGCCTGGACGCGTCCGTCGCCGAGGCCCTGGCCAAGGCGCCGGGCATCAAGGCGGTCTCCCCGCAGCGGGCCGACATGCTGAAGATCGGTGAGGACTTCAAGGCGGCCTCCGGCGTCAACCCGAAGGCCATCGGCGACCTGCTCAACATCGACGTGGTCACCGGCTCGCTGGACAGCCTCGCCAAGGGCGAGGTGGCGGTGGCCGAGAAGACGGCGAAGGAGAAGGGGCTGACGGTCGGCTCCACCCTCCAGGTCATGTACGACGACGGCAAGAAGGGTTCGCTGAAGGTCGGCGCGGTCTACAAGGACCTTGAGGGCCTGCTCTCCCCGTACGTCCTCGACGAGAAGATCCTCAGCCCGCACACCGAGACCCCGTACATCCCCGAGGTGTACGTCAACGCCACCGCCGGTGACTCGAAGGCCGGCGAGAAGGCCGTCCTCGACGCCCTCGGCAACAACCCGGCCATCTCCATCGCCACCCAGCAGGACATGCGCAACGAGATGGGCGGCATGATCAACACCGCTCTGAACGTCATGTACGGCCTGCTCGGCATGGCGCTGATCGTCTCGGTGCTCGGCGTGGTCAACACCCTGGCCATGTCCGTCTTCGAGCGGACGCAGGAGATCGGCATGCTGCGGGCGATCGGCCTGGACCGCAGCCGCGTCAAGAACATGATCCGCCTGGAGGCCGTGGTCATCTCGCTCTTCGGCGCGGTCCTCGGTGTCGCCATCGGCATCTTCCTCGCCTGGGCGGTCGGCTCCACCCTCACCGAGACGGTGCCCGACTACGCGCTGGTCCTGCCGTGGGACCGGATCGGCATCTTCCTCCTGCTCGCCGGCGTGGTGGGCGTGCTGGCGGCCATGTGGCCGGCCCGCAGCGCCGCCCGGTTGAACATGCTGACCGCCATCAAGACCGAGTAGCCCGACCGGGACCGGGTTCGAGGCCTTGGCGGGCCACAGGGCGAAGGGCCCCGCGACGTTCACCGTCGCGGGGCCCTTCGTCGTCGTCCGCCGCTCACGGGGCCCGCGGCGCGCCCCACTCCCGGGCGCGCAGCGGCAGTCCCGATTCGGCCCTCGGGCCGGGCCGGACGGCGAGCACCTGGTTGACCCCGAGCCGGTTGTGTTCGAAGCCGAGCGCGGAGGCCGCCATGTACAGCCGCCACACCCGGGCCCGGCCGGGCGAGGTCAGGCGCACGGCCGCGTCCCAGTGGCGCTCCAGGCGGGCGACCCAGGCCCGCAGGGTGAGTGCGTAGTGCTCGCGCAGCGCCTCGACGTCGCGCACCTCGAAGCCGGCGCGTTCCAGTTCGCCCACGGTGCCGCCGACCGGGGAGAGCTCCCCGTCGGGGAACACGTACGCGTCGATGAACTCGTCGATCCGGTAGGCCTCTTCGTCGGGCTCCGGCGGGCGGGCGATCTGGTGGTTCAGGAGCCGCCCGCCGGGGCGCAGCAGCGCGTGCAGGGTGCGGGCGTACTCGCGGTAGCGTTCGGCGCCGACGTGCTCGGCCATCCCGATCGAGGAAATGGCGTCGTAGGGACCGTCCTTGACGTCCCGGTAGTCCTGGATGCGGATCTCGATCCGGTCGGCGAGGCCCTCCTCCGCGACCCGCTTGCGGGCGTACGCGGCCTGCTCGCGCGAGAGGGTGATGCCGGTGACCTGGACGTCGTACTCGCGGGCCGCGTGCAGGGCCATGGAGCCCCAGCCGCAGCCGACGTCGAGCAGCCGCTGTCCGGGCTCCAGGGCGAGCTTGCGGCAGACCAGGTCGAGCTTGTCCCGCTGGGCCTCCTCCAGGGTGCCGCCGGGTCTCCAGTAGGCGCAGGAGTACACCATCGACGGGCCGAGCACCCGCTCGTAGAACTCGTTGCCGACGTCGTAGTGGTGGCTGATGGCCGCGCGGTCGCGGCCCTTGGTGTGGCGGGCCCCGGAACGTCGGACGGCCTCCTCGGGCGGCGGGGCGGGCGCGGGCCACGGCCGGGCCAGGGCGATGAGTTCACGGAGGGCGGCGCGGGCCTCGGGGTCGCGCAGCAGGGCGGTCGAGCCGGAGGCGGCGGCGGCCCGGGCGGGCAGGTGGGGGCGCAGGGCGGCGAGCTTGCCGAGGCCGACGAGCGGCTCCACCGCGGGGCGGGCGGGCGCGGGGTCCGCCTCCCAGAGGAGACCGGCGACGCGGTCCAGCAGCTCGAAGAGGTCTCCGTCGACGGTGAGGTCGCCGGCGACCCACGCGCGGGCCAGTCCGAGTTCCCCGGGCTTCCACAGCACACGGCGCAGGGCACGCCGGTTGGCCAGTACCAGAATGGGCCCGGACGGCGGACCGGCCTCGCTCCCGTCCCAGGCTCGTACGCGGACGGGCAGGGGCGTGCCCAGCAGGGTCTCGGCAAGAGCGGCCAGCCGCGGCGCGGCGTCGGTCATGGTGGGCACCTCCAGAAGTTTCGACCGAACGACCTACCCATTTCCGGCGCCGGACAATCCGGGGGGAACGCCGAAGGGGCCGCCCGCACCACGGATGGCGGGCAGCCCCTTCGGGGACGTGCTGGTCGTGCTCAGGATCCTGCCGGAGCGCGCCGGGTCAGGAGGCCTTGGCCTTGGCGGCCGGTGCGGCGGTGGCCGCCGGGGCCGGCGCCGGCTTGGCGGCCTCGTAGAACTCCTCGCGCGGGGTCTCCAGGGCTCCGAGGGAGACGACCTCGCGCTTGAGGAACATCGCGAGGGTCCAGTCGGCGAAGACGCGGATCTTGCGGTTCCAGGTCGGCATGGCCATGCCGTGGTAGCCACGGTGCATGTACCAGGCGAGCCGGCCCTTGAGCTTGATCTTCATCTTGCCCATGACGATCATCGCGACGCCCTTGTGGAGGCCGAGGCCCGCCACCGCACCCTTGTTGGAGTGCGAGTACTCGCCCTGCGGGAAGCCCCGCATGCCCGAGATGACGTTGTCGCCGAGGACCTTGGCCTGGCGCAGCGCGTGCTGGGCGTTCGGCGGGCACCAGGCGTTCTCGACGCCGGCCTTGCGGGCGGCCATGTCGGGAACCTGGGCGTTGTCGCCGGCGGTCCAGATGTAGTCCGTGCCCTTGACCTGGAGGGTCGGCTCGGCGTCCACGTGACCGCGCGGGCCCAGCGGCAGGCCGAAGCGGGCGAGCGCCGGGTTGGGCTTCACGCCGGCGGTCCACACGATGGTGTTGGAGTCGACCTCGAGGCCGTTCTTCAGCACCACGTGGCCGTCCACGCAGGAGTCCATGGAGGTGTTCAGGTAGATCTCGATGCCGCGGGACTCGAGGTGCTCCTTGCCCCAGGTGCCGAGCTTCGGCCCGACCTCGGGGAGGATCTTGTCGGCCGCGTCCACCAGCACGAAGCGCATGTCCTCGCGCTTGATGGTGGTGTAGTACTTCACGGCGTCGCGGGCCATGTCCTCGACCTCGCCGATGGTCTCCGCACCGGCGAAGCCGCCGCCGACGAAGACGAAGGTGAGGGCCTTGCGGCGGACGTTCTCGTCCGTCGTGGACTCGGCCTTGTCGAGCTGCTCCAGCACGTGGTTGCGCAGACCGATGCCCTCCTCGACGCCCTTCATGCCGATGCCCTGTTCGGCCAGGCCGGGGATCGGGAAGGTGCGGGAGACGGCGCCGAGCGCGATCACCAGGTAGTCGAAGGGCAGCTCGTACGCCTCGCCGACCAGCGGCGTGACGACGGCGACCTTGCGGTCCTGGTCGATGGTCGTGACCCGGCCGGTGAGAACCTCTGCCTTGGGCAGCACGCGTCGCAGCGGGACGACGACGTGCCGAGGCGAGATGCTGCCTGCGGCCACTTCAGGGAGGAAAGGCTGGTAGGTCATGTACGAGCGCGGGTCGACGACCGTGACGGTCGCCTCGCCGTAGCGCATCTTCTTCATGATGCGCTTGGCTGCGTACAGGCCTACGTACCCACCTCCTACAACGAGGATCCTGGGACGCTCCGTGGTGCTCATGGAACGAGTATCCAGCACCCCCAGGGGTGACGCTCGTGAGCCCCTTCACAAGGGGCTGTCCACCCTCTGCTACACTGCGCCGCCCACGTGACCCAGGTCATGGCGGGAAACGGGAACCACGGTGTAACGGGAGACGTTGTACACCAGTCCTGAACTGGCCTGAAGGCCTTCAACCGGAGTAGACCACCGGGTTCGTGGATACCTACCGACGCCCCTCGCCGGCGGCCGCGATTCGCACGAACGCTCGCATGAAACTGCCCTGTGGACCCCCTGAGGGGCCCGAACGCCCCCCACCTTGACCCAACAGGCCTTTTTTCCTTGTGAAGAACTTCACGAACCTGATCGGGGCGAAGGGACTTTCGGCCCCCCAAGCTGCCTTTCGAAGGGTCTCGGCCGGATGGAGCAGCCCGTTGGACGGGTCGGGGGGAGCTTCAGTCGCGAAGCCTGATGCTCCCCCGTCTCCTCGGCCCGTCGAACTTGCGCGGGTCGAGGACAGGCCGCTCGCGGGGCCGACCCGCCTCCAACGCGATCTGCCGCCGCCCGGCCAGCGCGATGCGCCACTGGCCCAGGTCCGGCCGGGTCCCGTGGCCGCCCGCCGCCTTCTCGTAGAGACCGCGCACGGCCTCCGCCCGGCGTTCGTCCAGGACCCCGGGCAGCGGGTCGAGCGGGCGGCCCGGAGCCGCGTACGCGTCCTGCGCGAGGATCCGGCCGACGGCCAGCGCGACCTTGTAGCGGTCGCTGTCCACGGTGGCCGCGCCGGCCGGTGCCAGCGGGTCGCTCCAGTCCGGGGTCTCCGCCTGGGCGAGCACCGGCTCGGCGCCCACCAGGCGGGCCCCGTCGCAGTCGATGAGGTGGACGGCGGGCGCGGGGCGGACCGTCCACAGCACGTTGGCCTCCGACAGGTCGCCGAAGACGAGGCCCGTCGCGTGCAGCCGGTCGACGAGTTCGACGAGCGCGACCACGAGGGCCAATCGCTCGGCCGGCGAGGGCTGGACGACCCCCTGCCAGGCGGCCTTGCCCGGGCGGAGCAGGAAGGCCAGTTCGGTCAGCTTCGTCGAGCCGTCCCCCGTCGCCCACCGCATGGAGGCGGGCGCCTCGTTCATCAGGAACCCGGTGACCCGGCCGGCGTCCACGACACGGCACAGCGGCCAGGCCGTCGACGCGTCCAACCGGTCGCGCTCGTCGGCCCGCAGCCCGAGCCGTACGAGGACCAGCGCGGTCAGCGAGTCCCCCGCGACACGGTGGGGTTCCCGGTAGCTCTTGTAGAGCAGGCCGGGCCAACCGGCCAGCGTGCGCACCTCGCCCTGACCGCCGTCACCGACCTTGTCGAGCGGGTCCAGCAAGGACAGCGCCACGTCGGCGCCGTCGATGACGCTCACGAGTCCCCCTCCCACAGGCAGACGGCGCTGCGGTCGTCGTCGTAGGACTTGACCCGGTACTGGAGCTGCCACAGGAAGTCGGGCAGTCCGGGCGGGGGCCCGCCCCACGCCCCGCGGAGGAAGCCGCGCATCTCCTCCTCTCCCCCCAGCGGCGTCGACAGGCCGTCCGTGCACAGGACGAACACGTCACCCGGCAGGGCCGGACCGAAGAGGTGCGTCTCGGCGACGCGGGTGGTGGGCAGGGCCGCCGTGCGCGTGTCGATGATCCCGGACCCCTCGCCGTCCGCGGCGCCCACCACGTCGAGGTACCAGGTCCCGTCCCGCAGCAGCGCCGCGCCGCCGTCGCCGACGGTGAACAGGGCCCGGTGGCGCACCGCGGGGTCGAGGGGGACGAGCAGCACGCGCAGGGTGGTCGCGTAGTCGCCGGGTCGGTGCCCGGCGGTCGTGGCCGCCCGCACCAGCGACTCGGCGACGCTGCCCACGGCGGAGTTCACGACGGCGGTGAGGGTCTTCTCGTCCCTGGCGCGCAGGGCCCGCGCCAGTTCCCCGGCGTACTCGTCGAGGAAGCGGAGGATCTCGCGGCACACGAGCTGGGATCCGAGGTGCGAGCGCGGTGCCGAGCCGATCCCGTCCGCGACGCCCAGCAGGAGCACCCCGGTGTCCTCGTCCGGCTCTCCCAACCGGGCCACCACCAGCGCGTCCTGCCGGGGTTCCGCGTGGTAGCGGTGGGAGTCGCCCCGCACGGACGCGGCCCGTACCGTCAACGGCCCGTGGGTCGCCCCGTCGACGACGGTGTCCGGGAGGACCGCGCCGTCCACGTCCGCCCGGGCCCCGACCGGCGCCCCGGGCCCGGGCGCGTAGAGCGGGGGCTTGGGCCCGCTGAACGGCGGGTCGCCGAGCACGGCGGGCACCCGCCCGGCATCCGCCGCGGGGGCGGGTTCGGGGACCGCCGAGGGGGCGGGCTCCGGTGATGCGGGAGCGGGCCGCGGGGCGGGGAGCCGCTCGGCGGCCGGCTCGGACTCGGCGGAGACCTCGCGGGGCAGTTCCAGCGGTTCGGGTTCGACGGAGGCGGCCGGGGCCGGCCACCGGGTGTACGTCGCGCCCGTCGGACCGTGCGCGGCGTCGGGTGTCTCCTCTCGCATGACCGGCCTCAGAGCTTGTCGAGGGAGACGGTGGAGAAGCCGGGCACCGTGTCGTCCACGGCCAGGCTGAACACGCCGTTGCCACCGGCGGGGATGCTGCGGGCCGACCGCACGATCGACCGGGTGAGGCTGGTCGCGAACTCGCGCAGCGCGGCGGCCGGGGAGACGGTCTTGTCGTCCTGGATGAAGGCCCGGAAGTTGGCGACGTGGCCGATCGTGGCGCGGTCGGCCTCCCCGATGCCGAAGGCGATGATGTTCGGCCGGTAGCGGGCCTCGTTGAGCTCCTTGTGCGCCTGCATCCAGTCCTCGTCGGTGGGGCCGCCGTCCGAGAGGAAGAAGGCGACGGGCCGGTAGACCTCGTGGCCCTGCGCCTTGAGCCGGGCGACGTCGTTCTCGATGCACCGCAGGAGCGTGCGGAACGCCTCCCCGTACGCGGTCAGTCCGCCCGCGGACAGCGCCGGCAGCGTGTCCAGGTCGCTGAGGTCGGCCAGCGGCTGCAGGACGGTGGCGTCGTCGGAGAACCCGATCAGGCAGAACCTGGTCTTGTCCGCGACCGCCGGGTTCCTGCTGATCTCCTTGTGGAGTTCCGGCAGGGCGGCGTTCATGCTGTCGATCGACGGGCCTGCCATCGAGCCGGACTCGTCGCACACCAGGTAGAAGGGAAGGATCTGCACGGTCTCGCGCCTCCGAGGGGTGTACGGCTCGGGCTGTCAGTAGGTGTAGAAGTAGATCTCGATGTCGGCGTGGTCGCCGGAGGATCCCTGGACGAAGAAGTCCCGGGTGGTGGCGCCGGTGAACATCGCGGGGCGGGCCTTCGCCAGCAGGGCGTTGACGTGGCGGGCGTAGTCCACGCCGTCGCCGACCCGGGGGCTGCGGCCGAAGGTCAGGACGAAGGCCGCGGTGCGGCCGTCGTGTGCTTTCGTCCCGGCGCGCAGTTGCCCCACGATGCGCTCGGTGTCGGAGGAGTCGGCGTCGAAGGAGAACGTCACCGCCCGCCGTTCCACGGACCGGGGCCCCGAGGGGGTGGGGCTCGGCCTCGCGCCGGGTGTCGCGTCGGGACGGGGCGAG
Organism: Streptomyces sp. NBC_00513; assembly: GCF_041431415.1. Classification (GTDB taxonomy): domain Bacteria; phylum Actinomycetota; class Actinomycetes; order Streptomycetales; family Streptomycetaceae; genus Streptomyces. The sequence goes on from NZ_CP107845.1 coordinate 3,377,621, forward strand.
GCTCCGGTCCCGGCGCGGGAGGCCTCGGCCGCCTTCACCGGGTCGCCCCGGTCGCTCATCGCGACCATGGCCAGGACCAGGAGCATGTCGGCGAACAGCCAGCCGGCGAGGGTCAGCGGGTTGAACCGCGGCCGCGGCGGCCTCCTCATCGTCGGGCCGTCCAGGTCGGATCGTCCTGCGGGTGTGCGTGGGCGTCGTGCCCCTTGGCCAGGTCCACCCCGACGGCCCGCGCCCGGACGGGAGCGGGGGCGGAAGCGGGGCCGGGAGCGGGGCCGGTCCGCGCGTCGTGGACGAACCGCGTGTCGACGAGCGTCCTGGCCTCGGCCGCCGCGGCGGAGACGTCCGCCGCCCCGGCCATCGCCCGGGCGAGTTCGGCGAACCGCTCGGCGGCCCGCCGCAGCGCGCCGGTCTGCTCCTCCAGCCCCAGCACCGCCCGCTGCGAGAGGGCCACGGCTTCCGCGGTGTCCTGCGTGACGTCGCCGAGGCGGTGCAGGACCCGCGCCGTGACGTCGGCGGCGAGTTCGGTGCCGGTGGTGAACGAGCGCTGCGCGGCGGCCAGGGTGGTCACCGAGTCCTCGACCCGTTCGCCGGCGGCGCCGAGGGCGTCGCGGACCTCGCCGTTGACCTCGCGCACGTCCTCCAGCGCCTTGCGCACCATGGTCCCGTTGCCGCTGACCACGGTCTCCAGGCGGGAGGTGTGCTGTTCCAGCGGGTCGGTGAGCGCGGCGACGGCCCGACCGACCTCGCCGGTGTTCGTCTGTACGGCCGCCTCGACCCGGGAGACGGCCCGCTCCAGCGGCAGCACGGCCGCGTCGAGGGCGTTGATCCGGTCGCCCGCGGCCTCCACCGACGCGGCGAGCGAGGTCGCGACCTCGCCGAGCCGCTCGTGGGCGCGCACCGCGTTGTCGCCGAGCCTGCCGAGGTTCGCGGCGGCCGCGGTGAGCTCCGCCGTGAACCGTCGGGGGGAGGAGAGCCGTTGTTCGTTGAGCAGCAACTGGGCCCGGGTGAGCAGCGGGACGAGCAGGGCGAGCAGTTCGTCGGCGGTGCGTCGCGCCTGGTCGGCCCGGTGTTCCGTACGGGTTCTGCGCACCCCGTGCACGGCGGCGAGCAGGCACAACAGGAGGATGACGGCGGTGGCGGATCCGGCGACGTGTCCGAAGGTGGACCAGTCGGCCAACCGGCCCTCGAAGCCGGACTGCCACAGTTGCAGGAAGGGTCGGGCGGCGGACTTCGGGTCCTCGCCGATGAGTGTCCGGTAGGCGTCCGTGGCTCGGCTGAGGCCGAACCAGGTGAGTAACAGCGGCAGGAACACGAGGGTGCCGATGGCGACCTCCAGCAGCGCCCAGGCCCGGTGTTCCGGCCCCTCGGCCAGGGCGGCGCTCACGCTCTCCGGCCGGGCGTAGGCCTGGAGGAGGTCGAGTTCGGTCCAGGGTTCGATGTCGCCGTCGCCCAGCCCCTGGAGGGCGTCGGCCAGCGACTTCAGCTCGTCCCGACGGGAGCCGAGCCCCGGCTTGTCCGCGAGGTCGTTGAGTTGTGTGGCGACGACGGAGGCCGTCGCCAGTGCCCCAACAGGCATGTCCACCCCCATGGAAGACGTGGGGTGGGGGCCCCGCACCGGCACGTCGTGCCGAAGGCCGCGCCGCCGCGCGCGCCCGGCCGTGACAGACCGCGGCGCGGCGGGTCATCCCCCACCTCAACAATTCACCACATGATCCCCCATCAGCCGAACGGGGGGAGGGGAAACGGAATCAACGCCCCCTTCTTCGGGGGCGATTCGTGGCCGCGAGCAGGAGTCGGCGCGAGGTATTCGCCCACCCGTACGACCCGGGGCCCGCCGGGGCCCCCTGGGGGCGCACGCGGTCGCTGGATCGCCCACCAGGTGCTGGACGGCGAACTCGTCGTCCTCGTCGTCGAGGTCGGCGACCGCCGTGACGCCTACCGCCGCATCTGACGACGAGGGGGGTGCCCCGGCCGGTCGGCCGGGGCACCCCCCTCATGCGGTTGACCGGGTCAGGTCCGCTGCTTGTCGGCCTCGACGTCTTCCGCGGTCTTGATCGCGATGCCGTCGAGGATGTCGTGTTCCGAGACCACGACCTCCTCGGCCCCGATCCGCTCCATGATCGCCAGCAGGACCAGGGCGCCGGCGCCGATCACGTCGACCCGGCCCGGGTGCATGACCGGGATCGCGGCGCGTTCGGCGTGCGTGGCCGTCAGCATCCGCTCGCTGATCTCGCGCACCTTCGCGTAGGGGATCCGCGAGTGGTGGATGGCGGCCGAGTCGTACTCCGTCAGCCCCAGCGCGATGGCGGCGACGGTGGTCACCGAGCCGGCCAGGCCGACCAGGGTGCGCGCCTCGGTCAGCGGCACGGTCTCGGCGGCCAGGTCCAGGGCCGATTCGATGTCGGACCGTATGGCGGCGATCTGTTCCTCGGTCGGCGGGTCGGTGACGGTGCCGTCCACCACCAGGTGGCGTTCCGTCATCCGGACGCAGCCGACGTCCACGGAGCGGGCCGCCCGGACGTGCTCGGTGCCCACGACGAACTCGGTGGAGCCGCCGCCGATGTCGACGACCAGGAACGGCCGCTCCATGTCGGTGCGGCCCGTGAGCTCCTTGGTGGCGCCGGTGAAGGAGAACTCGGCCTCCTGGTCCCCGGTGATCACCTCGGGTTCCACGCCCAGGATGTCCAGGACGCCCCGGGCGAAGTCGTCCCGGTTCTCGGCGTCCCGGGAGGCCGACGTCGCCACGAAACGGATCCGCTCGGCGCCGAGCTCCTTGATGACCGCGGCGTACTCGCGGCACGCGGCGAAGGTGCGCTCCAGCGCCTCCGGGGCCAACCGGCCGGTCTTGTCCACGCCCTGGCCCAGCCGGACGATCGTCATCCGGCGGTCCAGCTCGACGAACCCGCCCGTCGCCGGGTCGCAGTCCGCGACGAGGAGGCGGATGGAGTTCGTGCCGCAGTCGATGGCCGCGACCCGTGTGGCGCTCACGCGTCCGCGTCCTTCTTCTCCCCGCACGGGGTGACGCAGGGGCCCTTGGCCCACCACTCGGGCAGCATCGCCAGGGCCTCGTCGCCGAACGGGTTCACGCCGGGGCCGGCGGCCAGCGAGTGGCCCACCAGCACGTGCAGGCACTTCACCCGGTCCGGCATGCCGCCGGCGCTCGGGAAGCCCTGGAGCACCTCGATGGCGTCGCGGCGGGTGATGTAGTCCTCGTGCGCGGCCCGGTAGGCGGCGGCCAGCTCCGGGTCGTCGGCGAGCCGGGCCTGCATCTCCTTCATCACGCCGTTGGCCTCCAGCGTGCCGATGGCACCGGCGGCGCGCGGGCAGGTCAAGTAGAAGAGCGTCGGGAAGGGGGTGCCGTCGGGGAGTCGGGGCGCGGTCTCGACGACATCCGGCTGCCCGCAGGGGCATCGGTGCGCGATGGCGCGCAGCCCGCGCGGCGGGCGGCCGAGCTGCTGCTGGAACGCCTCGATGTCCGCGGCGGTCGGCTCGGTGCGGTCGGTCTGGGGCGGGGGCGTCTGCATGCCTGGGATGAGTCTCTTCGTTCGTGTGCGGGTGTGTCGCGGGCGTGGCGTGTCGGGGTCAGTCGCCGGGGCGGTCGGCCTTGTCGACGCCGTCCCAGACGTTCGAGTACCAGGGCCGGTCGGAGCCGGCCTGCCCGGTGCGGCGGTCTTCCTTGGCCTCGGTGCCGGGGTCGTTCATGATGTAGCCGATCTCCCCCGGGCGCAGGAAGTGCAGGTGCTTGCGCGCCTGCTGTTCCGCGTAGGCGGGGTCCTGCCAGCGGGCCTTCTCGTCGCGGAGCTTCTCCAGCCGCTCGCGCGCGTCGGTGGCGTCCCGCTGTTGCTGCGCGATCTCGGAGCGCTGGGACACGTACTGGCGCATGGGGTACGCGAGGGCGACGACCAGGGTACAGAGCACGAGCACCAGGAGCGCGGCCCGGCCGGTGAGCCGGCTGCGGCGGACCTGGCGGCGTGACTGGGAGCGGTAGACGTGCGCCGCGGTCCGTTCGCCGAGTGCCTTGAGCCTGGTCGCGGTCGAGAAGGTGGAGAACCGGTCCCGGTTCCCGGCCATGGTCCCGCCTCCCCTGTGTGCGCTACGCAATACGTCCCCGCACACGGTACGGGACCGAGTGCGGGGACGTACGGAGGCCGGGGCGTGGTGAGCCCCCGCCGTTCCTACTGGTCCGCGGAGCGGAACCGCGGGAAGGCGGAGCGACCCGCGTACACCGCGGCGTCGTCGAGGATCTCCTCGATGCGCAGCAGCTGGTTGTACTTGGCGACGCGGTCCGAGCGGGCCGGGGCGCCGGTCTTGATCTGGCCGCAGTTCACGGCGACGGCGAGGTCGGCGATGGTGACGTCCTCGGTCTCGCCGGAGCGGTGCGACATCATGCACTTGAAGCCGTTGCGCTGGGCCATCTCGACGGCGTCGAGGGTCTCGGTCAGCGAACCGATCTGGTTGACCTTGACGAGCAGGGCGTTCGCGGAGCCCTCCTCGATGCCGCGGGCCAGGCGCTCGGGGTTGGTGACGAAGAGGTCGTCGCCGACGATCTGGACCTTGGAGCCCAGCTTGTCGGTGAGGGTCTTCCAGCCGGCCCAGTCGTCCTCGTACAGCGGGTCCTCGATGGAGACCATCGGGTACGCGGAGACGAGCTCCTCGTAGTACTCGGTCATCTCGGCGGCCGAGCGGGACTGGCCCTCGAACTCGTACTTGCCGTCCTTGTAGAACTCGGACGCGGCGACGTCGAGCGCGAGCGCGATGTCCTTGCCGGGGACGTAGCCGGCCTGCTTGATCGCCTCGACGATGAGGTCCAGCGCGGCGCGGTTCGACTCCAGGTTCGGGGCGAAGCCGCCCTCGTCGCCCAGGCCGGTGGAGAGGCCCTTGGTGTGCAGGACCTTCTTGAGGGTGTGGTAGACCTCGGCACCCCAGCGCAGCGCCTCGGAGAAGGACTCCGCGCCGATCGGGGCGATCATGAACTCCTGGATGTCCACGTTGGAGTCGGCGTGCGACCCACCGTTGAGGATGTTCATCATCGGGACGGGCAGCAGGTGCGCGTTCGGACCGCCGAGGTAGCGGAAGAGCGGCAGGTCCGAGGCCTCGGACGCGGCGTGCGCGACGGCGAGGGACACGCCGAGGATGGCGTTGGCGCCGAGGGAGCCCTTGTTGTCGGTGGCGTCCAGGTCGAACATGGCCTGGTCGATCAGGCGCTGCTCGGTGGCGTCGTAGCCGACGAGCTCCGGGCCGATCTGCTCGATGACGGCGAGGACGGCCTTCTCGACACCCTTGCCGAAGTAACGGTTGGGGTCACCGTCACGCAGCTCGATGGCCTCGAATGCACCGGTGGAGGCGCCGGACGGAACTGCAGCACGACCGGTGCTGCCATCGTCGAGGCCAACCTCGACCTCGACCGTGGGGTTGCCTCGGGAGTCCAGGATTTCCCGGGCTACGACGACGTCGATGGACGGCACGAGCATCTCCTTCTGGGATGTGACGCTGGGTGTGCGGTGGCGGCTCAGGCCGTGGGATGGCCTTGCCGACTAGAGCCTAACCGGCTCCGGCCACTCGGCCGGCCGACCGCCCGGGTCCTGGGACGAAAAAGGGCCCGAATACCCTTCTTCCAGGACATACGGCTCTTGATCGTCCGGGGGATCGGGCTCGACCGGGCCCGGACACGCCACCGCCCGGCGCGTGGAGGGGTACGCGCCGGGCAGGGGGTGCGTCAGGACTGACGCGGTGTCATCGGGGTGTTCAGCTGAGCTTCAGCTTCTGCCCGGGGTAGATCAGGTCGGCGTCCGGGACGATGTCCTTGTTCAGCTCGTGCAGCTTCTGCCAGCCGCCCTTGACGCCGTTCGCGTCGGCGATGGTGCCCAGGGTGTCGCCGGCCTTGACCTCGTACGAGCCGTTGCCGATCTTCGGGGCGGCGGTCGTCTTCGGGGCCTTCTGCGGCGCCGGGGCGGCCGTGGAACGCTCGGAGCGGGTGGTGGTGGAGCCCTCGGAGCGCTTGGTCTCCGTCTTCGGCGCGGCCTTCTGCTTCTTGGGAGCGGCCTGCTGCTTCTGCGGCTTGGGGGTCTCGGCCGAGCCGCCACCGTCGTACGAGGAGTTGGACAGGCCCACGCCACAGGACGGCCAGGCGCCCTTGCCCTGGCCCTTGAGGACCTTCTCGGCGATGGCTATCTGCTGCGACTTGGAGGCCTGGTTGGCCTGCGAGGCGTACGCCTTGCCGCCGTAGGCGGCCCAGGTGCCGGACGAGAACTGCAGGCCGCCGTAGTAGCCGTTGCCCGTGTTGATGGACCAGTTGCCACCGGACTCGCAGGAGGCGACCTTGTCCCACTCGGAGGTGGTGGCGGCGGACGCGGAGCCCGCGGCCATCAGCGGCGCCGCGACGGCGACACCGGCGACACCGGCGAGCGTGACGATGCGGGCGGCCTTGGAGGCGCGACGGTGCTTGCCCTTGCCGGAAAGCAGCATGGAGTTTCTCCTCACCGACGCCTACGAGGTGAGCTGTCGGGTTCGGGCGAGTGAGTTGCCCGGCCGCACGACTGGCGTGCGTCTTAACCCCCAGCCGGTCCGCGACCGTCTCTCGACGGCCTGTCCCGGCGCCTACCTTGGTTCCCCCGCTCCTGCCTTCGGCGCTTGCGCGACGACTGTTCTCTCCGTCCGCCGGCAGGATTCGGCGATGCGGTCGAAGAGGCTCGCGGTGACGAGCGACTCAGAAGGTAGACAGGTCTCCCCCCGATGTTCAACGAGCAACATCGGGGGGAAAGGGCCCTACTTGCGTTCCGCTTAGGGACGTTTGCGCAGGTGAGGGCGGGGTTTGCAGCAGCTTCGATACGGGACACGCCAGTTGGGCGGAAGAGATGCATGTCTCACTTGCCGATACCGGACATTCGGATCTTAATGGGTGCCCGAACTGCCCCTATTACTTGGTTAGATCCAGGTTCTGGCCGGGCTTGATGAGGTCCGCGTCCCCTCCGATGACCTGCTCGTTGGCCTCGTAGAGCTTGGTCCAACCGCCCTTGAGTCCCTTGGCGTCCGCGATGGCGGTCAGGCTGTCGCCCGCCTTCACCGTGTAGACGGGCTCCGGCGCGGTGTTGGGAACGGCCCCGAGGGACTCGTCCGCCGCCGGGCCGCGGTGCTTGCCGCCGCCGTCCGCCGCCGAGTCGGTCGGGGTGCCGGTCGGGGTGCCCGTCGTGGCCGAGGGCGTGGTGGACGGGTCGGCCGGGTTCGGGTCCCTGGCGGGGTCCGAGGGGGCCACCGGGGCGGTCGTGCCGCCCGGGGTGGTCGGGGAGACCGGCGGCTGGTTGCCCGGACCGGTGGGAAGGGTCGGGTCCGGGTCCGGCATGACGGGCAGTCCGGCGTTGGGCCCCTGCGGTACGTCGGGCAGCGTGAACGACGGCGCGCCGGACGGGGAGGGCAGGGTCGGGGCGGGCGCGGTGGGCGTCGGCACCCCGAAGTCGGTGGCGGGCGTGGAACCGCTCTTCGGCACCGCGGAGTCGGGGCGGGAGGGGGTGGGCGCGACCGGCACGGGCGTCTCGATCCGGCCGGGGTCCACCGCGGCCGACGGACCCTGTCGCGTCAGGCCGGCCGAGGACGCGCACAGCGGCCACGCCTGGGGACCCTGCGAGGCCAGCACCTTTTCGGCGATGGCGATCTGCTGGGAGCGGCTGGCGAGGTCGGGGCGCGTCGCGTAGTCGAGTCCGCCGGCCTCGTTCCACTGCTCCTGGGTGAACTGGAGCCCCCCGTAGGCGCCGCTGCCGTAGTTGGCGCTCCAGGAACCGCCGCTCTCGCACTCGGCGACCGTGTCCCACGTGCCGGCGTCGGCGGCGCTCGCGTTGGTTGCCGCGAGCAGCGGCAGGGCCAACGCGGAACCGGCGACTCCGGCGGTGACGACGAGTGCGGGTATCTGCTTGGGGCGTCTGTGGCGGCCGTTCCCGGAACGCATGAGGCTGTACCTTTCGCATAACGGCGGGGTAACGGCAGAACCTAGCGGCCTTGGCATACAAGTAACAAGTTTGGTCGGAAACTGACTCGCGGTCAGGCCGGCTCCGGTCGCACCTCAGTCGTTTCGGGGTGTGAAGCGCACCGGAAGCGTGCGCAGGCCACGCATGATGAGTCCGCCCCGCCAGCGCAGGTCCGCAGGTGGAACGGCGAGTTCCAGATCCGGCAGACGCATCAGCAAACTCTTGAGCGCCGTCTGTCCTTCAAGACGCGCGAGCGGCGCGCCGAGGCAGTAATGGATGCCGTGCCCGTATCCGAGGTGCTGATTGTCACTCCGGGACAGGTCCAGAGTGTCCGGTTCTGCGAATCTTGCGGGGTCCCGGTCCGCGGCCGCGAGGACCACCAGCACCGGATCGCCGACCGCGATGTCGCGCCCGCCGAGGGTCAGCGGTTCGGTGGCGAACCGCCAGGTCGCCAGTTCCACGGGCCCGTCGTAGCGCAGCAGCTCCTCGACACCGGTCTCCAGCAGCCCGCTCTCGCCGGCGGCCAGGGAGACCTGGAGGCGCTCGCGCTGCTCCGGGTTCATGAAGAGGGAGTGGACGCCGTTCCCGATGAGGTTCACGGTCGTCTCGAAGCCGGCGAAGAGCAGGATGAAGGCCATCGCGGTGGCCTCGGCCTCCGTCAGGTGGTCGCCGTGGTCGCCGGCCCGGATCAGATCCGAGATCAGGTCGTTGCCCAGATCGTCCCGTTTGCGGTGGATGAGTTCCCCGAGGTAGGTCCGCATCCGCTTCACGGAACGGGCGACCCCGCCGCGCGGTCCGCCGCCGTGCCGGATCATCATCCCGGCCCAGTCCCGGAAGTCGTCCTGGTCCTCGCGCGGTACGCCGAGCATCTCGCAGATGGCGTAGATGGGGAGCGGGAACGCGAACTCGTGGATGAGGTCCGCCTCCCCCTTCCCGGCGAACCCGTCGATGAGGTGGTCGGTGAGCTCCTGGACGCGCGGGGCGAACTCCGCCACCCGGCGCGGGGTGAACGCCTTCGACACCAGCCGCCGCAGCCGGGTGTGGTCCGGCGGGTCGATGTTCAGCAGGTGCGTCATCAGCTCCGCCTTGCGCTCCCCCGGGATGCCGGTCTTGCCCTTGGCGTGCGCCGGCTCCGCGTGGTGCGCCGGGTTCTTGCTGAGGCGCTGGTCGGCGAGGGCCTGGCGGGCGTCCGCGTACCGGGTCACCAGCCAGGCCTCCACGCCGCTCGGGAGCTTGGTGCGGTGCACGGGGGAGTGCTCGCGCAGCCAGGCGTACGCCGGGTACGGGTCGGTGGCGAACTCCCAGTCGAACAGGGTGGGGCCCTGGGGGGAGGAGGTCTCGTCGGCGGGTTCCGCGGGGGTCGGCTCATGCACCCGCTGACCGTATCCCGGCCTCCGGACGCCATCCCATATGGGTGCTTCGTCGCGGCTGTCCGTAGATCCGCCAAGGCTTGACCCCGCCCGCTCCGGCGTTCCTACTTTCGCTGTTGTGGACGTGAGGATCTTGAAGAGCAGTTTCGCGGTGGTGGAGAGACGGGCCGAGCACGCCGTCAAGTACTTCTACTCGCACCTCTTCTGGCACCACCCCGAGGTCCGCCCGCTCTTCCCCTCCTCCCCGGCGGACATGGAACGCCAGCGGGACCGGCTCTTCGCCGCCCTCACCCACGTGGTCACCCACCTGGAGACCGAGACCCTCGTCCCCTACCTCCGCGACCTCGGCCGCGACCACCGCAAGTTCCGGGTCGGCCCCGAGCACTACGCGGCCGTCGGCACCAGCCTGCTCGCCGCCCTCGCCGAGACCTCCGGCGCGACCTGGACACCCGAGGTGGAGAAGGCCTGGGCCGAGGCCTACCAGGTGATCGCCGACGCGATGACGGCCGGCGCCGCCGAGAGCACCGACCCGCCCTGGTGGGACGCCGAGATCGTCCGCCACCTCCAGTACGGGCAGGACGTCGCCGTACTGACCCTGCGCCCCGACCTCCCGCTCCCCTATCTCCCCGGCCAGTACGTGAGCGTGAGCAGCGCCCGCGTCCCGACCACCTGGCGCACCTACTCCCTGGCCAACGCGCCCCGCCCCGACGGCACCGTCGACCTGCACGTCAGCCGGATCGAGGAGGGCCGACTGTCCCACGTGCTGGTCCGCGAGGCACGGCCCGGGGAGACGCTGCGACTGGGCGCGCCCGGTGGCCGGCTCACGCTGCGCCGCGAGGACCGCCCGGTCACCTTCATCGCCGCCGGCACCGGTTGGGCCCCGATCCGCGCCATGCTGGAGGACCTCGCGGACGACCCTCCCGACCAGGACGTACGGCTCTTCGTCGTCGCGCGGGACGCCGCGCACCTCTACGACCGGCCGTTCATCGACGCGTTCGCCGCCGCCCACCGCCGGCTCGCCGTCACCTACCTCACACCCGCCCCCGGACAGCACCGCAACCAGGCCACCGACCGGCTGGCGACCGCGCTCGGCCACCGCGGCCTGTGGCGGGACCAGGACGTCTACCTCGGCGGGCCGGCGCAGTTCATCGAGGAGACCGCGTACCTCCTGGAGGAACTCGGCGCCCGACCCGACCGGATCTTCCACGACGCGATCCCCGCGGGCGGCTCCGGGCGGACCCGCCCGGTGGGCTTCGGGGAATGGTTCCTGAGCCCGCCGGACCCGCACTGGCACAACCCCTCGGGGCGCGCACCGCTGTAGGGGACGTCGTCCACGTGCCGCCCGGCGCGGGTCAGGCGTCGGCGGCCTCCGCCGCCCGGATCGCGTCCCGGTAGACGCGGGCCGCGGCGCGCAGCGCGGTCTCCGGGTCGATGCCCGCCGCCTCGGCGCGCGCCGCCAGTTCCAGCAACTCGTATCCGACGCCCTCGCCCCGGGGCAGTTCCACCGCGATGCCGCCCGCACGGGCCCGGCCGGCGAGCTTGGCCGCGAGGGCGAGGCCGGGCTGGGCGACCGGGACCCCGTCCGTGACCGACGCGCGGCGCTTCTCGACCGCCTTGGTCGCCTGCCAGTGCGCGTTGACGTCCTCGGGGGTCTCGGCCCGCGCGTCGCCGAAGACGTGCGGGTGCCGGCGGATCAGCTTGTCGACCAGGTCCCCGGCCACGTCGTCGATGGAGAACGGCTCGTCGGCGTGCTCCTGCGCGATCCGCGCGTGGAAGAACACCTGGAGCAGTACGTCGCCCAACTCCTCGCGCAGTTCCTCCCGGTCGCCGGCCTCGATCGCCTCGACCAGCTCGTACGCCTCCTCGATGGCGTACTTCACCAGGCCCTCGTGGGTCTGCGCCGAGGTCCAGGGGCATTCCCGCCGCACCCGGTCCATCACCTGCACCAGGTCGAGCAGCCGCGCGCCGGGCAGGTCGTAGGACCCGGGCAGCAGTTCCAGGTCCGGCATGGCGACCCGACCGGAGCCGGCCAGCCGGGCGAGCCCGTCGGTGAGGCGCTGGTCGCCCTCGCCGCTCGGCAGCACCACGACGGTGGCGCCGCCGGCGCAGGCCTCGACGAGTTCGTGGGCGTCGGGGACCGCGTGGAGCACCTCGACACCCGCCTCGCGCAGGTACGGCAGCTGCGGGTGGTCGGGGTCGGCGCACAGCACCCGGTCCGCGGCGTGCAGGGTCTGCCACGCGGACCAGGACAGCAGGCCCGGGGCGACCCGGTGGCTGGTGGTCAGCAGGACGATGCGGCCGGTGGGCTCGGGGGACGCGTGCTCAGTCACCCCCCGAACCTACCTCCGGACGGACGGCTCAGGTCCCGGCGGGTACGGCCTGCTCGGGACGGGTCCGCTGGATGATCCACGGGGTGGTTCCGTCACCGAGCCGGATCCCCTCGGCGTCCCAGCTGCCGTAACGCGGGTTGACCTCGATGCCCAGCTTCTCGGCGGCAGCCGAGGCGGGGGCGGTGAGCTTGTCCTTGCCGTACTTCTCCATGAGCTTGGACAGGAGCAGCTGGTCCGTGATGAAGCGGTCGATCTGGCCGGGGGCCGTCACCGCCTCCTGGAGGATGGCCGCCTGGAACTTCTGCGGGCCGCCGCTGCTGTCGACGAGCGTTTTGCGCTGCTCCTCGATCTCCTTCGTGGTGACGGTGATCCCGGCGTCCTTGGCCATCTTGTCGAGGATCCGGCTGTTGATCAGGCCGCGCAGCTTCGTCCGCTCCAGTCGCGGGGAACTCTCCACGAGCTCGGCCGGCGTGGGGGTCGTGGACCGGTTCTGTGCGGCGCGTACGTCGTTCACCTGGGCCTGGAGCGCTGAGGTGGTGATCCGTTCGCCGCCCACCACGGCCGCCGTGCCGGGGCGGGTCTCGTTCGAGCAGGCGGACAGCAGGGGAGCCGCCGCGAGCAGGACGGCGGAGACGGAGAGCGCAGTGCGACGGTGCAAAGGAGCCTCCAGGGCCGGGAGATTGTGCGTCGATGCACAAGGGCCGTGCGGTGATCGATGTTATGCAGTCAGGGTGATCCGAGCCACTGGTTCGACCAACGATTCCGAGCGTGTTGGGGTGCGCGAGTGTTGGCGCGCCGGTCACCCCGGCGCCATCCCGGCGTCCTCCGCGTCTGCCAGGGTCGGCCCACCATGTCGACACCGCACACCTCCCCGCGGCGCCGCAGCCTGTTCGGCTCGGCGCTCGCCGCCCTGATCACGACGGTGGCCGTGTGTGCCGGGGACGCCGTCGCGCGCGTCTTCCCGTACGGGCCCCGCCACCGCAGCGTCAACGACCTCGGCAACCAGTTCGTGCCCTTCCACGCGCACCTGTGGGACCTGCTGCACGGGCGTGCCGAGGGCGGTCTGCTCCTCAACTGGCAGTCCGGGTACGGGACGAGCTTCCTGCCGGACTTCGGGACGTACCTGTCGAGCCCGTTCGCGGTGCTCGTCGGGGTCTTCCCGCGCGCGGACATCGACCTCGCCGTGTACGTGGTCACCGTGCTCAAGACGGCCGCCGCGGCCGCGGCCATGGCGTGGTCGCTGCGCACGCAGCGGCGCGGGCCGTGGTGGGCGGCGGGGCTGCTCGGGGCCTCGTACGCGCTGTGCGGCTGGTCCGTGATCGAGGCCGCGTACAACCCGATGTGGCTGGACGGGCTGATCGCGTTCCCGCTCCTGTGTCTGACGGGTGAATGGGCGCTGCGCGGCCGACGTCCCGGCGCGGCGGCCCTGGTCGTGGCCCTGTGTTGGACGGCGAACTTCTACACCGCGTACATGGCGACGCTGGGCGCGGCGCTGGTGCTCGTGGTGCGGCTGGCGCAGGACCGGGACGTGGTGCCGGGCGGACGGCGCGGGCTCGGGCGGGCGCGGGTGCTCGGGCGGGCCGCGACGGCGACCGTCCTGGGCATCGCGCTGGCCGCGCCGGTGCTGGCGCCGCTGTTCCTCAGTTCGAGGCAGGCCTATCCGGGGTGGTCCCGGGAGTTCGCGCCGGCGGCGACCGGGGACCTGTTGGCGCGGCTGCTGCCCGCCACCTACTCCTTCTCCTCCCCCGCCCTCTTCGTCGGTACCGGAACGCTGCTGCTGGTGGCGGCGCTGCCGTTCCACCGGGCGGTGCCGGTGCGGGCCCGACTGTGGTGGACGGGGCTCGTGGTGGCGGTGCTGCTGTCGTTCCAGTGGGCGCCGACCCACCTGGCCTGGCACGCGTTCGCGACCCCGAACGGCAGCCCGTACCGGCAGACCTTCGTGCTCGCCGGGATCGTGGTCATCGCCGCCTGGACCGGGCTGGCGGCCGGCCCGCCGGGGGTGCGGGCGCTGGCCTCGGGCGCGGGGGTGCTCTGCCTGGCCGCGCTCGGGGCCGGCGGCAGCGCCCTCGCGACCGGCTGGGGGTACGCGCTGTTCGGCGGCGGGCTGGCGGTGGCCGGCTGGGCGTGGTGGGCGCTGCGCGGCCGGCGCCGCGCGCTCCCGGCGGCCGGGCTGCTGGTCGCGGTCCTGGTGGGCCAGGCCGCGGCGACCGTCGCGTACGGGCACCTGGGCAAGCTCGGCGGGCTGGACGACTACCCGTCCTGGGGGCCGGCGCACACGGCGCGCGCCGAGGCGTTGGCGGGCGCCGAGGGGTGGCCCGGGTACCGGACCGACGCGGGCCGGCCGGCGCTGACGGGCAACGATCCGCTGCTGCTCGGCGGTGAGGGCGGCGCGTACTACAGCAGCCACACCCCGGACGTGTTCACCCGCACGATGGTCGCCCTCGGGGCGGGCTGGACCTCGCGGGGCCGCAACGTCCAGAGCCTCGACAACCCGGTGACCGACGCCGTCTTCGCGGTCGGGGCCAGGCTCCGAGCGGACGGCACGATCGGCCGGGCGACGGCCGCGCCGCTGGTCACGGTCCGGCGCCCGGGTCCCCCGCTCGCCTACGGCCCCTCCCCCTTCGCCAACCAGGAACTCCTGCTGGGCGCCCGGGTCTACGAGGCCCCGCTCACGCCGGGCCTGTGCCGCGCGGGCACCGAGGCGTTCCTGTGGGCCCCGGAGTACAACGGCGCGGCCCGGCTCGCGGACGGCCCGGCGTTCCGGCTGAACGCCCGTCCGCCGCGCAACCGGGCCGCGCTCCAGCCGATGGGCGTCGCGCACGGGCCCGCCTCGCGGCTGGTCTTCGAGCGGCCCGCGCCCGCCCGTTGGGAGCTGGCCTGCCTGGACCGGGCCCGGCTGGACACGGCGGTGGCCGCGCTGCGGGCCGGCGCGCCGACCGCGCTCCGGGTCGACGCGTCGGGCGTACGGGCCACCCTGCGGCCGGGCACGACCGGCACGGTGGTGCTGTCGGCGCCGGCCATCGCGGGCTGGACCTGCGGCGGCCGGCCGGCCGCCGCCCACCTGGGGCTGGTCGCCGTACCCGTGGGCCCCGACACCCGCTCGGTGACGTGTACGTTCCGCCCGCCGGGCCTGGTCCCGGGCGCGGCGGTCGCGGCGGTCGCCCTCCTGGTCCTGTTCGCCCGGCTCGTCCCGGTCGGCCGACTCCGGCGCGGGGCCGGTGGGGCGCGGCGTACCGGGTCGCGGCCGTCGGCCCCGTCCGGTACGCCGTCCGATCGGGCGGAGGACTTCGGCGTCCGGGTGTGAGCACGGCCCGGACGCGGGGGTCAGCGGACCTGGCCCAGCCACTGGAGGGTGCGGCGGATCTCGACGGGGAGGGGGTGGCCCGGGCCGTGCACGCGGTCCGCGTCGAAGAGGAGGCGGACCAGGGTGTCGTGGGCGCCCGCCCGGTCGCCGAGGGAGAGCAGCAGGTGGGCTATCCGGCGGCGGACCTCCAGGGGCAGGCCGGGGTCCGGGTTGGCGTAGTGGTTCTCGAACAGGGGCAGCAGGGAGCGGTACTCGGCGAGGGCGGCGGCCGGTTCGCCGAGCTGTTCCAGGCACTGGGCGGCGTCGTAGCGAAAGCGCAGCGCCTGGGTGTCCCCGGGCGGGAACTCGTCGGCGAGGCGGCGCAGTTCGGGCAGGGCGCGCCGGTACTGGCCGTCGTCCATCAGCGTGGCCGCGTACTGCTTGCGCAGGGAGCGGACCACCGGCGAGTGGTCCCCGTGCTCGGCGGCGGCCGCCGGGAGGATGCCGCCGAGGATGTCCACGGCCTGGGTGAGTCGCCCCTGGTCCAGGAGGGTGCGGGCCTCGTCCACGGCGCCCGGGATGTCCGGCCGGGGCGGGGCGGGCGGCGTGTCCGGGCGGGCCGGCACGGTCGGGCGGTCCGGCCAGGGGGCCTGCGGGCGCAGGAACGGGCGGGTCGGGTCGAGGTGGCCGGTCGGGACCCCGTGCTTGGGCAGCAGCGGGGTGAGGGCCTCGTACACCTCCTGCGCGGAACCGGGTCGGTCCTGCGGGTCCTTGGCGAGGAGGTGCAGGAGCACGGCCTCCAGGGCGTGCGGGACCTCGGGACGCAGCCGGCGCACCGGCACCGGGGGTTCGTACAGGTGCCGGTGCAGGACTCCGAGGGCGGTGGACCCGGCGAAGGGCACGTTGCCGCTGAGGAGTTCGTACAGCAGCACGCCGAGGGCGTACAGGTCGGTGTAGGGGCCGACGGCGCCGCCCATGGCCTGTTCGGGTGCCATGTAGGCGGGGCTGCCGATCGGAGTCCCGGTGCTGGTGAGGCGGGTGGTGTCGGTGTCCATCACCGAGGCGACGCCGAGGTCGAGGACGAGGACCGTGCCGTCGGGACGGATCATCACGTTGCGGGGCTTGAGGTCGCGGTGCACGATCGGCACCGCGTGGACGGCGGACAGCACCGAGCACAGCTGCGCGACCACCGCGACGGCCCACGGCCACGGGTAGGGGTCGTGTGCCGTGAGGTGGTCGGACAGGTCGGAGCCCTCGACGTACCCCATGACCAGGTACAGCTCGTCGCCGTCGTTGCCGGCGTCGTGCACGGTGACCAGCCCGGGGTGGTCGACCTGGGCCGTGACCCGGCATTCGCGCACGAAGCGGCGGCGCAGCTCCTCGGCGACGGTGCCGGGCCCCGCGACCTTGTCGGGGCGCAGCAGTTTGACGGCCACCCGCCGGTCCAACCGGCGGTCGTACGCCGTCCAGACCTGGCCCATGCCGCCCTGGCCCAGGATGCCGGCGAGCTGGTAGCGGTCGCCGATGAGCCGGTCGGTCACTGGTGGGGATCCTGGGTCGCGGTCGGGTTCGGGTCCTGGTACGGGCCGCCCGGCTTCGGGGGCCCGTTCGGCTGCGGCGGCCGGTTGCGCAGGAGTTCGCTCAGCTCGTCGAGTTCGGCGCGGACCTGCCCGATCCGCGGCGGCGGCGTCACCTGCGGCGGGACGTCCGGCCGGTTCGGGACCGGGGTGGAGGTCTGGCCCTGCGGGTAGCCGTAGCCCTGGCCGGCCCGGTGCTGCTGCGGCGGCGTGTACGGCGCGGGCGCCGGGTACCACGGGACCTGCGCCCGGTTGTCGTTCCGGTTCTCGTGGTGGCGGATGTCCGCGACGAGGAAGTACACGGTGACCGCGAGACCGGTCAGGAGGGTGCCGCCGGCGCCGAAGTCGCTCTGCCAGCCGCTGGTGTCCGGGGTCTTGTCGAGGCCGATGAAGACCACCCACACGACGAAGAGCACGCAACTGACGACGAGCAGCATCCAGTCCCGCGGCTTGCGCGTGACCAACGCGAGCCGCAGCATCGTGCCCCACGCGAGGAAACCGCAGCTCAGAATGGGCAGCACGGCGAACAGTACGCGCAACGTCACCACGCTCCCGTCGCTGGGACGGGGGCCGGGGTGGCCATGCTGCGGCGGGTAGCCGGGGCCGTGCATCGCTGCTCCTGACGGGCCGTACGAACAAAGAAAAGATGAGTTCCGGGACTGAGCGTATACAGCCTTGTCCGAAGTGGGTGAGGGGATGACCGCAACCGTTGCAGGGTCGCAGCACGACGACGCGCGGGGCGACGCCGGCCGGGCCCGCCACCGGGACCGACCGCCGGCGGGCGAAGCTCGCGGAACGCGCGTAGCGTCACAAAGGGGACGCCATCAGGAGGTCGTTCAGGAGGTCGTGCACATGGGGATCTTCGACAGGTTCAAGGACCAGGCCAAGACCAAGGGCAAGGACATCTCGGACAACCTCGAGGATGAGGCCAACGAGAAGACCGGCGGGAAGTACGCCTCCCAGGTCGACCGGGCCCAGCAGGAGGCGGAGAAGCGCCTCGGCGTCGACGACGACCCGACGAAGTAGCCCGCGGGCGCGGGTGTGGAGCCGGCGGGTCCGCCGGCTCCACACCCGCGTCGGTCACCTCACGCGCACGCCGGGCACCTCACGAGCCGAGGATCGTGGTGAGGAACTCGCCGGTCCAGCCGAGCAGTTCCCGCCCGACCAACGGCTTCCCGCCGACCTTCGCCGTCTTCGGCCGGGGAATCAGCACCTGCGAGGCGGCCGGCTTGAGCACCGCCCCCGGGTAGAGCCGCTTGAGCCGCAGCTCCTGCGACTCCCTCAACTCCACCGGACCGAAGCGGATGTTGGGGCCCTGGAGGGTGATGTCGCCGACCCCGCAGGCACGGGCGAGCATCCGCAGCCCGGCCACCAGCAGCAGGTTCTCCACCGGCTCGGGCAGCTTGCCGTAGCGGTCGGTGAGTTCCTCCCGCACCGCCTTGACGTCGGCCTCGGAGTTCGCCGAGGCGATCGACCGGTAGGCCTGGAGGCGCAGCCGCTCACCGGGCGCGTAGTCGTGCGGGACGTGCGCGTCGACCGGCAGCTCGATCTTGACCTCCAGCGGCGGCTCCTCCTCCGGACCGCCCTCGATGGCCGCCCGGTAGTCGGCCACGGCCTCGCCGACCATGCGGATGTACAGGTCGAAGCCGACGCCCGCGATGTGGCCCGACTGCTCACCGCCCAGCAGATTGCCCGCGCCGCGGATCTCCAGGTCCTTCATGGCCACGTACATGCCGGCGCCCATCTCGGTGTGCTGGGCGATCGTCGCGAGCCGCTCGTGCGCCGTCTCCGTCAGCGGCTTCTCCGGCGGGTACAGGAAGTACGCGTACCCACGCTCACGGCCGCGGCCCACGCGACCGCGCAGCTGGTGGAGTTGGGAGAGACCGAAGTTGTCTCCGCGCTCCACGATCAGGGTGTTGGCGTTGGAGATGTCGATGCCCGACTCGACGATCGTGGTCGAGACGAGGACGTCGAACTTCTTCTCCCAGAAGTCCACCACGACCTGTTCCAGGGCCTGTTCCGACATCTGCCCGTGCGCCGTCGCGATCCGCGCCTCGGGCACGATCTCGCGCAGCTTCGCGGCGGCCCGGTCGATGGACTCGACCCGGTTGTGGATGTAGAAGCACTGCCCCTCGCGCAGCAGCTCGCGGCGGACGGCCGCGCCGATCTGCTTCTCCTCGTACGGGCCGACGAAGGTGAGCACCGGGTGCCGCTCCTCCGGCGGGGTGGTGATCGTCGACATCTCGCGGATGCCGGTCACCGCCATCTCCAGGGTGCGCGGGATCGGGGTCGCGGACATGGTCAGCACGTCCACGTTGGCGCGGAGCTTCTTCAACTGCTCCTTGTGCTCGACGCCGAACCGCTGCTCCTCGTCGACGATGACCAGGCCCAGGTCCTTGAACTTCGTCTCCTGCGAGAACAGTCGGTGCGTGCCGATGACGATGTCCACCGAGCCCTCGCGCAGCCCCTCCAGGGTGGCCTTCGACTCGGTCTCGTTCTGGAAGCGGGAGAGCGCCTTCACCTTGACCGGGAACTGGCTGTAGCGCTCGGAGAAGGTCCCGAAGTGCTGCTGCACCAGCAGCGTGGTGGGCACGAGGACGGCGACCTGCTTGCCGTCCTGAACCGCCTTGAAGGCCGCCCGCACGGCGATCTCGGTCTTGCCGTAGCCGACGTCGCCGCAGATCAGCCGGTCCATGGGGACGGACTTCTCCATGTCCTCCTTGACCTCGGCGATGGTGGTGAGCTGGTCGGGCGTCTCCGCGTACGGGAAGGCGTCCTCCAGCTCCCGCTGCCAGGGGGTGTCCGGGCCGAAGGTGTGGCCGGGGGCCGCCATCCGCGCGCTGTAGAGCCTGATCAGGTCGGCGGCGATCTCCTTGACCGCCTTCTTCGCGCGCGCCTTGGTCTTGGTCCAGTCGGCGCCACCGAGCCGGTGCAGGGTCGGGGCCTCGCCACCGACGTACTTGGTGACCTGTTCCAGCTGGTCGGTGGGGATGTACAGCCGGTCGCCGGGCTGGCCGCGCTTGGCGGGCGCGTACTCGACGAGCAGGTACTCGCGCGTGGCGCCCTGCACCGTCCGCTGGACCATCTCGATGTAGCGACCCACGCCGTGCTGCTCGTGCACGATGTAGTCCCCGACCTCCAGGGTCAGGGGGTCGACGGACTTGCGGCGCCGGGTCGGCATCCGCCCCAGGTCCTTGCTGGCGGTGCGCTGCCCGGTCAGGTCGGTCTCGGTGAGCACGGCCAACCTCAGCGCCGGGTCGACGAAGCCGTTGTCGAGGGAGCCGCACGTCACGTGCACGATGCCCGGCTCCAGGACCGCGAGGTCCGCCTCAAGGCGGGCCGCGATGCCCTCGCCGCCGAGCACCTCGACGGTGCGGGCGGCCGGGCCGTGCCCCTCGGTGAGGTACACGGTGTGCCAGCCGTCGGCGATCCACCCCTTGGTGTCGGCGAGCGCGCGGGCGGTGTCGCCCCGGTAGGCCTCCGGGGCGTGCATCCCGAGCTTGAGGGTGTCGGCCCCGTCGGCGCTGTCGTCGGCGGCGAACGGGGAGACCGACCACCACATCATGTCGAGTGCGCGGGCGTGCTCGCGGACGTCGGCGATGCCGCGCAGGGATGCCGCGCCGACGTCGATCGGGGCCTGTCCGCCGCCGGCGGTGGCCGCCCAGGAGGCCATCAGGAACTCCTGGCTGGTGGCGACGAGGTCGGCGGCCCGGGTCCGTACCCGCTCCGGGTCGCACACGACGGCCATCGACCCGGCCGGCAGGACGTCGATCAGCAGTTCCATGTCGTCGACCAGGACGGGCGCGAGGGACTCCATGCCCTCGACCGCGATCCCCTCGGCGATCTTGTTCAGCAGTTCCCCGAGCTCCGGGTGCTCCTGTGCGAGCGCGGCGGCCCGCTCCCGCACCTCGTCGGTCAGCAGCAGTTCACGGCAGGGCGGGGCCCACAGCCCGTGATCGGCGATCTCCAGGGACCGCTGGTCCGCGACCTTGAAGTAGCGGATCTCCTCGACGTCGTCGCCCCAGAACTCCACGCGCAGCGGGTGTTCCTCGGTGGGCGGGAACACGTCGAGGATGCCGCCGCGCACGGCGAACTCGCCGCGCTTCTCGACCAGCTCGACCCGTGCGTACGCGGCCGCGGCCAGTGCCTGGACGACCTCACCCAGATCGACGGACTGCCCCTGCCGAAGGCTGACCGGGACCAGTTCGCCCAGCCCCTTGACCTGCGGCTGGAGCACGGAGCGGATCGGCGCGACCACCACGGAGACGGGGCCGGTGGCCGGGTCGTCCTTGCTCGGGTGCGTCAGTCGGCGCAGCACCGCGAGCCGGCGGCCCACGGTGTCGCTGCGGGGGGAGAGCCGCTCGTGGGGCAGCGTCTCCCAGGAGGGGTACTCGGCCACCTCGTCCGGCGGCAGCAGGGACCGCAGCGTGGCGGCCAGGTCCTCGGCCTCCCGCCCGGTGGCGGTCACCGCCAGCACGGTCCGTTCGGTCCGCCGGGCCAGCGCGGCGATGGCGAAGGGCCGTGCGGCGGCCGGGCCGACCAGGTCCACGTGCATCCGGTTGCCGTCCCCGGCCGCCGCGACCGCCTCGGTGAGGGCGGGGTCCCGGGTGACGGCGTCGAGCAGTCCGTACAGGCTCATGAGGAGGGCTTTCCGTCCGGTGGAGGGGCAACGCGAAGGGCCCGACACGTGAACGGGCCGGGGGTTCCCACCCTACGACGCGTCTTCCCCGACCGCGCGGGGGATTGCCGTCATCGCGGGGAGTGACGGCGCGGGCAGGGACGGCCGGCGGCGCGGCGGGCCCGGCCCCCGGCACGACGCCGGCCCCGGTCGTCCTGTCGGACGACCGGGGCCGGCGTTCCCCCGTGACAACCGCCTCCCGACCTAGTCGGTGGCGATTGCGTTCAATACGTTCATCCGCCCCGCCCGGAAGGCCGGCACCAGTGCGGCGAACAGGCCCACCAGGGCCGACGCGGCGAACACCCCGAGGATGGTCGGCCAGGGGATCTCCAGGACCTTCAGGCCCTGGAGGGCGAGGAGTTGCTGCGCGGTCGCGCCCCAGCCCATGCCCAGGCCGAGGCCGAGGAGTGCGCCGAAGAGGGCGATGACCACCGACTCCAGGCGGATCATGCGGCGCAGTTGGCGGCGGGAGAGGCCGATGGCGCGCATCAGGCCGATCTCGCGGGTCCGCTCGACCACCGACAGGGCCAGGGTGTTCACCACGCCCAGGACCGCGACGATGATCGCGAGGGCGAGGAGCCCGTAGACCATGTTCAGCAGCTGGCCGACCTGGTCCTTCAGCGCCTGCTTGTAGTCGGCCTGGTTGAGCACCTTGTACTGCGGGTACTCGGCGAGCCCCGCCTTGACCTCGGCGTACGCGGTGTCGCCCTGACCGGCCTTGGCGCTGGCCAGCAGCATGAAGGGGCGCGGCATCCGCTCGGCCGGGACGTTGGCCTCGGCGACGGCGGTGGAGACGTACTTCATGCCCTTGTCGATGTTGCCCTCGTCGCCGGTGATCGCGGCGACCTTCAGCTTGACGGTCTTGCCGCCGGTGAAGGCGACCGTCAGCGTGTCGCCGAGCTTGATCCCGTGCTCGTCGGCGTAGAGCGAACCGACCGCCATCGCGTTCGGACCGTAGGCGTCGGCGTGCTCCCCGGCCCGCATCTTGCGCCGGATGTCCTTGGCGTACGACGGGTCGGTGGCGCCCAGGCCCTCGGTGACCGTGGAACCGTCGGGGGCCGTGATCTTGGCGGGCACCTCGCGGTAGGCGGTGACGTGGTCGAGGTTCTTGTTGGCGCGCATGGCCTGCTCGGCCTGCGGCATGACCGGTTGGCCGGTCATCGAGTTGACGATGTAGTCCGCGCCGACGGACTTGTCGAGCTCGTCGGTGGCGGAGGCCACCATCGAGGATCCGACCACCGACAGGCAGGCGACCAGCGCCAGGCCGATCATCAGCGCGGCGGCGGTGGCGCCGGTGCGGCGCGGGTTGCGCAGCGCGTTGCGCTCGGCGAGCCGGCCGACCGATCCGAAGGGCCGCAGCACCGGGGCGGACAGCGCCCTGACCACGACACCCGCGAGGAGCGGGCCGATCACGATGAAGCCGATGAGCGTGAGGACCACGCCCAGGCCCAGCCACAGGGAGCCCGGGGCCGCTTCCTCGGCGGCGCCGGCGAGGTAGAGGGACGCGCCGCCGAGCCCGGTGAGGACCAGGCCGAGGGCGGCCCGGATCCGGCCGGCCTTCTTGTCGCCCGGGGTGCCCGCGTCGCGCAGGGCGGCCATCGGGGAGACCTTGCCGGCGCGGCGGCCGGGGATGTAGGCGGCGACGACGGTGACGGCGACGCCGAGGACCAGGCCGAGGACCGGGGTGGTCCAGGCGACCGTCAGGTCGTCGGTGGACAGGTCCATGCCCATCTGGCCCATGAGCTTCATGAGGCCGACGGCCAGGCCCACCCCGGCGGCGACGCCGAGGACGGAGCCGACGACGCCGAGCAGGAAGGCCTCGACGAGGACGGACCGGTTGATCTGCCTGCGGTCGGCGCCGATGGCGCGCATCAGGCCGATCTCCCGGGTGCGCTGGGCGACCAGCATGGAGAAGGTGTTGAAGATGAGGAAGATGCCGACGAGGAAGGCGATCCCGGCGAAGCCGAGCATCACGTACTTCATGACGTCGAGGAAGGAACCGACGTCCTTGCGGTTGGCGTCCGCGGCTTCCTTGGCGGTCTGGAGCTTGTACGTGTCGGCGCCGACGGCGGCGGCGACGTTCTGCTTCAGCTGCTCGTCGCTCACCCCGTCCTTGGCGGTGACGTTGACGTGGGTGAAGGCGCCGGCGGAGCCGAGCAGGAACGTCTGGGCGGTGGCCGTGTCGAAGTACACGATGGTCGCGCCCGGGTTGGTGACGGTGAAGGCGGCGATGCCGCTGATCTTCGCCCGGTTGTCGCCGGTGACGGCGATGGTGCGGACCTCGTCGCCGAGCCCCAGGTGATGCTTCTCGGCGGTGTCGGCGTCGATCATCAACTCGGTCGGCCCGCGCGGGGCCTTGCCGGAGGTGATCTTCATCGACTTGAGTTCGTTGTCGCTCCAGTTGCCCGCGATGGTCGGGGCGCCGGTGGTCGAACCCAGGTTCTCGTTCTTGGTGTTGACGACGGTGACGGACATCGACAGGACGCCGCCCTCGGCGGACTTCACGCCCTGGGCCTTCTCGACCCGGTCGACGACCGAGCCGTTCAGCGTCCGCGGCTTGCCGCTGCCCGGGTTCTCCTGGTCGTCGCCGGCGCTCTTGGGGCTGACCGTGACATCGGAGTTGGTGACCGCGAACAGCTTGTCGAAGGTGGTGTTCATGGTGTCCGTGAACACCAGCGTGCCGCAGACGAAGGCCACGGACAGCAGGACGGCGATGGCGGAGAGCGCCATTCTTCCCTTGTGCGCGACGAAGTTGCGTCGCGCGGTCTTCATGACGGTCACGAGGTCCGCCCGCGTGCGTCGAAGTCCTTCATCCGGTCGAGGACCTGCTCGGCGGTCGGGTCGATCATCTCGTCGACGATCCGGCCGTCGGCGAGGAAGATGACGCGGTCCGCGTAGGAGGCGGCGACCGGGTCGTGGGTGACCATGACGATGGTCTGGCCCAGTTCGTCCACCGACTGGCGGAGGAAGCCGAGGACCTCGGCGCCGGCCCGGGAGTCCAGGTTTCCGGTCGGCTCGTCGCCGAAGATGATCTGGGGGCGGGCGGCGAGGGCGCGGGCGACCGCCACGCGCTGCTGCTGGCCGCCGGAGAGTTCGGTGGGGCGGTGCTTGAGGCGACCCGCGAGGCCCACCGTCTCGACGACCCGGTTCAGCCACTCCGCGTCCGGCTTGCGGCCCGCGATGTCCATGGGGAGCGTGATGTTCTCCAGGGCGTTGAGCGTCGGCAGCAGGTTGAACGCCTGGAAGATGAAGCCGATCCGGTCCCGGCGGAGCTGGGTGAGCTTCTTGTCCTTCAGGCCGGTGATCTCGGTGTCGTCGAGGAAGATCTCACCGCTCGTCACCGTGTCCAGGCCCGCGAGGCAGTGCATCAGCGTGGACTTGCCGGAGCCGGAGGGGCCCATGATCGCGGTGAACTGACCGCGCCGGATGTCCACGTCCACCGCGTCGAGGGCGACGACGCGGGTCTCTCCCGAGCCGTAGGCCTTGACGACCTTGCGTGCCCGGGCCGCGACGGCTTCATGCCCTCCAGTACCCCCGTGCCTGGTTTCGGTCATAGCCGTTGTCACGGTGTTTCCCCTCGTTCGTTCGTCGGTGCGTGCGTACATCGGTGCGTGCGTGCGTCGGTGCGTGCGTCCGCTTGTGGCGTCGGCTCGCGGTGATCCGTGTGCCGCCGTCGTGAAGTCTCCGGCGCGGGGGCGTTCGGGCGCACTGGTGCCCGTCGCCATATCCGTCGGGGGGTTGTCCCCACCCCCCGACGGCCTCGCCTCATGTGAACCAGTTAAAGACGCGCCGGGGCCGCCCACCTCCTCCGGCGGGACGAACGGCCCCTGGGTCCTTGTGCTGACGAACCCCTAGGGGTTCTGCACCCTTCGATGGACCCGAAGTGAGGGATACCGCCGGAAACACCCGTGGTGAGAAGGTGTTCCCCGCGGATGCGTGCACGGTGAAGGGGGTTCGACGGGCATGGGGAAGAAAGCGGAACCGCCCCTCGGGGAGGAGCCTTCGGGGCCGGCCGACGCGGTCGTCCCACCGGCCGGACCGTCCGGGGGAATCGTTTCCGCCACAGAGGACCCCGCGGCCGGCGCCCCCGCACCGGGGCGCCCGAAGACCGTGGTCGTCGTCTCGCTGATGCTGACCATGAGCCTCGTCGCCCTCGACGCGGCCGTCGTCTCCACGGCCGTCCCCCAGATCGTCGGCGACCTCGGTGGCTTCGCCGTGTTCTCGTGGATCTTCGCTGGGTACGTCCTCGCCACCACCGTCTCGCTCCCCGTCTACGGCAAGCTGTCCGACACCCACGGGCGCAAGCCCGTGCTGATCTTCGGGACGGCCCTGTTCCTCGTCGGCTCCGTGCTCTGCGCGCTCGCCTGGAACATGCCGGCCCTCATCGCCTTCCGGATCATCCAGGGCCTGGGCGGCGGCGCCCTCCAGGGCACGGTCCAGACCCTCGCCGCCGACCTCTATCCGGGCCGGGAACGCCCCCGCATCCAGGCCCGGATGTCCGCGGTGTGGGCCGTGTCCGCGCTGGCCGGCCCGGCCGTCGGCGGCCTGATCGCCACGTACGCCGACTGGCGGTGGATCTTCCTGGTCAACGTGCCGCCCGCCGCCCTGGCCCTGTGGTTCATCGCCCGCCACCTCGTCGAACCCGTACGGCCGCCGGGCCGCCGGGGGCCCGTCGACTGGGCGGGCGCCCTCGGGGTCTTCGCCTGCGGCGGAGTGCTGCTCTACGCCCTGGTGCGGGGCGGCGTCGCCTGGCCCTGGCTGTCGGCGCCCTCCCTGGGGCTGTTCGGCGCGAGCGCGGTCCTGGCCGCGGTGGTGGTCCGGGTGGAGCGCCGGGCCGCGGAACCGATCCTGCCCGGCTGGGTCTGGCGCCGCCGCACCATCGCCGCCGTCAACCTCGCCATGGGCGCCCTCGGCCTGCTGATCGTCGCCCCGCAGGTGTTCCTGCCGATCTACGCCCAGAGCGTGCTGGGCCTCGGAGCCGTCGGCGCCGGGCTGCTCACCTCGGCGATGACCCTGACCTGGCCCCTCAGCGCCGCCCTGTCCCAACACGTCTACCGGCGCGTCGGCTTCCGCGACAGCGCCGTCCTCGGGGTGGGGATCGCCGCCGTGGCCCTGTTCGGCTTCACGCTGCTCCCGTACCCGGGCTCGGTGTGGCAGCCCGCACTGGTCATGCTGCTGCTCGGCGGCGCCCTCGGCCTGTTCCAACTCCCGCTGATCGTCGGGGTGCAGTCCACCGTCGGCTGGGCGGAACGGGGCACCACGACGGCCTCCGTGCTGTTCTCCCGGCAGGTCGGCCAGAGCGTGGGAGCGGCCCTGACGGGAGCCGTCGCCAACGCCACCATGGCCGCCCGGCTCGCGGACGCCCCCGTGTCGGGACTGCCGGACCACCTGGACGACGTGTCGAAGGCCCTCGACCGACCGGGACAGCTTCCGCCGGCCGCCGCCGACTACCTGCGGGAGGCCGTGGACGCCGCGGTGGACCACGTCTTCCTCGGCGCGACGGCCGCGGCGGTGGCGGCGCTGGTGGTGCTGCTCCTGGTCGCGCCGCGGAAGTTCCCGGTCCTGCCCGAGCAGCGGTAGACCCCACCGGGGTTGTCATGGCTCGAACGAATGGGCTATCTGTCTACCCACGGACACCACTCGGGGGAACACCATGACTTCCGCACTCCTCGCCCTGCTCTTACTGGCGACCCTGACCTGCCCCGTCGCCCTGCGGCTGCGCCGCAACCCCGGCTTCATCACCGGGCGCGACGGCCGGCTCTCCACCTCCACCACCCTGGCCCTGGCCTGGACGGTGATCCTGTTCTGGCTGCTCCTGGCGATCCTCGCGTACGGGCTGACGGCCGGCGGCGGCGTCGACTGGTTCCAGGGCGAACACGGCCCGCTGTCCTCGCTGACCACGGCGTACCTGCCACTGCTCGGCGGCCCGTACGTGGCCCTCATCGCGGCGAAGACCGTCGTCGGGGTGCGCGTGGAGAACGGCAGCATGGCCAAACCCGCCCCGAAACCCACCCCCGGCGGCCGGCGACCCCTGCGCGACCTCATCGCGAACGACAGCGGCCGGACCGACCTGATGGACCTCCAGTACGTCGCCCTCAGCGCGGTCACGATGCTCTACGTCGTGCTGTTCTTCCTCTCGGACGTCGGCGGCGGGCTCCCCCGCCTCCCCTCGGAGATCTGGGCCCTGACCGGCGCCCCGGCGGGCGCCTACCTGGTGAACAAGATGGCCACCCGGGCCAACCCGGTGATCACCGACGTCGCCCTCGCCGACGGCGTCCTCACGGTGTCGGGCGGCGGCTTCGAGGACGCCCGGGTGAGCGTGGACGACACGGCCGTCCCCTCGACCCTGGACCCGACGACGTCCACCCTGACGGCCCCCCTCCCGGACGGGACCGCGCCCGCCTTCACCGTGGTGGTGACCTCACACGGCCTCAGGAGCGACCCCTACCGCCACCCGCGCCCCGAGATCCCCGCTCAGGCCCGGCGCCGCGCGTAGTAGCGGGCCACCCGGGCCCGGTTGCCGCACGCGCCCGCCACGCACCACCGCCGCCGCGGGTGCGCCGGGAGGAACAGCAGCACGCACTCCGCCCCCTCGCACTCCCGCACCTCCCCCACCCGCGGCCCGGTGAGCAGTTCCGTCACCGCCTCGGCGAGTTCCGCGGCGAGGCGCGCCGCCGGGTCGACGGTCGGGCGCACACGATCGGCCGTCAGCCCCGATCCGGCGGTCCAGTCCAGCTCCCGGTGGGCGGGGGCGCCCGCCAGGGCCGCGTTCAGCACGCGCAGCGCGTCGACCGGCGGGCGCTCACCGCCCCGTACGGCGGCCAACGCGGCCCGCGCCGCCTCCCGTACCGCGACCACCGCGACCACCTCGGCCTCCCCGACCCCGCCGGCGACCGGCCCCAGCCGCTCGGCCTCCTCGGCCAACCACCCGGCCAGGCCGTCGGGTTCGGCGATGAGGTCCCCGTCGGCGGGGCGGGTGTTCAGCAGGTCGAGCGCGAGGTGCTCGCCGATGAGCGGAAAGTTCACAGTCACGGACCTAATGCTACCCAATCCCCTTGACCCATTAGCCCTCCTCCCGGAAACTAATGGAAAAAGCACCCCAGGAGGCATGTGATGACCGTGGCCCGCATCCAACACCGCACCGTCGACGTGGACGGCGTCACCGTCGCCTACCGCGAGAGCGGCCCGTCCGACGCCCCCGTACTGCTGCTCCTGCACGGCTTCCCGACCTCCTCCCACCAGTTCACCCGCCTCATGGACGCCCTGGCCGACACCCCGTACCGGCTCATCGCCCCCGACTACCCCGGCTCCGGCCGGACCGAGACCCCGAACGGATTCACGTACTCCTTCGACCGGCTCGCGGACATCGTCGAGGGCTTCACCGACGCCCTCGCCCTGGACCGCTTCGCGCTGTACGTCTTCGACTTCGGCGCCCCGGTCGGTCTGCGGGTCGCCGCGCGGCGACCGGAGCGGGTGACGGGCCTCATCGTGCAGAACGGCAACGCGTACGAGGAGGGACTGTCGGACGCGGCCCGCGAGTTCGCCGGCCTGCGCCGCGAGGTGCCGGGCGACGAGGAGAAGGTCCGCGGGCTGTTCACCGAGGAGGGCACCCGCTTCCAGTACGAGACCGGGGTCGCCGACACCGCACTGATCTCCCCGGACTCCTGGACCCTGGACCTCCACCACCTCGCCCGCCCCGGCCGCACGGACGCCCAGGCCGACCTGGCCTTCGACTACGCGTCGAACTTCGCCCACTACCCCACCTGGCAGGCGTGGCTCCGCTCGGCGCGACTCCCCGTCCTGGTCCTGTGGGGCGCGGGCGACCCCTTCTTCACCCCGGCGGGAGCCAAGGCGTACCTGCGGGACGCGCCGGACGCGGAGGTGCACGTCTTCGAGGGCGCGGGCCACTTCGCCCTCGAAACCCACCTCCCCACCATCGCCCCCCTGATCGCGGCCTTCCTCCCCACCCTCTGAGCTCGCCCCGAACGCCGGCGAGGCCGGGTTCGCCGGACGACCCGGTGAGACCGGATTCGCTCACGGGGTCGGACTGTTGGTCGGGGGCGGGGACGGGGTGGGGTGTCGGCCGGGACGTGGAAGTGGGATTTGTGGCGCGCAACCCCCGCCCCACACACCAACCCGACCCAGGGCGCCTAAATCACACAGTCCCGGACGACACCCCACCCCGGCACCGACCACGACCCCCCGCCCGACCCCCACCCCCCAGCCCCGCCGGCGCTTGAGGCGCCCGGCGCAGCCGGGACCGGCAGCAACCAACCGCAAGACGGCAACGCGGCGAGACGGCAACGCGGCAAGACGGCAACCACCACCGCCCGGCCAGGGCAACGGCCAGGGCAACGGCCAAGGCAACGACTACGCCGACGCCCTCCCCGTAAGCGCCGCCAGGCTAGCCCGCACGTGGTTCATGTGCGCCCGCATCTCGTCCTGCGCCTCCCCGTGCTCCCGCAGGATCCGTTCCGTCTCGCGCCCGACCCGTTCCTCCCGCACCCGCGCCTGCGCCAGCACCTCGGACGCCCGTGCTTCGGCGTCCTCCTGCCCGTGCCGCGCCGACTCCTCCGCTTCGGCGAACGCCCGCCGCGCGTCGGCCAACCGCCCTTCGGCCTGGCGCTCCAACTCCGCTTGCCGGGCTTCCAGTTCGGCTTCCCGTGCCGCCAGTTCCCGTTCGGCCGCGTCCCGGCGGTCCGCGTGTTCCTGCTCGCGTTCCGCCAGCAGCTCGTCCGACCGGCGGCGCGTCTCGACCAGGGCCGTGTGCGCCTCCGACCGCCAGGCCGCCGCGTCGTCCCGGGCCTCCGCCCGGGCGTCGTCCGCTTCCCGGCGTGCCCGCAGCAGCCCCTGGCGGGCCCGTACCTCGGTCTGTTCGCGCACCGCTTCCGCGTCCTGCCGCGCCAGCTCGGTCACCCGGTCCGCGTGCGCCTCGGCGGCGCCCTGGGTGGTGAACACGTCGGCGCGCGCGTCCGCGCGTACGCAGTCCGCCTCCTCCTGCGCGAGCAGCAGGATTCGCCGGGCCCGTTCGCTCAGCTCGTCGTACGTCTGGGGGGCGAGCGAGGCGACCCGCTCGCGCAGCCGCTCCGCCTCCGCCTCCATCTGCTTGGCCAGGACGGTCAACCGTGCCACTCGCTCCCAGGCCTCGTCCCGGATTTCCGAGAGGCGCACGAGGTACCGGTTCACCTCGTCCGGCCGGTAACCGCGGCCGCGCACGGTCGCGAAACCCTGGGGACCGTGAGGTGACATGGGTGCACTCATCCTGGAAGCGCCTCTCTCGCGGGGATTCCCGTCAAGGATGCGTCATTTGCGACCAGAAGCCGGAATGGCCGGGCCGGAACCCCGTTCGAGGGTTCCGGCCCGGCCCATCACACGGACCCGCGGGTCAGAGCAGTCCGTCCCACATCTGTTCCAGCAGCACCGACCACCAGCTCTCCGGCGACGCCAGCGCCGCGCTGTCGAGGCCGGCCAGATTCGTCTGGAAATCGACCGTCCAGCGGCCCGCCTGCTCCGGCGTCAGGTGCTGCCGCAGCCGCCACATGTGCCCCAGCATCGCCAGCGACCGCACGAATTGCGGCAGGCTGGAGTTCACGAACTGCGGCGGCACCGGAGCACCGCCCGGCCCGGCCTCCACCGGGACCGCCACTATGTGCGCCGTCCCGTACTGCACGCAGAGCGCCTTGCCGAAGTCGCTTCCGACGACGAGGTACGAGCCCGCGTCCGATGCCGGCTGCACCTGCCGCTGCGCCGCCAACTCGGCCAGTGTCGGCACCGGTTGGCCGGGCACGGCCTGCGCCCAGAAGAACGGACCGAAGTCCACCGGCAGCCCCGACCACATCAGGGTCTGGGCCACGATCTCCGGCACGCCCTGCCGGGACACGGCCCGCTGGTCGAAGCGGAACACGCCCTGCGGGCCGAACGCCCCTGCCAGCTCCTGCGCGATGGCCTCCAACGGGATCGCCGGTTGGAGGGGGACCTGCGGCAGCGGCGCGCGTACCGGCGCGGGACGCGCCGGACCGTCCGCCACCTGATGGAGTTCGCTCTGGTGGGTGATCAGGTGTCGCATGCCCTGCTGACGGCTCGCGTGATCCGTCCCGTACGGGGCCACGCTGGTGATCCGGACCTGGGGCCAGGTCTCGCGGATCATCCGCGCGCAGTAGCCGCCGGGCAGCTCGCAGGACCCCAACTCGGTGTGCAGCTCCAGTACCTGCTGCGGCGGCACGTTCATGGCGCGCAGCTCGTGCAGGATCTGCCACTCGGGGTGCGGGGTGCCGGGCGCCGAGCGGCGGATCAGCTGCTGCTCGGAGCCGTCGGGCGCGCGGTAGCGCAGCACGGCCTGGTAGCCGGGGCCGACGGTGGGCACGCCGGACGCGGCCGGCGCCGGTGCCATGGGCTGCGGCACCGGAGCGGCGGGCGCGCCGGGCGGACCGGGCGGTTGGGGTACGCCGGGGCCGGCGAGCATCGTCGCGGCGTGGTGCGGCGTCCCACCCCCGGGAGTACCGGGAGTACCAGGAGCCCCGGGCGCGCCGGGGGGCCTGGGCGGCTGCACGACGGACGGGCCCGCGAGCATCGTCGCGGCGTGATCGATCCCGCCACCGGGAGCACCGGGAACACCGGAGCCACCGGGCGCACCCGGAGCACCGGGCGGACCGGGAGGCGTCGGCGCACCGGAACCCGCCGGACCCACGCCCGAACCCACACCCGGACCCGCGAGCATCGTCGCCGCGTGATCCACCCCACCACCGGGCACACCCGGCGGACCGGGCGGCTGCGGCGCACCGGGCGAACCCGGCGGCCTGGGCGGCTGCACCACGGACGGGCCCGCCAACATCGTCGCGGCGTGATCGATCCCGCCACCGGAAGAGCCGGCGGAACCGGAGCCACCGGGCGCGCCCGGAGCCCCGGGCGGACCGGGAGGCGTCGGCGCACCGGGACCCGCCGGACCCACACCCGAACCCACACCCGGACCCGCGAGCATCGTCGCCGCGTGATCCACCCCACCACCGGGCACACCCGGCGGTCGGGGCGGTACGGGCGGCTGCCCCGGAGCGGAGGCTCCGGGCGCACCGGGCGGACCGGGCGGGCTCACGGAAGCGCCCGACCCCGGCCGGGAGAGCTGGGCCTTGCTCGTCGGCGCGTCGGCGATGTCGCCCGCGTCCGAGCCGTGCCCCAGGGCGGGCACGACCGCGGTCCGCGGCAGCCGGCTGCCGCCGGCCATGAGCTGGGTCTGCGCGTCGGGGGCCGCCGCGGCCGGCGCGTCCTCCAGGTCCGACCCGGACAGCGGCGGCGCGAACACCGTCGCCGGCAAGGGCACGGAACCCTCGTCCGCGCCGGAGTTCACATCGGTCCCGGCCCAAGGCGTGGCACCGATCGGGAACCCGTCGTTGGCGGTCGGCTCGTACGGGATCTCGCCGCCGCGCCGCAGCGGTACGACGTCACCCGGGGCATCGGCCGTGCCGGGCGCCGGGGTGGCGGGAGCGGGAGGGCCGCCGACCGGGACGGCGGGCTCCGCCGAAGCGGCCCCCGAGCCGGAACCGGAACCCACACCCGCGGCCTCACCGGACGACGATCCCGCGTCGGACGACGATCCCGCGTCGGACGACAGGGCCGCGGCCGACGAGTCCGCGGCCGGGGCCCGCGGGATCCCCGCACGGTCCGCCGCCTCCTGCAACCACTCGGGCGGACTCAGCATGAACGAGGTCTGTTCCGAGTCGATCCGCGGCGGCGGAACCGAGGCCTCGGAGCCCGCCGGAGCGGTCGCGGCCCCGTACTCCTCCTCGTACCGCCGGATCACCTCACCCACCGGCAGCCCCGGCCACAGCGTCACCTCACCGCTGTCCCGCGCGATGACCAGCCGCTGCCGGCCACCGCCGGACACCGGACCGGCCGCCCGGTCCTCGGCCCACACCACGAAGCCCAGCCCGAACTCCCGCACCCGCACCTCACGGTGCTGGTACGCGGGCACGTCCCCGTTGATCCACTCCTCGGCGCGTTCCTGCGCCTGTGCGAAGGTCACCATCGCGCCGTCACCCCTCCACCGGCGCGGAACCCGCCACCGGAACCGAACGAGCGAATCCGCCGTCCACCATCAGACCGGCCACCGTCTCCAGCTCCGGCGGGTTACCCGCCAAGCGTTCGAGAAAGGCGTCGAAATCGGCACCGCACGGCAGCAACAGCCGCTCCACGCGCTCCTGCACCGACCAGCCGTCCCGGTCGCGCGCGTCGTCGTACGGGGAGAACCACACGGAGCCGATCCCCTCGCCCTTCACCTTCACCGCGAGCAGCCCGCCCTGTGCGAAGGCCACGCACAGGTAGTCCTTCGTCAGGTGGTCCCGCAGACACTTGTTGACGTAGACGAGGTCGTTGACCGCCGCTTCCTCGCGCACCGTGAAGAACGGCTGGTCGACCAGCACCCCGAGGTCCACGTCCAGGCCCGCGCCGACCGGCGCGCAGCCGCCCGCCGCCTTCAGGAACGCCCGGTACGCCTCCGGCAGCCGGTAGCCGAGGTCCTCCTCGACGCCCTGCACCTGCTGCTCGGACACCGACACCACCGACTTCGGCAGTCCCAGGTGCGCCGGGCGCACTTCCTGGAGGGGGCGCGTGCCGCGCTTCTCGTGGTCCACGGGCGCCGTCGTCAGTCCGGCGTGGTGCCGCAGCAGTGCCTTCACCTCGACGGGGACCAGTTCCATCCGCCGCGTCCCGGCCACGTGGTGCCAGGTCCATCCGTGCGGGGTCGCCACCGGGCCGACGGTGTCCCACAGCTCGTGGCCCGCCTCCCGCATCGCCGCGTTGGCGGACACGTAGTCCGTCAGGCGCAGCTCGTCCACGCCGAAGCCCTCCGGCGGCTCGGCGATCTCCACCGCGGCGCGCGCGTAGGGCGAGAAATCGGGATGCCCGTCCCCGCTGATCCGTACTCCGTGGGGATGCCGAGCGGCCCGGACCGGGTCCGGGAAATGCACGACCTGCCCCGAGTAAGCGGCGTTGGGTGGCGCGGCCTGCTGCCCGAGCCGACCTGTCGTCATGGCGGTAGCCCCCTGCTGGATCTGGCTGGTTCACCACAGCCTATGTGCTCGGGCAAGGGGCTCACCCGCAGCCGAAGCAGCATGCCGGCCACACCCCCTCACGTGGGGCGGGAAGAGCCGAATTGATACGAATATTCGACCCCGCTTCCCCACCACAGGGGACATTTGACAGGCTGTCCCCGCAGCACGGGGGCGTGCGCGACAGCGGCCCGCACCGCCGCCACGGGAGGGAACACGCAGCATGCAGAACACGGCAACACGCACAGACCGGACGGAACCGACGGAAGCCGGCCCCGCCGGCGATCCCCGTCTGCGCTGGAGCAGCGCCGACGGCCCCGCCGTCCCCGTGCTCCGCTTCCGGCGCGACGGCATCCTCCCCACCGTCGCCGCCGCCCTGTCCGTACGCGGGGAGACCCTCACCGGCACCGCCG
Source organism: Streptomyces sp. NBC_00513 (assembly GCF_041431415.1). Taxonomy (GTDB): domain Bacteria; phylum Actinomycetota; class Actinomycetes; order Streptomycetales; family Streptomycetaceae; genus Streptomyces. Next base: position 3,412,270 of record NZ_CP107845.1, read on the forward strand.
GGAAGGCCGACCAGCCACCCGTGCTGCACCCGCTCGTACAGGACTTCCTCGACACCCTCACCAGCGGACAGCGGGAGCGGTTCACCGGCCGATGTCCGGAAGCGATGCTCCTCTCCCGCCACCTCGCCGGCGTCGAGAGCGCCCGCAGCAAGCGCGCCTCCCGCAAGCCGCTGACGGCGAGCGAGGCGCGCCGTTCCCTCAAACAGGCCAGGATCACCGCCCGTCGCATCCGCGAGGACGGCGACCCGCTCCACGGGACCTACGCGCCCCCGTGCCGCTCCTGCGACGCCCTCCTCGCCCACTTCGGCGTACGTTCCGTCGACCTCACCCACTCCGAGTAGCCGCCATGAGCACCTCGTCCCCCTCGTCCGCCTCCTACGACCGTTCCTCGGCGACCCGTTTCCCGGGGCCGGTGGACTCCGCGCTGCGCACCGCCGGTTGGGAGCCGGGCCGCTGGGACATCAAGCAGGCCGAGTACTGGGCCGACGCGCTGCGCGACCACACCACCCCCGCCGGGCACCGGCACACCGTCTTCCCGGCGGCCGTCGAGGCCTGGGCCGAGTTCGGCGGCCTGACCGTCGCCGGCTCCGGGCCCGGCCGTCAGATAGCCCCCGCCCGCGTGCGCCTGGACCCGCTCACCGGGCTCCACCTGGCCCGCACCTTCTGCGACCTCGGGCGCGCCCTGTCCACCGAGCTGAGCCCGCTCGGCGCCGAGACCGACGGCGGCTCGCACCTCGCCATCGACCGCGAGGGCCGCGTCTACGGCATCGACCACACCGGCGACTGGTTCCTCGGCGCGAGCCTCGACGATGCCCTGGCCCTGCTCCTGACGGGTCTCCAGCCGGCCCGTCTCACGACGGGCTGACCCCGGCCGGAGGTCGGGGGCCCGCCCCCGACCTCCGACGGCCGTCTGCGGGGAGCCGAGCCGCCTCCTACCGCTCGCGCGGCAGGACCGCCGACACCTTGAAGCCGCCGTCCTCCGTCGACCCCGAGACGAACACCCCGCCCAGTCCGAGCACCCGCTCCCGCATCCCCACCAGCCCGTTGCCGCCGCTCGGCAGTCCCGGTTCGGCGGCCTTGCCGTCACACGGCCCGTTCTCCACCTGCATGGCCACCTCGGCGTCCCGGTGGGCGAGCCGTACGACGACCTTCGCGCCCGGCGCGTGCTTGTGGCAGTTGGTCAACGCCTCCTGCACCACCCGGTACGCGGTCTGTTCGACCTCCGCCGGATAGTCGGGGCACTCGCCCCGCACGTCCAGCTCGACGGCCATCCCCGCCGTGCGGGACTGCCCGACCAGCGCCTCCAGCTCGCCGATCGACGGCCCGTCCTCGAAGATCCCCACCAACGCAGGCCGGGCCAGGGAGGCACTGGCCGGCTTCGGCGACTCGGCCCGCAGCACGCCCAGCATCTCGCGCAGTTCCGTCAGCGCCTGCCGCCCCATGTCACCCACCAGGGCCGCGTTCCTCACGGCCTTCACCGGGTCCTTCGCGGCCACCGCCTGTAGAGCCGCCGCGTGCACCACCATCAGCGACACCCGGTGGGCGACCACGTCGTGCATCTCCCGCGCGATCCGCGTCCGTTCCTCCGTGCGGGCCCACTCGGCCCGCTCCTCGGCCCGGTCCGCCAACAGCGACAGTTCCCGTTCCAGCGAGTCCGCGCGCTCGTGGAGGCTCTCCATCAACCGGCGGCGCGCCCCGATGTACAGCCCGAGGAGCACCGGCGGCACGGTCAGCGCCACCGCCACGAACACGGACAGCACGATCACGAGCGTCCCGTCGGCCTCCACGTCCCCGCGCGTCCGCATGTACATCACGACGAACGTCCCGGCCAACGACATCGACGCGAGCGTGGCGGTGATCCGCCGGGGCACGTCGGAGGAGGCCAGCGTGTACAGGCCCACCACCGCGAGGAGGAACCCCATCGCGGCGGGCGTCACGGCGATGGCCACCAGCACCACGGCGATGGGCCACCTGCGCCGCAGCACGAGCGTGGCCCCCACCACGATCCCGAACAGCACCCCGAGGGCCGCGGGAATGCCGGCCTCGTGGGCGAAGGGCACCCCCTCGACGGCGCACTCGGCGGCGGACACCACGCCGAGTCCCACGTCCAGTGCGGCGCTCCGCCGCCTCTCCCACCACCAGGGGCCGTCGCGCCCCATCCCGTCCCGCTCTTCCCCCGTACTGGTCATGCCGTCCAGCGTACGCAGGGGCCCCGGGCGGGAGGCGAGCGAAATTCCCGGGGGCGAAGGTGCGCGACACCCCTCACGCGCGTCGCGCGACGCGCGTACCGCAAGGCACCGATGCATACCGTCGCGATGAGGGGTGGTGGTGCGGCATAGTAGGTCTCGTCGACTCGACCACCAGGGAGTAATGTCCGGTCAAGTCACGGTTGATCCCCTGTGGTGTAATTGGCAGCACTGAGGCTTTTGGTGCCTTATGTCCGGGTTCGAGTCCTGGCGGGGGAGCTTTCACACATGCGGGTCCCGATCTCCGGTCGGGACCCGGCTTCGTTTCCGCCCTCCCGCCCCCGGCTATCCTTCACGGGTCCACCCCCGAAGCCGAAGGGCACCCCCGTGAGCGCAACCCGCCCGGCAGCCGTCGTCGTACTCGCAGCGGGTGAAGGCACCCGCATGAAGTCGGCCACACCGAAGGTTCTGCACGAGATCAGCGGGCGTTCGCTCGTCGGTCACGTCGTCGCCGCCTCGCGCGAGCTCGACCCCGCACACCTCGTGGTCGTCGTCGGCCACGCACGCGAGCAGGTCACCGCGCACCTCGCCGACATCGACGCCGATGTCCGCACGGCCGTCCAGTACGAGCAGAACGGCACCGGACACGCCGTCCGGATGGCCCTCGAAGAACTCGGCGGCGAGCAGGCCGGCACCGTGGTCGTCGTCTGCGGCGACACCCCGCTGCTGACCGGCGAGACCCTCGCCGAACTCACCGCCACGCACGAGGCCGACGGCAACGCCGTCACCGTGCTGACCGCCGAGGTGCCCGACTCGACCGGCTACGGCCGCATCATCCGCGGCGCCGACGGCGCCGTCACGGCGATCGTCGAGCACAAGGACGCCACCGACGCGCAGCGCGCGATCCGTGAGATCAACTCGGGGGTCTTCGCGTTCGACGGAGCCCTGCTGAGCGACGCGCTGGGCAAGGTCCGCACGGACAACAGCCAGGGCGAGGAGTACCTCACCGACGTGCTCGGCATCCTGCGCGAGGCCGGCCACCGCGTCGGCGCGGCGGTCGGTGCCGACCACCGTCAGATCCTCGGGATCAACAACCGGGTACAACTGGCCCAGGCCCGGGCCCTGCTGAACGCGCGCCTGCTGGAGAACGCGATGCTGGCCGGCGTGACCGTCGTCGACCCGGCGAGCACGCTGGTGGACGTCACGGTCACCTTCGGGCAGGACGCGATCATCCACCCCGGTACGCAGCTCCTGGGGAACACGCACGTCGCGGAGGGCGCCGAGGTCGGCCCCAACACCCGCCTCAAGGACACCCGGGTCGGCCCCCGGGCGCGCGTCGACAACACGGTGGCGGACACGGCCGTGATCGGCGAGTCGGCGTCCGTCGGCCCGTTCGCGTACCTGCGTCCGGGAACGAACCTCGGCCTGAAGGCCAAGGCCGGCACGTACGTCGAGATGAAGAACGCGACCATCGGCGAGGGCACCAAGGTGCCGCACCTCTCGTACGTGGGCGACGCGACCATCGGCGAGTACACGAACATCGGCGCGGCCAGCGTGTTCGTGAACTACGACGGCGAGAACAAGCACCACACGACCATCGGTTCACACTGCAAGACGGGCTCCGACAACATGTTTGTGGCGCCCATCACCATCGGGGACGGCGCCTACACGGCGGCCGGCTCGGTGATCACGAAGGACGTCCCGGCCGGCGCGCTGGCCGTGGCCCGTGGCCAGCAGCGGAATATCGAGGGCTGGGTGGCCCGCAAGCGTCCGGGGAGCGCCGCGGCGACGGCGGCCCAGTCGGTGGCCGCGGAGGACTCCGACGGTCGTTGAGGTGAACTGACCGGAAACGGGTACGCCCTGGACGGCGTACCGTGATAGGTGCACGCAATTCGGCTGGCTCACCGTGTGCGGGACGGACGCGCACGGGGGCGAGCAGCTTTCCACACGTCTGAGGAGACAGTGCTGTGACCGGGATCAAGACGACCGGCGAGAAGAAGCTGATGCTCTTCTCCGGCCGCGCCCACCCCGAGCTGGCCGAGGAGGTCGCACACCAGTTGGGTGTCGGCCTCGTGCCGACCAAGGCTTTCGACTTCGCGAACGGTGAGATCTACGTCCGTTTCCAGGAGTCGGCTCGTGGCGCGGACTGCTTCCTGATCCAGAGCCACACGGCTCCGATCAACAAGTGGATCATGGAGCAGCTGATCATGATCGACGCGCTGAAGCGCGCGTCGGCCCGCTCCATCACCGTGATCGTCCCGTCCTACGGGTACGCCCGCCAGGACAAGAAGCACAAGGGACGCGAGCCGATCTCGGCGCGCCTGGTCGCGGACCTGCTGAAGACGGCGGGTGCGGACCGCATCCTGACCGTCGACCTGCACACCGACCAGATCCAGGGCTTCTTCGACGGCCCGGTCGACCACCTGTCCGCCCTCACGGTCCTCGCGGACTACGTCGGCGCCAAGGTGGACCGCACCAAGCTGACGATCGTCTCCCCGGACGCCGGCCGCGTGCGCGTTGCCGACCGCTGGTGCGACCGTCTGGACGCGCCGCTGGCCATCGTGCACAAGCGTCGCGACAAGGACGTCGCCAACCAGGTGACCGTCCACGAGGTCGTCGGTGAGGTCAAGGGCCGCGTCTGCGTCCTGGTCGACGACATGATCGACACGGGTGGCACCATCTGCGCCGCCGCCGACGCGCTGTTCGCGCACGGCGCGGAGGACGTCATCGTGACGGCCACGCACGGCATCCTGTCCGGCCCCGCGGCCGACCGCCTGAAGAACTCCAAGGTCAGCGAGTTCGTGTTCACGAACACCCTGCCCGATCCGTCGGACCTGGAGCTCGACAAGATCACGGTGCTGTCGATCGCCCCGATGATCGCGCGCGCCGTGCGCGAGGTCTTCGAGGACGGCTCGGTCACCAGCCTGTTCGAGGAGCAGCAGTAGCCGCTCCCGCCCCCGCGCGGTAGATCCTTTTGGGTACGGCCTCCCGGCCGGGTAGACTCCACGAGTTGCTCGGCGAGGGAGGCCGTACCTGTTCACACGGGTGCCGGCACTCCGTTATCGACGCGCTCTTCGTAGCAGGCCGTTCCGGCCGGGTGACTGTCGTCCAATTCCGTCACCCCACGAGGAGTGAGCATGTCCGAGGTCAAGCTTTCCGCCCAGCTCCGTGACACCTTCGGCAAGGGCTCTGCCCGTCAGGCCCGTCGCGACGCCCTGACCCCCGCCGTCATCTACGGCCACGGCACCGACCCGAAGCACGTCAACGTCGACGCCCACGCCCTTCAGCTGGCGCTGCGCACCCCGAACGTCCTGCTCTCCCTGGACCTCGGCGACGCCGGCACCGAGCTGGTCATCCCGAAGGCCGTGCAGAAGCACCCCCTGAAGCGCACGATCTCCCACGTCGACTTCCTGATCGTCAAGAAGGGCGAGAAGGTCACCGTCGACGTCGCGATCGTCACCGAGGGCGAGCTGGCCGCCGGCGGCAACATGCTGGAGACCCTCCAGAACACCATCTCCGTCGAGGCCGAGGCCACCCACATCCCGACCGAGGTCACCGTCTCCATCGCGGGCCTCGAGGCCGGCGCCACCATCCACGCCAAGGACCTGGTCCTCCCGAAGGGCACCACCCTGGCCGTCGACGGCGACATCGCCGTCCTCCAGGTCGTGGCCCCGCAGGCCGAGGAGCCGGCCGCCGACGCCGAGGACACCGAGGTCTGAGCCTCGCGCTCCCCTCTCGGCACTTGCTGAACGACCGCCGTCCGGCTCCACTGGAGCGGGACGGCGGTCGTCTTCGTTAAGGAGCTTTTTGATGTCGGACGACACGGCCCCCTGGCTGATCGTCGGTCTCGGGAACCCCGGGGCGGAGTACGCGGGCAACCGTCACAACATCGGGTTCATGGTCGTGGACCTGCTGGCGGAGCGGATGCGCGGCAAGTTCAAGGCGCACAAGGCGCGCGCGCAGGTGGTCGAGGGCCGCATCGGCCCGCCCGGCCCGGCGAACCGTCGGGTGGTGCTGGCCAAGCCGATGTCGTTCATGAACCTGTCGGGCGGGCCGGTGACGGCGCTGCGCGACTTCTACAAGGTTCCGTTGGGCCGGATCGTCGCGGTCCACGACGAGTTGGACATCGACTACCCGACGCTGCGGCTGAAGCTGGGCGGCGGGGACAACGGCCACAACGGTCTGAAGTCGATGACGAAGGCGATGGGCCCGGACTACCACCGGGTCCGCTGCGGCATCGGTCGGCCCCCGGGCCGGATGCAGGTGGCGGACTTCGTGCTGAAGGACTTCTCGTCCACGGAGCGCAAGGAACTGGACTGGTTCGTCGACCGGTCGGCGGACGCGGTGGAGTGCCTGATCCAGGAGGGTCTGGAGCGCGCGCAGTCCACCTACAACTCCTGACGCGGACCCCGTACGAAGGAAGCCCCCGCCGATCCGGCGGGGGCTTCCTTCGTGTGCGGGGTGCGTCAGCCGGTGTTGCGCAGACCGGCGGCGACTCCGTTGACGGTGAGCAGCAGGGCCCGGGCGAGGAGCGGGTCGGCTTCCTCGCCGCGCTCGGCCGCGGCGCGCTGGCGGGCGAGCAGCGAGACCTGGAGGTAGGAGATCGGGTCCAGGTAGGCGTCGCGGACGGCGAAGGTCTGCTGGAGCACCGGGTGGGAGTCCAGCAGCTTGTGACCGCCGGTGATGCGCAGGACCTCGCGGACGGTCAGCTCGTGTTCGGCCTCGATGCGGGCGAAGACGTGCTTCAGCTCGTCGGGGACGAGGGTGTCCACGTAGTGCCGGGCAATCCGCAGGTCGGTCTTGGCCAGGGTCATCTCGACGTTGGACAGGAAGTTGCGGAAGAAGTGCCACCGCTCTCCCATCTCGCTGAGGACCATGTCCTGGCCGGCCTCGCGGAGGGCCTTGAGACCCGAGCCGACTCCGTACCAGCCGGGCACGATCTGGCGGGACTGCGTCCAGCCGAACACCCACGGGATGGCGCGCAGGCCGTCGAGGCCGGCTCCGGAGTCGGGGCGGCGGGAGGGCCGGGACCCGAGGTGGAGGTCGGCGAGCTGGTCGACGGGGGTCGCGGCGAAGAAGTACGCCGGCAGGTCGGGGTCCTCGACGAGCGCGCGGTAGGCGTCGTGCGCGGCGTCGGAGACGGTGTCCATGGCCGCGTCCCAGCGGGCGAGGTCGTCGTCGGACTGGCGCGGGGCGGTGTGCAGGGCGGAGGCCTGCAGGGTGGCCGCGACGGTCAGTTCGAGGTTCTCGCGGGCCAGGGACGGGACGAGGTACTTGTCGGAGATGACCTCGCCCTGCTCGGTGACCTTGATCTCGCCTTCGAGGGTGCCCCAGGGCTGGGCGAGGATCGCGTCGTGGGAGGGGCCGCCGCCGCGGCCGACGGTGCCGCCGCGGCCGTGGAACAGGCGCAGCCGGACCCCGTAGCGGTGGGCGACGTCGCGCAGCCGGCGCTGGGCGCGGTGGATCTCCCACTGGCTGGTGGTGATGCCGCCGAACTTGCTGGAGTCGGAGTAGCCGAGCATGACCTCCTGCACGTCGCCGCGCAGGGAGACGAGGCGCCGGTAGGAGGGGTCGGCGAGCATGGCGTCGAGGATGACGTCGGCGGCCTTGAGCTCGTCGGTGGTCTCCAGGAGCGGCACGATGCCGATCTTGGCCCAGCCGGCGTGGAGGTCGATGAGGCCCGCCTCGCGGGCGAGGACGGCGGCGGCGAAGACGTCGTCGGCGCCCTGGCACATCGAGATGATGTACGACTCGATGACCTCGGGGCCGAACTTCTCGAAGGCGTCCTTGATGGCGCCGAAGACGCCGAGGGTCTTCTGCCCGGCGGCGTCGAGGGGCGCGGGCGTGGGCGCGAGGGGCCGGCGGGAGCGGAGCTCCTTCGCGAGGAGCTTGCCGCGGTAGTCGCGGGGCATGTCGGCGTAGCGCCAGGACTCCTCGCCGAGCCGGTCGAAGAGCTGGCCGAGCGCGTGGTGGTGCGCGTCGGCGTGCTCGCGCACGTCCATGGTCGCGAGCTGGAGCCCGAAGGCGGCCAGGGTGCGGATGGTGCGGTCCATGCGGCCGTCGGCGAACAGGGCGCCGCGGTGTTCGCGCAGGGACGTCTGGATGAGGGTGAGGTCCGTGAGGAGCTCGGCGGTGCCGAGGTAGTCGCGTCCCTCTTCGTGGCCGGTGCCCTTGGCGAGGCGCTCGCGGGTGTTGACGAGCTTCTGCCGGATGCAGGTGGCCTTGAGGCGGTAGGGCTCCTCGGCGTTCAGCCGCTTGTAGCGGGGGCTGATCTCGGGGAGTCGTTCCAGGTCCGCCTGGAGGGATTCGAGGAGTTCCTCGGTGGCCCCGGTGTAGCGGATGGAGTTGGACAGGAGCCCGCGCAGGAAGTCGACGAGTTCGAGGGCGTCGGTGATGCCGTGCTCGTGCTGGAGGATCAGCACGTCCCGGGTGACGTCGGGGGTGACGTTCGGGTTGCCGTCGCGGTCGCCGCCGATCCAGGTGCCGAAGGTGAGCGGGCGGGTGCCGGCCGGGATCTCGACGCCGACGCGCTGGAGCTCGGCGGCGAGGTCCTCGAGGACGTCGCCGACGGCGCCGGCGTGCAGCTCGTCGAGGTAGTAGATGGCGTTGCGGGCCTCGTCGGCGGGCTCGGGACGCACGACGCGCAGCTCGTCGGTCTGCCAGACGAGGTCGATGTTCTCGGCGAGGCGCAGGTCGTGGCGGCGGCGGTCGCCCGCGCCGGTGACGGGCTCCTCCAGGAGCGCGGCGATGCGGCGCAGCTTGTTGAGGACGCTGCGGCGGGCCGCCTCGGTGGGGTGCGCGGTGAAGACGGGGCGGACGTTGAGGTTCTTGACCGTCTCGCGCAGGTGCTCGGGGTCGGCGTCCTTGAGCATGTCGGCGGTGCGGGCGAGGAGCCCGCCCTCGGCGGCACGGTGGGCGCGCAGTTCCTTGCCGCGGTGCACCTGCTCGGTGACGTTGGCGAGGTGGAAGTACGTGGAGAAGGCGCGCACCAGCTTGGCGGCGGTCTCCAGGTCGGTGTCCCCGAGCAGCTCGGCGGCGGCTTCGCCGTCGGTGCGGGTGAGCGCGCGGACGCGTTCGACGAGGTCGAGGAGGTCTTGGCCCTCTTGGCGTACGAGGGTCTCCCCGAGGAGGTCTCCGAGGCGGCGGATGTCCGCGCGCAGCTCGGCGTTCGCGGTTTCGGCCCGGTCGGTGTCGGCCTGGGTGACGGGGGCCTGGGGGGCCTGGTCAGCACTGCTCACAGGTGCGGCTCCTTGCAGTGTTCGAGCGCTACTGGGCGGTGGGCTCCCGGCCGTGCGCCGCGGCGCCTCCCCGGATCTCGTCCGGGGGTGTCCCCGCTGGTGCGCAGCTCGGGCTGCCCGTGCGGACCGCGCTGTCCGACGTGACCAGGATAGGTGTCCCGTGCCGGTGCCCCGGCAGAGCCGTGCGTACCGGTCGGTAGCGGCGGTTTGTCCGACTCGACCGTCGACCCGTGGTCCTCTTGCCCCGCACGGGACCTTTGCCATACTTACGATGCCGTAACTTACGGGTCCGTAGGGTGCCGCGTAAGGGCACCTGCCGTCTCCCTCACCCCCCAGGGGATCACTGTGACCATCAGTCCCGATCTGATCGAGGACGCGTCCGCGCCCTCAGATACGCCCGAACCGTCGGCGACGCTCGGCGGCGAGAACAAGCGGTCCGTCGAGCAGATCGCCCTGCTGCTGTTCATCACCGTCCCCTTCGTGGCCCTGCTGGCGGCGATTCCGCTGGCCTGGGGCTGGGGGGTGAGCCTGCTGGACGTCGGCCTGATGGTGTTCATGTACTTCCTGGCCTGCCACGGCATCACCATCGGGTTCCACCGCTACTTCACGCACGGTTCCTTCAAGGCGAAGCGGCCGCTGCGAATCGCGCTGGCGATCATGGGCTCGATGGCGGTGGAGGGTCCGCTGGTGCGCTGGGTGGCCGACCACCGCAAGCACCACAAGTTCTCCGACCACGAGGGCGACCCGCATTCGCCGTGGCGGTTCGGGGAGACGCTGCCGGCGCTGATGAAGGGCCTGTGGTGGGCGCACATCGGCTGGCTCTTCGACGAGGAGCAGACCGACCAGCAGAAGTACGCGCCCGACCTGATCCAGGATCCGGCGATCCGGCGGATCTCGCGCGACTTCATCTTCTGGACCATGTTCTCGCTGGCGCTGCCGCCGCTGGTCGGCGGTCTGGTGACGATGTCCTGGTGGGGCGCGTTCACGGCGTTCTTCTGGGGCTCGCTGGTGCGCGTGGCGCTGCTGCACCACGTGACGTGGTCGATCAACTCGATCTGCCACGCGGTGGGCAAGCGTCCGTTCAAGTCGCGGGACCGCAGTGGCAACGTGTGGTGGCTGGCGGTGCTCTCGTGCGGCGAGTCCTGGCACAACCTGCACCACGCCGATCCGACCTCGGCCCGGCACGGTGTGCTGCGCGGCCAGGTGGACTCCAGCGCCCGGCTGATCCGCTGGTTCGAGCAGTTGGGCTGGGCCTCTGACGTGCGGTGGCCGTCCGAGGCGCGCATCGACGCCCGGCGCAAGGAAAAGTCCTCGAACGCGGCATGATGGGGGACGTGGCGATCGACGGCAGCAGTTCCAGCAGCGACAAGCCCCGGCGCGGCCGCCGGGTCCGGATGACGGGCGCCGAACGGCGTCAGCAACTGCTGGACATCGGCCGCACCCTGTTCGCCGAGAAGGGCTTCGAGGGCACGTCGGTGGAGGAGATCGCGGCGAAGGCCGGGGTGTCCAAGCCGGTGGTGTACGAGCACTTCGGCGGCAAGGAGGGCCTGTACGCGGTCGTCGTGGACCGGGAGATGCGCCAGTTGCTGGACGGGGTGACGGGCGCGTTGACCGCCGGGCATCCGCGGGAGCTGCTGGAGCAGGCGGCGTTCGCGCTGCTGGACTACATCGAGAACTACACGGACGGTTTCCGGATCCTGGTCCGGGACTCGCCGGTGGCGCAGTCGACGGGCACGTTCGCGTCGCTGATCAGCGACATCGCCACGCAGGTGGAGGACATCCTCGGGTTGGAGTTCAAGGCCCGGGGCTTCGATCCGAAGCTGGCGCCGCTGTACGCGCAGGCCCTGGTGGGCATGGTGGCGCTGACCGGGCAGTGGTGGTTGGAGACGCGTCAGCCGAAGAAGGCCGAGGTCGCGGCGCACCTGGTGAACCTGTCCTGGCACGGACTGGAGAACCTGGAGGCGAAGCCCCGACTGGTGGGCCATCGCAAGAGCTGATCGCACCCGCCGCGCGGCGGGTGGTGCCCGGGCCTCGGGGCCCGGGCACCGTGCGTTCTGAACGTGATCAAAACAGGGCCGCAAATGGCTACTGCCGTGCGCTTCCCGGCTGTACTGTTCGGTTACTTCCCGGGGGGGAATGAGACCTCACGTGCGATGCGGCGCGCTTCAGCGCGCCTCCGCGCGGGTACATTCGACCCGGTTTCGCCTGCTTTTTTACAGGGAGACCTCTTGTCTTTCATGCGCTTCTCGCGCTCCGGTCGCCTCGCGGCCTGCACCGCCACCGCCCTCGCCACGGGCATGCTGATGGCCTCCGCGGCCTCGGCGACCGGGCTGCCGAAGCCCGTCACCCCGACCCCGAAGGTCACCGCCGACGAGCGCGTCCCCGGACACCTGCCGACGGGCAAGGCGAAGTCCGCCACGCAGCAGAAGCAGCGCCTCGCCGCCGGCGCGAACGCCGCCGCCGGCTCCGCGTGGAACCTGTTCGACGTGGACGGCGACGGCGCCGACGACCTCCTCTACCGCGGACTGAGCGGCGCGTCCTACCTCAAGGCCTCGGCGTCCAAAGAGGCGGACACCGCGTTCGACGTCTCGAAGACGGACTCCGCCGAGGACTTCAAGGACGTCATCCCGGTCGGCGACCTCGACCACAACGGCCGGCCCGAGCTGCTGCGCCTGACGGTCACCGGCCGTCTCTCCCTCACCGAGGCGTACTCCACCACGGGCACCGGCGGTGCCATGTGGAGCGGTGGCGGCTGGAACATCTACAACAAGGTGTTCGGCGCCGGCGACCTGACGGGAGACGGCAACGCCGACCTGCTGGCCCGCACCAAGGACGGCCAGCTGTACCTCTACCCGGGCACGGGCAAGGCCGGCTACGACACCCCCTTCGGCAACCGGGTCCTGCTCGGCGCCGGCTGGGGCGCCTTCTCCCAGCTCATCGGCGGTGCGGACTACAACGGCGACGGCAAGACCGACGTCGTGGCCACCACGGCGGCCGGCGTCATGTACTTCTACAAGGGCACCGGCTCCGCCGCGGCGCCCTTCGGCGACAGCGTGCAGACCGGGACCGGTTGGAACGGTTTCAACCAGATCGTCCCGATCAACGACACCAACGGCCGCGCCCTGGTGCTGGCCCGCGCGGTGAACGGCCAGACCTACCTGTACACCGCCGACGCGAACGGTGCGCTCGGCAACCGCCGCGAGTTCGGCCCGGGCTGGCAGAGCATCGACCTGATCGCCGGCCAGGGCGGCATCCCCGCGCACGGCAAGTCCGTGCTGTGGGGCCGCACCGCCGGTGGCACGCTGTTCGGCTACGGCGCCCGCGGCGACGGTACGTTCGGGGATCGCAAGCAGATCTCCGACGACAACGGCTGGGCGGTGGCCGACTACGGCATCACCCTGGCCTCCTCGCTGACCACCGCGTCCGCCGCGGACATGCTGTGGCGCGACGGCGGCGACATGTACGACGGCGGCACCTTCCTCGGCGGCGGCTGGGACATCTACAACGCTTTCGCGGGCGTCGGTGACCTCACCGGCGACGGTTACGGCGACCTCCTCGCGCGGGACAAGTCCAACGTCCTGTGGCTCTACCCGGGCAAGGGCGGCAACGGCCAGGGCTTCGCGAACCGCGTGAAGCTCGGCGCCGGCTGGGGCATCTACAACAAGCTGATCGGCGCCGGCGACGTGACCGGCGACGGGCGCGCGGACCTGCTGGCCCGCGGCACCGACGGCGCCCTGTGGGCCTACCCGGGCACCGGCAACACCGCCGCCCCCTTCGGCGACCGCGTCAAGATCGGCGACAGCGGCTGGAACGGTCTCGGCAAGCTCACCGCGGTCGGCGACGTCAACGGTGACGGCCGCACGGACCTGGTGGGCGTGGACTCCGCCGGTGTCGCCTACCTCTACTCGGCGAGCGGTGAGAAGGGTCTGAACACCTTCAAGGGCCGCACCAGCCTCGGTGGCGGCTGGAACACGTACGCGGAAATCCTCTGATCTCCGCGCCGACCCGACACGACGGCGCCCCGCCACCGGTCTCCGGTGGCGGGGCGCCGTCGTGTCGGGTCGGCGCGCGGTCAGCCCGCGGCCTCCAGGCAGGGTTCCGGGTGGTGCGGTTCCAGGAATTCGAGCCGATTGCCGACGGGGTCGGTCGAGAAGAAGCGGCGGTACCCGGGCAGGTCGTCGTCCCAGACGACCTCGGCCCCGTGCTCGCGCAGGCGGCGCGCGTACGCCTCGATGTCGGTGACCCGCAGTCCCGGGTGGGCCTTGCGCGCGGGCCGGAAGTCCTCCTCGACACCCAGGTGCAGTTGTACGGCGCCGGCGGCGAACCAGCAGCCGCCCCGGCCGGCGAGGACGGGCGGTTTGGGCAGCTCGGACATGCCGAGGGCGTCGGAGTAGTACGCCCGGAGCAGGTCTTCGGCGCCGGGTGGTACGGCGAGTTGGACGTGGTCGACGGCGGTGAGCACGGTCAGGCCTCCTTGCGGGCGACGGCGAAGATGCGGCGGAACGGGAAGACGGTGCCGCGCGGGCCGGGCGGGTAGGCCTCGCGCAGCGCCTCGCGGTATTCGTCGAGGAACAGGTCCACGGCGGCCCGGTCGTCGCCGAGCCGGGTGAGCACCGGGCGCAGGGCGGTGCCCTTGACCCAGTCGAGCACCGGATCGGTCCCGGTCAGCAGCTGATGGTAGGTGGTCTCCCAGACGTCGACGGTGCAGCCGAGTTCGATCAATCGGGCGAGATATTCGGCGGGGTCCAGCACATGGACGTAGCGCGCGCCGTGGCCGGCGAGGCGGTCGCGCCAGCGCGGGGTGTCGCAGAGTTCGGCGAGGAGGCGGTGGCTGGGGGCCGTGAAGTTGCCGGGGACCTGGAAGGCGAGGGTGCCACCGGGCCGCAGTCCGTTGATCCAGGGACCGAAGGAGCCCGGGTGGCCGGGCACCCACTGGAGGGCGGCGTTGGAGACGATCAGGTCGTACGTCTCCTCGGGGAGCCAGTGCGCGAGGTCGCCGTGGCGGAAGTCGAGCCGGCCGCCGCCGATGGTGGGACCGGCGTACTCCTCGCCGGCGCGGCGGAGCATCTCCGGGGAGAGGTCGAAGCCGGTGATGTGGGCTTCGGGCCAGCGTTCGGCGAGCAGTGCGGTGACGTTGCCGGGGCCGCAGCCCAGGTCGGCGATCCGGGCCGGGCGGGCGGGGAGCTCGGGTATGCGGTTCAGCAGGTCCAGGAAGGGTTGGGCGCGGTGCCCGGCGTGGCGCAGGTACTGCCGGGGGTCCCAGGTCGGTGCGGAGGAGGGGGCGGGGGCGGGGGTCCGGGCCGGCGCGGTGTCGGAATGCATGTGCGAGCCTCCTTGCTGGTGGGGCGATCGGAAGCGGAAGGGTTCCGGCCCCTCCCTTCCCATCGTCACCCCATTTATATCTTGACGTCAAGAGACATGGTCGCAAGATATCCAGGCTTGAGATTCTCGAACTGAAGAGACTTCACGTCGACAGACCCCTTACACTGATCGACATGGAGGACGAGGTCGATCGACTGGTCGCGGCATGGCGGCGAGAGCGCCCTGACCTCGACGTGGAACCGCTTGAGGTCCTGAGTCGCGTGAGCAGGCTCGCGCGTCACCTCGATCGCGCCCGCAGGCTCGCCTTCTCCGAGCACGGCCTGGAGCCGTGGGAGTTCGACGTACTGACCTCGTTGCGGCGCGCCGGCGCGCCCTACCAGCTCTCCCCCGGCCAGCTCCTGACGCAGACCCTCGTCACCTCGGGCACCATGACCAACCGCATCGACCGGCTCGCCAAGAAGGGCCTCGTCGAGCGACTGCCCGACCCCAACGACCGGCGCGGCGTCCTGGTCCGGCTCACCGCCGAGGGACGTGACCGCGCGGACCAGTCGCTCGCCGGACTGCTGGCCCAGGAGCGGGCGATCCTCGCCCAGCTCTCCCAGGGCCAGCGCGGTGACCTCGCCGGACTGCTACGCCGGCTGACCGCTCCGTTCGACAACATCCCCGGCTAGTTCGGCCGGTCGCACGCCGGCCCGCCGGGCCAGGGCCACCGCCGCCAGCGTGGAGTGCACCCCCAGCTTGCCCAGCACGTTCTGCATGTGGGTGCGGACGGTGTGCGGGGACAGGAACAGCCGCGCGGCCACGTCCTTGCGGCCCAGCCCCGCGACCATGCAGCGCAGCACCTCGTGCTCGCGCGGTGTGAGGGACTCCACCAGGCGTTCGCTGTCGGTGCGGTGCTTGCGCGCCGCCGTCAGCTCACGGAGCACTCCGGTGAGCAGCGCCGGCGGCAGGTGCGTCTCCTCGCGGAGCACCCCTCGGATCACGGCCAGCAGCCGCGACAGCGAACAGTCCTTCGCCACCCAGCCGGAGGCCCCGGCCTGGAGCGCCAGCGCGGCCCGGCGGGGGTCGTCGCGTTCGGCGAGGACCACCGTGCGCACCCCCGGATGGGCCACCCGGACGTTCGCGACCAGCGCGATGCCGTCCGCGCCGGGCCCGGGCGCGGGCGGACCGGAGCCCGGTACGCGCTGCGTGGGCACGGCTCCGACGGCGGCGCCGAGGTCGGCGTCCACCAGCAGGACGTCGAAGCGACGGCCCTCGGCCGCCGCGCGTTCGAGGCAGCGCGAGGCGGCCGGACCGCTGCCCGCCGCGGACACGTCCACGTCGGGCTCGGCCGCGAGCGCGGCTGCGAGAGATTCGGCGAAGATGCGGTGATCGTCGACCACGAGAACCCGGATACGAACCACAAAACCCCCAAGGGTCGGGGAACGGACGACGGCGGGTACGGCGCCCGGACCGGGTGATCCGCAGTCGCCGCGGCCGCCGCCGAGACATCTCTGCACTACCCAGACCGGACGTCGTACCCGACTTGTCTCGACCCCTGAATCAACACCGGCCCCCACCGGCGTCACGCTCAGCGTAGGGCCGGCACGGTCTCGCGGTTGGCCGAATAGCAGAAGTTTTTCGAGCGATTTTCCGGCGGGCTCGTCCAGAACAGCCCCTGCCGTGGCTTGTTTTCTACCATCGGGTCGGTTCGGAATCGGCTTTCCACGCGGGCTCGTGCCACGGGCAGTTGCACGGGGTGCGTTTCACCCGGCTCGCGCACGCCGGGCGCCCGCGCGGAGCGCCCGTACACGGCGCCCGCCCGCACACGCGCACGCCCCCCGCACCGTTGAGGCGCGAGGGGCGTGGACCACGCGGACGGGCGGAAGCGGCGCCGGTGCCGGTCGTCGGTGCCGGCCGCCGGTCAGGCGCTCCGCTCGCGGGCGAAGTTCCAGGCGTCCGTGACGATGTTGGTGAGGTCCGAACGGGTCGGGGTCCAGCCCAGCCGCTCGCGGGCCGTGCGCGCCGAGGCCACCAGGACCGCCGGGTCCCCCGGGCGGCGCGGGGCGACGACCGCGGGGATCTCGCGGCCGGTGACCCGGCGGACGGTGTCGACGACCTCGCGGACGGAGAACCCCGTGCCGTTGCCGAGGTTGCAGATCAGGTGCTCGCCCTCGGTGGCGACGCGCAGCGCCGCGAGGTGGGCGTCCGCCAGGTCCGCGACGTGGATGTAGTCGCGCACACAGGTGCCGTCGGGGGTCGGGTAGTCCTCGCCGTACACCGCGATCGACTCGCGTTCGCCGAGGGCGACCTGGAGGACCAGCGGGATCAGGTGGGTCTCGGGGTCGTGGCGCTCGCCGAGCCCCCGGTAGGCGCCCGCCACGTTGAAGTAGCGCAGCGAGACCGCGGCGAGGCCGTGGGCGACGCACTCCCCCGCGATCATGTGGTCGACGGCCAGCTTCGAGGCGCCGTACGGATTGCTCGGGGCCGTCACCGAGGCCTCGGTCAGCGGGCCGTCGACCGGCTCGCCGTAGGTGGCGGCGGTGGAGGAGAAGACCAGCCTGCGCACGCCGGCGTCGCGCATCGCGGTCATCAGGGCGAGGGTGCCGCCCACGTTGTTGTCCCAGTACTTGCCGGGGTCGGCGACGGATTCCCCGACCTGTGAGGAGGCCGCGAAGTGCAGGACGGCGTCGAAGGACGGGTCCAGGTACTCGGCGGCGTCCTGGATCCGCCCGTTGATCAGGGTGGCGCCCGCCGGGACGCCCTCTCCGAAGCCGGTGGACAGGTTGTCGAGGATCGTGACCTCGTGGCCCGCCTCCAGCAGGTGGGCGGCCACGACGCTGCCCACGTATCCGGCTCCACCCGTGACCAGGTACTTGCTCACTCGTCTGCCGCCTCTCGCCGGGAACGCACGCGGGAACACGTGCTGTCCCCGGCTTACCCGATCCGCGCGCTCCGGGGAAATCCCCGGCCCGTCCCTCAACCGCGTTCGGAGGGCGGGTGGATGGATCGCGCCGGTGGGATCGCCCGGTCCAACAGGCCGGTACGGGCGGCCAGCGCGGCGGCCTCCAACCGGGAGCCCACGCCCAGTTTCATCAGCACCCGCTGCACGTGCGTGCGGGCGGTGCTCGGCGCGATGGCCATGCCCGCCGCGATGAGCCGGGTGTCTTCGCCCTCCGCGACCCGGACGAGCACCTCGATCTCGCGGGGGGTGAGCAGGCGCAGCAACCGGCTTCCCTCGTCGTCGGGTTGGGCGGCGGGATTGAGCAACTCCCCGAACGCGCCCTGGAGCAGCTGCGGGGAGATCGCGACCTCCCCCGCCCGCGCCTTGGCGAGGGCCCGTTCCACGCCCTCGATGCGCTCGTCGTGGCGTACGTACCCACAGGCGCCGGCGGCGAAGGCGGCGGCGATCCCCCGCGGGCTCGGCACCGGTCCGAGGACCACCACCGCGATCTGGGGGCGCTCCCGCTTGATGCGGACGACGGGCTCGAAGACCCCGGGCTCGGCGGGGGTCGCGGTGCCGAAGAGACAGACCTCCGGGGACCGGTTGATGACCAGTTCGGCCGCGCCGACGGCCGGCGCGGCCGCGGCGAGCACCCGGTGGCCGCGCAGTTTCAGGGCCGAGGCGAGCGCCTCGGCCAGCAGGCGGTGCTCGTCGACCACCATGACCCGTACGCCCATGAGGGCACCCTCCCCCGCTCCTTCTGCCCCGGCAAGCTACACGCTTGTTCGACGGGGCGTCCTCGTTACCGCGCAGAAGCCCCCGGAAGGGCGGACCTTCCGGGGGCTTCGGGGTGGCGCGGTGGCGGGATCAGCTCGCGCTGAAGGACACGAACAGGTAGTCCGGGTCGCCGCCGGAGCGCGGCTTGCTCACCGATCGGCGCGAGATGAAGAGCTTCCCGTCGTGGTAGCGGTACTCGGAGAACTCCGGCGAGAAGTCACCGGTCTCGGCGCGCTGGGTCTCCTTGTCCGCCGGGTTCTCCATGAGGAGGGTTTCCTTCATCGTCTTGCCGTCGATGCTGACGATCTGGCCGCCCTTGTCGTACGGGGGCTCCTTGTAGGCGATGATGTTCGACCCGTCCATGCGCAGCGGGTACAGCTGGTACTTCTCGCCGGCGTCGGCGCGGTCGCTGGTCTGCTTGCCGGTCTCCAGGTCGAAGGAGAGCAGCTCGTTGGTACGGCCGTAGGACGACTGGCCCTGGTGCTCGTAGGAGGGCAGGTAGATCTTGCCGTTGCCGACGAGCATGCCGGTGCACTTCTCGACCTCGGTGCTGCCGCACTTGCCGGCGAAGTTGCCGGAGTTGAGCGCGATGCGGGCCTTCAGCTCGCCCTTGGGGTCGACGACGAAGAGGTCGCTGACGCCCGTGGCGTTCTTGGCGGTCTTGCCGACGTCGGCGCCGATGATCAGGGGCTTCGTGGACACGATGGAGGCCCACTCGATGCCCTCGGAGAGCTTGTACGAGGAGGTGGGCGCGCCGGTGGCCGGGTCGAGGGTCTGGGCGATCAGGTTCTGTTCGCCGCTGCGGCCGCACTTGCGGATGACGGCGAGGGCCTCGCCGCCCGCGTAGCCGTAGTCGTAGCAGCCTTCGGCGTCGACCTTGGGGGTCCACAGGGACTTGCCGTCGGCGAGGTTCCAGGCCGCGCCGCCGTTGGTTCCGCCGGCGGCGACGGTCTGGCCGCTGAGGGTGACCTCGTCGAAGGAGGCGGGCTTGTCGCCGGAGGTGGCGCCCTTGGCGTTACCGGACCACAGGAGCTTGCCCGCGTTCAGGTCGATGACGCCGACCTGGGTGCAGGGCGGGTACTTGCTCTCCGCCGTCGGCTGGGTGGGCCGGAAGAGGATGGCCGACTTGTTGTCGCTGACGTGGTGGGTGGCGGCGCAGATCTCGCCGGGAAGGGGCACCTCCCACTTCTTGCCGCCGTCGACGAGGTTGTAGCCGACGATCTTGCCCACGTCGGACTTGGCGTACGTGGTGTCGGTGATCCAGGAACCCGGGACCTGGACGGTGTCGGCCGGCTTCGGGCTCGGCAGGTTCAGCAGCACCTTCGACTTGGGGTTGCCGGGCGCCTTCTCCTTGCCGCCGGCGCCGACCGCCGCCTTGTCGTCGCCCGGGCTCGCGGTCGGGTCGCCCTTCGCGATGGGCGTGGAGCCGCCGTCGTCGCCGGAGACGTACCAGAAGCCGCCGCCGATGATGAGGACGATGGCGAGCAGGGCCGCACCCACGATCATCAGCTGGTTGCGCTGGTCACGGTTGCCGCCGGGGGCACCGCCGGACGGGGCCGAGGCCGCGTGCATGGGGGCGGTGGGGTGTCCGAAGGCGGGCGGCGGGGTGCCGGCGCCGGGCTGCTGCGGGTAGCCGTACGAGGGCGCGCCGGGCGGCTGCTGCGGGTAGCCGTACGAAGGCGCGCCGGGCGGCTGCTGCGGGACCGACGGCGGTGCGGACGGCAGCGGCGGGGTGGAGAACCCGCCGGGCGGGGGGTTCTGCGGGGCGCCGAAGCCGCCGGACGGCGGCTGACTGGGGGGCGGCGGGGTACTCATCGGGTGCCATTGCCTCTCGGTGGGCGGCTCGGTGGGCGGCTCGGTGGGCTGGGCTCGTTCACTTGCCGAAGACCATCAGGAGCTTCTCGTCCTTGCCCTTGGCGAGCAGGTGGGTCACGGAGATGTACAGCCGTCCGTCGACGTAGTCGATCCTCGGCTTGTAGAAGGAGTTCTCGACGGCGGACGCGGGCCCGGACGGGTTGCGCAGGGTCGCGGCGGGTTCGCCGCCGCCGGCGGGATAGGTGAGGATCTCGCCGCCCTTGTCCTGCTCCGCGGCGCGGTAGGCGACCAGTTGTCCGTTCACGGCCGTGACGGGGGTGAGGGTCCGCTTGTCGCCGGCCGGGGCGCGCCACTTGACCTTGCCGGTGCCGAGGTCGAAGGCGACGACTTCGTTGCCCGTGCCGGCGGCCGGGGTGGTCGGCAGGTAGAGGGTGTTGGAGTCGACCACGGCGCCGCGGCACACCTGGATGGACCCGAAGAGGCCGCCCCCGCACTTGTTGGCGAAACTGCCCTCACCGGAGACGCCGGTGCGCTGCTTGCCGTCGGGTCCGACGACCACGATGCCGCGTTCCTTCTTGTCCTTGTCGCTGATGTCGAGGACGAGCGGGTCCAGCGAGTAGACGCTGGTCACCTCGTGGTTCTTGGCGAGTCGGTAGTTCCAGGTCGACTTGCCGGTGACCGGGTCGACGTCGTGGACCTCGACGGTGTGGTCGTCGTCGTAACAGGTCGCGATGGCGATCATCTTGTTGTTGCCGGCGATGTAGCTGCCGGGTTTGCACCCCTCGGCCTGGGCGCTGCCGAAGAGCTTGTCGCCGGTGCTGACCTTGAAGGCGCTCGCGGTGGTGGACCGGCTGACGCCGACGGTGTCCCCGGTGATGGACAGGGTGGGGCTGGTCATGATGTCGAAGAGGCCCTCCTTGGGCACCTCCTTCGTCCAGCCCGCCTTGCCCGTCTTGAGGTCGACCAGTCGCATCTGGTTGCAGGTGGAGCTGTCCGACTCGCCGTCCTTGAACATGACGACGGTCTTGCCGTCGGCGGTGGTGTCGGGGGTGACGCCACACAGCTCGGTGGGGAAGGACAGCGTCCACTTCTCCTTGCCGTCGGCGACGGCGAAGGCCGTGAGGGACTTCCACACGCTCTTGACGACGGTGTCCCCGACGATCCACTGGCCTTCGCTGTCGACGCCGGCGCCGGGCCCGTCCACCTTGCTGCTCTTGAGCCAGAGGACCTTGTCCTCGCCCTGCTTGCGGCCGGCGTTGAGGTCTTCCTGGTCACCGCCGCCGTTGCCGCTGCCGTCGCCCTTGTCCACGGAGGCCGAGGCGGAGGGCTTGGCGTCGGCGGGCGTCGAGGCCTGCGCGACGGGCTTCCCGGCCTCGTCGTCCCCCTTGCCGAAGGCGAACCAGGCGCCGGTGCCGAGGATGAGCACGCCCGCGACGGACGCGGCGATGACGATCAGCAGCTTCTGCCGGCGCTGCCCGTCGGGCCCCGCGGGGCCGCCCGGCGGCGGGCCGGGCGGCATGGGCGGCGGGTATCCGTAGCCGGGGTGCGCCTGTTGCTGCGGGACGGTCGGCGGCTGTTGGGCGTACGGGTTCGCGCCTTGGGGCGGGAACCCGTAGCCGGGCTGCGGCGGGCCGGGGAGGTGTCCGTAACCGGAAGGTGTGGGTGGCTGGTTCGGCGGCTGGGGCGGCTCGGTCATCAGCGCATACCTTCGGCGTCAGGAGGTCAGGGAGGGTGGAGGATGCCCTTTCTATCACTGACACCGTTCTTATGCCGGGCCGGTCCGGCCCCTGTTCCCAAGGGCGGACCGGCCTGTGACTCGGCCGTTATCGGGCCGGGCGGTGTGGCTGGAAGACGACGATCACGCGTCTTCGGCGAGCTCCAACCAACGCATCTCCAAGTCGTCCCGCTCGGAGATGAGTTCACGCAGCTCGGCGTCGAGCTTGGCGACCTTGTCGTAGTCGGTGGAGTTCTCGGCGATCTGCGCGTGCAGGTTCGACTCGCGGTCCGACATCTTGTTGAGCTGTCGCTCGATCTTCTGGAGTTCCTTCTTGGCCGCGCGGGAATCGCCGGAGGCCGTCGACTTCGCGGCGGCCGGGACGGGCGCCGGGGCGGCCGCGTCGATCATCCGCTGCCGGCGCTCCAGGTACTCGTCGAGGCCGCGCGGCAGCATGCGCAGGCTCGCGTCCCCGAGCAGGGCCATCACCGTGTCGGTGGTGCGCTCGATGAAGAACCGGTCGTGGGAGATCACGATCATCGAGCCGGGCCAGCCGTCGAGGAGGTCCTCCAGCTGCGTCAGGGTCTCGATGTCGAGGTCGTTGGTGGGCTCGTCGAGGAAGAGGACGTTGGGCTCGTCCATCAGCAGGCGCAGGATCTGCAGCCGGCGCCGCTCACCGCCGGACAGGTCGCCGACGGGCGTCCACTGCTTCTCCTTGGTGAAGCCGAACTGCTCACAGAGCTGTCCCGCCGTCATCTCGCGGCCCTTGCCGAGGTCGACACGGTCGCGGACCCGCTGGACCGCCTCCAGGACGCGCAGCGACGGGTCGAGTTCGCCGACCTCCTGGGAGAGGTAGGCGAGCCTGACGGTCTTGCCGACGGTGACGGTGCCGGCGGCGGGCTGGGTCTCGCCCTGGGTGCGGGCGGCCTCGGCGAGGGCGCGCAGCAGGGAGGTCTTGCCGGCGCCGTTGACGCCGACCAGGCCGACGCGGTCGCCGGGGCCGAGGTGCCAGGTCAGGTGCTTGAGCAGCGTCTTGGGCCCGGCCTGGACGGTGACGTCCTCCAGGTCGAACACGGTCTTGCCGAGGCGGGCGTTGGCGAACTTCATCAGCTCGGAGGTGTCGCGCGGCGGCGGCACGTCGGCGATGAGCTCGTTGGCGGCCTCGATGCGGTAGCGGGGCTTGGAGGTGCGGGCGGGGGCGCCGCGGCGCAGCCAGGCCAGCTCCTTGCGCATCAGGTTCTGCCGCTTGGACTCCTCGGTGGCGGCGATGCGGTCGCGCTCCGCGCGGGCGAAGACGTAGTCGCTGTAGCCGCCCTCGTACTCGTGGACGTCGCCGCGCTGCACGTCCCACATGCGGGTGCAGACCTGGTCGAGGAACCACCGGTCGTGGGTGACGCAGACGAGCGCGGAGCGGCGTTCCTGGAGGTGGCGGGCCAGCCAGGAGATGCCCTCGACGTCGAGGTGGTTGGTGGGCTCGTCGAGGACGAGGAGGTCCTGGTCCGCGATGAGCAGTTGGGCGAGGGCGATGCGCCGGCGCTCGCCGCCGGAGAGCGGGCCGATGACGGTGTCCAGGCCCTGGCCGAAGCCGGGCAGGTCCAGGCCGCCGAAGAGGCCGGTCAGCACGTCGCGGATCTTGGCGTTGCCGGCCCACTCGTGGTCGGCCATGTCCCCGATGATCTCGTGCCGGACGGTGGCCGCGGGGTCCAGCGAGTCGTGCTGGGTGAGGACGCCCATGCGCAGTCCGCCGTTCTGGGTGACCCGACCGGTGTCGGGTTCCTCCAGCTTGGCGAGCATCCGGATGAGGGTGGTCTTGCCGTCGCCGTTGCGGCCGACGACACCGATCCGGTCCCCCTCGGACACGCCGAGGGAGATGCCGTCGAGCAGGGCACGGGTTCCGTACACCTTGCCGACTGCCTCGACATTGACCAGATTGACGGCCATCAGACGCGCTCCAGGGAAGGGGTGTGGATCAGCCCCTCAGCCTAACCCTCCGGGGGGAGGCGGACCGTTCCACCAGCAGCCACCCGCCGAGCGCCATCGCGATGGCGGCGGGCGCGGTGACCGGAAGGGCGATCAGGGTGGCGCTGTGGCCCTCCAGCAGACCTCCGAGGCCGGTCGTCGACAGGCCGAGGATCCCGAGGAGGCAGAGGGTGATGCCGAGGGCGGCGCGGGGCCCGGATCCGGGGCCGGCGCCGCCGCGCACGGGCGCCTCGAAGTGGCGGAAGGCGGCCACGAGCACGCCGGTCAGCGCGGCGGCGAGGAGCAGCCGGACGGGGACCTGCGCCCACCAGGCGGCGCCGGCGGGCTCGGGGAGCGGGAGACCGAGGCCGATCTGGGCGGCGTACACGGCCAGCATGGCGGTGAGGTGCCAGAGGAAGGCGGTCATGGCGATCCCGTTGGCGGCGACGACGCCCCGCCAGACACGGGGCCGGGCCACCCAGGCGGCGGCGGGCCGGGCGAGGAGCTGCACGGCGCCGACCAGCCACATGCCGTGGCAGAGCAGGGCGAGGGTGGGCGGGGCCATGTTGGACACCTTCTCGCCGGGCATCCCGACCATGGAGAGCGGGTACGGCCCGTACGCGACGAGGAGCGCGGCGCCCGCGAGGCCGGCGGCGGCGAGGACGGCGGGGCGGGTGAGTCGCCCGTCGGCGCGCAGGAAGCCGAGCTGGTGGACGGCGAGCCAGACGAAGGCGAAGTTCAGGAACTCGACGTAGGGGACGCCGAGCGCGAAGCGCAGCACGTCGGTGAGGGCGGCGGCCCCGGCGAGGCCGGCGAAGGCGGCCCAGCCGCGGCGCTCGTGCAGCCTCAGCAGCGGCGGGGTGAAGGCGACCATGGCGAGGTAGATCCCGATGAACCACAGCGGTTGCGTCACCAGGCGCAGCGCGGCGCCGGCGAGCGGCCCGCGGTCGGCGCCGGCGAGCTGCACGACGAGGGCGCAGGCGGTCCACACGCCGACGAAGACGAGGGTGGGGCGCAGCAGCCGCTGGAGTCGGGCGCGCAGGAACGCGGCGTAGACCGGGCCGTCCGTCGTGCGGGTGAGGGAACGGTACGAGAGGGCGTGCGAGAAGCCGCCGACGAAGAAGAACACCGGCATCACCTGGAACGCCCAGGTGAGCGGCTGGAGGGCGGGCACGATCCCGAGCAGGTTCCCCATGCCGTCGGGGCCGACGGCGGCCATCAGCCAGTGCCCGAGGACCACGGTCGCGAGCGAGGCGACCCGCAACAGGTCGACGTACCGGTCCCGAGTGGCGGGCGTGGCCGCGGCCATTTCGCTTGCGGTGGCTGTCATGGGGCCACGGTCGCCCGCCGCACGGGGGCCCCGACAGAGTGCGGGTACTCATGTCCGGTCTGGGTACCCGCCCCGCCGGCGGGGCCGGTTCACGGCCGCGCCGGCGGGGCGGGACGGGTCAGAGCAGGGTCGCGCCGGGGGCCGGGGAGGAGGCCACGCGGGTGGCGCGGCAGAGCCCGGAGGCGTCGAGGACGGCGGCGACCTCGGCCGCCGCCTCGGGGTCGCGGACCAGGAACGCCGTCGTGGGCCCGGAGCCGGAGACCAGCGCGGCGAGCGCCCCGGCCCCGGTGCCCGCGGCGAGGACGGCCGCGAGCCGCGGGCGCAGCGACAGGGCGGCGGGCTGGAGGTCGTTGACCAGGGTGGGGGCGAGGGCGTCGGGGTCGCCGGAGGCCAGGGCGGCCAGCAGTGCCGGGGACGCCTGGGGGGCGGGGAGGTCGCGGCCGGCGGCGAGCCGGTCGAACTCCCGGAAGACGGCCGGGGTGGAGAGTCCGCCGTCCGCGACGGCGAAGACCCAGTGGAAGGTGCCGGCGGGGACGGGGGTGAGGATCTCTCCCCGTCCGGTGCCCAGCGCGGCGCCACCGACCAGGCTGAACGGCACGTCGCTGCCGAGTTCCGCGCAGATGTCGAGGAGTTCGGTCATCGGGGTGTTCAGGCCCCAGAGGGCGTCGCAGGCCACCAGGGCGGCGGCCCCGTCGGCGCTGCCGCCGGCCATGCCGCCCGCGACGGGGATGTTCTTCGCGATGTGCAGGTGCACGTCGGGGGAGAGCCCGGCCCGCCGGGCCAGGGTCTCGGCGGCGCGCGCGGCGAGGTTGGTGCGGTCCAGGGGGACCTGGTCGGCGTCGGGTCCCTCGCAGGTCACCTTGGTCCCCGCGGCCGGGGTCGCGGTGACCTCGTCGTACAGGGACACGGCCAGGAAGACGTTGGCGAGGTCGTGGAAGCCGTCGGGTCGGGCGGCGGCGACCGCCAGTTGGACGTTGACCTTGGCGGGGACCCGTACGGTGACGGACCGGGCCGCGGAGTCGGTCGCCCGCCCGGTCGGGTACTCGGTCGGGTTCTCGGTCGGGTTCTCGGTCGCGTGCTCGCTCACAGTGCGGGCCTCTGCGCGGCGGGCTTGTTCTCGGCGATGGCCGCGAACTCCTCGACCGTCAGGGACTCCCCGCGGGCCTGCGGGGAGACGCCTGCGGCGACCAGGGCGGCCTCGGCGGCCGCCGCCGAGCCGGCCCAGCCGGCCAGCGCGGCGCGCAGGGTCTTGCGGCGCTGCGCGAAGGCGGCGTCCACGACGGCGAAGACCTCGGCCTTGGAGGCGGTCGTCTTGATCGGTTCGGCGCGGCGGACCAGCGAGACGAGTCCGGAGTCGACGTTCGGCGCGGGCCAGAAGACCTTGCGGCCGATGGAGCCCGCGCGCTTGACGTGGGCGTACCAGTTGGCCTTGACGGAGGGCACTCCGTACACCTTGTTGCCGGGCTCGGCGGCGAGCCGGTCGGCGACCTCCGCCTGCACCATGACGAGGGTCCGCTCGATGGTCGGGAACCGGTCGAGCATGGTCAGCAGCACCGGGACGGCCACGTTGTAGGGCAGGTTCGCGACGAGCGCGGTCGGCGCCGGGCCGGGCAGCTCGGTGACGAGCATCGCGTCGGAGTGCACGAGGGAGAAGCGGTCCTTGCGGGCCGGCATCCGTGCCTCGATGGTGGCGGGCAGGGCGGCGGCCAGGATGTCGTCGATCTCGACGGCGACGACCCGGTCGGCGGCCTCCAGCAGCGCGAGCGTCAGCGAGCCCAGGCCCGGGCCGACCTCCACGACCACGTCGTCGGGCCGCACCTCGGCGGTGCGGACGATCCGACGGACCGTGTTGGCGTCGATGACGAAGTTCTGACCCTTCTGCTTCGTCGGCCGGACGCCGAGTACGGCGGCCAGCTCCCGGATGTCGGCCGGGCCGAGAAGGGCGTCAGGGGTCGTGCTCTCAGGCTGCTGCTCTGCGGTGCTCACCGGTAAAGCCTACGGCCGCAGTGCGGCCACGGAGTCGCCCCCCGCTGCACGTAGAGCTTCTTGGCCCGGTACGTCTGCTCCGTCCCCGGCGCGTCCTGCGGGCGTCCGCTGCCGCCGAGGGCCTGCCAGGTCCGTACGTCGAACTGGTACAGCCCCCCGTACGTCCCCGACGGGTCGGTGGCGGCCGGCCGGCCGCCGGACTCGCACTGGGCCAGCGCCCCCCAGTCGAGGCCGTCGGCCCCGGCGACGGAGTCGGGCAGGGCCTTCGTGCCGACCTTCACGAGCCGGTTGACGGGTGCGCGGACGATCTCGTCGGCGAGCCGGCGGGGCTTCTGGCGGACCCCGTTGACGATGCGCCGGCCGTAGGTGACCCGGCGCGTCCCCGGTCGGCCGACCCGTTCGACGACCTCGGTGCCGGCGAACAGGTCGTCGTCCCTGACCCACTCGATCTCGTACGGGATGCGCTCCTCGCGGACCTCGCGGGTACCGGTGATGCGCAGGACGGTCACGATCTGGCCGTCGCGCGGGAAGGCGGTCGGCGGGACGGAGGTGCTGTCCTGGCCGTGCAGGCTGATGCCGGCCTGGTCGAGGGCCTCCTGGATGGTGGCGGCGTTGGTGCGGACGGTGGTCTCGCGGCCGTCGGCCAGGAAGGTGACCCCGCGTTCCGTGCGGACGTCGAGGGTGAGGCCGCTGCGCGGCACGGGGGTGGTGCGGGGGGCGGAGAGGTGGGCGCCCTCGGCGCGGATGCCGAGCTGGCGCAGCGCGCCCTCGACGGTGCGGGAGGTGGTCCACACCTGGCGGCGTTCCCCGTCGAGGGTCAGGCGCAGGGGCCGCCCGTAGCGGACGACGACGTCCTCGCCGTCGTCGAGGGCGCTGCCGCGGGCCGGGGCGACGAGGTCGTGGGGGCCGACGCCGAGGCCTTCCGCGGCGAGGAGTTCGTCGACCCCGTCGGCGAAGGTGTGCAGGGACCTCGGGACTCCGTCGACGGTGAGCCGAACCGATTTGTCTGCGGCGACGAACGCGGTGGTGCCGCCGGCGAGGAAGGCCACGACGAGCGCCTGCGGGACGATCCGCCGCCAGGTGTCGGCCGCGGTGCCGGTGGAGCGGCGGGACCGGGCGGGCGCCGGCTCCGCGACGGCGGGGACCGGACCCGCGCCCGCCGGACCCGCGCCCGCCGTTCCCGCGCCCGCCG
Source organism: Streptomyces sp. NBC_00513 (assembly GCF_041431415.1). Classification (GTDB taxonomy): domain Bacteria; phylum Actinomycetota; class Actinomycetes; order Streptomycetales; family Streptomycetaceae; genus Streptomyces. The sequence continues at coordinate 3,440,712 of NZ_CP107845.1, forward strand.
TTCCCGCGCCCGCCGGGACGGTGGTGGGGAGTGCCCGTCTGCGGCGGCCGGCGGCCGGCTCTCCCGGCGCCTCGGGGGCGGCGACCGATCCCCGGCGCCGTCCCGAGCCGGGGAGCACCGGGTTCCCCCGGGTGTCCGGGGCTCCGGTGAACCCCGTCGGGGCGGGTCCGGGCGCGGTGTCCGGGCGGCGTCGACGTCCCGGGCCCGCGGGTTCCCCGGACGGTGGTTCGTGGGGCGGCCGGAGCGTTTCGGCGCCTCGTTCGCGCCCCCGGGCCCACCCGGGCTCGGGGGACGTGCGGCGGCGCACCGACCTCGGGGCGGGCACACCCGGCACGGGCGCTCCGGGGAGATCGGCCGCCGCGACCGCGGGCTCCGCCGGGTCCGCGACGCCGGGGCCCGCGAAGGGCTCGGGCCACGGCGGTTCGGGGTCCCACCGGGTGGCGAACGCGCCTCCCGACGACCCCGACGACGACCCCGATGCCCCCGGCGGCCCGGGAGGTTCCGGATCCCAGGGCTCCGGTTTCACCCCGGGCCGGATCGGCGGCGCCGGGTACGCCTCCGGGACGGGACCGACGGGACCGCCACGGCGGTGACTGCCCTGGGTATCGCTCACGACGCTCGCTCCACTGGTCCGGCCCCGCTGGTTCGGGCAGGGCACCCTAACGGGAACGACCGTCACACACCAAAGTCGTTCGGTCACGCAGCGTGTCAGGCGAACGGGTGTGTCAGAGCGCGGCGCCGGGGGTCGGCGGGACGTAGTCGAAGGCGCGCGCCGTGTTGGCGGCCAGGGCGGTCGCCATGGCGTCCTCGTCGAGGCCCCGGACGGCCGCCATGGCCCGCACGGTGAGCGGGATCAGGTACGGGGCGTTGGGTCGGCCGCGGTAGGGCGCCGGGGTGAGGTACGGGGCGTCGGTCTCCACGAGCACCAGTTCCAGCGGGGCCACGGCGAGGGCCTCGCGCAGCGGGGCGGCGTTCTTGAAGGTGACGGTGCCGGCGAACGACATGTAGTAGCCGGCGGCGGCGCACTCGCGGGCCATCTCGGCGTCCCCCGAGTAGCAGTGGAAGACGGTGCGTTCGGGCGCGCCCTCCTCGCGCAGGATGCGCAGCACGTCGGCGTGGGCCTCGCGGTCGTGGATGACCAGGGCCTTGCCCCGCCGCTTGGCGATCTCGATGTGGGCGCGGAAGGAACGCTCCTGCGCCGCCGTGCCCTCGGGGCCGGTGCGGAAGAAGTCGAGGCCGGTCTCGCCGACCGCCTTCACGTGGTCGAGCGCCGCGAGGGCCTCGATCTCGGCGAGCGCCTCGTCGAGGGCGCCGTCGCCGCCGCCGGGCCGGGCTCCCTGCCGGGACCAGCCGTCCGGATCGCCGTGGACGATGCGGGGGGCCTCGTTCGGGTGGAGGGCGACGGCCGCGTGGACGTTCTCGTACGCGGCGGCGGTCTCGGCGGCCCAGCGCGAGCCCTTCACGTCGCAGCCCACCTGCACGACGGTGGTCACGCCCACCGAGGCGGCCTTGGCGAGGCCCTCCTCGACGGTGCCCGACTGCATGTCCAGGTGGGTGTGGGAATCGGCGACCGCCACCCGCAGCGGTTCGGGCGGCGGGGGCGGTGCGTCGTTGGCGGTACGGCTCATACGGCCGATCCTATGACCGGGGCTCCGGGACGCCTCCCCGCGTCCCGTGCGGGGGCGGGCTCAGGACCGGCGCAGCCGCCGCGTCAGCCGGGCCAGCAGTCCGGGGCGCTCCTCCCCGTCGGTCACGGCCACCGGCCCCGGGGCGGCGTGCGCCGGGGGCGACTTGCGGGGCTTGGGCGTGCGCGGGGTGTTCGCCCCGGCCGGGACGGGTCCGGCGATGCCGGGCGCGACGGGGTGGTGGTAGAGGCGGTCGAGCGTACCGAGCACGGACTTGACCTGACCCTCGCGCATGATGCGGACCACGTGGCCGCCGCAGTTCACGCACGTCGGGTTGGAGAGCGGGGACGGGACCCGTTCACCCTGGACCGTGTAGACGATGACGGGCCGGCCCTCGCCGTCGACGTGGTGTTCTATCTCGTAACCCTGCTCCCAGCCGTACCCGCACTTCATGCAGGCGAACGAGTACGCCTCGTGCACGGTCTGGACGTTGCGCTTCGAGGGCGCCGGGACGACGGGGGATTCGGCGGTGGCGGCGACGACGGGTCCGGGTACCGGGGTGTCTGCGATCTCTGTCATGCCAGCTCCTCTGTTCCACTGGTGCATAGCCAGTGGACGCCTCTTGAGGCGGGAGCGCATCAGGCCCTGTCGACTGTTGGACGGCCTTTGGCCGAGTCATGCCCAAAGTGCCCGATGCACGGTCTGAGCTTTGCTTTTCAGGCCCGGTCTTTACCGATTCCGGGCGCCTTTTGTGCCGCGTTCTTTGCCGCGACAACCGCGTCGAAAACGTCCCGCTTGGGTACGCCCGCCTCGGCGGCGACGGCGGCGATGGCCTCCTTGCGACGCTCCCCCGCCTCCTCGCGCACCCGCACCCTGCGCACCAGCTCCTCGTCGTCCACGTCGCCGGGTCCGGCGGCCGGGGCGCCCTCGACGACGACCGTGATCTCCCCGCGCACGCCCTCGGCGGCCCACGCCGCCAACTCGCCCAGCCCGCCGCGCTTGACCTCCTCGTACGTCTTGGTCAGTTCGCGGCAGACGGCCGCCCGCCGGTCGGCGCCGAAGACCTCCGCCATGGCGGCCAGGGTGTCGTCGAGCCGGTGGGGCGCCTCGAAGTAGACGAGGGTGCGGCGCTCCGCCTCGACCTCGCGCAGCCGGCCGAGGCGCTCGCCGGCCTTGCGCGGCAGGAAGCCCTCGAAGCAGAACCGGTCCACGGGCAACCCGGACAGGGCGAGCGCGGTCAGCACGGCGGAGGGCCCCGGCACGGCGGTGACCTTGATGTCCTTCTCCACGGCGGCGGCGACCAGCCGGTAGCCGGGGTCGGACACCGAGGGCATGCCGGCGTCGGTGACCAACAGCACCCGCTTGCCGGCCTCCAGGGCCTCGACGAGTTCGGGGGTGCGGGCGGACTCGTTGCCCTCGAAGTACGACAGGACGCGCCCGGTGGTGTGCACACCGAGCCCCTGGGTCAGCCTCCGCAGCCGCCGGGTGTCCTCGGCGGCGATCACATCGGCCCGCTCCAGCTCGGCCCCGAGCCGGGGCGGGGCGTCGGCGAGATCGCCGATCGGGGTGCCGGCGAGCACGAGCACACCGGTGGAAGGGGAGGTCTCGGCGCCGCGGGGCTGGTCAGTCGTCACCCGCCCATCCTCTCAGGAGCCCCACCCGGCACGCCCCGGGCCGCCCCGGCGCTGGGGTTCCCGCGGACGCGTTCCCTACGATGACCCGGTGACCAGTACCGCGACGCCGCCGCCCAGCCCCGCGGGGGCCCCGCCCGCCCCCTCGGGCGGACGCGACTCCGAGCCCGAGCCGTCCGTCTGGCTCCGCCGTCTGCGGGGCTTCGGCTACGCGCCGCGGACCCCGGACGCGGACGTCCGTACCCGCCTCGTGCCCCCGTACGCCCGCCCCTCCGCACAGTTGTGGACGGCGCTCGGCGTGCCGGCCGCGGCGGCGGTCACCTGGCAGCGGGTCCTGGCGTGGGCCGGGCCGCTGCTGGTGGCCCTGGTCGCCGGGGTGCTGCGGTTCGTGCACCTGGGCAGCCCCAAGGCGGTGATATTCGACGAGACGTACTACGCCAAGGACGCCTGGGCCACGATCCGACAGGGCTACGAGGCGAGTTGGCCCAAGGACATCGACAAGTCGATCCTGTCCGACCCGGACGGGGTGGCTCTGCCGCTGGACCCGGGCTACGTCGTGCACCCGCCGGTCGGCAAATGGGTGATCGGCATCGGCGAGTGGATGTTCGGCTTCGATCCGTTCGGCTGGCGGTTCATGACCGCCGTGCTCGGCACGCTGTCCGTGCTGATGCTGTGCCGGATCGGCCGCCGGCTCTTCCGATCCACCTTCCTCGGCTGCCTGGCGGGCGCGCTGCTGGCGGTGGACGGCCTGCACCTGGTGATGAGCCGCACGGCCCTCCTCGACCTGGTGCTGATGTTCTTCGTCCTGGCCGCCTTCGGGGCGCTGGTCGTCGACCGGGACAAGGCCCGGGCGAAACTCGCGGCGGCGCTCCCCGTGGACGAGGACGGACGCACCCGCCCCGACCTCGCCGTCGCGGAGACGCTGCGGCTGGGCCTGCGCCCGTACCGGATCCTGGCGGGCGTCTGCCTGGGTCTGGCGTTCGGCACCAAGTGGAACGGCCTGGTGATCCTGGCCTTCTTCGGGATCCTGACCGTCCTGTGGGACGCGGCCGCGCGCCGCACCGCCGGCGCGGGCGCCCCGTACGCGGCGATGCTGCGCAAGGACGCGCTGCCCGGCTTCCTCTCCACGGTGCCGGTGGCGATCGGCGTGTACCTGGCGTCGTGGACGGGCTGGATCCTCAGCCCGGACAACGGCAAGGGCGGCTACTTCCGCGACTGGGCCGCCAAGAACGACCAGCACAGCTCGCTGTCCTTCCTGCCGGAATGGCTGCGGAGCCTGTGGCACTACGAGACCGAGGTCTACAAGTTCCACGTGGGCCTGACCTCGGGCCACACCTACGAGTCGAACCCGTGGAGCTGGCTCGTGCTCGGCCGGCCCGTCTCGTACTTCTACGAGTCCCCCGCACCCGGCACGGACGGCTGCCCGGCCACGGAAACCGCCAAGTGCGCCCGCGAGGTACTGGCCCTGGGCACGCCCCTGCTGTGGTGGGCCGGCTGCTTCGCGCTGCTGTACGTACTGTGGCGGTGGCTGTTCCGCCGCGACTGGCGGGCGGGCGCCATCACGTGCGCGCTGGCCGCCGGCCTGCTGCCCTGGTTCAACTACCAGGAGCGGACCATCTTCTTCTTCTACGCGGTGGTCTTCGTCCCGTACCTGTGCCTGGCCGTGGCGATGATGATCGGCGCGATGCTCGGCCCGGCGGGCTCCTCGGAACGCCGCCGCGCGATCGGCGCGATCGGCGCGGGCGTACTCGTCCTGCTGATCGTCTGGAACTTCATCTACTTCTGGCCCATCTACACGGGCCAGTCCCTCCCGATGGACTCCTGGCGCGGCCGCATGTGGCTGGACACCTGGGTCTAGCGCCACGGAAGCACCCGACGGGCCCGACACCTGAGGGTGCCGGGCCCGTGGTGGTTGTTGGTGGCGGTCACCGGCCGTCGTTGGCCACCCCTTGACGGCCCACAGACGGCCCGGCAGGGGGTCGAGGGCTGGCTGGCCTCCATGGCCCCGCCCGTGGTCCATTCCTGTTCCGTTCCCCGACGTGTACGACACCCGCGGACGGTCATTCGCGGCGATCCGGCGCGGGGCAGGCGAAGGGCCCCACCGCAAGCGGTGGGGCCCTTCGGATTGCTGCCTGTTGAGCACGCTGGCAGAGGCCACGGCCCCAGGGCTCGGACGCGTGAGAGCTTGTTACCAACACGCTTTCCAAGGCCGTTGCCGCAGGCCGGGCCTCGATTCAGGGCCGTTCACCTGCGTTCGCGGGTGAACGGCACATCGCCGAAAGCCGCAGCTTGGACGCCTGTGAACGTCGGTGTACGGGGGTGAATGAGGCGGAAATTGCAACGGTTGGAGGCCCTTCCTTCCGAACGCTGGGCCCCACACTTGGCTCGTAGAACTCAGTAGCTGCGATCCCACGAAAGGGACCTTTTGTCCTCGTCCTCCCCATAGACGCTCACGCACACGGCAGGCAGCTCCTCGCTCTCGTCGCGAGCCACTGTCTCCAGCAGAGTGACCAGTTGCTCAGCGGCATTGAGCTCGAACCATTCAGTTGTGCCGGTGGCGACGGTCAGCCACTGCTCGGCCGTCGCCAAGCCGGGGACGAACACCTCAAGGACGAATCCCAAGGATTCTTCTTGCGGTTCCTTCCGCACCCGAGCGCTCAGGATGTCCGCGTGTGGCACCAACGCGCCGAAAGGTGCCCGTGTCTCCAACCAAACGCGCGGCCCCTGCCTGGAGACCCTCCCCAGCGCGGCGTAGGCAACCGCCGCCAGCCCCTCGCCGACCGCGTCTGTCAGCTGTCCCTCCCCAGTGCGATTCTCGGCGCGCCTGGCCAGCGCACTAGCCTTCTTCTGCCAATCGAACACGCGATGCCCCTCCCTGGTGGGTGCCCTTCGAACTGCTCTCCCCACCGTGAGGATCTCTATGCCCTCCCGGAGCCGCGAGTCTTCAGCTGATGCAAGGCGAGTGCGGCAGGGCCTCACTAGGCGGGTGCAGACACGGGTCACTCGTACTTCCACACCAGTCGGGAGCTGTTGGCAAGGATCCGTATGTCCGCCGGCATGTGCTGATGTTCGCCCTACGGTGATGTCAGGAGGGGCACCTCACATCACCGGCAGCAACGACGCCTAGCGACGCGTGCCACGGCACAGACCGTAGCGGTGAATGTGTGCCGCCCCGTATGGCAATACCACTCACACTGCAGATTGCTATTCAATCTAAGATTCTCCGGGGTTCGACCCGAGTCTTTCAGGCAGCGGATGAATCGAGATGCGATTTCAGGCTTAAGCGCTGCGAGAGATTCACTCGTAGGTGCAATTGAACGGCGAACATTATTGGCGTGGACGCCTTGCCTATAGCAGGCATGGCAGCCCGACCCCTTAGCAGCCCTATTCCGTATTGAACTCTCCCACGTATTTCCACACTTGCTACATCCCCACTCCACCACATCGAACGACGAAGGGGAGCGCACAGAGAGATCAAACAAAGGGTTGGTTATGTTCTTTCTGAATTCAACCAGAAGATGCGGGTGTAGTTCTGCGACTGACGGATATCTGACTTTCCCCTTCAGTTCCGCCCACGCCTCTGCCGCCTCCCGCAGACGCTGCGTAATATGATCATTGCTTAGCAATTCAAACGGCAACCCATGCGCGATCATTAGCGTGCTGAGAGATGAAGCCCAGATCCAGGGATCGATGCCGTTGCGAGTCGCATCGTCGACCCTGATCGCGACCCCTGGTACAAGCGGGAGGCCGTGTGCGCGAAGTCGCACATAGTTCAAGTCGGCCAGCAGAACACTCTTCCGGACGTCGTTGGCATGGCTACGATGCGAGTTGTGCGTGTGGAGTGGATCCAAGTCGACATGAAGCGCAATCGTTGGCAGAAACAGATCCACTCGGGCTGGCCGCCCCGACGTTCCGAGAGCCTGCTTTACTTCGTAGTCGCACAAAACTTCCGTGCCTGTAGCTGCTTCGAGCAGAAAGCACACTTCAAGTTCGAATCGCGATCTCCCAGCCGAAGCACACCTTGGACACTCTGACCCGTAGGTTCGAGCGAGCACGAGTGCCTCCCACTCGTGCCCGTTTGGGCACCGCCACTGGCACCGGTCATTACTCCCTGGCCTCAGTCGTTCGGGACCCTCTCCAGGCGTAGTGATGTTCCTGACGAATGTCTGACTGATTCGCGGATGGCGTTCCTTGAGCGAGTCGCCCTCTTGGGGGAGCCGACGCCGTATGGCTATTCGACGGTCATAGCACTTGCGGCACCCGGATCCCTCTCGATTGCGGTGAGAGCGGACGCGAGAGGCGACCGTCGCCACCCAAACATTTCCACACGATGAGCAATTCCACTCGCACTTGTCGCCAGATCCAGGCCTGAGTTGCGTCAGATCAGACTCTGGAGTCGTCACATTCCTCACAAACTCCTGGGAGACCGTTACGCCTAGGACATCGCGAGCAGTTTGCGAAAATGGCTTTGGTTGACGTCGAGCTTTTCCGCGCCTGCCCTGGAAACAAGCGGGGCATCCAGTATTTCCCGCTACCCGACTCTGGGGAGTTGCCACCCATTCGTTCCCACATGCACGACAACGCCATCTGCACCTATAGCCGCTTTGTGGCTTTAGGTGAGTGGAAGTAAGCTCATTTTCCAGATTGTGAACAAACTCAGCCGCTAAGTCCGGGTGAACATCTGCCAAGGACTTGCCTGGCGCAGCCACTCTGCGGGCATTTATAGTCCGAAGGCGTGCACAACGAGGGCATCCGCTACCCGCACCACCCAAGGTTCGTTTCTTGGCGCTACAATTTCATTCGTGCACACAAATCGTGCACCGCCATTTACAGTCGTGTACGGCAAGAGGGTGCAGTGTCTCAGGTGTCGCGTCGGGGCAGTTGATCACTGCCACCAATTCTTTCGCGATATCCGGATGGGTATCAGCAATTACCTGCTGCCCAGCGGATCCTATTTGCCGGTCTCCCATGGCGCCCCCCAGCTTAAAGGTAGGCATAAATCGTACAGTCGACTGACGCCCTGAGGGGCTCGATTCGCCTCAACTACACCGCTGTGGCCTCGGGTCCGGGGCCCTGTCCACCAGCTCATGAGCCTGGTCCGGCTGAGCCGGGCGTTGAGCGAGCCACCCCGAGACACGCGGACCGCCATTTACCGCGCCACCCTCCGTGACTGTGCGGACATGCCGGAAACCGTGCCGAAGGTAGTAGCGCTGAAGCGCCGGGAAGCGCCGGGAAGCGCCGGAACGATACGCCCGATCGCCAGCCCAATCGAGCATCCGCCCACCAAGTTCCCGTCCGGCATGAGTCCTAGCGACCGTCAGCTTGGGTTCGTCCCCGCGCGTGCGGGGAGCAGGCTTGCTGAGCTGGGACGGTATCCGGCTCGGCCGGCACTTTGCAGTACTTTCGCCGATTCCGGCGTACCGGGCGAAGGCCACAGACCCCCGGCCGGCATCTGGCGCGGCTCGCGCCCACCGCATGACGCGGCGCCCCGGGTGAGCGGCCCGCGGCCCGCCCGTGCCGGCGTCACCTGGACACCCGGAGTCGCGCGCAACCGCGCCCACCCCCAACGCCCCGACCCCGTCGCCGCGTTCGGCGTGTGACGGGCGGCACGTTCCGGTCCGGTAACAACACGCGCAACACGCGCTCGCTCAGCGTAATGTCCACACCAGGGGTTCTTGAACATGTTCAGAGAACCGTGGCTCCTGGGGAGGGGACGCAAGTGAACGGGGCGGCGAAGGGTGCCATCATCGGCGGGGTGTTCCTCGCGATGGTCGGCGGTGCCGGGTACGGCATGTACTCACTGGTCGGCGACACCGGCGGGGAGAAGGACGACACGGTTGCCGGCAAGACGGCGACCGGCGCGTCGAGGGGCGAGGGCCCGGTCACCGAGAAGGAGACCGCGGAGGCCGCGAAGGGCTTCCTGACGGCATGGGCGGCCGGGGACGAGCGCACGGCGGCCGACTGGACGAACAACGCGTCCGAGGCACTGTCGGCGGTCGCCGACTTCAAGACCAGGGCCTACGTGTCCAAGGCGGTGATCACTCCCGGCACCCCGAGCGGCACGACCGTGCCGTTCAAGGTCGAGGCCGAGGTCACCTACGAGGGCACGACCAAGCCCCTGGCGTACGAGTCCCGGCTCACCGTGGTCCGCGGACTCAGCACCGGGAAGGCCCTGGTCGACTGGCAGGCCTCGGTGATCCATCCGGACCTCAAGCGCGGCGAGCGGCTGCGCGCGGGCACGCCGGCCAGTCCCCCGGTCAAGCTGGTGGACCGCAACGACCAGGAACTGACCCCGGAGAAGTACCCGTCGCTGCGGCCCGTGCTGGCCCAACTGCGCGAGACCTACGGCGGCAGGGCCGGAGGCAAGGCGGGAGCGGAGCTGTGGATCGAACCGGCCACCGCCACCGCCGCCTCCACCTCCACCACCACCTCCACCACCCAGGACGGTGACGCCGGGCAGGACGGCGGCGGCAGACGCACGCTGTTGACCCTGGTGGCGGGTGAGCCGAGCACCCTCAAGACGTACCTGGACGCGAAGGTGCAGGCGGCGGCGGAGCAGGCGGTGGCCAAGTACCCGGAGTCCTCGGTGGTGGCCGTCAAGCCGAGCAACGGCCACATCCTGGCCATCGCCAACCACCGCAAGGACGGCTACAACGCGGCGATGACGGGCACGCGCGCACCCGGCTCGACGATGAAGATCGTCACGGCGGCGATGCTGCTCGACCGGGGCAAGGTGGCCGCCGACAGCCCCGCCCCGTGCGACAAGACGGTTTCCTGGGGCGGCCGTTCCTTCCACAACCTGAGCAACTTCCAACTGCCGGCGGGCACGAACTTCGCGACGAGCTTCGCCAAGTCCTGCAACACCGCCTTCATCAAGCAGATCAAGGAGGTCGACGAGGACGCCGCGCTGTCGAAGGAGGCCACGGAGGTCTTCGGCATCGGCCTGGACTGGAAGACGGGCATCAAGTCCTTCGACGGCAAGGTTCCGGTGACGACCGGGGCGGAGTCGGCGGCCGAGTACATCGGGCAGGGCCAGATCACCATGAACCCGCTGAACATCGCGTCCATCACGGCGACGGCACGCAGCGGCCGGTTCCACCAGCCCCTGCTGGTCTCCCCCGAGCTGGACGGCCGGCCGCCCGCGACGGCGGCGCGCACGATGAAGTCGTCGGTGCGCGGCCAACTCGTCTCCATGATGCGGCTGACGGCGACCAGCGGTACCGGCGCCGACGCCATGGCCTCGGTCGGCGGCGACAAGGGCGCGAAGACCGGTTCGGCGGAGGTGGACGGCGCGGCGAGCCCGGACAGTTGGTTCACGGGCTTCAGCGACGACGTGGCCGCGGCGGCGATGGTCGAGGGCGGCGGCCACGGCGGTGCCGCGGCGGGCCCGATCGTGGCGGCGGTCCTGCGTTCCTGACCCCGCCGTACGGGCCTGCGTGCGACCGCAGCCGTACGGACGCGCGCACGGCACCCGCCGCAAGGGCCTGCGCACGACCCGCCCCACGGACGCGCGCACGGCACCCGCCGCACACGCACCCACTCCCGGAACCCCGCGCCCCGACCCCGCACGCCCCGACCCCGACCCCGCGGCAAGCCCCCGCTCACAGGGAGGCGCGTACCGCCCGGACCAGGGCCTGTGCGCGGGGGTCGGCGGTGACCGACTTGGCCAGGGAGTTGGTGACGTACCCGAAGCCGATGCCCGCCTCCGCGTCGGCGAAGGCCAGCGAACCGCCGCGTCCCGGGTGCCCGAAGGAGGCCGGGGACAGCAGCGGGGAGGCCGGACCGTGCAGCATGTAGCCGGGGCCGAAGCGGGTGTTGACGACGAGTACCCGGTCCGGTCCCGAGGACAGTTCCGAGGACGCCAGGGCCGCGGTCTCGGGGGTGAAGAGGCGGGATCCGTCCTCGGTGTCGCCCAGCAGCGCGGCGTAGAAGCCGGCCAGGGCCCGGGCGGTGCCGATGCCGGCCGAGGCGGGCAGTTCGGCGGCCCGGTAGGCGGGGTCGTTCTCGTCGGGCAGGGGGTCGATGGCCGCGAAGGCGCGTCGGGTCGGCGAGTGCGGGTCGGCGTAGGCCTCCGAAACGTTTCTGCGCGGCCGGGTGCGCAGCGCTCCCGCCGACGCCGGCGGCTCCACCGGTCCGACCCTGCCGACCCGTCCCGCCTCGGCGTCGGGCAGCCCGATCCAGAAGTCCAGTCCCAGCGGGCCCGTGACCTCCCGCGCGAGCCACTGCCCCACCGACATCCCGGTCACCCGGAGCACCAGTTCCGACAGCAGCCAGCTGTACGTCTGCGCGTGGTAGCCGTGGTCCGTGCCGGGCTGCCAGAAGGCGGTCTGTTCGGCGACGGCCCGCGGCCCGCTCTCGCCGTCCGCCGCCTGGGCCGGCGTCAACGGTCGGTCCAGCGCCGGGACGCCCGCACGGTGTGCCAGCAGGTCGCGGACCCGTGCCCGCTCCTTGCCGCCCGCCTTGAACTCCGGCCAGTGGGCTCCGACCGGCGCGTCCAGGTCCAGCAGCCCCCGCTGGTGGAGAAGCAGCGGGACGGCCGCGGCGACGCCCTTGGTGGCCGAGCGCACGACCTGCGCCGTGTCCGCGGTCCAGGGCGCGCCGCCGCCCGAGCCATCGGCCCCGCCGCCCGAGCCATCGGCTCCGGCGCCCGAGCCATCGGTCCCGGCGCCCGGTCCGCCGGTCGCGGATCCGCCCGGGCCCCGGGGGTCGCCGCCGTCCACGTCCTTCGTGCCGGCCCACAGGTCCACGACCTTGCGGCCGTCGCGGTACACGGCCACGGCCGCGCCCCGGTCCCCGAGCACCTCGAAGTTGCGCGCGAACGCGTCCCGGACGGCCTCGAAGCCCTCCGTCACCTCACCATGGATCTCCACGACGGTTCCAACAACCGACCGCGGGCGCTTATGCCGCCGGGGCCGGGGTCCCGGGGCCCGGCGCGGCGGTCGTCGGCGTCGGCGTCGGCGGTGTCACCGAACGCGGATCGAAGCCGAAGGGGAGTTCCAGCCGGTGGGCGCCCATCAGTTCCTCGTCGCACAGCAGGTCCTGCGTCCGCCCGTCGGCGGTGATGACCCCGTCGCTGAGGATCACCGCGCGCGGGCACAGTTCCAGCGCGTACGGCAGGTCGTGCGTGACCATGAGCACCGTCACGTCCAGCGAGCGCAGGATGTCGGCCAGCTCGCGCCGCGAGGCGGGGTCGAGGTTGGAGGAGGGCTCGTCCAGGACCAGGATCTCGGGCCGCATCGCCAGTACGGTGGCCACCGCCACCCGTCGGCGTTGACCGAAGGACAGGTGGTGCGGCGGCCGGTCCGCGAAGGCGGCCATGCCGACCTGTTCCAGCGCCTCCCGGACCCGCCGCTCCAGTTCCGCGCCCCGCATGCCGGCGGCGGCGGGGCCGAAGGCCACGTCCTCGCGCACGGTGGGCATGAACAACTGGTCGTCGGGGTCCTGGAAGACGATGCCGACCCGGCGGCGGATCTCGGCGAAGTTCCGCTTCTCCACGGGCAGCCCGGCCACGGTCACGGTGCCGACCCCGCCGGCGAGGATGCCGTTGAGGTGCAGGACGAGCGTGGTCTTCCCCGCGCCGTTGGGGCCGAGGAGGGCGACGCGTTCCCCCTGCCCGACGGTCAGGTTCACGCCGAAGAGGGCCTGGTGTCCGTCCGGGTAGGCGTAGGCGAGGCCGGAGACGTCCAGCGAGGGCGGTACGGGGGTCGAGGGGGCGTTCACGGCGTCCATCCCATCACGTCCACGGTGTCCATCCCACCCGGCACGTCCACCCCACCCGGCACGTCCATCACGTCCACGGCATCCACCTCACCCATCCCACCCATCCCACCCATCACGTTCACAGCGTCCACCCCGTCAGGCAGACGGCGAGCGCCGCCAGCGGGAGCACGGCCGCGTACGCCCACTGGGCGCGCGTGGCCGCGACGTCGTCGATCACCGGCATCGAGCCGGAGTAGCCGCGGCTGACCATCGCGAGGTACACGCGCTCGCCGCGCTCGTAGGAACGGATGAAGAGCGCTCCGGCCGTCTTGGCCAGCACCCCCCAGTGCCGGATCCCGCGCGCCTCGAACCCGCGCGAGCGGCGGGCGATCGACATCCGGCGGAGTTCGCCGCCGATCACATCGCCGTACCGGATCATGAAGGAGGCGATCTGGACCAGCAGTGGCGGCAGTTTCAGCCGCTGGAGGCCGAGGAGCAGCGCCCGCAGTTCGGTCGTCGAGGCGAGCAGGACGGAGGCGGCCACGCCGAGGGTGCCCTTGGCGAGCACGTTCCAGGCGCCCCACAGGCCGGAGACGCTCAGCGACATGCCGAGCACCTCGACCCGCTCGCCCTCCGCCACGAAGGGCATGAGTACGGCGAAGGCGACGAACGGCACCTCGATCAGCAGCCGGCGCAGCACGAAGGCGGCCGGGATCCGGGCGACGGCCGTGACCGCCGCGAGCAGGAGGGCGTACAGGCCGAAGGCCCACATCGCCTCCCGCGGTGTGGACACGACGACCAGCACGAACGCGAAGGTCGCGGCGAGCTTGCAGTGCGGCGGCAGGGCGTGGATGGGCGAGTGCCCGTGCCGGTAGAGCTTGTGGGTGTGGCCGGCCCCCATGTCAGGCGGTGGGCACTGCGGTGGAGGTGGCGGTCAGGTCCTCGGCGCGGCGGCGCCGGACCACCCAGAAGATGCCGGTGCCGACGACGACGGTCACGCCGACGCCGATGATCCCGGCGAGGCCGCCGGACAGTCGGGCGTCGCCGACGCCCTTGACGCTGTAGTCGGCGACGGGGGAGTTCGCGGAGGCGTGCTCCTCGACGTGGGCGTCGATGCCCTTGTCGGCGGCGACCTTCTCCAGCCCGTCGGGGCTGGCGGAGGCGTAGTAGGAGACGACACCGGCCAGCACGAGGGCGGTGGCCAGGCCGGTGATCCACACGGGCTTCGTGGACCGGGCGGCGGCGACGGGCGCCGGGGCGGCGGTCGGGGCGTCGACGAGTTCGCCGTCGACGCGCAGCTTCAGCGGCGTGGCCAGTCCGCGCGCGCCGTGGACCAGGTCGGGGCGGACGGCCAGGACGGCGCCCACGGTCGCGGCCGTGATGACGGCCTCGCCGATGCCGATGAGGACGTGTACGCCGACCATGGCGGTGAACACCTTGGCCACCGGGATGTCGGTCGTCCCTCCGACGGCGTAGATCGCGGTGAAGGCGGCGGCCGCGCCGGGCACCGAGAGCAGCGCTCCGAGGAAGGCGGCGGTGGTGATCGAGGCCCGGCCGGTCGGCAGCACCTTGACCAGGCCGCGGAAGATCGCGTAAGCGATCACCACGGTGACGACGCCCATGACGGTGATGTTCACGCCGAGGGCCGTCAGACCGCCGTCGGCGAAGAGGATGCCCTGCATGAGCAGGACCACGGACACGCAGAGCACGCCCGTGTAGGGGCCGACGAGGATCGCGGCGAGGGCCCCTCCCAGCAGGTGGCCGCTGGTGCCGGCGGCGACCGGGAAGTTGAGCATCTGCACGGCGAAGATGAAGGCGGCGACCAGGCCGGCGAGCGGTGCGGTGCGCTCGTCGAGCTCGCGGCGGGCGCCGCGGAGGCTGACCGCCACCGCGCCCGCGGCGGCGACGCCCGCGGCTATGGAGACGGGGGCGTCGATGAAGCCGTCGGGGACATGCATGTGTCTGCTCCGCTTCCTGCGGTAAGGCTCACGGCGGTAAGGCTCATGGCAGTGGGGCGCATGGGGGCTCGGGCCGGTGTTGCGCTGACAAAATCTTTAACCGTTCAAGAATAGTGCCCACTTGCAAACCATTGGCAAGAGCGTACGCGCCTCGAATAGTGGCGCGCGGATTCGCGGGAATGTGCGACGCTGGGGTCAATACAGACGCATATGTTCCGATTTGTAGGAGCCGTGTCGATGTCAGCGACCGCCGATGATCCCCGCGTGACCGAGGTGACCACCGCCGTGGAGGAGCGCGTCCGCGCCCGTGTGATCACGGACGATCCGCTCTACCGGGCGATTCCGGTCCTCCTGCGGTTCACCTCCGCCGAGCCGCTGGCGGTACGGATCGTCTTCCCCGCCGACCTGTCCCCCGAGGGCACGGACAACGAGTGGGTCTTCCCCCGCGCCCTCCTGGAGGCGGGCCTGACCGCCCCGACCGGGACCGGTGACGTACGGGTCTGGCCGTGCGGCCGGGTACAGGCGATCGTCGAGTTCCACTCCCCCGAGGGCGTCGCCGTGGTGCAGTTCGACCTCTCGGCGCTCCGTCGTTTCCTGCGCCGTACATACGCCCCAGCCCCCGCCGCGACGCCCGCCGTCGAGCCGGCCGGCGAGCACGCCACCCGTTAGGCCCAACGCCACCGCACCCACCGGCGGGCGCGAACGCGGCCGGCCCCGCACCCGGTGTTCGGGTGCGGGGCCGGCCTCTCGTACGCGACCGCGCCGGTCGGGCGCCGTCGGTCAGGCACTGAAGGTCAGGCACTGACGGTCAGATGTCGACGGTCAGACGCCGACAGTCAGGCGTTGACCAGCTCGCGGTCCTTGTCCGGACCGTCCGAGGAGCCGCCGGAGTCGCCGAGGTGCTTGCGCAGGCTCTCGCCCTCCACGTCCACGTTCGGCAGGAGCCGGTCGAGCCACTTCGGCAGCCACCAGGCCTTGTGGCCGAGCAGCGCCAGTACCGCCGGGACGATCGCCATGCGGACCACGAAGGCGTCGAAGAAGACGGCGACGGCCAGACCGAAGCCGATCATCTTGACCATCTGCTCACTGGCTCCGATGAAGCCCGCGAACACGGCGATCATGATGACGGCGGCGGCCACGACCACCCGCGCGCTGTACTGGAAGCCGGTCACGACGGCCTGGCCCGGCCGCTCGCCGTGGACGTACGCCTCCCGCATGCGGGTGACCAGGAACACCTCGTAGTCCATGGCCAGGCCGAAGACCACGCCCACCATGAAGATCGGCATCATCGACATGATCGGACCGGTCTGCTCCACCCCGAAGAGCGAGCCGAGCCAGCCCCACTGGAAGACCGCGACGACCGCGCCGAGGGCCGCGACGACCGACAGCAGGAAGCCGAGGGCCGCCTTGAGCGGGACCAGGATCGAGCGGAACACCAGCATCAGCAGCAGGAAGGCGAGGCCGACCACGAGCGCCAGGTAGGGCAGCAGCGCGTCGTTCATCTTCTGCGAGAAGTCGATGTTCATCGCGGTGGCGCCGGTGACGAGGACGTCGTCGCCGCTGCCGTCGCGGATCTCGTGGACCAGGTTCTCGGTCTCGACCGAGGAGGGCCGGTCCTTCGGGATCACGTTGATGATCGCCGCGTCGCCGTCCTTGTTCGGCATCGGCGGCATGACCGCCACGACGCCGTCCAGACCCTTGATCCGGTCGACCGTGGAGTCGGCGAGCGCCTTGTCGCCGTCTACGACGATCATCAGCGGGCCGTTGAAGCCGGGGCCGAAGCCGTCGGACAGCAGGTCGTACGCCTTGCGCTGGGTGGTGGAGACCGGCTGGGCGCCGTCGTCCGGCAGGCCCATCTCCAGCTTGCTCGCCGGGATGGCGATCACGCCGAGGCCGATCACACCGACCAGCAGCACCATGATCGGGCGGCGCAGGACGAAGCGGGCCCAGCGGGTGCCGCCGTTGGCCTTGGGCTCGGCGCCCTCGACCTTCGGCCTGCCCTTGCCGAACAGCTTGCTCTTGGCGCCGGCCGGCAGGACCTTCTTGCCGGCGAAGCCCAGGATGGCCGGGACCAGGGTCAGGGCCACGAGGACCGCGATGACCACCGTGCCGGCGGCCGCGACGCCCATCTTGGTCAGCATCGGGATGTTGACGACGGCCAGGCCCACCAGGGCGATGACCACGGTCAGACCGGCGAAGACGACGGCGGAGCCGGCGGTTCCGGCGGCCCGGCCGGCGGCCTCGTCGCGCTCACGGCCCTCGGCGAGCTCCGCGCGGTAGCGGGAGACGATGAAGAGGGCGTAATCGATGCCGACGGCGAGGCCGATCATCATCGCGAGCGTGGAGGTGGTGGAGCCGAGGTCCAGCACGTTGGCGAGGGCCGTGATGCTGGAGACACCGATGCCCACGCCGATCAGCGCGGTCAGCAGCGGCAGTCCGGCCGCGATCAGCGAGCCGAAGGTGATGACCAGGACGATCGCCGCGATGGCGATGCCGATGATCTCGCCGGAGCCCGTCTCGGGCGCGGCCATCAGCGCGTCGCCGCCGATCTCGACGGTGAGCCCGGCGTCCTGGGCGGCCTTGCCGGACACCTTCAGGGCGTCGCGGGCGTCGTCCTTCAGCTCCATGCCGCTGACGTCGTACTTGACGCTGACGTAGGCGGTGGAACCGTCCTGGCTGACGGCCTTCACCTGGTAGGGGTCGTCGATCTTGGCGATCTGCTCGGCGCCGGGGCCGTTCTGCAGACCGGAGATGATCTTCTCGACCTCGGTCTTGGTGCCCGGGTCGGTGACCTTGGCGCCCGCCGGCGCCTTGACGACGATACGGGCGGTGGCGCCGTCGGCGGCCATGCCCGGGAAGCGCTGCTCCAGCAGATCGAAGGCCTTCTGGGCCTCCGTGCCGGGTATCGAGAAGGAGCCTGAGGTGGGTGCGGACGCCGAGGCCGCGCCGAAGCCGGCGACGAACAGCAGCGCCACCCAGACGAGGGCGACGAGGCGCCGGCGCCGGAAGGCGCCCTTGCCGAGGCGGTAGAGGAAGGTGGCCACGTCGGTGGTTCTCCCGTTCGGGTCGTGGGATGGGACAGGGCGTGGTGAGCCGGCCCGACGACGAGAGCGGCGTGTCAGGAGCAGCGATACGGGTCGTGCGTGGAACTCAGACGCCGAGGGCGGGGAAGACCACGGCGTCCAGGAACTGGCCGAGGAACGTCCGGTCGACCGACCGGTCCTCGATCAGCGGGAGCGCGATGAACGCCCCGATGAGCATGTGCGGTACGAAGTCGAGCGCCGGACAGTCAGGGGCGATCTCGCCCCGGTCCACCGCGCGCTGCAACATCATCTGGAGCCCGTTGATCTCGGGATCGACCAGCAGGTCGCGCAGTGCCTGGTGGAGTTCCGGGCTCTCGTGGACGGCATGGGCCAGACCCCGCATCAGCGCGGTGTCCTTGGCCATCTGCGTGTCGTCGGAGTGCTCGACCATCAGGGCGAAGTCCCCGCGCACGCTGCCCGTGTCGATCTCCCGGAGGGAGACCGGCTGGGTGCAGCGCAGGGCCTTGGCCACCAGCTCGGGCTTGCTCCCCCACTGGCGGTAGAGCGTGGCCTTGCTGGACTTGGTGCGGGCGGCGACCGCGTCCATGGTCAGCGCCTCGTACCCGACCTCGCGGAGGAGGTCGAGGACCGCCCCGTGGAGTTCGGCTTCCCGCTCGGGGGTGATCCGGCTGCGCCGCGACGCGACCTCTTCGGGCATCTCCGGTCCTCCCATCCGAACGAAACGGTTTCGTACTCCTTCGAGCCTACCCTCCCTCCGAACGAAACGAAACCGTTCCGTTTCGCTTCGGTGAGTGTCATGGATCACCTGTACGAGTTGCCAGGGCCCTCCTGCGCGGAAAGCATTGGGGGGTGAGTCACGACGTCGCGTACCTCCGGTTCCCGCACCTGCACGACGACCTGCTGTGTTTCGCCACCGAGGACGACCTCTGGGTGGCACCCCTGGCCCCGCCCGACGGCCCGGCCGGCCGCGCCTGGCGGATCACCGTCGACCGGACCCGGGTCGGCCACCCGCGGTTCTCCCCCGACGGCCGGCACATCGCCTTCACCACCTGGCGCAGCCTCGACCCCGAGATCCACCTCGCGCCCGTGGACGGCGGTCCGGCCCGCCGGCTCAGCCACTGGGGCTCCACCGACACCCGCGTCTGCGGCTGGACCCCGCCCGACAAGGACGGCCGCAGCGACATCCTGGCCGTCTCCTCGCACGCCCAGCCCTTCTCGTACTACTCCTGGGCCTACAGCCTGCCCACCGACGGCAGCCCCGGCGGCAAGCTCCCCTGGGGCCCGGTGTCCGACATCGCCGTGCGGGAGGAACCGAACGGCGAACGCCGGACCCTGCTGCTCACCGGCAAGCCCCCGCACGAGCCCGCCGCCTGGAAGCGGTACCGCGGCGGCGCCACCGGCCGGCTCTGGCTGCACGGCCGACGGCTGCTGGAGGACGTCGAGGGCCACCTCGACTCGCCGATGTTCGTGGCCGGCCGGATCGCCTTCCTCTCCGACCACGAGGGCATCGGCAACCTCTACTCCTGCCTCCCCGACGGCACCGACCTGCGGCGCCACACCGACCACGCGGAGTTCTACGCCCGGCACGCCTCCAGCGACGGCTCCCGGGTCGTCTACCAGTGCGCGGGCGACCTCTGGCTCGTGGACTCCCTCGCCCCGGACGCCGTCCCGCGCAAGCTGGAGGTCCGCCTCGGCGGCCCCCGCGCCGGCCGGCGCAGCTATCAGATCCCGGCCGCCAACCACGTCGACTCCCTCTCCGTCGACGCGACCGGCCGGGCCAGCGCCGTCGTCGTGCGCGGCAGCCTGTACTGGCTCACCCACCGCGACGGCCCGGCCCGCACCATCGCCGACACCCCGGGCGTGCGGGTCCGGCTGCCCGAGATGCTCGGCAGCGGCGGGCAGGTGGCGTACGTGACCGACGCGGAGGGCGAGGACGCGATCGAGATCGCCTACCTGCCCCGCGCCTCCGGCGACCGCGAACCCCGCCGGCTGGCCTCGGGCCGGCTGGGCCGCGTACTGGAACTGCTCTCCGACCCGGACGGGGAACGGCTCGCCGTCGCCTCGAACGACGGCCGGCTGCTGCTGATCGACGCCACCGAGGAGTCCGACGGGGAGGTCACCGAGCTCATCCGGTCCATCAACGGGCCCGTCACCGACATCGCGTTCTCCCCCGACGGCTGTTGGCTGACCTGGTCGCACCCGGGCATCGGACGCTCGCTGCGCCAGATCAAGATGGCCCGCATCGCCGGCCCCGGCACCCGCACGGTCGTGGACGTCACCAACGGCCGCTTCGACGACGAGAACCCGGTGTTCACCCGGGACGGCCGGTTCCTCGCGTTCCTGTCCTGGCGCGGCTTCGACCCGGTGTACGACGTCCACACCGGCGACCTGTCCTTCCCGCTGGGCTGTCGCCCGTACCTGGTGCCGCTGTCCTCCGCGACCCCCTCGCCCTTCGCCTTCTCCCCCGACGGCCGCCCGGCGGCGGGCGGACTCGACCCGGTGGAGGGCGAGTCCGGCGACGGGGACGGCTCGGTGACCGTGGAGGTGGAGGGGCTGGAGAGCCGGGTCACGCCCTTCCCCGTGACGGCGTCGAAGTACTCGGCCCTGTACCCGGTGAACGGCGGCGGCCTGGTGTGGCTGCGCTGGCCGATCTCGGGGGCGCTCGGCGAGACCTTCGCCAACCCCTCCGACACCAGCGGCAAGCCGACGCTGGAGCACTACGACATCTCCAAGGCCCGCAAGAGCGAACTCGCCTCCGGACTGGACTGGTTCGCGGTCAGCGGCGACGGCACCCGGCTGGTGGTCAACGACGACGGCGACCTGCGGGCCGTCCCGTCGACCGAGTCGGGCGACGGCGACTCCACCGTCTACCTGGACCTGCGCCGCATCCTGCACGAGGTGGACCCGGCGGCCGAATGGCGCCAGGCGTACGAGGAGGCCGGCCGGCTGATCCGCGCCTACTTCTGGGAGCCCGACATGTGCGGCATCGACTGGGACGGGGTGCTGCGCCAGTACCGCTCCCTGGTCGAACGCGTCGCCTCCCCCGACGAGTTCGCCGACCTGATGCGCGAGGTCCTCGGCGAACTGGGCACCTCGCACGCGTACGTGTCCCCCGCCCGCCGCAACGAGGGCCCGCCCCACTACCAGCGGGCCATCGGCCTGCTCGGCGCCAACCTGGTGTGCCGGGACGGCGCCTGGATGATCAAACGGATCCTGCCCGGCGAGTCCTCGGACTCCAAGGCCCGCTCCCCCCTGGCCGGCACCGGCATCCGCGAGGGCGCCGTGCTCACGCACATCGACGGCCGCCCGGTGGACCCGGTGACCGGCCCGTACCCGCTGCTGGACGCGGCGGGCGGCACCACCGTCGAGTTGACCTTCGAGCAGGAAGGCGAGGGCCGGGCCCGCCGCGTCGCGGTCGTCCCCCTGATCGACGAACGGCCGCTGCGCTACCAGGACTGGGTGTCCAAACGCCGGTCGGTGGTCCGCGAGCTCAGCGGCGGCCGGTGCGGCTACCTCCACATCCCCGACATGGGCGGCTCGGGCTGGGCGCAGTTCAACCGGGACCTGCGGATGGAGATGTCCCGGCCCGCGCTGATCGTGGACGTGCGCGGCAACGCCGGCGGACACATCAGCGAGTTGGTCGTGGAGAAGCTGACCCGCTCGATCCTCGGCTGGGACCTGACGCGCAACGCCCAGCCGGTGTCGTACGCCTCCAACGCGCCCCGGGGCCCGATCGTGGCCCTGGCCGACGAGGCGACCTCCTCCGACGGGGACATGATCACGGCGGCGTTCAAGCTGCTGGGGCTGGGCCCCGTGGTCGGCCAGCGCACCTGGGGCGGGGTGGTCGGCATGACCGGCCGGCACGTCCTGGGCGACGGCACGGTGATCACGGTGCCGATGAACGCGGCCTGGTTCCCGGAGTACGGCTGGTCGGTGGAGAACAACGGCGTCGAGCCCGACCTGGCGATCCTGCGCACGCCGCTCGACTGGGCGGAGGGCCGGCACGCGGTACTCGACGACGCCGTCCACCTGGCGTTGGAACTGTTGGAGCAGGACCCGGCGGCGGTACCCCCGGGCTACGCGGACGCCCCGGACCTGCGACGCCCGAAGTTGCCGCCGCGCCCGGCCGGTTCGTAGCCGCAGCGCGGGAACCTCGAAGGGGCGGGACCGCGCTCGCGGTCCCGCCCCTCCTCACACGGTCCTCGTCCCACCGGTCCCGACCCGCCCCTCGGCCTACTTCTCGAAGGGCCCGTCGAGCGTGTCACCGGGTCTGGCGGCCTGGTCCCGTACCGCCGACGGCATCGGGTCCCCCGGCGCCGCCTTCACCTCGTCCCTCGCTTCCCGGGCCTTCGCGGCCCTGCGTTCGAGTTCTCTCGCCTTGACCTGGAACTGCTCCCTGATAGACATGCGCCCAGACTTCCACGCGCCCGTTAAGTGCGCATTTCGGACACTTAACGGTCGAGGTTCGGTCCGGATTCGGTCGAGGTCCGGCCGTATCGGCCCCTTCGTGACCGTCGGCATGATCAGCGGGACGCGCTGCGCCCCTGCTCGTCCGCGGCCCCGCCGGCCCCGACGAGCCCCTTGGAGACGCCGCCGAGCCTCGGTTCGAAACGCGCCATCTCGCGCTGCCCGACGGTCGCGATGATCCCCGGCAGGTAGCCGCGCATGCCCTGCATGCCCCGCAGCCACCACTGCGCGTACACGTGCGGCGAACGCCGCTCGATGCCGGCCACGATCCGGTCGACGGCCGGCCCCAGCGGGTACGTGCGGTTCGAGGGCCACGGCAGCCGTTGCCGGAGCTCCCGCATGACCTCGTCCTGGTCGGCGCCGCGCACCATGTCGGTGTCGGTCCAGGAGAGGTAGCCGACGCCGACCTTGACGCCCTTGTACCCGACCTCGGCGCGCAGGCAGTGCGCGAAGGCCTCGACACCGGACTTGGAGGCGCAGTACGCCGTCATCATCGGCGCCGGGGTGATCGCGGCGAGCGAGGCGATCTGGAGGAAGTAGCCGCGGCTCTCCATCAGCACGGGCAGGAAGGCCCGGGCGGTGACGGCCCCGCCGATCAGGTTGACCTCGATCACCCGGCGCCACGCGTCGGGGTCGGAGTCGACGAACGGCCCGCCGGCGGCGACGCCCGCGTTGGCGACGACGATGTCCACCTTGCCGAACCGCTGCTTGACCTCCTGCGCGACCCGGGCCATCGCCTCGTGGTCGGTGACGTCGGCGTGCCAGTGGTCGCTCTCGGTGTGGAGCCGCTCGGAGACCTCCTTGAGGGCCTCCGGCTCCAGACCCACCAGGGCCACCTTCGCCCCGCGCGCGGACAGCTTGCGGGCGAGGAGTTCACCGACCCCGCGGGCGGCGCCGGTGACGACGGCGACCTGGCCTTCCAGACTCCTGCGAGCGCTCACGGCGTCTTCTCCTTCGGGGATGTGTCGTGGTCGTGCCGGTCGCCGGCGCTTCCCGCGTACAGGGCGGTCAGCTCGCGCACGGCACGGGTGACGGCCTCGGGGGCCTCGATCGGGGTCATGTGTCCCATGCCGGTCAGCTCGGTGAGCCCGCGGCAGTCGGGCAGCGCGGCGGCCAGGCGGCGGGCGTGGGCGATGGGCGTCAGGCGGTCGCCGGTACCGGCGAGGACGGCGGTGGGCACGGTCAGCCGGGCCAGATTCCCGCCCAGGTCCAGGTCGGCCAGGACCTGGGACCAGGCGTACCGGACGGCCGCGGGGCAGCCGTGCACGATGCGGGCGACGGCCTCGACCCGGTCGGGCGCGGTACCGGGCCCCATCGTGGCGTACTTGAGCACCTTGCTCGCGATGGGCGTGACCGGCCCGAGCGGGGCGCGGGAGCCGAGCACCGCCCTGGTGATCCTGGTCCGCACGCGTCCGGCGCGCACCGGCAGCACCAGCGCCTCGGCGACCAGCCCCCCGCTGCCGGTGCTGCACAGCAGGGTGGCCGCGACGTGTTCGGTGAACTCGGGCCGCCCGGCGGCGGCCATGACCGTCATGCCGCCCATCGAGTGCCCGGCGACGACGGCCCGTTCACCGGGCGCGAGGGTGGCCTTGAGCACGGCCACCAGGTCGTCGGCGAGGGCGGTCGTGCTGTGCCGGAGCCCGACGGGGCTGCGGCCGTGGCCGCGCTGGTCGTAGGCGATGACCCGGTGGTCGCGGGCCAGGTCCCGTGTCTGGGCGGCCCAGAAGGCGGTGGAGCAGGTCCAGCCGTGGGCCAGCACCACCGCCGGGGCGCCCGCCTCGCCGTGTACCTCCACGTGCAGCCGGGCCCCGTCGGCGGAGACGGCGGTGAGTTCCCGGCCGGCGACCGGGGGCGCGTAGGGCCCGGACGTGACGTGGGCGGGGCGCCGGCTCACGCGGCGCTCCCGTCGGCCGTGACGGCCGCCGCCGGGGCGCCCTCGGGCACGGCGGCCCCGGGCGCGTCCACCTCGGCCTCACCGGCGCGGGAGGCCGGGGCGATCGGGGCGGTCGGGGCGGAGGGGGCGATCGGGGCGCTCCCCGACACCGACCCCGCGGCGACCCGCTCGGCTCGCGGTATCCCGCCCTTGCGGACGACCTCGTACTCGGCGAGGTCGACGGTGCGGGTCTCGCGGCGGAACGCGCCGGTGGTGCCCGGCCAGACCGTCGTGTTGAGCCCGTTGGCGTCCAGGTACCAGCTGGTGCAGCCGCCGGTGTTCCAGACGGTGCGTTCCATCCGCGACTGCACCTGCCGGTTCCACGCGTTCACCGCGGAGGGCCTGGCCGCCAGCGCGGTCCGGCCTCCCAGGGTGTCCAACTGCCGCAGGTAGTCGGCCATGTAGTTCAGCGCCGACTCGATCATGAGGATCATCGAGCTGTTCCCGAGACCGGTGTTCGGTCCGATGATCGTCATCCAGTTGGGGAAGCCGGCGGCCGTCGCGCCGCAGAGCGACTTCATGCCGTCCTTCCACGCGTCCGCGAGGGTCTGGCCGTCGGCGCCGACCACCCGGTCGGCGATCGGCATGTCCGTCACGTGGAACCCGGTGCCGAAGACGATCGCGTCCACCTCGGTCTCGGTCCCGTCGGCGGCGACCAGAACCGAGCCCCGGATCTCCTTGAGCCCGGAGGCGACCAGATCGACATTGGGCCGGGCCAGCGCCGGGTAGTACTCGCTGGACAGCAGGATGCGCTTGCAGCCGATGCGGTACGAGGGCGTCAGCTTGGCCCGCAGGCCCGGGTCCTTGATCGAACGCGCCATGTTGGCCTTGGCCAGGGACTCGACCAGGCCGAGCTGGTTCGGCCGCTTGGTGAAGGCGCTGACCTGAAGTTCGCGGATCCCCCACAGCAGCCCGCGCCGGGCGGCCTGGGTGAAGGGCAGCTGCCGGTGCAGCCGGCGCTCGAAGGCGGAGATGGCCCGGTCGGTGCGCGGCATCACCCACGGCGGGGTGCGCTGGAAGAGCGTGAGGCGGTCCACGTCGGGGGCGATGGCCGGCACGATCTGGATGGCCGAGGCGCCGGTGCCGATCATGGCGACGCGCTTGCCGCGCAGGTCGTAGTCGTGGTCCCAGCGGGCCGAGTGGAAGACCTTGCCGGGGAACTCGGCGAGCCCGGGGATCTCGGGCATCTTCGGGTCCGACAGCGGCCCGGTCGCGGAGACCACCACGTCGGCGGTGAGGTTCCCGGTCGAGGTCTCGATCTCCCACCTCAGCTCGTCGGCGTCCCAGCGCATCAGCCGGACCTCGGAGTTCAGCCGGATGTGCGGCCGCAGCCCGAAGGTGTCGGCGACCTGCTCCAGGTAGGCCCGGATGTGCGGCTGGCCCGAGAAGGTCCGGGGCCAGTCGGGGTTGGGCGCGAAGGAGAAGGAGTAGAGGTGCGAGGGCACGTCGCAGGCGCACCCCGGATAGTTGTTGTCGCGCCAGGTGCCGCCCACGGAATCGGCGCGCTCCAGCACGACGAAGTCCGTGATCCCCTCGCGGCGCAGTCGTACGGCGGCACCGAGCCCGCCGAAACCGGACCCGATCACCGCCACCCTCACGTGCTCGCGCCCGTCCACGCCGTCACCCATGCCACCCATGCCCGCCGCCTCCGCTTCCGCAGTCCCAGCCCAGCCCAGTCACAACCACCAGTGCAACACTGCCAGCAATCACTGGCACAATCGGGAGAGTAGAGCAGCCTCGTACTCATGGGTAGGGGTCGCGCCCGGAAAGTTACCGCGGGTACGACCCGGGCGCCCCGAGCCCGGCCCGATCGACAGGACACCGCCTAGGCTGCGCACGTGGCCGACAACGAGACGGAAGCAAGGACGACGACCGTGCCGAGAACCGTGCGCGAATACCGTACGGAGGAGCTGGCCGAGGCGGCCGGCATCCCGGTGCGCACCCTGCGCTTCTACCGCGAACGCAAGCTGCTGCCGCCACCGCGCCGCGAGGGCCGGATCGCCTGGTATGACGACCACCACCTGGCCCGCCTGCGCACCATCGCCGGCCTGCTGGAACGCGGCCACACCCTCGGCGGCATCGCGGAGCTGACGGCCGCCTTCGAGAACGGGCGCGACGTCGGCCAACTCGGGGAACTGCTCGGCATCGGCTGGTCGGAGGAGACCCCGGTGCGCATGTCGCCCGAGGCCCTGGCCGACTACTTCGAGGGCGAGGTCACCCCGGAGAACCTGGCGGCCTCGCTGGACCTCGGCTACCTCGCCATCGACGGCGACGCCATCGTGCACGTCAGTCGCCGCCTGTTGGACGTCTCCTCGGCGCTGGTCCGCGAGGGTGTCCCGCTCGCGGCGGTGCTGGAGACGGGCCGCCGGGTCCGCGAGCACGCGGACGCCATGGCGGCCCTGTTCACCGAGCTCATATCCACGCACATCGCGGACGACGCCGTCCCGCGCCTGCGCCCGCTGGCCAAGAGCGTGGTGGAGGCCGAGCTGACGATGGCCATGGACCGGCTGCACCAGCAGCGGGAGCAGCCGGAGCAGCGCCCTCAGACGCCGAGTTCGTAGACGACGGTCACCGGCGCGTGGTCGGACCAGCGCTCGGGGTGGGTCTCCGCACGCTCCACGAAGGCCTTCACGGCCTTGCCGGCCAGTCCCGGGGTGGCGACCTGGAGGTCGATCCGCCAGCCGGCGTCGTTGTCGAAGGCCCGGCCCCGGTAGGACCACCACGAGTACGGACCCTCGGTGTCCGGGTGCAGCGCGCGCACGACGTCCACGTACCCGGCCTGCTCGTACACCTTCCCGAGCCACTCGCGTTCCTCGGGCAGGAAGCCCGCGTTCTTGCGGTTCGTCTTCCAGTTCTTGAGGTCGGCTTCCCGGTGGCAGATGTTCCAGTCGCCGCAGACGACGACCTCGCGCCCGTCGGCGGCGGCCCGCTCCTTGAGTCGGGCGAGGTGATCGAGGAACTCGGCCATGAAGCGGTACTTCTCGTCCTGCTTCTCGGTTCCCGCCTCGCCGGACGGCAGGTACAGGCTCGCCACGGTCACTCCGGGGAGGTCGATCTCCAGGTAGCGGCCGGCGGCGTCGAACTCGTCGCTCCCGAAGCCGACCCGCACCGCCTCGGGCGCCCTGCGCGTGTACACCGCGACCCCGGCCCGCCCCTTGGCCGCGGCCGGCGCGAAGGCGGTGTGCCAGCCCTCGGGCTCCCGGGCCTCGACCGGAATCTGCCCTTCCTCGGCCCGCACCTCCTGGAGGCACACGACGTCGGCGTCGGATCCCGCCAGCCATTCCACGAAGCCCTTCTTCGCGGCGGCCCGGATCCCATTCACATTCACGGAGGTCACGGTGAGCATCCCAGCACCTTAGCGGGACCGTTCCGTACGATGTTCGGATGTCTCATGGGATAACCCTGCGCACCGTCGCCTACGACCACCCCGACGCGGCGAAACTCGACGCCCAGGTACAGATCGAATACCAGGAGCGCTACCAGGGGGAGGGCGACGCCACCTTCCTCGACCCGGCGATGTTCGTCCCGCCGAACGGCCTCTACCTCCTCGCCTACGACGCCTCGGACAGCCCGGTGGCCAGCGGCGCCTGGCGCCGCCAGGACCACGGCGAGGAGGGCTACTCGGACGGTGACGCCGAGATCAAGCGGATGTACGTGGTCCCCGGGGCCCGCGGCCTCGGTCTGGCCCGGCGCATCCTGGCCGTGCTGGAGGACGACGCCCGGGCGGCGGGTCGCAGCCGCATGGTCCTCGAAACGGGCGACCAACAGCCGGAGGCCATCGCCCTCTACGGCTCGTCGGGCTACACCCTGTCGGAGAAGTTCGGCCACTACCGCTTCCACGACTCCAGCCGCTGCATGACGAAGCCGCTGCGCCCCTGACAGAAGAAAGATCCCGCCCGGTCGTCCGACCGGACGGGATCTCTTGCCCGTGGGTCGTTCACGAGCGCCGCTGACCAGGCACTCGAGCGGCGAACGAAGAATCAATGACGCGATGGACCAGATGGAGCAAGCGCAGCGCAACGGCGAGAACGTCCCGCAGGTCAGGAACCGGAAGTGACGCGGGGGCAGTGGGGCTGCATGGTCGCCCCCGTGGCCGGTCTGGCCACGGGTGTGCTCGGGTCGGTACTGCCGGCAGCCGCCTGGCGGGCGTGCGACGTTGGGGTGAACGGCGCGGCCAACGGGTTCGCATTGACCCCGGAAACGACGGAGATCCCGCCCGATCTTGCGATCGGACGGGATCTTGTCAACGTCCCTGAGAGCTACTCAAGAACTGTCGTTTGTGGACCTGTGGGGATTTGAACCCCAGACCCCCTCGATGCGAACGAGGTGCGCTACCAGACTGCGCCACAGGCCCTTGCGACGTGTGAAACATTAGCATCCCCGCGCGGGTGCTCCAAAACCGATTCCCCGAGGTGTCCGCGCAGGTCACCGATCACTCGTTGGCGGCGCGCGGCCGATCCTCGCCCTCGTACTGGTCGAAGAGCGGGGTACGGCCCCGCTCCCGGCCGCGCGGGCGCGGGGTGACGGGGGTCTTGGGCTCCGCCTTCGGATCCGGCTCGGAGGACGGCGCCGGGACGGCCGGCTGGGCGCGCAGTCGGGGTTCCGTCGGCTCGGCGGTGCTGGAGCGGGTGGCGCTCCAGCCGTCCGGGGAGGCCGGTCCGGTGGCACGCGGGGCCACGGGGGCCGTCACGTACGTCGGGAGCGGGACGGGGACGGGCTCCCAGCTGTCACCTCGGGCGGGGCCGCGTTCGCGCTCGCGCTGCTGGTCCACCCACTCGGCGTGGTCGGTCTGTTCGACCAGCGCGCGCCGGCCGGCCTCCTGCGGGGAGACCGGTGGAGAGGGGTCCGGTTCGGTGCCGGCGGCGGACTCCGCCTCGCGGCGGTGCGGGCGGTTCTCGCGGAGCCGGCGGGCGGCGGCCTCGGCGCGCCGCCGGTCCATCGTGAACTCGTAGCGCCGCCGCTCCTGGACCCGCAGGTGCACGATGTAGGTGCTCAGCAGCAGGGCCGGAAGGGCGGGCGCCCACAGGTAGCGCAGTCCGCCGACCGCGGCGACGACCGCCCCGAAGGTGAAGATCAGGAAGAGGAGCGCGGTGGTGCGCCGGCGGCGTGCGAGCACCTGGAGGCGCTGTTCCCGCCGGGCGCGCTCGGCCCGTTCGGCGCCGGCCGATCTGGGCTCCGACCTGGTCGGAGGCACGTCGAGGACCCGGGCGTCGGCGTCGACGGAATTCACCGTCTCCGTCGCCGCGTCCGGGTCCGCGTGGGGTTGGGGATCCACCTCTTCGGCACCGCGCTCGCGCAGCCCCTTGGCGTAACGGCGCTCCATTCCCGCCCGGCCGGAAAGCAGCCGGATGGCAGTGGAGAAGCGTTCCGTCGGACGGGCTTCGTTCAGCTCGTCCTGCCTCCGGAGCCACATGGGCACCAAGTAGGCGGCCCAGGCCCCCACAATGACTGCGTAGATGAGGCCGCTGCTGCTCACACCACACACCGTAGAGGGGCGCGGGCCGGCGGATCAGCCAATTGAGCCGGTGTGTCGCACGATCTCGCTGATATCACGGACTTTTTTTGTGATTCTTCGGATCAGGTTATGGGCGAATCCCGCGCGGAATTCGAACGCGTTTGCGATTCGACTATTTCGGCGGGGCTCCGCGGTGCCCGGCCGTCCGGTGCCAACGGCTCAGCAGCCCCTCGGGGAGCTCCTCCACCGTGAGCGCGAAGACCAGGTGGTCCCGCCACGCCCCGTCGATGTGGAGGTAGCGCGGTCGCACGCCCTCCTCGCGGAATCCGAGCTTCTCGACGACCCGTCGACTGGGCCCGTTCTCCGGCCTGATGCACACCTCGATGCGGTGCAGCCCGACCTTCGCGAAGCAGTGGTCCACGGCGAGCGCGACGGCCGTCGGCATCACCCCGCGCCCCGCCACGTCGCGGTCCACCCAATAGCCGACGTGGCCCGCGCACATCGAGCCCCAGGTGATCCCGGCGACCGTCAACTGGCCGACGAGCCGCCCCTGGTACTCGATGACGAACGGCAGCATCCGCCCCGCGTTCGCCTCCGCCCGCAGGTGGCGCACCATTTGACGGTACGTCGGCCGGTGGATCACCGGCCCCCACGGCGCGGGCGGCGGGATCGTGGCCTCCCACGGCCGCAACCACTCGCGGTTGCGGCGGTTGACCTCGCGCCAGGCGCGCTGGTCCCGCAGCTTTATCGGCCGCAGCGTGACGTCGCCGTCCGTCAGCACCACGGGCCAGGACGGGCCGTTCAGCTCGCGCTCCCCGACGGTCTCGGGTGGTCGCCACCCCGGATCTGGTCCACGGCGTGCGGCAGGATCCGGGACAGCACCGCGAGGCCGTCGCGGACCCCGCCGGTGGAGCCGGGCAGGTTCACGATCAGCGTGTGGCCCGCGACCCCCGCCAGCCCCCGGGACAGCGCCGCGGTCGGCACCTTCGCCAGGCCCTCCGCGCGGATGGCCTGCGGAATCCCGGGGATCTCGTAGTCGAGGACCTTCGCGGTGGCGTCGGGGGTCCGGTCGGTCGGCGAGATGCCGGTGCCGCCGGTGGTCAGGATGACGTCGTATCCGGCGGCCACGCCCTCGCGCAGCGCCTGCTCGACGGGGTCCCCGTCCGGGACGATGCGCGGGCCGTCCACGGCGAAGCCGAGCGCGCCCAGTGCCTCGGCCAGCAGCGGGCCGCCCTTGTCGGCGTACACGCCCTGCGAGGCGCGGTTGGAGGCGGTGACCACCAGCGCGCGCGTCACGGGCGGTGCCTCGGGGGCGTCGGGCCGTGCCGCCCAGGCCTCGCCCGCCACCGGTGGTACGTGGCTCAGGTGGCTGTGGACCTCGCCGCCGCGCGGGGCGTTCACGCGCGGGTCCAGTCGCCCGACTTGCCGCCGGTCTTCTCCTCCACCCGGACGTCCGTGATGACGGCGCCCTTGTCGACGGCCTTGATCATGTCGATCACGGTGAGTCCGGCGACCGCGACCGCGGTGAGCGCTTCCATCTCGACGCCCGTGCGGTCCGTGGTCTTCACGGTGGCGAGGATCTCGACGGCGTCGTCGGCGACCCTCAGGTCCACCTTCACGCCCGAGACGGCCAGCGGGTGGCAGAGCGGGATCAGGTCGGGGGTCTTCTTCGCGCCCATGATCCCGGCGATCCGCGCGGTGGCGAGGGCGTCGCCCTTCGGTACGCCCTCGCCCCGCAGCAGTTCGACGACCCGGGGGGAGACGAGGACCCGTCCGCTGGCTCGCGCCGTCCGGGTGGTGACGTCCTTCGCCGACACGTCCACCATCCGGGCCGCGCCGGCCTCGTCGATGTGCGTCAGCCTGCTCTGCGTGCTCATATCTGGTGCCGCTCCCGCTCCGGGCCCCGCAAGGGCCTGTGTGGTGCAACACGCTACCCGCACCCGCGGCACCTCAGCCGAGCAGGACCACTTCCAGCTCGGCCCCCGGCTCCACCGAGGTGACGTCCTCCGGTACGACGATCAGGGAGTCGGCGTGCGCCAGCGCGGCGATCAGGTGCGACCCGGATCCGCCGACCGGGCTGACCGTCGCGCTCCGCGGGTCGTACGCGCCGCGCAGGAACTGCCGGCGGCCGGCCGGGGAGCCGATGGCCTTGTCGGCCTTGAGTTCGGCCCGTACCACCGGACGGCTGACGGCGGACTCCGGCAGGCCCATCAGGGTGCGGATGGCGGGGCGCACGAACAGCTCGAAGGAGACGTAAGAGGAGACCGGGTTGCCGGGCAGCGCCAGCAGCGGGGTGTGGTCGGGGCCGACGGTGCCGAAGCCCTGGGGCTTGCCGGGCTGCATGGCCAGCCTGCGGAAGTCGATGCCGCCGCCGTCCACGTCGTCCTCGCCGGCGGCCACGGCGGTCAGGGCCTCCTTGACCACGTCGTACGCGCCGACGCTGACGCCGCCGGTGGTGACCAGCAGGTCGGCCCGGACCAGCTGGTCCTCGATGGTGGAGCGCAGGGTGTCCGCGTCGTCGGCGACCGCGCCGACCCGGTAGGCGATGGCCCCGGCGTCGCGCGCGGCGGCGGCCAGCGCGAAGCTGTTGGAGTCGTAGATGGTGCCCGCGGTCAGCGGTTCGCCCGGCTGGACCAGCTCGCTGCCGGTGGACAGGACGACCACGCGGGGCCGCGGCCGCACCCGCACCGTGCCCCGTCCGATGGCGGCGAGCAGGGCGATCTGCGGCGGGCCGAGCACCGTGCCGGCGGCCAGGGCGAGGTCCCCGGCCTGTACGTCGCTGCCGCGCGAGCGGACGTGCGCCCGGGCCTCGGCGGCGCGGTGGACCCGTACCTCGCCGCCCGCGCCCTCGGGCGCGGAGCTGGCCGGGGTCATGCCGACCGCGGCACCGCCACCGGTCCCGCCGTCGGTCCACTCGACCGGTACGACGGCTTCCGCGCCGGGCGGCAGCGGGGCGCCGGTCATGATGCGGGCGGCCTGTCCGGGGCCGACCGTGGGCAGCTCACCGCTGCCGGCGGCGACGTCCCCGATGACCGTCAGCACCGCGGGGAACTCCTCGCTCGCGCCCTGGACGTCGGCCGTGCGGACGGCGTACCCGTCCATCGAGCTGTTGTCGAAGGGCGGGAGGGCGACGGGCACGGTGACGTCCTCGACCAGGACACAGCCCTGGGCGTCGAGCAGTTGGAGTTCGATGGGCTCCAGCGGCCGGACGGCGGCGAGGATGTCCGCGAGGTGCTCGTCCACCGACCACAGACGGTCGTGATCGGTGCCCTGCGGTGCGGAACTGGTCAAGGTGCTACATCTCCTCCGTGACGTAACGGTGAAGCCAGGTGCGGAACTCCGGGCCCAGGTCCTCACGCTCGCACGCGAGACGGACGATGGCCCGCAGGTAGTCCCCGCGGTCCCCGGTGTCGTAGCGGCGGCCGCGGAAGACCACGCCGTGCACCGGGCCGCCCACGCTCTCGTCGGCGGCCAGCTTCTGCAGGGCGTCGGTGAGCTGGATCTCCCCGCCGCGGCCCGGCTCGGTCTCCCGCAGTATGCCGAAGATCGCCGGGTTGAGGACATAGCGTCCGATGACCGCGTAATTGCTGGGTGCGTCCGCCGCGTCCGGCTTCTCCACGAGTCCGGTCACCCGTACGACGTCGGGATCGTCGGTCGGCGCGACGGCGGCGCAGCCGTAGAGGTGGACGCTGGCGGGGTCGACCTCCATGAGGGCGACGACGGTGCCGCCGGTCTCGGCGTGGATGTCGACCATGCGGCGCAGCAGCGGGTCGCGGGGGTCGATGAGGTCGTCGCCGAGCAGGACGGCGAAGGGCTCGCGGCCCACGTGCGGCTCGGCG
Source organism: Streptomyces sp. NBC_00513 (assembly GCF_041431415.1). Classification (GTDB taxonomy): domain Bacteria; phylum Actinomycetota; class Actinomycetes; order Streptomycetales; family Streptomycetaceae; genus Streptomyces. The sequence continues at coordinate 3,474,363 of NZ_CP107845.1, forward strand.
CAGAGCACGGCGTGCCCGAGTCCGCGCGGGTCGCCCTGGCGCACGTAGTGCATGGTCGCGAGGTCGCTGGACTCCTGGACCTTCTTGAGACGGTCGTCGTCACCCTTGGCGATGAGGGCCGATTCCAGCTCGTAGTTCCGGTCGAAATGGTCTTCGAGGGCGCGCTTGTTGCGTCCTGTGATCATGAGTACGTCGTCCAGGCCGGCGGAGACGGCCTCCTCGACGACGTACTGGATCGCCGGCTTGTCGACGACCGGAAGCATTTCCTTGGGGGTCGCCTTGGTTGCCGGAAGGAACCGAGTGCCGAGGCCCGCGGCCGGGATGACGGCCTTCTTGATCACGGGGTGCGACTGAGTCATGGGCAGCACGATAGTGGGTCCTACAGAACCACCAGGACAGATTCCGACAAATAAGACCGCTTATCGGATGGTTTGAAAGGATAGTTGAGTCAGCCGTGGTAGAGAAGCAGTCACAGCCCTCCCGAAACCCGGCGGCCCCGGTGGCCGAGAAGGCCACTCTGCGTCGTGAACTCCTCGCCGCCCGCCGCTCCCTGTCCCCCGAGGCCCGTCGCGCGGCGGCCCTCGCGCTCTCCCGCACCGCCCTGGAACTGCCCGAACTCGCCGACGCCCGCACGGTCGCCGCGTACGTCTCCGTCGGCGGCGAGCCCGGCACGAGGGAACTGCTCGACGCGCTCCGGGCCGCCGGCAAGCGGGTCCTGCTGCCCCTGCTGCTCCCCGACAACGACCTCGACTGGGCCGTGTACGAGGGCCCCGACAGCCTCGCCGAGGCCGCGCACCCGGGGAAGATCCGACTGCTGGAACCGGCCGGGCCGCCCCTCGGCCCGGACGCGGTCACCGGGGCCGATGCCGTCCTGCTGCCGGGGCTGGCCGTGGACCGGCGCGGCATGCGGCTCGGGCGCGGAGGAGGCTCGTACGACCGGGTGCTGGAACGGCTGGAGCGGGCCGGGGCGCGTCCCGCGCTCGTCGTGCTCCTCCACGACGAAGAGGTGGTCGCGCGGGTCCCGGAGGAACCGCACGACCACCCCGTTCAGGCGGTGGCCACCCCGTCGGGGGTGATCCGTTTCTGAGCCGTGTCGCTTACGGCTTCAGCGTGAGCGTGTCGACCGTGGCCTTGTCGACGGCCGCCTTGCCGAAGGGCCAGTCCAGCAGTTCGCCCTTGGCCCACAGCGTCGTCTGGTCGGTGTAGTGGGAGTGGTACGCGTGCCCCGAGGCGCCGGTCAGGTTGATCCAGCGGGACTTGTCCAGGTCGTTGAGGTTCACGACCATCCGCATCGACGGCACCCAGGTCACCCCGTAGCCGCTGGAGGCGTTCCAGCCGGTGGCGTTGACGGTGGCCTCGCCGCCGCCCAGGTTCCAGGGGCCCCGGTTCAGCAGCCACTGCAGGTAGCCCGGGCCCTCGGTGCCGATGGTCTGGTTCTTCAGCGTCAGCTGGTGCATGCGGCCCCAGCTCCAGGTGGACTGGTCCTTGCCGAGCTTGGCGGTCAGCTCCCAGCGGGCGTCCTTCATGGCGCGCGCGAACAGCTCGTCGCGGGTCTTGGTGGCCGGCTTGTTGCGCGCGGCGGGCGCCTGCCACCAGGCCGACTTCTCGTCCTTGACCAGGCGCCGGACCACCTCGAACCAGCGGTCGCCGCCGTCGGGCTGCGCCGAGTCGGGGCCGCGCGTACCGCACTCGCGGACCGTCTCGGCGAGGTCGTCGACCGGGCCCGTGCTCTCCGCGCGGACGTTCATGCAGCTGCCCTCGACCCGCAGCTCCTTCGGCATCTTGTCGCCGAAGGACAGCTTGAGGATGTTGCGCCAGACCGCGTTGAAGTACGCGGCCGCCGCCGAGTCGGGCTCCTGGGTGTAGTTCCAGCCGTCCAGCAGCTTCTGCGCGGAGCGCACGTCCGGGTCGGAGATCTGGATCTTGGCCAGCATCGGGGTCAGCAGCGCGGCGATCTCGCTGCTGTTGTCCATCTGCATGGTCCGCATGTCATCGGTGGAGATCTTGCCGTTGTCCTTGGTCTTCGCCTCGATGAGGTCGTTGATCCGCTGGCTGCGGGCGCCGTATCCCCAGTCGGTGGTGAGCAGGTGCGGGTACTTCCCCGCGCCGGTGCCGCTCTCGACGACCGCCTGGTTGGCGGTGACGATGTAGCCGCGGGCCGGGTTCAGGTCCCACGGCATCTCGTCCTGCGGGATGTAGCCCGCGTTGCCGTCCTTGCCGCCCTTCCAGGCGTACTTCGGGTCCCAGCCGGGAGCCGGCATGCGGCCGTCGCCCGTGGTGCGGATCGGGACGCGGCCGGGTGCCTGGTAGCCGATGTTGCCGTTGGGGCCCTTGTTGTCGGCGTAGATCAGGTTCTGCGAGGGGACCTCGAAGTCGCGCGCCGCGGCGCGGAAGCTGTTGAAGTCCTTGGCCCGGTTGATCTTGAAGACCGCGTCCATCGACTTGCCCGGGTCCAGCGCCGTCCAGCGCAGGGCGACGGCGTAGCCGTTGCCGCGGTCGGGGGCGGAGCTCGCCACCGGGGCTCGGGTGCCGACGCCGGCGAGGTCGTCGCTGCGGTCGGAGACCAGCGGCCCGTTGTTCGTGGTGCGGACGGTGATCTTCTTCTCGCCACCGCCGGCGATCTTGATCGTCTCCTCGCGGGTGACGAAGGGGACGACCTTGTCGCCGTAGAGGTAGCCCTCGGGCTTGACCTGCTCCAGGTAGAGGTCGGTGACGTCGGCCCCGAGGTTGGTCATGCCCCAGGCGATGTCGGCGTTGTGGCCGATGACCACGCCGGGCATGCCCGAGAAGGTGTAGCCGGCGACGTCGTACTGGCACCGGGGCGAGGCCGCGCGGCAGTGCAGGCCCATCTGGTACCAGACCGAGGGCAGCTGCGGGGACAGGTGCGGGTCGTTCGCCAGCAGCGGCTTGCCGGTGGTCGTGTACTTGCCGGCGATGACCCAGGAGTTGGATCCGATGCCGCTGCCGTTGGGGCCGAGGATGGCCGGGATCTGGTCGAGGGTCTTGGCGAGGGAGGTCAGCCCGGTGCGCAGGCCGACGCTCGCGCCCTGGGCGGTGGCGTCGTTGGCGAGGCCGGTGGTGGTGCCCGAGTTCAGGGAGGCCTGCGAGCCGGTGCCCGCGCCGTTGCCGGAGCCGTTGGCGGAGCCACCGCCCGAGCCCGAGCCGTTGCCGGAACCGTTACCGCTGCCGTTGCCGTTGCCCGCCTGGCCCTGCGGGGCGTACTTGCCGCCCGTGACCGCGCCGCCGTCGACGATCGGCTTGTTCCGGTCGAAGGGGTACGCCGGGTAGAGCTCGTTGATCTGCTGCGGCGAGAGCTTGCCCGACATCAGCGAGCGGTCGATCTCGTCCTGCATGTTGCCGCGCAGGTCCCAGGCCATCGCCTTGAGCCAGGCCACCGAGTCGACCGGGGTCCACTGCTCGGGCGCGTAGTCGTCACTGAGCTTGAGGGCGGCGTGCTCGACGGACAGGCTCTTGCCGGACTTCCCCTTCAGGTACGCGTTGACACCGTCGGCGTAGGCCTGGAGGTACTTCTTCGTCTCCGGTGAGAGCTTGGTGTCGTACTCGGCCTGCGCGACCTGGCGCCAGCCGAGGGTGCGCAGGAAGGCGTCGGTCTCGACCTGGCCGGAGCCGAACATCTCGGAGAGCCGCCCGGACGTCATGTGACGGCGGACGTCCATCTCCCAGAAGCGGTCCTGCGCGTGGACGAATCCCTGGGCGCGGAAGAGGTCCTCGTCGCTGTCGGCGTAGAGCTGCGGGATCCCGTGCTCGTCACGCTTGACGTCGACGGTCCCGGTCAGGCCGGGGACCTTCAGGGAGCCGGTGGTCTGGGGGAAGGAGGCGCGCACGCTGTCGACGCTCCAGTAAGCCCCGTAGCCGAGGCCCGCCAAGAGCGCCAGGACCATGACGAGCACGATCAGACGTGCGCGTCGTCCCTTCTTCTTGACGGAAGGGCCGGTTTCGTTGGCGGGCATCGCTGTCCTTAGAGGGGCAGGGTGGTCCTGGGAGTGCTGGGAGCAACCATAGGCGCAGGACCGGGTCCGATGATCCGCCAGGGGTCGAGCTGCTGAGGACAGGGCCGTTACGGCGATTCACAATGTGACTATCGCGTCAAGGAATCGTCAAAGATTAGGTAAGGTAACGAAGTACTTGCCGGACGCGCCCCGGGAGGAACGATCCGTCGATCCGCGGGCGCTCTGAGGAAAGGGCCGCCCGCTGACTGTCCACACGCTCAATGAGCTCCTGCTGGTCTGCTCGCTCGTGCTGCTCGTCGCCGTCGCGGCGGTACGCATCTCTTCACGCAGCGGCCTCCCCAGCCTGCTCATCTACCTCGGCATAGGCATCGCGATAGGCCAGGACGGGATCGGCAACGTCGTCTTCGACAACGCCGAACTGACCCAGGTCATCGGCTATGCCGCGCTCGTCGTGATCCTCGCCGAGGGTGGTCTGGGCACCAAGTGGAAAGAGATCAAACCGGCCTTGCCGGCCGCGATCTCACTGTCATTGGTGGGCGTCGCGATCAGCGTCGGCGTCACCGCGGCGGGGGCGCACTACCTCGTCGGGCTCGAATGGCGGCAGGCCCTCCTCATCGGCGCCGTCGTCTCCTCGACGGACGCCGCCGCCGTCTTCTCCGTACTGCGCAAGGTCCCGCTCCCCTCCCGGATCACGGGTGTGCTGGAGGCGGAGTCCGGCTTCAACGACGCCCCCGTGGTCATCCTGGTCGTCGCCTTCGCGACCGTCGGCCCCGTGGACCCCTGGTACCTGCTGATCGGGAAGATCGCACTGGAGCTGGCGATCGGCGCCGCGATCGGCCTGGCCGTCGGCTTCCTCGGCTCGTACGGACTGCGGCACGTGGCGCTCCCCGCCTCGGGCCTCTACCCGATCGCCGTGATGGCCATCGCCATCACCGCGTACGCGGCCGGCGCCATGGCGCACGGCTCCGGCTTCCTCGCGGTGTACCTCGCCGCCATGGTGCTCGGGAACGCGAAGCTGCCGCACTGGCCGGCCACCCGCGGGTTCGCCGACGGACTCGGCTGGATCGCGCAGATCGGCATGTTCGTGCTGCTCGGCCTGCTGGTCACCCCGCACGAACTGATCCATGACTTCTGGCCGGCGGTGATCATCGGGCTGGTGCTGACGATGGTCGCGCGCCCGCTGGAGGTCTTCGTCTCCCTCCTGCCGTTCCGCCTCCCCTGGCAGGAACAGGCCCTGATGTCGTGGGCGGGCCTGCGCGGCGCCGTGCCCATCATCCTGGCGACCATCCCCATGGTTTCCGGGATCGAGGGCAGCGATCGGGTCTTCAACATCGTCTTCGTGCTCGTCGTCGTCTACACGCTGGTCCAGGGGCCGACGCTGCCCTGGCTCGCGCGCAAGCTGAAGCTCGGGGACACCGACGAGAGCGCCGCCGACCTGGGCATCGAGTCGGCGCCGCTGGAGAAGCTGCGCGGGCACCTGCTGTCCTTCTCCATCCCGGCCGCCTCGCGGATGCACGGCGTGGAGGTCGGCGAACTGCGTCTGCCGGCGGGGGCCTCGGTGACCCTGGTGGTCCGGGACGCGAAGAGCTTCGTACCGGCGCCCTCCACCGTGCTGCGGCGCGGCGACGAGCTGCTGGTCGTGGCCACGGATCCGGTGCGTGACGCGGCGGAGGCGCGGCTGCGCGCGGTGGCGCGGGGCGGCAAGCTCGCGGGCTGGCTCGGAACGGGTGAGGGGCACGCGTGAAGGCGACACGAGAGCGCGCGAGGGTTCGTTCGAGCGGCTCCAAAGTGAACGCTTCACGCGAGGCCGACGTTAGAGCGACGTTCTAATTCGGCCATTTTCGGGGGAGTATGCCCCGCCAAATCCCCATATTCACGGGTTCTGGAATGCGAAGTTCCAGTTAATCCCAGGTGGAGGCACCACCTGTCGTCGTAATCACAGGGCGTGATAGGGAATGTCCCTGTACGATGAAGGCACACCACATCGAACCAACTCTGCCTGACGCAGAGCTGGCGCGACCGCAAAGCGGCCGTGGCACCCTCCCGCAGTGGGCGCCCAGGTATCACTCGGTTCTGCGCAAGAGGACAGCTCTCGGGGCTCCCACATGTACGGGTGCGATCGCTCACAAGGTGATGCATCGTCCGCAGTCGGGGAGTTCTACCAGGCAGCGGAAAGGCCAGGCCGTGACATCCGCGGTCACGACCGACACGTCCGCCCGCCCCGGCTACGGACAACTCCTTCGCACTCCCGGCGCCCTCGGCTTCCTGCTCCCGGGCTTCGCCGCCCGACTGCCGTTCGGCATGCTGACCATCAGCATCCTGCTGCTCGTCCAGCACACCACCGGCTCCTACGCCAACGCCGGCATCGTCGCCGCCGTCACCGGCATCTCCATGGCGCTGTGCGCCCCCGTGATGGGCAACCTCACCGACCGCCACGGCCAGAGCGCCGTCCTGCTGCCGGTCGTACTGATCCACTCCGCCGCCGTCACCGGCCTGGCCGCGCTGGCCCTGGCCGGCGCGCCGGTCTGGGCGCTCGCCGCCGCCGCGATCCCCGCCGGCGCCTCGGTGCCGCAGGTCGGCCCGATGGTCCGGGCCCGCTGGGCCGCGAAGCTGGAGGGCTCCCCGCTGCTGCCGACGGCCGCCGCGTTCGAGTCCGTCACCGACGAGTTCACCTTCGTCGTCGGCCCGGTCCTCGCGACCGCCCTGTGCACCGGCATCCACCCCGCCGCCGGTCTGATCACCGAGGCCACCCTGAGCCTCCTCGGCGGACTGCTGTTCGCCGCGCAGCGTCGGACCCAGCCCCCGGCACACGTCCAGGTCACCGGCGAGGCCAAGCGCGTCTCGGCCCTGACCTCCCCCGGTCTGCGCGTCCTGATCGTCGCCTTCCTCGGGATCGGCGCCGTCTTCGGCGGCATGCAGGTCTCCCTGGCCGCCTTCTCCAACGAGATCGGCAACCCAGGCGCCAACGGCCTGCTGTACGGCATCTTCGCCGCGGGCAACATGATCGCCGGCATCGCCTGCGGCGCCATCGCCTGGAAGATCGGCCCGCGCCGCCGGCTGCTGTTCGGCTACATCGGCCTGACCGCCTTCGCGTCCCTGCTGTGGACCGCCGACTCGACGGTCCCGCTGGCCGCGCTCGGCCTGTTCGTCGGACTGTGCATCGCCCCGGCCCTGATCACCGGCTACACCATGGTCGAGTCGCTGATCCCGGCGAACGCCCGCACCGAGGCCTTCACCTGGCTCACCGGCGCGGTCGCCTTCGGGCAGGCCATCGCGGTGATCGTCGCCGGCCGACTGACCGACGCGCACGGTTCCTCGTACGGCTTCCTGGTGCCGCTGGCGGCCACCGCCCTGGCGCTGGTCACCCTGCTGGCCCTGCGGGCCAAGCTCGCGCCGCAGGCGCCGAGCCGGATCGTGAACGCCTCGTCCACCCACGAGAGCGCCACGGAGGCCGACTCGGGCGACGCCCCGGAGAACGCCGAGACCGCTTCCGCGACCGACGAGGAGACCGTCACGGGCACCACCGCCCGGCGGGGCAGGCAGCGTGATCTGACCACCGTCTGAGCGTGGCCTGGGTCACCGCGTGCCGAGGACGGTGGACTGATCGGCCGGAATACGTCACCATGGAGCGTCGTTAGCACTCATTGAGTCAGAGTGCCAGGAGGAAATTCGTGCCGACCTACCAGTACCAGTGCACCGAGTGCGGTGAGGGCCTTGAGGCCGTGCAGAAGTTCACCGATGACGCACTGACCGTGTGCCCGAACTGCGACGGACGCCTGAAGAAGGTGTTCTCCGCGGTCGGCATCGTCTTCAAGGGCTCCGGCTTCTACCGGAACGACAGCCGCGGCGCGTCGTCGAGCAGCACCCCTGCCTCGAAGCCCGCGTCCACGTCGTCCACGACCTCGACGGCCGCCGCCCCGGCCGCCTCGTCGTCCTCGACGTCCGGAAGCGGCAGCTCCACCTCGGCTGCCTGATCCCGTCAGTCTTCCGTAAGGCCCCGCAGCCCTCTCAGGGCAGCGGGGCCTCACGCATGCCCGGTTAGGCTGACCGCATGGCGAATGCAGAGATCGGTGTCATCGGCGGCTCGGGCTTCTACTCCTTCCTGGAGGACGTCACGGAGGTGCGGGTCGAGACCCCGTACGGGCCTCCCAGCGACTCCCTGTACCTGGGCGAGCTGGCCGGCCGGTCGGTGGCCTTCCTGCCGCGCCACGGACGCAGCCACACCGTGCCCCCGCACAAGATCAACTACCGGGCCAACCTGTGGGCCCTGCGCTCGGTCGGCGTCCGCCAGGTGCTCGGCCCCTGTGCGGTGGGCGGCCTGCGGGCCGAGTACGGTCCGGGCACACTGCTCGTCCCCGACCAGCTGGTCGACCGTACGAAGACCCGCGCCCAGACCTTCTTCGACGGGGAGCCGCTGCCCGACGGCAGCGTCCCGAACGTCGTGCACACCACCTTCGCCGACCCCTACTGCCCCGTCGGCCGCGACGTGGCCCTGGCCGCGGCCCGCGGCCGGGACTGGGAGCCCGTGGACGGCGGCACCATGGTCGTCATCGAGGGGCCGCGGTTCTCGACGCGCGCCGAGTCGCGCTGGCACGCCGCGGCGGGCTGGTCGGTGGTCGGCATGACGGGCCACCCGGAGGCGGTCCTCGCCCGTGAGCTGGGGCTTTGCTACACCTCCATGGCGCTGGTGACCGACCTGGACGCGGGCGCCGAGACCGGCGAGGGCGTGTCCCACACCGAGGTCCTCAAGGTGTTCGGCGAGAACGTCGGGCGCCTGCGCGAGGTGCTCTTCGACGCGGTGGCGGCCCTGCCCCCGACGGAGTCCCGCGCCTGCCTGTGCACGCACGCGCACGACGGCTGGGACCTGGGCATCGAACTGCCGTAGCCGCCTTGGCCGACGTGGCCGACGTGGCCGCCTTGGCCGACGTGGATGACGTGGCCGGCCCAGCCGCCTTGGCCGACGTAGCCGCCTTGGCCGACGTGGATGACGTGGCCGGCGCAGTCGGGGCAGTCGGGGCCCGGCGGTCCCGGAGGCGGTCCGTGTGCCGGGGTTTGCCAGGCGCGGACCGGCGGCGCTCGCGGGGCGCGGGTTCGCCAGGCGCGGACCTTCGGCCCTCGTGGGGCGCGGATTCGACGGGCGGGCGTTCCGGTGGGCGCGGTGGGGCTCGCGGGAGGCGGGGTGTCACGTTCCGCGGGGCTGTGCGGTCAGAGCTGTGGAGGACCGGCCATCGGGGCCGTCCCGCACAGGAGGCGACCACCATGCCGCGCATCTCGCTCACCCCGCCCCGCACCCTCCTCAACCGCCTCGGCGCCTGGTACGCGCGCCGCGCCTACGGCAAGGTGCTCGCGCCCGGCCTCGCGTACGGGCACAACGCCCGCGTCCTCCTCGCGTACGTCCGCCTCGAACGGCAGGTGGCGAAGTGGGGGGCTCTCGACGGACAGTTGAAGCATCTCGCCGTGATGGCGGCGGCGGCCCGCGTCAACTGCTCGTGGTGCGTGGACTTCGGCTACTGGGAGGGGCACGAGAAGGGTCTGTCCCCGGAGAAGGCCCGGAACGTGCCGCGCTGGCGCGAGGCCCGTGACGTCTTCACCGAGCCGGAACTGCTGGTCATGGAGTACGCCGAGGCCATGACCGAGACCGAGCCGACCGTCACGGACGCGCTGGCCGCCGAGCTGATCGCCCGTCTCGGCGAGGCCGCGTTCGTCGAGCTCACCGCGATGGTCGCGCTGGAGAACTGGCGCTCGCGCGTCAACAGCGCCTTCGGGCTGACCAGCCAGGGGTTCGCGGAGGCCTGCCGGAACCCGAACGCGGGCTGAAGCGTGCGCGCCGGTCCCCCGTGGGGGTGGCGGGGTTGTCCACAACCTGGGGATCGTCCACAGGCCCGAGCACAGACGGGCGGGGCGGCGGATCGTGAGGGGTGTCCGGGCGTCGGCCCGGACATCGGCGCACGAGCGATTCGGCGGTGTTCATCATGTCCAGGACTGCTTCCCGGCTTCCCCTCTCCTCCGCGTGTCCCCCCGCGCGTCCCGTCCCCCTCTTCCCGCCGCTCCGCGTGGGGCGGGGCGGGGACCGGCTGCGGCGTGCCCTGCGACGTCGGCGGCGGGTCGGCGCGGCCGGCCTGGCCGTCGTGGCGGCCCTGCTGACCGCGGGCGGGACGGAGGCGCGGGCCTCCCGGGGCAGTGCGCCGCCCGAGGCGAAGCCACCGCCCGCGGTGGTGCGGATGGTGTCGGCCCCCGTGCGCATCGCGGACGCGGCGACCGTGCGGCTGCTGCGCCCCGGAGACCGGGTGGACGTGGTGGCGGCGGAGCGGGCGGGACCGCCCCGGGTGGTGGCGACGGCGGCCCGAGTTGCCGAAGTGCCGGAGCCCGAGCAGGGTGTCGGGGACGGCGGGGCGTTGGTGGTCCTGTCCGTGCCCCGGGAAACCGCGCGGGCCCTCGTGGGGGTGGGCAGTGTGTCACGCCTGGCGGTGACCCTGTGCTGAATCGCACACGCGCCCAATCAAGTCACCTTGAGGTGAGGACCGATTGGACACGCCCGGCCCGTACTGCCGTAGCTTTCGGAACCGTTGGCTCCGTGTTTTGTGGATGTGAAGAGAGGCTCAGTGGTGAGCGAGAACAAGAAGGAGAGCGTCCTGGCAGGCTTCAAGGCCTTCCTGATGCGCGGCAACGTGGTCGACCTCGCGGTGGCCGTGGTCATCGGTGCGGCGTTCACGAACATCGTGAACTCCATCGTGAAGGGGATCATCAGCCCGCTGGTCGGAGCCGTCGGAACGAAGAACCTGGACGTCTACTCCTCGTGTCTGAAGGACACCTGTGGGGTCAACGCCAAGGGCGAGCCGACCGGCGTGAACATCATGTGGGGTTCCGTGCTGAACGCCACGCTGACCTTCCTGATCACCGCGGCCGTCGTCTACTTCCTGATGGTGCTGCCGATGGCGAAGTACCTCGCCAAGGTCGAGCAGCGCCGCAAGGCCAGGGAAGGCGTCCAGGAGACGATGGAGATCACCGAGCTGGTGGTCCTCAAGGAGATCCGGGACACCCTGGTGGCACAGCGCACGGCGTCCGTCTCCGGTGCGGTCGACGGCCGTGGAGCGGGGCAGGGCCAGGGCCAGGGCCAGGGCCAGGGCCAGGGCCAGGCTCCGGGTTACGGCCAGGGCTCGGGCTACGCGCAGGGCCCCGGCTACGCGCAGAACCCCGGCTACGGCCAGGGTCCGGGGTACGGGCAGGGGCGCGACGGCTCGCTCTGAGCCCGCCCGCTCAGACGTGGTGCGGGGGCTTCTCGTCGAGGAAGCGGGCCAGGTCGGCCGCGCTTCCGCCGGCGGGGGGTCGCTCGCCCCATCCCCGGTCGGTGTCGTCCGAGGACTGCCGGTCCAGCGGGTCGTCGAAGTCGATCCTGGCCTTCGGCTTCGGCTTGGCCGCAGGGGCCGCGGGATCGGGCGTGGACACGGGCGCGTGGTGCGCGTCCTGCGGGTCGGAGGCGGGGGCGGTACTCATGGCTCCAGGGTACGGCCGCCCCGACCCCCGCCTCCGGCCCCGCTCGGCTGGGGGCTTCCGCGCCCTCACGAGCGTGGAACCGCCGGCACACGGCGAGACAGGTGGCGTAGAAGCCGATGAACAACCACAGCGCGTTGGTCACCGCCATCCCCGCGAACATCGCGGGGATGAAGAAGGAGATGAAGAAGAAACCGGATGCGGCGCCGGCCGAGGAGAAGCCGGTGACGGCGCCGGCCTCCATCTCGGACTGCTGTATCGCGGCCTCCCGCGCTGCCGGGCCCTGACCCTCGGCCGCCCGCATGTGCTGGTCCCGGAAGATCACCGGGATCTGCCGGAAGGTGGGACGGGGCCTGCGGCATCCAGTGCGCGATGGGGCGGCCCGGGCGGTACCGCGCCGGGGTGGCACGCGTCAGAGGAAACGCACCGTGAGCGACGGAAGCAGGTCCCGTCCCACGCAGTGCGTTGGTCGCTCCGTCCACCGCGCCAAGGACCGGGGCTCCACCACCGGGAACGACCGGCCGGGGTAGTCGGTGCCCATCCCGTCGAAGCCGGAGTCGTCGAAGCCCGGGTCGTCGAGGCCCTGCTCCACGCGGCCCTGCCCATCGAAGCCCGGGGCGTCGAACCCCTGCTCCACGCGGCCCTGCCCATCGAAGCCCGGGGCGTCGAACCCCGGCACGCGATGTCCCCCGACGAGTCCGCCCGGGGTACGCGGGCGCCACGGGCCGCGCGCCTCGCCTGCCGACCCGCGACCGGCTGCTGTGCTGGGCCGTATGACGTACGTACCGATGACCGCCCGGAGCCGGGACGAGAGCCACCGCGCCGCGACTCCCCTGGAGCTCTTCTTCGACCTGTGTTTCGTGGTCGGCGTGGCACAGGCGGGCCGCCAACTCGTCCACGCCCTGGCGGAGGGGCACGTGGGCAGCGGCATCACCGGCTACCTCTTCGTGTTCTTCGGGGTGTGGTGGGCCTGGATGAACTTCACCTGGTTCGCCTCCGCCTACGACGTCGACGACATCCCGTACCGGATCGCGACCCTGGTGCAGATCTCCGGGGTGCTCGTGTACTCGGCCGGAATCCCGCGCGCCTTCAACGACAACGACTGGACCGTCGCGGTCATCGGCTACCTGGTGATGCGCATCGCGCTGACCTTCCAGTGGCTGCGGGCGGCCGCCGGGGAGCGCGGTCCGGCCCGCCGCTGCGCGATCACCTACGCGGTGGGACTGCTGATCTGTCAGGCGGGTTGGACGGCGCTGCTCCTGGCCCCCGAGAGCGCCCGGCAGTGGCTGTTCCTGGTCATGGTGGTGGCGGAGTTGGCGGTGCCGGTCATCGCGGAGCACGGTCACCAGACGCCGTGGCATCCGCACCACATCGCGGAGCGGTACGGCCTGTTCACCATCATCGTGCTCGGCGAGACCATCGCCGCCAGCACGGTCGCCGTGCAGTCGGCGATCGACGAGCACGAGGCACTGGGCGAGTTGCTGCCGATCGCGGCGGGCGGTCTGCTGCTGGTCTTCGCCGCCTGGTGGATCTACTTCGCGGTCCCCGTGCACGAGGGGCTGCGCACCAACCGCGATGCCATCCCGTGGGGTTACGGGCACTTCGTGATCCTGGCGTCGGCGGCGGCGATCGGCGCCGGCATCGAGGTGGCGATCGAGCAGGCGGTGGGCAAGGCGCACGTCTCCGACCTGGCCGCGAACCTCGCGGTGGCCGTCCCGGCCGCGCTGTTCCTGCTCTTCGTGTGGTTCCTGCACTCCCGTCACTTCAAGCGGGGCATGGCCCAGCAGCTGGTGCTCCCGATCTCGGCCCTGGCCGTCCTCGCGTGCTCCTGGACCGGCGAGCACGCGGTGCTGTGGATCGGACTGGTGGCGGCCGCCACGGTGGCGGTGGGCGTGACCTTGGCCGAGCGGGCGCGTTCTGGTGCGTGAAGACGGTCGGGGGCGATTCGGCGTGCTGCCGACGAATGGGAAGAAGGTGCGGGCATGACAGTCCCGGCACAGCGGTACGAAGACCGACCGGGGGCCGAGCTGGCCGATCCGGCCTTCTGGCAGTCACCCCCGCAGACTCGGCTGGCGGCTTTCGCCCGGCTGCGGGCGCTCGATTCCCCGGTGTACGTGCCCGAGGGCCGGGATCGGGGCCACTGGGCCCTGGTGCGGCACGCGGACGTGCAGGAGGCGAGCCGGCTGCCCAAGGTGTTCGCGAGCGCGCCCGGGGTCACGACCCCGGAGCCGCCGCGTTGGGTACGGGCGTTGTTCGGGGACTCCATGGTCAACCTGGACGGCCCCGACCACGCGCGGTTGCGCAAGGTCGTGCAGCGGGCCTTCACCCCGAGGCTGTTGGCCGCGGCCGAGGAGGACATCCACGCGGTGGCGGCCAGGATCGTGGACGACGTGCTGGACGAGCGGCCCGACGAGTTCGTCTCGGCGGTGGCTTCCCGGCTGCCGCTGGAGGTCATCTGCAACATGATGGGCATCCCGCAGGCCTACCGGGCCGAGATCGCGGACCGGGTCAACCACGCCTCCGAACACATCGGCGTGGAGCGGGGTCTCGCCGCCCGGCTGCGGATGCCGGGGCGCGGGTTGCGCGCGCTGGCCCGGATGCAGCGGATGGTCGCGGGCATCGGGCGGGAACGGCGCAGGAATCCGACCGACGACCTCATCTCGGCGCTGGTCTGCGCGAACGTGGACGGCCAGGCCCTGGGTGCCCGGCAGCTCGGTGCGTTCTTCTCGCTGTTGATGGTGGCCGGCGTGGAGACGACCCGGAACGCGATCACGCACGGGCTGACCCTGCTGACCGATTTCCCGGACCAACGCGATCTGCTGCTGTCGGACTTCGAGGCGTACGCGGACGGCGCGGTGGACGAGATGATCCGCCACTCGACGCCGATCATCCAGTTCCGTCGCACGGTGGTGGCCGAACACGACCTCGGCGGGCACCTGTTCACGCCCGGCGACAAGGTGGTGCTGTACTACGCCTCGGCCAACCGCGACGAGGCGGTCTTCCCCGACCCCGACGCCTTCGACATCACCCGCTCGCCCAATCCGCACCTGGGGTTCGGGGGCGGCGGTCCGCACTTCTGCCTGGGCGCGCATCTGGCCCGGGTGGAGATGAGGTCACTGTTCCGGGAGTTGCTGACCCGGCCTGTGGGGCTGCGCGCGGTGGGCCTGCCGGATCTGGCGGGTTCGAACTTCGACAACCGGGTGCGTTCGCTCCGCTTCGCCTTCGAACAGCCGTGACGCGACCGGCCACCGGGATTGGCCACCGCGACCGGCCACCGGGCGGGCTGGGAGCCCGGCGGCCGGAGCGTGGGCGGTGGCGCCGGGGCCGTGTCAGCCGCGCAGGCTCTGCACCGTGAGCACGCAGTGGGCACTGCTGGTCAGCACTTCCTCGTCGCCCGCGAAGGCCTGGAGCACCTCAGCGGAGACCGGCTGCCCGGGAACGGCCTCGGGCCAGGCGCGGGTGGCGAACAGGAAGTAGGCCTGCCCGCTCTCGTGGGCGGCGGCGACCCACTCCGGCGGGGCGGTGCAGGTGGCGTTGAGACCGGGCAGGGTCAGCGCGATCTGGTGGTCGGCGAGCAGGATCTTCACCGGGAAGGTGGCCGCCTTGAGGGTCCCGTCCATGACCACGTCCCCGATCGGCAGGCCGATCTCCTCCAGGAGACCTCGGGCGGCCGCCTCGCCGGCCTCCTTGCCGCCCGGGCCGTCGCCCAGGGTGTAGGCGAGGAGGTACGGGATGTCGTGACCCTCGGAGGGGTCACCGATCCAGGCGAGCACGGAAAGGGTGCCGAGCTGGGACCGGTCGATTTCGGCTTGGGTGGAAGTCATGCGCCGCACCTTAGTGGCCTCTCGGCCACCCCCTCGCGGCCTTTCACCCGAGCGGGCTATACGGCCCAGAATCCCCCTCCGGAATTCGCCTGCATGTTCGCGTCCTGGTACTGGAGCCGTACGACGCGCGCGCTTTCCGGGATTTCGAACGCCACCCATCCCTCGGCCCGCTCACCGACCTCCAGGGAATCGAAGACGAGGGGTTTGCCGGTTGTCAGTTCGCCGGTGGGCACGACCGCGTGGCGCTGTCCCGCGCCGTCGTACGCCCACATGCTCCCGAGAGCCCCGTACGAGGCTCCCCCCACGTTGACGAACGACATGGAGGCGGCCACCCAGCGCTTCCCGGCGGTCGGTGCGAAGTTCTTCTCGACGCTGACGGCCGGGTCCACGTACGCGTTGAGCACGACCTGGAGGTGCTGCCCCACCTGCCGGCCCGGCACCCGTACGGAGTCACCCACACGGGCGTCCTTCGCGGTCGCCCGCACCACCGCCGGGCCGGGTGCGGCCGGGTCGCCGTCGGCTCCCGGCACCCCGTCGTCCACCGGGACGGCGGGTACCGCCGCGGGGGCCACGGCGGCCCCTTCGGGCACGCTCTGACAGGCGGTGGCGCCCATCAGCAGGAGGGGCAGGAGGGCGGCTGCGGCGAGGACGGAAGCGGGCTGACGCATGCGGGATCCCTTCGGGGATCTTCGGGGCGGGGATGTATTCCGGTCAGTTTCACGCGCCCGAGCGGGCAATTGCACACACCGACACGAGCGTAGGGAGCGAGTTGCCCGCCAACTGCCAGCAGAATGCTTCCGGCAGCATCCCGCCATCCGCTTCCCACTGGAGGAAAAATGGTCATGTCCGGCCGCCGAATTACTCTCGCGGCGCTCTCCGCGCTGGCCGCCGCCTCGGTATTCACCACTCCGGCGAACGCCACTGTTTTCAACCAGGAGATTTCCGTACAGCCTTACGCCCACATCACCGAGGAAGGCTCCGTCACCCTTTCCGGGACCTACCTCTGCGAGGGCTCGTCACCCAGAGGGGCGGTCCAGATCAAGGCGACCGTCGTTCAGGAGGGTCTCCGCCTCACCATCGCCGCCGGCGACGCCCGCTGCGACGGTGAGCGGCACCGCTGGGAGGCGCGCGGCTCCGTGCGCTTCACGCCGGGCCTGCACGCCGGTCGCGCCGAGGCCGTGGCGCAGCTTCAGGAGGTCCACTTCTCGGGGCTGATGCCGCGTTCGATCGACACGCTCGCCGAGGACGAGAAGAACATCGAGGTGTTCGACCACCGGTGATCCCGGCGCCGACGCCGACCGGTCCGGTAGCCGCCGCTACCGGATCCTCGCCGTGAACGGCCGCTGCCGGGTCCTCGCCGTAGCCGGCCGGGACCGGAGCCCGGTCGTCAGCCGGGATCGGAGCCCGGTCGCCGGCCGGGACCGGATCCCCCGCGTCAACGGCACTCCGGGGCGACACCGGTCATCGACATGAACGCCACCGTCTGACACCCGGGGTCCGAGTGCGGACGCCCCGTCGTCCAGTCCACCGCCTTCGGCACCCCGGCCGCCAGCAGGAGCAGGGCCAGGATGCCCGTCATCGCGCCCCTGTTCAGGCGGCGCACAGCAGAATCCGTTTCATGGCGGCATCATCACTCCCCCTCCGGCAGGCCACAACTCGGGGTGATCGTCCGGTCACTCCGCGCCCGGCCGCACGCCCCCGGCGTCGAACTCGCACCAGACGGCCTTTCCGTCGCCCCGGGACTCCACCCCCCAGTGCGTGGCCAGCGCGTCCACCAGCAGCAGCCCGCGTCCCGTGGTGGCCGACTCCCCCGGGGTGCGCCGGCGGGGCCACACGCTGGAGCGGTCCTTGACCCACAGCCGGATCCGCCGCACCGGTTCCGGCAGCACCTCCATGGTCAGCACCGCACCGCCGTCCGTGTGCAGCAGGGCGTTGACCAGCAGTTCGCCCGCTGCCAGCTCCACGTCGTCGGCGAGTTCCGCCATGCCCCAGTCGCGCAGGGCCTGCCGCAGGGCGTAGCGGGCCTCCGAGAGGCCCTCGGGGTCGGCCTGGTGGATGTACTGGTGGATGCGGGGTGCCCGGTGCGTGCCCGGGTCGGGAGCCCGGCGCAGCACCAGCAGGGCCACGTCGTCGCCTGAGCCCCAGCGTTCCCAGAGCCGGTCGGAGAGGTGGTCGGCGAGCGCCCCGGCCTCCTGGGGGCCGCTGCGGACGGCATGGGCCAGTGCCTCCATGCCCTGGGTGATGGCAGTTCCCGGTTCCTCCACGAGCCCGTCGGTGCACAGCACGAGGGTCTCGCCGGGCACCAGGTCCAGCCGGGTCTCGGGGAACTCCTCCCGTTCGAAGATCGAGGCGAGTCCGAGGGGCAGGCCGCCGCGCACGTTGGGCCAGCCCGTTCGGCCGTCCGTGTGGCGGATCAGCGGTCCGAGGTGGCCCGCGCGGACGGCGCGTACCCCTCCGGTCTCCAGGTCCACCTGCGCGTACATGCAGGTCGCGAAGCGTTCGGTGTCGAGTTCGGCGAGGAAGCGGGAGGCCCGGGCCAGCACGGTGGACGGCGGGTGCCCCTCCCCCGCGTAGGCGCGCAGGGCGATGCGCAGTTGGCCCATGATGGCGGCGGCGTGGGTGTCGTGGCCCTGCACGTCGCCCACGACGATGCCGACCCGGTCGCGGGGCAGCGCGATCACGTCGTACCAGTCGCCGCCGACCTCGCGCCCGCTCCAGGCGGCGTGGTAGCGGACCGCGATCTCGCCACCGGTGATCTCGGGGATCCGGCGCGGCAGCATCGACGCCTGGAGGCCGGTGGCGAACTCCCGTTCCTGGTCGAAGAGCAGGGCCCGCTGGAGCGACTGGGCCACGATGCCGGCCAGGCCCAGGCAGAGGTTGCGTTCCTCGGGGCTGAACTCGCTGAGCCGCTTGTAGAAGAGGACCAGTCCGCCGATGGCCTTGGCCTGCGCGATCAGCGGCAGGTAGGCGGCCGCGTCGTAGCGGATCCGGTTCAGGTAGTCCGTGAACATCGGGAACTCGGCCGCCAGCTCGGACAGCGAGGTGACGAACCGGGCCTTGCGGCTGAGGACCGCCTGCGACAGCGGCAGCGAACCGTCCAGCCGGGTAAATCTGCGCTCGTTGAGGATCTCCAGGGACTCCCCGCTCAACGCGATGATCTTGATGGCGCCGTTCTCCACGAGCCCGAGGGCGAGCCCGTCCGCGCCGAGCCGTTCCAAGGCTCCCGTGCCCGTCAGGGTGGCCGTCACATCGTCCACGGTCACGGCCCGCGACAGGGCCTCGGTGGTCCGCTGCACGATGGTGGCCTGCTGGGCGCGGGCCGACTCCAGCTTCCGGAGCACCGTGAGGTGGGCCAGCTCGGCCGTCGCGTCCCGGACGATGCCGACGATCCGCAGGGGTCGACCGTCGGGGGCGCGCAGCACCCTCCCCTGGATGTGGGTCCACTGGTCGCGGCCGTCGCGCCGGCGCACCGTGAAATAGGAGCCGTACGTCTCCTCACCGCTGTCCAGCACCCCGACCACGGTGTCCGCGAGCCGCGCGGTGTCATCGGCCGGAATCCGCAGCCCCAGGCCCTCGGGGGTGTGGTCGAACTCCTCCGGCTCCAGGTCGAAGACGACCAGGCCGGCCTCGTCGAGCGACACGGTCCCCGCGCCGAGGTCCCAGTCGTAGCTGCCCATGCCGTTCAGCGCGAGCCGTTCCCCGGCTCCGGTCACGGGCATGCCGCCGTCCGGCGCGGGTCTGTCGGGTCGCTCCGCCGCTGCCACGCGTCACACCACCTAACGGCCGGGCCAGCACGGCTGGGAGATCAGCCGCTCCCACTCTTCGTCAGGATGCCCCGGAAGGGTGCGTCCGGCCTCTCGCCAGCGCTTCAGCAGGGAGAGGTAGATCGTGGACTGGTCACCGGGGCCGAAGGTCGCGCCCTTGGGCCGGCCCGGCGGCTGTTCCGCACGGCTGGCGGGGATGCGTACCCAGCCACGGCCGCCCTGTGCTCGCTCCGCGCCCATCGCGACCCCTCTCACCTCTCACCGTGTACCCGTCTCACCGCGGCTACGCCTCGGGGTGCCCGGCGACGGCCCGGTCGAGCCGGTCGCCGGGGGCGGAACCCGGCAGTCGACCCCGGGCTCCGAGCCTCCCCAGGACTCCCTTCACCAGTCTCCCCGCCGTGAAGCCCGCACCGTGCACGAATCGCATGGAAGGGCCGAATGAGGGAGCCGTCAGCAGACCCGCGAAGAACAGCCCGGGCCACGATGATTCGAAGCCCGCGCTCAGCTCGGGCGTTCCGCCGCCGCCCACGGTGCGCAGCGCGGTCCGCAGCCCGACGTCCAGCAGTTCCAGTCGGCGCAGGTCGGGGGCGAATCCGGTGGCCGAGATGACGTGCGAGGTGTCGAGGACGACGGACTCCCCGGTCGCGGAGGTCAGCTCCAGTCGGGTGTGGTCGCCCGCCGCGACCGCCCGGTGCAGATGGTGGCCGAGCAGCACCGGTACCCGCTGTTCGAAGCGGTCCCGCAGCCACCAGGCGCCGGCGGGCCCCAGCGCCGTGGCGGCGATGCGTTCCCGGGTCGCCGCGGGCAGCCGGCGCACCGCCCACGGCAGTTCCGACCACACCCAACTGCGCCATCCCGTGCCCAGCCCGCTGTGCGGGTCGCGCAGGGCCCGCAGCGGGGACCGTTCCAGGGGCTGCGGGACGGTGTTCCAGTTCAGCCGGGGCCGCCGGGCCACCAGACACGGTCGCGCCCCGGCCTCCGCCAGCAGGGCCGCGGTCTCCAGGGCCGCCTGCCCGGCCCCGAGCACCGCGACCTCCCGGCCGGCGAACCGGGTCAGGTCGCGGTGGCCGCTGCTGTGCGAGTAGTGGGCGGCTGGCAGGTCCCGCAGTACGGCGGGGAAGTTCACGAACGGCATCACCCCCACCGCCAGGGCGACGGTACGGGCGAACAGCGGCGGCCCCTGCGCGGTCCTGATCCGGAAGCCGCCCCCCTGCGGGGTCAGCTCCGTGACCGTCACCTCCTCCACCTCGGGCGCGGCCCTCCCGGCGAACCAGAGCCCGTACGCGCTGAAGGTGCCGATCGGCAGCGGTCCGCCGTGCTCGGCCCGCACGCCCCGGCCGGCGCAGTAGTCGGCGAGGGTGTGCCGCCCGCCGGGCGCGGACAGGTTGGATGACCAGGGCTCCGACTTCAGGTACATCCCCTCGGGCATGTGGTCCCGCCAGGACGCCATGGGCCGCCCCAGTACCCGTACGCGGAGTCCGGCCGCCGCGGCGTGCGCGGCGATCGACAGCCCGTACGGCCCCGCGCCGACCACGACGAGGTCGTCCATTCGTGTCATCGCTGTCCCTCCACTGTCATGGCCGACCGCCCCGGACGGGCCCGCCCGGGGCGGGGGTGGTCACCGGATGAGGCGTGTCACCGGATGAGGTGTGTCACCGGCTCACCAGCTCGTCCGGTTCGGCCGCCTCCGGCGGGGCCGGGCGCGCGGCAGGTCCGCCGGGGCCCTCGGACGCCTGTTCCCGACCGCGTTGACGGGGCGCGCGCACCACGGCCCGGGCGGTACGGCGGCCCTGCTCGGGGAAGCCGCGCAGGACCCGGGCCCCCTTGCCGAAGCCCCGGCCCAGGAACGCGGTGACCATCGCGACGAACGGCATCACGTCGTCCGAGGCGAACCAGGCCGCCTCCACGTCGGCGCGCCGGTCCCTCGGCGCGGCCCGCGCCGGCCCGGCGGTGGCCGGCCCGGTCGCGGCGGACCCCGGCCCCCCGCCGTCACTCCGGCCCGGGGTCGCGGCGCCTTGGCCCACCCGGTGCTCCGCCGCCCGGCCGGGCCGGTCCGGCCGCGCCGGGTCCGGGATCACGACCCCGTCCCGGGAGCCGCCGGCGGGCGGGGCCGCGCCGGGCTCCGGGGCCGGGTTCCGGAGCGGGTGCGGCCGAGACGCCGCCCCCCGCGCCGCTCCCCGACCCGGCCGCGGGGCGAGCGGCAGCCGGCGTCCGCGTACCGCCGCCAGCAGCGCGTAGTTCTCCGCGACGAACACCCGGCCCGGCCCGCCCGAGGGGGTCGGTACCCGTTGCCCCGTCAGGTCCAGGTACATCGCCTGGACCACGTCCAGTCCGCCCGTGTCCGTGAACAGCCGGAACTGGGCCCCGGGACGCGGGTTGAAGTCCACCAGCCGGAAGCAGCCCCGCTCGTCGCGTCGGAAGTCGAGGTCCAGGATCCCCTGGTAGCCGAGGCGTTCGGCGAGCCGTAGCCCCGCCTCCTCCACCGCCGGGTCCGGCAGCCACCGTCCGACGGCCGTCAGCCCCGTCCGTACCGGCCAGGACAGTTCCTTGCGCCCGGACCCCACGAGCAGCGGATGTCCGCCCCGCGCGAAGGCCCCGTGGAAGAACCAGTCGGTGTCCTGACCGGCCGGCAGGAACCGCTGGAGCAGCAGCCGGCTGCCCGCCCTCGCCGAGCGTTCGTACAGGCGTCGCGCCTCGGCCGCGCTGTGCAGCAGCGTGGTGCTCCGCAGCCCCTCGCCCGCCGGAAGCAGCCACGGCCGGCTCCACTTCGCCACCACCGGCAGCCCCAACCGCCAGGCGGCCTCGGACGCCTCGGCCCCGCTCGCCGGGATCACCGTCTCGGGGTGCGGGATGTCCCACCGCGCGCACAGCCGCGACAGTTCGGCCTTGTCGGCCACCCGCGCGGGCAGTCCGTCCGGCTGATGGGGAATCCGGTACCGCTCGTCGAGCGCCGGGGCGATCCGGGCGACCGCGATGGCGCTGAGGTCGTCCATCGCGACGAGCACCGCGGGGCGCCCGATCCGCTCGGACACGGTGAGCAGGCAGTCCAGCAAGGCTTGCGGGGTCTCGGGGTCGAGCCCGCCGACCGGCCCGGGATGCACGGCGCGCAGATACCGCGAGCGCCTCACCGGACCTCCCCCGGCCTCGACGACTACATGGACCTCCACGCCTTTGCGCCCAAGGGATCTGACGGCGCCGAGGGTTCCGTGGTGGAACGGGTTGCGATCGAGTCGGAGCAGAACGGCGGGCACATGGTTGGCGAACGCGTGCATGAAAACGGTGTCTTTCACCTAGTCGGACCAAGCGGGGGTGGTGTGCGCCTGCGAATGGCCTATGCAGCGGTCACCGGACAGGCCATTCGTCGGATGTGATGCCTAACGTCGTTGACAAGCACACCGGTTCGGGAAGCTCGGGAGACGCCATGCCCACACCACGCCGCCGACTGGCGAGCACCTGCGTCGGCACGGTCACGGCCGGACTGCTGGCCTCCGGCGCCGCGCTCGCGGCGCCCGACGAGGAAGCACCCAAGGGCTCCGACATCGCCATGGGCGCCTATCTCGACTACGGGCCGTCGGGGGTGGCCCGGATCCCGTACCTGTCGAACTGGCTGGGCGGCAAGGAGATCCGGGTCGGGCACACCTATCTGCCCGGCGACCGGTGGGCCGGCATCGAGGGCAACGTGGGTTTCCTCGCGGACTGGGCCGCGTGGCGCCGGGAGGACGACGACCGGATGTTCGTCCTCAACGTGCCCATGCAGGAGCGCAACGAGGAGCGGGTGTCCGACCGCCAGGTGGCCCAGCTGATCAGGGCGGGCGCGCAGGGCGACTACGACCCGCACTTCAAGCGGCTGGCCGAACGACTGGTGGGGCTGGGCGTCCCGGACACCGTCATCGTCCTGGGCTGGGAGATGAACGGCACCACGTACACCCACCGCTGCGGGCCCGACCCGGAGAACTGGAAGCGGTACTGGAAGCGCGCCGTCGCCGCGATGCGGTCCGTGCCCGGCCAGAAGTTCACGTTCGACTTCGCACCGAACCGGGGTACCGACGCGATCGGCTGGACCAAGTGCTACCCGGGCGACGACGTGGTGGACATCATCGGAATGGACTCGTACGACCAGGGTCCCGGCACGGACTTCGACGAACAGATCTCGCAGCCGTACGGCCTCCAGCAGCACGTGGACTTCGCGAAGGCACACGGCAAGGAGATCTCGTATCCGGAGTGGGGCCTGTTCCGGCGCGGGGACAATCCGGAGTACGTGCGGCGCATGCTCAAGTGGATCGAGCAGCACAAGCCGCTCTATCACACCATCACGGACTACTGCCCGCACGGCGTCTGGCAGTGCAAGCAGAACCCCCAGTCCTCGAAGGTGTTCAAGGAGGCCCTCACCCCGCAAAAGCCCGGCCCGGTCACCCCGACGCCGGTGGTCCCCACGCCGGTGGTCCCCACTCCGGTGATCCCGACCCCCGTGGTCCCGACCCCGGTCGTCCCCACCCCCCAGGTCCCGACCCCGCAGATCCCGACACCGCAGGTGCCCACGCCCCAGGTCCCGACTCCGCAGATCCCCACACCGCAGGTGCCCACGCCCCAGGCACCGTCGGTCCCGCCGGTCGTCCCGCCGGTGGACGTTCCCGCCGAGCCGTCCGCGGAGCCCTCCGTCGAGACGCCGGTGAGCCCGTCCCCGGAGGTTCCCGTCGTGGAGCCCTCCCCGGCCGTCCCCTCCCCCGCGGCCCCCAGCCCGGTCGCGCCGAGCCCGGCGGCGCCGAGCCCGCTCACGCCCGTCGCCACGCCCGAGCCGGTCGAGCCGACGACGCCGAAGCCGCCCGTCAACGACACGCAGTGGTGCGTGCCGCTCAACTTCGGGGAGTGGCTGTCCAAGCTCGTCGGCAACCAGGCCGTCTGCGTCAAGCTCGACTGGCGCAAGGGCTGGCTCTGGCCCTTCTAGGCGAACCGGCCCGTCCGGGCCCGGTCGCGTGACTCCCGTCATCGCACCCGCAGTTCGTTGAGCCGCGCCCGCCAGTCCCTGGCGCCCGGCATCGCCTCGCGCAGCGCGTCCACCGCCCGCTCGCGCCCCGACACCTGCGACTCGTGCAGTCGCAGCAGGGGCGCGAGCGCGTTGGTGGCCAGCAGGAACCGCTGGTTGACCACCGTTTCGGGCCGCCAGTGGTTCTTGTACGGTTCGTTGCCGCGCAGGAAGCTCACCACCGGCCGCCCCTCCGCGAGCGCCCGGCCGGCCTCGTGGCGCAGCAGCAGCGTGGCGATGTCCACCTTGCGGTCGCGCAGGTCCGGGTCGGCCCCGTACAGGTACCCGCCGCTCAGGGCCGACGAGAGCAGCGTGACGTTGGCCGCGACCACGTTCCCGTCCAGTCGGAACTCGGTGAGGCGGCCTTCCCCGACGCGCACCATCCGCCGGACGGCCCGGGTCAGGTGCTCGGCGAAGCGCGGCTTGAGGTGTTCGGGGGTCACCCCGCGCCCCCGCCACTGCTTCTCGTGCAGCCGCAGCAGCGTCCGCACGGCACGCGGCACCTCCTGCTCGGTGACGTCGTGCTCCTCGATCCCGGCCGCGTCGGTCTTGCGGAGCTTGGCCCGCACCCGCTGGGCCCCGGAGGAGGGCATGCGCCGGACGAGCTCGTCGAAGGGCAGCGCGGGCAGTTCCATGCAGGTGGAGTCGGTGAGCCTGGCCCGCGCCCCGGGCCATTCCCGGAACAGCGTCTCGGCGACCGCCCCGGGCCGCACCTCGCGGAGGTCGACGACCGCCCCGCGGGCGGCCCGGTGCAGCCCGCGGGCCAGCGCCGGAACGACCTGATCGGCGTGCTCGGGGGCCACGAGCACGTCGAAGTAGTCGGTGATCCCGCCGCCCAGCGGCACCAGCAGCGGCAGCGGGCGGTGTACGAGCATCAGCGCGGCGACGCCGACCAGTTCTTCGCCGCGGCGCACGAGGACGAGCCGGAGCCGGCCCTCCTTCCCGTACGACAGCCACCAGGAGTGCAGCCAGGCGTGGCTCTGGAAGGGGGTGGCGGTGGGGCAGCCGCGGACGAGCCGGTTCCACGGCTCTTCCAGCGCGGCGAACTGCCGGGGGTCCCGACACAGCGTCACCGACAGGCCCCCGGCGGAGCCCGCACTCATCGCACGGACTCCTTCTCCTTGGCCGTGGTGTGCTCGCCCTGCGCGGGCAGCGTCGCGAACTCGCCGGCCACGGGGCTCTCGGCGACCTCGGCGACGACCTCGTCGGTACGCCGGCGCCCGGGTCGGGCCAGCATCCACAGGCCGCCGACGAGCCCGCCCGCGCAGAGTCCGACGGCTCCGCTGAGCGGCGCGGAGGCCGAGGCCGGGTCGGTGGGTGCGACGGCCTGGTTGAACAGCAGCAGTTGCACGCCGGTGTTCTTGGCGGCCTGGTTGCTGCTCAGCGACAGGGCGTCGGCGACCGCGTTCGCGATGTCGGCGGCCTCGGCCGGGCTCTTGGAGGTACCGGTGATGGCGATCATCGGGGACTCGGGGGAGGTCTCGGCGCGCACCTGGGTCCGCAGCCGGTGGGCGCTGATGCCGGCGCGGGGCTGGGCGTAGGCGAGGGTGGAGTTGCTGGTGGCGATGCGGGCGTAGGCCTGGGCGAAGCCGAGGGCGGTGGCCGGTTCGGTGGTGTCGTCCGGGACGGCGACGACGTAGCTGGTGGCGGCGTACTCGGGCGCCTTGAGCACCCCGTACGCCCCGCCGGCGGCCAGTCCCAGCAGCGCGCAGGCGGGCAACGGCCACCACACGGGCGCCGACAACCGGGTCCGCGCCTTCTTCGCGGAGCGGTGGTCGGACTTCCTCTGCTCGGACTTCCTCTGCTCGGCCTTCGTCTGGTCGGACTTCTTCTGGTCGGCGGTGTCGGCCATGTGCGTGCTCGCTTCCTGAGTGGAGGGAACTTCCTTCGGCCCCGCTGCGGGGCCCCTGCGGTAGGACTGATCAGCCGTCGCCCCGGCCGGGCGTGCTTACGGCCCCCGGCCGGGCGGCGTCCCCCCGTGCGTCCGGCCCGCGCCCGGGAGCGGCCGGCGCCCCGACCCCGCCCCCTTGCGCACCGGCCCCTCGTTGCGCACCCGTGTCCGGGTCCGGGGCGGCGTCCCGGTCCCCCTCGCGCGGCGCGGCCAACGCTTCGGCGTAGACCGAGAGCAGCCGCTCCGCGCTCCGCGCGATGTCGTACCGCCGCACCACGGGCGGCGCCGGCAACCGGCCGGACCCCGCCTCCATGTGTCCGCGCAGCGCGGCGACGAGCTCCTCCGTCCCGGTGCCGATCCGCCTGGCTCCGGGCGCCTGCGTCGCGGGCAGGTCGTCGATGGCGGGGCAGGTGACGTGCAGGACGGGCAGTCCTGCGGCGAGCGCCTCGACGACCGCGAGCCCGAAGGCCTCTTCCCGCGACGGGGACACGAAGACGTCCATGGCGGCCAGCAGGGCGGGGATGCCGGGCGTCCGCCCGTCCGCGCTGTCGCCGAGCGGGTCCCGTTCCCCGAGCAGGTGGATCCGGCTCTGGGCGCCGAGGTCGGCGGCGAGCCGTCGCAGCGCGGCCCGTTCGGGTCCGTCGCCGGCCAGCAGCAGATGGGCCCCGGGCAGGGCGGCCACGGCCCGTACGAGCACGTCGAACCGCTTGCCCGGTACGAGCCGGCCGACCCCGCCCACCACGAAGGCCCGTTCCGGGAGCCCGGCCCGGGCCCGCGTGGCCCTGCGCACGCCTTCGTCGAAGCGGAAGCGGACGGCCTCGATGCCGTTCGGTACGACGTGGATGCGCGCGGCCGGCACCCCCCAACCCTCCAGCCGCGTCGCCACGGTGTCGGAGACGGCCACCGTCGCCGCGCCGAGGCGTTCGCCGGTCAGGTACAGGGCCCGGACCCCGCGCGAGAGCCGTCGTCCCTCGATCTCGCTCCCGCCGAGGGAGTGTTCGGTGGCCACGGTCGTGCGCACGCCCGCGAGCCGGGCCGCGAGCCGCCCGTAGAGGCAGGCCCGGTACAGGTGGGTGTGGACCAGGTCGTAGCGTTCGCGCCGGATGAACCGCACCATCCGGGGCAGCGCCCCCAGGTCCCGGTTGCCCTTCATCCCGAGGTGGACGACCCGTACCCCGTCGGCCCGCAGCCCCTCGGCCACCGGGCCGGGGTTGGTCAGGGTCAGCACGTCGCACCGCATGGGCATGTGGCGCAGGAGCAGGCGCAGTTGCTGCTCGGCTCCACCGACGCCCAGGCCGGTGATGACGTGCAGCACCTTGAGCGACTTCATCCCGTCCGTCGCGTTCATCGCGCCGCCACCCCCCTGCGCAGCTCCCGCATGCGGTGCCGCAGCCGCTTGATCCGCAGCCGCGCTCCGCCGTCGGCCTGGCTGATGTGCGTACGGGGCAGGGCGTACGGGCCGGCGAGCCGACCGGGGTCGATGGCGCACGCGTAGCCGTAGCCGGCGGCCCGGGTGGCGTCCACGACCCGCGCGTCGAGATGCCCGTACGGGTAGCAGAACCCCTCGGGCAGCGTCCCGGTCAGTTCCCGCAGCAGGTCGCGGCTGCCCCGCAGCTCCTGCCGGAGCACGTCGTCGGGGGTGGCGGTGAGGTCCTGGTGGAGCAGCCCGTGCGAGCCGATCTCCTGCCCGGCGGCGGCGACCTCGCGGATGCCCTCGGCGGTGAGCAGGGACTTGCGGGGGCCCAGCGGGTCCCACATGTTGTCCACTCCGAGCCGTCCCGGCAGCACGAACAGCGTGGAGGTGAAATCGAGGCGCTTCAGCAGGGGCAGCGCCCGGGTGAGGAAGTCGGTGTACCCGTCGTCGAAGGTGAGTCCGACGAGCCCGGCTCCGCGCCCGGCCGCGCGGGCCCGGAGCAGTTCGCCCACGGACACCCCGCGCAGACCCCGGGAGCGCAGCCACAGCAGCTGGGCCTCCAGCACGCGCGGGGTGACGGTGATGCCGTACGGGTCCTCGGCGGGGTCGGTGAACTCGGCGACCGAGTGGTACATGAGGACCCACGGCGATGCGGTCCGGCGGGCGGGGACCACCACGGCGGCGGGCTCCGTGTCGGTGTCAGCGGGCATTGCGGAACCTCTGGGTGAGCTGGGAGGTGAGCTGGGCGATCTGGGCGGGCAGCACGGTGACTTCGAGTGCCCGCATGGCCATCCCGGTGGCTCCGAACATGGCCGGGACCAGCAGGCAGCCGAGTGCGGCGCTGAGCAGCGGGTCGGGGATCTTGGGGCCGGCGATCCAGCCGGTGGCGCAGGCGGCGACGGCGGCGACCGCGAGGCGGCCGATGCTGACGGCGACCCGGCGGACCTGGATGGCGACGATCCGGGAGCCGAGTCCGGTGAGGAGCAGGGCGGCGGTGGTGGAGATGCCGGCGGCGTTGGCGGCGGCGATCCCGTAGATCCCCCACCAGCCGACGGCGAGGGCTCCGAAGACGATGTTGACGAGCAGTCCGGCGCCCATCGCGACCGCCGGGAACCAGGTGGGCCGGGCGGTCGAGAAGAAGGGCCGGGACAGCGCCCCGACGAGGCAGTGGCCGAGGAGTCCGAGGCCGTAGACCCGCATCACGGAGGCGGTGGCGAGGGTGTCCCGGTGGGTGAAGGCGCCGCGTTCGAAGAGGACCTGGATGATCTGGGGCGCGTACCCGATGACGAGGGCGGTGCCCATGAGGACGACGAGGGAGGCGAGGGCCAGGTCCCGTTCGACGCGCCGCCGGGCCTTCTCGCGTTCGCCGCCGGCCATGGCCTGGGCGACGACCGGGAAGGTGACCGTGCAGATCATCAGGGACAGCACCATCGGCATCTGCGCGACCTTCTGCGCGTAGTTCAGGTGCGAGATGGCTCCGGACGGGAGCGAGGCGGCCAGGAACCGTTCGACGAGGACCTGGGACTGCCGGAAGACGGCGAAGAAGATGACGGGGGCGATCAGCCCGAAGGCGATCAGCGTCGGCCGGTCCCGGTCGCGGCGGCTGCGCGGTGCGCCCTTGGCCCGGGACGGCCCGAAGCCCACGTTCCGGATGAACGCGGGCAGTTGGACGAGCACCATCAGCGCCCCGCCGAGGGCGACCCCGGCCGCGGCGGCCCGCACTCCCCACAGGGCGTGGAGGGCGACCATGGCGCCGATGATCCCGACGTTGTAGGAGACGTAGATCGCGGCGGGCGGCAGGAAGGATCTGTGGGCCCGCAGCGCGGCGCTGAAGTATCCGGCGATCCCGAAGGTGATCACGGTGAGGGCGGTCAGCCGGGTGCACTGGACGGCCAGGTCGGGATCGGGCAGTCCGGGCGCGAGCATGCCCACGACGAGCGGCGCGGCGACGATCAGTACGGAGGCCACGGCGGCCAGCAGCACCAGGAGCCGCGGCAGGGTCGCGGCCACGAGCAGCCGTACGGGGTCCTGCGCGCGGGCCTCCTTGCGGGTGAGCCCGGCGCGGTCGGCGGCCCGGCGGGCCAGGGCGTGGCTGAAGGCGGGCACCATCAGCAGCGCCATGGCGTCCTCGATGAGCAGCGTCGAGGCCATCTCGGGGACGGTCCAGGCGATGAGGAACGCGTCGCTGTCGTGCCCGGCGCCGAAGAGGTGGGCGATGGTCTGGTCGCGTACGAGTCCGAACACCGCCCCCGCGGCGGTGAGGCCGGCGGTGACGGCGGCGGCCTTGGCGAGGTACCGGCCCAGGGGGGCGGGTGCGCCGGGGTCGCCCGATCCGGATCCCCTCCCGGCCCGCGCGCGGGCGGCGGCGGGGCCCTCGGATTCGGCGGGGGGCGCCCCCGCGACGGTGGGGCCGCCGGACGCGATCACGCGGCCCCGATCCCCGTGGGCGCCGCCGCGGGCGGCGTCCGGTTCCGCCGGCCGCGGCGGACGGCCCGCGGTCGCGGCGAGGTCCGTCGCCGCGGCCGCGGGCCGCCGGGGCGGGGTGCCCGTCACCGGCCGGCCGGCCACTGGGCGGCCGGCCGGCCCCGGCCGGTGCCGGTCGCGAACCCGCCCTCCGGATCGCCCCGGGAGGACAGCGCCCACCAGGCGGCGAGTCCGATGATCACCCCGGTCAGGACGGTGGACGGCCCGCCGATGTCCGCGTAGAGGAAGTCGGTCAGTTGCCACGCCAGGAGCCCGACGGCGACCAGTCCGCAGTCCAGGGCCCCTCGGCCGGAGACGCACCGGCGGACGCCCGCGACCAGCAGCGCCGCCCAGCCGCCGACCAGCGCGGTCAGTCCGATCAGACCCTGCTCGCTGAGCACGAGCAGGTACATGTTGTGGGGGGACAGCAGTGGTTGCTTGATGTAGGCCTGCCCCGCGCCGGCGGTGTCGCTGCCGGCGGACAGGGCCAGGCCGGAGTGGCCGTCGCGGTTGGCCGGGAAGCCCTTGAGGCCGACGCCGGCCGCGGGCCGCTCGCGCCACATCGACTCGGCGGCGGCCCACATGGTGTAGCGGTCGGTGACCGATTGGTCGGGGGCGGCGGAGACCTGGGTGATCGAGGTCAGTCGTTCCGCGACCATCTCGGAGCCGACCCCGAGCCCGCCCACGAGCACCACGCCGATCGCGACGAGCGCCACCAGTACCTTGAGCGCCCGCCGGATCCCGGCGATCACCATGACGAGGACGGCCGCACCGAGGGTGGCGATCCACGCGCCCCGGCTGAAGGACAGCACCAGCGGCAGGACCAGGGCGAGCGCGCAGCCGGCGGCCACCCTCCGGACCCGCCGCGGCAGTCCCGGCGCCAGCGCGGCGGCGGTCGCGACGATCAGCCCGTACGCGACCACCGTGGCCATGCCCATGACGTCACCGGGGCCGAAGGTGCCCACGGCGCGGATGTCCTCGCCCTGGTACGAGGCCCCGGTGTGGGTCGCGAACTGCACGACGCCGACGGCTCCCTGAACCAGTGCCAGCACCACGAAGCAGGCGGCGGCGAGCCGGAACTCGCGGGCGTCCCGCACCAGCAGCACGATCGCCGCCGGGACCAGCACGAAGACCTGGAGGTAGCGCACGAACCCGGGCAGGGCCGCGTACGGGTCCCCCGCGGTGACGGTGGCCACCGCGAGTCCCACGGCGGGCAGCCCCAGGACGACCGCCCCCAACGGGGTCAGCGTCCGCACCCGGCCGCGCACCGCCTGTACGGCGCACACCAGGACGAGCAGCAGTGAGGCGGCGTCGGCGGGTCCGACCTTGCCCGAGGTGGTGGCGTCGCCCGCCGGCAGCGGGGCGAGGAGGAACAGCACGGTCGCGGCGAGCGGCAGCAGCGGCCAGTGCCGGCGCAGCAGCCCACCGACGTCCGGGCGTACCCAGGGGCTCGATACGGCAAGGCTCATGCTCAGCTGCCCCCCAGCCGGAATCGGAAGAACCCGGCCGCGGTGCGGGCGAGGATCCACAGGTCCTGCCACAACGACCAGGTGTCGATGTAGTGGTTGTCGAAGCGGGCCCGGTCCTCGATGGAGGTGTCCCCGCGCAGTCCGTTGATCTGCGCGAGTCCGGTGATCCCGACGGGCATCCGGTGGCGGGCCTCGTAACCGGGGTGCACGCTGCTGAACTTGGCGACGAAGAAGGGCCGCTCGGGGCGCGGACCGACCAGGCTCATGTCACCCCGTACGACGTTCCACAGCTGCGGCAGCTCGTCCAGCGAGGACTTGCGCAGGAAGGACCCGACCGGGCTCATCCGACGGTCTCCCGCGACCGTCCACCGGGTGGCGGACTCGTGGGGATCGGCGCTCAGGGTGCGGAACTTCAGCAGGGTGAAGGGGCGTCCGTACAGCCCGACCCGCTCCTGGCGGAAGATCACACCGGGACCGTCGACGAGCCGTACGGCCAGGGCGCAGGCGGCCATCACGGGCGCGGCGAACAGCAGGGCGAGCGCGGCGAGCGAGGAGTCGATGATCCGCTTCGCGTACCGCTCCAACGGCCGGGACGGTCGCGGCAGCAGCGGCTGCACGGCGTACCCCCACAACTGGTCGGCCGGCTGCGCCACCCGCATGCCGGTGACCTTGGCGGTGCCGGCGGGGTCGGCGAGCCAGAGTCGGCAGCCGTGGTCGTGGAAGAGCCGGACCAGTGACGCGGTGCGCTCGTCGGCCTCCGGCGGGCGGGTGAAGACGGCGTGCCGGACGGAGTTCTGGATGACCGCGCGCCGGACGTCCTCGTGGGTGGCGAGCACCGGGAGGGTGGCGTGCTCCCCGTCGCCGGCGCCGGTGTCGGCGATCCCCACGGGCCGCAGTCCGTACTCGGGGCGCCCGTGGAGGGCGGTGGCGACCGCCCCGGCGCCCGTGCCGGGACCGACGACGAGCGCGGAGGCGGGCGAGCGCAGCGCGGCGCGCCGGTGGAGCCGGTTCACGAGGCCCCGGCCGGCGCAGACCAGGAGGACCTGGAGGCAGACGCCGGCGAGCAGCACGCTCCAGCCCATGGCCTGTCCGGGGTGGAAGGCGGCCAGGACGGCGGCGGCCCCGCACCACAGGACGACGGCCCGACCGGCGAGCGCGGGCAGTTCGAACAGCGCGGAGGGCGCGAGCCGCGGCCGGTACAACCCGGCCTGCGCGTGCAGCGCGAGGAGCAGGATCGCGAGGGGCAGGACGGCCTCGGTCGCGAGGCCCGGTCCGGGTACGGCCGAAACGGTGAGCGCGGCGGCCAGCGCGTCGGAGGCCACCAGCGCCATGACCCGGTCGCGGGGGCGGACCCGCCGCGGCCGGACGGCGGTCCTGGCCGGTTCGACCTGGGGCCCGCGCGGGGGGTGGATGGCGGTCACGGAACGGCGGGCTGGGGTGTGGGGCGCGGGCGCGAAGGCGCTGCTCCCGGCGGGCCCCGTGCCGCCCTGCCCGGGGTGCCGGGCGGGTGCGCTGTCCATCGTCATCGGCTGATGCGCTCCTGGTTCAAGGGCCGGGGCCTGCCCAGCAGTTCGTGGTACAGGCCGGTGACCGCGTCCGTGGTCCGCCGTACGTCGAAGTCGGTCCGGGCGTGCTCCCGGGCCCGCTCCCCGAGTTCGGCGAGCAGCCGCGGTTCGACCAACAGCCCGCAGAGGGCCTTGGCCAGTGCCGTCGGGTCCTCCGGTGGCACCAGGCACAGCCGCCCCTGGCCGGGCGGCAGACTTTCCCGGGCACCACTGACGTCGGAGACCAGGACCGGGCGACCGCAGGCCATGGCTTCGAGCGGGGCGAGCGCCATGCCTTCCCACCGCGACGGCATTACAACGAGATCGGCGGCCCGAAGCCACGGTCGGATGTCGGAGGCGGCCCCCGCGAAGAGGACGCCCGGCGGGGCTCCCAGACGCAGCCGTTCGGTGTCGGGGCCGTCCCCGACGAGGGCCAGTCGGGCGCCCGGGATGGTCGCCGACACCTGTGGCCAGGCCTTGAGCAGGACGTCCTGGCCCTTCTGCGGGCAGAGCCGGCCGACGCAGACGACGAGCGGCGCGTCGCCCCGGAACTCGGCGGGCAGCGGGAGTTCGGCGCGGGCCGCCGCCCGGTCCAGGTCCCGGTCCGCGGCGCCGGGCCGGAAGTGGTCGGTGTCCACTCCGTTGCGGATGACCGACCAGCGGGCGGTGATCCCCTCGGACTCGCCGGCCCGACGTTCCGCCTCGCTGACGCAGAGCACCCGGTCGGCCCACCGGGCGCCGAACCGCTCCCAGCGCAGCGCGAGCGCGGCGGTGGCCCCGCCCACGGCGTCGAAGGACCACGCGTGCGGTTGGAACACGGTCGCCACGGTGCCGCGCGCGGCCAGCCTCCCGGCCAACCCGGCCTTGGCGCTGTGGGCGTGCAGCAGATCGGGGCGGACGCGGCGGATCAGCCGCGCGGCGCCGAGCACCTCGGCGGGCAGGCCTGGCCCGGGTGATCGCCCGGCGCGCCAGGTGAGCACCTCGGCGCCGGCGTCGTGCGCGTCGTCGCCGAGCCGGCCGCCGCGAGGGCAGCCGACGACGACGCGCAATCCGGCGGCGGCCTGCGCCCGGACCAGGTCGGTGACGACCCGGGCGACTCCGCCGTCCACGGGTTGGACGAGATGGAGGACGGTGCGGAGTACCGCTGGGGAAGAATCTGCTGTCGAACGGTTGGTCGACACGTGGAGTGATCTCCTACGTTCAGCGGCGCGCGTCTGTCTGAACGAAGAGCACACCGAGGAATTGGCCCTGACTTTCGCCCGTGAACTTGAAACTCAGGCCGTGGGCACCACCGGACAGGGCGGGACCAAGATCGAACACGTCCGCGTCATATCCGAGGGTATTCATGTGTTCGGGCTGTCGCACGAACGAGGAACGTCCGAATTCCGTGATCGTGGAATTCATAACATCATTAAAAGGATTTTCTGAATCACTGAGGCTCACGCGCCGACCGCTGTCGGCCGTGACCGTCAGTGAGTCACCGAGGACCCCTCGGTCCCCGTCGTAGGCGACCACCCCGGCCTTGCCCGCGGACCCGGCCGGCGCGTCCAGTCCGGCGACCTCCACCGTCCGACCGGCCGCCTCGCCCACCCCCGGGAGCAGACCGTCGAACCCGTCCTGGACGGAGACCCGGCGCAGCGGCTCCTGGGGGTGCTCGTAGGCGACGACCAGCGTCCAGCCGCCCCAGGCCCCCACCGCCGAGTGCCCCATCGCGATGTTGAGCTGGGCGACCGTCCACATCCCCGCACCGCCCTTGCGAACCAGCGGGGTCACGTCGGCCGAGGCCTGGTAGGCGTCACTGCCGGCGTCGCTGCGGTGCCCGATGACGGTGTCCGCCAGGACTTCCTTGTACGCGCCGCCCGGCTCGGCGACCAGCACGCGACCGTTGTCCTCCGGCGGCTTCTGCTCGCCCACCCGCAGGTTCCCGCCCCAGTAGAGCCGGGCGTACGCGACCTTCGCGCCCTGCGGGACCTTGAGCTCGGACCGGGTGGAGTTGTAGGTGTCGGGGTCCTTGTCGACCTCGCTGTAGAACATCTCGTAGTCGCTGTTGACCCCTGCGGCGCCGCCCTGCACGTCGGCGCAGGGTTCCGCCTCCCGGTTCTCCTCCTTGCGACAGCTGATCCCGGAGTTCGAGGCCCGGACCAGCCCGCCGTGCAGCGCGGCCTGGTAACGCTGCGTGAAGGGGACCCGGGCCTGCTCCTTGACCGTGACGTCGGAGAAACGGGAACCGGCGGGGACGGCCGCACCGGCCACCGGAACGTTCGCCGAAAGTGTGAGGCAGGACAGCAGACCGAGCGTGCCGAGGATTCTGCGGGAGGAACCCATGACCCTGTCTCCATTTTCGATCAGGGGAACAAAACAGGAGTGAACTTTGTCAGAAATCAAGCAGGAAATCACGCCGGACTCGCTCGTACGGCCTTTTGGGCGATAACACGCACCCTCAAAGTGGGCGGGTCGTTATGGGGGTTGCTCCACCGCTCGGAACCGAAAGGGAAAACCGGGGTCCGGAAGGGACCCTCGCCCCGGGGACGACGCCCCGGCGAGCGGGCCTCACCCGCGGCTCCGACCCTCGTCCGGCGCCATCGGCGTCAACGCCCGACGTCAACCGCGGCGCCCGAAACTTCGGCATCCGAGTGAAGACACGCAACCCGAGCCGGGGCTGCACCGTTGATCCGGGTGCTCCAGTACCGGGCAATCCTGCAAAAAAGGGACGACAATGATCAAGAAGTTTGTAGCCGGCGCAGCGGTTGCCGCCTCCGTCGTGGGTCTGGGTGCCGCGATGGCCCCGTCGGCCATGGCCATCGGCAACGACGGCGGCATCAACACCGCCAACGGCAACAACTCGGCGCAGATCTACGGCAACCAGGCCACGTACGGCAACATGAGCCCGCAGATGGCGCTCATCCAGGGCTCCTTCAACAAGCCCTGCATCGCCCTGCCGGCCAAGGCCAACGTGCAGTCGGTGCTGGCCCTGGTCAACGTCGGTGTCCAGGACATCCCGGTCCTGTCCAGCCCGCAGAACCAGCAGTGCACCGAGAACTCCACCCAGGCCAAGGGTGACGAGGCCCTGTCGCACATCCTCAGCAACATCCCGGTCCTCTCCGGCAACGCCTCCGCCGGCAGCTGACCGCCGCCCCGTACGTGGGCATTCCCCCGGCCGGGTCCGGGGAACGAGGCCGTCGCACCTTCGGGTCGCGGCGGCCTCGCCGCGTCCGAGGGCGCTCGAATTACCGCGAGCCGCAGAAATCCCCGCCGAATTCGACACCCCGCGCGACTTTGAGTGCGCGAGCATCGGAGTGAAATGCGGAGCGGCCCGGGAAAATTCCCGGTTTCTTTTGCCGGACCCGCTCGTTGTTATTTGTGCAGTGGATACGCCTCTGCGGGAAGGATCGAAAACAAATGACGTACAAGAAGGCACTGGTGCTGGCCGCCGGCGTGCTGATGGCCGCCGGTGTCGCCTCCCCCGCCATGGCCGACTCGGCCGCCGAGGGCCAGGCCATCGGCTCCCCCGGCGTCGCCTCCGGGAACCTCGTCCAGGTTCCGGTGCACGTCCCGGTCAACGTCTGCGGCAACACCGTCAACGTGATCGCCCTGCTGAACCCCGCGTTCGGCAACACCTGCGTCAACGCCTGACGAAGCGTCTGCGCCCGCGAGGGCGAACCTCCTCGGGGTGGCCTCGGAGTGCACGGCGGTGCACTCCGAGGCCTCCTTCGATCCAGCACCGGCCGCAGTGCCGGTAGACAGGGAAGGACCCATGCGACAGGTACTGAGCCGACAGGTGCTGGGCAAGGGGATGCTCACGGCGGCGGCCGCCTCCAGCCTGCTGTCGATCGCGACCGGCGCGGCCTACGCGCATCCCGGGGCGATGGCCGAGGCCTCGCACTCACCGGGGGTGCTGTCCGGCAACAGCGTCTCGGTACCGATCACCTTCGCGCCGAACGTGTGCGGCAACAGCGTGGACGGGGGTGCCGCGCTCAACCCCTCGATGGGCAACACCTGCGCCACCACCACCGGCTCCGACGCCGCCCACGACTACGAGCGCCACCTCAGCCCCGAACACGCCGCGATGTTCGAGCGCTACCTCGACGAGCGTCAGGGCGGCCGGCACGCGATGCCGCAGCAGCGGGACGAGGAGCCTCGCAGGCAGGCGCCCCGGCACGCGGCCCCCAAGCACGCGGCACCCCGGCACGCGGCGCCCCGCCACGAGGAGGCCCGCCACGAGGGCCCCCGTCACCAGGGCGGCCACGGGAGCGCGGAGGAGGAGTGCGACGACCACCCGCCGGTCGGCCCCCCGAACCCCGAGCCCCGCCCGCAGGCGGAGCACCCGACCGCCCCGGTGCCCCACCCGGCGCCCCCGGCTCCGAGGCCGCTCCCCCAGCCGCACCCGCTCCCGGGGCCCGTCGCGGAGCACCCGGCGCCGAAGCCGTTGCCCAAGCCGGTCCCGATGCCCGAGACGCCCGCACCGGCCCAGGAGGCGCCCGTACCGCTTCCGGCGCCCGAGCCCGAGTGGGAGCAGCCCAAGACGCTCCCGGCGCCCACCCCGGGTCCGTCGTTCGAGGACGAGGTCACCGGGCCGCCGCGCGGCAGCATGCCCGTGACGCACCCGGCCCCGGCCCCCGCGCCGGAGGTCGTACGCCCCGCGGACCAGCCGCCGGCCGCTCCCGCCGGCGACCTCCCCGTCCACCTGCCGCCGGTACCGGCGCCGGCTCCGGCACCCGCGCCGGTCACCGCTCAGGTCCCCGCCCTCCCGCCGATGGTGGCCGTCCCCGCGCCGGCCGCGGTAGGGGAACTGGCGGACACCGGAGCGGGTCAACAGGCTGCCGCGGCCGCCCTCGCCACGGCTCTGATCCTGGGCGGCGCCATTCTGTACCGAAGGTCCCGTTTCGCCTGACCGGCAATACCGGTAATCAGAAGAAATAACGGCCGGAGAATCCCTGGTGGATTGTCCGGCCGTTGCCGCGTTCGCTCGCGCGTTTCCGTATCGGCGGGGAATCGTTAGCCAGGTCGAAAGCGGCGCGACGGTCGCCGCTGGAAAAGGGTTTCGATAATGAAGTTCACGAAGGTCGCCGCTGT
Source organism: Streptomyces sp. NBC_00513 (assembly GCF_041431415.1). Classification (GTDB taxonomy): domain Bacteria; phylum Actinomycetota; class Actinomycetes; order Streptomycetales; family Streptomycetaceae; genus Streptomyces. The sequence goes on from NZ_CP107845.1 coordinate 3,512,290, forward strand.
CGTCGCCGGTTCCGTGGCCCTCCTCGGCGCCGCGTCTCCCTCCTTCGCCGCCGGGACCCCGGCCGCGATGCCCCCCATGAGCCTGACCGGGGGACTGAGTGACGCGCTGACGGCCACCACCGGCGCCACCGAGAACCTTCCCAACGAGGCGCTGGCCGAGCAGGGCGACAGCCTGGGCAAGGTCGTCGGCACCGTGCAGACGCTCAACAAGGCCCGCAACGACCTGCCGGGCGAGACCCTCAAGCTCGCGAACGGTGCGACCCAGGCCTCCCCGCTGCTCGGCGGCGTGGACCTCAACGGCGGTCGCTGAATCCGACCGGACGGGACATGACCGTGGGCGCCACCGGCGAGGCCGGGGCGCCCACAGTCATGAGGTCGACTGACGTCAGTCGTTGACGCAGACGTTGCCGAACGCGGGGTTCAGCAGGCCGATGACGTCGACCGAGTTGCCGCAGACGTTGACCGGGATGTGGACCGGCACCTGGGCCAGGTTGCCCGAGAGGACACCGGGGGAACCCACGGCCGCGCCCTCGGCCGAGGAGTCGGCGGAAGCGGCGCCCGCGGCACCGGCCACAGCGAGACCAGCGGAGGCCAGGGCCACGGCGGCCTTCTTGGCAGCAGAGTTCATGGGAAGTGCACCTTCTCTTCGACGTCCTGCCCCGATCCCGGGGCTCACACCGAGCGAAACGGTTCTGGTTCCCAAACGACACGGGTGAGCACCGAATCAGACCTGTTCAGCCCAATAGTCGTAACCGCGGCGCCCTTCCGGGCCGTTCCCCGCCACCATCTGGACGGCTACGGCACGTCGGGGATCTCCGGGACGTCGGGCACCAGGTTCACCGGCAGGGCGGGGACGGCGGGCACCGCGGGCACGGCCGGCACGGCGGGGATCTCCGGGAGCTTGGGGACCTCCACCGGCACCTGCGGGACGGTCGGGATCTCCGGCAGCGTGGGGAGCGTGGGCAGTTGGATCGGCGGCAGCTTCACCCCGGCCGGCAGCAGGCCCTCCAGGGACTTCAACAGCCCCTCCAGCGTCGTGCGGAGCGTGGCGAGCAGATCGTCGATCGGCCCGGCGGCCGCGCGGGCCTCGATGCCCTCGATCTGTTCCTGCACGGCCTCCACGCGTCGCGTGAGAGCCGCGCCCGCGCCGCTGTCGGCGGCGCTCGCGGGGGCGACCGCGCCGCACAGTATGGCGACCGCGAGGACGGAGGGGACGAGGACGCGGGCGCGGAACGACATCTTGCGGTGCATGAATCTTCCTTCTGGTGGTCGCACGAATGCGGACCCGAGCGATCCGCTTCCTTGCCCACCGTGCGAACACCTCGCACGCTCCGCAACCGGAACACGGTCGGCCGCACGTCCCACTGCGGGCTGCGTACGGCCTTCGCGCACGCGTCCGGAGCCGCCTCACCCTGGCTGGGGAAAAGCGCGCCCCAAGCGGGCCGTTTGAGTGAAGCAGCGGAACCAACCCGGCACCGGGCAGTTGATCAGGGCGCTCCACTAGCGGGCACTCGTGCGACAAAAGGACCAATGATGCTCAAGAAGATCATGACCGCCGCCGCGGTCTCCGCCGTTGCCATCGGCGCGGGCGCCGCTGCCGCCGCCCCGGCCATGGCCATCGGCAACGACAACGGCGTCAACACCGTCAACGGCAACGGTGCCTCGCAGATCTACGGCAACCAGAAGACCAGCGGCGACCTGAGCCCGCAGCTCGGCCTGGTCCAGGGCACCCTGAACAAGCCCTGCATCGGCCTGCCGGCCAAGGTCAACGCCCAGTCGCTGATCGCCCTGCTCAACATCGGTGTTCAGGACATCAACGTCCTGTCCAACCCGCAGAACCAGCAGTGCACCGAGAACTCCACCCAGGCCAAGGGCGACGAGCCGCTCTCGCACATCCTGGACAACATCCCGGTCCTGTCCGGCAACGCCTCTCTCGGCAGCTGACCTCCGCTCCCCCTCACGTCCGGGCCGTGGATGCCCGTGGAGCGATGTGACGAGGGCCCCGGCAGCCACCAGCTGCCGGGGCCCTCGCATGTCGTCGACCGTCAGCTCGTCCAGAACTCCCACCACCGGGTCAGGATCAGCATGCCGATCACGCCGAGGTGCAACGCGGGCGGGGCCCAGCCGAATTCGGTGAAGAATCCCCGTACCGGGCCGGGCGCGGGAAGGATGCCCGCGGCGACGGTGTGGGCGGTGACCGCCCAGAACATCAGCAGCGTCGCCACCCAGGCGAGGCAGCACCACAGGCAGAGCGCGTTGATCTCGTAGAGGGACTGGACCATCAGCCAGCCGCAGAAGACGGTGCCGAAGAGGGTGCCCGCGTTCAGGCCAAGCCAGAACCAGCCCCGGTAGCGGGCACCGGCCAGCAGGCCCATGCCCACGCAGACCACGACCGCGTACGCCGCCAAGCCCAGCATGGGATTGGGGAAGCCGAAGGCGGCCGCCTGGTCGCTCTTCATCACGCTGCCGCAGGAGACCACGGGGTTGAGGCTGCAGGCGGGCTTGAAGTTCGGGTCCTCCAACAGGAGGAACTTGTCGAGGGTGATGACCCAGGAGGCCAGCACGCCGGCGGCCCCCGTGAGCACGAGCAGCCAGGCCAACCCCCTTCCGGGGGCGTCGGGTCGGTCCTCGCGTCGGGTGTCGGGGCGACCCTGCTGCCGCGGGACGCCCACTGTGTTCGTTGCCATGTGCCCCATGGTCGCGCGCCATGCCCCAGACCGGGGCCAATCATGCCTATTCGTACACAAGTTGACCTGAAGGGGTGGCGGGAACCCCCGATGCTTCCCGGACGTTTTACCGAACCCCGGACGTGATGTCAGAGCCAGGGGTTACGTTGAGCTTCCGCGAAGTGACAAGCTGCGACGGCCTGGAGACCCACCTTGAGCGATCCGTACGAGACAACCGAGGCGCACCTCGATCGACTCCTGGGCCGCGCCCTCAACTCCTTCGACCTGCCGGACCTCTTGGTCGAGCGCCTCGGGACGGCGCTCGCTCACAGCTCCTCGCTGTCCACCACGCACCACAGCCCCTCGGCGGGGCTGTGGCGGGAGACCCACTGGCACACGTACCTGTTGGCCGACGGGGGTTCGGAGGCGCTGTGGGAGTTGGCGTACCGGCAGGAGGGTGACCGGGCCGTCCGGCACGAGGTGTTCGCGAGCAAGTCGGACCTCTGCATGGCCGTGACCCGGCTCTTCGGCGAGGTCCCCGCGCGGGTGGCGCGGGATCTGGCGGCATCCCCGTCCGGGGGCGGGCCGGCCGGGGACGTGGCTTCGCTCGGCGCGCTGTTCGCGGCTCCGCCTCCGGCGCTGCGGCACCGGGAGTACACGGTGGAGCAGTCCGCCGACCACGCCCGGCGGGTGCTGCGGCGCGCGGAGAACGCGGACCGGCCGGGCGAGCGGTTGGCGGAGCGGCTGCGGTCCGCGTACGCGCACCAGATCACCCAGGCGTTCGGCGGAAGGCGGAGCCTGACGTCCGGGCGGGACGCGGGGTTCAGCCTGTACGAGCACGCGTTCGTCCTGCTGGACGGCTCCGAGGTCAGCCTGTGGGAGGTCGAGCACACGGCGACCCCGGACGGGCGGCACATGTGCGAGGTCTACGAGAGCGAGACCGTCGCGCGCGGGGCGATGGAGCTCCGCGCGCGGGTTCGGTGACACCCCCGCCCCGCCAGGGTGTGGAGGTCCCCCGCTCGCAGCGGTGACCCGCCGCGGGCTCCTTCACACGCTTCGGACCGCGGCGGGTTCGGTCAGGGGGAGGTCGAGCGGCAGGTCTCGGGTCACGCGGACCGCGTCGGGGCGCAGGTCGGCGGGGGTCGGCATGGCACTGCCGGGCAGTCGCACGGCGGCCGCGCCGTGGGCCAGGGCCGAGGCGAGGGCCTCGGGGCCGGCGCCACCGGCGATCAGGAAGCCGGCCAGGGAGGCGTCGCCCGCCCCGACGTTGCTGCGGATCTCGGCGGCGGGGGCGGGGGCGGTGCCGTGGTGGTCGCCCTCGGCGGAGATCAACAGTTGGCCGTCGGCTCCGAGGGAGGCCAGTACCGCCCTCGCACCCAGGGCGCGCAGCTCCCTGGCGGCGTCGACCACGTCGCCGAGGGTGGCCAGCGGGCGGCCGACGGCGGTGGCGAGTTCGTGGACGTTCGGTTTGATGACGTCGGGGCGGTTCGGGAGGGCCGCGAGGAGCGCCGGGCCGGAGGTGTCCAGGGCGATCCGGGCCCCCGCTTCGTGGGCACGGGTGACCAGTTCGGCGTACCACTCGGGGCGCAGGCCGCGCGGCAGGCTGCCGCAGCAGGCGATCCAGGCGGGGCTGCCGTCGTGGGTGCGGACCGTCTCCAGGAGCAACGCCGACTCCTCCGGGGCGAGTTCCGGGCCCGGTGCGTTGATCTTCGTCAGGGTGCCGTCCGGTTCGGCGAGGGAGATGTTGGAGCGGGTCTGTCCGGCGATGGAGACCGCCGTCACGTCCACGCCCTGCGCGCCCAGCAGTTCGGCGAGCAGGGCACCGGGGGCGCCGCCGAGCGGGAGGACCGCGGTCGTGCGGATGCCCGCGGCGGCGACGGCGCGGGAGACGTTGACCCCCTTGCCGCCCGGGTCGACCCGGTCCCCGGTGGCGCGCAGGACGTCGCCCCGGCCGAGCGAGGGGATCTCGTAGGTCCGGTCGAGGGAGGGGTTGGGGGTGACGGTGAGGATCATGCGAGCGCGACTTCCGTCCCGGCGGCCTGGCCGGCGCTCAGGTGCGTACACGTCGATTCAGGTCCGTTCACGTCCGTCGGATGCCCGACTGTGCGCTTTTCCTTGCACGGTACGCCCTGTTTCCTCCGGAAATGAAACAGGCTGGGCTCGAAAGCAGAACAAGCGGGCATGCCGGCTCCGGAGAGCGGGCATGCCCGTTCGTCGTGCGGTGCGCCGGCTCGCGGCTAGTGGGCGCCTTCTCGCTCGTCCATCGGGACCGACTCGCGCGGGAGCATGAACATCACCGCGAAGATCAGGACCAGGACCGCCGCGACCCACCACAGCGCACCGCGGAAGGCCTCGACGTACGGGGCGCCGAGGACCCCGTCGTCGTCGATGAGCCCGAAGAAGACGACCGAGGTCAGGCCGAGGCCCAGCGCGTTGCCCATCTGACCGGTGGTGTTGATCAGGCCCGAGGCCGAGCCGGCGTGCTCGCGCGGCACCTGCGAGAGCACGGTGTCGGTCAGCGGCGCGACGATCAGGCCCATGCCGATGCCCATGACGACCAGCGGGGCGGCCATCTGCCAGGAGGCGATCCCCATGCCGTAGTGGTCGGACTCCCAGATGTAGAGGAGCAGACCCGCGGCCATGGTGAGCGCGCCGGCCTGGAGCACCTTGCGGCCGAAGCGCGGTACGAGCTTCTGTACGGACAAGCCCGCGGCGACCGAGACTGCGATCGAGAAGGGGATGCCGGTGGTGCCGGCGCGCAGGGCGCTCCAGCCGAGGCCCATCTGCATGTACAGCGTCCAGACCAGGAAGAAGATGCCGGTCGCGATGCCGAAGGTCAGTTGGACGGCGATGCCGCCCGCGAAGCTCTTGACCTTGAACAGGGACAGTTCCACGAGCGGGGAGCCGTCCTTGCGGATCTTGTGCTTCTCGTAGGCGATGAAGCCCGCGAAGACCGCCGGCGAGAGGATCATGCAGACGAAGCCCCACAGCGGCCAGTCGTTCTCCCGGCCGTGGGTGAGCGGGAAGATCAGCATGACCAGGGCGAGGGTGGCGAGCACGACGCCGACCAGGTCGAGGCGCAGCGCCTTCGGGGCCTTGGACTCGGTGATGAACTTGCGTCCCAGGAGCACGCCGGCGATGCCGACGGGCAGGTTGATCAGGAAGATCGGACGCCATTCGAGGTCGAACAGGTTCCACTCGGTGAGCAGTGCGCCGAGCATCGGGCCCGAGACGGCGCCGAGGCCGACGATCGCGCCGAACATGCCGAAGACCTTGCCGCGCTCGTGCGGCGGGAAGGTGACGTGGATGATCGCCAGGACCTGCGGGACCATCAGGGCCGCCATGGCGCCCTGGAGGACGCGGGAGGCGACGAGCATGGAGGGGTTGGCGGCGATGCCGCAGAGCAGCGAGGCGGCGGTGAAACCGGCGATGCCGATGAGGAAGACGCGCTTGCGGCCGTAGATGTCACCGAGACGACCGCCGGTGATGAGGCCGGCGGCGAAGGCGAGGGCGTACCCGGCGGTGATCCACTGGATCGCGCTGGTGGACGCCCCGAAGTTCGCGCGCATGGTGGGTATCGCGATGTTGACGATCGTGACGTCGACGAGGTCCATGAAGGCCGCGGTCATCACGATGGCGAGCGCCAGCCAGCGGCGGCGGTCCGCGGGGGAGGCAGCGGCGACGGCCGCGGCCTCGGAGGCGCCGGATGCGCCGGTTGCGTCGGTAAGGAGGGTGTCGTTCCGCTCTTCTGGTACGGGCCCGTTCTCTCTTTCGGGCGATGCCTTGGCTGTCTCGGTGCTCATGGGGAGAAACCTAGACGGCATCTAGGTCAGTCGGTGACCTATTTCTCCGGCAATCTTGAGCCATGAACGACACCCCGGCGCGGTTGCTCACCCTGCTGTCCCTCCTTCAGACACCGCGCGAATGGCCCGGGAGCGAGCTCGCCGAGCGCCTGCGCGTGAGCGCCCGCACGATCCGGCGGGACATCGACCGGCTGCGGGAGCTGGGGTACCCGGTGGAGGCCTCGCTGGGCTCGGAGGGCGGATATCGGCTGGTGGCGGGCGCGGCGATGCCCCCGTTGCTCCTGGACGACGAGGAGGCCGTGGCCATCGCGGTGGGGCTGCGGGCGGGTGCCGGGCACGCGATCGAGGGGATCGAGGAGGCGTCCGTACGGGCCCTCGCGAAGCTCGAACAGGTCCTGCCGTCGCGGCTTCGCCGCCGGGTGAGCGCGCTCCAGTCGGCCACGGTCGCGGTGTCCCGGGGCGACGGGGCGACGGTGGATCCGCGGACCCTGACGACGATGGCGGCCGCGGTGGCGGGTCCGGAGCGGCTGCGGTTCGGCTACCGGGCCCGCGACGGCGCGGCCACGCGGCGGCTGGTGGAGCCGTACCGGCTGGTGAGCACCGGCAGCCGGTGGTACCTGGTGGCCTACGACCTGGAGCGCGAGGACTGGCGGACGTTCCGGGTGGACCGGGTGAGCGAGCCGTTCGCGACGGGGGCGCGGTTCGCCGCGCGGGTGCTGCCGATGGAGGCGGAGGAGTTCGTGCGGCGCGGGCTGCGGGGCGGGGAGACGTACCGGGTGGAGGTGACCTTCGCGGCGACGGTGGACGCCCTGCCGGGCTGGCTGCGGGAGGACGCCGTGGAGGAGCGGGGCGGCTGTCGGGTGAGGTTCGACACCGGGGAGGCGCCCGAATGGGTGGCGGCGCGGCTGGCGCTGACGGGATTGGGGTTCGCGGTACGGGAGCCGGCGGCGCTGGCGGACAGCGCGCGGGGGCTCGCGGAGCGGCTGAGCGCGGCGGCCGGGGCGTAGCCGGGGGCGGGCGCCGAGCGGGCCCCGGCGGGTCCCGGTCGAGGGGCCGCCGGGGGCGGGTCCGGGTACGAGAGAGCCCCCGGCACCTGGGGGGGGTTAGGCGCCGGGGGCTCGTGGAGGGGGCTTCGTCGCGGGCCGGTCAGGCCACGGCGTCGAAGCCGGTGTCACGCGCCATCTTCTTCAGTTCCAGCAACGCGTGCTTCTCGATCTGGCGGATCCGCTCACGGGTCAGGCCGTGCTGCTTGCCCACCTCTGTCAGCGTACGCTCCCGACCGTCATCGATGCCGTAACGCATCTTGATGATCGACGCGGTGCGCTGGTCGAGCTTGCCGAGCAGGTCCTCCAGTTCCTCGCTGCGCAGCAGCGAGAGCACGGACTGCTCCGGGGAGACCGCCGAGGTGTCCTCCAGCAGGTCACCGAACTGCGTGTCGCCGTCGTCGTCCACGCCCATGTTGAGGCTGACCGGGTCACGGGCCCAGTCCAGTACGTCGCCGACGCGCTTCGCCGTCGAGTCCAGCTCGGCGGCGACCTCCGCGTGCTCCGGGTCGCGGCCGTTCTCGCGGTTGAACTCGCGCTGCACCCGACGGATCCGGCCGAGCTCCTCGACCAGGTGGACGGGGAGGCGGATGGTGCGGGACTGGTCGGCGATGGAGCGGGTGATGGCCTGGCGGATCCACCACGTGGCGTAGGTGGAGAACTTGAAGCCCTTGGCGTAGTCGAACTTCTCGACCGCGCGGACCAGGCCCGCGTTGCCTTCCTGGATGAGGTCGAGCAGCGGCAGGCCGCTGCGCGGGTAGCGGCGGGCGACGGCCACGACGAGGCGGAGGTTCGAGCGGATGAAGACTTCCTTGGCGCGCTCGCCTTCGGCGGCGAGCGCCTCCAGTTCCTCGCGGGCCGGGGTCTCCCCCGTGCGCTCTATCGCGTCGTCGAGGATCTGTCGGGCGTACACGCCCGCCTCGATGATCTGCGAGAGCTCCACTTCCTTGGCCGCGTCGAGCAGCGGGGTGCGCGCGATCTCGTCGAGGTACATGCCGACCAGGTCGCGGTCTGCGATCTCCCCGCCCACGGCGCGAGCGCTGCTCGTGGACTGACGGCGGGCGACGGCGCGGGTTGCCATGCGTGCTCCCTTGCGATGCGATGAGTTCGGTCGCGGTGCGGCTGCGGGACGCGTCGTGTTTCTCCGAGTGGTGCGGATGATGCGTCCTTCGGACACTCTCCCGAGTGCCCGCTTTCGAAGGAAACAACGACTGGAAACGGGACAGAATTCCCACGCCGGCCCCTCTTTTCCGAGATCTTGCAGTATCCTGCCCCGCCACGTCCCGTCACCGAAGGAGACAGTGTGCGGTCAGATCTCGAAGAGGTGCAGGTCAGGCCCGGGGTGGCAGCCGACCTGCCGGCACTCACGGCGTTGTACAACCACTACGTCCGTGAGACCGCCGTCACATTCGACACGGTGGCCTTCACCCCGGAACAGCGCCGCCCTTGGCTGCACTCCCACCCTGAAGACGGCCCCCATCGGCTTCTGGTTGCCTGGACTGGCGAGCGAATGGCCGGATACGCGACAAGCAGCGCTTTCCGCCCGAAACCGGCCTACGTGGGCTCGGTGGAGGTCAGCGTGTACCTCGCGCCGCACGCGGTCGGTCGGGGGGTCGGCACGCTCCTGTACGAGGCCCTGTTCGCGGCGCTCGCCGACGAGCCGGTCCATCGGGCCTACGCGGGCATCGCCCTGCCGAACGAGGCCTCGGAACGCCTCCACGCCCGGTTCGGCTTCCGGCGTGTCGGGGACTTCACCGAGGCGGGCCGGAAGTTCGACCGCTTCTGGGACGTCCGCTGGTACGAGAAGGCGCTGCGGGACCCGGACCGGGCCGTCTAGCCGAACTGGAGGGAGCGCTTCGAGAGGCCCATCCAGTAGCCGTCCACGGGGGTGCGGGGCGCCGTGAGGTCGCCGGTGGACTCGGCCGCGCCCAGGGTGACGAACAGCGGGGCGAAGTGTTCCGTGCGGGGGTGGGCGAGGCGGCCGGCGGGGGACTTCGTCTCGAAGTCGAGCAGGGCGTCGACGTCGGAGGCGGCCAGCGCCTCCCGGCCCCAGGCGTCGAACTCCGCGGACCAGCCGGGCACGCCCGGCCCGGTGTGCCGCAGGGCGGCGAGGTTGTGCGTGAAGAACCCGCTGCCCACGATCAGCACGCCCTCGTCGCGCAGCGGCGCGAGCCTGCGGCCGATGTCCATGAGGCGGGTGGGGTCCAGGGTCGGCATGGAGATCTGGAGGACCGGTATGTCGGCCGCGGGGAACATCTCCACCAGCGGGACGTACGCGCCGTGGTCCAGCCCCCGGTCGGGGATGTCCTGGACGGGCGTGCCCGGGGCCCGCAGGAGGGCCCGTACCGAGGCGGCCAGGTCGGGGGCGCCCGGCGCCTCGTACCGCACTCCGTAGTAGTGCTCGGGGAAGCCCCAGAAGTCGTACACGAGCGGGACGGGCTCGGTGGCGCCGAGGGCGAGCGGGGCTTCCTCCCAGTGGGCGGAGACCATGAGGATCGCCCGGGGGCGGGGGAGGTCGGCGGACCAGGCGGCGAGTTCACCGGGCCAGACCGGGTCGTCGGCCAGCGGGGGCGCGCCGTGACTCAGGTACAGGGCCGGCATGCGGGTCACGGGGCACTCCTCGGTCGTCGGGCGGGGTGGAACAAGACCGACCCCGCTTCGTACAAATTTGAACGAAGCGGGGTCGTCAGTCATTCCCGGGCCCGTGCCCCGGGTGTCAGTGGGCGACCACCGGGATCTTGATCTCGGCCTCGGCGCCCTCGCCGGAGGCCACCGGCGCACCCGCGCCGGGGCGGCCCGTGGTGATCAGGGTGAAGGCGATCAGCGAGCTGGTCACCAGGATGCCGACGGCCCACCAGATGGCCGAGGAGTAGCCCTCGACCATGGCCTGGGCCTGGATCAGCTTCGCCGCCGGGCCGCCCGCCGCGGCCTCGGCCGCGTGGTCGGTCAGGTACGCGGTCGTCGCGGAGGCGGCGATGGTGTTCAGCAGGGCGGTGCCGATCGCGCCGCCGACCTGCTGCGAGGTGTTGACCATGGCGGAGGCGACACCGGCGTCGGCCGGGTTCACCCCGTGCGTGGCCAGGGACATGGCGGGCATGAACGCCGAACCCATGCCGAGGCCGAGCAGGAGCTGCGCGGGCAGGATCAGCGCCGGGTAGGAGGACCCGACCTCCAGCTGCGTCAGCAGCAGCATGCCGGTGGCGGCGAGCAGGAAGCCCGGGCCCATCAGCAGCCGCGGCGGGACGCGGGTCATCAGGCGGGCGCCGATCTGCGTGGAGCCCGTGATCATGCCCGCGATCATCGGCAGGAAGGCGAAGCCGGTCTTGACGGGCGAGAAGCCCTTGACGACCTGGAGGTAGTAGGTGAGGAAGAGGAACAGGCCGAACATCGAGATGACGGCGAGGCCCAGGGAGAGGTAGACGCCACCGCGGTTGCGCTCCAGCAGGACGCGCAGCGGCAGGAGCGGCGACTTCACCTTGGACTCGACGTAGACGAAGGCCGTGAGCAGCGCCGCCGAGGCGATGAACATGGTCACGGTCACGGTGTCCGACCAGCCGGCGGACTCGGCGCGGGTGAAGCCGTAGACCAGCGCGACCAGGCCGAGCGTGGAGAGGATCACGCCGGGGATGTCGAGCTTGGCGGGGTTGCGGGCGCCGGCGGGCTCACGGATGACGAACCAGGCACCGATGGCCGCGACGATCGCGAAGGGGATGTTGACGAAGAAGGTCCAGCGCCAGTTGAGGTACTCGGTGAGGAAGCCGCCGAGGATCAGGCCGACGGCACCGCCGCCGCCCGCGATGGCGCCGTAGATGCCGAAGGCCTTGGCCCGCTCCTTGGCGTCGGTGAACATGACGGCCAGCAGCGAGAGCGCGGCCGGGGCGAGCAGCGCGCCGAAGGCGCCCTGGAGGGCGCGGGCGCCCAGCATCATGGCCTCGCCGGTGGCGGCGCCGCCGAGCGCGGAGGCCAGGGCGAAGCCGATCAGGCCGACGACGAAGGCGTTCTTGCGGCCCCACTTGTCGGCGATGCGGCCGCCGAAGAGGAGGAGGCCGCCGAAGGCCAGCGCGTAGGCGGTGATGACCCACTGGCGGTTGCCGTCCGAGATGCCGAGGTCGGTCTGGGCGGACGGGAGGGCGATGTTCACGATGGTCGCGTCGAGGACGACCATCAGCTGGGCCAGGGCTATGAAGACGAGTGCCTTCCAGCGGCTGGGGTCGGCAGCCGGCGCGAGGGTCGCGGCTGTTTTCGGCATGGGAGTACCCACTCACTGTGCGGAATGACTGAAAATCAAGGTTTAGGGAGGATTTACGACGCTAAGGGGTGCGACCCGGCGGCGTCACATGGTTTTCCGCCTGAGGTCCCCCAGGGCCGCCGGGGCACCCGGCAGCACGGAACGCGCCGGAGCCCGCAACCCGTCGAGGAACAGCTGGAGATGGCGGTGGACGAAGCGGTCCATGTCGGGGCAGCCGGTACCCGGGAGGGGTCGGCTGAGCTGGGAGAGCGCGACCATCAGGTCGCCCGCGCCGATGTCCGCGCGGAGCAGCCCGGACTCCTGTCCGGTGAGCACGAGCGTCTGCACGGCGTGCTCCAACGCGACCCGGGACGCGAGGAGTTCGGGGTGTTCCTGGTCGAAGTCCCCGGAGAGCATGGGGCACAGGGCGCCGATGCGCTCGTCGGCCGCCGCGTGGGTGAAGTGGCACAGCGCGGCGAAGGCGTCGCCCTCGTCGGCCGACGCGACCTCGGCGAGGGCGTTCTCCGCGTGGGCGGTGACCCGGCCCATGACGTAGAGGACCACGTGGCGGACCAGGGTGGCCCGGTCTGGAAAGTGTCGGTAGAGCGTGGCGTTGCCGATGCCGGCCCGGCGGGCGACCTCGTCGAAGGGGGCGGTCGAGCCGAGTTCGACGAGCACCTCGCGGGCCGCGGCCAGGATGCGTTCACGGTTGCGGACGGCGTCGGCACGGGGGCGCGGAACTTTCGCCTCGATGCCGGCGACGGCGACGGGGGTCTTCATTCCGGGGCCTCCTCGGCACTGGACTCCCTCAAACGGGGAAGTCGTCCCCGCTTCGTGGGACGTAGATGCAAACGGGGATCGCGTCCCCGCTTATTTCACTCGTCGGTGTGACCCGGGTCACGGCCCTTCTCGGGTCGTGCTCCCGTTTGGCCTCTCCCGACGCGCGGGCGCGCCGCAGCCGTCGGAGGGTGAGGCAACGGAGAGCAGCTCGGGACCGGCCGGCTGCCGTCGGACCCGAAGGCGATCTCCATGCCGCAGACCCGCCACCGGATACGCACACCACGCCGCACCTGCGCGTACATCGGCCTCACCGCGCTGGCCCTCGGCGTCTCGGCGACGGCGAGCGACGGGACCTCCCATCGCGGCCACTCGGCGGCCGGGCCCGTGTCCACGAGCGCCGAATCGGTGCTGGCCCCCTGCCGGATCACGGGCACCATGGGCGTCCAGATGTCCGAGGGGCTGCCGACGCCCCCCGGGTACTCGCGGTCCACCGGCGAGGTACGGGCCCTGAACCTGATGATCGACTTCCCCGACGCCAAAGGCGAGGGAACGGCCCTGGACCGGATGGCGGAGTTCTTCCCGCAGACCGCCGACTGGTTCCGCACCAGCTCCTACGGGCGGCTCACCTACCTGGCCGAGGCGCCGATAAGGACGTGGCTGCGGATGCCGATGCCGTTCGCGGCGTACGGGATCGGGCGCGGCTCCCCCTACGAGCCCGGGTACCGCCAGCTCGTGGAGCACATCGCGAAGGCCGCCGACTCCGAGGTGGACTTCCGCCGGTACGACATCATCAACATCCTGGTCACCCCGAACGCGGGGCCCTCCGCCCTGGACACGGTCCTGTCCGTGACCTTCTCCGGCAACGGCGAGGCCCCCCTCGCCGACGGGGTGCCCCTGGCGAACACGTCCTTCGTCTACAGCCGCCAGGACGACGGCTCGGGCACCTACCGGGAGACCGGTTACCGGGTGCTCCCGCACGAGAACGGGCACGTCTTCGGGCTGCCCGACCTGTACACGTCCGACGGCGGCGGCACGGTCGGGCACTGGGACATCATGAGCGAGGACTGGGGCTCCAACAACGACCTGCTGGGCTGGCACAAGTGGAAGCTGGGCTGGCTCGACGGCGACCAGATCAGCTGCGCCTCCAAGTCCGGGGTGAGTGATCACGTGCTGTCCCCGCTGGCGGTGCGGGGCGGCACGAAACTGGCCTTCGTACCGCTGTCGGAGAGCGTCGGGTACGCGATCGAGGTGCGCACCCAGGCGGGCAACGACGAGTCCGTCTGCAAACCGGGCGTCCTCATCTACAAGGTGGACTCCGCCATCGACACCGGGCGCGGACCGGTCACCGTGTCCGACAGCACGGACGCCAGCGGAGGCTGTACGCGGCGGCCGAACGTGCACGCGGAACTGTCCGACGCGCCGTTCCGGCCGGGCGAGACCTTCAGCGACGACAAGGCGGGCATCAGCGTCTCGGTGGTGGGCGAGCTGCGCGACGGCAGCTTCCAGGTGCGCGTCACCCGGCCCTAGACCCGGACGGCCCTCAGGGGGCGTGGTCCGCAGTGAACAGGTCGAGGTGGTCGACGAGGGCGTCCACCACCGCCCCGGGGCCGTCCGCGAGGAGCATGTGGCCGCCCGGTACCCAGGCGCCGCGGACGTTCTCGGCGAACAGGGCCCAGTCCTCGGTCCGCTCGTCGGGGCACAGGTCGTCCGCGTCCCCGAAGACGGTCAGCAGCGGGCAGGCGAGGAGCGGTTCCGGGCCCGACGTGTAGTCCTCGACGGCCACCATGTCCGCGACGATGGCCGGCAGCACCAAACCGAGCATCTCCGGGTTGGCGGCCAGCGATTGCGGTACCCCGCCGAACTCCCGGAGGATCTCCAGGACGCGGGCGGGGTCGTCCACGTCGCGCAGGGACGGACGGTCGGGGTCGGGCTTCTCCGTCACCGCCCACTGGGAGACGACCACCAGCCCGGCGACGAGGTCGGCGCCGGCGCCCTGTACGGCGCGTACGGCCTCCAGGGCGATCACCGCCCCGGAGCACACGCCGACGACGATCAGGGGGGCGGTGCCGGGCAGGGAGTGCAGGGTGGTGACGACCTCGGCCACCAGGCCGGGCAGTGCGGGAACGCTCTCGCGCAGGCGGGACTCACGGCCGGGCAGCCGGGCCGTGGCGACCAGCCAGTCGGCCGGAGCGCGCTCCGCGAAGGCCAGACCGGCCGCCGCGCCCGCGCCGGCGTGCGGAAGGATCAGGACGCGCAGGACGGCGTCCCGCGGGTCGGCGCCTTTGATGACGACGTTTCGTGCGGACATGCTCGGTCTCTCCCGGAGGGCGTGGGTCGGGGCGCGGGGGGCCGCGGGCGGCGCCGCGGCCCCCTGTGCGTACGGGGCGTCAGCCCGTCGTGACGAACTCGGCGAGGGCCCGCGTCAGGTACCCGGGGTCTTGGGCGCCGACCAGCTCGCGCGCGGAGTGCATGGACAGGCCGGGGATGCCCACGTCCACGGTGGTCACGCCGAGTTGGGCGGCGGTGAGCGGGCCGATCGAGGTGCCGCAGGCCATCGCGTTGTTGGAGACGAACCGCTGCCACGGCACGTCGGCCCGCTCGCAGGCGGCGGCGAAGGCCGCGAACCCGGTGCCGTCGGTGGCGTACCGCTGGTTGACGTTGACCTTCACCACGGGGCCGCCGTTGGGCAGCGGGTGGTTGTCCGGGTCGTGGCGCTCGCTGTAGTTGGGGTGCACGGCGTGGGCCATGTCGGAGGACACGCAGAACGACCCGGCGATGGCCCGCGACCAGTCCTCGCCGCCACCTCCGCGACCGCTGACGGAGCGGTTCAGGATCCGCTCCAGCAGCGGGCTGCGGGCGCCGGTCTCGGAGCCGCTGCCGCACTCCTCGTGGTCGAAGGCCGCGAGCACGGGGATCCGCGGGCCCTCCGCCGGGACCGTGTTCCTCGCGTACGCCTCGGCGGCGGCCGTGAGCGCGGTGACGCCCGCGTGCACGGACACCAGGTTGTCCAGGCGCGAGGACACCAGGAACTCGCTTTCCTCGCCGAGGTGTCCGGGGGGCTGGATGTCGTGCAGCATCAGGTCCCAGCCGAGGATCTGGTCGGGGTCCCGGTCGGCGGCGCGGGCGATCCGGCGCAGCAGCGCGCCCGGCTCCGAGGCGCCCAGGGCCCAGATGGGCTGCGTCTGGCGCTGCCGGTCGAGGGCGAGGCCGTCGTTCACCGATCGGTCCAGGTGGATGGCCAACTGCGGTACCCGGAAGAGGGGTTCGTCGATCTTGACGAGGGCGGAGCCGCCGTCGCGCAGGCTGATCCGGCCCGAGATGCCGAGGTCACGGTCGAGCCAGGTGTTGAGCGGGACGCCTCCGTAGACCTCCACGGCGATCTGCCGCCAGCCGGCGGACGAGGTGTCGGGCGTGGGCTTGACCCGCAGGTTGGGCGAGTCCGTGTGCGCGCCGATGATCCGGAAGGGGGTGTGCGCGGGTGCCCCCTCGGGGACGTACCAGGCGATGAGGGCGCCGGCGCGGGTGATGAACCTGCCTCCGGTGCCGCCGGTCCATTCCTCGGTCTCGCTCAGCTCGGTGAAGCCGGCCTTCTCCAGGCGGCGGGCGGACTCGGCCACCGCGTGGTAGGGCGAGGAGCTGTCCTTCAGGAAGGCGAGCAGGTCCTCGGCGTGGCTGGGGTCGTTGACCAGAGTCATTCGGATTCCGCCTCTCGGGGCGTCGGTTGAGTGCTGAGCAGGGCCGCGATCCGACGGTCGGGTTGGGCGCTCAGGTCTGCGAGCAGCGTTGCGTAGGAAGAAAGGAGGTCTTCGGCAGTGCGCCCGTCCCACAGGTCGGCCGAGTACTCCAGGAACGTGCGGTAGCCGAGGGACGGGTCCCGGCGGGGCGAGAGCCCGAAGACGAGCTCGGCCCGGCTCACCGGCGGTGCGAGGTCCTCCACCTCCACGTGGAGGCCGGGGATCTCGATGTCGGTGTCGGGGTAGTTCTGGAACCCGAGGACGTACGGCACCCGGTCGGGCACCTCGGTGGCCCCGGCGTCCCGCATCGCCCGCATGATGCGCGCGGTGGGCAGGACGTTGGCCATGACGGCCATGGCCTCCGCGCCGGTCCGGCCCACCAGGTCGGCGAAGCTCTCGTCCGGGTCGACGCGGACACGGACCATGACGGCGGTCGACGTCATCGCCACGAGCGATTCGAACTCGACGCGCTCGCGGTTGGCGTACGGGACGCTCAACAGGATGTCCCGCACGCCGGAGAGCCGGGCCAGGTGGACACCGAGCGCCGCCGCCGACACCGCGAACGGGGTGACCCTGCGGGCCGTCGCCAACCTCTCGACGGCCGTGCGGACGGCGCCGGGCACCACGCCGCGGATCGTGCCGCCGTCGCCGCTCGACTTCTCGGGCCGGGGCCGGTCCGTGGGGATGTCGGAACGGGTCGGCACGCCTTCGAGGTACGCCGCGCAGTACGCGGCCCGTCGGGCCTCGGTCGCGGGGTCCCTCGTCGCCCTCTGGTGGCGGGCGTAGTCCGTCGGCTGGGAAGCCGGCGCCGCGAGGGTGTGCGCCCTGCCCTCGGCGGCGGCCGTGTACAGCTCGGCGAGCTCGGAGACGAGCATCGAGTGCGCCCATCCGTCGGCGGCGATGTGGTGCAGGACGAACATCAGCAGCCACTCGTCCTCGGCGAGCCGCAGCAGCTTCGGCGGGGCCAGCGTCGAACGGGTGATGTCGATGGGGGTGTCCGCCAGCCGGCGGCACACCCGGTCGGCCCGTGCGGTCCGCTTCGCGGGCGCCAGCCGGGTCAGGTCCTCGATCGGGAGGCGGACGGGCCGGGCGGCCAACACCTCCTGGCACCATTCCCGGCCGGTGCGGGGGTCCTGGGCGGTGCGGGGGTCCTCGGCGGTGCGGGGGTCCTCGGCGGTGCCGGGGTCCTGGACGGTGCCGGGGTCCGGGGCAGGGGCTCGGCCCGTGCCGGGGTCCCGGGCCGTGTCCGGGTCCCGGGCGAAGCGCAGGCGGAGGGCCTGGTGGCGGGCCACCAGTTCGGTGAGCGCGGCGCGCAGCGCGTCGGGTTTCAGGGCGCCCCGGAAGCGGATCCTGGTGGGCATGTTCCAGACCTGCGGCTGCGGCACGGAGAGGTGACCCGCGATCATCCGCTCCTGCTGGTCGCTGACCGGCGCCCGCTCGACGACCTCGCCCTCGCGCGGGGCGGGAACCTTCACGGGCCGGACCGGCGGCGGGTCCTGCGCGATCACCGGGTCCTGCGCGGCGTCCCGGTCCTGCCCGCCGGTCGGGTCCTGCCCGCCCGCCAGTCGGCGGGCCATCGCGCCCAGGTTGGCGTCCGCGAAGAAGTCCGCCATGGCGAAGTCGACGTCCAGCGTCTCGCGCACCCGGTTGATCAGGCGGATCGCCGATATCGAGTTGCCGCCCAGGTCGAAGAAGTCCCCGTCGTCCGGCACCTCTTCGACCTTCAGGACCGCCTTCCAGATCGTCCGCAGCTCCTGCGGAACCTGGTCGGCGGACACGACGACGGCGGGGCCGGCCGCGGTGTCCCGAACCCGTTCCGCATCGCCGCCCGCCATCGCGGCGAGGATCCGGTCGAGGTCGTCCAGGTGGGCGCGCGCCGTCGCCGCGTCGAACAGGTCGGCGTCGTAGCGCAGGCGCAAGCGCAGGCCGGAGCCGCCGCGGATGGCCATCAGGGCCATCTCCAGCGGCGCCGACTCCGTGCCGCCGGGCACCTCCCGGGCGCGCAGTCCGGGCAGGCGGATGCGGGTCAGGGGCGCGGTGTCGAGATCGGCCGACACGGTGATCAGCGGGCGCGGGTGGCCCCGGTCGGGGTTGACGGCGGTCATCAGCGCGTCGAGGTCGACGTGTTGGTGGGCGTCCGCGTCGAACAACGCGTCACGCGTGGCGCGCACGGCGTCGGTGAGGGGCGTCGTGTCCGTCAGGGACACCCGCAGGGGCAGCACGGAGACGTGGAAGCCGACCGTGTCGGCGGTCTCGGGCGTACGCCGGCCGAAGGTGGAGCCGACGACGAACTCGTCCTGCCCGGACCGCTCGCGCAGGACGAGCTGCCAGCCGGTCAGGAGCGTGGCGAAGAGCGTGACGCCCCGTTGCCCGCTCCATTCCTGGAGCGCGGAGGTGCGGGCGGCGTCGAGCCGGATCTCGGCGGCCGCGCCCCTCCCGGCCACCCGGCGTTCCCGGGGGCGGTCGGTGGGCAGGGCGAGCGCGGCCGGCGGCGGCGTGAGCCGGTCCTGCCACCAGCGCAGGTCGGCCGGGTCCCGGTCGGGCTCGGGTGCGCCCACCGTGGTGCCGGCTGGCGCGGTGAAGCGGGCGGCGCGGCCCTCGACGGCGGCCGTGTACAACTCCTCCAGGTCGGCGGCGAGCAGGGCGGCGGAGTGCCCGTCGGTGACGATGTGGTGCATGCCCAGCACGAGGACGTGCTCGTCGTCGGCGAGGGCCAACAGGCGGGGGGTGAACAGCGGTCCCTCGGCCAGGTCGTACGGCCGCGTGCTCTCCCGCGTCAGGACGGCGGCTACGGCGGCGTCCGCGTCGGCGTGGTCCCGCAGGTCGCTCGACCGCAGCGCGACGTCCGCGTCGGCCCGGACGACCTGTCGGACCGTCTCGTCCCCGGTGCCCGTGCGGAACACGGTCCGCAGCGCGGCGTGCCGTTCCACGAGGCCGGCGACGGCCTCGCCGAGGGCCGCCGTGTCCAGGGCGCCGCTCAGCCGTACCGCCTGGATCTCGTTGTAGGCGGCCGGGTCCCCGATGAGCTGGGACGCGAGCCAGATCCGGCGCTGGGCGTCGGTCGCGGGCGCGGACACGTCGACAGACCCCTCGACGGGATCGGCTTCGGCTTCGACGGCCACCTCGCCGGGGTCGTGGAACCGGGCCCGCAGCGCGTCGAGCCGTTCCAGTCCGGACCTCATCAGGTCGGCCGGCATGCCGAAGTCGACGAGGGAGGCGATCTCGTCGACGCCCGCCCGTCGCAGTGCTTCGACCACCGGGACGCAGGTCTCGGGCGTGCCGATCAGGGCGCGTTCGTCGCAGTACCGGTCGTACGCCCGGCGGAAGAGGTAGTCGAGGTCCTCGTCGCTCGCGCCGGCCACGTCCTGGGGGTTGCTCGTCAGTGCGCCCGCGGCCGAGCGCATCTGGAGCGAGGACCGCAGGTAGCGGCTCATCGGCTCCAGCGCCTGCGCCCGCGCCGTCGCGTGGTCCTCGCCGAGGTACGTGTGCAGGAGTACGGTCACGCGGCCCGCGTCGGGGTCGAGGCCGTGCTGCTCACGCGCCTTGCGGTAGTGGCGGACGTTCTCCGCCAGCTCGGCGATCGTCTGGTTCATCAGGTTGGTGACGATGCCCAGGTCGCGTTCCGCCGCCTCCTCGTACGAGTCCCGGCGCCCGGAGGTGGCCAGGAACATCGGGGGCTCGGCCTGCACCGGGCGGGGGTGGACCCGGATCCCGACCTCCGCGCCGCTCCCCGTGGTCCGGCGCAGGGTTCCGCCGCGCCACAGGGTCCGTACGTCGTCCAGGTGGGCGAACCCGATCTCCTTGCGGCGCGCGAAGCGGTCCGGGTGGAGGGCGAAGTCCTGGGCGTGCCAGCCGGTGGCGCAACCGATCCCGACCCGCCCGCCGGACAGGTTGTCGACGACCGACCACTCCTCGGCGACACGGACCGGGTCGTGCAGCGGCAGGACCACGGAGCCGGCGTTCAACCGGATGCGGTCGGTCTCCCGGGCCAGCGCTGACGCGAGGACGGCCGGGTTGGGGAAGAGGCCGCCGAAGGAGTGGAAGTGCCGTTCGGGAACCCACAGCGAGCTGAAGCCGCGCTCGTCGGCGAAGCGGGCCGTCTCGATGATCCGCGCGTACGCGTCGGCGGGCCGCGGCGCGTGCCCACCGGCGTCACCGGCGGGCCCGTCGTCGGCGTCGGGGTAGTCGCCGAAGAAGTACATCCCGAAGTCGGGGGCGGGCCGGGGGCGGGCGGGCCGCGCGGTCGGCCGCGACCGGAGGGCCGGGCGGGTGGTGGGGAAGAAGCCGCCGGCGCGCAGGGCGCGCAGCGAGTCCTTCACCGCGTCGGAGACCCGTTCGACGTCGCCGTCGGTGTGGGCGGTGGACAGGTAGAAGCTGCGCCACTCCCAGACGTAGACCCCGCGCGTCAGGAGGTGCTGGTACAGCAGTTCCATGTCGGCCCGGTGGGTGAACCGGAACATGGAGCCGAAGTGGGCCAGTTCCAGGGGGAATTCCTCGTCCCGGAAGAAGCCGTTCAGGTCGTCGGCGAGGGCGTCGGTCCTGGCGTTGAGCCGCTCCTGGAGGGCGGGGCCCTCGGCGGTGAGGTGAGTGAGGACCGCCTTGGCCGCCGCCATGGACAGCGGGTGCTGCATGTACGTGCCGCCGAAGAAGGTGGTCTCGACCTCGGGCCGGCTGTCGTCGCCGTACCGCCAGAAGCCGCCGTCCACCCCGTCCAGGATGTCCGCGCGGCCGGCTATCGCCCCGATCGGGAAGCCGCTGCCCAGCGCCTTGCCGTAGGTGGCGAGGTCGGGGACGACGCCGAAGTGGTGCTGTGCGCCCCGGGGGTGGGGGCGCAGGCCGGTGAGCATCTCGTCGAAGAGCAGCACGATGCCGCGCCGCCGGGTGAGTTCGCGCAGGGTGCGCAGGAACGCGACGGGGCGCAGTGCGGGGTTGCGGCACTGGACCGGTTCGACGATGACGGCGGCGATGGTGTCGCCGAGCGCGTCGATGGTCTCCAGGGCTTCCTGGCTGCCGTATTCGAGGACGAGGAGTTCGGCGACGGCGCTGTCCGGGATGCCCCGGGCGACGGGCACGGCGCGTGCGGCGTCCGGGCCGGGGCGGCCCAGTACCGAGTCGATGTGTCCGTGGTAGGAGCCGCGGAACATGACGACGCGGTCGCGTCCGGTCGCGGCGCGGGCGAGGCGCAGGGCGGCCGAGTTGGCCTCCGTGCCGGAATTCGCGAACGCCACCCGTTCCAGGCCGGTGAGGTCGGCGAGGAGTTGGGCGACCTCACCGGCCTCGACCGGCCGGGGGCCGAACCGCAGACCGTCGTCGAGGTGCTCGCGCACGGCCGCCGTGACGAACTCCGGCTCGTGCCCGAAGAGCAGGGCGCCGAAGCCCATCGTGATGTCGGTGTACTGGTTGCCGTCCACGTCCGTGAGCCGTGCGCCGCGCGCCGAACGGGCCACCAGCGGGTACAGGGTCTCCTTGGTGGAGCGGCGGAAGCCGACGACGGCCCGGCTGTCGGCCAGTACGGCCCGTCGGCTCTGGGCCAGCTCCTTCGACGTGCGGGTGCGCGCGACCAGGCGGCGGCCGAGCTCGGCGGCGTGGGCGCGCTGGGCGCGGTCGGCGCCGTCGCCGACCATCCCGGAACCCTCGGGCAGCACGACGCGCGGGCCGTGCGAGGACGGCGGCTCCGGCGGGGGCGGCGGGGGCGGTGTCGGTGGCGTCGGCTCGGGCGATGGCGGCGGCGGCGTGAGGCGGTCCCTGGCGGCGGCGAGCTGCGCCGTGAGCTGCCGGGAGAGCGCGGCGGCCCGGTCGGCCGCGGTGCCGGTCATCGGGCGCGCTCGGCACCGAGCAGGGTCATGGCCTCGGACAGCTGCACCAGCATGGCGGCCTGGGTCTCGGCCAGCAGGTCGATCTGGCGGCTCAGCTCGGCGATCTCCGCGCGGTGCGCGTACTCGGTGGCCGAGGGACGCGCGGATTCCACGACGGGTGCGGGTGCCAGTACGGGTACGGGCGCGGGCGCCGGTACGGGTGCGGGTGCCGGTACGGGTGCGGGTGCCGGTGCCGGTGCGAGCACGGTCAGCGGGGCGGGCTCCTCGGGCTCGGCGAACAGGGGGGTGCCCGAGCCGACCGAGGAACCGGATGCACCCGAGGAACCGGACGCACCGCCGTCGACCGAGGAACCGAACGCGCCCGAGGAACGCGAGGCGATCAGGCGGGCCGTCAGCTCCGGGGTGCCCGCGTCCTCCAGCACGTCGCGGATCGCGATCCGCACCCCGAACTCGGCCTCCAACTGCCTGAGCATGCCGATGAGTTGCAGCGAGTCGGCACCGAGACCGATGAACGTCTGCCCGGCACGGACCTCGGCGAGGTCGTAACCGAGGTGGCGCGCGGTGAGTTCGAGTACGCGCCTGAGTACGTCCCGTTCGGTCATGCCGTCCTCCATGGAGCCTTGGTTCGTGGGTGCGCGGTCCGCCTCGGGACCGGAATGCGGTGGGGGCCCGGTCCAGTACGACCGGCGCTGGAAGGGGTACAAGGGCAGCGGGACGCGCCGACCGGCACAGCCGTCGAGGAGCGCGGCCCAGTCGACGGAGACGCCGGCGCAGTGCAGTCGGGCCACCGCCGTCCACGGGCCGTCCGCGTCGGCGCCCGGATCGCCGCCCTCGCGCCGGACGGGCGTGGCGGGCCAGGTGGGGACGCAGGTGGCGTCGGGTACCGCCCGGCGGGCCAGGCCGGTCAGGGGTGCGCCGTGTCCGAGCTCGACGAGGACTCCGACGGGCGCGAGGGTGCCCAGTGCCGCGTGGAAGTCCGCCGTGTGCCGGGCCTGACGGACCAGGTAATCGGCATCGGGGAGCCACCCGATCGGCCGGGTCCGGCCGTCGAGCCCGCTGACGAACTCCACCTGTACGGGTTGGAGTTCGACTTTGTCGGCGACGGCGCGGAACTCGTCCAGCACCGGGTCGAGCAGCGCGGTGTGGAAGGCGCGGTCCACGGGCAGCGGTTCGCTCGTCTCCCCGCGTTCGGCGAGCCAGGAGCGGGCCGCCTCCACAACGGCCGGCCGGCCCGCGACGACGTGCTGCGCGGGCCCGTTGGACACGGCCAGTTCGAGGCGGCCGTGCGCCGACCGTCCGAGGGCGTCGAGGAGTTCCCGTACCCGTTCCAGGGGGCTGAACACGGCCAGCATGGCGCCGGGCTCGGTGCCCTGCATGAGCCGGCCGCGCCGGCACAGCAACCGCATGCCGTCCTCGACCGTGAGGGCGCCCGCGACGCACAGGGCCGCGTACTCCCCCACGCTGTGCCCGGCGACGGCGGACGGGGTCACGCCCAGGTGCCGCCAGAGCCGCGCCTGGGCGACCTGGAGGGCGAAGATCGCCGGTTGGGCGAAGTCGGTGCCCCACCGGCCGGGTCCCTCACCGGCGACGACCCGGGCGAGGAAGTGGTCCTCCCCGGTCTCCTCCCGGTGGATCCGGGCGCACTCCCTCAGCACCTCGGCCGCCTGGGGGAAGCGCGCGGCGAGCGCGCCGGCCATCCCGGGCCGGCCGCTGCCCTGGCCGCTGAAGACGAAGGCGGGCGCGGTCGGGGCCTGCGCCTCGACCGTCCCGGTGTGGTGGGCGGTGACCCCGTCGGCGCGGGCCGGGGCCGCCCCCGCCCGCGCCGCCGGGGACTGCGCGCCGTCGTACCGCGCCGGGTCCCCGAGGTACGCGTCCAGGGCCTCGGCCAGGCGCCCGGCGGGCGCGGTGACGACGAGCCGGTGGCGCAGGTGGCGCCGGCCGAGGGCCAGGGTGGTGAGCACGTCGGCGGGGGCGAGGTCCGGGCGCCGGCGCAGGGTGTCGCGCAGCGCCCGGGCGCTGTCCTCCAGGGCTCGGGGGCTCTGCGCCGACAGGGGCAGCAGGGCGGGGAGCGGGCCGCCCGGGGGGCGTGCGGGGGCGTGCGGGGCCTCTTCGAGGATCACGTGCGCGTTGGTGCCCCCCATGCCGATGGAGTGCACGCCCGCCCGCCGCGGCCCGTCCGCGGCCCAGGGTGCGGCCTGCCGGGGCAGCGTGAACGGGCTGTCGTCGACGCCCAGCAGGGGGTTGGGCCGGGTGAGGTTCACCAGCGGGGGGATCGTGGCGTGCCGCAGGACGAGGAGGGCCTTGATCAGTCCGGCGAGCCCGGCGGCGCTGTCCAGGTGGCCGATGGCGGGTTTGGTGGAGCCGAGGGCGCAGAATCCGGTGCGGTCGGTGTGCCGCCGGTAGGCCTCGGTGAGCGCGGCGAACTCGATCGGGTCGCCCTTGTAGGTGCCGGTGCCGTGCGCCTCCAGATAGCCGATCGTGTCGGCCCCGACGCCGGCGTTCGCCAGTGCGCCGAGCACCGCGTCCCGCTGGCCCGCGACGCCGGGGGCCGCGAAGCCGGCCTTGTCCGCGCCGTCGTTGGTCACGGCGGAGCCCAGGATCACCCCGTGCACGGTGTCCCCGTCGGCGAGCGCCTTCGCCAGGGGCTTGAGCAGGACGGCGGCCACCCCGTTGCCGCCGACCGTGCCGTCGGCCGCCGCGTCGAAGGCCCGTACGGCGCCGGTGCGGGAGAGCGTCGATCCCCGTACGTGCCGGTGCCCGGTGATCTGTGGCAGGTGCAGCGCGGCGGAGCCCACCACCATCAGGTCGGCGTCGCCGGCGAGCAGCGCCTGGCAGGCCAGGTGGACGGAGACCAGGCCGCTGGAGCAGGCGGTGGCGACGTTGACGGCGGGTCCGGTGAGTCCGAGCCGGAAGGCGGCGCGGTTGGCGGTGAAATCGGGGTAGTTGCCGACCTGGATCTGCTTGACCTCGGCCCAGTCACCCGAAACACCCGGGTCGCCCGAAGCACCCGAGTCGCCTGAAGCACCCGAGTCGCCCGAGTCGCC
This sequence comes from Streptomyces sp. NBC_00513, assembly GCF_041431415.1. Classification (GTDB taxonomy): domain Bacteria; phylum Actinomycetota; class Actinomycetes; order Streptomycetales; family Streptomycetaceae; genus Streptomyces. The sequence continues at coordinate 3,537,404 of NZ_CP107845.1, forward strand.
TGAAGCGCCCTGCCGGCCGATCTGATTCGCGAGGTAGCTGTGCAGGGAGTACAGGCGGTAGCCGATGCTCGCGTACACACCGACCCGCTCGGAGGTGCCGGCATGACCGCCGTCCTCCAGCGCGTGGTGGCAGCACTCCAGGAACAGCCGCTGCTGGGGGTCGGTCAGGGTGGCCTCGCGGCCGCTCATCCCGAAGAAGGCGGCGTCGAAGCCGTCGATGTCGGGCAGCAGCGCGCTCGCGCCCGTGAAGTCCGGGGCCCGGTAGAGGTCTTCGGGTAACCCGGCGGCCGCGAACTCGTCGTCGGTGAAGGGGCGTACGTGCGATGCGCCGGAGCGGATGTCGTCCCAGTACCGCGCGGGTGTGTCAGCCCCCGGAAACCTCAGCGCCATCCCGATGACTGCCACGCGCCGGTCCTGCATCGCCGCTCCCTCCCTCGTCGCTGTCCGCCGTCGCCTTCCGCGACGCGTTGCGCTGCCAGAGCACCTGTGCCACGAAGACCAGGGCCACGAGGATGGCGGCGCCGTGCGCGACGGCGACGACCGACAGCGGGGTGAAGGCGTCCAGCGCGGTCGCGACCACGATCATCCCGATGCCGAAGCCGAGGTTCTCGACGGTCGCGGAGAGCCCGAAGGCGTGGGTGCGCAGGTCGCTGGGGAGGGTCTGCAGGTGCGAGGTGTACGAGACTTCGGTGACCCCGTCGGCCGCCCCGGCGAGCAGGGCGATCACGATCGTCGCGGCCCACGGGAACCCGGCGAACGCCAGGATGAAGGTGCCCGACATGACGATGGTGCCGAGTCCGAAGCCAAGCGTTCCGACGGCGCGTTCGGTGCGCTTCGCGTACCGGCGCAGCACCTGTTGGGCGAGGACGTTGCCGATGGCCCACACGCACCAGAAGACGCTGACGAAGACGGCCGGGGAGTCGGCGTCGAGTCGGGTGGAGTACACGGGCAGGGCGGCGTTGTGCGAGGACGATCCCAGTGCGTCGACCCCGCGCAACGCCACCATCAGCAGCAGGGCGGGGGCCGCTCCCAGCGCGGCGAGCGCGGCGGAGGACCGGATCTTCCCCTTCGTCCCCTCGGCGCCCTCCGGGTCGCCCTTGCCCTTCGCGCCGTCGGCCGTGGCGTCGGCCGCGTCCCGGGTCATCGGCAGCAGGGCGACGGTGAGGGCGCAGACCAGGAAGGTGCCCATGTCCGCGAGGAAGGCGGCGGTGTAGCCCATCAGCGAGACCACGACGCCCGAGGAGGCGAAGCCGGCCACCATGGCCATGGAACGCCAACTGACCATCAGCGAGTTGGCCCACGTGGTGCGGCCCTCGCCGACCATGTGCGGGATCGAGCTGCGGAACGCGACCATGAACAGGGTGCCCGCGGCGCCGACCACGGCGGAGACGGTGAACAGCGAGGCCGTGTGGTACTCGTCCGGCACCAGCACGAGGAGCAGCATCGCCGCCGCCTGGAGCAGGTTCGCCCAGAGCATGGCGCCCTTGGCGGACCAGCGGGCCAGGAGCGGTCCGGCGACCAGGCCGGTCAGGAACCCGGCGGCGAACCGCACGGTCATGAACGCGCCCACGGCCAAAGCCCGGTTGGTCACCGCGTACACGTACAGGTTCAGCGCGACCAGGTTGAGGAAGGTGCCGTACGAGGAGATCGCGTAACCGGCCACCAGGATCCGGTACCGACGCTCCTTGAGAGCCGTGCCGGAGGTCACGGATGGGCCTGTGGCGCGAAGGCGTCGTCCCGAACCGAACCAGACATGGATGACTTCCCCCTCGAACGCCCGCGCAGAGTGCCTGGCGAACATAAACCGGCGGCCCTGCGCTCATAGGGATATCGGGTTGCACGAATGTAATGTGCACAGTTGTGAAGCAAGATCATTTCGGCACAGTCGGATGCGATTGCGACGAATCGCCCCCAAACCCCCAGCCCTGCACGGCCGCTCTGACCGCCTACCGCACGGCGCTGCGCGAGGGCCGCGCCCCGCGCGAGGGGCTGCCGTCCTGTCTGTGGAGGCTCCATCTCGTCATGGAGGACCGCGAGGACCCCGGGTACGCCGTACCCGTCACACCCGCCGCGGCGACCTTCGCCACGCTGGGCCCACTGGAGGACCTCCTCGCGGAGCAGCGCCGCTCCGTGCGCGCCGCGAAGGCCCGGCTGTCCGTCTTCGAGGCGGTGTACGCGCAGGAGCAGGACGCGGCGCGCCCCGCCCCGGTCCGGCTCGTCGGCCAGGACGTCATCAGCGCCACGCTGGAGGCGGCCGTCGGCTGCTGCCGGGAGGAACTGCGCACCGTGCAACCCGGCGGCGGACGCCCCGAAGGGGCCCTCGCCGAGGCCCTGGAGCGGGACCTGCGCGCGCTGGAACGAGGAGTGCGCCAACGAACCCTCTACCAACACACCGTCCAGACACACCGACCCACCATGTGGTACATCGAGCAGGTCACGGCGGCCGGCGCCGAGGTCCGCAGCCAGGCCGAGATCATCGAACGCGTCATCATCTGCGATCAGGACGTGGCGTTCATCCAACTGTCCGACGAACCCGCCGAGGGCGCACTGCACATCGACGACCCGTCGCTGGTGCGTTTCCTGACCCGGTACTTCGACCAGACCTGGGAGCGTTCCACCCCGATCCTCCCCACCGGCTCCGCCTCCCGCGGCCCGATCGTCACCTCCGACCTGCAACGGACCATCCTGCGCGCGGTGATCGGCGGCGAGACCGACAGCTCCATCGCCCGCCGACTGGGCATGAGCCGCCGCAGCGTCGCCGAACACATACGCAAAGTCTCCCTGGAACTGGGCAGCGGAAGCCGGGCCCAACTCGGCTACCTGCTGGCCGCGTCGGGCCTGCTGGACGACGAGAGCTGACGCCCGGGGGGGTATCGGCCACCCTGTGCGCGGCTTCCAAGCCGGCGGCTCATACGCCGCTTTCACCGGGTCGGCCGGATGGCCGGGTGAACGTGCTGCCGGTCGCCGACAGAGCGGGCGGGACGCGGACGATTCCCGTGACTGCCGCACCGCGCTCGGGTGTGGTCGCCATGATGCACGCCGCCCCCAACGGGTACACCGTCGAGGCGCGGGCCGCCGACACCGGCAAGCCCCGCTGGTTCTCGGCTCCTTGGCACCCGCCCACGCCGGTCGAGGGCGCGCAGGGCGACACGGAATCCGGTCGGGCGGGGGAGATCCCGGACGTGCTGGCGATCGAGCAGGACGGGCGCGAGTACGTGCTCGCCTACGCGCACGGAATGCGGGGCAAGGATTCCCTCCACGAGGGGGCCGAGGTGGTGCGGCTCGCCGTGTACGCCGCCGATGCCTCGGGCACCTCGGTCAAGCCGCTGCGCGAAATCGACGTCCCCGTCTCGGCGGAACCCGGTGAGGTGTGGGTCGGATCGACCGGTGGGCGGATCCTCGTCGCCTGGGGTTCGGACGAGGCCTTTCCCGACTCGGCCGCGGCGGTGGACGTGGCGACCGGAAAGGTCGACGCGTACGAGAAGCCGAACGGCATGCTCCCTCAGTGCGCGACGACGGTGGCGTGCGCAAGCAGCCGCGTGATGGCGGCCACGGCGGACGGCCCGCTGGTGGGCATGGGTACCGGAGGCTTCGGCATCCCGGGCCGCTGGTTCAGTGACGCCGTACGACCGGGTGGCGTCGAAGCGAAGACGGGCATCATCGGCTCGTGGAACGGCCATGCGTACGGCGTCGCCGGCGGCCACGTTCTCGCGGGCTGGTCGACGGGCGGCACGTTCGGCGCTCCGAACGCCCCGCTGTGGTCGGTGCACGATGCCCGAACGGGCCGGATCAAGGCGAGCATGACCTGCGCCCACCCCGTCACGGACTCCAACAGGGCTCGCGACTACCCCGTGATCACCTCACCTGACGGCCGCTTTCTGGCAGCCGGGCCGGTTGTCTTCGACCTGAAGCGCGGCAAGGGCATCTGCCTGGAGGGCGACGGCGACCGCAAGACGATCGCGCTCGCCTCGATCCGCGACGACGGCACGGCGTACGGGGCCGCCCAGGACAAGTCGGCGACCGACGACACGGAACCGGTCGCCGCGCAGCTGAACCTGACGACCGACACGGGTGAACCGAAGGTTCTCGATGCGGGTATGACAGTCCCGTATCTCACCGGCGTGAACGGATCGGGCCTGTTCCTTGGCCACGACGATGACGGGAAGGTACGGGTCTCGCTGCGGCGCGAACGCTGACCTCGTCCCCGCCTGCGGCAATCCATGCGGCCGGCCCGTCGCCGGAGCCCTGGCCGTGTGCGTGACGGTCCCCGAAGCCCGCACCGGGTCCATGGCCATCGCGACCGGAACCCAGGAGGACGACGAGATGACGAGGACGATGACGATGACTTCTGCGACGCCCGAGGGACGCCCTCCCCGCGCGGCCTTGGCAGCGCCTCCACCATCCAGACAGCGGCCCCACACCCGCGACATCGCCGATATGCGCAGGTCACAGGCCCCGAGAGGGAAGTGACCGAACCGCACGACACCATCCCCGACGGCTGATCCTGAAGTCGCCGCTCGGCATCACCACCTGGAGCCAATCCAGGCCTTCCGCCCGGAGGGCGGCTGCTGAGGCTATCCCTCGTACTCGGTTTCCACGCCCCAGACCCCGAGCAGGCCCGGTACGCGATTCCCATCGCGCACCAGGCCTGGGGTGTCGCCATCGAGACGCAGTCAGGCCTGTTCCCAAGGTGCGGGATTCGGGCGGCGGCGCCACCACCAGCCGACCGGCGTCTGCTCTGCGGAGCCGCCGGTCAGCTCTCTGCGGAGACTCCCTGACGGGTCATCCTCTGTCGCAGCGGCAAACCGCCTGTCCAGCTGCTCCAAGGCCTCGTCGAGTAGCTCAGTGACATCACGCGGCAGGTGGGCACCAATTCCGGCCAGCCCGTCACGCGATTCCAGCCGCTCCCGGTAGAGGTCGGCCGGATACCACCCCGACGGCGCCCACCCGGATTCCATTTGCGTGATGACCCTCTCCCAAACCACCAGGTTGCCCTTCGCGGTCCAGACGGGGCTGCCGGTGCCGTCGTCGAGGGAAAGCCTCGCGAGGCCCGAGGCAGCCTGCCGCACCTTCTCCACCGATGCCGCGAAGGCCCAGGCCACCGGCGTTTCCGGCCGCTGTTCCCGTACGATCTCGGCGAATCTCGTCACGGTCGCCCCCGGCAGTTGCGGCACTGGCGCCTCGACGGCGGTGATCGTGTAAAGGGGAGGCTCGTCGTCGGAGAGTTCGAGCCGGGCTCGGGTGAGAACGCCTTCCGGCGTCACCGCCCAGTAGGCACTGGGTGGTGCTTCCTCAGCGGGAAACAGGACGGTCGTCATGGCGGCCTTCGCGAACCCCGCGGCGAGGTCGGACTCGGGCGGCTGATCAGCGACGTGTTCCTGGGCATAGACGTCAAGCGACCAGGCCACATCACCTTGAACTGCCCGGTATTCGCACGAGACGGGTGCATCCCAGTTGCGGAGGTCGGGGTCGCCGTCAGAATCCGCCACGTCCACGTCACCTACCGCGATACCGAGGCATCCGGCAAGTGCGAGGGCCATGGTCTCGGGACTGACGGGGTCGACGGTAAGGAGGTTGTACGTCACGGATACGTCCCGTTGTAGATGGCCGGCGCTTTCTCGACGATGCCTGGATTGTTCGTGAAGTGGTCGCCTAGTTGTGTTGCCCCGGGAGGTTGTGGACAGGTGATGCAGGACTCGGCTGAGGCATCTTGAACGGGTGAGGGCTTTTCGGGTTCGGTGTGGATTGCGACATCTCCACCGACCAACAGCAGGCCCTCACACCCCGGTCGCCGGATGGATACTGCTCAATCGGTCCCGAAGCTGTTCGTCCTGGGCTTCGCCCTCTCCCAGAACGCCACCAGCCACCAGCTCCACCTCGGCGAGGCCGCATAGACCGAGATCCACAACCCCCGCAGACACCGCGACGACCGTGCCCACAGAGGGCGCGGCTGTCTTTCGTGCCCCGGGTCCACAGCCGACCAGAGCCACCCCGTGTGTGCCCGGGAAAGCGTCCGCGAGGACGCTGCGCCCTCCGCATACGCACGCAAGCTGACCAGGACGTTTGTCCGTCCGCGTCGGGCGGCCCCTGCGGGGTTTCCGACAAGGTTCGCGACAAGCCCCCGCCTTCGTGGGGCTTGACGGAAACCCTAGAAGCCCAGGTCAGAGGCTTACCGCGGAAGCTGTCGAAAACGCTCCGCTCCCCTTCTCGGAACGCTCAGCACATCGCTGCAGCTCAGAAGCCCCCAGGCCGGGATGAGATCGTCCGGGACCGCCCGTTGCGCGACGCGCGCCGGGCTTGAAAGCATTGACGTGTTCAGAGGAACACGCACGATCCGAGCACGTGGGCTCAGGCCGCCCGTGTCGGGCAGGTCAGAGCTGTGGAAACCGGCTCACATTGCCCCTACGCCGCCTGTCGGAACATGATCAAATGGCGCCATGGTGTGGGACGAATGGGAAAAGGCCAAGGTAGATGTCGCCGGCGAGCGCCAGGTGTCGATGCGCCTCAACCAGGTGACCAGCGGACCTGGTGGCGGTCAGGCCGACCTGGTCGTACACCAGGATGACCTGGGCGAAGTGGGTCATGAGGCCTTCCTGCTGCATGGGCAGCTGCAGAAGCAGGCCGATATCGCCGGCGCCGGTGCCGACGGGTCAGGAAACGGCTCCACGATGCAGGCCGCAGGATCCTTGAAGACGGCCGGCTTCTCTCTCGGCGGCGAGCTGGAGACCACCGTGTCCGTGTGGACATCTCAGGTGAAGACGGTCCTGCAGGCATGCGCCCACATCTCGAACCACCTGGACTACTCCAAGAAGGCGCACGCCGCGGACGACGAGGCCATCGCGGCCTCGCTCCGCAACCGCGACGGCTCGGCCGTGCCCGTCTCCCGTATCGACGAGTACCTCAAGTAGGGAGCACGGCATGGACTACTCGGACCTCATGGAACTGGACCTCACGAAGCTGGGATCCGCCGTTCAGGACTGGAAGCGTACGGCCGACGCTCTGCAGAGCCTGGGGGGACAGGCGCGCGACGGGGCAAAGGCCAAGGCCGAGAAGGCCCGCTGGGAAGGCGTGAACGCCGGTGTGACCCGCGCCTTCGTCGGTAAGACGGTCAAGGAGATAGAGGACCTCCACACGGAGGCCAAGAGCATCTTCGGCGTCCTCCAGGACGCCCACTCCGAACTGGTGGCCATCCAGCAGCAGGCGAAGAACGTGACCGCCGATGCCAAAGAGGCAGGCTTCAACGTCCGTGTGGGGCAAGGCGGAGCGGTGACGATCGAGGATGCCCTGATCTGTGAGGTGGACGGTCCCGGCCAGCGCAAGCAGGACCTCATGCGCTGGTACGCCGACACCCTGAGCGGAGTAGTGAGCCACGCGGCCGAGGTCGATGCCGCTGCCGTACGCGCTTTGCGTGGCAGCCATGGCGCGGATCCGCACAACGCCGGCCATGCGACGTACACCTCCCTAGACCAGGAGATGCTCCCGCGAGCACTGAAACTGGCCGGGCTCGGCGAGGAGGCCGACACCAAACAGCGGAAGGAGCTGCAGCGGCTCTGGCAGTCCCTCGGCCCCGAGGCCCGGGCCCAGCTGTGGACCCAGCACCGGGACGACCTCCTGGCGGCCGGCCTGCTCCGCCCTCAGGTCAAGCAGGTCGCCGCGGACGACGGCGCCGGCCCGTACGACGTCGAATCGCCAGGAATAGCGGACTACTGGAAAGAGATCCAGGCCAACGGCATCTCGAACTCCGGCGACTTCATGGGCAAGACCGACGCGGCCCGACACATGGATCACTACCTCAACGGCAGCGGCAAGACGCTCGATCTGGACGTCGACCGCATGCTGGCCGACGACCCGGCGCTCCGGGACGAGGTGGCACGGATCCGGGCCACAGAGCAGGACGAGTGGCGGCAGCAGGCACTGGATGCCTTCGAGAAGTCGGGTGGCAAGCCTGTCGCCATCCCCGTGGAATCCGGCAGCAGCGGATACGAACACGAAAAGGGCCCGGACGGTACGAACAACTGGTACCTGGCCGTAGGCAGCGGCATGACCAACACGACCGGGGTGGTCACCGCCGTCCCCGGACCCGATGGGAAACCGCAGGTCAGCATCGACTACCAGGTCAATGTGTGGGACCGCTACAACTGGGACGGAATCAAGGCCACGCCGATCGGACCGACCACCGTCACCGATGCCGACATGGCCCGCATGCACACGACAGGACTGGCCAGGGAGTTCGACATGCGAGGAAGCAGCTCGGTACAGCGACACGACCTGTCGGCAGGAGGGTCCTGGCCCGCACCCGAGGACACCGGGCGGAGCGGCACCCGTACGGACATCGGCCGCAATTCGGCCGCCCGGTGATCCGCGCACCACGCCCGGGCCCCGCCCCGGCGCTCGCAGTGGCAACGGTGCTGCTCGGCGTGCTCGCCGCGGGATGCTCCGGGGCGTCCGGCGGTAGCGGCAGGGAAGGCGGCCGCTCGGCGGACCCGGGGACGTCCGACTGGGTCGAGGGAGCCACCGCCGAGTCCATCGCCCGGACCCTGCACGTGGAGGTCCCCTCGACAGCGACCCAAACCGCGGCAGCGCACCGCAGGGGGTTCCAGGACGACGGGTTGATCCTGTCCTTCGTCCTGCCCGCGGAAGCCGTGGACTCCTTCCTCACCCAGCTGAAGCCGGAGCAGCCCCTCAGACTGCGCGCGCAGCCCTTCGCCGCCGAGGCAACACCGGCCACGCCGTTCGCACGCCTGGGGCTGCCGGAACCGGATTCGCTTCCCAAGGTCAGGGAGGGGCAGGTGTGCGCTCCCTGCAAGGGCGACCTGAACTGGCTCAAGGTCGCGGTGGCGCAGATCGACGAACGGAGCAGCCGCGTCTACCTGAGAGGGGTCGACTGACGCCCGCAAGAGCCGCGGTGCGGTCTGACGCCCAGCCGTCCGCAGAGGCAGCGGTGTTGCAAGCACACGTCAACGCGGTCGCGCCCCGGCAGGGGGAGGCCGGTCCAGTCGGCCTTCGTCGCCAGGACGCCGGCCCCCAGCCCATCAGAACACCCAGGCCCCGCGCCCGCGGCAATCCATGCGACCACTCCCAGCACGATCCGCTAGGCTGTCAGCGGTCAGTCGGCTACCAGGCGTATGCCGGGAAAAGTGTCCGCGAGGGCATCTCCACCCGGATGTGTGCACGTCGCCTGACCAGCATGTTTGTCGAGACGGCGCGCGTGATCCCTCCGGGGTTTCCGACAAGGTTCGCGACAAGCCCCCGCCTTCGTAGCTCAGGGGATAGAGCACGGCTCTCCTAAAGCCGGTGTCGCAGGTTCGAATCCTGCCGAGGGCACATCGACGCGAGACCCCCGCCGATCACGGCCGGGGGTCTTCGTCGTTTCCGGGGCACGGGGGCACCGGGGCACGGGGGCAAGTCCGGTGTGGGGTGCGTGAGTCGACGCGGACGGAGGCGACGGAGGCGACGGAGGGCACTGCGGGCAGTGCGAGCAGTGCGAGCACTCAGGGCACTGCGCGCACTGCGGGCACGGATGGGCCCTCCCGGCCGGGCCGGGAGGGCCGTGCGATCAACCGACGGGGGTCAGCTCAGGCCTCTGCTGCGCTCGCCGATCCGGTCGCCCTGCGGAGTGCCGGCCCGCTTGAGGGCCGCCTTCGTGTGGGCTCCGCCCTTGACCTTGCTGCGGACCGGACCTTCGAAGCCGTGACCCTGCGTGCGTGGCAGTTGTACCTGCTCCGACGCCTTCGCGATCACTGCCTGGACGTCGTGCTTCTGCTCTTTGCTCATCCCGCCGTCAACTCCCTCGGGAAGCACCCAATCGGACTACTCGGATCGTATGCAGATATATCGACCCACGCACCCGGGCCGGGGGTAAAAACTCTCGATCATGGCCGGGACGGATCGGCCGGCGCCCGCGGCTCCAGGACCTCGTCGACCAGTTCCTGCGGGCAGGGCGTTCCCCGAGGGATCTGGTACTTCGCCGCGACCCGGTACTCCCCCGGGGTCGGCGCCAGCAGCTCGGTCCACACGTCGCCCACCGCGTCCGGGGCCGCCTTGAACAGGCACCCCGCGGTATTGGCGAACCGCTTCGGCCCGGGCTTCTTCGCCGAGGATCCCGCCTTGGAGTCGGCCGTCTCCTGCGGGGGCGCCACCGCCTTGCCCTGGGCGTCCACCAGCCCCAGCCACGGCGAGTGCGGGACGCGCACACTGACCCGGCCTGCCTGCTTCACGTCGATGACCAGCTGGTCGGCGCCCGCGCGCACCACCGTCGCGGGTCCGGCCACCAGATCGGTGGGGGCCTGCACCTGGAAGAGCTGCCAGTTCTCGTCGCCCCAGATCTGGTGGAGGTACGGCAGACCCCCGCGCACCAGCGTCGCCTCGTCCTTGCCGCCCTCGTCGGGTTTGTCCACGGGCAGTACCACGTAGTGCACGGCCCAGCGGCCCAGCCAGGCCCGGTAGCTCTCGGCGGTGAGCGTGTCGTCGTAGAAGAGCGGGTTGCGCTCCAGGTCCGCCTGCCGGTTCCAGCCGCGTGCCAGGTTGACGTACGCGGGGAAGGCGGAGGACTCGCGGTGGCTGCTCGCGGGCACGACCTCGACCCGCCCCCGGTCGGCGCCGGCCTTCTGGAGCCGGTCGACGAGGGGCGCCAGCTCCCGGTTCCAGGAGGCGAGCGGCGTGGTGCGGATGATGTCGGTGACGCTGTTGGTGGTGATCCAGACGTTCAGCCCGACGAAGGCGAGGAGGAGCGCGTACCGGCGGCGCGTGCGCGGGGCCTCGTACGGCAGGGCCGCGAGCAGCACCGCCCCGCCGAACAGCATGACGAGCCGGGTGACGTTCGACCCCACCTGGGAGTCGATCAGCCAGGTCAGGGCCACCCCGAGCGCGTACACGGCGGCGGCGATCCGGACCGTCTTCCACCGCTTCGGCACGAGGAAGACGATGACCAGGCCGAACACGAACGGCAGCCAGGCGGAGCCCAGCTTCATCGGTTGCGTTCCCGAGAAGGGGAACAGCCAGGCCGACAGGCCCACCACGGCCACCGGGGGCAGCCCCAGGGTGTACGCGCCCGGTCGCCGCTTGCTCAGGAACAGCGCGGCCGCGATCACCCCGAGGAACAACCCGGCGACCGGGCTGGCGGCGGTGGCGAGGCCGGCGAGCGGGGCCGCGACGGCGGCCTTCGCCCATCGCCGCTCGGCCCAGCCGCGCGGCCAGCAGAAGACCGCGGCGACCGCGCCGAGCGCGAACATCGCGCCGAGCCCGAAGGTCACCCGGCCGGAGAGGGCGTTGCACAGCAGCCCGTAGACCCCGGCGAGGGCCGGCCACAGCGGCTGCCGGACGGCGCCCCGGCAGCGCGTCAGGATCAGCGCGAGGAGCCCGGCCGACACCGTCCCGGCGATCATCATCGTGGTCCGGACGCCGAGCATGTGCATGAGGTACGGGGACACCACGCTGTACGAGACCGGGTGCATCCCGCCGTACCAGGCGAGGTTGTACGCCGTGTCGGGATGCCGGCCCACGAACTCGGCCCAGGCGTCCTGCGCGGCGAGGTCCCCGCCGCTGTTGGCGAAGGTGAAGAGCCAGACGACGTGCAGGACGGCCGCAACGGCGGTGGTGACGACCACGGGGTGCCCCTGCGCCCAGCGCAGGGCGAGGCGTGCCATGCCCGGCGGGCCACCCGTACCGGAACGAGAACCGGAACGTGAGCCGGAACGAGGATCGGGACGGGGATCGGAACGGGGATCGGAACGGGGATCGGAGCCGTCCGCAGGGAACGTTTCGGCATCGGTCGAGCCGGAGCCCGCGGTCCGGCCGCGCTGCTCCCGCTCCTGCCCGTACTGCTCAGCGGTGGTCACTACCGACGCTCTCTCCCCGACACCTGCGCGAGTACCGCACTCGCATCCAAGACGTGCTCAGGCGCCCCGGGGTTGCCCGGAGCGCCTGAACGAAACCCGTCCCCGGCGGTAGATCCCGCCCGGGGCGGCTCAGCCGACGCGGGTCAGCTTGCTGCCCAGGCTCGGGCTGACCAGGTCCTGCTTCAGGGCCACGGGCACCTTCACCTGACTGGCACCCTCGCCGATGGTCAGGACACCGATCTCCGTACCGGCCTTGGCGGTCTGCGGCAGCGGGCCGCCGCCCTCACCCAGCTTGACGTTGACCTTGAGCGACGGCCAGCCGACCGCCTCGACGTCGGCGGTGGCCACGACCGGGGTCCTGCCGCCGAGCCCGTCGTCGACGTACCCGACGACCTGGCCCTTCTTGACGACGTTCGCGCCGGTCAGCGTCTTCTGCGTGGCCAGCATGACGTCCTTGCTGGCCGCGATGGCGGTATCGAGGATGGGCACGCCGTGCTGACCGAGGACCGCGCCGACGATCAGCTGGTTCGTCTTGCCGACCTGCTTCTGGGCGGCGAAGAGCAGGTTGCCGCCCGCCTTGGTGGTGGAGCCGGTCTTGATCCCGAGCGAGTCGTTGTAGGGGATCAGGTCGTTGTAGTTGCGCCACGTCTTGCCGGACGGGTCGGTCCACCTCGGCAGCTTGGTGATCGCGATCAACTCGGGCATCTCGACGACCTTGAGACCCAGCTTGACCTGGTCCTCGGCGGTGCTGACCGTGGTCGCGTCCAGACCCGAGGGGTCCGTGTACGTCGTGTTGGTCATGCCGAGTTCCTTGGCGGTGTCGTTCATCTTCTTGACGAACGCCTCCTGGTCACCGCCGGAGTCCCAGCGCGCGAGCAGCCGAGCGATGTTGTTGGCGGAGGGGATCATGATCGCGGCGAGGGCGTCGTACTCCGAGATCTGGCCACCCTCCTTGAGGGTGTTGACGGTGGACTCCCCCTCGGAGTCCTTCCTGCCGTCGTCCACGGCCGTCTTGTCGACCGGGATCATCTCGCCCTTCTCACCCTTCTTCATCGGGTGGTCCTTGAGGATCACGTACGCCGTCATGGTCTTGGCGACGCTGCCGATGGCGATGGGCTTCTGCTCCCCGAAGGTGCCCACGGTGCCGAGGCCGGCGGCGGCCATGTAGCCCTGGCCCTCCTTCGGCCACGGCAGGACCGGGGCGGATCCGTCGAAGGTGAACGCGCTCTGCGCCGTCATCTTGAGCTGCGGCTCGGGCAGCGGGCGCACCAGCTGCACCACGGCGAGGATGATCACTAGCAGTGCGACGAGCGGGGCGTAGATCTTGAACCGCCGCGCGAAGGTGCGCAGGGGGCTCGGCGGCGGGGGCGGGTTGTTCGTGAGGTCCGCCAGCATGTCGAGCGGCGGCTTGGGCGGCAGCGGCTGCTGCGTGGTCCGCTCGCTGTCCTGCCTGGGCCCGGCGGGCGCGGGCGCCCGCTTCGGGGCGGACCCCGGGGCGGTGGGAGCCGGCTTCGGCGCGGTGGGCGCGGCGGGCCGGGCGCTGTCGCCGCGCAACGGCACGAAGGTACTGGCGCGCTCACCGCCGGCGCTCGGCGGTGCGGGCCGGTCGGCCTGCGCGGGCTTGGTGGTCGAGGGGGTGGCGGGGGCGGTACCGGGCTTCACGGCCCGGAACACGGCCGTACGCTCACTGTCCTCGGCCGACTTCCCCGCCGAACCGGAACCGGAACCAGACGCGGGACCTGAGCCCGGAACAGAACCGGAACCGGAAGCCGGGCCGGAACCGGCAGCCGGCTTCGGCGCCTCGGCGGCACCGGGACGCACCGCACGGAACACGGCCGTGCGCTCGCCGTCCTCGGTCGGCTTCGCGGGCGCGGGCCGGTCGGCCTGCGCGGACTTGGCCGCGGAGGGGGTGGCGGGGGCGGTACCGGGCTTCACGGCCCGGAACACGGCCGTACGCTCACTGTCCTCGGCCGACTTCCCCGCCGAACCGGAACCAGATCCAGAACCAGAACCGGAACCGGAACGCGGGTCAACGGCCGCACCCCGCCCCGCGGCAGAAGCGGAATCCGAACCGGAACCCGGCTTCGACTCCGACTCGGGCTTCGACTCGGGCTTCGACTCGGGCTGCGACTCGGCCCTCGACCCCGACGTGGGCTCAGGCTTCGGCTGTGTCTTCGGCGCCTCGCGGGCATCGTTCCTGAACGCCCGGAACACGGCGGTGCGCTCGCTGTCGGCGGGCCCCTCCGCTTCGGTCGATTTCTCGGCGGATGCGTCCGGAGCGGGCTTCACGACCCCGAACGCGGTCGTCCGCTGTTCCGCGGCGGCGGGCCTGTCGGCGGCCACCGGACCCCGCGCGGACCCGCCGGAACCCGAGGTGGAACCGGACTCTGAACCGGACTCCGAACCGGACTCCGAACCGGTCTCGGACTCGGAATCCGCTGCGGCATCGACGGAACCGGCCGTGGTGGTCGAGTCCACCCGACCGGATGACGCCTTCGGCTCGGGAGCAGCCTCGACCGGCTCGGCCTCCGCCTCCGGCTCGGCCTCGGCCGCAGCCGCGGCACCGGCACCGGCACCGGGGCGCGTGTCCCCGTCGCCGTCGCCCTCGCCGTCACCCTCGTCCGTGCCGCCGGAGCCCGCGTCGCCGCCGGCCTCGCCCTCCGCCGTACGCTCCGCGTCCGCCGACTTGGACGCGACCCAGGCCGCGACGGCCACCTTCAGAGGGTCCCGGTCGCCGGACTCGGGCTCGCGCGGTCGCAGGACCGAGAGCCTCGGGTCCCGTTCCGCGGAGGACGCGGCGGTGTCCGCCGCCCCCGACGCACCTTCATCTACCGACTTGTCGGGGGACTCGCCCGCCACCAGTTCCTCCTCGATCGACGTTCGGCCGCTGTCCGAACCGTCTAACAGTGTCCCGTCTCGGGGGCATCGCCCACCCGCTAGACGAGAACGACATAGATGCAGGTTCCCCCATAAACCGACCAGGCGCTCTCGACAGATGAATGTGAGAGGCGTCACCCTGTCACTCATCCACGCGGGGAGGCATGGATGGGCAGGAGCCGCAGAACAATTCCGGAGGAGCTTCTGTTGCTCGCCTTGGACCCGACCACGGGAACCACGGCGCAGCCGCAGTCGCTCGACCTCGGCCTGGCCGGGGCACAGCTAGTGGAGCTGGCTCTGGCAGGACGGATAGCCCCTGACGGGGATCGTATCGCCGTGGTGATGCCACGGCCGACAGGAGATCCGACTCTGGACTCCGCACTGGAACTGCTGCGCAGGCGCGGCAGCCCGGTTCGGGCCGTCCACTGGATCGGCGGACCCCGACTGGGGCTCCGTCAGATTTACCTCGCTCATCTGGAGCGTTGCGGCATGGTTCATGCCGTCGCGGGACAGATGTGCGGGGTGTTGCCGACGACTCGCTACCAGGCGACCGACACGGCGATCAGCCGGGAGATCCGTGCCCGGCTCGACAGTGCGATCCGCACCGGTGTACCGCCGGACCCGCGGACCGCGGCGCTCGCCGCACTGGCCCACGCGGTCGGACTCGGCAAGCACCTGTACCCCGGCAACGAGGGGCGGTCGTCCAGGTCCCGGTTGCGGGACCTGATCCGGCACGACCCCATGGGCGGTCTGGTGGCGCACGCCGTCATGGACGTCCAGAACGGGGTGGCGGCACAGCCACGTCGTGACCGCGCACCTGCGCCGGCATCCGCCGCGCGGGCTTCGGCCACCTCCGCGACCGGTGCGGGCGGTGTCCCGATGCAGCCGCGTCGGACAGGTGCGATGGCCCGTGCGGCCGCGCACTGACCGCCGGGTGACAAGCAGGACCCGCAGGAACGGCAGGACCGGCAGAACCCGCACGACCAGCACCACCGGCACCACCCGTGGGACCCGCGACACCCCTTGATCCATCCGCGGCCCACACGCGCACCGCTCGACCGAACGCCATCGCCGGAACCGGCCGTCCCCCAAAGACCCGGTTCGGGAACCGCCAGCGCGCGGGGTGGCGGGGCCGGCCCACCCGGTCCCGCCACCCCGCGCGTCTGTCTTTTCCGCACGTCCGGCATTCCCGCGCGGCTGTCTTTCCCACGCGGCTGCCTTTCCCACCCGTTCCCCAGCGCCACCACGCCCTTCGGTGGCAGTCTGCTGAACATCAGGCACGCAGAGAGACAGAAACAGAGCCAGAACGAGAAGAAGAAGGCGGAGGTGCCGTTTCCGTGGCGTCCAATGTCAATCCCACCGTCCGACGCCGCCGACTGGGCATGGAGTTGCGCAAGTTGCGCGAGGACAAGGGCATGACGGCCGAGCAGGTGGCCGAGCGCCTCCTCGTCTCCCAGTCGAAGATCAGCCGACTGGAGAACGGTCGGCGCTCGATCAGTCAGCGCGATGTCCGCGACCTGTGCGACGTGTACGAGGTCGAGGACCGCCGACTCGTCGACTCCCTGATGCAGATGGCCAAGGACTCGCGCCAGCAGGGCTGGTGGCACGCCTTCGGCGACATCCCGTACAGCGTCTACATCGGCCTGGAGACGGACGCCGCCAGCCTGCGCACGTACGAGCCCCAGATGGTCCCGGGACTGCTCCAGACCCCGGACTACGCCCAGGCCCTGATCCGCGGCGCGTTGCCCGAGACCGCGCCGCAGGACGTGGAGAAGCGCGTCCAGGTCCGGATGCACCGCCAGAAGCGGCTGTCCGAGACGGACAACAACAATCCGGACGTCGGTCCGCTCCGCCTGTGGGCGGTCATCGACGAGGCGGCGCTGCGCCGGCACGTGGGCGACGCGCAGTTGATGATCCGACAGCTGGAGTACTTGATAGAGCGTTCGGAGGAGCCGTACATCACCGTGCAGGTGATGCCGTTCTCGATGGGGGCGCACCCCGGCGTGAACGGCCAGTACGCGATTCTGGAATTTCCCGACGCCTCGGACTCGACGGTCGTCTACATCGAGGGTGTCACGAGCGACTTGTACTTGGAGAAGGCCAACGACGTTCAGAAGTACAGCGTGATGTACGAGCACCTTCGCGCCCAGGCTCTCAACGTCGACCAGACCCGGCAGTTCATCTCGGAGATCATCAAGCACTACGCCGGCAAGTAGCGACAAATGGGGAGGAATCGGTCCCGGTGACAAGGGAGGCCGTACGGTACACCGTCGCTCCCCGGCCACATAAGACCTGACCTGAATATGCCACTCGGTCGAGTGAACGGCCCCTTCAGCCGTCGGAAGGTGCGGGTAGCGTCGATCACGTCGGCCGGGGAAGTGGCCGACACGCCATCGGAACTACTCGCCGAACCGGAGAAAAACATGGCTATTCGTCAGGGTGCCACGGACAACTGGACCAAGTCCTCTTACTCCGGAGGAAACGGCGCCTGCGTCGAGGTCAAGTCCCCCGTGATGGAATCCATCGCCGTGCGCGACTCGAAGGTGCAGGACGGACCGTCGCTCACCTTCGCGCCGGGTTCCTGGAACTCCTTCGTCTCGGACGTCGTCGAGGGTCGGCCGGGGCGCCTCGTCTGAACGTCGAGGCGACCTTCCCGACGATCCCTACCGCCGCGTCGCCGGCACCACCCGCGTCGCCGGCACCACAGGCACCACCAGATTCACCCGCACCACCAGATTCACCAGCACCACCAGCACCACCCGCACCACCCATCGGAGCCCTCTCGACCGACCCGCCGTCTTGGCCGAGGGGGCTCCGTCGTGTCCGCGCCCCGGGTCAGCGCAGCTGATCCACGTACCGGTCGGTGCCCGGCACCGTGGGGATGAACGGCGCGACCAACTCCACCCGCCCCAGTCCCGTCTCCGCGACCTCGGTCTCCCAGCCCCGGAACCGGTCCCAGCAGGTCCGCGGGTCGGCCTCCAGGAACCACAGCAGTGTCAGCCGGGTGTCGACCCCCTCGACCTGCTTGACGTACGTCATCCGGTCGCCGGGCAGCGGTGTAGGCCGGAAGACCGTCACCATCGCTGCGGGCCCTCCCGCCAGCCGCTTCGGCAGGGCCCGCGAGCGCAGCCACTCCAACAGTTCGGCCCGCTGTTCGGGCCCGTCGGCGTCGACGACCTGGAGGACCAGGCCGGCGTACGGGTGGTCGAGGGCGTGGAAGTCCCGGGGCCCGGCGGCGCCGTCCCGGTAGACCGTGGCCGCATGGTTCTGGAAGGCGGTGAAGACGTGGGTGCGGTCCTGGTAGACCCGCCCGTCGCGGTTGAGGCGCTTGTTGATGCCGACGGTCCACTTCATGTGCTCGTCGTAGCGGCCCCGGGTGACCCAGTACGTGGAGAGGTAGCAGCCGGCGCCGACCGGCTGCGCCACCGCCGACTTCTCGGGGTAGCGCAGCTCCTGGAGGTCCCGCGTGGCCACCCAGCGGCGTCCGGCGTACATCCAGGGCATGGCCATGGCGCCCGCGTAGTAGTGGTCGTCCTCGTACCAACGGTTGTACGCGTACTCGTGTCCGGGGTGCGGCTCCACCATGGTGATCAGCGCGTGGCCGGGGCGGACTCCGTAGGGGCCGACGGCGGCGAGCGCGGCGTAGTCGTCGGGGCGGGTGTCCGGTGCGTGCTCCTGCTCTTCTGCGGTCATGACACCGGTGTATCTGATGCTGCGTCAGTTGTGGAGGGGTCGGGCACCCCCGCCGCCGAACCAGGGTGGGAGACCGTGGCGTCGGCAGGTCCGCTTTCCCGGGCTCCCGCCCCGCCGGCGCTCACTGCCCGGCGGGGCGCTCACTGCCCGGCGGGGCAGGACCGCGTCCCGGCGGGAAGCCGGCCGTCGACCAGGAAGTGGTTCGCGTAGTCGCGTACGCACGGGGATTCCGCGTACCCGGTGTGCCCGTCGCCCTTGAAGTCGAGGATCACCGCCGAGCCCAGCCGTCGGGCCGTCTCCTCGGTCCACTCGTACGGGGTCGCCGGGTCGCCGCGCGTGCCGACGAGCAGCATGCGCGGGGCTCCGGGGTCGTCGATCTTCCGGATGAAGTCCGTGCCGGGCGGGCGGCCGTAGCAGGACAGGACGGTCAGCAGCTGGTTCGGCCCGAAGATCCGCGATGCCGCGAGGAACGCGTCCCGCAGGCCCTCGACCTCCTTGCGGACCGCTGCCGAGGTGGCCGTGTCGTCGCCCCGGTCCGGGTCGTCGGCGCAGTTCACGGCGGTCTGCGCGGCCGACCCGTTGTCGGCGGGCACCTTCACCCGGCCCTCGTTCTGGTCCTGGTCCTGGTCCTCGTCCTGGTCCTGCGGGGGCGGCTCCATAGGGCCGCCCAATTGGAGCAGGCCGATCGGGTCACCGCGCTCGACCTCCTTGAGGCCGTCCGCGAGCGCGGGCCACAGCTTGCGCGAGTACAGGGCGGTGCCGACGGACGCGACCACGTCCTGCCCGGTGAAGTGCGAACCGTCCTGTCCGACCAGCGGTTCCTCGTCGAGCCGGGCCACGAGCGCGTCGACCTTCCGCTTGGCGGTACGGGTGTTCGTGCCGTACACGCAGTCGCTCTGGCGGGTGCACCAGCCGAGGAAGTGGTCGAGGGCGCGCTGCTGCCCGCGCGCCGACATCAGGGCCTGCTCGGCGAGCGGCTCGGTGAGGGTGTCGACCCCGTCGAGGACCATGCGGCCGGTCGTGCGGGGGAACTGCGCGGCGTACACGGCGCCGAGCCGGGTGCCGTAGGAGAAACCGAGGTAGTCGAGTTTCTCCGCGCCGAGGGCCCGGCGGATGACGTCCATGTCGCGGGAGACGTTCACGGTGCCGATGTACGGGAGCACCGGGCCGGAGTGCAGTGCGCACCGCCGGGCCACGGCCCGCAGGGCGGCGAGCCGTCCGGCGGCGTCGTGCGGGGCGAGGGCGGGGTCGGTCTCCTGTGAGCCGCCGCAGGAGACGGGCTCGCTGTGCCCGATGCCTCGGGGGTCGAAGGTTACGAGGTCGCGGTGCTTGCCGAGGTCGGCGAAGAGGGTGGGGTCGGCGGCGAGGGAGGCGATGCCGGGGCCGCCGGGGCCGCCGAAGTTCAGCAGGACCGGCCCGCGGGACGCGCCCTGCGTCGCGGGTATCCGGGCCACCGCCAGGGTGACCGTGCCCTTCGCCGGGGCGGCGTGGTCCAGCGGCACGTCCAGCGTCCCGCACCGCATGCCGTCGGGTATCGGCCGTTCGGGGCAGTCGCCCCAGCGGATGCGGGGCGGCGCGGGTCCGTCGGTCGCCGGCGGGGTCGCCCCCAACGACACCAGCACGAGCCCGCAGGCCGCGACGGCGGCACGGAACCAACCACGGGTACGGCGCACGAGCCCTCCTCGGGCAACCCCCCTACCCTGCCGGCCCACCCTAACCGCGCCCCGCCGACTCGGCCCGTCGACGGCTCGGGCCCGGCGGGGGCCCCCGGGGTTCCGGCACCGGCCCCGCTCAGCCTCGGCCGCGGTAGAGGGCGTTGATCTCGCGGTCGAACTCGCGCGACACCACGCCCCGCTTCAGCTTCAGCGACGGCGTCAGGTGGCCCCGCGCCTCCGTGAACTCGCCCGGCAGCACGACGAAGCGTCGGATCGATTCCGCGCGCGACACCAGCTGGTTCGCCTCGTCCACCGCCCGTTGTACGTCGGCCCGCAGTTCCTCGTCCTCGACCAATTCCCGCATCGGCATGGTGGTCTTCTTCCGCATCTGCCGCCAGTGCGCGAGCCCCTCCGGCTCCAGGGTGACCAGTGCCGCCACGTACGGCCGGTTGTCGCCGACGACCATGCACTGGCCGACCAGGGGGTGGGCGCGCAGCCGGTCCTCCAGGAGGGCCGGGGCGACGTTCTTGCCCCCGGAGGTGATGATCATGTCCTTCTTCCGGCCGGTGATCGTCAGGTATCCGTCCCGGTCCAGTTCGCCGATGTCCCCGGTGGGGAACCAGGCGCCCGGCTCCGCCCAGGCCACGTTCCAGTACCCGGCGAAGACGTGGCGCCCCCGCAGAAGCACCTCGCCGTCGTCGGCGATCCGTACCCCCGTCCCGGGGAGCGGCCAGCCGACCGTTCCCAGCCGGGGCTTCAGCGGCGGGGTGATGGTGGAGGCGGCGGTCGTCTCGGTCAGTCCGTAGCCCTCGAAGACCTCGACTCCGGCGCCGGTGTAGAAGGCGGCGAGCCGCCGCCCCAGGGGGGAGCCGCCGCTCAGGACGTAGCGGACGCGGCCGCCCAGGGCCGCGCGGATCCGCCGGTAGACGAGCGGGTCGTACAGGGCGCGGGCGGTGCGCAGTCCGAGGCCCGGGGGGTTGCCCTCGACCGCCTCGCCGAGGCGCTCCGCGATCCGTGCGGCGCGGTCGAAGGACGAGGCCCGGCCCATGCGCTCGGCGGTGGCGCGCGCGGTGTTGTAGACCTTCTCCAGCACGTAGGGGATGGCGAGGAGGAACGTCGGGCGGAAGCCGGCCAGGTCCGCCAGCAGGTCCTCCGTGGCGATGCTCGGCGCGTGGCCCAGTTTCACCCGCGCCCGCAGGCATCCGACGGCCACCATCCGCCCGAACACGTGGGACAGCGGCAGGAAGAGCAGGGTGGCCGCCGGTTCCTCGGTCTTGGCCCGGAAGACGGGGTGCAGGAGTTCGACCGCGTTGTCCACCTCGGCGAAGAAGTTGCCGTGCGTCAGTACGCAGCCCTTGGGCTGCCCGGTGGTCCCCGACGTGTACACGAGCG
Source organism: Streptomyces sp. NBC_00513 (assembly GCF_041431415.1). Taxonomy (GTDB): domain Bacteria; phylum Actinomycetota; class Actinomycetes; order Streptomycetales; family Streptomycetaceae; genus Streptomyces. The sequence goes on from NZ_CP107845.1 coordinate 3,558,858, forward strand.
TCGCCACGTCGTGGGGTGTACGGCCTCTTCTGCGTTCGTGCACCAGTGCGTCGGGGATGTGTTCCCCGGCTTTGACGAGCCGGGCCACGGCGCCCGTGTCGAACTCCCACAGGTGCGCCAGCCACGGCAGGTTCCCGCGCTCGCCGCTGATGATCCGCGCCTGCACGGTGTCCTCGACGGCGCAGGCCACGGCTCCGGAGTCGTGGATGATCCAGCGCGCCTGGAGGGCGGAGGAGGTGGGGTAGATCGGTACGGTGACCAGCCCGGCGGCCCAGCCGGCGAAGTCCAGCAGCGTCCATTCGTACGTGGTCCGCGCCATGATGGCGAGCCGGTCCCCGGGGCGCAGCCCTTCCGCGATCAGGCCCTTGGCCACGGCGAGGACCTCGGCCGCGAACTCGGCGGCGCTCACGTCCCGCCAGGCGCCGTCCGGGCCCTTGCGGGCGAGCACGGCCTCGGCGGGGGCCTGGGCGGCGTTGTCGAAGGGGATGTCCCCGAGTGACCCGTGCGGGGGCGGCCCCACCAGCGCGGGTACGACCACCTCGCGCACCACACCGTCGATCACGGTCTTGACGGGTTCGACGAGTTTCGGCCCGGCCTGCTGCACGACAGTGCTCACGGCGCGCGCTCCTTCGGTTCGGCAGGAGTTACCGCCGGTAATTTACGCAGGGGTAACTGCTGCTGACCACCCCCCGCACACGCTCCGACCGGCACATTCCCACCTCGCACACAGCACGCACACACCACGGACCCGCCGTCCGAGGGGGCCGCGCCGGCCCGCCCGGGGAGCGCGGCCGTCGGGCCGTCACCCCCGGGTGGCGCGGTGGAGGTCGCGAAGCAGGGCGATCTCGGCCCCGTGGTGCAGGAGTTCCTGGTTGACCCACCAGACGATGTCGACGAACGGATCCTCCACGTCGCTGCCGTGCGGGTAGGTGCAGTACCCCACGGTGTCCAGCGCGGCGTCGTCCACGCCCGCGAGCGCCTTCCGCCAGGCCTCGGAGGCCGCCTCGAAGTCCGCGACCGCCGTGGCGGCGTCGCCCTTGACCCGGTAGTCGTCCCGGGTCAGCGCCCGGCTGCCGGCCACGTGGTCGGCCCGCAGCGTCAACATTTCGGTGAGGTGGCTCAGGCGCCAGGCGATGGTGGTGAACGGAGGCGGCGCGGGGTGCGGGTAGGGCGCGGCGTCCCGCCCCCACTCGCCGGCGCCGGCCAGGTGGGTCGCCCGCGCTCCCGGCCCGTCCGAGCGGTGACGCACCGACCAGCAGCCCGCCACCGGCTCCCAGAAGTACTCCTCGTCGGTCATCGGGCCGACCTCGGTGTCCGACCCGTCGCCGCTGTCCATGACGGGCCCGGCCAACCGGCCCAACAGGCGCTCGCGGGCGAACTCGAACTGCTCCAGCAGCGGGGTCACACGGGAGGGGGTCTCGGGGGATGGGCTCACGGGGTCACTCCTGTGGATGAACGGCTCGCCCCGAGGCGGGGGGGCGATCGGGTGACCCGCCAGGCTGTCACAGCCTCCGCCGCACCGCGCCCCGATTACGCGCCGGGCCCCTCAGCCGCCCGCGCCGCCGCACACGTCCCCGCGCATGTCGCCGTACACGGCCTCGTACGCGTCCTCGTACACGGCCTCGTGTTCGCCCCCGTGCGCGTCGCCGTACATGTCCCCCTGCGCGTCGCCGTGTTCGTCCTCGTACGCGTCCCCGTGTTCGTCCTCGTACGCGCCCTCGTGCTCGGCGGGGTCGATGGCGCGATGCGAGCGCAGGGGCTCGCAGTCGCCGCAGAGCGCCTTCGGGTCGGCTGACCGGAAGCAGCGTTCGCAGCCGTCGCAGGTGATCAACGGGTCCGGCGGGACATGGCGCGGTCGGACCGGGGCCGGCGGGAGCACGGGCGGCAGGGACTTCTCCAACCGGAAGGCGAGCAGGGACGCCGCGTGCCGCAGGGGGTGCGGAAGGTCCGAGGTCAGCGCGCGCTCCACCGCCTCCGGGTGGACCCCGCGTTCGAACCAGGCCGAGACCCGGGGCGCGAGACGACGCACGTCCTCCTCGGAGAGCAACAGCCGGGGGTCGACGCGACGCAGCCCCGCCAACAGGTCGATGGCGACCGGGTCGAGGGGCGCTTCGGGCTCCGGCTCCGGCTCCGGCTCGGACTCGGACTCGGCGGGCTCCCGGCCCGACTCCTCGAACGCCTCGAACCCCCCGGGCGCCTCGAACTCCTCGAACCCCTCGGGCACCGGCCCGCACACCCCCGGCTCCGGCGCCCGCTCCACCGGGGACGGACGAGGCGCCCGAGGCGGACGGGACGCCCGAGGTGGACGAGGAGAGCGTGCCGGTCGCGCGGCTCGGACGGTGGCCTCGGGTACCGCACCCGGCTGGTTGTGCCAGTACGTGAGGGTGGCCATCCGCCCGTCCGGCAGCCGGACGACACTCCGCTCCAGGTACCCGTGCGCCTCCAACTCCCGCAGGGCGGAGGCGAGTCGGGTCACCCCTTCGGGGAAGTGCTTGGACAGCTCCTTGATGCCGACCGGTGAACCGGCGCGCAGCGACTGGATGTAGAGCCCGACCCCGCGTGCCAGCCCGGAGAGTTCGCGGTGTTGGGCGAGGTGGTTGCCGACCACCGTGTAGCGCGAGGTGTGTCGGGTGGTGACGTGTTGGACGCCGGATCGGTGGGTCGCCGGGCGAACCCGGGACGACGCGCGCGGGGGCGCGTTAAGCTGCCGCGTATCCATGGGGAAGGGCTACTTCCTTGATGGTCAGGCCCTCGTCCGGGATGCCAGTCCCGGCGGGGGCCGTCTCGTGTTCTGGAGTTGTCGCGGCGAGCATATGTCAGGCAACCCCACCGAAATCCAGCCCGGTTGGCATGGTTCACCCGTCCGAGCGACGGGAGGCCGGGAGGGTTGGTCGGGGTCATTTCACCCTCTCCGTACTTGGAAGTACAAGGGTCCAGACGCGCCAGGTCCCGGTTGACCGAGATCCGGCTCCGACCTGGCCTTTCGTGGGGACAATCACCCCAAAACACCCTCGGGAAATCACCCGGACGGGAGCCCCGCGGGCACCCGACACCGGCGGCCGGCCGAGCAACCGGGACACGAAGCACCGGCACGCCCCCGGGTACGGGAAAAACACCGCGGCCCCCGCCCGGACGGGGGCGGGGGCCGCGATGAGTACGCGTCCTGCGAGCGGCGAGCACCCGCACGGCCGGACGGATCCGGCAATCAAGCGGTCAGGCGGTCCGACGGCCAGGCGTTCAAGCGGTCAGACGGCCAGGCGGTCAGGCCGCGACCGCAACCGGTGCCTCGGCGCGCTCGTCGGCACGCTCCTCGGACGGCTCGTCGAGCGGGGAGGACGACGCGGTGGCGTAGGCCTCCTTGTCCAGGATCCCCTCGCGGGCCGAGACGATGACCGGGACGACGGCCTGGCCGGCCACGTTGGTGGCGGTGCGCATCATGTCGAGGATCGGGTCGATCGCCATCAGCAGGCCCACGCCCTCCAGGGGCAGGCCCAGCGTGGAGAGGGTCAGGGTCAGCATGACCGTGGCGCCCGTCAGACCGGCCGTGGCGGCGGAACCGACCACCGACACGAAGGCGATGAGCACGTACTCCTTGATGCCCAGCTGCACGTCGAAGATCTGCGCGATGAAGATCGCGGCGAGCGCCGGGTAGATCGCGGCGCAGCCGTCCATCTTGGTGGTGGCGCCGAACGGGACCGCGAAACTCGCGTACTCCTTCGGGACGCCGAGGCGCTCGGTGACCTTCTGGGTGACCGGCATGGTGCCGACCGAGGAGCGGGAGACGAAGGCCAGCTGGATGGCCGGCCAGGCGCCCTTGAAGAACTGGATCGGGTTGACCTTGGCGACCGTGGCGAGGAGCAGCGGGTAGACGCCGAACATCACGAGCGCCGAGCCGATGTAGACGTCGGCGGTGAAGGTGGCGTACTTGCCGATCAGGTCCCAGCCGTAGGTGGCGATGGCGGTGCCGATGAGGCCGACGGTGCCGATGGGCGCGAGGCGGATGACCCACCACAGGGCCTTCTGCAGGAGCTCCAGCACGGACTCGGCGAGGCTCAGGACGGGCTGCGCCTTGCTGCCGAGCTGGAGGGCGGCGATGCCGGCGACGGCGGCCATGAAGACGATCTGGAGCACGTTCAGCTCGGTGAACGGCGTGATGACGTCGGTGGGGACGATGCCGGTCAGGAAGTCGATCCAGGAGCCCTGGTGCTTGGGCAGCTTGCCGTCCTGCGGAGTGAGGCCGGTGCCGGCGCCCGGGTTGGTCAGGAGGCCGATGGCGAGGCCTATGCCCACCGCGATCAGCGACGTGATCATGAACCAGAGCAGGGTGCGGGAGGCGAGCCGGGCGGCGTTGTTCACCTTCCGCAGGTTGGTGATGGACACCAGGATCGCGAAGAAGACGAGCGGGGCGACGGCCAGCTTCAGCAGCTGGACGAAGATGTCGCCGACCTGCTCCAGGGTGGTCTTGAGCCAGCTGACGTCCTGACTCTTGGCGAGCCAACCGAACAGGACACCGAGCACGAGACCGGTGACGATCTGCGCCCAGAAGGGGAACTTGAACCTGGCCTTGGCGGGAGCCTGGGCCTGGGGGGTCTCGGACACGGACACTCTCCGGGGGACGCACAGGGAAACGGGGTGGTGGTTCTGCGGTGATGCGGTGCGGCAGCCAGAAGGGGGCCGGCCGGGACCGCTGCTGTATCGATTCAGCTCAACTCGGTGACAACGGTTCAGCGACAGCAACAGGCCGCGGACACGCGGCGGCAGAGGTCGACGTGCAGGCGCGCCACGAGCGGGACGCTCGCGGTCATCTGGTGCGCAGCTGTGGTCAACATGTTGAACACGCTAACACTTCGCCTTTGAGATTCTCAAAGGCGCCCTTTGAGCCAGGCCGGCGCGGGACTCGCGCCGACCGTTCCGGGAAACACCAACGCCCCAGCGTTACGGGCGGTATTCCCGTTGCTGGGGCGGTTCGGTGTGTGATGAAACCAACAGGGGCCCGAGCCCCCGGGGACTAGCTCACGCGGGCCGCGTCATCGGCCGAGTCCTCCTGGCTGCGGTTCGCGGCCAGCTTCTCCTTCGCACCCGCGACGCGTCCGGAGATCTGCACGGACATCTCGTCACGCTGCCTGCGCAGCAGTACGAAGGAGAGCGGCGCGGACAGCACGAGGGCGAGCAGCACGAGCCACGCGACGTTGGCGTCGCCCAGCCCGGAGGGCACCCAGCCCAGACGCACCAGTGCGGCGACGAGGACGAGGCATCCGACGAAGATGCCCAGGCGCATCGCGGTGTAGCGGATCGTCGCGCTCGGCTTGAGGGACACGGTGACCCCTTCTCTCTCGTCTTCGTACATCGGCACGTGCCCGTCCAGTGAAGCACGCCGGGCCTACGGGCAAGGCGGCCGGGGGTTGTCCACGGGGACGATCCGCAGGAAAGACAAGGGGATCTTGAGCGTCGCCGCGCTCTTCGCATCCCACAGGACCGCTGTTCCGCCCGCGTCTCCGAGCGAGAGATACGAGCGGTTCGGGTCGAGCGTCCCGCCGTCGACCGGCACCTGGGCCAGGTCCTTGACCGTCGAGACGCAGACCCATTCGGGCCTGATACCGAAGTAGCGGGTGGGCGTGCCGCCCTTGGAGGCCTCTGCGACAGCACGCTGCCCCTCCGACACGGCCGGGAGGAAGGCGAGTCCGACCACCCCCGTGAGAAGGGCCAGGATGCTGGCGAAGACGGCAGCGGAATAGCCCATCCAACGAGCGCTGATCATGTGGTGCGTGTGGCGCATATAGCCGAGCAGAGCGGGTGCAAGGAGCCAGATCGACGCAGCAGCCAGGACCTTCAGCGCCGCCAGCAGGCGCATAGTGGATGGCACGTCCACATCTTCAAGATCGAGATCGAAGGCGTCGAGATACAGGGCGGGAAGGGAAAGCCCGAGGCCGGTCAGCCCCAGAGGAACGATGGACAGTGCAGCGGGCAGCAGCCACGGAAGCATGCGATCCCAGCTCGACTGACGCGCCAGAAGGCGCATACCGGTGATCACCCAGTAGCCCAGCATCATGCCGATCACAACGGTTCCAAAGCCCATGGACTTGTCTGGCGCCGTCAGTACGGTGAACGCGCCGAAGGCCGCCGCGCCGATGACCGCGAATGCCCCGAGCCCGTAGGCAGCCGCCGCTGACGAGCGATCAATAGACCGCTGGGCGATCAGGACAGCTGCACACAGCGCCGCGAGCAGGAGCGGAGCCACCGGCCACCAGTACCCGCCACCCGCGCGTCCGAACGCAGCGATCCAGGCTCCACTGAGCAGCGCGACGAAGGCCGGATATCGCATCATGCCGAGCCGCCTCGTGGGCCCACGCCGCAGAAGCGGGTCCGTGACCGTACGGGGTCTGGCGTTCATGGAGTGGCGTACACCTACGTCGGTCGGGGAGTGCGCACCGGGCATCGGGCGGACGGCCACGGCCATGGCCGCCGCCTCGTCCACCGCACGCACCTGCCGGCCCGTGTCCCTGGTGCCGAGAGTGAGGGCGGACCACGCTCCGAGACGCTCACGCAAGCGCCTAGCGGGTGTCCCAGCACCTGGGAGACCACTCGTACCCTTCTCGTACACATACCAGAGGGGCAGCTCGACGGGATCCCTCTCGACCGGCTGGACGGCGATGACGACAAGGTCCAGACCCAGCCGATCAGAGACGGCCTCCAAGTGCTCGCGCGCGGCCGTAGCGGCGCGGATCGCGGATCCGGGAAACCTGACCTCGACGATGTAGCGGCGACCGCCCGTCGCCGACGACGTCATGGCCGGAGTGTCTCGTTGGTCCAACACCTGCCACACCCGCGCCTGAAGCTCTTGCTCGAACAGCCCGAAGTCTGCTTCCCCTCCGTTCACCTCTATGGAAGCGACTGCACGCTGATCCCACCGCGACGCGCCTGCGGCACCCTCCACGTTCCACCCCATTTCTTGGTTGTTCCCCGGCCCGCCGGGGTCAGTACGGCGGAGGCGGCGGGAATCAGTGCAGCGGCAGCAGGAAGGTGATGTCGTCGCGGTCGTCACCGGGTGCGACGCGGATGGCGTCGGGGACGCGGCCGACCTCCTTGTAGCCGCAGGCCGCGTAGAAGCGCTCCAGACCGAGGCCGCCGCGGGCGCCGAGGCGGATGGCCTCGATGCCGTCGAGGGCGCGCGCGGAGTCGGCGAGGGCCGCCATCAGCTCCCGGCCGGCGCCCCGCCCCTGGAGGGCGGGGGCGACCATCACGGTGTACGCCCAGACCCAGTGCCGCTGGAGGCGGTGGGCGTTGAAGGCGAGGAACACGGTGGCGGCGACGCGGCCGTCCTCGTCGCGTCCGACGAGGAGGCGCATCCGGCCCTCGGCGAGGGGCGCGAGGTGCTTGACCAGTTCGGGCCGCACGACGTCGGCGGTCACGGGCGGCACGAACCCCACCGCGCCGCCGGCGTTGGTGACGTCGGTCCAGAGCTCGATGATCCCGTCGCGCAGGGCCGTGTCGATCACGGGATCGAAGGTGAAGGTAAGGGCCATAGTGGAAGCTTAACCATTACACGCGCTGTCGGGCAAAGAGGTTGACGGCCGCACACGCGTCAGACCCCGATCCCTTGCGGGACCGGGGCCTGACGGCGGGCCGACGAAGCGGCTCGGAATGCGGAGTGCGGCGCGGGATGCGGAGTACGGCGCGTCAGACGCGCATGGCCTGCGGCGTCTCGCGCAGGCCCGCCTCCGGGCCCGGGTACTCGCGGATGATCTCGTAGCGCGTGTTCCGCTCGACCGGGCGGAAGCCGGCCTCGCGGATGAGCTCCAGGAGGTCGTCGCGACCCAGCTTGTTCGGGGTGCCGTAGTTGTCGGCGTCGTGCGTGATCTTGTACTCGACGACCGAGCCGTCCATGTCGTCCGCGCCGTGCTGGAGCGCGAGCTGTGCGGTCTGCACGCCGTGCATCACCCAGAACACCTTGACGTGCGGCACGTTGTCGAAGAGCAGTCGGGACACGGCGAAGGTCTTCAGCGCCTCGGCGCCCGTCGCCATCGTCGTCCGCGCCTGGAGCTTGTTGCGGACCTTGCCGTCCTTCATGTCCACGAAGTCGTGCTGGTAGCGCAGCGGGATGAAGACCTGGAAACCGCCGGTCTCGTCCTGGAGCTCGCGCAGTCGCAGCACGTGGTCCACCCGGTGGCGCGGCTCCTCGATGTGCCCGTAGAGCATCGTCGCGGGGGTCTTCAGCCCCTTGGAGTGCGCCAGTCGGTGGATGCGCGACCAGTCTTCCCAGTGGGTGCGGTGGTCGACGATGTGCTGCCGCACCTCCCAGTCGAAGATCTCGGCGCCGCCGCCGGTCAGCGACTCCAGGCCCGCCTCGATCAGCTCGTCCAGGATGTCGGAGGCCGACATTCCGGAGATCGTCTCGAAGTGGTGGATCTCGGTGGCCGTGAACGCCTTCAGCGAGACGCTCGGCAGCGCCTCCTTGAGCGCGGAGAGCGAGCGCGGGTAGTAGCGCCACGGCAGGGTCGGGTGCAGGCCGTTGACGATGTGCAGCTCGGTGAGGTTGTCGTTCTCCATGGCCTTCGCCAGGCGGACGGCCTCCTCGATGCGCATCGTGTACGCGTCCTTCTCGCCCGGCTTGCGCTGGAACGAGCAGTAGGCGCAGGACGCGGTGCACACGTTCGTCATGTTGAGGTGACGGTTGACGTTGAAGTGGACGACGTCGCCGTTCTTGCGCGTGCGCACCTCGTGGGCGAGGCCGCCGAGCCAGGCCAGGTCGTCCGACTCGTAGAGGGCGATGCCGTCCTCACGCGTCAGCCGCTCGCCGGAGCGGACCTTCTCCTCCAGCTCGCGCTTGAGCCCAGCGTCCATCCCGGTCGTCTCCTCTACGTGTCCTGCACTGCACTACATGTCCCGCACTGCCTGCAACCGCCGCGACCCACCGTACTCTCAGGCCTCCTCGGGCAGCTCCCCGACCCGGTTCTCCCACTTCGTGGAGAGCACGATCGTGGTGCGGGTGCGGGAGACGCCCTTGGTGCCGGACAGCCTCCGGATGATCTTCTCCAGGCCGTCCACGTCGCTGGCGCGCGCCTTCAACATGAAGGAGTCGTCGCCCGCGATGAACCAGCAGTCCTCGATCTCCGGCAGGTCCTTGAGCCGGCGCGCCACGTCCTCGTGGTCGGCGGCGTCGGAGAGGGAGATGCCGATCAGCGCCGTGACGCCGAGACCGAGCGAGGCCGAGTCCACGGTCGCGCGGTAGCCCGTGATCACGCCCGCGGTCTCCAGGCGGTTGATCCGGTCGGTGACGCTGGGGCCGGAGAGACCCACGAGACGGCCCAGCTCCGCGTACGAGGCACGCCCGTTCTCCCGGAGTGCCTGGATGAGCTGCCTGTCCACCGTGTCCATTTGTATGGAGCCTTCCATTATTCGGCGATCCTGCAAGTCTAGGTATAGAATCTAAGGCACACAGGGTCAACACCCTGTGAATCTTTTCAACAGATCAATGACGATCTTCAGGAGTGGTTTTCACCGTGTACACGATCGAGATGGCCTACGCGCACATGCGACAGCTCCAGGAGCTGGCCAACCGATCCCGCACCGACCAGCCGTCCGCCGCACACCGCGTGGACAAGACCCGCAAGCCGCGCAGCGCCAAGAAGCGCTAGTCACCGCCGCCTGCCCCCTGGGGAGCGCGGGAGCCTCCCAGCTCCCCCTCCCAACGGCGATACAGCCGGTGCGGCACCCCTGCCGCGTCCAGCACTCGCCCCGCGACGAAGTCCACCAGATCCTGGATGTGCGTCGCACCCGCGTAGAAGGCCGGAGAGGCGGGCAGCACGATCGCGCCCGCCTCGTCCAGCGCCACCAACTGCTTCAACGTCTGTCCGCTCAGCGGGGTCTCGCGCACCGCGACCACCAGTCGGCGCCGCTCCTTGAGCGTCACGCTCGCGACCCGCTGGAGCAGGTCCTTCGACAGCCCCAGCGCGACCCCCGCCACGCAGGCCGTCGACGCCGGCACGATCAGCATCCCCTTGACGGGGTACGAGCCCGAGCTCGGTCCGGCCGCCAGGTCCCCCGCCGCCCAGTGGCGTACGCCGTCCAGGTCGATCCCCGCGAAGGTGCCCGGCTTGCCGTCCGCCCCGCGCTCCAGCCACTCGGCCAGATCGGCCCGCCAGTGCGCGTCGCGGAAGGCGATCCCGGTCTCGTCCAACAGGGTGAGCCGGGAGGCCCGGCTCACCACCAGGTCCACGCCCTCGCCCGCCGCGAGGAGTCCCCGGATCACCGCCGCCGCGTACGGCGTCCCGGACGCACCGGAAACCCCGACCACCCACGGGGTGCGCTTGCCCTCAGTCATACCTCCGAGACTATCCGGCCACGGCACGCGGGCACTCGATAAGGTGTCCGCACGTCCCAGGGGGTGGGATGCGCGGACGAGGGGGCAGCGGTGAGCACGAGCGTGGACGAGACATGGACCCGGACCGACCGGGCCAAGGCCGCCGCCCAGTTGATGCTGGGATGGGTGGCGCTGCTCTGGCTGATAGAGGCGGTCGACTTCGCCACCGGTCACGCGCTCGACGCGTACGGGATCGAGGCACGCGAGCCGGGGAGCCTGCTGCGGGTCCCCCTGGCGGCGTTCCTGCACTTCGGCTTCGATCACGTGGCGGCCAACAGCGTTCCGCTGCTGGTGTTCGGCTTCGTCGCCGCCCTCGGCGGCATCCGTCGCTTTCTGGCCGTCTGCGCCCTGATCATCGCGGCCGACGGCCTCGGCACCTGGCTGATCTCACCGCCGAACACCCTCACCGCCGGCGCCTCCGGCGTGGTCTTCGGGCTCTTCGGCTACGTCGTCGTCCGCGGCTTCGTCGAACGCAGGGTCCTCGGCATCGCGGTGGGACTGGCGATCGGCCTCTACTGGGGTGCCACCGCCCTGTCCGGCATCCTGCCCATGACCCCCGGGGTCAGCTGGCAGGGACACCTCTGCGGCCTCGTGGCGGGCGTGGTCACGGCCCTGTTCCTCCGCCGCCCCGACCGCCACGCGGCGCTCCCCCAGGCGGTCTAGAGCGTCAGGCCCCGCACCACGAGGTCCAGCAGCGCGCAGACGAACAGCGCGATGCCGATGAAGCCGTTCACCGTGAAGAAGGCCCGGTTCAGGCGGGACAGGTCGTGCGGCTTCACGATGGTGTGCTCGTAGACGAAGGCCGCGACGACGATCAGCAGCCCGAACCAGAAGATCGGGCCCGCGTCCGTCGCCACCGCGTACCAGGCCAGCAGGCCGGTGGTCACCACGTGCGCCCCGCGCGCGCCCCACAGGGCCGCCGGGATGCCGAAGCGGGCCGGGACCGAGCGGACGCCCTCCGCACGGTCGGCCGCCACGTCCTGGCAGCCGAAGATCAGGTCGAAGCCGCCGATCCACACGCCGACCGCGAGGCCGAGGATCACCGCGTCCCAGGACCACTCGCCGGTGATCGCCAGCCAGGCGCCGATCGGCCCGATCGCCTGGGCCAGGCCCAGGATGGCGTGCGGGAAGTCCGTGAAGCGCTTCCCGTACGGGTAGACCACCATCGGGACCACCGCGAGCGGTGCCAGCATCAGGCACAGCGGGTTCAGCAGCGCCGCCGAGCCGAGGAACACGACCAGCGCGACGCCGGCCCCCGTCCAGGCGGTCCGCACCGACACGGCGCCGGTGACGAGCTCACGCCCGGCGGTGCGCGGGTTGCGGGCGTCGATCTCCCGGTCGATGATCCGGTTGGCGGCCATCGCGAAGGTCCGCAGCCCCACCATGCAGACGGTGACGAGCACCAGCTTGCCCCAGTGCACGGTCCCGTCGAGCTCGAACATCGCGGTCAGGGCGGCGATGTAGGCGAAGGGCAGCGCGAAGACCGAGTGCTCGATCATCACGAGGCGCAGGAAGGCCTTCGCCTTGTTGCCGGTCTGCGGCGCCGGGCCGGGGCCGACGACGCCTTCGGCTGCCGAGGTCATACGAGACTCCTCCGGAACGCTTCGATGTCGGCCAGCAGTCGTGCGCCGGGCAGCGGCCCGGTCTCCAGGGTCTGCGCCGGCCCGTCGTGGCCCTCGGGCGGGGTGACGTGGGCGGTGAAGGCCCAGTCGTCGCCCGTCGGGCGGCCCTCCAGGCGCAGCACGTCGCCCGCTTCGACGGTGAACGGCGCGGCCCCGGCGAGGCCGGCGAGGAGCCGCTCCGCGAAGTCCTCGGCCTCGATGTCGCGCAGGCCCGGCAGTTCGAAGCCGTCGCCCTCGCCGTCCTCGACGTCGGTGAGCAGCGCCCAGACGTTCCCGGGGCCGGCGAACTCCTCCGGCGAGACGCCGGCCTGCTCGGCCGCCGCCCGGACTGCCTCGTCCGCCGCGTCGAGTTCCGGGCGCACGAGCGCCACGTAGGTGGTGTCGTTCCCGATGAAGAGCTCGGGGCCGCCCACCGCGATCGGGCTCACAGTCCGTACTCCTTCCAGCGGCTGTCCACGAGAGCCGCCGTCGCCGGGTCGGACTCCACCATGTCGGGCCAGCCGCCGTCCCGGGTGTAGCCCTCCTCGGGCAGCTTCCGCGTCGCGTCGATCCCCGCCTTGCCGCCCCAGAACTGCTGGTAGGAGGCGTGGTCGAGGTGGTCGACGGGTCCTTCGACGACGGTCAGGTCGCGGGAGTAGTCGGTGTTGCCCAGGGCCCGCCAGGAGACCTCGTGGAGATCGTGGACGTCGCAGTCCTTGTCCACCACGATGATCAGCTTGGTCAGCGACATCATGTGGGCGCCCCAGATGGCGTGCATGACCTTCTGCGCGTGCTTGGGGTACTTCTTGTCGATCGAGACGATCGCGCAGTTGTGGAAGCCGCCCGACTCGGGGAGGTGGTAGTCCACGATGTCCGGCACGATGATCTTGAGCAGGGGCAGGAAGAAGCGTTCGGTGGCACGACCGAGCGGACCGTCCTCGGTCGGCGGACGGCCGACGACGATCGACTGGAGCAGCGGACGCTTGCGCATCGTCACGCAGTCGATCGTCAGCGCGGGGAACGGTTCCTGCGGCGTGTAGAAACCGGTGTGGTCGCCGAAGGGGCCCTCGGGCAGCATCTCGCCCGGCTCCAACCAGCCCTCGATGACGACCTCGGCGTTCGCCGGCACCTGGAGGGGGACCGTCTTGCAGTCGACCATCTCGATGCGCTTGCCCGCCACGAAGCCGGCGAAGAGGTACTCGTCGATGTCGCCGGGCAGCGGCGCGGTGGACGCGTACGTCACGGCCGGCGGGCACCCGAAGGCGATGGCGACGGGCAGCCGCTCGCCCCGGGCCGCGGCGACCGCGTAGTGGTTGCGGCTGTCCTTGTGGATCTGCCAGTGCATGCCGATGGTGCGCTTGTCGTGGCGCTGGAGGCGGTACAGGCCGAGGTTGCGCACGCCCGTCTCCGGGTGCTTGGTGTGCGTCAGACCGAGGTTGAAGAAGGACCCGCCGTCCTTGGGCCAGGTGAAGAGGGCCGGCAGCAGGTCCAGGTCCACGTCGTCGCCGGTGAGCACGACCTCCTGGACGGGCGCGTCGCCCTTCACCTTCCGCGGCGGCACGTGCACCATCGAGCCGAGCTTGCCGAAGGCCTCGCGAACGCCGATGAACCCCTGGGGCAGCTCGGGCTTGAGCAGTCCGCCGATCTTCTCGCTGATCTCCGCGTACGACTTCAGGCCGAGGGCCTTCAGGAGCCGGCGGTCGGTACCGAAGACGTTCATGGCCAGCGGCATCGCCGAGCCCTTGACGTTCTCGAAGAGCAGCGCGGGCCCGCCCGCTTTGTTCACTCTGTCGACGATCTCCCCGATCTCCAGATACGGGTCGACTTCGGCCTTGATGCGCTTGAGGTCGCCCTCCCGCTCCAGAGCCCGGAGCAGCGAGCGGAGATCGTCGTAAGCCATGGGGCCCAGTATCCGTCACCCTCTACCCTGGGAGCGTCACCGGGGCCCGACGCGGCCCCGCCGCCACTGCCTGGGAGTCGGTCCCGCACCGTGCTGCGCTATCTGCCGTTCCTGCTTCTCATCGCGCTGACCGTCTATGCCTTCATCGACTGTCTGAACACGCCGGAGGAGGAGGTCAAGCACCTGCAGAAGGTGGTCTGGGTCCTCATCATCCTGCTGTTCCCGATCGTCGGGGCGATCGTCTGGCTGTACTCGGGCAAGAAGCGGCAGGCGTCCGCCGGCCGGGCCCGCCGCACGCAGTGGGTCGCGCCCGACGACAACCCGGAGTTCCTGAACTCGCTGCGCGAGGAGCAGGACCGCACCAGGGGGCGGGACGAGGAGAAGGACGCCGAGAAGGACGCGGACCGCGAGAAGGACACGGACCGGGACCGGGACCGCGACAAGGACTAGGGCGCGGGCGCGGGCCGCACACGGACCCGGGGCTAGCCGGTCGGCAGGTCGAGCCCGGCGTAGACCTGGTCGAGGACCGTGGGCAGCAGGGCGATGGCCGTGGCCCGCCCGTCGGGTGCCACGGTCAGGTTCGTCCAGATCACGAGCGTGACGTCGTTGTCCGGGTCGTGCCCGATGAAGGAGTTGAACCCCGGGAGTTCACCGCCGTGGTAGTACATGGCGGCGTTCGGGGCGAACCGCTGGTGCGCGATGCCGTAGCCGTACTCCTGCCCGTGCGCGTCCGGGCCCTCGGACCGCGGGCTGCCCAGCCACTGCTTCTGAGTCGCGGCGTTCAGGACCTTGCCCGACACCAGTGCCCGGATCCAGTTGGCCAGGTCCCGCGCCGTGGACACGACCCCACCGGCGGCGGTGGCGTACGAGGGGTTCTGGAACGTGTAGTCGATCGGCCGGAGCCTGCCCGTCGTCGCCGCCTCGCGCATCTCGGCGGGGTAGGGCTTGTCGACCAGCGCGTAGGACGATCCGCCGTACATGTAGCCGTGCGCGAAGGGGTCGGGCAGCGACCGGTCGTGGATGTCCGGCAGCTTGGTGCCCTCCAGTGCGAGCGGGGCGAACAGCCGGTCCCGGAGCTGCTCGGCCAGGGGCCGACCGCCGGCCTTCTCGGCGACCAGTCCGAGCAGGGCGTAGTTGGTGTTGGAGTACTCGAAGGACGCGTCGGGCGCGAAGTTCGGCGGATGCCTGAAGGCGATGTCCAGGACCTCCCGGGGGGTCCACGCCTTCCCCGGGTCGGCGTCGAGGGTCGCCGCGAGCGCGGGAGCGTCGGTGTAGTTGTAGAGCCCGCTGCGCATCCTCAGCAGGTCGGCGAGGGTGATGTGCGCGCCGTTCGGCACGCCCGGGACGTAGTCGGACACCGGGTCGGTGAGCCGGAGCGCGCCGTCCTGGGCCAGCAGCATGATCAGTGCGGACGTCATCGTCTTGGTGTTGGAGGCGATGCGGAAGTGGTCGCGCGTGTCCGGCGGGGTGTTCTCGCCGAGTTCGCTCGTGCCGACGATCGCCCGGAAGGTTCCCTGGGGGGTCCGCAACAGGACGACCGCGCCGGGCACCGAGAGCTTCTTCGCGGCGCGGGCCACGGCGGCCTGGAAGGCGGCCGGGTCGATCGGCTTGAGGGCGGATGCCGCGGGGGTCGGGGGGTTCGTCGCCGCGGCGGGCGGGGGCGGGGGGTTGGTCGCCGCCGTGGCGGTCGATCCGGCGGGGACGGCGCCGCCCGCGATCACGAGGGCCACGCAGGGTGCGAGCCAGGCCGCTCGGGAACTCCTCATGCGATCACCACAGCCGTTGCGTTCGCCGCCCCCCTTCTGACCCTTCTGGCATGAAATCACCCAATTTTATCAGCGCGGGCGGCCCCCGGCGCGGCCCCTCGGCCCGCCGTGCCCCGTCCCACCGCGTCGAGCGCCGCGCTCGCGAAGGCCCGTACCGCGCCCGAGTTGTCGGCCGCGCGCCAGACCAGGCCGTAACCGGCGGGCTCGGCGTCCGAGACAGCACCGGCCCCTCCCCCGGGTCCGATTCGCGCACCGGGAACTCGGCGAAGGCGACGTCGAAGTCACCGCTGCGCAACTGCCCGTACGGGTCCGAGAGCGGCGCGCCGATGCGGCGCTCCAGGCGCTGGAGCATGCTGTTGGGCGGTCGCGCCGCCGACCTGTTCGGGCGGCGGCGGATGTTCGTCGGCGGCCGGGGCCCCCGAGTCGGGTCCGGCGCCCAAGCCGGTGGGGGCCTGAGCGCCCGACGGCGGCACCCGGGCCCCGCCCTGCCAGGTCACACGGCCCAGGGCAGGGTCCGGGTGCCTTCCGTGCCGGTGACGGAGACGATGCCGTCGGCGCGCATGGCGACGTGGGCCTCGAACCGTTCGGGGGAGCTGATGCGGCGGGACACGTCGGGCGGCAGGACCAGGGTCCGGCCCGCGGCGACCGTCTCGGTGCGGCCCCCGGAGGTGACCTCCAGGGTGCCCGAGGTGACCGTCCAGACCTGCTCGCGGGTGACGGAGTGCTCGGGGCCGGCGCTCCCGGCGGGCATGTCGACGTACCAGGTGCTCAGTTCGGCGCTGCCCCGGCTGGGGGCGGCGTGGCCGGTCATCGTGGCGTTCGGGGTGACGGTGACGTGGTCGGGGGAAGGGTGGATCACGCGCATGACGGAGTCCTCTCCAAGATGAGTAAAGCTGCTTTACTCGCTGATCCGAGTAAAGCAGGTTGACTCACCCGTGTCACCATGAATCCCGTGACCAGAACCGAAGCCGGCAACGGCGACCCCGGACACCGCGGCCACGGGAGCGAAGATCCCGGCATCGAGCTGACCCTCCTCGTCGGGATGGGGTTCCAGCTCCTGCTGGCCGAGTTCACCCGCCGCCTCACCGCCGTCGGCGAAGGCGACCTGCGCCCCCTGCACGGCATGGCCTTCCAGGTCCTCAAGGGGCCCGGCGCCACCGCCACCGAGCTCGCCGAGCGACTCGGGGTGACCAAGCAGGCCGCCGGGCAGATGGTCGACGACCTGGAGCGACGCGGGTACGTACGGCGCGAGCCCCACCCCGGGGGCGGCCGCCGCAAGCTGGTCGTCCTGACCCGTGCGGCCTACGACCACCTGAACGTCGCGGGCGCGATCATGCACGAGCTGGAGGCCGAACTCGGCGGCGCCGCCGACCTCCCGGCGCTGCGGCACGAACTCACCCGGGTCGTCCGCGCCCTGCACGGGGACGGCCCGCTCCCGGCCCTGCGGCCGGTGTGGTGAACCCCGCCGCCCCCCTGACCGACGGTGTCGGGGAAAGGACGTCGGGGAAACGGCGTCGGGGAAAGCGAAAGGCCCGCCGGTGCCGCGGCTCGGATGAGCCGTGACACCGACGGGCCTGTGCCCGTGCGGTCGAACGCCCGCGTCAGACGCCCGCGTACGAGTGCTTTCCGCTGAGCAGGATGTTCACGCCGTAGTAGTTCCAGATCCAGCAGGCGAAGGCGAAGAGCGCCAGGTACGCGGCCTTGCGGCCCTTCCAGCCGGCGGTGGCCCGGGCGTGCAGGTAGCAGGCGTACGCCACCCACGTCACGAAGGACCAGACCTCCTTGGGGTCCCAGCCCCAGTAGCGGCCCCAGGCGTCGCCGGCCCAGATCGCGCCCGCCACGATGGTGAAGGTCCACAGCGGGAAGACGGCCGCGTTGATCCGGTACGAGAACTTGTCGAGCGAGGCCGCCGAAGGCAGCCGCTCCATGACCGAGGAACGGAAGCGGCCCGGGGTGCGACCGGCTTCGAGGTGGGCCTCGTAGGAGTCGCGGAACAGGTACAGCACCGCGCCGGCCGCGCCGATGTAGAACACCGCACCGCAGAAGATGGCGGTCGAGACGTGGATCCACAGCCAGTACGAGTGGAGGGCCGGCACCAGCTGATCGCTGTCGGTGTACAGCCACGTGGTGGCGATGCCCAGGTCGAGCAGCACGGTGGTGATGAGGATCAGACCGAGCCAGCGCACGTTCTTCTTCAGCAGGAGCAGCACCAGGTACGCGCCGACGGCCACCGTGGAGAAGGTCACCGAGAACTCGTACATGTTGCCCCAGGGGGCCCGCTGCACCGACATGGCGCGGGCCACGACACCGGCCGCCTCGATGAGGAAGCCGAGCACGGTCAGCGAGACCGCGACCCGCCCGTACAGGTCTCCCCGCTCGGTGCCGCCGGCCGCGCCCGGACCGTCCGGCACGTCCCGCGAGCCGGAGGCGGACCGGGTGACGACCTTCGGCCGGTCCAGGACGGCGGTGCCGCCCTGGGACCGCACCTGCACGGCGGGGGCCTGGGCGCTCTTGGCGGTGGTCAGCGCGGCGGCCGTGCGGGCGACCTTGCTGCGGCTGCCGAACGTCCACTCGGTGATGTGCGCGAGGAAGGCGAGCGTGTAGACCGCCATCGACGAATAGACCAGGTAGTTGCTGAGCTCAGCCAGACTCTCGTTGGCTGCGGCTGCGAGCGGCGTCATCATCCGCGCTCCCCTTCGACAGGTTCCGTGACAGGTTGGTCGGGCGCGGTGGGCGCCTGCTGGTGGAGCGCGGCGGAGAGCACCGCGAGCTCCTCCGGGAGCTTGGCGGACTCGCTGCGGCCGAGGCCCGCCATCTCGACGACGGTGACGCCGTCCTTGCCGGTGACCGCCCGGACCCAGATCCGGCGGCGCTGGATGAACAGCGAGGCGGCCAGGCCGCCGATCGCGACGACGGCGCCCGCGAGGGCCAGGCCGTTGGCCGGCTGCTGGGTGACCGAGAAGGTGGCCCAGCGCTCGACGCTCTCGAACTTCACGGTGCCCGCGCCGTTCGGCAGGGTCATCGTCTCGCCGGGCAGCAGCTTCTGCTTGAACAGCTCGCCCTTGTCGTCCTCGAACTGCTTCATCTTCGAGGTGTTCAGCTGGTACACGTTCTGCGGCAGACCCGAGTCCACGCCGAGGCTGCCGTGGTAGGCGCTGAGCGCGAGGACGGGGAAGTCCAGGGCCGGGAACTGCGAGAGCATCGTGCCCTTGCCCTCACCCGCGAAGGTGGGCACGAACATGGCGTTGAAGCCGAGCTGCTCCGCCTTGCCGTCCTTGTTCCTGTAGCCGTCGGTGACCTTGACGGCGCCCGACGAGCTGAGGTTCGCGTCGAAGGGCAGCATCGGCACGGCGTCCTTGTAGATCACCTTGCCGTTGGGGTCGGTCACCGAGATGACCGGCGCGTAGCCGTGACCGAGGAGGAAGATCTTCGAGCCGTCGACCTCCAGCGGCTTGTTGACCTCGATCTCGGACTTGACCGGCTTGCCGCCCGCGCCCTCGCTGAAGGTCACGTACGCCTTGAAGTCGCGCGGGGTGCCCTTCTGCGGCCCGGTCTTCTCGTACGTCGCGTCGAACTTGTCCAGGGTGAACGAGAACGGCGGCAGGTTGTCCGAGGAGAAGAGGCTGCCGGACTTGAAGTCGTCGTACTGGGTGAGCGTGTTCGAGAAGCCCTTGCCGCGCAGGACGAGCTTGCCGCCCTCGGACTTGTAGAGCTGTCCGACCGCGAAGGCCACCAGCATGAAGATCAGGGCGATGTGGAAGGCCAGGTTGCCGGCCTCGCGCAGGTAGCCCTTCTCGGCGGCCACCGAGTCCCGGGCCGCCTCGGTGCGGAAGCGACGGCCACCGAGCACGTCCTTCGCGTACGAGAGCACCTCGTCCGGGGACTTCTCCGTGCGCCACGTCGCGTACGCGGGGAGCCGGTCGAGCCGCCGGGGGGCGCCCGGCGGGCGGCCGGTGAGCTGGCCGACGAACTGCCAGGTGCGCGGGATGATGCAGCCGATCAGCGACACGAACAGCAGGATGTAGATCGCGGAGAACCACACCGAGCTGTAGACGTCGAAGAGCTGGAGCTTCTCGGCGACGGGCACCCAGAAGTCGTGGGTCCGCTTCCACTCCGCGACCTTCATCGCGTCGACCTGGGTCTGCGGGATCAGGGAGCCCGGGATGGAACCCAGGGACAGCAGGAAGAGCAGGATCAGCGCCACCCGCATGGAGGTGAGCTGCCGCCAGAACCAGCGGGCCCAGCCGATCACGCCGATGCCGACGGGGGCGGTGGGACCGTCCTCCAGGGGGGCTGTGGACAGTTGGGCGCCCGCGGCGGCGTCGGCGTTGGCCTCGGCCTGCTCGGTGGACTCGTGCGGCGTCTCGGTGGACGCCTTGTCGGTCGTACTCATGTCCGTGTAGTCCTCAGATCCCCACCGTGAAGCCGTCGGTCCAGGCCTGCATGTCGCTGATGAGCGTGCCCCACCATCCTGTGACGAGCAGCAGGCCGGTGAGGATCAGCATGCCGCCGCCGATCCGCATCACCCATGCATAGTGCTTCTTCACCCAGCCGAACGCACCGAGCGCCTTGCGGAAGGCGATGGCGGTGACGATGAAGGGCAGCCCCAGCCCCAGGCAGAACACGACGGTCAGCAGCGCGCCGCGGCCCGCCGTCGCCTGGTCGATGGAGAGCGTGTTGACCGCCGCGAGCGTCGGCCCCATGCAGGGGGTCCAGCCGACCCCGAAGAGCACGCCCAGCAGGGGCGCGCCGACCAGCCCGGCGGCCGGCTTCCTGTGGAAGCGGAACTCGCGCATCGTCAGCCCGGGGATCCAGCCCATGAAGAAGAAGCCGAGGAGTATCACCAGCGCGCCCAGCGCCCTGGAGATGGGTTCCTTGTTGTCCGCGAGGGTCGCCCCGAAGTAGCCGAAGAGCGCGCCCGTGGAGACGAAGACGGCCGTGAAGCCGAGGACGAACAGACCCGCTCCGGCCAGCATCCGCCCGCGTCGGGCCTCGGCGAGGTCCGCTCCACCGACGCCGGTCACGTAGGACAGGTAGCCGGGGACCAGCGGCAGCACGCAGGGCGAGAAGAAGGACACGAGTCCCGCGAACAGCGAGAGCGGCAGGGCCAACAGCAGGGCGCCGTTGAGGACGGTGGTGTTCACGCCGGTCGCCTCGGCGGCGAGGACGAGGTGGGGGAGCTCGGAGACCACGAGGTCACTTCTCCGCGAGGAGCGGGTCGATCATCGAGCGCAGCTGCTCCTCGTTGACCGCGACCAGGGTGCGGGCGGCGATCCGGCCCTCCTTGTCGAGGACGATCGTGGAGGGGATCGACTGCGGGTTGAGCGTGCCCTTGGGGAAGCGGAGCATCAGCTTGCCGTCCGGGTCGTAGAGGCTCGGGTAGGTGATCCCGTAGGTCTCCTCGAAGGACGCGGCGTTCTGCTTGCTGTTGTCGCGGGTGTTCAGTCCGACGAAGGCGACGTCCTTGCCGCCGTCGGCCATGGCCTTGGACACCTTCGCGAAGTACGGGGCCTCGGCCCGGCAGGGCGGACACCACGAGCCCCACACGTTGAGGACGACGACCTTGCCCTTGAGGGAGGTGACGTCGAGGTTCTTGCCGTCCACGGTCTCGCCGTCCAGCTTGGGGGCCTCGGCGCGGTCCCCCTTGGCGACGGTGGAGATGCCGCTGGGGCCCGTCACGTAGTTGCCGCCGGCGGAACCGGAGGGTTTGCCGCCGCTGCCCGAATCGCTGCACGCCGAAAGGGTGAGGGCGCTCGCGAGGGTCACCGCGGTCAACAGGATGGCGCGGCCGCTGGTCGAGCGGCGGCGACGGGGGGCGCGGCTAAGGCTCATGTGAAAAGTTTCGCATGGGCGATTTGCGGATCTTCCACGCCCCCCGACGGTGAACCGAGACGCCGGTCAGGCGCCGGTGAGATACGTGCGCCAGCCACCGGCCGGTGACCGGCCGGGGGCGAGGCCCCGCAGCCGGGCCAACACCTTGGGGTCCTGGACGTCCAGCCAGTCGATGAACTGCCGGAAGGATACGAGCCTTACGTCCTTTTTGTCCGCCATGCCCTTCAAGGCCTCCTCGACGGCGTCCATGTAGATGCCGCCGTTCCACTCCTCGAAGTGGTTGCCGATGAAGAGGGGCGCGCGGTTGGTCTCGTAGGCCCGCCGGAAGCCGCCGAGGTAGGCGCCGGCGGCCTGGGTGCGCCAGCCCGGGTAGTTGGCGGCGACGCCCTTGGTGGTGTTCTTCGACTGGTTCGCCAGGATGTTGTAGTCCATCGAGAGCACCTCGAAGGAGTGACCGGGAAAGGGCAGGGACTGCAGGGGCAGGTCCCACAGGCCCGACTTCTTCGCCGGCCACTGCTGGAGGCCGCCGGGCGAGGAGGCGTCGTAGCGCCAGCCGCGCTCGCGCGCGGTGGGCAACAGGCCGTCCTGGCCTAGCAGGCAGGGGGTGCGACCGCCGACGAGTTCCTTGCGGTAGTCGAAGGGCAGCGGTTCGAGGTCCGTGAACCCGGTGTTGGTGCGCCAGTTCGTGACGAAGGACACGGCCTGGTCGATCTCGTCGTGCCAGTCCTGCGGCGACCACTTGGCGACGGAACCGGAGCCGCCGCAGAAGTGCCCGTTGAAATGCGTCCCGATCTCGTGGCCGTCGAGCCAGGCCTGGCGCACGTGACCGAGGGTGTTGCGGACGTTCTCGTCCTTGAGGTAGCCGATGTCCGAGGCCCCGACGGGGTTGTTCGGCGGCCGGTACAGGTGCTTCTTGGACTCCGGCAGGAGGTAGAGGCCGGAGAGGAAGAAGGTCATGGCCGCGCCGTGGTCCTTGGCGACCTTGAGGAAGCGGGGGAAGAGACCGTTGCCGACCTCGCCCGCGCCGTCCCAGCTGAAGACCACGAACTGGGGCGGCGTCTCGCCCGGCTGGAGCGGGACGGGGGCGGGGGGCTGGTGGGGCTGGGGCCCGGTGTTCGCGGTGGAGCCGTCCCCGATGCGCGTCACGGCGGGCGGTCCGGGTTTCGCGGAGCCGGTCGCGTCCGGGTGCGCCCCGGAGTCTCTCGAACCGGAGCCGCCACCGCAGCCGCCGACGCCCAGCGCGACGGCGCCGAGCCCGAGGCCGAGGGCGCCGCGTCGGGTGAAGTCCCGTGTCCTGCCCACATCGCTCATGAAATGTCATACAAACGGACAATCAGAGGCGAATGAAGTCCGAGCACGGCGCGCCGTGGTCGACTTGTATGAAAATAGAGAAACCCATGGGCAGGTCATGGGCCGCCACGCCGCTGCCTTACGAAGCGCGCGGCTGCCGGGCGGTCTCCGGGCCGACACGAAAGAGCCCGGACCCCCCGAAGGAAGCCCGGGCCGGGCCCGACGAAAGCATCGGCCCCGAAGGTGTCGACCCCGTACGTCTCAGGCTCCGAAAGCCTTCGACTTCCCCTTCACCGGCTTCGCACCGGCCAGCAGATGCGCCGGCACCAGGTCCCGGGCCGGCTCGCTGTAGCCCACCGACACCAGCTTGTCGCCCTGGTACGTGAACGAGGTCAGCGACGCCAGCGTGCACTGACGGCGCCTCGGGTCGTGCCACAGCCGACGCTTCTCCGCGAAGCTGCGCACGATCCAGATCGGCAGCTGGTGACTGACCGCCACCGCCTCGTGGCCGCGGGCCGCATCGCGCGCGGCCTCGATGGCGCTCATCATCCGCACCACCTGCTCCACGTACGGCTCGCCCCAGGACGGCTTGAACGGGTTCGTCAGGTGCTTCCAGTTCTCCGGCTTGCGCAGCGCACCGTCGCCCACACCGAAGGTCTTGCCCTCGAAGACGTTGCCCGCCTCGATCAGCCGACCGTCGGTCGCCAGGTCCAGACCGTGCACCTTCGCGACGGGCGCGGCCGTCTCCTGCGCCCGCTCCAACGGGGACGCCACGACGTGCGTGATGTCCCGGCCCTGGAGATGCTCCGCGACCCGGTCGGCCATCTGCCGGCCCAGCTCGGAGAGGTGGTAACCGGCGCGGCGGCCGTAGAGCACACCGTCCGGGTTGTGCACCTCGCCGTGGCGCATCAGGTGCACGACGGTGATGTCGGGGGGATTGGCGGGACCGGCGGTCTCGGCGCCCGCGCCCGTGTCGTTGGTTCCGTCGGTGCTCATGCGGTGGCCTCCGCTGCGGCGCGGGCCGCGGCGGGCAGGGCCGCGGCGATCCGCTCGATGGCCCGCTCGTCGTGGACGCTGGACACGAACCAGGACTCGAACGCCGACGGCGGCAGGTAGACGCCCTGTGCCAGCATCGAGTGGAAGAAGCCGTTGAAGCGGAAGGACTCCTGCTTCTTGGCGTCGTCGTAGTTCTTCACCTCGTTCTCGGTGAAGAACACCGAGAACATGTTGGAGGCGGTCTGCAGCCGGTGCGCCACACCCTCCTTGGTCAGGGCCTCGGTGACCAGCGCCTGAACCTGGGCGGAGACCGAGTCGACCTTCTCGTACGTCGCGTCGTCCAGCAGCCGCAGCTGCGCCAGACCGGCGGCGGTCGCGATCGGATTCCCGGAGAGGGTGCCCGCCTGGTAGACCGGGCCCACCGGGGCCAGGTGGCCCATGACATCGGCGCGGCCACCGAACGCCGCGGCCGGGAAGCCGCCGCCCATGACCTTGCCGAAGGTCATCAGGTCGGGCTTGACCCCGTCCACGCCGTACCAACCGGCACGCGAGGTGCGGAAACCGGTCATCACCTCGTCCGAGATGTACAGGGCGCCGTTCTCCCGGCACGCGTCCGCGAGCCCCTGGTTGAAGCCCTCGGCCGGCGTCACCACGCCCATGTTGCCGGGCGCCGCCTCGGTGATCACGCAGGCGATCTCGCCGGGGTGCGCGGCGAACGCCGCCCGTACCGCGTCGAGGTCGTTGTACGGGAGCACGATCGTGTCCCCGGCCTGCGCTCCCGTGACACCCGGGGTGTCGGGAAGGGCGAAGGTCGCCAGACCGGAACCGGCGGCGGCCAGCAGCGCGTCGACGTGACCGTGGTAGCAACCGGCGAACTTCACGATCTTGGCGCGGCCGGTGAACCCACGGGCCAGCCGGATCGCCGACATGGTCGCCTCGGTGCCCGAGGACACCAGGCGGACCTGCTCGACGGGTTCGACACGCGCGACGATCTCCTCCGCCAGCGCCACCTCGCCCTCACCGGGCGTACCGAAGGACGTGCCGCGGGCGACCGCGGCCTGCACGGCCTCGATCACGGCCGGGTGGGAATGGCCGAGGATCATCGGTCCCCACGAGCAGACCAGGTCGACATACTCGCGGCCGTCGGCATCGGTCAGATACGGACCGGTACCAGACACCATGAACCTGGGCGTACCCCCCACCGCGCGGAAGGCGCGCACGGGAGAGTTCACGCCGCCGGGCGTCACAACGGACGCGCGCGTAAACAGGTTCTGCGAGACTGGGGCTTCATACGGATACGGGTAGCTCACACCAGCCATGGTCTCAGAGGCCGCGACAGACTTGCGGACGGGCGTTTCACCGCGCCGCCCCGGGGGAGGTCACTGCCATGATGATCAGGCTGCGTGGCGGGGGCCGCGGGGCCGGGGCAGGCAATACCAGTCGGGTGGAGATATGCAACGCGGTGGTGGACCGGGCGAGGGCACGGACGGCCTGGACCCGCAGCGCGCCCGTGATGCCCGCCGCCGAGGGAAGCACCGGCGCCGGGCCGCGGACGCGGCAGATCCCGTCCCCAACCCCATCCGGTCACCCGACGGCCTCCCCAGGGGGCGCGGCATGGGCGTGACGTACAAGTACTTCGGCGCCCCCGACGGCGCGACCGCCGCCAGGGTCCCGGTGACCATGCGTCCCGAGGAACTGGGCGGCGACGAGCTCGGCATGGGCGGCCTGTTCACCAAGATCAAGCCGGAGACGGTCGCGGCGATGGTCCTCACCGGCATCGAGGGCATACCCCTCCACAAGGTGCCGCCGCTCGAACTGGTCGTCCTCCACCCCGACTACGCCGTGGTCAAGCTGCCGATGACGGTTGTCGACCCGCTGCGCGGCGTCGGCGAGGAATCGGTCGGCGCGGCCGCCTTCATCTGGTCCACCGTCCCGGACCGCGGCGGCCCGCGCGACGCGTTCAACGTCTACCAGCTCCTCCACGAGTGGCAGGACTTCTCCCACCGCCTCCACGAAGCGGGCCACCAGCCGTACTGCCTCGTCTGGCCCTGACGGGCGCCGACGCCGCCTACGGCTACGGCTACGGCTACGGCCATGCGTACCGCCCGCAGGGGCGTCCGCAAGGGGCGGCTACGGCTACGGCTACGGTCATGCGCCCCCGACTCTGACGGCGCCCGCGAGGGCGATACGCCCGCCTGTGACGGCGATGCGCCTCCCCCTGTGATGCCGCCCGCCCCCGACTGTGACAGAGGTCACGGTCGGGGTTCCCGTCGGGGTTCCCGTCGGGGTTCCGCGCCGCGGATACGGACGGAGCGACGGGCCTGCGGCCAGCTGGCCGGGGGTCGGGGCCGCGGGTCGGGGGCGCGGGTCGGGGCCAGTTGGCCGCAGGCCGGGGTGCCTTCCGAGGTCACGGCTGCCCGAGGGCATGCCGACCTTCCGTGCGCGGCACGGCACGGGCGCGGCGGAACTCGGCCGGGCGCGGCGCGGCGCGCCCGGCGAAGCCCTGCCTGGCGGAGCCCGGCAGGGCCAGTCCGAGGCGGCACGGCGGAGCCCGGCGCGACGCGGCACGGTCCGACGCGGCGCGGGCCCGGTACAGCCCGGTACAGCCCGGCGCGGCACAGCGCGGCACGGCGCGGCACGGGCGCGGCACGGCGAGGCGCAGCCCAGCACGGCGGAGCCCAACGCAGCCCGCCCCGGCCCAGCGCGACGTGGTGACGCTGCACGGCGCGCCACGCCCCGGCCCACGTGGCGCGCGTGGCCCTCGGTGGTCTCGGCGAGCGGGAGCGCGTCCGCACCGGAAGGTGAGCGGCCCCCGCGTCGGCCATCGGGACGAACCGCGCAAGGTGCCCCCCGTCGGCGGTGACCTCTCGTTCCGCGCCTCGTATCCCGTGCCCCCGCCCCCGATCCGCACCCCGTCCCGCAGCCGGGGCACCGTGCAGCCGCAGCGCCCCGCAGCCGCAGCCGCGGCACCGTGCGGGCCCGGGCCCGTGACGGCGGCCGCCACCACGTCATCCGCCACCGCGTAATTCGGCCTCACCCCCAT
Organism: Streptomyces sp. NBC_00513; assembly: GCF_041431415.1. Taxonomy (GTDB): domain Bacteria; phylum Actinomycetota; class Actinomycetes; order Streptomycetales; family Streptomycetaceae; genus Streptomyces. Next base: position 3,585,646 of record NZ_CP107845.1, read on the forward strand.
CCGGCCGATGGCATGCTGGCCCTGTGAACGGACCCGGGATTCAGCTCACCCTCGCCCCTGAACTGCACGTGTTCGCCCCGCCGAACCGGCGCGCCGCACGCGTGCCGATGACCACTGACGGCGCCTCCAGCCTCGGCCACGTCGTCGAATCGGCAGGCGTCCCGCTCACCGAGGTCGGCCGGATCCTCGTCGACGGGCAGGAAGTGCCCGTCTCCCACGTGCCGCGGGAGGGCGAGTCCGTCGAGGTCTTCGCCGTCGACCGCCCCCAACAGGTCGCGCAGGGCCACCCCGACACCCCCCTCCGTTTCCTCCTCGACGTGCACCTCGGCACCCTCGCCCGCCGACTGCGCCTCCTCGGCGTCGACACCGCCTACGAGAACGAGGACATCGGCGACCCGGCCCTCGCCACCCGCTCGGCCGCCGAGCGGCGCGTGCTGCTCTCCCGTGACCGCGGCCTGCTCCGCCGTCGCGAGATCTTCGCCGGGGCGTACGTGTACAGCGACAACCCCGACGAGCAACTGCGCGACGTCCTTAGCCGGTTCGCCCCGAAGCTCACGCCTTGGACCCGCTGCACCGCCTGCAACGGCTCCCTGCGGGAGGCCGACAAGGACAGCGTGGGCGACCGTCTCGAACACGGCACGCAGCGCTCCTACGACGTGTTCGCCCAGTGCGCCGACTGTGAGCGCGTCTACTGGCGGGGCGCTCATCACGCGCGCCTGGAACGGATCGTCGACGAAGCGGTCGCGGAATTCGGCGACGACGCCAACGCCTAGACCGACTCCACGGAGGGCCCCGGCCGGCAGACTGCCGGGGCATGACTGACGCTGCCGCCAAGGACATCGTCGACGTGGTCGTCGTCGGCGCGGGCCCCACCGGGCTCCTGCTCGCCGGTGACCTCGCCGCCGCCGGACTCTCCGTCACCCTCGTCGAGCAACGCCCCCGCACCGCCGCCAACCTCACCCGCGCCTTCGCCGTCCACGCGCGCACCCTCGAACTCCTCGACGCGCGCGGCCTCGCCGACGAACTCGTCTCCACCGGCCGACGGATCGACCGCGTACGCCCCTTCGGTGGCATGACCCTCTCCCTTCAACGCCTGCGCTCCCGCTACCCCTTCGTACTCATCACCCCCCAATATGAGACAGAGAAACTCCTGGAGCGTCGCGCTCTGTCCACAGGTGTGCACATCCGGTACGACTGTCGGATCACCGGCATCCAGCAGGACCGCGACACCGTCACCCTCACCACCACCGGCCACGCGACGGACACGACCGGCCCGACGGACACGACCGGCCCGACGGACCCGGCCGGCCCGACGGACGAACCGATCCACCCCACCCGGGTGATCCACGCCCGCCACGCGGTGGGCGCCGACGGGGTCCGCTCCACCCTCCGCGAAGCCCTCGGCCTCCCCTTCCCCGGCAAGGCTGCCGTCGTCCGCTCGATGGTCCTGGCCGACGTCCGCCTCACCGACCCGCCGCGGGACGTCCTCACCGCCAACGGCACCGCCGACGCCTTCGCCTTCCTCGTCCCCTTCGGCGACGGCTGGTACCGCGCCATCGCCTGGCGCCACGACACCCCCGACACCCCCGACCCCGCCGCCGGGCCCGCCAACCCCGTCGACCCCGTCGACCCCACCAACCCCGTCGACCTCGACGAGGTGCGCGAGATCACCCGCCAGGCCCTCGGCACCGACCACGGCATGCACGACCCGCGCTGGATGTCCCGCTTCCAGAGCGACGAACGTCAGGTCCCCCGATACCGCGTCGGCCGCGTCTTCCTCGCCGGCGACGCCGCCCACGTCCACTCCCCCGCCGGCGGCCTCGGCATGAACACCGGCCTCCAGGACGCCGCCAATCTCTCCTGGAAGCTCGCCGCCGTCCTCCACGGGCAGGCCCCCGACCCCGAGGCCCTCCTCGACAGCTACCACCGCGAGCGCCACCCGGTCGGACGCCGCGTTCTGCGCGTCAGCGGGGCCCTCGTCCGCACCGTCATGGTCGGCGGACCCGTCCTGCGCGCCGCCCGCAAGCTCGCCACGGGCGCCCTCGCCCGGGTCGGCCCCGCCCAGGACCGCGCCCTCGCCACGATCTCCGGCCTCGGCATCGCCTATCCGCCGCCGGCCGGCGTCCGCCGTCCCACGCTCGCGGGCCGGCGCGCCCCCGACCTGCCGCTCGCCGGGGGCCTGCGGCTGTACGAGGCCCTGCGCGCCGGCGGCTTCGTCCTCGTCACCCCGCCCGGCCGGGCCACCCCGCCCGGAGCGCCCCTGACCCATCACCACTGGCGGGCGGACGACCGTACGGCCTGCGTTCTCGTACGCCCCGACGGATACCTGGCCTGGAGCACCGAGCACGCCTCGGACTCCGAGATCGCGGCGGCCACCGCACACTGGCTGCTCCCCGGAACCGGAGCCACGAAGCGCGAGCCGTAAACCGAAAGGCCGTCGCCCGGATCGGGAGTCCCGGGCGACGGCTTCCGTACACAGCGCCCCGAAGCCCGGAGCCCGCCACCCCGAGCCCAAAGCACGAAGCCCGGAGCCCGAAGCCCGGAGCACGAAGCCCGCCACCCCGAGCCCGGAGCACCCAGCCCGCAGCCCGCAGCCGCACCGCACCGCGCCGCGCTCAGAAGGCGTACGAGTCGCCCGTGTCCAGCGCCAGCACCACGTGCTCGTTGTTCATGTGGTTCCGGTCGGTCGCGCCGCCGTTCCAATACGTGTCGACCCGCAGCACCACCTCCGGGACCGGCTCGCGCAGCGCCAGCAGCAGCCCGATGTGCCGGCCCCGGCCGTGCTGCGGCAGCGCGCCCGTCTCGCAGACCACCTCGCGCAGCCCCGCCCGGGCGCAGCCCTCGGCCAGCTCCTGCCGGTCCGCGAGGTCGGTCGAGAGCCGCATCCGCACCGTGGCGTTGGGCAGCGCCGACGGCCCCTCGTTCTCCGGGACCAACCAGACCCGCAACTGCGCATGGCCCAGGGAGACCCTCCCGTGGTACGCGACATCCGCCTCGGGCCCCGCCGACGCCACGGAGCTTCCGACGCCTCCGACGCCCGCGAGCACCAGCGAGCCCGCCATCACCACACTTCGTACGGCACCACGGCGCACCGACACCACCTCCTCGCGCGGACGCTAACGCGGCCCCGGCCCGACCGGTCGGACCATCACACGAAAGTGGGCGTGCCCACCCGCTCCCGGGGCCGACCGGCCGCATCCACCCGGCCGCCTATGCTGGCGGGGAATCGTCCGTACGCGCGAGTCCGTACGTACGACGACCGCACGACCCGAGAAGCAAGACGCACAACCCGAGACACAAAACGCACGACGCACGACGCACGACACAAGACGCACGACGCGCCCACGATCGAACGAGGAGCCCCGCCCATGAGCACGGCCACCCGAACCGCCGTAGTCACCGGCGCGAGCAGCGGAATCGGTGCGGCCACCGCCCGGCAGCTCGCCGCAGCCGGCTACCACGTCGTCCTCACGGCCCGCCGCAAGGACCGCATCGAGGCCCTCGCCGCCGAGCTGACCGAGGCCGGTCACCAGGCCACCGCGTACGCGCTCGACGTCACCGACCGCGCCGCCGTCGACGCCTTCGCCGCCTCGCTGGAGCGCTGCGACGTGATCGTGAACAACGCCGGCGGCGCCCTCGGGGCCGAGCCCGTCGCCACCGGCGACCCCGCCGACTGGCGCACGATGTACGAGGTCAACGTCATCGGCACGCTGCACGTCACCCAGGCGCTGCTGCCCGCCCTCGTCGCCTCCGGTGACGGCACGGTCGTCGTGCTCTCGTCCACCGCCGGCCACTCCACCTACGAGGGTGGCGCGGGTTACGTCGCCGCCAAGAACGGCGCCCGCGTCCTCGCCGAGACCCTCCGCCTGGAGATCGTCGGGCAGCCCGTGCGCGTCATCGAGATCGCTCCCGGCATGGTCAAGACCGAGGAGTTCGCGAAGACCCGCTTCCGGGGTGACGCGGACAAGGCGGAGAAGGTCTACGCCGGCGTCGCGGAGCCCCTCTCCGCCGATGACGTGGCCGACACCATCACGTGGGCGGTGACCCGCCCCAGCCACGTCAACATCGACCTGCTGGTGGTCCGCCCCCGCGCCCAGGCCTCGAACACGAAGGTCCACCGCGAGCTGTAGTCATCGGCCCGGCCTCCGAACCCAGCACCCGAACCCAGCACCCAGCACCCGACAGTCAGCACCCGGCAGTCAGCCCGCCGGCAGCGACCGCGCGTACTCGACCTGTTCGAGGAGGTTGCCCTCCCCGAAGTCGAAGGCGCGCGCGGTACCGCACTCCGCGAAACCGCACTTGACGTAGAAGCGGCGGGACTGCGGGGTGTCGCGCAGGGTCCACAGGTGCACCCCGGCGTACCCCCGCGCGCGCAGGCCGCGCAGGGTCTCTTCCATCAGGGCGGCGGCCACGCCGGTGCCCCAGCCGTCGGGGTGCGCGTAGAAGCTGGCGATCTCCGCGTGGTCGGGCCGGGCCGCGGAGGGGAGCGTCACGGACAGGGCCAGGGGGCGGCCGTCGACCACGGCGAGCAGCGTGACCGCCGCCCCCGCTCCGGCTCCCGCACCAGACCCCGCCGCGGCCCCGGCCCCGGCACCCGCCCCGGCTCCCACACCAGACCCCACCTCGGCACCCGCCCCCGCCCCGGACGCCACACCCCCCACACCCCCCGCTTCCCCCGCCTCCTCCGCGACCCGCCGGTGCCACCGGGTGCGCCGGTCGGCCACGGCGCGCGCCGCGAAGCCCGGCTCGAAGAAAGGGGCGTAGGCCGCCTGCCAGGCCGCGGCGTGGATCTCGCCGAGCGCGTCCCCGTCGCCGGGGCCCGCGCGCCGGATCTCCACCGCCCCGCTCGCACCGTGCCGCGGACCGCCGGCCTCGACCATCGCGCTCAGCCCTTCACGCAGATGACCTGCTTGAGCTTGGCCACCACCTCGACCAGGTCGGTCTGCTGGTCGATGACCTGCTCGATCGACTTGTAGGCCCCGGGGATCTCGTCCACGACCCCGGTGTCCTTGCGGCATTCCACGCCCCGGGTCTGCTCCTCCAGGTCCCGCGCCGAGAACCGCTTCTTCGCCGCGGTGCGGCTCATCTTGCGGCCCGCGCCGTGCGAGGCGGAGTTGAAGGACTTCTCGTTGCCGAGGCCCTTCACGATGTACGAGCCCGTTCCCATGGACCCGGGGATGATCCCGAAGTCGCCGCTGCCGGCGCGGATCGCGCCCTTCCGCGTGACCAGCAGGTCCATGCCTTCGTACCGTTCCTCGGCCACGTAGTTGTGGTGGCAGCTGATCTCCCGTTCGAAGGAGACCTTCGCCTTGCGGAACTCCTTGCGCACGACCTCCTTGAAGAGGCTCATCATCGCGGCGCGGTTGTACTTCGCGTACTCCTGCGCCCAGAAGAGGTCGTTGCGGTACGCGTCCATCTCCGGGGTGGCCGCGAGGAAGACCGCGAGGTCCCGGTCGACCAGGTTCTGGTTGTGCGCGAGGTCGCGGGCCACGCCCATGTGGTGGGCGGCGAGTTCGTTGCCGATGTTGCGGGAGCCGGAGTGCAGCATCAGCCAGACCGCGCCCTCCTCGTCGAGGCAGAACTCGATGAAGTGGTTGCCGGCGCCCAGCGTGCCGATCTGCTTCGCGGCGCGTTCCCGGCGGAACTTGACGGCGTCGGCGAGGTGGTCGAATCGCTGCCAGAGGCTTTCGTAGCCCGGCACCGAGAAGCCGTACAGCCGTTCCGGGTCCACGGGGTCCCTGTGCAGGCCCGTCCCCACCGGGATCGCCTGCTCGATCTTCGTCCGCAGCCGCGACAGGTCGCCCGGCAGGTCGTTCGCCGTCAGGGAGGTCTTGACCGCGGACATGCCGCAGCCGATGTCGACGCCCACCGCCGCCGGACAGACCGCGTCCTTCATGGCGATGACCGAGCCGACCGTGGCGCCCTTGCCGTAGTGGACGTCGGGCATGACGGCCAGGCCCTTGATCCACGGAAGGGTGGCGACGTTGTGCAACTGACGCATCGCGCTGTCCTCGACGGACGCCGGATCCGTCCACATCCGGATCGGGACCTGCGCCCCGGGCACCTCTACATACGACATAACAGCCTCAAAACCCCGTTAACCACAGGAAAGTATCAATACGCAAAAAGCCTCGCTCTTCATCCCAAACCAGACTTGGGACCGGCGCCGGCACCAGCGTGTGCGATAGACATTGTTTCCATCCGCGCCCAAGTCGCGGCAACGCATTTTTCCTGACCGTCGGGCGGCCGGCCGGTCGAAGGGAGCCATTGGACGTGCAGCGCAAGGCGGTACGACGCCCGGTCCTGTCGGGCATCGCGATGCTCACCGCACTCGCGGCCGGCGTCACCGGCCTCACCGGGTGCACCGACGGGAACGGCAACGGGAGCACCAGCGACGAAAAGGCCGGCGACAGCTCCACGGCGCCCGCCCAACCGGGGAAGTACCGCAGCCTGCCCGCGCCCTGCAAGGCCATCGACGCGAAGCGGCTCAAGGCCATGCTGCCCGCCGCCGAGAGCCTCACCGACGAGCAGCGCGAGAAGCTGTACGCCGGGGTCGCGGACGCCTCGTACGACGGCGACCGGCGCGTCGGCTGCCGCTGGAACTCCCAGACGCCGGAGGAGACGCTGCTGCTGTCGGTCGGGTTCGAGCGCGTGGTCTCGTACGACCGCGCCACCACGAGCGACGACGACAAGGCGCGCCAGGTGTTCGTACGGCGCCTCACCGAAGCCCACCTGCCCTTCCCCGGGCCCACGGGCAGCCCCACTCCGGGCTCCTCGACGGTGCCCGCGCCCAATTCCCCCATCGCGCCCCCGGCCACCGGGAACACCGCCCCGAGCCCCGTCCCGAGCACCCCTGCGAGCAGCACCCCGAGCGCCCCCGGCACGAGCCCCTCCGGCACTCCCGGCGGCAGCCCCTCCGGGAGCCCGTCCGGCAGCCCCTCGCCCACCGCGCCCCCCGAGCTGGGCTCCCGCGTGCTGGAGGGCCTCGGCAGCGAGGCGTACGTCGAGGACAAGCTCGGCACCCCCGACGCCACGGCCGCCCGGGCCCGCACCGTGCGCCTCGTGTTCCGTACCTCGAACGTCATCGTGACCATCGAGTACAGCGTGCAGCCCGCCCTCCCCGCCACCGTCCCCCCCAGCGTGGAAACCCAGGACAGCGTGCGCCAGTTGGCGCAGGCCCTGGTCGAGCGTTTCAACGACTGACCCGGCCCGCCGCGGGGGGCGTACGGGTCCCGCGTGACGGCGCGCACAGCAGGCGGACGCCGGGTCGAGCTACCGTTGCTCGGGTCCCGCTCCCGCAATGCGCCCCCAAGCAGAGCCTCAACGACTGAAGGAACCATGCACCGATCAGCCTCGCGCCTCACCCGAGTCCTCGCCTGCGCAGCAGTCCCGATGATCCTCACCGTCGCCGGCTGCTCCTCCGATTCGGGCAAGGACTCGGGCTCGGACAGCGCCAAGAAGAAGTCCGACTCCTCCTCGTCCTCGAAGCCGACCCCGAAGGCCTCGGCCACCCTGGAGAAGGTGGCGTACCTCTCGCTGCCCGACCCCTGCAAGGCGATACAGGCGAAGACCATCGAGACGCTCGTCCCGGAGGCGAAGGAGAAGAACGGCACGGCGACCAAGTCGAACGACCTGTCCACCCGCGCCAGCTGCTCCTGGAACGGCCTGGACGAGGACGGTCTGAAGGGCTCGCAGTACCGCTGGCTCTCGATCTCCCTGGTCCGCTACGACTCGCACGCCTCGCTCGGCAGCGGCAACAAGCGCGCCGAGGAGCAGTACAAGAAGCAGGTCGAGGCCGCGAAGGCCGCCGAGGGCGCGCAGGACGTCAAGGTGGAGCCGGCCGGCGGGATCGGCGACGAGGGCACTTCGGTCGCCTACAACCTGAAGAAGGACGTCGAGTTCCTCAACAACACCATTCTGGTCCGCGCCCAGAACGTCGTGGTCACCCTCGACTACAACGGTGCCGCGTACGAGGGCGCCGCCGCCCCGGACCGCGCCAAGCTCCTCCAGGACGCGACCGTCGCCGCCCGCGAGATCGTGGCCTCGGCCGACGCCGCGGGCAAGAACGCCCCGGCCGCCAAGCCGTCCGCGGAGCCCTCGAAGTCGGGCGAGCCGTCCAAGGCCCCCGAGCAGTCCAAGGCTCCCGAGCAGTCCCCGTCCGCGCAGGCCACCCAGGAGAGCTGACCGCGAGGATGACCGTGGGAACCGGGTCGGAGACCGAGTCGGGGACCGGGACGGGTTCGGGAACGGACGCGGGGCTGACAACCGGCCATCCGCGCGCCACCCGTACTCTGTGCCTGCCATAGCTCGTCAAGGGGAGGGGATCGCGGGTGGCCGCGATGCAGCTGACTCGCACGCACCGCATATTGATCGGTGTCGTGGTCGCCGGTGCCGTGGTCATCGCGGGGATCGGTTTCGCGGGTTCGTACGCCGCGGTGCGCGCGCTGGCGCTGCAGAAGGGCTTCGGCAGCTTCTCGCTCGTGTTCCCCATCGGCATCGACATGGGCATCTGCGTGCTGTTGGCGCTTGACCTGTTGCTGACGTGGATACGGATCCCATTCCCGTTGCTGCGCCAGACGGCGTGGCTGCTGACGGCGGCGACGATCGCGTTCAACGGCGCGGCCGCCTGGCCGGATCCGCTCGGTGTGGGCATGCACGCCGTGATCCCGATCCTGTTCGTGGTCACCGTCGAGGCGGCCCGGCACGCGGTGGGCCGGATCGCGGACATCACCGCGGACCGGCACATGGAGGGCGTGCGGATCACCCGGTGGCTGCTGTCGCCGTTTCCGACCTTCAAGCTGTGGCGCCGGATGAAGCTGTGGGAGCTGCGTTCCTACGAGCAGGCCGTCGGCATGGAGCAGGACCGGTTGATATACCAGGCGCGGCTCCAGGCCCGGTACGGGCGGGCCTGGCGTCGCAAGGCCCCCGTCGAGGCGCTGATGCCGCTGAGGCTGGCCCGGATCGGGGTACCGCTGGCGCAGACCGCCCCGGAGGGGCTGGCGGCGGCGGGCATCGACCCGGTGCTGCTGCCCCCGGCGGCTCCCGGGACGACGGCCCTCCCCGAGGTCCAGGCCGCCCAGGTCCTGGCGGACACCCCCGCGCTGACGGCGGCGACGGCGCAACCCCAGCCGCCCGCCACGCCCATGGCCTCCCCGACGCCCGCGCAGGCCGCGGCCCCCGTACAGGGGCCACCACCGCAGCCCGGCCCCGCGCAGCCCGGCCCCGCGCAGCCCGAGCCCGCGCAGCCCGAGCCCGCGCAGCCCGAGCCCGCCGAGGCCGGACCCGTCTTCCACGGCCCGGCGCCCTTCGCGGTGGAGCCGACGGCCATGCCGGCGGCGCACAACAGCGCGTGGTTCGCCGCGCCGCTGGCCCCGCAGGCCGCGTACGAGGGTGGCTACAACCCGCAGTACGTGGAGGGGCTGGAACCGATCCCGGTGATGCCCCCGACCGGCCCCGAGGAGCAGCGGCGGCCCGAGCAGCAGGAGCTGCCCATCCCGGCCCCCCGCTCCCGGGAGGCCGCGGCCTCTCAGGCCGAAGCCGGCACCGAAGCCGAAGCCGACACCGATGACGCCCACGTCGACGAGGCGAAGTTCGCGGAGGCCGCGTACGAGGTCTTCCGCGCCTACCTCGACGAGTTCTCCCAGTTCCCGACGCCCGAGCAGGTCGACATACACCTCTCGGACCGGCACGGCATCGTGCACCCGCGCAGCGCCTCGATGATCCGGCGGCTCATGCCGGAGCTGAAGCAGCGCTACCAACGCGACCTGGAGAACGAGCACATCGCGTGACCCGGAGCCGTAAGGCACCGGCACCACGCGCAACGCCCACACCGCACGCGCGAGGGCCCGCACCCCTCGGGGTGCGGGCCCTCGCGCGTCGTACGCGGTGCCTCGGCGGGCTCGGCCGCCTCAGACGGCCAGCAGCTTGCGCACCCGGTCCGCCCCGACCGCCAGCAGCAGCGTGGGCAGGCGCGGCCCGGTCTCCCGGGTCACGAGCAGCCGGTAGAGCAGGGCGAAGAACGTCCGCTGCGCGACCTTGAGTTCCGGCGTCGGCTTGGCGTCGGGCTCCAGCCCGGCCATGACCTTCGGCACGCCGTAGACCAGGGTGGTGAGCCCGTCGAGCGACCAGTGCGAGTCGAGCCCGTCGACGAGCAGCCGCAGGGACTCGCGCCCCTCCTCGTCCAGCGAGGACAGCAGCTCGGTGTCGGGCTCCTCGCGGACCAGCGTGCGCTGGTCGGCCGGGACCTGGGTGGTGATCCAGTTCTCGGCGCGGTCCAGGCGCGGTCGTACCTCGTCGAGCGAGGTCAGCGGCGACGTCGGGTCCAGGTCGGACAGGATGCGCAGCGTCTGCTCGTCGTGCCCGGCGGTGATGTCGACGACGGACGCGAGCGTCCGGTACGCCATCGGCCGCGGGGTGCGGGGCAGTTCACCCTCCGCGGTGCGGACGGCGCGGGTGTGCGCCGCCGCGTCGGCCGGCAGCACGGAGCCGTCGGCGACCTTGGACTCCAGCTTGTCCCACTCGTCGTAGAGCCGCTGGATCTCCTGGTCGAAGGCGATCTTGAAGGACTGGTTCGGCTTGCGGCGCGCGTACAGCCAGCGCAGCAGCTGCGGCTCCATGATCTTCAGCGCGTCGGAGGGCGTCGGGACGCCACCCTTCGAGGAGGACATCTTGGCCATGCCGCTGATGCCGACGAACGCGTACATCGGACCGATCGGCTGCTCGCCGCCGAAGATGTGCACGATCTGCCCGCCGACCTGGAAGGACGAGCCGGGCGAGGAGTGGTCGACGCCCGAGGGCTCGAAGATCACGCCCTCGTAGGCCCAGCGCATCGGCCAGTCGACCTTCCAGACCAGCTTGCCGCGGTTGAACTCGCTGAGCTTGACCGTCTCGGTGAACTCGTCCTCGGCGCAGACGTAGGTCAGCTCCGTGGTCTCGTCGTTGTAGGACGTGACCTTGGTGAAGTCCTTGCCGCACTGCGCGCAGTAGGGCTTGTACGGGAAGTACCCGCCCTCGGCGCTGCTGCCGTCGTCCTCGGCGGCCGCGCCGGAGCCCTCGGCGGCCTCCAACTCGGCCTCGTCGACCTGCTTCTGCTGGGGCTTCTTGCCGCCCGGCTTCTGCTTGGTGCGGTACTGGTCGAGCACGGCGTCGATGTCGCCGCGGTGCTTCATGGCGTGCAGGACCTGCTCGCGGTACACACCGTTGGTGTACTGCTCGGTCTGGCTGATCGGGTCGTACTCGACGCCCATCTCGGCGAGCGCCTCGACCATCGCGGCCTTGAAGTGCTCGGCCCAGCTGCCGTACGCGGACCCGGCCGGGGCGGGGACGGCGGTCAGCGGCTTGCCGATGTGCGCGGCCCACGTCTCGTCGACGCCGGGGACGCCGGCCGGCACCTTCCGGTAGCGGTCGTAGTCGTCCCACGAGATCAGGTGGCGGACCTCGATGCCCCGGCGGCGGATCTCGTCCGCGACCAGGTGCGGGGTCATGACCTCACGGAGGTTGCCCAGGTGGATCGGGCCGGAAGGGGAGAGTCCGGACGCGACGACGACAGGTTTGCCGGGTGCTCGGCGCTCCGCCTCGGCGATGACCTCGTCCGCGAAACGGGAGACCCAGTCGGTCTCGGTGCTGCTCTGAGCCACGACACGTCCTTCTACTCGAATGCTGGCTTCGCCATTCTCCCAGACGGAACGGGTCACTCCGAGGTTGCTCCCCGCGCCCGATATCCCGCGAAAGCGAAAGGCCGCGCGTGGGATACTCGGCACTTGTCGGAACACCCAAGTGCACCCACCGGCACAACCTCACAGGAACGGCAGCTCATGGCCTCGGTCCCTTCCCTCGCTTCTTCCGTCAATCAGCGCGTCGCGGACGCCCTCGCCTCGGCCCTGCCGGAGGCCGGTGGCGCCGACCCGCTGCTGCGACGAAGCGACCGGGCCGACTTCCAGGCCAACGGCATCCTGGCGCTCGCGAAGAAGGCCAAGGCCAACCCGCGCGAGCTGGCGACGACCGTGGTCGAGGGCATCCCGACGGGTGACCTGATCAAGGAGATCGAGGTCTCGGGCCCCGGCTTCCTCAACATCACGATCACCGACAAGGCGATCATCGAGACCCTCGCGGCGCGGGCCGGCGACGACCGCCTCGGCGTCCCGCTCTCCGAGAACCCGGGCACCACGGTGATCGACTACGCCCAGCCGAACGTCGCCAAGGAGATGCACGTCGGTCACCTGCGGTCCGCCGTGATCGGCGCCGCGATGGTCGAGATCCTGGAGTTCACGGGCGAGAACGTCGTCCGCCGGCACCACATCGGCGACTGGGGCACCCAGTTCGGCATGCTCATCCAGTACCTGATGGAGCACCCGCACGAGCTGGACCACAAGTCGGACGAGGAGGTCTCCGGCGAGGAGGCCATGTCCAACCTGAACCGGCTCTACAAGGCCTCGCGCGCGCTCTTCGACTCCGACGAGGAGTTCAAGACGCGCGCCCGCGCCCGGGTCGTCGACCTCCAGGCCGGCGAGCGGGAGACCCTCGCGCTGTGGCAGCGGTTCGTGGACGAGTCGAAGATCTACTTCTACTCCGTGTTCAACAAGCTGGACATGGACATCCAGGACCCCGACGTGGTCGGCGAGTCCGGCTACAACGACATGCTCGTGGAGACCTGCAAGCTGCTGGAGGACTCGGGCGTCGCCGTCCGCTCCAACGGCGCGCTCTGCGTCTTCTTCGACGACGTCAAGGGCCCGGACGGCAACCCGACCCCGCTGATCGTCCAGAAGTCGGATGGCGGCTTCGGCTACGCCGCCACCGACCTCTCCGCGATCCGCGACCGGGTGGGCGTGCTGAACGCGACCACGCTCCTCTACGTGGTCGACGCCCGTCAGTCCCTGCACTTCAAGATGGTCTTCGAGACGGCCCGCCGCGCCGGCTGGCTGAACGAGGACACCAAGGCCGTACAGCTGGCCTTCGGCACCGTCCTCGGCAAGGACGGCAAGCCGTTCAAGACCCGTGAGGGCGAGACGGTGCGGCTGGTGGACCTGCTGGACGAGGCCGTCGAGCGGGCGACCACCGTCGTGCGGGAGAAGGACGCGGACCGCAACCTCCTCACCGAGGAGGAGATCGTCGAGAACGGCCTCCAGGTCGGCATCGGCGCGGTCAAGTACGCGGACCTCTCCACCTCCGCCGCCCGCGACTACAAGTTCGACCTGGACCAGATGGTCTCGCTCACCGGCGACACCTCCGTGTACCTCCAGTACGCGTACGCCCGGATCAAGTCCATCCTGCGCAAGGCGGGCGACCGTTCCCCGGTCGCGCACCCGGAGCTGGAGCTGGCCCCGGCCGAGCGCGCGCTGGGCCTGCACCTGGACCACTTCGGCGAGCTGGTCGCGGAGGCCGCCGGGGAGTACGCCCCGCACAAGGTGGCCGCGTACCTCTACCAGCTGTCCTCGCTGTTCACGACCTTCTACACCGAGTGCCCGGTCGTGAAGCCGGAGCCGGAGCTCGTCGTGGGCGAGAACCGCCTCTTCCTGTCGGACCTGACCGCCCGCACCCTCTCCAAGGGCATGTCCCTCCTCGGGATCCGGACCCCCGAGAAGCTCTGACACTCCCGTACGCACGACCCGTACGCGCACGACCCCGCCCCCGGTAGTCCGATTCCGGGGGCGGGGTCTTTTTTCGGCCACATTGAGAAAGTTGAATGTCGATCAATCGTGATGTGGGAGCCCTCCTCGGGGCCCACCCAGCCCCCTAATCTGAGCATGTTCAGTTAAGGGGCCGGGGCCGGAACGTCCGTGACCGGCATGGGGGGAATCGAAGTGAAGTTCAAGCGTATGGCCCTGGTCGCGGCTGCCGCCGTCGCGGGTCCGACCGTTCTCGCCGCCACGCCGGCCATGGCCGCCGACCAGCCGGCAGTGATCGTTCCGGACGCCGCGCCGAAGGAGGACGCCGCCCCGGCGACCGACGGCGCCCCGGCCGCGCAGCAGCAGGATCAAGCCAAGCCGGCCCCGGTCGCACCGACCGCCCCGACGGGCTCCCCCGCCGCCGAGCCGGCCCCGAAGGCCGCCGAGACGCCGAAGGCACCGCAGGCCCCCAAGGCACCGCAGGCCGAGAAGTCGGGCGAGACCGAGATCCCCCTGGGGGACGAGCTCCCCGAATCGATGCTGATGGGCCCCGAGGTCACCGTCCAGGGCATCCCGAAGGACGGCTTCCCGCCCGGGGGCGGCTGGACCGACCTGACCGTCAAGGTCGACAACAGCGGCCACATCGCCGTCAAGAACTACGTCCCGCACCTGTCGGTCATGGAGCTGGAGGGCCGCTTCAAGGCCTCCCAGATCAAGGTCGAGTACCGCGCCGCCGGCCAGAGCGGCGCGGCCTGGAAGTCCGCCGCGCCGATCCAGAGCGAGGAGATGGGCCCCGGCATCCAGTACGACCTGGGCCAGGCCCCCTCGATCGCCCCCAACGCGAAGTACTCCCTCGACGTGCGCATCGGCTTCGCCGCGGACATCGCCGTCCTGCCCTTCGAGATCTACACCGACGGCTCCAGCACGACCGCCGCCGGCGTCGCCCACTCCCCCGCCTCCTGGTACACCGCCAAGATCGTCGGGGCCGAGGACGGCGAAGAGATCCCGATGCCCGTCGAGGGCCCCGCGCTCACCGTGAACGGCGTGCCGAAGGGCGGCTTCACGGCCGGAGCCGACTGGCGGAACCTCTCGATCCACGTCGACAACACCGGCAAGCAGCGCCTCGGACAGTTCGACCTCGCCCTCATCATGGCGCGCCCCGACTGGGTATCGATGAAGTCCTCCCAGATCGCCCTGGAGGTCTACAGCAAGGACGCCCAGGGCAAGAAGGGCTGGCACAAGGCCGACTTCCACGACGAGGACGGAGTCTTCTTCGGCTTCGACCTCGCCGGCGGTGCGGTCGAAGCGGGCCAGAGCTTCGACGTACAGGTACGCGTCCGCTTCGCCGCCGACGCCCCGACCGGAGACCTGACCCTCGGCGTCGCCGGCTGGGCCACGGTGGACGAGGACACCGGCGAGTACGCCGAGTCCCACTCCGACGGCATCCTGACGAAGATCAAGAAGGCGGGTACGGACACCATCCCGGAAATCGGACCCGACGAGGAGAACCAGCACACCCCCGACGGCGACTCCAAGCCGATCGACCAGAACCCCGGCGGCACCGGCGGCACCGGCGGCGAACTCGCCGCCACCGGCAGCTCCCCCGCCACCAGCTGGGCCCTCGGCGCAGGCGGCGTGGCCCTGGCGATGGGCGCAGCCCTGGTGGCCGGCACAGGCCGCCGTCGCCGCCCCACCGCCTGACCCGCACGCACCCGCGCACACCCGCACGCACAGGCCGTACGAGGAACCCCCGCCGCCCGCCCGGGCTGCGGGGGTTCCTCATGTGTCGTACTCGCACCACACCACCTTCCCGGGCACGCACGGCACGACCCCCCACCGGTCCGCGAGCGCCGCGACCAGGAGCAGCCCCCGACCCCCCTCCACGCGCACGTCCCGGCCCTCGATCCGGGGGCGCCCGCCCCCGCTGTCGTGCACCTCGATCCGGACCGCGCCCTCGAAGCGCAGCAACCGCAGCCGATAGCCCCGGCCGGGCGGGACGCCGTGCAGCAGGGCATTGGTGGCCATCTCACTCACGCAGAGCAACAGGTCGTCCCGACGGTCGGTCACCTCCCACGCATCGAGCGTCTCGCCCAGGAACTCCCGTGCGGTACGCACGGTTTGGCGGCTGCGCGGATAGAACCGCTCCCGCACCAGGGCGGGTTGAATATTCACGTTCACGGGGCGATGGTCGCGGTGCGTGACTAGCGTGAGTGAGACGACCGACTCGTACTCCTCACTGAGTACGGGTTGGTACGGCTATCACTCGGGCGCAGGTGGGGAGTTCGGTTGCATGCCACCAAGGAAGAGGCCTCGGCCCAATTCGACCGCGATGAAGATGGTCGGCGAGATGGTCGCCGCCGCCCGACTCGCCAAAGGACTGACCCAGCGCGCACTGGCCCTGGAAGTGCCCCTGGACATCGAGACGCTGGCCTCCATCGAGCAGGGCCGCCGTGTCCTGATGCCCGATGTCGCCGAGCGGATGGACCGGATCCTGGGCCTGCCCGGGATGCTGACGGTCGCCGCGAACAAGATGCCCGAGGTCGACAGCATCCCGCCGTGGGCCGAGGAGTACATGGAACGCGAGCTGGAGGCGCTCGCCCTGTCCTGGTACGACACGCTGACCGTGCCGGGGCTGCTCCAGACCGAGGAGTACGCGCGGTCCGTCCTCGGCTGCCGCGTGCCGTACCACGGAGAGGACTGGATCGAGCTCCAGACGGCCCGTCGCATCAAACGGCAGGTGATACTGCGCCGCCCGGCCCCGCCCACGCTCAGCTTCGTGATCTGGGAGGCCGCCCTGCGCGACCGGATCGGCGGTGACGCGGTCCACCGCGAGCAGGTCCGACACCTGCGCGCCTGCGCCGACCGGCCGGGCATCGCCCTCCAGGTGCTGCCCCTGGGCATCACCGCCCACGCGGGTCTCGACGGCCCGTTCATCCTGCTGGAGACCCCCGAGCACCAGCACCTCGCGTACTCCGAAACCCAGCGCGGCAGCGTCCTCGTTCGGGACCCGAACGAGGTCAGCATCCTCACCCAGAAGTATGCGATGCTGCGATCCCAGGCCCTCAACTTCGATGAGACGAGAGGCCTGTTGGACCGGCTGCTAGGAGAGCGATGAGCACCGAACTCACGTGGTTCAAGTCCAGCTACAGCGGCAGTGAGGGCGGCGCCTGCCTCGAAGTCGCCGTCGCCTGGCGCAAGTCCAGCCACAGCGGCAGCGAGGGTGGCCAGTGCGTCGAGGTGGCCACCTGCTCCTGCGCCGCCGGCCAGGTGCACGTGCGGGACTCCAAGGTGGCGCACGGACCCACCCTGACCCTCGCCCCGCACAGCTGGACCCGTCTGACCGACTGGGTCCGCGACTAGAACGCCCCCGGGCCGCGACACACCCCGTGACGCGGCCCACAGGATCGTTCCCCTCCTCGGCCTCCTCCTCGGGGTGTTGGCATTCACCACCCCCGGGGGAGCAGGCATGAACGTCACCACCCGACACCGCACCGGCACCGCGCCGGCCGCCTTGCTGACCGTCGACGGCCTCGCACACCTGTACTGGGCCCCCGGCGCCACCTGGCCCGCCGCCGACGAGCGCACCCTGTCGCCGGCCGTGCTCGGCACGGAGGTGTCCTTCGGCCCGCCCGTCGTGCTGCCGCCGGCCGCGCTCACCCTGACCGGCGCCGCCGCCGTCCTCGCGCACTCCCGCGGCCGGGGCGGGCCGGTCACCCGCCTGGTCACCGCCGCCGTCGCCGCCGGACTCGCCGTACGCGGCCTCGCAGGCCTGGGCTGGGCGACCGGTCGGCCTTCCGTGTCGGTGGCGACCACGACGCCGGTGGCCTCGTGTGCGCTGCCGTCCGCGAGGACCACGCCGGTGCCACCGGTTCTTCGGCGGCAGCCCCCCTCGGCTGCCTGACCCGGCAGTACGCGCCGCCCGGCAGCGCCCTGCGGCGCGGCCCGCCGTAATGGGCGCTGCGCGCCGCGGCCCCGCCCCGGCGCGCACGCCGGGACGGGGCCGCGATCAGCGGTTGAGCGGAGTCAACGGTTGAGCGGGTACGAGTGCCGGCCCGTGGCCTCGTCGATCTCCGTGTGCGCCTTCTGCAACATCTGGCCCGCGAGGTCCATCAGCGCCCTCGCGCCGGCGATCTCCTCGCCGACCCGCAGCTGATCCGGATCCGACGGGTGGCGCATGGCATAGCCGTGCGCCCTCATCTCGGAGCCGTCCGCGAGCCTCACCATGGCCGCCGCACCCGTGCGGTGCCCCTCTTCGGAGAACTCCAGCTCCACGTGCCATCCGACGAGCGTGGACATGCTGCACCACCTCCAGGATCACCCTGCTTCCAGGGTGCGCCCGCCGGCGCCGGGCCGCGACCTCCGCCGGTCGCCGGCTCGCGGCGGGCGACGCACGATGGAAGAGGGGACCCGGGGGCAGGCGGCTCGCAGAGCCGCCGCCACTCCCCCACCCCGATCTCCTCGACTCTCCTCGACAGGAGCAGCCCATGTTCCGCACCACTCGGCGCGTACGACGCGTCGCCGTCACCACGCTCGTCGCGTCCTCGTTCGCCCTCGGCGGCGCCGCGTTCCTCGCGCCCACCGCCGGCGCGGCGGTCCCCGCCGCGAGCTGCACCGTGACGCCCGGGCCGACCGGCTCCGTCGTCATCACCGGCGAGGGCTTCACGGCCCCCCGCAAGCTCAACGACGGCGAGAGCACGCAGCCCCTGAACGTCGACGCGAACGGCAACTTCCGGGAGACCCGCTTCCAGAAGAACGTCAACTACACGGTCCTCGCGGTCAACGAGGACCAGAACTTCATCTTCGTCAACTGCAAGGTCCTCGCGAAGCCCAGCCCCGACTCACCCACGTCCAAGCCGAACAAGCCCCCCCAGAACAGCCAGGCGGACTTCCGGCAGGGCTTCAAGGACGGATTCGGCGTCGGCAGGCCGGCCGCCCTCAAGAGCTGCGACAGCCGCCCGCAGGCCGACAAGTCCCAGCAGCACAGCGACTCCTACTGGAAGGGCTGGAACCAGGGAGTCGGCGCAGCCTTCCGACAGGCCTGCAAGGGCTGACCCACCGAGCCGCTCACCCCACCGGGCCCCGCGGGGCCTCGGCCACCGCCCGGCCCCCGGTCACCGCGCGCCGGCTCAGCGCGCCTCGCGCAGCCACCCCGCGACCTCGGTGGCCCAGTAGGTCAGGATCGTGTCCGCGCCCGCCCGCCTGATGCCGAGCAGCGTCTCCAGGATCGCCCGGTCGCGCTCGATCCAGCCCTTCTCCGCGGCGGCCTCGACCATCGCGTACTCGCCACTGATCTGGTACGCCGCGACCGGCACGTCCACGGCCTGCGCGACCCGGTACAGGATGTCCAGGTAGGGGCCCGCCGGCTTGACCATGACCATGTCGGCGCCCTCCTCCAGGTCGAGCGCCAGCTCCCGCAGCGACTCGCGGGCGTTCGCCGGATCCTGCTGGTAGGTCTTGCGGTCACCTTGGAGCGAGGAACCGACGGCCTCCCGGAAAGGACCGTAGAACGCCGACGAGTACTTCGCGGTGTACGCCAGGATCGAGACGTCCTCGTGGCCCGTCTCGTCGAGCGCGTCACGGATCACGCCGACCTGGCCGTCCATCATCCCGCTCGGCCCCACCACGTGGACGCCCGCGTCCGCCTGGACCTGCGCCATCTCCGCGTACCGCTCCAGCGTCGCGTCGTTGTCCACGCGCCCGTGCTCGTCCAGGACGCCGCAGTGCCCGTGGTCGGTGTACTCGTCCAGACACAGGTCCGACATGATCACCAGGTCGTCGCCGACCTCGGCCTTCACGTCACGGATCGCGAGCTGGAGGATCCCGTCCGGCTCGGTGCCCGCCGTGCCCCGCGCGTCCTTGTTCTCGTCCGCCGGCACCCCGAAGAGCATGATCCCCGCGACCCCCGCCGAGACCGCCTCGACGGCCGCCTTCCGCAGCGTGTCCCGGGTGTGCTGGACGACGCCCGGCATCGCCGCGATGGCGACCGGCTCGCTGATGCCCTCGCGCACGAACGCCGGGAGGATCAGGTCCGAGGGGTGCAGCCGCGTCTCCGCGACCATCCGCCGCATCGCCGGAGTCGTGCGCAGCCGGCGGGGCCGCGAACCGGGGAAGGATCCGTACGCGCTCATCTTCAGTCGCCTCTTCGAACTTCGACAGCAGTCGCCCCCAGCCTAGGGCCGCACCCCGCACGCATGGTGCGCGGCCCGGCGCACCGCCGGAAACGAACGCGGCCCGGGCGCACACGCACCCGGGCCGCGCCCGTCACTCCTCGCCCCGCCCGACCGGCCGTTCGACCGGCCGGCGAAGCGGCCTCACCGACTCACGTCGTGCGTCGGCGCCGCGCTCCCGGCCGTCGCTCGCTCGGCCGCGCCACCGACTCGCCGGCCTCCTTGGCCGCGTCACGGCGCGCCGCGCCGTACTCGGCCAGCGCCTCCGCCAGCTTCGACACCGACGGCTCCGGCGACAGGACGTCCACGCGCAGCCCGTGCTCCTCCGCGGTCTTGGCCGTCGCCGGCCCGATACACGCGATGACGGTCACGTTGTGCGGCTTGCCCGCGATCCCGACCAGGTTGCGGACGGTGCTCGACGACGTGAACATCACGGCGTCGAAACCGCCGCCCTTGATCGCCTCGCGGGTGTCCGCCGGCGGCGGCGACGCGCGCACGGTCCGGTAGGCCGTCACGTCGTCGACCTCCCAGCCCAGCTCTATCAGCCCGGCGACCAGCGTCTCCGTCGCGATGTCGGCCCGCGGCAGGAAGACACGGTCGATCGGGTCGAAGACCGGGTCGTAGGGCGGCCAGTCCTCCAGCAGCCCGGCGGCCGACTGCTCGCCGCTCGGCACCAGGTCCGGCTTCACGCCGAACTCCACCAGCGCCGCCGCGGTCTGCTCGCCCACCGCGGCGACCTTGATGCCGGCGAAGGCCCGCGCGTCCAGCCCGTACTCCTCGAACTTCTCGCGCACCGCCTTGACGGCGTTCACCGAGGTGAAGGCGATCCACTCGTAGCGGCCCGTGACCAGGCCCTTGACCGCCCGCTCCATCTGCTGCGGGGTGCGCGGCGGCTCCACGGCGATGGTCGGCACCTCGTGCGGCACCGCGCCGTACGAACGCAACTGGTCGGAGAGCGAGGCGGCCTGCTCCTTGGTGCGCGGCACGAGCACCCGCCAGCCGAACAGCGGCTTCGACTCGAACCAGGCCAGGTCCTCGTGGCGCGCGGCCGCGCCGTGCTCACCGACCACGGCTATGACGGGGCGCGCTCCCTCGGGCGAGGGCAGCACCTTCCCCTGCTTGAACACCTGGGCGATGGTCCCCAGGGTGGCGTTCCAGGTCCGCTGCCGCGTCGTGGTGCCCGCCACCGTCACCGTGAGGGGGGTGTCGGGCTTGCGCCCGGCCGACACCAGCTCGGCGGCGGCCGCGGACACGGTCTCCAGGGTCGCGGAGACCACGAGGATCCCGTCGCTCGCGCCGACCTCGCTCCAGCAGCGCGCCGAGGCGTTGCGGGCGTCGACGAAGCGCACGTCCGTGCCCTTGGCGTCCCGGCCGCCGCTCAGCGGCACACCCGCGTACGCGGGCACGCCGACGGCGGTCGCGACGCCGGGCACCACCTCGAAGGGGATGCCCTCGGTCGCGCAGGCCAGCATCTCCTCGGCGGCGTTGCCGTCGAGCCCGGGGTCGCCCGTGACGGCACGGACCACCCGCCTGCCGGACCGCGCGGCCTCCATGACAAGATTGGCGGCATCTCGGATCACCGGGACACCGGCGGCTGCTGACATTTCGTCAGCCACCGTCAGCTGCGGCGTGTCGACGCCCGCGCGAGCATGGGTGCGTACGACTTCGAGCACCTCGGGCTCCGCGATCAGCACGTCCGCGGCGCCGAGCGCCTCGACGGCGCGCAGTGTCAGCAGGCCCGGGTCGCCGGGGCCGGCACCGAGGAAGGTGACGCGCCCGTGAGCGGCGACCGCCGGAAGAGCGGAGTGGGTGGGGATTGAGGGGTTCAAAGGGATCGCTCCCCCATCAGACCGGCCGCGCCCTTGGCCAGCATCTCGTCCGCGAGTTCGCGTCCGAGCGCCATGGCCTCGTCGTGAGACTGGGGCACGGGACCGGTGGTGGACAGCTGAACGAGCGTCGAGCCGTCGAGCGTTCCGACGACACCGCGCAGGCGCATTTCATTGACAACCTGCCCGTCGGCCAACAGGTCGGCGAGCGCGCCCACGGGCGCGCTGCAGCCGGCCTCCAGGGCGGCGAGCAGAGACCTTTCGGCGGTCACGGCGGCTCGGGTGTACGAGTCGTCGAGTTCACCGAGGGCGGCGATGAGGTCCGTGGCGGACGCGAGGCACTCCACGGCCAGGGCTCCCTGGCCGGGTGCGGGCAGCACGTTGTCCACGGACAGCAGGTCGGTCGCCTCGTCACCGCGACCGATCCGGTTCAGCCCGGCCGCGGCGAGGACGACGGCGTCCAGTTCCCCGTCGCGCACGAAGCCGATCCGGGTGTCGACGTTCCCGCGGATCGGGACCGTCTCGACGACTTTGCCCAGGCTCCTGGCGTACGCGTTGAGCAGCGCCGTGCGCCGCGGCGAACCGGTACCGATCCGCGCGCCGTCGGGCAGCTGCTCGAAGCTCAGGCCGTCACGGGCGACGAGCGCGTCGCGCACGTCCTCCCGTCGCGGCATCGCCGCGATGACCAGCTCGTCGGGCTGCGCGGTCGGCAGGTCCTTCAGCGAGTGCACCGCGAAGTCGACCTCGCCCCGGACGAGGGCGTCGCGCAGCGCCGTGACGAACACGCCGGTGCCGCCGATCTGCGCGAGGTGCTCGCGGGACACGTCACCGTAGGTCGTGATCTCCACGAGCTCGACGGGACGGCCGGTGACCGCCCGCACCGCCTCGGCGACGTGCCCGGACTGGGACATGGCCAACTTGCTGCGTCGCGTGCCAAGCCGGAGGGGCTGGTCGGGACGTGTGTTCATGATGCCCGTCCTGGGTCGTCGTTCTTCGGATCGGCCGCGTCCGCCCGGCTGACGGAGGCCACCGTCTGAGGGTCGAGGTCGAAGAGTTCGCGCAGCGCCTCGGCGTACCCGGCGCCGCCGGGCTCACTGGCGAGCTGCTTGACGCGCACGGTCGGCGCGTGGAGGAGCTTGTCGACGACGCGGCGCACGGTCTGGGTGACCTCGGCCCGCTGCCGCTCGTCGAGGTCGGGCACCCGGCCGTCGAGCCGGGCCACTTCCATCGCCACCACCTCGGCGGCCATGGCGCGCAGCGCGACGACGGTGGGCGTGATGTGCGCGGCCCGCTGGGCGGCCCCGAACGCGGCCACCTCCTCCGCGACGATCGCGCGCACGGCGTCCACGTCGGCGGCCATCGGCGCGTCGGCGGAGGCCTCGGCGAGCGATTCGATGTCCACGAGGCGCACCCCGGGGACGCGGTGCACGGCGGCGTCGATGTCACGCGGCATGGCCAGGTCGAGGAGCGCGAGTCGTACGGTCGCGCCGTTCACGACGGCCGGCCGGCTCCGGCGGGGCTGCCGCTGGGCGGCCGCCTCGCCCTGGTCGGCCCAGGTGCCGTGCAGTTCGAGGGCGTTGGCGTCGACGCCGGTGAGCGCGGAACGCCCGTCGGACGTCGGCGCGTCCAGGCCCAGCGGGCAGTCGTCGCGCTCGGCGACCGCCGTCAGGGTCCGCGCGGCCCCGGCGTCGGCCAGCCGCCGGCCGCCCTCGGCGGCGGCCACCAGCCGTGCCAGGACCTCGGCACTGGCGAACCCGTCCCGCGCGGGAACCGGGACACCGCCCGAACGCGTCCCCACAGGGGGAACGGAAACCGGCGCCGGGGCGGAACCCCGCCCCCCGGATCCCGTCGGGGAACCGCCCGGCTCCACCGGCGCCTGCGGCGCGGGGATCGGGACGGAGCCCTTGGACAGCGCGTCCGCGACCTCGTCGCCGGTCAGTACCAGCCCGGTGGCCCCGGTACAGGACACGACCACGTCAACACGTGTCAGCTCATCCGCCACACGGGTCATCGGCACCGCCCGAGCCGCCACCCCGGTGCCCGAGGCAACCAGAATCTCGGCCAAACGCTCCGCGCGTTCGATGGTCCGGTTCGCCACCATGATCTCGGCGACCCCGACCCGCGCCAGCGTCGCCGCGGCCAACGAGGACATCGAGCCGGCGCCGATCACCAGCGCCCGCTTGCCCTCGGCCCAACGGTCCACCGGCTCGTGGACGGCCAACTGCTCCAGCCCGAAGGTCACCAGCGACTGCCCGGCCCGGTCGATCCCGGTCTCCGAGTGCGCCCGCTTGCCGACCCGCAGCGCCTGCTGGAACAGGTCGTTGATCAGCCGCCCGGCGGTGTGGAGCTCCTGCCCCAGCGCCAGCGCGTCCTTGATCTGGCCGAGGACCTGCCCCTCGCCGACGACCATCGAGTCCAGCCCGCACGCCACCGAGAACAGGTGGTGCACCGCCCGGTCCTCGTAGTGCACGTAGAGATAGGGCGTGAGCTCTTCCAGGGCCACCCCGCTGTGCTGCGCGAGCAGCGTCGACAGCTCGGCGACACCCGCGTGGAACTTGTCCACGTCGGCGTACAGCTCGATCCGGTTGCAGGTGGCGAGCACGGTCGCCTCGGTCGCCGGTTCGGCGGCGAGGGTGTCGTGCAGCAGCTTCACCTTGGCATCGACGGCCAGGGAGGCCCGCTCCAGCACGCTGACCGGCGCGCTGCGGTGGCTCAGCCCTACGACGAGCAGACTCATGCCGGCATCACCGCCGGCACGTCACCCTCGGGGTTGCCCTTGCGCGAGGTGGCGGCGGCGCGTCCCGCGGGCGGGACCAGGGCGGCGGCGGGAGCGGCTCCCGTACCGGTGTCCTCGTCGTCCGACAGGGATCCGGCGGCAGCGGCGGCAGCGGCGCCCTCACCGGCCTTGCGCTGTTCGTGGAAGGCGAGGATCTGCAGCTCGATCGACAGGTCGACCTTGCGCACGTCCACGCCCTCGGGCACCGACAGCACGGTGGGCGCGAAGTTCAGGATGGAGGTGACCCCGGCGGCGATGAGCCGCTCGCTCACCTGCTGCGCGGCGCCGGCCGGGGTCGCGATGACCCCGATCGAGACGCCGTTGTCCTCGATGATCTTCTCCAGCTCGTCGGTGTGCTGCACGGCCATGCCGGCGACGGGCTTCCCGGCCATGGCCGGGTCGGCGTCGATCAGCGCCGCGACGCGGAACCCGCGCGCGGAGAATCCGCCGTAGTTGGCCAGGGCCGCGCCCAGGTTGCCGATGCCGACGATGACGACGGGCCAGTCCTGCGTCAGACCGAGCTCGCGGGAGATCTGGTAGACGAGGTACTCGACGTCGTACCCGACACCGCGGGTGCCGTACGAGCCGAGGTAGGAGAAGTCCTTGCGCAGCTTCGCGGAGTTGACTCCGGCGGCGGCCGCGAGCTCCTCGGAGGACACCGTGGGCACCGATCGCTCGGAGAGCGCGGTGAGTGCGCGCAGGTACAGCGGAAGCCGGGCGACAGTGGCCTCGGGAATACCTCGGCTGCGGGTCGCCGGTCGGTGAGTTCGGCCAGTTGCCACGATGCTCCTGCGGGATGAGCGGGGCTGCAGGCGGCCACTTGTCCCAGGACCGCCCCGTCGAATGCAGGCTATGTCTTTGTGAACGCGTGCACAAAGATTGTGTCCGCTTTGTCCGTCCAAAGTGACCGGGGTCACGCGGGCCGGTCCTACGGCACGGGAACCCGGAACGGGCCGAACCCGTTCAAATCCCGAGGGGGGCAAAACGGTACACACTCCTCATCGATACGCCCCCGAGTCCCCACAAATCGCCCATGATGGTAACCGCCCGGACGGTCAGCCCTCCAATGCCCGACGCAGCTTCTCAGGGTTCACCCTCCAGAAGGTGTGCTGTTCACCATCCACCAGCACCACCGGAATCTGCTCCCAATGGCGGCGGTAGAGCTCCTCGTCCTGCGAGATGTCCTTCTTCTCCCACCGCGCCCCGGTCTGCGCGCAGACCTCCTCGATCACCGACTGGGCGTCGTCGCACAGATGACACCCCGGCTTCCCCACGAGCGTGACCAGCCGCTCCTCGGGGCGCTTCTTTTCCTTACGACGCAGCAGAGGACTCATGTCCTCATTCTCCCGCGCCCCCACGCCCCTCGGGACCCCTCGGCAGCGCCCGCCGGCACCCCGTACGGAACGACCCGCGCCGCCCGCGACCCCCGCGCACGGACCGCGCGCCTCGCAGAGTTCACACCTCCGTTTCCCATCGGTTCGGGAACTCCCGAACACAATGGCTATGCTCGCGTCATGGCCGCTCTGGGATGGCTCACCCCCCGTAGGCGCTCCGCAACCGCGCGGAGCGTGCTGGCAGGCGAGGCCTCTGCCGAGGCAGCGCGCAAGACCGCTCAGGCCGAGGCGCCACCTTTCGACGAGGCTCCGGATCCGACGCCGGACGCGCCGGACGCCGCCCGCTCGATCGCGGAAGCGGAAGCCGCCGAAGCACCGCAGGCGCCCGCCGAGCCCGAGTTCCCGGTCCCCGGCGACGACCTCGCCGCCGCCTTCTTCGACCTCGACAACACCGTCATGCAGGGCGCCGCGATCTTCCACTTCGGCCGCGGCCTCTACAAGCGCGAGTTCTTCCAGCGCCGCGAACTCGCCCGCTTCGCCTGGCAGCAGGCCTGGTTCCGACTCGCGGGCGTCGAGGACCCCGAGCACATGCAGGACGCCCGCGACAGCGCCCTGTCCATCGTCAAGGGCCACCGGGTCTCCGAGCTGATGTCCATCGGCGAGGAGATCTACGACGAGTACATGGCCGAGCGGATCTGGCCGGGCACCCGCGCCCTGGCCCAGGCCCACCTCGACGCCGGACAGAAGGTCTGGCTCGTCACCGCCGCCCCCGTCGAGACCGCCACGATCATCGCCCGCCGCCTCGGCCTGACCGGAGCCCTGGGCACCGTCGCCGAGTCCGTGGACGGCGTCTACACCGGCCGACTGGTCGGCGAACCCCTGCACGGCCCCGCCAAGGCCGAGGCCGTACGCGCCCTGGCCGGCGCCGAGGGCCTGGACCTCGACCGCTGCGCCGCCTACAGCGATTCGCACAACGACATCCCGATGCTGTCGCTCGTCGGACATCCGTACGCGATCAATCCCGACACAAAACTGCGCAAGCATGCCCGTGCCCACGACTGGCGACTGCGCGACTATCGGACCGGCCGCAAGGCCGTGAAGGTCGGCGTCCCGGCGGCCGCCGGCGTCGGCGCGCTCGCGGGCGGCACCGCCGCCGCCATCGCCCTGCACCGCCGCCGCAGGTAGCCGCTCCGCCCCGGCTCCCTCACCCCGCCTGCGAAAAGCCGCCCGGCCCGCGCCCGGCGGCTTTTCGCCGCCCCCGGGCGGACCGCCCGGCGGTCATTCCCCCAGCCTTACCCCCACGTCCGGCGAGGCACTCCCGCAGGCTCGACTCGGTCGCGAGCCACTGTGGAAGCTTCCATTCCGCGCACCCAACCGATCAAGAATCGATCACCATCTGCGACCGAATATGCCCTCGACACGCAACAGAAGTGTCGTAACCGGTGATTTGAGCAACTGGGTGTAGCGCCGCCTGTACGAAGCGTTATTCTCCTCAAACGCATGCCACCGCCCATCTGTCGCCACGACGGGTGAACGGTCCCGCACTGCACGTGATGGAAGCTCTGCCTCTGGGAGTCCCGTGTACCCACCTGTCGGGGTTGACGCCTCGGGCCTGGCTACGCTGCGCGCAACGGTCCTCGACCACCTGCGTGGCTTCGTCCCCACCGCGTACGCCGTCCCCGCCTTCGCCGCGATCCCTGCCGGCCTCGGCCCGGCCGGTCCCTGCTATGCCCTGACCGACGGCGGAGCGACCGTGGGCAGACGCGGCCGCTCGGGCGGAAGCTCAAGCGGCACCGCCGCCGGCGCGCCCGCCGCCCGCCGCCCCACGGCGGACAGCGACCAGGCCCGCATGATGGACCTGGTCGAACGCGCCCAGGCCGGCGAGGCCGAGGCCTTCGGCCGGCTCTACGACCAGTACAGCGACACGGTGTACCGCTACATCTACTACCGCGTCGGCGGCAAGGCGACCGCGGAGGATCTCACCAGCGAGACCTTCCTGCGCGCGCTGCGCCGCATCTCCACCTTCACCTGGCAGGGCCGAGACTTCGGGGCCTGGCTCGTGACGATCGCGCGCAACCTGGTGGCCGACCACTTCAAGTCCAGCCGCTTCCGGCTGGAGGTCACCACCGGCGAGATG
This sequence comes from Streptomyces sp. NBC_00513, assembly GCF_041431415.1. GTDB lineage: Bacteria > Actinomycetota > Actinomycetes > Streptomycetales > Streptomycetaceae > Streptomyces. Next base: position 3,613,490 of record NZ_CP107845.1, read on the forward strand.
CTCGACGCCAACGAGGTGGAACGCAGCCCCGAGGACTCCGTCCTCGAATCCCTCTCCAACGCGGCCCTCCTGGAGGCCGTACGGAAACTCAACCCGCAGCAGCAGGAATGCGTGACCCTGCGCTTCCTCCAAGGCCTGTCCGTCGCCGAGACGGCCAGAGTCATGGGGAAGAACGAGGGCGCCATCAAGACGCTCCAGTACCGGGCGGTCCGCACGCTGGCCCGCCTGCTCCCGGACGACGCCCGCTGACCGCGGCCCTACTCACACTCTGTAACCCCTGCCGATGACTCTGATGACGCTGTGGTCCGATCATCCTTCGTCCGTAACCCAAGTGCCGCGCCGCTCGTTGTGCGGAATGCAGGCTCCCTGTGGACACGCCCTGCCCGAAGCCGCTCACTCGAAAGTGTGGATGTGCTCAAGGCAGGCAACCTTCCGGACACCTTGGGGAGTCGATCGTCATGACGAGAGGAGGTGCCGCCAGTGATCGCGAACGTGACTCCGCACCGGCGGGCGAACGCCTTCGCCCAGGCCCTGGAGGATCGGACCCCATCCGACCTTTCGGAACCGGACCCGGCGGCCGAGCAGTCCGAGGCACCTGCCGAACCTGCCGACCACGACCGGTTGTTGGCCCTGGCGAGCGTGCTCGGCGAAATGCCGCGCCCAGCGCTGGACCCCGAGGTCAAAGTGGTGCAACGAGCCCAGCTCGTCGCAGCCATGGAGGCCATGGTGATGGAGGAGAGGGCCGGAGGCGCCGCCGCCGACCCTCTGGTGCCCGAACAGCGGACCGGCCGCGGCGCCCACCGGGCGACCTCGCTCCGGAAATTGCGGCCCCGCTCCCGCTGGTCCAAGGGCATCGCAGCAGGTGGCCTCACCGTGGGTGTGGCCGCAGGGGCCTTCAGCGGCGTGGCCGCTGCCAGCACGGACGCCCTACCGGGTGACTCCCTCTACCCCGTCAAACGGGGCATGGAGGATCTGAAGCTGGGGATGGCCGACGAGGATTCGGACCGGGGCGAGCTGTACCTGGACCAGGCCTCGAACCGGCTGTCGGAGGCCCGCAGGCTGATGGAGCGGGGCCGGACGGGCGTACTGGACCACGAGTCCCTGGGCGAAATCCGCCGAGCGCTGGCGGGAATGAAACACGATGCGGCGGAGGGCCACCGGCTCCTCCAGGCGGCGTACGAACGGGACGGTTCCCTCGGACCGATCCAGACGCTCTCGTCGTTCTCCCGCTCCCACCGCGACGCGTGGGGCCGGCTCCGGGAGAAGCTCCCGGCGCAGCTCACCGACGTGGGCGGAGAAGTGGAGTCGGTCTTCCAGGCCATAGACGAGGACGTGGCGCCGCTCCAGGGCCTGCTGCCGAAGCCACCGGCGCAGACCCGCGGCTCCACCCCGGGCACCTCGGCGAAGCCGAGCACGCCCGCGGGCAAACAAAAGTCCGCACCCCCGTCGGGTGCCCCGGCGGCGTCCACCCCGAGCACGCCGGCACCGGGTACCAGCAAAACCCCGGCCCCCGGCGGCGGCCTCCTCGGCGGTACGGGCGATCTGCTCCACCCGCCGTCGCAGGACCAGTCCACCCCACCCCCGTCCACCACTCCGGAGCTCCCGCAGCCGGACATCACCCTCCCGCCGCTCCTCCCCGGCCTACTGCCGGGGCTGGGCATCCAGGCGGAGGACACCGAGTGAAAAGCCGGAGGGGACTGCTCGACAGTCCCCTCCGGCCCTCACACGGACCCGCTCGGAAGAAGCGGCTCAGAAGAACACCGACCTCCGCTGCACCAGCAGCCGGTACAGCGTGTGTTGGATCTGCTCCCGCACCTGGTCCGTGAGGTTGAACATCAACATGGGATCCTCGGCGGCCTCCGCCGAGTACCCGTCCGTGGGAATCGGCTCCCCGAACTGGATCGTCCACTTCGTCGGCAACGGCACCGCGCCGAGCGGCCCCAGCAACGGGAACGTCGGCGTGATCGGGAAGTAGGGGACCCCCAGCAGCCGCGCCAGCGTCTTCGCGTTGCCGACCATCGGGTAGATCTCCTCCGCCCCCACGATCGAGCAGGGCACGATCGGCGTTCCCGCGCGCAGCGCCGTCGACACGAACCCGCCCCGACCGAACCGCTGGAGCTTGTACCGGTCCCCGAAGGGCTTGCCCAGCCCCTTGAAGCCCTCCGGCATCACCCCGACCAGTTCCCCGGCCTCCAACAGCCGTTGCGCGTCCTCCGCGCAGGCCAGCGTGTGCCCGGCCTTCCGGGCGAGTTCGTTCACCACCGGCAGCATGAACACCAGATCCGCCGCCAGCAGGCGCAGGTGCCGCTCCGCGGGGTGGTGGTCGTGCACCGCGACCTGGAGCATCAGACCGTCCAGCGGCAACGTCCCGGAGTGGTTCGCCACGATCAGCGCGCCGCCCTCCTTCGGGATGTTCTCGACGCCCTTGACCTCGACCCTGAAGTACTTGTCGAACAGCGGCCGCATCAAGGACATCAGGACCTGGTCCGTCAGCTCCTTGTCGTAGCCGAAGTCATCGACCTCGTACTCCCCGGTGATCCGCCGCCGCAGGAACGCCAGCCCGCCGGCGATCCTCCGGTCCCACCCCGCCCCGCCCGTCGCGGGCTCGGCCGGGACCGGCTCCACCACGGGATCGGGCTCGACCGGTGGCGCGACCCGCACCCGCCGCGGCGGCCGCCGACGCGGCCGGTCCTCGTCGAACGGGATGACTTTCGCGTCCGCCACTATCTCTTCGCTCCCTCGGCCACCGGTTTCACACTCGACAGATCCGCCTTCAGCATGCCCGCCACCCGGTCCACGGTGCGACCGACCCGCTCCGGCGGCAGCAGACCGCTCCCCCGGCTCCGGGCGAAGTCCGCGAAGGTCTCCGCCGTCGTGTAGAGGGGCGCGAACCCGAGGGTGTCCCGCATCTGGGTGGTCTCCACGACCCGCCCGTGCGTCAGAAGCCTTATCTGTTCGGGCGAGAAGTCCGTCACCCCGACCGCACGCAACGCCGACCCCACCCACGTCACCGCGGGCAGCAACAGCGGCACCGTCGGGCGCCCCAGCCGGCGCGCGCACTGCGACAGCAGCAACACCCCGTCGCCGGCGATGTTGAAGGTCCCGCTGTTGAGCGTCCCGCGCCGGGGCTCCCCGGCCGCCAACCGCAACACGTCCACCACGTCGTCCTCGTGAACGAACTGCAACCTCGGGTCGTATCCCAACACGGTCGGCATCACCGGGATCGAGAAGTACTCGGCGAGCGCGGAATCCGCGTACGGACCCAGGATGTTCGCGAACCGCAGCACGCACACGGCCACGTCCGGTCGTCTTCGCGCGAAGCCCCGCACGTACCCCTCGACCTCGGCGGCGTCCTTCGCGAAGCCGGCCGGAGGCAGCGACTTCGGCTGCGTGGTCTCGGTGAAGACCGCCGGATCCCGCGAGGTGCCCCCGTACACACTGGTACTGGACTTCACCACGAGCCGTCGCACCGTCGGCGACTTCTGGCAGGCCCCGAGGAGCTGCATCGTCCCGATGACGTTCGTTTCCTTGACGGCGCTGCGCGCACCGCCCGACCCCGCACTGCCCCCGGTGACGGCCAGGTGGACCACCGTGTCGACGGAGTGCTCCGCGAGCACCCGGACGATGGCCGACTGTCTGATGTCCGTCCGCACGAACTCGGCCGAACCGAGCCGGTGCGGCGGGCTCACGGCATCCACCGCGATCACCCGCTCGACGTCCGGTTCGTGCTGGATGCGCCGCACGAAGCGGCCTCCCAGCTGCCGGGCAGCCCCGGTGACGAGCACGACCTTCCCCACGAGCTCAGCGCCTCCCTCGAAGAAGTACCCCGGCTGCACCGCAGCCCCTCCACCAGGATGGTGGAGGGGCTGCGGAAAACACGTACAGCTGCCGTTTACTTCTTGTTACGGCGCTGGACGCGGGTGCGCTTGAGCAGCTTGCGGTGCTTCTTCTTAGCCATCCGCTTGCGCCGCTTCTTGATAACAGAGCCCACGACTACCCTCGCTCACTTCTCGGAACATCCCCGCGTTGACGGAGAACGGTGCGGGGCGTCTGGGCCCACACGACCTACGTCGGCCTAGCCTACCCGCCCAAACTCTGAGCTTGTAATCCGAGGGCTTTCGCCGGTCATTCTCAGGCCGACTCCACCCCCACATAGGACTCTCGGAGGTACTCGTGAACCGCGTTCTCGGGGACCCGGAAGGACCGGCCCACCCGGATAGCGGGCAGATGACCGTTGTGCACCAGGCGGTACACGGTCATCTTCGACACTCGCATCACCGAGGCGACCTCCGCCACGGTCAGGAACTGAACCTCACTGAGAGGCCTCTCGCCAGCAGCCATGACACACCTTGACCTTCCGCGCATGACGGGCACCGGCTTCCCCTCCGGTTACGCCCCGTCGTCGCACGCTCACTCCCCAGAGTAGGGGCGTGTGATACGAGTGGGGAAGAGGAGCTACAGCCACTCCTGGCGCATAGGCAGCCCCGCCCGGCCGAGCACGTAGCGCGTGAGCGGTCGGTAGTAGTCCGAGCGCACCCCGTCATCAAGTGGAACAGCCACCGAGACCCGCCCCTCGGCCTCGCCGACGAACAGCGCGGGATCGTCCGTATCGGCCAGCCCGATCGCGTCCACACCGAGCTGACCTGCACCGCAGACCCATCCGTGGTCCCCGACCACCAGTTCCGGCAGCGGCTCGCCGGCCTCCGCCAGAGCCCCCAACGCGACCCGAACCGGCAGCGGTGAATGGGTGTGCGCGCCGGTCGCACTCCCCGCCGGCCGCGCGCCGGGTTCCCGCACCAATGCGACTCCCCGTACGTAATCGATGCTGTGCGGGCGTACGCCGAACCGGGTCGCCATGTCGATGCGCACCCCCCGCGCCGGAGTGAGGACAACACATCCCACCGCCGACAGGGCCTCGGCCAAACTGGCGTAGAACCCCAGGAGGCGGTGGGGATGCCCGGTCGCGAACAGCACGGGCGACCGCGCCCCGGCCGCCTCGCCCAACCTCCCCGCGAAGGCCTCCAGCGCGGCCACCGTCCGCTCCGGGTCGATCACGTCCGGCCCGCTGACGTGCGCGGGATCCGCCGAGACACCGCACTTGTCCGCCATCAGCCTCAGCAGATCACTCTCGCCCCAACCCCGTTCCGGGTCCAGCCCCAGCAGCAGCCGCGGATCCCTCGCCGCGAACAGCCGGTAACTGCGCAGGCTTTCCTCCCGCGACGTGGCGACGGGCCCGGCCAACCGGGCGGCCAGCAGGTGCGCGCGCAACGCTCCGGTGCTCAACACCCTGCCGATGCTCCCGCACCGAACGGGGCGGAGTCTCAATTCCTGCGAACAGCCCCACAGTTGGCGTAACGATGCATCTCGTGTCCCGCCCGCCGGCCCGCTCCCGCTACGTCAGCATCCCGCGCAGCGGGAAGACCGCCTTGCGCATTGCCAACACGGCCTGATCGATCCGGTCGGCCGGATCGTAGCCCTCTTCCCAGTCCCGCCAGGAGACGGTCCGCCCGTCCGTCATCCGGCGCGGCGCGGGCTCCCGGGTCCGCGCGTACACCTCGTCGCGCCAGGCGTCGGGGACCGCCGCCGCGGGATCCACCGGCCGGTGCGCCGCGATCCCCACCAGGTGCGTCCAGGACCTCGGCACGACGTCCACCACCGCGTACCCGCCGCCGCCCAACGCCAGCCACCGACCGTCCGCGTGCTCGTGCGCCAGGGCGTGACAGGCCTCCTGGACCGCGCGTTGCGCGTCCAACGACACCGCGAGGTGTGCCAGCGGATCCTCGAAGTGCGTGTCCGCCCCGTGCTGGCTCACCAGCACCTGCGGCCGGAAGTCCGCCAGCAGCTCCGGCACGCTCGCGTGGAAGGCACGCAACCAGCCCTCGTCCCCGGTCCCGGCCGGCAGCGCCACGTTGACCGCCGACCCTTCGGCGTCCGGCCCACCCGTCTCCTCGGGCCATCCGGTCTGGGGGAACAGGGTCCGCGGATGCTCGTGGAGCGAGATCGTCAGCACGCGCGGGTCGTCCCAGAACGCCGTCTGCACCCCGTCACCGTGGTGCACGTCCACGTCCACGTACGCGACCCGCTCGGCACCGAGCTCCAGCAACCGCGCGACCGCGAGCGCCGCGTCGTTGTACACGCAGAAACCGGCCGCCCCGCCGGGCATGGCGTGGTGCAGCCCGCCCGCGAAGTTCACCGCGTGCCCGGCCTCGCCGCGCCAGATCGCCTCCGCCGCCGCCACCGACTGCCCGGCGATCAACGCGGACGCCTCGTGCATCCCGTGGAACGCCGGATCGTCGACGGTCCCGAGCCCGTACGAGCCGTCGGCCACCCCCGGGTCCGCCGACACCTCGCGCACCGCCGCGACGTAGTCCTCGCGGTGCACGAGCCGCAACGTCGAATCACCGGCCGCGCGCGCCGCCCGTACCTCCATCTCCCGGTCCAGCCCGAAGGCTCGCACCAGGCCCATGGTCAGCGCCAGACGCACCGGGTCCATCGGATGGCTCGGTCCGAAGTCATACCTCGTTACCGCCTCGTCCCACATCAACAACCCGCGGCCGCTCATGCCCGACACCGTATCGGGCACCGTCCGAGCCGAACGAGCGGGCATGGAACAACGTCACCGACACCAACACCATCGGCACCAGCATCGCGCCCCGATAGCTCCAGGCATCGCCGAGGCCGCCCACGAGCGGCGCCCCGACGAGGAACCCCACGTAGTTGAAGATGTTCAGCCGGGCGATGGCCGTGTCCGCCGACGCCCCGGGGAACAGCCGGCCCGCCGCCGCGAAGGTCTGCGGGACGATCACGCACAGCCCGATGCCCAGCAACGTGAACCCGAGCATCCCCGTCCACGCCCCCGGCGCCACCGCCACCACCCCGAAGCCGAGCGCGGCGACCAGCGTCCCGCCCCGGACGACGGCCACGGCCCCGAAGCGTCGTACGCCCAGGTCACCGACGGACCGACCGATCAGGGTGGTCACCATGTACACGTTGTAGGGGACCGTGGCGAGCTGCTCCGAACTGCCCAGCACGTCCTGGAGGTACTTGGCGCTCCAGTTCGACACCGTCGAGTCCCCGATGTACGCGCACGCCATCACCAGGCACAGCGGCAGCAGCAGCTTGAAGCCGCCGGCCCCCAGCCCCTTCTCGGTGTCCGGCAGGCCCCCGGCGGTCTCCCGCCTGTCCACGTAGTACCGGCTCCCGAGCACCGCGAGCGGCAACAGCACCACCACGGCCGGCAGGTAGCTGCTGAACAGCCCCAGGTGCCAGTGCGCCCCCGCCCAGGCGGCCGAGGCGCCGACGATCCCGCCCAGGCTGTACGAGGCGTGGAAACCCAGCATGATGCTGCGCCCGTACGCCCGCTGCAGGCTGACTCCGAGCATGTTCATGGAGGCGTCGAGCGCCCCGACGGAGAACCCGAACGCCCCCAGGGCCACGGCCACGTGCCACATCTGGTCGCCGGCCCCGACGCCGAGCAGCGCCAACAGCACCAGTGGCTGGGCCCATCGCAGCACCACGCTCGGGGCGACGCGCTTCACCAGGTGCTCGGTGGCGACGCTGGCGACGCCGGCGAGGATGGGCACGGCGGCGAGGAAGGCGGGCAGCAACCCGTCGGATATCCCGTACTGGTCCTGGATCGCGGGGATGCGCGTCACGAGGAGGGCGAAGGTCACACCCTGCACGAAGAAGCTGAACCCCAAGGACCCGCGCCCGCGGCGCAGCCGCACGTCTTCTGTCATGGCGGCACAGCGTAGGGGCGCGGACTACCCGTGGGTAGAGAGATCACATACCGATTCGGAACAGTGATCGAACGCGGACCGGGCGGGTCGGGCCGTCGCCGGGGCGGTCAGTAGGCGTCCAGTCCGAGGAGCCGGGTCAGCTCCTTCATGTCGCCGAAGCAGCTGGTCGCACCGGTGAGCCGGTCGGCCGGCATCATCCCGGTGAATCCGAGCACGTCCATGCCGGCGGCCACCGCGGCCCGCACCCCGAGCGGGCTGTCCTCGACGACCACGCACCGCGCGGGTGCGAAGCCCATCCGGTCGGCCGCGTGCAGGAAGAGATCGGGGTCGGGCTTCCCCCGGCCGACGTCCTGTGAGCTGAAGATCCACTCTTCCTCGAACCATCCGTCGATCCCGGCCGCCTGGTGGCCGGCCCGGATCTTCTCGTGGCTTCCGGAGGAGGCCAGGCAGTACGCGACTCCTTGCGCGGTCAGCGCGCCGAGCACGTCCTCGATTCCTTCGACGGGTCGCAGCTCGCGTTCGAAGGCGGCGGTGGTCCGCGCATGGAGCGTCTCGTCGAAGTCCCCGGGCAGCGGCTGCCCGGTCCGCTCCTGCACGAGATCGTGCACCCGGTGCACGGCGGCCCCCATGTAGTCGCGCAGCGACTCGTCATAGGTGGTGGGGTGCCCCAGTTCCGTCAGGTACCCGGCGAGGATGCGGTTGGAGATCGGCTCACTGTCCACCAGCACGCCGTCGTTGTCGAAGATCACGAGGTCATAGCCCATACGTTCACACTACGAGCCGCAGGCACGGTTCTCTTCCGAGCCCATGCCGGGCATCCGGGTGTCGACTGCGGCCGGCGCCGCGGCCCACGGGAACGGGAAAAGGGTCCGGAACGCAGAAAAGCCCCGCACCCTGAAGGGTGCGGGGCTTTCCCACAATGATTGTTCGGCGGCGTCCTACTCTCCCACAGGGTCCCCCCTGCAGTACCATCGGCGCTGAAAGGCTTAGCTTCCGGGTTCGGAATGTAAACCGGGCGTTTCCCTAACGCTATGACCACCGAAACACTATGAAGTTAACCAACCGGATATGAACACAGTTCGTTACTTCAGAACTAACACAGTGGACGCGAGCAACTGAGGACAAGCCCTCGGCCTATTAGTACCAGTCAGCTCCACCCGTTACCGGGCTTCCACATCTGGCCTATCAACCCAGTCGTCTACTGGGAGCCTTACCCTCTCAAGGAGGTGGGAATACTCATCTTGAAGCAGGCTTCCCGCTTAGATGCTTTCAGCGGTTATCCCTCCCGAACGTAGCCAACCAGCCATGCCCTTGGCAGGACAACTGGCACACCAGAGGTTCGTCCGTCCCGGTCCTCTCGTACTAGGGACAGCCCTTCTCAATATTCCTACGCGCACAGCGGATAGGGACCGAACTGTCTCACGACGTTCTAAACCCAGCTCGCGTACCGCTTTAATGGGCGAACAGCCCAACCCTTGGGACCGACTCCAGCCCCAGGATGCGACGAGCCGACATCGAGGTGCCAAACCATCCCGTCGATATGGACTCTTGGGGAAGATCAGCCTGTTATCCCCGGGGTACCTTTTATCCGTTGAGCGACGGCGCTTCCACAAGCCACCGCCGGATCACTAGTCCCGACTTTCGTCCCTGCTCGACCCGTCGGTCTCACAGTCAAGCTCCCTTGTGCACTTACACTCAACACCTGATTGCCAACCAGGCTGAGGGAACCTTTGGGCGCCTCCGTTACCCTTTGGGAGGCAACCGCCCCAGTTAAACTACCCATCAGACACTGTCCCTGATCCGGATCACGGACCGAGGTTAGACATCCAGCACGACCAGAGTGGTATTTCAACGGCGACTCCACAACCACTGGCGTGGCTGCTTCAAAGTCTCCCACCTATCCTACACAAGCCGAACCGAACACCAATATCAAACTATAGTAAAGGTCCCGGGGTCTTTCCGTCCTGCTGCGCGAAACGAGCATCTTTACTCGTAGTGCAATTTCACCGGGCCTATGGTTGAGACAGTCGAGAAGTCGTTACGCCATTCGTGCAGGTCGGAACTTACCCGACAAGGAATTTCGCTACCTTAGGATGGTTATAGTTACCACCGCCGTTTACTGGCGCTTAAGTTCTCAGCTTCGCACGCCCGAAAGCGCACTAACCGGTCCCCTTAACGTTCCAGCACCGGGCAGGCGTCAGTCCGTATACATCGCCTTACGGCTTCGCACGGACCTGTGTTTTTAGTAAACAGTCGCTTCTCGCTGGTCTCTGCGGCCACCCCCAGCTCACGGAGTAAATCCGATCACCAGTGATGGCCCCCCTTCTCCCGAAGTTACGGGGGCATTTTGCCGAGTTCCTTAACCATAGTTCACCCGAACGCCTCGGTATTCTCTACCTGACCACCTGAGTCGGTTTAGGGTACGGGCCGCCATGAAACTCGCTAGAGGCTTTTCTCGACAGCATAGGATCATCCACTTCACCACAATCGGCTCGGCATCAGGTCTCAGCCTTAATGAGGGACGGATTTGCCTACCCCTCGGCCTACACCCTTACCCCGGGACTACCACCGCCCGGGTTGGACTACCTTCCTGCGTCACCCCATCGCTTACCTACTACCACCTTGGATCGGCGGCTCCACCACTTTCCTTTCCCCGAAGGGTCCGGAACGGCTTCACGGCCTTAGCATTAGAGGATTCGATATTGGGCGTTTCAAAGCGGGTACCGGAATATCAACCGGTTGTCCATCGACTACGCCTGTCGGCCTCGCCTTAGGTCCCGACTTACCCTGGGCAGATCAGCTTGACCCAGGAACCCTTAGTCAATCGGCGCACACGTTTCTCACGTGTGTATCGCTACTCATGCCTGCATTCTCACTCGTGAACCGTCCACAACTAGCTTCCGCTGCTGCTTCACCCGGCACACGACGCTCCCCTACCCATCCCAGCCCCCGTTGGGGGTATGTGCTGGAATGACACGACTTCGGCGGTACGCTTGAGCCCCGCTACATTGTCGGCGCGGAATCACTTGACCAGTGAGCTATTACGCACTCTTTCAAGGGTGGCTGCTTCTAAGCCAACCTCCTGGTTGTCTCTGCGACTCCACATCCTTTCCCACTTAGCGTACGCTTGGGGGCCTTAGTCGATGCTCTGGGCTGTTTCCCTCTCGACCATGGAGCTTATCCCCCACAGTCTCACTGCCGTGCTCTCACTTACCGGCATTCGGAGTTTGGCTAAGGTCAGTAACCCGGTAGGGCCCATCGCCTATCCAGTGCTCTACCTCCGGCAAGAAACACACGACGCTGCACCTAAATGCATTTCGGGGAGAACCAGCTATCACGGAGTTTGATTGGCCTTTCACCCCTAACCACAGGTCATCCCCCAGGTTTTCAACCCTGGTGGGTTCGGTCCTCCACGAAGTCTTACCTCCGCTTCAACCTGCCCATGGCTAGATCACTCCGCTTCGGGTCTAGAGCGTGCAACTCAATCGCCCTATTCGGACTCGCTTTCGCTACGGCTTCCCCACACGGGTTAACCTCGCTACACACCGCTAACTCGCAGGCTCATTCTTCAAAAGGCACGCAGTCACGACTGTATGTGCAAGCACATACAGCGACGCTCCCACGGCTTGTAGGCACACGGTTTCAGGTACTATTTCACTCCGCTCCCGCGGTACTTTTCACCATTCCCTCACGGTACTATCCGCTATCGGTCACCAGGGAATATTTAGGCTTAGCGGGTGGTCCCGCCAGATTCACACGGGATTTCTCGGGCCCCGTGCTACTTGGGAGATTCTTAAGCAAGCCGCTGATGTTTCGTCTACGGGGGTCTTACCCTCTACGCCGGACCTTTCGCATGTCCTTCGACTACATCAACGGTTTCTGACTCGCCGACCGGCCGGCAGACCGATCAAAAGAATTCCCACAACCCCGCATGCGCAACCCCTGCCGGGTATCACACGCATACGGTTTGGCCTCATCCGGTTTCGCTCGCCACTACTCCCGGAATCACGGTTGTTTTCTCTTCCTGAGGGTACTGAGATGTTTCACTTCCCCTCGTTCCCTCCACACTGCCTATGTGTTCAGCAGTGGGTGACAGCCCATGACGACTGCCGGGTTTCCCCATTCGGACACCCCCGGATCAAAGCTCAGTTGGCAGCTCCCCGGGGCCTATCGCGGCCTCTCACGTCCTTCATCGGTTCCTGGTGCCAAGGCATCCACCGTGTGCCCTTAAAAACTTGGCCACAGATGCTCGCGTCCACTGTGTAGTTCTCAAGCAACGACCAGTCACCCATCACCCTGACCCATACGGATCAAGTTTACTGGGGCCGGCATCGCGAAGATACAACCTTTACGGCCGTACCCTCAGATACCCAACAACGTGCCAGGCACGACCCTCCGCGACCATCACTGCTTTCCACGCCCGAGGGCAGTACTTGCAGAATGTCTTGGAAGACCGTGCCAAATAATCAACGTTCCACCCATGAGCTGACCGTGCAGAACATTTGTCTGCAATCGGTACTGTGCTCCTTAGAAAGGAGGTGATCCAGCCGCACCTTCCGGTACGGCTACCTTGTTACGACTTCGTCCCAATCGCCAGTCCCACCTTCGACAGCTCCCTCCCTTACGGGTTGGGCCACCGGCTTCGGGTGTTACCGACTTTCGTGACGTGACGGGCGGTGTGTACAAGGCCCGGGAACGTATTCACCGCAGCAATGCTGATCTGCGATTACTAGCAACTCCGACTTCATGGGGTCGAGTTGCAGACCCCAATCCGAACTGAGACCGGCTTTTTGAGATTCGCTCCACCTCACGGTATCGCAGCTCATTGTACCGGCCATTGTAGCACGTGTGCAGCCCAAGACATAAGGGGCATGATGACTTGACGTCGTCCCCACCTTCCTCCGAGTTGACCCCGGCGGTCTCCTGTGAGTCCCCATCACCCCGAAGGGCATGCTGGCAACACAGGACAAGGGTTGCGCTCGTTGCGGGACTTAACCCAACATCTCACGACACGAGCTGACGACAGCCATGCACCACCTGTATACCGACCACAAGGGGGGCACTATCTCTAATGCTTTCCGGTATATGTCAAGCCTTGGTAAGGTTCTTCGCGTTGCGTCGAATTAAGCCACATGCTCCGCTGCTTGTGCGGGCCCCCGTCAATTCCTTTGAGTTTTAGCCTTGCGGCCGTACTCCCCAGGCGGGGAACTTAATGCGTTAGCTGCGGCACCGACGACGTGGAATGTCGCCAACACCTAGTTCCCAACGTTTACGGCGTGGACTACCAGGGTATCTAATCCTGTTCGCTCCCCACGCTTTCGCTCCTCAGCGTCAGTAATGGCCCAGAGATCCGCCTTCGCCACCGGTGTTCCTCCTGATATCTGCGCATTTCACCGCTACACCAGGAATTCCGATCTCCCCTACCACACTCTAGCTAGCCCGTATCGAATGCAGACCCGAGGTTAAGCCTCGGGCTTTCACATCCGACGTGACAAGCCGCCTACGAGCTCTTTACGCCCAATAATTCCGGACAACGCTTGCGCCCTACGTATTACCGCGGCTGCTGGCACGTAGTTAGCCGGCGCTTCTTCTGCAGGTACCGTCACTTTCGCTTCTTCCCTGCTGAAAGAGGTTTACAACCCGAAGGCCGTCATCCCTCACGCGGCGTCGCTGCATCAGGCTTTCGCCCATTGTGCAATATTCCCCACTGCTGCCTCCCGTAGGAGTCTGGGCCGTGTCTCAGTCCCAGTGTGGCCGGTCGCCCTCTCAGGCCGGCTACCCGTCGTCGCCTTGGTGGGCCATTACCCCACCAACAAGCTGATAGGCCGCGGGCTCATCCTTCACCGCCGGAGCTTTTAACCCCCACCCATGCAGGCAGGAGTGTTATCCGGTATTAGACCCCGTTTCCAGGGCTTGTCCCAGAGTGAAGGGCAGATTGCCCACGTGTTACTCACCCGTTCGCCACTAATCCACCCCGAAGGGCTTCATCGTTCGACTTGCATGTGTTAAGCACGCCGCCAGCGTTCGTCCTGAGCCAGGATCAAACTCTCCATGAATGTTTACCCGTAATCGGGTGCACACGCACTTAGAGCGGGCCGATCATGTCGGAATAAGACCGATCGACCACTGCGTCCTCGCTGTGTAATCGCCTGCAAGCACCACAACCCGAAAGTTGCGACCTCACAGGTCTTTTTCAAAGGAACCTCATCCACCGAAATGGACGGGGTATCAACTTTTGGCGTTGATTTTTGGCACGCTGTTGAGTTCTCAAGGAACGGACGCTTCCTTTGTACTCACCCTCAGTAACAATTACTGGGGCTTTCCTCCGGGCGCTTCCTTCGTTCTTGCGTTTCCGACTCTATCAGAGTCAGTCTCGCTTGTTTTCCGCCTTCCAGGTTCTTCGCTTTCGCGTTTCCCTTTCCGGCGTTTCCGACTCTATCAGAACCTTTCGGCCCTGACTCCCAGTCAGCGGGTTGTGCTGCTTGGGCTGTTGGGCCCTTGCGGCGAGTGAGACAGTAGCGGATTCCCTGCCCCCGAACCTAATCGGCGACTGCGTCCTGGGACGCGGATTCCTCATTCGCATATACGCATGAAAACGAGACGACAAAGTGCGTCGTTCGTTCGAATGTGTGTGATGCGGGATGGCTGTCCGGGGACCGACCGGGGTCGGCGCTCACTTCGGACAACTCGAAGAACCTTACGGACCGGGTCAGGGTGTGTCAACTCTGGGACAGGCGTCACCCGGACGGCTAGCCTGGCTCCCATGACCACGCATGCGCACACGCTCAACCTGTGCTGGTGGGCCGCCTGACGGCGGCCGACCATCCACGCGAGCACGCATGCGCTCACGGCCGCCGCCTCGGCGGCCGTTTCTGTTTCTCCCCTCCCGGGAGTGGCTCGGTCGCCCGACGCGGCGGTACCGACATGACAGCCACACAGCAGGGAGACGGGACATGACGAGGATCTTCAGCGGGGTCAAGCCCACCGGGCATCTGACGCTGGGCAACTACCTGGGGGCCGTGCGGCAGTGGGTCGCCGCCGACCAGGAACCCGACGAGGCGCTGTTCTGCGTGGTGGACCTGCACGCGCTGACCGTGGAACACGATCCGGCGCGGGTCCGCCGGCTCAGCAGGCAGGCCGCGACGCTGCTGCTGGCCTCGGGGCTGGAACCGGCGAGGTGCACGCTCTTCGTGCAGAGCCACGTGGACGAGCACACCCGGCTGGCGTACCTGCTGGAGTGCACCGCGACCGACGGGGAACTGCGGCGGATGGTCCAGTACCGCGAGAAGGCGACGCGGGCGCGGGACGCCGGGGAAGGGGTGCGGCTGTCGTTGCTCACCTATCCCGTGCTGATGGCGGCCGACATCCTCGCGTACGGGACGGACCGGGTGCCGGTCGGTGAGGACCAGCGGCAGCACGTGGAACTGACGCGGGACCTCGCGGTGCGGTTCAACCAGCGGTACGGGCACACCTTCGCGGTGCCCGAGGCCACGCACCCGGTCGTGGCGGCTCGGGTCATGGACCTCCAGGACCCGACGTCCAAGATGGGGAAGTCCGGGGGCGCCGGGCCCGGGGTGGTGTTCATGCTCGACGAACCGGCGGTGGTGACGAGGAAGGTGATGCGGGCCGTCACCGACAGCGGGGACGGCGGCGTGGTCCTGGACCGGGAGAAGAGGCCCGGGGTCGCCAACCTGCTCGACATCCTCGCCGCCTGCACGGGCGGCGAGCCCGCGGCGCTGGCCGACGGGTACCAGGGCTACGGGGCGTTGAAGCGGGACGTCGCCGAGGCGGTGGTGGAGACGCTGCGGCCGGTGCGGGAGCGGCACGCCGAGCTGGCGGCCGACCCCGGCGGGGTGGAGAAGGTCCTGCGGGCCGGGGCCGAGCGGGCGCGCGGCCTGGCGCGGCCCGTGGTGGACCGGGCGTACCGGGCGATCGGGCTGTTGGAGCCCTGAAGGGCAGCGGCGGTACGGGTCCCCCGCGCGGGGGACCCGCAGCGCCGTGTCCGGTCAGCTGTTGCCGGAGGCGAGCTCGCGGCTGCGGTCGCGGGCCGCTTCGAGGGCGGCGATGAGGGCCGCCCGTACGCCGTGCTTCTCCAGCTCGACGATGGCGTTGATGGTCGTGCCGGCCGGGGAGGTCACGGCCTCGCGGAGCTTGACCGGGTGCTCGCCGCTGTCGCGGAGCATCACGGCGGCGCCGATGGCGGCCTGGACGATCAGGTCGTGCGCCTGGGCTCGGGGCAGGCCGAGGAGGATGCCGGCGTCGGTCATCGCCTCGACGAGGAAGTAGAAGTAGGCGGGGCCCGAGCCGGAGAGGGCGGTCGCGGCGTCCTGCTGCGACTCGGGGACGCGCAGGGTCTTGCCGACGCCGCCGAAGATCTCCTCGGTGTGCAGGAGGTGCGCGGCGGTGGCGTGGCTGCCGGCCGAGATGACGGACATGGCCTCGTCCACGAGGGCGGGGGTGTTCGTCATGACGCGGACGACCGGCGTGCCCGGAGCGAGCCGCTCCTCGAAGAAGGAGGTGGGGATGCCGGCGGCGCCGCTGATGATCAGGCGGTCGGTGGGGACGTGGGGGGCGAGTTCTTCGAGCAGCTTGCCCATGTCCTGCGGCTTGACCGTGAGGATCAGGGTGTCGGCGCGCTTGGCGGCCTCGGCGTTGGTGACGGCCTCGACCCCGTAACGGGTGCGCAGTTCCTCGGCGCGTTCGGGGCGGCGGGCGGTGACGAGGAGCTTGGCGGCGGGCCATCCGCCGCGGATCATCCCGCTGAGCAGGGCCTCGCCGATCTTGCCGGTACCGAGGACTGCGACTGTCTGGGTCATGCCCGATTCACCTCGCCGAACGATGCGTGCGCGGAGGCGTGCCGCCTCCACCTCCTCATCCTTGCACCCGGGGGCGTGGGGGCGAGGGGGTGTCCGGAGTGCGGTCAGGGGGTGCGGCGGCGCAGGGTGGCCGCGCCGAGGGCGAGGACGAGCAGGGCGCAGCCGGCGACGACGAGGGCGTCGCGGAGGAAGTCGGCGGTCATGTCGGTGTGGGTGAGGACCTGGGTCATGCCGTCCACGGCGTAGGACATGGGCAGGACGTCGGAGAGCCCTTCGAGGACCGGCTGCATGGTGTCGCGGGGTGCGAAGAGTCCGCACAGCAGGAGCTGGGGGAAGATCACCGCCGGCATGAACTGCACGGCCTGGAACTCGGACGCGGCGAAGGCGGAGACGAAGAGGCCGAGCGCCGTGCCGAGGAGCGCGTCGAGGAGGGCGACGAGCAGGAGCAGCCACGGGGAGCCGACGACGTCGAGGCCGAGGACCCACAGGGCGAGGCCGGTGGCGAGGACGGATTGGACGACGGCCACCGCGCCGAACGCGAGGGCGTAGCCGGCGATGAGGTCGCCCTTGCCGAGCGGCATCGCGAGGAGGCGTTCCAGGGTGCCGGAGGTGCGCTCGCGCAGGGTGGCGATGGAGGTCACCAGGAACATGGTGATGAGGGGGAAGATCCCGAGGAGGGAGGCCCCGACGCTGTCGAAGGTGCGGGCGCTGCCGTCGAAGACGTAGCGGAGCAGGGTCAGCATCAGGACGGGGACCAGCAGCATCAGTGCGATCGAGCGCGGGTCGTGGCGGAGCTGGCGCAGGACGCGCGCGGCGGTGGCGAGGGTGCGGGCCGTGTTCACGAGTGCTGCTCCTGGGTCTGCCGGGCGAGGGCGTTGGCGTCGTCGACGAGGCGGAGGAAGCCCTCCTCGACGGTGGTGGAGCCTGTGCGGTCCCGCAGGGCGTCGGGGGTGTCCTGGGCGAGGATGCGGCCCTCGCGCATGAGGAGGAGGTCGTGGCACCGTTCGGCCTCGTCCATGACGTGTGAGGAGACGAGGATCGTGGCGCCGCGGTCGGTGGTGAGGTCGTGGAAGAGGTTCCACAGGTCGCGTCGCAGGACGGGGTCGAGGCCGACGGTCGGTTCGTCGAGGACCAGCAGCTCGGGGGTGCCGAGCAGGGCGACGGCGAGGGAGACGCGGCTGCGCTGGCCGCCGGAGAGGTTGCCGGCGAGGGCGCCCGCGCGGCCGGTGAGGTCCACGTCGGTGATGGCGCGGGTGACGGCCGCGGCGCGGCGGTCGGCCGCGGCGCGGCCGGGGTCGAGGACTGCGGCGAAGTACTCGAGGTTCTGCCGGACGGTGAGGTCGTCGTAGACCGAGGGCGCCTGGGTGACGTAGCCGATGCGGGAGCGCAGTTCGGGGTGGCCGGCCCGGTGGCCGAGGACGTCGAGGGTGCCGGTGACGTGGGCCTGGGTGCCGACGACGGCGCGCATGAGGGTGGACTTGCCGCAGCCGGAGGGGCCGAGGAGGCCGGTGATCCGGCCGCGGGGGACGTCGAAGGCGAGGGCGTCGAGGACGGTGCGGGGGTGGCGTCCGGCGCCGCGGCGGACGGTGAGGCCGCGGGCGTGGACGGCGGCCGGGGCTCCGTCCGGCGAGTTATTCATCATGTGATGAATAATGCTCCCGGCTGTGCCGGGGCGTCAACCGGGCGGACGGGTACGGGGTCCGGGTCCGGACCCCCGGTGCTTACCGCTTGCGCTTGGGGCGGCGGGCGGCAGGGTTGCCGGTACGCGCACCGCGGCGCCGGGCGAACTCGGCCTGGGCGCGCTCGTACTCGGCGCGGCGCAGCTTCTCGCCGGGTGCCTCGACGAGGCAGCGCAGGAAGTACGCGATGAGGGAGCCGATGAAACCGATCGCCTTCAGGCCCTTGAGCGCGCCCTCGTCGGACGAGGGGCGGGGGCGGGTCCCGAAGGACTCCCAGGTCTTGGCGAACGCGATGGAACTGGCGATGGCGAAGAGGACGACGACGGAGATGCTGAGGAACGGGCCGACGTCGCCGATCTGCAGCCCCTCGTAGGCCATGCGCAGCAGGAACGCGGCGGCGACGGCGGTGACGAGCGAGCCGGCGGCCATGCCGACGCGGCGCAGGGCGTAGCCGCCGTCGTGCTCGACCCAGGTGGTGCCGAAGAACTTGATCGGCTCGGGCTCGGGGCCGGGCGCCGCGGGGGCGGCGGGCGGGGTGGGCCTGCTCTGGTCTCGCTGGTCGTTGTCGCTCACACCGGCGATTATCCCCCGACGGGCGGACCCGGCCGGGCGTGTCTCACGTGGCGGGCGGGCGGGGCGGGGCGCGGTGGGCCGCCCCGCCCGGGAAGGGTGTGCCCGGGCGGGGCGGGCCCGGTGGGTTCGTCCGGGTCAGTCGCAGCGGCTGGCGACGTACCCGTCGCTGCCGGTCTTCACGTAGGCGTCCGACACGAAGCGGCCGTTGCCGATGCAGTCCCAGAGGCCGGTCGTCCCGTACGGACCCGAAACCGTCGTGCCGGGGCACTGGCAGCGGATGGACACGCTCGCCCCGAGCGGGAGGGTGTCGATGATCGCGTAGCCGGTTCCGGGGCCGCTGCGAACGTTGACGCGGTAGCCGGGAGCGACCTGGTACATCGGCAGGCCACCGCTCTCCGTGACGCTCGTGACGTGGCTTGAATCATTCTCAATGGACATGTGAAAGCTCCCCCCATGGGTGTTGCCCAGCGCAACGCGCGCAGGCTAGCAGGACCTTGGAGAATCGCACGGGCCATGGGCTAGGCTCCGGCGGGGGTGGTGAGCGGTGCATTCGCGGCGCGCGGACTACGCCGGGTTTCCGGAGTATGCCGGGCAGTACCGGCTCGAATCCGTGCTCGGTTCCGGCGGCATGGGGGTCGTCCACCTGGCCGCCTCCAGCTCGGGGCTGAAACTCGCCGTCAAGGTCGTACACGCCCAACACGCGGTGGACCCCGAGTTCCGGGCGCGCTTCCGACAGGAGGTCGCCGCCGCGCGACGGGTGAGCGGGGCGTTCACCGCACCCGTCGTGGACGCCGATCCGGATGCCGAACGGCCTTGGATGGCCACCCTGTTCGTCGACGCGCCGACGTTGTCCGAACGAGTGCGCGAACGCGTCCTGGACTCCATCGAACTGACCCGGCTCGCCGCCGGGCTGGCGGAAGCCCTGAGGGACATCCACCGCGCCGGGGTGGTACACCGGGATCTGAAGCCGAGCAACGTGCTGATGGCCCCGGACGGGGTCCGGGTCATCGACTTCGGGATCTCGCGCCCGGCCGACAGCGACCTGCGCACCGAGACGGGGAAGCTGATCGGAACGCCGCCGTTCATGGCGCCCGAGCAGTTCCAGAGCCCCCGGGACGTGGGCACGGCCGCCGACGTCTTCGCGCTGGGCGCGGTGCTGGTGTACGCGGCGACGGGGCACGGGCCGTTCGACTCGGACAGCCACTACCTCGTGGCGTACCAGGTCGTGCACAGCGAGCCCGACCTGACGGGGTTGCCGGACCTGCTGGTTCCGGTCGTGGCCCGGTGCCTGGCGAAGGATCCGAACGAGCGGCCGACCGCCCACGCGCTGATCGCCGAGATCCGGGCGCTGACGAGTCCGACCTCCGAGAACACCCAGTCCTTCATCGCGCAGCCGCGCATACCTCGGCAGCGCAAGCCGGCGCCCGACGAGGAGGACACGCATCGACGCGCCGTGCCGGCCGTCGTCCGCCGACCCGCACGGCCCCCGCGCGGATGGGCCTTGAGGGCGTGGGTGGCCGCCGCGCTCCTCGCCGTCGGCGCGGTCGGGGGTGGGCTGTGGCTCGCCGCCGACGCGGGGACACCCGTACGGAACGCCTCCGAGGCGCCGGGAGACGAAACCGCGGTACCGCCGCCCGTGACCCCTTGGTCGGTGTCCCTGGGCGGGCACACCGCGTCCTGCTCGGCGGTGGGCGCGGCGCTCTACTGCGCCGGACGCCACCTCACCGGCGCCCGCCTCGACGTCACGAACGGCGCGGTGGCCTGGTCCGTTCCCGCCCCCGCGAGCGGCGCGCTGCCCGGCGCGACCCCGCCGGTCCCCCGGGAAGCCGGTGGCGTGATCGTCGTCGTGGCGGACGGGGGCGAACGGCTCCGGGCACTGGACCCGAAGACCGGCGCCGAGCGCTGGCAGCGCGGGCTGTCGGCCGGCACGCAGGTGGTGACCGCGGGCCCGCACGTCCTCCTGACCTCGGCGGACGGAAGCGTGCGCGCCATCGACGCGGCCGACGGAGCCCAGCGCTGGACCGGACCCGGCGCCGCGGGATCCGGTTGGTGGGGTGGTACCGGGCAGAACGGCGCGCCCTCCTTCTTCCGGTCGACGCCCGACGGCAGCGGCCGGTCGACGGAGGTCTCGGAGGTGGACGCGTCCACCGGCACCGTGCGCTGGCAGGTACGGACCGACGGCAGGCTTCGTCCTTTCGGGACCGCGGCCGACACGCTCTTCCTACTGGACAACGACGCGAGCGCTCACGCGATCGGTGTCGTGAGGATCGGTCGGACGACGCGCTCGGTGCAGCGGGTCCGACTGTCGGCTCCCCTGTACGACGCCCAGGCGACGGTGGGGGCGAACGGCACGACCTACGCCTTCGGCACGCAGGGCACGGTCGCGGCGGTCGGCACGGGCAAGGAACTGTGGCGCCTGGAAACCGGCGCGGCGAGCGCGTCGAGCCCCATGTACGCGGATGGGCACGTGTACCTCAGCGTGTCGGACGGCCGCCTGCTCGCCGTCGACGCGGCCACCGGACGGCTCGTCGGGCAGACCGGGACCCGTCTGGCTGCGGGGCGGGCGGCTGTCAGCTCCGCGATCCCCGCTCCCGTTCTCTCCGACGGGCGGGTGTACGCGTCCGCGCCCGACGGGACCGTCTTCGCCGTGGACGCGGCGAACCCCGCCGGCTGGTGACACGACCGGCGGGGTTCGGGAGGACTCGGCGGGTTCAGCCCAGGAGGGAGACGTCGCGGACCGCGCCCTTGTCGGCGCTGGTGGCCATGGCGGCGTAGGCGCGCAGGGCCGCGGAGACCTTGCGTTCGCGGTTCTTCGGGGCGTAGACGCCGCCGAGGGCCTCGCGGCGGGCGGCCAGTTCCTCGTCGGGGACCAGCAGCTCGATCGAGCGGTTCGGGATGTCGATGCGGATGCGGTCGCCGTCCTCGACGAGGGCGATGGTGCCGCCCGAGGCGGCCTCCGGGGAGGCGTGGCCGATGGACAGGCCCGAGGTGCCGCCGGAGAAACGGCCGTCCGTGACGAGGGCGCAGGCCTTGCCGAGACCGCGGCCCTTGAGGAAGGACGTCGGGTACAGCATCTCCTGCATGCCGGGGCCGCCGCGCGGGCCCTCGTAGCGGATGACGACGACGTCGCCCTCCTTGATCTCCTTGCGGAGGATCTTGTCGACGGCCTCGTCCTGCGACTCGCAGACCACGGCCGGACCCTCGAAGGTCCAGATCGACTCGTCCACGCCGGCGGTCTTCACGACGCAGCCGTCGACCGCGATGTTGCCGCGCAGAACGGCGAGGCCGCCGTCCTTGGAGTACGCGTGCTGCACCGAGCGGATGCAGCCGCCCTCGGCGTCGAGGTCGAGGGTGTCCCAGCGCTCGGACTGGGAGAAGGCGGTCGCGGAGCGCTTGCAGCCGGGGGCCGCGTGCCACAGCTCCATGGCGGTGTCGGACGCCGTGCCGGAGCGGGCGTCCCACCGCGCGAGCCAGTCCTCCAGGTTGTCGGAGTGCACGGAGGTGACGTCCTTGTTGAGGAGACCGCCGCGGTACAGCTCGCCGAGGATGGCGGGGATGCCGCCGGCCCGGTGGATGTCCTCCATGTAGTACGTGCCGCCGGGCGCCACGTTCGGCGCGACCTTGGACAGGCAGGGAACGCGGCGGGAGACGGCGTCGATGTCGGTGAGGTCGTACTCCAGGCCCGCCTCCTGCGCCGCCGCCAGCAGGTGCAGGATCGTGTTGGTGGAGCCGCCCATCGCGATGTCGAGCGCCATGGCGTTCTCGAAGGCCTCGCGGGTGGCGATGTTGCGCGGCAGGACGGACTCGTCGCCGTCCTCGTAGTAGCGCTTGGTGATCTCCACGACCGTGCGGCCGGCGTCCTCGTACAGGGCTCGGCGGGCGGTGTGCGTGGCGAGGACCGAGCCGTTGCCCGGGAGGGCCAGGCCGATGGCCTCGGCGAGGCAGTTCATGGAGTTGGCGGTGAACATGCCCGAACAGGAGCCGCAGGTCGGACAGGCGTTCTCCTCGATCCGCAGCACGTCCTCGTCCGAGACGTTCTCGTTGGCGGCGTCGACCATGGCGTCGATCAGGTCGAGCTTGCGGACGGTGCCGTCGACGAGGATGGCCTGCCCTGCCTCCATCGGACCGCCGGAGACGAAGACGACCGGGATGTTGAGGCGCATGGCGGCCATCAGCATGCCGGGGGTGATCTTGTCGCAGTTGGAGATGCAGATCAGGGCGTCGGCGCAGTGCGCCTCGACCATGTACTCCACGCTGTCCGCGATCAGGTCGCGGGAGGGCAGGGAGTACAGCATGCCGCCGTGGCCCATGGCGATGCCGTCGTCGACCGCGATGGTGTTGAACTCGCGCGGGATCGCGCCCGCCTCGCGGATGGCGTCGGAGACGATCCGGCCGACCGGCGCCAGGTGGGTGTGCCCGGGGACGAACTCGGTGAAGGAGTTGGCCACCGCGATGATCGGCTTTCCGATGTCCGCGCTCGCTACGCCCGAGGCGCGCATCAGCGCACGTGCGCCTGCCATGTTGCGGCCGTGGGTGACGGTGCGGGACCTCAGCTCGGGCATCGGGTTCACTCCCCATGAGTGCGGCGGCGCCGGAGAGGCCTGCCGCGACTGTGGATATGGCTGTTTACGAGGCTACGCCTCTCGCCCGCGATGCGGACACGGTGTCCGCATGCCGGGACGGCCGGCTCAGCTTTCGGTCACTGCTGGGTGAGATCACTGTGCGGTGAGGTCACTGTTCGGTGAGGGGCACCCCGTTCGGCGGGGTCACTGTTCGGTGAGGTAGCGCTGGAGGGTCGGGGCCACGAGGGCGATGATCTCCTCCGGGTCCGCGGACGCGAGGGGCTCGATCTGGACCACGTACCGCAGGATCGCGATGCCGATCATGTGCGAGGCCGCGAGTTCGGCGCGGAAGGTGGGGTCGGGCACGTCGAGGTCGGCCGCGACCCGCTCCAGGACCCGGCGCAGGATCAGCCGGCGCAGCACGGCGGCGGCGGCCTCGTGGGTGAGGGCGGAGCGGATCACGGCGAGGAGGGGGGCGCGGGTGGCCGGGTTCTCCCAGATGCCCAGGAAGTAGCGGGCCAGGCGCTCGCCGATGCCGTCCGGGCCGGAGCCGACGATCTGCGGGACGACCAGGGCCGGCTCCATGCTGACCTCGATGGCGGCGGCGAACAGGTCGTCCTTGCTGCCGAAGTAGTGGTGCACCAGTGCCGGGTCCACGCCGGCCGCCTTCGCGATCCCGCGTACGGAGGTCTTGTCGTAGCCGCGCGCCGCGAACTCCGAACGGGCCGCGAGCCGGATCCGCTCCTGCGTGCCGGGGCCGTCGTCGGCCTCGTCCTGGCGGGGGCGACCGGGGCCGCGGCGGGGCTTGCCGACCGGGTCCGTCATGGCCGGCGGGCCGGGCTGTCGCTGGTCGCGGCCGCGAGGTGCTGCCGCGTGAAGGCCAGGGCCTCGGCGAGATCGGCCTCGCGTTCCGCCGAGGACATGGCACGGCGGGTGTTGACCTCGATGACGACGTGACCGTCGAAGGAGGTACGGGCCAGGCCGCGCAGCAGTTCGGCGCAGGGCTGGGTGCCGCGACCGGGGACGAGGTGCTCGTCCTTCGCGGAGCCGTTCCCGTCGGCGAGGTGGATGTGGGCGAGCCGGTCGCCCATCCGGTCGATCATCGCGTTCGCGTCGGTGCGGGCCGTCGCGGTGTGCGAGAGGTCCACCGTGAAGTGCCGGTAATCGTCCTTGGTGACGTCCCACTCGGGCGCGTACGCGAGCATCTCGCGGTCGCGGTAGCGCCAGGGGTACATGTTCTCGACGGCGAACCTGACGTCGGTCTCGTCCGCCATGCGCCAGATGCCGGCGACGAAGTCGCGGGAGTACGCGCGCTGCCAGCGGAACGGCGGGTGCACGACGACGGTGCCCGCGCCCAGCCGCTCGGCCGCCGACTGGGCGCGCCGCAGCTTCGTCCAGGGGTCGGTCGACCAGACGCGCTGGGTGATCAGGAGGCAGGGGGCGTGGATCGCGAGGACCGGGACCCCGTGGTGGTCGGAGAGGCGGCGCAGGGCGTCGATGTCCTGGCTGACCGGGTCCGTCCAGACCATGACCTCGACGCCGTCGTAGCCGAGGCGCGCGGCGATCTCGAAGGCGGTCGCCGTGGACTCCGGATAGACGGAGGCGGTGGAAAGGGCGACCTTGGGCCTTGGTCTCGGGGTCTGGGGGCGGGGTTCTGCCACGGGGACAGGTTACCGATGCCGGTGCCCCCGCCGGGCGGGGTGGGGGGATCCGCCGGTTCAAAGTGCCCGTGGACCCGGCCCGACGAGGCCGCGCACGGGCTCGGGCCGGTACGAGGGGTGAGGCCGGACGGGCCCGGTCGGAAGGGGTGGGCCCGGTCGGGCGAAGCGGGCCCGGTCAGGACGGGAGGTGGTCCAGGCGGCGGAGGATGACGCCCTCCCGCAGGGCCCAGGGGCAGATCTCCAACTCCTCGACGCCGAGGAGGTCCATCGTGCCCTCCGCGACCAGGGCGCCCGCCAGGAGCTGTCCGGCGCGGCCCTCGGACACGCCCGGGAGGGTGGAGCGCTGCGCGGTGGTCATCGCCGCCAGGCGCGGGACCCACTCCTCCAGGGACTTGCGGGTCAGGTCGCGCTGGACGTACAGGCCGTCGGCCGAGCGGGCCGCGCCCGCGATGCGGGCCAACTGCCGGAACGTCTTGGAGGTCGCCACCACGTGGTCCGGCGCTCCGAAGCGGCTGAACACACTGACCGACCGGGCGATCTGGGCCCGCGCGTGCCGGCGCAGGGCCTTCACGTCGGCCGGGTCGGCGGGGTCGCCCGGGAGCCACGCCGAGGTGAGGCGGCCGGCGCCCAGCGGGAGGGACACGGCCGCGTCGGGTTCCTCGTCGATGCCGAACGCGATCTCCAGCGAGCCGCCGCCGATGTCGAGGACCAGCAGCTTGCCCGCCGACCAGCCGAACCAGCGCCGGGCGGCGAGGAACGTCAGCCGCGCCTCGTCCTCACCGCTGAGGATGGGCAGGTCGAGGCCGGTCTCGGCCTTCACCCGGGCCAGGACCTCGTCGGCGTTCGTGGCCTCGCGCACGGCGCTCGTCGCGAAGGGCAGCAGGTCCTCGCAGCCCTTGTCCTCGGCGGCCTGCACGGCGTCGCCGAGGACCGAGACGAGGCGCTCTATGCCCTCCGGGGTGACCGCCCCGTGCTCGTCGAGGAGTTCCGCCAGCCGCAGTTCCACCTTGTGCGAGTGCGCGGGCAGCGGGCGCGCACCGGGGTGTGCGTCGACCACCAGCAGATGGATCGTGTTCGAACCCACATCAAGGACACCGAGTCTCATACGGGGAAACGCTACTGGTCCGGTCGCGTAGGGGTGGAGTAAGGGGCCCTTAGGCTTGGGTTTGTGCCAAATACGAAGAAGGCCAACAAGTCCCGCCCCAAGTCGAAGAAGGCCAAGGGCGGCGAGTCCCCCGCGGTCTCCGGTGACGAGAAGGGCCTCGACTTTCCCCGGGCCTGGGTGGAGTTCCCGGACCCCGCCGACGACGAACAGATCTTCCGCTGCGACCTGACCTGGCTGACCTCGCGCTGGACCTGCATCTTCGGCAGCGGCTGCCAGGGCATCCAGGCCGGCCGGGCGGACGACGGCTGCTGCACCCTCGGCGCGCACTTCTCCGACGAGGACGACGAGAAGCGCGTCGCGGAGAACGTGGCTCGCCTCACACCGGAGCTGTGGCAGTTCCACGACGTGGGCACCGAGTCCGGCTGGGTGCAGAAGGACGAGGACGGCGAGCGGCAGACCCGCCGCTGGGAGGGTTCGTGCATCTTCCAGAACCGGCCCGGCTTCGCCGCGGGCGCCGGTTGCTCGCTGCACATCCTGGCGCTGCGCGAGAAGCGCGAGCCGTTGGAGACCAAGCCCGACGTGTGCTGGCAGCTGCCGATCCGTCGCACCTACGACTGGATCGACCGGCCCGACGACACGCGGGTCCTCCAGGTCACGATCGGCGAGTACGACCGGCGCGGCTGGGGTCCGGGCGGCCACGACCTGCACTGGTGGTGCACGTCGGCCACGTCCGCGCACGGGGCCGGTGACCCGGTGTACGTGTCGTACCGCCCCGAGCTGACGGAGCTGATGGGCAAGGAGGGCTACGAGGCGCTCGTGGCGCTCTGCGAGGCGCGGTTGGCCTCGCTGCTGCCGATGGCCCCGCACCCCGCGGATCCGCCGACGGCGTAGGGCTGTCGACCGGCGGATCGGAAGGCCGGCGGATCGGGAAGTCGGTGCGCGCTGCGCCCGGGGGGCCCGTCCGCGGTCAGGAGGCCGGGGCCGGCGGGTCGGTGGGCGGCGTCGGGGAAACCGTTCCTTCTGACTCGGTCGGCGTCGGCGTGGGAGTCGAGGTCGGGGTCGGTGTGGGCGTCGGCGTGGGGGTGGGCGTCGGCGTCGGGGTCGGCGGCGTGGGAGTCGGCCTGGGGTTCGCCGGGGTGGTCGGCGGTCCCCCGTTCGGCGGCGGGGCGGGCCGGCCGCGGCCCTGGATGGCGACGACCGCGCCGGACGGGTCCACCCCGACCCGGGCCGACCAGGCGCCGACGGGCTGGGCGGCGGCGTCCACGGTGATCCGTAGGGTGACCGATTCTTCGGGGGCCAGGGTGCCCGCCGTCTGGCCGGCCCGCAGCCAGGGCGCGTCGGACCACAGGCGCCAGTCCACGGGGGCGCCGCCGGACGCACTGAGCGTGAGCAGGGTGGTGGAGCCGTATGTCGTGGCGGACACGGTGAGCCGGCCGGGGGCTCCCGGACGGTCCGATTCCGGGGTGGCCGGCGCGCCGGAGCTGATGACCTCGACGGAGACGTCGGGTGCGGCGGTACCGGGGGCGAAGCCCGGCCCGTCGCCGGTGTGGGCGGTGTTGCCGGTGTTCTCGTACGCGGCGAGCAGCCGGCC
Source organism: Streptomyces sp. NBC_00513 (assembly GCF_041431415.1). Classification (GTDB taxonomy): domain Bacteria; phylum Actinomycetota; class Actinomycetes; order Streptomycetales; family Streptomycetaceae; genus Streptomyces. The sequence goes on from NZ_CP107845.1 coordinate 3,641,216, forward strand.
GCCGGCCGGGGGCGGCGGGATGTCGGACTCGCCGGCGAAGATCCGGGTGGCGCCGCCGTCGAGGGGTTCGCCGGTGGCGGGAGCGCCCCGGTAGGCCGCCCACAGGGCCAGTACGGGCGCGGCGACGACGGTGGCGACGACGGTCGTGGTGACGACGCGGGCCCGGAACCGGTCGCGGCGGGCCGCCCGGTCCTTGGGATCCATCGGGAAGCCGGTGCGGTCGAAGCGGGGACCGGGGCCGCCGCCGCGTCGCCCGGAGCGCAGCATCGCCGCGCGGACGGCGGTGCGGGGGGCCGGTACGAGCGGGAGCGCGGCGGGGTGGATGCCCCCGGTGCCGGGCCAGGGGCCGCCGGCGCCGACGCGTTCGGCGACGCGGCGGCAGCGCGGGCAGTCGTCGACGTGGCGTACGAGTTCGGCGCGCAGCGGGGTGGAGAGCAGGACCCGGGGGTCCCCGTCGTCACCGGTGAGCCGGGACACGGCAGGGCAGTTGCCGGTCTCGACGACGGCGAGGGCGGCGCGGGTGCGTTCCACCTCGCAGGCGGCGGCGGACAGGAGTTCGCGGGCGGCGGCGGGCGGGGTCCCGAGGACGGAGGCGAGTTCGGGGACGCCGAGGCGGTGGCGGACGGCGAGTTCGAGGGCCTCGCGCTGCTCGGGGGTGGTGCCGGCGGCCTCGGGCCAGGCGAGGCGGGCCAGTTCGGTGCGGCGGTACGCGGACACGTCGAGGGCGCCGGGCCCACCCGGCGCACGCTCGACGTCGGTGTGCTCCGGCGTACGACGGGCGCTGTGCGCCCCCTGCCGCGCGCGCCGCTGCTCGGCGAGCCGGCGCAGGCAGCCCCAGCGGGCGAGCGCGTACAGCCAGGCGCGGCGCTCGCCCTCGTCGGGGCAGCGGCCGGGGTGCCGTTCGGCGGCGGCCAGGGCGTCTCCGAGCACGTCGGTGGCGGTGTCGTGGTCGCAGAGCACCGAGAGGCAGTAGGTGAACAGGCCGTCGAGGTAGGGCTCGTGTCGGAACGGGGGAGGCTGTTCGCCGGCGAGTCCCTGCCCTCCGCGTCCCTCTGAAGGCATGTGCCCGTGCGCCCGGTGTGCGCCGGTGCGCGATGAGAGGGGTTCCTGGTTGCTGCTGTTCACCTGGCGACCGTAGGCGGCGCGCCGGTGACCCCCCGGAAGCCTTCAGCAGTTTTAGCCCTTACGGGTGAACAGATCGGGCCCGCGCTGACAGCGGTGCTGACGGCCGCCCTGACGCCGCGACCGACGAACCCGGACGAGGCGGGAGGAGGCGGACGGGGCGGGCGACCGGAGCGGGCGAGGCGGGGCGCGCGGTCGGACCCCGCCCAGCCTCCGCGGGGCACGGCCGGCGGCGGTGTCGGTACCGGCGACTACGGTGGGCGCATGGCAGCCCGCACATCTCGTTCATCCGCCAAGGACCGGCCGTCCTACCGTTGTACCGAGTGCGGCTGGACGACCGCGAAATGGCTCGGGCGGTGTCCCGAGTGCCAGGCGTGGGGCACCGTCGAGGAAATGGGCGCGCCCGCCGTGCGGACCACCGCGGCGGGTCGGGTCTCGACCGCGGCCGTGCCGATCGGCCAGGTCGACGTCAGGACGGCGACCGCGCGCAGCACGGGCGTGAGCGAGCTGGACCGGGTCCTCGGCGGCGGTCTCGTGCCCGGGGCGGTCGTGCTGTTGGCGGGCGAGCCGGGCGTGGGCAAGTCGACGCTGCTGTTGGACGTCGCGGCGAAGGCGGCCGACGCCGACCACCGGACGCTGTATGTGACGGGCGAGGAGTCGGCGAGCCAGGTGCGCCTGCGGGCGGACCGGATCAAGGCGCTCAGCGACCACCTGTACCTGGCCGCGGAGACGGACCTGTCGGCCGTGCTGGGTCACCTCGACGCCGTGAAGCCCGCGCTGCTGATCCTGGACTCCGTACAGACCATCGCCTCGCCCGAGATCGACGGGGCGCCCGGCGGCATGGCCCAGGTGCGCGAGGTCGCGGGCGCGCTGATCCGGGCGTCCAAGGAGCGCGGCATGTCCACGCTCCTCGTCGGCCACGTCACCAAGGACGGGGCCATCGCCGGTCCCCGGCTGCTGGAGCACCTGGTCGACGTCGTCCTGAGCTTCGAGGGCGACCGGCACGCGCGGCTGCGACTGGTGCGCGGTGTGAAGAACCGGTACGGCGCCACCGACGAGGTCGGCTGCTTCGAACTCCACGACGAGGGGATCACCGGGCTCGCCGACCCGAGCGGGTTGTTCCTGACCCGGCGCGCGGAGGCGGTCCCCGGGACCTGTCTGACGGTGACGCTGGAGGGCAAGCGGCCCCTGGTCGCGGAGGTGCAGGCGCTGACGGTGGATTCACAGATCCCCTCGCCCCGGCGGACCACGTCGGGCCTGGAGACCTCCCGCGTCTCGATGATGCTGGCGGTGCTGGAGCAGCGCGGCCGGATCACCGCGCTGGGCAAGCGGGACATCTACAGCGCCACCGTGGGCGGGGTGAAGCTGACCGAGCCGGCCGCCGACCTGGCGATCGCGCTGGCGCTGGCCTCGGCGGCGAGCGACGTGCCCCTCCCGAAGAACCTCGTCGCCATCGGGGAGGTCGGTCTCGCGGGCGAGGTGCGGCGGGTGACCGGCGTCCAGCGGCGGCTCGCCGAGGCGCACCGGCTCGGCTTCACGCACGCGCTGGTGCCGAGCGACCCCGGCAAGGTGCCGGCGGGCATGAAGGTGATCGAGGTCGCGGACATGGGCGACGCGCTGCGGGTCCTGCCGCGCGGGCGCTCGCGGACCCCCGCCAAGGACGGCGCGGCCGACAGGTCGTAGGCCGGTCCGGCCACCGGGCGGGGGCGGGCTTTGCCGGGTCGGGAGCGCTTCCGGGGGTTCGCACCGTAGGGTCCGGGGACGAGGCGGGCCAAGGCTCGGCGGGCGCACAGGCCACGCCGGTAGACTTTGTGCTGGTCCGCCCGGCCGTACGCAGGCGGCGCAACCCGCGACCGGAGGAGTGCAGTGGCAGCCAAGGACGGGGCAGCAGCATCCGGAAAGTCGGGCGCGAGCTCCAGGCAAGAGGCCATGATGCGTGCCTCGCTGAGCGCGGTCGCACCTGGTCAGCCCCTGAGAGACGGCCTGGAGAGGATCGTCCGCGGCAACACCGGTGGCCTGATCGTCCTCGGCATGGACAAGAACGTCGAGGCGATGTGCACCGGCGGTTTCGTGCTGGACGTGGAGTTCACCGCGACCCGGCTGCGCGAGCTGTGCAAGCTCGACGGGGCGCTCATCCTGGACAAGGACATCACCAAGATCCTGCGGGCCGGCGTGCAGCTGGTCCCGGACGCGTCCATCCACACGGAGGAGACGGGCACCCGCCACCGCACGGCCGACCGCGTCTCCAAGCAGTGCGGGTTCCCGGTGGTGTCGGTGTCGCAGTCGATGCGGCTGATCGCGTTGTACGTGGACGGTGAGCGGCGGGTCCTGGAGGAGTCCGGGGCGATCCTGTCGCGGGCGAACCAGGCGCTGGCCACGCTGGAGCGGTACAAGCTGCGGCTCGACGAGGTCGCGGGCACGCTGTCCGCGCTGGAGATCGAGGACCTGGTCACGGTCCGCGATGTGACGGCGGTCGCGCAGCGGCTGGAAATGGTCCGCCGGATCGCGACGGAGATCGCCGAGTACGTGGTCGAACTGGGCACGGACGGGCGACTGCTGTCCCTGCAACTGGACGAGTTGACGGTCGGCATCGAGCAGGAGCGGGAGTTGGTGATCCGGGACTACGTTCCGGAACCCACGGCGAAGCGTTCCCGCACGGTGGACGAGGCGCTTCCGGCGCTGGACGCGCTCACGCATCCGGAACTGCTGGAGCTGGCGATCGTGGCGAAGGCCCTGGGATACACGGGGTCGCCGGAGACGCTGGACTCGGCGGTGTCCCCGCGGGGCTACCGGCTGCTGGCGAAGGTGCCGCGGCTGCCCGGGGCGATCATCGAGCGGCTGGTGGAGCACTTCGGCGGACTGCAGAAGCTGCTCGCCGCGAGCGTGGACGACCTGCAGACGGTGGACGGCGTGGGCGAGGCCCGGGCGCGGAGCGTCCGCGAGGGCCTGTCGCGACTGGCGGAGTCCTCGATCCTGGAGCGGTACGTCTAGCCCGACCGGCCCGTGTACGGGGCCGGGCGGGATCGGACCCGCCCGGCCGGTCGTGGTGCGTCAGTCCTGCTTGAGGACGAACGAGGTGCGGGCCACCGGCAGGCCGGGGGACTTGACCTCGACCACGTAGGTGTCCGCGGTCGCGGCTCCCGCGGGCGGTGACTGGCACTGGTCCGCGGCGCTGAACCGGCGGTCCCATTCCAGGGTCGGCGCCTTGATCTCGCTCTGCGCGGCCAGCCGGAAGAAGACGTTGCCCGCGCCGGTCGGGCAGTCCGTCGAGGACCAGACGGCCTTGGGGTTGCTCGCCTGGGTGATGGTCAGGACCGCCTGCTTCGGGCCGAGGTCGACCTTGCAGGTGGTGCCGGAGACATTGCGGGCGATGAGTTCGAGACGAGGCTTCTCGTTCGCCTCGTACTCGTTCTTCTCGCTCTTGACCTCCCACTGCACCGCGGACGGCGCGCACGTCGGCAGGGGCGAGTCGGCCGGGACCTGGCTCGCGCCGCCGCCCGGGGCGGAGTTGCCGGAGCCGCCGCCCGTGCCACCGCTCGGCTCGCCGTTCTTGCCGGCGCCCGCCGTGCCCGCGTCGGAACCGGAACCGGAGCCGGAGCCGGCCGACCCGGTTCCCGACTCGGCCCGCCCGCCCGGGGCCTGACTGATCGCCGGCCCGGAGCCGGAGGGGCCGGGGGTGATCGGGGCGACGGGATCTCGCCCGCCCTCGCCCTTGCCGTTCGTACTGGACTTCACCCCACCGGAGCTGACGGTCCATACGGCGAGGAGCGCGAGGAGCGCGACGACGGACGCCAGCACAGCCCTCCGTCGCCAGTAGATGGAGGAGGGGAGCGGCCCGACCGGATTGCGCAGAGATCCCACGAGCGGAACCTTACGAGAGTTCGCGCCGCGATCAGTGCCCCACATGCCGGGCGGCGGGCTTGATTTGCCGATGATCATCCTGCGGGGCCGGTCCGAACCGTTCGGAACCGGCCAGGGTGCTGACACGACCGCGACCTCCCATTGAGTACGGTCTGTGATCATGGACAGCTCCGACCTCTACAGAGACATCACCGACTTCGCCCACACCACGCCCCCCTGGGTGCGGTCGGCGTCCGAGGCCTGGACGGAGTACGGGCTGTTCGCGTTCGGTCTGCTCTTCATAGCCGTCTGGTGGCGTGCCCGCCGGCAGGCCGCCCCGCGCGCGATGGCGCTCGCCGTCCTCGCGCCGCTCGCCACCGCCGTCGCGTACGTCGCCTCCGAGCTGGTGAAGTCGACCGTCGACGAGGACCGGCCCTGTCGGACGGTGGCCGGGGCGGCCGCGTCGCTGATCCCGTGCCCGGAGTACGGCGACTGGTCCTTCCCCAGCAACCACTCCTCCATCGCGGGCGCCGCCGCCGTCGCGCTGGCCCTGGCCGTCGGCCGCCTCGCGCTGTTGACCGTGCCGCTCGCCCTGCTGATGGCTTTCTCCCGGGTGTTCGTCGGCGTGCACTTCCCCCACGACGTGGCGCTGGGCCTGCTGCTCGGCGGATCGCTGGCCGCCCTGTTCGTGCTCGCCCTCGCCGGTCCGATCAGTAGGATCACCGCCGGCATGCGGGCCAGTGGCATCCGGCCCGTGCTGTGGTTCACCGGTCCGGGCCCCGCGCGGTAGGGACGAAACGTGCCAGGATGCCGTCTGCCATGACTGCATCCACCACTCCTTCCCCCGACGTCTCCCACGCACTGCACTCCCCCGTGATCGCGTGGTTCGACGAGCACGCCCGCGACCTGCCCTGGCGCCGCCCCGAGGCCGGCCCCTGGGGCGTGATGGTCAGCGAGTTCATGCTCCAGCAGACCCCCGTCAACCGGGTCCTGCCGGTGTACGAGCAGTGGCTCGCCCGCTGGCCCCGGCCCGCCGACCTGGCCGCCGAGGCGCCCGGCGAGGCCGTGCGCGCCTGGGGCCGCCTCGGCTACCCCCGCCGGGCCCTGCGTCTGCACGGGGCGGCCGTCGCGATAACGGAACGGCACGGGGGCGACGTGCCGCGGGAGCACGCGCAGCTGCTCGCCCTGCCCGGGATCGGCGAGTACACGGCCGCCGCGGTGGCCTCCTTCGCGTACGGGCAGCGACACGCGGTGCTGGACACCAACGTCCGCCGGGTCTTCGCCCGCACCTCCGGCGGGGTCGAGTACCCGCCGAACGCGACCACGGCCGCCGAGCGGCGTCTGGCGCGGGCCCTGCTGCCGCCGGACGAGGAGACCGCGGCCCGCTGGGCGGCGGCCTCGATGGAGCTGGGCGCGCTGGTGTGCACGGCCAAGAGTCCGGACTGCGCGCGCTGCCCGGTCGCCGGGCTGTGCGCGTGGCGCCTCGCGGGGAAGCCGGCCCACGACGGGCCGCCGCGCCGAGGACAGACGTACGCCGGTACCGACCGTCAGGTGCGGGGCAAGCTGCTCGCCGTCCTGCGGGAGGCGGTCGGCGCGGTTCCGCAGGCGGTGCTGGACACGGTCTGGGACGAGCCGGTGCAGCGGGCTCGCGCACTGGACGGGCTGGTGTCCGACGGTCTGGTCGAGCCGCTCGGCCAGGGGATGTACCGACTTCCGCAGGGGCCGGCCCGCACCTGATCCGATCCGTTGATCCACTGCGTGGGGAGCCCGGCTCGAAGCTGACTCGAAGATTCCGCTTGGCGCCGGGAAACCCGCAGCTCAAAGACGCTGTTACACAATCTACGGGTGTCCGTGCGTCCACCGAAGGCTGACCCGCACAGTGCCGTGACAACGCCTCCGTACCTTCGAATCCGTAAGACAGCGGTGGCGGGTTGGGACGGAACGGAGGCGGTCTGAGATGGCGCACGGCGAGGTACTCGAATTCGAGGAGTACGTACGCACCCGGCAGGACGCGCTGCTGCGCAGTGCCCGGCGCCTGGTTCCGGACCCCACGGACGCCCAGGACCTCCTCCAGACGGCCCTCGTCCGCACCTACGGCCGCTGGGACGGCATCGCCGACAAGTCCCTGGCCGACGCCTACCTCCGCCGCGTCATGATCAACACGCGTACCGAGTGGTGGCGGGCCCGCAAGCTCGACGAGGTACCCACCGAACAGCTCCCGGACGCCTCCGTCGAGGACGGCTCCGACCAGCGCGCCGATCGCGCCCTGCTGATGGACATCCTCAAGGTTCTGGCGCCCAAGCAGCGAAGCGTCGTGGTGCTGCGACACTGGGAGCAGATGAGCACCGAGGAAACGGCCGCGGCGCTCGGCATGTCGGCGGGAACCGTGAAGAGCACCCTGCACCGCGCATTGGCCCGCCTCCGGCAGGAGCTGGAGAGCCGGGACCTCGACATGCGCGCGCTGGAACGCGGTGACCACACCATCCGGTACGAGGGGCGGGAGCGGTGCGCGGCCTGAACGGCCCAGGCTTGAGCGGCAGAAAGTCGCTGGTGTTGGTGTCGGCGGGGACGGTCGTCCTCGCCGGCACAGCGCTGTTCGCGGTCGGTTGTGCCACCGGTGGCACGGGCCTGCGCGACGGTGGTCCGGCCCGCACCGAATCCGTGGCGAAGACCGGTCCCCCGGTCGGCCCGGCCCCCTCCGGCGGGGACCACTCACCGGCGACCTCGGACACCTCCGCGGCCAAGCCGCCCAAGGTGGACCCGGTCGCGCTGTTGAAGGCGGACCCGAAGGTCAGTCCGGCGATCAAGCGGGACCTGAAGCCCTGCACGGGCCGGGAGTACCCGGTCGACGTGAGCTACGGGAAGGTCACCGGGAGCCCGGCCGTGGACATCGTCGTGAACGTGCTCTCCTGCGCCGACGCCCTGGGGCGCGGCTCGTACGTGTACCGGGCGGACAACGGCAAGTACGAGAATGTCTTCGCGGACGAACAACCGCCCGTCTACGCGGAGATCGACCGGGGGGACCTGGTGGTCACCAAGCCGGTCTACGGGAAGAGCGACGCGCTCTCGTACCCGTCCGGCGAGGACGTGATCACCTACCGCTGGAGCGGTGAGAGGTTCACCGAGCAGGACCGTGTCCACACGGACTACAGCAACGTGGTCGACGGCGGCGGCCAGCCCGCCCCGGCCATCTCAGAGAAGAACTGAAGCGAGGCTCCGGATGGCCGAGACCCATGTGCTGTTCGTGGAGGACGACGACGTCATCCGCGAGGCCACGACCCTGGCGCTGGAGCGCGACGGGTTCGTGGTGACCGCCATGCCCGACGGACTGTCGGGCCTGGAGTCCTTCCGGGCCGACCGCCCCGACATCGCGCTGCTCGACGTCATGGTGCCCGGGATGGACGGCGTCAGCCTGTGCCGGCGCATCCGTGACGAGTCCACCGTCCCGGTGATCATGCTGTCGGCGCGCGCCGACTCCATCGACGTCGTACTGGGCCTGGAGGCGGGCGCCGACGACTACGTCACCAAGCCCTTCGACGGGTCGGTCCTCGTCGCCCGGATCCGCGCCGTGTTGCGCCGCTTCGGCCACGCGGGCGGTCCGAACGGCGGCGCGTCGGACGACGACGGCGCCGATGAGCGCGGGGTGCTGGCCTTCGGCGACCTGGAGGTCGACACCGAGGGCATGGAGGTGCGCAAGGCGGGTGCCCCGGTGGGCCTCACGCCGACCGAGATGCGGCTGCTGCTGGAGTTCTCCTCGGCGCCCGGCACCGTGCTGTCGCGCGACCGGCTGCTGGAGCGGGTCTGGGACTACGACTGGGGCGGCGACACCCGGGTCGTGGACGTCCACGTCCAGCGGCTGCGCACCAAGATCGGACAGGACCGGATCGAGACGGTCCGAGGCTTCGGATACAAGCTGAAGGCATGAGGCGGTTCACACTCCGTACCGGGATCCGCTGGAAGATCACCCTCGCCATCGCCGCCGTCGGCGCGCTGACGGCGGTGGCGCTGAGTCTGGTGGTGCACAGTGCTGCCCGCGTGTCGATGCTGGAGAGCGCCCGCGACTCCCAGCTGGAGCGGGTCCAGTTCCTCGCCCGCAGCGTGGACGCCGGCCGCAAGCCGATGATGGGCGCCAAGCTCAACGACCCCGAGCTGCCGATCGAACTGAGGCAGAAGGTCCAGTCCGGGCGGCGCGGCACCTACATCCAGGAGAGCAGGCGGGGCGTTCCCGAGGTGTGGGCGGCCGTACCGCTCGGCAGCGGACAAGTGCTGTCCCTGCACCTGCCGTTCAAGGAGAGCGCCAACATGGTGCACGACCTGGACCAGGCCCTCGTCGTCGGCTCCCTCTCCGTGGTGGTGGGCGGCTCCGCGCTCGGGGTGCTCATCGGCGGGCAGATCTCGCGCCGGTTGCGCAAGGCGGCCGCCGCCGCGCAGCGGGTGGCGCACGGAGATCCCGAGGTCCGGGTGCGCGACGCGGTGGGTGGTGTCGTACGTGACGAGACGGATGACCTGGCGCGGGCCGTGGACGCCATGGCGGACGCGCTCCAGCAGCGGCTGGAGGCCGAGCGGCGGGTGACGGCGGACATCGCGCACGAGCTGCGGACCCCGGTGACGGGCCTGCTCACGGCGGCGGAACTGCTGCCCCCGGGGCGGCCGACCGAGCTGGTGCGCGACCGGGCGCAGGCGATGCGCGCGTTGGTCGAGGACGTGTTGGAGGTGGCCCGGCTGGACAGCGCCTCGGAGCGGGCCGAGTTGCAGGACGTGGCGCTCGGCGAGTTCGTCAGCCGCCGGGTGGCGTCGCTGATGCCGGACGCGTCCGTACGCGTCGTGGCGGACGAGATCGTGAGCACCGACCCGCGCCGGCTGGAACGGATCCTGGGCAACCTGCTGGCGAACGCCGCGCGGTACGGGCAGTCGCCGATCCAGGTCGACGTCGAGGGCCGGGTCGTACGGGTGCGGGACCACGGACCGGGCTTCCCGGAGGCGCTGTTGCGCGAGGGGCCGAGCCGTTTCCGGACCGGGTCCACCGACCGGGCCGGGGTGGGCCACGGGCTGGGTCTGACCATCGCGGAGGGTCAGGCGCGGGTGCTGGGCGCCCGGTTGACGTTCCGTAACGTGGCCGCGCCGGGCGGCGTGGACAGGGAGGGTTCGGCCGCCGGGGCGGTGGCGGTGCTGTGGCTGCCGGAGCACGCGCCGACGGCGACGGGAAGCTTCCCGATCCTGAAGCCCCAGACCTGAGTCGGGCGTCGTCGCGACCCGGGGCGGCAGAGCCGCGGCGGCGCCGGCCCGGGATCGCGACCGTATCGGGACCCTCGGCCGTTCGCCCCGCGGGGCTGATGTTCTAGCATCCGTGGCATGACCGACGGTACGAACCCCCCGACCAACCCGCAGCCCGAGCAGCCCGCCCCGGGGAGCGGTGGCTACGGGTTCCCGCCGGGAGCGCCCGCGTCCGGTGGCTACGGGTTCCCGCCCGGGCCCCCCGCGTCGGGTGGCTTCGGCCCCCCGCCGGGCTCGGACCAGGACGGCGGCTACGGCTACCCGCGGCAGCCCGGACCGCAGCAGCCCGGACCGCAGCAGCCGAATCCGTACTGGCAGGATCCCGGGATGCCGGGCCCCTACGACGCGCCGCCCGCGTCGTGGCAGCAGGGCGGTTCGATGCCGGGCCCGACGGCGGAGCCCGAGCCGTTCCGGCAGCGGTCGGATCAGCCCGACTGGGACGCGCTCGCCGATCGTTCGGCGTCGGAGCGGCGCAGGAAGCGGGTGTGGGTGGTCGTCGGCACGGTGACCGTGCTGGCGCTGCTCGCCGGTGGTGGAACGTTCCTGCTGCTGGGTGGCGGCGACGGGAAGGGCGACGACAAGCCGACGGCGGCCGCCTCGGATTCGCCCGCGCCCTCGCAGAGCGGGGTCAAGAATCCGATCGATCTCACGCCCACGGTCGCGGGTGACCCGACGACCGTGCGGGACCAGATCGGCAAGGCGAACCTGAAGATGGGGCCGGAGGCCGGAGTCTTCCCGATCGACAAACGGCACGAGATGCGCACGAAGGGCAACGCGAACTCGTTCGCCGAGTCCCAGCAGCGCGTCGTGGACCCGTCGAAGAGCTTCACGGTCTCGGCCCGGCTCTGGAACCGCTCCCCCAAGGGGCAGCAGATCGCGGTGAGCCAGGGCAACGAGAAGTCGTTCTCGTTCGAGCTGGGTCTGGACGAGGTGAACGGCAAGCCGTCCTGGATCTTCCGGGTGCAGACCGGCACCCCGGGCGCGAACGCCAGCACGACGACGGTGACGGGCACGAGCTCGAAGATGGAGAAGACCTTCTCGGAGCTGACGGGCACCTACGACGCGGAGAAGAAGGTGATCGCCCTGTACGTGAACGGCAAGCGGACGGGCGAGGCCCCGGTTCCCGCGGACATCTTCCCCGCCCCCGGCCCGCTGCAACTGGCGCGCTCACGCCATCAGGATCAGTGGGTGTCGCCCTGGCAGGGCGCCATGGACAGCCTGCGGGTCTACGACGCTGCGCTGCCGCAGGAGCGGATCGACGCCCTCAAGCCGGGCAAGCTCGACCCGATGGTCACGCCGACCGGGTCGTGGCTGCTGTTCTGAGCCGTCGCGAGCCGCCCGGTGCGGCGGGGGGGTCGGACGCCGGTCGCCCGGCGCCGTCGGCGTGTCAGACGGTGACGCCGACCTGACGCAGGAAGCTCACCGGGTTGATGGCCGAGCCGTAGTTCGGGGTGGTGCGGATCTCGAAGTGCAGGTGCGGACCGCTGGAGTTGCCGGTGTTGCCGGACAGCGCGATCTGCTGGGCGGCCGAGACCTTCTGGCCGATCTTGACCTGGATCCGCGAGAGGTGCGCGTACTGGGAGTACTTGTTGTTCGCGTGCTTGATCACGACGGCGTTGCCGTACGCGGGACCGTCGCCACCGCCGTTGGGGCCGGCCTTGACGACCACACCGGAGCTCGCGGCACTGACCTTGGTGCCGACGGGAACGGCGAAGTCCTGACCGGAGTGCTTGTGCGACCACATGTTGCCGCCCTTGCCGTAGGTCGCGGACAGGGTGTAGCCGGAGACCGGCTTCTTCCAGGAACCGGCCGACTTCGCGGCGGCGGCCGGCTTCGCGGCGGCGGCCTGGGCCTTCGCCTGGGCGGCGACGAGGCCGGGGGTGCCGTTGAGAGCGGTCTGCGCCTCGCCGGCGAAAGCGGCGGTCGTTCCGGCACCGAGGGCCAGTGCGGCACCGAGGCCGGTGGCGGCGAGGGCGATACGGGTACGACGGGTGCTGACGCGCTTCGCGGACATGTGTGGACCTCCGGGGCCGGGAACAAGGGCAATAAGTGACCCGGCACGCTGAGCGGATGCTGAGCGGGTGCCGGGCGAACTTGCTCCACCTTGGTAACCCGAGCCCCCCGGCTTCCTCAAACGTCCTCATTACTACGTCGACTCGTAGGTGCGAGGGGGGTCGAGAGGACTGTTGACCCGGCGATTACTGGGCCAAGGGAGGGGGCAAATCGGACACTCGATCTACGAAAGGTCCTAGTAGGTCCGATTTGCCCTGTGCGGCTTGTCACCGGGCGCGGAGCCCCCGCCCACCCTGATCGAGACCCAGGTCACGCCCCTCGGGCCACCGGAAGGCACCCGAAGCACCCTCCGCCCCCTGCCCCCGTGCCCGCGCCTTCCGCCGAGCCGCGCGGGCGCCACCCGTGGGCCCACCCCCGCGCCGGGGAGCCCGGTACGGGCCCGGTCGCCCGGTACAGGCCCGGGAGGGCGGTACGGACCCGGAGGGCGGGTCCGGGGCCCCTGCGCGCGCCCCGGACCCGCTCGTGCCCGCAGGGACCGGCCGCAATCCCTCCCGCCTCGCACGGGCCCGGACGTCCGCTCCGGCTCTCCCCCGCCCCGCAGGGCCCCGGACGCGCGAAAGGGGCGGCCCCGGAACCGTTCGGTTCCGGGGCCGCCCCTTCGTACAGCGGTCAGGCCTCAGGCGCCCTTGGAGAGGTCCGGGCCGGAGCCCGTGGCCTCGATCGGGGGAAGGTCCGAGATCGGAGTCTTCTCCTCGCCGCGGAAGGTGAACTTGGCGGCCTCGCCCTCACCCTCCACACCCACGACCACGATGTGACCGGGACGCAGCTCGCCGAAGAGGATCTTCTCCGACAGCATGTCCTCGATCTCGCGCTGGATCGTCCGGCGCAGCGGGCGCGCACCCATGATCGGGTCGTAGCCGCGCTTGGCCAGGAGCTGCTTCGCGTCACCGCTGAGCTCGATGCCCATGTCGCGGTCCTTGAGGCGCTCGTCCACCTTGGCGATCATCAGGTCGACGATCTGGATGATGTCTTCCTGCGTGAGCTGGTGGAAGACGACCGTGTCGTCGACACGGTTGAGGAACTCGGGCCGGAAGTGCTGCTTCAGCTCTTCGTTGACCTTCGCCTTCATCCGGTCGTATCCGGTCTTGGTGTCGCCCTGGGCCGCGAAGCCCAGGTTGAAGCCCTTGGAGATGTCCCGCGTACCCAGGTTGGTCGTCATGATGATGACCGTGTTCTTGAAGTCCACGACCCGGCCCTGGGAGTCGGTCAGACGACCGTCCTCCAGGATCTGGAGAAGGGAATTGAAGATATCCGGGTGCGCCTTCTCGACCTCGTCGAAGAGGACGACGGAGAACGGCTTCCGGCGGACCTTCTCGGTCAGCTGGCCGCCCTCTTCGTAGCCCACGTAGCCGGGGGGCGAACCGAAGAGACGGGAAACCGTGTGCTTCTCGCTGAACTCCGACATGTCGAGGGAGATCAGTGCGTCCTCGTCGCCGAAGAGGAATTCGGCGAGCGTCTTGGAGAGCTCGGTCTTACCGACACCGGACGGGCCGGCGAAGATGAACGAGCCACCGGGACGCTTCGGGTCCTTCAGACCCGCACGGGTCCGTCGGATCGCCTGCGAGAGGGCCTTGATGGCGTCCTTCTGACCGATGACGCGACGGTGGAGCTCGTCCTCCATGCGCAGGAGTCGCGAGGACTCCTCCTCGGTCAGCTTGAACACCGGAATGCCGGTCGCGGTCGCGAGGACTTCGGCGATGAGCTCGCCGTCGACCTCGGCGACGACGTCCATGTCGCCGGCCTTCCATTCCTTCTCGCGCTTGGCCTTCGCCGTCAGCAGCTGCTTCTCCGAATCACGGAGGGAAGCCGCCTTCTCGAAGTCCTGGGAGTCGATGGCCGACTCCTTGTCGCGACGCACGTTCGCGATCTTCTCGTCGAACTCGCGGAGGTCCGGCGGCGCGGTCATCCGACGGATGCGCATCCGGGAGCCGGCCTCGTCGATCAGGTCGATCGCCTTGTCCGGGAGGAAGCGGTCCGAGATGTACCGGTCGGCCAGGGTGGCCGCCTGCACGAGGGCCTCGTCCGTGATGGAGACGCGGTGGTGGGCCTCGTAGCGGTCGCGCAGCCCCTTGAGGATCTCGATCGTGTGGGGGAGGGAAGGCTCCGCCACCTGGATCGGCTGGAAACGACGCTCCAGCGCCGCGTCCTTCTCGAGGTGCTTGCGGTACTCGTCCAGCGTCGTGGCACCGATGGTCTGGAGCTCACCACGGGCCAGCATGGGCTTCAGGATGCTGGCGGCGTCGATCGCGCCCTCGGCGGCACCCGCACCCACGAGGGTGTGGAGCTCGTCGATGAACAGGATGATGTCGCCGCGGGTGCGGATCTCCTTGAGCACCTTCTTGAGGCGCTCCTCGAAGTCACCGCGGTAGCGGGAACCGGCGACCAGTGCACCCAGGTCGAGGGTGTAGAGGTGCTTGTCCTTGAGCGTCTCGGGCACCTCGCCCTTGACGATCGCCTGGGCCAGGCCCTCGACGACGGCGGTCTTGCCGACGCCGGGCTCGCCGATGAGGACCGGGTTGTTCTTGGTCCGGCGGGACAGCACCTGCATGACCCGCTCGATCTCCTTCTCGCGCCCGATGACCGGGTCGAGCTTGGATTCGCGAGCCGCCTGCGTGAGGTTGCGGCCGAACTGGTCGAGGACGAGCGAGGTCGAGGGGGTGCCCTCGGCCGGGCCGCCTGCCGTGGCCGACTCCTTGCCGCCTCCGGAGTAGCCGGAGAGCAGCTGGATGACCTGCTGCCGGACCCTGTTGAGATCGGCGCCCAGCTTCACGAGGACCTGGGCGGCGACGCCCTCGCCCTCGCGGATCAGGCCGAGCAGGATGTGCTCGGTGCCGATGTAGTTGTGGCCGAGCTGGAGGGCCTCTCGGAGCGAAAGCTCCAGGACCTTCTTCGCCCGCGGGGTGAAGGGGATGTGGCCGGACGGGGCCTGCTGCCCCTGACCGATGATCTCCTCAACCTGCTGGCGAACAGCCTCGAGCGAAATCCCGAGGCTCTCCAGGGCCTTAGCGGCGACACCCTCACCCTCGTGGATCAAGCCCAGGAGGATGTGCTCGGTGCCGATGTAGTTGTGGTTGAGCATCCGGGCTTCTTCCTGAGCCAGGACGACAACCCGCCGCGCGCGGTCGGTGAACCTCTCGAACATCGTTTATCGCTCCTCAGAGCGGTCGGGCAGTTCGGGGTCGGTCCCCGCCCTGTCCTTCCGCATGCTAGTCCCGCGGGGCGGGACAGCTCATTCCAACTGCCGACATCCGTCCGCGGCTCACCCTCACGTCCGCGGGAAAACCCGGCCGTAAGTGCCGACAACTGCTCCAACCCGATGGTGCGAGACGATGTTCCCGCAGGCCAGGCAGATACCCGTCACACGTGTACGCCGATGGCGAACGGAAGCCGGTCGGAGACCCTTCAAATCAGCGTGTCGCCCCGATCCACTAGGAATGTCTTACCCGTGGGGACTGACACTCCATGCGGCCGGGAGACGGTTCCCTCCGCTACGGGCGAACACGGTTCCGTCTTCGAATGTGGGACTCCGCCCCACGGACGTTTACGTTCCGTATTGGGTCCGCCGCGCTGCGTAACTCCAGGGCACTTCCGGAGTTGCTCCGGTCATGGCCCTCATCGCCGAGACCGTCCCGCATCCGCGCTCCCCGTCCGAGGAGGACGCGTACGTCTCCTGGTACGGGCGGGTGCTCGGCTGGACCCTCGCGGGCGGCCCTCCCGCCCAGCTGGTCACCGGGGCGCGGTTCGACGTACTGGAACTGCCGGCCGACGCGGGTGGCCGGCTGCTGCGCAGGCCGGTCGACACCGGGCCGGTGGCCGTCATGGGACGCCGTATGCGCTTCCTGGTGGCCCCGGGCAGCGCCGAGGAGCTGGACGGGCTGCTCGACTGGCTGGAGTGGGGTCCGGTGGCCCTGGATCTGACCGCCCTGGGCGTGGGAGGCCGTATCACCGCCCCCGTGCCGCCGGGGCGGCCACAGGGAAGCCCTCAGGGGGCCGCCGTGTGGCTGCGGCCCCCCGAACCGGGGTGCGAGGCGTTCCTGCCGTCCCTGCCCGGTACCGGACAGGGCGCCGGGGCCGGCCTGAGAGGCACCGGACCCGATCTCGTACGTCTGGTCGCCGCGGCGGCCACGGAGTGCCACCGGGCACGCCTGCGGCGACGCGCGGCCCCCGCGAGGCCCGTCGGCGCCGTGGGTCAGCCCCGGTTCTCGTAGGCCTCGCGAATGTCGGCGGGGACACGGCCGCGGTCGTTGACCGTAAGGCCCTTCGCCTTCGCCCACGCACGGATTTCCGCGGTGTCCGGGTTGCCCGCCGAAACGGCGGCGCGGCCCTTGGCGCGACCCGCGGCGGCACGGCCACCGGTACGACGGCCACTCTTGGTGTAGGGCTCAAGCAGGCCGCGGAGCTTTTCAGCGTTGGCGGCGGTGAGGTCGATCTCGTAGGTCTTGCCATCCACAGCGAACGTCACGGTCTCGTCCGCCTCGCCACCGTCGAGGTCGTCGACAAGAAGGACCTGAACCTTCTGTGCCACCGGATTTCCTTTCATCGAAAATGCAGTACGCGGAAAGGAAACCGCTTTTGCCTGGAAAACACAAACCCCCGCCGAGAGGTTCAGGACGTCAACAGGGCGGGAAACGTACGCGATTCGGACATAGGCCACAGGCGGGCGGAGCCCCGTAAAAGCGGCTGAGATCGATCCGTCATCGATCAGAGGTGCAGAAGCATCCGACTGTTGCCCAAGGTGTTCGGCTTCACTCGTTCGAGACCGAGGAACTCGGCGACGCCCTCGTCATAGGAACGCAGGAGCTCCATGTAGACATCGGGCTCGACCGCGGTCGCGCCGATCTCGACGAAGCCGTGGTTCGCGAAGAAGTCCACTTCGAAGGTGAGGCAGAAAACCCGGCTCACGCCGAGCAGACGGGCCGTCTCCAACAACTTGGCCAGTACCCGATGTCCGACACCGGCGCCCTTCAACTCGCGATCCACCGCGAGAGTGCGCACTTCCGCAAGGTCTTCCCACATCACGTGCAGAGCGCCACAGCCCACCACCTGACCGTCACCGACGCGTTCCGCGACCCAGAACTCCTGGATGTCCTCGTAAAGGACGACGGGGGCTTTGTCGAGCAGGATCCGTTGCTGCACGTACTGGTCGAGCAGGCGTCGCAGCGCGGGAACATCGCGGGTGCGTGCGCGGCGGATCGTCACGGTATTTGCTTCTGCGGCGGAAAACTCTCCCATGCGGGGGGACGCTATCGCCCCGGCTCGGTCCCGCGCTCGCCGGAGTCCTCTTCGGGTCGCGGGTCTTCCGGGGCTTCCCCGGGCTTCGCGTCTTCTTCGGGTACCGGCTCTTCCGCGGGTACCGGCTCTTCCGGGGCTTCCCGGGGTTCGGGGGCGGTGGCCTCGCCGTCGTGACCGACGATGCGTACGGCGTCGCGGAGGGCTTCGCGCTGTTCCGCCGACATCATGCCGAAGAAGGCCACGAGAGCGGCCGCCGGGTTGTCGCTGGTGGCCCATGCCTCGTTCATCAGTGCGGCCGAGTAGGCGGGCCGGGTGGAGACCGCGGTATATCGATAGGCGCGGCCTTCGGCTTCCCGGCGGACCCAGCCCTTCTGATGGAGATTGTCCATAACGGTCATGACCGTGGTGTACGCGATGGACCGTTCCTGCTGGAGGTCTTCCAGGACTTCCCGAACGGTGACCGGGCGGTTCCACTGCCACACCCGTGTCATCACTGCGTCTTCGAGTTCTCCCAAGGGGCGAGGCACAACAGCACGATAGTGCGGGTTGTGCGGAATTGCCCGACCATTCGGCCGGCAACGCGCGACGAGCCGGTGCCGGGCAACAAAATGGGGCGCACGGCCCGCAGGCCGTACGCCCGTCCCCGAGACTTTCGCCCGGGGTTACTTCCCGGGCTGTCGGGCGGCCTCGGCGGAGGCGAGCACGGCGTCCACGGCCGCGTCCTCCTTCGCCTTGTTGGCACCGCCCTGGCTCTTCACGATCGTCACGACGAGAGCGATGAAGAACGCGGCCATCACGATGGGGGGCACGAGCGCGGAAACGTAGTCCATGCCCCCAGCCTAGCTACCCGGCGGCGCGGCCGTCCGCCGGGGGCCGGCCCGGCGCGGCGGGCTTCCGGCGGGGCGGGAAGACCTCCCCGGGGGTCGGAATGGGGCGCTCGCGCCCGGGGCGCGGCTCCTCCTCGGGGGCCGGGGCGGGTGCGGGCTTCGGCTCGCCGCCCCGTTCGTCCTCGCGTCCGCCGGCGAGGGCCAGCAGTCGGGTGCGGGGGGCGGGCGCCGTCCGCAGCCGGCGGCGTACGGAGCGCTCCGCGACCGCCTGGGCCCGCTCCAGCACGGCGGCGGCGACCGGGTTGGCGCGCAGGGCCCGCAGGGCCGCGAGGTCGTCGGGTACCGGCTCGTAGCCGGCGGCCAGGGCGTCCTGCAGCAGCTCCAGGTAGCCGGAGAGGCTGCCGGGCAGGGCGCCTCTGTAGCGGGCGAGGTCGGCGAGGAGGAAGTCTCTGAGCCTCTCCGCCTCGGCGACCGCGTCGTCCACCGACGCCGCGAGGCGAAGGCAGGCCTGGACCTCGACGGCCGGGAGCGGGGCCGTGGAGGACTGGAGGGCGTGGGCGAGCGAGCGCCTGAGCACGTGCAGCTCGGCAGCACTGAACGCCATGCCGCCGCGGGATCCGTAGGGCGTGGGCATGGGCCGAAGATACGCGCTAATCGGACTAAATCCCCTTAATTGGGGCGGCTACGGCGCGGCGGGATCGGCACTTGCCAAAGTGGAAAGTGCGCGTCACTCTGGAAAGCAGGTGGTGGCCGCCCGGCCGCGCCGACCACGAGGGGGACACCGTGAGCGAGTACACCGAGGCCAAACGGATGGAGAGGGCGGCGCTGCTGAACAGCGGCTGGTACGCGCGCTACCTGTGGGCTTTCGGGGCGGGGCAACTGGTCCTCGTACCGGTGTCCCTGCTCTGGCACGGGGCCGCCCAGGCCGTCGTCTTCGCGACGGCCAACATGCTGCTCGTGGGCGGGATGAGCGTGTACGCGGCGCGGCAGCGGGTGGTACGGCGCGGGTTCGGCCTCAAGCACGGACTGGTCATCGGGACCTGGTCCGTGGTGTTCGCGGCGACGGTGGTCCTGGGCACCGAGGTCTTCCGGGACAACCTGGCGTTCACGGTCGTGGCCGCGGTGGCGTGCGCGCTGCCGGCCGTCGTGGGCGCGGTGACCGAGAGGCGGGCCGCATGAGCACGGAGAAGGAGGGCGCCCACCCCCGGCACGGGCTCGCGCCGCTGTTGAACGCGCCGGTGCGGCTGTCGGTGGTGGCGGCGCTGGCCGCGGTGGACAAGGCCGAGTTCGGCTTCGTGCGGGACCTCGTGGAGGTGTCCGACTCGGTGCTGTCCAAGCAGGTGGCGGCGCTGGAGGAGGCGGGCCTGGTGGCCGTGGCCAAGGGCCGGGTGGCCCGCCGCCCGCGGACCTGGCTCTCGCTGACCCCGAGCGGCCGGACCGTCTACCGGCGCCACCTGGACGCCCTGCGGGCCATCGCGGGTCCGTAGGCGATGCTCCCGGGCCGTCGGAGCCGGCGGCCCGATCCGGGCCGCCGCGGACCGCTCAGCGGCCCGGGGCAGCCCCCTGGCGGCGGCCGGGGGCGGCGGCGAGCGGGGGCAGGAGCATGCCGATGAGCAGTCCGGCTCCGATCCAGACCCCGACGCCGATCGCGACCGCGCCCAGGGCCGGGACCGGTGTCCGGGCGGCCGTCAGCCAGGCGGCGAACACGCCGGCGATCTGCCCCGTGTCGTTGGCGAGGAAGGCGGCCTCCTTGGCCCGCGAGACGGCGCGGATCGCCCTGTGCTGCCAGTGGCCGACGATCCAGAGCACCGGCGCCGTGGCGAGGCCGACCAGGATCGCCTTCCACCAGGTCACCGGGGTGGCGAACAGCAACGTCAGCAGCACCGCCAGGCCGACGGCCGGCGCGAGGAGGATGTAGACGAGGGTGAGCGGGTCCGCCTCGTCCGTTTGGATCTCCTTGCTGAACCAGGCGACGAGCGTGACGCCCAAGGCCGCGGCGACGGCCCAGAACCCGGACAGGGCCCCGAAGCCGAACAACTGGCCGCCGGCCGCCAATCCGGGCAGGAGCGTGCCCGCCCAGGCGGACCCCGGGGAGACCACGACCGACTTGCCCGGCGCGCGCCCGGAAGCGGGGCTGCCCTTCGACCGCGGTTCGGCCTTCGGCTGCGGTTCGGCCTTCGACGGGGCGGCGACCGCGGGGGCCTCCGCCGCGGTCCGGGTCGTCACCGGGGGGCGCGGCTGCCAGGACGGCGCCTTGGTGCGGGCGCCCTGCTCGGGCACCGGCCGGGTCGGCGGCGCGACGGCGGCGCGCAGCAGTTCGGCGGTCCGCGCCGCCGAGTCGGGGCGGTCCGCGGCGTCCTTGCTCAACAGGCTCAGGACCAGCAGGTCCAGGGCCCGGGGGATCTCGGGGCGGCGGACCCGCAGGGAGTCGGGTGCGCGTTGCGCGTGCTGGGCGAGGACCTCCCAGGGGGATCCGGTGAACGGCAGCTCGCCGGCGAGCAGTTCGTACAGGAGACAGCCCAGGCTGTAGATGTCGGTGCGGCCGTCCACCGCGTCGCCGCGCGCCTGTTCCGGCGACATGTAGGCGGGTGTGCCGATCGCCAGGCCGGTCGTGGTCAGTCCCTGCATGCCGCTCTGCCGGGCGATCCCGAAGTCGCAGATCTTGATCCGGCCCCGGGTGGTGAGCAGCACGTTGCCGGGCTTGATGTCGCGGTGGACGACGCCCGCGCCGTGGGCCGCCTGGAGCCCCTCGCATATCTGCGTGCCCCAGCGCACCACGTCCTCGATCGGGGCCCGGCCGGTGGCGGTGCCGAGCGGGCGCCCGTCGACGAGTTCCATGACCAGGTAGACCACGGTCCGGTGGTCGACGACGGTCTCGCCGACGTCGTGGACGGACACCACGTGGGGGTCCGACAGCGCCGCGGCCGCCCGGGCCTCGGCGCGCAGCCGTAACGCGAGCTTGTCGTCTCCGGGCCGGGCGATGACCTTCACGGCGACGGCCCGGCCCAATTCGAGGTCCCGGGCCCGCCACACCTCCCCCATGCCGCCCGCGCCGATGCGGTCGCCCAGCGCGTAGCGGCCGGCCAGGATCGTCCCGTTCATGCCTACCCGTCCGCCTTGACGGCGTCCAGGAACGCGGCCCAGGCGGCGTGCGTCGTGGCCATCACGAGGTGGGCGGGGTCCGAGCGGTCGGCCACCCGGACCAGGGTGCCGGGCGCGGCGGACACGTACACGCAGTTGACGCCGTCGTCGCAGTGGGACGACTTCTGCCAGGTGGGGCGAGCGGTCGTGGTCATGGTGTCTCCTCCGGCGGAAACGGGGTCACGGTGCCTGTCGTGGGCCGACCGTAACCCCCGCGGGGGCACACTTCGGCCATTTCCGTGGAAGTTCCCGCTCACTCGATCGGAAACGCGTACGCGATCTCGTACCGGGAATCGGGGATGACCAGGTCCGCGGTCTCCACCGGGCGGCCGTCCGAGTCCAGGTACGTGCGCTCGATCTCGGTGATGAGCGAGCCGACGCTGATGCCCAGCAGGTTGGCCTGCGCCTGGTTGGCGCGGGACGGGCGCGGTATCTCCAGCACCGAGGCGACCGTGATGCCGATGGACCGCATGCGCGCGACCACGCCGGCCCCGCGCAGCTCCCCGTCCTCCGGCAGGACGACCGGGGTGTCGGCGGTGAGGGCCATCGGCTCCCAGGACTGGGACAGTTCGGCGGGGCTGCCGTCGGCCATGAACTCGTAGCGGGTCATCACGCACGGGTCGCCGGGGGCGATGGCGAGGCGGGCCGCGATGTGTTCGGGGGCCGGGGTGTGGGCGACGGTCCGGGCGTCCCAGGAGGCCGCGAAGCCGTGTTCGAGGGCCTCGGCGCGGAAGGCGTTGCCCGAGTTCGGCACGCGGCGGCGGGTGCGCACCATGCGCATCCGCCGGCGCGGGGTGCGCACGAACGTCCCGGAACCGGCGCGGCCTTCGAGGAGGCCCTCGATGATCAGTCGTTCCAGGGCGCGTTGGGTGACGCTCTGTCCGACGGAGTACTCGGCGGCGAACCGCGACCGGGAGGGAAGCTTGTCGCCGACCTCCCACTCGCCCGCCTCGATGCGGGCCCGAAGGGCGTCGACCACCAGCAAGTACGGTGATTCACGGGGCATTTGGACCATCCTGGAGCGTCGCAAACACGTGCGTCCGACGCCGACAAAGCTAAGGCATCAGGTCGAACCCGACGCGTCAGCCTGACGGCCGGTGAACCGCCGACGCGACGCGAGACGGCGCGAGACGAAACGGAAGGCCCCCGCCGGGTGGGCGGGGGCCTCGTGTCACGCCTCGTCGCGCCGCGGCGTCACTCGAAGTTGGGCGCGTTGCGCTCGTAGACCAGCCGCAGTCCGATCAACGTCAGCCACGGCTCGTGGTCGTCGATCACCGAGGCCTCGCCGAGGACGATCGGCGCCAGGCCACCGGTGGCGATCACGCGGACGTCGTCCGGGTCGCCGGTGGGGCCGGCGAGCTCCTTGGCCATCCGGTTCACGATCCCGTCGACCTGGCCGGCGAACCCGTAGACCACGCCCGACTGCATCGCCTCGACCGTGGACTTGCCGATGACGTTGCGCGGGCGGGCCAGCTCGATCTTGCGGAGCTGGGCGCCGCGCACGCCGAGGGCCTCCATCGAGATCTCGATGCCCGGGGAGATCACCCCGCCGACGTACTCGCCCTTCGCGGACACCGCGTCGAAGGTGGTGGCCGTGCCGAAGTCGACGACGATCGCCGGTCCGCCGTAGAGCTCGACGGCCGCGACCGCGTTGATGATGCGGTCCGCGCCGACCTCCTTCGGGTTGTCCATGAGGATCGGCACGCCCGTCTTGATGCCGGGCTCGACCAGCACGGCCGGCACGTCGCCGTAGTAGCGGCGGGTGACCTCGCGCAGCTCGTGCAGCACCGAGGGGACCGTCGAACAGATCGCGATGCCGTGGATGCCGTCGCCCAGCTCGGTGCCGAGCATCGGGTGCATGCCCATCAGACCCTGCATGAGGACGGCCATCTCGTCGGCCGTCCTGCGCGGGTCGGTGGAGATGCGCCAGTGCTCGACGATCTCGTCACCGTCGAACAGGCCCAGCACCGTGTGGGTGTTGCCCACGTCGATGGTGAGGAGCATCGGTTACACCGCCTCGTGGAGGTCGAGGCCGATGTCCAGGATCGGCGAGGAGTGGGTGAGCCCGCCGACCGCGAGGTAGTCCACGCCGGTCTCGGCGTAGGCGCGGGCGGTGTCCAGGGTCAGCCGGCCGGAGGACTCCAGGACGGCGCGGCCGGCGACCAGCGCGACGGCCTCGGCGGTCTGCTCGACGGTGAAGTTGTCCAGCAGGATCAGGTCGGCGCCCGCGTCCAGGACCTCGCCGATCTGCGCGAGGGTGTCGACCTCGACCTCGATCGGGACGTCGGGGAAGGCCTCGCGGACGGCCGTGAACGCCTGGGCGACGCCGCCCGCCGCGACCACGTGGTTGTCCTTGACCAGCGCCGCGTCCGACAGCGACATGCGGTGGTTGACGCCGCCGCCGCAGCGGACCGCGTACTTCTCCAGCGCGCGCAGGCCGGGAGTGGTCTTGCGGGTGTCGCGGACCTTCGCGGACGTGCCGTCCAGGACGTCGGCCCAGCGGCGGGTGGCGGTCGCGATGCCCGACAGCCGGCACAGGATGTTCAGGGCGCTGCGCTCGGCCGTGAGCAGGTCGCGGGTACGGGCGCGGACGGACAGCAGCACCTCGCCCGCCTTGACGGTGTCCCCGTCCTCGGCGTGCCGCTCGACCTCGAACGCCTCGGTGCAGACCACCGAGAACACGGCCTCGGCGATGCGCAGGCCGGCCACGACGCCGTCCTCGCGGGCGATGAAGTCCGCGACGGCCTCGGCTTCCTCGGGCACGGTGGCGACGGTGGTGACGTCGACCCCGCCGTCGAGGTCCTCGGACAGCGCCATGTGCGCGATGTCCTCGACCTCGATCGGGTCCAGGCCGGCGTCCGCGAGGAGCTCGGCGAGCGCCGGGTCCAGGCCGGACTCCTCGCCGTCACCGCAGGCGCAGTCGTCGCCACAGCCGCCCTCGGCCTGCCCCAGGAGGGGCAGTTCGTCGTGCGCGGTGCGGTCGGTGTCTTCGTGCTGGTGCGTGCTCACGCTTGCTGCTCCTGGCTGAGGGGGTGGGAAACGGGCGGGAAGTCCGCCGAGTCGGTGGGGGTGACGACCAGCGCCCGCTTCTCGGTCGCGGACAGTCGCACGACCAGGTGGCGGCGCCAGTGGGCGTCGTCGCGGTCGGAGTGGTCCTCGCGCCAGTGGCAGCCGCGGGTCTCCTCGCGGCGCCGGCCGGCGGCGACCAGGACCCGGGCCACGCACAGGAGGTTCGTGGCCTCCCAGGTGTCCACGCCCGGTTCGGCGGTCTTGCCGTGCGCTTCGAGGTTGTTCAGGGCCGCGGCGTACAGGTCTTCGAGGGCGGCGGCGGCCGTGGCCAGGGACTCCGCGGAGCGCAGCACGCCCGCGCCGTCCGTCATGATGCGCTGGATCTCGTACCGGGCCTCGGCGGGCTGGAGCGGGCCGGTGGCCGACACGGGGATGCCGGGGCCGCTGCCCGTGAGCGACCGGCGGGCGATGTCGTCCGCGATCCGCTCGGCGAAGACCAGGCCCTCCAGCAGGGAGTTGGACGCCAGCCGGTTGGCGCCGTGCACGCCGGTACAGGCGACCTCGCCGCAGGCGTACAGGCCGGGCACCGTGGTGCGGCCGTGCAGGTCGGTGCGGACGCCGCCCGACGCGTAGTGGGCGGCGGGAGCGACCGGGATGGGCTCGGTGACCGGGTCGATGCCGTGGGAACGGCAGGCGGCGAGGATCGTGGGGAAGCGCTGCTCCCACATCTCGGCGCCGAAGTGCCGGGCGTCCAGGTACATGTGCCGGGTGCCCTGTTCCTGCATGCGGCGCGTGATGCCCTTGGCGACGATGTCGCGGGGGGCGAGCTCGGCCAGTTCGTGCTGTCCGACCATGAAGCGCACGCCGTCCGCGTCGACGAGGTGGGCGCCCTCGCCGCGGACGGCCTCGGAGACCAGCGGCTGCTGTCCCTCGGCGTCGGCACCGAGGAACAGCACCGTCGGGTGGAACTGGACGAATTCGAGGTCGGAGACCTCGGCGCCGGCACGCAGCGCGAGGGCCACCCCGTCGCCCGTGGAGACGGACGGGTTGGTGGTGGCCGAGAAGACCTGGCCCATGCCGCCGGTCGCGAGGATCACCGCGGGGGCGTGGACGGCGCCCACGCCGTCGTGCTGGCCCTCGCCCATGACGTGCAGGGTGACGCCCGCGGTGCGGCCGTCGGCGTCCTGGAGCAGGTCCAGGACGAGCGCGTTCTCGACGGTCTCGATGCCGGCGTCCTGGACGGCCTCCACGAGGGCCCGGGAGATCTCGGCGCCGGTGGCGTCGCCGCCGGCGTGCGCGATCCGGCGGCGGTGGTGGCCGCCCTCCCGCGTCAGCTCTATCTCCCCGGTCTCGGCCGAGGTGTCGAAGACGGCGCCGGTCGAGATGAGGCGTCGTACGGCGTCCGGCCCCTCGGTGACCAGCAGCCGGACGGCGGCCTCGTCACACAGGCCCGCGCCGGCCACCAGGGTGTCGTCCAGGTGCTGCTCGGGGGTGTCCCCGTCGCCGAGGGCGGCGGCGATGCCGCCCTGGGCCCAGCGGGTGGATCCGTCGTCGAGCCGGGCCTTGGTGACCACGACCGTGCGGCGGCCGGCGGCGGCGCAGCGCAGCGCCACCGTCAGGCCCGCCACGCCCGAGCCGACGACGACGACGTCCGCGTCGAGGGACCAGCCGGGGGCGGGGGCGTACAGCCGTATGCCGGTGCCGGCGGCACTTCTGCCAGTGCTCACGAGTGTGCTCCGAACTCCAATGGAATGTTGTCGATCAGCCGGGTCGCGCCCACCTTGGCGGCGACGGCCAACACGGCCCGTCCCGTGAACCCGGGGCCGATGTCGGTGAAGTCCCGGGGGTCGACCAGCGCCAGGTAGTCCAGGGCCAGCGGCGGATCGTGCCGACCCGCGTCCTCCAGGACGTGCCGGGCGGCGGATCGTACGGCGTCGGGCAGGCCGGAGCCGGCCGCGGAGACGGCGTGCGCGTCCGCCGAGGCGCGGATCTCGCCGAGCCGGGCCAGGGCGGTGGCGCGTTCGTCGCTCGCCGGGGAGGCCTCGGCGCGGGCGCGCAGCGCGGCCTGGGCGGCGAGGCGGTCGCGGCCCGCGAACAGGGCGCGGGACAGGGCGAGGGCCGTGCGGCGTTCCGCCGGGGAGAGGTAGCGGTTGCGGGAGGACAGCGCGAGGCCGTCGTCCTCGCGGGCGGTGGGTACGCCGACCACCTCGACGGGGAAGTTCAGGTCGGTCACCATGCGCCGGATCAGGGCCAGTTGCTGGGCGTCCTTCTGGCCGAAGAGGGCCAGGTCGGGGCGGGTGAGGTGGAGCAGTTTCGCGACGACGGTCAGCATGCCGTCGAAGTGGCCGGGGCGGGTGGCGCCTTCGAGGCGGCCGCCCATGGGGCCGGCGGTGATCCGGACCTGGGGGTCGCCGCCGGGGTAGACCTCGTCCGCGGCCGGGGCGAACACCGCGTCGGCGCCGGCGCCGGCGGCGATGCGCAGGTCGGCGTCGAGGGTGCGGGGGTAGCGGTCGAGGTCCTCGTTCGCCCCGAACTGGAGGGGGTTCACGAAGACGGTGACGACGACCTGGCCGTCGGCGCCGGCGAGGTCGCGGGCCGTGCGGATCAGGGAGGCGTGGCCGTCGTGCAGGGCGCCCATGGTCATGACGACGGCGCGGCGGCCGGGGCGGGCGAGGCCGTGCAGTTCCCCGGCGGTGTTCAGGAGCAGGGGGTCGGTCATCGGCGTTCGCCTTCCGGGCCGACGCCGTCGCCGCCGTCGGCGAGCACGCCCAGCAGGTCCTCGGCGAGTTCGGGCTTGAGCAGGCCGTGCGCGAGGGCCCGGTCGGCGGTGGTGCGGGCCATCGCCAGGTAGCCGGCGACGGCGCCGGGGGCGTGCCTGCGCAGTTCGAGGACGTGGGCGGCGACGGTGCCGGCGTCGCCGCGGGCGACGGGGCCGGTGAGGGCCGCGTCGCCGGAGCGCAGGGCGTTGTCCAGGGCGGCGCCGAGGAGCGGGCCGAGCATCCGGTCCGGGTGTTCGACGCCGGCCGTGCGCAGCAGTTCCATCGACTGGGCGACCAGGGTGACCAGGTGGTTCGCGCCGAGGGCGAGGGCCGCGTGGTAGAGCGGACGGCTCTCCTCCGCGATCCACTCGGGTTCGCCGCCCATCTCGATGACCAGGGCCTCGGCGGCGAGCCGCAGCTCGTCGGGGGCGGTGACGCCGAAGGAGCAGCCGGCGAGGCGCTGCACGTCGACCTCGGTACCGGTGAACGTCATCACGGGGTGCAGGGCCAGCGGCAGGGCGCCGGCGCGGCGGGCGGGGTCCAGCACGGCGGTTCCGTACCGCCCGGAGGTGTGGACGAGGAGCCGGCCGGGGCGGATCGCGCCGGTCTCGACGAGGCCCTCGACCAGGGAGGGCAGTGCGTCGTCGGGGACGGTGAGCAGGACCAGCTCGGCCCGCTCCAGCACCTCGGCGGGCGGTACGACGGGCACGTCGGGCAGCAGTCGGGCGGCTCGCCGGCGGGAGGCCTCGGACACGCCGGAGACGGCGACGGGGCGGTGTCCGGCCTGCTGGAGGGCGCGGGCCAGCGCGGGGCCGACCCGGCCGGCGCCGACGACGCCGACGGTGAGCCGTGCGGGGCGGTCCGACGGATCCCTGGGCTCCGTCTGAAGGGGTGCGTTCACGCGGGGAAAGCCTTCCGTTCCAGTCCGCGGGGGGTACCGGACGATACGCCGCCATGCTAGCCCCTGGGCGTGTCGGCCGGTCGGCGATGATCGGGGCATGACTGCTGATGAAGACCGTACGAAGCGGCTGGTCGCGGCGTGGCGCGGAGCGGGGCGGACCCTCTCGCGGAGCCTGCTGGAACCGACGGTGGGCGAGCTGCTCGCGGCCCTGCCGCAGGCGGCGGCCGGCGACCCGGACGAGCCCGCCGACGTGTACGGGGACGGGGTGGTGGCCAGGCTGGAGCAGCGGGTCGCCGACCTGCTGGGGACGGCGGACGCGGCGTTCTTCCCGTCGGGGACGATGGCGCAGCAGATCGCGCTGCGGTGCTGGGCGGGACGTACCGGCAACCCGGTGGTGGCGCTGCACCCGATGGGGCATCCGGAGCTGTGGGAGGGCGGGGCGCTGTCGGTGGTCTCGGGCCTGCGGACGGTGTACCCGACGCGGGACCCGCGGCAGCCGACGCCGCAGGAGGTCGCGGAGGTCGCGGAGCCCTTCGGCACGCTGATGCTGGAGTTGCCGCTGCGGGACGCGGGGTTCCTGCTGCCTTCGTGGGAGGAGCTGACGGCGCTGGTGGACGCGGCCCGGGCGCGGGACGCGGTGGTGCACTTCGACGGGGCGCGGCTGTGGGAGTCCACGACGCACTTCGGGCGGCCGTTGTCGGAGATCGCGGGGCTCGCGGATTCCGTGTACGTGTCGTTCTACAAGTCGCTGGGCGGGCTGAGCGGCGCCGCGCTGGCGGGTTCCGCGGAGCTGGTCGCGGAGGCGCGGGTGTGGCGGCACCGGTACGGGGGCCAGATCTTCCGGCAGTTCCCGCAGGCGCTGTCCGCGCTGGCGGGGCTGGAACGGGAGCTGCCGCGGCTGCCCTCGTACGTGGAGCGGGCGCGGATGGTCGCCGGGGCCCTGCGGGAGGGCTTCACGGAGGCCGGGGTGCCGTGGTTCCGGGTCCATCCGGAGGAGCCGCACACGCACCAGTTCCAGGTGTGGCTGCCGTACGAGGCGGAGCGGCTGACGGAGGCGGGCCTGCGGCAGGCGGAGGAGACGGGGACGGTGCTGTTCCGCCGCTGGTCGGCGGAGGGGCCGCCGGGGTTGTCGATGACGGAACTGGAGGTCACGGAGCCGGGTCTGGAGTGGACCGGGGCCGATGTCGGGGCGGCGGTGGCGGACTTCGTGGCCCGCTTGTAGCGGGCGGAGCGGGGCGGTGCGGGCGGGACGGTGGCCGGCCGGCCGGGCGGGCCCCTCCGGCCCCTTGGGCCCGCCCGGCCGGCCCCGGTCAGCAGGATCGGGGCCGGGAGAAGAGCCGGCGCACGGCCCAGGTCAGCCGGTGGTGGGCGGGGCGGCCGGCGAGGACCGCGCGGAAGCGGGCCCGGTCGCGGGCCTCGCGGAGGACGGCCACGTCGTCGCGGCCGGGCGGCGGCGGCATCGGCGTCCCGTGCTGGGACGCCCGGTAGGTGTCGAGGAGGTACTGCTCGATCGCGCTCATGGGGTCCACCCTCACCCCCTCGGCCGCACCCGTCCGCTCGATTGACGGTCCTCGTCAATCGAACCGGATTCCTGCTGGTGAGCGGCCTGACGGTCGGCTCCCCGGTCACCGGCCCGGGCACCCCCCGGCGAACGCCTGCCCGACCCGCGCCGGACAGAATGGGGCGATGAGCGTCACCATCGACATCGCCGGGCTCCCCGCGGAGCGGATCGCGTTCGCGCCCTCCCCGCTCGCCGAACTCTGCATGGCCCTGCACGCGCTCTCCCAGCCCGCCCACCACCCCGGGCTCCAGTCGTGGGCGAACGCCACGCGGGCCGGGCTCGACCCCTCCCTCGCCGATCGGCTGCTGGAGGCCGACTTCATGTGGCGGAGTTCGTTCTCGGACGTCTTCATGCCCTTCGCCGGGGTGCCCGGTGGCTCGGGCCTGCCCGCCGGGACACTGGCCGAGGAACTCGACGTACTCGACCGGCTGGACGACGAGCGGTTCGTGATCGCCGCCCTGGAGCACTGCTGGCTGGCCCTCTACAACGAGGGCGGTGTGGCCTCCCCGCTCCACGACGCGGCCTCGCGCGCCAAGGCGTTGGACACGGCCGCCGCGCGCGGGCCCCGCCAGTTGCAGTTCTCGCTGCGCCTGTTGGACGACACCGCCGCCGTGCGGGTGTGGATGCGCCGGTTGTTGGAGGACTGCCAAGAGGCCTTCTTCGGCGAGGTCTGGCGGCGGATCGGCCCGCGGCAGGCCGCGGACGCGCGGCACAAGGCGGAGGTGCTGCGCCACAAGGGGTTGCCGGCCGCGCTGCGGGAGGTGTCGTCGGCGTTGAGCGTGGACCGGGCCGGGACCACGATCACCGCCGACAAGATGGTCAACGGTTCGGCGACCGCGACCGATCCCCGGGTGGGGCAGGGACTGGTCTTCATACCGACCCACTTCGGCTGGCCGCACCTGCTGGTCCTGCACGCCCCGGGGTGGCGTCCGGTGGTCCACTATCCGCTCGGCTCGCCCGAGTTGGCCTCCGCGCCCGGTTCGGTGGAGCTGCTCCGACGGCGCATGGAGGCACTGGCGCACCCGATGCGGATGATGCTGTGCCGAAGTCTGGCCCGCGGGCCGTACACGACCAGCGAACTGGCCACGGTCTACGGCATATCCGCCCCCGAGGTGTCCCGCCATCTGTCGGTGCTCAAGAAGGCCGGGCTGCTGCACACGCACCGTCAGGGTCGTTACGCCCAGCACCAGTTGGACGTGACCGCGGTGGCACGCCTCGGATCGGACTTCATGGAAGGCATCCTCCGGTAGGTCGAAACCGGCGGACAGTGGCCGATTAACACCGGCGCAGTTTCACCGATATACGGAATTCATAAACCGGAATCAGTGAAAACTCTGGCCAGAGTGGCCCGTTGCTGTTTAACGTGCGACCACCACTCCCCCTCGCGCACCGTGCGACACCACACGTATGCCTGCACCTGTCGTGAAAGGACCTTCATGCCCTCACGCCGTATAGCCGCAGCCACCGCCGCCCTGGCCGCCGTGGCTCTCGTCTCCCCACTGCTCCTCGCCGGTCCCGCCGGTGCCACCGGCCCCCAGAGCGACGCCGCCAAGGGCGACGCGTTGGCCAAGAAGCTGGTCAAGGAGGCGACCGGCAAGGGCGCCAACAACCACCTGAAGGTCTTCCAGTCGCTCGCCGACTACAACAAGGGCACCCGGGTGGCCGGTTCCAAGGGCCACGTGCAATCCGCCCAGTACGTCGAAGCCGTGCTGCGCGCGGCGGGATACAAGGTCACGAAGAACGAGTTCGACTTCGTGTATGTCGAGACCATCTCGGAAAAGCTCACCGTGAACGGCGACGCCGAACGCGAAGTCCCGATCAACCTGATGACGTACACCGCGAGCGGCCCCGAGGAGGGCATCACGGCGCAGCTCGCCGTCGCCCCCGTCGACGCCGACGGCACGAACGGCTGCGAGCCCGCCGACTTCGCCTCCGGCACCTTCACCGGCAAGATCGCCCTGGTGAAGCGCGGCGGCTGCACCTTCGCGGTGAAGCAGGCGAACGCGGCGGCGGCCGGCGCGGTCGGCGCCGTCATCTACAACAACACCGAGGGCGCGCTGAACGGCACCCTGGGCGCCGCGGACGCGGGCAAGGTCCCGACGGGCGGCGTCACCCAGGCGGAGGGCGAGAAGCTCGCCGCCGAGGCGGCCGCAGGTCCGGTCTCGATCACCCTGGACATCCGCGAGTTGCGCGAGAACCGCAAGACCTACAACGTCGTGGCCGAGACGCGGGGCGGCGACGAGAACAACACCGTCTTCCTGGGCGCGCACCTGGACTCGGTCTCGGAGGGGCCCGGCATCAACGACAACGGGTCCGGCTCGGCCGGCATCCTCCAGGTCGCGCAGCGCCTCGCGAGCAGCCAGACGAAGATCAAGAACAAGGTCAAGTTCGCCTGGTGGTCGGCGGAGGAGTTCGGCCTGCTCGGCTCCGAGGCGTACGTGGCCGGTCTGACGGACGCGCAGAAGAAGCAGATCAAGCTCTACCTGAACTTCGACATGATCGCCTCGCCGAACGCCGCCTACTTCGTCTACGACGGCGACGACTCGGACAAGGTCGGCTCGGGCCCCGGTCCCGAGGGCTCCGCGCAGTTGGAGAAGGGCATCACCGACTTCCTCGACGCGCAGCGGATCCCGCACGAGGGCTCGGACTTCACCGGCCGCTCGGACTACGGCCCGTTCATCGAGGCCGGCATCCCGTCCGGCGGTACGGACACGGGCGCCGAGGGCATCAAGACCGCCGAGCAGGCCGCGAAGTTCGGCGGCCAGGC
This sequence comes from Streptomyces sp. NBC_00513, assembly GCF_041431415.1. Lineage (GTDB taxonomy): Bacteria > Actinomycetota > Actinomycetes > Streptomycetales > Streptomycetaceae > Streptomyces. The sequence goes on from NZ_CP107845.1 coordinate 3,673,722, forward strand.
CGGGGTCGCCTACGACGTGAACTACCACGGCAAGGGCGACGACATCAACAACATCGACCAGAAGGCGCTCGACATCAACGTCGACGTCATCGCGAACGCGGTCGGCCACTACGCCTACGACCTGGCCCCGCTGTCGCAGCCGGTCGCCCCGAAGCCGAGCACGGGCTCGGGCAACGGCGGGGGCCTGCGCCCCGGGCACGACCACCACACCGAGCGGTAGCGAGCGGACGAAGTGAGAGAGGGGTCGGGATCCCGTCAGGGCGTCCCGGCCCCTTCGCCGTACCCCGCCGCTTCGCCGTGCCCCGCCGCTTCGTCGCCGTACCCCGCCGGCCAGGGGGCGATGCCGACCGGCTGGACCAGCCAGCCGAAGTCGCCCAGGCCTCCGCGCGCGGTGAGTTCCGCCGCCTCACCCGCCGCCGACAGGGCGCGGACGTACGCCACCGGGTCCGCCCGGGCCAGGGCCAGGGACGGCCGGCCGCCCGAGACCCCGAGGAGCGCCAGGGCCCGGCGCTGTGTGAGCAGGGTCGCGCCCGGTCCCGCGCAGGCGTCCAGCGCCACGTGGGCGGTGACGTCGCAGCCGCCGTCCGGGATCGCGGGGACCTCCCGGCCCGCGCGGAAGCCGGTGAGGGTGCCGAACGGGGGCCGGGCCTCCCGGGTGTGGGCGTAGTCCACCGCCACCGCCAGGCCCCGTTCCAGGGTCGCGGTCGCCTGCGCCCAGGCCTCGTCGCGGGAGCGGCCGATCTCGGCCCGGCCCGGGGCCGGCCACCATCGCTCCAGCCAGGCCCGGTCCGCCTCCTCCAGGGGCCCGCCGGGGCTCTCCGTGCCGTCGGGCGCGACCGTGACGTAGCGCCCGTCCTCTGCGATCTCCAGCGGCACGTTGTCCAGCCACTCGTTGGCGAACAACAGCCCCGTCGTCCGTTCGGGCGGTACGGGGACCCAGTGGATCCGGGGGTCGAGCCCCTCGGGCCGGGCCGCGCGCTCGACCGCGTACGGACGCACCCGTGCGGCCGTCCGCGCGGGCAGGGCGGCCAGCACCCCGACGAGCAGTTCGCCGCGCCCGGCCCCCACGTCGACCAGGTCCAGCCCCCGGGGGCGCCCGAGGGCCTCGTCCACCGTGAGGAGGAGCCGGGCGACGGCGCCCGCGTACAGCCGCGAGGCGTGCACGGAGGTCCGGAAGTGCCCCGCGGGGCCGGCGCCGCCGGGACGTGTGTAGAAACCGTCGGGACCGTACAGCGCGGCCTCCATCGCGGACCGCCAACGAACCGGAACCGCGCGTTCGCCCTGAGTGCTCATCGACCCAAGGCTAAGCTCACCCTCCACCTTCGGGAGTACTTCATCCCTCAACGGATCGCCCCTCTGGTTGACTCCAGCACCTATCCGCTTTGCCTACTCTGGGTTACGTGCAGCGCCTCTACGACTTCCTCCGCAGACACCCGACGGGTGTCGACAGCTTCTGGGCTGCCCTGCTCTTCGGGGTCTCTCTGCTGGAAGTCACGAACAGCGGTCTGAGCAGCACCGCGACCCGTCTGATCGCCGTCCCCTCGGTGCTGGCGATGAGCGCGGTGGTGGCCATGCGCCGCAAGTGGACCGTGCCCATGTTCTGGCTGGCCGTCGGCACCGGCGTCTACCAGCTGGTGACCCGCACCGATCCACACCTCGGCGACTTCGGGATGCTGATCATCCTCTACACGGTCGCGGCCTCCGCAGACGTCTCGCGCCGGCTGTCCCGGGTGGCGTTCGGCATCGGGCTGACCGCGTCCCCCCTGTACTTCCTGCGCTTCCACGTGGACCGGGGCGCGACCGGCGACAACGTCATCGGCGCCCTCTTCGCCGTCGTGCCCTTCGCCCTCGCCTGGGTCCTCGGCGACTCCGTGCGCACCCGCCGGGCCTACTACGCCCAGCTCGTCGAACGCAACCAGCGCCTGGAGAAGGAACGCGAGGCCCAGGCGAAGGCGGCCGTCACCACCGAACGCGCCCGGATCGCCCGCGAGCTGCACGACGTCGTCGCGCACAACGTGTCGGTGATGGTGGTGCAGGCCGACGGAGCCGCGTACGTCATGGACGTGGCACCGGAACAGGCCAAGGAGGCCCTCCAGACCATCTCCGGCACCGGCCGGCAGGCCCTGGCCGAGATGCGGCGACTGCTGGGCGTGCTGCGCACCGGCGAACCGCAGGAGTCCGAGGACTACGTGCCGCAGCCGGACGTGGAACAGATCGAGGTCCTCGTCGAGCAGGTCCGGGCCGCCGGCCTCACGGTGGACTTCCAGGTCGAGGGCACCCCCCGCCGGCTGCCGAGCGGGGTCGAACTGACCGCGTACCGGATCGTGCAGGAGGCGCTGACCAACACGCGCAAGCACGGGGGCCCCGAGGCGAGCGCCAGCGTCCGGCTGGTCTACTTCGACGACGGGCTGGGCCTGCTCGTGGAGGACGACGGCCGGGGCGCGGCCCACGAACTGTACGAGGACGGCGGCGCCGACGGCGCCGGACACGGGCTGATCGGCATGCGGGAACGCATCGGTATGGTCGGAGGCACCCTGGACGCGGGCCCGCGTCCCGGCGGCGGCTTCCGGATCAGCGCACTGCTCCCGCTCAAGAAGAGATGACGAGGACGAGGTAACCGATGTCCATCCGAGTGATGCTGGTCGACGATCAGGTGCTGCTGCGCACCGGCTTCCGAATGGTGCTTGCCGCCCAACCGGACATGGACGTGGTCGCCGAGGCCGGGGACGGCCTGGAGGCGCTGGAGGTGCTGCGGGCCACCAAGGTGGACGTGGTGCTGATGGACGTCCGCATGCCGCGGCTCGACGGGGTCGAGGCGACCCGGCGCATCTGCGAACCCGAGGAACACCCCAAGGTCATCATCCTGACCACCTTCGACCTGGACGAGTACGCGTTCTCCGGGCTGAAGGCCGGCGCGAGCGGCTTCATGCTCAAGGACGTCCCGCCGGCGGAACTCCTGGCCGCGATCCGCTCGGTGCACAGCGGCGACGCCGTCGTCGCCCCGTCCACGACCCGACGCCTGCTGGACCGCTTCGCGCCGATGCTGCCGACCACGACGGCGGAGCCGCGGAACAAGGACGTGGAACGGCTGACCGAGCGCGAGCGGGAGGTCATGCTGCTGGTCGCGCAGGGCCTGTCGAACGGCGAGATCGCGGCGCGGCTGGTCCTCTCGGAGGCCACCGTCAAAACGCACGTGGGCCGCATCCTGACCAAGCTGGGCCTGCGCGACCGGGTACAGGTCGTGGTCCTGGCGTACGAGACGGGGCTGGTCCGCGCCGGCGGTCTCTAGTGCCGTGGCCGGACCCGGACAGGGGCCCGGTCAGGTCATCCAGCGGTCCGGCCGGGCCGCGGCGCGCGAGGTGCGGGAGCGGGCCGCCTGCGCGGGCAGCAGCGCCGCGGCCTCCGCCGACGGCCGCAGCCGCGCGGTGACGGTGGCGTTCGCGCCGGTGTCCACGTGCAGGTCGGCCACGCCGCGGGCGCGTTCCCAGGGCCCCTGCGTCAGGCGCACGCTCTGCACCTTGGCGTGCGGGACGATCTCCGTGCGGCGGCACAGGCGCCCCTTGCGCGCGGCGAACACGTCCTCGGTCACGGCCAGGCCGTAGCCCTTCCACCACACCGGGACCACCCACCGCGAGCCGGCCCTCGGGGCGGGGCTGAAGGACAGGGCCGCGAGGTCCACGCCGGGCAGGACCCGCGCGATGACCTCGTACGCGGCGGCCCGCGAGGCCACCGGGACCAGCACGTCGTTCTTCGAGCCGGCCACCGCCAGCTCCACCCGGACCCAGTCGCGCCGGCGCCACAGCAGCGGCTCGACGATCCGTACGGTCTGCACCCGCCCCGGCGGCACCGTCTCGTGGGCCCGGTCCAGCAGCCCGTGGTCGATCCGGAGCCCGTCGGGGGATTCGGCGACCGTCCAGTCGTACTCGGTGAGGAACCGGCCGGCCGTGCCGGCCCAGACCCCGCCGAGGAACGGCAGCAGGGTCGCCGCGGTGGCCCAGATGCTTCCGCTGAGCCACCACACGACGACCGGCACGACCAGCCCGGCGAGCAGGGCGGCCCAGACGGCGAGGGTCAGCACCAGCGAGACCACCAGGTCCCTCGGCCGGACCCGCAGCAGTTCGCGTTCCGGGGCCTCGCCGAGCGTCACGGCCTCCGCGGGGGCGAAGCCGGCCGCCCGGGCCAGGAGTTCGGCGCGCAGCGCGACGGCGTCCTTCTCCGCGAGGTAGGCCAGCTCGTCCTTGTCCGCGGTACCGATGACGTCGAGCCGCAGCTTCGCGACGCCGGCGACGCGGGCCAGCAGCGGTCGGGTGACGTCCACGGCCTGGAGCCGGTCGAGGCGGATGTGCGCGGTGCGCCGGAAGATCAGGCCGCTGCGGATGCGCAGTTCGGCGTCGGTGACGGCGTAGTGGGTGAACCACCAGCTCAGGAAGCCGTACGCGCCGAAGACGAGGACCATCCCGGCCAGGACCAGGAGCCGCAGCAGCCCGGACAGGTCCGCGATCCACTCCCCGGCCCGCTCGCCCTGCTGGGCGATGACGCCGATGGTGGCCGCGATCGGCACCCACGCCCGCAGCAGCGGGGTCAGGAAGTGCAGCCGGCGTTCCGGCGCCGCGGTGTCGCTCACAGCCCGGCCGACTTCGCCTCGCCGAGTGCGGACAGCCGGTCGCGGAGCCGTTCGGCCTCGGCCGGGACCAGTCCGGGGATCTTGGCGTCGGTGGCGGCGGCCGCCGTGTGCAGCTGTACGGAGGCCAGCCCGAAGCGGCGTTCCAGCGGCCCCGAGGTCACCTCGACCAGCTGCATCCGCCCGTACGGCACCACGGTCTGCTCCCGCCACAGGACGCCCCTGCTGATCAGCAGGTCGTCGGCGCGCTCGGCGTACCGCCAGGACCGCCAGTTGCGGCCGAGCAGCACCCAGCCCCAGACCAGCACCCCGAGCCACAGCGCCCCGACGGCGGCCCACGCCGGCCCGGCGGTGAGGCCCAGTACGACCGCCGTGAGCGCCGTGAGCACCGTCATCCAGATCACCAGCAGCATGCGCCGGAGCGTGAGGAGCCCGCCCGGCAGCCCCACCCACTCGGGTCCGCTCGTCCCACCCGTTGTCCCGGTTCCCATGCATACACCCTAGGGCTGAGAGAATGCCGCCATGACGGAGACCACGGTCGGTATCGGCGGCGCGGCGGAGAGCACCGACATGGTGCTCAACATCGGTCCGCAGCACCCCTCCACGCACGGCGTGCTGCGCCTGCGCCTCGTCCTGGACGGGGAGCGCATCGTCAGCGCGGAACCGGTGGTCGGCTACATGCACCGGGGCGCCGAGAAGCTCTTCGAGGCCCGTGACTACCGCCAGATCGTGATGCTCGCGAACCGCCACGACTGGCTGTCCGCGTTCTCCAACGAGCTGGGCGTGGTCATGGCCGTCGAGCGGATGCTGGGGATGGAGGTCCCCGAGCGGGCCGTGTGGATGCGGACGTTGCTGGCCGAGCTGAACCGGGTGCTGAACCACCTGATGTTCCTCGGCTCGTACCCGCTGGAGCTGGGCGGGATCACGCCGATCTTCCACGCGTTCCGTGAGCGCGAGGAACTCCAGGCCGTCATGGAGGAGATCTCCGGCGGCCGCATGCACTACATGTTCAACCGGGTCGGCGGCCTCAAGGAGGACCTCCCCGCCGGCTGGCTGGGCCGGGCCCGCGCCGCCGTCGCGGACGTCCGCACCCGCATGGACGTCTACGACAAGCTGGTCCACGGCAACGAGATCTTCCGCGGCCGCACCCGCGGCGTGGGCGTTCTGTCGGCGCAGGCCGTGCACGCCTACGGGGTCTCCGGCCCGATCGCCCGCGCCTCCGGCGTCGATTTCGACCTGCGCCGCGACGAGCCGTACCTGGCGTACGGCGAGCTCCAGGACGTGCTGAAGGTGGTCACCCGGACCGAGGGCGACTGCCTGGCCCGCTTCGAGGTGCTGCTCGACCAGACGCACAACGCCCTCGACCTGGCCGTCGCCTGCCTGGACCGGATGGCGGAGCTGGCGCCGGGCCCGATCAACCAGCGGCTGCCCAAGGTGCTGAAGGCGCCCGAGGGGAGCACGTACGCCTGGACGGAGAACCCGCTGGGCATCAACGGCTACTACCTGGTGTCCAAGGGCGAGAAGACCCCGTACCGGCTGAAGCTGCGCTCGGCGTCCTTCAACAACATCCAGGCGCTGGCCGTGTTGCTGCCCGGGCAGTTGGTCGCGGACATGGTGGCGATCCTGGGTTCGCTGTTCTTCGTCGTCGGCGACATCGACAAGTAGTCCTGAACGCGACGGTCCCCGGGCGGGTCGTGTCTAGGGTGATCACATGATCACCGACATGTGCGTGGACTACCTGCGCCGGCTCGGCGTCGAGCCGGCGGCGCCCTCCGTCGAGGGGCTGTTCGCCCTCCAGCGGGCCCACCTGGAGCGCGTGCCGTACGAGAACATCGACATCCAGCTGGGCCGGCCGCCCGGGATCGACCCCGCGCTGTCGGTGCGCCGGCTCGCGGCGGGCCTGGGCGGCTACTGCTTCCACCTCAACGGCGCCTTCTCCACGCTCCTGGAGGCACTGGGCTACGACGTGACCCGCCATGTCGGCGGCGTGTACAAGGAGCCCGACGCGCGGGGCGTCAACGGCGACCACCTCGCGCTGGTCGTGCGAGTGGACGGGGCCGCGTTCTTCGTGGACGCCGGGTTGGGCGACGGGCCCCACGACCCGCTGCCGCTGCGCGCGGGCACCTTCGAACGGGGGCACTTCCGGTACGCGTTGGAGCCGCTCGTCCCGCTCGACGGGGAGGGACCGGGCTGGACGTACCGGAACCCGGACGGCCCCTTCCCCGTGATGAACTTCCGCTCGGCCCCCGCCACGATGGCCGACTTCGAGGCCGAGCACCTGCGGCTGTCCACCGCGCAGGACTCCGGTTTCGTACGCACCTTCGCGATGCTGCGGCGCGACGCGCACGGCATCGACGCCCTGCGCGGGCGCGTCCTGAGCCGAATCGACCCCCTCGCGGGGACGACCGACCGGGAACTGCACACGCCCGAGGAGTTCTTCGACGTGCTGACCGGCGTCTTCGGGCGGTCGCTCGACGAGCTGAGCGCGCGGGACCGGGCGGACCTGTGGGAGCGGGTCGACCGCGCGCACGAGACGTGGCGGGAGTCGCGGGAGGAGCCGTCGGCGCGGACCGCGCCCGCGTCGCGGGTGGGCTGACACCGGGCCCACGTTGTCGGTGCGAGGGTGCAGACTTGGGGCATGTCCCACTCCCCCCGTAGGGCCTGCCCCACCTGCGGCCGCGACTGCGCCGTCACCGCCGGCCGGATCGCCCGCCACGACCCGCCGGACGGCCGGGGACGCGGCGACCTGGTGTCCTGCCCCGGCTCTCGCGCCCGCGTCGTGCTCGGCGCGTCGGCGCCGACCCTGGACGGCTTCGTCCTGGGCCCGAACCCGGGGCAACTCCCCCTGTTCTGAGACGCCCCTGCCGGGGGGTAGCCCCCTCGACCGCCGGGGGAATACGGGATGTCGGGGATCGTGACCGGGTCCTAGCGTTCGGGACATGACGACGACCTCGCATCAGAACAAGCGCCGGCTGCGGCGCGGAGCCGCGGCGGTGGCCCTCGCGGCCGTCCTCGGCGCGGCAGCCGCCCCGGCGGCCCTCGCCTCGCCCACCGCCGCCGTCCGGGCCCCGGCCGCCCGGGGCGCCCTGATCTCCGTCACCCCGGTCGACACCCTCGACCGCGCCGGCGTCACCGCCGAGCTCGGCGCCCTCGGGGTCGACACCGCGGGCGTCCGGTACGGCGTCCGCGCGTACCGGATCACCTACGCCACCGTCGACCCGAAGGGCCGCCCCACCACGGCCACCGGGCTGCTGGTCCTGCCGCGCGGCGGCGCGGCCCGGCCCGACCTGGTGTCCGACACCCACGGGACCGTCGCCCACCGCGACAGCGCGCCGAGCGGGGGCAAGGGCTACAACCGGCTCACCCCGTACCTGCACGCCTCGGCCGGCCGCGCCGTCGCCGCGCCGGACTACCTCGGCCTCGGCGGCGGCACCGGACCCCACCCCTACATGGACACCCGCTCGGCCGTCACCGCCACCGTCGACATGCTCAAGGCCTCCCGCACCGCGGCCGACCGGCTGGGCCGCCCCGTGACCCGGGACGTGTACGCCACCGGCTTCTCCCAGGGCGGCCAGGTGGCCATGGCCGTCGGCCGCGAACTCTCCGCGGGCCGGGACGGACTGCGGCTGCGCGCCCTGGCCCCGATGGCCGGCCCCTACGACCTGTCGGGGTCCGAGATACCCGGGATCGCGGACGGCCGGGTCGCGCCGCGCACCGCCGTCTTCTACCTCTCGTACTTCCTGACGGCCCAGAACAGGCTCCACCCGCTCTACAAGGACCCGGCCGAGGTGTTCCGCCCGCCCTACGCGCGGATGGTGGAGGGCCTGTTCGACGGGACGCACCCGGAGGAGGAGATCGTCGCCGCGCTGCCCGCGACCCCCGAGGAACTGCTCACCCCGGCCTGGTCCGAGAACGTCCGCGCCCCGCGCGGCGCCCTGCGCACCGCCCTGCGGGCCAACGACGGCGCCTGCGACTGGAAGCCGGACGTGCCGGTACGGCTCTACGCGGGCGGCGCCGACACGGACGTGCCGATCGCCAACTCCCGTGCCTGCGCCGCCGACCTGGCCCGCCGCGGGGTCCGGGCGAAGGTCGTCGACCAGGGCCCGGACGCGGACCACTTCACGACGGCCCTCAGGTCGGCCCCCCAGGTGGTGCGCTGGTTCGACGCGCTGTCGTAGGGCGCCTCGCGGATCAGGGCCTAGGAGATCGCGGTGCGCAGCCGGACCACGTCGATCGGCTCGGTCTCGTCGTGCTCCGTCAGGTCGATGACCTGGCCCACCGCACGGTGCTCGGGGGTCACCGGCTTGAACTCCGGGTCGCCGGCCGCGCGCACGGTCTCCGCCTTGTGCACGGCGAGGACCTCGGCGCCGACCACGTCGGCGAGGTCCTCGTTCTGCACGGCCTCGATCGCCGCACGGGCCTGCGCGGCGTTCTTGGTGCCGAAGAAGTCGAAGCCGCCCTCGACGCGCGAGGCGGAGCGCCTCGGGGCGGTGTACGGGGCCACGGTCGCCGCCGGCCGCCGCGCCGGAACGGCGGACGCCCGGTCACCGGCCGCCGTACGGCCGTGTGCCTCGGTGGTACGGGCCGCACCGGACGTCGCGGCCGGGGCGCCGGCGGGCGCGGCGCCGGAAGTGCGGGCGCCGGGGGTCGGGGCCCCGGGGGTCGGGTCGGCGCCCGGGGTCGGGTCGGCGCCGGGCGCCAGGGCCTTGGGGCGCGCCTCGGCCCGCTCCCGGCCCTTGCGCACCAACGCCGCCATCGCCGCGTTGGCGCGGGCGTAGCCGATCGCGGTCGGCGCCCCGGCGGCGGTGCGCTCCTGTGACGGGGCCGGGAGCTCCTTGGGCGCGCCCGGGCCCGAGGCGGCCTCGATGGCCAGCAGTCGGCGCCCTTCGAGGGCGGTGGCCCGCTCCGTCTCGGCGGTGGCGTACCGGCGCAGCAACGCGGCGTGCTCGCCGCGCAGGCCCGCGAGTTCGACCCGCTTGGCGCGCAGCTTCGTGTCGAGCCTGGCGCGCAGCATGCGGGCTTCCTCGAGGTCGGATTCGAGCTCGGCTATCCGCTCGTCCGTCTTCCACTCGTCCTTGACCCGTTCTCGGGTCAGTTCGGCCACCCGGCGGCCGGCCGAGCGGTCCCAGGAGCGCATGACGACGGCGCCGGCCAGGCCCGAGGCGGCCGTGAGGGCCACGAGGAGGCGCCACGCGGCGCCGCCTTCGGGTCCCGCGAGCAGCCAGGCCGCGCCGGCGCCGGCCACGGAGACACCGGCGACGAGCGTCGGCGTGAGCAGTCGGTGCAGGGGTTCTGGATTGCGGTGGCGTCCACGGGGCATGGCCTGAAATTTACAGGGAGTAGGTGGGGTGTGGGGAAGCCGCCCGGCAATCTCTTGCCGGGCAGTTACCCGTCATTTCCGCATCAATCGCGTAACTGATCTTGCTGTGGGGCTACTTCTTCAGCAGACCCTTGGATTCCAGGTACGCCTTGGCCACATCGGCGGGCTTCGCGCGCTCCGCGTCCACCTTGCGGTTGAGGTCGACGAGGTCCGCCGTCGTCAGTGCCTTGGTGAGCTTGTCGAGCGCGGCGGCGACCTCCGGGGCGCCCGCGTCCTTGGCGTTGACCACCGGCAGGACGTTGTCGGCGTTCTGGAGCTTCTTGTCGTCCTCCAGCAGGACCAGGCCGAAGGAGTCGAGCGTGGCGTCGGTGGTCGTGGTCAGCACCAGCTGGTCCACACCGTCCTTGACGGCCTGCTTGGACTGGGGGGTGCCGACGCCCTTGGGGTCGATGCCGGCGACGGAGATGCCGTACGTCTTCTCCAACCCGGGCGCGCAGAAGGGACGGACGGTGCACTCGTCGCCCGCCGCGATCTTCACCTTCAGGCCCGACCTGCCCAGGTCCGAGAGGGTCTTGAGCTTGTTCTTCTCGGCGAACTCCTTGGTCACCGCGAAGGCGTTCTGGTCGACCGCCTCGCCCGCCGGGAGCGCCTTGATGCCGAGCGGCGTCGCGAGCTTCTCCAGCGCCGCCACCGTCGCCGCCGCGTCGCTGGAGGCGACCGGCTTGTCCTTCGGCGCGTCCTTGCCGTTGACCTTGGCGTTGAGGAACTCGGCGAGGGTGGCCGCGTACTCCGGGACGACGTCGATCTCGCCCTTCTCCAGCGAGGGCTCGTACAGCTCACGGTTGTTGACCGTGGTGATCGAGGTGGAGTAGCCGGCGTCCTTCAGGACCTGTGCGTACAGCTCCGCCAGCACGTTGGACTCGGTGAAGCCGGCCGCGCCGACCACCAGCTTGCCCTTGGCGCCCCCGCCCGAGGAGGAGGCCGGGGCGGACGAGCCGCCGTCCTTGGCCTTCTCCAGACTGTCGCCACCGCACGCGGCGAGCGAGACGGTCAGGGCCACCGCGCCCAGTGCCGCGCCGAGAACGCGCGTGGACTTGCTCATGGTTGCTCCTCCAGGGAGTGAGTACAGCGGGAAGGAAAAGAGGTGACGGGGCCGGCGGCAGGGCTCAGCGGGCCACCGACGGGCGCCGCAGGAGGAGCCGGTCGACGGCCACCAGCACGCCCTCCACCAGCAGGGCCAGCAGCGCCACCAGAAGGGCGCCGGCGACCACCTGGGCGGTGTCGAAGGTGTTGAAGCCGGCGGTGATGATCCGGCCCAGACCGCCCTGGCCGACCATGGCCGCGATGGTGGCGGTGGCGATGACCTGGACCGCGCCCGAGCGCAGCCCCGTCATGACGAGTCCGCGCGCGAGCGGCAGTTCCACGCGCAGGAACAGCTGTGTCCCGGACATGCCCATCCCCCTCGCCGCCTCGACCACCGAGCGGTCCACCTCGCGCATACCCACATACGCGTTGGTCAGCAGCGGCGGGATGGCGAACAGGACGAGCGCGACGATGGTGGGCAGGTACCCCGCGCTGCGCAGCGGGGAGACCATGAACAGGGCCAGCACCGCGAAGACGGGGATCGCCCGGCCGACATTGGACACGTTCACCGCGAGGGCCCCGCCCTTGCCGAGGTGGCCGAGCCACAGGCCGATCGGCAGCGCCACCGCGCAGGCGACGGCCAGGGCGATCCCGCTGACGTACACGTGCTCGCCGAGCCGGTGCCAGACACCGTTCTCGCCGGCCCAGTTGGCACCGTCGGCCAGCCAGTCCCAGGCCTCGCCCAGTACGCCCATGGCTCAGACCTCCTTGGCGACGGGTGCCGGAGCCCGCGTGAAGAAACGTTTCCTCGGAGCGGGCGCGGAAGCCCGGGTCCAGGGCGTGAGCAGTCTCTGGACCCCGAGCAGCAGCAGGTCCGCCACCAGCGCGAGCAGCACGCACAGCACCGAGGCCGTCAGCACCTGGGCCTTGAAGGAGCTGTTCACGGCCGGCGCGATCAGGTTGCCCAGACCGCCCTTGCCCACGATCGACCCCACGGTCGTCAGCGCGACCGTCGACACCGTGGCGATACGGACCCCCGCGAGCAGCGCCGGCAGCGCCAGCGGCAGTTCGACCTGCCACAGCAGCCGGCCCGAGCCGTACCCCATGCCGCGCGCGGCCTCCCGCACCTCGTCGGGGACCGCTTCCAGGCCGGCCAGCACGTTGCGGACCAGGATGGTCAGCGAATACAGCACCAGACCGGTCACCACCAGCGTGGCCGAGAGCCCGAAGACCGGCAGCAGCAGGGAGAACATGGCGAGCGAGGGAACCGTGTAGAGCAGGGTGGTCAGACCGAGCACGGGCGCCGCCCAGCCGCGACCGCGGCGGGCCAGCAGGGCGAGCGGAACGGACACGACGAGCCCGATGACCACCGACAGACCGGTGATCCAGATGTGCTCGACGGTGGCGTCGGTGAGCTCCTGGGAGCGGGAGGTGACGTACTCCCAACAGATCCAGTCGTTCGCCACCAGACAGCTCTGCCCGGCCATGCCGCTCACCCCCGCCTCGCTCCGTCAGCCCGTCATCGCACACGCGTCCGACCCGAGGGCCTGGTCAGACCGACCTTAACCCCAGCCACCGACAATGGCCGGAATCCTTCGCAGTCGGGCAACATGCCCTTCACAAACGGCACCCGCGCGTGAGGAAGGATGGTCCGGTGATCCGATTCGAGCAAGTGACCAAGCGCTACCCCGACGGGACGACGGCCGTCCGGGATCTCTCCTTCGAGGTCGCGGAGGGCGAGCTGGTCACCCTGGTCGGCCCGTCCGGCTGCGGCAAGACGACCACGATGAAGATGGTCAACCGGCTGATCGAGCCCACGTCGGGCCGGATCCTGGTGAACGGCGAGGACATCGCCGCCGCCGACCCCGTCGAGCTGCGCCGCCGCATCGGCTACGTCATCCAGCAGGTCGGCCTGTTCCCGCACAAGACGGTGCTGGAGAACACGGCGACCGTGCCGCACCTGCTCGGCACCCCGAAGTCCAAGGCCCGCGCCCGCGCGGCGGAGCTGCTGGAACTGGTCGGCCTCGACCCGGCCGTGTACGGCGGCCGGTACCCGGAGCAGCTCTCCGGCGGGCAGCGCCAGCGGGTCGGCGTGGCCCGGGCCCTGGCCGCCGACCCGCCGGTGCTGCTGATGGACGAGCCGTTCGGCGCGGTGGACCCGGTGGTCCGCGAGCGGCTCCAGAACGAGTTCCTGGCCCTGCAGAGGACCGTCCGCAAAACGATCCTGTTGGTCACCCACGACCTGGAGGAGGCCATCCGGCTCGGGGACCGGATCGCCGTCTACGGGACCGGCACCATCGAGCAGTTCGCGAAGCCCGCCACCGTGCTGGCCGCCCCCGCCACCGACTACGTCGCCTCCTTCGTCGGCACGGACCGGGGGCTCAAGCGCCTCGCGGTCACCCCGGTCGAGACCGCGGACCTCGCGGAACAGGACCCCGCGCACGGAAAAGCCCCCGCGGCCACGGTGGCGTTGGGGGCGAGTCTCCGCGAGGCCCTCGCGGCCCTCCTCCAGGAGGACGAGGGCCGCGTCGGGGTCACCGACCCGGACTCCGGCGCGCTCGTCGGCGTACTCACCCCGGAGGGCGTGCACCGGGCGCTGCGCCGGTCCCGACTTCAGGAGGCCTGACCGGACCAGCCCCGGCCCGACCGGAAGGCGGTCGGGCCGGGGCCGGTCACGCCTCGGACGGTGACACCGGAGGGCGATCAGGCCGGAGATGGTCAGGCCTGGAGGCGGTCAGGCCTGGATGCGGCCGCTCATCCACGTCAGCATCGGCGGGATCTCGCGCCGCCAGGTGTTGAAGTTGTGGCCGCCGCTGTCGAGGATGATCGAGGAGACCCGGTCCGGCCCCTTGACCAGCTTGATGAACTTCTTGGTGTCACCGAGGTTCGGCTCGCCCTTCTCACTGCTGGTGACCAGGAAGGACGTACCGGCCGGCTTCTTGTTCCGCATGCTGTGCAGCACGTCCGCGCGCTTCTTCAGCTTGTCGTCGCCGTGGAACAGGTCACCGGTCGTCGGGTCGTCGGGAGCCTCGTAGTACGCGGAGAGGCCGGCGGCGGCGCCGAAGGTCTGCGGGTAGTGCGCGGCGATCTTCAGGGCGCAGTAGCCGCCCGTCGAGTTGCCGATGAAGCCCATGTTCTGCGGCTTCTTGCCGACCCGGAAGGTGCTCTGGATCGCCTGCGGCAGGTCCTGGCCGAAGAAGGTCTCGGTCTGCGGGCCGCCGGGTATGTCGACGCACTCGGTGTCACGCGGGGGCGCGATCGTCGGGCGCAGCATCACCAGGATCATCGGCTTCATCTTGCCCGCCTTGGACAGGCTGAAGGCCTTCATGGGGTAGTCGAGCCCTTTGACCAGGTTCTCGGCGGTGCCCGGGTAGCCCGTCAGCACGATCGACGCGGGGAAGTTCTGGTCCTTGTACCGCGGCTGGAAGTACTCCGGCGGCAGCCACACGTACCCGGGGCTCGTTATCCTCGACTTCTGCCCGGTTATGGCAACCTTCAGGATCTGACCACCGACCTGAGGCTTCCCACCGCCGGGGACGTCCAGCTTCTGCTTGTCGACGACCTTGATGTCCTTGCTGCTCATCGAGTGGTCGACGACCTTGCCGATCGACGTCTCCTGACCGAAGAGGTCAGCCCAGGAACCGTAGAAGAGGAACGACTTGTTGGCTCCGAGTCCCACCGCCGCGAACAGCGCCAACTGCGTGGCGAGCAGGAGACCGACCCGGCCCACGTAAGCGCGCCAGGTGCGGCCCGAGAGCCGAGGCCAGAACCAGAGCGTGAGCGCGAAGAGCACCACGCCGGCGATGATGGCCAGGACCAGAACCGTATTACTGGTGAGACCCATGAGCAGTCAGTCGTCTTTCTGATGGCAGGACGGGAAATTTCCGACGGAAGAGTGAACCCGCTCCCCGTCGATGTCGTCCTAATGGACGCACCACACCCCGGAGGCTGTTGCGGCCTTCGGCCACATGATCTCTCGCGGAGCAACGGGAAGCGATGTCTAGCAGGATAGATGGCGATAAGTCGGGACAGGTTCCGAGCGGGGTGCGCCGAATCCTCCGTGGCCCACGGCCGGAGTCGGTACCCGGCCTGGTAGGTACGGCCGTCATGATCGTCGGCCTTCTGGACATCGCGGCGGGAGTCTTCCCGCGATTCCGACACAGCAGGTTCCACGCGGTCACCGAGGTGCTCCCGGGCTCCCTCGGCCCGTTCGCCGCCGCCCTCTCCATCAGCGCCGGCGTCCTGCTCCTGCTGCTGGCCCACGGCCTCAAGCGGCACAAGCGGCGCGCCTGGCGCGCCTCCGTCGTCCTGCTCCCCGCCGGCGCGGTGGCGCAGTTCACCTACCGGCACTCCGTCATCGGCGTGATCATCGCGGCGGTGCTCCTCGCCCTGCTCCTGCGCCACCAGAACGAGTTCAAGGCACTGCCGGACCCGCGCAGCCGCTGGAAGGCGCTGGCCAACTTCGTGCTGATGAGCGCCGGCTCCATCGGCCTCGGCCTGGTCATCGTCAACGTCCACCCGGGCAAGGTCGTCGGCGACCCCAGCCTCTACGAGCAGATCAGCCACGTCGTGTACGGCCTCTTCGGCATCGAGGGCCCCGTGGAGTACGCGGGCCGGGTCTCCTGGACCGTCGGCTACTCCCTCGGCGCGCTCGGCATGCTCACCGCGGTCACCACGATCTACCTGGCCCTGCGCCCCGAACACCCGGCCGCGCGACTCACCGCCGACGACGAGACCAAGCTGCGCGAGCTGCTCTCCCGGCACGGCGGCCGTGACTCCCTCGGCCACTTCGCGCTCCGCCGCGACAAGGCCGTCGTCTTCTCCCCCAGCGGCAAGGCCGCCGTCACCTACCGCGTCGTCTCCGGCGTGATGCTCGCCTCCGGCGACCCGGTCGGCGACGTCGAGGCCTGGCCCGGCGCCATCGAACGCTTCATGGAGGAGGCCAAGGCCCACTCCTGGACCCCGGCCGTCATGGGCTGCAGCGAGACCGGGGGCGAGGTCTGGACCCGGGAAACCGGTCTGGACGCCCTGGAGCTGGGTGACGAGGCGATTGTCGATGTCAAAGACTTCTCCCTCTCCGGCCGCGCCATGCGCAATGTCCGCCAGATGGTGAAGCGCATCGAGCGCAACGGCTACACCACCAAGGTGCGCCGGGTGAGCGATCTCACCGAACGCGAACTCGAACAGGTCCGCGGCGCCGCCGACGCGTGGCGCGGCACCGACACCGAGCGCGGCTTCTCCATGGCCCTCGGCCGGGTCGGCGACCCGGGCGACGGCGACTGCTTCATCGCCACCGCGCACCGCGAGGAGGAGGGCGACACCAGCCCGTTCGGCGACCTGAAGGCCGTCCTGCACTTCGTCCCCTGGGGCAAGGACGGCATGTCGCTGGAGCTGATGCGCCGCGACCGGGCCGCCGACCCCGGCATG
This sequence comes from Streptomyces sp. NBC_00513, assembly GCF_041431415.1. Classification (GTDB taxonomy): domain Bacteria; phylum Actinomycetota; class Actinomycetes; order Streptomycetales; family Streptomycetaceae; genus Streptomyces. The sequence goes on from NZ_CP107845.1 coordinate 3,690,173, forward strand.
AACGAACTCCTGATCGTGGCCTCCCTGGAGGCCGCCCCCGCACTGAAGATCGAGAAGGTCTCCCTGAACTTCGCGATGTTCCGCTCGGCCCTCGCCCGCGGCGAGAAGATCGGCGCCGGCCCGGTGCTGCGCATGTGGCGCGGCCTGCTGGTCTTCCTGTCCCGCTGGTTCCAGATCGAGTCCCTGTACAAGTTCAACGCGAAGTTCCGCCCCCGCTGGGAACCCCGCTTCGTCGTCTTCCGACACACCCGCGACCTGCCCCGCATCGGCTTCGCCGCGATGCAGGCCGAGGGGTTCGTCACGCTGGCACTGCCCCGGCTGTTCGCCGGCCGCCGCCGCCCCAAGCCGGTCCGCGACTGCGCCCACCACCAGATGGCGAAGGTGCCGACCCAGGCCGAGCGCGAGGTCCAGGCGGCCTGAGCCCGCCCGGACCCGACCGCGCCCCGGACGGCCCCGCCCCCACCCGGGCGGGGCCGTCCGCTTTCCGCGGGCCCCTCGACACAGGGCCGAAACGTCTCGGAGCCCTGTCATATCCAGGTCAGCTCTACTCTTGGACCCATGAACACGAACCACGGGGTCACCGCCAGGGGCCGGGTGACAGGCCTGCCGGAGTGGGATCGCTGCGGGGTCATGGGCGTCGTCAACGTCACCCCCGACTCGTTCTCCGACGGGGGCCGCTGGTTCGACACCACCGCGGCGGTCAAGCGCGGCCTCGACCTCGTCGCGCAGGGCGCCGACCTCGTGGACGTCGGCGGCGAGTCCACCCGCCCCGGCGCCTCCCGCGTCGACGCCGCCGAGGAACTGCGCCGGGTCGTCCCCGTGGTCCGCGGGCTGGCGTCCGAGGGGATCGCCGTCTCCGTCGACACCATGCGCGCGGAGGTCGCCGCCCGGGCCGTCGCGGCCGGCGCCGTACTCGTCAACGACGTCAGCGGCGGGCTCGCCGACCCCGGCATGATCCCGGCCGTCGCCGCCGCCGAGGTGCCGTTCGTGGTCATGCACTGGCGCGGATTCAGCGCCGGCATGAACAACCTGGCCGTGTACGAGAACGTCGTCGCCGAGGTCACCGCCGAACTGCGCGAACGGATCGACGCCGTCGTCGCCGGCGGGATCGCCCCCGAGCGGCTCCTCGTCGACCCCGGCCTCGGCTTCGCGAAGAACGCCGAACACGACCTGGCCCTGGTCGCCCACCTGCGCGAGCTGCGGGCCCTGGGCTTCCCGCTGCTGGTCGCCGCCTCGCGGAAGCGTTTCCTCGGCCGGGTCCTGGCAGGCGCCGACGGCGCCGCCCCACCGCCCGCCCGCGAACGCGACGCCGCCACGGCCGCCGTGTCCGCCATCGCCGCCCACCAGGGCGCCTGGGCGGTACGGGTACACGAGGTACGGGCGACCGCGGACGCGGTTCGGGTGGCCCGTGCGGTGGAAGGGGCACTGTGATCCGTCGTACCGACAAGGAAGGAGCACGGTGAGCCGTACCGACATCGAAGCCGTCGAAGAGGTCAACACGGCCTTCTACGAGGCCATGGAGCAGGGGGACTTCGACGCACTGTCGGCGCTCTGGCTGGAGGACGAGATCTCCTGCGTCCACCCGGGCTGGCCCGTGCTGTCGGGGCGGGGCGAGGTCCTGCGCTCCTACGCCCTGATCATGTCCCACACCGAGTACATCCAGTTCTTCCTCACCGACACCAAGGTCACCGTCATAGGCGACACCGCGCTCGTCAGCTGCACCGAGAACATCCTCAGCGGCGGCCCCGCCGAGGACGGCGGCGAACTGGGTCCCCTGGTCGGCCAGCTGGTCGTCGCCACGAATGTGTTCCGACGCACACCGGAGGGCTGGCGGCTCTGGTCCCACCACGGTTCACCGGTCCTTACGGACTCCGAAGATGAGGACGAAGAGGACTCCGACTGACCCCAAGGGCGGGGGGCGACGTACATCGCAGGTAAATTCGAAGGCGGACGACGCCGACCGCACTCGGCGTAGGCCCATGGCCCCGGGGAGTCCCGGGGCGGATGCACCTACGAAAGTTGGAGTGATTCGCGTGGATCGTGTCGCGCTGCGCGGCCTCAAGGCTCGCGGGCACCACGGCGTCTTCCCCCGGGAACGCGAGGAAGGCCAGACCTTCATCGTGGACCTGGTGCTCCACCTCGACACCCGACCCGCGGCGGCCGGAGACGATCTGGCTAAGACCGTGCACTACGGGGTAGTCGCGGAAGAAGTCGTCGATGTGGTCCAGGGAGAGCCCGTCGACCTGATCGAGACGCTCGCCGAGCGAATCGCCCAGCAGTGCCTGAAGCACGAAGCGGTGGCGCAGGTGGAGGTCATCGTCCACAAGCCGGACGCGCCGATCACCGTCCCCTTCGACGACGTGACCATCACGATCACCCGGAGCCGCGCATGAACAACGGACTGAACGCCCAGAGCGACCCCACCGTCCAGCCGGTGCCCGCCTCCGTAGTCGAGGCGGTCGACGCGGCGGACGTCACCCTGTCCAACCCGAAATGGGCCGTGGTCGCGCTGGGCGCGAACCTCGGCAACCGGCTGGAGACCCTCCAGGGCGCCATCGACGCCCTCGGGGACACCCCCGGCCTGCGGGTCAAGGCCGTCTCCCCCGTCTACGAGACCGAGCCGTGGGGCGTCGAGCCCGGCTCGCAGCCCGCGTACTTCAACGCGGTCATCGCGGTGAAGACCACCCTGCCGCCGTCCTCGCTCCTGGAGCGCGGGCACGCCATCGAAGAGGCCTTCGACCGCGTCCGCGAGGAACGCTGGGGGCCCCGCACCATCGACGTCGACATCGTCGCGTACGCCGACGTGATCTCCGAGGACCCCGTCCTCACCCTCCCGCACCCGCGGGCACACCAGCGCGCCTTCGTGCTGGCCCCCTGGCACGACATCGACCCTGAGGCCCAGCTCCCGGGCCGCGGCGCGGTCGCCGCCCTGCTGGCCGGAATCGGCCTCACCGGGGTCACGCCGCGACCCGACCTGGAACTCCACCTCCCCGACTAGTCGTTAGCCTGTTCACTGCTGACGAATCGGTGCGGAAAGCGGGGAACGGGTACGTGAAGCAACTGAGGCCGGCGGTCCTGGCGGGCATCTTCCTGGTCGCCGGGGTGCTGTCCTGGGCGGGCGCCCGGCTCTGGAACTCCTACGGCACGCTGCCGGGCGTCCCCCTGGCCGCCCCGATCGTGCTCGCGGTCATCGCCGTGGTGCTCTTCGCGACGGCCCTGTCGATGCGCGCCCGGCTCAAGGCCCAGCGCGAGCGCCGCCCCGGAGCCAAGGGCGTGGAGCCCCTGATGGCGGCCCGCGCGGTGGTCTTCGGACAGGCCAGCGCCCTGGTCGCGGCCCTCGTGGCGGGCATGTACGGCGGCGTCGGCGTCTTCCTGCTGACGGACGCCCTCGACGTGCCCGCCCGCCGCGACCAGGCCTGGTACGCGGGCGGCTCGGTCCTGGCGGGCGCGGCGGTCATCGCCGCCGCCCTGTTCCTGGAACACGTCCTGAAGCTCCCGGAGGACGACGACACCGCCCCCGAGGCTCCCGCCCCGGCCTGAGGCCCGGGGTCCGGGGCCCGTGGTCCGGCCGTCAGGCCTCGGCCCCCACCACGTGCCCGTTCACCAGGAAGTGCGGATGCGAGTCGCCGAAGCCGATCACCGGCACGGATGTCTCTCGCCCGAGCCGCGCCGGCGACACCGTTCACGATCTGGTTGCTTGGCAGCCCGCCCATCCCGACCCCCCTGATCAGAGCCAATCGTCTGATCAACGACGTTTTCGGGCAGGTTTGACAATCCAGCTAGGGAGCCATGATCAGGCTCATCGCCTCGTTGCGCGTCGCCGGGTCACGGAGCTGACCGCGGACGGCGGAGGTGATGGTCTTCGCGCCCGGCTTGCGGACCCCACGCATGGTCATGCACATGTGCTCGCACTGGATGACCACGATGACCCCCCGCGGATCCAGGATCTCCATGACCGATTCGGCGATCTGGGTGGTCAACCGTTCCTGCACCTGAGGACGGCGGGCGAACACATCCACCAGGCGGGCGAGCTTCGACAGGCCGGTGATCTTGCCGTCGGTGGACGGGATGTAGCCGACGTGCGCCACGCCGTGGAAGGGGACCAGATGATGTTCACAGGTACTCATGACCTCGATGTCCTTCACCAGGACCATCTCGTCGTGACCGAGGTCGAAGGTCGTCGTCAGGACGTCCTCCGGGCGCTGCCGCAGACCGGCGAATATCTCCTTGTACGCCCGCGCCACCCGTCCCGGGGTCGCCAGCAGGCCCTCGCGGTCCGGGTCCTCGCCGACCGCGATCAGGAGTTCCCGGACGGCCGCCTCGGCGCGCTTCTCGTCGAACTCGCCGATCGTGCCCTCGCCACCGGTCAGGGTCACTGGGTCGGTCATCTCTTCCTCGTTCCTGTCTACGCACACGCGCACGTGAAAGTGCCGCGCCCCCCAGGCTAGAACCTGGGGGGCGCGGCATCCATTCCGGGACTGATCAGGCCTCGGGACGCTCCTCCGGGGAGGGCTCCGGGTCCTTGTCCACCGACACGGCCGGCGTCGCCGCCGAGGTGCCGTTCGCCGAGTTCGTCAGCTGGAGCTCCTTGGGAGAGAGCACCGGCGGACGGGTGGAGGGGGTACGGCGGGAGGAACCGGTCCACGCGGGGCGGGCCGGACGCTTCACGATGGTGGAGAAGACCTCGGCGATCTGCTCCTTGTTCAGCGTTTCCTTCTCCAGCAGCGCGAGGACGAGGTTGTCGAGAACGTCGCGGTTCTCGACCAGGATCTCCCAGGCCTCGTTGTGCGCGGTCTCGATGAGCTTCTTGACCTCTTCGTCGACCAGCGCCGCGACCTCTTCCGAGTAGTCCCGCGGGTGCGACATCTCGCGCCCGAGGAACGGCTCGGTGTTGTCGCCGCCGAACTTGATCGCACCGAGACGCTCGGTCATGCCGTACTGCGTGACCATCGCGCGGGCCGTTGCCGTGGCCTTCTCGATGTCGTTCGCCGCACCGGTGGTCGGGTCGTGGAAGACCAGTTCCTCGGCCGCGCGCCCGCCCAGCATGTACGCCAGCTGGTCGAGCATCTCGTTGCGCGTGGTCGAGTACTTGTCCTCGTCGGGCAGGACCATGGTGTAACCCAGGGCCCGACCGCGGGACAAGATCGTGATCTTGTGGACCGGGTCGGAGTTCGGGGAAGCCGCCGCGACCAGGGCGTGTCCGCCCTCGTGGTACGCGGTGATCTTCTTTTCCCGGTCCGACATGATCCGGGTCCGCTTCTGCGGGCCCGCCACGACACGGTCGATCGCCTCGTCCAGCGCGTGGTTGTCGACCAGCTTCTTGTCCGAGCGGGCCGTGAGCAACGCGGCCTCGTTCAGGACGTTGGAGAGGTCGGCACCCGTGAAGCCGGGCGTGCGACGGGCGACCGCGCCCAGGTCGACGTCCGGGGCGACCGGCTTGCCCTTCTGGTGGACCTTGAGGATCTCCAGACGGCCCTGCATGTCGGGACGGTCGACCGCGATCTGCCGGTCGAAGCGGCCCGGGCGCAGCAGTGCCGGGTCGAGGATGTCGGGTCGGTTCGTGGCGGCGATCAGGATGACGCCGCCCTTCACGTCGAAGCCGTCCATCTCGACGAGCAGCTGGTTGAGGGTCTGCTCACGCTCGTCGTGACCGCCGCCGAGACCCGCACCGCGGTGCCGGCCGACTGCGTCGATCTCGTCGACGAACACGATCGCCGGAGCGTTGGCCTTGGCCTGTTCGAACAGGTCGCGGACACGCGAGGCACCGACACCGACGAACATCTCGACGAAGTCGGAACCGGAGATCGAGTAGAAGGGAACACCGGCCTCGCCCGCGACGGCACGCGCGAGCAGGGTCTTTCCGGTGCCGGGCGGGCCGTAGAGCAGCACGCCCTTGGGGATCTTCGCGCCGACCGCCTGGAACTTCGCCGGCTCCTGGAGGAACTCCTTGATCTCGTGGAGTTCCTCGACGGCCTCGTCCGCGCCCGCCACATCGGCGAACGTCGTCTTCGGGGTGTCCTTGGTGATGAGCTTGGCCTTGGACTTCCCGAAGTTCATCACCCGGGAGCCACCGCCCTGCATCTGATTCATCAGGAACAGGAAGACGACCACGATGAGGACGAAGGGCAGCAGCGAGAGCAGCACGCTGAGGAACGGGCTGGTCTTGTCCGGCGAGACGGTGTAACCGTCCGGGATCTGACCGGCTTCGTACTTGGTCTGGAGGTTCTGGGCGAGTTGGACGCCCTGGTCCCCGATGTAGTTGGCCTGGAACTTGGTGCCGTCGTTGTCGCCGAGCTTCTGGTCCTTCTTCAGCTCGATCTTGATCATCTGGCTGTCACCGGTGGTGAGCTTGGCGCTCTCCACCTGGCCACTGTTGATCGCCTTGATGACCTCGCTGGTCTCCACCGACTTGTAGCCGCCGCCGGAGCCGACGACGTTCATCAACACGACCACGGCGAGGACGGCCAGCACGATCCACATGACCGGCCCACGGAAGTATCGCTTCACGTCCATCCATACGGGGCGCTAGGCACCCCGTCCCTCCTGCCCGTAGGTAAATGCTGCTGTGAGTAAAGACTGTTCTTCGGAATGTACCCCTGTATTGTCACCCGCGGCCTCGCGGGACGGCTGACAGACCCACCTTCCCCTGCTCCAACGGCGGGAATCGCCTCCAGGTTCCCCGGGTTTGCCTGTCGGTTCCCCGGGAGGGGTCGGGGCAAGCCGCGCCCGCGTCGGGACGCGGCCGCGTGCGGCCGTCGGAGTCAGCCGCCGTACACGTGCGGGGCGAGCGTGCCGACGAACGGCAGGTTGCGGTACTTCTCCGCGTAGTCCAGGCCGTATCCGACGACGAACTCGTTCGGGATGTCGAAGCCCACCCACTTCACGTCGATCGCGACCTTGGCGGCCTCGGGCTTGCGCAGCAGCGTCACGACCTGGAGGGACGCCGGTTCGCGCGAGCCCAGGTTCGACAGCAGCCAGGACAGCGTCAGGCCGGAGTCGATGATGTCCTCGACGATCAGGACGTGCTTGCCCTTGATGTCGGTGTCGAGGTCCTTGAGGATCCGGACCACGCCCGAGGACTGGGTCCCGGCGCCGTAGGAGGACACCGCCATCCAGTCCATGGTGAGCGGGGTGGACAAGGCGCGTGCCAGGTCCGCCATCACCATCACCGCGCCCTTGAGCACACCGACGATGAGCAGGTCCTTGCCCGCGTACTCCGCGTCGATCTTCGCCGCCAGCTCGGCGAGCTTCGCGTCGATCTCTTCCTTGGTGATGAGCACCGACTCGAGGTCGGAACCCATGTCCTTCTCGTCCACCCGCATCACTTTCGTTGTCGGCCGCGACTCCGGAGGTGGGTGCCTCCGGAGGCTCAGCCGCGTTTCAGCACCGATCAGCCCTGCCGAATGACAAGTCTGCCACCCTGCCGCTGGGCCTCGACCCGGCCGGGCAGGTTGATGGCGCCCTGACCGCGCCATCCGGTGATGAGCCGGTCCACTTCCTCGATGTGACGGGCGAAGAGGGAGCCTGCGGGGGAGCCGGCGGCGACCACGGCCCTGCGCAGTACGCGGCGACGGACGGCGGGGGGCAGCGCGTACAACTTCGCGCACTCCAGGCGGCCGTCCGCGTCGCGGACGCCGGCGTCCGCGTCGGCGGCCCAGGCGTCGAGGGCGTCGGCGTCGTCGCGGGAGAGCTGGGCGGTGCGGGCGAGTGCCTCCACGACCCCTTTGCCCAGCGCCTTCTCCAGGGCGGGCAGTCCCTCGTGGCGCAGCCGGGAGCGCGTGTAGGCCGGGTCGATGTTGTGCGGGTCGTCCCAGACGGGGAGCGACTGGACCATGCAGGCCTTGCGGGCGGTCTGCCGGTCGATTCCCAGGAAGGGGCGGCGGTAGCGGTTGGTGCGGCCGGGTCCGCCGGACTTCTCGGCCATGCCGGAGAGGGAGCGGGTGCCGGAGCCTCGTGCGAGCCCCAGCAGGACGGTTTCGGCTTGATCGTCCCGGGTGTGGCCGAGCAGTACGGCGGCGGCTCCGAGCCGGTCGGCGGTGGCGTCCAGCGCTCCGTAGCGGGCGTCGCGGGCGGCGGCCTCGGGTCCGCCGTCACGGCCGACGCGCACGGCGACGGACTCCACCGGGTCGAGGCGGAGCGCGGTCATGCGGCTGACGACTTCGGCGGCGCGCAGGTCGGAGCCGGCCTGGAGGCCGTGGTCGACGGTGACGCCGCCGGCGCGGATGCCGAGTTTGGGGGCCTCGAAGGCGAGGGCGGAGGCGAGGGCCATGGAGTCGGCGCCGCCGGAGCAGGCGACGAGGACGAGCGGCGGGGTGCCGGGCGCGGTGCGTCCGTCGGCGGGGCTGCCGGTCGGGTGTGGCTGGATCGGATCGGTGAGGTCGGTGAGGACGTCGTGGAGTACGCGGCGGACCGCCAGGCGTATCGCCGCGACCGCAGGATGGGGACCCATGTCCGGTGCCCTTCGTGGAGTTCGGATGCCTCGGAGGCGTTGGGGTGGTGCGCAGGGGTGTTCGGTGGTGCCGGTGGATCGGCCGGGGATCTCCGCGAGGAGCCTCCGGCGAGTACCGGTTGTCACTCAGAGTGCGTCGATGGTGACAGAACCGAGCCGTTCCCTGAGCATCGCACGCCCTTCCACGGCCCACGGTCCCTCGGACGGGTGACGCTGTTTCCCCCAACGGGACAATTTCAAGCCTGTCGGGCGGGTGAGTCGGGTATCAGGACCCGCCACCGTGCTCCCGGCCGCACCGGCCCGCCCGGTGGGCGATCCCCGACGCCCCGAGCGTCCGGTGCGCCGCGGGCTCACTCCGCTCCGCCGTCCTCGCTTCCCTTGCCGTGCACCCGGGCCACCCAGTCCGCGGGTTTGGCGATCTCCGCCTTGGTCGGCAGCGTGTTCGGGGAGGTCCACACCCGGTTGAAGCCGTCCATGCCGACCTGGCCGACGACCGCCCGGACGAACCGTTCGCCGTCGCGGTACTGGCGGAGCTTGGCGTCCAGGCCCAGCAGCTTGCGCAGGGTGGCGTCGAGTCGGCCGGCCCCGCTGGCCCGGCGCTGTTGGAACTTCTCCCGGATCTCGGCGACCGAGGGCACCACGTCGGGGCCGACCCCGTCCATGACGAAGTCGGCGTGGCCTTCCAGCAGGGACATGACGGCGGTGAGTCGGCCCAGTACCTCCCGCTGTTCCGGGGTCTGTACCAGCTCGACCAGCGAGCGGCCCTCATCGCCGCCTTCGGCGTCGGGTCGGGCGCCCGCGAAGGACTGCGCGGCTTCGCGGAGCCGTTCCAGGACGGTCATCGGGTCCATCTCGGTGGCACCGAGGAACGTCTGGATTTCGCCCTCCAGGTGGGCGCGGAGCCACGGGACGGCCGTGAACTGCGTACGGTGCGTCTCCTCGTGCAGGCAGACCCACAGTCGGAAGTCGTGCGGGTCGACCTCCAGCTCGCGTTCCACGTGCACGATGTTGGGCGCGACGAGCAGCAGTCGGCCGCCGCCGGCGGCGGAGCCCGGCAGGTCGAGGCCCGCCGGCGCGAAGGTCTCGTACTGGCCGAGCACCCGGGAGGCCAGGAAGCTGAGCAGCATGCCCAGCTCGACGCCGGTGACCTTGCCGCCGAACGCGCCGAGCACGGAGCCGCCGGGGGTTCCCTCGCGGCGCTCCTGCATCTTGCCGAGCAGGGGTCCGAGCAGTTCGCGGAAGCCGGCGACGTTGGCCTTGACCCAGCCGACCCGGTCGACGACCAGGACGGGGGTGTCGTGCACCTCGGCGCCGTCGGGCAGCATCCGGGTGAAGTCGCGCACGTGCCGTTCCGAGGTCTTGGCGTGCCGGCGGAGTTCCGCCACCACCGCCCGGGCCTCGTCGCGGCTGACTTCCGGACCCGGCCGGACCAGCCGGGTCGCGGTCGCCACCGCGAGGTTCCAGTCGACCATCTCCACACCACCGATGCTCGTCATGCGTCAACCGTACGTGGACCGGCGCCGCGGCGGATCCCCCCGAGGGGCGCGGTCACGGCCCGGATGTGCCCGCCACGGTGGCGGCCAGCTTGTCGAGGCCCTTCTCGGCGGCGGCGGGGTCGGGGCTGTTCGCCGTCAGGAACGCGAAGGCGAGCAACCGTCCGGACGGGTCCACGACGGTGCCGGCGAGGGCGTTGACGCCGCTCAGCGTGCCGGTCTTCGCGCGGACCAGGCCGGCGGCCGGGGAGTTCCCGGCGTTGCGGGCGCGCAGGGTTCCGGAGAACCCGGCGACGGGCAGGCCGGTGAGGACCGACCGCAGCTCGGGTCGCTCGGGGTCGGCGGACTTGGCGAGGAGGGCGGTGAGCTGGGCGGTGGTGACCCGGTCGGCGCGGGCCAGGCCGCTGCCGTCGGCGAAGCGGGCGCCGGTGACGTCGACGCCGAGGGCGGCGAGCCGGGCGGCGACGGCCTTCTCGCCGCCTTCGAAGCTCGCGGGTTGTCCGGAGGCGATGGCGGTCTGGCGGGCCAGGGCCTCGGCGATGTCGTTGTCGCTGTTGGTCAGCATCCGTTCGACGAGGCCGCCGAGGGGGGTGGAGAGGGTGGTGGCGAGCGGCTTGGCCCCGGCGGGGGCCTTGGCTTCGGCGGGTTCGCCGGTGATCTTGATGCCGCGTTCGCCGAGGAGGGTGGCGAAGGCGCGGGCGGTGTCGCCTGTGGGGTCCTCGGTGCGGTCGACGGGTCCGGAGACGGAGTCGTCGGGGCGGCCCTCGTCGGCCATGAGGGCGGTGACGGGGGCGATGTTGTCGTTGACGCCGATGGGGTGGCGGGTGGGGCCGCTGTAGAGCGAGCCGTCGTGGCCGAGGGTGACGGTGGTCGTCCCGGCGGCCTTGAGGGCGCGGGCCGTGTCGGCGGCGAGGGCGACGAGGCTGCCGCCGGAGCCGGCCGGTGCCTTCTTCTTGGCGGTGAGGGAGGGGTCGCCGCCGCCGACGAGCACGATCTGCCCTGGTCCGGGGCCGGGGACGACGGTGGTGCGGATCCGGTGTTCGGGGCCGAGGGCGGCCAGGGCGGCGGCGGCCGTGGCGATCTTGACCGTGGAGGCGGGGGTCATGGCCTCGCGCGCGCGGGATTCGAAGAGGACCTGGCCGGTGGCGGTGTCCACCACGGCGGCCGACCGGAGGTCGCCGAGCCCGCGGTCGGCCAGCAGCGGTTCCAGGGCCTCGGGCAGTCCGGGGCCGCCCGCGGTCACCTGTCGGGGCGTCCGGCCGATCCCGGCCAGTACCCCGGGTGCGCTCGGCGCGGCCTGCGGGAGGCCGCCGGCGGCGTGATCTGCGCCACCCGTACGGCTCCAGGAGGCGGCCCTGTCCCGCTCGGCCTTACGCTGGCCGGAGTCCCACGGACCGGCGGCGGCCACCGTCGCCAGCGAGAGGGCGAGGCCGGCCGCGGCCGACCCCGCGATGAGCTGCCACGTCTTGTCCAATGGCACCTCGGACCAGCCCCTTTCGCGATCACACTTATGCGTGAGGGACACTTAACCACTGCGTCTTGCCGCGAGCATGGCACCCCACCCGGCAGGGCTGGATCGGACGCGCACGCAGGTGAGTCAACGCAGTCCCGAAGCAATGAAGCTGATCATGGAGGAGCAGGACGTGGAGTTCGACGTCACCATCGAGATCCCCAAGGGTTCGCGGAACAAGTACGAGGTGGACCACGAGACCGGCCGGATCCGTCTGGACCGTCGCCTCTTCACCTCGACCAGCTACCCGGCCGACTACGGCTTCGTCGAGAACACCCTCGGCGAGGACGGCGACCCGCTGGACGCCCTGGTCATCCTGGACGAGCCGACCTTCCCGGGTTGCCTGATCAAGTGCCGCGCGATCGGCATGTTCCGCATGACGGACGAGGCCGGCGGCGACGACAAGCTGCTGTGCGTCCCCGCCTCGGACCCGCGCGTCGAGCACCTGCGCGACATCCACCACGTGTCGGAGTTCGACCGCCTGGAGATCCAGCACTTCTTCGAGGTCTACAAGGACCTGGAGCCCGGCAAGTCCGTCGAGGGCGCCAACTGGGTGGGGCGCACCGAGGCCGAGGCCGAGATCGAGGCCTCGTACAAGCGCCTTGAGGCCCAGGGCGGCCACCACTGAGCTTCGGCTCGGTGACGGGTGGTCGGGACGTCCCGGCACCCCGATGACATCGCGGGCGGCATCCCCTTTCGGAGGGGGTGCCGCCCGCTGTCGTTCCCCCGCCCGGGCAGGGTGCGGGCGGGGTGCGGGCGGGAAAGTCGGGCAGGCGGGGTCGGGGCGCGGCTTGGCGCTTTCGCCGTGGACGGGCGCGTTCCGCATACTGATGATCAGGCCGGCGGACGGGCCGGCCGATGGACTGGAGGACGGGTGGCGGAGGGCGAGGGCGTCGGTTTCGAGGACCGGAAGCCGAAATCCGACGAGGCACGCAGTGCGTTCACGGCACCCGCCGGGATACACGCGGAGGCGCCGGAGGACGATCAGCCGACCTCGGAGTTCGCCGTTCCGGACGGTTTGGCGTCGGTGGCCGCGGAACCGGAGGGGTCGGCGTTCGCCATGCCGCACACGTACACGGCCGCGCAGTCCCCGCCGGCGTACACGCCCGGCCAGGGCTTCCCCGTGGTGCGGATGAAGGAGTCCCCCTGGCAGGACCGGATGCGCACGATGCTGCGCATGCCGGTGGACGTGCGGCCCGTGCCGGAGGCCGTGCAGCGGGTGAGCGAGTCCGGGCCCGCCGTGGGCCGCGTGCTCGACCTCACGCTGCGCATCGGCGAGCTGCTGCTTGCCGGCGGCGAGGGGGCGGAGGACGTGGAGGCGGCGATGTTCGCCGTGGCCCGCAGTTACGGCCTGGACCGCTGCGAGCCCACCGTCACGTTCACCATGTTGTCCGTGACGCACCAGCCCTCGCTGGTGGACGATCCGGTCTCGGCGAACCGGACGGTGCGCCGGCGCGGTACCGACTACAACCGGCTGGCGGCCGTCTTCCGGTTGGTGGACGACATCAGCGCCCACGAGATGGACGTCTCGTTGGAGGAGGCCTACCGCCGCCTCGCCGAGATCCGCCGCAACAGGCACCCGTACCCCGGGTGGATGCTCACCGCGTCCGCCGGGCTGCTCGCCGGGGCGGCCTCCACCCTGGTCGGCGGTGGGGTGCTGGTCTTCCTGGCCGCCGCGATCGGGGCGGTCCTGGGCGACCGGCTGGCCTGGCTGTGCGCGGGGCGCGGACTGCCGGAGTTCTACCAGTTCGTGGTCGCCGCGATGCCGCCCGCCGCGATAGGGGTGGCGCTGAAGCTGGCCGAGATCGACGTCAAGGCCTCGGCGGTGATCACCGGTGGGCTGTTCGCGCTGCTGCCGGGGCGGGCCCTGGTCGCGGCCGTGCAGGACGGTCTGACCGGCTACTACATCACGGCGTCGGCCCGACTGCTGGAGGTCATGTACCTCTTCATCGGCATCATCATGGGCGTGCTGGTCGTGCTGTACATCGGGCTCCAGCTCGACGCGCAGCCGAACCCCGACGAGGTCCTCCAGATCACCCAGCGGCCGTTGATCCAGATCGCCGCGTCGATGGTGCTGGTGTTCACGTTCGCGGTCCTGCTCCAGCAGGAACGTTCCACTGTGCTGATCGTGACGCTGAACGGCGCCGTCGCCTGGATCACCTTCGGGGCCCTGCACTACGCGGGCGAGATCCCGCCCGTGCCGTCCACGGCCATCGCGGCCGGGCTGGTCGGCCTGTTCGGGCAGCTCTTCTCCCGCTACCGCTTCGCCTCCGCCCTGCCCTACACGACGGCGGCGATCGGCCCGCTGCTGCCGGGCTCGGCCACGTACTACGGACTGCTGCTGATCGCCGAGAACCGGTTCAACGAGGGGCTCGGGTCGCTGGTGAACGCCGCGGCCATCGCCCTGGCCATCGCGATCGGCGTCAACCTCGGGTCGGAGGCCTCGCGGCTCTTCATGCGCATCCCGGGGGCCGCGAGCGCCGCCAACCGCCGGGCCGCGAAGCGCACGCGCGGGTTCTAGAACGCTCCCCCTGCGACCTCCCCTACGACGAACGCCCCGCGGACCGGAAGGGTCGGGCGGGGCGTTCGTCGTAGGGGAGGGCCGTGTGCGCGGCCCTGTGAGGCCGTGTGCGGGTCCGGGGAGGGTCCGCACGGGGTTGGCTAGCGCTTCGCGTGCCGGCCGCGCCCACCGGGGGGCTGCGGGTCGTCCTGGGCGCCGTCGCCGGGCCGGGCGGCGCTCTCGCCGGCCTTCGCCTTGTTCTTGCGGGCCTTGAGCACTTCGAAGATCACCGGGATGACGGAGATCAGCACGATGCCGATGAAGATCGTCTCGACGTTGTCCTTGATGACGTCGAACTGGCCGAGCTGATAGCCGAGGCAGGTGACGCCCGCACCCCAGGCGATGCCGCCGATGACGTTGTAGGTCAGGAAGGTGCGGTACTTCATCGCGCCGGCGCCCGCGACCATCGGCGCGAAGGTGCGGATGATCGGCACGAAGCGGGCCAGCACGATCGCCTTGGGGCCGTGCTTCTCCATGAAGTCGTGCGCGGCGTCGAGATTCTCCCGCTTGAACACCTTGCTGTTCGGGCGGTTGAAGAGCTTCGGACCGAAGTACTTGCCGATCAGGTAGCCCACCTGGTCACCGATGATCGCCGCGGCCACGATCAGGGTGCACACGAGCCACAGCGGCTGGCTGATGTCGCCGCTCGCGACGAACAGGCCCGCGGTGAAGAGCAGGGAGTCGCCGGGCAGGAACGCGAAGAGGCCGGATTCCGCGAAGACGATGACCAGGATGCCGATCAGGCCGAAATGCCCGATCAGGTACTCCGGGGACAGCCACTCAGGGCCGAGCGCAAGCGTGTACACGAGTTCCGGGATCTCCTGGATCGGGGGGTGTGTGCGGGGACACGAGGCAGGACGGGTGGTTCCAATTATGAACGCACACGGTCCCCGCCAGGTTCCAGGTACCTGCGGGGACCGGGCGGGGAACTTCTGCCCGTGCCCCGGCTACGCCTTCCGGATGGCGTTGGCGGTGATCGCGTCCCGCAGGTGCTCGGCGAGACCCGCCCGCATCGAGTCGTAGAACTCCTTGAACCGCTCGTCGGAGACGTACATGTCGCCGAGACAGGTGTGGAGCTCGTACCCGCAGTCGTAGAACCACGTGCCGATGTGCTGCCGGTGCTCCTCGGCCATGTCCATGGCGCGCTCGCCGTCGGCCGGCTCGCCGGCGTCCATCAGGGCCGAGTAGCGGACGCCCCAGTCCGCCACCTGGTCCTGCATCAGCTTCCAGTCGTCCTTCGTGTAGCCGGCGGCCCGGCGCCGCGACTCCGCGTAGGTCTCGGTGTCCCCCCAGCGCTCGCGCGCCTCCTGCTCGTACCGCTCGGGATCCTTGTCCCCGAACACCTCGAACCGTTCCTCGGGCGTGAGGTCGATGCCCATCTTCTTCGCCTCCATGGCGTGCTCGACGGCCTTGGCCATCTGCTGGAGCCGGGCGATCCGGTCGGTCAGGAGGGCGTGCTGGCGGCGCAGGTGCTCCCTCGGGTCCGATTCCGGATCGTCCAGCAATACGGCGACCTCGTCGAGCGGGAAGCCGAGCTCCCGGTAGAACAGGATGCGCTGCAACCGGTCGAGGTCGGCGTCGTCGTACCGCCGGTGCCCCGCGTGGTTGCGGCCGCTCGGGGAGAGCAGCCCGATCTCGTCGTAGTGGTGCAGGGTGCGCACCGTGACTCCGGCGAACCCGGCGACCTGGCCCACGGAATGGCCCATCGTTCCCGCTCCTCTGGTCGAGTACGCCCCTCACTGTGGTCCCTCACGCGGCGTGAGGTGCAAGCCCGCGCGCCGCGTCAGCCGCGGTCGCGGGTCTCGCCGCTCTCCATGGCCACCAGCTCGAAGGCGGTCCTGCCGTCCAGGGACTCGCGGACGATGTCGGCGTGGCCCGCGTGCCGGGCGTGCTCCTCCACGAGGTGCATCAGCAACCAGCGCATCGAGACCCGACCCTCCTTGGGGAACCAGGGCGCCTCGGGCAGCGGGAAGGTGTCGTCCAGGCTCGGCACCGCACGGACGAACTCCTCCAGTTCGGCGGCGACGCCGTCCCAGAAGGCCGACATCGCGGCGACGGACTCGCCCTCGACGAGGCGGAAACCGTCGCCCCAGGTCTGCTCGGTGCGCTGCTTCTCGTTCGGCTTCCGCTGGGCCATCCGCAGCCAGTTCAGTTCCGTCTCCGCGACGTGCTTGAGCAGCCCCGACAGGGACAGCTCGCTCGCGCTGGGACGGCTCGCGGCCTGTTCCTCGGTCAGACCGAGGAGGGAGCGGCGCAGGGCGCCGCGCTGGGCCTCCACGAAGGAGAGCAGCGCGCCGCGCTCGTCGCCGTGGGCCTCTGCGGGGACGTGGGTGACCATGGAACCGACCGCCTTCGTTTCGTGCGCTTCTGCTGACGAGAGACACGTTACGAAGGGTTGCGGACAGCTTCTGTCCGCGATGGGTCGGCGTCGGGCACCGGTTCCTCCCGATGCCCGCGCGGGTGCCGTGCCGCCTAGCGGGCTTCCGGCTTGATCGCCGGTAGCTCCGTGCGGGGCTTGGGCAGGAGGGCCTTGGACAGGTCCTGCTTGCCGGCGTCGTCGAGGCCGTACATGGCCTCGTAGATGTTGCGGACCGCCGGGCCCGAGGCCCCGGAGCCGGTGCCGCCCTGCGAGATCGTCATCACGATCGAGTAGTCGGCGGTGTACGAGGCGAACCACGAGGTCGTCTGCTTGCCCTGGACCTCGGCGGTACCGGTCTTCGCGTGCATCGGGATCTGCTTCTGCGGCCAGCCGCCGAAGCGCCAGGCGGCGCTGCCGTCGGTGACCACGGAGGCCAGGGCCTGGTCGATGTTGTCCCGGAGCTTCCCGTCCATGGGGAGGCGGCCCAGTTCCTTGGGCGCGATCTCCCGGGCCGAGGTGCCGTCGGGGCTGATGACGGCCTTGCCGACGGCGGGCTGGTGCAGGGTCCCGCCGTTGGCGATGGCCGCGTAGACGGAGGCCATCTGGAGCGGGGTGACGAGGGTGTCGCCCTGACCGATGGAGTAGTTGATCGCGTCGCCCTCGCGGAGCTGGTTGCCCTGGCGGCAGTTCTCGTAGGCGATCCGCTCGCCGTAGGTGCCGTCCTTCTTGCCGTCCCGGCACCAGGCGGCCTTGCTCGCCTCGAAGAAGTCCTTCTTCCACTGCCGGTCGGGGACCCGGCCGGGCACCTCGCTGGGCAGGTCGATGCCGGTGCGCTTGCCCAGGCCGAACTCGTGGGCCGTCTTGAAGAACCAGTCCTCGGGGTTCTTCTTGGGCTTGATGCCGCCGTCCTTCTTCCACTCGCGGTCCGCGATGCCGTAGTAGACGGTGTCGCAGGAGACTTCGAGGGCCTTGCCGATGGTGATGTCCCCGTAGCCCTGGGACTCGAAGTTGGTGAAGGTCTGGTTGCCCACCGAGTAGGAGCTGGGGCAGGGGTAGCGGCCGTTGAACGGGTAGCCGGCGTTCACGGCGGCCGTGGAGGTGACCACCTTGAAGATGGAGCCGGGGGCGGCCTGGCCCTGGATGGCCCGGTTCAGCAGCGGGTAGTTGGAGCCCTTCTCGGTGAGGGCCTTGTAGTCCTTGGCCGAGATCCCGCCGACCCAGGCGTTGGGGTCGTAGGTCGGGTTGGAGGCCATCGCGACGATCCGGCCGGTCTTGGACTCCATGACGACGACGGCGCCGGAGTCGGCCTCGTAGTTGCGGTGCGTGTTCTTGTCGTAGCCCTTGCGGGCCTCGATCATCGCGCCGTTCAGTTCCCGCTCCGCGACGGCCTGCACCCGCGAGTCGATCGAGGTGACGACGTTCGATCCGGGCTGCGGCTTCACGCTCTCGGCCTGACCGATGACCCGGCCGAGGTTGTCCACCTCGTAGTGGGTCACGCCGGCCTTGCCGCGCAGGTCCTTGTCGTACGTGCGCTCCAGGCCGGAGCGGCCCACCTGGTCGGAGCGCAGGTAGGGGGAGTCCGAGTTCTTGGCCTTGGTGATCTCCTCGTCGGTGACCGGCGAGAGGTAGCCCAGCACCTGTGAGGTGTTGGCCTGGTCGGGGGCGGCGTAGCGGCGCAGGGCGGTGGGTTCGGCGGTGATGCCGGGGAACTGCTCGGCGTGCTCGCGTATCTCCAGGACCTGCTCGGTGGTCGCCTCGTCGGTGATGGGGATCGGCTGGTACGGGGAACCGTTCCAGCAGGGCTTGGGGGTCTTGGCGTCGCACAGTCGGACGCTGTCGGTGACCTCGGCGGCGTCGAGGCCGAGGACCCCGGCGAGACGGGTCAGGACGTCCTTGCCGCGGTCCTTCATCTTCGACAGGTCGGTGCGGCTGGCGGAGACCACCATGCGGGTCTCGTTGTCGGCCAGCGGGACCCCTCGGGAGTCGAGGATGGAACCGCGCACGGCGGGCTGGACCACCTGCTGGGTGTGGTTGTTCTTCGCCTCGTCCGTGTATTCCTGGCCGTTGCGGATCTGGAGGTACCAGAGGCGCCCGCCGAGCGTCAGCAGCAGCGAGAAGACCACTATCTGGATGATCACGAGGCGGTTCTGGACCCGCTGGGTCCGCCCGGTCTCCGGAATGTTGGTCAACTCGGCTCTCCCCGGGACGTGCGCGCCTGCAGCTTGCCCGGCCGAGTCTAAGAGGAGCCCCGCCTAGAACGGGAACTGCGTCCGTCCGTGCTGCACCGAGATCCACTTCTGGGTGGTGAAGGCCTCCACCGTGGCCTCGCCGTTCAGCCGGCCCAGACCCGAGGCCTTCTCGCCGCCGAAGGCCGCCAGCGGCTCGTCGCCGATGGTGGAGTCGTTGACGTGGATCATCCCGGTCTCGATCCGCTGCGCGAAGCGGACCCCGCGTTCCACGTCGCGCGTGTGCACCGCTCCGCTGAGCCCGTACGGGGTCGCGTTCGTGAGCCGGACCGCTTCGTCCTCGCCGTCGAAGACCATCAGCAGCGCGACCGGGCCGAAGATCTCCTGGGCCGGCAGCGGGGAGTCCTCGGGGAGGCCGGCCAGCACGGTCGGTTCGACGAGGTTGCCGCGCGTAGACCCTCGTACGAGCGCCTGCGCGCCGGACTCGACGGCGCGGTCCACGAGCGCGGTGAGGGCGTCGGCCTGGAAGGAGTTGATCAGCGGGCCGATGTGGGTGTCGGCCTCGCGCGGGTCACCGGTCTTCAGGCCGCGCACCCGCGCGGTGAACTTCGCGGTGAACTCCTCGGCGACCGAGGCGTCGACGAGGATGCGGTTGGCGGCCATGCAGACCTGGCCCTGGTACACGAACCGGCTGAAGACGGCCGCGTCCACCGCGTAGTCGAGATCGGCGTCGTCGAGGACGACCAGCGCGCTGTTGCCGCTGAGTTCCAGGACGGTCCGCTTGAAGTGGCGGGCGGCGACCGCGCCGACGTGGCGTCCGACCCGGTCCGAGCCGGCGAAGGAGATCACCTTCGGGACGGGGTGGGTGAGGATCGCGTCGCCTATCTCGGCGATGTCGGTGACCAGGACGTTGAGGAGGCCGGCCGGGAGGCCCGCGTCCTCGAAGATCTTGGCGATGACCCCGCCGCCGATCACGGGCGCGTTCTGGTTCGGCTTGATCAGGACGGCGTTGCCGAGGGCCAGGGCCGGGGCGACGGACTTGAGCGTGACCAGGAAGGGGAAGTTGAAGGGGCTGATGACCGCGACGACGCCGACGGGGAGCCGCTGGACGCGGTTCTCCTTGCCCGCGACCAGGGAGGGCAGCACGCGGCCCTCGGGGCGGACGGCGAGTTGGATCGCCTCGCGGATGAACTCCATCGCGAGGTCGACCTCGTACTCGGCCTTGGGACGCGTCCCGCCGAGCTCGTCGATCATCGCCTCGACGATTTCCTTGCGGCGCTCCTCGGTGATCCGCAGGGCCCGCTCCAGGACGGCGCGTCTCGCGTAGGGGCTGGTGGTGGCCCATTCCTTCTGGGCGCGCTCGGCGGCGCGGTAGGCCTGGTCCACCTGCTCGACGGTGGCCACGGTGATGGCCGCGAGCTTCTCCCCGTTGTACGGGTTGACGTCGATGATGTCCCACGAACCGGTGCCGGCCAGCCATTCGCCGTCGATGTACTGGTGAGCCAGGTCGTCGAATATGGACATGCCATCCCTTACTGCGAGCGCGCACCCGTGCGCTGCACCGGAGACCGATCGGTCATCGCCATGCACTGATCAGACGTCATAGTACGTGCGGATCAAGACAGTTGGAGCAGTCCGCGCAGGAGATCGCGGGTCCGGTCCGCGTCGGGGCAGTCCTCCTGGAGCCGCTCCATGGCCCGCGTGTACTGACCCACTTCCTCTTCTTTGTCCAGGTAGAGGGCACTGGTGAGCTGTTCCAGATACACGATGTCCTGGAGATCGGACTCCGGGAATCGCAGCAGGGTGAAGGCTCCGCTCTCGCCCGCGTGCCCGCCGAAGGAGAAGGGCATGACCTGAAGTTGCACGTTGGGCCGCTGCGAGACCTCGATGAGGTGTTCCAACTGCCCGCGCATCACGTCGCGGTCGCCGTAGGGGCGGCGCAACGCGGCCTCGTCGAGGACGGCGTGGAAGACCGGGGCGCTCTCCGACACGAGGACCTTCTGACGCTCCAGGCGCAGGGCGACGCGGCGGTCGATCTCGCCGGCCGTGGCTCCGGGCATGCCGCGCTTGACGACGGCGTGCGCGTAGGCCTCGGTCTGTAGCAGTCCGTGGACGAACTGGACCTCGTAGATGCGGATGAGCGAGGCGGCGCCCTCCAGTCCGACGTACGTCTGGAACCACCCCGGCAGCACGTCGCCGTAGCTGTGCCACCAACCCGCGGCGTTGGCCTCGCGGACCAGTCCCAGGAGGGACTCCCGCTCCGCGCCGTCGGTCACTCCGTAGAGCGTCAGGAGGTCTTCGACGTCTCTTGCCTTGAAGCTCACCCTTCCCAACTCCAAGCGGCTGATCTTCGATTCGGATGCGCGGATCGAGTAGCCGGCCGCCTCACGGGTGATGCCGCGGGATTCTCGGAGTCGCCTGAGTTGTGAGCCCAGGAGGATGCGGCGCACCACGGAACCGCCGGCGTCTGCGGTCACTAGTCCTGCCCTCCCCATCGCAATGGTGTGCGCGTGGTCTGCGCGGTGTGTCGCGTCCCGGGGCCCCCGAACCCCAGGGCCCGCAGTCTGCCACCAAAACGCTATGACCCGTACTCGTTCTGTAACGGAATCCGGCGTCCCGGAAAAGAAGTCCGTAAGTATGCGTAGGAAGAAATGAGCAAGAACCGTCACGGGAGGGGACAGGTCCGGCGCGTGCACGTGCATCTGCCCTTGCATCCGGCTTCGGCATTCGGAACGATGGTCCCGCGCACCTGCGTTCTTCTTCGCGCAGGAGCCGGACCGACCCACCCCGCAGTTCTTTCTGGACGACAGCCGCCGCTCCGTCCGCGAATCCCGGGAGTGCCTCGCATGGGGACGAATGGATCGACCATGCTCGAGCCGTTACGGCAGGGGCTGCCCCCGGTCGACCCCACGGCTGTCTCCGGGTCCGCCTCCTGTGCCCTGCCCGCCCGCTTCGAGGCCGTGCGCGGGGCCCGTTCGTTCACCCGGTCGACGCTGTCCCAGTGGGGCCTCGACGACCGGTTCGACGATGTCTCCCTCGTCGTCTCCGAGCTCGTCACCAACGCGCTGCGCCATGCCCTGCCCGACGAGGACAGGGCGGGACGCCCGGGTTCGGACGTGCCGGAGCCGCCGGTTCGGCTGCACCTGATGCGCTGGAGCACCCGATTGGTGTGCGCCGTGCGGGACCCCAGCGAGGACCGGCCGGGCGGGGCGTTCTCGCCGGAGCGGACCGAGGAGAACTTCGACCTGGAGTCCGGGCGTGGGCTGTTCCTGGTGGACTCGTACAGCGACAGCTGGGGTTGGCACCCGCTCGCCGGGCGCCTGACGGGCAAGGTCGTCTGGGCGCTCTTCATGCTCCAGGACTGACCCGCGCTCAGCCGCGTTCGCTCGCGTTCGCCGGCGGGGCGATTCGGCGCATGAACGGCAACCGGCCGGGATTGATCCTTTCGATCAGTCCCGGCCAGTGCACGTGCATGGCTTGATCATTGCGCTGTTCCGATCAGGCGATCAGGTGGTCGAACTCGCCGTCCTTGACGCCCAGGAGCAGCGCCTCTATCTCCGCCGGCGTGTAGACCAGAGCCGGACCGTCCGGGAATCGCGAATTGCGCATGGCGACATCGCCGCCCGGCAGTCTCGCGAACTCGACACAGGAACCTTGCGAGTTGCTGTGTCTGCTCTTCTGCCAGGTCAGCCCGTACAAGGAAGCGAGTTCTGCAGCTGCCATCCCGTTGTACGCGTGGTCCACAGGAAGCCCCCGATAGTGCAGATGTCAACTGCACCGGATCATAGCTGTGTTCATAAGCAGCTGCATGGGCAGATGCACGTGCACGGAGGGTGCTGTGGTCGTCACCGGACCCCCCGTCACTTTCGTCACGGGAGCGACCCTCGAATTCGCCGTGGGAGCGCCCCCCGCATTCTCCCGGGAGGGACCGGCGCATTCGCGCGGGGGGCCTCCCTCCGGCCGTCGGTGACCGGGAAGGCAACGGCGGTGGGCCCGCGTCGGTGCACGGGGAGGCGGGCGCGGTGGACCCGCGCCCTCAGGTCCGCAGCGCCTCGGACACCTCGTCCAGCGCCTCCAGGAGCTGCACACCGGCCGCGCGCAGAACACCCGGGTCCCGGGCGCCCCACACCGGCGCACCCTCCTCCGACACGAGCGCGCGCACGCGCTCCCAGCCCGGCACACCCCGCTCCCGTACCGCCTTCGCCCCCGCCTCGCTGTCGGCACGCACCGCCTCGGCCAGGGCCGCCGCACCGGGCACCGGCGCCTGGGAGCGGTCCGGCAGGTGGGCCTCCAACAGCATCGCGTTGCGCCCGAAGGCGGCCACCGCCTCGCCCGCGCCGTCGGCCGCCGCACGGGACAGGCCGCGGTGGCGCACCGGTTCCCCGGCCGCCCGGTCCACGGCGTCCTGCCAGTCGATCCGGGCGTCCCGGGCGGCCAGCAGGGCGGTGCGCACGTCGGCCCGCCGGGCGTCGGCCGGGGCCGCGTAGTGCCCGAGCACGGCCGCCGCGTACCGTCCGTCGGCCGCGATCCAGTCGGCGAGGCGGGTCCGCAGCCTCGGGGTCTCCCAGGCCGGGTAGAGGGCGTAGGCGAGCATCGCGAGGAGTCCGCCGACCAGGGTGAGCGCGACCCGGTCGGGCACGGTCTGGTCCCAGCGGACACCGCCCATGCCGAGCAGGAACACGACGTACGCGGAGACGCAGACCTGCGAGACGGCGTAGCCGGTGCGCATCAGGACGTACATGAGGCCCGCGCTGACCACCGCGAGGAACCCGGACAGGTACATCCCCGGCTGCGCGAGCTGCACGATGCCGGTGGCGACGGCGACCCCGACGAGGGTTCCGGTGAAGCGGGCCACGGCCCGCGCGTACGTCTGGCTGAAGTCCGGCCGCATGATCATGACGGAGGCCATCGGAGCCCAGTAGCCGTGCCCGAACGGCAGGACCTGCCCGATGAGGTAGCCCGCGCAGGCCACGACGGTGACGCGCACGGCGTGCCGCAGGATCGGCGAGTCCGGGTGCAGTTCGGCCCGTACGGACCTCAGGACCGTCGGCACCAGCGCGGTGAGGGTCGGCCGCAGCATCGACTCGTCGGGGGCGACGAGCCGGCCGG
Organism: Streptomyces sp. NBC_00513; assembly: GCF_041431415.1. Lineage (GTDB taxonomy): Bacteria > Actinomycetota > Actinomycetes > Streptomycetales > Streptomycetaceae > Streptomyces. Next base: position 3,713,839 of record NZ_CP107845.1, read on the forward strand.
AGCGGGGCTCGGCGGTCTCCAGCACGTCGTCCAGCAGCGCGGCGAGCCGGCGCGCGGCCCGCTGCGGCGCGCCGGTGAGGAGGTCCGCCGTGTCGGGGGACTTCAGCACGGCCAGGGCCGGCGCGGGCAGGCGTACCGGGTCCCCGTGCCGGATCGCCCGCGCGGCGGCGTCCAGCACCGTGCCGGCGGCGTCCAGCAGTTCCCGTACCCGGTCCCGCGCCGGGCCCTCGGCCGGCGCCCCGACGGCCGGGTCGGCGAGGGAGGCCAGGACGGGCCGGACCCGTTCGGCGAGCCCCCGCGCCCCGTGCAGTTCGGCGGGCCGGCGGCGGGCCTGACGCGCGGTCACGGTGGCGGCGTCCCGGGCCCGCATCAGGGGTTGCGGGTCGAAGGCGCAGACGGGGTCGTGGCGCAGCCGGCGGGCGTAGTCGGCCTCGGCGGCGAGGGCGTCGGCCAGGGCGTCGCGCTGGGCGCCCCAGCGACGGATCGGGAACAGCACGATCAGCAGGGCCTGCACCACCCCGCCGGCGGCGATCATCGCGGCGTGCCCGGCGGCCTGCGCGACGGAGGTCGGCAGGGTCACGGTGACGAGCATGACCGCGACGTTGCCGGAGGCGATGATCCCGGCGGTGGGACCGGCCGCCCAGAGCAGGCCCGCCGCGAAGGTCCAGACGGCGAGCAGGGCGAGGAACAGGCCCGTGTGCGAGGAGCCGATGAGGTAACCGACGAAGGTGGAGACGGCCAGGGTCAGCCCGGAGGCGAGGGCGAGGACGGGGCGGGGGCGCCAGCTCTTCTGGAAGGTGGCGATGGCGGCCATGAAGGCGCCGAAGGCGGAGCTGGCGGCCGCTCCTGGCCCCAGGAAGGCGAGCCCGAAGCCGATCACGATCGCGAGGCCGATGGCTGCGCGAAGGGCGACGAGCGGTTCGAGGCGGGTGCGTTCGACCTTCATGCCGGTCCGGGCGGTGTGCTTCAGCGCCCGGAGCCAGCTCATGGGGTCGAGCCTAGAGCCCTTTCAGGACTTCTTCAGATTTGTACAGGTATGGCACATGGCTGTTCCATAAGGCGGATCATCACAACCGGCACGACCCTCACGACCGTCACACTCCTCACGACCCTCACACTCCTCACGACCGCCACGACCCTCACGACCCTCACGACCGCGATCGTCCGAAAGGTGGGTACTTCATGCTCCGCAACGCCCTTGAGCCCTGGCACCTGATCGTGCTGCTCGTCGTCTGCCTGCTGGTGTTCGGATCGAAGAAGCTGCCCGACATGGCCCGCTCGCTGGGCCGGTCCATGCGGATCCTGAAGTCGGAGACGCGGGCATTGCGCGCGGAGGACTCCCCCGCGCCGGGCCCGACGCCCCCGACGGGGCACTGAGGCGGGGCGGCTGGGCGGGGCTGGGGGGTGTCAGGGCGAAACGGGCAGGGCGGCGAGGCTCACCCCCGCAGGGAGCGGCGCTCGCCGCCGCCCACTCTTGCCCGGTCGGCGGCCGCCGTGCCGTCCTCCCATCCCGCCAGGTCGGTGGCACCGCGCAGCCGGGTCGTGGTCGTACGGGGGAACATCTCCTCGGCCCGGGAGGTGACCGCCACGTCGCGGGCCACCAGGGCGGGCAGGTTGTCGGGGGCCTCGGAGGCGGTGTGCTCGGCCGTCTCTGCCAGCCGCTGACCCAGCCGGCTCGCGTACGCCAACAGGAACGACTGCCGGAACGTCTTGGTTCGCTTGCGTCCGCCGGAGCGCTGCGCCGCCTCCGCCCGGGTCATCGCCGCCGTCCCCTGCACCAGCAGCGAGGTGTAGAGCAGTTCCACCGCCTCCAGGTCGCTCTCGAAGCCGACCACCGTGGAGAACTCGAAGCCGCTGTTCCACACCGCCCGACAGCGGTTCGCGGTGGAGACCGCGTCCAGCAGTACCGCCTTGGCCTCCTCGTACGGGGGTTCCACCCCGATCCGGCAGGCGCCGGGCCGCCGGTCCGGTCCGGCGCCGCGCGCGGCCAGCAGGGCCTCGTCCACCGTGTGCCGGGCCATCAGCTCCTGGGCCTTCGCGCTGAGCGCCTCGGCCTCCTCGGGAAAGTTCGTCGCCTCGGCCTTCGCCAGCAGCGCGCGGATCCGCCCCAGCATGCGGGGCTCGATGTGGGTGTGCTCCAGGGCGTCCGCCGGGTCGCCGGGAAGCGGCCCGACGGGCTCGATGGAGGGCAGTCGGATCAGCAGCCGGAACACCTCCAGGACGGAGGTCGCCAGGGAGAACCGGTCCGTCCGCTCCCGCGCCGCGAGGGCGTCTCCGTACCCGGTGTCGTCCCCCCACCACACCTCGGCGTCGGTCCACCGCTCGGGCAGGCGCGCGTACCGCCGCGCCTCGGCGGCGACCAGGTCCTCCGTGATCCGCACGTGCGTCTCGTCGAGGTCCCGGCGCACCAGTCGCACCACGTCGGCCGGCCGCCAGCCCCGCTCCCAGGCCTGCCGTACGTACCCCTCCCCGCGTGCCAGCAGCTCCCGCGCGGCCCCGCTCCAGCGGGCCGTGTCGGCGGCGAGCAGCGAGGCTCCGGTGTCCAGGCCACTGTCGCCTTCGGCGTACAGGGCGGCTTCGCAGGCACGGTCGACGATGTCTCTCACCGCTCCAGCTTGGCACGGCCCACCGGGGCCACCGCCGCGCAGGTCGGACAGGGGTGCGGGACCCCTGTCACACCCCGGTGGGACACTCGCGGACATGACCGACCGCACCCCCCGCTGGGCCCTCGCCGAGGACGGAGACGGCTGGTGGCACGCCGCCCCCATCGCGCCCGGCGGCGGTGGCGATGGCGGTGGTGGCGGTGGCGGTGGTGGCGGGGCCCTGACGGCCGGGGCGTCGGCGGTGCGCGCGCGGCAGGTCGCCGAGGCCGTACGGGCGGCGCCGGACGGCACCCGGTGGGTATGGCGGTCCACCGCCGCCGTGTATCCGCGCCTGCTCGCCGCCGGGGTCCGCATCGAGCGGTGCTACGACATCGAGAACGCCGAACTGCTGCTGCTCCGCCACGAGGGCCGCTTCGGCGAGCCCCGCTCGGCCGCCGCCGCCTGGGCCCGGCTGGAGGGCAGGCCCGTTCCGCCGGATCCCCCGCAGCGGGCCGCCGAACCCGGTGCCCAGGACTCCCTCTTCGACCCGCAGCCCGCCCCGGTCCCGCTGGACGCCCTGCTCGCCGTCCACGCCGACCAGGTGGAACGGCACGACGCCACCGCCCACCCCGACCGGATGCGGCTGCTCACCACGGCCGAGTCGGCCGCGTTCCTGGTGGCCGCCGAGATGCACCGCTCCGGGCTTCCCTGGCGGGCCGACACGCACCGCGCCCTGCTCACCGAGCTGCTCGGCGAGCGGTACGCGGGCAGCGGGCAGCCCCGCCGACTCGCCGAGCTGGCCGACGAGGTGTCGGCCGCGTTCGGTCGCCGGGTGCGCCCCGATCTGCCCGCCGACGTCATCAAGGCCTTCGCCGAGACCGGGATCAAGCTCAAGTCCACCCGCCGCTGGGAAATCCAGGAACTGGACCACCCGGCCGTGAAACCGCTGGTCGAGTTCAAGAAGCTGTACCGGATCCACACCGCCCACGGCTGGTCCTGGCTCGCGGACTGGGTCCACGACGGCCGTTTCCGCCCCGAGTTCATCCCCGGAGGCACCCTGACCGGCCGCTGGGTCACCAACGGCGGCGGAGCCCTGCAGATCCCCAAGGTGATCCGGCGTGCCGTCGTCGCGGACCCCGGCTGGCGGCTCGTCGTCGCGGACGCCGACCAGATGGAGCCCCGGGTGCTGGCCGCGATCTCCCGCGACCCGGCGTTCATGGAAGTCGCGGGCCGTCCCGAGGACCTCTACACGGCCATCTCCCGGCAGGGCTTCTCCGGGGACCGGGACATGGCCAAACTGGCCGTCCTCGGCGCGGTGTACGGGCAGACCTCGGGCGACGGCCTCAAGAACCTGGCCGCCCTCCGGCGCCGCTTCCCCCGGGCCGTGGCGTACGTGGACGACGCCGCCCGGGCCGGAGAGGAGGGGCGGCTCGTACGGACCTGGCTCGGCCGGACCTGCCCGCCTCCGGTCTCCGTCGCCGACACGGACCCGGACGGCGAGGCAGGCATGCCGCAGGACCGGGACGACGGCTGGACCCCGAGCTACGCCTCCACCAACACCCGCGCGCGCGGCCGGTTCACCCGGAACTTCGTCGTCCAGGGCAGTGCGGCGGATTGGGCGCTGCTGCTGCTCGCGGCGCTGCGGCAGTCCATCGCCGCCGCCGGAATGCGGGCCGAGCTGGTGTTCTTCCAGCACGACGAGGTCATCGTGCACTGCCCGGCGGAGGAGGCCGAGGCCGTCGCGGAGGCCATCCGCGCGGCCGGTGACCGGGCCGGGCGGATCGCCTTCGGCGACACGCCGGTCCGGTTCCCGTTCACCACGGCGGTCGTGGAGTGCTACGCCGACGCGAAGTGAGCGCCCCACGGCGATGTTTCACGTGAAACACGGCCGGCACGACGGGCGTTCGGGGCGTTGGCCGTTCGGCCCTTGGCGCTCGGGAGCGGGGGCGGGGCGGAAGCGGGTCAGTCGAGGCCGTGGAAGTAGACGTGGAACGCGTCGCGTTCGAACCCTTCCGACTCGTACAGCCCCTGGGCGATGTGGTTGCCGTAGGCGGTCTCCAGCTGTACGCCTGCGACCCCGGCCTCGGCCGCGCGGCGCAGGACCTCGCGCAGCAGCGCCCGGCCCGCGCCGGTACGCCGGCCGGCCGGGGCGACGTACAAGTCGTAGAGGATCCAGATCGGCCGCATGGAGAGCGAGGAGAAGGTGCGGTACACCTGGGCGAAGCCGACCGTTCCGATCTCCGGGACATCGGCGAGCAGGACGAGCGACTCGTCCTTGCGGATGCGTTCGGCGAGGAAGGCGCGCGGCTGGTCGGGGTCCTCGACGGTCACCTCGTAGAAGTCCAGATAACCGCGGAACAACTCGGCGGCGATCGGGACGTCCGCCTCGCCCGCGACGCGCAGGACGACCCCGGCGCCTTCCTGCGGGGACCGGGTGGCGTGCTCCGCCGGCTGACCGTGCATGTCTGTTCTCCCTCGTCCGTTCCTCGCGGACGACCCTAGTCCGCGGGCGGCACACCCCACACGCGGTCGGAGCGGCGGAGATCAACCCGCGCCCCACCGGCCTCTGTACCGGCGCCCGGCGCTCCAACGGACCATGCGTACACGGCACGGCAGGCGTTGGGCACGCCACTCGCGCCCACGCAGCAGAAAGGGGGCCGCATGACCACGCGAAAGAAACCCACCGAGCAGAACGCTCCCCTCCGCTCCCGCGAGGGATGCTCACGCACGGGATCGCGGTTCCCAGCCGCCGCATGCGCCGCCCGCCCCCGGAAAAAGCAAAAGCCCCAGGTCACGGCGAGTGAGTCCTGAGGCTTCTACAGAGCCGCCTTCGGGATTCGAACCCGAGACCTACGCATTACGAGTGCGTTGCTCTGGCCAACTGAGCTAAGGCGGCACCGCTGGGAGACGAGAATTCCCCCGAAGGGACGCTCTCATCAGCAGCGGCGCCAAGTCTACAGGGTTAAACCGGGTGCCCTGAACCGGGTTGTCCGGGGCTCAGAAAACACCCACAAACCCGGCTGAAATGGTCACCCGCAGAAGGTCGATGTGCCGTGCGCGGGCCCGTCAGCACTTGGTGCCGTCCTTCGGCGCCTTGCCCTCCAGCAGGTACGTGTTGATCGCCGTGTCGATGCAGTCGCTGCCGCGTCCGTACGCCGTGTGCCCGTCGCCGTCGTACGTCAGGAGCGTGCCCGAGTCGAGCTGCCCCGCCAGGGACTGCGCCCACTTGTACGGGGTCGCCGGGTCCCTGGTGGTGCCCACCACCACGATCGGTGCGGCGCCCTTGGCTTCCAGCGCCCGCGCCGACCCGGTCGCCTTGACCGGCCAGTACGTGCAGTTCAGCGAGGCCCAGGCCAGCCCCGCGCCGAAGACCGGGGAGGCCTTCTCGAAGGAGGGCAGCGCCGCCTGGACCGCCTCCGGACCGGAGAAGGCAGGTGGCTGGTCGAGGCAGTTCACGGCGGCGTTGGCGAACATCAGGTTCGCGTACGTGCCGTCCGCCTCGCGCTCGTAGTAGCTGTCGGCGAGCGCCAGCAGGCCGGCCCCGTCGCCGTTCATCGCGGAGGTGAGCGCCTCGCGCAGTTGCGGCCACGCGCTCTCGTCGTACAGCGCGGCGATCACCCCGGTCGTCGCCAGTGACTCCCCGAGGGGGCGGGCCGGGTCTCCCGAGGGCACGGGTTGGGCGTCCAGCTTGCGGAAGAACTCGTTCAGCCGCTGCGCCACCGCGTCCGGGTCGCCCGAGCCGAGCGGGCACTCCGGCTGCTTCGCGCAGTCCTTGGCGAAGGACCGGAAGGCCGTCTCGAACCCGGCCGTCTGGTCCCGGTTGAGTTCGAGCGCGGGCCTGGACGGGTCCATGGCCCCGTCCAGGACCAGCCGGCCGACCCGGCCCGGGAAGAGGTCCGCGTACGTGGCCCCCAGGAACGTGCCGTACGAGGCCCCGACGTACGACAGCTTCTCGTCGCCCAGCGCCGCTCTGAGGATGTCCATGTCGCGTGCGGCGTCGACGGTGGAGACGTGCGGCAGGACCCGCTGCGAGCGCGTCTTGCAGCCCGCCGCGAACTTCTTGAACGCCGCCACCAGCAGGGCCTGCTCGGCCTTGTCGTCCGGCGTCTGGTCCACCTGGGTGAACCGGTCCATCTCCGGTCCGGACAGGCACTCGACGGGGCTGCTGCGCTCCACCCCGCGCGGGTCGAAGGACACCATGTCGTACCGGGCCCGCACGGCCGCCGGGTAGCCGATGCCCGCGTACGCCTGGAGGTACCCGATGCCCGACCCGCCGGGCCCGCCCGGATTGACGACGAGCGAACCGAGCCGCTTGCCCGGGCCGGTGGCCACGCGGCGGGCCACCGCGATGTCGATGGACTGCGCCGAACCGGGGGTGCCGGGGTTCGCGTAGTCCAGCGGTGCCTTCATGGTGGAGCACTGGAAACCGGGGACACCACAGTCGCGCCAGCTCAGCTTCTGCCCGTAGTACGGACGCAGCGCGGCCGGGACGGCCCCCGGCGCGGCCGTGCCGGCCGTGGATTTCGGCGTGTTCCCGGACGAGGACGCGGAGGCGCGGGTTCCCCCGGAACCCTCCGAAGTGCACCCGGCAAGCAGCAGCCCGGCGGCTGCGATCACGGTTCCGGTGGTGCGCAGCAGGCGACTGGTGTCCATGCGGCGAGCCTAAGGCCTGCCGGAGCACCCGGCCGGGCCCGCCGGTCCGGGCCGACCGACCGCCGCGCCGGGCACGGGCCACCGCCCGGCGCGGGCCGGGAGAGTCCCGGCGGCCGCGCAGGAACGCTCGTACGGGTGAACAGGTCAACGGACGGCGGACGGCGAACGGCGGTCGGCCAACACCCGCCGGCGCCGTCCGGCCTCGGGGGTCAGCCCGCGCGCAGCGCCATCGTCATGGCCTCGACGGCGAGCAGCGGGGCCACGTTCCGGTCGAGGGCCTCCCGGCAGCCGATGATCGCCTCGATGCGCCGCAGCGTGCGCTCCGGGCCCGAGTCCCGGGCGATCCGGTCCAGGTCGGCCCGTATCTCCTCATTGGCGATGGCGAGGCCCGAGCCGAGTTGGAGGGCCAGCACGTCCCGGTAGAAGCCGGTGAGGTCGGTGAGCGCCAAGTCGAGGCTGTCGCGCTGGGTACGGGTGCGGCGGCGCTTCTGCCGGTCCTCCAACTCCTTCATGACGCCCGCGGTCCCCCTCGGCATCCTGCTGCCCGCGCCCGCTCCGGCCCCGAGCGCGGCCCGCAGTTCCTCGGTCTCCTTGGTGTCGACCTCTTCGGCGAGGTACTTGGCGTCCTCGGCGGCGGCGTCGACGAGCTCCTGGGCGGCCTTGAGGCAGTCGCCCACGTCGTTCACCCGGAGCGGCAGTCTGAGCACGGCGTTGCGCCGTGATCGGGCGGCTTCGTCGGTGGCCAGTCGGCGGGCCCGGCCGATGTGGCCCTGCGTCGCACGGGCGGCCGCGGCGGCGAGGGCGGGCTCGATGCCGTCACGGCGCATCAGCACCTCGGCGACGGCGGCCACGGGTGGAGTGCGCAGGGTCAGGTGCCGGCAGCGGGAGCGGATGGTGGGCAGCACGTCCTCCAGGGAGGGCGCGCACAGCAGCCACACCGTCCGCGGGGCCGGTTCCTCCACGGCCTTGAGCAGGACGTTGCCGGCGCCTTCGGTGAGCCGGTCGGCGTCCTCCAGGACGATGACCTGCCAACGCCCGACGGCCGGCGACAACTGGGCCCGGCGGACCAGGGCCCGGGTCTCCTTCACACCGATGGAGAGGAGATCGGTACGGACGATCTCCACATCGGCGTGTGTCCCGATCACCGTGGTGTGGCAGCCGTCGCAGAAGCCGCAGCCCGGTTCCCCGCCGAGGGCGCGGTCGGGGCTGGTGCACTGGAGGGCCGCCGCGAAGGCGCGGGCCGCGGTGGCCCGCCCCGATCCCGGCGGGCCGGTGAACAGCCAGGCGTGGGTCATCCTGGACCCGGCGGGCAGCGGTGTCCCGTCCGACGTGGCCGTGACCTGCGCGTCGGCGTCACGGGCGGCGGCGGCGAGTTGCGTCTGCACGCGCTCCTGACCCACCAGGTCGTCCCATACGGGCATCCCGCCCACCACCTTTCACTGTCCGTGCGTACCTGTGCACATTCTGACGGACGGCACTGACACCGACGGCGCCCGCACCGCCCGCACCGCCCGCACCGCCAGCGTCTCGCGCACCGTCAGCGCTGTCAGCGCCCACTCAGGCCGGGGGCCGAGGGCCGAGGGCCGCTCAGCGGCGGCGACCCCGGCGGTCCTCGTCGTCCTCGTCGTCCTTGCGCGAGCCCAGCAGTTCGTCCGCCAGGGTCGGCAGGTCGTCCATCGGGGTCGCCTCGGCCCAGTCCGACGGCGCCCGACGCGGCCGCCCCTCGTCGTCGACGACGGGAAGCTCGCGGGTCACGTCGTCCTCGCGGTCCGGGTTCGCGCCCCGCCCGCGGTGCCCCGACTCCCGGAAGATGTCCGAGGGCACCCGGTCGGCGGGGTTCTCCTGGGGTCGGCGGGCCGTCGGCCGGGAGGCGGACGGGGTCTGACCGGAGGACGCCGACGCCGATCGAGCGGGACCATCGGCCGGGCCCGCGTCACGGACCGGCGGCAGCACCGAGGTCTCCGCGGCCGGGTCGACCTTCGGCACGGGCACCGTCTGGGTGACGTCGTCGGGCTGCACGAACCGCTTGACCACAGGGGTCTCCACCGTGATGGCGTCGTTCGGGTGCGGGTCCTTGCGCATCCCGACCTTCGGCGCGGGCGCCTCCGCCGGGGCGTCGGCGGGTGCGGGTGCCGGGGCGGGCGGCGGAGCGGCGGCGGCCTGGGCAGCCGCCCGAGCCGCCGAGGCGGCGGCCGAGGCCTCCGCCAACCGGCGTGCCTCCTCGGCCCTGAGCAGGGCTTCCTCGGCACGGCGCTGCTTCTCCAGCCGCCGGTCCTCGGCCTCGGCGCGCAGCCTGGCCTCCTCCTCCGCCTGGGCGCGCAGCCGCTCGGCCTCCGCCGCGCGGGCCTTCTCCTCGGCTTCCGCGCGCAGTCGCTCGATCTCGGCCCGGGCCCGGGCTTCCTCGGCGACGCGCTGCCGCTCCTCTTCCGCCTTGCGGACGGCCTCGGCCTCGGCGAGCCGCCGGGCCTCCGCCGCCTCCGCCTCGGCCTTGACGCGGGCCTCCTCGGCCTCGCGAGCCTTGCGGGCCTCCGTCTCGACGCGCAACCGCTCTTCCTCGGCCTTGCGCGCCGCCTCTTCCTCCGCCTTGCGCTTCGCCTCGGCCTCGGCGAGCCGTCGGGCTTCGAGCTGCGCGGCGATCTCCTGCTCGGAGAGCGGCAGCATCCGGTCCAGGCGGTGCCGGACGACGGTGGTCACCGAGCCCGGGTCCTGGCCCGCGTCCACCACCAGGTAGCGCCCGGGGTCGGCCGCGGCCAGCGTCAGGAACCCGGAGCGCACGCGCCGGTGGAACTCCGCGGGCTCCGACTCCAGCCGGTCCGGCGCCTCGGTGAATCGCTCCCGGGCCGTCTCCGGCGACACGTCGAGCAGCACGGTCAGGTTCGGTACGAGTCCCCCCGTGGCCCAGCGGGAGATCCGGGCGATCTCGGTCGGGGACAGGTCGCGGCCGGCGCCCTGGTAGGCCACCGAGGAGTCGATGTAGCGGTCGGAGATGACCACGGCGCCCCGCTCCAGGGCGGGCCGGACCACGGTGTCCACGTGCTCGGCACGGTCGGCGGCGTACAGGAGCGCCTCCGCGCGGTTCGACAGCCCGGCCGAGGACACGTCCAGCAGGATCGAGCGCAGCCGCTTGCCGACCGGGGTGGCTCCCGGCTCGCGCGTGACGACGACCTCGTGGCCCTTGCCCCGTATCCAGTCGGCCAGCGCCTCCACCTGGGTGGACTTGCCGGCGCCGTCACCGCCTTCCAGGGCGATGAAGAAGCCGGTGGCGGAGGCGGCCTGGAGCGGTTCCCCACCGCGCAGTGCCTCGCGCAGGTCGCGGCGCAGCGGTACTCCGCTGCGGTCGTCCGCCTTGGTCAGCACCACCACGGCGACGGGCAGCAGCAGGGCGCCGACCAGCATCAGGGTGAAGGCCGCGCCGCCGTGCGAGAAGACGACCTCGCCGCCGGTCAGCCGGTGCGGACCGATCGCGGCGGCCAGCAGCGGGGCGGCCACCGCCCCGACGGCCACGGCCACCCGCACGACGGCCTGGAGGTGCTCGGTGACCCGGGCCCGACGGAACTCCTCGGTCTCCTGGTCCAGCAGGGTGTGCGCGGTATGGGCGGCGGTACCGGCGGACGTGCCCGCGAGCAGGGCCAGGAACAGCCCGGTCGCCATGTCCGGGACCAGCCCGACGAGCAGCAGCGCGAGCCCGGTCACCGCTATGGCGAGGGCGAGCAGCCTGCGCCGCGACAGGGCGGGAAGGATCTTGCCGGCCTGGGTCGCGCGGATGCCGAGGCCGGTGCCACCGACCAGCGCCAGGACCAGCAGGGCGTACGAAGCGGGTCCGCCGCCCAGGTCGAAGCCGTGCAGTACGGATACGGAGGCGGCGGAGGCCACCGCTCCGGCGACGGCGGCGGAGGCCAGGACGAGCAGCGGGACGGCGCCCGTACGGCCCTTGTCGGGACGGTCGCCTGCCTTGGGGGCGCGCAGTCCCTCCAGCGGGGAGCGCGGGCGCGGGGTCTTCGTGCCGGGCAGCACCAGGGGGAGCAGCAGCGACACGGAAGCGGCGAACAGACCGGCGGCCACGTAGGACCCCAGGGCGGCCTGGTTCGCGGCGAACCATTCCACGCCGAGGCCGAGCGCACGGCCGACCAGCGTCGAGGCGAGCAGTGCGGCGGCCGCGACGGGCAGCGCCGCGAAGGCGGTGCGCAGGGTCAGGCGCCGCAGCGTGTCGAGGTGGTCCGGGAGCGGCCGTACGGTCGCCCCCTCCGGCGGCGGCGGGGGCAGCAGGGCCGGAGCCGCGCTGTCCTTGGCCAGCGTCCACAGTCGTTCGGCGGCCCCGGACACGAAGACGGTGGCCAGGAGCGCGGTCATGGCGTGCGCCGGGATCCAGTCCAGCCAGAGCGGGGCGACGACGAACAGTGCGATCCGCACCCCGTCGGCGCCGACCATCGTCCAGCGGCGGTCGAGCTTGCCCCCGGGGGCGGTCAGCTTGGCGAGCGGCCCGAGGAGCACGGCCCCGAAGAGCACGGTGGCCACGACCCGGACCCCGAACACGGCCGCGACGGCCAGGGCCGCTCCGCGGTATCCGTCCCCGAAGGTTCCCTCGGAGACCGCCGCCTGAAAGGCGAGCAACACCAGGACCAACAGGGCGAGGGCATCGCCGATGCCGCTCACCAACTGGGCACTCCACAAACGCCGCAGTCTGGGGGTGCGCAGCAGGGCACGCACCGCACGCTCGCGGGAGTCCGCGGCCAGGGCTTCGTCGTAGGTGGTGTTCTCGTCGGCGGTCTCGGTGTCGGTCACGACCGTCGGCTGCTCGGCTCGCGTCATCCGCCCAGCCTATCCGCTGTGCTTCGTGGCTGCGGAGGCCTGTGGACAACCCCGGGTGTGACCCCGCGCCCACCCCTCCACCCGGCCCCGCGCCCACCTCTCCGGGAGAACCCGAAGGGCCCCCTCGCAGCATGCGCGGGGGCCCTTCGACGACCGGCAGCCCCGGGCGGCCAGCCGCGGCTAGTCGTCCGACGCCGCCGGAGCGGTCGTCGCCTTCTTCGCCACCGTCTTCTTCGCGGCCGTCTTCTTGGTCGCCGTGGCCTTCTTCGCCGTCGTCGTCTTCTTGGCCGCCGTCTTCTTGGCGGTCGTCGTGGCCTTCTTGGCGGGCGCCTTCTTCGCCGGGGCCTTCTTGGCCGTCTTCTTCACCGGCCCCTTCGCCCGCTTCTCGGCGAGCAGTTCGTAGCCGCGCTCCGGCGTGATCGTCTCGACGTCGTCGTCCCGCCGCAGCGTCGCGTTCGTCTCGCCGTCCGTCACGTACGGACCGAAGCGGCCGTCCTTCACCACCACCGGCTTCTCGCTCACCGGGTCGGTGCCCAGTTCCTTGAGCGGGGGCTTGGCCGCGGCCCGTCCGCGCTGCTTCGGCTGCGCGTAGATGGCGAGCGCCTCGTCCAGCGTGATCGAGAACAGCTGGCCCTCGGTCTCCAGGGACCGCGAGTCCGTGCCCTTCTTCAGGTACGGGCCGTAGCGGCCGTTCTGGGCCGTGATCTCCACGCCCTCCGCGTCGGCTCCGACGACCCTGGGCAGGGACATCAGCTTGAGCGCCTCGTCCAGGGTGACCGTGTCCAGACTCATCGACTGGAACAGCGAGGCCGTCCGCGGCTTGACCGCGTTCTTGCCGGTCTTCGGCGTGCCCTCGGGCAGGATCTCCGTCACGTACGGCCCGTAGCGGCCGTCCTTCGCGACGATCTGGTTCCCGCTGACGGGGTCGGTGCCCAGCTCGAACTCGCCGCTCGGCTTCGCGAAGAGTTCCTCCGCGTACTCCACCGTCAGCTCGTCGGGAGCCATGTCGTCCGGGACGTCGGCCCGCTGGTGGCCTTCGGCGTCCTTCTCGCCGCGCTCCACGTACGGCCCGTAGCGGCCGACGCGCAGCACGATTCCCTCGCCGACGGGGAAGGAGGAGATCTCCCGGGCGTCGATGGCGCCGAGGTCCGTGACGAGTTCCTTGAGACCACCGAGGTGGTCGCCGTCGGCCGGTACGACCTCGGACGCGTCCTCGGCGCCGAAGTAGAACCGCTTCAGCCACGGCACGGACTGGGCCTCGCCCCGCGCGATGCGGTCGAGGTCGTCCTCCATCTTCGCCGTGAAGTCGTAGTCGACGAGCCGGCCGAAGTGCGTCTCCAGCAGGTTGACCACGGCGAACGACAGGAAGGACGGCACGAGGGCCGTGCCCTTCTTGAAGACGTAGCCGCGGTCGAGGATGGTGCCGATGATCGACGCGTAGGTCGAGGGACGGCCGATCTCGCGCTCTTCCAGCTCCTTGACCAGCGAGGCCTCGGTGTACCGGGCCGGCGGCTTGGTCGAGTGGCCGTCCACCGTGATCTCCTCGGCCGACAGCGCGTCGCCCTCGGCGACCTGCGGCAGCCGCTTCTCACGGTCGTCGAGCTCGGCGTTCGGGTCGTCCGCGCCCTCGACGTAGGCCTTCATGAAGCCGTGGAAGGTGATCGTCTTGCCGGACGCGCTGAACTCGGCGTCACGGCCGTCGGCGGCGCGTCCACCGATCTTCACGGTCACGGAGTTTCCGACCGCGTCCTTCATCTGGGAGGCGACGGTCCGCTTCCAGATGAGTTCGTACAGACGGAACTGGTCGCCGGTCAGGCCGGTCTCGGCCGGAGTGCGGAAACGATCACCCGAGGGTCGGATCGCCTCGTGCGCCTCCTGCGCGTTCTTGACCTTGCCGGCGTACACGCGCGGCTTCTCCGGCAGGTAGTCGGCTCCGTAGAGCTGGGTGACCTGCGCCCGCGCCGCGTTCACCGCGGTGTCGGAGAGCGTCGTGGAGTCGGTACGCATATAGGTGATGAAGCCGTTCTCGTACAGCTTCTGTGCCACCTGCATCGTCGCCTTCGCACCGAAGCCGAGCTTGCGCGAGGCCTCCTGCTGGAGCGTCGTCGTGCGGAACGGGGCGTACGGGGAGCGACGGTACGGCTTCGACTCGACCGAGCGGACGGCGAACGAAGCGCTCTCCAGCGAGGTGGCGAGCGCCCGGGCGCCGGCCTCGTCGAGGTGCAGGACCTCGCTCTTGAGCTTGCCGTTCGAACCGAAGTCACGGCCCTGGGCGACGCGCTTGCCGTCGACCGTGTTCAGGCGGGCGACCAGCGTCGAGGGGTCGGAGGCGTCACCGGCCCGGCCGGTGCCGAAGGTGCCGGTCAGGTCCCAGTACTCGGCGGAACGGAAGGCGATGCGCTCGCGTTCCCGCTCGACGACGAGGCGGGTGGCCACCGACTGGACGCGGCCCGCCGACAGCTTCGGCATGACCTTCTTCCACAGGACCGGCGAGACCTCGTAGCCGTAGAGGCGGTCGAGGATGCGTCGGGTCTCCTGGGCGTCGACCATGCGCTGGTTGAGTTCGCGCGGGTTGGCGACGGCGTCGCGGATCGCGTCCTTGGTGATCTCGTGGAAGACCATCCGGTGGACGGGGACCTTGGGCTTGAGGACTTCCTGCAGGTGCCACGCGATGGCTTCGCCCTCGCGGTCCTCATCGGTGGCGAGGAAGAGTTCGTCGGACTCGGCCAGCAGCTCCTTGAGCTTCCTGACCTGGGCCTTCTTGTCCGCGTTGACGACGTAGATCGGCGCGAAGTCGTGTTCGACGTCCACGCCGAGGCGACGGACCTCGCCGGTGTACTTGTCGGGAACCTCGGCCGCGCCACTGGGGAGGTCGCGGATGTGCCCGACGCTCGCCTCGACGACGTATCCCGGGCCGAGGTAGCCCTTGATCGTCTTCGCCTTGGCAGGGGACTCGACGATGACGAGTCGGCGGCCGCCCTTTGCGGTCTCGCTAGTCGGGGACAACTTGGCTCTTCTCTCCGGTCGGCACTCGGTCGCGGTACGGCGACGCTGCGGAGTGTGACGGTACAACCCGCACCCGTGTCAAACGGCACAAGCCCGCAACGGCCACTCGAACGGTAACCCGACAAGTGCCGTTTCTGCCGCCCGGATGCCACGGCGGACCCCTCACGGTCACCGGCCAGAGTGGCCTGGGGGCCGTCTGGCCCCGGCCCGCGCACCACCGCCGGCCCTTGCGACGTCGGGTTTCCCACTCGGGGAACATCTTCCGGGACGGCCGCCTCAGAACCGCTGGAGGCACCAGACGCCGAGGGCCAGCGAGCCGGCTCCGGACAGGAGCGCGAGGGGCACGGCGACGGCGGGGCGTACGCCCTCGGCCACCGGCGCACGGTGCAGCGCACGCGCTCCCGTCCAGCCGAGCAGAGCGGCTCCGAACAGCAGGAACACGAGCGCGGAGAAGATCGCCGGACCGCGTTCCATGCCGTTCCCCCCTTGCTTCCGGGCCGCTCGGGGATCCCCCCGGATCCCACTTCCCGGGAGCCTGCCGGCCGAGGAGGTACGGCAGGCGAACCCAGGGTTACATCACGGCTTCGACATCGACGCCGCCGCCCGGTCGCGCGCGCCGCGTGCCGGCCACGCCCGCCCCGGGCCTACGGCGCGGGATCGCGCACGGGATCCAGGAAGCCCTGCTCCACCAGCATCCGGATCGCCTCCGGGGTCCGGTCCCGCAGCACCACCGGGTCCTCCTGCATCAGCTGGGCGATGGCGTCCAGGATCCGGCCCGCGCTGAGTGAGCCGTCACACACTCCGGCGAACCCGGCCCCGACGGTGTCCACCTTCGTGGCCCGGCGCATTCCGCGGTTCTGCCGGAGCACGACATGCTCGGGGTCCTCCGCGCCGGGCGCGCCGACCTGCTCCTGGACGATCTCCTCGGCCAGGACGAAGTACCCCGACAGCAGCGCCGCGTCGTCGTGTTCGCGCAGGTAGTCCTGGCGGGCGAAATGCGCCAGGACGGCCTCGCCCAGCGGCTGCTCCACCGAGTGCGGCCATTCCTCGACCACGATCGACGGCTCGGCCGCGTCCGTACGGCGCAGCGTGATCCAGCCGAAGCCGACCGCCTTGGTCTTGCGGGCCTCGAACTCGTCCAGCCAGTCCGCGTAGCGGCGCTCGTACTCGGCGGGATCGCTGCGGTGGTCGCCCGCGTCCCTCAGCCACAGTTCCGCGTACTGCGTCACGTCCTGCACGTCGCGCTGCACGATCCACGCGTCGCAGCCGCGCGGCACCCAGGAGCGGAGCCGGTCGTGCCAGTCCTCGCCCTCGACGTGCTGCCAGTTGCCGAGGAACTGCGCGTACCCGCCCGGGTTCAGGTGCTCACCGGCCTGCTGGACCAGGGTCCGGCACAGGTCGTCTCCGCCCATGCCGCCGTCGCGGTACGTGAGGCGGGCGCCGGGGGAGATCACGAAGGGCGGGTTCGACACGATCAGGTCGTAGGTGGTGTCGCCGACCGGCTCGAAGAGGGAACCGGCGAGCAGTTCGGCCTCGGCCTCCCCGGACAACGCCAACGTCAAACGGGTGAACTCCAGGGCCCTCGGGTTGACATCGGTGGCCGTGACCCGTGTCGCGTGCCGGGCCGCGTGCAGGGCCTGGATGCCCGATCCGGTGCCGACGTCGAGCGCCGAGCCCACGGGGACGCGGACGGTGATTCCGGCCAAAGTCGTGGAGGCGCCGCCCACTCCCAGCACCACGCCCTCCTCACGACGGCCGATGCCGCCGGCCCCGCCCACGGCGCAACCCAGGTCGGAGACGATGAACCAGTCCTCGCCGTCCGGTCCGCCGTACGGGCGCACGTCGACGGTGGCGTACACCTCGTCGCCCTCCCGCCGCAGCCACCCGTCCTCCAGCGCCGCGTCGACGGGCAGCGCCGCGCGGGCGTGTCCGTACGGCACGGGCTGCCGGAGCAGGAACAGCCGGACCAGGCCGGCGAGCGGGTCGTCCGCGCGGCCCCGGGTGGCGCGCAGGGCGGGGACGGTCTCGCTGCGGGCCAACGCGGCGTAGGCGGGGGCGCCGAGCAGGTCGAGCAGCCCGTCGGCGGTGAAGCCGGCGGCCAGCAGGGCGGCGCGGAGCGCGGCGGCACGGTCGGGCGAGGGAAGGCTGGTGGTACTCACGCGTCCATTGTGGCCGCTGCCCCCGGCAATCGCGGCAGCCCACCCCGGGCATTCGGTGCGCACCACGCGCCCGGACCCCGATCGGGCAGCCCCGGACCGCGATCAGGCCGCGATCGGGACGATCAGGGGCGGAACAGGGCGGGAAACACCGACGGGGCGGGCGGTGTCCGTCGAGGACCCCGGCCGCCCCGGTCGACGTGCGTCCGCGCACGCGACGGCGGCGGGGCGGGGTCACCCACCGGCCCGCCGCCTCCGCGCTAACCGGCCGTCGTCGTCTGGACCTGGCAGCCCGGCTGACCGTTCATCGCCTTGTCCAGGCCTCCCGTCTTCAGCTTGTCCAGGGCTTGCTTGCCGCCCTGGGTCGCCGCCTCCAGTCCGCCGGCCACCTCCTTGAGGCCCTCGGCGAACTTCGTCTGGTCCTTGACGTCGAGGGCGTCCATCTTCACCTTGAGGTCGGCGTAGCCCTTGGAGGTCGCCGCGAAGCCCTGGACAGCGGCGTTCTGCGTCTCCTCGCCGCCCTTGACCGGCGGAACTCCCGCTCCGGTCAGAGCGGTCCCCATGGACTTGTACGCCTCGGACATGACCTGGAACGCCGCCGAGTCGGTCTGTTGGACCTCCTCCGGCTTGCTGCTCTCCGTGGCCACGCGCTTGATGTCGACGTTGGAACTTTCGATCTTCTTGAGTTGGGGTCCCCACGCGTCACAGACCTTCTTGGCCCACGCGTCGGTCTTCTTCTGCCCGTCGTCCTCGCCGCCGCATCCGGACAGCACGAGCATCAGCACCGCACCGCCGGACACTGCGGCCGCAAACTTCTTGTTCACCGGATTGGTCCCTTCGAAGACTCTCGGCCCGGAAGATACACGCCCACCCTGGGCGGACACGGAAAGGCGGACGGGCGGCGCGTCAGTCCGCGCCGCCCGTCCGCCTTTCGGGCGTACCCCCGAACCCCGTGCGGAACAGGGCCGCAGGCCGTTCGGGGCACCGGCCGGGAGCCGCTCGGGCCCCGGCACGGAGAGAGTCAGGAAACCACCGCGGGATCTGTGGGCTGCGCCACTCGCTCGGCCGCGCCGCCCTCACCCTCGTCACCCACGGCGATGCCGCGCCGCTTGGACACGTACACCGCGCCGATGATGACGGCGATGGCCAGGACCGCGACGACCGCCCGCACGGTCGGGCTGGTGTCGTCGCCGTAGCTGAACTGCACGATGGCCGGGGCGATCAGCAGGGCCACCAGGTTCATCACCTTGAGCAGCGGGTTGATGGCCGGGCCGGCGGTGTCCTTGAACGGGTCGCCGACGGTGTCGCCGATGACGACAGCGGCGTGGGCCTCGCTGCCCTTGCCTCCGTGATGGCCGTCCTCGACGAGCTTCTTCGCGTTGTCCCAGGCGCCGCCGGAGTTGGCGAGGAAGACCGCCATCAGGGTTCCGGTGCCGATGGCGCCCGCGAGGAACGAGCCGAGCGCGCCGACACCGAGCGAGAAGCCCACCGCGATCGGGGTGAGCACGGCGAGCAGGCCGGGCGTGGCGAGTTCGCGCAGCGCGTCCTTGGTGCAGATGTCCACGACGCGCCCGTACTCGGGCTTCTCGGTGTAGTCCATGATCCCGGGGTGCTCGCGGAACTGCCGGCGCACCTCGTAGACGACGGCGCCCGCGGAGCGGGAGACGGCGTTGATGGCGAGTCCGGAGAACAGGAACACGACGGCCGCGCCCAGGATCAGGCCGACCAGGTTGTTGGGCTGCGCGATGTCGAGGCTGAGGTTCATCTCCCCGGCCTTGGCACCGACTTGCTTGACCGCGGTGGCAATGGCGTCGTTGTACGAGCCGAAGAGCGCGGCGGCGGCGAGCACCGCGGTGGCGATCGCGATGCCCTTGGTGATGGCCTTGGTGGTGTTGCCGACGGCGTCAAGGTCGGTCAGGACCTGCGCGCCGGCGCCTTCGACGTCGCCGGACATCTCGGCGATGCCCTGCGCGTTGTCCGACACCGGACCGAAGGTGTCCATGGCGACGATGACGCCGACGGTGGTCAGCAGGCCGGTACCGGCCAGGGCCACCGCGAAGAGCGCCAGCATGATCGAGGTGCCGCCGAGCAGGAAGGCCCCGTACACGCCGAGGCCGATGAGCAGCGCGGTGTAGACGGCGGACTCCAGGCCCACCGAGATCCCGGCGAGGACGACGGTGGCCGCGCCGGTCAGCGAGGACTTGCCGATGTCCCGTACGGGGCGCCGGCTGGTCTCGGTGAAGTAGCCGGTCAGTTGCTGGATCAGGGCGGCGAGCACGATGCCGATGGCGACGGCGACGACGGCCAGGATCCGCGGGTCACCGGAGTGGTTGAGGATCGCCGGGTCCTCGACGCCGACGAGCTCCTTGTAGGTGGCCGGCAGGTACGCGTAGACGGCAATCCCGACGAGCACCAGGGAGATCGCGGCGGAGATGAAGAAGCCGCGGTTGATGGCGGTCATCCCGCTGCGGTCGGATCGGCGCGGGGACACCGCGAAGATGCCGATCATGGCGGTGACGACGCCGATGGCGGGGACGATCAGCGGGAACGCCAGGCCCAGGTCGCCGAAGGCGACCTTGCCGAGGATCAGCGCGGCCACGAGGGTGACGGCGTAGGACTCGAAGAGGTCGGCCGCCATGCCGGCGCAGTCGCCGACGTTGTCGCCCACGTTGTCGGCGATGGTCGCGGCATTGCGGGGGTCGTCCTCCGGAATGCCCTGCTCGACCTTGCCGACCAGGTCGGCGCCGACGTCGGCGGCCTTGGTGAAGATGCCGCCGCCGACACGCATGAACATGGCGATCAGTGCGGCGCCGAGCCCGAAGCCCTCCAGGACCTTGGGGGCGTCGGCGGCGTAGACGAGCACGACGCAGGAGGCGCCGAGCAGGCCGAGGCCCACGGTGAACATGCCGACCACGCCACCGGTGCGGAAGGCGATCCTCATGGCCTTGTGGGCCACTTCGGTCAGGTCCTTGGCGGGTTCGCCCTCGGCGGGGGTCGCCTCCCGGGCGGCGGCGGCCACGCGGACGTTCGCGCGGACCGCGAGGCGCATGCCGATGTAGCCGGTGGCGGCCGAGAAGAGCGCGCCGACGAGGAAGAAGGCGGAGCGGCCCGCCCGCTGCGACCAGTCGTCGGCGGGGAGCAGGAAGAGCAGGAAGAACACCACGACGGCGAAGACGCCGAGGGTGCGCAGTTGCCGTCCGAGGTAGGCGTTGGCGCCTTCCTGAACAGCGGCGGCGATCTCCTTCATGCCGGTGGTGCCCTCGTCGGCTGCGAGCACCTGGCGGACCAGGATCTGCGCGACGACGAGTGCGAGAAGTGCGACCGCTGCAATCACGATCACGATGAGCCGATTGTCATCGGTGAGTACTGCGGCGGCCAGATCGGAGTTGCCGATCGGCGCGTTGGGGGTGAAGAGCCCCGTCATTCGTCCTCCTTGACGTGATGAGCTCAAGATGTGGACGGATTGTAGGGAGCGCGACCTGATCAAAACAGTGGGCGGGAAACGTAATTGGCCTGCTCTTGCTCCTCAGCAATGGATCACGTCACTCCATTACCCTCGAAAGTAGTAATGGGGCAAAGGCATTGACGCATGGTCATCGATCCGGGAATTTGCGCCCGGACAGCAGAAAAGGCCCCACGGAGCAGGGCCTTTGAAGATCGGACGATGTGAAAGTAGTCCCGTCAGGGGGCCGTCCATACGACGCATACCGTTCGTCCGGCACGCGACGCGGTACGGACCCACCCGTCGGACGCGACGGGGAGAGGGGAGGCGTGCGCGATCCGGCGCCCGGCAGGTCCATGGCACGCAGGACCCCGGCATGCGGGCGGGTGCGACGTCAGTGCAGACCGGGACCGAGCAGCGAGGCAGATCCGGCAGGCGGATCCGGCATCAGGGCACCTTGAAGATCCGATGCGCCGGCCGAAAATCGACCCCGAAGGGGCCGTTCCGGTGACAGAGGTCCTGACAAGGACCCCTACGGGAGTGCGGAAACCTTCGCCACGGGCCAGCTCATCCTGATGGTGCCGCCCGCTTCGCCACTGGTCACCTCGACGTCGTCGACGAGCCCACTGATCACGGCGAGGCCCATTTCGTCCTCACCCTCGTTGTCCGGGTCCAAGGCGGCCGCGATGCCCGACACGGCCTCGGCGGAACCGCCGGCCGGACCGGGAACGTCGTCGCCGACCTCGATGGAGAAAATTTTCTCCTCCTCGGTCAGGACGACCCGGACGGGACCGGTCAGTCCGTTGTTGCGGTGCAGCCCGACGGCACGCGAGCAGGCCTCACCCACGGCGAGGCGAACCTCGTCGAGGACGGCTTCCTCCACCCCGGCCCGGCGCGCCACGGCGGCCGCGACCAGGCGGGCCGTCCGGACGTGTTCGGGCTGGGCGCTGAAGCGCAGTTCAACGGTGGCCATGCGCGTCCCCCTCGGACTCTGGGCGCGGACCAACGGGCGCGCCTTGACAGGGGCCCGGACCGACCATGGTCCGGTACCCCCCGCTCCTCGTCGGCTCCTGACGGCGTTTCGGCCGCCGGAAACCGTCAGTCGGTGGCGTTGACGGCGTCTTCCACGGTCGTGTGGATCGGGAACACCTTGGTCAGACCGGTGATACGGAAGATCTTCAGGATGCGCTCCTGGTTGCAGACCAGACGCAGCGAGCCCTCGTGCGCACGAACACGCTTGAGGCCTCCCACGAGCACACCGAGGCCGGTGGAGTCGAGGAAGTCCACTCGCTCCATGTCGACAACCAAGTGGTAGCTGCCGTCGTTCACCAACTCCACCAACTGCTCGCGCAGCTTGGGCGCGGTATACACATCAATCTCGCCACCGACCTCTACGACCGTGCGGTCGCCGACAGTGCGAGTCGACAGGGACAGGTCCACGGATCCTCCAGCACCTTGCTATCGAGCGGCGCCCCCCAGGGGCCTCCCCATCCGAAGGTAGGAGAGGGATCGGCTGCCGCGATGGCATTCAATCACTTACCGGCAGGCGCGCACGACGCCTTGGGTCCATTGTCCCGCACGCCGGTGACACACTCGGTTCCAATGGCCAATACTCACCGTCCCGGTCGGCCCACGGCAGCCGCGGACTCTCGACCCACTCCGAGCACGGTCCTGGACCGGCTGGCACGGGGGCCTTCTCGAGCTGCGCGCATCACCCATACGGAGCACTTGCCCCCTCGGGCGGGTCGTCATGCGGTCTGGCCCGACCGCATCCGAACTGATGTCGTGGCCGCCATTCAGGCCGCCGGAATCGAACATCCGTGGGAACACCAGGCCGCGGCGGCCGAGCACGCCCTCGACGGCACGTCCGTGGTCGTGGCCACCGGTACCGCCTCGGGCAAGTCCCTGGCCTACCTGGCCCCCGTGCTCTCCGCCCTCGCGGACGGTGCCGAGGCCCCCAACGGCCGGGGCGCGACCGCCCTGTACCTGGCCCCCACCAAGGCCCTGGCGGCCGACCAGCGGCGCGCCGTACGGGAGCTGGCGAGCCCGCTGGGCAACGCGATCCGGCCCGCCGTCTACGACGGGGACACACCCGTCGAGGAACGCGAGTGGGTGCGCCAGTACGCGAACTACGTGCTCACCAACCCCGACATGCTGCACCGCGGGATCCTCCCCGCCCATCCGCGCTGGTCCTCGTTCCTGAAGGCGCTGCGCTACGTCGTGATCGACGAGTGCCACAGCTACCGGGGGGTATTCGGCTCCCACGTGGCCCAGGTACTGCGCCGATTGCGGCGGCTGTGCGCCCGTTACGGCTCGGAACCCGTCTTCCTGCTGGCCTCCGCGACCTCCAGCGACCCGGCGACCTCCGCGTCCCGGCTGACCGGCCTGAAGGTCGTGGAGGTCGCCGACGACGCCTCTCCGCGCGGCGAGGTGGTCTTCGCCCTGTGGGAGCCCCCGCTGACCGACATGAAGGGCGAGAAGGGCGCTCCCGTACGCCGTACGGCCACCGCCGAGACCGCCGACCTGCTGACCGACCTGGTGGTCCAGGGGGTCCGCACGGTGGCCTTCGTGCGATCACGGCGCGGCGCCGAGCTGATCGCCGTGATCGCCCAGGAGCGGCTCGCCGAGGTGGACCGGTCCTTGCCACGGCGGGTGGCCGCGTACCGGGGCGGTTACCTGCCCGAGGAGCGGCGCGCCCTGGAGCGGGCCCTGCACTCCGGGCAACTGCTGGGGCTCGCCGCCACCACCGCCCTGGAACTCGGCGTGGACGTCTCCGGCCTGGACGCGGTGCTGATCACCGGCTATCCGGGGACGCGGGCCTCCCTGTGGCAGCAGGCCGGGCGGGCCGGCCGCTCGGGGCAGGGCGCCCTGGCCGTCCTGGTGGCCCGTGACGACCCGCTGGACACCTACCTGGTCCACCACCCCGAGGCGCTGTTCCGGCGGCCCGTGGAGGCCACTGTGCTGGATCCGGACAACCCGTACGTGCTCGCCCCGCACCTGTGCGCGGCAGCCGCCGAGCTCCCGCTGACCGAGGCGGACCTTGAACTCTTCGGACCGGCGGCCGGCGGCCTCCTCCCGCAGCTGGAGGCGGCGAAGCTGCTGCGCCGCCGGGCCACGGCCTGGCACTGGACCCGACGGGAACGCGCCTCGGACCTGACCGACATCCGGGGTGGCGGGGGCCGTCCCGTACAGATCGTGGAGGCGGCCACCGGCCGGCTGCTCGGCACCGTCGACGAGTCGGCCTCCCACACCGCCGTCCACGACGGGGCCGTTCATCTCCACCAGGGCCGCACCTACCTGGTGAAACACCTCGACCTGGAGGACTCGGTCGCGCTGGTGGAGCAGGCCGATCCGCCGTTCTCCACCACCGCGCGCGACACCACGTCCATCGCCGTGCTGGAGACCGAGAGCGAGATCCCGTGGGGCCAGGGCAGGCTCTGCTTCGGCTCCGTCGAGGTCACCAACCAGGTCGTCTCCTACCTGCGGCGCAAGCTGATCTCCGGCGAGGTGCTCGGCGAGGCCAAGCTCGACCTGCCGCCGCGCACCCTGCGCACCCGGGCCGTCTGGTGGACGGTCACCGAGGACCAGCTCGACGAGGCCCGGATCAACCCGGAGATCCTCGGCGGCGCCCTGCACGCCGCCGAACACGCCTCCATCGGCCTTCTCCCGCTGTTCGCCACCTGCGACCGCTGGGACATCGGCGGGGTCTCCGTCCCCCTGCACCCCGACACCCTGCTGCCCACGGTGTTCGTCTACGACGGCCACCCCGGCGGCGCCGGGTTCGCGGAACGCGCCTTCGACACGGCCCGCACGTGGCTGACGGCCACCCGCGACGCCATCGCGGCCTGCGAATGCGAGGCGGGCTGCCCCTCCTGCATCCAGTCACCCAAGTGCGGCAACGGCAACGACCCCCTCCACAAACGCGGCGCCATCCGCCTGCTGACCCGTCTGCTCGCCGACGCCCCGGAGAACTGAACCGGCACACGCGTCCCGACCAGGGCCCCGCCGGACGAAGCGCACCGAAAGAGACCCGGCAAAGCAGCCCGAGGCGGGCGGGGCCGGGCAGGGCAGGGCGGCCAGGGCAGAGCAGGGCGGCCAGGGCAGAGCGGGCCGGGCAGGGCGGGTCAGGCCGGGGCCGGACGGGCAGGCCGGGGCAGGACGGGACTGCCCAGGCAGGGAGCGGGCCGCCCCGGCCACGGCGGCCCAGCGGGCAGCGGGGCGGCCCGCCGAGGACGGCCCGAGGACGGCTCGAGGACGGCGGCCCGAACGACACACTGGAGCCGCGTGGTGCCCCCGCCCGGTCCGCCTCCGCGCGCGCCCGGCCCCGCCGCCCCGGAAATCCGACGGGAGCCGATGGGCCGAACGGGTCGCGCACGGGCCCGAGCCGCCACCTCAGCGCCTCCCCCAGCGGCCCGCACAGCACGCCCTGCCACCCCGGACCAATCCCTATGCCGACCCCGGCAGCCACCGGTGCGGTGACCATCTGGTGCCCGCCAGAACCGCCGCACCGGCCGGGCTCACCGGCCGGCCGGCCCCCGGGCCGGGGCTCACGGATCCCGGGCCGGACTCACGGCGGTCGGCCCCCGGCCTGGGGAGGGCGTGTCGGCCGGGCCCGGGGCCAGGAGGGTGGATCGGCCGGGCCCCGGGCCCGGGAGGGCGTGTCGGCCGGGCCCCGGGGCAGGGGAGGGCGGGAGCGGCGGACCCGCCCGGGACGCGAGCGCGGGAGCGAAGGGGCCGGTCGGGGCACGGGCCACGACCTCGGCGACCTCGCCCTGAACGTCGCACGCGGTCAGACTCGCGCCCTGTGCCCGCGCCACCCGCACCGCCGTCGCGCAGGCGGCCTCGGGGCCGTGCGCCCATGTCGCCGCCGCGGCGAGGGCCGCCAGGTCCGCGGCCGCAGCCGCCCGATGCCGCGCCACGACGGCCTGACCGAGCAACAGGACACCCCCGAACACCGCCCCCAGCACCGTCGTCACCAACGCCGCCCACACGGTGGCGGAGCCCCGGTCCCGCCTCACGGCGGCGGCCCCACGCTGTCCTCCGCCAAGGCCACCGCCTGGGCACCGAGGCGTACCGGCAGCCCGCCCGGCCCGGGCGCCGGCGCCGCGACCCGAACCCTCCACAGGTCCCCCATCCGCTCCAAACGCACCTCCGCTCCCCGCGGGGCGGCGGCTCCGGCCGCCGCCACCACGATCTCCGCTGGCTCCGAGCGGGCTGCGGCCCGAGCCCCCGCGCGGGCCGCGTCCACGCACCGGATCTGCGCGGCCGCCGCCATCAGCGCCCACACCAGCAGCGCCGCGAACAACACCAGCGCCGGAATCACCAGAGCCGCCTCCGCGGTCACATATCCGCGGTCGCCCTTTCCGTCCGCGTTTCCCTCAGAACGGCACATCGAGCGCCTTCCCGATGGTCGACTGAAGGGCCGTCGACACCACGTCGCTCGTGACCACCTTGTACAGAACGGCAGCGAACGCACACGCCGCGATCGTGCCCATGGCGTATTCCGAAGTCGACATCCCGGCATCGCGACCGCGGCCACTGAGCGCGGACCGCACTCGAAACCAGATGATCCTCATGACAACCTCCTGTTTGATTTCGCTCTTGATGTGATTTCAGGTTTTGACTTCAAGTGCCCGAGAGGAGACCAGCAGCCATCCCAATCACCACTGGAGCCACTCCCACCACAAGAAATGCGGGGAGGAAACACAGCCCCACGGGCGCGGTGACGAGTACGGCGGCCCGCTGCGCCCGGGTCGTGGCCTGTCGGGCCCGGTCCGCCCTGAGGGCCGACGCCAGGCGGGAGACCGGCTCGGCGGCCGGGGCCCCCGTGCGAGCGGCCCGCTCCAGGCACTCCGCCAGCTCCCGGGCGCCCGGTATCTCCGCCAACCTCCCCCACCCCGAACCCGGTTCGCCGCCGAGCCGCAGTTCCGCCCCGGCCACCGCCAGTCGCTCCCCCACGGGGCCGCCCAGCGACTCCCCGACCACCTCGGCCGCCTCCACCGGACCGGCCCCGGCCGCGAGACAGGCCGCCAACAGGTCTGCGGCAAAGGGAAGTTGACGCTCCACCTCACGGGGGTCCGCTCCGACCGACGATGCTGCGGCCCTCGATCGCAGGCGCCGTACCGCGTACGCCGCGCCGCACCCGACCAGGACACCCGCCACGCCGCCGATCAGTACCCAGGCCGCCACCAGAGCGCCGGCCGGCCACGACCACGTGATGATCCGATCTCGCGCCCGGGGCCCGACCAGCGGCCCGCGCGGACCTGCTCGCACCTTCAGCAATGCCCCGATCCGCCGCCGGGTCTTCCGCCGCCGGACTCCCGACGCGGCTGCCGATCCCACGCACGACACCGCCACCGCGAGGCACAACGCCACCCCCAGCCGGTGGACCCACGCCTCATCCATCACCGCTCCCCCGCCCGTACGATCCGTCGGCACCACAACATTCCCAGCGCCTCCAGCACCGCGCCCGCCACCAGGCAGCCCCACCCCATCGGGGTGTGCAGCAGGACCGCGAGCGGGTCCGCCCCGAGGCCGGTACCGATCACCAGCCCCACCAGAGGCAACAAAGCCAGCACCACCGCCGTCGAGCGAGCTCCGGCCAACTGGGCCCGCAGTGACTCCTCCCGGTCCCGTTCCGCTCGCAAGGCCCCTTCCAGTCGGTCGAGTCCGGCTGCCAGGCCGGCGCCGCCGTCCACGGAGACCCGCCAGCAGGCCGCCATCCCGGCCAGCCCCTCCGCGCCCGGCTCCCGCGACGCCTCACGCAGTGCCCGGGCCACATCGCCGCCGAAAGCCGCTGCGGCCAGCACCCCGGCCTCCACCGCACCCAGACCACCAGCGCCCGACGCAGTGCGTCTCAGCGCCGCGCCCAGGGCCTGACCGGGCTGCGCCCCCGCCCTCAGTTCCCCCACGGTGACCCCGCACAACGCGATCACGTCGGCGGCCCGGGCCTCCCTGGACCGTTCCCGGTCCCGGCCCCTCAACCATCTCCGCAGCAGCGGCGCCGAGACCGCCCCCAGTGCCAGCGGAACCACGGAACCGCCGAGCAACGCCACCAACACCCCGACCCCGACGCCGGACCACTCCCGCCATCGCGCGGCCAGCACCCGGACCGCGATCAGCAGCCGCTCCCGAAGCGCTGGTCCGGCCGGCACCACCGGGGCGCCATCGACCGGCAACAACCGGGCCCGTCGGGACATCTGATCGCCTCCGGCCAACATCCAGGCGGCGGCACCGGCGCAGAGCACCCCGGCGAGCACCGGCACCGAGCCCGCCACCCCGACCGTCCCGGCGCTCATCGGGAAACCTCCAACAGCGGACCGAGCCGGGCCCAGCCCCTTTCCCGTGCGAACCCTCGCGCGGACCAGAGCAACGCGGGCACCGTCACCACCAGCCCGGCCGGGTCCCGTTCGAGGACGTGCACCTCGGCCACCCGGCGCTGCCCGGCCCGGTCTCGAACCAGGTGGATCACCAGGGTCAGTGCGGCCGCCAACTGGCTGTGCAGAGCGGCGCGATCGAGCCCCGCGGCCGTACCGAGCGCCTCCAACCGCGCCGGCACATGCGCTGCCGCATTGGCATGCACAGTGCCGCAGCCCCCTTCATGGCCCGTATTGAGGGCGGCCAGCAGGTCCGCCACCTCCGGGCCCCGCACTTCCCCGACCACCAGCCGATCGGGGCGCATCCTCAACGCCTGCCGGACCAGATCTGCCAGGGTGACGAGACCTGCTCCCTCCTGATTCGCGGGCCGGGTCTCCAGCCGCACCACGTGCGGATGGTCGGGGCGCAGCTCGGCCGAGTCCTCGGCCAGTACGATCCGTTCACCCGGTCCGACCAGGCTCAACAGGGCGCTCAGCAGGGTGGTCTTGCCCGTCCCGGTGCCTCCGGAGACGAGGAAGGAGAGCCGGGCCTCGACCATCGCCCGGAGCAGTTCATGCCCACCCGGCGGCAGGGTCCCCGCGGTCACCAACTCGTCCAACGTGAATGCCTTCGGCCGTACGACGCGCAGTGACAGGCAGGCGGATCCGACGGCCACCGGTGGCAGCACGGCATGCAGTCGGGTGCCGTCCGGCATCCGGGCGTCCACCCAGGGCCGGGCGTCGTCGAGGCGCCGTCCCGCTACGGCGGCCAGCCGTTGCGCGAGCCTGCGTACCGCCGCGGCGTCGGCGAAGGTCACCCCGGTGAGTTCCAGCCCTCCTCCGCGGTCCACCCACACCCGGTCGGGTGCGGCCACCAGCACGTCGGTGACCTCGGGGTCGGCGAGGAGCGCCTCCAACGGGCCGGCGCCGACCAGTTCTGACCGTAACTCGGCTGCCGCACCGAGCACTTCCGCGTCTCCGAGCAGCCGGCCCTGAGCCCGCAGGGCCGCCGCGACCCTGGCCGGGGTCGGCTCCGCGCCGCTCTCCGCGAGCCGTTGCCGCACCGCGTCCAGAAGCAGCGCGCTCATGCCGGCACCCCCTGGGCGGATCCGAGAGCCCGCCGCCAGAAGCCGTCGCAGAAGCGGGCCAGGGCGCCCCGCCCGCGGGACCCCGGCGGTTCCCCCTCGGCCACCCGTCCCGGCAGTCCCACCTCGACCGGCACCTCGCCGGCCAGGGGGGCACCCAGCAGCCGGGCCACGGCTTCGGCATCGAGCCCCTCGGGGCAGCGTCCCCGTACGACCACGCGGACGTCCCGGGCGACCATCCGCACCCCTGCCGCCACCCGCCCGGCTGCGGCCACGGCCCTCAACTCCCCGGGCACCAGCATCAGTACGAGATCCAACTGGGCCAGCACCTCGGCCACCGCCTCGTCCACCCGTCGGGGCAGATCGACGACGACCACGCCGCCGCGGCGGCGGGCCGCGGCGACCACCGAGCGCATCGCGGCGGGCGGCACCACGACCCGGTCCCCTCGGTCCCAGCTGAGCACCCGAAGCGCGTGCAGTTCCGGCAGGGACTCCTCCAGCGCCCCGGCCCCGACCCGGCCCCGCGAGGCAGCGAAGTCCGGCCAGCGCAGCCCTTCGGCGCCCTCACCCCCGAGCAGGACGTCCATGCCCCCGCCGAGGGGGTCCCCGTCGATGAGGATGGTGCGTTCGCCGGCGCGCGCGGCCCGTACGGCGAGCGCGCAGGCCAGCGTCGACGCGCCGGCGCCGCCACTGCCTCCGATCACGCCGACCGCGAGGGCGGGGCGCCCGGCCCCTTCCACCACGTCGGCGATGCGGTCGACGAGTCGGTTCTCCGCCTCGGGGAGCCTCAGCACCTCCTCGGCGCCGATCTCCAACGCCCGCTGCCACACCAGCGGGTCGTCCAGATCCCGGCCGACGAGAAGGACCGCGTCCCGGCGGGGCGCGCCGCGGACCCGGCGTGCCGCGTCGTCCCCGACGAGCACGAGCGGGGCGGAGTCCCAACCGACGCTGCCAAGTGTCGATGCACGGAGATCGACGTTCTCTCCGTCACCCCCTCCCGGGGCCCCGGCTCCGTCCGGTTCGGGCACCGCGTGGTGGACGTGCGGTTCGGCGCCGGCGGCGGCGCACAGCCGCAGCAGGTCGTCGAGCAGCAGGGGGTCCTCGGTGATGATCAGCGGCCGGCCACCACCGGGCACGACCTCTTCCGCCCGCTTCGACGACCTTCCCCCACCGGACAGCTCGGACTCCGGTGCTTCACACGACTTCGATCCAGCCATGATCTCGGCCCCCTTCTCACTGCGAATCCACACACCGCGGACTTCGCGGCTGGAATCACCGTGCAGGGATCCGGAAAAAGAAGTGGATCTTGCTCGAAAACTGTGGACAAGAAGCCCTCTGTGAATAACTCCGCCACCCCATCGCGTGAGTCCAGAGCGCGCCGGAACCACTACACACAGTCACGAGTTCAAGGAGATGAGGGCCTTCGCGACGCAAGGCCGCCGAAGAGGAAGGGCCGGGGAAATGGTCACCACGGGCCGAAGGCAAAGGACGCAAACCGCGTCCGGACATGCGACGACCCCCGCCGGGGGGGAGAGCGGGGGTCGTCCCCACGGTCCGACTCGGGGGGGGAGGAGCCAGACCGGGTTAGCACGGTCGCGAACGATCCGTGACTTCCATGGTGTACCCGAGAGCCCTCTCAGGCAAACCCACGCGCCACACCTTACGCCGAATGGTGGGCGCATATGCTCGGGGCGTGGAAAATCAGCCCTTGCCGCACTCCTCGCCTCGGACCGCTGCCTTCTTCGACCTGGACAAGACGGTCATTGCGAAGTCGAGCACTCTGACGTTCAGCAAGTCCTTCTACCAGGGTGGCCTGATCAACCGGCGGGCCGTACTGCGCACCGCGTACACCCAGTTCTTCTTCTTGGTCGGCGGCGCCGACCACGATCAGATGGAGCGGATGCGGGAGTACCTGTCCGCCCTTTGCAAGGGGTGGAACGTCCAGCAGGTGCGCGAGATCGTCGCCGAAGCACTGCACGACCTCATCGACCCGATCATCTACGACGAGGCCGCGTCCCTCATCGAGGCCCACCACACGGCCGGCCGTGACGTGGTGATCGTGTCGACCTCCGGCGCCGAAGTGGTCGAGCCGATCGGCGAGATGCTCGGTGCGGACCGTGTCGTGGCCACCCGGATGGTGGTCGGCGACGACGGCTGCTTCACGGGCGAGATCGAGTACTACGCCTACGGACCGACGAAGGCGGAGGCCGTACGCGAGCTCGCCGAGTCTGAGGGGTACGACCTCGCGCGGTGCTACGCGTACAGCGACTCGATCACCGACGTGCCGATGTTGGAGGCGGTGGGACATCCCCATGCCGTCAATCCCGACCGGGCGTTGCGTCGCGAGGCGGTCGCACGGGAGTGGCCGGTGCTGGTGTTCAACAGGCCCGTGCGGTTGAAGCAGCGGCTGCCGGGGTCCATGACCTCCCGACCGGCCCTGGTGGCCGCCGCGGCGGTCGGCGCGGCCGCCGCCACGGCCGGGCTCGTCTGGTACGCGAGCCGGCGGCGGGCAGGCGCCTCCGCCGTATAGGCCGCCATCCTCACGACCCGGTACGACCCGGCGCTCACCGTCCGACCGCCGTCTGACCGCCGGCCGACCGCCGTCCGGCCGCCGACCGCCGACCGCCGACCGCCGACCGCCTCCGCCGCGCCGCAGCCCGTACGACGGGGGCGGTGGCCACGCGGTGGTTCCGGCTCCATGCGTTCGGCTCCACGCGCGTGGAGCCGAACGGCCCCGACGGAACAACATCGCGCCCGGAATCGAATGTCCGGATCGTCCAGGCTCATCCTGGAAAGTAAAGAAGTGGAGCCAGGGGTTTCGCTTGTCTCCGAAGCGGAGTACAAAGGAGTCAACGGCCCGCGAGACCAAAGAACATCCGAGAGGATCATCTTTAAAACGCAGTAAGGCCCACGGACCGAAGCATGAACGCCGAGCACCCACGCGACGTCGACCCGTCGATTACGGGCCAGCCGCACCAGGTGACGGGCAAAGTTCCCGACCTGATGGGCATACATTCGAGGACGCTTGGTAACTGGGCGCGAGTGCCAGCGGCGACACCAAGGCAAGACGGTGTCGCCGCAACCCGTGTTCAGGCCGCGCCGCGCTGGAGCGCCTCGCAGACCGCCATCGATTCCCGGGAACCCAGCTCGATCGCCCGGCCGCAGTGTGCGATCCAGGCGCCCATGCCCTCCGCGGTTCCGGACACGTACCCCTCGAAGGCCGCGACGTAGGCCTGCGCACCCTGTTCCGCGTGGCCGACCTCGGCCGGGCAGATGGCCTTCGGGTCGAGCCCGCTGTTGATCAGCACGATCCGTTCGGCCGCCCGTGCGACCAGACCGTTGTAGGTCCCGAAGGGACGCAGGGCCAGCAGTTCACCATGCACCACCGATGCCGTGATCAGCGCCGGCGAGGAGCCTCCCGCGATGATCAGCCGCGACAGCCCGTCCAACCGGCCCGCGACCTCCTCGGCACTCGGGAGCGGCAGGTCGATCAGTGGCTCGTCCACCGGTTCACCCGCCAGACGAGGCCGCCCCACCGTGTCGCCCTCGATCGCCGACGGCGCGGACGCGTCCGGAGCCGCCGTCGTCGAACCCGACGCGACCAGGTGCAGGCGCGCGAGGACACGCATCGGGGACTGCCGCCAGATGCTCAGGAGCTGCCCGGCCTCGGCCGTCAGGCGCAGGGCGGCACCCACCGCCCGCGCCTGCGACTCCGAGCCGAAGTCGGTTCGGCGACGCACCTCTTCCAGGGCCCAGTCGGCGCCCGACAACGCCGCGCTCCCGCGCGCGCCGCGCAGCGCCGCCTCCGAGGCGATCTCCCCGCTGCGACGACGCATCACCCGGTGCCCGTACACCCGGTCCACGGCCTTGCGTACGGAATCCACGGAATCGGAGACACCCGGCAGCCCGGCCAGTGGGGCCAGCGGGTCAGCAGCGCTACTCATAAGTAGGGAGCCTACGCACTGCACGCGCATAGCACCGACCCCTCCTTGGAGTGGTCTTCTTCACTCAGGTAGACCACGTAGCGCTATCAACCCACTACGCTTGGTGAACATGAAGATCGCTTTCGTGGGAAAGGGCGGCAGCGGTAAGACCACGCTGTCCTCCCTCTTCATCCGCCACCTTGCCGCCAATGAAGCCCCCGTCGTCGCGGTGGACGCCGACATCAACCAGCATCTCGGCGTGGCCCTCGGGCTCGGCGAGGACGAGGCCGCCGAGATGCCCGCCCTGGGCGCGCACCTGTCCCTCATCAAGGACTACCTGCGCGGATCGAACCCGCGCATCGCGTCCGCCGACGCTATGATCAAGACCACTCCGCCCGGGACCGGCTCGCGCCTGTTGCGGGTCACCGAGGACAACCCGGTGTACGAGGCGTGCGCGCGCACGCTGATGCTCGACGGCGAGCCCGTCCGCCTGATGGCCACCGGGCCGTTCACCGAGGCGGACCTGGGCGTGGCCTGCTACCACTCGAAGGTCGGGGCAGTCGAACTCTGCCTCAACCATCTGGTCGACGGTCCGGACGAGTACGTGGTCGTCGACATGACCGCCGGTTCGGACTCCTTCGCGTCGGGCATGTTCACCCGCTTCGACATGACCTTCCTGGTGGCCGAGCCGACCCGCAAGGGCGTCTCCGTCTACCGCCAGTACAAGGAGTACGCCCGGGACTTCGGGATCGCGCTCAAGGTGATCGGCAACAAGGTGCAGGGGCCGGAGGACATCGAGTTCCTCCAGGACGAGGTCGGCGACGACCTGCTGGTCACCGTCGGGCATTCGGACTGGGTGCGGTCGATGGAGAAGGGGCACCCCGCCCGGTTCGAGCTGCTGGAGGCGACCAACCGGCTCGCGCTGCAGGCGCTCCAGGACGCCGCCGAGGACTCGTACGCCGACCGCGACTGGGCCCGGTACACGCAGCAGATGGTCCACTTCCACCTGCGGAACGCCGAGAGCTGGGGGAACGCGAAGACCGGGGTCGACCTGGCGGAACAGGTCGACCCCGATTTCGTCCTCCGCGAGAACCCGAGCGCGGAGGTGGTCAGCCCTCGTCCGACCCTGACTCGGCCGACTCCGCAGCCGGCTTGATCCCGGCCGGGGCACCGGGGGCGGCCGGCGCTGCCGGCGGCCCCGCGGTGAGGAACTTGCTCCAGCCGTCCTTCGGCGCCTCACCGACGTCGAGGCCGCGCATCCACGCCAGCGTCTTCGGGTCCTGGGCGTCCAGCCAGTCGGCCAGCTCACGGAACGGCACGCAGCGGACCTCCTTCTGGGTGCACATGGACTTGATGGAGTCCTCGACGGCCTTCATGTAGGTGCCGCCGTTCCAGGACTCGAAGTGGTTGCCGATGATCAGCGGTGCCCGGTTGCCCTGGTAGACCCGGTCGAAGGCCTTCTGAAGGCCGTCGCGCATCTGCTCGCCCCAGTAGGCGTGTTGCGAGGGGTCTCCCTGGGTGGTCGTCCCGGACTGGTTGACCATGTAGTTGTAGTCCATGCTCAGGGTGTCGAAGGCGCGCCCCGGCATGGGCACCAGTTGCAGCGGAAGGTCCCAGAGCCCGTCGGTCTTCTTGGGCCAGATCTGCTTGCTGATGCCGCTGGAGTCGTAGCGGAAGCCCATGTCCTTGGCCGCCAGCATGAAGTTCTTCTGGCCTTCGAGGCAGGGGGTGCGGGCGCCGATCAACTCCTTCTCGTAGTCGAACGGGAGCGGCTCCAGACCCTTGAGCGCCGGGGTGTTCGTCTTCCAGTTCTTGACGAACGACTTGGCCTGGTTGATCTCGCTCTTCCACTCCTCGACGGACCAGGTGCCGACGCCGCCCTCGGGGCCGCAGAAGTGGCCGTTGAAGTGGGTGCCGATCTCGTTGCCCTCCTGCCAGGCCGCGCGGACCTGGGTGGCGGTGTCCTTGATGCCCTGGAGGTCGCCGAAACCGATGTCGGAACGCCCGGGGGAGTGCTGCGGAGCGGTGTAGAGCGAGGCCTTCTCCTCCGGCAGCATGTACACGCCGCTGAGGAAGTAGGTCATCCGGGCGTTGTACTCCTTGCCGACCTCACGGAAGTGCGAGAAGAGCTTCTGGCTGTCCTCGCCGGCGCCGTCCCACGAGAAGACGACGAACTGCGGGGGCTTCTCACCGGGCTTCATCCGCTGCGGCTTCACGACGTTCGGCTGGAGGCCGGTGTACGCGGTAGAGCCGTCCCCGATGAGCCGCTTCACACTGCCCGGGGCCGCTTCCGGTGCGGCGGCGCCCTTCCTGGCGTTCTGGCCACCGGGCGCGGGCTTGGCGGGCTCCGAGGAGCACCCGGCAGCGCCCAGGACCAGGGCCGTGGCGACCAGGCCGCCGGCGATCTTCTTCGTGGCGGCGATCATCCGCACACCTCTCCCTCGCAGTTCCATCGCAGGACTTCCGCGCCGCAACGTCCCATGCGGTCAGGTTTAAGGAAGGTGTGACAAGCCGGACAAAATGGTTAATCACTCCTGGGAGCTAATTCCTAGGCCATTTACTCCCATTTCCCACCACCTCTCTTTACTCTCCATTACCGTTCATTTACCGAGTGTTGAGACTCCCGCCGCTTCATCCCTCCCCAGAGGAGACGGGAACCCATGACAGCCACCACTGAAGGCGCCGCCGAAGACTCCACGGGCACCGCCCTCTCACCCCCAGCGCCCACCCCACCTCCCGTACCTCCCGTTTCCGTCAAGAGCTTCCCGGCGGACCTCTCCGCCTCCATCGCCGTCTTCCTGATCGCCCTGCCGCTCTCCCTGGGCATCGCCCTGGCCACGGGCGCCCCACTACAGGCGGGGCTGGTGGCCGCGGCCGTCGGCGGGATCGTGGCCGGACGGCTCGGGGGCGCGCCGCTCCAGGTCAGCGGCCCCGCCGCCGGCCTCACGGTGGTCACCGCCGAACTGATCCAGCGCTACGGGTGGCGCACCACCTGCGCCATCACCGTGCTCGCCGGCTGCTGCCAACTCGGGCTCGCCTTCCTGCGTACGGCCCGGTCCGCGCTGATGGTGAGCCCGGCGATCGTGCACGGCATGCTCGCCGGCATCGGCGTGACCATCGCGCTGGCGCAACTGCACATCGTCCTCGGCGGCACCCCGCAGAGCTCCGCCGTGGCCAACGTCCAGGGCCTGCCCGGTCAGTTGGCCGACCTTCATCCGGTCGCGCTGGGCATCAGCGCGCTCACCCTGGCCGTCCTGCTCGGTTGGCCGCGGCTACCGGGGCGGATCGGCCGGAACCTGCGCAGAGTTCCCGCCGCGCTGGCGGCCGTCGCCACGGCCACCGCGTTCGCCGCCCTGGCGGGTCTCAGCCTGCCCCGGGTGGACCTGCCGTCCTGGCGCAGCCACGCACTGCCCGAGCTGCCCGAGGGCCCGGTCCTCGGCCTCCTCGCCGCGGTGCTGACCATCACGCTGGTCGGCAGCGTGGAGTCGCTGCTGTCCGCGGTCGCGACCGACAAACTGATCGCCTCCGAGCGGGGCACGGACAACCGTCCGCCGCGCGTCGACCTCAACCGTGAACTGCGCGGACAGGGCGCGGCGAACATCGTCTCCGGGGCGCTGGGCGGGCTGCCCGTCACGGGCGTGGCGGTCCGTAGCGTCGCCAACGTCAAAGCCGGTGCCACCAGCCGCAATTCCTCGATGATGCACGGCCTCTGGGTACTGATCGCGGCCGCGCTGCTCGTCCCGGTCCTCGATCTGATCCCGCTCGCCGCGCTGGCCGCCCTGGTGATGGCGGTGGGCGTGCAGATGGTGAGCATCACGCATCTGCGCACCGTCACCCGACACCGTGAAGTCCTGGTCTACGCGACGACGATCGTGGCCGTGGTGCTCGGAGGGGTGCTGGAGGGGGTCGCCGTTGGTGTGGCGGTGGCCGTCGGCCTGGCCCTGCACCGTCTCGCGCGGACCCGGATCACGGTGGAGGTGATCGACGGGGTCCACCGCGTATGGGCACGCGGTCAGTTGACCTTCCTCGCGGTGCCCCGGTTGAGTCGGGTGCTGAACCAGATCCCGCACGACCGGCACGCGGTGATCGAGTTGGACGGCTCGTTCATGGACCACGCGGCGTACGAGACCCTGCACGACTGGCAGGACTCCCATCGGGCGCACGGCGGTTCGGTGGAGGTCACCGGCCGCTCCCACAACCGGACCCCCGAGACCGACCGCGGCATGGCGGACCGGGGCAAGGGCCCCGGATCGGGCCAGCGCGGAACCCACCAGTGCTGTCGCCCCTGGACCCCCTGGCAGAACCACTGCGACCACCGGGCCGACATCGACTCGGGCGACTCCACGGGCGCGAAGGAGCGTACGAGCCCCGGCGCCCCCACGGTCGGTTCCGCGGTCGAGCCCCGGCGGCGCGGAGCGGGCCGGCTGGCCAACGGCATCAGCGCGTTCCAGCGCGACACCGCCCCCCACGTCCGTGATGAACTGGCCCGACTGGCGCGCGAGGGGCAGCGGCCCTCGCAGCTCTTCCTCACCTGCGCGGACTCCCGCCTGGTCACCAGCATGATCACGGCCAGCGGCCCCGGGGACCTGTTCACCGTGCGCAACGTGGGCAACCTGGTGCCGTTGCCGGGCGCCGAGTCCACGGACGATTCGGTCGCCGCGGCGATCGAGTACGCCGTGGACGTGCTCCAGGTGGACAGCATCACGGTGTGCGGCCACTCGGGCTGCGGGGCCATGCAGGCCCTGCTGAACTCCCACCCCGGCACCCCCATGACCCCGCTGCGCCGCTGGTTGCGGCACGGTCTGCCCAGCCTGGAGCGGATGGCCAGCCGTCATCACGCGTGGGCCCGGATCGCGGGCCGGCTCCCGGCCGATGCCGTGGAACAGCTGTGCCTGACCAATGTGGTGCAGCAGTTGGATCACTTGCGGGCGCACGAATCGGTCGCCCGCCGGCTCGCCGAGGGCACGCTGGAACTGCACGGCATGTACTTCCACGTGGGCGAGGCCCAGGCGTATCTGCTCTCGGAGGGCGAGGACTTCTTCGACTGCCGGGTCTTCGACAGCGTCGGTCAGCGCGCCTGAACCTCCCGCGCACCCCGGCCCGGATCACGTACCCGGCTGAACCGATACCCTCCGATATCCGTGCCACGGAGTGGCCCCTTCCCGCACCCTGCGGCGAGAAGGGGCCACTTGCACGTGGGTCCGGCCGTGATATAGGTCTAAACCAATTCCCGGCTACCCCTTGTCACCCGGGCCGCCGACTGATGAGCTATGCCCGGGGACACAACGGACACCCTGGGAAAGGGAGATGTCGTGAGCAACGAAAGCCTGGCCAATCTGCTCAAAGAGGAGCGGCGGTTCGCACCGCCCGCCGATCTGGCCGCCGCCGCCAATGTGACCGAGGCTGCGTATGCACAGGCCGATGCGGACCGGCTGGGCTTCTGGGCCGAGCAGGCCCGGCGGCTGACCTGGGACACCGAGCCGACCGAGACGCTCGACTGGAGCAACCCGCCCTTCGCCAAGTGGTTCGCGGACGGCAAGCTGAACGTCGCGTACAACTGTGTGGACCGACACGTCGAGGCCGGCAACGGCGACCGCGTCGCCCTCCACTTCGAGGGTGAGCCCGGCGACAGCCGGTCGATCACCTACGCGCAGCTCAAGGACGAGGTCTCCAAGGCCGCCAACGCCCTGACCGAGCTGGGTGTCGTCGCAGGTGACCGCGTCGCCGTCTACCTCCCGATGATCCCCGAGGCCGTCGTCGCGATGCTCGCGTGCGCCCGTGTCGGCGCGGCGCACTCGGTGGTCTTCGGCGGTTTCTCCGCCGACGCCGTCGCCTCCCGCATCCAGGACGCCGACGCCAAGCTGGTCATCACCGCCGACGGCGGCTACCGCCGCGGCAAGCCCAGCGCGCTCAAGCCCGCCATCGACGAGGCCGTCGGCAAGTGTCCGCAGGTCAAGCATGTTCTGGTGGTGCAGCGCACCGGCCAGGACACCGCCTTCACCGAGGGCCGCGACGTCTGGTGGCACGAGATCGTCGGGCGTCAGTCCGCCGAGCACACCCCGCAGGCCTTCGACGCCGAGCACCCGCTGTTCATCCTCTACACCTCGGGGACCACGGGTAAGCCGAAGGGCATCCTGCACACCTCGGGCGGCTACCTGACGCAGGCCGCGTACACCCACCACGCGGTGTTCGACCTGAAGCCGGAGAGCGACGTCTACTGGTGCACCGCCGACATCGGCTGGGTCACCGGGCACTCGTACATCGTCTACGGGCCGCTCGCCAACGGTGCCACCCAGGTCATGTACGAGGGCACCCCGGACACCCCGCACCAGGGCCGCTTCTGGGAGGTCGTGCAGAAGTACGGCGTCACCATCCTCTACACGGCGCCCACGGCGATCCGCACGTTCATGAAGTGGGGCGACGACATCCCCGCGAAGTTCGACCTTTCGAGCCTGCGGGTGCTGGGCTCGGTCGGCGAGCCGATCAAC
This sequence comes from Streptomyces sp. NBC_00513, assembly GCF_041431415.1. Lineage (GTDB taxonomy): Bacteria > Actinomycetota > Actinomycetes > Streptomycetales > Streptomycetaceae > Streptomyces. The sequence goes on from NZ_CP107845.1 coordinate 3,753,338, forward strand.
CCCGAGGCCTGGATCTGGTACCGCAAGCACATCGGCGGCGACCGCTGCCCGATCGTGGACACCTGGTGGCAGACCGAGACCGGCGCGATGATGATCTCGCCGCTGCCGGGCGTCACCTCCACCAAGCCCGGTTCGGCCCAGCGCGCGCTGCCCGGCATCTCCGCCACCGTCGTGGACGACGAGGCGAACGAGGTCCCGAACGGCGGGGGCGGCTACCTCGTGCTCACCGAGCCGTGGCCGTCGATGCTGCGCACCATCTGGGGTGACGACCAGCGCTTCATCGACACGTACTGGTCGCGCTTCGCGGGCAAGTACTTCGCGGGCGACGGAGCCAAGAAGGACGACGACGGCGACATCTGGCTGCTCGGCCGGGTGGACGACGTGATGCTGGTGTCCGGCCACAACATCTCGACGACCGAGGTCGAGTCCGCGCTTGTCTCGCACCCGTCCGTCGCCGAGGCGGCGGTGGTCGGCGCGAACGACGAGACCACCGGCCAGGCCATCGTGGCCTTCGTCATCCTGCGCGGGAGCGCCTCGGAGACGGACACCCTGGTCGCCGAGCTGCGCAACCACGTGGGCGCCACGCTCGGTCCGATCGCCAAGCCGAAGCGGATCCTGCCGGTGCAGGAACTGCCGAAGACCCGCTCGGGCAAGATCATGCGTCGGCTGCTGCGCGACGTGGCGGAGAACCGGGCGGTCGGTGACGTCACCACGCTCGCGGACTCCTCGGTCATGGACCTGATCCAGAGCAAGTTGCCCGCCGCGGGCAGCGAGGACTGAATCGGCCGCACGACACGGCGGTGAGGGGCATTCGGCGCACCGCGCCGGATGCCCCTTTCGCACTTAAAGTGATGATCACCCGATGATCGCCGGTTATGACCTTGCGTACCGCCTGTAAAGTACGAGAAACGTAAATAAGTACTCCACAGGGTGCGCCGGGAAGTCTGGTCGGCAATGTGCTTCGCCATGCCGTCCAACCCACCCCGGAGGTGTCCTTCACGTGGCCGCGCCCCGCCCCACCGACGACAAGAGCCGCAAGCTGCTCGGCCGACTCTCGCTGCCCGAGCGCCGCTACGTCGCCGATGCCCTGCGCACCGAGACCGTGGGTGGCGTACTGCTCCTGCTGGCCGCTGTCACCGCACTCGTGTGGGCGAACGTCCCCGGCATCTCGAACAGCTACGACAGCGTCCGGTCCTTCCACATCGGCCCCGCCGCCCTGGGCCTGGACCTCTCGATCCAGCACTGGGCGGCCGACGGCCTGTTGGCCATCTTCTTCTTCGTCGCCGGCATCGAGCTCAAACGCGAACTCGTCGCGGGCGACCTGCGCGACGCCAAGGCCGCCGCCCTCCCGGTGATCGCCGCCCTCTGCGGCATGGCGGTGCCCGCGCTGGTCTACGTACTGGTCAATGTCCTCGGCAACGGCTCGATCAGTGGTTGGGCCGTCCCGACCGCCACCGACATCGCCTTCGCCCTCGCCGTCCTCGCGGTCATCGGCACCTCGCTGCCGTCCGCCCTGCGCGCGTTCCTGCTGACCCTCGCGGTCGTCGACGACCTGTTCGCCATCCTGATCATCGCGGTGTTCTTCACCAGCGACATCGACTTCCTGGCGCTCGGCGGCGCCCTCGTGGGCCTGGTCCTCTTCTGGTTCCTGCTCCGCAAGCGCGTCCGCGGCTGGTACGTGTACGTCCCGCTGGCCCTGGTCATCTGGGGTCTGATGTACAACAGCGGGGTCCACTCCACCATCGCCGGCGTCGCCATGGGCCTGATGCTCCGCTGCCACCGCGAGGAAGGCGAGGAACAGTCCCCCGGCGAGCGCATCGAGCACCTCGTCCGTCCCCTCTCCGCGGCGCTGGCCGTACCCCTCTTCGCCCTGTTCTCCGCCGGCGTGTCCCTCTCCGACAAGGCCATCGCGCAGGTCTTCACCCGACCCGAGACCCTCGGTGTGGTCCTCGGCCTGGTCGTCGGCAAGACGGTGGGCATCTTCGGCGGCACCTGGCTGGCCGCGCGCTTCACCAAGGCTGAGCTCAACGAGGACCTCGCCTGGCCGGACGTGCTCGCCGTGGCCTCGCTCGCCGGCATCGGTTTCACCGTCTCCCTGCTGATCGGCGAACTCGCCTTCGCCGACGACGCCACCCTCATGGACGAGGTCAAGGCCGCCGTCCTCATCGGCTCGCTGATCGCCGCGATCATCGCGAGCGTGATGCTGAAGATGCGCGACCGCAGGTACCGGGCGCTCGCCGAGGCGGAGGATCGCGACGAGGACCTCGACGGAATCCCCGACATCTACGAGCAGGACGACCCCGGGTACCACCTGCGCATGGCGCGGATCCACGAGGAGAAGGCCGCGGAACACCGACGCAGGGCCGAGGCGGCGACGGCCCCGGGCACGGCGTCCGCCACGACCGGCCCAATGGAAGCGGACACCGGGGGCCGCACCGACGGCGACCGTCCGGCATGATCTGAGTGACGGAGGACAGCCGTCGCCGACGGACGACTTAGGGAGAGATCGATGAGCGCAGTGGACCAAGGGCCGCAAGGAGCCGAGCGCACGCTGGGTCAGCTGGTCGCGTCGGCCACCGCCGAGATGTCCGCCCTGGTGCACGACGAGATCGCCCTCGCGAAGGCGGAGCTGCGCCAGGACGTCAAGCGCGCGGGTGTCGGCAGCGCCGCCATCTCGATCGCGGGAGTGTTCGCGCTCTTCTCGCTGCCGGTGCTGAGCTTCGCCGCCGCGTACGGGATCCACAACCTCGGGCTCGGGCTCGCGTGGTCCTTCCTCATCGTCGGCGTCGCGTTCCTGCTGCTCGCGGGCCTGCTCGCGCTGCTGGCCGTGTCGAAGTTCAAGAAGGTCAAGCCGCCGGAGAAGTCGATCGCCTCCGTCAAGCAGACCGCGGCGGTCGTCGCGACCGTCAAGCCCCACCCGCGCGCGGTGAGTGACAACGCTGTGGGTGTGGCACGCTCGTCCTCATGACCGCCCCCTCGCCCGACTTCGGCACCCCGCCCACTGCCGCCTCCGCGGCACGGATCGACATCCCGGGCGGGAGGGCGGTGACGCACCGGGACGTCGCGGCCAATGGTGCGAGGTTCCACGTGGCCGAGCTCGGTGACGGGCCCCTGGTGCTGCTCCTGCACGGCTTTCCGCAGTTCTGGTGGACGTGGCGGCACCAACTGACCGCGCTCGCCGATGCCGGATACCGCGCCGTCGCGATGGACCTGCGCGGGGTGGGCGGCAGCGACCGCACTCCGCGCGGTTACGACCCGGCGAACCTGGCGCTCGACGTCACCGGGGTCATCCGGTCCCTGGGTGAGCCGGATGCCGCGCTCGTCGGGCACGACCTGGGCGGCTACCTCGCCTGGACGGCGGCCGTGATGCGGCCCAAGCTGGTGCGCCGACTGGTGGTCTCGTCGATGCCGCATCCGAGGCGCTGGCGCTCCGCGATGCTCGCCGACTTCGGGCAGACCCGCGCGAGCTCCCACATCTGGGGCTTCCAGAGGCCGTTCATCCCCGAGCGGCAGCTCGTCGCGGACGACGGGGCGCTCGTGGGGCAGCTGATCCGGGACTGGTCGGGGCCCGTGCCGCCGGCGGAGGAGGAACTGGCCGTGTACCGGCGGGCGATGTGCATCCCGTCCACCGCGCACTGCTCGATCGAGCCGTACCGCTGGATGATGCGTTCCATGGCTCGGCCTGACGGGCTCCAGTTCAACCGGCGCATGAGGCGGCCGGTGCGGGTGCCGACGCTGCACCTGCACGGCTCGCTCGACCCGGTGATGCGTACGCGCAGCGCGGCGGGTTCCGGGGAGTACGTCGAAGCTCCTTACCGGTGGCGGCTGTTCGACGGGCTCGGGCACTTCCCCCACGAGGAGGATCCGGCGGCGTTCACGACCGAGCTGGTGAACTGGCTGAAGGACCCCGAGCCGGACCGCTGAGCGGGCACCTGACCGCCCGACACCCCGGCCGTACGCTTGTATGACGAACTTTCAATTGCCGCGCGCATAGGCCAATTGGCCGCTCCGGACGGGATTACCGACCTTGGGGCCCGGGCACAGCTCGATGTATGAGTTGGACGCACGACTACGGTGACACCGCACACGAACACCGCTCGGCCGATGAGCCGGGCACCCATGAGAGGGCGAGCCGAGACGGCCACGACCCTCGACTCGGTATTCCGCGCATCCTGCGTCGCCGCGCCCGCTGGGTGTCGGCACGCCTACGGCATCCTCGGATGTAGCAGCCCCGAAGTGCGGGGATGACGTACGGGGCCCGTCCATCCGGGCCCCGGCGCACGAGTGCCCGTACCCCCGGAATCGGACGTACGGGCACCCTTGCCGTCGGCTGAACTCAGAGGGCGCAGCCCTGACTGTCGACCGGCCGCACGGAGGTCCTGCCGATCCTGACGTCGTCGCGGACCTCGTCCGCGGTCAGGGCGTAACCGGTGTTCGGGTCGTCCAGCGACTTCGCGAAGACGACCCCGTACACCCTGCCGTCGGGCGTCAGGAGCGGGCCGCCGGAGTTGCCCTGGCGGACGGTCGCGTACAGCGAGTAGACATCGCGTCGCACGGTGCCCCGGTGGTAGATGTCCGGGCCGTTGGCGTTGATGCGGCCGCGGACGCGCGCCGGCCGGACGTCGTACGCGCCGTTCTCCGGGAAGCCGGCGACGATCGCGTCGCTGCCGCTCGTCGCGTCCTTCTCGATGAACTCCAACGCCGGCGCCTTCAGTTTGGGCACGTCGATCACGGCGATGTCGCGCGCCCAGTCGTAGAGCACGACCTTGCCGTCGTAGAGCTTGCCCTCGCCGCCGATCTGCACGGTGGGTTCGCGGACGCCGCCGACGACGTGCGCGTTGGTCATCACCTTGCCCGGCGCGAAGACGAAGCCGGTGCCTTCCAGCACCTTGCTGCAACTGGGCGCGGTCCCGACGACCTTCACTATCGAGCGCTTGGCCCGCGCGGGGACGGCGCTGTTGGACAGCGCCGGATCGGGCGGCTTCACCTCGGTGATGGGCTCGTTGGAGAACGGGCTGAACACCTGCGGGAAGCCGTTGCGGGCCAGCGTGGACCTGAAGTCCGAGAACAGGGTGTTCGCCTGCGCGGGCAGCACCTCCGACACCCCGATGAGCACCTTGGAGTTCTGCACCTCCTTGCCCACCGTGGTGGGCAACGCGGCCTGGACGATCACGGATCCGATCAACCAGGCCACCAGCAGCATCGCGACGACGTTGACCAGCGCGCCGCCCGTCGCGTCGAGCGCGCGGGCCGGCGACCACGTGATGTGGCGTCTCAGCTTGTTGCCCAGATGGGTGGTGAAGGCCTGCCCGATCGAGGCGAAGACGATGATGACGACGACGGCGACGACCACGACGGTGGTGGACACCTGGCTGCCGTTGTCGGTCACCCGGTCCCAGACCAGCGGCAACAGGGACACGGCGATGAGACCACCGCCGAGAAAGCCGATCACCGACAGGATGCCGACGACGAAGCCTTGGCGATAGCCGACGATCGCGAACCACACGGCGGCGACCAACAACAGGATGTCCAGCACGTTCACGTGGGTCACCGTCTCACGCGCGCCAGTCGAGCGGGACCTGGCGTGACCGGTCCCACGGACGCTCCCACCCCGCGAAATGCAGGATCCGGTCGATCACTCCGGCGGTAAAACCCCAGACCAGGGCCGATTCGACGGTGAAAGCGGGGCCTTTGAAGCCGCGGGCGTGGACCACGGTCACCCGGTGCTCGGGGTCCGTGAGATCCGCCACGGGAACCGTGAACACCCGAGCCGTCTCCGCCGGGTCGACCACCCGGATCGGGCTGGGATCGCGCCACCAGCCCAGCACCGGGGACACCACGAACTGGCTGACGGGGATGTACAGGCGCGGCAGCACGCCGAAGAGCTGGACCCCCGCGGGATCCAGCCCGGTCTCCTCCTCGGCCTCGCGCAGGGCCGCGCGCAGTGGTCCGGTGGTGTGCGGATCGCCGTCCTCCGGGTCGAGGGCGCCGCCCGGGAAGGACGGCTGTCCCGCGTGCGAGCGGAGGCTGCTCGCGCGTTCCTGCAGCAGCAGTTCCGGGCCGCGCGGCCCCTCGCCGAAGAGGATCAGGACGGCCGACTGGCGGCCCCGCCCGTCCTCGGGGGGCAGGAAGCGGCTCAACTGCTCGGGGCGGACCGTGCGCACGGCCTCGACCACCGGGTCCAGCCACCCGGGCAGGCCCCGGGTGCTGACGGTGACGTCGCCGCGCGGGTCGGCGTACGGCTCCACGGGCCCGGCCGGGGGCGCGCCCGTCACGCTCTCGTCCTTCGTACCCCGCGTCATAGGCGACCCTGCTCCCTGCCGTTGCCGGCGCCGGCGATACTCGACACAACGCGCCCCGAGGCCGGATTGGTTCCACCGCGGGCCGCCGTGCGGGGCCCGGGCCCTACTGCCGCACTGCCGTGCCCTCAGGGCGCGGCGACGCCCAGGGGAGGCGCCGGGAGACCCGGGTAGTCCGGCGGCGGGCTCAGCCGCTGCCCCGGATGGCCGCCCTTCTCGTACTTCAGCAGTTTCTTCGCCTTCTCGGGGTCCGTTTCGCCCTCCCCGTACGCCGGGCAGAGGGGCGCGATGGGGCAGGCCCCGCAGGCGGGTTTGCGGGAGTGGCAGATCCGGCGCCCGTGGAAGACGACGCGGTGGGACAGCATCGTCCACTCGCTCTTGGGGAAGATCGCGCAGATCTCCGCCTCGACCTTCTCCGGGTCTTCCTGTTCGGTCCACTTCCAGCGGCGGACGAGCCGGCCGAAGTGAGTGTCGACGGTGATCCCGGGGACGCCGAAGACGTTGCCGAGGACCACGTTGGCCGTCTTGCGGCCCACGCCGGGCAGCGTGACGAGGTCCTCGATCCGGGACGGGACCTCGCCGCCGAAGTTGTCGCGCAGGGCCTGCGAGAGGCCGAGGAGCGAGCGTGACTTCGCCCGGAAGAACCCGGTCGGCCGGATCAGCTCCTCCAGGTCCTCGGGGGCCGCCGCGGCCATGTCCTCGGGGGTCGGGTAGGCGGCGAAGAGGGCCGGGGTCGTCTGGTTCACCCGCAGGTCGGTGGTCTGTGCGGACAGGACGGTGGCGACCAGCAGCTCGAAGGGGTCGCGGAAGTCGAGCTCCGGGTGGGCGTACGGATAGACCTCGGCCAGTTCCCGGTTGATGCGCCGCGCCCGGCGGACCATCGCGAGGTGCGATTCCGGTCGCGGAGCCTTCGGCGGTTTCTTCGGGGCTTCCGGTTTCTTGGCCGAAGCTTTGCCCTGGGGGCGCGGCGGGACCTTCGGGGACACCTTCATGGGGGCATGTTCGCCCACGGCTGAATTCTGGGTCTCGGTCACTGCCGCGGACCCCTTGGCCTGTGCTCTCACCGGCTTATTGGACACCCGGCCAGCCTAAGGCCGGCCGCCGACACCCGTCCGGACCTCAGGTAACACCACCCTGATTGGTCCCTCGCCGCACAGCACACCCGTACGTCCGGCATCCTTGTGAGGAACGTGATTGATCGCACTGTTTGAGCCGTCCGGCAAAATGGGGGGAAGACGGTCCCCTGAGCCGGTCGACATAGGAGAGAGACTCGTGGACGACGTACTGCGGCGTGCCCCGCTCTTCGCGGCGCTCGATGACGAGCAGGCCGCGGAGCTCCGCGCCTCCATGGGCGAGGTGACCCTCGCGCGCGGAGACGCCCTGTTCCACGAGGGCGACCCCGGTGACCGGCTCTATGTCGTCACCGAGGGCAAGGTGAAGCTGCACCGCACCTCCCCCGACGGCCGCGAGAACATGCTGGCCGTCCTCGGCCCCGGTGAGCTGATCGGCGAACTGTCGCTGTTCGACCCGGGCCCGCGCACCGCCACCGCGACCGCCCTGACCGAGGTCAAGCTGCTGGGTCTGGGGCACGGTGACCTCCAGCCGTGGCTGAACGCCCGACCCGAGGTGGCCACGGCACTGCTGCGCGCCGTCGCCCGGCGCCTGCGCAAGACCAACGACCAGATGTCCGACCTGGTCTTCTCCGACGTGCCGGGGCGTGTCGCCCGGGCGCTCCTCGACCTGTCGCGCCGCTTCGGCGTGCAGTCCGAGGAGGGCATCCACGTCGTGCACGACCTCACGCAGGAGGAGCTGGCCCAGCTCGTCGGCGCGTCGCGCGAGACCGTGAACAAGGCGCTGGCCGACTTCGCGGGCCGAGGGTGGCTGCGCCTGGAGGCACGCGCGGTGATCCTGCTCGACGTGGAGCGACTGGCCAAGCGCTCGCGCTGACGCCCACGGTTTCCTCGGTGGAGGGGTCCTGCCCGGTCGGGCGGGGCCCCTCCTCGCCGTTGCGGCGCCGTACAGAGGGGCTTGGACTGCCGGCCGGGGTGAGGGCAGAGTGGATCACATGGAGCACGGAGGCGGGGAACACAAGGGGCTCGACCCGTACGGCTGTTTCGTACGCGAGGGCTCGCTCAGCCGCGTCCGGGCGGAGTTCGCGCCGGTCGTCGCGGCCGCGCGCGAGCGGATCCCCGAGGCGTACGGCCGGCGGCTGCACAGCGTCTACCTGTACGGGTCCGTGCCGCGCGGGACGGCCCGGCCCGGGAAGTCCGACCTCGACCTGCTGCTCGCCCTGCACCGGGAGCCCGGCGCCGAGGACCGGGACACCGCGGAAGTGCTCGGCCGGGGTCTCGACGAGGACTTCCCGCAGATCGACGGAGTCGGTGTCCTGCTGTACGGCAAGGACACCCTGCTGAGCGAGCCGGAACGGTACGACCTCGGCTGGTTCCTCGCCTGCCTGTGCACCCCGCTGCTCGGCGCCGACCTGGCCGAGCACCTGCCCCGCTACCGGCCCGACGGGGTCCTCGCCCGGGAGACCAACGGCGGGCTGGCGGGCCTGCTCCCCGGCTGGCGGTCCAGGATCCGGGAGGCCTCGACCCCGGAGGAGTACCGGAGGCTGAGCCGGTCCTTCGCCCGCCATCTGGTGCGGACCGGCCTCATGCTGGTCATGCCCCGCTGGGGTGGCTGGACCAGCGACCTCGTGGAGTCCGCGGAGATCTTCGGCCGCTACTACCCGGGGCGCCGCGCGGCGCAGATGCGGGCCGCGGCGGCGGTGGCGCTGGAACCGGTCGGGGACCCGGGGGTCCTGTCGACCTACGTCGACGACCTGGGGCCGTGGCTCGCGGACGAGTACACCGCCCGGCACGGGACGAGGACGCCGCGCCCGACTGGCTGATCGGCGGACGCCGGTGGGCCGATCGGCGTACGCCGGTGGGCGCCGGTGGACTGCGCGTCAGGCCGGCTGATCGGTCAGCGCCTCGACCGCCTGCTTGGCCTCCAGCAGACCGGAGCCGGTGACGCGCCGGTGGACGCGGATCGCCTCGACCTGGCGCCCGGCGCGCACCAGGGCCCGTACCTCGTCCAGCCCGGCCGGCTCCGGCTCCTCGATCCCGAAGTGGTCCAGGACCAGGCCCAGACGGCGTTCCAGGCCGTCGGCCCGGCGTTCGAGTGCCTTCATCCGCAGCGTGACCGTCGAGGTGATCCACGCGGCCGCGGCGATCAGCGCGAGCAGCAGGAACAGCGTGTTCATTCGGGTCCCCCAGAGATCAGTCCGTGATCTTGAAGGTACTCCAGCTGCGCTCGAACGGACCATTCCGCGGCGGGCCACAGGGACGGGTCCACGTCCGCGTAGACCCGGGCCACGACCGCCTCGGGAGTGCGGAAACCGTTCTCCACGGCCGTCTCGACCTGCGCGAGGCGATGCGCCCGGTGCGCCAGGTAGAACTCCACCGCGCCCTGCGCGTCGTCCAGTACCGGACCGTGGCCGGGGAGCACGGTGTGGACCCCGTCGTCGACGGCGAGCGAGCGCAGCCGGCGCAGCGAGTCCAGGTAGTCGCCGAGCCGCCCGTCGGGGTGCGCGACGACGGTCGTGCCCCGGCCCAGGATGGTGTCGCCGGTCAGGACGGCACGGTCGGCGGGCAGGTGGAAGCAGAGCGAGTCCGAGGTGTGGCCCGGGGTCGGGACCACGCGCAGCTCCAGACCGCCGAGTCGGATCACGTCCCCGGCGGCGAGCCCCTCGTCGCCCAGCCGCAGCGCGGGGTCGAGCGCCCGCACCTTCGTGCCGGTCAGCTCCGCGAACCGGCCCGCGCCCTCGGCGTGGTCGGGGTGGCCGTGGGTGAGCAGGGTCAGCGCGACCCGCTTGCCGGCCTTCTCGGCGACGTCGACGACCGCCTTCAGGTGCGCCTCGTCCAGCGGGCCCGGGTCGATGACGACGGCGAGGTCGGAGTCCGGTTCGGAGACGAGCCAGGTGTTGGTGCCGTCCAGGGTCATGGCGGACGGGTTGGGGGCCAGGATGTTGACCGCCCGGGCGGTGGCGGGACCGGAGACCACCATTCCGCGGGGCTGGCCGGGCAGTGCGGCGGCGTCGGTCATGCGGTGGCTCCTCCGGGGTTTCCGGGCCGGACGCGCTTGGTGAACTCGTCGTGGCCGGGCCAGCTGAGCACCAGCTCGCCGTTCTCCAGGGTGGCCTGCGCGAGCACCGGGGTGAGGTCCTGACCCGCGGCGGCCGCGAGGGCGTGCGCTGGGCTGTCGTAGGGCTCCAGGGAGCGCAGGGTGGAGATCGTCGGCGGCATCATGAGCAGCTCGCCCTTGTCGTAGCCGGCGGCGGCGTCGGCGGGCCGGATCCAGACGGTCCGGTCGGCCTCGGTCGAGGCGTTGCGGGTGCGCTGGCCCTCGGGGAGCGCGGCGACGAAGAACCAGGTGTCGTAGCGACGGGGCTCGAACTCCGGGGTGATCCACCGGGCCCACGCGCCGAGCAGGTCGGACCGCAGGAGGAGGCCCCGGCGGCCGAGGAACTCGGCGAAGGACAGCTCGCGGGCCACCAGGGCCAGCCGGTCGGCCTCCCAGTCGTCGGCCGTGGTGTCGCCGACGACGCTGTCCGGGGTCTCGCCCGCCAGCAGGACTCCGGCCTCCTCGAACGTCTCGCGTACCGCGCCGCAGACGATCGCCTGGGCGGTACGGGGGTCCGTGCCCAGCCGCGCCGACCAGTCCGCGAGGCTCGGCCCGGCCCAGCCGACGAGGTGCTCCTCGTCGCGGGGGTCCACCCCGCCACCGGGGTAGGCGTACGCCCCGCCCGCGAAGGCCATCGAGGTGCGGCGGCGGAGCATGTGCACGGCGGGGCCGCCGTCGGTGTCCCGCAGCAGCATCACCGTGGCCGCGCGCTTGGGCGCCACGGGCGTGAGGGCGCCGTCCGCGAGCGCGCGGATGCGGTCGGGCCACTCGGGCGGGTACCACTGGCCTCCGGCGGGGGTGGGGCCGGTGGGGGTGTTCTGCTGTCCGTGCTCACCGTTCGGCATGGCGGGATGCTACGGGGATCCGGCCCGATGTTCGAGAGCCGCCGCCCGTGCCCGGGGCCTCGGGGTCGGCGTGCGGGTGGCGGGGCTCCGTCGCGGAGCCCCGCCACGCGAAGGGATCAGGCGTCGGGGGTGAGCTCGACCTGGATCTCGACCTCGACCGGCGCGTCCAGCGGCAGGACCGCCACACCGACGGCGCTGCGGGCGTGCACGCCCTTGTCGCCGAGGACGGCGCCGAGCAGCTCGCTCGCACCGTTCAGCACGCCCGGCTGGGCGGTGAAGTCGGGCGCCGAGGCGATGAAACCGACGACCTTGACGACGCGCGCGATCTTGTCGAGGTCACCGACCACCGACTTGACGGCGGCCAGGGCGTTCAGCGCGCACGTGGCGGCCAGTTCCTTGGCCTGCTCCGCCGAGACCTCGGCACCGACCTTGCCGGTGACCGGCAGGCTGCCCTTGACCATCGGGAGCTGGCCCGCGGTGTACACGTACACGCCCGATCGGACCGCCGGCTGGTAGGTGGCCAGCGGCGGCACGACCTCGGGCAGGATCAGGCCGAGCTCGGCCAGCCTCGCGTCGACGATCCCGCTCATGCCGACTTCTCCCGCTTCAGGTAGGCCACGAGCTGCTCGGGGTTGTTCGGCCCGGGCACGACCTGGACGAGCTCCCAGCCGTCCTCGCCCCAGGTGTCCAGGATCTGCTTGGTGGCGTGGACCAGCAGCGGGACGGTCGCGTATTCGAACTTCTTGGTCATGGGAGCGAGCGTAGTGCCTGTCGCGCGGGGCTCACGCGCGCCCCGGAACGCGCGTGGTCCCACCCCCCTCGTCCGTCCGTCGCGACTACCGGCCGGCCGCCCGAAGTGCGGGCGCCGACGACCCGCCCGCCACACCCGCCACACCCGCCCCATCGTGGGCGTCCGGGGCGTCCCCCTGTAGGGCGACGGCCTTGGCCAAGGCTTGGGCGAGGTCGTCGGCGGCCGTGCACGCGGCCGCCAGCTGGAGCAGGAGGGCGAGCGTCTGGCGGCCGAGGGCCTCCTCGACCAGCGGCGGCTGGTGGGCCCACTCGGCACGGAAGACCGCGCGGAGCCGCTCCACCTCGGCTTCGATCCCCCGCCTGCGACCGGCTCGTTTGAGGGCCGCGGTGATCTGGGTCCGGGTCAGCCGGGCGGCCCTGGCCGGGGTCGGGGCCGCCTTGAGGAGTTCGCGCGCCTCGGGACGGAAGATCCCGTTCGGGCCGTGCGCGGCGGCGGCCAGGGCGGCGGGGTAGTACTCGCGCAGCAGGGACCGGAGCTGATGGGAGATCTGCTGGCGGTGCCAGGTCGCGTCCTGCTGTGCGCGGGCGAGGACGGTGACGGCGCGGGCCGGTTCGGAGTCCGTCGACAGCGGTTGGAGGGTGTGCATGTCGGTGCGCAGGATGTGCGCCAGCACCAGGGCGTCGCCGTGGTCGGACTTCTCGTGGGCGACCGTGTGTCGGGTGCGGTGACGGGCGGCTGCCGTCGGATCGATGACGAAGACCTGCCGCGCGCCGGTCCGCAGCACGGCGACGAGCAGGCCCCGGGAGGTCTCGATGGCGACCGGGATCGGGGCGTCCCTGGTGTCTCCGTACTCGGCGAGCAGGTGTAGCAGGCGCTGGTAACCGGCCGCGTCGTCGGTGATGCGGCGTGCGGCCAGGAGCCGGCCGTCGGCATCGACGAGGGCGATGTCGTGGGTCTTGTCCGCCCAGTCGATTCCGCAGTAGATCAAGGTGTTCCCTCCCCGGGATCGCAGGTGTTCGCGCTGGTCACGAGCAGGTGCGGGCCGCGCGGCACGCTCGCTCCGGACGTCGGTGCACGGAACCCGGAGGGCTCGGGCGCATCGAGGGACCAGCGTGCGGGCGGGCTCGCGCCACCACTCCAACGAGTGATCAAGGTGTGTGGTGGTGACGTCCAGGAGGACGCCCGTCACGACCGCTCCGTTGCGATGCCCGAGGCCCGGCCGTAACGGACCTCACGGCGCGAACGCACCGACGAGGCCACCCGGCACCCCCGCACGCGGGCCGGAGGAATTAGGCTCGGACGCTGTGAGCAGGCTCCAGGTGGTCAGCGGCAAGGGCGGCACCGGCAAGACCACGGTCGCCGCGGCACTCGCGCTCGCCCTCGCACGCGAGGGCAGGCGGACTCTTCTCGTGGAGGTCGAGGGCAGGCAAGGCATCGCGCAGCTCTTCGGCGCGGAGGCGCTCCCGTACGAGGAGCGGAAGATCGCGGTCGCACCCGGCAGGGGCGGTGGCGAGGTGTACGCGCTCGCCATCGACGCCGAACGCGCGCTGCTGGACTACCTCCAGATGTTCTACAAGCTCGGTTCGGCCGGCCGCGCCCTGAAGAAGCTGGGCGCGATCGACTTCGCGACGACCATCGCGCCGGGCCTGCGCGACGTCCTGCTGACGGGCAAGGCTTGCGAGGCGGTCCGGCGCAAGGACAAGACCGGACGGTTCGTCTACGACCACGTGATCATGGACGCCCCGCCGACCGGACGCATCACCCGCTTCCTGAACGTCAACGACGAGGTGGCGGGGCTGGCCCGGTTCGGGCCGATCCACAACCAGGCGCAGGCCGTCATGAAGGTGCTCAAGTCACCGGACACGGCGGTCCACCTGGTCACCCTCCTGGAGGAGATGCCCGTCCAGGAGACCGCGGACGGCATCGCGGAACTGGTCGCGGCGGGCCTTCCGGTCGGCAGGGTCGTCGTGAACATGGTCCGACCGCACCACCTGGACGAGGACACCCTGCGCGCGGCGGCCGGCGAGCACCGGGCCGACGTGGCGAAGGCCTTGTCCCGGGCCGGCCTGGGCGGCGCGCGGCGCGGCGGACTGGCCGAGCGGCTGGTGGAGCCTCTGCTCATGCAGGCCGCCGAGCACGCGAGCCGGGTGCAGCTGGAGCGCGAGCAGCGCACCGTGCTGGAGGGGCTGCCCGTGCCGACGTACGAACTCCCCCTGCTCGGCGGGGGGATGGACCTGGCCGGGCTCTACGAGCTGGCGACGGAGCTGCGGAAGCAGGCGGGCGACGAATGAGCGAGGCCATGGGCGCGAGCACGGGCATGAACACTCCGCCGCCACTGGCGGTCGACGCACTGCTGGACGATCCGAAGACCCGCATCATCGTGTGCTGCGGCGCGGGCGGGGTCGGCAAGACCACCACGGCCGCGGCGCTGGGCGTGCGGGCGGCGGAGCGCGGCCGGAAGGTCGTCGTGCTCACCATCGACCCGGCGCGCAGGCTGGCCCAGTCGATGGGCATCGACTCGCTGGACAACACCCCGCGCCGCGTCAAGGGCGTGGGCACCGGCGACGACGGCGGGGACGGGGACGGCGGCGATGGCGGCGAACTGCACGCCATGATGCTGGACATGAAGCGGACCTTCGACGAGATCGTCGAGGCGCACGCGGACGGCGAGCGGGCCCAGGCCATCCTGGCGAACCCCTTCTACCAGTCCCTGTCGGCCGGTTTCGCCGGCACGCAGGAGTACATGGCGATGGAGAAGTTGGGCCAGCTGCGGGCCAAGGACGACTGGGACCTGATCGTCGTCGACACCCCGCCGAGCCGGTCCGCGCTGGACTTCCTGGACGCGCCGAAGCGCCTGGGGTCCTTCCTCGACGGGAGGTTCATCCGGGTCCTGATGGCTCCGGCGAAGGTCGGCGGCCGGGCCGGGATGAAGTTCTTGAATGTCGGCATGTCGATGATGACGGGCACGCTGAGCAAACTGATGGGTGCCTCGCTCCTCAAGGACGTGCAGACCTTCGTGGCCGCGATGGACACGATGTTCGGCGGCTTCCGCACCCGCGCGGACGCCACCTTCCGGCTGCTCCAGGCCCCCGGTACGGCCTTCCTCGTGGTCGCCGCGCCCGAACCCGACGCCCTGCGCGAGGCCGCGTACTTCGTGGAGCGGTTGGCGGCGGACCGCATGCCGCTGGCCGGCCTGGTGCTGAACCGGGTGCACGTGAGCGGAGCCGACCGGCTGTCCGCGGAGCGGGCGTTGGCCGCCGCAGAGAATCTTGAAGACGGCGGCATTGTCGATCAGGAGTCCGGGAAAGCTGGACTTCGTGACGCGGCCGCGGAGGCCGCCGCCCCCGCCCCGGGGGCTCTCGAAACCGGCTCCCCCAGCGCCGGCACGACCGAGCACGGCACGGACCGACCCACGACGCACCAGGACGGCACGGACCGGCACGATCCGAACCGGCACGGCATAGACCGGGACGCCGCCGTCACACCCGACGCCGATGGCGAAGGCGAAGGCAACGCCGATGACGACGCCGACGTGGACGCGATCACGGCAGGACTGCTGCGCCTGCACGCCGAGCGGATGCAGGTGATCGCGCGCGAACGACGCACGCACGATCGTTTCACCTCGCTGCACCCCGAGGTGGCGGTGGCCGAAGTGGCCGCCCTGCCCGGCGATGTACACGACCTCGCCGGGCTGCGGGCCATCGGAGAGCGGCTCGCGGCCGGGGTTCCGGCCGGAGCGTAGGCGTTTCGTACGCGACTCCCCGGGGGAAGTCCGTGCGCGGGACCGACCGGGTGATCTACCCGGCAGCCGCGTACGTCTCGTACGGAACGTCGATCTCCGCGTCGACATCCATGGTGAGGATGCCCGTACTGCGCTCGTATTCCGTACGAGCGGTTTCGAGCAGCCGTCGCCACGAGGTGACGGTGGGCCGCCGGCGCAACAGTGCGCGTCGTTCCCGCTCGGTCATTCCGCCCCATACTCCGAACTCGACACGATTGTCGAGCGCGTCGGCCAGGCACTCGGTTCGCACCGGACATCCGGTGCACACCGCCTTGGCCCTGTTCTGTGCCGCTCCTTGAACAAACAGTTCATCCGGATCGGTAGTGCGGCAGGCTGCCTGCGCACTCCAGTCGGTAACCCAGCCCATCCCGGCGCCGTCCTCTCCCGAATCGAGGCTCCCCCACGGCGGTAGCGGCATATTCACCGCTGCCAGTTGAGGACGTTACGGAAGGTGGGCACAGTGCAACACCCCCGTCGGGCCCAATCTTGAATGGTCCGAACGGACTATGGGTAAGCGGCAGATCACCCGACGGAGTGATCGCACGACATGCCCGACCATTCCGGCGATCCGGGTGAAATCGGCGGCGGACCATCAGAGCGAACGGCGGGATTCGGACATCTGTCCACCCCATTCGGGAAGGGTGAAATTCAAGCCGAAGGGTTGATGTCACGCCGCACTGCTGTGACAGTTGGGGACAGCTTAGGCCAAGGCATTCGCGCGTGTCCGGCGAATGAGAACGTAGGCTGCCCTCCATGGGAAAGAAGCGCTCGGGCGGCGGGCTCACGGGGCCACAGCAGGCCGCCAAGTTCCTCGGTGTGTCTGTCCTCTCCGGAGTCGTACTGGCCGGAATCGCGATCCCGGGCGCCGGCGCCCTGGGTCTCGCGGCCAAGGGAACGGTCGAGGGTTTCGATGAGATCCCGGCCAATCTCAAGACACCTCCGTTGAGCCAGCGCACCACGATTTTGGACGCTGAGGGTGGCCTGATCGCCACCGTCTATTCACGGGACCGTCAGGTGGTTCCCCTGACGGCCATCTCGCCGTACATGCAGAAAGCGATCGTCGCGATCGAGGACTCGCGCTTCTACGAACACGGCGCGGTCGACCTCAAGGGCATCCTGCGCGCGGTCAACCGCAACGCACAGGAAGGCGGCGCCGCACAGGGCGCCTCCACCCTTACCCAGCAGTACGTGAAGAACGTGTTCGTCGAAGAGGCCGGCGACGACGAGACGAAGGTGCGCGAGGCGCAGGAGAAGAGCCTCGGGCGGAAGATCCGCGAGCTGAAGTACGCGATCCAGGTCGAAGAGGAACTCGGCAAGAAGAAGATCCTCGAGAACTACCTGAACATCACCTACTTCGGGCAGCAGGCATACGGAATCGAGTCGGCCGCCCAGCGGTACTTCAGCAAGCCGGCCAAGGACCTCACCCTGGAGCAGTCCGCGCTGCTGGCCGGCGTCGTGCAGTCGCCGACCCGGTTCGACCCGGTGAACGACTCGCAGGAGGCGATGAAGCGCCGCAACGTCGTCCTCCAGCGGATGGCCGACATGAAGGACGTCTCGCAGGCGGAGGCCGACCAGGCGAAGCTGAAGCCCGTCACGCTGAAGGTGACCCGGCCCAAGAACGGCTGCATCACGGCCGTCAAGGGCGCGGGCTTCTTCTGTGACTACGTCCGCAACAGCTTCCTCACCGACCCGGTCTTCGGCAAGACGCGCGCGGAGCGGGCGAAGGTCTGGAACCAGGGCGGCCTGACGGTCCGTACGACGCTGGACCCGCAGTCGCAGGACTCGGTCAACGAGTCGATCAAGGACCACGTCGACCAGGAGGACAAGGTCGCGACGGCCGTGACGCTGGTGCAGCCCGGCACCGGTCGGGTCCTCGGCATGGGCCAGTCGAAGCCGTACGGCTTCGGCAAGAACGAGACCCAGATCAACTTCTCGGTCGACAAGCGGCTGGGCGGCTCCAACTTCGGCTTCCCGACCGGCTCGACGTTCAAGCCGTTCGTGGCGGCGGCGGCCATCGAGGGCGGCGTCCCGCCGACCAAGATGTACGCCTCCCCCTACGAGATGGAGTACCCGAGCCCGGTACAGACCTGTGGCGACAAGCCCTGGGTCAACACCGAGAAGGCCAGGGTGGAGAACGAGTCGGAGAGCGAGGTCGGCCCCTACGGCATGAAGGAGGCGATGGCCAAGTCCATCAACACCTACTTCGTGGAGATGATCTCCGAGGCCGGGCTCTGCCCGATCACCGAGATGACCGGCAAGCTCGGCGTGAAGCCGGCCGACGGCACCAAGCTTCCTGAGGTCCCGGCCATCGCGCTCGGCACCGAGGGCATGTCGCCGCTGACCATGGCCAACGCGTACGCGACCTTCGCCAACCGCGGCGTCCACTGCACCTCGGTCGCCATCGAGTCGATCACCGACTCGCACGGCAAGGCACTCGCCGTGCCGAAGTCGAAGTGCGAGCGCGTGATGTCGGAGAAGACCGCCGACACCATCAACACGCTGCTGCTCGGCGTGGTCGACACCGGCGGTACCGGTGCCGCGGCCGGTCTCACCGACCGGCAGAGCGCGGGCAAGACCGGTACCACCGAGAACCGCTGGAACGCCTGGTTCGTCGGCTACACCCCCAACATGTCCGGCGCGACCTGGGTCGGATCGGGCGGCGCCAAGCAGGTACAGATGGAGAACATCTCCATCGGCGGCGAGTACTACGACAAGGTCTACGGCGGTGGCCTGCCCGGCCCGATCTGGAAGCAGGCGGTCTCCGGCGCCCTCTCGGGCCGCGAGTCGCTGAGCTTCTCCACGGTCTCCATCCCGGAGACCGCCTCCCCGGCCGGCGGCCCGCGCGGCAACAAGCCGAACCCGCCCGCCACGCCGAACCGACCCGGCAAGCCGAACCGGCCCGGCGGTGACAACAAGCCCGGCGACGGTCGGCCCGGCGGACAGACGGCCGCCGGCGCCACCGGCGGCAACCCGGGCGGCACCAACGGGAACGACAACGGCGGCAGGACCGGCGGATTCAGCTTTCCCCCCGGTCTGATCGGCGGACCCGAACCCCGCTGACCGCCCGCGCGGCAACGTAAAGAGAGCGGCGACGTAAAGAGAAGGACGTAAAGAGAAGAGAGGGAGGGCCCCCGGCCGGATGCGGCTGGGGGCCCTCCCTCTTGTCTTCCGTGGACCAGTCCTTCGCGGACCGGTCCTCCGTGGACCGGTCGTCCGTGGACCGGTCCTCCGCGGACTAGGAGAGCAGCTTCTTCACGGTGGCGGCGACGCGGCCGCCCTCCGCCAGACCCGCGACCTTCGGGTTCACGATCTTCATGACCGCGCCCATGGCCCGCGGCCCCTCGGCGCCCGCCGCCTTGGCCTCCTCGACAGCCTGCGACACGATCGCGGTCAGCTCGTCGTCGGAGAGCTGCTTGGGCAGGTACTTGTCGAGGAACTCGCCCTCCAGCGTCTCCCGCGCGGCCGACTCGGCACGACCGCCCGCGGCGAACGCCTCCGCGGCCTCACGGCGCTTCTTCGCCTCCTTGGCGATCACCTTGAGGACCTCGTCGTCGGAGAGCACCCGTGCTTCCTTGCCCGCGACCTCGGCGTTGGTGATGGCGGAGAGGGTCAGGCGCAGCGTGGACGAGGCGAGTTCGTCGCGCGCCCTGATGGCTGCGGTGAGGTCTTCCTGGAGCTTGGCCTTGAGCGTGGTCATGCACATGAGTCTGCCAGGTGTGGGGGCATCGCCGCCCGCCGGTTTTCCTCGCGAGCCGTCGAGGGTGCGACGATGGGGGCATGCGTGCGCGTTACGGAGTACCACTGAAGGTCACGGCCGCGGTCGCGGCCGTGGGGGCCGCGGGTGTGGCCTATGCCGCCGGGTTCGAGGCGAGGTCGTTCCGGCTGCGTCGGGTGACGGTCCCCGTCCTGCCCCGAGGGATGCGCCCCTTGCGCGTCCTACAGGTGTCGGACATCCACATGGTCGGCGGGCAGCGCAAGAAGCGCGCCTGGTTGCAGTCCCTGGCCGGTCTGCGCCCCGACTTCGTCGTGAACACCGGCGACAACCTCTCCGACACGGAGGGCGTTCCCGAGGTGCTGGACGCCCTCGGCCCGCTGATGGACTTCCCCGGCGTGTACGTCTTCGGATCGAACGACTACTACGGGCCCCGGCTCCGCAACCCCGGGCTCTACCTGATCGAGAAGCTCCAGGGCCGGCACGGGCTGAACGGCAACAAGCCGGTCGTCGGCGCCGTCCACAACCCGTGGGAGGAGTTGCGGGACGCCTTCGACGCGGCGGGTTGGCAGAACCTCACCAACACGCGGGCCCGGCTGAAGCTGGACGGCCTGGAACTCGCCTTCACCGGACTCGACGACCCCCACATCAAGCGGGACAGGTACGGAATGGTCGCGGGCGGGCCCGAGGCGGACGCGGACTTCTCGATGGCCGTGGTGCACGCCCCGTACCTGCGCACGCTGGAGTCCTTCACCACCGACGGCTACCCACTGATCCTGGCCGGTCACACGCACGGCGGGCAGCTGTGCGTCCCCTTCTACGGGGCGCTGGTCACCAACTGCGACCTCGACACGAAGCGGGTGAAGGGCCTGTCCACGCACGAGAGCGGCGGGAACCGCGCCTACCTGCACGTCTCGGCGGGCTGCGGAACCAACAAGTTCACGCCCGTGCGCTTCGCCTGCCCGCCCGAGGCCACCCTGTTGACACTCACCCCCAAGGCGTGAATCGGGCCGCACCCGACGTCCTCGTCACCGTCCCGTTCCGCACCCTGATCGCCCTGGCCGTACGGCTCCGACCGGGTCTCGCTGAACGCCCTGGTCCTGGGCGCCGTCTTCTACGCGCTCGGCCTTGCCCTGGTGGCGGCGGACCGCTTCCGCCCGGACCGGGCCTCCCGCGAAAACCGGATTTCGTCTCCGGCCGACGGTCCGCTAAAGTAATCGATGTCGCCAGGCAGCAAGTCTGCAAGGCGGCGATCGGGGTGTAGCGCAGCTTGGCAGCGCGCTTCGTTCGGGACGAAGAGGTCGTGGGTTCAAATCCCGCCACCCCGACTTCGTAAGACCAGGTCAAGGGCTTGATCCGCACTGCGGGTCAGGCCCTTCCTGCGTTTACGGACCTGTCTTGGGAGCCATCTGGGAGCCGACCTCGGAATCCGGCTCCCACGGGGAGCCGGGCCGAGCGCCGTCCATCCGGAAGGCTCACCGCATGGCTTGTGCCGGCACGAGCGCCGATGGTACGACGATCACATGCACCGTTGGTCACCCCTCAACGATCGCCAGCTCGCCCTCCTGACCCGGATCGGGGAGGGCGTCGAACCTGTCACGTCGGAGACCCCCGAACTCGCCCTCACAGCCCGAGCCCTGAAGGAACGGGGCCACATCGCCATGCCCAAGGAGGGCGGGAGATGGCAGGCAGAGATCACCGAGGTCGGGCGCTTCTACCTCCAGCACGGCCATCACCCCGACCGGCCTGACCCGGCACTACGGAAGACCCGGCCGGCGACGACGCCCGGACCCGAGAAACAGGAGCCCGACCGCGTCGAGAAGAAGACCGCTGCCGAGCAGAAGCCCCCGGTACAGCGTGTCGCCAGAACCCCACGGTCCTCTCCGGCCGACATCGGACGGGCGCTGATCACCGAGGTGCAGCAGGCCGGCCGCTTCCTCCGAGTCCCCAACCCGGATGAGGCCGCGCGGGCCCGCTACCGGAGGGCATTCGACGCGGCTCGCCAGTGTGCGCCGGCCGGGTACCACCTGAAGTACAGCGGGCGGACCAAGGGAGACTTCTTCCTAGGGCTGCTCCGGGTGACCGGTGAGGACGACACGGAGTGGAACCGGATCCGGCTGGCACGCAGCCGTGTGATCACCGACGTGGACGACGTCCTCGCTGCCGTGACCGCGGACCACAGCGCCTTCGAGATCTCCGACGGTGTCCTTCCCCGCGTGTTGTCCCTACTCCGCCTCATCTCCGAGCAGGCCCTCCCCCTCCACGGGGAGCTCGCGGTGTCCAAGAAGCGCAGGCAGCCGAGACCACTGCTCACGATCCATGGCCGGACGTACGAGATCACCTTCAAGGAACGTCAGAAGCAGGTCCGGTACGTGCCCAAGCCGGCGGGCCGCCGCACCTACGACTGGCAGCGGGTCGTTCCGGCGCAGCGGTTCGAGCCGTCCGGGGAGCTGGAGATGGTCGTTGCCCAGCAACAGGGCTACCAGTACGGCTGGAAGAAGGAGTGGGCCGACAGCGCGAAGAAGCCGCTTGAGGACCAGATCGGTTCGGTACTCCGGGCGCTCAGGACCCGGGCCGATGAGCAGGAACGGGCCCGGCTGGAGCGGGAAGCCGAACAGCGGCGGCAGCAGGACGAGCGGGAACGGCAGGCAGCGGAGAACCGCCGGCTGGAGGCCGAGCGGCAGGAGCGCGCCCAGCGGGAGTGGGAGGCCGCGGTCGGCGTGGCTTCGATCAAGGCGGTGGACGCTGCTCGGGCCGAGCACTTCGGCACGGCGCTGGAACAGTGGCGAGCCGCGGGAGAGATCCGGACCTTCTGCAACACGCTGGACGAGACCGCCGCCCAGACGGAGGGCCCCTTCGAGGCCGAGCGTCTCCGGGAGTGGTCGGCGTGGGGCAGGACGGAGGCCGACCGCCTGGACCCGACCTTGAACGGGAAGGGGCTCGGTGCCCGGAACTTCCACGCGGAGCCCACCGGGGACGAGCTGCGGCCGTTCCTCGACGGCTGGCACCCGCACCGCCCGGAGAAGGTGAAGCCACCGGTGGAGCCCGCACCACCCAAGCCAGAGCCCGAGCGGTGGCGTGACGACTTCAACGACGTACGTCAGGACCAAGGCTGGAGATATGGACCCCAAGGCCGCGCTCAATGGTGGAGGCGATGACGCCGTGCCCGCGGTCCCGGAGCGCCTTCACGGCCTGCTCGACCCGTTCACAGTCGGCGCGAGAGTGCCTGGCTGACGGACTGGGGCAAGGGGACAGCGTGGATCATCTCTTCACCGTCGAAGGGGCATCGGCCGCGGCCGTCGCACCGACCACGCTGGCCGCTGAGGGGCTCCTCGAGCGGCAGCACCTCCAGGAGTGGGTGATCGCGCACTCTCAGGTCCTCGGAGAGTCGGTGCTCGTCATCACCGCCGAGTTCGACCGGTGGACCGACACGGACGGGGTGCCGGCGCGGGACCGACTGGACGTCCTGGGCCTGGATGCCACCGGGCGCCTCGTCGTGGCCGAGCTGAAGCGAGGAACGGCCGACCGGGACGTACACCTCCAAGCGATCACCTACGCCGCCCTGGTGTCCTGCTTCGACCTCGGCACCCTGGCCCAGGCGCACCGCGACTTCCTGAAGGGCAGAGGCCAGACCCTCGAACTCGACGAGTGCCGGCAGCGCCTCCTGGACCACGTGGACGGGGACTGGAGCCCAAAGCTCCTCAACGCCCCCGCCAAGTGATCATTGCGGCTAGCTTCTCCAAGCAGGTCACCCACACCGTCGTGTGGCTCTCGGAGATGAACCTCGACATCGACCTCATCGAGGTCGGCCTCTGGAAGGTCCAAGGGCAGCTCGTCGCCGGTTTCACCAAGGTCTATCCCACCCCGGAGGTCGAGGAGTTCACGCTCGCTCCGGCCCGTATTGAGGCCAAGGCCGCAACCCAGAAACTGGAGGAGCGCTCGCGCGCCCGCAACGCCGTGCACATCCTCGTCGACGCGGGCCTATTGCCGGATGGGGCTCGCCTTCGGCTGGTACCGAGGCATGGCGTGACGGAATCGATCCGCGAGGCCATCTACGCGTGGGTGGGGGAGGACAGCAGGTTTCCTCGGCGTTCTCACACCAACCCCCGCCACATCGTGGCGTACACCGACGGTGAGATCCGCCAGCAGTACGAGAACACCTACCTCGGCCGACCCGTCGGCGGCGAGCCCACGATCAACGACGAGGCAGACGGCGTCCGCTTCGTCCAGCCCACCGACCTCGACCAGTACGACATCCACGCCAGCATGCGCTAGCAGATCGGCGACTAACTCGCCGGCACATACCCCTACCTCGGCTGAGCCACCAGCGCCGCCTCCACCCGCCCTACGAGACTATGAGCCCCGTAGGGGTCGGCGCGGGCTGGGGCTTCGCCGGGCCCGACGCGCTCACTCGAACCTGGGCTGACCTGGACTTCCCCGAACCAGCAGACCTGAGCTCCGTACGACCGTGTGCGGGCAGATCAGGTCCATGGCCGTGCGAGGGGTGAGCTCTGTACCGTCAGATCGGGCTGAGATCTGTTAGGCCGGGTTGACCTGGCTCGCCGTCGGAGGCGGAAGGAGCCGTGCCATGGAGCTCCAAGTGGGCGGCTATCGCTGCTCGCAGAGGCTTCGGCCCCCCGGGCTGCGCGGGCATACCATCCGCCCAATCGATACCGGGATGCACCTCATGCCACTTAGGCCGAAGCTGCCTGTCCTCGCGTCCTGACCCCTGTCGGTTGACTCCGAACCCTTCCAGTACCACGTTCCAGACGGGCTGAAGGTCGCTGATCATCAGTCGCTCGGCCATGGGCGTGAAGAGATCGTCGGCGGGGAGGTATCGCGCGGAGAAGTCGCTGAGATCGAGGTCCAGAGCCTTGTCGATCTTGCGGCCGTGCTGCCTGAGCCGGTCTCGCAGTTTGGTGCCTTCCCAGGCCGCGCCCACGTTCTGGCCCTTCCGGCTCCCCTCTGGGTCGGCTTTGCCCACGTAGATGGGTATGTCGCACTTGGCGGAGGAGATTCGCGTGTACAGCTTGCAGGGTCCGGCGTAGTAGATGGCGTAGATGCCGGAGCCGCGGAAGTTGGGGATGTGGCCGAGGGGCACTGGCTTCGATGAAACCAAGGCCCAGAGCACACTCCGCCCGAGATTCTCGCGCCGTAGCGGGTCATAGATGGAGTCGCGTCCGGGTCCCGCGGACGGATCCCGACGATCGTGCTCGCTGGTCTCCGTCACGGGACGGGCTCCTTTGCTGGCTCGCACCCCCCTGGCCTGTACCCGCAGTGGTCGGGGAGGCGTGGGTCATCGACGGGACTTTAGTCGCCTCACGATGAGGAATTTCGCCAAAGTGGCATCATGATCGCCTGCTCCGCGGTATGGTTTTCACCGTACTGATCTGCTAGGAGCGTGAAACATGGCACGGACGTCGGTCGAACTGTTCGCTGGGGGCGGTGGGTTGGTGCAGGCTGGCACCAACGCCGGCTTCCGCCACCTCCTTGTGAATGAGTACGCCAAGTGGGCGTGCGAGACGTTGAAGGCGAACGACTTCGCGGCCTACCCGGAGGGTTCGTCCCCTCCCGTGCCCGAGGAGCTCAAGGGCGGGGAGGAGAAGACCGACAAGCACAAGACGCCGCTAGTCATGGGCGATGTTCGCAAGCTGAACATGACCTATCTGGGAGAGCGGGAGGTCGATCTCCTGGCTGGCGGTCCGCCATGTCAGCCGTTCAGCCTCGGTGGCATCGCCAAGGGGGATGAGGACGAGCGGAACATGTTCCCCGAGATGTTCCGGGCTGTGCGGGAGATCAGGCCGAAGGTGGTCCTCTGTGAGAACGTCCGCGGCTTGCTACGTCCGTCTTTCGAACTTTATTTCCAGTACATCAAGCGAGAGCTGGAGTTGCCCTTCGTCGAGCGCGCTGACACGACATGGCAGGAGCATGACAACCGACTGAAGGACCGGTTGAAGGCGAAGGACACGGATCCGGCGCAGCAGTACGAGGTTCTCGAGTTCCCTGTGAACGCCGCCGATTACGGGGTGCCCCAGATTCGGAATCGCGTCATTCTCGTAGCCTTTCGAGCCGACCTTGGTGTGGATAAGGGGAAGTTCGAAGCGGCGGTCAAGGAGACACACTCCAAGCGGTCTTTGATCCGATCCTTCCGCGATCGCACGTACTGGGATCGGTACCCGACCGTCGAGAAGCATGTCCGTGACGGTGTCGAGCGCCTGTACCGGCAGGAAGAGCTCCAGCTCGATGGCGAGGACTCCCTGGCTCCGTGGCTGACGCTGCGAGACGCCCTGGTCGGTCTGCCTGCGATCGACTTGAAGAAGTTGGACAAGAAGACGCCGCAGGGTTTCCCGGACCACGTGGGGTGGCCAGGGGCGAGGATCTACGCGGGCCACACGCCGAACGTACTGGACTACCCGGCGAAGACCGTGAAGGCCGGCGTACACGGCGTCCCGGGCGGGGAGTCCGTGATGCTCCTGGACAAGCGTGAGCGAAATCTGGAGACCGGGCGTCTGGACTACATCCATCGGTACATGACCGTCCGGGAGACCGCCCGTGTCATGACGTTCGGCGACAAGTGGAACCTGATGGGGCCACGCGGGGAGAGGATGCGGCAGCTCGGCAACGCCGTGCCGGTAGGCCTGGGAGAGGTGTTCGCCAAGGCCATCTATGCGGCGCTGGACGACGTGGAATCCCGATCGTGACTGATACGGGGCGCGGTAAGCAGAGCGGTTGGAACGATCAACCGCCGTCGACGCGCGCCTGGAAAGGGCGCGCCGGCCGAAGCCGAGAAGCCCTGGCGGCCGAGCAGGATCGCGCGGCGGGCGGTCGCCAAGCGCGCTATGTCCGTCTGGATGACGATCGCTACGCGCTCGCCTCCGTCGAACTCAAGGTATTGCCCAACACCCGGCGAATCCGCGCGTACTTGCGTTGGTCTGACAAGGGCCGTTCGCCAGCCAAGTACCTCGGGCAAGTCGACAACGACACCAGAGCGGCGAACCTCATCGCCGGATGGAAGGCAGCGGTGGAGAAGGGGCTCGCGGGTCCCCGCCCCGCGCCGAAGGGCTCGTGGGCCTCATCGGACGCGGTTCGTGCGTCGATGCGTGGCAACCGGGGCAAAGACACCGTGCCTGAGGTCAGACTCCGCTCCCTCATCCATCGCGAGGGGCTCAGGTATCGCGTGTCCACGCGACCGCTGCCCGACCTGCGCCGTACTGCGGACCTTGTTTTCACAAAGGCCCGCGTAGCGGTGTTCGTGGATGGCTGTTTTTGGCATGGGTGCCCGGAACATCACAGGCCGGCGACCCGGAACTCTGAATTCTGGCGCGACAAGATCGAGGTCAACCGCTCGCGGGACGAGGAGACGAACCGTCGTCTCGCCGATGCTGGGTGGAGGGTCATCAGGATTTGGGAGCACGAGGACCCCGAAGCCGCCGCTCAGCGCCTCATCGCGGTGGTGCGCGGTCAGTAACCGCGGGCTACAGGGTCCCGTCACGGAGTAGGTCCTCCACCGCGTCCGTGGTGCGCCGTAGCGTGATCCGGCCGTCACCGTCGCTGAACGCGAGCAACTTCTCGCCGATGTGCAGGTCGGCCTCAACCAAGACACCCATCGGGATCTCGATGATCCCTACCTCCATCACGGTCGCCTCAGCGGGCCCTCGAATCATCCTCCCGGGATGCCGCAGGAGTGGTGCGGCAGCCGTCGTGGCAGTCCCGCGGCGGAGCCCTTTGAACGGAGGGCGGGGGCGTCCTGCGGCTCAGAGAACGCGAGGTCCCTGGGACTGCAGGCGGCACGCGTCGCGGATTTGGTGCGCGAGCAGGCCGGTACCCGCGGAGGCGCTGCTCCCGCCGTCAGCCACTCGCGGATCACCCCTGTTTGCGATGGTTTATCGTGTTCGTCCCCCTCCCGCTGGCCACATGATTCGCCGAGGTTCGCAAACTCCGGCCGGATTGTCAGTGGCACCTCCTACCCTGGAGATCGAATGCTCGACTCACGAGAGTCGGGTGGCTTCGCCGTGCTCTCGCGCGCCGCGGCCGCCGTGACAGCGCCCCGATCCGTCAGGAGGGTCCCGCCGGAGTGAAGATCACCCCTTCCGCCCGCGTGCTGAGCATGCTGGGCGAGATCGATTTCGACGAGTGGCAGTGCGTGGCCGAACTCGTCGACAACCCCTTCGACGACTTTCTCGAGATCCTCCGCTCGGGGGCGGAGTGGCCCGACGGCTTCACCGTCAGCGTGACCCTGCCGTCGTCCCCAAAGGGGGTTCTGGAGGTCCGAGACACCGGACGGGGCATGTCGCGGGACCGCCTGGCGCGCGCGGTACGGGCGGGCTGGTCCGGGAACGACATGCATGACAAGCTCGGCCTCTTCGGCATGGGCTTCAACATCTCGACGGCCCGCCTCGGCCGGCGCACCCGCATCCTGACGACCCAGGCGGGCGACGCGGACTGGATCGGCGTCGAGATCGACCTCGACCAGATCAAGGACGACTTCGAGGCGAAGGACATCATCGAGCCGAAGAGCGACCCGTCCCAGCACGGCACCAAGATCATCGTCGACCGCCTGCACGCGACGCGCGCTGAGTGGCTGCGCCGCAACGGCGCCTCGCTCCGCAACATCCTGGGCTCGGTGTACTCATGGATCCTCACCGAGCACCCCTTCGAGCTCTACGTCGGAGGGGCCCGGGTCAAGCCCGTCCGTCACTGCCGCTGGGGCGACGACCGCTACGTGATCTACAACGGCAAGGAGCGGATCCCCGCCTACATCCCGATCGAGGAGAAACTCCAGGACGGGATCGCCTGCCGGGACTGTGGGGAGTGGCAGCTTGGTTCGGGCGAGGTCTGCTCGGTCTGCGGCAGCGGCAACTTGACCGTGCGCGAGCGCCGGATCCACGGCTGGCTTGGCGTCCAGCGTTACCTCGACAAGACCGAGTACGGCATCGACTTCCTGCGCAATGGCCGCAAGATCCTGCGCTGGGACAAGCAGCTCTTCACTTGGAACAACCCCGAGGGCCGCGAGGGTGACAAGGAAGTGCCCGAGTATCCGGTCGAACTCGCCCACCAAGGCGGTCGTCTCATCGGTGAGATCCACCTCGACCACGTCCCCGTCACCTACCAGAAGGACGCTTTCGAGTACGGGGACCGCAGCTGGCTCGCCGCCGTGGAGTTGCTGCGAGGTGTGGCACCACTCCAGCCCAAGCGCGCTCCGGGCTACCTGGAGAACGACAGCCCGTTGGCCCTGCTGTTCAAGGGCTTCCGCCGCAACGACGCGGGCCTGCGCTGCCTCGTACCCGGCGACGGCAACAAGCCTGTCCACGCGGACACCCGAGACTGGGGCCGGAAGTTCCAAGCAGGCGTCTCCCAGTTCCAGACCGACGAACACTGGTGGCAGGCGGTCCTGCGGCACGAGGAGATCAAGAACCAGGGCAAGCAGGCGAAGACGGCGGCCAGCGTGCCGGCCCAGCCTGACGAGCAGGCCGTCCTGGGTGCCCTCGGCATGCCCGCCAACATCCCCGCCTCCGGCGCGGCTCAGCCCGATACCGGGCCCAAGGTCGTCTCCGCCGCGCCCGCCCCGGCCGTGGCGATCGAGGAGAGGATGGAGACCCGTGGCGAGCGCCTGGCCCGTTATGAGGACGCGGCGTTGCCGCACGCCTACCTGAGCCGATCGTTCGGGCACCCCGAGCTCGGCTACGTGAAGGTACGGACCCTGCTGCTGAAGCCGGGCAAGCGGCTTCTCGACGACAACGGGCTGCATGTTCCGGTACTCCTCGATCAGCGGTCCGGCAATGAGCTCACCGCCCTCGCCGACCCTGAGCACACCGCGTTCCGACGGTTCGGAGCGGACTACGCCGACCTACTACTGGTCGAACTGGCCGCCGTGCTGAAGGTACGGGCTCGCTCCGACTGGAGCCCGTCCCAGCTCGTCGCCGCGATCCGCGCCGAGTCCCTGCAGGACAGCGCACTCGACGGCACCACCGTCGGCGCGGAGGCCCGCGACCTCCTCGCGGACATCCGCGAGCGTGTGGCCGAGGCCCTCGATCAGAGCGGTGACTACACCACCGCCTACGGTCACCTCTCCAAGGGGGAGGAGACGGCGACCGAGGAGGCGATGATCGCCGCCGGCCGGGTTGGTCTCGTCGGCCGTGCAGGCCTGGACTCCGGGTTCATCCACCATGTTCCCGCACTGGCTCTGGTCCGGCTCGTCGAGGCGATGCCGGCTTCGTTCATGGACGGTGCTGTCTTCCGTGGCCCGTACGCCGGGGTGTCCTCGCTGTCCGGGAAGGCCCTGAGCCTGGCCCGGGTCACAGGCTGCCTCTCGGACGTCGCAACGCTCGGTACCTTCACAGGCGAGGCCACCGCACCACAGCTGCGGCGTGCCCGCCTGAGCATCGCCCTCCTGCGCGACGAACTTGCGGGGGAGGAATGAGCGCCGCGTTCCTGACGGCTACCGAACTCCGCGAGGGCGGCCCGGAGGGACTGACCAAGGCGCTTGAACGGACCCTGTGGCACCTGGGATTCCAGGATGTCCGTGTCATCGACGGAGCCCATGACCACGGCGCCGATCTGCTCGCGGTCCGCGACCGCGAGCAGTGGGTGTTCCAGAGCAAGTGGAAGGCGCACGGCACAGCCGACCATGCGGGCGTCGACGACCTTGAGCGCGCCCGCACCCACTACCGCGCCGACAAAGCCGTCCTGGTGACCAATACGAACATCGCTGCGTCGGCCGAGGCGAGGCGTCAGGCGCTGGCGGGGATTGGCGTCGACATCACCCTTTGGCACGGGGCCACTCTGGACGCCATCGGCCAGAGGATGCCCGACCGCGTGCCAGCCCCCTATGCCCTGCGGCCCTACCAGGAGCAGGCCGTGGCCGCGATCGAACGGGACCTCGACGCCGAAGGGACGGCGCTGTTGGTCCTGGCGACAGGGCTGGGTAAGACGGTCGTAGGTGGCGAGGTCATCGGCAACCTCCTCGCCTCGCGTCCAGACGCGCGTGTCCTGGTCGTCGCGCACATGCGCGACCTGGTCGGTCAGCTAGAAAAGGCGCTTTGGCGGCACATCCCGAAGAGCGTGCCCACCCGCCTCCTCACCGGCGAGAACAAGCCCCGGGCCCTCGACGGCGTCGTCGTCGCCACTGTCGAGTCGGCGCTGTCCGCCGTACGTACGGGCTACGAGCCCGACCTCATCATGATCGACGAGACCCACCACGTGGCCGAGACCGGCAGGTTTGCGGAACTCCTCGATCTGTGTGGGACTACGGGGCAATTCGGGGTCACCGCCACGCCCTGGCGCGGCGACAAGTTCGATATCACCGCCCGCTTCGGTCAGCCGAGCTTCAAGATGGGTATCGCCGAGGGCATGGCGGCGGGCTACCTGTCGGCTGTCGACTACAAGTTGTACGCGGACGGCGTCGACTGGGATGCCGTGCAGGACATCAGCCGACACGGTTACTCCATCAAGGACCTCAATCGGCGCCTGTTCCTTCCCCAGCGGGACGAGGAGATCGTCGAGCACCTGCGGGCGGCCTGGCGCGAGACGGCCGAGCCCCGCGCCATCGTGTTCTGCCAGACAATCGAGCACGCCGAGCACATGGCAGGAGTCCTTGCTGTCTCGGACCCGGCGTGGGTTAGGGCCTCCCACCTGCATAGCGGCCTGCCGAAGCGTCACCGCGACGTCTTGCTAAACGAGTTCCGCCTCGGCCGTGTCCCAGTGATCACCTGCGTTGACGTGTTCAACGAGGGCGTAGACGTTCCGGACGTGAACCTGATCGCCTTCCTGCGCGTCACCCACAGCCGCAGGATCTTTGTGCAGCAGCTCGGCCGCGGCCTACGGCTGAGCCCCGGCAAAAGGGCCCTGAAGGTCCTCGACTTCGTGACCGACATCCGCCGCGCCGCAGCGGTGCTGAACCTGCGGCGGACGCTGGAGGCCGAGGAGTCCGAGCACCTGGAATTGCCCCACGTCTCTCGGATCGAATTCCAGGACGAGACGGTCGGCTCCCTGATGGACATGTGGATCCAGGACGCCGCAGACCTTGAGACCGCGGCGGACGAGGTCCGCCTCCAATTCCCCCTACCGAAAGGAATCCTGTGACCGACTATAAGATCCCGGCTGCCGTCGAGAGGGCCGTGTGCACTCGGATCTACTCCCAGGCCGACGAAGCCCATTGGCCGCACCTCCAGGACGCGGACCGCACCCGCTTGTACCGCGAGTGGACGGAGGACCCGGAGATCGGCGGCCGCCTTCTTGACTTCGTGGGGCAGCGGGCCAACATCCGGCCGTGGCTGAAGGACTGCCCCATGAAGGAGTACGAGCGGGCGCGGCGCGGAGAAGGAAAGTACGCCAAGTACGTGACGCGGCCGGCCGCGACGCTCGAACAGATGGTAGCGGCGACGTTCGGCCCCGACTGGGAGGTCATTCCGGAGACCACTCAGCAGAAGCCGATGCGCGTGAGGATCCGTGAGATCGGTACCGAGGACGAGGAGCAGCACTTCGTGGCCGGCACGGAGGCGAACCTCAAGCACCTCGTGTGGCCCGCCATCCTCGACCGGTCCACTGGTGGGGCCTGGCCGTGGACGGTCTGCATCGTCGACCCGTTCCGGGCTCCGGTATCGCCCGAGAAGAAGGAGGGGCATCAGCGCATGGCGGAGTTCCTCGGGGTGCGGTTCGTCTATTTCAACGAGATGTAGGGGGAGCCGATGGGGGACGAGTGGTCCATGGCCAGGCATCTGCGCAGGGTGTGGGAGGAGGTTTTCGACGAGCGGGAGAGGGTCGTCGTCGCGGGTCGGTCTGAGGGGCGGACTCTGGACGAGGTTGGAGCGGCGCTCGGGCTGAGCCGCGAACGCGCGCGCCAGATCCAGAATGGGGCGCGGAGGCGGATCGCGGAGGTGCCAGACTTCTTCCAGGACGGTTGGCGGGATGTGGCTCGGGCTACGGGCGCAGGCCCGGCCACCCCGCGAGGGGCCTTCGCCGCCGCGCTTGAGCTCGTCGACCACGTGTTGCTGGACGAGCTGCTGACAGCAGCTGGGCTGGACGTGCCGAGGACGTGGGCAGGGCCCCTGCGTGGCTGGTGGACCACGGATCCCGGCGCCTTGAGGGTCGCCCTACGCCGCCTTGTCGAAGCCGCGCCCTTCCGCGGCGACGACGTCGCCCTGGAGGCCTTCGCCGCAGGACTACCAGCAGGCCTCCCTCTGGCGCGACTCCTGAGCCACTCCGAGTCCCGGCTCGTCTTGAGTCCCGACGGGCACTGGGTTCGCCGTAAGGCGCGGGGGCGAGACGCGGCGTACCTGTCGTTGCTGGAGAACGGGCGTCCGTGCCGGGCCGACGACCTGCTCGCCCCGATGGCCGCGACGACCGTCGCGGCCGTGCGGGAGGCGCTGCGTCGTGACGACCGGTTCCGGCAGATCCGGCCCGAAGGCACCTGGGCCCTGACTGAGTGGACGCACCTGCGCGCCTCTACGTACTCCACCGCTGTGGAGGCGATGGTCGCGGTGGTAACCGAGTCGGGCCCCCTATCCGTGACACGGCTCTTCGCCACGGTCGCGGAGCTGTACCCCGTCACGCAGTGGCGCCTGAAGCAGTGCTTGCTGAGTGACCAGCTTGGTGAGACCCCTGACGGCCTCGTCGACCTAGTCTCCCGTGGTGCCCGCCCCTTTGAGGAGGAGGAACCGGCCCGACCAGAGACGATGGCCATCGAAGGAGAGGTCCTCGGCGTACGGATCCTCGTGAACCGGGACATCCTGCGCGGAAGTGGTGTCAATGTGCACACCTGGCTGACCTGGCGGCTCGGGCTGCGCCGGGCACCGATGAGCCGCACGTTCACGATGCCCGGGAACCACTCACCTCTCGTCGTTCGCCGCGGCACCAGTGGCGCCCAACTCTCCAGCCTGCGGCGCCACGCGCTCGAACTCGGGGTCGCCGATGGTTGCGTGCTCGCGGTCCTCCTACGCCTCGACGGCGGCACCGCGCGCGTCGGCCACGGCTGCGCACCGGAAACCTGTCCGGCGCGGGCCGCCACGCCGCATGCGGTGAACCTCTGACGTGGTGTCGGCACCAGCGCTCTCGGCCCACCCTGGGCCCGCTTACCCATGGCCACCTCGCTCCGCAACGTCAAGGGAGGGCTGTCTGGGTGGGAGCCAGCGGGGAGCCGATCTACTCCCCGAAGCCCGTTGAGACTCCCCTAGACCGTTCGAGGCCAAGGCGTTGACCAGGGGAAACGTCGTTCGCGCAGGTGGGGATCTTGGGTGGACCTCGTTCGGGACGAAGAGGTCGTGGGTTCAAATCCCGCCACCCCAACTTCGTAAGACCAGTTCAAGGGCTTGATCCGCATCGCGGGTCAGGCCCTTTCTGCGTCTCGGGGCCCCTGTGGTGGGGCCGTGCCGGTCGGTCGGCGGGCCCGTCGGGTGGATTCGGGGGAGCATGGAGGGATGGAGACGGCATCCCCGGGGGGTGTCGGTGGGCCGGGTCGGGTGGCCGCGGTCGGGGAGGGGATCGGGGCGGACGAGCTGGCGCTGGCCGCCCGCAACCACGGTCTGCCCTTGGAGGCGCTGCGCTACGAGGTGACGCCGGCCGGGTTGCACTACGTACTGGTGCACTACGACATCCCCGCGGCCGACGTGGACAGGTGGCGGTTGCGGGTCGGTGGGCGGGTGCGGAACGCGGTGGAGTGGGGGCTGGACGAGCTGCGGGCCCGGCCGGCGGTCACGCGGCGGGTGACGATGGAGTGTGCCGGGAACGGGCGGGCGCGGTTGTCGCCGAGGCCGGTGAGTCAGCCCTGGCTGGTGGAGGCGGTGGGGACGGCCGACTGGACGGGGGTGGCGCTGGGCGGGCTGCTCGCCGAGGCGGGCGTGGAGCCGGACGCGGTGGAGGCGGTGTTCACGGGCGCCGACCACGGGTTCGAGCGCGGGGTGGAGCAGGACTACCGGCGGAGTCTGCCGCTGCCGATCGACGCGGACGTGTTGGTCGCGTACGAGATGAACGGGCGGCCGCTGCCGCCGCAGCACGGGTGTCCGCTGCGACTGGTGGTGCCCGGCTGGTACGGGATGGCCCATGTGAAGTGGCTGACGGAGATCACGCTGGTCGACGTGCCGTTCACCGGGTTTCAGCAGTCCGTGGCCTACCGGTTGCGGCAGTCGCCCGAGGAGCCCGGGGAGCCCGTGACCCTGATCGAGCCGCGTGCCCTGATGGCGCCGCCGGGCTTCCCCGACTTCATGTCCCGTACCCGTGTCGTGCGGCCCGGGCCGGTGTCGTTGGCGGGCCGGGCCTGGTCGGGGTACGGGCCGGTGGTACGGGTGGAGTTCAGTGCCGACGCGGGCCTGACCTGGGTCGACGTGGAGGTGGCGGCGCCGGCCGGCGGGCGCTGCGCCTGGCAGGCCTGGCACGGGGCGTGGGAGGCGAGGCCGGGCGAACACACCCTGGTCGTACGGGCCACTGACGCGAAGGGGCGGCGGCAGCCGCTCGAACAGGCCTGGAACCGGGGCGGCTTCGGCAACAACGCGGTCCAACGGGTGGCGGTGGTGTGTGCCCCCAAGGGGTGACCCGTTCGACCGCCGGTGGTGGTGAGGGGATTCAGCGCTCCCGGTCCGGGTGGACGTCCGGGTAGGCGTCGAGTTCCGTGCGGACCAGGGCGACGAACTCCCGGGTGCGGGTGTCGACCGAGCGGTCCTCGGCCAGCCGGTGGAGGTGGTCGAGGACGGCGTCGACCGTGTCGAAGGGGCCGACGGGGCGCAGCAGCCACAGGCGGCCCCGGGGGCGGGGCGGCAGGCCGAGGTCGGCGAGGCCGGCCACTGATTCGGCGTCGAGGAGGTCCAGGTCCTCGGCCGGGAGCGGGGCGCATTCCACGCGCGTGATGTGTCCGTGGCCGTCCAGTTCGCTCTCGACGGCCCAGTGGGTGCCTCGGTCCGGGATCCAGGTGCGGGCCCGCGGGGGCCAGACGTAGGGGAGGAAGAGCCACGTCGCGGTCTCGGGTGCGGGCTCCCAGCCGAGCGTCTCCAGTTCCCGGATCTCGGGCAGTCGGTCCGGTTCCTGTTCGCTGCGTCCGGTGCGGCGCAGTGCGAGGGGGTGGGGTGATCCGGTCTCGTCCCAGGACATGCGGGCACGCTATCGGACGGGGTGGCGGATGTGCGTGACCCTGTGGGGTGCCGGCGGCTCCGGGCGTAGGGTGGGCCGTAAGTAGACGCTGTCCACATCTTGGAATCGACGATCCCATGACCCAACCGGCCACCGAACCGCCGCGCAAGCGCACCACCTACCGCCACGGCAACCTCCGCGGCGCCCTGCTCGACGCGGCTCTGGAACTGGCCCGCGAGGGCGGGCCCGACGCGGTCTCGCTGCGCGAGGTCACCCGGCGGGCCGGGGTCTCGCCCAACGCCGCGTACCGGCACTTCG
This sequence comes from Streptomyces sp. NBC_00513, assembly GCF_041431415.1. Lineage (GTDB taxonomy): Bacteria > Actinomycetota > Actinomycetes > Streptomycetales > Streptomycetaceae > Streptomyces. The sequence continues at coordinate 3,789,267 of NZ_CP107845.1, forward strand.
CCGACCGGGGGGCGCTGGTGCACGCGGTCTCGCAGGCCGCGATGGCGCACGTCGCGCGGGCGATGGAGGCCGAGATCGACGCCCTCCCGACGGCCGGCGATCCCGCGGCGGGGGCACGGGCGCGCTTCCGGGCGGTGGGGACGGGGTACATCCGCTTCGCCGTCACCGAGCCGGGCTGGTTCCGGACGGCGTTCCACGTCCCGGCCGACATGGTCCACGCCGTCGACACGACGGCCGCCGGCGAGGGCGGGCTCACTCCCTTCGAGCTGCTCGGCACCGCCCTGGACGGGCTCGTGCACTGCGGGGTGCTGGCCGCCGAACGTCGCCCGGGCGCGGAGTTCCTCGCCTGGTCGGCGGTGCACGGCCTGGCCGCGCTGGTGGTCGACGGCCCGCTGCGCGGGGTCGCCCCGGAGCGGGTCCACGACGCGGGCCAGGACGTGATCACGATGGTGGAGCGGGGGCTCTGAGACGGCTCGGACCAGGGGCGCGGCGGCTCGGCGGCCGTGCTCGGGCCGTGCACGTCGCCGCGCCCGAGCGGCGACTCACCGGCGTCTGAAGTCCACCTCCGACGGGCCCGGTTCGCCGGGCCAGGACAGCAGGCGGGTCGGGGCGGGCGGGTTCTCGGCGAGGACGGTGCCGCGCGAGACGACGTACCGGGGTCGGACCTGGCGGCGGATCGCCTCGGTGGGCGACTCGGCGGGCAGCAGGACGAAGGAGGCCGGGGCGCCCGGGGTGATGCCGTACTCGGTCGTGGACAGGCCGAGCACCCGCGCGGCGCGTTCCGTCACCATCTCGAAGGCGCGGGGGATCTCGTCGGCCCCGGTGAGTTGGGCGGCGTACGCGCCGACGAGCGCGGTCTGGAGCGGGTTGCCGGTGCCCAGCGCGTTCCAGGGGTCCATCACGTCGTCGTGGCCGAAGGCCACGTTCACCCCGGCCGCCAGCATCTCCTTGACCTGGGTGAGGCCGCGCCGCTTGGGATAGGCGTCGAAGCGGCCCTGGAGGTTGAGGTTCGCGAACGGGTTGGAGACGAGGTTGATCCCGGCGCGGGACAGCAGCCGTTGGAGTTTGAAGCTGTACGCGCCGCCGTAGGAACCCATGGCGGTCGTGTGGGAGGCCGTCGCGCGTTCGCGCAGCCCCGTGCGCAGCGCGAGGGTGGCCAGGACCTCCACGAACCGGGACTGTTCGTCGTCGATCTCGTCGCAGTGCGCGTCGACGCGCAGGCCCTGTTCCTCGGCGAGCGCGAAGGCGATGCCGAGGGAGGCCACCCCGTCCTCACGGGTGTCCTCGAAGTGCGGGATCGCGCCGACCACGTCCGCGCCGCGCCGTACCGCCTCGCGCAGCAGCGCCTCGCCGTCGGGGAAGGAGACGATGCCCTCCTGCGGGAAGGCGACGATCTGCAGGGTCATGACGTCCCGTACCCGGTCCCGGACCTCCAGCAGCGCGTCGAGTGCGGTGAGCCCGGGGTCGGTGGTGTCGCAGTGGGTGCGTACGTGCAGCACGCCCTGGGCCGCCTGCCAGCGCAGCACCTCGGTGGCGCGGGCGATGACGTCCTCGCGGGTCAGGGTCCGTTTGCGTTCGCTCCAGCAGGCGATGCCCTCCCAGAGGGTGCCGGAGGCGTTCGGGCGCGGCTCGCCGGCGGTCAGGGCGGTGTCGAGGTGGATGTGCGGCTCGACGAAGGGGGCGGCGAGCAGGTCGCCGTGCGCCTGGATCAGGACGCCGGTGGCGGGTGGCTCCTTCTGGTCGTCGTGCGGGACGACGCGGGCGATCCGGCCGTCCTCCGCGACTTCCACGTCGCTGAGTCCGTCGCCGCCGGCGGTGTGGTGGTCGGTCAACAGCCGGGCGCCCCGGACGATCATCCGCATGGCGTCAGCGTACGACCGGGGGCGGTCGGACGGACCTCAGGCGGGCCGGGGCGGCGGGACCGGGGCGAGGCGCCGCTCCACCGCCGCTCCACCGCCGCCCGAACGCCGACGGCCCGCGGTTTCCGGTGGGAAACCGCGGGCCGGTGACGGGGTGACGGCGGCGGAGCGGCGCCGTGAACGACGCCGAGTGGCCGCTCAGCCGCGCTTGGCCTGGGCTTTCTGCTGCATGCCCCGGGTCTTCGCGGAGATCGACTGCACATCCCTGACCGCGGCCTTGGCGCGGGCCTCGGCCGCCGTGTTCTTCGCCATCGCGCGCTCGGAATCCTGGTGGCCGTGATGTCCGCCGCGAGCCTTCTTGGCCATGACACTCCTCCTCGGAGCACGGAAAGACGTACGTACTCCACTGTCCCTCCGCTGTGCCGGGGAGGCATCCGCAGGGCCCGTCACCCGTTCGGTGGGCTCAGCCGCCGCGCTGCGATCCGAACGACGGGGGCTTCATTCCCCGCGAACGGCGCGCGTCCTCGTCCATCGCCCGGGCCTGGGCCTCGGCGATGTCCTCGATCCTGCCCTTGCTCTGCTGGTCCGAGCTCTTCGACATCCGCGAACGCGAGGAGCCGCTGTCGCCCGACATGTCGGACTGCTCCTTGGGCTGCTTCGCCATGATCGTTCCTCCTTGAGGACGGCGGGTGGGATCCCCGCCCACGCTGCCGCCTTCCGGCCGCCGGGACCATCCGACAGCGCCGATCGGGTTACATGGGGGGCATGACTGACGCAGACGCCTTCGCAGACACGCCCGCCATGCCCGACTGGGAGAAGCGCTTCCGGGCCCCGCGCGTCGGGCTGCCCGAGTGGGCCGAGGACGCCCCGGACCGTTCCCTGTTCGTCTCCAACGCGACCGGGACCTACGAGCTGTACGCCTGGGACCGCGCCACCGACACCCGGCGTCAGGCCACGGACCGTCCGAACGGCACCACCGACGGCACCCTCTCCCCCGACGGCGAGTGGATCTGGTGGTTCTCCGACACCGACGGTGACGAGTTCGGCACCTGGGTCCGCCAGCCGTTCGCGGGCGGCCCCGACACGCCGGCCACGCCCGGTCTGGAGCCCTCGTACCCCGCCGGACTCGCCATCGGGCGGGACGGGACCGCGGTCGTCGGCCGGTCCACCGACGAGGAGGGCACCACCGTCCACGTCGTCCGGCCGGGCGGCGGCGCGCCGGCCGTGATCTACCGGCACCACGAGTCCGCCGGCGTGGGCGACCTGTCCCGCGACGGGACCCTGCTGGTCATCGAGCACACCGAGCACGGCGACGCGATGCACTCGGCGCTGCGCGTCGTCACCCTCGACGGCGCCGCGGTCGCGGAGCTCGACGACTCCAAGGGCGGCACGGTGGAGCTGGGGCTGGGCGTGCTCGGCTTCGCCCCGGTCGCCGGCGACACCCGGCTGCTCGTCGCCCACCAGCGGCGCGGCCGCTGGGAGCCGATGATCTGGGACGTGGCCACGGGTACCGAGACCGAGCTGGGGATCGAGCTGCCGGGCGACGTGGCCGCCGAGTGGTACCCGGACGGTTCGGCCCTGCTGGTGTCGCACGACTTCGAGGCGCGCGGCGAGCTGTGGCGCTACGACCTGGCCTCGCGGTCCCTCGCCGCGGTGGAGACTCCCCCCGGCTCGGTGTCCGGTGCGACGGCCCGCCCGGACGGGTCGGTGGAGTACCAGTGGTCCTCGGCGGCCGAACCGGCGACCGTGCGGTCCACCGCGGGGGGCGTCGTACTGGACCCGCCCGGTTTCCGGCCGCCGGGCTCGGTGCCGGTGGAGGACGTGTGGGTGGAGGGTCCGGGTGGCCGGATCCACGCGCTCGCGCAGCGGCCGACGGGCCGCGGGGACGGCCCCTTCCCGACGATCTTCGAGATCCACGGCGGCCCCACCCACCACGACAGCGACTCCTTCCTGGCGACCCCGGCGGCCTGGCTCGACCACGGCTTCGCGGTGGTCCGGGTCAACTACCGCGGTTCGACGGGCTACGGGCGCGAGTGGACCGACGCCCTCAAGCACCGGGTCGGTCTGATCGAGCTGGAGGACATCGCGGCCGTCCGGGAGTGGGCCGTGGAGTCCGGTCTCGCGGATCCGGCGCGGCTGGTGCTGTCCGGCGGCTCGTGGGGCGGGTACCTGACGCTGCTGGGCCTGGGGACCCAGCCGGACGCCTGGGCCGTGGGGCTGGCGGCGGTGCCGGTCGCGGACTACGTGACGGCGTACCACGACGAGATGGAGGCGCTGAAGTCCCTGGACCGCACCCTCTTCGGCGGCACGCCGGAGGAGGTCCCGGACCGTTTCGAGGCGTCCTCCCCGCTGACGTACGTGGACTCGGTGAAGGCGCCCGTGCACATCGCGGCGGGTCTCAACGACCCGCGCTGCCCGATCCGGCAGATCGAGAACTACGTGGACCGCCTCGCGGCGCGCGGGGCGGTGCACGAGGTGTACCGGTACGACGCCGGGCACGGTTCGCTGGTCGTGGAGGAGCGGATCAAGCAGGTGCGGATGGATCTGGAGTTCGCGCTGAAGCACCTTCCGGCCTGACCCGGCAGCCGATGACCGGTGCACCCCCCGTACCGTGGTGGGGTGCACCGGTTTCTCCTGACCCCGCGCTGGTGGGGGATCAACGTCTTCGTCGCGCTCGGCGTCCCCTTCTGCCTGTTCATGGGGACCTGGCAGCTCGGCCGGTTCGAGGACCGCGTCGACACCCATCGGGAGGCGTCCTCCGCACGGCCCGCCGAGCGGGCGGCCGCGCCGCTGGACTCGCTGCTGCCGGTGGACACCGGGACCTCCGGCCGGCCGGCCTCGGTGTCGGGTGTGTACGGGCGGCAGTTGCTCGTCCCGGAACGGCAGCTCGACGGGAAGTCCGGCTTCTACGTCCTGACCCTGCTGAAGACCGACTCCGGCAAGGCCGTCCCCGTGGTCCGGGGCTGGCTCCCGGGCACCGCGGACCCGGCGAAGGCGCCGGCCGCGCCGGGCGGGCGGGTCGAGGTGACCGGGGCGCTCCAGGCGTCGGAGAACTCCGGGACCAAGGGCGTGTACTCCCAGGGCGGTCTGCCGGCCGGTCAGCTCGGGGTGATCGGTGCGGCGACGCTCGTCAACATGGTGCAGGAGCCGCTGTACGACGCCTGGCTGACGGTGCAGACCCCGTCGGACGGGATGGTCGCGGTGCCCGCGAAGGCGCCGACCAACACCGGGCTGGACCTCAAGGCCTTCCAGAACCTCGGTTACACCGGCGAGTGGTTCGTCTTCGCCGCGTTCGTGCTCTTCATGTGGTTCCGGCTCTACCGGCGCGAGGTGGAGACCCTGCGGGACACGGAGGCGGGCCTGCTGCCGGCGGAGCCGGTCGCCGCGGATCCGGCCCCCGCCGCTACCGCGTCGACGCCCCCAGCGCGATAGCGCCCGTCCGGTAGACCGTCCCGCCGCAGGCGTCGGGGATCGTCGTCTGCGTGGTCGGAGCCCCCGCCTCGGGGGTGTGGGACACGGCCACGCCCGCCGGGTCCGCGCCGGCGCCGCCGTTCACCGGGTCCGAGGCCGCCGCCCCGTCGGCGCCGGCGCCCTGGGTGCCGGCCGGCGGCTCGCCCGTACCGCCCGCCGGGGGCCTGCCCGTGGGTCCGGCGGATGCCGCCGGACAGGACTGGGCCGAGGGCACCCAGGCGAACCGCACCTCGTACGCGGCGTTCGGTTCGAGGACCACCGAGGCGGACTCGACGGCCGGATCGGGCAGCAGTTCGCTCGCCGGGTCCCCGGCGGTGTGGCTGAGCACGGTGACCCCGGAGCCCTGCGCGGGCGGGGCCGACCTCGCCACGGAGGCGGCGGTGACGGTGTCCGGGCCGGTGACCGTGCAGTCCCGGCCGGAGACGTTGGTGACCTTGAAACTGCCGTACACCTTGCCGTCGGCCCGGGGGGCGCGGGCGCTGCCCAGCACCCCCAGCTGGTCGGCGGAGCAGCCGGGCACCGCGCCGGCCGCGCCCACCGGGGGCCGCGGGGTGATGTCCGAACCGCTCGCGGCGCCGGCGGAGGCCGTGCCGGACGGGCCTGCCACGACGCTGTCCGAGGGGGAGCCGCTCGGCCTCGGGGACGGTGTGCCGCCGGCGGTCTGGCCGGCCCCCGGATGGAAGGTGGGCTGGGCGGCGGACTTGCCCGAGCCGTTCTGGTGCGGGTCGGAGGTGCCCCCGTTGGCGCCGTCCTGCTGTTGCCCGTGTCCGGCCATGGTGGAGTGGTCCGTGGCGGAGCCCTGGGCTCCGGTCAGGTGCAGGGCGGTCGGGACGGCCGCCCCGGCGAGTACGGCCGCGGCGGCGGCGCAGACGAGGACCTGCCGTTTGCGGGCCCGGCGCGCGGGGACGGCGTACCGCAGTCGCTCCAGCGCTCCCTCGGACGGCTCCAGGCTTTGGACGGCTCCGCTCAGCAGGCTTCGCAGCGCCTGTTCGTCGGCGCCTTCGGCGTCGTTCTTCCGGTCGTCCATCATGACTGCGCAGCCTCCATCGCCACCCGCAGCGCGGCAATGCCCCGCGATCCGTACGCCTTCACCGAGCCGAGCGATATGCCGAGCGTCTCGGCGACCTGAACCTCCGTCATGTCCGCGAAGTAGCGCAGCACGAGCACCTCGCGCTGGCGTCGTTGGAGTCCCCGCATGGACTTGATCAGGTCGTCCCGTTCCAGTTGGTCGTAGGCGCCCTCTTCCGCGCTGGCCATGTCCGGCATCGGCTTGGACAGCAGCTTCAGGCCGAGGATGCGGCGGCGCAGCGCGGAACGGGAGAGGTTGACGACGGTCTGGCGCAGGTAGGCCAGGGTCTTGTCGCGGTCCCGGACCCGGTTGCGGGCCGAGTGGACGCGGATGAAGGCCTCTTGGACCACGTCCTCGCAGGAGGCGGTGTCGTCGAGGAGCAGTGCGGCCAGGCCCAGGAGGGAGCGGTAGTGGGCCTGGTACGTCTCGGTGAGGTGGTCCACCGTGGTGCCGGCCACGACCACCTTCTCGGTGTCCGTGCCCGCGGCGTCCGGGTCCGCCGGGCCGATCCGCGCGGTGTCCGGCTCGACCGCGTTCGGGGCGCCCTTGTTCGCGGTGTCGTCGGCGGTGTCGCTCCCGGGGGCGCCTGCGCTATCCCGGGGTGAGGGCACGCGGCCGCCCCGGGTCGGTACGACGGACGGCGTGGGCGTCGCCGCGCCCACCGGCGGAACGGGCACGATCACAGGAAGGCCGCCGGGCACGTCCGATCGCCGGCGCGGGGGAATGATCCCGGTACGCACCGGTATGACGGTGAAGTCGAGCAATGCCTCTGCCACGCCAGTTGGACACGCGTCCCCCCGTCAGGGTTGTACGCGCGAGCCAGAGTTTCCGGCAATATCCCCATTGCGCTCATGCGTACCCGCTCTTCCCGGTTGCCCCATTTATCCAGGCGGCAGTCGGGCCATCACCTTGATCAAGGGATCGACACCGATCCTACAAAGCGAATTACGCAAATTCACCCGCAATCAGTTCCGAGATCTGCGTCGCATTCAGGGCCGCACCTTTGCGGAGATTGTCCGCACAAACGAAGAACTCCAGGGCCCGCGGGTCGTCGAGCGAGGCCCGCACCCGTCCCACCCAGGCCGGATCCGTGCCGGCCGCGTCCACGGGAGTGGGGAACTCCCCTGCGGCGGGCTCGTCCACCAGGACCACCCCGGGCGCCGCCTCCAGGATCTCCCGCGCGTGCGCGGCGTCCACCTCGCGCTCGAACCGGGCCCGCACCGACAGGGAGTGCCCGGTCACCACCGGGACCTGTACGCAGGTCACCGCGATCGGCAGGTCGGCGAGGTCGAGGATCCGCCGGGTCTCCGCCCGTACGGCCAGCTCGTGCGAGGACCAACCGTCCTCGCGCAGCTCACCGGACCAGGGCACCACGTTCAGGGCGAGCGGGGCCGCGAAGGGGCCGGTGTCCTCGCCCACGGCACGGCGCACGTCCCCGGGCTGTTCCCCCAGGGAGGTCCCCGCCACCAGCGACACCTGGCGGCGCAACGCCTCGGATCCGCCCCGGCCCGCGGCGCTCGCGGCCTGGTACGAGGAGACGACCAGGTCGGCCAGCCCGTACTCGGCGTGCAGCGCGCCCAGCGCGGCGATCATCGAGGCGGTCACGCAGTCCGGGCCCGCCACGATGCCGCGCGGCCGCATCCGTACGGCGTGGCCGTTCACCTCGGGCACCACCAGCGGCACCTCGGGGTCGTCCCGGAAGGCGGGCGACTGGTCCACGGCCACCGCGCCGCGCGTGGTGACGACGGGCGCCCAGCGCGCCGACACGTGGGCCGGGGTCAGGAAGATCACGACGTCGCCCGGGCCGAGGCCGTCGAAGGCGTCCTCGGTGAGGGCGAGCACCTCGATCTCCTCCCCGCGCACGGCCAGCACACGGCCGGCCGAGCGGTGGGAGGCGATCAGGCGGATGTCGCCCCAGACGTCGGCCCGCTGGGACAGGATCCCGAGCAGGACCGAACCGACCGCTCCGGTCGCCCCGACCACGGCGAGTGCCGGTGCCGGGGTCGACCGGATCGGCGTCATCGTCCGGTGCCCCCGTAGATGACGGCCTCGTCGCTGTCGGAGTCGAGACCGAAGGCCGTGTGCACGGCGCGGACGGCCTCGTTGACGTCGTCCTGGCGGGTGACGACCGAGATGCGGATCTCCGAGGTGGAGATCAGCTCGATGTTCACGCCCGCGTCGGACAGGGCCTGGAAGAACGAGGCGGTGACGCCCGGGTTGGTCTTCATGCCCGCGCCGACCAGGGAGATCTTGCCGATCTGGTCGTCGTAGCGCAGGGACTCGAAGCCGATCGCGCCCTTCGCCTTCTCCAGGGCGTCGATGGCCTTGTGGCCCTCGGTCTTGGGGAGGGTGAAGGAGATGTCCGTCAGGCCCGTGGAGGCGGCGGACACGTTCTGCACGATCATGTCGATGTTGATCTCGGCGTCCGCGATGGCGCGGAAGATCGCCGCGGCCTCGCCCGGCTTGTCCGGAACGCCTACGACCGTGATCTTGGCTTCGGAGACGTCATGAGCGACTCCGGAGATGATGGCGTGCTCCACCGGCTCGTCCCCTTGCGGATTCTCGTTGCTGACCCAGGTGCCCGGCAGTCCGGAGAAGGACGACCGGACGTGGATCGGGATGTCGTAGCGGCGTGCGTACTCGACGCAGCGGTGCAGCAGCACCTTGGAACCGGAGGCCGCCAGCTCCAGCATGTCCTCGGAGGAGATCCAGTCGATCTTCCTGGCCTTCTTCACGACGCGGGGGTCCGCGGTGAAGACGCCGTCGACATCGGTGTAGATCTCGCAGACCTCGGCGTCGAGCGCCGCGGCGAGCGCCACGGCGGTCGTGTCCGAGCCGCCCCGTCCGAGGGTGGTGATGTCCTTGCTGTCCGCCGACACGCCCTGGAAACCGGCGACGATGGCGATGTTGCCCTCGTCCAGCGCGGTGCGGATACGACCCGGCGTGACATCGATGATGCGTGCTTTGTTGTGCACCGAGTCGGTGATGACACCTGCCTGGCTGCCCGTGAACGACTGGGCCTCGTGGCCCAGGTTTTTGATCGCCATGGCCAGTAGGGCCATGGAGATCCGCTCTCCGGCGGTCAGCAGCATGTCGAATTCGCGGCCGGCAGGCATCGGGGACACCTGCTCGGCGAGATCGATCAGCTCGTCCGTCGTGTCGCCCATCGCGGAAACCACGACGACCACCTGGTGGCCGTTCTTCTTGGCATCCACGATTCGCTTGGCGACACGCTTGATGCCTTCGGCATCCGCTACGGAGGAACCTCCGTACTTCTGCACGACAAGGCCCACGTGCGCTCCTCGCTCAGTCCGTCTCATTGCTGGTGCAGTCTAACGAGCGGCCGCGATCCGACCGCTTCGTACCACATCATGAGACTAAACGATCAAAGAATGGGTTCGCTCGCGCCGCGGGCCCGCTTGCCGCCCAGACCCAGCGGACCTGCGATTTCCTCGACCATCACCCGCCCCGCCTGCTCCGCGAGATCCTCCTCGGTCAGGTCCTCGTCGGTGTCCAGACCGTCGAGCTCCTCCAGCGGCTGGTCCAGCCGTACGTGGGCCACGAGCGACTGGAGCGCGCGCAGGGTCGCCGAGGCCGTCGAGCCCCAGTTGGAGAAGTACGAGAACTGCCACCACCACAGCGCCTCGGTCGTCCGGCCCGCCCGGTAGTGCGCCAACCCGTGCCGCAGGTCGGCGACCACGTCCGCCAGGTCGTCGGAGATCCGGTGCGCGACCGGGGCCTTGCGCGGCTCGTACGGGTCGAAGACCTCGGAGTACACGTCGACCGGGTCCAGCATGTACGCGAACCGCTCGCGCAGCTCGTCCACGTCCGGCTCCGGCCCGAGGTCCGGCTCGTAACGCTCGTCGGGCAGGACGTCCTGGTACGCGCCCAGCCTGCCGCCCGCCAGCAGCAGCTGCGAAACCTCCAGGAGGAGGAAGGGCACGGCGCTGTCCGGGTCCTCGCCCTTGGCCACCTCGGTGACCGCGACGATGAAGGACTCGATCTGGTCCGCGATCTGGACCGCGAAGTCGTCCGGATCCTGACCCAGGGCGTGCAGCGTTGCGTCAGACATCGAGAAGTCGCCTTCCTTCAAAGGCCCGCCCCAGCGTGACCTCGTCCGCGTACTCCAGATCTCCCCCGACGGGGAGCCCGCTGGCCAGGCGGGTGACCTTCAGGCCCATGGGCTTGATCATGCGGGCGAGGTAGGTGGCGGTCGCCTCGCCCTCCAGGTTCGGGTCCGTGGCCAGGATCAGCTCGGTCACCGTGCCGTCCGCCAGGCGCGTCAGCAGCTCACGGATCCGCAGGTCGTCCGGACCGACGCCCTCGATCGGGCTGATCGCCCCGCCGAGTACGTGGTACTTGCCCCGGAACTCGCGGGTCCGCTCGACCGCGACGACGTCCTTGGGCTCCTCCACGACACAGATGACCGTCGTGTCGCGGCGGGGGTCACGGCAGATCCCGCACCGCTCCTCCTGCGCCACGTTCCCGCACACCGCACAGAAGCGGACCTTGTCCTTCACTTCGAGCAGCGCGTGCGCGAGGCGACGGACGTCGGTGGGTTCCGCCTGCAGGATGTGGAAGGCGATCCGCTGCGCGCTCTTGGGCCCGACGCCGGGCAGCCTGCCCAGTTCGTCGATCAGGTCCTGGACCACGCCTTCGTACAACGGACTGCCTTCTTTCGCTGTGGGGTTTCACGGTCCGGCCGCGAGGGCCGGAAAGGGTCTAGAACGGCAGGCCCGGAATGCCGCCGCCGCCCAGACCCGCGGTCAGGGGGCCCAGTTTCTCCTGCTGGAGCGCCTGGGCGTTCTCGTTGGCCGCCTGGACCGCCGCGACCACCAGGTCGGCGAGGGTCTCGGTGTCCGAGGGGTCCACGGCCTTCGGGTCGATCACGAGCGCGCGCAGCTCACCGGAACCGTTGACGGTGGCCTTCACCAGGCCACCGCCCGCCTGTCCCTCGACCTCTGCCTCGGCCAGCGCCTCCTGGGCCGCGGCGAGGTCCTGCTGCATCTTCTGGGCCTGCTGGAGCAGCTGCTGCATGTCGGGCTGGCCACCACCGGAAATCACAGGGCACTCACTCCACACCTTGGGAACGCTTGGTCAATCCGAGCCTACGTGCTCCCCGCGCGGCGCGCCCTACGCCGTGAGGACCAACTCTTTCGAGTGAGAGACGGGGGGCGCGCGTACCTGATGGAGACCTCCTTGCGAGCGGAAAACCCGGGATTCGTCGTCCATCGCGTGTCATTCGAAGGTAGGAAGAGCATGCGCACCATTGCGCACACGCGCACCACGACACGTCAGCGCAGGCAGAGGGAGTGCCCGGTGAGTCAGCCGGAGATGCAGCCCGAGGGGCCACCCCGGGATCCCGCAGAGGACGGCGACCTGACCGGGCGACCGTTCCCTCTCGGGGACTGGGGCGAGCCCGCCGAGCGGCTCGACGAGCTCTACCGACGGGTCGAGGCGGATGCGCTGCGCACCGCCGAGTGGTATCTGGCCGACCGGGCGTGGAAGCGGCGGGGTGCCCGTGCCCTGCGGGCCGGCGCCGCGGCGGGAGCCGTGACGGGTGCCGCCATGCCACTGCTGGAGCTGACGGGCTCGGCGCCGGGCGCGTCCTCGTACGGGTACCTGTGCCTGCTGCTGGCCGCCGCCTGCCTGGCCTGCGACCGGTTCTTCGGTCTGACCTCGGGGTGGATGCGGGACGTCGCCACGGCCCAGGCCGTGCAGCGGCGACTCCAGGCGCTGCAGTTCGACTGGGCCTCGGAGAACGTGCGGGAGGTGCTGGGCCCCACGGAGGGCACGGCGAGCGAGGCGGCGGAGCGGTGCCTGACGGTGCTGCGGCGCTTCTCGGAGGACGTCACGGATCTGGTCCGCTCGGAGACGGCGGACTGGATGGTGGAGTTCCGGGCCGGACCGGCGCCGCTGGTGATGCAGTCCCTGACCACGTCCCCGGCCCGTACCGACCCGGGCGTCCCGGCCGCTCGGTTCCCGCTCCCGCCGGGCACCCGCCCGAACATGCCCCGCCAGCGGCCGCCGGAGCAGCCCCGCTGAGAACGGGGGCCCGCCCCGGCGGACGGGTCGAGTCGGGTCGGGTCGGGTCGGGTCGGGTCGGGTCGGGTCGGGTCGGGACAACCACAGGTCACTGGCCGCCCGGTCGCGCCGGTCGCCGGTCACGGGTCACTGACCGCCGGTCGCCGGTCGCCGGTCGCCGGTCAGCTGAAGATGATCATCGAGCCCTGGCCCAGGCTGCGCGTCGCCGCCGCGTGCAACCCCAGCCACACGTGTCGCTCCCGCGCGAACGGACTGTCGTCGTACGGGATCGGCCCGGCGGGCTCCTCCAGGGACGTCGGCCGCCCCGGCGGAGCGGGCGCCGCCGGCGGGTTCCCCGGGTCTATCCCGATCGCGGGAGCGACCAGGGCCAGCTCCCGCAGCAGCCCCTGGGCGGATCCCAGCGGGCCGCCCCCGGCCAGCAGCTCCTCGTTGGCCAGCGGAGCCGCGAAGTCCACCGGCACGTACGCACCCGCGTGGTCGTAGTGCCACACCAGGTGCGACTGCTGCGCCGTCGACTCGAACATCTCCAGGAGTTGCTCGTAGTCCCCGCCCAGCTCGTCCACCGGGGTCACCGGCAGTCCGCAGATCTGGAGCAGGTACGCCCTCCGCAGGAAGTGCAGGGCGTCGTAGTCGAAACCGGCCACCGGCGCGACGTCGCCGGAGAGCCCCGGCATGTACGCGAACACGGGCACGGACGGAAGTCCCGCCGCGCCCAACGCCTTGTCGTACGAGGCGATCTCTTCCGCGAAGGGGTTGTCGGGGCTGTGGCACAGCACGTCGACAAGGGGAACCAGCCACAGGTCACAGGCCACTCGGGCTCCGATCAGTCGTTGCCGCCGATTCCGCCAGCGTAGTGCGCCGGACACGCTCAGCGAAGGGGTCCGCAGAACCTGCGGCCTCCGCCGACCCTCGACCGGGCCCGGGCGCCGGGCCCGGCGCGCCCGGCGCGGCCACGGTCCGGCGGGGGCGGCTACAGTCCGGCCGCCCAGTCCAGGCCGTGTTGGTTGTACGCGTGCACGAGTCGGCGCACCTCCGTCGCGTCCGCCCGCGTGACCGCCTCCACCAGTTCGCGGTGGCCGTCCCACAGGGCGCTGCGCATGTCCGGCGCGCCTTGGAGGTGGGGGACGGAGAAGACCCAGCACTGCACGCGTATCCGGTGCAGGAACTCGGATATGTAGGTGTTGCCGACCAGCCCGCTCAACTCCCGCCAGAAGCGCAGGTCGTAGCCGATCAGCACTTCGAGCGAACCGCTCTGCGCGGCCCGTCGCGCCTCTTCGCCCCGGCGTCGCACGGAGACGAGCATCTCGCCCGCCCCGGGTCCGGTGCCGCGTTCGACGAGCCGGCGGAATATCCCGTCCACGATCAGCATCCGGGCCTCGATCATGCCCCGGAAGTCGTCGACGGAGTAGGTCCGGACCCGGAACCCCCGGTGTTGCACGGACTCCAACAGCCCCTGCGCCGAGAGGTCGACGAGCGCCTCGCGCACCGGGGTCGCGGAGACCTCGTACTGCTCGGCGATCTGCTTGACCGTGAACTCGGTCCCCGGGGGCAGGCGGCCCGCCAGCACCTCGTCACGCAGCGCGTCCGCGATCTGCCGGCGAAGTGTGTTGCGGGTGACAGCTCCGCTGCCTGGCATAGGGGTCCGTCTCCTCCGTAGAACTTCGGACACCTTAGGCCAGGCAGCGCGGCCGAAACCGAACGGTTTGTGGCCGGTATACGGATATGACGCCCGATATCCGGACGACCTCCGTCCGCATCCCTACGCGTCGACCGTGTGCCGGTCGGCCACCTCCAGCGCCGCGTCCAGCAGGGCCAGACCCTCCTTGGCCTCGGTTTCCGTGATCGTGCACGGAGGCACGACATGTGTCCGGTTCATGTTGACAAAAGGCCACAGACCGGACGCCTTGCAGGCGGCCGCGAACTCGGCCATCGGCGCGTTGTCCGCACCGGCCGCGTTGTACGGAACCAGCGGCTCCCGCGTCGACTTGTCCCGTACGAGCTCCAGCGCCCAGAACGCGCCCAGCCCCCGGACCTCCCCGACCGAGGGGTGCCGCTCGGCCATCTCGGCGAGCGCCGGTCCGATCACCCGCTCCCCGATCCGGGCGGCGTTCCCGACGACGTCCTCCTCCTCCATCGCGTTGATCGTCGCGACGGCGGCGGCGCAGGCCAGGGGGTGGCCGGAGTACGTCAGGCCGCCCGGGTAGGGGCGCGTGGCGAAAGTCTCGGCGATGGCGGCCGAGATGGCCACGCCACCGAGCGGCACGTAGCCGCTGTTCACGCCCTTGGCGAAGGTGATCAGGTCGGGGGTGACGTCCCAGTGGTCGGCGGCGAACCACTTGCCGGTCCTGCCGAAGCCCGACATGACCTCGTCGAGGATGAAGACGATGCCGTTGCGGTCGCAGAGCTCGCGGACGCCGGCCAGGTACCCCGGCGGCGGGGTCATGATCCCGGCGGTGCCGGGGACGCTCTCCAGGATGATCGCGGCGATGGTCGCCGGGCCCTCGAAGGCGATGGTGTCGGCGAGGTGGGTCAGGGCGCGGGCGCACTCCTCGGCCTCGGTGGTGGCGTGGAAGGGCGAGCGGTAGAGGAACGGACCCCAGAAGTGCACGACGCCGGCCGCGGCGGTGTCCGAGGGCCAGCGGCGCGGGTCGCCGGTGAGGTTGATCGCGGCGGCCGTGGCCCCGTGGTAGGAGCGGTAGGTGGACAGCACCTTCTGACGGCCGGTGTGCAGCCGGGCCATGCGTACGGCGTTCTCCACGGCCTCGGCGCCGCCGTTGGTGAAGAAGATCTTGTCGAGGTCGCCGGGGGTCCGCTCGGCGATGAGGCGTGCGGCCTCGGAGCGGACGTCGACGGCGAAGCCGGGCGCGAGGGTGCAGAGCCGGGCGGCCTGCTCCTGGATCGCGGCGACGACCTTGGGGTGCTGGTGGCCGATGTTGGTGTTCACCAGTTGGGAGGAGAAGTCGAGGAAGCGGTTGCCGTCGTAGTCCCAGAAGTACGACCCCTCGGCCCCGGCAATGGCGAGCGGGTCGATCAGGGCCTGGGCGGACCAGGAGTGGAAGACGTGGGCGCGGTCGGCGGCCTTGACGGAGGCGCCGGTGACATGAGGGGTCATGCGTTCACGCTAGAAGTGCGCAGGTGGGGAGGGATATCGGCGGACTGTATGGGGGTGGGGGTCGCCCCTCGGCAGTCTGTCTGCACCGGACCGGGACCCATTGACAGCATGCTGTCGTCATGACAGGATTCTGTCGTGGCGAGGGGGTGACGGTCGAAGAGCGACCACCCGCCCTCGGGTGACGGACCGCCCGCCCTCGGGTAACGGACCATCCGCCCTCGGGTGACGGACCACCCGCCCTCGCACCGCAGGACATCGAGCACCTCGTACAGGCACGCACACCCACACACGGAGGCGAGCACCATGAGCGAGACCCCGCGCAAGCCCGTCCACCTCGCGGTCTACGACACGTACGCGGACTGGGAGACCGGCCACACCACCGCGCACCTCACCCAGCGCGGCCACGAGGTCCGCACGGTCGGCGCCACAGCCGACACTCCGGTCACCACCATGGGCGGCCTCCGCGTCCTGCCCGATCAGGCCCTCGCCGACCTGCGCCCCGAGGACTCCTCCCTGCTCATCCTCACGGGGGCGGCGCTCTGGGACACCGGGGACGAGCTGGCGCCGTTCGCGGCGAAGGCCCGCGAGTTCCTGGCGGCCGGGGTCCCGGTCGCGGCGATCTGCGGAGCCACTGCGGGCCTCGCCCGGGTCGGCCTGCTGGACGGCCGCCCGCACACCAGCGGAGCCGCCGAGTACCTGGGGGCGCAGCCCGGGTACGGGGGCGGCGCGAACTACGTCGAGGCCGACGCGGTCACGGACGGCGACCTGATCACGGCGGGCCCGACCGAGCCGGTGGCATTCGCCCGCGAGGTGTTCGCCCGGCTGGACGTGTACAAGCCCGATGTACTGGACGCCTGGTACCGGCTCTTCCACGACTCGGACGCGAGCGCGTTCCCGGTTCTGATGGCGGCGGCGGAAGCCGGCGATGCCTGAGTCGGCGCGCGGGCGGGAGTCGGTGCCCGGGCAGGAGTCGGTGCCCGGGCAGGAGGAGGCGGCAGTGGACGGGGCCGGGGCGGCGGCCGAGGGGCTTTCCGGGCGCGCCCGGCAGGACCTGCTGAGCCGTACGGCGCTCGGGGTGTTCCGGCTGAACGGCCAGTTCCTCGCCGTCTCGGAGGAACTGGCCCGCCCGGCCGGCTTGACCGCGGCCCGCTGGCAGGTCCTGGGCGCGGTGCTCCGGGAGCCACTGCCCGTCGCGGGCATCGCCCGGACCATGGGCATCACCCGCCAGAGCGTCCAGCGCGTCGCGGACCTGTTGGCGGCGGGCGGCCTCGCGGAATACGTCCCCAACCCGGCCCACCGGCGGGCGAAGTTGCTGCGTCCGACGGAGGCCGGTCGGGCCGCCATCGCGCGCATCGCCCCGGGCCACGCCACCCTGGCCGCCCGACTCGCCGCCGAACTGGGCGAGTCCGCCTTCGCGGAGACGGCCCGCGTCCTCGAACGCCTGGCGGCGGCCCTGGACACCCTCGGCGATCCCGCGGACGGGGAGGCCGGGTTCGAGGAATCCGGGACCGGGGACGCCGGGATCGGGGAATCCGAGGACGGGGATGTCTCGGTCCGGGATGTCTCTGTTGGGGATGTCACGCCGGGGGGCGCCGCGCCGGGGGATGCCGCGCCGAGAGGTGCCGCGCCGGGGGGCGCCGCCGGCCCGTCCTGACCGTGCCCGGCGGTGGGGCCGCGCCCCGCGGCCCCACAAACGGAATCCCGGGACCGGGAACCGCGGAACGCCGCAACCACGGCCCGCCCGGACACCGTCCCTCCCCACGCGGAGCACACCGCGCCACGCTCGGCCCGTCCGGCCACCCCCCGTGGGAGGGACCACCCGGCATGGAACCACTCGACCCCGCCGACCCCCACCGCATCGGCCCCTACCGTCTGCTCTCCCGGCTCGGCGCCGGCGGCACGGGTCAGGTCTACCTCGCCCGTTCCGACCGCGGTCGCACCGTCGCGGTCAAGCTCGTCCATCCCGACCTCGCCCTCCGCGAGGAGTTCCGCGTCAGGTTCCGGCAGGAGGTCGCCGCCGCCCGCCGTGTCGGCGGCGACTGGACCGCTCCCGTCCTCGACGCCGACACGGAGGCCCGGGTGCCCTGGTTCGCCACCGGCCACGTCGCCGGCCCCAGCCTGCGCCGGGCCGTGGCCCGGGACTTCGGGCCGCTGCCGGCTCGTACCGTACGGATCCTCGCGACCGGCCTCGCGTACGCCCTCCGGGACATCCACCGCGCCGGGCTGATCCACCGCGACCTGAACCCCTCCAACGTGCTGCTCACGCTCGACGGCCCCCGCGTCATCGGCATCGGCATCGCCCGGGCGCCGCACGATCCGGATGCCCCGGACGGCCCGGACGCCTCCGATCAAGGTCTCACCCGGCCGGGGGTCCTCGTCGGCTCCCCCGGCTTCATGGCTCCCGAACAGGTGCGCGGCGAGCCGGTCACGCCGGCCTGTGACGTGTTCCGCCTGGGCGCGGTCCTGGCGTACGCGGCCACCGGCCGACTGCCCTTCGGGGACACGCAACAGCCCGGCGGCGCGGCCGGGTTACTCCTGCGCGTCGCCGAAGCGGAAGCCGACCTGGCCGGCGTGACCGCCGATCTGCTCGACCTCGTACGGGCCTGCCTGCTCAAGGATCCGGCCGCGCGGCCGACGTCCGCGGAAGTGTCGGCCCGGGTCGGCGCCGGGGACACCGTGGCCGACGGGCGGGCCCTGGAGCCGTGGCTGCCGACGCCCTTGGTGGCGTTGCTCGGCCGGCACGCGGTGGCGCTCCTCGACCGCGAGGACGCCGGCCCGGACCGACCGCCACCCCCGAGGCCCGCACACCCGCCGGCGTACGGGGCGGGCGAGGGGGCGGTCCATGCGGCCGGTGAGGGGGCGCGCGACGGGGCAGGCGAGCGGGCGCACGATGGGGCGGCGGACTTCGGGGCGTCGGGGTTCGGGGCGGCGGGGTTCGGGGCGGCGCCCGGGCCGGTGCTCCCGCCGACGCTGGGGGCGGTGTACGGAGCGGCGTACGGGCCCGTACCCGGGCAGTCCCCGGCGCCGCCGCCCAGGCCGCACCGCGCGCCCGGGGCCCGACCGCGCCGCGCCTCGACGGCCTTCCTGGCGGCGGTGGCGGCGGTCGTCGCCGTCGCGTCGGGGGCCACGGTTCACACGGTGATGAGCGCGGATCCCGGGGCTGTTTCGCCCGTCGCCCGACCGGTGGCGAGCGGTGCCGGCGCCGCGCCGTCCGCGGCCGCCGCCCCGAGGACCGGCACCGCGGATACCGGCACCGCGGATACCGGCGCCGGCGCGGACACCGACACTGCGGGCACCGACACTGCGGGCACCGACACTGCGGGCACCGAGACTGCGGGCACCGGCAGTGCCGCGGCCGGACCCGCGACGGCGGCGCTGCCCGATTCCTACGCCGGCGCCTGGCGGGCGACGTCCGGGACCGCAACCTGGCACCTCACCCTGACCCCCGGCGCGGTCGGCGACCCCGTCATGAACCTCCGGGTCGAGGACCCGGGCTACTCCTGCACTTGGCGGGCCACCCTCCTCGGCGGTGGCGACGCGGTGGAACTGGCCGCCTCGACCGTCACCTCCGGAGCCCCTGCGACCTGCGCCCCCGGCGGGGTCAGTCGGCTCCGGTTGCTGCCCGACGGAAGCCTTCGGCGTGAGTTGACGGGGTCCGCGATCCCCCCTCTCAGGTATGAGAGGGGGTAGGCGCGGGCGTTTGTGTCGAAGTCAATAACCTTGCAGGCAGTGCTTGTTACGCGCGTCAACGTCATCGCAAACTGCCGCACATGGAGCCGTTGAGCGTGGTGGCACGACTGTGGGAGCGGATCGAGGCACGCGACTGGGACGGCGTCGCCGAGTTGATCGCCGAGGACGCGGTCATCGAGTGGCCGGTCAGCGGCGAGCGCATCGTGGGTCGGGCCAACTTCATCGCCGTCCTGAGCGACGACGCCGACACCGACGAGGCCTCCGTGGAGGTCCTGCGCATCCTCGCCGACGGGGACCTCGTCGTCAGCGAGGTGGAGATACCCCAGGACCATGTCGTCTACCGGGCCGTGTCCCTGTGGACCGTCCGGGACGGTGAGGTCGTGGGCGCCAGGGAGTACTGGACCAGCCCCGGACAGGATCCCGCACCACGTTGGCGGGCGGGCTACGTGGAACCCCTGGTGGCGGACTGAACCGCGGGATCGTGACCGCCCCGCGTCCCCGGCCGGCTCCCCCGACCGTGTCCGCCCTGCGCCCCCCGACCGTGTCCGTCCTGCGCCCCCGACCGGCTCCCCCGACCGCGCCGCCCGCCTCGCTGCTGTCCCCTCGCCCGTCTCGCCGCCCGCCTCGCCGCCCGTCTCCTCCCGGCTTACCGGTCAGGCCTGTTCGGACGCCCCGGGCTGCTGCCCGGTCCGACCGAGCAGGCCGTCCAACTCCTCGCCGATCGCGGCCCGCAGCGCGTCGTGGCGGGGTGCCAGGGCGTGGCGGTCGCCGCGCCAGAACTCCTCGTCCTCGTAGAGCCAGACGGGCAGTCGGACGATGTCTGCGGCTTCCCAGTCGTAGCGGGGCCAGATGTGGGCGTGGAGGTACGGGTCGGTGTTGCCCAGGATCTCGATGTTGACGCGGCGGAAGGCCGGATCGAGGCGCGCGCAGGCGCGTTCGACGGCCTCGGCGAGCCGCTCCAGGTCGGTGAGGTAGGCGATCCGGCGTGCCGGGGGCAGGTCCGAGAGCCGGGTCACGGCCGGGTCGTCGGTCAGCAGAACCGCGTATCCGGGCAGGAACTGCCGGTCCCCGACGACCGCGAAGCCGGAGTCGAGGCGGCGGAGCACGGTGGGGTTCTCGCCCCGGTGCGCGCTGCCGATGCGGTCCTTGCGCCAGTCGTCATTGATCATCCCCGGACCCTAACGAACGTGCCCGGTGGGCGGTTTGTCGGGAGTATGTGTCATCGGATCGGCGGGCGGGGTCTGATCCGTGGTCTGATCCGTGGCTCGGAGGTAGCCCCCGTCATACCTGAGAGCCACTCACCAAAGGGGCTCCGCAGCGTGACGCCGACCACGGGGCCCGATTCCTAACTTCGGAACCAGAAGAACGCACCCCTCTCTGGACCTCCGGACCGAAGGAACCCACGCCATGAGCATCGGCAGCCGTACGAGCCGCACCCTGCTGGCCGGCCTGATCGTCGCGGCCGTGGTGTTCCCGCTGTCGGCGGCCGCCACGCCCGCCGTGCCCGCCCCGAATCCGGTGGCCTTCTCCGACGGCACCGCGGCCGGGATCCGCTACACCGCCAACCAGGGCAATCTCGCGGAGGCGGCCCGGATGGCACAGGACGCGGGCCGCGGCGGCCGGGCGGCGAAGCTCCGGGCCATGGCGGCGCCTTCGGGCGGGGCCCGGTTCCTGAGCTTCGACGGGCGGGGGAAGGGGCGCGTCGTCGAGGTGTTCGGCGATGTGGAGACCGCGGACCGGGTGGCCGTGCTGGTACCCGGTTCCGACACCACCCTGGACACCTATCAGAGGTTCCGTGCCGGGGCCGTCGCCCTTCAGCAGCGCCTCCTGGCCGAGCATCCTCGCTCCGCCGTGGTCGCCTGGCTCGGGTACGAGACCCCCGGCACGGTCAGCACCACGGTCCTGACCACCGGTCGCGCCGACGAGGGCGCCAGCGAACTGGGCCGCTTTCTGAATGAGTTGCGGGGCTTCACCCGGCCCGCCGCCCGGATATCGCTCCTGTGCCACTCCTACGGCTCCGTGGTCTGCGCCCGCACCACGACCGGCCCCGAGGTCACCGACACCGTTCTGTACGGCAGCCCGGGGACGGGGGTGGGGTCGGTCTCCGAGCTGCCGACCACCGCGCGCGTCTGGGTCGGGCGCGGCAGCGACGACTGGGTGGCCCATGTGCCCCATGTGCGGCTCGGCTCCATGGGATTCGGCACCGACCCGGTGGATCCCGCCTTCGGCGCCCTGGCCTTCGAGGCGGGTGACGCCGGGCACAGCGACTACCTGCGGCCCGGTACCGAGTCCCTCGACGGCCTGGCCCGCATCGTCGTGGGCTCCGCGGACACCACCCCTGTCGTCACCGCTGCCGCCGCTTCCGATGTCCTCGTGCGGCCGAACTCCTCGGAGGTCTCCCATGCGTAAGCGTCCCGACCGCTGGTCCGATCTCGCGGACCGCCTCCACGCCGCCACCCCGGCCTCCCGGGATCGCTCCATTGACGCCCTGCGCGCCCTCGCCATCCTCGGTGTGGTGCTGGGCCACTGGCTGGTCACCGCTATGACCACGGCCAACGGCGGTCTGAGCACGACAAGCCCGCTGGCCCACATGAGCGTGCTGGCTCCGGTTTCCTGGGTGTTCCAGACCCTGGCCGTCTTCTTCCTGGTCGGCGGTCATGTCGCGGCCCAGGGGTACGCGTCGGCGCGGTCGCGCGGAGTCTCGTACGGGGCGTGGATCGGTCAGCGGCTGCGCCGGTTGTTCCGGCCGGTGGCGGCGGTCGTCACCCTGTGGGCGATCACGGCGGGTGGGATGCTGCTCGGTGGAGTGGACTTCGACACCGTCAGGTCGCTGGTGAAGCTGGTCCTGTCGCCGCTCTGGTTCCTGCTGGTGTTCGCCGCGCTCACCGCCGCGACCCCGCTCGTGGCCCGACTGGGCCCGTTGTGGCCGGCGGCGGTGGTGGCGGGTGTGGATGTCTGGCGGTTCGGCTTCGCGGGTCCCGAGTGGATCGGCTGGGTCAATGTCGCCGCCGGCTGGCTCGTCCCGTACACGCTGGGGGCCGCCTGGTCCCGGGGGGCCTTCGCCCGCCGGACCCCGGCCCTCCTCCTGCTGGTGGGCGGCGCGCTCGCCACCACCGCACTGATCCTCTGGGGCGGGTACCCGGCGTCCATGGTGGGCGTCCCCGGCGCCGAGATCTCGAACCTCAACCCTCCGACCATCGCGGCCGTCGCCTTCGGTGTGGCCCAGTGCGGGTTGGCCCTCCTGGTCCGCGACCGGCTCGCCCGAGCCATGCGGCGGCCCCGGGCCTGGGCGAAGGTGGCGCTGGTGAACCTGTCCGCGATGACCGTCTTCCTCTGGCACCAGACCGCGATGATGGCCGTCACCGCTCTCGGCCTCCTGGTCGCCGTCGATGTGCCGGGTCTGCACACCGTTCCCGACTCCCCCGTCTGGATAGCGGCTCGTCTGCTGTGGCTGCCGGTGTTCGCGGCCGCCCTGATGGTGTGCTGGGCCGCGTTCCGGACGTACGAACAGGGAAAGCCCGCTCGTGGTGGTCGCGTCGTCCGCGTCGGCTCCGACTCCCGGGATCCGCAGCCGGCATCCGAGAGGGAGACCGCCCATGCCTAGGGTGGACGACGTGGAAGAGCAGAGAGAACACCCGGACCCGCCCTCGGTGCGAACCCGCGCTTTCTTGAGGGGACTTGCGCGGGACCTCCTGACTCTGCGGCGGGACCCGCTGCCCCGGATGTCACGCCCCCGTTGGCTGGCCCGGCTGCCGCACGTGGTGTTGGTCTACGCCGCGGTGTTCTTCAGCTTCCTCCACGGCAGTCAGCTCTTCAACCACTACGGCCTGGCGGGCAGTACCCCGGTGGCGCTGTCGGTCATGAGCGGCGCGGCCATCGCCATCGCAATGTCCCGGCCCATCGCCGCCTGGTGGCTCGGCCTGATCGCCGCGGGCATGTCCGCCTGGGAGATCCACGATCACGTGGGGCAGGGCCAGATGTGGCCCTGGATGCCCGGTGGCCTCTTCACCTTCGCCCCGGTGATCCTCCTGGTCGCCTTGCGCGTACCGGCCCGTGTGACCATCGCGGCCATCGCGGTCCCGATCGTCTGCACCGGACTGGCCGAGGCCCTCTGCCGGCCGGACGGCAGCCAGACCAGCACCCTCGCGGCCCTGGTCGTCTTCGCTTTCACCGGTCTCCTCGGGTACGCGCTGCGCGCCTCGCGGCTGGCCCGCGGCAAGCTCGTGGAGCAGGAGACCCTGACCGAGGCGGAGCGGGCGCAGCGGACGCTGCTGGAGGAGCGCAGCCGCATCGCCCGGGAACTGCACGACGTCGTCGCCCACCACATGTCGGTGATCTCCATCCAGGCTCAGGTGGCCCCGCACCTCGTCGAGAACCCGTCCGAGGAGCTCAAGGAGAACCTCGCCGGTATCCGGGAGAACGCCCTGGAGGCCCTGACGGAGCTGCGCCGGGTGTTGGGCGTGCTGCGTTCGGAGAGTCCCGACGATTCGGCGGACTCCCATCACCCTCAACCGACGTTGGCCGAGTTGGGCAGCCTCGTGGACAACGTCCGGGGGGCCGGTCTGGAGGTCACGACCGCGGTCGCGGGCATCCGTCGGGCGCTGACCCCGGGAGTCGAGCTGACCGCGTACCGGATCGTGCAGGAGGCGTTGAGCAACTGCCTTCGCCACGCGCCGGGTTCACGGGTCGAGGTCGGCATAGCGTACGGGCCACGCGAACTTCACCTGTGTGTCGCCAACAGCGCGCCGACCAGGCCCGTCCCGCCGTCCCCGGGGGCCGGGCACGGGCTGCTCGGCATGCGGGAGCGGGCGGGCATGCTGGGCGGGGAACTGGCCGCCGGGCCGAGTCCCGACGGCGGGTACGAGGTGAGCGCCGTCCTCCCCATGGATCCGCCCGGAAGCCTCGCTGCCGGGTCGCACGAGACGAAGAAGGCCTGATGACCGTCCTGAACAACCCGATCGGACCGATCAAGGTGATGATCGCCGACGACCAGATGATGGTCCGCCAAGGCTTCACGGTGCTCCTCAACGCCCAGCCCGACATAGAGGTCGTGGGGCAGGCGGTGGACGGGGCGGAGGCGGTGGCGAAGGTCTCCGAGCTGGGCCCGGACGTGCTGCTGATGGACATCCGGATGCCCGGCATGGGTGGCATCGAGGCCACCTCGATCATCACCGGTGATCCGGCCGCCACGGTGAAGGTGCTGGTGCTGACCACCTTCGACCTCGACGAGTACGTGTACGAGGCGCTGCGCGCCGGGGCCTCCGGATTCCTCCTCAAGGACGCGTCCGCCGATCAGCTCGCGGAGGCCGTACGGGTCGTGGCGGCAGGCGAGGCCCTGCTGTCGCCGAACATCACGAAGCGGCTGATCACGGAGTTCTCGCGGATGGGCGCACCGCGGGGCCCCTCGCGGGCGCGGATCGACGAGCTGACGGAGCGGGAGACGGAGGTGCTGTCGTTGATCGCGCAGGGCCTGTCCAACGCGGAGATCGCGGGGCACCTGGTGCTGGCCGAGCAGACGGTGAAGACGCACGTGAGCCGGATCCTGGTGAAGCTGGGCCTGCGGGACCGGACCCAGGCGGCGGTGTTCGCGTACGAGACGGGCCTGATCCGCCCGACGGGCTACTGACATGTCGGCGTAGTACTTGAGGGGGACCTTGGGATATCCCCTTCAGCGGCGACGCGGGCGGGGGGTGCACGGACCTACGGTTCTGTATGTGACCGAGACGACCACCCGGGGAACAACCCGGACACCGGAATTCAGGATGGTTTCGGGTCTGCTCCAGACCCTGCGCCATGACCTCATCACCGATGCCTTCGCGTTCCGGCCGTTGCCGGCGAAGACGACCGAGGGGTGGTTCGTCCGCCGGCTTCCGGCGTCGATACGCCAGTACAACGGGTGGATCCGCCACGTACAGGTGGGTGCGCTGGCCCTCTTCATCGTGTTCTTCACGTCCGTGACCCAGCACACCTATCTCGGTTCGGCGGGCCGGCTGACCAGTGGTGTCCTTGCGGCGGTGCCGGTGCTGATGACGCTGGTCCGCCCGATTGCGGCGTGGTGGGCGGCGGTAGCGATGACCCTGGTGCTCGCCGTGGTGGGCGGGTCCTCGATGACGTGGCCCTGGACCCCGGGCAGTTTCCTGGCGTACATCGCGGTCATGGTCCTGGTGACCTTCCGGCGGGGGCCGCGGGTTGCGGCCTGGATGTGGGCGCTCACGGTGGCCCTCAGCATGGCGGTCGAGGTGCTGTTCGCGGGCCGGTACGGCATGAACTCGATGAACATGATCGTCGCCTCGGCTTTCGCCCTGCTCGTCGCGAGCAGCATCCAGATACGCCGGCACGCCAAGGCGGAGGTCTCGGCGCAGCAGGAGGTCACGGCGGTGGAGCGGGACCGGCGGACGCTGCTGGAGGAGCGGACGACGATCGCGCGGGAGCTTCATGACGTGGTCGCGCACCACATGTCGGTAGTGGCGATCCAGGCGGAGGCGGCCCCGTACCGGGTGAAGAATCCGCCGCCGGAGCTGGAGGCGGCCTTCGTCACCATCCGGGAGAACGCCGTGGCGGCGCTGACGGAGCTGCGCCGGGTGCTGGGGGTGGTGCGGTCCGCGGACTACGAGGCACCCGATGCCCCGCAGCCGACACTGGCCATGCTCGACGGGCTCCTGGCCAATGTGCGGGACGCGGGGCTCACCGTGGAGAAGACGGTCACCGGTGCGGTGCGGGAGCTGCCACAGGGTGTGGAGTTGTCGGCGTACCGGATCATCCAGGAGGCCCTGAGCAACACCCTGCGGCACGCTCCGGGGGCGGTGGCCGGGGTCGAGGTGTCGTATGTGTTGGGCGGGCTGGGGATACGGGTCGTCAATGGCCCGGGGACCACGGATGTGCCCCCGTCGCCGGGGGCCGGGCACGGCATCACCGGTATGCGGGAGCGGGTGGCGATGTTGGAGGGGGAGATGACGGCACAGGAGACGACGGCGGGTGGGTTCGAGGTGGCGGTGTTCATACCGGTGCGCAGCCGTCCCGAGTCGGAAGCGGCGTCGGCATGACGATCAGGGTCTTGATCGTCGACGACCAGATGATGGTCAGGGAGGGTTTCTCCGTCCTGCTGAACGCGATGGAGGGCATCGAGGTGGTCGGGGAGGCCGTGGACGGCCGCCAGGCCATCGCCCAGGTGGCGGCTCTGCGGCCGGACGTGGTGCTGATGGACATCCGGATGCCGGAGATGAACGGGTTGGAGGCGACCCGGCGGATCGTGGCCGCCGACACGGACGCGAAGGTGCTGGTCCTGACGACCTTCGACCTCGACGAGTACGTGTACCAGGCCCTGCGGGCTGGGGCGTCCGGATTCCTGCTGAAGGACGCCTCGGCTCGTCAACTGGCCGAGGGAGTAAGGGTGGTGGCGGCCGGCGAGGCGTTGCTGGCACCTTCGGTGACCAAGCGGCTGATCGTGGAGTTCTCGAAACTCGCGGAGTCACCCCGCCTCTCGGATCCGGCGGGGGTCGCGCAGCTGACGGAGCGGGAGACGGAGGTCCTGATACTGATCGCGCAGGGACTGACGAATGCCGAGATCGCGGACCGGCTGGTCGTCGCGGAGTCCACGATCAAGACCCATGTGAGCCGGATCCTGGTGAAGTTGGGCCTGCGGGACCGGACGCAGGCGGCGGTGTTCGCGTACGAGACACGACTGGTCACGCCGGCGTAAGCCCGCTCGTCGGCCGTCGGGGGTGTCGCGGCCGGTCGCAGGTAGCGGGGCCTCTTCGGGGAGCGGCCCCGGGGTCCCGGGAGGCGATCTCGGGGGGCGATCTCGGGGGGCGATCTCGGGGGGGGCCGTTTCGGGGGCCCAGGGGCCGGTCTCGGGGCGCCGTCTCGGTGGCCGCTTCGGGCGCCGTCTCGGGGGCAGCTTCGGGCGCCGTCTCGGTGGCCGTCTCGGTGGTCGGTCGGGCGCCGTTTCGGAGGGCGCTTCGGGGACCGTTTCGGGGGATTTCCCGGAAGTGATCCAAAACTCCCGTCGGGAGGGTCGGCCCGCCCCTAGGGTGCGGGAATGGGCTTTGATCCGTGGGATGCCGCCTTCGTCGCCGATCCGTACCCCGCCTACCGGGAGCTGCGGGAGCAGGGGCGCGCGGTGTGGTCGGAGGCGACCGGACAGTGGCTGGTGTCGCATTACGCCGATGTGAGCGCGCTACTGCGGGACAGGCGGTTGGGACGGACGTATCTGCACCGTTTCTCGCACGAGGAGTTCGGGCGGCAGGCGCCGCCGCCGGAGCACGAGCCGTTCCACGTCCTGAACGGCAACGGGCTGTTGGACCTGGAGGATCCCGCGCACGCGCGGGTGCGCCGACTGGTGGCGAAGGCGTTCACCCCACGCACCGTGGAGCGGCTCGCGCCGGCGGTGGAACGACTGGCCGGCGAGTTGGCGGGCGGCCTGCTGGCCGACGGGGGCGGGGACTTGCTGACGTCGGTCGCCGAGCCGCTGCCGGTCGCGGTGATCGCGGAGCTGTTGGGGATCCCGGAAGCGGACAGGAAGCTGCTGCGGCCCTGGTCGTCGGACATCTGCGGAATGTTCGAGTTGCGGCCTGACGAGGCGACGGCCCGACGGGCCGTCACGGCGAGTATGGAGTTCGGGGATTACCTGCGGGCGCTGATCGGTGAGCGGCGCAAGCGGCCCGGTCAGGATTTGATCTCCGGGCTGATCGCCGCTCACGATGAGGGCGGCCGACTCAGCGAGCAGGAGATGGTCTCCACCTGCGTACTTCTGCTGAACGCGGGACACGAGGCGACCGTCAACACGACCGTCAACGGGTGGTGGGCGCTGTTCCGTCATCCCGACCGGCTCACGGACCTTCGGGCGCATCCCGAAAAGTTGTCCACAGCTGTGGATGAACTCATGCGATTCGATACACCCCTACAAATGTTCGAACGCTGGGTGCTCGACGAGATCCGGGTCGGGGACACCGTCATCCCGCGCGGAGCCGAGGTGGCGCTGCTCTTCGGGTCGGCGAATCGGGACCCCGCGCGCTTCGAGGACCCCGACACCCTGGACCTCGCACGGACCGACAATCCCCACCTGACCTTCGGGGCGGGGATCCACTACTGCCTGGGGGCGCCGCTGGCCCGGCTGGAGCTGTCGGCCTCGTTCGGAGCGCTGTTGGCGGAGACGATGCCGCCACTGCGGCTCGTCCGCGAGCCGCAGTGGCGGGAGGGGTATGTCATCAGGGGGCTAAGGGAGTTGGTTGTGGAGTTCTGACCCGATCTCCCCGTGCCGCGTCGTTCCTCCACGTCCGTGGGGCCCTCACGTCGTCATGTCCCGGCGGCGCAGTGCGGTCAGGCCGGCGGCCGTCAGGGCCGCCGCCAGAGCGGCGAGGGTGAGGAGCGGCGCCCAGGCGATCGGCTCCGGGCCGGGGAGTTTCGGCAGGTGGGCGAAGGGCGAGAGGTTCATGACGGCCTGCGGGAGGTTCAGCGCCGGCCCGACCCAGCCCAGCGCCAGCGCCGTTCCGGCCACCGCCCAGGCGGCGACCGCGTACCGGGGGACGGCGCCGTGCAGCAGGACGGCGAGCGAGCCGATCACCCAGACGGCCGGCAACTGTGCCACGCAAGCGCCCACCGCCCCGACGATGTCCGAGCCGTGCCCGATGCCCAGACCCAGCCCGCCGAGCAGCAGGATCAGGGTCGAGCCGCCGAAGGCGACGGCGAGGTGGCCGGCGGCCCAGCGCAGCCTGCCGACGGCGTTCGCCAGCAGCGGTTCGGCCCGTTGCCCCGACTCCTCACCGGTCAGCCGCAGCACCGCCGAGACGATGTGGAGGGCGGCGACCATGCCGAGCATCCCGGCCATCGTCGCGAGGAACGCGTCGGTGAGGGCGCCCGTACCGCCCATCCGCTCGATGATCTCGCGGGTCTTGGCGTTGTCCCCGACGAGTTCGGCCGCACCGTCCGCCATCCCCCCGAAGACCACGCCCACCACCAGGAACCCGAGGCTCCATCCGGCCAGGGCGCCGCGTTGGAGCCGCCAGGCCAGCGCCCCGGCGCTGCCGATCCCGCCTTCCGCCGGACCCGGCCGGGCCGGCAGGAAGCTCATGCCGAGGTCCCGGCGGTCGGCGAGCGCGTACGCCACCGCGATCTGCGCGCCCGTGGCAGCGACGAACAGGGCGAGCACCCACCAGCGTTCGACGGCGAAGGCCCGTACCAGTTCCAGCCAGCCCAGCGGTGATGCCCAGGTCAGGGCCGACGAGCCGTCGGCGGTTCCCGCGTCGCCGGCCGCGCGCAGCACGAAGGCGGCGCCGATCAGGGCGCCCGTGAGTCCCTTCGCGAGCCGCGCGCTCTCGGTGAGTTGGGCGGCGACGGCAGCCGACGCCGCGAAGAGCATCCCCGTCGCGCCGAGTGCGAGTCCGAGGGCGAGCGCACCGCCCGTCCCGCGCCCGGCGAGGCCGACGGTGACGAGCAGGACGACGAGTCCGTTGGCCACGAGGGCGGCGAGCAGGGCCGCCGTGAGCGGGGCCCGGCGCCCGACCATGGCGGCGGACAGAAGTTCCTGACGCCCCGTCTCCTCCTCCTCACGGGTGTGGCGCACCACGACGACCAGGCTCATGACCCCGGCGAGCAGTCCGGCGAAGACCCCGCCCTTCCAGGCGGTCAGGGCGCCGACCGAGTCGCCGAAGACGGGCCCGTACAGGGCGCGGAGCGAGGCGTTGCCGTTCATGGTGACGAGCAGGTCGGCCCGTTCGGCGGCCGTCGCGTACACCGAGTCGAGCGAGGCGGGCATGCTCAGCACCATCAGCGCGACGACCGTGATCCAGACGGGCATCAGCACCCGGTCGCGGCGCAGGGCGAGGCGCAGGAGGCCGCCCGTCCCGGTGAATCGGCCCTTCGGCACGACACGCCCGCCCCTCACGCGTCCGCCCCTCACGCGACCACCCGTCATGCGACCGCCCCTCACACGCCCGCCCGTCGCGCGGCCACCGGTCACCCGGCCATCCGCCCCACGGCCCGTCGCCCGATCCGCCCCTCGGCCCGTCGCCTGTCCCGTCGTCTGGTTCGTCATGACCGTGCGCCTGCCTTGACGTCGTCGCCGTAGCGCTTGACGTCGTCGCTGTAGTGGCGGAGGAACAGTTCTTCGAGCGTCGGGGGTGTCGCGGTCAGCGACCTCACCCCGGACGCGGTGAGGGAGCGCAGTACGGCGTCCAAGGTGTCCGTGTCCGCCTGCAATCGGATGGCGAGGCCCCGGACCTCCACGTCGTGCACGCCCGGCAGGTCCGCGATGCCGTTCGGCGGTGCGGCCAGTTCGGCGCTGATGGACGTACGCGTGAGGTGCCGGAGTTCGGCCAGGGTGCCGGTCTCGACCGTCCGACCTTTGCGGATGATGCTGACCCGGTCACAGAGGGCCTCGACCTCGCTGAGGAGGTGTGAGCTCAGCAGGATGGTGCGCCCGGCGGCGCGGGCCTCGGTGACACAGCTCTGGAAGACCTCCTCCATGACGGGGTCGAGGCCGGATGTGGGCTCGTCGAGGATGAACAGTTCGGCGTCGGACGCGAAGGCGGCGACGAGGGCGACCTTCTGCCGGTTGCCCTTGGAGTACGTACGACCCTTCTTGGTCGGGTCGAGTTCGAAGCGGTCGATCAGTTCGGCGCGGCGGGCGTGGTCGAGGCCGCCCCGGAGCCGGCCGTGGAGGTCGATGACCTCGCCGCCGGAGAGGTTGCGCCACAGGGTGACGTCGCCGGGGACGTAGGCGACGCGGCGGTGGAGCGCGACGGCGTCGGCCCACGGGTCGCCGCCGAGCAGCGTCGCGGTGCCGGAGTCGGCCCGCAGCATGCCCAGCAGGACCCGGATGGTGGTGGACTTGCCGGCGCCGTTGGGGCCGAGGAAGCCGTGTACCTCGCCGGCGGTGACGTCGAGGTCGAGTCCGTCCAGTGCGTGGGTGCGGCCGAACGCCTTGTGGAGTCCGGCGACGCTGATTGCCTTCGTCATGCTTCCGAACGTACGCTACTTTCACAAAATTGTGAAGATAGCGAATCGCGTAAAGTCGGAAGGGTGGCGGACATGAGCGTGCAACGGGACGAGGAAGCGGTATCCCGCTTCGTGGAGCGGTTCGCCGCGCAACTGACCGAGGCGGGTATGCAGCGCATGGCGTCCCGCGTCTTCGCGCAGTTGCTGGCGAGCGACGGCGGGGCGATGACCTCGGCGGAACTCGGAGAGGCCCTCCAGATCAGCCCGGCGGCGGTATCCGGCGCGGTCTCGTACCTGACCCAGGTCAACATGGTCAGCCGGGAGCGCGAACCGGGCTCCCGGCGCGACCGGTACGTCCTGCACAACGAGCTCTGGTACGAGACCTTCACCCGTCGGGACCAGGCGTTGACCCTGTTCGAGAAGACCCTCCGGGAGGGCGCGGCGGGCCTGGGCGCGGGCTCTCCGGCGGGGGCTCGGGTCGCCGAGACGGCGGCGTTCTTCGAGTTCCTCCAGCACGAAATGCACGGACTGATGGACCGCTGGCGCGACCACCGGGCGACGCTCGACCTGCCGTAGCGCCCCGAGGTCGCCGTTCGCGCGGGCGCCCGCAGTGACACGGTGTGATCGATGGCGGACGCTGCGGTGGCGGGGCGCCCTGGGGCTGCCTAGCGTGGGCGCCACCCGCACCCGCCGGCGCCTCGTGGGTCGGCAGCGGATCCCGGGGATTCACAGCGAGCCCCGGGGGTCGCCGAGAACCGAGAGGAACCCATGGCTGACAAGCCCGCCATCGTCCTGGTCCACGGCTTCTGGGGCGGCGCCGCCCACTGGGCCAAGGTCATCACCGAACTCGACCGCCGCGGCTTCGACTCCGTGTACGCCGTGGAGAATCCCCTGACCGCGCTCGCCGACGACGCGGAGCGCACCCGCAGGATGATCCGGCAGATCTCCGGGCCGGTGGTGCTGGTGGGCCACTCGTACGGAGGCGCGGTGATCACCGAGGCCGGCGACCTGCCGAACGTGGCCGGCCTGGTCTACGTCGCCGCGTTCGCCCCGGACTCCGGGGAGAGCCCCGGATCGCTCAGCCAGGAGAACCCGCCCGAGGCGTTCGCGAACATCGCCCCGGACTCGGACGGCTACCTGTGGATCAAGCGGGACAAGTTCCGCGAGAGCTTCGCGCAGGACCTGTCGCCGGAGGAGGCCCTGGTCATGGCGGTCACCCAGAAGGCACCGATCGCGTCGACCTTCGGGGACGTCGTCTCGTCGCCCGCCTGGCGGGTGAAGCCGTCCTGGTACCAGGTGTCCACGGCCGACCGCATGATCCACCCGGACAACGAGCGCCGGATGGCCGCCCGCCTGAACGCCCGCAAGACCATCGAGCTGGACGCGAGCCACGCCTCGTTGGCCTCGCAGCCGGGCCCCGTGTCGGACCTGATCGAAACGGCGGCCCAGGAGGTCGGCTGACCCGCCCCCTCCGCGAGGGCGCCCCTCCGCGGAGGAGGCCCCGGGTGCCCGCGCCCCTCCCCGCACCCGGGCAGGAACAGCGCACCCGGGAAGGAGCAGCCCGCCCGGGGCGAAGCGCCCCGCCCGGAGCGAAGCGGCTCACCCGGGGCGAAGCGGCTCACCCGGAGCGAAGCGGCTCACCTGGGGACGGTCAGCGCCCACGCTCCCGGACGGAGCGTCCACGTCCGTCGGCGTACGGGGCCGGTGACGCCCGCGTGGTCGGCCCGGTAGCGGAAGTCCGCGCCGGAGACCGTGACCGCCGTGGCCCGTTGTGTCCGCGTCGGGCTGCCGGTCAGCCGCACCACGACCTCCGCGGGTCCGCCCGGCTCCCGCGTGATCACCGAGACCTCCTCCACGGGGTGGTCCACGTCGGCCAGGACCACGCCGTCCACCTCCACGCGCAGCCGGTGCACCTGCCCGGGCGGGGTCTGCGAGGGCGGCAGCAGGAGGCGCAGCAGTGACCGGTACTTCCGTACGGCAGGCGCCGAGGCGCGCGGCGGCGTGATCCGCAGGCCTCCGAGCACCACCCCGTCGCTGTCGTCCACGAGCAGGTCCCGCGTGCGCACGATGCCGTCGAGGGCCGCGCGCGCGGCCATCACCGCCGACAGCGGGACGCCCAGGGAGCGGGCGAGTCCGAGGGAGCCGACCGGTCCGACCGGAATCAGTGACAGGGGCTCGCCGCCGAGGTCACGCGAACGGTGCAGCAGGGTCACCGCGCGTACCAGTGCCCGGTCGTCGCCGACGATCACGGGGCGTCGATGACCCCGGCGGGCCAGCGCCCGCGCGAACTCCTCCGGAGAGTCGGGGAGAGAAACTTTCGCGTGCGCCGCGGCACACAACACATCTTTCGCGATCCGCACAGACTCGCCGTCGAGACGGCGGGCGACCGGGTCGACGAGCACCAGCAGGCCGCCTACCGGCGCGCCCGCATGGCTCATGGTGGGCTCTGGAGCCGACACCTCGGTCCTTCCTCGGGTAGCATCTTTGTGCAAGAGGCCCTTGCGCTATTGCGCCAGGGCCTTCGTCTATTCCGGGGTACCGGTCCGACGGCTCAGCCTGCGGTGTACATCGTCGTACGCCCCCTGACCTTGGACATGCCCCATCCGGAAGAGGTGTACGCCTGTGCCCGCTCTTGTGCTGCTCGGAGCTCAGTGGGGTGACGAGGGCAAGGGAAAGGCCACCGACCTGCTCGGTGGATCCGTTGACTATGTAGTGCGCTATCAGGGTGGCAACAACGCCGGCCACACGGTCGTCGTCGGCGACCAGAAGTATGCACTGCACCTTCTCCCTTCCGGAATCCTCTCCCCCGGATGCACCCCGGTCATCGGCAACGGTGTCGTGGTCGACCCCGCCGTACTCCTCTCCGAGCTGCGTGGGCTCAACGAGCGCGGCATCGACACCTCCAAGCTGCTCCTGAGCGGCAACGCCCACCTGATCACGCCGTACAACGTGACCCTCGACAAGGTCGGCGAGCGTTTCCTGGGCAAGCGGAAGATCGGTACGACCGGCCGCGGCATCGGACCGACCTACGCGGACAAGATCAACCGCATCGGCATCCGGGTCCAGGACCTGTACGACGAGTCCATCCTGACGCAGAAGGTCGAAGCGGCGCTGGAGGGCAAGAACCAGCTCCTCGCGAAGCTGTACAACCGCCGCGCGATCGACCCGGCGCAGATCGTCGAGGAGATGCTCCAGTACGCGGAGCAGATCAAGCCGTACGTCGCCGACACCACGCTCATCATCAACAAGGCGCTCGACGAGGAGAAGGTCGTCCTCTTCGAGGGCGGCCAGGGCACGCTCCTCGACGTCGACCACGGCACGTATCCCTTCGTCACCTCCTCGAACCCGACGGCCGGTGGCGCCTGCACCGGTGCGGGTGTCGGCCCGACGAAGATCAGCCGTGTGATCGGCATCCTCAAGGCGTACACGACGCGTGTCGGCGCCGGCCCGTTCCCGACGGAGCTGTTCGACGAGGACGGCGAGGCCCTGCGTCGCATCGGTGGCGAGCGCGGTGTGACCACCGGCCGTGACCGCCGCTGTGGTTGGTTCGACGCCCCGATCGCCCGCTACGCGACCCGCGTGAACGGCCTGACGGACTTCTTCCTCACCAAGCTGGACGTGCTCACCGGCTGGGAGCAGATCCCGGTCTGCGTCGCGTACGAGATCGACGGCAAGCGCGTCGAGGAGCTGCCTTACTCGCAGACGGACTTCCACCACGCGAAGCCGATCTACGAGAACCTCCCCGGCTGGTCCGAGGACATCACCAAGGCCCAGACGTTCTCCGACCTTCCGAAGAACGCCCAGGCGTACGTGAAGGCCCTGGAGGAGATGTCGGGCGCCCCGATCTCGGCGATCGGCGTCGGCCCCGGCCGCACCGAGACGATCCAGATCAACTCGTTCCTGTAGGAACACGCGCGTCGGCAGGTCCGACCGGAGGGCGGGACGCGTGACGCGTCCCGCCCTCCGGCGTACCGGCGGTCGCGGGCGTACGTACGGAGTCCTCACGGCAGGTCGTCGCGGCCCGACCGGGACGGGGCCGGCGGCACGTCGGCGTCCCGTGCCACCGGCGGCCCGGAGGGCTTCGGAGGCGGCGCGGGACGTGGCGTGGCGGTCCACGGGCCCCGCTCCGGAGCGGGTTCGACGGCCGGCGGAAGAGGCGGGGGCGGGGGTGCGCTGTCGAAGACCTGTTCCGCGACCGTGAAACGGCAGTGGAAGTTCTCCCAGGAACCGTCCAGCATCATCAGGTAGCCGTCCGGTTCCCGGTAGATCACCTTCCGCCGCACCATGCGCGGATGCGTGGGCTCGAAGGCCTCCACCTTCTTGCGCAGTTCCTCCAGCGCCTCTTCCCGCGTCCCCTCGACGTGCCCCAACACGCCCATGGACCACACCCGGGTCTCCCTGCCGAAGCCGCGGTTCTGCTCGACCAACAGTCCCCACCTGGCCATCCGTTCCGCCTTCCGTCCGGCCCCCGTGTCATCGGAGCCGGCAGCCATCAACCCGGGCCCCCCTGACATCACGTCGCTCGCGCGCGATTCGTTCAAGACCGGGCGGAGCCGTGCGGTGCCGGGTGGGTCGCGGCGGGCATCCGGTGGCGGGTCATCGGCGGCACGACCAGTGCCGCCGCACGGTGGGCGACGCCGTCGGCCGTCTCGATCGTCGTGACCCCACCCTCCCTCAACCGGTCGTCCGCACGGGCGATGGTGACGCGGGCCGGTCGGCCAGGGCGTCCCACAGCCGCGGCTCCTCGAAGCCGAGCGCCCACAGGCCGACGCCCCGCACCCCGTGGCGGGCCAGG
Organism: Streptomyces sp. NBC_00513; assembly: GCF_041431415.1. GTDB lineage: Bacteria > Actinomycetota > Actinomycetes > Streptomycetales > Streptomycetaceae > Streptomyces. Next base: position 3,825,242 of record NZ_CP107845.1, read on the forward strand.
ACGGCCAGGTGGCGGGCCGCGCCCTTCGCGTCCTGGTACCAGACCTGGTGCTCCTCGCCCTCGTCGTCCGTGTACGTGAAGTGCGGGGTGCCGGAGACCGGGTCGAGCGCGTAGTCGGCGCCGACGTCGCGCCGCAGGGCCTCGGCCTCCAGGGACGTGACGTGGCGGGCGCGGGCCGTGGAGCCCACCGTCCAGTTCCATCCGTAGGCGGGCAGCGCCACTTCCAACTTGTCGCGGGGCACCTGCGCCGTGGCGTGGGTCAGGAACTCCTCGTACCAGGCAGTCGAGGACAGCGGGCCCGGCGCCTCCAGGGCGTTGTGGAGGTTGTAGCCCATGATGCGCAGCCGGTCGGCGACGGCGCCGAGGTGTGCGTAGTCGAAGGCCAGGCCGGTGTCCCGGGTGCGGGGCATGACGGTGACCACGCAGCTCTTGGCCAGGGCGTGCAGGCGGGCGCAGAGTTCGGTGGTCAGCGCGTTGTAGCCGGTGCGGACCCGTTCGCGCAGGGCGGGGTCGGTCGTCTCGGTCATCACCTCGTAGTCCAGGTCGAGGCCGTCGTACGAGCGGCCGGTGGCGACGGCCACGAGGTCGTCCACGTGCGCGGTCCGGCGGGCGGGGTCGTTCATCAGGTCCGCCATGGCGGGGGCGCGCAGGCTCTCGGTGACCGTCGGGACCACCTTGAGTCCCTTGGCGTGCAGGCCGTCGATGACGCGGCGGTCGCCGGCTCCGGTCTCGCCCTTGACCACGGCCCCGGACGTGGTGGAGGTGGTGGCGGACGTCGCGTACCAGAACGGGCTGACCGTGTGGAGTTGGTCGGCGTGGGCCAGGGCGTCCCGGTAGCCGACCTCGATGTTCCACCAGGGCAGCCAGGCGGAGACGGTGCGTTCGGATTCGAGGTGGGGCAGCGGCGCGGGGGCAGCGGCCGTCAGGGTGAGGGTGACGGCCGCGAGGGCGGCGGTCAGCGCGGCGGGGAGCGCGCCGGGGAGGGCGATCTTCATGCCCCGACCCTGGCGCGCGGCGGGCCCGGACCGGGCGACGGCACGTCGGGCAGAGGAGTGGTGGCGGCCGACTGCTGCGGGCGGTCGGCCCGCGTCACTGGCCCACGCGTCCGTCGACGCACTCGCGCAGCAGGTCGGCGTGCCCGCAGTGCCGGGCGTACTCCTCGATCCGGTGCACCATCAACTCCCGCACCACGATCCGCTCCCTGCCCACACGTGCGCCCAGGTCCGGATGCGCGGCCAGAGCGGCGTCGGTCGCGGCCTGCTCCCGCTCCAGGTCGGCGAACGCCGCGTCGACCACGGCCCGGTCCGCGACGGCTCCCTCGAAGTCCGCGTCCTTACGGCCGTAGAGCTTCGGCACCGGGTCGCCGTCGGTGATCCAGCCGCGCCAGTCCCGTTCCACTTCCACGAGGTGGCGGACCAGACCGAGCAGCGACATCGTCGACGGCGGGACCGAGCGCCGGGCCAGCTGCTCCGGGTCCAGGCCCTCGCACTTCATCCGCAGGGTGGTGCGGTAGTTGGTCAGGAAGTCCAGCAGTGTCGCGAGTTCGCCGTCCGGGCTGTCCTCGTTGTCGCGCGGGTCGTCGTCCGGATCGGCCCACATGTCGGGGTGCACGGTCGCCTGGGTCCATCGTTCGGGCTGATCGCTCATGCCTCGCATGGTGGTCCGTGGCGGTCCGGGTCCGCCACCGGGTTCTCGTGCCGAGGTGAACGGAGAGGCGGCGCCCCCGCCGTGGCTCGCCGTGTGCCGCGCCGCTACCAGGCCAGTTGCGCGATCTCCTCGGAGACGACCGCGCAGGCGTCGGCCGCCGGGTCGATGAGGGGGAAGTGGCCGACGCCGTCGAGCAGGGTCAGGCCGACGAGTTCCCCCGCCTGGGCGGCGGCGGCCACGTAGGCCTCGGCGACGGCCTCCGGCACCACGATGTCGTCGCGGCCCTGGACCAGTGCGGTGGCGATCCCGGTCGGGAGCAGGGCGGCCGGGTCGGCGTGCGGGCGTCGCGCGTCCCAGAACTCGCTCGTGCCACCCAATAGTTGGGCGGACGCTCCGCCGCAGACGCCGAGTTCCTCCGCGACCGTGAAGTCCGCGATGGGGGCCAGTGCCACCACGCCGCGCAGGTGCGGGGCGGACGGCAGCCTCCACGGGCTCCCGGCCGGCAGGACGTGGCGGGCGGCGGCCCACAGGGCGAGGTGGCCGCCGGCGGAGTGCCCGGTCACGACGACCCTGCGGACGTCCGCCTGCGGGAGCGCCGTGCCCGCCAGCCCGGGCAGTGCGTCCATGGCCGCCGCGACGTCGTCGAAGGTATCGGGCCACCGCCCGGCGACTGGTCCTTCGGAGCCCTGGTGTGGCAGTGAACTCCCGCGCCGGTACTCGACGTTGGCGACGGCGAAGCCCTGGCGGGCGAGGAAGTCGGCGAGGGGGGTGATGTGTTGGCGGTCGTACGGGGCGCGCCAGGCACCGCCGTGCAGCAGGACGACGAGGGGGGCCGAGCCGGCCGCCGTGTCCGCGCGGGGGGCGTAGAAGTCGACGACCTGGTCGGGGTGTTCTCCGTAGGCGGCGGTGGCGTCGGGTGCGACCGGGGGGTGGGAGAAGGCCGAGTCGGCCTCGGCGGCGTCCCGTTCGACTGCGGGGTCCGTCATCGGCTCAACCTCTCGGTAACGCGTGTGACAGCGGGGACAGATGTTCCGGTGTTACGGCAGAGCGGGACCGTATCAGGCTGGAACGCGCCGTTCCGTGGCGGGGCGAGAACAGAAGGGCGCGGGCGGAGCCTCGGCTCCGCCCGCGCCTGTGACGCCCCCTGAGAGGTGACGTTTCGCCGCCACCTCCCCCGACGCGTCACCCGAAAATGTGACCCAGTGTCCGGGCCGCGCGCTCGGCGTCGGCGAAACCGACATAGAGCGGGGTGAAGCCGAAGCGCAGGACGTCGGGGGCCCGGAAGTCCCCGACCACACCGCGGGCGATCAGTTCGGTCATGACCTCGCGGGCGTTCCCGGTGCGCAGGGAGACCTGGCTGCCGCGCCGGGCGTACTCGGTCGGGGTGACGGATTCGACCTTGCCCTCGGGGACGTACGCGGCGACGCATTCGAGGAAGAAGTCCGTCAGGGCGAGGGACTTGGCGCGGACGGCTTCGACCGGCACCCCGTCCCAGGCGTCGAGGGCCGCTTCCAGCGCCAGCATGGACAGGATGTCCGGGGTCCCGACCCGGGCGCGGGACGCGCCGGGCGCCGGGGTGTAGTGCGGGGTCATCGCGAAGGGGTCCGCGTGCCCGTTCCAGCCGGGCAGCGGGGAGTCGAAGGACTCCTGGTGACGCTCGGCGATGTACAGGTAGGCCGGGGCGCCGGGCCCGCCGTTGAGGTACTTGTACGTACAGCCGACGGCGAGGTCGACGGCGTGCGCGTCGAGGTCCACCGGCAGCGCGCCGGCGGAGTGGCACAGGTCCCAGACGGTGATCGCCCCGGCGGCGTGGGCCGCCGCGGTGAGGGCGGGCAGGTCATGGAGCCGGCCGGTGCGGTAGTCGACGTGGTTGAGCAGGACGACGGCGGTGGCCGGGCCCATCGCGGCGGCGGCCTCCCCCGGCTCGACCGGGACGACCGTGAGGCCCGTCATCCGGGCGGCCGAGGCGGCGATGTAGCCGTCGGTGGGGAAGGTCGCGGCGTCGACGAGCAGCTCGGTGCGGCCGGGCGCCGCCAGGCGGGCGGCTCCGACCAGGGCCTTGAAGAGGTTCACGCTGGTGGAGTCGCCGACGGTGACCTGGCCGGGGGCCGCGCCGACGAGCGGGGCGATCTTGTCGCCGATCCGCTCGGGGGCGGTCCACCAGCCGGACTCGTCCCAGGACCGGATGAGCAGCTCGCCCCACTGGCGGCGGACCACGTCCGCGGTGGTGTCCGCCACGGTGGCCGGGAGGGCGCCGAGGCTGTTCCCGTCGAGGTAGACGACCCCGTCGGGGAGCGTGAAGCGCTCGCGGAGCTTGGCGAGCTCGTCGGCGGCGTCGAGCGCGGCGGCCCGTTCCCGCAGGTCGACGGGCAGGTCGGCAGGCAGGTCGGCGGGCGACTCGGCGGTCGCGGGCATCGACTCAGACATGGCTGCGCGCCGTCCACAGCTCGGGGAACACGTTCTTCTGGGCGCGCTTCTCCAGCCAGGTCACACCGGCGGAGCCGCCCGTGCCGGTCTTCGCGCCCATCGCGCGGCGGGTCGCCACCAGGTGGTCGTTGCGCCACCGCCAGACGAGTTCCGCGACGTCGGTCAGGACCTCGCCGAGCCGGTGCAGGTCGTGGTGGGCGTCCGGGTCGGCGTACAGGGCCGTCCAGACGGCCTCGACCTCGGGGGACGGCTCGTAGCGCTTCGACAGGTCGCGGGTGAGGACCGAGTCGGGGATGGCGAAACCGCGGCGGGCGAGGAGGCGCAGCACCTCGTCGTACAGGCCGGGCTCGTGGAGGGCCTTCTCCAGTTCGCCGTGGACGCGCGGCGCGCCCCGGTGCGGGACCAGCATCGACGCGGCCTTGTCGCCGAGCAGGAACTCCATGCGGCGGTACATCGCGGACTGGAAACCGGAGCCCTCGCCGAGGGCCGCGCGGTAGGCGTTGAACTGTCCGGGGGTGAGCTGCGCCAGCGGGCGCCAGGAGGAGTTCAGGGCCTCCAGCTCGCGGAGGGATCGTTTCAGCGCGTCCATCGCGACGGGGATCCGGTCCTCGCGGAGCGCCTTCGCGGCCGTCTCCCACTCGTGGACGATGACCGTGAACCACAGCTCCATGACCTGGGTCGTCACCAGGAAGACCATCTCGCCGGGGTCGTCCGAGCGGAGGTGCTGGAGGTGGGTGAGGACGTCCGCCTGGACGTAGTCCTCGTAGGGGGTGGTGCCGGCGAAGTCGAGGTTCGGGGTGTCCGAACCGGCTCCGGAGGCATCAAGGGCTTGCGACATTTCTGTCTCCTCGACACGTGCTTCCGGGTAGCGGTCCGCTCCTTCCGTTTGGGTGAGTGGAGCCCCGGTCCCCTGCTCGCATCATAAGCAGGAGATCCGGAACCCCTCTAGGGCAGTCCGCCCGGCTGTTACGCGAGCGTGTCCGCCGCCGTCGGCGAGGAGTCGCGCAGGAAGGTCGAGCAGCGCTCCCACTCGGCCTTCTCGTCGATCGCGCCGGCCGCGCGGGCCAGGGCGTTCAGGGCGCGCAGGAAGCCCCGGTTCGGCTCGTGCTCCCACGGCACCGGGCCGTGGCCCTTCCAGCCGGCGCGGCGCAGCGCGTCGAGGCCGCGGTGGTAGCCCGTCCGGGCGTACGCGTACGACTCGATGGTGTTGCCGGCGGCGAAGGCGTCGTCGGCCAGGGTCGCCCAGGCCAGCGAGGACGTCGGGTGGGCGGCGGCCACCTCGGCGGCGGGCGTGCCGGCGGCGAGGGCCTCGCGGGGCGCGGGCTCGTCGGGCAGGTGGGTGGGGGCGGGGCCCCCGAGCAGGTTCTGGTGAATCGACATGCGCCCAGTCTGGGGCATCGGCCCCGGCAGCGGGGGTGGTGGTGGGATGCCCACCATGCCGGGGCGAAGGGGTGTGCCCGGCACACCTCCCCGCGAAGGGGGTCCCGGGCGGACGGTAGGGGGGCATCGACGAAGGGGGAGTGTCGTGGACATCGGCACCGGCGCGGGCTCCGGCGGCGCTCGGCGCGGTCGGCTGGACGAGGCCGTCGAGGAGCTGTGCGGCGCGGTGTTCCCGTCGCTGCGGCGGCGGGACCAGCGGGAGCGGGGGCGTCAGTACGTACGGGGACTGATCACGGTCGAGGGCCGCAAGTCGATCCGCAACATGGCGCACCAGACCGGGGGCGGCGGGCCCGCCGAGGAACAGGCCCTGCACCACTTCATCGCCGGCTCCACCTGGGAGTGGCAGCCGATCCGCGCCGCGCTGACGCGGTACCTGACCCGGGCCGCACCGCTGAACGCGTGGGTGGTGCAGCCGATGGCGATCCCGCGGGGCGGGGAGCACTCGGTGGGCGTGGGCAACCGTTTCGACCCGTACCAGGGCCAGATGTTCCAGGGGCAGCAGGCCTTCGGGACCTGGTTCACCTCGGGGGGCGTGGCCACGCCGGTGGGATGGCGGATGCACCGGGAGGGCGACCCCGACGAGTCGTACGAGAGCTGCGCGCTCGCGGGGGTGGCGGAGATCGCGCGGAGTGCGGACGGGGGCGTACGGCCGGTGGTGCTCGACGTGCCCGACATCGCGACCCGCGCCACGGTGAGCCGGTTCGCGCAGGCCCGGGTGCCGCTGGTGGCACGGGTCGGCGCGGGGGCACGGATGGTCCCGGTGGACGCACGGCGGTCGGGCTCCGGGGCGGTGCCGATGACCGCGCGGGACGTCCTGCAGAGCGTGCGGGGGCTGCGCGCGCCGCTGGAGTGGGTGGACCCGGACCGGCCGGGGGCGCGACGGAGTTCCCTGGTCGCGGGGGTACGGGTGCTGTTCGCCGGGCGGGAGATGCTGCTGTTCGGGGAGTGGACGGACGCACGGCGGCAGCCGGTGCAGGCGTGGGTGACGGACCTGACGCGGGCCGCGCCGGCGGCGCTGTTGCGGATGACGAAGGAGACGGGGCGGGTCTCCCGGGCCGCCGGTACCTCCCTGGGGCGGGTGGGGTTGCGGGACTTCACCGGGCGCTCCCCGGCGGGCTGGCACCGGCACGTGACCCTGGCCTCGGTCGCCCACGCGGCCCTGTGGCAGTCGGGCGCCCTGACCCCACCCCCCACGACACCGCCGGCCACCCCCACCACCAGACCCACCCCCCGCCCCCGCTGCCCATCCCCCTGCTGACCCGCCGGGTCCGGCAGATCCAGCCCCGCCGGCGTTTGAGGCGCGGGGTCCGGGGCGGAGCCCCGAAAGCTCGGAGCAACCGGCGGAGCCCTACGCTTCCGCCCGGCCACTCGACCGCCGGGCGTCAAGCACCGCCCGCGCCTTGCGCAGCCGCAGCGCCATCTGGATCTCCAGGGCCTGCGCGGGCTTCTGCCATCCCTCGCCGAGGAGTTCCGCGATGCGCTCCAGCCGGCGCGACACCGTGTTCGGGTGCACGTGGAGTTCCTCCGCCGCGTGTGTCGGGCTGCCGCCCGAGGCGAAGTACGCGTCCAGCGTGCGGGTCAGGTCGGTGAGGCGGTCGGTGTCGTATTCCAGGACCGGCCCGATGGTCGAGGCGATGAACGCCTCCACGTCGTGGTCGGCGGACAACAGCAGTCCGAGGAAGCCCAGTTCACGCAGCGAGGCCGTACCCCCGGCCCCGTCCAGCGCGGTCAGCGCGTCCAGGCAGCGCACCGCCTCCGCGTACACCCGGGCCACTTCCCCCGGCCCGGCCGCCGGTCCGGCGGCGCCGGTGGACACGGCGTGGCCGAGCAGTGGGGACAGTTCGCCGGAGGCCCGGTGCGCGGCGGCCGAGGCGTCCGTGCCCGGGAGGACCAGCACGATGCAGCCCCGGCGGACCCCTTTGAGCCCGCCCATCCGGTACGCGTACGAGGACGCCCAGGCGACGGCCTTGCCCAGTTCCCCGCCTTCCGGTCGGGCCACCACGACCACGTGCGGCCGGTCCAGGTCGAGGCCGAGGCGGCGGGTGCGGTCCGGCAGGTGCAGGCCGACGGAGTGGGGCCGTTCCAGCAGGTCGGCGAGGAGTTCCTCGTGCACGGGCCCCTCGGCGGCGGCCGTGCCGCGCTGGATGAGCATCAGGGAGGCCACCGACTGGGCGGCGAGCTGCAACAGCCGTACGTCCTCCTCCACCAGCGGCGCGGACGCGCTGAGCAGCAGCACTCCGAGGTCCTCGGCGCCCGCCAGCACGGGCGCCAACCACACGTCGCCGGGCAGGCCCACGGGGCGCCGGTCGGTCAGCGCCTGGAGCGCGGCCTTGGTCACCGCCGCCTCGTCCAGGTCGGGGAGTTCGCCGGTGACGGTCAACGGCCGTCCGCCCGGGTCACGTACCTGGAGCACTCCGTCCAGGGCGTCGGCGGTGGCCCGCGCCAGGGTGGGCAGTCCGGCGCCGTCCAGGACCAGTCCGGCCAGCCGGGCGTGGCACTCCCAGAGGTAACGGACGCGGGTGAGCGCGGTGTTGGTGCGGGAGCCGAAGACCTCCAGTTCGTGCACCTCGTCCCGGGTCTGCTCCAGCAGCCGGGCCTTCTCGATGGCGACGGCCGCCAGGTCGGCGAGGGAGAGCAGCATGCCGATCTCGTCGGGCCCGAACCGCCGTACGGCGCGGTCGGCTCCGTAGAGCGCGCCGAGGGTGGAGTCCCCGCGCCGGAGCGGGACCGCGATGATCGCGTGCAGGCCCTCGGCGCGGACCACGGCATCGATGCCGGGGGCGTGCGCGATGGCGTCGTCGTTCAGGTAGTCGGCGCTCCAGACCGGGGAGCGGCGGTCCTGGGCGATGCTGCCCAGGCCGCGGCCGGTGCCGAGTTCGAGGCCGACGTTCAGGGCGGTGGTCTCGCCCTCGGAGGTCCGTACGTAGGCAGAGCCGTCGGGGCGGCTCAGCGACAGCCAGGCCATGTCGAAGCCGAGGAGCCGGCGGGCCCGGCGGGTGATCAGCCGCAGCAGGCCGTCGATGTCGTAGGGCGAGGTCAGGTCGTGCGCGGTGTCGACCAGGGCGGTGAGCGCGGCCTCCCGCTGCTCGCGGCGCCTCGCGTTCCTGCGCACCGAGCGGGACAGGTCCACCGCGCGGGTGAGCCGGGCGAGTTCCTCGCCGTCGGCGCCGGCTTCGCGCGCTTCGAGCAGCAGGGCGTCGTAGGCGCTCTGCGGGGCCTCCGCGACGAGCAGTTCCAGTACGGCCAGCGAGCCGCCCCCGTCTCCAGGCATCCTGCTCCTCCCCCGCCCGACCAGCGCTTCTCTGTCCGGAACTCGAACCTAGGTTCCGGGTGACGGGGGGTCAAGCGGCGGCCGGGTCAGGCGAGGCTGAACCGCGGGGTCGGGCGGGGCGCGCGCAGTGCCTCGACGCGTCGCTCGGCGCGAAGCAGGTCGGCCAGGTAGGCGCCGCCGGACCGTTCGTGTCCGCCGCGCAGTCCGGCGAGTTCCAGGCGCAGTTCCCGGTCCCGTCCGAGGAACAGTTCGGCCTCGACCCACTGTCCGAGCACGGCGCGCCGGTCGGCGTCCAGGACGGCGACGCGGCCGGCCAGCCAGGGGCCCGCGTCGATGCCGGCGAGGGCGGGGCCGGTCCAGAGGTCGAGGGCGCGGCGCAGCCTGCGGGCCGCCTGTTCGAAGTCGCCCCGGCTCATGGCGCGATAGCCGGCGCCCGCCTCCCGTTCGAACTCCTGGGCGTCCGATCGACCGCCGCCGGTGTCGAGAACATACCCGCCGGACCGCGCGGAGAGCACCGTCCGGGCATCGCGTACCGATCCGATCGCCTGGGCCTGCGTGAACCGTTCGCGCAGCAGACGCACGGCGGTGAGCAGGACGGACCGGGCGTTCGCGGTCGGGGTGCGGTGGGCCAACTCGTCGGCGAGCACACGGATCGGCACGACCCGGTCGGGGCAGGCGGCGAGGGCGGCCAACAGGTGACGGGACTCCGGTGTGGGCGCCGTGACGGGCACGCCGTTCTCGCTGACGCGCAGCTTTCCGAGCAGCTCGATGTCCACGTATCCCCCCCGGGTCCGATGAAAAATAATACCCGGAAGGATTTTTTTGGGAAGAGGTCGGTTGGGGAGAGCGTGTGAAGGGGGTGTCAGGCCGTCACCGGCTCCCCCCGCTCCTCGCTCTCGACCGCTGCGGGCGGGACGCCCGTGGGGCAGTCGGCCAGACACTCGTGTCGGCCGTGCGGACCGTACAGCGCGCGGGCGCCCCGCCCCGGGGCGGTGTCCAGCCGGATCGCCAGGGCCGGGACGACCATGCTCGGGAGAATGTGGCTGTACATCTCGGAGGCCTGGGGGTCCAGGTCGATACCGAGCGTCCAGGCCATCCTGTTCAGTCCGGCGAACGAGCCCACGGCCAGCCGCGAGGGAACCACCGGGTCCACGTCCGGCAGGAGTTCGCCCCGCCGTTTCGCCTCCGTCAGCACCTCCGTGTGCAGCTCGATCCAGGCCGTGTACGGCGCCGCCTGGTCGAGTTCGCGACCGGCCCAGTCCAGGGTGAGCCGTGCGCTGGCCCGCATCAGCACGTCGTGCCGGAGCTGGTGGGCGAAGATCATCCCCATGTCGATGAACTCCTGCACCTTGTGACTCTGGGGGAGGGCCTGCGGCTGACCCTGGTTCTGCGCGTCCACGACGGCCTGCGCCAGGTCGTCCTTCGAGTCGAAGTGGAAGTAGAGGGCGCCCTTGGTGACCTTGGCGATGTTGACGATGTCGGAGAGCTTCGCCGCCTCGTAGCCGTGCTCCTCGAACACCACCGCCGCCGCCTGCAGGATGGCCTGGCGGGTACGGACCGCCCGTTCCTGCTTGACCTGGGGTCGTTCCGTCCTCATGGCTGCCGCCTCTCCTGCCCCACCGCCATTACATAACCGCGGGTACGTTCCTGTGGGTAGATTCCACACCATGGCCGGGCGGCAGTCCACCGGCGTATGTCACCTCCGCCGGGTCCCGGCGCGACGGGCACACGCGAAAGGGGCCCGCCGGCCCCCATGGGACCGACGAACCCCTCTACCGGGTACGGGCCGGACTACTTCAGCCGGGTACCGGTGGAACGCAGGTTGGTGCACGCCTCCGCGACGCGCGCGGCCATGCCCGCCTCGGCGGCCTTGCCCCAGGTGCGGGGGTCGTACTTGGACTTCGTGCCGACCTCGCCGTCGACCTTCAGCACCGCGTCGTAGTTGCGGAACATGTGGTCCACGACGGGGCGGGTGAAGGCGTACTGGGTGTCGGTGTCGAGGTTCATCTTCACGACGCCGTTCTCCAGCGCGGTGGCGATCTCCTCGGCGGTGGAGCCCGAACCACCGTGGAAGACGAAGTCGAACGGCGAGGGCTTGCCGTACTTCTCGCCGACGCCGGCCTGGAGGTCCTTGAGGAGCTCGGGGCGCAGGACCACGTTGCCCGGCTTGTACACGCCGTGCACGTTGCCGAAGCTGGCGGCCAGCAGGTAGCGGCCCTTCTCGCCCAGGCCCAGGGCCTCGGCGGTACGGATCGCGTCGTCGACGGTGGTGTACAGCTCGTCGTTGATCTCGTGGCTGACGCCGTCCTCCTCGCCGCCGGTCGGGGTGATCTCGACCTCAAGGATGATCTTCGCGGCGACGGCCTTGGCGAGCAGCTCCTGGCCGATGGCCAGGTTGTCGGCCAGGGTCTCGGCGGAGCCGTCCCACATGTGCGACTGGAAGAGCGGGTTCAGGCCGCGGGCCACGCGCTCGGCGGAGATGTCGAGCAGCGGGCGGACATAGCCGTCCAGCTTGTCCTTGGGGCAGTGGTCGGTGTGCAGCGCGACGGTGATGTCGTACTTGGCGGCGACGATGTGCGCGAACTCGGCCAGGGCGACCGCGCCGGTGACCATGTCCTTGTTGTGCTGGCCACCCAGGAACTCCGCACCACCGGTGGAGATCTGGATGATGCCGTCGCTCTCGGCCTCCGCGAAGCCGCGCAGGGCAGCGTGCAGGGTCTGGGACGAGGTCACGTTGATGGCCGGGTAGGCGAATTTTCCTGCCTTCGCCCGGTCGAGCATCTCGTTGTAGACCTCGGGGGTTGCGATGGGCATCTGTCCGCTCCTTGGATGTGCGGGGAGTGTGCTTATTGCGGGCCCTGACCTGGGGGCGACGTCATCGTCGACCCCATCCTTCCAGACTCCGCGCGACACTCCACCCCACCGTCCACGCCACATGCGAAAACCGGGCGGGACGTTTCACGTGAAACATTCCGCCCGGCCACGAAAGAGCAGGTCAGAGCGCGATAAGAAGCCTTCGGGGGCCACCGCCCCCATGTGGTCGGGCCGGCCGGAAGCCGGTCGCACCCGACCCTGGGGGGCCGCCTGGTGAGACGGCGACGACCGACCCGGGTCCCGGCAGGGTCCGAAGGAGACGGCCTAGGAGAGGCCGAGGTCCTCAAGGCGGTATCCGGTGAGGTAGGGCAGGCCCGCCTCGGCGATGGCGTCGGCCGCGCCCCGGTCCACGATGGTGGCGACGGCGACGACCTCGCCGCCGGCCTCGCGGACCGCCTCCACGGCGGTCAGCGGGGAACCGCCGGTGGTCGAGGTGTCCTCGACGACCAGGCAGCGCTTGCCCTTGACGTCGGTGCCCTCGATACGGCGCTGCATGCCGTGCGCCTTCTGCGCCTTGCGCACGACGAAGGCGTCCAGGCACCCGCCGCGCGCGGCGGAGGCGTGCAGCATCGAGGTCGCCACCGGGTCGGCGCCCAGCGTGAGGCCGCCGACGCAGTCGAAGGCGAGGTCGGCGGTCAGGTCGAGCATGACCTGACCGACCAGCGGGGCGGCCTCGCCGTCGAGGGTGATCCGGCGGAGGTCGATGTAGTAGTCGGCTTCCCGCCCGGAGGAGAGGGTCACCTTGCCGTGCACGACGGCCTTGTCCTTGATCTGCTGCAGAAGCGCATCCCGTACGTCACTCATGGCGTCGAGCTTAATTGCGCGCTACCCGAGCCGCCGCCACGTCCACGTCGTGGAGATCTCCAGCGGGTCCACGGGCGTGACCAGCCGGGGGAGCGTGTTCAGCCCGTTCGGGGGGCCGGACTGCGGCTCGACGCAGACGGCCTCGGCCTGCTCGTCGTAGACGACCACCCACTCGTCCCGGCTGGTGATCCGCAGCTCCAGCGCGTCGGGCCAGGTGAGGGTGACGTCCACGCCGTCCGGCATCCCGAAGCAGTCGTCCCAGGGGCCGGGCTTCGGGTCGACGCGCCGCCCGGTGGGGAGGTGGTCGGCGCCGCGCTCCTCCTGCCAGGCCGCCTCGAAGCCGATCCGGACCTCCGGGCCGTCGGCGGCCAGGGTGCGGTTGAACCACGGGTGCCAGCCGGCCTGGGCCGGGAAGGAGTCCTCGTACGTCTCCACGCCCAGGGTGAGCGTCAACGCGTCCTCGCCCAGTTCGAAGATCTGGGTGACCTTGCCGCTGTGCGGCCACGGGTCGCGGAGGTCGTACGTGAAGGCGGCGCGGGTGGCGTCGGCGCCTCCCGGCCGCCACGCCGCGTCCCGGCCGAAGCCGTGGATGGCGTGCGGCGGTTGGTTCTGCGGCATCTGGTGGACGGCGCCGCCGTCACGGAACCGCCCGTCCCCGATGCGCCCGCACCACGGAACCATCGGGAAGGACCCGTACCGGGGGCCCTGTCGCAGGAGTTCGGTCCCGTCGACGCGCAGACTGCTGATCCGGCAGCCGTTCTCCTGGTCGATCGTCAGCTCGGCGCCGCCGGCGCTCAGTCGCGTACTCATACGGCCGACCCTACGGGTGCCGGAGGTCCCACGTGCCCCGGGGCATACCTCACGTCACACCGCGCCCCGGACGGAAGTCAGCGACGGCGACGCAGCACCCGGCCGACCACCACTGCGGAGGCCACGGCAAGGGCGGCGGCGGGGGCCAACCAGCGCAGGTTGACTCCGGCCGCGCCGGCGGCGGGAGCCGGGACGGGGGCGTAGCGGCCCCGCGGCGGCGCGTGGTCCACCTCCTCGGCGCTCCGGCCGATCATCGTGCGGCGGGCGTGGGCCGCCTCGGCCGGGGGCCGTGCGGGACCACCGACCCCGCCGAACTCGCCTTCCAAGAAGGGATCGAGGGACGGGGGCGGCACGTCGGTGTCGAAGACGGACGCGGTGACCCCGTCGTCCTCGGTCCCTTCGGCGTCCTCGGCATCCTCGGTGTCCTCGGTGTCCGCCTCGAATCCGGCGTCCTCGGCGTCGCCCTCGCGATCCGCTTCCTCCGCGTCGGCCATGCGATCCGAGGCCGCCGCATCGGCGCCGGGAACGGCGTCGGCCACCGGCTCCACGGCGGCGCCGGCCGTGGCGGCGAGCTGCGCGGCGGTGCGGTCCAACAGCCGCTGCACGGCGATGGCGGTGGCCTCGGGGGCGAACCCGGCGGCCCGGCCGTCGACGGTCGCCCCGCCGGTGAACTCCAGTCGGGTCCCGTCCCCCTGGGGGGTGAGTCGCAGCAGGAGGGAGAGCTTGACGGTGCCGCTGCCCCGGGCCTCGGTGCCCTCGCCCTCGACGGCGAACCGGTCGGGGTCCCGTTCGGTGACGGCCAGGGAGCCCCGGTAGGTCACGGTGTGTCCGCCGATCCGCGCCTTCAGCCGGCCCGACAGCGGCCCGGTGTCGGTGTCGGCGTCCTGTTGGAACCCGGGTACGCAACGGGCCGTACGGACGGGATCACGCAGCACGGCCCGGAGGTCGTCTGCGGGTACCGGAACGAACACCTGATGCTCCATGCGGTCGAGCCTACCGACGAGACCCGCCCGCGCGCCCGATCCGGCACCAGGTGCCCGCGCCGGTGGCCCGTTCCCGATCTTGCCGGCGGCCCCCGCGTCCCACGGCCGTGTGCCCGGGGCCGGGCGCGACCGTGCGGGGCCGGCGCGGGCCCGCGCCACGGTGACGGCAGGCCCAAGGGGCTGTCCCGCGATCCCTGGCGGGACAGCCCTCAGGAATACCTCGGGTGCGGGAGGGTGGAGGGCGGCAGCCCGTCCAGGCGGGTGCGCTCGGCGTCCCGGGTCGCGTCCTGGAGGGCGCGGGTGGACAGCGAGCGCAGCCCCGGCGTGTCGCGGTCGACCCGCAGCTCGGGAACGACGGCGCGGGCGGCGAGGACGAAACCCCAGTCCTGCGGTGGGCCGACGCCGCCGCCGGGGGTGCGGTCGGGTCCGGCGGCGAAGCCGGTGAGGCGGCCGCCCGCGCTGTAGGGGGTGGTCCGCAGGCCGGCGGCGCGCAGGGTGCTCTCGACGGTCCAGTAGGTGCGTGGCCGGCCGGCCAGCGGCCCCGCGTGCACGGCGATCCGGCCGCCGGGGCGCAGGGCCCGCGCCGCCAGCCCGTAGAACTCCTGCGAGTACAGCTTCGTGCTGGGGGTGATGCCGGGGTCGGGGAGGTCGGAGACGATCACGTCGAAGCGGTCCCGGCCGCCCCGACCGCGCAGCCAGCGGAACGCGTCCTGGGTGACGACTCCGAGCCGGGGGTCCGCGTACGCCCGCGCGTTGAGCCGCGAGAGCATCGGGTCGGTGCGGGCGAGCCGGACCACTCCCGGGTCGAGTTCGACGACGGTGACGGAGGCGACGTCCGGGTAGCGCAGGACTTCGCGGGCGGCGAGCCCGTCGCCGCCGCCGAGGACGAGGACCCTGGTGTGCGGGCCGGTCATCGCGGGGTGGACGAGTGCCTCGTGGTAGCGGTACTCGTCGTAGCCGCTGACCCGCAGCCGGCCGTCGAGGTACAGGTCGAGGGAGCGCGGGGAGCCGGTGCCCGGCCCGGTGAGCACGAGTTCCTGGACGCCGGTCTGGACGGCGACCCGCACCTCCCCGCCGTAGACGGCACGCCGGGCGACCCGCTCGAAGTCGTCGGCGAGGACGGTCGCGGAGGCGAGGACGGCCACGACGGTCACGTTCGCGCAGATCAGCAGCCAGCGGGAGCGCCGGCTGAGGTCGTGGCGGAACAGCCACAGCACGAGTCCGCCGCCGGCGAGGGTGTTGACGGTGCCGGTGAGCAGGGCGCCGGTGAGTTGGCCGAGCAGCGGCAGCAGCAGGAACGGGAAGGCGAGCCCACCGACCAGGGCGCCCACGTAGTCGGCGGCGAACAGGTCGGCGACGGCGCCGCCCGCGTCCTGTCTGCGGATGCGCTGGATCAGGACCATGAGCAGCGGGATCTCCGCCCCGATGAGCACCCCGATGGCGAAGGAGAACGCGACGAGCGCGGGTCTGGACTCCCCCAGCCAGGCGAAGCTCGCGTACAGGGCCATCGCGGAGAGCCCGCCGATCAGCGCGAGCGCGGCTTCGATGGCGCCGAAGCCGAAGGCGGGCCGACGCCTGAGCCGTTTGGCGAGGAGCGAGCCGACGCCCATGGCGAAGACCATGACGGACAGCACGATCGACGCCTGGGTGACGGAGTCGCCGATCAGGTAGGAGCCGAGGGCGAGCAGCTCCAGTTCGTAGACGAGCCCGCAGGCGGCGCATACGAACACGGTGGCCAGGACGAGGAGCCGGCCGGTCCGGGGCCGTACGGGCAGGGCGGCCGGACGGGTCGCCACGCCCCGTGACTCCGGAGCCGGCAATACCCGGCGCGGGACGGAACGGTCGATCATGAAGCGAACCGTACGTCACCGCCCACTCGCACCCTGTCACCCACATGGGTGCAAGTGGCGTACTGATCCGCCCAGTTGGCGTAACCCGGGCGCAACCACCGGCGCCACGAGGGCCGGTGGGTCGCGGGCCGCGAACGCCCTCGACCGACAGGACCCGCCGAGCCCCGACCGGCCCCGCCCCTCGACGGGAACGGCCTACAGCAGCGCGGCCGTCGCCTCTGGGGTGGTCGCGGTCGGCGACCCGGTCCGCATGCCCACCCGGGTACGCGTGGCCACCAACTGCCCTTCCTGCGGGTACGCGTGCCAGGTCCGCCAGCGGACCTGGCCCTCGTACCGCTGCGCGAGTAGGGCGGTGAACGCGTGCGGGCTTCCCGGGAAGGTCCCGGCGAGCCCGTTCGGGTGATCCGCGACCAGCGCGAGCAGTTCCTGCGCCCTCCCGGCGAACGAGCCGCGCGACAGGGTCTCCACGCGGGCGGCGAACTCGTACTCCCAGTCGCCGACCCGCTTGGCCACGCCGAGCGGCAACGGTGTGCTGCTGCCGGGCATGCAGGCGACGGTCTCCGAACAGAGCACCTCGCCCTCCTCCAGAAGGACCTGGTGGGAGGCCCCGAGCAGGCGCAACTCCACGTTCGCCCCGTCGAGCCGGAGGTTCAGTACGGCCAAGGCGGGCAGCCGCTCCCGACCCAGGGCCCAGGCGAGATCGGCGGCACGCGTGTCGGTATAGGTGGTCTGGAGGGTCGTGAGCATGAGTCGGCTCCGCAAACGCGCGAGGGAGAGGTGGCCGGGGCCCGCCAGCGGTGGTCAACGGGTGGGGGGACACCGGCACGGGTCCACAGGAAGTCCAGGGAGGTCCGAGGACTGGTCTACTCAACCGAGGGAATCATGAAAGGCACGGCACTCACAGCGTTTTTACCCAACTTGACGGGGTTTACATCCCCCCGGGGGCTACACAGTTCACGTGTTCAACAACGTGCCCCCCGTACGCCGTAACAAGCAGCCGAACAAGGAGACGCCCGAGGGAAGTTGTCCCCGCTGGGCGTCTCTTTTACTCGGGTCCGGCTCCGACCGTGTTCGTCAACTGGACCCGCAGCCCCCGCCCCCGCAGGACGAACCGCAGGAAGAGGACGACGAGCCGCAGGAGGACGACGAACCACAGGAGGATCCGGTCGAACACCCACCT
Source organism: Streptomyces sp. NBC_00513 (assembly GCF_041431415.1). Taxonomy (GTDB): domain Bacteria; phylum Actinomycetota; class Actinomycetes; order Streptomycetales; family Streptomycetaceae; genus Streptomyces. Next base: position 3,842,528 of record NZ_CP107845.1, read on the forward strand.
GAAGATCCTCCCCCGGCCCAGTGGCTTCCGCCACTTCGGCGGCGGGCCGCGCCGCCCGCCTTGACGGCCGCCCTGACGATCCCCACGACCACGAGCGTGAACACGCCCACTCCGACGAGCACTGCGATCAGCACCATCTTCGGCCCCTCTCTGACACCCCGGTCCCCCGGGGTCCGGGATCCCCGCGTCCCGTGTGCCGGGGAGATTCCCTCAGGCCATCGGCGTCAAAGCACACTTGAGCAACTCCAGAGGTTGCCCGCAGGATGGCCGTCATGAGCGCACCCGCGGCCGGCAGCCGCCCCTTCCTCAACCGCAGCCTGGCGGTCTTCGGCACCACGATCTTCGCGGAGATGTCGGCGCTGGCCGCCCGCACCGGATCGATCAACCTCGGTCAGGGCTTTCCCGACACCGACGGTCCCGCCGAGATCGCCGAGGCGGCCGTGCGCGCGATCCGGGACGGCAAGGGCAACCAGTACCCGCCCGGCCCCGGCGTCCCCGAGCTGCGCACCGCCATCGCCCACCACCAGGAGCGCTTCCACGGACTCGCGTTCGACCCCGACACGGAGGTCCTCGTCACGGCGGGCGCGACGGAGGCCATCGCGGCCTCCCTGCTGGCCCTGCTGGAGCCGGGCGACGAGGTCATCGCCCTGGAGCCGTACTACGACTCCTACGCCGCCTGCATCGCCATGGCGGGGGCCGTCCGCGTACCGCTGACCCTGCGCGCGCCGGACTTCCGTCTCGACGTCGACGCCCTGCGCGCCGCCGTGACCCCGCGCACCCGGTTGCTGCTGCTGAACACCCCGCACAACCCGACCGGCACGGTGCTGACCCCGGCGGAACTGGCGGCCGTCGCGGAACTCGCGATCGAGCGGGACCTGCTCGTCGTCACCGACGAGGTCTACGAGCACCTGGTGTTCGAGGGCACCCACGTACCGCTGGCCTCGCTGCCCGGCATGCGCGAGCGCACGGTGACGATCTCGTCGGCCGGCAAGACGTTCTCGTTCACCGGCTGGAAGGTCGGCTGGGTCACCGCCCCGCCCGCCCTGACGGCGGCGGTCCGCTCCGCGAAGCAGTTCCTGACGTACGTCGCCTCGGGCCCGTTCCAGTACGCCATCGCGGAGGCCCTGGCGCTTCCGGACTCCTACTACGACACGTTCCGCGCGGACCTCGCCGCCAAGCGCGACATCCTCGCGGACGGCCTGACGGCGGCCGGCTTCGAGGTCTACCGGCCCCAGGGCACCTACTTCATCACCACCGACATCACCCCCCTCGGGGAGAAGGACGGGCTCGCCTTCTGCCGCGCCCTGCCCGAACGCTGCGGTGTGGTCGCCATCCCCAACCAGGTCTTCTACGACGACCGGTCCGCCGGCGCCACCCAGGTCCGCTGGGCGTTCTGCAAGCGGGAGGACGTCCTGCGCGACGCCGTCGACCGCCTCGGGCGGCTGTAGGACCCCCGTCGCGGTCCCCCGGTCGCGGGAACGCGAGAGCCCGGGCGCGCATCGGGGGTCGTGGTGACCCCCATGTCGTCCGGGCTCTCGTGCGGCCGCGGGGCGTACCTGCTCCTCGTGGCGCGCGTACCGCTGTGGGGGCGACTAGTTGTTGTCGTCGCCCTTGTCTTCTTCGCCCTCGGCGGAGTCGACGTCCTTCTCGAGGCCGAGCTGCTCGACGAGCCACTTGTCGAACTCGATCGAGGCACGGACCCAGCTGACCGTGGAGGACACGAAGTGCTCCAGGCTGACGCCGGTGCCGATCAGCATCTGCGCCTCACCGATCAGGCGGACCGAGCCGTCGTCGTGCGTGTGGCTGTAGACCTTCGGCCACAGGGTGCGACGGTTCCAGTCGTCGATCGTCTCCAGGAGCTGCGGCTTGTCCTCGATCTCGTGCGGGCGGTCGTAGAAGGTCCGCACCGAGAAGACCTGCTGCTCGTCCTCGCCGCGGAACATGAAGTACGTGCGGAACTCCTCCCACGGCGCCGCGAGGTCACCCTCGTCGTCGACGACGTACTTGAGCTCCATCTGTTCCAGCAGCTGCTTGACCAGATCCTGGTCGGGGACGACGGGGCCCGCCGGTCCTGTGGCCTGCGGATCGGGCTGCTGCCCTCCGAAGTTCGGAATCGAGGCCGGGTCGATGCTCACCGTGTACTTCCCTTCGTGCGGATGAACCACATCCTCCACCATCGGTCCCACCCCGTGTCCAGCCCCGCACGCACGATCCGCTCCGGGCGGACACGAGTAGGACTCAGGTAAGGAGGACGGGGCCCCACACGACCCGGCGCGTGGCCGCTCGTCGCGGGGGCGGCGGGGGCCCGGATCCTTCGGCCCCCACCGCCCAGGGTACGACCGACAGGGCCTAGAGGACCTTGCCGACCAGCAGGTCTTCCCCGGCCACGGCCACCCGTACGGTGTCGCCGTCCCTGACCTCGCCGGACAGGATCTCCTTCGCGAGGCGGTCCCCGATGGCCGTCTGGATCAGCCGGCGCAGGGGTCGGGCGCCGTACGCCGGGTCGTTGCCCTTGTCCGCCAGCCAGGCCAGCGCCTCGGGGGTGATGTCCAGGGTGAGGCGGCGGGCGGCGAGCCGCTTGGCGAGGCGGTCGATCTGGAGCCGCGCGATGTGGGCGAGCTCGTCCCTGCTCAGGGCGGAGAAGACCACCAGGTCGTCGAGGCGGTTGAGGAACTCCGGCTTGAAGGAGGCCCGGACCACGTCCAGGACCCGTGCCTTCTTGTCCTCCTCGGAGGTCGCCGGGTCGACCAGGAACTGGCTGCCCAGGTTCGAGGTCAGGATCAGGATCGCGTTCCGGAAGTCGACGGTGCGGCCCTGGCCGTCGGTGAGGCGGCCGTCGTCGAGCACCTGGAGCAGGACGTCGAAGACCTCGGGGTGCGCCTTCTCCACCTCGTCGAGCAGGACGACGCTGTACGGGCGGCGCCGGACGGCCTCGGTGAGCTGGCCGCCCTCCTCGTACCCGACGTAGCCGGGAGGGGCGCCGACCAGGCGGGCCACGCTGTGCTTCTCGCCGTACTCCGACATGTCGATGCGGACCATGGCCCGCTCGTCGTCGAAGAGGAAGTCCGCGAGGGCCTTGGCCAGCTCCGTCTTGCCGACGCCCGTGGGGCCCAGGAAGAGGAACGAGCCGGTCGGGCGGTCCGGGTCGGCGATGCCGGCGCGGGTGCGGCGCACCGCGTCGGAGACGGCCCGCACGGCCTCGGACTGGCCGATCAGGCGGCGGCCCAGCTCCTCCTCCATGCGCAGGAGCTTCTGGGTCTCGCCCTCCAGGAGCCGGCCGGCGGGGATGCCGGTCCAGGCGCCCACCACGTCCGCGATGTCGTCGGGGCCGACCTCGTCCTTGACCATGCTGTCCTTGGAGGTCCCGGCCTTGGTGGCCTCTTCCTCCTCCTCGGTGGCCTCCGCCAGCTCGCGCTCCAGCGTCGGGATCTCCCCGTAGAGCAGCTGGGAGGCGGTGTCGAAGTCGCCGTCGCGCTGGGCGCGCTCGGCCTGCCCGCGCAGGTCGTCGAGGCGTTCCTTGAGTTCGCCGACGCGGTTGAGGGACTGCTTCTCCTTCTCCCAGCGGGCGGTGAGGCCCCGCAGGTCCTCCTCCTTGTCGGCGAGGTCCTTGCGGATCTTCTCCAGCCGTTCGAGCGAGGCCGGGTCGGACTCGTTCTTCAGCGCCAGTTCCTCCATGCGCAGCCGGTCCACGGAGCGCTGGAGCTCGTCGATCTCCAGCGGGGAGGAGTCGATCTCCATGCGGAGCCGGGACGCGGCCTCGTCGACGAGGTCGATGGCCTTGTCGGGCAGGAAGCGGGAGGTGATGTACCGGTCGGAGAGGGTGGCCGCGGCGACCAGGGCGCTGTCGTTGATGACCACCTTGTGGTGGGCCTCGTAGCGGCCCTTGAGCCCGCGCAGGATCGCGATGGTGTCCTCGACGGTCGGCTCCGCCACCAGCACCTGCTGGAAGCGGCGCTCCAGCGCCGGGTCCTTCTCGATCCGCTCGCGGTACTCGTCGAGCGTCGTGGCACCGACCATGCGCAGCTCGCCGCGGGCCAGCATGGGCTTGAGCATGTTGCCCGCGTCCATGGCGGAGTCCCCGCCGGCGCCCGCGCCGACGACGGTGTGCAGCTCGTCGATGAAGGTGATGATCTGGCCGTCGCTGGACTTGATCTCCGCGAGGACCGTCTTCAGTCGCTCCTCGAACTCGCCGCGGTACTTGGCGCCCGCGACCATGGCGCCGAGGTCGAGGGAGACCAGCCGCTTGTTCTTCAGCGATTCGGGGACGTCGCCCTTGACGATGCGCTGGGCGAGGCCCTCGACGACGGCGGTCTTGCCGACGCCGGGCTCGCCGATGAGGACCGGGTTGTTCTTGGTGCGGCGCGACAGGACCTGCACGACCCGCCGGATCTCCTGGTCGCGGCCGATCACCGGGTCGAGCTTGCCCTCGCGGGCCGCCGCGGTGAAATCGGTGCCGAACTTCTCCAGGGCCTTGTACTGACCCTCGGGGTCGGGGCTGGTCACCCGGCGTCCTCCTCGTGCTTCCTCGAATGCGGCCAGCAGCTTCTTCGCCGTCGCGCCCTGGGTGGAAAGGAGCTCGCCGGCCGCGCCGCCCTTGGCGGCGAGGGCGATGAGCAGGTGTTCGGTGGAAAGGTAGTCGTCTCCGAGCTTCCCGGCCGTCTCGTCGGCGTCGGCGAGCACGGCGAGCAGCTCGCGGGTGGGCTGCGGGGGCGCGACGGTGGAACCCGTCACGCTGGGCAGGGCGGCGAGCAGGCGTTCCGCGCCGGCGCGGACCTCTACCTGGTCGGCGTCGGTCGCGGCGAGCAGGTCGGTGACGTTCTCGTTGTCCTCGCTGGCGAGCAGGGCCAGCAGCAGGTGCGCGGGGGTCAGGTCCGGGTGGCCGTCCTTGACGGCCCTGCGGGTGGCGGCGTTCAGCGCGTCCCGGCTCTTGTTGGTCAGCTCGGCTTCCACTGCGGCTTCTCCTCTCCGTCGCGATACAGGGGCATGACACATATAGCGTGCACAAAGTTGAGTCTATTCCACTCAAGGCGGTGTGTGGTGCGGCATCTCGTACTCTTCGGGCCATGCCTGGTTCGAAGACACCCCAAGACGTACTCAACCCGACGCCGGAGTACCTCGCCTTCTGGCAGGAGCGGCACGTCTGCACCCTGACCACCCCGCGGCCCGACGGCAGCCCGCACGTGGTGCCGGTCGGCGTGACGTACGACCCCGAGGCGGGGCTGGCGCGGGTGATCAGCAACCGGCACAGCAAGAAGATCCGCAACGTCCTGGCGGCGCCGGACGCGACGGCGCGGGTCGCGGTCTGCCAGATGGAGGGCCGGCGCTGGGCCACGCTGGAGGGCCGCGCGGTGATCCGCACGGACGAGGCCTCGGTGGCGGACGCGGTGGCGCGCTACGCGGAGCGCTACGGGCGGACGCCCTCGCCGAACCCGGACCGGGTGGTCATGGAGATCACCCTGGACCGCGCGATGGGACGCGGCTGACCCGGGGGCAGACCCCGGCGCGGGCGCCCCGGGCGCAGGCGTGGGCGCGGGGGCTGACGTGGGGACGGACGCGAAACTGACCGATGTGTTTGTCCGGTTCAACCACTGGACGCGGACAGCACAACGGCGCCATCGTGGTCAGGTCCACGATGGCGCCGTTGTGTGGGGGTAGTGCCTGAGCGATCTGCAACGACGGGGGAATCGCTTCAGGCACTTCGGGGGGTGGCGGCGGTGATGTCGGGTTCGAAGAGTTGGTGGTCCCGCTGGTCGAGATTGACGAAAACCATGCCGTACCGCACTTCGCAGCGGACGGGCTGCGGTGCGCCCCGGGGGCGGCGCAGACAGCGGTAGGCACGGACGTCTTCGTCCTCCTCGCGCGCGACGACGATCGGCTGGCCGAACAGGGTGACCATCAACGAGTCACCGGCGTGGGGGATCGCGGTGGCAAGGTCGATGAACTGCCACCCGGACCGGTACGCCGAAGCCATCTCGCGTCGGAAGTCTCGGTCGTCGGGGGTCATCAGACGGCCATCACAGGCAGAGCGGTCCAGCCGGAGTCCGACGCGCCGGAGGGCGCGCTGGTCCAGCCGCTGTCCGACAGGCGCGAGGGCGCGCTGGTCCAGCCGGAGTCACCCACCTGGATCCTGGTCCACCCGCTGTCCGCCTTGCCGGACGGGCCGTTGGTCCAGCCCGAGTCGACGGCCGGCAGCACGGTCCAGCCAGAGTCCGCCTTGCGGGTCGGGCCGTTGGTCCAGCCGGAGTCACCGGCCGGCAGCACGGTCGGTCCCGCGTCCGCCTTGCCGGACGGACCATGGGTCCAGCCGGAGTCACCGGCCGGCAGCACGGTCCATCCGCTGTCCGACTTGCCCACCGGCGCGCCGGTCCAGCCACTGTCGCCGGTCAGAGCGGTGCCCCCCGCGTCACTTTCGACGGCACCGACTACCCCAAAGACCGCAACAGCGGAGAAACCAACGGCAAGCGCCGAGCGAAGCATTCTCTTATACATGGTCGGCTTCGTCCTCACTTGATGGAATCCTCTCCCCCGCCACACAGACGATGGCTCATTCAGGCACGTCAATGCCACAGGGACGATGCATCATGTTCTTGCATGTTCAGGACCCTGGGGGGTGGAGATTTGCCCAAAAGTGCGACAAACCCGACTCATCCCCACTCCGTCACGTCCCTGTGCCCTGAGGGAACGCGGCTGTACACGGCTGCGCTCAGCGCCGGCCGGATCGCTCGGAGCGAGGTTCAGCAGGCCCCCTGCCTGCTTGAATTCGCCCTGGTGCAGCCTGACCCGGATGACGCGAACCAGCTCCGCCCGGTTCCCCCGTCCGTCGCGCTGGCGCAACGGCTGCATCCGATTGAACGCGAGATCCAGGACAGACGACGTACGGCTGTAGATCTCACCGATGCTTTTGAGCCGTTTCTGACCATCAGTGCGCAGAACCCGGCGAACACCCACGCCATCACGGTCCTGGAGGGTTTCGAGCGGATCAACGCCGCGTTGGACCTGGCGACGGCCGAGTGCCACACGGAGATGCTGACCATCCAGCCGGGCGGTGCGCGGCCCTCCCTGGCCCTCACACAGGCCCTGGAGCGGGACGCCCCGCTGATCGACCGGGGCATCAGCATCAGGACGCTGTACCAGCACACGGCGCGGCACAGCCAGGGCACGCTGGCGTACGTGGACCGGATCTCCGCGGGGAAGGTGGAGATCCGCACTCTGGAGGAGCTCATCGAGCGACTCATCGTCTTCGACCGCACGGTGGCGTTCATCCCGGTCAGCGACGACCGGAGGGTGGCTCTGGAGCTGCGGCACCCGGGGCTCGTCGACTACCTCATCAAGGTGTTCGAGCAGCTCTGGCGGCGTGCCGTGCCCCTGAGCGAGGAGGTCACCTACACGCACATGCACGACGGCATCACCGGCGTGCAGCGGTCCATCGCGCAGCTCCTGGTCGAGGGGCACGTGGACGAGGCCATCGCCCGCCGGCTGGGAATGAACGTACGAACCTGCCGTGCGCACATCGCCCGGCTGGCCACGGCCCTGGGCAGCGGCAGCCGGGCACAGCTCGGTTTCCTGATCGCCCAGTCCGGCATCCTGCACAGCTCGGCCCCGCACCTCCCGCAGGACGAGGCCGACCACGGCGGCCACGCCAACCACCTGTAGCGACGCGGAAGGCCCCGCCCGGGTGATCCGGGCGGGGCCTTCGCGCGCCGAACGGCGGTGTCGCGTGCCGGTGTCGGGCGGCGGTGTCAGTCCATCGGGCGCTTGGGGCGCCAGACGACCAGGGCGCTGCCCGGCTGCGGCGGCTGGTACGGGACCAGGTCGCGGCGGTACGAGGCGTGCACCTGGGCCTCGCGGGCCTGGAGCGCGGCGGCCGCGCCGTCCACGGCCGTGGACAGTTCGGCCACGCGCTGTTGGAGGGCGGCGACCTGGTTCTCCAGTTCGATGATCCGCTTGATGCCGGCCAGGTTGATGCCCTCGTCCTGGGACAGCGCCTGCACCGTGCGGAGCAGCTCGATGTCCCTGGCCGAATATCGACGTCCGCGGCCGGCCGTCCGGTCCGGGGAGACCAGACCGAGACGGTCGTACTGACGCAGGGTCTGCGGATGCAGTCCCGAGAGCTGGGCGGCCACCGAAATCACATAGACCGGGGTCTCATCAGTGAGCTGATAAGCCCCGCCCAACCGGGACTGTCTGCGGCGGCCGTCCATGTCATGCTCCCTTCGCGGACTCGAACAGCGCGGCGCGCGGGTCCTGCGACTCCGTCGCGTCGCGGAACATCTCCAGGGCTTCACGGGCCTTGTCGGACAGCTCCGAGGGAACCTCGACCTCCACCGTCACGAGCAGGTCGCCGCGGGTGCCGTCCTTGCGGACCGCGCCCTTGCCGCGGGCCCGCATCGTACGCCCGTTCGGGGTGCCCGGGGGAAGCTTCAGGGTCACCGGGGGGCCGCCCAGTGTCGGCACCTTGATGTCGGCGCCCAGGGCGGCCTCGGCGAACGTCACCGGGACGGTCACCGTGAGGTTGTCGTCCCGCCGGCCGAACACCGGGTGCCCGTCGACGTGGACGACGACGTACAGGTCGCCGCCCGGGCCGCCGCGCTCGCCCGGGGCCCCCTTGCCGCGCAGTCGGATCCGCTGGCCGTCGGAGACGCCCGCCGGGATCCGGACCTGCATGGTCCGGGAACTGCGGGCCCGTCCGCTGCCCTTGCAGATGTCACAGGGGGTCTCGGCGATCAGGCCGCGCCCCTTGCAGTCGGCGCAGGGGTCGGTCAGGGAGAAGCCGCCACCGCTGCCCCGCGAGACCTGGCCGGTGCCGACGCAGGTCGGGCACACCCGGGGGGTGCCGTTCTTGTCACCGGTACCGGAGCAGGCCTTGCAGGGCGACTGCGAGGACATCCGGAGCGGGACGGTCGCGCCGTCCACGGCCTCCGTGAACGACAGCGTGACCTCGGACTCGATGTCCTGGCCGCGGCGCGGCTGGGTACGGGGTCCCGTACCCGGGCCGGCGCCACCGCGGTTGAACAGGCCGCCGAAGACGTCGCCCAGGCCGCCGCCGAAGCCGCCCGCCGCGCCGCCGCCCTGCGGCTGACCTCCGAAGAGGTCGCCGAGGTCGAAGTTGAACGAGCCGCCGCCCCCGCCCGGACCGGGGCGGAAGCCCCCGTTGCCGAACAGGGCGCGGGCCTCGTCGTACTCCTTGCGCTTCTTGGCGTCACCGAGGATGTCGTTCGCCTCGGAGATCTCCTTGAAGCGCTCCTCGGCCGAGGCGTCGCCCTTGTTGGCGTCCGGGTGGAACTCGCGGGCGAGCTTCCGGTACGCCTTCTTGATCTCGGCCTCGGTGGCGTCCTTCGGGACACCGAGGACCTTGTAGTAGTCCTTCTCGACGAAGTCCTTCGTGCTCATCCCCGGTGGCCCTCCTCTCGTGCGGCTACATGGTGGACGTCAGCCCTTGTCGGGGGCATCCGCGTCCTTGTCAGACGGCGTGTCGCCGTCCGCGGACTCGGACTTGGCGGCCGGGGCCGCCCCGGGCTGGGGCTCGGCCACCGCGACCCGCGCGGGGCGGATCGTGCGCTCGCCGATCCGGTAACCCGGCTGCAGGATCGCCACGCAGGTGTCCTCTGTGACATCCGGCGCGTACGAGTGCATCAGGGCCTCGTGGATCGTCGGGTCGAAGGGCTCGCCCTCCTTGCCGAACTGCTGCAGCCCCATCTTGGCGGCGGCGGTCTCCAGCGATTCGGCCACCGACTTGAAGCCGCCGACCAGTTCGCCATGCTCCCGTGCCCGGCCGATGTCGTCCAGGGTCGGGAGGAGTTCCGTCAGGAGGGACGCGACCGCGATCTCCTTGACGGCGATCCGGTCCCGCTCCACCCGGCGGCGGTAGTTCTGGTACTCGGCCTGGAGCCGCTGGAGGTCCGCGGTGCGCTCACCGAGCGCGGTGCGGGCCTGGTCCAGCTGCGCCAGGAGGGCCGTTTCCTGGCCGACGGCCTGAGTGTCCGAGTCCCCGGCCGGGGCCGCCTTCTCCTCCGGGGAGGAGTCGGCGGCCTTCGGCTCGGCGGCGGCGTCGTCCGCCTCGGCGCCGGTGGGGACTTCAGGCTTCTCGTCGAAACCCGGGGTCTCCTCCGACATCAGGCAGCGCCACCCTTCGGCTTCTCGTCGTCCACGATCTCGGCGTCGACGACGTCGTCGTCGGCCTTGGACTGGTCGGCGTCACCGGTCGGCGCGCCACCGGCCTGGGCGGCCTGCGCGTCGGCGTAGATGGCCTGGCCGAGCTTCTGGCTGACCGCGGCGAGCTTCTCGGTCGCGGTGCGGATCTCCGCGGCGTCCTCGCCCTTGAGCTTTTCCTTCAGCTCGGTGACGGAGGCCTCGACCTCGGCCTTGACGTCGGCCGGGACCTTGTCCTCGTTGTCCTTGACGAACTTCTCCGTCTGGTAGACGAGCTGCTCGCCCTGGTTGCGGGACTCGGCCGCCTCCTTGCGACGCAGGTCCTCGTCCGCGTACTGCTCCGCCTCCTGGCGCATGCGGTCGACCTCGTCCTTGCCGAGCGAGGAGCCGCCGGTGACGGTCATCTTCTGCTCCTTGCCCGTGCCAAGGTCCTTGGCCGTGACGTGCATGATGCCGTTCGCGTCGATGTCGAAGGAGACCTCGATCTGCGGGACGCCACGCGGGGCCGGCGGCAGGCCGGTCAGCTCGAACATGCCGAGCTTCTTGTTGTACGCCGCGATCTCGCGCTCGCCCTGGTAGACCTGGATCTGCACGGACGGCTGGTTGTCCTCGGCCGTCGTGAAGATCTCGGACCGCTTGGTCGGGATCGTGGTGTTGCGCTCGATGAGCTTGGTCATGATGCCGCCCTTGGTTTCGATACCGAGGGACAGCGGGGTCACGTCGAGGAGCAGGACGTCCTTGACCTCACCCTTGAGCACGCCCGCCTGGAGGGTCGCGCCGATGGCGACGACCTCGTCCGGGTTGACGCCCTTGTTGGCGTCCTGACCGCCGGTGAGCTCCTTGACGAGCTCGGCGACGGCCGGCATGCGGGTGGAGCCGCCGACCAGGACCACGTGGTCGATCTCGGACAGGTTGATGCCCGCGTCCTTGATGACGTTGTGGAACGGGGTCTTGCAGCGGTCCAGCAGGTCCGCGGTCAGCTGCTGGAACTGCGAGCGCGTGAGCTTCTCGTCCAGGTGCAGCGGGCCCTCGGCGGACGCCGTGATGTACGGCAGGTTGATCGTGGTCTCCGTGGAGGAGGACAGCTCGATCTTCGCCTTCTCGGCGGCCTCGCGCAGACGCTGGAGCGCCATCTTGTCCTTGGACAGGTCGACGCCGTGGCCGTTCTGGAACTGCTTCACCAGGTAGTCGACGACGCGCTGGTCCCAGTCGTCGCCACCGAGGTGGTTGTCACCGTTGGTGGCCTTGACCTCGACGACGCCGTCGCCGATCTCGAGGAGCGACACGTCGAAGGTGCCGCCACCGAGGTCGAAGACGAGAATGGTCTGGTCGTCCTTGTCGAGACCGTAGGCCAAGGCGGCGGCCGTCGGCTCGTTGACGATGCGCAGGACGTTCAGACCCGCGATCTCGCCGGCTTCCTTCGTCGCCTGACGCTCGGAGTCGTTGAAGTAGGCCGGGACGGTGATGACCGCGTCCGTGACCTTCTCGCCCAGGTACGCCTCGGCGTCGCGCTTCAGCTTCTGCAGGATGAAGGCGCTCATCTGCTGCGGGTTGAAGTCCTTGCCATCCAGGTTGATCTTCCAGTCAGTGCCCATGTGGCGCTTGACGGAACGGATGGTCCGGTCCACGTTCGTGACCGCCTGGCGCTTGGCCACCTCTCCGACGAGGACCTCGCCGTTCTTGGCGAAGGCGACGACGGACGGCGTGGTCCTGGCGCCCTCGGCGTTGGTGATGACGGTGGGCTCGCCGCCTTCCAGAACGCTGACGACGGAGTTAGTGGTGCCCAGGTCGATGCCGACCGCACGTGCCATTTCGATTCCTCCAGCTGACTTGAGTGGAACAGACTCAACCATGCACCATCGTCCGCGCCGACGTCAACAGAGCTGAGTCGAGGGCGCTCAACTTTTATCCCGCCCTTACGCTCACCAGGGTCGCGACACGCCGCCGACACCCGCCCCGTCCGCCACACAGCCGAGCGGGCGACCCTCCGGCCGCCACCCCGCGCGGCATCCGGGGGCCGCCGAACGTGTGGGGCACCGTGCCCCCATGCGCCCGCAACCACCCTCGCCGCGCCCACCCCGGACGTTCCGCCTGCCCACCCCGCCGAAGCCGAACCCGGCCGACCCGCCGAGGCCCCGCGGGCCCGCCCTCCCCCGCCCCGACCTGTCCGCCAAGCGGGTGGTCGACCTCGTCGGCGCGGCGATCCTGCTCGGGGTGTTCGCCCTGCCGCTGCTCGCCGCCGCGGGGCTGCTGTACGCGGGCCGGCGCGGGGTCCTCGTACGGGAACCCGCGCTCGGGCGGGGCGGGCGGGAGTTCCGGACCTGGCGACTGCGGACGCGGGACACCGGCCGGCCGGGCGCGATGGCGGAGCGGTGCGGCCTGGACGCGCTGCCGCAGCTGCTGAACGTGCTGCGGGGCGAGATGTCGCTGGTCGGACCGCGCCCCGAGGCGGGCACCGACCGGCCCGAACGACTCTTCGTACGCCCCGGAATGACCGGATTGTGGCAAGTCAGCGAGCGCTCCGACCTCCCCTGGGAGGAGATGGCCCTCTTGGACCGGCACTATGTGGAGAGCCATTGGCTGGGGATGGATCTCGCGATCCTCGCGCAGACGCCTCGGGCCGCCTGTCTACAGAGGCATGCCTGAGCGACACAGATCACCGCTCGCTCACCTACATTGCGGCGCGGGAACTGGGTAACCTCAAGCCTTGACTCAATAAGTTACCGCTTAGTAAGTCCCGCCCGAGGAGCCCTCCCATGCAACTCGCCGCGATCATCGTGTCGCTGGTCCTGACCGTGGTCGGCGTCGCGCTGCTCGCCCGAGCCGTGGCGCAGATCTACCGGTTCGTGAAACTCGGCCAACCCGTGCCGGCGGGCAGCCGCACGGACAACCCGAAAGCACGAACGATCACCCTGGTCAGGGAGTTCCTCGGCCACAGCCGCATGAACCGCTGGGGCATCGTCGGATTCGCCCACTGGTTCGTCGCCATCGGCTTCCTGACGCTGCCTCCGACCCTGGCGCAGGCCTACGGCCAGCTCTTCCAGGCCGACTGGACACTGCCGATCATCGGCGGCTTCCTGCCGTTCGAGCTGTACATCGAATTCATCGGCGTGATGACGATCCTCGGCATCCTCGTGCTGATGGGCATCCGCCTGGTCAACCTTCCCTCGCGGGCCGGTCGCAAGTCGCGCTTCACGGGCTCGAAGGCCTGGCAGGCGTACTTCGTCGAGTACATCATCCTCACCATCGGCCTCGCGATCCTGACGCTGCGCGGCCTCGAAGGTGCGATCCACCACGTCGACCACTACGAGCCGGCGTACTTCCTGTCGTACCCGCTGGTGCTGGCCTTCAAGGGCCTCTCGGTCGACACGCTCCAGACGCTCATCTACTTCACCGCGATGATCAAGATCGGCACCTCGCTGATCTGGATGATCGTCGTCTCGCTCAACACCAACATGGGTGTGGCCTGGCACCGCTTCCTCGGCTTCCCGAACATCTGGTTCAAGCGGAACGCCGACGGCGCGGTCGCGCTCGGCGAGCTGAAGCCGATGACGAGCGGCGGCAAGGAGATCGACTTCGAGGACCCGGGCGAGGACGACGTCTTCGGCGTCTCCCAGGTCGAGCAGTTCTCCTGGAAGGGCATCCTCGACTTCTCCACGTGCACCGAGTGCGGTCGCTGCCAGTCGCAGTGCCCCGCCTGGAACACCGGCAAGCCGCTGTCCCCGAAGCTCCTGATCATGTCGCTGCGCGACCACGCGCACGCCAAGGCCCCCTACCTGCTCGCCGGTGGCGGCAAGGACATGGAGGGCAACGAGAAGGCGACGGCGGAGCAGCTCAAGGACGTTCCGGCGGCCGCCCTCGCGGAGGCCGAGCGCCCCCTGATCGGCACGGCCGAGGAGAACGGCGTCATCGACCCGGACGTGCTGTGGTCCTGCACCACGTGCGGCGCCTGCGTCGAGCAGTGCCCGGTCGACATCGAGCACATCGACCACATCGTCGACATGCGGCGCTACCAGGTGATGATCGAGAGCGCGTTCCCGTCGGAGGCGGGCACGATGCTCAAGAACCTGGAGAAGAAGGGCAACCCCTGGGGCCTCGCGAAGAAGCAGCGCGTCGAGTGGACCAAGGAGGTGGACTTCGAGGTCCCGATCATCGGCAAGGACGCGGAGGACCTCTCCGAGTACGACTACCTCTACTGGGTCGGCTGCGCCGGCGCCCTGGAGGACCGGGCGAAGAAGACCACGAAGGCCTTCGCGGAGCTGCTGAACATGGCGGGCGTCAAGTTCGCGATCATGGGCGGCGACGAGAAGTGCACCGGTGACTCCCCGCGCCGCCTGGGCAACGAGCCGCTGTTCCAGCAGCTCGCCCAGGAGAACGTGGCCATGCTCAACATGGCCTTCGGCGAGGACGACGAGGACGAGTCCACCAAGAAGCCGAAGTCGGCGAAGCGGATCGTCTCCACCTGCCCGCACTGCTTCAACACCATCGCGAACGAGTACCCGCAGCTGGGCGGCGAGTACGAGGTCATCCACCACACGCAGCTGCTCCAGCACCTGCTCGACGAGGGCCGACTGACGCCGGTCACGCCGGTGGACGGCCTCATCACCTACCACGACCCCTGCTACCTGGGTCGGCACAACAAGGTCTACACGCCGCCGCGCGAGATCATGTCGGCCGTTCCGGGGCTGCGCCAGCAGGAGATGCACCGCCACAAGGAGCGGGGCTTCTGCTGTGGCGCCGGTGGCGCGCGGATGTGGATGGAGGAGCGGATCGGCAAGCGCATCAACAACGAGCGTGTCGACGAGGCCCTGTCCCTGAACCCGGACATCGTGTCGACGGCGTGCCCGTTCTGCCTGGTGATGCTGACCGACTCGGTCAACGGCAAGAAGAACGACGGCCAGGCGAAGGAATCCGTCCAGGTCGTCGACGTGGCGCAGTTGCTGCTGGAATCGGTGAAGGCACCGGGCCCGACGGCGGAGGAACTCGCGGCGGAGGCGCTCGCCGTGGAAGAGGCGGAAGCGGCGGCGAAGGCGGCTGCCGAGGCGGAAGCGGCGGCGAAGGCGGCTGCGAAGGCCGAGGCCGCCGCGAAGGCGGAAGCCGAAGCCAAGGCGAAGGCGGAGGCGGAAGCCAAGGCGAAGGCCGAGGCCGAAGCCAAGGCCGCCGAGGAAGCGGAGGCGGCGGAAGCAGCCGTCGAGGCCGAGGCCGAGGCTGAGCCGGAGCAGGCCGAGGCGAAGCCGGAGGCGTCCGTGCCGGAGGCCGAGGCGAAGCCGGAGCAGGCCGAGGTCGAGACGAAGCCCGAGGCGCCGGTGGTGTCCGAGCCCGAGGTCGAGGCCGAAGCCGAGGCCGCGGCGAAGGGCGAGACGGACGCCGACACGACGGCCGACACGAAGGCCGACGCGAAGCCCGCCGAGAAGGGCGACGCCGAGCCCGCGGCGGAAGAGGCGAAGCCCGAGGCTGCCAAGTAGGCGTAGGTACACCCACAGGAACGGCCGGCCCCCACTCTGGGGACCGGCCGTTCCGTCGTTTCCCGGCGGCGCCCGTGGCGGTCTACTTGCCGGTCGCGACCGTGTACCGCTCGATCAGCCTGCCGCTGTCGAAGTCGTACACCCAGCTGTTGCCACCGCTCTTGCCGTCGATGACGACGAACTTCACGTGCCGGCCGTCCCGGCCGTCCCGAACGAGCTTGTACATCCAGCCGTCGTTCAGCGCGTTCGGGTCCTTCAGGTCGATCGTGCCCAGCCGGTACCCGTTCGCCGTGGACAGGTCCACGCGCTCGCCGTGCGCGCCGTACACCGCCTCCGCGACGTTCCCGTCCGGCATGACGATCCGCGCGACGCTCTCCTGCACGACCTCGGGCTTCGGCTTGGGCTTGGGCTGCGGCTTGGGCTGCGGCTTCGGCTTCGGCGCGCCCTCGATCCACGAGCTCACGGTGCCGTTCGGGTAGAGGGTGATGTGCAGGCCGTTGTACTGCCCGTACGCGGGCCGTCCGTCCCTGCCGGCCAGCGTGCCCAGCTTGGTGGAGCCGGCGAAGACGTCCGCCTCGACGTGGCCGACGCCGATCTCGTAGATCTTGACCACCGACCCGTCCGCCAGCCTGGCGGTGGTGACGTACCCGCGGGCCGGCTTCGTGGACGGCGCGGTGGGCGGGGTGATCGGCCGGTCCACGGCGGGCTGTTCCACACCGGGCAGCACCCGCGGTCGCGGGGCCGCCGGCGAGTCCGCGAAGGCGGCCCCCACCGGGAGCGCCAGGACGGCGGTCGCGCCGGCGAGGACGGCGGTGGTACGGAAGGCGGTACGGAGGCCGGCGGGTCGGGGGCCGGCGGGTCGGGGGCTGCGCATGGGGGGCTCTTTCCGTGCTCGTTCCACGTCCGTGAGGCGTGGTGCGTGGTGCGTGGCGACGACCCTCACGAAGCTACGGGTCCCATATCTCCGCATTCAGTAGAGAACGTAACGAACCTCCGCAGACTGCCCCTCAGCCACGTAAACCCCACCGACCCCAGGGGTGGGGAGAACCCCCCGGGGTTCCCCTAGGGGATGTCACAGGTCAGCCGCAAAGGCCCCCTGTTCCGGCCGCCCGACCACCATCACCCGCCGGAGCAGGTACTTTCGATCACGTGGCTGGATTCAGGATCGGACGCGGCCGGGACAACAACCGCACCCCGCAACAACCCCCGCAACCCCCGCGGCAGCAGCCGTACGGTCAGCGGCAATCGCCGCAGGCACCGTACGGCCGACAGCCCTACCCGCCTGCCGGCGGGCCGCCACCGCAGCAGCAGTGGCCTCAGCAGGGCGCCCACGGGGACCACGGCGAGCCCGAGTACTTCGACCCGTACGGACAACAGCAGCAGCCGCACCACGGGCAGCAGCAACCTCCGCACGAGCCCTCGTACGCGAACAACCCGGGCTTCACCCAGGCCTTCTCCATCGGCGAGGACCCTTACAACCAGGGCGCGACGTACCACGCGGGCGCGGCGGCCCCGGCCGGTCCGCGGCTGCCCTGGAAGGAGCTCCTGCGCGGCATCGTGATGCGGCCGGGACCGACGTTCCTCCAGATGCGCGACTACCCCGTATGGGGTCCGGCGCTGATCGTGACCTTCATCTACGGTCTCCTCGCGGTCTTCGGCCTCGACGACACCCGCGAGGACGTCATCAAGGCCACCCTGGCCAACGCCGTCCCGGTCGTCCTCAGCGCCGCCGTGGCGTTCGTGCTCTGCGGCATGATCCTGGGCGCGGTCACGCACACGCTGGCCCGCCAACTGGGCGGCGACGGCGCGTGGCAGCCGACGGTCGGCCTGTCGATGCTGGTCATGTCCGTCACCGACGCCCCGCGCCTGCTGTTCGCGATCTTCCTCGGCGGCGACAACATCGTCGTCCAGGTCCTGGGCTGGGTCACGTGGCTGGCCGCCGGCGCGCTGTTCACCTCGCTGGTGAGCAAGTCGCACGACCTGCCGTGGCCGAAGGCGCTGGGCGCCTCCGCGATCCAGCTGATCGCCCTGCTGTCCATCATCAAGCTGGGCACGATCTGACAGCCGTACCCGGTACGAGCGAGCGTACGAAGGGGCCCGGCGCGCGGTGTGCGCGCCGGGCCCCTTCGTACGCGGTCGGCGCCCGCGGTCACGTACACGGTCACGTAAGCGGCTTCGTACGCGGTCGGCGCCCGTGGAGGGCGCTCGCGGTCAGTGGGCGCCCTCCCCGTAGAAGCCGAAGGCCCGCGCGAACCCGGCCCTTACGGCGCCGCGCCGGGTGAGGACGGCACGGTCGACCGCGCCGAAGAGCGCCGCGAGCGTGATGTCGGTCCCGAGGGCCCGGCCCGAGACGCTGATCGTCAACCGCCTCCCCTTGCCCATGCCGGACTGCCGGACGCGGACGGTGGCGCCGGGGTCCTCGGAGTCCCGCTCCCTGGTCAGCTCGTACTCCTTGCGGCCGACCGCGGTCAGCCGGTACGAGTCCCCCATGCACCTCAGGCGCAGCGAGCGGCCCCGGTGCGTCAGCGCCCACCGGTTCCTCGTCATGTACACCGTGGCGTCGGCGACGGTCAGCCGCGCGCCGTTCAGGCTCGGCCGGGTCATGACCTGCGTGTGGAGCCCGCTCGCCGAGAACCGCGCGGAGGGGATGCGGCCGCCGCGCACCTCGCTCGTGAGGGTGTCGGCGAAGGCGGCCTTCGGGTGGAGCACCGTGATCTCGCCGAACTCCGTCGAGGTGCCGTGCCAGCCCGTGCGGCGCTCGTACCCCTCGCCCTCCTTCCACGCCCGCAGCGTGAAGGGGGCGGTGGTGGTGTGCATGACTCTCCCAGGGGCTGTCGGACGGGGAGGGCGGGGAGGAACGGGGAGGACGGACCTCGGGACGACACGGCGACGGGGCGACGGGGCGACGGGGCGACGGGGCGACATGACGCCGGGGCCGCACGACGACGGGGCCGGGCGCTGTCCTCCGCCCGACCCCGCGATCACACCTGCGCGCCGCCTCACGACACCAGGTGTCAGGCGTCGAGGACCTGGCCCTCGCGCTTGACCACGGGCGGCTCGACCGACCACGGGAAGTTGATCCACTCGTCGGTCTTCTTCCACACGTACTCGCACTTCACGAGCGAGTGCGACTTCTCGTAGATGACCGCGGAGCGCACCTCGGCGACATGGCCGAGGCAGAAGTCGTGGACGAGCTTGAGCGTCTTCCCGGTGTCGGCCACGTCATCGGCGATGAGGACCTTCTTGTTCGTGAAGTCGATCGCCTCGGGCACCGGTGCCAGCATGACCGGCATCTCCAGGGTGGTCCCCACGCCCGTGTAGAACTCCACGTTGACGAGGTGGATGTTCTTGCAGTCGAGCGCGTAGGCCAGACCGCCGGCCACGAACACGCCGCCGCGGGCGATGCTCAGGATGATGTCCGGCTCGTAGCCGTCGTCGGCGATGGTCTGCGCCAGCTCGCGCACGGCGCGACCGAAACCCTCGTAGTTCAGGTTCTCGCGTACGTCGCTCATGCCTCGTGCCTCACCTGGGTGCGGTGGAAGTTCTGGAAGGAGCGCGAGGCGGTCGGGCCGCGCTGCCCCTGGTAACGGGATCCGTACCGCTCGCTCCCGTACGGGAACTCCGCGGGGGAGCTGAGCCGGAACAGGCACAGCTGCCCGATCTTCATGCCCGGCCACAGCTTGATCGGCAGCGTCGCGAGGTTCGACAGCTCCAGCGTCACGTGCCCGGAGAACCCGGGGTCGATGAACCCGGCCGTCGAATGCGTCACCAGACCGAGGCGCCCCAGACTGGACTTCCCCTCCAGCCGGGAGGCGATGTCGTCGGGCAGCGAGATGACCTCGTACGTGGAGGCGAGCACGAACTCGCCCGGGTGGAGGATGAACGCCTCGTCCCCGTCCGGCTCGACCATCCGAGTCAGATCCGACTGCTCGGTGGCGGGGTCGATGTGCGCGTACCGGTGGTTCTCGAAGACCCGGAAGAACCGGTCGAGACGTACATCGATGCTGGAGGGCTGCACCATCGACTCGTCGAACGGGTCGATGCGAACCCGTCCGCTGTCGATCTCGGCCCGGATGTCTTTGTCAGAGAGAAGCACGCCCCGAGGATACGCAGTGCGCACGGGCCACCCCCAATCGAGAGCGGCCCCCCGCGCGCCTGCCGACGCCCCGCGACCCCGCGACCTCCGCGACCTCCGCGACCTCCGCGACCTCCGCGACCTCCGCGACCTCCGCGACCTCCGCGACCTCCGCGACTAACGCTTTGCGCCGCCGACGGGCACGGCATGCCTCAGCCGCGCACACCGCGGGCACCGCAGCAGCCGCCCAGGTCCGATCCGTCCGGCACCGAGGTGCTGCAGCGGAAACGAAGCGGTGCTGAATACATGCCCTTCGGCACAACGGACGACGGTGTGCTCCATCGAGTCCCTTTCCCCAACCAGCCGTACTGCGACGAATCGCCACATTAAGGGATGACCGGGACCCGCTCCAGCCGCCGCTCCGAACCCGTACGGTACGCCCCAACTCCCCCTCGTACGCGCCTTGCTGTACCCCACACACAACGACGACCCCGCGGCAGATTCACCGGGGGTCGATCATGAGGTAGAGTGTGCAACGATACGGCTCCGGACAAATGGACCACCGTGCGGATGTAGTTTAATGGTAGAACATGAGCTTCCCAAGCTTATAGCGCGGGTTCGATTCCCGTCATCCGCTCTTTAAAGAAGGCCCAGGTCAGCGACCTGGGCCTTCTTCGTTGTCTATACCCCTCAGTCTTTACCGTGCCCTCGGCGTGCCCCAACAACCCGGACTACCTCGACCCAATTCCCCTGCTGCACCGCACAAGCGGGCCGTCGCGGCGAAATCGTGAGACGCGGTTCGCCTGAACTGCGCGACAGGGCGGCGAGAGTGCATGAATTCGCCATCCGAAAGTCGGGCATCGACCCACCGCACAGCAAGGGGTAGCTGCCGATGCCAGAGCACGGGCACGGCCTCAACGAGGCCGGTCCCTTCTGGCGAGGCGTCCCAGCAGCCGGTTTCGAGTGGGCGCAGGCGCGGGGCGGCACGGGCACGGAACGCCTGGCGCTCCGCCGGCTCGCTGCACTGGTCGTCACCATGATCCAGCGCTCCCCTGAACCGCACGCACACGTGACCAACGCCGCCGGGGCAACGGGTTTCAGCGTTTCCCCGGTGGCATGTCCACACGGTCGTTCGACTAGCCGCCGAAGTCTGTCGCCGCCAGGGTGAGGAGGCTCTCGCCGGGAGCAAGGGTGACCGCGTCGGCCTCCGCCGCACTGCGCCCCACCAGGGACCAGTCCGACTTCTCGTAGCTGAGGGGATGCGAGCCGTCGGGGTCCGGGTGCCAGCCCAGACGCTCCAGCTCCGCCGCGATCTTCGGCAGGGCCCGCTCCGCTTCGGGGGTGGCGAGAACCGCGACCCAGCCGGCGGAACTCGGATCCGGGATCCCGTTCGGCACGCCGGTGGTCTTGCCCTTCGCCGGGTCGAGGCCGGCCTTGCGGATCGCCGCCTGCAGCTCGCGGTCCACGGTGCTCCGATCGACGTCCTGCGCCTGAGACGCGGAGCCGTCGGCCGTACAGCCGGCCAACGGAGCGGCTGCAAGCAGGATCGCGCAGGCCAGGGCCCTCGTGGCAGTCACGGACATCCTGGACGTCATCGACGGTCTCATGCGTGCGCGCAAGGAAAAGCCCCCACCCCGGTTGGTCGGAAGGGGAGTCTCACACACACCTCGCCGGGCCCCTGCACCCGTCCTAAACCAAAGCCCCGAGCATGCCGGCACCGATGACGCGCCGCAGAACGTGGGCGATCTCCTCGGGCTTGAGGTCGATGCTGTCGAGCCCCTCCACGGTCAGCGGGATCTCTTCCAGCGCGTATTCGCCGCGGCCCTCGGCGCTGAACTCGGGGCCGGTACGGTCTTCGAAGGACCACGTCGCGATGCGGGCGACGTAGAAGAGCTGACGCTCCTTGTCGGACTCCATGGTGTGCAGGAGGCGGCCGATGTCGGCCTTCCCCGCGATCTCCTCGTGGATCTCACGGTGCAGCGCGGCCTCCCGGGACTCGTCGCCCTCCTCCACCCCGCCGCCGGGCAGCACCCAGTACACGGGGAGTCCGGGCTTGGTGCGGCGAATGACCAGCATCGTGTCGTCCGCGGTGACGAGGACGGCTCGGACTCGTTCGATCATTTTGCTCTGTCTCCTTGCTTGTTGATGGTCTCAGTGCAGCAGCCGGCTGCCATCGACGTGGACGATTGCGCGGTGACAAGCGAGGCGGACGGCCCGACAGGGAACGCCACCAGGGCTGACACGTCTCCGGGGCGTCCGCGTCGGGGGACGCAGGCGACTCGGCCTCCGAACTCGGCGGCGGCCACGCTCGCCACCTGGCCGTCCGCCACCTCACCACCCAGGACGTCGCCCGCTGGCTGGAGGGCCGCTTCACGGAGACTGCCGGCCGCGACCTGTTCGCCGCCACCTCCCAGCTCGTCCACCTCGCCGGCTGGATGGCCCAGGACGAAGGCGACACCCCCGAACTCCGCCGCCTCGCCCCGCGCTACTACGCCCACTCCTTCCGCCTGGCCGCCGAAGCCGGCGCCCCCCCTCGGCTCCACGGCGCGGGCGGTCCGCGTCGCGGGTTGTGGATCCCGCGAATTCGGCTCCGCAAAGCGGAGGCAGTGCCCCCCCAGCCGGGGGCCGAGGTGGCGCCACGAGGCGCCCTCTCGGTTTCGCTCGCGATCTCGGCCTCGTTGCGGGGGCCGAAGGGGGGCCACGCGTGGTGTCACGACGTTTCTGGCCGGGGTTTGGGACGGGGGCACGGTTACCGGAGGGGCGGGTGGGAGCGGGTGGCGCGGGTGGCTCAGGCGTCCGGGTCCGCTCTTGCCGGCCGGCAGGAGCGGACCCGGTCGGACCCGGTCGGGTCGGGGCGGGTCGGGTCGGGGCGGGATACGGGACGGAGTCCTTGTACGGGCGTTACGGGGCTATAGCGCCTGCTTTCGGCGCGTACCGAACGCGCCTCACGGACCGGCGTCGCTCGAACTCATGGTGTCACCAGTCCGGAACGACCCTTCGGGCCTCGCCAAGACCGCCGAACGGGACCTGGTCGAGGGCATCGACCAGGGCATCGACCGGGCCATCGACCACGTCACCGGCGAGGCCGACGGCGAGGTTGATGGGGAGGTTGACCGTGGCGGCGTCCAGGCCGCCCGAGTCGCTCATCTCCCTTAACCGGAGGGGACTTTGTCACAACCTCGTGACAAGCTCAGCCGATTCCGCAACAGCTGGGCGGTTGCGACGTGGATTGGCTTTGCAGACAGCAATGCGGGGTTGATAGACATGACACACCAGTGCGGGCTGTGGTTGTTCGAGCGGCCTGCTGTGAGAGGGGTGACGGGGGTGAACTCGTGAAGTTCGACATGGGTAACACGGCGTTGTCGGGACTGACGTCCCGGACGCGGGATTCGAGCGGCGACCTCGGCGGTCTGATCCGCCAGCTGATCGCGGCGGCGGCACCGTTGGAGGGCAAGTTCAACGGTTCGGGCAAGGTGGCCTTCGACCGGTTCAAGGAGCACTCGGACGAGGTGACGGCCGCGCTGAACGGGTCGTTGCAGGCGATCTTGGGTGGTCAGTCCGGGATGGACTCCTCGTTCGGTCAGGGTGACCACGAGTCGGCGGACAACGCCAAGCAGCAGATGGCGGCGGCGAACTTCGACGCGGCCCGTTTCTCGGGCCGTTAGACGAACAGGGGGTAGTGGCATGGCTGGTGGCGGTACGGATCGGCGGAGTTACGACATCGGCGCCTCGACCGAGGTGCAGGGCTCGTTGGGCGGCATCCTCTCGCGGTTGGAGACGGTGCTCGGTGAGCGTGAGGCGGCGGTGAAGGCGGCGATGGCCGACTTCCAGGCCGACGGCGTGTCGGACGAGTACCACGGCAAGGAGCAGCGCTGGGACAAGGCTGCCGCCGAGGTGCGTTCGATCATCGCGTTGTTGCGCTCCACGATGGAGAAGAACGACGGGACGGCGCATCAGACGCTGGCCCGGGCGAAGGCCGCGGTCGACGCGATCGGCTGACGTCCGAAGGCAAGGGAAGACGTTCTACGTAAACGGGGGGCATCGTGTCCAAGTGGGACATCAAGCCGGATGGTGTTCGTGAGGTCCTGAACAAGACCGCGGAGGCCGGCGGGAAGTTCGAGGAGGAGTTCACGTCGTACGGCGAGGGCTTGGTGGGCTCCGCGACGTCGGCGGGCACGATGGTCCTGGGTGGGACGGAGATCCCCGAGGGGGGCGCGTTCGGTCCGGTGGCGCAGGCGTTGCAGGAGTTTCAGCAGCGCACGGAGAACGACGTGAAGTTCCTTCCGGTTCGGACGGGCAAGTCGATCACCGGGGCGCGGTTGGCCACGCAGGAGTACCTCAAGGGTGACCTGGAGATGGCGAAGAACAAGCAGGAGGAGTATTCCAAGGCTCCTACTCCGGAAGAGATGAAGGGCCCCAAGAAGTGATCGATCTGGGGAAGATACCGACCTTCACGGGCAATCTGGAGACGTTGGAGACGCATGCGGCGTCGTTGAAGACGACCGCGTCGGGCATCCGGGGTACGGGCAAGGACGTCCACAACGCGTTCCAGGCGTTGGATCCGGTCTATGACGCCCCGGAGCAGGGGGAGTTGCTCAATTCGACGATTCCTGTGCGGGACAAGGCGGACGAGTTCGCCAAGAAACTGGAGTCCGTCAGTGGCGCGTTGAGCAGTTTCGCGACGTCGGCTCGTCCGCTGGTGAACCGGATGAAGCAGCTTCGCACGGACGCGGCGAAGTTCGTCGCGGACAACAAGGACGACGACGACTGGCAGCAGGACCAGCACAAGATCGACGAGAACGCGCGTCTGGTGCGTGAGGTCGGCACGACGTGGGTGGCGTTCCAGGGTGTCGAGCGGGATGCCGCCAACAAGATCACGTCGTTGGTGGGCGGCACGCATTTCGTCGTCGACGACGGTTCCCACAAGGCCGGCATGTACGGCTTCAGCGAAAGCGACGTCAAGGACGCCAAGGAAACGCCCTGGGGCACGGTCGACGAGCGTGAGTACACCGGTCTGAAGGCCGCGTGGGAGTGGACGAAGGACAATGTCGGCGGTGCGCTGAAGGGCTTCTTCGTCGACGGTGTCTGGGGCACCCTCAAGGGCCTCGGCAGCATGATCAACGTGTTCGACTGGGACAACTTCAAGAAGACCTGGTCGAGCATCGGTGACGTCTTCGGCGGCGTCAGCGCCTACCTCATGACCCCCTACGACTGGGCCATGGACAAGATGTTCGGCCCGGTCGACCACAGCGACACCGACAAGCAGAAGGCCGCCCTGCGCAACTTCGGGAAGTCGCTGGTCGCGTGGGACCAGTGGGGCGAGCATCCCTCGCAGGCGTTCGGGACGGTGTTGTTCAACGGCCTGACCCTCGGCTCGGGATCGCTGCTCAAGCTCGGCAAGGCCGGAAAGCTGGGCCTGGGCGCGGAGGCCGCGACCGTGCTGGGCAAGGCGGGCGCACTCGTCGACCCGATGAGCTACCTCGGCAAGGCCGCGGGCGTCACCAAGCTGAAGGTCGGCGACTTCATGGAGGGCTTCAAGGCCAGCCGGGCCGGCGTCGACGACATGGCCCGCTCCATGCCCACCGGCGAGGTACCCGCGACGCCCGGCCACACCGGCGACACGCCCGCCCACACCGGCGACACGCCCTCGACCCCCGCGCACGCGGGCGATCAGACGCCCCCCGGGCGCGAGTACGAGGACGCCAACGGCAACAAGCGCGTCATCGGCCACGACGGCAGCATCCGGGACGAGCACGGCAACGTCGTTCCCGACACCGATCCGGTCAGGGAACCCCACAAGAGCGACCTGCCCAACCACCACGAACCCGCCCCCGTCCCCGCCCCCGTCAAGGAGCGGGTCCTCGAAGGCGCCGGGGGTCCGAGCCACGTCGAGAACGGCACGGGCCACCCGACGGGGGGCGTCGATACGCACGGCACGCCGCACATGGGCGGAACGACCACCCACCCCGTCGGTGGTACCGCCGGCCACACCCCGGGCGGTACCGCCGGCCACACCCCGGGCGGTACCGCCGGCCACACCCCGGGCGGCACCGCCGGCCACACGGCGCACAACAGCCACACCCCGGCGGGTGGCGGTGGATCGGGGGGCCACGGCGGGACCGACAACACCGCGACGGGCGGCGGCGCCTCCGGCCACGGCGACACCACGACCACGGGTGGCGACGGCCACGGTGGCGATTCGGGCACTCCCCATCAGGGTGACGGCGGTGGCCACGACGCGTCGGGCGGTTCCGATGGCGGCGGCCAGGGCGACGCACCTGATGCTTCGCCCGGTGGTGCCGGGGACCAGACCATGGACCCCAAGGTGGTCGATGAACGCATCAAGGAGTTGGACGACCAGCAAGGCGGCGAGGGTCACGCGCCAGGCCGCCACCTCCACCCTGATGAGAAGGCCCTGACGGACCGGCTCGGCACGGTGGCCCGCGACAGCAACGGGGCGCCGAAGATGTACGGGCCGAACTCGGGCTATCCGGGGCTGGTCAAGTCCGAGAACAACATCGACCCGTTGACCGGCACCACGGTGGATGGTGTGAGCGGCGGTGCGCACCGAGTCGGCGCGTTCGCGACGCGTTTCGACAATGCGGAAGACATGGTGCGTGCAGATGCCTACTTCCGCGACCAGATGTCACGCACCGGACATGAAGCGGTCGAAACGTCCATCGAAGACGTACTCGGGCCCGGGTCCGAGGAAAGGTTCACCGGCTACTATCGTGACCCGGCCAACCTGAACGAATTCAAGCCGGTGGACTTCGAAGGTGGAACCATCCTGCCTGTTTATCGTGCACTTCCCAATGGCGGGTACCGTCTCCACACCATGTTCGCCAACCCGGTGCGCGGCCGCCACCCGTAAAGAAGGATGCCAATGGACCCGCTTTTCAAGAATTTCCTCAAGGTGAACCTGGATCTTGAGCGGGGGTATGAAACAGACAACGGCCTGAAGCTCACTTTGCACAGCTTCAGTGATTCCTACGTGGAATTGGTTCGCACGGGCTTCGAGCAGATGCTCTCGGACGAATCCTTCGGGCCGGACGAATACGAGCGGCTGACTGACATCGAGTTCCCCGACAGGGAAACCCTGCGCTCATACCTTCAAGCCATGTACGACCACCTGTTCAACGATGCACCCGAGCAGCCGATGCCGCCGGGCTGAAGGCGCGCGGCACCTCGACTCCCGAGTGCCTGCCGGAGGTCGGCGACGGGGGTGCGCGAAGGTCTCGTGAGGTACTGGATCGCGCTGAACGGAAAGGACCTTCGCCATGCCGATGCGCGCCGCGAGAGTGCGCCGCGTGGTTCCCGTGGGTCGCTGAGCGAGGCGGGCAGGTACGGGTGGTTCCTCCGCGTCGCCCGCCGCGGTGGACCCTGCCACGATGCGCCCGCCGGGACGTGGCCGTGGGGTTCGGCGGGCAGCGAATTCAAGGAAACAGGGACGAGTTCATGCACGGCTATCGTGAATTGCTCGGCACGGATTTCGACGGCCGGCCGACGGACGACATCGACGACGTGATCCACGACGCGTTCGAAAGTTCTCGTCACCGGGCCCGCGTCCCCGGGCTCGTCGCCTTGATGAACGATTCCGGCGCGCCCGAGATCGAGCGGTTCCTTGCCTGTGTGGTGCTGGTGAACCGGGGTGAGGCGGCGGGATACGAGAGGGTGATCAGCGCCGCCGCGGATCCCGGGAACGTTCCCTGGCACGGGTTCTCGATCGACCGGAAGTTCTCGGTGGACAGCGCCTTCTCGCAGCCGGCGGTGGCTGTGGACGGCAGCCGTCGGCTCGTTGAGGAAAAGGGGACGGCAGCATGGCGTGAGCGAGCCTTCCGCGCTCTCGTGCGGCCGGCCGACAGCCAGTACTTCGAGGACAGACTCGGTGAACTGATCGACAGCGCCACTGTCGGAGCCGCTCTGGCCGACATCCCGGATGTCCTGGGACGTGGTGTGCGTTCCCTGGCCGAGGGGGAGAAGCAAGAGACGGCGTCCGGCTGATCGGGCAATGATGGCGAAGGATTACGACAGTCAGCTGCTGGAGTCGGTGTCGGTACGGCGTCGACGCATGCGGGACGCCCTGCTCTTCGGGGTCGGGCGAGCCCGCCGTACGGCGGACGAGAGGCTCGGGAAGACATTCGCGGGACTCGCCGTCGCGGCGGTGTTGTGTGCCGGTTGTGTGGGGTGGTCGTTCATCCAGCACACCCTGGCCCAACAGAAAGCGCAGCAGAAACAGCAGCGACAGCAACAGCAGCGCTATGCACCGAAGGCGACTCCGTCACCGTCGGTGTCGCCTTCGTCGTCCTCCGTACATGCGAATACGACGCATCATCCCAAAGGAACACACGAAATGACGGAGCCGGCCCAGTGATAGGTTCTGCCGCGTGGTAAACGTGGGGGAAAAGCAGCGCACGGAATTGAGCAGGATCACTCTCGTCGGCGATCGTCGGAGAGTGGATCTGGTGCTCCCCTCGAATGAGCCCATCGGACGGCTTCTGCCCGATGTCCTGCGGCTGTTGGACGACAGGGTGGGCGAGCGGCCGGCCGCCCGGCATCTGATCAATGCAGAGGGAACGGTTCTGCCGCAGGACGGAACGCTGGCCGAGGCCGCCGTGCCCGACGGCGCCGTATTGCGGCTCGTCCGCGTGCACGACGCCCCCTCCGCCCCCGTCGTGCACGACGTCACCGACGAGCTCGCCGAGGACCTGGACGTACGCGCGTGGCGCTGGCGGCCCGAGGCCCGGCGGTGGACCGCGGGCGTGGCGACGATCGCGCCGGCCGTGACCGCCGGCGTGCTCGCGCGCGACGGTCTCGGCACGGCCGAGGTGGCGGCTCCCCTCGCGGTTCTGGCCGTGATCGTGGCGGCCGTCGGCGCGGTCGCCGCGCGGATCGGCACGCGGGCCGGTACGCGAGCCGCCACCCGGGCGGGTCAGAACGGCCGGGACGGTCGGCCCGCCCCGGCGGGACAGGCGGACCGGTCAGGTCAGGCAGGACGCGCGGAGCAGGCGGGTCAGGCGGGCCGCGACCTCGGCGGCACCCTCATGCTGACCGGTGGCGCCCTCGGCGTGCTCGCCGCGTGGACCGCCGCCGACGCCCACGCCTGGGGCGGGCCCGCGCGGCTCGCCGCCGTGGCCGGCGCGCTCGCCGTGACGCTCACGCTCGCCGGGCTGTTCTCGCGGCTCGGCAAGGGCGGCCTGATCGGCGCCGGAGCCGTCGTCGTCACCACCGGGGCGTGGGAGGCCGTCGCGGCGCTCCAGGCCGATCCGGCGCGCGTCGGATCCGTCATGGCCCTCGTGTCGGTCGTCGTCCTCGGCCTGCTGCCCCGCCTCGCGCTGATGGCCGCCGGGCTCACGGGACTCGACGACCGCCGCTCGGGCGGCGCGTCCGTCAGCCGCCACGAGGTCGACACCGCCCTCGCCGCCACCCACCGCGGGCTGGTCCTGGCCACCGTCGCCGTCGCCGCGTCCGCCGCGGCCGGCGGGCTGCTGGCCGTCACCGCCCCCTCGTGGTGGACGGTCCTCCTCGCGTCCCTCACCGTCGTCGTGCTGCTCTCCCGCTCGCGCGCCTTCCCCCTGATCGCCGAGGTCGTCACGCTGCTGACCGCCGCCCTGGTGCTGCTCGTATCCCTCGTGGTGCTGTGGATCGACCACGTCCCCGGCGCCCCGTACGGGCCACTGGCCGCGCTCTGCGGGGTGGCGCTCGTGCCGCTCGCCGTGCTGGCGGTCCAGCTGCCGGAACACGTCGGCGTCCGGCTGCGGCGTGCCGTCGACCTCGTCGAGACGATCGGCGTGATCGCACTGTTCCCGCTCGTGGTCGGGGTCTTCGGCGTCTACGCACGTCTGCTCCACCAGTTCTGAGTTCCAGGAGAGACCGCATGTCCCAGGACGACTGGCAGGGCGACGTACTGCGCGACCTGCGCAACCTCAACGGCGGCCCCGGCGGCTCCGACGCACCGGGCCGGCCCGGGAAGCCGACCGGCGGGCCCCCGGCCGCGTCCGCGTCCCCCGACACGCCCCCACCCGCCGAGCCGCCGAACCAGGCCGAGGCACCGGGCCGGGACGAGCCGCCGGGCCGGGACGCCGCCGCCCGGGCCCTCCCGACACCCGCCCCCGCCCCCGCGCCCGCCCCCCGGCCGCTGCCCACGCCCGTCACCATGGAGCTGCCGCTCCCCGACGAGTTGGTCAGGGGCAAGCCGCTCAGCGGGGACTCCGCCACGAGGCGGACCTCCCGCTCGCTGCGCCGGCTCGTCGGCTCCTCGGCCACCCGCGAGGTGGAGGAGGCGACCCGCGTCGCGCAGGCGCTTCAGCAGCCGCTCACCACGGGCCGGCAGATCGTCGTCACCAGCATCCGCGGCGGCGCGGGCAAGACCACCGTCGCCGCGCTGCTCGGCCGCACCTTCGCGCACTACCGTCAGGATCCGGTGCTGATGCTGGAGGCCGACCCGGCACTGGGTACCCTCCCGGCCCGGCTCGGCGTCACCAAGGTGCGCTGGACGACGAGCGACGTCGCGCAGCTCATCGACCCGTCGATGCAACTCACCGACGTCGTCGGCTATCTCGTCCAGTTGCCCGATCGGGGTTGGCTGCTGCCCGGCAGCCAGGGTCGGGTGGGCAACCGGCTGGAACTGGCCGAGTACCGCTCGGTGATGGTCGCGTTGCGCCGCTACTTCGGGATCACCGTCGTGGACTGCGACACCCTCCCGAGCGAGTTGTCCCGTACCGCCCTGTCTGCGGCGCAGGCGCGGGTGCTGGTCACCCCGGCCACCGTCGAGGGCGTCACCACCACCCGATCGGTGCTGGACTGGATGGTCTCGTTGTCGCGGCCGAGGATGCTGGAGGGAACGGTGGTCGTCGTCGCCGCGTCGTCCCCCCACATGACGCTCGACGTGGCCGCGGCGCGTGAACACCTGCAACTGGGCGGCGTGAGGGTCCTGATGCTCCCGTACGACCGGCACCTCGCCGCCGGCGGCCCGATCCGCACCGACCTGCTCGGCCAGGTCACGCGCGAGGCCGTCACCGAGCTCGCCGCCGAAGTCCTCACCCGAGCCATGAGCAGGCGAAGCAACCGATGAGCACCCGCATGGTCCACCGCCCCGCCCGCACCACCCGGCCGCTGCCCGTCCCCGGGGCGCGCACGATCGAGCCGCCGCCCAATCTGCCCGAGGGCAGGACGGGCGGCGCGCTGCACACCCTCATGCCCATCGCCGGCGTGATGAGTTCCGTCGTGATGATGACGATGGTGCGCAACAGCCAGTTCGCGGGCATCGGCGCGATCGTGCTGCTCGTCACCGTCATCGGTTCGGTCGGCATGCTGCTGTCGCAGCGGGGCAAGGCCCAGCGCACCCGGCGCCAGCAGCGCGAGCGCTATCTGGAGTACCTGGAGGAGCTGCGCGAGGAGCTGGGCGCCGAGGAGCGCGAGCGCCGCGAGACGGCGCGGGTCCTCGATCCGCCGCCCGAGGCGCTCTACGACATCGTGCGCGACCCCGCCCGGCTGTGGGAGCGGCGGCGCCTCGACGGCGACTTCCTGCGCGTGCGCGTGGGCACCGGGCGGATGCCGGTGCGCCCCCTGGACGTCGGTGAGCAGGGCGGCAGCGTCCTCACCCCGCCCGACCGGTTCATGCTCAATGAGGCCGGCGCGCTGAGGAAACGATTCTCTACAGCGACCGACCTGCCCCTGACCGTCCCCCTGGACCGCGCCGGCAACGTCAGCGTCGTCGGCGACCGCGAGGGCGTCCTGCGCGTCGTACGCGCCCTGCTCACCCAGACCGCCGTCGCCCACGCGCCCGACGACGTCGCGCTCGCGCTCGCCTGCCCCGGCGACCGCATGAGCGACTGGGCGTGGGTCAAGTGGCTGCCGCACACCCTCGACCCCGACGAGCACGACGGGCCCGTCAGCGCCCGCCGCATCGCCCCCGCGCCGGCGCAGCTCGCCCGGCTGATGAACCGGGACCTGCGTGCCCGCGCCTCCTACGCCGCCGAGGTGCGCCGCGGCCTGTCCGGCAAGGACGCCCTGGAGATGACCGGGCGACTGCTGGTCGTCAGTGACGGGTACGGCGAGGACGCGCGGGAACTGCCCCGCCCCGACGACGCCGTGACCCTGCGGGACATGGGCGTCACCGTGCTGCACCTGGTGGCCGACCGGGTGCAGGAGCCCGGCCAGGTGTCCCTGCGCATCACCGTCGACGGCGACCGGGTCCACATCGAGGACCTGCGTCCCGCCGAGCCCGTCACCGCCCACGGCACCGCCGACCCGGCCACCGCCGCCGGCGCCGAGGGCGTCGCCCGCCTGCTGGCCCCGCTGCGGCTGTCCGCCGAGTCCCTCGTCGACGCCCCGCTCTCCGGCCCCGTCGACTTCACCGAGATGCTCGGCGTCGAGGACCCGGCCTCCCTGGACGTCCGCGAGCTGTGGCGACCCCGCGGCGAACGCGCCTTCCTGCGCGTACCGATCGGCATCAGCGACTCCCGCCAACCGGTCCTGCTCGACCTGAAGGAGTCCTCCGAGCTGGGCATGGGCCCGCACGGCCTGTGCGTCGGCGCCACCGGCTCCGGCAAGAGCGAACTGCTGCGCACCCTGGTGCTGGCGCTGGTCGCCTCGCATCCGCCGGAGGACCTCGCCATGGTCCTCGTCGACTACAAGGGCGGCGCCACCTTCGCCCCCTTCGCCGACCTGCCGCACGTCGCCGGCGTGATCACGAACCTGGAGAACCAGGCCGGTCTCGTCGAGCGCGTCCATTCCTCCCTCGCCGGCGAGGTACAGCGCCGCCAGCAGGTCCTCAAGGACGCCGGCAACATCGCCGACATCGGGCACTACGCCGCCCTGCGCGAGACCCGCCCCGACCTGGACCCGCTGCCGCACCTCTTCGTCGTCATCGACGAGTTCGGCGAACTCCTCACCGCCAAACCCGACTTCATCGACCTGTTCCTGTCCATCGGCCGCATCGGCCGCTCCATCGGCGTGCACCTGCTGCTCTCCAGCCAGCGCATCGAGGGCGGCAAGCTCAAGGGCCTGGACACCTACCTGTCCTACCGGCTGGGTCTGCGCACCTTCTCCGCCGACGAGTCCCGCACGGTGCTCGACACCACCGACGCATTCCACCTGCCGCCCATCCCCGGCTTCGGCTACCTCAAGGTCGACACCAGCGCCTACGAGCGTTTCAAGGCCGGCTTCGTCTCCGGGCCCTACCACGGGCCGGTCGCCCGGAACGTCGAGGACGAGGGCCCCGCCGTCCACCTCTACCCGGAGTACAACACCCTCGGCGAGCCCGAGGCGGCACCGTCCGGCGAGGACCGGCCGGCCATGCGCAACCGCAACCCCGGACCCACCGTCATGTCCGTCGTCGTCGACCAGCTCCGGCACGCCGCCCGGCCCACCCGTGCCATCTGGCTGCCGCCGCTGCCCCGGGCCATCGCCCTGGACACCTCGGCCGGTCCCCTGCGGACCGGGGAGCGCGGCGTACAACTGGCCGTCCGGCCGGGCCCGCTCAAGGTGCCGCTCGGTCTCCTCGACGACCCGGCCAGGCAGTGGCAGGGGCAGTGGGTCCTCGACCTCACCGTCGGCGGCGGCCACGCGGCCGTCATCGGCGGCCCGCAGTCCGGCAAGACCACCCTGCTGCGCACCCTGGCGCTGTCCCTTGCCATGACGCACACGCCGCGCGAGGTCGGCATCTACGGACTCGACCTCATCGGCGGCGGCCTCGCCGCGCTGTCCGGGCTCCCGCACGTCGGCGGGATCGCCGGCCGCGCCGACCGCGAACGCGCCGCCCGTACCGTCGAAGAGGTGCGCGGCATGCTCGCCGCCCGCGAGGAACTCTTCCGCGAGCACGGCATCGACTCCGTCGAGCGGCTGCGCGAACTGCGCGCCGAGGGCCGGCTCCCCGAGCTGTCCTCGACCGAGATCGTGCTCCTCATCGACGGCTTCGGCGCCCTGCGCGACGACTTCGACGAGATCGAGGACGCGGTCACCGACCTGCTCAAGCGCGGTGGCGGCTACGGCATCCACGTCGTCGCCGGCATGCTGCGCTGGAACGACGTCCGCATCGCCACCCAGTCCCTGTTCGGGACCCGCGTCGAGCTGCGCCTGAACGACCCCGGCGACTCCAGCATCGACCGCAAGCTCGCCGAGACCCTGGCCCCGGACGAGAAGGGTCGCGTCCTGACCGACGGCAAGCTCTTCGCCCAGGCGGCGCTGCCCCGCATCGACTCCCTCGCCTCGACCTCCGAGCTGGGCCCGGCCGTCGAACAGGCGGCCATGGTGGTCCGCTCGTCCTGGTCCGGCGACGGCGCCCAGCGGGTCAGGGTGCTGCCCTCCCGCATCCCGGTCGCCGCCCTGCCGTCCGTGACGACCGAACCCAACCGGGTGCCGCTCGGTCTGGACCAGACGGCCCTCGCGCCCGTCCTGCTCGACCTGTTCAAGCGGGACCAGCACCTGATGATCCTGGGCGACAGCGAGTGCGGGAAGACCAACCTGCTGCGCCTGGTCACCCAGGGCCTCATGGAGCGCTACTCCGACGAGGAGATCGTCTTCGCGGTGATGGACCCCCGCCGGGGCCTGCGCAAGCTGGTGCCCGAGGAGTACCGCGGCGGTTACGCCCACAACTCCCGGCTGTGCGGCGCCTTGGCGACCGGTATCGCCACCGAGTTGGAGAAGCGGATGCCCGACGACCTCGCCTCCCAGGACGCCCTGGTGTCCGGCACCTGGTACTCGGGCCCGCGCATCGTCATCCTCATCGACGACTACGACATCCTCACCACCGGCGGCCAGCAACCGCTCGCGCCGTTCATGCCGTTCATCCCCTCCGCACAGGACATCGGCCTGCACTTCGTCGTCACCCGCAGGGTGGCGGGAGCGTCGCGGGCGCTGTACGAGCCGTTCCTGATGACGCTCCGGGAGAGCGGTACCTCGGCGGTCGTCATGACCGGCGACCGGCAGGAGGGGCAACTCTTCCCCGGCGTGTACGCGAGCACCCAGCCGCCCGGGCGCGGCACGCTCGTCCGCCGCGGCGAGGCCACCCGGCTGATCCAGACGGCACTCGCCGGCGCGGACGGCGACACCGAGACCACAGCCGACCGCGCATGACCAGGGGGAACACCGCATGACCAAAGACGTGATCGCGCTCACCGAGCGCATGCCGGACGCGCTGGCCGTCCTTGCGGGCCTCCTAGCGGGCGGCCCGGACCTGCGGGTCGAGACCGCCGGCGAGGGCGCCGTGGTCCAGTTGTGCGACGCCGAGGGACGGCCGCTCGTCTCGATCGAGGCGCCGCTGCTGCTCCAGGTACCGGGCGAGGCGGCCCGGCTGCTGGGGCCCGACGCCGAGCCGGCCGGCGACGGCCCGGCGTGGTGGATCGAGGCGCGCGCCACCACGGGCGTGCCGCAGGCCGAGCAGCTCGCGGGTGCCTTCGCGGCCCGTCTGACCATGCTCCTGGGCGGCCGGGTATGGCCGCCGGACGCCCCCGGCACCGTCGGCGCCGCCAGCCCGGTCGACGTCTCGGGCGTGACGGCCGTACCGCTCCCGGCCGCCGCCCAGCCGGCCGTCGACATGCTCACCGACGAGGCCGCCGTCGTCCTCCAGGACCGCCCGGTCGTCCCCATGACGAGCTGGCTCTCCGAGGCGCTGCGGGCCACCGTGGAGAGCGACCGGTCCCTGCAGATCGTCACCCCGCCGCACTGCCGCCTCTCCCTGCCCACCCGCCTGCTGCTGCAGTCCACGCCCTCGCGCTGGGTGGTGCAGGACGAGCGCTGCGGCTACTACGACGGGCTGACCGGCGCGGTACTGCACTGGCAGGACGGCGCCTTCTCCCCGGACCGGGACGAGAACGGTGAGACCGCGGTGGCGGACACCTTCGCGGAGGCGGGGCCCACCGGGGAGCGTCAGCTCGTCCTCTCCTTCCGCACCCTGCACCAGCCGGAGGCGGACCTCGTTCTCGGCGGCGCGCTGGAAGCCGCCTGGCAGGCGCTGACCGGCGGTCCGCCGGCCGGTTGGGGAACCTCGGAGCCGGCCGGTCTGGCCTGGTCGCGGCGCCAACTGACCGACCTGGCGTACGCGCGCGCCCCCCGCCCCACCTGGACGGTGGTCGTCGGCACCCCGGACCGGCCCGCCGTCGCCACCCTGCGCGTGATCCGCACCCCGGAGGGGGTCGAGGAGGACGTCACCCTCACCGTGGGCTTCGGCTCGGAGGAGAAGCCGCCGCTGGAGGCCCTGCCGGGGCTGGCCGGCGAGCTGGTGACCCGGCACGGGTTGAAGACCATGATGTGCCAACTCCGGGCGGCGCGGCGGGACCTGAGTGCCCCGCCCCGCTTCGAGCGCCCGCCGCTGCCGTACGCCTTCGTGCTGGGCCCCGCGGAGGTACGGGAGGCGGGGCGTGACGTCGCGAGCAGGACGCCGCTGAGGGAACGTCCGGTACAGCTCGGCTCGAACGCCCGGCCGGGCTACTACTACCCGCTGGGCGACGGCGAGAGCGCCGAGAGCTGGACCGCCCTGGAGCAGCTCGTGCGCCACCTGCGCGGGGCGCCGCCCGCCTGAGGGCCGCGGGCACCCGCGCGCGGGCCCGTCCGGTTCCTTCCGGGCGGATCCGCTCTTCGTGGTACCGGCCACCATGATGTTGGTACGCCGGTACCATGAAATCGGGGCGGGCCCCTCACCGACCGGGGCCTCATCGCCGACCGGGCCCCTCACCGACCGGGCGGAGACACCACGACATGCCGAAGCGCGTGGACCACGAGGAACGGCGGGCGCAGATCGCCGAGGCGCTCGTCCGGGTCGCCGGACGGCGCGGACTGCACGCGGTCGGGATGCGCGACGTCGCAGCCGAGGCCGGCGTGTCCCTGCGCCTGGTCCAGTACTACTTCGAGACCAAGGAGAAGCTGCTCCTCTACGGCCTCCAGCACCTGACCGAACGCTTCACGGCGCGCGTCGCCGCCCGACTCGCCGCCGCGGGCCCGACCCCCGGGCCGCGCGCGACCGTCGAGGCACTGCTCCTGGCATCGCTGCCCACCGACGAGGAGAGCCGCACCTTCCACCTCCTCTACAGCTCCTACGCGATCCTGTCCGTGACCGACGAGGCGCTGGCCGCCCAGCCCTTCATCGACAACCCCGACGCCGCCGAGAACGCCGTGACCGGGCTGCTCGAACAGGCCCGGGAAGCCGGCCTGGCCGACCCCGACGTGGACGCGCGCACCGAGGCGATCAGCCTGCTCGCCATGACGGCGACCATGGGGACGAGCATCCTCGTGGGACAGCGGTCACCCGAGTCGGCCATCGGGGTGCTGCGCCACCACCTGGACCGGATCTTCACGAAGCCCGCGGACGGGAACCCGACGGGCGGATGACCGGGCGATCGGCCAAGTCGGACGGCCGTGTCGGATCGGCCGTATCGGTCGGCCGTGTCGGCGACGGCCGGAGCGCGCCTACGTGTCGAACTCGCCGACCCGACTGCGGTTCAGGAGCTGGACCGGCAGGTAGTCCGAGACCACGTCGATGGGGAAGCCGCCGTCGAAGGCGAGGCAGGCCATGGCCAGCGGGCCGATCGCCCACAGGCCGGTGACGTGGAAGTCGCGATCCTCCTGGTCCCAGTACTTCCTGTGCTGTTCGAGCGCGTGGACCAGCGCGGCGTTGAAACCGTCGTGGTCGCGCTTGACGAACCGGTAGAAGAGGTTGATCGGCGGATAGGAGAGCTGCTGGAGCCACTCCCGGGGCGCGATCCGTACCGCGTCGGGGTGGGACTGTCGGAATGCCAGGGTCAGTTCCTCCACCATGTCGGCCTGCCGGTTCGTCCAGTACGCCTGGAGCGCCCCGACCCAGTGGTACAGGTACTCGTCGTGCATGGCCCCGGCCGCACGGAGCCTGTACATCGGGATCGCGCACAACTCGGTGATGCGTTCCCGGTCACGGCAGATGACCGCGTAGTAGAAGGCGTCCAGCCAGTTCGGCGCACTCGCGAACTTCTTGGGGCCCATGGCCGGAAGTCGCCGTACCTCATGGTGTATTCGGCAATCGACGGTCCCCTCACCGGCGCCGGTGAGCCGGAAGACCGCGGAGCCCACCTGCGCCGCGTTGACCACCGCTTCCCAGGTGTCGATGGACCCGCCGGTCGGATCCACGGCCGAGCGGGCCCACACGGCGAGTCGAACGGAATCCCACAGCGCGTCGAGCATCCGAGTGGAACGGTCCAGGGCTTCGATCTGCTTGATCGCGGAGGCCATCAGCCGCTCCGCGTACTCCCCGTCACCGGGTTCCGGGGTGCCGTGGCGCTCGACCGTGGTGGTCACTCGTTCTCCCTGGTGTCGCCTCACGTGGGGAATTCGCCGTGCCAGGAGCGGTGCAGCAGGTGGTGGGGCAGGTAGCCCGACTCCACCCGGACCGGCATCCCGGCGTCGAGGGCGAGGCACGCCAGGGCCAGCGGGCCCAGGGCGAGATGACCGCCCGGCTTCCCGGATCGCCCCTCGGCGCTCCAGTACGCCCTGTGCAGCTCCAGCGCCCGCACCAGCGCCGCGTTGAAACCGTTGACGTCCCCTGTGACGAACAGGCCGAACAGGTGGATCGGCGGAGCCAACACCCCCTCCAGCAGATCCCGCGGCACCCGCACCGCGACATCGGACGAGGACGTCTCCATCGCCCGGGTCAACCGCTCCACCAGACCGGGCCCCCGGAGCCCGAACGTCCGCAGTGCGTCGACCCAGTGCGAGAGGTACTCCTCGAACCCGACGACGATCAGCCGGTCGAGCGGGAATCGACACAGCTCGGCGATCCGCGCCTGATCACGACACACCACCGCGAGCCAGAACGTGTCGAGCCACGTCCCGAGATTCGAGGCGGCCTCGTCGCTCCCGGCCGGCAGCGTACGCACCCGACGGTTGATCAGGCACGGTACGGACCCTTCGCCCGCGGAGGCGGTCGCGAACACGGCCGACCCCGACTGGAGGGCGTTCACAGCCGCTTCCCAGGTCTCCACCCTCGCCGCACGCGGATCGACGGTGCAGCGGGCCGCGAGAAGCCTCAGCGCACTGTCGAAGACGCGCCCGAGCGAGTGCGGGTACCGCTCCAGTTCGTCGATGTCCTCCGTGAGGTACTCACCGAGCGATGCGACCCATTCCTCTTCCGTGGCGCCCGCCGTGACATGACTGCCGACAACCACCGTCACCGAAGGGTCCCCCTCACGAACGGGTCGGCTCGGGCGACTTCGTCGCCGACGGCGATGTGCGGGTCTTGGACGGGCGGGGGGACTTCGACGGGGTCGCCGACCCGGCCGGGGTCCCGGACTTCGAGGGCTTCGGGGACCGCGGCCCGGACGCGGGCGCGGTGGCATGCCCGGTGGCGTGCCCGGACGCCGCCTTGGAGGCCGTCTTCGACGGGGCCGAGGGCCGCGAGGGGGCCGGGGTCGCCGACGGCTGCGCGTACGGCTGCACGAGGCCCTGTTGTCGCTGCCTCTGCTGTTCCTGTTCGGCCTTCTGCTTCGCCAGCGTGGACTGGATGAAGGACCATCCGACGCATCCCGCGCACAGGACGGCCGCGATGGCCATCCCCGCGAACACCTTGCCGAGCCGTTCGTCCGCGGTGCGTCTCGTCCGCCCCGCCCCGAACAGCAGCGCGTCGCGCATCCTGCGCCGGCGCACCGCCACCGATTCCAGCAGCTGGCTGTCGTAGTCCCGTGCCATGTGTCGCCCGTCGCCTCCCCCGCTGTTCTGCCTGTGCAACATAGAACATCTGTCGGGTACGGGCACACCCCGGGGCTCCGCGCGCACCCGCCCGGATCAGGGCGGGGACAGGCGGGCGACCAGTTCGGCCAGCTCCACGCAGGCCTGCTCGATCTTGCGGCGGATGTTCTGCTGCTCGGTGACCATGGCCGACAGGAGGAGGGCCGTCAGGGCGGCCGAGCCGTTGAGGGCCATCAGGTTGGCCATGATCTCGAAGAGGCTGTGGTCCTCGAAGGGGCCCGCCCGGTCGGTGGCCGCCGCGATGGCCACGACGGAGATCAGCAGCGAGCAGGGCGCCGCTCCCGGCAGCTGGAAGCGGACGGCGGCCCAGATCAGCAGCGGGAACACCAGGAACAGCAGGGAGAGCGAGCTGTGGGTGACCAGCAGGGTGGCCGCCACCGCCGTGACCGCCAGTGCCGCCCCCTCGGCGACCCGGTAGAGGTCCGAGGTCAGTCGGAACCGGGGCAGGACCAGCAGCAGCGGGGTCACGACCAACACGCCCATCGCGTCACCGGCCCACCAGGACCACCAGACCGGCCAGAACCCGCTCGCCGGCAGGCTGCCGCTCAGCGCCAGCACTCCGGCGCCGATCGTGGCACTGATCAGCATCGGCAGCAGCCCGCCGAGGAAGACCAGCGCCAGGCCGTCCCGCAACCGGTCCATCTCGGTCCGGAAGCCGACCCGGCGGAGCATCGCGTACGCGCACAGCGGCGCGAGGGTGTTCCCCGCGACGATGGCGAGGCCGACCGGCTCGAACGGGCCCAGGGTCTGCATGACGCAGAACGTGCCCAGCGCGATCCCCGGCCAGATCCGGGGCCCCAGCCACAGCAGCGCCGCGACCGCGATCCCGGTGGGCAGCCACAGGGGCGTGACCTGGGCGCCCGCGAGGACCACGCGCTGGAGCAGGCCGATGCGTCCGCCCAGGTAATAGGCGAGGGCGACGGCGAGGATCGACAGCAGCAGGTACGGGAGGCCTCGGCGTTGCCATCGCTCGGTGTGCACCCCATGTATGAGACAACGGCCGGCGGCTCCCGGCGGCGCCTGACACGCGCTACTCGGCCCCCGGTGGTGCGTCGTGGCGCAGGACGAGGACCGCCGCGTCGTCGGCGTGGCCGGTCGAGTCGGCCACTTTCATCACCTCGGCGGCCAACTCCTCGGGGTCCGCGCCCGCCCCGTCCCGGACCACCCGGACCACCTCCGCCAGGCCCGTCTCGATGGGGAACGAGGGCCCCTCGACGACCCCGTCGGTGAGCAGTACGTAGGCGCCCGGCCGGCGCAGCCGCCGTCGGGTGACGGGGTAGGCGGAGCCGGCGAGGACGCCCAGCGGGAGGCCGCCCTCGTCCTCGTCCGTCCCGCAGTCGCCGTCGACCGTGGCCCAGACCGCCGGGACGTGCCCGGCGCGGGCGCCGTCGATCTCCCAGGTGCTCGGGTCGAAGCGCAGGAAGGTGCAGGTGGCGAAGAGCTCCTGGTTGACCGAGATCAGCAGGTCATTGGCCCGGCTGAGCACGTCGCCGGGGTCCTCGGCGGCCGCGGCGACGGCGCGCAGGGCGATGCGGATCTGCCCCATGAAGGCCGCCGCTTCCACGTCGTGGCCCTGTACGTCGCCGATGGAGAAGCCGAGCGAGCCGTCGGTCAGCGGGAAGCCGTCGTACCAGTCGCCGCCGATGTCCAGGCCCTGCCGGGCGGGCGCGTACCGGGCGGCGGTCCGCAGTCCGGGGGCGTCGGGCAGCGAGGGCGGCAGCATCTCGCGTTGCAGCGCCTCGGCCAGCTGTACCCGGGCCCGCTGGAGCTCGGCGCCTTCCCGGGCCTGGGCCGTGAGTCGACCCAGGGTGGCCAGGAGGTCGTCGGCGCTCGCCTGCCGAGGGGCACGACGCGGGGCCATGGGCGTCTGGACCTCTCTCCGTGGGACGACCGAGCGGTACGCCCATCGTATTTGCGCGTCCCGATCCCCGCCCGGGGACACGGTGCGGTTGCCGCCGGGCCCGGGAGCGGGTATCCGCGCGGTTGCCGCCCCGCGGCGGGTGGGGGACGGCGCTACGCGGCGGCGGCCGCCGGCGCGAGGGCGGTCGCCAGGGCTTCCCGCGACGGGTTGCCCGTGAGGGTGACCCCGTCCGGGAACCGCAGGTACGGGATGCCCGGCAGGGCCTCGGCGCGGACCGCGGCCAGCGCCGCCCGGACCGCGTCGGCTCCCTCGTCGCTCCAGGTGACGCCCGCGTCGGCGGCGAGGCGGCGCAGGACGGCGGGGTCGGCGATGTTCAGGCCGTCGGTGTGGTGGGCACGGAAGAGCCGCTCGACGGCGGCCTCGGCCCGGCCCTGCGCGGCGGCGACCGCGATCAGGCGGTGTGCCTCGAAGGTGTGGGAGAAGACGGCTCCGTCGTGGTGGAACTCCAGGCCCTCGGCGGCGGCCAGTGCCGTGATCCGGGCCATCGCGGGGGCGACGTCGGCGCCGAACGCCCGCCGCAGCACCTCCGTCTTCGGTTCGCCCTCGACGGTGGCCTCGGGCGCCAACTGGTAGGGGCGGAAGACCAGGTCGACCGTGCCGCCGGCGGCACGGACCCGGGCGGCCTCGCGGGTGAGGCGGGCGAAGGCGAAGTAGGACCAGACGCAGGGGATGTCGAGGGTGAATTCGATCTTCATCGGGGGCCTCCGCGTACGGTGGGTGGTCGAGCTGACGGCTCGACGGTAGGAGCACCGGGACGGCCCGGGCATCTGTCGGGTGACGGGGATCCGAGGGGGACGTTCGATGCTGCTGGGCCGGGGTGCGGAACGGGCCGTCGTCGAAGGGCTGCTGGCCGGGGCACGCGACGGCCGCAGCGGGGTGCTCGTGGTGCGGGGCGAGGCCGGCATCGGGAAGACGGCCCTGCTGGACGGTGTGCTCGCCGAGGCGGGCGACGACGTACGGGTGTTGCGCGGGACCGGGATCGAGTTCGAGAGCGCCCTGCCGTACGCGGGACTGCACCTGCTGCTGCGTTCCGTGCACGACCGGGTGGACGCGCTCCCGGGCGCGCAGGCCGCCGCGCTGCGGACGGCCCTGGGGACCGGGGAGGCCGCTCCGGGCGGCGGCGACCGGTTCCTGGTCGGGCTCGCGGTACTGACGCTGCTGGCCGAACTGGCCGAGGAGCGCCCGCTGTTCTGCCTGGTCGACGATGCCCAGTGGCTGGACCAGGCGTCCGCCGAGGCCCTGGTGTTCGCCGCCCGGAGGCTGCACGCCGAACGGATCGCCCTGGTGTTCTGCGTGCGGGACCCGCACACGCCCGAGTTCCGGCCGGCCGGGCTCGACGAGCTGCGGCTGCGGCGCCTCGACGGGGCGACCGCCGCCGACCTGTTGGCCCTGTACGCCGCCGACCTCGGGCACCACGAGCGGCAGGACGTCCTGCGGGAGGCCGAGGGGAACCCGCTCGCACTGCTGGAGCTGACCACGGCGCGGCGCGAGGGGCACGGGTCCCCGTACGAGGGTCCGCGCGGCCGGATCGAGCAGAGCTTCGCCACCCGCATCGCCGCGCTGCCCGAGTCGACCGGGACGCTGCTGCTGGTGGCGGCCGCGGCCGACGAGCACGACACCGGGACGGTCTTCGAGGCCGCCGGCCGGCTGGGCGCGGGAATCGCCGACCTGGCGCCCGCCGAGCGGCACGGTCTGGTGCGGCTCGACGGGACCCGGCTGGTCTTCCGGCACCCCCTGATCCGGTCGGCGGCGTACCGGGCCGTCCCCGCGGCCCACCGGCTCGCCGCGCACCGCGCCCTGGCGGAGGCCGGCGAGGGCCACCGGGCGGCCTGGCACCTGGCCGCGGCGGCGACGGCCCCCGACGAGGAGGTCGCCGCGGCCCTGGAGCGCGGCGGCGAGCAGGTCCGCGCGCGGGGCGGGCACGCCGCGCTGGCCGGGGTGTACGAGCGGGCCGCGGAACTGAGCCCGGACCCCGCCGAGCGCGGGCGCCGGCTCGGCGCGGCGGCCCAGGCGGCCCTGCACGCGGGCCAGTTGGACCGGGCGTGCGCGCTCGCGGCGACCGCCCGCGTCGCACCGGGCGGTGCGGCGGCGAACGCCCGGCTCGCGTCGATCGTCGCGGAGATCGCCGACGAGCGGGGCGACCTGGCGCGGGCGCACACCCTGCTGGTGGAGGCGGCGCCGGCGGTGGCCGCCGAGGACCCGGTGGGCTCGGGGCGGATGCTGTTCCTCGCCGTGGGCAGCGCGTGGGTCGGCGGGGACCC
Organism: Streptomyces sp. NBC_00513; assembly: GCF_041431415.1. Taxonomy (GTDB): domain Bacteria; phylum Actinomycetota; class Actinomycetes; order Streptomycetales; family Streptomycetaceae; genus Streptomyces. The sequence goes on from NZ_CP107845.1 coordinate 3,886,109, forward strand.
GGAGGGCGTGGCGCGGGCGACCGAGGCGGCGACGGTGGCCGGTGTGCCGAACCTGGCGGAGATCCGGGCGCTGGCCCGGCTGTCGTCGCCGGACGCGGAGGTCCGCACGGACGCGCTGCGGTTCCTGCGCGACTCCTCGGCCCGTCCCGCGGGGGAACTCGGCGACCTGCGGGAGGCGTTGCGTTCCGCGTGCTGGCCCGGGTTCCTGGGCGATCACCGGGCGGCCTTCGAGCGGGCCTCCGCCGTCGAGCGGGAGTGCCGGGCGCAGGGCGCGATCGGGGTGCTGCCGCGCGCCCTGCTGGAGGTGTGCCAGGCCCAACTGCGGCTCGGGCTGCACCGGGACGCGCTGGCCGGCGGTACGGAGGGGCTGCGGATCGCCGCCGACACGGGGCAGGCCCGGACGGCCGCGCAGCTCGCGGGAACGCTCGCCGGCCTGGCGGCGGCCCGGGGCGACGAGGCCTGGTTCCGGGAGCTGGCGGACACCGCCGGGGCCGTCGATCTGCCCGACGTACGCCACCGGTTGGCGTCGGCGGGCATCCTGCTCGATCTGGGGCTCGGCCGGCACGAGGCGGCCGCGGACCGGGCCGCCGCGGCGCCCGCCGGCGCGGCGTGCACGTGTTGCGGCCGGGACGGCGACGAGGTGGAGGCGGCCCTGCGGGCGGGTCGGCCGCGCGCGGCCGTGGCGGCGTGGGAGCGGCTGCGGGACCTGTCCCGGCAGCTGGACCGGCCCGGGATCCGCGCGGTGGAGGTACGGTGCGAGGCCCTGCTGGCCGAGGACGCCGAGGAGCTGTTCCGGCGTGCCCTGGCCCTGCACGGCGAAGGGGACACGGACCGCTTCGAGGAGGCCCGGACGGCTCTGCTGTACGGGGAGTGGCTGCGCCGGGTGCGGCGCCCGGTCGACTCCCGGGGGCCGCTGCGGGCGGCCCGGGAGGCCTTCACGCGGCTGGGCGCGACCCCTTGGGAGCGGCGCGCCGCCGGGGAGCTTCGCGCGGCGGGCGAGGGCCGGTCGGAGCAGCCTGCCGCCGGGTCCGACCTGGACCGCCTGACGCCCCAGGAGTTGCAGGTGGTGCGGCTCGCGGCGACCGGTCTGACCAACCGGGACATCGGGGCCCAGTTGTTCCTCAGTCCACGGACGGTCGGGTACCACTTGTACAACGCGTACCCGAAGCTGGGCGTGGCCTCGCGGATGGAGCTGACCCGGCTGGACCTGGCGGTCTGAAAAGGCCCGGCGGGGAGCGGGGTCCGGTGCGCGGATCCCGCTCCCCGCCGGCGCGGGACGCGCCCCCGTCACGATCCCGGTCATCGGAACCCGGTCACTCGACAGAGGACCCGTCGCCCCGCCCGCTCGTAGGTTCGGGGCATGGAAAACACCCTGCGTCTCGCCCTCGTCATCGGCTCCACCCGCGAAGGCCGCTTCGGCCCCACCGTCGCGGACTGGTTCGCCCCGATCGCCCGCCGGCACGCCGACTTCGACCTGGACGTCATCGACGTCGCCGCGCTGGAGCTGCCCGACGCCCATCCCGACTGGGGCACCGAGCCCACACCCGGGCTGGCCGCGCTGCGGGCCCGGGTCGAGGCGGCCGACGCCTACATCGTCCTCACCCCCGAGTACAACCACAGCTACCCCGCCCACCTGAAGCACTTCATCGACCTGCACCACTCCGAGTGGCGGGCCAAGCCGGTCGGCTTCGTGTCGTACGGCGGTCAGGCCGGCGGGCTGCGCGCCGTCGAGCACCTGCGGCAGATCTTCGCCGAACTGCACTGCGTGACCGTCCGGGACGTCGTCAGCTTCCACTCGGCCTGGGACCACTTCGGCGAGGGCGGTCGGGCCGACGACCCGGCGGGCGCGGCCGGCGCGGCCAAGGTCCTGCTCGACCAGCTCGCCTGGTGGGGGCTGACCCTGCGCGAGGGCCGCGCGGCCCGCCCGTACGGCAACTGACCTCAGAGGAAAGAGAACTGACGGTTGGTCGGTTCGGCGGGGCGTCACCGCCGGGCGATGGCGCCCGCCGACAACCGACCGCGGCTCACCGACGGAACGGAAGGAACCACCGATGACCACCACCGCACTGGCCGCCCCCCGGCGGACCGTGACTCCCGCCCCCTCCCCGCTCGCCATCGCCATGGTGGTGGTCCTCGGCTCGTTCATGACGGTGCTCGACACCACCATCCTCGGCGTGGCCCTGGGGGGTCTCTCGCGCCACTTCGTGTCCCCGCTCGCCACCGTGCAGTGGACGGCCACCGCCTACACCCTCGCGCTCGCCACCGTCATCCCGCTCACCGCCTGGGCGGCGGCCCGCTTCGGCACGAAGCGGCTCTACGTCACCTCCATCGCCCTGTTCACGGCCGGTTCGGCCCTTGCCGGGCTCGCCTGGAACATCGAGACCCTGATCGCGTTCCGGGTCCTCCAGGGCCTCGGCGGCGGCATGGTGATGCCGCTCGGGATGGCCATCGTGCTGAACGCCGCCTCCCCCGAACGCAAGGGCCGGATGATGGGCCTCCTCGGCCTTCCCGTGCTGGTGGGGCCGCTGGTCGGACCGGTGCTCGGAGGGTGGCTCGTGGACGAGGCCTCCTGGCGGTGGATCTTCTTCGTCAACGTGCCGGTCGGGTTCCTCGCGGTGGCCCTGGCCGCGCGGATCCTGCCCCGGGACACCACCCGTGCGTCCCGCCCGCTCGACGTCGTCGGCCTGCTGACGCTCTCCCCGGGCCTCGCCGCGCTGATCTACGGCCTGGCCACGGGCGGCGAGCGCGGTGACTTCGCCTCGCCCGTCGCGCTCGTGCCGACCGTCGTCGGCGCGGTGCTGGTGGCGGCCTTCGTCGTACGGGCACTGAAGGCCCGTACGCCCCTGCTGGACCTGCGGCTCCTGCGGGTGCGGGCCTTCTCGGCCGGTGTGGGCACGATGGCGCTGTTCGCGGGGGCCTACTTCGGGGCGCTGATGCTGGTGCCCATGTACTACCAGCTCGTACGCGGCGAAAGCGCCACGGTGTCGGGGCTGTTGGGCATCCCGCAGGTGCTGGCGACCGGCATCGCCCTGCAGATCGCGAGCCGGCTCACCGACCGGGTCCCGGCGGGGCGGATCGTGCCGGTCGGGGTGTCGCTGGCGGTGCTCGGTTACGCGGCCTTCACCGCCCAGATCGGCGACGCCGAGGTCCCGTACTGGCGGCTGATGGCCGCGTTGACGGTGGCCGGCGCGGGCGTCGGAATGACGATGATGCCGACCATCACCGGCGCGACCCGCGGGTTCGGCCCCGACCGGGTGCCGGCCGCGAGCACCCTGCTCAACATCAACTCGCAGATCTCCGGGTCGATCGGCATGGCGCTGTTCTCGGTGCTGCTGACCACGGCCGCGGCCGGCAGCGGCGGACTGGCCGTCGCCCGCGGCGCGTCGGCCCCCGCGCTCGCCGGCGCCTTCCAGGACACCTACCTGTGGGTGGTCGTCGCGCTGGCCGCCGCCCTGGTACCGGCGCTCCTCCAGCCCCGCACCAGCGCGTGACCGCACGCCCGGTCACGGGAATCGGGCCCCGCGTCCGGGGCGCGCCGGATCGACCGGCGGCCCCCGGACGCGGGGCTCTCGGCCGCGCGGGCCGCCCGGTTCGAGGGCCGTCGACCGCACGTCAGGGCGTCCGCGCCGCGAGGAAGGCCCGCTGGTCGTCGAGGAGCCCCGGGGGGAAGAGTTCCCTCGGGGCGAACAGTGCCGTCAGCGGCAGCCGCCACGAGGACCGTTCGACGGGGGTGCGGACCAGGGAGTGGGTGGCCCCCGGGTAGCGGCGGACCGTGAGGGTGCCCGGGGCGAGCGACTCCCGGTACACGGCCTCGGTCTCGGCGCCGTCGACGTTCAGGTCGTCGGCGCCGGAGATCAGCAGCACGGGCACGTGCGGCATCGCCCGCAGGTCGGCGGTCGCGTCGGCCGTGTGGTTGCGTCCGATGAACGTCCAGCGGTCGGGCGACAGTTGCGGATCGGCGGCGGGGCTCGCGCGGTACTCCTCGTAGGTCGCGCCGCGCCGCAGCAGCGCGCCGACCGTCTCCCTGCGGCGCAGGGCGTCCGCGACCCGCTCCGGGCCGGCGCCCGCGTGGCGCAGCTCCGCGCGCAGGTTGTACTCCCCTTGGCGCTCCCAGTTCACGGCGGTGCCGACGGCCATCACGAAGCGGACGCCGGGTGCCGGGGCCCGCGCGGCCACCTTGGGCAGGACCCAGCCGGCCTGGCTGGCGCCCCAGAGTCCGATCCGGGCCCGGTCGATCTCGGGTCGCCGGCCCGCCCAGGCGAGGGCGTCGAGGCTCTCGCGGGCCCGGTCGTCCATGGTCTGGTCGAGCCAGTCGGTGGGCTTGTCGAGGGAGAGGGAGGCGTAGCCGGCGCGGGCGAAGGCCTCCCAGTAGGGGCGGTAGAAGCCGTCGTGCGTGGCGTCGACCTCGCCGTCGCCGTGCACGAACACGACCAGGGGGAAGGGCCCTTGGCCGGTGGTGGGGGTGGCGAGCACCCCGGACAGCTCGTGTCCCGCGGCGGGGACGGTGACCTGTTGTTCGCGCAGGTCGTAGTCGTTCTGCCAGACGACGACCCCGGTGAGGAGGAGCGCGCCGACGAGGGCGAGGAGGAGGAGATCGCGGATGGTGCGTCGTGTGGTGCGTCGTGTGCGGGACATGCCGGTACCCCCGTGTGAGGTCCGCGTCGATCGGGAACAGGAACGCGGAACCGGTGGAACTATCGAATCTGAAACGATCGTAGCCGCCGTGAACGTATTATGCTTGTTCGTATGACGACGACATTGCTGCGCGGGCTGCCCGAGGGCGCCGAGGAACGGGTGGCCGAGCTCTACTGGGAGGCCTTCGGCCACAAACTGGGCGCCGCCCTCGGACCCGCCGGGCCGGGGCGCCGGTTCATCGCGGACCACCTGCACGCGGACCGGGCCCTCACCGTCGTCGCCGACGACGGGCGGGTGCTGGGCGTCGCCGGGTACCAGCTCGCCGGACGCGGCCTCGTAGGCGGCGACGCGGCCGCGATCAGGGCCGGGTACGGGCAGGTCAGAGGCCTGTACCGGGTGTTCCTGCTGGCACTGCTGGAACGCACCCCGGCCCGCGGCGAGCTGGTCATGGACGGCATCGCCGTGGACTCCGCCCGACGGGGCGAGGGCATCGGCGCCCTGCTGCTGGACGGCATCGAGGAGGTCGCCGCGGAGCAGGGCTGCCGGCGGATCCGGCTGGACGTGGTCGAGGAGAACCCGCGGGCGCGGGCCCTGTACGAGCGGCGCGGCTTCAGGGCCGTGAAGGTGCGACGGACGCCGTGGCTGCGCGACGTACTGGGCTTCGGGGCCGTCACCACGATGCACAAGGCGGTGACGGCCCGATGATCCCCACCCGGCTGGTGGTGCACGCGCTGGTCCGCGAGGACGGCACGGTCGACGGCGGCGAGCTGTACGAGGTCGCCGGCGCGCTCGGCATGACCGACCAGCAGGTCCGCCTGTGCGTGAAGCGGCTGGTGGCCGAGGGCCGCTTCGAGGTCGAGGGACGGGGACGACGGGCCGTGCTGCGCGCGGTGGGGCCCGGCGGCGGACTGCCGGCGGTTCCCGAGGCGGAGTACGTCCGGCACGCCTACCGGCAGGACCGCGGCCTGGAACCCTGGGACGGGGTGTGGCACGTGTTCGCCTTCGCCGTACCCGAGTCCGCGCGGGCCGCCCGGGACGCCCTGCGGGACGCCCTGACGGGCCTGGGGGCGGCGCCCCTGCAAGGCGGCCTGTACGTGACCCCGAACCCGATCGGGCCGTACGTCCGCGCCCGCGCCGCCGAACTGGGGGTGGGGGCCGCGCTGACCTGCCTCGGCACCCGGGACCTGGAGGTCGGCGGGACGGACGACCCGCGGGCCCTGGCCGCACGACTGTGGCCGCTGACGGAGATCGCGGAGCGGTACGAGGCGCTGCGCGAGCTGGCGTCCCGTCCCGAACCGGGGCCCTCAGAGCAGGAGCCGTCCGAGCAGGAGTCTTCCGAACCGGGCCCGTCCCGGCCCGGGTCTCCCCGCCCGGAGGCCGGGCCCGCCCACCCGCTGGCGCGCGCGGTGGAGCTGGCCGCGGCCTTCTCCGAGGCGATGCTCCCGGACCCGCTGCTGCCGCCCGAGCTGCTGCCCCGCCCCTGGCCGGGCGCCGCGGCCCGGGCGGCCGCCGCCCGCGCCTGGGACCGGCTCCACGCCACCACGACGTCCCCGGGCCCCCGCCTGTTCCGGCTGTACGCGCAGGCCCTGGGCTCGGAGCCGGACGAGCCGCGCGATACGCCCGGGTGGGTCATGATGTGAGGGGGTATATCCCTCTAGACCGCGCGACGACGGCCCCGCCCCGGGGCCGGCCGCCGGAGGAGCGCAGAGCGATGGAACACACCGATCTCACCGATGTCTCGACCCACGAGGCCAGATCCCTCTCGGTGGCCCTGTTCCGTGAACTCGCCGCCTTGGAAGAGGGGACCGAGGAGTACTCCCGCACGCGCAACACGCTCGTCGAACTCAACCTCAGCCTCGTCCGGTACGCCGCCCGCCGGTTCCGCAACCGCAGCGAGCCGATGGAGGACATCGTCCAGGTCGGCACCATCGGTCTCATCAAGGCCATCAACCGCTTCGACCCGGCCCGCGGCGTCGAGTTCACCTCGTTCGCGATGCCCACCATCACCGGGGAGATCAAGCGGTTCTTCCGTGACACCAGTTGGGCCGTCAAGGTCCCCCGCCGGCTCCAGGAACTGCGGATCGACACCGCGAAGGCCCACGACGCCCTGGAACAGGGCCTCGGCCGCGAGCCCACCGACGCCGAACTGTCCGAGCGGCTGCACGTCACGCCCGAGGAGCTCGCGGAGGGCCGGAAGGCGGCGTGCGCCTACTCGGCGCGCTCGCTGGACGCCCCGCCGCAACCGCAGGAGGAGGGCGAACGCGACCCGTACACGGCGCGGCCCTCGCTCGGCGCGGAGGAGCCGGCCTACGACCTGATCGAGTGCATGGAGTCGCTGGTGCCGATGCTGGCCGGGCTGCCCGCCCGCGAGCGGAGCCTGCTGGAGCTGCGCTTCGGGGAGGAGTTGACCCAGGCGGAGATCGGGGAACGGCTCGGGTTGTCCCAGATGCACGTGTCCCGGCTGCTGAACCGGACCCTGACCCGGCTGCGCACCGGACTCCTCACCGACCCGGAATCGACCGACCCGGATCCGGACCGGAACCCTGGTCGGGAGTCGGGGCCACGGCGGTCCCCGGACCCGGCACCTCCAGCCAGACCGTCTTGCCGGCCGCCGTCCCGCCCGACGGCTGTGCCCCCCAGCTCCGTGCGAGTCGCTCCAGGACGACGAGGCCGTGTCCTCCCGGCCGGCTGCGATCTCCCGACACCCGCCGCCGCGGAGGCTCGGGGTTGTCGTCGCTGACCTCGACGCGCAGGCGTCCGGGTGCGTGCCGCAGGACGAGTTCGCGGGGCCCGCCCGCGTGCAGGCAGGCGTTGGTCACCACTTCGGAGACCAGGAGGAGCACGTCGTCCACCGCGTCCTGGTCCCGCGTCCACTGCCAGTCGGCCAGTGCCTGTCGGGTGAAGTCCCGGCAGCGCGTGACGACCCCCGTCGTGGCACCGCCCAGGACCAGCCTCCGAGTCTGCTCGGCCACAGGGCCTCCCGTCTCCGCACCGCCCCTGCGCGGCGCACCTACCCCCGCCCGGATCGGTCAATCCCGACGTCCCGCCCGCCCGGACCTCGAAACCGCCCCCCGCGACCGCGTGCCGATTGCACACCCTCACCGCATCATCTTCCGGAATCGGCGTGGCGGCGGCCCGCCACGCACGACGCCCCCCTCGCAGCGCGAAGGGGGCTCGTCGCGAACCGTCTCACCGGAAGCCGTCGGAACACCGCGCCGGGCGCCTCCTCGAAGGCCCGCCCGCGGCGTGTTTCCCACCCCCGTGGAGAAACTCCTCCGAACCGACCACCCGGGCAACCCGCCGGGCGACGCTAGACCGGCGCCCGATCCCCCGTCGAGGCGCACGCGCGCGATCCGTCAGGTCCGACAGGTCCATCGACGCGGGTCGTCGGCGGACGGTGGACCGGACGCGCCGCGCGGGAGGCGCCCCGGGGTCCACATCCCGGACAACTACCCTCGGCTCATGAACGCAGAAGCCGACGCCCTCGCCGCCGTGAAAGACGCCGACCGGAAGCATGTCTTCCATTCCTGGTCGGCTCAGGAGCTCATCGACCCGCTCGCCGTCGCGGGGGCCGAGGGCTCGTACTTCTGGGACTACCAGGGCAATCGGTTCCTCGACTTCTCCAGCGCGCTCGTCTACACGAACATCGGCTACCAGCACCCGCGGGTCGCCGCCGCCATCGCGGAGCAGGCCGCCAAGCTGTGCACCGTCGCCCCCGGCTTCGCCGTGGACGTCCGCTCCGAGGCCGCCCGACTGATCGCCGAGCGCACCCCCGGCGACCTCGACAAGATCTTCTTCACGAACGCCGGCGCGGAAGCGGTGGAGAACGCCGTCCGGATGGCCCGACTGCACACCGGACGGCCCAAGGTGCTGTCCGCGTACCGCTCCTACCACGGGGCCACCTCCACCGCGATCAACCTGACCGGTGACGCCCGCCGCTTCGGCAACGACACCGCGACCGCGGGCGTCGTGCACTTCTGGGGCCCGTTCCTCTACCGCTCGCCCTTCCACGCGACCACCGAGGCCGAGGAGTCCTCCCGCGCCCTGCGGCACTTGGAGGACACCATCGTCTTCGAGGGCCCGCAGTCCATCGCCGCGATCATCCTGGAGACCGTCGGCGGCGCCCCGGGCGTGCTCGTGCCCCCGGCCGGCTACCTGGCGGGCGTGCGCGCGCTCTGCGACCGGTACGGCATCGTCTTCATCCTGGACGAGATCATGGTCGGCTTCGGTCGGACCGGCGCGTGGTTCGCCGCCGACCACTGGGACGTGCGCCCCGACCTGCTCTGCTTCGCCAAGGGCGTGACCAGCGGATACGTCCCGCTCGGCGGGGTCGCCATCTCCGCCGCCATCGCGGAGACCTTCGCCCGCCGGCCCTACCCGGGCGGACTCACGTACTCCGGGCACGTGCTCGCCTGCGCCGCCGCCGTCGCGACGATCAACGTGATGGAGGAGGAGGACACCGTCGGGCAGTCCGCCCGCACCGGCACGGAACTGCTGGGCCCCGGCCTGCGCGCCCTCGCCGAGCGGCACCCCGCCGTCGGCGAGGTCCGGGGCATGGGCACCTTCTGGGCGTTGGAACTCGTCCGGGACGCCTCGACGCGCGAGCCGCTGGTCCCCTACAACGCCTCGGGCGCCGACAACGCGCCGATGGCCGCGTTCGGGGCCGCCTGCAAGAAGGGCGGGCTGTGGCCGCTGATCGCCGGCAACCGCATCCACGTCGCGCCGGCCTGCAACATCTCCGCCGAGGACGTGGCCAAGGGCCTGGCGATCCTCGACGAGGCCCTCACGGTCGCCGACGCGCACATGGCCTGACCTGGGACTTCCTGCCCGGGCTGTGGGGTCGCCCAATCCGTGGGTGCCGGTATTCGGATGATCCGTGCGGGGGAGATCCCCCCGCACGCATGTTGCAATCCGTAGCGCGGCACACAGCAGTACCAAGCACCTACGGACCGGGATGCACGTCAGTCCCGGGGCGGTCCTGCGGGGCCGAACGGCGGGGAGCGGCACGTCTTGACCTTCGGGTTGAACTTCGGGCGGGCGCTGGACGCCGGGCGTACGGGATCCAGACAACCGGACTCCGTGTTCCCGAGAACCCGAAGGAAGACACCATGAGCAAGCACGTCCTGGCGCAGAACCAGTACGGCAAGGCCGAGAACCGCATCGTCAAGGTCACCCGCAAGGGCAACGACGGTTCCTGGCACGAGATCCGCGACCTCAACGTCTCCGTGGCCCTGCGCGGCGAGTTCCGCGACGTCCACCTGACCGGTGACAACGCCAACTGCCTGCCGACCGACACCACCAAGAACACCGTGTACGCCTTCGCCAAGGAACACGGCATCGACTCTCCCGAGGCCTTCGGCATCCTGCTCGCCAGGCACTTCGTCTCCTCCCAGGTGCCGATCCGCGAGGCGCAGATCCGCATCGAGGAGTTCGTGTGGGAGCGGATCCCGGTCCCCACGCGCAAGGAGCAGCACTCCTTCGTCCTCAAGGGCCAGGAAGTGCGCACCGCGCAGGTCACGTTCAGCGAGACGACGGGCCTCCAGGTCATCTCCGGTCTGAAGGACCTGACGGTGATGAACTCGACGAACTCCGAGTTCCACGGCTACATCAAGGACAAGTACACGACCCTCCAGGAGGCGTACGACCGCATCCTGGCGACCAAGGTGACCTCGCGGTGGGCGCATTCGGCACTGGCCGCCGAGGACTCCGCGTACGACTGGGACCAGTCGTACAAGAAGGTGCGCAAGCACCTGCTGGAGGCCTTCGCCGAGACCTACTCGTACTCGCTCCAGCAGACCCTGAACCAGATGGCCGAGCGGGTGTTGGACAACTGCCCCAAGGTCAACGAGGTCCGGCTGAACCTGCCCAACAAGCACCACTTCCTGGTCGACCTGGAGCCCTTCGGCCTCAAGAACGACAACGAGGTCTACTTCGCGGCGGACCGGATGTACGGCTTGATCGAGGGCACCATCCACCGAGACGGCGTGCGGCCCGTCATCGCCACCAGCGACTGGATCGTGGCGTAACGCCCGAGGCGGCCGTCGGTTCGGCCCGGACCGCGTCGCGGGGTCCGGGCCGTTCGCGTTCCTCGGCCGGCGTCCGGGCCGTTCGCGTCCCTCAGCCGGCGTCCGGGTCGGGGCGGCCCAGGAGCAGGTTCCACCGGCCCGAGCGCCCGGTGAGGGTGGTGACGGTGTCGGGCCGCGCGTCGAGGCGCCAGAACACCGGGGGCGGCAGTTCCAGGGCGTGCACCACCGCCGCCCGTACGACGGCCTGCTCGACCACCACCCGGTGCGTTCCGGGAGCCAGTGCGGCCAGGTGCGCGCCGACCCGGGCGATCAGCGCGGCCACCGACTCCCCGCCGGGAGGCGTGTACCCGGGGTCGGTGAGCCACGCCCCCACGGCCTCCGGGTCCTCGGCCGCGACCTCCTCCAACGCCCGTCCCGCCCACGCCCCGACGGCGAGGCCGCGCAGGCCCTCGTGGCCCGGGACGGGCTCCCCCCGGCCGAACGTTCCGGGGCGGCCGTCGGGGCTCGACGGCGGTGTGACCAGGTGGACGCGGACGACGGATCGCGGGGGCGCGGAACGCACAGAGGCCATGTGGGGAGCGTAAAGCGCCCGACCGGGGCGTGAGACGGCGGCCACACGCCGTGGTGTTCAAGCCAGGCGCGCGGTACGGTCTCGGACGACATGACGACGGTATGACGGAAGCACCGGTGAGAATCCGGCACGGTCGCGCCACTGTGAAACCTCCCGCAGGAGTTCGGGGAGGGAAGTCAGACCCGCCACCTTCGTCAAGAGCACCACTGACCGGGACGCGTGTTCCCCCTGGAGGTTCTGCCATGGCTCAGTCCGCCGTGCCCACGACGGCTCCCGCCGCCGTTGCCCCGATTTCCCTTTCCGCGCTGGCCCCCTGGGCCGTCTTCGCGGGCGTCCTCATGCTGGTCCTGCTGTACCTCGTCGGCGCCGAACAGGGCGCCACCGCGATCTTCGAGGGCGACACCATCCACGAGTGGATGCACGACGGTCGTCACCTCCTCGGCTTCCCCTGCCACTGATCCCCGCACCGCTCAGCAAGGGAACCCGAACATGAACCCCATCTCCCCCAGAGTCCTGCTCGTGCGGGGCATGCTCGCCGGCCTGCTCGCCGGCGTGGCCGCCTTCCTCGTCGCCTACCTCCTCGGCGAGTCCAAGGTGGACGCCGCCATCGCCATCGAGGAGGCCGGCGCCCACGAGCACGGCGACGAGGGCGCCCCCGTCAGCCGGGCCCTCCAGGCCACGGCCGGCCTCGGCACCGGCACCCTCCTGTACGGCGTCGCGATCGGCGGCATCGCGGCGCTCGTCTTCTGCTACGCCCTGGGCCGCATCGGTCGTTTCGGCCCCCGGGCCACGGCCCTGCTGGTCTCCGGCGGGCTCTTCCTCACCGTCAACCTGGTGCCCTTCGTCAAGTACCCCTCCAACCCGCCGGCCGTCGGCGACCCCGAGACCGTCACCCAACGGACCACCCTCTTCGTGCTGATGATCGCGTTGAGCGTGCTGCTGGGCGTGGGTGCGCTGATCCTGGGTCGGCGCCTCGCACCGAAGCTCGGCAACTGGAACGCGTCGGTCGTCGCCGCGTTCGCGTTCCTCGTCGCGATCGGCCTGTCCTACGCGCTGCTGCCCGGCATCAACGAGGTACCGGAAGGCTTCCCGGCCGCGCTGGTCTGGCAGTTCCGGCTCGCCACCCTGGCCCTGCAAGCCGTCACGTGGGCGACTTTCGGCCTCGCCTTCGGATATCTAGCCGAACGCGCCCTTGTCCCCGCGACCCCGGCCCAGGAGGCTGTGCCGACGAGTTGACGATGAGGGGGCCGGTCGCACATGCCGACGGCGATCAGGGAGTGGCGGGGCTGGACGGGCGCCGCCCCGTTCTGGCTGAACTCCTTCCTGCTGCTCCTGGCCCCCTTCACCGCCGTCACCCTGTTCGCCCAGATCGGTGTCATCACGGCCCTGGCCGCCCTCGGCGGCCTGGTCCGCCAACTCTGGTACGGCGACTACGGCCACCCCGCCGTCCACCTCTGCGCCGCCTTCATGGGCGCGACGGCCGTCGCCCTGGTCGTCGTCTGAGCCGCGCGTGACCCCGTGGGCGGCCCCGCGCCGTCCCCGCGCGCAACGCCCCTCGACGGGCCCCGGGCGACCGCCCCGGATCGGCCGGTGCGCCGCGACCGGGGAGAATGGGCGTTTCGAACGAGTACGGGGGCCGGTGTGGCGACAGGGCGGGACATACCCGAGGAATACCTGGAGGGTTACGTCCGGATCCTCGGGAACGTGGCCGCGACCGGCCGGCGGCCCGGCCGCGACGAACTCGACGCCCGCCGCGCGCTCGGGGAGAAGGCCGCCGAGGCCGGGTACGGGCTGCGCGCCCTGGTCGGCGCCCACCTCGCCGCGACCCGGGCGGTGCTCGGCGGACAACACACGCCCGACCACGTCATGGCGGCGGTGGAACAGGCCGTGGACGCGTTCGCCGAAGGCCACGAGCGGGCGCAGCGGATGGCCGTGCGGCAGGAGGAGGCCGCCCGCCGGGAGTTCATCGACGACCTGCTGCTCGGCCGCAGCGACCTCGGCCGGCTGAGCGAACGCGCGGCCCGCTTCGGCCTGCACCTGGCGCACGCGCACGCGGTGGCGGTGGCCCGGGGCCCCGAGTCGTACGTGGACGCCGGCTCGGCGATCCGGAAGGTCGAACTCGCGATGACGACCCGGTTCGGCAACCGGACCTTCCTCCTCGCCACCAAGGACGGCCAACTGATCTGCGTGGCACCGGGCGACCACGACGAGGTGCTGACCCACTTCGCGAAGCAGGCGTACGCGGCCGGGACCGAACGCGGTCTCGTCGCGATCGGACGCCCGCACCAGGGCGCCGGCGGGGTCGTGACCTCGTACGAAGAGGCCCTGAGCGCGCTCGACCTGGCGGACCGGCTGGGATTCGAGGGCCCCGTGCTGCGCTCCGCCGACCTGCTGGTCTTCCCCGTCCTCGCGCGTGACCGGGCCGCGATGGCCGATCTCGTGGTGAGCGTGCTGGGGCCGCTGCGGGGTGGTCGGGGCGGGGCTCGACCGCTGCTGGACACCCTGACCGCCTACTTCGACGCGGGCTGTGTGTCGGCGGAGGCGGCCCGCCGGCTGAACCTGAGCGTGCGGGCGCTGACGTACCGACTGGAGCGGATCCACCGGCTGACCGGGACGGATCCCGGGGACCCGGCGCAGCGGTACACGCTCCAGACGGCGGTGATCGGGTCGCGGCTGCTGGACTGGCCGGCGAATCCGCTCTGAGTCGTCACGGCGCCGTACTCCTCCTCACCCTTTCGGGCGCGGACCCCGCTGGGGCCGAAGCACGACCGGCGCACCGGCCGCGAGCTGGGAAGACGCACGCGCAGCCGGGTGACGTGTGGGTGACTTGCCGTCAGCGTGGGATGACTCCCGATGTGCGGGCGGGCCGAGAGCGGTCCACTGCTCACAGGACCCGGCCGTCCGAGCCGGACCAGGAGGGAATGCCCATGCCCCGCGCCCAGTGGATCGTCGCAGCGGTGACGGTCACTCTGCTGTGTACCGGCGTAGGGATGTTGAGGAGCAGCGACGGCGCCCCGCCCGCCGCCGGCACGGTCGCCGACTCGCTCCCCTCCCGGGCCCTGGGCCTGTCCGGCCACCGCCGGCTCGTACGCGAACTCGAGCATTCCGGCGAGCACTCCGGCCCGCACGCCCCCGGCAACGGGGCCCGGTCCGCGCGGGGCGGCCTGCCCGGTCCCGCCGCGCCGATGCGGGCCGCGCCGCCCGTGCGGCTGGTGATCCCTGCACTGGGACTGGACGTTCCGCTGACCTCCGACCCCGAGGACGGCGACGCGATCCGCTGGGACGCCGACGGTCCCGCCCCGGGAGCGGCCGGCACCGCCGTGGTCACGGGTAACGGGCTGCGCCTGGGCGAGCTGCGCCGGGGGCTGACCATCGAGATCGCGCGCGCGGACCACCGTACGGCCGTGTTCACCGTGGACCGGGTCTCGCCGGCCCGCGTGCCCGGACCGTCGGGGCGGTCCGGCGAGCACGCCGGTGAGCGGTCGGGGCGGGAGGCCGGCGAGCGGACGGGCGGGGCGTCGGAGCGGCGGGCGGGTGAGCGAGCCGGGCGTCGCGCCCAACTGCGTCTGATCAGCGGCGAGACGGCTGTCGTGGCCCGGCTGACGGGCCGCCACCGCACCCGCTGAGGCTCCGGCGGCGGGCCCGGTGTCAGCCGACGGGGGTGTCTTCGTCCCCCGGTCGGGGGCTTCTTGGGCCCCGGTGGGGAGTGCTTCGGCGTGTCGGGGCACAGAGCTGGTCATGAGCGGTGCTCGGTACGCGCGGACGGCTGCGGCGAAGGCCCTGACGATGGCCTGTGTCGTGCTGCTGTGCGTCTTCGGCGCCGGTCCGGCCGGCGCGATGGCCGTCGAGGTCCGACCCGCCACGAGCGCCCCGGCGAGCCCCGCGGAGCCTTCCGAGAGCCCGTCCGACCCCGCCTCGGATCCCGAGGCGCGGGCGGCCCCGCGCCCGGTCGTGCGCGGGATGGTGGGCGTGCGACGACCGGCGCCGCCGGTGTTTCACGTGAAACACCGGGAGGCGCGGGCATCCCGCGTGACCTCGTACGGAACGGCCGAACCGGCCCTGTCCCGGCGGACGGTACGGAGTGTGGTCCTGCGCTGCTGAGCGGGCCGAGCGGCAGCACGCACCCACACCCCCCTCGAACACCGAGCACCCGTGAGGTTCCGCCATGCCCATCGACCCCTACGCCGCCCTGAACGCCATGCTGCGCGCCGAAGCCTCCCGTTTCACCCCGCCGGCCCGACGCCCGGAGCAGCCGGAGCCGGAGCCCGCCACCCGTCCTGAAGCCCCGGCCGCTCGCCCGGCCGAAGCCGCCGCGAAGGAGTGACCACTCCCCGGATACCCGACGCGTCCCCCGGACCGGGTCCGGGGGACGCGTGGTGCGGGGCGCCGGCGCCGCGTCGACTCAGGGCTCGCGCATGTAATAGCGGTAGAAGGCGGTGAGCCCGGTGGCCGCGGCGACGGCGATGCCGAGCCCGGCGGATCGGAGCACGCTGTCGCCGGTGAGGCTGTACAGGTAGCCGACGGCCACGCCGCCAAAGGCACCGTAGGCGGCGGCGTGCAGTTCCCTCGGCAGCCGGGAGCCGATCCGGCCGAGGGTGAACATGATCGCGGCGAAGAGGACGCCGCACAGGATGCCGTAGAAGACGTTGCCCGCGTCGACCGGGCCCATCTGGCGCTTGATGAAGGCCGCCCAGACCCCGTAGACGAGACCGGCCAGCAGGGCGCGGACCATCGCGCCCTTGCTCAGGTCGTGCGTCCGGTCCGTCGTCGTCCCCCGGTGCCGCCGATGGGCGGAGGGTGCCGCATGTGCCATGACGGGGCTCCTCTCTCCACCATCCAGGGCACACCCGCCACCTCGGACCGGCAAGTGGATCAAGCGGTGTCCCCGTCGCGCCTCGGCCCGCCCGCCGGCGCCCCGCGGGGCCCACCCGGTCCGTTCCCGCCCGCCACCCGCTCGCAGCAACAACGCTCGCGGGCCGCACCCCCGCGGCATTCCCTGGTGACGTGCGCACCTTCCTGTCGACGGTACTGATCGTGCTCGTGGCCCTGCTGGTGCCCGCGAGCGCGGTCGCGTACTGGGCCGACCGCGAGCTGGGCGACGCCGACCGCTACACCGCCGCCATGTCCCCGCTCGCCGAGGACCCCGCCGTGCGGGGCGTGGTCGTCACCCAGGCCACCCGCGCGCTCGCCGGCCAGATCGACGCGGGCCCCTTCCAGGGCGGGGTGGACGCGCTCCTCGGCGAGGCCCTGCAGTCCTTCTCCGGGACCCCGGCGTACCGGACGGCCTGGGACGCCGCCAACCACGCCGCGCACGCCACATTCCTCAAGGCACTCACCACCGGCGACGGGGACGCCGTCACCATCGACCTCGCGCCCGTGATCGCCCGGGTGAAGGGGGAACTCGTCGAGAACGGGGTGCCCTTCGCGGACCGGATCCCCGTGACCCACGTTTCCGTCGAGGTCATGGAGTACGACGACCTGGGCGCGCTACGGAAGGGCTTTCGCATGCTCCAGATCGCCGGGGTGTGGCTTCCCCTCCTGACCCTGCTGCTGGCCGCCGCGGCCATCGCGGTCGCCGTCCGACGGCGGCGGGCCGTGATCGCCACCGGACTGGGGCTGGCGATCGGGGCGGTGCTGCTGTGGCTCGCGGTGCAGTGGTGCCGCCGCCTCACCCTGGAGGACCTGCCGGCAGACATCGACCGGCCCGCCGCCGGGGCGGTGTACGACGCGCTCACCGCGTTCCTGCGGACCACCGCCTGGGTGGTGCTGGCCCTCGGACTCGCGGCCGCGCTCGCCGCCTGGCTCGCGGGGCGGCTGCGCCGCACACCATAAGCTCGGAAGGTGCGGAACCTGCGGAGAAATGGGCACACGACCGGAGAACTCCACAGAAGCACCGATTCGCGAGCGGCGACACGGAAGCGGGAATGACCACCGAAAGACGCACCGAGCACATACGGTCCGGGCACTCCCGGGCCCGGCAGATCCCCCTGACCCCGCCCGCGTGGCTCCTCAACGGCCTGCGTCCGAGCAGCGCCCCCGTCCCGTGGGCCGCCGTCGTGCGCGCCGGCATCGCGCTGTCCGTCCCACTGGCCGTGGGCTTCGCCCTGGACGAACCGGAATACGGCGCCCTGGTGTCCATGGGGGCCCTGTCCGGGGTGATCGGCGACACCGCCGACGCGTACCGCATGCGCGTCCTCAACATCGCCGTACCGCAGCTCTTCGGCGCCGTCGGAGTGGCCGTCGGCACCCTCGTCTTCGGGCACGGCTGGCTCGCCGTCGGGGTGCTCACCCTGGTCGCCCTCGTCTCCGGAATGATCTCCTCGATCGGCTCGGTCGCCTCCGTGTCCGGTCTGCTGCTCCTGCTGAACGCCGTGGTCGGCGCCGGCCTGCCGATGCCCAGGCCCTGGTGGACGGCGCCGCTGCTGCTCACCGCCGGCGGACTGTTCGTTCTGGTGCTCAGCCTGGCGGGCTGGCCGCTGCGCGGGCGGCAACCCGAGCGGGTCGCCGTCGCGGCCGGGTACCGGGCACTGGCGGACACGCTGGAGGCCGCGGGCGGGCCCGACTACGAGGAGCGCCGCCGGGAGGTCACCCAGGCCCTGAACCAGGCCTACGACCTCGTCCTGGGGCGGCGGGCCCTGGTGCACGGGCGCAGCCCCTCGCTGGTGCGGATGCTGGCCCAGTTGAACGTGCTGATCCCCCTCGTCGAGGGGGCGCCCGCGGCGCACCTGCGGGGACGGCCGCTGCCGCCCGAGATCCCGGCGGCCGTACGGGAACTGGCGGCGGCCGTCGAGGACGGCCGCACCGGCACCCCCGTCCTGGACCTGCCCCCGCCGCACGGCCAGTCGGAGCGCGCCATCGACGCGGCCCTGCGGCACGCGGCGACCATCGTGCACCTGGCCGAACCCAGGATGCACAACGTGGACGACCGGCTCGGCAGACCGGCCGCGCTGGGCATCAGGGCCCGGCGGGCGGTCCGCGACATGATGTTCTCCCGGGCCTCCTGGCGGTACGGCATCCGGCTGGCCGTGTGCATCGGGCTGGCGCAGGTGCTCGTCTCGGTGGTCCCCATCGAGCGCTCGTACTGGGTCGCCCTGACCGTCACGTTCGTCCTCAAGCCGGACTTCGGCTCGGTGTTCTCGCGGGCCGTCCTGCGGGCCCTGGGGACGGCCGTCGGGCTGGTCCTCGCCGCCGCCGTGCTGGCCGAGGTGCCGCGCGGCTGGTGGGACGTGCCGGTCATGGCGGTGCTGGCCGCGCTGATCCCGGCGTTCTCCGCGAAGGGGTACGCCTTCCAGACCGCCGCGATCACCCCGGTGATCCTGCTGCTGTCCGACCTGCTCAACCACCAGGGCTTCGACCTGATCCGGCCCCGGCTGCTGGACAGCCTGATCGGCTGCGCCATCACGCTGGTCGCGGGGTACCTGCTCTGGCCCGAGAGCTGGCACACCCGGATCGGGGACCGGCTCGCGGACGCCGTGGACGACGCCGCCCGGTACGTGGAGCGGGCGTTCGGCACGGACCATCCCGACACGGAGGCCGGGCTGCGGGCCGCCCGCACCGCCCGGCTCCAGGCCCGCCGACGGATCTACCGGGACCTGTCGGGCGTACGGACCGAGTTCCAGCGGGCGTTGACCGAGCCGCCGCCGACGGGGGCGCGGGCCGCCGCGTGGTGGCCGCTGGTGGTGGCCGTGGAGCGGATCGTCGACGCCACCACGGCTGCCCGGGTCCGCGTCAACCACGGCGCGGACGCCCCCGAGCGGGACGAGGTCGAGGCCGCCGTCCGGGAACTGCGCGGACTGGCGGAGGGGGTGCGCGCGAGCCGGACCCCGGCGGCGGTACGCGGCGGCCCCGCTCCGGCGGGCAGGGAGGACTCCGTGCTGGCCCCCGTCCACCAGGAGATCGCGGCGGCCCGCGCCATCGCCGCCCCCGCCGACTGACGCCCCCCGCCCGTGCGCCGGGGCGGGGGGCGGGGCCCGGGGGTGCGCCGTCCCCCGAATGGGTCCGTGCCCGGGCCGGTGGTTCCCCTCCGGGGGAGCATCGCCCCATGAGGTCCCCCGTCCCGCGCGGCCGGCGCCGCGGCGTCCTGGCACTCCCCGTCCTCGCCGCCCTGCTCGCGGTCTCGGCCGGGTGCTCCGACGTGGAGGGGCTGCGGAGCGACGGCGACCTGGGCATCGTGCACGCCCCGCAGACCCTGTGGAAGAACGTCCACCCGGCGCCACCCGCGGCGGACCAGAAGCCGGGCACCGCCACCGTGGTCCCCGGGCTGCCCAAGGCCCCGGGCCCCGGCATGCGCGGCGTGAACCCGCTGGACGTCGTACGGGCCGACGTCACCGCCTCCGCCCGGCAGGACGGCGGCACGGGACGGCTCGTCGACCCGCGGGCCCCGCAGCGGCTGGCGCTCTGCACACAGGCTGTGGACGGAGGTCCCGACTGCCCGATGCGGCCCTCCGTCCTGCACGACGTGACGGGCAACGGGCGGGAGGAACTGATCACCGCTCTCGACCTCGACGGCCGCGACAGCGAACTGCGGGTCTACACCGTCCAGGACGACGGGGCCATCGCCCGGATCCTGTACCGGCGCGGGGTGCTGGAGGGCGTGGAGGTCGCCGCCGAACACCTCGCGGTGCGCGAACCGACCTCGAATCCCAAGTACGTCTCCGTCTCCGACTACGTGTGGGACCCGGACGCGAAGATCCTCAACCTGTCCCAGCTCACCCTCGACGAGTGCCGCACCGCCAAGGACGGTTCGACCGGCTGCTCCCCGAGCCGGGTCTGAGGGGGCGGGCCGGATGCGGGTGACGAGCAGTCTGCGCTGGAAGATCGCCCTGACCACCACGGCGGTGTGCTGCACGGTGGCGGCGGTGCTCGGGATCCTCGTGCACAACGTGGTCGCAGGACAGGTCGTCGGCGAGGTCCGCAAGGACGTGGGCCGGGACCTGGAGGACGCCGTCAACCAGTACCAGTACGGCACCGTGCACGGCGACGTGCACGTGGTCATCGACCCGCCCGACCTGCCGGGCCCCCTGCGCGGGCTCGTCGCGCGCGGGGAGACCGGGAGCATGGTCGGCGAGCACGACGGCGAACCCGCGATGTGGGGCGCCGGGCCCGCCGACACGAAGGTGCTGGCCGTCTGGCTCCCCTTCGACCAGACCCGCCGGCGGCTGCGCGACCTGGACACCGCCATCCTCGCCTCCGCCGCGCTCGCCGCCGGGATCGTGGCTCTGGCCGGCCTGTTCCTGGCCGATCGGATCAGCCGGCGGCTGGCGACCACCGCCGCCGTGGCCCGCCGGATCAGCGCCGGCGACCTGGACGCCCGGGTGGGGCTCCCCGCCGACCCGGACGATCCCCGGGACACCCGCCACCACGACGAGGTCCGCGACGTCGCGCACGCCCTGGACTCGATGGCCGGGTCGCTCCAGGAACGGCTGGAGGCCGAGAAACGGTTCACGGCCGACGTCGCGCACGAACTGCGCACCCCGTTGACGGGCTCACTCGCCGCTGCCTCGCTGCTGCCCGA
This sequence comes from Streptomyces sp. NBC_00513, assembly GCF_041431415.1. Taxonomy (GTDB): domain Bacteria; phylum Actinomycetota; class Actinomycetes; order Streptomycetales; family Streptomycetaceae; genus Streptomyces. Next base: position 3,906,855 of record NZ_CP107845.1, read on the forward strand.
GGGCCGCCCCAAGGAAATGATCAACGATCGGCTCCGGGCCCTGCACCTGCTCACCGAGGACCTGCTGGAGATCTCCCGGCTGGACGCGGGAGTGGAACAGGCGGAGCTGTCCCAGGTGGAACTGGGCCGGGCCGTGCGGCGGGCCGTCGCGGGCACCCGACTGCCCGTCTCGGTCCGGGTGGTCCGGGACACGGTGGTGCTCACCGACCGGCGCCGCCTCGACCGGATCCTGGCCAACCTGCTGGTCAACGCCGACAAGCACGGGAAGCCACCGATCGAGGTGTCCGTCGAGGGCCCGGTGGTGGTGATCCACGACCACGGGGCCGGCTATCCGCCCGAACTGATCGAGCAGGGCCCGCAGCGCTTCCGCACGGGCGACCCGGGCCGGGGCCGCGGGCACGGTCTGGGACTGACGATCGCGGTGGGTCAGGCCGCGGTGCTGGAAGTGGAGCTGACCTTCGCCAACGCCCCCGACGGGGGCGCGCAGACGACCCTGCGCCTGCCCGTCGGGCGTCTGGTCGCGGACAGTTGAACGGGACGCGGAGATGTTTCACGTGAAACAGCGGCCGGTGGGGGGTGTTTCACGTGAAACACCCCCCACCGACGTCGGGTGAACGGTCTGATCAACCGGCCCGGTTCAGACGCCGATGTTCTTCCCGTCCTTGCGCCAGACCGACACGACCGCCGGGCGGACGATCTTGCCGGGGCCGTCGGGCCACACCGACTGGGGCTTCTCCACGGACGCACCGTCGATCTCGCCCGGGTGCTGGACCGAGACCAGGACGCGCTTGTCCTGGATCAGCGGGCCACAGGTCTCGGCGCCGCGCGGCACGGTCAGGAACTGCTTCAACTCACCGCGGCGTTCACCGGCCGTGGCCACGCCGAAGAGGCCGTCGTGCGAGCCGAGCTGGTTGCCGTCGGTGGAGATCCACAGGTTGCCGTGCGGGTCGAAGGCCACGTTGTCCGGGCAGGAGATCGGGCTGACCTTGTCCTTCGGGAAGCCCGCGAAGTAGGTGGCCGGGTCGTTGGGGTCACCGGCGACCAGGAAGAGCCGCCAGGCGAAGCCGTCGCCCGCCGGGTCGTCGAAGTTCTCGGCGAGCTCCAGGATCTGGCCGTGCTTGTTCAGGTTGCGGGGGTTGGCCTCGTCCGCGCCCGCCTTGCCGGCCTTGCCGCGGTCGGTGTTGTTGGTCAGCGCGATGTAGACGCGGCCGGTGCGCGGGGAGGGCTCGACGTCCTCGGGGCGGTCCATCTTGGTGGCGCCCACCTTGTCGGCGGCCTGTCGCGTGAAGACGTACACCTCCTCGGCGGTCATGCCCTCGACGTGTGAGACGTTGCCGGTGGCGAGCTTGATCCAGACACCGGATCCGTCGAACTGGCCGTCCGAGGGCAGCTTGCCCGTGCCGTCGATCTCGGCGGCCGGCGAGTCACCGGTCAGCTTGGCGACGTACAGGGTGCCCTCGTCGAGGAGCGTGAGGTTGTGCTCCTTCGCGGCGCGCGAGCCGCCCTTCTTCATCCGCTTCGACGAGACGAACTTGTAGAAGTAGTCGAAGCGCTCGTCGTCGCCCATGTAGACGACCGGACGGCCGTCCTCGGTCAGGCGCGGCTGGGCGGCCTCGTGCTTGAAGCGACCCAGCGCGGTGCGCTTGCGCGGGGTGGACGACGGGTCGTACGGGTCGAGCTCGACGACCCAGCCGAAGCGGTGCGACTCGTTGGGCTCCTGCACGGTGTCGAAGCGCTTGTCGAACCGCTCCCACTTGCGCTCGGTGGCGCCCGTGGTCATGCCGTAGCGCTTGAGTCGGGCGGCCTGGGTCGGGTCGGTGACCTGCCCGGCGTTGGCGAAGTACTGGTTGAAGTTCTCCTCGCCGTGGAGGGTGGTGCCCCACGGGGTGGTGCCACCGGCGCAGTTGTTCAGGGTGCCGAGCACCTTCGTGCCGGTGCGGTCGGCGGAGGTCTTCAGCAGCTCCGAGCCCGCTGCGGGGCCGGTCAGCCTGAACTCGCTGGTGGCGGTGAGACGACGGTTGAGCTGGTGCCGGGAGACCGCCGTCAGCTTGCCGCTGCGGTGGTCCTCCTGCACGACGACGACGGACAGGCCGTGCGCGGCCCAGGCGATCTCGACCTGCTCGCGGGTCGGGTTGGCCGGGTCATACGCCTTGAACATGAGGTTCTCGTCGGTGTACTCGTGGTTGGCCACGAGCAGCTGCCGACGCTCGTAGTCGTCACCGAGCGGGAGAAGGCTCAGGAAGTCGTTGTTGTAGCCGAACTGGCCGGCCTGCGCGGCGGCGGTCTGCTTGTCGGCGTTGAAGCCCGGGGCGCCCTTGACGATGGGCTCGCCCCAGCGGATGACCACGTTCTGCTCGTGGCCCTCGGGGACGGTGACCTTGTCGTCGGTGTTCGGCGCGACGGCCTTGAAGCGCAGACCGCGGGCCGCGTCGCCGATACCCGCCGCACCGGAGCCCCGGGTGTCGACGGAGGGCGAGGCGTTGGCGGAGGAGCCGTTACCGCCCAGGGTGACGGCGGTGCCGGCGGCGGTGGCCACCGTGACGACGGCGGCGGACCGGAGCATCGAGCGGCGGGAGTAGGCGCGGGCGATCACATCGCCGACGTACTCGTTGTCGCTGGTGTTCGGCACCTCGTGGAAGCATGCGTCGCCACAGCGGTAGCGGCAGGTGAGAGCGGAACGGCCGCTCCCATGCGGGTTGCCGAGGAGCGGCAGAAGCTTGCGCACGAGGTGTCCTCCGAGGGTGCACGGCGCCGACAACATGTCGGAACGAACAGCCGTGACGCTAGGCGGAGGTTGCGCCGATGCGGCGGCGCGGGGATGAACGGTCGGTGAACCTGGCACGGCGGAGGGGCAGTTCCCCACGGGCTCCGGTTGCATGCGAGGGTTGGCGCCACGAAAGGCGCCCCTGCCGAAGTTCCAGCCAAGGGGCCGATAACCTTACGTGTCCACTCTGGGCAGGGATCTACCGCGCAGCACGGACAAATGACGTACGCACTCATGCGAAAGGCCTGGCCCATGGGTATTCGGAGCTTGTTGCGCAAGGTGTTCGGACGGTCTACCGAACCGGTTCCGGATACGTCGGACGCCCCATCGGCGGCCGTCCCGAGTCAGACGGAACGTACGCCCATGGACTCGGCGGCCGAATTGGTCGCCGCGTCCTTCGACAACCCCACTGTTCCCCCGCAGTCCGCTCCGCGGGACCGCGAAGCCGGCACCGTGATGACCGCGCCGGCCGTCCCGGAGGCCCGCCGCCCGGCGCCTTCGACCGGTACCGGAGGCCCGGCGGAGCCCGCCGCCGAGCCGACGCCGACGCCGGAGCCGACGCAGACGCCGGCCCAGGCCGAGGCGGAGCCCGTTGCGGAGCCCGAGGCGGCCGAGGCGGAGGCGGCACCCGCCGAAGCGGCTCAGGAGCCGGTCACGGCGGAGCCGGTCGTTGCCGAGGCCGCACCCGAGGTCGTGGAGGCCGAGGTCGTGGAGGCCGAGCCCGTCGCGGCGGAGCCCGTCGTGGCGGAGCCCGCGGTCGCCGAGGTCGAGCCCGTGACGGCCGAGACGGTGGACGAACCCGCCACGGAGGTCGAGCCGGAGCCGGTCGCCGCCGTGGCCGAGCCCGAGGCCGCACCTGTCGCGGCGGTATCGGTCGAACCCGAGCCGGAGCCGGTCGCCGACGAGCCGGTCGCCGTCGCTGCCGAGGCCGCACCCTTGGTCGAGGCGGCACCCGTCGCCGCCGAGGCCGCACCCGAGGCCGAAGCCGCACCCGAGGCCGAGCCCGCCCCCGTGGTCGATGCCGTCGTGGCCGAGCCGGTCGTCGAACCCGTCGTGGTCGAGCCCGCCCCTGTGGTCGAAGCCGTCGTGGTCGAGCCCGCACCCGTGGTCGAGCCGGAGCCCGTCGCTGCCGAGGCCGCACCCGTGGTCGAAGCCGAGCCGGTCGTCGCCGAAGCCGCCGCCGAACCCGTGGTCGAGCCGGTCGTGGTCGAAGCCGAGCCCGTCACCGCCGAAACCGCAACCACACCCGCACCCGCCGTCGAGGCGGTCGCCGCCGGGGTCGGGGCGCCGGCCGTCGCGCTCGCCGCCGTCAAGCGGCGGGCCGCGCCGGTGGCCGGGGCGTACAAGGCCGCCGGTCAGGTGCTGCGCGCCAAGGGCAAGGCCGGGGCGCGCGCCAAGGTGTACCTCGTGCTGGACCGGTCCTTCTCGATGCGCGGGTTCTACAAGGACGGCAGCGCCCAGCACCTCGCGGATCACGCCCTGGCCCTCGCCGCGCACCTCGACGAGGCGGCGACCGTGCACACGGTGTTCTTCTCCACGGACGTGGACGGCACCGCCGACCTCACCCTGGACGGCCACGACGAGGCCTGGGTCGAGGCCCGTCACGCCGAGCTCGGCCGCATGGGCCGCACCAGCTACCACGTGGCCGTCGAGGCCGTCGTCGAGCGGTACCAGAAGGACGGCGGCACGGGCCCGGCCCTCGTCGTCTTCCAGGTCGACGGGGCCCCCGACAACCGTCAGCCCGCACGGCAGGCGATCATCGCCGCCGCCGCGCACGACATCCACTGGCAGTTCGTCGGCTTCGGTGACCACGACAGCAAGGGCTTCGACTTCCTGCGCAAGCTGGACGCCGAGAACGCCGGTTTCTTCCACGCGGGGCCCGCGCCCCGCGAGCTGACCTCGGTGGCCCTGCTCAAGGGCCTCCTCGACCGCTTCTAGGTCGGCAGGCACGTACGAGAAGGCCGCCGCCCCCGGTACCCCCGGGGGCGGCGGCCTTCTCGCGTACCCGGCCCGCCCGGGCCGTGGAGGCCCCCCGGTGCGCCCTGCGGCGCCACGCGGCCCGCCGGAGGCACGACCCCGGCCCCGGACACCCGGAAGGCGCCGTGACGAGCCACAGCAGCCACAGGGGCGCGGCCCCGCAGCCCCGCAGCCGGCCACGGAAAAGGGCGGCGCCCCGGACATCCGGGAGCGCCGCCCTACTTCACACAAGCCGCACAAGCCGTACGAGCCACCCAAGCCGCCGCACAAACCGCAACCGGCAACCGGCAGCCCGCAACCCGTGCATGCCCGCGCGGGGCCCGCGGGTTCCTACTGGTGCTGCTTGACCGACTTCTCGACGGGCTCGGTCTCCTTGGTCTCGACCGGCTTGCGCAGCGCGATGTTCAGCTCGCGCAGGCGGGTCTCCTCCAGGACGGTGGGCGCGCCCATCATCAGGTCCTGCGCGTTGCCGTTGAGCGGGAAGGCGATCGTCTCGCGGATGTTCGGCTCGTCGGCGAGCAGCATCACGATGCGGTCGACGCCGGGGGCGATGCCACCGTGCGGCGGGGCGCCGAGACGGAACGCGCGGAGCATGCCGGCGAACTCGCGCTCGACGGTCTCGGCCTCGTAACCGGCGATCTCGAAGGCCTTCAGCATGACCTCGGGCTCGTGGTTGCGGATGGCGCCGGAGGACAGCTCGATGCCGTTGCAGACGATGTCGTACTGCCAGGCCAGGATGTCCAGCGGGTCCTTCTCCTCCAGGTCCTTCATGCCGCCCTGGGGCATGGAGAACGGGTTGTGGGAGAAGTCGATCTTGCCGGTCTCCTCGTCCTTCTCGTACATCGGGAAGTCGACGATCCAGCAGAAGCGGAAGACGTTCTCCTCGAAGTGGCCCGCGCGCTTGGCCGCCTCGACGCGGACGCCGGACATGATCTTGGAGACCTCGTCGAACTCGCCCGCGCCGAAGAACACGGCGTGGCCGGCCGCGAGGCCGAGACGCTCGGTGAGGACCTTGACGTTCTCCTCGGTGAGGAACTTGGCGATCGGGCCGGTCAGCGCGCCGTCCTCGCCCACGCGGACCCAGGCCAGGCCCTTGGCGCCGAGCGAGATCGCGTACTCGCCGAGGCCGTCGAAGAACTTGCGGGGCTGCGCGGCGGTGTCCGGGACGGCCAGCGCGCGCACGTGCTTGCCGGCGAACGCCTTGAACTCCGAGCCCTCGAACACGTCGGTGATGTCGACGAGTTCCAGCTTGGCGCGCAGGTCGGGCTTGTCGTTGCCGTACTTCAGCATCGACTCGCGGAACGGGATCCGCGGGAAGGGGGAGGTGACCTCGCGGCCGTTGCCGAACTCGGTGAAGAGCTCGGTCATCAGGCGCTCGATCGGCTGGAAGACGTCCTCCTGCTCGACGAAGGACATCTCGACGTCGAGCTGGTAGAACTCGCCCGGCGAACGGTCGGCGCGGGCGTCCTCGTCGCGGAAGCAGGGCGCGATCTGGAAGTACCGGTCGAAGCCGGAGATCATCAGCAGCTGCTTGAACTGCTGCGGCGCCTGCGGCAGGGCGTAGAACTTGCCCGGGTTGAGGCGGGACGGGACGACGAAGTCACGGGCGCCCTCGGGGGAGGTCGCGGTGAGGATCGGGGTCGCCATCTCGTTGAAGCCGAGGGCCACCATCTTCGAGCGGATGGAGGCGATGACGGCCGAGCGCAGCATGATGTTGCGGTGCATGCGCTCGCGACGCAGGTCGAGGAAGCGGTACTCCAGTCGGCGCTCCTCGTTCACCCCGTCGTCGGTGTTGATGGTGAAGGGCAGCGGGGCGGACGCGCCGAGCACCTCGACCTCGGAGACCTCGATCTCGATGTCTCCGGTGGGCAGCTCCGGGTTCACGTTGTCCGCGCCACGGGAGAGGACCTTGCCGTCGATCCGGACGACGGTCTCCTTGGAGACGCTGCTCAGGGCCTCGTTCGCGGCGGTGCCGGGACGGGCCACGAGCTGCGTGATGCCGTAGTGGTCACGGAGATCGATGAAGAGGATGCCGCCCAGGTCTCGACGGTTGTGCAGCCAGCCGCTCAGCCTGACGTCGGCGTTGACGTCGGAGGCTCGGAGCTCGCCGCACGTGTGGGACCTGTACCGATGCATCAGTCATCCAGTTCTTCGCGATACCAGGGTGGATTCAACCGTCCCCAGGTTACCGTCCGGGCCCCGGCCGCGCGGGCGGGGCCGTGACGGCCCCGCCCGGCGGCCGTGCGGTCGCTCGCGGCGGGGGCTCGCGGGCAGCCCCCGGGCGCGACCCGGGACGGGTGCGGGCCACGGCCGGGAGGCGGGGCGGGGGACGGCCGGGAAGCGGGTGCGGGCTACGGCCGGGAGGCGGGGCCGGGGGCCGTGAACAGGCACGCCCGGATCATCACCTGTAAAGATGACCGAGTGCGTACCGAGGATGTCCTGGCCGCTGTCGCGACCGGCCTGTGGCGATGGGACAACGGGTCCGGGACCGTCACGCTCGACTGCGAGGCCGCCCGGCTGCTCGGGCTGCCCCCGGAACACGTCGTCCTGCCGGAGGTCGCCGTACGGTCCCGGTTCCACCCGGTGGACTGGAACGAGATCAACGGCATCGTGAACCTGGCCGTCGCCGAGGGCACCCTCGCCGAGGCCCGGCTGCGGATCATGGACGAGGACGGGCGGGTGCTGCGCACCGTGCGCAGCCGTTCCAAGCCCGTCGAGAACCGCGGCCCGGACGGTCGGGTGGACTACGAGCTGATCGGCACCATCCAGGAGATCGCCGAGCCGCAGCCCGGCACCACCGCCGTGCACACCCCGATCACCGGGGACTGGCGGCGCTCCCGCGAGGCGTTCCTGCTGGACGCGGGCCGGGCGCTGGCCGAGGCGCGGTCCACGGCCGAGGTGCTGCGGGTGGCGGCGTCGCTGTCGATGCCCGGGTTCAGCCCCGACGGGCTGGCCGTCTTCGGCGTGGCCGGCGACCGGCTGTCGCTCATCGGGCGCCACGGGCACGGGCCGGATGCCGAGGGGCCCTTCGCGGAGATGCGGCTGGACACGGACTATCCGGCGGCGGAGGTCGTGCGCACCGGACGGGCGATCTACCTGCCGTCCCCGGAGGACTACAAGCGCCGCTTCCCGGCGACCTGGCCCCTCGCCCGGCACTTCGGCCGGATCTCCTGGGCCTTCCTCCCGCTGATCGTGGCCGGGCGGACCATGGGTGCCTGGATGGCCGCGTTCAAGCACCCGGTGTCCTTCTCGCCGGACGAACGGTCCGTGCTGACCACGGTGGCCCGGATGCTGGCGCAGGCCCTCCAGCGGGCGGGTGTGGCGGAGTCCGAGCGGGAGCTGACCACCGGCCTCCAGCGGTCGATGATGCCGCAGCTCGGTCCGGAGATCCCGGGCATGGCCCTCGCCGCCCGGTACGTCCCGACCGGCGGCGGACTCCAGGTCGGCGGCGACTGGTACGACATGATCCCGCTGCCCTCGGGCCGGTTCGCCCTGGTCATCGGGGACGTGCAGGGCCATGACGTACGGGCCGCCGGGCTGATGGGGCAGTTGCGGATCGCCGTGCGGGCGTACGCCTCCGAGGGCCACCGGCCGGACGCGGTGCTCTCGCGGGCCTCCCGGTTCCTCGCCGGACTGTGTTCCACCCAGGACACGGCCGACTCGGCGTCCTACGACGACACCGACTTCCTCAGCCCGCGCTTCGCGACCTGCCTGTACGTGGAGTGCGACCCGCGCACGGGAACGCTGGAGGTGGCCCGCGCCGGGCATCCCGAGCCCGTGGTCCGGATGACGGACGGCACCGTGCTGATGCGGTCCACGGCGGGCGGGCTGCCGCTCGGCATCGTCCCGGACACCGACTACCCGACGACCCGGTTCACCCTCGAACCCGGCGAGACGATGATGTTGTGCACCGACGGGCTCATCGAGACCGGCGGCCACGACCTGGACACGGGCTGGGCCCGGCTCCGGGCGGTCCTGGAGGCCGAGACCCCGGACGACGGGGCCCTCGACGCCGACGGCATGGCGGCCGGGCACCTGGAGAAGCTGGCCGATCTGCTGGTCCAGGCCGTGCACGGGCCGTCCTCGCACCACACCACCGGCCCGCTGGCCGATCGGCGCGAGGACGACATAGCCGTGGTCCTGCTGTGCCGCGAGGGCGTGGGCTGCGGCTGCGGCACCCCGCAGACCCACCCGGCGCCACCGTCCCGCCGCACCCTGCTGACCGTGGCGCAGGCGGAGCCGGCCCGGATCGCGGGAGCCCGGCAGCAGATCCGGGAGCTGCTGCACGACTGGGCGGACTCCGAGCAGGTCGACTCGGCGGTGCTGATGGTCTCCGAGATGGTGACGAACGTACTGGTGCACACGGACGGCGACGCGGTGCTCGTCGCGGACGCGGTGGGCGAGCCGGGGACCAGGCGGCTGCGCGTGGAGGTGGCCGACTCCAGCGACGAGTTGCCGCACAAGCGGCACCCGGGCGAGATGGCGTCGAGCGGACGCGGGGTGTTGCTGATGGAGATGCTCGCCGACGCGTGGGGCGTCGACCCGCGCGGCGAGGGCAAGTCCATCTGGTTCGAGCTGCGCGAGCAGTCCGAACCCGTCCCGGACGCGGCCCCCGACGCGGACCCGGTCACCCCGTCCCGCCCGTGAGCGGGCACGATCCGGGCGTGGTTGGATGCAGCGGTGTCGACTCCCCTGCTCCCCGAGCCCGTCCGGCGGCTGGCCGCCTGGTGCGCCGTCCTCCTGCTCGTCACCGGCGTGGTCGGGGTGCTCGTCTGGTTGTGCGTCACCTTCCGGACCGCCGTGACGCCCGCGCTGCTCGCCCTGCTCGGGACGGCCCTGCTCGGTCCGATGCACCGGCGGCTGATCCGCATGAAGGTCAACCGGTCGCTCGCCGCCGCGCTGACCTGCCTGGCGGTGGTGGCGTTCGTCGGCGGGGTCTCGTACGCCGTCTCGCTCGCGCTGATCGACACGGGCGACCAGATCGTCGCCTCGCTGCGGCGCGCCGGCGAGGACCTCGCCCGGCACCTGGGCGCCGCCGGGACCTCGTTGGAGGACATGGCGGAGAACGCGAAGGGGCTGCTGGCGAAGTTCGGCGGCACGGCCGCCTCCGGGGTGATCGCCGGCATGAGCGTCGTCGGTGAGGTCATCGGCACCTCGATCCTGGCGCTCCTGCTGATCTTCTTCTTCCTGCGGGACTCCGACCGCGCCGTCGGCGCCCTGCGTTCGCTGGGGCCGCGCGCGGCGGGCGACGTCGTGGAGGCGATGGCCCGGCGGGCGTTCGAGGCCGTCGAGGGGTTCATGCGCGGAACCACCTTCATCGCCCTGATCGACGCCGTCTGCATCACGACCGGCCTGCTGATCCTGCGCGTGCCCGGCGCGTTCGGTCTGGGCGCGCTGGTCTTCGTCGGCGCCTACATCCCGTACCTCGGCGCGTTCCTGTCCGGCGCCATCGCCGTCCTCGTCGCCCTCGCCGACCGGGGGTGGGTGACCGGCCTGTGGGTGCTCGGCGTGGTGCTCGCCGTACAGGTGTTGGAGGGCCACGTGCTCCAGCCGATGATCCAGAGCCGTACCGTGCAGATGCACCCGGCGGTGGTCATGTTGGCCATCACGGCCGGCGCCGGCGTGGCCGGGATCCTCGGCATGCTGCTCGCCGTCCCCCTCACCGCCGCCGCCTTCGGCATCGCGTCGGAACTCCGCACCCGCTACGGCACCCCGGCCGCCCCGGACCACGAGACGGCCCCGGCCTGAGGCCGCCTGGCCGGCGCACGCCGGCACCGCGCACGACGAAGGCGCCGCCCGGAATCCGGGGGCGCCTTCGTCGTGGGGTGACCGCGTGGGGCGGTCGGTCAGCGGGTGCGCGCCGTCGTGGGGACGGTGCCCAGGCGGCCGGCCTGGAAGTCGTCGAAGGCCTGCTGGAGTTCGTGCTTGCTGTTCATGACGAACGGACCGTAGTGCGCCATCGGCTCACGGATCGGGCGGCCGCCGAGCAGGACGACCTCCAGGTCCGGGGCGTTGGAGTCCTGGGACTCGTCCGCGCGGACGGTCAGGGAACCGCCCTCGCCGAACACCGCCGTCTGGCCCTTGTGGATCGGCCGGCGGTCCTGGCCCACCGAGCCGCGCCCGGCCAGTACGTAGGCGAGGGCGTTGAAGTCCTCGCGCCACGGCAGGGTGATCTGCGCGCCCGGGGTGATGGTCGCGTGGATCATCGTGATCGGGGTGTGGGTGATGCCGGGGCCCTCGTGGCCGTCCAGTTCGCCGGCGATCACGCGGAGCAGCGAGCCGCCGTCCGGGGTGGACAGCAACTGGACCTGGCCGCCGCCGATGTCCTGGTAGCGCGGGGGCATCATCTTGTCGGTGGCCGGGAGGTTCACCCACAGCTGGAGGCCGTGGAAGAGCCCGCCCGAGACGACGAGGGACTCCGGCGGGGCCTCGATGTGCAGGAGGCCCGAACCGGCGGTCATCCACTGGGTGTCGCCCCCGTTGATGACTCCGCCGCCGCCGTTGCTGTCCTGGTGGACGAAGGTTCCGTCGATGAGGTACGTGACGGTCTCGAAGCCGCGGTGGGGGTGCCAGGGGGTGCCCTTCGGCTCGCCCGGCGCGTACTCCACCTCGCCCATCTGGTCCATCATGATGAACGGGTCGAGGTACTGGTAGTTGATCCCGGCGAACGCGCGGCGCACCGGGAACCCCTCGCCCTCGAAACCACCCGGGGCGTTCGTGACGGCCAGCACCTTGCGGGCGGCGGTCTCCTGGGCGGGCTCCGCGACGCGGGGGAGCGTCAACGGGTTCTCCACAGTCACTGCAGGCATGGTCGGAACCTCCTTCTGGCGTCGAGTTTAGTTGAAACTCGAACTTTCTGCCACACCTCGCAGAACAGCGCGCCACCCGATGTCATTCCCGCGTCAACCCAGAGCCCCTGACCTGAGTCTTTCCACCGGACAGGGGACGAGGACCGACCGAAGGGGCCACCGCATGGACGACATCGACTGGAACAGCAACCAGCACGCCGAGAACGTCGGCAGCGACGAGCGCGACGAGCGCCGCACATCGTCCGTGCTCTCCGCGGTCCTCTGGTCCCTCGTCACCGCGGCCTGCCTCTTCGGCGCCGGTTACGCCGCCTTCCGCTGGGCATCGACCGGCATGCCGCTGTCGCCGCAGCCCGGCTCCCCGTGGGCGTACCTCGCCACCTGGAGCGCGTTCTGCTTCGTCGGCTGCCTGCTGCTCCGCTGGGCCGCGGTCACCGAGGGCGGCGAGGGCACGGGCTACGTGGCCCTGGTCGTCGCCTTCGCCGGCGTTCGGCAGAGCCTGGCCCACCGCCCGGACCTCGACGTGCTCTGGGCCTGGGCCGTACCCGCGCTCCTGCTGGGCACCGCCGCCGCCCTCGCCTGGCGCCGCCGGACGCACCGCGCCCGAGCCGACCGCGCCTGAACCCGCGCCTCGCCCGAACCGGGTCACACCCGAGCCGGTACACACCGACCCGCGACGACATCGGCCCGCCCCGGCGGTGCCGGGGCGGGCCGATGCGAGGTGCGGGGAGAGCCGTGTGCCGCGTGGGGAGGGCCCGGACTAGCCGTACATCCGGCGCATCGCGAAGTCGACCATCTGCTCGACGGCCTTCGCGTCGAACACCATCCGGTGGTCGCCCTCCATGTCGAGGACGAATCCGTAGCCGGTCGGCAGCAGATCGATCACCTCGGCACCGGTGATCACGAAGTACTTGGACTCCTTGCCGGCGTACTGGCGCAGTTCCTTGAGCGTGGTGAACATGGGGATCACCGGCTGCTGCGTGTTGTGCAGCGCCAGGAAGCCCGGGGTGTCACCGCGCGGGCAGTAGACCTTGGACGTCGCGAAGATCTGCTGGAAGTCCTCGGCGGACAGGGACCCGGTCGTGAAGGCCCGCACCGCGTCGGCGAGCGACGGCGGCGAGGGCTCGGGGTACAGCGGCGGCTGCTGCGCGTAGCCCTGCTGGGGCGGGGGCTGCTGCGCATAGCCCTGCTGCTGGGCGCCCGGAGTCTGGTCGTAGCCGTACATGCGGCCCACCCTACCGAGCGCCCGACGCCGTACCCGCCGGTACCGGCCACCACCGTCAGCCGGACAGCTCCCCGGCCGACAGCCTTGCATGTCGGCCTACACCGTGAGCCGCGAGGAGAACTCTCGCGGCCGCTTGCCGTTCCGGTAGTCCGCCGCAGCCGACTCGATCAGCCGCAGGGACAGTTCGGGCGGCAACGCAGCGGCCCTCAAGCGGTCATAGGCGTTGCGACACTGCTTCACCGTCCCCGGCTCTTCGATCACCTGACCGGTGTACATGCTCTCCGTGTACATCACCGGAGGAGCGCCGCTGAACTCCATCAGCCACGTGGACTCGCTCATGAACGGGTGCGCCCCCGCGTCGACAGGAAGGATCTGCGGCACGAATTGGCGACGCCGGGCGACGGCCGCGACATGGGCGAGCTGCTCCGCCATGTCGCCGTATCCCAGAATCGGTTGCTGAATGATCGACTCGTGCAGGACGACCCACGAGACGGGCCCCTCGGCGTCCTCCATGACCCACGCCCGCTCCCTGCGCGTCCTGATCCGCTCGTTCAGCACGTCCTGCGTCGCCTGGGGATGCGCCGCGTAGACCACCGCCTCGATGTACGGCTCCAGTTGCAGAGGACCCGGTATGAGTGTGGGCGCCCATTCGACGATGTCCGATGCACGGGCCTCCATCTCCAAGACCTCTGCGAAGTAGCGGCCGTGGATGTGCCGGCGGGCCTTCCTCACGTCCGCACAGCAGCGGGCGAAGAACCCGTCCGTCTCCAGCACCTTGTCCACGTGCTGCGCGAGATCCTCCGGCATGCGGCGCCGACCCCGCTCGATCTCGCTGAGAAAGCTCACCGAGTAGAAGCAACCCCGCACAGTCTGTTCAAGGGTCAGACCAGCCTTCTCGCGCTGCCACCGGAGTTCCTTGCCGTAGAACTCGGGAACCCCGGCCGCCCCATCGATCTCCCTGGATGCGGGCACCCCCACCCCTTCCACACCTCGCGTAGGCGAATACAAACCCTTCCCACGGTACGCACCGCGACCCCAGCCTGTGAGGGCTTCGTCACACTCCGCACACTCCGCACAGGAACGGATGCCCCCCATGAGCGACCACGCCGGCGACCGCCTCGCCATCGAGGCACTGACCGAGCTCCGAAGCGCGCTGATCGCGCACGGGATCACGCTCCCCTCCCTCGACCTGCACCTCCCCTCCTACGCCGCGACCCACCGAACCCCGCCACCGCTGCTCGCCCTCGGACCGTGCAACCCGGCCACCGCCCGCGCCCTCGCCGCCGCCCTGAACCGGGCCCCGCGCCGGTGAGGCCGTTCCGTGCCGGGGTGCTCGCGGTGCCGCAGGAGCTGTCGGCGTTGCGGCGGGCCGTGCGGGCGCACGTGGACGCGCCCTGCCACGATCTCCAGCTCTGCGTGAGCGAGCTGGTCGGGAACGTGATCGTGCACGTCGGCGAGGGCACCCCCGTGACGCTCGCCATCACCCGCACGGCCGACGGCCGCACCCGGGTGGAGGTCAGCGACCCCGACCCCCGCCTGTGGCCGGTCCTGCGCCGGGCGAGCGAGGAGGACGAGGGCGGGCGGGGCCTGGCCGTGCTCGACGCCGTCGCCGCCCGCTGGGGCGTGCGCCCCGGCCCGTACAGCGGCAAGACCGTCTGGGCCGAACTCCCACCCCCGTAGCCCCCGCCCCGGGGACCCGCCCCCGCGGACCCGCCCCGCGACGGCCTCCCCGGACCCGCCCGGCGCCCGAGATCCCGGCCCCGCACGGGTCTGGGATTCCGGCGGCACTCCAGTCACTCTGGCTTGATGCTGGTCACAGTCACCGGTAAGGGGTTGCTTGTTATTACCGACGGGTAGCATCATGACGTTACCGATTGGTATGTACGAGGAACCTGTCTCCCCGAGCCTTAACGGAGCCGTCGCCATGGGGCACTACAAGTCGAATCTCCGCGACATCGAGTTCAACCTCTTCGAGGTGCTCGGCCGCGACAAGCTGTACGGCACCGGCCCGTTCGGTGAGATGGACACCGAGACCGCCAAGACCATCCTCAGCGAGATGACCAAGCTCTCCGAGAACGAGCTGGCCGCCTCCTTCGAGGACGCCGACCGCAACCCGCCGGTCTTCGACCCGACCACGAACACCGCGCCCGTCCCGGCGTCCTTCAAGAAGAGCTACAAGGCCTTCATGGACTCCGAGTACTGGCGTCTGGGCCTGCCCGAGGAGATCGGCGGCACCACCTCGCCCCGCTCGCTCATCTGGGCCTTCGCGGAGACGATCCTGGGCGCGAACCCGGCCGTCTGGATGTACTCCTCCGGCCCGGCGTTCGCCGGCATCCTCTACGAAGAGGGCAACGAGGCGCAGAAGAAGGTCGCGGAGATCGCGGTCGAGAAGCGCTGGGGCTCCACCATGGTCCTCACCGAGCCGGACGCCGGCTCGGACGTCGGCGCCGGCCGCACCAAGGCCGTGCAGCAGGACGACGGCTCCTGGCACATCGAGGGCGTCAAGCGCTTCATCACCTCCGGTGAGCACGACATGGAGGAGAACATCCTCCACTACGTCCTCGCCCGCCCCGAGGGTCACGGCCCGGGCACCAAGGGCCTGTCGCTCTTCCTCGTCCCGAAGTTCCACTTCGACTGGGAGACCGGCGAGCTGGGCGAGCGCAACGGCGTCTACGCGACGAACGTCGAGCACAAGATGGGCCTCAAGGCGTCCAACACGTGCGAGATGACCTTCGGCGACCAGCACCCCGCCAAGGGCTGGCTGATCGGTGACAAGCACGACGGCATCCGCCAGATGTTCATGATCATCGAGTTCGCCCGCATGATGGTCGGCACGAAGGCCATCGCCACGCTCTCCACCGGCTACCTGAACGCCCTGGAGTACGCCAAGGAGCGCGTGCAGGGTCCGGACCTGGCCAACTTCATGGACAAGACGGCCCCCAAGGTCACCATCACGCACCACCCCGACGTGCGCCGCTCGCTCATGACGCAGAAGGCGTACGCCGAGGGCATGCGCGCCCTCGTGCTGTACACCGCCTCCGTCCAGGACGAGATCCAGGTCAAGCAGGCCGCCGGCGAGGACGCGTCCGCGCTCATCGGCCTGAACGACCTGCTCCTGCCGATCGTGAAGGGCTACGGCTCGGAGAAGTCGTACGAGCAGCTCGCGCAGTCGCTGCAGACCTTCGGTGGCTCCGGCTACCTCCAGGAATACCCGATCGAGCAGTACATCCGGGACGCCAAGATCGACACCCTCTACGAGGGCACCACGGCGATCCAGGGCCAGGACTTCTTCTTCCGGAAGATCGTGCGCGACCAGGGCGCCTCCCTGAACGTGCTCTCCGAGACGATCAAGAAGTTCCTCGCCGAGGCCGTCGGCGGCGACGACCTCGCCCCGGCCCGCGACGCGCTCGCCAAGGCCGCCGTGGACCTGGAGGCCATCGTCGGCCAGATGATCGTGGACCTCACCGCCACCGGCGAGGACGTCAAGAACATCTACAAGGTCGGCCAGAACACCACCCGCCTGCTGATGGCCTCCGGCGACGTGGTCGTCGGATACCTGCTGCTCAAGGGCGCGGCCGTGGCCGCCGAGAAGCTGGCGACGGCCTCCGCGAAGGACGTCCCCTTCTACACCGGCAAGATCGCCGCCGCGAAGTTCTTCGCCGCGGAGGTCCTCCCCGGCGTCTCGGTCCAGCGCGCGCTGGCCGAGTCGGTGGACAACACCCTCATGGAGCTCGACGAGGCCGCCTTCTAGGTCCTGTCGTCAACGTGGGCCCAGGCCCCGAGGCACCCCACAGCTGTACGCGGTGTACGTAGCGGCAACGGCCGGATCCCGTCACGGGGTCCGGCCCGCGCCGTTTTCACGGGGCCGTTCTTCCGTTGTCGGTCGTTCATGGCACGCTCGTAGGCATGAGCCCACAGGATCAGCACGGCAGCAGGGGGTACTCCGTCCCGACCGGGCGGCCGTACGCCCTCAAGGAGCTGCAGGCGACCCTGGGCAGCCTCGGCGACCACATGCGGGAGCTGTACGACGGCGCCCACCCCGCCGAGTACGACGGCGTCGCCGACGCCCTTTACATCGCCTTCCAGACGGCGTCCGGGCTGGCGCCCGCCAAGAGCTACACCGGCTGCCCCGAGCACCCCAACGGCGCCCTCGACCCCGAGGCCCCCGACGGCTGGGGCCGCTGCCTGATCTGCAACGACCGGCGGCGCCTCGGACTGCGCGGCCAGGGCGGCCGGACCGCCGGCGCCGCGCCCGCCGCCGGGGAACAGCGCCGGCTCGGGTATCCCGTCCCGGACCCTCCGTACACCCACGACGCGCTGCGCGCCTTCCTCCGCACGATCGAGGACCGGCGCTTCCACCTGGGTCTCTCCTCCCCGCCGGAGGAGTTCGTGCGGATGGCGGACGACCTGCACCGCGCCTTCATCGTGGCCCGGGAACTGTCCCGGCCGCGGAACGCCTCGGGATGCTCCGAGCACCCCGGGGCGCCGATCGACCCCGACGCCCCGCCGGGCGAGGCCTGTATCTTCTGCGCCGGACGCAGAAGACGCGCGCAGCGACCGGCGCAGACCCCCGAGATGCTCCCGCGCATCCGCCGGGGTGAGCGGCGGCAGTTGCAGCGCAGATTCGAGCGTCCGCCGGGCTGAGGACCACGGGACCGCGGACCACACATCCCGCGCCGCCCCGACCCCTTGCCATCCGCCGCAGCCCGGCCAAGGCGAACACGACCGTCGTTAGGTGAACCACATGAGCTCTCCCACCCGCTTCGATCGCGGCCACACCGATGATCTGAAGACCTTCCTGACGGCGAGTCCGTCGCCGTACCACGCCGTGGCCAACGCCGCGGCGCGGTTGGAGGAGGCCGGGTTTCGGCAGGTGTCGGAAACGGACGCCTGGGACGCGGGCTCGGGAGGCAGGTTCGTGCTCCGCGGCGGCGCGATCGTCGCCTGGTACGTGCCGGAGGGTGCCGCCGCGCACACCCCGTTCCGCATCGTCGGCGCGCACACCGACTCCCCCAACCTGCGGGTCAAGCCCGTCCCCGACATGAGTTCCCAGGGGTGGCGTCAGATCGCCGTCGAGGTCTACGGCGGCCCGCTGCTCAACACCTGGCTGGACCGGGACCTCGGACTGGCCGGGCGGCTGACGCTGCGCGACGGCACCGAGCGCCTGGTGAACGTGGACCGCGCGCTGCTGCGCGTCCCGCAGCTGGCCGTGCACATGGACCGGTCGGTGAACGTCGACGGCCTCAAGCTCGACAAGCAGCGGCACATGCAGCCGATCTGGGGTCTGGGCGAGGTCCGGGAGGGCGACCTGATCGCGTTCCTGGAGGAGGAAGAGGGCCTGCCGCAGGGCTCGGTGGCGGGCTGGGACCTGATGGTCCACTCCATCGAGGCGCCCTCCTACCTGGGCCGCGACCGCGAACTGCTCGCCGGACCGCGCATGGACAACCTGATCTCGGTCCACGCGGGCGTCGCGGCGCTGGCCGCGGCGGCACGCTCGGACAAGCCCCTGGACCACATCCCGGTCCTGGCCGCGTTCGACCACGAGGAGAGCGGCTCGCAGTCGGACACCGGCGCGGACGGCCCGCTCCTGGGCAACGTGATGGAGCGTTCCGTCTTCGCGCGCGGGGGCACGTTCGAGGACCGGGCGCGGGCCTTCGCCGGCACCGTCTGCCTGTCCTCGGACACCGGGCACGCCGTGCACCCCAACTACGCGGAGCGGCACGACCCGACGCACCACCCGCGCGCCAACGGCGGCCCGATCCTCAAGGTCAACGTCAACCAGCGGTACGCGACGGACGGCAGCGGACGGGCGGTCTTCGCGGACGCCTGTGAGCGGGCCGGGGTGCCGTGGCAGACCTTCGTCTCCAACAACTCCATCCCCTGCGGCACGACGATCGGCCCGATCACGGCCGCCCGGCACGGGATCCAGACCGTGGACATCGGCGTGGCGATCCTGTCGATGCACAGCGCCCGTGAACTGTGCGGCGCGGACGACCCGTTCCTGCTGGCCAACGCCCTGGTGGCGTTCCTGGAGGGCTGACCGCCCCCTGCTCCACGACCCCGTCCCGGACCTGTCCGGGGCGGGGTTTTCGCCGTGCACCGTGACCCTAGAAGAGCTAGGTTGCAACCTAGAAGCCCTAGGAAAGGTTGCGGCACCATGCACGTCCACACGCTCAAGGTCCCCGGCGCCACCCTCCGTTACGAGATCCGCGGCTCCGGTCCCGCCCTGCTGCTCCTGCCCGGGGGCGGCGCCGACGCCGCCGTGTGGGACCCCCTCGCCGACACCCTCGCCGACCACTTCACGGTCGTGGCCCCCGACCCGCGCGGCACCACGCGCAGCCCACTCGACGGACCGCCCGAGGACCAGAGCCCGGCCGAACAGGCCGACGACGCCGCCCTGTTGCTGGCCGCGGTCACCGATGAACCGGCGTACGTCCTCGGCATCAGCGCCGGCGCGATCGTCGCCGTGGACCTGCTCCAGCGCCACCCGACCCTGGTACGACGGGTGGTGGCGCACGAACCGCCGCTGGTGGAACTGCTGCCGGACGCCGCCGAGCAGCGGAGCTTCTTCGCCTCGGTGGTGGAGGCCCACCGCGAGCGCGGCGTCGAGGCCGCGATGGCCGTGATGGCGGCGGGCACGGGCGGCGGCGACGCCGGGGGCGGTACGGGGGGCGACGCCGCCGGGGGCGAACGCCGCGCCCCCGCCGCGCACACCCCGCCGCCGGAGGAGGTGTTCCGGCGGATGTCGGCGAACGCGCCGTTCTTCCTCGAACGCCAACTGCGCCAGTTCACCGGGCACCTGCCCGACCTCGACGCACTGGCCCCGCACGCCGACCGGCTGGTCCCGGCGGCCGGCGAGGACTCGCGCGGGCTGCTCCTGCGACGCCCGGCCGAGGCGCTGGCGCGCCGACTCGGCGTCGGGCTCGCCGAGTTCCCCGGCGGACACGTCGGCTGCGTCGAGCGGCCGGCCGCGTTCGCGGACCGGCTGCTCGACGTACTGCTGAAGTCCTGACCGCGAGGCCCGGGCCCGGGGACGGGCGTCCGTCCCGCGAGGCCCGGGCCTCGGATCAGTCGTCCATCCCGGCGAGGACCAGCGGCAGGCGGTCCGCGCCACCGGCGGTGACCTTCACCGGCACGCCCCAATCCTGCTGGTGGACGTGGCAGGCCGGGTACTCGTTGGCCGGGTCGTCGTCGCAGGACGCCGCCATCGCCGAGACGTGCAGCACGCCCTCGGAGACGTCCGGGTTCCACTCCAGCTCGCGGAACAGGTCACTGCCCGGGCCCTCGCCCCCCGCCAACAGTTCCGGCGGGGTCGAGGAGACCAGCAGCCGGGTCGAGGGGCCGTAGCGGGTGTCGAGCTTCTGCCCGCTCGGCGCCTGGAACACCACGTCGAGGCGCAACCGGCCGGGGGCCACCTCGGTCGCCGCCCGCCGTGTGCGGTGCGCGACCGCGTCCACCCGTACCGCCTCCTCCGGCAGCCGCAGCCGCGTCAGCCGGTGCCGCGCCGACTCGACGACCACGATGTCCGAGCCGACCAGCACCGCGTCACTGGGCTCGCGCAGGTCCGTCGCCAGCGTGGTGACCTCGCCCGTCGCCGGGTCGAAGCGGCGCAGGGCGTGGTTGTAGGTGTCGCAGATCGCGACCGAGCCGTCGGGCAGCGCGGTCACCCCGAGCGGGTGCTGGAGCAGCGCCTGCCCGGCGGGGCCGTCGCGGTGACCGAAGTCGAAGAGGCCGGTGCCGACGGCGGAGGTGATCGCGTAACCGGTGTCGGTGCGGTGGACGTAACGCACCGCGCTGGTCTCGGAGTCCGCGATCCACAGCCGGTCCTCGGTGGCCGCCAGCCCGGAGGGCTGCGCGAACCAGGCCTCGGCGGCCGGCCCGTCCACCAGCCCCTCGTTGGTGGTGCCGGCGGCGAGCTCGACCGTGCCGGACTCCGGGTCCCAGGTCCACAGCTGGTGGACGCCGGCCATCGCGATCCACACCTTGCCCTGCCACCAGGCCACGTCCCACGGCGAGGACAGGTCCACCTCCAGGGCGGGACCGGAGGTGGGCGAACCCTGCCACCACTGCCGGCCGGTCCCGGCGACGGTCTCCACGACCCCGCTCTCCGGGTCGAAGGTCCGCAGCGCGTGATTGACGGTGTCCGCGACGACCACCCGCCCGTCGGGCAGCAGCGCGAGACCCTGCGGCTCGCTGAAGGCGTCCGGCCCGAAACCGCGCGCGCCGCTGCCGACGCGCCGTACGACGCTCTCCCCGTCCGGGGCCAGCTCCACGAGCTGGTGCCGCGTCGAATCGGACACCAGCAGGTTCCCGGAGGGCAGGACGAGCGCCTTCCCGGGGAACCGCAGATCGCTCGCCACGGGCTCGGGCGCCACGTACGGCCCGTCACCGCGCCGCAGGGTCCCCTTGCCCTCGTGCTCGGCCTCCAACTCCACGACCAGCCGCTCGATGGCGTGGGCGTGGCCCTCGCCGGCGTGCTGGGCGACGATGTACCCCTCGGGGTCGATCACGACGAGCGTGGGCCAAGCCCGGACGGCGTACTGCTTCCAGGTGGCCAGCTCGGGGTCGTCGAGCACGGGGTGGTGCACCCCGTAGCGCTCGACGGCGTCGACGACGGCGGTGTGCTCGGCCTCGTGCACGAACTTCGGCGAGTGCACACCGATGATCACCAGGGTGTCCCGGTGCTTCTCCTCCAGCTCCCGCAGCTCGTCGAGCACGTGCAGGCAGTTCACACAGCAGAAGGTCCAAAAGTCGAGAACGACGATGCGTCCTCGCAGGTCGGCAAGGGTGAGCTCCTTGCCTCCGGTGTTCAGCCAGCCGCCCTTGCCGATCAGCTCGGGGGCACGGAGTCGGGCACTGCGGCGGGGCGCGGGGGTGGGCGCCGGGACGGCATCGTTCATGCTTCAAGCTTGCCATCCTGATATGAACGTCGGATCACACGCGCACGGCGGGGGGAAACGACGGATGACGTCCACGATCCCAACCCGAGCGCCAACCGTGGCTTCGTCGAGCCGGCTCTGAGCGCGTTCGGACGCGGGCGCGTCCAATCCGCGCTGCTCGGGTACCTGAGGACCGGCACGAACGCCGAGCGGGCGGGCGCCGCGAGAGCCTGGTACTGGTCGAACGTGTCCCTGCTGCGGCTGCCGCCCGTGCGGGCGGAGAACCCCGGAGCCGCCCGTGGGACGGAGGATGGTTCGGCCGTGGTGGTCGAGTGGAACGAGGCCGCCCTGCGCGAGTTCGTGGCCAACGATCACCTGGACGTCCGGCGCTGCGTCCTGCCCGGCCTGCCGCTGCGCAAGTCGGCCTACCCGCCGGAGCTGCACGACCTGGTGGACACGGCGGTGGCCACGGCCCGGTCCCATCCGGACGAGTACATCCGCCACCGCGTGGAACACCAGATCGGCGACTGACGACCGAGGCGGTTCACCCCCGCCCGGGAACACCCGCGCGGGTGACGACGGGGCAAGGTCCTCCGTGGCACGCTGGCCGCACGGCGAAGGAGGCATCCGGCATGACCACCGCGCACGACTACGGCCGGGGCATCGACCCCGAACACGCGCTGAAGTACGCGATCCGGCACCACAGCGGTGACCGAACGGAGATCGTCGAAGGGATCATCACGCAAGTGACACCGAGTTGGGACCACGAGCGCGCCGCGAAGATCGTCCGTCGCCAGATCGAGGGGAGGGTGGACGAACTCGGTTGTGTGGAAGGCTCCGGCAACCTCGATCTGCCGGGATCGTCCAACTGGTACATCCCCGATATCGCGGTGGTTCCTGATGATCTGGCGCAAGGCGGCAAGGCTCTCGTCCCCGACCAGACGCTCCTGATCGTCGAGGTGACCTCGGAGTCCAACGCGGAGACCGACCGCGTGGTCAAGCGCAAGCGGTACGCCGAGTACGGCGCGCCCCTGTACCTGCTGGTCGACCGGGTGGAGAAGACCGTCACCGTCTTCTCCGAGCCGGGCGGGCTCGGCTACACGCGGACCGACGGCCCCCACCCCTTCGGGACGCCGGTGCGGCTGCCGGAGCCGTTCGACCTCGAACTCGACACCACCGGACTGTAGGACCCCGCCGGCAGGACACGCCTGCGGGTCACGCCGAGGCGAGCAGGAGGCTCAGGCGGGGCAGGCGGGCGGCGGTCTGCGCGGTGTCGTCGAAGTCGAAGGACCAGTCCGGGTCCAGGGTCGGGTAGCTGATCGTGAAGGAGTCCGCCGGGAGCTCCCGGCCCGTGGCGATCCCGTACGCGGTCCAGGCGATGGAGAGCGCCTCCTCGTCGCACAGTTCCTCGCCCGCCGAGGCCGCCGCGCGGACCTCCGGGTGGTCCGCCAGGGAGTCGGGGTCGGCCAGGGCCGCCGTGAAGGCCGCCTCGCCCTGGGTGAGGAGCCAGCCGCGGAAGTAGTCGAAACCGTCGTCGGAGCAGCCACCGTTGATCAGGTACGCGGCGGCCCAGAGCGGCGCCCGGTAGGACTCCGCCAGCAGGTCCCACACCACCTGCTGGGCGGCGGCTATCCGCCCCTGCGGGTACGCGGCGAGGAGCTCCGACGCCCGTCGCGCCACCCCGTCGTCCCCCGCGTCCGCGCGGGCCGTCTCGATCAGCTTCCAGAAGGTCTGCTTGTCCATGGGAGGAGCCTGGCACCCGGGTCTGACAGCCGGTCCGACCTCAGCCGCCGGCTTCCGTGAAGGTCTTGAGCGAGGCCACGAGGGCCGTCACGAAGGACTCCCGGACCGGCTCCGGGAGCAGGTCCAGGGACAGGTACGGGTTCAGGTCCTCCAGCTCGACCAGCAGCAGTTCCCCCGAGGGGGCGCGGCAGGCGTCCACGCGCTGGATGCCGTGCGCGAGGGTGTTCCACGCGATGAAGGACCGGGCGAAGTCCAGGTCCTCCGCGGTGGGCTCGTAGCGCTCCAACTCCCAGCGGCGGGCCGGGTCCGGGGCGTACAGGGCGTACTGGAAGGCGTCGTCGACGAAGTAGAAGGACACCTCGTACGCGAAGTCGACGCGCGGCTGGATCAGGAACTCGCCGGCCGTCACCGAGCCCGGGTCGGCGGTGAAGGTGAGCCCGATGGAGTCCGCGCCCTGCTTGGGCTTCACCGCGTACGAGGGCACCGACGGCAGCCGGTGCAGCAGCGCCGGGTCGTCGACGGTGGGGATCACCGGGAAGCCGGCCTCGGTCAGGTCGAGCAGGTACTGCTTGCCGGCCATGTCACCGCGGCCGGTCAGCGGGTTGTAGACCCGTGTCCCGGCGGCCGTCGCGGCGGCGCGGAAGGAGTCGTACGCGGCCTGGTGGTGCAGGACCGGGCCGCTGTTGCGGACCACGACCGCGTCGAAGCCGGGCATCAGCCGCTCCGCGTCCAGCGGATGGCACAGGGCGAGCGGGAAGTGCTCGCGGAGCCGGGAGGTGAGGAATATGTCCTCGTCGCAGTAGCGGCGGCCGCGCGCCGGGTACGCCAGGTCGGTCACGAAGAGCAGAGGCATGCACGCAACCTATCGCGGGCACGGATCAGCGCATGAAATACCTCGTACGGGACAAAGTGCTCGCCATCGGCGACGACTACTGGATCGAGGACGAGGACGGCCGGCAGGCCTTCCTCGTCGACGGGAAAGCGCTGCGCCTGCGGGACACCCTGGAACTGAAGGACCCGGACGGGCACATCCTGATCACGTTGCGGGAGAAGTGGCTCGCCTTCCGCGACGCGATGACCCTGGAGCGCGACGAGCGGCGCCTCGCCGTGATCCGGCGCAAGCGCCTCTCGCTGCTGCGCAACCACTACCGCGTCACGCTGGCCGAGGGCACCGAGGTCGACGTCAGCGGCCGGATCCTCGACCGCGAGTTCAAGGTCGAGTACGACGGAGAACTGCTCGCGCTGATCTCCCGCCAGTGGTACCGGGTCCGCGAGACGTACGCCGTCGACGTGGTCCGGGAGGACGCGGACGCGGCCCTGCTGATCGCCGTCGCGGTCTGCGTGATCCGGATGGCCGAGAAGGAACGGGACGAGGACTGACGGGCCGCCGCAACCGGGACGCCTACCCCGACGACCGTCCGGTCACCCGGTCGTGCCGGTGGCTGTCCCGGGCGGTGAGCTGTCCCTGCACGTAGGCGTCCGACCCGGTGCTGTACGGGCCTCCGTGGTCGAGGAGGTGGTCGGTGAGGCGCTGCCACTCCGCGACGGCCGCCCGGGTCGGGGCGTCCGCCCGCGACAGGTCGCCGGCGGCCTTCAGGGCCGCCTCCAGGGCGGCGGCGGCCTCGTGGTGGGCCATGCCCTCCGCCCGGGCGCGGACCCGGTCGCGGGCCGCGACCTCCCCGGCCGAGGGGTCGTGGGGCTCCAGGGCCGCCTCGATCACGGCCTCGGTGTCCCGCGCGTCCTCGACCGCCGCCCCGGCGCCCTCGGCGCCGTCCCGCCCGCTCTCGTTCCCGTCCGTTTCCAGCACGCCACGCCCGCTTCCTGTCGGTGTCGATCCACGCCTACCCCCTGACGGGACGGCCTAGCGTCCCATCCGGCGGTCCTTGAGCGCGGGGAACTGCTCGCGGGTCTCGGCGACCTTCGCCGAGTCCAGCTCCACGGTGAGCACGTCCTCGCCGGTTCCCGCCTCCGCGAGGACCTCGCCCCACGGGTCCACCACCAGGCTGTGCCCGGCCTGCTCGACGCCCGCGTGGGTGCCGGTCAGCCCGCACGCCAGGACGTACGACTGGTCCTCCACGGCCCGCGCCCGGTTCAGCAGCGTCCAGTGGGAGCGGCGCCGGGCCGGCCACCCGGCGACCACGACCATCGTCGTCGCCCCGGCGTCGACCAGGCCCCGGAACAGCTCCGGGAAGCGCAGGTCGTAGCAGGTGGCGATGCCGAGGGTCTGTTCCGGCAGGGCCACCGTGGTCAGGGAGTCGCCGGGGGACATCAGCACCGCCTCGCCCTGGTCGAAGCCGAAGCGGTGGATCTTGCGGTAGGTCGCGGCCAGCTCGCCCGCCGGGGAGATGACCAGGGCGGTGTTGTAGAGCGAGCCGTCGCCCGCGCGTTCCACCAGCGAGCCGGCGTGCAACCAGACCCCGGCGTCGCGCGCGGCCTTGGACATCGCCTCGTAGGTGGGGCCGTCGATGGGCTCGGCCTCGGTCTCGAACTGCTCGTAGGCGAACGCCCCGACCGTCCACAGTTCGGGCAGCACGACGAGGTCGGAGCCGCTCTGCTCCCGTACGAGGTCGGCCACCCGCGTCCGCCGGGAGGACACCGACTCCCCGTCGTTCACCGCGATTTGAATCAAAGAGGCGCGCACACTACCACCGTCCTGGACTTGTAGCCCTCGACTCGGGCCTACGATCGTCACACGAAAGCACTGCCGGGGTGCTCACCGGCAGCGTAGTTTTGGGAATAGTCCACAACGCGCCACTGAACAGCACGCGAGGGGTCCCGTTGACCGTCCATCCCAGCCTTCAGCCCTACGCCGACGCGTGGACCCACTCCATCGAGGCGATATCCGAGCTGGTCCTTCCCCTGCCCGAGGGGGAGTGGAACCGGGCGACCCCGTGCCCCGGCTGGTCCGTCCGTGACGTGGTGTCACACGTCATCGGCATCGAGTGCGAGCAGCTCGGCGACCCCCGGCCGATCCACACGCTGCCGCGGGATCTGCGGCATGTGGTGGACGAGTTCACCCGGTACATGGAAGTACAGGTTGACGTGCGGCGCCACCACACCGCGCCGGAGATGACCTCGGAGCTGGAGTACACCGTCATCCGTCGGGCGCGGCAGCTGCGCAACGAGAAGCGGGACCCGGCCACGATGGTGCGCGGCCCGCTGGGCGAGCAGGTGACGCTGGAGCAGGCGTTGCGGCTGCGGGCGTTCGACGTGTGGATGCACGAGCAGGATCTGCGGGCGGCGTTGGGCGCGCCGGGCAACTGGGACTCGCCGGGCGCGTACGTGGCACGGGACATGCTGCTGGCCGGGCTGCCGAAGGTGGTGGCGAAGAAGGCGGGGGCGCCCGCGAACTCCGCCGTGGTGCTGGACGTGCACGGCGTGCTGGAGTTCATGCGGACGGTACGGGTGGACGCGGCCGGGCAGGGGACCCTGGACAAGTCGCCGTCGCTGGGGCCGGCCGTGACGCTGACGATGGACTGGGAGACGTACGTCCGCCTCGCGGGGGGCCGGGTACGGCCGCGCGCGGTCGCCGACCGGGTGAAGGTCGAGGGCGACCCCGACCTCGCGGACGCCATCCTGGCGCACTTCCCCGTGACCCCCTGACCTGTTGATCCGGTGATCCCGTGGCCCCGTACGGCTCACGCCGACGCGGACGCCGGGGCGACGGGACCCGAGGGGTGTGACGGGTCGGGCTCGCCGGAAGGGGCCGCGACGACGGGCCGCCACTCCTGGGCGCGTTCCCGTTCGCGGGCCAGCGCCCTCCCTCGCAGTCGGAGGATCTGGGTGATGCCCAGCACCTCCAGGAAGAACACCGACGAGAAGGCGATCCGGTAGTTGTCGCCGGTGGCGTCGAGCAGGACGCCGACCGCGAGCAAGGTGGTCATCGAGGCGAGGAAGCCGCCCATGTTGGTGATCCCGGAGGCCGTTCCCTGCCGTTCGGCCGGGTTCGCCGGACGGGCGAAGTCGAAGCCGATCATCGAGGCCGGTCCGCAGGTGCCGAGCACCACGCACAGGACGACCAGCAGCCACATGGGGGCCCGGTCGCCCGGGTACACCAGGACCGACGCCCACAGCAGGGCCGTCACCCCCACCGTGCCCAGCGCCAGCGGGATCCGTGCGGACTGGCGGCGTCCGACGAGCCGGCCGTAGACCAGCCCGAAGCCCATGTTCGCGGCGACGACGAGGGTGAGCAGCCCGCCCGCGGTGGTCCGCGACAGCCCCTGTGCCTCCACCAGGAACGGCATGCCCCACAGCAGCAGGAACACCATGGCCGGGAACTGGGTGGTGAAGTGCACCCACAGCCCGAGCCGGGTGCCGGGCTCCCGCCAGGACGCGGCGATCTGGCGGCGTACGAACCCGCCCGTGCCCGGCGTCCCGGTGACGGTCACCGCGGTGGGCGCGTGGCCGTCGGGTTGGTCCCGCAGGAACAGCGTCAGCGGGACCAGCACGATCAGTCCGGCCACCGCGCTGCCCGCGAAGGCGGCCACCCAGCCGACGCCGTGCAGCACGGGCGCGAGCACCAGCGTGGAGACCAGGTTGCCGGCCATGCCGACCAGCCCGGCCAGTTGCGCCATGAGGGGCGCGCGCCGGACCGGGAACCAGCGGGTCCCGAGCCGCAGCACGGAGATGAACGTCATCGCGTCACCGCAGCCGAGCAGGGCCCGCGCGGCCAGCGCCGTCCCGTAGGAGGGGGACAGGGCGAAGCCGATCTGCCCGGCGGTGAACAGCACCGCGCCGAGCGTCAGCACCTTCTTGGTGCCGAGCCGGTCCACCATCAGGCCGACGGGTATCTGCATGCCCGCGTACACCAGCAGTTGGAGCAGCGAGAACGTCGAGAGCGCCGACGCGTTGACGTGGAAGCGGTCCGCGGCTTCGAGGCCGGCGACCCCCAGGCTGGTACGGAAGATGACCGCGACGAAGTAGACGGCGACGCCGATCGACCAGACGGCCACGGCCTTCCGCCCGCCGGGGGGATCGAGGGGCAGGGCCGCGGTCCGCGGGGCGGGCACGGGGGCGCTCATCGCGCGTCCCCCCGCACCAGCGCCTCGACGCGGCCCACGTGCGCCCGTACGGCGGCGGCGGTCGTGTCCGCGTCCCCGGAGCGCAACGCGTCGAGGATCTCGGTGTGTTCGACGA
Organism: Streptomyces sp. NBC_00513; assembly: GCF_041431415.1. GTDB lineage: Bacteria > Actinomycetota > Actinomycetes > Streptomycetales > Streptomycetaceae > Streptomyces. The sequence continues at coordinate 3,935,385 of NZ_CP107845.1, forward strand.
GCGTGCGCTCCACCCGTTCGGGGTGGGCGTGCAACAGGGCCACGCCCATGCGCAGTTGGCGGTCGCGGAGCTGGTCGTAGAGCCGACACAGGATCTGGTTGCCGGCGTGGCGCACGATCTCGGCGTGGAAGCCCCGGTCCGCGGCCATCAGCGCGACCAGGTCGCCCTCGGCGGCGTGCCGGCGCTGCTCCTCGATGAGCGCGGCGAGCCGGTCCAGCAGGGCCGGCGGGGCGGGCACGGCCTTGCGGGCGGTGAACTCCTCGACCAGCAGCCGGGTTTCGATGACGTCCGCGATCTCCTGTACGGAGACCGGCAGCACCAGCGCGCCCTTCTTCGGGTACAGCTTCAGCAGCCCCTCGGTCTCCAGCCGCAGCAGCGCCTCGCGCACCGGTGTGCGGGACACGCCGACGGCCTCGGCGACCTCGCCCTCGGTGAGCAGGAGGCCGCCTTCGAAGCGGCGGTCCAGGACACCCTGTTTGACGTGTCGGTAGACGCGGTCGGCGGCGGTCACGGCGGTGGCTGCTGATGGCATGCGCACAGGATAGATACATGAACGGTGCAACGACCTTCCGCGTCCAGCATCCGGACAGCGCATCCGGCCAGCACGTCCGGACATCGGGGAGGAGGGGAGGCGCGGGGGCGGGGAGGAGGCGACGGCCCGTTCGCTGCATCGAAGGATGTACCCCGGCTTCGTTCACCCGCAGGACGTGCGCCGCCCCGTCCGCCGAGACGCTGGAGTCATGTCCGAGACCCTGCTCGCACCGCCGGTGACGACGACCCGGCTCCCCCTCCTCGACGTCCTGCGCGGAGCCGCGATCCTCGGCACGCTCATGACCAACGTGTGGATCTTCGCCTCGCCGGGCTCCGAATGGGGTGTCGTCCAAGGCGGCCCGGGGAGCCCCGACGTCCTCGCGGACCCCACCCCCGCCCACCTGGCCGAGACGCTCTTCCGCTTCCTCGCCGACGGCAAGTTCCTGGCCCTGCTGACGATCCTGTTCGGCGTGGGCCTGGCCATCCAGTACGACTCCGCGGCGCGCCGGGGCGCCCCCTGGCCCGGCCGGTACTGGCGGCGGGCCGCCTTCCTCTTCCTCGAAGGGACCCTGCACTTCCTGCTGATCTTCGCCTGGGACGTGCTGATGGGCTACGCCGTCACCGCGCTCCTCGTCGCCTGGCTGCTCGCCCGCTCCGAGAAGGTCCGGCGGCGCGCGATGTGGGTGGCCGGCGGAACGCACCTGGCGCTGGTGGCCCTGGTGACGGTCGCCTCCACGGCCGGACCCGAAGGCACCCCGACGGAGCCCGACCCGGACACGGTCGCGCTGTACGCCGACGGCACCTGGGCGGAACAGATCGCCTTCCGCCTCCAGCACGCGGCGATACTGCGCATCGAACCCGTCTTCAGCTTCGGCCTGCTCGTGTTCCTCTTCCTGCTGGGCGTCCGCCTGCACCGCGCGGGCGCGTTCGCCCCGACCGCCGACGGCCGTCGGATCCGGGGCCGGATGGCCGCCTGGGGGCTGGGGCTCGGCATGCCGGCGGGAATCGCCGCCGTGCTCGGCGGCGACGCGTTCTTCGTCCTGGGCCGCTACGCCGTCGCCCCGCTCATCGCCGTCGGCTACATGGGGCTGATCGGCATCGCCCTGGACCGCCTGCGGGTCCCCGCCGCCGTGACCGGCGCCCTCGGCTCGGTCGGCCGCACCGCCCTGTCCTGCTACGTCACCCAGAACCTGCTGTGCGTCCTGCTCTGCTACGGCCTCGGCCTGGGTCTCACCGGGCGCCTCGCGGGCACCGGCCCCTGGTGGGTGATGGGCCTGTGGGCGGGCGTCGCCCTCACCCTGGTGGCCGGCTCCGCCCTGTGGCTGCGCCGCTTCGAGCGGGGCCCGCTCGAAGCCGTCCAACAGTGGGCCCTCAAGCCCCGCCGGTCCCGGCCGAGCGGGACGGGTGGTCGCTGACCTCCACCTCCAACAGGAACTCGTCGTACGGGGCCTCCTGCGGGTACGGCGGCCGGACCTGGGCGAACCGCACCCGGGCCCGGCCGCCCGCGCCGATCCCCCGCACCAGGTACACCCGCTCCACCGCCGCCCCCGGCAGCGGTGGGGTCTGCGCCCGCCCGGGCCCGTCCGGCTGCGTCACCGAGACCGCGTCCGCGTCGCCGCCGACCTGCCAGGTCCACACGTACCCGCGCGCCCCGCGCCCGGTCAGCCGCAGCTCGTACGTCTCGCCCGGCGCGAGCACGATGCTCCGTACCTCCATCCGCGCGGCCCCCTCTCAGGCCGGGCCGATCACCGGCCCCTCGTGCCAGCCCGCGCCGTCGCGCCAGTAGTGCTGGAGGAGGCGGTCGGTGCGCAGGACGATGACCTCCAGGTTGAACCCGAAACTGCCCTGGAGCATCCCGGTGACGGCCAGCGCGTCGTGTCCGAAGACCGCGCCGCGGGTCCAGGCGGCCCCCGCGGCGTTCCCGCGCCACCAGTGCTCGACCCGGCCGCCCTCGGCGACGGCGCACAACTCGTAGTTCCCGGCGGTGTCCTCGTCGACGGCCCCGTACTGGCCCTCGATCAGGCACGGCGCGGAGACGATCCCGCTGCCGAAGACCTCGCCGGCGCGCCAGACGAAGCCGTTGGGGTCGTCGCGCCACCACAGTTGCATTCGGCCGTCGTCGCGGGCCGCGAGCAGGTCGAGGTGCCGGCCGCGGGTCTGGACCAGCGCCGGACCGTAGTGGGCGATGCCGGAGGCGAACCGGCCGCCGTCGTTCCAGGTCCAGGGCGCGCCGTTGATCCGCCACCAGTGGTTCAGCCGGCCGTCGGCGGTCCGCACGACCACCTCGAAGTTGCCCGGCTTGCCGTAGTCGCTCTGGATGAACGCGGGGGTCGAGCCGACCGCCGCGTCGCCCGGGCCGAAGGCGCCGCCGTCGCGCCAGGCGCCGCCGGACTGCTCGTAGTACCAGTGGCGGAGCCGGCCGCCCGTGGTGACGTGCAGGGACTCCATGTTCCGGTTGTAGGTGGTGCCGGTGAAGGCGGGCTGGCCCGAGGCGTCCGCGGCGAAGGTGCCGGCCCGGGACCAGGCGAACGGCGCGTCACCCTCGCGCCACCAGTGCCGCAGGGCGCCCGCGCCGGTGCCGGCGAGCAGCTCGAAGTTGCGGTGGGCGCGGCCGTTGCCGCTCTCGTACACGTTGCCCGTGTGCAGGCGGCGCTTGCTCCACGGGTCGATGTTGGTGTCACGCAGCCCGCACTTGGCCCAGCGGTCGATGTCGACCTCGCCGTAGGCGATGCGGCCGTAGCCGCCGACGTGGTAGCCGGTCCCCCAGGAGTTCTTGAACAGCCAGCAGCCGGCCGCGTCGTCGTAGCCGACGATCAACACGCAGTGTCCGCCCGCGAGTCGGTCGCTGGTGCGGTGGTAGACGCCCGCGCCGAGCCCGAAGAAGTCGTCGTACACGTCGAAGCAGGCCGTCAGCGGGCCGACGGTGTCCAGCCACACCTTCTGCTGCTCCGTGTCGCCCAGGCGCACGTACTCGGTGACGCGCACCGTGCGCCCCGAACGGTCCCAACTCGGCGTGTACTCGGCCCCCCAGGCCTCGCGCCGCTCGGCGGGCAGGCCGGGCGGGGGCGTGGAGTAGGGCCAGCAGTCCGGGTCGGCGAGCCCGCCGTGGGTGGTGATCCAGTCCAGGGCGGTCTCCGGGTTGGAGCCCTGCCCGCAGGTGAACTTCAGCCCGTCGTGCACGTCCCCCTCGGACCGCTCCGCCCACACGTCGTGCTCGATCCGGGCCATCGACTCCACCAGCCCGGCCGCCCCGAAGGCCCAGCACGACCCGCAGGGGTTCTGGTCCTTCACCTTCGTGAGCCAGGGCCACCCCCACCGGCTCCGCCAGTCCACGGCGGCCGGCCGGGCCCCCGCCGGCGACCCCCCGGCCCCGGGCAGCAGGCCGTGCGCGGCCCTGCGCCGGGTGAGGTGCGGATTGCCGCTGACCCGCCCGATCAGCCCCCGCAGATCGACGGTCCCCGCCTCCTCGGCGGAGGTCAGGTTCGCCCCCGGCTCCAGCCCCAGGGCGGCGCGCGGCACGCGCTCCGTGTCGGCCAGGTGCTCGGTCACCGACCAGCGCGCCCCCCGTTCCGCGAGCCGCGCCCGCAACTCCCCCGCCGTCCGGACAGACTCCTGCGGCATACCGGCCCCCCAGTGTGCGGTCGCCCGTACGGATGCGAGCGAGACCCGGGAGCGTCTCCCTGCCGGCGGGGGGCGTCAAGGGGGTCCGCGAGGTCGCGCGGTGGCACGGGGGTCGTACGCCCCGGGAGGCGGACGGGGGTGCGGGCGGTGACCCGCCGGGCGGACGGGAACCGGGCCGGCCGGCCCGCCCGGGGACCCCGCTAGGGTTTCCGCATGGGGACCTGGACCGCGCCGAGCGTCATCGAACGAGAGTTGCACGAGGCGAGGGCGGCGGGGAACTGGCCGGGCCTCCTCGACGTGCTGGCGCGGGCCCGCCTCCTGGTCCCGCAGTCCCGCGCGTTCCTCGACGCCCATCCCACCCAGGTCCGGCCCGAGCGGACCTGGTTCCCGCAGGTCCAGGCGCACGCCTACATCGCCTTCACCGAGGGCATGTTGCCCGTGCCCACCCCCGACCTGGTCTTCGACATCGCGAGCCTCGACTGGTTCGCCGACTGCTATCCGTCGGGCGCGGTCCCCTACCTGGCCGTCAACCCGGGCACCCCCTTCGAGGTGTTCCTGCCGATCTCGCCCGCGCACGCGGCGAGTTGGAAGTTCCACGTGGAGCGGCGCCCGCGCGACTACACCGGACTGGAACGCGACAAGGTCCACGCCCTGCACCTCGGCGGCCCCCTGCGCGGGCCCGTCGCCTTCGGGCTGGCCTGCGGCGCGCACCTGTCGGTGCGCGCCGGGACGTTCTGGAACTCGCTCGCCTACCACGGTCAGGGCTACTCCCTGGAGCGGGAGAAGCTCCGGGAGTCCTGGGGCGTCACCACCCGCGAGGAGTGGCACGTCATGACCGAGCGGCTGTTGAACGCCGACGTGGTCAGCCCGGTCTGGGAGTTCGCGCTGCGCGTGCGCGTCGCCCTGACCAAGGAGTTCGCCGGGCCGGTGGACATCGAGCACTGGCGCCACGCCACCGCCTCCACCCTGCGGGCCAACGCGGACCGGGCCGCAGAGCCGCAGCTGACCCCCGACGGGGTGACCGTCGCACGACCCCGACCCACCGCCGAGGTGGAGGGGGAGATCGCGGGCCTCCAGCGGGTCATCGGCCGGATCGCCCGCTACGAGCAGCGCCTGCGGGCCGACGGGGTGCTCAGCGGGGGCGCGTACGTCCGTTCCGTCGAGGCGTGGGACTTCGGGCGGGCCTCCCAGATGGCCCGCTGGGGACTCGGCGCCCGCTTCGGGACCCTGGAGGAGACCGAGCGGGCCGTCGTCCGGGCGGGGAAGGCCTGCCGGCTGGCGTACCGCTCGTGGGAGGAGCTGTCCGCCGGGTTCGTCCTCGGTCGGTGCATGCAGTTCGACGAGGAGGAGTTCGGCCACTGGTACGAGGAAATGGTCACCGTTCACCGGGAGTTGACGAACGACCCGGGCAGCCCCTGGGTGAACCTGCCGTGGGGGTGAGCGGGGACCTCGGTTAATCGGATCGTCGTACGCGAACCGAGCCGCGCGCGAGGGGGCCCCGACTAGGCTCGCCCGCATGACTGTTGAGCTGAACGACACCGTGCGGGGGCTGCTGGACGCGCCGCATCCCGCCGTCCTCACGACCATCAACCCCGATGGCGGACCGCAGAGTTCGGTCGTCTGGGTGTCCCGCGAAGGCGACGAGCTGTTGGTCTCCACCGAGCGGGGCCGACGCAAGGAACGCAACCTCGTCCGCGACGAGCGGGTCGGCCTGACCGTCTTCGACCTCGCGAACCCCTTCCTGTACGCCGAGATCCGCGGCACCGCCTCGGTGACCGAGGACACCGGTCGGGCCGTGGCGAACCGGATCGCCGAGGAGTACCTGGGCCCCGGCGGCGGCAAGGAGTTCGTGGAGGCCCCCGCCGAGCAGGTGCGGGTGGTCCTGCGCATCACCCCGACGAAGGTGCTCGGCAACGCCGCCAAGGCCGCCGGCTAGACGTTCGACGGGGCGCCGGGGCAGCAGGCCGAACAGGGCCTAGGGCAGCAGGCCCCGTACCGCCGTCCAGGCGTCGACGACCTCCGCGAGGGGGTCGTCGGCCGCCAGGTGGCCGCGGACCAGGGTCGCCCAGGGCACCAGGTTCTTGATCCGCCGAAGGTGCAGGATGCGCTCGCGCGGCAGGTTCCGCCAGTCCCGCGCCTCGGCCGCCGCCCGCGCCGGGGTCAGGTCGATCAGCGCGAGCACGTCCCGGCACAGGGCCGCCGGATCGCCGCCGCGGCCGGGCCCGAACTCCCGGATCAGGTAGCCCCGTACGGCCGCCGTCTCGGCTCCGCGCGTCAGGTCGTCGGGCCGCCCCGCCCGCAGGATCGCGGCGAGCGCCACCCGCCCCCACCGCATCCGCGCGGCGTCGGGCAGCGCCCGGTCGTGCGTGCGGGCGACGGCGATGGCGCGCAGGGTCTCGGGGTGGGGTTCGTCGAGCAGGGGTGGATCGGTGGCCAGCCAGGCCTCCAGCTCGTCCAGCGAATGGCCGTCCGGCGGTACGTACGTCAGCACCTGCCCGCGGCCGAGCAGCGCGACCACCGCGCCGGTGAGGTGGACCCGCGCCACGTGCCCGGCGTCGAAGAAGCCGACGGCCCGCCCGTACCGCTCTATGCGCCGCAGCCCGAGCCGCAGGTCCCCGACGGCGTAGACCTGACCGGCGCGCGCGACCCCGCCGATACAGCGGACCACACACACCCCGCCGGTCACGTCGGCCCGCTCGACGGAGTACACCTGCAGTTCGGCGATGGGCACCCGGCCCCCTTTCCCCGGCGGGAGGCTACCCGGTGGCGGGGCGGGCCCGCGACGGCCGATGGCCGGGCTCCCGCGAGGGAGGCCCGGCCATCGGCGCGTACGACGGTGCTGCGACCGCTACGACCAGGTGAGGAGGCGGCGGGGGTGTTCCAGGACCGCCGCGATGTCGGCCAGGAAGCGGGAGCCGAGCTCGCCGTCGATCAGACGGTGGTCGAACGACAGCGCCAGGGTGGTGACGTGGCGCGGCTTGACCTTGCCCTTGTGGACCCACGGCTGGAGCTTGATCGCGCCGATGGCGAGGATCGCGGACTCGCCGGGGTTCAGGATGGGCGTACCGGTGTCGACGCCGAAGACGCCGACGTTGGTGAGGGTGAGCGTGCCGTTCTGCATGTCCGCCGGGGACGTCTTGCCGTCCCGGGCCGTGCCGACCAGGGCCGACAGGGCCTCGGACAGCTCGCGCAGCGACTTGGTGTGGGCGTCCTTGATGTTCGGGACGATCAGCCCGCGCGGAGTGGCCGCCGCGATGCCCAGGTTGACGTAGTGCTTGAGCACGATCTCCTGGGCCGCCTCGTCCCAGGACGCGTTGACGTCCGGGTTGCGGCGGATCGCGACGAGGACGGCCCTGGCGATCAGGAGCAGCGGGTTGATCCGCAGACCGGCGAGGTCCGGGTCGTCCTTGAGCTCCTGGACCAGCTTCATCGTCCGGGTCACGTCGAAGGTGATGAACTCGGTGACGTGCGGCGCGGTGAAGGCGGAACCGACCATGGCCTGGGCGGTGACCTTGCGGACGCCCTTGACGGGGATCCGGGTCTCGCGCACGGCCGTGTCGACCGGGGCCTGGACGACCGCCTCGGCCGCCACCGGGGCGGGGGCCTGGGCCTGGACGGCGGCCGGCGCCTGGACCTGCGCGGTCTGCGGGGTGATCGCCGCGGCGGCCGCCGCGTGGACGTCCTCCCGGGTCACGACCCCGCCGTCGCCGGTGGGGATCACCAGAGCCAGGTCGATGCCGAGGTCCTTGGCGAGCTTGCGCACCGGAGGCTTCGCGAGCGGGCGCTCGGACCCGGTCGGCGCGGCGGGAGCCGAGCCGTTCTGCGCGGGAACCACGGTGGCCGGTACGACGGCCGGGGCGACCGACGGCGCGACGGCCGAGCCGTTGCGCGCGGCCACGGAGGCGGCCGGGGCGGCGCCCGCCTCGGCCGCGCCCTTGCGGGGGCGGCGCTTGGTGGAGGCCGTGGACACGCCGTAGCCGACCAGGACCGGCTGACGGGCCTCGACCACGGGCTCCTCGGCCACGGCCGGGGCCGCGACGGCCGCCGGGGCGGCGGCCTCGGGGGCCTCCTCCGCCGGACCGGTCCGCACGGAGATGATCACCTGGCCGACGTCGACCGTGACGCCTTCCTCGAAGAGGAGGGCGTGGACCACGCCGTCGAACGGGATCGGCAGCTCGACGGCCGCCTTCGCCGTCTCGACCTCGCAGACGACCTGACCGTCGGTGACGGTGTCACCCGGCTGGACGTACCACTTGAGGATCTCGGCCTCGGTGAGGCCCTCGCCCACGTCGGGCATCTTGAATTCACGGATCGTCACAGGGCTCTCCTCAGTACGCCAGCGAGCGGTCGACGGCGTCGAGCACCCTGTCCAGGCCCGGCAGGTACTCGTCCTCCAGGCGGGCCGGCGGGTACGGGGCGTGGAATCCGCCCACGCGCAGCACCGGCGCCTCCAGGTGGTAGAAGCACCGCTCCGTGATGCGGGCGGCGATCTCCGAGCCCACGCCGAGGAACACCGGCGCCTCGTGGACGACCACGAGCCGGCGGGTCCGCTCCACCGAGGCCTGCAGTCCGTCGAAGTCGATCGGGGACATCGAGCGCAGGTCCACGACCTCGACCGACTTGCCCTCCTCGGCCGCGGCGGCCGCCGCCTCCAGGCAGACCTTCACCATGGGGCCGTAGGCAGCCAGGGTGATGTCCGTGCCCTCGCGCGCCACCCGGGACCCGTGCAGGGCGTCCGGGATGGCCTCGACGTCGACCTCGCCCTTGTCCCAGTAGCGCCGCTTCGGCTCGAAGAAGATCACCGGGTCGTCGCTGAGGATGGCCTGCTGAAGCATCCAGTAGGCGTCGCTCGCGTTCGAGGGCGAGACCACCTTCAGGCCGGGGACGTGCGCGAACAGCGTCTCCGGGGACTCGCTGTGGTGCTCGACCGCGCCGATGCCGCCCGCGTACGGGATGCGGATGACGACCGGCATCTTGATCTTGCCGAGCGACCGCGCGTGCATCTTCGCGAGCTGCGTGACGATCTGGTCGTACGCCGGGAAGACGAACCCGTCGAACTGGATCTCGACGACCGGCCGGTAGCCGCGCAGGGCCAGGCCGATCGCGGTGCCGACGATGCCCGACTCGGCGAGCGGGGTGTCGATGACCCGCTCCTCGCCGAAGTCCTTCTGGAGACCGTCGGTGATGCGGAAGACACCGCCGAGCTTGCCGACGTCCTCACCCATGATCAGGACCTTGGGGTCCGTCTCCAGGGCCTTGCGCAGCGAATCGTTGAGCGCCTTCGCGATGGTCAGCTTCTGAACGGCCATGGCGGTCACTCCCCACCTTCGAAGGACGCGAGGTACGCGGCGAACTGGGCGCGCTCCTCGTCGACGAGCGCGTGCCCGTCCGCGTAGACGTTCTCGAAGATCGCCATCGTGTCCGGGTCGGGCATGGCGCGCACGACCTCGCGCACCCGCTTGCCCAGGGTCTCGCTCTCGACTTCCAGCTGCTCGAAGAACGCCTCGTCGGCGCCGTCCGTCGCGAGGAGGTGGGCCTTCAGGCGCAGGATCGGGTCCTTCGCCTCCCAGGCCGCGGTCTCCTCGTCGCGCCGGTACTTCGTCGGGTCGTCGGAGGTGGTGTGCGCACCCATGCGGTAGGTGAACGCCTCGACCAGGGTCGGGCCCTCTCCGCGGCGGGCCCGCTCCAGCGCCCACCGGGTGACCGCGAGGCAGGCCAGGACGTCGTTGCCGTCCACCCGGACGCCCGGGAAGCCGAAGCCCTGGGCGCGCTGGTAGAGCGGTACGCGCATCTGGCGCTCGGTCGGCTCGGAGATCGCCCACTGGTTGTTCTGGCAGAAGAACACCACGGGGGAGTTGTAGACGGCCGAGAAGGTGAACGCCTCGGCCACGTCGCCCTGGCTGGACGCGCCGTCGCCGAAGTAGGCGATGACGGCCGAGTCGGCGCCGTCCTTGGCCACACCCATGGCGTAACCGGTCGCGTGCAGGGTCTGCGAGCCGATGACGATCGTGTACAGGTGGAAGTTGTTGATCTTCGGGTCCCAGCCACCGTGGTTCACACCGCGGAACATGCCGAGCAGGTTGGTCGGGTCGACCCCACGACACCAGGCCACACCGTGCTCGCGGTAGGTCGGGAAGACGTAGTCGTCGTCGCGCAGCGCGCGCCCGGAACCGATCTGCGCGGCCTCCTGGCCGAGCAGCGAGGCCCACAGGCCCAGCTCGCCCTGACGCTGCAGGGCGGTCGCCTCGCCGTCGAAACGGCGGGTGAGGACCATGTCGCGATACAGATCGCGCAGGTCGTCGGTGGTGATGTCGGCGACGAAAGGAGCGAACTCGGCGATGTCGGGGTTGTCCGCGACCTCGACCCGTTCTCCCTCGGGCGTCAGCAGTTGTACGAGCTGAGGCTCGGCGTCGTGCGGCTGTGCGGTGGCAGCGGCGGTCTTGCGGGCGCCGGCTGCGCCTGCCGCCCGCTTGGTGCCACTGCTGCGTCGCGGCTTGCGCGCGGCAGTGCTCTCCACGGTCACGTGTGCTCCTCCGTCGGTCCGGCACCCGGGTTCTCCGGGGTCCAGTGCGGCTCACCTGTATCTGTACCCGAGCACGGGGTGGGTGCGCGGAACGTACGGGATTCAGGCGTGACAGGTGCCCCGGCGAGTGCCCTGCGCAATGCACGTTACCCAGTGCCCCGCATAACTGCGAAACCCCGTTTGACCTGCGATTTTGCTTGGATATCCAAGTAAACCGGCGACTTCGGGAACAACCACTGGTCACAGCCTTGCAGGGGGCCGGAACAACGGCACGTTATCCCGGGTAACTCCGGCAGGGAAGGGGTTCAAGGGTGATCACTGATGGAGGAACGCCGCAGCTCCCGAACGGGCGGACCCGACCGCGAACCCTCCGCACCCGCAATCGCACACAAAGACGAACACCCGGAAGGGCGATAAGGGCCGTACGGCTGCACCGGCCGAAAACGGAGAGTATGTGAACGAGTGTGTGAAGATGAGTTTGTGCGCGAAGACGGAAAAATCAAGGTATTTCTCCTGGACGACCACGAGGTGGTACGTCGGGGCGTCCATGAACTCTTGTCGGTCGAAGACGACATCGAGATCGTCGGGGAAGCCGGTACGGCCGCCGACGCACTCGTCCGCATCCCGGCCACCCGTCCCGACGTGGCCGTCCTCGACGTCCGCCTCCCGGACGGCAGCGGCGTGGAGGTCTGCCGCGAGGTCCGCTCCCAGAACGAGAACATCAAGTGCCTGATGCTGACCTCGTTCGCCGACGACGAGGCGCTGTTCGACGCGATCATGGCGGGCGCCTCGGGCTACGTCCTCAAGGCGATCCGCGGGAATGAGTTGCTCAGCGCCGTCCGGGACGTCGCGGCCGGCAAGTCCCTGCTGGACCCGGTGGCGACCGCCCGGGTGCTGGAGCGGCTGCGCGACGGCAAGAACGGCAAGGGCGACGACCGGCTCTCCCACCTCACCGAGCAGGAACGCAAGATCCTCGACCTGATCGGCGAGGGTCTGACCAACCGCGTCATCGGCGAGCGGCTGCACCTGGCGGAGAAGACGATCAAGAACTACGTCTCCAGCCTGCTGTCCAAGCTCGGCATGGAACGCCGCTCCCAGGCCGCCGCGTACGTGGCCCGCCTCCAGGCCGAAAAGCGCGCCTAGGCCGGCCGAAAGGGGGTGGCGGACCGGTCGATTCGGGACCAACGTCCCTGATCGACGGGGCGGGATCCCCTTTCCCGACCAGGTGTCGGAGGCGGACAGTGGAGCACATGTCCCCTGAGGAACTCCACGCCATCGAACTGCTGCGCCGGGTGCCGTACGGCCGAGTGGCCACCAGCATGCGCGCGCTGCCCTTCCTCGCCCTCGCCCGGCACATCGTGGTGGACGGCAGGGTCGTGCTGAGAATGCACGCCGGGTTCGGTCACCACCAGGCGTGCAACGGCAGCGTGGTCTCGTACGGCGCGGACAACTTCAATTCCGGGGACCGGCGCCTGTGGTCGGTTCAGTTCACCGGCACCGCGGAACTCGTCGAACCGACCAACGCGGAACTGGAACTCTTCGGTCCGGGTCCGCATTTCGTCGACGGAGCCGTTTTCGACCCCGTCTACATGCGCATCGAACCGCGACTCGTCACCGCGCACACCCTGGCCGGGAGGCACGCGCGCGACCGGGAGTACCAGCACGCGCTCTGACCGGGCGGCACGCGCCGCGACCTGCCGGCCGGCGGGCACACGGGAAGGGCCCGGGCGGGCACACGGGAAGGGCCCGACGGAAGTGATTCCGTCGGGCCCTTTCGTCACAACCGTTACTGCCGGGTGCCGTCGTCGTTCCCTCCGGGGCCGTCGCCACCGCCGTCGGGCGGGGAGGGCTCCACCGGGACCGACGGCTTCGACGAGGTCGTCGGCTTGGACGACGAAGGCTCGTTGCTCGCCGAAGGCTCATCCGAGGCCGACGGCTTCGACGAGGGCGAGCTCGACGGCGCGCTGTGGCTCGGCGAGACCCTGGTGCGGCTCGGCGAGGGCCTGTACGTCTCCTCGTCGCCGCTGTCGTCCGTGCGCGGGGTGTCCGGGGACTGCGCCGAGGGGGAGTCCGCCGGCGTCTCCGCGGAGCTGGCCGGGGTCTTCGGCGAACTCTGCGTGGTGTTCGGGGACTTCTTCTCGTTGCCCGAACCGCCGTTGCCGCCCACGGTCTTCACCGCGTACGCGACGCCGCCGGCGATGGCCAGCACCGCGAGCAGCGCGAAGACCACCATCTTCCAGCGGCCTCCGCCGGCGCCCTGGCCGCCCTGGCCGCCGTGACCACCCTGGCCGCCGCGACCGTTGCCGTTGCCGTTCCTGCCGTTGCCGTATCCGCCGCCGCCCGGGAAGGCCGACCCGTCGTCGGGGTTGAGCGGGGGCACCATCGGCTGCTGGAACTGCGAGGTCGTGGCGTGCTGCGGGTACTGCTGACCGCCCGTGCCGCCCTGCGGCATCGCCGTGGTGGGGTTGGACCCGGGCTGCCCGTGCGGAAGCGCCATGGTGACGGGACCGGTGTTCCAGGTGCCGGTGTTCGGGCCCTGGTCGTGGAGCATCTGGAGCGCGTACTGGACGAGCCCGCGCATCTCCTCGGCCGACTGGAAACGGTCGTCCGGGTCCTTGGCCAGCGAGCGCATGACCAGGCCGTCGAGCTCCTGCGGGATGTGATGACCCTCCGGCAGCTGCGACGGCGGGATCGGCGCGTCCTGGACGTGCTGGTAGACCACCGACAGCGGCGTCTCACCCGTGAAGGGGGGCCGCAGCGCGAGGAGTTCGTACAGCAGGCAGCCGGTGGCGTACAGGTCGCTGCGGTGGTCCACGGCCTTGCCGAGGGCCTGTTCGGGCGACAGGTACTGCGGGGTGCCCATGACCATGCCGGTCTGGGTCATCGTCGACTGCACGCCGTGCAGGGCGCGGGCGATGCCGAAGTCCATCACCTTGACCGCGCCGGTGTCGGTGATGATCACGTTGGCGGGCTTGATGTCGCGGTGCACGATGCCGTGCTGGTGGGAGTAGGCCAGGGCCTCCAGCACACCCGCGACGATGATGAGCGCCTGATCGGGGCCCGGGGCCTCGGCGCTGATCAGCAGGTCGCGGATGGTGCGGCCCTCGACGAGTTCCATCACGATGTAGGGAACGACGTTCGGGCCGACCCGGTCCTCGCCCGAGTCGTACACGGCGACGACCGCGTGGTGGTTCAGCCCGGCGACGGACTGCGCCTCACGCGTGAAGCGGGCCTTGGAGACGGGGTCCTCGGCGAGGTCGGCGCGCAGCAGCTTCACCGCGACGGTGCGGCCGAGCCGGACGTCCTCGGCGGCGAAGACCTCCGCCATGCCACCGCGGCCCAGGCGGTGGGTCAGCCGATATCGGCCTTCGCCCACCAGGCCGCCTGCGCCCCAATGCTCAGGATCCTCGGCCATCCCGGCGCCGTTTCCCTCGGGTTCGGGTGCCATCAGTCCTCGCCGTCGTCTCTCTCGGGCCGCAACTCAGCGGTGTCCTCTTGGGGTGCTGCGACGAACGCTACAGCCTCCGAACCGTTCACCGTTCGGACAATGGCTCGCGGTGGCCTTGTGGTCACGGAACGAGCACCTGGCTTGACGTGTGCTTGCCCTCCGGCAGACTGGCTGCCACATGCGCTCTGCCAGACGCGTCAGGACACCGCCCGAGGGGAAGCAACAGTCATGAGCCAGGACGGCACACAGGGCCGGTACGCAGGCGGCTCCCTGGCCGGTGGCCGTTACCAGCTAAGGGACTTGCTCGGCGAAGGCGGCATGGCGTCCGTCTACCTCGCGTACGACTCGGCCCTCGACCGACAGGTCGCCATCAAGACGCTGCACAGCGAATTGGGGCGTGAGGCGTCCTTCCGCGAGCGGTTCCGCCGCGAGGCGCAGGCTGTAGCGAAACTGTCGCACACGAACATCGTCTCGGTATTCGATACCGGTGAGGGCGAGCTCGACGGCGCGCTGATGCCGTACATCGTCATGGAGTACGTCGAGGGGCAGCCGCTCGGCTCCGCGCTCCAGGCGGACATCGCGCAGTACGGCGCGATGCCGGCCGACAAGGCGCTCAAGGTCACCTCCGACGTGCTCGCGGCGCTCGAAACCAGCCACGAGATGGGGCTGGTCCACCGCGACATCAAGCCCGGCAACGTGATGATGACCAGGCGCGGCGTGGTCAAGGTCATGGACTTCGGCATCGCCCGCGCCATGCAGTCGGGCGTCACCTCGATGACGCAGACCGGAATGGTCGTCGGCACCCCGCAGTACCTGTCGCCCGAGCAGGCGCTGGGCCGCGGCGTGGATGCCCGGTCCGACCTCTACTCCGTCGGCATCATGCTGTTCCAGTTGCTGACGGGCCGGATCCCCTTCGACGCCGACTCGCCGCTGGCCATCGCGTACGCCCACGTGCAGGAGGAGCCGGTCGCCCCGTCCTCCATCAACCGGTCGGTGACGCCGGCCATGGACGCGCTGGTGGCGCGGGCCCTGAAGAAGAACCCGAACGAGCGCTTCCCGACCGCGGCGGCCATGCGCGACGAGATCGACCGCGTGCTGGCGGCCGGTCGCACGGGCGCCCCGGTGATCGTGCCGGGCGCGGCCTCGGGCGGCAGCGGGGCGGGCGTGAGCTCGGCCGTGTTCCCGCCGGTGGACTCCGGGTTCCAGGCGCCGCCGCAGTCGGTGCAGCAGCCGTACCAGCCGCCGCACACCCCGGCGCCGTCCCCGTACGCGCCGCAGACTCCGTCGCAGGGCGGATACGCCTACCCGCCCCAGCAGCAGCACGCCCCGCATCAGTACGCCCCGCAGACGCCGCCGCCGTTCAACATCTCGCCGAACCCGAACCCGGCCCCGGGGGGCGCGGGCGGCGGGTCGAAGAAGAACACGGGCGTGATCGTGGGCTCGATCGTGGTGGCGCTGGTGGCCATCGGCGGGCTGATCGCCGTGCTCAACCTCGGCGGCGACGACAAGGACAAGGACATCGCGACGCCGTCCTCCTCGACCTCGGCGTCCGGTTCCACGCGCCCGGGCTACCGGGGCCCGGACCTCTCGCGGACGATCGACGCGGAGAAGTGCAAGAGCCCGTCGAAGGCCTACGACGACGCCAAGAAGGTCAACGCCCCCGACTTCCGGTACAAGAACATCCGCTCGGTGAAGGACTGCATCCAGGCCGCGGGCTGGAAGATCAAGGAAGAGCCCCGCGACGAGGCCGTCTACGGCGACGGCACCGTGATCGACCAGTTGCCCTCCGCCGGCGAGAAGATCGACCCGAAGGACACCACCTTCACCCTCCGCGTCTCCACCGGAAACCCGGAGTAGGTCGGAGTAGGGCGGAGCGGGCGCCGGGCGGCGGTTGTCGACCGCCCCGCCCCCTCCCTCTTCTCGTGGCGTTCGCGCCCTTCTTGCTCTTTCGTGGAAGCGGCATCCCGTACACGGTGTACGAGATGCCGCTTTTGTCCGTTTATGCAAACCTGAGCGCGTGACTCACGCCCGCGCACCGCGCTGGACGGCCGGCGCCGCACTGGCGGCCGCCACGCTGCTGGTCGCGGCGCCGGCACACGCCCAGGGCCCCGCCGCCGCAGCGCCCTCCGTCCGCCCCCTCGCCCGCGCGTTCACCCCCGCCCTCGCCGCCGCGACCACGGCCACCGATCCGGCGGCGGTGGTACCGGCGTCGGTCGTACGGGCGTCGGTCGTACCGGAAGAGGCCTACGAGGAACTGGCCGGCAGCGCCGCCGGCTCCGGGCGGGAGCGGCCCGGGCGCCCCGTGGCCGAGCCGGCCGGCCCCATGGCCGTGCCGGTCACCCGCCCGCTGCGACCCGAGCGGCCCGCACTGCCCGAGCGGCCGGAGCACCCGGAGCGCCGTGAGCACCCGGAGCACCCCGGCCTGCGGGACGGAGCCGCGGAGCGGCCCGGGTCGGCGCAGCGGCCCGCGCGACCCGAACGGCCGGGACTGCGGGAGCGGCCGGAGCTCCGGGAGCGGCCGGGACTGCGGGAGCGGACGCGGCCTCCGCCGGCGCACGCACGGCCGCAGGCGTCGGAGGTGCCCGCGCCCTCCCGTCGCGAGTCGGTCGCGAAGCCGACCCCCGAGCCGACCGGCAGTTCCGCGGTCGAGGCGATGGGCACCGGGCCCAACGAGCGGGCCGCCGATCTGGCCGCCCACCTGCTGCCGCTCGGCACCGGGTTCGCCCTGATGGGACTGGGTCTGGGCTTCATGGGAGTGCGGCTGCGCCGAGGGCGCTGACCGGCCGTCCGACCGGCACTCGGGACGGAGGCCGCACCGCGGGTCCCCCCTGCGGAGTACATCCCAAGACGGTTGCGCACTGCGGCATACCCGGTATACATACTGA
The DNA here is from genome assembly GCF_041431415.1 of Streptomyces sp. NBC_00513. GTDB lineage: Bacteria > Actinomycetota > Actinomycetes > Streptomycetales > Streptomycetaceae > Streptomyces. Next base: position 3,952,393 of record NZ_CP107845.1, read on the forward strand.
GTATGTCGATCCGCCACGGCCTTCTCGCCCTGCTCGAAAGGGGTCCTCGGTACGGCTCTCAGCTGCGTACCGAGTTCGAATCCCGCACCGGGTCCACCTGGCCCCTCAACGTCGGACAGGTGTACACCACCCTCGCCCGCCTGGAGCGCGACGGGCTCGTCGCGCCCGGCGGCGAGGACCCCGCCGGGCACACCTTGTACGCCATCACCGACACCGGCCGCGCCGAACTCCACGAGTGGTACGAGCGCCCCGTGGACCGCGCCAATCCGCCCCGGGACGAACTGTCCATCAAGCTCGCCATGGCCGTCGGCGCCCCCGGCGTGGACATCCGCTCCGTCATCCAGTCCCAGCGGCACGCCACGATCAAGGCGATGCAGGACTACACCCGGCTCAAGGCACAGGCGCTCACCGCGATCGAGAGCGGCACCTCCCACGAACGCGACGACATCGCCTGGCTGCTGGTGCTGGAACAACTGATCTTCCAGACCGAGGCCGAGGCCCGCTGGCTCGACCACTGCGAAGCCCGGCTCGTCCGGCTCTCCCTGTCGGCCGACCGGAGAGCCGCACCCGATCCGCCCCAGGCCGCCCCGACCGCACCCGCCGCCGAAGCGACGACCGCCGCCGGCGGCACCACCGACCTCCCCTCCACCGCCCGCACGCGGCGGAGTTGAACGAACCGTCCCAGGGGGACCCTTCCATGCCTGACCAGCAGTCACAGAACGCCGTACTCCAGCTGGACAAACTCGTCCGCACGCACGGCAGCGGCGCCACGGAGGTGCACGCCCTGCGCGGCATCGACCTCGCCGTGTACCCCGGCGAACTCGTCGCCGTCATGGGCCCGTCGGGGTCCGGCAAGTCCACCCTGCTCACCCTCGCCGGCGGACTCGACACCCCCAGCAGCGGCCGGGTGATCGTGGAGGGCACCGACATCACCACCGCGAGCCGCAAGCAGCTCGCCGCGCTGCGCCGCCGCAGCATCGGCTACGTCTTCCAGGACTACAACCTGATCCCGGCCCTCACCGCCGCCGAGAACGTGGCGCTGCCCCGCGAACTCGACGGGATATCGGCCCGCAAGGCCCGGACCTCCGCGCTGGCGGCGCTGGAGGAGATGGGCCTGGGGCAGCTCGCCGACCGCTTCCCGGACGAGATGTCCGGCGGACAGCAGCAGCGCGTGGCCATCGCCCGCGCCCTCGTCGGCGACCGCCGCCTGGTCCTCGCCGACGAGCCCACCGGCGCCCTCGACTCGGAGACCGGGGAATCCGTGCTGGCCCTGCTGCGCTCGCGCTGCGACGCGGGCGCCGCCGGAATCCTCGTCACCCACGAGCCCCGGTTCGCCGCGTGGGCGGACCGGGTCGTCTTCCTGCGCGACGGCAGCGTCGTCGACGAGACCCTGCGCAGCCACGCCGACTCCCTGCTCTCCGGGCGGGCGGCCGGCCTGTGACCACCCCGCTCCACACCTGGTACCACTCCTGGATCGCCGCGATCCGGATCGCCCGCCGCGACGCCTGGCGCGCGAAGGGGCGCAGTGCCCTCGTCCTCGCGATGATCGCCCTGCCGATCGTCGGGGTGAGCGCCGCCGACCTCACCACCCGCAGCGCCTCCCTCACCGTGGACGAGACGATGTCCCGTCGGATCGGCACCGCCGACGCCATGCTGTCGAGCTCCCGCACGGGCGGGCCCGTCTATCAGAAGCCGAACGGCGACTACTCCGTCCCCGTCGGCGGCTACTCGTCCTACGACCCCTCCGCGCGCGACAAGGCCCCGGATCCCCTCCCGTCCGTCGTCCAGCCGGGTACCCGGTTGGTGAAGGACAGCAAGGGGCATGCCAAGGTCCGCACCACGCACGGCCTGCTGGACGTCAGCCTGCGCGAGCTGGACACCGCCGACCCGCTCGTCGAGGGCATGCTCACCCTCAAGCGGGGTCGGCTCCCCGCCGCGGCGGGCGAGATCGTCGCCACCGACGCCTTCCTGAAGGACTCCGGGTTCTTCGTCGGCTCCGAGGTCACCCCGCGCGGCTCGTCCCGCGCCCTGCGGATCGTGGGGGCGTACGAACTCCCCTCCGCCCTGAAGGAGATGGAGATCACGGCCCCGCCGGGGACCCTGCTCACCCCGCTCGACAAGGAACTCCGGGCCGGCGGCACCGAAGGGGTGTCGGTCGACGACACCTACCTCGTCAAGGTCGGCGGCGAAGGTTTCACGTGGAACATGGTGAAGGCCGCGAACGCCAAGGGCGTCGTCGTCGTCTCCCGCGCCGTCAACCTGAACCCGCCCGCCGACTCCGACGTCCCGCTCTACGAGCAGGAGAGGGAGCAAGGCCGGTTGGACGGATCGTCAAGCATGCGCACCGTCGAGCTGACCATCCTGGCCACCGTCGTCGGCCTCGCGATGCTGGAGATCTGCCTGCTCGCCGGCCCCGCGTTCGCGGTCGGCGCCCGGCGCTCGCGCCGCCAACTCGGCCTGGTCGGAGCCAACGGCGGCGACCGCCGCCACATCCGCGCCATCGTCCTCTCCGGCGGCCTGGTCATCGGCGCGGCGTCCGCCGTCATCGGCCTCGCCCTCGGCGGCGCGCTCACCCTGGGCCTGCGACCCGTCCTGGAGGAGTACCTGGGGCTGCGCTGGGGCGGCTTCGAGATCCGTCCCCTGGAACTCCTCGGCATCGCGCTGCTCGCCGTGATCACCGGCCTGCTCGCCTCGATCGTCCCGGCGATCACCGCCTCCCGGCAGACCGTGCTGGCCTCGCTGACCGGCCGTCGGGGGGTCCGCAAGGCCAACCGGGTCCTGCCGTTCATCGGGCTGGTGGCCATCGCGGCCGGCGCCGCCATCGCGCTCTACGGAGCCGTCTCCGACACCGGGACCGTGGTCGTCGGGGGCGGCAGCGCCCTCGCCGAGCTGGGCGTGGTCGCCCTCACCCCGACCCTCGTCGGCCTGTTCGGGCGCCTCGGGCGGTGGCTGCCGCTGTCGCCGCGGCTCGCCCTGCGCGACGCCGTGCGCAACCGGGGGCGTACGGCCCCCGCCGTCGCGGCGGTCCTGGCGGCCGTCGCCGGCACCGTGGCGGTGGCCACGTATGAGTACAGCACCGACGTGCAGGCCCGCCACGAGTACGTCGCGAACATGCCGGCGGGCGCCGGCGTGCTGGCGAGCAACGAGAACGACCGGTACCGGGACGTGCCCGCCGTCCGCGACGCGCTCGCCAAGGAGTTCCCGCTCGCGGTCCGGGCGGACGTGGACCGGATCGTCGTCGGCAAGCCGACCTGCGACTCCTACTCGGTGGAACCGGGCTGCGGACGGGCGGAGATCGTCACGCCCAAGGAGAACCGCTGCCCGCTCTACTCGTCGAGGAACTCCTTCGAGGCCTTCACCCCCGCGCAGCGGCGTGAGCTGTTCCAGGACTGGCGGTGCAAGCAGACCAACTACCAGCAGCCCTTCCAGCTGGTCGTCGCCGACGAGAACCTGATGAAGGTCCTCGGGGTGAGCGACCCCGGCGCCGCGACCGCGCTCAAGGCCGGAAAGCCCGTCTCCTTCGACAAGCGCTTCGTCAAGGACGGCAGCCTCACCCTCGTCATCGTGACCGAGGAGTCCAACGGCATCGATCCCGACGAGGAGCCGAAGGGCGTCAAGAAGGTCATGCCGGTCCACCAGGCGACCGATCCCGAGTCCGGCTACGGACTCGTCGTGGTCTTCCCCGCGAGCGCCGTGAAGGCGGCCGGGCTCAGCACCGCGCCGGCCGGCTCCTACTTCACCCTCGACGGCAAGCCCGGCAGCACGCAGCGCCAGAAGCTGGACAGCCGCATCGACCAGATCGGGCTGGAGGCCTCGGTCTCGATCGAGGAGGGCTACAAGGGCCGGGACACCCTGCCCATGCTCGCCCTCACCATCTTCGCCGGTCTCGTCACCATCGGCGCGGCGGGCATCGCCACGGGCCTCGCCCAGGCCGACGCCGAGGCCGACCTGAAGACGCTGGCCGCGGTCGGCGCCCCGCCGCGGGTGCGGCGGACGCTGAGCGGCTTCCAGTGCGGAGTGGTGGCCCTGATGGGCGTGGTCCTGGGCTCCGTCGCCGGACTGTTGCCGGCGGTCGGGCTGCGGCTCACCGAGCGGGAGACCGCGAAGCGGATGCTGGAGGAGTCCGGCGCCACCGAGGGCCAGTACATCCCGATCGCGGTGCCGTGGGAGACCCTGGCCGGACTGCTCGTCGTGGTCCCGCTGGGCGCGGCCCTGCTGGCCGCGATCGTCACGAAGTCGAGCGGCGCCCTGGCCCGCCGGGCGGCGGGCTGACGCCGGATCTCCCGGGGCGCCCGTGACACGGGTGACCAGGGTGACCGCTCGGTGACGTACGAGTGACGACGGGGTCATCGTGTGCCCCCGTACAGGGTGGATCACGCCTGTACGGGGGCACACCGTGTGAGAACGAAGGTGTGCGAGAGAATGACGGCATGGAGATGCCGAGGAGTGAACGGTCGCAGGAAAGCCCCCCGCACGTCCTGATCGTGGGACAGGACGGGATGGCGGTCGGCGGCGCCGATGACGAGTCGCGCGAGGTCCCGGTGACGGAGATGGTCGAACAACCCGCCAAGGTCATGCGGATCGGCAGCATGATCAAGCAACTCCTGGAAGAGGTGCGCGCCGCACCTCTCGACGAGGCGAGCCGTGTCCGGCTCAAGGACATCCACGCCGCGTCGGTGAAGGAACTCGAAGACGGCCTGGCTCCCGAGCTGGTCGAGGAACTCGAGCGCCTGTCCCTGCCGTTCACCGAGGAGGCGATTCCCTCCGAGGCGGAACTGCGGATCGCGCAGGCGCAGTTGGTGGGCTGGCTGGAAGGTCTCTTCCACGGGATCCAGACGGCCCTGTTCGCGCAACAGATGGCGGCGCGGGCACAGTTGGAGCAGATGCGGCGGGCCCTGCCTCCGGGTGCCTCGCACGAGGACGACGACGAGGGTCCGCACGGCGCGGTCCGCTCGGGCCCGTACCTGTAGCCCGATCGGCGGCCCCGTCCCGGACACCCGCTCGTCTCCGGACCCCCACACCCCGGCGGAGCCTCGGCTCCCCGGGGTGACGCGTGTTCGGGGCGGGCGTCTCACGGCGACCGCCCGGGGCGGTTCCTCACAGCGGCGCGACAAGCGGCCGGTAATCGGGGGAACCCGCGCGCAACACGGCCCCCTCATACTCAGAGGCATGAGCTACGACGCCATCGTCCTCGCAGGCGGCGCCGCGCGGCGACTCGGCGGGGCCGACAAGCCCGCCCTGCACGTCGGCGGCCGGGCCCTGCTCGACCGGGTCCTCGACGCCTGCGTCGACGCGGGGGCCACCGTCGTCGTCGGCGGGACCCGCGTCACCTCGCGCCCCGTGCGCTGGACCCGCGAGGACCCGCCGGGCGGCGGACCGGTGGCCGCGCTGGACGCCGGGCTGCGGGAGACGACCGCGGCGCGGGTGCTCGTACTCTCCGCCGACCTGCCGTTCCTGGACCGCGCCACCGTACGGTCCCTGCTGGACTCGCCCGGACCCGACGGGGCGATGCTGCGGGATCCGGACGGCCGGGACCAACCCCTCGTGGCCTCCTACCGTACGGAGCCGCTCCGTGCGGGGCTCGCCCGGTTGGCCGCCGAGCACGGTGACTTGGCGGGCCTCCCGCTGCGCGAGCTCACCGCCGGACTCGACGTGGCGACCGTCATCGCCACTGCGCCACTCGCCTCCTTCGACTGCGACACCTGGGACGATCTCGCGGCCGCCCGGGCCCGGATCAGAGAGCATGGGACCGTGCTGGATCAATGGATCACCGCCGTCAAGAACGAGCTGGGCATCGAGGTGGACGTCGACACCAAGGCCCTGCTCGACCTCGCCCGTGACGCCGCCCACGGCGTCGCCCGGCCCGCCGCCCCGCTGACCACCTTCCTCATCGGCTACGCGGCCGCCCGGGCCGAGGCCGCCGGAGCGGACCCGGCCCGAGCCGTCGCCGAAGCCTCCCGCAAGGCGACCGACCTGGCGCTGCGCTGGGCAGAGGAAACCTCCGAGAAGAACACCGAAGCCGGCTCCGGATGACCCGTACCGACGCCGAGCGCGTCCCGGCCGAATCCGCCGCCCCCGGCCCCGAGGGGTCCCCCCGCTCCTCCGCCGACCCCCTCGACGAGGCCTTGGCCCTCGTCTCGCGCACCCCGGACGGTGGCGGGCACCGCGCCGCGCCCTGGCTCCGGGCCCGCGAGGCGGCCGTCCGGGCCGGTTCCGGCGTCCGGGCCCGCTCGCACCGGGTCCCGTTCCCCGACGCCCTCGGCGAGGTGCTGACCGGGCCCCTCGACGCCCTCACCGACCTGCCGTCCTTCGACACCTCGGCCATGGACGGCTGGGCGGTCGCCGGCCCCGGCCCGTGGACCGTGCGGGACGGCGGGGTACTGGCCGGCGCGGACCGGCCCGAGCCCCTCGCGGACGGCGAGGCCGTACGGATCGCCACCGGGGCCCGGATCCCCGCCGACACCACCGCCGTGATCCGCTCCGAGCACTCCCGCGAGGCCGGCTCCCAACTGTTCGCCGAACGGCCCGTCGCCACCGGCCAGGACATCCGCCCGCGCGGCCAGGAGTGCCGCTCCGGCGACCTGCTGCTGCCCGCCGGCTCCCTGGTCACCCCGGCGCTGCTCGGCCTGGCCGCCGCCGCGGGGTACGACGAGTTGGAGACCCGGCCCCGGCCGCGCGTGGAGATCCTGGTGCTCGGCGACGAGTTGCTGACCGAGGGCCTCCCGCACGACGGCCTGATCCGCGACGCCCTGAGCCCCATGCTCGGCCCGTGGCTCACCCGACTCGGCGCCGAGGTCATCGGAACGCGGCGGCTCGGCGACGACCCCGCCGGGGCCGAGGCCCTGTACGAGGCCGTCACCGCCTCCGACGCCGACCTGATCGTCACCACCGGCGGCACCGCCTCCGGCCCCGTCGACCACGTGCGTCCCGTGCTGCGGCGCGCGGGGGCCGAACTCCTCGTCGACGGGGTCGCCGTGCGCCCCGGGCATCCGATGCTGCTGGCCCGGCTCGGGGACCGGTCCGCCGGCCGCCACCTGGTGGGGCTTCCCGGGAACCCGCTCGCCGCCGTGTCCGGGCTGTTGACCCTGGCCGAACCGCTGCTGCGGGCCCTCGCGGGGCGCCGGCAACGCCCCCGGTACACGGTCGCGGTTCAGGGGGACGTACCCGGGCACCCGTACGACACCCGGCTCGTCCCGGTGCTGCTGACCGACGAGCACGCGGTGCCGCTGCGCTACCACGGCCCCGCGATGCTCCGGGGGGTGGCGGCCGCCGACGCGCTGGCCGTCGTGCCGACCGGCGGCGCGCGGTCCGGGCAGGAACTCGAAGTACTCGATCTGCCATGGGCAGCGGGGGGATGTTTCACGTGAAACTGCACGGCCATGACGCCATGGCCCGGGGCGCGGACGAGAAACTCGTCTCCCGGCGCATCAAACTGCCCAAACGGGAGGTCGAGAAGCCCCTGCGGCAGGTCACCCGACGCCTGTTGATGGCCCTGTTCGTGATGTGCCTGACCGTCCTGATCGTGTGGCTCGACCGGGGCGGCTACCACGACAACGCCGACGACAGCATCACCCTGCTCGACTGCGTCTACTACGCGACCGTCACCCTGTCGACGACCGGATACGGCGACATCGTCCCGTACAGCGCCAGCGCGCGGCTGCTCAACGTCCTGCTGATCACGCCGCTGCGCGTGCTGTTCCTGATCATCCTCGTCGGTACCACCCTGGAAGTCCTCACCGAGCGGACCAGGGAAGAATGGCGGCTGAACCGCTGGAGGAAGAACTTGCGTGACCACACGGTCGTGATCGGCTTCGGCACCAAGGGGCGCTCGGCCCTGCAGACGCTGCTGGCCACCGGCCTCCACAAGGAGCAGGTCGTCGTCGTCGACCCGAGCTCCAAGGTGGTCGACATCGCCAACGCGGAGGGGCTCACGGGCGTCGTGGGCGACGCCACCCGCTCCGACGTGCTGCTCCGCGCCGAGGTGCAGAAGGCCCGCCAGATCGTCATCGCCACGCAGCGGGACGACACGGCCGTCCTGGTGACACTGACCGCGCGTCAACTCAACCGCGGCGCGAAGATCGTCGCGGCGGTGCGGGAAGAGGAGAACGCCCCGCTGCTGCGCCAGTCGGGCGCGGACGCGGTCATCACGAGCGCGAGCGCGGCGGGCCGGTTGCTGGGCCTGTCGGTGCTCAGCCCCAGCGCCGGCACCGTCATGGAGGACCTGATCCAGCAGGGCAGCGGCCTGGACCTGATCGAACGGCCCGTCCGGAAGCCGGAGGTCGGCAAGTCGGTCCGGGAGACCGAGGACCTCGTGGTGAGCGTGCTGCGCGGCCACCGACTGCTGGCGTACGACGACCCGCACGCGAGCCCGCTCCAGTCCACGGACCGCGTCATCACCATCGTCCGCGCGGTGCCGCCGCACACGCCGCCGGCCACCCTGGGGTCCGCGGAGTAGCCGGGTTGCCGGCCGGCGGGGAGCGGTTCGCGTAGCCTCCGGGCCATGCATGCGATCACCATCGAGCAGCCCGGCGGCCCCGAGGCCCTGGTCTGGACCGACGTACCCGATCCGGTGGCGGGCGAGGGCGAGGTGCTCGTCGAGGTCGCGGCGAGCGCCGTGAACCGCGCGGACGTCCTCCAGCGGCAGGGGTTCTACGATCCCCCGCCCGGCGCGTCCCGGTACCCCGGGCTGGAGTGCTCCGGTCGGATCACCGCGATCGGGCCGGGAGTGTCCGGTTGGTCGGTGGGCGACGAGGTGTGCGCCCTGCTGGCCGGCGGCGGGTACGCGGAGCGGGTGGCCGTCCCGGCGGGACAACTGCTGCCGGTGCCCGACGGCCTGGACCCGGTGACGGCGGCGGCGCTGCCGGAGGTGGTCACGACGGTGTGGTCGAACGTGTTCATGGTGGCGGGGCTGCGCCCCGGCGAGACCCTCCTCGTGCACGGCGGCTCCAGCGGGATCGGCACCATGGCGATCCAGTTGGGCAAGGCGGTCGGCGCGAGGGTGGCGGTGACGGCGGGCGGCAAGGAGAAGCTGGCGCGCTGCGCGGAGTTGGGCGCGGACATCCTGATCGACTACCGCGAGCAGGACTTCGTCGAGGAGGTACGGGCCGCGACCGGCGGGGCCGGGGCGGACGTGATCCTGGACATCATGGGCGCGAAGTACCTGTCACGGAACCTGGACGCCCTGGCCGTCAACGGCCGGCTCGCGATCATCGGGCTCCAGGGCGGGGTGAAGGCCGAGGTGAACCTGGGCGCGCTGCTGGCGAAGCGTGCGGCGATCACCGCGACCTCGCTGCGGGCACGGCCGCTGGAGGAGAAGGCGGCGATCGTCGCGGCGGTACGGGAGCACGTGTGGCCTCTGGTGGCGGCGGGCCGGGTGCGCCCCGTGGTCCACGCCACGTACCCGATGCGGGACGCCGCCGAGGCCCACCGGGTCATGGAGTCCAGCGCGCACGTCGGCAAACTGCTGCTCACCACGGCCTGAGCCGGAACCCGTCTCCCGAACCCGTCCCGGGCCCCCGGGACACCGTCCCGGTGCCGCGTACGGCGGCCCCGGGACGGCGGGGGTGCTACAGCGAGCGCAGCAGGACGGCGGGCGATTCGACGCAGTCGGCCACGTACCGCAGGAAGCCGCCGGCCGTGCCTCCGTCGCAGACCCGGTGGTCGAACGTCAGTGACAGCTGCACGACCTGACGGACGGCCAGCTCCCCCCGGTACACCCACGGCTTCGGGATGATCCGGCCCACCCCCAGCATCGCCGCCTCCGGGTGGTTGATGATCGGCGTGGAACCGTCCACTCCGAACACCCCGTAGTTGTTGAGGGTGAACGTCCCGCCCGTGAGGTCGGACGGGGCCAGCTTCCCGGACCGTGCCAACTCCGTCAGTCGCCCGAACTCCGCCGACAGCGTCTCGGGGTTGCGGGTCTGCGCGTCCCGGACCACCGGGACGACCAGGCCGCGTTCCGTCTGCGCGGCGAACCCGAGGTGCACCGACGGCAGCCGGACGATCTCCTTCGCCGCCAGGTCCACGGTGGAGTTGAGTTCCGGGTACTTGGCCAGGGCGGCCGTGCAGATCCGGGCCAGCAGCGCCAGTACCGAGATCTTGGGCCCGCCCGCGGCGTTCATCGCGCTCCGCGCGGCCATCAGTTCGGTGGCGTCCGCGTCGACCCAGCAGGTGGCCTCGGGGATCTCCCGCCGGCTGCGCGAGAGCTTCTCGGCGACGGCTCCCCGTACGCCCTTCAGCGGAATCCGCACCTCGCCCGCGACGGCGACGACGGGAACCGGCGCGGGGGCCGGGGCCGGTTCGGCCGCCCGCAGTGCGGCCAGCGCCGCCTCGACGTCGGCCCGCAGGATCAGCCCCTCGGGCCCCGACCCCGTCAGCGCGCGCAGGTCGACCCCGCCGTCCTTGGCCAGCTTGCGCACCAGCGGCGAGATCACGGGCACCGGGCCGGCGACGGGCGCCGGAACAACGGGAACGACCGGAACCGCCGGAGCGACCGGAGCGGCGACGACGGGTGCCGACACCGCGGCGGTGACGGGTCGCACCCGTCGCCGACGCGCCGGGCGCGAGTGGTCCTCGCCGTAACCGATCAGGGGCCGGGGCACGTTGCCCGCGCCCTCGGCCCCGGCCGCCTGCGCGGCCGGGGCCTGCGGGAGGGACGCCGCCCCCACCGCGACGGTGATCAGCGGGGCTCCCACCGGCAGCTCCGTCCCCTCCTCCCCGAAGCGGGCGGTGACCACACCGCCGTAGGGACACGGGACCTCGACCATCGCCTTGGCCGTCTCCACCTCGACCACCGGCTGGTCGATCTCGACGACGTCGCCGACCGCCACCAGCCAGCGGACGATCTCCGCCTCGGTGAGTCCCTCGCCGAGGTCCGGCAGCTTGAACTCCAGTACCTGCGGCATCAGTTCTCCCACTGCAGGCGGGCCACGGTGTCCAGGATCCGGTCCACGCCGGGCAGGTGGTGCTTCTCCAGCATCGGCGGCGGGTACGGGATGTCGAACCCGGTCACCCGCAGCACCGGCGCCTCCAGGTGGTGGAAGCAGCGCTCCGTCACGCGGGCGGCGATCTCCGCGCCCGGTCCGCCGAAGCCGCCGGCCTCGTGGACCACCACCGCTCGCCCGGTGCGGCGCACGGAGGCGACGACCGTCTCCTCGTCGAAGGGGACCAGCGAGCGCAGGTCCACGACCTCCAGGTCCCAGCCCTCCTCGCGGGCCGCCTCGGCGGCCTCCAGGCACACCGGCAGGGAGGGCCCGTAGGTGATCAGCGTCGCGCTCGTGCCCGCCCTGCGGACCAGCGCCTTGCCGATGCCGGGCACGGCCGCCGGGGTCTCGGGAGACCAGTCGGCCTTCGACCAGTACAGCCGCTTCGGCTCCAGGAAGATCACCGGGTCGTCGCTCGCGATGGACGCGCGCAGCAGCCCGTAGGCGTCCTCCACGGTCGCCGGGGTGACCACGGTCAGGCCCGGGGTGGCGACGTAGTACGCCTCGGAGGAGTCGCAGTGGTGCTCGACACCGCCGATCCCGCCGCCGTACGGCACCCGGATGGTGATCGGCAGCGGCATCGCGCCGCGGGTGCGGTTGCGCATCTTCGCGACGTGCGAGATCAGCTGCTCGAAGGCCGGGTACGCGAACGCGTCGAACTGCATCTCCACGACCGGCCGCAGCCCGTACATGGCCATGCCGACGGCGGCGCCGAGGATGCCGGCCTCCGCGAGCGGCGTGTCCGTGCACCGGTCGTCGCCGAACTCCTTCGCGAGCCCGTCGGTGATCCGGAAGACCCCGCCGAGCGTGCCGACGTCCTCGCCCATCACGTGGACGGTCGGGTCCTCGGCCATCGCGTCGCGCATCGCCCGGCCCAGGGCCTGGGCCATGGTCGCCGGCTTGGCGACGGGCCTGGCCGCGGTGGTGGTCGTCATCACTCGTTCCCCGCTTCGAGTTCGGCGCGCAGCATCTCGGCCTGTTCGCGCAGCCGGTCGGTCTGCTCCTCGTAGACGTGCGCGAAGAGGTCCATCGGGTCGAGCACCGGATCGGCGTTCATCCCGTCGCGCAGCGCCGCCGCCATCGCGTCGGCCGCGTCCTTCGCCGCCTGGATGCCCTCCGCGTCCAACAGGCCGCGCGCGGTCAGTTCGCGCTCCAGCAGGGCCACCGGGTCGTGCGCCTTCCAGGCCTCCACCTCGGCGTCCGAGCGGTAGCGGGTGGCGTCGTCGGCGTTGGTGTGCGCCTCCATGCGGTACGTGACGGCCTCGATCATGGTGGGGCCGCCGCCCGAGCGGGCCCGCCGGACCGCCTCGGACAGCACCTCGTGCATCGCGGCGATGTCGTTGCCGTCGACCAGCCGGCCCGGCATCCCGTACCCGACGGCCTTGTGGGCCAGGGTCGGGGCGGCGGTCTGCTTGGCGAGCGGGACGGATATCGCGAAGCCGTTGTTCTGCACGAGGAAGACGACCGGGGCCTGCCAGACGGCGGCGAAGTTCATCGCCTCGTGGAAGTCGCCCTCGCTGGTGCCGCCGTCGCCGACCATGGCGAGCGCGACCACGTCGTCCCCGCGCAGTCGGGCGGCGTGCGCCAGGCCGACCGCGTGCGGGAGCTGGGTGGCGAGCGGGGTGGAGAGCGGGGCGATCCGGTGCTCGCGCGGGTCGTACCCGGTGTGCCAGTCGCCGCGCAGGAGCGTCAGGGCCTGTACGGGGTCCAGCCCGCGCGCCACGGCGGCGAGGGTGTCGCGGTAGCTCGGGAAGAGCCAGTCGCGCTCCTCCAGGACCATCGCGGCGGCGATCTCGCAGGCCTCCTGGCCGACGGTCGAGGGGTACACGGCGAGCCGGCCCTGCTTGGTGAGCGCGGTGGCCTGGGCGTTGTAGCGGCGGCCTCGCACGAGCTCGGCGTAGCACCGGCGCATCAGCTCGGGGTCGAGCCCGTCGGCGGCCGGGGTGCCCAGCACCCGGTACGGCTCGGGGTCCGGGAGCAGCGGGGCGGCATCCGTGCGGGGACTCCAGGCGGGCGGCGTGAAACGGTGGGACGCACCGGCACCGGGCAGCTCTTGGACCGTCATGGCGGCGTACACCTCCTCGTGGGAAGCGGGCAGGGAGCACCCCGGGTGTGAGGCGCCTCACCTACCGATTGTTCGGTTGTCCGCGCAATTTGGCTACAGCCGGCTCCAGGCTGTGGACAAAGTGGCGGCGGGGCCGTGGGATGGGTGCAGGACGTCCAACGCAGGGAGGCAGTGGGCAATGCCGGATGAACAAATGGCCGGAGCCGGTTCCGCGCCGGCCGTACCCGGTGGTGTCACGGGCGCCCCGCCGGTCCCGTCCGGGCCCCCCGCGACGGCCGCCCCGCCGCCCCGGCCGCTCGATTCGATCGACCGGTCGATCATGCGGCTGCTCCAGGCGGACGGCAGGGCGTCGATACGGTCGGTGGCCGAGCAGGTCCACGTGTCGCGGGCCAACGCGTACGCCCGGATCAACCGGCTGATCGACGACGGGGTCATCCGCGGCTTCACGGCGCGGGTCGACCACGAGCGGGCGGGCCAGGGGGCCTCCGCCTACATCACCCTGAAGATCGTGCAGAACTCCTGGCGGACGGTGCGCGAGCAGCTCCGCGAACTCCCGGGCGCGGCGCACATCGCCCTGGTCAGCGGTGATTTCGACGTCCTGCTGCTGGTCCACACGCCGGACAACCGCACCCTGCGGGAGCTGGTGCTCACCCGCCTCCAGTCCATCCCGGAGGTGCTGTCCACCCGCACGCTGCTGGTGTTCGAGGAGACGGACCTCCTCGACACCGACACCCGTGCGCCCGGCCCCGCCCTCCCGGACGACCCGGAACCGGCGTGAGGGCGCGCCCGGCGCCCCGGTTCTCGGGCGGCACCGGGACTCCCGCGCGCCCCGCTGGGCCGTCCGGGTGAGGCCCGGCCGCCGCGCGGCTCCCGTACGGCCCGTGCGGCCCGTACGGCTCCGCCGGGGTCACTTCTGGGCGCGGAGACCGTCCAGGGCCATGTGGACGACCGCGTCGGCGAGCTGCGCGTGGTCGGCGCCCGGGTAGGGGCGGTACCACTCGACCAGGGAGTTGACCATGCCGAAGAGCAGCCGGGTCGCGAGCCTGATGTCCACGTCCGCGCGCAGGTCGCCGTCGGCCGCCGCGGCCTTGAGGAGGTCGGCCACCGCGTGGTCGAACTCGCGGCGGCGCTCCAGTGCCCAGCGTTCGGTCCGGGTGTTGCCGCGCACCCGCAGCAGCAGGGTCACGTAGGGGAGTTCGGCGAGCAGCACCTCGACCGTCCGCCGGGTGACGTACTCGACGCGCTCGACCGCCGGGCCGCGTACCGCTCCCGGCTCCTCCAGGACCGCGAAGAGACCGTCCAGCGCGCGGCTGACGGCCCGGCGCAGGAGTTCCTCCTTGCCGGCGACGTGGTGGTAGATCGAGGACTTGGAGATCCCCGCGGCCTTGGAGAGGTGTTCCATCGAGGTGCCGTCGTAGCCGCGCTCGTTGAAGACCTGGACCGCGACGGAGAGCAGCGTCTCCGGTGTGTAGGTGTCCCGCCGGGGCGTCGTCACTCCGCGTCCCCCTCCGTCCCGTCCGTGCCCGATCCGACCGCCCCGTCCGTGCCCGTGTCACCCGGTCCCGCGTCTTCCGCTTCGTCGTCGCCCGCCGCGTAGCCGAGCCGGTACAGCGCGAGCGAGGGGGCGTAGCGGCCGCCCGGGCAGCGTTCGTCGAGGTGGTGCAGGAGGTCGTACGCCCAGTCCCGGCCGAGCCGGTCGTGCCATTCGGCGGGGCCCATCGGGTAGTTGACGCCCAGTCGCATCGCCGTGTCGATGTCCTCGGCGGCGGCGACCCCGCGCGCGACGGCGTCGGCCGTGAGGTCGATCAGCATGGCGACGGTCCGGGCGACGATCATGCCGGGGACGTCGCCGATGACGGAGACCTTCTTGCCGAGCTTCTGGAACAGGCCGATCGCCTCGGCCAGGGTCTGTTCGGTGGTGTCCTCGCCGGCGGACAGGGCGATCCGGGTGGCGTCGCGGTAGTCGAGCGCGAGGTCGAAGTAGACGACGTCCGCGAACTCGATGGAGGTCTTGCCGTCCGCGAGCACCAGTTGCCCCTCGCCGGGGAGCTGGATGTACGGCCCCCCGTGCTCGGTGGACTCGACCGCGATCCCGGCCTCCTCCAGGAGCTCCGTCAGCGCGGACGCCGGGCCGAGGTCCCCGACGACGGTGACCTTGGCGGGCGCCTCCTCGGGGCCCGCGGTGTGCGGGACGGGCTCGGGGGCGGCCTCGCCGTACGGGAACCAGCCGTGGCCCGACTTGCGGCCGAGGCGACCCGACTGGACCAGCCGGCGCTGCGCGAGGGAGGGGGTGAACTTGGGGCTGCGGAAGAACGACTCCCAGACGGAGCGGGTGACGGCCTCGTTGACGTCCTGGCCGATGAGGTCGGTCAGTGCGAACGGGCCCATCTTGAAGCCGCCGCTCTCGCGGAGCACGGCGTCGATGGTGGCCGGGTCGGCGCCCCGCTCCTCGTACACCGCGAAGGCCTCGGCGTAGAAGGGGCGGGCGATCCGGTTCACGATGAAGCCGGGGGTGTCGGCGCAGCGGACCGGCGTCTTGCGCCAGCCCAGGACGGTGTCGTACGCGCGCTCGGCGGCGGCCGGGTCGGTCGCGAAGCCGCTGACCACCTCGACGAGCGGGAGCAGCGGGGCGGGGTTGAAGAAGTGCAGGCCGAGGAAGCGGCCGGGGTGCGCGAGTCCCGCGGCGATCTCCGTCACGGAGAGGGAGGAGGTGTTGGTGGCCAGCAGCGCGTCCGGCGAAACCACCTCTTCGAGCGCGGCGAAGAGCGCGCGCTTGACGGTGACGTCCTCGACGACGGCCTCGATGACGAGTGCGGCGTCGGCGAGGTCCGCGAGGTCGCGTGCGCAGCCGATCCGGCCGATCGCGTCGTCGGCCTCGGCGCGGTCCAGGCGCCCCTTGGCGACCATGCGCTCGACGCGGTCCTGCACGAGGCCGAGACCGTCCCGCGCGAGGGATTCGTTGACGTCGTGGATCAGCACCGGGTGACCTGCGAGGAGGGCGACCTGGGCGATGCCCTGCCCCATCGTGCCGGCGCCGATGACCGCCACAGTGCGGGACCGCTCGATTGCTGTCATGACCCGATCCTCCCGCACCGACTTGTCCACAGGTCCGCCGGGCCCTCTTGTCCCGACCGATCGTTCGGTTACTCTAACTCCAGTCTGCTCTTCTTCACCCGCCCCTGCCGGATCCCAGTCTGCGAACCAGCCCGATCTTGCCCGGCTCAACGAGGAGTTGGTCCCTGATGGCCGCCGAGCCCACCGTCCCCCAGCTGACCGAGAAGCACCGTCCCACCCTGGACCAGGCGCTGTCGGCCATCCGCACCCGCGCCTACTGGTCCCCGCATCCCGAGCACCCCAAGGCCTACGGGGAGACCGCCCCGGCCGACGGGCTCGCGGCGTTCGAGGCCCTGCGCGGCACCCGTTTCGAACTCGACCAGCCCGGCACCGACGGCTGGACGGGCGGCGAGGTGTCCCCGTACGGCCCCGAGCTGGGCGTCGAGTACCCGCACGCCGACCCGGAGGTGCTGCTGCCCGCGATGCGCGCGGGCATGGGCGCCTGGCGGGACGCCGGTCCCGAGACCCGCGCCGTGGTCTGCGTCGAGATCCTCGCCCGGATCTCGGCCCGCACGCACGAGTTCGCCCACGCGGTGATGCACACCAGCGGCCAGGCCTTCATGATGGCGTTCCAGGCGGGCGGCCCCCACGCGCAGGACCGCGGTCTGGAGGCCGTGGCCTACGCGTACGAGGAGCAGACCCGCGTCCCGGGGCAGACCGACTGGGAGAAGCCGCAGGGCAAGAAGGACCCGCTCAAGCTCGGCAAGACGTTCACCGCCGTGCCGCGCGGCATCGCGCTGATGATCGGCTGCAACACCTTCCCCACCTGGAACGGCTACCCGGGCCTGTTCGCCTCCCTGGCCACCGGCAACGCCGTCCTGGTGAAGCCGCACCCCCGGGCGATCCTCCCGCTCGCGCTGACGGTGCGGGTGGCCCGCGAGGTCCTCGCCGAGGCCGGCTTCGACCCGAACCTGGTGGCGCTGGCGGTGGAGCGGCCGGGCGAGGGCATCGCCAAGACGCTCGCCGTGCGCCCCGAGATCAAGCTGATCGACTACACCGGCTCCACGGAGTTCGGCGACTGGCTGGAGGCCAACGCCCGCCAGGCGCAGGTGTACACGGAGAAGGCCGGCGTGAACACCGTCGTCCTCGACTCCACGGACGACTACAAGGGCATGCTGTCCAACCTGGCGTTCTCGCTGTCCCTCTACAGCGGCCAGATGTGCACCACCCCGCAGAACCTGCTGATCCCGCGCGAGGGCATCGCCACCGACGCCGGACACAAGACGTACGACGAGGTCGTGGCCGACCTCGCGGCCTCGGTCGGCGGCCTGCTGGGCGACGACGCCCGGGCCAACGCCCTGCTGGGCGCGCTGGTCAACCCGGACGTCAAGGCCCGGCTGGAGGCGGCGGCCGGACTGGGCGAGGTCGCGCTGGCCTCGCGGGAGGTCGCGAACCCGGAGTTCCCGGACGCGGTGGTCCGCACGCCGGTGATGGTCAAGCTGGACGCCGCCAAGGCCGACCCGGAGGCCCCCTACCTCTCGGAGTGCTTCGGCCCGGTGTCGTTCGCGGTCGCGGTCGACTCCACGGCCGACGCACTGGAGCTGCTGCGCCGCACGGTGCGGGAGAAGGGCGCGATGACCGTGGGCGCGTACACCACGTCCGCGGACACCGAGCGGGCCGTCGAGGCGGTCTGTCTGGAGGAGTCGGCGCAGCTGTCGCTGAACCTGACCGGCGGGGTCTTCGTCAACCAGACGGCGGCCTTCTCGGACTTCCACGGCTCCGGCGGCAACCCGGCCGCCAACGCGGCCTTGTGCGACGGCGCCTTCGTCGCGAACCGGTTCCGGGTGGTGGAGGTCCGCCGCCAGGCCTAGGTCCTGTCGCCAAAGTGGCGCCGGTAGGGCCCGCGGTGTCCGGTGCCGTGCATCGCAAGGCGGAGGGGCTCCCGTGTACTGGACGTACTCGGGTGCCCCGACAACGCGGCGAGGTGCGGTACCGGGCGCCGCGGGCCAGGCGAGACTTTGACGACAGGGCCTAGACCCGGTCGGGGTGGGCCTGGTCGAGGTGGGGCCCGCCCCAGTGGAAGAGGGCCATGGCCACGCTGGTGGCCAGGTTGTAGCTGGAGACCTGCGGCCGCATCGGCAGGGACACCAGGTGATCGGCGCGGGCCCGCAGCTCAGGCGAGATCCCGTGGCGTTCCGAGCCGAAGGCGAGCAGGGCGTCGTCCGGGAGGGTGAGGGCACGGATGTCCTCGCCCTCCGGGTCGAGCGCGTACAGCGGCCCGGGCGGCAGGGTCTCCAGTTCGACCCGGTCGACGGTGGTCGCGTAGTGCAGGCCGGCCCCGGCCCGGACCACGTTGGGGTGCCAGGGGTCGAGGTCTCCGCGCGTGACCACCCCGGTGGCGCCGAAGCCGGCGGCGAGCCGGACGACGGCGCCCACGTTGCCGAGGTTGCGCGGGTTGTCCAGGACCACGATCGGGGCGGTGCGGCCCGGCCGGCGCAGCGCCTCACGGCCCGCCTCGCGGTCCGGTCGCACGGCGAGCGCGGCCACCCCGGTGGGGTGCCCCCGGGCCAGCAACCCCTTGAGTTCCGTCCCGCGCACCAGCCCGCGGACCCGCGCCTCCACGTCCGGGGCCAGCTCGGCGGCCAGCGCCCCGACGGCCTCGGGATCGTCGGCGACGACGGCTTCCACCCGGGCACCGAAGCGCAGCGCGTGCTTCAGCGCGTGGAACCCGTCGAGCAGGACCACGTCCTCCCGCCCGGCGGCCTCCCGCCACTCCCGCGCGACCTGTCCGGGGTCCCCGTGCTGCTCACTCATACCGCCGACCCTACGGGCCGCGCACGGGCCCCGGGACCGGCGGGCGCCCTGTCAGCGCGCGACCTCGGCCGGGATCGGGGTCGGGGCGTCGAGCGGGCCCGGCGGCGGCTCCGAGGCGGCCCGGTCGCGCCGGCGCGCGGCGCCCGCACGAGCGCCGAGCCAGACGAGGAACACCGTCGGCAGGAACACCGCGTCGGCCGCGATCATGGCCAGCGAGAAGAACGGCAGGCCGAGCAGCACCGCGATCCCGGCGTGCTCCAGCATCATCACCGCGAGCAGCACGTTCTTGATCCGCCGGTTGAACAGCGTGAACGGGAACGCGACCTGGACCGCGACCGTCCCGTAGGTCAGCAGCATCACCAGGGTCCCGCTGCCCGCCAGCACCCCGGACAGCCCCGGCCACGGGGTGAAGTAGTCCAGGCCCAGCGGGTAGTACAGCGCGGTGCCGTCCTGCCAGCGCGAGCCCTGGATCTTGTACCAGCCCGCAGTGGCGTAGATCAGACAGACCTCCGCCATGATCACCAGCATCCCCGCGTTGTGCAGCAGGTTCGCCAGCACGTCGAGGACGGCCCGGCCCTCCCCCTCCGGCTCGAAGCGGTCGACGAGCCACCACAGCCCGAGCACCACCCACACCGTCGCGAACGCGGCGAGCCAGCCCGCGCCGAACCTCCCGGTCACCGCCCCGTAGGCGAAGAGCAGCCCGAGCACGCTCCACAGCACGGGCCCCGCCGCACCGGCCGAGGCCGAGCCGCGCAGCCGCGCCCGGCGGGCGTCCAGGGACCAGACCCGCGCGCAGCGGGTGAGCACGAGGTACATCGCCATCAGGTGGATGACGTTGTCCCCGCCGTCCCCCATGAAGACGCTGCGGTTCTGGAGGGACAGCACGCCGATCATGAAGAGCACGGACGTCGCCCGGGTCCGCCAGCCCAGCATCAGCAGCACGCTCGCGAGCACGGAGAGCCCGTAGACGAGCTCGAACCACCAGGTCGCGTCGGACCACATCAGCACCGTGAAGGCCCGGTTCGAGGCGATCAGCCGCTCGGCCATCCCCCAGCTCCAGGGGCCGTCGGGCCCGTACAGCTCGTGCCGGTGCGGGAACTCCCGCAGCAGGAAGAACAGCCAGGTCGCGGAGAACCCGATGCGCACCACGGCGCTCTGGTACGGCCCCAGCGCCCGGCCGGTGACCTGCGCCAAGGCCTGCCCGGCGGCCGCGCGGGCACGGCTGCGCGCGCTCGGCCTCAGACCGTCCACCACGGCAGCTCCCGGTAGTAGGTCCGGGTGTCGCTCTGCTCGTCGCTCCATTTCGGCACGGCCACGGCGGTCGTCGCCGAACGCAACTGGATGCGTACGATCCGGTCCTCCCGATCCCGGGGCGCCAGCCGGTCCATCGCGATGCGGCGCAGGTACTCCTCCGACAGCGCGCCGCGCTCGCCGTTCGGCTTGTTGTTCTCGTCGTGGGAGCCGGTGAAGAAGTCCCAGGCCCGCCGCAGCTCGTTCTGCTCGGTGTGGCTCGGCAGCAGGCTGTGGCGGATCGCCGCGCCGTCCTCGGCGGACAGGTCGCGCCAGCCGCCGGTGGTCAGCCCGCCGTCCGAGGCCCGTACCTGGGTCCGTACCTGGACCGCGATGTTCTGCTGGAGGGGGTTGGGGGCGAAGAGCTTCCAGTTCTGTTCGAACTCGGGGTAGATCCAGGCGTCGATCGTGCTCGCGTGCCGCTTGCTGAGCGTGTTGGACGGGGCCACGTGCAGGAAGACGGCCGCGAGGTGCCCGCAGGCGGCCACGGCGACGATCCCCAGCGCGAGGGCCACGACCACCCGGTACGGGGTGGACAGACCGGCGATCCCGGGCGCCCTGGGCGGCGGCGCGACGACCGGCGGGCCGGCCTCGGTGTCCGCGGGCGCACCCGGCGTGAGAGCCTCCGGAACGGGCTGTTCCGAAGGCTCGCGCTCGTTCGAATCCATCCCGCCCCGATCATCCGGCTTCCACAGGGTTGCCCACAGAGGTTGACACCCTACGGGCCGTCGTCTCACCATTGAAGAGGACGAACCGAACGATCGGTCGGTCGGGTGACCGGCGGCCGGCCGACAAACTCTGACAGGGAGCCCGCAATGGTCACAGTGACCCCGGAGTCCGGGCAGGACGAAGCCCTGGGGACCGACCTCGGGGCACAGCTGGCGGCTGCCTTCGACGCCGCCGTGGCGGCGGACGAGCGAGTGGAGCCGCGCGACTGGATGCCCGACGAGTACCGCGCCTCCCTGGTCCGCCAGATGGCCCAGCACGCGCATTCCGAGATCATCGGCATGCAGCCCGAGGCCAACTGGATCACCCGCGCGCCCTCGCTCCGCCGCAAGGCGATCCTGATGGCCAAGGTCCAGGACGAGGCCGGCCACGGCCTGTACCTGTACAGCGCCGCGGAAACCCTCGGCACCAGCCGCGACGAACTCCTCGACAAGCTCCACTCGGGCAAGCAGAAGTATTCGTCGATCTTCAACTACCCCACCCTGACCTGGGCCGACGTCGGCGCGATCGGCTGGCTCGTGGACGGCGCGGCCATCACCAACCAGGTTCCGATCTGCCGCTGCTCCTACGGCCCGTACGCCCGCGCCATGGTCCGGATCTGCAAGGAGGAGTCCTTCCACCAGCGCCAGGGCTTCGAGCTGCTGATGGCGCTCTCGAAGGGCACCGAGGAGCAGCACGCGATGGCGCAGGACGCCGTCGACCGCTGGTGGTGGCCCTCGCTCATGATGTTCGGCCCGCCGGACGACGAGTCGGCGCACTCCGCGCAGTCCATGGCCTGGCGGATCAAGCGGCACTCCAATGACGAGCTGCGCCGGCGCTTCGTGGACATCGCCGTGCCGCAGGCCGAGGCGCTGGGCCTGACGCTGCCCGACCCGGACATCAAGTGGAACGAGGAGAGCGGACACCACGACTTCGGCGCCATCGACTGGGCCGAGTTCTGGGACGTCCTCAAGGGCAACGGCCCCTGCAACGAGGAACGCCTCACGCGCCGCCGCACGGCCCACGAGGAAGGCGCCTGGGTCCGCGACGCGGCCGCGGCGTACGCCGAGAAGCAAGCGAGCAAGGCAAGCACCGAAAGCGAGGCACGGGTATGACGCAGAACTGGCCCCTGTGGGAGGTGTTCGTGCGCTCACGCCGCGGCCTCTCGCACACGCACGCCGGAAGTCTCCACGCACCGGACGCGGAGATGGCCCTGCGCAACGCCCGTGACCTGTACACGCGGCGCAACGAGGGCGTCTCGATCTGGGTGGTGCCCTCCACCGGGATCACCGCCTCGTCCCCCGACGAGCGCGACCCGTTCTTCGCCCCGTCCGCGGACAAGCCGTACCGGCACCCCACCTTCTACGAGATCCCCGAGGGGGTGCGTCACCTGTGACCGGCATCGACACCACGACCGAGACCAGCCCCGCCACGCTCCGCGCCGCCACCCTCGCCCTCGGCGACGACGCGCTGATCCTGTCCCACCGCCTCGGCGAGTGGGCGGGCGACGCCCCCGTCCTGGAGGAGGAGGTCGCCCTCGCCAACATCGCCCTCGACCTGCTCGGACAGGCCCGCGTCCTGCTCTCCATGGCCGGGGACGAGGACGAGCTGGCGTTCCTGCGCGACGAGCGGTCCTTCCGCAACCTCCAGCTGGTCGAGCAGCCGAACGGCGACTTCGCCCACACCATCGCCCGCCAGCTGTACTTCTCCTTCCACCAGCACGAGCTGTACACGGTGCTGGCCGCGGGCGACGGCCCGTTCGCCCCGCTGGCCGCCAAGGCCGTCAAGGAGACCGCCTACCACCGCGACCACGCCGAGCAGTGGACGCTGCGGCTCGGTGACGGCACCGAGGAGAGCCGCGCCCGGATGCTGACCGCGCTGACCGCGCTGTGGCGGTACACCGGCGAGATGTTCCGGCCGATCGACGGGCTCGACGGCGTGGACTGGCAGGCCCTGGAGCAGCGTTGGCTGGCCGCCGTGGGCGCCGTGCTGGAGCGGGCCGGGCTCACCCTGCCCGAGGGCCGCCGCACGGGCGCCTGGGCCGCCGGCGCCGGCCGCGAGGGACTGCACACCGAGTCGTTCGGGCGGATGCTCGCGGAAATGCAGCACCTGCACCGCAGCCACCCCGGAGCGTCGTGGTGACCACCGGCACGGGAATGACCCGCCTGGAGACCGAGCTGGCCGACCTGGCCGGGTCGGTCCCCGACCCGGAGCTGCCCGTCCTCAGCCTCGCCGAGCTCGGCGTCATGCGCGGCGTCCGGATGCACGCCGACGGGCACGTCGAGGTCACCCTCACCCCGACCTACACCGGCTGCCCGGCCATCGAGGCCATGTCCGACGACATCCGGCGGATCCTGACCGACCACGGCATACCGGAGGTCCGGGTGCGCACGGTCCTGGCCCCCGCCTGGTCGACCGACGACATCAGCGCCGAAGGGCGCCGCAAGCTGGCCGAGTTCGGCATCGCCCCGCCCCGCCCCCATTCCGCCGGCGGACCGGTCCCGCTCACCCTGTCGGTCCGCTGCCCCCACTGCGGATCGACCGACACCGAGCTGCTCAGCCGGTTCTCCTCCACCGCGTGCAAGGCACTGCGCCGCTGTGTCACCTGCCGCGAACCGTTCGACCACTTCAAGGAGCTCTAGATGGCCGTGTCCCCGCCGTCGCCCACACCGGTGTCCGCGCGCCCCGCACGACACGGCGCGTTCCACTCCTTGACGGTGGCGGCGGTCGACCGGCTCACCGACGACTCGGTGGCGCTGACCCTGAGCGTGCCGCAGGAGTTGCGGGCCGAGTACCTCCACGCCCCCGGCCAGCACCTCACCCTGCGCCGGCGCGGCCCCGAGGGGACGGAGGCCCGCCGTACGTACTCGATCTGCTCGCCCGCGCCCGGCGCCGCCGGTCCCGCGCTGCTGCGGGTCGGGGTGCGACTGGTGGAGGGCGGGGAGTTCTCCACCTTCGCGCACAAGGAGATCGCCGCCGGCGACGTGCTCGACGTGATGGTCCCCGCCGGGCGGTTCGTGCTGGACCCGGCCGCCGCGCCGGCCGCCGCGCACTACGCGGCGATCGTCGGCGGCAGCGGCATCACCCCGGTGCTGTCGATCGCCGCCTCGCTGCTGTCGGCCCGGACCGACGCCCGTTTCTGCCTGGTGCGCAGTGACCGTACGGCCGCCTCGACGATGTTCCTGGAGGAGGTCGCGGACCTCAAGGACCGCTACCCGGACCGCTTCCAGCTAGTGACCGTCCTGTCCCGCGAGGAGCAGGAGGCCGGTCTGCCGTCCGGCCGGCTGGACGAGGAACGCCTGACGACTCTGCTGCCCGCACTGCTGCCGGTGGCCGAGGTGACCGGCTGGTTCCTGTGCGGCCCCTACGGCCTGGTACAGGGCGCGGAACGAGCCCTGGGCGCGCTGGGCGTCGGCCGGACCCGGGTGCACGAGGAGATCTTCCACGTCGAGGACACCGCCGCGTCGGCCCCGGTCCGTTCCGCGACCGCCACCCACGGCCGTGTCACGGCACGGCTCGACGGCCGCTCGGGCACCTGGCCGGTCGAGGACGGCGAGTCCCTGTTGGACGCGGTGCTGCGCAACCGCGCGGACGCCCCGTACGCGTGCAAGGGCGGAGTGTGCGGAACCTGCCGGGCGTTCCTGGTCTCGGGCGAGGTCCGGATGGACCGCAACTTCGCGCTGGAGACGGAGGAGACGGAGGCCGGCTTCGTCCTGGCCTGCCAGTCGCACGCGGTGACGGAGGAAGTGGAGATCGACTTCGACCGCTGACCGACCACCTCCTCCGGTGCGCGGCCGTGCACTCTCCAAGGCCACACATTTCCAAGGCTGTGCATTTTCAGGAACGTGTTCTATCTTGACGCTCCGTCAGACCTGAACGGGATCCGGTGCACGCGGGAGGACAGGCAGTGGACTTCACCTTCACCGAGGAACAGCAGGCGGCCGTCGAGGCGGCGAGGGCCGTGTTCGCGGACGTCGCCCCCGACGGCGTGCCCAGTCCCGCGCTCTCGCCCGGGGCCGTGGCCGACGACTTCGACCGTCCCCTGTGGGCCAGGCTCGCCGGATCCGACCTGCTGAGCCTGGTCCTCGCCGAGGAACACGGCGGGGCGGGGCTCGACGCCATCGCCCTGTGCCTGGTGCTCCGCGAGGCGGCGAAGGTGCTGGCCCGGGTGCCGCTGCTGGAGCACTGCGCCACCGCGATGGTCGTCCAGGCCCACGGCAGCCCCGAGTTGGCGGCGGCCCTGCTGCCCGGCGCCGGTCGGGGCGAGATCGTCCTCGCCGCCGCCGCGCACGGTCGCACGGGCCACGATCCCGCCGAACTCGCCGTCTCCGCCCAGCGGGACGGCGCGCACTGGGTCCTGGACGGGGTGCAGACCTCCGTCGCCTGGGGGCACAACGCCGACTGGATCGCCGTCCCGGCCCACGCCGGGGAGGGCGAGGCCGTGCTCGCGCTGGTGCCGCGCACCGGAGCGGGGGTGACCCTCGCGGACCAGTACTCCACGAGCGGGGAGCGGCTCGCCGAGCTCTCGCTCGACGGCGTACGGGTGCCCGCCACGCACCTCCTCGACGCCCCCGACGCCTGGGACGGGCTCCGCCGGCTGCTGACCACCGGCACGTGCGCGCTCGCGCTCGGGCTGGGGGAGGCCGTGCTCACGATGACCAGCCAGTACACCGGCAAGCGCGAACAGTTCGGCTTCCCCATCGCCACTTTCCAGGCCGTGGCCGTCCAGGCGGCCGACCGCTACATCGACCTGCGGGCCATGGAGGTGACCCTCTGGCAGGCCGCCTGGCGGCTCGAATCGGCGACGGCCGGCGCGGGCGGCCCGCTGCCGATCGCCGGCGACGTCGCGGTGGCCAAGATCTGGGCCTCGGAGGGCGTACGCCGGGTCGTGCAGACCGCCCAGCACCTGCACGGAGGCTTCGGCGCCGACACCGAGTACCCGCTGCACCGCTACCACGCCTGGGCCAAGCAGCTGGAACTCCAGTTGGGCCCGGCCGCGGCGCACGAGGAGGCCCTGGGCGACCTGCTGGCCGCCCATCCCCTCACCTGAGCGAACCCGGGTGCGACCCCCGCGGAGCGGACTACAGGGCTACAGGGCTACAGCACGAAGGCCGGGTTCCCGTTGTCCGTCACCATCGGGCGCCCGGCGCCGTCCCAGGCCTGCATGCCGCCGTCGATGTTCACGGCGTCGATGCCCTGGCGCACCAGGTACTGGGTGACCTGCGCGGAGCGCCCGCCGACCCGGCACATCACGTGCACCCGACCGCCGTCCTCGACGGCCTCGGTCAGCTCGCCGAAGCGGGCGACGAAGTCGCTCATCGGGATGTGCAGCGCACCCTCGACATGTCCGGCCGCCCATTCGTCGTCCTCACGGACGTCCAGGACAAAGCCTTCGGAGGGCACCGCGGCGGCGTCCACCGAGGGAAGCGGTCCGAAGTTCATAGCTGTCGCCTTCTCTCGTCACGAATCAGGCTGCCAACCTATCCGACCGCCCACCGACGCCCCAGCCACCCGACGCCGCCCCACCTGTGCGCGAGGCGCCTCCCGGCGCACCGCGCCGCCGCGCTACCCGGCCAGTTCGGCGAGTTCCGACTCGCGCTCGGACACCCGCTCCAGCAGCTGCTCGGCGATCTCCTCCAGCAACCGGTCCGGGTCCTCCGGCGCCATCCGCAGCATCGAACCGATCGCGCTGTCCTCCAGCTCCCGCGCCACCGCCGCCAGCAGTTCCTTGCGCGCCGCCAGCCACTCCAGCCGTGCGTACAGCTCCTCGCTCTCGCTCGGCCTGGCGGCCTCCGGCACGGGGCCCGCCGCCCACTCCTCGGCCAGCTCGCGCAGCGCCTGTTCGTCGCCCCGTCCGTAGGCCGCGTTGACCCGCACGATGAAGGCGTCGCGTCGCTCCCGCTCGGTCTCGTCCGGCGCGAGGTCGGGGTGTGCCTTGCGGACCAGCTCGCGGTAGAGCTTGCGCACCTCTTCCGACGGCCGCACCCGCTCCGGCGGCCGCACGGACCGCTCGGTGAGCATGGCGGACGCGTCGTCGGACATCCCGTCCGAGTCCAGCCAGTCGTTGAACAGCTCGTCGACACCGGGCATCGGCATCACCAGGGCGCGTGCCTCGTGCGCCCGCCGCAGATCCTCCGGGTCACCGCTGCGCGCCGCCTTCGCCTCCGCGATCAACGCGTCCAGCTCGTCGAGACGCGAGTACATCGGCCCGAGCTTCTGGTGGTGCAGGCGGGAGAAGTTCTCGACCTCCACCCGGAAGGTCTCCACCGCGATCTCGAACTCGATGAGCGCCTGCTCGGCCGCCCGTACGGCCCGGTCCAGCCGTGCCTCGGGCCGCTCCTCACCGCCCCCGGCGGCTTCACCGGCACCGCCGACACCACCGCCGTCACCGACACCACCGGCATCGGAGCCACCGGCATGACCGGACTCACCGGCCCCACCGGCGACACCGGCGTCGACCGCGTCGGTGGACGCGACGGGCTCTTCGGGAACTGTCTGGTCGCTCTGCTCGGTCTGCTCGCTCACCCGGCCACCCTAAGGCCGGTCCGGCCGGTCCGGTCGGGCCGATGTTTCACGTGAAACACTCAGACCCCGGCCTCGGCCGCGATCCGCCCGTTGCGCACGGCCGCCACCAGGACCTCGTGATCGGCCTCGCTGCGGTCCGCGTAGGCCACCGCGAAGTCGGCCATCGCCTCGTCCAGCTCCTCGTTCTTGCCGCAGTACCCGGCCAGCAGTCGGGGATCGACGCTGTGCGCGTGCGCCCGGGCCAGCAGCGCCCCGGTCATCCGGCCGTAGTCGTCGATCTGGTCCACGGCCAGCGCCGCCGGGTCCACGCTGCCCTTGCGGTTGCGGAACTGGCGCACCTGGAACGGCCGCCCCTCCACCGTGGTCCACCCCAGCAGGATGTCCGAGACCACCTGCATCCGCTTCTGCCCGGCCACCACCCGCCGCCCGTCGTGCTCCTCCGGCGCCGCGTGGAAGCCCAGCGCGGGCAGGTGGGGAAGCAGTACCGAGGGCCGGGCCTCCTTCACCTGGAGGACCAGCGGTTCTCCCCGGTGGTCCAGCAGCAGCACCACGTACGAGCGCGTTCCCACGCTTCCGGTCCCGACCACGCGGAAGGCCACGTCGTGGATCGCGTACCGGGCCAGCAGCGGCAGCCGGTCCCCCTGGAGGGTGTGCAGGTACGGGCCGAGCGAGGCCGCCACGGCCGCGGCCTCGGCGTCGCCGACCCGGCGCAGCACGGGCAGCGCGTCCACGAAGCGGCGCCGTCCATCGGTACCGACCTCCGTCGACCGGGCGGCGAACCGGGCCGAGGTGTTGTTCCGGGCCTTCTCCGAGACCCGCTCCAACGTGCCGAGCAGATCACGGGCGTCGGCGTGCGAGACCAGTTCCTCGTCGGCGATGGCGTTCCAGGCGTCCAACGCCGGCAGCTTGGCCAGCAGTCGCAGGGTCCGGCGGTACGCGCCCACCGCGTCCAGGGCCGCGGCCCGGCAGGTGTCCTCGTCGGCCCCGGCCACCCGCCCCGCCAGCACCAGCGAGGTCGCGAGCCGCTTGACGTCCCACTCCCACGGACCGAACTCGGTCTCGTCGAAGTCGTTCAGGTCGATGACCAGTCGCCCGCGCGCGTCCCCGTAGAGGCCGAAGTTCGCCGCGTGCGCGTCACCGCAGATCTGAGCGCCGACGCCGGTCACCGGACCGCCGGACAGGTCGTGCGCCATGAGCCCGGCCGACCCGCGCAGGAACGCGAAGGGGTTGGCGGCCATCCGGCCCACCCGTATCGGCGTCAGCTCGGCGACCCGGCCCACGTTGGACTCCTCGACGGCCCGCACGGCGTCGGGCCGGTCGGTCGGGGGCTCGAACCGCGCGTGCGCCGCGCGCGGCACCCGCAGCCTCAGCGCCTTGCCGGCCTCTTTGGGGGAGCCCCCCTCGACGCGGGGGGCGAACCCCTGCACCACCGGGATCCGCCCGCCGTCCGTCACGTCAGCCGCTCTCTCGCGCTGCCCCGGTACCGTCGCCATGCCTGCCGCCCCCACCCGTAACGTCGTACTCGGCCCACATCATCGATCGATGCGGGCCCCGACCGTATCTACAGGCCCGCGTCCCTGGCCAGCAGGGCCGCCTGCACCCGGTTCTCGCACTCCAGCTTGGCCAGGATCCGGCTGACGTAGGTCTTCACCGTGGCCTCGCTCATGTGCAGTCGGCGCCCGGCCTCCGCGTTGGACAGTCCCTCGCCGAGCAAGGCCAGCACCCCGCGTTCCCGCTCGCTCAGCCCGGCCACGCGACGGCGGGCCTCCTCGCCCCGCCCGGTGGACCGCCCGGAGGCCAGCTGGTCCACCACGTGCCGGGTCGCCGCGGGCGAGAGGTAGGCGTCGCCGGCCGCCGCGGCCCGCACCGCGCCGATCAGTTCACCCGGCGCGGAGTCCTTCAGCAGGAACCCGGCGCCGCCCTCGCCCAGCGCGCGCAGGACGTTCTCCCGCTCGCCGAAGGTGGTGAGGATCAGGGCCCGTACCTCGGGCACGGCGCGGCCCAGTTCGCCCAGTGCCGTCAGCCCGTCCATGACCGGCATCTGGATGTCGAGCAGCATCACGTCCGGGTGGTGTGCCCGGGCCAGTTCCACCGCCTCCCGACCGTTGGCCGCCTCCGCCACGACCTCGATGTCCGCCGCCGAGGTCAGGATCATCCTTATGCCCGCCCGGATCAGCGGCTCGTCGTCGGCGATCACGACGCGGATCACTCTGGGTGTCACCCGTGCTCCTACTGCTTGACCTCGTACGTCTGTTTGTCGACGAGCTTCCCGTCCTTGAAGCAGAACCGGTAAACCGTATCGGTGTTCAGCCGCGTCTCCTCCGAGGAGAGCAGCGCCACGCAGTCCGTGCCGGCCGGCTGCGCCGGTCCCTTCCCGTCCAGGCCCGACGTCAGGATGCTGTCGCCGTCGGGCAGCCGCCCGCGGACCGCGTCCTCGGCCTCGCCCACGTGCGTCGAGTCGTACTCCGACTCGCTGATCATGGCGTTGTTCGCGGATCCCACCAGCAGGGCCACCCCCGCCCCGATCACGATGACCAGCAGGATCACCGCGGCGACCGCGATGCCGCAGCCCAACGCGACCCCGCCGGTACGGCTGCGGACCGCCAACTCCCGGTCGACGGCCGCCCAGTCCATCGGCGGTGCGCCCTTGAGCCCCATCGCCTGCGTCTGCTGTCCGAAGTCGTCGGCCACGTCCTCGACCGTCCCGGCCGGTTCCGCGCCGTACGGCAGCACACCCGCCACCCGGAACCCGCCGCCCTCGGCGGCCCCCGCGTGGACCATGCCGCCGACCAGCCGGGCCCGCTCGCGCAGCCCCGTAAGCCCCTGCCCGCCGGACACCACCTCGCCGGCTCCCGGGCCCTCCGCGGGACCGTTGGCGATCTCCACCACCAGGGAGTCGTCCTCGTACCGCAGTTCCACCGTGATCCGCGCCCCCGGCGCGTGCTTGTAGGCGTTGGTCAGCGCCTCCTGCGCGATCCGGTACGCCGCGTGGTCGCAGGCCGCCACCAGCGGCCGCTGCCGCCCCGAGACGGTCAGCCGGACGTCGGTACCCGCGGTCCGCGCCGCCTCCACGATCCCGGCGATCCCGGCCACCCCCCGGGCGGCGGGCTGCGACGCCTCCTCGACGGGGACGGGTGCCTCGACCCCGTCCCGCAGGATCCCGACCACCTCGCGGAGTTCGTGCATCGCGGCCACCGAGGCGTGCCGCAGCACTCCCACCGCCTCGCGCTGCCGGTCGGTGAGTTTCGGGTCCACCTCAAGGGCGCCGGTGTGCACCGAGATCAGCGCCAGTTGGTGGCCCAGACTGTCGTGCATGTCCTGCGCGATGCGCTGCCGTTCCCGCAGTCGGGCCTGCCCGGCGACCATCGCCCGCTCGCGCATCAGTTGTCCGTTGCGTTCCTGGAGGGCGCGCAGCAACGTACGGCGCTGGGACCAGTACCGACTGGCGAGACCCGGCATGACGGTGACGGCCAGGAACATCAGCGTGGAGAACACGATCGTCAGCAGGAGCCGCGTGTGCGACCACTCGGCCACCACACTGAAGCCGACCTCGGCGACGAAGGCGGCGGTGAAGGCCCCCAGGGCCCGACCGACGTCCTCGACCCGGCGCCCCGCCGACCAGCCCAGCAGGGCCGTGATCAGGAACGTTCCGGGCAGGAAGGGCGACACCGCCGCACCCACGATCAGCGTGGTCGCGGGCAGCCGCCGGCGCAGCAGCGTCAGCGCCACCACGACCAGGACGCCGGCCCACATCCGCAGCGGGGTGCCGTTGTCGAGTTCCTCGATCCCCAGGCCGAGCAGGGCGATCACACCGGCCAGCGCCAGGTCCCCCGCCACCATCCGACGGGACCAGGGCTCCGGCCCCCTCAGCCAGTCCCACCCCGCACGCGTCCCCGCCGTCGTTTCCACGCGCCCGACCCTAGACACCCGCACGCGTCGCCCGCCGCCCACTTTCGTCGCACCCCACCCGACGAAAGTCTGACGACGGCGGGAAGACCCGGAGAGAGCGCCGTCACACATCGACTTCCGGACACGACGAAAGAACCCCCACTCCGGATCTCTCCGGAGTGGGGGTTCTCTCAATTCAAGCAGAGTGGTTCGAGAACCACTCGAAGTGGGCGAGGGGGGATTTGAACCCCCACGTCCCGAAGGACACTGGCACCTGAAGCCAGCGCGTCTGCCGTTCCGCCACTCGCCCGAGCGGCTACCAGTGGATCTTCCCTTTCGGGCCGTTCCCCTGGCGACGTCGAAAGATTAGCACGCCAGACAGGGTGGAATCACATCCCTTTTCCCGCTCCCCCCACCTCACCCTCGACAGCCCCTCCCGCACTCCCGTCCCGGTGCGGGACACTGTCCCTTGAGCGCCCCTACGATCGCTTGTGAGGACCAACACTCCTCGGCACGAGGCCGAAGGGGAACCAGCCGAATCCGCCACGCGTGGATACGATCAGTAAGCAGTACAGGGCGACAACGACGGAGGAGGTGCCCCATGGGAGTCCTGAAGCGGTTCGAGCAGCGACTCGAAGGTCTGGTGAACGGCACCTTCGCCAAGGTGTTCAAGTCCGAGGTCCAGCCGGTGGAGATCGCCGGCGCCCTCCAGCGGGAGTGCGACAACAACGCCACCATCTGGAACCGCGAGCGGACCGTCGTACCCAACGACTTCATCGTGGAACTCAGCGCCGGCGACTACGACCGCCTGAGTCCCTACTCCGGTCAGCTCGGCGACGAGCTCGCGGGCCTCGTCCGCGACTACGCCAAGCAGCAGCGCTACAGCTTCATGGGACCGATCAAGGTCCACCTGGAGAAGGCCGACGACCTCGACACGGGCCTCTACCGCGTCCGAAGCCGTACGCTCGCCTCCAGCACCTCCCAGTCAGGCGGCGGCCCCCTGGGGCAGGCCCCGGCTCCCGACAGCCCGCAGGGCGGATACGGGTACCCCCCGGTCGCCGCCCCGCCCATGCCCAGCGCCCCGCCCCCCGGCGGACCCGGCGCCCGCAGGACCGCCCCCGGCGGCCCCGGCGGAGCGGCTCCCATGACTTCCGGCGGCGGCACCACGCGCCGCTGGATCGAGATCAACGGCACCCGCCATCAGATCTCGCGCGGCACGCTCGTACTCGGCCGAAGCACCGAGGCCGATGTGCGGATCGACGACCCCGGCGTTTCCCGCCGGCACTGTGAGATCCGGACCGGAACGCCCCCGACGATCCAGGATCTGGGGTCCACCAACGGCATCGTGGTGGACGGGCAGCACACCACCCGCGCTACGCTCCGCGACGGCTCGCGGATCGTCGTGGGCAGCACCACCATCATTTATCGGCAAGCCGAAGGGTGAAGCGGGGGCAATGTCAGAGCTGACCCTGACGGTCATGCGGTTGGGTTTCCTGGCCGTTTTGTGGCTGTTCGTCATCGTGGCCGTCCAGGTCATTCGCAGCGACCTCTTCGGAACGCGAGTCACGCAACGCGGCTCGCGCCGGGGCGGCGCCAACAGCGCTCCGCAACAGGCGGGGCGGCAATCCGCGCCACCACAGCAGCGCCAGCGGCGGGGTGCGCCGACCAAGCTGGTCGTCTCGGAGGGCACCCTCACGGGCACCACCGTGGCCCTCGCCGGGCAGACGATCACGCTGGGCCGCGCCCACGACTCCACGATCGTGCTGGACGACGACTACGCGTCGAGCCGTCATGCCAGGATCTACCCGGATCGTGACGGCCAGTGGATCGTCGAGGATCTCGGGTCCACCAACGGCACGTATCTCGACCGGACCCGGCTGACCACCCCGACGCCCATCCCGCCGGGCGCCCCGATCCGCATCGGCAAGACCGTCATCGAGCTGCGGAAGTAGTACGAGAATGAGCGAGCGGAGCGAGCGAGCCGCGGCGGTCCGTCCCACCGGGGACTGCGACCGGAGCGCGCTCCCGACCGGAGGGTGGGCAGTGTGGCTCGAGACCGGTTGTACCCGGAGGCATCGTCGACAGGGCAGGTGCGCATGAGTCTGTCCCTACGGTTCGCCGCCGGATCGCACAAGGGCATGATCCGCGAGGGGAACGAGGACTCCGGCTACGCCGGTCCCCGTCTCCTCGCCATCGCCGACGGCATGGGCGGCCAGGCCGCCGGTGAGGTCGCGAGCTCCGAGGTGATCTCCACGCTCGTGCAGCTCGACGACGACGTCCCGGGTTCCGACATCCTCACCGCGCTCAGCGTGGCCGTGCAGCGCGCCAACGACCAGTTGCGCGTCATGGTCGAGGAGGACCCCCAGCTCGAAGGCATGGGCACCACGCTCACCGCCCTGCTGTGGACCGGTCAGCGACTCGGCCTCGTGCACGTCGGCGACTCGCGCGCCTACCTGCTCCGCGACGGCGTCCTCACCCAGATCACCCAGGACCACACCTGGGTGCAACGGCTCGTCGACGAGGGCCGGATCACCGAAGAGGAAGCCACCACGCACCCGCAGCGCTCGCTGCTGATGCGTGCGCTCGGCAGCGGCGACATCGTCGAACCCGATCTGTCGATCCGCGAGGTCCGCGCCGGCGACCGCTACCTCATCTGCTCCGACGGGCTCTCCGGCGTGGTCTCCCACCAGACCCTGGAAGAGACCCTCGCCGACTACCACGGCCCCCACGAGACCGTGCAGGCGCTGATCCAACTCGCCTTGCGCGGCGGCGGACCCGACAACATCACCTGCATCGTCGCCGACGTCCTCGACACCGACAGCGGCGACACCCTGGCCGCCCAGATCAACGACAGCCCGGTCGTCGTGGGCGCGGTCGCCGAGAACCAGCACCAGCTGTTCGACGGCAACGCCATGCAGACCCCGGCCGGCCGCGCCTCCGGGCTCGGCCGCCAGGCCTCCCCGCCCGCGGGTTCCTTCGGCCCTCCCGGCAGCGGTGAGGCCACCGGTTACGGCTACCCCGACCAGAACCAGGACCCGGGCCAGGGCGGCGGCGCGTACGGCGGCTTCGGCGAACCCGACGCCTACGACGCCGAAGAGGACACGTACGACCACCCGCGCAGACGTCGCGGCAAAGGGCGCAAGTGGACCGTGCGCACGCTGCTCCTGCTGCTCGTGGCCGGGCTCGTCGGCGGCGGCGTGTACGCCGGCCACCGGTGGACGCAGACCCAGTTCTACGTGGGCGTCAAGGACGAGCACGTCGCGCTGTACCGCGGCATCAACCAGAACCTCGCGTGGATCCACCTCTCGAAGGTCGAGGCGGATCACCCCGACATCGAACTCAAGTACCTGCCGCCCTTCAAGCGCAAGCAGGTCGAGGCCACCATCAGCGAGGACAGCCTCGACGGAGCACGTCAGAAGATCGACGAGCTCACCGCGCAGGTGTCCGCCTGCAAGAAGGACGAAGCCCGCCGCGCCGCCGAGGCGAAGCCCAGCACGACACCCGGCCCCAGCCTGACTGCCGCCGAGCAGCAACTGGCCGGCCAGTGCGAAAAGCAGTAGAGATACGCGGGCGCAGGGGGCCTGCCACACCATGAGCGTTGTCACCAACACGACCACCATCGGCGCCATCGAGGCTCCGAGCCGGCGGAACACCGAGCTCCTGCTGCTCGGCTTCGCCGTGGTCATCCCGATCTTCGCCTACGCCAATGTGGGCCTGGCCATGAACGGCTCCCTGCCCCCGGGCATGGTGGCCTACGGCCTCGGCCTCGGCGTCCTGGCCGGTCTCGCGCATGTCGCCGTGCGTCGCTACGCGAAGTACGCCGACCCGCTGCTGCTGCCGCTCGCCACCCTGCTCAACGGCCTCGGGTTGGTGCTGATCTACCGGCTCGACCAGTCCGAGCGGCTCCAGAACCTCGCGAAGCGGAGCTTCGGCGCGTTCTCCGAGTCGGCGCCGCGGCAGATGATGTACACGGCGATGGCCCTGGCCATGTTCGTGGGCGTGCTGCTGGTCCTCAAGGACCACCGCGTGCTCCAGCGGTTCACGTACATCTCGATGGCGGCCGCGCTGGTCCTGCTGATCCTGCCCGTCGTCCCGGGCCTCGGCGCCGACGTCTTCGGCGCGAAGATCTGGATCAGCGTCGGCGGCTTCTCCATCCAGCCGGGCGAGTTCGCGAAGATCGTCATCGCGATCTTCTTCGCTGGCTACCTGATGGTCAAGCGTGACGCCCTGGCCCTGGCCAGCCGCCGCTTCATGGGTCTCTACCTGCCGCGCGGCCGCGACCTCGGCCCGATCCTGATGATCTGGGCGATGAGCCTGCTCGTCCTCATCTTCGAGAACGACCTCGGCACCTCGCTGCTGTTCTTCGGCATGTTCGTGATCATGCTGTACGTCGCCACCGAGCGCACGAGCTGGATCGTCATCGGTCTGCTCATGTCCGTCGGCGGCGCCGTCGTCGTCGGCACCACCGCGAGCCACGTCAAGGCCCGTGTGGACGCCTGGCTCGACCCCTTCGCCTGCTACGCCAAGTCCGGGGCCTGCGAGCAGGTCGGCCAGTCGATCATGAGCTTCGGTTCCGGTGGCGTGCTCGGCACCGGTTGGGGACAGGGCAACTCCGACCTGATCGGCTTCGCCGCCAACTCCGACTTCATCTTCTCCACGGTCGGCGAAGAACTCGGCCTGGCCGGCGTGATGGCCTTCCTCCTGATCTACGGCCTGATCATCGAGCGCGGTGCCCGCACCGCCCTCGCCGCCCGGGACCCCTTCGGCAAGCTGTTCGCCATCGGTCTCTCCGGCGCCTTCGCCATCCAGATCTTCGTCGTCGCCGGCGGTGTCATGGGCCTCATCCCCCTGACCGGCATGACGATGCCCTTCCTCGCGTCGGGCGGCTCCTCCGTCCTCGCGAACTGGGTCCTCATCGCCATCCTCATCCGGATCAGCGACACCGCACGGCGTCCCGCTCCGTCCCCCGCTCCGTCCCCCGACTCCGAGATGACACAGGTGGTTCGTCCGTCATGAACAAGCCCCTGCGTCGCATCTCGCTGTTCTGCGGGCTCCTCGTCCTCGCGCTGCTCGTGCGGACCAACTGGTTGCAGTACGTCCAGGCCGAGGACCTCAGCACGCGCAAGGAGAACCGCCGGGTCCAGATCGCCCAGTACGCCACGGAGCGCGGCAACATCATCGTCGAGGGCAAGCCGATCACCGGCTCCTCCGTGACCGACGGCAGCGACTTCAAGTACAAGCGCACCTACCTCGACGGCCCCCTGTGGGCGCCCGTCACCGGGTACGCCTCGCAGGCGTTCGGCTCGACGCAGTTGGAGAGCCTCGACGACGGCATCCTCACCGGCAACGACGACCGGCTGTTCTTCGACCGCACCATCGGCATGTTCACCGGCGAGAAGAAGGCCGGCGGCA
The DNA here is from genome assembly GCF_041431415.1 of Streptomyces sp. NBC_00513. Taxonomy (GTDB): domain Bacteria; phylum Actinomycetota; class Actinomycetes; order Streptomycetales; family Streptomycetaceae; genus Streptomyces. The sequence continues at coordinate 3,989,128 of NZ_CP107845.1, forward strand.
ATGTCATCACCACCCTGAACGCCGCCGCGCAGAAGGCCGCGTTCAAGCAGCTGGGCAACAAGAAGGGTGCCGTCGCGGCGCTCGACCCGCGCACGGGCGCCATCCTGGCCCTGGTCAGCACCCCCTCGTACGACCCGTCCAGCTTCGCCGGCTTCTCGAAGAACGACGAGAAGGCCTGGGTCCAGCTGAAGGACAGCGAGGACAAGAACCTGGTCAACCGCGCCCTGCGCGAGACCTACCCGCCGGGCTCCACCTTCAAGGTGGTCACGGCCGCGGCCGCCCTGGAGAACAACGTGGTGAGCGACATCAACGCCGCCACGGACACTCCCGAGCCGTACATGCTGCCCGGCACCCGGACCCCGATGGTCAACCACGCGAGCGGCTGCGAGAAGGCGACGCTGAACTTCGCGCTCCAGGTCTCCTGCAACTCCGTGTTCGCGAACATGGGCGACAAGGTCGGCCGCGACAAGATGGTCGAGACCGCCGAGAAGTTCGGCTTCAACAGCACCGTCGACACCCCGGTCCGCGCCTTCGCCAGCGTCTACGACAAGACGATGGGCAAGGACGGCAACGCGCAGAGCTCCATCGGCCAGTTCAACACCGCCGCCACCCCGCTCCAGATGGCCATGGTCACCGCCGCCATCGCGAACGACGGCAAGCTGATGAAGCCGTACATGGTCGACCAGCTGACCGCTCCCAATATCGACACCGTCGAGAAGCACGAGCCGCAGGAGATGAGCCGCCCGCTCTCCCCGGCGAACGCGCAGAAGGTCCAGCAGATGATGGTCAACGTCGTCGAGAAGGGCACGGGCACCCCGGCCAAGATCAAGGACGTCGTCGTCGGCGGCAAGACCGGCACCGCCCAGCACGGCGAGAAGAACGCCAAGCGCCCCTACGCCTGGTTCATCTCCTACGCCGAGAAGCCCGACGGCACCTCGCCCGTCGCCGTCGCCGTCGTGATCGAGGACAGCGCCGCCGAACGCGAGGACATCAGCGGCGGCGGCCTGGCCGCGCCCGTCGCGAAGGCCGTCATGGAAGCCGTACTGAAGAGCAACCGATGAGCGTCCGCCGGCACGGCGGGGAGGGTGATCCGGACCACTGATCCGGTCCGGATCGGAGCGTACGGTACCGGTCGGGTATCAGCCTGTGGTCACGAACCGATCACCCACGATCGGCCGGTAGCCTTTGCGCGAACAGCACACCGCCGGACCACACACCGGTGCGGTCGGGACTGACGGAGAGGGCTGCAAGTTATGGAAGAGCCGCGTCGCCTCGGCGGCCGGTACGAGCTGAGCCACGTGCTCGGCCGCGGTGGCATGGCCGAGGTCTACCTCGGCCACGACACCCGGCTCGGCCGTACCGTCGCCGTGAAGACCCTGCGAGCGGACCTCGCCCGCGACCCGTCCTTCCAGGCCCGGTTCCGCCGCGAGGCCCAGTCCGCCGCGTCGCTCAACCACCCGGCGATCGTCGCCGTCTACGACACCGGCGAGGACTACGTCGACAACATCTCCATCCCGTACATCGTGATGGAGTACGTCGACGGATCCACCCTGCGCGAGCTGCTGCACTCCGGACGCAAGCTGCTGCCCGAGCGCACGCTCGAAATGTGCATCGGCATCCTCCAGGCCCTGGAGTACTCCCACCGCGCCGGCATCGTGCACCGCGACATCAAGCCCGCGAACGTGATGCTGACCCGCACCGGCCAGGTCAAGGTCATGGACTTCGGCATCGCCCGCGCCATGGGCGACTCAGGCATGACCATGACGCAGACCGCCGCCGTCATCGGCACCGCCCAGTACCTCTCCCCGGAGCAGGCCAAGGGCGAGCAGGTCGACGCCCGCTCCGACCTCTACTCGGCCGGCTGCCTGCTGTACGAACTGCTCTGCGTCCGGCCCCCGTTCGTCGGTGACTCCCCCGTGGCCGTCGCCTACCAGCACGTCCGGGAAGAGCCGCAGCCCCCGTCGAACTTCGACCCCGAGATCACGCCCGTGATGGACGCCATCGTCCTCAAGGCCCTGGTCAAGGACCCCGACTACCGCTACCAGTCCGCCGACGAGATGCGGGCGGACATCGAGGCCTGCCTCGACGGCCAGCCCGTCACCGCGACCGCCTCCATGGGCGCGGCCGGCTACGGCTACCCCGACCAGGGCGGCTACGGCCACCAGGGGGGCTACGACCAGCCCACCACCGCCCTGCGCTCGGCGGACTCCGGCCAGACCTCGATGATGCCGCCGGCGGGTTCGGGCGGCGGCGGTTACGGATACGGCGACCAGGGCGGCTACGACCAGGGGCACGGCCGCCGGCCGCAGAAGAAGAGCCGCGCCTCGACGGTCCTGCTGGTCCTGGCGGGCGTCCTCGTCCTGGTCGGCGCCATCCTCATCGGCAGGACCATCTTCGACGGGAACGCCGACAACCGGGCCAGCGTGCCCAAGCTGATCGGCGACACCCTGGTCGCGGCGCAGGAACGGGGCAAGAACATCGGCCTCCAGGTGGTCCAGGGCGGCGAGATGAAGTGCGACAACCAGCCGAAGGGCAAGATCTGCGAGCAGGATCCGGCCGCCGACACCAAGGTGGACAAGGGCAGCAGCGTCACGGTCAAGATCTCCTCGGGCGCGCCCCCGGTGGCCGTCATCGACGTGCGCCGCCTGGCGTTCGACAAGGCCGAGGCGGACCTGAAGGCCAAGGGCTTCGAGGTCCAGAAGAAGACCGTGGAGTCCGACCAGCCCGCGGGCATCGTCCTCGATCAGGACCCGAAGTCGGGCACCGAGGCCGAGAAGGGTTCCACGGTCACGCTGACGGTGGCCAAGGAGTTCTCGAAGGCCACGGTCCCGGACCTCGCCGGCAAGAACCAGGCCCAGGCCGCGAAGGCCCTCCAGGACGCCAAGCTGAAGCTGGGCAGCGTCACCGAGGAGGACGCCCCCGCCGGCACGCCGGCGAAGACGGTCTTCAAGCAGCAGTACAAGGCGGGCGAGAGCCTGGACAAGGACACCACGGTCAACATCACCATCGCCAAGGAGCAGGTGGCCCCGGTCGCCGTTCCGACGCTGACCGGCCAGACCGTGGGCCAGGCGAAGCAGACCCTCCAGGGGGTCGGCCTGTCCTTCGGCGCGGTCCTCAGCGGTCCGTCCGAGGACGACGCCGTGGTGTTCGACTCCAACCCCGGCGTCGGCAGCCAGGTCCCGGCGGGCACCGTCATCAACGTCCGCACCTTCCCCAAGGGCGGCGGGGGCAACGGGGGCAACGGCGGCAACAACGGCGGCAACGGGGGCTTCATCGGCGGTCTCGGCCGCTGATCGACGCCGCCCCGCCGGGGCGACACTCGAAGGGCCCGGCCCCCTCCCATCGGGAGGGGGCCGGGCCCTTTCGTCACTTGCGCCCCAGGGGCGCCCACAGGGCCCTTCCAGGGCCGTCCGGGGGCATCCCGGGAGATGGGGGCCCGGGGGGCCGGGGCGGGACGTCAGCGCAGTTCCGCCGGCGGGGTGCGGTCGCCGTCCACCTTCTCGGTCCGCTGCAACTCGCCCCAGACGATGTACCGGTACTTCGAGGTGTACACCGGTGTGCAGGTGGTGAGCGTGATGTAGCGGCCGGCGACGGTCCGGCCCGACTCCTTCGGGATCGGGCTGAGCACGTCCACGTTGTACTTCGAGGTCTGGCGCAGCTCCGCGAAGACCTTGTACACGTACCAGGTGTCGCGCGTCTCGAAGACGATCGCGTCGCCGTCGCGCAGCTTGTCGATGTTGTGGAACTTGGCGCCGTGCCCGTCCCGGTGCGCCGCCAGCGAGAAGTTGCCCTTGGCGTCCCACGGCAGCGCGGACTTGACCGGCTCCGTGTAGTAGCCGGCGACCCCGTCGTTCAGGACGTCCGGGGCGATGCCCGGCTTGACCAGCACCTCGCCGTTCTTCATCGCGGGCACGTGCAGGAAGCCGATGCCGCCCTGGGTGTCGAGCGCCCCCGGCGCGGCGGGCTTCTGGTCGGAGGGAGCGGGCGAGCGCTGCCACTGCTCGCGGACGGCGTCGCCCTTGGCCGACGCGTGCCGGTCGGCGAGCACGTTCGTCCACCACAGCGAGTAGGCCACGAACAGGCCCAGGACCAGTCCGACCGTGATCAGGAGTTCGCCCAGCAGGCTCAGGAAACCGGCGAGCACACCGCGGTTGCGGCTCGGCGGTGCGGAACGGCGACGGCGGGCACGAGACACTGCGGATTCGTCCTCTACGACGTACGAGCGGTCAGGCGGCTCTTCACGGGCCCTCGCGGGCCCCGCCGGCTCTCCGGGGGCTCTTGGTTACGGGCTCTCACGGACTCTCACGGGGCTCTCACGGGCTCTTCAGCGCGGGCGGAACGCCCTGGCTGCGGGGGCGTTCCTCGACCATCCTGCCCCATACGATCATCCGGTAGGTGCTGGTGAACTCGGGGGTGCAGGTCGTCAGTGTGAGGTACCGGCCCGGGGTCGTGAAGCCGGAACCCTCCGGCACCGGCTTGATCACCGACACGTTCGCGGGCGAGGTCTGCGCCAACGCCGAGGTCATCTCGTACGTGTAGTACGCGTCCCGCGTCTCCACCACGATCGGGTCGCCGGGCACCAGCTTGTTGATGTAGCGGAACGGCTCCCCGTGGGTGTTCCGGTGTCCGGCCACCGCGAAGTTGCCCTGCTTGTCCGCCGGCATCGCCGTCTTCAGGGAGCCTTCGGAGTAGTGCCCGACCAGCCCCTTGTCCAGCACCTTGGGCTTGCTGATGCCCTCGGCCACCGGCACCTTCACGTCCAGCTTCGGGATGTACATGATCGCGAACCCCTGTCCCGGCTCGAAGGCCTCGACCTGCGGCGCGGCGGCGGCGCCCGGGTTGCGTTCCCAGTTCTGCCGCAGCGATCCGGCGGCTCCGTCCACCGCCCGTTCCGCCAGCAGGTTCGTGTACCAGAGCTGGTAGGTGACGAACAGCAGCATCACGAGGCCCGTCGTGATGAACAGCTCCCCGAGCGCCCGGGTGAGCACCACCAGCGGGCCGCCCGAGCGTGGGGGCCGACGCCGGCGCCCGCCCCGCCTGCGCCCCCGCGCGTGGGAGCGCTTCGCGGCCTCCTGCGCCGCCCTGCGCCGCGCGGCCCGTCCCTCCGTGGGCACGGACGGCGCGACCGCCGTCACGCGACGGCCTTGCCCACCACCGGGGCCAGCCCCACCGAACGCCCGACGGCCCCGGTGTCACCGCAGCGCACGAGCCAGTTGGCGAGCATCCGGTGGCCCCACTCGGTCAGCACCGACTCGGGGTGGAACTGCACGCCCTCGACGTCGTGCTCCCGGTGCCGCAGCCCCATGATGATGCCGTCCTCGGTGCGCGCGGTGACCTCCAGCACGTCCGGCAGGGTCAGCGGCTCGGCGGCGAGCGAGTGGTAGCGGGTCGCGGTGAACGGCGACGGCAGTCCCTCGAAGACCCCGAGCCCCTCGTGCGTCACGGGCGAGGTCTTGCCGTGCAGCAGCTCGGGAGCGCGGCCCACGACCCCTCCGTAGGCGACGGCCATCGACTGCATGCCGAGGCAGACGCCGAAGACCGGCACACCGGTCTCCGCGCAGTGCCGCACCATGTCCACGCAGACGCCGGCCTCCTCGGGGGTGCCGGGTCCGGGTGACAGGAGCACGCCGTCGAAGCCGTCCTGCGCGTGCGCGAGCTCGACCTCGTCGTTGCGCAGGACCTCGCATTCGGCGCCGAGCTGGTAGAGGTACTGGACCAGATTGAAGACAAAGCTGTCGTAGTTGTCGACAACCAGAATGCGCGCGCTCACGGAGTGGCTCCCGATCCCTCGTCCACCGTCACATCGTTGAACGGAAGGAGCGGCTCGGCCCACGGGAAGACGTACTGGAAGAGCACGAAGACCACCGCGAGGACCAGTACGAGAGAGATCAGCGCGCGGACCCACGCGTTGCCGGGCAGGTGCCGCCAGATCCAGCCGTACATTCCGTCCGCGTCCCTTTCGTCCCACGCACCGCGGGGGCGGTACCGCAACAGACTAAAGGCAGCGGCCCGACGACAGGGGTCAGCTCGACAAACCCTCGGGTTCGCCCTCGGCGGCTCCCCGGGTGCCCGTGAGTTCGGCCCAGACGATCAGCCGGTGGCTGTGGCCCCATTCCGGATCGCAGGTGGTCAGGGTCAGGTAGCGGCCGGGGGTGGTGAAGGGGGAGCGCGCGGGCACCGCGTCGACCACCCCGGTCTCGTCGGGCAGGGTGCGCAGCGGCGCGGCCCGGACCGTGTACGTGTACCAGGTCGTCGCGTCCTTGAGGATCACGCTGTCCCCCGGCCGCAGCTCGGGGATGTCCTTGAAGGGGTCCCCGTACGTCCGCCGGTGCCCGGCGACCGCGAAGTTCCCGGTCTCGCCGAGCCGGCCGCTGCCCGGGTAGTGGCCGAGGCCCTTCTTGAGCAGCTCGGTGCCGGTGCCCTCCAGCACGGGCTTGTTCCAGTCCCGACCGAAGCGGGGCACGTACATCTCGGCGAAGGCCCGGCCCTCGGGGGTCCGCGCCGGTTCCGGCCGTGTCGAGGGCCGTGTCGAGGGACCCGTCGAGGGACCCGTCGAGGGACTCGGGGCGGCGGTCGTCGGCACCGGAGCGGGGGCCGGTGCGTGGGCGGCGGGCGCGGCCCAGCGGTCGCGCATCCGGGCCATCTCCCCGTCCATGGCCCGGTCGGCCTTGACCCCGGTCCACAGGAGCACGTACACGACGAACAACACGATCACCGTGCCGACGGTCAGACACACCTCGCTGAACGTCCGTACCAGCAGCCGCAGTACGACGTCAGGGCGTGGCGGACTCCACGGGCTTCGCATAGTGGAGGTCCACTGTGCCGGAGTAGGCGGGGAGTGTCAGCTCCTTGTGCTCCTCCACTTTCCAGCCGAGCCCGTACGCGTTCACGTACAGCTGGTAGTTCTGCAGGGCGGGCGAGGCGGCCAGGGCCTTGCGCAACGCGCGCGGATCACCGACGGCCGACACCTTGTAGGGGGGCGAGTAGACCCGGCCCTGGAGGATCAGCGTGTTGCCGACGCAGCGCACGGCGCTGGTGGCGATCAACCGCTGGTCCATGACCTCGATGCCCTGGGCGCCACCGAGCCACAGCGCGTTCACCACGGCCTGGAGGTCCTGCTGGTGGATGACGAGGTCGTTGGGCTGCGGTTCGGGAACGTTGGGGATGCGGGCCGTGGCGTTCGGCGGCGCGTCGTTGAGCGTGACCGTCAGACCCTTGCCGGAGAGCTCCTCGGTGCCCGAGGCTGTGCGCAGGGCGGCCAGCTTGGCGTCCTCGGCCCTGGTGCTCCCGTCGTCGCGCTCCGCGAGGGCGTCCACCTGGTCGCGCACGGTCGCGGTGGTCCGCTCCAGCTCGGCGTTGTCCTGGCTGCGCTCGTGGATGAGGTCGGACAGCTTCAGGAGTGAGCCGTCCGTGCGAATGTTCGTACCCTTGGACGTGTTGAAACTGGTGACGAAGATGAGGCCGGCCAGGGCGAAAACGGCAGCGGTCAACAACCGGACGGGCCTGGCCCGGCCACGGGGACCCGCGGAGGAGTCGTCGGAATTGCTCAACGTAGCCTTCTCCTTCAACGCCACAGGTCCACTACGCTAACGGACGCCCGGGGCAGGCAAGGTCCCCAGCGCATCGACAGGAGAGCCCCTCGTGCCGAAGTCACGTATCCGCAAGAAGGACGACTACACCCCGCCGCCCACGCGGCAGGCGCAGACGATCAGGCTGACGAACCGGAGCTGGGTGGCCCCGGTCATGCTGGCCTTCTTCCTGATCGGTCTGGCCTGGATCGTCGTCTTCTACGTGACCGATACCCAGCTGCCGATCGAGTCGCTGGGCAATTGGAACATCGTGGTCGGATTCGGCTTCATCGCGGCCGGGTTCGGCGTCTCCACGCAGTGGAAGTAGCCTTCCCCACGCGGTGTGGGTAGTCCCGCGCGCCCGGTCACAGCACTAGCGCAGCGGGACCACCCTGGGAAGCTCTCCCCATGAGTTATCCACAGCGTCATCCACACCTGAGGAAAAGACAGAAGATCTGTGGATAACTCTGTGGAGAGTTGACGCCGGTGTGATCAGGTGAGTGCGGTCAGTTGGGCCGTACGGACCACGATCACACCCATGACCAGGAGAAACACCGCCGCGCACGTCCCCCACTGGATCAACGCCCGCTTTCTGCCCGCGGCGGGCAGGAGCATCCCCAGTGCCACCAGCGCACCGGTGACCAGGCCGCCGATGTGGGCCTGCCAGGACACCTCGACGTCCCCGATCCGCACGAAGGTCAACAACAGCATCAGACCGACCATGATCAGGACCGGACGCATCTCGTAGCGCAGCCGGCGCGCCAGTACGACGGTGGCGCCGAGCAGTCCGAAGATGGCGCCCGACGCACCGAGGGTCTGGGTGGACGGCCCGGTCAGCAGGTAGACGAGGGCGCTGCCGCCCAGGCCCGACAGCAGGTAGAGGGTCAGGTAGCGGGCCCGGCCCAGGGCCGCTTCCAGGGGACCGCCGATCACCCACAGGGCGATCATGTTGCCGATGATGTGCCACCACTGGGTGTGCAGGAACACCGAGGTCAGCAGGCGGTGGTACTCGCCGCCGGCGACGCCGTGGAGCGGTCCGCCCCAATAGTCGACGTAGCCGCCGAGCAGCTCCAGGGGGAGGACGATCCCCGGCGCCAGGAGGGTCGCGAAGAACAGGGCGACATTGACGCCGATGAGGATCTTGGTGACGAGGTGCGGGTCGGCGGCGACCACGCCGCCGGCGATGGTGCGCGGGGCGTTCGCGGTGGGACGGTGGCCCGTGCCGGAGCCCTCCCGGACGCATTCGGGGCACTGGAAGCCCACCGAGGCGCTGATCATGCACTCGGGACAGATCGGACGCTCGCAGCGGGTGCAGCTGATGCCCGTGCCCCGGTCCGGGTGGCGGTAACAGCCCGGCAGACGGTCGGTGTCCATCGGTCCCCTCGATCGGTGGCGAGGCGGATGGTGCCACCCCGCCGGTCCGGTAGGTGTCCAGGTATGTATCCAGGACGGACGGGCGGGGCGAAAAGGTTCCCGGGGGCCGCGGTCGTCGGCTCCCGGCCGGGGCCGACCGGTCCCGGAGCCGCGGTCGGGCGTCTCCCCGGTCGGGGTCAGCGCTTCTCGATCACGACCGACTGGATGATCACGTCGTCCAGCGGGCGCTCGGTGCGCGGGTTGGTCGGCAGTCCGGCGATGGCGTCCACGATCTTCTGGCCGGCCTTGCCGGTGACCTCGCCGAAGATGGTGTGCTTGCGGGTCAGCCAGGCGGTCGGCGCGACGGTGATGAAGAACTGCGAGCCGTTGGTCCCCGGCCCGGCGTTGGCCATGGCGACCAGGTACGGCTTGGTGAAGGCCAGGTCGGGGTGGAACTCGTCCGCGAACTGGTAGCCCGGACCGCCCGTGCCGTTGCCGAGCGGGTCGCCACCCTGGATCATGAAACCGCTGATGATCCGGTGGAAGACCGTGCCGTCGTACAGCGGGTCCGTGGTCTTCTGCCCGTCCGTGGGTCGCGTCCACTCGCGGGCGCCGGTGGCGAGCTCCACGAAGTTCCGCACGGTCTTGGGGGCGAAGTTCGGGAGCAGCTCGATCTCGATGTCGCCGTGGTTCGTCTTCAGGGTGGCGTAGAGCTTCTCGGCCACGAATCTGCCTTCCATAGTCATCACTGTCGGTACAGATACTCCCACGGGGTGCTTCCACGCACAGAAATCCTCCACTCGGATGCCCTGTCACGCATGCCGGTCGACGGTAAGGCAGGCATGATCCGACAAAGGGTGGAAAGGTGAACTGTGTCCGCCACCGAGGAGGAGGAACCCCGTGACCCGCAAGGACAGCGTGCACGCGGCAGCCGAGAGCGCCAGGGAGAGCATGCGGCACGCAGCGGAAGTGGTGGCGCCGTACGCAGGAACCGCCAAGGACGCCGCTGTGCACTATGCGCATGAGGCGAACGAGCTGCTGGCGCCCAAGATTTCGTACGCGGCCGGCGAGGCTGCCCGGCACGCGCGTACGACGTACGACTCCCATCTGCACCCCCACATCAAGGCGGCGCGCTCCCACGTGCCGCCGAACGTGGACCGGGCCGCGACGAAGGCGGTGAAGCAGACCCGGCGCGCCGCGCGACAGGCAGCCGAGTACACCCAGCCGCGACTCGAAAGCGCGCTCGCCGCGGCGCAGCCGGTGGCCGAGGAGGCCGCCTCCCGGTCGACCGCCGCCTTCGCCGCCCTGCGCGGCCAGGTGTCGGCCGAGGAAGTGCGCAAGCTGGTGCGGCGCCAGAAGCGCCGGGCCCGCACGGGCCGGGTGTTCAAGGGCGTTCTGCTGGTCGGCGTCGTCGCCGGCGGGGCGTACGCGGCCTGGAAGTGGTGGGACCGTCAGTCGAACCCGGACTGGCTCGTCGAACCGCCGGCGGCCACCGAACTGTCCTCCCGCGACTCCGCTCCGGCGAGCTTTGACGACGAGCTGGCGGCGAAGGAGCAGGAGGCCCGCTCGGCCGGCGACGACCAGCAGTAACGGGAGTCGCCCGACAGTCGGGAAGACACGGCGAGGGGCCCGGATCGAGATCGATCCGGGCCCCTCGCCGTGCCCGTCGCCCGCGGTCGGTCGGGGCCCGCGGTCGGTCGGGGCCCGCGGTCAGTTGGGGAGGGTGAGCACCATCCCCGGGTGGATCAGGTCGGGGTTGGACCCGACGACTCCCCGGTTCATGGCGTAGAGCTCGCGCCAACGCGCCTCGTTGCCGAGCTCGCGGCGGGCAATCGCCGACAACGAGTCGCCGGACTTGACGGTGTACGTGCGCTTCTTCGCGACGGGCGCCGGCTTCGGCATGGGCGCCGCCGGAACCGCCTTGTGCGCGGCGGACGCCGGGGTGGGCGTGTGGTGCGCCACCGGCCCGGCCGCCGGGGGCCTGGGCGCAGCCGGCGCGGGCCTCGGCGGCGCGGCGGGCCGCAGGGGAGCCGGCGCGGGCTTCGGGGGAGCGGCGGCGGCCATCCGGTCGGCGGCCGCCTTGGTGGCCGCGGCGGCGTCGGTGTACTTCCCGCCGAGGTCGTTGGGCGCGTCCGGGGTGGCGGGCTTCGCCGCCGCCTGCTGTTCCACCTGCTCCTTCGCCGTCTCGGCGGCGTCGTGCGCCTTCTTCTTGTCGGACTTCAGGAAGTCGAAGATTCCCATGGTGTGTACGCCTCCGGCGTGGTGTCGCCCCCTGGCACAGTGCCTCCCTCCACTCTCGGCCACCCGGCGCCGACCGGCCGGGTGACTGAGCCGACCGGGGGACACCGCGGGCCGGACGCCCCCGGGGGTTCGCGGTCCCCCTGACGGACACGGCGGGCGGGTCGGGGGCTCTCGGCAGGGCGCGACCACGAGACCGCCGGCAACCAGCTCCCGTCCGCGCACCGGGCCTTCGCGCGCGGCCCCGGAAAGGCCGGCCGGCACAGCGCGACGCACCCCGTCGACGATCCGTCGACTCTCCCCGGCGGCGGGCGCGCCCCGCTCGGTGCCGGGTCGGCCACCGTTTCCGGCGACCGACCGCAGCGGTGCCCGCACCCCGCCGCGCACACGAAAAAGGCGTCAACACGTCAACCATCCCGAGACCTACCAGCGCATCCTCCAGGCCAAGGCAGAGCGCGAAGAGGCCCGTCGTCGAGAACAGGCGGCACAGGAAGCCCGGCAAGCGGCGCAACTGCGTCAGAAGGAGGCCGTCGCGCTCGCCATCGCCTGCGGCTACTGCCGATCCCCCTCCGAGGCAGCCTGCGTCATCCCAGGTACTGGAGAAGCCTTCAAACGGATCTTTCACCAGGCGCGTTATGCGCTCGCTGTCCATGCGGTCGAGGCTCAACAAGGGACCTGCCCGTCATGTGGCGCTCAACGCGGTGCGCTCTGCCAGACCAGCTCCGGGGGAAACGCCGGCAGTGCTCACGCGGCTCGCCGCCGCGCCTCCCAATAGGCCCGCCGTGCACTCAGGTCCGGGCGGTACAGGCGGGAAGCCGCTGCAACTAACGGACGGGAAGGGATCCCCCTGATCCGTCAGCCTTGAGAGTACGGATCGGAGTAGGGCTCCAACGACTGTCGCACAGCCTGTTGGACCGTCTCGATGCGTGCCCCCGGAGCATAGGAGCGGGCACGGGTCTGTCCGTGCGCGACGAGCCAGCCACGGCGAACCAAGTCACGAAGGTCGCGAATCGCCTGCTGGTCCGAGAGTTCGGCGTCGTGCTGATAAACCGCCCGCCGTACGCGAGATCCCCAGAATGCGGGCAGCAAGGCATACACAACACGTTCGTCCATGCCATCTGCCGCGGCCTCCTCGCCTAGCCTGATCCAGGCCCTCGCAAGGAGATCCGTACGACGCTGCGCGACCTGCGCCTGCCGGTGGTGTGCACCCAGGCAGAAGCGGATCCACGGGTGCGTGTCTCGCTTCGGGCTCCAGGCCGGGCCACCGACTTCCTGCAGCACGTTGTAGTAGCCGTAGGTGTTGCGGCCGTACCCGAGCCACTCCTCAATGGAGGAGAACTCTGGTGGCATCAAGGCCTCACGGGCGAACACGAGGGTGGAGATCGAGCGCGACATGCGCCCGTTTCCGTCCTTCCAAGGGTGAATATTGACCAGGTTGAGGTGCGCCATGGAGGCTCTTACGTGCACGGGAGCATCCAGGTCACCATCGTTGAGCCAGTCGATCAGCTCGTTCATGAGCCCGGGCACCTGCTCGAAATCCGGTGCCGTGTAGGCAGGCACAAGGGGATCGTCGGGGCTGGTGACAAACACCTGTCCATCCCGCCATCGACCGGGCCGCTTGTCCAGATGATGGCCCTGCAACATGAAGTGCAGGCCGTTGAGCAGACCCCCGTCGTACCGAAACCCTGGACCTGCATCCGACAGAGCCTGGATGTAGGTCATGGCCCGCTGGTAACCCTCCAGTTCTACCCTCGTCCGTTCCTCGGTCTCCAGCGGCTCCTCACCCGACATCAGCGCCTCGACGTCATCCACGGTCGCGGCATAGCCCTCGATGGTGTTCGAACCAGCAATCGCGCGAGCCGTCAGGTTCCGCCGTAGCTGTCCCTGCCAGCGCGGCTGCGCACGCAGCTGATGCCGCAAGCGCTGCCGCATCTCCTCGATCTCGCCAAGGACACGGCGGTCGTCGTCATCCAGAGAAGGAGTTCCATAGAGCATGACTCGATGACAGCATGACTGAATGATTCAGTCAATTTTTCATCCCATGCCGTTACATCCCGAGGCCCTTACACCTGGCCGTCCGAGCCATCGACGAACAGGACGCTGAGTGCGTCCAGAATCCATTCCCCGCTGGTCACGGTGACCCCATCCCGTGTCACCGGATGGACGAGCATCCCCGTGGCCGCGAGCACCGCCAGAGCTGCCTCCTTCACCCCGAGGGCGGGAGCCAGCCGTAAGTGCAGCCGGTGAAGTCTGGCCGCGTCCCGCGCAATGATCTTCCCCTCGAAGTGCCAGTCGGGAGCCCCTTCCCGGGCTTGCTCAAGGAGCCCGAGCTCCGCAGGAACCCTGCGCGGGTCCCAGGCATCCGGGTGGGCATGTAGCCAGGCGACGACAGCCGCCAGATCATCATGGCCGGGGGCGGTCACCCCGGCCGCGGCAATCGATGCCGCGACAGGGGGCGGCAATCCCTCCCTGAGTTGCGGAATGCTCGTGTCGATCGGGTTGAGATCAAGAACGCTGTAGAACAGCGCACGAGTCATCGCCGCCGGGCCGTTGCCGGCGATGGCACTGAATGGCTTGAGTTCCCACTCGGTTTCGGCAACTGCTCGTTGAGCATCGCCCTCGAACCTGTTGACCGCGTAGGTACTCATGTGTGCGCGGGGAGCGCGGGGGTTCTTCTGAGCTGCTTCTGCTGCGGCACGCGTCGCACGCCACACGAGGTTGTAGATCTCCCCGAGGGGCCGGTGTTCGGCGACCTTGTAGGCCGCATCGCCAAGTCGAGCACCATGGTTCTCCGGAACCGGAGGCAGGTTCAGCTCCTCCAGTCGGTTGGTGAAGTAACGGAGCGCCTCCTCCGCGATGAGTTCCCGCGCGAGCGCCAGCAGCTCGTCCTGCTGCGTCGCGCTCATGAGGGCCGGACCCAGGGCGGCGGCGAGGTCGATGTCGAGCTGTTCGGCCGCCTTCCCCTGGCTCGTGCCGAAGGGGGCGTAGTACCGAGCCCTCAGCGGATGGAAACTGCCGTTGAGTTCGGGCGCAGCAAGGGCATCCAGGTCTCCTCCGGCGTCCCGTAGTGCGTGCTCGAAACTGGCTGGGTCCCAGACGAATGCCTCAGCCGGGCTGGTGGGATGAATCTTCAGCAGCTCGGCCCTGACCAGCGATCCCAGTAACTCGGTCACCTCACCCATGTCCGGGTACAGGGGGTCGAGCCAAGCTCCGATATCGGCGATCGGGGAGGTCGAGGAGGCGTACCTCAGGAGTGCCAGAGTCGCGACCATGTCCTTGACGGAGACAGAGAGCGGCTCCGTGCGTTCGCGGGGAAAGACGGTCGCATAGCGCTGTGCGACAACCTCCTTCTGGACTTCGGCCCACGCGGCGCCGGTGTCGTGGAGGACCTCCTGCTGCCGCGTCCTGGCTCTGCCGGCCTCCCTCTTGGCCTTGCGCGCCGGATCGAGGACCACGCGCACTGCGGAAAGTAACGACTCCGTGCACTCCACACAGGCGGAATCCTGGCCGTCGCACACCTGCTGGAAGGCCGTCCGTGAAGTGAGGCTCAATGCTTCCCCGCATTGGCTACACGTCCGCCCCGGGACCACGGCGCGGACGCCGGCCGCCGCGACGGCATAGATCTGGTGTCCCCATCCCGCAGTGTCGATGTCCTTGACCTTCTCGCACCACACAGGAGTACCGAGCTCCGGGGAGAAGCCTGCCAAGGCCCAATAGCGCTCACCAATGACGACGAGATCCGGGTCGGCCCCGGGATTCGGGACGAGCTCCGGAACGAGCTTGCCAAGATCTTCAAGTACCGACTGTGGGTCGGGAAGGTCGCTCACGCCGCTCACTGTAGGGCGGGAACCCGACCGCGCGGGATCAAATGAGCTGCCCTGCTCGCCATGACTTCAGGGCCGAACCCGGCGCCTTCCCGATCCGCTCACCCAGTCCTGCAGCCACCAGGAGATCCACCAGACAGACCTCCCGCACGACTGCCGCGTTTTGTCCGTTTGGCCGTGTTGGCGCGTCAACGAGGCCAAACGGACAAAAGACCCCCTTGACTTGCGTTTCCGCAGGTCAAGGGGGTCTTCGCGATGTGGAGCCTAGGAGATTCGAACTCCTGACATCTGCCTTGCAAAGGCAGCGCTCTACCAACTGAGCTAAGGCCCCGAAAAGTGGACACGGCCGCCCCCGGAGAAGGAGTGGTCGTTCCGCAGAACAGAGTACCGGGTGTACCCCCTCATCCCGCAAAATGATAGGGACTCCCGCCCCGCGACCACTCTCCGTAAGATGCTCGCGAGGTTCGCACCAGCGAAGGGGAGTAGTAAGAGTGGACGCTGTACAGCAAGAGGCCACGGCCAGAGCCAGAGAGCTTCAGCGCAGTTGGTACGGGGAGCCGTTGGGGGCGCTCTTCCGCCGGCTCATAGATGACCTCGGCTTGAACCAGGCTCGCCTCGCTGCCGTCCTCGGGCTTTCGGCGCCGATGTTGTCCCAGCTGATGAGCGGCCAGCGCGCCAAGATCGGCAACCCGGCCGTGGTCCAGCGGGTCCAGGCCCTGCAGGATCTCGCCGGTCAGGTGGCCGACGGAAGCGTCAGCGCGGGGGAGGCCACCGACAGGATGGACGAGATCAAGAAGACCCAGGGGGGATCCGTCCTCAGCAACAGCGGGCAGACGGCGGCCGGTTCGGGCGCGCCCACCGTCAAGCGGGTCGTCCGTGAGATCCAGTCGCTGCTGCGCTCCGTCTCGGCGGCCGGGGACATCATCGACGCGGCGGAGACCCTCGCCCCCAGCCATCCGGAACTGGCAGAGTTCCTCCGGGTGTACGGAGCGGGTCGCACCGCCGACGCCGTGGCGCATTACGAGTCGCACCAGAACTGAGTCACGGCGGACGACGACTGGCGACCGACGACCGACGACTGGCAACCGACAACTGGCAACTGGCATCCGGCGACGACGGGGGACGGGCACAGCGATGGGTGAGGTCTTCGCGGGCCGGTACGAGCTGATCGACCCGATCGGTCGGGGTGGAGCGGGCGCCGTCTGGCGTGCCTGGGACCACCGCCGCCGTCGGTACGT
Source organism: Streptomyces sp. NBC_00513 (assembly GCF_041431415.1). Lineage (GTDB taxonomy): Bacteria > Actinomycetota > Actinomycetes > Streptomycetales > Streptomycetaceae > Streptomyces. Next base: position 4,005,349 of record NZ_CP107845.1, read on the forward strand.
CGCCGCGAAGGTCCTCATGCAGAGCGACGCCCACACCCTGCTGCGGTTCGTGCGCGAGCAGGCCCTGCGGATCGATCATCCGCACGTGCTCGCGCCGGCCAGTTGGGCGGCGGACGACGACAAGGTCCTGTTCACCATGGACCTGGTCGCCGGGGGCTCGCTCGCCCACGTGATCGGGGACTACGGCCCCCTGCCGCCCCGGTTCGTGTGCACGCTGCTCGACCAGCTCCTGGCGGGACTGGCGGCGGTCCACGCGGAGGGCGTCGTCCACCGCGACATCAAACCGGCCAACATACTGATGGCGGCCACCGGAACCGGGCGGCCGCACCTGCGGCTGTCCGACTTCGGCATCTCCATGCGCAAGGGTGAGCCGCGGCTCACCGAGACCAACTACGTCGTGGGTACGCCGGGTTACTCCGCCCCCGAGCAACTCCTCGGCGCGGAGCCCGACTTCCCCGCCGATTTCTTCGCCACCGGCCTGGTCGCCCTGTACCTCCTCCAGGGGCGCAAGCCGGACGCCCAGGCACTGGTGGAGCACTTCCTGGCGCACGGCACCCCAGATGCCCCCGAAGGCGTCCCCGCGCCCCTGTGGGACGTCATCGCGAACCTCCTGCAACCCGATCCCCAGAGCCGGTTCAGAACCGCCACAGGGGCCCGCAAGGCCCTTGCCGAGGCCATGGAGCTGCTTCCGCCCGCCGCGCCGGACGAGGAGCCGGTGGAGGTGTTCGACCAACTCGGCCCGCTCCCCGACGGTTTCGGCCCCCATGGGCCGCAGAACACCAGCGCGGTGACCCCCGGGAGCGGCCCCACCGCCGCCGTGGTCCCACACCCGGCCACGGGGCCCGGTGGGACCACCCCGACGGACCCGCGCACGGGCGCCGTGGCACCGCCCCCGCTCCTGCCCCCGGACCGGACCCCGTCGTCGGCCGCGCCCGCACCCGTCCACACCCCGACGCCCACCCCCGCCGCGTACGCGACGCCGCCCGCGCCCCTCGACGCGTTCGGGCCGCCCCCCACGGCGTACGGCCCCTCCGAGACGGGCAGTTTCCACCTGCCCCCGCCGGCCGCACCCGAGCCGGCCCTCACCCCGCTCGGCGCCGAAGCACCGGCCCGGCCCGCCCGGCCCGCAGCGGCCTCACCGACCGGCCCGACGACGCCCCCCGGCCCGGCCGCGCCCCGCGCCTTCCGGATCGCCCCGCCCCCGGCGAGGGTCACGGTCGGCATCCTCGCCGCCGCGCTCCTCTGCTTCGCGGTGGGCGCCTGGGCACTGACCCGCCTCTGACCCACCCGCGTCCACCCGTCCCCCCGGGGAAACCCCGGGCCCCGGAAACCCCAGAACCCCCGGAAGCCCCGTCCCCCGGAAGCTACCGGCGTCCCGCCCCGTCACCCCGCCGGGACAGCAGGATCCATCCCCCGAGCACGAGCAGCAGCACCGTCCCCGCTCCGAAGCCGCCGGTGGCCACCACCCGCATCACCGAGCGGTTGTCCTCGGCCGCGGCGGCCTCCGGCCCGGTGAGCCCCTCCTTGGCGGCGGTGCGGTCGGCGGCGTCCACCCCGAACCCGGCCGCGCTCAGGCTCTCCCGGTACGCCGGCGCCTTCCCGGGGGTCCCGAGGACGTCCATCCGCAGGGTCAGCGGCACCGGTACCGCGTCCTCGGTGAACTCCCCGACCTTCCCGCCCAGCGTCACGGCGACGTAGTACCAGCCGGCCACGCGCGTCCCGCGCATCTCCGCGTCGTCGGAGAAACGGTTCTCGTACGCCACCGGAGCCGTCTTGGGCAGCGTGATCCCGGCCTGCTTGCCGTCGTAGGAGGTCGCCTTGGAGTCGACCAGCGCCCGGTAGGGGCTGTAGACCGACACCGTGAGGCCATTGGACGCCGAGCCGTACTCCTTCGTCATCCTGGCGGCCGCGATCTCCGCGCCGATCCCCAACTGCTGTCCCCAGTCCAGCGGGACGCGGTAGTACCGGGTCTGCCCGGGCCGCAGGTCGTCGCGCCACACCCCCGTCCCGAGGGCGCGCGCGTCGTTGAAGCCGGTGCCGCCGGTCCGGGCGAGCGAGGCACCGCCGGGCAGGGTCGGCGAGGCCGAGGGCCAGACGCTGGGCGCGACCGTCGGGGAGCCGCCGCCGAGGGCCGGCTCGCGCAGGACGAGGAGTTCGACCGGCCAGCGCCCCCGATCGGAGTCCTTGGCCGCGGTGCGCGTGACCTTCGCGTAGTAGGTGGCGGCGGCCTGGCACTCGCCGTCCTCCTTGACCCGCCGGACGGCCGCCGCGCTCACCGGGACGGGGTCGTAGCCGAAGCCGGCCCGCGCGTTGCCGGAGCAGCGGGTCCCCGCGCCGGAGATGATCTCGACCTCGATGCCGTCGCCGTAGCCGACCTTGGCGCCGGCGGGCGGGCGGACCACCGCGGAGACGTACACGTCGGACGTGGCGTCGAGCCGGAGTTGGTAGAAGCGTTCCTCCGGGCCGATGGTGTCCTCGTGGACCGTCCCGATCTCCAGCGGCGCGGTGTCCGCGGTGGAGGGCCTGCCCTCGACCCGCTTCGCACCGTCCGCCGCGCGGTACGTCGGCACCGGCTGCGGCGCCGTGCCCGCCGCCCACGCGGCCCCCGGCAGCGCCGCCACGAGCCCCAGCCCGGCGACCCCCGCCAGCACGACGCTCCGTATCCGACGTCCCCGATCCATCACACGCACCCCGAGTTTGCTAGCGCAAGCAAATTCTTTGCATATTGCAAGCTTCATCACGAAACAACACGCAGAACAGCACACAGAACAGCACAAAGCCCCGGCAGCAGCGGCAGCCGGGGCTTCATGGGATCAATCGTGGGTCTCACACGCCAGAACCAGAAGGCACGGAGTCGGTTGCCTCCGTCCACAGGTCCTGCTCGGCACGGTCCGCCTGGATCTGGCGGTACACGAGGAGCCCGCCGATGGCGGCCAGTGCGACCAGGAGCAGCTTCTTCACCGCGCGACCTCGTCTTTCGTTGACGTTGGGGACTTCTGGCGCCCAACAATACACACCGACCGATACCGATCGGTTATCTGGGAACCCCTCAACTGGCCCAACGACAAAGACCCCCAGGCCGGGGGCCTGGGGGTCTTCGACACTGTGGGGCTAACAGGATTTGAACCTGTGGCCTCATCCTTATCAGGGATGCGCTCTAACCAACTGAGCTATAGCCCCATCCGCGCTGCGCGCTGACTCCTGAAGGTTAGCGCACACACCCGGTAGGTCCAAAATCCGTTCCCGGGGGCTCTCCGGAGGTCGACCCGGGGGACGCCACGACGGCGTCCCCGCAGGTCAGTCAGCCGGTGAGCCGGCCCTCGAACGGGTCGGTCACTCGTCCTCGGCCAGCGTCAGCTCGACGCCTCCGACGAAGCCCGCCGACAGGTTGTAGATGAACGAGCCGAGCGTCGCCAGCGCCGTCATGAGCACCACGTCGATGACCGCGATCACCGAGCTGAAGATCAGCACGCGGGGCAGCGAGAGGAACGACTGGAGGTCGAACCCGTTGCTCTCGTTCGATCCGGTCGCCTCGCTGATCGTGCCGCCGACGGTCGAGAAGACGCCCATCGCGTCCATGACCATCCACAGCACCACCGACGCGACGACCGTGCAGACACCGAGCGCGATCGACAGGAGGAAGCTGACCTTCATCACCGACCACGGGTCGGCCTTGGCCACCCGCAGTCGCGCCTTGCGCGTCCGGGGCGCCGTACGGGCCCCGGTGCGCGGCCGGCGCTGCGTGTCCCCGGCCTGGCCCCCGCGCGCCGCCCCCGGGCCCGAGGGCGCCGAGTAGGCCTGCGGGGGCTGGTAGGGCTGACCGCCCCGGTTCTGACCGGCGTCGGTCGGCGACTTCGGCTGCGATCCTCGGGTATCCGTCACGGTTCCCCCCTGGGAGTCCGCGGCGGGGCCACGGGCACCGTTCGCTCCAGTCTTGGCCGGTCCGGCGCCCGCGGCTCCACTCACGACTTACTCCTCGTGCTCCCCAGCCGAGGGCTGCGTGCCCTCGGCGGCCTCGGCGGCCTGTCCGTCGGCCACCTCGGTCCCGATCTCGTTCTCGATCTCGTCGACCTCGTCGACCTCGTCAGCTTCCTGACCGGCCTCCGCGTTGCGCGCGATGCCGACCACGGCGTCGCGCTTACCCAGGTTGATCAGCTGGACGCCCATGGTGTCACGGCCGGTCTCCCTGACTTCGTTGACTCGCGTACGAATCACACCACCGCTGAGCGTGATGGCGAGAATCTCGTCCGTTTCGTCGACCACCAGCGCGCCGACGAGCGAACCGCGATCCTCCACGATCTTCGCCGCCTTGATGCCCAGTCCACCACGACCCTGGACGCGGTACTCGTCCACTGCCGTCCGCTTGGCGTAGCCGCCGTCCGTCGCGGTGAACACGAACGTACCCGGCCGCACCACGCTCATGGAGAGCAGTTCGTCCCCACCTCGGAAACTCATGCCCTTCACGCCGGACGTCGCGCGTCCCATGGGGCGCAACGAGTCGTCCGTCGCGGTGAAACGGATCGACTGCGCCTTCTTGCTGATGAGCAGGAGGTCGTCGTCGGCGGACACCAGCTCCGCGCCGATGAGCTCGTCGTCGCTGCCGTCCTCCGTCTCGCGGAGGTTGATGGCGATTACACCACCCGAACGGGGCGAGTCGTAGTCCTTGAGGGCCGTCTTCTTCACCAGGCCGCCCTTGGTGGCCAGGATCAGGTAGGGCGCCGCCTCGTAGTCGCGGATCGCGAGGATCTGGGCGATCTTCTCGTCCGGCTGGAAGGCCAGCAGGTTCGCCACGTGCTGCCCGCGCGCGTCACGGCCGGCGTCCGGGAGCTCGTACGCCTTCGAGCGGTAGACACGGCCCTTGTTCGTGAAGAACAGCAGCCAGTGGTGCGTGGTGGACACGAAGAAGTGGTCGACCAGGTCGTCCTGCTTCAGCTTCGTGCCGCGCACGCCCTTGCCGCCGCGCTTCTGCGAGCGGTAGTCCTCGGTCTTGGTCCGCTTGACGTAGCCGCCGTGGGTGATCGTGACGACGATGTCCTCTTCGGCGATCAGGTCCTCCATGGACATGTCGCCGTCGAAGGGGACCAGCTTGGAGCGTCGGTCGTCGCCGAACTTCTCGACGATCGCCGCCAGTTCCTCGCTGACGATCTGACGCTGGCGCTCCTCGGAGGCCAGGATCGCGTTGTACTCGTTGATCTTGGCCTGGAGCTCGTCGTGCTCGGCGACGATCTTCTGCCGCTCCAGGGCCGCGAGGCGGCGGAGCTGCATCTCCAGGATGGCGTTGGCCTGGATCTCGTCGATCGACAGCAGGCCCATGAGGCCCTCACGGGCGATCTCGACCGTGTTGCTGCGCCGGATGAGGGCGATGACCTCGTCGATCGCGTCCAGCGCCTTGAGCAGACCGCGCAGGATGTGGGCGCGCTCCTCCGCCTTGCGCAGGCGGAAGCGCGTGCGCCGGACGATGACCTCGATCTGGTGCGTCACCCAGTGGCGGATGAACGCGTCGATCGACAGGGTGCGCGGCACTCCGTCGACGAGCGCCAGCATGTTGGCGCTGAAGTTCGACTGGAGGTCGGTGTGCTTGTACAGGTTGTTCAGCACGACCTTGGCGACGGCGTCGCGCTTGAGGACGATCACCAGGCGCTGGCCGGTCCGCGAGGAGGTCTCGTCGCGGACGTCGGCGATGCCGCCGACCTTGCCGTCCTTCACCAGGTCGGCGATCTTCTGCGCCAGGTTGTCGGGGTTGGTCTGGTACGGAAGCTCCGTGACCACCAGGCACTGGCGGTTCTGGATCTCCTCGACCTCGACCACCGCGCGCATCGTGATGGAGCCGCGCCCGGTCCGGTACGCCTCCTCGATGCCCTTGCGGCCCACGACGAGGGCGCCCGACGGGAAGTCCGGGCCCTTGATCCGCTCGACGAGCGCGTCCTGGAGCTCCTCGTGGGAGGCCTCGGGGTGCTCCAGCGCCCACTGGGCACCGGCGGCGACCTCGCGCAGGTTGTGCGGCGGGATGTTGGTGGCCATGCCGACGGCGATGCCGGCGGAGCCGTTGACCAGGAGGTTCGGGAAGCGCGCCGGCAGGACCGTCGGCTCCTGGTTGCGGCCGTCGTAGTTGTCCTGGAAGTCGACGGTCTCCTCGTCGATGTCCCGGAGCATCTCCATGGCCAGCGGCATCAGCTTGCACTCGGTGTAGCGCATCGCGGCGGCCGGGTCGTTGCCCGGGGAGCCGAAGTTGCCGTTGGAGTCCACGAGCGGCATGCGCATCGACCACGGCTGGGCCAGACGGACCAGGGCGTCGTAGATCGAGCTGTCGCCGTGCGGGTGGTACGTACCCATGACGTCACCGACGACGCGGGCGCACTTGTAGAAGCCCTTCTCGGGCCGGTAGCCGCCGTCGTACATCGCGTACAGCACACGACGGTGGACCGGCTTGAGGCCGTCCCTCACGTCGGGCAGGGCGCGGGAGACGATGACGGACATCGCGTAGTCGAGGTAGGAGCGCTGCATCTCGGTTTCGAGCCCGACGGGCTCGATGCGCATGACGGGCTGCTCCTCCGCGGGGTTCTCCGCGGTGGGGGTGGTTTCATCGGCCATTGCTGGTCAGAAGTCCTTTCAGGCGGTCAGCGAAGGCCGACTCAGATGTCGAGGAACCGAACGTCCTTGGCGTTGCGCTGGATGAAGGAGCGTCGGGCCTCGACGTCCTCGCCCATGAGCACCGAGAAGAGGTCGTCCGCCTGCGCGGCGTCGTCCAGGGTGACCTGGCCGAGCACGCGGTGGTCCACGTCCATGGTGGTGACGCGCAGTTCCTCGGCGTTCATCTCGCCCAGACCCTTGAAGCGCTGGATCGAGTCTTCCCTGATGCGCTTGCCCTGGCCCTTGCCGAGCTCGACGAGGGCGTCGCGCTCGCGGTCCGAGTACGCGTACTCGAAGTCGTCCCGACCCCACTTGATCTTGTACAGCGGGGGGCGCGAGAGGTAGACGTGCCCGGCCTCGACCAGCGGCCGCATGAAGCGGAACAGGAATGTCAGCAGCAGGGTGTTGATGTGCTGGCCGTCGACGTCGGCGTCCGCCATCAGGATGATCTTGTGATAGCGGAGCTTCTCGATGTCGAAGTCCTCGTGCACACCGGTACCGAAGGCACTGATCAGCGCCTGGACCTCGGTGTTCTGGAGGATCTTGTCGATACGGGCCTTCTCGACGTTCAGGATCTTGCCGCGGATCGGCAGGATGGCCTGGTACATCGGGTTGCGGCCGGACTTCGCGGAGCCACCGGCCGAGTCGCCCTCGACGATGAAGATCTCGCACTTGGTCGGGTCGTTCGACTGGCAGTCGGACAGCTTGCCCGGCAGCGAGGCCGACTCCAGCAGACCCTTGCGACGGGTGAGGTCACGGGCCTTGCGGGCGGCGACGCGGGCCGTGGCGGCCTGGATCGACTTGCGGATGATGTCCGCGGCCTCGACCGGGTTGCGGTCGAACCAGTCGTTGAGGTGCTCGTGGACGACCTTCTGCACGAAGGTCTTGGCCTCCGTGTTGCCCAGCTTGGTCTTCGTCTGGCCCTCGAACTGGGGCTCGCCCAACTTGACCGAGATGATCGCCGTCAGACCCTCGCGGATGTCCTCGCCGGCGAGGTTGTCGTCCTTCTCGCGGAGCAGCTTCTTCTCGCGCGCGTAACGGTTCACCAGACCCGTCAGGGCCGCACGGAAGCCTTCCTCGTGCGTTCCGCCCTCGTGGGTGTGGATCGTGTTGGCGAAGGAGTAGACACCCTCGGTGTACTGCGAGTTCCACTGCATCGCGATCTCGACCGAGAGGAGGCGTTCCTTGTCCTCGGCCTCGACGTCGATGACGGTCGGGTGGATCATCTCGCCCTTGCGCGAGTTGAGGTACTTCACGAAGTCGACGATGCCGCCCTCGTAGTAGTACTTCACCGTGCGCGCCTGGTCGTCGTCGGACTCCTCGGCGGAGTCGGCGCCGACGGTCGCCTTCGCGGACTCGCGCTCGTCGGTCAGCGACAGGGTCAGGCCCTTGTTGAGGAAGGCCATCTCCTGGAAGCGCCGGGAGAGCGTCTCGAAGGAGTACTCGGTGGTCTCGAAGACGTCGGGGTCGGCCCAGAAGGTGACCGTGGTGCCCGAGTCGGTGGTCTCCTCGTTCTTCGCGAGCGGGGCGGTCGGCACGCCCAGCTTGTAGTCCTGGGTCCAGCGGTAGCCGTCACGCTTGACCTCGACCGAGACCCTCGTCGACAGCGCGTTCACGACGGAGACACCCACGCCGTGCAGACCACCGGAGACGGCGTAGCCGCCGCCGCCGAACTTGCCGCCCGCGTGCAGCACGGTGAGGACGACCTCGACGGCCGGCTTCCCCTCGGACGGCACGATGTCGACGGGGATGCCGCGACCGTTGTCGATGACGCGTACACCGCCGTCGGCGAGGATCGTGACGTCGATGGTGTCCGCGTGCCCGGCCATGGCCTCGTCGACCGAGTTGTCGACGACTTCCTGGACGAGGTGGTGGAGACCACGCTCACCGGTCGAACCGATGTACATGCCGGGCCGCTTGCGGACCGCGTCCAGGCCCTCGAGGACCTGGATCTGATTGCCGGTGTACGCAACGGGGTCACCGTTGTCGCCGGCTGTGGACTGGTTGTCGTTGGGGTTGCCGGAATCGGCCACGAAGCGCCCTTTCTGGCACAGCACAGGCCGAACTCCGGGCCAGCAGGCATGCAAGCAGGAGCGGCTGCGTCGATCTGCGTTGTCAGCGTGTATCAGCTGAATCCCGCGAACGCGCGGGATTCGGTTCAGTCTACCGGTACCACGGACCTGAATGGGGGTTTGCGGGTACCTGAGTCCGCATGTGCCGCCCTGAACCTCCACTCTCCGACTCCCCATATCCGGGGAGGGGCTCAAAGAGGCTCACACGGGCATTGAGCGCTTCGGCCTGTCAACCTCTCGCTACGGTGAGGGACACCACCCGCGGGAGCGCCCGCGGGGTCGTTCGCGGACCCGCCCCGACCCGGCCGAAACCCGCCCGTCGCCGGACCGTCTCCGCGCCGTGATCACCGTGCGCGGTCGGGCGCCGCGCGGGCGCGCGAGGACACCGCCCGCGGGCGGTGTCGCTCACCCGTAGGTGTCGCCAGGCCCCGTACTGCCCGGCGCACGCCAGGGCCCGTGCCGTTTCGGCCGGCCACCCGGACCCGACACCTTGATCATCCGTACGGTGCCCTGCCCCAGCTCAGCGTTCAGCCGCGCCACGAGCTGCGGAGCCAGCAGTTTCAGCTGCGCCGCCCACGCCGAGGAATCACACCGCACATGAAGCTCACGGTCCTCGTACCGCTCCGGTTCACAGTGCGCGGCGATCTCCGGGCCGACGATCTCCGACCAGCGTTCCATGACGCCCGCCACCGCCATCGGCATCTCCCAGCCGCGTTCCGTGCGCAGCCGGTCCAACGCGGCCATCAACGGCATCGGGTCCCTGCCGTCGGCGCGGGCGCCGGATCGCAGACCGGGCTGCTGTCGGCGGTTCTTTCCCGTCGCCGCGTTGCCGCGGGCCCGCGCCTGTTCGCGCGCCGCCGCGAGCGCCTGTCGCGCCAGGTCCACCCCGGAGGGTTCCGGGGCCTTGCGCTCCGGCTGCCTCTGCTCCGGTCGCTTCTCCCCGGGGCTCTTCTCCCCGGGGCTCTTCTCGTGATCGCTCACAGTCGGGTCACCTCACCGCCGGACACCCCGAACCGCGTCCCCGCCAGCACCCCCGGGACGTCGTCGTCGACCGCCGCGGTCACCAGGACCTGTTCCCCGGGGGACACCAGTTCGGCCAGCCGCTCCCGGCGCCTGCTGTCCAGCTCCGCGAACACGTCGTCGAGGATCAGCACCGGCTCGCTGCCCTCGGAGCGCAGCAGCTCGTACGAGGCCAGGCGCAGCGCCAGCGCGTACGACCAGGACTCGCCGTGGCTCGCGTAGCCCTTCGCCGGCAGCTCGCCGAGCCGCAGCAGCACGTCGTCGCGGTGCGGCCCCACCAGGGTCACGCCCCGCTCGATCTCCTGCTTGCGCACGTCGGCGAGCGCCGCCAGGACGACCTCGTACAGGGCCTCGCGGGTGCGCGCCTCGCCGCTGTCCACCGCCTCGCCGGCCGAGGACTTGTACGTCAACCCGAGCGGTCCGCCGCCGGGCGCGAGCTGCTCGTACGCCTTGTCGGCCAGCGGCAGCAGGGTGGAGATCAGGTCGAGGCGTTGGGCCAGGAGTTCCGCGCCCGCGCGGGCGAGGTGCTGGTCCCACACGTCGAGGGTGGACAGGTCCATGGACCGGCCGCCGTGCCGGCGCGCCATGGCCGCCGACTTGAGCAGGGTGTTGCGCTGCTTCAGCACGCGTTCGTAGTCGGAGCGGACGGCGGCCATGCGGGGCGAGCGGGCGGTGACCAGCTCGTCGAGGAAGCGGCGGCGCTCCCCCGGGTCGCCCTTGACCAGCGCCAGGTCCTCGGGCGCGAACAGCACCGTCCGTACGATCCCCAGCACGTCCCGGGGCCTGACCTGCGAGGACCGGTTGATCCGGGCCCGGTTCGCGCGGCCCGGGTTCAGTTCCAGTTCGACGAGCTGCTGCCGTTCGCCCTGGGTGACGGCGGCTCGGATGACGGCCCGCTCCGCGCCCATCCGCACCAGCGGGGCGTCCGAGGACACGCGGTGGCTGCCCAGGGTGGCCAGGTAGCCGATGGCCTCGACGAGGTTGGTCTTGCCCTGGCCGTTCGGACCCACGAAAGCGGTGACGCCCGCACCGAGGGGAACCTCGGCCCGGGCGTACGAGCGGAAGTCGGCCAGTGAGAGATGCGAAACGTGCATGTGGCGCCGACCTCCCCCGGCTTCCTGCTTCTCGCTGTGGTGCTGTGGTCGTGTGGTGCGGCCCGGTGGCACGGCCGCACCGGGCCGCCGGGCCTTCCCGACTAGACCTTCTCGACCGCGTGGCCGCCGAACTGGTTGCGCAGCGCGGCGATCATCTTCATCTGCGGGGAGTCGTCCTGGCGGGACGCGAAGCGGGCGAACAGCGACGCGGTGATCGCGGGCAGCGGCACGGCGTTGTCGATGGCCGCCTCGACCGTCCAGCGGCCCTCGCCCGAGTCCGCCGCGAAGCCGCGCAGCTGCTGCAGGTGCTCGTCCTCGTCCAGCGCGTTCACGGCGAGGTCCAGCAGCCAGGAACGGATGACCGTTCCTTCCTGCCAGGACCGGAACACCTCGCGGACGTCGGTGACCGAGTCCACTGCCTCCAGCAGCTCCCAGCCCTCGGCGTAGGCCTGCATCATGGCGTACTCGATGCCGTTGTGGACCATCTTCGCGAAGTGGCCGGCGCCGACCTTGCCCGCGTGCACGGAGCCGAAGTCGCCCTCGGGCTTGAGGGCGTCGAACACCGGCTGGACCGCGGCGACGTGGTCCTTGTCGCCGCCGTACATCAGCGCGTAGCCGTTCGCCAGGCCCCACACGCCGCCGGAGACACCGCAGTCGACGAAGCCGATGCCCTTGGCCTTCAGCTCCTCGGCGTGCTTCTCGTCGTCGGTCCAGCGGGAGTTGCCGCCGTCCACGACGACGTCGCCGGGCGAGAGCAGCTCGCCGAGCTCGTCGATGGTGGACTGCGTCGCCGCGCCTGCCGGGACCATCACCCACACCACGCGGGGGGCCTGCAGGCTGTCCACGAGTTCCCGCAGGCTGTGGACATCGGCGAGGTCAGGGTTGCGGTCGTATCCGATGACGGTGTGGCCTGCGCGGCGGATGCGCTCGCGCATGTTGCCGCCCATCTTGCCGAGACCGACGAGACCAAGCTCCATCAGGTGGTTCCTTAAGCGTTGTGGCCGTCTGTGCCGGGGGCCCTGGAGTACCGGGGTCCGCCCCGGGATCCGAGCCTACGCCGGGCCGCGCCCCGGGGCGCCACGGACGCCCCGAACGTGCGCCGGACGCCGTCGGGCCCGGCCTCGCGGTGGCGAGGCCGGGCCCGACGGGACGAACTCAACCGGACAGGCGCACCGGCATGATCAGGTACTTGTAGGCCTCGTCGGCCTCCGCGTCGATCGCCGGGCGGCCGCTGAGCAGCGCCGGCTTGGTCGACGTGGTGAAGCTGAGCTGCGCGACGGGCGAGTCGATCGCGCTCAGACCGTCCAGCAGGAAGGTCGGGTTGAAGGCGATCGAGATGTCGTCGCCGTCGAGCTTGGCGTCGACGCGCTCCACAGCCTGTGCGTCGTCGGAGGAACCGGCCTCCAGGATCAGCACGCCCTGCTCGAAGCTGAGGCGGACCGGGGTGTTGCGCTCGGCGACCAGGGCCACGCGCTTGACGGCCTCGACGAAGGGCGCCGTCTCGATCACCGCGATGGAGTTGAACTCCGTCGGGAAGAGCGTGCGGTACTTCGGGAGGTCGCCTTCGAGCAGCCGGGTGGTGGTGCGGCGGCCCGCGCCCTCGAAGCCGATGAGGCCCTCGCCGGCGCCGGATCCCGAAAGGGCCAGGGTGACGGTGTCGCCGCTGGTCAGGGACTTGGCGGTGTCCAGGAGCGTCTTGGCGGGCACCAGGGCCACGGCCGAGGCGTCCGGGTTCTCCGGCTTCCAGAGGAACTCGCGGACCGCGAAGCGGTAGCGGTCGGTGGAGGCCAGGGTGACGCGGTCGCCCTCGATCTCGATACGGACACCGGTCAGCACGGGCAGCGTGTCGTCACGGCCGGCGGCGATGGCGACCTGGGCCGCGGCGGAGGCGAAGACCTCGCCGGGCACGGTGCCGGTCGCGGTCGGCATCTGCGGCAGTGCCGGGTACTCCTCCACAGGCAGGGTGTGGAGTGTGAATCGCGAGGAGCCACAGACCACGGTCGCCCGTACACCGTCTGTGGAAATCTCCACCGGGCGGTTGGGCAGGGCCCGGCAGATGTCGGCGAGCAGCCGGCCGGAGACCAGGACGGTGCCGTCCTCCTCGACGTCCGCCTCGACGGAGACGCGGGCCGAGACCTCGTAGTCGAAGCCGGAGAGCGACAGGGTGCCCTCCTCGGCCTTCAGCAGCAGGCCCGCGAGAACGGGTACCGGCGGCCGGGCCGGGAGGCTGCGGGCCGCCCAAGCCACCGCCTCCGCGAGTACGTCGCGTTCCACCCGGATCTTCACCGGAACCGCCTCCTGCTGTTGCTCGCTCGTCTGCCGGCCTTCGTCATCGGCTCGATGGCTCGCTGTCCCGACGGACCGAGGCCTCGATGCCGGGGACCAGTCTGACGTACGGCGCCGACACTCGTTGCTGCCGGCGGTCAAGTCGGAAGCGAGGTGTCGGGGCGGGTGTCCTCCGAGTTGTGCACAGGACCTGCTTGAAAACCGAATCCGAGCTAACTCTCTATGGGGGTAGTAGTAGGGCCTGTGGAAACGGTGGATAAGCCCGTTCTCGCAGGTCAACCCGCGTTTTTTATCCCCACACCCTGTGGGCGACACCGGTGGACAACACGGTGTCTCTGTGGAGAACGGAAAGTTCTGCACAGGCCGTCCCCAGATGACCCTCACTACTCCACAGGTGCGTCCCCAGCTTTTCCCCAGTACTCCACAGGCCAAACGTCGACTTCCGTGTGACCGCTTTCACTCCGGACGGTGACAGGGGGCTCCTGGTTGCCGAACAGTGGACAACGGTGTGGAGAAGTCATCCACGCCTGTGCACAGGATGCGGGAACCTGTGGGTCGGCGGTGGACAGAGAGGTGGACGAGGCTGTGGATACTTTTTTTGTCCACAGGCTGTGGATGGCCCTTGCTCACAATTCCACAGGCGGCTGAGCTGGGCTGATGAGCCCTCAACCTGCACTCCTGTGGACAGATTGTGGGTGACGGAACCCGTCCCCAGGCTGTGGACGGAAGAAAGTCGGCCAATCTGTGGATGACGCGCTCCGTTGGGGGCGTATTCGAACAGCGCAGGGGCGCGCGGACGAAGAAGGGCGCCCCCGCCGTGGTCCGGGAGCGCCCTGTAAACGGGTTTGAGGGGCCCTCACGGGACCTTCGTGGGGCCCGCGCACGGCTCCGGAGAGCCGGCGTCAGGCGTTCTTGATGCGGTTGGTGAGCTCCGTGACCTGGTTGTAGATGGAGCGTCGTTCCGCCATCAGGGCGCGGATCTTGCGGTCCGCGTGCATGACGGTGGTGTGGTCACGGCCGCCGAACTGCGCCCCGATCTTGGGGAGAGAGAGGTCGGTGAGCTCCCGGCAGAGGTACATGGCGATCTGTCGGGCGGTGACCAGGACCCGGCTGCGCGAGGAGCCGCAGAGGTCGTCGACGGTGAGCCCGAAGTAGTCCGCGGTGGCGGCCATGATGTCGGAGGCGGTGATCTCGGGCGCGCTGTCCTCTCCGCCCGGGATCAGGTTCTTGAGGACGTCCTCCGTCAGACCCAGGTCCACCGGCTGCCGATTGAGGCTGGCGAACGCCGTGACCCGGATCAGCGCCCCCTCCAACTCGCGGATGTTGCGCGAGATGCGGGAGGCGATGAACTCCAGTACCTCCGGCGGGGCGTTGAGCTGCTCCTGCACGGCCTTCTTGCGCAGGATCGCGATGCGGGTCTCCAGCTCGGGCGGCTGGACGTCGGTGATCAGGCCCCACTCGAAGCGGTTGCGCAGCCGGTCCTCCAGGGTGACCAGCTGCTTGGGCGGCCGGTCGGAGGACAGCACGATCTGCTTGTTGGCGTTGTGGAGCGTATTGAAGGTGTGGAAGAACTCCTCCTGCGTCGACTCCTTGCTCGCGAGGAACTGGATGTCGTCGACCAGCAGGATGTCCATCTCGCGGTAGCGCTTGCGGAAGGCGTCGCCCTTGCCGTCGCGGATGGAGTTGATGAACTCGTTCGTGAACTCCTCGGAGCTCACGTAGCGCACCCGGGTGCCGGGATAGAGGCTCCGCGCGTAATGCCCGATGGCGTGCAGCAGGTGCGTCTTGCCGAGCCCCGACTCCCCGTAGATGAAGAGGGGGTTGTACGCCTTCGCCGGCGCCTCGGCGACGGCCACCGCGGCGGCGTGCGCGAAGCGGTTGGAGGCGCCGATGACGAAGGTGTCGAAGAGGTACTTGGGGTTCAGCCGGGCGGTCGGCTCCAGCGGCCCCGAAGTGGAGCCGCCGGACGGGGCCGAGGGCGCCGGCCGGTTGGGGATCTGGCGCTGCTGGGGCTGCTCGTACTGCTGGCGTTCGTACCCGTGCTGCTGGTGCGAGTCCTGCTGCTCGTACGAGGACTGCTCGTACTTCTGTTGCTCGTAGCCGCCCTGGTCGTACCCCGAGGGCTCGGACTGCTGGAGGTAGCCGGGCTGGGGGGAGGCGTACGGATCGCGTTCGGGGAAGCCGCCGAGACGGGGCTGCTGCCAGCCGTAGTCTTCCTGTTGACCGCCGCGGGGCCAGGCGCCGGGCTCGGGGCGCTGCTGCTGGTAGTCCGGGTAGGCGGGCCGGGCGGTCGGCAACTGGTCGTCGCCGGGACCGGTGTGACCCCCGGGACCGTTGTGACCCGTGTGACCGGTGTGGCCGCCGGAGCGCTGGCCGCCGTACGGTTCGTAGGACTCGCGCTGCTGCGAGGAGGGGGTGGGCGCCGGCTCGCCGGCGGAGTCGTCCACCGTGATCGCGATGCGGATCGGGCGCCCGCACTCGCGACTGAGCGCGTCACTGATGAGCGGCGCGAGGCGGCCTTCGAGAACCCGCTTGCCCCATTCGTTGGGGACGGCCAGCAAGGCGGTGTCGGCGACGAGCGCGAGGGGCTGGCAGCGTTCGACCCACTGCTTGTCCTTCGGCTCGATACCTTGCTGCCCCTCTCCGAGGAGCTTCTCGAGCACGCGTGGCCACACTGCGGCAAGATCGGCAGGTACGTCAGCCACAGAGCACGCTCTCTCACAGGTCCCGGTCCCACGAATGTGTGGTTCTTGGGGACGGTCGGGACAAAAAATCCGGGATCAGTCAACGGTAGTCAGGCCGGTGGGTAGGGTTCAAGTCGTTGTCCACAGCCTGTGCACAGTGTGGGGCCACCGAGGCTCGGTTTGACCGGATGGCGTAGCCGCGCGTACCGTGACGAGGTCGAGTTGTCGATGGCTGCTGCCGCCTGCCTACCGATGGGCGAAGATCACACACAGTGATCATGTAGCGGTGCCACTCGGGCGAACACGCGAGTTTCATCTCCTTCGTGGGCGCACGGTGACAGCCAGGCGATGTCCCGCCACAACGATTCATTCTCTGGAGCCCCCGAGTGAGCAAGCGCACCTTCCAGCCGAACAACCGCCGTCGTGCCAAGACCCACGGCTTCCGCCTGCGGATGCGTACCCGTGCCGGCCGCGCGATTCTCGCGAACCGCCGCGGCAAGGGCCGCGCCGCCCTTTCCGCGTAACCCACACGCAGGTCGTGACGTCGTGCTGTCTCCCGAAAATCGGCTGAGGCGGCGCGAGGACTTCGCGAGCGCGGTACGACGGGGCCGGCGGGCAGGACGCCCGCTTCTCGTCGTACACCTACGTACCAGCGGTGCAACGGACCCGCACGAGCCGGGGGAGATCGATCCCTCGACGCGTGCGGGTTTCGTCGTCAGCAAGGCTGTCGGCAACGCTGTCGTACGTAACCGGGTCAAGCGCCGTTTGCGCCATCTTGTCCGCGAACGGCTCCCCCAGCTCCCCGCCGGTAGCCTGGTGGTGGTGCGGGCCTTGCCCGGTTCGGGTGACGCCGGCCTCGACGAGCTGGCCCGTGACCTGGATGCCGCCATGCAGCGGCTACTGGGAGGCGCGGCTCGATGAAGTACCCGCTGCTCGCTTTGATCAAGCTGTACCAGTGGACGATCAGTCCGCTGCTCGGGCCGGTGTGCCGTTACTACCCCTCGTGCTCGCACTACGGGTTCACGGCCATCGACCGGCATGGTGCGGTGAAGGGGACGGTTCTGACCGCCTGGCGGATCCTGCGGTGCAATCCGTGGTCCCCGGGTGGTGTGGATCATGTCCCACCCCGGAAACGCCCGCGTTGGCACGAGCAGCTGCGCAGTGCGTTGCGTAGATCTCGCAATGCTCAAGGAGCCTGATTAGTGGACACGATTGCCAGTCTGTTCAGCTTTATCACCACACCCGTGTCATGGATCATCGTCCAGTTCCACACGGTGTACGGCGCGATCTTCGGCGCCGACAGTGGATGGGCCTGGGGCCTGTCCATCGTGTCCCTGGTGATCTTGATTCGTATCTGCCTGATCCCGCTCTTCGTGAAGCAGATCAAGTCGACGCGTGGCATGCAGGCGCTCCAGCCGAAGATGAAGGCGATCCAGGAGCGCTACAAGAACGACAAGCAGCGTCAGTCCGAAGAGATGATGAAGCTGTACAAGGAGACGGGTACCAACCCGCTCTCCTCGTGCCTTCCGATCCTCGCGCAGTCGCCGTTCTTCTTCGCGCTCTACCACGTGCTCGCGAACATCGCCAACGGCAAGCCGATCGGCTACATCAACGAGTCGCTGCTGGTGAGCGCCCAGAAGGCACACATCTTCGGAGCCCCGCTCGCCGCGAAGTTCACGGACAGCGCCGAGAAGATCGCCAGCCTGGACGCCTCGGTGACCAGCGTCCGCGTCGTGACCGCGGTCATGATCGTGATGATGTCGCTGTCGCAGTTCTACACGCAGCGCCAGCTGATGCAGAAGAACGTCGACCTCTCGGTCAAGACGCCGTTCATGCAGCAGCAGAAGATGCTGATGTACATCTTCCCGGTGATCTTCGCCGTCATGGGCATCAACTTCCCCGTCGGTGTCCTCGTCTACTGGCTGACCACGAACCTGTGGACCATGGGCCAGCAGATGTACGTGATCAACCAGAACCCGACGCCGGGAAGCAAGGCCCAGGACCAGTACCTGACCCGCCTGGTCAAGCACGTCACCACGCACGGCACCATCAAGGGCCGCGGCAAGAAGAAGATCGTCGCCGCGATCGTGGCCAAGGGCCCGGACCGCAACGACAACGAGCGCAAGTTCATCACCGCGCTGACGAAGCAGGGCATGGCCGCGCAGGCGGACGGCTCCGTGATCAAGAGTTCTGAGGCCACGGCCGATGAGGACGCGGCGAGCGGCGGTGTCGCGACCAAGCGGCAGCAGCCCAAGCGGCAGACGAAGTCGAAGCGTCAGACGCCCCCCAGCAAGCCCTCCAAGAAGTAGAAGGAGCCCCTCCCGTGACGGAAGGCACCACCACCGCCGCCGCTGAGGGCGGCGACACCCTCACCCGCCTCGAGCAGGAGGGCGAGATCGCGGCCGACTACCTTGAGGGCCTGCTGGACATCGCCGACCTGGACGGCGACATCGACATGGACGTCGAGGCGGACCGCGCCGCGGTGTCGATCGTCAGCGACTCGGCTCGCGACCTGCAGAAGCTCGTGGGCCGCGACGGTGAGGTCCTGGAGGCCCTGCAGGAACTGACCCGCCTCGCCGTGCACCGCGAGACCGGGGACCGCAGCCGGCTGATGCTGGACATCGCCGGGTTCCGCGCCAAGAAGCGCGAGGAACTGGCCGTGATCGGCGCCCAGGCCGCGGCGGACGTGAAGGCGTCCGGTGAGCCGCTGAAGCTGGCTCCCATGACCCCCTTCGAGCGCAAGGTCGTTCACGACGCCGTGGCGGCCGCCGGTCTGAAGAGCGAGTCCGAGGGCGAGGAGCCGCAGCGCTTCGTCGTTGTGCTTCCGGCCTGACCGGAAGAGCGTGAGGTCGGCCCCGTCTGTGTCGCAGGCGGGGCCGATGTTTGTAAGCCTGGCAGTGCCCGTTGTTCGAAGAGTGAGTTCTGTACGGAAGGACGGTCCCCGTGACGGAGGCAGCTGAGCTTCCCCCGGCGCCCGAAGAGGCGCGTGCGGTATTCGGCGAGTTTTTCCCGGAAGCCGTGCGGTACGCGGAGCTGCTGGCGGACGCGGGGGTCCAGCGCGGTCTGATCGGCCCCCGTGAGGTGCCCAGGTTGTGGGAGCGGCACCTGTTGAACTGCGCGGTCCTCTCCGAGGTCGTGCCCGAAGGCGTCACCGTGTGCGATGTGGGCTCCGGCGCCGGTCTCCCCGGAATCCCCCTGGCGCTGGTGCGCCGGGATCTGAAGATCACGTTGCTGGAACCGCTGCTGCGTCGGACGAACTTCCTCCAGGAAGCCGTGGAGCTGCTGGGTCTCGACCACGTCACCGTGGTGCGCGGCCGGGCCGAGGAGGTCCTCGGCAAGGTGCAGCCCGTGCACGTGGTGACGGCGCGCGCGGTGGCCCCGCTCGACCGGCTGGCCGGCTGGGGTGTTCCCCTGCTGCGCCCGTACGGAGAGATGCTGGCGCTCAAGGGTGACACCGCCGAGGAGGAGCTGGTGGCGGCGAAGGTCGCGCTGGCGAAGCTCGGTGTGGTGAAGACCTCGGTTCTGCACGTGGGCGAGGGCGTCGTGGACCCCCTGTCCACGGTGGTGCGGGTCGAGGTGGGCGAGAGCCCCGGCGGGGTGAGGTTCGCGGCCAAACGGGCCAAGGCCGCCCGGACGAGTCGTACGCGCCGCCGCCGCTGACGGACGCCGAGTACCACCGACCGCTGAAATCCCCGAGTGTTCTGCGGGGATTTCAGGCGTGTTGGGGCCTATCGGCAGGGGCGCCGGAGTGTCGGAGGGAGCTTGCGACTCCGTCCGGGCATCGTGTTTCACGTGAAACGTCGCTCTCTGCTGCACGGAATCATCAGCCGCGGTCGTGCGGCTGCGTCCCCCCGCGAACGCAAGGCCGCAGGGGGGACGGAGTTGTCCACATCGGTGGATTCATCCACAGGAGTTCGGGCCCCGCTGGTTCGCGGCCCCGGTGACATGGCAGGCTCTGTTCATCGCGAGCCTGATGTCGAGGAGAGTGACACCGTGCGGTCCGACGCCAACCTCGCGGGGCCGATGGCCGATCCGGTCCCTGGTCCCCGCTCTGAATCGCCGGGCGAGGATGTTTCACGTGAAACATCGCCTCCGCCCCTAGTGGACAACGAAGACACACCCATCGGTCGAGCCGCCCAGATCGCGGTCGACGCGCTGGGCCGTGCGGGTGAACGCCTTCCTCGACCCGCGCAGACGCGGGTCATGGTGGTGGCGAACCAGAAGGGCGGCGTGGGCAAGACCACGACGACCGTCAATCTGGCGGCCTCGCTGGCCCTGCACGGTGCGCGGGTGCTGGTGATCGACCTCGACCCGCAGGGCAACGCCTCCACGGCCCTGGGCATCGACCATCACGCGGACGTGCCGTCCATCTACGACGTGCTCGTGGACAGCCGGCCCCTGCTGGAGGTCGTCCAGCCGGTGGTGGACGTGGAGGGCCTGTTCTGTGCCCCGGCGACGATCGACCTGGCGGGTGCCGAGATCGAGTTGGTGTCTCTGGTCGCCCGCGAGAGCCGGCTCCAGCGGGCGATCCAGGCGTACGAGCAGCCGCTGGACTACATCCTGATCGACTGCCCGCCCTCACTGGGGCTGCTGACGGTGAACGCCATGGTCGCGGGCGCCGAGGTACTGATCCCGATCCAGTGCGAGTACTACGCCCTGGAGGGTCTGGGGCAGCTGCTGCGCAACGTCGATCTGGTGCGGGCCCACCTGAACCCGACGCTGCACGTGTCGACGATCCTGCTGACCATGTACGACGGCAGGACACGGCTGGCCTCGCAGGTGGCGGACGAGGTGCGCACGCACTTCGGCAAGGAGGTGCTGAGGACCAGCATCCCGCGCTCGGTGCGCATCTCCGAGGCGCCGAGCTACGGGCAGACGGTTCTCACGTACGACCCGGGCTCCAGCGGAGCCCTTTCCTACCTGGAAGCCGCGCGGGAGATCGCGCTGCGGGGGGCCGGAATCCATTACGACGCCCAGCACGCCCATCTGGGCGCGGGCACGAACAGCACGCAGAGCATGGCGGAGGGGATCCAGTGAGTGAGCGACGTAGGGGGCTGGGACGGGGGCTCGGCGCGCTGATTCCCGCAGCTCCGCAGGAGAGGACACCGGCGGCCGGGGACGGCTCGACGCCTCAGGCGGCCGGGCAGGTGTTGACGTCCGAACGCGGTATCGCGGCGGCGAAGCTCGCGGCGCTGGCGCAAGCCGATGTTTCACGTGAAACATCGGAGGCGGCCACGTCGGTGCGGGTGCCGGAGCAGGCGGCGCCGACGGCCAACGAGGTGGCCGGGGCGACGTTCGCGGAGCTTCCGATGGACGCGATCGTGCCGAACCCGCGGCAGCCGCGTGATGTGTTCGACGAGGACGCGTTGGCGGAGCTCGTGACCTCCATCCAGGAGGTGGGCCTGCTCCAGCCGGTGGTGGTGCGGCAGTCCGCGCCGGGTCGCTATGAGCTGATCATGGGCGAGCGGCGTTGGCGTGCGTGCCGGGAGGCCGGACTGGACTCCATCCCGGCGATCATCCGGGCCACGGACGACGAGAAGCTGCTTCTGGACGCGCTCCTGGAGAACCTGCACCGGGCGCAGCTCAATCCCCTGGAGGAGGCGGCCGCGTACGACCAACTGCTCAAGGACTTCAACTGCACGCACGACCAGCTGGCCGACCGGATCGGGCGTTCGCGTCCGCAGGTGTCGAACACGCTGCGACTGCTGAGGCTTTCCGCCTCGGTGCAGCGTCGGGTCGCGGCGGGTGTCCTGTCCGCCGGGCACGCGCGGGCCCTCCTGTCCGTGGAGGACTCCGAGGTCCAGGACAAGCTGGCGCACCGGATCGTCGCCGAGGGGCTGTCGGTGCGCGCGGTCGAGGAGATCGTGACGCTGATGGGCTCGGAGCCGTCGAGCGGTGTGAAGCCGAAGGGTCCTCGGGCCGGAGCCCGGGTGGCGCCGGCGCTGAGTGAGTTGGCGACGCGGCTGTCGGACAGGTTCGAGACCCGGGTGAAGGTGGACCTGGGCCAGAAGAAGGGCAAGATCACCGTCGAGTTCGCCTCGATGGAGGATCTGGAGCGGATTCTGGGGACCCTCGCACCGGGCGAGGGTCGGGTGCTCGACCAGGGTCTCTCCGGGGAGTAGACGCAGGGCTTCGACAGTGGAGCCGAGGGGCGGGTCGTGCCGGGTGTCCGGTACGACCCGCCCCTTTGTCGCAGCGGATACGATGCGTGTATGGGTCGTCGGTTGGTGCCGCTCACGCTGGACAACCTCCAGGATCTGCCCCGACGTTGCCGCGCCTGCGTGTTCTGGGAGCTCGATCCGGTCACCGGTGAGGCCGCCGTGAAGGCGGGTACTCCGGAGCTGGAGAAGGAGGCGTGGATCTCCGCCGTCCTGCTGGAGTGGGGCTCGTGCGGCCGAGTGGTCTACGTCGACGAGGTGCCGGTGGGCTTCGTGCTCTACGCACCACCGGCGTACGTGCCGCGTGCTGCTTCGTTCCCCACCAGCCCGGTGTCTCCGGACGCGGTGCAGTTGATCACGGCGTGGATCATGCCCGGATACCAGGGCCAGGGCCTGGGGCGGGTCATGGTCCAGACGGTCGCGAAAGACCTGCTGCGGCGGGGCTTCCGGGCGATCGAGGCATTCGGGGACGCACGCTGGGAACGTCCGGCCTGTCTGCTGCCGGCGGACCATCTGCTGTCGGTGGGCTTCAAGACGGTACGGCCGCACCCGGCGCACCCGAGGTTGCGGCTGGAGCTGCGCTCGACGCTGTCGTGGAAGGAAGACGTGGAGTTGGCGCTGGACCGGCTGTTGGGCGGAGCCCGTGCGCGCAAGGAGCCGGCGCTGCGCCCGTTGTGAAGCGGGCATGCGAAGTGAACCGGGTATGCGAACGGGGCCGCCCCCTTCAGGGGCGGCCCCGTTTCACGTGAAACAAGCGGTGGATCAGCCGACGGGCTTGATGGTGACGAAACCATCGAGGTCGCGCAGGATGGCGGCCTTCGGCTTGGCACCGACGATGGTCTTGACGACCTCGCCGCCCTGGTAGACGTTCAGGGTCGGGATGGACATGACGCCGTACTTGGCGGCGGTGTCCGGGTTCTGGTCGATGTTCAGCTTGACGATCTCGATCTCGTCGCCGTACTCGGCCGCGATGGCCTCCAGGGACGGGGCGATCTGGCGGCACGGGCCGCACCATTCGGCCCAGAAGTCCACCAGGACGGGCTTGTCACTGGCCAAGACGTCCTGATCGAAGCTGGCGTCGGTCACGGTCTTGAGGGTGCCGGCCACAGCGGCCTCCTTATTTCCTTCTGCGGGGTGTGCGGGGTGTGGGGTGGTGCTGGATCAGACGGCCGCGTGGGCCTTCTCGGCGTCCGCCACCGCGGCGAGGAAGCGCTCCGCGTCGAGGGCGGCCGAGCAGCCGGTGCCGGCGGCGGTGATCGCCTGACGGTAGGTGTGGTCCACGACGTCGCCGGCGCCGAAGACACCGGTGAGGTTGGTGCGCGTGGACGGCGCGGCGACCTTGAGGTAGCCCTCGTCGTCCAGGTCCAACTGCCCCGTGAACAGCTCGGTACGCGGGTCGTGGCCGACGGCGATGAAGAGGCCGGTCACGGGCAGCTCGGAGGTCTCACCGGTCTTGGTGTTGCGCAGGGTGAGACCGGAGAGCTTCTGCTCGCCGTGGATCTCGGCGACCTCGCTGTCCCAGGCGAACTTGACCTTCGGGTCGGCGAAGGCGCGGTCCTGCATGGTCTTGGAGGCGCGCAGGCTGTCGCGACGGTGGACGATGGTGACGCTCTTGGCGAACCGGGAGAGGAAGGTCGCCTCCTCCATCGCGGTGTCGCCGCCGCCGACGACGGCGATGTCCTGGTCCTTGAAGAAGAACCCGTCACAGGTGGCGCACCAGGAGACACCGCGGCCGGACAGGGTGTCCTCGTTCGGCAGGCCGAGCTTGCGGTGCTGGGAACCGGTGGTGACGATGACGGCCTTGGCACGGTGGACGGTGCCGGCGGTGTCGGTGACGGTCTTGATGTCGCCGGTGAGGTCCACGGCCACGACGTCGTCGGGCACGAGTTCGGCGCCGAAGCGCTCGGCCTGACCGCGCATGTTGTCCATGAGGTCAGGACCCATGATGCCGTCCTGGAAGCCGGGGAAGTTCTCGACCTCGGTGGTGTTCATGAGCGCACCGCCGGCGGTGACGGCGCCCTCGAAGACCAAGGGGTTGAGCGAAGCGCGTGCGGTGTACAGGGCGGCCGTGTAACCGGCCGGCCCGGAGCCGATGATGATCACGTTTCGTACGTCGCTCACGGGTTCTTTCCTCGTCTCTGCGGACTGCGTGCTGCCTACCGGGGGCCGGTGCGGACCTTCACCCCACCCAACGGATCCTACGGCGCGCGCATTCCCCACTTTTCCCCGTGCCGTCCCGAACGTGTCAGGTCCGCGGGTAGGTCCTGGTCAGGAGGGGCTTCTCCGGGGCTGCCGGAGCGGTTTCACCACCACAGCCGGCGTCGACCAGATAGGCGTCCGCCCTGGCGGGGTCACCGGGGTGCGGAAGGACGACTAGGTACACGTCGGTGCCCCGGTAGGTGCCGCGTTCGGTGGCGATCGGGGTGTCCGGCCGGCCGGTGGCGGCCCGCACGCACGGGGGGACCGGCGCGGCCCGCCGGTCGGAGGGCGCCACCCCGGAAGGAGGAGCGTTCTCCATTCCGTACGTGTTGTTCTTCTCCCCCTGCACGCCCGGGTCTTGCTTCCCCGAGGCGAGCAGTTGCCGGACGCTCTCCTGGAGCCCCTGCGCCGTGTAGGTGCCCTCGTCGGGCCTGCTGGTCGAGGTCGCCGCGTCGCTGCGACCGGCGGTGCTCTGGGGACGCGTGCCGTCGAGCCCGTTGACGAGGAGGATTCCGAGAGCGCAGGCCGCCGCTCCGGCCAGCCCGGCGATGACCGCGATCCGGCGGCGGGCGCGGCGACGCCCGGGGCCGGTTGGGCCGGTCGGGTGACCACCGGGTCGGCGGGCCTCGGATCCGGGGACTCGGGAGGGCGATGTTTCACGTGAAACATCGCTGTCGCTGTCGGGCGCCTGAGCGGGCCGGGGCTCGGCGTGGTGCGCGGTGGACCCGAGCAGCGCTTCGGCGGCGAGAGCGGCGTCGATCCGGCCCGCGACGTCGGACGGCATCCGGGCGGGGCCGGGAAGGGTGCCGAGCAGGGCGCGGATTTCCTCAAGGGAGGCACGCACATCGGCGCACAGGGCACACGTGTCGAGGTGCCGGCGTACCTCGACGGCGCGCGACGGCGAGAGCAGCCCTTCGGTCAGGTCGGAGATCTCCGAGACGTCCGGGTGCCGGATCGTGCCGGTTGTGGGGCTCACGGACGTCCACCTCCGCCCTTCACTGCGTCTGGGTCTGGATGCCGGGGGTCTGCCGCTGGTGGGACGGATGGGCCCGGCGTCCGGTTCCTTCCCCGCTCGGTGGCGGTGTTATCCCCGGCATTCGTGCGCAGATGAGTGAGCATCGGAACGAGTTTCGCCCGGCCCCGCGCACAGCGGCTCTTCACGGTGCCGGTCGGCACGTCGAGCAGGCGGGCGGCTTCGGCGACGGGGTATCCCTGCATGTCGACGAGGACCAGCGCGGCCCTCTGATCGGCCGGGAGGGTGCCGAGGGCGGCCAGTAGCTCGCGATGGAGGTCCTGGCGCTCCGCGGGGGCCTCCGCGGACTCGTGGGGCTCCAGGAGCCGCTCCAGCCGCTCCGTGTCGTCGAGCGGGGAGGTCTTGCGGGTGGCCGCCTTGCGGGCGCGGTCGAGGCAGGCGTTCACGGTGATCCGGTGCAGCCAGGTCGTGACCGCCGAGTCACCCCGGAACGTGTGGGCGGCCCGGTAGGCGGAGACCAGGGCGTCCTGCACGGCGTCGGCCGCCTCCTCGCGGTCACCGAGGGTGCGCAGGGCGACGGCCCACAAGCGGTCGCGGTGACGGCGTACGAGTTCGCCGAAGGCGTCGGGGTCCCCGTCGACGTGCAGGGCCAGCAGTTCCTGGTCGCTGTGGCCGTCGGCCGTTGCTTCGTGCGTCACACCTCGCTCCCTTCCGGGATGGAGATTAGGGCCTGCGTGGGTCGAGCACGAGGGCCACTGGGGGACGAGCGGCCGGATACGGGTCCCGGTGCCTGCCGGGAGAGGCCGGCGCCATGGCCTCGGGGCACATGAGGAAGCCGCGCGGCCGACGGGGTGCGTTCCGTGCGGCGCGGCGGCTTCGTCATGGGGTGAGGGGTCAGGAGGTCGTACCGAGGATCTTGATCTCGTTGATGCCGCCCCGGTAGTCGCCGGAACTCTCGGGCGGAAGTTCGGTGACGTGGACCAGCAGGTAGCGGGCCCGGACCGGCTTCTCCAGGGTGCTCTGAAGCTTCTTCCCGGCCTTCTCCAGCTTGGTGACCGGCTGGGTGAAGTCGGAGAACGAATCGGGCGACGAGGCGTCGGGGGCCGCGGCGCGGACCTGGATCCGCTGGCCGGCCGCGTAGAGGTCCAGGTCGACACCGGTGACGTTCCGGACGCTGCCCAGGTCGACGATGATGCCGCTGCCGTTCTTGCGGTTGTCCAGGTTGCCGAAGTTGGCGGAGCCCACGTATCGGGGGGTGATCCAGGCGGAATCGGGGTCGCCGTCGACGGTCTTGCCGGCGTCCTCCGGCTTCACCGCGTCCCCGCCGGGGGCGATCACGCGGGCGTCCGAGATGGACAGTGGTTTGCCGGGTTCCGGCTTCTTCGGGGTGTCGTCCGTCGAGTCCGTCTGCGTGTTGGTCTCGCCGCCGCTGTTGCCGCCCCGGTTGATGCGGTCCAGGAGGGTGTCGGCGAGCTGCCAACTGCCCAGACCGAGCGCGACGATCAGCAGGGCGGCGACGCTCCACTTGAGGGCGCGGCCGGTGCGGCTCTGCAACGGGGGCGGCGGGGGCGTGACGGAGTGGCTCTGGACGGTCGGCAGGCCCATGGGCGTGGGCCGTCCGTAGCTGCCCTGCTGGTAGGTGGTCTGCTGGTACTCGGGCGGCGCCGTGAAGGCGGGCTCCGGCGGCCGGATGCGGGGCATCGCCGCGACCGCCTTGGCCAGCTCCTCCGGGGTGGTGAAGGCGGGCTCCTGGCGAGAGGCCGTGGCCCCGTCGTTGGCGAGGGCCCGCATGGCGAGTTCGCCGAGGCCCCGGTGGACGCCGGCGCGCACCTGATCGGGAGCGATCAGGCCGACGCCCTTGGGCAGGCCCGCGAGGCCGTACGCGTCGTTCTCGTACGGCCAGCGCTGGGTGAGGGCGGCGTACAGGAGCGCGCCCACGGCCTCGGTGTCGGCCTGCTGCGGGGTGTCGCTGGTGATGCCGCGCAGGGCGGCGTTCACGGCCAGCCCGCGGATCCGGTACTGGCCCGAGGAGGTGCGGAGTATCGCGCTGGGCGTCAGCCGCAGATGGGCCAGACCCTCGCGGTGCGCGGCCGTCATGGCCTGGGAGACCTGGCTGACCAGCTGGTAGGCCTCGTGGGCCTCAAGCGGCCCCAGGGCGAGGATCGAGGTCAGCTCGGTGGCGTCGGGCAGCCACTCGTGGACGACGTAGACCAGGTCGTTCTCCTCCACGGCGTCGAGGACCTGGACGAACCGGGGGTCACCGAGCAGGGCGGAGGAGCGGGCGGCGGCCAGCACGGCCCGCGCCCGGGGGTGGTCGGCGGGCAGCAGGTGGACGCCCACCGCGCGGCGGAGCTTCTCGTCCATCGCGCGCCAACTGCTGAATCCGTCCAGACGGGTGACGCACTCCTCCAGCCGGTAGCGTCTGGCGAGCTTGTGACCGCTGTGGAGTTCGGGAGCGGCCACCGGGGCCGGGGCCGGGTTGATGCGTTCGCCATCCGTTTCGGGCATGGAACCGTCCGCGGCTCGTCCGTTCTGCGTGTCCACCCCGTCGGCCGTGGCCTTGGCCGCTTCTGCGGCCGACGGCTCGTCGCCGCCGTTGTCGGCCACGTCGACGGCAGCTGTACTACGTTCCGCCACCGTCGTCCCTGCCTCCCCATCCGTTGCGCGCTGTCGGCCAGTCTGCGAAGCCATGCCAATTGTGCCCACAGTCCGACGCTATGCACGACACGCGATGGGGCCCGACGGTTGTGCGCATCAGCGACCCAAACGTCCGCGGATCATTCCGACCATCGAGTTCAGCTCTTCGACGCGCATCCGCTTCGCGGCGACGAGGAAGACGGCGGCCAGGGCGATGAAGCCGGTGACCAGCGCCGCGAGGGAACCGCCGGCTCCGTTCCCCAGCAACTGGGTGACCCCGTACGCCACGGCGCCCGCCACGACGGCCGCGGGGACACAGGCTCCGATGAGACGGGTGTAGGTGCGCATCACGTGGGCACCGTCGAGATCGCCGCCGAGCCGGGTGCGCAGTCGGCGCCAGGCCACGCCGACACCGACCGCGTAGCCGAGGCCGTAGGCGGCGGCCATGCCGACGACGGCCCAGCGCTCGGGGAGGACCAGGAAGGCGATGACGGAGACGCCCGCGTTCACGGCGGCGACGATGACCGTGTTGTAGAAGGGCGTGCGGGTGTCCTCGTAGGCGTAGAAGCCACGCAGGACGACGTACTGCACGGAGTACGGGATCAGGCCCAGGCCGAAGGCCATGAGGATGAAGCCGATGTTCTGGGCGTCGTCCGCGCCGGAGCCGGCGTAGAGCAGCGTGGCCATCGGGACACCGAGCGCGAGGAACGCGAAGGCACAGGGCACGATCGCGACGGCTGAGGTGCGCAGACCGTAGGAGATGTCGTCGCGGACCGCGGCGGCGTCGCCGTCGTGGGCGGAACGGGAGATGCGCGGCAGGACCGCGGTCATGACCGAGACGGTGATGATGGCCTGGGGCATCTGCCACAGCAGCAGCGCGTAGTTGTAGCCGGTGATGCCGGTACCGCCGTGGCCCTGCTTGGCGGCGACCTCGCCCGCCCAGGTGGCGAGCTGGGTGACGACGACGAGACCGATCTGGTTGGCGAGGACGAAGAAGAACGTCCACTTGGCCAGGCCCGCGGCCTTGCCCAGACCGTGGCCCTTCCAGTCGAAGCGCAGGCGCGGCCTGAAGCCGGCGTCGCGCAGGTACGGAATCATCGCGAGGGACTGGACCACGAGGCCGAGCAGGGTGCCCAGCCCCAGCAGGCGCACGCCCTCGGGGGTGATGCCGGCTTCGTTCATGCCGGTGGAGGTGAACCCGCCGAACGCCCAGATGAAGGCGCCGAACGTGGCGATGACGACGACGTTGTTGAGGACCGGCGTCCACATCATCGCGCCGAACCGACCGCGGGCGTTGAGGATCTGACCGAGGACCACGTGCACGCCCATGAAGAACATGGTGGGCAGGCAGTAGTGGGCGAAGGAGACCGCGACGTCCATCCGGTCCGGGTTGTCGGCGATCGTCGGCGACATCATCGTGATGAACACCGGGGCCGCGAGCACGCAGATGACGGTGACCGCGCCCAGCAGGACCACGACCAGGGTCAGCAGCCGGTTGGCGTACGCCTCCCCGCCGTCCTCGTCGTTCTTCATCGCGCGGACGAGCTGCGGGATGAAGACGGCGTTCAGCGCACCGCCGCCGACGAGGACGTAGATCATCGTCGGCAGCGTGTTGGCGACCTGGTAGGTGTCGTTCAGGGTGACGACGCCGATGGCGCCGCCGATCACGAGCGTGCGCAGGAAGCCGGTGATGCGGGAGACGATCGTGCCGGCGGCCATCAGCGCGCTGGACTTGAGCAGGCCGGAGGCCTTCCCGGCGGGCTTGGTCGGTGCCGGGGTGGCGACGGGCGCCTCCTCGGTGACCGTCCGCGGGGCGGCTTCCTGGTCCCGGTAGAGGTGCGCGAAGGCGTCGGGTGCCGGCTGGTCGTCCGCGGTCTCGGTCACGAGCGAGTCCACACCGACGAAGCGGGTGGTCGTGGCGTGGTCCCCGTACGGCATGTGGCGGGACGGACCGTCCGGCTCGGGCGGCGGGGTCTGGGCCCAGACACGCGGATCCGGGCCGTGGGAGGGCGCCTGCGGGGCCGCGTAGAGCGGTCCTGCCTCCTGGTAGGTACCCGGCGGCGGCGGGGGGTGAGAGGCCCGGTCGTACATGACCTCGATGACCGGGTCCTGTGCGGACAGGTCCTGGGACCGGTACGGGTCGTAGTCGTAGGCATCCTGGACATACGGGTCGTGATCCGGCGCGGGTGCGGGCGGAGGGACCTGCCCGGGCACCGGGGTACCCGGAGCAGCGCCCTGCGCGGGCGACGGCCCACCAGTGCCCTGCGCGCGGTCACCGTCGTACGGCGCGTTCATCGAAACCCCACCTCATCGTCCCCAGGCCGACCGGCCACGGCATCGCATCAACGGTCCACTGTCTCACCCGCGCCGGACCCGCCGGCGCTTTGCGGTTCGGTGTCCGGGGACTCGTCACTCGGCTGCGTGCTCTCCTCGGCCGCGGTACGGGCCGCGACGCGCTTGCGACTGGCGTACATCTTGATGCCGGCCAGTACGAGGAGAAGCACACCACCTGCGATGACGAGCATCACGGTGGGGGTGACCTCGGTCGCCTCGACGGTGAACTTGCGCTCCTTGCCGTAGGGAACGCCCTGCTTGGTGAAGAGCTGCGCGGTGACCTCCACGGGACCACTCGCGGTCGCGTTGGCGGTGAACTTCAGCGTCTGACTGTGGTCGGCCTGGACGGTGACCTCCTGCTCGGCGACACCGCTGTCGTCGAACATCAGGCGGGTGGGATTGGCCGACCGCACCCGCAGGACCAGGTTGTGGACGTCCTGGACCAGGCTGTTCTGGACACTGACCGGGATGGTCGCGCTGTGTCCGGACAGCGTGGCGTCCGACTTGGGGATGACCTTGACCTTCTCGGTCAGGCCGATCAGGTACTCCTGCACCTGGTCCCGGTACACGCGGGCCTCCTCGGGGCGACCCCGCCAGGACGTGGACATCTCCCGGTTGGTGGTGTTCCCGAAGGGGATCTCCACGCGTTCCGGCGCCGCCAGGATGACCTTGAAGTGGTCGAGGGTGTTCTGCGTGGTGCGGATCTTCTCGAACGCCGAGACCGGCAGCTCCTGCTTGCTCAGGGACTCCGGGTACTGGCCGGCGCCCGGGACCTGCGTGGCCGCGCCCGGGTCGGGCTTGGCGGCCGCGGCGGCCTCCAGGTCGGAGGGCTGGGCCCAGCGTCCGTTCTGGAGCCCGCGCAGGGCCGCGGCCATCGTTCCCACCTGGCTGACGGACGGCATCCGCTGCGGGGTGACGACGAAGCTGCGCTGTTCTTCGGTGTTCTGGAGGTTGAGGGCCAGGGTGTGGGCGAGGAACCGCTGCACGGCGAGCGTGGAGTTCCCGGCGCTGAGCATGTCGCCCTGGAAGGCGGTGGAGAGCTGGGCGTCGGCGACGACGGCCGTGGTGCCCGCGCCGATGGGGCGGGCGGCCGAGGGCGTGTAGCCGAGGGAGCCGTTCTCCTGGAGGCTGTCGCTGCGGGTGAGCACGTTGTGCGCACCGGCCGAGGTGGCGACATTGACGATCGAGGGGTCGATGGCACCGTCCACGGGCCAGGAGAAGTCGGTGGACGGGGTGACGTGCAGGACCGTCTCGACGGCCTGCTTCGCCTTGTCGGTGGCCGGCCTCAGCTGGCCCAGGGTGCCGGACACGTCCTTGCCGTGGTGGGCGAGGGAGGCGATGTCGGGGTCGGCGAAGGGCAGCGCGACGACCTTCTTGCCCTGCACCGCGGTTTCGAGATCGCTCAGCCACTTCTCCGCGACGGCCTTGTTCTTGCCCTGGACGGGCTTCCCGGCAGGATCGGGATTGCGGATCCGGTAACCCTTGGCCATCGCGTCGACCGTGTAGAGCAGGTCGGGATCGATGACCCAGGTGATGGGGAGGTCCTTGCCGAGCGAGACCATCTGCCCGAGCCGGCCGGCGGGTCCCAGCTCGGCCGCGAGGGAGTCGTCGATGAAGACCGGGGTCTGTGTCTCGTCCGAGCCGGTCTCCGCCGTCACACGGGTGGTGGAGATCAACGGCCACGCGTACGTGAGGTTGGAGCGCTTGGCCGCGGCTTCGGGCTGCCACGGGAGGAAGGTCCGCTGAATGCCCAGGACCTGCTCGTACGGGCGGCCGGAGGTCTCCCCGGACACGGAGACGCCGAGCTGGTACACGCCGTCCTTGCCCAGGTCCAGCTTGTTGACCGGGACCTTGATCGTGAATTCCCGGCTGACCTTGGACGGCAGCGAGTCGATCTTCACGGCGAAGGCGGGGTCGATCTCGGCCGGATCGGTGCCGGGCCGGAACCCACTGCGGTCCGCGACGTCGTCGATCGCCGAGCGGTCACCGACGACGGGACCGACCCGCAGACCGACGTGTGCGCCCTTGATCGGTTCGTTGCCGTTGTTCACCACGGTGCCCGAAATGGTCAGCGTGTCGGTCTTGACCGGAGCGCTGGGTGCCACCTCGCTCAGCTGGACGTCCACGGGCGACTCGGCCGCCTGGGCCGGCGGGGCGGGGGCATAGACCAGAGCGGCCAGGACCGGTGTCCCGGCGAGCATGACGACTGCCCGCCGCAGCCAGCGGCGCCGGGCAGGAGCCGGAACCGCCCCCTGGATTTCTGCCGCCTCGGCCACGCGTTTCGCCCGTCCTCGAAGTGTCAGTGGTCGTCGTTTGTGCGTCCACGCATGGTAACGAGGCCCGCTGTGCGCGAGTGCCGCGCCTTGCTCCACATGATCGGCTCCGCTTCCGAGCCGGTGTGGGGCGGGGTGGCCGCAAAACGCGGCGGCCCGGACCGGGCAAGCCACGTACCCTTTTCTGTTGTGCCGAACGCCAATGAAGACAGCCCCAGTGCCCTGAGTCAGGTGCAGAGCCGCGCGGTCAGTGAACTGCTGCGGGTCGCCCCTGTCGCCGACGAACTCGGCCGCCGATTCCAGGAGGCCGGCTTCCGCCTGGCCCTGGTCGGAGGGTCCGTTCGGGATGCGCTGCTCGGGCGTCTCGGCAACGATCTCGATTTCACCACCGATGCCCGCCCCGAGGACGTCCTGAAGATCATCAGGCCGTGGGCCGACTCGGTCTGGGACGTGGGCATCGCCTTCGGCACCGTGGGAGCGCAGAAACTGGGCTTCCAGATCGAGGTGACCACCTACCGCTCGGAGTCGTACGACCGGACCTCGCGCAAGCCCGAGGTTTCCTACGGCGACTCGATCGAGGAGGATCTGGTCCGCCGGGACTTCACGGTGAACGCCATGGCGGTCGCGCTGCCCGAGAAGGTGTTCGTGGACCCGCACGGCGGCCTGGAGGACCTCCGGGAGGGCGTTCTGCGCACCCCCGGCACTCCGGAGGATTCCTTCTCGGACGACCCCCTGCGCATGTTGCGTGCGGCCCGGTTCGCGGCGCAGCTCGACTTCGAGGTCGCTCCGGAGGTCGTGGCGGCGATGAAGGAGATGTCCGAGCGGATCGAGATCGTCTCGGCGGAGCGGGTACAGGGCGAGCTGAACAAGCTGCTGCTGTCCGCACACCCCCGCAAGGGCCTGGGTCTGCTCGTGGACACCGGGCTGGCGGACCGGGTGCTCCCCGAGCTGCCCGCCCTGCGGCTGGAGAGTGACGAGCACCACCGTCACAAGGACGTCTACGACCACTCGCTGATCGTGCTGGAACAGGCGATCGACCTGGAGGAGGACGGCCCGGACCTCGTTCTGCGTCTGGCCGCCCTGCTGCACGACATCGGCAAGCCGCGCACCCGCCGGTTCGAGGGCGACGGTCGGGTCTCCTTCCACCACCACGAGGTGGTCGGAGCGAAGATGACCAAGAAGCGCATGACCGCGCTGAAGTACTCGAACGACATGATCAAGGACGTGTCCCGGCTCGTGGAGCTGCACCTGCGCTTCCACGGTTACGGGGACGGGGAGTGGACCGACTCGGCCGTGCGGCGCTACGTACGCGATGCCGGTCCCCTGCTGGAGCGGCTGCACAAGCTGACCCGGTCGGACTGCACCACCCGGAACAAGCGCAAGGCCAACGCGCTCTCCCGCACCTACGACGGTCTGGAGGAGCGCATCGCGCAGCTCCAGGAGCAGGAGCAACTGGACTCGATCCGGCCCGACCTGGACGGCAACGAGATCCAGCAGGTGCTGGGTGTCGGTCCCGGGCCGGTGATCGGCAAGGCCTACGCGTTCCTGTTGGAGCTGCGGCTGGAGAACGGACCGATGGAGCGTGACGCCGCCGTCACGGCTCTCAAGGAGTGGTGGGCCGGCCAGGCCTGAGGCGTCCGGGGCGGTCGATGTTTCACGTGAAACATCGACCGCCCCGACCCATCGCCCCCTGATGTTTCACGTGAAACGTCGCTCCTGGCGTCGCAGCAGCGCCGCGGTGAGCCCGTAGAGGAGAGCCACGCTCAGGATCAGGGTGACGGACTGCCCGTCTGCGGGAAGCATGAGCGAGGCCACGGCGGCCGCGCCGACGAAAGCGACGTTGAAGAGCACGTCGTAGACGGAGAACACCCGACCGCGGAACTCGTCGTCCACCTGGGACTGGATCACGGTGTCGGTGGAGATCTTGGCGCCCTGGGTGGCGAGCCCCAGGACGAAGGCCGCGACGAGCATCGGTCCGACGGCGAAGAACAGGCCGAGTGCCGGGACGAGCAGTGCCGCCGTCGCGGCGCAGACGGTGATCCAGCCCAGGTTGCCCAGACGCTCGACGATCCACGGCGTGACGATGGCGGCCGCGAAGAACCCGGCGCCGGAGACCCCGATCGCGATTCCCAGGAGGGCCAGCCCGTCGGACTCGTTGTCCGACCAGGAGTAGCGGCAGAGCATGAGCAGCATCACCAGGAGTGCGCCGTAGCAGAAGCGCATCATGGTCATCGCGGTGAGTGCCATGCGTGCGTCCCGGCGGTCGGCGAGATGACGCAGGCCTTCGGCCATGCCCCGCACCGTGAGGGCCACCCCCTCGGCGATGGACGGGTGGACCCGCCCGGGAGGCTGGTCGGGGCCGAGGAGATCGACGGCCAGCCGCAGGGAGACGAGCGCGGCGCAGAGGTAGAACGCGGCGCCGAGGAGCACCACGAGGGCGTTCGACTCGACGGCCAGCAGCCGTACGAGGAAGGCCAGGCCGCCGCCGGCGGTCGCCGCGAGGGTTCCGGCGGTGGGCGAGAGGGCGTTCGCGGTGACCAGTTGGTGGGGGCCGACGACCCGTGGCAGGGAGGCGGCGAGTCCGGCCAGGACGAAGCGGTTGACGGCGGTGACCGACAGCGCCGAGGCGTAGAACAGCCAGTCGGGGACGTGCGCGACGATCAGCACGCCGGTGACGCAGGCGAGGAAGGCCCGCAGCAGGTTGCCGTAGAGGAAGACCTGACGTCGCCGCCAACGGTCCAGCAGCACCCCGGCGAAGGGGCCGATCACCGAGTAGGGCAGCAGAAGCACGGCCATGGCCGAGGCGATGGCCGCGGGCGAGGTCTGCTTCTCCGGGGAGAACACCACGTAGGTGGCGAGTGCGACCTGGTACACCCCGTCCGCGGCCTGGGAGAAGAGCCGTACGGCGAGCAGGTTGCGGAAATCCCTCAGGCGCAGGAGTACGCGCAGATCACGTACGACGGGCATGAGGGAAAGGGTCACACACACCGAGGGTCCCCGGGCACATTGCCCGGGGACCCTCGGTGGAAGAGCAGCCGAAGACCAGGTGTCCGGAAGGACCTTGGTGCTTCGCTTCGCGTCGCGCGGACGCGGCGAGCGGTTTAGCGCTCGACCTCGCCCTTGATGAACTTCTCGACGTTCGCGTAGGCCTCGTCGTCGAAGTACTGCACCGGCGGGGACTTCATGAAGTAGCTCGAAGCCGACAGGATCGGGCCACCGATGCCCCGGTCCTTGGCGATCTTCGCCGCGCGCAGGGCGTCGATGATGACACCGGCGGAGTTCGGGGAGTCCCACACCTCGAGCTTGTACTCGAGGTTCAGCGGAACATCGCCGAAGGCGCGGCCTTCGAGGCGGACGTAGGCCCACTTGCGGTCGTCGAGCCAGGCGACGTAGTCGGACGGGCCGATGTGGACGTTGTTCTCGCCCAGGTCGCGGTCCGGGATCTGCGAGGTGACGGCCTGCGTCTTCGAGATCTTCTTCGATTCGAGGCGGTCACGCTCCAGCATGTTCTTGAAGTCCATGTTGCCGCCGACGTTGAGCTGCATGGTGCGCTCAAGACGGACACCGCGGTCCTCGAACAGCTTCGCCATCACGCGGTGCGTGATGGTCGCGCCGACCTGCGACTTGATGTCGTCGCCGACGATCGGGACGCCGGCCTCGGTGAACTTGTCCGCCCACTCCTTGGTGCCGGCGATGAAGACCGGAAGGGCGTTGACGAAGGCGACCTTCGCGTCGATGGCGCACTGCGCGTAGAACTTCGCCGCCGCCTCGGAGCCGACGGGGAGGTAGCAGATCAGGACGTCGACCTCGCGGTCCTTGAGGACCTGGACCACGTCGACCGGAGTCTCGGCGGACTCCTCGATCGTCATGCGGTAGTACTTGCCCAGGCCGTCCAGGGTGTGGCCGCGCTGCACGGTCACGCCCGCGTTCGGGACGTCGCAGATCTTGATGGTGTTGTTCTCGCTGGCGCCGATGGCGTCCGAGAGGTCGAGGCCGACCTTCTTCGCGTCGACGTCGAACGCGGCGACGAACTCGATGTCACGCACGTGGTAGTCGCCGAACTGGACGTGCATCAGACCGGGGACCTTGGCCGCCGGGTCGGCGTCCTTGTAGTACTCGACGCCCTGCACCAGCGAGGCGGCGCAGTTGCCTACGCCGACGATGGCTACGCGAACCGAACCCATTCCGGTTGCTCCCTGTTTGTTCTCGGACGAGGCCTGCGAGATGCAGGCCTCATTTTGCAGTTTCGTCGGACGGACCGGGTCGTCTCTGATCCCGTCCCGCCCGCTCGCTCTCGATGAGCTCGTTCAGCCAGCGCACTTCGCGCTCCACGGATTCCATGCCGTGGCGCTGCAGCTCAAGCGTGTAGTCGTCGAGCCGCTCCCGCGTACGGACGAGCGAGGCGCGCATCTTCTCCAGACGCTCTTCCAGCCGGCTGCGGCGACCCTCCAGCACCCGCATGCGCACTTCTCGTTCGGTTTGACCGAAGAAGGCGAAACGGGCGGCGAAGGACTCGTCCTCCCAGGTGTCCGGGCCGGTGTGGGAGAGGAGCTCTTCGAAGTGCTCCTTACCTGCTGCCGTCAACCGGTAGACGATCTTGGCGCGGCGCCCTGCGAGTGAAGCGGCGAGAGCGTCTTCCGGGGCGTTGCCCGGTTCTTCGATCAACCAGCCGTTGGCGACGAGCGTCTTGAGGCAGGGGTACAGGGTTCCGTAGCTGAACGCCCTGAACACCCCCAGCGAGGTGTTGAGCCGCTTGCGGAGCTCGTAGCCGTGCATGGGGGATTCGCGAAGCAGGCCGAGGACGGCGAATTCGAGGATGCCTGAGCGCCTGCTCATCCGCCTGCCTCTCCTCTGCCCCTGAGTTTATGTCGAGCTGATGTAT
Organism: Streptomyces sp. NBC_00513; assembly: GCF_041431415.1. Taxonomy (GTDB): domain Bacteria; phylum Actinomycetota; class Actinomycetes; order Streptomycetales; family Streptomycetaceae; genus Streptomyces. Next base: position 4,042,591 of record NZ_CP107845.1, read on the forward strand.
CGACTCGATACATCCAGACGATAGAACGGGCGGCCTCCGGCGACAAGGGGTGACGTGGTGACTGGCGTCACATCACTAATTCGACGTACGCAAGTTGCCTGATTTGGGGTGAACTTCGGCACTGATTGGGTTTTGACCGTGCGTAGTCTGTGCGGCATGACACCGGGGGGAACCGGAATGCACCGCCGCTGCCAGGCCACTCGCCTGCCCGAGGAGTAGTCGTTCGATGAGCGAGCATCGCCGTAAACCGCCGCAGCAAGCCCAGGGCGGCGGCCGCGCCGCGTCCCGCCGGCCCGCGCCGCAGCGCTCTGGCCGCGGCGCCGGGGCGGGGCATGACGCCCGCGCGGCGTCTCCCAGTGCTTCGTACGGAGAGCAGTCCCCCTCCGGCGGTCGGGTCGAGTCCCGAAGAGCCGCCCAGAGAGGTTCGGCCGGTCGGGGTCGAGACGGGGCCCAGTCGGGCAGATCCGGAACCGGAGCGAGCCGCCCGAACCGCCGGCTCGTCAACTACCCCCGCTCCGACAGGGACGGGTGGAAACGGTTCGTTCCGTCCTGGAAGCTCGTGAGCGGCACCACGCTGGGCTTCCTCGCGGTGATCATCGCGGGTGCCGGCATCGGTATCGCCATGGTGAGCACGCCCGACGCCAACAAGGCGGCCCAGGCGCAGAACAACGTCTTCTACTGGGCCGACGGCAGTCAGATGGTCGCGACCGGTGGTTCCATGAACCGCCAGATCGTGCAGATCGACGAGATCCCGCTCTCGATGCGCAACGCGGTCATCGCCGCGGAGAACGAGTCCTTCGAGACGGACAAGGGCGTCGACCCGATGGGCATCGCCCGTGCCGTGGTGAACATGGCCAAGGGCGGCTCCACCCAGGGTGGCTCGACGATCACGCAGCAGTACGTGAAGAACAACTTCCTGGACTCCGAGCAGACGCTCAAGCGCAAGGTGACCGAGCTCTTCATCTCGATAAGGCTCGGTCTCACCGCGCCGAAGGACGAGGTGCTCGCCGGTTACCTCAACACCGCCTACTACGGCCGCGACGCCTACGGCATCCAGGCCGCCTCACGCGCCTACTTCGGCAAGGACTGCAAGAACCTGACCCCCTCGGAGAGCGCCTTCCTGGCGTCCGTGCTCAAGGGGCCGAACCTGTACAACCCCGACGGCGGCCTCGGCACGGCGGCCACCCCCGAGCTGAACGAGCAGCGGGCCCGTCAGCGCTGGGCCTGGGTGCTCGACCGCGAGGTCGTGGTCGGTCGGATGGACCAGGCCGAGCGCGCCAAGTACACGGAGTTCCCCGCACGCGTCGAGTCGGAGCAGGCGCGCGGGCTGTCGGGCCAGACCGGCTACCTGGTCGAGACGGCCAAGCAGTACATGATGAGGAAGCTGCACATCAGCGCGGACAAGATGGCGCTGGGCGGCTACCAGATCCGCACCACCTTCGACAAGGCGAGGGTCGAGGCCCTGTCCAAGGCCGTCGACGCGACCCGCAAGGACTTCCTCGACGAGAAGCGCCGGCCCGACACCGACACCCACGTCCAGTTCGGCGCCGCGTCGGTGGACCCGAAGTCCGGGGCGATCGTGGCCCTGTACGGCGGGCCCGGCATGGACAAGAAGCACTTCACCAACAACGCCGACACCCAGGGCGTCCCGGTCGGCTCGACGTGGAAGCCGTACGTGCTGGCGGCCGCGATGGAGTACGGCACCCAGAACTCCGACGGCGAGGGGATCTCGGTCGACAGCAAGTACATGGCCGACGACCTCACTGTGATCACCAACCGTGCGGGCAAGCCCCTGCTCGGCAAGAACCGTCAGCCGTTCAGGCAGAAGAACGAGAGCACCACGCCCTACGGGTACGTGACCCTCAACAAGGCGATGGAAAGCTCCATCAACGTCCCGTTCGCCCAGCTCGTCTTCGACGTCGGCCACGACAAGGTCCGCGAGGTGGCCAAGTCCACCGGCATCCTCGAAGACTCGATGGACCCGAACGACAACGCCTCGTTCGCGCTGGGAACCTCGACCCCGAGCGCGATCCGGATGGCCGACTCGTACGCCACCTTCGCCGCCTCGGGCACGCATCACGAGCCGTTCTCCGTGACCAGCGTGAAGAAGGACGGGGTGGAGCTGCCCGGCTTCGAGGCTCCCAAGCCGCAGCGGGCCATGGACAACGCCATCGCGGACAACATCACCAAGGTCCTGGAGAACGTCGTCCAGAACGGCACCGCGATCAAGGCCAAGAAGCTGGAGCGGCCCGCCGCGGGCAAGACCGGTACCACCGACAAGAACAAGTCGGCCTGGTTCGTCGGCTACACCCCGGAACTGTCCACGGCCGTCACCCTGTTCCGCAGCGACCCCAACGCCAAGGGGCAGTCGCTGCAGTCCATGAACGGTGTCGGAGGCATCGACTCCATCCACGGTGGTGACATCCCGACCGTGATCTGGACCGAGTACATGCGCGAGGCCCTCAAGGGGGCGCCGATCAAGGAGTTCCCGGAGCCGGACGAGATCGGCGTGATCGCCCACGCCTCCGGCGCGCCGAGCCCCACGCCTTCGGCGCCCTCGGTACCGCCCTCCCCCTCGCCCTCGCCCTCCTCCCCGTCGAGCTCCCCGCCGAAGGTGTCCCCGTCCCCCTCCAAGACCGAGGACAAGCCGAAGTGCCGGCCCTGGCAGGTGTGTGAGAAGGACCCCGACGGCGGTACCACCAGCGGCAACGACGTCGGTGGCCTGATCGGCGGCGGCAACGGTGGGAACGGAGCCGACGGCGGCGGCAACGGAGGTGACGCGGGAGCCGGCGGCGCGGCCGACGGCGGGGCGGGCGGAGACCCGTCACCGCCCACCTCGGGTAAACCGGGCCGCCCGGGAGGCGGCAGCTGGGGCACCACCGCCGGTGTCGGCGGCTGACCGGTCCGCCACCACCACCTGACGAGGGTCGCCGCACACCGTGCGGCGGCCCTCGTCCGTGCCCGGCCCGGTACGGCAGGATGAGCGCATGACGAAGGTGCACGAGGACCGGCCCGTACTGCCCACCCAGCAGGACGAGGTCGCCGCGGCCGGCAGCGAGCTCATCGGCGGCCCGCTGGGTCGCCATGCCCGGCTGGGCGGCCACTGGCTGACCCCGGTGCGGGTGGTGGTCCTCGTGGCCCTCGGGATGTTCGCGTTGGGCATGGCGCAGAAACTGCCCTGCTACGACTGGGCGTGGTTCCGGGGGGCCGGCTCGCAGTACACGCACGCCTGCTACTCCGACATCCCGCACCTGTACGTCGTACGCGGCTTCGCCGACGGTCTCGTCCCCTACTGGGACCGGCTCACCGGCGACATGGAGTACCTCGAGTACCCGGTGCTGACCGGGCTCTTCATGCAGGTGGCCTCCTGGCTGACGCCCGGCAGCGGCTCCATGCAGCATCGCGAACAGATGTACTGGATGGTCAACGCGGGCATGCTGATGGCGTGCGCCGCGATCATCGCCGTGTGTGTCGCCCGCACCCACCGCCGCCGGCCGTGGGACGCGCTGCTGCTGGCCCTCGCGCCCGCCTTCGCGCTCACGGCGACGATCAACTGGGACCTGCTCGCCCTCGCCCTGACCGCCGTCGCGATGCTCCTGTGGTCCCGCGGGCGGACGGTGCTCTTCGGTGTCTTCATCGGTCTGGCCACCGCGGCCAAGCTCTACCCGGTGCTGCTGCTCGGGGTGCTCTTCGTGCTCTGCCTGCGTGCCGGGAAATGGCGCGCGTTCGCCGGTGCCCTCCTCGGCACGGTCGGTGCCTGGCTCGTGGTGAACCTGCCCGTCATGATCTTCGCCTGGGACGGGTGGACGAAGTTCTACACGTTCAGCCAGGAACGGCCCATCGACTTCGGCTCGGTCTGGCTGCTGATCTCCCAGCGCTCCGGGAACCCCCTGGAGGACGCGAACACCTACGCCACGGGCTTGACCCTGCTGCTCTGCGGAGGGATCGCGCTCCTCACCCTGACGGCCCCCCGACGCCCCCGCTTCGCCCAGCTGGCGTTCCTCGTCGTCGCCGCATTCATCCTGGCCAACAAGGTCTACTCGCCGCAGTACGTGCTGTGGCTCGTCCCGCTAGCCGCGCTGGCCCGGCCGCGCTGGCGCGACTTCCTCATCTGGCAGGCCGGCGAGGTCGTGTACTTCCTCGGGATCTGGTTCTACCTTGCCTACACCTCCAGCGGAGACAAGCACCAGGGCCTGCCCGTGGAGGGCTATCAGGTGGCGATCGCCGCCCACCTGCTGGCGACCCTCTACCTCTGCGCCGTGGTCGTACGGGACATCCTGCTGCCCGAGCGCGACGTCGTGCGCCGCGACGGATCGGACGACCCCTCCGGGGGCGTCCTGGACCGGGCCGAGGACGTGTTCGTGCTGTCGGACGCGGCGAGGGCGCCGCACAAGGCGACGCCCTCTGAGGGACGGCGGGTCGACTGGGGTCAGGACCCCGGTCGCTGACCGGAACGGATCAGGCGTCCAACACCCGGTCGAACTGCGTGGTGGTGTGCCGCAAGTGCGCCACCAGCTCGTCGCCCACCTTCGGCTCGGTCGCGTCCGAGGGCACGAACAGGATCGACACCTGCATGTGCGGGGGCTCGGCGAACCAGCGCTGCTTGCCCGCCCACACGAACGGGGACAGGTTGCGGTTCACGGTGGCCAGGCCCGCCCGGGCGACGCCCTTGGCACGCGGCATCACCCCGTGCAGGGCCTTGGGGGCCTCCAGGCCCACTCCGTGCGACGTACCGCCGGCGACGACGACCAACCAGCCGTCGGACGCGGCCTTCTGCTGCCGGTAGCCGAACCGTTCCCCCTTGGAGACCCGGGTGACGTCGAGGACCGCGCCGCGGTACTCGGTCGCCTCGTGGTCGCCCAACCACAGCCGGGTGCCGATGCGGGCCCGGAAGCGGGTCTGCGGGAACTGCTGCTGGAGCCGCGTCAGCTCCTCCGCCTTCAGGTGGCTGACGAACATGGTGTGCAGCGGCAGCCGGGCCGCGCGCAGCCGATCCATCCAGCCGATGACCTCCTCGACGGCGTCCGAGCCGTCGGGGCGGTCCAGCGGCAGGTGCAGGGCGAAGCCCTCCAGACGGACGTCCTCGATGGCGGAGTGGAGCTGTCCCAGGTCCTGTTCCGAGACGCCGTGGCGGCGCATCGAGCTCATGCACTCGATGACCACGCGGGCGCCGACCAGACCGCGGACCCCGTCCACGGAGGACACCGAGCGGATCACCCGGTCCGGCAGCGGCACCGGGTCCTCGCCGCGCCGGAACGGGGTGAGGACGAGCAGGTCACCGCCGAACCAGTCCTTGATGTTCGCGGCCTCGTAGGTCGTCCCGACGGCGAGGATGTCGGCGCCCATCCGGGTCGCCTCCTCGCACAGCCGCTCGTGGCCGAAGCCGTAGCCGTTGCCCTTGCAGACCGGGATCAACCCGGGGAACCGGTCCGCGACCTGCTTCTGGTGCGCACGCCAGCGCGCGGTGTCGACGTAGAGCGTGAGCGCCATGCCCGTCCGGAGCCTCTCTGGAAAGCCGCTTGGTACAGCGGTGCTGTGTATGTGGGTGGGTCGAAAGTGCGGGTCAGCGGCGGGACATGTAGATGTCGAGCGCCTTGTGCAGCACCTTGTTGAGCGGGAAGTCCCACTCGCCGACGTACTCGACGGCCTCGCCGCCCGTGCCGACCTTGAACTGGATCAGGCCGAACAGGTGGTCGTTCTCGTCCAGCGTGTCACTGATGCCGCGCAGGTCATAGACGCTCGCGCCGAGCGCGTACGAATCGCGGAGCATGCGCCACTGCATCGCGTTCGAGGGCCTTACCTCGCGCTTGTGGTTCGCGGAGGCTCCGTACGAGTACCAGACGTGTTGGCCGACGGTGATCATCGTGGCCGCGGCCAGGGGCTCGCCCTCGTGCGTCGCGATGTACAGCCGCATCCGGTTGGGGTCCTCGGAGTTGAGGGCCGTCCACTGGCGCTGGAAGTAGCTGAGCGGACGCGGGCGGAACTTGTCGCGCTCGGCCGTGATCTCGTAGAGGTGCTGCCAGGTCGGCAGGTCGTCGTAGCCGCCCTGGACCACCTCGACGCCGGCCTTCTCGGCCTTCTTGATGTTGCGGCGCCACAGCTGGTTGAAGCCCTTGAGGACATCGTCCAGCGAGCGGTTGGCCAGCGGTACCTGGAAGACGTAGCGGGGCTGGACGTCGCCGAAGCCGGCGCCGCCGTCCTCGGCCTGCTGCCAGCCCATGCGGCGCAACTTGTCGGACACCTCGAAGGCGCGGGGCTCGATCACCGAGGCCTCCACGTCGCGCAGGCGCTTGACGTCGGGGTCCTGGATGCCCGCCTTGATGGCCGCCGAGTTCCAGCGTCGGATGACGACGGGCGGACCCATCTTCACGGTGAAGGCGCCCTGCTGCTTGAGGTGGCTCAGCATCGGCTGGAGCCACTCCTCCAGATTCGGGGCGTACCAGTTGATGACCGGGCCCTCGGGGAGGTAGGCGAGGTAGCGCTTCACCTTGGGCAGTTGGCGGTACAACACGAGTGCGGCACCGACGAGTTCGCCGGATCCGTCGAACCAACCGAGGTTCTCGGAGCGCCACTCGTTCTTCACGTCGGCCCACGCCGGGACCTGGCAGTGGCTAGCGGAGGGCAGGCTCTGGAGGAAACCCAGATGCTGCTCTCGGCTGATGGTCCTCAGGGACAGGCTCATGCGGGGTGCTCCTCCGGCGGCTTCGCTGGCTATGGCGCGAAGCCTACTGCGACGGGGGCACCACCCTTCTGGGGGACGGGCCGGGCACCGGCCGCCGGCGGCCGGTGCCCTTGTCGCGGAGGTACCCCGATCAGCTCAGCCAGCCGCCGAAGAGACCGCCGTGCGCCATGCCGAGGTAGAAGCCGATGGCCGAGGCGCCAAGCCCGATGATCAGCGCGAAGCGCTCGCGTGTCGTCACCGAGATGAACTGTCCGTAGGCGCCGGTGAGGATCCCGACCAGCCCGGTCCACGAGCTGAGCAGGTGCAGATTGTCGAAGAAGCCCGTGACGAACGCCACGGCGCCGAGGATCAGGGTGGCCGCCAACAGGGTGTCCTGCAGCGGATGGGGCTTGCCATCGGTCGCGAAGAGCGAGATGGCGGACTGGGGCCGCGTTGCCTGTGCCATCGGTAAGGCACCTCCTGGCTGAAGCAGAGCGGTGCTGCGGGGCCTCCTCCGGCGGAGCCGGGGGCATAGCACCGAGCACACCCGATGCATACAGAGTGTGGCCCTCTCCCGCCGGATTTCAACCGGAAGGAGTCGAGCAGGTAGTCTGTACGGTCTGCGCGGTGTCTGCTCTGTGGATGCCGTGCAGTACGCATCACGACCCTCCTGCCACGGAACGACCGTGGCCGCTGAGTCCAAAGGAGGTGGGTTCCACATGCGTCACTACGAAGTGATGGTCATCCTCGACCCCGATCTCGAGGAGCGCGCTGTCTCCCCGCTGATCGAGAACTTCCTCTCCGTCGTCCGTGAGGGCAACGGAAAGGTCGAGAAGGTCGACACCTGGGGCCGTCGTCGTCTCGCTTACGAGATCAAGAAGAAGCCCGAGGGCATCTACTCGGTCATCGACCTTCAGGCCGAGCCTGCGGTCGTCAAGGAGCTTGACCGACAGATGAACCTGAACGAGTCGGTTCTCCGGACCAAGGTCCTTCGCCCCGAGACCCACTGAACTTCGGTTCAGCGGTAATCGGGACCGAGTAGCACAGCAGCCCAGCAGCAATCCCCGCCGAGAGGTTCATCCATGGCAGGCGAGACCGTCATCACGGTCGTCGGCAATCTCGTCGACGACCCCGAGCTGCGCTTCACCCCCTCGGGTGCGGCGGTCGCGAAGTTCCGTGTCGCGTCCACTCCCCGCATCTTCGACAAGCAGACCAATGAGTGGAAGGACGGCGAAGGCCTGTTCCTGACCTGCTCGGTCTGGCGTCAAGCGGCGGAGAACGTCGCCGAGTCCCTTCAGCGGGGCATGCGCGTCATCGTGCAGGGCCGGCTGAAGCAGCGGTCGTACGAGGACCGTGAGGGTGTCAAGCGCACGGTCTACGAGCTGGACGTCGAGGAAGTCGGCCCCAGCCTGAAGAGCGCCACGGCCAAGGTCAACAAGACCAGCGGTCGCGGTGCCCAGGGTGGATACGGCGGCGGCGGTCAGCAGCAGGGTGGCGGCGGTGGCAACTGGGGCGGAGCCCCCAGTGGCGGCGCGCCGCAGGGCGGCGGAACTCCCTCCGACGACCCGTGGGCGTCCAGCGCGCCGGCCGGTGGCCAGCAGCAGCAGGGCGGCGGCGGGGGCGGTTGGGGCGGAAGCTCCGGCGGCTCCGGCGGTGGCTACTCGGACGAGCCGCCCTTCTAGGGCAGCTCGCAACCCCACTTCTTGATCACACAGGAGAGACACAATGGCGAAGCCGCCTGTGCGCAAGCCTAAGAAGAAGGTCTGCGCGTTCTGCAAGGACAAGACCGTGTACGTGGACTACAAGGACACGAACATGCTGCGGAAGTTCATTTCCGACCGCGGCAAGATCCGTGCCCGCCGCGTCACCGGCAACTGCACGCAGCACCAGCGTGACGTCGCCACGGCCGTCAAGAACAGCCGTGAGATGGCGCTGCTGCCCTACACGTCCACCGCGCGATAAGGAAAGGGTGACCGAACAATGAAGATCATCCTGACCCACGAGGTCAATGGCCTCGGTGCCGCAGGTGACGTCGTCGACGTCAAGGACGGCTACGCTCGCAACTACCTGATCCCGCGTCGCTTCGCGATCCGCTGGACCAAGGGTGGCGAGCAGGACGTGGCGCAGATTCGCCGCGCCCGCAAGATCCACGAGATCGCGACCATCGAGCAGGCCAACGAGATCAAGGCCAAGCTCGAGGGCGTGAAGGTCCGTCTGGCCACCCGCTCGGGTGACGCCGGCCGTCTCTTCGGTTCCGTCACGCAGTCCGACATCGCCACGGCGATCGAGGCTTCCGGTGGCCCGAAGGTCGACAAGCGCCGCGTCGAGCTGGGCTCGCCGATCAAGACCCTCGGTTCGTACCAGGTCTCCGTGCGTCTGCACACCGAGGTCCTCGCGAACGTGGGCGTCGAGGTCGTCGCCGCCTAAGTGCTGCGCACGAAGGGCCGCACCCCCTTGGGGGTGCGGCCCTTCGTCGTTTTCGGACGTCCACCGTGGCCAGCGGCCGGTGGCCGGGTGCCGAGCGGCGCGATGTTTCACGTGAAACGCGGCGTTTCACGGTTTCACGTGAAACAGGCGGAGCGGGGCGCGCCGGTGTTTCACGTGAAACACCGGCCATCGGGGGCCTCGGTGGTCGGGTGGCTCAGCGGGTGGCCCCGGCGACCAGCCAGCGGCCCGAGCGGGCGCGGAGCTGGAGCGTCACCATGCGGACCAGCATCATCAGGGCCATGGCCCACCAGAGGGCCGTCAGGCCTCCTCCGAGGGCCGGGACGAGGAGAGCGGCCGGGGCGAACACGGCGAGGGTCAGCAGCATGGCCCAGGCCAGGTAGCGGCTGTCTCCGGCGCCCATCAGGACTCCGTCCAGGACGAAGACGATGCCGGACACCGGCTGGGAGAGCGCCACGACCAGCAGCGCCGGCAGGAGGGCGGACTCGACGGCCGGGTCGCCGGTGAACAAGGGGATGAAGACCGGGCGGGCCACGGCGACCAGCAGCCCCAGGACGATGCCCGCGACGACGCCCCACTGGACCATCCGGCGGCAGACCGCCTTGGCTCCCTCGGTGTCCCCGGCTCCCAGGTAGCGGCCGATGATCGCCTGGCCGGCGATCGCGATGGCGTCCAGGGCGAAGGCGAGCAGGCTCCAGAGGGAGAGCAGGATCTGGTGGGCGGCGACATCGGCGTCGCCGAGTCGCGCGGCCACGGCGGTGGCGATCATCAGGACCGCGCGCAGCGACAGGGTGCGGACCAGAAGCGGTACGCCGGCCTGGGCGCAGGCCCGGATTCCCGCCGGGTCGGGGCGCAGGGAGGCGCCGTGCCGGCGGGCTCCGCGTACGACCACGACCAGGTAGGCGGCGGCCATGGCGCACTGGGCGAGCACGGTGCCCCAGGCAGAACCGGCGATGCCGAAACCGGCCCCGTAGACGAGAGCGACGTTCAGGACGCCGTTGAGCGTGAACCCGCCGATGGCGACGTAGAGCGGGGTCCGGGTGTCCTGGAGCCCGCGGATGACACCGGTGGCTGCCAGCACCATGAGCATCGCGGGGATGCCGAGGGCGGAGATCCGCAGGTAGGTGATCGCGTACGGGGCCACGTTGTCGGAGGCGCCGAGGAGGGAGACCAGCCAGGGGGCCGCGGGCAGGACGACGGCGACGACGGCGGCGCCCAGCAGCAGCGCGAGCCAGATGCCGTCCATGCCCTGGCGGATCGCCGCCGGGAGATCGCCCGCGCCCACCCGGCGGGCGACCGCCGCGGTGGTGGCGTAGGCGAGGAAGACGAAGACGCTCACCGCGGTGGTGAGCAGTGCGGCGGCGATGCCCAGACCGGCCAGCTGCGGCGTGCCCAGGTGGCCCACGATGGCGCTGTCGGCCATCAGGAAGAGGGGTTCGGCGACGAGGGCTCCGAACGCGGGGACTGCCAAGGCGAGGATCTCGCGGTCGTGTCGTCTCGGCGCAGCCTTCGGCGCTGTGGAGGCCTGTGTCATGTGCTCAATCTAATCTTCCACAGGTAATGGATGCAAGGCTCTTTGGATCCTTACCGAAGTGCTGACTTGGGTGTTCTTCCCACCCCATTGGGGGCGATCTTGAGACAGTGGCGAAGAAATTTCTTCCCCACGGCTAGATCGGCAAGAAATCGCAGGTCAGATAGGGTGCGGAGGGTGGTCGGGTGATTTTGTCCACAGCGTCGTCCCCCGGTCCGTACACAGCTTGGAGGCAGTTACCCACAGCATTGGCGCCGTCGTCCACATCTCATCCACACACCCTGTGGATAACAAGATTGGCTGACGTCGCTCGCGGCCCTACCGTGGTGCGTTGCCCCGACGCGCCGACAGCCGATTCGGGCACCCCGAATGTCAGAGCCGTGTCGTAGAAAGAGTGACACGGCGAGGTCCGCGCAGCGGACGGGAGGAGGCGGCCCGGTGAGCATGTCCGAGCCCATGGACGACCCCTGGGCCGACAGCGGTCCAGGTGACCGTCTGCCCGCCCGCTCGCGCCGTAAGGGAGAGGGACGCGGCCGCGGGGACGACCAGCAGGACCAGGGCCGTGAGGGAGGCTCCTGGGACGGCGGGGGCGGCGGCTTCGAGCGCGTTCCGCCGCAGGACCTCGACGCCGAACAATCGGTGCTCGGAGGCATGCTGCTCTCGAAGGACGCCATCGCCGACGTGGTCGAGGTCATCAAGGGCCACGACTTCTACCGGCCGTCCCACGAGACGATCTACCAGGCCATCCTCGATCTGTACGCGAAGGGCGAACCGGCCGACCCGATCACGGTCGGCGCGGAGCTGACCCGGCGCGGCGAGATCAGCAAGGTCGGCGGGGCCTCGTACCTGCACACTCTGGTCCAGTCCGTCCCGACGGCGGCCAACGCCGAGTACTACGCCGAGATCGTCCACGAGAGAGCCGTTCTGCGGCGCCTCGTCGCGGCCGGCACCAAGATCACGCAGATGGGATACGCGGCCGACGGCGATGTGGACGAGATCGTCAACAGCGCCCAGGCGGAGATCTACGCCGTCACCGAGCAGCGCACCTCCGAGGACTACCTGCCGCTCGGCGACATCATGGAAGGCGCCCTCGACGAGATCGAGGCGATCGGTTCGCGCAGCGGCCAGATGTCGGGAGTCCCGACCGGCTTCACCGACCTGGATTCGCTGACCAACGGCCTGCACCCCGGCCAGATGATCGTCATCGCGGCCCGACCCGCCATGGGAAAGTCGACGCTCGCGCTGGACTTCGCCCGCGCCTGTTCCATCAAGAGCAACCTGCCGAGCGTCATCTTCTCCCTCGAAATGGGCCGCAACGAGATCGCGATGCGCCTGCTCTCGGCCGAGGCCCGCGTGGCGCTGCACCACATGCGCTCGGGCACGATGACCGACGACGACTGGACGCGGCTGGCCCGCCGGATGCCGGACGTGTCCGCCGCCCCGCTGTACATCGACGACTCTCCCAACCTGTCGATGATGGAGATCCGGGCGAAGTGTCGCCGGCTCAAGCAGCGCGCCGATCTCTCGCTCGTCGTCATCGACTACCTCCAGCTCATGCAATCGGGTGGCTCGCGCCGTCCCGAGAGCCGTCAGCAGGAGGTCTCGGACATGTCCCGAAACCTCAAGCTGCTGGCCAAGGAGCTTGAGGTACCGGTGATCGCGCTCTCCCAGCTGAACCGTGGTCCCGAGCAGCGAACCGACAAGAAGCCGATGGTCTCCGACCTGCGTGAATCCGGCTCGATCGAGCAGGACGCGGACATGGTGATCCTGCTCCACCGCGAGGACGCCTACGAGAAGGAGTCCCCCCGCGCCGGCGAGGCGGACCTGATCGTGGCGAAGCACCGTAACGGCCCCACCGCCACCATCACCGTGGCCTTCCAGGGTCATTACTCGCGCTTCGTGGACATGGCCAACACGTGATCCGTGAGGGTGTGGGGTCTCGAACTTCGTGTCGGAATCTCACGGTCGGTGTCGGATGGAAGTCGGATCCGACACCACCGTGAGACCAGCGCGCGGGTGCTGCTGCTCAGCACCTCGTCTCGTACCTGGTCAGGATCACGCCGCCGGGAAGCGTCCGCGTCTCCACCAGGTTCAGGTTCACCCAGTTGTCCAGCGCGGTGAAGAACGGTGTGCCGCCGCCCACCAAAACCGGCGCGGTGGCCAGCACGTACTCGTCAATCAGCCCGGCCCGCATGGCCGCCCCGGCGAGCGTCGCGCCACCGATGTCCATCGGGCCGCCGTCCTCAGCCTTGAGCCGGGTGATCTCGGCGACCGCGTCGCCGGTGACCAGGCGGGTGTTCCAGTCGACCTCGTCGATCGTCGAGGAGAACACCACCTTCGACATATCCCGCCAGCGGCGCGCGAACTCGATCTCCGCCGGGGTGGCGTTGGGCTGCTGGTCGCCGGTCGGCCAGTGGGAGCTCATCGTCTGCCACAGCTTGCGCCCGTACAGCGACAGGTCGGTCGCCTGCAACTGGTCGGACCAAAACTGGAACAGCTCCTCGCTCGGCACGCCCCAGCCGATGTCGTCGCCGGGCGCGGCGATGTAGCCGTCCAGGCTCAGGTTCATGCCGTAGATCAGTTTCCGCATGGCGCCAGCCTTCCGTGAGTCGGCCTCACGCGTACAGACCGGCGCGGCGCGGGAAACTCATCGGCGTGTGATCTGAGCCCACAGGTAGTCCTCGTGGCCCACAGGGAGTCCTCGTGCTCGGTGGCTCAGCCGCAGACTCGTCGCTCAGGTCACGGAAGATCGACATGTCATCGGCGGCGAGACCCTACAGAGGGTGCGGCGGGCTCGTCCTCTCCGTTGCCCCGGCGTCCCACCAAACAGCGTGCCGCCCGGTGTCGTCCGTCGTCATCGATCCCCGGCTGGGCCGGCGACCGCAGGTCCGCAGCCGGCCGGCAGACCGGAGACCACCAGGGCTACGGCCCCCTGCGGGGTGTCGGCATCGCCGATGACGGTCCGGCGGGACGGCGCGTGGACCCGGTACCGGCCGTTGCTCAGTGGATCGACGTGCGGCACGTCCCGTGAATACGGGATCCCGACGCACGTCGTGAAGTGCAGGGACCGGTGACTGGTGAACGGGTAGAGCCGGCGCAGCCTCGGCTCGGCGTACGCGGCCTCCGCGATCCGCAGGGTCGATCGCGCGTAGTAGAACAGGTCTTCCTTTCGCCGCAGGCCTTCCAGGAGCAGGCGCCACCCGACGGCGACGGCGTCGGCGGGACCACGTTCGTGAGCCCGTGCCAATTCGGTGACCGTGACGAACGGGGCCGCCTCGTGGATCTCCTGGAGCGTCGCGCCGTTTCGCCACCCCTCCAGGGCCAAGGCCATCTCTCCGAGGTCCGGGGTGGAGCCCGAGATCAGCCGTACTCCCCTGCACCACCCGCTGAGGATGAACTGTCGTTCCGCGGATCCGAGCGTGATCCAGCACGTCTCCCGGCCGACGACCTCGCTTGCGACGCCGGCGGATCGCAACGGATCCGATTCGTTCACCAGGACCGGATCCCACGCGAGCGCGAGCTCGGCGGACACCGCCTCCAGCGCCGCGGCGAGGCCGCCGGCGGACATCAGGTCCGGATACGGCTCGGGCTTCGTGGGCGACGGCTCGTGGCGGCTCGGGTCGGCAGAGTTCGAAGTCACCGCCCGAGTCTCCCGCCGATGCGGAGGGGTTCGCCGTCACTTCGGAATATCCACAGAGGGAAATTCCAGATGGGTATGAACCGGGGCGCCGACGCCGCCGCGCGCCGGGACGTACTGAGGCTGCGGCACTCGGTGGTCAACACCGCGCAGGACGCGGCGGCGGGTACGGGCGAACGGGGGATACGGCCGCCGGCTCCGTTCCGGGAGCGCGTGAAACGACGCGCACGTCGGGCGCGTGACCTGAGAGCCTGGGGATCATGGACACCTTTGCCGAAGACCTGGAACTGCTTCCCGCCACCCGACGCGCGCTGAGGCACCGCATCGCCGTCGCCCAGCGCGACGGGCGCGCCCCGTCGGTCGTGGCGGCCGTCGCACGGGGTGGTGAGCTGGTCTGGGAGGGATCTCGTACGAGTGTCGAGGGCCACGGCCCCGACGGGGACGTGCAGTACCGGATCGGTTCGATCACCAAGACGTTCACCGCCGTGCTGGTGATGCGGCTGCGGGACGAGGGCCTGCTGAGTCTCGGGGATCCGGTGGAGAAGTACCTGCCGGGGACGGGTGTCGGCGAGGTGACGGTGCGGCAACTGTTGGCGCATACGGCCGGCTTGGCCGCCGAGACGCCGGGCGAGTGGTGGGAGCGTACGCCGGCCGCCCTCCGCCCGGAGCTCTCCGCCGTCCTGGGAGAGCGGCCCCTGCTGCACGAGCCCGGCACGCGGTTCCACTACTCGAACCCGGGCTACACGCTGCTGGGATCCCTCGTGGAGGCCGTGCGGGGGACGTCCTGGGAGCAGGCGCTGCGGGCAGAGGTGTTGGAGCCGCTCGGGCTGGACCGGACGACCGCGGGACCAGAGGCTCCGCACGCGGGCGGCTGGGCGGTCCATCCGTGGGCGGACGTGATGATGCCCGAACCGTCTGAGGACCTGGGCCTGATGGCTTCGGCGGGCCAGCTCTGGTCCACGACCCGGGACTTGGCCAGGTTCGCGACGTTCCTCGTGCGGGGCGACGAGCGGGTACTGAGCAGCGAATCTCTGCGGGAGATGCGTACATCGGCCGCCCCGACGGAAGGTGTCGCCGAGCCCGGCTACGGGTTCGGACTCCAGCTGATGGACGGCTCCGGGCGCAGGCTGGTGGGGCACGGGGGGTCGCTGCCCGGCTTCGTCGCGGGTCTGTGGCTGAGCGAGGCGGACGACGTGGCTGCGGTGGTGCTGGCCAACTGCACGTCGGGCCTGCCGGCGACGACGGTGGCCGTGGACCTGGTGACGATCGTGGCGGCGGCGGAACCCCGGTTCCCGGAGCCGTGGCGCCCCTTCCGCGAGGCCGATCCGGTGGCGTTGGACCTCTGCGGACCCTGGTACTGGGGCACCTCGGCCCAGGTGGTTCGGCTGACCTCCGACGGAATCCTGGAGTTGGCACCGGTCGGAGCGACGGGTCGTACCGCTCGCTTCCGCGCCGAGTCGGACGGGAGCTGGACGGGCCTCAACGGTTACTACGCGGGGGAGACGCTCCGGGCGGTACGCGGGGCGGACGGCCGCGTGAGCCATCTCGACCTGGGCTCCTTCGTGTTCACCCGGGAGCCGTACGACGCCCAGGCCCCGGTGCCCGGCGGGGTGGACCCGCGAGGTTGGCGCGGCATCGGCTGAGACATCGGCTCCTACGTCACCAGCTCGCGTTCCAGTGGGGTACGGAAGCGGGGGGTGACGCGCGCGTCGCCGATCCACTCCGAGAGGCGGGCCGCCTCGGTGGTGACCGCTTCCCCGGCCGCGCGGCCGGGATCGCCCAGCAACCGCCAGACGATCTCGCCGTCGGGTCGCTGGGCCCAACCGCCGATGATCTCGCCGTTCCACCAGACGGTGGGGCCGACGTTGCCCGCGTAGTCGAACAGAGCGCTCCGGTGGGCGGGATCGAGGTGGAAGCCGCGGTCGGCCCAGCCCATGGCGCTCGGGTCGAGCCCGGGCAACAGCGCGGCCCAGGGCTCGGGGGCCGGTTCGGGTCCGATGTCACCGGGGCTGACGAGGGCGACGGTGCCGTCGTCGAGGCGGACCTGGCCGGGGCCGACGACGGCCAGAGCCTTGCGTACGTCGGTGAGGGTCCAGCCGGTCCACCACTTGAGGTCGGCTTCGGTGGCCGGCCCGTACGCGTACAACCAGCGGCGGGCGATCTCGGCGCGTGCCTCGGCTGCCGGCACGTCCGGCCAGGGGTCGGTGTGGACCCAGCGGTACTGGCTGGAGGTCCAGGAGCCGCGCGGACGGTCGCGGCGGATACGGCCGTCCGCGGCCAGGAGCCTGATGACGCGGGTGGCGACCCCGGTCTCGGTCTCGTACTTCTTGCCCCGGCCCACGGTGATCTTCTGCCGCAGAGCGGGCACGGCGGCGGAGAGTTGGCTGCCGGTGGAGGGGCCGAGGCGATCGAGGGCGTCGAGCGCGGCCATCTCGACGCGGGCGAGCCAGTCCGTGTCGAGACCCTGGCCGTCCTCGTCGAGGTGCTTGAGGAAGGTACGGCGCTCCTTGGCTGCGATCCCCCGGGCCGTGGAGGCGTCCACATAGGGGGCCAGTTCGGCGGAGACGGCGAAGAGCGTATTGCGCATGCTCAGCAGTCGTACGAGGCTCACGTCCTCGTACAGCGCCTGCTCGACGGCCGCGGAACCCACCCCGGTGAGGCGGGCGCGGGCCGACAGGAACACGGTCGCGGCGTCGGTGGCGTGCAGGGCCACGACGGCGTCCGCGGCCTCGTGCACGCGGGTGGCGCGGGCCGAGGGAGCCAGCCGGTGCCGACGGCCGAGCCGGGCGCGACGCTCGACGGTGGTCACGAGGGGGAGGCTGGGGCTCATCCTCCCGATCGTAGGCCGGACCGCCGCAGCCGGCCCGGCCTTTCGGTTCGGTTCGGTCCGTCAGAGCTGAAGCTTGAACCCGACGTGGGAGGCGGTGAACCCGAGCCGCTCGTAGAAGCGGTGGGCGTCGACCCGCGTCACGTCCGAGGTGAGCTGGACCAACTGGCAGTTCTCCAGGCGGGACTGCTCGATCGCCCACTCGATGAAGCGGGTGCCCAGGCCGCTGCCCCGTTCGTCGGCGTGGACGCGCACGCCTTCGATGATGGAGCGGGAGGCTCCCTTGCGGGAGAGCCCCGGGACGATGGTGAGCTGGAGCGTGCCCACGACCCGGTCCTCGCGTACGGCGACCATCAACCGCTGGTTGGGGTCGTCGTTGATGTGCTTGAAGGCCCTGATGTACGGGGCGAGATCGTCCGGGGACTCGCGGGTCGCTCCCAGCGGGTCATCGGCCAGCATGGCGACGATGGCGGGCAGATCGGCCTCGGTGGCCGTCCGGATGGCGAGTTCGGTGGTGGCGTCGGTCATGTGCGGTGGTTCCTTCCTCAGCCCGCGGCGACGGTGAGCGGTGCCCAGCGTCGGGCCCAGTCACCGGGGAGACCGGGGATGTCGCGGGTCATGACGGCGTTGAAGGCGATCGAGTCGAGTCCGCGGTCCTTCAGCCAGGCGAGGAGCTCTTCGTGGCGTACGTCGACATCGGTGCGCAGGGGGCGTTCGGTGGTGGCGGCCAGCGCCGTCACGAGGGACTGGGCCACGAGGGTGTCGCGGGCGATCAACGGGCCGATGACATGGGTCTCCATGTTGGGCCAGAGGGCCGCGTAGCCGATGAGTTCGCCGGAGCCGTCCTCGGCGACGAGCAGTCGATCCGCGAAGGCGGGCAGCCGCGTGATCATGTGCGTTCGATCGGTGCCGAACACTTCGGTGTCCAGCCCGATGATCCGCCCGATGTCCTCGGCGCCGGCGGGCCTGATCGAGGTCGTTCCGGCGCCGGGACCCCCGGTCGTCGGTGGTTCCGTCCGGAAGGTGCCCCTCAGCATCTCGGCGCGGCCCGTGGTGTCGAAACCGAGCTCCTCGTAGAGAGGTCGGCCGTAGGGGGTGGCATGGAGGGTGAGTGCGATGCCCTTGAGGACGTGGTCGCAGACGTGCGTCATGAGGCGGCGGCCGATGCCCTGACGGGCGTACCGGTCGGCTACGAGGACCATTCCGATGGCGGCGAGTTCCGGTGCGGCCGGGCTACCGCCGTATCGGGTGACCACGCAGGCCGCGGCGAGGCCGCGTCCGTCGGGGGCGTCGATGCCATAGCCGTCCCCGGCGGCAAGGAGCAGCCCCCATTTGTGCTCCTCGCGGGGCCAGCCGCGGTCCTCGGAGAGGTCGGCGCAGCGAAGGAGATCGTCCATGGCCAGCGCGCGGATCGGCAGGTCGGTGAGCTGTGGTGGTGTCACCGGACCAGACTGGATCATGAGCCGGTGGGGAGTCCAGAGGATTCCGGGAATCGGATCGGGTGGGGACGCGGAGCGCGGGAGCGAGCGCGAGTGAGGGGTGCCAGGTGGAGAGGACGCGGATGTTTCACGTGAAACGGCTCGATGTTTCACGTGAAACGTGGCGCGATTCCGGCGGCGGCGGAGTTCGTTTCACGTGAAACACGGTGTTTCACGTGAAACACACCGGCTAGCCTCGACGGCTATGAAGCTTCTCCACCTTTTCGATCTCGACGGAACCCTGATGTACGGCTCGGCGGCGCCGGTGGAGATCTCCCGGCAGCTCGGGGTGAGCGAGGAGATCGCCGAGCTTGAGCGAGCATTCGCAGCACGTGAGATCGGACCGCACGAGTTTTCCGTGGCGGCCCACGCCCTGTGGTCGGGATTGACGTCCGAGCACGTCAGGGCCGCCTTTGACGGTTCCCCGTGGCTGTCGGGGATCCGAGAGGTCTGGCAGGAGATCCGGGAGCGCGGGGACCACTGCGCGGTGATCTCCCTGTCGCCGTCCTTCTTCGTGGAACTGCTGCTGGAGTGGGGCGCGGACGCCGCGCACGGCTCGCTCTATCCGGAGGTGCCGTTCACCCGGCCCCTCGATGTGGCGGGGATCCTGACGCCCGAGCTGAAAGTCGATGTCGCGGACCGACTGTGCGCACGGTTCGGGGTGACCCGGAGCGACTGCGTGGCGTACGGGGATTCCCTGACCGACGCGGTGCTTTTCGAAGCGGTGCCGAGGTCCGTGGCGGTCAATGCCAGGCCGTATCTGGCGGAACGCGCCACGTACGTCTATGAGGGTCGGGACCTCCGCGAGGCTTACCAGCTCCTGGGGCCGGCACGCCCGGGGGTTCAGGCATCCTAAGGGGAAAGGGGGTTCGAAACTCGGAATTTGCCCATTCCCGCGCAGTGCTCTTGGGTGGCCGGCACGCTGTGAAGCCCGGAACCACGGATTCGAGGCCGTGGCGTGTGCAGACCTACCGAGATTCTCGAAGCGAGGCACCGCATGGACGCTCCGTCCACCAGATCGGCAAGACGGCGGACGGGCCGGATACCGTCCGGGGAAGGTGAGGTCGAGCCCTCCCCCGATGCCGTGCTCATCCGCCGGACCCTCGCGGAGATCGCGCCCGTCGCCGACCGAGTCACTTCGTACTTCTACGCCCTGGTGTTCACCGCACATCCCGAGGTGCGGGGCATGTTCCCCGTGGCGATGGACACCCAGCGCGACCGCCTGCTGAAAGCCCTGCTGACCGCCGCCGAGCACATCGACAACCCGGATGTGCTCGGCCCGTATCTGCGCCGCCTGGGCACCGGACACCGCAAGTACGGCACCATGGCGGCCCACTATCCCGCGGTGGGCGAGGCGCTGTTGGGCGCGCTGGCCCGGTACGCCGAGCTGACGTGGGGGCCGGAGACCGAGGCGGCGTGGGTGCGGGCGTACACGGCGATCTCCCAGATCATGATCGACGCGGCGTCCGAGGACGAGATCAAAGCGCCGGCCTGGTGGCACGCCGAGGTGGTCTCCCACGACCTGCGCACCTCGGACATCGCGGTGTTGACCGTCAGGCCCGACCAGCCGTATCCGTTTGTCGCCGGGCAGTACACGAGCCTGGAGACCCCGTGGTGGCCACGGGTGTGGCGGCACTACTCCTTCGCCTCCGCCCCCCGCGCGGACGGCTTGCTGTCCTTCCACGTCAAGGCCGTTCCGGCGGGCTGGGTCTCCAACGCCCTGGTACGGCACGCCCGGCCGGGCGACGTGCTGCGCCTGGGCCCTCCGGCCGGTTCGATGGTGGTGGACCACACGACCGACAACGGGATGCTGTGCTTGGGCGGCGGCACCGGAATCGCCCCGATCAAGGCACTGATCGAAGACGTGGCCGAGCACGGGGAACGACGCCCGATGGAGGTCTTCTTCGGTGCGCGCAGCGACCACGACCTGTATGACAAGGACACCCTGCTCGGACTACAGCGCTCGCACCCCTGGTTGTCGGTGCGTCCCGTGATCGGCGGCGGGCTGGACGGACAGCTGCCGCAGGCGGTCGGAGAGCACGGGCCGTGGAGTTCGTACGACGCGTTCATCTCGGGCCCGCCGGCGATGATCCGCAGTGGTGTGGACGCGCTCAAGCGGATCGGGATTCCCGGGGAGCGGATCCGCTACGACGCGGTGGAGGAGCTGGCGGGCGTCGAGGGTTGAGACCGCGGGACGCCTGCCGGCTCGTCGGGGGGATCAGCCCAGGTCGGCGGCGTGCATGGCGCGCACGCCTTCGATGTTGCCGTCGAGGTAGTGGCGCAGGGACAGCGGGACGAGATGGACGGCGGCGATGCCGACCCGGCTGAACGGCACGCGGACGATCTCGTATTCGCCTTCGGGCTCGTCGATCTCGGGGCCGTGGCGTTGGTCCGGGTCCATGGACTCGAGGTGGCAGACGAAGAAGTGCTGCACCTTCACGCCGGTGACGCCACCGTCGGCGATGTGCTCCACGGTGTCGACGAAGCAGGGGACCACATCGGTGATCTTCGCACCGAGCTCTTCGTGGACCTCGCGATGGAGGGCGTCGACGACGGTGGCGTCCGAGGATTCCACTCCACCGCCTGGGGTGAGCCAGTACGGGTCGACGCCGGGCCTGGTGCGCTTGATGAGGATCAGGTCGTCACCGTCGAGCAGGATCGCGCGGGCGGTGCGTTTGACCACGGGGCGTTCGGTCATGGGAGAAGAGTGGCCCAGACTTCCGCTTCTGAAACGCGGGCCCGTGAAACGGACGGTTCCGGGCGGGGCGACTCACCAGTCCGCGGCTGCGTGCAGGAGCCGGTCGTGGGCCCGTGCGAGATGGGCGAGGGCCAGGCTTCCGGTGCGTACGACGAGGAACCAGGTGCGCAGGGGTGGCACGGCGGGCTCCAGCAGCGAGACGATCCGCCGGCTGTCGAGGGCGTCTTGGCACAGGTAGCGGGGCAGGACGGCGAGTCCCGCGCCGGCACGGACGCACTCCAGCACCGCTCTCAGGTCCGGGGCGATCACGGTGGCGGCGGTGTCGGGCAGGCTGTCGAACACGGCGGCCCAGTAGCGGGTGACGAGGGGCAGGCTCTCGTGGACCTCGACCACGGGGATTCCGTCGAGGGCGGCGCTCGCGCCGGCCCCTTTCTCGCGCAGCGGTTCCGGATCGACGAGTGCGGCCCAATAGGGAGCCGCGACCAGGACCTGTTCCTCGTCGCAGAGGGCGGTGGCGGTGAACAGGGAGCCGCGCGGCCGAGCGGTGGTGACGATGAGGTCGTGTTGCCCGGAGGCCAGGCCGTCGAGGTTCTCCTCGGTGTCGGCGCTCAGGGCGGTGCGCAGGGTCTGGCCCTGACCGACCAGCGGTGCGAGGGCGGGGAGCACGCGCAGGCTCAGGAACTCGGGAGGCCCGGCGACGTGCAGTGTGCGTAAGGCTCCGGTGGCCTCCCGTTCGGTCTCGGCGATCCGGAGCAGCGCGTCCAGGTGCGGGGCGGCCTTGTGCGCGAGTTCGTCTCCGACGGCGGTGGGGGTGACCCCTCGGGCGCGGCGGTGGAACAGGGGGCGTCCCAGTTGGCGTTCGAGGGTGCGTATCTGTGAGGTGACGGCCGGCTGGGACAGCCCGAGGAGCGTGGCGGCCCGAGTGAACGAGCCCGCTCGGTGCACGGCGACGAAGGTACGCAACAGGGCCAGGTCCATGAGGGCCCCTCTCGGTGGGGGCCTTCAACTATAAATATGCCGATAGGCCCCTGTCGTTACCGTGATTGGACTCTGACAGAGAGTCAACTAGCCTTGTCGACGTGGTTCTTCGCACATGGAACCCGAGGCGGTCCGAGCCACCAGGGGGGAGGCTCGGACCGCCTTCTCCTTGCCGCTCAGTGGCCCTGACCGGCGGAGTCGAGGGCTCGCAGCACATCGGCGACCAGGTCCTCGGTGTCCTCGGCCCCGGCGGAGAAGCGGATGAACCCCTCCGGCACGGCGTCGCCACCCCACCGTCCACGCCGCTCGGCGGTGGACCTTACTCCCCCGAAACTCGTGGCGTCCTCGACCAGTCGCAGGGCGGCCATGAACCGTTCCGCCCTTTCGCGGTCCGCCAGGGTGAAGGAGACCACCGAGCCGAAGCCCGGCATTTGCCGCGCCGCCGTCTTGTGTGACGGGTCCGAGGGGAGGCCCGGGTAGCGCAGTCCGCTGACGTCGCCGCGGTCGGCGAGCGCTTCGGCGACGGCCTGGGCGTTGGCCCACTGGCGCTGGGCGCGCAGTTGGATGGTGGCGAGGGACCGGTGGGCGAGCCAGGCCTCCATGGGACCGGGGATCGCACCGACGATCTTGCGCCAGCGGCGGACGGCCGCCGCGAGATCGGGGTCGAGGCACACCACGTAGCCCAGGAGGAGGTCGCCGTGGCCGGTGAGTCCCTTGGTGCCGCTGGCGACGGAGAAGTCCGCGCCGAGCTCCAGGGGTCGCTGCCCGAGCGGCGTGGCGAGGGTGTTGTCGACGGCGACCAGGGTTCCGCCGGCGTGCGCGGCGGCCACGAGACGCCGTACGTCGCACACGTCGAGCCCCGGGTTGGAGGGGGTCTCGATCCACAGCAGCCGGGCCCCGTCGAGCTCGGACAGCTGGGCCTCGTCCGCGGTCGGGGCGGTGCGCACGTGGATGCCGTACGCCTCCAACTGCTCGCGGAGTAGCGGCAGGGCCTGGTAGCCGTCGTCGGGAAGGACGACGGTGTCGCCGGTGCGGGCCTGGGAGAGCAGGACGGCGGAGACCGCGGCCATGCCGGAGGCGAAGACGATCGTCTCGACACCGCTGCGGCCGGGCGCCTCCAGTTCCCCGATGGCCTTCTCCAACAGGGTCCAGGTGGGGTTGGTGTCGCGGCCGTAGGTGTACGGGCCTTCGACGTCGCCGGGCAGGTGGAAGTGCGCGGCGAAGACCGGCCCGGGCAGGGTCGGCTCGTTCTTGACCGGTTCGGGCAGGCCGGCGCGGACGGCCCGGGTGCCGTCGCCGTATCCGTCGGTTCCGGGGGTGTGCGGGTCGTTCACGGGGTGGGCTCCTTTACCGCCGTGCGTACGGCGTTCAGCATGCCGGGCCTCGCGGCCTCGACCGGTTCCAGGCCGTCCGACTCAGTTCTTGTCGGGCAGGGCCAGGTTCACGGCCCAGGAGACGATGGAGATGATCAGACCACCCACGAGGGCGGTCCAGAAACCGTCGACGTGGAAGCTGAGGTCGAACTGCTTGGCAAGCCAGGAGGTGAGCAGCAACATCAAGGCGTTCACGACGAGGGTGAAGAGGCCGAGGGTGAGGACGAACAAGGGGAGCGAGAGCAGCCTCACCACGGGCTTGACGATGAAGTTGACCAGGCCGAAGACCAGGGCGACCAGGATCAGGGTGAGGGCGCGCCGGCCGGTGCTGCTGCCGTCGTCGAGCGTGATGCCGGCCAGCAACCAGATGGCGACGGCCAGAGCCGCCGCGTTCGCGAGCGTCTTGATTACGAAATTCGTCATGTGCCCGATCGTTGCAGAGAAGATCCTGGCGGGACATCGGCAGATCAGCGGATCCCGCGGCACCACGGAGCAAGGGGTAGAGGAACGATGAAGGTCTTCCGGCTGGACGAACTCGAATCGGAGCGGGCCGCCAACGACGGCGCCTACCTCCAGTTCCTGCGGGAGCGGAACATGTCGGTCGGGTTGTACGCACTCGACGCGGGGCAGAGCGATCCGCAGCAGCCGCACCGGCAGGACGAGGTGTACTACGTGGTGAGCGGCCGGGCCGCGATCACGGTCGGGGAGGAGACGGAGACGGTGGCCAACGGCAGCGTCGTCTACGTGCCGGCCGGAGTGCCGCACAAGTTCCACCACATCACCGAGCCGCTCAAGGTGTTGGTGGTGTTCTCCCCGCCGGAGGGCTGAAGGCCGAGGGTCGGGCCCCTGATCCCCCTAGGGGTCGGATCAGGGGGTTCCGAGGGCTCGCGGGACCCCGTTCGAAGCCGTGGCCTCCTAGCATCGAGAGCAGGAAGTCACGGACGAGGAAGAGGTAGGGGACATGGACGGGATCCGAGCGATGTTCGAGGGCATGCCGTGGTGGGTCAAGTGGATCGCCGTTCCACTGCTGGCTCTGGTCGTCTTCGGCGGTGTGATCACCGCCGTCCTCGGCACGCTGATCGCGCTCGTCTTCAAGCTGCTGCTCTTCGTCGCCCTGGTCGGCGGCCTGATCTTCGTGGTCAAGAAGTTCTCCGGCGCGGGTTCGAAGTCCTCCTCCCGCGACTGGTAGGACAACCCGCCCCACCGTCACCGGGATTGAGCCAGCAGGGGGAACGTGACGCGTGAAACCGTCC
Source organism: Streptomyces sp. NBC_00513 (assembly GCF_041431415.1). Classification (GTDB taxonomy): domain Bacteria; phylum Actinomycetota; class Actinomycetes; order Streptomycetales; family Streptomycetaceae; genus Streptomyces. Next base: position 4,067,472 of record NZ_CP107845.1, read on the forward strand.
ATACCCCAGGAATCGGCGGATAGAGTGGCAATCTGTGCCGTTCCCGGGGCACCGATAAAGCCGGTACTGCCGCTCTGACCCGCGGCTACGACGCATAGCCGACACGTGTGACCCCCAGGATCACGGCATGTGCGGGGGTGGCCCCCGCAGAGTGGGCCCCTCAAGGCCCGCGCCATGCCTGGGGGTGAGCTTTGTCTTCGGTTCACAATTCCGCTGTACCGACTCTGATCGGCTCGGTGCAGCGGGCGCTGAGACTGCTCGAAGCCGTGGCCTCCCACAGCGGGGGAGCGCCGGCGAAACAACTGGCGCGCGAGGCCGGGCTCCCGCTTCCCACCGCGTATCACCTGCTGCGCACCCTGACCCACGAGGGCTATTTGCGCCGGGAGGGCGGAGTCTTCGTGCTCGGTGCTGCCGCGGGACGGCTCGCCGTTGGGGGACTTCAGCAGAAACGTCGCAGCATGATCCTCGATTCGCTCGCCCACTTCCGCGACGCCGTGGGGGCTCCCGTCTACTTCGCGGTTTTCCGCGAGGGTGAGATCGAGGTCGTGGGTGTCTCGGACACCCAGTCCAGCCCGGCATGCGAGGAGTGGGCGGACTTCCGTGAGACCGGCCACGCCCACGCCATCGGTCAGTGTCTGTTGGGCCAACTCGACGACAAGACGCGCAAGGACTACTACGAGCGGCACCCGGTCGAGGCCATCACCCCCTACACGGTGCGGGACATGCGCTCCCTGGAGCAGCGCATCGAATCCCAGGGGCGGATGCAGCCCGTCGTCGAGCGGCAGGAGTACTCCCTGGGTACGGTGTGCGCGGCCATCCCGATCACCGCGGGAGACACTGCCGCGACCATGGCCATTTCTCTCCCCCTGCACCAAGAAGGTGAGTTGCTCAATGTAGTCAATCGACTACGGAGTGAAGTAGGCGCGCTGTTGAGCACCCTGTCCTTCTCTATCAGTATCTGAAAACTCACTCCTTGTGATCTGCAAGCACTTCCACCACTCTTGTCAAGAGGCCTAGAGGGACCATTCCTGGCCACTTCCACGACAGCGGGGTAGGCAATGCGCGAGTCCGTACAGGCAGAGGTCATGATGAACTTCCTCGTCTCCGAGGAGCTTTCGTTCCGGATTCCGGTGGAACTCCGCTACGACGCTCACGACCCCTACGCGGTGCGCCTGACCTTCCACCTCCCCGGAGACGCGCCTGTGACCTGGGCATTCGGCCGAGAACTGCTCCTCGACGGCATCAACAAGTCCTGTGGGGAAGGTGATGTGCACATCGCCCCCACCGACCCGGAAGAGCTCTCGGATGTGCACATCCGTCTGCAGGTCGGAGGAGACAGGGCGCTGTTCCGTGCCGGCGCGGCGCCGCTCGTCGCGTTCCTCGACCGGACCGACCGTCTTGTTCCGCTCGGTCAGGAGCGCACTCTGAGTGACTTCGAGGGGAACCTCGACGAGGCGCTCGGCAAGATCCTGGACGAATCCCAGCAGAACGAGCGGAACGCGGGCTGAGCCACTGCCCCGTTCGTCGCGCTCACCATCCGCCGTTGTCCCTGTCCGGTCCCACCCGAAGTTCAGCGCTTGCGCCGCCGGCCCCGGCCACCGCGTACCGGCCCCGCGGCCGTCGTGGTGTCCGGAGCGCCCGGGCGGTCGGCGGAGACCACCAACGCGGCCAGTGCCGTGGTGACCGGTACCGAGGCCACGAGCCCGATCGATCCCACGAGGGTCCGTACGATCTCCTCCGCGACCAGTTCGCTGTTGGCGACCGAGCCCACGCTGCTGTTCGCGATCGAGAACAGCAGGAGCAGGGGCAGCGCGGCGCCCGCGTACGCCAGCACCAGCGTGTTGACCACGGACGCGATGTGGTCGCGGCCGATCCGGATCCCGGCCCGGTACAGGGCGCGCGGGCCCATCTTCGGATCGGCCTGGTGAAGTTCCCACACGGCCGAGGTCTGGGTGACCGTCACGTCGTCGAGCACGCCCAGGGAACCGATGATCACGCCTGCGAGCAACAGGCCGCTCATGTCGATCTCCGGGTAAAGACCGTGGATCAGGCCGGTGTTGTCGTCGGTGTTCCCGCTGAGGAACGCCCAGCCGATGAACCAGGATCCCAACAGGCCGATCAGCAGCAGTGAGACGAGCGTGCCGAGCACGGCGACAGAGGTGCGCGCGGTCAGCCCGTGGCACATGTAGAGGGCGATCAGCATGATCGCGCTGGCCCCGATGACCGCGACGAGCAGCGGGTTGGACCCCTGGAGGATCGCCGGGAGGATGAAGAGGGTCAGGACGGTGAAGCTGACCGCGAGCGCGATCAGGGCGAACAGCCCGCGCATTCGCCCGACGATGACGACCGCGACGGCGAAGATCCCGGCGAGCAGCGCCATCGGGAACTTCCGATTGACGTCGATCACGGAGTACTGGAGGTCCCTGGGTGCGTCCGGGGCGTACGCGACCACCACTTCCTGATCCTTCGCCAACTGGCGCGGAGCGCCGGGCTGGACGATCTCGAAGAAGGTCCGGCCCTTGTCGGTGCCGCTGGTGACCTCGATGGTGGCCTTCTTGCACTCGCCGGTCTGCGCGGCCTGGGCCTCACGGCCCTCGGGGGTCGAGGTGTCGCCCGTGGGGGGTACCTGCGAGGCGTTCACCGACTTGCAGTCGACTTGGACCAGGGTGACGACCTTCCCCTGCTGGGTCTGGCGGTCGAACCCGACTCCGGTGCGCTCGTGGGCGGGGGCGCCCCCCGGCCAGAGGACCACCATGCCGATGAAGACCGCCGTGGCGAAGGGGATCAGTACGGCCGCGATGACCTTGCGCAGGTGCTTGGAAACGGGAGCAGCCGGGCCGTGGCTGTGGCTGTGGGAATGTCCGTGGGAGGGGCTTGGCACATGGTCGAGCGGGGCGTGTTCGTGGCCGGCGTGACCGGTGTGCTCTGTGGGCTCGGTGGGGGGCTGCGGCGAGGTCGTCACCGGCCGATCATCGCAAGAGATGAGGGGGCCCACTGTTCAGCACGCCACAGATGACGCTAGCGTGGGGGCACCTTTGCACAACGCGGGAGCTCGGAGCACCGGGCTGAGAGGACGCTGATCACCGTACGCACGTCGTAACGACACGTACGGGAAGAGGCTGCGTCGACCGCCGAACCTGTTACCGGGTAATGCCGGCGTAGGGAGATCAGGTCTCATGACCATTCAGGATGCACGCACGCCTGCCATCAGCCAGGACGCCGAGGGCCAGACCGAGCGCCGGCCCGGCTGGCACAAGGGATACCTGGCGGGCTCCCGCCCCGACATCCGGGTGCCGGTCCGCCAGGTCCACCTCACCAACGGCAAGGACGTGACGCTCTACGACACGTCCGGTCCGTACACCGACCCCCGGATCGAGACGGACGTCCGCCGGGGTCTCGCTCCGCTCCGCGAGAACTGGATCATCGGTCGCGGCGACACCGAGGAGTACTCGGGCCGTCCCGTGCGCCCCGAGGACGACGGCATCAAGCACACGTCGCCCCGCGGTGGTCTCAAGAACCTCGACGCCGTCTTCCCGGGCCGGCCCCGTCAGCCCCGCCGGGGCCGCGACGGCGCCGCCGTCACGCAACTCGCGTACGCCCGACGGGGCGAGGTCACCCCGGAGATGGAGTACGTCGCGATCCGCGAGAACGTCTCCCCCGAGGTCGTCCGCGAGGAGATCGCGGCAGGTCGCGCCGTGCTTCCGGCGAATGTGAACCACCCGGAGATCGAGCCGATGATCATCGGCAAGCGCTTCCTGGTGAAGGTCAACGCCAACATCGGCAACTCGGCCGTCACCTCCTCCATCGAGGAGGAGGTGGACAAGATGACCTGGGCGACCAAGTGGGGCGCCGACACGGTCATGGACCTCTCCACCGGCCGCAACATCCACACCACGCGCGAGTGGGTGCTGCGCAACTCCCCCGTCCCGATCGGCACCGTGCCGCTGTATCAGGCGCTGGAGAAGGTCGACGGCCGTGCCGAGGACCTGACGTGGGAGATCTACAAGGACACGGTCATCGAGCAGGCCGAGCAGGGCGTCGACTACATGACGGTGCACGCCGGCGTGCTGCTGCCGTACGTGCCGCTGACCGCCCGTCGCAAGACCGGCATCGTCTCGCGGGGCGGCTCGATCATGGCCGCGTGGTGCCTCGCGCACCACAAGGAGAACTTCCTCTACACGAATTTCGAGGAGCTCTGCGAGATCCTGGCGACGTACGACGTCACGTACTCGCTGGGCGACGGCCTGCGCCCCGGATCCATCGCCGACGCGAACGACGAGGCGCAGTTCGCGGAGTTGAGGACGCTGGGCGAGCTGAACACCATCGCCAAGCGCCACAACGTCCAGACGATGATCGAGGGCCCGGGCCACGTCCCGATGCACAAGATCAAGGAGAACATCGACCTTCAGCAGGAGATCTGCGAGGAGGCGCCGTTCTACACGCTCGGCCCGCTGACCACCGACGTCGCTCCCGCGTACGACCACATCACCTCCGGCATCGGCGCGGCCATGATCGCCTGGTGGGGTACCGCGATGCTCTGCTACGTGACGCCCAAGGAGCACCTGGGTCTGCCCAACCGGGACGACGTGAAGACCGGTGTCATCACGTACAAGATCTCCGCGCACGCGGCCGACCTGGCCAAGGGACACCCGGGCGCCCAGGAGTGGGACGACGCCCTGTCGGACGCCCGGTTCGAATTCCGCTGGGAGGACCAGTTCAACCTGGCTCTCGACCCGGACACGGCCCGCGCCTTCCACGACGAGACCCTCCCGGCGGAGCCGGCCAAGACCGCGCACTTCTGCTCCATGTGCGGGCCCAAGTTCTGCTCGATGAAGATCTCCCAGGACATCCGCCGAGAGCACGGTGGTGACCTGAAGGCGGACGAGATCCAGGCGGGCATGGCGGAGAAGTCCGCCGAGTTCGCCGCCTCGGGCAACCGCGTCTACCTGCCGCTGGCGGACTGACGCAGGGCGCGGTGCCGCCGTTGTCCGGACCGGGGGGATCGGACAGCGGCGGCGCCTTCGTCTGTCGGTGGTGACGTTCGCCCGTTGGTGGTGACGTTCTTCCGCCGGTGGTGCCATTCGCCCGTCGGTGGTGCCATTCGCGCGTCGAATCCCTTGCGTTCGAGTGTGCTTCACCTCCTAGAGTCCACCGCCATGACCATGCGATACAGGAATCTGGGCGGGACCGGCATCGAGGTGAGTGCGCACTGCCTCGGCACGATGATGTTCGGGGCCGTGGGGAACCCGGATCACGAGGAGTGCGTACGGATCATCCACGCCGCGCTCGACCGGGGGATCAACTTCGTCGACACCGCGGACATGTACTCCGCGGGCGAGTCGGAGGTGATCGTCGGCAAGGCGCTCAAGGGGCGTCGTGACGACGTCGTGCTCGCCACGAAGGTGCACTTCCAGATGGGCGAGGGACGCAACCGCAGCGGGAACTCGCGGCGGTGGATCGTCCGAGCCGTGGAGGACAGCCTCCGGAGGCTCGGCACCGACTGGATCGACCTCTACCAGGTGCACCGGCCCGACCACGGCACCGACGTCGAGGAGACCCTGGCCGTACTCGGTGACCTGGTGCGAGCCGGCAAGATCAGGGCCTTCGGGTGCTCCACCTTCCCGGCCGAGGAACTCGTCGAGGCGTACCACGTCTCGGAGCGCCGAGCGCTGCCCCGGTTCCGCACGGAACAGCCCCCGTACTCGATCCTCGCGCGGGGCATCGAGGCCGACGTGCTCCCCGTGGCCCGGCGCCACGGGATGGGCGTCCTGACCTGGAGCCCGCTCGCGTCCGGTTTCCTGAGCGGCAGGTACCGGCTCGGTGGGCCGGTCGACCTGACAGCGGGGCGGGCGGCGCTGACGCCCGCCCGGTTCGATCCGGCGATTCCCGGCAACGTCGCGAAGCTGGAAGCCGTGGAACGGCTCGTCGAGTTGGCCGACGAGATCGGCTGCTCACTCCCGGAACTCGCCGTGGCGTTCCCGGTGGCGCACCCGGCCGTCACCTCGGTGATCATCGGACCCCGCACCATGGAGCAGATGGAGTCGCTGGTCGACGGAGCGGGCCTGGTCCTCGACGACGCGGCGCTCGACCGGATCGACGAGATCGTTCCGCCGGGCCACAACCTCTACCAGCCCGACGGCGTCTGGCGCCCGCCGGCGCTGACGGAGGTCGCGCAGCGGCGGCGGACGCTCGCGGACCGCTCGGCGGGTTAGACCTCGAAGTCGTGCGATGTTTCACGTGAAACAGACCCGGATGTTTCACGTGAAACAGGCAGGCCTGTTTCACGTGAAACAGGCATCACGGAGCGGATAGGGGTACGGGAGACGGCGAACCGGCGGTTGACCTCGGTCTGCCGTCGGTAGGTCTCCGGCAGATCGGACATGGCGAGCAGCCGGTCGCAGGCGAGGAGGGAGCCGGCCACGTCCCCCACCCAGTACGAGGTGATCGAGTGCTCGAAGAGCAGGCCCCACCGGTACACCCAGGGCTGTACGAACAGCAGGTCGTCCGGAGCCCGCCGATCGAGGACGGCCCCGGTGATGGAGTGTGCCCCGTGGTGGCGGCCTTGGAGGCGCAGCCTGGAGGCGAGTTCGTAGCAGGCTTCCAGTCGCTCCGGCCGGGACTCCCAGGCCCGTGAGAGTGCGTCCATGGCGGCGGGCCAGTCTGCGGTGTCGCCGGAGTCGCCGCGCAGGATGCCGGCTTGGAGCAGTGCGCAGTAGACCTCCTCGGCCCACCCGCCCATGGCCGCGCGTCGCTCGTAGAGTCGGATCGCCGCCGCGGTGTCGCCCATGTCGCGAAGTGTCTGGGCGAGGTAGAAGACGGTCCGGGTGTTGGAGGGGTCTCGCTGGAACTCGGCTCCCAGCAGGCGGACGTCCCGTTCGAACTTGTCCTGCCGGGAGCCGCCGTCGGCGTGGTCCTCGATGACGAGGGCGTCGAGGTTCTCCTGGAGGCCGGGGCGTCTGTCGTTCTCGTCGCGCCGATCGCAGGTGAGGTACTCGTGGGTGACGCCCTCGTACCGCCAGGGGAGGTCGCCGCGGACCAGGCGTTTGACGCGGTACTCGGTCGATCCCCGATGGCGGAGCATGTACGAGTCAGCCGTGAGCGGCGGCAGGGGGCCGTCGGGGCGCAGGACGTGATCCGCGTCGAGGAGGAGCAGGTAGTCGGCCCGGCCGAGGGCGTGGCCGATGTTGAGACTCCGGTTGTGCCCGAAGTCGACCCACGGCTCCTCGCGCAGCTCCCCGGGGATCCCGTGCAAGGCCGTGTGGATCATCTGCCGGGTGGCGTCCGTGGAACCCGTGTCGGAGATGACCCAGGTGTCGATGAGATGTCGCACGGAGTCGAGGCAGCGCTCGATGACTACGGCCTCGTTCTTTACGATCATGCAGAGGCAAATGGTCGGGTTCACGGCCGCTGACCCTAGGGACGGGCTCGCGGAGCCGCGGGACGGCACGCCGGTGCGCGGCTCGGGTGGACCCCGAGGCGCCGCCAAGTGGCCGTGCTCGATGGGCCGTTCCGCCCAAGGTGGACAGCCTCCGATCAGGTCACTCCGATTCGGGCTCCGGGCCTCCGAAGTCCGGGCTGGTGAAGTCCGGCGGCGAGTAGCCGGGTCGGGTGGTCCCACCGGAGGTTCCGGGACTCGTGAAGTCCGGTGCGGTGTAACCCAGGTTGGGCATTCGGCTGGACGGGAGTCGTCGTACGGGCGAGCCCGGGCGCGTGCTCGGATCGGCCAGGGCGTCCCGCAGGAACGGCATGATGCCCCGTTCCAGCAGGGCGTTGCGCCAGGCTTCCCGTGCGCGCGAGAGCTCGTCGGGTATCACCACGGTCTCCTCGGCCGCCACCTCGGTTGAGCTGTTGCGGACAGCGGTCACCAACAGCCCGATCACCGCGAACAGCAGTGCGGCCACGGTGAGGGCGCCGAAGAGCCAACCCGCCGTCAGCATCGTTTTGGCGAAAGCTGGTTCGGGGTCGAGCATCTTGAGGCTGTAACCCACGAGCAGGAAGATCAGCATGGCGGTGCCCGCCAGGACCGGCGCCAGTACGGCCACGATGGCGCTCACTCCGGCGCCGTCGTCCTGGCCGTCGTCCTGGTGCTCTCCGGCCCTTCCCGAGGCCGTCAGGGCCTCGTCGCGCAGGTCCTCGCGGACCTTCACGAAGTGGTTGTACTCGGCGGCGGCCGCCGCCGTCAGGATCGCGCTGGCGCCCATGGCCATGGTGCGCAACTGTTCGGCGTTCAGTCGTTCGCCCAGGGCGGCGAGTTCGGGCCGTTCGTTCGCTGTGCGCAGCGCCTCGTCGAGGAGCCGATCGAACTCCGGTCGGTCTTCGGTGAGCAGGTGCGGAGCGCTGGTCATGTGCATCCCCCGATGCTCCGTACAAGCCGGTATGCCCGCGTAGACCCGGGCGCCGGCACAAACGGAGGAGAGCCTGCTACGGATAGAGCGATGGTAGAGCGACCATGCCACGCCGTGACAGGGGCTTTCCGGAAATACCCCGCTCAGCGAACGGTCAGTCGCGCAGAGGCAGCTGTACGACCAGGAGCTTTCCGGCCATCGTGACCCCGCCGTCCATGGCGATGGCCAGCCTGTCCGCGTACACGTGCGGGCCGTCCACGACCTCGGGGCCGCGCGGTTCGTCGCCGTCCTCGGTGCCCACCTCGCCGAGCAGGTACGGGATGGGGCTGTGGCCGTGTACGACGCGGCCACCTCCGTAGGTGCCCAGGAGTTCCCGTACGGCCTGCGGGCCCGTTTCCTCGTCACGGAAGGCGAAGCGCTTGGTGAACTTTCGGAAGAGATCCCACGTGATGTCTGCGTCGTTGCGGTTGAGCAGCTCGTGGATGGTGTCGTTGACGTCCTCGATGGAGCTGCCGTAGTCGAGGTAGGCGGTGGTGTCGGAATGCAGCAGTAGGTGCCCGTCCTCCAGCGTGGCCGCGTCGAGCCGCGACATCCACTGGAGGTGCACGTCCTCCAGCCGCTCCATGTCGGTGCGCTGACCGCCGTTGAGCAGCCAGGCGGCCTGGAAGGTGGCGGTGCCGGCGCCGGAGTGGATCGGGGTGTCGCCGAAGCGCTTGGCGCCGATGAGCAGCAACTCGTGGTTTCCCATGAGGGCCTTGCAGTAGCCGCCCGCCGCGGCGGCCTCGGCGGAGAGCCGCATGACCAGGTCGATGACCCCGATGCCGTCGGGGCCCCGATCGGTGAAGTCTCCGAGGAACCAGAGCCGGGCGTTGCCCGCGGACCACCGTCGGTCGGCGTCGATGAGGTTCTGGGCCTGGAGCTCGGTGACGAGCTCGTCCAGGTATCCGTGTACGTCGCCCACGACGTACAGCGGGCCGGGGCCGGGCGCCGTGGCCTCTTGGGGGACGTAGTGGACCTGGACCGTGTCACCGGGGCCGCCCTGTGCGCCCCGGCCGATGATGGGCAGGTCGCGCTGCGTGGGCGTGTAGCCGTCGGGGTCCTCGTCCTCGGCCGGCGCGGGTGCGTCCGGCACGTCCGACGCGGCGGGTGCCAGGCCCGTGTACGCGCCGACGACCCGCTGGTGGGGCACGTGTTCGGCCTCCGGGCGCACCGCGACGTGGTCCATCGGATGGGTCACGGGCTCCGCCCGGTACTCGGGCTGCCCGTGTCCGGGCGCGCCCTCGCCGTAGTACGCGGGGTACTCGCCGTACACGGGCTGCTCGCCGGACAGGCCGACGGACGCCGCGTACGGGGCGGGTTCGGTGACCGGCACGCGGAAGTCTCGCAGCGTGTCCGTCCGCATCGCGGGTCCCTGACCGGCCCCCTGAGTCATCGACCCCTCCACCACCGTCGCGCTGCCGTACACCTGCGGACCCTCTGACCTCCGGGTCGGAGGGTCCGTGATGTCGTGCGCCCATCATAGGAATGCGGCTCGCGCTCTGTGACGCACCAGGGGTGGTGAATCCTGGCCGGAGCCGTCCTTCCTGCCACTTTCGACCGATATATGTGTGGTTGAAATCTTTGGCGGGGCCGTCGGCCCCGCCGGTGTGGCGTCCGGCACGGCCGATTCGTTCAGTCGAGTGGGTCGGTCGAGTGGTCGGTCGGTCGAGTGGTCGGTCGAGCGGTCAGTCCTGGGCCGGTGAGCGCGGCGGACTGACGGTCGTGCGGGGCTGCCTGCGCTGTGAGGAGGTGCGGATGATCAGTTCGGTCGGGACGACCTGTTCGACGGGCCGGCCGGTGTCGACTCCCTCGATCGCGTCGATGAGCAACTGCACGACGGCCGTGCCGATGCGCCGCGGTTTCAGGGAGAGGGTGGTGATCGGTGGTTCGGTGTTCGCGTACACGGTCGATTCGCTGCAGCACACGAGCAACAGGTCCTCGGGGACACGCAGCCCGTAGCGCCGGGCGGCGGCGAGCAGATCGGTGCCGTTGGGGTCGAAAAGCCCGTAGACGGCGTCGGGTCGGTCGGGTCGGGCGAGCAGCCGGTCGGCGGCGACCGCGCCCGCGCACGGGTCGTGGGCGGGGTAGGACTCGTAGACGGGGTCTTGGCCGACGCGCTCGCACCAGTTGAGGTAGGCGGTGGTGGAGAGCCGTGTGTAGGTGTCGGTGGTGGTGCCGGTGAGCAGCCCGATCCGGCGGGCGCCCGCGGCGGCGAGATGGTCGAGCAGGTTGAGTACGGCCGCTTCGTGGTCGTTGTCGACCCAGGCGGTGACGGGGAGGGACCCGGCGGGTCGGCCGTCGGAGACCACGGGCAGGCCCTGGCGGACAAGCTCGCTGACCACGGGATCGTGGTCGGAGGGGTCGATCACGACGGTGCCGTCGAGGGCCACGTTGGACCAGACGTCGTGTCGTGAGGTGGCGGGCAGGATGACGAGGGCGTAGCCGCGGGCGAGCGCGGCGGAGGTCGCCGCCCTCGCCATCTCCGCGAAGTACGCGAATTCGGTGAAGGTGAAAGGTTCATCCCCGTACGTGGTCACGGTCAGGCCGATGAGGCCCGACTTGCCCGTACGGAGGGTTCGGGCGGCGGCGGACGGGCGGTAGCCCAGCCGGTCGGCGACCTCGCGAACGTGGCGACGGGTGGCGTCGGGCAGCCGTCCCTTGCCATTGAGCGCGTCGGAGACGGTCGTGATGGAGACGCCCGCCGCGGCGGCCACGTCTCTGATGCCGGCCCGGCCCTGTCGGCCGCCGGTCCGCCGGGTGGTCTCGGTCCGGCTCACCTGATGCTTCCCTGCTGCTGTCATGGCGAGCCGATAGTAGGGCTCGTGGGGGCGGCTGGTCTGGGTGCATATGCACGCGTTGACAGGCGCGTTTCTGCATGGTTCGCCACCCCCAATGACCTTGGAAAAGAAGGTTCTTGGTTGCTTGGAGCGGGAGTGGAGCTTGTCGGCGGGTACGGGCATGCCAAAACGGCACGCTGTCCGGTCGGTCGCAACTCACCTGCACGGGGGATGCGCGCCACGGCGCAGGCCACCGGCGCGCGCATATATGCGCGCGCTCCCCCTGTGATCCTGGCGCCTGCCATTCTCGGATCGGCGGAATCCTCATAAGGTGTGCAGCATTGAGTCGACGGCGACGTCGACGGGACGGTCGAGGAGGACCTGCGGTGAGCGAGAAGAGCCCGAGGCTGCGCGCCGAGCTGGACGGCATCCCCACCTACAAGCCGGGCAAGCCCGCGGCCGCGGGTGGGCCCGTCGCGTTCAAGCTGTCCTCGAACGAGAATCCGTACCCGCCTCTGCCCGGGGTCCTGGAGACGGCCGTCGCGGCGGCCGGCCGTTTCAACCGCTACCCGGACATGGCCTGCACCGGCCTGGTGAACGAGCTCGCGGAGCGGTTCGGGGTACCGGTCGAGCACATCGCCACGGGCACCGGCTCGGTCGGCGTGGCCCAGTCGCTGATCCAATCGACGGCCGGTCCGGGCGACGAGGTCATCTACGCGTGGCGGTCCTTCGAGGCGTACCCGATCATCACGCAGATCTCGGGCGCCACGTCCGTGCAGGTGCCGCTGACCGACGGGGACGTGCACGACCTGGACGCGATGTACGCCGCGATCACCGAGCGGACCCGTCTGATTTTCGTCTGCAACCCCAACAACCCCACGGGTACCGCGGTGCGCCGGGCGGAGCTGGAGCGGTTCCTGGACCGGGTGCCCTCGGACATCCTGGTGGTGCTGGACGAGGCCTACCGCGAGTTCGTGCGCGACACGGACGTGCCGGACGGCATCGAGCTCTACCGTGACCGCCCCAACGTGTGCGTGTTGCGTACGTTCTCCAAGGCTTACGGGCTGGCCGGCCTGCGTGTCGGTTTCGCGGTGGCGCACGAGCCGGTCGCCGCGGCGCTGCGCAAGACGGCGGTTCCGTTCGGTGTCAGCCAGCTCGCACAGGACGCGGCGGTCGCCTCGCTGCGGGCCGAGGACGAGCTGATGGGCCGGGTCGGCGCGCTGGTGGGCGAGCGGGCGCGGGTGCACGCCACGCTGCTCGCGCAGGGCTGGACGGTGGTCCCGGAGACGCAGGCCAACTTCGTGTGGCTGCGGCTGGGGGAGCGGACCGCCGAGTTCGCGGCGGCCTGCGAGAAGGCCGGTGTGGTGGTCCGGCCCTTCGCGGGCGAGGGCCTGCGGGTCACGATCGGTGAGACCGAGGCGAACGACCTCTTCCTGCACGCGGCGGAGGCGTTCCTCAAGGAGTTGTAGGGGCTGTAGGAGCTGCGAGGGCCGTACGGGCTTCAAGAGCTGTACGGGCTTCAGGAGCGGGCAGGAGCCCGCGGGACTCGACTACGCGAGTTCCACGCGGATGGGGTCGCCGTCGCGGACGGTGGCCAACAGGCGGGGGTCGCCGCCGAACGAGCCGAGCACGTTGCACGGGCTCGCCAGGCGACTCTCGCCTTCGCGCGAGATGGGCGTGGGGCCGTAGGGCAGCGCGAGAGCGTCGCCATCGGTCCAGAACGCCACGGTGCCCGGGTCGACCACCTGTCGGGCGTCGTGTTCCAGGGCCACTGAGATTCCGGTGTCGAAGTAGACCTCTTCGCCCCAGGTGTTGGCGGAGGCGGAGATCGGGAGTGCCTCCGTCAGGGCCTTGCTGGTCGGGGTCTCGTCGAGCGTCGCGGTGAGCTGACCCGCAGGCCAGGAGATTCGAATCTTCATGGGGCGCATTCAACAATCTGTTGAATGTATTGGCTAGAGGGGACCCCGCTCAAGAGTCCGAAAACGATGTGCGCCATAATGCTTGTGAATGTGAACGCGTTCACAAGCGTGTCCTGCTTTGTCCCGTATTGAGCAGTACACATCAGGCAAACTGCGGCTGTGACCACGGCGACACGAAGGAGACGACGACGTGGACCAAGCTCTGGCGCCAGAGACCCTGGCGCGATGGCAGTTCGGCATCACCACCGTCTACCACTTCCTCTTCGTCCCCCTGACGATCTCGCTCGCCGCGCTGGTCGCGATCTTGCAGACCGCCTGGGTGCGGACCGAGAAGGAGAAGTACCTCAAGGCCACGAAGTTCTGGGGCAAGCTCTTCCTGATCAACATCGCGATGGGTGTGGTCACGGGCATCGTCCAGGAATTCCAGTTCGGCATGAACTGGTCCGACTACTCGCGGTTCGTCGGTGACGTCTTCGGGGCGCCGCTGGCCTTCGAGGCCCTGATCGCCTTCTTCTTCGAGTCCACGTTCATCGGCTTGTGGATCTTCGGGTGGGACAAGCTGCCGAAGAAGATCCACCTGGCCTGCATCTGGATGGTGTCGATCGGCACCATCCTCTCCGCGTACTTCATCCTCGCGGCCAATTCCTGGATGCAGCACCCGGTCGGCTACCGCATCAACGAGAAGACCGGGCGGGCCGAGCTCACCGACTTCCTGCTCGTCCTGACGCAGAACACCGCCTTGGCGCAGGTGTTCCACACCCTCACCGCCGCCCTGCTGACCGGGGGCGCGTTCATGGTGGGCATCGCCGCCTACCACCTGTTGCGCAAGAAGCACATCCCGGTGATGCGCACCTCACTGCGGCTGGGCCTGATCGCCGTCGTGGTCGGCGGTCTGCTCACCGCGGTGAGCGGCGACACCCTCGCCAAGATCATGTACAAGCAGCAGCCGATGAAGATGGCAGCAGCCGAGGCACTGTGGGACGGCGAGAAGGGCGCGCCCTTCTCGATCTTCGCCTACGGCGATGTCGACAAGGGTCACAACAAGGTCGCCATAGAGGTGCCCGGCCTGCTGTCGTTCCTCGCGGACAACACCTTCGACTCCTACGTGCCCGGCATCAACGACGTGAACAAGGCCGAGCAGGAGAAGTACGGGCCCGGCGACTACCGTCCCGAGGTTCCCGTCGCGTACTGGGGCTTCCGCTGGATGATCGGGTTCGGCATGGCCTCATTCACCATCGGGGCCATCGGCCTCTGGCTGACGCGACGCAAGTTCATGCTGCCGCCGGCCCTGCGCACCGGTGAGGACGAACGGCCCCACCTGGTGCTCTTCAGGAAGGCGCTGAGTCCCCGCTTCACCCGCCTGTACTGGCTCACCACGATCTGGACGCTCGGCTTCCCGCTGATCGCCAACTCCTGGGGCTGGATCTTCACCGAGATGGGCCGCCAGCCGTGGGTGGTCTACGGAGTCCTGCGCACCCGTGACGCCGTCTCCCCCAGCGTCTCGCAGGGCGAGGTCATCACGTCGATGCTCGTCTTCACGGCCCTCTACGCGGTGCTCGCCGTGATCGAGGTCAAGCTGCTCGTGAAGTACGTCAAGACCGGCCCGCCCGAACTCACGGAAGCCGACCTCAACCCGCCCACCAAGATCGGCGGGGACGACAAGAACTCCGACCGGCCGATGGCCTTCTCGTACTGAGGCTGAGGAGACCACACCATGCAACTTCAAGACGTCTGGTTCGTGCTCATCGCCGTCCTGTGGATCGGCTACTTCTTCCTGGAGGGCTTCGACTTCGGGATCGGCGTACTCACCAAGCTGCTCGCCCGCGACCGTACGGAGAAGCGGGTCCTGATCAATACGATCGGGCCCGTGTGGGACGGCAACGAGGTCTGGCTGCTCACCGCCGGCGGTGCCACCTTCGCCGCCTTCCCCGAGTGGTACGCGACGCTCTTCTCCGGCTTCTACCTGCCGCTGCTGATCATCCTGGTCTGCCTCATCGTCCGTGGCGTCGCCTTCGAGTACCGCCACAAGCGTCCCGAGGACAAGTGGCAGACCAACTGGGAACACGCGATCTTCTGGACCTCGCTGATTCCCGCGTTCCTGTGGGGCGTGGCCTTCGCCAACATCGTGCGCGGCGTGAAGATCGACCAGCACAAGGAGTACGTCGGTACCTTCCTCGACCTGCTCAACGGGTACGCGCTCCTCGGCGGCCTGGTCACCCTCACCCTGTTCACCTTCCACGGCGCGGTGTTCGCCTCGCTCAAGACCGTCGGTGACATCCGGGACCGCTCGCGGAGCCTGGCGACCCGGCTGGGTGTGGTCACCGCCGTGCTGGCCCTGGTCTTCCTGACCTGGACCCAGGTCTCGCGGGGTGACGGCAAGAGCCTGATCGCCATGGCCGTCGCGGTCGTGGCGCTGCTCGCGGCGCTCGGCTTCAACCTGGCCGGCCGTGAGGGATGGTCGTTCGCCCTGTCGGGGGTCACCATCGCCTCCGCCGTCGCGATGCTCTTCCTGACGCTCTTCCCGAACGTCATGCCGTCCTCGTTGAACGACGCCTGGAGCCTCACCGTCGACAACGCCTCGTCCACCCCGTACACCCTGAAGATCATGACCTGGCTCGCGGTGGTGGCCACCCCGGTCGTCGTGCTCTACCAGGGCTGGACCTACTGGGTGTTCCGCAAGCGCATCGGTACGCAGCACATCGTTGACGTGCACTGAGCCGCTGACCGTCCCGGGCTCTTCGAGCCGGACAGCCCGTGCCTGCCTGACCCTGCCGAGGGGATGTTTCACGTGAAACCGATCGACCCGCGTCTGCTGCGGTACGCCCGCTCCACTCGTCTCTTCCTGGGCGCGGTGGTGGCCCTCGGGCTGGCCGGGGCGGGGCTGGTCGTCGGTCAGGCGATGCTCATCGCCGAGATCGTGGTCGGTGCCTTCGAGGAGGGGCTGGGCGGTGAGGCGCTCCGGACGCCACTGCTGCTGCTCGCGGCGGTGGCGCTGGGGCGCGGGCTGATCGCCTGGCTCACGGAGCTGGCCGCACACCGGGCCAGTGCCGCGGTCAAGTCCGAACTGCGGGGGCGACTGCTGGACCGGGCCGCCGATCTGGGGCCCGGATGGCTGAGCGGGCAACGCACGGGATCGCTGGTGGCGCTGGCCACCCGGGGCGTGGACGCCCTCGACGACTACTTCTCCCGCTACCTGCCCCAACTGGGGCTCGCGGTCGTCGTGCCGGTGGCGGTGCTCGCGCGGATCGTCACCGAGGACTGGGTGTCGGCGGCCATCATCGTCGTCACCCTGCCGCTGATCCCGCTGTTCATGATCCTCATCGGCATGGCCACCCAGTCCCGGATGGACCGCCAGTGGCGGCTGCTCTCGCGGCTGTCGGGGCATTTCCTGGACGTGGTGGAGGGCCTTGCGACCCTGAAGGTCTTCGGCCGGGCCAAGGCCCAGGCCGAGTCGATCCGCAAGATCACCGACGACTACCGGCAGGCCACGATGCGGACGCTGCGCATCGCCTTCCTCTCCTCCTTCGCCCTGGAACTCCTCGCCACGCTGTCGGTGGCCCTGGTGGCCGTGACCATCGGCATGCGGCTCGTGCACGGGGACCTCGACCTGTACACCGGACTCGTCATCCTGATCCTGGCCCCGGAGGCCTATCTGCCGCTGCGCCAGGTGGGGGCGCAGTACCACGCGGCGGCCGAAGGCTTGGCCGCCGCCGAGGAGATCTTCGAGGTGCTGGAGACCCCGGTCGCGCGGGGTGGCGGTTCGGTCGTCCCGCCGGCGGGCACCCCGCTTCGCATCGCGCTGGACGGTGTGGCCGTCCGGTACGAGGGCCGGGGCGAGGACTCGCCCGGACCGGTGTCGCTGGTCGTCGAACCGGGCGAGTGCGTGGCCCTCACCGGGCCGAGCGGCGCGGGCAAGTCCACGCTGTTGCAGGTACTGCTGGGATTCGTGGAGCCGACCGCCGGGCGGGTGTCCGTCGCGGGCGTGGCCCTGGCCGATCTGGCGCCCGAGCAGTGGCGTGAGCGGATCGCGTGGGTGCCGCAGCGGCCGCACCTGTTCGCGGGGACGATCGCGGAGAACGTGCGACTGGCCAGGCCGGACGCGTCCGACGACGCCGTCGCCGAGGCCCTCGCGGACGCCGGGGCACGGGAGTTCGTGAGCGCGCTGCCCCGTGGCGCGGACACGGTACTCGGCGAGGGCGGGGTGGGGCTGTCCGCCGGCCAGCGTCAGCGCCTGGCACTGGCCCGGGCCTTCCTGGCGGACCGGCCGGTACTCCTGCTGGACGAGCCGACCGCCGCGTTGGACGGGGAGACCGAGGCCGCCGTCGTCGAGGCCGTACGGAAGCTCGCGGTCGGGCGGACCGTCCTGCTGGTGGTGCACCGGCCGGCGCTGCTGGCCGTCGCGGACCGTGTCGTGGTCGTGGGGGCGGGCCCGGCGGGCTCCTCCCCCGTGGCGGACACGCCCACGCCCGCAGGGATCCCGCGGGGAGCGGGACCGGTTCGGGACACGGAACCGGCCGATCCCGGCGAGTGGATCCTCGGCGTCGCGTCCGAGGGCGCCGCGAAGGAAGCGGGCACCGACGCGGGCGGGCGCGATCCGCTCCGGCGGGTGCGCGAGGTGGCCGCGGCCTGGCAGGGGAGGTTCCGGCTCGGGCTGCTGCTCGGCGCGCTGGCCGTCGGGTGCGGTGTCGGTCTGATGGCCGTCTCCGGATGGCTGATCTCTCGGGCCTCGGAGCAACCGCCGGTCCTCTACTTGATGATGGCGGTCACGGCGACCCGTGCCTTCGGCATCGGGCGCGCCGTCTTCCGCTACGCCGAACGGCTGGTGTCGCACGACGCCGTCCTGCGGATGCTCGCCGATCTGCGGGTCTCGGTGTTCCGGCGGTTGGAGCGGATCGCCCCGGCCGGACTGCGCGAACAGCGGCGCGGGGATCTCCTGTCCCGGCTGGTGGCCGACGCGGACGCCCTGCAGGACTACTGGTTGCGCTGGCTCCTTCCCGTCGGCACGGCGGTACTCGTCGGCACCGGCTCGGTGGTCTTCACCGCCTGGCTGCTGCCGGAAGCCGGGGCCGCGCTCGCCGTCGGCCTGCTCGTGGCCGGTGTGGGGGTGCCCCTGGTCAGCGGCGCCATCGCCCGCCGCGCCGAACGCCGGCTGGCGCCCGCCCGAGGACGGCTCGCCACCCGGGTGGCCGACCTGCTGACCGGTACCGCCGAGTTGACCGTCGCCGGTGCGTTGGAGGGGCGGAAGGCCGCCGTGCGTGCGAGCGACCGGGGGCTGACCGACATCGCCTCGCGGGGCGCGGCCGCGACGGGGGTCGGCGGTGGACTGTCCGCCCTGGTGTGCGGTCTGACCGTGGTGGTCGCCGCCCTCTTCGGCGCGAACGCCGTGGTCGACGGCCGGCTGTCCGGGGTGACGATGGCGGTGATCGTGCTGACTCCGTTGGCCGCCTTCGAGGCCGTCACCGGACTTCCGCTCGCGGTGCAGTACCGGCAGCGGGTGCGCCGCAGTGCCGAGCGGGTCTACGAGGTCATCGACGCGCCGGCTCCGGTCGCCGAACCGGACCGGCCGCACGTGATGCCCGTCTCGCCCTTCCCCCTGCGGGTGACGGGGCTCACCGCCCGGCACCCCGGCCAGGAGCGGGACGCGCTGGAGGGACTCGACCTGACGTTGGAGGCCGGCCGCCGTGTCGCGGTCGTCGGGCCGTCGGGCTCGGGCAAGACCACGCTGGCACAGGTCCTGCTGCGATTCCTGGACCAGAGCCAGGGCTCGTACACCCTGGGCGGGGTCGACACGCGCTCGCTCGCCGGCGACGACGTGCGGCGGATCGTGGGCCTGTGTGCCCAGGACGCGCACATCTTCGACAGCTCGGTACGGGAGAACCTGCGCCTGGCCCGCACCGACGCGACCGAGGCGCAGCTGAGGCAGGCGCTCGCCGCGGCGCGACTGCTGGAATGGGCCGACGGGCTTCCCGACGGTCTGGACACCCTCGTCGGCGAACACGGGGAGCGGATCTCCGGCGGTCAGCGCCAACGGCTGGCCCTGGCCCGGGCGCTGCTCGCGGACTTCCCCGTCCTGGTCCTGGACGAGCCGGCCGAGCACCTCGACCTCGCGACGGCGGACGCGCTGACCGCGGACCTGTTGGCGGCCACCGAGGGCCGGACCACGGTGCTGATCACACACCGCTTGGCCGGCCTGGAGGCGGTGGACGAGGTGATCGTCCTGGATCGGGGCGCGGTCGTACAGCGTGGCGGGTACGAGGAGCTGGCCGTCATCGAGGGGCCACTGCGGCGGCTCCTGGAGCGGGAACGGGAGGCGGACGCACTGCCGGCCGGGAACAGCAGGCCGACTTTCCCCAATAAAGTGGACTAACTAGGCTCAAGGGCATGTCAGTGCAGGAGTCTCAGGAACCACCGGAACCATCACGGAGAACACCCGACCCGCTGGAGGCCGCCACCCAGGCCACCAGGAGTCTGCAGGGCCTCTCCACCGAGCTCACCGCCCGGGTGCCGCAACTGCTGGAGGCCATGCGCTCGGTCGGTACGGGCCTTGAACTGCACTCCACCCTCGACCGCATCTGCGAGACGGCCGCCGAGCTGGCGGACGCCCGCTACGCGGCGATCGGCGTCGTCGACACCGAGGGCCGCGGGCTCTCGGACTTCGTCACCTTCGGCATCAACACCGAGACGGCACGGAAGATCGGCCATCGTCCGGACGGGAAGCGGGGCCTGCTCGGCGCACTCATCTCCCACCCGGACACCGTGCGGCTCGCCGACCTCACGAAGGATCCCCGGTCGTCGGGCTTCCCGGCCCATCACCCGCCCATGAAGACCTTCCTCGGCGTCCCGATCCGGGTGCAAGGCGAGATCTTCGGCAATCTGTACCTCGCCGAGAAGAACGGCGGCGGCGAGTTCAACGACTACGACGTGCACATGGTCCGCGTGCTGGCCACCGAGGCGGGCATCGCCATCGGCAACGCCCGGTTGTACGAGGCCGCCACCCAGCGCGAGCGGTGGATCGACGGCTCGGTGGCCGTCACCACGGCCCTGTTGTCCGGCGGGGACGCGGACGACGCCCTCGCGGTGGTGGCCGAGCAGGCCCGCCGGTTGGCCGACTCCGCGGCCGGGATCGTGCTGCTGCCGGCCGAGGACGGCGGGATGGAGATCGTCGCCGTGTCCGCCGAGAACCCGGCGACCTCGCTCGGAGTGGTCATCCCCGCCGAGAGCCCGGTGGTGGACAAGCTACTGCGGGGCGAGCCCGTCTTCGTGGACGACGCCTCCTCCGACCCCCGCATGATCGGCAAGCTGACCAGCCAGTACGGGCCCTGCATGATGCTGCCGCTCCACAGCGGCGGACGGGTGCTCGGAGCCCTGGTCACCCCGCGGGCGCGCGGCAAGCGGCCCTTCACCGAGTCCGAGCGGACCCTGGCGACCCAGTTCGCCTCGCAGGCCGCCCTCGCGCTGATGATGGCCGAGGCCCAGCGCGACCGGGAGCGGCTCGCGGTGTTCGAGGATCGCGACCGCATCGCCCGTGATCTGCACGACCTGGTGATCCAGCGGCTGTTCGCCACCGGAATGATGTTGGAGGGCGCGCAGCGCCGGTCCCTCGTCCCGGAGGTCAGCGACGGGGTCGGGAAGGCCGTGGACGAACTGGACGTCACGATCCAGGAGATCCGCACCGCGATCTTCGCCCTCCAGCAGGGACCGGCGGAGGCCCCTTCGGGATTGCGCACCCGGGTGCTGCGAGAGATCAACATGGCCGCCGTCCCCCTCGGCTTCAAGCCCGCGCACCGATTCCTCGGCCCGATCGACGCGGTCGTGGGTGAGCTGGTCGGCAAGAACCTGATCGCGGCGCTCCGCGAGGCACTGTCGAACGCGTTCCGGCACTCCGAGGCGTCCCGGATCGAAGTGGTCCTGGACTCCACCATCCACCTTGCCGACGGCCGGCCCGGCGTCCGGTTGGAGGTGGCGGACGACGGGGTGGGCATCGCCGAGGGCGGCCGCCGCAGCGGGCTGAGGAACCTGCGCCGTCGAGCCGAGTCGCTGGGCGGGTCGAGCTCGTACGGCCCGGGAATCGGCGAGGACGGCGGCGGGACCACCCTGGTCTGGGAGGCCCCGCTCTGAGTGCCCGACGCCGGTCCCGCCGTCCCGCTGTCAGCGCCGGCCCGGCTGCTCCCCGGCCCGGCCGCTTCCGGTTCGGCTCCTAGCCGGTGTGTTCGGTCAGGATGCGCTCGATGACGAGGGCGACCCCGTCTTCGTTGTTGGCGACCGTGCGGCCGGACGCGGCCGCGATCACGTCGGGATGGGCGTTGCCCATGGCGTACGAGGTACCCGCCCAGCTGAGCATTTCCACGTCGTTCGGCATGTCCCCGAAGGCGACCACCTCGGCGGGGGAAATGCCGCGCTCGGCACAACACAGCGCCAGGGTGCTGGCCTTGGAGACTCCGAGTCCGCTGATCTCCAGCAGGGCGGTCGGGCTGGAGCGGGTGATCGACGCGTACCCGCCGGCGACGGAACGGGCCAGGAGCAGGAACTCGTCAGGTGCCAGTTCGGCATGGTGCGCGAGCAGCTTCAGCACGGGTTCCGCGCTGTCGTCGAACTCCTCGTGCAGCAGCTTCTCGGCGGTGGCCACCGTCGCACCCGGGTCCTGGAAGAACGGCGGGTAAGCCGGCTCGTAATTGATCCCGGTGGTGCGTTCCACGGCGAAGGTCGTACCGGGAGCGGCGGCCCGCAGGGCGTCCACGACCGTGAGCGCGGTGGCCCGAGGGAGCCCCCGGACCTGTACGAACTCGGGGCCGGCGTGGAGGTCGACCACGGCCGCGCCGTTCGCGCAGATCGCCAGACCATGGCCGTGGACATGGTCGCTGACCACGCCCATCCAGCGGGCCGGGCGTCCGGTCACGAAGAAGACCTCGATCCCGGCCTCCTCGGCGGCGGCGAGTGCGGCGACGGTGCGGGGCGAGACGGTCTTGTCGTCGCGCAGCAGGGTGCCGTCGAGGTCGGTGGCGATGAGCCGGGGAGAGGGGGTTGGCCCGTCCGGGCGCTGGGGAGCCGAGGTCACGGTTCCATCTTCGCCCATGGGCCCATGGCGCTGGACCAAGATCGGCCGGCCTGCCGCGTGGGATTCGCTGCTTCCCGCTGCTTCCCGCTGCTTCGCGGTGCCGCCGCGGGTCCCGGGCGATGTTTCACGTGAAACCGAGCCCGGTCGGAGGCGGAGACCGCGAATGTTTCACGTGAAACACGCGGGCACCGCCTTACGCTCGCCTGTATGAGTCTGCGTCTGAGCACTGTGATTCTCCCCGTCCGACCGTGGCACGAAGGAGGCCGCGACCAGTGGTCGAGGGCCGAAGAGCTCGGGTTCCACACCGCGTACACCTACGACCACCTCACCTGGCGGACCTTCCGTGACGGCCCCTGGTACGGCGCGATTCCCACCCTGACCGCGGCGGCCTGCGCCACCGAGCGGATCCGATTGGGCACGCTCGTCACCTCGCCGAACTTCCGACACCCGGTGACCCTGGCCAAGGACCTGATGTCCCTGGACGACATCTCCGGCGGGCGCGTCACCCTTGGTATCGGGGCGGGCGGCAACGGCTTCGACGCGACCGCGCTGGGTCAGGAACCGTGGACCCCGCGCGAGAGGGCCGACCGCTTCGCCGAGTTCGTGCCGCTCCTGGACCGGCTGCTGACCGAGGACGCGGTGACCGAGGACGGCGCCTTCTACTCCGCCGTGGAGGCCCGCAACATTCCCGGATGCGTTCAGCGGCCGCGGTTGCCGTTCGCGGTCGCGGCGACCGGGCCCCGCGGCATGAAGGTCGTGGCGCGACACGGCCAGGCCTGGGTGACGGCGGGTGATCCGAAGGTCTTCGAGGGGACTCCCGAGCAGTCGTTGGAGGCCCTGCGCGGGCAGCTCGGCAAGCTGGAGAAGGCCTGTGTGGAGATCGAGCGCGACTTCGGGGCGATGGAGAAGGTCCTGCTGACGGGCTTCACCCCGGAGCGCGGCACGCTGCTGGGATCCGTGGACGCGTTCGTCGACTTCGCCGGCCGCCATCAGGAGCTCGGTTTCACGGAACTGGTCGTCCACGCACCGATTCCGAACTCCGACTTCGCCGCCGACGAGGCCGTGTTCGAGCGCATCGCCACCGAGGCCCTGGCCCAGCTCGAAGGCTGAGGCCCTGCCGGCCCGGACACGAGAGCCGTCCCCGTCCCCGTCCCGCCGCGATGAAGCGACGGGACGGGGACCCGCAGGGTGTCGGGCCCTCAGGCCCTCAGGGCATCGGTCTTCAGGCCCTCAGGCGGGCGATGATCCGTTCCGCGTTCGGCAGCATCCATTCCTGTGTGACGCCTTCGGGCAGCGCCCGGAGTTCCTCCATCAGCGCCGTGATCCGCTCGACGCCCGCTTCCGGGCGGCCCAGCTCCTGTTCGGTCCAAGCGGCGTTGTTCATGCACTGGAAGCGGTCCTCCAGGTGGTCGTGACCGAGCTCCGCGTAGACGACCGCGGCACGGTCCCACAGACGGATCTCCTCCAGTCGCAGCGCCGTGAGCTCCGCCTCGCCGAGCGCGGTGACCGCTGAGGCAGCGCTCTCCGCCCCGCCCTCGTCGTCGTTCTCCTCGTCGGCCCCTTCCATCGCCCGGACCTGACGGTCCAGGACCTGCGCCGACTGGTGCCAGGTCTGCGCGAGTTCGGCCCGGAGCTCAGGGTCCTGCGGATCGGCGGCCGAAGCCGCCTCCAGCACCCCGGCCGCCTCGTCCATCAGGGCCCTGGCCGCGGCCACCGTATCCGCGGTGACCTCCTCGCGCAGCGCCAACCAGGCCGACGAACGCAGGATCCGCGCCTCCGCGACCGGCGCGCCGCCCGCGCGCCGATACAGCTCCAGAGCCCGTTCGTACGCGGCCACCGCCTCTCGCACCAGCTCCGTTCCGGCGAGCTGGTCGGCCGCAGCCTGCGCGAAGCCCGCCTGGGGACGCGGGTCCTCCCAGTCCTTGGTGAGCTCCGCGGCGTGCAGGTACTGCTCCGCCGAGGCCGGCAGGTCCCGTACCTCGCGCAGGAGATCCCCGAGGAACTCCCGTACGAAGACGGCCTGCTGCTCACCGTGCTCCAACAGATCCGGCAGCGTCGACTGCACCACTTCCGCGGCGTCGGCGTACCGCTCGGTCCGCGCGTACGCCCGTGCCAGCAGCAGCCGCGCCTGCGCGCCCCCGTCCGCGCTCAGACCCGCCTGGTCGAACCAGTGCGCCGCCGTCAGCGCGTGTTCGGCGGCCTCCTCGGCTCCGTCGCGTCGACGCAGCAGGGTGTCGGCCAAGGTGAGCCGTACGACGCCCTGCTCCTCGGGATCGGTCAGCTCGGCGGCGTGTTCGAGCCCGGACCGGGCAGCTTCCTCCGCCTCCTCGGGCCTGCCCAACGAGAGCAGTACGCCGGCCCGCAGCACCAGGGCGTCCACCGCCTGCCAGGGGCAGCCCGCCGCGACGGCCCGGTCGGCGGACGCGGCCAGCGACGACAGGGCCCGCTCCGGGTCGCCCTGCGCGAGGATCACCCGGCCCAGCATCTCTTCGGCCTCCGCCGCCACGTCGGGCAATGACTGCGCGTACGAGGTGATGAAGGAGTCGAGTTCGGCGGCCAGTTCGGCGTGGCCATGGTCCTGCTCGTGGTCGTGCCCAGCGTCGTGCCCGGACTCGTCGTGCTCGTGGGCGGCCTCGATCGACCGCAGGTACGGCTCCAGACGGATCGTGGTCAGCTCGGCGCGCGCGATGCGGCGGGCCCGTGCCGGGTCGGCCGGATCCAGCGCCTCGGCGGCGCTGAAGGCCGTCGCGAGCAGCCTCCGCGTCTCCGTCGGATCCGCCCCGGCCTGTGCGGCGACGCCCGCCAGGCGCAGCTCCGCCAGCGCGGCTCGCTCCGCCTGCCCCAGGGCCCGGTAACGGTCCCGGGCGGCTGCCAGCAGTTCCGCCGCCTCGGGGGCTCCGGCACGGGCCGCGGACACGGCCCGATGGTCCGCCAGGTCCGCAACGAGCAGCGGATCCACCTCCGATTCGGGGAGAGCCGCCACGCGTACGGCGAGGTCGGACCAGAGTGCATCCGCCCCCGGGTGTCCCTGATCGCGGGCATGCCGGGCCCGTTCCGCCGATGCGTCGACGTCGGCCCGTGCCGAGGCGTCCGAGGGCTCCGGGGCGGCCGGGTTGGCCGGGACGGGCGTCCGGGTCGGGACGGGTGTCGGGACCGCGGTCGGTGCGGCTTGCGGCAGCGCCGAACTGCGCACTCCGAGGGGCAGTACGTCGACCAGTGGGGCCCGACCGAGCCGGGCGAGGAACCGGTCGGACACGCGGCTGTTGCCGTTGCGCGCGTCGAACCGGCGCGCGATGTCCAGGCAGCCGGCGCGCAGCACCGCGTACAGCTCGTCGACGGAGTGGGCGGAACCCTCGCAGGGGACGGACGCCCCGGCGCCGTGGCCGAGCGTGGTGAGCCGCTCCAACAGAACGAGCACACCGCCGTGGAAGTCCAGTTGGGCCTTGACGTCGGTGAGCGGCTTGAGGTGCGTGTCGTGGTCGAAGAGGATCTCCAGTCCGCGTGCCTCGTTGCCGGTGAGGGCGCAGAACTCGATGTGTTGGCCGATCGAGCGCAGCAGGCTCTCGTTGCCGCGCGCCAGGCGGTAGCCGCGCAGGTGATGGGCGCGGGCCTCGTCGAAGCGGCCTTGGCGGAGCAGCGGCAGCAAGGATCGGGCGAGTACCCGGTGCGGTTCCTCCTGGCAGGTCTGCTTGCCCGCGAGCACCGGCTCCCAGATCTCGATCGCCTTGGCGTCGTCGCCCTTCGTGGCCCAGAACGCGCCCTGACTGTTGGTCTCGCAGGCGTGGCAGTCGCTCATCTCGTCGCGCTCGGCGGCCTGCCAGGCGGCGACCGCGCGCTCCGCGCGCTCGTCGTCGCCGATGGCGTCCGCCAGGTAGTACTCGGACTGGCGCACCGCGCGCTCGCTGTATCCGGCGAGGCGGTAGCGACGCTCCATGTCCTCCAGATAGCCGGCGGCGGAAGCCAGCGGGATCTCGGGCGAGTTGATGATCTGGCCGGAGACCCATTTGAAGCGCCAGAAGAGGGAGTGGGCCTCGCCCCGGTCGAAGGTGCCGGGATCGCGGTCGTACTCCTGGAGCAGCCGGGCGAAGGGGACCATCATGCGGGTGCGTTCCGAGCTGTACTCGTACGCGTCGACCAGGGTCACCAGCGCGTTCCGGAACAGGGCCCGGTCGCCGCAGACCTCGGCCGCCGCGGCGAGTGCCTCGGCCTGGGCGTTGCGTGCGGCGCCGTGGGGGAGGAGGTGGTTCTCGTGCAGCGCCTTCCGGATCTCCTCCGGGGTCAGGTTGCTCACTTCTCGTTCTCCCGTGTGTCGGTGGAGTGGGTCGCCCATTCCAGGAGGCCCAGGAAGGCGCGGTTGAGCAGGGTGGAGTCGGCGGGGCGCAGCGGTCGCTGGGACATCAACAGTGCCTGCCCGTAAAGGGATTCGACGGCGGTCGCGGTCAGGGTCGTGTCGGGGAGGTTCGCGATGCGGCGGATCAGCGGGTTGTTGTGGTTGAGGACCAGGCGGGCGCGCGGCGCGGAACCCCGCAGGGCGCCGAGGATGCCGGTCCACAGGGAATCGGCGCTGTCGAGGGCCGCGGTCCGGTCGCGTTCCTGGCGGGCCTGCCGGTCGTCGAGGTAGAGCGCGGGGACGGACACGGGCTGGAAGGCGCGCAGCACCACGTCACAGCTCTGGGGTTCGAGCCGGGTGCGGGCGGTGGACAGGAAGGAGGCGAGGGCCAGTTCGACGGTGGTCGGGACCGGGTCGAGCCGCTCGGTGACGGCGCCGGCGTCCAGCTCGGTGACCTTGAGCTCGGGTCGTACGGCGGGAAGGAGGGCCAGCAGGTCGGCGTCGTAGGTGTAGCCGGCGTTGATGACGCCGAGGCCGTGTGCCGCGGCGATCGGGGCGATCTGGCGGAACTCCTCGACGGTGCGCGTGAAGTGGATGTCGGTGTGCGCGGCAGCGAACTCCTCCAGGCTCATCGACCCCTCGCTGGTCTCGAACGGCAACCAGGGCAGCATCAGGCCGAGGAGTTCGGCGTCGTGCCGGGCCAGGGACTTCACGCCGAGGTGGTGGACGGCGAGGAAGGAAGCCAGTCGTTCCGGGTCGCTCGCGGCGAGTTCTGCGAGCCAGGCACGGATCCGGGCACCGAGGGCCTCGCGGACCGCGGCGAGGGTCTCGTCGTCGTACAGGTTCTCGCGGGAGGCGGTGGGCCGCAGGGTGTCGGTGTCGAGCACGACGCGGACGAAGAAGGCCCACTCCGGCAGCAGGTTGTCGGCCTGGTCGGTCAGCAGCATGCCCTTGAGGTGGACCCGGTGTCCGGCCCGGTGGGCGGGGCTGGTGGGTTCGGCGAGGACGTAGGCGACTCCGCGCACGCCGGCGACGGGCAGGTCGAGGTCGATGCTGTCGAGCGGGGTGAAACCGAAGAGCTGCGCGCAGTGTCCGGCGAGCGCGACGCGACGGGCGGCCGGGGTGGGGAAGGAGCGGTCCCACACCGCGGGCCGATCGGTGATCGGGCGGGGCTCGTCGCCTTCGCCGTCGTCGAAGGTGATGTCGTGGTGGAGCAGTGAGCCGTAGTCGCGCGCGAGCCGTTCGACCCTGGCGGGCTCGGTCCATTCCTCGGCACCAGGGCGGGTCTCCAGGTGGACGGTCGTACCGGGTTCCGGGCGTGCTTCGTGGGGAAGCTCGCGGACGGTGTAGGAACCGTCGTCCGTGGCCAGCCATTCCACGGGTGCCGCGAGGGGGTCGCGTGCGGACCGGGTGACGACGCGGATCTGACGCGCGACGACGAAGCAGGCGAGCAGTCCGATGCCGAACTGGCCCAGGAACTGCCGGCGGGTGTCCTCCAGGCCCTGTTCCTCGATGCCGCCGTTGCCGCGCTTGGAGCTGCGGCCGATGGTGGCGAGGAGGGAGTGGGCCTCGGCCGCGGTCAGGCCGATGCCGGAGTCCTCGATGGTGACACGGCCGGCGGAGGCGGTGAGACGAATGCGGACCTGTGCCTCGGGCTCGTGCGCGTGGCGGGCGGTGATGGCGTCGACGGCGTTCTGGAGCAGCTCGCGGACGTAGACGCGCGGGCTGGAGTACAGGTGGTGGGAGAGCAGGTCCACCAGGCCGCGCAGGTCGACCTGGAAGCTGTTGACCGCGGGTCCGGTCGGGGCTTCGGTCGCGATGTCGCTCGGGGCGTCGGACGCGGCTTGGGACGGGGCGTCGGACGCGGCGTCGGATGCGGCTTGGGATGTGGATTCGGACGTCATGGGGCGTCACCTCACGTGTTCGCATGGATGGTTCGGCGATCGCGAGGTGCCCCCCTCACCGATCCCGGAGTGGGAACAGGTTAGGGGGATGATCTGACATTCTCCCTGTGAATTGTGTGGGTCGCCGCGTCACTGGAAGCGCAGGAACTCCGGCGGTACGGCGTCCACCAACCACACGCCGTTGGCGCTGATCCGGAACACGTGTCCGGCCGCCCGCATCACGCCTGCGTCCACGCTGAGTACGACCGGTCGGCCGCGTCGCGCGCCCACCCGGGTCGCGGTCTCCCGGTCCGGGGACAGGTGGACGTGGTGACGGGCCATCGGGCGCAGGCCCTCGGCGCGGATGGCGGCCAGGGTCGCGGCGACGGTGCCGTGGTAGAGGTACGCGGGCGGTTCGGCCTCGGGGAGGTCAAGGTCCACGGCGACCGTGTGTCCCTGGTTCGCCCTGATGCGGGTGCCGTCGATGGCGAAGCGCTGTTTGTCGTTGGCCGCGACGACGTGGTCGAGTTCCGTCCGGGTGATGGGGAATCCGTGGCCGGCCGCCGCGTTCAGGAGGTCGTCGATCTCGACCCACCCGTGTGGGTCGAGCGCCAGTCCGATCCGTTCCGGCTGATGTCGCAGGTGTTTCGAGACGTATTTGGACACCTTCACGGTGCGTCTGTCATCCATGGCCCCAGCGTGCCGGGTCGCGGGCCCTCGCGGCAGTGATTTTCGGTTGGGTCGGTGAACCTGGACTCCCCCTATCGCGTTTCCAAGATACGGAATACATTTTCCGCTGAGCTGACGTCCTTGGGGGAGAAATCATGACAATCGATGCTTCGCTGCCACGTCGTGCGACCGCCGAGCTCATCGGTACCGCAGGCCTGCTCGTGGTGGTGATCGGTTCGGGGATCCAGGCCGCCGCCCTGAGCCGAGACACCGGTGTCGCCCTGGTCGCCAACTCGCTCGCCTCCGCCATCGGCCTCGGCCTGATCATCACGCTGTTCGGGCCGTTGTCGGGCGCCCACCTCAACCCGGTGGTCACGCTCACCTCCTGGTGGGCGCGTCGCACCGGAGGTCAGGGGCTCGACGGCAGGGACGCCCTCGTCTACACCGCTGCCCAGACCGTGGGCGCCATCGCCGGTGCGCTCCTCGCCGAGGCCATGTTCGGGCGCCTGCCGGGGACCTTCGCCACCCGGATCCGCGGGGGCGGGCATCTGCTGATCGGCGAGGTCGTCGCCACCGCGGGCCTGGTGCTGGTCATCCAGGGGCTCGGCCGGATCGGCCGGGCCAAGCTGATCCCGGCCGCCGTCGCCGCCTACATCGCGGCCGCGATCTGGTTCACCTCGTCGGGCTCCTTCGCCAATCCCGCGGGCACCGTCGGGCGCGCCTTCAGTGACTCCTTCACCGGGATCGCCCCCCAGTCACTGCCCGGTTTCGTGGCGGCCCAATTGCTGGGCGGGATCCTCGGCCTCGCCCTGGCCGGGGCGCTCTACGGCAATGCCCGCACCGATCGCACCGACCGCGGTGCCCGGCGCGCAGCCGGGTCGGCCGCCGGATCGGACGCCGCAGCCGGGTCGGCCGCCGGATCGGGTACCGCAGCCGGGTCGGCCGCCGGATCGGACACGGGATCGGGTGCCGGTCCGGACAACGGGCAGGCGGGGGGTCCGGATGCCGCGCCGGACACCACGTCCGGCGTGGGCCCCGACGGAGGGCGGCGCGACGCCCGGCCCGGATCCGGTGGCGCAGAGCTCGGGCCGGAGACGACGATGGCCGATATCCCCCGCCCCGACCCCCGGCTGGGTATCACTGCTTGAGACCGAAAGGGGTTGCCCACAGGGAAACTTGACTTGTCCACAGCCGATTCAGTCGGTTTTGCAGGCAAGAGGGCGATTCGCCCTGTGGACTACTGATCGATTACTACCGGCCGCCCCTGCCGACCAGTTCGTTCATGGTCCGGGCCTGGATCTCCCGTTCCGTCGCCGCCCGGACGAACTCCGCCACATGGTCGGGGCCCACCAGCTCCTGCACCGCCCGTACCGTCGCGGCCGGCAACGCCACCGGGGTGG
Organism: Streptomyces sp. NBC_00513; assembly: GCF_041431415.1. GTDB lineage: Bacteria > Actinomycetota > Actinomycetes > Streptomycetales > Streptomycetaceae > Streptomyces. Next base: position 4,097,889 of record NZ_CP107845.1, read on the forward strand.
GCCCCGAAGGCTGCTCGGCCCCGGCCGCGCCCAGGTGCTGCTGGAGGTGGCGGGTGGCCAGCAGCCTCATGGCGCGTGCCAACTCCGCGTCCACCGTCTGTTGGGCCAGCGGCCGCAGTCTGCGGACCATCGCCGCCGCTTCCGACGCGTCCGTGTCCGTGGGCGGGACGTGCCCCAGATAGCGGGCGAAGACGTGCTCGGTGGTGAACTCCAGGAAGCGCGACGCGATGTGCTCGACCTGCCCGCGCAACTCCCGCAGATGGCCGGTGATCGCCACGAGCGGCACCCCCGCCGCGTACAGCTCCGAGGCCACCGCCAGTTCCTGTGGGGACGGCACCAGGAACTCGTCCGGGCGGCCCGGGATGCGTTCCAGCACCCCGAGCTCGCACGCCTCGCCCACCGCGTCGTCGTCGGGCCGCCCGCCGAACCGCTCGTTGAGTTCGGACCGGCTGATCCGGTCAGCCTCCTCGTCGGTCCACGGCCCGTGCACCTCGGCCACCAGGCCCAGGACGCCGCCCAGCCCGCGCCCCGCGTCCCACGCCTCCAGCAGCTCCTTGATGGAGGCCAGGGTGTATCCGCGGTCCAGCAGGTCCGCGATCTGGCGCAGCCGCGCCAGGTGCGTGTCCCGGTAGACGTTCGAACGGCCTCGTCGCTCCGGCTTCGGCAGCAGACCGCGGTCCTGGTACGCCCTGATCGTGCGCACCGTCGCGCCGCTGTGGTGCGCCAGATCCTCGATCCGGTACTCGGCTACCGCCTGATCGGACAATCCCGGCTCCCTACGACATGGCGGCTCGGCCGACCGCGCCCGCCGCGGTCCGGGCGGCAGGTGGCGCCGCCAGGTACTCCACCGCCCTGCGCAGCGAGCCCTCCTGCGAGGGATGGTACGACCGCCGCGGTGAGCGGGGTATGGCCGTGCCGCGCTCTCTCCGCGTCGACGGGGTCCGCGCGGCCCCCGTCGACCTGCCGCTCACCCCCTGGGCTCCGGCCCGCTCACCCCCGGGGCTCCGGCCCGCTCACTCCCGGGTCCCGGCCCGTTCACAGCCGGGGCTCCAGTTTCGCGATCCGTCGCAGGGCGCCCGGCGCGAGGCGGGACAACAACAGGGCGCCCTTGGACTCGGGTGTCACCGGCACCACGGCCTGGTTCTTCACGACGGCCAGCAAGATCGCGTCCGCGACCTTCTCCGGCGGGAAGTTGCGCAGGCCGTACAAGCGCGAGGAGCGCTCCTGCCGGCGCTTCTCCTCGGCCTCGTCCACGCCGGCGAAGCGCGAGGTGGCGGTGATGTTGGTGTTGACGATGCCGGGACAGATCGCCGAGACACCGATCGACTTCGAGGCGAGTTCCGCGCGCAGGCACTCCGACAGCATCAACACCGCGGCCTTGGAGGTGCTGTACGCGGGCAGGGTCTTGGAGGGCAGATAGGCGGCGGCCGAGGCGGTGTTGACGATGTGACCGCCCTGATCGCGGTCGGCCATCTGCTTGCCGAAGATGCGGCAGCCGTGGATGACACCCCACAGGTTGACGTCGAGGACCTTCTTCCAGTCCTCGGCGCTGGTGTCGAGGAAGGATCCGGAGAGCCCGATCCCGGCGTTGTTGACCAGGACGTCCACGATTCCGTACTCGGCGGCGACCTTCTCCGCGAGCTTCTCCATCGCCTGCTCGTCGCTGACGTCCACGCATTCGCCCCAGGCCTGGGGGGCTCCCACCAGACGGGCCATGTCGGCGGTGCGCGCCGCACCCTCCGCGTCCCGGTCCACGCACACGACTCGGGCTCCGGCCTCGGCGAAGGCGAAGGCGGTGGCCCGTCCGATGCCGCTGGCTGCGCCGGTGACCAGGACCAGTTGGCCGCCGAACCGGTCGGCGTACCGGCCGGGGGCCTTGTGCTCCGGGGCGCGCGTCGCCGGTTCCTCCCGAGCGTTGACGAACTCGGTGATCCAGGAGGCCAGTTGATCCGGTCGGGTGCGCGGCACCCAGTGCTTCGCGGGCAGGGTGCGCCGCACCAGGTCCGGGGCCCACAGTTCGAGTTCGTCGTAGAGCCGCTCGGACAGGAACGCGTCCCCGGTGGGCGTGATCAGCTGCACGGGTACGTGCGCGTACGCGTCGGCGCGCGGCCTGCGCATCCGGGATCGCACGTTGTCGCGGTAGAGCCAGGCCCCGTGCGCGGCGTCCGAGGGCAGGGACGCCGTCGGGTAGTCGCCGGCCGGGACCTTCTCCATGCGCTGGAGGATCCGGGGCCACTGCTTGCCGAGCGGTCCGCGCCAGGCCAGCTCGGGCAGCACCGGAGTGTGCAGCATGGCCACGTACCAGGACTTCGCGCCCTGGTTGAGCAGTTGGGCGGCCCGGCGAGGGGTGGGCCGGGCCATCCGCTTCTTGATCCAGTGCCCGAAGTGGTCGAGGGAGGGCCCCGACATGGAGGTGAACGAGGCGATCCTGCCCTCGGTGCGGGAGACCGTCGCGAACTCCCAGCCCTGTACGGAGCCCCAGTCGTGGCCGACCAGGTGCACCGGCCGGTCCGGGCTCACCGCGTCGGCGACGGCCAGGAAGTCGTCCGTCAGCTTCTCCAGGGTGAAGCCGCCGCGCAGGGGGACGGGGGCCGACGAGCGGCCGTGGCCCCGTACGTCGTACAGCACCACGTGGAAGTGCTCGGCCAGCCGCCGGGCGACCTCCGACCAGACTTCCTTGCTGTCCGGGTAGCCGTGCACCAGCACGACGGTCGGCCGGTCCACCTCCCCCAGCTCGACGACGCACAGTTCGATACCGCCGGTGCTCACCCGGCGCTCGCGCGCGCCTTCCAGACCCGTTCCGCCGATGCCGCTCATGCCGCCTTCTCCTCAGCCCAGCGCCGCACGTGCGGCAGATCGTCGTCCAACCAGAAGGCGCTCTCCTCGGGGTCCCGGGAGTCGGTGACGACCAGGATCTCCTCGAACTTCGCGCCGGTCCCACGAAAGCCCAGATGCGGCTCCACCGCCCACAGGCCGGGCCGCGGCACGTGATCGGAGAAGTGGTAGGGGCTCCACAGCGGTGACCAACCCTCGCGGTGCCCGTGCAGGGCGTCGCTCGCCAGGCCCTTGAGGGACTGGGTGCCGAACCCGAACGCGGTCGGTGACCAGCGCCGCTCCCTGACCCGGTCCAGCTTGTGGGCGATCACGCCGAAGGGATAGGCCCGGTGCCGGTTGGCGTAGCCCTGCCGGGTCATGAGCCGTTCGACGTTCTCGTATATCTCGCGCAGGGAGCGGCGCTCGCGGACCTGGCTCAAGATCAGCTCGCGGTGCGGTCGCAGGTCCGCCATCAAGCGGTCCTGGACGGGATGCAGACCAAGGCTCCCCGAGTATCCGACGTCCGCGGCGTAGCCCTTGTGGACCGGGGCCATGTCGAGGATGAAGGGCATCCCCGGCTCCAACCTCCGGTTCGTCGGGAAGAACTGCAGGGGGATCTTGAAGTTCGCGAAGGCGGTGCGGTCTCCGAACCACGCGAACGGCAGGTGGAACCAGTCCCGCACACCGCGCTCGCGCAGCCACTCGCGCTGCATCCGCGCCGCCTCGCGTTCGGTCACGCCCGGGCGGAGCTGCGCCGCCACGGCCTCGGCGCACTCGTAGGCGAGGCGTTGGACCTCTCTGAATCCGCGCAGTTCGGCGCCGAGCCCGGCGACTCCCGCGGTCCCGGTCGCTCCGGTGAACGCTGAGCGTCGCGTCGTGCGTTGCTTGGTTTCCCCAGCCATGCCAGCCGTCCGTCCGTGTCCGTGTAGCCGTACGCGCCCGTAACTTGACACTGATGAATGTGACAATGACCGGCGATCACGTCAAGGCCCGTGCACGGACCTGTGGACAAACTTGTCCGGGCCACATCAGCCTTTGGGCGGGTCCTGTAGTCCTCAAGGCGGAGACGGGATCCGGCTCCTGGTCTGACGATCCGCGCGGCCCGCGCCACTAACGTCGAGCCTGTGACTGTCATCGCGACCGAAAGCCTGAGCAAGCGGTACCCCCGAGTGACCGCCCTCGACCGGCTCTCCCTGGACATCGGGCCCGGCGTTACCGGGCTCGTGGGTGCCAACGGAGCCGGCAAGTCCACGCTGATCAAGATTCTGCTGGGACTGTCCCCCGCCACCGAGGGCCGTGCCGCCGTGCTCGGGCTCGACGTCTCCACGCATGGCAGCGCCATCCGTGAGCGCGTCGGCTACATGCCCGAGCACGACTGCCTGCCGCCCGACGTCTCGGCCACCGAGTTCGTCGTACACATGGCGCGCATGTCCGGGCTGCCCCCGACCGCCGCCCGTGAACGGACCGCCGACACCCTGCGCCACGTGGGCCTGTACGAGGAGCGCTACCGTCCCATCGGCGGCTACTCGACGGGCATGAAGCAGCGGGTCAAGCTGGCCCAGGCGCTCGTCCACGACCCCCAGTTGGTGCTGCTCGACGAGCCCACCAACGGCCTCGACCCGGTCGGTCGCGACGAGATGCTCGGCCTGATCCGCCGCATCCACACCGACTTCGGGATCTCGGTCCTGGTCACCTCCCACCTCCTCGGAGAGCTGGAGCGGACCTGCGACCACGTCGTGGTCGTCGACGGCGGCAAGCTCCTGCGTTCCAGTTCCACCAGCGACTTCATGCAGAGCACCACGACCCTGGCGGTCGAGGTCACCGACTCCGACACCCACCCGGACGGCACCGCCGCGCTGCGCAAGGCGCTCACCGCGGCGGGCATCATCCTGCAGGTGGGCGAGGAGCAGGGCCTGCCCGGCGCCGGCCACGTCCTCCTCGTCGAGGCGACGGGCGAGGAGACGTACGACACGGTCCGCGACACCGTCGCAGACCTGGGTATCGGTCTGGTCCGCATGGAGCAGCGCCGCCACCACATCGCGGAGGTCTTCCGCGACAACGACCCGTCCGCGCCGCCCGCCCCGCAGGTGCGGCCCACCCAGCAGAAGGGAGCCGGTTCCGATGGCGCCTGACACCTCGACCCAGATCCACAACATCGGCTACCGGTCCTACGACGGCCCCCGGCTCGGCCGTGCCTACGCGCGCAAGTCGCTGTTCTCGCAGTCGCTGCGCGGCGCGTACGGCCTCGGTCGCTCGGCCAAGTCCAAAGTGCTGCCGATGCTCCTCTTCGCGGTGATGTGCGTTCCCGCACTGATCATCGTCGCGGTGGCCATCGCGGTGCCCGGCTCCACCGAGCTGCCGATCAAGTACACGACGTACGCCCTGACCACCCAGGTGATCATCGGCCTGTACCTCGCCTCCCAGGCCCCGCAGTCGGTCTCCCGGGACCTGCGCTTCAAGACGGTGCCGCTGTACTTCTCGCGGCCCATCGAGCGCGTGGACTACGTCGTGGCCAAGTTCGCGGCCATGGCCTCGGCCCTGTTCATCCTCACCGCCACCCCGCTGCTGATCATGTACGTCGGCTCGCTGCTCGCGAAGTTCGACTTCGGGGACCAGACCGAGGGCTTCGGGCAGGGCCTGGCCTCCGTACTGCTCCTGTCGCTGCTCTTCGCCGGCCTCGGCCTGGTCATGGCCGCACTGACCCCGCGTCGCGGGTTCGGCGTCGCCGCCATCATCGCCGTGCTGGTGATCCCGTACGGAGCGGTGACCGCCGTACAGGGCATCGCGTACAACACCGGCTCCACCGGCGCCATCGACTGGCTGGGCCTGTTCTCCCCGATCACCCTGATCGACGGCATCCAGACAGCCTTCCTCAACGGCACCTCCGCCTTCCCCGGCGGCGAAGGCCCCACGGCCGGCATCGGCTTCGTCTACCTGCTCGTCGCCCTCGGGCTCATCGCCGGCTCCTACGCCGCCCTGATGGCCCGCTACCGGAAGGCCGGGCTGTGACCATCATCGACATCGACCACACCTCCCGCTGGTTCGGGAACGTCGTCGCCGTCAACGACGTGACCATGCGCATCGGCCCGGGTGTCACCGGCCTCCTCGGTCCCAACGGTGCGGGCAAGTCCACGCTCATCAACATGATGGGCGGCTTCCTGGCCCCCTCCACCGGCACGGTCACTCTCGACGGGACGCCGATCTGGCGCAACGAGCAGGTCTACAAGCAGATCGGTGTCGTGCCCGAGCGCGAGGCCATGTACGACTTCCTCACCGGCCGCGAGTTCGTCGTCGCCAACGCCGAACTCCACGGACTCGACGACGCGGCCGCCCAGCGGGCCCTGGCCACCGTCGAGATGGAGTACGCCCAGGACCGCAAGATCGCCACGTACTCCAAGGGCATGCGCCAGCGCGTCAAGATGGCCTCCGCCCTCGTCCACGAGCCGTCGGTGCTGCTCCTCGACGAGCCGTTCAACGGCATGGACCCGCGTCAGCGCATGCAGCTCATGGATCTGCTGAGGCGCATGGGCGACGAGGGCCGCACCGTGCTCTTCTCCTCCCACATCCTGGAGGAGGTCGAGCAGCTCGCCTCCCACATCGAGGTGGTCGTGGCCGGCCGGCACGCGGCCTCCGGTGACTTCCGCAAGATCCGTCGCCTGATGACGGACCGTCCGCACCGCTACCTGATCCGTTCCTCCGACGACCGGGTCCTTGCCGCGGCCCTGATCGCCGACCCGTCCACCGCCGGTATCGAGGTCGACCTGAAGGAAGGCGTCCTGCGCGTCCAGGCCGTCGACTTCGGTCGCTTCACCGAGCTGCTGCCGCGGGTCGCCCGCGAGCACGGCATCCGGCTGCTGACGGTCTCGCCCTCCGACGAGTCCCTCGAGTCGGTCTTCTCCTACCTCGTCGCGGCCTGAAGGAGCTGGCAACCATGTACAACCCCACTGTCGCCCGGCTCACCTACCGGGCCCTGCTCGGCCGCCGCCGCGCGCTGATCCTCTTCGCGCTGCCCGCCCTGCTGATCGTCCTCAGCATCGCCGTCCGCGCCTTCACCGGCCTGGACGACAAGGTCGCCGCCGATCTGCTCGGCGGATTCGCCCTCGCGACGATGGTCCCGCTGATCGGCGTCATCGCCGGCACCGGCGCCATCGGCCCCGAGATCGACGACGGCTCGATCGTCTACCTGCTCTCCAAGCCGGTGAAACGACCGACGATCATCATGACCAAGCTGATCGTCGCCATCGCGGTCACGATGGTGTTCTCCGCGATCCCCACCCTGATCGCGGGCTTCATCCTCAACGGCAACGGTCAGCAGATCGCCGTCGCCTACACCGTGGCCGCCCTCGTCGCCTCGATCGCCTACAGCGCGCTGTTCCTGCTGCTGGGCACCGTCAGCCGGCACGCCGTCGTCTTCGGTCTGGTCTACGCCCTGATCTGGGAGTCCCTCTTCGGCAGCCTGGTCTCCGGGGCGAAGACGCTGAGCGTCCAGCAGTGGTCCCTGGCCCTGGCCGAGAAGGTCGCCGGCGAGGGGTACGTCGACGCCACCGTGGGCCTGCCCACCGCCTCGGTACTGCTCGTCGTGGTCACCGTCGGGGCCACCGTCTACGCGGGCCAGAAGCTGCGTCGCCTCACCCTCGCGGGCGACGAGTAGAACCGGCGGAACCGCCGTCGCACACCGTGCCCCGCCCGGCCCACCGGCCGGGCGGGGCACAGCTTCGCGGGTCATCATCGGTGCATGATGCCGCACGCCGAGCCCGAGCCCTCCAGGCCGCTGTGGTCCTGGATACGCTCCTCGCCCGGTACGCACATCTGGCTTTTGATCATCGCTGTCACCAGTGTGGTCGTGGTGATCGCTCCCGATCATCTGGACCACGTCCTGCTGCACCGCAACAGCAGCAACATTCACGAGCTCACCCGGCACCCCATTCGCGCCCTGCTCTCCAGCGCGTTCTGGATCGAGAACCCGGCCTCGCTCGCCCTGTACGCGGCGCTCTTCGAGCTCTTCCAGGCTCCCGTCGAACGCTGGCTCGGCACCCTGCGCTGGCTCGTGATCATCGCGACCGCCCACATCACCGCCACCCTGGTCAGCCAGAAGCTGGTGCTGATGGCCATCCAGGACCACCGGGCCCCGCGCAGCATGGTCCACGTCGTCGACATCGGCGTCAGCTACGGACTCGCCGCGGCCGCCGGAGTCCTGACCTACCGGCTGCCCGGCCCGTGGAGATGGCTCTACCTCGCGGGAGTCGTCGCCTTCTTCGGCATCCCCCTCATCAGCGGCGGAACCTTCACCGACCTCGGACACGCCATCGCGCTGGCGGTCGGCCTGCTGGCCTGGCCGCTGACCCGGCATCCACACCCCACCCGTGTTTCACGTGAAACATGACCCTGTGAGGGAGCCGGGGGCACCGGAAAATGACTGGTAAGGGGCGTGCGGCCGGGGCAGAGTGAGCCGTGCGGGGAGCAACAAGAAGGTCCGGGACAGCCACTTCGAGCGCGCCTCGCGGCGCGGGCTGCTCCCGGACCTTTCTCGTCTTCGCGGTCTTCGGACCCGCTTCTTCGGACCCTGCGGTCAGGCCGCGCCCAGCAGACGTTCCAGCACCACCGCGATGCCGTCCTCCTGGTTGGAGGTCGTCACCTCGTCGGCCACGGCCTTGAGCTCCGGGTGGGCATTGGCCATCGCCACACCGTGCGCCGACCAACCGAACATCGGGATGTCGTTGGGCATGTCGCCGAAGGCGATCGTCTCCGCCGCCTTCACTCCCAGTCGACGCGCGGCCAGCGACAGGCCGGTCGCCTTGCTCAGACCCAGGGGCAGGATCTCCACCACGCCCGGACCCGCCATCACGATGTCCACCAGGCTGCCCACGATCGCCCGGGCCGCCGTGACGAGCTCGTCGTCGCCGAGCCCCGGGTGCTGGATGTACAGCTTGTTCAGCGGCGCGGTCCAGATGGCCGCGGTGTCCTCCAGGTAGATGGCCGGCAGCCCTTCCTGGACCTGGTAGCCGGGGCCGAACAGGACCTCGCCGTCCACCCCGTCCCGGCTGGCGGCGACCGCCAGCGGACCGACCTCGGCTTCCATCTTCGACAGCGCCAGACCGGCCAGTTGGCGGTCCAGCGTCACCGAGGTCAGGAGGCGGTGCGCCCCCGCGTCGTACAGCTGGGCGCCCTGCCCGCACACGGCGATCCCCTTGTAACCGAGATCGTCGAGCACGTGGCGGGTCCAGGGCACGGCCCGGCCGGTGACGATGATGTGGGCCGCGCCCGCGGCGGTGGCCGCGAGGAGGGCTTCACGGGTGCGCTCCGAGACGGTGTCGTCGTCACGCAGCAGCGTGCCGTCGAGGTCCGTCGCGACGAGCTTGTAGGGGAAAGGGGCCGGGCTCACTTGGCGATCGGCTCCAGGACCTCGCGACCACCCAGGTACGGACGGAGCACCGGGGGGACCCGCACGGAACCATCGGCCTGCTGGTGGTTCTCCAGGATGGCGACGATCGTGCGCGGGACGGCGCACAGGGTGCCGTTCAGCGTGGAGAGCGGCTGGGTCTTCTTGCCGTCGCGGTAGCGGATCGACAGGCGACGCGCCTGGAAGCCGTCACAGTTCGAGGCGGAGGTCAGCTCGCGGTACTTGCCCTGGGTCGGGATCCAGGCCTCGCAGTCGAACTTGCGCGAGGCGGAGGAGCCCAGGTCGCCGGTGGCGACGTCGATCACCTGGAAGGGCAGCTCCAGGCTGGTCAGCCACTGCTTCTCCCACTCCAGGAGCCGCTGGTGCTCGGCCTCGGCCTCCTCCGGCGCGACGTACGAGAACATCTCGACCTTGTCGAACTGGTGTACGCGGAAGATGCCGCGGGTGTCCTTGCCGTACGTGCCGGCCTCGCGGCGGAAGCACGGCGAGAAGCCGGCGTACCGCAGGGGCAGCTTGTCGGCCTCGATGATCTCGTCCATGTGGTACGCGGCGAGCGGTACTTCGGAGGTGCCGACGAGGTAGTAGTCGTCCTTCTCCAGGTGGTACACGTTCTCCGCGGCCTGGCCGAGGAATCCCGTGCCCTCCATGGCGCGCGGACGCACCAGCGCGGGGGTCAGCATCGGGATGAAGCCGGCCTCGGTGGCCTGCGCGATCGACGCGTTGACCAGGGCCAGCTCCAGGAGGGCGCCGACGCCGGTGAGGTAGTAGAAGCGCGAACCCGACACCTTGGCGCCACGTTCGACGTCGATGGCACCCAGCGACTCGCCGAGCTCCAGGTGGTCCTTGGCCTCGAAGCCCTCGGCGGCGAAGTCGCGGATCACGCCGTGCGTCTCGAGGACGATGAAGTCCTCCTCGCCACCGACGGGGACGTCGGTGTGGACGATGTTCCCGAGCTGGAGGAGGAGGCGCTTGGCAGCCTCGTCCGCCTCGTTCTGCTCGGCCTCGGCCGCCTTGACGTCCTGCTTGAGGTGTTCGGCCTTGCTGAGGAGCTCCGCCCGCTCCTCCGGAGAGGCCTTGGGAATGAGCTTGCCGAGCGACCTCTGTTCGTTGCGCAATTCGTCGAAGCGCATGCCGGAGGACCTGCGGCGCTCGTCGGCGGAGAGCAGTGCGTCGACGAGGCCGACGTCCTCTCCACGAGCGCGCTGCGAGGCGCGGACACGGTCAGGGTCTTCACGGAGCAGCCGAAGGTCAATCACCCCTCCAGGCTACCGGGCTGGGGTTCCCTGCATCACACCGATATCACGCTGCGTGTCGCTATGTCCCAATTGCCGCGAATGCAGAACTGTGGGTCGCCGGCCTGATGCGATCGTTCTCGGGAGGTTGATAAAAGCGGCCGATTCCCTGAAAAGGGGCAAACGTCGGTCCGTGGGCGCCTTCTGGAACGTCCTGCGGGGACTTCTTTGTCCACAGGAATTCCTGCCGGAACCGTCTTATCCACAGGCTGTGCGCCGCATCTGTGGAAACGCGAACAGTTCATTGGCGACCGTCAGTCGAGCGGGGCGAATCAGGGTTCAAACCACCCTCACACACTCATTCGGGTGGGAATGACTCGCCCCAACGAGTTGATCTGCGATGCGCGGGTGACGCCGTTCACCTTCCGCTCTCCAGCACGAAACCCAGGCCACCCGACCGATTTGTCGACCTTGTCATGCTGCTCTGTCGACTTGTCCCCAGGTCACCATCTCGTCCTGTGGATAACTCTGTGGACAGTGGACGAAGCCCTACGCCCGGCCGTCGAGGCAGCGCGTCAGCCAGTCGGAGGCCGCCGTGAAGTCACCGTCGGAGGTACCGGGGCGCGAGGCGCGTACGTCACCCAGAGCGACACCCGCCCGCGGATACGAACCGAGGAACCGAACCTGCGGACACGTCCGCTTCAGCCCCATCAGCGCCTCGCTCACCCGACGGTCGGAGATGTGGCCCTCGGCGTCGACGGCGAAGCAGTAGTTGCCGATGCCCGCACCCGTCGGCCGGGATTGGATCAACATCAGGTTGACGCCGCGCACGGCGAACTCCTGGAGCAGTTCCAACAGCGCACCGGGGTGGTCGTCGCCGAGCCACAGCACCACGGAGGTCTTGTCGGCTCCGGTCGGCGCGGCCGGCCGCGCGGGCCGACCGACGAGCACGAACCGGGTCTCGGCGTTCTCCGCGTCGTGGATCTCGGTGACCAGAGCCTTCAGCCCGTACGTGGCGGCGGCGAACTCGCCCGCGAAGGCGGCGTCGAACCGACCCTCCTGCACCAGCCGTGCGCCGTCGGCGTTGGACGCGGCCGACTCCCACACCGCGTCGGGCAGGTTCGCCCGCAGCCAATTGCGGACCTGCGGCTGGGCCACCGGGTGCCCGGTGACCGTCTTGACGTCCGACAGCTTGGTACCGGGCCGTACGAGGAGCGCGAACGCGATGGGCAGCAGCACCTCGCGGTAGATCATCAGCGGCTCGCCCGACGCCAGCTCGTCAAGGGTGGCGGTGACCCCGCCCTCCACCGAGTTCTCGATCGGAACCAGCGCGGCGGCGGCTTCACCGTTGCGGACGGCGTCGAGAGCGGCCGGCACGGACACCATCGGGACGAGCTCCCGGGTGGCGGCTTCCGGCAGGGTGCGAAGGGCTGCTTCGGTGAAAGTGCCCTCGGGACCGAGATAGGTGAAACGAGTGGCCGACATGTGATCAGCCTAATGCCGGAGGCCATGACGCCGACGGGCTGTTCACCCTTCGAGCAGCCGCTGTCCGACGTACTCTCCGGCACGTGGCCCGGGCGGGACCGCGTACAGCCCACTGGACTCGTGCCGGATGAACTCGGACAGGGCGTCACCGCGGTCGAGCTTGCGCTGGACGGGTACGAAACCGCGCAGCGGATCGGCCTGCCAGCAGATGAAGAGGAGCCCGGCGTCGGGGGTGCCGTCGGCGGCGATCCCGTCGTGGAAGGAGAACGGACGACGCAGCATGGCCGCGCCCCCGTTCTGCTCGGGAGCCGAGATCCGTGCGTGGGCATTGGACGGGATCACCGGCTTGCCGTCACCGCCGAACTTGTTCAGGTCCATCTCGGTGGTCTCGCCGCCGCCGGTGAGGGGCGCCCCGTTGGCCTTCGTACGACCGATGACCTGCTCCTGCTTGGCCGTGGGCTGCTTGTCCCAGTCGTCGAGGAGCATGCGGATCCGGCGGACGACGGCGTACGAGCCCCCGGCCATCCAGGAGTGCTCCGCGGGGCCGGGTCCGCCGGCGGGCACGAAGATCCGCTTGTCGAAGTCGGGCTCCGAGGGCTTCGGGTTGCCGGTGCCGTCGACCTGGCCCATCAGATTGCGGGCGGTCATCGGGGAGACCGTCGCGCCGGGAGACCGGTTGAAGCCGTTCATCTGCCAACGCACCCGGGCGGCCTCACCCGCGTCCTTGTGCAGGGCGCGCAGCGCGTGGAAGGCCACGAGCCCGTCGTTCGCGCCGATCTGGACCCACAGGTCGCCATTGCTCCGCTGGGGGTCGAGCCGGTCCGCGGAGAAGTTCGGCAGCGGGTCCAGGGCCGTGGGGCGGCGGGCGGCCAGGCCGGTGCGTTCGAAGAAGGAGTGGCCGAAGCCGAAGGTGACCGTGAGGGACGAGGGCCCCGCGTCGAGGGCGATCCCGCTGTCGGCGTTCGGCGCGGTCTCTCCCGCCATCAGCCGCCGGGCCGTTTCGGACCAGCGGCGCATCAGTGCGGCCGCCTCCGTGCGCCCGGCGCCGGGGGCCAGGTCGAAGGCCAGTACGTGGCCTTTGGCCTGGAGCGGCGTGACGATGCCGGCCTGGTGGTCCCCCTGGAAGGCGACCTCCGTGGCGCCGAGGGAGGTGAGGGCCCCGGCGGCGCCGGGAGCGCCGCCGGCAGGGGAGTCGGACAGTGCCGAGTGCGTGAGGGCGCCACCGACGCCGCCGAGCGCGAGCCCGGCGGCGCCCGCGGCGCCGACCGTGCCCAGCAGTCGGCGCCGGGAGATCTCGATGTCGGGGTGGTTGTCGCTGCTCTCGGTCACGCTGGTCAGCCGATCTTCACGTTCTTCTGGACGGTCGTCTGGTCGATGTCGGAGGTACGGACGGTCACGTCGATGCGCCACTCGCCCGCGAGGGGCAGCTGGACTCCGGACGACGACCAGTGTCCGGGAGCGGCCCGGTCCGGGGCGAGCGGCAGCGGGCCGATGTCCTTGGCCGGGAGGGTGAAGGCGACCTTGATCTCGGGGAGGTCAAGGGGCTGCCCGTCCGGGCTCTCGGCCCAGAGGTGGAGGGTGTTGGCACCCACCCGGCCGGGGTCCAGCTCCAGCCGCACGGTGCCCTTGCCGTTCTGGCCGCCGGTGTCGAAGGGCAGGGTGATCTTCACGGCCCGATTGGGGACGGCGGTCGACGCGCCGTTGCGGCCGGTCTCCTGCTGCACGGCGCGGCCCGGTTCGGTGTTCGTCAGGACGGTGGTGACGGCCAGCAGGGCCACGGCCACACACGCCTCGGCGAGAACGGTGCGGCGCAATCCGGCGCGGCCCGGGTCGGAGTCCCGGACCTGCTTCTCGCGCGCGTTCTCGCGGGCGGCGCGCTGCCGGGCGAGCTGGGCGGCGCGCTTGGGGTCGGAGGGAACGGTTTCACGCGATGCAGCGGGGACCGTCTCTCGCGCTGTTTCACGTGAAACATCGGCCGATGTTTCACGTGAAACAGCGACCTTTTCCCCGGCCGCCCTGTTCGACACTCGACTTTCGGCGAGCCGGGCGGTCCAGCCCCGCGAGACGTAGGCGATGCCGACGAGGACGGTCACGAGGCCGACCTTGATCAGCAGTAGCCGTCCGTAGCTTGTGTCGGTCAGGGCGGACCAGCTTCCGAGCTGGCGCCAGGACTGGTAGACGCCGGTGATCGTGACCACCAGGACGCTGATGAAGGCGACCTTGGAGAAGCGTCGGACGGCCTCCCGCTCGATGTCGGGGACCTTGTGGAGGGCGACCAGCAGGGCGGTGAGTCCACCGAGCCAGGTGGCGACGGCGAGGAGGTGCAGGATGTCCGCCGGCATCGCGATGCCCGGCTGGATGCCCGTGGAGGCGTGCTCGGCCAGCGCCCAGGTCGCGGCGATACCGGCGGCCAGGACGGAACCGCCGATGCCGAGTCCGAAGGCGAGATCGGCGGTGTCCTTGCGGTCCTGTGCCCCGGTGTCTTCCGCCTCGGCCTCTTCCCCGGACGGGGCCGGGGTGTTCGCCGTCCCGGCTGCCTGTTGCCGGCGCGCGTAGGCACCGAACAGCACGGCGATGAAGAGCGCGGCCGCGCCGAGGAGAAGCAGCCTGGAAACGAGGGAGGCGCCGGTCTTGGTCTCCAGCACGGCCTTGAGGCCGTCGAGGTCGAAGACGTCGGCGAACCTGCCCGAGCCGGTGTACGGGTTGCGCAGCGCGAGCATCGCCAGCGTGGCGGCGGTCAACGTGACCCAGCCGCGCAGCACGAGCTTCTGCAGGGGACGTTCGACCGACCCCCGCCGCCAGCACAGCAGGATGAACGCGGCGCAACCGACGAGCACGATGAAGCCCGCGTAGGCGGCGTACCGGGCCAGCCCGTAGGCGACCCCCACGGGGCCGCCGCCGGCCTGCTGGGCGGGAAGGGCGACCTGGGTGGCCGACGGGGCGCCGATGGAGAAGGTGAAGGCACCCGAGATGGGGTGGCTGTCCGCCGAGACGGCCTGCCAGGCCACGGTGTACGTGCCGTTGGGCAGGCCGGAGTGCAGGGCGGTGCCGTAGCGGATGGTGGATCCACTGCACATGTCGCGCAGTTCACCGGTGTCCACGCGCTTGCCCTGCGGGTCCATCACGCGGATGGAGTCGTCGCCCATGGCGACCTGCTCCGAGAAGGAGAGGGTGACCTGGGCGGGCGCCGTGGCGACCACCGCCCCGTCCTTGGGGTCGCTCGCGGTGAGTGCGGCGTGCGCCGTGGCCGGAGAGGCCGCGGCGAACAGGGTTGCCAGCAGGGCTGCGAGGACCAGCGCGCATCGCGGCAGGAGAGCCGGGATGTGTGCGCGGACCGGGGCGGGGGCGGGGGCGGTGGCCGTCATGGCGTGTCGGTTCCTCGGTCCGTCAGTGGGCGTTGGAGTTCAGCGCGTTGTACGTGCGTTCCTTCACGTCCAGCTCGACCTTGACGGGGTCGGCCTTCTCGAAGCGCAGCTCGACGGTGACCTTGTCGCCGACCTTCGGCTTGTTCTTGAGACCCATGAACATGACGTGGTTGCCGCCGCGCTCCAGGTTCAGTTCGCCGTTCGCGGGCACGTCCATGGACGCGACCTGCTGCATCTTCTGGTTCTTGGTCTCGTGGATCTGGAGATCGTCCGAGAGCGGGCTGGTGACTCCGGTGAGCTTGTCCGCGGTCTTCGAGTCGTTCTTGATGACCATGAACGCGCCGGCCATCGCGTCGTTGACCGGCTCGGGCATGAAGGCCCCGCTGACGGTCATCGCCGGCTTGCCACCGTCGGCCTTGGTGTCGGAGTCCGAGGAACAGCCCGATATGGCGAGCGCTGCCGTCAGGGAGAGCGCGGCGGCGAGGGTACGGGTGGTGCGGGCGTTCACGGGGTGTCTCCCTTGGCGAGCTTCGGCAGGTCCTTGGCGTAGTCATCGACGGTGGTGCCCTCGCCGTAGAGGACGTAGCCCTCGTCGGTCTTGGGCGAGAACGCGATGACCTGGGCGCCGTGCATGGAGACGACCGTGCCGTCGGCCCCCTTCTTGGGGGCCTCGATACCGATGCCGAGGCTTCGTGCGCCGGCCTGGATGGTGGCGAAGTCCCCGGTCAGTCCGATGAAGGACGGGTCCAGTGCCTTGAGCCACGCGCCGAGGGAGTCGGGGGTGTCCCGTTCGGGGTCGGTGGTGACGAAGATGACCTGGAGCTTGTCCTGTTCCGCCTTGGTGAGCGCCTTGCGGGCGACGGCGATGTTGCTCATCGTCAGCGGGCACACGTCGGGGCAGTGGGTGTAGCCGAAGTAGATGAGCGTCGGGCGGCCCTTGGTCTGCTCTCGCAGGTTCCACGGCTTGCCGGTGGTGTCCGTGAGGACCAGGTCCGGCTTGTCGAAGGGGCGGTCGAGGACCGTCGCGGCCCCGGCCTTGGCCTGGCCGCTGATCTGCTTGACCGAGTCGCCGGTCTTGGCGGTTTCACCGCCGCAGGCGGTGAGGGTGAGGGTGGCCGCCGCGAGGAGCGCGGCGACCGTCACACGTGTGGTGCGCATGAAAGAGGTGTCCCTGGGATCGGGGATGGTGCGGATGGTCTGAATGACAGGGCCTGGGGGCCCGTCGGGTCAGGAGGCGCGACGACGCGAGGCGATTCCGAAGGCGACGCCGCCGAGCCCGATCACGATGCCCGCGATGCCGAGGGCGCGCGCGGTCGTGTCCGAGCCGCTCTTGGCGGCCTCGTCGTGGGCCTTGTCGTCGCTCTTGGCCTCGCCGGCCTTGGCGTCCCCCGCGGCGTGGTGGTCGTCACCGGCCTTGGCGGCGACCAGCTTCAGGACGGGCGCCGGGTTCTGCGGTTCCGCCGCGCCTTCCTTGGCCTCCTCGATCCAGCGGACGACCTCGTTGTTGTCGTACGTCTGGATCGCCTTGAGGACCATCTGGTCCGCGTTCTCCGGCAGCTTGCCGACGGACACCGGGAACTGCTGGAACTTGCCGGCCTCGATCTTGCCGCCGCTCCAGGTCACCTTGGTGACGGCCTCGTTGATCTGCTTGCCGTGCACGGTGAGCGGCTTGTCGAGCTTGGACTTCTCGACCTTCACGGTCCAGCCGGGGACGTCCTGCGGCATGACGGAGGTCAACGGCTGGTCGATCGGGAAGTTGACCTCCAGCTGGGTCGTCGACGCGTTGTCACGCTCGTTGGGGACCTTGAAGTTGATGACGGCGTAGCCACCCTTGGTGGCCTCGCCGGGCTGTACGCCGACGTGGGCGAAGGCGGTGCCGGACAGGACGAGGACGCTACCGGCGGCGAGGGCGGCGGCGAAGGAGACACGAGAGGCCTTCATGGCAGAAACACTCCACGGGAAACGGTGTGACGGTGGCTCCGCGCACGGGCGCGCGCGGAGTTCGCGGCACCGGTGCTCCCGCCGTGTGTTCCGGGGAGGTGGGGATGCCGCGTCAGGCTGCGAGGGCGAGGCCGCCGGGCGGGCCGCGCCTGATCACCGTGTGCTGGAGGGCCTCCCGCCCGTTCGCCGCGACCGGCGCGACCGCGGTCCGACGGGCCCGGGGAGTACGGGAGGACGTCCCGAGGAGCCCGTGGCCGAGGACGCGTACGAGGGCCAGCGCGGCGCGCAGCGGACGTACGGGGTCGGCTTCGGCGGAGAGCCGCGACAGCTCGACGAGCCGGAACAGCGCGGCGTCGCCGCGCCCGAGGAGCCAGCCGGCGGCGAGCGCGGCCAGCAGGTGGCCGAGCAGCATGGCGGGGCTGAACAGTCCGGTCGCCGGTACGGCGGCGGCCTGGGCCGCGTGCGCGTGGGCCATGTGACCCTGCGCGGCGGCCTGCTCGGCCATCGCGGCCGGGTCCAGTCCGGCGCTCACCAGGATCTGCCGGGCGTCGGCCGGGTTGATCGGAACGGAGTTGCCGCCGCAGACCAGCCGGGCGGCGAGTGCCGCGAGCGAGGAGTCGGACGGGGTGGGCTCCGCTGCCGAGGCGGCGCTGTGCTGGCCGAGGCCGAAGACCGCGTGGAGTCCCAACTGGCCGACGGTGAGCGCGGCGGCGATGCCGGGCAGCGAGCGCCGGCGGCCGGCGAGCGGCGCCGCGACCACGAGGACCGCGAGGAAGCCGATGCCGAGTGCCCACCAGGGAACGGTGGCGCAGGACGCCAGGGCGTGCCCGACCGCGGACAGCACGACGCAGACCGCGGCGAACACCGCGGCCCGGATCGTCCGGAGGCCTGCTCCGGCCTGCGTCGTGTGGGGGGCAGTCATGGCCGGGTCATCATCGCACTGCCCCCCGACGGCTCATACGGCAGGTCCGGAAGGTCCCATGCGTCCCCCCGAGGGAGCGGTGTGCGGGTCTCGGAGGGCGCGTGGCGGTGGTGGGTGTCGCCAGCCGTACACCGCCGCTCGGGAGTGCCACATCGGCCGAATGAGCGCTCTGTCCGCTCTCGGGGGCTTACGGCCGACCTCGGGCGGCAATAGGTAACCGTATGAGCATCTGGTGGTCTCTCCACTTGAGGCGCGAAGCCGCGAGCGTGCCGCTCGCCAGGCGGTTGCTGCTGGGGACGATGGAGACCGCGGGGGTGGATCCTGACATTTCCTTCGACCTGTCGGTGGCGCTGAGCGAGGCGTGTGCGAACGCGGTCGAGCACGGTGGCCCGGCGTCGGCCGCCTGCTCCGGCGGCGGACCGGTCCCGGAGGAGTGGGCGGCGTACCGGGTCACGGCCTACCTGGACGGGGACCGTTGCCGCATCGAGGTGACGGACTCGGGCCCGGGTTTCCCGCCGAAGACGGTCGAGGGTCAGGGATCCCCGCGGGTCGAGGCCTCGGAGAAGGAGCACGGCCGCGGCCTGTGGCTCATCACGGAACTCGCCGACCACGTCCGCTTCGGCAACGGGCCGGGACGGGGCGCGGTGGTCAGCTTCGACAAGATCCTCAAGTGGCGTGACGGCGCCCTGTTGACGGCGTCGTAGGCGCGGGAGCCGGACGGTACGGCCGGGCATCCGTCCCCCGGACACACCGGTGGGCGGGACCCGTGAGGGTCCCGCCCACCGACGTCAGGCGATGTCAGCCCTTGAGGCGCGCCATCCAGGCCTCGACCTCGACCGAGGTGCGGGGCAGCCCGGCGGAGAGGTTCCGGTTGCCGTCCTCGGTGACGATGATGTCGTCCTCGATCCGGACGCCGATGCCGCGGTACTCCTCGGGCACGGTCAGGTCGTCGGCCTGGAAGTACAGACCGGGCTCGACCGTGAGGCACATGCCGGGCTCCAGCGTGCCGTCCACGTACGCCTCGGTGCGCGCGGCCGCGCAGTCGTGGACGTCCATGCCGAGCATGTGGCCGGTGCCGTGCAGGGTCCAGCGGCGCTGGAGCCCCAGCTCCAGGACGCGCTCGACGGGGCCTTCCAGCAGGCCCCACTCGACGAGCTTCTCGGCGAGCACGTGCTGCGAGGCGTCGTGGAAGTCGCGGAACTTCGCGCCCGGCTTGACGGCGGCGATGCCGGCTTCCTGGGACTCGTAGACCGCGTCGTAGATCTTGCGCTGGATGTCGGTGTACGTGCCGTTGATCGGCAGGGTGCGCGTCACGTCGGCGGTGTAGAGGGAGTGCGTCTCCACGCCGGCGTCGAGCAGCAGCAGGTCGCCGGAGCGGACGTCGCCGTCGTTGCGGACCCAGTGCAGGGTGCAGGCGTGCGGGCCGGCGGCGCAGATGGAGCCGTAGCCGACGTCGTTGCCCTCGACGCGGGCACGGAGGAAGAAGGTGCCCTCGATGTAGCGCTCGGACGTGGCCTCGGCCTTGTCGAGCACCTTCACGACGTCCTCGAAGCCGCGGACGGTGGAGTCGACGGCCTTCTGCAGCTCGCCGATCTCGAAGTCGTCCTTCACCGCGCGGGCCTCGGAGAGGTAGACGCGCAGCTGCTCGTCGCGCTCCTTGGTGACCTTGTCGGTCAGGGCGGTCTCGATGACGGAGTCGTGGCCGCGGACGTTGCGGACCGGGCCCTCCGCCTCGGCGAGGGCCTCGGCGAGTTCGCGGACGTCCTTGGCGGGGATGCCCAGCAGCTGCTCGGCCTCGGCGAGGGAGTGGCGGCGGCCGACCCACAGCTCGCCCTGGCCGGACAGCCAGAACTCGCCGTTCTCGCGGTTGGAGCGGGGCAGGAGGTAGACGGTCGCGGTGTGGCCGGTCTCGCCCGTGGGCTCCAGGACGAGAACGCCGTTCTCGGTCTGGTCACCGGTGAGGTACGCGTACTCGGTCGAGGCACGGAAGGGGTACTCGGTGTCGTTCGACCGGGTCTTGAGCCGGCCGGCGGGGACGACCAGACGCTCGCCGGGGAAGCGCGCGGACAGCGCGGCGCGACGGTCGGCGGTGTGCGTGGCCTGGGCGATCGGCTCCAGTCCACGCAGCTCCGTGTCGGCCCAGCCGGTGCGCATGCTTTCCGCGAGTTCCTCGCTGACGCCCGGGTACAGCCCGTTCTTGCGCTGCTTGTGCTTCTTCTTGGGCTGCTCTTCTTCCGGGGTCTCCGGGGTGAGCTCGTCAGCCACGTCATCTCCTCAGCTACGACATGCAAGGACCGGGTACGGACCTCGTCCATCGTATGTGTGAGCGGAAGATGCCCGGCGAACTATGTGACAAATCAGTCGAACCGGGCGGCGAGCAGAACGATGTCCTCGGTGGCGTCCTCCCCCGATACCGGTGTGGCCTCCCCTTCCGGCAGGACGGTGCGGAGGATGTGGTCGCAGATCGCCGCCGGATCGTCGCGAGCGGCACGGGGAACTCCCGCGGCCGCCGCGTGCAGCCGGGCGTACGCGCGGTCCATGGGGTCGCCGGTGCGCCGCAGCAGTCCGTCGGTGTAGAGCAGCACCGTTTCTCCGGGAGCCGGTTCGATCTCCACGCTCGGCGCCTCCCAGCAGGCCAGCATCCCGAGCGGCGCGGAGAGCGAGGTCTCCACGTACTCGGTTCGCCGCTCGCCGATGAGCAGGGGCGGGGTGTGCCCCGCGCCGGCCAGGATGATCTTCCGGGCGGCCGGCTCGCAGTAGGCGAAGAGCGCGGTGGCCGAGCGCGCGGGCTCCGTCAGCCGCAGCAACAGCTCCAGGTCGGAGAGGACCGCGACGGGGTCCTCCCCCTCCATGACGGCGTACGCGCGCAGGGAGGCCCGCAGGCGACCCATCGCGGCGATGGCGCTCGGACCGGCGCCGGTCACGGAGCCCACGGCCAGGCCCATGGCCCCCTCGGGCAGCGGCAGTGCGTCGTACCAGTCGCCGCCGCCGCGCGGGCCGGTGTGGTGTCGGGCCGCGAGCTGCACGCCGGGGATCCGGGGCAGCCGGCTGGGCAGCAGTTCCTCGGCGACGATGGCCAGGCGGGAGCGGGACCGCTCCACCTCGACCATGCGGGCCAGGTGCTCGGCGGCGTGCCGGACGTACAGGCCCGCGAGGTCGCGCCGGCGCTCGCTCGGCTCGGCCTGCTCGTCGTAGAGCCAGACGGCCGCGCCGAGTCGGCCGGTGGCCTCGGCGGTCAGCGGCAGCGCGTAGCTGGCCGCGTAGCCGAGTCGGGCGGCGACCTCGCGGTGGCGCGGGTCGACCGGGACGCCGAAACCGCCGGTGCCGGGGGCCTCGCCGGGTTCGGGGAGCACCTCGGAGCCGCCGTGCGCGTCCGGGAGGCCGTCCAGGATGCGGCCGTACGAGGTGGCGCTGCGCGGCACCGTCTCGATGTGGCCGAGGTCGGCGTGACCGAGACCGAGGCCGATCGTGGTGGTGGGGCCGAGCCCGTCGGAGGGTTCCAGGACGACCAGGCCGCGTCGGGCGCCGACCAGCGCGGCCCCGGCACGCAGGAATTCCCGCAGGGAGGAGTCGAGGTCGACGGACCGGGCGAGGCGTTCGGTGAGTTCGTGGAGGGTGGTCAGGTCGGAGACCATGCCCGCCAGGCGGTCCTGGATGACGCTGCTCGCGGCAGGCGGAGGGGCCTGGGCGGGGGTGCTGCGTGCGGGCGTGGGCGCGGTGGGCGCCGCAGTGTGCGGTGACGCTGTAACTGCTGGATCGATTCCAGCCACTTTCGGCAGATGCGGGGCGCTCATGGCGTCCGCCTTTCCACCTGGTGCGATTCGCCATATAGCATCGCAAACCCCCAGATCGTGCTGCGCCGCCATCAATGGATCCACATCTACACGCACACGAGGAGCGATGTCCAGCATTGCCCAGGTGGGAATCCTGGTGTCCGTGAGACTGCAACTCACTGTGCGGCCAAGGCTAAAACTTGGCCGGAAAAAGCGGGAAGCGGACGGTTTTTGCGATCGACTGGGCGGGCGTCACTGCGGGCTCGGGTACGTAATCGGTGGTGGCCGGGGCGAGTTGACGCCTTCCGGCGCCCGCCGGGAACCGCCCGGCGCAGCCCGTCGTCCTTAGCGGCGGCAGCCGGCCTCGACCCGGTGCGGGTCGCGTTCCGCCCCCGCCGGACGTTTGATGGACCCGTAAGAAAACTGCACGAACCGTGTGAACCTGCTTCTGGCGGACAGTGACGCGCAACGTGTACGTGTGGTGAGACACCGCTTACCTGGTGTGATGTGGCCCTCGGCGTTCAACGGAAAGGAACGAGCGCTCATGCGCGAGATCCTCGGAAGGCGTCTCCAGCGGCTCCGCGATCGCTTGAAAACCCTGCGACCGACCTCCTCCTCCGACCGGATCCCGGACGGCGGTACTCCGTCCCTCCTCGACGCGGCTCTCGTCTGCGCCGCCGAATGGCAGTGGCCCGTGCTGCCCGGCGTGGGCCGGGCCGGCGCCGACGGCGTGCGTTGTGCCTGCCCCGATCCCGACTGTGTGGTGCCCGGTGCCCACCCCTTCGATCCCGGGTTGCTCGCCGCCACCACCGACCCCCGGATGGTGGCCTGGTGGTGGGCCAGGCGGCCGGCCGCTCCGTTGCTCATGGCCACCGGCGGGGCCGCTCCGTGTGCGGTGAGCCTGCCGGCCACCGCCGCCGCGCGTGCCGTCGCACGGCTGGACGCGCAGGGCATGCGGCTCGGTCCGATCGTCGCGACGCCGACCAGGTGGTCCCTGCTGGTGGCGCCGTATTCGTTGGAACGGCTCGGTGAACTCCTGTACGCCAAGGACCACGTGCCCTCATCGCTGCGCTTCCACGGCGAGGGCGGCTACCTGTTGTTGCCCCCGTCCGTCGCGTCCGGCGGTGGACAGGTCTGTTGGAACCGGGAACCGGAGGCGGGTTCCGACGGCATCTGGCTGCCCGAGGTGGAGGCGGTCGTGGACGCGCTGGTCGAGGCGAGCAGCGGAGCGCCGGGCGGCGGAAGCCGGTTGGCGTACTGACCGGCGCCGTGTCCCGAACGCCGATCTCCGCTCGGGAGATCACTCGTACGGGTGCCGGCTGGGCGAGTTTCCAAGGGAATTGGGCGCGGGGATCTCCGCGCCCCTTTCCCGCATCGCTATCTTCGGCGAATGAATCTCCGCCTGATCGGTATCGGTGCCGGTGTGCTGATCATCTTGTCGCTTCCCCTCGCGGGGGCGATCGCCGGGCCGGATTTCGCCGGTCAGGATGATGGAAAGGGCGGCGGGTTGCTCTCCACGCTCGGCCTTTCGGACTCGTCCCGCATCAAGGGCGAACCGTCGCCCACAGCCCGTCCCGCACAACCCGGACCACCCGTGCAGCCGCGTACGGATGCCCGGTGCGGTCCCGAGGTCTCCTCGCCGCACGGCGTGGAGGCCCAGACCTGTGTCCTGGTCGGCGAAGGCAGTACGTGGGGCCGCAGTTACTACCGCAACACCAGTGGCCGCGCGCTGGACGCCGTCCTGACGCTGATGGGGCCGGCGGGTCGCACCGTGCAGATCCGCTGCGCCGTCGGACCGGGTGACGAGCCGGGGCTGTGTGAAACACCGCGTGACGACTCGGCGGGAGGCCCGGATGGCTACTCGGCCGTGGCGGAGTTTGCAGTTCCGGATGATGAAGGGGCGTTGCTGCTGAGGTCCGGGAGCAACTCACCGGTACCGGGCGACGGTTGAGCATCGCCTGAAATGGAAGGGCCCGGTCGCTGGCGACGGGGGATGCACCAGCGACCGGGCTACAAGAACGGTAACAAGAGATCGCCTGTTCGCAAATTCGATCTCTGATATTCGGACACGGATTTGCAGGCGATTAGCGGGAGTTGTGACTCCAGTCACCGGTCCTGCGGACACGCGGTGGTCAGCTGAGCGTGACCTGGCGGTTCGTGAGGCCGGCGCGGGACCGACGCTCTTCCGTGGTCAGGGGAGCGTCCGTGGCCAGGGCCGCGGCCAGGCGTTCCGCGAGTTCCGCGGCGGGCTTCTCGACGTCGTCGGCCGAGACGCCGGTGGGCAGGTCCCAGACGGGAACCATCAGGCCGTGGGCACGGAAGGAACCGACGAGCTTGGTGCCTTCACCGAGGGAGGAGGTGCCGGCGGCGTGCAGCCGAGCCAGCGCGTCGAGCAGCTTCTCCTCGGGCTGCGGCATGACCCAGCGCAGGTGGTTCTTGTCCGGCGTCTCGCACCAGTAGGCCGCGTCCACGCCGGCCAGCTTGACGGTGGGAATGGCGGCGGCGTTGGCGCGTTCCAGCGAGGCGGCGATCTCCGGAGAGGCGTTCTGGGCGTTCTCCGCATCCGGAATCCAGAATTCGAAGCCGCTGTGGACGACCGGCTGGAAAACGCTGTCCGTGTCCAGGAGATCCTGAAGTCGCGGACCCTCGGCCGGAACCCGACGGGCGGGCACCGGAGTACCCGGCTCCGCCACCAGCGCGCGCTCCAGGGTGTCGGCCATGTCCCGGGCGAGGTCACCGGTGGTCGAGTCGTTCTGCAGGCCGAGGAGGACGGAGCCGTCCTCGCGACGCAGCGCCGGCCAGGCCATCGGCAGCACGGTCACCAGCGTGACCGAGGGAACGCCCTCGGGCAGGCCGCCCTTGAGGGTCAGCGGGATGGTCGCGGCGGGTACCAGCTCGCGCAGCGCGACCCAGTCGCACTCGCCGGGCAGGCCCTCGAAGGGGCGCCGCACGTGCTCGGTCACGGCGTGCGCGGCGGCGGCGCCGTGACAGGCCTTGTAGCGGCGCCCGGATCCGCAGGGACAAGGCTCGCGGGCACCCACCACGGGGATCTCCCCGTTGTTGAGCTGCGGCGTGCGCTGCGACTTCGCGTTCTTCGCGGCGGGGCGCTTCTTTGCCATCGTGGGTGTCTCCCGGTTGCGGCGGTACGGCGGTTTTCTGGGCGCGAGCCTAGCCGTTCACACCGCCGGAACCTGTGGGGTGCGGCCGGGAGCAGGGCCGGCGTGCGCTCCCGACGGCCGCCCTCGGCGCCTCCGTCACCCGGTCCCCGGCGCCGGGCGTCGTCCCGCGGACGCGCGGGGCGTGGGGTGCCCGCGGCCGCGTTCGGTGACTCCGGACCCGGGACCGGCTCAGGACCTGTGGTTCAGCCCCCGGGGCCCGGGATCCGTGGTTCAGGCCCCTGGGCTCAGTGGCTCAGGTCGTCGAAGGACGTTCCGAAGCCGATCGCCGAGGCTGTGACGCGCGTAGCGAAATCCTCGTGCCGGGTCCCACAGGCAACGACCACCCATACGGTGACCTCGCCCGCCGCCCCGTCCCGGACGCCCCAGTCCTGGGCCAGCGCGCTGATGATGTTCAGCCCCCGGCCTCCCCGCGCGGTGACCGACGGGGTCGAGGGGATCGGGCGGGTGGGTCCGCCGCCGTCCGTGACCTCGACCGTCAGCCGTCCCGCCGTGTCGACGCGCCACGCGGCGCGTATCTCCCCGTCCCCGACCTCACGGGATCCCAGCGGCCGGCCGTGGCGGCAGGCGTTGCTGAGGAGTTCGGAAAGGATGAGGACGGCATCGTCCACGATCGATTCCGACAGTCCGCCGATCCGCAGTTGTTCGCGCATGCGGCGCCTTGCCTCGCCCACGCCCGCAGGACCATGGCGTACGTCCACGCACCACGACGTGGGCACTTCGTGTGCCATCACCAACGCCACCCCCGGAACCTCCTTAGCCCCACGCCAAGGTCTGGATGCCCCATTGGCCTGGACCGGAAACCGTTCATGAAGTGCCCTCTGGCGCATTCACGACGACAGATACGGACCGGATGCGCCGGGGCACACCCTGTGACGGGTGGGGTGTCCGTGGCGGGTGGGCAAAACGGGGCGTCAGCGCCCGAGTTGTGACAGAACTTGGCGCGGTCTGTTCGTGATGATTGCCTCTACACCCAAGTCAGCGCAGAGCTGAACGTCCGAGGGTTCGTTCACAGTCCAAACGTGCACCGAGTGTCCCGCCGACTGGAGCTTGCGGATGTAACCGGGATGGTTGCGCACGATGCGCATCCCGGGCCCGGCGATGCTCACGCCGGCCGGCAGCCGGCCGTCCCGCATGCGCGGCGAGATGAACTGCATCAGGTACACGGTCGGGATCGTCGGCGCGGCCGCCCGCACGCGGTGCAGCGAGCGCGCGGAGAAACTCATGACGCGGACCGGGTGCGGGCCCTCGGCGGGCGGGGCGTCCAGTCCGAAGCGCTTGAGGAGGAAGAGGAGCCGCTCTTCCACCTGTCCGGCCCAGCGGGTCGGGTGCTTCGTCTCGATCGCCAGCTGCACGGGGCGCCCGGCGTCGGAGACCAGCTCCAGCAGCCGCTCCAGGGTGAGCACGGAGGTGCGCTCGGGATCGGCGTCCCAGTCCGGCGACTCCTCGCGGTCCTTCCAGGAGCCGAAGTCGAGGGCCGCGAGATCGGCCAGCTCCAGGGCGGACACCGCGCCGCGGCCGTTGGAGGTGCGGTTCACCCGGCGGTCGTGGACCAGGACCAGATGGCCGTCGGCCGTGAGTCGGATGTCACATTCGAGGGCGTCGGCCCCGTCCTCCATGGCCTTCCGGTAGGCGGCCAGGGTGTGCTCGGGGGCGTCCTCCGAGGCACCGCGGTGGGCGACGACCTGGATGGGGAGCGGCGTTGCGTGGGTCACGGGGTCATGGTGCCACCGAGGCGACCCCGCACGGCGTGGCGAGCTTGCGGATGCGCCCGAAATGCCGGGGATAAAGGATGGGGAGAGACGCACAGGTCCGGCTTACAGTGCTCTGACGGGTCATGGGAAAGGCTTTGCACTGGAACTTGTGCGGCACGTCGAACGTTCAGTCGGACCGGTATCGCCAGATATTTCCAGAACCAGAAGCCGTGTTTGTGACGAGGAGAGAGCGCTGTGAGCACCGAGAACGAGGGCACCGCGGCCCAGACGCCCCCCGCGGCCCCTTCCGCACCGCCTGCGCCCGTGCCCGCCTCCACCCCCGACCCGGCCGCCGAGCACGCGGCGCCGCGGCCCGCTGACGCCGCTCCCCCTGCCCCCGCGACCCCGCCGCCCCCGGCGGGCGCGCCCGGTCCCGAGCCGACGCAGCAGCTTCCGCACACCCCTGGCGGGCCTGTGGCCCCCGGGTATGCCCAGGACCAGGGATACGCCCAGGCGTCGCCGTACGCACAGCCCCCGGCCGCCGCCCACGGCGCCGAGGGCTGGCCCCCGCCGCCGCCCACCGTTCCCTCGTACGCCGACGGCGGCCACGGCGGTGGCGGCTGGGGAGCGCCCCTGACCACGGACGGCCCCCCGCCCAAGCCCAAGGGCAGGGGCGGCCTCATCGCGGGTGTGCTCGCGGCCGCTCTCATCGCGGGCGGTGTCGGCGGCGGCATCGGCTACTGGGCCTCGGAGCGCTCGCACGACGGCTCGGGTTCCACCACCATCAGCGCCAGCACCCCGAAGGACCTCAAGCGGGAGGCGGGCTCCGTCGCCGGTCTGGCGGCAGGGGCGCTGCCGAGCGTGGTGACCATCGAGGCGAAGGCCGGTGACGGCGAGGGTGGCACGGGTACCGGCTTCGTCTACGACGAGCAGGGCCACATCCTCACCAACAACCACGTGGTGGCCTCCGCGGCCAATGGCGGCAAGCTCTCCGCGACCTTCTCCAACGGCAAGCGGTTCGAGGCCGAGGTCATCGGCCGGGCCGAGGGCTATGACGTGGCCGTGCTCAAGCTGAAGAATCCGCCGGCCGGCCTCAAGCCGCTGGCGCTGGGCGACTCCGACAAGGTGGCCGTCGGCGACTCGACCATCGCGATCGGCGCCCCCTTCGGCCTGTCCAACACGGTCACCACCGGCATCGTCAGCGCCAAGAACCGCCCCGTGGCCTCCGGTGACGGCTCCAGCGGCAAGAACTCGTACATGAGCGCCCTGCAGACGGACGCCTCGATCAACCCCGGCAACTCCGGTGGCCCGCTCCTCGACGGCCGCGGCGCGGTCATCGGCATCAACTCCGCGATCCAGTCGGCCGGCAACGGCGGCTTCGGCGGCGGTCAGGCCGGTTCGATCGGCCTCGGCTTCGCCATCCCGATCAACCAGGCGAAGAACGTCGCCGAGTCGCTGATCAAGACGGGCAAGCCGGTCTACCCGGTGATCTCGGTCTCCGTCGACCTCCAGGCCAAGACGGAGGGCGCCAAGATCTCCGAGTCCGGAGCCCCCGCCAACGAACTGGTCGACCCGAACGGGCCCGCGGGCAAGGCGGGCCTCAAGCCCGGCGACATCATCACCCAGCTGGGCGACAAGTCGATCGACAGCGGCCCGACCCTGATCAGCGAGATCTGGACGTACAAGCCGGGCGACACGGTGAAGCTGACCTACCTGCGCGGTGGCAAGCCGAGCACCGTGGACATCACCCTCGGCTCGCGGACCGGGGACAAGTGACACCCACGCACCCACGGCCCCGATCGGCCCGGCTCGACCGGCTCCGCTCGACCGGCCCGCTCGACAGGTGCTGGACGCCGGCTTGATGGAGAGGGGCCGCAGGCGCGATTAAGCCTGCGGCCCCTCCCAACGTCCGCTTATGCTTTGGGCGTGTTCGATTCCCGGCACATACGGACATTCCACGAAGTGGTCGCCTCCGGTTCGTACTCGGCCGCCGCGCGGGCCCTCGGATACACCCAGCCCGCGATCACCCAGCAGATGAAGGCGCTCGAACGGGCCGTCGGCACGCCGCTGTTCACCCGTATCGGCCGCACCATGCAACTCACCGAGGCCGGCCGGTCCCTGGCCAGGCACGCCGACTCCATCCTCGGCAGCCTCTCCGCCGCCGAGGCCCAACTGAAGGCGTACGCGCGTCTGAGCACCGGCCGGGTCCGGGTCTGCGGGTTCCCCAGTGCCAATGTCGCCCTCGTACCGGAAGCGCTCAGCGGGCTGGCCGCCTCCCATCCGGGCATCCAGGTCGAACTGCTGGAGGGGGAGCCGCCGGAGTCGCTGCATCGGCTGCAACGCGGCGAGTGCGACATCACGCTGGCCTTCACCTACCCCGGACTGCGCGAGGAGGTTCCGGAGGAGGTCGACGAGGTCAGGCTGCTGGAGGACCAGCTGACGGTGCTCCTGCCGACCGGGCATCCGCTGGCCAGGCGCCGGGCCGTCCACCTGGCCGACCTGGCCGAGGAGCGGTGGATCGCCGGGTGCCCGCGCTGCCGGGCGAACCTGCTGCACGAGTGCGCGGAGCTCGGCTTCGTCCCCGACATCCGGTTCGCGACCGACGACAACCTGGTGGTGCAGAGCCTGGTCGCGCAGGGCCTGGGCGTGGCGATGATGCCCGCCCTCGTCCTGCCGTCACTGGCCCTCACCCGGGTCTGCGGGCGGGCCCTCCAGCCGGCGGCCCGCCGTCACATCTCCGCGTACGTGTACCGGGACCACCTGAGGATTCCCGCGACGGCCGTGGTGTTGGACGAGCTGAGGCGGGTGGCGTCGAACCGGGTCGGCTGCTGACCGCAAGCATGATCGCCCGACCCAATCCATAAGCTGTGCTTGGGATTTCGGGTGAAAACTGTCGTTGGACGTGATCGGTGGGCTGTTCGACGCTGCCCCTATGACCACCACCACGCCGGCCAGAACGACCGCGAGGATGGCCGCCCTCGTCAGTGAGATCCGTACGGTAGTGGAACGCGGGCTCGCCCCCGACCTGACCGCCTACCTGGTCGGCGAGCGGATCGCCCCGCACCTGGGGGCGTCCGACCTGCTCGCCCCCGAACAGTGCGAGGGGCATCCGGACCGATACCGGCAGCACATCCTGCACGCGGAGCCGGACGGCAGCTTCTCGGTGGTGGCACTGGTGTGGCTGCCGGGTCAGGAGACGTCCATCCACGACCACGTCTCGTGGTGCGTGGCCGGGGTCCACCAGGGTGCGGAGAGTGAGCGTCGCTACCGGCTCGCCCCGGCGACGGGCACGTACGGCGCCCGGCTGGTGCCCACCGAAGAGGTGGTCAACGACCAGGGCGACGTCTGCGGGTTCGCCCCGCCCGGCGACATCCACCAGGTCCGCAACTCCTGCCGTACGACGGCGATATCCCTCCACGTCTACGGCGCCGACGTCTCCCGCCTGGGCAGCAGCGTCCGCCGCGTCTACACCCTCCCGGCCGACTGATGGCCCTGTTGCACCGCCCCGTCCACCGGCCCGGGCGGGCACGCGTTGTTTCACGTGAAACATCGTCTCCCTGGCCGGGGTTGGGGCTGGCCGTCGCGGGTGCTTTCGTGGCCTGGTGCGTCCACCGGGTGGTGCCGGCCGTGCCGATGTTGACCGCGGCGGTGGTGCTCGGCATCGTGATCGCCCACCTTCCGCGTCTGCGGACCGTCGTACGAGGTCCCGCGCGGGCGGGTCTCTCCCTGGCGGGCCGGAGGCTGATGCGGATCGGCATCGTCCTGCTGGGGCTCGGTCTCGGCCTGGACCAGGTGCTGGGGTTGGGCTGGGCGACCGTCGCCATGGTGACCGGGGTGGTCGCGGCCACCTTCCTCGGGACCCTCTGGCTGGGCCGGAGGCTCGGACTGCCGGGCGATCAGCCGTTGTTGATCGCGACCGGCTACTCGATCTGCGGGGCCTCGGCGATCGGCGCCGTCAGCCAGGTGTCCGGCAGCGACGAGGAGGACGTGGCCTCGTCGGTGGCCCTGGTCACCCTCTGCGGGACGCTGGCCATCGCGGTACTCCCGCTCCTCCAGGACCCGTTGGCGCTGTCCGACCTCGCCTTCGGACGCTGGGTGGGCGCGAGCGTCCACGACGTCGGCCAGGTCGTGGCGACGGCCCAGACGGCGGGTCCCGGCGCCCTGGGCGAGGCGGTCCTGGTGAAACTGATGCGGGTGGCACTGCTGGCGCCGCTCGTCGCGGCCGTGGCCTTCTCCGTACGGGCCCGGCGACGCGGAGTGCGCACGGCCTCGGGCCGCCGGCCGGCCCCGGTACCCCTGTTCGTCGCCGGCTTCCTGGCCGCCGCCGCGCTGCGGGCGACGGGCGTGCTGCCCGACGTGGCGCTGGAGTGGGCTCACACCGCGCAGGAGGCGCTGCTGGCCGCGGCACTGTTCGGCCTGGGCAGCGCGGTACACCTGCCGACCCTCGCCCGGACCGGGGGGCGGGCGGCGCTGCTCGGTCTCGGGGCATGGGTGGTGGTCGCCGGGGCCTCGTACGCGGGCGTCCTGCTCACGCTCTGACCGGACGCCGGCGGTGTCCGATGGAACCTCTCAGGTGTCCGGGAACGGAGAGGAGTTGGCCATTTCCTGGCCGGAACCGAACGAACGTTCCGACCGGTGCCTGACATCTCGTACGGCCCGTGCAACCCTGCACCCGATCCGCACCGGCAACTCTTCACCCCCACCCTGCCCGGACCCGACCGGCCCGGGCACGGCAGAAGGAGTCCTGCGTGAATCGTCATCGCACGGCCTTATCGGTTCTGTTGGCCGCGGGTGCCCTGCTGGCCGGCGCCCTGACCGTCGCCACCCCGTCGGTCGCCGCCGACGCCCCCGTCTCGTTCCGACAGCAACACAGCCAGGGCTTCTGGACGGCGGAGCGCATGCGGTCCGCGGCCCCGCTGGACGTCACGGCGGCGCCGGGGACCATCCGTAAGGCGCCCTCTCCGGCGGACCGACCCACCCGGGTGGCTCCCACGACCGCTCCCGCCTCACCCACCGCGTTCCCGCAGGCGGGTGGCGCGTGGACGGGCGGCGGGGCGGTGGTGAAGACGTCCGGGCGGGTGTTCTTCACCATGGGCGACCGGACGGCGTCCTGCTCCGGCGACTCGATCACCAGCGCGAACGGAAGCACCGTCATCACCGCCGGGCACTGCGTGAAGTACCAGGGCGCCTGGCACACCAACTGGGTCTTCGTCCCGGCGTACGACAACGGCAGCGCGCCCTTCGGCCAGTGGTCGGCCACGCGCACCTTCGCCACCGCGCAGTGGGCGGCGAGCGAGGACATGAACATGGACGTCGGCCTCGCCGTGGTCGCCCCGCTGAACGGCCAGAAGCTCAGTCAGGTCGTCGGGGCCCAGGGAATCCTGTTCAACGGGGGCTACAACAAGAAGATGTACTCCTTCGGCTTCCCCGCCGCGGCGCCGTACGACGGCACCAAGCTCGTCTACTGCAGCGGCAACAGCAGCAAGGACTTCCTGCTCACCAAGGACCACGGGCTGGGCTGCAACATGACCGGTGGCTCCAGCGGCGGCCCCTGGTTCCAGGACTTCAACGAGGCGACCGGACTCGGCACCCAGGTCTCGGTGAACAGCTTCGGATACGTCTTCCTGCCGAACCGGATGTTCGGCCCGTACTTCGGCAATGAGGCCAAAGCGGCGTACGACCAGGCACAAACGGCCTGACCAGCCCCCGCACACCCCCACCGCCCGGTACTCTGTACCGGCCAGGTGGGTTGCCCGAGCGGCCTAAGGGAACGGTCTTGAAAACCGTCGTGGCAGCGATGTCACCGTGGGTTCAAATCCCACACCCACCGCACCGGGTCAGACGATGTGCTGATCAGAAGGGGCGTCCCGCGTCAGGGGCGCCCCTTCGTCGTCCGCGCCCCTTCGTCATGCGCGCGAGGAACGAGCGGTCGGTGGTTCGTCCGGCAGGCGCGGCACCTCCCACCTCTCACCCGCATAGGTGTCGGCGAGGATCTTTTTCTGCTGCTTGATGTCGTGGCGGTCGAACCTCAGGGTTCGGAGGCGAAGAGAACATGGCCTTCGCCCCGGTGTCCTTGGCCGTGCTGTAGGTCGGTCCGGTGGGCCGGGATGGTGTCCAGTCCACCAGGGCGTTTCGCGGTCTCCGGCGGGCGATTTAGGCCTTCTGAGTGGTGTTTGTCGGAAGATCGGCGCGCGTGATGGAGGCGTTCCGGTTGCGCACACATCATGGCGAATGTATTCAGATCGGCCCTTCGGAACATCGCGAAATGAGGCAACCCGTCATGGCAAACCGCAGCAGCGTCACGTCCATCTGGACCGCCGTCCTCGCCGCACTCGTGGCACTCCTCGCCGCCATCGGCCTCGGCGCCAAGGTGGCCCCGGCCGCCTCCGCCACCGTTTCCGCTCCGGTGGTTCCGACCACCACCGTGCGTCGGCCGGCCGTGATGGCCCGGCGGACGTGGCGGGCGATGATGCGGGGAGGTTCGCTCCCGCCCACCATCAAGCAGCGGATCCGGGCCGAGGCCCACGGCAAGACCCCGTCCGTTCGTCGCTCGACCACTGCCCTCGCCGCCGGGAACGCCGGTACCGCTGTCAGCCCGGTCGACGGTGCCACCCCGCTCGCACCGCTCACCCCTGCCGCGTCTGTCACCGCGGTCGCCCCCGCCACCTCGGCCGGAATCGCCGCACGAGGCATGGCGCTCGCCGCGTAGTACCCGCCGGGTCATACACGTGCTCGCGCAATCGCCTGGCCCTGGGGGCCGTGGGCATCGTGGGTACGGAGCGGCACCGCCCGGACGGGCAGGCGTACGCGCCTACGCCGGGCAGATGGATCAGCAGAGCGGTAGAGCACCAGAGCGGTAAGCGATACAGCCGTAGAGCAGTACAGCCGCAGAGCCGCAGAGCCGCAGAGCCGTAGAGCAGTACAGCCGTAGAGCGGTACGGCACGGCGGTCAGGCAGTAAGGCGACACGGCAGCAAGGCGTTACGGCAGGACGGCGGTACGGCAGCGCGGCCATTCGGCGAGACGCCGAGGGGCCAGGGTTGGCAGTCCGTGAAGCCGGCAGTACGAACGAGCGTCGCCGAGGCAGTCCGGCGGCAGCGAGCCAACGTCGCATGGCAGCGGAGCGGTACGGCGAGTACGGCACCGATGTCAGGAGACGGGCAAGGCAGCGCGGCCACGAGGCCGAGCGGCAGGACGCGCCACACGGCGTACGACGGAGACGCCCGACAGGGCGAGTCACCAGGCAACGGCAAGAAGAGCCACGAGCCGAACGGCAAGACAAGCGACGAGACGAACGAACAAGACAAGCGACGCGACGAACGACAAGGCAGACGGCAAGACGAACGTAAAGACAAGAGACACGACGACCGCCGAGATGACGGTGCGACGGAACGTTCACGCGGTGGCGCAAGGCGCTGCCGGCGCGACAGCACCCGGCGCGGTGGTACGACGGCAGCACGTGGAGCACGTGGAGTGGTAGGCGCTTGAGCCCGGTCGTCACGCGACCGCGGATCGCGCCACGGCGTGCCCCGGAGCGGGGCATGGACGGTTCACTCCGGCGGGCGCCGGGGGCGTGCAGGGGGCGCGGAGCTTGTCGCCGCAAGGTGACGCAGGGTCGCAGGCCCGGGAGGCGGTGGGGTTCCCGGAGGACGCGGTCCCTTTTTGGCATGTCCGGGGTGCGGTGGTTTGGCGGAACGATTCCGCACTGATGTCGCAGGGGTTTCGACGCGTGGGGAGTCGCTGACCTGGGGCGGGCGGGGCGTGAATGGGGTTTATCCGATGTTGCTCATGCTTGCGGGGGAATCAGCGGCTCCGGGGTGGTTCGCCGGGGATTCGGTGGGCAACTCTGAGGTCGCGACGTCGTCACCACACGTTATGACCGGGTCGGTCGGCCAACTGCCCTGGTGAGAAGTCCACTTCGGTTTTCTGGAGGATAAAGACATGGCAAGCATTCGCACCGCCCGCGTCATCGCCGCTGCCGCCGCTCTCCCGCTCGCCGTCGCCCTGTTCGGAGGTGTGGCCACGGCCGACGACGGCTCGTTCGCGAGCGTCGTCGGCAGTGGCGTGGGTGGCAACAACAACGGGAACTCCTCCACCTCGCAGCAGGTGGCCACCGGTTCCGGCGCGTCCAACCAGAACAGCACCGCGCAGGTCAACGGGTCGGCCTTCACCGCGATCGAGCAGCACAACGCGAACCTTGCGGTCAACTTCTTCCCCTTGTTCTGATCCTTCCGAAGGCGGCCTGAGCCGCGATGAGTATTGAGGGCGTCTGTGTGACCGGACCGGCTGGGGTCCGGTAGCGCAGGCGCCCTCGGGCGTTTCCCTGCCCCGGGCGCCGGGTGCGCGTGCTCCTGCCGCGACGGGACGTGCCCGCCCTCGCTTCGACGGGGGCCTCGGTGAACCTTGACATCCACACCAGATCTGACGGACAGTCAGGTTTCGTCGTTGATGTGATGCCGGGAGGCCTGCGCCGTGCACCTCGCCCCGACCGAAGGACAGTTGAGGATTCGCGCCGAACTGAGGGAGTACTTCGGGAACCTGATGCCGGACGGACTTCCCGAGGATCCGGTCGCGCAACGCGCCCTGTTGCGCCGGATAGGCGCCGACGGGCTGCTCGGACTCGGCTGGCCCGCCGAGTACGGAGGCCAAGGCAGGGGCGCGGCCGAGCAGTTCGTCTTCTTCGACGAGGCCTACCGGGCCGGCGCCCCCGTTTCCATGGTCACGCTCAACACCGTCGGCCCGACTCTGATGAAGTACGGGACCCGGCAACAGAAGGACTACTTCCTCCCCCGGATCCTCGCCGGGGAGATCGTCTTTGCCATCGGCTACTCCGAGCCCGAGGCCGGCACCGACCTCGCCTCGCTCCGTACCCGCGCCGTACGCGCCACCCGCGCCGTACGCGATGCCGACGCCACCCGCGCCGTACGCGATGCCGACGCCACGCACGACGGCAGCGACACCCGCGACGAAGGCACCGACCGAGCCGACCAAGGCGACCGAGCCGGCCAGGCCAACCAGGCCAACCAGGCCAACCAGGCCGACCGAGCCAACCGGGCCAACCGGGCCGACCGAGCCGACCGAGTCGGCCAAGTCGACCAAGACACCGACGCCGACTGGATCATCGACGGTCAGAAGATCTTCACGTCCAACGCCCAGAACGCCGACTGGATCTGGCTCGCCTGTCGCACCGACCCCGAGGCCCCCAAGCACAAGGGCATCTCCATCATCCTGGTCCCCACCGACGCCCCCGGCTTCGCCTGGACCCCCATCGACACCGTCGGTGGCCTCACCACGACGGCCACCTACTACGACTCCATCCGCGTCCCCGCCGGCAACCTGGTCGGCCCCGAACACGGCGGTTGGGGCCTGATCACGAACCAGCTCAATCACGAACGCGTGGCCCTGGCCGCCATCGGCATGCAGGCGGAGGACTTCTACGACCACGCTCTCGCGCATGCGAGGACCCCCGACCCGGTCACCGGCGAACGCCCCGCCGACCGTCCCTGGGTGCGGGCCCGGCTCGCCGAGGCGCACGCCCGACTGGCCGCCGTACGCCTTCTCAACTGGCGCCTGGTCCAGGACGTGGGCAGCGGAGACCTGGCTCCGGGCGACGCGAGCGGGGTGAAGTTCCTCGGTACCGAGTCCACCGTCGAGGTGTACCGGATGTGCCAGGAGGTCGTCGGCGAGGAGGCGCTGATCCGGGGGCCTTCGGCCTTCGCGGGGGGCGAGCTGGAGCGGCTGAACCGGGCCGCCCAGATCAACACCTTCGGCGGCGGGGTCAGCGAGGTCCAGCGGGAGATCGTCGCCATGATGCGGCTCGGCATGAAGGGAAGGAAGCGATGACGGCCGAAGCAGCCGGGGCACCCGAAGCAGCCGACGGAGCCGAAACGCCCGGCACGCCCGACACACCCGAAGCGCCCGGAGCACTCGACACACCCGGCACACCCGAACCCCCCGAAGGGGCGGTGGACACCCTCCCGCACACCTCGACACGGGCAGCGGCGGCGGACGCGGCGGCGGAGGAAGACCGGTTCCACGCCCGGCTGACGGCCTTCGAGGGGAAGCCCGCCGCCACCGGGGGGCGGGCGAAGGACGCGGTCAACGAGCCGATGATCCGCCACTGGTGCGAGGCGATGGGGGACACCAATCCCGCCTACACCGGCCCGGACGCCATCGCCCCGCCCACCATGCTCCAGGCCTGGACGATGGGCGGGCTCTCCGGGCACACCGACCGTTCCTCCGCCTACGACGAGCTCCTCCTGCTCCTCGACGGCGCGGGCTGCACTTCCGTGGTGGCGACCGACTGCGAGCAGGAGTACCTCCGTGCGCTGCGCCCCGGCGACCTGGTCACCTTCGACGCCGTCATCGAGTCGGTGTCGGCGCGCAAGACGACCAAGTTGGGTGCGGGGTACTTCGTGACGACCCGGATGGACGTCCACGCGAACGGCGAACTCGCCGGGACCCACCGTTTCCGCATCCTCAAGTACGCGCCCGCCGCGAACCGGTCCCGGCAGCCGAAGCAATCCACTCGGCCGAGCCGGGAAGGCCACTCCACCCAACCCGCCCCGTCCCCGCGCCCGGCCCGCCCCCGCCCCGTGATCAACCGCGACAACCAGGGCTTCTGGGACGGCGTCCGCGATCACACCCTGCTGATCCAGCGCTGTACGGCCTGCTCGACCCTCCGCTTCCCCTGGCTCCCCGGCTGCAACGCCTGCGCCTCCCCCGACTGGGACACCGTCGCGGCGAGCGGCGCCGGCACGGTCTTCTCGTACGTGGTCATGCACCATCCGCCGTTCCCGGCCTTCGACCCCCCGTACGCGGTCGCGCTCGTCGAACTCGCCGAGGGGGTCCGGATGATCAGCAACATCACCGGCGTCCCGTACGACAAGGTCCGCATCGGCCTGCCCGTCCGACTGGAGTTCCTGCGCGTCGACGACACGCTCGAACTCCCCGTCTTCCGGGCGGAGGCGGGCTGACATGGACTTCCACCCCACCGAGGAGCAGTCCGCCGCGGCCGATCTCGCCGCACGGATCTTCCGGGACCTCGCCACCCACGAACGCCTCGCCGCCGCCGGCAGCGGCAGCGACGCCGAGCTCTGGAAGGCCCTGACCGCGGCCGGACTGATCGCCGCCGTCGAGGAGGTCGGTCTGCTGGGTCTGGTGCTGCTGCTGGAGGAGCAGGGTCGTACCACCGCGCAGGTTCCGTACGCCGCCACCTGTGCGTACGGAGTCCTCCCCGTGGCCCGCCACGGCAGCCCCGCGCAACGTGCCCGCCTGCTGCCCGCCCTGGGCACCGGCGAGGCGGTGGCCACCGGCGCCTTCCCGGTGCGCGGCCGGATCACCGCCGACCCGGACGGCCGGCTCACCGGCACCGTGCCGGCCGTGCCCTGGCTGCGCGATGCCACGCACGTCCTGGTGCCGGACACGGACGGGGCGCTGTGGTTCGTGACGACGGACGCGCCCGGCGTGCGGATCTCGGCGGTGGAGACGACCGCGCCCTGGGCGGCCGGCGCGTTGACCCTGGCCGGGGCCGAGGGTGAACGGCTGGGCGGTCCGCGGGCCCACGACGAGGTGCTGTCCGCCGCCCGCACCGCCTTCGCGGGCCTCCAGGCGGGCGTCTGCGCCGGTTCGTTGGCACGCGCGGTGGAGTACACCTCCACCCGCGAACAGTTCGGCCGGCCGCTCTCCACCAACCAGGGGGTCATGCTGCGCGCGGCGGACGCGTACATGGACACCGAGGCGATCCGCGTCACGGCGTACGAGGCGGCATGGCGGATCGACACGGGCCTGCCGGCGCGCGAGCACGCGCTCACGGCGGCCTGGTGGGCCTCGGAGGCGGGCAAGCGGGTCGTTCACGCGGGCCAGCACCTGCACGGCGGCATGGGCGCCGACCTGGACCATCCCGTACACCGGCACTTCCTGTGGGGACGCCAACTGGACGCGTACCTGGGCTGTGGCAGTGAACTGCTCGCCGAGCTGGGCGCGCTCGTTTCGGACCCGGTGCCGGCCGGCGCCGCGATACCCGAGGGGGAAGACGCATGAACGTCGGCGACACGCTGCCGCCGCTGGAGATCCCGGTCACCCGCACGCTGATCGTCGCGGGTGCCATCGCCTCCCGTGACTACCAGGACGTGCACCACGACGCGGAGCTCGCACGCGAGAAGGGCTCCCCGGACATCTTCATGAACATCCTGACGACCAACGGCCTGGTCGGCCGGTACGTCACCGACCACCTCGGGCCGTCCGCGGTGCTGCGCAAGGTGGCCATCCGCCTCGGCGCCCCCAACCATCCCGGCGACACCATGACCCTCACCGCGACCGTCGTCGCCCGCGACGGGAACACCGCGGAGATCCGCGTCGTGGGCGCCAACGGTGTCGGCCTGCACGTCACGGGCACCGTCACCGTCACCCTGGGGGACACGGCATGAGCGTCCGTACCCGCGACGGTCTCGGCGGCCGCGCCGCCATCGTCGGCATCGGTGCGACCGAGTTCTCCAAGGACTCCGGCCGCAGCGAACTGAAGCTGGCCGTGGAGGCCGTGCACACCGCCCTCGACGACGCCGGACTGGGCCCCGCCGACGTCGACGGCATGGTCACCTTCACCATGGACACCAGCCCCGAGATCACCGTCGCGCAGGCGGCCGGCATCGGGGACCTCTCCTTCTTCTCGCGCATTCACTACGGGGGCGGAGCCGCCTGCGCCACCGTCCAGCAGGCCGCCCTCGCCGTCGCCACCGGCGTCGCCGAGGTGGTGGTCTGTTACCGCGCGTTCAACGAGCGCTCCGGCCGCCGCTTCGGCTCCGGCGTCCAACAGCGCGAGCCCTCGGCGGAGGGCGCGGCACTGGGCTGGTCGCTGCCGTGGGGACTGCTGACCCCGGCCTCCTGGGTGGCGATGGCCGCCCAGCGCTATCTGCACACCTACGACCTGACCCCCGAGGCCTTCGGCCATGTCGCGGTCACCGACCGGCGGCACGCCGCCAACAATCCCGCCGCGTACTTCCACGGCAAGCCCATCACCCTCGCCGATCACGCCGCCTCGCGGTGGATCGTCGAACCGCTGCGGCTGCTGGACTGCTGTCAGGAGACGGACGGCGGCCAGGCGATCGTCGTCACCACCATCGAGCGGGCCCGTCACCTGCGCCGGAAACCCGCCGTGATCACCGCCGCCGCCCAGGGCGCCGGTCGCCGTCAGGAGGCCATGACCTCCTTCCACCGCGACGATCTCAGCGGGCTCCCCGAGATGAACGTGGTCGCCCGCCAACTGTGGCGAACCAGCGGGTTGCGAGCTTCGGACATCGACGTCGGCATCCTGTACGACCACTTCACCCCGTTCGTGCTCATGCAACTGGAGGAGTTCGGCTTCTGCGCACCCGGTGAGGCCGCCGATTTCGTCGCCGCCGACGCGCTGCCGCTGAACACCCACGGCGGCCAGCTCGGAGAGGCGTACCTGCACGGCATGAACGGCATCGCGGAGGCCGTCCGCCAGCTCCGGGGGACCTCCGTCAACCAGGTTCCGGGCGCCGCGCACACCCTGGTCACCGCCGGCACCGGGGTCCCGACCTCGGCCCTGATCCTCGGCTCCGACGACTGAGGGGCGGCAGCCGAGGACGGCCGGGCGCGGCGGAGGAGAGGCGCCGGCCGAGGGCCGGGAACGGTCGAGGGCGGCCCGCCTCCTCCACCTTCAGGAGGTGGGGTACGGCCCGGCCCTACAACCTGAGATGGACCCCGCTTCGGCACCTGCGGCCGATCCGGGGAGCCCGCTCCGCTCCTAGCGTGGAGGCATGACCACGCCTGTGTGCACACTCGCCTCGAATCCGACGACGTACCCGTCGTTCTCGGCGTACGTCCGGACCCGCGGCTCGGTCCTGATGCGCACCGCGCGCTCCCTCACCGCCAACCCCTGCGACGCCGAGGACCTGCTGCAAACGGCCCTGGCCAAGACGTACGTGGCCTGGGACCGCATCGAGGACCACCGAGCCCTCGACGGCTATGTACGGCGGGCGCTGGTCAACACCCGCACCTCCCAGTGGCGCAAGCGCAAGGTGGACGAGTTCGTCTGCGACGAGCTTCCGGAGAGC
Source organism: Streptomyces sp. NBC_00513 (assembly GCF_041431415.1). Taxonomy (GTDB): domain Bacteria; phylum Actinomycetota; class Actinomycetes; order Streptomycetales; family Streptomycetaceae; genus Streptomyces. The sequence continues at coordinate 4,138,768 of NZ_CP107845.1, forward strand.
GAGGAGGCGCCGGCCACCGACCCCGCGGAGGCGCAGGCGCTGCGCGACGCCATGTGGCGCGCGGTGACCCGGCTGCCCGACCGGCAACGGGCGATGGTGGTGCTCCGCTACTACGAGGACCTGAGCGAGGCGCAGACCGCCGAGCTGCTCGGGGTCTCGGTGGGCACGGTCAAGAGCGCGGTTTCCCGCGCCCTGGTCAAGCTGCGCGAGGACCCGGAACTCACCGTCGTCCGCTGAGGAAGCGTGTCGCCGTGTTTCACGTGAAACACGTCCTCGTGTTTCACGTGAAACACGAGCACGCGTGTCACCGCACCCTGTTTCACGTGAAACAGCGCCAGGGTTTCCACCCGTGAGGTAGTGACATGCCGACCGGTACGTGCGCAGAATCGGCAGCATCCGTAGCCGCCGCAGCGCCGCAGCGCTCACCGGGAGGACGCTTTGCTGAGCACGATGCAGGACGTACCACTGCTGATCTCGCGAATCCTGACCCACGGGTCGACGATTCACGGAAATTCCCAGGTGACGACCTGGACGGGCGAGGCCGAGCCGCACCGGCGCAGCTTCGCGGAGATCGGCGCCCGCGCTGCTCAGTTCGCCAACGCTCTGCGTGACGAACTCGGAGTCCAGGAGTCGGATGTCATAGGGACTCTGATGTGGAACAACGCCGAGCACGTGGAGGCGTACTTCGCGATCCCGTCCATGGGCGCCGTTCTGCACACGCTCAACCTGCGACTGCCCCCCGAGCAGCTGGTCTTCATCGTCAACCACGCGGCCGACCGGGTCGTACTGGTCAACGGCACCCTGCTCCCCCTCCTGGCCCCGCTGCTGCCGCACCTGCCCACCGTCGAGCATGTCGTCGTCGTGGGGGTCGGGGACCGCTCCGCACTCGAAGGCCTCGACGTGCGCGTGCACGAGTACGAGGACCTGCTGGCGGGCCGCCCGGACACCTACGCGTGGCCCGAGCTGGACGAGCGCCAGGCCGCGGCCATGTGCTACACCTCCGGCACCACCGGCGACCCCAAGGGCGTCATCTACTCGCACCGCTCCGTCTACCTGCACTCGATGCAGGTCAACATGGCCGAGTCGATGGGTCTGACGGACCGGGACACCACGCTCGTCGTCGTTCCCCAGTTCCACGTGAACGCGTGGGGGCTGCCCCACGCCACGTTCATGACCGGCATCAACATGCTGATGCCGGACCGCTTCCTTCAGCCCGCCCCGCTCGCCGAGATGATCGAGCGGGAGAAGCCCACCCACGCCGCGGCCGTCCCCACCATCTGGCAGGGGCTGCTCGCCGAGGTGACCGCCAACCCGCGCGACCTGACCTCGATGAAGCAGGTCACGATCGGCGGCGCGGCCTGCCCGCCCTCCCTCATGGAGGCGTACGAGAAGCTCGGCGTCCGCCTCTGTCACGCCTGGGGCATGACGGAGACCTCGCCGCTCGGCACCATGGCGCACCCGCCGGCCGGTCTGACCGCCGAGGAGGAGTGGCCGTACCGGATCACCCAGGGCCGCTTCCCCGCGGGTGTCGAAGGGCGCCTGGTGGGACCCGGCGGCGACCACCTGCCGTGGGACGGCCGGTCGGCGGGTGAGCTGGAGGTGCGCGGCACATGGATCGCGGGCGCCTACTACGGCGGCGCCGACGGCGAGCCGCTCCGTCCCGAGGACAAGTTCAGCGCGGACGGCTGGCTCAAGACCGGTGACGTCGGGGTGATCAGCGCCGACGGGTTCCTCACGCTGACCGACCGGGCCAAGGACGTCATCAAGTCCGGCGGCGAGTGGATCTCCAGCGTCGAGCTGGAGAACGCGCTGATGGCGCATCCGGAGGTGGCCGAGGCGGCGGTCGTGGCCGTCCCCGACGAGAAGTGGGGCGAGCGTCCGCTGGCCACGGTCGTCCGCACGGAGGGCGCGAGCGTGGACTACACGGGGCTGCACGCGTTCCTCGCCCAGTCGATCGCCAAATGGCAGCTCCCGGAGCGCTGGGCCTTCGTCGAGGCGGTACCGAAGACGAGCGTCGGCAAGTTCGACAAGAAGGTGATCCGGAAGCAGTACGCGGACGGGGCACTGGAGGTCACCAGGCTCGACTAGGAGAACGCGCCGGCGGATGTCAGCCCCGGGTGAGCCATGGCCGCAGCAGCCTGCTGACGGCGGGCATGGCCACGTAGGTCATGAGGGAGCTGAAGACGACCGCGAACGCGGCCGTGCGCACCACGAAGTGCAGATCCACCAGGTACGGCCCGAGCAGCGCGTTGCCCGCCAGCGAGATCGGGAAGATCGCCAGCCCCGAGCTGATCGCCATCTTCCAGCGCGGCGGCGCGGGCCGGGTCGTACCCGGCTTCGCGAACCAGGTCTCCATGCCGTGGAGTTCCCGCCGGGCTATCTCGGTGTGGTGGTGCCCGAGGCAGTTGGCGAACCACTGCGCCCGCTCGGCGGAGTCCTGCCACCGCTGGAACGCCGCCTCGTTGCGGAAGCGGTGCACCAGGAACCAGGGCCCGCCCTCCGAGGCCGGGCGGAACAGCCCGTATCCGAGGTGGTCCGGAAAGCTCGCGGCGGTCTCCAGGATGCCGTGGGCCCAGGCCTCGAACGTCTCCTCGTGGCCCGGTTCCACCTGACGGGCGATGAGCAGGTTCACCTCCCCGTTGTCGGCGGGGACGGTGTGCTCGGTCGTGTGGGTGATGGCCATGCGGCCAGGATGACTAGTTGGTGCCGATCTTTGCCAGCAGGTCCACGATGCGGCCCTGCACGTCCGCGGTCGTGGATCGTTCGGCGAGGAACAGGACGCTCTCGCCCGAGGCCAGCCGCGGCAGTTCGGCCGGGTCGATCCCGGCGGTCGTGTAGACGACCAGCGGGGTCCGGTTCAACTGTCCGTTGGCACGCAACCAGTCCACGATCCCGGCCCGGCGCCGCCGGACCTGCATCAGGTCCATGACCACCAGGTTCGGGCGCATCCGGGTCGCCAGCTCCACGGCGTCGGTGTCGGCGCCCGCCCGTGCCACCTGCATCCCGCGCCGCTCCAGGGCGGCGCTCAGGGCGATGGCGATCTCCTCGTGCTCCTCGATCAGCAGGACCCGGGACGGGTGCTGCTCGCTGTCGCGGGGCGCGAGTGCCTTGAGCAGGACGGCCGGATCGGCGCCGTACGCGGCCTCGCGCGTGGCGTGTCCCAGCCCGGCCGTGACCAGGACCGGGACCTCGGCGGCCACCGCGGCCTGACGCAGCGATTGCAGGGCGGTCCGGGTGATCGGCCCGGTCAGCGGGTCGACGAACAGCGCCGCGGGGAAGGCGGCGATCTGCGCGTCCACCTCCTCGCGGGAGTTCACGATCACCGGGCGGTAGCCGCGGTCGCTCAGGGCCCGCTGCGTCTGCGCGTCGGGCGCGGGCCACACGAGCAGCCGGCGCGGGTTGTCCAGCGGCTCCGGCGGCAGTTCGTCGTCCACGGGGCGGGGCACGGGCCGGTTGACCACCTCGACGGCGCCACCGGGGCCGTCCAGCGGCTCGGGGCCCTCGGCGGAGCCCGCCTCGGGTGCTCCTATCGCGAAGGCACGTCCCTGAGCGGCGGGTTCGGCGAGTCGACGCCTGCGACCGGAGCCGCTCGCGTCGACGGAGATGCCCTGGCCCAGGGTGCCGAGGGCGCGCACGCTGATCGGCTGCGCGGCCTCCGCCGGGGCGTCCTGCGGCTGCCGGGCGCCGGGGACGGCGGCCGGCGCGGCCTCGTCGTCCTCGACGGCGGTCCGGGCGGCGGGTACCGGCCATGCCGGGGTGGCGGGCAGGGCGCGGCGCCGACCGGTGGGGTGGGCCGGGTCGGCGGCTTCCCGCGCACCGGCCTCGGGCGCGGCGTCGGGGGTCTCGGGCTCCGAGGCCGGTGCGCCGAGCACCCGCCTGCCGCGGCGTCCGCCCGGAGCTTCGGAGTCGGCCTCGGCGGGAGCGGGCGCGGAACCGGCCATCGCGGGCGCCTGCGGGGCGGCCGGGGCGGGCCCCGGAACCGGGCTCGCCGCCGGGGTCGGTCCGGCGGGAAGCGCGAAGCCGCCCTCGGGGGCGATGGGGCGCTGCGGGACGGGCGGCACGAGGCCGGTCGCCGGCACGGGCCCGCCGGGCTGCGCGGGCGGACCCGCGGGCCCCAGCGCGCGCCGTCGTCCGGCGGGGTGCTCGGTCACCGGGACCGGCGGTACGGGCGGCAACGCGGGCATCGCGGTGCCCTGCGGGGGCACCGGCCGACCGGAGCCGCCCTGCCCGCCGTTCACACCGTTCTGGGGACCCCGGGCGGCGCCGGCCGCGGCGCCGTTCCCGCTGCCGTCGCCGTCACGACCCCGGCGGCGTCCGGTGCCCAGGCCCGCCGGGTTCACCGGGGACTGCGCCAGCCCGGATCCCACCGGACCGGAGTCGGCGGGGCTGCCGTCGGCCCGTCGCCGTCCGGACGGCAGCGCCAGCGCACTCCCGCCACCACCCTGGCCGGGCTGGGGGCCACGGCCCTCGGGGGCCTTCGGCTCCTCGGCCTCGTCGTCCAGGAACGCGTCCACCCCGCTGCGCCGTGCGCGCCGGCCGCCGGACTCGCCCTTGCCTTCGCGGCCCGGCTTGCCCTCGGGGGCCTCGTCTTCGGGCTCCTTGGCCGGTTCGGGCAGGGTCACCGTGCCGGCTCCCGCACCCAGCGGGAACTCCAGGACGTACGCACCGCCCGGCGCACCCGGGACCTCGACCGTCTGCAACACACCGCCGTGCGCGGCCACGATGCCCCGCACGATCGGCTCGTGCACCGGGTTGCCCCCTTCGTAGGGCCCGCGCACCTCGATCCGTACGACGTCGCCGCGCTGCGCGGCGGCCACGACGATCGTGGAGTCGGCGTACCCGCTGCCCTGCGCGGTCTTGCCGGTGGCGTCGACCCCGGCCACGTCCGCGATCAGATGCGCGAGGGCGGCCGCGACGCGCTCCCCGTCCACCTCGGCCTCGATGGTCGGCGCGTGCACGGCGAACTGCGCCCGGCCCGGCCCGATCAGCTCGACCGCGCCGTCGACGCCGGCCGCGACGACCGTGTTGATCAGGACCTTCTTCTTGTCGAGCTTGTCGCTGCCCGCGTCCAGTCGTTGGAAGCCGAGCACGTTGTCCACGAGCGTGGTCATCCGCGAGTACCCGGCGGCCAGGTGGTGCAGCAGCTGGTTGGCCTCGGGCCACAGCTGACCGGCGTCGTCGGCCGCCAGCGTCGCCAGTTCCCGGCGCAGTTCGGCCAGCGGACCACGCAGCGAGTCGTCGAGCAGTGCCATCAACTGGGCGTTGCGGGCCGCGAGGGCGTCGTACGGCCGCCGGTCCGTGAACGTCATGACGGCGCCGACGAGCAGTTCCCCGTCCCGTACGGGCGAGGTGGTGAGGTCGACGGAGACGGGCTGCCCCGACTTGTTCCACAGGACCTGCCCGCGGACCCGGTGCTTGCGTCCGCTGCGCAGGGTGTCGGCGAGGGGGGATTCCTCGAACGGGAACGGCGAGCCGTCGGCGCGGGAGTGCTGGATCAGCCCGTGCAGCTCGCGGTTGCCGAGGTCGGTGGCGCGGTACCCGAGGATCTGCGCCGCGGCCGGATTGACCAGTACGACCCGCCCGTCGGTGTCGGTACCCACCACGCCCTCGGCGGCGGCCCGCAGGATCATCTCGGTCTGCCGCTGGGAACGCGCCAGCTCGGCCTCGGTGTCCACCGTCTCGGAGAGATCCCGTACGACGAGCATGAGCAGCTCGTCACCGGTGTAGGACGGGGCGGGCTCGCGGTAGGCGTCACGGCCGTCGAGGTGGGCGCTGGTGACCTCGACGGGGAACTCGGATCCGTCGGTGCGCCGCGCGGTCATCCGCTTCGGCCTGGCCCGCCCGCCCTCGTCGTCGCCGGGTCGGCGCATGGAGCCGGGGATCAACTTGGAGTCGAACTCGGGCAGCAGGTCCAGCACACCGCGCCCGACGAGCCCCGTTCCGGGACTCTCCATGATCTCGAGTGCGATCGAATTCGCGTTGACGACCGTGCCGTTGGCGTTGACGAGCAACAGCGCGTCGGGAAGAGCGTCGAGTATTGCTGCGAGGCGAGCAGCGCCTCGGGATGGCCTGCTGCTCACGACGAGCTTCCTCCCCTGACCACGACTACCGGCATGTCACGGGAGGAGTCTAAGGGCACGGGCCCTCGGCGGGGCGGCGGATGTGCGGTGTATTCCGCCCATCCTTCGCATCCTCCCAGGTCAGGCACGCCCACTCGGAAGCACAGGTTCCATGTTGTTCCACCGGGCGATGTCGCATCCGTTCGTCCGCTGGAACGTCGCGTCCACCCTCCTGCCGTCCCACGTTCCCGTGATCCGGGCGGTGGCGGGCCCGCCGTCGACCATGGTGCAGAACTGCCGCTTCGAGACGGGGGCGAAGGGGTTCTCGCCGTTCTTCGCGAAGGTGTCGAGCCGGGCGCAGGCGTCGTGGGCCCGGGGGTGGTTGCCTCCGGCCGGGTCGCACTCCAGGGAGTAGTCGCCGTCGGCGAGCGGGTTGCCGGTGTTGGACACGGAGACGGTCAGCCGGTCGGGAGCCGGCGCCGACGGCGACAGCAGGTTCAGGGGCAGCGGTGGCAGCGGTCCGGCGGCCGCTGCGGCCAGGACGGAGGTGACGGCGAAGGCGGCGAGACGCAGCATGTGGCACTCCAGGTCGTCCGTACGTCGTACGCCTCACCAACGACGTGCCGGCCCCGACGTTGCGCACGCGGCACGCCGTGTGTGCGTGCGGCGGCGCGCCGCCGCCCTCGGGACGGCTGCCCGGTTCCCGTGGAACGCCCGCCGGTTCACCCGTTGGTACGTCCCTCACCGCGCCCGTCCCACTCCCGCCGTGCGCCCCTCGACACAGGTGCCGCGCGCGGGGTCCTAAGCCTTTGCCCTGGACCTGTCGTTCCTTGTACCGTGGGAGCGGATTGGTGACCGGCCCCGGGCCTGTGTCATCATCTGCACGCACCTTCGTACGCGAGGGTGTGCTGGAGGCGTCGCCTAGTCCGGTCTATGGCGCCGCACTGCTAATGCGGTTTGGGGCTTACCCCCCATCGAGGGTTCAAATCCCTCCGCCTCCGCACCTCACCGAAGCCCCGGTCCTCAGGACCGGGGCTTCGGTGCGTTCGGGCCTCGTGCGGGCGCCGTCTCGTGATCGTCGTTCGCGGATGCCGCGTGGACGCTTTTCGGGCGACTCGTCGACGACTTCCGGCCGCTCCCGGACCCTGGCGCGCCGAAGTGGGGTCGTGCCGGGGTTCTGCCCCCGTGATCGCGCAAGGAGCCCTCGCGGACCCCTCGGCAGCCCGGTCGGGGTCACTTCCCGGCCCTGCCCGGATGATCTTCTTCAGGGGCGTTTTCGCAGGTCAACGGCGGTGGGGCTAATGGATTTCGCGTCCCGCCGAGGTCCATGTATTGTTGTTCTCGCAAGGCCAACGGGGCACAAAACCCCGGGAAGTCCAAGCACTCGTAGCTTAACGGATAGAGCATCTGACTACGGATCAGAAGGTTGCAGGTTCGAATCCTGCCGAGTGCACAGCAGGCCAGAGGCCCTCAGGAGAAATCCTGAGGGCCTCTCGCGTTTCCCCGGTCGTGGCGCCTCCGGGGGATCTCCGGGTGGGGGTCCGTCTGGTGGACGACGCCGCGCGGGGAGGGGCCGGCTAGCCTTTCGAGGGTCGTCGAGTCTTCGAAGGGAAGTTCCATGGGTCTGTTCGGGAACGCGCACACGGTCGATCCGGTGTCGGCGCAGCGGGACTACCAGCGGCTGCTGGGGCACGGGGAGCAGGTGCACGCGGCGTATCTCCTGATCCGCGACACCATCCTGTTCACCGACCGGCGGCTGGTGCTCGTCGACAAGCAGGGCATCACCGGCAAGAAGGTGGAGTACCACTCCATCCCCTACCGCAGCATCACGCACTTCTCGGTGGAGACCGCCGGTCACTTCGATCTCGATGCCGAGCTGAAGATCTGGATATCGGGCAGTCCGACGCCCGCGGTGGAGAAGACCTTCACCAAGGGCGTCGACATCTACGAGGTCCAGGCGATCCTCACGCAGTTCGTCGCCCGATAGGCCGGTGGTCGTGGACCGGGTGCGTCCGTTGTGTGCGCTCCGGTTCGCGGCAGGGGTCAGCGGGCCACGCGGGGGAGGCCGGTCACCGACATCACCAGGGAGTACAGCGAGGTGGTGGCGGTGATGAAGAGGCGGTTGTTCTTCGGACCGCCGAAGGTGATGTTCGAGACCGGCTCCGGTACGCGGAGCCGGCCGATCAGGGTGCCGTCCGGCGCGTGGCAGCGCACGCCGTCCGCCATGGCCGCCGCCCACAGCCGGCCCTGGTCGTCGAAGCGGATGTTGTCCACGGAGGGGCAGACGGCGAACACCCGGTCGTGCGTCAGGGTCCCGTCGTCGGTGACCTTGAAGGCGCGGATGTGGCCCGCGCGGGTGTCGGCGGCGTACAGCTCGCTCTCGTCCGGGGAGAAGACGAGGCCGTTCGGGCCCAGGAAGCCGTCCGCGACCAGCCGGACCTCGCCCGTCGCGGGGTCGGCGCGGTAGAGGTTGCAGGCGCCGATCTCGCTCGGGGCGCGGTGGCCCTCGTAGTCGTTGGTGATGCCGAAGTCCGGGTCGGAGAACCAGACGGAGCCGTCCGAGCGCACCACCGCGTCGTTCGGGCTGTTGAGCCGCTTGCCGTCCCAGTGGTCCGCCAGGACCGTGAGGCTGCCGTCCGGTTCGGTGCGGGTGACGCGTCGGTTGCCCTGCTCGCACGTGATCAGGCGGCCCTCGCGGTCGAGGGTGTTGCCGTTCGAGTGGCCGGCCGGGGAGCGGAAGACGGAGACGGTGCCGGTCACCTCGTCCCAGCGCAGCATGCGGTCGTTGGGGATGTCGCTCCACACGAGTTGCCGCCAGGCGGGGAGGTAGAGCGGTCCTTCCGCCCAACGGCAGTCGTCGTACAGGCGCTCCAGGCGCATGTCGCCGTTGGCGCAGCGGCCCGTACGGAAACGATCGTCCAGAATCTCGTACAGGCCGAGGTCTGCGATACCTGACACGGTTCCCCCTATTGCTCGATCAACCGAATGAAGTTCGGTGTGATGGTGAGATTGCAGGATCAGGTACCGTCTTCGCAAGGCCCGACGGGCACATGAGAGGAAGATCGCGTGGACGACATCGACCGGGCGCTCGTCCTGCGCCTCCAGCAGGACGCGGGCCAGTCCTACGCGGCCCTCGGCGCGGCAGTCGGCCTCTCGGCCGGCGCCACGCACGAGCGCGTACGGAAACTGCGCGAGCGCGGAGTGATCCGGCGGACCACGGTCGACGTGGACCCGGCCGCCGTGGGCAGCGGGGTGCTGGCCTACGTGATGGTCGACTCCAACGCCTGGATGGGGGACTCGGCGGAGGCCTTCGCGGCCATCCCGGAGATCCAGGAGGCGCACGTCATCGCCGGCAGCGCGTCGGTGCTGGTCAAGGTCCGCTCCGCCACCACGGTGCAGCTGCAGGACGTACTGCGCCGCCTCTACGCCATCGACGGCGTCAGCGGAACGCAGGCCACCGTCGTCCTGGACACCTTCTTCGAACGGCCGCTCCCGCTGTGACCTGGTGGTGCACCGGCATCCGCTGGCAGGACGGCGGTCCGTCCATCGGCTGGTACGAGTCGCAGCGCGGGGAGCGCGGCAGCGTGCTCGGGTACGGGCACCGGCTGGCCTTCGCCGCCCGGGGCGAGCGGCACTGCCTGGGCGTGTGGCGGGCCGGCAGGCGGACCCCGTGCCCCACCGGCCGGCCGGTGCCGGGCCGGGCGGGGAACTCCCAGTGCCCCGAGTGCGCCCGGCTGGACCGGTCCTTCTCGGTGGCCGCCGACACCAACGTCGCCGATCCGCGCACGTACCGGGTGTACCTGGCGTGGTTCGGGCCCGGCCTGCTCAAGGTCGGCATCACCGCCGAGGAACGCGGTCCGGCCCGGCTGCTGGAGCAGGGGGCGGTGACCTGGGCCTGGCTCGGGCGCGGGCCGCTGATGGCGACCCGGCGCACCGAGGAACTGCTGCGGGCCGCCCTCGGGGTGCCCGATCGGATCGCGTACGCCCGCAAGCGCGCCGTACGGGCCCACCTGCCGCCGCGCGCGGAGCGGGCCGGGGAGGTGGCCGAGCTGCACGCCCGCGCCGCGGCCCTGCCGGGATGGCCGGAGTCGCTGGACCGGCTGGGGTGCGAAGTCGTCGATCACGCCGTCCCGTTCGGCCTCGACACGCTGCCCGAATCCGCACGGGTGGTCACCGAGATGGTGCCCGACGGGACGGTGACGGGGACCCTCGTGGGCGCGGCCGGACCGGATCTGCACTTCGCGGACGGGCTGGTGGTGGACACCCGGCTCCTCGCCGGCTGGGAGCTGGTCGCACCGCTGGAGGACGGCGGCGCGGAGGTGCCGACGACCGTGATCGCGCCGCCCTCCCCGGAGATCGGGCAGGAAGGGTTGTTCTGACCGGCGAGGGCGAGGCGCCCAGGCCGCGAGGCGCCCAGGCCGAGGCGCATGTCGTGAAGGCCGCGCGGGCCGTCCATGGTCAAGTCTTGGATCCCTTTGGCCTCGTGGGCGGCTTTCCTGTGGACATCCCGGGGGCCCGCCGCAGAGGGTGGTGGGCATGAGCATCCAGCCCGTACCGGCGTTCGAACCGCCGTACCTGATGGCCGTCTTCACCGATGTCCGCACCGCCGACGACACCGACTACCCGGAGACGGGCGCCCGGATGAGCGAGCTCGTCGGAGCCAACCCCGGCCTCCTCGGCCACGAGTCCGCGCGCACCCCGGGCGGCCTCGGCATCACCGTCGCCTACTTCCGCGACCAGGAGTCGCTGACCGCCTGGCGCGAGGACCGGGAACACCGGGCGGCCATGAGCCGGGGCCGCGAGGACTGGTACGAGAGCTACACCCTGCACGTCGCGACCGTCGAACGGAGCCACGGATTTGTCCGCGCCGAGCACTGATCCGAGCCCCGAGCCGACCATCGATCCGAGCCCCGAGCCGACCATCGATCCGAGCCCCGAGCCGAGCGTCGGGCCGACCACCGACCCGACCTCCGGGGAAACGGCGGAGGCTTCGACGGCGGAGGCGGTGCGCGTCTTCCGGGAGCGGCTCGGGCTGCCCGGACTGGTCGACGTGCACACCCACTTCATGCCCGGGCGGGTCCTGGACAAGGTGTGGGACTACTTCGACGCGGTCGGACCGTTGACCGGCGTCGAGTGGCCGATCACCTACCGGCACGAGGAGGAGCAGCGGGTCGCGCTGCTCCGGCGATTCGGGGTACGGGCCTTCACCGCCATGCTCTACCCGCACAAGCCGGCGATGGCGGCCTGGCTGAACGCCTGGTCCGCCGATTTCGCCGCGCGGACCCCCGACTGCCTGCACACCGCGACCTTCTTCCCGGAGGACGGGGCGGCGGCGTACACCGCCCGGGCCGTCGAGGCCGGGGCGCGGGTCTTCAAGGCGCACCTCCAGGTCGGCGGGTACGACCCGAACGACGACCGGCTCGAAGCGGTCTGGGGGCTGCTGGCCGAGGCCGGGATCCCCGTCGTGATCCACTGCGGCTCGGGGCCCGTCCCCGGCAAGCACACCGGGCCCGAGCCCGTCGCCCGGCTGCTGGCCCGCCACCCCCGGCTGCCCCTGGTGATCGCGCACATGGGGATGCCCGAGTACGCCGACTTCCTCGACCTGGCCGAGCGGTACGGCGAGGTCCGGCTGGACACCACCATGGCCTTCACCGACTTCTCCGAGCAGTTCAGCGGCTTCCCGGCCGGGGACCTGGGCAGGCTGGTCGACCTCGGCGACCGGATCCTGCTGGGCACCGACTTCCCGAACATCCCCTACCCCTACGAGCACCAGCTCGCGGCCCTGGAGCGCCTCGGCCTAGGGGACGACTGGCTGCGCGCGGTCTGCCACGACAACGGCGCCCGGCTGTTCCGGCTGCCCTGAGCCCCCGCCGGAACCCGCCCCGCGGCCCCGCCCCGCGCGGGCCGGCGATTCTCAGGAAATTCACAGGTAGGCGCAAGAACGCTCTCAGAGGCAACGGTGAGCGTGTACCCATGACTGCGACGACCACCTCACACGCGTCCACGTCCACCGGCAATCACACGGCCCTCGTCCGGCCCGACGGCGGCCCCTGCCGGGTGCTCGTGGTCGACGACGAGGCCGCGCTCTCCGAGCTGCTGTCCATGGCCCTGCGCTACGAGGGCTGCGAGGTCCGCAGCGCCGGGGACGGCGCCGGCGCGGTCCGCGCGGCCCGGGAGTTCCGCCCCGACGTGGTGCTGCTCGACATCATGCTCCCGGACATGGACGGCCTGGCCGTGCTCGGCCGGCTGCGCAGGGAGCTTCCCCAGGTCCCGGTGCTGTTCCTCACCGCCAAGGACTCCGTCGAGGACCGGATCGCGGGTCTGACGGCGGGCGGCGACGACTACGTCACCAAGCCGTTCAGCCTGGAGGAGGTCGTGGCCCGGCTGCGCGGCCTGGTCCGCCGCTCCGGCGCGGCGCAGGCCGCGCGCGGGGGATCCGTCCTGGTCGTGGGCGACCTGCGGCTCGACGAGGACAGCCACGAGGTCACCCGGGACGGCCGGGAGGTCCATCTGACCGCCACCGAGTTCGAGCTGCTGCGCTACCTGATGCGCAACCCGCGCCGCGTGCTCAGCAAGGCGCAGATCCTGGACCGGGTGTGGTCCTACGACTTCGGCGGCCAGGCCAACGTCGTCGAGCTGTACATCTCCTACCTGCGACGGAAGCTGGAGAGCGGCCCCGGATGGCCCCCGATGATCCACACCCGCCGCGGCGCCGGCTACCTGATCAAGCCGGCCGAGTAGTGCCCGTACGCCGAGTAGTGCCCGTACGTCGACCCCGACGAGGCGGCCGACCCCGCCGGCCGTGGTCGCTGCGGACCCGGCTCGTCCTGTCGGCGGTGGCACTCATCGCCGTCGTCGGCGCGGCCATCGGCACCGTCACCACGCTCGCACTGCGCGAGAACCTGGTCGACAAGCTCGACGACCAGCTGCGGGTCTCCCTCGACATGGCGCTCCGCGGACCCGGCGCGGGCAAGGCCGCCCGCGAGAACAGCCTGGGATTCGTCCTGGCCCCCGGCAGCCCCCTCGGCGCCGCCGGGATCCGGCTCGACTCCGACGGGAAGGTCATCGGCTCCGCCCGCAGCGCGGCCGTGGGCGGCCCCGACCTCGACCACCGCCAGCCGCTGACCGACGGCCAGACGGCCGCGCTGGAGCGGGCCGCCCACGCGTCCGCCCCGGGCGGGGGCGACCCGACCGACGTGGAGCTGCCGCAGCTCGGCGGCTACCGGGTGCTGACCTCCCCCGACGGCAGCCTCGTACTCGGCTTCCCGCTCAGCGACGTGGATTCCACGGTCCACACCCTCGTCGCGGTGGAGGTCTTCGTCACCCTGGCCGGGCTGATCGCCGCCTCCCTCGCGGGCCAGGCGCTCGTCGGTGTCGCCCTGCGCCCCCTGCACCGGGTCGCCGCCACCGCCACCCGGGTCTCCGAACTCCCCCTGCACAGCGGCGAACCCGCCCTGCACGAACGCGTTCCCGACGCGGAGGCCGACCCCCGCACCGAGGTGGGGCAGGTAGGCGCGGCCCTCAACCGGATGCTGGGCCATGTCTCCTCGGCCCTCACCGCCCGGCAGCAGAGCGAGATGCGGGTCCGCCAGTTCGTCGCCGACGCCAGCCACGAGTTGCGTACCCCGCTGGCCTCCATCCGCGGCTACGCCGAACTCACCCGGCGCGGCCACGAGCAGCCCGGCCCCGACACCCGGCACGCGCTGGGCCGAATCGAGTCCGAGGCCACCCGGATGACCGGACTCGTCGAAGACCTGCTGCTCCTGGCCCGGTTGGACGCCGGTCGCCCCCTGCCCACCGGAGACGCCGACACCGATCTGGCCCCGCTCGTCGTGGACGCCGTCAGCGACGCCCGGGCCGCCGGCCCCGCGCACCACTGGCGGTTGAACCTCCCCGACGAGCCCGCGCCGATCCGTGCCGACCCGGCCCGGATCCAGCAGGTCCTGGTCAACCTCCTCGCCAACGCCCGCACCCACACCCCGCCCGGCACCACCGTCACCGCGCATGTTTCACGTGAAACATCCGCCGTCCGGCTGCTGATCGAGGACGACGGGCCCGGCATCCCCTCCGAACTCCTCCCCCACGTCTTCGAGCGGTTCGCCCGCGGCGATGCCTCCCGCTCCAGGTCGGCGGGCTCCACCGGTCTCGGACTCGCCATCGTCCAGGCCGTGGTCTCGGCCCACGGGGGACAGGTCGACGTACGCAGCCGACCGGGTCGGACCAGCTTCGAGGTGCGCCTGCCGCTCGCGACCGCCACGGACTCACAGACGGGGCACAGGCTCACCACACACCGGTGACAGCCCGACCGGCGACTGTCGGTACATGCCAACCGACACCTCTCCCGGACCCGGAGCCCTCCCGGCCCGTGCGCCCCTGGCGCCCGTGCCCGGTGTGCCCGTACTCGACGTGGTGATCCCGGTGTTCAACGAGGAGAAGGACCTCGGACCGTGTGTGCGCCGGCTCCACGAGCACCTCACCCGCACCTTCCCGTACCCCTTCCGGATCACCATCGCCGACAACGCGAGCACCGACCGCACCCCCGAGGTCGCGGCCGGCCTCGCCGCCGCCGTCGACGGCGTACGCAGCACCCGGCTGGAGGAGAAGGGCCGAGGCCGCGCCCTGCGCACCGTGTGGTCCCACTCCGAGGCACCCGTGCTCGCGTACATGGACGTGGACCTGTCCACCGACCTCAACGCGCTGCTGCCGCTGGTCGCCCCGCTGATCTCGGGCCACTCCGACCTCGCCATCGGGACCCGCCTCGCCCGCTCCTCGCGCGTGGTGCGCGGCGCGAAGCGCGAGTTCGTCTCCCGCGCCTACAACCTGCTGCTCCGCTCCTCGCTCTCCGCCCGCTTCAGCGACGCCCAGTGCGGGTTCAAGGCCATCCGGCGGGAGGTCGCGCAGCGGCTGCTGCCGCTGGTGGAGGACACCGGCTGGTTCTTCGACACCGAGCTGCTCGTCCTCGCCGAGCGGGCCGGACTGCGGATCCACGAGGTGCCGGTGGACTGGGTCGACGACCCCGACACCACCGTCCACATCGCCCGCACGGCCGCCGAGGACCTCCGGGGCATGTGGCGGGTGGGTCGCGCGCTGGCCATCGGGGCGCTGCCGCTGGACCGGCTCGCCCGCCCCTTCGGAGACGATCCGCGCGACCGGACCGCCCTGCCCGAGGTACCGCGCGGGCTGGCCCGGCAGCTCCTCGGCTTCTGCGCCGTCGGGCTGCTGAGCACGCTGCTCTACCTGCTGCTTTACTCCGCCTTCCGGTCCTCGGTCGGGCCGCAGGCCGCCAACGCCGCCGCGCTGCTGCTGTCGGCCGTGGCCAACACCGCCGCGAACCGCCGGCTCACCTTCGGCGTGCGCGGCCGCGCCCGGGCCGTGCGCCACCAGGCCCAGGGCCTGGTCGTGTTCGGTATCGGCCTGGCGCTGACCAGCGGCTCCCTGGCGGCGCTCGGCGCGGCCACCACCGCGCCGGCCCACGCCACCGAACTCGCCGTCCTGATCACGGCCAACCTCGCCGCCACCGTGCTGCGCTTCCTGCTCTTCCGCGCCTGGGTCTTCCCCGAGCGGCGCGGCACTCCCGCGAAGGACGACCACCGATGACCACGGCAGCAGTCCCCCTCTTCCCGTCCTCCCCACCCGCCGCGGTCGACGCCGCGATCGGCAGGCCCCGCTGGGAACGTCCCGCGTACGTCGCCCTGCTGCTCGCCACCGGCCTGCTGCTGGTGTGGAACCTGGGCGCCTCCGGCTACGCGAACTCCTTCTACTCCGCCGCCGTCCAGGCGGGCTCGGAGAGCTGGAAGGCCTTCTTCTTCGGGTCCTCGGACGCCGGGAACTCCATCACCGTCGACAAGCCCCCGGCCGCCCTGTGGCCGATGGCGCTGTCCGTCCGGCTGTTCGGGCTCGGGGCCTGGCAGATCCTCGTTCCCCAGGCCCTGATGGGTGTCGGCACCACCGCCGTCCTGTACGCCTCCGTGCGCCGCCAGTTCGGGCCCGCGGCGGCCCTGATCGGCGGGGCCGCGTTCGCGTTGACCCCGGTCGCCGCGCTGATGTTCCGCTTCAACAACCCGGACGCGCTGTTGACCCTGCTCCTGACGGTCACGGTGCACTGCGTCCTGCGGGCCCTCGACGGGGCGCACACCAAGTGGCTCGTCTGGGCGGGTGTCGCGGTCGGGTTCGCGTTCCTGACGAAGACCCTCCAGGCCTTCGTGATCCTGCCGCCGCTCGCCCTGCTGTACGCGGTCTGCGCGCCGACCGGGCTGCGCAGGCGGCTCGGACAACTGCTGCTCTCCGGGCTGGCGATGGTGGTGGCCGGCGGCTGGTGGGTGGCCATCGTCGAGCTGTGGCCGGCGGCCTCCCGCCCGTACATCGGCGGCTCGCAGAACAACTCCTTCCTGGAACTGACCCTGGGCTACAACGGCCTCGGCCGGATCAACGGCAACGAGACCGGCAGCGTCGGCGGGGGCGGGCGCCCCGGCGGGGGCGGCGGTGGCGGTGGCGGCGGCTGGGGTGAGACCGGTATCGACCGGCTCTTCTCCGGCAACATCGGCGGGCAGATCTCCTGGCTGCTGCCGGCGGCCCTGGTGCTGCTCGTGGCGGGACTGGTGATCACCTGGCGGGCCCGCCGGGCCACCGACTCGCTGGAGGGCATGGCCCGCGCGGCCTTCCTGGCCTGGGGCGGATCGCTGCTGATCACCGCGGTGGTCTTCAGCTACATGCAGGGCATCTTCCACGAGTACTACACCGTCGCCCTGGCCCCCTTCGTGGCCGCGCTGGTCGGCATGGGCGTGGCCGTCCTGTGGGAGGAACGGGGCAGCCGCGCGGCCTCCCTCACCCTCGCCGGGACCCTCGCGCTCACCGCGTGGTGGGCCTTCGTCCTGCTGGGCCGAGCGGAGGGGTACCTGCCCTGGCTGCGCTGGACGGTACTGGTCGCCGGCCTCGGAGCGGCGGTGCTCCTGCCGTTCGCGGCGCGGCTGGGCCGCCCGGTCCTGCTCGCGGTGGCCGGGGTGGGCCTCGCGGCCGCGCTGGCCGGGCCCCTCGCGTACTGCCTGACGACGGTGAACACCCCGCACACGGGCTCGATCGTCACCGCCGGTCCGGCCGTCGCGGGCGGGCGGGGGCCGGGCGGAGGTCCGGGCATGCGGGCCTTCTACGGCCCGGGCGGCGGCGCGTTCCCCCAGGGCGGCGGCCAGGGCGGGGCTCCCCAGGGCGGGTTCCCGGGCGGTACCCAGGGCGGTCCCGGCCGGACCATGCCCGGCGGCGGCCAGGCCCCCGGCGGCCAGGGAGGTCCCGGTGGTCAGGCTGGCCCCGGGGGACAGGCTCCCGGAGGCGGCGAGCGGCTCGGGAACCGCCCGGGCGGCGGCGGACCCGGCGGCGCCGGCGGACTGCTCAACGGGACCCGGGCGAGCGCCGAGGCGACGGCCGCCCTGCGCGCCGACGCCTCGCGGTACACCTGGGCGGCGGCCGCCATCGGCTCGCAGAACGCGGCGAGCTACCAGCTCGCCTCGGGCATGCCCGTGATGCCGATCGGCGGCTTCAACGGGAGCGACCCCTCCCCGACGCTGGAGCGGTTCAAGGCGTACGTGAAGGCCGGGAAGATCCACTGGTTCATCGGCCAGGGCGGCACCGACCAGGGCAGCACCGGCCAGGGCGGCGCCGAGGACGGCGGCACGGGCCAGGAGCGGGGCACGACCCGGATGGGCGGCGGTCCCGGCGGTGGTGCGAGCAGCGCCATCGAGACCTGGGTGAAGGCCAACTTCAAGGCCGAGACGGTCGGCGGCGCCACCTTCTACGACCTGACCGCCCCCGCCTCCGGAGCCACCGGCACCTCCTGATCCGGACCACCGCGGGGACGACCGCGGACCGACCCCGGAACGCGCGGAGCTCCGGCCGGGCAACAGCCCTGCCGGAGCTCCGCGTACGTGGGGGACCGGGCGGGTCAGGCCTTGAGCGACGTGGTCGCCGGGGCCTGCGGGGCGCTCTCGGCCATGGGCGCGTGGGCGGCCGGCTTCGACTTCAGGGCGACCTCCTTGATGAACAGCACCAGGAGCAGGGAGAGCAGGGCGAACGGTGCGGCGTACAGGAAGACGTCGCCGACGCCGTGCCCGTAGGCGGACTCGATCACCGTACGGAACGGCGCGGGCAGCTTGTCGAGGTCGGGGATCCCCCCGCCGGCGGTGCCCCCGTGGCCCATCGCGGCGGCCTTCGGCCCGAGGGCGGTCAGCTCGTCCTGGACGTAGTGGGTGACCCGGTTGGCCATCACCGCGCCGAGTGCCGAGACGCCCACGGCGCCGCCGAGCGAGCGGAAGAAGGTGACGACGGAGCTGGCGGAGCCCAGGTCCTCGGGGGCCACCTGGTTCTGGGTGGCGAGGACGAGGTTCTGCATCATCATGCCGAGACCGAGTCCGGTCAGCGCCATGTAGATCGCGATGTGCCAGTACGGGGTGTCGTACCGCAGGGTGCCCAGCAGTCCGAGTCCGGCGGTCAGCAGCGCGCCGCCGGCGACGAGCCAGGCCTTCCACTTGCCGGTCCTGGTGATCACCGCACCGGAAAGAGTGGAGGAGACGAAGAGCCCGCCGATCATCGGAATCGTGAGGATTCCGGACATCGTGGGGGACTCGCCGCGGGCCAACTGGAAGAACTGGCTGAAAAAGACCGTGCCCGAGAACATCGCGATGCCGACGAACAGGGAGGCCGCCGAGGCCAGGGTGATGGTCTTGTTGCGGAACAGCCGCAGCGGGATGATCGGGTCGCTCGCGCGGGACTCGACGAGGACGAAGAGCAGGCCGAGCGCGACCGATCCGGCGGTCATCGCCAGGCTGGTCCAGGAGATCCAGTCGTACGAGTCGCCGGCCTGGGTGACCCAGATCAGGAGCAGCGACACGGCGCCGCTGATCAGGAGGGCGCCCAGCCAGTCCACCTTGACGTCACGCCGGACCACCGGGAGCTTCAGCGTCTTCTGGAGCACGATCAGCGCGATGATCGCGAAGGGCACGCCGACGTAGAAGCACCAGCGCCAGCCGAGCCAGTCGGTGTCGGTGATGACGCCGCCGAGGAGCGGCCCGCCGACGGTGGCGACGGCGAACACCGCACCGAGGTAGCCGCTGTAACGGCCGCGCTCGCGCGGGGAGATCATCGCGGCCATCACGATCTGCGCGAGGGCGGACAGGCCGCCGACGCCGATGCCCTGGACCACGCGGCACGCGATGAGCATGCCGGTGTTCTGGGACAGGCCCGCGACCACGGAACCGAGGACGTAGATCACCAGGGACATCTGGACCAGCAGCTTCTTGCTGAAGAGGTCGGACAGCTTGCCCCAGAGCGGGGTCGCGGCCGTCATCGACAGCAGGGCGGCGGTGACGACCCAGGTGTAGGAGGACTGGGTGCCGCCGAGGTCGCTGATGATCTCGGGAAGGGCGTTGGAGACGATCGTGGACGACAGGATCGCCACGAACATGCCGAGCATCAGCCCGGACAGGGCCTTCATGATCTGCGGGTGCGTCATGGGCGTGCCGTCGGACGTGGTCTCCGGCCGGCCGCTTTCCCGCACACCGTCGGGTGTGGTCGTTGCCATGCGTTTCCTCGGGTTCTAGAAGCTCGATCGGAGTCGGGCCAGCAGGGTGTTGAGTGCGTCGACGTCCTCGGCGGACCAGTCGGCCAGGGCGCGTTCCAGCGCCCGCGTGTACCGGGTCCCGAGGTCGGTCAGGAGTGCGCGGCCGGTCGGGGTGAGCCGCAGGATCCGGCAGCGGCCGTCGACGGGGTCGGTCTCGCGCTCGATCCAGCCGCGTTCGGCGACGTGGGTCACGTGCCGGCTGGTCACCGAGATGTCGATGGCCATGAGTTCGGCGAGCCGGCCGAGCCGCATCTCGCCGTGCCGGTCGAGCACGGTGAGCACGGCGGCCGAGCCGGGCGGGCAGTGCGGGGGCAGGGTGCGGGCGAGGTCGCGCTTGACCGCGCCGATGCCGGTGAGTTGGCGGGCCAGCTCCTCGTACGCGGGAGCGGTCGTCGGGCTCGTCGTCGGCCCCGTCGTCGGACCCGTCTCCCCCGGACCGGCCGTCGTCGCGGTTGTGGACGTGGTCGAAGTCGTCACCGGGCACCCCCCATCTTGTTGCTTTGGGCAACCATAGAAGCGGATGGTTGCTACAGGCAAATGAATTCGGGGGGTGGGGCGGTAAAGGAAAGGGAAAACCCGCTAGGGTCCTGACCCATGGCTGAGAACCACAACTCACAGGTCCCCGAGGGCAACCACGACCCCGCGGGCAGCACGCAGATGTTCCGGGCGTTCGTGGAGGAAGCCGCCCCGGCCCGCCAGGCCGGGCCCGGTGCGCGACAGCAGCGGCGGGCCGAGCGTCAGGCCGGTTCGAAGACGGGCACCTGGATCGCCCTCGGGGCGGCTCTGATCCTGGTCCTCGCGGTGGTCCTCTGGGTCGTCCTGTAGAGACCGAGCGACCAGGCGACGACGTGACGGCGTGACGGCGCGACGACGTGACGCGGAGGCCGGCCCCGCCGGCCCTGCGGATCCGTCCCGTCCTGTCCCCTTCGTTCAGTTCCAGGTGGCGGTGACGTTCCGGGTGTCCACGTGCATGCCCAGGGGGACGCGCCAGGATTCGACGCAGACCGTGTAGGTCCGCGTCTTCGTCGTGCCGCCCGCGATCGGGGTGGGCAGGGGCTGCGTCGTCGTGCGGGTGGCCCAGTCGACGCCGAGGGCGCCGATGATGTGCGTCGCGAAGGTGATCGTGCCGGAGCGGGCCGCCGTGGTGCCGGTGTTGGTGAAGCTCACCGTGACGTTCTCGCACCACCGGTCCGCCGCGCCCGACCGGGTCGGGGCGCCGAGGGTCAGTCGCGCCGGCGTGGCCGGTGCCGGTGTCGGGGTCGGTGTGGTGCCCGGCGGGCTCGTCGGCGGCCTGGGCGTACCGGAGCCGCCCGAGCCGGCACCGCCGGTGCTTCCCGAGCCGCCCGTGCTTACCGAGCCGCCGGCGCCGCCCGTACTCGACCCGCCCGTACCTCCCGTCGTGCCCGCGGGCGCGCCCGGGAGCCCGGGCTCCGCGCCCGTGCCCGTGTTCGGAGCCGGTACGGAGCCGCCGCCCGGCGGGGGCGTCGGTCCGTTCCCGCCGTCGCCCGAGGTCTGCGGTGCGGGCGAGCCGGCCGGCGTACCGGTGGAGGCGGAGGCGGTGCCCGACGTCGGCGGGGCGCCGAGTCGCTGGAGCTCCACCTGTCCCCGGGGCGGTACGTTCTCCCCCGCGCCCCGCTCCGGACCGGGCGCGGCGGCGCCCACGGCCACGTAGCCGTCGCGCGTCGCGCCGCCGCAGCCGGTGAGGGCCGCGGCGGCGGTCGAGCAGCAGAGGGTGAGGGCCAGCGCCGCGCGTGATCCCGTTCGCATCGCGTCAGTTTTCCTGACGCATCGTCAATTGGGAACGGTGCGGAGCCGGTTGATTCCCTACTCGCCGATCAGGCCCACGCGCAGTTGCGCGAGCGTGCGGGTCAGCAGTCGGGAGACGTGCATCTGGGAGATGCCGACCTCCTCGCCGATCTGCGACTGGGTCATGTTGGCGAAGAACCGCAGCATGATGATCTGCCGTTCCCGGGGCGGGAGTTTGGCCAGCAGCGGCTTGAGGGACTCGCGGTACTCGACGCCTTCGAGTGCCGTGTCCTCGTAGCCGAGCCGGTCCGCGAGCGAGCCTTCGCCGCCCTCGTCCTCGGGGGAGGGCGAGTCGAGCGAGGAGGCGGTGTAGGCGTTGCCGACGGCCAGGCCGTCGACGACGTCCTCCTCCGAGACGCCGAGCACGGCGGCCAGTTCCGGCACGGTCGGGGACCGGTCCAGCTTCTGGGCGAGCTCGTCACTGGCCTTGGTGAGGGCCAGTCGCAGCTCCTGGAGCCGGCGCGGGACGCGCACCGACCAGGAGGTGTCCCGGAAGAACCGCTTGATCTCGCCCACCACGGTCGGCATCGCGAACGTGGGGAACTCGACCCCGCGTTCGCAGTCGAACCGGTCGATCGCCTTGATCAGGCCGATCGTGCCGACCTGGACGATGTCCTCCATGGGCTCGTTGCGGCTGCGGAAGCGGGCCGCGGCGTAACGCACGAGGGGCAGGTTCAGTTCGATCAGGGTGTCGCGTACGTACACTCGTTCGGGGCTGTCCGCGTCCAGGGTTGCGAGGCGCTGGAAGAGGGAGCGGGAGAGGGTGCGGGTGTCGATGGCTTCCGAGCGGTTGGACACTGCCGGCACCGCACGCTTGACGAGCGTGAGTACCTGTGAGCTGCCCTGGTCTACGGACATGCCACCCCCTTGAGGTCGCGGACGGTCGCGTCTTCTGCGCGCCCGTCGGAGGAACGCAGCCTCCACCTGAATACCGGAGGCGGGGCTGCGGCAAACGCGGTTCCAGCAGAATGTCACATGTCGGCAACACGCTGTAGCGCCATGTCGACATGTATCTCCAGCGACAGAGCGGAATGAGCCCGGTCTGTCGGGAAACGCGTCGGGGAAGCTCCACCCGATCCGGTTACGCCTCGATCCTGTTTGCGGATCGCAAGCGGGCGAAGCTCCTGGCGAGGAGTCGCGACACGTGCATCTGGGATACGCCCAGCTCAGCGCTGATCTGCGATTGCGTCAGGTTGTTGTAGTACCGCAGGAGCAGGATCCGCTGTTCACGCTCGGGCAGTTGTACGAGCAGATGCCGTACGAGGTCGCGGTGTTCGACGCCGGCCAGTTCCGGGTCCTCGTAGCCGAGGCGGTCGAGCAGCCCGGGCATGCCGTCGCCCTCCTGCGCGGCCTCCAGCGATGTTGCGTGGTAGCTCCGGCCGGCCTCGATGCAGGACAGCACCTCGTCCTCGGAGATGCGCAGTCGTTCGGCGATCTCGGGGGTGGTGGGGGTGCGGCCGTGCTGGGTGGTCAGGTCCTCGGTGGCGGCGTTGACCTGGACCCACAACTCGTGGAGGCGGCGCGGGACGTGGACGGTGCGGACGTTGTCCCGGAAGTACCGCTTGATCTCGCCCACGACGGTCGGCATCGCGAAGGTCGGGAACTGGACCCCGCGTTCGGGGTCGAAGCGGTCGATCGCGTTGATGAGGCCGATCGTGCCGACCTGGACCACGTCCTCCATCGGCTCGTTGCGGCTGCGGAAGCGGGCCGCCGCGTACCGGACGAGCGGCAGGTTGGCCTCGATGAGGGCGCCGCGCACCCGGTCGTGCTCGCGGGTGCCGGGCTGGAGCGCCTTCAGTTGCCCGAAGAGGACCTGGGTGAGCGCCCGGGTGTCGGCGCCCCTGCTCTGCGGCCTCGGGGCGACGGGCGGCTCCTGCGGGGCCTCCTGGGGCGGTGCTGCGGGGGATTGGGCGGTCTCGCCGGTCGTGGGCGCCTGCGTCGGTGAGGGGGTGGACGGTTCCCGGGAGGGCCCCGCCGGGGACTCCTGCCGGGGCGACTCCTGTTGCGGGGGCACCTGGGCGTCCTGGTGGGGCGGGGTGGCGGCCTGCGGGCCGGGGGCACCGTGCGGGGCGGGAGAGCCGGGGGTGTCCCGCGCGCCGGGGGCGGCGTGCGGGCCGGGGAGGCCCTGCGTGTGCTGTGGCTCCTGGGGGTCCTGCTGGGGTGGCACCTGAGGCGCAGTACTGGCCGGCACGGTCACGCCACCCCTTCAGTCAACTATCCGTCAAAAGCGGTCATAGCATCACAAGAGATGTGCACTATGCGCAAGCACCGCATATCTCCGTGTTGAGGGTAAATTGCCCATATACGGGCATTCAGTTCGAACATGGATAACGCAAAAGACCCCCCACCCGTCGGAGTGGGGGGCCGGTTTGTCCGGAAGCCGCTTCAGCGTACGGGTTCAGGTCACCAGTTCGGTCATGAACTCGCCGATCCCGTGGGCGGCGTCCGAGATTCCCTGGAAGCCTATTTGGACCATATCGGCGGCTTTGATCGGCTGGGTGATGATCACGAAGAGTACGAAGACGGCGAGCGCGCCCGTGATGATCTTCTTGGTGTCCACGAGCGGTGTCGGCCTCCCCAACCGGTCCTGCAAAGTCGGGTGAGTCTAACCGGTCGGGTTTGGACACTCACCTGCCCTTTAGGGACCAATGACCCGGCGTTCCGGGTCCTTTGCCGCCCTGTGGCGGGGCGGGGGAGGCGCAGGATGGGGGACGAGCCCACCGGTTCTGGCAGGAAATCGGTGGGTGAGGGACAGGACCTCACTGCGGGGTCCGAGCCGCGGGCTTCCCCCTGACCGCGGTACGGACCGGCAGGTTCCGTCCTCATCGGGGGGAGTGGCTTGTCCCCCCGATGCCACTTCCCGCGTCCCGACGTCGAAGGTCCCGACCCCCGGTCGGGGCCTTCTTCGTGTGCGGCCCGCGCGCCGGACGGTTCGCGGGTCGTTCGCGGGTCGCTCGCCGGACCGCGCGGTCTGCCCGCCGGACTGTTCGAGCCGACGGTTCGAATCCGGTGCGGCTATTCGATACCGCCGGCGAGGTCGGTGATGGGCTGTACGGGCGCGATCACGGGCGCGAGGTCGTTGGGGAGGTCCATCAGTCGGTTGAGCTGGTTCAGGTCGTTGAGCTTGGCGCCGATCTCCTTCACGGATCCGGGCGTCGCCCCGCGCGGCATGCCCGGGGCCGCCGTCGGCAGGTCCGGGAGGGTGAGCGGGGCGATCGGCGCGGCGGAGGCGGCGGGAGCGGCGAGGCCCGCGGCGGCCCCCGCGAGGGCGAAGGCGGCGAGGATGCGCTGGGTCTTGGTCATGCCGTGACAACGGTCGAGGGGGCGGCCGGTCACGCGCCTGTCCCCCGGAGGGCCCCGGAAGCCGAGAGTCCGGGGAGCCGTGAGGGCCCCGGAAGCGTCGAGGCCCGGGGAAAAGCCGAGAGCCCCGACCCTTGCGGGGCGGGGCTCTCGATCAGAGCGGTAGCGGTGGGATTTGAACCCACGGATAGCTTGCACCATCACACGCTTTCGAGGCGTGCTCCTTCGGCCGCTCGGACACGCTACCGAGAGAGAGCTTAGCCCAAAGTGCGCCGTGCTCTGAAATCCGTGTCGGGGCGACCCTCGTCACAGCGGTCACAGGTCGCGGAAGAAGTCCTTCAGCTGCCGGGCGCACTCGTCCGCGAGCACCCCGCGGACCACCTCCGGCCGGTGGTTGAGCCGGCGGTCCCGTACGAGGTCCCACAGCGATCCCGCGGCGCCCGCCTTCTCGTCGTCCGCGCCGTACACGACCCGGGCCACCCGGGACTGCACGAGGGCGCCCGCGCACATCACGCACGGCTCCAGGGTGACGACGAGGGTGCATCCCGGGAGTCGCCATTCCCCGAGGGCGGCCGCCGCACGGCGCAGTGCCAGCACCTCGGCGTGCGCCGTGGGGTCGCCGGCGGCCTCGCGTTCGTTGTGCCCGGTGGACAGGACCTCGCCCGCCGGGCCGAGCACGACGGCGCCGACCGGCACGTCGCCGGCCGGCACCGCCAGGGCGGCTTCCCGGAGCGCCAGGCGCATGGAGTCCCGCCAGGGGTCCCGTACGGGGTCGGGACCGGGGTGGTGCGTGTCGTGCTCGTCGATCACTAGCGCACGGCCTCCAGGACCTCGGTGGCGCCGAGGGATTCGGCGATCTCCGAGAGGGCGTCGCCCTCCAGGGCGGTCAGTTGCTTGGGGCTGACGCCGAGGTCGTTCAGCAGCCCGAGGTCGCCGAACGGGCCGGCGGGCAACGGCTCGGCGCCGGTCCCGAGCGCGGAGGCGGCGGCGTCGTCCTCGTCGGCGAAGGCGGTGACGCTCTCCTCCTCGCCGTCCTCGGTGCCGTCCAGGTCGAGTTCGTCGAGTTCGTCGTCCTCCTCTTCGCTGCCCAGCAGCTCTTTGGTCAGCATCGAGCCGTAGGAGCTGCGGCCGGCTACGGAGGCGTTGGACACGAAGTACCGAGGGTCTTCCTCGCCGTCCAGGCGCATGACGCCGAACCAGGCGTCCTCCTGCTCGATGAGGGCGACCACCGGCTCGTCGTCGACGGCGGCGGAACGGGCGAGATCGATCAGATCGGTCAGGGACTCGACGTCGTCGAGTTCCAGGTCGCTCGCTTCCCACCCATCTTCGGTGCGCGCGAGCAGTGCGGCGAAATACACCGTGACTCTCCCACTGGTCATAGGCGTGCCGGTTGGAGGTCCCCCCGGCCGGAGGATGGGGTGAAACGGTCGTGCTGCTCACCGCTTCGTGCCCCGCCCAATCGGCATCGTGGCAGAAACAGCGGCTTTGCGAGAGGTCTTCCGCCGTGTCGCGCCGGGGCGCCGCCGCCGGGGGGACGGGTCTGAGGGGCCCGCGAAGGCCGAGGCGCCATTCCCCCGAGGGGCGTTGCCCCGGGGCCGCGCGGCTC
Organism: Streptomyces sp. NBC_00513; assembly: GCF_041431415.1. Classification (GTDB taxonomy): domain Bacteria; phylum Actinomycetota; class Actinomycetes; order Streptomycetales; family Streptomycetaceae; genus Streptomyces. The sequence continues at coordinate 4,165,145 of NZ_CP107845.1, forward strand.
AAACTCCGACGGGGCCGAACGGCCCCGGAAGCCGGGCGGATCACCGGGCGAGCCGGGTGGATCATCCGAGGAGCCGGAGCGGATCACCAGCGGAAGGTGCGCATCCGCATCTGTTGGCGCATGCGGGCGGCGCGGGCGCGGCGCGGTTGGACGCGGTCGCGCAGTTCGCGGGCCTCGTTCAGGTCCCGTAGGAACTGGGCGCGCCGCGCTCTGCGCTGCGCCGCCGTTTCCTCTTCGCTGTCCACGCTCGGCTCTGTTTCTGGCATGGGCCATCACCCCGGCTGCTGGTCCGGTCGTCCTCGCCCCCCGAACCCACCTTCCCCCGGACCGCCCGATTGATGCCACCCCCGCGCCAGGGTTCTCGCAGCTCAGGCGTCTTCCGTCCGTGTCGGCACCACCGCGACCGGGCCGTGCGCGTGGTGGAGCACGGCGTGCGCGACCGAGCCGATCATGAGCGGGCCCACGTTCCGGGTGGGGTGGTGGCGGCCGACCACGACGAGCGCGGCCGAGCGGGACGCGGCGACGAGCCGGCCCGCCGCCTCGCCGGGCACGGCGGCCTGTTCGACGGGCACGTGCGGGTGGCGGGCCCGGAACGGGGCCAGCCGCTGCGTCTGGGAGCGGAGCATCTCCCGCTCGGCCGGCACCCCGTCGCCGCCGTCCGCCAGCCCTTCCGGCGGGATCACCGCGAAGGGGCTGTCGACGCCGATCATCGTCGAGGGCGGGACGGCGTACGCGGAGACCACCTGGACGGCGGTCCCCCGCACGGCGGCCTCCTCGAAGGCGAAGGCCAGCACGTCGTCGGGGGTCTCCGCCGCGTGCAGCCCGACCACCACCCGCCCGGCCGACTCCTCCCCGGAGGCCTCCACGACGCGCCCGGCGTGCGGGATCACGACCACCGGGCAGGTCGTGGTGGAGGCGACGGCGCGGCTGTTCGAGCCGAGCAGCAGGGCGGCGAAACCGCCGCGTCCGCGGGATCCCATCACCAGCATCCGGGGGTCGCACTCGGCGCCGATGACCCGCAGCGCCTCGGGCACGGACCCTTCCAGGGCCTCGTAGCGGACCTCGGCGGGCAGTTCGGGGGCGCGCGCGAGGAGGTCCCGTACGTGCTCGCTCACCGGGTCGGTGTACTGCTCCGGCTCGGACGCGGAGTGCAGGGCGGAGCGCCGGCCCGCGTACAACTGGGCGCTGTCGGGCAGGACGTGCGCGACCATGAGCCCGCCGCCGTGCAGGAGCGCGGAGGTCCGGGCCCACTCCAGCGCCTTGAGACTGTGTTCCGATCCGTCCACGGCCGCGATGACGAGGGAGGTGCTCATCAACCAAGGGTGCTGGGCGTCCGGGCGGGCCGCATCTCCGCGTGTCGCGGGCCCGTGGGCGGCTTCGGACGCGGAGGGGTCGTGTCACCGCGTAGCCTTTTGCGTGTGGGTCGCACACCGCGGCCGTTTTCGCAGGTCGCAGGTCGAAACCCGGCAGCTGGCGGCAGCTGAGTCTTGGAGGATGTTGTGCGTTTGCAGGTCGTCGATCACCCGTTGGTCGCGCACAAGCTCACCACCCTGCGCGACAAGCGCACCGACTCCCCCACCTTCCGTCGGCTCGCCGACGAGCTGGTGACCCTCCTCGCGTACGAGGCCACGCGTGACGTGCGGACCGAGCAGGCCGACATCGAGACCCCGGTCGGCCCGACCACCGGCGTCAAGCTGTCGCACCCGCGTCCGCTGGTCGTGCCGATCCTGCGCGCCGGTCTCGGCATGCTGGACGGCATGGTGCGGCTGCTGCCGACGGCCGAGGTGGGCTTCCTGGGCATGGTCCGCAACGAGGAGACCCTGGAGGCCTCCACGTACGCGACGCGCATGCCGGAGGACCTCTCCGGACGCCAGGTGTACGTGGTCGACCCGATGCTGGCCACCGGCGGCACGCTGGTCGCGGCGATCCGGGAGCTCATCAAGCGCGGCGCCGACGACGTGACCGCCGTGGTGTTGTTGGCCGCGCCCGAAGGCGTCGAGATCATGGAGCGCGAGCTTGCGGGCACGCCGGTGACGGTGGTGACGGCCGCCGTGGACGAGCGGCTCAACGAGAACGGCTACATCGTGCCGGGCCTGGGCGACGCGGGCGACCGCATGTACGGCTCCGCCGAATAAGTCACGGTCAGGTCCGCCGGGTGGGCCCGGCGGATCAGCACGTCTTGGCGGGCGCGGGTACGGGGTGGGCCAGTGTGGCCAGCGCCTTGTCCGCGTCCGCCTTCGTGTTCAGTTCCTTGAAGGTGTTGCCGAGGATCAGGTCGATGTCCGTGCCCTCACGGGTGTCGTTCTGCAGGGTGACGCCGGTCAGCTGGGTGCCGAGTACGGAGTACGCAGCCTTGTCGGTGGTGGGGGCGCCCAGCAGTATGCCGATGCCGGGGACCTTCTTGTCGAAGGCGGCGGGCGCGTTGCCTACCTGGCCGATGGTGAAGCCGCGTTTCTTCAGCTCGTCGCCGACCAGTTTGGCGAGGCCCGCGCGCGGGGTCGCGTTGTAGACGTTGACCGTGATCTCTGCGGGCTTGGGGAGGGTGACCGCGGCGGCCGGGGTCGCGGGGCGCGCGGAGACGGCCGAGGCCGGTCCGGCCTTGCTCGGGGAGCCGGTCGGACAGTCCTTGCCCGCCGCGACCGTCTTCTTGCCGCCGTTGCCTCGGAACACGTCGATGAGCTGCAAAGCCCCGTAACCGAGCAGGGCCAGTGCGAGGACGGATCCGAGCAGGGCGAACACGATCCGGCGGCGTCGCCGGGGTCGGCTCATGCGGGGGTAGGCAGCTCCCGTTACGCGGTACTTTCCGCCCATGCCGGGGGGTGTGAGCATGCTCATGGGCGCAGCGTAGTGCCGTACCGGAACGATGCCTACTAAATGATCTGTTGATCGGGTAAGGCAGACCCGAAAGGCGCAATCAGTCCATCTCAAGGACGCGTGCATGCAGCACTTGGCGCTGCTGGAGCGCCGCGCGCACGGCGCGGTGCAGCCCGTCCTCCAGGTACAGGTCGCCCTGCCACTTCACGACGTGCGCGAAGAGGTCGCCGTAGAACGTGGAGTCCTCGGCGAGCAGGGTTTCGAGGTCGAGCTGCCCCTTGGTGGTCACGAGCTGGTCGAGCCGGACCGGGCGCGGGGCTACGTCCGCCCACTGCCGGGTGGTTTCCCTGCCGTGGTCGGGGTACGGCCGGCCGCTTCCGATGCGCTTGAAGATCACACGGAAAGCCTACCGGGCCGGTGCCTGCGGGCGCAGCCTCGCTGCGTGGGTGCAAAGGTGACAGGCAGGGCTATTTCGGGAGTGAATCATGAGTGAGAGCACCGACCCCGCGTCTCCGGCCGACCGGATCGCGGCCGGGTACGCCTTCACCGGACCCGCGCTGGACCTGGGTGCCCTGCTGTGGGACGGGCGGTGCCTGCCGGACCGCCAGATCCGCGTTCCGCTGTCGATGCTGAACCGGCACGGGCTGGTCGCGGGGGCCACCGGCACCGGGAAGACGAAGACCCTCCAGCTGATCGCCGAGCAGTTGTCGGCGAACGGCGTGCCGGTGTTCCTCGCCGACATCAAGGGTGATGTCTCGGGCATCTCGGCGCCCGGCGTGGACAACGAGAAGGTCCGGGAGCGCGCCGCGGACGTGGCCCAGGACTGGTCGGCCACGGCCTGCCCGGCCGAGTTCTATTCCCTGGGCGGCATCGGCACCGGCATCCCCGTGCGGGCCACGGTGACCGCTTTCGGTCCGGTGCTCCTGTCGAAGGTGCTCCAGCTCAATCAGACCCAGGAGCAGTCATTGGGGCTGATCTTCCACTACGCCGATTCCAAGGGCCTGGAACTGATCGACCTGAAGGACCTGCGGGCGGTGGTGGCCTTCCTCGTGTCCGACAAGGGAAAGGCCGAGCTCAAGGGCATCGGCGGACTTTCCACGGTCACCGCCGGGGTGATTCTCCGGGCCCTCACCGCATTCGAACAGCAGGGTGCGTCGGAGTTCTTCGGAGAACCCGAATTCGACTCCTCGGAATTCCTTCGGACGGCCGCCGACGGGCGCGGTCTGGTCTCGGTGCTGGAACTCCCGGCGGTCCAGGACAAGCCGCAGCTGTTCTCCACCTTCCTGATGTGGCTGCTCGCCGATCTCTACACCGACCTGCCGGAAGTCGGCGATCTCGATCGGCCGAAACTCGTCTTCTTCTTCGACGAGGCGCACCTGCTCTTCAACGGCGCCTCCAAGGCGTTCCTGGAGTCCATCACCCAGACCGTGCGGCTCATCCGCTCGAAGGGCATCGGGGTCTTCTTCGTGACCCAGACGCCGAAGGACGTGCCGGCCGACGTGTTGGCGCAGCTCGGCAACCGGGTGCAGCACGCGTTGCGCGCGTTCACCCCGGACGACGCGAAGGCGCTCAAGGCGACGGTGAAGACCTTCCCGAACTCCCCCTACGACCTGGAGGAACTCCTCACCGGTCTGGGCACCGGCGAGGCGGTGATCACCGTGCTCAGCGAGAACGGCGCCCCCACTCCCGTCGCCGCGACCCGGCTGCGTGCCCCGCAGTCGCTGATGGGGCCCGTGGACGCGGCGACCCTGGACGGGGCCGTGAAGGCCTCGCTGCTCTACTCCCGTTACGCGGAGCCGATCGACCGCGAGTCGGCGTACGAGAAGATCAGCGCGGAGCAGGCGGCCGCCGAGGCCGAGGCGGAGGCGGCCGCCGCGGCGGCGGAGGCGGAGAAGGAGGCCAAGCAGGCGGAGAAGGCGGCCCGCAGCGCCCCCAAGCCCGATCCCTCGCTGGCCCAACAGGTCGTGGGCAGCGGCATGTTCCGTTCGCTGGCCCGCTCGATCGGCACCCAGCTGGGCCGCGAGATCTCCCGGTCCCTCTTCGGCACGGCCCGCCGGCGCAAGTAGCCGGGGGCCCGGTCGGGGAGTGGAGGCGAGTCGAGGCGTATTCCAGCGAACCGGTTGCGGGACGCTTGGCGGGCGCTGACAGACTCGGGGCATGCGGACCGAACTCACCGACACCACGTCCAGCAAGATCGACCGGGCTCTGCTCGATGCCCGGCGAGCCGTCGGCAGTCCCGCGATGGGGCTGGTGCTGACGCTCGTCGTGGTCACCGACGAGGAGAACGCCTACGACGCGGTACGCGCGGCCTCCGAGGCCTCCCGCGAGCACCCGTGCCGCATCATCGCGGTGATCAAGCGGAGCACGCGCGGCCCGCGCAAGCTCCCGCCGAGCCGTCTCGACGCCGAGCTGAGGGTCGGCACGGACGCCGGTTCGGGGGAGATCGTGCTGCTGCGGCTGCACGGGGAACTCACCGACCAGGCCGGCTCGGTCGTCCTGCCGCTGCTGGTGCCGGACGCCCCGGTGGTGGCCTGGTGGCCGGCAGACGCGCCCGCCGACCCGGCCCGGGACCCGTTGGGCGCGCTGGCCCAGCGCAGGATCACCGACGCGCAGGCGGCGGTGGACCCGGTCGCCGTCCTGGCGGAGCGCGCGCGGTCCTACGCCCCCGGGGACACCGACCTGGCCTGGACGCGGCTGACCCCGTGGCGTTCGCTGTTGGCCGCCGCCCTGGACCAGAAGCCGCTGCCGGTGACGGGCGCGGCGGTGGAGAGCGAGGCGGACAACGCGAGCGCCGAGCTGCTGGCGCGCTGGCTGGAGGGCCGGCTGCGGGTGCCGGTGCGCCGGGTGGTCACGGACGGGCCGGTCATCACCCGCGTCGTGCTGGAGACCGGTGAGGGCGAGATACGGGTGGACCGGCCCGCGGGGGTGCTGGCCGGCCTGATCCTGCCGGGGTGGCCGGACCGCAAGGTGGCGCTCAAGGTCCGCAGCCTCTCCGAGCTGATCGCGGAGGAGCTGCGGCGGCTCGACGCCGACGAGGTCTACGCGTCGGCGCTGCGCGGGCGTCCGGCCCAGGCCTCGCTCTCGGCGTAGTGGTTGTCGTACACCGGCTGGCTGTCGATGATGTCCTGCACGGTGGCCTCGCCGGCGCGGACCCGGCCGAGCAGCCGGTAGTAGTCGAAGCGCGCCATGCCGGGGGTGAAGCCGACGAACACCTCGGCGGTCCGGCCGGCCGCCGGGGCGAAGGCGTGCTTCACGCCGGCCGGGACGCTGATGAAGTCGCCCTTGCCGAGGGTGTGGATCTCGTCGCCGACGAGGACGTCGAGCAGGCCGTCGGTGACGTGGAAGAACTCGGTGGCCTTGGTGTGGAAGTGCACCGGGGCGCCGGCCGCGCCGACCTCGAAACTCGCCGTGTTGCAGGTGAGTTCGGGGGTGTCGGTGAGGAGCGTGATGACGCTGCCCGGGCCGTCGGTGATGGTCTCGGCAGCGGCGGCGCGGGTGAGGTTCTCAGTCATGGTCATGATCATAAACTGGGGGTCTGACAACGGCCCGGGCCGCTCGCCCGGGCCGTTGTCGGAGCCCTCGCGCCCCGCCCGTCAGCCCGCCGGCGGGGCTTTCGGCTTCGCCGTCTTCGCGGCCTTCGCGGCGGCCTTGTGCTCCTGCTTGTACGCCCGCACCTTGGCCAGTGACTCCGGTCCGGTGATGTCCGCCGCCGAGCGGTGGATGTTCGCCGGGCCGTATCCGCCGGCCGACTCCCGCCAGCCCTTGGGGCGGACGCCGAACCGCTTGCCGAGCAGGGCCAGGAAGATCTGCGCCTTCTGTTCCCCGAAGCCGGGCAGTTCCTTGAGGCGCGCGAGCAGTTCGGCGCCGGTCGTCGCGTCCCGCCAGACGGCCTCGGCGTCCCCGTCGTAGTGCTCCACCAGGTACGCGCAGAGCTGCTGGATGCGCTTCGCCATGGATCCCGGGTAGCGGTGCACGGCCGGTTTCTCGCTGAGCAGGGCCGCGAAGGCCTCCGGGTCGTACGAGGCGATCACGTGCGCGTCGAGGTCGTCGGCGGCGAGGCGGCGGGCGATCGTGTGGGGGCCCGAGAACGCCCATTCCATCGGGACCTGCTGGTCGAGCAGCATCCCGACCAGCGCGGCGAGCGGGCTCCGGCCGAGCAGGGCGTCCGCCTCCGGCTGCTGGGCCAGCCGGATGGTGATCTCCTTGTCCATGACTCCAGACTCCCCCGTGCGCGCCTTCCGCGCGCGGGCGGCACACCGGCGGCCTAGCGTGTGAACCGAGACGGGTCACGTCGTACACGACAGTCGTACCGACACAGGAGTCGATCGATCATGACTGAGTTCCCGGAAGGCGCTCCCTGCTGGGTGGACGCGATGTTCACCGACGTGGAGGGCGCGAAGAGTTTCTACGCCGACGTGCTGGGCTGGACCTTCGGCGACGCCAGCAGCGAGTACGGCAACTACACGCAGGCCTACAAGGACGGGAAGGCCGTGGCGGCCGTCGTCCCGCCGATGCCGGGGGCCGACGCTCCCTCGCAGTGGTGTCTGTACCTCGCCTCGTCGAACGCGGCGGCGACGGCGGAGAAGATCAAGTACGCGGGCGGCGAACTGCTGATGGAGCCGATGCAGGTCGGCGCCTTCGGCACGATGGCCATCGCGAAGGAGCCGAGCGGCGCGGTGTTCGGGGTCTGGCAGCCGGGTGAGCACAAGGGCTTCGAGCGGATGGGCGAGGCGGGATCGTACGCGTGGGCGGAGGTGTTCAGCCGGGACGTCGCGAAGGCCGACGCGTTCCTCCCGAAGGTCTTCCCGTACGGCGAGCAGCAGATGGACGCGGGTGACGACCCGGAGATGGCCGGCATGGACTTCAAGGTCTTCAGCCTGGGTGGCAAGGAGAACCCGGTGCTGGGCCGGATGAACATGGGGACCGACTTCCCGCCGGAGATCCCCTCGTACGTCCAGGTGTACTTCGGTGTCGACGACTGCGACGAGGCGGTCGCCAAGACGAAGAAGCACGGTGGGAAGTTGCACTTCGGGCCGATGGACAGCCCGTTCGGGCGGTTCGCGGCGGTGGCGGACCCGCAGGGCGCGGCGTTCGCGGTGATCGACATGTCGAAGACGACGGGCGAGATGCCGAAATTCGACTAGTGGAGGTGCGCGGCGGGGCTCCGGTCCGGGGCCCCGCGGCGCGGTGACCGTGGCTACGGCAGGGCGGAGGTCACACCGTCCACGATCATCATCCACATCGGTTGGGCGCCCGTGCCGAAGGCGGCGGCCAGGGCGTAGCCGACGGAGGCGTCCAGGGGCCGGAGGTCCACGTCCTCCTGCCACTCGGCGATGACGAGCGCGTCGCCGTCGGCGGTGAAGTCCCCGAGGTGGGTGCCGTCGCGGGTGAGGCGACTGCCGGGGACGGAGTCAGGGACGAGGACGTAGCGCGCGCCCTCGTGGTCGACCTCGACCCGGTACGAACTCCTGGTCAGGCGGCCCTTCGCCGGGAGCAGCGGGCTGGTCAGGCCGTCGATGGTCAGGGTGAGGTGTTCCGGGTCGCGGGTGCCTATGCGGATCTGCGGGTCCACCTCGGAGCCGGGGGCGCGGACCAGGGCGACCTGGGGGATCCCGGGGCCTTCGACCTCGACGCGTTCCTGGCCTTCGAGGCGGACGGTGATCGCGCCGAAACGCGTGTCCTCAAGGGTCGTCGGGAGTGCGTCGTCCACGGGCGGTCCTTCGATGCGATCGGAACTCACGTCCCGGAACGGGATGTTCGGGACGTAAACGATCTTACGGTGAGGGTGCGTGGCCGGGTCGTGGCCGGGTCAGGCGGCGCGGGATCCGTCGTCGTTGCCGCCCTCGCGGTCCTTGGCGCCCTCACAGTCCCTGCAGCGGCCGCCCCGGGTGGGGCTGCGGAAGGCCCGGTCGCACTTCTCGCAGTTCGTGAAGGGGTCGGGCGGCACGAAGGGCGGGCGGTGGGGGAGGGCGGCCAATCGGGGTGGGAGCTGGACCGTGAGGCGGTACGCGATGAGCCCTGCGGCGCTGCGGGGGCGCTCGGGGAGGTTCGCGCACAGGGCGGCGGTGATCGCCTGGTGGGTCGCGCCGCGTTCCAACCAGGCTTCGACGGCGCCCGCCAGGCGCTGGACGTCCTGTTCGCCGAGGAGCAGTCGGGGGTCGGCGCGGCGCAGTTCCGTGAGGAGTTCGACGGCGAGTTGGCGGCGGGCCGGGTTGTCCGGGTTGACGGGGGCGGGCAGCTTGGCCGCCGGGGCGGGGGCCGGGGTCGTGGTCGGGTGCTCCTCGGACGGGTGCTCCTCGGGCGCCGGGTCGGGTTCCGGAGCGGGAGCGGGGGCGGGCTCCGGGGCGGGCTGCGGCGGAGGTGCGGGTCGGGGCGCCGGCGGGGTCTGCGGGGCTGCGGGTGCGAGCTCGGCCGCGCTGGGGTGGTTGTGCGACACCGTACGGGTGATGAGGCGACCGTTCGGGAGGTGCTCCTTGGAGCGGCCCAGGAAGCCGTGGTCCTCCAGCTCGCGCAGGGCAGAGGCGATGCACACCTGGCCGAGCGGCAGCTCGCTGAGCAGGTCCTTGATGCCGATCGGGGTGCCCGCGGGCAGCGACTGGATGTACGCGCCGAGTCCCCGGGCGTTCATCGACAGCTCCGGGTGCTGGACGAGGTCGTTGCTGACGATCGTGAAGCGACGGGTGAGACGCACGTTGCGGTGCTGAACGCCGTACGCCGCGCGCGAGTGGGCGCTAGGGTGCTGGAAAGCCATCGGGAAGTTGGATCCTTCTCGTGGTCAGGCCCTCGATCGGGATTGCCGTCCCGGCCGGGGGCCGTCCTGTGTCTGGAGTTGTCCTGTGTCTGGAGTTGTCGGGGCCGAGCATATGCCAGGCAACGGGCCGTCCCGCCAGCCAAGTTGGGGCCATTCACTCGTGTGAGTGAGGGCGCCTCGGCGGGAGGCTGGTGGGGTAGGGCAGGTTCTCTCCCCTGGTACTGCGAAGCAAGGAAAGAAGCATCCCGGGTCACCAGGTCCCGGCGGACCGGGACCCGGTCCGACCAGGATCAAACGCTGTTCTCAGCACTTCAGTTCGGCCCATACCACCTTCCTCGGAGCGGGCCCGGGAGTGCTCCCCCAGCGGTCCGAGAGCGCCTCGACGATCGCCAGTCCCCGGCGCGGCTCGCCCACCGGCACGTCGCCCCGGGGGTCGACCACCTCGATCCGCACGCCCCGGGACGCGTCGACGCTGATGTCCAGCCGAAAGTCCCGCCCCGGAACCCGGCCGTGCGTGATCGCGTTCGCGCAGAGTTCCGCGACGAGCTGCGCGGCGTCCTCGAAGGGAACGCCCCAGGAACGGAGTTGCTCGACGGTGAGCAGACGGGCGAGCCGGGCCGCGCGGGGCGTGGCGGAGAGCTGGAGGGAGAAGCTGAGTTGAGGATTCATGTCACGCAGCGTGGCCGCTCGTGCGTAGCCTGAGAAGGTGCAACGGCCTTGTGTACACAGTCTGTACAAGGCCTGTCCAAGCCTGCCGCGACTGTACGAGGCCGGCGCGCGGGTACGCAGAGCGCCGAAGACTTCGGCTCGTCGGAGGTGGATGCGCATGAGCGTGGACAGTGACGGTACGGAAGAGAACAGCTGGTCCGTGGGGCCCGGCGACGAACAGGGCGTAGCCGTGGTGGCTGCCCTCGGCCGTCAGATGCGGGCGCGACGCGAGGCGCTGGGTATGAAGGTGGCCGAACTGTCGGCACAGATCAGGTACGGCGAGGGGCTGATCTACAAGGTTGAGGGTGGGACGCGCATCCCCAAGCCCGAGTACTTGGACAGGGTGGACGAAGCGCTCGGTGCCGGCGGACTGATCAAGGCGATGAAGACGGACCTGGCGCAGGTTCGGTACCCGAAGAAGATTCGCGACTTGGCAGAGACGGAAGCCCGCGCAGTCGAGATCTGCGCGTACCGCACGCACAACATCCATGGTCTCTTGCAGACTTCCGCGCACGCCCGGGCACTGTTCGAGATGCACCTGCCTGCCTACACGGCCGATGAGGTCGAGCGAGGTCTTGCCTGGCGGATGTCACGACGGTCGATCTTCGCCCGCAACCCGGCGCCTGCGATCAGCCTCGTTCAGGAAGAGGTCACGCTCCTTCGGCACATCGGAGGCACAATGGTGTGGCGTGCCCAGCTCGAACGGATCCTCGAACTCATCGACTTGAAGCACGTGGTGTTCCAGGTGATGCGGACAGACTGTGAAGTCCATGCCGGCATCGCCGGCGGTCTTGAGGTGTTGAAGTTCGCGAACGGCGCGGCCGTGGGGCGCACGGAGGATGCGTTCAACGGACGTCACGTTTCGGAGCCCAAGCAGCTCCAGACCCTCGAACTGCGCTATGGAATGATCCGATCCCAGGCTCTGACGCCGAAGGACTCTCGGGTCTTCATCGAGCACTTGCTGGGAGAGACATGATCCACGGCCCTGAGCTGGACTGGTTCAAGAGCAGCTACAGCGATAGCAGCGACATCACCGAGTGCGTCGAGGTAGCCGCGACCCCCGGCACTGTCCACGTCCGGGACTCGAAGAACGTCACCGGACCCCGGCTCGCGCTCACGCCGCAGGCCTGGGCAGGCTTCGTCGACTACGCCGCGAAGGGGTAGGTCATGGCCGACCTGGACTGGTTCAAGAGCAACTACAGCAGCAGCAGCGAGATCGATGACTGCGTCGAGGTAGCCGCGACCCCCGGCACTGTCCACGTCCGGGACTCGAAGAACGTCACCGGACCCCGGCTCGCGCTCACGCCGCAGGCCTGGGCGGGCTTCGTGTCGTACGCCTCCCAGGCCTGAAACGGCTCGCGCGGGTCAGCGCCTGCGGGCCCGCGCGCGGCGCAGGAGGATGCCGACCGCCGCGCCGGCGAGGGCGATGACCACCACGCCCGCCGTGGTCCACCAGACGGTGTCGTCGGACTTCTTCGCCACCGGGGCGGTGGACGGGTCCGGTACCTGCGGGGTCGAGGCGGCGGGGGCGGACGGGGTCGGGGAGGCGACGGGGCTCGGCACCGTCGTGGGGGCGGTCGACGGCGCGGTCGACGGGGCGGGGTCGGTCACCGGAACCGCGATCTCGCTCTCTCCGTGTCCCAGGTCGGGGAAGCCCACGTCCACCGTGACCTTCCACGTGCCCGGCGGCAGTACCTCGGTCGTGGACCAGCCGCTGGGCTTGCCCGCGTCGCGGACCAGCCCCCAGGGGCCCATGGTGCGGGAGCCGTCGGGGTTGGTCGCGTTCACCGTGGCGGCCACGGCCTCTTCGACGGGATCCCCGTCGTTCTCCCAGGTGATCTCTGTGGTGACGTGCCCCTCGCGCTGTCCGGTGATCACCACCTTGACGGTGTCACCGTGCGCGTGCGCGTCGGTGGATACGGCCAGGCCCTGCGCGAGCAGCAGGAACAGGAACAGGAACGCGTGTCTGGTGCGCATCATCGCGGTACTCCGAAGTGCGGTGGGTCGAGATGAGGGAGCCGGCGGACGGCCCCGCGTGGGGAGGGGCCGTCCGCCGGGGGTTCACGAGGAGGGTCAGGCGGCCTTCTGGACCGTCCACGCCTGCGCCGCGCGGCCGTCCGCGCGCTGGAGGTCGAGCAGCCAGTTCCCGTAGTACGGGCGGTTGCTGACCGTCAGGGCGAAACCGCCGCCCGCGTCCGTCACGGTCACGGCGTTGCCGCGGGCGGTGACCCGCCACTTCTGCGCGCCGGAGTTCGTGCAGGGCTGCTGCGCGACCCACATGCCGGCCGCCGCCGCGGCGCCCGGCTGGAGGCACTTGCCGGAGACGGCGGAACGGATGCGGACGAGACCACTGCCCGCGTCGTCGAAGTACCACTGCTGCTGGGCGTAGCCGTTGGCGCGGCCACCGACGAGGACCGTCCCGTCGGCGGTCCGGCCGCCCCACAGTTCGGCGTTCATGCCGGTGCTGCCGTTGCCGAGCAGGTAGCGGGTGTTCGGCTTGGTGGTGGCGCCGCCGCCCGTGCTCTTCGTACGGAACGTCGTGGTCTTGCCGGCGCCGCTGTCACGACCGGCGGAGTCCCGCACCGACACGGCGATCTTGTACTCGCTGCCCGGCTTCAGGTTGTAGATCCGCAGGGTCTGCGACTGGGTCCAGGTCAGGTGCTTGCCGTTGAGCTGTACCTGGTACCAGGCGGCGCCCTCCACCTTCGGCCAGCTCACCACGACGGAGTCGGACTGGATCTGTCCGGCCGTGACCGTGGGGCCGCCCGTGGGCTTCTTCGTCGGCGTGGGCTTGGGGGTGGGGGTGGGCGTCGGCTTGGGGTTCGGGTTCGGGTTCGGGTCGGTCCCGCCCCCGCCGCCGGCCGTGCGCATCAGGAACTGGTTGTCCGCGATGTTCCAGTGCGTGGCGAGGTAGCTGCCCGCCTTGGGACTGGTGTGGAAGTAGTCGTCGTGGTTGCAGTCCAGGATGTTCTCGGCCGCCTGGTTGGTGCAGACGTTGCGCATCGTGGGGTAGTACGGGGTGTCCGAGTAGCACATGACGTCCCACTCGTCCGTGCAGTGCGCGCCACGGCTGGTGTTGGGTGCGCTGTTGTTGACCGCGCCCAGGTTGTGGCCCAGCTCGTGCGCGGCGGTGTGGCCGCCCCAGCAGCCGGAGTCGGTACGGCCGTAGGAGGGGCCGAAGTTGCTCAGGTTGTCCTGGCCGTGGCGCTCGTCGCCGTTGAAGGTGCCGATGCCGCAGTAGACCTGCGTGTCCGCGAAGATCATGTACTTGCGGTCGCGGCGGTCGAGGCCCTTGCCGGCGAGCGCCTTGTTGCTCGCGCTGAACTCGGAGAGGGCCGACGCCGGAAGCTCGATGTTGAGCACGGTCGGCGTGCAGTCCGCGGCCGTCACGTAGCGGATGTGCCGGACGCCGCCGGTCTCCTTGGCGCTCGTGGAGTAGATGAGGTCCGCGTCGACGGCCCACTTGCGGAACGAGGCCACGTACTCGGAGTACCGGTCGCGGTCGGGGCCGTGCACGTAGACGACCTGGACGCGGTTGCCGGTGCTGCCGTCGCCGTCGCACTGGACGGTCTGGCCGGCGGGCCCTGCGGCGACCGCCTGGCCGGAGGCGGCCGAGGCGGCGGGGGCCGGGGCGGCCTTGGCGGTGTTCGTGGCCGCCTGCGCGTCGGCGGCGGGCGCGTCCTGGGCGCGCTTGCCACCCTCCGCGGGGGCCGGGTCGTCGGACGCGGGGCGGGCCGGGTCGGCCGCGGGCGCCTTCGCCTTGACGACGGGCGGGATGTCCTTCTTGATGTCGACGCCCTTGGGCGGTGCGTCGGGGCCGTGGGTGCAGTGCCCGGCGTCGGTGCGGTAGACGCCGACGCAGCGGTCGCCCTTCGGCGCGGCCTTGAGACCGTCGTAGATCATGCCGCGGGCGTTCTCGTTGGCGGGCGCGTCCTTGATGACGGCCGGCTCGGCGTCCCGGGCGGGTGCGGCGGCGGGCGCGGGTATCTCCGCGGCGAGCGCTTCGGCCTGTGCGGGCTGGGACGCCTGGGCGTTGTCACCCAGTCCGGAGTAGGCGACGCCTCCCGCGATCACCGCCGCGGTGGCCATGGCGGCGGTGACGAGTATGAACCGGCGTGGCTTGCGCCGGTGTTCACGCCTTCTACGTCTGGTCATGCGCACCTCAAATCGTGATGGGGGGTGGGTGCGCGGAAGCCTGCCAGAAGGGCGGTACGGAGAATTCGGACAAACGGGAATTGGCCCCAAGAAATCAGACCGTTACCTTCTGGTTTGATTTGATGAACTGTCAACTCGTATACGAGTAAGGCGAGTTACGCGTGTAGCGGCGCAAAGGTCCAGGCCTTATCGGGGAGGTCGTTATCAAATCGAGATAAGAAGTGGAAGCTTATTGACGACAATTCAGTCAGGGATTCATCTATCGCTCACTTGCTGAATTCTTGCGGTCACGAACCGTGAGGACGCGTCCGGGACGGGCCCCGACCCCCAAGCCGGAGCCCCTGTCGGAGCCCCTGTCGGAGCCCGGGAGGAGCGGCGTCAGGCCTCGGGGTCGGCGGCGTCAGGGCCTCAGGACCGGCGTCGACAGGGCCTCAGGACCGGCGGCGTCAGAGCCCCAGGGTCGGCGGCGTCAGCGCGCCGAACCACACGTGCGTGACCGCGCTGACATAGCGCGCGCCGCAGCGGTCCGAGGGCACCACCAACTGGCTGCCCGCCTCGTCGAGGTCCTCACCGTCCAGGCGGGTCGCCAACAGGACCGGGGTGGCGCCGAAGTCGCGGTCCAACTCCGCCCAGGACAACACGCTGTGGTGGCCGTCCCCGCCGCTCACCGCGATGAGGAAGCGGGAGCGGTCCTTGCGCCGCCGGGCGTCGAAGGCCGGGCCGGCCTGCGCGACGACGTCCCGGAGCAGCGCGCCTTCGAACACGTGGTGCTGGGGGCCGTTCGTCGCACAGTCGAAGGTGACGGCGGCCTTGTGCTGTTCCCACTCCCGAAGGTCCGCGACGCTCAGGGTCGCCGGGTGATCGAGGTCCCCGTGCAGCATGAGTTCGGCCATGCGTACGTCATGCCCGGGCGGGGTCATTCCGGAACCTCATCTGCAAGGTTGATGGCAAGATACGAGCCGCAAACGTGTCATGATTCGTCGGTTCCACCTGGCAGGCTCCGTTCACCTCGTCCCCGCGCGTGCTCCGCGATCCTCCGCCACACCACGTCCCGCGTCACCGGCAGCTCCGTGAACCGCACCCCCGTCGCGTCCCGCAGGGCGTTCGCGAACGCCGGCGCCACCGGGTTGAAGGGGCTCTCGCTCATCGACTTGGCGCCCAGCGGCCCGATCGCGTCCGAGGTCTCCATGAAGTGGACCTCCGTACGCGGCACGTCCGCGTACTGCGGCAGCCGGTAGCGACGGAACGCCGCCGTGGTCACCTCCCCGCGCTCGTCCACCCGTACGGTCTCGAACAGCGTCGCGCCCAGCGCCTGCGCCACACCGCCCTCCACCTGGCCGCGGCACTGCATCGGGTTCATCACCTTGCCCGCGTCGGCCGCGTGCACGCTGCGCAGGATCCTCATCTCGCCCGTGTCCGGGTCGACGGCGAGACGGAACCACTGCGCGTTGAAGGCGACCGAACGCGGCGAGCCACCCCAGTGCCCGTCCGCCGCGATCTCGTCGAGCTTCCCCTTGTCGTACGCGGCCTCGTACAACTCCTTGAGCGTGAGCACGCGGCCCGCGCAGTCGAAGGCCTCGGCCCGGAGCCTGCACAGGTGACGCGCCACGCCCGTGTGCCGGGCCGCGAAGGTCTGGAGCCGCTCCGCGAGGGAGTTGGCCGCCAGCATCACGGCCTTGCCCGCCACCACCGTGCCGGCGGATCCGAACGCGCCGGTGTCGTGGCGCACCACGTCCGTGTCCGACTGGCGGACCGCGATCCGGTCGACCGTGGTGTTCAGCGCCCCGGCGGTGATCTGCCTGTGGACGGTGGTGGTGCCGTTGCCGAACTCCGCCGTGCCGACCGCGATGTCGTACGTCCCGTCGCGCAGCAGGGCGACCCGCGCGTCCGCGTAGTGACCGCCCGGCGGGCCGGTCGCGATCATCGCGACCGCCGTGCCCTGACCGGTGAGCCAGCCCTCCGGGACGTCCTCGTGACTGCGGTCCTCGGCGATGGCCTTGCGGACGACGTCCATGCACTGCTTCATCCCGTACGAGGCGATGAACAGGTCCTCCTCGTGGCCGATCGGGGTCACCAGGTGGTCGCCGGCGCCGATCACGTTCTTCTCGCGCAGCACGAGCGGGTCCATGCCCAGCTTGACGGCCAGCTCGTCCATCACCGACTCCAGGGCGAAGAGGACCTGGCCCAGGCCGTAGCCGCGGAAGGCGCCCGCCGGAACGCCGTTGGTGTAGACGGAGTACGCCTCCACCTCCTTGTTCGGCGCCTTGTAGACGGCGAAGGACTCGCCGACGCTGTGGAACATGACGGCCGGGCCGTGGTTGCCGTACGCGCCGGTGTTGGAGACGACGCGGATGCGCAGCGCGGTGAGGGTGCCGTCGGCCTTGGCGCCGATCTTGATGGTGATCTTGAAGGGGTGGCGGGTGGTGGCGCCGTAGAACTGCTCGGCCCGGGTGAACTCGAGTTTCACCGGCCGCCGCAGCTTCAGGGCGGCGAGGACCACGATGTCCTCGGTCAACATCTCCTGCTTGCCGCCGAACCCGCCGCCCACACGGCCCGCGACCACACGGACCTCGTCCTCGTTCAGGTCGTACAGGGCGCACAGCGCCCGCCGGGTCAGGAACGGCGCCTGCGTGGAGGAGCGGACGGTGATGCGCTCGCCGTCGCCCTCCTCCTTGGGCTCGAAGTACGCGACGCTGCCGTGCGTCTCCAGGCTGGCGTGCTGCACGCGCTGCGTCTGGAAGGTCTCCTCGTGGACGACGTCCGCCTCCGCCCACCCCTTCTCCATGTCGCCGAGGGTGTTGTGGACCTCGCCGCACACGTTGTTCTCGGCGCGGAAGATGCCCGACTCCGGCCCCTTGGGATGCAGGACGGGAGCGCCCGGGAGCATGGCCTCCTCCGGATCGATCACGTACGGCAGCTCCTCGTACGTGACGACCACCCGGCGGCAGCCCTCCTCGGCCGCCTGCTCGCTCGTCGCGACCACGGCCGCCACCCGCTGGCCGACGAAGCGCACCACGTCGTCCAGGACACGGGTGTCCATCGGGTCCTCGGTGGGATGCTCGTGCCGGGCCGAGGAGTAGAGCCGCTCCGGGGCGTCGTGGTGGGTGAGGACCGCGTGCACCCCGGGCACCTGGAGGGCGTCGCGGGTGTCGATGGAGACGATCCGGGCGTGCGGGTGCGGGGAACGCAGCAGCTTCATGTGGAGCAGCCCCGGCACCTCCACGTCGAAGGTGTAGCGGGCCGTGCCGGTGACGACGAGCGGACCGGCGGGCGCGCCCAGCGACTTGCCCACCGCCTGCCCCGCCTCCGGATCCTCGGTGTGCTTCACCCCGCGCACGGCGTCCTCGATGGCGCGATAGCCGGTACAGCGGCAGATGTTGCCCTTGAAGGCGCGCGGCAGATCGTCCAACTTGCCGTCGTCGTGCGCGGTGCCCCGCTCGGCCTGGAGCGCGGCCGTGGTCATCAGGAACCCGGCCGTGCAGAAGCCGCACTGGAAGCCCTGCGCGTCGAGGAACTGCTTCTGCGCCGGGTGCAGTTCACCGCCCGGCCTGGCGAGGCCCTCGACGGTCGTCACCGAGCGGCCCTGGGCGCGTACGGCCGGATACAGGCAACTGTGCACCGGCTGCCCGTCGACGTGCACGGTGCAGGCACCGCAGTCGCCCTGGTCGCAGCCCTTCTTCACGCCGAACCAACCGCGCTCGCGCAGGTACGTGCGCAGGCACTGGCCGGCCCGGGGCTCCTCGGTGAACTCCCGCTCGTTGACCTCGATCCGGTAGCTCTCGGGCGCGTCGGTGCTCATCGGGATCCCTTCTGGTGGTCGTGGGCCGGTTCGAGGGCGGGTGCTCCGGGAGCGGGTGCTCCGGGGGTGGGGGACAGCTCGCGGCGGATCTCCTCGGCGAGGCGAAGGGCCATGTGGCGGCGCCACTCCGGCAGGCCGTGGATGTCGTCGAACCACTCCTCGGCGCGGACGGCGGAGTCGATCGCCTCCCGCAGCTCGGCCGCGGTCGGCGGCAGGGCGAACCAGAACCGGAACGGCCGGGTGGTCGCGGCGGAGACCGTCACCGTCAGCGAACCGTCCCGCGGATCGGACGCCCCGATCACCAGCGCGCCGGAACGCCCGAGCCCGTACAGCGACGCCTGCCGGAAAGCCGTACGGCAGTCCAGCGCCCGGGCCGGGACCCGCACGGAACGCAGCAGCTCACCGTCACGAAGGTCCTTGACGCCCGCACCGAGGACGAAGTCGACGACGGACAGCCGGCGGGTCGCGCCGTCCTGGCCCTGGAGCAGCACCTCGCCGTCGAGGGCGGCGGTGAGGGAGATCATCGGGCCGGCGGGGAGGCCGTTGCAGAGGTTGCCCCCGACGGTGGCCATGTTCCAGATCTTGAAGCTGGCGAGGAAGGCCCGGCAGCACCGCTCGATCAGCGGGGCGGCGGCCTTCGGCAGCGAACGGCCGAACCGGGACAGCTCGGTGATGGTGCAGGTCGCCGCGATGTCCAGCGAACCGTCCGGCTGCCAGGACAGCGGAGGCCAGCCCATCCGGGAGAGGTCGATCAGCCGGCGCAGGTGCGGCTGCGGCTCGGAGAAGAGATACGTGCCGCCGCCGAGCCAGGCGTCACCCGGCCGCCAGGGCTCCCGGCGGCGCGCGTCGCGCACGTCGAGCACCGTGTTGAGATCCACTTCGCGCCACCGGCCTCTCCCAGGGGGTTTTCAGTCAGTGAAGCAACGCGGAAGGGGCCGGGACGACTGGTCCCGGCCACGGAAAGCAACCACCCGGAGGCAGCGCGCCCTGGAGAATCAACCAAGAGGCCGGCCGGTCTCTTGCCCTTGCATTTACGATGGGCATTCTCGTATTCGCCTGGCGAATGTGGGTTGCCGCCCACCGCAAGGAGTCCCTGCCATGCACGTCCTCGACCTGCTCCAGTCCGACAATCTCGGCCTCACCCTGCTCTGGGGCGAGGAGGCCCTTCTCGGCCAGGAGGTCAGCGGGGTCACCGCCACCGACCTGGAGGACCCCGGCCGTTTCCTCGGCCCCGGCGAACTCGTCCTGAGCGGACTCGTGTGGTGGGCGGACGGCGACCTCGCCAAGGCGGACCGTTTCGTCTCCGCCCTCGCCCACGCCGGGGCCACCGCTCTCCTCGCCGGCGAGGAGACCCACGGCAAAGTCCCCGACGAACTGGTCGCCGCCTGCCGGGCCCACCGCGTCCCCCTCGTCGCCGTCCCCGCCAAGACCAGCTTCCGTGCCGTGACCGAGGCCGTGTACCTGCGCCAATGGGGGGACCTCAGCCGCCGCCCCACCCGACTCTTCGCCCTCCCCGAGAACGTCCGCAGCGAACTCAGCCACCTCCTCGAAGGCGGCGCCGGCCCCGCCGAACTCCTCGACCGGGCCTGCGCCCACCTCGGCCGGATCGCCTGCTACCTGCTGACCGCGAGCGGCCGCACCGTCGCCCGTACGCCCTCCGCCCCCGCCATCCCGGCCCGGCGCACGACCGCCGCCCGCGGCGGCGGCTCGTCCCGGACCGGCGTCTCGTCCCGAACCGGCGTCTTCCTGCGCATCGAGTCCGACAGCTCCCCCTACGACGCCTGGCAGCTCCACGTGCCCGACGCCGACGCGGCCCCGCCCCGCGTCCTCCACGAGATCGCCGAGGTCATCGCCCAGTACCGCGACGGCCAGGCCCGCCGCGTCGCCGCCGCCCGCGCCACCGCCGAGGAACTGATCCGCGTCCTGTCCGGGGACCCCGACCCGGCCACCCTCGACGACGCGCTGACCGCCGCCGGGCTCCCGCTCGGAGGCCCGTACCGCGTCCTGACCGCCACCTCGGGCGACGCCCTCGCCGAGGCCCTGCGCCACCTCGACACCGTCCTGTCCGCGGTCGGCGACCACACCGCCGTCCTGTACGAGGACCCCTCCGCCGGACTCGACGTCCCCGACCTGCTCCGCTCGGTGTGGCCGCTCGTCCGCGCCTGCGCCGAACCGGACGTGGACCTGCGCCTCGGCGCCGGCACCCGCGCCTCCACCGCCGAGGCGCTGCGCGCGTCCCTGAACCAGTCCCGCTTCGCCCTCACCGCGGCCGACGACGACGTCCCCGTACGCGGAGTCGAGCAACTGGACACCCTCACCGAACTGCTCGCCGGGGTACCGCCCGAGGTCCGCACCGTCTTCGCGGCACGGACCCTGGGAGCACTCGGCGACGGCATGCTGCGGGAGACGCTGGAGGTGTTCCTCGCGAACAACTGCTCCTGGGCACGCACGGCGGAGGCCCTCCACCTGCACGTGAACACCGTCCACTACCGCATCGAGCGGGTCGAGACCCTGACCGGCCGGGACCTCTCGCGCCTCGACCACAAGCTCGACCTGTACGCGGCGCTGCGCTGCCGCTGACCGGGGGCTGTGGAGAGGGCCGGTGCGCGGCCCTCGTGCGGCCGGCGGGCCTCAGGGCAGGTCGATGTACACCTCGGTGGACTTCACCCGCGCCGTGACGCACACCCCCACCGCGATCCCGAGCTGCTCCACCGACTCCCGCGTGACGACCGAGACGACCCGGTGCGGACCCGACTGGATCTCCACCTGGGCCGCCACGTCGTCGACCCGCACCGCGGTGACGATCCCCGCGAAGGAGTTCCGCACCGAGGTCGCCACGGCCCCCGTGACCGGCGCCGGGCTCGCCGCCCGCTCCTTCGCGAACGCGGCGAGCGCCACCCCGTCCACCGTCCGCGTCCCATCGGACGCGCGGTGGACGGGCAGCCTTCCGGCGTCCGCCCAACGGCGGACGGTCTCGGGGCTGACACCCAGCAGGTTCGCGGCCTGACCCATGGAGTACGACGGCACGGCCGCAGCCTAGTCGGGCGGGATCCCGGCGGGGCCTCTCGCCCGGGGCTTCTCGGCCCGGGGCTTCTCGGCCTAGCGGGCGGCGCCCGCGCGGGCCGCCGCGTCGGTCTTGTACGGGGCGAAGCCGGCGTTGTCCTTGCAGCCGAGCTCCTCCCAGGTGCTGACCTTGGTCGCCGGGTCGGTGTAGGTCAGGCGGTACTTGCAAGCACCCTTGATGTAGCGGCCCTTGACCCCGCCCGGGAAGTCGATCTCCTTGTTCCAGAGGTACGGCGAGTTGTAGTTGTTCAGGTGTGCGGTGGCGTTCACGTCGATGCCGCCGGGCGCGTAGATCTCGTAGACCCAACCCGTCTTCTCGGCGCCGTAGGTCGCGAACTTCTGCGCCACCCACTTCTCGCACGTGGTGCTCAGGTGTGCGCTGTTCTGCCCGCCGCCCTTGACGATGTACTCGGCCAGCGGGGTCAACTGGTCGCCGCGCGGCGTGAATCCGGTCTTGAAGATCTCCTCGACGGTCTCCCGCGTGTCACCGCGCCACAGGGTGTTGGTGTCGCTGCGCCACTGCCAGCGCTCGTTCGCCGCGGCGGCCGCGACGGGGCGGGCGATCCTCGGGTTGGTCGTCGTACGCCACCAGTCCCAGGCGCGGTACTCGACGGTCGGCCCACAGGGCGAGGTCAGGTCGTCGACGAGCGCCCCGGGCGCGGCGGACGCCGGGAGCGCGACGGGCGCGAGCGGCGTCGCGTGCGCGGCGACGGCCGGGGACGCGGCTGCGGCGGAGACGAGGGAGACGGCGGCGAGGACCCGGAGAGCGGCCTTCAACATGGTGGGAAGCCCATCAGTCGATCAACATGACGGGCCCTGTTATAGGCGCGACGATCCGTCTCTCCCGGGTACGGTCCGGCCGATCCACCCACTCGGGTGGAACAGTCGTACTGGGGAAAGGATCCGCCTCACGCCGGCGACGACACCGATGGCCGTGCCGCCTCTGCTCCCCGCCCCCTCCCCGCTCTCCCCTCCGCCGTCAGATCTCGTCGGCGTGCGCGCCGGTACCGGCGCCCCTGAGCGGCCTGCTCGTGCTCAACCAGGGCCGCTCCGGCCCGGCCACGGCATCGGTGTCCACCGTGAGGTGCAGACGCGTGCCGCCCTCCGGGGCCGGATAGCTGCGCTGCTCCGTGGCGCCGAAGAAGTGACGCAGGACCTCGGCGACCGCGCGGGCCGCCTCGGGGGAGGCGGCGACGATCCGGACCTCGGCGCGCCCGGTCGTCGGCGGGCATTCGGTACGGGCCATCAGGACGTCCGGCCCGACCCGCCGGCCGCGGCCATGCCGGCGGCCGTACCCAGCGGGATGGCCTCCACGGGCATCACGGGCAACCCCGGACGCCGCACGCGAGGGCTCGCGTGCGGGTCACCGAGCGGCTCCCCGAAGGGCGACATGCACGCTCCGCCCTCGGTCTCCCAGGTGACCTCCCAGTCCGCCTCCCGGCGCTGCGCCTCGCGCACACCGCGCCCGATGACGGCCTCGTTGGCCATCAGGGTGCCGGCGCTCAGCATGCTGCCCGGGAGCGCGGCCGCCGCCAGCAGCCGGGCCGCCGAGGCGGGCGCGGTCTCGGGCGGGATCACCAACAGGTCCCACCGGCCGACGGTGAAGGACAGCAGGATCAACTTGTCGGGATCCTGCTCCACGAACCGGCCTACGTGAACGATCCGCCCCGCGACGTCCACCCTCGGAGGGACGACCGGCCAGTGCGTCGGATTCACGGTGACGCGGGTGATCCGCCCCCACAGCTCGTCGAGCGCCGCCATCAGGGGCGGGAGTTCGACGGCCAGGTCACGGGAATGGGGCCACCACGCCCCGTCCAGGGCGGTGACCAGCGAGGACCGCGGGGCCAGACGCAGCCGCGCCGCCAGCGCGAGCGCCGGCGCGAGGTCGTGATGCGTGGTCCGTCCGAGGGGCATGCCTGCCAGGGTCGTGTTCATGACGCGAACCGTCCCCCGGGCCACCCGTCGGCAGCCCGGCGTCTCGTGATCGCCGGAAACGACACTCGCCTGCGGCCGGTGTACGAAAAGCTCCCGGTCCTTCGACTGTACTCCCGTACGACGCCCCGGGAACCTCCCACGACCAGGCACTTTCCCCGCCCGCACGCCTCCTCGCCCACCCGTCCGGCCGCCCGTCGGGCCCCTGCGGGGAACACGCCCCCGGAGTACCGTTGAACCACGAAGCCAGCGCCCGACCGGCGACGACACCGCCCTGCGGTACGCCCGACGGTCGAGCACGGCCTCCCCCCGAGACGGGCGAACCACATGGCCGACTCCGAGATCCACCACCACTACGAGCTGCTTCTCCCGGACGAGATCCACCACACGGTGAAGCCCGGCACGGCGCTGCTCCGACTGGAGACCACGCACACCCGTGACGGCGTGCTGGACGGCGCGTGGTGGCCCCGTTCGAGCGACCCCCTGGCCGAGCTGCCCGAACTGATCTCGGTACTGACCGGCCACCTCGGCCCGATCTCCCGCATCGGCCTGGACGCCTCGACCTGGCAGGACATCCCGACCCGCCTGGTCGTCGACGGCCACGTCGTGCACCTCGTCTCCGACCCGGTCGGAGACGACACCGTCCTCATCACCCGCGGCGAGAACGACCACTTCGCGCTCCTGGTCGTCCCCCCGAACACCCGGCCCGCCGCCGCCCGCACCGCGATGGCCCGAGCGGTCCGCGCCGACAACACCACCCCCGCGACCCAGATCCTCATGGCCGTAACCATCGAAGCCCCCACCCCGGAGGACGACGAACCGGCCCCGGCCGCCTGACGCCCACCCGCCGAAACGGGTCCTGCCTCAGCGGCACCGCTCGGTCGCTCCGGTGGTTGCCGCCGATCTCGCCGCGCCCCGCAACGAGGCCCCTGTCCCCAGGATCTGGCCAAGCTCCCGCCCGCAATGCCGAGGGAGAGGGTGTCGGAATCGCGGCATCCTCGGACCTTGGGCGTATCTGCTCTGAACCGCCGGCTGCTCTGCGACTACGTCGGTGCAGGTAGTCGATATACGGCACCCGGACGCCGAGAAACGGGTGATCGGTATCCGTGGAAGACGTGATCGGCCATGATCGGCCTCCATTGCCCATCGCGTTCGCAATGATCTGGCGGGGTGTCGCTTGCCTCGGTCGCAACTTTCCAGCCGTTCCCTGGGGATTGCGCGTGGCCTATGCCCGAAACCGCCACTCTGTCACCAGAGAGCGCCAAGACGTCGAGGGTGGCGTGATCTACGGTTCCTCCGCCGCTTTTCGGGCGGTTGAGTGCTTGCTGCACGACCGAAGATCTGTTTCCGACCAGCTTCCCGAGGGGGAACATCTCGTGTTACGAGGCAAGCTCGCACGCAAGGCAGGGGCGCTCGGCATCAGTGTCATCGCATTCGCCGGGGTGGCGGCCGCAGCGCCGGCCCAGGGGGCGCCGACCGGTGCCAACACGGTGTACGCCGACTGTTCAGTGGGCGCGTACGGCAAGAACTCGGACGGCGTGTGGATCTCCTGTGGTGACGTCGTGGGCGGTGAGGCTCGTGGCCGCGGCGACTGCACAGGCGCGCCGGACATCTACACCAGTTGGGTGACGGGCTGGCAGTCATCCCAGAACGGGTGGTGCTGGTTCAGCATGCGGGGCGCCATCATGGAGACCCGCGCCTCCTAGTTCCCGACCGCAACCGCAGCTCACCGCGGGGCGCTCCGCGATGACAACTCCGCAGATCCCAAGAGAGGTTGTTTCCGGAACATGCGCACCGCGGTTTCCACTGCACCCCAAGCCGGAGGGCCGCTCGAACCGGTCCTCCGGCTTGAGGGCGTTCACAAGATATACGGGGCGGGCGAGACGCGTCATGTGGCGCTGGATGCCGTCACTGTCGACTTTCACGCCGGGACGCTGGCCGCAGTGGTCGGTCACAGTGGCTCGGGGAAGTCCACACTGCTCAACATCGCGGGTGGTCTGGAGCAGGCAACGTCCGGGACCGTCACGCTCGCCGGGCATGTCCTGACCAGGATGGGGCCCGCCGAGCTGACCCGGACCCGGGCCGGTTTCGTGGCGTACGTCTTCCAGGAGTACAACCTGATCCGCACCATGACGGTGCTGGAGAACGTCTGCCTTCCGATGGAACTGTCGGGGATGCCGCGGAAAGAGGCGCGCGAGAAGGCAGTTGAGGCGTTGGAGCGGACGGGGGTCCCCCGGCACACCCGGAAGTTCCCGGATCAGTTGTCCGGCGGCGAGCAGCAACGGGTTGCCATTGCCCGGGCCATCGCCGACCATCGGCCGCTGGTGTTGGCCGACGAGCCCACCGGGGCCCTGGACTCGGCGAACGGCGAGCACGTCATCGGGTTGCTGCGGGAGGTCGCGGACAGTGGCGTCGCCTGCGTGATCGCCACCCACAACCCGGAGGTGACGGCCGCAGCGGACCAGGTGGTCCGTCTGCAGGACGGCCGTATCGTCGCGGCAGGTGCCCCTTGAGCCGCGTCAGTCACCGTCGCTTGGCGTGGGTGCTCGGCTGGCGGCTGGCGAGCCGCAGCCGGTTGCGCACGCTCCTCGTCTGCCTGGCCATCGCCCTGCCCGTCGCCGCCGGCTCGGCGGTGGCCGCGTTGAGCGCCACCTCCCGTGTCTCGATCAGCGAGGCCAGGGCCGTCGCGTACGGCTCGGCCGACGGGCGGATCAGCACGCTCTCCGGCGAGCAGAAGGAGAACGCGACCGACCCGACCGCTTCCACCGCGCAGGTGGCAGCACTGTTACCCGGCGGCACACGCCTCGCCTATGACATCGACGTCATCGGGCTCGTGCTGCGAGGCCCGGAAGGACAGCAGAGCACCGTCGACGGACGGGCGGTCGACCTGGCTGATCCGCTCACTGCCGGCCTGTACCGCACGGACCGTGGTGCTCCTTCCACCCAGGACGGGACCATCGTGTTGTCGTCCGCGCTGGCGAAGGCGGTTGGCGTCACGGCCGTCGGCCGGCAGGTCTCGGTGGGCGAGACCCGGTTCACGGTCTCGGGCCTGGTATCCGACCGCAACGACCTGAGTCACCGGCTGTTCGCCCTGCCGCCGGGCGGAGCGCGGACCACCGCAGCGCTGGCGGCGGCCAAGGACGTGGGGAGCCCTCGATGGTTCGTGGGCCTGCCGCCGCAAGCCGACCTGTCCTCGGCGTCCGGAAAGTTGAAGAGCGCCGGTTACGCCTACACTCCCGGCAGCCAAGCCTCGGCCATCGCCGAGCAGAGCGACGCCACGGATTCCACCGCCCTGCTCGTCGGATTCGGGCTGCTGGCAGAGATCAGCCTCCTGGTGACCGCGGCTTTCGCCGTCGTCGTACGCAGTCAGCGCCGGCACATGGGTCTGCTGGCCGCCCTCGGCGCCCCGGCCCAAGTGAGTTCGGCTTTCTTCCGCACGCACGCGCTGTGCGTGTCCGTACTGGGATCCTTCGTCGGCGTCGGGGTCGGGCAGGGCACGGCCCATGTGGTCGCGCCTGTACTGGCTGAGCGCGCGGGCGCCGACTGGGGGGCAGTGGACGGCGCGTGGCTCACGTCGTTGATCCTCGTCGTGACGGCCGTGGCCGTCACGGTCGTCGTATCGACGCTGCCCGCGCGTGCGGCCCTGAAGGAACATCCCACCGCTCTCCTGAAGGCGGTTCCGCCGGTTCACGGCAATCGACGGTTGCGTCTGCGCACGGCTGCTTCCGGCTGCCTCGTGGCGGCGACGGTTACCGGTCTGGCCGCAGCGGTGGCAGGTGCCGGGGCCCTGACCGCAGTCCTGGGGGTCGCGGTCTTCATCCTGGGTATCACGGGCACGGCCATGTCCCTGTCCGCGGCGGCCACTCGCCGCGCGGACACCGCGTACCTGCCCCTGCCCACACTGCTGCGGTCCGCCCTGAGGTCACTGCTCGCCTTTCCCGTCCGCGCCGCCACCACGCTGATCGCGCTGGGTGTCGTGGCCGCCGTTTCCACCACGGTCCTCGTGGCCTCGGCCTCCGTGGCCCAGAAGCAGCGGGACGACTATCAGGCGTCGCTGCCGCAGAACGCCGCTCTCCTCGTGACCCCTCGTGCTCTCAGCGATGCGGAGCGGGCTGCGCTGAGGGGCTCCGCCGGGGCTGCCGAGGTGTCGACCAGTTACAAGCGCGCGGCCATCGGGCGAGACGGGAAGCAGGTCGCGGTATCCCCTCGGACGGACTTCCTCGGCTGCATCAGTGACCGCGGGCTGTTGAAGTACGGCCAGAACGACTGGCACTCCTGCTACGCGGCCTCGGCCTCGCAGATCCCCTTTCCGACGGTCGGGATCGCGGATGCCGCAGCCGCGCAGGTTCTGGCCGGGGCCATGACGGACGAGCAGCGTAGCCGGTACGAGAGGGGGGAGGCGGCCGTCGCGGTCACCCCGACCGGACTGAAGGACACCGTGGACCTGGTGGCCCAGGCCCGTAAGAAGGACGGCTTCCTCCTCGAGATGACGGCGACGCTGTCCCTGATTCGATTGCGGAGCACCGGAGGCGAGGAGTACCAACAGCTCCCCGCGGTCCTGGTCAGCCCGGCAGGAGCACGGAAGTCGAAGATCATCCCTGTTGGCCCCGACACCTACCTCCTCCACGGCGACTCCAAACTCAAGCAGCAGGAGGTCCTCCGCGGCCTTCCTGCGGACACGCAAGCGGACTCGACTGTCGCAGTGGAGTCCGGGCCCTCGGTCGTCAGCGCGGTCCAGAGGCTCCAGCCGATCGTGGCAGCCATCTCAGCGCTGACAACGATGGTGATCGTCGCCGCAATGGTCAGCCTCTGGACCTCCGACCTCAGGGGCGAGTACCAGATGCTCGGCGCGGTGGGCGCCGGCGCCTGGTGGCGCCGTCGGCTGGCCTCCTCCATGTCCGCCTTGCTGATCGTGGCGAGCGGCATCATCGGAACCGGATGGGGCATTGCGGCTTCCGTGGCCTTCCTCACCGGAATGGAGACCGACATCTCCATTCCCGCGGGATGGCTGGCCCTCACCGTCGTCGCGGCCGTGGTCACAGCCGCCGTCGTGGGAGGAGCGCTGGTACCCCGTCACGCCCGAGCGCAGCGGCAAGCCTGATCCAGGTCGCAGCCACCTGGTGCGGGTGGGAAACGATGGCCAGGACAACGAGGGCTGAGGAACGCGAAGAGCCCCACCGCAAGCGGTGGGGCTCTTCAACGTATTGCCCGGTGAGAGCAATGGCGGAGGATACGAGATTCGAACTCGTGAGGGGTTGCCCCCAACACGCTTTCCAACTGTGCGCACCCCCATCCGGAGCCGTTCAGGAGGGTACACGGGGCATGTGAGCCGGGGGGCCTGTACGACGCTGAACGCTGACGACCGGCTGCGTACTGGACAAAGAAGTGGACAAGGGGTGGGTGTGCTTTGAGGCTCGTCCAGAGGGCGTGTGGCCGCGATGTTTGCCGACATGGATGGCAGCCGGCTGGTGTCGCGTGGCCGCCGAGGGACCCAGCTGATCGGGTTCCGGGGTCAAGCCTCGCCGCGGTCGTCCATCTGCTTCCACCGATCCACGACGGGACCGAATCCACCAAGCATGCGCAAGTCCGTGTCCGTCACCGTCTCCTCAATCACGATTTTACCCAGAATTGTCTTGCTGAAGGGTGCCAGTAGAGAGATGCACCTGCCGTCACGAGTAAGGGCCGCGACGGTCAACACCTCCTGTCGATCCTTCCTGTCGCGCGGTGGAATGATCGCGCCCTGTGAGTCTCGTACTTCGTCGGGGGCCCACCACGCTTCAGCAACGAAAGCGATCCCATCCGCCCGAAGAGATTCGACGCGATCCGCGAGCCGGTGAAACGTGAGCAGCTTGCCGGCCTGGTCGGCGAAATTCGGCGATAGCATATCTATAACCTTGCCATCTCGGTAAAACCAGACCATGTGCATGTGACGCTTATCTTTCGCGAGTACGATGCGGGCAGTCTCCATGAGCTGCGGAGCTGCCTCAATCGGATCGGAAGCCGTTACTTTGAAGTCTCCGTACCGCTTTTTCGCTTTGACGACGCGACTCTCCTCTCGGGCAACCTCATAGGTGATCTCTCGGATGCCCGAGCCGTCGCTCAAGTCGAGGTGTTCCTGTCGAGCGTTGGAATTGATGTCCATGCAAACCAAGGGTGCGACATCGATTTTGGGGACAACGCAGGAAGGGTCTCGCACGTCAAGTGCGCAGAGAGGCACAGATGCTGCTTCGTGCGCGGAGTGGAGAAGCTTGCAAAGCTCTATGTAAACCTCCCTGGTCGCTTGGAGGAGTTCATAGTCCGGCAGGGCCTTATCGACCCAACGACGGGATAGCGAGAGCACGCCCACCCGAGGGTTTCCGGGATCGGAGAAGAGAATTGCCATCATGTCGCGCGACGACAGGCGTGGAGGGAACGTGAGGGTTCGCTCTCGCTTCACCCCCCAGTCGGCGACCCAGCGAATCTTGAATTCGCTCAGCAGGTCTAGGTCTGATTCCTTCACGACCCGGTTTCTCGATTTAACTGCCCAGCGCATCAGCGGCTTGGGGCCGACCGTTTTCACGAAATGGTTGTACCATTCGTCGTAGCCGGTCAGCTCTAGCTTCTGCTTCTGCACCATGAACGTTACGTTCCGCATGGCTTGAATCAATGAATTCAAGTGCATGCGAAAGACATCCGGTTCCATGTAGGAATCCGCCATCGCGTGCCACATTGCATGGCAATCCATGAGCCTCTTATGGGCTGACGGCATGGGGCAAATTTGGGCGTCGGTCACATAAAGAGAATAACGCCTGCCTTGATGGGGTTGAGTTGATTTATCTTTTCTGGCGTTAAGTTATAATTTGTTTGCTTATCTGTCCTTGCTCGCATCCCCGGTCGAGCGGCAGAGCAGCGTGGCACCCTTGGCAGCGAGCAACGGTGAGAGCGAGAGGAGCCCACGTGTCGGAGGCCAGTCCGCGCGGAACCTACCTGGGTATTTCGGAGGCACTGCGCAGGGGAATCGAAGAGGGCGAGATCGTTGACGCGCTGCCGTCTGAGGCTGATCTCGTCAGCCTGCACGGGGTCTCCCGCAACACGATCCGCCGCGCGCTGAAGGTCCTCGAAGCCGAGGGGGTGCTTCAGTCCGCGCCCGGCAAGGGCTGGAGCGTCTCACGGGGTGGCGACCGGCGATCCCTCGTGGAGCGGATGACTGACGTGATCGCAGAGGATTCGCTTGCGATCGGTGACGTCTACCCGTCCGAGGCCAAGCTCTGCGAGCGCTTCGACGTCTCCCGCACGGCCGTGCGCCGTGCCATTGCCCAGATGGAGGGAACAGGCTTGCTCGACACTGTCCACGGCAAGGGGCGCACCGTACGCGCCCTCCCCACTCAGACCGGCCGGCCGTAGCCTTGGCCGTCATGGGACTGACTACGTGGGCGTACTCGCTCTCCGAATCGCTGCTGTCCGATCCGCTGCCGCGCCGTTGGGTGCACTCGCTCGGGGTCGCCGAGCGCGCTCGCTCCCTGGGCCCGATCCTCAGCGCCGATGCGGAGCTGCTGGAGGCAGCCGCGGTGCTCCATGACATCGGCTACTCGCCGAGCCTCGCCACCACCGGCTTCCACCCGCTGGACGGGGCCCGGTTCCTCCGGGACCAGGAGGGCGCGGACGAACGGGTTGTCCGCCTCGTGGCCCATCACTCCTGCGCCCTCTTGGAGGCCGAGGAGCGAGGGCTGCGGCACGAGCTGGAGAGCGAGTTCGAGCTAGAGCGCCCCGACCTCGTGGACGCGCTCCTGTTCTGCGACATGACGACTACGCCGGACGGGCTCCACACCACGCCGGCGCGGCGGCTGGCCGAGATCGTGGAGCGGTACGGGCCGGACACGATCGTCGGCCGCTTCATCCAGCGGGCAGCACCGGAGATCCATGCGGCTGCGGAGCGGGTGGAGTCCCGCATGGCCAAGGTGGCCGCCGGAGATCAGCCGATGTAGGGCTCAGACCGCGAGTCGTCCAGGCCGTGCTGGATGCGCAGCCTCATGGACGGGTGGATGTCCAGGTCGTCGAGGTCCGCCGGATCCATCCAGCGGACCTCTTTCGACTCGCTGCTCGTCCGAAGTGAACCGCCGGTCGGGTGGGCGCGGAAGCAGATCGAGAACTGCTGCCGCACCTCGCCGTCGTCGTACGCGAGCACGTGCTGAGGGTCGGTGTAGAGCCCCGAGATGCCGTCGATCTCGACCGTGATCCCCGTTTCCTCCTCCACCTCCCGCACGACCGTGTCGCCGATGCTCTCGCCGATGTCGTGGCCGCCTCCGGGGAGCGCCCACAGGTCGTTGTCGGTCTTGTGGATGATGAGCAGCCGTCCGGCATCGTCACGGACGACCGCGGTGACCGAGGGGACCACGGAGTTGGCGGCCGGCGCGTTGGGGTCTCGGAAGTAGTCGATTCGGCTCATGCGTGCGGACCTCTGAAGTCGACGGGAGATGCGATGGGCCTGGCCGTTTCCCAGACCCGTTCGATGCTTTCAGCGTACGCATCGAACAGTTCGCCCCCAGGCACCCGCTGGATGTGCAGGACCGGGGCCATGTACGCGCCGACCCCGTACAGGTGGCCGTTGGCCAGCATCTCGTCATCAGCTCGGTAGATCGAGTTGTAGAGGGTCGTGGCGTGCAGCCTGAACTCGACCCCCGGGAGTCCGAAGAGAGGCCCGTAGTTGACGAGGGCGTTCCGAACCTTGCTGGCCATGGCGGGGCCGATGCCCTCATCAGCACCGCGCACCGCGACAGCCGGGCTCTCCGGTTCGCCGAGCATGAAGCGGATGGAGACGCCGGCCGCTGACTTCTCCTTCACGACCTGGTGGAACGCGGAGTCTTCGGTCAGCCAGAAGCCGGAGTAGACGAGCACGTCGAAGTGCTCCTTCGCCTTCGCGTAGAGCTGCGGCCACAAGCGGTTCGGTACGACGGAGCGGTGCGGATACAGCTTGATCAGCTCTGCGTTCCCTGCCTCTGTGACCTCGGCAGATGTCCGTTCCTCCGGCCAGAGGTAGGACATCTCGCACTGGAGCAGTGAGGCGGCGGCGTACTGAAAGCGCCGGTAGGGCTTGCGCTTTGGGTCGCCGATCCAGCGCTCCACCGTCTTCGCCGACACCCCTAGGCGTGCGCCGACTTGATCGAGCGTCAGGCCGCTCTCAATGATCGCGCCGCGCAGTCGTTCGTTGGCCATGCCGTGATCTCCCCCCTGGGACGACTTGGTGCGACTTCACCCTAGCGAAGTCGTCCACAAGTCGTACATGTGCGAGGTCGATCGTCTTCGGTCCTGAGGCCAATCTGTAAGCAGATCGAGCGAGGGACTCGCAGAACCCCAAAAAGCCGAAGGGCTTGACGGAGCGAATCCTTCTCTGCAAGATGAGGAACACGTAATACATGTTCCTCATGGAACGCCCGGAGGAAAGCCCGCAGGGGTGAGTACGAAGGCCGCGTCCGTTGCTTGAGAACTGAAGAGGGTGCCGGTCCAGCCACATGCACACGTGTGGTCGATGGGCCGTGTGATCGGAGGGCCTCGCCCTCCGTGTTGCTCCGATGGTCGTAGGCCAGGTTCGACTCCTGGCCGGAGCGCGGGCCCCGTCGTTTGGGGCTCTCTGTGCAACCAGCCGTGGGCGGTCCCCTCTCTCCAAAGACCGCGACCGCCCCGGCTCCCTTCGCTGATCAGGAGAGATCCACATGCGTTCGTACATCGGTAACCACCAGATCGTGAACCCTGCCGAGTTCGAAGAGCTGGCGCTCGGCTTCGATGAACTGCCCCTGGGGCTGGACCGGGACCTGTTCCGGGGCCCGCTGACCCCGGAGACGGCCCAGGAGCGTGCGGCCCGTGAGGCGGTGGCCCGCGAGGTCATCGCGGAGCTGGCCGCGCTGGGCGAGGGCGGGGACGAGATCGCCGCGTGGGACGCGCTCTACGCCGACGCGCTCACCCGTACCGTCCCGTTCCTGCGGGGCGCCGCCCGTGACGCCGGCCGTTCCTCCTGGATGGGGGAAGCGGCATGAGCGTCCGATCGATGCAGGACCTGCACCGGGTGCTGATCTGGCTCGGTTCGCTGGCCGTCGTGAGCTGCACCGTGAGCGCTGTGGCGGTGCACGAGGGCTGGCTCCTCGGGGTGGCCGCGCTCGGTTTCGGAGTCCAGCACATCGGCTGGTCGCTTCACCGGCGCCGGATCGGCGGTGCGGCATGAGCCACACCATGGCGGCCCTGTCCGCCGCGCTTCCTCTGGCGTCCGGCTGGTCGGTTCACAGCCTGTGGATGCGGCGCCGGATCGAGACGGCCCGCCGCGACCCGCTGACCGGGCTGTGGACGCGGGACCCCTTCGAGGAGCGGGCCCGCAAGAGCCTGGCCCGAGGGTGCCAGCGCGCCGTACTCGTCTTGGACCTCAACCGGTTCAAGGAGATCAACGACACCCTCGGCCACGCGGCCGGTGACGCGGTCATCCGAGAGACCGGGCAGCGCCTGGGCCGTTGGGCCGAGGAGCACGCCGGCATTGCTGGGCGCCTGGGTGGGGACGAGTTCGCCGCCCTGATCCCCGGCTACGGCATCGACAAGCTGCGCGCCGACCTGTTCATGCTGACCGGCCGACTTGGCCAGCCGGTGCCGTTCGAGGGGCGCCCGATCGATGTGAGCTCCTCGATTGGGGCCGCCTACTACCGCACCGGAAACGGTGACCTCTCCACCCTGTTGCGCCGCGCTGATGAGCAGATGTACCGGGCCAAGCAGCGCGGGGGAGGCTGGCGCATCGCGCACCGGCTGAGCGTCCCCGAGGTGGGCACGGTCAACGGCCGCCGCGATGGCCGCCGTGGCACGAGCGGGGTGGCGGCGTGATGGCGACCCGCAATGCACTGAGCAAGGCGCAGAAGATCGTGCTGACGGCCGCGTTCGTGCCCATGTTCGCCACCGGGGTTGCCGGTGGGGTCGGGACCTACAGCAACATCAGCCGCGCCTACGGCTCCGGCACGGCGCTGGGTGCGGTGGCGGCCGGTGAGGGTGCGACCGCCGTTCTCGCGCTGGTGCTCCTCGGGCTGACGATGCTGGGTCAGTCCTCCCCGGGGATCATCCGGATCGGCTTGTGGGCTCTGCCGGCCGCCGCTTCGGTCATGGCCGCGATGGCCGCCGATGACCCGGGCCGCACGGTCATCTACGCCGTGACCCCGATGGGCATGTGCGTCGCGGCCGAGGGCATGGCTTTCTTGGCCCGGCGAATCGTCGTCCACCAGGACGGACGCGACATGGAGGCCGAGGCGAAGGCGGCAGCCGTGGTGCAGGCTCTGGCCTACCACCGGGCCCGCGCGGCGAACCACCCGCAGTCGAGGGTGCGGAAGTCGTCCGACCGGACTTCTTGGCGGCTGGCCCGGAGGGTTGGGCTGGGGGACGCCTCGTTGGGTGCCCGGCTCCTGGACGTCCAGCGCGAGCGGCTCACTCATGGCGCGGACGCCGCCCTCGCGGCCATGTTCATCACTCCCACAAACCAGGATGAAACGACAGAGTTCACCGTAAATCGGTTGGGGTGTGACCTGCGGGAGTCGGCCGCCGAGGCACCGACCGCGACGGCCGAACTCATGGCCGCCGAGTCGGCCGACCCGGTACCGACCATCGAGCCGGTAGCGCTGACGGAGTCGGTTCCGGTAGTCGAGCCGGTCGAGCTTCCCCAGTCGGCTCCGGTGAAGGCAGTGGCAGCGGCGGAGTCGGCTCCGCGTCGGGCGACTGGGAGGGTGCCGAAGTCGGCCCGGACGCCCCGACCGACGCGCGATTCGGATGAGCTGCTGGATGAGGCCCGGTCGGTCACGGCCAACTGGTCCGATGGCGAGCTGACCGCCGAGGCGATCCGCAAGGCGGTCCGTACGTCGTCCGCCAGGGGCCGTCTGCTGCGCGACACGCTGAAGGCCGAGCGCGCCGCGGCTGAAGTGACGGCCGCGTGATGTCCGGGCCCGGCATACCCATCTATTCATGGCGGCTCGCCCCGGACGGGCTGGCCACGCGCCGTCAACTCCGCGCGGCCGGCCTGCGCCCCGGCGGACAGGACGTCGTGGCCCAGATTGAGCGACCGCGCTACCGGCGGGCGCCGCTGACCGCCTACCTGTACCGCGTCGACCTGGCCAAGCCTGTCCGGCCCATGACCCCGGCCAAGTGGGACGCGCTCGCCCTGGCGATGCTCGCCCGCCGCACCTGCCCCCAGTGCTCCACCGACGCCGGATACGTCATCCCGGCCTCGCTCGGCATGTGCGTGCCCTGCGCCTACCCCGAAGAACAGCGCGCCGCCTGACTACGACCTGACCTAGGAGATCAGTCATGGGCTACGCCCACTACATCGTCCACCGCGACGGCGAAAGGATCGAAGCCGGATACGACGTGCAGGCGGTCTGTGAAGAGCCTGCCTGCACCGAACCCATCGACTGCGGACTCGCCTACCTCTGCGGGGAGATCCCCGGCGGAGACGAGTACGGCTGCGGCGGCTACTTCTGCGGCAGCCACCTCTTTATCGGCCCCGGCCCGCACCTGGGCGACCTCTGCGCCCGCTGCCTCGAAACGGCTCGGACCACTGCCTGACCTCGCACAGCTTCTGCTCAGCGGGGCCCGGACGCCTCGCCGTCCAAGCGTCGTCCGGGCCCCTTCCACCCCACTCGGTATGAGGGAGCAGACCCACCGTGTCTGATGTCCATGTCACTGACCAGAGCGAGGACCTGGAGCGCCCCGGCGCCGAGGTCTTCGACATCACCACCAAGCGCCCCACCATCCCGACCCCGGCAGGTCCGCCGGCCGATCGGTACGACGACGATGAGGAAGAGTCGCCGCGGTCGCGGCCGGTCGACTCCAAGGACCTGCCGGCGCCGGGCATCACGACCTACAAGCGGCTGCCGATCATCCCTTCCTGGCTGAAGTCGAAGCCGGGGTTCGTCTCCACCAGCCAGCGCGCCACGAGCAACGCGTTCTACGCCACCGCCTTCCACGGGATCCGCACCCCTTGGTACGCGCTTCAGCTCGGGAGGCTCGCCCCGCGCGGCGTGGCCCGGCTGGTCCGCGACACCAACGCGTGGGTGTGGGACGCCGAGGCGGCCCCGCTCCGCGCGTACGAGGTCTACAAGGAGAACACCGCCGAGTACCTGAAGCTGTCGCGGCAGCGTGACAGCCGGGTGCGGCTGCGGACGCTGGTCACCGTGGTGGGGCTCATCTTCGGTACCGGGTTCGCGCTGACCATGTACGTCATGGCGCCCGGCTGGCTCGCCGTGTTTGCGTCGGCCGCCGTGCTCGCCGCCGGTTTCTGGGGCGCCCCGAAGGATCAGCCGGTGATCGGCCCGGCCGTGCTGAAGACGGAGCTGGAGAAGCTCACGGGGATGCTCGTGCTCCGGGCGCTGGACAACATCGGCAACGCGAAGCTGTCGGCCGCCATCAAGAAGGGCGGCGACATGAATGGCCTGCGCTTCACCTCGGAGATCACCCGGGACGGGCCCGGCTACCGCGCCGACCTGGACCTCCCGTGGGGTGTCACCCCGGAGGACATCATGGAGGCCCGCAAGCCGCTCGCCTCCGGCCTGCGCCGCAAGGTCGGATCCGTGTGGCCGTCCTCCGACCCGACCGAGCACGAAGGGCGCCTGGTCCTGTGGGTGGGCGACAAGCCCATGAACGAGACCAAGAAGCCCGCCTGGCCGCTGCTGAAGTCCGGGCAGGTGGACCTGTTCAAGCCGGTCGTCTTCGGCAACGACCAGCGCATGGCGGACGTCGCCGTCACCCTGATGTTCGCCTCCGTGGTCGTCGGCTCCATCCCGCGCATGGGCAAGACGTTCCTGATGCGCCTGTTCTTGCTCATCGCCGCTCTGGACCCGCGCGCTCAGCTCTACGCGTTCGACTTCAAGGGCACCGGTGACTTCGGCGCGCTGGAGCCGGTCTGCCACCGCTACCGGGCAGGGGATGAGGACGAGGACATCCTCTACGTCCTCGAATCGCTGCGGGAGCTGCGGGCCGAGCTGCGGCGACGGGCGAAGGTCATCAAGTCGCTGCCGCGCTCGCGCTGCCCGGAGTCGAAGGTCACTGCCGAGCTGGCCAACGACAAGAGCCTGGGCCTGCACCCGATCGTTGCCGGATTCGATGAGTGCCAGGTCCCCTTCGAGCACGAGAAGTACGGCAAGGAACTCGAAGAGATCTGCACCGACCTGTGCAAGCGTGGCCCGGCCCTCGGCATGGTGACGCTCTTCGGGACCCAGCGCCCCGACGCGAAGTCGCTGCCCACCGGCATCTCCGCGAACGCGGTGCTGCGGTTCTGCCTGAAGGTCATGGGCCAGCCCGCCAACGACATGGTGCTGGGGACCTCGATGTACAAGGCCGGGTACCGGGCCACGATGTTCTCCCGCACCGACCGGGGCATCTGCTGGATGGCCGGTGAAGGAGACGACCCGCGCATCGTCGCCTCCGCGTTCGTCGACGCGGTGGCCGCCGAACAGGTCGTCGGTCGGGCCCGCCGGATGCGCGAGGAGTACGGCAACGTCACCGGCCACGCCATCGGCCAGGAACCCGAGAGCGGGGAAGCCTCCTTCGACCTCCTCGCCGACATCCTCCGCGTGGTGCCGGCCGATGAGGAGAAGGTCTGGAACGAGAAGGTCGCCGCCCGCCTCGCCTCGCTCCGGCCCGAGGTCTACAGCGGCTGGAAGGCCGAGACGGTCACCACGAACCTCAAGCCGCACGGCATCACCGCCCAGGACGTCTGGGGCTCCACCACCGCAGGCAAGGGCACCACCCGACGCGGCATCGTCCGGGCCGACATCACGGGCGCCATCACCCTCCGTGACGGAAAGCGCTCCGGGAGCTGACTCGCACCGCTGCTAGACCTAGCGGCCATCGCTGCTAGGTCTAGCACCCCCGCTAGCACCCCGAATCGGCTCCCATCAGCGATCTCGCACCTAGCAGCCGACCTGCGAAAACACCGGAAACCCCGCCCGGAGGGCACCCCATGACCCCCATCCTCCTTGCTAGCGCCTGCCTACTCGTCATCACTCTCGGTTACGTCAGCGTGTGCGCGTCCTCGCCGTTCGGCACCTGCCGCAAGTGCAAGGGCTTCGGCTACGCGATGAAGACCGACCGCAAGGGACGCCTCAAGCGCGGCAAGCACTGCCGCCGCTGCGACGGCCACGGCAAGCGCATCCGCGTCGGCCGCCACCTCTACAACCTGTGGCTCCGCCTCTACCGCGACGCCAACCCCGCCCCCCGCAAGACGTTCGCCCCGAAGGGATAACCCATGGCCATCACCGTCTCGCTCGTCGCCCTGTTCGGACTGGTCCTGTTCTTCCTCCTCCGCTCCAAGACCCTCGGCTACGGCTCCGCGTTCATCGCCATGATGTTCGGCTTCTTCCTCGCCTCCACCGGAGCCTCCGGCCCCATCAACGAACTCACCACCGCTGTCGTCAACGCCGTCACGGACCTGGGGAGCCAGTCATGAACGAGCCGCTCACCTACCGGCACTGGGCCCTCGATCTCGCCCCTAAGGCAGCCCCCGCGCTGGCCACGACGACCGTGCTCATCCTGGGCCGGATCTGGAACGCCAACGGCGCCGAACACTCCGTCGGAAACGCGGCGCTGATGGTCGTCCTCGCCGCCGGAGCCGCGGCGGCCGGCGCCTTCTCCTCCGGCAACCACGTGGGTGGCAGCGTGATCGCCGGAACCGCGTTCGCCGCATCCGGTGGCCTGGTCCTGGCCGGAGTCGCCGGATACGCCGATGGCCTCTCCCTCCCGATCCTGCTGTGGGCTCTGGCCACCGCCGTCGCCTACGGACTCGCCGCTCGCTACTGGCGCACCGACCGCCGCGAGGAAGTCGCACACGAACGCCAGGCCCTCGGCCGGCGCGAAGTCCACGCCCACGTTGAGCGCGTGGAAGCCCTGCGGGCTGGAGCCCAGATCGAGGTGGCCCGCTCCGGCGCCATCTACGCCGAGCAGCTCGCCAACGCCCTCATCACTCGCGCTGGCCTTCCCGGCTTCAACCCGCAGGCCATCACCAACGCGGGCCTGCCCGAACTGCCCGCCAAGCACGACCACTGACCTAAGGAGCACCGCATGGACATCGACCCCTTCGAGGTCGTGACCCTCGCAATGACCTGGGACGGCCTGGACCAGCCCTACACCCAGAAGGTCACCCGGCTCCAGCTGGGCGAACTGCTGCTTCAGGTAGACGACATGGCCGTACAGACCGAAGCCGAACAGGAGAACTGACCATGAGCACGAGCCCCACCCTGAGCACCACGCAGCACCCCACGATGCACACGCAGGTCGACGGTCTCAGCTACAGGCCCGAGCGCGTCAGCGTGATCGCGGCCCTGTCCCACATCCGCAGCGCCCGCAAGAGCCCCAAGAACGTGGACGCGGTCAACGTCTACGCCTTCACCGGCCGCGACGGCATCCCGCTCCACGTGGTCTACATCCACCACACCCCGGGCCGCTGGCACGGAGTCAAGGACGTCATCGACGTCTACGAGATCCCCACCGCCGCGCTCACCGACCTGTAGCTGTGCCCGGGGCGGTCGCCTCTCTCCAAAGACCGCGACCGCCCCGGCTCGCCCAGTCCCTTCGCAGAAACAGGAGCACCCCAGCATGACACCAACCCCCGCCCCGACGCTGCTGCGCGCCGCGCTGGCCGCCGCAGAACGCGGCTGGCCCGTCTTCCCCCTGCGCCCCGGGGACAAGCGGCCCGCAGGACACCCCGAACGCAACTGCCCCCGTACGGGCCGCTGCGCGGACGGCCACCGCACCCCCGAACAGCGCGCCACCCTCGAC
This sequence comes from Streptomyces sp. NBC_00513, assembly GCF_041431415.1. Lineage (GTDB taxonomy): Bacteria > Actinomycetota > Actinomycetes > Streptomycetales > Streptomycetaceae > Streptomyces. Next base: position 4,205,134 of record NZ_CP107845.1, read on the forward strand.
CCCGGGAGCATCACCGCGTGCTGGCAGGCGGCCCCGTACAACGTCGGCATCGCCACCGGGCCCGCCGGACTCCTGGTCGTGGACCTCGACATCCCCAAGGACGACGACGGACCCGCGCCCCAGGAATGGGCCGGGGCCACGGACGGTCTGGACGTCTTCGCGATGATCTGCGAGCGCGCTGGCGAGCGGATGCCGACCGAGACGTTCACGGTGCGCACCCGCCGTGGAGGACAGCACTTGTACTTCACCGCCCCTACCGAAAAGCAGCTACGTGGGAGCGCAGGGCGCCTGGGCTGGAAGGTCGACACGCGAGCCTGGGGCGGGTACGTGGTCGCGGCCGGCAGCAGGGTCGGTACGGGCTCGTACGAGATCATTCACGATGCGCCCCCGGCTGCTCTCCCCACGTGGCTCGGTGACCTCCTCACCACACCGCCCGCACCTGCCCCGGTCCCCGTGGCCGTTCTCCGCTCCCGGATCGGGAAGGCGGACCGGTACGCGACGGCCGCTCTGAAGGGTGAGGTCGCCAAGGTCGCGGCTGCTGTCACCGGCGCTCAGAACACGACGCTCTACAACGCCGCGTACGCCCTCGGCAGGCTCATCGCCGCAGGGACCCTCACCGAGGACGAGGTGACCGACGCGCTCACCGCCGCCGCGCCGGAGGGGCTCGCTCCTTCCCGCGTCGCGGCGAGCATCCGCGACGGCATCCACCGCAGCGCCCGCAACACCCTGGGAGGGGTGGCATGACCACACAGCCCGTGGACAGCTCGGAGCTGTGGGCGGGCTTCGAGGCTCTGGACGCTCAGGAGGCAGCGGCTGCGCCGTGGGAGGAGCCGATCCCGCTCACCGCCCGCCGTGAACTGCCGGCGTTCCCCACCGAGGTCTTCCCGGCCTGGCTGGGCGACTACGTGCGCGCGGTCGCGGAGGAGACGCAGACACCCGTGGACATGGCCGCCTCCCTCGCGCTCGCCGTGCTCGGCACCGCTGCCGGGGGCCGCGCCGTGGTCCACGTCCGCAGCCGGTGGCGCGAGCCCGTGAACGTGTTCGTGGTCGTGGCCCTGCCGCCGGGCAACCGCAAGTCCGCCGTGTTCAACCTGATGGCCGACCCGCTGTACCGCTGCGAAGCGCTGCTGGTCACGCAGTCCGCCGGGCGGATCGTGGAGGCGGAGATCACCGCCAGGCTCGCCAGGGAGGTCGCGGACAACGCGGCGGCCAAAGCGGCCCGCGCCGACGCGGACAAGCGCGACCAGCTCGTGGCTGAGGCCATCGGGCTCGCTCAGGCCGCCGAGGCGGTCACGGTGCCCGCCAAGCCCCGTCTGCTGGCCGATGACGCCACCCCGGAGGTCATCGCCTCACTGCTGGCCGAACAGGGCGGCAGGCTCTCCGTGATGTCCGCCGAGGGCGGCATCTTCGACATCATCGCGGGACGCTACTCCGGCACCCCCAACCTGGATGTCTTCCTACGGGGGCAGGCAGGCGACCGGCTGAGGGTGGACCGCCGGGGCCGTGAAGAGTTCATCGAATCCCCTGCCCTGACCATGGGCCTCACTGTGCAGCCCTCCGTCCTTGAGGACATCGGCCGCATCAAGGGAGCCAACGACCGTGGCCTGTTGGCCAGGTTCTTCTACTCCCTGCCGACCTCGCTCGTCGGGCACCGCACGATCCTGCCCGACCCGATCCCGGACGCGGTGGCCACCACCTACGAGGAGAACATCACCGCCCTGACCATGTCCCTGGCCGACTGGACGGACCCGGCGGTACTTCAGCTCTCCCCTGAAGCGGGCGACGTCCTCGTCGCGTTCGAGGAGCGCCAGGAACCGCGGCTGCGGCCCCGTGGGGGCGACCTCGCTCACGTCGGAAACTGGGCCAACAAGCTGGGCGGCGCAACCTGCCGCCTGGCCGGGCTGCTCCACCTCGCCGCCCACCCCACCAACGGGCACACCGAGCCCGTCAGCGCGGACACCATGCGCGCGGCGGTGAAGCTGATCGACTACTTCACCGGTCACGCGCTGGTGGTCTTCGACCTCATGGGCGCCGACCACACCGCCAACCGAGCCCATGCCGTGCTGGAGCTGCTGCGCACCCAGCAGTGGAGCGAGGTCAGCAAGCGCGACCTCATGGTGAAGCTCTCCCGCTCCGAGTTCCCCACGGTCGCTGATCTGGACCCCGCGCTGGAGCTGCTGGACGACCACGGGTTCATCCGCTGCCAGCCCGTCCAACGCACCGGAGGTCGGGGCCGGCCGCCGTCCCCGCGCTACCTCATCCACCCCCAGCTGAGCGACCCGACCGTCTGACCCCCGCCACAGAAACCACAGAATCACAGAAATAGCCGCATCCTGCCTCTGAGCTGCACAAACACCGCCAGGGACGGTAAGAGGACCGTCGCCACAGAAACCCACGGAAGTCCCACACAAATACCCGCCCACCCCCGGGCCCTTATTTCTGTGGGACTTCCTGCGGTTTCTGTGGCGGACCACCCCCAGGGGGGTTCTCGCAGGTCAGACCCCCTGCCCCGGGTTTCTGTGTATTTCGTGGTTTCTGTGGCGGGCCGCCAAGGAGCGAGCCCATGCATGACGCCCATGACGCCGTGTCCCACGCGGCAGATCCAACGCTGGTGCTGCTGACCGTCGAGGAAGCCGCCCGCCGCCTCCGCGTCGGCAGAACCACCTGCTTCGCGCTGATCCGCACTGGCGCGCTGGAGTCCGTGCTGATCGGTGGACTCCGCAGGGTCCCGGTCGATGCGCCGGCCGAGTACGTGACCCGCCTCCGCACCCACCAACACGCGGCTTGACGGCCCACCTGAGACAGGAGTCTGCCTGTGGCAGAGAAGAGCAAGAAGGGCACCCGCCGCGCCAACGGCGAAACCGCGATCTACTTCGGAAAGGACGGACGCTGGCACGCCAGGGTGCCGATGGGCTACCGGGACAACGGCGAGCCGTACCGGAGGCACATCACCCGGCTTACGGAGGATCTCCTCATGGAGGAGGTCAAGCGGCTGGAGAAGCAGCGTGACCAGGGGACTGCCCAGCAGCCCGGGAAGCTGTGGACGGTCGAGAAGTGGCTGTGGCACTGGGTCGAGAACATCGCCAAGGAATCCGTCAGCGAGAACACCTACGACGGATACGAGGTGGCCGTTCGGGTGCACCTCGTGCCCGGTATCGGCAGGCACCGGATTGACCGCCTGGAGCCGGAACACCTGGAGAGCCTCTACCGCCTGATGAAGTCGAAGGGCAGCAAGCCCGCCACGGCGCACCAGGCCCACCGGACCGCGCGCACGGCCCTCGGCGAGGCGGTAAGGCGCGGCCACGCGGCGAAGAACGCCGCCGCGCTGGCCAAGCCGCCACGCGTGGAGGAGGCCGAAGACGAGATCGAGCCCTATTCGGTCGAGGAGATCCAGAGCCTGCTGATCGAGGTGAACAAGCGCCGCAACAGCGCCCGCTGGATGCTCGCCCTCGCGCTCGGCCTGCGGCAGGGGGAGACGCTGGGGCTCCGGTGGGCCGACGTGGACCTGGAGAACGAGTACCTGAAGCTGCGCCGGAACCGGCTGCGGCCGAAGTACGCGCACGGATGCAAGGAAGCCGATCCGTGCGGCCGGAAGGCCGGGTACTGCCCCCTGCGCAGCCAGGTGCGGCGGGAGACCAAGAACACCAAGTCGCGCGCTGGGCGCCGTGCGGTGCCCCTGCCAGGGCCTCTGGTCCGGATGCTCCGGGCTCACAAGGAGGTGCAGGCCCGCGAGCGGAAGGCGGCCGGCGACCTGTGGACTGAGTCCGAGTACGTGTTCACCAAGCCGCTCGGCGGTCCGCTCAGCCCGAACACGGACTACCACGACTGGAAGAAGCTCATCGGAGACGCGGGGGTGAGGGACGCGCGTCTCCACGACGCACGGCACACCGCCGCGACCGTGCTCATGCTGCTCGGGGTTCCGGACAGGGTCATCGACCAGATCATGGGCTGGGAAGCGGGGACCTCTTCCCGGATGCGCGCGCGGTACCTGCACGTGCCCGACGCCATGCTGAAGGACGTGGCCCAGAAGATCGGGGAGGCCATCTGGGGCCCTTCGCAGAAGGTCCTTGTGGACAAAGACCAGGACAACGAGACCTGAGGAACGACGAAGAGCCCCACCGCAAGCGGTGGGGCTCTTCGACGTATTGCCCGGTGAGAGCAATGGCGGAGGATACGAGATTCGAACTCGTGAGGGGTTGCCCCCAACACGCTTTCCAAGCGTGCGCCCTAGGCCACTAGGCGAATCCTCCGGGGCAAACAATACAAGACGTTCAGGGGTGCTCGCGAACGTGATCGTCGGGCGGTGGACCGGGACGGATCCGGAACCGCCCCGGAACCGACCAGGGTCGATTCCGGGGCGCTTCATCGGCTAGGGTGGGGCCAGCCCCTCACGTGGCGCTATCTCACCCAACTCCCCCAGGGCCGGAAGGCAGCAAGGGTAAGTGGGCTCTGGCGGGTGCGTGGGGGGCGTTTTGCGTTCCGGGGCGGCCCGGCGGGGGATCCGCGGGCCGGTGGGCGGCTCTTGTCGGTGGGCCCGGATAACCTCGTATACGTGTCGTCCCTTGCGCTGTACCGCCGCTACCGCCCCGAGTCGTTCGCCGAGGTCATCGGTCAGGAGCATGTCACTGCACCGCTGATGCAGGCCCTGCGGAACAACCGGGTCAATCACGCGTACCTGTTCAGCGGTCCACGAGGGTGCGGCAAGACCACCAGCGCGCGCATCCTGGCCCGCTGCCTGAACTGTGAGCAAGGTCCCACGCCGACCCCCTGCGGGGAGTGCCAGTCCTGCAAGGACCTCGCGCGCAACGGCCCCGGGTCCATCGACGTCATCGAGATCGACGCCGCATCGCACGGTGGTGTGGACGATGCCCGTGACCTGCGGGAGAAGGCCTTCTTCGGGCCCGCCTCCAGCCGCTACAAGATCTACATCATCGACGAGGCCCACATGGTCACCTCGGCGGGCTTCAACGCCCTGCTGAAGGTGGTCGAGGAGCCGCCGGAGCACCTGAAGTTCATCTTCGCCACGACCGAGCCGGAAAAGGTCATCGGCACCATCCGGTCCCGGACGCACCACTACCCCTTCCGGCTCGTCCCGCCCGGGACCCTGCGGGACTACCTGGGCGAGGTCTGCGGGCGCGAGGGCGCCACCGTCGAGGACGGCGTGCTGCCGCTCGTCGTGCGGGCCGGCGCCGGGTCGGTGCGTGACTCGATGTCGGTGATGGACCAGTTGCTCGCCGGCGCCGCCGATCAGGGTGTGACGTACGCCATGGCGACGTCCCTCCTCGGTTACACGGACGGATCGCTGCTCGACTCCGTCGTCGACGCCTTCGCCGCCGGGGACGGGGCCGCCGCGTTCGAGGTCGTCGACCGCGTGGTGGAGGGCGGCAACGACCCCCGCCGGTTCGTCGCCGACCTGCTGGAGCGGCTGCGCGACCTGGTGATCCTGGCCGCCGTCCCCGACGCCGGGGAGAAGGGGCTCATCGACGCCCCCGTCGATGTCGTCGAGCGGATGACGGCCCAGGCCTCCGTCTTCGGCGCCGCCGAGCTGTCGCGCGCCGCCGACCTCGTCAACACCGGGCTCACCGAGATGCGGGGCGCGACCTCGCCCCGGCTCCAGCTGGAGCTGATCTGCGCCCGCGTGCTGCTGCCCGCCGCCTTCGACGACGAGCGTTCCTTCCAGGCCCGCCTGGACCGCCTGGAGCGCGGCGGGTTCGCGGCGGCGGCAGCCGCAGCGCCGGCCGCGATGCCCGCCATGGGGTACGTCCCCGGGCCCGAGGCCCACGGCATGGCCCCGGCCGGACCCGCAGGCGGCATGGCCGCCGCCCGCGCGGCCGTCCGGGCCCCCGAACCGGAGCCCGCGCCCGCGACACCCCCGCCCCCCGTGCAGGCCCCGGCCGCCCCCGCCCCGGCGGAGCCGCCCGCGACACCCGCACCCGCGCAGGAGCCCGCCACCGCACCCGGTGCCTGGCCCGGCGCCGCCCAGCCGGGCGCCGGCGCCCGGACACCCGCCCCCGCCGCGGCCCAGCCGGGCGCATGGCCCGGCGCCGCGAGCCCCGCCGCGGCGGCCCAATCCCCCGCCCCGGCCGCCCAGGCTCCCGCCGCCGGCGCCTGGCCCAGCGCCACCGCACCCGGATCGGGCGCCCCCGCACCCGCGCCGGCCCCGGCCGCCGCCGCCCCGACCGGCCCCGCGCCCGCCATCCCCTCGCCCGGCATGGCCGCCGGAGCGGGCCAGGTACAGGCCATGTGGCCCGCCGTCCTGGAGGCGGTGAAGAACCGCCGCCGCTTCACCTGGATCCTGCTCAGCCAGAACGCCCAGGTCACCGGCTTCGACGGAACGACGTTGCAGCTCGGCTTCCCCAATGTCGGAGCCCGCGACAACTTCGCGAGCAGCGGCAGCGAGGACGTCCTCAAGGCCGTTCTGGCCGAGCAGTTCCAGGTCAACTGGAAGATCGACGCCGTGGTCGGCGGTGGCGCGCCCGTGCCCGCCATGGGTTCGTACTCCGCCCCGGCCGCGCCCGCGTACAGCCCGCCGCCCCCGCAGCAGCAGGCCCCGGCTCCGCAGCAGCCGTCCCAGCCGGCCTCGTACCAGCAGCCGTCCCAGCAGTCCGCGCCCCCGCCGCAGCCGCCCGAGCGGCAGGCGCCGCCGCCGGTCTCCCCGGAGGACGACGTCCCCGAGGAGGACGACCCCGACCTCGTCGACAGCGCCCTGACGGGACACGACCTGATCGTGCGGGAGCTCGGAGCCACCGTTGTGGAGGAATACACGAACGAGTAGGGCCGTCTCATTGGGTGGCCGCACGAAAGAGAATCCGGAGCGCGGGCTACGCTTCATGGCGTGAAGGTCCTCGTCATCGGCGGCGGCGCCCGCGAACACGCCCTGTGCCGCTCTCTGTCCCTCGACCCCGACGTCAACGCCCTGTACTGCGCTCCCGGCAACGCCGGCATCTCCGAGGTGGCCGAACTGCGCCCGGTCGACGCCCTCGACGGTGACGCGGTGGCCCGCCTCGCCGTCGATCTCGGCGCCGACCTGGTCGTCGTCGGACCGGAGGCCCCGCTGGTCGCCGGGGTCGGCGACGCAGTCCGCGCGGCCGGCATCCCCGTCTTCGGCCCCTCCGCCGACGCGGCCCGACTGGAGGGCTCCAAGGCCTTCGCCAAGGACGTGATGGCCGCGGCGGGTGTACCGACCGCGCGCAGCTACGTCTGCACCACCCCCGAAGAGGTGGACGCGGCCCTCGACGCCTTCGGCGCCCCGTACGTCGTCAAGGACGACGGCCTCGCCGCCGGCAAGGGCGTCGTGGTCACCGACGACCTCGCCGCCGCCCGCGCCCACGCGCTGGCCTGCGACCGGGTCGTCATCGAGGAGTTCCTCGACGGCCCCGAGGTCTCCCTCTTCGCCATCACCGACGGGGTCACCGTCCTCCCCCTCCAGCCCGCGCAGGACTTCAAGCGCGCGCTCGACGGCGACGAGGGCCCCAACACCGGCGGCATGGGCGCGTACTCGCCGCTCCCCTGGGCCGACCCGAAGCTGGTCGACGAGGTCATGGCCTCCGTCCTCCAGCCGACCGTCGACGAGCTCCGCCGGCGCGGCACCCCCTTCTCCGGCCTGCTGTACGCCGGTCTGGCGATCACCTCGCGCGGGGTCCGGGTCATCGAGTTCAACGCCCGCTTCGGCGACCCCGAGACCCAGGTCGTCCTCGCCCGCCTGCGCACCCCGCTCGCGAGCGTGCTGCTGAACGCGGCCCGGGGCACCCTGGACACCGAGCCGCCGCTCGCCTGGCACGACGACGCCGCCGTCACCGTCGTCATCGCCTCGCACAACTACCCCGAGACCCCGCGCACCGGGGACCCGATCGAGGGCCTCGCCGACGTGGCCGCGCAGGACGCACCGCACGCGTACGTGCTGCACGCCGGGACCCGCCGTGACGGCGACGCCGTCGTCAGCGCGGGCGGCCGTGTCCTCTCGGTGACGGCGACCGGTTCCGATCTGGCGCAGGCCCGCGAGAGGGCGTATAAGGCCGTCGCCCGCATCCGGCTCGACGGCGCGCAGCACCGCACGGACATCGCGGCGAAGGCCGCCGAAGGCCGCTGAACAGCGGAACGACGAGAACGCGGGCCCGGGCGCACTCTGCGCGCCCGGGCCCGCGCGTGCGACTGCATCCGGCCGCGTTCGAACGCACCCACCTTTACCCAAAGCCATTCCATCGGGTGATGGTGGCCCGGACCGCCTGACTGTCGCGCCGGCCCCAACTAGGGTGCGGCGCAAGCATTCCGGCACATGGCCCACCGGCATTGCGATGTCGGTGGCGGGTGTCACAGTGGGGGAGTGAGCAAAGCCGCCGCAGGGCAGAGGGGGTGAGGTCCGGCCGTGTCCGGAACCGGTTCGATCGCTGAAGTCGGGACGCCGTCCGCGCGTTCCCGAGCCCTCGCCGTGCTGCGGGTCCGCAGCAGGGCGCTGGCCCTCGCGCTGCTGCCCGCCGCCCTCGCGGTGGTGCTCGTCGCCGCCCGGATGACGGGTCGGCTGGCCGGTGACCCCTGGCCCGCGGTGACCCTGATCGTCTGCGCGGTCGCCGCCCTGGTGCTGCTGGTCGGCGGGGTCTTCGCCGCCGTAGTGCTGCGGGCCGGGCCCGCCGTCACCCCGACGGTGCCGCTGTCCGAGACCGCCGCCCCCGATCTGTACCGGCTGGTGCGGGACCTCGCCGACCGGATGGACGTGCCCCCGCCCTCCGCGATAGCCCTGACCCCGGACTGCGACAGCTGGCTGGAGGACCGCACCCACCCCGCCCACCGCCGTGCCGACACGGCGGCCGGCCGGGCCGAGTCCGAGCCCGGCGCGGCCCCCGTGCTGGTGATCGGCTCGCCGTTCCTGTGGTGGATGCGGGTCGCGGAACTCCGTGCCGTCCTGGCGCCGGTCGTCGCCGGCACGGGCCCCTCCGCGCATCCCGACATAGCCGACGCCCGCGGCTTCGTACGGGGGCTCGACGCCGCCGTGGACGTCGGCGGCAGGCCCGGCCTCGGCTGGATCGCTCCGCCGGCCCGGCTGCTGCTGCGGCTGTGCCGGGTGGACGCCGCGGAGATGGAGCGCGGAGTGGCCGCCGCCGCGTCGGACCGCGCCCAGGGCGTGGACTACGGGCTGCGCATCGTCGCCCAGGAGCAGGTCGGGCTGGCCTACGCGGGCTGGGACCGGCTGCTGACCCGGGTGGCCCTGCCGGCCTGGCGGATGGGCCGCTGGCCCGCACGGCTCGACGCCGGCGTCGTGTCGGCGCTGACCGAGTTGTCCCGCCGTGACCGCCTCGCGGACGGGTTCACCTCCCGGCTCGGCGAGCGCCCCGCGTGCGATCTGCTGGAGCAGCCGGGCGCCGTCGACGAGGCCGCCTCGCTGCTGGCCGCGCGCCTCTTCCACGGAGGTCCGGCCGAGGCGGGCCCGGACTGGTCCCCGGTGGACTGGACCGCGTACCCGGAAGAGGTCGTGGACCGGAAGTGGCGCACGGAGGCCGCCCGACTGCACGCCGCCCTCGACGGGCTCGCGGCCCCCGCCGTACCCACGGTGGAGCGGGTCATCGCCTTCCTCACGGACGCCGTCCCCGCCGGGGAGTCGCTGGCGGGCAGGCTCAGCGGCGACCTCGCGCGGGAGGAGTCCGGGCCGGACTCGGCCGTGGCACGGGCCGCGGACGCCGTCCCGCTCTTCCCGCTCCAGGCACCGCGCAGCGGCCGGGACCTGCTGGCCGACCACGTGACGGCGCTGGTCTGTTGCGCGGCCGTGGACTCCGCCGGGGCCGCGCCGGGCCTGGACTGGCTCGACGGCCCCGTGCTGCTGGTAGGCGGCGCACGCCGGTCGGACCTCGCGCCCCGGGTGTTGTGCCTGGTCGAGGACGGCGACCCGGAGCCCCTGCGGGACTGGCTCCAGGAGATCGGCGTCCGCCCGGAGAAGCCGGTCCGGCTGGTGTGAGGCGCGGCAGGCGCCGCCCGGGACCGCGCGCCCGCGCGCGCTCCCTCGCCCCGGATCCGGCCCCGACGCCGGCCGGCCACGCGACAAGGCTTTTTCGCGACGAACGGTGACGGAGTGCGCGCGTTATGTGATGTGCTGGGGTCGACGGATGCACGTTCGGGGGAGCGAGGGAGGGGAGCGGGATGAGTGCGGACCAGATCCGGCGGTGGGAGTCAGGTGCGCTCGCGCACGCGGTGAACGATCCCTTCGGGCAGGGACCGCTGCCCTGGTTCCGGGGGAGCGAGCTGTACTTCGACGACACCGGCCAGGTCGTCCCCTGGTACGTGGACCCCGCGGTCGCCCCCGGTCAGATTCCGCGCGCCCGCAGCGGCGGGGGCCCGCTCACCGCCGACGACGTCCACCGGCAGATCAAGGGCTTCGCCTCCACCGGGGCGGTCTCCCCCGGCGAGGCGATCGACTTCCACATCACCGTGGACCCGCCCCAACAGTTCTCCGTCGACATCTACCGCATCGGCCACTACGCGGGCGACGGCGCCAGCAAGATCCATTCCAGTCCCCGGCTCTCCGGCATCGTCCAACCGGCCGCGCTCACCGCCGACCGGACGGTCTCCTGCCACCACTGGTGGCTGTCCTGGCGGCTCCAGGTCCCCTCGTACTGGAACGTCGGCGCGTACGTGGCCGTCCTGACGACCGTCGACGGCTACCGCTCCCACATTCCCTTCACCGTCCGCGACGACGAGCCCGCCGACCTGCTGCTCCTGCTGCCCGACATCACCTGGCAGGCCTACAACCTCTACCCGGAGGACGGCCACACGGGCGCGAGCCTCTACCACGCCTGGGACGAGCAGGGCCGTCTCCTCGGGGAGGCGGACGCCGCCACCACCGTGTCCTTCGACCGCCCCTACGCGGGCGCCGGCCTGCCGCTCCACGTGGGCCACGCCTACGACTTCATCCGCTGGGCCGAGCGCTACGGCTACGACATCGCCTACGCCGACACCCGGGACCTGCACGCGGGCCGCGTCGATCCCACCCGCTACCGGGGCCTGGTCTTCCCCGGGCACGACGAGTACTGGTCGGCCCCCATGCGCCGCACCGTCGAGCGCGCCCGCGAGCACGGCACCTCGCTCGTGTTCCTCTCCGCCAACACCATGTACTGGCAGGTCGAACTGGCCCCCTCGCCGTCCGGGGTCGAGGACCGGCTCCTCACCTGCCGCAAGCGGCGCGGACCCGGCCGCCCCAGCCTGTGGCGCGAGGTAGACCGCCCCGAACAGCAACTGCTCGGCATCCAGTACGCGGGGCGGGTCCCCGAGCCCGCGCCCCTGATCGTGCGCAACGCCACGCACTGGCTCTGGGACTCCACCGGCGCCGCCGAGAACGACGAGCTCGACGGACTGGTCGCAGGCGAGGCCGACCGGTACTTCCCGCGCACCCAGCTTCCCGAGCACCAGGACCGCATCCTGCTCGCGCACTCCCCGTACCTCGACAGCGAGGGCGCCAAGCGGCACCAAGAGACGTCCCTGTACCGGTCGCCCAGCGGAGCCTGGGTGTTCGCGTCCGGCACCTTCGCCTGGTCCCCGGCGCTCGACCGCCCCGGCCACGTGGACGAGCGGATCCAGCGGGCCACGGCCAATCTCCTCGACCGGATCTGCAAACACGACTGACACGGCCCCCACCGACCGACACGGCTCCTGGACCGGCCCGGCATCCCGCGCCGGACCGGCGGCCGACGCGACGGGCCGCGCCCCCTGGCGAGGGCGCGCGGCCCGGTACGGGACAATGGGATCGCGCTCGTACAGAACCACAGGGAGACCCCGTGTCCGGATTCGTCGAAAAGCCCGAGCCGGCTCAGGTGCCGGGCCTCGTCCACCTCCACACCGGCAAGGTCCGCGATCTCTACCGCGACGAGGACGGCAACCTCGTCATGGTCGCCAGCGACCGGATGTCCGCCTTCGACTGGGTCCTGCCCACCGAGATCCCGGACAAGGGCCGGGTCCTGACCCAGCTCTCCCTGTGGTGGTTCGACCAGCTCAAGGAGATCGTCCCGAACCACGTCATCGGCACCACCCTGCCCGCCGGCGCCCCCGCCGACTGGGCCGGCCGCACGCTGATCTGCCAGAACCTCGACATGGTCCCGATCGAGTGCGTGGCCCGCGGCTATCTCACCGGCTCCGGCCTCGTCGAGTACGACCAGACCCGCACGGTCTGCGGACTCGGCCTGCCCGAGGGCCTCGTGGACGGCTCCGAGCTGCCCGGCCCCATCTTCACCCCGGCCGCCAAGGCCGACGTCGGCGAGCACGACGAGAACGTCTCCTACGAGGAGGTCGCGCGGACCGTCGGCACCGAGACGGCAGCGCTGCTGCGCCAGGCCACCCTGGCCATCTACACCCGCGCCCGGAACATCGCCCGCGACCGGGGCATCATCCTGGCCGACACGAAGTTCGAGTTCGGCTTCGGGGCCGACGGGACCCTGGTCGCCGCCGACGAGGTGCTGACCCCGGACTCCTCGCGGTTCTGGCCGGCCGACCAGTGGAAGCCGGGCCGCGCCCAGCCCTCCTTCGACAAGCAGTACGTCCGAGACTGGCTGACCTCCCCGGCCTCCGGCTGGGACCGCAACGGCGAACTCCCGCCCCCGGCACTGCCGCAGGAGGTCGTGGAGCAGACCAGCGCCAAGTACATCGAGGCGTACGAGCGGCTCACCGGCCTGACCTGGACCGCCAAGACCGGCCGCTGAACGTCCCGTGTCCCCGGCCCGCCCAGCGGGCCGGGGGGCACCGAGGACCCGGCAACACGAAGAAGCCCCCGGTCCGAGGACCGGGGGCTTCTTCGTACAGAGCGGACAACGCGACTCGAACGCGCGACATCCACCTTGGCAAGGTGGTGCTCTACCAACTGAGCTATGTCCGCATGCGCCGTAGCGCGGTACCCACTATACCCAACCTCGCTGGCGTGCGAGACGCACTGCCGTGTGCCGGTTCTCGGCCCCCAGCTTCGTCGCCGCCGAGGACAGGTAATTGCGCACCGTTCCCTGCGTGAGCGAGGCCCGCTCCGCGATCTCCGCGATCGGCGCCCCGTCCGCCGCGAGTTCCAGTACCTCGGCCTCCCGGGCGGTCAGCGGGGAGTCCCCCGCGCTGATCGCGTCGGCCGCCAACTCGGGGTCCACGTAACGGCCTCCGGCGTGCACGGTTCGGATCAGCTCGGCCAGTCGCTGCGCCGACACCGTCTTCGGCGCGAAGGCCCGCACACCCGCCGCGAGGGCCCGCTTGAGGTGGCCGGGCCGGCCGTGACTGGTCACGATCATGACCTTGCAGCCGGGGAGTTCGGACTTCAACGATGTGGCGACACTCACACCGTCCGCCCCCGGCATCTGCAGGTCCAGCACCGCCACGTCCGGACGGTGCGCCCGGGCCATCGCCAGCGCCTCCGGCCCCGAGGCCGCCTCCGCGACGACCAGCAGGTCGTCCTCCAAGGCCAACAGCGCGGCCAAGGCGCCGCGGATCAGGTGTTCGTCGTCGGCGAGCAGCACGCGTACGGGGCTCACGCCCGCACCTCCAGTCGCGGGTACGGGGCTCACGCCCGCACCGTCAGTCGTGGGCGCGGGGCTCATGCCCGCACCTCCAGTCGTTGTTCGGGGATCCGGGCCAGCAGCCGGAACCGGCCGCCCTCGGTCGGGCCCGCCGACAGGGTTCCGTCGACCACCGCGAGGCGCTCGCGCAGCCCCGCGAGTCCCGAACCGGGCGGACCGGCCGGCGTCTCGGGGGCTCCGTCGTTCTCCACCAGCAGGGTCAGCGCGCCCGATCCGTCCGCGGCCTCGGCGAGCCGGATCAGGCAGCTCTGCGCGTCACCGTGCCGCAGGACGTTGGTGGTCGCCTCCCGGACCACCCAGCCCAGGGCCGACTGCACTTCGGAGGGCAGCGCCCGGCGGGCCTCGAACTCGACGCGGCAGTCCATCCCCGCCGCGCTCAGCACCCCGCGCGCGCCCTCCAGCTCCACGGCCAGGTCCGCCTCGCGGTAGCCGCGCACGACGTCCCGTACCTCGCGCTGCGACTCGCGGGCGATCCGCTGGACCTCGATCATCTGCTCCACCGCCTCGGGACGGCCGCGCCGGGCCAGTTGTACCGCCAGCTCGCTCTTGAGGGCGACGACCGCCAGGTTGCGCCCCATCACGTCGTGCAGGTCCCGGCCGAACCGCAGCCGTTCCTCGGCCACCGCGAGCTGGGCCTGGAGCTCCCGGGCGCGGTCGAGTTCGTACACGATCCGCAGCAGCCACCCCGAGAAGCCACAGGCGAAGCTGAGGAACAGGCCGCTCAGCAGCACCCCGATGGCATAACCGACGCCCTCCACCACCGGCAGCCCCACGGCGACCACCGCCAGGCCGGTCCCCACGGCGTGGGCGGGCGCCACCCCCCACATGTGCCGGACCTTCTCCAGGCACATCACCAGCGAGCCGGAGGCGAAGCAGGTCATGCCCGTCACCAGCATCGGGGCGACGGCCTCGTCGATGTGCCCGGTCCGGCGCAGGAGGAGGACGGCCACGCACCCGAGGGCCGTCACGATCATCGTCGCCACCGCCACCCACACCGGCCGGTCCCGGCGCCCCACCAGCCAGTCCAGCGCCCGGGAGGAGAGGAACCCGACGAGCACGGAGTGCACGCACATCAGCACCAGCAGGCCCACTTCGGCGGAGCCCGGCACCTCCCGCGGGCCGAGGACCAGGCCGCCGAGGCCGAAGGTCAGGATCTCGACCGCCACGAAGAGATGGAACGACCAGCGTGTGTAGAGCTCGACCTTCCCCGCACTGCTGCGGTTCTTCCACCACCCGGTCAGCTTCGACACGGTCCCCGTCCCCCCGACTTCGCTTTCGTTTCCTAGCGCCGCGGTTCCCAGCGGAACCACCGGTGGACAGCAAACACGGTGTTCACGGTCCAGGCCACCGTGACGAGCGCGGCCCCGGTCAGGTCCCCGGCCGGCGCACCGTCCCACGCGCCCCGCACCAGCGTCATGACGCCGCTCAGCGGAAGCAGTTCGCACACCGATGCCAGCGTCCGCGGAAGGCTGTCCATCGGTACGAACAGGCCCGAGCCGAGCAGGCTCACCAGCAGCAGCGGCACCGTGGTGATGCCCGCGCTCTCCACGCTCCGGGTGAAGGAGCTGGTCAGCGCCGCCAAGCCGGCCAGCAACACGATCGCGGCGAGCACCGCGACGATCAGGAGCAGCGGGTTGTCCGGCATCGGCGCGTCCAGGGCGGCGGCCCCGGCCAGGACGAGGACGCCGATCTGCCCGAGGGCGACGACCGCGGCCGGCAGCGCGGTGCCGGCGAGGATCTCCAGGTCGCCCGCCTCGCCGGTGCGCAGCCGCTTGAGGACGAGTTCCTCGCGCCGGGCCACGTACGCGGAGACCAGGTTCATGTAGACGACCAGGAGCAGGACGAGTCCGATGCCGCCGCTCAGGGTGGACCGGCCGAGGGCCGCGGCGCTCTGCTCGTCCACGTCGACCAGTGTCGAGCGCAGCAGGAACACCATGGCCGCCGGCATCAACAGGGCCATGGACAGAGCGGTCCGGTTGCGCCGCAGCAGGGTCAGCTCGGAGCGGCCCAGGGCGCTGAGCCGGCGGGGGTTCAGGCGCGGTGCGGTCAGGTTCGGCACGCTCATCGGGCTCCCGCCCTCTCGTCCTCGTCGGTCCGGACGCCGGAGAGGGGGCTCCGGCGGCTCCGCGCGATCTCCAGGAAGGCCTCCTCCAGCGAGGCGGACCGGGCGTCGAGCCCGACCAGCTCCACCTCGGCCTCGTGCGCCCACCGCAGCAGTTCCCCGAGGCTCTCCTGGAGCCGTTCGGTACGGATCTCCACCCGCCGTCCGTCGGCCGCCGCCCGCAGGGACAGCGGCAGCCGCGCCGCGGGCACCGCCTCCGGGAGCGTGAATCGGATCCGCGAGGGCCGGGTCGCGGTCACCTCGGCGGGCGTACCGGTCAGCACCGGCTCCCCCTCGTGGAGGATCGCCAGCCGGTCGGCGAGCTCCGCGGCCTCCTCCAGGTAGTGCGTGGTCAGCAGCACCGTGGTGCCCTCCGCGCGCAGCTCCCGCACCAGCTCCCAGGTGTCCCGGCGGCCCTCGGGGTCCATGCCGGTCGTCGGCTCGTCGAGGAACAGCACCTCCGGCCGCCCCAGCAGGGCCAGGGCCAGATCGAGCCGGCGCCGTTCACCGCCGGACAGCTGCTTGATGCGTACGGAGGACCGCGAGGCCAGCCCGACCCGTTCGAGGACCTCCGCCCCGGGCCGGGCGCCGGTGGTGACCCCGGCCCACATCCGGACGGTCTCGGCGACGGTCAGGTCGGAGGGGAAGCCACCGTCCTGGAGCATGATCCCGGTACGCGGCCGGACCTCGGCCCGCTGCTTGTACGGGTCGAGCCCGAAGACCCGTACCCGCCCCCCGCAGGGTGCGGCCAGTCCCTCCAGGAGTTCCACGGTGGAGGTCTTGCCGGCGCCGTTCGTCCCGAGCAGGGCGAAGATCTCGCCGCGTTCCACGGAGAAGGAGACGCCGCGGACGGCCTCGAAGCCGCCGGCGTAGCGGCGTCGCAGTTCCTCCGCCCGGATCACCGTGTCGGTCATCACTGTGTCGGTCATGAATCAAGGCTCGCGGCGGACCGGCCGCGTCGGCAGTGCGCGCTGTCATGACGGGGGATGACATATGTCAGACGGGGCCGGGCAAAGGCGCGGGTATAGGGGTGAACGCACGACAAAGGCCCCGATCAATGATCGGGGCCTTTGTCACACTGAGCGGACGACGCGACTCGAACGCGCGACATCCACCTTGGCAAGGTGGTGCTCTACCAACTGAGCTACGTCCGCATGCAACGACGTAAAGCCGTGCGCTGCGAGCATCACTCTACCTGATCCACAACCGTGGTCGGTAAAGCGTGCAGAGCGGGTGACAGGGATTGCACACTGCGCCTCCCCCCTGGAAGGGGGGTGTTCTGCTACTGAACTACACCCGCACGACTTCGGGTCTTGGCCTTGCGGCCTCGCCCCTTGGCGTGATCCACACACTAGCCGATCGGAGGGGGTGGATGGCAAATCCGGGGTCAGTGGGCAGCGTTGTAGGCCTCGTAGACGCGCTTGGGGATGCGGCCGCGCGGCGGCACGTCGTGCTGGTTCGACCGGGCCCAGGCCCGGACGACCGCCGGATCGGGGGCGATCGACGTGTGCTTGTACGCCTTACCCGAGCGAGCCTGTCGGCGCCCGGCGGCCACGAAGGGAGCGAGGCCCTTCCGCAGTTTCTTTGCGTTGGCGACATTGAGGTCGATCTCGTACGACTTACCGTCCAGGGCGAACACGACCGTTTCCGCCGCTTCTCCGCCATCGATGTCGTCGGAGATCGTGACTACTACGCGCTGCGCCACGGATATCGGTCCCTTCGTGCGAGGTCACCGCGTGCTGACATGCGGTGATGTCGCCTGTGTGGATGTTTCGGAGCAATGCATCAATCCGTCGGAATCCCGACCGATTCCTTTGTACCGTGATTCGCATTGAATTGCGAAGCCCAGTTAATTCTCTCCGCGTGTCCCGCCGCAATCCCGGGCACGTGGTTTTCCGGTGGATTTTGCGAAGCGTTGGTGAAGCTGAAACGGCTCGCGGATCATGCTCAAGGTATATCTACCCGCGTAGAAATTTTCGCCGGGTACGCTGATGGAACCGCCTTCGCACCAACCACCACACGGGAGTGCCAGTGGCACGCGTCGTAGTCGACGTCATGCTCAAGCCGGAGATCCTCGACCCCCAGGGCCAGGCGGTGCAGCGTGCACTGCCGCGGCTGGGCTTCGAGGGGATCGCCGACGTCCGCCAGGGGAAGCGCTTCGAACTGGAGGTGGAGGGACCGGTCGACCAGGCCGCCCTCGACCGCATCCACAAGATGGCCGAAACCTTCCTCGCCAACACCGTCATCGAAGACTTCACCGTGAAGGTCGAGGCCTGAGGGTGACCACTCGCATCGGAGTCGTCACGTTCCCCGGAACGCTCGACGACCGTGACTCGCTGCGCGCCATCCGCATCGCGGGAGCCGAGCCGGTCTCGCTGTGGCACCGCGACAAGGACCTGCACCAGGTCGACGCGGTCGTCCTCGCGGGCGGCTTCTCCTACGGGGACTACCTGCGCGCCGGGGCCATCTCCCGCTTCTCGCCGGTGATGGAGACCATCATCGTGCAGGCCAGGGCCGGCATGCCGGTCCTCGGCATCTGCAACGGCTTCCAGGTCCTCACCGAGGCCCACCTGCTGCCGGGGGCGATGCTCCGCAACAACCACCTGCACTTCATCTGCCGCGACCAGAAGTTGCGCGTGGAGAACGCGGAGACCGCGTGGACCGGCGACTACACCGCCGGCCAGGAGATCTCCGTACCGCTCAAGAACATGGACGGCCGCTACACCGCCGACGAGCGTGTGCTGGACGAACTGGAGGCCGAAGGGCGAGTGGCCTTCCGGTACCTGGACGGGAACCCGAACGGTTCGCTGCGCGACATCGCCGGCATCACCAACGCCGCGGGCAACGTCGTCGGCCTCATGCCGCACCCCGAGCACGCGGTGGAACCGCTGATCGGGACGGGCCGCACCGACGGTCTCCCGTTCTTCACCTCGGTCCTGAAGAAGCTGGTCAGCGCATGAGCCTCGACACCGTCAAGCACGCCACCGACACCCCGGACGCCTCCCAGCCGTGGAAGGAACTCGGCCTCAAGGAGGACGAGTACGCCCGCATCCGTGAGATCCTCGGCCGCCGCCCCACGGGCGCCGAGCTCGCCATGTACTCGGTCATGTGGTCCGAGCACTGCTCGTACAAGAGCAGCAAGGTCCACCTGAAGCAGTTCGGCGAGAAGGTCCCGGAGAACGACGCCATGCTCGTCGGCATCGGCGAGAACGCCGGCGTCGTCGACGTCGGCCAGGGCTACGCGGTCACCTTCAAGGTCGAGTCGCACAACCACCCGTCGTACATCGAGCCCTACCAGGGCGCGGCCACCGGCATCGGCGGCATCGTCCGCGACATCCTCGCGATGGGCGCCCGCCCGGTCGCGGTCGTGGACCCGCTGCGCTTCGGAGCGGCCGATCACCCCGACACCAAGCGCGTCCTGCCGGGCGTCGTCGCCGGCATCGGCGGCTACGGCAACTGTCTGGGCCTGCCGAACATCGGCGGCGAGGTCGTCTTCGACGCCTGCTACCAGGGCAACCCGCTGGTCAACGCCGGTTGCATCGGCGTGATGAAGCACGAGGACATCCACCTGGCCCAGGCCTCCGGCCCCGGCAACAAGGTCATCCTCTACGGTGCCCGCACCGGCGGCGACGGCATCGGCGGCGTGTCCGTGCTGGCCTCGGAGACGTTCGACGACAGCAAGCCGACCAAGCGGCCGGCCGTGCAGGTCGGCGACCCGTTCCAGGAGAAGCTCCTCATCGAGTGCACCCTGGAGATCTTCAAGGAGAAGCTCGTCGCGGGCATCCAGGACCTCGGCGGCGCCGGGCTCTCCTGCGCCACGAGCGAGCTGGCCTCCGCGGGCTCCGGCGGCATGCGCGTCGAACTCGACACCGTCCCGCTGCGCGACGCGACGCTCTCGCCCGAGGAAATCCTCATGAGCGAGTCGCAGGAGCGCATGTGCGCGATCGTCGAGCCGCAGCACGTGGATCGCTTCATGGAGATCTGCGAGAAGTGGGACGTCATCGCCACCGTCATCGGTGAGGTCACCGACGGCGAGCGCCTGGAGATCTTCTGGCACGGCGAGCAGATCGTGGACGTGCCCCCGGGCACCGTCGCCCACGAGGGCCCGGTCTACAACCGCCCGTTCGCCCGCCCCGCGTGGCAGGACGCCCTCCAGGCCGACGACGCGGGCAAGCTGCCCCGCCCGGAGACCTCCGAGGAGCTCCGCGCGCAGGTCCTGGCGCTGGTGTCCTCCCCGAACCAGGCCTCCAAGTCCTGGATCACCGACCAGTACGACCGCTTCGTCCAGGGCAACACGGTGCTCTCGCAGCCCGAGGACGCCGGCATGGTCCGCATCGACGAGGACACCAACCTCGGCGTCGCCATGGCCACCGACGGCAACGGCCGCTTCGCGAAGCTCGACCCGTACACGGGCGCGCAGCTCGCGCTGGCCGAGGCGTACCGCAACGTCGCCGCGACCGGCGCCAAGCCGCTCGCCATCTCCGACTGCCTCAACTTCGGCTCGCCCGAGGACCCGGGCGTCATGTGGCAGTTCGCCGAGGCCACCCGCGGTCTCGCGGACGGCTGCCTGGAGCTGGGCACCCCGGTGACCGGCGGCAACGTCTCGCTGTACAACCAGACCGGCGAGACCGCGATCCACCCGACCCCGGTCGTGGCGGTCCTCGGTGTGATCGACGACGTCAACCGCCGCACGCCGATGGCGTTCGCGGAGGCCGGTCAGCTGCTGTACCTGCTCGGCGACACCGCCGAGGAGTTCGGCGGTTCGGCCTGGTCCGAGGTCGTGCACCAGCACCTCGGCGGCATGCCGCCGAAGGTGGACCTGGGCCGCGAGAAGCTGCTCGGCGAGATCCTGATCTCGGCCTCGCGCGACGGCATGATCGACGCCGCGCACGACCTGTCCGACGGCGGCGTGATCCAGGCGCTCACCGAGTCCTGCCTGCGCGGCGGCAACGGTGCGCGGATCGTGGTGCCCGAGGGCCTGGACGCCTTCACCTTCCTGTTCTCCGAGTCCGCGGGCCGGGCCGTCGTGGCCGTCCCGCGCAGCGAGGAGCTCCGCTTCACCGACATGTGCGGTGCGCGGGGCCTGCCGGCCGCCCGCATCGGCGTGGTGGACGGCGAGGAGATCGAGATCCAGGGCGAGTTCACGATTCCGCTCGCGGAACTGCGGACCGCCCACGAGGCGACGATCCCGGCGCTGCTCGCCTGATCCCGCCCGCCGCGTCGTCGAGCCCCTGTCCGGAGTCCTCCGGGCGGGGGCTCGCGCGTGTTCGGCCGTTCTCCCTTCCCGTCCGGCCGGCGCAGTCCGTGGTGCTTCTCACGCCGGATAGGGTCGGCCCCATGCCGACCGCCCGGAAGAAGCCGCGTACCTACGACTCCGCCAAGATCCGCGCGGCCGTCACCGCACAGTTCGGCCACGTCGCCGCGGCCGTGGCGACGCTGACCCCCGAGCAACTGGCCCGCCCCACGCACCTCGGCGCCTGGACCGTACGGGACCTCGCCGCGCACCTCGCCTGGATCATCCGCTCCATCCCCGAGGCGGTGGCGCGGCCCGAACCGGCCGAAGCCGAGCTGACCGTACGGAACTGGCCCTTCGCCACCGCCGGGATCGCCGGACAGATCGACGAACTGGCCCGGGAGACCGCCGCCGGCGAGGAACTCGGCCCGCTCTACGAGGAGTCGGCGACCCGGCTCGCCGAACTGCTGAGGGTGGTCCCGGACGGCCGGCTGCTCGGGTTGCGGGTCGGCGCGATGGCCTTCGGGCCGTTCATGGTCACCCGCACCGTGGAGCTGGTCGTCCACACCGACGACCTCAACCGGGCGGCCGGCCTCGACATCCCGATCGACCGGCAGGCCCTCGCCGCCTGCACCCGGCTGCTCGCCGACGCCCTCGCGGACAAGGCCCCCGGGGGTTCGGTGGAGCTGCGGATCCCGCCCTTCGCCGTCGTCCAGTGCCTGGAGGGGCCCCGGCACACCCGGGGCACCCCGCCCAACGTGGTGGAGACCGACCCGCTGACCTGGATCCGGCTCGCGACGGGCCGTACGACCTGGGAAGAGGCGCTGGACGGGGCCCGGCTCAGCGCGAGCGGCGAACGCGCCGATCTGGGCCCGCTGCTCCCGCTGATGGGCTGAGGGAAACCCTCCCCGGAGGGTCGGACGTCGGTCGGGCGGCGGGCGGAAGGGAACCGTCCGGGCACCTCGCCCGTCCCAGACGCATGCGTCAGCAACGGCACGTCCTCGCCGCCCTCACGCTCGCCGTCACCGTCACCACCGCGGTGACCGCCTGCGCGGACCAGACGACCCCCTCCGGCCCGGATCCATCACCGGGCCTCCCGGGGACGAGTTGGTCAGTGGAAAGCGTGACCGTGGACGGGAAGACCCTGACCGCGCCCGCGGCGGCCCGACTGGCCATCGGCGCCGAGGCCCCCTACGAGGCCACGGGCAACTACGGCTGCAACGGCCTGTCGGCCAAGGTGGAGATCAAGGGCTCGACCATGAACGTCCAACCGGGCTCCAGGACCGCGATGGCCTGCCCGGACATCAAGTTCGAGACGGCTTTCGCCAAGCTCTTCAAGGGTGCGCTCACGATCGAGAGCCGGCCGGAGCACCTCACCCTGAAGACCGCGGACGGGAACACCATCTCCCTGACCACGAAGCCCCGGACCCCGGACGCGCCGCTCACCGCCACCGACTGGAGCGCGGACTCCCTGATCCAGGGCGCCACCGTGTCCTCGGTGCCCGCCGAGGCGGCGGGCAAGGCCCGGTTCACCATCGCCGCCGACGGCGCCGCGAGCGGCAACCTCGGCTGCAACCGGTTCTCCGCCCGAGCCGTCGTCGACGGGTCCCGGATCACCTTCGGGCCCCTGACCTCGACGCGGATGGCCTGCACGGGCCCGGCCGGTGACGTCGAACGGGCGCTGACCGCGCTGTTCGCCAGTGGCCCCCTCGAACACCGCGTCCAGGGAGACACCCTGACCCTCACCGCCACCGACGGCAGCGGCAAGGGCCTGGGAGCCAAGGCGGCCTCCGCCGTCGAATGACCCCCGCCCCCGGCCCGGCCGGTGTCCACAGCCTGTGGACACCGGCCGGGCCGGGCCCGCCGGCGCCTCCACGCCCCGACGGACCAGACGGACCAGACGGATCAGACGGATCAGACGGACCAGGACCAGGCAGATCAGAGGGCCGGGGTCAGGCCGGGTACGGGAGCAGCGTCGCGTCCGTCTTCTCCCAGGCCGCCCGCAGTTCGGCCAGCCTGGCCGGCTCCACGGCCGCCTTGTCGGCCTGCTCGCGGACGTCCCCGGCCAGGTTGAACAGCTGGTCCTTGCCGGCCTTGCCCCGGTAGTACTTCCAGTCCCCGCGGCGCAGCGCCCGCTCGCCCCGCACCCGCCAGAACAGGTTCCGCTCCGCGATCCGCTCGCCCCGCAGCAGGTATCCGGCCAGGCTCACCCCGTCGAGCGGGTACGCGCGGTGCGCCCGGGCACCGGCCAGCTCCAGCAGGGTCGCCGTCCAGTCGGGGCTGAACACCGGGACGTGGCTGACCTGTCCGCCGTCCAGGCGCGCGGGCCAGCGCACGATGTTCGGCACCCGGATCCCGCCCTCCTGGAGCGAGGCCTTGTTGCCGGAGAGCGGCCAGTTGTACGAGAAGCGCTCGCCCCCGTTGTCGCTGGAGAAGACGACCAGGGTGTCCTCCTCCTGGCCGGAGCGCTTCAGGGCCTTCAGCACCTCGCCGATCGAACGGTCGAGGTCCTCGACCATCTCCTTGTACTTCTCCACCGAGCCGCCGTCCTGGTGCCACAGGGCCCGGCCGTCGCCCGCCTTGATCCGGCGGACGATCTCGGCGCTCTCCTTCGTGTCGCCGTCGGCGATCCAAGGCCAGTGCGGGGTCGTGAAGTTGAGGTTCAGCAGCCACGGCTTGCCGTGGTGGTCGCGGGACACGTACTCGCTCGCCCGCTCGGTGATGATCCGCGTGTAGTAGCGCAGGTCCTTGTACTCGGCGTCGCCCTCGTAGAGGTCGTACTCCCCGCCCAGGCCCAGCTTGGAGTAGTACTCAAGGGCCCCGCCGAAGTTGCCGAAGAACTCGTCCCAGCCGGACCGGGTGGGGCTGTAGTCCGGCAGGTACCCGGCGTGCCACTTGCCGATCAACGCCGTCGCGTAGCCGGACTCCTTCAGCAGCGAGGCCAGTGTCGGGTGCGTGGGCTCCAGGCCGACGGACTTGTCGGCGATCGGCTCGGCCAACCCGCCCTTGGTACGGCCCGGGTACCGCCCCGTGTACAGGCTGAAGCGGGTCGGCGAGCAGGTCGCGGAGCCCGAGTACGCGTCGGTGAACCGGACTCCCTGGCGGGCGAGCCGGTCCAGGTTCGGGGTCTTGATGTGCGGGGACCCGTAGGAGGACAGGTCCGCCCAGCCGAGGTCGTCGCCGAGGATGAACAGGATGTTCGGCCGCCGGGAGTGACGCCCCCGGGCGGCGGCCTTGAACTCCCGCTCCTCGGGGCCCGCGTGCCGGGCGTCGGCGGGAGCGGAGGCGGGTGCCGCGGCGGCCGGCGACGCGGCCCCCAGCCCGACGGCCGCGGCGGCGGCACTCACGCCGACCGCCCCGCCGAAGGCGCGTCGGGACAGGTGGGATTCAGACGAGGTCACGGGTGCTCCAGGGCATGGCCCGCCGGCCCACCCCGCGGCGGCGCGGGACGGCGCACGGCACGGCGGAACGGGCTGGGGCGAGCGAAAAGGCACTGCGGGGGAAATCGGCGAGAGGCGCCGGGAGAATCAGAAAAGGCGCGCCGGAGCGCGGGGCGGAACTACGCCCGGCAACAACAGATGGCGCTCGCGACACGGACGAGGTCCACGTGCCGGCGCTCGACGAGGGTGACGGTGCGGTCACCGAGAGGCTGCATGAGCCGGAAGCTTGTACGAATCGACGACTGGCTGTCAACCAGGGCATTCCGGATATCGAGACAGTCACCCTCCGCACGGGTTACCCGACTGTCCGCACTGTGACTTTTACGGGCCGTCCCCAATTCGGACCAGTGGTCGATCTCGCCTACACTCGGGAGCGTGCCTCGTGGTGATGGACGACTCAACCACGACCTGCTCCCCGGCGAAAAGGGCCCCCAGGACGCTTGCGGCGTCTTCGGTGTCTGGGCTCCGGGTGAAGAGGTCGCCAAGCTCACCTACTTCGGACTGTATGCGCTGCAGCACCGCGGACAAGAGTCCGCGGGAATCGCTGTGAGCAACGGTTCCCAGATCCTCGTCTTCAAGGACATGGGCCTCGTTTCCCAAGTCTTCGACGAAACCTCTCTCGGCTCGCTCCAAGGTCATATCGCGGTCGGTCACGCCCGCTACTCGACCACCGGAGCCTCCGTCTGGGAGAACGCGCAGCCCACTTTCCGCGCGACCGCCCACGGCTCCATTGCCCTGGGTCACAACGGCAACCTGGTGAACACCGCCGAGCTCGCCGAGATGGTCGCCGACCTCCCCCGTCAGGACGGCCGCGCCACCCAGGTGGCGGCGACCAATGACACCGACCTGGTCACCGCCCTGTTGGCCGGCCAGGTCGACGACGAGGGCAAGCCCCTGACCATCGAGGAGTCGGCCACCAAGGTCCTCCCTCAGGTCAAGGGCGCGTTCTCGCTCGTGTTCATGGACGAGGGAACCCTCTACACCGCCCGTGACCCGCAGGGCATCCGCCCGCTGGTCCTCGGCCGCCTGGAGCGCGGCTGGGTGGTCGCCAGTGAGACCGCCGCCCTCGACATCTGCGGCGCCAGCTTCGTCCGCGAGGTCGAGCCGGGCGAGCTCATCGCGATCGACGAGAACGGCCTGCGCAGCTCCCGATTCGCAGAAGCGAAGCCCAAGGGCTGTGTGTTCGAGTACGTCTACCTGGCGCGCCCGGACACCGACATCGCCGGCCGGAACGTCTACCTCTCGCGTGTCGAGATGGGTCGGCGCCTCGCCAAGGAAGCCCCGGTCGACGCCGACCTGGTGATAGCGACGCCGGAGTCCGGCACGCCCGCCGCCGTCGGCTACGCCGAGGCCAGCGGGATCCCGTACGGCGTCGGACTGGTCAAGAACGCCTATGTGGGCCGGACCTTCATCCAGCCCTCGCAGACGATCCGCCAGCTCGGCATCCGCCTCAAGCTCAACCCGCTCAAGGAAGTCATCCGGGGCAAGCGCCTGGTGGTCGTGGACGACTCGATCGTCCGCGGCAACACCCAGCGCGCCCTGGTCAAGATGCTCCGCGAGGCCGGCGCGGCGGAGGTCCACATCCGGATCTCCTCGCCGCCGGTGAAGTGGCCGTGCTTCTTCGGCATCGACTTCGCCACCCGGGCCGAGCTCATCGCGAACGGCATGACGGTCGACGAGATCGCCACGTCGATGGGTGCCGACTCGCTCTCGTACATCTCGCTCGACGCGATGATCGAGGCGACCACCATCCAGAAGCCGAACCTCTGCCGTGCCTGCTTCGACGGCGAGTACCCGATGGAACTGCCCGACCCGCAGCTCCTCGGCAAGCAGCTCCTGGAGACCGAACTCGCCGGCGGTACCGACGCCGCCGACGCGCTCCGGCGCCCGTAGCCCTCGTCCGACCCGACCCCACCAGGTCGGGTCGGACCGGCTCGGCCCCAGCTCGACCTGCGCCCGGCCCTGTCTTTCAAGCTTCTCCCAGGGCTGTGCACCACCCGCAGTAACGACACGAAAGCTCTCTCCTGTCATGACAGAGAAGACCACCGGTGCCAGCTACGCAGCAGCAGGTGTCGACATCGAAGCGGGCGACCGCGCCGTCGAACTCATGAAGGAGTGGGTGAAGAAGACGCAGCGCCCCGAGGTCCTCGGCGGCCTCGGCGGTTTCGCCGGCCTCTTCGACGCCTCCGCCCTCAAGCGCTACGAGCGCCCCCTGCTCGCCTCCGCCACCGACGGCGTCGGCACCAAGGTGGACATCGCCCGCCGCCTCGGCGTGTACGACACCATCGGCCACGACCTGGTCGCGATGGTCATGGACGACATCGTCGTCTGTGGCGCCGAGCCGCTCTTCATGACGGACTACATCTGCGTCGGCAAGGTCCACCCCGAGCGTGTCGCGGCCATCGTGAAGGGCATCGCGGAGGGTTGCGTCCTCGCCGGCTGCGCCCTCGTGGGCGGCGAGACCGCCGAGCACCCGGGCCTCCTGGGCCCCGACGACTTCGACGTGGCGGGCGCCGGCACCGGAGTCGTCGAGTACGACCGGCTGCTGGGCGCGGATCGCATCCGTACGGGGGACGCCGTCATCGCGATGGCCTCCTCCGGTCTTCACTCGAACGGGTACTCGCTGGTCCGGCACGTCCTCCTCGACCGCGCCGGGATGCCCCTGGAAGGTCACGTCGAGGAGCTCGGCCGGACCCTCGGCGAGGAGCTGCTGGAGCCGACCAAGATCTACTCGCTGGACTGTCTCGCCCTCACCCGTACGGCCGAGGTCCACGCGTACTCGCACATCACGGGCGGCGGCCTCGCCGCGAACCTGGCGCGGGTGATCCCGGACCACCTGCACGCCACGGTCGACCGGGCGACCTGGGCCCCCGGCGCGATCTTCGACCTGGTCGGCAAGGCCGGACAGGTGGAGCGCCTGGAGCTGGAGAAGACGCTCAACATGGGCGTCGGCATGATGGCCGTGGTCCCGCAGGAGTCGGTGGACGTGGCCCTGACCGCACTGGCCGACCGCGGCGTGGACGCCTGGGTCGCCGGAGAGATCCTGGACCGGGGCGACCACACCGAAGGCGCGACCCTGACCGGTTCCTACGCGAGCTGAGCAGCACTGAAACCCGGTCCGGGGCGATGCCCTGGACCGGGTTTCAGTACTTTTGAGATCTTTTGCAGACGTCGACGTTCAGAGCGTCAAGCGCCGCGGCGCTGAGCCGAAGGACCGGACTCATCGTCCTCGTCCTCGTCGTCATCGCCGTTGTAGAGAGCCGCGTACTTGGCGTACGGGTCGTCTTCGTCATCCAGATCGTCATCGACCTCGACCGGCGCGCTGACGGGCAGCGGCTCTGTCGGCGATGCGCCCAGCTCATTGGCCAGACGCGAGAGGTCAGTCCCGCCGCTGTTGTACTTCAGCTGGCGGGCGACCTTTGTCTGCTTGGCCTTGGCCCGGCCGCGCCCCATGGCTCGACCCCCTCGGTGACGGGGCTCGACGGCCCCAGAGTCTGACACGCGTTCATGGTTCGGAGCGGGCTCTCCGTGGAGAGACCGTCCGTAGGGGTTCAACGGTACCTGCTTCAGCGGCCATACGGTACGCCGCCCGCATCACGCGCGCCGATGCAGTACCAACGAGACACCCCGTACTCGCTGGTCAGCTGCGATTTTAACCCTTTCCTGGCGGGCGACCCGCCGAAGGGCAGTGAGTTCCGTCTCCTCTGCGCCTCCGGCGGGTCCCAAGGGCCCCGGAAAGGTGTCAGACCGCGACGACGCCGCGCGCGTCGGCCATCCGCTGCTCGGCGATCCGGTCGGCTGCGGCAGCCGGCGGAATACCGTCTTCCTTCGCACGTGTGAATATGGCCAGCGTGGTGTCGAAGATCTTCGCCGCCTTGGCCTTGCACCGGTCGAAGTCGAAGCCGCGGAGCTCGTCGGCGACCTGGATGACCCCGCCCGCGTTGACCACGTAGTCGGGGGCGTAGAGGATCCCGCGGTCCGCGAGGTCCTTCTCCACACCCGGGTGGGCGAGCTGGTTGTTCGCCGCGCCGCAGACGACCTTGGCGGTCAGCACCGGCACCGAGGCGTCGTTGAGCGCACCACCCAGCGCGCACGGGGCGTAGATGTCCAGGCCCTCGGTGCGGATCAGCGAGTCCGTGTCGAAAGCGGCGGTCACCCGACCCGGGTGCCGGTCGAGGATCTCCTGCACCGACTCGCGCCGGACGTCGGTGATGACGACCTCCGCGCCGTCCTCCAACAGGTGCTCCACCAGGTGCCGGCCGACCTTGCCGACACCCGCGACACCGACCTTGCGGCCGCGCAGGGTCGGGTCGCCCCACAGGTGCTGGGCGCTCGCGCGCATGCCCTGGAAGACGCCGTACGAGGTGAGGACCGAGGAGTCGCCGGCGCCGCCGTTCTCGGGGGAACGGCCCGTCGCCCAGCGGGTCTCGCGGGCCACCACGTCCATGTCCGCGACGTAGGTGCCGACGTCGCAGGCCGTCACGTAGCGACCCCCGAGGGACTCCACGAACCGGCCGTAGGCCAGCAGCAGTTCCTCGTTCTTGAGGATGTCCGGGTCGCCGATGATCACGGCCTTGCCGCCGCCGTGGTCGAGGCCGGCGAGGGCGTTCTTGTACGACATGCCGCGCGCGAGGTTCAGCGCGTCGAGGACGGCCTCCCCGTCCGAGGCGTACGCGTGGAAGCGGGTACCACCGAGGGCCGGGCCCAGGGCGGTGGAGTGGATGGCGATGACAGCCTTGAGGCCGGTGGCTCGGTCCTGGCACAGCACGACTTGCTCGTGGCCGCCCTGTTCCGTGCGGAACAGGGTGTGCAGGACGCCGTCGGTCATTTCGGTCACGGTGGTGACTCCCATGGAAGAGATGCGGCGGGAAGACGCCCCCCTGCGGGTGGGGGAGGGCGCGCTGGGAGCAGCGTAAGACCTGAGGGGCCCGCGCAGGCGTCCTGTCCGGGGATCGAAACACTCCCGGGTCCCGGGCGGGGTCCCGACGACCTCGCGGGCGCCCGCCGGAGTACCGCCGGCCGGCGCGGGGGAGTACGAGAGCGTGAGCGAATCCCCCGACCCCCGGCCGCCCTCCGCGCGCCCCGTACCGACCGTTCCCTACGCCTCCTACCTGCGCGTCTACGAGCCGCTGGCGGCCTTCCCCGAACCGGAGCGCACGCACTGGGCCGACTACGCCCGGCGCGGCGACACCCCGACCGCCCAGGACGAACTGCGCAGGTCGCTCGCGGACTTGGTGCGGGTGCCCCTGGTGGCGGTCCCCCGGCACGAGAGCGCCGACGCCTTCACCGCCGAGTGGGACGGGACGCTGCTGGTCTGCCCGTGGCGGACCAGGCTGCGCGGCTGGCTGGCGCTGGAGGAACTCGTGGAGTGGTTCCCGCGTCCGGTGCTGGACGCGGCACTGCCCCCGGCCGCCCGCCGTCGGGCGACCGAGGAGTACGAGGCGTGGCGCGAGCGGAACCCGGACGGCCGCCCGTGGATCCGGACCGGGGTCTGGCAGGTCCCGCTGCGGTGGTTCGTGCTGGTGGCCGACGAGGAGCGGGAGTACCTCCCGGGCGAGCGGCTGCGCTACCGCACCCCGATGGTGCAGGCCCGGCGCCGGCTCGCCCGGGGGCTGCGGACCCTGCGCGAGGCGGAGGGGTACGGCATGCTCACGGAGGGTCTGGTGGAGGTCGGCAGCTGGCTGGAGGAGTTCCACCCGCGCTCCATGGTCGAACTGGACTACGGCGGACTGACGCACACCCTGCCGGAGGCCGGGCTGGCCGGCGACCGCTCCGCGCGGGATCTGGCGCGGGGGATCGCGGAGCTGCGGGCCGGGGACCGGGAGGGCGCGGCCCGGACGTACGGGGAGCTGGCGGAGCGTTGGCGGGCGGTCCGGGAGAGACTGTTCGCCAATTAGGTACCGGAGACCCCTGGCGCGCCCGCCGTGTCGCCCGTATCGTCCGATCGGCCATAAGTCGCAGATCAGAGCCTTGATCACGGTATTGGGGTCTTAGTGCCGGGACCTACGTCCCGATACGGGCCATTGGCCCAAGCGTGACGGACCGCACTATCTACACCCTTGCGCCCTTCCCCTACCCTCGTGCCAAAATAGGACAAGGAGTCCGGGGAGGGTTCCTTCCGTCCAAGTAAGGGCGGAATGCTTGGTATTGCACTCTATGGGGGGTCTGACGACTCCTGATCGCTCTGTGACTGATCGTCACAGTGGGGTGACTGTCCGTTATGGGACGGTCCATCGGCTTCCGCCGCTGATGAACACCTCGGAGGGCAATTCCATCGGTTTGGCCGTCGAGGCTGGACGGATGGTGTAGTTGTAGTGCCGAGGACAAGCCGTTCGTCCTATAACCGACTCGGCCTGCGTATGTCCATTTCGGGCAACGTGGGCCAAGGTGCAGAATTTAGAGGAAAGAACCGAGATGGTTCGGTTCTCCCGAGGAGGCCGCTCATGACCGCTCGCACCCCTGATGCCGAGCCGCTGCTGACCCCGGCTGAGGTTGCCACGATGTTCCGCGTGGACCCGAAGACGGTCACCCGCTGGGCCAAGGCTGGCAAGCTCACGTCCATCCGCACCCTGGGTGGACACCGCCGTTACCGCGAGGCTGAGGTTCGCGCACTGCTCGCGGGAATTCCGCAGCAGCGCAGCGAGGCCTGAGGCTCGCAAGCAGGACCTTTTTGACGGGTCTGAATCGGGTCCCCCAATCCGATGAAACCCAAAAGCTTCAAACGGCAGAGCCTGCCCCAACAGGTTCCGCTGTTCGATCGCGCTGGACTCCGCCGGGTCCAGCGCGATCTTTTTTATGCCCGGAGGGCGGCGGAAACGAGGAGCCCTCGGCAGCCCTGCGGGGGTGGGTGCCATTGCACATATAAAATCGAGCCGGCGTATGACTGCGATAAATGTGCGAGTCTCAAAAACTCATGTGGTGACACCCGTCACAGCTGATCACTCTTGTACACCCGGCAATGCACCCCGTAAGGGGACGTGAGCGACAGGGCGCGTCATGCGGACGAGGGATTTCGTCCGGCGTGGCCGTCGGCCGCCGACTCGGGCGCGAGAATGCGGCCGGACGCGGCAAGGGGCGCGGACGCGATGAGACGGGAACGTGACCCATGGGGGCCGATGGGCCGGATGGGGCGATCGATGGCCCCGGAAAGGCCTCCAGGGCCCCTCTGCGCGCCTTGCGGTCGCGGGAGGCGATCCACGGGCCTCCGACCCGCCCCGCGCCCCTCAGGCGATCGATGGGCGAACCGCCCCCGACTCGGCGCCCGCACGGCCCGCGCACCGGCAAGTGGACCGGCGGTGAGCGGACCCGTCAACGCGTCAGGGCCCGTATCCCCTGAGGGATACGGGCCCTGACGTCTCTGCGAACCTGACGGGACTTGAACCCGCGACCTCCACCTTGACAGGGTGGCGAGCTAACCAACTGCTCCACAGGTCCTTGATTTGTAGCCGCTGGGCGGTTACGAATCAGACTGTACAACAGCTCAGGGGGTGCAGTCGAACCCGATCAGGGGGCGGCCGCATCCACCGCCTTCACGATGCGCTTGTCGGAGATCGGATACGCCGTCCCGAGCGCGTGCGCGAAGTAGCTGACGCGCAGTTCCTCGATCATCCACCGGATCTCGGTGACCGCCTCGGGCACGGGCCGCCCCTTCGGCAGCTGCTCCAGCAGCCACAGGTACTCGTCCCGCATCTCGTGGACCTTCTCCATGCGCGTGGTGTCGCGCTGGACGCCCGTCGGCATCTGCTGGAGCCGCCGGTCGACGGCCACCAGGTAGCGCATGAGGTCCGGCAGCCGCTTGAGTCCGGTCAGCGTCACGAAGCCGGCCGGCATCAGCGCCGCCAGCTGTGTCTTCGCGTCCTGGACGTTCGCCATCAGGGCCAGGCTGTTGGTGGCCTTCAGACGCCGTTCGCAGGCCTGCCAGGCGGCCAGCACCTGCTGCACCTGGTCCACCGTCCGCACGGTCGTGTCCACCAGGTCGGCCCGCACCGCGTCGAAGAGCTTGCGGAAGCCCGCCTCGTCCCAGGCCGGGCCGCCGTGGGCGGCGATCAGCCGGTCGGTGGCCGCCGTCGCGCAGTCGTCGAACAGCGCCTGGATGGAACCGTGCGGATTGCGCGAGAGGGCCAGCTTCTGCTGGTTGGTGAGCTTGTCCGAGGCGAACTTCGCCGGGTTCACCGGGATGTTGAGCAGGATCAGCCGCCGGGTGCCGAGCCACATCGCCTGCCGCTGTTCGGCCTCCGTGTCGAAGAGCCGTACGGAGACGCTCGCGCCCGCGTCCACCAGCGCCGGGTACGCCTTGACCGGCTGACCCGCCCGCCGGGTCTCGAAGACCTTGCTCAGCGTCCCGATGGTCCAGTCGCTCAGCCCGGAACGCTCGACCGACTCCCCGCCCGCCCGCTCGGCGGTCGCCGCGGCGGCCTTGGAGAGGGCCTGGCGGGCCTTCGGCTTGAGCCTCAGCCGCAGTGCCTCCAGGTCCTTGTCCTCCGCGAGGTTCTTGCGGCGCTCGTCGACGATCCGGAAGGTGATCTTCAGATGGTCCGGGATCCGGCTCAGGTCGAAGTCGTCGGCGGACACCGGCACTCCGACCATCCGGTGCAGCTCCCGGGCCAGCGTCACGTGCAGGGGCTCCTGCATCGGGTGCGCCGTGGCCAGGAAGCGCGTCGCGAAGTTCGGCGCGGGCACGTAGTGCCGGCGGATCGGCTTCGGGAGGGAACGGATCAGCTCCGTGACGACCTCCTCCCGCAGGCCCGGGATCTGCCAGTCGAAGCCCTCCTCGGTGACCTGGTTCAGCACCTGGAGCGGGACGTGGACGGTCACGCCGTCCGCGTCCGCGCCCGGCTCGAACTGGTAGGTCACCCGGAACTTCAGCGGCCCCTGGAGCCAGGAGTCCGGATAGTCGGCCTTGGTGACCCCGGCAGCCTTCTCCGTCAGGAGCATCTCGCGCTCGAAGTCGAGCAGTTCGGGCTCGTCCCGCTTCTTGTGCTTCCACCAGGAGTCGAAGTGCGCCCCGGAGACCACGTGCTCGGGGATCCGCTGGTCGTAGAAGTCGAAGAGGGTCTCGTCGTCCACCACGATGTCGCGGCGCCGCGCCCGGTTCTCCAGCTCCTCCACCTCGGTGAGGAGCTTGCGGTTGTCGGCGTAGAACTTGTGGTGCGTGCGCCAGTCGCCCTCGACCAGGGCGTTGCGGATGAACAGCTCGCGGGAGACCGCGGCGTCGATCCGGCCGTAGTTGATCTTCCGCTGGGCGACGATCGGCACGCCGTACAGCGTGACCTTCTCGTACGCCATCACGGCCGCCTGGTCCTTCTCCCAGTGCGGCTCGCTGTAGGTGCGCTTGATCAGGTGCTGCGCCAGCGGCTCCACCCACTCGGGCTCCACCTTGGCGTTCACCCGCGCCCACAGCCGCGAGGTCTCCACCAGTTCCGCCGACATCAGGAACTTGGGCTGCTTCTTGAACAGCGAGGACCCGGGGAAGATCGCGAACTTGGCCGACCGCGCGCCGAGGTACTCGTTCTTGTCGGTGTCCTTCAGACCGATGTGCGACAGCAGACCCGCCAGCAGCGAGATGTGCACGTGCTGCTCGGGGGCGTCCGCCTCGTTGACGTGGATCCCCATCGACTTCGCCACCGTGCGCAGCTGCGAGTAGATGTCCTGCCACTCGCGGATCCGCAGGAAGTTCAGGTACTCCTGCTTGCACATCCGGCGGAACGAGGACGAGCCGCGCTCCTTCTGCTGCTCGCGCACGTAGCGCCACATGTTCAGGAACGAGAGGAAGTCGCTGGTCTCGTCCTTGAAGCGGGCGTGGTTCTGGTCCGCCTGCGTCTGCTTGTCCGAGGGCCGCTCGCGCGGGTCCTGGATGGACAGCGCCGCCGCGATGACCATGACCTCGCGGACGCAGTTGTTCTTGTCCGCCTCCACCACCATGCGCGCCAGCCGCGGGTCCACCGGGAGCTGGGACAGCTGTCGGCCCATCGGCGTGAGCCGCTTGCTGTGGTCCTTCTCGGCCGGGTCGAGGGCGCCGAGTTCCTGGAGGAGCTGGACGCCGTCGCGGATGTTGCGGTGGTCCGGCGGGTCGATGAAGGGGAACTTCTCGATCTCGCCGAGACCGGCGGCGGTCATCTGGAGGATGACCGAGGCCAGGTTGGTGCGCAGGATCTCCGCGTCCGTGAACTCGGGGCGGGAGAGGAAGTCGTCCTCGGAGTACAGCCGGATGCAGATGCCGTCGCTCGTACGACCGCAGCGGCCCTTGCGCTGGTTGGCACTGGCCTGCGAGATCCGCTCGATGGGCAGCCGCTGCACCTTGGTGCGATGGCTGTAGCGGGAGATCCGGGCGTTGCCCGGGTCGATCACGTACTTGATGCCCGGGACGGTCAGCGAGGTCTCGGCGACGTTCGTCGCGAGGACGATCCGGCGGCCCGTGTGCTGCTGGAAGACCCGGTGCTGCTCGGCGTGCGAGAGGCGGGCGTAGAGCGGCAGCACTTCCGTGAACCGCAGGTTGCGCTTGTTCAGGGCGTCCGCCGTGTCGCGGATCTCCCGTTCGCCGGAGAGGAAGACCAGGACGTCGCCCGGCCCCTCGGACTGCAGCTCGTCCACGGCCTCGCAGATCGCCGTGATCTGGTCCCGGTCGGAGTCGTCGCCCTCCTCCTCCAGAAGCGGGCGGTAGCGGACCTCCACCGGGTACGTGCGTCCGCTGACCTCGACGATCGGCGCGTCCCCGAAGTGCCGGGAGAACCGCTCCGGGTCGATGGTCGCCGAGGTGATGACGACCTTGAGGTCGGGGCGCTTGGGCAGCAGCGTGGCCAGGTACCCGAGCAGGAAGTCGATGTTCAGCGACCGCTCGTGGGCCTCGTCGATGATGATCGTGTCGTAGGCGCGCAGCTCGCGGTCCGTCTGGACCTCCGCGAGCAGGATGCCGTCCGTCATCAGCTTGACGAAGGTCGCGTCCTGGTCCACCTGGTCGGTGAAGCGGACCTTCCAACCGACCGTCTGCCCGATCTCGGACCTCAGCTCCTCCGCGATCCGCTCCGCGACCGTGCGGGCGGCGATCCGGCGGGGCTGGGTGTGCCCGATCATGCCCCGGACGCCGCGGCCCAGCTCCATGCAGATCTTGGGGATCTGCGTGGTCTTGCCGGAACCGGTCTCGCCGGCGACGATCACGACCTGGTGGTCGCGTATCGCCTCGGCGATCTCGTCCTTCTTCTGGCTGACGGGAAGGTTCTCGGGATACGTGATCTCCGGCTTGCGCGAGGCACGGCCGGCCAGACGCGCGGCGGCCTTCTCGGCCTCCGCGGCGATCTCGTCGAGCACGGCCTGCTTGGCCTCGGGCTTGCGGATACGGCGGGCGCCCTCGAGGCGGCGGCCGAGGCGGTGCGCGTCGCGGAGGGAGATCTCACCGAGAAGCGTCTGCAGGGCGGCGAAGGAAGTAGACATACCTGGTCGAGGATCTCACCCGGGAGTGCCGGGTGGCGAACGCATTTGTGCCCCCTCCCCGTACCATTTCGGGACGAGATCACCTGAACCCGCCTGCCGTACGAGTGAGAGGCCCGCCATGTTCCGCGCCCGGGGAGTGTGGTGTCTGCTGGGCGCCCTCCTCGCGGTGCTGCTCGCCGGGATCCCGTCGACGGCGGCCGGGGGCGGCCCCCCGAAGGCCGCCGGCCCGACGACGACCTTCGCGCGGGCGACCGCTCTCGTACCGACCCCTCTCGTACCGGGCGCCTCTTCGCGCCCCGCCACGACACCGCAGCACGCCGCCTCGGTGGGCTCCGGGCAGGGCCCGTCCTGCGCTCCCGGCGGTGGGGACCACGGCGGGATCCCGGCCGTGCCGCCCCGCTGCGGTGACCCACAGCACGCCGCCCCCGCCGCCCGGGTCGCGGCGGAGCAGCCGGCGGCCTGGCGGACGACACCCGTACGGGTCCTCGTCCGCGGGCCCGACCGAACGACGCCGGGCCCCGTGGAGCTGTCCGTGATGCGGGTCTAGGAGGACCGGTCGTTTCCGCCGGTCCGTCCTTTCACCCGCACCCCGCAGCTTCGGAGCACCCGCATGTCCCCTTCCCCCTCCTCTTCCTCCTCCCGCAAGCCCTCCCCGCGCCGGCCCCTGCTGATCGCGGCCGGGGTCGCCATCGCCGCCGTCACCCTCGGCCTGGTCTCCTGGCAGGCCACCGCCCCCGAGGAGCGCGGTGACTCGGGCGGCGACGCGGCCTCCGCCCGCCCCGCGCCGCAGGCCAACCCCGAACTGCTGAAGCTCGCCCGCCGCGACGCCGGCGACAAGCTCGCCGTCGGCCGCGCCGACGCGCCCGTCGTACTGATCGAGTACTCCGACTTCAAGTGCGGCTACTGCGGCAAGTTCGCCCGGGACACCGAACCCGAACTGGTGAAGAAGTACGTGGAGGCCGGCACCCTGCGCATCGAGTGGCGCAACTTCCCCATCTTCGGCGCGGAATCCGAGGCCGCCGCCAAGGCCGCCTGGGCGGCGGGCCGACAGGACCGCTTCGAACGGTTCCACTCGGCCGCCTACGCGGAGGGAGCCAAGGAGAAGGGCTTCGGCGAGGCCCGACTCACCGAGCTGGCCCGCGAGGCCGGAGTGCCCGACCTGGAGCGCTTCAAGCGGGACATGGCCGGTGAGGAGGCCGCCGCGGCGGTGCGCGCCGACCAGCAGGAGGGCTACCGCATCGGCGTCACCTCCACCCCGTCGTTCCTGGTCAACGGGCAGCCCGTGGCCGGCGCGCAGCCCCTCGACGCCTTCGAGGCCGCCATCGCCCGCGCCGAGGCGGCGGCCCGGAAGTGACCGACATCGGATACCTGGCCGCCCTGCTGGGCGGCCTCCTCGCGCTGCTCAGCCCGTGCAGCGCCCTGCTGCTGCCCGCCTTCTTCGCGTACTCGATCGACTCCACGTCACGGCTGCTGGCCCGCACCGGGATCTTCTACGCGGGCCTGGCGAGCACCCTCGTACCGCTGGGCGCGGCCGGCTCGTACGCGGGCCGGTTCTTCCACGGAAACCGCGAGACCCTCGTCCTCGTCGGCGGCTGGCTGATCATCGCGCTCGGGATCGCGCAGATCCTCGGCCTGGGCTTCGCCTCCCGGCGGATCGCGGAGCTCTCCGGACGGATCCGGCCGACCACCGCGCTGTCGGTGTACGCGCTCGGCGCCGTCTACGGCCTGGCCGGCTTCTGCGCCGGCCCGATCCTCGGCAGCGTGTTGACCGTGGCCGCCGTCAGCGGCAGCCCGGTCTACGGCGGCCTGCTGCTGGCCGTCTACGCCCTCGGGATGGCCGCGCCGCTGTTCCTGCTGGCCCTGCTGTGGGACCGCTTCGAGCTGGGCCGCAAGCGCTGGCTGCGCGGCCGGACCATCCGGGTGGGCCCGCTCGGGCTGCACACCACCTCGGTGCTGTCGGGGCTGTTCTTCATCACCCTGGGCGCGCTGTTCCTGATCTACGACGGGGCGAGCGCGCTGCCCGGACTGCTGGACGTGGACGACTCGTTCGCGGTGGAGCAACGGGTCCGCTCGATCGCCGACGCGGTACCGGACTGGGCGCTGCTCGGCCTGGTCGCCGCCGCCGCGGGGGCGGTCGCCCTGACGCAGTGGCGCCGCACGGTCCGAAGCGCGAAGGACGAGACGCACGTGAAGGACGGGGCGGGGGCGATGGAGGAGTGACGCAAGAAGGCCCCGTCCGAGGACGGGGCCTTCTTTCTTGTGGCTGGGGCCGGGGTCGAACCGGCGACCTATCGCTTTTCAGGCGATCGCTCGTACCAACTGAGCTACCCAGCCACGAAACTCTTACGAGCTTCAGCGAACCTGACGGGACTTGAACCCGCGACCTCCACCTTGACAGGGTGGCGAGCTAACCAACTGCTCCACAGGTCCTTGCAATGTGCGAGACAAGTCTCGCACACGGTTTTGCGTACCCCCAACGGGATTCGAACCCGTGCTACCGCCTTGAAAGGGCGGCGTCCTGGGCCACTAGACGATGAGGGCTAAAGGCCCGCCGGGCACTTTGCAGCGCGTCGGGGACGTGAGAAGCATATGGGATCCGGGGAGCTATCGCCAAAACGGTTTCCCCCGGAGCGACAATGACGGTGTGCTGGAGATGACGCGCGAGGAGTTCGAAGAGCTCGTCGCAGAGGCCTTGGACCGGATTCCGCCGGAGCTCACGCGGCTGATGGACAACGTGGCGGTCTTCGTCGAGGACGAGCCGCCCGCAGACGATCCGGAGCTCCTCGGGCTCTACGAGGGGACCCCGCTCACCGACCGCGGCGAGTGGTACGCCGGGGTGCTGCCCGACAGGATCACGATCTACCGCAACCCCACGTTGCGGATGTGCGAGGACCGGGAGAGCGTGGTCGCGGAGACGGAGGTCACCGTGGTCCACGAGATCGCCCACCACTTCGGGATCGACGACGAGCGACTGCACGCCCTGGGCTACGGGTGAGCCGGTGACCGGCACCGACGAGGAGGACGCCGCGTCGATCGACCCCGACGCCGATCCACCCGGGAGCACCGAACCGCGGGGACGCGTCCTCGGGGCCATCGCGGTCGGCGGGGCGATCGGCGCCTCGGCGCGCCACGGGGCGGCCCTGCTGTGGCCGGCGGCCCCCGGGGCCTTTCCCTGGGACACCTTCTGGGTCAACGTCCTGGGCTGCGCGCTGATCGGCGTGCTCATGGCGGCGGTCGCCGAGGACGGCCGCACCTCGCCGCACCCGCTCCTGCGGCCCTTCCTCGGTATCGGGGTGCTCGGCGGCTTCACCACCTTCTCCACCTACGCCCTGGAGTTCTCCGGGCTGCTCGACGAGGGCCTCGTCCCGACCGCGCTGACGTACGCCGGTCTGACGGTGGTGGCCGCGCTGGGCGCGGTCTGGGCCGGTGCGGCGGTGACCCGGGCGGCGCTGCGGGAACGGGGGCGGGCGTGAACTGGCTGCTGGTGGTGGCCGGCGCGGTGGTCGGGGCGCCGCTGCGGTACCTGACGGACCGGGCCGTGCGCGGCCGCCACGACTCGATCTTCCCCTGGGGCACGTTCGTCGTGAACGCCGCCGCCTGCCTGGTGTTGGGGGTACTGGCCGGGGCGACGCTGGCCGGTGCGGCCTCCTCGCGGCTCGGCCTGCTGCTCGGCACCGGACTGTGCGGGGCACTCAGCACGTACTCGACGTTCTCGTACGAGACCCTGCGACTGCTCGAGCGCGGCGAGCGGTTCCTCGCCGCGGCGAACGTCCTGGCGTCGGTGCTGGTGGGGCTGGGCGCCGTGCACCTGGGCTCGCAGGTGTCCGGCCGGCTCTTCGGCTGAGGGCGTGTCTCTTACGGGGTACGGGGAGTTGGGCACATTGACCCGCTCATGCGGAACACTCCGCTGCTCCCCGTCCCGGAGGTGCCACCCGTGCGCCAGTTGTCCGCTTCCCTCCGATTGGCCGTCACCGCGCTCGCGGTGGCGGCGTCGGCAGGCTGCATGAGCGTCGGCGAGAACGCCGCGAAACCCGGCCCCTCCGCCTCGGTGGACGCCAAGGACGCCGCCGCCTCGGCCGGCGGCACCGTCTCCGGGCGGGGCTCCGGCGTCCACGGCAACGGCCGCGGCGCGAAGGACGGTACGGGGACCACCCCTGACGGCAAGACCGTCGAGCCGGGCAAGGCCTCCGGCGCGACCGGGGCCTCACCCAGTCCGGGCGCGCCCGCCAAGCCGGGCGCCCCCTCGCCGTCGGCCGGCCCGGGTGGAGGCGCGGGTGGCCAGGGGCCGCAGCAGCCGACGGGCGGGGGCTCCGCCGCCGGTGGTGCCGCCGGTTCCGGCGGCTCGGGTTCCGCCGGTACGGGATCGGGGTCGGGATCGGGTTCCGGCGGTGGCGCGGCCGCCGGTGGGTCCGGAGGGTCGAATCCCACTCCGCCTGTGGTGGAACCCACTCCCGAACCGCCTGTGACACAGCCCACCCCGGAGCCCACTCCGCCGCAGCCGGAGCCCAGTCCTCCGGTCGTCGGGTAGTCGTATCGGGGAGGTTCGTCGGCGGTTGTCCGGCTCTGTCCTCCGGGGATCGTCGCAGGTCAGGTGCCTCTTGGGGGGAGCGACTTGCCAGACCCCCAGGAGGGTGCGTATGGTTATAGATCGTTTGATCCCATTGCCCGGCGCCGAATCCGAAGAGCGCCGTGTGGCGCGTACTCCCTAGCCGTGGCTGACCGCATTGAGGCGGTCGATTTGCGATTCACGGAGTTTGGGCGCGTGCCGAGACTCCGGAAGGTTTCGCATTTCGCATGTCCATTTCCAGTTCTGACCGCACCGTCATGCCCGAGAACGACTCGAACGAGATCGTCACCGCCGAGACCCTCGCGGTCACCGAGGCCATCGAGGCCGCTGAGGCGAACGAGATCATCGAGGCTCTTGAGGCCGACGTGACCGACCAGTCCATCGACGAGGCCGACGAGGCCGACGCCGAACCCACCATCACGTTCAGCGACCTCGGTCTGCCGGACGGCATCGTGCGCAAGCTCGCCCAGAACGGCGTCACGAGCCCCTTCCCGATCCAGGCCGCGACCATCCCGGACGCCCTGGCCGGCAAGGACATCCTCGGCCGAGGCCGCACCGGCTCCGGCAAGACCCTCTCCTTCGGTCTGCCGACCCTGGCCTCCCTGGCCGGCGGGCACACCGAGAAGAAGAAGCCCCGCGCGATCATCCTCACGCCGACCCGTGAGCTCGCGATGCAGGTCGCGGACGCCCTCCAGCCCTACGGCGACGTGCTCGGCCTGAAGATGAAGGTCGTCTGCGGCGGTACCTCCATGAGCAACCAGATCTTCGCTCTGGAGCGCGGTGTCGACGTCCTCGTCGCCACCCCCGGCCGTCTGCGCGACATCATCAACCGCGGTGCCTGCTCCCTGGCGAACGTCCAGGTCGCGGTCCTCGACGAGGCCGACCAGATGGCCGACCTGGGCTTCCTGCCCGAGGTCACCGAGCTGCTCGACCAGATCCCCGGCGGCGGCCAGCGCATGCTCTTCTCCGCCACCATGGAGAACGAGATCGGCACCCTGGTCAAGCGCTACCTGACGAACCCCGTCACGCACGAGGTCGACAGCGCGCAGGGCAACGTCACGACCATGACCCACCACGTCCTCGTCGTGAAGCCGAAGGACAAGGCGCCCGTCACGGCCGCGATCGCCGCCCGCAAGGGCCGCACGATCATCTTCGTCCGCACCCAGCTGGGCGCCGACCGCATCGCCGAGCAGCTCATCGAGGCCGGCGTGAAGGCCGACGCGCTGCACGGCGGCATGACGCAGGGCGCCCGTACCCGCGTCCTCGCCGACTTCAAGGACGGCTACGTCAACGCGCTCGTCGCCACCGACGTCGCCGCCCGCGGCATCCACGTCGACGGCATCGACCTGGTCCTGAACGTGGACCCGGCCGGCGACCACAAGGACTACCTGCACCGCTCGGGTCGTACCGCCCGCGCCGGCAAGTCCGGTGTCGTCGTGTCGCTGGCGCTCCCGCACCAGCGTCGCCAGATCTTCCGCCTGATGGAGGACGCGGGCGTCGACGCCTCGCGCCACATCGTCCAGGGCGTCGGCGCCTTCGACCCCGAGGTCGCCGAGATCACCGGCGCGCGTTCGCTGACGCAGGTCCAGGCCGACTCCGCGAACAACGCCGCCAAGCAGGCCGAGCGTGAGGTCGCCGACCTCACCAAGCAGCTGGAGCGCCTGACCCGCCGCGCCGGCGAGCTGCGCGAGGAGGCCGACCGCCTCGTCGCCCGCTCCGCCCGCGAGCGTGGCGAGGACCCGGACGCCGCCGTGGCCGAGGTGGTCGAGGCCGCCGAGGCCGAGGTCGCCGCCGCCGTGGCCGAGCCCGTCGTCCAGGAGCGCACCTTCGAGCGTCGTGACGACCGCGGCAACTTCGAGCGTCGTGACAACCGTCGCGATGACCGCGGTGACCGCGGTGGCGACCGTGGCGGTTTCCGTTCCGGTGGCGACCGTCGTGACGACAACCGTGGTGGCGGCTTCCGCTCCGGTGGCGACCGTCCGTCCGGTGGCTTCCGTTCCGGTGGCGACCGTCGCGATGACAACCGTGGTGGCGGCTTCCGTCGCGACGACCGTCCCTCGGGCGGTTTCAACCGTGACGACCGCGGTGGCGACCGTGGCGGCTTCCGCTCCGGTGGCGACCGTCCGTCCGGTGGCTTCCGTTCCGGTGGCGACCGTCGCGATGACAACCGTGGTGGCGGCTTCCGTCGCGACGACCGTCCCTCGGGCGGTTTCAACCGTGACGACCGCGGTGGCGACCGTGGCGGCTTC
The DNA here is from genome assembly GCF_041431415.1 of Streptomyces sp. NBC_00513. Lineage (GTDB taxonomy): Bacteria > Actinomycetota > Actinomycetes > Streptomycetales > Streptomycetaceae > Streptomyces. The sequence goes on from NZ_CP107845.1 coordinate 4,247,680, forward strand.
CGCTCCGGTGGCGACCGTCCCTCGGGTGGCTTCAACCGTGACGACCGCGGTGGCGACCGTGGCGGCTTCCGCCGCGACGACCGCCCCTCCGGTGGCTTCCGCTCCGGTGGCGACCGTCCGTCCGGTGGCTTCCGCTCCGGCGGCGCCGGCGACCGCCCCTACGGCCGTCGTGACGACAACCGCCCCTCCGGCTCCGGTTCGACCGGCTCGACCGGTTCCTTCGGTGGCCGTCGTGACGACAAGCCCCGCTGGAAGCGCAACGGCTGACGTCTGAGCGTCATCTGACACGGGCTCGGCCCCCACGGCACTCCGGTGCGGTGGGGGCCGAGCCCGTTTCCGTTGCCGTTCCTGGTTCCCGCTTCCCGTTCCCGTGGAGGCCCTCGAAGGCCGCGCGCGCCACGCTGCGGGCCCGGGGCGGCCGTCCGGCACCGGAGCGCCGCGACGCGCCAACTGCGCCCGAGAGCACCCGGAAACGACGGAGCGCCCCGCCTGGCCGAAACCAGACGGGGCGCTCTGTGCCAGGTCGGAGGCGTGACCTCCGACCGCGAGCTGTAGGCCATGTCGGACTCGAACCGACAACCAACGGATTAAAAGTCCGCTGCTCTGCCAATTGAGCTAATGGCCCTCGGCGTGCTCACCCCAGAGCATAGCCGCAGAGGGGCGCGAGGCCGATCGGGTATCGACCGGAGCGGCCCGGCGGTTTCCCGCCACCGGTGGTCGGCGCCCTTCGCTCGGGCGCGCACGCGGCGGATCCACCCGCCTCCGAGCCCTGGTGAGGGCCCGTCCGACCGGCGAGGCGCGCGCTTCCCACTGGCGGGGTGGGCCCCCGCGAGGGCTTCCGCGGGCCGCCCCGGATCCATTCTTAAGCCCTCTGACCTGCGATGATACCGTTCCAGGGGGTTCCCGGAGGGTTAATTGGCGGGGGCCATCCCCCACATGACGTAGAGTTGTGTTTACCGACGCGGGGTGGAGCAGCTCGGTAGCTCGCTGGGCTCATAACCCAGAGGTCGTAGGTTCAAATCCTGCCCCCGCTACTCAGTACGAAGGCCCGGTCCCCTCAGGGGGACCGGGCCTTCGTCGTTCCCGTACTCCGGCCGCGCCTTCGTTCTCACCCGGCGTCCGTGTTTTCGTCACCCGTACGGCCCCGGCCCGGTCGCCCGCGGACCTTCACGACGCCAGCCTTGAGGGGCGATGCGGCGGTGGCCCGCACCCGTGCGAGGGATCGGGCGGCAGGAGACGGCGTGGTGGGGCTGGGCCGGCAGGGCGAGGACGCGGGCGCGACCGGTGCCGGGGGCGGCGTGTCCCGGCTGGTGGTCCGGGTGTTGCCGGCCATCCTGATCGCCTTGGGGTTCGTCTTCGACCTGGTGACCCCGCCGAGTTTCACGGGTTCCCCCTTCTTCTCGGCGGCCCCGCTGATCGCGGCGCCGTTGTTCTCCCTGCGCACGACGTTCCTGACGGGCCTGGCCGCCTCCCTCGCGGTCGTCGCGCTGCACGTCCACAACGGCACCAGTGGGCGGGCCGAGTCGGTGACCGAGCTGGCGACGGTGGTCACCGTCTCCGGATTGGCGCTCCTGATCAACCGAGTCGTACGGCGCAGCGGCAAGGAACTCGCCTCGGCGCGCGGGATCGCCGAGGCCGCCCAGCGGGCCGTGCTGCCGACGCCCGCCGATCGGATCGGGGGGTTGCACGTCGCCGCCTCGTACGAGGCGGCGCAGGCGGACGCCTTCATCGGCGGGGACCTGTACGCCGTCCAGGAGACCCCGTACGGGGTGCGGCTGGTGGTGGGTGACGTGCGCGGCAAGGGGCTGGGCGCGGTGGAGACCGTCGCGGTGGTGCTGGGCGCCTTCCGGGAGGCGGCGGAGTACGAACCGACGCTGGAGGCGCTCGCGCGGCGGCTGGAGCGCGCGTTGACCCGGGAGGGGACCCGGCGCGACAGTCTGGACGCGGTGGAGGGGTTCACGACGTGTGTGCTCGGCGAGGTCCCGAAGGGGTCGGCGGTGCTGCGGCTCGTCAACCGGGGCCACCCCGAGCCGTTGCTGCTGCACCCCGACGGGGCACTGGTGGTGCTCGCGCCGGCCTTGCGCGCGCTGCCGCTGGGCATGGGCCTGGGCGCGCTCTCGCCCGACCGGGCCGAGGAGTGGCCGTTCCCCGAGGGCGGCACGCTGCTCCTGTACACGGACGGGTTGACGGAGGCCCGGGACGCGGAGGGGAGGTTCTACGACCCGGCGGGCCGGCTGCGGGGGAGGGTCTTCCCCGGACCCGACGAACTGCTCGACGCGCTCAACAGCGATGTGCGCCGGCACACGGGCGGCGGGGCGACCGACGACATGGCGTTGCTGGCGGTGGGCCGCCCGGCGCGGGGGCAGCCGGAGCGTCGGCGGACGGTCCCGGTGGTCAGCCGCGAGGATCCGACGTGAGGGGCCGCACGAGGGGCCTGGCGTAACGGTGCGTGTCCGAAGTGGCGCACTCCGTTAAAGCCCTGACGGGCCGTCACTTGGCCACTGTGGCTGAAGTGGTGAGGGTGTGCACTGATTTTTGCCCGAGTTGAACACTATCGGGCCCAATGTCCAGGCCAAGGCTGTTCAGGCAGTGGCCGATTGGTGTTAACGATCAATCGCAACAGCTTGGAATCACTCCCCCGAGTCTATTACCGTTCGATAACGCAGCGCGGTCGTCCCGGCCGTCGCAAGAGACGGCGCCGCGCGCGTTCCCCTGCTTTGAGGAGTGTGCCCCCGTGGCCTCCAACTCGCCTGCCCACGACGGCGTCGACATCCAGGAGTCGCCCACGGCGGGCGCCTGGGGCGAGTGGAACCCGACCGAGGACTCGGCCCGGCCGCTCCGCGGCAAGCACCGCGTCCTCAAGCCGCGCGGCGGACTGGCCCGCAGCTCGACCGTGCTCGGTGTCGGGGTCATCGCCGCCGTCGGTGCGGGCGGCATAGCCACCGCGCAGGACCGCCCCCAAGTGGCCATCACCATGCCGTCGTTCCCCGACCTGCTGGGCGACGACGACCACGCCTCCGGCGTCGCGGACGAGACCGTGCGGGCCGCGCGGGCCGCGAGCATCCCGCAGCAGATCGGCGGGGGAGAGCGGACCCAGGGCCAGGCCGACGCCGGCGAGGCACTGCTGAACCGCCTCCTCCAGCAGGCCGAGACCCGGGCGCACGACGACGACGCCCGACTCAGGGCGGACGCCGAGCGCGCCGCGCAGGAAGCCGCCGCCCAGGAGGCCAAGGCCAAGCGGGAGGCGGCCGAGAAGGCCGCCGCCGAGAAGGCGGAGCAGGCCGCGAAGGCCGAGAAGGCCCGGGTCGAGGCCGAGAAGGCGGCCGCCTTGGCCGCCGAGGCCGCCGCGGCGGCCAAGGCCGAGGCGGAACGTCCCGCGCAGGCGTCCGGCGACTTCGTCCTGCCGACCTCCGCCTACACGCTCACCTCGCACTATGGCGACTCCGGCTCCATGTGGTCCTCCGGCCACCACACCGGCCTCGACTTCGCCGCCCCGACCGGCACCCCGGTCAAGGCCGTGGGCAGCGGGAAGATCACCTCGGCCGGCTACTCCGGGGCGTACGGCTACCGGATCGTGCTCCAGCTCGATGACGGCACCGAGATCTGGTACTGCCACCTGTCCTCCATGTCGGTGACCTCCGGGTCCGTGGGCGCGGGCGACACCATCGGCCGTGTCGGCGCCACCGGCAACGTCACCGGAGCCCACCTTCATCTGGAAGTCCGCCAGGGCGGCTCCACGATGGACCCGCTCGCTTGGCTGAACTCCAAGGGCCTCAACGTCTGACCCGCCCCGGGGCCCCCGACCACCGGAGCGCCCCTCCCCGACCCCGTGAGGGCCTCCCCGACCCCGTGCGGCCTCAGCGTCTGACGTCGGCCGCGGGCCGCCTCTCGTCCGCGCGCCTCGGTGCCGGTACCGCGGTCAGCGTCGCCCGCCCCGAGGCCGGGACCGGGTCGAACCACGGCGGAAGCAAGTCCTCCATCACGGCCGCCCGCGCGAGGGCGGGCGCCGCCGTGGCCCGACGCAACCACATCCTCCCGAGCAACTCCCGCTCCCGCTGCGCGAAATCCGGCTCCCGGCCCGGCCCGCCGCGGCGGGCGCGGTGGCGCAGCAGGGCGAGCGCGGCGGCGTCCGACTGGTACCGGGCGACGGTCCGGCCGGCCGCGCGGCCACCGGTGCGCCGGGCCAGGGCGCGGGCCAGCGACCGGGCGGGCATCGACGCCAGGGCCGGTACCTCCGCCCGGCCGAGCCAGCCGGCGGCGGCGTACACCGCGAGTTCGGCGGCGACGGCCCGCAACAACCGACGCCGGGTCCGGACGGTGAGCCACAGCAGCAGCCCGAACGCCGGGACCATCACGCAGCCGTAGACCACGTAGAACCCGTACTCCCCGAACTCCGACGAGCTGTTCCACAGCGCGTGCAGAGCCATCGCGCAGGCCAGCCCGAGCAGCGACAGCCCGATCCGCGCCGACCGGCGCGAGCGCAGCAGGCCGGCGCCGAGACCGAGGCCGGTGAGCACCGTGAACAGCGGGTGCGCGAACGGCGACAGGACGATCCGTACGAAGAAGGTCGCCGCCGTCAGGGAGTCGAGCACGCCGGTGCCACTGGACAGGTCCTCGTCGAAGGCATTGCCCAGGTACAGGATGTTCTCGGTGAAGGCGAAGCCCGTGGCGGTGAACCCGGCGAGCACGAAGCCGTCGACCGGGCCGGCGAGTCGGCGTCTTCGGAAGACGAGCACCAGCACCAGCGCGGCGGCCTTGGCGCTCTCCTCGACGACCGGGGCGATGGCCACCGAGCCGAGCTGATCGGCGTCGGTGGGATCGGCGGTGGCCGCGGCGATCCACTGGGTGGCGAAGCTGTTGGCCAGTATGGCGATCAGCGCCGCTGTCCAGGCGCCCCAGCCGAAGCAGAACAGCGACTGCCGCCACGGGCCGGGCGCGGCCCGCCCCGACCACCGGAACGCCGCCATGAGCGGTGGTACCGGCAGCAGGGCGAGACCGAGCCCCACGAAGAAACCGGGTGTGCCGGTCTGCTCCCGCACGAGTTCGAGGATCGCGACCCCGGGCACGGCGAGCAGCACGACGAGCACGCACGTACGGGCCCGGCCCGACGGACGTGCGAGCACACCCGTGAGCGCTCGATACACGCCATCACCCTAGCGAGCGGCTCTGACACACGGAGTGACGTTGTCAGTTCTCCGAGCGACGGAAGAGCAAGTCGTGTACGACGTGCCCCTTGTCGAGGCCTTGGCCCTCGAAGCGGGTGAGCGGACGGAAGTCGGGGCGGGGCGCGTAGCCGCCGTCCGCCTGGGTGTTGTCGAACCGCGGGTGCGCGGTGAGGACTTCCAGCATCTGCTCGGCGTACGGTTCCCAGTCGGTCGCGCAGTGCAGCACCGCGCCGGGCGCCAGACGGGTGGCGGCCAGATCGAGGAACTCGGGCTGGATCAGGCGCCGCTTGTGGTGGCGGGCCTTGGGCCAGGGGTCCGGGAAGTACACGCGCAGCCCGGCGAGGGAGTCCGCCGGCAGCATCTCGCGGAGCAGGATGATCGCGTCGCCGTTGGCGACACGGACGTTGGTCATGCCGCCCCGCTCGGCGAGCGCGAGCAGGTTGCCCTGGCCGGGGGTGTGCACGTCGGCGGCGAGGATCCCGGTGTCCGGGTCCGCGGCGGCCATCTGCGCGGTCGCCTCGCCCATCCCGAAGCCGATCTCCAGGACCACCGGCAGCCCGTCGAACATCGCCTTGAGGTCGAGGACCTCGTGCCCGTCGATGTCCAACCCCCAGGTGCCCCAGAGCCGTTTCAAGGCCTCGCCCTGCCCGGTGGTCACCCGGCTGCGGCGCGGCTGGAAGCTGCGGATCCGGCGCTCGTGGTGCGAGCCCGCCGGGTCGGGCGCGGGCCCGTCCGGGAAGCGGGGCTCGGTGCGCCACTTGGGAGGCGTGTACGTGGCGCCGCCCTCGGGGGCGCTCGGCGGCTGGGGATTCATGGGCTCAGACACAATGCGCCGATTCTACGACCCGGCCCACCCCGCCGCCCGTTCCCGGCCCGCCGGGTCATCGGGCCGAGGCCGCCGGACAAGGTCGTCGGGTCGGTCAGCTCGTGTGCAGGGTGGCCAGGGCGCGCCGGGCCACCTCGCGCCCGATCGGAAGCGACGCGGTCGCGGCCGGCGACGGGGCGTTGAGGACGTGCACCGTGCGCGGCGCCTCCCGGATCAGGAAGTCGTCCACGAGCGTCCCGTCGCGCAGGACGGCCTGCGCCCGCACCCCGGCCGCGGCCGGGACCAGGTCCGAGGCCGCCACCGCGGGCAGCAGACGCCGCACGGCCTCGGTGAACGCCCGTCTCGACAGCGACCGCCGGATCTCGCCGGCGCCGTACCGCCAGTGCCGCGCGGCCATCCGCCAGGACCCCGGCCAGGCGAGCTCGTCGGCGAGGTCCCGCGGCCGGACCACCCCCCACCCGTACCCCTCCCGGGCGAGCGCCGGCACCGCGTTCGGGCCGACGTGGACACCGCCGCCGATGCCCCGGGTCAGGTGCACCCCGAGGAAGGGGAACGCCGGGTCCGGCACCGGGTAGACCAGGCCCCGGACCAGCGAGGGCCGCGCCAGGTCGTAGTACTCGCCCCGGAACGGCACGATCCGCATCCCCGGGTCGTCGCCGGCCAGCCGTGCGATGCGGTCGCACTGCAGCCCGGCGCAGTTCACCAGCACCCGCGCCCGCACCACCGTGCCCGACGTGGTGCGCACCGCGACCCCGCCGGAACGTCGCGAGATCAGGTCGACGGCGCCGCCGTAGACGATCTCCGCCCCGGAGGACTCCGCCAGCTGGGCGGCGACGTGCCCGTAGTCCACGATCCCGGTCGTGCCGACATGGATCGCGGCCAGCCCGCGCACCTCCGGCTCGTACTCCGAGATCTGGGCCGGGCCCAGCTCCCGCACAGGGATGCCGTTCTCCCGGCCCCGCTGGACCAGCGCGTGCAGCCGCGGCAGCTCGGACCGCTCCGTGGCGACGATCAGCTTGCCCGTCACCTCGTGCGCGATCCCGTGCTCCGCGCAGAACTTGACCATCTCGGCGGCACCGCCGACCGCGAACCGCGCCTTCAGCGAGCCCGGCCGGTAGTAGATGCCGCTGTGGATCACACCGCTGTTGCGACCGGTCTGGTGCCGGGCCGGGCCGGGCTCCTTCTCCAGGACGACCACCCGGGTCCCCGGGGCCAGCCGCGCCAAGGCATGCGCTGTCGACAGGCCGACGATTCCGCCACCGATCACCAGTACGTCGCAGTCCACGCCGCCGCCCACGCTGACACCTCCCACCCCTGCATACTGCACCCCGCCACCGACAACGCGGCTACGCGGGGGCGACCAGCAGTGGCCGGGCCCGTTCGCGCAGCTCCACGACACGCGGTTCGTCGCCGTACGGTTCCAGCCGGTGCAGCAGGTCCCGTACGTACTCGTTCGTCCGCGCGGAAGAGATCCGTCCCGCGACCTCTACTGCCCGGGTACCGGCCGCGCACGCCGCGTCGAGGTTGCCCGACTCCAGCTCCGCGACCGCGCTCACCACCAGGCGCAGACCGTGCGAGCGCACGTACTCCTCGGTCGGGCGGGACAGCGCCTGCTCGGTGAAGCGGCGGACCTGCCGGGGGAGTTTGAGGTCTCGGTAACATTCCGCCGCATCCGCCGCGAACCGGTCGTAGGAGTAGAAACCCAGCCAGGTCGGATCCGCGTCGCCCTCCCGGGCCCGCTCCAGCCAGCCCTCGGACGCCCGCAGCGCCGCCCCGGCGGCCACCGGGTCGCCGGCCTTCGCGTGCGCCCGGGCCTCGACGAGGCGGAAGAAGCTCATGGTGCGGGCGGTCGCGAGGCCGCGGTTGCGCTCGACGGCGGCCTGGGCCAGGTCCACGCCCTCGTCCGGGAAATCCCGGTAGGTCGCCTGGAGGGACATCGAGGCCAGCACGTACCCGCCGAGCGGTACGTCCGCGGCGGCCCGGGCGAGCCTCAGCGCCTGGATGTAGTAGCGCTGGGCCGCTTCCTGCTGACCGGTGTCGAAGGCCATCCACCCGGCCAGCCGGGTCAGTTCGGCGGTGGCGCCGAACAGCGCGCGCCCCACCTCGTCGGTGTACGAGCCGAGCAGCAGGGGCGCCGCGTCCACCCGCAGGCACTCCGGGACCATCGAGGAACGCCAGTCGCCGCCGCCGTACTTGGAGTCCCAGCGGCGCGCGTCCTCGGCGGCCTCACGCAGCTTGGTGACGTCGCTGTGGCCCACGCGCTGCGGGAACACCTCCGCCGGCGCCGGGGCCCCCTTCGTCGCACCACCCGGCTCGCGCGGGGCGTGCGCGGTGCGCGGCGTGGACGCGACGCGCGGGGTCTCCGGGATCCGCGGGACCACATCGGACGGCGCGGAGGCCGTGGACGGGACGGAGGCCGTGGACGGGACGGAGACCGGGGGCGCGGTGGACGACGGGGGTGCGGGGGGCGGCGCCTCCGCCGGGAGTTCCCGCGCCCGCGACTCGCCCGAACCGGCCTCCGGCTCGCGCGCGACGGAACTGTCGGCGGGGGATATCAGCCAGCGCGAAGCGGGCGTCGCGTACGCGGACACGGCGAAGGAGCCGGCCAACGACTGCCAGATCCCGCCACCGCCCCGCCGGCCCGCGAGGTCGAGCCGGTACAGATCCGTGGCCGACCGCACCGCCGCCCCCACGTCGCGGGGGAAGGCCAGACCGACCTCCGGCGCGGGGTCGGCGTCCGCCAGCCCGATCTCGTGCAGCGGCACCGGCCGCCCCAGCTTCGCTCCGATCGCGGCGGCGATCAGATGCGGGGCGGCGCCCTGCGGCACCATCCCCTTGGACACCCAACGCGCCACCGACGTCTTGTCGTACCGAAGCGTCAGGCCGCGCTGTGCGCCGAGGTCGTTCACCCGCCGGGCCAGCCCCGCGTTGCTGATGCCCGCGAGGGCGAGGACGGCGCCGAGCTTCTCATTGGGCTCGCGGAGCTCCCTGGACATGCGCCACCCCTCGTCACACGCGGAACGCAGACGCCGCCGGGGCATAGGCGCCCGGCATTTCGTAAACCCAGCGTAGTTCCCCGCCTCCCAAGCGTTAAGGCCTCCACTTCCGTATGGCGGGATTGTTGTCCGTACGCACAGTCGGGGTGGGGCCCACACCCGGGGCGCACGTGTCAGCGCGTGCTCCGTCCGTGTGGCCGTGCGCCCGTCCGTGCGCTCTGGCTGCCCCCCGGGCCCGACGATTCGATGTGCGGTGCGTGGGTCGGCCCGCCGCGTGGATCGGGTGGGCCGGGGGACGCCGCTGCCTCAATCCCCGCGGGTGGCGGAACGGTTCGGGGGGTGGTTCCCGCCTCCCGGGCCGCGCCCCGGGAACCCGGGCGGCGCGGGAAATCAGTACGGCCGAAGAATGGCCGAAACCGACCTATGGGACGCCGGGCACGGAACGCCAAATACCGCGTGGCGGGGGCGTGTTCGTTTGCATGTGCGCCCCCCTTAACCCCTCTCGCACGCCTGTCTCGTGGCAGCATGGACCCCGAGCCACCCGGGGTTCGTACGGTCGCGCCCGCACGCCGACCACGCTGTACGTGCCCCGGTCATGTGCCCACAGGCTGGGGAGGCGGCGGCGTGCGCTGGTTGGTCGGGTGGAGCAGTATCGCCGCGAGCTTCGGCACGGCCGGACGCGTCTCCGGCCAGGGCGTTTCCGGTTCCGCGTACGGGTCCTCGCACCGACCCGGCGCCGACGGCCCCCCGTACGGAACCGCCTACGCGGACCCCCCGCACGGCGGCATCGCCGACGCGGCCCACCCCGACGACCCCGCCGCCCAGGACGCCGAACGCACCGTCCAACCCGTCGGCGCCCAACTCTTGTGGGGCGACCCCGACCCCCTCTGGGCCGTCGGCGACTGGCGCCCCGACGAGATCCGCACCGTCACCGCCGACCCCGCCGACCCGTTCACCCGGCTCGCCGTCCTCGGCTGCTGCGGAGCCACCGACGCCGAACTGCGCCGCGCCCTGTACGCCGCCCGCGGCGGCGCCCTGCGCCACCTCACCCAGTGGTCCGGCAGCTACACCGCCGTCGTCCAGGCCGGCCGCCGCATCACCGTCCTCGGCGACCTCGCCGGCGCCCGCCCCGTCTTCTACACGCCCTGGGCGGGCGGCACCGCGTACGCCACCGCCGCGCTCCCGCTCGCCGACCTCATCGAGGCACAGCTCGACATCGGCCACCTCGCAGCCCTCCTGGCCTGCCCCGACAGCCCCGAGGCACTGGGCGACGGCACACCGTACGTCGGCGTTCGACGCATCCCGCCCGGCCACACCCTGATCCTGCGCGAGGGCTCCCGCGAGATCACCGGCTACGAATCCGTGGCCTCCCTCGCCGTGGCCGCCCCCGAGGCCGACCCCGAGCGCGCCGTGGAGGGCGTGCGCGAAGCATTGGTCGACGCGGTGCGCGCCCGGCTCACGGCGCCCCGCCATGCCCCCGACACCCTGCTCCCCGACCCCGGCCCCGTGCCCGGAATGGGACCCGCCGACCGCCGCGCCGCCCGCGGCGCCCCCGCACCGGGCGTCGGCGCCGACCTCTCCGGCGGCAGCGCCTCCGCGACCCTGGCCCTCCTCGCCGCCGGCCTCCCCGGCTCCCCGGGCACCGTCCTGCGGCAATCCGGCGAACGCCTCCTCGCCGTCACCTTCAACGACCTCGCCACCCCCCAGGGCCGCGAGGGCGAACTCGAACGCGCCCACGCCATCGCCGCCGACCCCCGCCTCCACCACGTGGTCGTGGCCGCCGCCGAGGAAGCCCTCCCGTACGCCGAACTCGACGGCCCGCTCACCGACGAACCCGGCCCCTCCCTCGTCTTCGCAGCCCGCGAACGACGCAGACTCGCCGCCGGCTCCGCCGACCACTTCACCGGCCACGGAGCCCGCCAGGTCCTCGACGCCCACCCCGCCCGACTCGCCGACCTCCTGATGGACCGCCGCAGACGCCACCTCCTGCGCCCCGTCGCCGCCCTCGCCCGCTCGGCCGCCGGCGAGTCCCTGTTCGTCCCGCTCACCGTCTACTCCGCCGCCCGCCGCCTCGCCCGCACCCCGTACCGCGCGGGCATGGAAGCCGCCGCCGCCCGACTGCGCGACGGAGCCCCCTCGGCCGGCGCCCTCACCCCCGTCGACGCCTCCCTCGCCGCCCTGACCTGGTCCCGCCCCGGACCCGCCGCGGGCTGGCTCACCGGCGAAGCCCTCGCCGAGGTCGCGATCCGACTCACCGCCGCCGCGGGCCGCCCACCCCTGTCCCTGCGCCCCGGCGAAGCCCGCGCCCGCGCCGTCCTCGCCCGCCACGCCGCCGACCACCGGGTCTTCGAGCAGGCCGTCGAGGTACGCAGCCAACGCCTGCACGCCCCGTTCCTCGACAACCAGGTCGTACGGGCCGCCCGCGCCCTCCCCGAGTCCCTGCGCGTCCAACCCGGCGCCCGCGCGACGATCCTGCGCAGCGTCCTGTCCTCCGCCGGAGTACGCCAACTCCCGCCCGGCTGGGGCGTCACCGCCCACGCCCCCAACGAGACCGCGACCCGACTCGGCCTGCGCGCCGCCCTGCCCGACCTGCTCGCCCTCTTCGCCACCCCCCTGCTCGCGGACGCGGGTCTGATCGAGGCCCGCGTCGTGCGACAGGCCCTGCTCGACGCGGCCGACGGCCGGCCGGTCCCCCTGGACGGCCTCGCCGAACTCGTCTCCATGGAACTGTGGCTCCACCGCCTCCTCGCCCGCCGCGGCACCTGCTGGACGGGCACCACCGCCCCCCGCCGCCGAGCCGTCCCCACAGGCATCCCCCACCGCCGCCCAGCCCTCTCCTGACACCCCGCCGCCGCTCCCAGATCCCCGGGACCGCGCCGAATCCAGCCCCGCCGCTCCCAGATCCCCGGGACCGCGCCGAATCCAGCCCGCCGGCGTTTGAGGCGCCCGGCGCAGCCGGGGCCGGCAGCGACGCGGCGGCACGCGGCACGGACAAGCACCCCCAAGCACGCGGCACGCGCCACGCGCCACCCGCCACGCCGCCACAAATCCCCACCCACCCCGGCCAGGGGAAGGGCAGAATTGCCCGGTGCAGTACCTCCTCCTCGGTCCCACCGAGGCCCGCGACGACTCCCACGCCCCCCTCCCCATAGGTGGCGCCCGCCTCCGCGCCCTCCTCGCCTCCCTCGCGCTCCGCGCCGGTGCCCCGCTCGCCGTCACCGTGACGGACCTCGTCGACGAGGTGTGGGGCGACGACCCGCCCCGGGACGCGCCCGCCGCCCTCCAGGCCCTCGTGTCCCGGCTGCGCCGCGCCCTCGGTGCGCGCGACCGCGTCCTCGCCGACCCGACGGGCGGCTACCGTCTCGCCGCGGCCCCCGAGGACGTGGACCTCCACCGCTTCACCCGGCTCGCCCGCGATGGCGCCCGACAGCTCGACGACCCCGCGACGCCCCCCGCCATCGCCGCCGCGACCCTCCGCTCCGCCCTCGCCCTCTGGCGCGGCCCGGCCCTCGCCGACCTTCCGGAGCCGGCCCGCTCCGCCCTCGCCGCCGCCCCGGAGGCCCTCCGTACGGCCGCGCGGCGCGGCCGCGTCGAGGCCGAACTCCGGGCCGGCGCCGCGGACCCGGCGTCCCTGCTGCCCGAGCTGGACGCGCTGATCCACGAGCACCCGTACGACGAACCCCTCCGCGTGCTCCAGCTCCGGACCCTGCGCGCCGCCGGCCGCCCCGCCGACGCCCTCGCCGCGTACGAGCGCACCCGCCGCACCCTCGCCGACAGCCTCGGCACCGACCCCGGCCCCGCCCTGCGCGCCTTCCACGCGGAACTCCTGCGCCCGCCCCCGGAACCCACCGCGCCCCCCGAACCGCCGGAGGCCCCGCGCGGCAACCTCCGCCCCCGCCTCACCTCCTTCGTGGGCCGCGAGCCCGACCTGGAGGCCCTCCACGGCGACCTGTCCCGGCACCGCCTCGTCACCCTCATCGGCCCCGGCGGCTCCGGGAAGACCCGCCTCGCCGAGCACGCGGCGGCCGATCACCCGGAACCGGGCTGGCTCGTCGAACTCGCCCGCCTCGACCACCCCGCGGCCGTCCCCGGCGCCGTGCTCAGCGCCCTCGGCCTGCGCGAGAACGGCCTGGTCGCCCGTGAGAAGTCACCGGCCGAGGACCCCACCACCCTGCTCATCGACCACTGTGCCCACCGCGGCCTGCTCCTCGTCCTGGACAACTGCGAGCACGTCATCGGCGCGGCCGCCGAACTCGCCGACCGGCTCCTCGCGCACTGCCCCGGCATCCGCGTCCTCGCCACCAGCCGCGAACCCCTCGGCGTTCCCGGCGAGGTGCTGCGTCCCGTGGAGCCCCTGCCGCCCGATCCCGCGCACCGACTGTTCGCCGACCGGGCGGCGGCCGCCCAGCCCGGGTTCACCCCGGACGACGACCCGGCGGCCGTCGCCGAGATCTGCGCCCGCCTCGACGGCCTTCCGCTCGCCATCGAACTCGCCGCCGCCCGGCTGCGCCTGCTCACCCCGCGCCAGATCGCCGACCGGCTCGACGACCGGTTCCGGCTCCTGACCGGCGGATCCCGCACGCTCCTGCCCCGCCAACAGACCCTGCGCGCCGTCGTGGACTGGTCCTGGGACCTGCTCACCGAACCCGAACGCGCCGTCCTGCGCCGCCTCGCCGTCTTCACCGGCGGCTGCGATCTGACCGCCGCCGAGGCCGTCTGCGCGGCACCCGCCCTCGACGTGGCCGACGTCCTCGGCTCCCTCGTCGACAAGTCCCTCGTCCTGGCCGAGCCCACCCCCGACGGCATGCGGTACCGGATGCTCGAAACCATCCACGAGTACGCCATCTCCCGCGCCGCCGACGAGCCGGCGCAGGCCCGTACGACCGCCCTGCGCCACGCCGCGCACTTCCTCGCCCTCGCGGAGGAAGCCGAACCCCTGCTGCGCTCGGCCGCCCAGCTGCCCTGGATCCGGCGCGTCGAGACCGAGTTGGACAACCTCCGCGCGGCCCTCGACCTGGCCGTGCGGGACGGCGACTCCGACACCGCCCAACGCGCGGTCTTCGCCCTGGGCTGGTTCTGGTGGCTGCGCAACTACCGGATCGAGGGCGCCGAGTGGACCGCCCGGGTCCTCGCCCTCACCCCGACCGAACCGCCCGAGGACTCACCCGCGTACCTGACCCACCAGCACCTCCAGGTGCTCCACATGTTCCTGCGCTCGGAATCCAGTGCGGCCGAGGAGTTCCGTACCCCCGAGTACCGGGCGCTCACCCGCCGCTTGAAGGAAACCTTTCGCCGCGGCTCCCCGGAGACCAGCGCCTTCCCCGGCATCCTGTGGCCCACGACCGCCCTCCTCACCGGCGATCTCCTCGACTTCCACGCCGACCTCGACGAGGCCGTGGAGAACTGCCGCCGATACGGCGGGGATTGGGAACTCGGCGTCATCCTCATGCTCCGCACCCATGTCGCCATCGACATGACCGGAGGCCTGCACACCGTCGACGCCGACCTCGTCGAACTCCACGAGATCGCCGACCGTGTCGGCGACCGCTGGACGCGGGCGCAGGTGTCGAGCGCCGCCGGCGAGGTGGCCCTGTCCCGTGGTCAGTACGACTGGGCCCGCATCGAGTACGAGGAGTGCCTGCGCCTCGCCCGCGAGGTCGGCGCCCACATCGAGGCGCCCTTCGCCATCGCCCGGATCGCGGAGACCGCCTACTGCTCCGGGGACATGGAAGGAGCCGAACGGCTCCTCGCCGAGTCGGACCGGGAGTCGCGCAAGTACGGAGGGGTGTACGACGTACGGGCCTTCGCGCGCCTGCTCGCCTCGATGATCGCCCTCTACCGTGGCGACCACGCCAAGGCCCGCGCCGAGTACGTCGTGGCCCGCGCCGAATCCAAGGGAGCCGGCGTCCCCCCGCAGTTCATCGCGGGGCTCGACAACATCGAAGCCCTCCTCGTCGCCCACGACCAGGGCCCGCGCGCCGCGCTCGCCGGCGCCGGACCCGCCTTCGCCGACGCGATCTCCACGCGCTGCGCGGAACGGGTCCTGGCCGCCCTCGCCGAGACCGCGGCCGGGTTGCTGGCCGCCACCGACCGGCCCGGGGAAGCCCTGCGGATCCTCGCGGCGGCCACCGCCTGGCGCTCGGGACACCCCCGCTCGGTCCCCGAGGAGGCGTTCCTCGACGGGTTCCCCGAACGAGCCCGCGCCCTCCTGGGCCCCGCCCGCTCCGCGGCGGAGGAGGCGGCGGGCGCCGAACTGACCCCGCCCGAGGTCGCGGCCCTGCTCAAGAGCGGCTGCTGATCACCTGCTCAAGAGCGGCTGATCGCCGCACCCACATGCGGCTGATCGCCGCACCCACATGCGGCTGATCGCCGCACCCACATGCGGCTGATCGCCGCACTCACATGCGGCTGATCGCCGCACTCACATGCGGCTGATCGCCGCACTCACATGCGGCTGATCGCCGCACTCACATGCGGCTGATCGCCGCACTCACATGCGGCTGATCGCCGCACTCACATGCGGCTGATCGCCGCACTCACATGCGGCTGATCGCCGCACTCACATGCGGCTGATCGCCGCACTCACATGCGGCTGATCGCCGCACTCACATGCGGCTGATCGCCGCACTCACATGCGGCTGATCACCGTGCTCACGTGCAGCTGATCACCGCGTCGGCCCAGCTCGCCAACGCCGGCAGCCGCCCCGGCCCGACCCGTTCCACCACCAGACGCAACGTCTCGTGTCCGGCCAACGACACCTCGACCCGGGCGGGCGCGTCGCCATACCCGAGGGCGCCGGACCGCCACAGTCGCCGCCCGTCGCCGTACACCGAGAACCGGACCTCGCCGTCGGTCAGCAACGCCAGACCGTCCACCCCGGCCCGCGCGGAGAAGCTCGCGCACTGCCGGTTGAGGTTGATCTCCACCGAGGAACGGGCGTCGACGGTGATTCCCTGCGAGAACCGCCGCCCCCCGACCTCCAGCCCCCAGCGCTGCCACACCCAACTGCCGGCCCAGGTCCGCAGTTCCGGTGTGCTGTGCTTCCCGTACCCGGAGTATCCGAGCCGCGCCAACGCGAACCCCTGCGCCGGCGCGGGCACCGCCGGAGCCGGCGACTTCGGCGGCGTACGGGTGGGCGAGGGCTTCGGCGCCGGGCGTACGACGGCCGCCTTCGACGCCGACGGCCTGGCCGAAGGCGCCCGACTCGGTGCCGGCGCGGCACTGCGCCGAGGCGGTACGGCAACCCGCGCCACCGGTGCCTTCACCGCCGGTGCCCTCGTCACCGGCGGGCTCGGCTCCGGCGCGGGCGGGGCCGGAGCGGGCACCGCCGGCGCCGCCACCGCGGGCGCCGGCTTCGCCCGGGGCGGCGGGGCGGAATCGTCCCCGGCCAGCGCGAACACCACCCCGGCGGCCGCCGCGACCGCGATCCCGGCGGCGATGGCGGCCTTGGCCGGCAAGCCCAGACCCTCGGACACCACCGCCCCGCCGGCCCCGGCCGAAGCCCCGCCACCCGCGCCCGCACCTGCGGCACCTGCGGCACCTGCGGTCCCGGCCGAGGATCCACCGACCGCGGCGGCGGCAGCCCCCGCACCACCGGCGGCCACGGCCCCACCGGCCACCACCCCGGCCGCCTTCGCCGCGTACCCGGCCGCGAACCAACCGATGACCGCCACCGGCAACAGCGCGGGAATCCCCGCGTTGACGTCCTTGAGTTCCCCGGCGGCGAGCCGGCACCTGACGCACTCCTCCAAGTGCTTGCGCAGCCCCCGCTCCGCCCGCACCCGCAATCCGCCCCGGGCATAGGCGCCCAACCGGTCCGCGTACCGCGCGCAGTCCCCGCCCTCGACCAACGCCGAACTCACGTGGGCCTGCAAGTAGGCCTGCTTGAGCCCTTCACGTGCCCGACTGGCCAGCACCGCCGTCGCGTTGGGGCTCAGCCCGAACAGCGGGGCGACCGCACTCGGCGATTCCTCCTCGACGGTCGTGTGCCACAGCACGGCCTGCCACCGCTCGGGCAGGCTCCGGAAGGCGCGCATCGCCAGGGACTGCTCGGCCTCGTGCATCGCCCGAACGTCCGCGCCCCACTCCAGGGTGTCGTCCCCGGAGAGCCCGGCCAGCCCCGCGCCACCCTCCGCACCCGTGGCCGCCTGCTCCGCGAACACCGCGAAGTCCTCGACCAAATGCTCCCGTTTGGCGGTCTTCGCCCACGAGGCCGCGACCCGCCGCACGGTGGTGAGCAGGTACGCCCGCACCGAATGGTCCGGCCCCGCCCCGCCCCGCACCGCCTGGAGGGTCCGTGCGAACACTTCGCCGGTCAGGTCGTCGGCGGTGTGCGCGTCCCGGCAGCAGGTGCGCGCGTAGCGCCGTACGGAATCGGCGTGCCGACGGAACAACTCCTCGTACGAACCGTCGTCACCCCCACGCATCCGGGCGATCAAGTCCGCGTCCGATGGCGGTAGTTCGCCGTCCTCGATTCCCGGACCGACGTGCCGACCACCCGGCTCGCGCTGCGCGGGTACCTGCCGGGCGGGCAGGCTGCCCGCCTCGACCTCGCCGCCGGCGCCACCGAGAGACTCGTCTCGCCCGTCAACGTTCATTGCGGAAGCCCCCGCACGGCACACTCAACCGGTACACCGATCCAGCGTGGCACACGGCGCGGGCGGGCCGGCCCCCTCTCACTGCCATCCACTCATCCGGGGAACATCCGGCGAATCGCCGTGCTGATCCTCACCCGTTCGAGCGAGTGGCCGTTCGAGGGAACCGGTCGACCACGTCCACGAAGACCGACACGAAGACCGCCACGACGACCGACACGAAGGCCGCCCGACACGCCGATCACCGCACGGCACCACCACACACCGAGCCGCACGCCGGTCACCGCCCACGAATCACGCGGGTCACGGCACACCGCCGACGCCGATCACCGCACGACGCGCACGGGCCACGCCGCCCACCGCACGCGGATCACGGCACGACGCGGGTCACGGCACGCCGATCACGGCACCGAGCCGATCACGACGTGCCGATCACGACGTGCCGGTCACTGCGCCGAGGACCACGATGCGCCGCTCACCGCACCGCGTACCGATCCCCACACCGCACCGCACCGCTCCCCGCACCCGGCCCAGCCGATCAGCACCGCACTCCGACTCAGACCGTGCGGGACCGCAGACCCTCCAGGAGGATCTCCAGCAGTCGGGCCGAAGCCGCTGCCTGCTGCGCCGGGTCCGGCAGTGCGGGCGCGGCGGTCGCTATCACCAGCAGCACATCGGCCACGGTGACGTCGGCACGCAACTCACCCGCCTCCCGGGCACGGTCCACCAGTCGGCCGACCACCTCCAGCAGCGCACCCGCGCCGGAGTCGTCCGAGAGCTCGTCCTCGACGGCCGTCCGCGCGCCCACGACCCGAAGGTCCGGCCCGCCGGTCCCGCCGGCCTGACGCTGGTGCGGAACCCTGGCGGCCTCGGCCTCCTCGATCCCGTCCTCGGCGGCCGAGCCGACCCGCAGCACCTGCGGCGGCAGCAGTCGTCCGGCGCCGGAGGCCACGGAGGTGCGCAGGAAGCGCGACAGCGCCTGCCACGGCTCCTCCTCCTGGCCCAGAGCGGACGTGGCCTGGTCGGTCAGTCGGGCGGTCTCCTCCTCGGCTATTCGCCGGACCAGCACGTCCTTGCTCGGGAAGCGCCGGTACACCGTGCCGACACCGACGCGGGCGCGCCGCGCCACGTCCTCCATCGGAGCCCCGTAGCCCAGCTCGCCGAAGACCTCGCGGGCCGCGCGCAGGACGTGTTCGAGGTTGCGCTGGGCGTCGACACGCAGCGGCGTGGAGCGACCCATGCCGTGCGTGGTGGCACCTGTCATCACGCGGCCGCTGTCAGCAGACAGAGCGGTCGCAGAGCCATGGAAATCGGAAATGTGCATATGTTTCCCCCGGTAATCATCTGTCTCCCCCCGGAGACACTCCCCGCCTTCACGCCGAGGGGGGCCACGGTCACGGGGCCCTGGTCCTACTCCTCGACGAGTTACGAACATAGTTGAGCCAGAGTCAATTCAGAAGGGGCAGCCTCGGACGGAGCACCGCCCGATCGGAGCATTCACCCCCACTTTTCCGCCGCAAGCCTCCGGAATCACTCCCTCCGCACCTGCTGACCTGCGCTCCTGCACCCGGATCCACACCCTCCGACAGACCCGCCCCACCACTCTCTCCGGTCACACAATCTGCCGGGCCTGTGGACAAACTCCCGGCCACGTTGCGTCATGGGGTGGTGAAGGCTGCTAACTCGCGGGGCACGGCCCCCGGTACCCCGACCCGAACGCGCATCCTCATCGTGGGCGGCGGATACGTCGGCATGTACACGGCGCTCCGGCTCCAGCGAAAGCTGAGATCCGGCGAAGCCGAGGTCACGGTGATCACCCCCGAGCCCTACATGACGTACCAGCCCTTCCTCCCCGAGGCGGCCGCCGGATCCATCTCCCCCCGCCACGTCGTCGTGCCCCTGCGCCGCGTCCTGGCCAAGTGCCGCATCGTCATCGGTCAGGCCCAGCGCATCGACCACGCCAAGCGCGTCGCGACCGTCACCACCCTCGCCACCGCCGAGGAGGGCGCCGGCGACATCGAGATCGCCTACGACGAACTCGTCCTCGCGCCCGGCTCCGTCTCGCGCACCCTCCCCGTCCCCGGGCTCGCCGACTACGGCATCGGATTCAAGACGGTCGAAGAGGCCATCGGCCTGCGCAACCACGTCATCGAACAGATGGACATCGCCTCCTCCACCCGCGACCCCGCCATCCGCGACGCCGCCCTCACCTTCGTCTTCGTGGGCGGCGGATACGCGGGCGTCGAGGCCCTCGGCGAGCTGGAGGACATGGCACGCTTCGCGGCCCGGTACTACCACAACATCAAGCCCGAGGACATGAAATGGGTACTGGTCGAGGCCAGCGACCGGATCCTCCCCGAAGTCGGCCCCGAGATGGGCGTCTACACCGTTCGTGAACTGCGCCGACGCAACATCGACGTACGCCTGGAAACCCGCCTCGAATCCTGCGAGAACCGCGTCGCCGTCCTCAGCGACGGCGCCCGCTTCCCCACCCGCACCGTCGTCTGGACCGCCGGCGTCAAACCCCACCCGATCCTCGCCGCCTGCGACCTACCCAAGAACGAACGCGGCCGGCTCGCCTGCACGGCCTTCCTCACCGTCGAGGGCGTCGAACACGCCTGGGCGGCCGGTGACGCGGCAGCCGTCCCCGACATCACCGCCGCCGAACCGGGCCGCGAATGCGCCCCCAACGCGCAGCACGCCGTCCGCCAGGCCCGGTCCCTCGCCGACAACCTCCTCGCCGCCCTGCGCGACGAGGTCCTCACCGAGTACGCCCACAAGTACGCCGGTTCCGTCGCGTCCCTCGGCCTCCACAAGGGCGTCGCGTACATCTACGGCCGCAAGCTCAAGGGCTACCCGGCCTGGCTGATGCACCGCACCTACCACCTCAGCCGCGTCCCCACCTTCAACCGCAAGATGCGCGTTCTTGCGGAATGGACCCTCTCAGGTCTGTTCAAACGCGAGATCGTCTCCCTAGGCTCCCTCGAACACCCCAGGGCAGAATTCGAACTCGCGGCAGGAGGCGGCCCCAAGCACCCGTCACCCCCACCCGCGCCCCAACCGCCGAAGGACGGCCAGAGCTGACGTTGTCAGTCCGGTCGGCCACACTGGACGTGTGACCATAGGTGGGCTCACACCTGCACAGAGTGACACCGTCCGCGATCGACTCCTGGGGGGCACCGCCCAGCGGCAGCTGGGGGAGACACAGCGACCACTTGCGACACCACGAGGCTTGAACGCAGTGAACTTCACCCGCTGGAGCGCCCGGTTCCCCGGAACGCAGCGCCGCGCCGCCGC
Source organism: Streptomyces sp. NBC_00513 (assembly GCF_041431415.1). Classification (GTDB taxonomy): domain Bacteria; phylum Actinomycetota; class Actinomycetes; order Streptomycetales; family Streptomycetaceae; genus Streptomyces. The sequence goes on from NZ_CP107845.1 coordinate 4,268,559, forward strand.
CCGGACCGAACACGCCGCCGCCCAGGCCAAACGGGGAGAAGGCTCGGTCCCCGCAGCCCGCGGCGCGGCCACCCACGCCCCGGCGCCCCCGAGCGACGGCACCCCCGCGGAACCCACCGTCTCCGGAACGGGTACGGGCCCCCTCCCGGCCGCACCCGCCCTCGACGAACTCTCCGTACGGGAGGTCCTCGGCCTGCTCCCGGCACTCGTCGCCTTCGTTCACGGCCCCGACCACCGCGTCGCGTACGTCAACGACGCCTACGTCGCCGGCTTCGGCCCCCGCGTCCCCGGCGGCCCCGCCCACCAGGCCCTCCCCGAACTCGGCGACCTCGGGTTGCTCCCGCTCCTCGACCAGGTCCAGCGCAGCGGCAAGCCCCGTACCGCCAAGAACCGCACCGCACCCGGCGGCGGCAACTCGTACACCGTCACCTGCACCCCGGTCGAGTTCCCCCAGACCGACACCGCCTCCGCCCAAGGGCCCCACACCGGCGTACTGATCCACCTCGCCGACGTCACCGACCACGCCGAGGCCGCGGAACGGCTGCGCGCCAGCGAGCGCCGCCAGCGCGAGGCCGCCGTCACCCTCCAGCGCTCGCTCCTGCCCCAGGAACTGGAACAGCCCGACGACCTCCGCATCGCCGCCACCTACCAGCCCGGCGGCACCGAGGCCGCCGTCGGCGGAGACTGGTACGACGTCATCACCCTCGGCGCCGGCCGCACCGCCCTCGTCATCGGCGACGTCATGGGCCGCGGCGTCCGCGCCGCCGCAGTCATGGGCCAGCTGCGCACCGCCGTCCGCGCGTACGCCCGCCTCGACCTCCCGCCCCACGAGGTCCTGCAACTCCTCGACGGCCTCGCCGCCGAGATCGACGCCAGCCAGATCGCCACGTGCGTCTACGCCGTCCACGACCCCAACGAGGGCCTGCTCGCGTACGCCTCCGCCGGCCACCTCCCGATCCTGGTCCGCGACGAGCACGGCACCGTACGCCGCGCCGCCGACCCCACCGGCCCGCCGCTCGGCACCGGCGGCTGGCTGCACACCTCCGGCACCATCGCCCTGGGCCCCGGTTCCACCGCCGTCCTCTATACCGACGGCCTCGTCGAACGCCGCGGCGAGGACATCGACGAAGGCGTCGCCGCCCTCGAACGCGCCCTCGCCGGCGCCCAGGGCACCCCGTCCGTCATCTGCGACCGCCTGATGCGCGCACTCGGCGTGGACGCCGACCACGACGACGACGTCGCCGTGATGGTCCTCCAGCAGCCCGCCCGCACCGGCGCGGACGCCGAGCTCTTCCACAACGCCGCCCTGGAACTCCTCGGAGGCATCGAGGCGGCACCGCGCGCCCGCGCCTTCGCCCAAGGAGTCCTCGCCTCCTGGCGTTTCCCGGTCGAGCTGTGCGACCTCGGCGTGCTGGCCGCCAGCGAACTCGTCGCGAACTCCCTCCAGCACGGCACCCCGCCCATGCACCTCCGGCTGCGCCGCACCGACCGCCGCCTGATCATCGAGGTCACCGACGGGGACGACCACCTCCCGCGCCGCCGCCGCGCCGAACCGGCCGACGAGACCGGCCGCGGCATCTCCATCGTCGCCACCATCGCCTCCAACTGGGGTTGCCGCCGCACCCCGGGCGGCGGCAAGGCCGTCTGGTGCGAGTTCGCGCTCCCCGACAAGCAGCCCGACAAGCAGTAGGACGACATGACGATGCCCCCGGTCCGAGAGAGGACCGGGGGCATCGTCATGAAGCGACCTACACGGAAGCGGGCTCCGCGGCCTTCGCCACGGCCACCGGAACCGCCGGCGCCGACGGAGCGCCCTTCAGCAGCGACGGGTTGTCCTGCGCCGGCGTCAGCTGCTTGCCGAGCCGCAGCGCCAGCCAGGCGATCCCCAGCGAGACCACCACGAACACCCCGATGTAGAGCATCGGCACGCCCGCACCGAGCGGCACACCCAGCGGCCCCAGAGCCAACGCCATCTGCTTGACCAGCGCGAAAGCGGAGTTGTACTGCCCCACGGAACCCTCCGGCGCGAGATCCGCGACGAGCGGCGCGAGCGTCGGCGACAGCATCGCCTCACCGATCCCGAAGAGCGCGTACGTGGTGACGAACGCGGCCGCGGCCATCACGGCGCTGCCGTGCCCCAGCCCCGAGAACCCGGCGATGAGCCAGGCACCGGTCCAGATCAGACCCACCAGCGCGATCACCCGCGACCGCCGCCGCTTCTCGACGAGCCTCAGCACGACGAACTGCGCCACGACGATCGCACCGGTGTTGGCGGCGAGCGCGAACCCGAGCGTGGAAGGCGAGATCCCGGCAGCCTCGGTACCGAAGGCGGCAAGACCCGACTCGAACTGTCCGTAGCAGGCGAAGAAGACCACGAAGCCCAGGACGAGCAGCTTCACCATGGCCTGGTGCCGCAGCATCCGCTTCCAGCCCCCGCCCGCCTGCGAGGGGTCCCTCGGCACGGCGTCCTTGATGCTCGGCGCGTGCGGCATCCGCACGGTGGCGATCACGCCCGCCAGCACCAGGAACATCACGGCCTCGATACCGAACAGCAGGGTGAAGCTGCCGGGGTGCGCGACGTCCACGATCTGGCCGCCGATGAGCCCACCGATGCCGAGACCGAGGTTCTGCATGAAGAACTGGAGCGCGAAGGCACGCGTACGGGTACTCGGGGTCGAGCACCACACGATCATCGTGGCCAGCGCCGGCTGCATCACGGCCTGCCCGGCGCCCAGCGCCAGAGCGGACAGCAGAATCGGCACCAGCCCGGTGGACAACCCCAGGGACAGCGCCCCGACGGACGCGGCCACCGCCGCACCCATCACGACGGGCACGGGACCACGTCGGTCGATGATCCGACCGGTGAAGGGCAGCGCGACGAGAGCGCCCAGGGCGAAGGCCACGAACGCGCTCGTGGCGGCCATGGAGCCCAGATTCCGCACCTGCGCCACGTAGATGTAGAGGAACGGAACCGTGAAGCCGATGCCGAACGCGGTCAACGCGTTCCCGGCCTGGATCCGCCGCATCGCAGCGCCCATCACCTTGGTCACTTTCACCACCTTGATAACTGAAGCCTGAAGACTTCATCCCTAAAGTTCGAAGCTTAACTCTACACATCGAAGGAGTTAGACGCCAACGAGCTCGTGCCATACTTCGGGCCATGGGTGACACCGACGGCACTACGCCTGTCCACGAACCGAGCCTCGACGAGCAGATCGCCGTCTATCAGCGCGAGTTCCAGGACCTCGATCCCCAGGTCGAGAAGGTGGTCTCGGCGCTGAGCCGGCTGAACCGCCGCATGAACGTCGCGTACGGACGCCAGACCGCGGCCCTGGGCATCAGCAACGCGGAGTGGGAGGTCCTCAAGGCCCTCGTCATCTCCGGATCCCCGTACCGCATGGGCCCGAGCGAGCTCGCCAAGCAGCTGGGCCTCACGCCGGCGGCGATGACTCATCGGATCGATCGGATGACGTCGGAGGGCCTGGTCACCCGCGAGCGCGACGAGTCCAACCGGGTCCGCGTGATCGTGGAGCTCACGGACGAGGGACGCAGCAAGTGGCTCGACGCGATGCGCGCGGCCACGGTCTTCGAGGAGGACCTCCTCCAGGACCTCTCCACCGCGGAGCGCGGCGTCCTGGGCGACATGCTGACCCGCCTCCTGGACCGCGTCGAAGACCTCCAAGCCAGGGGTTGACACACCCCCTGCGGATCCGTAAGGTTCTTCGAGTTGTCCCAGAGTCAACTGGTTTTGGCGACAACAACTCCCGCCGCCTCGTTGCGGCACCCAACTCAGCACGATCTCCCACCGGGAACGAATTCGGCATGTCCGAATTAATTTCCGAAGGTCGATTATGAATCGCCTGGGAAGTCCACTAGAGTTCTGGGAGTCGGAAGGGCCCAACAGCCCGGAAGACAAGCCCCGCTGACTGGGAGTCAGGCCCGAAAGGTTCTGATAGAGTCGGAATCGCCGGAAAGGGAAACGCGAAAGCGAAGAACCTGGAAGGCGGAAAACAAGCGAGACTGACTCTGATAGAGTCGGAAACGCAAGAACGAAGGAAGCGCCCGGAGGAAAGCCTGAGAGGGTGAGTACAAAGGAAGCGTCCGTTCCTTGAGAACTCAACAGCGTGCCAAAAATCAACGCCAAAAGTTGATACCCCGTCCATTTCGGTGGATGAGGTTCCTTTGAAAAAGACCTGTGAGGTCGCAGCTTTCGGGTTGTGGTGCTTGCAGGCGATTACACAGCGAGGATGCAGTGGTCGATCGGTCTTATTCCGACATGATCGGCCCGCTCTAAGTGCGTGTGCACCCGATTACGGGTAAACATTCATGGAGAGTTTGATCCTGGCTCAGGACGAACGCTGGCGGCGTGCTTAACACATGCAAGTCGAACGATGAAGCCCTTCGGGGTGGATTAGTGGCGAACGGGTGAGTAACACGTGGGCAATCTGCCCTTCACTCTGGGACAAGCCCTGGAAACGGGGTCTAATACCGGATAACACTCCTGCCTGCATGGGTGGGGGTTAAAAGCTCCGGCGGTGAAGGATGAGCCCGCGGCCTATCAGCTTGTTGGTGGGGTAATGGCCCACCAAGGCGACGACGGGTAGCCGGCCTGAGAGGGCGACCGGCCACACTGGGACTGAGACACGGCCCAGACTCCTACGGGAGGCAGCAGTGGGGAATATTGCACAATGGGCGAAAGCCTGATGCAGCGACGCCGCGTGAGGGATGACGGCCTTCGGGTTGTAAACCTCTTTCAGCAGGGAAGAAGCGAAAGTGACGGTACCTGCAGAAGAAGCGCCGGCTAACTACGTGCCAGCAGCCGCGGTAATACGTAGGGCGCAAGCGTTGTCCGGAATTATTGGGCGTAAAGAGCTCGTAGGCGGCTTGTCACGTCGGATGTGAAAGCCCGAGGCTTAACCTCGGGTCTGCATTCGATACGGGCTAGCTAGAGTGTGGTAGGGGAGATCGGAATTCCTGGTGTAGCGGTGAAATGCGCAGATATCAGGAGGAACACCGGTGGCGAAGGCGGATCTCTGGGCCATTACTGACGCTGAGGAGCGAAAGCGTGGGGAGCGAACAGGATTAGATACCCTGGTAGTCCACGCCGTAAACGTTGGGAACTAGGTGTTGGCGACATTCCACGTCGTCGGTGCCGCAGCTAACGCATTAAGTTCCCCGCCTGGGGAGTACGGCCGCAAGGCTAAAACTCAAAGGAATTGACGGGGGCCCGCACAAGCAGCGGAGCATGTGGCTTAATTCGACGCAACGCGAAGAACCTTACCAAGGCTTGACATATACCGGAAAGCATTAGAGATAGTGCCCCCCTTGTGGTCGGTATACAGGTGGTGCATGGCTGTCGTCAGCTCGTGTCGTGAGATGTTGGGTTAAGTCCCGCAACGAGCGCAACCCTTGTCCTGTGTTGCCAGCATGCCCTTCGGGGTGATGGGGACTCACAGGAGACCGCCGGGGTCAACTCGGAGGAAGGTGGGGACGACGTCAAGTCATCATGCCCCTTATGTCTTGGGCTGCACACGTGCTACAATGGCCGGTACAATGAGCTGCGATACCGTGAGGTGGAGCGAATCTCAAAAAGCCGGTCTCAGTTCGGATTGGGGTCTGCAACTCGACCCCATGAAGTCGGAGTTGCTAGTAATCGCAGATCAGCATTGCTGCGGTGAATACGTTCCCGGGCCTTGTACACACCGCCCGTCACGTCACGAAAGTCGGTAACACCCGAAGCCGGTGGCCCAACCCGTAAGGGAGGGAGCTGTCGAAGGTGGGACTGGCGATTGGGACGAAGTCGTAACAAGGTAGCCGTACCGGAAGGTGCGGCTGGATCACCTCCTTTCTAAGGAGCACAGTACCGATTGCAGACAAATGTTCTGCACGGTCAGCTCATGGGTGGAACGTTGATTATTTGGCACGGTCTTCCAAGACATTCTGCAAGTACTGCCCTCGGGCGTGGAAAGCGGTGATGGTCGCGGAGGGTCGTGCCTGGCACGTTGTTGGGTATCTGAGGGTACGGCCGTAAGGTTGTATCTTCGCGATGCCGGCCCCAGTGAACTTGATCCGTATGGGTCAGGGTGATGGGTGACTGGTCGTTGCTTGAGAACTACACAGTGGACGCGAGCATCTGTGGCCAAGTTTTTAAGGGCACACGGTGGATGCCTTGGCACCAGGAACCGATGAAGGACGTGAGAGGCCGCGATAGGCCCCGGGGAGCTGCCAACTGAGCTTTGATCCGGGGGTGTCCGAATGGGGAAACCCGGCAGTCGTCATGGGCTGTCACCCACTGCTGAACACATAGGCAGTGTGGAGGGAACGAGGGGAAGTGAAACATCTCAGTACCCTCAGGAAGAGAAAACAACCGTGATTCCGGGAGTAGTGGCGAGCGAAACCGGATGAGGCCAAACCGTATGCGTGTGATACCCGGCAGGGGTTGCGCATGCGGGGTTGTGGGAATTCTTTTGATCGGTCTGCCGGCCGGTCGGCGAGTCAGAAACCGTTGATGTAGTCGAAGGACATGCGAAAGGTCCGGCGTAGAGGGTAAGACCCCCGTAGACGAAACATCAGCGGCTTGCTTAAGAATCTCCCAAGTAGCACGGGGCCCGAGAAATCCCGTGTGAATCTGGCGGGACCACCCGCTAAGCCTAAATATTCCCTGGTGACCGATAGCGGATAGTACCGTGAGGGAATGGTGAAAAGTACCGCGGGAGCGGAGTGAAATAGTACCTGAAACCGTGTGCCTACAAGCCGTGGGAGCGTCGCGCATTGAGTTTACTCAATGCGTCGTGACTGCGTGCCTTTTGAAGAATGAGCCTGCGAGTTAGCGGTGTGTAGCGAGGTTAACCCGTGTGGGGAAGCCGTAGCGAAAGCGAGTCCGAATAGGGCGATTGAGTTGCACGCTCTAGACCCGAAGCGGAGTGATCTAGCCATGGGCAGGTTGAAGCGGAGGTAAGACTTCGTGGAGGACCGAACCCACCAGGGTTGAAAACCTGGGGGATGACCTGTGGTTAGGGGTGAAAGGCCAATCAAACTCCGTGATAGCTGGTTCTCCCCGAAATGCATTTAGGTGCAGCGTCGTGTGTTTCTTGCCGGAGGTAGAGCACTGGATAGGCGATGGGCCCTACCGGGTTACTGACCTTAGCCAAACTCCGAATGCCGGTAAGTGAGAGCACGGCAGTGAGACTGTGGGGGATAAGCTCCATGGTCGAGAGGGAAACAGCCCAGAGCATCGACTAAGGCCCCCAAGCGTACGCTAAGTGGGAAAGGATGTGGAGTCGCAGAGACAACCAGGAGGTTGGCTTAGAAGCAGCCACCCTTGAAAGAGTGCGTAATAGCTCACTGGTCAAGTGATTCCGCGCCGACAATGTAGCGGGGCTCAAGCGTACCGCCGAAGTCGTGTCATTCCAGCACATACCCCCAACGGGGGCTGGGATGGGTAGGGGAGCGTCGTGTGCCGGGTGAAGCAGCAGCGGAAGCTAGTTGTGGACGGTTCACGAGTGAGAATGCAGGCATGAGTAGCGATACACACGTGAGAAACGTGTGCGCCGATTGACTAAGGGTTCCTGGGTCAAGCTGATCTGCCCAGGGTAAGTCGGGACCTAAGGCGAGGCCGACAGGCGTAGTCGATGGACAACCGGTTGATATTCCGGTACCCGCTTTGAAACGCCCAATATCGAATCCTCTAATGCTAAGGCCGTGAAGCCGTTCCGGACCCTTCGGGGAAAGGAAAGTGGTGGAGCCGCCGATCCAAGGTGGTAGTAGGTAAGCGATGGGGTGACGCAGGAAGGTAGTCCAACCCGGGCGGTGGTAGTCCCGGGGTAAGGGTGTAGGCCGAGGGGTAGGCAAATCCGTCCCTCATTAAGGCTGAGACCTGATGCCGAGCCGATTGTGGTGAAGTGGATGATCCTATGCTGTCGAGAAAAGCCTCTAGCGAGTTTCATGGCGGCCCGTACCCTAAACCGACTCAGGTGGTCAGGTAGAGAATACCGAGGCGTTCGGGTGAACTATGGTTAAGGAACTCGGCAAAATGCCCCCGTAACTTCGGGAGAAGGGGGCCATCACTGGTGATCGGATTTACTCCGTGAGCTGGGGGTGGCCGCAGAGACCAGCGAGAAGCGACTGTTTACTAAAAACACAGGTCCGTGCGAAGCCGTAAGGCGATGTATACGGACTGACGCCTGCCCGGTGCTGGAACGTTAAGGGGACCGGTTAGTGCGCTTTCGGGCGTGCGAAGCTGAGAACTTAAGCGCCAGTAAACGGCGGTGGTAACTATAACCATCCTAAGGTAGCGAAATTCCTTGTCGGGTAAGTTCCGACCTGCACGAATGGCGTAACGACTTCTCGACTGTCTCAACCATAGGCCCGGTGAAATTGCACTACGAGTAAAGATGCTCGTTTCGCGCAGCAGGACGGAAAGACCCCGGGACCTTTACTATAGTTTGATATTGGTGTTCGGTTCGGCTTGTGTAGGATAGGTGGGAGACTTTGAAGCAGCCACGCCAGTGGTTGTGGAGTCGCCGTTGAAATACCACTCTGGTCGTGCTGGATGTCTAACCTCGGTCCGTGATCCGGATCAGGGACAGTGTCTGATGGGTAGTTTAACTGGGGCGGTTGCCTCCCAAAGGGTAACGGAGGCGCCCAAAGGTTCCCTCAGCCTGGTTGGCAATCAGGTGTTGAGTGTAAGTGCACAAGGGAGCTTGACTGTGAGACCGACGGGTCGAGCAGGGACGAAAGTCGGGACTAGTGATCCGGCGGTGGCTTGTGGAAGCGCCGTCGCTCAACGGATAAAAGGTACCCCGGGGATAACAGGCTGATCTTCCCCAAGAGTCCATATCGACGGGATGGTTTGGCACCTCGATGTCGGCTCGTCGCATCCTGGGGCTGGAGTCGGTCCCAAGGGTTGGGCTGTTCGCCCATTAAAGCGGTACGCGAGCTGGGTTTAGAACGTCGTGAGACAGTTCGGTCCCTATCCGCTGTGCGCGTAGGAATATTGAGAAGGGCTGTCCCTAGTACGAGAGGACCGGGACGGACGAACCTCTGGTGTGCCAGTTGTCCTGCCAAGGGCATGGCTGGTTGGCTACGTTCGGGAGGGATAACCGCTGAAAGCATCTAAGCGGGAAGCCTGCTTCAAGATGAGTATTCCCACCTCCTTGAGAGGGTAAGGCTCCCAGTAGACGACTGGGTTGATAGGCCAGATGTGGAAGCCCGGTAACGGGTGGAGCTGACTGGTACTAATAGGCCGAGGGCTTGTCCTCAGTTGCTCGCGTCCACTGTGTTAGTTCTGAAGTAACGAACTGTGTTCATATCCGGTTGGTTAACTTCATAGTGTTTCGGTGGTCATAGCGTTAGGGAAACGCCCGGTTTACATTCCGAACCCGGAAGCTAAGCCTTTCAGCGCCGATGGTACTGCAGGGGGGACCCTGTGGGAGAGTAGGACGCCGCCGAACAATCATTGTGGGAAAGCCCCGCACCCTTCAGGGTGCGGGGCTTTTCTGCGTTCCGGGCCAGGTTGTCGGGTTCGGCTGGGTATCCTGGCCGCGTTCCCCAGGAGGACACGATGACAGCACAGCAGCTGGAAGACGGCGGCCCGCTCATCCCTCAGCCGGCCATGACCCGAGAAGCGCTCCGGGACGCCGTACGCCGCATCGACATGGCGAATCTGGCCGTGCTCGACAAGGAGTGCAACGAGGCTTTCGATCGCGCCGCGGCGACGGGTGCCATCAATCCACTGCGGTTCTTTCTGATCAAGTGGGCGACGCACGTGGCCATCCACCGTTGGCCCGCTCGAGCGGCGGCTCTCCATGAAGCAGAACGCGTCGCCGGGGACCCGAACGCCACCGAGCAGGAGTTCCGGTCGGCGATGGAGACCAGCAGTCGCATTCTGGCCGAGGCCCAGGAGGAGATCGGCCGGTGACCTCCCGCGGCGAAGGCGTGCAGAACGAGACCGGCTGGGCGTGGGAATGTGATCCCGGCCGGCTGTGGGTGCTCGGGGACATGCCCGCGGAACAGCAGAGGCTGGTCGGTTCCGTGATGGACGGGCTGGTGGATCTGGCATCGATGGGCATCGACCCCAAGGACGGCAGCCTTTACGAGGACGAGCAGCCGATGCGGCTCCGTACGTACGAGGACGAGCACCTGATGCTCTGGTACCAGACGATCCCGCACCGCAGCCGTGTCTACCTGAAGCGCGTCAACCTCTGACGGCGTCGAGAGCACCCTTGACGAACCGTTCCGCGAAGGCGGCCGCGAGTCCCGGCTGCGGAGTGCACTGACGGAGCGAGCCGCCAGGCGCCGCAGCAGGTTCCGTATCTCCCGAGGTCGGCTACCGCAGGCACCCCGCAGGCACGAGCACGAGTTCTCGAAGCAGCTGCCAGACGATCGATTCCTCAGGTGTCGGCCCCAGCCAGTCCCGTTTGGAAAGAGGCAGTTGCGGATTGCAGGCCCTCGCTCGCATCGACTCGGCGACCCGCAGGCACGCGTCCACGATCAGGAACGTGTGCTTCGCGGGATGGGAGTAACCAGTGGGCGATGCGGGAGCCCGCCGACGGGGCCGGCCACCGCATGCGAAGCGGGACGCCGACGACGATCCGCGGGTACGACTGCGCGGACCACAGAGCCCACCACACGGTCGAGGGCCGACTCAACCGACTCAACCGACTCAAGCGCAATCGGGCGGTGCGGTGGCCGAAGGGTTCGACAAACCCACAGACCGGATGAACGGGTGCCTGGTCCTCATCGAGGACCAGGAGGCAGGCCAATGCGTCCAGGGCGCGGGCGGGCCTTGTGCTCCCGGGGCAGTCAGCGCCCTCGACGGCGAAGAATCGGGCGGCTGCCGAGGCTGCACAGAGCGGAGATGACGCAGGGGCTTGCTGAACAGGGCGTCAACTGGCAGAGCTCCATGGCGAATGGCAAAGCGCGGGTTCCGCGAAGCGTCCTCGAATGAACATGGGTCCGGAGACAGCAGTCCTGGCGGACTACACGCATTCATCGCGTGCAATGCCTGAGTCTCCGCCGATTCGCCATGCGCGCGGCCAACCACAGCCGGCAGAGCAGCTCTGACACTGACGGAGACGCGACCCCGCCGGTGCTGCCGCCCGACGACCAGGGCCACCCTGTATCTCGGCGCGACTGTCCTCCGATGCCGCGGGAATCCGCCCGTCGAATCAGCGAGGGACCGCCCGTGTGCCCCTGAGGGCCATGACATTGAACTGGGCGCCGATCAGCCAGGACGCGACCATGGGCACCGACCAACGGCTGCCTCCCCGCCGGGTCTGGGAGTCAGCCCTTGGTCGGTGCCGCTCGGGCGGACCAGGGCGTGGTGGCCATCGCGCGATGTCGCCCGACGTTCTTGACGTCGACGCGGAGGGCTCGCCGGGTTGGTCGCGTTCTCAGTGGTGGATCGCGGTGCCGATCGGGTTCGCCGGTCGAGCAGGCAAGACGGTTGAGTACGGCCTCGAGGGTCCAATCGGGCCAGGTTCTGGTGGACAAGCGAGGTGGGTGGACCGAGAGCTGGGCCGTGCCGGTCGGCCCGGGGCTGCGGGCCGGGCGACCTCCCCGGAGTCGCGGTGGCGTTGCTGGTCCGCCAAGAGGGAAGGCCCCAGGATCATGTGCCCGTGCAGGTGCTCGCGGTCCGCCGGCCTGTCCGGTGGAGAGGTGGAGGCCTGTGGCCGGTACGTGCTGTCGGTCGCGAGGTGGATCTTCGTGACCAGTTCGCCGCCGAGCCTGCCGCGGGTGTGATCTGCGGGCTCGCGGGCCCAAGCAATTCTGCGGGTACCGGCTGCATGCGGATGGGACGCACGTTCGTGGAGTCGACCGAGACAACCCGGTCCAGGCCCTCATGGCGGTCAGCCTGGGCCATCTCCATGGAACACCCGCTACCAGGCGCAGCCGGCAGCCACCATTCGCAGCGCAGTCGGGTACAGGTACCCCCGCGTCGACGCGTCCGTCCGTTGAAGCGGCGACTACTGTGAACGTTCTCGTTATTCGGCTCTGTCGGGAATCTTGTGATGCCGCAGGGCCGAGCTGGGCAGTCTCCGGGTCTGCGGTTCAGGGGTGTTGGGGCGGTTGTTGCCGCATCTGTCCGGTGCTGTCATCGAGTCGATCAAGCGAACGGCAGGGGTCATCACGCTTCGCGCGGGGTGTCACGCGTCCCGGGTGAGATGCCCGGGATGCGGTATGCCGTCGTGGCGGGTGCATGGCCGGTACGTCCGTCGGCTCGGCGACGCGCCCGTGGCCGGCAGTCCCGTAGTCATCGAGTTGACCGTGCGCCGGTTCAAGTGTCTGAGCAGCCGGTGCCCGGCGGTGGCGTTCGCCGAGCAGATCGAGGGGCTGACCAGGCCGCATGCCCGGCAGACGCAGGTGCTGCGGTCGATGCTCGCCTCGATTGCTCTGTGCCTGGCGGGCCGTCCCGGCGCTCGCCCGGCCGCATCCCTCAGGATCCGCATAACTCCTGGTTGAAGTCACCGGACGGCTGTCCCTGCTGGACGAGCACAAGCCTCACCTCCACGCCCGCTGGCTGGAGGGCTGTCACGACATTCCCCAGCTCCACCGGGAACTGCGCGAGCGCGGGTTCACAGCGAGCGTCCAATGCCTCCGCCGCTACTTCCGCGCCTTCAGACCTCCCCGCCAACCAGGGCGGAGGCAGCAGCCGGTCTCCGGCCGCAGCCCAGGCCGACCCCCAAGACGCGACGCGTCGTCCGCTGGATCATGACGAACCCCCAGCACCTCACCGCAGCGGACGTCGCGGAACTGAAGGAGATCCGTATGGCCTGTCCTCACCTCGACGCCGCCGCACGGCACGTCCACGACTTCGCTGAAATGCTTCACCACCTCCGAGGAGACCAATTCCCCGATTGGATGGAGCGAGTCCTGGCTGACGACCTCCCAGCCCTCCACTCGCTGGTCAGCGGCCTGCGACGCGACCTCGACACCGTTACCGCGGGTCTCTCAACACCGTGGAGTTCCGGTCAGGTTGAGGGCCAGGTCACCCGCGTCAAGCTCATCAAGCGCATGGCCTACGGACGAGCCAACCTCGACTTCCTACGTCAACGAATACTCCTCGCCCCGTGCCCCTGCGACATCACAAGATCCCCGACAGAGCCCGTAACTCCCCAGAATCCGGCCTCGGCTGGGGGTTACGTTGGCCAGCGTGAACTTGCTGGGATGGAGCTACCGGCATGTGGGACCGCCTGATCTGCGGGCCCTTGTCCGGCCGGAGGCTGAGGGCCGAAGCATCCTCTCGGCATCGGACTTCGCCGACTGGGTTTCGTCTCTGGCGCCGGTGGAGTTGGCCGAGCCTTTCACGTTCGTCATCGACTCGGCGGTTGTGCTGCGGCTCGCGCCGCGTCGAAGCGAGCACGTGGTGTGCGCCGGCGGCGGCCCCGTTCTCGGTGCCGGAGAGATGAGCTTCCGCAGGGAGTCCGGGCAGTGGGTGGTCGCTGAGGTCAGCAACCAGTCGACCGGATACTGCCCGGACATCAGTTCGTGGCAGGCCGTCGCGGAGGCTCTCGATGCAGCCGGGATCGAGCCCCCTTCCGGCTTCACCCAAGAGGTGGTGTTCCGGCGCTGTCCCTCCTGCAGCCAGCTGAACATCGTTCGGGAGGAAGACTTCATCTGCGTCTTCTGCGACGAGGACCTGCCGCGGGAATGGAACGTGGACGGGGCTGTGCGGTAGCGGACCGGGGGCTTGTCGGGCTTGTAGGTGGGGTTCTTGGGCCGCTTGTTCGGGCGATAGCTGCGGCCCGGCAGACGTCCACCAGGCAGCACTCGGGCTGGCATCGCGTCGGGCCGCAGGCCGCAGGGATCGAGGCAGAAATGGTGCTTCAACTCTTTGTCGGCGACGCCGATCGGATCCCACTTGTTGATTCCTCATGGCGGCGCCGGGTAGGGGGAGGGGGCTCACCCCGCCTCCCCGGGTCCGGCCCTCGGGTACAGAGGCCGGGTGCCGGGGTGGGCGCCGGCTTGCTGACGCGAGTAGGGGCGGGGTCTTGATCGACTGCTTCGGCGGCCAGTGCGACGAGAACGGAGGAACGGATGACCGGCGGGCCGGGCGTCACGTTTGCGCCGAATAAGTCGTCACTGAGGACCCACTGTGGTTGTCCGGCTCACCGGCTCACCGATATTCGTCCGCGGAGGCCGAGACCAGGGGGGAGCATCTCTCCCCCCTGGCGCTCGGAGGAGCAGGAGGTCAGTCGCAGGGACGGCTGGGACCAGTCGAGCTACACAGCCGCGCGGAGGCAACACCCACCCGCACGAGCTCGCGCCTGCCTGGATCTGGACGGCTCGCGCTTTTGATGGATCGCCTCTACGGTGCAGTGAGCCCGGGGCCGTGGCGGACTGGGGCGACAGCACCGGCCAGCGCCGTCGATGGGGGAGGCAGAGGGGCAACGGCAAGGTCTTGTAGCGAGGTGGTGGCGTGGGTGGGGGCGCGGTTCGGTGGGGTCGGCCCTGGGCCGATTGGACCCGTGCCCGAGGCCGATGTAGAGTAGAACGGTTGCCTCGAGCTGAACGGTTCGGCAACACGCCCCCGATGAATCGAATTCAGACAGGGCACCCTCGACTCCTCATCCAGGAATCTGAAGCCGGGAAATCCGGTGGAAAACTTCTGATAGAGTCGGACTCGCCGGAAAGGGAAACGCGAAAGCGAAGAACTGGAAAGCGAAACCCGCTTCGACCGGGAATCGGACACGAAAGAGTCTGATAGAGTCGGAAACGAAGGAAGCGCCCGGAGGAAAGCCCGAGAGGGTGAGTACAAAGGAAGCGTCCGTTCCTTGAGAACTCAACAGCGTGCCAAAAATCAACGCCAAAAGTTGATACCCCGTCCATTTCGGTGGATGAGGTTCCTTTGAAAAAGACCTGTGAGGTCGCAGCTTTCGGGTTGTGGTGCTTGCAGGCGATTACACAGCGAGGATGCAGTGGTCGATCGGTCTTATTCCGACATGATCGGCCCGCTCTAAGTGCGTGTGCACCCGATTACGGGTAAACATTCATGGAGAGTTTGATCCTGGCTCAGGACGAACGCTGGCGGCGTGCTTAACACATGCAAGTCGAACGATGAAGCCCTTCGGGGTGGATTAGTGGCGAACGGGTGAGTAACACGTGGGCAATCTGCCCTTCACTCTGGGACAAGCCCTGGAAACGGGGTCTAATACCGGATAACACTCCTGCCTGCATGGGTGGGGGTTAAAAGCTCCGGCGGTGAAGGATGAGCCCGCGGCCTATCAGCTTGTTGGTGGGGTAATGGCCCACCAAGGCGACGACGGGTAGCCGGCCTGAGAGGGCGACCGGCCACACTGGGACTGAGACACGGCCCAGACTCCTACGGGAGGCAGCAGTGGGGAATATTGCACAATGGGCGAAAGCCTGATGCAGCGACGCCGCGTGAGGGATGACGGCCTTCGGGTTGTAAACCTCTTTCAGCAGGGAAGAAGCGAAAGTGACGGTACCTGCAGAAGAAGCGCCGGCTAACTACGTGCCAGCAGCCGCGGTAATACGTAGGGCGCAAGCGTTGTCCGGAATTATTGGGCGTAAAGAGCTCGTAGGCGGCTTGTCACGTCGGATGTGAAAGCCCGAGGCTTAACCTCGGGTCTGCATTCGATACGGGCTAGCTAGAGTGTGGTAGGGGAGATCGGAATTCCTGGTGTAGCGGTGAAATGCGCAGATATCAGGAGGAACACCGGTGGCGAAGGCGGATCTCTGGGCCATTACTGACGCTGAGGAGCGAAAGCGTGGGGAGCGAACAGGATTAGATACCCTGGTAGTCCACGCCGTAAACGTTGGGAACTAGGTGTTGGCGACATTCCACGTCGTCGGTGCCGCAGCTAACGCATTAAGTTCCCCGCCTGGGGAGTACGGCCGCAAGGCTAAAACTCAAAGGAATTGACGGGGGCCCGCACAAGCAGCGGAGCATGTGGCTTAATTCGACGCAACGCGAAGAACCTTACCAAGGCTTGACATATACCGGAAAGCATTAGAGATAGTGCCCCCCTTGTGGTCGGTATACAGGTGGTGCATGGCTGTCGTCAGCTCGTGTCGTGAGATGTTGGGTTAAGTCCCGCAACGAGCGCAACCCTTGTCCTGTGTTGCCAGCATGCCCTTCGGGGTGATGGGGACTCACAGGAGACCGCCGGGGTCAACTCGGAGGAAGGTGGGGACGACGTCAAGTCATCATGCCCCTTATGTCTTGGGCTGCACACGTGCTACAATGGCCGGTACAATGAGCTGCGATACCGTGAGGTGGAGCGAATCTCAAAAAGCCGGTCTCAGTTCGGATTGGGGTCTGCAACTCGACCCCATGAAGTCGGAGTTGCTAGTAATCGCAGATCAGCATTGCTGCGGTGAATACGTTCCCGGGCCTTGTACACACCGCCCGTCACGTCACGAAAGTCGGTAACACCCGAAGCCGGTGGCCCAACCCGTAAGGGAGGGAGCTGTCGAAGGTGGGACTGGCGATTGGGACGAAGTCGTAACAAGGTAGCCGTACCGGAAGGTGCGGCTGGATCACCTCCTTTCTAAGGAGCACAGTACCGATTGCAGACAAATGTTCTGCACGGTCAGCTCATGGGTGGAACGTTGATTATTTGGCGCCAGATCATCTGATGGTCTCTCGAGTACTGCTTCGGCGTGGAAAGAGAATCCGGAAGAGGTCTGGTGCCTGGCACGTTGTTGGGTATCTGAGGGTACGGCCGTAAGGTTGTATCTTCGCGATGCCGGCCCCAGTGAACTTGATCCGTATGGGTCAGGGTGATGGGTGACTGGTCGTTGCTTGAGAACTACACAGTGGACGCGAGCATCTGTGGCCAAGTTTTTAAGGGCACACGGTGGATGCCTTGGCACCAGGAACCGATGAAGGACGTGAGAGGCCGCGATAGGCCCCGGGGAGCTGCCAACTGAGCTTTGATCCGGGGGTGTCCGAATGGGGAAACCCGGCAGTCGTCATGGGCTGTCACCCACTGCTGAACACATAGGCAGTGTGGAGGGAACGAGGGGAAGTGAAACATCTCAGTACCCTCAGGAAGAGAAAACAACCGTGATTCCGGGAGTAGTGGCGAGCGAAACCGGATGAGGCCAAACCGTATGCGTGTGATACCCGGCAGGGGTTGCGCATGCGGGGTTGTGGGAATTCTTTTGATCGGTCTGCCGGCCGGTCGGCGAGTCAGAAACCGTTGATGTAGTCGAAGGACATGCGAAAGGTCCGGCGTAGAGGGTAAGACCCCCGTAGACGAAACATCAGCGGCTTGCTTAAGAATCTCCCAAGTAGCACGGGGCCCGAGAAATCCCGTGTGAATCTGGCGGGACCACCCGCTAAGCCTAAATATTCCCTGGTGACCGATAGCGGATAGTACCGTGAGGGAATGGTGAAAAGTACCGCGGGAGCGGAGTGAAATAGTACCTGAAACCGTGTGCCTACAAGCCGTGGGAGCGTCGCGTTGCATGCTTGCATGCAACGTCGTGACTGCGTGCCTTTTGAAGAATGAGCCTGCGAGTTAGCGGTGTGTAGCGAGGTTAACCCGTGTGGGGAAGCCGTAGCGAAAGCGAGTCCGAATAGGGCGATTGAGTTGCACGCTCTAGACCCGAAGCGGAGTGATCTAGCCATGGGCAGGTTGAAGCGGAGGTAAGACTTCGTGGAGGACCGAACCCACCAGGGTTGAAAACCTGGGGGATGACCTGTGGTTAGGGGTGAAAGGCCAATCAAACTCCGTGATAGCTGGTTCTCCCCGAAATGCATTTAGGTGCAGCGTCGTGTGTTTCTTGCCGGAGGTAGAGCACTGGATAGGCGATGGGCCCTACCGGGTTACTGACCTTAGCCAAACTCCGAATGCCGGTAAGTGAGAGCACGGCAGTGAGACTGTGGGGGATAAGCTCCATGGTCGAGAGGGAAACAGCCCAGAGCATCGACTAAGGCCCCCAAGCGTACGCTAAGTGGGAAAGGATGTGGAGTCGCAGAGACAACCAGGAGGTTGGCTTAGAAGCAGCCACCCTTGAAAGAGTGCGTAATAGCTCACTGGTCAAGTGATTCCGCGCCGACAATGTAGCGGGGCTCAAGCGTACCGCCGAAGTCGTGTCATTCCAGCACATACCCCCAACGGGGGCTGGGATGGGTAGGGGAGCGTCGTGTGCCGGGTGAAGCAGCAGCGGAAGCTAGTTGTGGACGGTTCACGAGTGAGAATGCAGGCATGAGTAGCGATACACACGTGAGAAACGTGTGCGCCGATTGACTAAGGGTTCCTGGGTCAAGCTGATCTGCCCAGGGTAAGTCGGGACCTAAGGCGAGGCCGACAGGCGTAGTCGATGGACAACCGGTTGATATTCCGGTACCCGCTTTGAAACGCCCAATATCGAATCCTCTAATGCTAAGGCCGTGAAGCCGTTCCGGACCCTTCGGGGAAAGGAAAGTGGTGGAGCCGCCGATCCAAGGTGGTAGTAGGTAAGCGATGGGGTGACGCAGGAAGGTAGTCCAACCCGGGCGGTGGTAGTCCCGGGGTAAGGGTGTAGGCCGAGGGGTAGGCAAATCCGTCCCTCATTAAGGCTGAGACCTGATGCCGAGCCGATTGTGGTGAAGTGGATGATCCTATGCTGTCGAGAAAAGCCTCTAGCGAGTTTCATGGCGGCCCGTACCCTAAACCGACTCAGGTGGTCAGGTAGAGAATACCGAGGCGTTCGGGTGAACTATGGTTAAGGAACTCGGCAAAATGCCCCCGTAACTTCGGGAGAAGGGGGCCATCACTGGTGATCGGATTTACTCCGTGAGCTGGGGGTGGCCGCAGAGACCAGCGAGAAGCGACTGTTTACTAAAAACACAGGTCCGTGCGAAGCCGTAAGGCGATGTATACGGACTGACGCCTGCCCGGTGCTGGAACGTTAAGGGGACCGGTTAGTGCGCTTTCGGGCGTGCGAAGCTGAGAACTTAAGCGCCAGTAAACGGCGGTGGTAACTATAACCATCCTAAGGTAGCGAAATTCCTTGTCGGGTAAGTTCCGACCTGCACGAATGGCGTAACGACTTCTCGACTGTCTCAACCATAGGCCCGGTGAAATTGCACTACGAGTAAAGATGCTCGTTTCGCGCAGCAGGACGGAAAGACCCCGGGACCTTTACTATAGTTTGATATTGGTGTTCGGTTCGGCTTGTGTAGGATAGGTGGGAGACTTTGAAGCAGCCACGCCAGTGGTTGTGGAGTCGCCGTTGAAATACCACTCTGGTCGTGCTGGATGTCTAACCTCGGTCCGTGATCCGGATCAGGGACAGTGTCTGATGGGTAGTTTAACTGGGGCGGTTGCCTCCCAAAGGGTAACGGAGGCGCCCAAAGGTTCCCTCAGCCTGGTTGGCAATCAGGTGTTGAGTGTAAGTGCACAAGGGAGCTTGACTGTGAGACCGACGGGTCGAGCAGGGACGAAAGTCGGGACTAGTGATCCGGCGGTGGCTTGTGGAAGCGCCGTCGCTCAACGGATAAAAGGTACCCCGGGGATAACAGGCTGATCTTCCCCAAGAGTCCATATCGACGGGATGGTTTGGCACCTCGATGTCGGCTCGTCGCATCCTGGGGCTGGAGTCGGTCCCAAGGGTTGGGCTGTTCGCCCATTAAAGCGGTACGCGAGCTGGGTTTAGAACGTCGTGAGACAGTTCGGTCCCTATCCGCTGTGCGCGTAGGAATATTGAGAAGGGCTGTCCCTAGTACGAGAGGACCGGGACGGACGAACCTCTGGTGTGCCAGTTGTCCTGCCAAGGGCATGGCTGGTTGGCTACGTTCGGGAGGGATAACCGCTGAAAGCATCTAAGCGGGAAGCCTGCTTCAAGATGAGTATTCCCACCTCCTTGAGAGGGTAAGGCTCCCAGTAGACGACTGGGTTGATAGGCCAGATGTGGAAGCCCGGTAACGGGTGGAGCTGACTGGTACTAATAGGCCGAGGGCTTGTCCTCAGTTGCTCGCGTCCACTGTGTTAGTTCTGAAGTAACGAACTGTGTTCATATCCGGTTGGTTAACTTCATAGTGTTTCGGTGGTCATAGCGTTAGGGAAACGCCCGGTTTACATTCCGAACCCGGAAGCTAAGCCTTTCAGCGCCGATGGTACTGCAGGGGGGACCCTGTGGGAGAGTAGGACGCCGCCGAACAATCATTGTGGGAAAGCCCCGCACCCTTCAGGGTGCGGGGCTTTTCTGCGTTCCGGACCCTTTTCGTTTCAGGGCTTTGGTTTTTTGCGTGCAGAGTGCACCGGTGTCGTGCTTTGATCCGCACTATGAATCTGCATGGGGTGCGGCCGGTGTCTGCCGGCGAGTGGGAGAAGGCCAAGGAGCTGCGGCTCAGTGCGTTGCGGGATCCTGTCGCCCCGGTGGCCTTCCTGGAGAACGTCGTGGAGGCCGAGGCCCAGCCCGATGAGTTCTGGCAGGGACGGACCGCGGGCGCTTCGAGCGGGCGGGCCGTCCGGCAGTTCGTCGCCGAGGCTCCCGACGGCTCCTGGGACGGGTCGGTGACCGTGCTCGTCGAGGAAGGCGGCACCATCGACTACTTCGGTGAGGTCGTGGAGAAGGCTCAGGGGCACCTGGTGGGGGTGTTCGTACGGCCCGCACAGCGGGGGACCGGAGTGACCGAAGCGCTGTTCGCGGCCGCACTGGAGTGGGCCTGGTCGCTGGACGGGCCGGCGCTGGGGCGGGTGCGTCTCTTCGTTCACGAGGACAACGCGCGGGCCGAGGCGTTCTACCGCCGGTACGGGTTCGTGGCCAGTGGCCGGATCGTGGTCGGCACGCCCTCGGACCCGGAGGCCCGGGAGCTGGAGTACGTACTGGAACGGCCCGTGGCGGGCCGTTAGAAGGCGGAGACGGCCTGCGGCCAGCGGGAGCGGGCCTGTTCGCGGCTGCGGCAGAGCGCGAGCAGCGGCAGGGCGTCGTCCTGGAGGAGCTCCGGGAGCTGCGGAATGGGGGCGACGGCCGCCACGTCGTCCAGGACCAGCGTCAGTGGTGGGTCGAGCCGACCGTGGGATGACCGTGCGGCCATGCGACGGCCGTGCTCGACCACGCTGGAGGCGAGTGCCGTCAGCAAAGGCATTGCACCCGGGTGGCTTCGCGGGTCCTCCAGGGACTCGCCCACCAGATAAAGGGTGCCCCCTTCGGTCAGGAACGAAGCCAGCGTGAGGGAATCTGTTCGGTTCGGATTGCAAGCCTCACGGATGTGGATCGAACCGAGGCAGGACAGGGCCCGGGCGGCGAGGTGCTGGGCCAGTTCGCGACGCTCCGGGTACGCGGTGAGGGCGCTTTCGAGTTCGCCGGCCGCGCCGGGGGCCGCCTGAGGGTGCGTACGGAGGATCCGGACGGGGTCCTGGGCGTTGGTGCCCTGGGCCCAGCGGTGCAGCTGCTTGAACGGGCGGTTGTCGAGGGCCGCGGCCTGCAGCCAACTACGCAGGAGCGTTTCCGCCGTGTCGGCGACCGCGGCGTCCATGCGTGCCTGGGGGCGTACGGGCGCCAGGAGGGCCACGGCGCGTACGGCGGCGAGGTCGCGGTCCGCGCAGCCCTCCGCGGGGTTCCAGTGCATGCGGGCCGGGGTGTCGCAGAGATGCGAGGGGTCGTAGAGGAGGACCGGGCCGAGCTTGGCGCGGGCGTCCTTGGTCTCCGACCAGAGTGCGGGGGAGGACGTCACGACGAGGACCGCGCCTTCCGCCGCCGCGATGTGCCGGGCGGCGGTGGCATGGCGTTCCGCGGGGTTGGCGTAGCCGAGGCGAGCCGGCGTCTGCGCGGACGCCGGTACGGGGGCCGGGGTGGGCATCGGGGCCGGGGCGTGGCCGAGGTCGTGGCGGTAGGCCTCGTCGGCCGGGGCGGGGCGGTCCGCGGTGCGAAGGGTGCCGTGGGCCGTGGGCCCGGGGCTCGCGGTCTCGAACGCTGCCGGAGGCTGGGCGGTCGGCGGGGCCGGTTGGGTGGGGATCGGTTGGGTGGGCATCGGTTGGGGCTGTGGATCCTGGTCGATTCGGCCGTGGTGCTTGAGGACGGCGCGGCGGGCCTTGGTGCGGGCGATGATGCCCATCGTGAAGATGGTCAGGACCAGCAGGATCAGGAGCTGGCCGATGAACAGGCCCCAGAACAGGCCCCAGCCGGAGAGGGCCGCCGGGTCGGTCTCGGGCCAGGCTCCGGGGAGGTCGTGGGGTTCCGTTATCAGGGCGCGGACCGCGTCCGGGGTGCGGGTGAACGTGACGGTGCCCGGCCAGGCGCCCTTGGCGAACAGGGCCGAGAGGCCGGTGGCCGACCAGACGAGGACGGCGACGCCGAGCAGGAACGCCAGGAGGCCGACGAGGGCCCCGTCGGGGACGCCCCCGGCCCGAGCGGGGGGATCCGTACGTCTGGGGTCGGACATGGTTACGCCACCGTGGTCGCGGAGCCGGGGCCGTTGTGGTGGCGTTCGATGAGGAGGGCTCGCTCCTCCGCCTCCAGTTCGGCGGCCAGCAGATCGTCGGGGAGTCGGTGTTGTGCCGAGGATTCGGTCATGGCGCGGTCGGTGTAGACGAGCGGGCGTTCGGCCTCGGTGATCAGGTGTTTGACGACCTGGACGTTGCCGTTGACGTCCCAGACCGCGATGCCCGGGGTGAGGGTGGGGATGATTTCCACGGCCCAGCGGGGCAGGCCGAGTACCCGGCCCGTGGCGCGGGCCTCGTCGGCTTTCTGGGCGTAGATCGTTCGGGTGGAGGCCATCTTGAGGATGGCCGCGGCTTCTCGGGCGGCGGCGCCGTCGACGACGTCGGAGAGGTGGTGGACGACGGCGACGAAGGACAGGCCGAGGCGCCGGCCGAACTTCAACAGGCGCTGGAACAGCTGGGCGACGAAGGGGCTGTTGATGATGTGCCAGGCCTCTTCGACGAGGAAGATGCGCTTCTTGCGGTCCGGGCGGATCCAGGTGTGTTCCAGCCAGACGCCGACGATCGCCATGAGGATCGGCATCGCGATGGAGTTGCGGTCGATGTGGGACAGGTCGAAGACGATCAGTGGCGCGTCGAGGTCGATGCCGACGGTGGTGGGGCCGTCGAACATGCCGCGGAGGTCGCCGTCGACGAGACGGTCGATGACCAGGGCGACATCGAGTCCCCAGGCGCGGACATCGTCTATGTCGACGTTCATGGCTTGGGCGGACTCGGGCTCGGGGTGCCGCAGTTGTTCCACGATGTCGGTGAGGACGGGCTGGCGGTCGCGGATCGTGTCGACGACGTAGGCGTGTGCGACCTTGAGGGCGAAGCCGGAGCGTTCGTCGAGGCCGTGGCCCATGGCGACTTCGATGATGGTCCGGAGCAGCGCGAGCTGGCCGGTCGTGGTGATCGCCGGGTCGAGGGGGTTGAGGCGGATCCCGTCGTCGTTCGCGGCGATGGGGTCCAGGCGGATGGGGGTTATTCCCAACTGCTGGGCGATCAGGTTCCACTCGCCGACGCCGTCTTCGCCCTGGGCGTCGAGGACGACGACCTGGCGGTCCTTGAAGCGGAGTTGGCGCAGGACGTAGGTCTTCTCCAGCGCGGACTTCCCGTTGCCGGACTCGCCGAGCACCAGCCAGTGGGGGGCGGGGAGCTGCTGTCCGTACAGCTGGAACGGGTCGTAGATGTACCCCTTGCCGCTGTAGACCTCGCGGCCGATGATGACGCCGGAGTCGCCGAGGCCGGGGGCTGCGGTGGGCAGGTAGACGGCCTGGGCCTGCCCGGTGGAGGTGCGGACGGGCAGGCGGGTGGTCTCCACCTTGCCGAACAGGAAGCTGGTGAAGGCGTCCGTCAGAGCGGACATGGGATCTCGCATGGGCGGCACTTCCCTCCGGCTAGCGTCGGATGCCGGTGGCGAACGGCAGGGTGTTGACGAAGGCGCGGTGGTGCTCGCGGTCGCACCACTCCAGCTTCAGGTAGGACTTGCCCGCCGAGGCGCGGATGGTGCGCTTGTCGCGGGCGAGGGCCTCGGGTGAACGCGAGGACACCGTGATGTACCCGACCAGGTTGACTCCCGCCGCACCACTGGCGAGATCTTCACCCCTCTGGTCGAGCCGGCCGTGGGCGGCGATGTCGCGCGGGTCGACCGTGCGGTTCATCTTCGCGGCGCGGCTGGCGTCGGCCTCGTCGTTGGTCTTCTCCGTCAGCATGCGTTCGATGGCGACCTCGGTGGGTTCGAGGTCCATGGTGACGGCGACGGTACGGATGACGTCCGGGGTGTGGACGAGGAGGGGGGCGAGGAAGTTGACGCCGACGGGGGTCATCGGCCACTCCTTCACCCAGGCGGTGGCGTGGCACCAGGGGGCGCGGGTGGAGGACTCGCGGGTCTTGGCCTGGAGGTAGGTGGGTTCGACCGCGTCGAGTTCGGCGGGCCAGGCGTTGCGCTTCGTCATGGCCTGGATGTGGTCGATGGGGTGGTCCGGGTCGTACATGGAGTGCACGAGGGAGGACAGCCGGCCCTGGCCGAGCGGTTGGCGTACGCGGATGTCGGCCTCGGCGAGGCGCGCGCAGATGTCGGTGAGCTCGCGGGCCATGACGATGGCGAGGCCGGCGTCGCGGTCGAGCTTGCGGCCCTTGTGCGGGGTCGAGGCGCGGGCGATGGTGTGGGCCTCGGCGGCGAGTTCGCGCGAGTAGTGCATGCAGGCGACGAGGTACGCGCGGTGCTGCTCGGAGGAGGTCGACACCATCGACTGGAGCTGGTCGTACGACTCGCGGAGCCAACCGGGGGCGGCGGTGTCCCCGCGCTGGGCGACGTCCTTGGCGTGGGCGTCGGGGTCGGCGGGGAGGGTACGGGCGAGCATCTGGAGGCGGGTGACGAAGCCGTCGCCGTTCGCCACGTGCTTGAGGAGGGTGCCGAAGCGGTCGACGAGGGCTTCCTGGTCCTCGCTGTCGCGCAGGCCGACGCCGGGGCCCTCGATCTCGATGGCGGCGGTCACGGTTCTGCGGTCGGCGTGCAGGAGGACGGCGATCTCGTCGGGCCCGAAGGGCGCCGCGAGCCAGCTGATGCGTCCGATGCCGGGGGGCGGGCCGACCTCGACCTCGCGGCCGTCGGAGCCCCGGATGCCGGCTTCCATGGTGCCGGAGCGGTACGTGGTGCCGCGGCGCAGGGTGCGCTTGTAGCTGCGCCTGATCTCGAACCACCGGTAGAAGGTGCGGCCCTTGTACGGGACGTACACGGCGGCGAGGGCGAGCATGGGGAAGCCGGCGAGGCTCACGATGCGCAGGGTGAGGTCGGGGACGAGTAGTCCGCTCATCATGCCGAGGAACGCGCCGGCGATGATCAGGGCGATCTCGCCGGTTTCGCGGTTCTTGCCGACGATCGCGTTCGGCCGGGCGCGGCCGATGAGATACGTGCGACGGGGCGCGATCGGGTGTAGCTGGTGGGACTGGGTGGTCAACGCCCGTCACCTCCTGTGTTCCTCGTGCTCGAGCCGGTGCGGGGCGGGGGTGTGGCGGAGGGGACGGATCCGCCGCCGGACCCGCTGCCGGAGCCTCGGCTGCTGTGCGCGGCCATGCCTCCGGAGATCTGGTTGGCGTCGCCGCCGCCTCCGCCACTCGCGCGGTGGGCGCCGCCGCCGCGGCTGCTGTGGGTTTTGATGCCCTGGGAGACGAGGGAGGCGGGGGAGCTGATGACGGCCGCGGCCTGGGCGCCGTCGGTGGCCTTGCTGCGGTTGGAACGGGCGGAGGCGATCTCGTCGCCGAAGCCGGGGACGAAGCGGTAGATCATCGCGGAGGCGAAGATCGC
The DNA here is from genome assembly GCF_041431415.1 of Streptomyces sp. NBC_00513. Lineage (GTDB taxonomy): Bacteria > Actinomycetota > Actinomycetes > Streptomycetales > Streptomycetaceae > Streptomyces. The sequence continues at coordinate 4,294,248 of NZ_CP107845.1, forward strand.
CAGGAGGATGATCGCGAGTCCGGAGACGACGGCGGAGAAGGCGTTGGGGCCCTTCTCGCCCGCGAGGGCGCCCGCGAGGCCGAGGACGATCACGATGACCGGCTTCACGAGGATGACGGCGATCATGATGCCGGCCCAGCGGCGGACGTGGCCCCACATGTTGCGGTCGACGAGTCCGGCGTAGACGACCGTGCCGAGGAGGGCGCCGACGTAGAGCAGGGCGGCGCGGATGACGAGCTCCAGCCACAGGATCCCGGCGGCCAGCACGGTCACGAGGGCCACGACGATCAGCATGATCGGGCCGCCGCCGATGTCGTCGCCCTTCTTGAGGGCCTCGGAGAACGAGCCGAAGAAGACGTCGGTCTGGCCGCCGGTGGCCGCGGCGATGACCTCGGTGACACCGTCGGTCGCGGAGACGACGGTGTAGAGGATCAGCGGGGTGAACGCGGAGGCGAGGACGGTCAGCCAGAGGAAGCCGATGGCCTCGGACATGGCGGTGGTGAGGGGGACGCCGCGGATGGCGCGCTTGGCTACGGCGAGGAGCCAGAGGACGAGGGTGAGGATGGTGCTCGCGGCGAAGACGACGGCGTACTGCTGGAGGAAGGCGGGGTTGGTGAAGTCGACGGTGGCCGTGGACTTGATGGCCTCGCTGAGCTTGCCGACGATCCAGGCGGCGGCGTCGGCGCAGCCGCGGGCCAGGGAGGCCAGGGGGTTGAGGGCGTCGGTGGGGTTGGCGTTGAGGCCGGTGCCGGCGTTTCCCCCGGTGGCCGCGCCCTCGCCCTTCTCGCAGTAGTCCTTGGCCGAGCCGAACAGGAGGCGGCAGTCCTCCTTGCCCTGGCCGGACGGCGTGGCGGAAGGCGTCGGGGTGGGCGTGGGCGCGGCGTAGGCGCGGGAAGCCAGGGATACGACGGCCAGGTGGACGGCGGCAACAACGACCACTCGGAGGCGGCTGCTAGCGGGCATAGGTGAACCCTCCGAACTCCTTGGTTGCCTTGCTGATGTCGTCAGAGGACGAAGCGGCCATGTCGCCCGGGACCGGAGCGGGTCCGTCCTGCTGGGATTCGCTGACGACTCTCCAGCCCTCCCCCACCCAGCTCAGTTCAAAGGTCCAGGTCTTCCACGTCGTACGGACCGGGTCGGTGGACTTGGCGCCGGACATGCCGACCAGGCCGGTGTACCAGACCGCGATCTTCGCGGCGGTCGGGCTGTAGTTCTCGACTCTGGTGCCGATCGGGATGGTGCGGGTGACGAAGGTGCTGCCCGACGGCGGGTTGCCGTTGGCGTCCAGGCCGAGTTTCGCGAGGAACCCGGTCGAGTAGGCCTCGTCCTGTGGGCCCTTGAGCCGGGCTGCCGCCTCCGGGGTGTAGATCCCGTCGACGAGGGCGTGCCGGGTGTCCTTCTTGAGCATCCCCTCGGACCCCAGAGCCACCGCGTAGTTCGCGGCCGCTGATTGGGCACCCTGTTCGTCATGGGCGAAGCCCTTGGGGATGCCGTTGGACTTGCCGGTGACCGGTTGGGTGCCGGTGGGGCTGGTGGCGGCGTCGGTCGGGGGTTTGTTCGACGCGGTGTTCGCGGGGGAGTCCGGGGACTGGTTCGCGAACGCGATGGCGGCGATGAGGAGGACCACCACGCCGACCGCGGTGATGAGGCCGCGGGAGGGGCGGGGGGTGCGGCGGGGGTTGCCGTAGGGGTCGGAGGGGGAGTCCGGGAGGCGGGTACGGGTCTGGCCCGTGCCGCCCACTTCGCCGTGGTTGCCGCCGCCGTAGTGGTCGTCGTTGCTCATTCCGTGTCCGCCCCCTCCGCCTCGTACGACGGTAGCGCTCGTTCCCGCGTGGATGCGGTGTGGTGATTCGCCATCAGGTACGACGGCCGGCGGGCGGCACGGCTAGACGGCCATTCCGTAGACGATCGTGAAGAGGGTGCCCAGGGATCCGATGATGAAGACGCCCGTGAGGCCGGCCACGATCAGGCCCTTGCCCTGTTCCGCGCTGAAGGTGTCGCGCAGTGCGGTCGCTCCGATGCGCTGCTTGGCGGCGCCCCAGATGGCGATGCCGAGGCAGAGGAGGATCGCGATGGCCATGACCACTTCGATCATGACCTTCGCTTCGTTGCCGAGACTGCCGAACGGCCCCCAGTTCGGGGCGATTCCGCCGATGATGGTGGTGATGTCGCCCTTTTCGGCTGCCAGGATCATGTAACTCACCGCCCCTGTATGGGTAGTTCCGGTAGCCCGTGCCCGACGGCATGGGTCACGCACTATCTTCGCTGATGAAACCGCCGCCGTCGCCGACTTGGCGGCTCTCTTTACCCGAGCTCGCGGTCTGTGCCCCGCCGGAACGCTCTGACCAGGTCACTCTGTGTATCACGGGGGTTGACGCCGGGCAATGATTGCCGTCTCGCCGTGCCGGCGACAGGCCTTCGGGTCGGGTGAGGGGCGGCCGTTCGGCTCAACGGGGCGGCGTGTCGTTGGTCCGTACCGCTGACACATGTCCGACATTCCGTCAGTCGTTCCATGTGCACGCCGGGTTGCGCGGGATGCTCCACCCCGTTCGGTTGGACGACGCAAGGAGCAGGGATGGGTTCCGCAGTGAAGTCGGGTCGGCGCGTGTGGCTGGCCGGCGGTGTCGCAGTGCCGCTGGTGTTCGCGCTGTCGGGGGTTTCGGCTCCGGCGATGGCCGCCGCGCACGGGTCGACCGCCGTGATGGGGGCGCCCACGGGCGGTGAGGGTTGCTCGAAGTCGAAGGCCAGGGTGCTGAAGTCCGCCGCCTCCGGGCCGTCGAGCGGCTGTACGGGGCCGCGGGGGCCGAAGGGGCCGAAGGGTGACCGCGGTCCGAAGGGGGATCGGGGTCCCAGGGGTGACCGGGGTCCGGCTCAGCCCTGCGTGGGCGTCGACACGGCCCAGGGGCGGTTCGGCCTGGAGTTCAGCGCCGTGGTGAGCCGGGGCAAGGCGTTCCTGGGGCGTCGGACGACGAGCACCGTCCTGGAGAACGGGCCGTACGTCTGGAAGGACCTCTCCACCAGCGCGAACCCGGGCTTCCCGCGCAACGCGTGCGGCGTGTCGCTGAACATCCTGGGAGTGACCGCGCAGGTCAAGGTGCTGACCACCGACGGGAACGTGTTCGAGAACTCCTGCACCTTCGTGGCGAGCGGTGTGCTCACCTGCCCGACCGGTTGGACGCCGCTCATCAGGCCCTGACCCGGGGAGGCCCGTCGTCGGTGTCGCGGTGCGGGGCACGAGCCGGATCGCGGCGCCGGCGCGGGTGGCGTGGTGGAGGACCGGCCTCGTTGTCAGTGGGGTGCGTCAGGCTGGTGACATGACGACGCCCTGGACTCTCGCGGACCTTGAGGCGGCCATCCGCTCGGGATGGTCGGCCGAGACCTGCTCGCCCGACGATGTGGAGCGGGCGCCCTGGACGGCCGAGAATCCGGCCTGGGGCCACTGTGACATCACGGCTCTGCTCGTCCAGGATCTGGTGGGCGGGGAGTTGATGGTGGGTGAGGTCTGGTCGGAGGGGCGGCAGCAGGGGTTCCACTGTTGGAACGTGCTGCCCGGGGGGATGAGCGTGGATCTGACGCGGGAGCAGTTCCGGCTCGGGCAGACGGTGACGCGGGGGCGGCTGATGGGGAAGCGGCCGGGCGGGCGGTTGCCGAGGCGCTGGGAGGAGTACCGGCTGCTGCGGCGGCGGGTGATCGACAGACTGGGGCCGCTGCCGGGGGTGGTGCGGGCGGCGGACGGGCGCGGGCTCGCGTACACGGATTTCGGCGGCGCGGGGGCGCCGCTGCTCGTGTTGTACGGGGACCCCCGGGGCGGGGGGTCGCAGGACGGGTGGTCCTTCGAGTCGCCGGCGCGGGACGCGGGGCCGGGGTGGCATGTCATCGCGCTCGATCTGGCGGGGTACGGGGCGGCGGATGTGGTCGAGGGGGAGGCGCGCGACGGGTACGTGAGGGACGCGGCCGGCGTGTTGGAGGGGCTGGGGTTGGGGCCGGCGATGGTGTGGGGGCGGGGTTCGGGCGAGGACGTCGCGTACGGGCTCGCGGCGCGTCGGCCGGCCCTGGTGCGGGCGGTGGTGGAGTTGCCGAGGGGGTGTCGGGCGCGGGCGGAGGATCCGGAGGGGTTCGGCGCGGCCGTGCGGGAGTTCCTGGCGGGGGTGTGAGCGCGGGGGTGTGAGCGTGGGGGCGGGGTGTGGCGGTGGGATCGGGCGGGGGGTGATTCCCGCGTGCTCCCGTGCTCCCGTGCGCCCCCGCGGCCTCGGGCGTGTCCCGGATCCGGCCCCGGAAGGGCTTCGGCCCCGGGCTGGGCCTCGGGAGCCCCGGGGGTGTGGGTCGGGCCAGTGCCCCGGGCGGGGCCTCAGGGGCGCCGGGGTGCGGGTCAGGCCCAGTGGGAGGGGCGGGTGAGGGCAGGGGGGATGCGGGTGGCGGGGGAGCCCTGGGCGGCGTTCAGTTGGGGCTGGGTGAGGAAGAGGGCCTCGCGGAGGTCTGCGTCGCGCAGGTTGGCGTCGCGGAGGTCCGCGCCGATCAGGTCGGCCCTGCGGAGGTCGGCCCCGGAGAGGTCGGCGGCGATCAGGTAGGCGCCGCGGAAGGTGGCGCCGCGCAGGTCCGCGCCGGAGAGGCGGGCGCCCATGAGATCGGCGCCTCGGTGGTTCTTCCCGCGGGCGGGGGAGGTGGCGCGGACCAGTTCGCTGGTCTTCAGGAGGAGAGTGTTGATCTCCTGGCGGAGAGCGCCGACGTCGAAGGGGATCAGGGTGGCGGCGTCCGCCCCGGTGGCCGCCGTGGTCGTGGCGAGTGCCTTCCGCAGGTCGGCGTGGATCGGTGCGGCCGCCGGCAGGGTGAGGGCCTCGGTGAGGTAGGCGAGGAGCTCGTGGAGTTGCCGCATCACGGGGAAGACGTCGAACATCTGGCGTGCCGTGTCGGGGTGCGCGCGCCAGTCCCGGCCGCCGAAGGTGACCTGGGAGACCTGCTGGCCCGCGCCGAAGCAGTCGAAGACGGTGCAGCCCGGGAAGCCCTTGTCGCGCAGCCGGGTGTGGATGCCGCAGCGGAAGTCCTCCCGGAGGTTCTTGCAGGGGGTTCCGGCGGCCTTGTTCATGGCGAAGTCGGTGGACTTGGCGAAGGGCAGGGCCACGCAGCAGAGGGCGAAGCAGTTCGCGCAGTCGGCGCGCAGCGCGGGGGTGGGGGCGGGGGCGGCAGGCGTGGTGGACACCCCTTCATTGTGACCGGTGGGGCGAGGTCAGCCTCATCTGGAGGGCGGTCCACCAGACGCCGTCCACCTGCTCGACGTCCTTGAGGACTTCCACGGTGCGGAAGCCGAGCTTCTCGTAGAGGCGGACGGCCGGGGTGTTGTGCGCGAACACGCCCAGGTCGAGGCTGTGCAGCCGCAGGTCGGTGAAGGCGCGGGACAGGGTTTCGCGGAGCAGGCTCTCGCCGAGGCGCCGGCCGCGGGCCCGCGGGGCGATCAGGACGCGGCCGAGGCGGGCGTGGTCGGGGGCGGCGTCGTGGCGGCGCAGCGAGACGTGGCCGACGGGCTCGGCGGCCTCGGGGCCGTGGGACGGCACGGCGGTCCAGGTGTGGCGGCCGGGTTCGACGGCGTAGGCGGCGAGCTGGGTCTGGTCCAGGGGCCAGGTGAAGGAGGGGCCGGCCCAGGTGGTGAGGTCGGCCGCGGTGGTGATCCAGTCGAGCAGGGGCGCCGCGTCGGTGGTGGGGTGGAAGGGGCGCAGGGCGAGAGCGGTGGGGGCCATGGATCAAGTATGCGGATTTCGGGCGACCTTGATCGAAGTCGGGTGTGGGGGCGGTGTCGCGTCCGGGGGCGGGTGGCCTGTGCGTCGAGGGCCCGTCGTGTGCGCGGTGGGGCCGGCGAGGGGGCTGGTGTGCGGGGTTACCTGTCGGTAGCGTGCGGGGGCATGAGCGCTGCTGAGGCCTTCTTCGAGCGGGTCGACACGGGACGTTTCCTGGCCACCGAGTACACGCGCGGGCCGTGGGACCCGGGCTCGCAGCACGCCGGCCCGCCGGCGGCGCTGCTCGGGCGGGCCGTCGAGGAGCGGGCGGGCGCCCGCACGGACCTGCGGATCGCCCGGATCACGTACGAGATCCTGCGCCCGGTGCCGATCGGCCCGCTGGAGATCACCACGACCGTGCTGCGGTCCGGCCGCAGTACCGAGTTGGTCGAGGCGACCCTCGCGCCGGCGGGGGCCGCGCCGGTGATGCTCGCGCGTGCGTTGCGGATCCGGGTGGCCGCGGAGGCCGTGCCCGCGGTGGTGCCGGGGCCGCAGGTGCCTCCGCCGGGCGAGGTGGGGCGGACGCCGTTCTTCCCCGTGCCGTGGGAGATCGGCTATCACACGGCGATGGAGAGCCGGTTCACCGAAGGCGCCTTCGTCGAGTCGGGGCCGGGGACGTGCTGGATGCGGATGGGGGTGCCGTTGATCGCCGGGGAGGAGACGGCCCCGTTGGACCGGGTGTTGATCGCGGCCGACTCCGGCAACGGCATCAGTTCCGTCATGGACTTCGAGCGGTTCGTCTTCGTCAACGGAGACCTCACCGTCCACCTGCACCGCCACCCGGTGGCCGAATGGGTCTGCGTGGAGGCGCTGACCAGTGTGGACGGCGCCGGGATCGGGCTCGCGGACTCCCGGCTGCACGATGAGAAGGGGCCGATCGGACGTGGCGCGCAGAGCCTCTTCGTCGCCCCGCGCTAGACGTCAACCCCCTTGCCGTACAAGGCGGTACGTATGGCAGGCTCAGCCGGATGGAGCCGCTCACAGAGGCCGACCCCGAACGGATCGGCCTGCACGTGCTGGTGGCCCGGCTGGGGGCCGGGGGGATGGGGCGGGTGTACCTGGGGCGTTCGCCCGGGGGCCGGCTGGTGGCCGTCAAGGTGGTGCGGGAGGAGATCGTCGGGCATCCCGATGCGCTGGCCAGGTTTCGCCGCGAGGTGGAGACCGTACGGGCCGTGCGGTCGGCGTACACCGCGAACCTGATCGACGCCTCGCTGGAGGCGGCGCCGTACTGGCTGGCGACGGAGTACGTCGCGGGTCCGACGCTCGCCGACGCCGTGCGCGGGCGGGGCGCGCTGCCGCCGGACACCTGCCGGGGGTTGGGGGCGGCGCTGGCGGAGGGCCTGGCGAGCGTGCACGCGTACGGGGTCACGCACCGGGATCTGAAGCCGCAGAACGTGATCCTGGCGGCGCAGGGGCCTCAGCTGATCGACTTCGGGATCGCGCACGGCGTGGGGTCGACGCCGTTGACCGAGACGGGGCGCACGCCGGGCACGCCGGGGTTCACGGCGCCCGAGGTGCTGGTGGGCGGGGTCGCGGGGGCGGCGGCGGACGTGTTCGCCCTGGGCGCGACGTTGGCGTACGCGGCCACCGGGAGGCCGCCGTTCGGGGGCGGGGCGGCGGCGAGCGTGGGGTTCCGGTCGGTGTACGAGGGGATCGACCTGGCCGGGGTCGAGCCGGGGTTGGCGGCGCTGATCGAGGACTGCGTGGCCAAGGATCCGGCGGACCGGCCGGAACCGGCGGAGGTGATCCGGCGCTGCGGGGTGCGGGGCGCGTTGGTGGAGGATCCGGTGTACGCGGGACTGGCGGCGCCGCCGGAGCGCGCGACGGGCACGACCGGCGTGGCGGATGCGGCCGGCTTGACGCGGGCGGTCGGCGTGGCGGATGCGGCGCCCGGGGCCGGCTCCCCGACCCGGCGCCTGGACGACACCACCCCGCCCGCCGGGGCCGCCGCCCTGCCGCTCGCCGCCGCGTCGCCGTCCGCCGGGGCCGCCACGCCGTACGAGGGTTCCGCGGCCCGATCCGGTCGGCGGGGCCGGGTCGGGGCGGTGGCGGGGGTCGTCCTGGTCGCGGCGGTGGCGGTGCTGCTCTGGCAGTTCCCGTTCGGGGAGGGCCGGGGTGGGGATGCCGCCCGGACCCCCGGGAGCGGGACCCCGGCGCCGCGCGCGTCCGGATCCCCGGCCTCGGAGGCCGTGAAGCCCGGCAAGGGGGGCGGTTGGGCCGGGGAGGACTTCCGGTGGAAGCTGTCCACCGATGCGGAGATGGCCCGCTACGGGGCGGGGGACTGTGACGGGCCCGCGGAACTCCGGCCGCCCGGCCGGGGCATGGAGACCTCGACCGTCTCCTCGAACACCAACGGGGTCCCGGGCGACACGGCCAGGGTCAGGTTCCGTCCGCAGCGCGGCGCCAAGCCGGGAGCGCGCCCCGCGCCCTATCCCGTGGTGATCGCGGTGAAACCACCGCACGCGCCCAAGAAGGGGCAGACGGGCTTTCTGAGCGCCCCCGTGGACCTGTATGCCGGCTGGGACGCGGACGATTACGGCGAGTTGACCTATCCGGACGACTTCTCGGGGGCTGTGCCCCTGAGCGCCGACAGGGGGGACTGGACGGTGGTGTTCTACCGAGTCGAGGATGGGGCCAAGCGGTATACGCCCATCGCGTGCAACGGCTTCCGAGTGGGCTAGCGGATACGGCGACACGGGCCGAATTCGCTCGAAAGTGGTGGCAATGGGGGAGTGTTGACGGGTGCGCAGATTCTGGATGGCAGGCGGGATCGGGATCGGGCTGGCCCTGAGCTTCCTCGTGTTGCTCGTCGTGGGGACGTACTCGGCGGCGGCCGGCCTGGCGGGAGCGGGCGCCGGAGGGCGTGGGCTGGGGCTCGCGAAGGGGGCGGTACCCGGCAAGTACCAGGCCCTGGTGCAGAAATGGGGCACGCTCTGCCCGGCGATCAGCCCGGCGTTGCTCGCGGCCCAGCTGTACTCGGAGAGCGGCTGGAACCCGAGTGCCGTCAGCCCGGCGGACGCGCGGGGGATCGCGCAGTTCATCCCGGGCACCTGGGCGGGCCACGGGGTCGACGGCGACGGTGACGGGGACCGGGACATCTGGGATCCCAACGACGCCATTCCGTCGGCCGCTTCGTACGACTGCGAGTTGGCCAAGGACGTGGCGCGGGTGCCCGGGGACGCGACGGGCAACATGCTCGCGGCCTACAACGCGGGGGCGTACGCGGTCATCAAGTACCAGGGAGTGCCTCCGTACAAGGAGACTCAGGGGTACGTAAAGACGATTACCACCCTGGCGAAGAGCTTCGAGCGTCCCGTCGGCAGGGTGGCTCCGTCCCAGCAGGCCGCAGGGGCCATCTACTTCGCGCAGAAGCAACTGGGCACCCCCTATCTGTGGGGCGGCAACGGGACGCCCGACCAGAACGGGCGGTTCGACTGCTCGGGGTTGACGAAGGCGGCGTACGAGACGGTCGGCATCGAGCTCCCGCGCGTCGCCAACGACCAGTACAACGCCGGTCCGCATCCCTCGCGCGAAGAACTCCTCCCCGGTGATCTGGTCTTCTTCTCCGATGACCTGACGAACTCTCGGGACATTCGACATGTCGGGCTGTACGTCGGCGGCGGCTACATGATCAACGCTCCGTTCACCGGCGCGGTGATCCGCTTCGACAAGATCGACACCCCGGACTACTTCGGCGCGACGCGGGTGACCAAGGACGGCGCGGAGGCGCTTCCGGAGCGTGCCGAGGCTGCCGGGACCACCTCGTGACGCTCTGTTAAGTCAAGGCCCTGAGCTGCGACGATGGGTCACTCTTGGGTAACGTTGGAGTGATCATTCGGTGGAGAGTGGAACCGTCCGGCCAGAACGGGCGTTCCATGGGCACGAGGGCTGATCGACCGGGGGTTGAAGGGGCGCGCATCGCGCGCGCCCGCAAGGGACCTAGGCAAGCAAGGGGCCGCATCGCCATGGCTGGACTCGCGACCGGTGGGCCGAATGTGGACGTCAGCCTGCTGTACGAGATCAACGGCCTGGCCCGGCACGCGCCGGACGGCATCGACCGGGCGGTGGGCCTCGTCGGCGAGTACGGACTTCCGCTCGCCATGGTGCTGTTGGTCCTGTGGTGTTGGCGCGGTGCGCGCAGGCAGGACGAGCCGGCGGCCGTCGACTCCTTCGTCGCGCTGGTGTGGGCGCCGCTCGCGGCCGGCATCGCGCTGCTGTTGAACGTGCCGCTGCGGGAGTTCGTCGGGCGGCCGAGGCCGTTCCTCCAGCACGAGGGGCTGGAGGTGTTGGGCTCAGGGTCGGGACCGGCCGCGCGGCTCGGGGGCGCGGAGTTCTCGTTCGTGAGCGACCACGCCACGCTGACGATGGCGATGGCGGTGGGGCTCTTCATCGCCCACCGCGGGATCGGGTACGTCGGGATCGGGTTGGCGCTCCTCGAAGGCCTCTGCCGGGTGTACACCGGCGTCCACTACCCGACCGACGTGATCGGGGGGCTCGCGCTCGGCACCGCGGTCGTCCTGCTGCTCGCGCCGGTCGCGGCGGCGCTGCTGACGCCGGTGGTGCGGGCCGTGGTCCGCTGGCCGCGGGCGCGATGGCTGGTCCGGGCCGGGGAGCGGGTCGTGGCCCGGCCCGTGGAACTGGTGCCGAGGACGCACGAGAGCGACCTCGCGGCGTAACGGGCCCGGCCCGGGGCCGCCACGGGTTCCGCCGACCGCTCGCCTTCAGACGTGACCGTCCCACAGGGCGAGGAGCACGGCCGCCAGCAGACACAGCGCGGACGCGCCGAAGCAGAGCCGGATCGCCTTCGGGCGGGGGCGGGGGCTCACGGATCGCCGCTCTCGGCGCCCCGGTCCTCCTCCGCCTCGTCCCGGCGGTAGCGCGAGCGCAACCACAGGCCCGTGGCCACGGCCGCCGCCGTGGTGACCCCGACGGCCAACGCCACGTCGGCCGGTCCGTCCGCCGATCCCACCGGCCGGGCCCAGGCCGCGGTCGGGGTGAGGGTGCTGAGCAGCAGGGCCCAGAGGAGGGCCGCGAGGCGGGGTGCGGGTCCTGGCATGACTCCAGGGCATCCGGTCGCGGGCCGCTCGGCCAGCCGGGCCGTCCGAACGGGCGACACGCCCGGTCGCAGGGCGTGCGTGTCGGCCCGCCCCACCGGGTGGCGGGTGCCGGTGTCGGTCTACCCCGTCGTGTGGCGGGTGGCGTCCTTGCGGGCCAGGTCGCGGGAGCGGCGGGCCGGTCCGGTCCAGCCGCAGGTGCAGACGGCCAGGCAGAACGAGCCGCGTTCGGTCGTGTCGGTGGTGTGGCCGGTCGAGGGCTGTCGCACGGGCTCCTCGGGGTGACGAGGCTGCGGCACTGCGGCGAGCGGAGTGATCGGAGTCGCTTGGGTGTGCGGGTCCACTCCTCCACGGTACCGGGCACGGTCGACCCGCGGCACCGGGCCCGGCGCGCCCGCGGCACCGCGCCGGCCCGTGACGGGAAACCCCGGACCTCGTTAAGCGGAGCGGGTGGGGGCCTCGGGCAAACAGCTGTCACGCGTTGGGGGTTGGCAGGCGATGGTGGTGCACCAACACATGCGCAGACGAGGACGTGCCGGTGAGGCGGTGCTCGCCGTGGCGGTGGCCGTGACCGTGGCCGCGACGAGCGGATGCGGAAGCTCCGCCGGCGGTGACGATCGGCCCCCCGCGGACCCGGCCGCGGCGGTGCGCGGCGCCGCCGACGTGCTGGACGCGACCGGCAGCGCGAGGGCCCGTACGGCGATGGAGATGGCCACCGGCGGGACCCGGGTCACGATCCGGGGCGAGGGCGGTGTCGACTTCAAGAGCCGGATGGGCCAGCTCCTGGTGATGCTCCCGGCCGATGCGACCGGGAAGGCCGAACACCGGCCCATCACCGAACTCCTCGTCCCGGGGGCCCTCTACATGAAGAACCGGGGCGCGGGCGTCCCCGACGACAAGTGGGTCCGCGTCGACACGACGACCCTCGCCGACGGGAACCTCGTCACGGGCGGGGCCACCGACCCGCTCGCCGCGGTCGAGCTGCTGCGGGGCGCGCGGGACGTGACGTACGTGGGGAAGACCGAGGTGGCGGGCACCAAGGTGCGGCACTACCGGGGGACCACGGACATCGGGCGGGCCGCGCGGAGTGCCTCGCCGGGGGTCAAGGGGGCGCTCGAAGCGGCGGCGAAAGGGTTCGGCACGGACACCGTGCCGTTCGACGCCTACCTGGACGAGGAAGGCCGGCTGCGGAAGGTCCGGCACCGTTTCACCTATGTCAACAATGGCGTGATCGATGTCTCCTCGACGACGCTGCTCTACGGGTTCGGTACTCCGGTGACCGTCGTACTACCCGCAAGTCGGGACATTTTCGCCGGGAAGATCGCCGGATAGTCGGATCTCATGGTCCAGACCACGCGAGCGGGCCATGGCCCGGTATCCGGAAATGGTCCATCCGTGTCATGCGCGCGGCGGCGTGCGCTCCCTACGCTGGTAAGCCGAGCGCCGACGGGCGATGGCGGCAGAGAGAGGTGGCGCGCGTGACTCCCGCAGGCGGTACGACGGTGCAGGACCACGTGGCGCTCGCCGAGATCGAACTGTGCGGCGAGCTGATCATCGCGGCCTCGGCGGCGGCCGAGGAGCGGCTGAGCCAGGATCGGATCGACGAGGTTCTGCTGGGCATCGGATACCCGTGACGAACCGGCCCCCAAACCCGCGCCGGTCACCGATCGCCGGTGGTGGACGGCGCGGGGGCCGGGCCCCCGGGGTCCGGGATCAGGTGCGCAGCAGGCGGGCGATGGCCTTCGTGGCTTCCTCGACCTTGGCGTCGATCTCCGCCCCGCCCTTGACGGCGGCGTCCGCGACGCAGTGCCGCAGGTGCTCCTCCAGCAGTTGGAGCGCGAAGGACTGGAGGGCCTTCGTGCTCGCCGAGACCTGCGTGAGTATGTCGATGCAGTAGACGTCCTCGTCGACGAGGCGCTGCAGACCGCGGATCTGGCCCTCGATCCGACGCAGTCGCTTGAGGTGCTCGTCCTTCTGGTGGTGATAGCCGTGCACCGCCGCGACCGGGACCGCGTCGGCGTCGGCTTCCGGTCCGGAGCCCTCCGCCTCGATGGTCGTCATGCGTCCTCCCGTGGTCCGGAACGAGGGATGTATACCCCTCATGGGTATAGGATACCGGGCCCCGACCGTACGGGCAGGGGTCCGTGGTTGCCCACTCTGCCTGATGGAGCACACTGGGGAACGGCCGGTTAGCCGTGGCCGGGGGATGCGCCTAGCATCAGCCTGACCGAACCCAATGCACCCCGAGGACCTCACGTGCGATTTCGTCTGACCCCCAGGGAGACGAGCTTCTACGACATGTTCGCCGCATCCGCGGACAACATCGTCACGGGCTCGAAGCTCCTGATGGAACTGCTCGGAGCGGACTCCTCCGCTCGAGCCGAGATCGCGGAGCGGATGCGGGCAGCGGAGCACGCGGGGGATGACGCCACCCACGCGATCTTCCACCAGCTGAACTCCTCCTTCATCACGCCGTTCGACCGCGAGGACATCTACAACCTGGCCTCCTGCCTCGACGACATCATGGACTTCATGGAGGAGGCGGTCGACCTGGTCGTCCTCTACAACGTGGAGGAACTTCCCAAGGGCGTCGAGCAGCAGATCGAGGTACTGGCCAGGGCGGCCGAACTGACCGCCGAGGCCATGCCGCACCTGCGCACCATGGACAACCTGACCGAGTACTGGATCGAGGTCAATCGCCTGGAGAACCAGGCCGACCAGATCCACCGCAAGCTGCTCGCGCAACTCTTCAACGGCAAGTACGACGCCATGGAGGTGCTGAAGCTCAAGCAGATCGTCGACGTCCTCGAAGAGGCCGCCGACGCGTTCGAGCACGTCGCGAACACGGTGGAGACCATCGCGGTCAAGGAGTCCTGAACCTCGTGGACACCTTTGCTCTGATCGTGACCATCGGTGTCGCGCTCGGCTTCACCTATACCAACGGCTTCCACGACTCGGCGAACGCCATCGCGACCTCGGTCTCGACGCGTGCGCTGACGCCGCGTGCCGCGCTCGCGATGGCCGCGGTGATGAACCTCGCCGGTGCCTTCCTGGGCAGCGGCGTGGCCAAGACGGTCAGCGAGGGGCTGATCGAGACGCCCCACGGCACCCGGGGGATGTGGATCCTCTTCTCGGCGCTGGTCGGTGCGATCGTCTGGAACCTGATCACCTGGTACTTCGGACTGCCCTCGTCGTCCTCGCACGCGCTGTTCGGCGGCATGGTCGGCGCGGCGCTGGCCGGTGGCACGGAGGTCATCTGGACCGGCGTGGTCGACAAGGTCGTCATCCCGATGTTCGTCTCGCCGGTGGTGGGTCTGATCGTCGGTTACCTGGTGATGGTCGCCATCCTGTGGATGTTCCGCCGCGCCAACCCGCACAAGGCCAAGCGCGGTTTCCGCATAGCCCAGACCGTCTCCGCGGCGGGCATGGCCCTCGGCCACGGGCTCCAGGACGCTCAGAAGACCATGGGCATCGTGATGATGGCCCTGGTCATCGCCGATGTGCAGGGAGCGGGCGACGCCATCCCGGTCTGGGTCAAGCTCGTGTGTGCCGTCATGCTGTCGCTCGGCACGTACGCGGGTGGCTGGCGCATCATGCGCACCCTCGGCCGCAAGATCATCGAGCTGGACCCGCCGCAGGGCTTCGCGGCCGAGACCACCGGCGCCTCGATCATGTTCGGCTCGGCGTACCTCTTCCACGCGCCGATCTCCACCACCCACGTGATCACCTCGGCGATCATGGGCGTGGGCGCCACGAAGCGGGTGAACGCGGTCCGCTGGGGCGTCGCCAAGAACATCATCCTCGGCTGGTTCATCACCATGCCGGCGGCCGCGCTCGTCGCCGCGGTGAGCTTCTGGATCGTGAACCTGGCCTTCGTGAACTAGCCGTCGGAAAGCGTGGTGGTCGTCAAGACGACCGCGCGCCGGGCACGACACGAAAGCGGGCCGGCTCCCCCCACCCAGGGGGAGCCGGCCCTTTTTCTTTCGCCTCGCGGTGGCACCGCCATGCAGCACCGCGGGACGTCTATCGCCACATCCGGGGGTCTGGGCTCAGCCGAAGCGACCCGAGATGTAGTCCTCGGTTGCCTGGACGGACGGGTTGGAGAAGATCCGGTCCGTGTCGTCGATCTCGACGAGCTTGCCGGGCTGGCCGACGGCGGCGAGGTTGAAGAACGCGGTGCGGTCCGAGACGCGGGCCGCCTGCTGCATGTTGTGCGTCACGATGACGATCGTGAAGCGCTCCTTGAGCTCCCCGATCAGGTCCTCGATCGCGAGGGTGGAGATCGGGTCGAGCGCGGAGCAGGGCTCGTCCATCAGCAGGACCTGGGGCTCGACCGCGATGGCGCGGGCGATGCACAGGCGCTGCTGCTGGCCGCCGGAGAGGCCGGAGCCGGGCTTGTTCAGGCGGTCCTTGACCTCGTTCCAGAGGTTGGCGCCCTGGAGGGACTTCTCGACGATGTCCGTCAGCTCGGACTTCTTGAACGAGCCGTTCAGGCGCAGACCCGCCGCCACGTTGTCGAAGATCGACATGGTGGGGAAGGGGTTGGGGCGCTGGAAGACCATGCCGACCGTGCGGCGGACCGCGACCGGGTCCACGCCGGGGCCGTACAGGTTCTCGTCGTCCAGCAGGACCTTGCCCTCGACGCGGCCGCCGGGGGTGACCTCGTGCATGCGGTTGAGGGTGCGCAGGAAGGTGGACTTGCCGCAGCCGGAGGGGCCGATGAAGGCCGTCACGGAGCGGGGTTCCACGGTCATCGAGATGTCGTCGATGGCCTTGTGGGTGCCGTAGAAGGCGGAGAGGCCGCTGACGTCGATTCGCTTGGCCATGAGGGGTCACATCGCTTTCATGAGTCGCGTCAGCGACCGGTCTTCGGGGCCTTCCAGCGGGCGATGCCGCGGGCCACCAGATTGAGGATCATGACGAAGGCGATCAGGACGAGCGCCGCCGCCCATGCCCGGTCGTAGGAGGCTTCACTGCCGACCTTGTACTGCTCCCAGATGTAGAGGGGGAGCGAGGACTGGGCGCCTTCGAAGGGGTTGCCGTTGATGAGCTGCGAGCCGAAGACCAGCAGCATGATCGGCGCGGTCTCGCCGGCGATGCGGGCGACGGCCAGCATCACTCCGGTGGAGATGCCGCCGATCGCGGTGGGGAGCACGACCTTGAGGATCATGCGCCACTTCGGCACGCCGAGGGCCAGGGCGGCCTCGCGCAGCTCGTTCGGTACGAGCTTGAGCATCTCCTCGGTGGAGCGGACCACCACGGGCATCATCAGGATCGACAGGGCCATCGCGCCGGCGAAGCCGGAGGGCCCGAAGCCCAGCATCAGGTTCCAGGTCGTCAGGATGAACAGACCCGCGACGATGGAGGGGATGCCGGTCATCACGTCGACGAAGAAGGTGACCGACCGGGCGAGCGGGCCCCGGCCGTACTCGACGAGGTAGACGGCGGTCAGCAGGCCGATGGGCGCGGCGATGGCGGTGGCCAGGGCGACCTGTTCGATGGTGCCGAGCAGGGCGTGGTAGACGCCGCCGCCGGGCTCGAAGCTGGTCACGCCGTTCATGGAGTGGCCGAGGAAGTCCCCGCTGAGGACCTTCATGCCGCGGCTGATGGTGGTCCACAGCAGCGAGAGCAGCGGGATGACCGCGAGGACGAAGCAGACCCAGACGACGGAGGTCGCGACCCGGTCCTTGGCCTGGCGGCGGTTCTCGATCACCGAGCTGGCGACGTACGTGACGGTGACGAAGAGCAGGGCGGCGAGCAGACCCCACTGGATCCTGCTGTCGAGGCCGAAGGCGAGGCCGATGCCGCTGCCGAGGACGATCGAGAGGACGGCGATGCCGGCCGGTGCCCAGCGGGGCAGGCCACCGCAGGTGAGGGTGGCGGGGGCGACGGACTTGCGGGCCCGGGTGGGCCGCTGGTCCTGGAGGGTGTGGCTCATCAGGCGTTCGCCCCCGAGAAGTCCTTGCGGCGGGCGATGATCAGCCGGGCCGCGCCGTTGACCAGCAGGGTCAGGAGGAAGAGGACCAGACCGGAGGCGATCAGCGCGTCGCGACCGAACTCGTTGGCCTCGTCGAACTTCGCGGCGATGTTCTGCGCGAAGGTGCCGCCACCCGGGTCGAGGATGTGGCCGGAGATCAGGAAGCTCGGGGAGAGGACGGTCGCGACGGCCATGGTCTCGCCGAGGGCGCGACCGAGGCCGAGCATCGAGGCGGAGATGACGCCGGAGCGGCCGAAGGGCAGCACCGACATGCGGATGACTTCCCAGCGGGTCGCGCCGAGGGCCAGGGCGGCCTCCTCGTTCATGCGCGGGACCTGGAGGAAGACCTCGCGGCTGACGCTGGTCACGATCGGCAGGATCATGATCGCGAGCAGGATGCCGACGGTGAACAGCGAGCGGGCGACGCCGGGCTGGCTCTTGTCGAAGATGTACGTCCAGCCCAGGTACTCGTCGAGCCAGAGGTTCAGTCCGCCGAGCTGCGGGACGAGGAAGAGGGCGCCCCAGATGCCGTAGACGATCGACGGCACGGCGGCCAGCAGGTCGACCACGTACGCCAGCGGCGTGGCCAGCTTGCGCGGCGCGTAGTGCGAGATGAAGAGGGCGATGCCGACGGCGATCGGAACCGCGATGACCATCGCGATGATCGAGCTGACGACGGTGCCGAAGAGCAGGACGGCTATGCCGAAGACGGGGGGCGTGGCCGACGCGTTCCAGTCGAAGGTGGTGAAGAAGTTTCCTTCGTTCTCCGACAGGGCGATGGTCGCGCGGTAGGTGAGGAAGGCGGCGATCGACGCCATGATCACCAGGAGGGCGATGCCGGAACCCTTGGAGAGCCCGGCGAAGATCTTGTCACCGGCGCGGCCGGTGGACCTCTCGCTCCTGGAGACGGGCGGAGCCGCGTCTGTCTGGGTGGGTGTGGTGGAAGCCATGGTCTTTCCGGTCTGTGTGGGGGGCATGCCCCCTGGCGGCGGTGCACCGGATTCCCCCGGGTGGAGGGGGAGGGTTCCCGGCGGCCGGATCGGACGGGATCCGGCCGCCGGGAGGGAGAGTCTGGAATCAGCCGAGCTTGCCGATGGTCTCGCGGACCTTGGCGTTGATCTCGGCCGGGATCGGGGCGTAGCCGTTCTCGCCGAGGGCCTTCTGGCCCGCGTCCGAGGCGGTGTAGTTCAGGAAGGACTTCACGGTCGGGAGCGTCTCGGCCTTGTTGCCCTTGTCGCAGACGACCTCGTAGGTCACCAGGACGATCGGGTACGCGCCCTCGGCCTTGGTGGTGTAGTCGAGCTTCAGCGCCAGGTCGGAACCGGTGCCGGCGATCTTGGCGGCGGCGATGGCCTTGGAGGCGTTCTCGCCGGTGGCCTTGACCGGGGTGCCGGCGCCCGTGTTCAGGTCGACGGTCTTGATGTTCTGCGACGCGGCGTAGGAGAGCTCGAAGTAACCGATCGAACCGTCGACGGCCTTGACCTGCGAGGCGACACCGGAGGAACCGGAGGCGCCGAGGCCACCCGGGGCCGGCCACTTCTTCGCGGGGTCGTGCGGCCAGGCGTCACCGGCGGTGGCCTTGAGGTACTTGCCCAGGTTCTCGGTGGTGCCCGAGTCCTCGGAGCGGTGGAAGTGCTGGATCGCGGTGCCGGGAAGCGTGACGCCGGGGTTCAGCTTCTTGATCGCCTCGTCGTCCCACTTCTTGATCTTGTCGTTGAAGATGTTGGCGATCGTGGCGGCGTCCAGGTTCAGCTTGTCCACACCCGCGACGTTGAAGCCGATCGCGATCGGGCCGCCGACCATGGGCAGGTTGATGCCCTGGCCGCCGGTGCAGATCTTCTTCGACTCCTCGACCTGCTCGGGCTTCAGCGCGGAGTCCGAGCCGGCGAAGCCGACGGTGCCCTGGTTGAAGGCGACGATGCCCTCACCGGAGGAGGAGGACTTGTAGTTGACCTCCACGCCGGAGCAGGCGGCCATGTAGTTCTTCACCCACACGTCCACGGCGTTCTTCTGCGCGGACGAGCCGGAGGCGAGCAGCTTGCCCTTGGCGCCCTCGCACTTGACGTCGCCGGGCGCGGGGGCCGAGGCCTTGCCGCTCGCCGAGGAGTCGTTCTTGGTGTTGTCGTCCGAGCCGCACGCCGTGAGGACCAGGGCGCCGGACACGACAAGCGCCCCGAGGGCGGAGGCACGAAGCATGCTCTTGCGCTGAAGCTTCACTTTCGGGTGTTCCTTCCAGAAGCCGCCGGCCGCTTTCTGTATCGGGGCGGCGTGCGAAGAGGACTACGGGTTGGCGGGGTGCGGGCAGTGGGCTTTTCGGCCCGGCTCGCACCTTGCGGTACTGAAATTAGGCAGAACAGGTGAAGCGGTCGACGGCCCTCGGTGAACGGACGGTGAACCGTGGCGGGCGGGCCGGTGCGGTTGGGGGGGTTTGTACCTGGGCGTAACGGGGCGTTATCCGCACGTTATGCCGCCGTGACCTTTGCCTGGCCGGCGGGGTGGGGTGGGGGTGGTGGGGTGGCCGGAAATCGGCGGTGGCGTCGTGGCCGTCCGACCGTCCGGCCGTCCCGCCCGGGGGTCGGGGTGGCTTGGCGCGG
This sequence comes from Streptomyces sp. NBC_00513, assembly GCF_041431415.1. GTDB lineage: Bacteria > Actinomycetota > Actinomycetes > Streptomycetales > Streptomycetaceae > Streptomyces. The sequence continues at coordinate 4,313,641 of NZ_CP107845.1, forward strand.
GGCCTTCGCCGGGGGCCTGCCCGGGGGGTTGGTGCGCAAACCCGCGGGGGCGGGGTGCGGGTGTCTTGCGGGGCGGGGCGGGGTGGGGCGCGGGGGTGCCTGCCGGTGCCGGTGCGTGGGGCGGTGCGGCGCCGTTGCCGGGGGCGCTGCCCCCGGGCCCCCGCGCCTCAAACGCCGGCGGGGCTGAGATGGGCTGGGCAGGGGTGGGCCCGGGCTCCCGCGCCTCAGACGCCGGCGGGGCTGAGGGGTGCGGTCAGGGGAGGGCCGGGGTGGGGTGCCAGAGGGTGTGGAAGGTTTGGCGGGCCGCCTCGACCGCGTGGCGTTGGTCGGCGTGCAGGACGCCGAGGGCGTACGCGGTGGCCGGGGCGATGCGGGGGGTGCGGGCGGCGGTCGCGGAGGCGGCGGCGGCTTCGGAGGCGTCGCGGTGGTGGTCCAGGGCCTCGCCGGCGGCGGCGAGCCGGGTCACGTCGTCGCCGAGGGTTTCCCGGGCGTACCGGTGGACCCGCAGGAGGCGGCGTACCTCGTGCCAGGCGCCGTCCTCGTGCGCGGAGTACGGGGTGCCGCCCTCGGGGGCGGGGAGCGCGTCCACGGCGCCGACCAGTCGGGTTTCGGCCACCTCGGCCAGTGGGACCAGTACGTCGTCGACCCGGCCGCGGGCCGCGACGGGGTCGAGCGGGACCTCGGAGGCGAGGACGGCCACCGCGTCGGCGACCGCGTGGAACCGGGACGAGCCGAGGGCGGACAGGGTGGCCGAGTGGGCGCGGGTCCGGGCCAGGGTGAGCTGCCGTTCCAGCAGTGCGCCCGCCCGGGCCGAGCCCACGGTGAGGGCGCCGGCGGTGCCCCGGGGCGCGGGCACCTCGGGGGTTCCGGAGAGCCGGTGCAGGGCGTCCATGAGCCGCGCCAGGCGGACGGCGTACGCGTGCTCGTCGGCGAGGGTCGAGGACAGCCAGACGAGTTCCGTGCGCAGCGAGTCGGCCCAGGCCGACTCGGTCACCACCCGGAAGGTGCCCAGGGAGCCGGCGATCCGGCGCGCGGCCCCCCGCAGGCCGCGCGCCGCGTCGGTTCCCTCGCCGGTGTCGGCCGCCCCTGCCGCGCCGTCGCCGTGCAGGCGCAGCGCGCGCAGGAATGCGGTGGCCTGGGACCGCAGGTACGTGCCGAGCACGTCGCCTGCCAGGGGGTCATGGTTTGGCTGAGCCACGCCTGCGCCTCCGGGCGTCTATGAGCATCTCCTGTACGTGCCGCAGCGGCTGGCCCTCGGAGTCCGTGGCGTGCCGGGTCCACTCGCCGTCCGGTCCCAGGTGCCAGGAGGCGGTGTCGTCGGACATGCCGATTTCGAGGAGTCGGTCCAGTGACGTGCGGTGGGCCGGGTCGGCGACCCTGACCAGTGCCTCGATGCGACGATCGAGGTTGCGGTGCATCATGTCGGCGCTGCCGATCCACACCTCGGGTTCGCCGCCGTTGCCGAAGGCGAAGACCCGGGAGTGTTCGAGGAAGCGGCCGAGGATCGAGCGGACGCGGATGTTCTCCGACAGCCCGGGAACGCCGGGGCGCACGGCGCAGATGCCGCGGACCCAGATGTCGACCGGGACGCCCGCGCGGGCGGCCCGGTAGAGGGAGTCGATGAGGGCCTCGTCGACGATCGAGTTCATCTTCAGTCGGACGTACGCGGGGCGGCCGGCCCGGTGGTGGTCGGCTTCCTTGTCGATGCGGGAGACGAGGCCGTCGCGCAGCGACTTGGGGGCGGTCAGCAGTCGGCGGTAGGTCTCGCGGCGCGAGTAGCCGGACAGCCGGTTGAAGAGGTCGGAGAGGTCGGCGCCGACCTGCGGGTCGGTGGTGAGCAGGCCGAGGTCCTCGTAGAGGCGGGCCGTCTTGGGGTGGTAGTTGCCGGTTCCGACGTGGGAGTAGCGGCGCAGTTGGTCGCCTTCCTGGCGGACGACGAGCGACAGCTTGCAGTGGGTCTTGAGGCCGACGAGCCCGTAGACGACGTGGCAGCCGGACTCCTCCAGCTTGCGCGCCCACTTGATGTTGGCCTGTTCGTCGAAGCGGGCCTTGATCTCGACGAGTACGAGGACCTGCTTGCCGGATTCGGCGGCGTCGATGAGGGCGTCGACGATGGGGGAGTCGCCGGAGGTCCGGTACAGGGTCTGCTTGATCGCGAGGACGTCCGGGTCGGCGGCGGCCTGTTCCAGGAAGGCCTGTACGGAGGTGGAGAAGGAGTCGTACGGGTGGTGCAGCAGCACGTCCCGTTCGCGGAGCGCGGCGAAGATGTCGGGCGCGGACGCGGACTCCACCTCGGCGAGGTCGCGGTGGGTGCCGGCGATGAACTTGGGGTACTTCAGCTCGGGCCGGTCCAGGGAGGAGATCCCGAAGAGGGCGGTCAGGTCGAGGGGGCCCGGCAGCGGGTAGACCTCGGCGGCGCTGACCTTGAGTTCCTGTACGAGGAGGTCGAGGACGCCGGGGTCGATGGACTCCTCGACCTCCAGGCGGACGGGCGGGCCGAAGCGGCGCCGCATGAGTTCCTTCTCCAGGGCCTGGAGGAGGTTCTCCGCGTCGTCCTCCTCGACTTCGAGGTCCTCGTTGCGGGTGACCCGGAACATGTGGTGCGCGAGCACCTCCATGCCGGGGAACAGCTCCTCCAGGTGCGCGGCGATGACGTCCTCCAGCGGGACGTAGCGCTGGGGGGAGGCCTCCAGGAAGCGGGAGAGCAGCGGCGGGACCTTGACCCGGGCGAAGTGGCGGTGGCCGCTGACCGGGTTGCGCACGACGACGGCCAGGTTCAGGGACAGGCCGGAGATGTACGGGAAGGGGTGCGCGGGGTCCACGGCCAGCGGGGTGAGGACCGGGAAGATCTGGTTGCGGAACAGGGTGAAGAGGCGCGCCTGCTCCTTCTCGGTGAGGTCGGGCCACCGGATGAGGTGGATGCCCTCCTCGGCGAGCTGCGGGGCGATGTCCTGCTGGTAGCAGGCGGCGTGCCGGGCCATGAGCTCGCGCGAGCGGGTCCAGATCAGGTCCAGTACCTCGCGGGGCTGGAGGCCGGAGGCGGAGCGGGTGGCGACGCCGGTGGCGATGCGGCGCTTGAGGCCGGCGACGCGGACCATGAAGAACTCGTCGAGGTTGCTCGCGAAGATCGCCAGGAAGTTGGCGCGCTCCAGCAGCGGGGTGGCGGGGTCCTCCGCGAGCTCCAGCACCCGTTCGTTGAAGGCGAGCCAGCTGCGTTCGCGGTCGAGGAACCGCCCGGGGGGCAGCTCGCCGCCCTCCTTGTCGTCGTAGGTGTCCGGATCGGCGTCGAGGTCCGGATCGAGATCGACGTGGCCGACGTTCGGGCGGTGCGCGGCTATGGAGCCGAGCTGCGACTTCGCCGTGGCGGGCGTGTGAGACGGGTGCTGGGCGGGGACCTCGGTGGGGCCGACGCTGGGCTTGTGGCTCATGACTCCATTCTTCCGCGCACGCGGCAGGACAGGCGCGTCGGAAGTGTCGGCCGTCAGGCGGAGTCGGGGCTGCATGGTCGGATGCTGGCAAGCGCTTCTTAATGCCCGGTTAATGGCGAATGGCTTCCAGGGTCCGCCTGGCGCACGGGAGGACGCCGGGGTGACGGATTGCTCCGTTCGGGCTCCCGCGCACCGCGGGAGCCCGAACGGAGCGGTTCGGGCGGCGCCTCAGCTCTCGGTGCGGTACATCAGGTCCACCTCGTGGGTGGTGAAGCCGAGGCCCTCGTACACGGCGAGGGCGGCCGGGTTGTCGGCGTCCACGTAGAGCATCGCGGTGGGCAGGCCGGCCGCCGCGAGGTGGCGCAGGCCGATCGCGGTGAGGGCCTTGCCGAGGCCGCCGCCCTGGGCGCCGGGGCGGACGCCGACGACGTAGACCTCGCCGAGCCGCTCCTCGGCGTGGATCTTCGTCCAGTGGAAGCCGATCAGTTCGCCGTCGCGTTCCGCGAGGAAGAAGCCCTTGGCGTCGAACCAGGGCTGCGCGATGCGGTCGGCCAGGTCCCGTTCGGTGAGGGAGCCCTGCTCGGGGTGGTGGGCGAAGGCGGCCGCGTTCGCCGCGATCCAGGCCGCGTCGTCGGCGCCGGGGACGAAGGTGCGTACGGTGACCCCGGCCGGCAGGGCGGGTTCGGGCAGCGGCGGTGCCTCCGGGCCGAGCGGGCGGCGCAGCTGGCGCAGTTCGCGGAACAGGGTCAGACCGAGGACCTGCGCGAGGTGCCGGGCGGCGGACTTGCCGCCGTGGGCCCAGACGCGGATGCGCTTGCCCGAGGCGGCCAGCAGGGCGGTGCCCAGGGCCCGGCCGTGGCCGCGGCCGCGCAGGGAGGGGTGGACGACGAGTTCCGCGGCGGGGGCCTCCACCGGGTCGGTGTCCTCCAGTTGCCCGTACGCGGTGAGGCGTCCGTCGGCGGTGAGCAGGAAGTGCCGGATGCCCTCGCGGGGTCCGCCGCGGAGCTGGATGCGTCCCTGTTCGGACACGGCGGTGGTGCCGTCGGTGCGGGCGGCGTCCGTGATCAGGGTGAGTACGGCGTCGGCCTGTTCCTCCGTCAGCTCGTCGAGGGTCTCAATCTGCCGTCCCGGCTCCAGGGCCGCTGCTGCGTCAGTCATGACCCCACCGTACGACCGCAACCAGCCCGTAACCCATTAGCCCCTGTCGTGCTACGCGCGTTGACAATAGGCTGCGGCGGACCTCCCAAGTTGTCTCGCTGTCCGCAAAGGGGACTAAATGTCAGCGAAGCCACAACGGCACCGCCGAGCCCGCCGGTTGACCCTCGCCGCTCTCGCCGCCACGGCCGGCGCCGGAGCCCTGGTCGCCGCCGCCCTTCCGGCCGGAGCCGCGAGTGGTGGCGGTGCGGCCAAGAGCCGGACCGTCGACGTTCAGATGCTTTCGTTCAATGACTTCCACGGCACGCTGGAGCCCCCGCAGGGTTCCTCCGGCACCGTGACCGAACGCCAGGCGGACGGCACCACCAAGGCCATACCCGCGGGCGGCGTCGAGTACCTGGCGACGAGCCTGCGCGAAGCCCGCAAGGGCCACGAGTACTCCGTCACCGCCGCGGCCGGTGACATGATCGGCGGCAGCCCGATGCTGTCGGGGCTCTTCCACGACGAGCCGACCATCGAGGCGATGAACAAGCTCGGCTTGAACGTCTCCAGCGTCGGCAACCACGAGTTCGACGAGGGTAAGACCGAGCTGCGCCGCATGGCGTACGGCGGTTGCCACCCCACCGAGGGCTGTTTCGAGTACGGCAAGACGTTCACCGGAGCGGAGTTCCAGTACCTCGCCGCGAACGTGACGGACGTGAAGACCAAGCGTCCGCTGATGTCGCCCACCTTCGTCTGGAAGAAGGGGGACGTGAAGATCGGCTTCATCGGCGTCACCCTGGAGGGCACTCCGGACGTCGTCACCGCCGAGGGCGTCAAGGGCCTCAAGTTCGGCGACGAGGTCGAGACGATCAACAAGTACGCCGCGGAGCTGAACAAGCAGGGCGTGAAGTCGATCGTCGCGCTCATCCACGAGGGCGGTCTGCCCGCGGGCGGCGCGTACAACTACGACTGCGACACCCCCGGCGCGGGCGCCGGCATCTCGGGCGCGATCGTGGACATCGCCAAGAAGGTCGACCCCAAGGTCGACGCGCTGGTGACCGGCCACACGCACCAGGCGTACGCGTGCAACATCCCCGACCCGGCGGGCAACCCGCGCACGGTCACCTCGGCCGCATCCATCGGTCGGCTGTACACGGACACCACGCTCACGTACGACCGGCAGACCAAGGACATCGTCCGTACGCCGGTCACCTCGCCCAAGCCGGTCAACAAGGTCGTGGGCCGCGAGCAGCCCAAGGCCGCGGACATGAGCGACCTGATCCGGCGTTGGAACGAGCTGGCGGCCCCGATCGCGAGCCGCCCCCAGGGCTTCATCTCGGCCGACATCCCGGGTCGCGGCTCGGAGGCGCCCGAGAAGCCGCTCGGCGACCTGATCGCCGACGCGCAGCTGGAGGCCCTGGCCCCGGCCGACAAGGGTGGCGCGCAGCTGGCCGTCATGAACCCGGGCGGCATCCGTTCGGACCTCGCCTTCAAGGCCTCCGGGGCCGAGGGCGACGGTGTGGTGACGTACGGCGAGTCCTTCACGGTCCAGCCGTTCACCAACATGATGAACATCGTGGACCTGACCGGCGCGCAGCTGATCACCGCGCTGCAGCAGCAGGTCAGCGGTACGGTCAACGGCCCGAACCCGAAGATCCTCCAGGTCTCGAAGGGCTTCACGTACACCCTGGACCTGACGAAGGCGGGCGCGGACCGCATCGTCGTGGACTCGGTGAAGCTGAACGGCGCGGCCATCGACCCCGCCAAGACCTACCGGGTCGCGATGAACGAGTTCCTCGCGGGCGGCGGTGACGGTTTCACCGTCCTGAAGGAGCACAAGAACAAGCTGGTGGGCGCGTCCGACCTGGACTGCTTCAACGCCTACCTGACGAACAACTCCTCGCAGGAGTCCCCGATCGCGCCGCCGGCGGCGAACCGGATCACGATCGTCAAGTAACACCAGGCGACACTTTCGCGCACAGCGCGCCCGAAGGGGCGACGGGCCCGGCGGCCCGTCGCCCCTTCGGCGTTCCCGGCGGTCCCCGGCGCCGCCGGGAGGGGTTCAGAGCCGGTCGAGGAACGCCCCGACGGCCTCGTGGAAGCCCCGCGGGTCGGTGAACGGCACGAAGTGGTCCCCGTCGAGCGGGGCGTACGAGGTTCCCGGCCGTCGGGTGACCATCGCGTCGGCCAGTCGCCGCGGGAGGGCCGCGCTGCGGGTGCCGTGGATCAGCAGGGCGGGGCAGGTGCTCGCCAGCCAGGCGTCCCAGTGGTCGCCCCGGCAGGCGTGGATGGAGTCGAGCATGTCCTGCGGGTGGAACGGCAGCCGCCAGTGCCCGGTGTCGGGCAGCGGTCGCAGGGCGCCGGTGACGAACTGGGCGACGATCGGGCCGACGGCCGCGAGGAGCGCCTCGGGGCTCTCGCCGGTGTACGGGATCCCGCGCAGGAAGGGGAACGGCTCCGGCCCGTCGGGGTCGACCTCCAGCCCGGCGTCCACGTCGATGAGCGCGCGGACCCGGTCGGGGTGGGCGGCGGCCAGGTGGATCGCGTTGAGGCCGCCGAGGGAGTAGCCGAGGACGGCGACGGGGGCGTCGAGGCCGAGGTGGTCGAGGAGGGCCACGGCGTCGGCGACGTAGCCCTCGCGCCGGTAGTCGGGGGCCCGGTCGGAGTCGCCGTGGCCGCGCTGGTCGGGGGCGATGACCCGCCAGGCGTCGCCGAGGTGGGCGGCGAGGCCGGTGAAGGCGGCGCCTTCGGAGAGGCCGCCGTGGAGCACGAGCAGCGGCCGGCCGGGGCCGCCGAAGTCCAGGTGGGACAGGGTGCGGTCGTCGATCTTCAGCTCGTGGCGCATGGCGTGGCTTCTCCCCGGGTGTGATCGGTCGGATCGATCGACGGGTCGGATCGATCGGTGTTCCGGTTCAAGGCTGCCGGCATTTGGGCAAGCGCGCAATACGCATGTGTAGTGCATCTGCCTGAGGCGAGCGCCCAAGAACCGGGGCGCGGATACGATCCCCGCATGGGAAATCGCGAGGACCTGTTGGCCGGAGCGCGCCGCTGCCTGGAGGAGAAGGGCTATCTGCGCACGACCGTGCGCGACATCGCCTCGGCGTCGAAGGTGAGCATGGCCGCGATCGGCTACCACTTCGGTTCGCGCGAGGCGCTCCTGAACCGCGCGCTGTTCGACGCCATGGACGAGTGGGCCGCGGCGGCCGGCCGGCTCGCCGGCGAGGGGGACACCGCCGAGGAGCGGTACGCCGACACCTGGGACCGCAAGATCCGGGACTTCGGCGACATGCGCTGGCTGTGGATCGCCAACGTCGAGGCCTTCGTCCACGCGCAGTCCTCGCCCGAGGTCCTCGCGATCCTCGCCGAGGGCCAGCGCCGGTCCCGGCGCATGGTCGCGGCCCAACTCCGGGGCGTCCCCGAGGAAGAGGTCTCCGAAGCGGACGTACGGGCCCTCGGTTCGGTGCACATCGCGCTGCTCAGCGGCGTGATGGTGCAGTGCCTGACCGACCCGGAGGCGGCGCCGGACGGCCACGAGCTCGCCCAAGGCCTGCGCGCCATGGCGGAGTTGCTCGAAAGCTGACCACTACCGATGGGTAGCAATGCCCGGTCCCGCATGCCATGATCCCGTCCCACCACTGGGTCGGCGAAGGGGCGGGCATGGGAAGCGGAATGGACCGGCGGAGGTTCCTGGTCGGCGCGCTGGCGGCGGGAGCCGCCCTCGGGACGGGGGCGGCGGGCCGGGCCTCGGCGGCCACGCTCGGCACACAGGACTGGATGGCCGGCCTCGCCGACTCCACCCCCCTCCAGCGCATGACCATCCCCGGCACCCACGACTCCGGCGCCCGCAAGGGCGGGCTCTACGTCGCCTGCCAGAACACCTCGATCGCGCAGCAGCTCGACGCGGGCATCCGCTTCCTCGACGTCCGATGTCGGGTCACGGGCGGCTCGTTCGCCATCCACCACGCGGCCTTCTTCCAGGACCTGATGTTCGGGGACGTCCTCGTCGACTGTGGGAACTTCCTCGCCGCGCACCCCTCCGAGACCGTGCTGATGCGCGTCAAGCAGGAGTACTCCGAGGACAGCGACGCCACCTTCCGCGCCGTCTTCGACGACTACCTCGACAACCGGGGCTGGCGTCCCCTCTTCCGGATCGCCGACACCCTGCCCTCGTCCCTGGGGCAGGCCCGCGGCAAGGTGGTGCTGCTCGCCGACAACGGCGGACTGCCCGGCCTGCGGTACGGCGACGGGAACGTCTTCGACATCCAGGACGACTACAACACCGAGCCCTTCGCCAAGCGGGGCCGGATCGAGAACCACTTCCGCAAGGCCGTGCAGCAGCCCGGGAAGCTGTTCGTGAACTACGCCAGCACCGCCGCCTACATGCCCCCGCGCTGGAACTCCGACCGACTCAACCCGCAGGTCCACGGCTTCGTGGACGGCGGGGAGATGGCCGGCCGGACCGGGCTCGGCATCGTCCCCATGGACTTCCCCAACACCCGCTCCGGACTCGTCACCTCACTGATCCGGCACAACTGACGCGCCGCCCGAGGGCGGTGACGCCTGCGGATCCGCTGCCGGCGGAGGGGTCGGCGCGCCCGGGATGCGGAGCACCGCCTCCGTGCCCGGGCCGCCGTCCCGGGCCGCCCGCAGCTCGGCGCTGCCGCCCGCGCGGCCCACCGTACGGGCCACGATCGACAGGCCCAGCCCGCTGCCGGGCAGGGCGCGGGCCGACGGGGACCGCCAGAACCGCTCGAAGACGTGCGGCAGGTCCTGGTCCGGGATGCCCGGCCCGTGGTCCCGTACGGTCAGCTCCCCGGCGTGCAGCGCCACCTCGACCCGGCCGCCGGGCGGGCTGAACTTCACCGCGTTGTCCAGGACGTTGACCACCGCACGCTCCAGCGCCGCCGCCTCGCCCCGCACGTACCAGGGCTCCAGCGACGAGCCGAACGTCAGCTCCGGACCGCGCAGCCGGGCCCGCGACAGCGCGGACCCGACGATCTCGTGCAGGGCCACCACCCCGAGCGGGCCCGGCGAGGCCGCGTCCGGGCGGGACAGCTCCTGGAGGTCCCCGATCAGCGACGCCAACTCCGTCATCTGCGCCTTCACCGACGCCAGCAGCTCCCGGCGGTCCTGCGGCGGAATCGCCCGGCCGGTCTCCTCGCTGCGCGCCAGCAGCTCGATGTTCGTCCGCAGTGAGGTCAGCGGGGTGCGCAGCTCGTGACCGGCGTCCGCGATCAGCTGGGCCTGCCGGTCCCGGGAGGAGGCCAGTGCGGCGGTCATCGAGTTGAAGGACCGAGACAGCCGGGCGATCTCGTCCTCGCCCTCGTCGGGGATCCGCACCGTGAGGTCCTCGGTACGGGCGATGTGCTCGACGGCGCCGGTGAGTTCGTCGACCGGCCGCAGACCGGTACGGGCCACCCACAGGCCGGCCGCGCCCGCGCCCACGACACCGATGCCGGACACCAGGAGCAGTACCCAGGCCAGCGTGGACAGCGGCTTGTCGATGTCGGCGAGCGGCTTGGCGATGGAGATGCCGAACACGGGCCCGCCGGACACCACCTGCGCGGGCGTCGTGTAGACGCGCATGTCGACGCCTTCGGAGGTCGTCACGTCCTGGAGGGTGGCCCGCCGCTTGCCCGCCGCGATCTCCCTGTCGATGGCGGTCACCGGCAGCGTCGCCGGCCCGCTCACCCAGCAGTGCCCGCCCTGGTCGGTGACGATCTGGACCGTCGCGTTCAGGTTCCCGGCGATGTCCTGCTGCGATTCGGCGGGGCGGGTCACACAGCGGCCCCCGTCCAGTACCCGCCCCACCTGCGGGTTCGGGTTGGTGGCCATCAGCGAGCGGTCCAGCTGGTCCCGCAGCTGGGCGCGCACCATCACCCAGGACACCGCCGCCACGGCGGCCACGGCGACCGCGACCGCGACCGCGACCAGCAGCGCCAGCCGGGAGCGCAGCGGCAGCGCGCGGAATCCGGCGACCGGGTTCACTCGGGCCCTCCGTGGTCCCCGGCCCCGGCGGCGCGCAGCACGTATCCCACCCCGCGCACGGTGTGGACCAGGCGCGGCTCCCCGCCGGCCTCGGTCTTGCGGCGCAGGTACATCACGTACACGTCCAGGGAGTTGGAGCTGGGTTCGAAGTCGAAGCCCCAGACGGTCTTCAGGATCTGCTCCCGGGTCAGGACCTGGCGCGGGTGCGCGAGGAACATCTCCAGCAGCGTGAACTCGGTGCGGGTCAGCTCCACCTGCCGCCCGGCCCGGGTCACCTCGCGGGTCGCGAGGTCCATCCGCAGGTCGCCGAAGGTCAGCGCGTCCTCGGGCTCCGGCCCGCCGGCCGCGGGCGCGGTGTACGAGCTGCGCCGCAGCAGCGCCCGGACCCGAGCGAACAGCTCGTCCAGCTCGAACGGCTTCACCAGGTAGTCGTCGGCGCCCGCGTCGAGGCCGGTGACGCGGTCGCCGACGGTGTCGCGGGCGGTCAGCATCAGGATCGGGGTGGTGCTGCCGGCGGCGCGCAGCCGCCGGGCCGCGGTCAAGCCGTCCATCCGCGGCATCTGGATGTCCAGCACGATCAGGTCGGGGGCGTACGAGACCGCCTGGTCGAGGGCGTCCAGGCCGTCGACCGCGGTCCGCGCGCCGTATCCCTCGAAGGCGAGGGAGCGGCGCAGGGCCTCGCGGACGGCCGGCTCGTCGTCGACGACGAGGATGCGCTGCTGGTCGCCTTCGGCGGCGTTCATGTGGGTCCCCCGGGGGTGGTGGTCGGTCCTATCAGACTCGCACGGGGCGCCTAGAAGGAGGTCCCGAAGCCGTTGGCGGCGCCGCCCGAGTCGCCGGCGCCCGAGTCGGCGCCGTCGTTGCCGGCGCTGCCGCTTCCGCTGCCGCCGCCGCGCAGGGAGTCGAGGTCGGCCTTGATGGTGTTGACCGGAATGGCGAAGCCGAGGCCGACGCTGCCGGCGCTGCTGCTGTCACTGGAGGGGGAGTAGATCGCGGAGGGCATTCCGACGATCTCGCCGTTCATGTTGACGAGGGCGCCGCCGGAGTTGCCGGGGTTGAGCGAGGCGTCCGTCTGGATGGCCTTGTAGGAGGTGGTGTTCTGGCCGGTGTTCCCGTTGAACTGCTGTCCCTCGTACGAGAACGGCCAGCCGCCGCCTTGGCGGCCCTGCGGGGCCTGCTGCTCGGACTTGGGCACGTTCACGTCGCGGTTCAGGGCGGAGACGATGCCGCTGGTGACGGTTCCGGTCAGCCGGTCCGGGGAGCCGATGGCCACGACCTCGTCGCCCACCTTGAGCCCGTCGGAGTTGCCGAGCTTGGCCGCCTTGAGGCCACTGGCGCCCTGGAGCTTGATCAGGGCGAGGTCCTTGTCCGGGTCGGTGCCGACGGTCTTGGCGGTGTACTTCTTGCCGTCGCTCATCGTCACCTGGATCTCGGAAGCCCCCTCGACCACGTGGTTGTTGGTGACGATCTCCCCGTCGGCGGTGAGGACGATGCCGGAGCCGGTGCCCTGGCCGGACGAGGTGCGGGTGTCGATGCGCACGACGGACGGGCTGACTTGCTCGGCCACGCCGGAGACGGTGCCGTTGCTGGACTGGGAGACGTTGGTGCCGCTGATGCCGGAGCCGCCGGTGTTCTGCCCGCCGAGGTACTGCTGCACCGCCGCGGCGGTGCCACCGCCCACGACGGCGGCGGCCAGCGCGACGGCGGCCAGCAGGGCCACGGGCCGCTTGGCGCGGGCCGGCCCGGCGTGCGCGGGCCCTTCCGGGGCGGGCGCGGGCCGGTCCCGGCCGCCGTCTTCGGCGGGCACCGTCTCGCCCGGGACGACGGGCGGCCGGTGCGCCTCGTGCCAACCGGGCGCCGGCGCGGCGGGCGGGTACGGGGGCGGCGGCGGGTAGGCGCCCGCCGCGGCCTCCTGGGCGAGCCGGTCACGTCCGCGCTGCCAGTCCTCGCCGAACGGCTCGGGCTGGGGGCGGTTCTCCTGGGGGTACTCGCCTTCGCGGCGGAAGCTCTCGGTCATGTCTATGACTGTGTCCGGGGATCATGAGAGCTTCCTGAGTCCCGGCTGAGAAGCCCGACAGAACCGCGTATGCCCGATATAAGGACAGGGGTCGGGATCGGGCTCGGGGATGCCCGAGCCCGACCGACGGAGAGGTCCTAGTGGCAGCCGCAGGACCGTCGGATCACGAGCGCCGACGGGAACTGCTTGAGCCGTTCCCGGCGCGAGCCCGCCACCCGCAGGGCGTCGTCCAGCACGAGGTCCACCGCCGCGCGCGCCATCGCCGTGCGGTCGGAGGCGATGGTGGTCAGCGGCGGGTCCGTCAGCGCCGCTTCCTTGACGTCGTCGAAGCCGGCCACGGCCAGTTCGCCCGGTACGTCGATGCGCAGCTCCCGCGCCGCCCGCAGCACACCGATGGCCTGGTCGTCGGTGGCGCAGAAGATCGCCGGGGGCCGGTTCGGCCCCGACAGGACCTCCAGGGCGACGGTGTACGCGTCGTAGCGGTTGTACGGGGCCTCGAAGAGCCGCCCCTCCACCGAGCGCCCGGCCTCCAGCATGGCCCGCCGCCAGCCCTCGACGTGGTCCGCGACCGGGTCGCCGACCGACGGGGTGTTCTCGACGCCGCCGATGCAGGCCACGTACGGGTGCCCGTGCTCCAACAGGTGCCGGGTGGCGAGCTGCGCGCCGCCGATGTCGTCGGTGATCACCGCGACGTCGTCGATGGCCTCGGGACGCTCGTGCAGCAGCACGATCCGCGCGTCCCACGCCTCGATCTCCGAGGCGGCGCGCTCGCTCATGCCCTGGCTGACCAGGATCAGCCCGGAGACCCGCATGCCGAGGAAGGCCCGCAGGTAGTGGACCTCGCGCTCGTCGCGGTAGTCGGAGTTGCCGACCAGGACCATCTTCCCGCGCTCGGCGGCGGCCTGTTCGACCGCGTGCGCCATCTCCGCGAAGAACGGCTGCCGGGCGTCCGGGACGATCATGCCTATGAGGTCGGTGCGCCGGGACGCCATGGCCTGCGCGACCCGGTCGGGCCGGTAGCCCAGCTCCTTGATCGCGGCGAGTACACGCTCGCGCGTGGCCGGGGCAACCGGCCTGGGTCCGTTGTTGATGACATAGCTCACGACGGCGGTAGAGGTACCCGCAAGTCGCGCCACGTCATCCCGCGTCACCTTGGCCACGCGCGGCAGTCTACGCGGGGTGACCTACCTCTGGGCAGGCCGTCCCGCAGACTCGATCTGCACCGGGGTCTCCTCCGGACGGGGGAGGGCCGCAGCCGCCTTCGCGGTGGCCTGGGCCGCCGCTTCCGCCGCCGCCCGCTCGACCTTCTCGGGCGTGACGAAGCGGTAGCCGACGTTGCGCACGGTCCCGATCAGCGACTCGTGCTCGGGGCCGAGCTTGGCCCGCAGCCGACGCACGTGGACGTCGACCGTCCGGGTGCCGCCGAAGTAGTCGTATCCCCAGACCTCCTGGAGCAGCTGGGCGCGGGTGAAGACCCGTCCCGGGTGCTGCGCGAGGTATTTGAGCAGCTCGAACTCCTTGAAGGTCAGGTCCAGGACCCGGCCCTTCAGCTTCGCCGAATAGGTGGCCTCGTCGACCGACAGATCGCCGTTGCGGATCTCCATCGGGGAGTCGTCGGAGCCCATCTGCTGCCGGCCGGTGGCGAGCCGCAGGCGCGCCTCCACCTCGGCGGGCCCGGCGGTGTCGAGGAGGACGTCGTCGATGCCCCAGTCGGCCGTGACGGCGGCCAGACCGCCCTCCGTGACGACGAGGACGAGCGGACAGCCGGGGCCCGTCGAGCGGAGCAGCTGGCACAGCGACCGCACCTGCGGGAGGTCGCGGCGCCCGTCGATGAGGATGACATCGGCTCCGGGGGTGTCCACGAGGGCCGGTCCCTCGGCGGGCGCCACCCGTACGTTGTGCAGCAGCAGGCCGAGGGCGGGCAGCACCTCGGTCGACGGCTGCAGGGCGTTGGTCAGCAGCAGGAGAGAGCTCATGCCCGACCACCTGCCCGGGTCGGGCGTTTGTGCACGTGCGTGTGCACGGATCGCTGGTCCATCACGTCGGTTCCTCCTCGGTCCCGTCGAGGACTTTCGCGGCACTGCTTCGTACGACTTGCCTCGCGCCCCCGGTCCCCGCGCCCTGGGGTCCGGGGTGACGCACTCTTCTCGGTCCGTTCAACGCGCTGAAAGCACAAAAGGACCCGGGGGCAACGTTGCCCGGATCCTCTACGCCGCCAGAATAGCCCACCGGCCCTTCCGGGGCAGAGGCTCCGGCGAACCCCTTCTGTGGTTCCTGCCACGCCCGTCACCAGGGTATGCCCCGGTTTCGTCTGATCGGCGGCCTCTGGTCGCCGCACGCGGGCGCACTCGGGGCGCGCGGAGGCACACGGGGGTGGGTGTTCGGAGGGGTCATCATGGATGCCGACGAACAGAGAGCCGACGAGGGGAGCAGCTGTGGCAACCGGAACCATCCGCTACTGGGCGGCGGCCAAGGCCGCCGCCGGGACGGCGGAGGAGCCGTACGCGGCGCGGACACTGGGCGAGGCGCTCGACGCCGTGCGCGAACGCCACCCGGGAGAACTGACCCGGGTCCTGCTGCGCTGCTCCTTCCTCGTGAACGAAGAACCTGTGGGCAAGCGCCCGCACGATGCCGTCCTGCTCACGGAAGGCGGCACCGTCGAGGTGCTTCCGCCGTTCGCGGGCGGGTGAGCGGGAGCCCATGAGTACCCCCGAAGAGCAACAGCGCAGGCAGCAGCAAGAGCAGGAGCAGCAACAGCACGATCCGTACGATCCGTACGGGACGCAGACCTGGCAGGCCGACACCTGGGACACCGGCTACCAGCCGATGCAGCCGCAGCTCGGCGGGGTCCCGGGCCGGAGCGGGCAGCAGCCGGCGCAGCCCGCGGCGCCCGAGGCCTGGTTCCGCGAGGAGGCGCAGGCGGCGCCCGCCCAGGAGTGGGCCGAGACGGCGTACCCGCCGCCGTACCGGGAGCCGTACCAGGACTCCGGGCAGCCGCAGCCGGGGCAGCCGCAGCAGCAGGGACAGCAGTTCCAGCAGCAGCAGCAGCCGGGGCAGCAGTTCCAGCCCCAGCAGTCGCAGCAGCCCCAGCAGTCGCAAGGGCAGTTCCAGCCCCAGCAGCAGCCGCAGCAGGCGTCGTACGGGCAGCCCGTGGCGCCGGAGGCCTGGTTCCGCGAGGAGGCGCAGGCGGCGCCCGCCCAGGAGTGGGCCGAGACCGCGTACCTGCCTCCGTACCAGGAGCCCCAGCAGTCGCAGCAGCCCCAGCAGTCGCAGGGACAGCAGTTCCAGCCCCAGCAGCCCCAGCAGTCGCAGGGGCAGCAGTTCCAGCCCCGGCAGTTCCAGGCGCAGCAGCCGCAGCAGGCGTCGTACGGGCAGCCCGTGGCGCCCGAGGGGTGGTTCCGCGAGGAGGCCCCGGCGGCCCAAGCCCCCGCCCCCGCCCAAGCCCCCGCCGCCCCGCCCGCCGCGGCCGGCTGGGCCGAGGAGACGGCGTACCTGCCGCCGCAGACCGCGGAGCCGGCCGTGGAGGCCACCGCCTATCTGCCGCCGGTGACGGCCGCCCCGGAGCCCGCACGGGGTTCCCCGGACCCCGACGCCGACCCCGGTACGCGGTCCGAGTACTCCCCGCCGACGCTCGCGGGCAACACGCTCCGCGCCGTCGACCCGGCGCAGGCCCGCGCCGAGGGTCGGTCGCCGATCATCGACCCCGGTCCGCAGTCGGCGATACTGACCGCCGCCCTCGGACTGCTGCTGGCCGCGGCCGCCGCGTTCGGCGACCTCGCGCTGCTCGTGCCGCTGATCGCCCTCCAGGGCCTCACCGCGGCCGGCTGGTTCCGCCTCAACGGCATGTGGCCCGCCCGTCAGGGCATCGCCCTCGCCTTCCTCGGCGCCGTGGTCGCGGACGCCGCCGTGCTCGCCGTGGACGACGTGAACGGGCCCGGCGCGATCATCGGCACCCTCGGTGCCTGGGTGCTGCTCACGCTGGTGCTCCAGCTCCGCAGTCACGCGGACCCCGACGAGCGGATGTACGGACTCATGGCCTCGGTGGCCTCCGCCGCCCTCGCCATCGTCTGCGCCGGGTACCTGGCGGCCGGCTCCGAGGCCGTCAGCGTGGGAGGGGCCGCCGTGGCGGTCGCCGTCTTCGCCCGGGCCCTGCCGCTGCCCGCGCCGGCGTCCGTGGCGGTCTCGCTGGCCGCCGCGGCGGGTGCGGGCATCGCGGTCGGCACGATGACGGGCATCGGGACCGGCGGGGCGCTGCTCGGTCTGGCCGCCGGGGTGTGCGCCCTGGTCGGCCTGCGGGTGGCCGCGTACGACTACCCGTCGAAGTTCGTCCACATGACGGCCGGTGTCGCGTTGCCGCTGGCGGCGGCGGCTCCCGCCGTCTACCTGATGGGCCGGGTGGTGGGCTGACGTCGGCCGCACGTTCGACCCCTCCCTTTCCAGGCGTGGTCAACTAGAGCGCACGTACTGATCTATTGGGGGAGGGGCACGTGCGTTTTCTGCGGGCCATCGTCATCATCGGAGTGATCCTGGGGGCCCTGTTCGTGGGCGCCGACCGCTGGGCGGTCGATTACGCCGAGAACCAGCTGGCCGACAAGATCCAGTCCCGGCAGGGGTTGTCGGGTGACGTGAAGGTGGACATCCACGGCTTCCCGTTCCTGACCCAGGCGTTGGACCACCGGCTGGAGCAGGTGGATCTGGTGCTCACGGGCGTGGACGCCTCCGCCGAAGGCCGCAAGGCACGGCTGACGCGGATCGAAGCCGCCTTCCACGACGTGAAGTTGAACAGCGACTACAGCGGCGGCACGGCCGGCAGGGCCGAGGGCAAGGCCCTGGTCTCGTACGCGGACCTGACCGCGGCCTCGGAGACCGGGGTGACCGTCTCCTACGGCGGACAGCCGGGCAAGGTGAAGGTCAGCGCGACGGTGGACTTCCTCGGCCGGAAGTTCACCCGCAGCGTGATCTCGACCGTCACGCTGGAGGACGCGAAGGACTCCCCGGGCGGCAAGATCGTCCGGGTGCGCGCCGAGGAGGTTCCGGGCGAGGGGATCCCGGGGATCGAGAAGGTCGTCCGCAAGAAGACCGACTTCGACCGCCGGCTCGACGCCGGTCTGCCGGCCGGACTGAAGCTCACCACCCTGACGTCGGACGAGGCGGGCGTGCATCTGGCGCTGACCGGCACGAACGTGTCGCTGGCCGGATCGTGAGACGGTGCGGTCCGCCCCTCAGAAGGGTGGGTCGCGCGAAGAGCCCCGGAGGCCGCCCGAGCGGCCTGCCGGGGCTTTCTCGTCCATCATTCGGACGATCCTGTCTCGACATATGACACACCGGTGACAGGGCGGTCGATTCGTCCCTACGATCCATGACTATGAAGCATCAGCAGGCGGACCTCACGAAGCGGCGGGCAGTAGACCTGTGTCGCGTCGCCGCCATGCTCTGTCGATCCATGTGACGTGTGAGCGCATCCGCTCCACCGGCCGGACGACTGGCCTTCCCCGCGTGACCGCACCCCGCCTTCCGCCCGCCCGACGCCTCCCCGCCCGGGTACCGCGAGGCCGATCCGTCCGCGGCGCGCACCCGCAGCACCATCCCGCAGCAGCACCAGCACCACCCCGCCGCACACTGCCCCGGAGGAGAACACCATGAGCCGCAGCGACGTCCTCGTAGACGCCGACTGGGTCGAGGCCCACCTGAACGACGCCGACGTCGTCATCGTCGAGGTGGACGAGGACACGTCCGCCTACGACAAGAACCACATCACCAACGCCGTCCGGATCGACTGGAAGACCGACCTCCAGGACCCGGTCCGCCGTGACTTCGTGGACCAGGAGGGCTTCGAGAAGCTCCTCTCCGCCAAGGGCATCTCCAACGACGACACCGTCGTCCTCTACGGCGGCAACAACAACTGGTTCGCGTCCTACGCCTACTGGTACTTCAAGCTCTACGGCCACCAGGACGTCAAGCTCCTCGACGGCGGCCGCAAGAAGTGGGAGCTCGACTCCCGCGACCTGGTCGACGGCAAGGACGTCCCGAACCGCCCGGCCACCCAGTACAAGGCCAAGGCCCAGGACAAGTCCATCCGCGCCTTCCGTGACGACGTCGTCGCCGCGATCGGCTCCCTGAACCTGGTCGACGTCCGCTCGCCCGACGAGTTCTCCGGCAAGCTGCTCGCACCGGCGCACCTTCCGCAGGAGCAGTCGCAGCGCCCCGGCCACGTGCCGAGCGCCCGCAACATCCCGTGGTCGAAGAACGCCAACGACGACGGCACCTTCAAGTCCGACGACGAGCTGACCGCCCTCTACGAGGCCGAGCAGGTCGATCTGGCGAAGGACACCATCGCCTACTGCCGCATCGGCGAGCGCTCCGCGCTCACGTGGTTCGTGCTGCACGAGCTCCTGGGCCAGGAGAACGTCAAGAACTACGACGGTTCGTGGACCGAGTACGGCTCGCTCGTCGGCGTGCCGATCGAGCTCGGCGCCGCCAAGTAACCCGAGCAGCCCCTGCGGGCCCGCGGGGCCGCGCCGCCCGCAGTACGTACGCAGACCCCTCCAGGACAGGACAGAGACATGTGTGGAGCAAAGACCGGCGGGCCCGACCTCGCCACCCTCAAGCCCGGTGAGACCGCCATCCAGGGCCAGGTGACCAAGGACGGCGAGCCCGTCGTCGGTTACGTGCGGCTGCTGGACTCGACCGGCGAGTTCACCGCGGAGGTCCCGACCTCCGCGACCGGCCAGTTCCGCTTCTACGCGGCCACCGGCTCCTGGACGCTGCGGGCACTCGTCCCGGGCGGCCAGGCGGACCGGGCCGTCGTCGTCGCGGACGCCGGCGGCGTGACGGACGTGGCCATCGCCGTCTGATCGCTCCACACGAGAACGGCCGGAGGGCCGCACCCCAGGGGGTTGGACGCCACTGGAACGGGGTGCGGCCCTTCGTGCCGTCCCGGCCCGTGCACGAGCGCCCGTCCCGGCTCGTGCACGGGGCCTGCGCGGGGGCCCGTCCCGGATCCTGCGCGGCGGCCGGTCCCGGACCTACGCTGGAGGCATGTACGCCCGGCGGCGCCGCGCCTACTTCCTCATGATGGGCGGCTGCCTTTTCCTCTTCGTCTCGGCCTGGTCCTTCGTACGGCTCTTCTCCGTGCCGGCCGCCGTGGCGATGTGCGTCGTCGCCATGGTCATCCCGCCGGTCGCCGCGATGATCGCGAACCGGCGCGGCCCGGACGACCGCTGGTGGGACGACCCCTCGGGCGACAAGAAGTCGGACGAGTGGTGGGACGAACTGGACGGCAAGCACCGCCGCGACGAATGACGCGCCCCGCCGGACGCGGGGCCGGACGCCCGGCCCGCCACCGGTACGGCCCACCTCGCAGAGTGCGCCGGGTCCCGGGCCAGTAGGCTTGGGGACCGGCCCCGTACCTCCGGGGACTCCGTCCCGGGGGGACCCCCCGAACGCAACCTTCGAGGAGCACCTCCCGTGCTTGAGACTTTCTTCTCCGCCCTGCTGGTCCTGGTCTGCGTCGGCGTGCTCGCCTTCACCGCCCTCGCCGTGAAGAAGCTGTACCAGGGCCAGCGCTGACCCCCTGATCGGCAGCCGTCCCTCCCGGATCCCTCCCACAGATCGCCTGAGCAGCCACACATGATCCAGATCCCGTCCGACCTGAACCCGGGCCTCGTCCCGCTCGCCTTCCTCCTCGGCAACTGGGAGGGCGCGGGAGTCTTCGACTTCCCCGGCGAGGAGAAGTGCAACTTCGGCCAGGAAGTCGTCTTCAGCCACGACGGCCGGGACTTCCTGGAGTACGCCTCCCACACCTGGGTGCTCGACTCCGAGGGCAACAAGGTGCGGCCGCTCGAATCCGAGTCCGGCTACTGGCGCATCGACAAGGACCGCAAGGTCGAGATCGTCATGGTCCGTGACCAGGGCGTCGTCGAGGTCTGGTACGGCGACCTCGCCGACCAGAAGCCGCAGATCGACGTCGTCACCGACGCGGTGGCCCGCACGGCGGCCTCCGGCCCGTACAGCGGCGGCAAGCGGCTGTACGGCTACGTCAAGAGCGACCTGATGTGGGTCGGCGAGAAGGCCACGCCCGACGTCGAGCTGCGCCCCTACATGTCGGCCCAGCTCAAGAAGGTCGTCACCCCGGAGGAGATCGCCGACATGGCGCGCAACCTGCCGGACATGCCGGACGACGGCATCGCGTTCTTCCGCTGATCGGCCGTTTTCCACAGCCTGTGCGAGAAGGGGACCCCGGGACCGCCCGCGGTCCCTTTCGCGCGCTTACACTGGCCGGGTGGTGAGCACCGAGGGCACCGGGACCGCCGACGGCGGACTCGACTGGAAGAGCGACCTGCGGCAGCGCGGATACCGGCTGACCCCGCAGCGCCAACTCGTGCTCGAAGCGGTCGACGCACTGGAGCACGCGACCCCCGACGAGATCCTCGTCGAGGTCCGCAAGACGGCCTCCGGGGTCAACATCTCCACCGTCTACCGCACGCTGGAGCTCCTGGAGGAGCTCAAACTGGTCTCGCACGCCCACCTCGGACACGGCGCCCCCACCTACCACCTCGCCGACCGGCACCACCACATCCACCTGGTGTGCCGCGACTGCGCCGAGGTGATCGAGGCCGATCTGGACGTGGCCGCCGAGTTCACCGCGAAGCTCCGCTCCACCTTCGGCTTCGAGACCGACATGAAGCACTTCGCGATCTTCGGGCTCTGCGCGAAGGACGCCGCCAAGCACCGCGCCGCCGAGACGTAGCACCGCCGCACGACACCCCGTGGGATCGTCGGGTCCGGGGTCGTACGCTGGTGACATGACCAGCAGCCCCTTGCTCCATCTCCCCGGCGCCGTACCGGCCGAAGGCCGCGACGAGGGCGTCGCCGCCCACTACGGAGAGCTGTACGGCGAACAACGCGCACTCGCGGACGGCCGGGGGTTCGTGGACCTCTCCCACCGCGGGGTCGTGACCGTCACCGGCACGGACCGGCTGAGCTGGCTGCACCTGCTGCTCACCCAACACGTGACCGACCTGCCGCCCGGACAGGCCACCGAGGCGCTGATCCTCTCCGCCAACGGGCACATCGAGCACGCCCTGTACCTCGTCGACGACGGCGAGACGGTCTGGGCGCACGTCGAGCCCGACACCCAGGAGGCGCTGATCGCCTACCTGGAGTCCATGAAGTTCTTCTACCGCGTCGAAGTCGCCGACCGCACGGCCGAGTTCGCCGTCGTCCACCTGCCGGCCGGCTCGATCGCCGAGGTCGCGAAGGAACTCGCCGTCCGCGAGACCGCGCACGGCCGGGACGTCTTCGTGCCCCGCGAGGACCTGGAGGCGTTCGCCGCCGCGCACGGTCCCGCCGCGGGTCTCCTGGCGTACGAGGCCCTGCGCGTGGAGTCGCACCGGCCGCGTCTGGGCCTGGAGACCGACCACCGCACCATCCCGCACGAGCTCGGTTGGATCGGCACCGCCGTCCACCTCCAGAAGGGCTGCTACCGGGGGCAGGAGACCGTCGCCCGCGTCCACAACCTGGGGAAGCCCCCGCGCCGGCTGGTGTTCCTGCACCTGGACGGCTCCGAGGTGCTGCTCCCGGCGCACGGCACGCCCGTACGGCTCGCCGCCGACGGCGAGGAGGGCCGGCAGCTGGGCTTCGTGACCACGGCCGTCCGCCACCACGAGCTGGGGCCGATCGCGTTGGCGCTGGTCAAGCGGAACGTTCCGCCGGACGCGCCGCTGCTCGTCGGCAAGACGGCCGCCGCGCAGGAGGTCGTCGTCGCGCCCTGACGGGCCCACGTGGGGGCGCCGTCACGGCGAGCCCTACACGTCGATGACGATGGTGAACGGGCCGTGGTTGGTCAGCGAGACGCGCATGTCCGCCCCGAACCGGCCCGTCTCCACCGTCGCGCCCAGCGCCCGCAGCCGCGCCACGACCTCGTCGACCAGCGGCTCGGCCACCGGGCCGGGCGCCGCCGCGTTCCAGGTGGGGCGGCGGCCCTTGCGCGCGTCGCCGTAGAGCGTGAACTGGGAGATCACCAGCAGCGGGGCGTTCACGTCGCTGCAGGACTTCTCCGCCTCCAGGATCCGCACCGACCACAGCTTGCGGGCCAGCAGCTCCGCCTTCTCCGGCGTGTCGTCGTGGGTGACCCCGACCAGGACGCACAGTCCCTCGCCGACGATCTCCCCGACGGTCTCGCCGGCCACCACGACGCTCGCGCCGTCCACCCTCTGCACCACTGCTCGCATACCACCTGTGTATCAGGCGTGCACCCGTCCGGGGCCGATCGGGTGCAGTGGGACTGCATCCACACCACGGACAGTGGCACGATGCACGCAGGCGGTGCCTCCGGCACCGGTCGAGGGGACGGACACGTTCACATGAATCTTTCTGGTACCTCCGTACCTGCGCCCGCTTCGGCGGCGGCGACGGCCGCCGACGTCGCGGCGGCGACGGTGAGACCTCCCGCGCAGCGCACCGGCGAGTCGCAGGGGCCGACCACCCCCGCCACCGCCCTCGGGCTGCCCGAACTGCGTGCCCTGCGCCGGGACGCGCAGCGCGACGAGGCCGATCTCAGCTACGTACGCAGACTCCTGCACGGCCGCATCGACATCCTGCGCGCCGAACTCGCCCGCCGCTGCGACCCCGAGGCGGCCCGGCGCGCGAACCCCGAGACGCCGGTGGTGGACCGGCTCTCGGAGATCCTCGCCGACGCCCCGTCCAGCCGCAGCGCCTCGGCCCGGCACGTCACGCTCGCCGCCCCGCACAGCGAGGAGTTCCGGCTGCTGGAGGCGGAGATGCTCTGCGACGTGGAGCTTTCGGACCTGGGCGCCCGCACGGACGGCGAACTGCACGAGGCGATGGGCCGCTTGGTGCGCTACGAGCAGCAGGTCTCCCGGCGCCGGCAACGGTTGCAGCGCACCGCCGACGAGGCCGGCGCGGAGATCACCCGCCGGTACCGGGAGGGCGAGGCACAGGTGGACGACCTGCTGGCGTAGCCGCGGGGGCGCCGGGGCCGGCGGTGAGCGGGCCGCTTCGGGGCGGCGGAAATTCAGGCGACGTGCTCGCGGCGCGGCGGTTAGCGTGGCCGGCCATGACCACCGATGTCCGGCCGATCGCCGCCTCCGAACTCCCCGACTGGCTCCGAGCCCTCAACACCGGCTTCCTCACCACCGCCCCCGTCACCGATTCCGACGTCGCCCAACGGGCCGAGTACGGCGACCTGGCCCGCATCCGGGGCGCCTTCGCCTCCGAGACCGGCCGCTGCGTCGCCACCTTCCGGTCCTTCGCGCAGGAGCTGACCGTTCCCGGCGGGGCCGTCGTCGTCGCCGACGCCGTTTCCAACGTCACCGTGTCGCCCACGCACCGCCGCCGGGGCCTGCTGACGCGGATGATGCGCGCCGACCTGACGGCCGCGAAGGACCGCGGCGAAGTGCTGTCCACGCTGATCGCCGCCGAGTACCCGATCTACGGCCGGTACGGCTACGGGCCCGCCACCTCGATCGCCGAGTGGGAGATCGAGGTGGCCCGCACCGGCCTGGACCCGCGCTGGTCCGGGCCCGGGGACGGCGGGCGGATCGACCTGGTGGACGCGGCCGAGGCCCGCCGGATCGGCGCCGCCCTCCACGAGCGGCTGCGCGCGCACGCGCACGGCACCGTCGACCGCGACGAGCGCTGGTGGAACCTGGCGTCCGGCACGGAGCAGATGTCCCACCGCCCCTACAAGGAGTCGTTCCACGCCGTCCACCGCACGGCCGACGGCGAACCCGCCGGGATCGCCGTCTACCGGGCCGACGACCAGTGGAGCGACGCGAAGCTCCCGCAGAACACCGTGCAGGTCAAGGACCTGATCGCGGTCACCGTCGACGCGCAGCGGGCCCTGTGGCACTTCCTGTGCTCCATCGACTGGGTGCAGAAGGTCCGCACCGGATACCGGGCCCCCGACGACCTCGCCCCGCTGCTGCTGCCCGATCCGCGGGCCGCACGCCTGGTGACCGCCGCCGACTTCCTGTGGGTGCGGGTGCTCGACGTCGTACGGGCGCTGAGCGCGCGGACGTACGCCGTGCCGGGGGTCCTCGTCCTGGAGGTGACCGACGCGGAGGGCCTGGCCGACGGGCGCTACCGGCTGGACACGGGCACCGGCGACTGCGCCCGTACGGAGGAGCCCGCCGACCTGCGCCTCGACGTGTCCGCGCTGGGGTCCCTGTACCTCGGCGACGAGTCGGCGGTCCGGTTGGCCGCGCTGGGGCAGGTCACGCAGGAGCGGCCGGGGGCGCTGGCGCTCGCCGACGCGGCCTTTCGCACGGCTCGCCGGCCGTGGTGCCCGGACGTGTTCTGACCGGCTCGTCCCCGTACCCCGTCAAGGACATGGAGTTCACGGTGCGCGGCGGACGTATCGTCGCGATCGACATCCTGGCGGATCCGGCGCGACTGGAGACCCTGGACGTCACGGATGGGAAACCGAGGACTGAGGTACGTGGCAACACTCGTGGAACGCCTGCGCGCGGCCGGCTGTGTCTTCGCGGAGGAGGAGGCGGACCTGCTGACGGCCGCCGCGCGGGACGACGGACACCTGGCGGGCATGCTGGCACGCCGGGTCGCCGGCGAGCCCCTGGAGCTGGTGGTGGGCTGGGCGGGCTTCTGCGGCCTGCGCATGGAGGTGGGCGAGGGGGTGTTCGTACCGCGCCGGCGCAGCGAGTTCCTCGCGCGGGAGGCCGTGGCGCTGGCCCGGCCCGGCGCGGTGGTCGTCGACCTGTGCTGCGGAGTGGGCGCGCTGGGCGCGGCGGTGGCCTCGCAGGTCCCGGGCGTCGAGCTGCACGCGTCGGACATCGACGAGGTGGCCGTCGGCTACGCCCGCCGGAACGTGGCCCCGTACGGCGGGACCGTCCACCGGGGCGACCTGTACGCGGCGCTGCCCGGGGACCTCACGGGGCGGGTGGACGTCCTGGTGGTCAACGCCCCCTACGTGCCCACGGAGGAGATCGGCTTCCTGCCGCCGGAGGCCCGCGAACACGAACCGCTGACCACCCTGGACGGCGGCGCCGACGGTCTGGACGTCCACCGCCGGGTCGCGGCCGGGGCGCTGCACTGGCTGGCGCCCGGCGGGCACCTGCTGATCGAGACGAGCGCCCGGCAGTCCCCGGTGACGGCGTCGGCACTGGCCGCGGGCGGCCTCACGGTACGGGCGGTCGGCTCGCGGGAGCTGTATGCGAACGTGGTGATCGGCGCCCGGCCGGGCGCCTGAACGGCCCACCGTTCCAGGGGAGTCGACGGACGGGTGCGGGCCGGACCACATGGGGGAGGGGACGCGCGGTGGACCACGGGGCATGGCGGGCGGATCGGTTCGAGGAGCACAGGCCGAGGCTGAGGGCGGTGGCCTACCGGATGCTCGGCTCGGTCAGTGAGGCCGACGACGCGGTCCAGGAGGCCTGGTTGCGTCTGGACGGCACGGACGCGGACGCCATCGAGAACATGGCGGCCTGGCTGACCACGGTTGTCGGCCGGGTGTGCCTGAACATGCTGCGTTCCCGGGCGACCCGCCGCGAGGATCCGTTGGAGTCCCGGACACCCGACCCGGTCATCAGCGGCGAGGACGGTCTCCACCCGGAACAGCAGGCCCTGTTGGCGGACTCCCTGGGCCTGGCGCTGCTGGTCGTCCTCGAATCGCTGGCGCCGGCCGAGCGGCTCGCGTTCGTCCTGCACGACATGTTCGCGGTGCCCTTCGACGAGATCGCCCCGATGATCGAGAAGACCCCGGCCGCGACCCGGCAGCTCGCGAGTCGGGCCCGCCGCCGGGTGCGCGGCAGGGCCCCGGCCCCCGACCCGGACCTCGCACTCCAGCGCCAGGTGGTCGGCGCCTTCTTCGCCGCGGCGCGGGACGGCGACTTCGAGGCGCTCGTCTCGGTGCTCGACCCCGACGTGGTCCTGCGCTCCGACGGCGGCGTGACGCGCGCCCGCCACACGCTGGTGTTCAACGGCGCCCGCACGGTGGCCTCGCAGGCGATCACCTTCGGTTCCCTCTCGCCGTTCGCCCGCCCCGCGCTGATCAACGGGACCGCCGGCGTCATGGTCGTGATGGACGGCCGCCGCCTGTCGGTGATGGCCTTCACGGTCGTCGGAGGCAGGATCGTCGCCATCGACGTCCTGGCCGACCCGGAACGCCTGAAGGAGCTCGACCTGAGCGCCCTCGACCTCTGAGTCACGGGTCCCCGGCCGGGGCATGCGCGCGGACGCGCCCCGGCCGGGGCGCGGCGCACCTCACGCGGACAGGCCGCAGGCGCCGAGCAGCTCGCCGGGGCTGTCGCAGACACCGAGTACGTCGGCCGCGGCCCGTCGGATCTCCGGCTCGGGATCGTCCAGCGGGCCCGGAAACTCGGGCAGGGCCTGTGTCCACGCCGCAGACCAGCCGGGATCGAGGAACCGGGCATCGACGCGACCGGCTTCCGCCGCCTGCATCGCCACGAGTTCCAGCATCGCGCGGCGGCTCGGAACCCGCGGTGTCGCAGCCAGACGGAGTACGAAGGGCAGAGCGGCCGAGGCGGCGGAACAGACCCGGCCACCCTGGTGGAAGAGCAGATTGAGCAGTTCGTCCGAGGCGCCGTCCGCGTCGTCCCGATCCGGACCCGCGCATCGGCGGAGCAGTGCGGGAACGTCCTCGGCGGACCCGTAATTGTGCTTCAGCGCAGCCCGGTTGATCCTGTCCAGTTCCACTTCCCCTTCCACCCACATGCGCGCGACCCTACGGGCGGATCGTCCCCGAAGCCCGGCCGAGTGTCGTACGGGGCTCTTCGGGGAAGGCGAAGCCGCAGTGGCAGGTGTCGTCCCTCACGGAGTGGGAGTTATTGCAAGCGTCTGCTTGCAATAGTTAGCAACGTGCGGCAGGATCGGGGCATGGCATCGCTCAACGTCGGGAACCTCGGCGAGTACCTCCGTGAGCAACGGCGACAGGCCCAGCTTTCGCTGCGGCAACTGGCCGACGCCGCAGGGGTGTCGAACCCGTACCTGAGCCAGATCGAGCGCGGGCTGCGCAAGCCGAGCGCGGACATCCTCCAGCAACTGGCCAAGGCGCTGCGGATCTCCGCGGAGACGCTGTACGTGCAGGCCGGAATCCTGGACGAGCGGGATCGGGACGAGGTCGAGACGCGGGCCGTCATCCTCGCCGATCCGTCCCTCAACGAGCGGCAGAAGCAGGTGCTGCTCCAGATCTACGACTCGTTCCGCAAGGAGAACGCGCCGGCCGCGGCAGCCGCCGACGCCGACGCCGCGGTCGACGCCGCGATCGATGCCGACGACGAGCCGCCCCATACGAACCGACTGTGATCCGGGAGGACCAGCACATGGCCATCGCCGATGACCTGAAGAAGACCCTCACCGACCCGACCCCGCTCTACTTCGCCGCCGGCACCGCCGACCTCGCGGTGCAGCAGGCCAAGAAGGTGCCCGGGTTCATCGAGCAGCTGCGCGCCGAAGCCCCCGCACGCATCGAGGCCGTGAAGAACACCGACCCGAAGGTCGTCCAGGAGAGGGCCAAGGGGGCGCAGGAGGCGGTCACCGCCAAGGTCGCCGAGGTCTTCGGGGCGATCGACCCGAAGAAGCTGGGCGAGACCGCCCAGGACCTGGCCCTTCGCGGTGTGGGCGTGGCCGCCGAGTACGCGGTGCGCGCCAAGGAGACGTACGACAAGGTCGCCGAGCACGGCGAGCAGGCCGTACGCGCCTGGCGCGGCGAGCTGACCGACGAGATCGTCGACATCGCCGAGGTCGTGGAGCCGGCGGCGCCCGCGAAGTCGGAGCCGGCCGCCGAGCCGGTGGCCGCCGACGCCTCCGCCGACGCCTCCGCCTCCGCCGAGGAGAAGCCGTCCGCCCGGAAGACCACGGCGCGCAAGAGCACCGCGAAGAAGACGGTCGCCGCGACCGGCGACAAGAGCTGACGCGACCGGCGACAGAGCCGATCGGACAGGCGACGGACCGGGCACCGGGAAGGTGTCCGGTCCGTTGTCATGGGTGAGGGCCGCTTCCCCCGGTAGCGTGGGGGCGAAGGGCATCAGACGCGGAAGAAGGTGGTCGAGGCGATGTTGATGAACGGTTTCGACAACGGGGTCATCCCGTTGCTCGGATACGCCATGCTGGCGCTCGCCGTCGTGGCCTTCGTGCTGGCGCTGATGGCGCGCGACGACGCCTACCGGGCGGCCGACAAGAAGACCAAGACCTTCTGGCTGGTCATCCTCGGCATCACGATCCTCGTGGACTTCTTCCTCGGGATGCTGTTCCTGCAGATCGCCGGCCTGGTGGCCTCCATCGTCTTCATGGTCGACGTTCGACCTGCCCTGAAGCAGGTGTCGGGCGGCGGTCGGCGCAGCGGCGGCAGCAGCAGCGACGGTCCGTACGGTCCGTACAACGGCGGCCGATAAGCGCTCTCGCAGGAACTCCCGGCCGGGGGTCCCGGTGGTGGGCCCGGCGCCGTGCGCCGGGCTCAGCCCTCCGCGCGGGAGAGCAGGACCACGGCGACGTCGTCGGTCAGCTCGCCGCCGTTGAGGCGCCGGGCCTCGGTGACGGAAGCCTCCAACAGGCTCTCGCCGCTCAGCCCCTGATCCAGATGCCGGTTGATCATCTCGATCATTCCGTCCTGTCCGAGCCGTTCCTTGCCCTGGCCGATCTTCCCCTCGATGAGGCCGTCGGTGTAGAGCATGAGGCTCCAGGTCCCGCCCAGCTCGACCTGGCGGCGGGGCCAGCGGGCCTTGGGGAGCAGTCCGAGCGCCGGCCCGCTGTTCTCGTACGGGAGGAGCCGCGCGGCCCGACCCGGCCTGGAGATCAGCGGTGCCGGATGACCGGCCAGGCAGAGGCCGGCGCGCCGACCGTCCGGGGCGATGTCCACGGTGCACAGCGTCGCGAAGATCTCCTCGCAGGGGCGCTCCACCTCCAGCACCTCCTGGAGCGTGGCCAACAGATCGTCCCCGCACAGTCCCGCGAGGGTCAGCGCCCGCCAGGCGATGCGCAGCTCGACACCGAGGGCGGCCTCGTCGGGGCCGTGGCCGCAGACGTCGCCGATCATCGCGTGCACGGTGCCGTCCGGGGTGCGGACCGTGTCGTAGAAGTCCCCGCCGAGCAGGGCCCGGCTGCGGCCGGGCCGGTAGCGGGCGGCGAAGCGGAGGTCGGAACCCTCCAGAAGGGGGTTCGGGAGCAGTCCGCGTTCCAGGCGGGCGTTCTCCTGGGCCCGGAGTTTCGATTCCGCGAGCTTGTACTGGGCTATGTCGGCGCGCTTTCTCTCCACGGCGTAGCGGATGGCCCGGCTCAGCAGCCGTCCGTCGAGCTCGTCGCGGAAGAGGTAGTCCTGGGCGCCCACCCGTACCGCCTCGGCGGCGTGCTCCGCGTCCGCCTCGGCGGTCAGCACCAGCACGGCGTGACGCGGGGCGAGCCGCAGGACCTCGCGGAGCGTGGCGAACCGGTCGTCGGCGGTACCGGGTCCCGGGTTGGCGAGCGACAGGTCCAGCAGGATGCAGTGCACGTCGGGAGTGAGCAGCCGGGTGGCCTCGGTGAGGTTGCGGGCGGTGCGCAGTCGTATGCGATGGCCGTCGGCGTCCAGTATCTCGGGCACGGTGAGGCCGCCCGCGGGATCGTCCTCGATGACCAGGAGGGTCAGGGACGTCTGCGCGGGTACGGGGACCGGGATGGTGGTCGGGACGTGCTCGACGGCGGTGGCCAACAGGGCCTGGCCGCCCTCCGTGGCGAGGTTCTCCCTCTGCCGCGGTATGGGTAGGGGCATCGTCTCCGGTTCCTTCCCTCCCCCCGAGGGTGCGCTCATGCGCTCGACCCTAGCGGGCCGGAACGGGGGAGCGGAATGGCGGTCCGGTGGAGGTCCCGGGGAGGGCCTCCGTCATATGCCGTTATCGCGGGGGAAATGCGGGCTGATGGGATGACCAAGCTCACGGTGGGAGGACCGAAGTCCCGGCTGCCGAGATGACCCGATGTGGGCTTCACCACGCGCACCGGGCGAAACCGACCCCCGCGGGGGTCCCCGCCAGGGGTACCCGGCCCGGAGTGGGAAGCGGAGCCCGCCCCGGGAGCCCGCCCCGGGAGCCCGCCCCGGGAGCCCGCCCCGGGAGCCCGCCCCGGGAGCCCGCTCCGGGGGCCCGGCCCGGTACCCGTCGGAAGCCCGACCCGGACCCACCGGGCCGCCGGGCACCGTGGGCCGCGCGTCACGCGCCCACGGCCCCGCCCGGATCGGGCCGGCGAGAACCCCGCCACCCCATGGACCGGCCGCTGCGCGGCTACGCGTCCGGGCGGACGACCGCCTTGATCGGCATCGAGCCCGCGCCCGCCATCGTCACGTCGCGGCCGGGTCGTGGCGCGTGGACCATGGCCCCGTCCCCGACGTACATCCCGACATGGCTCGCGTCGTCGAAGTAGATGATCAGATCGCCCGGCCGCATGTCCTTCACGGCGACCTTCCGCAGCCGCAACTGCTCCTGCGAGGTCCGCGGGATCGCCTTCCCCGCCGCCAGCCAGGCCTGTGAGGTCAGGCCCGAGCAGTCGAACGACCCCGGGCCCGTGGCGCCCCACTCGTACGGCTTGCCCACCTGGGCTGTGGCGAACTGGACCGCCCTCTTGCCCGCGTCCGTCGCCTTGCCGCTGACGTCCTTCATCGCGCCGGACGACAGCCACTGCGTCTGCGCCTTGTACTGGGCTTCCTGCTCCAGCTGGAGCAGCCGGGCCTTCTCCTCGGCCTCCAGCTTGCTCTCCAGGTCCTGCGCGGCCTTGATCTTCTCCTCGATCCGCTTCTTGGACTTCTCCCGCTCGACCCGGTTCGTCTCCAGCTTCTGCCAGACCGTGCTCGCGTCCTTCGCGTACCGCTGGAGGTCGTGCTGGGTGCGGTCGAGCTCGGTCAGCAGGTCCGTGGTGGCCTTCTCGCCCTGC
This sequence comes from Streptomyces sp. NBC_00513, assembly GCF_041431415.1. Taxonomy (GTDB): domain Bacteria; phylum Actinomycetota; class Actinomycetes; order Streptomycetales; family Streptomycetaceae; genus Streptomyces. The sequence goes on from NZ_CP107845.1 coordinate 4,345,105, forward strand.
CGCAGCCGGTCCTTGGAGTCCAGGAACTGGCTCGGACTGTCGCTCAGCACCAGCCGCGCGCCCGCCGGCAGTCCGCCCGAGCGGTACTGGGCGCGGGCGGCGGCGCCGGCCCGGTCCTTCAGCCCGCTGATCCGCTCGCGGCCGGCCACGATCAACTGCGCGATCTGGACGATCCGCTCCGACTGGACCTTCGTCTCGCTCTCCGCGAGGTTGTAGGCGTCCGTGGCGCTTCCGGCCTGGCGGTACAGATCCTCTATCTCCTTGCGGATCTGCTCCAGGGACTTGGCTCCCGGTTCGGGCGTGGGCGCCGCCGGCGCTCCGGGCACGGAGGGAGCGGCGGGTGCCGCGTGCGCCGTCCCCGAGAGTCCGAGGCCCGGGGCCGTCAATATCGCCATCGCGCACAACAGTGTGAGAGCGGATGCGCCCCGTCGGTGCGCTCGCTTCACGGTCCCCATGGTCCCCCCAGGTGCCCCGCGTCAGACCGATGTCATCCCACACCAGATCTGACTATTCATCAGTAACTTGGCACTGCCTTCGGGATGGTGCCACGAGTCCGTGAATTCCGACACCCTTGCGGATGCCCCCCTGATCATCACCGGCCACGTCACGCCCGCCCCTGACGACTCAACGGGCCGCTCCGGGCGCGGGTTCCCCGACACGCGAGGTTCACCCCGTCGGGCGCAACGCCTCCCAACGCACCGTCAGTTCCCCCTGCCTCCACCGCACCGGCCCGTCCGCCAGCGGCCAAGTCCCGGCCAGGGCCCGGGCCGTGCGGATCCAGCGCTGCCGCGCCCCGTACGAGGCGTACGGGGCCGCCGCCGCCCACGCCCGGTCGAAGTCGCGCAGGAACGCGTGCACCGGCTCACCCGGGACGTTCCGGTGGATCAACGCCTTCGGCAGCCGCTCGGCCAGGTCCGACGGCCGCTCCAGCGACCCCAGCCGGGTCGCGAACGTCACCGTGCGCGGCCCCTGCGGACCGAGCGCGACCCACACGTGCCGGCGCCCGATCTCGTCGCAGGTCCCCTCGACGAGCAGCCCGCCGGGGGCCAGCCGGGCGCACAGCAGCCGCCACACCTCCTCGACCCGCTCCTCGTCGTACTGGCGCAGCACGTTCGCGGCGCGGATCAGCATCGGTGCCTCGCCGCCGTCCAGGGGCACCTCGAAGCCGCCGTGCCGGAAGGTCAGGCCCTCCCGTTCGTACGGCTTGGCACCCGCCACCCGCGCCGGCTCGATCTCGATGCCGACCACCCGCACGGCGGGGGCCGCGGCGCGCAGCCGCGCCAGCAGTTCCACCGCCGTCCACGGCGCCGCCCCGTAACCCAGGTCGACCGCGACGGGAGCCGTCGCCCGCCGCAGCGCCGCCCCGTGCGTCGCCGCGATCCAGCGGTCCATGCGGCGCAGACGATTCGGGTTCGTGGTCCCGCGCGTCACGGTGCCCACGGGGCGTCTCGGGGGCGGCGGGGTGCTGCGGGAGGCCATGCACCGAGCGTATGCGGAGCGCACACCCAACATAAAAATCCGGCAAACGACCGAGGAAAACGGTGCCCCCCGGAATGCGGGGCACCGCCGTCCGGGTTGCACTGCTGGAAGAGCGCCGCCCGCGCTCCGTTCGCCATGCCGTCCGCGCGGCACCCGGTGTACGCGTCGTACGAGTCGCCCGAGTCGTCCGAGCGAGAGGAACTGCTCCCTTGAGCCAGTACGTGTCCCGCCTCGGCGGCAGCATCAGCGGTCGGATAGCCGCCGCCCGCAGCACCCGTCACGACCCGCCGCGCCTGCGCCTCCCGGCCGTCGGCCACCACCGCAAGCCGCGCCGCGTCGCCATGCTCAGCGTGCACACCTCACCGCTGCACCAGCCGGGGACCGGCGACGCGGGCGGGATGAACGTGTACATCGTCGAGCTCGCCAAGCGCCTCGCCGCGATCAACATCGAGGTCGAGATCTTCACCCGGGCCACCACCGGAGGGCTTCCGCCGGCCGTCGAGCTGGCCCCCGGCGTCCTCGTACGACACGTGGACGCGGGCCCGTACGAGGGCCTCGCCAAGGAGGAGCTGCCGGCGCAGCTGTGCGCCTTCACCCACGGTGTGATGCAGGCCTGGGCCGGGCACCGCCCCGGCTACTACGACCTCGTCCACTCCCATTACTGGCTCTCCGGCCACGTCGGCTGGCTCGCCGCCGAACGCTGGGGCGTGCCCCTCGTCCACGCCATGCACACCATGGCCAAGGTCAAGAACGCGGCGCTGGCCGAGGGCGACACGCCCGAACCGGCCGCCCGCGTCATCGGCGAGACCCAGATCGTCTCCGCCGCCGACCGGCTGATCGCGAACACCGCCGAGGAGGCGGACGAACTCGTACGGCACTACGAGGCCGACCCCGGGAAGGTGGCCGTCGTCCACCCCGGGGTGAACCTCGACCGGTTCACCGTCGGCGACGGCCGCGCCGCCGCCCGCGCCCGCCTCGGGCTGCCCCGGGAAGCCGTCATCCCCCTCTTCGCGGGCCGCATCCAGCCCCTCAAGGCCCCCGACGTCCTGCTGCGGGCCGTCGCGGAGCTGGTGGACCGGGACCCGACGCTGCGCAGGCGGCTCTTCGTCCCCGTCGTCGGCGGGCCGAGCGGCAGCGGGCTCGCCAAACCGGAGGGGCTCCAGAAGCTCGCGGCGAAACTCGGCATCGCGGACCTCGTGCACTTCCAGCCGCCGGTCGCGCAGGACCGGCTCGCGGACTGGTTCCGCGCGGCCTCCGTGCTGGTCATGCCCTCCTACAACGAGTCCTTCGGGCTCGTCGCCCTGGAGGCCCAGGCCACGGGCACGCCCGTCCTGGCCGCCGAGGTCGGCGGCCTGCCGGTGGCCGTCAACGACGGGGTCACGGGCATCCTCGTACCCGGCCACGACCCGGTGGACTACGCCCGTGAGCTGCGGCGTTTCGTGGACGACCCCGGGCTCACGGACCGGATGGGCGGCGAGGCGGCCCGGCACGCGCAGTTCTTCGGCTGGGACACCGCGGCGGCGGGCACCGCCGACGTCTACACCGCGGCCATGCATGATCATCGCCGTCGCGTACGCTCCCACCATGGCTGACACCGCCGAGATCATCGAAGCCACGCTGAACGGCGCCGAGCTGAGCTGGGAGAACCCGGACCCGGGCACGTACGTCGTCCAGCTCCCCGGCACCCGCAAGCTCTCCACGACCTGCTCGCTGCGCGTCGGCAAGCACTCCCTGTCGGTCAACGCCTTCGTCATCAGGCACCCCGACGAGAACGAGGCGGGCGTCCACCGCTGGCTGCTGGAACGCAACCTCAAGCTGTACGGGATGGCCTACGCCGTCGACCGCCTCGGCGACGTGTACCTGACGGCCCGACTGCCGCTGACCGTGGTCACCCCGGACGACCTGGACCGACTCCTGGGCACCGTCCTGGAGGCGGCGGACGGCGCCTTCAACACCCTGCTGGAACTCGGCTTCGCGAGCGCCATCCGCCGCGAGTACGAATGGCGGGTCTCCCGCGGCGAACCGACCTACAACCTCGACGCCTTCAAGCACCTGACCCGCCCGGCGGGCACCTGACCCGAGCCTTCGCGCGGAAGGCCGAGCCTTCGCGCGGAAGGCCGCGTCAGAGTTCGGCCGGGGTCGCGGCCGGCGTCCGCTCCGGCGTCGGCGCCTGGACCACCCCGGCGGGCTGGGCCGCCGGCACCTGGGCCGGGACCGGGGCCTCGACCACGGCGACCGCCGGCGCCGCCGACTCGCCGACCTCGGGCAGGTTGCGCATCAGCAGCCAGTAGCCCAGCGCCGCCACCGTGCCCAGACCGGCGGTGCCGGCCCACAGCCAGGAAGCGCCGAACCGGTCGATCGTGAACCCCGCCATCAGGGGCGCCACCAGCGAGGCCACGGCCCAGGACAACGTGTACATGCCCTGGTAGCGGCCCCGGCCGTGCAGCGGGGACAGTCGGGCGACCAGCCCCATCTGCGTCGGCGAGTTCACGATCTCGGCCAGCGTCCACACGCACACGGCCAACCCCAGGCTCCACACGGCCCCGCCGAAGGCCGTCAGCGCGAACCCGTACCCGGCCAGCAGCGCCGACAGGACCAGCAGCATCTGCGGATCCCGGTGCTCGATGAACCGGGTGACCGGGATCTGGAGCAACACGATCAGCACCCCGTTCACGGCGATGACGAGCCCGTAGTCACCCGTCGAGAATCCGGCCTCGCCCATGGCCAGCGGCAGTCCGAACGAGCCCTGCATGAAGATCAGCGAGATCAGGAACGACAGCCCGACCACACCCATGAACCGGCCGTCCCGCAGCACCGTCCCCATCCCGATCTCAGGCTCGGCCGCCGCCTTCTCCGCGGCGCTCTTCTCCGGCCGGGACTCGGGCAGCTTCACGAACACCAGCACCGCGCACACCAGGGTCAGCGCGGCCTCGCCCAGGAACCCGGCGAGGTAGCTGTACTCGGCGATGAACCCCGCCACCGTCGCGGACACGGCGAAGCCCAGGTTGATCGCCCAGTAGTTCAGCGCGAAGGCCCGGACCCGGTCCTCCGGCCGCACGAGGTCCGCCATCATCGCCTGCACCGCCGGGCGCGAGGCGTTCGAGGTCATGCCCACCAGCAGGGCCACCGCGGCAATCGCCGCCGGGTGTTCCATGAAGCCGAGCAGCGCCACCGAGAACGCCGTCGACGCCTGCGCCGCCACCAGCGTCGGCCGCCGTCCCAGCCGGTCGGTCATCACCCCCGCGACCAGCGAGGACACCACACCGCCCAGCCCGTGCAGGGCCACCACCAGACCGGCGAACGAGCCCGAGTAGCCCCGCTCCAAGGTCAGGTACAACGTCATGAACGTCGCGACGAACGCCCCGAGCCGGTTGACGAGGGTGCTCGTCCACAGCCACCAGAACGCGCGCGGAAGACCCCCCACGCTTTCCCGGGCAATCCGCGTCAAACGGCCTGTGAACATACGGATTCCCCCAGGATATGTAAGTGTCTCTACGGCTTTCCGCATGCTACGAACGTCCGTGGTGCCCCGCCAGTCAATTGACGCCGAACGTCAAACGACCCCCTCCCGAGTACCGAACGAGCGGGTCCCCGCGGCCCGTACGAAAGCCCCCCGAGCCCCCTGGACACCGCGCGCGAGCGCCCCGGGGCGTCCATTAGGCTCGTACGCATGGCCGACGCACCGTACAAGCTGATCCTCCTCCGCCACGGCGAGAGCGAGTGGAACGCGAAGAACCTGTTCACCGGCTGGGTGGACGTCAATCTCAACGAGAAGGGCGAGAAGGAGGCGGTCCGCGGCGGTGAGCTGCTCAAGGACGCCGGCCTGCTCCCCGACGTCGTGCACACCTCGCTCCAGAAGCGCGCGATCCGCACCGCGCAGATGGCGCTCGAGGCAGCCGACCGTCACTGGATCCCCGTCCACCGCTCCTGGCGCCTGAACGAGCGCCACTACGGCGCCCTCCAGGGCAAGGACAAGGCCCAGACCCTCGCCGAGTTCGGCGAGGAGCAGTTCATGCTGTGGCGCCGCTCGTACGACACCCCGCCGCCGGCCCTCCAGGACGGCACGGAGTACTCGCAGTCCGAGGACCCGCGCTACGCGACCATCCCGCCGGAGCTGCGCCCGAAGACCGAGTGCCTCAAGGACGTCGTCGTCCGCATGCTGCCGTACTGGTACGACGGCATCGTCCCGGACCTGCTCGCCGGCCGCACCGTCCTGGTCGCCGCGCACGGCAACTCGCTGCGCGCCCTGGTCAAGCACCTGGACGGCATCTCCGACGAGGACATCGCGGGCCTCAACATCCCGACCGGCATCCCGCTCGCCTACGAGCTGGACGCCGAGTTCAAGCCCCTCAACCCGGGCGGCACCTACCTCGACCCGGCCGCCGCCGCGGCCGCCATCGAGGCCGTCAAGAACCAGGGCAAGAAGAAGTAGTCCCAAGCCACGAACAGCCCCCCGTCCGCCGTTTCCCGGCGGACGGGGGGTTTCTCGTCGTACGGGCCCCCTCTTCCTCCTAAGCTCCCGCACATGAGTACGAGTTCCCCGCAGGGCAAGTCAGAGGCACCGCACTCCGTGTCCGTGGCCGGGGCGGTGCTGCGCGAGGACGGCCGGCTCCTGGCGATCCGTCGCGCGGACAGCGGGACGTGGGAACTGCCGGGCGGAGTCCTCGAACTCAGCGAGTCCCCGGAGGTCTACGCGGTCCGGCTCCCGGACGCCCTGGACGGTGCGGGCCCCCACGTCCGCAGCCATGACGGCAGGCGCCCGACGGGAACCTCCGTATGACGTCCTCGCCCGCGGCGGGAGGTGCGCCGCGAAAGTTGAGCGAGCTGCACGACGTCCACGACTTCCTGGATGAGGTACGCCTACGACCGGGCATGCACCTGCGTCCCCCCTTCCCGCTCCGGGATCTCCAATCGATCCTCTACGGGTACCGCGTCGCCACCGAGGTACACGGCGCACCAAGCATGGGGATCTTCGAGCACTTCGGCCCCTTCGGCGAATGGTTGTGGCCTCGGCTCGACATGCGGTACCCAAGCGCCCTGGGCTGGGCGGTGGAGATCGAGCGAGCAGCCGAGGCGGCGGGCACGCCGGCCGTGGAGTTGTTCTTCGAGCTCCTCGACGAGTTCCGTGCCGAGACCGGGCCCTGAGGGTTTCCCGGACCCGCTCGGCGGCGACGCTCGCGCCTTCGGCCCGCTCCGCGTGCCGTGCAAGCCCGTTCAGTGGTCGTCGAGCGCCACGGCGAACGCGTCGGGCTGTTCGCGCCGGAGGACATCACATCGGTCGTGGTAGACCAGGACGGCTTCCTGGAGGGAGCGTCCGAGGTGCTCGTGGATGGTCTTGATCGCGGAGATGGTGCGGCCCGCGAGGATCTCACTGTCGGCGATGGTCAGTGGCGCCGGGACGTTTTCCTTCATGCGGGCAAGATCGCATGCGGAAGTGGTGGAGCGCAGCCGAGATTCGGGGGTGCGGGGCCCGCCGGGCAGTCCGCCGGGCAGTCCGCGGGGCAGGGCGTCGCCCCCTGGCCTCACGGCCTGTGGCGGTCCGAGGCGGAGCGGCGGCGCAGGGAGAAGCGGGACACCTGTCCACCGGGTCGGGATCGGCCCCTTCGCGCACGAACCCTCTCACCGGGGCGACCGTGGCCACACCGGCGAACACCGAACAGCGCGAAGACCCACCAGAAGCGCGCGAAGAAGTCCACGCGTCGAACCTGGGGCACACGGGGATCCGTACATGGCATCCGAGTGAACTCGACTCCCTGCCAAGGGAGTTCGCGTGCACGAAGGACCCCGTCCGACGGGGTCGGACGGGGCCCTCGCATACGTGGATCCGGCGGGCGGGGTCAGCCGCCGCACTGGCAGGGGGCGCCGGACTGGCAGCCGCAGCCGCAGCCCGAGCCGCACCCGCAGGCCGCGAGCAACGGAAGGCGGAGCGGCTCCCGGGGCTGCGGCTGCTCGTGTTCCGGGGTGATGGGGACGGGGGAATCGGACATGGATCCTCCTCGCAGGCGGCGTGCGCACAGGTCGTCGTCGTACGGCGTGGTGCCTTCGTGCCTTCGTGCCTTCGCCTCATTCATGCCCAGCCGCACCGGCGCGTCAACGGCGCATTGGGGCTCGCCCCGACCAGACGGCACCCCGCCCCCGACTCGACGACGCCCCGCCCCCGACCCCGTCCGGCCGGTCACACGCGTCAGATGCCCTCCACCTGCGTGGGCTGCTGGAGCTCGTCCGCGTGTTCGCCCGTCACCAGGTACACGACGCGCTTCGCGACCGACACCGCGTGGTCCGCGAACCGCTCGTAGTACCGGCCCAGCAGCGTCACGTCGACGGCCGTCTCGATGCCGTGCTTCCAGCGGTCGTCCATCAGGTGCTGGAACAGCGTGCGGTGCAACTGGTCCATCTCGTCGTCGTCCTGCTCCAGTTGGAGGGCCAGGTCGACGTCCTTCGTGATGATGACCTCGGCCGCCTTCGCCATCAGGCGCTGCGCCAACTGGCCCATCTCCAGGATGGTCGCGTGCAGGTCACGCGGTACCGCCGTGTCCGGGAAGCGCAGCCGCGCCAGCTTCGCCACGTGCTGCGCCAGGTCGCCGGAGCGCTCCAGGTCGGCGCTCATCCGCAGCGAGGTCACGACGATGCGCAGGTCGGTGGCGACCGGCTGCTGCCGGGCCAGCAGGGCGATGGCCCGCGCCTCCAGGTCGTGCTGGAGGTCGTCGACCTTCTGGTCCCCGGCGATGACGCTCTCGGCCAGCTTCAGGTCGGCGTCGAGCATGGAGGTCGTGGCCCGCCCGATCGCGGAACCGACGAGCCGGGCCATCTCGACCAGGCTTTCTCCGATCGAGTCCAGTTCCTCGTGGTACGCGTCGCGCATGGTGGTCCCTCTCTCGACTGCTCGCCCGCTGATGTCGCGGACTCTTACTACTACTGCCCTATCGCTGCGTGGCTTCTTGCCTCACGTTGCCACGGTGGGCCTCGAACGCGTCCGACTCCGGCACCGCAAGTGAATCAACCCCGTCGCCAGGGTGAACTCTGGGCGACGAGTGTTCGAGCTGCCACCCGAACGGCTGTGGAAGTGTCGTTGCACCTGCTTAACCTGGGTGCATGGACGTGAACGCGGCGGTCGCCGCAGCTGCAGCGATTGCCGGTCTTTGCACCGGTGTGATCGCGATGCTGGCGTTCCGCTGGAGCGAGCGCGACCAGGCCCGCCCCACCCGGAGCTCCATGCGCCCCGACATCAACGCGGTGCTCCCGCCCGGCGTGGACACCGTGCTCTCCGTGCTCCGCTCCTCCGCCGTCGTCCTCGACGAGGGTGACGCGGTGGTCAAGGCCAGCTCGGCGGCGTACGCGCTGGGGCTGGTCCGCGGCGGCAAGCTCGCCGTGGAACCCATGCTCCACATGGCGCGCGACACCCGCCGGGACGGCGAGATACGACAGATCGAACTGGACCTGCCCCGCCGCGGCACCGGCCGCGGCGAGGCCCTCGCGGTCTCCGCCCGAGTGGCGCCGCTCGGCTCCCGCCTGGTGCTGCTGCTCGTCGAGGACCTCACCGAGGCCCGCCGCATCGAGGCGGTGCGCCGCGACTTCGTCGCGAACGTGTCGCACGAGCTGAAGACCCCCGTCGGGGCGATCTCCCTCCTCTCGGAGGCGGTCATGGACGCCTGCGACGACCCCGAGGCGGTCAGCCGCTTCGCGGGCCGGATGCAGATCGAGTCCACCCGCCTGATCAACCTCGTACAGGAGCTCATCGACCTCTCCCGGGTGCAGAACGACGAGGCCCTGGAGGACGCCGAGCCCGTGCGGGTGGACACCCTCGTGGCCGAGGCCATCGACCGCTGTCGGCACACGGCCACCTCCAAGCAGATCACCATGGCCGCCGGCGGCACCGCCGAACTGCGGGTGTGGGGACATCGGGGGCAGCTGGCGGCGGCCCTCGGAAACCTGGTGGAGAACGCCGTCAACTACAGCCCGGCCCGGACCCGCGTCGGCATCGCCGCGCGCCGGGTCACCGCGCCGGGAGGAGACTTGATCGAGATAGCCGTGACCGACCAGGGCATCGGCATCCCGGAGAAGGACCGCGAACGTGTCTTCGAGCGCTTCTACCGCGTGGACCCGGCCCGCTCCCGCGCCACGGGAGGAACCGGACTGGGTCTCGCGATCGTGAAGCACGTGGCGGCATCGCACGGCGGGGAGGTGTCGGTGTGGAGCTCCGAGGGCCAGGGCTCCACGTTCACCCTGCGCCTGCCCGAAGCGGCCGCGCAGGCCCCTGCGACGGCCCCCGCACCCGCCCGACCCCTGCTTGAAACAGAAACAGCCATCCCTGCCCCGGAGGTCCTTCCGTGACCCGAGTGCTCGTCGTCGAGGATGAGGAATCCTTCAGCGACGCCCTGTCCTACATGCTCCGCAAGGAGGGCTTCGAGGTCGCCATCGCCGCGACCGGGCCCGACGGGCTCGACGAGTTCGAGCGCAACGGCGCCGACCTCGTCCTCCTCGACCTGATGCTCCCCGGCCTGCCCGGCACCGAGGTCTGCCGGCAGCTGCGCGGCCGTTCCAACGTCCCCGTGATCATGGTGACCGCCAAGGACAGCGAGATCGACAAGGTCGTCGGGTTGGAGATAGGAGCCGATGACTACGTCACCAAGCCCTTCTCCTCGCGGGAGCTGGTCGCCCGCATCCGCGCGGTGCTGCGGCGCCGCGGCGAGCCGGAGGAGGTCACCCCGGCGGCCCTGGAGGCCGGCCCGGTACGGATGGACGTCGACCGGCACGTGGTCACGGTCTCCGGCGGCAAGGTGGACCTCCCGCTCAAGGAGTTCGACCTGTTGGAGATGCTGCTGCGCAACGCGGGCCGCGTACTGACCCGCATGCAGCTCATCGACCGGGTCTGGGGCGCCGACTACGTCGGCGACACCAAGACCCTCGACGTCCACGTCAAGCGCCTGCGCGCCAAGATCGAGCCGGACCCGGGCGCCCCGCGCTACCTGGTCACCGTGCGCGGCCTCGGCTACAAGTTCGAGCCGTAGGCCGGCGCCTCCGACCCGACCCGGGTCGGACCGCGCAACGGGAAACGGGAAGGGCCCCCGACCGCCGGAGCGGTCGGGGGCCCTTCCCGTACGTGCGTCGTGACGGCCGGGGCTCAGTGCCCGGCGCTCTGCGACGGGGAGCCCGAGGGCTTGCCCGAGGTCGCGCCCGACGGGGTGCCCGCGGCGGACCCGGAGGGGCCACCGGACGGGGTGCCCGAGGGGGATCCGGAGACGGTACCGGACGGGGAGGCCGACGGGCTCGGCGCGGCGGCCGGGGCCACGGTCGGGCCGTAGCCCGCGTACATGCCCGCGGCCGGGACGACGAAGGCGTCCAGCGCCACGTCGCCGGTGCTGCTGAGCTGGAAGGTGACCTTCTGGACGTTTCCGTCCTCGACGGCCTCGCGGCCGCCCACGACCACGGCGGAGGCGTTGCCCGTGCCGCCCAGGACGACGGAGCCGCCGGCAGGCACGGTGATCTTGCCCGCGCCCTCGGCGTTCTTCAGGACGACCTTGCTCTTGCCACCCGCGAGGGTGATGCCGTCAAGGGTCTGCGCCTGGGTGCCGGTGTTGAAGACCGTCGCCGAGACGGCCGCCGGGCCCTTCTTGTCCTGCTCGCTCTGGGTGATCACCAGGGCGTTCTGGATCTTGATGTCGCCCTTGGTGATGGCGGCGTTGTCCGGCTTGATCTCGAGGGTCTGGGCGTTGTTGCCCGCTCCGCATGCGGCGAGCGCAGCGATCGAGAAGACGACGGCGGTAGCGGCGAGGGCGCCGCGTCGAAGGCTGCGGCTCACGGCGGCGGCAACTCCTTGGACGTTCGGACGGAGGGTGGACGCCCCCAGCCAGTGCGCTGGGAGGTTCCCCCTGGGGCGGCTGAGGGAAGCCGCCCTAAGGGTGTGTCAGCGCGCTTAGGTTACCGAGCCGCCGCCCCGCCCCCGCACCCGACCCTCCGCAGCGCGCCGGCCGCCCTGCGCCGGTTCCGCGATCACCCCGCGATCTTCGGGGGATCCGCCCGTGATCTCGCATTCCCCATATCGCGCGCCGGCCGTTCGATGATCAATTCCGGGATTCCTTCGAACACCCCTCGATGATCAATTCGGGATTGGGCCGGAACCGCCCCGTACGCCAGCCCGCCAGTCGAACGGAGTAGTCGGGTTTTCGGTTACCGAAACGGGCAAAACGGGATGTACGTCACACTGGACGGGGCGTCTGTCAGGTGTAACGTGGCCGTTTCTCCTGGTCCGCACAGCGCCTCCGACCTGCGAATACCCCCTTCCGGAAGTCCTTCGCAGCACGTTCGCCTCGCTGTTGTCAAGCCCCGAGATGTGCCCTGACCTGCGAAAACGCCATTCATAACAGTCCGTTCTCGTGTTACCCTGGATAGCCACGGAAGGGGTACCTGTCACATGACGTTCAAGGTTGGCGACACCGTGGTCTATCCCCATCACGGGGCCGCGCTGATCGAGGCCATTGAGACTCGTCAGATCAAAGGCGTGGACAAGACCTACTTGGTGCTCAAGGTCGCCCAGGGCGACCTGACGGTTCGTGTGCCTGCGGACAATGCGGAGTTCGTCGGTGTTCGCGACGTAGTCGGCCAGGACGGGCTGGACCGGGTCTTCGAGGTGCTTCGCGCACCGTATGCCGAAGAGCCGACGAACTGGTCCCGGCGCTACAAGGCAAATCTGGAGAAGCTCGCTTCTGGCGATGTCATCAAGGTCGCCGAAGTCGTGCGTGACCTGTGGCGTCGTGAGCGTGAGCGCGGGCTTTCCGCGGGTGAGAAGCGCATGCTCGCCAAGGCGCGCCAGATCCTGGTGAGTGAACTCGCGCTCGCCGAGAACACCAACGAGGACAAGGCCGAGGCTCTCCTCGACGAGGTTCTCGCGTCCTGACGCGAACACCGGTCTTACACGACCGGTCGTACACAGTCGTGCCGCGGTGCCCGATGACAAGGAAACTTGTCGCCGGGCGCTGCGGCATGTCTGTACCCATGCTTGTGCGTACTGCCTGCGCTGCTTGTTCCACGGAACGCGCTCCGCGGTGCCCACCCTGCTGGTTTTCACACTGTGGTGCAACCCTCACCGAGGTGCGGATCTCACTGGCGTGCCGGGTCCGGGCAGCCGGCTCGACCGGTCGTCACGGAAGGGGCGAGGGCGTCGCACCCGGCACCCTTGAGGCCATACCCATGTCGGCCGAAGTCACAAACCTGGCTCGGAGCTACTGATGTCTGACGAAACGCGTACCCCCCGCACCGCCGCCGTGATCCCGGCGGCCGGGCGCGGGCTGCGCCTCGGCCCCGGCGCCCCCAAGGCGCTGCGGACCCTCGGCGGGATCCCCATGCTGATCCACGCCGTCCGCGCGATGGCCCGCTCCCGCGCGGTCTCCCTCGTCGTGGTCGTCGCCCCGCCCGACGACGCGCCCGAGGTGCGCCGCATGCTCGACGAGCACGCGCTGCCCGAGCGGACCGAGGTCCTCGTGGTGCCCGGCGGCGCGACCCGCCAGGAGTCCGTGCGCGCCGGGCTCGACGCCCTGCCGGCCGACGTCTGCGCCGTGCTGATCCACGACGCGGCCCGGCCGCTGGTACCCGTGGACACCGTCGACTCCGTCGTGGAGGCCGTCCGTCAGGGTGCCCCCGCCGTGGTGCCGGCGCTGCCGTTGGCCGACACCGTCAAGGAGGTCGAGCCCGGGAAGCCCGGCGAGCCCGAGCCGGTGGTCGCCACGCCCGACCGGGCCCGACTGCGCGCCGTGCAGACCCCGCAGGGCTTCGACCTCGCCACTCTCGTACGGGCCCACGAGCGGGTCGCCGTACGGGGCGAGGGCGCGACCGACGACGCCGGCATGGTGGAACAACTGGGCGTCACCGTCGTGGTGGTGCCCGGCCACGAAGAGGCCTTCAAGGTCACCCGTCCGCTCGACCTGGTCCTCGCCGAGGCCGTACTCGCCCGCAGGAGGGCCACCGATGCCTACTAGTCCCTTGATCCCGCAGGTCGGCATCGGCACCGACGTGCACGCCTTCGAGACCGGCCGCGAACTGTGGTGCGCGGGCCTGCTGTGGGACGGGGAGGACGGCCTCGCCGGTCACTCCGACGGCGACGTCGCCGCCCACGCGGCCTGTGACGCCCTCTTCTCGGCCGCCGGTGTCGGCGACCTCGGCGCGCACTTCGGTACCTCCCGCCCCGAGTGGTCCGGCGCCGCCGGCGTCGTCCTGCTGGCGGAGGCCGCCCGGATCGTACGGGCCGAGGGCTTCGAGATCGGCAACATCGCGATCCAGGTGATCGGCGTCCGCCCGAAGATCGGCAGGCGGCGCGAAGAGGCACAGAAGGCGCTCGCCGCCGCCGCGGGCGCCCCTGTCGCCGTGTCCGGAACCACGACCGACGGCTTGGGCCTGACCGGCCGGGCCGAGGGCCTCGCCGCCATCGCCACGGCCCTCGTCTACCGGACGAACACCGGGAAATCGCCCGAGTGAGAGCGTTCGCGCCGGGTCTCGCGCCACAAACGTCACCCCGCGTCCCCAAAGGGTCGCGGGGCACTGCTACGCGCGCACTACCCTGGATGCCGTGACTATTCGCCTGTACGACACCAGCGCCCGGCAGATCCGTGACTTCACCCCCCTCACGCCGGGCTGTGTCTCGATCTACCTCTGTGGCGCCACGGTGCAGGCCGCCCCGCACATCGGGCACGTCCGTTCGTACCTGAACTTCGACATCATGCGCCGCTGGTTCGCCTACCGCGGCCTCGACGTCACCTTCATCCGCAACGTCACCGACATCGACGACAAGATCATCGCGAAGGCCGAGACGCAGGGCCGCCCCTGGTGGTCGATCGGCTACGAGAACGAGCGCGCCTTCAACGACGGCTACGACGCGCTGGGCTGCCTCCCGCCCACGTACGAGCCCCGCGCCACCGGTCACGTGCCGGAGATGATCGAGATGATGCGCACGCTCATCGAGCGCGGTCACGCCTACGAGGCGGACGGCAACGTCTACTTCGACGTGCGTTCCTTCCCCGGCTACCTGGAACTCTCCAACCAGAACATCGACGACCTGCGCCAGCCCTCCGAGAAGGGCATCACGGGCAAGCGGGACCCCCGCGACTTCGCGATGTGGAAGGCCACCAAGCCCGGCGAGCCCGACTGGGAGACGCCCTGGGGCCGCGGTCGTCCCGGCTGGCACCTCGAATGCTCCGCCATGGCGCACAAGTACCTCGGCAGTGCCTTCGACATCCACGGCGGCGGGCTCGACCTGATCTTCCCGCACCACGAGAACGAGATCGCCCAGGCCAAGGCCTACGGCGACGAGTTCGCGAAGTACTGGGTGCACAACGCCTGGGTCACCATGTCCGGCGAGAAGATGTCCAAGTCCCTCGGGAACTCGGTCCTCGTCTCCGAGATGCTCAAGCAGTGGCGCCCGATCGTCCTGCGCTACTACCTCGGCACCCCCCACTACCGCTCGATGATCGAGTACAGCGAGGAGTCGCTGCGCGAGGCGGAGTCGGCCTTCGCGCGCATCGAGGGCTTCTACCAGCGCGTCATCGAGAAGGCCGGCGGCCCCGTGGAGCCCGCCGCGGAGGTCCCGCTCGCCTTCGCCGAGGTCATGGACGACGACCTCGGCGTCCCGCAGGCGCTCGCCATCGTCCACACCGCGGTCCGCCAGGGCAACAGCGCCCTGGCCGCCGACGACAAGGACGCGGCCATCGCGCGCCTGTCCGAGGTGCGGGCCATGCTGGGCATCCTCGGCCTGGACCCGCTCGACCCGCACTGGGCGGGCGAGACCGACCGGGGCGAGGACCTGCACGGCGCCGTGGACACGCTCGTACGCCTCGTCCTGGAGCAGCGCGAGTCCGCCCGCGGCCGCAAGGACTGGGCGACCGCCGACACCATCCGCGACCAGCTCCAGCAATCCGGCCTGGTCATCGAGGACAGCCCCACGGGACCCCGTTGGACGCTCGGCCCCCGCTGAGCCCACCGGAGCAGTACCACCGGAGCAGTCCGACTGTGCCGCCCGGCCCCCCGGGCGGCACACTCTTCATACGTACATACCGCAGCACCAACGAAATCAGGTAGAAGTCATGGCCGGGAACAGCCAGCGCAGGAACCGTCGCACGTCCAACAAGAAGGGCGCGACGGTCGGCAGCGGTGGCCAGCGGCGCAGGGGCCTGGAGGGCAAGGGCCCCACGCCCAAGGCCGAGGACCGCAAGAAGCACAAGGCGAACCGCATCAGCAACGCGATGGCCCGGCAGGCGGCCAAGCGCCGCCCGGCCCCGCGCCGCGGCGGTCCCAAGGGCACGAGCGAGATGGTCGTCGGCCGCAACCCGGTCTTCGAGGCGCTGCGTGACGGTGTTCCCGCCACGACCCTGTACGTCCAGCAGTTCATCGAGAACGACGAGCGCGTCCGCGAGGCCCTCCAGCTCGCGGCCGAGCGCGGCAACATCCACCTGATGGAAGCCCCGCGCCCCGAGCTCGACCGGATGACCAACGGGCTCAACCACCAGGGCATGGTGCTCCAGGTCCCGCCGTACGAGTACGCGCACCCGGAGGACCTCACCGCCGCCGCCTACGACAACGGCGAGGACCCGCTGATCGTCGCCCTCGACGGCGTCACGGACCCGCGCAACCTCGGTGCGATCGTCCGCTCCGTCTCCGCCTTCGGCGGCCACGGCGTGGTCATCCCCGAGCGCCGCGCCGCCGGCATGACCGCCGGTGCCTGGAAGACCTCGGCCGGCACGGCCGCCCGTACCCCCGTCGCCCGCGTCACCAACCTGACGCGCGCCCTCCAGGAGTACAAGAAGGCCGGCATGACCATCGTCGGCCTCGCCGCCGAGGGCACCCACACGGTGAACGACCTGGAGGCGCTCGTCGGTCCCGTCGTCATCGTGGTCGGTTCCGAGGGCAAGGGCCTGGGCCGTCTGGTCGGCGAGAACTGCGACCACCTGGTCCGGATTCCGATGCCCGGTGGCGCCGAGTCCCTCAACGCCGGTGTGGCCGCGGGCGTCGTCCTGTACGAGGCCGCACGCCGCCGCGCCGAGGCCCCCCGCCTCTGATCCGCGCCCGATCGCCCGACCCGGTCCGCACCCCAGTCACGTACTCGGGTCCCTGCTCCGGTCCGTCGGAGGGCCGCCCCCGGAGGCGGCTTCCGGCGGACCGGGGCAAGGGGCACCGGTACGGGGTCAGTTCCCCAGGCCCGCCAGGCGGGCGCGCAGCAGGGCCGCCATGGTGAAGGCGTCCGTGATCCGGCCGTCCGCGACCATCGCCTCCGCCTCGTCGAACGGCACCGTCAGCGCACTGCGGATGCCTTCCCCGTGCGCCGGCTCGCCCATCCCGTCGATCCGTGCCGCGTACAGCAGCACCCGGTCGCCGAGCAACCCCGTGTCGGGGTGCAGCACGCCCAGCGGGATCAGCTCCCGCAGCGCCGCCCCGATCTCCTCGCGCAGCTCCTTGGCCGCGTTCGCCGGATCGTCCAGACCGCCGGTACCGAAGCCGCGGGGCAGTTCCCAGTGCCAGGACCGGGTGGCGTGCCGGAAGTGCTCGATCAGCACCACCTCGCCGTCCAGCAGCGGCAACACCACGCACCCCGGCTCGGCCGTCGTCCCGATCGACCGGATGTACGTGCCTTCGCGACCGTCCGGGAAGCGCACCGGGTCGCGCAGCAGCGTCAGGTACCGGTCCCGGTAGAGGACCCCGCCCGCCGCCGCGACGGCCGCCGGGTCGGTCAGGATCTCGATCCCGTCCGGCAGGTTGCGGAACAGCTCGGGCCGCGCCGCGCGCAGGGCCTCGTACTCGTCGACTCCGGTCATGGGCGTCCCCCGTCGTATCGTCTCGGCCCGTTCGGCCGGTTCGGTCAGTCCGTCTGGCGGTCCGCGAGCCGGCCGGGGCCGCCCGGGTGACGGTCCGTGGGGGTGACCTCGGCTCCGAGGACCCGCAGGATCGTCGTCCAGTCCCTCTGGAGACTGCCCAGCCTCAGGGCCGGAAACGTCATGCTGTGGCTCAGTCCTCGTCCCAGCCCGCGCGCACCGCCCCGGTCGCGGAACTGGAGCCGGATCGTCAGCGGGCCCGCCGTCGCGACGAGGAGGGCCAAGGCCGCCTCCGGCACCGACGGGGTCTCGCCGGCCAGCACCTCCATCGCGATCCCGGCCGACTCCAACACCAGCACCGTGGCGATCTCGCGGCGGAAGCCGGTGTCGGAACTGCTGAGCCGACGGGTGACCTGGAGCATCCGCGCGTGCCGGCGGGCCACCTCGCGGGTACCGGCCGTGAACTCCTCCTTCGAGGGCAGCCGGCCATCCGCGAAACTGCCGTCCAGGAAGGCCGACAAAGTGTTGATGTACGCCCGCCACTCCTCCTCCCGACGCAGCAGCACCACGTCCGCCAGACCCAGCCCCGCGTACGAATTGGGTCCGTCGACCGCCCGGTGCAGGTCGTCGGCGATCAGGGCCCGCAGCAGCAGCCCGATGGCCTCCGGGTCGTTCTCGCGGGGATTCTCCCGGCGGAGTTCCTGGAGGGCCGATCGGGGCGGGGAGTCCGGCGGGGTGAGCGCCACCAGGCCGCTCGCGGTGGGGACGCCCAGGTTGTAGAGCAGGTCGATCAGCTGCTTGAAGGGCACGATGTGCGGCCCGTCGAGCAGCAGGTTCTCGTACGGTTCGGTGCCGGGCCGCGAAAGGAACCGCTGGTAGACGGCATTGCGCGTGATCGACTGGTCGTTGTCCTGGTCGCCGGCCCAGATGTAGAGGTCCCGCAGGATCCCGTCGCGCATGGCCTGGGCCTGCGCGATGGAGATGCCCAGGCTCGACGCCAGCTCGGCCGCGTCGAGCCGCTTCAGGACGGAGAGCTGCTGGGAGAACCAGTTGCCGATCCGGGCGGTGGTCGGCCCGTTGCGCGCGTCGTCCCAGTCGAAGCGGACGAGCGAGGGATCGGCCTCCTCCTCCAGCAACCGGCTCCACGCCGTGTGGACCCGGCGGTCGTAGCCCCAGGCGAAGTCGGTGGTGGCCGTGCGTTCGGCGAACAGGAAGGGGACGAGGGCGCGGGAGTTGAGCAGCTTGGCGAACGCGCCGCGCTCCAGCGGATCGGCGGTCGGCAGGTACGAGGAGTACAGCGCCTCGTTGTTGAGGATGAACGCCCGGTTCACGACCAGGGTCCCGCTGTTCACGAGGGAGCGGCGCAGTTCGCCGGCGGCGGCCGCGACCGTCTCGGGGGAGGGGCCGGACACCGCGTCCGGGTGCTGTCGGGAGGAGGCGAGTTCGGCGGGCAGCCACTGGTTGTCCAGGGCCTGGGCCATCACCGGATAGTCCGTGAGGTCGCCGAAGACCAACTGGTTCGGCTCCCGCCGCGCCGGTTGCAGCGGATTCAGCGGGGGGCCGTTCGGGTCACCCGCCGTCAGGACCTCCGCCCCCGCGGACGGCTCTTCCGGTTCACCTGACTGTTCCTGCTCGGACGTGCGAATGGACATGTGCGGCTCCCCCCAGATGACCGACTGACACAACTCCCTTGATTCTCCCACCAGATGGGGTCACGCCGCCGAACATTGGTTCCATCTCGCCACATCCGATGGGATCTTGACGGGTCTCGGACAGATCCCTGATGTCAAGGCAGTGTCCTAAGCACTGATCACTCGGTTAGATGAGTGTGGACACCAGAACGTCAGGGTTCGACGACCAGCCCGCGCTGAGCATGGTCAAGGTGCCGTGCGATCCCGCACAGGTCATCGTCAACCACGCCAGCTTCCGCGTGCGGCTCGCACCGAGCCCGAGCGCGCGTTCCAAGCCCGCGAGCGCCCCCGGCCGCGCACCCGTCCTCGGCGTCGCGGCCGCGGCCGCCGTCGCCGGGGCCACCCGCCGCCGGGCCCCCGTCGTCTGGAGCGGCAAGGCCGCCCCCGGCGACTCCGCGGCCATGGGGGGACTCCTCCAGGCCGTACGGGAGGCCGGGCGCGGCTCCGACGAGTACGACGGCGGCGCCACCCAGACCATCCCGCGCGTCGACCTCGCGCAGGACCTCGCCGACGACACCCTCGGCACGCCGACCGTCATCGGCCAGCGCACCTACGGGGACCCGGACGAGACGCGTCCGTTGGCCGCCGTACGGGACCTGTCGTACGGCCCGCGCGACGGCGACGGACCGGGCGGAGGCGGGATGGACTCCCGTCGGGCCGCCGCCGACTCCCGCGCCCAGGCCCAGTACTACCCCGGCCGCCGGATGAACCTGGGCGTCGTGCTGCTCCCGCTGCGCGTCTTCCTCGGTTTCATCTCCATCTACGCCGGCATGGGCAAGCTGTGCGACCCCGTCTACTTCGACGGCGGCGAACGCGGCTCCATGGTGACCTGGCTGCACACCCTCCAGCCGTGGGCACTCGCCGAGCCGCTGCGCGACTTCGCGCTCGCGCACCCGGTCGGCGCCGGCCTCAGCGTGGCATTCCTCCAGGTCATCGTCGGCGTGCTCACGGTCTTCGGCCTGTGGCAGCGGTTCGCCGCCAGCTTCGGGGCGCTGCTGTCGGCCGCCCTGCTGATGACGGTCAGCTGGAAGACCGTTCCCGCCTACGACGCGCCCGACATCATCTACCTGGCCGCCTGGAGCCCGCTGATCATCGCCGGCGCCCCCGTCTACTCCCTCGACGGACGCCTCGCCGGCGAGGCCTGGCGCACCCTCGGCCCGCGCAGCGAGGTCTGGCGGCTGCGCCGGCGGGTCCTGCGGCGCGGAGCCGTCATGGCCACCGTCGTCTGTGGACTCACCCTGCTCATCGGCTCGCTGCTCGGCGGCGCCGTCCGCTCCACCGCCGTGGTCACCGTCCCCGGACCGGGCCGCGCCCCCAGCAACTACCTGCCGGGGACCCCGCTGCCGCAGACCCCGACCAAGCAGCAGCCGTCGCCCCGACAGTCCGCCCCGAAGCAGCCCGCGAAGAAGGCCACGCCGTCGGCCGGAGCCTCGGCCCCGACCGGCAAGCCGAGCCGCGGCAGCACCGGTTCCCCGGCCCGCGAGACCGCCGGTGCCGGAGCGCAGTCGCCCTCCGCGACCCGCGGCGCCGGCAGCCAGAGCAGCCCGCGCAGCAGCGCCCCGCGCCAGTCCAGCCCGCAGAAGGCGCCGTCCTCGTCCTCCGGGAACGGCAGCGCGGGCAGCGCGACGGGCGGCAACGGCAGCGGTGGCGGCAGTGGCGGCACCCCGGCCAGGAAGCCCGGCCTGGTGGGCGGCCTGATCGGCGGCTGACCGGACGGAACGACGGTACGGGGGAGGGCCCGGCGCGCGAGGAGCGCGCCGGGCCCTCTCGCGTGCCGCCGTGCTTTCGCGGCCGGGTCGGTGAGGTGAATGATCGGGAGGTTCGGGGAGGGATCGGCCCGGGGAAGGATGGATCGGCCCGGGGAAGCGCTCAGGCGCCGCTCTGCGCGGCCAACTCCCTGGCGGCCTCGGTGAGGTCCTTGGCGGTGTCGATGGCCCGCCAGTAGGCGCCCTGGGGCAGCGGGAAGCCCGCCAGGCGGCGTTCCCGGGCCAGCCGGGGGAAGGTGGTCCGCTCGTGATCGCCCAACTCGGGCAGGAGTTCGGCGAACTCGGGGCCGAAGACGTACACGCCGGCGTTGACCGGATAGGGCGACGGCGGAGCCTCGATGAAGTCCAGCACCTGCCCGAACTCGTTCGTCTCCACGACCCCCCACGGGATCCGCGGGCGGGCCAGCGCGAGCGTCGCGGTCGCACCGCGCTCCGTGTGGAAGGCCGCCATCTCCCGCAGCGAGAACCGGGTCCAGATGTCGCCGTTGGTCGCGTACCAGGGCTGGTCGGGGTACGGGAGCCGGCGCGCGGCGTACTTCAGGCCGCCGCCACGCCCCAACGGCTCCTCCTCGACCACCGTGGTCACCCGCAGCGGCAGGCGCGCCCGGGCCAGCCAGTCCTGGAGGACCTCCGCGAGATGCCCGCAGGACACCACCGCGTCGGTGACCCCTTCGGAGGCGAGCCAGGCGAGTTGGTGCCCGATGATCGGGATCCCCGTGCCCGGGATCTCGACCATCGGCTTCGGCCGGTCGTCCGTATACGGGCGCAGCCGCGAACCCTGGCCACCCGCCAGGATCACTGCCTGGGTCGGGCGGGCCGGGAACGCGGCCGCGTCATGGGTGGATTGGGGTGCTGCGGAGGGAGCGTCGGTCATGGCGGTCAGAGTAGGGAGACCCCGACTCCGGCGGAGGGCGACGCGGCGTGCGTCAGCCCATGGAGGCGACGCCGGTCGCGTACGAGGTGTCGCACACGGGCCGGGCGAACGACTGCGCCTTCGTGGGCCCGTACGCGTCCACCGCGGCACGGCCGAGTGCCCGCGCGATGCCCACGCAGTGCGCGGCGAGGGACGGACGCCGGTCCACCTCCTGCTGGAGGTGCGTCAGGACCGCCCCGGGCTGTGCGCCGTCCTGCAGCTCGGTGAGCAGCTTGTCGCGCAGCACGTCCTGTGCGGCGCGCGGCTTCGCGGGGACGGACACACCCTCGGCGGACGCGGTCAGGACCTGGGACGAGGACGTGTCCGACCAGGGGACCATGGTGACCGCGAGGGTGCCGGACAGGACCAGGACGACGGGCAGGACCAGGGCGAGGGAACGGCCGATACGGCGGGCAGAGTGGGTCACGAGGGCGAGAGTAGCGCTCGGTGAGGATTTGGCGACATCCAGTCACTCGGTCGGGGGATGGTTCGACGTGGTTTTTCGAATAGAGGGTTGACGAGTAGGGCTGAATGGCCCGGTCTGCCGGGGTTCCCGCGGGGGTTGGCGGGGTAGTGGCGGCCGGGGCCGGCTCGGGTTCGGCCGCCGCTCTCGCGGTACCCACCGGCTGTCCGCGTACAACTCGTGCCGAAGGGGCGCCCCTTGGCGGAGCGCCCCTTCGTGTGTCACCCGTTCACGGCTCATCTGCCGCCGTGTGGACGTCAGTCGGAGAGGCGGGCGCCCGAGGACGTCGAGAACACGTGGATCTCGCCGCCGCGCGGCACCACGTGCAGGGTCGAGCCCTTCTCCGGGACCTGGCGGCCGTTCACGCGGACCACGATGTCCTGCTTGCCCTCGGCCTCGGAGGTCGAGCCGTAGACGTAGCCGTCGGCGCCGAGCTCCTCGACCACGTTCACGGTGATGGTCAGGCCGCCCGTGTCGCCGATGTCGAAGTGCTCGGGGCGGACGCCCACCGTGACGGTGCGGTCGCCCGCGTCGGCGGCGGCGGACAGCGCCTCGCGCGACACCGGGACGACGCTGTCGCCGAACTTCACGCCGCCGTCGGTGATCGGGACCTCGACCAGGTTCATGGCGGGCGAGCCGATGAAGCCGGCGACGAAGAGGTTCACGGGGCGGTCGTACATGTTGCGGGGGGTGTCCACCTGCTGGAGCAGGCCGTCCTTGAGGACCGCGACGCGGTCGCCCATCGTCATGGCCTCGACCTGGTCGTGGGTGACGTAGACGGTGGTGATGCCCAGGTCGCGCTGGAGGGCGGCGATCTGCGTACGGGTGGACACGCGGAGCTTGGCGTCCAGGTTCGACAGCGGCTCGTCCATCAGGAAGACCTGCGGCTTGCGGACGATCGCCCGACCCATCGCGACGCGCTGGCGCTGGCCGCCGGAGAGGGCCTTCGGCTTGCGGTCGAGGTACTGGGTGAGGTCCAGCATCTTCGCCGCGTCCTCCACCTTGCGGCGGATGGTCGCCTTGTCCTCGCCGGCGATCTTGAGCGCGAAGCCCATGTTGTCGGCGACGGACATGTGCGGGTAGAGCGCGTAGTTCTGGAACACCATCGCGATGTCCCGGTCCTTGGGCGGCAGGTGCGTGACGTCGCGGTCACCGATGCGGATGGAACCGCCGTTGACGTCCTCCAGGCCGGCGAGCATGCGCAGCGAGGTGGACTTGCCGCAGCCGGAGGGGCCGACGAGGACGAGGAACTCGCCGTCCTCGATCTCCAGCTGGAGCTGGTCCACGGCGGGCTTGTCGCCGCCGGGGTACAGCCGGGTCGCCTTGTCGAAAGTGACAGAAGCCATGGTGATGAATCCCTTCTACCGGCAGGAACGTGCCGGACGATCCGAGTGGAAGGTCTAGTCCAGTAATCGGACTCCGCCCGACGCTACCCCGGCCACGCCCGTTCTGTCAGCACCCGGAGGACGGCGACTTGGATGCCGTCGGGCGGGACGAGGCGACCCCGCGCCGGGCGGGGTGGGGTGCGCGGCGGACTGTCCGGTGCGTCCGTGAACGTGATGGCCCCGCGAATGGCCCGCTGTGTAAAGTGATGACGGTTGCGCCTCCTTAGCTCAGTCCGGCCAGAGCAACGCACTTGTAATGCGTAGGTCATCGGTTCGAATCCGATAGGGGGCTCCGCGCGTGAAGGCCCCGGATCCTTGTGGTCCGGGGCCTTCGGCGTGTGCCGGCGGGGGTCAGTGGCGGCCCGACACGCGGTTCGCGAGGCGGGCCAGGGCGGTGGTGTTCGGGGTGCCGGTGGCGCTCTCGCGGCGGTCCGCCTGGCGGTAGGCGGCGTACAGGGCGTGGACGCCGAGCCAGCGGAAGGGCTCCGGCTCCCAGCGGCGGACGCGGTGGTCGACCCAGGGGAGGGTGGTCAGCTCCGTGGAGTCGCCCAGGACGAGGTCGCGCAGGGTGCGGGCGGCGAGGTGGGAGGTGGCCACGCCGGAGCCGACGTAGCCGCCGGCCCAGCCGAGACCCGTGAGGCGGTCCAGGGTCACGCCGGCGCACCAGTCGCGGGGGACGCCGAGTACACCGGACCACGCGTGGGTGATCTCCGTACCGGCCAGCCGCGGGAAGAAGGAGGTCAGGAGCGTGGTGAGGGCGGTGACGGTGGCGGGGTCGGTGCTGCCCGTGTTCTCGGCGCCGGCCGCGCGCGAGGCGAAGCGGTACGGGGCGCCGCGGCCGCCGATCGCGATGCGGTCGTCGGCGGTGCGCTGGGCGTACATGTAGGCGTGGGCCATGTCGCCCAGCACCTCCCGGCCGGACCAGGCGAGGGAGTCCCAGACCTCGGGCGCCAGCGGGGCCGTCGCGATCATCGAGGAGTTCATCGGGAGCCAGGACCGCTTCTGGCCCTTGAGGGCGGCCGTGAAGCCCTCCGTGCAGCGCAGTACGTACGGGGCCCGGACGGTGCCGTGGGCGGTGACGGCCCGGCCGGGGGCGATGTCGGTGACGGGGGTGGACTCGTGGATGACGACGCCCAGCCGTTCGCAGGCGGCGGCCAGGCCCAGGACGAGCTTCAGGGGGTGGACGCGGGCGCCGTGCGGGGACCAACTGGAGCCCACGGCGTCGGCGATGTCGACGCGGGCCCGGGTGTCGGTGGCGTCGTACAGCTCGCGGTCGCTCTCGCCGAAGGCGAGCTCGGCGGCGTGGAAGGCCTTGAGGCGGGCCAGTTGGGCGGGGGTGCGGGCGACTTCGAGGACGCCGCCGTGGTGGATGTCGGCGTCGATGCCCTCCTTGGCGGCGGTGCGGATGACCTCGGTGACGGTGTCGTTCATGGCCCGCTGGAGGCGGCGCGCGGCGTCGTGGCCGTGGAGTTCGGCGTAGCGGTCGCGGCCGGCGACACCGTTGTAGAGCCAGCCGCCGTTGCGGCCGGAGGCCCCGTAGCCGCAGGTCTTCTGCTCCAGGACGGTGACGCGGAGGTCGGGTGCGGAGGTCTTGAGGTGGTAGGCGGTCCACAGGCCGGTGTAGCCGCCGCCGACGATGACGACGTCGGCCGTGGCGTCGCCGGTGAGGGGGGTGCGGGGCGGCCGGGGGGCGCCGGCGTCCGTCGCGTGCCAGAAGGAGATTCCGCCGTTGATCGTCATGGGGGAGTTGCTACACCTCGTCGCGAAGGGGTGTCCAGGGACGCGGTGCCGGGTCCCCGGGCGGGATCCGCGGCCTTCTGGCTGATGCGGCGGGTGCGCGGGAGGACGTAGGCGCGCCGTCGGCCGGGGGCGGGTCAGGGGCGGCGGCCGGCCACGAACCAGCGGGCGGGGAGCATCACGGGGGTGCCGTCGGCGCCGGTCTCGCTCATCGCCAGGGCCGTCGCGCCCTCGTCGAGGACGTGCAGGCCGGCGTCGCGCAGCAGCCCGGCGATCTCGCCCTCGGCGACCTCGCCGGGCCGCAGGTCGTGTTCCTTGACGCGGCGCAGTTTCGGGGAGGGCCCGCCGGTCCGTTCGGCGTGGTCCTGGAGGACGGCCTTCGCCTCGCCGGTCGGTTCCAGGACCAGCGCCCGGCCGCGGTCCCCGACGAGGGTGGCGACGGACGCGGCGACCGCCGGCCGGTCCTCGGGGTCGCTCTGGTGCAGGACGGCCCGCATGTAGACGTGGGTGTCGCCGAGCCGGTCGTGGAGGGCGTGGGCCTGGGCGTCGTCGGCCAGGTTCAGCTGCTCGTACGTGGCGGTGCCCGCCGGGTCGGCGCGGCGGGCGTGCGCGACGGCCGCCGCGCACAGGTCGACGCCGACGACGACGGCGAACCGGGTGGCGAGGTGGCGGGTCTGGGTGCCGTTCCCGCAGCCGAGGTCCGCGAGGGGCAGGGCGGGGTCGGCGTGGGGGGTGAGGAGGGCGATGTCCCGTTCGGCGGTCAGGGAGGCGTCCGCGTCCCAGAACGCTTCGCCCGCTTCGCCGTTGCTCTGCTCCCAGAAGCCGTCCCAGGCCTTGCGGTAGCGGTCGGACACGGTCATGTGTGGTTCTCCCTCGGTGCTCCGGCATACCGGTGTCGACGGGGTGCGTACCCCGGGTGGCGGCGGGTCATCCGGGGTCCGGCGCGGCACAGGTGTGCGGACGTAGGGTCGGGAGGATGGTGGAGATTCCGACCGGATTGGTCGAGGCCCAGATCAGGTACAACGGCGACGCGGGGCGGGAGTTCATCGCCGTGTTGCCGGCGCGGGCGGCGGAGTTCCTGGAGCGGTGGGAGCTGACGCGGACGGGCCCGGGGCTGCACGGGGTGACGGCGTTGGTGCTTCCGGTGGAGCGGTCCGACGGCACACCGGCCGCGCTGAAGTTGCAGGCGTTGGACGAGGAGAGCGCGGGGGAGCACCTCGCGCTGCGGGCGTGGGGCGGGGACGGCAGCGTACGGCTGCTGGACCACGACGCGTCGACGGGCACGATGCTGCTGGAACGGCTGGACTCGGACCGGCACCTGTCGGTGCTCGCCGCCCGGGACGTGCGGCAGGCGGTACGGGTGATCGCGGAACTGTTGGCGCGGTTGACGGCCCTGCCGGCCCCGGCGGGACTGCGCGGCCTGGGCGACGTGGCGGGCGCGATGCTGGCGGACGTGCCCGCCGCGCTCGGGCGGGTGGACGAGCGGGGGCGCGGGGTGCTGCGGAACTGCGCGGCGGCGGTGGCGGAGGTGATGGGGGAGCCGGGGGATCGGCTGCTCCACTGGGACCTGCACTACGACAACGTGCTCGCGGGCGGGCGGGAGCCGTGGTTGGCGATCGACCCGAAGCCGCTGTCCGGCGATCCGGCGTTCGACCTGATGCCGGCGATCGGCGACCACTTCGCGGCGGACGACGTGTGGTGGCGCCTCGACCTGATGACGGAGGTGATGGGCCTGGACCGGGATCGGGCTCGGGCCTGGACGTTGGGGCGGGTGTTGCAGAACTGCCTGTGGGACGTGGAGGACGAGGAGCCCTTGCAGGAGGAGCAGTTGGTGACCGCCGAACTGCTGTTGGCCGGCCGCCGGGTGGGGTGAGGGCCGGCGGGCGGGGTGACGACGGACGCGGGGTGAAGGTCGCAGGGCGGGGTGACGGTCGCCTGGCGGGGTGACGGTCGGCCGGGCTCAGGGGACGAGGACGACCTTGCCCGTGGTGTCGCGCGACACGAGGGCGTCGTGGGCGGCGGCCGCCCGGGACAGGGGATAGCGCTGGATCGACGGCCGCAGTCGGCCGGCCGCGGCCTCCGCGAGGGCCCGGGTCTCCAGGGCGCGAATCGGGTCCGGGTCGCCGACGCGTCGCATCATCGCCGGGCCGAGGACGACCTCGCTGGTGACGCTGCGGGCCGTGAGGGCGGCGTGCTCGGCGTCGGTGAGGGTGAGCTCGCCGCCCGACCAGCCGAAGACGAGCCGGCGACCGCCGGGCGCGAGCAGGTCGAGGGCCGCCCGTGCGACGGCCCCGCCGACGGAGTCGAAGACGACGTCCACCCCGCCGGGGTGGTGGGCGCGTACGGCCTCCGCCCAACCGGGGTCGTTGTAGTCGAGGGCGAGGTCGGCGCCGTTGGCGTGGGCCAGGCCCGCCTTGACGGAACCACCGGCGAGGGCGACGACGGTGGCGCCCGCGTTCTTCGCGTACTGCACGAGCAGCGTGCCGATGCCGCCGGCGGCGGCCGTGACGACCGCGACGGAGCCCGGTCCGAGGTCGGCGAACCCGAGGATCCCCAGGGTGGTGCGGCCGGTCCCGATCATGGCGACGGCCCGGGCGGCGTCGAGGCCCGGTGGTACGGGGTGCAGCCGGTCGGCGGCGGCGACCGCGTACTCGGCGTACCCGCCGGGGGCGAACCCGAGGTGGACGACGACCTCGCGCCCGAGCCAGGCGGGATCGGTGCCGGGCCCCAGGGCGTCGACGGTGCCGGCGACCTCCCGGCCGGGGACGGTCGGAAGCTCGGGGAGGGCGGGGGCCGGCCCCTGGACGCCCTGGCGGAGCGCGGTGTCGAGGAGGTGGACACCGGCGGCGGCGACGGCGATCCGGACCTGCCCGGGGGCGGGCACGGGTACGGGCACGCGCTCGTAGGTGAGGTTCTCGGCGGGGCCGAAGGCGTGCAGGCGCACGGCGTTCATGGTGTCGGGGGTGGCGGTCGCGCCCGGGCGGGTGTTCGTGTCGGGGGTGGTGTTCATGGGCTCAGCCTCGGACCTCGACCGGGGTTGAGGTCAAGGGTTGCCGGGGGTTGCCGGGGTCCCCGGGGGTCTTCGGGGCCTCCGATGACCGTCGGGGTTCTTCGGGTGTCTTCGAGGGCCCGCGGGGGGCTTCGGGGCTTTGTCAGTGCGGTGGGCCACGATGGGGCGATGGTGCGAAACGAGCGGGCTCGGACGGTGAAGGCGGCGCGACGGCCGGAGGTGCGGCTGCCGGAGCTCGCGGCGTGGCCGGGCGGCGAACTGGAGCCGGACGGGGACTACGACGGGCTCGAGTTCGCGGACCTCGACCTGGTCGGGCAGGAGGGGATCGGGGCGCGGTTCATGGACTGCGCGCTGCGGCGGTGCGCACTGGACGAGACGGGGCTGACGAAGGCCCGTTTCCTGGACTCGGTACTGGAGGGGGTGAGGGGGGTGGGAACGGACCTGTCGGGGGCCTCGCTGCGGGACGTGGAACTGGTGGAGGCCCGCCTGGGCGGGATCCAACTGCACGGCGCCGTACTGGAACGGGTCGTCGTACGGGGCGGCAAGATCGACTACCTGAACCTGCGCGGCGCCCGCCTCAAGGACGTGGTGTTCGAGGGGTGCGTGCTGGTCGAACCGGACTTCGGGGGCGCGGTGCTGGAGTGCGTGGAGTTCCGGGAGTGCACCCTGCGCGGGGCGGACTTCAGCGGGGCGCGGATGACGGACGTGGACCTGCGGGAAGCGACCGAGCTGGGCATCGCACGCGGTGTGGACGCGCTGTCGGGGGCGGTGATCAGCCCGTCGCAGCTGTTCGACCTGGCTCCGGCACTGGCGGCTCAGCTCGGGCTGCGGGTGGTGCCGTAGGCGGGGGCGGGGGTGGGGGCTACGCGGGGACGCGGGGGAAGCGGGACTGGAGCGTCCAGATGACCGGGTTGTCGCCGAGCCCGTCGTGCATGTCGACGAGGTCCGCGATCACGTCGTGCAGGAAGTCCCGGGCCTCGCGGCGCAACAGGCGGTGCGTGAAGGTCAGCGGGTCCTCCTCGGCCGGCATCCAGTCGGCCTCGATGTCCACCCAGCCGAAGCGGCGCTCGAACAGCATCCGGTCGCTGGACTCGGTGAAGTCCAGTTCGGCGTACTGCCGGTTGGCGGAACGGCTTCCGCGCGGGTCCTGGTCGAGTTGCTCGACGATGTCGCAGAGCGCCCAGGCGAAGTCCAGTACCGGAACCCATCCCCAGGCTGTGGACACTTCCCGGTCCGCGTGGGTGTCGGCGAGGTAGACGTCCCCGCAGAACAGGTCGTGGCGCAGCGTGTGGACGTCCGCCGAGCGGTAGTCGGTCTGCGGGGGGTCGGGGAAGCGCCGGGAGAGGGAGTAACCGATGTCGAGCACGTACCCGATGGTGTCACGGGCGCGCCCCTCCCGGCGCCGGGGCCCCGGGAGGGCCCGTTGATCAACGGACGTTGACGGCCGTCCACGCGGCGGCGACCCGGGCGACCTGCACACTGCCCGCGCCGTGCAGTTCGGTCGCGGCCTGGAGGGTGGCCGCGCGGGCGCGGGAGTAGTTCGTCGTGGAGGTCATGTACCGGGTGAGAGCCCGGTACCAGATGAGGGTGGCCTCCTCGCGGCCGATGCCGAGCAGCTTGGAACCGTCGTGGGTGGGGGAGTCGTAGGAGACGCCGTTGATCACCTTGGGGCCGCTGCCCTCGGCGAGCAGGTAGTAGAAGTGCCGGGCGGGACCCGAGGCGGCGTGCGGATCGAGGGAGCCGAGGTCACGGGACCAGTAGTCGCGGGAGACCCCGTCCGCGCTCGGGCGGTCCATGCGGTGGGGCGGACCGTCGAAGGCGCGCTCGCCGAGGAGGTAGTCGCCGATGTCGACCTTGTTGTCGGCGAAGAACTCCCCGGCGGTGGCCAGGATGTCGGAGGTGCCCTCGTTGAGCGCGCCCGGCTCCCCGGAGTACCCGAGGCCGGCGGTGGAGGCGGTCAGACCGTGGGCGAGCTCGTGGCCGACGACGTCGAGGCTGGTGGGCGGGCGGCCGGGAACGGAACCGTCGCCGTAGCTGACGCAGGCGCAACTGCCGTCGAAGAAGGCGTTGCCGAAGTTCGTGCCGTAATGGACGCGCGAGGTGGTCCCCACACCGTCCCCGCGCACGCCGGCCCGGCCGAAGGCGGCCAGGTAGAAGTCCCAGGTCACGGCGGTGCCGTACTGGACGTCCACGGCGGCGGTCTGCCGGTTCGCGGCGGTGCCGCTGCCCCAGACGTTGTCGGCGTCGGTGAAGAGGACCCCGGGGCCGGAGGTCTGGTTGAGGGCGTCGAGCGTGCGCTGATCGCCGCGCGAGGGGTCGCGGAGCTGGTACGTGGTCCCGACGCGGGTGGTGGAGAGGGGCACGGTGCCGGCGTACTGACTGCGCCCGGTTCCCTGCGGGGTGGCGGGGGTTCCGGGTGCGGTGCCTGTGGTGCCTGTGGTGGTGGCGGTGGTGGCGGTGGTGGCGGTCCCCTGCGGGGTGGTGGTGGTGCCTGCGGTGGTGGTTCCGGGTGCGGTGCCCGCGGCGGTGGCGGTCGCGGTGAGGGCCGTGAGGGTGGCGGCGGTGCCGAGGAGGACGGCGAGACGGGTGAAGGTGGTCACTCGGGCTGCTCCTTTGGGGGCCGGGCCGGGTGGGCCGGGGGCCGGGGCCGGGTGTGGTGGCGGCGCGGAGCGAGCGTGTCACCGGGCGGGGGTGACATGGCAGGGGCATGGCGGGAATCGGGGCGGGGTTGTCCGAACCGCGCGCCCGCCTGTCCGGAACCCCACGGGTCCCCTGCGGGGTGCGGTTCGGGGGTCTCCGGGCCGAGCCCCGGGGCCCGGGCCCCGCGCCGAGCCCCGGGCCGGGGTTGCCAGAGGCCCGCGCCACCGTCGCGCGAAGCGGCCCCGGCTCCGCCGGGCGTCACGGGGCTCCGCCCCGTACCCCGCGCCTCAAACGCCGGCGGGGCTGGATTGGGCGGCCCGTACCGGAAGGGCACCCGCCCCCCCAGCCTCGCCGGCGCTTGAGGCGCCCGGCGCAGCCGGGGCCGGCGGCAACCGGCCGCAACCACCACCCGGCGCAGCCGGGCCCCGCAGCCGGGCCCCGCAGCCGGGCCCCGCAGCCGGGCCCCGCAGCCGGGCCCCGCAGCCGGGCCCCGCAGCCGGGCCCCGCAGCCGGGCCCCGCAGCCGGGCCCCGCAGCCGGGCCCCGCAGCCGGGCCCCGCAGCCGGGCCCCGCAGCCGGGCCCCGCAGCCGGGCCCCGCAGCCGGGCCCCGCAGCCGGGCCCCGCAGCCGGGCCCCGCAGCCGGGCCCCGCAGCCGGGGCCGGCAGCAACCGGCCGGACCACCAACCACCCGGCGCAGCCGGGCACCGCGGCCGGGGCCGGTGGTAATCGACCGCGAGCGGTCCTCAAGGCAGCAGGCGCTGTTCCTTCGCCACCGACACCGCCCCCGCGCGCGTGTCCACGCCGAGCTTGTCGTAGATGCGGCCCAGGTGGGTCTTGACCGTGGCTTCGCTGATGAACAGGGCCCGGGCGATGTCCCGGTTGCCGAGGCCGCGGGCCAGTTGGCCCAGGATGTCCAGTTCACGGTCCGTCAGGGTGGGCCGGGTGCCCCGCATGTGGGCCATCACCCGGCTGGCCACCGGCGCGGAGAGCGTGGTGCGGCCGGCCGCCGCGGAGTGGATCGCGGCGAAGAGTTCCTCGGGGCGTTCCGCCTTGAGGAGGTAGCCGGTGGCGCCCGCCCCGATGGCCCGGGTGATGTCGGCGTCGGTGTCGTAGGTGGTGAGTACCAGCACGTGCGGCGGGTCGGTGAGCGCCGTGATGCGGCGGGTGGCTTCGACGCCGTCGATGCCCTCGCCGAGTTGGAGGTCCATCAGGACCACGTCGGGGCGGAGTTTGGCGGCCAGTGCGACGGCTTCCTCGCCGCTGCCGGCTTCGCCGAGCACCTCGATGTCGGGTTCGCTGCCCAGCAGGGCGAGCAGGCCGGCGCGGACCACCACGTGGTCGTCGCAGAGCAGGATCGTGGTCATCCGGTGGGCTCCAGGGGGATCGAGGCGGAGAGGACCGTGCCCTCGCCCGGGGTGGATTCGACGGTGAGGTCGCCGCCGAGCTGGCTGACGCGGGCGCGTATGGCCGGGAGTCCGTGGCCGCGGTGGCCGGGTACGGGCCCGCCGGGGACGGGCCCGCCGGGGACGGGCCCTCCGGGGACGGGCCCGCCGGGGACGGGCCCGCCGGGGAGACCGGGACCGGCCGCGCGAGGTAGGGCCCCGGCCGGGGCGGATCCGCCCCGGCCGGCGGCCTGCGGGGATTGCCTGAAGCCGTGGCCGTCGTCCGCGATGTCCAGGACCACCTGGTCGCCCAGGAAGCTCAGGGTGAGGGCGGCGGTTCGGGCGCCGGAGTGTTCGCGGACGTTGGCCAGCGCGCCTTGGGCGATCCGCAGGAGGGCGGATTCGGCCCGGTCCGGGAGGGGGGTCGGGGTGCCCTCCAGGTGGAAGCGGACCTCGATGTCGGGGCCCGCGTCGAGTGCGCGCAGGGCGTCGGCGAGGCCGGCGCCGCCCGCGAGTTCCGGCGGGGCCAGGTCGTGGACCAGCCGGCGGGCCTCGGCGAGGCCGCGCGCGGCGATGTCGGTGGCGGTACGGACGTGCGCGCGGGCGGTGCCGGGGTCGCTGTCCCAGGTGCGGTCGGCGGCCTGGAGCAGCATCTGCTGGCTCGACAGGTGCTGGGCCAGGGTGTCGTGGATCTCCATGGACAGTCGCTGGCGTTCCGCGAGGGTGCCCTCGCGGCGCTCGGTGGCGGCGAGTTCCCGGCGGGTGCGGATCAGGTCGTCGATCAGGACGCGCTGGGCCTCGGCCTGGCGTTCGGTGTGGACGAAGACGGCCGTGGCGAGCGCGGCGACCGCGGGCGGGGCGAGCAGCAGGTTCGGGTCGAAGTCCTGGGACAGCTTCAGCTGGGCGGCCACCACGAACACGGTGAGCAGGGCCACGAGCACGACGGCCGCGCGGGGCGGCAGGGTGCGCAGTCCCGTGTAGAAGAGCGGTACGGCACACCACGCGAAGCTCGGCGCGAGGACGACGAGGACCACCCAGGTGGCCACCACCAGGCCGAGCCACAGGAGCCGGCGCAGGGTGGGTGCGGCGCCGAGGGCGGGGCCCAGGACGTACAGCAGGGCGAGGACGATGCTGAGCGCGATGATCCACGGGGTGCGGGGCTCGCCGGGGTGCCGGAGCAGGAAGCGGGCCACGGATGCGCCGAGGAGCAGGAAGAACGCCGTGTGCATGACGGTGGCCAGGGCGCGGGTGTCGGGTTTCCGCGGCGGTGCGTGGCTCACGGGGTGCTCCTGGGGTGGGGTGGTGCGTACGTCCATCCTGACGCGTCGGCGAGGCCTTCGAACGGAGCCGCCGGTGCGCGCGCCGATCGCGGGCGCGCTCTGACCAGCCAATCCGCCCGAGCACCCGGCGCGCATCGACCGATCGGTCGACCCCCGGGTCATCCGGTGCGCCGGCCGTCGCGAGCCGGTACGGCGACGGGCGGACGGGGTTCCCGGGCCGAGGCTTGGAGCAGCAGGAAACGAGTCCGACGCATCCAGGAGCAGACATGAACACCCGCACCCGCGTTCTCACCGGTACCGCTCTCGCCGTCGCGCTCGGCGCCGGGACCTTCGGCGCCGCCGGCGCGAGCGCCGCGCAGAGCGAGTCCGCCCCGGCCGCCGCCGTCCAGGCCGCTTCCTCGAAGAAGGACGACGACAGGAACTTCACCACCTCGACCCACCTCACCGTCGACGCCGCCTCCCGCGCCGCCCAGGCCGCGCTCAAGGCCGCCGAGAAGGAGGGCCAGAAGGTGACGGTCGCGGTCGTGGACCGCAACGGCAACACCCTGGTCACCCTGCGCGGCGACGGCGCCGGCCCGCAGTCCTACGAGTCGGCGCAGCGCAAGGCCTACACGGCCGTGTCCTGGAACGCCCCGACCTCGGTGCTGGCCGGCCGGCTCGCCCAGACCCCGAACCTGAAGGACATCCCCGGCACCCTCTTCCTCGGTGGCGGCACCCCGGTCCAGGCCAAGGGCGCCCCGGTCGCCGGCATCGGCGTGGCCGGCGCCCCGAGCGGCGACCTGGACGAGAAGTTCGCGAAGGCCGGCGCGGACTCCCTCGCCAACTGACCCCGCCCGGCCCTGTCGACGCCGTATGCCCCGCCCGGCCCTGTCGTCCGCGCCGACTGACCCCGCCCGGCCCTGTCGTCGACGCCGTGTCCCGCCGGGTGCCCGCTTAGGATCGAACGCGTGGATCAACGCGCGCTCTCCCGCCTCGCCGCCCCCGCCCTCGCCGCCCTGATCGCCCTCACCGCGGGCTGTACGGGCGACACCGTGCAGGGGCGGCCGGGTGCGTCCGGGGTCCGCGATCCGTACTTCCCCAAGGCCGGCAACGGCGGCTACCAGGTGGACCACTACGACCTCGACCTGGCCTACGACCCGGCCGACAAGCAGCTCCACGGCACGGCCGTGATCACGGCCCGCGCGAAGCAGGGGCTCAGCTCCTTCAACCTCGATTTCGCGGGCCTGCGCGTCGAGGACGTCACCGTTCAGGGCGCGGCGGCCCGGTTCAACCGGTCGGGGACCGAGCTGACGGTGCGCCCGCCCGAGGACCTGGAGAAGGGCGAGGTCTTCCGTACCGAGATCGACTACACGGGTACGCCGAAGCCCGTCACCGACCCGGACGGCTCCGAGGAGGGCTGGATCACCACCGCGGACGGGTCCGTCGCGGTGGGGGAACCGGTCGGTTCGATGGGCTGGTTCCCCGGCAACCACCACCCGAGCGACAAGGCGACCTACGACATCAGGCTGACCGTCCCGAACGGCTACGAGGCCGTGTCCAACGGCGAGCTGCGCTCCCGCACCGCGGTCGGCGACGGCCAGACCGAGTTCGCCTGGCACAACGCGGAGCCGATGGCGAGCTACCTGGCGACCGCCGCCATCGGGAAGTTCAAGGTGTCCACCGGCCGCACGCCCTCCGGCATCGGCGTCTACAACGCCGTGTCCCCGGACGAGGCGCCGGCCAGTGCGGCCGCGCTGGCCCGGATCCCCGAGGTCGTGGAGTGGGGCAGCGGCAAGTTCGGGCCGTACCCCTTCGGCACGGTGGGGACGATCGTGGTGCCGGACGGGACCCTCACCTACGCGCTGGAGACGCAGACCAAACCCGTCTACTCGGGCGCTCCCGACGAGGTGCTGATCGTGCACGAGCTCGCGCACCAGTGGTTCGGCGACTCGGTGTCGCCGAAGTCCTGGAAGGACATGTGGCTCAACGAGGGCTTCGCCACCTACGCCGAGTGGATGTGGGCCGAGGAGCACGGCGGGCTCAGCGCGGAGAAACGGTTCGACGCGTTCCTCGCCGGCGACACGAAGGTCGATCCGGACGCCGGCTCCGACTGGGGCGCCTTCCCGCCGGCCGACCCGCCGGGCCCGGAGGACATCTCCGAGGCGCCCGTGTACGCGCGCGGCGCGATGGTGCTGCACCGGATCCGCCAGGAGGTCGGGGACGAGAAGTTCGCCGCGCTGCTGCGCGGTTGGGCCGTGGAGCACCGGCACGGCAACGCGAGCACGGCCGACTTCACCGCCTACGCGGAGAAGAAGACGGGGCACGACCTCACGGAGGTCTGGGACGTGTGGCTGTACGGCGAGGACCGCCCCGAGGCATAGCCCGTCGCCTCCCGTCACCGGCCCCGCCCCGCCCCGAGGCCTGACCGACGCCCCGAGGCCTGACCGGCGGGCCGAGGGCCGACCGGCGGGCCGCGCGTTCGGGGCGGCGGCTCAGAGGGCCTTGCGCAGGACGGTGCAGGGGCGCCCGAGTTCCCGGTCGGCGGCCTGACGCAGGGGCACGTACCCCTGGGCGCGCCAGAAGGCGAGGGCGCCCGGGTTGTTGTCGAGCACGGCGATGCGCAGACCCGCGCGCCCCGCGGTACGGAAGCGGTCCGCGACGAGGCCGGCGAGGGTGCCGCCGTGTCCTGCGCGGTGCGCGGTCGCGTCGATGAGGAGGAGACCGATCCAGGGGTCCGGGTCGGTGGAGTCCGGGTCGCCCGGGGAGGGCCCGTCCCGGTGCGCGAGCGTGGCGGCCAGTCCGACGAGACGGCCGGCGGAGCGGGCCATCAGTACCTCGGCGCCCTCGTGGGAGAGTTCGCCGGCGAGGGCCTCGGCGACCTGTTCCACCGTGATGCGGGCCGGGTCGGGGAAGTCGCCGCTGAGCTCGAAGAACGCGCGGTTGGTCGCGTAGAGCGTGGCGATCTCGGTGAGGACCGGGCCGGGGAGGGCGCCGTCGACGGGAACGAGCGGGTGCAGGATCACCGGGCGAACGGTAGCGAAGCCCCCTCCCCGGACGGGGGGGAGGGGGCTTCGCCGGCGGCGGGGCCGCGGAGATCAGACGTTGACGCCGAAGTCCTGGGCGATGCCGGTCAGGCCGGAGGCGTACCCCTGGCCGACCGCGCGGAACTTCCACTCGGCGCCGCTGCGGTAGAGCTCACCGAAGACCATGGCGGTCTCGGTCGCCGCGTCCTCGGAGAGGTCGTAGCGGGCGATCTCGGCGCCGCCGGCCTGGTTCACGACGCGGATGTACGCGTTGCGGACCTGGCCGAAGTTCTGGCTGCGGGCCTCGGCGTCGTAGATGGAGACGGGGAAGACGATCTTGTCGACATCGGCCGGCAGGCCGGCGAGGTTGACGTTGATGGCCTCGTCGTCGCCCGAACCCTCACCGGTGCGGTTGTCACCGGTGTGGACGATGGTCTGGTCCGGGGTGGACTTGTTGTTGAAGAAAACGAAGTGACCGTCGGAGACGACCTTGCCCGTCGGGTTGACGGCGATGGCGGAGGCGTCCAGGTCGAAGTCGACACCGGTCGTCGTACGGACGTCCCAGCCGAGGCCGACCGTGACGGCACTGAGGCCCGGGGCCTCCTTGGTGAGCGAGACGTTGCCGCCCTTGGACAGGCTTACTGCCATTTTGACTGGTGTCCCTTCGTCGTCACATGACCGCGAGATGTGGCCAAGTTACCGCTGCCCTTCATAACGCGGGGAGGGGGTCCGTAGGTTCCAGGGCCCCCTTCCCGGCGAAAAATGGGTGACGGGGCCGGGCGGGGGCGGGATCATTGGGGACATGCCTGGTCCCTATGTCATTCGTGGTTCGGTCGTGTTGCCCGAGGGGGAGCTCGGCTGGCGGTTCTCGCGTTCCTCCGGGCCGGGGGGTCAGCACGTCAACACCTCGGACTCGCGGGTCGAGCTGCTGTTCGACGTGGCGGCGACCAAGGCGCTGCCGGACGTGTGGAAGGAACGCGCGCTGGAGCGGCTCGCCTCGCGGCTGGTGGACGGGGTGGTGACGGTGCGGGCGTCCGAGCACCGCTCGCAGTTCCGGAACCGCGAGATGGCGCTCGTGCGCCTGGCCGCGCTGCTGGCGGAGGCGACGGCGCCGCCGCCGAAGGCCCGGCGGGCCACGAAGATCCCCCGGGGCATCAACGAGCGGCGGCTGCGGGAGAAGAAGGCCCGGGGCGAGACGAAGCGCGGGCGGACCGCGCGGGACTGGTAGCGACCGTCGGGGCTCCGCCCCGCATCCCGCGCCCGGGACCCCGAATCCCCGCGCCCCGCCCCCGGATTCCCGCCTCAGCCCGCCAGGTGGCGGTAGCGGCCGCGGAAGTGGGCCAGCGGCGGCGCGTCCGGGTTCGGCAGGGTGGTCGTGAGGACGCGGGCGAGGACCAGGGTGTGGTCGCCGGCCTCGACGCGTGACTCGGTACGGCATTCCAGGGTGGCCAGGGCGCCGGTGAGCAGCAGGGCGCCGGAGACGGCGCCGCGGACCTGGGGCAGGCCCTCGAAGAGCAGGCGGTCGCTGATCCGGCCCTTCATCGCGAACCTGCCCGCCACCTGGAGCTGGCCGTCGGCCAGGATCGAGGCCCCCCAGAGCGGCTGCTCGGCCATCAGGTCGTCCATGCGGGAGCCCTCGCGCAGGCTCACCAGGACCATCGGGGGATCCAGGGAGACGGACATGAAGGCGGTCGCCGTCATGCCGACGTCCTCGCCGCGCGGGCCGTCCGTCGTCAGGGCGGGTTCGTGTGCGGTGATCAGGCACACGCCCGCCGTGAGCCGGGACATGGCGGCGCGGAACTCGTCGTTGCTCACCCCCTCAGGATGCGGGGTCGGGAACGGGGCGGGAGGTACGGGAGTCGTGTTCGGCACGCCTGGAACGCTAGTCTCACCGTCTCGCCGCACACATCGGGCGCAAGTCCGAGCCGCGTCCCGGCCCCTTGGCCTAGGCCATCACCCCTCGTTTGCCCTCGGAAATGTGGGGGAGCGCTCCCAGCGGACGTACGGCCTGAAGGGTGTCGGGAAGACCCCGTTATTCATCTCATGTGACTTGAGTCACAGAGGGCAAGATTTGTTGACCCTGTGTACCTGCCGCACAGCTCACTGTGATTCAGTGGACGGGACACCGCAACGAAACGCCGATGACAAACCTGGAGTTGCTGTCGAGGTCTCGGGGAGAGCGAGCAATGGAGACCGAGTCGGAGCCGTACGTCCGTCTTGCGACCCTGCGGCAGCTGCATCGGGTGGTGGCCGAACTCAATACGGCCCGGAGCCTCGCGGACACCCTGCAGACCGTCGTGGACGGCATCGTCGTGGGCCTCGGCTACGAACTCGCCTGTGTCAACCTCGTACGCCCTGACGGGGATCTCGTCGTTGCCGCCTTCGCCGGCGACCCCGCCGCCGAGGCGCTGATCACGGGTCGCGTCGGATCCCGCCCCGCCTGGGACCGCCGGCTGACGATGGGTGAGAACTGGGACGGGCTCCGCTTCATCCCGCACACCGAGGGCTGGGTCCTGATGGAGGACGACGTCCCCCAGTGGCACACCGACGGCCCCGATCCGCGCTTCGAGGACGAGTGGCACCCCGAGGACCGGCTCTATGCCCCCATGTATGCGTCCGGCGGGGAACTTCTGGGTGTCATTTCGGTGGACAGACCGCGCAACGGGCGTCGCCCGGGCGCGTGGGGGCGCGAGGCGCTCCAGATGTACGCCTTCCAGGCGGCGATTGCGATCAGCAACGCACGCCTTCGCGCGAACATGCAAAGGGCCCTCGTCCGGCTCGAAAGGGAGCAGCAGGCGCTCCGCGCCAGCGAGGAGTCGTTCCGCCAGGCCTTCGAGTACGCGCCCAGCGGAATGGCCATCGCCGAGATGGGCGGCGACCAGCACGGTCGGCTGCTGCGCACCAACGACGCGCTGTGCCGGCTGCTGGGCCGGCCGGCTTCCGTGCTGCGCCGGTACTCCTTCTCCGACCTCGTGCACCCCGAGGACATCGGCACCCTGCTGCGGACCTCCGCCGAGGGCGGGCGGGCCGAGCTGAGGCTGGGCCGGCGCGACGGTACGTACGTGTGGGTGTCGCTGCGCAACTCCGTGGTGGCCGACGCGGCCGACGGGCCCCGCTTCCTGCTCACGCACGTCGAGGACATCGAGGAGCGAAAGCGCCACGAGCTACAGCTCGCGCACCGGGCCAGCCACGATTCGCTGACCGGCCTGCCGAACAGTGCCGAGCTGCGCTCCCGCCTGGGGGCGCGGCTCTGTCGCAGGCCCCAGTCCGTGCGCGCCACGGCCGTGGAGGCGCTGGACGCGGCCTTCGAGGGGCGGCCCGAGGGGGGTGGTGCCGTCGAGCACGGCTTTCAACCCGACGTCCCGCACGGATTCGCGGCGCCCGACCCGTTCGAGTTCCCGGGCGCCGCGGTGGGCGGGGCGACGGCCGCCGGCGAGGCGGGGCCGTACGACCACCACGTGCACGCGGTGGCGCCCGACCCGGAGATCGACGACGGAACGAAGGGCCTGGCCGTCCTCTTCTGTGACCTGGACGGATTCAAGTCGATCAACGACCGGTTCGGGCACCACACGGGTGACGCGGTCCTGATCGAGGTCGCCCGGCGGCTGACGACGTGCGTCAGGGACGGTGACACCGTCGCTCGGCTGGGTGGTGACGAGTTCGTCGTCCTCGCGGACGGGCTGGGGGCGGCCGACGCCGCCGACCTGGCCGTCCGGCTGCGCAACGCGATCATTCCGCCGATCAGGGTGGACGGCCGGGCGGTCCGCGTCGGAGCGAGTTTCGGCATCGGCTGGGCCGGCTGTGGGATGTCCGCGGACGAGGTGCTCCGCTCCGCCGACCAGCGGATGTACATCGAGAAGAGGTCCCGTTCCAAGGCGCACCGCAGGGCCGGCTGAGCCGATCGGCCGCCCGTGGGTGCACGTGTTCGGGGTAGGCTCCCGTGGGTCGAAAGGAGTGACCTGCGATGACGACGCCCGCGAACAACGGCCCGAACAGTGGGGCGAACAAGCCCGAGGACGACGATCCGTTCGGCTACCTCTACGCGGACGGCCAGGCCGCCGGAGCCACCCCGCCCACGTCGGGCGGTGGGTACGGCTACCCCGGCCCGACGGGCGGGGGCCAGGCCGGAGCGCAGCCCGGTGTCCCCCGGACCTCGTACAACCAGGTGCGTACGGTCGGCGACCGGTCGTCCCGCGGCCAGCGCGGTGCCGTCCCGTACCAGCAGGCCCCGCAGTCCTACGAGGCCCAGTACCAGGCCCCCGAGGCGCTCCAGGCGGGCGGCTACGGGGTTCCGCCGCAGCACCAGTCCGCACAGCAGACCCAGGTGGTCACGGCTCCGGGCGGGCACGGCGGGCACGGTGGCGGTGGCGGTGGCGGCGGCTCCAGCCGTCGCGGGCTGCTGATCGCGGCGGTCGCGGTGGTCGGCGCGGTCGTGATCGGCATCAGCGCGGCGCTCGTCTTCGGCAACGAAGGCAACAAGAAGGGCAAGGACGACAAGGGCCAGGCGGCCGGTCAGTCCCAGCAGCCGGCTTCCCCGAAGGAGTCGACGAAGCCCGAACCGAGCGGCTCCCCGGAGGCCTCGCAG
Organism: Streptomyces sp. NBC_00513; assembly: GCF_041431415.1. Classification (GTDB taxonomy): domain Bacteria; phylum Actinomycetota; class Actinomycetes; order Streptomycetales; family Streptomycetaceae; genus Streptomyces. The sequence goes on from NZ_CP107845.1 coordinate 4,386,229, forward strand.
GCGCCGCTGCCGAAGGGCGACGCGGCGGGCGCCGGCATGTTCCTGTCGGGCGGGGCGAAGTTGCAGAGCGCCGTGCCCGGGTCGAAGAGCACCGGCGGCCAGTACGTGGGTGAGTTCAACCACCAGGGCGCCGCGCTGACGTGGACGGTCGACCTGCCCGAGGACGGCAAGTACACGCTCTTCGTGAACTACGGGGTGCCGGGCAAGGACGCGAAGGCGACCCTGACGATCAACGGGCAGAGCCCCAACCAGAGCCTGAACCTGGCGAACTTCGCCAAGGCGTCCGAGGGCGCCTGGGACAAGGGGTGGACGACCACCTTCGCCTGGATAAACCTGAAGAAGGGCACGAACACGATGAAGATCTCGTGTGAGGCCGGGGACAAGTGCGAGACGATCTTCGACCAGCTCAACCTGGGCCGGGGACACATCAGGCGCTGACCGGGCGCGGTACCCGCGACGGAAGGGCCGAACGCACGGGCCGAACGAAACGGGCGGGGCGCACCACGCGAGTGGCGCGCCCCGCCCGTTCGTCTTCCGGCCCCGCGTCGGATCCTCAGGTCCGGCGTCCGACGCGGCGGTTGTGGGGGCGCGCGCCCCGGTGGGTGTCCGGCGGGCCGGTCGGGGCGGCGCCCGTGACGGCGACGGTGTCGCGGAACTCCTCGTAGGTGCGCGCGTCGAACTCGCCCGCCGCCGGTGCGTGGACGGTGGCCGCCGAGAGGGCGACGGCGCGGGTCAGCCGCTCCGGCCAGTCCAGTCCCTCCGCCAGGCCCGACAGCAGGCCGGCGACCACGGAGTCGCCGGCCCCGGTGGGGTTGCCGCTGAGCACGCGGGGCGGGGTCGCGCGCCAGGTGCCGTCGGCGGTGTCGGCGAGGAGGCCGCCAGGTCCGAGCGAGGTGACCACGGCGTGGGCGCCGCGCCGGCGGGCGTCGCGGGTGGCGGGCAGCGGGTCGCGGGAGCCGGTGAGTTCGGCGAGTTCGGCCGCGTTCGGTTTGATCATCTCGGGGCGGGCGGCGACGCCCCGGCGCAGGGCCTCGCCGCCGGTGTCGAGCAGGACGGGGACCCCGGCGGCGCGGGCCGTCCGTATGAGCAGCGCGTAGGAGCCGACCGGTACGCCGGGCGGCAGGCTGCCGCACAGGGCGACCGCCCGGGCGCCGGCGAGGAGTTCGCCGTAGCGGGACAGGAACCCGGTCCACTCGGCGGGGGTGATGTGCGGGCCCGGTTCGTTGAACTGCGTGGTGTCGCCCGAGGCTTCGTCGACGACGGCCAGGGTGCGGCGGGTGTCGCCGGCGCAGGGGACCAGGGCGTCCACCACGCCGGGCGAGTCCGCGAGCAGGTCGCGCAGGACCGTGCCCACCGGCCCGCCCGCGAAGCCGGTGGCGGTGACCTCGTGGCCGAGGGCCGCGAGGACGCGGGCCACGTTGAGGCCCTTGCCGCCGGGGCGTTCGCAGGCGCCGGTGACCCGGTGCGAGGTGTGCGGGTGCAGTCGCGGCACCCGGTAGGTGACGTCGAGTGCGGTGTTGAGCGTCACGGTGAGGATCATGGCAGGCCCCGGTCTCGGTGGATGCCGGGATCATGCCAAACGGAAGGCGGCCCGCCCAGTCCCGCCGGCCGACCGCCCCGTTCCCGCCGCCGATCCGGCGCTCAGGAAACCGGGCTGACGATCCATTCGCCGCGCCGCATGACTCCCTTGACCTCGAACTCCGCGTCCAGGACGACCAGATCGGCGTACTTGCCGGCTTCCAGCGAGCCGACCTCGTCGTACAGGCCGAGGAGCTTCGCCGGGTTCGCGGAGATCGCCTGGACGACGGACTCGACGGGGAGCTTGTCCACGGTCACCGACCGCTTGAAGGCGGTGTCCAGGGTCAGGGTGGAACCGGCGATGGAGCCGCCTTCGACGAGGCGGGCCACGCCCTCCTTGACCTCGACCTCCAGCGGTCCGAGGTGGTAGGTGCCGTCGCCGAACCCGGCCGCGTCCATCGCGTCGGTGATCAGCGCGACGCGGTGGGCGCCCGCGTGGTGGAAGGCCAGTTCCAGCATGGCGGGGTGCAGGTGCGTGCCGTCGTTGATCAGCTCGACGGTGACCCGCTCGTCCTCCAGCAGCGCCGCGATCGGGCCGGGGGAGCGGTGTTCCAGACCGGGCATGGCGTTGTAGAGGTGGGTGGCCACGGTCGCGCCCGCGTCGATGGCCTGGCGCGTCTGCTCGTACGTGGAATCGGTGTGGCCGATCGCCGCGATGACCCCGTGCTCGGCCAACAGCCGTACGGAGTCCAGCCCGCCCGGCAGCTCGGTGGCCAAGGTGAACATCCGGGCGGCCCCGTGCGAGGCGTCGATCAGCTTGCGGACCTCGGCCGGGTCGGGATCGCGGAGCAGGTCCTCCTTGTGCGCTCCCTTGCGGCAGGGGTTGATGAACGGCCCCTCGAAGTGGATGCCCGCGATCTCGCCCTGCTGCGTCAGTTCGGCGAGCAGGCCCGCGCGCCGGGCCAACTCGTCGAGGTCCCCGGTGACCGTGGAGGCGATCACCGTCGTGGTGCCGTGCTCGCGGTGGGTGCGTACCCCCCGGAGGACCTCTTCGGCGGTGCCGGAGGTGAAGGAGGCGCCGCCCCCGCCGTGATTGTGCATGTCCACGAAGCCCGGGACGATCCAGTGTCCGGTCAGGTCCACGACGCGGGTGTCCTCGCGGGCGCTGCCCGCGACGCGCTCGCCGTCGACGATGACGCGACCGCCCGCCACGATCCCGGTGGGCAGCACCACCTTGGCGCCGGAGAGAACAGTGCTGTGCGCGCTTCCGGACATCAGGCAGGTACCTCCGTGGCGAGTAGGTCCCAGGCGAGCAGCCCTGCGCCCAGGCATCCGGCGGTGTCCCCGAGGGCCGCCGGAACGATCTCGGGCAGCCGCTGGAACGTCACGCGCTCCTCCACGGCCGTCCGAAGTGGTGTGAACAAGGTTTCCCCCGCCTCGGCGAGCCCGCCACCGATGATCAGCGTGCGGGGGTCCAGCAGGGTGATCGCGGTGACCAGGCCGTCGGCGAGAGCGCCGATGGCGGCCTGCCACACCGCCCGGGCGCGTGCGTCGCCGGAGGCGACGGCCTTGGCGCAGTCGGCCGCGTCGGCTTCGGGGTCGCCGGAGGCGGCGGCCCAGGCGCGGCTGACGGCGGAGGCGGAGGCGAGGGTCTCCAGGCAGCCGTGTTGGCCGCAGCCGCAGGCGGGTCCGCCGGGGCGGACCACGATGTGACCGATCTCGCCGGCGTAGCCGTGCGCGCCGGCCTCGATGCGGCCGGCGATGCCGATGGCGCCGGCGATGCCGGTGCCGAGGGGGACGAAGAGGAACCGGTCCGCGCCCCGCCCCGCCCCGATGCGGCCCTCCGCGAGTCCGCCCGTGCGCACGTCGTGGCCGAGGGCCACGGGGATGCCGCCGAGGCGTCTGCCGAGGAGTGCGCGCATGGGTACGTCGCGCCAGCCCAGGTTCGCCGCGTAGACGGCGATCCCGTTCTCGGCGTCGACGATGCCGGGCACGGCCACGCCGGCGGCCGAGGCGGCCGTGGAGTAGCGGGCGCGGCCCAGGTCGAGGAGTTCGCAGGCGAAGTCCAGGATCGTCTCGACGACGGCCTCGGGGCCCCGCTCGCGGCCGGTGGCGCGGCGTGCCTCGTGCAGCAGGGTGCCGTCCTCGGCGACGAGGGCGGCCTTCATCCCGGTGCCGCCCACATCGAGGGCGATGACGTGTTTCACGGGTTTCACAGAGACAGTCTCGCGCGCTTGGGAGGCAAAGGTCTAGTCCAATGGGGAGGATTGTTGAGCGGCCATACAAAATCGGGACCCTGGTCCGGCAACAGTCCGGACACGGTCCGGGCCCGGGGCGCTCCAGGATGTGGACGCGTCGCCAAAGTGGTGTAGACCTTACGTCGAATCGTACGTACAACAAGGGGTGGATCGAGAACTGTGAAGGGCCGTTACCTGAGCCTGGCCGCGACCGGGGCCGCGCTGTGCCTGACCACGACGCTGACCGGTTGCGGATCCGTGTCGGCGCTCACCGGGGACAACGAGGTGACCCTCCGGGTCGTGGCGGCCGACTACGGCGACAATCCGCAGAACTCCTCGACCGGCTACTGGAAGGGCCTCGCCGAGAAGTTCCAGAAGGACCACCCGGGCGTCAAGGTCGAGGTCAGCGTCTACTCCTGGACCGAGGTCGACGCGAAGGTCGCCGAGATGGTCAAGGCGAACAAGGCCCCCGACATCGCCCAGATCGGCGCTTACGCCGACTACGCCGAGGCGGACAAGCTCTACACCGCCGACGAGCTGCTCTCCGTGCAGACCGAGGCCGACTTCCTCGCCCCGCTCGCCGACGCCGGCAAGCACAAGCGCACCCAGTACGGCCTGCCCTTCGTGGCCAGCACCCGACTGCTCTTCTACAACGAGAAGATGCTCACGGACGCGGGCGTGCTGGCGAAGGACGCCAAGGGCGGCTGGCAGCCGAAGAGCTGGGCGGAGCTGGAGGCGGCCGCCAAGAAGCTCAAGGGCAACGGCGTCCCCACCCCCTTCGCGCTGCCGCTCGGCCGCGAGGAGGCCCAGGCGGAGACGATGAACTGGCTCCTCGCGGGCGGAGGCGGCTACACCGACAACGAGGAGAACTACTCGATCGACTCCGCGGAGAACGTCAAGACGCTGGAGTTCCTGCGCGACAAGCTGGTCGGCCAGGGCCTGACCGGCTCCGTCGAGCCGGGCAAGTACGACCGCCAGGGCGCCTTCGACGCCTTCACCCGGGGCGAGGTCGGCATGCTCAACGGCCACCCCACGCTGATCAAGCAGGCCACCGCGAAGGGCCTCAAGTTCGGCATGGTGCCCATGCCCACGGTCGACGGCACCGAGCACTCCGCCATGGGCGTCGCCGACTGGGTGATGGCCTTCAAGAACGGCCACAAGAAGGAGTCCGGGCAGTTCCTCGACTTCCTGTACGAGGCCGACAACGTGACCTCCTTCACCAACCAGTACGGCCTGCTGCCCGTCACCACCAGCGGCTTCCGGGCCATGCAGAACGCCACTGGCGGCTCCGCCCCGCAGCTGAAGACCTTCCTGGCGGCCCTGCCCACCTCGAAGCTGTACCCGGTCGGCAAGAAGTCCTGGGCGGGCGTCAGCGAGGACGTGAAGAAGAACATCGGCTCGACCGTCAAGCCCGGCGGCAACCCCGAGAAGGTCCTCGGCGAGATCGCCCAGTCCGCGCGGAAGGCGGACGGGGACCAGTGACGCCCGCGCCGCACCGCCCCGGGGCCGCCGGGGCGGTGTCGGTGGCCGGCGTTAATCTGGCCGTATGACGGACGACGGGCGGTTGACGGCCACCGAGGCCGCCGTGCTCGCGTACGAGGGACGTACCTGGTCGGGGCCCGGCGCCAAGGAGCGGGCCATCCGCGAAGGACTGGGCATGCCCCCCGTCCGGTACTACCAGCTGCTCAACGCCCTGATGGACGATCCGCGGGCACTGGAGCACGCCCCCGGCACGGTCAACCGACTCCGCAGGATCCGCGAAGCGCAGCGGGCCCGGCGATAGCCGTCCCACGACCGGACCGTTAGGGTCGTCCCCATGGGGAGCCACCCGCACGATCTGCCGATGCCCGTGCCCGCCACAGCCGCCGGACGCGAGGGGCTCGAAGCCCTGCTCCGCGCACCGCGCCGGTCCGTCGTCGCCCTCGACTTCGACGGCACCCTCGCCGACATCGTTCCCGACCCCGACCAGGCCCGCGCGCACCCGGACGCCGTACCGGCGCTGGCCGCGCTCGCCCCCGAGGTGGCCGCCGTCGCCGTCGTCACCGGCAGGCCCGCCGGGGTCGCCGTCCGCTACGGCGGGTTCGCCGGCGTCCCCGGACTGGAGCACCTGGTGGTGCTCGGGCACTACGGGGCCGAGCGGTGGGACGCCGTCACCGGCATCGTGCACGCGCCCGCCGAACACCCCGGGGTGGCGGCCGTACGCGCCGAACTCCCGGGCTTCCTGGAGTCCATCGGGGCCTGGCGCGGCACCTGGATCGAGGAGAAGGGCCAGGCGCTGGCCGTCCACACCCGCAGGGCCGCCGACCCGGAAGCGGCCTTCGCCGCGCTCCGCGAGCCCCTCGCCGACCTCGCGGCCCGACACGGGCTGATGGTCGAGCCGGGCCGGGCCGTGCTGGAGCTGCGACCGCCCGGCATGGACAAGGGCGTCGCCCTCACCGAGTACCTCGCGGAGGTGGGCGCCGAGGCGGTGCTCTACGCCGGGGACGACCTCGGGGACCTCGCCGCCTACGCCGCCGTCGAGAAGCGCCGCGCCGACGGACTGCCCGGGCTGCTCGTCGCCAGCGGCTCCGAGGTGCCCGAACTCGCCTCCCGCGCCGACCTCGTCCTCCCCGGCCCCGGACAGGTCGCCGCCCTCCTCGCGACGCTGGCCGCGACCCTGCGCGCCTGACGACCCCGGCGGCCGCCGCCCGCTCACGCGTCCCGCAGGGTGTCCAACTGGGCGCGGAACCAGCGGGCCGGGGGAAGGGCCGTCGCGGCGGCGGCCAGCCGCTTGGTGCGCTCCGTCCGCTCCGACCTCGGCATCGTCAGCGCCAGGTGCAGCGCCTGCGCCGTCTGCGTCACGTCGAACGGATTGACCGTCAGCGCGTCGTCGCCCAGCTCCCCGAACGCCCCCGCACCCGTGGACAGGACCAGGGCGACGCCCCGCTCCGAGACCACCGGGATCTCCTTCGCCACCAGGTTCATGCCGTCCCGCACCGGGTTGACCAGCGCGACGTCCGCCAGCCGGTAGGCCGCCAGGGAACGCGCGAAGTCGTCCTCCACCGACACCAGCACCGGCGTCCAGTCCTCCGTGCCGAACTCCGCGTTGATCTCCGCGGCGAGCTCCGCGACCGCCTCCGTGTACGACCGGTACACCGCGAGGTCCTGCCGCGAGGGGTACGCCGACGCCAGGTGCACCACCTTGCCCACCCACTCGGGGCGGGTGGCGAGCAGCTCCCGGTAGGCCAGCAGACCGCGCAGGATGTTCTTCGACAGCTCCGTGCGGTCCACCCGCACGATCGTCTTGAGGTCGCCGACCTCCGCGCGCAGCGCCGCCAGCTTCGCGTCCACCTCCGGGCGGTGGGCCAGCGCCCGCAGCTCCTCGCCGTCCACGCCCAGCCCGAAGACCGCCACCTCGGTGCTCCGCTGCGGCCAGATCGAGTACCGGCGGTGCTCGACCCTCGTGCCGTGCACCTGTGCCCTGCCCCACGCGTCGTCCAGCTCCATGGACCCCAGGAACGCCGCCGCCCACTCCTGGGTGTGGAAGCCGAGCAGGTCCGCGCCGAGCATGCCCCAGGACAGTTCCTCGACCACGTACTGCGGGAGGATCCGCAGGGAGTCCGGCGAGGCCCACGGGGTGTGCGTGAAGTGCGCGATCCGCAGGTCCGGCCGCAGGACCCGCAGCATGCCCGGCACCAGCGCCAGGTGGTAGTCCTGCACCAGCACCGACGCGCCCTCGCCGGCCTCCTCCGCGAGCGCCTCCGCGAAGGCCCGGTTGTAGGCGCCGTACGACTCCCAGAGCCGCCGGAACTCGGCGTCGAAGGCCGGCTCGCGCGGGATGTCGTACAGGTGGTGGTGGGTGAACCAGAGCACCGAGTTCGCGATGCCGTTGTACGCGTCGTCGTACACCGCCGGATCGATGTCCAGCATCCGGACCCCGGGCTCGGACACGCCCCGACGCACCGCCTCCCGGTCCGCGTCCGACAGCGCCGCGCAGATCCACACCGTCTCCGGCTGCTCCGCGAGGGCGGCGGAGAGCCCGGAGACCAGACCGCCCCCGCCGCGCCGGGTGTCGAGGGTGCCGTCGTCGGCGAGGGAGTACGAGAGCGGGCCGCGATTCGCGGCGACGAGTACCTGAGAAGCCATGCGCCGAACCTAGCCCGACCGGAACCCGCTCAAACGTCCGGTTCGTCACGCCACCCGGCGGCCCGCGTACTCCTTGACCTCGATCATCGGCGGCCGTTCCTCGGTGTCGACGGCGTACGTCCGCGGCACGAAGCCGTCCGGGCCCCGCTCGAACTGCGTCAGTTCCGGCCGTACGAGGTGCCCGCGCGACAGACGCAGTTGCGCCGTCCGGTAGATCGCCGCGGCCATCCGGCCGAGCGCCTGACCGTCCTGGTGCCGATGCACCCGTACGCCGACGTCCACCTGGGCCAGCGCGTCCAGTCCGACCGTGTGCAGCGCGTCCACCAGCAGCCCCAGCTCGACGCCGTAGCCGACGGGGAACGGCAGCCGCTCCAGCAGCGACCGGCGCACCGCGTACTCGCCGCCCAGCGGCTGGACGAAGCCCGCCAACCGCGGCCAGTGCAGGTTGAGCAACGGGCGGGCCACCAGCTCGGTGACCCGGCCGCCCTGGCCGGGCGCGTCACCGAGCGGGCGGTCGTACATCGCCTTCACGAACTGCACCTCGGGATCCGTCAGCAGCGGGCCGACGATCCCGGACACGAAGGAGGCCGAGAAGTCACGCAGGTCGGCGTCCACGAAGCAGACGACGTCGCCGGTCGTGGCCAGCAGCGAGCGCCACAGCACCTCGCCCTTGCCGGGCAGGGCCGGCATCCGCGGCAGGATCTCGTCGCGGTGCACCACGCGGGCGCCGGCCTTCGCGGCCACCTCGGCCGTCCGGTCGCGGGAGCCCGAGTCGACGACCACCAGCTCGTCCACCAGCGGCGTCCCCGGCCCCTCGATCAGCTCGCGGCGGATCACCTCGACGATCTCGCCGACCGTGGCTTCCTCGTCGAGCGCGGGCAGCACCACACTGACCGTGGTGCCCGCCGCCCGTTTCCGGTCGAGCAGCTGGTCGAGCGGTCGATCGGCAGCGGACCAGGAGCGCTCGGCCAGCCAGCGCTCCACCTCTTCCAGCACTTTCGGCACTCCCTGATGGGTCGGTCGATCGTCGGCGGTTTGGGGCGAAATGTGATCCATCTCGCCGTTCGGACGGCTGTCTCAACCGCCCGGGGCTTCGGTTACAGTCTTGAACAACGCGATGGACCACCGCATGCCGGGGGTCCGCGTGTACAAACGCCCGGGCCCGCCATGGAGTGCGTCACCCGGTGCCATACCGCTCATCCAGAGGGGCAGAGGGACACGGCCCGTTGAAGCCCCGGCAACCCTCCAGTCGGTCTCGCGATCACGCACATCCGCTGCGTCAGCGAGGTCCCCGGCTAGGGAAGGTGCCAATTCCGTCTCATGGCGAAGTGCGCCATGGGGAAGATGAGGAGAAAGGGCCTCGCCATCATGGCTGCACAGACCGTCGCAACCTCTGCCGAAACCGTAGATCTCGGACCCGCCACCGGCCTTTCCTGCCGCGAGTGCGCCACCCGCTTCGAACTCGGTCCGATCTTCGCCTGCGCCGAGTGTTTCGGACCGCTCGAAGTCGCCTACGACCTGCCGACCGGTGACCCCGAGGCGCTGCGCGCCGCGATCGAGGCCGGTCCGAACAACATCTGGCGCTACGCGCCGCTGCTGCCCGTCCCGGCGGACGTGGCCTCCAAGCCGAGCCTGAACCCCGGCTTCACCAAGCTCGTGGACGCCGAGAACCTGGCCAAGGAGCTGGGCGTCACCGGCAAGCTCTACGTCAAGGACGACTCCGGCAACCCGACGCACTCCTTCAAGGACCGCGTCGTCGCCATCGCCGTCGAGGCCGCCCGCGCCTTCGGCTTCACCACCCTCTCCTGCTCCTCCACGGGCAACCTGGCCGGAGCCGTCGGCGCCGCGGCCGCCCGCGCCGGCTTCCGGTCCTGCGTGTTCATCCCGCACGACCTGGAGCAGGGCAAGGTCGTCATGGCCGGTGTCTACGGTGGCGACCTGGTCGGCATCGAGGGCAACTACGACGACGTCAACCGCTTCTGCTCCGAGCTCATCGGCGACCCGCTCGGCGAGGGCTGGGGCTTCGTCAACGTCAACCTGCGCCCGTACTACGGCGAGGGCTCCAAGACCCTCGCGTACGAGATCTGCGAGCAGCTCGGCTGGCGGCTGCCCGACCAGATCGTCATCCCGATCGCGTCCGGCTCGCAGCTGACGAAGATCGACAAGGGTCTCCAGGAACTGATCAGGCTCGGCCTGGTCGAGGACAGGCCGTACAAGATCTTCGGCGCCCAGGCCGAGGGCTGCTCGCCCGTCTCCACCGCCTTCAAGGCCGGCCACGAGGTGGTCCGCCCGCAGAAGCCGAACACCATCGCCAAGTCCCTCGCGATCGGCAACCCGGCCGACGGCCCGTACGTCCTGGACATCGCCCGCCGCACCGGCGGCTACGTGGAGGACGTCAACGACGAGCAGGTCGTCGAGGCCATCAAGATCCTCGCGCAGACCGAGGGCATCTTCGCCGAGACCGCGGGCGGCGTGACCGTCGGCGTGACGAAGAAGCTCATCGACAACGGGCAGCTCGACCCCGCGCTGACCACGGTCATCCTGAACACGGGTGACGGTCTCAAGACCCTGGAGGCGGTGGCCGCGGACAGCGGGCAGACCGCCACCATCCGCCCGAGCCTGGACGCGTTCCGCGCCGCCGGCCTGGCCTGACCCTCCCCCGTACTCCGGAAAGGCAGTAGCGCCATGAGCGTCAACGTCCGCATCCCCACCATCCTGCGCACCTACACCGGCGGCCGGGCCGAGGTGTCCGCCGAGGGCGCGACCCTCTCCCAGGTCATCGAGTCCCTGGAGAAGAGCCACCCGGGCATCGCCGCCCGCGTCCTGGACGACCAGGGCAAGCTGCGCCGCTTCGTGAACGTCTACGTCAACGACGACGACGTGCGCTTCGAGGGCGGGCTGCAGACGGCGACGCCCGACGGCGCCGGCATCTCGATCATTCCGGCGGTCGCGGGCGGCTGCTGACCCGTCCGGACTTCCGCCGACGGACTTCCGCGGGGACTTCCCCCGAGGGTCGTGCGTCGACAAGAGCAAACCGAATTGCCCCTTCCGCCGATAAGCGGAGGGGGCAATTCTGGTTGATTGGGCGCGGTAGAGTTGGGGAAGTCCCCTCCGCCGTACTTGCCCGCCGCATATGAGCGGGCCGCCGGATGGTTGACATTGAGTCAACATGCAAGCGCCGTATGGGGCTTTGGTGCCGAATGTCAGGCCCGAGTTGCCCGGCCATATGCCAAATTTTCACTCTATTTCAATGTTTCCTTGTGTCCTGAATTCTCGTCGGAATGACCTGTTGCACACAGCACTGGTGCGGATACATTCAGCCGCGGTCGAGGCGTTCCGGCGCAAGTTCTGACCCGGGTCCGCGAAGTGCGGTCCTGCGCAAGGGCCAGTAATAGGGGAGTTAGGCATGGCTCAGGGCACCGTCAAGTGGTTCAACGCGGAGAAGGGCTACGGCTTCATCGCGGTCGACGGTGGTGCGGATGTGTTCGTCCACTACAGCGCCATCCAGATGGACGGGTACCGCACCCTTGAAGAGGGTCAGCGGGTCGAGTTCGAGATCTCGCAGGGCCAGAAGGGTCCGCAGGCGGACATGGTCAAGCTCGCACTCGGCTAGTCCCGGCGCGATCGACCACCGACGTACAGACAACGAGGGGCCCACATCCTGGACAAGGGATGTGGGCCCCTCGTGCGTGACCCCGTCCGACCGGCGCGTTCGCGGGGTGTTGCCCGAAGCCGCTTGCACTCGCGGGGGTCGAGTGCTAATCATTGGCGTTAGCACTCTCCAGGTGAGAGTGCTACTCAACGAGGACCGGGCCGGTGAGGCTCGCAGGGTCCGGCGGGAAGGAACCGCCGGGCTCGCTGGCCGTCCGTCGCGGGCGCGGGCGCGGTCCGGAGCAATCCACCCCTGTCCGGGAGGACCACTTCAGATGGCCAAGATCATTGCGTTCAACGAGGAGGCCCGGCGCGGTCTCGAGCGTGGGATGAACCAGCTCGCCGACGCCGTCAAGGTCACCCTTGGCCCCAAGGGTCGCAACGTCGTCCTTGAGAAGAAGTGGGGCGCCCCCACGATCACCAACGATGGTGTCTCCATCGCCAAGGAGATCGAGCTCGAGGACCCGTACGAGAAGATCGGCGCCGAGCTGGTCAAGGAAGTCGCCAAGAAGACGGACGACGTCGCCGGCGACGGTACGACCACCGCCACCGTGCTCGCCCAGGCTCTCGTACGCGAGGGTCTGCGCAACGTGGCCGCCGGCGCCAACCCGATGGCCCTCAAGCGTGGCATCGAGAAGGCCGTCGAGGCCGTCTCCGCCGCCCTGCTCTCGCAGGCCAAGGACGTCGAGACCAAGGAGCAGATCGCCTCCACGGCCTCCATCTCCGCCGCCGACACCCAGATCGGCGAGCTCATCGCCGAGGCGATGGACAAGGTCGGCAAGGAAGGCGTCATCACCGTCGAGGAGTCGCAGACCTTCGGTCTGGAGCTCGAGCTCACCGAGGGCATGCGCTTCGACAAGGGCTACATCTCGGCGTACTTCGCCACCGACATGGAGCGCATGGAGTCGTCCCTCGACGACCCGTACATCCTGATCGTCAACTCCAAGATCGGCTCGGTCAAGGACCTGCTGCCGCTCCTGGAGAAGGTCATGCAGTCCGGCAAGCCGCTGCTGATCATCGCCGAGGACGTCGAGGGCGAGGCCCTGTCGACCCTGGTCGTCAACAAGATCCGCGGCACCTTCAAGTCCGTCGCCGTCAAGGCCCCGGGCTTCGGTGACCGTCGCAAGGCCATGCTCGGTGACATCGCCATCCTCACGGGCGGCACGGTCATCTCCGAGGAGGTCGGCCTCAAGCTGGAGAACGCCGGTCTCGACCTGCTCGGCCGCGCCCGCAAGGTCGTCATCACCAAGGACGAGACCACCATCGTCGACGGTGCCGGTGACAGCGACCAGGTCCAGGGTCGCGTCAACCAGATCCGCGCCGAGATCGAGAACTCCGACTCGGACTACGACCGCGAGAAGCTCCAGGAGCGCCTCGCGAAGCTGGCCGGCGGCGTGGCCGTCATCAAGGCCGGCGCCGCGACCGAGGTCGAGCTCAAGGAGCGCAAGCACCGCATCGAGGACGCCGTTCGCAACGCGAAGGCGGCCGTCGAAGAGGGCATCGTCGCCGGCGGTGGCGTGGCCCTCCTCCAGGCCTCCGCGGTCTTCGAGAAGCTGGAGCTCACGGGTGACGAGGCCACCGGCGCCAACGCCGTGCGCCTGGCCCTGGAGGCCCCGCTGAAGCAGATCGCCGTCAACGGTGGTCTCGAAGGCGGCGTCGTCGTCGAGAAGGTGCGCAACCTGCCCATCGGTCATGGCCTGAACGCCGCGACCGGCGAGTACGTCGACATGATCGCCGAGGGCATCATCGACCCGGCGAAGGTCACGCGCTCCGCGCTGCAGAACGCCGCGTCGATCGCCGCGCTGTTCCTGACGACCGAGGCCGTCATCGCCGACAAGCCCGAGAAGGCCGGTGCCCCCGCGGGCGGCGGCATGCCGGGCGGTGACATGGACTTCTGATCCGCCTCCGGCAGATCGGCAGTTCCGTTCGCGTTCCGAAGGCGGCACCCCGCGGGGGTGCCGCCTTCGGGCGTTCCGCGGGGCGGACGCGGGGGCGTCGGGAGCGCCGCGGGTGGTTGACTGGACGGATGACTGACGTGTTCATCAAGATCTGTGGGTTGCGGACCGCGCGGGACGTCGACACCGCCGTCGATGCCGGGGCCGACGCCGTCGGGTTCGTCTTCGCGCCCGGCAGCCCGCGTACGGTCGACGCCGCCGGCGCGCGCGAGCTCGCCGCCCGGGTGCCGGCCGGGGTCCTCACGGTCGGGGTGTTCCGCGGGCAGTCGGTGGAGGAGGTCGGGCGGCTGACGCGGGAGAGCGGGGTGCGCTCCGTACAACTGCACGGTGACGAGGGGCCCGAGTACTACGAGGAACTGCGCGCGGAGGGCCGGACGCTGATCCGCGCGACGGCCGCCGCCGTCGCCGCCGCGGGGGAGTACGGCGAGGACCTGCTGCTGATCGACGCACCGGACCCGGGCTCGGGCAAACCGTGGAACTGGGGCTCGGCGGAGTTCACCGCACCCGAGGGACGCTGGCTCCTGGCGGGCGGGCTGACCCCGGGCACCGTGCGCGAGGCGCTGGTGACCACCGGGGCGTGGGGCGTGGACGTGTCCAGCGGGGTGGAACGGGAGCGCGGGGTCAAGTCCCCGGAGCTGATCCGTGCGTTCATCGAGGCCGCGCGGGGCTGACCCGAGGCGGCGCACCCCGGCGCAGACCGTTGCCGAACGAAGTCACGTGATTACTCTCGGCAAGATTCATGTGTGCGGGTACAGGTCGGATGGGCATGCCACAGGCATGGACACGGACATGTTCGGATGGTTGCGGCGCCTGACCCGCCGCCTCGCCCCAGGGGACGGAGGCGGTGGCGCCGCGGTGTACTCGCCGCGCCGCGCCCCCGCCTTCACCGCCGACTTCGCCTCGCCCACCCAGTGGATCGCCGGCCGCTCCTGGGCCTATCCCAACGGCGGCCCGGTCAATCCGGGCGACAACAAGCTCGACCACCTCGTCTCCGACCCCTCCTACAGTCGCGGTGGCGTCTTCCGGGCCACGCGACGCCTCGACGGCAACTGGGACGCCGGGCTGCTCACCACGGAGGGCAGCGACGAAGGCTTCATGGTGCGCACCGGCGACGTCCTGGAGGCGCGGGTGAAGCTGCCGGCGGAGCGCGGTGCCTGGCCCGCCATCTGGACCTGGCGCGACGGCGGCCAGGAGATCGACGTCTTCGAGTACCACCCCGACAACCCCGACCTGCTGGAACTGTCCAACCACGTCCGGGACGCGCACCGCTACCACCGTGACCCGTCGGTGCGGCCCGGCGCGTGGCTCGACCTGAAGGTCGAGTTCGGGCGGAACTCGGTCGTCTGGTGGGTCAACGGGGCCCGCGTCTTCAGCGACGGACGGGGCGTGGGCCGCTCCTGGCGCGCGTACCTCATCGTCAACCTGTCGGTGTGCGCGGGCCGGTACCACCCGGCGCCCGACCCCGGGGCCAGGGAGATGTCGTACGAGGTGTCCCAACTGCGGGTGTACCGGGGCTAGGACCTCGCGGTGTCGGTCGGGGGTCGGGGGAGACCCCCTGACGGCGGGGTTTCGGCTCAGGCGTCCGTGCGCAGGCGGGCGTGCAGGTGCTCGTCGTGCCATCCGTCCGCGTGGAGGAGGGCGCCGCGCATGGTGCCCTCCAGGGGGAAGCCCGCCCCGGTCGCGACGCGGCACGAGGCCGGGTTGGCCACGGAGTGGGTGATGCGCACGCGGTGCAGGCCCAGTTCCTCGAAGGCCCAGCGGCCGACGCGTTCCGTCGCCGGGACCATGGCCCCCTTGCCGCGGCCCTCGGGCAGCAGCCAGTACAGGATCTCCCCGCTCCCGCCCGCCAGGTCGAGGTCCCCGATGCCGATCAGGCCGACCGCCGGGGCGTCCCCGGGGGCGACGGCCCAGATCGCGGCCTGCTCGTTCTGCCAACGGGACCGGAACACGGCGACCTTCGCGACGGCCTCCGCTTCCGTCATGGGGACGGTTCGGTTCCAGTGCACGATGTCCGGGTCCAGGCCGGCGGCGGTCAGGGCGGGCGCGTCCGACGGTTCCCAGGGACGCAGGCGCAGACCGCCGGGAAGCTCGAACGAGGGCTGCGTCAGGCCGCGCAGCCGGCCGGGCGGGACCACGGCGGGTATCGATTCGATCATCGGCCCATGATGCCGCCCGGACGGGCCCGGCGGGTGCGTGGGGTTGGTGCGGGGTCAGTGGGTGGGCGCGGGGACGGGTGTCGGGGTGTCCTGGGGGGTGGGCGCCGGTTCGGTGTCGGGTTCCGGGGAGGTGTTCAGGTCGGTCAGCATCTGCCGGGTGAAGCCGAAGAAGTACGTCGCGACGAAGCCCACCAGGTAGCCGACGGCCAGTCCGCCGGCGTAGATCGCGATGGTCGCGCCCATCCCGGCCGTGCCGTCGAGCAGTGGGAACAGGGCCCAGCCGGACGGGCCGATCGCGGTGGAACCGAACGACGAGCCCAGCTGGTTGAGGAGGCCGACGAAGGCCCCGCCGGCCGCGCCGCCCACGCAGGCGGTGACGAAGGGGCGGCCCAGCGGCAGCGAGACACCGTAGATCAGCGGCTCGCCGACGCCCAGGAAGCCGGCCGGGAGCGCCGACTTGATGGTCGTGCGGATCGACCGGTTGCGCGGGAGCCGGTAGTACACGGCGATGGCCGCGCCGACCTGGCCCGCGCCCGCCATGGCGAGGATGGGCAGCAGGACGGTGTGTCCGGACTGCTGGATGAGGGTGGTGTGGATCGGGATCAGGGCCTGGTGGAGGCCCAGCATCACCAGCGGCAGGAAGAGCCCGCCGAGGACGAGGCCCGCGAAGGCGCCGCCGGTGGCGAGCAGCCAGTTGGCGAAGGAGCCGATCGCCGTGGAGACCTCGCCGGCGAGGAACATCAGGCCGTAGAGGGTGACCAGGCCGGAGACCAGCACGGTGAGCGTCGGGGTGACCAGGACGTCCAGCGCCTCGGGGACCCACTTGCGGCACCACTTCTCCACCTGGACGGCGAGCAGGGCCGCCGCGAGCGCGCCGAGCACACCGCCCTGTCCGGGGGAGAGCTGCTGGCCGAACGCGTCGATCTTCGCGACGCCCGGGAAGACGATGATCGCGGCGACCGCGCCGCCGAGGATCGCGGTGCCGCCGAACTCCTTCGCGGTGTTGTAGCCGACGAACACCGCGATCAACGACATGAACCCGGACGCGATGGCCGCCAGGGCCGGGACGACCGTCGGCAGCCATCCCGCGTTCGTCAGCACGCCGTTCAGGCCGGCGATGATGCCGCAGCCGATCAGCGCGGGGATCAGCGGGACGAAGATGTTCGCGATCCGGCGCAGGAACAGTTTGAACGGCGTGGAGTTCCGCGCCGTGCGCGCGTCCTTCATCGCCGCGCCCTGGGCGGCCAGTTCGTCCGCCGTCACGGGGGCGGGCGGGACGGCCGCCGAGCGGCCCTCCTCCACCAGCGCCTCGAACTCGGGCGTCACCCGGGCGACGGTGCCCGGGCCCAGGACGATCTGGTACGTGTCGTCCTCGACCACGCCCATCACGCCGGGCACGGCCTTGAGGGCCTCGTCCCGGACCAGGGAGCGGTCGCGCAGGCCGATGCGCAGACGCGTCATGCAGTGCGCGATGGAGGTGATGTTGTCCGGGCCGCCGACCAGAGGAAGGATCGCGGCGGCCGTGGCGCGGTTCTTGTCAGTGGACATCGTGGTGTTCGCCTTGCTGCCGGGGGTCAGCGGGTCTGGGTGAGGGCGGCCCGGAGGTGGCCCTGGGAGGTGGTGAGGAGTGCGGCCGCGGTGGGGCCGTCGACCCCGCCGAGGATGACGAGGACGGCGTTCTTGACCTCGCCGTCGGTGGCGGTCAGCGCGGCCTCGATCTCCGTGTCGGACGCGCCGGTGGCCAGGGCGACGATGCGGCGGGAGCGGGCGCGCAGCTTCTCGTTCGAGGCGCGCACGTCGACCATGAGGTTCCCGTACGTCTTCCCGAGACGGATCATCGTCACGGTCGAGAGGAGGTTCAGTACGAGCTTCTGCGCGGTGCCCGCCTTCAGGCGGGTGGAGCCGGTGAGCAGCTCGGGTCCCACGACCACCTCGATGCCGTGCTCGGCGGCGGCGGCGAGCGCGGAGCCGGCGTTGCAGGACAGTCCGACGGTGAGCGCGCCGCGTGCGCGGGCGAACTCGACCGCGCCGACGGCGTACGGGGTGCGGCCGGAGGCGGAGATGCCGACGACGGTGTCGTCGGCGCTCAGCCCGAGGGCGGTCAGGTCCTCGGCGGCCAGTTCCTTGGAGTCCTCGGCGCCCTCGACGGCCTTGACCATCGCGGACGGGCCGCCCGCGATCAGGCCGACGACCTGGGACGGGTCCGTGTTGAAGGTGGGCGGGCACTCGCTGGCGTCCAGGACGCCCAGCCGGCCGGCGGTGCCGGCGCCCGCGTAGATCAGCCGGCCGCCGCGGGCCATCCGGGGGGCGATGTCGTCGACGGCCGCGGCGATCCCCTCCAACCGGCCGGCGACGGCGGCCGGGACGCCGGCGTCCTCGGCGTTCATCACGCGGGCGATCTCAAGGGTGGACAGCCGGTCGATCTGGGCCAGTTCGGGGCGGAAGGCCTCGGTGGTCAGGGTGTCGAGCTGGGCGCGGAGTTCGGAGTGCGCGGTCATGGGCGGGGGGCTCCTAGCGGGTGGTGCGCCTACTGGTGGGGGCGGTGGCGGAGTGTCGGGGCGCGAGCGCCTCGTAGGAGGCGGCCAGGGCGGGCGCCGCGGTCTCGTACGTCTGCTGCGCGACCCCGACGAACAGGCAGTCCACGACGAGCAGCTGACTGGTGCGGCTGGACATGGCCGCCGGGCGCAGCCGGCTCTCGCGGGCGGCGGAGGTGGCGAGCACGTGATCGGCGTAGTGGGCGACGGGTGCGCCGGGGCGGCCGGTGACGGCGATGGTCGTCGCGCCGCGTTCGAAGGCCCGGCGCAGCGGCTCGATCACGTCCCCGGTGGTGCCGGAGTGGGTGATGGCGACGGCGACGTCGCCGGGGCGCAGCAGGACGGCGTTGGTCACGGCGAGGTGGGGGTCGGTGTGGGCGTGCGCGATGAGGCCGATGCGCAGCAGTTTCTGTGCGAGGTCCTGGCCGACGAGGGAGGACGCGCCGACGCCGTACACGTCGATGCGGCGGGCGGTCGCGAGCGCGGTGACGGCCGCGGCCAACTGTCCGAGGTCGAGGCCGGCGGCGGTGTCGGCGAGGGTCTGCGCCTCCTCGTGCGCGAGTTTCGCGACGACGTCGGCGATCGGGTCGTCGACCGCTATGTCCACGGTGACGGCGGGGGCCGCGCCGGACTCCTGCTGCGCGGCGAGCGCGGCGAGGGCCAGGCGCAGGTCGCGGTAGCCGGGGTAGCCGAGGAGGCGGGCGGTGCGGACGACGGTGGCCTCGCTGGTGCCCGTGTGCGCGGCGAGGGCGGAGACGGTGAGCCTGGCGCAGCCGGCCGGGTCGGAGGCGACGGCCTCGGCGACGGCCTGCATGGAGCGGGTCATGTGCGGTCCGAGGCTGCGGACGCGGGCGCGGAGGGCGGCCGGGGCGGGGGCCTCGACGGGGACGGCCGGGGTGGGGGCGTCGGTGGGCGTGCCGGTGCCGGTGCCGGTGCCCGTGGTCGTACCGGTGCCCGTCGTCGTACCGGTGTCGGTGCGGGCCCCGGTACTGGAAGTTTCTTTCACGTTCTCGCTCACACTTGAAATCTATTTTCAGGCAGGGGCGCGGGTCAAGACGCCATGAGGCCCCGGTTCCGCGGGACTTCCGCGACCGGGGCCGCGGGCCTTCGGTCCGCTTTGTCCGGGGGCCTTCGTTCCGGGGCCGTCGCGGGTTCACAATGGGCGCATGGACCACGCGACCCCCCTGGAGCAGGCGCTGCACGCCGCCCGTGCCCTCGTACTGACCGATCTCGTCGCGGGCGACGTCGCCGAGGCCGATGTCGTCTCCCTCGTGGAGGACGCCGTCACGCACCGGCGCTGGTGGGTGGAGCAGTGGCCCGAGGGCGTCGACTTCCTCGCCGGCCTCGTCGCCCAGGACGTCCAGGACGCGCTGTTGGAGAAGTACGGCCGCTGGCCCCTGTGCCCCGTCTGCACGCACGGCGACCCGCACGCGCTGGACGTCGAACCGGAACTCGGGCCCGACCCGCACTGGGTGTGCTCCGAGGCGGGCGTCCGGGTGGCGGCCGTCGGCGGGCTCGCCCCCGTCTTCGGCCGGCGGTGAGCCGCCGGTGACGGTGTACATCGATCCGCCGACCTGGCCGGGGCACGGCCGGATGTGGTCACACCTGGTCAGCGACGTCTCGTACGAGGAACTCCACGCCTTCGCCGCGATGATCGGCTGCCCGCCCAGGGCTTTCGAGCGGGACCACTACGACGTGCCCTCGTACCGGTACGCGGACGCGGTCGGGGCGGGCGCGGTGGAGATCGGCAGCAAGGAACTCGTCCGCCGGCTGACATCGGCGGGCCTGCGCCGCCCGAAGGGACGCCCGGCGTAGGTCGTCCGGCGTGCTGCCCGCGCGGGGGCGGTCGCGGCGCGCGAGTGGCCCGGAGGCAGGGGCGTGTTTCCCGCCGCCCCGAGGGGACATCGAGGCCATCCCGGGGCATCGCGGGCAGGGCGCGGTCGCGCCGCTGACCTGGGCATGGAGCCTTCGCGGACTGCCGGGAACCCCGGGCGGACCGGCTGTCGGCACGGCGTGTTAGCGTCCGCCGATCAACCAATCTCTTGGGGGGAACTTTGCGAAGATTTTTGGGCGCCGGGATCGCGGCGACGCTGCTCGTCACCGGTGGCGTCGTGGGGGCGGGGACGGCCGTGGCGGCCGGGGATCCGACGTTCGAGTTCTACGACATCGGGGACAAGGTCCTCATGCCGGGCGAGGGCTGGACCTGGCTGTCGCCGCCGTCCACCGGCGGACAGAACTCCGGTGAGCCCGACGGCACGTACGTGTACGCGCTGAGCAGGAAGCCGCTCACGGACGCCGGCTGGTCCGGCGGCGGCGCGCCGGCCGGGCTGAAGGTCGACCCGACGGACGCCTGCAAGCCGAAGGCCGGGATCGCCGGTGTCTACCTGTGCGACCTGAAGAGCTGGAACAACCCGGCTCCCGAGGTCTCGGCGACGAGCACCGCGGCGAACGGCACGACCGCCTACTACAGCCTCGTCTACGTGCCGCGCGGCGCGAGCGTCGACGCGGGCATCAAGGAGGCGCAGACCGCCGGCTCCAAGCCCATCGGTCCGCGCCGGGCGCACGCGACGATCACGGCCAAGACCAAGGCGCAGGTCGCGCAGAACACCATGACGCTGACGACGCCGCAGCTGCCGGCCGGCGGCTCGGCGGCGCACACCGTGAAGCTGCACGCGGTCGACAAGGGCCGCCTCCAGATGAGCCTGAGCGCGGCGCCGGGCTTCCGGCGCTGGGACGAGGGCGAGCTGAAGGTCAGCGTCGACGGGGTCGGCGCGGGCGGCGCGGCGGGCGCGGAGTGCGACCACTCGCTCGGCGAGCCCGGCTGGGGCAACGAGATCCGCTGCGACATCACCAAGCCCGGCGACTACACGGTCACCTACGGGCTGAAGGCCGCGGCCGGCGCGCCGGCGTGGCGGCTGCGCAACACCGCCGTCTACGAGGTGTACACCTTCGGCACGGGCAACCCGGAGAAGGCGGCGGACTTCACGATCGGCAGCTCGATCCCGGTGTCCGAGCGCTTCCGGGTCGTGGGCCGCAGCGCGGACGGCGATCTGTACGACTACCGCGGCACGGGCAGGGGCGCGCAGCCGTTCGAGTCGTCCTCGCTGGTCGGCGGCGCCCCGGACTGGAACCGGTACTCGGCGATCACCCGGCTGGGTCCGCTGACCGTGCAGAGCACCGGTCCGGGCGCGGTGGCCCGGGACAAGGCCGGCGTGCTGTGGTTCTACCGGATGTCCGGTGACGGCGGCATCTTCAAGGACCGGCTGAAGCTCGGCGCGGGCTGGAACGCCTTCAACTCGCTGACGGGCGCCTCGGACCTGACCGGCGACAAGAACGCGGACCTGCTGGCGCGGGACACCGCGGGCACGATGTGGCTGTACCCCGGCACCGGCAACACCGCGGCGCCGTTCGGCAACCGGGTGAAGATGGGCGCGGGCTGGAACATCTTCAACTCGCTGGTCGGCGGAACCGACGCGACCGGCGACGGCAAGCCCGACCTGCTGGCCCGTGACACGGCGGGCAAGCTGTGGCTGTACCCGGGCACGGGTGTCGGCGCGACGCCCTTCGGCCCCCGGGCCGAGATCGGCACCGGCTGGCAGATCTACAACACCGTGCTGGCCCCGGGCGACCTGAACTCGGACGGCAAGGCCGACCTGGTCGCGCGGGACGCCGCGGGTGGGCTCTGGTCCTACGCGGGCACCGGCGTCGCGGCGAAGCCGTACGCCTCGCGCGTGAAGATCGGCACCGGCTGGCAGACCTACAACCTGCTGTTCTAGGTCCGGTGGCCGAAGCGGCCCCGGAAGGGGCGCAGCGGCACCGGAAAGAGCGTGAGACGGCCTCCGCCCCTCGTGGGCGGAGGCCGTCTCGCCGTCGGTGACGCGCTCAGTGGGTCCGGGCTCAGTGGGTCCGGGCCGGCTGCGGCTCCGCGACACGGCCGGCGGACGCGACGATCCTGGACGCGCGGACCGTCCCGCCCCCGCCGTCCCGCCGGTCCAGCCGCAGCGCGGCCACGGCCAGGCCGATCGCGGTGACCGTCATCGCCGCGCCCGCCCAGGCGGTGGCGGAGAAGCCCATTCCGGCGTCGATGACGGTGCCGCCGAGCCAGGGGCCCCCGGTGTTGCCGAGATTGAACGCGGCCGTGGTGGTGGCGCCCGCCAGGGTGGGGGCGGCGCCCGCGATGTTGAACATGCGGGCGTTCAGGGCCGGGGCCGTGAAGAACGCCGAGACGCCGAGCAGGAACGACAGCCCGATCGCCGCCACCTGCACGGAGGCCAGCAGGGCCAGGGTCGTGAGGAAGACCGTCGAGGCGGTGATGCCCCAGATCAGCACGCCGAACAGGTGCGCGTCGGCGACCCGCCCGCCGATGGTGGTGCCGATCAGCGCGCCCACCCCGAAGAGGCCCAGGATCCACGGCACCCACCCGGAGTCCAGCCCGGCCACGTCCGTGAGCAGCGGAGACAGGTAGCTGAACGCGCAGAAGACACCGCCGGCGGCGAGGGCGGTCATGCCGATGGACAGCCACACCTGGCGGTCCCGGTAGATCCGCAGCTCGCTCTTGATCCGCGGCTTCTCGGCGGGCAGCGGGATCTTCGGGATCAGCGTCAGGATGCCGACGAGGGCGACCGCGGAGGCCGCGCCGACCGACCAGAACGCGGAGCGCCAGCCCAGGTGCTCCCCGAGGAAGGCGCCGGCGGGCACGCCGAGGACGTTGGCGATGGACAGGCCGCCGATCATGACGGCCATCGCGCGGGCCCGCTGGTCCTTGTCGACCATGGCGATGGCGACGGCCGCGCCGACGGCCCAGAAGCCGGCGCAGGCGAGGGCGGAGACCACGCGGGAGGCGAAGAGGAGCTCGTACGAGGGGGCCAGCGCGCCCGCGACCTGCCCGAGCCCGAAGAGGGCGATCAGGGAGACGAGGGTGGTGCGGCGCGGCAGCCGCAGCGTGGCGACGGCCAGCAGCGGCGCCCCGACGACCATGCCGATCGCGAAGGCGGATATGAGCAGGCCCGCCTGCGGGATGCTGACGCCCATGTCCTCGGCGATGGGTGGCAGGAGCCCCGAGAGCATGAATTCGCTGGTCCCGAGGGCGAAGACGGACAGGCCGAGGACGTAGACGGCGACGGGCATGCGGGATCGTGTGGAGGCTGCGGGCATGACAGTCACAAACCACCGCGAACGTGCTCGCATTCCCCGGCGCCGCGTCGGCCTCCCGTCGGCCCCTCCTCAGCCCGGGTCGCCGACGTCGGTGAGGGTGGCCAGCTCGGCGGCCAGGTTGCGGCGGGCCGGCGCCTCCCAGTGCGCGGCGCCGTACGGGGTGCGAAAGAGCCGGGGCAAGCCCAGCAACTGGCGCAGGACGGCGGCCCGGCCCTCGCGGAAGGCGTCGTCCGGCACGAACCCGTACTCGGCGCGCACGGCGGCGACGTACGCGGCGTACGCGTCGGGCTCCCCGGCGAGGACGGCCAGATCGGCGTCACAGAGGACCTCGCCGTCGCCGTCCCCGGGGGCCGGGTCGTGGGTGACGGTGAGCCGGACCAGGCGGGCCACCGCGGCGGTGCGGTCGGCGTCGATGCCCAGCTCGGGCAGGGCGCGCTCGGCGAGGACGGCGCTGCGCTCCTCGTTCTCGGAGCGGTCCGGGCGGTAGACGGCGTCGTGGAACCACGCCGCGAGTTCCACGGCGGCGAGGTCGCGCGCGTGCGGCGCGAGGACGTCGATCCGCGAGAGGACGTCGGCCAGGTGCGCGGTGGTGTGGTAGCGCCGCTGCGGCTCCGCCCAGGCCGCGAGGAGGCGCTTCGCGTACGGGGCGGGGTCCGTGTCGGGCGCCGCTCCGGCGGCCGTGACGGTGGCCTGCCAGCGGGCGCGCAGCGGGGCGGTGTCGGGCGGCGCGGTGTCGTGCGCCGGGTCAGGGGTCATGGGCACATTGTGCGGGTGGCGTGATTGTGCTGGTGAAGCGCGGGCCGAGGCCCGTACCCTGGATATTGGACTAGACCTATTTCTCACGGGTCGCATACGGGTCACATACGGGCAGTTCTCCGAAGGATGGATGGAATCGAATGAGCAACCGTGCGCTCCTGGAGGTGATCGCCCTCGACGCGGAGGACGCGATGGCCGCCCAGGCCGGTGGGGCGGACCGACTGGAGCTGGTCACCGACATGGCCGCCGACGGGCTCACGCCGCCGCGCGAGACCTTCGCGGCGATCCGGGCGGCGGTCGACATCCCGCTGCGCGTGATGATCCGCCGCACGGACGGCTTCGCGGCCGGACCGCTCGACCTCCTCGTCGACCAGGCGCGGGCGCTGCGGGCCGAAGGCGCCCGGGAGTTCGTCCTCGGCTTCCTGAACCCGGACGGCAGCCCCGACCTCGCCGCCGTGGAAGCGGTCGTCTCGGAGCTGGACGGCTGCCCGTGGACCTTCCACCGGGCCATCGACCGGGCGGCCGACCGCGACCACCTGCGCAAGGCGCTCGCCGATCTGCCGGGCCTGGACACCTACCTCACCGCGGGCTCGGCGACGGGTGTCGACGCGGGCCTGCCGACGCTGCTGGCGGAGGCCGCGCGCGGCGGCGAGCCGGGGTACGGGGCGCGGATCCTGGTCGGCGGCGGGCTCACCCTGGCCCACCTCCCGGTGCTCCGCGAGGCGGGCGTCGACGCCTTCCACATCGGCGGCGCGGCCCGTCCCTCCGGGTGGGACCGGCCGGTCTCCCCGGCGGCGGTCGCGCAGTGGCGCACGGCGCTGGGCTGACCGCCGGCGGGCCGGACCGGGGCGGGCCGCGGACCGGGGGTGGGTCGTCGGTGCGCGGCCCGGGTCCCGGGCGTCGGTCCCGGGTGTCGGTCCCGGGCGACGGGCCCGCGCGTCGGGAGGGCTCGTCAGGGACCGGTCAGCGCCTCCGGGAGGGCGCCGGTCGTGTGGATCACCCGGAGTCCGGAGACCGCGCGGGTCAGGCACACGTACAGCCGCCGCAGCCCCGTCCGCTCGTCCGGTTCGCCGGCGACGACGGCCCCCGGCTCGTCCAGGACCACGTAGTCGTACTCCAGTCCCTTCGCCAGCGACGCCGGCACCAGCGTCAACCGGGACTGCGCCGTCGTCTCCTCACCGGGATCCAGGTACGGCATGCCCGCCGCCCGCAGGGCCTCCGCGAGCTCCGGGACACGGGCGTCCGCCGCGATCAGGCCGATGGAGCCCTCGTGCGCGAAGGAGGCGCGGCAGGCGTCGAGGACCGCGGCC
Source organism: Streptomyces sp. NBC_00513 (assembly GCF_041431415.1). Lineage (GTDB taxonomy): Bacteria > Actinomycetota > Actinomycetes > Streptomycetales > Streptomycetaceae > Streptomyces. Next base: position 4,411,625 of record NZ_CP107845.1, read on the forward strand.
GTGAGGCCGGCGGGGTCGGCGGTCTCCTCGATCAGGAGGGAGCCGGGGGTCTCGCGGACGGAGGAGACGGGGGCCAGGCCGGGGGAGATCGCCGGCAGCAGCCGCGAGGCGTACGCGATCACCTCGCGCGGCACGCGGAAGCCCGCCGTGAGCTCCTCCAGCACCGCCTCCGGCTTGCCCAGGTGGGTCAGCGCCTCGTCCCAACTGCGCGTGGCCCACGGGGTGGTGCCCTGCGCGAGGTCGCCGAGCACGGTCGCCGATCCCGTCGTGCAGCGCCGTCCGACCGCCCGGTACTGCATCGGGGACAGGTCCTGGGCCTCGTCGAGCACGACGTGGCCGAGCGAATGCGTGCGCTCCACCAGGTCGGCCGCCTCGTCGATCAGGACCAGGTCGGCCGCCGACCACTTCGCCGACTTCGCGCTCCGGTACGGCTTCGACCACAGCAGCAGTTCCTGCTCGTCGTCCGACAGGATCCCGGCGGCGTGCTCCGCCAGGAACTTCGGGTCGGAGAGCAGCCGCAGCACCAGTTTCGCCGGCTCGACCAGTGGCCAGATCGCCTTCACCGCCGCCTTGACGGCCGCGTTCCGGGCCACCGCGTCCTGGACCCGGTCGTCCGGGGCCTCGCCCGCCTGTTCCATCCGTACGAGGATCGTGTGCGCGATCCGCTGCGGCAGCGCCTCGCGGGCGGCGCCGTAGCGGATCTCCCGCTTCTGGAGCTCCTCGACGATCTCCGTGAGCTCGTACGCCGGCACCCGCCACCGGCGCGAGCCGCGGACCACCATCAGCGGCTCCTCGGGGTGGCTGACGTGGGAGTGGACCGCGTTGCGCAGCACCGACGCCATGCGGGCGTCGCCCTTGACCACGGCGGTGGCCGCGCCGTCGGTGCCGCGCACCTCCAGGCCGTCCCGCGAGACGAGGTCGTCGACCGTGCCCTGCTTGACCTCCAGCTCGCCCAGGGCCGGGAGCACCTGCTCGATGTAGTGCAGGAAGGACCGGTTCGGGCCGATGACGAGCGTGCCCGTGCGGGCGAGCCGATCGCGGTGCGCGTACAGGAGGTACGCGACACGGTGCAGGCCGACGGCCGTCTTCCCGGTGCCGGGACCCCCCTGCACGCACACGGAACCGGACAGGCCGGAGCGGACGATCTCGTCCTGCTCGGGCTGGATCGTGGCGACGATGTCCCGCATGGGGCCCACGCGCGGCCGCTCGATCTCCTGCTGGAGCAGCCTGCTGACGGAGGCCGCCTCGGCCGGGTCGGAGAGGTGCTCGTCCTCGTACGCGGTCAGCCAACCGCCGGTGTACCCGAAGCGGCGGCGCAGCGCGATGTCCTGCGGGTCGGTCTTGGAGGCCCGGTAGAACGGTTGGGAGACGGGCGCGCGCCAGTCGATCACCATCGGGTCGCCGTCGGCGTCGTGGACGTGCCGGCGGCCGATGTAGAACTGCTCGCCTTCCGCGCCCTCGGCGAGTTCGGCGCCCGGCGCGTGCAGGTAGTCGAGGCGGCCGAAGAAGAGCGGGGTGTGCGCGAGGTCGGCGAGGGCCTTGACGCGGTCGTCGATCTGGGCCTGGAGGACGATCGCGTTGACCCAGTTCGCGGTGACGTCGCGGATGTCGAGGGACTCCACGTCCTCGCGCATCGCGCGGAGCGCGGAACGGGAGGCGGCGAGGTGCGCCTGTTCGCGGGCGAGGGGGTGCGCGGGGTCGGTTTCGACGGGGGGCCCGCCGGTGGCGGTGACGGTGGCGGGCTCGGGGGCGTGCGCGGGCACGGGACTGCCTCCAGCTACTGATCATCTGCGGCGATCGGAACGGACAGATGCCCGCCGGTTTCCGTGCGGCGGGCGGCTCTCCCCGGTGCGGCGGGAGGCGGCAAGAGCGGAGATTCTAGTCATGGTCGGGGTGGTGCGCGAACGGGTTTCGCGGGGTGGAGGTTCCCCCGGCGGGACGCCCGTCCGGGTGTCATACCCGCGTGTGTCAGACCTCGGGTAGGGGGACTCGGGGGTGACCTGCGCCTTGAGGAGGACACGGAAGCCCTGGTGATTCCGTCCCGCGGCCGATGTGACATCCAGGGCGAAAACGCATCATGGATACATGAGCACCGCAACCTTCACACCGATCCGGGGCGGCCTCCCGAGCGGGGCCACCGCCACTTCCGATTCCCGTCCGCGCCTCGGCGTCGGCAGCCTCCTGCGCGCCGCCAAGGTCTTCGCCGCCACCGCGGTGAGCGTCGTCGTCCTGGGCGAGTACGCCGAGGACGCGGGCGTCATACGCCGCTGACGAGGACGCCGCGCCTCGCCGGCGCGTCCGCGTACCCCGTCCCCCCGGCCCGGTTCCGACGGCTCGCCCGCACCGGGGTCGTGGCCTGATCCGACTGCGGCCCACCGCTGATCCACTAGGGTCACGCTTCGTGACCCGGAGTCCCGCCCCCGACCGCTTGCCGTCGTTCCTCGCCGGCGTGCTGGTGACGGGCTCGCTGCTCGCGCTGGGCGTGCTCTGCATCGCCTTGCGCGTCCCCATGGCCGACGCGCTCGCACGCGGTTTCTCCGCCGCGGAGTGGCATCCGCCGGCCGCCTATCCGCCGTTCGCGGCGATCCTGTTCACGCCGGCCGCCTGGCTGCCGACCGGTGTGCTGAGAGCCGTGCTCCTCCTCGGCAGCGCCGGGCTGCTCGCCCTGCTGATCCTGCTGTCGTGCCGCCTCGCGGGGCTGCGCGCACGGCCGGGTCCGGTGTTGGCCGCGACCATCGCCGGGCTGTGGCTGGAGCCGCTGTTCCAGGCCCCGTTGCCCGGTCAGATCAACCTGGCGCTGGCCTGCCTCGCCGTCTGGGACCTGAGCCGCCCCCCGGCCGCGCTGGGCCGGGGATTCGCGTTGGGCACCGCCGCGGGGATCACCCTGACCCCGGCGGTCCTCATCGCGTACCTGCTGCTGGCGGGCCGCGTCCGGACCGGCCTGACGGCCCTGGCCGCGTTCGCCGGTACCGGCCTGCTGGGCCTGCTCGTGCTCCCGCAGGCCTCCGCGGAGTTCTGGACCCGCCACCTTCCCGCGAGCGGCCTGGCACTGCTGCCGGACTGGCCGCCCCTGTGGGTGTGGTGCGTCCCGCTGCTGGCGTACCTCGCGCGTACGGTCCGCCGGGCCCACCGTGAGCACCGCGCCCGCCGACACAGGGCGCACGGCCGCCCGGACCCGGCCCCCGGGCAGACCGCCGCATCGGTTGCCGCATCGGTTGCCGCATCGGTCGCGGGGTCGGTCGCGGGGTCGGTCGCGGGGTCGATCGCGGAGGAGACCCCGGCAGAAGGCCCGGGCGAGGCATCGTTTGAGGCATCGGGCGAGGCCCGGGACGGGGTGCCCTCCCCGAGATCAGCCCTCGGGGAGGAGGATGTCCGCGTCGTCGAAGACCCGCAGCACCACGAGCAGCAGACGCCCGCGCGACACCATGTACTCCGCCACGATCTGTGACGTCAGCCGGATCTCACGATCCTGTTCGCCCGCGCCTATCGGCCGGGACAACTCCGTGTAGGGGTCACGCGCCAGTATGTCGAGGGCCTTGTCGAAGGACGCCCGGCGCGGTGGGTCCAGCCGGTCCCGATCGCGGCCCGCCGACTCCGTGAAGAGGACTTCGTAGATCTCCTGGTGCGCCATGCGTCTCTCCTTGCCCGGACGGGTCACTTCCAGCGTAGTGCCCCGCCCCGACCCCCCTCAGTCGTTGGTCAGGAGCTCGTCGGCGTCCATGATCCGGTACGCGTAGCCCTGTTCGGCCAGGAAGCGTTGGCGGTGTGCGGCGAAGTCCTGGTCGATCGTGTCGCGGGCGACGACCGAGTAGAAGCGCGCCTCGTGGCCGTCGGCCTTCGGGCGCAGCACGCGGCCGAGGCGCTGTGCCTCCTCCTGCCGGGAGCCGAAGGTGCCGGACACCTGGATGGCGACCGTCGCCTCGGGCAGGTCGATGGAGAAGTTCGCCACCTTGGAGACGACGAGGACGCTGATCTCGCCCTCGCGGAAAGCGTTGAAGAGCTTCTCGCGCTGCGCGTTGGAGGTCTCGCCCTTGATGACGGGCGCGTCCAAGTGCTCGCCGAGTTCGTCGAGCTGGTCGATGTACTGCCCGATGACCAGCGTCTGCTCGCCCTGGTGCTTGCGCACCAGCGCCTCGGTGACCTTCCGCTTCGTCGCCGTCGTCGCGCAGAAGCGGTACTTCTCCTCCGTCTCGGCGGTGGCGTACGCGAGCCGCTCGGAGTCGGTGAGGTTGACGCGCACCTCGACGCAGTCAGCCGGGGCGATGTAGCCCTGCGCCTCGATCTCCTTCCAGGGGGCGTCGAACCGCTTGGGCCCGATCAGCGAGAACACGTCCGACTCGCGCCCGTCCTCGCGCACCAGCGTCGCCGTCAGTCCGAGGCGACGGCGGGCCTGGAGGTCGGCGGTGAACTTGAAGACCGGCGCGGGCAGCAGGTGCACCTCGTCGTAGAGGATCAGGCCCCAGTCCCGGGAGTCGAAGAGCTCCAGGTGCGGGTAGACGCCCTTCCGCTTCGTCGTCAGCACCTGGTAGGTGGCGATCGTGACGGGCCGGATCTCCTTGCGGGTGCCGGAGTACTCGCCGATCTCCTCCTCCGTCAGGGAGGTCCGCTTGATCAGCTCGTGCTTCCACTGGCGGGCGGAGACGGTGTTCGTGACCAGGATCAACGTGGTCGCCTTGGCCATCGCCATGGCGCCCGCGCCGACCAGCGTCTTGCCGGCGCCACAGGGCAGCACGACCACGCCGGAGCCGCCGTGCCAGAAGCCCTCGACGGCCTGCTGCTGGTACGGGCGCAGCGCCCAGCCGTCCTCGACCAGGTCGATCTGGTGCGCCTCGCCGTCGACGTACCCGGCGAGGTCCTCGGCCGGCCACCCCAGCTTGAGCAGGGTCTGCTTGATCTGCCCGCGCTCGGAGGGGTGTACGGCCACGGTGTCGGGGTCGAGCCGGGCGCCGACGAGCGGAATGATCCGCTTGGACCGCAGGATCTCCTCCAGCACGGGCCGGTCGGTGCTGGTCAGGACCAGCCCGTGGACGGGGTGCTTGGAGAGGGTGAGGCGGCCGTAGCGGGCCATGGTCTCGGCGACGTCGACGAGCAGGGCGTGCGGGACGGGGTAGCGGGAGAACTCCACGAGGGCGTCCACGACCTGCTCGGCGTCGTGTCCCGCCGCGCGGGCGTTCCACAGGCCGAGCGGGGTGATCCGGTAGGTGTGGATGTGCTCGGGGGCCCGCTCCAGCTCGGCGAACGGGGCGATGGCCCGGCGCGCGGCGCCGGCGAGCTCGTGGTCGACCTCGAGAAGGAGTGTCTTGTCGCTCTGGACGATGAGAGGCCCGTTCACAGAGGTCCCTTCCGGTGGTGGCGACCGCCCGAACGCGGACGGCCAAACCTCCAGTCTGCCGCATCGCTCCGCGGGCGGGGTGGTTCTGGGGCCGACGGACCGGGACGCGGCCCGCGAGCCCGCCCCCCGGCACCGCGGGCTCCGGACCGGGCGGGGCGGCCGGCGGGTACGTCCGGTGCCGGGGCGGCGGCCGGGGCGGCCGACGGGGCCGGGGGGCCGAGGGGGGCCGGGGGTGCCGGGCAGCCGACGGGGCCGGGGCGGCCGGGGAGGCGACGGGGCCGAGGGGCCGGGGGTGCCAGGGAGCCGGGGAGCCGAGGAGTCGACGGAACCGAGGGAGCCGGGGAGCCGAGGGAGTCCATGGAACCGACGGAGCTGGGAGCCGGGGAGCCGAGGGAGTCGACGGAGCCGGGGGGCCGAGGGAGTCGACAAAGCCGGGCAGCCGACGGAGCCGGAGAGCCGACGGGGCCGGGGCGTGGTGCGAGCGCGCCTGGGCTCGCCGGGCTCCCGGTCGGGCTTGGGTGGCGGGGGCGGGTCCGGTGCCGCTCAGCCGTTGAGTGCGGCCAGCAGGGCGCGGGCGCCGGACTCCAGGGCCCGCGGGTCGGCGCGGGAGGCGCTGACCACCTCCAGGTGGGCGGTGGCGACCGGGTTGGGGTGCGTTGCCTCGCCGCTCGGCGGGGCGTCGATCCGATCCCGGGCGGGGCCGAAGACGTGGGTGTAGGCGTCGACGATGACGTACGGCAGGTCCTCGTCGAAGCCGACGACCGCCGTCGCCTCGGTGCGGCCGTCGTCGTACAGGTCCAGGAAGTCGGATTCGCCGGCCCCGGCCGCGAGGGTGTCGAGGATGCCGTGGGCGAAGTGCCGCAGGTCCTCGGCGCGCGCCACGCCGAGCACGTGCGGGGCGATCTCGACCAGCCAGGTTCCGTCCGCGGCCGCCCGCCGGACGGCGAACCGGACCGGCCGTCCCCCACAGTCCTCCAGCGCGCCGAACTCTGCCACGACCACGCTGCCTTCCGGCACGACCCGCGCGTCCACGCCCGCACCCCGGCTCACGCCCGCACCCCGGCTCATGCCCGCACCCCCGTCCACGCCCGCACCCGCACCCGTGTCCATGTCACCGCCCATGCCGCCGTCCACGGGCTCGACGGTAACCCGGCGGCCCTCAGGCCGCCGTCAGACAGGGGGAGGGGTGGGGGCCGGGTGCGTCGGGGCTGCCGTGGAGGCGACGAAGGCGAGGATGGCGGGGACGGCCTCGCGCAGCGTCGGGAAGTGGCGGTGGGCACCGGCCGCCGGGGCGGGGGCGTTGACGGACCAGACGGTCATGCCGGCGCGCAGCCCCGACCGGATGCCCGACGGGGCGTCCTCCACGACCAGGCACCGGGCAGGCGTCGCGCCGAGCCGGCGGGCACCCAGCAGGTACGGCGCGGGGGAGGGCTTGCCCTCGGTGGCGGAGGCGGCGTCCACGAGCACCGGGGGGACCGGCAGGCCCGTCCGGTCGAAGCGCCCGCGTACCCGGTGCTCGTAGTTGGAGGTCACCAGCCCCCAACTGCCCGGGGGAAGCGCGGTCAACAGCTCGGCCGCGCCGTCGAAAGCCTCGTAGACGCCGGACCGGACGTCCTCGTCCTCCAGCTCGTGCAGCGCGGCCAGGCACGCGTGCGGGTCGTGGTCGGGGGCGACGGCCGCGAAGGTCTCCATCGGGCGGGTGCGCAGGGCCACCGCGTGGACCTCGTCGGCGTCCAGGCCGTACCGCGCGGCCCAGGTCTCCCAGACCCGGCGCTGGTTGGCGACGGCGTCGATCAGCGTGCCGTCCACGTCGAACAGGACGTGACGGGAGGCGGGAAGGGGTGCGGCGGCTGGGCTGGTCACCGGTGGATCATGCCAGAGCGGCCGGAGCGGCCGGAGCGGGGGATCGCGGCGAGCACGCCGGAGGGGCCGGCACGTGGTGTGCCGGCCCCTCCGGGGGCGCCGCGGTACGACAGGGAGACGCTCGGCGACAGTTACGCCGGCGGCAACGGCAACGGCAACGACAACGACAACGGCGGCAACGACAACGGCTGCGACAACGGCGACGACAACGGCGACGACAGCAACAGCGGCCGCGGCGACCGCGGTGGCCGGGACTAGCCGCGGGCGGCGCGTCGGCGGCGGGCGCCGATCCAGGCGACAGCGCCGCCGAGGGCGACGAGGACGCCGGCGAGCCCGGCGTACAGGCCGGTGTCGGAGTCGGCGCCGGTGTGCGCGAGGGATCCGGTCGCGGCCGGGGCGTTGGCCGTGCCCGGGGTGTGGGCGGTGGCCGGGGCCGCCGGGGCGGTGGTCGCGGAGCCGGTCGGCTTCGGCGCGCCGGGTGCGGGCTTCGTCGGCGCGGGGGTGGTGGTCGTGGAGCCGGTCGGGGTCGGGGCGGTGGGCGAGGGCTTCGGGCCGAGCTCGATCTTGCGGTCGGCTTCCAGGAACGGGTAGGTGTTGTCCTCGGCCAGACCGATCGACGCGCGCACCGTGACCGGGGTGAGCTTCTTGATCCCCGTCTTCGGGCCGAGCTTGATCTGTACGCGCGTGACGCGGTCGCCGGAGGCGGCGCCGAAGCCCTTCGGGATGACCGGCAGGTTGAAGGTGTGCCCGTCGCCCTTCAGGTCCTTCCACACGCCGTCGACCTTGACGCGCGCCCGGAGGTCGGCGTCCGAGTGGCCGGGGGCGTCGAGCTGGAGCCAGGAGGCCAGGTCGGAGCCGAGCACGCCGTCACCGGTGGACCGCAGGCGCAGGTCCATCTCCCGGCAGTCGGGTGCCGAGCCGCCCTCGCAGGGGCCCTCGTTGACGAACGAGGCGTCCAGCTTGCCGGGCTTGCCCACCGGGACGGTCTTGAAGGTCAGGGAGGCCTCGTTGCCCTGGGAGATCTCGCCGGCGGAGCTCGCCGCGACCAGCGTGAAGTCGCCGTCGTGGGTCGGGTAGCTCGTGCCCAGGCCGATGGTGACCTTCCAGGTCATCCTGCCGCCGGCCGGGATCAGGAAGCCGTCGCCGGCGGACTTGCCGGCCGGGTGGAACAGGCCCTGCCACTGGCCGTCCTGCTGTCCGATGCGGGAGTCGGTCGCCGGGGCGTCCACCGGGGCGATCTTGTAGACCACGTCCTTCTGCTGGAGCGGGATGTCGCCGGTGTGGTCGAGGAGCAGCCACGGGTGGTACGAGGAGGCCTTGTCCGTCGGGTTGGTCACCGTCAGGTCGAAGGTCTCGGTGGCTCCGCCCCGGGCCAGCGGGCCGCTCGGCACCGGTGCGCTCATCGTGGTCTTCAGCGCCCGGGGGGCGCCCTCTTCGGCGTGGGCCGACAGCGGCATCAGGGCCGTACCGGCGATGGCGGCGACGACGGCGGTGGAGCCGGCGGTGCGCAGGGTGCGGCGGGCGACGGTGCGAGCGGACATGGTGAATTCCCCCGGGAATCAACAGGATCAGACGGCAGTGGCGGCCGAGAGGCCAGAGGCGGAGCAGAGGTGGGAACGGCCGAACGAGGTGGCCGGCGGTGGAACGCCGGTCCGGTGGTGCGGGATCTCGCCGGCGGCCCGGCTTCGTTCCCCCCGGTCGCTGCTGCGATGAACTGATCTTCACACGCGGCGCATCTCTGATCCGTCGTCGAAACGTCACCGTCGCGCAACAGCCTCCGCAAGCCCCTCCATGCCCTCTGACCTGCGATAACGGAATCGTCTCGGCCACTTCCAGACCTGGTCCCCGGCCTCCAGACCTGGCCCCCGGCCCCCGGACATGATCCCCGGGCCCCCGGCCCCCGGACATGACCCCCGGGCCCCGGTCCTCCCCCTCTAGACCTGGTCCTCCGCCAGTTCCGCGACACCCGTGATCCGGTGCAGCGCGTACGTGCGCACCTCGTCGGCCGTGTGGTCGTAGCCGGTGACGAAGCCGCCCTCCACCCGCACCGGGGCGAGGACGCGCTGGCTCGCCGCGCCCTCCGCGTTGACGTACCCGATCCACACCGCCGACCCCGTCAGTGCGGCCGCCTGCACCGTCGCCAGGGTCTCCGCCGCGCTCGTGCGCGGGAGTTCGCCCGGGGCGCCGGCGAGGCCCGCGGACGGCGCGGGTTCCTTGCGGACCGCCGTCGCCGCCAGGTCGCCCGCGCGGATCGCCCGTACGGCCGCTCCGAGCAGGGTCGCGTCCGGGACCGGCGGCCCGTCCGGTACCGGGGTCGGCGCCGAACGCGCCGGCGTGCGGTGCGCGTCGGCCCGGGCGACGAGCACGTCGCCGGTACGGGACTCGGCGGCCGGGGCGTAGCCCATCGCCCGCAACCCGTCGAGCAGCACCGTCGGGTCGGCCTGCGCGGCCAGCACCGTGGGCGCGAGCCGGCGCAGCCCCAGTCCGGCGGAGCGCTTGTCGGCGAGGATCTCGCCCAGCATGGCGTCGTCGTCGCAGCGCACGTACGAGGAGGCGGCGCCCACGCGCAGGTGTCCGTGCCGCCGCGCCACGTCGTCGATCAGGTACGCCAGCGGCTGCGGGACGGGGGTGCGGCTGTGCTCGGCGAGGAAGGCGTGCAGGTCGACGGCGGTGTGCCCGGAGTCCAGGGCCCTGCGCACCGAACCCGGGGTGAAGCGGTACACCGTCGCCCCGCCCTTGGACTCCACGTCGGCCAGCGTGGCCAGGACGTCGCCGATCCCGCGGCGCAGCGGCCCGGGGGCCACCGCCGTCAGGTCGGCCTGGAGCAGGACGTGGTCCACCGGCTCGGGCAGCAGCGGGGCGAGCAGCGGCGCCGGGTCACGGTGTTCGAGCAGGGCCCGGCCGAAGGCGGCCAACGCGCCGCGGCCGGTGACGCCGAGGACCTCGGCCTCGGTCAGGGTCCAGTGCGCGAGGCGGGCGCGCAGATCGCTCGTGCCGCGCACCGGGCGTTCCCAGGCGAGCCGGGCGAAGAGGGTGTCCGGGTCGGCGGAACCGCCCTCGGGCAGTTCGGCGAGCAGGTCGAGGACCCGGCGGCGGACCTCCGGTGCGGCGGACCGGTCGAGGTCCGGGCCGAGGGCCGCCAGGGTGCGGCCCTTGCCGTCCTGTTCGCCGACGAGGGCGGAGGTTCGGGTGGCGGGCAGCCAGGCCCGCGCGAGCGTCGACCAGCGTTCCGCGGGCGGGAGTTCGCACCAGTCGTCGAAGGCGGGGGTGGGCGCGTACCGCTCGTCGGCCTCGCCGTCGCTCGCCAACAGGCCTGCCGCGTAGGCGAGTTCGATCCAGAACGCCGCCGACGTCTCGGTGGCGTCCAGGGTCGACGCCGCCCGCTTGAGGTCCCGTACGGACAGCCCGCCGGCTCGCAGCACCGCCGGCCCGGCGTGCTCCCAGGACTTCACCAGCTCCTCGACGGTCGACAGCGCGGCGAGCGCCTGCCCCGCCGCGTTCGCGTCCACAAGCTGTGGACGGTGCTCGCGGTGCGCGGGCACCGCGGGCGCCACCGGCTCCGTCACGCGGTGCGCGAGCCCGCCCCGCAGGTACAGCGCCACCTCGCGGGGCAGGACCACGGTCCGCGCCGAGGAGGGCAGCAGCAGCCCCCGGTCCCGCAGCCAGCGCACCGGCGGCGTCGGGTTCGGGGTGACCTCCCCGTACGGCGGCCCCCACACGAGCCGCCCCAGCACCTGGTGCGCCTCCGCCGGCGCCTCGTCGAGGAGCGCCGACATGCGCTCCGGGTCGGTGAACAGCCCGGTCAGCGCGGTCACCGCCGACACCGGGTCGTGGGTGGCGGGCAGCCCGGCCGCCGCCACGATCTCCTGCACCCGGGTCGGGGACATCCCCGCGGTGGCCTCGGCGACCGTCGGGCCCAGCCCGGTCGGGGACGGTCTGCCGGCGGCCGGGGCGAGCAGTTCCCGGGCGGTGCGCACCAACCGCAGCCGCTCGTGGTCCCCCCACACCAGGGCCTGGTCGCGCAGGGTGCCCAGGGCCCGGGGGAGGGCGGCACGGGCTCCGTTGTCCTCGGCGCAGGCGGTCCCGGTGTCGCCGGTCAGCAGCGCCTCCAGCACCGGGTACGGGCAGGGGTCCGGGGCGACCGCGAGGGCCTCCGCCGTCTGGAGGGCGAACCGGTCCAGCCGGTCCAGGGCGCGCAGCACCGACGCCCGGGTACCGGCCCGGGTGGCCAGCTGGGTCACATCGCCCGGTACCGGGTTCAGCAGGTCCGGGCGGGCGTGCAGCAGCGCGGCGAGCGCCACGTCGTCGCGGGCGCGCAGCGCCTCGGCGAGGGAGCGCGGGGCGCTCGCCGCGGTTCCGGCAGCTCCCGCGGCGTTGCTTGGCTCGGGCACTGTCGCCTCCTGGTCACGTCGGCCGGTCGTCGGCCGGTCCCCATCCGGTCAACGGTATCCGCTGTGCCCGCGCCGGCTCCACGGGCGCACGCGCTACCTTCGGGACAGACGGGACGGGAGGAGTCGGGGCGTGGGCATCGAGAGCGACCAACTGGTCTACGAATATCTCAGCAGGGTCGGGGACTTGGCGCAGCGGCGGCAGTTGCCGTCGGGTGACCGGATGCGGCTGGTGTCGGGGTTGCGGGACGAGATCGACCGTCGGCGCGCCAAGTACGAACCGGAGACCCCGGCGGCGGTACGGCGCATCCTGGAGCGGATCGGCACGCCGGAGGAGGTGTTGGACACGCTGGGCACCCTGAGCCGGCCGGCGTCCGGTACCTCCGCCGCCCCCGCGCGCCCCGACCCCGCCCCCGAGCCGTCGCCCGCCGTGCCGACGCAGCGCACGGGCCTGCGTCGCAAACCCGCCCCGCAGCCGCGCCCCGCCGAGAACGTGCCGCCGCACCTGGCCGGGCTCGACGAGCTCGGTGACGGGGGAGACGCCGAGCCCGACTGGTGGCGGCTGTCCCCGGGCGGACCGGGCGGGTTCGGGGGGCCGCAGGTCGAGGGCTTCGCGGGCGGGATCGAGATCCCCGACCTCTTCAGGGACCCGGAGGAGGACGAGGACCCGGCCGGCACGGCGCCGCCGCCCAAGCAGCCGCCCGGACCGCCCGAGTCCCGCACGAGGACCCTCGTGAGCTTCCTGCGCGAACGCAGGCGGAAGCGGAAGGCGGCGGCGGCCGAACCCGCCGCCGAGGTCGTCGCCGTCGCCCGCCCCAAACCGCACGCCTTCCTGCTGCTGGCGGCCGTGGTGCTCGTCGTCGGCGCGGTCACCGGCTACTGGCTGCTCCTCGTGGGCGGCTGGCTCCTCGCGTACGCCTCGCGGGTGCTGGGGCCGACCGAGCGCAAGGCGGTGGTGTTCGGCGTACCCGGCGCGGTCTTCGCCGGGGCGGTGGTGTGGCTGTGGGGCCGCGGCGACGGCCGCTGGGGCGACGCGTTGGCCGGCGACCAGATGTCCGGGGTGTTCCAGGACATGTGGCCGTGGCTGGCCCGGGTCGCCGGCGTCGCCTCCGCGCTCTACCTGGCGTGGCGGGCGCGCCGCAGGTAGGAGGTGTCCTTCGGACCTCGCCGGTGTTCACGGACCGGCAAGACGGGACCCGGCCCGCGTTCCCGCCCGCGTGGTCCGGCTCGGCACAATGGCGGCATGAGCTCCGAGACCGCGTCCGCCGCGCCCGCCGTCCCCCTGCTGACGGTCGGCTTCGACCTCGACATGACCCTCATCGATTCGCGCCCCGGCATCAAGGCCGCCTACCAGGCACTCTCGGCCGAGACCGGTACGTTCATCGACGCGGACCAGGCGGTCACGCGGCTCGGTCCGCCGCTGGACGAGGAGCTCGCGAACTGGTTCCCGGCGGCGGAGATCCCCGCGATGGCCGACCGCTACCGGGAGATCTATCCCACACACGCCATCGACCCCACCCCGGCGATGCCCGGCGCCCGCGAGGCGATCGAGGCCGTCCAGGCGCTCGGCGGCCGCGCGATCGTGGTCACGGCGAAGCACCAGCCGAACGCCGTCCTGCACCTGAGGCACCTGGGCATCGAGCCGGACGCGGTCGTCGGTTGGCTGTGGGCCGAGGCGAAGGCGGTCGCCCTGCGCGAGTACGGCGCCCAGGTCTACGTCGGCGACCACGTGGGCGACGTACGCGGTGCCCGCGCGGCCGGCGCGGTCTCGGTGACCGTGCCGACCGGCCCCTGCCCGGAGCCGGAGCTGCGCGCGGCCGGCGCCGACGTGGTGCTCCCCGACCTCACCGCGCTGCCGCGGTGGCTCACGGAGTACGTCCGCACGCGCGAGGTCTGAGCCCGTCCGCGCACGCCGACGCCCTCAGGCGGCCTGGGAGGCCCGGGCCGCCTTGCGCTGCGCCGCGGCCGAGCGGAGCACGCCCGCCGCCGAGATGGCGAAGCCGACGCCCATCAGCATGCAGACGGCCCACGCGTACGAGGGGAACGGGTCGGTGTCGAGGAAGAGCGGGGCCATCGTCGCGAGCGTGGCGACGGCGCCGGCGATGAACACGATGCCGCCGGCCTTGACCAGTCCGTCGCCGGGTCGGGCCGCGTCGTCGTCGGGATGAGGAGTAACAGTCACCCCACCAGGGTAGTTCCCTGGCCGAAGCGGCGGAGCGCGAAGGACCGGCGAACGACTTGTCTCCGGATTCCGGAGCACTAGCCTGGAGGTGGCGGGTCAGGGGACCCGCCGCGCTGCTATCCGGAACCGCCCACGCGGTGTCCCGGACCCGACGAGTACAAGGACAGAGGACGGACGTGCCTACCGGCAAGGTCAAGTGGTTCAACAGTGAGAAGGGCTTCGGCTTCCTCTCCCGCGACGACGGCGGCGACGTCTTCGTCCACTCGTCGGTGCTGCCTGCCGGGGTGGACGCCCTCAAGCCGGGCCAGCGGGTCGAGTTCGGTGTCGTCGCGGGACAACGCGGTGACCAGGCACTTTCGGTGACCGTGCTGGATCCGACGCCTTCGGTCGCGGCCGCTCAGCGCCGCAAGCCGGACGAGCTCGCCTCGATCGTGCAGGACCTGACGACCCTGCTGGAGAACATCACCCCCATGCTGGAACGCGGCCGCTACCCCGACAAGGTGCACGGCGGGAAGATCGCCGGCCTGCTGCGGGCGGTCGCCGACCAACTCGACGTCTGACCCCCGTCGACTCCGCGCACGACCGCGCCCCGCCACTCGAAAGAGCGGCGGGGCGCGGTCGGTTCGGTACCTCTCGCGGCTACGGGAAGGCCAGCGCGTCCGGCCCGATGGCCGGAACCAGCCCCTCGGCCGCGGCCCTGGTCAACAGCCCGCGGACGGCCGCGTACCCGGCGTCGCCGAGGTCGGCGGTGAACTCGTTGACGTACAGCCCGATGTGCTGGTCGGCGACCTTCGGGTCCAGCTCCTGCGCGTGCGCGCGCACGTACGGCCGGGACGCCTCGGGGTCCTCCCACGCCATCCGGACCGACGTGCGGGCCGCGTCGGCGAGCGCGCGCAGCGTGTCCGCGCCCAGCGAGCGCCTGGCGATGATCGCCCCGAGCGGGATCGGCAGGCCGGTGGTGGACTCCCAGTGCTCGCCCATGTCGGCCAGGCGGTGCAGCCCGTAGTCCTGATAGGTGAACCGGGCCTCGTGGATGACCAGTCCGGCGTCCACCCGGCCGTCGCGCACGGCGGGCATGATCTCGTGGAACGGCAGCACGACCACCTTGCCGACCCCCACGGGCAGCACGTCCGCCGCCCAGAGCCGGAACAACAGGTAGGCGGTGGACCGTTCGCTCGGCACGGCGACGGTCCCGCCGGTCAGGTCCACCCCGGGCTCACGGGTGAGGACCAGCGGGCCGCAGCCGCGCCCCAGCGCCCCGCCGCAGGGAAGCAGCGCGTACTCCTCCAACACCCAGGGCAGCACGGCGTACGACACCTTCAGCACGTCCAGCTCACCGCGCTCGGCCATGCCGTTGGTGACGTCGATGTCGGCGAAGGTGACGTCCAGTTCGGGCGCCCCGGGGACCCGGCCGTGCGCCCAGGCGTCGAAGACGAACGTGTCGTTCGGGCACGGCGAATAGGCGATGCGGAGCGGCTCACCTGTGCTGTTCATGCTGTCCTCCCCAGTGGGCGAGTACGGGTCCCAGCGCGCGGAAGCCGTCGCCCAGCGCGGCCAGCGCGTCCCCGATCCGCCAGGCGTCACGGTCACGGGGTCCGACCGCGTTGGACACGGCGCGGACCTCCAGCACCGGCAACCCGTGCGCGGCGGCCGCCTCCGCCACCCCGAAGCCCTCCATGGCCTCCGCGCCGGCGAGCGGGTGCCGGGCGGCGAGCTCGGCGGCCCGCGCGGCGGTGCCGGTGACGGTGGAGACGGTGAGGACGGGGGCGAGCAGCGCCCCGGTCGCCTCGGCGGCGCGGGCGGCGAGTTCGGCGGGCGGCAGGTGCGCGCTCCGGCCGAAGCCGAGCGCCTCGACGGACAGGTACCCGTCGGGTGTGTCGGCGCCCAGGTCGGCGGCCACCACCGCGTCGGCGACGACGAGCGTGCCGAGCGGGGCGGCGGGCGCGAACCCGCCGCCGATGCCGGCGGAGACGACGAGCGTGTAGTCGGCCAGCGCGAGCGCGGTGGCCGTGGCGGCCGCGGCGGCGGCCGGGCCGACGCCGCCGACGAGCACGTCGACGGCGAGGCCGGGCAGGTCCCGGCGGGTGACGAGGTAGCCGCCGCGGGACAGGGTGCGCGGGTCCGGCGTGGCCGGGTCCGGATGAGGGGTGAGACCGGCGACCACGGAGTCTGCCTCCGCGGCCACGGCGGTCACGATGAGCGCGCGCACCCTGCTGCCCTTCGCCGAGTACTGCGTGGAGCCGGCTAGTTGGACTTGAGCTTGAGCTTGAACGCCCAGACGGCGAGCGGCTTGCCGCCCTCGCCCACCTGGACGAAGCCGAGCATCTTCGACGTGGGCGCCTCGCCCTGGCCGCCGGTCGCGAAGACGTCGGCGCCGCTGAAGCTGCGGTACGTGTTCGAGGAGGGCTCGGTGATGGGCTGGCCGTCCAGGAGGGCCTGCCACTGCCTGCCGTCCTCGACGACCTCGGGCTCGACACCGAGGCGCAGCGTGTCGCCGCGGCCGTACTCGACGGTCTTGGCTTCCTTCACGTTGGTGAGGCACTCCTGGACCTTGTCCACGGAGAGTTCCTTGCCGTCGTTCTGGCAGGCGGCTTCGGCGGACACCGAGGACGTGCCGACGGTCACCGTCGCGAGCGGCGTCGGCTTGTCGCAGGCGGACAGGAGGAGGAGGCCGGCGGACACGGCTCCGAGGGCCGCGACGCTGCGGCGGGCCCTACCCGAGAAAAGCGGTGCGGTCATGAGCCGAAGGCTATCGGGCCGCCCGGCCTCGTCGCCGCACGGGGGTCCTCCGGCGGTGCGCGTGGCTCCGCCGCCGGCCCGGACGGCGCCGCCCCGGCGGTCCGCCCGGGGCCGGCCCGGCGGTCGGCGCGCCCGGCGACTACGCCACCCGGGCCCGCGCGGAACCCTGCGGCCTGCGCGGGGAGGTGAGGACGCCGCGCAGGGCCATCGTGGTGCCGGCGGCGACGATGGCCGCCGCGACGGCCATGCCCAGCACCCCGTTCAGCGGGAGCGCGATCCCGATCGCACCGCCCAGCACCCACGCCATCTGCAGCAGGGTCTCCGAGCGGGCGAACGCCGAGGTGCGCACCGCCTCCGGGACGTCCCGCTGGATCATCGCGTCCAGCGACAGCTTCGCCAGGGCCTGGCAGAACCCCGCCGTGGCCGCCAGCACCGCCATGAACAGACCGCTGACGAAGACGGCCGCCAGGACCGCGACCCCCAGGGTCAGGGACAGCACCGCCGCGATGATGGTCTCCGGCGCCCGGGCGCGCAGCCACGCGCCCACCGCCGTGCCGACCGCGTTGCCCAGACCGGCCGCGACGCCCACGATGCCCAGCGACACCGCCGCGCTCTGGCCGGCCAGCGGGTGGTCGCGCAGCAGGAACGCCAGGAAGAAGATCAGGAACCCGGACAGTCCGCGCATGGCCGCGTTGGCCATCAGCCCGCACAGCACCGGACGGCTCACGGTCCGCAGACCGGGCTTGCGCGAGTGCGCCTCGTGCGTGGACAGCCGGGCCCGCCGTTCACCCTTGGCCTCGTCGACCTTGTGCGGCAGCGCGAACGCGGCGAAGGTCCCCCAGATGAAGATCGCGCACGCCCCGTACAGCGGCCAGGGCGGACCGATCGTGTGGAGTCCGGCCGCGACCGGCGCGGCGGCCCCGGTGGCGAGCAGGCCGGCCAGCGTGACCCGGGAGTTCGCTTTGACGAGGGAGAACTTCGGCGGGAGCAGTCGGGGCACCACGGCGCTGCGGACCACGCCGTACGCCTTCGACGCGACGAGGACGCCCAGGGCGGCCGGGTACAGCTCCAGTCCGCCGGTGGCCACCGCGCCGGACATCATCACCGCGAGCAGGGCCCGGGCCAGCATCGCCGCGGCCATCGCGGCGCGCCGACCGTGCGGCAGTCGGTCCAACAGCGGGCCGATGACGGGGGCCAGCAGGGTGAAGGGGGCCATGGTGATGGCGAGGTAGAGCGCCACCCGGCCGCGCGCCTCGTCCGTGGGGACGGAGAAGAACACCGTGGAGGCCAGCGCCACGGTGATCATGACGTCGCCGGCGCCGTTGATGGCGTGGAGTTCGATGAGTCTGCCGAGCCCCGACTCGCCGGCCCCGTGGGCGTGCGTGGCCCGCCGGATCCCGCGTGCCGTGCCGGTGATGGGCAGGTGCAGGGCGCGCCCGACAGCCCGGCCGGCCCGCTTGGCCGGTCCCGAGCCGTCGTCGGACGACCGTACGGGTGCCACGGGCCCATAGTGCCCCACTCGGCCCCCTCGGACGCCTCCCGAACGGCCCCCGGCGCGTTTCGGACCCCGTGGCCGGTCTTGGGTTGTCCGCGAATCGGACCTTGCATGTGGGCCGAAGGCTTCGGAGGAGGTAGCGTGCGTAGCGCGCCACCGGCGGTTGCTCTGGCCGCGCGCCTCTTCGTGATCCCGCAGAATGGATCGCAGGTAGGTGCGCCCGGACCCGATCGGGCGTGGACGTCGACGCGGCCCTCTGGTCCGCTCCGCCCGCGCTACGTAGGGACAGCCGACGGGTCGTTGTGGACGACAGTACGGACGGCGCACTCGTGAGACGGCGTAGGAGAGAACGAGACCTGTGAGTGCTGCGACGACGCGAAGCCGTACCCCCGACCGCCTGTGCGCCGAGGCGGTAGACCTCGCCCGCGCGGCGGCCGAGGAAGCCGCCGCCCCCGGAGTGGTGGGCGAGCACCTCTCGGTCATCGCCGAGGGCGACCGGGTCGTCACGCACTTCTTCGAGTGCAAGGATCCCGGCTACCGCGGTTGGCGCTGGGCCGTCACCGTGACCCGGGCCTCCCGTGCGAAGAACGTCACCCTCGACGAAACGGTGCTGCTTCCGGGCGACGACGCCCTGCTGGCGCCCGAGTGGGTGCCGTGGAGCGAGCGGCTGCGGCCCGGGGACATGGGCCCCGGGGACCTGCTGCCCACCGACGCCGAGGACCTTCGGCTGGAGTCCGGCTGGTCGGGCGAGGACGCGCCGCCGCCGAACTCGGTCGTGTCCACCGAGATGGCCGAACTGGTCGAGGCCGAGGACGCGGACGTCACCGACCGCACCGTCGTGCCGGTGCGCGGCTCCATCACCTCGGTGGCCGAGGAACTGGGCATGCGGCGGGCGCGGGTGCTGTCCCGCTACGGCCTGCACAGCGCGGCGGACCGCTGGGACGAGGCGTTCGGCGCGAAGACCCCGATGGCCCAGGCGGCGCCCGCCTCCTGCGTGTCGTGCGGGTTCCTCGTCGCGATCGGCGGCTCGCTGGGCCAGGCCTTCGGGGTCTGCGCGAACGAGTTCGGTCCCGCGGACGGCCGGCTGGTCTCCCTGTCCTACGGCTGCGGCGGTCACTCGGAGGCCGCGGTCATGCCGAAGCCGCTGCGTCCCGCGCCGCCGGTGCTGGACTCGATGGCCTCGGACGAGTTCCCCCTGCGGCCGTCCCGCGACACCGGCTCGGTGCCGAGCGGCGACCTCACCCCCGCGGACCTCGGCCACTCCTGACGGGCCGGCCCCGCCCGGCGACCCGGCCCCCGTCCAGGGGGCCGTTCGCCCGGTCGGGTGAGCGCGCCGCCCGTTCGGGGTCGAACGGTCGGGGTCGAACGGTGCCGCGGCGGACGGACGTTGCCCCGCGCCGTACGAACCGTCAGGCCTGCGATGCCGTCAGGCCCGTGACGCTGCGATGCCGTCAGGCCCGTGCCGCCGTCAGGCCTTGGGCGACCGGCGGCGCACCAGCCGCCGTCCCGCCATGACCAGGACCGTCCCGCCCGCCAGCACCAGGGCGCCCTTCGCGAAGCTGCCCTTGTCCTGCGTACCCTGCGTCTCCGTCGCCGCGGCCGGCGACCCGGGTCGGGCCGGCGCCCGGGTGCCGCCGGAGGGAGCCGGGGCGGCGCCCGCCCGCGCGGGCACCGGTACCGCCACCACCCGGCTGCCCGCCCCCTCCGCCCCGAACATCAGCGCCGTGCCGTCCGCCGTGTACGTCACCGACTCCGCCTGGCCCTGCCACGGTGCGGCCACCCCCTCGCCGGAGCCCACCGGCCGGCCGTCCTTCCACGCCCACGTCCGCGCGAAGAAGTACCCGCGCAGGGTCAGCGCGCCGCCGTCCGGCGAGAACGCGCCGTCGGTCACCCACGGCAGGTCCGCGACCCGCCGGAACACGTTCGGCGCACCGGTGGTGAGCCGGCTCGGCCCCTCGTACAGACCGCCCTTGTTCTCGTCCTTGCTCGCGATGTACACCCGCCCCGTCACCGGATGCACCATCAGGGCCTCCGCGTTCCGCGGCCCGTCGGCGTACGTCACCGTGAACTGCTCGGCCCTGACCGTCGCGTCGGCCAGCACCTTCGGCTCGGGGAAGCGGTAGATCCACACGTGGTCCCAGGTGCCGCCCTTGTTGTCCCCGACGTCGCCGACGTACAGCTGCCCGTCAGGCCCCAGCGAGATGGCCTCGACGTCGCGCGGCCGGCCGATCCCGGTGAGGGTCACCCGGGCCACGGTCCTCCCGCTCGCGGAGTCCACGGCGTACACGTACGGACCGTCGTCGCTGTCGTTGTGCGTCCAGTACACGCCCGGGTGGATCCGGCTGGCCGTCAGCCCGCTGGACTCCTTGATCCGGGGGTCGGTGATCGTGAACCCGGAGGGGGTGTCGGCCGCCGCGGCCGGTCCCGCCGGCACGGCGAGGACGAGGGCGGCGGAGCAGGCGGTCAACGTCGGGAGCAGGCGCATCCCCCAAGCCTGCCGGCCCCTGCCGCGTGTCCGGCATCACAGGGGTACCTGTCGCATGATCCGCGATGATGACCGGATGCGTTTCATGTTCGTCGGCGACTCCATGACCATCGGACGCGCCGGCGACTACACCTGGCGCTACCGGATGTGGCAGCACCTCAACGCCACGATGGGCGGGCCGTACGCGATCGTCGGCCCGCGCGGCGAGGTGTACGACACCCTCACCGACGCACCCACCAGCCACGAGTACGCCGACCCGGGCTTCCCCGCCGCCGCCCGCCGGCACCTGGCCGGTTGGGGCGAGGGGTGGCAGCACATGGCCCCGCTCATCGGACCGGCCGTCCGCGAGGGCCGGGCCGACGTCCTGCTGGTCTCGCTCGGCCTCATCGACCTCGGCTTCTACACGAAGGCCGAGCAGACCGCCGACAACGTCCGCCTCTTCGTCGCGCGGGCCCGCGCCGCCCACCCCGGTGTGCGCATGGTCCTGTTGCCCGTCATCCCCAACGTCCGGGCCGAGTCGGACGCACCGTTCGCCGCCGAGGTCGCGCGCTTCAACGAGCTGCTGGCGAAAGCGGTCGCCGACCTGTCCACCGACGCCTCGCCGATCCTGCTGGCCGCCCGCCCGCAGGCGTACGACATCCACCGCGACACCTACGACGGCACGCACCCCAACGCCTCCGGGGAGCACCGGTTGGCGGGGGAGTTCGCCGCGGCCCTGCACCAGGCGTGGGGCATCGGCGGCCCCTACCGGGGCCTGTGACACGCCCCTCACGTGCGAGTACAGGTCGGCCGACCTTGAGGCCGGAGCCGTCGCCCCCGTCGACGGGGGCGACGGCCGATGTACTACCGGATCACCAGGCGAAGGCTTCCGGGGACGGCCCCGGCCCGGGGAAGATCTCGTCCAGCCCGGCCAGCACCTCCTCGCCCAGCTCCAGCTCCAGCGCGCGCAGGGCGCTCTCCAACTGCTCGGCCGTGCGCGGGCCGACGATGGGGCCCGTCACACCCGGCCGGGTGAGCAGCCAGGCCAGGGCGGTCTCGCCGGGCTCCAGGCCGTGCTTGTCGAGCAGGTCCTCGTACGCCTGCACCTGGGCCCGGACCGTGCTGTTGGCCAGCGCGTCCGCGGACCGCCCGGAGGCGCGCCGGCCGCCCTCGACCTCTTTCTTGATGACCCCGCCCAGCAGGCCGCCGTGCAGCGGGGACCAGGGGATGACCCCGAGGCCGTACTCCTCGGCGGCCGGGATGACCTCCATCTCCGCGCGGCGCTCGGCGAGGTTGTAGAGGCACTGCTCGCTGACCAGGCCGACCATCGCGCGCCGGGCGGCCGTCTCGTTCGCCTGGGCGATCTTGTAGCCGGGGAAGTTGGAGGATCCGGCGTAGAGGATCTTGCCCTGCCGGATGAGCACGTCCACGGCCTGCCAGATCTCCTCGAAGGGGGTCCGGCGGTCGACGTGGTGGAACTGGTAGAGGTCGATGTGGTCGGTCTGGAGCCGCTTGAGGCTGGCCTCGACGGCCCGGCGGATGTTCAGCGCCGACAGGCGGTCCTCGTTGGGCCAGGTGTCGCCCTCGCGGGACATGGAGCCGTAGACCTTGGTGGCGAGGACCGTCTTCTCGCGCCGGCCACCGCCCTGCGCGAACCAGGTGCCGATGATCTCCTCGGTGCGGCCCTTGTTCTCACCCCACCCGTACACGTTGGCCGTGTCCACGAAATTCAGACCCGCGTCGAGGGCGGCGTCCAGGATTCCGTGGCTGGTCGGTTCGTCTGTCTGCGGACCGAAGTTCATCGTGCCGAGTACAAGTCGGCTGACCTTGAGTCCGGTGCGTCCGAGCTGTGTGTACTTCATGGGCACAAGCCAACTGCTTCGAGTCCACTCCAGGCAAGGCCTGCCGTGCGGCAGGCCTTGGCACGGCAGCGGAAGGGGCGGGCGGCTACTGGCCGACGGCCGCCGCCACGGCGACGACGACGAACATCAACACGAGCACACCGGCCATGACACGGTTTCTGGTCTTCGGATCCACCCGTCGAGACTAACGCGGCGGCACCCGGCCCTCGGGCCGGGGGTCACGAGACGTGCGTCATGCCGGGCAACGCCCCGGCGCCACGCACCGCGGTCAGCGGGTCGCCGCGGCCAGCGGCCAGGCGCCGACCACCTCGTAGCGGGGTTGTTCGCCCGGGATCCCGCTCACCGGCAGGTCGCTGCGCACGAGGCTGAGGGAGTCGACCCGCCAGGGCGCGCCCTCGAAGCCGGCGAGGCACTCCAGCAGGGGGCCCAGGTCCACGCCGCCGCCGGTCCGGCCGCGGGCCAGGGTCAGGTGGGGCGTGTACCGGTGGTGCTGCTCCATCGGGACCCCGGCCCGTCGGGCGGCGGCGTCCGCGCGCTCCGCGAGCATCCGCATCCCGTCGAGCCCGCCGGCGGCCCCGGCCCACAGGGTGTTCGCCCCGAAGTGCCCCGCGCCGTGGATCCGCAGCGAGAACGCCTCGGTGCGCGCGGCGGCGCGGGCCAGGCGGGCGTGCAGGTCGGGGAGCACGGCCTCGCGGACCTCGCCCATGAAGGCGAGGGTGAAGTGCCAGCCGGCCTCCGCGGTCCAGCGCAGGCCCGGTTCGTGCGGCAGGGCCCGTACGGCGTCCCGCAGCGCGGCGACGGCGGGTGGGGGCGGCATCACGGCGGCGAACAGCCTCATGCCCCGACGTTAGCGCGACCGCTCCGGCCGGGGGTGCCTCCGCCGGCCGGACCGGGGCGGCGGAGGCGGCGCGGGTCAGGCCGCGGCGACCAGTTCGCGGGTGCGGTCCGAGGGAACGAACGCCACTCCGCGCCGGCTCACGTGCAGGCGCAGGTTGCCGACCCGGGACAGCACCACCGCGATGGCGAGGGCGGCGGCCAGGGAGATCAGACCGCCGACGGCCATGCCGGCGCGCGCCCCGTACGTGTCGGTGATCCAGCCGACCAGCGGTGCTCCCACGGGGGTGCCGCCGGTGAACACCATCATGAACAGGGCCATGACGCGGCCCCGCATCTCGGGGTCGGTGGCCATCTGCACGCTGGAGTTCGCGGTGACGTTGACCGTCAGGCCGAACATGCCGATGGGCACGAGCAGCGCCGCGAACAGCCAGAACCCCGGTGCGAACGCGGTCACGGTGAGCAGCAGCCCGAACAGCACGGCGGCCGCCACGAGCACCCGCAGCCGGGAGTGGCCGCGCCTGGCCGCCAGCAGGGCGCCGGCCAGGGAGCCGGCCGCGATCAGGGTGTTGAACAGCCCGTAGGTGCCGGCGTCGCCGTGGAAGACGTCGCTGACGAAGGCCGACAGCCAGATCGGGAAGTTGAACCCGAAGGTTCCGATGAAGCCGACCAGCACGATGGGCCAGATCAGCTCCGGTCGGCCCGCGACGTAGCGCAGGCCCTCGCGCAGTTGTCCCTTGGCGCGCGGCTGCGGCACCACCGGGTGGAGTTCGCTCGTCCGCATCATCAGCAGGCCGGCGATGGGGGCGGCGAAGGACAGCCCGTTCAGCAGGAAGGCCCAGCCGGAGCCGACGGCGGTGATCAGCACGCCGGCGATGGCCGGACCGACCAGCCGCGCGGACTGGAAGTTGGCGGAGTTCAGGCTGACCGCGTTGGCGACCTGGTCCTTGCCGACCATCTCGGAGACGAACGTCTGGCGCGCCGGGTTGTCCACGACGGTGACGAGGCCGAGCAGGAAGGCGGCGAGGTACACGTGCCAGACCTGGACGTTGCCGGCCAGGGTGAGCGCGGCGAGCGCGACGCCGGTCAGGCCCATGGCGCTCTGGGTGGCCAGCAGCAGCGGCCGCTTGGGCAGCCGGTCGGCGAGTACGCCTCCGTAGAGGCCGAACATCAGCATCGGCAGGAACTGCAGGGCGATGGTGATGCCGACGGCCGAGGCGGAGCCGGTCAGGGAGAGGACGAGCCAGTCCTGGGCGATGCGCTGCATCCAGGTGCCGGTGTTCGAGACGACCTGTCCCGTGGCGAAGAGCCGGTAATTGCGGATCTTCAGCGAGCTGAACATGGACTGCTTGTGCCCAGTCGCGTCGTCGGTGGTGGATATGTGGCCGGGTGCGGAGTTTGCTCCGGTTCCCGTACTCAAAAGTGTCGCCTCCTGGCGTGTGCGGTTACAGGTGCGCGAGCTTCTCCAGGACGGGCGCGGCCTCGCGGAGCTTGGCCCATTCGTCCTCGGTCAGCTCGGCCGCGAGCCCGGCCAGGAAGGCGTTGCGCTTGCGACGGCTCTCTTCGAGCATCGCTTCGGCCTCCTCGGTCTGGCTGACCACCTTCTGGCGGCGGTCGTCGGGGTGCGGCTCCAGCCTGACCAGTCCCTTGGCTTCCAGCAACGCGACGATGCGGGTCATCGACGGCGGCTGGACGTGCTCGCGCCGGGCCAGTTCACCGGGGGTGGCCTGGCCGCAGCGGGCGAGTGTGCCGAGCACCGACATCTCGGTCGGGCTCAGTGACTCGTCGACCCGCTGGTGCTTGAGTCGGCGGCCCAGCCGCATGACGGCGGAGCGGAGATCGTTCACGGCGGCGGCGTCGTCACCGTGGGAAAGGTCGGGCATGTTCCTTAGAATAACTCATTACTCTTCCTAAGGAACACCCGGTTTCAGGCGTCACACCTCACACCATGCGCGGGTTGCGTCACTGTCACTCGTACGGGTGAGTTGGTTCCGAAAAGCGACCCGCGTCCACGGCCCGTGCCCCGACTCTTTCGGCATGGGGACACATGTGCTGAGCATGCGCATAGACGGGGAGCTGCTCGAACGCCTCCGGACTCATGCGGCCAAACGCGGAATGAGCGTCCAGGACTATGTGGTCCGGACGCTCATTCGCGATGATTTCGACGAGCGGTTCAAGACGGCCGTCGACGAGACGGAGAAGTTCTACGGGCTCACCTGAGGGTGCCCCCGTGAGCTCCGTGAGGATGTCCGGGCCGGTTGGTCCGTTCGGGCTACGTCAGGCCGAGCGCGGGCATCGCGTAGTAGAAGACGAACACCGCCGCGACGACGTACATGGCGGGCGGGACCTCGCGGGCCCGGCCGGTCGTCAGGCGCAGGACGCAGAAGCTGATGAAGCCGATGCCGATGCCGTTCGTGATCGAGTAGGTGAAGGGCATCATCACCATGGCCAGGAAGGCCGGGACGGCGATGGTGAAGTCGTTCCAGTCGATGTCCCTGATCGATCCGGCCAGGATCAGGAAGCCCACCGCGATCAGCGCGGGGGTCGCCGCCTGGGACGGCACCATGGTCGCCAGCGGCGTGAGGAACAGCGACACGGCGAAGAGGCCGCCCGTCACGACGTTCGCCAGGCCCGTGCGGGCGCCCTCGCCGACGCCGGCCGTGGACTCCACGAAGCAGGTGGTGGCGGAGGAGGAGGTCGCGCCGCCCGAGGCGACGGCCAGCCCGTCGATCAGCAGCACCCGGTTGATGCCGGGGAAGGTGCCGTCCGGCCGCGTCAGCTTGGCCTCGTCGCCGACGCCCAGGATGGTGCCCATGGCGTCGAAGAAGCAGGACAGCAGCACGGTGAAGACGAACAGGACGCCGGTGAGCATCCCGACCTTCTCGAACCCGCCGAAGAGGCTGACCTGACCCACGAGCCCGAAGTCGGGCGCGGCCACCGGGTTGCCCGGCCACTCCGGCACGGTCAGACCCCAGGCGAGGCCCGGCAGGTCGGCGACCAACTGCACGACGACCGCGATCACGGTCATGACGACGATGGAGATCAGGATCGCGCCGGGGGTCTTGCGGATCAGCAGGGTGAGCGTGAGCAGCACGCCGAGCACGAAGATCAGTACGGGCCAGCCGTCCAGGTGGCCGTTGCCGCCGAGCTGGAGCGGGACCGTGGTGTGCGCGGCGTCCGGGATGCGGGTGACGAAGCCCGAGTCGACCAGGCCGATCAGCATGATGAACAGGCCGATGCCGATCGCGATGCCCTTGCGCAGGCCCAGCGGGACGGCGTTCATGACCCGCTCGCGCAGGCCGGTCGCGACCAGCAGCATCACGACGAAGCCGGCCAGCACCACCATGCCCATGGCGTCGGGCCAGCTCATCCGGGGGGCGAGCTGGAGGGCCACGACGGTGTTGACGCCGAGGCCGGCCGCGAGCGCGATGGGGACGTTGCCGATGACCCCCATGAGCAGGGTGGAGAACGCGGCCGTCAGGACCGTGGCGGTGACGAGCTGGCCGCCGTCGAGCTGGTGGCCGTACATGTCCTTCGCGCTGCCCAGGATGATCGGGTTGAGCACGATGATGTAGGCCATCGCGAAGAAGGTCGCCAGGCCGCCCCGGACCTCGCGGGCGACGGTCGAACCACGCTCCGAGATCTTGAAGTGGCGATCCAGGGCGTTGGTGGGGGCCGCGGCGGGTGCCGAGGTGCTCATGCGGTCCTCAAGGGGTCATTTGGTGGTTCGTACGAGTAAATCCGGTCGCAGGCAAACCGTTTCAGTATGAACACATGAGCGACGGAGCGTCCATCTCCGCGCGTAGACCGCGATTCGCGCCGCCTAGACTTGGACACATGGCGAAATGGACCGCACAGCACGAGGCCCCCGAGCCCCTGGAGGGCCCCGTCGTCGCGACCGTCGTCGGCGGCACGATCATCTGGTTCGTCCTCTTCCTCGTTCAGCTCCCCTTCTACGGGTGGTTCGCCGACCGGGGCATGTTGTGGTGGGTCTGGACCCCGCTCGCCGGCGCGGCCCTCGGCCTGTTCGGCATCTGGTACGCCCGAGGTCGCGAGGCGGCGATCAAGCGCCACAAGGAACAGCAGGCCGCCGAAGCCGGCGGGACGGGCGCGGCCGGAGCACGGTAGGTCCCCGGGGTCCAGTCCCCCTTCGTCGCCCTCGCCGAGGGCGAGGGGAGTCCCGAGGGAGGATTCGGGTCATCCCGAAGTCGGATCTTCGTCCCGCTCGGCGGGTGAAGCGTTCGAAGGCCCTTTACCGTCGAAAGCATGACGCAGCGGGCAGAGACCGAATCCGAGGGACCGCGGCCGACCGGCAGGGGCGGCGGCGCGGGTGCCGGCGCCGCCGGCCGCGCCCCGGTCGGCACGGCCATCGACGCGGGGTCCGAACTGGACCCGGTCCACCCGATCAAGCCGCCCGCTCCCCGCTTCAAGCCGGGCGGACTGAGCACCGCCGAGGTCGCCGAACGCGTCGCGCGCGGAGAAGTCAACGACGTCCCCGTGCGGTCCTCGCGGTCCACCTCCGAGATCGTCCGCGCGAACGTCTTCACCCGCTTCAACGCCATCATCGGCGTGCTCTGGGTGATCATGCTGATCGTCGCCCCGATCCAGGACAGCCTGTTCGGCTTCGTGATCATCGCGAACACCGGCATCGGCATCATCCAGGAACTGCGCGCCAAGAAGACCCTCGACGGACTCGCCGTCATCGGCGAGGCCAAACCGAGCGTCCGCCGCGACGGCGCCACCGGCGAGATCTCCACCTCCGAGATCGTCCTCGACGACGTCATCGAGCTCGGACCCGGCGACAAGGTCGTCGTCGACGGGATCGTCGGCGAGGCCGACGGACTGGAGATCGACGAATCCCTCCTCACCGGCGAGGCCGACCCGGTGCTGAAGAAGCCCGGCGACCCCGTCATGTCCGGCTCCTTCGTGGTCGCCGGCGGCGGCGCCTTCACCGCCACCAAGGTCGGCCGCGAGGCCTACGCCGCCCAGCTGGCCGAAGAGGCCTCCCGCTTCACGCTCGTCCACTCCGAGCTGCGCTCCGGCATCTCCACCATCCTCAAGTACGTCACCTGGATGATGATCCCGACCTCGATCGGCCTGATCATCAGCCAGCTCGTCGTCAAGGACAACAACCTCAAGGACGCCATCGCCCGCACCGTCGGCGGCATCGTCCCGATGATCCCCGAGGGCCTCGTCCTGCTGACCTCCGTCGCCTTCGCCATCGGTGTCATCCGGCTCGGCCGCAAGCAGTGCCTCGTCCAGGAACTCCCCGCCATCGAGGGCCTCGCCCGCGTCGACGTGGTCTGCCTCGACAAGACCGGCACCCTCACCGAGGGCGGCATGGACGTCACCGAGCTGCGCCCCCTCGGCGGCGCGGACCCGGCCTACGTACAGAAGGTCCTGGGCGCGCTCGGCGAGTCCGACCCCCGCCCCAACGCCAGCCTCCAGGCCATCATCGACGCCTACCCCGACAGCGCCGACTGGCGGTGCACGGAGTCGCTGCCCTTCTCCTCGGCCCGCAAGTACAGCGGCGCCGGCTTCAGCGAGGGCGACGGCGAGAACACCACCTGGCTGCTCGGCGCCCCCGACGTGCTCCTCCCGGCCGGGGACCCGGCCCTCGACGAGATCAACGCCCTCAACGAGGAGGGGCTGCGCGTCCTCCTGCTGGCCCGCTCCGGACGCGAACTCGACGACCCGGCCGTGGCCGTCGGGGTCAAGCCCACCGCCCTGGTCGTCCTGGAACAGCGGCTGCGCCCCGACGCCGCCGACACCCTGCGCTACTTCGAGGACCAGGACGTCAAGACCAAGGTCATCTCCGGTGACAACGCGGTCTCCGTCGGCGCGGTCGCCGGCAAGCTCGGCCTGCCGGGCGCGCAGAACACGGTCGACGCCCGCAAGCTGCCGACCGACCAGGTGGAGATGGCCCGGGTCCTCGACGAGAACGCCGTGTTCGGGCGGGTCACCCCGCAGCAGAAGCGGGACATGGTCGCCGCCCTCCAGTCCAAGGGCCACACGGTCGCGATGACCGGCGACGGCGTCAACGACGTGCTCGCCCTCAAGGACGCCGACATCGGCGTGAGCATGGGCTCCGGCTCCGAGGCGACCCGGGCCGTGGCCCAGATCGTGCTCCTCAACAACAGCTTCTCCACCCTGCCCTCGGTGGTCGCGGAGGGCCGCCGGGTCATCGGCAACATCACCCGGGTCGCGACGCTCTTCCTCACGAAGACGGTCTACTCGGTGCTGCTGGCCGTCCTCGTGGTCTGCTCGCAGGTCGAGTACCCGTTCCTGCCGCGCCACCTGACGCTGCTCTCCACCCTCACCATCGGCATCCCGGCCTTCTTCCTGGCCCTGGCACCGAACAAGGAACGCGCGAAGCCGCACTTCGTGAAACGGGTGATGCGCTACGCGATCCCCGGCGGCGTGATCGCCGCCATCGCCACCTTCGTGACGTACCTCATCGCCCGCCACCACTACAGCGGCCCCAACGCCCTGGAGGCCGAGACCAGCGCGGCGACGCTGGCGCTGTTCCTGACCTCCATGTGGGTCCTGGCGATCATCGCCCGCCCCTACACCTGGTGGCGGGTCGCCCTGGTCGGCGCGATGGGCGCGGCGTTCCTGATCGTCCTCGTCGTGCCCTGGCTCCAGGAGTTCTTCGAACTGAAGCTGGTCGGCGCCGCGATGCCGTGGACGGCC
This sequence comes from Streptomyces sp. NBC_00513, assembly GCF_041431415.1. Taxonomy (GTDB): domain Bacteria; phylum Actinomycetota; class Actinomycetes; order Streptomycetales; family Streptomycetaceae; genus Streptomyces. Next base: position 4,441,477 of record NZ_CP107845.1, read on the forward strand.
GTCGGCATCGCCGTGATCGCGGCGGCCCTGATCGAGTTCACCTTCAGGTGGGTCGACCGGAAGTTCCCGGCCTGACCCACCCGAACGGCCCGCCCCACCCGAACGGCCCGCCCCACCCGCAGGGGGCGGGCGGAGTCCGTCGAGGCGGACCCGCGCGTCAGTCGAACCAGCGGTCGCGGGCCAGTTCCGCCGTCCGCGACGGATCCTCCAGCAGGGCCGCGACCTCGAAACGACGCGGCCACTGGCCCGCCGCCCAGGCCAGGCCCGCCGCCACGCCCTCCAGGGTCGAGGCGTGCAGGGTGCCGTCCGGGGTGCGGCGCCAGTCGAGCTCGGTGCCGCCCGCCACGAGTTCCTCGTGCTCGACGTAACTGAGCGGGGTGGCCGGACCCAGCAGCTGGAGCACCGACTCCGGGACCTCGTGCTCCTCGCCCGGCGTGCTGACCTCGGCTGGCACGGTGTCCGACAGTCGGCGTACCTGGAGCAGCTCCGCCAGGTCGGCGGCGCGCGCCGGGGCGACCGGCAGCAGCGGCAGCCCGGCCGTCAGCGGCAGCAGGTCGGGGGCGTCCGCGATCACCGCGTCGGCCGCGTCCACCACGCGGACCTCGCCGTCCACCACCACCCGCAGGTCGTCGGGGAGGGTGACCTGCTCGGGGTCCAGATCGGCCAGCGCCCCGTACAGGGCGTGCAGTTGCCGGTCGGAGACCTCGCGGTCCGGGTCGGCGAGCCGGCCCAGGAGTTCGGCCGCGCCGCCGGGCTCGTCGAGCAGGGCCGCCACGGTGGTGCGTACGCCGAGGGCGCGCAGCACCTGCTCGTCCTCGAACCCGGTCGCGTCCGCCGAGGTGTACAGGCCCGCGAGCAGCGGGTCGCCGCCGGCCGCGCGCAGTCCCGCCGGGCGGCGGCCGTCGAGCACCGGGTGGTCGCGCAGCCACCAGGCGGTGTACGAGCGCACGGAGCGGGTGGTGCCGTCCGGCAGCAGCACCCGCACGGGCTGGGTGAGGGCGTCGCGCAGCGGGGGCTGGGCGAGCATGGCCAGCGCCTGCGGCCAGCAGTCGTCGTCGACCAGGTCGAGGTCGCGTACGGCGATCAGCTCGGTGGCGACCGGCGGCAGCGGGGTGTCCGGCAGCTGGTCCAGCAGGTCCTCGCACCACACGTCCACCGCGTCGAGCAGGCCCGCGTCGTCCGGTTCGGCGAAGTCCCCGTCGCGGGGCTCCAGTTCGTCGGGGTCCAGGACCACGTCGGTGGCGCGCACCAGCTGGAACGTGGCCAGCACCCCGACGGCGGTCAGGGTGTCGGCGTCCCAGCGTTCGGCCAGCTCGGCGTCCAGGCAGGGCACCTCGTCCTCACGGATGACCGAGGCCAACGGCGAGCCGGGCAGCAGGAGTTCGCCCGCCGGGGTGAGTTCCCCGTCCTCGTCGGGGAGCGCCAGCGCGCCCAGCCAGGGTTCGTCGCCGGGCGCCAGGTCGGCGTCGCGGACCAGGGTCAGGACGATCTCGACGAGTTCGTCGGAGTCGACGCCGTCCTCGTCCCAGATCTCGCCGGCGTCCATGGAGGCGGCCACGGCCGCCCGGACCTGCGGGGTGGTCAGCACGGAGCGCGGGGTCGCCGGGAGCGCGCCCAGCTTCTCCAGCAGCGGGTGCGCCGCCTCCGCGTGGGCCACCTTCAGGCCGAGCCGGGCCAGGCTCGGCGGGGTGTCGGCGCCGGGCAGCAGGATGTGCCGGGGGCCGATGGCGGTGCGTCCGTCGGCCAGCGGCACGGGCAGCCCCGACAACCGGTCGGGGTCCACGCCGGCGAGGCTGTCGTACAGCCGGTACCACCACTCGGGGGTCCGCTCGATGCCCGCGATCCGCTCGATGGCGTCGCCCAGCGGAAGCCGGCCGACGCCCAGGGTGCGCAGTTCGGCGCGGCGTTCCAGCCCGGCGGGCAGCAGTGTCGGCAGCACCTCGGCGAGGACGTTCACGGTGTCGGAACCGGCGCCCTCCACCACCTCGGCCTCGAAGGGCCGCAGGGCGTGGCGTTCCTCGGCCGTCTCGGGGGTGGGGGTCTCGGCGGGGGCGGCCGGCGCGAGGAACGCCGTACGGGGCAGCCGCTCGATCACGGCCGCGCGCAGGTCCCCGTCCAGCGGGCCCTTGCCGAGCGGGCCGGGCACCAGGTCCACGAGGCCGGTGCTCACCGGGTCCCAGGAGCCGAGGAGTTCGGCGTACGCGTCGGCGGCCCGCTGCACGAGGAAGTCGGTCAGCGGCCCCGGCGCGGGATGCCGGCGGCTGGTGTCCAACGGCAGCGAGGCGATCAGCAGGGCGGGGATGCCCAGCGGCTCGTCGGTCGGGGTCGGCGCGTGCACCACCGGCGCGGTGAGCGGGTGCACGGGCGCCCCGTCGGCGTCCACGGGCGCCGCCCAGGTGATCGTCCAGGTGGGGCGCAGCCGTTCCTCGACGGGCCGGTCGGCGAGCAACTCCTTGGCGATGGGGCCGTGGTGGCGCACGGTGCGCCAGCGGTGGGTGCCGGAGGCGGAGTCCTCGATGACGGTGTACGGGCCCTCGGCGCGCCGGTACAGCACGCGGTGTCCGCCGGCGGGGGTCTCCACGACGACCTCGCGCAGCCCGGGGAGGGTCAGCAGCAGGGCGTCGTCGATGCCGGCCAGCAGCCGTTCCACCAGCTCCTCGGCGGCGCCGTCGCGCAGCGGCAGCACCACGACGGTGTCGTACCCCTCGGGGGCGGTGCCCTCGACGGGCAACGGCAGGCGCAGCAGCGGTACGTGGCCGTCGCGGCGACGCAGCTCGTCGCCGAGTCCGGGGCTGCCGTTGGCGGCGTCCCGGGCCAGTTCGCGGGCCTCGGCCAGGGACCAGCGGACACCGCCGTGCCGGCCGAGCACCGCCGGTTCGTCGGAGACCGCCAGGACGGCGGCGAAGCCGACGCCGAAGCGACCCACGGTCTCCGCCGAGCCGGCCGCACCGTTCGCCGCGTCCCCGCCGGCACCGGCGGGTTCCCGCTTCGCGGAGGCGCGCAGCGTGCTCAGCGACTCCACGCCCGTGGCGTCCAGCGGGGCACCGGTGTTGGCGACGGCGAGCACCGCGGGCCCGCCCTCGCCCGGGTGCAGGGTGATCCGCAGCCGGCCCGGGACGCGGGCGCGGGCCGCCGCGTCGGCGGCGTTCTGGGCCAGTTCCACGACGAGCCGGTCCCGGTAGCCGCCGAGCGCCAGGTCCTCCTCGGCGTTGGCGTCCTCGCGGAACCGGGAGGGGCCCGCGCCCCAGGCGTCGAGCACCCTGCGCCGCAGCCGGGCCGTGCCGAAGGGGTCCACGCCACCCTGGGCCGCCGTTACTCGCACGCTCACGCCGCTGCCTCCAAGAATTGCCGAGCCGAACCGGGCCGAACTCCTGAAGGTATCGCGTGCCGGGCTACTCCCGGCCGGTGAGGTGCGCGTACACGACCACGTTGGAGTCCCAGTGACGGTCCGCGGTGAGGGCTCCGCCGCAGGTGATCAGGCGCAGTTCGGCCTTGCCGCGGGTGTCCCCGTAGACCTTGTCGGTGGGGAACGCGTCCTTCTTGTAGGTGTCCACCGCGTCGACGGCGAAGACGGCGGTGCCGCCGTCGGTGCGGTGGACCCGGATCGGCTCGTCCTTCCTCAGCTTCTTGAGGTTGAAGAAGACGGCCTCGGGGGCCTGCGGGGTGTCCATGTGGCCGACGATGGCGGCGGCGCCGGCCTCGCCCGGCGTCGGACCGTCCTTGTACCAGGCGGCGTCCTTCGGCTTCGCGAAGTCCGGTTCCCGCATCACCCCTTCGGCGTCGAGCCCGACGGTGTCGAGCGGGGCGTCGACGTGGATGTCGGGGATCGCGACGCGGTCCGGGACGGAGGGCTTCAGCACGTCGGCCCGGTGGGCCGCGGACGCCGCGGACGCGGTGTCCGTGTCGGCGGCGGAGGAGCAGCCGGAGGCGAGGACGACGGCGAGGCCGGCGGTGCCCGCCAGGGCGGCCGCGCGGCGTGCGCGGCCGCCCCGGCGGAGGGTGGGCAGGTCAGCCATTGCGGGTCGCGTCCTGGACGGTCCCGGCGTCGGTCCCGGTGGCGGCGAGGGGGGCCTGGCCGGTGTTCACGGAGCCCTTGGGCTTCTTGTGCTCGCTCGGCTTCAGCGGGGTCACCGGCTTCACGTCGGGCTTCTCGTCGTGGCCGGAGGCCTCGGTGGAGAACTTCACGGTGTCGAACTTCTTGCCGCCGGCGAAGGCGTCCACGCCGTAGTAGCCGGTCTTGACGTCGTTCGCGACGACGGCGGTGCCGGTCCAGGTGCCCTTGCCGTCGCTCGTGAGGTTGACCTGGCCGCCGGCGAAGGCGGCGGACTTCACCTGGGCGCTCTTGTCACCGGCGCCCGTGGTGACGGTGACGGCCACCTTGTCGCCGGGGCGGCCGAAGTCCTTGGACAGGCGCAGGGTGGGGGACTGCGGCTTCGGGTCCGGCGCGCCGGCCTTGACCGTCAGCTGCGCGGTGGCCCGCACCTTGCCGCCCGGGGCCGAACCGGTGAGGGCGACGCCGTAGTTCCCGTCCTTGACGTCGGCGACCTTGGCGGTGCCCGTCCAGGTGGTGCCGCTCTTGCCCTCGGTCAGTTTGACGTCGCCCAGTGCGGCGGAGGAGACGGACAGGGAGGTGGAGCCCTCGGGGGCGGTGACGCCGATCTCCACGCTCGCGCCCGGCTTGGCGGTGGAGGCGGAGAGCTTCAGGCTCGCGTCGGTGGTGCCGGTCTTCGCCCCGCCGTCGGTGCCGGTGCTCGCGCTGCTCGTGGGGGTCGGGTGGGGAGCGTCGGCGGCGAACGCGGTGCCGGTGACGCCGAGGGCCATCGACGAGGCGAGGACGATGCCCGAGATGGTGAATGCCTTGCGCATGGAGTTCCTCCTGAACGGGCCGGGGTTCGTTCCCGGCACACCAGACATGAGGGACATCCGGGGCGCTTTGGTTGCAGGGGCGGCGCGGGCCCCGAGGGGGCCCGGCCGAAGGTCCCTCAGGGGGAAGCCGCAGGCCGCAGCGGCCTGCGGGGCGTTCCGTTTGCGGGCTCTTTGCCCCGATTTTTGGGACCAAGGTCCCGGAGCGGAAGCCGCCCCGGGACCCGCGAACGCCGAGGCCCCCGGCGACGCGAACGTCACCGGGGGCCTCGGGGGGAACGGGGGAGGGAACGGATCAGAGCTTCTCGATCACGTGGTCGATGCAGGCGGTCAGCGCCTGCACGTCCGCCGGGTCGATCGCGGGGAACATCGCGACGCGCAGCTGGTTGCGACCGAGCTTGCGGTACGGCTCGGTGTCCACGATGCCGTTGGCGCGCAGCACCTTGGCGACCGCCGCCGCGTCGATGTCGTCGGAGAAGTCGATCGTGCCGATGACCGCGGACCGCTTGTCGGCGTCCGTGACGAACGGGTTCGCGTACTTCGACGCCTCCGCCCAGCCGTAGAGGTTGCGCGCGCTGGCCGCCGTACGACCGGTCGTGAACTCCAGACCGCCCTGGCTGTTCATCCACTCCAGCTGCTGGTCCAGCAGGAAGAGGGTGGACAGCGCCGGGGTGTTGTACGTCTGGTTCTTCAGCGAGTTGTCGATCGCCGTCGGCAGCGAGAAGAACTCCGGGATGTGCCGGCTGCCGGAGGCGTGCACGCGCGCCGCGCGTTCCAGCGCCGCCGGGGAGAACGCCGCCAGCCACAGGCCGCCGTCCGAGGCGAAGGACTTCTGCGGGGCGAAGTAGTAGACGTCGGTCTCGGTGATGTCCACCGGCAGACCGCCGGCGCCCGAGGTCGCGTCCACCAGGACGAGCGAACCGGCATCGGCGCCCGCGACCCGCTTGATCGGCGCCGCGACGCCCGTCGAGGTCTCGTTGTGCGTGTACGCGTACACGTCCACGCCGGCCTCGGCGACCGGCTCGGGGTGCGTGCCCGGCTCCGAGGAGATCACGGACGGCGCGTCCAGCCACGGCGCGAGCTTCGCGGCGGTGGCGAACTTGGAGGAGAACTCACCGAAGGTGAGGTGCTGGGACTTCTTCTCGATGAGCCCGGCGGTCGCGATGTCCCAGAAGGCGGTGGAGCCGCCGTTGCCCAGGATCACCTCGTAGCCCTCGGGGAGGGAGAAGAGGTCCCGGAGTCCCTGCCGCACCGAGCCGACCAGGTTCTTGACCGGGGCCTGGCGGTGGGAGGTTCCGAGCAGGGAGGTACCGGTGGCGGCCAGGGCGTCGAGCGCCTCGGTCCGCACCTTGGAGGGGCCCGCGCCGAAGCGTCCGTCGGCGGGCTTGATGTCAGCGGGAATCTGGATCTCAGCCACGAGCGGAGCGTATCGGGTCCCGGACGCGGTCTCGGAGCCGCGTCCATTCGGTGAGACGCGGTGTTCCGGAGGGCGGGTGCTCGACCGGGCGTCCGGTGCGGAGGGCGTCCGCGGGGGCCGGCGGGCCCGTCACCTCGCGCAACGCGCGGCCGCCGGCTTCGGCCGGGGGCGCGGTGGTGTGACCAATGTAAGGCGGGACACGGCTTGCCACCCGTTACAGACGGCTTAGCCTGGGGAGATGACCGCGTCCACTCCTCCCGTGTCCCCACGCACCTCCCGTCCCGCGACCGCGCCCGCCCCGAGCCCCGCCGAGGCGGCCGCGTCCGGTGGTGCCCGCGCCCGTCTCGGGCCGGTCGCGCTGGTGGTCTCGGCCGGGGTCTCCGTGCAGTTCGGCGCGGCCCTCGCGGTCATGATCATGCCGAGGGCCGGCGCGGCGGGCGTGGTCACGCTCCGGCTGGCGGCCGCGGCGCTGGTCCTGCTGGTCCTGTGCCGCCCCAAGGTGCGCGGGTACAAGCGCGCCGACTGGACCACCGTCCTGTGGTTCGGCGTAACCATGGCCGGTATGAACGGCCTCTTCTACCAGGCCATCGACCGCATCCCGCTCGGCCCGGCCGTGACCCTGGAGGTCCTCGGCCCGCTCGCCCTCTCGGTGGTCGTCTCCCGCCGCCTCGTCAACGTCCTGTGGGCGGGCCTGGCCCTGGCGGGGGTCGTGCTCCTCGCCGGCCACGGGGGCGGCGGCTTCGGCGGGCTCGATCCGCTGGGCGCGGCGTTCGCGCTCGGAGCCGGCGCGATGTGGGCGGCGTACATCGTGTTCAGCGCGCGTACGGGGCGTCGGTTCCCGCAGGCGGACGGCCTGGCCCTGGCCATGGCGGTCGCCGCGGTCCTCTGTCTGCCCCTGGGCATCGTCGAGGCGGGCTCCGACCTCCTGGTGCCGAGCACCCTGGCGCTCGGTCTGGGCGTCGCCGTGATGTCCTCGGTGCTGCCCTACACGCTGGAGCTGCTGGCCCTGCGCAAGCTGCCCGCCCCGACCTTCGCGATCCTGATGAGCCTGGAGCCGGCCATCGCCGCGACCGCCGGCTTCCTGGTCCTGCACCAGGCCCTGTCCGCCCTGGACGCCCTCGCCATCGCCCTGGTGATCGCGGCGAGCATGGGCGCGGTCCGCTCCCAGATCGGCAAGCGGGCCCTGACGACCTCCTGAGCCGTCTCCCCTTCCCGGGACGCCTCCCGCCCCGCCGCCCACGAGAGGGCGGCGGGGCGGTTCCGTACCCGCGGGGAGGCGGACGGGTCTCGCGCCGCGTCGGCTCAGCCGAGCGGCAGGTCCAGGAAGGACGGCGTGGCCTCCGGGGAGGTGAAGGCCAGCGTGGCGCGCGGCAGGTTGGCGTCGCCGTAGAAGGGGTCGCGGCCGTCGATCACCAGCAGCAGCCGGTGCCCGCGCGGGACGTCGTACGCCGTCGCCTGGAGTTCGATGTCCGCGCCGATGAGGCTGTCCGGGGGCGAGTCGAGGTCGCTGAACGGGGCGTGGGTGACGAGGTGGGCGCTCCCGTCGGGCGCCATGTCGAGCAGGTACGCGACGAAGGTGGACCCGGGGTTCGCCGCCCGGTACGTCACCCGCAGGCGGGGCGTGCCCCGCAGCCGGGCGGTCTCCTCCTCGGGCGGCGCCGCCCAGACGGCCGCCACGCCGCGGTCGATGGCACCGGTCGGGTAGACCTTCGGCCGCCCGGCCATCTCCGCGTAGCCGGACGTCACGATCGCGTCGGCGACGGTCGCCGGGGTGTCCACCCCGCACACCACGCCCGCCGTCCAACCGGCCTCGGGCTTGTGCGCCAGTTCGCCACCGCCTGTCAGGTGGACGCGGCGGGTCCGGTCGGTGAGCGCGGACCAGCCGGCACGCGACTCCAGGCCCTTGCCCCACATCACCTCGCTGACCACCTGGGCCTGGTCGGCGACGCCGTTGTCGATGCCCCTCAGGTGGTGGTCGAACCAGCGGTGGGCGTCCGTCCAGATCCGGTTCGGCAGGCCGAGCATGCCGGACATCTCGGGCCCGGAGTGGTCACCGATGGAGAGGTCGAGGCGCTTGGGGCCGGTCAGTTCGTTGAACATCCGCACGGTCTGATTGCCCGGGAAGAGCGTCTCGTGCCAGGCCTGCGCGAAGAGGATGGGGACCTGGCGCCGGTTGAGCTCCTTGACGTGCGTGAGGGGCGAGCGCTGCTCCGCCCACCGCAGGGTCCCCTCGATGTCGCGGTCGGCCAGCACGTTCTCGAAGACGCTTCGCGTCCGGGCGCTCAGTCGGGCCCGCGCGGCGGCGCTCTGGAGGGCCTTCACGGCGGCGACGTGGCGGGTCGAGTTCTCGAAGAAGGCCGCCCCGAGGTCGCCCCAGGTGCTGAGCGCGACGACCGCGTCCACGCGGGTGTCGTGCGCGGCGACGAGCTGGCTGATGCCGGAGCCGTAGGAGTCCCCGAGGAAGCCGATTCCGGTGATCGGCCCGGCCGTCCGCTCGACGATGTGGTCCAGGGCGCGACTGCCGTCCGCGACGTCGAGCGGCCCCGCCACGTCGACCTGGCCCTCGGAACCGGCGAACCCGCGGGCGGTGTAGGCGAGGACGTTGTAGCCGCGCGCCGCGAACAACGCGCCCTGGACGGCGTACGCGAGCCAGCCCAGGTTCGTCCACGGCGAGGGCATCACGATCACCGGCCGGGGGTCCGACCCGGTGTGCCGCCAGAGCGCGGCGTCGAGCAGGTCCCCGTCGGCGCCCGTCACCTTGCCGCGGTTGAACACGGAGACGGACCGGACCTCGACGACGTCGGCGGCGCGGGAGGGGGACAGGCCGGTGAGGTCGCCGGTTTCGAGGGCGGTGACGAAGGCGTGCAGGGCGTTCGCGTCGAGGTCGGGGTAGAGGGAGAAGTCGGCTGAGTTCACGTACGTCACGTCGGTTCATCCTCTTCGTCGAGTGCGATGACATGAACGGATGCGCGCTCTGGGCCCGGAGCGAAGCACTCAGTATCGGCGCGACGACGGAGAGTCGCACCGCGTTCCCGGCGTACGGCCGGATTCGCCCCCGGGGGCTGCGCCGGACCTGGCCGCCGCGTCCCTCGCCGGACCGGTCGGGGATCAAATCCTTTGCCGTTGAGGCAAGTTGGGTGGGCCGGCGGGAACGTGACAGTCGTCGAAGAAATCATGCAAGCGTGCTTGATTGTTTTGCGGGCCCCTGCCAGGCTTCCCCCACGCCGAGAAGGGGAGCGCACCGTGCCCGATCCGTCCGCCGTCGCCGTCTTCGCCGATCTCCGAGAGGAGAGTCGGGACCTCGATTCCCTGGTCGGGGAGCTGTCCGAGCCCGGTTGGGCGAAGGCCACCCCCGCGAGCGGCTGGAGCGTCGCCCACCAGATCGCCCACCTGTACTGGACCGACCGCGCCGCACTGCTGTCCCTCACCGACCCGGCCGGCTTCGCGCGGATGGTCGAGGAGGCCCTCGCCGCCCCCGACTCCTTCGTGGACGAGGGCGCCGCCGAAGGGGCCGCGCTGGCGCCCGCCGAACTGCTCGCCCGCTGGCGCACCACCCGTACCGCCCTCGACGAGGCGCTCGCGCTCGCCTCGCCCGACACCCGCTTCCCCTGGTACGGGCCGCCCATGAAGGCCGCATCCATGGCCAGCGCCCGCCTGATGGAGACCTGGGCCCACGGGCAGGACGTCGCCGACGCCCTCGGCGTCCGCCGCGCCCCCACCGCCCGACTGCGGCACGTCGCGCGGATCGGGATCCGGGCGCGGGACTACGCGTACGCGGTCCGGGGCCTGCCGGCGCCCGAGGGGGAGTTCCGGGTGGAACTCACCGCCCCCGACGGGGCCGAGCCCTGGACGTACGGGCCCGCCGACGCACCCCAGCGGATCACCGGATCCGCGCTCGACTTCTGCCTGTTGGTGACCCAGCGGGTGCACCGCGCGGACACCGACCTGACGGCGACCGGCCCGGACGCCGACCGTTGGCTGGACATCGCCCAGGCCTTCGCGGGCCCCGCGGGCCCCGGCCGCGCGCCGGAGGGCTCCCGATGACCCGGCGCCCGCTGCGGATCGGCAACGCCTCGGGCTTCTACGGGGACCGGTTCGGCGCCGTGCGCGAGATGCTCACCGGCGGCCCGCTCGACGTGCTGACCGGCGACTACCTGGCCGAACTCACCATGCTGATCCTCGGCCGCGACCGCCTGAAGAACCCCGACCTCGGCTACGCCAAGACCTTCCTGCGCCAGCTGGAGGAGAACCTCGCCCTCGCCCACGAGCGGGGCGTACGGATCGTCGCGAACGCCGGCGGCCTGAACCCGGCGGGACTCGCTGACGCGCTGCGGGAGTTGGCGGCCAAGCTGGGCGTGCCCGTCTCGGTGGCGCACGTCGAGGGCGACGACCTGATGCCCTTCTCGGAGGGTGCGCTGACGGCCAACGCCTACCTGGGCGGCGCCGGGATCACCGCCTGCCTGCGGGCGGGCGCGGACGTGGTGGTCACGGGCCGGGTCACCGACGCGGCGCTGGTCAGCGGGTCGGCGGCCTGGTGGTTCGACTGGGCACCGGACGCGTACGACCGGTTGGCGGGGGCGGTCGTCGCCGGCCACGTCCTGGAGTGCGGAACCCAGGCCACCGGCGGCAATTACGCCTTCTTCACCCGGCACGACGTCCGCACCCCCGGCTTCCCGCTCGCGGAGATCGCCGAGGACGGTTCCTCGGTCGTCACCAAGCACCCGGGCACGGGCGGGGCGATCACCGTCGGCACCGTCACCGCCCAACTCCTCTACGAGACACAGGGCGTCCGCTACCTCGGGCCGGACGTGACGGCCCGCCTCGACGCCGTCCGCCTCGCCCCGGCTGGCCCGGACCGGGTCGCGATCTCCGGCGTCCTCGGCGAGGCCCCGCCCGACACCCTCAAGGTGGGCGTGACCCGGATCGGGGGCTGGCGCAACGAGGTGGTCTTCGTCCTGACCGGCCTCGACGTCGACGCCAAGGCCGACCTCGTCAAGACGCAACTCGCGGACGCCCTCTCGGGAGTGGCCACCGTGACGTGGACCCTGGCCCGCACGGACCACCCCGACCCGGACACGGAGGAGACCGCGAGCGCCCTGCTCCGCCTGGTCGTCCGCGACCCGTCCCCGGACCGGGTCGGCAGGGGCCTGACCGCCGCCGCGATCGAACTCGCCCTGGGCAGTTACCCGGGCTTCCACGTGACGGCCCCTCCGGGCCCGGCCCAGCCGTACGGGGTCTTCACCTCGTCCCTGGTCCCGGCCGCGACGGTCCCCCACGTGGCCGTCCTCCCCGACACCACCCGCCACCCGATCCCACCCATCTCAGCCCCGCCCGTCCCGACGCCGCCCATCTCAGCCCCGCCCGTCCCGGCCCCGCCGGCGTTCGAGGCGCGGGGGTCCGGGGGCGGAGCCCCCGAAGGGGCCCGGGGCGCGACCCCGGCTCCGGGCACGGGCCCCGCGGTGGCCACCACCCGCGCCCCGCTCGGCGCCCTGTTCGGCGCCCGCAGCGGCGACAAGGGCGGCGACGCCAACATCGGCGTCTGGGCCGAGAGCGACGCCGCCTGGCAGTGGCTCCGCGAGACCCTCACGGTCGACGCCCTCACCACCCTGCTCCCCGAGACCGAAGGTCTCCCCGTCGCCCGTCACGAACTCCCGCACCTGAGGGCCCTCAACTTCACCGTCACCGGCATCCTCGGCGCCGGCGTCGCCTCGGGCCACCGCTTCGACCCGCAGGCCAAGGCCCTCGGCGAATGGCTGCGCGCCCGCCACCTCGACATCCCGACGCACCTCCTGTCGTCCGACCCCGCCCCGGAGGGGACCCGCCCATGACCCGCCTCGGCACCACCGTGGATCCGCACGCTCCCGAGCACACGGCCGCCCGTACCGCCGCCCTCGCCCGCCTCGCCGAACTCGACGCCGAGCACCACAAGGCCCTGCTCGGCGGCGGCGAGAAGTACACGGACCGGCACCGGACGCGCGGCAAACTGCCCGCCCGGGAGCGCATCGAGCTGCTCCTCGATCCGGACACCCCGTTCCTGGAACTGTCCCCGCTCGCCGCCTGGGGCAGCGACTATCCGGTCGGCGCCTCGATGATCACCGGTATCGGGACCGTCGAGGGCGTCGAGTGCCTGGTCACCGCCAACGACCCGACCGTGCGCGGCGGTGCCAGCAATCCCTGGACGCTCCGCAAGGCGCTGCGGGCCAACGAGATCGCCCGGCAGAACCGGTTGCCCTGCATCAGCCTCGTCGAGTCCGGTGGCGCCGATCTCCCGTCCCAGAAGGAGATCTTCATCCCGGGCGGGGCGATCTTCCGCGACATCACCCGGCTCTCGGCCGAGGGCATCCCCACCGTCGCCGTCGTCTTCGGCAACTCCACCGCCGGAGGCGCGTACGTCCCCGGGATGTCCGACCACACCATCATGATCAAGGACCGGTCGAAGGTGTTCCTCGGCGGTCCGCCGCTGGTCAAGATGGCCACCGGCGAGGAGAGCGACGACGAGTCCCTCGGCGGGGCCGACATGCACGCCCGGACCTCGGGCCTCGCCGACCACTACGCCCTCGACGAGTACGACGCGATCCGCCAGGCCCGCCGGGTCGTGGCCCGCCTCAACCACCGCAAGGCCCGGGGCGAGCCGCCGCGCGCCGAGGAACCCGTCCACGACCCCGAGGAGCTCCTCGGCATCGTCCCGGCCGACCTGAAGACGCCCTTCGACCCCCGCGAGGTCATCGCCCGCATCGTCGACGGCTCCGACTTCGACGAGTTCAAGCCCCTGTACGGCACCAGCCTGGTCACCGGCTGGGCGGCCCTGCACGGGTACCCGATCGGCATCCTCGCCAACGCCCAGGGCGTCCTGTTCAGCGCCGAGTCCCAGAAGGCCACCCAGTTCATCCAGCTCGCCAACCAGCGCGACATCCCGCTGCTGTTCCTCCACAACACCACCGGCTACATGGTCGGCAAGGAGTACGAGCAGGGCGGCATCGTCAAACACGGCTCGATGATGATCAACGCGGTCTCCAACTCCCGCGTCCCGCACCTGTCCGTCCTCGTCGGCGCCAGCTACGGCGCCGGCCACTACGGGATGTGCGGTCGCGCCTTCGAGCCGCGGTTCCTCTTCGCCTGGCCGAGCGCCAAGTCCGCCGTCATGGGCCCCCAGCAGCTCGCCGGGGTGCTGTCGATCGTCTCCCGCCAGTCGGCCGCCGCCAAGGGGCAGCCCTACGACGAGGAGGCCGACGCGGGCATGCGCGCCTTCGTCGAGGCGCAGATCGAGTCCGAGTCCCTGCCGATGTTCCTGTCCGGTCGGCTGTACGACGACGGCGTCATCGACCCGCGCGACACCCGTACCGTCCTCGGCCTGTGCCTGTCGGCCGTCCACAACGCCCCCGTCGAGGGCGCCCGTGGCGGCTTCGGCGTCTTCCGGATGTGAGCCCGCAGATGACCATCACCTCCCTGCTCGTCGCCAACCGGGGCGAGATCGCCGTACGGATCTTCCGCACCGCTCGCGCCCTGGGCCTGGCCACCGTCGCCGTGCACTCCGACCCCGACGCGGACGCCCTGCACGTCCGGTCCGCCGACGCGGCGGTCCGGCTGCCGGGCGCGGCCCCCGCCGACACCTACCTGCGCGGCGATCTGGTCGTCAAGGCCGCTCTCGCGGCGGGCGCCGACGCCGTCCACCCCGGCTACGGATTCCTCTCCGAGAACGCCGACTTCGCCCGCGAGGTACGGGCCGCCGGGCTGACCTGGATCGGCCCGCCGCCCGAGGCCATCGAGGCCATGGCCTCCAAGACCCGGGCCAAGGACCTCATGCGGGCCGCCGGGGTGCCGCTCCTCGAACCCGTCGACCCGGCGCAGGCCGGCCCCGCCGACCTGCCCCTGCTGTTGAAGGCCGCGGCGGGCGGCGGCGGCCGCGGGATGCGCGTCGTACGGGACCTCGACCTGCTCAAGGAGGAGCTGGAGGGCGCCCGCGCCGAGGCCCGGTCGGCCTTCGGGGACGGCGAGGTGTTCGCCGAGCCCTACGTGGAGCGCGGCCGGCACGTCGAGGTGCAGATCCTCGCGGACGCCCACGGCACCGTCTGGGCCCTCGGCACCCGTGACTGCTCCTTGCAACGCCGCCACCAGAAGGTCATCGAGGAGGCCCCGGCCCCGGGGCTCCCGGCGCCGCTGCGCGAGAGCCTGCACCAGGCCGCCGTGGCCGCCGCCCGGGCCGTGTCCTACCAGGGCGCGGGCACGGTCGAGTTCCTCGTCACCGCCGACGGCCGCCCGTACTTCCTGGAGATGAACACCCGCCTCCAGGTGGAACACCCCGTCACCGAGGCCGTCTTCGACCTCGACCTGGTGGCCCTGCAACTGCGCGTCGCCGAGGGCGCGGCCCTGCCGACGGAACCCCCGGAGGCGGTCGGTCACGCCGTCGAGGCCCGGCTGTACGCCGAGGACCCGGGCCGGGACTGGCGCCCGCAGACCGGCGTCCTGCACACCCTGGCCGTCCCCGGGGCGGTCCGTGTGGACACCGGGTTCACCGACGGGGACACCGTCGGCGTGCACTACGACCCGATGCTCGCCAAGGTGATCGCCCACGCCCCGACCCGCGCCGAGGCCGTACGCATACTGGCCCACGCCCTGGCCGGCGCCCGGGTCCACGGCCTGACCACCAACCGCGACCTGCTCGTACGGTCCCTGCGCCACCCCGAGTTCACCGCCGCCCGGCTCGACACCGGCTTCTACGGGCGCCACCTCGACGCCCTCACCGCCGAGAACCCCGACGACGCCGCCCCGGCCCTGGCCGCGCTCGCCGCCGCCCTCGCCGACGCGGCGCCCGCGGCCGGGGCCCCGCTCGCCGCCCGCGTCGGCGCCTGGCGCAACGTCGTCTCCCAACCGCAGACCCGCCGCTACGAGATCGCCGGCGCCCCGTACGAGGTCGGCTACCACCCGGCCCGCAGCGGCCCCCCGGTCCCCGTGGGCCACCCCGGCGTCCGCGTCCTGGCCGCCGCGCCCGAGCTGGTCACCCTCGAAGTCGACGGGGTCCGAAGGGTGTTCCACGTGAAACACAAATCGAACAAGGGGGGTGTGGGGGCCGCAGAGATCTGGGTGGACTCCCCGCTCGGCGCCCACACCCTCACCCGCCTGCCCCGGTTCTCCGACCCCCGGGACCGCACCGAACCGGGCTCCCTGCTCGCCCCCATGCCCGGCACCGTCGTCCGCGTCGCCGAGGGCCTGGTCCCCGGCTCGGCGGTCACCGCCGGACAGCCCCTGCTCTGGCTGGAGGCGATGAAGATGGAACACCGCATCGTCGCGCCCGCCTCCGGCACGCTCACCGCGCTCCACGCCGCCACCGGCCAACAGGTCGAGTTCGGCGCCCTGCTCGCCGTAGTCCAGGAGGAAACGCCCGCATGAGCACCGTCGTAGAGACCGAAGAACACCAGGCCCTGCGCTCCGCCGTCGCAGCCCTCGGCAAGCGGTACGGCCGCGAGTACCTCGCCCGGGTCGCCCGTGAGGGCGGCCACCCCGACGAACTGTGGGCCGACGCCGCGAAGCTCGGCTACCTCGGCGTCAACCTCCCCGAGGAGTACGGCGGCGGGGGCGGCGGCATCGCCGAACTCTCCATCGTCCTGGAGGAACTGGGCGCCGCCGGCTGTCCGCTGCTGATGATGGTCGTCTCACCGGCCATCTGCGGCACGGTGATCTCCCGCTTCGGCACCGAGGCCCAGAAACGGACCTGGCTCCCCGGCCTCGCCGACGGCACCCGCACCATGGCCTTCGGCATCACCGAACCCGACGCCGGCTCCAACTCCCACCGCATCACCACCACCGCCCGCCGCGACGGCGACGACTGGGTGCTGAACGGCCGCAAGGTGTTCATCTCCGGCGTGGACATCGCCGACGCCACGCTCATCGTGAGCCGCACCGAGGACGCGCGGACCGGCAGCCTCAAGCCCTGCCTGTTCATCGTCCCGCGCGAGACCCCCGGCTTCTCCCGCTCCCTCATCGACATGGAACTCCAGGCCGCCGAGAAGCAGTGGGAGCTGGTCCTGGACGAGGTGCGGCTGCCCGCCGACGCCCTGGTCGGCGACGAGGACGCCGGGCTCCTCCAACTGTTCGCCGGACTCAACCCCGAACGGATCATGACCGCCGCCTTCGCGATCGGCATGGGCCGGTACGCCCTCGCCAAGGCCGTGGACTACGCCAAGACCCGCCGGGTGTGGAAGGAGCCCATCGGGGCCCACCAGGCCATCGCCCACCCGCTGGCCCAGTCCCACATCGAACTGGAACTGGCCCGCCTGATGACGCGGAAGGCCGCCGCGCTCTACGACGCCGGCGACGACATGGGCGCGGGAGAGGCCGCCAACATGGCCAAGTACGCTGCCGCCGAGGCCTGCGTACGGGCGGTGGACCAGTCCGTGCACACCCTGGGCGGCAACGGCCTCACCCGGGAGTACGGCCTGGCCTCGCTGATCACCGCCTCCCGCGTCGCCCGCATAGCCCCCGTCAGCCGGGAGATGATCCTCAACTTCGTCTCCCACCAGACCCTCGGCCTGCCCAAGTCGTACTAGCACCGCACCGGGCGCCGCCCCCACGGGAGGGCGGCGCCACGACCGGCACGAGCCCCACCGGAGGAACGGCATGACCCCCCTCGTCGGCGCAGCCCACGACCGTGGCATCACCACGCTCACGCTCGACTCCCCGGCCAACCGCAACGCGCTCTCCGCGGACCTCGTCGCCGCTCTGCGCGCGGCCCTCGCCGAGGCGGGCGCCGACCCCGCGACCCGGGCCGTCGTCCTCACCCACACCGGCACCACCTTCTGCGCCGGCGCCGACCTGAAGTCCCCGTGCGACCCGGCGGACTTCGTGGCCCTGCTCACCGAGCTGACCGAGCTGCCCAAGCCGGTCGTCGCCCGCGTCACCGGACACGTCCGGGCGGGCGGTCTCGGCCTGCTCGGTGCCTGCGACATCGCGGCGGCCGGACCGGGCTCCACGTACGCCTTCACCGAGACGCACCTCGGCGTGGTCCCGGCCGTCATCTCGGCGCCGCTGCTGCCGCGCCTGGACCCCCGGGCCGCCTCCCGGTACTTCCTGACCGCCGAGGCGTTCGACGCGGCGGAAGCCGCCCGGATCGGCCTGCTGAGCCTGCACGGCGCGGCCGGCGAGGACGTCGACGAGCTGCTCGCCCCCGTCCTCGCGGGACTGCGCAAGGCCGGCCCGGAGGCCCTCGCCGCGACCAAGGAACTGGTCACCGCCCCGGTCCGGGCCGCCCTGGCCCGGGACGGGGCGGCGCTCACCGAGCTGTCCGCCCGCCACTTCGGCTCCGCCGAGGCACGCGAGGGCATCGGAGCCCGCTTCGAGCGCCGGGACCCCTCGTGGGCACTGTGACCGGACCCAAGCAGGCCCGCAGCCGGGTGACCCGCCGCCACCTCCTGGAGGCCGCCGTCTCCTGCCTGGCCGAGCACGGCTGGGCGGGTTCCACCGTCGCGGTCGTCGCCGAGCGCGCCGGCGTCTCGCGGGGCGCGGCCCAGCACCACTTCCCGACCCGCGAGGACCTGTTCACGGCCGCCGTCGAGTACGTGGCCGAGGAACGATCCACCGCCGTGCGGACCCTCTTCCAGGCCGGACCGGCGGCCCGGCCCGTGGTGGTCGAGGCGCTGGTGGACATGTACACCGGGACGCTCTTCCGGGCCGCGCTCCAACTGTGGGTCGCCGCCTCCAACGAGGAGCAGTTGCGTCCCCGGGTGACCGAGCTCGAGGCCCGGGTCGGCCGCGAGACCCACCGCATCGCCGTCGAGCTGCTGGGCGCGGACGAGTCGGTACCGGGCGTCCGGGAGACCGTGCAGGGGCTCCTGGACATGGCGCGCGGCCTCGGGCTGGCGAACGTGCTGACCGACGACACGGCCCGCCGGGCCCGCGTCGTCGCCCAGTGGGCCCGGATCCTGGACTCCGCGCTGACCTGAGGCGGACACGGCGACGGCACCGCACCCCGTCCCGGGTGCGGTGCCGTCGCCCTGTACGTGACCCTGCGGCGTCAGGCCGTCTCGGCCATGTCCGCGTAGCCGGCGATCTCGCGCGGGTTGCGCACGCCGGGACCGGTGTAGCGGGCCGACGGACGCACGAGGCGCCCGGTGCGCTTCTGTTCCAGGATGTGCGCCGACCAGCCGGCCGTGCGGGCGCACGTGAACATCGAGGTGAACATGTGCGCCGGCACCTCCGCGAAGTCCAGCATGATCGCGGCCCAGAACTCCACGTTCGTCGCGAGCACCCGGTCGGGACGGCGCGCGTGCAGCTCCTCCAGCGCGGCCTTCTCCAGGGCGGCGGCCACCTCGTAGCGCGGGGCGTCCAGCTCCTTGGCGGTGCGCCGCAGCACGCGGGCACGCGGGTCCTCGGCACGGTAGACGCGGTGCCCGAAGCCCATCAGGCGCTCGCCCTTGTCGAGGGCCTTCTTCACGTACGCCACGGCGTCGCCGGTGCGCTCGATCTCCTCGATCATGCCGAGGACGCGCGAGGGCGCCCCGCCGTGCAGCGGGCCCGACATGGCGCCGACCGCGCCCGACAGGGCCGCCGCGACGTCGGCGCCGGTGGAGGCGATGACGCGGGCGGTGAAGGTGGAGGCGTTCATGCCGTGCTCGGCGGCCGAGGTCCAGTACGCGTCGACGGCCTTGACGTGCCGCGGGTCCGGCTCGCCCCGCCAGCGGATCATGAACCGTTCGACGACGGACCCGGCCTTGTCGATCTCCTTCTGCGGGACCATCGGCAGGCCCTGCCCGCGGGCGGACTGGGCGACGTACGACAGTGCCATCACGGCCGCGCGGGCCAGGTCGTCGCGGGCGGTGTGCTCGTCGATGTCGAGGAGCGGTTTCAGACCCCACACGGGGGCGAGCATGGCGAGCGCGGACTGCACGTCGACACGGATGTCACCGGAGTGGACCGGGATCGGGAACGGTTCGGCGGCCGGCAGGCCGGGGTTGAAAGCACCGTCGACCAGCAGGCCCCAGACGTTCCCGAAGGAGACGTGGCCGACCAGGTCTTCGATGTCCACCCCCCGGTAGCGGAGCGATCCGCCCTCCTTGTCGGGCTCGGCGATCTCCGTCTCGAACGCGACGACCCCTTCGAGCCCGGGTACGAAGTCGGACATCAGGCGGCTCCTCAGATAGTGCGAACACGCGCGGCTCCCGGCGTGATTCGCGGTCCGGCGCGGTCATCCCCGTTGATGCCCGGCACGGCCGTCGGTCACCCTCACGGGGACCCTCGGACCGGCCCCAAGATTTTGTCCGTTCCGCTTGTCGTTCGGAAGCGTGACATACGGCACACCTCCGCCGGGAGAACGCCCCCCGACGGCCGGCGGGGGAGCCGACGGGGGAGGACTGCGGCAGGATGGCCGGCGTGACCGATCAGGACCTTGACCCCGCCGCCATGCGCAAGCAGTACCGCTCGCAGCTCGTCGACGTGGACGGCCTCGCCGACGACCCGATGGCGCAGTTCTCCCTGTGGTTCCAGGAGGCCGCCGACGCGAACCTCTTCGAACCCAACGCGATGGTCGTCTCCACGGCGACCCCCGACGGGCGGCCCAGCTCCCGCACGGTGCTGCTGAAGCAGTTCGACGAGCGGGGCTTCGTCTTCTTCACCAACCACGGCTCCCGCAAGGGCCGCGAGCTCGACGCGAACCCGTACGCCTCGCTGCTGTTCCCCTGGCACCCGATCGCCCGCCAGGTGATCGTGACCGGCACGGCCGCGCGCATCGGCCGGGACGAGACGGCCGCGTACTTCCGTTCCCGCCCGCACGGCTCCCAGCTGGGCGCCTGGGCGAGCGAGCAGTCCCGCGTCATCGGCTCCCGCGCCGAGCTGGACCGGCGGTACGCGGAGCTGGCGGAGCGCTATCCGGAGGGGGAGCAGGTTCCGGTGCCGCCGGAGTGGGGCGGCCTGCGGGTGGTCCCGGACGCGGTGGAGTTCTGGCAGGGCCATGAGAACCGGCTGCACGACCGGCTGCGCTACGTCCGTGAGGGCGGGAAGTGGCGGGTCGAGCGACTCTGCCCGTGAGCCGCCGGGCGGCCGAAGGGGGCGAGGGGGGCGAGGGGGGCGAGGGGCGAGAACGCAGGCGACCCGCGGGCTCTGGTTCCTCTCCTGCAGTGAGAGGAGCCGGCCGGACGTACCGGCGAGCCCGCGGGTCGGGTGACTGCTTGGGATTGGCGCCTGGCGTTCCCGCCGGGCACCGCACTGGGTGCGTGCGACGACGGGCGCTTTAGCCCGCAGCCACCTCACGCGTCCGGTTTCCGTACATTTCGGGAACCACCTCCCTTCTCGTGTACCGCAGAGCCTACGACCCCTCCCCGGGTCCCTCAACTTATTAATTCGGGCCACACAACTCCCCTTACCGAGCCCTGAGTTGCTCCCTACACTGGCGTCCCGCGCGGGGAAACGGGGAGGGTGTCATGAGCACACGGCTGCCGCGGGAGTACCGGGTCCGCTCGGAGCAGATGGCCGGCGTGTACGTCGCCGTCGGCATCGGCACACCGGGCGTGCTGCTGACCGTGCTGAACATGGAGAACACCCCGGGGTGGGTGAAGTCCCTGGTCGTGGCCCTGGTGCTGGCCTTCTTCGGCTGGCTGGTCGTGGCCGCGAAACGCTGTTCCACCTCCGCAGACCTCAAGGGGATCCGGGTCCGCCGCTTCACCGGGACCCGCAGGCTGGCCTGGGAGGAGGTCCAGGACATCCGCGCCGCCCCGAACCCGAGCGCGCACACCGCGAAGAACCAGCCGACGGTCATCTCGTACGCCTACGACGACGCGGGCCGCCGCGTCCAGCTGATGTACGTCGACGACAACCACGTCGACGTCGCCCGCGAGGTCGGCGCCCTGCGCGCCGCCTGGGAGGAGCTGCGCGGTCCGGACTGGGCGCAGGACCCGGAGGCGGTGCGCCGCATCGCGCGGCACGACGTCCGCGACCGGCGCGTACGGAAGACCTACCTCTGGATCGTCATGATCATCGTGGTGGTCTTCGTGGTCGCGATGGTGTCGTTGTTCGCCGGCTGAGCGGCCTGCCCCTCGGGGACATACCGGGATGATTCCGGGAAGCGGGTGTGGGCTGTGTCACGTTCCAGTTGAATGATCCGACGTGCCGCACACGCGAACACCTGCAGGGGGTGCCAGGTGAGTGCTTCCGGACGTAACGAGACCACCGACGATCTGCTCGCAGCGCTGCTGGACGGGATGGACGCCGCGCTGTGCGCGTTCGACTCCGACGGCGTGATCACCCACTGGAACCGCGAGGCCGAGCGCATCCTCGGCTGGTCCGCCGCCGAGGCGGTGGGCCGGCGCGGGTTCGCGGGCTGGGCGGTGCGCGCCGCCGACGCGCACGACGTGGAGGACCGGATCATGTCCGCCCAGGACGCGCCGGGACGGCAGGTGAACGAGTTCGCGCTGCTGACCAAGGACGGCGGCCGGGTCCTCGTCCGCACCCAGTCCGCCGGCGTCCCGGGCGCGGACGGCAAACCCGCCGGCGTCTACTGCGCGTTCAGCGAGGTCCACGCGCAGATCGACCTGGAGCGTTCCATCGCCCTCAGCGAGGCCCTGATGGAGGACGCCTCCTGGGGCGTCGTCCTGGTGGACGTGGACCTGCGCCCGGCCGTGGTGAACACCCACGCCGCCCGCGCGTTCGGCTCCGGTCGCACCGCGCTCCTCGGCCGGCCGCTCGGCGAACTGCTGACCCAGGGCGTCGAGGAACTGGAGGGCGCCCTCCAGCACGTGCTGGCGGAGGGCGCGCCGCCGTCGCCCGTCGAGCTGTGGGTGTCCGTCCGCACCCCCGAGGGGGTGCGCCGGCGCTGCTGGCGCTGCGGGTTCCTGCGGCTGGCCTCGCCCCTCGCGGAGGAGCCCGTGCCGCTCGGCGTGGGCTGGCTGTTCCAGGACGTCACCGAGGCCCGCAGGGCCGCGCTCGACACCGGACAGTCGCGGTTCCGGGCCAACCAGCTGTACCGGGCCGGCCGGGCCGCCGCCGAATGCGAGGACCCCGCCGAGGCGGCCGCCGTACGCCTGGACTTCGCCCTCGCCGGCTTCGCGGAACACGCCCTGGTCGACGTGCTCGAAGAGACGGGCGCGGACCCCGGGCGCCGCCGCAGACTCGTCCGGGCGGCGGCGTCGGCGTCCGGCCAGACCCTGCTGCTGCCGGGGCCCGGCGCGATCCCCCTGCGGTACGCGCCCATGCACCCGGCGCTCCAGGCCCTGGACCGGATCGGCCCGGTACGCACCAGCGCCCCCGGCGGCGAACCGACCGACGGCTGGGCCAAGGCGCGCCACTGGCCCGAGGACGCGGCGCACGCGCTGTGCACCGTGCTGCGCAGCAGGGGCCGCACCCTGGGCGCGCTGACCTTCCTGCGCGGGACCTCGCGGGCCGCCTTCGAGCGGGCCGACGCCCTGTACGCGGAGGAGGTCGCCGCCCGGGTGGCCGCGGACCTCGACCTGGCGGGCCGGACCCGCGACCGGCACTGAGGGCCCCCGACGCCGGGAGCGTCGCGCCCTGCGTGGCGGGCCGCACCGGGCGGACCGCCCGCCTACCGTGATCCGGTGCGCCACACCTCCACCGTGCGCGTCCCGGCAGCGGTCGTCGTCCTGTGCGCCACCGCCCTGTCCTGCACCTCGCCGCCCCCGGCGCCGCGCTTCCAGGCCCCGAACCGGGAACTCGGCGCGCGCGTCACGGCCGTCCCGGCGGGCTCGCTCGGCGTCACCCACCGGGCGGGTTGCCCCGTACCGGCCGACCGGCTGCGGCTGATCCGGATGAACCACTGGGGCTTCGACGGCAAGGTCCACCAGGGCGAGATGGTCGTCCACGAGCGGGCCGTCCGCCCGCTGCTGCACGTCTTCGGCAAGGCCTTCGAGGCCGGGTTCCCGATCCGGCGGATGCGGGTGACGGCCGCGTACGGCGGCGACGACGACGCGTCGATGGCCGCCGACAACACCTCCGCCTTCAACTGTCGCCGGGTCACCGGCGACCCGGGCCGGCTCTCCCGGCACTCCTACGGCGACGCCGTCGACATCAACCCCGTCGAGAATCCGTACCGGCGGCTAGTGCCGTCCCGGGACCCGGGCGACACGGCCCGCACGCTACGCGTCGTCGTCGCGGCCGTCGTCGTCGCGCAGCCTGCGCCAGATGCGGGTGCGGTGCAGCGCGTACAGCGCGAGGATCAGGAAGGCCACCTGGAGCCCCACGGCGAGCAGCCAGAAGACGGCCCCGCTCTCGATCTCGTCCGTCAGGTAGGCGAAGTTCATGCCGAAGAACCCCGTCAGGAAGGTCAACGGCAGGAAGATCGTCGACACGATCGCCAGTCGGTTGATCACGCCGTTCTGGTCGCCCGACACCAGCGAGGAGTAGCTGCCGAAGGCCCGTCGGGCGGCCTCCTGGAGGGACTCGATGTCGGTGAGCACCAGCCGCGCGGTGCGCTGGTACTCGCGGACGAGCCGCTGGCGCGTCTCCGGGAAGGCGTCGTTCAGCATCCGGCGCGTGACGGTCTCCTCCGCCACCCGGTGGTAGGGGAGGAGCGTGTGGTGCAGGAGGGCCGCGGTGCGGCGCAGCCGGGCCAGACGGTAGAGCTGCTCGGGTTCCCGCTGGTGGAACATGTCGTTCTCCAGGTCCTCCACCTCCAGCAGGGCCTGGACCGCGGCCCGGCGGTAGCTCTCCAGGGCGGCGTCCAGCAGCAGGAACAGCATGGCCACGGCGTCGGTCGGCTTCTCGTGCGGGAAGCGGGCCGCGAGGTCGCGCACCAGCCCGGTCGGCCCCCGGTGCGCCGTGAGGAGGTACCGCTCGGTCACCACGGCGTGGAGATGGATGATCCGACCCGCCTCGACCGAGGGCACGACGAACGCGGCGCTGTCCCCGAGGAACTCGGCCCGGGCGAACTCACCTTCCCTGCCGAGCCACGTCAGGTCCTCCTCCTCCAGACCGAGCAGGCGGGCCAGAGGCTGTTCGTCGGGCGGGGTCTCCTCGGGCAGTTCCACGTCCACGAGCAGGAACCGGGAGGCCGCGAGCCGCTCGCGCGCCTCCGAGACGGGGGCACGCGTCATGACGCCCTCCGGCATGGAGACCATCGATACGATCATCGTCCCTCGCCGTGGGTGGGCCGGTGCGGTCCTTCCCAGACTCCACCCGGCGTGACCCCGCGCAACCGCGGTGACGCATTCGCCCGGCAACGCCTCCCCGAACAGGTGACGTCGTGGAACGGGTGACGGCGTGACCCGGGGCGCGCCGCTCCCTCAGTGCCGGAAGCCGCGCCCTCAGTGCCGGAAGAAGATCCGGTCGCCGTACTCCTGCATGACGCGGCCGTTCCACTCGTGCCCGCCGTCCACGTTGCCCGAGCGCAGCAGCGGGGGCTCGACGCCGCGCGCGGCCAGCTCGCCGGCGGCGGCCGCCATCACGGCCTGCATGATCGCGCTGGTCACGACGGTGGAGGCGGGGGCGAAGGGCGCGTCGATGCCGTCGATGCTCAGTTCGGCGTCCCCGACCGCGATCTTGCTGTCCAGGACGATGTCGCAGTGGTCCTTGAGGAAGGTGCCCGATACGTGCCGCGACCTGGTCTCGGTCGCGTACGCCACCGAGGTCACCCCGATGACCTTCAGCCCGATGGCGCGGGCGTTCATGGCCATTTCCACCGGCAGGGCGTTGCGCCCGGAGAGGGAGATGATCACGAGGACGTCGCCGTCGGAGGCCGGGCTGCTGTCGAGGACCGCGCCGGCAAGGCCGTCCACGCGTTCCAGGGCGCTGCCGAGAGTGGCGGGCATGACGTCGATGCCGGCGGTGCCGGGGACGGCGAGGAAGTTCATCAGGGCGAGCCCGCCGGCCCGGTAGACCACGTCCTGGGCGGGCAGCGAGGAGTGCCCGGCCCCGAAGGCGAAGAGCCGCTTCCCGGAGGCGACGGCGTCGGCGATGATCACGCCGGCCTCGGCGATCCGTGCCGCCTCCTCGTCGCGCACCCGCTCCAGCAGGCCGATGGCCGCGTCGAAGAACTGCCCGGCCAACTTGCTCTCGCTCATACGCCGAAGGCCCTTCCAGGGGTGAGGTGCGTCCGTGTTCGCCGCTCACCGTGCGGTCTGGACCAAGGGCGTGTCAATACGAACGTCAATCGTGGGACGAAAGGGCCCCGAGTGGGCCGCGGGACCGGGACCCGAGACGTCCGGTACGGGCCTCGACGCTCGGCACGGGACGGTTGTCGGCGCGATGCGTCAGAATTGGGGGCAGGGCCAGCGCACGCAATCCGAGGGGCACGAATGTCCGGACTGATCGATACCACGGAGATGTATCTCCGCACCATCCTCGAACTGGAAGAGGAAGGTGTTGTCCCCATGCGCGCCCGTATCGCCGAGCGGCTCGATCAGAGCGGCCCGACGGTGAGCCAGACGGTCGCGAGGATGGAGCGCGACGGCCTGGTGGCGGTCGCCAGCGACCGGCACCTGGAGCTGACCGAGGAGGGGCGCAGGCTGGCGACGCGCGTGATGCGCAAGCACCGGCTCGCGGAGTGCCTCCTCGTCGACGTCATCGGCCTGGAGTGGGAGCAGGTGCACGCCGAGGCCTGTCGCTGGGAGCACGTGATGAGCGAGGCGGTGGAGCGGCGGGTGCTGGAGCTGCTGCGTCACCCGACCGAGTCGCCGTACGGCAACCCGATCCCGGGGTTGGAGGAGCTGGGCGAGAAGGCCGAGGCCGATCCGTTCCTGGAGGACGGCATGGTCAGCCTCGCCGAGCTGGACCCGGGCGCCGAGGGCAAGACGGTGGTCGTGCGCCGGATCGGCGAGCCGATCCAGACGGACGCCCAGCTGATGTACACGCTGCGGCGCGCCGGCGTGCAGCCCGGCTCCGTGGTCAGCGTGACGGAGTCCCCGGGCGGGGTGCTGGTCGGCAGCGGCGGAGAGGCGGCGGAACTCGACTCCGAGGTCGCCTCGCACGTCTTCGTGGCGAAGCGCTGACCTTTGGCGCGGACCCTTGGCGGGTCCTCCGAACGGGCGTAGTACTGGTCGGTACGAGGTAGGACAGAGCCAAGGGCGTGACCACGGCCGTGCTCTGGCCGCCTCGGACGCGACGAGACTGTGACGACACGAGACCGTGACGACACGAGACGGTGACGACACGAGACTGTGACGACCTTGGATGTGGGCGGTCCCGGCGCCTTGCGGCGCCGGGACCGATCCTCCCCTTGCTGACCTGGAGCCCCGAGCTCTCAAGGTCATCCCCTTCGGACCGTCTTCCCCAAGCGGCCCGCCTCCCTGTTGAAAGGATCTCCATCGGCAGTGGCGGCCAATCCTTGAGCAAGGTCACTCGAAAGAGCGGTGTTGTCGGCGAGAGACCCGTTCTCGAATACGGGTTCGATACTCTGGCCGGGAGCGAAGGGGGTGCATCTGCGGTGGTACAGCGCATCGATGTGACTGGGGCCGACGGCGTACGCCTGGCCGCCTGGGAGTTCCGCGAGCCGGCGGGCGAGCCGGGTACCGCCCCCGAGGTGCCCACCGAGCGGGAGCGGCCCGGGGTCCTGTTACTCCACGGTCTGATGGGCCGTGCCCTGCACTGGGCCGGTACCGCCCGCTGGCTAGCGGAACACCACCGCGTGATCGCCCTCGACCAGCGCGGCCACGGCCAGAGCGCCGGCCCCGCGGCCGATCCCGGCAACCCGACCCCCTTCGGGCGCGAGGCCTTCGTGGCCGACGCCGAGGCCGTCGTCGAGCGCCTCGGCCTCGCCCCCGTGACCCTGATCGGCCACTCCATGGGCGCCCTGACCGCCTGGCAGCTCGCCGCCCGCCGCCCCGACCTGGTGGAGGCCCTGGTCATCTGCGACATGCGGGCCTCGGCCCTGGGGGAGGCCTCGCAGCAGGAATGGGAGGAATGGTTCCGCCGCTGGCCCCTCCCCTTCCCCACCCAGGACGCCGCCCGCCGCTGGTTCGGCGAGGACGACCCCCGGGTGGAACGCCCCGATCCGGGGCGCGGCGCGTTCTTCGCCGAGGTCATGCACCAGGCCCCCGACGGCTGGCGCCCGGTGTTCTCCCGCCGCCAGATGCTGACGGCCCGCGAGACGTGGGTCCACGACGCGCACTGGGAGGAGCTGGCCCAGGTCCGCTGCCCGACCCTGGTCGTCCGGGGTCTGGACGGCGAACTGGGCCGCGCCGAGGCCCAGGAGATGGTCCGGGTCCTCCCGGAGGGCCAGTACGCGGAGATCCCGGACGCCGGCCACTACCTCCACTACGACCAGCCGGACGCGTGGCGGGGAGTCCTGCAGTCGTTCCTGGCGGGGGTCAAGACCTCGTCCTGACCTCCGCGACCAGCGCCGTCCACGCGGCGGCGCTGGTCCGCAGGACCCGGTGGCCGGGATCGCCCGGTTCGCCGGGGTCGCCGCGCTCCGCGACGAGGACCCGGCCGTCGGGGGCGACGGCGACGTAGACGCAGGAGTTGCCCTCGGCGCAGTAGGAGGACCGGTACCAGTCGTGGTGGGTCATGGGGCTTCCTTTCGCAGGTGTCGGGCGATGTCGGCGATCAGGTCTCGTGTGTGATCCGGGGGCAGGGACACCGCTTCGATGCGTTCGAAGAGGAGCCGATACTTGGCGAGTTGGGACTCGGCGTCCAGGAACACCACACCCGTGACTCAGCCGGACTGGCGGGGGTCAAGACCTCGTCCTGACCTCCGCGACCAGCGCCGTCCACGCGGCGGCGCTGGTCCGCAGGACCCGGTGGCCGGGATCGCCCGGTTCG
The DNA here is from genome assembly GCF_041431415.1 of Streptomyces sp. NBC_00513. GTDB lineage: Bacteria > Actinomycetota > Actinomycetes > Streptomycetales > Streptomycetaceae > Streptomyces. The sequence continues at coordinate 4,469,450 of NZ_CP107845.1, forward strand.
CCGGGGTCGCCGCGCTCCGCGACGAGGACCCGGCCGTCGGGGGCGACGGCGACGTACACGCACGCATTGCCCTCCGCGCAGTAGGAGGACCGCTGCCAGGTGTGATCGGGCATGGCTGTTCCCTTCACAGGTCCCGGGCGGCTGCCACGATCAGATCGCGTGTGCGTTCCGGGGACATCGAGACTGCTTCGAGCCGATCGAGCAAGGTGCGGTACTTGGCCAACTGCGCCTCCGCGTCCAGGAAGACGACGCCGTGCGACTGGTCGAGCTGGACCGAGTCGAGCGCCGGCACCGGCCCGCGAGCGTAGAAGATCGACTGCCCGGAACCCGGGAACGCGCCCGCCGAGAACGGGATGGCCCGAATGCTCACTCCGTCCCGCTCGCTCATGGCCAACAGGTGCTTCAACTGGGCTCCGGCGACGGCCGGTCCACCGACGGTGATGCGCAGCGCCGCCTCGTGAATGATCGCCTGGTACGGAGTGGGGCTGTCCTGGAACAGGATGGCCTGCCGCTTCACCCGGAACGAGACGCGATGCTCGATGTCGGGCGGCGGCAGGGCGGGGACGGCCTGGCGGAAGATCTCGCGGGCGTGCTCGGCGGTCTGCAGCAGTCCCGGGATGTGCACGATGAACGCGTCGCGCAGTCCACGCGCGTGGTGCTCCAACTCGGCCAGGTCCAGCCAGGATGTGGGCAACAGGTCGCGGTGGCCCTCCCACCACCCGCCGCCTCTGCGTTCACCGGTCATGCCGATCAACGCCTCGATGTACGGCCGGTCCTCGCAGCCGTAGAGCCCGGCGAGCGCGTGCACCCGCTCGGGGCTCGCGCCGATGCGGCCGGCCTCCAGGTTGCTGATCTGGGTCTGGCGGATGCCCAGTCGCCTGGCGGCTTCGGTCGCGTTGAGCCCGGCTCTCTCGCGCAGTTTGCGCAGCTCGCTGCCGAACCGGATCTGGCGGGCCGTCACGGCGCTCAACGCGTCTCCTCACGGCTCGTGTCACCCACAGGAGTGGCGATGAAATGCATTACCTGGAACCCGTGAAACACATGACACCGGACCGCGATTTTGGGCCCCAGGCCACCGCCCGGAAGTACCCCGCTCGACGGAGCGACCTGGTCACCGGGCACCGCATGTACACGGTCCAACTCTCCTCCTCGATCGGAGACTTCCATGGACGCAACCGTAACTCCGTCCTGGGCCTACACCCTCCGTCTTCCCCACGATCCGCGGGCCGCCGGCATCGCCCGCAGTACCCTGCGCGCCGTGCTGCGGGGCCACGGGATGGCGCGGCTGACCGACACCGCCGAGCTGTTGACCAGCGAGCTGGTCTCCAACGCCTACCGGCACTCCCGCGGTCCCTGCGCGCTGCGGGTCCGCGCGATGGCCCCCGAGCGGGTCCGGGTCGGCGTCTGGGACACCAACCCGGCCATCCCGGCGCCCTTCACGAAGGCGCCCGCCCCGCCCGGCCCCGACGCCGAGGACACCGACGACACCGACGCCGAGGACGGGCGCGGGCTGCTCCTCGTACGGCTCTGCGCGGAGCGCTACGGCGCGTACCGGCTCGACGGCGCGCACCGCGGCAAGCTGCTCTGGGTCGAGTGCGGACCCTAGGGAGGAGGTCGCGGCAGGTCAGGCCTCGATGCGGACCCACGTGTCACCGGCGCGCAGCACCAGCGTGCCGTCCCGGCCCTGCCCGCAGTGCATGACCACGTGGCCGGGCAGCCGCTGCCGGTCCCGACCGGTCACCGCACACGTCCCGTTGTCGCGCAGCTCGATCCGTACGACCTCGGTCCACGGCCGGTCGTGTTCCCGCGAGGTCAGCACGGCCCGGTCGCCGCGCACGGCGAGGCCGTCCACCCTCCGCAGGGGAGTGGGCCAACTCCTCGTCTCGCCCGTGGCGGGGGTGATCCGGGTCAGGTAGGTGCCCGAGCGGCAGTACCAGGCCGTCCAGACGTACGCGCCGTCCGTGGCGGCCGTGGAACCGTTGACGGGCCCTTCGGGGAAGGGTTGCCGAGGTGACCAGAGGGCGCGACCGTCGGGGCCCCACCCCGCCAGGGCGCCCCGGGACTCGGGGTGGCTGCCGAAGATGCCCTCGTCGCCGTACGCGGTCCAGATGTTTCCGTCGGGGGACGCCGAAGGCCCCGTCCGGCGGGCCGGGCGGGGCCTTCGAAGTGTCGAGCGGCGCGTCAGCCCTTGCTGACCGCCACGAGGATCTCCGGGAGCTTGCGGGACACCGCGGGGGCGGCGATGCGCACGCCCGCCCACGTGGTCAGGGTGCCCCAGGCGATGCCCAGCGGCAGCAGGATCCAGGTCAGGGACTGTTGGTCCGTCGCCCCGAGGTAGATCGTGAGGGCGATCATCGGCGCACAGATCACGGCCGAGACCAGCACGCCGCCGAAGATCCCCATCCAAGCCAGGCCGGCCTGGCCCGGGACGACGTTCTTGAAGGCCCCGTCCGTCGGGATGGAGTACGCGAAGTGCGCCGAGGCCAGCGAGCCCGTGCACATCATCGAACCCACCAGCGCCAGACACATGCCCAGACCGGCCGGGAACGCGTTCCAGTCGCCGAGCAGCCAGGCGGTGACGGCCGTGACCAGCACCGTGTACGGGACGGTGATCAAGGCCAGCGCGTAGGCGCGGGCCCGGAGTTCGACGAACGCGTCACGCGGGGACGAGATGGTCTGGGCGACCATCCAGAACGCCGAGGTGTCCTGACCGAACTGGTTGTACATCTGGACGCCGAGCATGCCCGCGCCGAAGCAGGAGAGGTACACGGAGCCGGTGCCCTGGAGGGCGTTGAAGACCGGCACGATCAGGCCGATGGCCAGCGCCGACGCCCAGGACGCCTTGGTCTTCGGGTCGCGGATCGCGTAGCGCAGGCTGCGCTGCATGACCGCGCCCGTGCGGCCCGCCGGCAGGAAGGCCCAGACTCCGCCGTCACCGCGGTCACCGCGGTCCTTGTGCGGCTCGGCCGCCGCGATGGTGGAGCCGTCCGGGGTCACCATCAGCCTGGTCAGGCTGCGCTCCCAGAACCAGATCAGCGCGGCCAGGGCCACGAGCGTGAGGGCCAGTTGGGCGGCGGCGACCGCGTAGTCGCCGTCGCTCACCGAGTCGACCATGCCGACCGCCGTCGCCGGCGGCAGCCAGCGCACCACGGCCTCGGCCGGCTCCAACTGCGTCAGGCCGCCGGCCTGGAACAGCCGCTGGCTCGCGAAGTTCGCCACCTGCGCGCCGATCGCGATCAACAGGCCGCTGAGCAGGGCCAGGTCGCGTCCCTTGCGGCTGGACAGGAGCCGCACGTTGGCCGTGGCCACCGCGCGGGCCAGCGCGACGCAGCCGAGGAGCAGCAGCGGGACGGCCACCACGGCGGCCGCCACTCCCGCGGCGCCCCGCGCGACGGCGACCACCGAGCCGATGGCCAGGCAGAGCGTGAACAGGGGGCCGATGCCCACCAGCGAGGAGGCCAGCAGGGCCCGTACGAGCGGACGCGGGTGCAGCGGCAGCATGACCAGCCGACTCGGGTCGAGGGTCTCGTCGCCGGTCGGGAAGAACAGCGGCATGAAGGCCCAGCCGAGCGCCAGGATCGCCGCGAGCAGCACCACGACGGTGCCGGCGTGCGTGTGCCCGTGCAGCAGGGACAGGCCCAGCGTCATGAAGAACGCGACGACGAGCGCGAAGACGAGGCTGGAGATCCAGACGGCCTTGCGCTTCGAGGAGCCCTTCAGGCCGTTCTTCAGCAGGGACAGCTTGAGCCGCACGAACAGCGGGGTCAGGGAGACGGCGTGGGTCGCCGCGGTGGTGGGGGCGGTGACGGAGGCGGTGGCGGTCATCGGGCGCCGCCCAGCCAGTCCAGGGAGTCGCCGGAGGCGCGATCCTGGGCGCCGACGAGCCCGAGGAAGGCGCTCTGGAGGGACGGCGCGTCGCCCCGTACGTCGGCCAGCGGGCCCGCGGCGCGGATCCGGCCCGCGACCATGACGGCCACCCAGTCGCACAGCGACTCGACCAGCTCCATCACGTGGGAGGAGAAGATCACGGTGGCGCCGGACGCGGTGTAGCGCTCCAGCACGCCGCGGATGGTCTGCGCCGACACCGGGTCCACACCCTCGAACGGCTCGTCCAGGAAGAGAACTTCGGGGTTGTGCAGCAGCGCGGCCGCGAGGCCGATCTTCTTGCGCATGCCCGTCGAGTAGTCCACGACCAGTTTGTGCTGGGAGCCCGCGAGGTCCAGCACGTCGAGCAGCTGCGTCGCCCGCTTGTCGGTCTCCTCGCCCGGCAGGCCGCGCAACCGGCCCATGTAGCCGAGGAGTTCACGTCCGGAGAGTCGCTCGAACAGGCGCAGCCCCTCGGGCAGGACGCCGATCCTCGACTTCACCTCGACGGGGTCGGCCCAGACGTCGTGCCCCGCGACGAGGACACGCCCCGCGTCGGGGCGCAGCAGACCCGTGATCATCGACAGGGTGGTGGTCTTGCCCGCACCGTTGGGTCCGACGAGCCCGATGAACCGGCCCGCCGGGATCTCCAGGTCGATGCCGGAGACGGCCACCTGCTCGCCGAACCGCTTCCACAGTCCCTCGATGCGTACGGCGGCGTGCGGCGCGGATCGCACGCCACCCGTCCCGCCGTCCGTCCTGCTCGTCGTGGCGTCAGCCTGGTCGGGCATGCGCGTGCCTCTCGTTCCGTTCCCCGTGGTCCTACGTTCCTCACCATAGGAGGAGGGGGAGAGGCGGCAGCAGTTACTTATGTCATGAACTTCTCGGAGAATTCCGCGGTGCGCTCAGGCGGTGCGCAGGTCCCGGGCGTGACTGCCGCACGCGTACGCGAGGGCGTCGATCAGTTCCTCGGTGTCCGGCAGCCACCGGTTGGCGGGCGTGGGCTTGCGGGCCCACTGCACCGAGCCCCGGCCGCCGAAGCGGGTGGGCGGCGCGGCCACGTACTCGCCCTCGCCCCGGGCGGCCAGGTCGATCGCGGCGGGCGACCAGCCCGACTTCCGTACGAGCTCCGGCACCTTCACGCCGGCGCCCGGCAGGACGAAGAAGAGCATCCGGTGGTCGGGGGTGAGGGCGACCGGCCCGAGGGTGCGCTGCATGCGTTCCAGTCGGGCCAGGGCCAGGAAGCCGGCGGAGTCCGGGACGTCCAGCGCGTCGAACGTGCGCCCCGTCGGCATCAGGATCGAGGCCTCGGGCTGCTTCGCCCAGATCCGCCGGACCTGCACCGCGCTCCCGGTGGCCTGTGCGGCCCAGTCCTTCACCGTCGGGTGGGCGCCGGGCGCCGCGCAGTCCGCGGTTCCGCAGGAGCAGATCTCCCGGCCGTCGGCCGCCTCCAACCAGGTGCCGGCGAAGACATCCCAGTGCCGTTCTTCCGCGTACCGCACGGCATGGTCCAGCAGCTGCTTGCCGCGCTGCTTGGGGATGGGTGCGGTCTCCGTGACTCCGATGGTCTCTTCCACGCCCATCACAACTCTCGCGATCACCTGGGGTTACGGGCGTAAACCGGCCCGTGGACGGAACATCGATCCTGCATACGGGGCGCACCGGTGCATGGGCGGGGGCGCGTGGGAGGTCGGGGCGCGGTCCGCGGGTAGCCACGCAACGCAGAGGGGAAGATTCTCCGCACATCAGGCGGGAAGTGATCATTCCTACGCTCTCCCGCGGCTTCAGGGGGTTTTTCATGGCAGCCAGGCCTCTCGTCGCCCGTCAACCGAACGAACGGTTGCAGGCGCTCATCCAGGAAGCCGGGTGCTCCAACGCCGGGCTCGCCCGGCGCGTGAACATGTGCGGGGCCGAGCACGGCCTCGATCTGCGCTACGACAAGACCTCCGTGGCCCGATGGCTGCGCGGCCAACAACCGCGCGGCCGGGCGCCCGGCATCATCGCCGAGGCGCTCGGGCGCAAACTCGGCCGGACCGTCACCATCGACGAGATCGGCATGGCCAACGGCAAGAACCTCGCCTCCGGCGTCGGCCTGCAGTTCTCCCCGACGGTGATCGGTGCCATCGAGCAGGTCTGCGAGCTGTGGCGCAGTGACGTCGGCCGGCGCGACTTCCTCTCCGGATCGAGCGTGGCGGCGTCCGCGCTCGTCGAACCGAGCCGCGACTGGCTGATCACCGGCGCCGACCCGCAGGTGGCACGCAGTGGCGGCTCGCGCGTCGGGATGTCCGACGTGGACGCGGTACGGGCGACCACCGAGGCGCTCAAGGAACTCGACCACCGCTTCGGCAGCGGTCACGTGCGGCCCGTCGTCGTGCACTACCTCAACTCCGTGGTGTCCGGGCTGATCGGCGGCTCCTACCGGGAACCGGTCGGCCGGGCGCTGTTCGCGGAGGTGGCACGGCTGACGGAACTCGCCGGCTACATGGCGGTGGACACCGGCCAGCCCGGCCTGGCCCAGCGCTACTACATCCAGGCGCTGCGTCTCGCCCAGGCCGCGGGCGACCGCGCGTACGGCGGGTACGTGCTGGCCGCCTCGATGAGCCACCTCGCGGCCGAGCTGGGCAATCCCCGGGAGATCTCGCAGTTGGCGCGGGCCGCCCAGGAAGGCACGCGGGGGCAGGTCACCCCGCGGGTGGAGTCCATGTTCTACGCGGCCGAGGCGCGCGGGCACGCGCTGATGGGCGACACCCGGGCCACGGCGGTGCTGTCCGGGAGGGCGGTGACGGCGCTGGAACGGGCGGAGCCGGAGACCGGCGACGACCCTTCCTGGATCCGCCACTTCGACCAGTCCTACCTCGCGGACGAACTGGCGCACTGCCACCGGGACCTGGGGCAGGCAGACGCGGCGGCCAGGCGGGCGGAGGAGGCGTTGCGGGGCCTTCCGGAGACCAAGGCCCGCCGCCGGGCCATCGGCATGCTGCTGCTGGCGGCGGCGCAGGTCCAGCAGCGGGAGGTGGAACAGGCATGCCAGACGGCGGCGAAGGCCGCCGACCTCCTCGGGTCGCTGCGGTCGCGGCGCGGAATGGAGTACCTGGAGGACTTCCGGACGAGGCTGGAGCCGTACCGCGACGAGGCCTCGGTGCGGGAATTCGGGGCCCGGCCCGCGGTGCAACCCGCCTGAGGGACCGGCCCCGGGCGGGGTGGGTGAAGTGGAAGGTTCGGGTGGGCCTGCCGGTGACGGCGGATGACCGGGTAGCGTGACCCGACGGTTCCGTAGGTTCGGACAAGTCGGAGAAGGAGTCTCCCGGTGACGCAGAACGGACGAGGGGGCGCCCCCCGGTCAGGGGCGCCGTGGGGTCCGGATCCGGCATATCCGGAGCAGCCGGAGTACCGGGAACAGGACGACTACGCGCTCCAGGACCCGGAGCCGGTGCGGGGACAGGAGTCCCCGCAGCAGCCCCAGCAGCCGCCGGCGCCCCAGCAGCAGTACCAGGACCACCAGGGCTACCAGCAGGCCCCGGCCCAGGAGTACCAGGGCTACCCGCAGGGGCAGCAGTACGGGCAGCAGGAGCCGTACCAGCGGCAGGAGCAGTACTCGCGGCAGGAGCCGTACCCGCAGCAGTACGAGCAGCAGCAGCCCGGGCCCGCCTACGGGTACCCGCCGCAGGAGGACCCGGCGCAGCGGGCCGGCGAGCCCGGCTACGGCTACCCGCCGCCGCTGCACGAGGCCGCGACGCAGTACATCCAGCCCGTCCCCTCCGGTCCGGGTTCCGGTCCGGGGCAGGGTCCCGGTGCCGGTGAGGACGCGACGCAGTACATACCGCCGGTCCCCTCCGGTCCGGGTACGCCGGCGCACGCCGAGGCCGCGACGCAGTTCATCCAGCCCGTTCCCTCGGGTCCGGGTTCCGGTCCGGGGCAGGGTGCCGGTGCCGGTGAGGACGCGACCCAGTACATACCGCCGGTCCCCTCGGGCCCGGGCACGCCCGCGCACGCCGAGGCCGCCACCCAGTTCATCCCGCCCGTCCCGCCCGGGCCGGGGCCCAACGCCGCCGAGGGCTTCGACGGGCTGTTCCGCGGTGACGACGGGACCGCCGGGCACACGCAGCACCTGCCGCCGATCCAGGAGCCGGTGCTGCGACAGCAGCCGCCCCGGCCCCGTCCGCCGCGCGGGCAGGGCCCCCAGGGTCCCGGCCGCCCGATGCCGCCGCAGTACCAGCAGCAGCCTCACGCCCAGCACGCCCCGCCGCCCCCGCCGCCGCCGGCCGGTCGCAAGGTGTCGCCGGCGGTGATCGCCGCCGTGATCACGGGCCTCGTGGTGGTCGGACTCGGCGTCGGCGCGCTGTTGTCGGACGGCAAGGCGCAGAACACGGACCCGGGCGCGGAGCCCGCCGCCCCGACCGGTACCGGAGGGTCGGCCGCGGCGGTCGGGGAGGCTCCGGTCGACCCGGCCCGCCCCCAGGCCGTACAGCTCGACAAGCTGCTCGCCGAGAGCAACGACAGCAGGGCCGCCGTGATCAAGGCCGTCGAGGACATCAAGGGCTGCGCCAACCTCGGACAGGCTGCCGGCGACCTGCGCGCCGCGGCCCTCCAGCGCGAGCAGTTGGTGACCAAGCTCCAGGACCTCAAGATGGACAAGTTGCCGAACCACGCGAGGCTCGCCGCCTCCCTCACCAAGGCCTGGAACGCGTCGGCGGAGGCCGACAACAGCTACGCGGCCTGGGCGGACGACGTGGACCACGACAAGGGCAACTGCAAGGACGGCAAGGCCAAGACCACCGCCAACGCCGGCAAGGGCAACGCGTCGAGCGGCGAGGCGACGAAGGCCAAGCAGTCGGCCGCGGCCATGTGGAACTCGATCGCGGGCAAGTACGAGCTCACCAAGCGGGACAAGTCGCAGCTCTGATCCGGGCCGCCCGTACGCGCACGCCGGAGAGCGCGTACGGGTACGGGCGAACCGCCGGGATCAGGTCGCGCGGGGGGCCTGCTCCAGCGTCGAGGTCATGTCCAGGGTCTGTTCGCCGGGCTGGGCGACGAGTCGCCCCGACCGGACGATCTGGAAGGTGACCCGGCCGTTCGAGATCCGGGGGAAACCGGCGACGGCGCGCAGGTCCTGGTAGCGCCAGCTCAGGTCGGGGGTGAGGCCGCCGGTCTTGACGCTCTCGGCCTGGTTGAGGGCGCGGGTGAGCCGGCGCGCGGTGACGTCCTCGCCCCGGTCCAGGCGCCGCACCATCTCGTTCAGCACGGAGTAGGCGATCCAGGTGGTCTGCGCTCCGCTGTCGTCGGGGTCGAGGGTGTCGTCGCCGAAGGCCTGCTCGGAGATGACCTTGCGCATGGGCTCCCACAGCGGGTCGGTGGACACCGGGTACCAACTGGTCAGGTAGGCGCCCTCGAAGGGGCTGTCCTTGCCGCCGGTGCGGTCCACCAGGGACTGGCTGACGCTGCCGAGCACGGAGGAGATCTGCGCCTTCGCGTGCCGGCCGTCGGAGCGGCGGAAGGCGTCGAAGAAGGTCTCGGTGCGCTCGCCGAGCACGGCCGCGACGCAACTGCGGTCCTTGCCGGTGGAGACGTTGGCGAGCGCCTCCCGGGCCTGCGGGGCGAAGTCGGCGGAGTCCTCGGCGGCCCGGATGTCGGCGGCCTCGGGCACGTTGTTGGCCTTGAGGCCGGCGTTGAGCAGTACCGGCAGGGCGTCGCCGGCGAGGGTGTCGGGGCGGACCAGGGACACCTTGGAGCAGGCGCGGCCCAGTTGGTGGCCGGCGCCGGCGAGGAGGACGGGCTGACCGCCGTTGACGGGGTAGGACAGGGGGCTCTGGAACTCCTCGGAGGAGACCCCGTACCCGCCGATGAAGGGGATGCCCTCGGCCTCCAGGGGGGCCATGTAGGCGCGGCCGTGCTGGCTGTACGAGCCGACGACCGCGACGGCCTTCTCGGCGATGGCCTCGCGCGCGCAGTCGGCGGCGCCGGTGGGGGTGTTCTTCTCGTTGCAGGTCAGGACGCGCAGCTTGTGGCCGTTGATGCCGCCCTTGGCGTTCACCCAGCGTTCGTACGCCTTGGCCATGCCGGGCATTCCCGGCATGTTGGTGGCTTTGGTGCCCATCGGGGCGAACGTCATGACCGTGAGGGCGCCCCCGGATTCCCCCGCGTCCCCGGGGGGCGTCCCGCAGCCCGCGACGAGACACGCGCCCATCGCCGTGGCCAGGAAGGTGCGGGTGAGGGTCGCCGTGCGTCGCCGATTGGTCATGTCCACGCACCATTCCGCCCCACGGGGAACTGGAGAGTGAGGTGTACACAACATTCGGTGACGCCCGGGTGAATTGCCGGGGCATCCTCGCACGCCCGGGCGCCTCAAGATCGCAGGTGGGGGGAACGTACGATCGAAAGCGTGACATTCGCCCAAGGTTCGAAGAACTCTTCCCGCCGCGGCGGCCGCTCCTCCACCATGGGCGGCATGCCCCTCAACGACATGCCGTGGTGGCGCTGGCGCGCCAATGTGCGCTCGGCGCTGCACATGCTCTCCGACCCGGCCTTCCAGGAGGAGGTCTGGTCGACCGGCGTCGAAGGCTACGGCGACGTCACCGATGCCGTGTACCGGCTCGTCGAGGACACCTGGCTCGACAGCTGGTCCGCCGAGAAGTACGTCGGCACGATCTTCCGCGACTCCGCCGAGGCGGCCGTCGTGGACCTCGCCGTGCTCCGCGTACTGCGGATCCTGCACCAGGTCGGACCGGACGCGCCCGTGTCGACGTACCTGGAACACCACGCCTGGCCCGAGGCGGTACGCGCCGCCCGCGAGGCCCACGTACGGCTCGCCGCGGCGGACGCGGACGACCCCGACGTACCGCCGACGTCGCTCGACGTGCTGAGGATCCTCACCCGCGCGGTGTGAAAGGCTGTCGGGTCATGAGCGCAGACCCGCAGCAGCAGCCCCAGCAGTACGTCCTGACCCTGTCCTGCCCGGACAAGCAGGGCATTGTGCACGCCGTGTCCAGCTACCTGTTCATGACCGGATGCAACATCGAGGACAGCCGACAGTTCGGCGACCGTGACACCGGTCTCTTTTTCATGCGGGTGCACTTCACGGCGGACTCGCCGGTCACGGTGGACAAGCTGCGGGCCAGCTTCACCGCGATCGGGGACTCCTTCCGGATGGACTGGCAGATCCACCGCTCCGACGAGCGCATGCGGATCGTCCTGATGGTGTCGAAGTTCGGCCACTGCCTCAACGACCTCCTCTTCCGGTCCAGCATCGGGGCGCTGCCGGTCGAGATCGCGGCCGTCGTGTCGAACCACACCGACTTCGCCGAGCTGGTCGGCTCGTACAACGTGCCGTTCGTGCACATCCCCGTGACGAAGGACACGAAGGCCGCCGCCGAGGCGGAACTGCTGGAACTGGTCCGCGCCGAGCGGGTCGACCTGGTCGTCCTCGCGCGGTACATGCAGGTGCTGTCGGACACCCTGTGCAAGGAGCTGAGCGGGCGGATCATCAACATCCACCACTCGTTCCTGCCGAGCTTCAAGGGCGCCAAGCCCTACCACCAGGCGCACGCCCGGGGCGTGAAGCTGATCGGCGCGACCGCGCACTACGTGACGGCCGACCTCGACGAGGGGCCGATCATCGAGCAGGAGGTCGAGCGGGTCGGCCACGAGGTCACGCCGGACCAGCTGGTGGCCATCGGTCGGGACGTGGAGTGCCAGGCGCTGGCGCGGGCCGTGAAGTGGCACAGCGAGCACCGCGTCCTCCTGAACGGCACCCGCACGGTCGTCTTCGCCTGACCCCTGCCGCTCCGCTGCGCGGGCACTACGGGCGGGCCATTTCAGCCTCGCCGGCGTTTGAGGCGCGGGTCCGGGCGGAGCCCGGTGCTTGGCGGAGCCGGGGTCACCTGGGGCTCCGCCCCAGACCCCGCGCCTCAAACGCCGGCGGGGCTGGGTGTGCCGGACCCCGGCGGGGCTGGGTGTGCCGAGACCGCCGGCGAGGCTGAGGGTGCCGGGACCGCCGGCGGGGCCTAGAGGCGGCTGAGGGAGGCTGCCGCGAAGAGGACGTCGCGGATGGCCTCGCGGTCGCCGTGTTGTCCGGCGGCCGCCTCCTCCGGGGAGATGTGGCCCGCGGCCAGTTGGCAGAACTCGGTGCCCTCCAGGGCGACGTGCGCGACGGTGTGTTCCGCCGACGGCTTCGCCGCCGGCGAGTCCAGCGCGATGTCCCAGCCGCCACCGCCCGCTCCCTCGATCTCCAGGTGCAGGGTCCGACCGGGCGCCCCCGCCGCGACCAGTCCGCGTGCCGGTGCCGCCAGTCCGGCCCGGCGCCGCTCGGCCAGCGCGCCGGGCAGCAGGCGCGCCGCGAGGTCGATCATCTGGTGCAGGTGCGGTGCGGACGGGGCCTCGTACGGATAGTCGACGGCCTCCGCGATGTCCCAGGCGTGCACCCAGCACTCGAAGGCCCGCTCCAGGAAGGCGTCCGCGAGGGGCAGCGCGAAATGCCCGTAGTCCACGGCCAGCTCGGCGACGCCGCGGCCCGCGAAGGAGACCGTACGGATCAGGGTGTGCCCCTGTTCCCGCCACGGCTCGCGGACCTGGCGGGTCGTCGGGTGGGGGTGGGAGTTCCAGAAGTGCTCCGTACGATCCGTCGGGTCGCCCGGTGGTGCCTGCGGGCCCAGCGGGTCGTCCAGCCCGAGGGCCGCGGCAACGAGCCCGTCCACCGTCAGGAGGTGCCCGATCACCCCGGCGACCGTGGTCCGGCGCGTCTTGCGCCGCTCCTCCTCGAACCACTTGAGCCGCACCGGGGTGTGCCACTCCGCGTCGCCGAAGTCCCGCAGCAGCGCGTCGAGCCGTGCCGTCTCGGTGTCGTACGGCGTCGCCCACGTCGGTACCGGAATGCGGGCGGGGCGCCTGCCCAGGCAGTCCTCCAACACCCGCGACCGCAGCAGCGGCTTGAGGTCCAGGGTTTCCTCGGGCTGCAACAGGCCCACGGCGTCCCGCAGCCTCAGGGCCTCCTCGGCGCAGGGCGCGCACTCGGTGAGGTGGTCCTCCACGGCCCGGGTCTCCTCGGCCGAGCAGGCGGCCAGCGCCCAGGCGCCGAGCAGGGATTTCAGCAGGGCGTGCGTGGGCGGCGGGCCGGGCACCGCGAGGTCCTCGGCCGAGGGTTCGGCCGACGGCTCGGGCGGCGGTGGTTCCGACGACGGGTCCGCCGAGGGGTCCGCCGAGGGCTCCGACGGTGGCGACTGCTCGGGCAGCGGGAGCCGGGACGGCTCGCGCGCCGGCGGCGGCGTCCGGTCCGGTGCGGGTTCGGGCGACTCCCGGGGCAACGGGTCCGGCGCGTGCCGCGGATCGAGGTCGTCGGCGGGCCCGCGGGGGCCGGGTATCCACGCGGAACCGCTCACGGGCCGCTGGTAGCCGTCGGGAAAGTCTTCGGGGAACTCTTCGGCGGGACCGGTCATCGGGGCGTTCCATATCCGGGCGGGCCGTATCCGGGCGGTGAGGCGCCTTCCCGGGGGAGGACGTTGGCGGTCGACAGCAGTTGCAGCCCGAGCCGCAACCGGCGGCGCGCCTCGTCCTCGCTGATCTGCAGGTCGGCGGCGGCCTGCCGGTAGTCGCGGCGTTTGAAGTACGCGAGTTCCAGGGCGGCTCGCAGGGAAGCGGGCATGGAGGTGACGATGTAGTCCGCGCGGGCGGCGGCGTTGGCGGTGCGCACCTTCTGCTCCAGTTCCTCACGGGATCCGCGGCCCAGTTCGGCCTGGCGCAGCCGATCCACGGCCTGGCGCTGGGTGACGCGGGCGACCCAGGAACGCATGGAGCCCTGCTTGGGGTCGTAGGCGTCCGGGTTCTCCCAGATGTAGCCGAACACCTCGCGGGTGATCCGGTCCGCGCCCGTCTCGTCGCCCAGGACGCGGTGGGCCAGGCCGTGGACCAGCGAGGCGAACCGGTCGTAGAGCTCGCCGAGCGCCGCGGCCTCGCCCCGGGCGAGTCGTTGCTGCATGCGGCGGTCCCAGCGCGGTGGTACGTCCTTCGGCATACTGCCCCCAGCCGTGTGTCGACTCATCGAATGTAGTGGGCACATGGGGGTGTGCGCCTCTTTTGGGGGAAGCGGGTCTCGTGGGAGTGCCCTGCGTGATAGGCCCGTCGCTCGTGGTCGTCGGCGAAAAGTGACTCCGGTACGTGACACCCGTAAGGGCACGCCGATTGGCACACACATGCGCGCCCCGCCGCGCTCCCCGTGCGCGGGTTCGATGCGGCCACCTCCTTGACCGCTTCGCTTAACGCGCAGGCCACGGAGGCCTTACGCTCCTGCCTTGTCTTGAACTGCACCTCAACTGCACCCCATCGCACATGTGAAGGCGGAACGCCGAATATGGACAGCGCAGAATACGAGCGCAAGATCGCCGCCCGATTCGCCACCTTCGACCAGGACGGGTCCGGCTATATCGACCGCGAGGACTTCAGCGCGGCCGCGAAGGCCGTGCTGGCCGAATTCGGTACGACGGCACGCTCGGACAAGGGCCAGGCGATCTTCGGCGGAGCCGAGGCGTTCTGGCAGGGCATGGCCGGCATCGCGGACGTCGACGGGGACCAGCGGGTCTCCCGCGAGGAGTTCGTGACGGGCGCGGCGAAGCGGCTGCGGGACAACCCACACCGGTTCGCGGAGATCGCCCGACCGTTCCTGCGGGCGGTGATCGCGGTGGCCGACGAGGACGGCGGCGGCGCCACCCCGGCCGCCGCGGCCCGTGTGCTGAGCGTGCTCGGCACCCCCGTCGAGGTGGCCGGGACGGTCGCCGAGGCGCTGGACGCTGATGGTGACGGCCGCATCTCCGAGGACGAGATCCTGGCGGCCTTCGCGGGCTACTGCGGCGTGGAGGCCCCGGACGCCTGACCGGGCGCCTGACCGGACCCCGGACCCGTGCCACCGGACGTCGGCTCTCGGGACCGCGTCACCGGACGGCTGCCTTCGGCTCCGCGTCTCCGGGCCCCGGCTCTCCGCGGCCGCTTCCTCGGCCGCGTGCCTCGGCCCCGCGTCACCGGGCCCCGGGCCGTCGGGCCCCGCGTCTCCGGGCCCCGGGCCGTCGGGCCCGCCCGGTGAGGGCGGCCCCGGGGCGGGGCGCGTCCGGGCCGGGGCGCGTCCGTCGCGCGCGCCCTCGTCCCTGCCTCGGGCTGCCGTGTTCGGCGTCCGCTCAGGAGTAGCGCTCGCGGAGCCGGTACTTGAGGACCTTGCGCAGGGCGTCGTTGCGGGGGAGCGCGTCCACCACCTCCAACTGCTCGGGGAGCTTGTGGGGGGAGAGGCCCTGGGCGCGGAGATGGCCCGTCACGTCCACCAGCGTCAGGGGGGTCGTGCCGGGGGGTTGTTCGACCACCGCGCAGACGCGCTCACCGCGCTCGGGGTCCGGCAGCCCGATGACGGCGACGTCCGCGACGGCGGGGAGTTCGTGGAGGAGGTCCTCGATCTCCTTCGCGGAGATGTTCTCGCCCTTGCGGATGATGACGTCCTTGCTGCGCCCGGTGAGCACGAGGTGGCCGTCCGGGGTGAGGTGCCCCAGGTCGCCGGTGACGAGGTAGCCGTCGGCGTCGAAGGCGTCGGCCGACTGCTCGCGGTCCAGGTAGCCCTGGCAGACGGCCTCGCCGCGCAACCGGACCTCGCCGTCCTCGTTCGCGGGGAGCGGCGTCCCGTCGGGTGAGGTGATGCGGATCGACATCGTCGACGGGGGGCGGCCCTCGGTGGTCGCGAGGTTGTCGGGGGTGTCGTCGGGCGAACCCATGGTGATCATGGGGACCTCGGTCATGCCGTAGCCGTGGGTGAGTTGGCAGCCGAGTTCGCGCACCACCGCGTGGTAGATCTCCGGAGGTTTGGGGGCGCCGCCGCCCGCCAGGAGGCGGATGGTGGGGATGAGCCTGCGGTCGGGTCGCTTGCGCTGCTCCGTGAGGAACATGGAGTAGAAGGCGGTCGAGCCGCCCGCGACGGTGACCCCGTGGCGCCGGTACCCGTCCAGTGCGCCGGGCATCGCGAACTTCTCGAACAGGACCGCCGGGAACCCGTACAGCAGCAGCATGACGGTGTAGTCCGGGCCGGCGATGTGGGCGAACGGGAACGCCATCGAACCCACGTCGGTCGGGGTCAGGTGCAGGGCGTGGGCCAGGCAGGAGCCGCCCGCCATCAGCGAGCGGTCGGTGTGCAGAACGCCCTTGGGGTCCGAGGTGGTGCCGGAGGTCCAGTAGATCCAGCGCACGTCGGTTCCGGACCCGGGTGGCGGCGGGAGGGTCGAGGGGTCGCCCGCGGGGAGGGAGTCGTAGGCCTCGAAGATCCCGCGGGCGCCGAGCCGTTCGGCCATCGCGGTGTGGTCGAAGCCCCGCCAGACGCCGGGGACCGCGAAGTACTCCGCCTTCGACTCCCGGAGCGCGAAGCCGACCTCCCGGTCGCGGTAGAAGGGGATGACCGGCGACTGGACGGCGCCGAGGCGGGCGAGGGCGACCGAGAGCAGGACGGTCTCGATGCGGGTGGGCAACTGCCAGGCGACGACCGTGCCCGCGCGCACGCCCTTCGCGTACAGACCGGCGGCCACCTCCTCGGAGCGGTCGCGGAGGGCGCCGAAGGTGAGGGAACGGTCGTCTGCGGGGTCCTCGGCGGCCTCGATGAGGACCGGGGTGTCGGGGGTGAGGGCCGCCCGGCGGTCGACGAGTTCCCACAGGGTCCGGGAGCGGGCGAGCTCGATGGCGGTGGCGGTGGCGGTGGCGTTGGCGGCCGGGGGCGCGCCGGTCGTGATGGTCCTGCCGCCGTCCGTGCCCGTGCCCGTGCCGCCGTCCGTGCCCGTGCCCGGGTGCGTGCCCGGGGCCGCGTCGGAGCGTGTTCCCGGGCCCGTACCGGTGCCCGTGCCGGTGCCCGTTTCTGTGTCCGTCATCCCGGACCCCCCTTTAACTGACGGCTAGTCAGATCCAGCGCAGAGCGTAGGGCTCGGGCGCTTGTCGGTCCAGGGGTGGCGGGGCTAGCTTGTTTCTGACGATCCATCAGATAGGGCGAGGGGACACCATGGAACTGCCTCGGATCATCAGCGTCGACGACCACGTGATCGAGCCCGCGCACCTCTTCGACGTGTGGCTGCCCGCCAAGTACCGCGACCGCGGCCCCAAGCCGCTGACCGCCGGCATCGGCGAACTCGCCTACACGGGCGGCAAGTACGTGATCACCATGGACCCCGACGGCCCGCCGACGGACTGGTGGATCTACGAGGACCTGAAGTTCCCGTACAAGCGCAACATCGCCGCCGTCGGCTTCGACCGCGACGACATGACCCTGGAGGGCATCACCCGCGAGGAGATGCGCCGGGGCTGCTGGGACCCCAAGGCGCGGCTCGCCGACATGGACCTCAACCACGTCGAGGCCTCGCTCTGCTTCCCGACCTTCCCGCGCTTTTGCGGCCAGACCTTCGCGGAGGCGCACGACAAGGAGGTCGCGCTGGCCTGTGTGCGCGCCTACAACGACTGGATGGTCGAGGAATGGTGCGGCGACAGCGGCGGCCGACTGATCCCGCTGTGCATCATCCCGCTCTGGGACATCGACCTCGCCGTCGCCGAGATCCGGCGCAACGCCGCGCGCGGGGTCCGGGCGGTGACCTTCTCCGAGATCCCGACCTACCTCGGGCTGCCGTCGATCCACTCCGGGTACTGGGACCCCTTCTTCGCCGTCTGCCAGGAGACCGGCACCGTCGTCAACATGCACATCGGGTCGTCCTCGCAGATGCCGGCCGCGTCCCCCGACGCGCCTCCCGCCGTGCAGGCCTCCCTCAGCTTCAACAACGCGATGGCCTCGATGATGGACTTCCTCTTCTCCGGGGTCCTGGTGAAGTTCCCGACGCTGAAGCTCGCCTACAGCGAGGGCCAGATGGGCTGGATCCCGTACGCGTTGGAGCGCGCCGACGACGTGTGGCGCGAGCACCGGGCCTGGGGCGGGGTCCGCGACCTGATCCCCGAGCCGCCGTCCACCTACTACTACCGGCAGATGTTCTGCTGCTTCTTCCGCGACAAGCACGGCATCGCCTCGCTCGACGTCGTCGGGCGCGACAACGCGACCTTCGAGACCGACTACCCGCACGTCGACTCGACCTTCCCGCACACCAAGGAGGTCGCCCTCGACCACGTGGAGGGCCTCGACGAGGAGACGGTCTACAAGCTGATGCGCGGCAACGCCATCCGCATGCTGGGGCTCGACCTCGACAAGGGCCTGCGGGCGGAACGCCAGTGGACCTGACCCCCACCGAGGAGGAGCGGGAGTTCCGGGCCCGGCTGCGCGAGTGGCTCGCCAAGGTGCTGCCCGAACTGCCCGCCAAGCCGTCGCCCGACGACTGGCCCGGCCGGCGGGCGTACGACGCGGGCTGGCAGCGCCGGCTGTACGACGCCGGGTACGCCGGACTGCACTGGCCCGTGGACGCCGGCGGGCAGGGCGCCGGCCCGACCCGGCACCTGATCTTCCTGGAGGAGACGGAGCGCGCCGGCGCCCCCTACGTCGGCGCCAACTTCGTCGGGCTGCTGCACGCCGGCCCGACCATCGCCGCCGAGGGCACCGCCGCGCAGCGGGCGCGCTGGCTGCCGCCGGTCCTGCGCGGCGACGAGGTGTGGTGCCAGGGGTTCAGCGAGCCGGGCGCGGGTTCGGACCTGGCGGCGCTGCGGACCCGCGCCGTGCGCGACGGCGACGAGTACGTCGTGACGGGGTCGAAGATCTGGACCTCGCACGCCGAGGTGGCGGACTGGTGCGAACTGCTGGTCAGGACCACGCCCGTGGGCCCGGACACCCCCAAGCACCGGGGGATCACCTGGCTGGCCATGCCGATGGACGCGCCGGGCGTGACGGTCAGGCCGCTGCGGACCCTCGCGGGGTCGACCGAGTTCGCGGAGATGTTCCTGGACGAGGTGCGGGTCCCGGTCGGCAACCGGGTCGGAGCCGAGGACGACGGCTGGCGGGTCACCATGGTGACCCTGTCCTTCGAGCGGGGGACCGCGTTCGTCGGCGAGGTGGTCGCCTGCCGGCGGACCCTCGGGGACCTGGCCCGCACCGCGAAGGCGAACGGGCGCTGGGACGACCCCGTCGTACGGCGTGCCCTGGGGCGCCTCCACGGCGAGTTCGGCGCCCTGTGGCGGCTCACGCAGTGGAACGTCGGCGAATCGGAACGCTCCGGCGGCGTCCCGGGCATCGGGGGCAGCGTCTTCAAACTGGCCTACTCGCACGCCCGGCAGGAGCTGTACGACGTGGCCGCCCAGGTGCTGGGCGCGGGCTCCCTCGTGCTGGACGAGGAATGGGTCCTCGACCGGCTCTCGTCCCTGTCGTACACCATCGCCGCGGGCACCTCGCAGATCCAGCGGAACATCGTCGCCGAGCGGATCCTCGGCCTCCCGAAGGGCCGGTGAGCCGGTGGACTTCCAGCCGACCGAGGAACAGCGGGACCTGCGGGCGGGCGTACGGAACCTGCTGGCCGGACGGTACGGGCGCGAGGCCCTGCGGGCGTCCGTCGAGTCGGGGGTCTGCGTGGACCGGGACCTGTGGCGGGAGCTCGGCGAGGCCGGCTTCTTCGCGCTGCGCCTCCCCGAGGCAGAGGGCGGGGTCGGGCTCGGCCTCCCGGAGGCGGTCCTCGTCTTCGAGGAGGCCGGCCGGGCGCTGGTGCCGGGGCCGCTGGTGGCCACGCACCTCGCGGCCGGGGCGGTCCCCGGGGCGGCGGCCGGGACGGCCGTGGTGACGGCCTCGGACCTGGACGGGTCCCTGGTGGCGCACTGGGGGGAGGCGGACGCCGTGCTCGGGCTGCCGGGGTTCGCCTCGACCCCGGCCGAGCCGGTGCGTTCCGCGGACCCGCTGACCCCGCTGCACCGGGTCGCGTCGGCCCCGATGCCCGGCGACCACAGGGACGAGGGCGCGCTGCTGACGGCCGCGCTCCAGGCGGGGAGCGCCCTGCGGACCCTGGAACTGGCGGTCCGGTACGCGGGGGAGCGCGAGCAGTTCGGCCGCCCGATCGGCTCCTTCCAGGCGGTGAAGCACCTGTGCGCGGAGATGCTGGTACGGGCCGAGCTGGCCCGTACGGCGGTCTACGCGGCGGCGGTGACCGGTGACCCCGCGGAGACGGCGGCGGCGAAGCTGCTGGCCGACGAGGCGGCCGTGCGCAACGCCCGGGACTGCCTCCAGGTGCACGGCGGCATGGGGTTCACCTGGGAGGCCGACGTCCACCTGCACCTGAAACGGGCCTGGGTGCGGGCCGAGCAGTGGCGCACGGCGGCCGAGGCGGAGGAACTGCTGGCGGCGGACCTGCTGGAGGGCGCGGTGCAGCGGGTTCAACGGCGGCCGGAGTGACGGGGGGTGTGCCTCGGTGTAGCGGGGGCCGGGCGGGGTACCCGGGGGATGGCAACCGGAGGGCGGCGTTCGGAAAGGGTCGCGGGTAGCCGGCCACGGGGACCGGTTCGGGGTGCCGGTTCGGTACGACGCGGAGGCACGGGAGGGACGCGGCGGGACGCATGTCTGATTACAGAGAGTTGATATCGGTTTGTGTCCTTCGCCCGGCACATTACGGACCGGAGTCGGGTGCTCGCTCCGGTACGCTCCGACGAATGCGAGCGGTTGAGCGGCGTGAGCGCCGCACAGTATGCACCACGCCTACTCCTTCGCGCGGGAATATGCCCGAAGCGCTTGTTGTGGTGACTGTACGTCAACCATGCTGCTCCGCAAGGGGGTCACGGATCGTGATCCCGTTCCGTCGTGAGGCGAAGTGTCCGCCGGTTCGGATGGTGTGAGCGGTGCAGGTGCTTCAGGTTCAGCTTGAGGTAGGCGCGGACCCCGCCGAGGTCGGCCGGGCACGCCGGTGGGCGCGGTCCAGGCTGGCGGGCTCCGGCATAGGGGACGACGAACCGCTCGCCGAGATCCTGATCCTGCTGATCTCCGAGCTGGTCACCAACGCCGTCGTCCACACCGGCTGTCCGGCGGTGCTGCGGATGCTGTTCGGGGGCCCGGGGGTGCGGGTCGAGGTGGCCGACGCGAGCGACCGGGCGCCGGCCCGCCGGCAGGCGGCCGGAGACGACACGGGCGGGCGCGGCCTGGAGCTGGTGGACGGCCTGGCGGACCGCTGGGGCTGGCAGCCCGAGGGCGCCGGCAAGCGGATCTGGTGCGAGGTCGACCGCGCGGAGAAGGCGGCCGCGGACTGCGCCGCGGACGGCCTCCGGAAACCTTCCGAACATTTTGACCAGAACCGGGAACCCCGCGTGTACCTCTAACGAGGTGTTGACGGTTCGTCACATCTTGATCACTCTGGTGTGGAGCGATTCGTCGCGAGGGGACGCCAAGGGTCCTGCCTTGACGAGTGCGGGTCGTGGGGTGGCGGCTGCCGTGCCGCGCTCGGGGCGTGCATGCGCGTCGCCGCCACCCGCAGGTCGAACCGCTCCGGGGCCCGCGACCGGGCCCCGGAGCGGGTGCCTGGCGGGGCGGTGTCCCGGGACGGTCGAGCGGGAGCGCCTGGTGGGTGGGTCGGGTTCGGTTGGGCGGGAGTGCCGGTGTCAGCCGGTGCTGTCATCGCCGGACGGCAGGCTCGCCGGCAGGATCTCGTCTGTTTCCTCGCCACCCATGGCAGCGAGCAGAAGTTGTCGCGCTTCGTCCAGGCGGCGGGCGTAGTCCGGCAGGAAGACCTCGGGCAGCGTCGTTTCGAGAGTCCCCGAGATCGCGTGGATCCCGGACCAGACCGCACGATCGGGCACGATGCCCGCGAGTCTGTCGGACCGCATCATGACCTCGTGGAGCCAGTGGGACAGGACGAACGCCTGGTCGCGCGTGAGTCTGATGAGCACCGATTCCTCGTCCACGCGGTCACCGTACAGCCGAGGTAGGTCGAATGGCTGCGGGCTGCGGGCTGTCGCATCGACCGGCCAGGGTGGCCGGTCGATGCGACAGGGCCGCAGCGGGCGGCCCGCTGAACCTCCGGATACCCGGGGTCCCCCTTGCGCGCATCGCACTGCGAAGGTCATTGCCCGGGGCGGATAGGGGTGCGATCACAGGCTGCGGACATGTGCTTTGCAGGTGGGGTCCGTCCTGCCCGGGTTCCCACGACTCCGTGACGGAGACACGGGCTATTGCTGCCATCCGCCGTCGTTGATGTCAGCCGTGGATGTCGGCTTCACGCCCGCTTGCGGTCGAGGATGCCGCCCGCGTCGATTGCCCGGGAATTTCCGGGCCAGGAATCCCGTGCTTCTTGAGTGCAGAAATTCTACTGGCGATGGCCTTCGAGAATGCGTCCCATCCCACAGTGGTGGAGGGTTCCGAGAAATTACCACTCCCCATGGGGGCCGTCACGTAGCAGACTCCGTCATACAGTTCGTCCTCAAGGAGCCTCTCGCAGAAAATCCCGCCACGACCCTGGTATGACTTACCGCGCCAGGCATCGTCGACGAGAATCGGCGACTTTGCGATGCGTACCGGACGTCGAGAGTCCTCGTCGTCCTGCATGATGAAAAGGTATCCCAGCCAGGGCTTCTCGGATTCGGGGTAAATCTTGAAGAATGCCCGTCGGACGTCTGTTGCGCTACCTACGGCCTCCTCCACCCGATTGTTGAAATTGTTTCCGTATGAGGGGCCGCCCAACGCCTTGAGCTCGAACGCGGCAACGAGACTTTCGCCCCAGTTGACTACCAGGTCCCATTTCTTCTGAGGTCGGTATGACCCTGGGAGCTCAAGCTGAGATGCAGTTTGGATGCAGCTTTCCGGATATCCGGCATCCCGAAAGAACCCGGCGATCAGATTGACGATCGGGTCGAACTGCTTGCCGCCCCTGACCGATCCTTCCGTTCCCGTTTCTTCGCCAGGATCTGCTCCCGCGGCAACAGCATCGGAATCGCCTTCGGTCGCCGCCACCCTAATGGCCAGATCCTTGGCGTCGGCACTCGCGCCAGGGTTGCCGAGGATTTCTGCGGCCTTCTTGTCCTTTTCCATCTTGGCGATTTTTTTGGCCCGCGCTTTTGCGGCCTGCTCTTCCTTGATTTTCCAGTACGCCGAAATGGCACCTTCGAGGTCCAGGTGGCTGACTGCCAAGATGAACTCTCCTAGTCGGGTAGCTCGGCCAGGCCATAGACTCGGAGAGCTGCCGCCGTGGCCGCATCGACGTCACGATCATCAAAGGCAGACGTCAAGGCGGCCTGGTCCTCAGGTGAGATCTCGGATGGCAGAGGAACGCGAATTCGTCGCAGATACTGCGCTTGGAAGCGCAACGTCCCTCCGCGCATCTTCACTGCATACGCTTCCACGAAGGCTTCGGCCACCCGGGACAGCAGGATGCCCCCGAGTACTCGCATGTCCCACGAGTCCGAGACGATGAAGTACAGGTTGTGGTGAGGGTACAGCCGTCCTGGATCAAGCACCGGATGGATGGTCAACTTCATGTCCGGGAACAGCAACTTCGGCCTACCGGCCAGGTGCGGGTCGACCTTATCGATGGTCTTGTACCAACGATGGGGCTGCTTGACCGCTACGTACCGCTTTCGTAGAGCCTCGCCGTGCTCTTCGAGGTAGCCGGCCAGCTTGGGGTACTCGGAGAGGTCGACCAGATTGCCGGCGTCGTCCCAAGGGTTGACGAGGTGGCTGCCGTTCCAGTCGAGCCACCCGGACGTGGTGTCCCGCACCATCGCCATGGGGAGAAGCCGTTCCTTCTCGACAATGCTGGTGCTCTGCGTGAGGAAGACCTTGTCCGCTCCCGTGGCTACGCCAATTCCGACCCGTGTTCCGCTGGACGAGTCCTCCAACAGCCCGAAGCGGTCACTCAGGTCTTCCAGCATGGCCAGTCTGGCCGGCGACCCGGCAGGCCAGGAGTCGGTGCCATCGAACCAATGGGGAAGTCGGGCAGCGTGAAAGGAGTCACCGCTGATGTGCGGCTCATCTGCAGTGTTGACCCATTCTTTGAATTCGGCGATCGAGCCCGGCCCAAAGTGCTTCGTGGTGTCGGCGACGACGGCAGTTCCCTGCGGTCCGTTGCGGATGATGGAGATCGCCGGATAGGCGGATACCTGCTCTTGGAACGCATCTACGTCATGCATGCTGAGTACGAGATCAACACTGTATGAGCGTGATACGAGTTCGCGAAGCTTACTACCGTACTGATTTCGCATCCAGCGGTCGGCGCAGATGAAACCAAGCACTCCGTCGGGTTTGAGGCTTTTCAGTCCGATCTCGTAAAATCCGATGTACACATCAGCTCTGCCGCCCATGGCGGTGCAGGCCGACCTGTAGGCCTTCATTCGTTCAGCGGGAACGTCTTCCAGTCGAATGTAGGGGGGATTTCCTACGACGAAGTCGGCGTTTCTTCCCGGCTCTTTCTGAAGGAGATAGTCGCCCTGGTTGATCCACGCTTTGGCCAGCTTCCGGGCGTCATCCTGATTCCATCCATCCGCGTGGAGGCGCTCTGCGACCAGCTTGCGGCTGTCTCGGACATTGGGAGCCAGCAGGTCGTATGCGCTTACGGCGTCCACAGCTTCACCGATTGACCTGTCATGCAATCGGCAGGAGGCGCTTAGCCGCTCGGTGATCGGTCCGAGGAAGGCGCCGGATCCACAGGCCGGTTCCACGATGTGCATTTGAGTGAGATCGCGGTCGGGCGTGTAGCCGACCAGATCCAAGATCGCTTCGACCACCCAGCGGTGTGTGAATACCTCGCCGTGTTGAACCGCCTCGGTGAGCGAGTCACTGAGGTGAGCGCTGTCCGTGTTGGTAGTCGTGAGGATGCTTGCCACGCTGTGACGATACAGGCAGGCGGTCGGCGACTCGGGGCCCTGACGGGGTGGAAGCGGTCAAGGTGGCGGGGCCGCTTGGCAGGTGTCATGCCGGTTGTCTGCAGGACACCACGCCGGCTGCCGACGGGCGTCGGATTTCTACCCACCATTGCCGGGCCCCCTCACGTTCACGACGACCTGTCGGAACCCGCAGACGACGCTCCGTCCATCTCGGAGTCGCGATGTGGTGGTCGCGTGCGCGCTGCGGAACCGGCAGAGCATGTCCAGGCGTGGCGAACTGTTCGCGCAGCCCGCCAAGGGTTGATTGAGCACATGCGAAAGGCTCTGTGGCGAACGTGAGGGGTGGTTCAGGCAGCCGAGGTCGATCTTCCGACTCGGCCTGGTCCCGGACGCGGCCTGCCCGCCGGGCCCAGCCGCCTTGGCCGTAGGCCGGGGTTGTCCCGGTCCGTGCGGGCTGCGGGCCGGTCAGAGGATGGCGACCGGGGCCACCGGGGTGCCTACCGCGCCGACGAAGGGTTCGGGCATCGCGGAGAGGAGGAACGCGTGGCGGGATTCTTCTGCACAGGCTGTGGACAACTTTTCGAGATTCCAGTTCTGGCCCTGGTGCATGCCCATCTCCACCAGGTCCAGCGCGTGCACCGGCAACCAGAGGTTGTCGATCTCCGGCGGGAAGATCTCGAAGGTCAGGGTGTCATTGGCGACGGCCGCCACGTCCCGGGCGTGGAACCACTCGGGCGTACGGACGGACAGGCCGGGTGACGGGAAGCCGTAGCCGTGCTTGTCGCCGGCCAGGTAGACCTGGATCTGGCCCGTGCGGACCAGGACGATGTCCCCGGCGCGGACGGTCACCCCGCCGAACTCCTCCGCCTCCGCGAGGTCCTCGGGCGTCACGGCGTGGTCGCCCGGGAGCCGGTCCAGGCCCTTGGCGCGGGCCACGTCCAGCAGGACCCCGCGCGAGACGATGGGTCCCGCCTTGTCGATGCCGCTGAACTCCGCCCGCCCGTGCGCCGTGACGGTGCCGGCGGGGCGGCCGTTGTAGATCCTCCCGGAGTGGGAGACGTGGGTGAGGGCGTCCCAGTGGGTGGCGCACTGGAGTCCCATCGTCACGGCGTCGTCGCTGCACGCGACCGTGCCCGGACCGAAGATCTCCTGGTTGACCTGCACCATCGTGTGCAGCGGGTTGATCCGGCCGGGGATCATGCCGACCTGTACCCCGTCCTCCTTGAGCGGGAGCGCGAGCGGGATCCGGCGGCCGGTGCGGATCTCGGCGGCGGCTGCCCGGACGATCTCGTCGGTGATCAGGTTGAGGGTGCCGATCTCGTCGTCCGCTCCCCAGCGGCCCCAGTTGTTGACGCGCTTGGCGATGTCGTGGAACTCGGCGGGCATGCCCATCTGACTCATCAGCTCCTTGCCATGTGGAACCCCACAGGGGCTTGTGCGGGCGCGTCCGCCTGCCCATAGAATCTAACGGTCCGTCAGAAATCGCGGGAAGGGGTCGGGCGTGGGGAACTTCTTGGCAGGCAAGGTCGTCGCCGTCACCGGCGCGGGCCGGGGCATCGGGCGGGCCGTGGCACTCGCCGCGGCCGCCGAGGGCGCCCGGGTCGTCGTCAACGACTACGGCGTCGGCATCGAGGGCGGCGAACCCACGAGCGAGATAGCCGAGGCGGTGGTCAAGGAGATCGTCGCCGCGGGCGGCGAGGCCGTGGCCGTCGCCGACGACGTCTCCACGATGGCGGGCGGACAGCGCGTCGTCGACACCGCGCTCGCCCGGTACGGGCGGATCGACGGTGTCGTGTGCGTGGCGGGCATCCTGCGCGAGCGGATGCTCTTCAACATGTCCGAGGAGGAGTGGGACCCGGTCGTCGCCACCCACCTCAAGGGCACCTTCACCGTCTTCCGCGCCGCCTGCGCCGTCATGCGCAAGCAGGGCGGCGGCACCCTGATCGGCTTCACCAGCGGCAACCACCAGGGCTCCGTCGCCCAGGCCAACTACAGCGCCGCCAAGGGCGGCATCATCTCCCTCGTCCGCTCCGCCGCGCTCGGGCTCGCCAAGTACGGGGTCACGGCCAACGCCGTCGCGCCCGTCGCCCGTACCCGGATGTCGGCCAACGTGCCCATGGAGCTCAAGGAGATCGGCGAGCCCGAGGACGTCGCCGCGCTGGTCACCTACCTGCTCTCCGACCGGGCCGTCGCCGTCGGCGGCGAGCGGATCACCGGGCAGGTCTACACGATCGCCGGCCCGAAGATCGCCGTGTGGGCCCAGCCGCGCGAGCTGCGCGCCGGGTACGCGGAGGGCTCCTGGACCCCGGAGAAGATCGCCGACTTCCTCCCCGGGACGGTCGGTACCGATCCGATGCCGATGCTCGCGCAGCTCGAAGCCATGGCGAAGGCGGCGGCCGCCAAGGACCGCCCCAACGCGTAGAGGGGGGCCGGTGGACTTCAGCTTCGGGGCCGAGGACGAGGCGCTGCGCGCCCGCGCCCGGTCGTGGCTGGCGGGGCACCTCGTCGGACCGTACGAACGGGCCGTCGGCCTCGGCGGACCCGGCAGCGAACACGAGGAGGTCGCGGCGCGGCGCGCCTGGGAACGGGAGTTGGGCGCCGGCGGCTGGATCGGACAGGGCTGGGAGGTCCCGGACGGGGCCTACGGGCAGCGGCGGCTCTCCCTGACCGGGCAGGTGGTGTGGGCGGAGGAGTACGCGGCGCTGCGCGCGCCCGGCCGGGTCGGCCACATCGGGGAGAACCTCCTCGCCCCCACCCTGATCGCCCACGGGAGCCGGGAGCAGCGCGAACGCTTCCTGCCCGGGATCGCGCGGGGCGAGGAGCTGTGGTGCCAGGGGTACAGCGAGCCGGGCGCCGGGTCCGACCTCGCCGGCATCCGCACGAAGGCGGTCCGGGACCCGGGCGTCCCGGGCGGCCCGTACCGGGTCACCGGGCAGAAGATCTGGACCTCCCTGGCCCGGGACGCGGACTGGTGCTTCGTCCTCGCCCGGACGGAGGCCGGATCGCGGCGGCACGCGGGGCTGTCGTTCCTCCTGGTGCGCATGGACCAGCCGGGGCGCGTCGAGGTCCGGCCGATCCGGCAGATGTCGGGGACGGCGGAGTTCAACGAGGTCTTCTTCGACGGGGCCCTCGCCGCCGAGGTCGTCGGCGGCGAGGGCAACGGCTGGTCGGTGGCCATGGGACTGCTCGCCCTCGAACGCGGGGTGTCCACCCTGGTCCAGCAGATCGGCTTCGCCGCGGAGCTGGAACGGGTGCTGGCGGCGTACACGGCCTCGGGCGCGGGCGGCACCGGGTACGGGGCCGGGTGCGGGGCCGCGGGAGAGGGCGACCCCGTACTGCGGGACCGACTCGTACGGCAGTGGGCCGAGCTGCGCACGATGCGGTGGAACGCGCTGCGGACCCTGGGCGCGGCCGGTGACGCGGGCGCGCCGAGCGTGGCGAAGTTGCTGTGGGGCGGCTGGCACAAGCGGCTCGGGGAACTGGCGGTCGCGGTCCGGGGCGCGGAGGCCGCCGCCGGGCCCGTGGACTGGGCGCCCGGTCTGCCGTACGAACTCGGACTCGACGAGGAGCAGCGCCTGTTCCTGTTCACCCGCGCCGACACGATCTACGGCGGTTCGGACGAGATCCAGCGGAACATCATCGCCGAGCGCGTGCTCGGCCTGCCGAAGGAGCCCAGGTGAGAGGCGTCGTGTTCGACGGCAAGCAGGCCCAGGTGGTCGAGGATCTGGAGATCCGCGACCCGGGGCCGGGAGAGGTGCTCGTCGCGATGGCGGCGGCCGGGCTGTGCCACAGCGACCTGTCGGTGATCGACGGGACGATCCCCTTCCCGCCGCCGGTGGTGCTGGGGCACGAGGGGGCGGGCGTGGTGGACGCGGTCGGCGCCGGGGTCACGCACGTGGTGCCCGGCGATCACGTCTCCCTGTCCACCCTCGCGAACTGCGGGGCGTGCGCGGACTGCGACCGGGGCCGGCCCACGATGTGCCGCAAGGCGATCGGGATGCCGGCGCAACCGTTCTCGCGGGGCGGGAAACCGCTGTTCCAGTTCGCCTCCAACTCGGCCTTCGCGGAACGCACGATCGTCAAGGCCGTCCAGGCCGTGAAGATCCCCTCGGACATTCCGCTGACCTCGGCGGCGCTCATCGGGTGCGGGGTCCTGACGGGCGTCGGGGCGGTGTTGAACCGGGCGAGGGTCGACCGGGGCGAGTCGGTCGTCGTCATCGGCACCGGCGGCATCGGCCTCAACGTGCTCCAGGGCGCGCGGATCGCGGGCGCGACCACCATCGTCGCGGTGGACGCCAACCCGGCGAAGGAGGCGGTGGCCCGACAGTTCGGCGCCACCCACTTCATCGACGCCTCGGCGGTCGCGGACTCCTCGGCGGCGGTGCGGGAGATCCTGCCCACGGGGGCGGACCACGCCTTCGAGTGCGTGGGCAACGTGAAACTGATCCGCCAGGCCGTCGACCTCCTGGACCGGCACGGGCAGGCGATCCTGCTGGGCGTGCCGGGCTTCAAGGAGGAGGCGTCGTTCCTCGTGTCGTCCCTGTACCTGGACAAGACGATCATGGGCTGCCGGTACGGATCCTCGCGCCCCCAGCGCGACATCGCCCTCTACGCCGAGCTGTACCGGCAGGGCAGGCTGCTGCTGGACGAACTCGTCACCGAGGTCTACCCGATCGAGGACTTCGCCAAGGCCGCCGACGACGCCCACCACGGCCGGGTGGCCCGCGGGGTCCTCACCTTCTGAGCCGCCTGCTCCGAGTCGTCTTTCGAGCCGCCTTTCGAGGTGGACGGCGAAGGGCCCGGCCGACGGGGAATCCGTCGGCCGGGCCCTTCGGGGCGGGGCGTCAGTCCGTGAAGCGGCCGAAGCGGCCCTTGTGGAAGAGCAGGGGATCGCCCTCGCCGTCCGCGCCCATGGCCTCGACGCGACCGACGACGATGAGGTGGTCCCCGCCGGTGTGGACGGCGTGGATCCGGCAGTCGATCCAGGCGGGCACGTCGTCGAGTCGCGGCGATCCGGTGACCGGGCTCGGGCGGTGCGGGACGCCGGCGAACTTGTCGGCGCCGCTCACGGCGAACGAGCGGCACAGGCCACCCTGTTCGGCCCCCAGGATGTTGACGCAGAAGACCCCGGCGCGGGCGATGCGCGGCCAGGTGGTCGACGTACGGGCCACCATGAACGTGACCAGGGGCGGGTCGAGGGAGAGCGACGCGAAGGACTGGCAGGCGAAGCCTGCCGGCCCGTCCTCGTCCGCGCCGGGTGGGGCGGTGATGACCGTGACCCCGCTGGCGAAGTTCGACAGCACGGCCCGGAACTCGGCGGGGCTGACGGGCGCGCGCTCGTCCTCGCCGACGGCCCGCAGGTCGGGGCGCGGCAGCGTGTTGACGGGTTCCGGCTCCGCCGCGGCGGAGGTGGGGGAGCCCACTGACCTGAGGTATCGGACGACGGTGGCCGCCATCCCTGCGTGTCCCATCACAGGAACGATTGAAGCTGACGGGGCGTCAGATAGGAAGGGGTGGGCGGGATCGGGCGAATGCGGCGCTCCGGCGGATGAGGCATGGGCGGGCCGGTGGGCGGGTCGACGGCCGGGGGCGGTGGGTGTGCCTCGTACGGATGAAATTCCCCCGTACGGGTGAAACCGGCGCCTCGCGCGGACTCGAACGCCCGGCTGCCCCGTGCGGGCTCGGCATGGTGGCACCCGTCCCATCCGCCCCGTCCACCCAGGAGGATCCTCATGCTCGGCACCGATTTCCGTACCGGCTCGCCCAACTGGCTCGACCTCGGCAGCCCCGACATCGCCAGGGACGCGGCCTTCTACGGCGCCCTCTTCGGCTGGGAGTTCGTCTCGGCCGGCCCCGACGCCGGCGGTTACGGGTTCTTCCGGCTGGACGGCAAGACCGTCGCCGCGATCGGCGCGCTCACCGAGGAAGGGGCGAAGCCGGCCTGGATGGTGCACTTCGACACCCGCGACATCCAGGCCACCGTCCAGGCGATCAAGGACGGCGGCGGCACGATCCGCATGGAGCCCACCGACGTCATGGGGCAGGGGTGGCTGGCGCAGGCCACCGACCCGCAGGGCGCGGAGTTCGCCCTGTGGCAGCCGGGCCGGACCGCGGGCTTCGAGCTGGGCTCCGCTCCCCACAGCCTCATCTGGGTGGAACTGCACGTACCGGACCCGGCCCGGGACATCGCCTTCTACAACGGCGTGTTCGGCTGGCGGCACGCGGAGATGCAGGCGACGCCCGAGATGGCGTACCGCGTGCTCAGCATCGCCGACGGGGACCAGCAGGACGGTTCCTTCGGCGGCGTCGCCCCCTCGCAGGGCGGCGGCCCGACGGGCTGGGTGCCGTACTTCAACGCGCCGGACGTCGACGGCACCGTCGCCAAGACCACCGAGAACGGCGGCACCGTGCTGATGCCGCCGGCCGACGTGCCGAGCGTCGGCCGGATCGCCTTCCTCACCGACCCGGCGGGCGCGATGTTCGCCTTGCTGAAGCCCGACCCGCAGATGTAGTCCCCGGCGCGCGGTCCCCGGCCGTGAGTCGCGGTCGCGGTCGTGGGCCGGTCCTCAGCGACCGAGGTACTTCGGGGTGCGGCGCTCCACGAAGCTCGCCACGCCCTCGTTCGCGTCGGCGGTGGTCATGTTGATCTCCTGGGCGGTGGCCTCGGCGGCCAAGGCGGTCGCCCGGTCACCGTCCAGCGAGACGTTGACCAGCTGCTTCGTCATGGCGATGGCCCGGGTCGGGCCCTGTGCGAGGCGTTCCGCCCACTCCCGGGCCGTCGCCTCCAGGGCCTCGGCCGGGACCACCTTGTTGACCAGGCCCAGACGTTCGGCCTCGGCGGCGGGCAGGGCGTCGCCGAAGAACATCAACTCCTTGGCCTTCTGCGGTCCGAGCAGCCTCGGCAGCAGGTACGCGCCCCCGCCGTCCGGGACCAGCCCGCGGCGGACGAACACCTCGATGAACCGCGCCGGTTCCGCCGCGATCACCAGATCGCAGGCCAGTGCCAGATGGGCGCCGATCCCGGCGGCCGTGCCGTTCACCGCGGCGATCACCGGTTTCTCGCAGTCGAGGACCGACGTGATCAACCTTTGCGCCCCCGACCGGATCAACCGGGCCACGTCCCCCGCGATCCGCTCGCCCGCGGCGGGCCCCCCGCGCAGGTCGGCGCCGGCGCAGAACCCCTTACCGGTCGCGGTGACGACCACGGCCCGGACGGCGGGATCGCACGAGGCCCCGTCGAGCAGGCCGATGACGCGCTCGCGCTGCTCCATGGTGACGGCGTTCATGGCCTCGGGACGGTTCAGGGTGATCCAGGAAACGCCGTTCTCGGTGCGGTGCAGCACGAGGGAGTCGATGTCCGGTGCGGTCGTGGCGTCCGGTGCGGTCATGGGGTACGGGCTCCAGTCGGTCCGGGCTCGGGAGGGCGGGGGACGAGCGGCGGTCAGCGGCAGATGGCCAGCGCGTCGAGCGCCACCGCGCCCTGGCCGCGCGGGAGGACCATCAGCGGGTTGATGTCCAGCTCCGAGAGCACGTCGCCCAGCTCCAGCGCCATCCGCTGGACCCGCAGGACGACCTCCACCAGCGCGTCCACGTCCGCCGGCGGGGCGCCCCGTACGCCTTCCAGCAGCGGATGGCCGCGCAGTTCCGTCAGCATCGCCCGCGCCTGGTCCTCGCCGAACGGCGGCACCCGTACCGCCGCGTCGCGCAGCACCTCGACCAGGACCCCGCCGAGGCCCACCGTCACGGTCGGCCCGAAGAGGTCGTCCCGGGTGACGCCGACGACCATCTCCACGCCGCGCTCCACCATCTGGCAGACGAGGATCCCGTCCAGCGGGACGTTCTCGTAGCGCGCGATGTCCGTCAGCTCCCGGTACGCGTCGCGGATCTGACTCGCGGAGGTCAGGCCGATCTTCACCAGCCCCAGCTCCGTCTTGTGACCGAGCTGCGGGCCCGAGGCCTTCATCACCACCGGGTAGCCGACCAGTCCGGCCGCGCGGACGGCCGCCGCCGCGCTGGTCACCAACTGCTCGCGGGGAACCCGTATCCCGTACGCCCGCAACAGCTGCTTCGCCGCGTGCTCGCTGAGCTGCTGGCCCGGCCGCATCAGGGCCTGCGCCTTGCGGTACGAGGGCGAGGGCGTGCGCGGGGCCTCGTCGAAGGGGGAACGGTAGGAGGCGGTGAACCGGTGGTGGCCGAGGTAGGCCCGTACCGCGGTGATGCAGTTGCCGAAGGTACGGAACGTGGCGACGCGGGAGGAGCCCAGCAGGGTCGTGCGGTACGCCTCCTCGGTGCCGACGGGGGAACCCCAGATCACGCAGACCAGCTTGTCGCTCTGCTCGGCCGCGTCCACCAGGTCCTGCGCCAGCCTGTCGCTCATGGGCGGGAAGGGGCCGGTGATCGGGCAGATCAGCACGCCCACGGACGGGTCGGCCAGGAGCGCGTCGATGATCTTGCGGCCGCGCCAGTCGCCGACGGGGTGACCGCCGTTGTCCACGGGGTTCGCGACGTTCAGGTACTCCGGGATCCACTGGTGCAGCTCGTCCTGCTTGGCCTGCGTCAGGGTCGGCAGGCTCAGGCCCGCCTCGGTGGCCAGGTCGGAGAAGTGGGCGCCCGTGCCGCCGGAGATCGAGTACACGACCACGCCGTCCGCCAGCGGCTTGCGGGCCCGCGCCAGCAGGGCGGCGGTGTCCTGGAGCTCGTCCAGGCCGTCCACCCGGATCACCCCGAACTGGCGCATGGCCGCGTCCACGACGGTGTCCGCGCCGGTCAGCTTTCCGGTGTGGGAGGCGGCCATCCGGGCGCCCGTCTCGGTGCGGCCGACCTTGACGGCGACGACCGGCACCCCGTTGCGGGCGGCCCGGTCGGCGGCCAGCAGGAAGGAGCGGCCGTCCTTGAGTCCCTCGACGTAACAGGCGATGGCGCCGACCTCGGGCCGCTCCGCGAAGTAGGAGATGAAGTCGGAGGTCTCCAGGTCGGCCTCGTTGCCCGTCGGCGCCCAGTGCGAGAGCCGGATGCCGAGCTCCTGGAGCGTGTACACGGGCCGGCCCTGGTGGCCGGACTGGGTGATCAGCGCGATGGCCGGGCCGTCGAGGTCGTCACGGAACGCCTCGAAGGCGTTGAGGTTGGTGTTCGGGCCGAGCAGGCGCAGGCCCGAGCGTTCGACGGCGGCCGAGAGCCGGGCCTGGGCGGCGGCCCCGGCGTCGCCCGTCTCCGCGAAACCGGAGGCGAAGGCCACCGCGAACTTGACCTTGGCCTCGGCCAGTTCCTCGATGACGGGCAGCGGGTCGCCGACGAGCAGGACCGCCAGGTCCACCTGCTCGGGCAGGTCGGCCACCGAGGCGTGACACGGCAGCCCGAAGACGGTGGCGCGGGTCGGGTGGACGGGGTGGATCCGGGCGCCGACCCGCTGCGCCCAGGCGAGGAGCTGCCGGGTGATGCCGGTGTTCGGCCTGCCCTCGGCGTCGGAGGCGCCGATGACGGCCACCGACTCGGGCCGGAAGAACCGGTCCAGGTCGGGGACCTCGGCGTGCAGGGGGCGACCGCTGACGTCCAGGGCGACCGCGTCCTCGGCGGACGGCGCCGCCGAGGAGTGGACGGCCGTCCTGGGGGTCTCCCCGCAGGCCTCGACGCGTGCGCGGAAGTCGGTGGTGAGGGTGCCGTGAGTAGATCCAAGCATCGTTCCGCCCGCTCCTGCTCGATGAACTCCATGAACCGAACTCATGAACGCACAACGCGAATGCACGACGTGAATGCGCTAACTGACGCGTAGTCAGATTACTGAACTGACGCGCCGTCAGGAACAGGCCTGCGCAGGAAAGGTGGTGGAGGTGATGTGGTGAACGGTGGCAGATCCCCCCACCGCGGGTCCAGGCGGGATTCGGCCGAGGCCGCCGGGGGCTGGGGCGAGGGCTGCGGTGGGGGCTCGGGTGAGGGCTTCGGCGAGGCTTCGGGCGGGGTGGTGCGGGGGCGGTGCGGGGCCCGGCCTCAGGGGCGGGTGCGGTCCTTCCGGGCCACCGCCTTGGCGATCTTCCGGGCGTCCAGTGCCAGCTCGCGGAGCATGCCGCTGATGGGGTTGGTGAAACCGGTGAAGTACAGATCGGGCGCGTGCGCGGGAGTGCGGCCGCCGTGTACCCGCGGCCGTCCCCGGTCGTCCAGTACGTCGAGGTGACCGACCAACCCCTCCAGGGCCCGCCGGTAGCCGGTCGCCGCGATCACGACGTCCGGGCTGATCCGCGTACCGTCCGCCAGTACCACTTCGTCGCCGTCGAGGGCGTCCACGGCGGCGACCGGTTCGACCCGGCCGGACCGGACGGCGTCGATCAGCCCGACGTCCTGGATCGGGATCGCCCCCTGCCTGACCCTGCTGTACAGGCCGGTGGCGGGGCGGGGCAGCCCGTACGCCGACAGGTCCGGGACGGAGGCCCTCGCCACCAGCGCGGACAGCCGGTCCACCAGCCACACGGGCAGCCGGCGCACCAGGATCCCGGTGCGTTGGGCCGGCCAGCCCGCGGTGGAGCGGCGCACGATGTGCGGGGCGGTGCGCACGGCGAGCCGCACCCGCGCGGCGCCGCCCTCGGCGAGGTCCACGGCTATCTCGGCGCCGGTGTTGCCGACGCCGACGACCAGTACGTCGCGGTCCGCGTACGGGGCGGCGGCCCGGTAGTCGGCGGCGTGCAGCAGTTCCTTGCCGTACGCCTCACGGCCCGGCCACTTGGGCAGCCGGGGGGTGTGGTTGAACCCGGTCGCCACGATCACGGCACCGGCCGCCAACTCCCGGCCGCCACTGGCGTGCAGGGTCCAGCCGGAATCGTCCGCGGCCCGCTCGATCCGTGTCACCTCGACCCCGGTGACCAGCTCCAGCTCGTGGAACTCGGCGTACTTCTCCAGGTAGCGCACCACGTCGTCGCGCGCGACCCAACGTCCGAAACGACGCGGCACGGCCAGGCCGGGCAGCGCGGAGAGCCGTCGCGTCGTGTGCAGGTGGAGCCGGTCGTAGTGGCGGCGCCAGGAGGAGCCGACGGCGTCGGACTTCTCGACGACCACGGCGCGGACCCCGCGGGTGCGCAGGGCGGCGGCGACGGCGAGGCCGCCGGGACCGGCGCCGATCACGTACGTCGGGCGGGGCTGGGTGGTCATGTCGGGAGCTTCGGGCATGAAGAGTGATCGTATCGACACACAGAGTTGGTGGGTCTCGGACGAGGAGGGAATCGATTGCGGATCGATCACGGGGTGCCGTGGGGGCGACCGTCGGGGTTCGACCCCGGGTGTCGCGGCTCGGTGCGCGGGGCCTCGCGGTTCGATGCGCGGGGCCTTGCGGGATCGGTGTGGATCCGCTCAACTGACGTACCGTCAGATTGCGAGAGGGGTGGAGGACGCCGATGCAGACCATCTGGCTCAGCGGGGCCGAATGGACAGCCGTGCTCCGGATAGGCCTCGGCCTGTGGTGGCTGGAGAGCTGGCGGCACAAGGACAAGAAGGGCTGGTTCGAACGCGGCACCGGCATCGCCTGGGCCGCCGACGTCGCCCGCAAGCACCGCTGGGGCTTCGTCAAGGGCGGCTTCGACACGGTCGTCCGGCCGAGGCCGAAACTCGTGGCGTACGTGGTCGTGTACGCCGAACTCGCCCTCGGACTCGGCCTGGTGCTCGGCCTCCTGACGCCCGTGGCGCTGGTCGGCGGACTGCTGCTGAACCTGCTCTACCTCGTGCTGATGATCCACGACTGGGCCGAGCAGGGACAGAACGCGATGATGGCGCTCATCTCGATCGTCGCACTGTTCGCGATGGGCTGGCAGGTCTGGTCACTCGACGCGGCGATGGGACTCTTCCTGTGAACACCGTCCGGTACGACCTGCCCGAGGTCGACGACTTCACCCGCCCGTACTGGGACGCGGCGGCGCAAGGCCGACTCCTCCTCCGCCGCTGCGCGGACTGCGGGCGCGCCCACCACTACCCGCGCGAGTTCTGCCCGTACTGCTGGGCGGGCGAGGAGCGCGTGACGTGGGAGCAGGCCGGGGGGCGGGCCGTGCTGTACACGTGGTCGGTGATCCACCGCAACGACCTGCCGCCGTTCGGGGAGCGGGTGCCGTACGTGGCGGCGGTCGTGGACCTGGAGGAGGGGCCGCGGCTGATGACGGAGCTCGTGCCGGCTTCCGGGGGCGGGTCGTCCGGGGGCGGGTCCTTCGGGGACGGGGGTGTGGTCTCCGGGGCCGGGTCCTCCGGGGGCGGGTCCTCCGGGGCCGGGTTGCGGGTCGGGATGCCGCTGGAGGTGGCGTTCCGCGAGGCGGCGGAGGGGGTGTGGGTGCCGGTGTTCGGGGTGGCGTAGCCCTGGTCGTTGCCGTTGCCGTTGCCGGGCGGTGGTGGTTGCCGCGTTGCCGTCTTGCCGTCTTGCCGTCTTGCCGTGTTGCGGTTGGTTGCTGCCGGTCCCGGCTGCGCCGGGCGCCTCAAGCGCCGGCGGGGCTGGGGGGTGGGGGTTGGGCGGGGGGTCGTGGTCGGTGCCGGGGTGGGGTGTCGTCCGGGACTGTGTGATTTAGGCGCCCTGGCCAGGCTCCGTCTGTTGGGCGGGGGTTGCGCGCCACAAATCTCACTTCTACGTCCCGGCCGACACCCCACCCCGTCCCCGCCCCCGACCGGACAGTCCGACCCCGGTGGAGTGAGACGAGCCGCCGCTCCGGGCCCCTTCCGGTACGGCCACCCTCCCGGTCCGGGCCGCCCAATCCATCCCCGCCGGCGTTTGAGGCGCGGGGTGCGGGCCCACCCTCCCGGTCCGGTCCGGCTAATTCAGCCTCGCCGGCGTTTGAGGCGCGGGGCGGAGCCCCGTGACGCGCGGCGGAGTCGGGGGCGCTTCGCGCGAGGGTGGCGTGGGCTGACGCACCGGCCTCGCCGCCTGCTCCCGGTGCGGTTCGGCCCATTCAGCCCCGCCGGCGTTTGAGGCGCGGGGTGCGGGACCGCCCTCCCGGTGCGGGCCGGTCCATCCAGCCTCGCCGGCGTTTGAGGCGCGGGGTGGAGCCCCGTGAAGCCCGGCGGAACCGGGTCCGCTTCGTGCAATGGCGTCGCCGCCGTTCGCGGCGCGCGGCGGGTCCGTCAGGGCCAGAGGAGGGTTCGGGTCCAGGGGCCGGCGGGGGTGCGGCGGTAGTGGAGGCGGGTGTGGCGGCGGGCCGCGTCGCCCTGGAAGAACTCGGCTTCCGTCGCGTCGAGCACGTACCGCGTCCACGTCGGTGCCACCGCGTCCGGCTCGGCTCCCGCGCGCTCCCACGCCGCCGCCGAGGCCTCGGCCAGGTCCGCGAGGGAGGGCAGGACCTCGCTCTGGTGTCCTGTCAGGGCGGCGGCGAGCGCGCCGCGGGACCTGACCGCGAGGTCCGCTCGGCTTTCCTCGGGTCCGCACGCCGTGACCCGGCCGCGGAGGCGGATCTGCCGGCCGACCGCGGGCCAGTAGAAGCCGAGGGCGGCTTCGGGTCGGGCCGCGAGTTGTCGCCCCTTCTCGCTGGTGGCGTGCGAGGCGAAGTGCCAGCCGCGCTCGTCGGCGTCGTGCAGCATCAGCGTGCGTACGTCGGGGCGCCCTTCGGCGTCGACCGTGGCCAGGGTCATCGTGTGCGGTTCGAGCTGTCCGGCCTTGGCGGCGTCGACGAGCCACTCCCGGAAGAGGGGGAGCGGGTCGGTCGGTGCCGTGTCCGGGTCGAAGCCGGGCAGCCGGGTGTCCCACACGCGCAGGGAGTGGAGGGTGGCGTGGAAGTCGGCGTCGCTCGTCTCACTGGTCATGACGCCATCGAACACCATCGCACCAATGAGGGGATTGTCCTCACGCGGGCGAACTGCCGTTCATATGATGCGTCTGTTTCGGACGGATACCGGTGGGGGTTGGGCATGCGCGGAATCAAGGGCAGGGGCGTCAGACGGGCGCTGGTGGCGGTGCTGGTGGCCGGGGTGGCCGTGGCGTGCGGGCCGGCCGAGACGGGTGGGCCGGCCGGTTCGCCGTCGGTGATCCGGTCGACGGCTCCGGTGGCGCCGACCTCCGCGCCGCCGACGGCCGCGCCGACCGCGGCTTCGTCGTCGGCGGCGGTGACCCCGACGCCCACCCGGGTGGTGCTGCCCAAGGCGACCCCGGCCGCCGGGACGCCCGACGCGAAGGCGCCGACCGGGTCCGCGGTCGAGGTGCCGACGAAGGCCCCGGCCAAGGCGCCGACGAGGGTTCCGAGCAAGGCCCCGACGAAGGCCCCGACGAAGGCGCCGCCGGAGCCCGCGGCGGCGGACTGCGAGATCGTCTCCAACGCGGGGAACTGCTACAACGCCGGTCAGTTCTGCCGCAAGGTCGACGTGGGGCGGTCCACCCACGCGGGCAACGGCCGGCTCATCCACTGCCGGCAGGACGGCAAGCAGCCGCGCTGGCAGTACTGAGGTCTCAACCCCGGCCCAGGATGACCGTCCCCGAGGAGCAGAACCAGCCGCCCGTGCCCGAGGCGAGGGCCACCTCGGGGAGCCGGCCGCCCGCCTTGGTGACCTGGCCGGCGCCGGCCTCGCCGCGGAGTTGGCGTACGGCCTCGACCAGCAGGAAGAGGCCGCGCATGCCGGGGTGGCAGGCCGACAGTCCGCCGCCGTCGGTGTTGACGGGGAGTTCCCCGTCGCGCAGCAGTCGGCCCTTCTCGACGAACGCTCCGCCCTCGCCCTTCGCGCAGAAGCCGAGGTCCTCCAGGGTCACGAGGGTCATGTACGTGAAAGCGTCGTAGATCTCGGCGAGATCGACGTCCGCCGGGGTCAGTCCGGCGCGCTCGAAGGCCTGGCGGCCGGAGACGGCGGCCGGGGAGACGGTGAAGTCCTCCCATTCCGACATGGTGGTGTGGGAGACCGAGGCACCGGCGCCCAGGATCCAGACCGGGGCCTTGGCGGTGTCCGGTACGAGGTCCTCGGCGACCAGCAGGACCGCGCAGCCGCCGTCGGAGCGGATGCAGCAGTGCAGTTTGGTGAACGGGTCCGCGATCATGTCGGAGGAGAGGACCTCGTCCACGGTGAGCGGGGTGCGGAACATCGCGTCCGGGTTGGTGGCGGCGTTCGACCGGGCCTGTACGGCCACCGACGCGAGCTGTTCCAGGGTCGTGCCGTACTCGTGCATGTGGCGGCGGGCGGCCATCGCGTACTTGGCGACGAGCGTGTGTCCGTACGGGACCTCGAACTGGAGGGGTCCGCGTGCGCCGAAGGAGAGGTTCGCGGTGCGCCTGCGGGCCTTGATGTCGGCGCGGGCGGTGGATCCGTAGACCAGCAGGACGGCCCGGGCGTGGCCGGCGGCGATGGCGTCGGCCGCGTGGGCGGCCATCACCTCCCAGGTCGAGCCGCCGACCGAGGTGGAGTCCACCCAGGTGGGGCGCAGTCCCAGGTACTCGGCGACCTCGATCGGGGCCAGGGTGCCGAGGCCGGCGGAGGCGAAGCCGTCGATGACGGACCGGTCGAGTCCGGAGTCGGCGAGGGCCCGGCGGGCGGCCTGCGCGTGCAGGGCGTAGGGGGTGGGGCCGTCCACCCGGCCGCAGTCCGAGAGGGCGACGCCGGCGACCGCGACCCGGCGGCGCGGCGTGGGGGCGGTGGGGGTTCGGGGCGGTCCAGACAGTCCAGGCATGGGGCGACGGTATATCTGACGCTGCGTCAGACGCTAGTGGGGGTAAGGGGGTTGGCTCGACTGTTCTCTTTCGTCGCGACCGTTCGCACCGGAAGTTCGACGCGGGCGCCGTGCCCCGGCTCGTACGGTCGCCCCATGACCTCCTCGCCTTCCGCCGACCACCCGCTCAAGGCGGTGGCGGCCCTGCTCGGCGGTGTCCTGCTCGTCGGCGGCGTCAGCTCCCTGCTGCACGAGTGGTTCGGCTTCATCCGCTTCCTGGGCTTCCTGCGGTTCCTCGTCCCCGACGGTCACGAGATCCTCGGCGGCGTCGTCATGGCCTGCCTGGGCTGCGCACTCCTCGCGGTCGCCGAACTCCTCGGCGGGCGGGGTCGCCGCTGACCGCCCCGTCGCGGGTCGTCGAACCCCCCTCGCCCGCCCCCTGTGCATCTGGCTCCCGCCGCCCTAACATGACGGCCCGTCAGATACGGGGAGGAGCCCGACGATGGATGCCGCCTTCACCGCGGAGCAGCACGAGATGCGCCGCACCCTGCGCGAAATCCTGGGCAAACGCTGCGGACCGGACGAGGTCAGGGCCGCCGTCCGCACCACCGCCGGACACGACCGTGAACTGTGGCGACAGCTCGCCCGGCAACTCGGCCTGCCGGGCATCGCCATCACCGAGGAGTACGGCGGCGTCGGCTGCGCCCCGGCCGACCTCGCCCTCGCCTGCGAGGAGACCGGCCGGGTCCTGCTGCCCTCGCCGCTGCTCGCCACCGCCGTACTCGCCGCGCCGCTGATCACCGCCCTCGGGACGGAGGCCCAGCGCGCCGCGCTGCTGCCCCCGCTCGCCGCCGGCGGGTTGACGGCCGCGCTCGCCGTACCCGGGCCCGCCCTGGCCACGGCCCTCGCGCTGACCGGCGACAACGTGCCGGGGGAGTGGGCCGGCGGCGGGCGCGCCGGTGGGGTGCAGGCCACGTCGGGGGAGGACGGCTGGCGGCTGTACGGGGAGGTCCCCCAGGTGCTGGACGGCCACAGCGCCGGGCTGCTCCTGGTCGCCGCGCACACCGGCGGCTTCGCCCGCAGCCGGACCTTGCTGTTCCTCGTACGGGAGGACGCGCCCGGACTCGTACGGGCCCGGCAGTCCACCCTGGACGAGACCAGGGCCCAGGGCCGGATCCAACTGCGCGACGTACCGGCCGAATTGCTCGGGGACGGGCAGGGGGACGTACCGGCGGCCCTCGCCGCCACCGGGCGCACCGCGGCCGGGGTGCTGGCCGCCGAGGCGGTGGGTGCGGCGGATCAGGCGCTGGCCCGCACCGTGGACCACGTACGGCAGCGCGAACAGTTCGGCCGCGCCATCGGGTCCTTCCAGGCGGTCAAACACCGCCTCGCGGACCTCTACGTACAGGTGCAGGCGGCCCGCTCCGCCGCCTACTACGCCGCCTGGGACCCCGAACAGGGGGGCCTTGCCCTCGCGCAGGCGCTGGAGGCGCTGCGGATCACCTCGGGCGAGGCGATCCAACTGCACGGCGGCATCGGATTCACCTGGGAACACGACGCGCACCTCTACTTCAAGCGGGCCGCGGCCGACGAGCTGCTCTTCGGCCCGGTGCACCGGCTGCGGGCACACGCCGCCCGGCGGGCGGGCCTGTTCGGCCCGCCTGTCCCGTCCGCCGTCCCGTCCACGACCGCGAACACGAACACGAACACGTCGACGACCGCGAACACGTCCACGACCACGACCACGACCACGGAGAGGATGGCCGTCTGATGGCTCCCGTCGGCGTCAGGCTGATGCAGAAGGTCTCCTCGACCATGCTGTTCGCCAAGATCGCACCACACGTCATCCCGGCCATGGACAAGGCCGTGCACAGGCTGACCCGCGGCAAGGTCATCCTGAGCGCGCAGATGCTGCCCGGCGTGATCCTCACCGCCAAGGGAGCCAGGTCCGGCCTGCCGCGCACCACACCGCTCGCCTGCATGCCGGAGGACGACGGCGCGAGCTGGCTGCTGATCGGCTCCAACTTCGGCCGCCCGGGACATCCCGCCTGGACCGGGAACCTGCTCAAACACCCGGACGCGGACGTGAGTTGGCGCGGTCGGGACATCGCCGTACGGGCCCGGCTGTTGCAGGGCGAGGAACGTGCGGCGGCGTGGCAGGCGGCGCTGAGGTTCTGGCCGCCGTACGCGACGTACCAGGCGCGCATCGAGCGCGAGATCCGGCTGTTCCGCCTGGAGCGTCGCTGATCGCGGCGGAGGTCCGGGTGAAGCACGGCGGGAAGCCGGTGGAGCGCCGGCGCGAAGCCGGGGGC
The DNA here is from genome assembly GCF_041431415.1 of Streptomyces sp. NBC_00513. Classification (GTDB taxonomy): domain Bacteria; phylum Actinomycetota; class Actinomycetes; order Streptomycetales; family Streptomycetaceae; genus Streptomyces. The sequence goes on from NZ_CP107845.1 coordinate 4,511,921, forward strand.
CCGGCGCGAAGCCGGGGGTGAACCGACGGGGTCGGGGGTGGGCGCCGGCGGGGACCGGCGGGTGGTGGGGGCTGCGGGAGCGGGCCCGGGCGGCGGACCAGGACCCCTGGCGGGGGCCCGGGGTCCGCCGCTACTTGGTCGGCTTCTTGCCGGTGATGCCGAGGTGGACGAGCAGCGCCAGGTTCGGCTTGAGCTCGGCCTGCTTGACTCCCCAGGTCTGGAAGCCCTTCTGGTGCGAGGCGACCGCGGCCAGCATCGCGACCAGCGAACCGGCCATCGCCGCCGGGCTGAGGTCCTTGTCGACCTTGCCCTTGGCCTGGAGTTCCTTCATCGACTCCGTGAGGGAGTTCGTGACGGAGTTCAGGATCTTCATGCGGATCTTGTAGAACCGCTTGTCGCCCTCGGCCGCGCCGAGGTCGACGACCCGGAGGATCGCGTCGTTGCGTCGCCAGAACTCCAGGAACCCTTCGACGAGTTCCTCGGCCGCCGCCCAGCCGGCCTTGCCGACCCAGTTGCGACCTTCGACGAGCGCCGTCAACTGCGCGCCCTCCGTGGCCATTTGTTCGGCGATCTCCAGGACGGCGCCCTCGACGTCCGGGAAATACTGGTAGAAGGTCGCGGGGGAGGTTCCGGCCTTGCGGGCGACGTCGATCACCTTGACGTCGCGGTACGGCGAGGAGCTGAGCATCTCGCTGAGGCAGTCGAGCAGCTTCTGCCGCGTCGCCTGGCCGCGCCGGCCGGCGACACGCCCGTCGACGGTGCGTACTTGTCCTGTCATGCCGTCAGCTTACCGAGGGGTGATCGGGGCGCTATTCGGCCGCCTGCAAATGGGGTTACGAGGCCGCCGGCCTGCACGGGAGCAGCTGCGGGTCGGCTCCCCGACCGGGCCCGAGGGGCGGGTTCCGCGCCCCGCGGGCGAAGGTTCGAGCCGGCGGTTTCCGGCCGGCGCGCACCACCGGCGTCACTGCCGTGCCCCGCCCGTGCCCCGCCCCCGCTCGCGACCCGCCCCCGCCCCCGCTCGCGACCCGCCCCCGCCCGTGTTCGGGGCCCGCCCAGGCCCGCATCCGGGACCCCGTGCGTATCGTGACGTATCCCCCGAATAGTCTTGTCAACAGGCTGTGGACAAGTTTTCGGACACATCATGGCTGGGAGGTACGGAGGGTACACACCCCCGCACAACGGAAGGAACCGGGCTGATGGCCGCATTCGCGGAAGGCTCCCCCTGCTGGGTGGACGCCTCGCTTCCGGACGTCGAGGCGGGCAAGCGCTTCTACGGTGAGCTCTTCGGATGGTCCTTCGGCGACAGTGCGGGCGCCCAGTACGGCCACTACACGCAGGCCTACGCCCGGGGCCACAACGTGGCCGCCCTCGCCCCCAAGCCCGACGGCCGGATGCCCACCGTCTGGGGCGTCTACCTGTACACCTCCGACGCCTACGCCTGCGCCGCCCGCATCCGGGCCGCCGGCGGCCAGATGGTGATGGACCCCCAGCCCGTCGGCCCGTACGGCACCGCCGCCATGGCGGCCGACCCGGGCGGGGCCGTCTTCGGGCTGTGGCAGCCCGGCACCCACCACGGCTTCGAAGCGCAGCAACAGCCCTACAGCTACTGCTGGTCGGAGGTCTACACCCGGGCCCGCGACGCCGTGGACGTCTTCTACGACAGGGTCTTCGGCTACGTCGCCGAGGATCAGGACGACCCGGAGACCGGCATCGAGTACCGCGTCTGGTCCCCGCCCGGCAACCGGGCCGGATCCGAGACCGCCGTGCTGGGGCGCAGCCTGATCACCGCCGCCTTCCCGGAGATCATGCCCGCTCACTTCCTCGTCTACTTCGCCGTCCCCGACTGCGACCAGACCGTCGCCACCGTGCAGCGTCTCGGTGGCCGGGTCACCGCCGATCCCTTCGACACGCCGTACGGTCGGATCGCCGTCGTCGCGGACAACCAGGGGGCCGTCTTCGGCCTGCTCTCGGAGCCCCGGACCAAAGCCGCTCCCGAAAGCCACGCCTGACCCGGGGCCGGACCCGGCGCGGGCCTGACAGAATCGAGTCTTGCGCGACGTCCGGCACCGCCGGGGTGAGACGCTGCACGGGTGCGGTGGGGCGAACCCCCGTACGCGGGACCCGCATGTGGGACCCGCACGGCAGGCCCTGCGCGGAATCGACCGCCGTGCCGTTGTGCGTGCTGGTGGAAGCGGGTCCGGCGTGGGCCCGTACGGGGAGGTGTGGAGGCGAGTGGTGGAGCAGCTGACGCAGCACGACCCGAGACGGATCGGCCCCTTCGAGGTGCTGGGACGGCTCGGCGCCGGCGGCATGGGGCTGGTCTATCTCGCGCGGTCGGCGTCCGGACGTCGGGTCGCGATCAAGACGGTGCGGACCGAACTCGCCGAGGACCAGTTGTTCCGGGTGCGCTTCACCCGCGAGGTGGAGGCGGCGCGCGCCGTCTCCGGCTTCTACACCGCCGCCGTCGTCGACGCCGACCCGCGGGCGGCGGTGCCCTGGCTGGCCACCGCGTACGTTCCGGCGCCCTCGCTGGAGGAGATCGTCAACGAGTGCGGGCCCATGCCCGCCCAGGCCGTGCGGTGGCTCGCGGCGGGCATCGCCGAGGCCCTGCAGTCCATCCACGGCGCCGGACTCGTCCACCGCGACCTGAAGCCGTCGAACGTGCTCGTCGTCGAGGACGGCCCGCGCGTCATCGACTTCGGCATCGCCAGCGGGGTCTCCAACACCCGCCTGACCATGACGAACGTCGCCGTGGGCACCCCCGCCTACATGTCGCCGGAGCAGGCCAAGGACTCCCGCAGCGTCAAGGGCGCCAGCGACGTGTTCTCGCTCGGCTCCACGCTGGTCTTCGCCGCGACCGGTCACCCGCCCTACCACGGCGCGAACCCCGTCGAGACGGTGTTCATGCTGCTGCGCGAGGGTCCCAACCTCGAAGGGCTCCCCGACGAGCTGCGGCCCCTCATCGAGTCCTGCATGCAGATGGAGGCCGGTCGGCGCCCCAGTCCCGCCGACCTCCAGGCGCAACTGGCCCCGCACCTCTTCGACGGCGACGACGACAGCGGTACCGCCTCGGCGTGGCTCCCGGGGCGCGCCGTCGCGATGATCGAGGCCCGCCGCGCGGGCCTGCGCACGGCGGCCGTCCCGTCCGGGCGTTCCGCACCCGGTCGCCCCGCGCCGGGCCGGCCCGCCTCCGGGGGCGGCCAGGGGCCGGCCTCCGGCCCCTCCACGCACCGCCGCCAGCGCGGCGCCGACCCCTGGGCGGACCCGCGGACCGGCCAGGCCGCCCCGCCGCGCCCGCACCACCCGCCGCAGCCGGGCCTGGTGCCCTCCGGCGATCCCGTGCGGCTCGGCGCCTCGCCGGTGCCGATCGGGCCCGGGCCGCGTGCCACGGCCGCCGCGTCCTCCGCGATGGTGGCCGACACGGCGACCGGCTGGATCCGGCCGCCCGGCGGGGGCACCGCCTCGGCGGTGGAGGCCGTGCCGGCCGTGACCGGCGCGCCCGCCGTCCCGAGCCCCGGCCCGTCCCCGGACAGCGGCCGCTGGCGCCCGTGGCGCTTCCGCATGTCCAACGAGGTCTGGGGCACCCCGACCGTCGCGGGCGATCTGCTGTACGTCACCTCCTTCGAGGTGCACGCCCTGGACGTCGGCAGTGGCCGCAGGCAGTTCAAGACCCGCGACGTCGCCTGGTCGATGGCCGTCTCCGACGGCCGTATCCACGCCTCCGACGGGCCCTCCCTGTACGCGCTGGACTCCTCCGACGGCTCCGAGCGGTGGCGGCTGGCCACCGATGCCTGGGTGTACGCCCTGCGCGCCGACCGGGGCACCGTCATCACCGCCACCCGCGGTGGCGGCGTGCAGGGCTGGGAGGCCTCCAACGGTCAGAAGCTGTGGGAGCTGACCGGCGCCCAGTCCGACTTCGAGACGCCCGAGGCGGCTCCCGTCCTGCACGAGGGCACCGTCTACGTGTGGCAGGACGCCCGGCTGCGCGCCCTGGACGCCCGCAGCGGCCTGGAGGCCTGGTCGTATCCCGTCGGAGACGCCGCCGCGTGCGGCAACGTCCCCGTACGCGTCACGCCGGCCCCCGACGGCAACGTCTACGTCGCCGCCGGCACCCGCGTGCTGTCCGTGGACCGGGCCTCCGGCCGGGTCCGCTGGCACTTCGAGGCCCCGGCGGTGTTCCTGGCGGCCCCGGCGTTCGCGCCGGGCGCGGCCGTGACCGGCGGCGGGGTCTACCTCGTCGACTACCTGGGCACCGTGTACGCCCTCGACGCGGTCACCGGCAAGGACCGCTGGCGCATCGCCACCGAGCCCCGGCAGTCGGCGGACCCGGTGGTCGTGGCCAACGGCAACGTCCACCTGGGGTCGGGCAGCGCCCTGTACACGCTCGACGCGGTCACCGGCACCCCGAAGTGGCGGTTCGCGGCGGGCGGCGAGATCACCGGCCTGCCGGCGGTCGCGGACGGCCGGGTGCACTTCGGCTCGGCGGACCACTGCCTCTACACCCTCGACGCGGCGGGCGGTCAGCTCCGCTGGAAGCTGGCGACGGGCGGGGAGATCACCGGGGCTCCGGTGGCGGAGGCGGGGGTGGTCTACGCGTGCAGCAAGGACCGCTGCGTGTACGCCCTGGACGCGGCGAAGGGCACGGGTACCCGTACCGGCACGTGACGGCGCCGCGGCCCCGCCGATTCGCGTACCGCACCGGGAGTGACAGGATGGACCCCATGAGCAACGTTTACTTCGACATCAACATCAACGGCGAGGCCGCCGGCCGCATCGTCTTCAACCTCTTCGACGAGGTCGTTCCGAAGACGGCGCAGAACTTCCGCGAGCTGGCCACCGGCCAGCACGGCTTCGGCTACGCGGGTTCGCCGTTCCACCGCGTCATCCCCCAGTTCATGCTGCAGGGTGGTGACTTCACCAACCAGAACGGCACGGGCGGCAAGAGCATCTACGGCGAGAAGTTCGCCGACGAGAACTTCGACCTGAAGCACGACCGCCCGTTCCTGCTGTCGATGGCGAACGCCGGCCGCAACACCAACGGCTCGCAGTTCTTCATCACCACCGTCGTCACCCCGTGGCTCGACGGCAAGCACGTCGTCTTCGGCGAGGTCGTCGAGGGTTCGGACCTGGTCCAGAAGATCGAGTCCCTCGGTTCCCAGTCGGGCGCCACCCGCGCCAAGATCGAGATCGCCGCCTCGGGCGTCGTCGAGAAGTGATCTGACCCACCCGCGTTCGCGCCGGACGGCCCCGCCCCCTTCGGGGGGACCGGGGCCGCCGCCATGTCCGGCCCTTTACCCCCGCCGGTGGGTTGGTGGGGTGGTCAGTGGTCGGTGAAGGCGGCGGCGTTCTCGCGGGCCCACCGGGCGAAGGTGCGGGCGGGGGTGCCGAGCAGGGTCTCGGTGGTGTCGGCGAGGGCGACCGGGGTGACGGTGGCGGCGGCCCACAGGTCGAGCAGGGAGGCGACCACGGGGGCCGGCATGTATCGGCCCATCTCCCGCTCGGCCTCCGCGCGGGTGATCTCCTCCACGGGGATGTCCCGGCCGAGGACGTCGGAGAGGACGGCGAGCTGCTCGCGGAACGTCAGCGACCGGGGCCCGGTCAGGGTGATCGCGCGACCGGCGAGGTCGTCGCCGGTGAGGGCGCGGACCGCGATGTCGGCGATGTCGTCGGGGTGGATGGGGGCGAGGGCGGCGTCGGGGTGGGCGAGCCGGACGGGCTGCCGCCGGCCGATGGGGTACGCCCAGCCCAGCGCGTTGCCGGCGAAGGCGTCCGGGCGCAGCAGCGTCACGGTGAACGGGGCGTCCGCCAGGGCGCGTTCGACCCGAAGGCTGTGCGAGGCGAGCGGATCGGTGTCGGCGTCGGGCGCGAGGACCGAGGCGGAGGACAGCAGGACGACGTGCTCCACCCCGGCGGATCCGGCCGCCTCGACCAGGTCGTGGATGCCGTCGGGCTCGGGGTAGAGGAACACGCGGCGGATGCCGGCGAGTGCGGCGGCGAAGGTCTCGGGGCGATTCAGGGCCAGTTCGACGGTGTCGACGCCGGCCGGGACGGCCAGTTCGGCGGGTCGGGCGCTGGCGGCGCGGACGGCGGTGCCGGCCGCGTGGAGGCGGTCGACGACCGCCCGCCCGATCCTGCCGCGGGCTCCGGTGACGAGGACGGTCATGGGAGGTCTCCATTCATGGTTGCGTACATATGCATGCTTGCACGCACGTAATTTCACGTCAACACGTATGTGGTCGATGCCATGAATGTACGATGCGGCACATGACGACGAACGAGCCGAACGAGCCGAAGACGGCCGACGAGCTGTTGGACGCCGTGGGCCCGGCCTTCTCCAAGCTGCGCCGCACCTCACTGCTGGAGGTCGAGAACCCCATCTCGGCGAAGGACCTCAGCCGCACGCTGGTGCTCAACCACGTCATGGAGGCCACCCGGGACCCGGAGCAGGAGATCACCGTCGGAGGGGTCGCCGAACTCCTCGCGGTGGATCCCTCGGTCGCGAGCCGGATGGTCACCGACAACATCAAGGCGGGCTACCTGGTCCGCGGCGCCTCCCAGCAGGACGGCCGCCGCAGCGTGCTCCACCTCAGCCCGGCCGGGCGCGAACTCATGGAACGCTTCCGTCGCCACCAGCGCTCGGCCTTCGAGTACATCACCGCCGACTGGCCGGAAGGCGAACGCCTGGACTTCGCCCGCCTCATGCTCAAGTACGTCGACTCCCTGGACGACCTGCGCCAACGCGGCCCGGCGGCCGACGCACCGCACTGACCCGACCCGACGCGCCGAACCGACGGACTACGGCTGCTCCCGCGTCGGGGGCGGCCGGTGCCACGGCTCGGTCGCCGGGTCGGCCGGCCCCGAGGGCGGCGGGTACGCGGTGTCCGAGCCCGGGGGATACGACCCCTGCGGCCGGTCGGGGGCCGGCGGGTACGAGGCGTCCGGAGGGTACGACCCGCCCTGCGGGTACGGGTCGCCCTGCGGGTGGGAGGCGGGCGGGGGGTACGGGTCGCCCTGCGGGTACGAGGTGTTCGGCGGGTACGGGGCGTCCGTGGCGGGGAGGTCCCGCGGCCGGCGGCGCGCGGGGCGGCCGCGCATCACGAACGCCGCGAGGATGAGCAGCGCGCCGCCCCCGAAGGCGTTGGCGACCCCGTCGCCGAGGCCCCCGCCGTCACCGCCGACCGAGAGGCTGCCCGCGGCCTGCCCCTGGCGGACCATCCACAGCACGGCGAAGCCGATGACGACCACGCCCGCCAGGGCCATCAGAAGCCGTGAGCGCAGCAGGATCGCGGTGAGGGTGAGGAGCGCGGCGAGGACGAACGGCATCACGAACGAGGCGAGCAACGCGCCCCTGGCGTCGGTCACGCCGGCCGACGAGAAGAGGTCCGCGAGGCGGTAGTCGCGCCCGTGCCGGCCCTCGTACCAGACGCGGAAGGGGCTCCACACGGCGACCGCCGCCCCGATCAGGCCCAGCAGGGAGCCGAGTACGTTGCGGATCAATGCCCGGCCCTCCGAGGTAGCGGTCCTGATCGAGCGGTCGTGATCCCGACGCTACGCCCCCGTCCCCCGACCCCGCACGCCGGACGGGGCGGGCGGGGGCGGGGGCGGGGGAGGGTTGGGCGCCGGCGGGGCGCCCGACGGGTGGGGCGGCTCAGGGGGTGGTGGGCGCGGCTTCGACGCGGGCGCGCAGGGCCTCGTTCATCGCCTCGAAGTCCCGGGCGTTCCTCGTCAGGAGCCTGCCGAGGAAGGGGGCCAGCAGCCCGCGGACGCGTTCGCCGTGCTCCAGCCGGGTGGTGCGGCCCGGACCCTCGGCCAGGTGGAAGAAGTGCTCGGTGTCGAGGAGGCCGGGGACGAGGGTCCGGCGGACCCAGCGCAGTTCGGCGGCGGGCCGGGCCGCCACGACCCTCGGTCGCAGGGTGACCGGGTCGCCGGCCTCCGGGTACGTCCGCAGGGTCAGTCGCCCGCCCGGGACCGGCTCGCCGTAAGCCTCGCGGATGTACGGGTTCCACGTGCAGTGGCGGGGCAGGTCGGACAGCGTCGCCCAGACCTCTTCCGGTGTCGCGTCGATGGTGATGGTGGTGGAGATGGTGCGCACTGGTGCGGTGCTCCTCGTGGTGGTCGGTGTGCACCGAAGGGACGCGGGGGTGTGCGGTTCCGCCACCGGGTTCGGTCGTCGGGATGGAACCACGGATTCCGTCCGCCGTGGCCGGCGGCCCGGGGATCTTCGCCAGCGGCGGAGAGAGCGGAATCAATTGTTCCGGTCATGGGTGGACGAATGCCGATACGTCCGGCCGGCCCGTCGCTTCGACCCCGCCCACCGGCCCGCACGGCTGGTAGCGTGACGCGCCGTTGCCCAGGGGAGGGGTCAGGCCATGGTGGCTGGACGTCGTGTCAGGTTCATCGCCGTCCTCGTGGGGGTGGTGCTCGCGCTCACCGGTTTCTCCTCGCACGGCGGGTCGAGCGGCAAGAGCAAGAGCAAGAGCGGTGGAGGAGGCTGCTCCAGCTCCAAGAGCGGCTCCAAGAAGAAGTCCTACAGCGGGAGCAACAGCAACAGCAGCAGCAGCGGTGGAAGCGGCAGCGGGAACTCGACGTCCTCGCCCACCCCGACCGCCGCCGGCGCCCGCGCGGAACTCGTCACCTGCGCCGCTCCGGGCCGGCCCGAGGCCACGCTCAAGGTCACTTCCGTGTCGGGTGTCGAGGGCACCTTCTCGGTGTCCGTGGTCTTCGAGGGCGCGAACGGGCGGGTCGACTCCGGCTCCGCCGAGGTGCGGCTGAAAGCCGGCGAGAGCCGCGCCGTGGACGTGCCGATGACGTTCCCGGACCGTGTCGCCGACGTCCTGCGGTGCGTGGTCGGGCGGGTCGAGACCGTCTCGTCCTCGACCGCCCGCCCGTCGTCGACCCCGAGCAGGGGCTCCGGCGGCACCTCGGGGTCCACGTCCACGAGCAGGCCCAAGACCACGACCAAGCCGAAGCCGCGGTCCAACCGCTGAGCCTGGGCCACCGCACCCGGCCGCCGCGACCGGCCCCGCCGTGACCGCCCGCCGGCACGCCGTCCGTCGGGCCGGTGACCGGTCGCCGCCGCGCGGTCAGCGCACCCGCGGTCGCGGTGCCGATCGCCGGTCGGTGAACAGGGCCGCCTGTCGCTCCGGCGGCAGGTTGCCCAGGGTGATCAGCGCCGGCGCCTGGTCCAGGGCCTGGTGCAGCGCGGCCCGTTTCGCCGACCAGAGCGCGCGCACGGTGCCCTGTACCGCCTCCGTCGGATGGCCGGCCAGGATCTCGGCCGACCGAAGCGCCGCCGGCAGCAGTTCCTCGGGGGCGGTGACCTCCGAGACGAGGCCGATCTCGTACGCCCGCCGCGCGGAGAGCCGTTCGGCGGTGCCCATCAGCGACATCCGGGCGACCTCGCCGAAGGGCATGCGCTGTGCCATGTACACGGCCTCGTAGGCGCTGACCATCCCGTAGCTGGTGTGCGGGTCGAAGTACGTCGCCGTCGACGAGGAGACGATGAACTCCGACTCGCCCAGCAGGTAGAACGCCCCGCCGCACGCCATGCCGTTGACGGCGGCGACCACCGGCTTCCACAGGTCGGCCGCCTTGGGGCCGATGGCGATCAGCGGATCGTCCATCGCGTACGGGGACGCGGGCTGCGGCACCTCCACGGACCGGTCGACGCCGGTACAGAAGGCCGCACCGCCCGCGCCCGTGAGCACCACCGCCCGCACGTCCTCGTCGAAGCGGAACTCCCGCCATGTGGACGTCAGTTCGGCGGCCGTGGCCAGGTCGACGGCGTTGTGCCGGTGCTCCCGGTCCAGGGTGACGACCGCGACCCCGGTCGCCTTGTCCCGCTCCACCCGCACGGTCACGACTTCTCCAGGACCCAGCGCGGCACGGCGATCCCGCCGGTCTCGGTGAACACGACCTGGACCCGCGCCCCGATCCGCAGCCGGGCCGGGTCCACCGAGTCCAGTGGGGCGTCGGCCGAGGTCACGAGGTTGCCGGCCAGTCGGATGTGCGGGGCGTCGGCGAGCTCGACGAGGATCACGTTGTACGGGGCCTGCGCGGCGTAGGCGGGCAGCAGGGGCGGGTGCGGCCGGACGTAGGACCAGATGCGGCCCCGGCCGTTGGTCGGCCGCCACTCGGAGGCGAAGGACCGGCAGTGCGGGCAGCACGGGCGCGGCGGGAAGCGGAGTCTGCCGCAGTCGGAGCAGGCCTGGACGCGCAGTTCGCCCCGGGCGGCGTACTCCCAGAAGGGGGCGCCGTCCTCGTCCGGCACGGGCAGGAGGAGCGCGTCGGTACCGGGAACGACCGCGCCCGGAGCCGAGGCGGAGGCAGGCGTCGCGGGCGGGGTCGACGCGGCGGGGGGCGTCGCGGAAGGGGTCACGGCGGCGGTCACGGGGATCAGCTCCTCAGCAGGATCGCGGACGTCGGGACACCCTCGCCCGCCGTCACCAGGCAGGTCGCGGCGTCCGGCACCTGGGCGGTGGAGACGCCGCGCAGTTGCTTCACGCCCTCGTTGATCAGGTTGAAGCCGTGGACGTAGGCCTCGCTCAGTCCGCCGCCCCCGGTGTTGATCGGGAGCCGGCCGCCCATCTCCAGCGCCCCGCCCTCGGTGAACGCGGCTCCCTCGCCGCGCCCGCAGAAGCCGTAGCCCTCCAGGGAGAGCGGGATCAGCGGGGTGAAGGCGTCGTAGATCTGGGCGACGTGCACGTCCTCGGGGCCGAAGTCGGCCTGCTTCCACAGGTGCCGGGCGGCCGTCCAGGCGGGGCCGGAGAGCGGGTCGTCGTTCCAGTAGTTGACCATTCCGTGGTGCTGGGCGGGCAGGCCCTGGGCGACGGAGTGCACGTAGACGGGTCTCTGGCGGCAATCGCGGGCCCGTTCGGCGGAGACGATCACGCAGGCGAGCGCCCCGTCGGTCTCCAGGCAGTTGTCGAAGAGGCAGAGCGGGTCGCTGATCATGCGGGAGGTCATGTACATCTCGCGGGTCAGCGGGCGCTCGTACATCATCGCGGCGGGGTTCTCGTTGGCCCGGTTGCGGCAGGCCATCGCGACGTTGAACAGGTGATCGCGGGTGGCCCCGTACTCGTGCATGTAGCGCCGGGCCAGCATGGCTATCTCATCGGCCGGGCGCAGCAGTCCGAAGGGGCGGGTCCACTGGCCGGGCGTGGGCAGTTGCACGGCGGTGTTCTTCCACGGGCGCGGGCCGGAGCCGCGTTTGCGCGAGCGCCAGGCGACACCGACGGAGGCCTGGCCGGTGGCCACCGCGGCGGCGAGATGGCCGACCGTGGCGCAGGAACCGCCGCCTCCGTAGCCGACCTTGGAGAAGAAGGTGACGTCGCCGGCGCCGATGGCCTTGGCCACCTCCACCTCGTCGGTCTCCTCCATCGTGTACGAGGCGAACGCGTCCACCTCGCCGGGGTCGATGCCCGCGTCCGCGAGCGCCGCGAGGATGGCCCGGCAGGCCAGTTCCTTCTCGGAGCCCGGCAGTCGTTTGGCAAAGGGGGTCTGGCCGATGCCGACTATTGCCGTAGCGTCCTTGAGCGTTGCCGCCATCGCCACCTCCGGGGCTGCACCAGTACTGACAGCCGCGAAGGCTACAGCTAATCTGACGGATAGTCAGCTACTGGGCATCGGGGAGGGCGCACGATGGGCGAACACCGGCGCGACGACGACACCACGCGGGGCGACGCGCGAACCACCGGGCGAGGCACCACGCGGGGCAACGCCAACGACGGCCCTTCCGGCGCCGGCGGGAACGAGGACCCCCGCGGCGACCTGCGCTGGCGCAGCATCCCCGGCCTGGTGCGCGCCGCCGCCGCCCGCCACGCCGACCACGAGGCCGTCGTCGACGGCCGCGTCCGCGTCAGCTACGCCCAGCTGGGAGAGCGGGTCGAACGCGCCGCGGCGGCCTGCGTCGCCGCCGGCGTCGAACCGGGCGACCGGGTCGCCGTCTGGGCGCCCAACACCCTCGACTGGATCGTCTCCGCGCTCGGAGCCGTCTCGGCCGGTGCCGTCCTCGTCCCCCTCAACACCCGCTTCAAGGGCGCCGAGGCCGCGTACGTACTCCGGCGCAGCCGCGCCCGACTCCTCTTCATCACCGGCACCTTCCTCGGCACCTCCTACGTGGCCTCCCTGCGCCGCGCCACCGCCGAGGGCGCCGGCACGGGCCCGCTGCCCGGGCTGCCGCACCTGGAACAGGTCGTCGTCCTCGCCGACGATGCCCCCGAGTCCTTCCGCACCTGGAAGGACTTCCTGGCGGGCGGAGACCGTGTGCCCGCCTCCGTCGTCCGCGAACGCGCCGACGCCATCGCGCCCGACGCCCCCTCCGACATCATCTTCACCTCGGGCACCACCGGCAGCCCCAAGGGCGCCGTCATCACCCACGCCCAGACCCTGCGCTGCTACGAGGTGTGGAGCGAACTCGCCGGGCTGCGCGAGGGCGACCGCTACCTGATCGTGAACCCCTTCTTCCACACCTTCGGCTACAAGGCCGGGATCATCGCCTGCCTGATGCGCGGGGCCACGATGGTGCCCCAGTCCGTCTTCAACATCGACACCGTCCTGGCCAACGTCGCCGCCGAACGGATCTCCGTGCTCCCCGGCCCGCCCACCCTCCACCAATCCCTCCTCGACCACCCCCAACGCGACCACCACGACCTGTCCGCCCTGCGCCTGGTCGTCACGGGCGCCGCCGTGGTCCCGCTGCGGCTCGTCGAACGGCTGCGGGGAGAGCTGCGCATCGGGGTCGTCCTCACCGCGTACGGGCTCTCCGAGGCCGGCGGCATCGTCACCATGTGCCGGCGGGGCGACCCGGCCGAGGTCATCGCCGCCACCTCCGGCCGGGCCATCCCCGACACCGAGGTGCGCGTCGCCGGCCCCGACGGGCTGCCCCGACCGGTCGGGGCAGCCGGCGAGGTGTGGGTCCGCGGCCACCACGTCATGCGGGGCTACTTCGAGGACCCGGTGGAGACGGGCCGCGCCATCACCCCCGAGGGCTGGCTGCGCACCGGTGACGTGGGGGTGCTCGACCGGTCGGGGAACCTGCGCATCACCGACCGGATCAAGGACATGTTCATCGTCGGCGGCTTCAACGCCTACCCCGCCGAGATCGAGCAGCTCCTCGGCCTGCACCCGGACATCGCCGACGTCGCGGTGGTCGGCGTCCCGGACCCGCGCCTCGGCGAGGTGGGCAAGGCTTACGCGGTCCGCCGCCCCGGCTCCACCCTCACCTCCGACGACCTGATCGCCTGGTCCCGGCGGGAGATGGCCAACTACAAGGTGCCGAGAGAGGTGGAGTTCGTCACGGACCTGCCGCGCAACGCGAGCGGCAAGGTACTCAAGACGCGACTGCGCGCGCGCCCCGCCTGAGAAGACCGCCGGTGCCCCCGGCCGGTGATCAGCCGGAGGCCGACGGTCGGCCGGCCGACCGTCGGGCCAGCGCGAGGCGCCAGCGGGGGGCGCCGTCGGGGCGGTACCCGAAGTGTTCCAGCGGGGTCGTCTCCACGGTGAAGCCCGCCGCGCGGAGGTCCGCACGGACCGGACCCCAGGGGAAGGTGCGGTAGTACATGACGAACGGCGGCCGCCACACGGCGTTGCGCACCCGCATCGCCGCGTCGAAGCCGGCCGTCGCCCACCACAGCGGCGAACTCGGCGGCAGCGGGGCCCCGACGGGGAAGGCGAACACCCCGCCGGGACGCAGCGCGTCGTGCACGGCGGCGAAGAGGGCGGGCCGCTCGGCCGGCAGGAAGTGCCCGAACGCCCCGAAACTGACCGCGAGGTCGTACGTGTCCCGGAGCGTGTCGGGCAGGGCCCGCACGTCCGCCCGGAGGAGATCGACCCCCTCGGGGAGGGACCGCGCCGCCTGCGCGAGCATGCCCGCGCTCAGGTCGACCCCCGTCACCCGGCCCCGGCACAGCCGGCGCAGCATCGGCAGCCCCGCCCCGGTGCCGCAGCAGACGTCCAGCCCGGCGTCGAAGGATCCCTCGTGCAGGGCCAGGGTCTCCTCGACGGAGTCGAGGATCCGGTCGGGGGTCCGGAAGGGCGTCCCGTCGAACTTGGGCGCGAGCAGGTCGTAGCCGCGCTCGACGGAGGAGAGGGCCTGTACGGCCAGTTCGCGAAGGCTTGGTCCCTGTGAGGTGAACACGCCCTCAGCCTAATCACCGACGGCGTCGGGCCGCCGTCGCCCGCCCGCGGGGTGGCCCCGACGAGTCCGGACGCGCACGTGCGGCGGCCGCGGTGGTCCCCCCGGGCCACCGCGGCCGCCGTCCCCCGTACGTTCCCCCGAGTCGTTCCCCGTGGGTCCCCCGTACGTTTCCCCCGTGCTGTCCCCGTACGTTTCCCCCGTACGTGTCGTGCTCGCCTCCGCTACGGACGCGGACCGGACGCGTGGTTGTCCAGCGTCACGATCTCCTCGTCCGCGGCCTTGTCTTCCTGCCCGAGCAGCGGCGTACCGCCCGAGGCATGGTTGTCCAGCGGTTTGATCTCGATGCCCGACGCGTGGTTGTCGAGCGGCTTGATGTCGCCTTCCTTGGGAAGAGCGTTCTCGTTCGTCGTCATCGGATCTCCTGATGGATGAGTCGGGCCCGTTCGGCGATTCCCCCGTGGACCGCCGAACGGGTAGTCCTCCAGTCGACCCGCGAGTCCCCCCGACGCGTCGAGTCGATGTACCCATCATGGCCCGCGGCGATAAACGAACGATGAACGTCCCGTTCATCCGGCGAAAGCGCTGGTCAGGCCGCTACCTGCGAGGCCAGCAGGGTGCGTACTTCGGCCAGTTCCGAGGAACCGAGCCGCTCGAAGACCGTTTCGGCGTCCCGCCAGCACACCCGCGCCCGGTCCGTCTGCCCCAACCGCACCAGCGCCTTGCCCAGCACCGTCAGCACCGTGGCCCGCCGCCACTCGCCGCCGATCCCGCGCAGGGCGATGGCCTGCTCGGCGTGCGAGGCCGCCAACGTGGGCCGGCGGGCGGCGAGATGGGCCTCGGCGAGCCGGAAGTGCGTCACGCCCTCCCACAGCGGTTGCCGGTTGTCGTGGAAGAGCGTCAACGCCTCCGCGAGCTGCGCCAGGGCTTCTCCCAGCCGGCCCGCCTGGGTGAGCGCGATGCCCAGCGCGTACCGGCCGTTGGCCAGCCGCAGGGTCAGGCCCATCCGGTCGTAGATGTCGATGCCCTGTTGTGCGAGCTCTATGGCGCTGGTGAGCCGGCCCAGCATCACATGGATCCGGGACAGGTTGCACAGGGCGCTGGCCTCGCCGACGAAGTTCCCGTCGGCCCGGAAGTTCTCGATGGCCTCCAACAGGAACCGTTCGCCGTCCGCGTGCCGGCCCTCGTACAGGGCGATGATGCCGCGGTCGTTGGGAGCCCAGCAGTTCGGCAGCGGGTCCTCGGCCTCGCGGGCCAGCGCCGTGGCCCGGCTGGCCTCGCCGTCGGCCTCGGCGAACCGGCCCGCGACCAGGTGCACGATGGTGAGCGTGATCCGCGCCCGCCCCTCGGCGTGCGGGTCACCGGCGGCGTGCGCGGCCTCGCACAGGGCGACGGCGGCCGACTCGTACTGCTTGGAGTTGGCCCCCGACTCGGTGAGGTCCTTGGCCGCCCACAGCAGGTCCACGGAGCGGCGCAGCACGTCGACCAGGCCGCCGCGCCCGGTGGTGCGCACGGAGGCCTGTCGGACGCACGCCAACAGCGGGTCCGCCTCGGCGAACAGCCAGTCCAGTGCGGCGCGCGGCTCGGTGAAGACCAGGCCGGGGTGGTGGGTGGCGGCCATGTGGGCGGGCAGCCGGTCGCCGGGCCGCTCCAGGGCGTACACCCCGGCGGCGGTGGCCAGGTAGAAGTCCAGGAGTCGGTCGAGGGCGGCGTCGCGCCCGCTCGGCGGCTGCTCGTCGCGCTCCGCGCAGGCACGTGCGTAGAGACGGACCAGGTCGTGGAAGCGGTAGCGGCCGGGTGCGGCGGATTCGAGGAGGGAGCAGTCGACTAAAGCCTCCAGGAGGTCCTCGGTGTCGTGCTCGGGCAGGTCGAGCACGGCCGCCGCCGCGGCGAGGGAGATGTCGGGCCCGTCGGCGAGCCCGAGGAGCCGGAACGCCCGCTGCTGGGCCGGCTCCAACTGTCCGTATCCCAGCTCGAAGGTGGCCTTCACGGCGAGGTCCCCGGCCTGGAGTTCGTCGAGGCGGCGACGCTCGTCGGCGAGCTTGGCGGCGAGGACGGACACCGTCCAGGTGCGGCGGGCGGCGAGCCGGGACGCGGCGATGCGGATGGCCAGCGGCAGGAAGCCGCAGGCCCCGACCACGTCGAGGGCGGCCTGCCGTTCGGCGCCGACCCGTTCGGCGCCGACGATTCGGGTGAAGAGCTGGAGCGCCTCCTCCGGGCTCATCACGTCGAGGTCGACGAGGTGGGCGCCGGCGAGGCCCGACATCCGGACCCGGCTGGTGACGAGCGCGGCGCAGCCCGCGGTGCCCGGCAGCAGCGGGCGGACCTGGGCGGCGTCGCGGGCGTTGTCGAGCAGGACCAGGACGCGGCGGCCGTCGAGGGTGGACCGGTACAGCGCGGCCCGTTCGGCGGGGGAGTCGGGGATGGCGGTGTCGGGGGTGCCCAGGGCCCGCAGGAAGGAGCCGAGCACGGCGACGGGCTCGGCCGGTCGCGGTTCGGTGCCCTGGAGGTCCACGTACAACTGGCCGTCGGGGAAGTGCGGGCGGGCGGCGTGCGCGACGTGCACGGCCAGGGTGGTCTTGCCGACGCCGCCGATGCCGGCGAGCGCGGACACGGCCATGACCTGGCCCTCCGCTCCGGACAGGATCTTGCCGAGTTCGGTGACGAACGGGGCGCGGCCGGTGAAGTCCGGTACGGTCGCGGGCAATTGGGCCGGCCTCACAAGGACGGGTGCGGCGGCCGGCGTGGGGTCCTCCGCGAGGGCGAGTTCGGCGTCCGCGGACAGGATCCGGCTCTGGAGGGCGGAGAGTTCGGGCCGGGGGTCGACGCCGAGCTCGTCCGCCAGGAGCCGGCGGGTGTCGGCGTACACGGCGAGGGCCTCGGCCTGCCGGCCGCTGCGGTAGAGGGCGAGCATCAGCAGCTCGCGCAGCCGCTCCCGCAGGGGGTGGGCGGCGGTGAGGGCGGTGAGCTCGGAGACGGCCTCGGCGTGCTGGCCGACCTCCAGATCGAGGTCCAGGCGCGTCTCCAGCAGCTGGAGGCGCCACTCGGCGAGCCGGGTGCGCTCGGTGTCGGCGTGCGGGCCCGGCACCCCGGCGAGGGGTTCCCCGTCCCACAGGTCCAGGGCGCGGGCCAGGAGCGTACGGGCGAGGGCGCGGTCCCCGCCGGCGCGGGCCTTCTCGGCGTCGCCGGCCAGGGCGCGGGCGATGCCCAGGTCCAGGGCTCCGGCGGGGGTGCGGATGGCGTAGCCGCCGGCGTCGGTGACGAGCAACCCGGGGTCGAGGACCTTGCGCAGGCGGGAGGCGTACGTGCGGATGGTGGCGAGGGCCTGCTGCGGGGGGTCCTCGCCCCAGATGGCGTCGATGAGCTCGGGCGCGGTGGCGGTGCGGCCGTCGCGGAGCAGGAGGACGGCGAGCAGGGCCCGCTGCTGGGGGCTGCCGGAGGGCAGCAACTCGGGGCCGCGCCAGGCCCGGATGGGGCCGAGGACGGCGAAGCGGTTCCCGCAGGGGGTGGGTCGGGGCCGGTCGGTGTCCCCTGTGGCGGCCCTCGGGGCGGTGGCGCTCCCGGCGGGCGAGGTCTTCCGGGGGGCGGTCGCGGCGGTGCTCCCGGCGACGGTTCGGGAGGGGGTTTCGGGCGGGGCGTCGACCGCGTCCGTGGTGGTCCGGGCTGCCTCGGGGTGGTTCCGCTGGTGCGGGATGGCCGGTACGCCGTCCATCTGTCGTCCCCCCTGCCTTCCGTCGTTGTAAGGGTCAGTCTGCCCTGTCTTGCACGTACACGTCAGCCCGCGGCGGACTGATCGCTTCCCCGGTGCCGTCCAACTAGCTGACGGTTCGTCAGATCGACGCTACCGTGGTTCACATGGAGACCTTCCCGAAGATCATCTCGGTGGACGACCACACGGTGGAGCCCCCTCATGTCTGGCGGGACCGGCTCCCGTCCAAGTACCACGACGTCGGCCCGCGCGTCGTCCGCGCCCCCCTGAAGGAAATGACCTTCCTGGGCGGCAAGTTCGCCCCCGTCATGGGGGCGAAGGGCGACGACGGCCCGGTGGGCGACTGGTGGGTCTACGAAGACCTGCACCGCCCGCTCACCCGCCTCGACACCGCGGTCGGGTACGACCGCGACGAGATCAAACTGGAAGTCATCACCTACGAGCAGATGCGCCCGGGGTCCTTCGCGGTTCCCGACCGGCTCGCGGACATGGACGTCAACCACGTCCAGTCGGCCCTGTGTTTCCCCACTTTCCCGCGCTTTTGCGGGCAGACCTTCACCGAGGCCAAGGACCGGGAGCTCGGACTGCTCGGCGTCCGCGCCTACAACGACTGGATGGTGGAGGAGTGGTGCGGCCCCGACGCGGCGGGCCGGCTCATCCCCCTCACCCTCGTCCCCCTGTGGGACGCCCGACTCGCCGCGGCCGAGGTCCGCCGCAACGCGGCCCGGGGCGTGCGGGCCGTCGCCTTCTCGGAGATACCGCCCCACCTCGGGCTGCCGTCCATCCACACCGACGACTGGGACCCGTTCCTCCAGGCGTGCGACGAGACGGGCACGGTCATCGCCATGCACATCGGTTCCTCCTCGCGCATGCCCTCCACCTCCGCCGACGCCCCGCCGGCGGTCGGTTCGACCATCACCTTCGCCAACTGCTGCTTCTCGATGGTGGACTGGCTGATGAGCGGCAAGTTCGAACGCTTCCCCAACCTCAAGATCATGTACGCCGAGGGGCAGATCGGCTGGATCCCCTACATCCTGGAGCGCGCGAACGTGGTGTGGGAGGAGAACCGCGGCTGGGGCGGGGTCGCCGACAAGGTGCTGCGCCCGCCGTCGGAACTCTTCGCCGAGCACGTCTTCGGCTGCTTCTTCGACGACGCCTTCGGGCTGCGGAACCTGGACTCCATCGGTGTGGCCAACGTCCTCTATGAGACGGACTACCCGCACTCCGACTCCACCTGGCCCAAGTCCCGGGAGGTCGGCGAGGCCCAGATGGGACACCTCGCCCCCGACGTGGTCGACCGCATCGTCCGCGGCAACGCCATCGACCTGCTGGGCCTCACCCCGGAGGGTCTCTGGCCGGGCGCGTAGACCCGGGCGCCGAAGCCTCACCCGGCCCGCGGCGGCCGGCGGGACGCGACCCCCGGCACGGCGCTCGGCCCCGGACGGAACGCGTCCGGGGGCCGAGCGCCGCGGCGTTCGACGGGTCGGGGCGGGCAAGGGGCTTGATCCGGCGCGACCTTGGCGCACCCCCGCCTTGCGGGCGGGAGCGACGCCAGGGCATGATTCGCCAGAGCAAACCGGGGGAGGACAGCTGTGGTGGACAAGCGGACCGTGGTGACCGTGGTGTTGTGCGCGGTGGCCGCACTGGGGGCATCCGCCGCCATGACAAAGGTGGTGCCGGCCGCAGACCAGGCGGCGGCCACACGGGCGGAGGGTGCTCCCTCGGGGCCGGCGTCACCCAGCCCGTCATCGCGATCGCAATCGCCGAAGCAACCGCAACTGTCCACGTCTCCGGCGCCCCGACCGACCGCCGTGACCCCCGGCCCGGGCGGTCCCGTGAAGTTCGCCGGGGCGCTGTTCGAAGGCAACCCGGAAGGCCGTGTGGACGGCGACCACTTCTGCACGGCGACCGTCGTGCACAGCCCCGGACGGAACCTGATCGTCACCGCCGGGCACTGCCTGGCCCCCGGCAAACAGGGCGCGAACGGCCCGATATTCGCACCCGCGTACGCCGGCACCACGGCCCCGCTCGGTGCCTGGCGGCTCGAAGAGGTCTACGAGGACGAGCGCTGGACGGATGACGCGAACGACGACTACGACCTCGCCTTCGCCCGTCTCGCCCCCGACTCCTCCGGCCGCAACATCGAGGACGTCACCGGCGCGGCCGTCCTGGACACCACGGGCCGCACGGGCGAGCAGGTCACGGTGACCGGCTACCCGGCCGACCGCGGCGTGCCGCGCACCTGCACGGCGGTGGCGGTACGCGAGAAGGCGGCGGAGCAGCGGTTCGACTGCGCCGACTTCCCCGGGGGCACCAGCGGCAGCGCGTGGATCGCCCGCGACGGCAAGATCGTCGGCGTGCTGACGGGCGGCGACACGGACGACGTCTCGACGAGCACCGTCCTCGGGGAGTACGCGGCCACCCTCTACCGCCGCGCGACCGGGACCGCGCCCGGGACCGCGAGTACGCCCGGGAGCGCCGCGGCGCGGTGAGTCGCGCCGCGGTGATCCGCGCCGCGGTGAGTCACGGCGGGGTGATCCGCGGCGCGGTGAGCCACACCGCAGTGGGCCGTGCCGAGCTGATCCGCGCTGCGGTGGGTCGTGCCGCGGTGGGTCGTGCCGCGCCGTGGCGTCCCGTGCCGCGTCGGTACGCCGGCGCGGTCGTCCCGCGCCGCGTCCCGACGGGCCGGAGCCGGGCCGGCCCCGGCTCACACCATCAGGCCGAGGTGCACCGGCTCGGCGGACACGTCCGCCAGCAGGTCCGCCAACCGCGGCGGCCACAGCGGCTCCCCGAGCGCCGCCAGCGCGTCCCGCGAGAGCCAACTCCACTGGGCGTCGGGCGACTCCGGGACGGGATCGCGCAGCGGGCCCGAGGTGACGTAGATGTGCTCGTGCTGCCGGACGGGGATGCCCTGGTGGGTGAAGTCGTGCTCCCAGGTGCAGAGCAGCCGGCGAGGTTCGAGATCGGTCCACCCGGTCTCCTCGCGCAACTCGCGCCGCACACATTCCTCGGGGCTTTCCCCGGGGTCGATTCCCCCGCCGGGGGGAAGCCAGTGGATGCCCACTTCCACGTTGTTCTCCCGAAAGAGAAATACCGATCCCGTGGGCGACAGGACCACAATGCGCGCTGCCTGACGTGGAGTTCTCATCAGATCAGGGTACGACTGAAAAGGCCGGACGGTAACTGTCCTGCAGTCGGGCGCATTTCCCGAATTCCCCGGAGCGCAGACGATTGAACACGCCGAAATCGGGGGAGTCGGCCGTTTCCGCGGGGCCGTTGACGAAATCGGGATCGGCGGTGGGCGGTGCCCGCCCGGCGGTGGGCGGTACCCGCGCCCCCGAAGGGCGCGGGCCCGGTTCACACGGCGCGGGCCGGGGTGACCCCGCGCGGGCCCGGTCGATCCGTGCGGGGTCGGTTCACCGCGCGCGGGACCGGATCGGAGCGTCGTCGTCGCGCTCGACGCACCAGTCGAGGAGCGAGGGCCAGGGGCCGTATCCCGCGTCCTCGCCCAGGTGCCCCTGGCCGGCCAGGACGTCCACCGGCAGGCCGAGCGGCTCGGCGAAGACGGCGGCGGCGCCCTCCGGGCAGCACGGGTCGTCGTCGCCGCCGACCATCCGGACGTACCCGGCCGTGGCGTACAGCTGCGCGGACGAAACCCGGGGCGGCGCGAACGCGGCGACCTCCGGGTACCGGCCCAGGTAGCCCGCCGACGGCGGGGCGACGAGGAGCACCCGGTCGACCGGGACCGCCACGTCGCCCCGGGCCGCCGCGTGGAGCCACAGCACGCAGGCCAGGCTGTGGCAGACGACGGTGCGCCGCCGACCGGGCAGCGCGCCGAGCCGCTCGCGCAGCTCGGCCAGCCACACCTCCAGGTCCGGATGGTCCGGGTCGGGAAGGGCCGGGTAGTCCACGGCGTGCCCCGAGGCCGTGAGCCGGTCGGCCAGCCAGTGTTCCCAGTGGCCGGCGGGCCGTTGGTTCTGCCAACCGTGGAGTATCAGGAAGCCGTCCTCGACCAAGGCGTCGGTCATCGTTCTCGCAATCGTGGGAAGACACCGGGAAGTTCGAAGCGATCATGGCCGCGCCCGTCCCCCCGGGTCCAGTCCCTCCGTTCCGCCCTGCCCCTCCTACCCCGCCTGCAACGCCAGCGTCGGGGAGAGGCGGGCGGCGCGGACCGCCGGGTAGAGGCCGGCGAACGTCCCGATGGCCAGGGTGGAGGCGAAGCCGCCGGTGACGGCCCAGAGGGGGACGACCCAGGGCAGGTCGCCGACCCGGGCGTAGACGGCCGTGGCCGCGCCGCCGAGGACGATGCCCGCCGCGCCGCCGAGTCCGGACAGCAGCAGGGACTCCGTGACGAACTGGATCCGGACCTGCCCCTTGGTCGCACCCAGCGACCTGCGCAGGCCGATCTCGTGGCGGCGCTCCAACACCGAGATGATCATCGTGTTGGCCACCCCGACCCCGCCCACGAGCAGGGCGATGCCGCCCAGGCCGAGCAGGAGGGTGCTGAAGGCCCCTTCCGTGGCGGCCTTGGCCTGGAGCGCCGCGGAGGGATCGGTGACGGAAACGGTGCTGGGACTCGACGGGTTGGCCGTCCGGCCGACGAGGTCGCGGACGGCGGTGACCCGGTCGTCCGCCGAGCGTTCGTAGACGGCCGTCGGGTGGCCGTCGAAGCCGAGCAGCCGCTCCGCCGCCTCCCAGCCGACCAGCGCGGAGCGTTCGATCTCGGGGGCCAGCGGGATCGGCTCCAGGATGCCGATCACCGTGAAGTACCGCCCGCCGATGAAGACCTGCCGGCCCGGCTCCGTGATGCCGAGCCGGCGCGCCGAGACGTCGCCGAGCACGACGGAGGGATAGCGGCCGGTGGCCTCGTTGAGCCAGGTCCCCTTCGCCATCCGGGCGCGCAGCGTGTCGAGCAGCCGATCGCGGGCCGCCTTCACGGCAATGGCTCCCGTCTCCTCCTTCGGGATGTTCTCCGACCGGCGTACGGACTCCTTCACGTCACCCGTCGTACCGACCGACTCGACCCCCTCGATGCGGCCGATCATGCCCGGGGCGTCCTTCGGCAGTTTCGTGTCCTGCCCGCTGAACATGGACTGCCCCGGCGTCACGACCAGCATGTTCGTACCCAGCTTGTCGAGTTCCCGCAGCAGCTTGGCCTGGCTGGACGAGGAGATCCCGACGACCGCGATCATCGTCGCGATCCCGATGGCGATCCCGAGCGCAGAGAGGAACACGCGCACGGGCCGCGACCGCAGCCCCGCCGAACCTACGTGGAACACGTCGCGGGGGCTCAGCCGCGGCGGGACGAGCCGTCGCGCGCGCATCCTCGTACCGGTCCTCGCACCGGTCCTCGTACGGCCCCTCGTGCGGCCCTTCGTACGGGCCCTCGTGGGGGTGTCGCTCATGTGACCGCCCCCGACCGGTTCCGGTCCGCGCCCTGTCCCGCGCCCTGTCCCGGGCCGGGGTTCCACACGTCCGCGACGATCTCGCCGTCGCGGATCCGCACCTGCCGGGGCAGGCTCGCGGCGATCTCCTGATCGTGGGTGATCACGGCGATGGTGGCACCGTCCCGGTTCAGTTCGCGCAACAGCTCCATCACCGACTCCCCGGACGCCGTGTCCAGCGCCCCGGTCGGCTCGTCCGCCAGCAGCAGATCCGGTTCGCCCGCCACCGCGCGGGCGATGGCGACGCGTTGCTTCTGCCCGCCGGACAGTTCGTGGGGCCGGTGGTCCATCCGGTCCCCGAGGCCGACCCGCTCCAGGGCCGCAGCCGCCCGCCGGCCGCGCTCGGCCCGCGAGAAGCCGCAGTACAGCAGCCCCTCGGCGACGTTCGCCCGGGCGCTGATGCCCGGTACCAGGTGGAAGGACTGGAAGACGAAGCCGACATGACGCGAGCGCAGCGCGGACAGGGCCCGGTCGGACAGGGTCGCGACGTCGTACCCGGCGATGGAGACCGAGCCGGCGGTCGGCCGGTCCAGGGTCCCGACGATGTGCAGCAGGGTGGACTTGCCGGAGCCCGACGGGCCGACGATGGCGAGGAGTTCGCCGCTCGCGACGGTCAGGTCGACCCCGCGCAGGGCCGCGACGCCGCCCGGGTACTCCTTGGTGACGCCGGTGAGCTCCACGACGGTCGTGGCGGGCCGGTCCGCGAGCAGGTCCGCGGGCGGGTCCGCGGGCGGGGCTGCGCGTCGGTCCGCGGACGGAGCCCCGGGCCGGTCCCAGGGGCGTGTCGTCGTGTCGTGCGTGGGTGTGGGTGTGGCCGGGGGCGTGTCGTGCGGGGTGTCGGGCGTGTCGTGCGCGGTCATGTGGTGGGCACCCCCACGCGCATGCCCTCCTTGAGGGAGTCGCCCGTGACCTCCACCCGGCCCTGCCCGAACATGCCCAGGTCGACCCGTACGTCGCGCGCCGCGCCGCCCTCGACCACCTGCACGCCGAAGCCGCCGCCGGCCAGCGCCAGCAGCGAGTTGACCGGTACGGACAGCACCCCCTTCCGGGTCTCGCCGGTCAGCCGCACGGTCACCGGGGACCGGTCCGGTCCCTTGGCCCCGGCGGCGTCGTCGAGGGCCACCGTCACCTCCACCTTCGGCTTGTCGCCTCCGCCGGAGCCGCCGCCCGCACCCCCGCCCCCGCCGCCCGGGGGATCGTCGGGATTGGCGGTGCTGCCCACCGACTCGACGGTCCCGCCGGCCGTGCCGCCGCCCGGCAGGTCGACGGTGACCTTGTCCCCGGTCTTCACCGAGCCCGCCTTCGCCACGTCCAACGCGAAGCGGACCGAGCGCCGCGTCCCGGTCAGCGTCAGCACCGGTTTGCCCGGAGCCGCCTCGTCGCCGACCGCCGCGTCGTTCTTCTGCACCCGCTGCGGGCCGGAGGCGAAGGCGACGGCCTCCTTGGCGAGCTCGCCCGTCTCCTTCTCCTTGTGGGCCTTCTGCCACCGCTTGACCGCCGCCGTCGTGCCCGCCGTGAAGGTGCCGTCCGACGCGTCCAGGCCCGTCCCGTACCCGAGGGCCAGCAGGTTCTGCTTGAGCTGCTTGACGTCCTCGCCCTTGTCCCCGCCCTTCAGCGGGCGGTACATCGGCGTGGCCCCGTACATGAGGCGCACCGCCCTGCCGTCGACCTCGTACAGCCTGTCGTCCCGCTCGACCACCGAGCCCTCCGCCGCCGTCCAGGTCAGCACCCCGGGCCCGGCGGCGTTCTGCTTGCGCTCCTTCGCGTAGCCGAGGGTCCCCTCGACCTGGAGGCCGGAGTCGAGGTCGCCGCGCTTGACGGGGGCGGTGGCCGGCGGGAGGCCATCGGCGCGGCGGTCACCGGACCGGCCGGAGTCCTCCTGTGGTCCGGCCAGCACCACGTAGCCACCGCCGGACGCGGCGAGCAGCACGGCCAGGGAAGCGAGCAGCCACCCGCGCCGCCTCCTCACGCCGCTTCACACTTCTTCTGGGCCTCCTCGAAGGCCTTCTCCTGGCCCTTGGGGATCTCCGTGGCGCTCTTCATGCCGCCCGTGTACTCGGGGTCCTTGAGGTTGACGCCGTGCTCGCGCATGCACCGGACCCACTTGAGTTCCTTGTCCTTCTCCTCCTGCGTGGGACCGGCGCCGGAGCCGGGGCCCTTCATCCCGCACGCCTCCATCGCCTTCCGCATCGTCTCCGGATCGGCGCCGCCGCCGAGCGTCATGCCGCGCGGATCCTGGCCGGGTTCCGGATCGGGCGCGTCGATGCCGTGTTCGCGCAGGCACGTGCGCATCTTGAGCGCGTCGTCGGCGATCTTCCCGCTGTCGCCGCCGCCTCCGCTCCCGCTCGACGCGTTGCCGCCGGCCGCGCCGTCCTTCTTGCCGCCCGATCCGCCCGATCCGCCCGAACCGTCGGACCCGCCCGAACCGCCCGAACCGTCGGAGGCACCTGTTCCGCCCGTGCACGCGGTCACGAAGAGGGTCAGACCGGTGAGCACCGCGGCCGTGCCGAGGGTCATGGATCGCTGCGAGGGTCGCCGTATGTGTCGCTTCATGGGCCCGACCCTGGGGCAAGGCGGGGTTTCGCTTCCCTCTCCCACCGGCCTTACGACGAGGAAATGTCCTTCTCGGGTAAAGAGGACGAATGCGAGTTCTGGTGGTGGAGGACGAGGAGTTCCTCCGGGAGATGATCGCCGAGGGGCTGCGCGGCGACGCGCTGGCCGTCGACGAGGCGGGCGACGGCCTGGAGGCACTGCACCGGCTGCGCCTCGGCGAGTACGACGTCCTCGTGCTCGACCGCGACCTGCCCGGCCTGCACGGCGACGAGGTCTGCCGCCAGGTGGTGCGCGAGCGGCTGCTGACCCGGGTGCTGATGCTGACCGCGTTCGGGAGCGTCCGGGACCGGGTGGAGGGCCTCGGTCTCGGCGCGGACGACTACCTCACCAAGCCGTTCGCCTACGACGAGCTGCTCGCCCGGGTCCTGGCACTGGGCCGGCGCGCCCATCCGGCGCTGCCTCCCGTGCTGGAGCGTTCGGGCATCGCCGTGGACACCGCCCGGCGGTCCGCCACCCGCGACGGCCACCGGCTGGCGCTGTCCCGCAAGGAGTTCGCGGTGCTGGAGGCGCTGTTGCGCGCCGAGGGAGCGGTCCTCAGCAGCGACGACCTGATCGAGCGCGTGTGGGAGGAGGACACCTCCTACCGCACCAACGCCGTACGGGTGACCTTGAGCAAACTGCGCGCGAAGCTGGGCGAGCCGCCGCTGATCGAGACGGTGCCGGGCGCCGGCTACCGGATCGGTGGTCCGCGATGAGAGCGGTGCTCCGCTCCGAGCGCGCCCGCCTCACCACCCTCTACGGCGCGCTGCTCCTGCTCGCCGGCGGCGGCCTGGTCGCCCTGGTGAACGTACTCGTCCGCAACGGGCTCCCCTCCCGCATCAACGGCGCCGTGACCACCACCATCCCCGCCTTCCGGCAGGGCGCGGGCCCGGTGCCCGGCGAGAAGGTCTGGGTGCCCGCCGAGCGTCTCCCGGCCGAGGCCGTGCCGACCGCCGAGCAACTGGAGTCGTACCGGGTCACCCGCAACGTCTCCGCCGCCGTCGAACAGGCCACCCTCCACGAGCTCCTCGTCGTGTCCCTCGTCGCCCTCGCCGTCTTCGCCGCCGTGTCCATGTGGCTGGCCTGGTGGATGGCCGGCCGCGTGCTGCGCCCCGTCGGCGTGATCACGGAGACGGCCCGCCGGCTGTCCGGCGCCAACCTGCACGAACGGATCGACCTCCAGGCGCCGCCCGGCGAACTGAAGCGGCTCGCCGACACCTTCGACGGGATGCTGGACCGCATGGAGGGCCTGGTCGGGGCGCAGCGCCGGTTCGCCGCGAACGCCGCCCACGAGCTGCGGACCCCGCTGGCCGTACAGCGGGCGGCGGCCGAGATCGGGTTGGCGGGAGAGCCGACACCGCAGAAGGTGGCCCGGATCCGCCACAAGCTGATCGGCGTCGCGGAGTCGAGCGAGCACCTCATCGAGTCGCTGCTGCTCCTCGCCGTCTCGGAGGAGGGGTTGGAGAAGACGGCACCGGTGGACCTGGCGGCCCTCACGGCGACGGTGGCGGACGCGATGGCGGACGCGGCGGCCGGGTCCGCGGACGGGTCGGTGGGGGCGGCCGGGACGGCGAAGGTCGCGACGGTGGGGGCGGCGACGGTCGGAACGGCCGCTGTGGTCGGGGCGGCGGGGGTCGGGACCGTGGCGGACGGGGCGGCCGCGCACGGGACCACGGTGCACGCGGTGGTCGTGGGCGGCGGCCGCGCGCCGGCGGGCGGGGACGGGGTCGCGGGCGGGGCGGCGGGGGTCGGGGACCTGGCCGCCGAGATCTCGGCGCGCGGGACGCCGGTACCCTCCGGGTCGACGCCGACCGTCGTACGGGAGCTCGGGCCGTTGACGGTCACAGGTGACCGGGCGTTGCTCGGCCACCTGGTGCGGAACCTGCTGGCCAACGCGGTCCGGCACAACCGGGCGGGCGGCCGGGTGAGCGTCACGACCTGCGCCGACGGCTCGTTGACGGTGTCGAACACCGGGCCGGTGATAGAGCCGGGCGACGTGCCGCGCCTGCTGGAGCCGTTCCGGCGCCGCGCCGAACGGCTGCACACGGCCGGCGAGGGCGCCGGGCTGGGGTTGTCGATCGTCGCCTCGATCGCGCGGGCCCACGGGGCGGAGCTGAGGGCCCGGGCCAACCCGGCGCCGGAGGGCGGTCTCACGGTCCGCGTCGAGTTCCCCACCCCCACCCCCGGCCCGCCTCCAGGCCCCGCGCCCGGCGCCGCCCCGGACCCTCGTCCCTGACCCGCGCCCGGCCGCACTCCCGGCGTCCGCCGCCCGCGCCCCGCCCCCCGGCCCGCCCGCGCCCCGGCGCCCCGTCCACCCGGCCCCGGCCCCGCGCCCACCCCGGCCCCCGCGCCCCGGGTCCGCCCGCGCCCCGCACCCCGGCCCCGCGCCCACCCGACCCTGGCGCCCCGCGCCCCCGCGCCCCCCCACCCTGCCGCGCCGAAGAGGTCCCCCCTTCGGTGAATTGGAAGATCCGCTGTGTACGGTCGATTGAATGAGCAAGTTCGTCCGAGCCCGTCCCGGTCGCCCCGTCCGCACCCGAGCCCCCCGGCAGCGCAACCTCCGGGCCCTCGCCGTCGCGGCGGGTCTCGGCCTGCTCCTCTTCACCGCCGGTTGGGTCCACGTCGCCCGCGACACCCCGGGGGCCGACCCCGGCTCGGCCCACCCGGACTCCCGCCCGAGGACCGCGGCGGACCGCGCGGCACTCGCCGAGGACCGGGCCCGCCCGCGGGGCAACGACGTCCTCCCGGGGCTCGGCAAGGCGACCCGGGCCAGGATCCCGAAGGACTCCCGGCAGTTGATCGTGGTCACGGGCAAGTCCGCGGTCTCCTCCGAGTCCGTCGTGACCCTCTGGTCGCGCTCCGCGCCCGGCGGCGACTGGATCCGGGCGGACACCTGGCCGGCCCGCAACGGGGCGAAGGGCTGGTCCGCGCCCGAGGAGCGCACCTACGGGGACCTGACCTCCCCGCAGGGCGTCTACTCCCTGACCGACGCGGGCGGTCTGCTGCCGAAGCCGCCGGGCACGAAGTTCTCGTACGACGAGGACGACGGCTTCGTCGCCACGGGCACCGGAGTGAACGGCGAGCCCCTGACCGGCGCCTTCGACTACGTCGTGGCGATCGACTTCAACCGGGAACGGGGGGTGTCGCCGCTCGACCCGCGCAAGCCGCAGGGCGAGGAGCGGGGCGGCAACATCTGGCTGCACGTGGACCACGACGGGCCCTCGCAGGGCTGCGTCGGCATCCCCAAGGAGGCGATGAAGAAGCTCCTGCAGACCCTGGACCCGGCGGCGAAGCCCGTCGTCGTCATGGGGCCGCGGGGATTCTGACCGTGGTCTCCCGGCGGCCGGCGCGGCCTTCCCGCGCGAGCAGCGCGATGTACGCGAGGTCGAACACCGAGCACAGCACCCCGAGCCCGAGGATGAACGGGGCGTCCTCGATCACCCCGAAGAGCAGGGTCGGCGCCAGCGTCCCGAGCCACTTCGCGACGGCGATGACGAGGGACTGCCCGCGCGGCCCGCGCCGGCCCGCGTACAGGGCGATGAAGAGGCCGGACATCAGCAGGTTCTGCAGGAACGCGGAGTAGCGCGACGCGTCGTGCGTCCCGAACTGCGCCAGGAACAGCCACTGCACGGCGAAGGCGCCGGCGAAGACGAGCGCGCTCCACCCGGCGAACAGGGGCCGGGTCACGAACTCCGGCAGCTCCGCCCGCCCGAACCGCAGGTAGGTGCCGATGATGACGACGTCGGCGGCGGCCCACACCACGTTGACCACGCCCTGCGGGGACACCCCGGCGAGGAAGTCGGTCGTGGCGTACGTCGCTTCCCAGGCGAAGTTCAACGCGAGGGCGGCGACCGGCATGGCGTAGGTGCGGTCCCGCAGCCCGACCCGGATCGCCTCCGCGTACACGAGCGTCCACGCCACCGCGCTGAACAGGGTCAGGAACAGTTCCACCCGCGTCTCCCGCGCTCGCGACTCCTCGGTCGCCGCACCCTAGGCGCCGGCCACCCGATCCCGCCAGGCCCGATCCCGCCAGGGCCACACCCGCCGGGCCCGATCCAGCCCGGCCCCGCACCAGGTCCGGTCGCACCTCTTGCCTGACGGACCGTCAGCTATGACGATGGCCCCCGGTGTCGGCCTCCCGAACAGGTCGAAGTCGAAGGCGAGGTGGGGACGGTCATGGCGCGCGTGTTTCCCGAAGGCCGGCTGGTGTACGGGATGCAACTCCCGATCCAGTCGCAGAGCACCATCTACGCCGAGCCCTGGGAGGCGACGGCCGGCGCCGCCGAACTCGCCGCGGTGGCCCGGGCCGCCGACCGGGCCGGTTTCGGTTACGTGGCCACCTGCGACCACGTGGCCATCCCGCGCGCGATGGCCGGGCCCATGAGCACCGTCTGGTACGACCCGGTGGCCACCCTGTCCTTCCTCGCGGGGATCACCGAACACGTCCGGTTGCTGAGCCACGTCGCGATCGTCGGCCTGCGGCATCCGTTGATCACCGCAAAGCAGTACGCCACGCTCGACCACCTCTGCGGCGGCCGGCTGATCCTCGGGGTCGGCGCGGGGCACGTGCGGGAGGAGTTCGAGGCCCTCGGCGTCGACTTCGAGCGGCGCGGGGCCGTGCTCGACGAGACGCTGGACGCGTTGCGGGTGGCGCTCGGGCCGGAGGAGTACCCGGAGTTCGAGGGCGGGTCGTTCTCGTTCCGGGACCTGGGCCAGTTGCCCCGGCCCACGCAGACCCGCATCCCCTTCTGGGTCGGCGGCTCCTCGCCCGCCGCCGTGCGCCGCGCGGCGGTGCGCGGTGACGGCTGGCTCCCGCAGGGGGATCCGCGCGACCGGCTTCCGGAGCGGATCGCCCGGATCAGGGAGCTGCGCGAGGCGGCGGGGGTCACCCGCCCCATCGAGATCGGTGCCATCACCGAGCCCCTGTACGTGGGCGAGCCCGGCTGGGACACCGGCCGGCGGGCCCTCACCGGAAAGGCCGAGGCGCTCGCGGAGTCCCTGCGGGAGTACCGGGCGCTGGGCGTGGACCAGATCCAGGTCCGGTTCCGCAATCGGGACGTCGCCGAACTGACCGACCAGATCGCCGCCTTCGGGGCCGAGGTGGCCCCCCTCCTCAACGACTAGGGCAGGAGTACCCGCCATGGGCAAGTTGGACGGACGCGTCGTCGTCATCACCGGTGCGGCGCGCGGTCAGGGCGAGCAGGAGGCCCGGCTCTTCGCGGCGGAGGGCGCCAAGGTGCTCCTGGGCGACGTGTTGGACGAGCAGGGCGCCGCGGTCGCCAAGGAGATCGGCGAGGACCGGGCCCGGTACGTACGGATGGACGTGAGCCGCGAGGAGGACTGGGCCGCCGCCGTCGAGGCGGCGAAGGAGGCCTTCGGCCGGATCGACGGGCTGGTCAACAACGCGGGCATCCTGCGCTTCAACGAGCTGACCGCGACCCCGCTGGAGGAGTTCCAGCAGGTGATCCGGGTCAACCAGGTCGGCGCGTTCCTCGGCATCAAGGCCGTCGCGCCCGAGATCGCGGCGGCCGGCGGGGGCACGATCGTCAACACCTCCTCGTACACCGGTCTGACGGGCATGGCGTACGTCGGCGCGTACGCGGCGACCAAGGCCGCGATCCTGGGTCTGACCAGGGTGGCGGCGCTGGAACTGGCGGGAAGGAACATCCGGGTCAACGCCATGTGCCCGGGCGCCGTGGACACGCCGATGGCCAACCCGGCGCTGCTGGACCCGGCGGGGGTGAGCGACGAGGCCAGGGACGCGATGGCCGAGTTGTACAAGCGGGTCGTGCCGATGGGGCGGGTCGGCCGGCCGGACGAGATCGCGCGCCTGGCGCTCTTCCTGACCGGCGAGGACTCCTCGTACATCACCGGGCAGCCGTTCGTCATCGACGGGGGCTGGATGGCCGGCGTGAGCATCCTCTGACCGGCATCTGATGGGGCGTCAGGTATTGACGCTCCCGCCCCGGCGGTGGAACAGTCGGGACATCGAATCTGACGCAACGTCAGAAATCAAAGGACGGTGAACCCCCTTGGAATTCGGGCTCTTCGTGCAGGGATACGTGCCTGAGGCGCGGTCCAAGGTCGACCCCGAGGCGGAGCACAAGGCGCTGATCGAGGAGACCGAGTACGTCATCCAGGCCGACAAGTCCGGCTTCAAGTACGCCTGGGCCTCCGAGCACCACTTCCTGGAGGAGTACTCGCACCTCTCCGCGAACGAGGTGTTCCTCGGCTATCTCGCCCACGCCACCGAGCGCATCCACCTCGGCTCCGGCATCTTCAACCCGCTGGCCCCCGTGAACCACCCGGTCAAGGTCGCGGAGAAGGTCGCCATGCTCGACCACCTCTCCAAGGGGCGCTTCGAGTTCGGCACCGGCCGCGGCGCCGGCAGCCACGAGATCCTCGGCTTCCTCCCGGGCATCGAGGACATGAACGGCACCAAGGAGATCTGGGAGGAGACCATCGCGGAGTTCCCCAAGATGTTCCTCCAGGAGGAGTACGAGGGGTTCAGCGGCAAGCACTGGTCGCTGCCGCCGCGGAAGATCTTCCCCAAGCCGTACGGCAAGGCCCACCCGGCCATGTGGTACGCCGCGGGATCCCCCACCTCGTACGCCATGGCCGCCAAGAAGGGCCTCGGCGTCCTCGGCTTCAGCGTCCAGAAGGTCTCCGACATGGAGTGGGTGCTGGAGCAGTACAAGACGGCCATCCAGGAGGCGAAGGCCATCGGCGCCTTCGTCAACGACAACGTCATGGTCACCTCGACCGCGATCTGCGCCGAGACCCACGACAAGGCCGTCGAGATCGCCGTCAACGCCAACATGAACCGCTTCCAGTCGCTGGTCTTCCGCTACCACGACACCTTCCCGCGGCCCGAGGC
The DNA here is from genome assembly GCF_041431415.1 of Streptomyces sp. NBC_00513. Classification (GTDB taxonomy): domain Bacteria; phylum Actinomycetota; class Actinomycetes; order Streptomycetales; family Streptomycetaceae; genus Streptomyces. The sequence continues at coordinate 4,544,677 of NZ_CP107845.1, forward strand.
GATCCCGCAGTGGCCCGAGACGCTCCCCGAGTACAACGCGGAGATCATCGAGCTGCTGATCGCCGAGGAACTGCTGATCTGCGGAGACCCGTCCGAGGTGCTCCGGCAGTGCAAGCGCTGGGAGCAGGCGGGCGCCGACCAACTGTCCTTCGGCCTGCCGACCGGGGTGTCCTACGAGGACACCATGACCACCGTGAAACTCATCGGGGAGCACGTCATCCCGAAGATCGACACGGACCCGGTACACCGCACCACCCGCTTCCGTGAGGCCTCCGGGTCCTGAACGGACACCCGACCCGGGCGGCGTCTTCCCGGACCGCCGCCCCGGAAAACGGGCTTCGGGGGCCGTGCGGTCCCGGGGGCCCGCGCGGAACCGGCCGGGGGACGCACGGGCCGCGGCCGACCCCTGCGCCCTCCGGCCGCCCCGGCCGATCCAGCCCCGCCGGCGTTCGAGGCGCGGGTCCGGGCGGAGCCCGGTGCCCGGCGGAACCGGGGTCACCTGGGGCTCCGCCCCAGACCCCGCGCCTCAAACGCCGGCGAGGCTGAAATGGCCCGACCCACCCGGCCGGCGAGGCTGAACCGCCCCCCGTAAGACCGCGTCAGCGAACCCGTCAGGGACGAAGGGACGTCATGCTCGACCACCTGATCAAGGGAGCCACCGTCGTGGACGGGACCGGCGCCCCCGCGTTCATCGCCGACGTCGGGACGAGGGACGGCCGGATCGCCGTCATCGCCCCGCCGGGAACCGTCACCGAGGAGGCCCGGACCGGCGAGGATGCCACCGGGCTCGTCCTGACCCCCGGGTTCATCGACCCGCACACGCACTACGACGCCCAATTGTTCTGGGACCCGTACGCCACGCCTTCCATGAACCACGGCGTCACCACCGTGGCCGGCGGCAACTGTGGTTTCACGCTCGCCCCGCTCCATCCCGACCGGCCCGAGGACGCCGACTACACCCGGCGCATGATGAGCAAGGTCGAGGGGATGGCCCTCAAGGCCCTCGAGGAGGGCGTCGACTGGACCTGGTCCTCGTTCGGCGAGTACCTCGACGCCCTGGAGGGCCGGATAGCCGTCAACGCCGGTTTCATGGTGGGGCATTGCGCGCTGCGCCGGTACGTGATGGGCGAGGACGCCGTCGGCGGACAGCCCACGCCGGAGCAGATGCATCAGATGCTCGACTTGTTCCACGACGCGATGAACGCCGGTGCCTGGGGCCTGTCCACCACTCAGTCCTCCACGCATTCCGACGGCGCCGGCTCCCCGGTGGCCTCCCGTCACGCGAAGCCGGAGGAGCTGCTCGCGCTCTCCCGCGCGGTCTCCGAACACGAGGGCACCCAGCTCGAAGCGATCGTCGCGGGCTGCCTCGACCAGTTCTCCGACGAGGAGATCGACCTGTTCGTCGAGATGAGTGCCGCCGCCGGCCGGCCCCTGAACTGGAACGTCCTCACCGTCGACGCGTCCGTCCCCGAGCGCGTCCCGCGCCAGCTGATCCCCAGCGAGCGGGCCCGCAAGGCCGGCGGCCGGATCGTCGCGCTCACCATGCCGATCCTGACCCCCATGAACATGTCGCTCGGCACGTTCTGCGCGCTGAACCTCATCCCCGGCTGGGGCGAGGTCCTCGGCCTGCCCGTCCCCGAGCGGATCGCGAGGCTGCGCGACACCGACGTGCGCGCCGAGATGCTGCGCCGCGCGGACAGCAGGGAGGCCGGTGTCTTCCGGCGGCTCGCCGACTTCGGGCGCTACGTCATCGGCGACACGTACAGCGAGGAGAACGAGGGCCTCTCGGGCCGGGTCGTCGGCGACATCGCCGCCGAACGGGGCCAGGACGCCTTCCACTGTCTGGTGGAGATCTGCGCCAACGACGACCTGCGCACCGTCCTGTGGCCGATGCCCACCGACAACGACCCGGCGAGCTGGGCCCTGCGCCAGGAGACCTGGCAGCACGAGGACGTCATGTTGGGCGGCTCCGACGCGGGCGCCCACCTGGACCGGATGTGCGGCGCCCCGTACACGACCCGCTTCCTCGGGGACTGTCTGCGCGGACGCCGGCTCCTGCCGCTGGAACAGGCCGTACGGATGCTCACCGACGACCCGGCCCGGCTGTTCGGGCTGCGCGAACGCGGCCGGATCACCGAGGGGTTCCACGCGGACCTGGTTCTCTTCGACCCGGAGCGGATCGAGGCCGGGCCGGCGACGCTCGTGCACGATCTGCCCGGGGACAGTCCGCGGTTGGACGCGCGGGCGATCGGGATCGTGTCCGTGCGCGTCAACGGCGTGGAGACGATCCGCGACGACGAGGTGACCGGCGCGATCCCCGGCATCGTGCTGCGCTCCGGCCGCGACACGAGGACGGTGAGCACCCGATGACCTCCGTCGGACCGCAGCGGCTGTACATCGGAGGCGAGTGGGTCGAACCGGCCGCCGGTCACTACGAGGTGGTCAACCCGGCCGACGAGTCCGTCGTCGGACTCGCCCCGGAGGCCACCCGCGGCCAGGTCGAGGAGGCGGCGCGCGCGGCGGCGGAGGCCTTCGAGGGCTGGTCGCGGACGACGCCCGAGGCGCGGGCCTCGATCCTCGACCGGGCCGCCGACGTCATGCGGCGCGAGTACGAGCCGTGGGCGGAGCTGGCCCGCGCCGAGACGGGCGCGCCCACCGGCATCGCGCGCGGCATGCAGGTCGGCGTGGGCGTGGCCCGCTTCCGGCGGTACGCGAAGGGCGCACTGGAGCCGGTGGAACGCGGTCTGCCGCCGCAGGTCACCGACGCCGGCCCGATGGGGAGGGCGGGCATCCTGGGCGCGCTGGAGGTGCGCCAGCCGGTCGGTGTGGTCACCTGCGTCACCTCGTACAACAACCCGTGGGCGAACCCGGCGGGCAAGGTGGCCCCGGCGCTCGCCATGGGCAACACGGTCGTGGTCAAACCGGCCCCGCAGGACCCGTTGTCGGTGTTCCGGATGGCCGAGGCCCTGCACGAGGCCGGGGTCCCGGCGGGCGTGGTGAACGTGGTGTGCGGCACCTCGGTCGAGGTCGGCGAGGCGGCCGTCGACTCGCGCCACGTCGACATGGTGTCCTTCACCGGTTCCACGGCCGTCGGGCAGCGCATCGCGGAGGTGTGCGGCCGGACGATGAAGCGGCAGTTGATGGAACTGGGTGGCAAGGGCGCGGCGATCGTGCTGGAGGACGCCGACCTCGACGCGGCCGTGGCGGGCATCGGCACCACCTTCTCCTTCTACTCCGGTCAGATCTGCACCGCCCCGACCCGGGTGATCGTCCACCGGTCGGTGTACGAGCCGCTGGTGGAGAAGCTGACCGGCTACCTGGCGTTCATGAAGGTCGGCGACCCGGGCGAGCGCGGCACCGTGGTCGGCCCGGTGATCTCGGCGGCGCACCGCGACCGCGTGGAGTCGTACGTCGAGCTGGGGAGGAAGGAGGGCGCGCGGATCGCGTACGGCGGCGAACGCCCGGTCGTCGGGGCGGGCCGCGGCTTCTACGTCGCGCCGACCCTCCTGGTGGACTGCACCCACGACATGCGGGTGGTCCGGGAGGAGATCTTCGGGCCGGTCGTGGTCGTCGTGCCCTTCGACGGCGGCGAGGACGAGGCCGTGGCCCTGGCCAACGACAGCGACTTCGGGCTGCTCTCCTACGTGTGGTCCGGGGACTCGGCGCGGGCCTTCCGGATCGCGCGGCGGCTGCGCGCCGGCGGCGTCGGCATCAACACCATCGGCCGGAACATGGAGGCCCCGTTCGGCGGCTTCAAACGGTCGGGGGTGGGCCGGGACGTCGGCTCGTACGCCCTGCACGCCTACAGCGAGATCCAGTCGATCGTCTGGCCGGGCTGAGGCACGGGCCCGAGCCGCCGGTCGGGTTCACCGCTCGGGTTCACCGCTCGGGTTCAGGGGACGTCCAGCGAGAACGCGGCCTCGCCGCGGACCCGGCCGTTGACCTGGAGCTGCACCAGGTGCTCCCCGGGGTGGTAGCGGCGGGTGGTGATCGGCTTGAAGGAGTGCCGCTTCGTCCCGGTGAGGGTCTCGCCGGGGGCGAGGCGGCGGGTGGTGAGCTTGAAGACCTTGGGGGTGCGGGTCCCGTTGGCCTTGACGTGGTGGATCACGTAGTCGACGACCAGCTCGGCGGGCAGTTCGCCGGTGTGGGTGAGCGCGTACGAGAAGACGAGGTGCTCGCCGACGACGACGCGCGGGGTGCCCACCAGCGGCCCGTCGACGGTGACCGGGACGTCGGGGGAGTGGCCCAACAGGGTCAGCGTCTCGGGGTGGCCGGCCTTGATCAGGGTGCGCAGGCCGTGCCGGACGACGCGATCCGTCGTGGTGTCGGCGTCGGCGCGCCACTTCGCGGCGATCTCCACGGCGAGCCCGGGGTGGTCCCGGCTGATGTCGTTGAGGTGGTTGGACACGGAACGGCGTACGTACTCGGACGGGTCGCGGTGGAGGGCGTCGAGCACGGGCACGGCGGGCCGCGGGTCGGCGATGAAGGCGGGCAGCCGGGACGCCCACGGCAGCCGGGGCCGGGTGCCCTCGCTCGCGAGGCGTCTGACGTGCGGATCCGGGTCGGCGGTCCAGTCGCGGATCACCGTCAGGGCGCGGTCGGGATCGGCTCGCAGGAAGGGGCGTACGGCGGATTCGGCGGTCAGCCGGGGGGTGAGGTCGCGCAGCAGCGCGAGCCCCGGTTCGAACGCGGTCAGCCCGCGGACGGCGATGGCCTCGTTGACGGGGAAGGTCATCCAGCCGGCGAAGGCGGGGTCCTCCATCGCGGTGCGCAGTACGGCCTCGAAGGCGGGCCAGTCCTCGGGCAGGTCGGCGAGGACGGCGTCGCGGACGGCGGCGACGCGTGCGCTGAAGCCGAGTCCGTCGAGGGATGCGGCGCGGGCGGTGAGGGCTCGGGAGCGGGGTGTGCGGGCCGCGCGGGCCAGCAGACCGGCCAGGTTACTGACGGTATCCGCGCTGAGGAGCTCGTCGGCTGTGGGCATGGGGCCAGTCTGGCGGACGGCGCCCCGGTATTGGGGGCCCGAAAATTTGCGCGGGAAAGTTTTGAAAGGGGCAAAACGGGCAAGGCTGCGGTTTCCGCATTCCGGAAGGTCCACCCCCGTGCCTTCCGAAACGTGAATAGATGCCTGAGTGAACCTTGTATTGCCAGAGTGTGAACTGTCTCGGCCTCAAGATTCCAAGGAATTTAGCCCCGCGCGGTAACGGACCTTGGTCCTCCGGATGAGGAAACCGCAGCATCTAACGTCCCTACCCATGACACAGCTGGACGTTCGGCCTCGGGTCGGAGACACGGTAAGCGGCGTCGCCGAGGGCGACGTTCGTGGCAAGGGCCTCGGAAAAGGGTCCGTCGGACTGGTGGGAAGCGCCGTCATCGGCATCTCCACCGTCGCCCCCGTCTACTGCCTGACCTCGACCCTCGGCTCCACCGCCGGGGAAGTCGGCGTCCAGATGCCGGCGGTGTTCCTGGCCGGCTTCCTCCCGATGCTCCTGGTCGCCTTCGCGTACCGCGAGCTGAACAAGGCCATGCCGGACTGCGGCACCTCGTTCACCTGGACCGTGAAGGCCTTCGGCCCGCGGATCGGCTGGATGTGCGGCTGGGGCCTGGTGATCGCCACGATCATCGTCCTGTCCAACCTGGCCGGCGTCGCCACCTCCTACTTCTGGCTGCTGGCCGGCGAGATCACGAACAACCCGTCGATCTCCGCCCTGGACGACAACAAACTCGTCCACATCGCCACCTGCCTCACCCTCATCGCCGCCGCGACCGCCATCAGCTACCGCGGCATGACGGCCACCAAGGGCGTCCAGTACGCGCTGGTCGGCCTCCAGCTCGCCGTCCTCGCCATCTTCGTCGCCATGGCCTTCCAGAAGGCGTCCGCCGGCTCCTTCGACACCGGCCTCGACTTCTCCTGGCAGTGGATGAACCCCTTCGCGGTCGAGTCCATGGCCGCCTTCACCGCCGGACTCTCGCTCTCGATCTTCATGTACTGGGGCTGGGACGCCTGTCTCGCCACCAACGAGGAGACCACCGGCTCCGCCAAGACCCCCGGCCGCGCCTCGCTCATCGCGATGATCGTCCTCGTCGGCTCGTACCTGGCCACCGGCATCGCCGCCCAGATGGCCGTCGGCTCCGGCACCTCCGGCCTCGGCCTCGGCAACCCGGACACCTCCGACAACGTCTTCGCCGCCCTCGCCGGCCCCGTCATGGGCCCGATGCTCGGCATCCTGCTCTTCGTAGCCGTCCTGGCCTCCGCCACCGCGTCCCTCCAGACCACCTTCATCCCGGTGGCACGCACGGTCCTCGCGATGTCCACGTACGAGGCGCTGCCGCCCTCCTACGCCAAGGTCCACCCCCGGTTCAAGACCCCCGGCCGCGCCACCGTCATGGCGGGCGTCGCCACCGGCGTCTTCTACACCGTGATGACGCTCGTCAGCGAGAACGTCCTGACCGACACGATCTTCGCGCTCGGCCTGATGATCTGCTTCTACTACTCGCTGACGGCCTTCGCCTGCGCCTGGTACTTCCGCAAGGAACTGCGGCACTCGGCCCGCGACCTCTTCTTCAAGGGCGTCTTCCCGGTCCTCGGCGGCCTGCTCCTCGCCACCGTCTTCCTCAAGACCCTCATCGACATGTGGAACCCGTCCTACGGCTCCGGCTCCACGGTCCTCGGCGTCGGAAGCGTGTTCATCATCGGCGTCGGCCTGCTGGCCCTCGGCCTGGTCGTCATGTTCGTCACCGAACGCCGCAGCCCCGCCTTCTTCCGCGGCCAGGTCCTCACGAAGTCCACGCCGGCCCTGGTGGTCGAGGACTGACCCCGGCGGGCCCCGCGGCCCGCCCCCGCCACGCCGCCGTGTCATCCCCCGGGGCCCCGGATCGTTCCCCACGATCCGGGGCCCTCGGCGTCGGCCGGCCCGCCGGAAGCGGCGAGCCGGCTGTGACCCCGGCCGAGCGGCGTCGTTGTTCCGGCCATGAAGAAGACCATGAAGCGCAACCTCGCCGCCCTGGTTCTTTCCGGCGGCGCCGCCCTCGCCCTCACCCCGGCCGTCGCGCACGCCGACGGACCGGTCGTCCAGGGGGACACCCCGATCACCAAGCGGGTGGTGGAGATCGCCGACCACCCCGCGCAGACCGTCACCGACGCAAAGACGGCGGTCAACGCCACCGCCTCGGCGGCCGGCAGCGCCACCAAGGCCACCGACGCCTCCCTCTCCGGCGCCGGCACGGCCCTGACCGCCGGCCTGCCGAAGGCCCCCGGCATCGGCTGACCCTCGGGGCGTGCCTCAGCCCCAGGTGCGGGAGCAGAGGACCAGGCGGTATCCGTCGGGGTCGGCGACCGTGACGCCGTAGTCGTCCCAGTAGGGGTTGTGGGAGGAGACGCGGGTGCCGCCGTGCTCGATCAGGCGCTGGACGAGGGCCGGATCGGGCTCCCGGCCGAGGTAGACGACGAACAGGTCGTCGACCGTCGGGGACGGCGGGATCGGGTTCTCCGGGTCGTGCGTCAGCTCGAAGTGCCAGCCGCCCCCGGTCGGTCCGACCATCACCAGATCGTGCTCACCCGACACGTGACCGCTGGTGCGCCACAGGACGTCCAGACCGAGCCCGTCCACGTAGAACCGCTCGGCGGCCTCCAGGTCGAGCGAGGGGCGGGCGACGCGAACGTGGGTACGTGAATCGATCATGCGGGGCAGGGTACGCCGCCGTGCGCCGGGGAGCCGGGTCGCGCGGGACGATCCGTCAGATGGGGCGGATGGGTGGACGGGCGGGGTGCCGTCAGGCCCGGCCCGGGGCGGTCAGGCGCCCACGCGCGCGCCGGTGACCTTCGCCGTGAACCCGTCGAGGTTCCCGAGCGCCCGCTCGATCCGCTCCTCCAGGCTCAGGGTCTCCACGTAGGCCCCCGTCGCCCGCTTGGACCGACGCTTGCCCCGCAGGTACAGCGAGCAGGCCAGATCGGCGCAGAGGTAGATGCCGACGGTGTTGCCCTCCCGGCCGCGGGCCCCGGCGAGGGGAGCGGACAGCAGCGCCACGTCGGACGAGGCGTGCCCGGTCAGGCAGATCATGCAGATGCTGGACTTCAGGGCACTGGCGCCGTTCGACGCGGGCACGCGCAGGGTGATGCCCACGGGCACGCCGTCGGGGCCGGTCCGCACGAGGTGGGCGCGCAGCGGGGCGCCCGGGTCCACCCAGCCGAGGAAGTCCAGGTCCTCCCAGGGCAGGTCGCCGAAGTCCAGCGGCAGCCGGAGGCGGGAGGCCTCGCCCTTCGTGCAGTTCACGAAGGAGCCACGGATCTGTTTCTCGGAGAGCGGGTCCATGCGGGGGACGATACGCCGATATGCGTGCCCGCTGCACGTGCTTTGTCCGGCGCCACCGGCCTCCGCGGGACGCCCCCGCCGGACGATCACGTGAAGTGGCAGTGAAAAGCAGGTGCGGTCGGTCGGGGGCCCGCCCTAGCGTGAGGCGGTGAGCAGCGACTATCCATTCGCCGACGGGCACAATCTCGTCTGGGACCTGACCGGCTTCGGGCCGGACGAGGAGATGGTCGAGTCCTGCTCGCTCTCGCGCGAACAGTTCCTGGTGGTCCGGCACCTGTTCGTGCTGGGCGACGATCCGTGGATGGTGACGGGGGAGTACCGGGTGGTGCCCGGCATCTGGCCCCACCTGCGGCGCATCGTCCCGGGTCTCGGTTTCCAGCGCGACGCGGACTACTTCCTCGGCGCCCGTCAGGCCCTGCCTGACGGGCGCTTCTGGCGTCCGGCGATCGGCGTGACCGCGCCGGGACCGATACCCCCGCCGTGACGGGTTCCGTCAGCCGGTGACGCCGCCGAGGAACGCCGTCCACACGGCGGGCGCGACGGCGAGCTCGGGACCGGCGGCGACCTTGGAGTCCCGGACGTGCACGGTGTCGGCGCAGGCGGCGACCTCGACGCAGTCGTCGCCCTGGCTGCCGCTGTAGGTGGACTTGTGCCAGGAGAGGGCGACCTCGACGCAGCTGTCGCCCTGGCTGCCGCTGTAGCTGCTCTTGAACCACCGCAACTCGGAGTCGTTCACAGAGAACCTCGCATTCGCATCAACAGGTCCGCGCTGTCAGCCGGATTGAGGGCCTGGATGCGAAGTTTGGCATACCGCCGATGAAGGATGCTGACGTCTTTCGGGTCCGTGATCACGAGACCTGACTGCTGTCCCTCGCTGTACCCCAGCCACTCGTGTTCCCAGGTTTCGAGTAGCCGGAAGGGCCCGTCGGCGCCCGCGTGCACCGGCTGGACGAGCGGCATGATCTGGATGTCCACGTTCGGCAGCAGCGAGCACTCCAGCAGGTGGTCGATCAGCTCGCGGGTGACCTCCTTCCCACCCGTCCGCCGTTCGATCAGACTCTGCTCGACGATGAAGCTGAACATGATGTACGGGGTGCGCAGCAGCAGCTTCTGCCGTTCCGACCGCGCCACCATCCGCGCCTCCAGGTCCCCCGCGGTGGGCAGTGGCGGGACGGTCTCGAAGAGGGCCCGCGCGTACGGCTCGGGTTGCAACAGGCCGGGGATGGCCCGGCATTCGTACGTGTTGAGCGCGATCGCACTGTCCTCGTGCTCCGCCCACCGCCTGAACCACGACGCCAGCCCCCGCCTGCGCTGCAACTGCTTCGCCGCGAGCCGGATCACGCCGAAGGCGTCCAGCGCCTCCTCCGCCTTCTCCACGAACTTCGTGGACGGGTGGCGGCGGCCCTGTTCCACCGAGCCGATGTACTGCACCGAGTAGCGGATCAGGGGGTGCAGTTGTTCCTGCGTCAGTCCGGCGCGTTTGCGGAAGGCCTTGACCGTCTCGCCGAAGTGGCGCAGGTCGCCGTCCGGCTCGGGACCGCTTTCACCGTTGTCGTCGACACTCGCCATGGAGGTCACCTCCTGACGATCAGGTTCACGGTATGTGACCGCTCCTGTCCAGCGCGTGGACTCGTACAGATGAAAAGTAGCGGTCGGATTGCTGTGAACCACCTTGTCCAAACGGGACGTTGATTCCATGACCGCACCCGCCGGACCCGCCGGCCACCTCGTACGTGTGTTCACTCAGCGTTTCAGCTCGACCCCTCGCGGCGCCCGCCTCGGCCGCCGGTTCGCCCTGCTGGCGCTGCACGACTGGGGCATCCCCCACCGCTCCGAACTGTCCGACGACGCCGCGCTGCTCGTCGCCGAGCTCGCCGCGAACGCGATCGTCCACGGCCGGGTCCCCGGGCGGGACTTCGAGCTGCGGATGGTGATGTCGGAAGGGGTGCTCCGCATCGAGGTGTCCGACGCGAGGGCCGGCGCCCGGCCCGCCGTGAGCCCGTACGTGCACCATGCGGAGGGCGGTCACGGTCTGCGGCTCGTCGCGGCCGTCGCGCGCGACTGGGGGGTCGTGTCGAGGACGGTCGGCAAGACGGTGTGGGCGGAACTCGTCACGCCCGGCCGCTTCCCCCGCCCTGATCCGGATCCGGGCCCGGGTCCGCGACGAACACGCTGAGCACGTACGTCGTCGGGTGGGTCAGGCGGCCACAGAGCATGTCGATCCTGATGTCCTCGTCCGCGAAGCCCTGGTGTCGCAGCGCTTCGGCCTCCTCCCGGAACCGCGTCCGGTCGTCCGTGACGAACCGCCGCTCCCAGTGACCCGCCCGCTCCGCCCGCCGGCGGCGCGCCGCCGCCTCCCGCTCCCGTCGTGCGCGCTGCCCCGGCATCCGCCACCCCCTGATCCGTTCGACTAATTCGTTCGACACGGGTTTCCCGCCGTACGACACTGCCCGCGATGACACGACGAACCGATACGCCCCCCGCCTGGGACGAGCGTACGCAGCTGACCACATTCCTCGACTACGCCCGTGACACGGCCCGCGCCAAGTGCGAGGGGCTCTCCGCGGAGGACGCCCGCAAGGCGCCGCTCCCCGGTTCGCCCCTGATGACGGTGTGCGGACTGATCGGCCACATTCGGTGGGTCGAATACCACTGGATCCAGGTCGTGTTCCTCGGCGAGGAGGTCGTCGGGCCCTTCGCCGAGGTGACCGAGGAGGACCCCGACCCCGAGATGCGGCAGTCGCTCGACGTCCCGCTGCCCCGCCTCCTCGCCGAGTACGAGGAGCAGAGCGCCCGCTACCGCGCCCTGCTCGCCGAGCACGACCTGAACGCGAAGGCGGTCCGCACCATCCGGGACGGCCGCCACGTGGACCTTCGCTGGATCCTCCTCCACCTCGTCGAGGAGACCTCCCGCCACAACGGCCACCTCGACATCATCCGCGAACTCCTCGACGGCCAGACCGGAGTCTGAGCCGGGCGGGCGGAGCCCGAGCCGCGGGCTCCGCTACGGCTTCGGCGGAAGCTTCGGCAGGTCGGTCGGGAGGGCCGTCGGGAAGCGGTCCGCCGCGTACCGGTCGAAGGTCTCCGTCGCGCCGCCGGCCCAGGCGACCTTCAGCTTCTTGGCGTCCACGGACTCCACCCGGCCCTTCGTCCGCCTGCTGCCGGCCGGGCACGCCAGGTCGATGGTCGCGCCGCCGGCGGAGCCCTCGCAGACGATGCCGGTCGCGGACTCCGACAGGAAGGCCGACTTGCCGTTGACGGTGAGGACGACGCCCATGCCCGGGGTGGCCGACGCGATCCAGGCGCCGTCCAGGCTGCCGGCCGCCGAGTCCTTGCCCGTGCCCCCGGCGGCGGATCCGGCCGCCGGGCCCGAGGGCGAGGGCGAGCCCGTCGGCGAGCCGGATGCGGACGCCGGGGGCTTCGCCTGCTCCCGCTTCGCGTCGTCGCCCTTGTCCGTACCGCCGCCGCCACAGCCGGCGAGCGTGAGCGCGAGGGCGGCCGTCGCGCCGACGGCGACGAGGCGGACGCGCTGGTTCGTGTGCATGAGTGATCCCCCGGTGGACGCGACCCGATCGGTCGAACGCGTCAACGTACCAGGGGTCCCCCGCCCCCTCGCCGGGACGGCGGGCCGATCCCGGTCACGGTGGGCCGGTCAGAGGTACGGGGCGAACTCGTCCAGGGTGCGCAGCACTTCGGCCTCGCCCGCCGACGGGAGTTGCAGCACCACCTCCTCGATCACGAGGCTCTCGTAGTACGCGAGCTTGCCCGCGTTCGGGCGGACCGCGTACGGGACCACCTGGAGGTCCTTCGGGTCGCGCCCCGCGTCCTCCCACACCTGCCGCAGCACCGGCACGGACTCGCCCAGGCCGCCGCCGCCGATCGGGAGCCAGCCGTCCGAGTGGTCGGCGATGGCCGCGAACAGCTTCGGGCCGGCCGCGCCGCCGATCAGGGTGCGGGGGCCGTGGAGCGTGCGCCCGGAACCGAGGTCACGCGCGGGCCGCACCGGCTTCGGGTACGCCCGGCTGGCCTGGACGGAGCCGTACGCGCCCTCGTACGCGGTGGGTTCCGGAGCCCAGAGGGCCCGCATCAGCGCCATCCGGTCCCGGACCAGTTCGCGCCGGCCCGACCACTCGACGCCGTGGTCGGCGGCCTCCTCGACGTTCCAGCCGTAGCCGATCCCGAGCGTGAACCGGCCGCCGCACAGGTGGTCCAACGTCGCGACCTGCTTCGCGAGGGCGATCGGGTCGTGCTGGGTCACCAGGGTGATGCCGGTGCCGAGGTCGAGGCGCTCCGTCACGGCCGACGCCTGACCGAGGGCCACGAACGGGTCGAGGGTGCGCCCGTACTCCTCCGGGAGGTCCCCGCCCATGGGTGCGGGCGTGGTCCGACTCACCGGGATGTGGGTGTGTTCGGGCAGGTAGAGCCCGGAGAACCCACGCTGCTCCAAGGCGCGGGCGAGGCCGGTGGGGGAGACGGTGAGGTCGGTGAGGAAAATGGTGGCGGCGATCCGCATGGCCGAGGCACCTCCGAGACGTGGGGCGGCCAACGTACGGGGTTCGGCGTGCGGACGGCAGAGGTTCGACACGGGTTCGACACGGTGGGTTCGACACGGCGGGGTGACGACATGGGCGACATGAACGGCACGGGGACGATCACGGTCCCGGAGCAACTGCACGGCTATCCGGGCGTGGCCTTCGGCGGCTACGTGGCAGGGCTGCTGGCCGGCCGGACGGCGCCCGAGGGGACGGCCGTACGCGTGGACTTCCGCAGGCCCGTGCCGACCGGGGCGCCGGCCTGGCCGACCCCGGACCCGGACGGCGGCACGGCCCTGCTGGACGCCGACGGGGTGCTGCTGGCCCGCGCGACCCGGGCCGCCCTGCCGCCGACCGGGGACGTGCCGCGGGCACCCTCGCGGGAGGAGGCCGAGAAGGCCGCCGACGCCTTCCGGGCACACCCGCCGGAAGGACAGGCCGACTGCTTCGGCTGCGGTCTGGGCCGCACCCCCGCCACCGGACTGCGCCTGCACTGCGGGCGGGTGACCGGCCGGGACCTGGTCGCCGCCGCGTGGACCCCGGGGGACGAACTCGCCGGACCGGACGGGACGTTGCCGCCCGAACTGGTGTGGGGCGCACTGGACTGCCCCGGCAACGCGGCGGGCCGCCTCCTCGCCCACCGGCCGGCGGGCGCGGTCACGGCGGCCCTGACGGCCCGCCTGCTGCGTCCCGTACCGGTCGGGGGCGCGGGCCTGATCTCGTACGCCTGGCTGCTCGGCGGCGAGGGCCGCAAGTACACGGCGGGCACCGCGCTGACCACGGCCGACGGTGAACTGTGCGCGGTGGCCGAGGCCCTGTGGATCGAGCCGCGCCCCCGGACCTGACGGGGCGCGGGCGGGGCGGGGACCCGGTCGGGCCCGGCCCCCGGGTTCGCGCGTTCGGGTTCGGGTCCGCGCGCCCGGTTCCGCCAGCGGTCCGGTCAGCCGCGCGGGTAGCGGGCCAGCCAGCCGGGAGCCGAGACCGAGGGCCCGTGCAGGGCGGGCCCCTGGGTCATCTCCAGGGCGAAGTCGTCGGAGAGTTCCAGCATCGTGGACCGCCCCTCCAGATCGGCCAACCAGGCCGCCGGCAGGGCGGTCTCCCCGTGCAGGGCGCCCAACAGCGCGCCGCACAGGGCGCCGGTGGCGGTGGAGTCCCCGCCGTGGTTGACGGCGAGCCGCAGCCCGTGCGGGACGTCCTCGGCCACCAGGGCGCAGTACACGGCCACGGCCAACGCGTCCTCCGCGTCGCGGCCGTCGCCCGGGGACAGCGACTCGACCACCTTGGGGCTGGGTTCACCCTGGGCGGCGGCCGAGACGGCCCGCCGGAGGGCGTCCGTGACCGGCTGATGCTGGGCGCGGGCGCCCAGCAGGCCCAGGGCCCGCCGGATCGCGGCGTCGAGGGACTCGCCCCGGGTCAACCCGTGGACGATCACCGCGAGGGCCCCGGCCGACAGGAACGCGGTGGGGTGCCCGTGGCTCTGCGTCGCGCACTCCACGGCGAGTTGCAGCACGAGCGCCGGCTCCCAGCCGACCAGCAGCCCGAAGGGCGCCGAGCGGACGGTGGCCGCCGCGTCCCGGGCGGTGGGGTTCTTCGGCTGTTCCAGGGTGCCGAGCGTCTCGTCGGCGAAGCCCGTCATGCAGGCCCGGTCCGGGCCCCGCCGGGCGTACAGCCACTCCTCCTGGGCGAGCCAGCCGTTGTCCTTGCGCCGCTCGTCGGGGCCCCAGTCGTGCTGGGTCGCCGCCCAGCGCAGGTAGGCCCGGTGGACGTCGGTCGGCGGGTGCCAGCCGCCGGTGTCCCGGCGCACGTGGGCCCGTATCAGGCCGTCCACGGTGAACAGGGTGAGCTGGGTGGACGCGGTGACCGTGCCCCGCCGGCCGTGGGCGGGGGCGAGTTCGGTCAGCCCCGCCAGGCCGTACGCCTCGCGGATGCCGTCGAGGGAGAGACCGGCGACGGGCGCGCCGAGCGCGTCCCCGATGGCGGCGCCGAGCAGGGTGCCGCGCACCCGACTGCGGAAGTCCTGCTGCTCGACCCGACCCCAGAGGGCGGGGCGCACGTTCGCGGGCACCTGGTCCGGGAGCTGTGCCTGCGCCTGCGGGGTTTGCGTCCGGGCCTCCCGCGCCTCCTGTGTGGCGGGAGCGTCCGTGGTGGCGGACGTGGGCGTGGTCGGCGCCGGTTCCTCCACCTCCACCGATGTCGCCACCGACGTCGCCACCCCGTTCGTACCGGCTGTTCCCGTGCCGGCCGCGGTCGCGGTCGTCATCGTGTCCATGTCGTCCCCCCAAGCTCTGGCGCGCACTGTAGTGGACAGGTTCGGTCGAATCCGGAAGGAGTAAGTCACGCCGCCCATAAGTGGCCGGAGAACGGCCGGAATATGAATGGTTCCGGACAGGATCTCGCCGGATGAGACAATCGTGGCACGTTTTGCCACTGACCTCGGACCCGGTTGTTTTCGGCCATACCGCGTTCACCCGGCGTTGTCCGCGGGCCCACGGCCTCGACGACATGAAGAAGGCACTCCTCGCCGCGACCGTCGTCGCCACCACCCTCGCCGCCTCCCTGGTCGCGGCCCCCGCCGCGACCGCCGCGGGCCGGGAATCCCCCCGGGACGGCCGGCACCAGAGCCGTTCCGCCATCCCCTTCACCGAGGCCTCGGTCACCGCCGGCGCCGACGGTGCGTTCACCCTCCGGTGGAACACCCGCGGCACCGAACGCGTCGAGATCCGGGCGAACGGCAAGGTCGTCGCCAAGGGCGGCTCCCGAGGCCGGGCCGTGGTCACGGGACTGCCCGCCGCCGACCGCCAGTGGTTCGACTTCAAGCCGCAGCGCGGCCAGGGCCTGCGCCTCGCCGACCGCCTCGTGCGACTGGAGGGAACGGCCAACTTCCGCGACGCCGGCGGCTACCGCACCACCGACGGCCGGTGGGTCAAGATGGGCGAGATCCACCGCTCCGACGCCCTGGCCAAGCTCACCGACAACGACCTCGCCAAGCTCCGCCGGCTGGGCGTGAAGACCGTCTTCGACCTGCGCACGACCGACGAGCGCACCAAGGACGTCGACCGCGTACCGGCCGGCGCGACGTACGTCGTGGCCGACGTCTTCGCCGGCTCCGGCTCCTTCCAGGCCCTGCCGAAGACCCCCGAGGAAGCCGCCGGAGGCGATGATCGACGCCGAGAAGAGCATGGTGTCCGGCGAGGGCGGCAGGAAGGCGTACGCCCGGGTCTTCCAGGGCATCGGGACCGACCGCGCCCGCGCCGTCCTCTTCCACTGCACCGCCGGCAAGGACCGCACCGGCTGGTCGAACGCCACCCTGCTCACCGCCCTCGGCGTCCCGCGCGAGACCGTGCTGGCCGACTACCTGGCCGTCTCCCCGGCCGCCGCGCTGACCAGGTGCTGCACCGTGTCCGGCGGCTGAACCCGCGCCTCGTCCGGCAGCGCCGCGAGCAACGGGGCCCGACCCGGATCGATCCCGGTCGGGCCCCGCGCCACGTCGTCGTCCCTGCTCGATCCCTGCCGTCCCCGCTGCCGGCCCTACTCCGCGATCGGCAGCAGCTCCGGCAGGTGCCCGTCCGAGGCCGCGGCCGCCCGCTGCCGCTCCTCGGGCACCTCCCCGTACAGCGTCGTACGGGCCTTCGCCGGCCGCCCGGCCGCCTCCGCGACCGCGATCAGGTCCCGCACCGACTTGTACGAGCCGTAACTCGACCCCGCCATGCGCGAGATGGTCTCCTCCATCAGCGTCCCGCCCAGGTCGTTCGCACCCGACCGGAGCATCTCCGCCGCACCCTCCGAGCCCAGCTTCACCCAGCTCGTCTGGATGTTGGTGATGTGCGGGTGCAGCAGCAACCGGGCCATCGCCGTCACCGCCCGGTTGTCGCGGACCGTCGGACCCGGCCGGGCGATCCCCGCCAGGTACACCGGCGCGTTGGTGTGGATGAACGGGAGCGTCACGAACTCCGTGAACCCCTCCACGCCCTTGGCCACCGCGTCCCGCTGGATCCGGGCCAGCGTGCGGAAGTGCCCCAACCAGTGCCGCGGCTGGTCCACGTGCCCGTACATCATCGTCGACGAGGACCGGATGCCCAGCTCGTGCGCCGTGGAGACGACGTCGATCCAGTCCGCCGCCGGCAGCTTGCCCTTGGTGAGCACCCAGCGGACCTCGTCGTCCAGGATCTCCGCCGCCGTCCCCGGAATGGAGTCCAGCCCGGCCTCCTTGGCCGCCGTCAGCCAGTCCCGCACCGACATCCCGGTGCGGGTGGCACCGTTGACGACCTCCATCGGCGAGAAGGCGTGCACGTGCATGCCGGGCACCCGCTCCTTCACCGCCCGCGCGATGTCGAAGTACGCCGTCCCGGGCAGGTCCGGATGGATGCCGCCCTGCATGCACACCTCGACCGCGCCCACGTCCCAGGCCTGCGCCGCCCGGTCGGCGACCTGGTCCAGCGAGAGCGTGTACGCGTCCGCGTCCGTACGGCGCTGCGCGAACGCGCAGAAGCGGCAGCCGGTGTAACAGACGTTGGTGAAGTTGATGTTCCGCGTGACGATGTACGTGACCTCGTCGCCCACCACCGACTTGCGCAGGTCGTCCGCGATCCGGCACAGCGCGTCCAACGCCGGGCCGTCCGCGTGCAACAGGGCGAGGGCCTGCTCGTCGGTCAGCGCCGTCGGATCGTCCGCCGCCCGGGCGAGGGCCGCCCGGACGTCCGTGTCGATCCGCTCCGGGACCATCCCGGGCGCCGCGGCCTCCCGCAGGGCGTCCCAGTCCCCGTAGACGTGATCGAAGTCCTCGCGCCGGTCGCCCGTCCGCCCCTCGGTGTCGATCGTGGTGTGCAGGTCGGTGCGCCCGTACGCGGTGAAACCCTCGTCGGGCTCCTGCCACGGCCGGCCCTCGACCGCGGCCGTCTCGTCCGCCAGCCCCGTCCGCGCGTCGGCCAACGCCCGCACGTGCGGCAGCAACCGGGGATCGAGCCACGGCTCCCCGCGCTCCAGGAACTCCGGATAGATCGTGAGGCGCTCGCGCAGCTCGAAGCCGGCGGCGGCCGTCCGCGCGGCCAGCTCCTCGATGTGCGGCCAGGGGCGCTCCGGGTTCACGTGGTCGGGCGTCAGCGGCGACACCCCGCCCCAGTCGTCGATGCCCGCGCCGATCAGCAGCGCGTACTCCTCGTCGACCAGGTTCGGCGGAGCCTGGATGCGGGCCGACGGACCGAGCAGGTGCCGGGCCACCGCGATGGCGGCCGCCAGCTCCTCCAACTCCGCGTCGGGCATGCCGCGCATGGCCGTGTCCGGCTTCGCCCGGAAGTTCTGGACGATCACTTCCTGGATGCCGTGGTAGCTGCGCTGGATCCGCCGCAGCTCGAAGAACGCGTCGGCGCGCTCCTCGTAGGTCTCCCCGATGCCGATCAGCACCCCGGTCGTGAACGGGACGTTGGAACGCCCCGCGTCCTCCAGCACCCGCAGCCGGACCGCCGGCTCCTTGTCCGGGGAACCGTGGTGCGGGCCGCCGGGCTCGGACCACAGACGGGTCGCGGTGGTCTCCAGCATCATCCCCATCGACGGCGCGACGGGCTTCAGCCGCTGGAGCTCGGACCACGACAGGACACCCGGATTGAGGTGCGGGAGCAGACCCGTCTCCTCCAGAACCCGGATCGCCATCGCCCGCACGTAGGCCAGGGTGTCGTCGTAGCCGTGCGCGTCCAGCCACTCACGGGCCTCGGGCCAACGGTCCTCGGGACGGTCCCCGAGGGTGAACAGGGCCTCCTTGCAGCCCATCGCGGCACCCTTGCGCGCGATGTCGAGGACCTCGTCCGGCGAGAGGTACATCCCGTGGCCGTCCCGGCGGAGCTTCCCGGGCACCGTGACGAACGTGCAGTAGTGGCACTTGTCGCGACAGAGACGGGTGAGGGGGATGAACACCTTGCGCGAGTACGTGATGACACCGGGCCGCCCGGCGGCGTCGAGCCCGGAGTCCCGCACCCGCGCGGCGGAGGCGGCGAGGTCCTTCAGGGACTCGCCGCGCGCCTGGAGGAGCACGGCCGCCTCGGTCGCGTCGAGCGCGACGCCGTCGCGGGCCCGCCGGAGCGCGCGGCGCATCGCGTTGTCGGTCGGAGCGTCACTCGGAGTGGTCATGGCCCGAGCATACGATCCACCGATCCGGCGGTGGAGGGGGTCATCGCATCAGCTCACCGGCGTTGACCAGCAGAGACTGGCCGGTTATCGCCCGTGCCCGGTCCGATGCCAGGAACGCGGCGGCGTCCGCGACGTCCCCGTCCGTCGCGAGATCGGGCAGTGCCATCCGCTCGGTGAGCCGGGCCCGCACCTCCTCCTCGGGCACCCCCTCGCCGTGCGCGGTGAACGTCACGAACGCCTGCACCGGCGGCCCCCACATCCAGCCCGGCAGCACGGTGTTGACCCGGATCCGGTACGGCCCGAGCTCCCGGGCCATCGAGTACATGGCGGAGGTCAGCGCCCCCTTGGAGGCGGCGTACGCGGCCTGCCGCACCTGCGACGGACTCGCCACCGCCGACTGCGTCCCGATGATCACGACGGAGCCGCCGGCCCGCTTCAGCGCGGGCAGGGCGGCCCGCGTCATGCGCAGGGTGCCCAACAGGTTCACGTCGAGGATCTGCTGCCAGGTCCCGAAGTCGGCGTCCTCCAGGCCGCCGAAGTACGAGTCCCAGGCCGCCACGTGCACCACCGCGTCCACCCCGCCGAACCGCTCCTCGGCCAGGGCCACCAGGGCCTCGCAGCGTGCCTCGTCCGTGATGTCGGTCGGCAGGTACGCGGTGTGCGCCCCGTCCGGGTCGATCTCGGCGGCGGACTTGACCAGGTTCGCCTCGGTCCGCGCCCCCAGCACGGCGTTCCCGCCGTCCCGCACCACGGTGGCGGCCACCTGGTGCCCCAGCCCGGCCCCGACCCCCGACACGATGACGGTCTTCCCTCGCAGCAGCATGGCGTGCCCTCCAGGCCGGTGATGCCCACTCAGCAGATCTGACGGGGCGTCAGGGTAGGGCGTGGGGCCGGGGATGGGAAGGGTGGGAGGGCGCCCCGGTCGCGGGGCCGCGAGCCGCCCGGGAGCGGCCGGCGCCGGTGCCCGTGCTGCCGGCCGTCATCCGAACCGGGCCAAAGGGTGAAGAGAGCGCCCACATGGGGTCATTGGGGTGTTTCGGGCGGGATCGAACGGCCCGCGCCGACCCCGCCGGCCGTCCCGACCGAACGAATGACGAAACCGAGACGAATGGTGTGTCATATCTGCCCGGCGCCCGGCGAGTCGCGTCCGAATACCTGATAGACAGAAGATTCACGGCTCGACCAGCCGCACGTTCTGACGGCCGCCTCGGGGGGATCGCCGCACTGTGAAGCCGCTTCACCGTCATGTAGTCAACACCTCACGCAAGGTCCTGTGCACGGCCGCGCTCGCGGCCAGCCTGACCACCGCCGCGGTCGTGACCAACCCGTCGACCGCCGGCGCGGGGGAATCCGAACCGACACCGGACAGTCCCCAGGCCGCCGACCGCGGCGACGCCCGGTTGGACCTGCCCGAAGACCTCGCGAACCCGCAGCCGCCCGCGACCGCGGGCGCCCCCGAGGGCGCGAGCGGCATACCGGGAACGGCCCTCGACGCCTACAAGCGCGCCGAAGTGGCCGTCGCCGCGGCGCTCCCCAACTGCAAGCTGCCCTGGCAGCTGGTGGCGGGCATAGGCCGGGTCGAGTCCGTGCACGCCTCCGGATACGGGCTCAAGTCCGACGGGTCCACCGACCGTCCGATCCGCGGGCCCCGCCTGGACGGCAACGGCTACGCCCAGATCAAGGACACCGACAAGGGCCAGTGGGACGCGGACACCGAGTACGACCGCGCGATCGGCCCGATGCAGTTCATCCCCTCGACCTGGAAGGTCTACGGCGCCGACGGCAACGGCGACGGCCAACGCGACCCCAACAACATCTACGACGCGGCGCTGGGCACCGGCCTCTACCTGTGCGCGGGCGACAAGGACCTCTCGGACCCGGCCAAGCTCGACGCCGCGCTCCTGAGCTACAACAGCTCCCGCGAGTACGTGAACGCCGTCCTCGGGTACATGCGCCAGTACCAGGAAGGCGGCGTCGCCGGGGTCCCGAACCCGCCCGTCGGCACCTACCCGACACCGCCCCCCACGGGCACCCTGCCCGTCCCGCGGCCGCCGGTCATCAGGCCCCCGGCCACCAGGCCGCCGACGGGCGGCACCCCGCAGAAGCCGCCGACGAAGCCGACGACCCCGCCCACCAAGCCGACGACCCCGCCGACCAAGCCGCCCACCAAGCCGGAGCCGCCGGTCGTG
Source organism: Streptomyces sp. NBC_00513 (assembly GCF_041431415.1). Taxonomy (GTDB): domain Bacteria; phylum Actinomycetota; class Actinomycetes; order Streptomycetales; family Streptomycetaceae; genus Streptomyces. Next base: position 4,565,827 of record NZ_CP107845.1, read on the forward strand.
CGCCTCGCGAAGCTGTCGCTGATCGGCGAGGCGGAGCTGAAGGCCGAGGTCGGGAGCGCCTTCACCCCGACCCCGAAGGTCAAGGCGCTGCTCGCCGACGGCAAGCCGGCCGTCGGACAGCAGGTCGTGTTCGCCGTGGAACAGGACGACACCACGGGCGGCACCGTCTTCCGGGCCGCCAAGAAGAACTCCGTGGTCGTCACCACCGACGCCCAGGGCATCGCGACCGTCCCCGAGCTGACGGCCGGTCCGAAGCCGGGCACGTTCTCCTTCCGGGCCACGGCGTACGACCTGACGAGCCAGTTCACGGTCATGCTGAAGGGCACCGTCCTCGCGAAGCCCGCGGCGGACCTGCTGGTGCGCGTGGACAGCGGCGCCGACAAGCCGCTCCAGGTCGTCACCGGCACCAGTTTCAAGGGCGTGGAGCTGCTGGCCACCGCCAAGGGCAAGCCGATCGCCGGCACCAAGACCGTCGCGGGCCTGGTCGTGAAGGACAAGGCCACGGACGCGTGGGTCCCGGTGGACCCGGCGACCGCCAAGGGCCCGTACTTCAAGGGCAAGGACGGCGAGAAGCTGACCACCTTGGAGCTGGCCGCGACGGGCGCCGACGGCAGGATCGCCCTGCCGGAACTGTTCACCGACGGCGTGGCCCCGGGCACCTACCAGCTGCGCGTGCTCACCCCGGAGAAGGTCGAACTGGTCCTGACGCTCAAGGTCGACGCCGCTCCGACGGTCCCGCCCACGACGCCGACGACACCCACGACGCCGACGACACCCGCGAACCCGACGCCCACGACCCCGACGACGGCCAAGCCGTAACGGCGGTCCGCCGGCCCGTCCGCTCCCGAACAACGCCCTGCCCCGGTCACCGTTCGACGGTGACCGGGGCAGCGGCATTCCCCCACACCGGAGAGCGGGAAAGGCAGGAGCCCCGCCACCTCCGCTCGCACGGAGGAGGCAGGGCTCCTTGGGTACTGCTTAATCCAACCGCGATCCGGTCGGCCAGGCGACTAGGCCGGGATGACGTTCTCCGCCTGCGGGCCCTTCGGACCCTGCGTGACGTCGAAGGTGACCTGCTGGTTCTCCTCGAGGGAGCGGAAGCCAGAGGCGTTGATCGCGGAGTAGTGGACGAAGACATCCGGGCCGCCGCCGTCCTGGGCGATGAAGCCGAAGCCCTTTTCAGCGTTGAACCACTTCACGGTTCCGGTAGCCATGAGCCCTCCTATGGGCCAAAGGGTCGCCCTGCTCCAGAACCTGCTAAGAAGTCTGAAAACTACAAAAGCCTGCGGGTCACATTCTCCGCAGGCCTCGTACTGCAAGGGAAACCAAACTGCAACTTGCGTCGAGCCTAGCATGCACCCTGCGGCCGAGACCAGAGGGAAAGATCACGTCACCCGGACGTTTGAGACCCGCCCGATCGCTGACGCGGAGCCGGGGGCTAGTCTCGCGATGTGGACGTCTATCGCAGCCGGCCCCGCGTCGGCCACATCCAGTTCCTGAACTGCCTGCCCCTCTACTGGGGGCTGGCCAGAACCGGCACGCTGCTGGACCTGGAGCTGACCAAGGACACCCCCGAGAAACTGAGTGAACGGCTCGTCCGGGGCGACCTGGACATCGCTCCGATCACCCTCGTCGAGTTCCTCCGCAACGCCGACCAACTCGTCGCCTTCCCCGACCTCGCGGTCGGCTGCGACGGCCCGGTGATGTCCTGCGTGATCGTCTCGCAGGTTCCGCTCGACCGGTTGGACGGAGCCCGCGTGGCTCTCGGATCGACCTCCCGGACGTCCGTGAGGCTGGCCCAACTGCTGCTCGCCGAGCAGTACGGAGTACGGCCCGACTACTACACCTGCCCCCCTGACCTGGGGGTGATGATGCAGGAAGCCGACGCGGCGGTCCTGATCGGGGACGCCGCGCTGCGCGCCTCCCTGCACGACGCGCCCCGGCTCGGCCTCGCCGTGCACGACCTGGGTCTGATGTGGAAGGAGTGGACCGGGCTGCCGTTCGTCTTCGCCGTCTGGGCCGCGCGCAAGGACTACCTCGAACGCGAGCCCGTCGTCGTGCGCAAGGTCCACGAAGCCTTCCTCGCCTCCCGGGACGTCTCCCTGGAGGAGGTCACCAAGGTCGCCGAGCAGGCCGCCCGCTGGGAGGCGTTCGACGCCGAACTGTTGGAGCGCTACTTCACCACGCTCGACTTCCGCTTCGGGCCCGAGCAACTGGCCGGCGTCCGGGAATTCGCGCGCCGTACGGGATCGGCATCGGGGTACGCGGCCGATGTCGCGGTGGAGCTCCTGAAGGTGGCCGTACCGGAACATTGACGCGCCTTATGCCCCGGCGCGAGTTCCGCATCCCGGAAAGGGGAATGTTCCGTTTACCGGGAATTCGTTCCCCTTTCGCATTTCCGTCCGGCGGTGGAACGGCCCGAGGAACGCCCCACGGAACGGCCGACGGAACGCGCCGCGGAACGGCCGACGGAACAAAGGGGCCGAGACCGGGTGCGCCGACGCATTCGGCCGGATCGAACCACCCCCCTTCGCCGTGGTGCGGTAGTACTCCGGACACGATGGAAGCTCCCCGGCCGGCGGCCGACACCCCTAAGGTGCTGGTTGACCGTCAGCGAGCCACGAACCTCGGGGAGGGGACGCGATGCAGCCGCTCGAAGCGGGCGAACCGCGGACCATCGGCGCCTACCGGCTGCTCGGACGGCTCGGTGCGGGGGGCATGGGTCGGGTCTACCTGGGGCGCAGCGCGGGCGGCCGGACCGTCGCCGTGAAGATCGTCCACCCCCACTTCGCCTCCGACGAGGAGTTCCGCGCCCGCTTCCGCCGCGAGGTCGCCGCCGCGCGTCGGGTGGGGGGCGAGTGGACCGCGCCGGTCCTGGACGCGGACCCGGAGGCCCCGGTGCCGTGGGTGGCCACCGGCTACGTCGCGGGCCCGTCGCTGGACCGGGCCGTGGCGGGGTACGGCCCGCTGCCCGAGCACTCGGTACGGGCCGTCGGGGAGGGGCTGGCCCGCGCGTTGGTGGCGGTGCACGGGCTGGGGCTCGTCCACCGGGACGTGAAGCCGTCGAACGTGATGCTCACCCTCGCGGGCGGTCCGACGGGCGGACCACGCCTGATCGACTTCGGGATCGCCCGGGCCTCGGACGGCGCCGCCGCGCTGACCGTCACCGGCGTCTCCGTCGGTTCGCCCGGCTACATGTCGCCGGAACAGATCCTCGGCAACCCCGTGACCGGGGCGGCGGACGTGTTCTCGCTGGGTGCGGTCCTGGTCTTCGCCGCGACCGGCCGGGCCCCCTTCAGCGGGGACAACTCCGCGACCCTCCTCTACAAGGTGGTCCACGAAACGCCGGACCTCGGCGGGATCGGGCCCGGACCGCTGCGGGACCTGATCGCGGCCTGCCTGGCGAAGTCGCCGGCCGCCCGACCCTCGCCGGCGGTGATCGCGGCCGCGTTGGACGGGGCCCTGGGCGTGTCGGGCTGGTTGCCGACCCCGCTGGTCGAGGAGGCGAACCGGGCCGCGGTGGCCCTGCTGGACCTGGACGAGGCGGCGCCGGAGTACCCCTCGGGCCCGGTGCCGTTCACCTCCGCCTCCTCCTACGGGGAGCAGCGGGTAGCCGCCGGGGGCGTGGCACCGGACGGCTTCCCCGGCGGCACCACCCCGTACGGGCTGCTGTACGGCGCGGAACCCGACGCGGGCGGGGCGGGGCACGGCGCCGACGGCGGCGTACCCGGGCCGCGCACCGCGCCGGACGCCGACGGGCGGCGGGTCTCCGTGCGCGCGGCCGGCCGGCGGTTCAGCTGCACCGTGGTCCTCGCCGCGGCGGCCGTGCTGGCGGTGCTGTCGGGCGGGCTGTACGGACTGGACCTGCTGCCCTGGCAGTCGGGCGCGAAGAGGGGCCTGGTGGCCGGCCCGCCGCCCTCCTCCCCGCGTACCGCGGATTCGGCCCCCGCCACGGGGCCCACCGCGAGCACGGGCGGTCCGTCCCCGTCCCCGGTAGCCCGGGACACCGTGCCGCAGGCGCTGGCCGGCACCTGGAAGGGCACGGTCACCACGGCCCGCCTGGGCGTGTCGAGCGAGTTCGAGATCACCATCAGCGGCGGCCGGATCGGGCAGGTCGTCGCCCGCGACAAGTCGGTGCTGCCCGTCCTCGGCACCGACTGCAGCGGGAACTGGAAGCTCGCCGCCGCCACCGACCGTTCGCTGGTCCTCGACACGACGGACGGCCCCAACCCGGCGCCCGGCGTGTGTTCCGACGGCTCCGCCGACGAACGCTTCACCCTCAACGCGAACGGGACCCTGCACTACCGGTCCGGCGACGCGGCGGCGGGCAACCCCGAAGGGGATCTGACCCGCCGGGGTTGACCCGCGCACCCCTGAACGGACCCGAGGACCGCCGGCGTACGCTGGATCGGTCCGGACCCTTGACACACCGCCGAAAGGTGACGCACCGGTGACCGACCAGGCCGCTCTCCAGTCTGTCCTCGACCGAGCCGCCGCAGGGGGCCGGATCACCCAGGACGAAGCGCTCGACCTCTACCGGCACGCCCCGCTGCACGCGCTCGGCCAGGCCGCCGACGCCGCGCGCCGGCTGCGCTACGCGGGTACGGAGCACATCGCGACGTACATCATCGAGCGCAACATCAACTACACCAACGTGTGCGTCACGGCGTGCAAGTTCTGCGCCTTCTACGCGGCGCCGAAGGACACCAAGAAGGGCTGGTCCCGCGGCCTCGACGACATCCTGCGCCGCTGCGCGGAGACCGTTGAGCTCGGTGGCACGCAGATCATGTTCCAGGGCGGGCACCACCCGGACTACGGCGTCGAGTACTACGAGGAACACTTCTCCGCCATCAAGAAGGCGTACCCGCAGCTGGTCATCCACTCCCTCGGCGCGTCCGAGGTCGAGCACATGGCCCGCATCTCGGGCGTCTCGGCGGAGGAGGCCATCCAGCGCATCCACGCGGCCGGCCTCGACTCCTTCGCGGGCGCCGGCGCCGAACTGTTGCCGGCCCGGCCGCGCAAGGCCATCGCCCCGCTCAAGGAGTCCGGCGAGCGCTGGCTGGAGATCATGGAGATCGCCCACAAGCTGGGTGTCGAGTCCACCTCCACCATGCTGATGGGCACGGGCGAGACCAACGCCGAGCGCATCGAGCACATCGCGATGATCCGCGACACGCAGGACCGCACCGGCGGCTTCCGCGCCTTCATCCCGTACACGTACCAGCCCGAGAACAACCACCTCAAGGGCCGGACCCAGGCGACCATCTTCGAGTACCTGCGCATGATCGCCATCGCGCGGCTCTTCCTCGACAACATCGCCCACATCCAGGGCTCCTGGCTGACGGTCGGCAAGGAAGCGGGCCAACTGTCCCTGCACTACGGCGCGGACGACCTCGGCTCGATCATGCTGGAGGAGAACGTGGTCTCCTCGGCCGGTGCCAAGCACCGCTCGAACCGCATGGAGATCATCGAGCTGATCCGCAAGGCGGGCCGCACGCCGGCGCAGCGCGCGACGACGTACGAGCACCTCGTCGTGCACGACGACCCGGCGAACGACCCGGTCGACGACCGCGTCGTCTCCCACATCTCCTCCACCGCCATCGAGGGCGGCACCGCGCACCCCGAGCTGAAGCTCATCTCCTCGAACTGACGCCGCCGAACCCATGCTGACGCTGCACACCGCCGACCTCCTCGTCGCCGGACCGGGTTCGACCCCGCTCCCCGGCGGCGCGGTGCTCGTCGAGGGCGACCGGATCGCCGGGGTGGGCCCGTACGAGGAGCTCGCCGCGGCGCATCCGCACGCCCGGGTCCGGCGCTGGCCCGGGGTGTTGACCCCGGGGCTGCTGGTGCGCGGCGCGGACGAGTTGCTGGAGCGCACGTACTACCCGGACGACCCGTACGAGGTCGCCGAACTCGGCGCCGACCCGATCGGCGGGCAGGCCCTGGCCGCTCTCACGATGACCGAGTCCCGGTGGGGCAACAGCGCCCGGCGCGGGACGCAGAGACTCCTGGCGCGCGGGGTGGTGGCGGTGACCGGCCGGTTCACGATCCCGTCGGTGCGGACCGCGGTGGTGCGGTCGGGTCTGGCGGTCCTGCCGCCGGCGGCGCGCGCCCAAGGGTCGCGGGGGGCGGAGCGGGAAGCCTCCCTGGACCCGTTCGCCGGGCGGGACGCGGCCGAACAGGCCTTCCACGGAGCCCTGGAGCCCGACGCCCCGGCCCGATTCGCGGTGTTCGCGGCGGCCGACCCGGCGGAACTGCTCACCCTGGGCGCGACGAGCTGTGTGGCCACGGTCATCGGGGGACGGCTGCTGCACCGCCGTCGCTGACGTCCCCGGACACGGTGTCGTCGGGCACGTCGTCGTCGAGCCGGCCGCCCTCGCGGGCGAGGGCGGCCAGCAGGCAGACCTGGAGGCGACTCACCCCGCCGAGCTTGTTCCGGATGTTCAGCACGTGGAACTTGACGGTGCTGACGGACAGTTGCAGCGTCGCGGCCAGCTCCGCGTTCGAGGCGCCGGTGGCCAGCCACAGGAACACCGCCGACTCCTGGTCGGTGAGGTGGACCCGCGGCGGCGCCTGCGGGGCGTGGGAGGGGAACCACGACGGGACGCTGAAGCTGACGCTGCGCACGGTTTCCACCCCTTGCCCCCCGGCCGACGCGCTCGGCCCCCTGCCTAAGGGACGTTCGGGCCGGCCAGGTAGGTTCCGGCGGCGTCGAACGGCCAGGCGTTGGCCTTGCAGCCGAGCAGGCCCTTGATCTGTTGCATCATCGCGGGCGCCTGCTTGCCGGGGCCGGGGCAGGTCTCGTGCTCGCGGCCGAGTTCGTGGCCCACCTCGTGGTTGACGATCAGGGCCCGGTACTCCTCGACGGGGCCGTCGAACTGGGGCGACCCCTCCTGCCAGCGCTTGAGGTTCACCACGACGGTGTGACCGGCGCGACAGTTGGTCTCGCCGATCAGCTCGGGCGTGACGACCTCGCACAGCCGGTCGGTGGTGGTGGGGGTGGCGATCTTCACGGTGAAGTCCACCGGTTGCCCGGGGCCGACGAGCCGGAACCCGTACGCGGGATCACGGGTCCAGCCGCGCGGGTCCCCGAGGATCGCCTCGACGGACCTGGCCGCGGCCTCCGGGTCGACTCCGCTGCCCTGCTCGACCTCGGCCCGCCAGCGCAGCGCGCGCCCCTTGCCCTGGGGCGAGCCGGAGGCGGTGGACGCGGCGAAGACCCCGGGCCCGGTGGCCGGAACGGACGGGGACGGCTTCGCCGGGGGCGAGCCCTTCGGCGTGCCCTTGGCCTCGGGCTTCGGCGAGGCCGCCGGGGAGGAGGCCGGCGGCTTGGTCCGCCCGCCGTCCGGGGCCGGCTCGGAGCCGCCGTCGGGCGTGGGTCCGCCCGCTTCGGCCTCCCGGGTGGGGGCGGACGCGGCCGGTCGGTCGTCCGCGACCGCGGCGGTCCCGTCCTGCGGGCGCAGGGTGTAGGCGGTCACACAGGCGACGGCGATTGCCGCGGAGCCGATGAGGGTACGGTGCAGTCGTCGCCGCCGTTCGGCGGCCCGGCGCAGGGCGCGCACGTCACCGCGGGAACGTCTGGTCGGATGGCCTTCCGGCATGCAGGAGCTTTCTGTTCGCGTGGTCCACGTCGTCCACGAGCGGGCATTTCATGCGCTTCGTCGACGAACATGGCTTTTGTCCGACCCGTTTCGAGTCACACGCGCACCAGTCAAAGCCGATCCGGCCATCACGCGTAACTGTCCTTCGGGTCAGTTGTGCCCCCGGCGGGTGGCGCCGGGTCCGCCTGCGAGAATGGCAGCCAGACCCGCATCGCACCGCATCGCACCCGAGGGGCCCACGCCAGTGACCAGCGCTTCCCTGGACAAGCAGCCGCACGAAGTCGCCTCCATGTTCGACGGGCTGGCGGCGAACTACGACCTCGTCAACGACGTGCTCTCCCTCGGTCAGGCCCGCCTGTGGCGCAAGGAGGTCGCCAAGGCCGTCGGCGCCCGCCCCGGACACACGATCCTCGACCTGGCCGCCGGAACCGCGACCTCCTCGCTGCCCTTCGCCGCGACCGGCGCGTACGTCGTCCCCTGCGACTTCTCGCTCGGCATGCTCCAGGAGGGCAAGAAGCGGCACTCCTGGCTGCCGCTGACCGCCGGCGACGCGACGAAGCTGCCGTTCAAGGACGACACCTTCGACACCGTGACGATCTCCTTCGGGCTGCGCAACGTCCAGGACACCGACACCGCCCTGCGCGAGCTGTACCGCGTCACGAAGCCCGGCGGCCAGGTCGTCATCTGCGAGTTCTCGCAGCCCACCTGGGCGCCGTTCCGGACGGTCTACACCGAGTACCTGATGCGCGCCCTCCCGCCGGTGGCCCGCGCCATGTCACCCAACCCCGACGCGTACGTGTACCTCGCCGAGTCCATCCGCGCCTGGCCCGACCAGCCGGAACTCGCCGCGCTCCTGCAGAAGGCCGGCTGGTCCAAGGTCGCGTGGCGCAACCTCAGCGGCGGCATCGTGGCCCTGCACCGCGGCATCAAGGCGTAGGACACGATGCCCGCCGCGCCCGTCGACGACGCGCCCCCGGGCGCCGCGCCCTCCGGCCCCGCGTTCCTCGGCCCGGAACCCTCCGAGACCGTGCGCTTCGACTACCAGGGACTGCTGGAGCGGATCGCGGCCGACATCGCGCCGGTGATCGGCCGCGGCACCCCGGCCGAGTACATCCCGGCGCTGGCGTCCGTGGACCCGGCACAGTTCGGGATGGCCGTCGTCGACCTCGAAGGCAACGCGTACGGGGTGGGGGACTGGCAGGTCCCCTTCTCCACCCAGTCCATCACCAAGGTCTTCGCGCTCGCCCTGGCCCTCGCGGAGGGCGGCGACAGCCTGTGGGAACGGGTCGGCCGGGAACCCTCCGGCAACCCGTTCAACTCGCTCGTACAGCTGGAGTACGAGAACGGCATCCCCCGCAACCCGTTCATCAACGCGGGCGCCCTCGTCGTCACCGACCGGCTCCAGACCCTGACGGGCGACGCGAGCAGCGAACTCCTGCAGTTCCTGCGGGACGAGAGCGAGAACCCGGCCATAGGGTTCGACGCCGAAGTGGCCGCCTCCGAGCAGGCGCACGGCGACCGCAACGCGGCCGTCGCCCACTTCATGGCCTCCTACGGCAACATCGACAACCCCGTACCGGCCCTGCTGGAGCACTACTTCTGGCAGTGCTCCATCGAGATGACCTGCGCCGACCTGGCCCGCGCCGGACGCGTACTGGCCCGGCACGGGCTGCGCGCCGACGGCACGCGCCTGCTGACGCGCAGCGAGGCCAAGCAGATCAACGCGGTGATGCTGACCTGCGGCACCTACGACGCGGCAGGCGAGTTCGCCTACCGCGTCGGCCTGCCCGGCAAGAGCGGGGTGGGCGGCGGGATCGTCGCCGTCGTCCCCGGCCGGTGCTCGATCGCGGTGTGGAGCCCGGGGCTCGACGCCCAGGGGAACTCGGTCGCGGGTGTGGCGGCCCTCGACCGCTTCACGACGCTGACCGGCCTGTCGGTCTTCTGACCGGCGGATCCGGGCCGGCGTCTACAGCGACAGCGCGTAGCGGCGGGCCGGGTTCCCGTCCGGCATCGTGGACTCCTCGTCCAGGTCCATCCCGAGCCGCTCCGCGACCGCCACCGAACGCACGTTCCGGGCGTCGATCATCGCCACCACGCGCGGCACGCCGGCCGCCCGTACCCGCTCCAGCGTGGCCAGCGCGGACGCGTACGCGTACCCACGGCCCCAGGCGGAGCGCCCCAGCCGCCAGCCGATCTCGATCTCCCCGACCGGCCCCCACTCCTTCTCGGCGGGCCACGGCTGCGCACCGGTGAAACCGATCACGGCGCCCTCCTCGTCCAGCAGGGTCCACAGGCAGTAGCCGAGCCGGGCGTCGTGCAACCGCTGGCGGGCGGTGAACTCCTCGTACATGGACAGCTCGGCGGGGCCACCGAGGAACTCCATCACCTCCGTGTCGGCGAAGACCTGGTGCCAGGCACGGGCGTCCTCGTCGATGGGCACGCGCAACTGCACGGTGGGAAGCGGCCGGGCGGGCGAGGTGGTCATCGGAGGCACCCTTCGGATCGTGATCTCTCTCGCTGCATAGACTGCACGTGTCCGGTGCCGTTGGGCACCCTTTATCGAGCCTTCGGGAGACCCCGCAGTGACCGAGCCCCTCTCCGAACACTCCGCGGACGTGATCGTCGTCGGGGCCGGGCCCGCCGGCTCGACCACCGCGTACTACCTCGCCAAGGCCGGATTGGACGTCCTGCTCCTGGAGAAGACCTCCTTCCCCCGCGAGAAGGTCTGCGGCGACGGCCTGACCCCGCGCGCCACCAAGCAACTGGTCGCCATGGGCATCGACGTCTCCGAGGAGGCCGGCTGGCTCCGCAACAAGGGCCTGCGGATCATCGGCGGCGGGCAGCGGCTCCAGCTGGACTGGCCGGAACTCGCCTCCTTCCCGGACTACGGACTCGTCCGCAAGCGCGACGACTTCGACGAGACCCTGGCCCGCCAGGCCCAGAAGGCGGGCGCCCGCCTCTACGAGCGCTGCAACGTCGGCGAACCCGTCCGCGACCCGCGCACCGGCCACATCACCGGCGTGCAGGCGAAGCTCGGCGAGGAGAAGACCCCCGTCACCTTCAGCGCCCCGCTGGTCGTCGCGGCCGACGGAAACTCCTCGCGGATCTCCCTCGCGATGGGCCTGCACCGCCGCGAGGACCGCCCGATGGGTGTCGCCGTCCGTACGTACTTCACCTCGCCCCGTCACGACGACGACTACCTGGAGTCCTGGCTGGAGCTGTGGGACCGGCGCGGCGCGCAGGACCGGCTGCTGCCCGGCTACGGCTGGATCTTCGGCATGGGCGACGGCACGTCCAACGTCGGCCTGGGCATCCTCAACTCCTCCTCCGCGTTCAAGGAGCTGGACTGGCGCGAGGTCCTCAAGGCCTGGTGCGCGTCCATGCCGGAGGACTGGGGCTACACCCCCGAGAACATGACGCAGCCGATCCGCGGCGCGGCCCTGCCGATGGCCTTCAACCGCCAACCCCACTACACCAAGGGCCTGCTGCTCGTCGGCGACGCCGGCGGTCTCGTCAACCCGTTCAACGGCGAGGGTATCGCCTACGCGATGGAGTCCGGCCAGATCGCCGCCGAGGTCATCGTCCAGGCACACGCCCGCGCCACCCCGGCCCAGCGCGAACTGGCCCTGCACAACTACCCGAAGGTCCTCAAGGAGACGTACGGCGGCTACTACACGCTGGGCCGCGCCTTCGTGAAGCTGATCGGCAACCCGAAGGTCATGAAGATCGCCGCACAGCGCGGTCTGACCCACCCGGTGCTGATGCGCTTCACGCTCAAGATGCTGGCCAACCTGACCGACCCCACGGGCGGCGACGCGATGGACCGCGTCATCAACGGCCTCTCGAAGGTGGCGCCGAAGGCCTGATCGCGACGGGCCGGGCCGCTCGTCGGGTAGTCGAGCGGCCCGGCCCGTGGAGTGATCTTGAGGTGCCTACTCACCACTCCAGTTCCGCCTGCCGCCGCGCTTCCGCGGAGACGAGGCCGAACGCCATGCGGTCGGCAGCCACTACCTCACGGAGCCTCTGTGCGGCGAGCCGCTTCTCCAGGGCTTCGGCCACGACGGAGGGGGAGCCGCTCTTGCCGGTGCGCTCCTCGACTTCCTCGATCAACGGTTGCGCCGGCGACACGGATCTCCTGCCTGCCCGCCCGGCGGCCTGGTGGTGGGCTCCATGGCTGCTCATACCTGAAACGTAATACCGCCGGTAGGGAATCTCCTGGTCGACCTCCACCTCGGTGGAACCAAGGTGGCCCCGAAGACCCGATCATTCAGCCGAGTTGGCGGGACAGCCGCTGAACCGCAGGCGGCGCGCGAGCGGGGCGTTGTCCACGGCGTCAGATGGGGAGCGTCCAGCTTGGCCCGTGCGGCAGGTCGAGCCAGACCTTCTGTGCGTCTGACGTGATCGTCATTCCGAAGGCGGACAGGTGTGGCGAGCCGTGGCTCCGCCACTGCATGAGCGCGTCCTCGATGGTGCTCCACAGGTCGAGCGGACCGCGCCGGACGACGGTCCAGCCCTTCCCGTCGGCCGCCGGTCGCGTTCGGGCCCGCGAACCAGTGGCCACGTCGAGCAGGATCTGTTCGTTCCCCATGCCGAGGCGCTCGGCCGAGGGTGCGGCGAGCTGTCCGACGAATCGACCGGTCCAGTCGTCGAGCAGGGCGGGGTCGATCCGGCTCGGCCGCTCTTCCCCGGGCAGTAGCTCGAACGGTCCGTGCGGCGGCCGGTCATGGGGGCGAGCGATCATGAAGGAGGTGTATCCGGGCAGGAAGCGGCCTTCCGCGACTCCGTTCGCCTCGACCGTGAGGCGAACGAGCCCGTGCGCGACGCCCCAGCCGGACAGGGTGACGAGCAGCGTCCCCCCGGTGTCGATCTGCCGGAGCAGGCCGTAGGAGAGAAGGCGACGGGGACCGGTGAGCAGCTGATCAGGCTTTGGTCCAGGCGCCAGTCGAGGTGATCGCCGTCGGTGTCGATCCGGCTCGCGAAGACCTCTTCCCCGACGGCGGCGAGCCGAATACCGAGGCCCGAGTGTTCGTGTGCGTCATGGATGACGAGGCCGGCAACCCGCTGCCCGCGGAACTCCCCGAGATGTCGACCACCGGCCAGAGCCGGCGAGGGCTGCGGCTGATCGCCGAGTACGCCGAAGGCTGGGACGTGATCCAGGGGAACGGGCCGCACAAGACGGTGTGGTTCAGCCTGGCGGTCGAGAACCGGGTGGGAACGAGCGAGGCGAGCAGGTGACCCTCGGGTCAGTCCGCGGGCGGGCGGGCGGGGGCGTGCGCCGAGCGGGCCGGTCCGTCGGGGGAGCCTCCGCTCCGGGCCGGGGTGGTCCGGTCGGGGTGGCCGTCCGCGCACCCGTCCTCGTACGGAGCGCCGTGCACGGTCCGCACGCAGCGGGCCAACAGCACCACCCCGCACACCAGCAGGGCGACCGAGGCCGTCCAACCGAGCCCGAGCGTGACGGGGTGCCCCGGCTTCGCCCAGGGGCGGGCGGTGGTCAGCAACCAGCCACCGACCGCGAGCAGGGCCAGACCCGCGGCGGCGGGCAACGCGGTGGGGTCCCCGGTGCCGCGGTCGGCGACCTCGGCGTCCTCGGCGGGCCGTCGGGTGAGCACGGGACCACCACCTCCAGGGTCGTTGACGGTCGGGCGAGCGCCCCGACTATCTTCGCAGGGCCTCGGCCGGTTCGATACGGGCCGCCCGCCAGGCCGGGTAGAGCCCGGCCGACAAGCCGGTGAGGAGCCCGGTGAGCGGGGCGGCCGCGACGGTGGCGGGATGGATCACCGGAGTCCAGTCGCGGGCCAGCGAGACGGCGACCACCGTCAGTTCGCCCAACGACGTGCCGACGAGCCCGCCGAGCGTGCCCAGGGTCGCGGACTCGGTGAGGAACTGGGCCGCTATGTGCCGCCCCCGGGCGCCCAGCGCACGGCGCAGCCCGATCTCCGACGTCCGCTCCAGCACCGCGACGAGCGTGGTGTTGGCGATGCCGACCGCGCCGATGACCAGACAGATCCCGGCGAGCAGCAGGAACAGGGCGCTCAGGTCGGAGGTCACGCCGGACCGCAGCAGCCGGGGGTCCGGGGGCGGTACCGCCTTCAGGTACTCGGGGTGGTCGGGCCGCAGCGCGAGCGGGGCGAGCTCCGCGGCCTGCCGGGCGGCGCCCAGCTCGGTGTCGAGGAGCATGGTGGCGCCGCCGGGCTCGGGCGGCCCCCACAACTCCCGGGCGGTGGCCCGGGGCACGAGGACGGAGAGCAGGTTCTCCGGCTTGCGTTCCACGTCGGCGATGACGCCCGCCACGGTGAACGGCTCCTCGCCGATGTAGAGCGCGGGGCGGGTCGTGAGGGTGGTGATGCCGAGGCGTTCGGCGACCCCGCTGCCGATGAGCACGACGCGCTGCCGGCTCCGCTCGGCGAACTCGTCGTAGAGCCGGCCCTCCCGGAGGGTGGGCACCAGGGCGGCGACGGCCCCCGGGGAGGCGGCGACGACCGCGGTGCCGGTGGTGGTGCCCGTGGTGGTGCCGCCGCCGGCGGCGGGCAGGACGCCGATCGTCGTGCCCGGATCGAGCCGTACGGTCCACAGCGTTCCGGCGTTGCGGATGCCCGCGACGTCGCGCAGCCGCTCCTCCGCGTCGGCGGGGAAACCGGAGCCGGCGAACTCGTTCACCTCGGGGGCGACGTCCTCGATGGTCACCTCGGTGGCGGTGAGTACGTTGAACCGGCCGTCGATCTGCGAGGAGATGGTGGCGGTCAGGCCGAGGACGGCCACGAAACTGCCGACGCCGAGCACGGTTCCCAGCGCGGTGAGGACGGCCCGCCCGGGGCGGCGCAGCATGCCGGCGAGCGCTTCGGACAGGGCGTCCCGGGCGGCCAGCCCGGTCGGCTTGATGCGCGCACGGTCACCGATCTCCGCGCCGTTGTGCGTGCCTGTGCCTGTGCCGTGGTGCGTGTTCGCGCCGTCGTGCGTGTCCGCGCCGTGTCCCGTGGCCGCACCGCCGTGCGTGTTCGCGCCGTCGCGCCTGGTCACGGGCTCACCCGCTCGCGCAGCCGGCCGTCGCGGACGGTGACGGTCCGCCGGCCGCGTGCCGCGACCTCGGCGTCGTGCGTGATCACCATGACGGTCATCCCCGCCGCGTGCAGCTCGTCCAGCAGCGCCAGTACGGAGGCGGCGTTGGCGGAGTCGAGGTTGCCGGTGGGTTCGTCGCACAGCAGCAGCGAGGGCCGCCCGACGAGTGCCCGGGCGATGGCCACGCGCTGGCGCTCGCCGCCGGAGAGCCGACCGGGGACGGCCGCCGCCCGGTGGCCCAGGCCGACCTGGTCGAGCGCGGCGCGGGCCCGGGTGAGGCGCTGCGCGCGCGGGACGGAGGTGTAGAGCATGGCGAGGGAGACGTTCTCCAGGGCGCTGCGGTGGGGCAGCAGGTGGAAGGACTGGAACACGAACCCGATGCGGCGGCCGCGCAGGGCGGTGCGGGCGTGGTCGGGCAGCCGCCCGGTGTCGATCCCGTCGAGGAGGTAGCGGCCGGAGGTGGGGGAGTCCAGGAGTCCCGCCACGTTGAGGAAGGTGGACTTCCCCGAGCCGGAGGGGCCGACGATGGTGACGAACTCGCCGCGCCGCACCGTCAGGTCGCAGGACTTGAGCGCCTCGACGGGCGGCGGCCCCGGGTAGGTGAGGGCCACCGCGCGGAACTCGATGACGGGGGCGTCGGGGCGGTCGGCGACGTCGGGGGTACCCGGGACGGGATCGTCGGAGGCACCGCCGGACCGTCGGCGGGCGCGCGGGAGGAACCTCACTCGGCCGGCCTTCGCGGCGACCCGGTGCCCTTCGGGTCCCGACCGCCTTGGCCGTCCCGACCGCCCTGCCCGTCCCCGCCGTCCTGCCCGTTCCCGCCGTCCTTGGGGGCGGCCCCGATGACGACCTTGGCGCCGTCGGTGAGCGCGCCGGCCCGCACCGGGGTCACCGCCACGTAGCCGTCGCCGCTGGTGCCCACCCGGACCTCGATGCGCCGCGGCGTGCCGTCGCCGCCCACGGCGGTGACGACCGTGCCCCCGTCCGCGGTGGCGGAGACCGCGGTGACGGGAACCACGAGGGCCTGCCCGTCGGTCGAGGCGGACTCGATGGTCAGTCGTACGTCCTGACCGGCCAGAGCGGGGGGCAGCGGTCGGTCCGCGCGGACGACCATGCGGAAGCCGAGATCGCCGCCCTTGCCCGCGGCGTCGCCCTGGCCGCCCTGCCCGGGCTGCTGCCCGCCCGCCGGCCGGCCGGTCGAGCGCTCGCCGGCGACCAGCGCGACCTTGCCCCGGGCGTCGAGCCCCGTGGCCTCGGAGGCGATCACCACGCTCATGCCGGCGCGCAGGAGCTGCTTCTTGTCGTCCTTCAGGTACGTCTCGACGACGAGTTCACCGGCGGACAGGGTGAGCACCGGCCCGGAGACGGGGCCGCCCACCCGGCCGGCGATCCCGCTGACCCGGGCGGGGAAGGAGTCGAGGATCACGGCCTCGGAGGCGGGGAGCATCGGCCCGTCGGCGGCCTCGACCGATGCCAGCTCGGCGCGGGCGTCGGCGAGGGCCTGCCGGGCGCGCGCGAGGGCCCGACCGGAGTCACCCTCGCCGCCGCCGCTCTTGCCGGCCGTCCTACCGACACCGGTCGTCTCGCCGTCACCGGCGCCGGAGGCGGGGCCGGCCGAGGGGCTGCCGGTGGCCGGCGTGCCGGAACGTCCCCCGGCCCCGGCCCCGTTCCCGGCCCCGGCCCCGTTCCCGGCGTCGGCCGAGGCGTCCTCGACGGCCCACTGCGCCGTCCGTACGGCCTGCCGCGCGGCCTTGACCGCCTCGCCGCCGTCCGCCACGGCGGGCAGCGGGTCGTACCCGATGGCCCGGTAGCGGGCGGTGAGCGCGGCCTTCGTACCGGCTCCGAACACGCCCTTCGCGTCGGCGCCGGTCCCGTGTCCGAGCGCGCGCAGCGCCTGCTGGAGCTGGGCGACGTCGTCGCCGGTGGAACCCGGCCTGAGGTCGCGGTAGACGGGCAGGGTCCCCTTCAGGGCGAACACCGGACGCCCGGAGACCTCCGCCAACAGTTGCCCGGCGGCGACCGCGTCCCCGGCCTTGAGCGGCAGCTTCGTGACGACGGCCGCTGCCGCGCCCTCGCCGGCGCGCGGCTGGGGGGCCACGTCGACGCTCTGGTCGGCCACGACCGTCCCGCGCGTCACCACGGTCCGCGCGAGCACCCGCTGCTCGACCTCGGCGGTCAACAACCCCTGCGCGGGCGGCCCGGTCTCCGCCGCGACCTGCGCGGGCGATTTCACCAGCACGGTGGCCAACAGCCCACCGACCGCCACGAGCGCGGCTCCGGCGACGACGCCGAGGACCACCCGGCCCCCCCGACCGAGCGCCCCGGAGCCGAGCGCCCCGGAGCCGAGCGCCCCGGAGTCAGGTGCGTCCTGCGCGGCGTCGGCCGTGCCGGCCGACCCGTCCCCGCCCGGGTCCCGCGCGTGCCCGCCCGGATCCACCCCGTCCCCGTCGCCCGGTTCCACCCCGTCCCCGTCCGGCTCCACCGCGACGTCCCCCGGTTCGTTCACCCGCCGAGCACGCCGTTGCCGCCGGAGCCCTTGTCGGGGCGGCACTTGCGGGTCGCCTCGGCGTGCTTCGTCCGCAGTTCGGCCGTCTGCTCCGGGGTCACGGCCCGAGGGTCGTACGTACCCGTCGCCGGGTCCGGGTCCGGGTACCAGGAGACGCCCTCGGCCCGCAGGCACCTGGCCTCCTCGCGGGCGGCGGCCAGCACCTCGGGGTCGACCTTCGTGACGGGCGTCTGCTTCGGGGCCTTGCTCTCGCAGGCCTTCTCGGCGGCGGCGAGGTTGTCGTGCGGCTTGTCCTTGTCCACCCGGGGTGTACCGGAGTCGAGGAGGACGATCGGCACGCCGTGTTCCTTGAGGCAGTCGTAGTAGGCGACCTCCTCCCGGCTGGGCGGCGGGCTGTCGCTCGCGGAGGGTTCCTTCCCGCCGGAGCACGCACCGAGCACGAGAGCCAGGGCGAGGACGGTGACGGGCACGTACTTGCGCATATGGGCGCTTCCCTCGGGGTGCGGACGTGGATGAGGGCGCCGCAGAGCGATATGACGTGCGAACGCAATTCGCGATCATAGAGAGGGGCCTGCGGACACACAAGTTCCGTTTGATGAACGCTTTTTGACAGTCCGTTGGCTGGGATATCGGCTTGTGCCCGGAACCGCTCTGCACTTGAATCCCGCTGGGCGTCGCGCTGTTGGCGTCGAGATCATTTTGTTGTTCCCACAGTGAGGAATGTGCAAATGAACAAGAACAAGCGCGTCCTGCGTCTCGCGCTCGCCCCGGTGGCCGTCGCCGGCGCCCTGCTCGTGTCGACGGCCTCACCCGCTTCCGCGTGGGTGCACGACGGGTACCTGGAGCAGTTCGAGTTCGGGCTGTACTGGGACTCCGGCCAGAGAGGGTGCGTCTTCGACAGCAACAACGACGACGACAACCTGAACAACGACACGTTCCACGGCCCCTCGGGCTGCGGCGGCCTCGGCAAGGGCGTGAACGACAACACGTACTCGTACAAGAGCCTGGACATCAAGGGCCGCCACGTCTACACCAACAGCAACTACGGCGGGATCCAGGGCTCCGTCCCCGCCGGTCACACCGGCGACGCGTCCAGCAACTTCAAGAACTCGATCAGCTCCCTTCGCTGGTACTGAGCCGCTCGCACCCCCGGAGGAACCGCTGATGCACCACGCCCGGCGCCGCCGGACCCTCGCCGCCGCCCTCCTGACGGCCACGGCCGTCCTGGTGGGCGGTTGCGCGGGCGACGACGGGGCGAAGGGCAAGGGCGCCCGCGAACCCGCGCTCGGCCCCGTCGCCGCGAACCCCGCCGGCTCCGCCCTCTCCCTCCCCCTGGACGCCTACACGGACTCGGACGCCGAAGCCCGGCGGATGGAGGCGGTGCAGAACCGGCTCATCGCCCTGTGCATGGCCCGGTACGGATTCACCTACGAGCCGCCGGCGAGCCGGGCCGACACCGGGGGAGGGGCCGAACAGGGCCGCCACGGCGCCCTGTTCGGGGTCGCCGATCCCGCGCAGGCGGCGGCCCGCGGCTATGCCGACGCCTCCGGGGCGGGGGACTCGGCCAAGCCGGCCCCGCCGCAACTCACCGAGAGCGCGACCGCGGTGCTGTTCGGTACCCGGCAGGGCGAGACGACCCCCTCCGGGCCGGACCCGAGGACCCAGGAGGAGGCCGAACGGACCGACAGCGGGATCGAGGCCGGCGGGCAGCGGGTGCCGGCCGGCGGCTGCCTGCGCGAGGGGTACCGCAAGCTGTACGCGCCCACCAAGGACAGCGTCGACCTGCTCTTCTCCTTCGGCCTCGCCTCCGAGGCGCACACCCGCTCCCAGAAGGACTCCCGGGTGGTCGCCGTCCTGAAGGACTGGTCCGCGTGCATGGAGGAGGCCGGATACGACGGTGTCGGCACTCCGTACGAGGTCGTCGAGAAGCTGGGCCTGGAGGCGGACAAGGCCGGCCCCAAGGCGGTCGCCGTCGCCGGCGAGGACGTCGCCTGCAAGCGCGAGGTGAACCTGGTGGGCGTGTGGGCGGCCGTCGAGACCGCCTACCAGCAAGGGCTCGTGGAGGAGAACGCGGAGACGCTCGCGCTCTACAGGAAACAGCGCGACGCCCGATTCAAACTGGCGGCCTCACTGGCCTGACCCGCCACGCCACGACACGACCCGGGCCTTCTCGGCCGGGGCCGTGTGCGTCGTGACGGGTATTCCGCACGGAATCGCGCATTCCCGCGTCGGGAAGCGAGCACGGAAAAGCGGACGGGAAACCCGGCGGGAGTCGAGGGTGCCGTCCGCCGGCGCACCCGCATTTCGGCCAGGGGAACGTGAAATCGACCCGATGGCGGCGGTTTCTGTTCCCCGATCGGGCCCGGGCACGCGAAAAGACGGGCACGAAAAGGGACGCGGGCACGAAAAGGACGCGGCATGCGAAACGTCGCGGACAGGCGAAGAGGCGCGGGCATCCCAAACGACGCGGGCATCCCAAACGACGCGGGCATGCGGAAGGGCCGGTACTCCACCCCCGAGCGGGGGAGTACCGGCCCTTTCCGCGCACGCGCGGTCAGCCGCGGGGTGTCCGAGGGTGCCTGAAGGCTCCTCAGGGCGTCCGAGAGCGGTTCGGACGACCCGGAGGGTCCCACACAAGGCCCCAGGCAGCTCTGGACGCCCGGGAAGGCTTCAGAGACGGCGACGGCTCAAGAGGACGCGACGGCTCAAGCGGCAGCGACAACTCAAGAGACGCGACGACTCAGAGGACGCGGACGGCGCCCGTCGGCATGTCGTAGCTCAGGTTGCGCTCGACGACACCGGTGCTGGGGTTCTGCGCACCGACGAACTTGCCGCCGCCGACGTAGATGGCGACGTGGTACGCGCTGCCCTTGGCACCCCAGTACAGGATGTCGCCCGGCTGGAGGTTGCTCAGCGACACCGAGGTGCCGGCCGTGGACTGCGCCTGCGACACACGGTCGAGGGTGATCCCGGCCTGGCGGTACGCGGCCTGGACGAGACCGGAGCAGTCGTACGCGGAGGAGCCGGTGGCGCCACTGACGTACGCCTTGCCGACCTGCGCGCGGGCGAAGTCGACGATGGCCGCGGCGGAGCCGGTGGCCGGCCTCGACGTGCTGCCGCCCTCGTCGGAGTCGCCACCCGAGCTCTGTCCGGGGGAGAAGGAATCGTCGTCCGAGGCGGAGGCGTTCGCCAGCGAGGAGCGGGCGGAGCTGCGGTTGGCGCGGTCGGCCTCGGCCTTGCGCGCCTGCTCCTCCTTGGCCTTCTTCTCGGCGTCGGCCTTCTGCTGGGCGTCTTCCTTCGCCTGCTTCGCCTCGGCGGCGGCGCCCGTGCGGGCGTGCTCCTCCTGGACGTTCAGCTCGCCTTCGACGGCGGCGGCGCGGGTGTTCTCGGCGGCCGTGGTGACGGCCGTCGCGACATCGGCGCTCAGGTCCAGGTCGAGGACGGGCATTTCGAGCGTCGTCTCGGCCACGGGCTCTGACGGGGACGCGCTCGCGGTGCCGGCCATGGCGAGGGTGCTGAGGACGCCACCGGCGATGCCGGCGCGGACCGCGAGCTTGGAGGCGCTGCGGCGGGGCTTCCGGTGGCTGGGTGTGTGAGCGGTGTGGGACATGGGACTAACCGCTATCAGGGGGCGGCCGGTCGCTTCAAGAAACGTGGTGTGCGCCACAGTTGTGCGCGAAGGCCGCGAACCGGACGCGTCGCGGCCGTTATTGACGCGGTAACGGGCGAAACGGACACACCCTCACAAGCCTGTGATCATGGGGTTTCCGCGATAAGTCCCAATTGATCCGGCGCCTACCATTCCGCCGGACAGTTGGCCAAGCCCTCTTTCGGCGGCGCGGATTCCACGTGACGCAGGTCACAGTTACCTACCGCTGTGCGGGCACTGTGGCCGCTCCGTGACCCGCCTGTGAGGTTCCCGTGCGGTTCGTGAACGGATGCACACGATCCGCGTGCCCTTCACCCGGCCGCCCATCCCCCTTTACCCGGGCCGGCCCGACGTCCACTCGACTCCTCCCGAACCCCTCGTTCGGGGGGTGTGGATCCCTTTACCACTGCTGTGGCAGTGGTGCCAATTTGCTTGCACTGACCAACGTTTGATATTGCGCACCACCTTCCACCTGCAACGAAGGGGCCGGATGTCACCTTTGGTGATCATGTGGATGCCTTGCGTATGAAGATCACCACTCATCGGACTTCATGATCGTTCGTCAGGTGGTGGAGATCACAAACTCGGTGTTGTTACCCGTGTCGCAGATCACAGACCGGCAGGCATAAGATGCGCACCAGTCCGGCTTGTGAACTGCCTCACATGCGATCCCCTTCTACTCGGGTGATCTTCGCGGGAGGCGGGTCACTCGGCGCCGGCACAGCGGTCCAACGGTCAAGGACGACTGGAAGGAGCGAGGAGCGTGAATGCGTACGCGCCCATCCTCGTGCTCGGCGCCCTCGGCGCAGGGTTTGCGATCTTCTCCGTGGTCATGGCCACGCTGATCGGCCCAAAGAGGTACAACCGGGCAAAACTTGAAGCGTACGAGTGCGGCATCGAGCCCACTCCGGTGCCGGCCGGTGGCGGTCGCTTCCCCATCAAGTACTACCTGACGGCGATGCTCTTCATCGTCTTCGACATCGAGATCGTCTTCCTCTACCCCTGGGCGGTCACCTTCGACTCCCTGGGGATCTTCGGGCTCGTCGAGATGTTGCTCTTCGTGCTCACCGTCTTCGTCGCCTACGCCTACGTGTGGCGCCGCGGCGGCCTGGAATGGGACTGAGGGGCTGAATTTTCCATGGGACTGGAAGAGAAGCTGCCGAGCGGCTTTCTGCTGACGACCGTCGAACAGGCCGCGGGCTGGGTGCGCAAGTCATCCGTCTTCCCGGCCACCTTCGGTCTGGCGTGCTGCGCCATCGAGATGATGACCACCGGAGCGGGCCGGTACGACCTGGCCCGCTTCGGCATGGAGGTCTTCCGCGGCTCACCGCGCCAGGCCGACCTGATGATCGTGGCCGGCCGGGTCAGCCAGAAGATGGCGCCGGTGCTGCGGCAGGTGTACGACCAGATGCCCGCTCCCAAGTGGGTCATCTCCATGGGCGTTTGCGCCTCGTCGGGCGGAATGTTCAACAACTACGCGATCGTCCAGGGCGTCGACCACATCGTCCCCGTGGACATCTACCTGCCCGGTTGCCCGCCCCGCCCCGAGATGCTGATGGACGCGATCCTCAAGCTCCACCAGAAGATCCAGGGCGGAAAGCTCGGCGTGAACCAGGAAGAGGCGGCGCGCGAGGCGGAGGAGGCGGCCCTCAAGGCCCTCCCCACCATCGAGATGAAGGGGCTCCTTCGGTGAGCGACGACCCGGCCGTGCACAACGGCAACGGCAGCGGGGACGGGAACAACGTTCCCGCCCCCAGGGGCACCACCGGCCCCGAGGTGATCGGCGTCCGCAAGGGCATGTTCGGCGCCGCGGCCGGCGGGGACACCAGCGGCTACGGCGGCCTCGTCCGCACCGTGGCCATGCCCGGCGCGACGAGCCGCCCGTACGGTTCCTGGTTCGACGAGGTCGCCGACGAGTTCGAGGGCGCCCTGGAGGAACAGGGCCTGGTCCCCGGGCACGCCATCGAGAAGACGGTCGTCGACCGGGGCGAGCTGACCTTCCACGTGGCCCGCGAGCACCTCGTGCGCGTCGCACGGACCCTGCGCGACGACCCGGCCCTGCGCTTCGAGCTCTGCACCGGCGTCAGCGGGGTCCACTTCCCCGGGGACAAGGGCCGCGAACTGCACGCCGTCTACCACCTGCGCTCGCTCACCCACGGGCGGATCCTGCGCCTGGAGGTGTCCGTCCCGGACGCCGACCGGCACCTGCCGTCGCTCGTCGAGGTCTATCCGACCAACGACTGGCACGAGCGCGAGGCGTACGACTTCTTCGGCCTGATCTTCGACGGCCACCCGGCCCTCACCCGAATCATGATGCCGGACGACTGGCAGGGGTTCCCCCAGCGCAAGGACTACCCGCTCGGTGGCATCGCCATCGAGTACAAGGGCGCCCAGATCCCGGCTCCCGACCAGAGGAGGTCGTACAGCTGATGTCCACGTCCAACCACGCCTCCTCCAGGGAGACCACCGAGGGCCTCGTCTACACCGTCACCGGTGGCGACTGGGACGAGATCGTCCAGTCGGCGGCCCGCGCGGACGACGAGCGGATCGTCGTCAACATGGGCCCCCAGCACCCCTCCACCCACGGCGTGCTCCGCCTGATCCTGGAGATCGACGGCGAGACCGTCACCGAGGCCCGCTGCGGCATCGGGTACCTCCACACCGGCATCGAGAAGAACCTCGAATTCCGGAACTGGACGCAGGGCACCACCTTCGTGACGCGCATGGACTACCTGACGCCGTTCTTCAACGAGACCGCGTACTGCCTGGGCGTCGAGAAGCTGCTCGGCATCACCGAGCAGATCCCGGACCGCGCCACCGTCATCCGCGTCCTGCTGATGGAACTCAACCGGCTCTCCTCCCACCTGGTGTGCATCGCCACCGGCGGCATGGAGCTGGGCGCGACCACGATCATGATCTACGGGTTCCGCGACCGCGAGCTGATCCTCGACGTGTTCGAGCTGATCACCGGCCTGCGGATGAACCACGCGTTCATCCGCCCCGGCGGACTGGCCCAGGACCTGCCCCCGGGCGCCATGGACCAGCTGCGCGACTTCGTGAAGACCATGAAGAAGAACCTGCCGGAGTACGACAAGCTCGCCACCGGCAACCCCATCTTCAAGGCCCGCATGCAGGACGTCGGCTACCTCGACCTGACCGGCTGCATGGCGCTCGGCGCCACCGGCCCGATCCTGCGCTCCGCCGGCCTCCCGCACGACCTGCGCAAGACGGACCCGTACTGCGGCTACGAGACCTACGAGTTCGACGTGCCGACCACCGAGTCCTGCGACTCCTACGGCCGGTTCCTGGTCCGCCTGGAGGAGATGCGCCAGTCGCTGCGGATCGTCGAGCAGTGCCTGGAACGCCTGGAGCCGGGCCCGGTCATGGTCGCCGACAAGAAGATCGCCTGGCCGGCGCAGCTGGCCATGGGCCCCGACGGGCTCGGCAACTCGCTCGACCACATCAGGAACATCATGGGCACCTCCATGGAGGCCCTCATCCACCACTTCAAGCTGGTGACCGAGGGCTTCCGGGTGCCGGCCGGGCAGGTGTACGCGGCCGTCGAGTCCCCCAAGGGCGAGCTCGGCGTCCACGTCGTCTCCGACGGCGGCACCCGCCCCTACCGGGTCCACTTCCGCGACCCGTCCTTCACCAACCTGCAGGCCATGGCCGCGATGTGCGAGGGCGGCCAGATCGCCGACGTGATCGTCGCCGTCGCCTCCATCGACCCCGTGATGGGAGGCGTCGACCGATGACGACCGCGTTTTCCGGCGGGGACACCCCTCCGGCCCCCCTCAGCCTGGGCATGCCCCAGCTGCCGGCCCCCGACTATCCGGCGGAGGTGCGCGAGCGGCTCGCGGCGGACGCCGCCGAGGTCATCGCCCGCTACCCCGACAGTCGCTCCGCGCTGCTGCCGCTGCTGCACCTGACCCAGTCCGAGGAGGGCTACGTCTCGCGCACCGGCATCCGCTTCTGCGCCGAGGTGCTGGGCCTGACCACCGCCGAGGTCACGGCCGTCGCGACCTTCTACACCATGTACCGGCGCAAGCCGTCCGGCGACTACCAGGTGGGCGTCTGCACGAACACCCTGTGCGCGGTGATGGGCGGCGACGCGATCTTCGACGAGCTCAAGGAACACCTGGGCGTCGGGAACAACGAGACCACCCCCGACGGCAAGGTCACGCTGGAGCACATCGAGTGCAACGCGGCCTGCGACTTCGCCCCGGTGGTGATGGTCAACTGGGAGTTCTTCGACAACCAGACCCCCCAGTCGGCCAAGGCACTGGTGGACGACCTGCTGGCCGACCGCCCGGTCGAACCGACCCGCGGCGCGCCGCTGTGCACGTACAAGGAGACGGCCCGGATCCTGGCCGGGTTCCCCGACGAGCGCGAGGGCGCGGTCGAGGCGACCGGCGGAGCGGGCCCGGCCTCGCTGATCGGGCTGCGGCTCTTCCGCGGCGAGGCCCCCCAGC
Source organism: Streptomyces sp. NBC_00513 (assembly GCF_041431415.1). GTDB lineage: Bacteria > Actinomycetota > Actinomycetes > Streptomycetales > Streptomycetaceae > Streptomyces. The sequence goes on from NZ_CP107845.1 coordinate 4,591,111, forward strand.
AGGGCGGCCGGGTGGTCGCCCCGCGCGGCGAGGCCCCGCACGACGCGCCGATGCCCGGCTCCCGGCACCTCAGCTCGCACGACGCGCCACAGGAGACGTCGGCGTCCGACCCCGACCACCCGGCCGGACCGGCAGCCGAGGAGGGGGAGTGATGACGATGGCACCCGAGATCAGCGAGAACGGCACCAGCCCGGAGAAGCTCCTGGCGCCCGTGCTGTCGGCGTTCTGGGACGAGCAGCGGTCCTGGACGCTGGAGACCTACCGGCGTCACGAGGGATACGAGGGCCTGCGCAAGGCGCTCGCGATGACCCCGGACGACCTGATCGCCTACGTGAAGGACTCCGGTCTGCGCGGGCGCGGCGGCGCGGGCTTCCCCACCGGGATGAAGTGGCAGTTCATCCCGCAGGGCGACGGCAAGCCGCACTACCTCGTCGTGAACGCGGACGAGTCGGAGCCGGGAACCTGCAAGGACATCCCCCTCCTCTTCGCGAACCCGCACTCCCTCATCGAGGGAATGATCATCGCCTGTTACGCGATCCGGTCGACGCACGCCTTCATCTACCTGCGCGGCGAGGTCGTGCCGGTGCTGCGCCGTCTGCACGAGGCCGTGCGCGAGGCGTACGAGGCCGGCTACCTCGGCAAGGCCGAAGATCGCGAAAAGAGTGGCTTCGGGAGCGGACTCGACCTCGACATCACGGTGCACGCGGGAGCGGGCGCCTACATCTGCGGCGAGGAGACGGCACTGCTCGACTCCCTCGAAGGCCGGCGCGGTCAGCCCCGGCTGCGTCCCCCCTTCCCCGCCGTCGAGGGGCTCTACGCCTGCCCCACTGTCGTCAACAACGTCGAGTCCATCGCCTCGGTTCCCGCGATCCTGAACAAGGGCAAGGACTGGTTCAAGGCGATGGGGACCGAGAAGTCCCCCGGCTTCACGCTGTACTCGCTCTCCGGGCACGTCTCGGGACCCGGCCAGTACGAGGCCCCCCTCGGGATCACCCTGCGCCAGCTCCTCGACATGAGCGGCGGGATGCGCCCGGGGCACCGGCTGAAGTTCTGGACCCCGGGCGGTTCCTCCACCCCGATGTTCACGGACGAGCACCTCGACGTCCCCCTCGACTACGAGGGCGTGGGCGCCGCCGGCTCGATGCTCGGCACCAAGGCGCTCCAGTGCTTCGACGAGACGACCTGCGTGGTGCGGGCCGTCACCCGCTGGACCGAGTTCTACGCCCACGAGTCCTGCGGCAAGTGCACCCCCTGCCGCGAGGGCACGTACTGGCTCGTCCAGCTGCTCCGCGACATCGAGGCCGGCAAGGGCGTCATGTCCGACCTCGACAAGCTGAACGACATCGCCGACAACATCAACGGCAAGTCGTTCTGCGCGCTCGGCGACGGCGCCGCCAGCCCGATCTTCTCCTCGCTCAAGTACTTCCGCGAGGAGTACGAGCAGCACATCACGGGCAAGGGCTGCCCCTTCGACCCCAGGAAGTCGACCCTCTGGGCTGACACGGAGGTGAACGCATGACCGTCACCACTAACGCCCCCGCCGGTGGCGGCGAGGCGGCGGTGCCGCCGGAGAACACGGTGTCCCTGACCATCGACGGCATCGAACTGTCCGTGCCGAAGGGCACGCTGGTCATCCGGGCCGCCGAACAGATCGGCATCGAGATCCCCCGGTTCTGCGACCACCCCCTCCTCGACCCCGTCGGCGCCTGCCGCCAGTGCATCGTCGAGGTGGAGGGCCAGCGCAAGCCGATGGCCTCCTGCACCATCACCTGCACCGACGGCATGGTCGTCAAGACCCAACTGACCTCCCCGGTCGCCGACAAGGCCCAGCGCGGGGTGATGGAGCTGTTGCTCATCAACCACCCGCTGGACTGCCCGGTCTGCGACAAGGGCGGCGAGTGCCCGCTCCAGAACCAGGCGATGTCGCACGGCAACTCCGACTCCCGCTTCGACGGGCACAAGCGGACCTACGAGAAGCCGGTCCCGATCTCCACGCAGGTGCTGCTCGACCGCGAGCGGTGCGTGCTGTGCGCGCGCTGCACCCGCTTCTCCAACCAGGTCGCCGGCGACCCCATGATCGAACTGCTGGAGCGCGGCGCGCTCCAGCAGGTCGGCATCGGCGAGGGCGACCCGTTCGAGTCGTACTTCTCGGGCAACACCATCCAGATCTGCCCGGTCGGCGCGCTCACCTCCGCCGCCTACCGGTTCCGCTCCCGCCCCTTCGACCTCGTCTCCTCCCCGAGCGTGTGCGAGCACTGCGCGGGCGGCTGCGCGACCCGGACCGATCACCGGCGCGGCAAGGTGCTGCGGCGACTGGCCGCCGAGGACCCCGAGGTCAACGAGGAGTGGATCTGCGACAAGGGCCGCTTCGGGTTCCGCTACGCCCAGCGCCCCGACCGGCTCACCACCCCGCTGGTGCGGGGCACGGACGGGGTCCTCGCCCCGGCGAGCTGGCCCGAGGCCCTGGAGGCGGCGGCGAACGGTCTCGCGGCGGCCCGCGGCCGGGCCGGCGTGCTGACCGGCGGACGGCTCACCGTCGAGGACGCCTACGCGTACGCCAAGTTCGCCCGGGTCGTCCTCGACACCAACGACATCGACTTCCGGGCCCGGGTGCACAGCGCGGAGGAGTCCGAGTTCCTGGCCTCCTCGGTGGCGGGCACCGGCCGGGACCTCGACGGCAAGGGCGTCACGTACTCCGCGCTGGAGGCGGCACCCGCCGTCCTCCTCGTCGGCATCGAGTCCGAGGAGGAGGCCCCCGGAGTCTTCCTGCGGCTGCGCAAGGCGCACCGCAAGCACAAGCAGCGGACGTTCGCGCTGGCCCCCTTCGCCACGCGCGGCCTGGAGAAGGCGGGCGGCACCCTGCTGGGCGCCGCCCCCGGCACCGAGCCCGCGTGGCTGGACGCGCTGGCCTCCCGCTCCGGTCTGGAGCAGGGCGGCAACGCCGCGGCCGACGCGCTGCGCGAGACCGGTGCGGTCATCGTCGTCGGCGAGCGCCTCGCGGCGGTGCCCGGCGCGCTGACCGCGGCCGTCCGGGCCGCCGCCGCCACCGGCGCGCAGCTGGTGTGGATCCCGCGGCGGGCCGGGGAGCGGGCCGCCGTCGAGGCGGGCGCCCTCGCGGCCCTGCTGCCGGGCGGCCGTCCGGCCACCGACCCGCGGGCCCGCGGCGAGGTCGCCACGGCCTGGGGCCTGGACGAACTCCCGCACCGCTACGGCCGCGACACCGGCCAGATCGTCGAGGCGGCCGCCGGGCGCGAACTGTCCGCCCTGCTGGTCGCCGGCGTCGAGATCACCGACCTGCCGGACCCGGCCCGCGCCCGGATCGCCCTCCAGGAGGCCTTCGTGGTCTCCCTGGAACTGCGGCCCGGCGAGGTCACCGACCACGCCGACGTGGTCTTCCCGGTGGCCGCGGTCGCCGAGAAGGCGGGCGCGTTCATCAACTGGGAGGGCAGGGTCAGGCCGTTCGAGGCGGCGCTGAAGCCCGACCAGATGACCCGCCGGCTCGCCCCGGCCGACGGCCGTGTGCTGCACATGCTGGCCGACGCCGCCGACCGGCCGATCGCCCTGCCCGACGTGCACGCCGTACGCCGGGAGATCGACCGGCTCGGTCCCTGGGCCGGGGAACGCGCCACCGCGCAGTCCGCGGACACCGTGCAGTTGCCCCGCCCCGCCGCGGGCGAGGCCGTCCTCGCCGGCCACCGGCTGCTGCTCGACCAGGGCCGGCTCCAGGACGGCGACGAGGCCCTGGCCGGCACCCGGCACGAGGCCAGTGCCCGCCTGTCGGCCGCCACGGCCGCAGAGACGGGCGTCAAGAACGGCGACGTCCTCGCGGTGACCGGCCCGACCGGCCGCGTGGAACTGCCGCTGCGGATCACGGAGATGCCCGACCGGGTGGTCTGGCTCCCGATGAACTCCACCGGGGCCGGCGTCCTCGCCGACACCGGCGCCCGTCCGGGCACCCTCGTACGCATCGGCCCGGCGACCCCGGCCGCCGCGGACGACACCACTGCGGAGGTGGGCGCGTGAGCACCCTGCACATCGCTGCCGAGGACCTGTCCCTGTTCGGTCGGGACGTCTGGTGGCTCGTCCTCCTCAAGGCGGTCTTCTGCTTCGCCTTCCTGATGGTGACCGTGCTGTTCTCCATCGTGTGGGAACGCAAGGTCGTCGCCTGGATGCAACTGCGCATCGGCCCGAACCGGCACGGCCCCTGGGGCATGCTCCAGTCGCTCGCCGACGGCGTGAAGCTGATGTTGAAGGAAGACATCGTCGTCAAGCGGGCCGACAAGGTCGTCTACGTCCTCGCCCCGATCATCGCGGCGATCCCGGCGTTCATGGCCATCGCGGTGATCCCCTTCGGGCCCGCGGGCAACGAGGTCTCGATCTTCGGCCAGCGCACCACGATGCAGCTGACCGACCTGCCCATCGCGATGCTGTACATCCTCGCGGTGGCCTCGGTCGGCATCTACGGCATCGTCCTCGCCGGCTGGTCCTCGGGCTCCACGTACCCGCTGCTCGGCGGCCTGCGCTCCTGCGCGCAGATGATCTCGTACGAGATCGCGATGGGCGCGGCCTTCGCCTCGGTCTTCCTCTACTCCGGGTCCATGTCGACCTCGGCGATCGTGGAGGCACAGGCGGACCGCTGGTACATCATCCTGCTGCCGGTCTCCTTCATCATCTACGTCATCACGATGGTCGGCGAGACGAACCGCGCCCCCTTCGACATGCCGGAGTCCGAGGGCGACCTGGTCGGCGGCTTCAACACCGAGTACTCGTCGATCAAGTTCGCGCTGTTCATGCTGGCCGAGTACGTCAACATGGTCACCGTCTCCGCCGTCTCGGTCACCCTCTTCCTGGGCGGCTGGCGGGCCCCCGCGCCGATCTCCACCTACTGGGAGGGCGCGAACCACGGCTGGTGGCCGATGCTCTGGTTCGTCCTCAAGGTCCAGCTGCTGCTGTTCTTCTTCATCTGGCTGCGCGGCACGCTGCCACGCGTGCGCTACGACCAGTTGATGAAGCTCGGCTGGAAGGTGCTGATCCCGGTCTCCGTGGTCTGGCTGATGCTGGTCGCCACCGTCCGGGCCCTGCGGAACGAGAACTACGACTTCCAGCAGATCGTGCTCTACGTCGGCGGTGGGGTCATCGCCCTCCTGCTGCTGTCCTTCGTCGCCGACCTGTTCCGCGACAAGAAGCACAAGACGGCGGCGGAGGCGGCCGAGAAGGCGGCGGCGACGGAGCCCTTCGATCCGCTGGCGGGCGGGTTCCCCGTACCGCCCAAGCCCGGCCAGCACCTGGCACCCGTACCGCGCAGGCGACCTCGTGGTGATCGGGAGCTCATCGGCAGTGGCGCGGCGAATTCCGACAGTGACCGAGAGGAGGGTGCAGAGAATGTCTGACGCGGACCAGAACGAGAAGTGGCAGAACCCGGTGGCCGGCTTCGGCGTGACCTTCAAGGCCATGTTCAAGAAGCGGCTCACCGAGCAGTACCCGGAGCAGCAGAAGACCACCGCGCCCCGCTTCCACGGACGGCACCAGCTCAACCGTCACCCCGACGGTCTGGAGAAGTGCATCGGCTGCGAGTTGTGCGCCTGGGCCTGTCCCGCCGACGCGATCTACGTGGAGGGCGCGGACAACACCGAGGAGGAGCGCTACTCCCCGGGTGAGCGGTACGGCCGCGTCTACCAGATCAACTACGCCCGCTGCATCCTGTGCGGGCTGTGCGTCGAGGCGTGCCCCACGCGGGCGCTGACGATGACGAACGAGTTCGAACTGGCCGACTCCAGCCGCGAATCGCTGATCTACACCAAGGAGCAGCTGCTGTCGGGGCTGACGGAGGGCATGGTCGAGGCCCCCCACTCGATCTTCCCGGGCACCGACGACACCGACTACTACCAGGGTCTGGTGACCGGGGCGGCTCCCGGAACGGTCCGGCAGGTCGCCGTCTCCAAGGGAGAGGTCGCCAAGGAAGAGGTCGCCGGGGAAGACGCGGCCGAGGAGAGCGACACGCACGAGGGGGTGGGGGCATGAGCGCCATCGCCGCCGCGGCCACCGTCACCTCCACCGGTGAGGCCGTCCAGTTCTGGATCCTCGGCACGGTCGCCGTGATCGGCGCGCTGTGCACGATCCTGATGAAGAAGGCCGTGCACAGCGCGCTGTGCCTGGCCGGGACCATGATCATCCTGGCGGTCTTCTACCTCGCCAACGGGGCGTACTTCCTGGGCGTCGTCCAGGTCGTCGTCTACACCGGCGCCATCATGATGCTGTTCCTCTTCGTGGTCATGCTCGTCGGCGTCACCGCCGCGGACTCGCTGACCGAGACCCTCAAGGGGCAGCGCTGGCTGGCCGTCCTGTGCGGGCTCGGCTTCGGCATCCTGCTGATCGCCGGCATCGCCAACGCGGGGATCACCCACTTCAACGGGCTCGGCCGGGTCAACTCCGCCGGGCACGTCGAGGGCCTCGCCGAGCTGATCTTCACCCGGTACATCTTCGCCTTCGAGATCACCGGCGCCCTGCTGATCACCGCGGCCGTCGGCGCGATGGTGCTCACGCACCGCGAGCGCACCGAGCGGGCTCCCAGCCAGCGCGAACTCGCCGAACAGCGGGTGCGCGGGGGCGTACAGCTCCCGCCGCTGCCCGCCCCCGGCGTGTACGCCCGACACAACGCGGTGGACGTCGCCGGTCTGCTGCCGGACGGCACCCCGTCCGAGCTGACCGTGAGCAAGACGCTGCGCGCCCGCGGCCAGATCCGCGACGTCTCCAGCGAGGCGATCGGCGACCTCAAGGCGTTGGAGGAGCGCTCCTCGGAGCGCCTCGGCCGTGAGGAGGCCTCGAAGTGAACCCGGTCAACTACCTCTACCTGGCCGCCCTGTTGTTCACCATCGGCGCGGCCGGCGTACTCATCCGGAAGAACGCGATCGTGCTGTTCATGTGCGTGGAGCTGATGCTCAACGCCTGCAACCTCGCCTTCGTCGCCTTCTCCCGGATGCACGGCAACCTCGACGGCCAGATCATCGCCTTCTTCACGATGGTCGTCGCCGCCGCGGAGGTCGTGGTGGGCCTCGCGATCATCGTGTCGTTCTTCCGTACCCGCCACTCGGCCTCGGTCGACGACGCCAACCTGATGAAGCTGTAAGGGGCGCTCAACAGTGGAGAATCTGATTGCGCTGCTGGTGGCGGCGCCCCTGCTCGGGGCGGCGGTGCTGCTGTGCGGCGGCCGGCGCCTCGACAAGGCCGGCCACTGGCTCGGCACACTGCTCGCCGCGGCCTCCTTCGGCATCGGCGTGGCCCTGTTCAGCGACATGCTGAGCCGGCCCGGCGACGACCGGGCCATGTTCCAGCGGCTGTACACCTGGATCCCGGTGGAGGGCTTCCAGGCCGACGTCGCGTTCCAACTCGACCAGCTGTCGATGACGTTCGTCCTGCTGATCACCGGGGTGGGCACGCTCATCCACGTGTACTCCATCGGGTACATGGAGCACGACGAGCGGCGCCGCCGCTTCTTCGGCTACCTCAACCTCTTCCTCGCGGCGATGCTGCTGTTGGTCCTCGCCGACAACTACCTCCTGCTGTACGTCGGGTGGGAGGGCGTGGGCCTGGCCTCGTACCTGCTCATCGGCTTCTGGCAGCACAAGCCCAGCGCGGCCACCGCCGCGAAGAAGGCCTTCCTGGTCAACCGGGTCGGCGACATCGGCCTGTCGATCGCCATCATGCTGATGTTCACCACCTTCGGGACCTTCGCCTTCGGGCCGGTGTTCGGCGCCGTGGACGAGGCGGGCGAGGGCACGCTGACCGCCATCGCGCTGATGCTGCTGCTCGCGGCCTGCGGCAAGTCGGCGCAGGTGCCGCTGCAGTCCTGGCTCGGCGACGCGATGGAGGGCCCGACCCCGGTCTCGGCCCTGATCCACGCGGCGACCATGGTCACCGCCGGCGTGTACCTCATCACCCGGTCCGGGGCGATCTTCAACGCCGCTCCGGACGCGCAGACCGCGGTCGTCGTGGTCGGCGCCGTCACCCTGATCTTCGGTGCGATCGTCGGTTGCGCGAAGGACGACATCAAGAAGGCCCTGGCGGGCTCCACGATGTCGCAGATCGGCTACATGATCCTCGCGGCGGGCCTCGGCCCCATCGGCTACGCCTTCGCGATCATGCACCTGGTGACGCACGGCTTCTTCAAGGCCGGCCTCTTCCTCGGCGCGGGTTCCGTGATGCACGGGATGAACGACGAGGTGGACATGCGCCGCTTCGGCGGTCTGCGGAAGTTCATGCCGGTCACCTTCGTCACCTTCGGCCTCGGCTACCTGGCCATCATCGGCTTCCCGGGCCTGTCGGGCTTCTGGTCCAAGGACAAGATCATCGAGGCGGCCTTCGCGAAGGGCGGCACCGAGGGCTGGATCCTCGGTGCGGTCACCCTGGTGGGCGCGGCGCTCACCGCGTACTACATGACCCGCGTGATGCTCCTGACGTTCTTCGGCGAGAAGCGCTGGCAGCCCGACGCGGCGGGCCACGAGCCGGACCCGCACGAGTCCCCGAAGTCCATGACGATCCCCATGATCGTCCTCGCCTTCGGATCGGTCTTCGCCGGCGCCCTCTTCAGCTTCAACGAGTCCTTCGTGAAGTGGCTGGAGCCCGTCACCTCCTTCGAGCACGGCCACTCCCCGCTCAGCGCCGGTGTCATCACCGCCGCGACGGTCGTGGTCCTGATCATCGGCGTGGGCATCGCGTACGCGCAGTACGGCAGGAAGCCCGTACCGGTGGTCGCCCCGCGCGGCTCGCTCCTCACCCGGGCGGCCCGACGGGACCTGCTCCAGGACGACTTCAACCACGTCGTGCTGGTGCGCGGCGGGGAGCACCTGACCCGCTCCCTCGTGTACGTCGACCACAGTCTGGTCGACGGGGTGGTCAACGGGACGGCCGCCTCGGTCGGCGGGCTGTCGGGCCGGCTGCGCAAGCTGCAGAACGGCTATGCCCGCAGCTACGCGGTCTCGATGTTCGGGGGCACGGCGATCCTCATCGCCGCGACCCTGCTGATGAGGGCGGTGTGAGATGAATGTCCCGCTTCTGACGGTGACGGCGGCCGTGCCCGCGGTCGGCGCGATCCTGACGGCGGCCGTCCCGGCCGCCCGCAGGACCGCCGCCAAGTGGCTCGCGCTGCTGTTCTCGCTGGCGACACTGGCCCTGGCCGTGCTCGTCGCGGTCCGCTTCGAACCCGGTGGCGACCGCTACCAGCTCACCGAATCCCACGCGTGGATCGCCGACTTCGGCGTCCGCTACGAGCTCGGCGTCGACGGCATCGCGGTGGTGCTGATCGCGCTCACCGCACTGCTGATCCCCTTCGTGATCGGCGCCGGCTGGAACGACGCCGACCCCCTGGCCGAGCCGATCAGTGGCTCCGCCACGTGGCATTCCTCGCGGTGGCGGCCGACACAGGGCTTCTTCGCCCTGATCCTGCTGGTCGAGGCGATGGTGATCATCTCCTTCGAGGCCACCGACGTCTTCCTCTTCTACATCTTCTTCGAAGCCATGCTCATCCCGATGTACTTCCTCATCGGCGGCTTCGGGGACCGGGCCCACGCCGGATCCGAGGAGAACGCGGCCGCCCAACGCTCCTACGCGGCGGTCAAGTTCCTCCTCTACAACCTCGTCGGCGGCCTGATCATGCTGGCGGCCGTCATCGGGCTGTACGTGGTCGCCGGGAACTTCTCGCTCCAGGAGATCGCCGCCGCCCGCGCCGCGGGCACCCTCGACATGGCGACCAACACCGAGCGCCTGCTGTTCCTCGGCTTCTTCTTCGCCTTCGCGGTGAAGGCCCCGCTGTGGCCGCTGCACACCTGGCTGCCGAACGCGATGGGGGAGTCCACCGCCCCGGTGGCCGTCCTCATCACCGCGGTCGTCGACAAGGTCGGCACCTTCGCGATGCTCCGCTTCTGCCTCGGGCTGTTCCCCGACGCCAGCAAGTGGGCCACGCCGGTCATCCTCGTACTCGCCCTGATCAGCATCGTCTACGGCGCGCTGGTCGCGGTCGGGCAGCGGGACATCAAGCGGCTGGTCGCCTACGCCTCGATCTCGCACTTCGGGTTCATCGTCCTCGGCATCTTCGCGATGACCTCGCAGGGGCAGTCGGGCGCCACCCTCTACATGGTCAACCACGGGATCTCGACGGCGGCGCTGATGCTGGTGGCCGGCTTCCTGATCTCGCGGCGCGGCTCCCGACTCATCGCCGACTACGGAGGCGTGCAGAAGGTGGCCCCGGTACTCGCCGGCACCTTCCTCATCGGCGGTCTCGCCACCCTGTCGCTGCCCGGACTCGCCCCGTTCGTCAGCGAGTTCCTGGTCCTGGTCGGCACGTTCGCCCGGTACCCGGTGGTCGGCGTCATCGCCACCGTGGGCATCGTGCTCGCCGCGCTCTACACCCTGGTGCTCTACCAGCGCACGATGACCGGCCCCGTCAAGGAGGAGGTCCGCACCATGCCGGACCTGCGCCTGCGCGAGGTGCTCGTGGTCGCGCCGCTGATCGTGCTCCTGATCGGCCTCGGCGTGTACCCGAAGCCGCTGACCGAGATCGTCAACCCGGCGGTGAAGCACACCATGTCGGACGTGAAACAGACCGACCCGAAGCCAGAGGTCGTGGTCGACGCCAAGAACGGGGAGGCGGCGAAGTGAGCACCGTGACTGCTGCCCAGGGGTTGTGGGCGCTGGCGGCCGGGGACCCGGCCACCCGCATCCCCACCCCGCACATCGAGTACGCGCAGCTCTCGCCCACCCTGATCGTGGTGGGCGCGGCGATCCTCGGAGTCCTCGTGGAGGCCTTCGTCCCGCGCAAGTCCCGCCACTACGTCCAGGTGTTCCTGGCCGTCGCCGCGCTGGCCTCGGCCTTCGCGGCGATCGTCGGCCTCGCGGCCGGCGGGTACGGCTCCACCAAGGCCCACACCGCGGCCATGGGCGCCATCGCCGTCGACGGGCCGGCGCTGTTCCTCCAGGGCACCATCGTGCTGGCCTCGATCGTGGCCGTGTTCACCTTCGCCGAACGTCGCCTCGATCCGGCGGCGCACGGAAACCGGGTGGACTCCTTCGCCGCGCAGGCGGCTTCCGTACCCGGCAGCGACAGCGAGAAGGCCGCCGTCAAGGCGGGCTTCAGCACCACCGAGGTCTTCCCGCTGATGATGTTCGCGGTCGCCGGCATGCTGATCTTCCCGGCGGCGAACGACCTGCTGACGCTGTTCATCGCGCTGGAGGTCTTCTCCCTCCCGCTGTACCTGCTCTGCGCCGTCGCCCGCCGCCAGCGGCTGATGTCGCAGGAAGCGGCCGTCAAGTACTTCCTGCTGGGCGCGTTCTCCTCGGCGTTCCTGCTCTTCGGCATCGCGCTGCTGTACGGGTACGCGGGCTCGGTCTCGTACGCGGTCATCGCGGACGTGGTCGACGGCACCGTCCAGAAGATCGACCCGGCGCTGGCCGGCACGATGGGCAACGACGCGCTGCTGCTGATCGGCGGCGCGCTGATCCTCACGGGCCTGCTGTTCAAGGTCGGCGCGGTTCCGTTCCACATGTGGACCCCGGACGTCTACCAGGGGGCCCCGACCCCGGTCACCGGCTTCATGGCGGCGGCGACGAAGGTGGCCGCCTTCGGCGCCCTCCTGCGGCTGCTGTACGTGGTCCTGCCGGGCCTGCGCTGGGACTGGCGGCCGGTGATGTGGGGCGTCGCGATCGTCACGATGCTCGCGGGCGCCGTGATCGCGGTGACCCAGACCGACGTCAAGCGGCTCCTGGCCTACTCGTCGATCGCGCACGCCGGGTTCATCCTGGCCGGTGTGATCGCCACCTCGGCGGAGGGCGTCCAGTCCGTCCTCTTCTACCTGGCGGCGTACTCCTTCGTGACGATCGGCGCCTTCGCCGTGGTCACGCTGGTCCGCGACGCGGGCGGCGAGGCCACGCACCTGTCGAAGTGGGCCGGCCTGGGGCGGCGTTCGCCGCTGACGGCGGCCGTCTTCGCGGTGTTCCTGCTGGCCTTCGCCGGCATCCCGCTGACCTCCGGCTTCTCCGGAAAGTTCGCCGTGTTCAAGGCGGCGGCGGAGGGCGGCGCCGGCGTGCTGGTCGTGGTCGGTGTGATCTCGTCCGCCATCGCCGCGTTCTTCTACATCCGGGTGATCGTCCTGATGTTCTTCAGCGAGCCGAAGGCCGACGGTCCGACGGTCGCGGTGCCCTCGCCGCTGACGATGACGACCATCGCCGTCGGCGTCGCGGTGACGGTGGTCCTGGGCGTGGCCCCGCAGTACTTCCTGGACCTGGCGGGCCAGGCGAGCACGTTCGTCCGCTGACCCGGTTCCGGATGTGTCAGGGCCCGGCTCCCCTCGGGGGAGCCGGGCCCTGTGGTGCGTGCGGGCTACTCGGGCCGGGTCCGCTTCGCCGTGATGGCGGTGAGGTCGAGGTCGATGGAGAAGGGGACGGAGACCTTCAAGCGGTCGTGGAAGATGCCGGTGGCGACGTAGCCGCCGCCGGCCGGCTCCCGTTCGAAGACGTAGACGACTGCCCGGCCGTCCTTGTTCTCCACGCGCCAGTAGTGGGGGATCCCCGCCCGCGCGTACTTCAGGGGCTTGGTCTCGCGGTCGCGGTCGACGGACTCGGGGGAGACCACCTCGATCGCCAGGAGGACGGTCTCGGCCGGAAGGCGCGTCTGGGCCCAGTCGTCCACGACGTCCTCACGACACACGATGACATCGGGTTCGGGGCGGTTGCGCCGATCGATGTCGATGGTGAACTCCCGGAGGACCTCAAGGCCTTCCGGGACCAGCGAATCCAGTTGCCGGTCGAAGAAGTTCACGGCGCGCATGTGGAACCGAGTCTGTGGACTCACGAAAACCAAGCTCCCGTCGATCAGCTCCGTGTGCGGAGGCAGATTCGGAAGCGTGTCCAGGTCGTCCGCGGTCCAGCCGCCCTCGGGGGGGACCGGCCAGCTGTGTTCCGGGTTCATCAGTGCTCCCATGAGCCGGAGTCTCGCGAGTGCGACCAGCGTAGCGCCGGGGATCCGCGGAACACCGCCCTTCCGGGTGAGTCATGTGCGTTCGGCACTTGACGACAGGTCCTAGCGGCCGTGCGCGTGTCCGGAGTTCTCCGGCATGGTCTTGGAGCCGGCCTTCTTCGGGCAGGACAGGGCCGTGTTCCAGTTGTGGAAGCGGCCCGCCGGGTTCTTCTTGTACGCCCACATGTGCAGGTCGTAGTGCTTGGGCATGCCCGCCCAGTGGCCCGGCATCGGTCCGTCGAAGGGGAGTCCGAACATGCTCGGCCGGTCGTCCTTGGTCGTCAGGTCCTGGTCCCGGTCGGTGGACATCCACTCGACGGTCTCCAGCCGGCGGCGGCCGTTGCGGTCCGTCTCGCTGCTGTAGAGGAGCGCGGTCGGCCTGGCGGGGTCCTTCGAACCCCAGTTGGCCTGCTTGACGTAGTGGTAGCCCATCGCGCCCGCCCCGAACGGGTTGTTCATGCAGCTCTCGCCGTGCGGGACGTACCCGTCCTTGAGGGCCTGCCGCTCGTCCACGTACTTGGCCGTCACCCGGATCGCCGTCGCCATGTCCCTCATGGCCTGCCGGTCGCGGGGGTCGGGCGCCGGACCGTCGACGCCGTGCGCCGGGGCCACGGCGGCCAGCCCGAGCGACACGGCGGCCGCGCAGGTGAGGACGGTCTTCCGGCGGCGTGCGTGCATGGCGGCTCCTCGCGGTGGCGGTACGGAGGCACGGTTGTTCCGTCCCGTGCGTCCACCCTCGCGGGCGTTCCCGGGGTGCGCACGCGGGCCGCGCCCAAAGGGGTGGGTGCGGCCCCGGCGTCACCCCGGGGACAGGGCCTACCGGCCGGCCACGACGCGGCCGGTGACCTCGCCGAGGCCGACGCGGGTGCCGTCGGCGCCGGGGGCCCAGGCGGTGAGGGTGACGACGTCGCCGTCCTCCAGGAACGTGCGCTTGCCGTCGGCCAGTTCGATGCTGTCGCGGCCGTTCCAGGTGAGCTCCAGGAGCGAGCCGCGCTGGTCGACGTCCGGGCCGCTGACGGTGCCGGAGCCGTACACGTCGCCGGTGCGCAGGGAGGCGCCGTTGACGGTCATGTGGGCCAGCTGCTGGGCGGCGGTCCAGTACATCGAGGAGAACGGCGGCCGGGCCACCTCCTGCCCGTTGAGGGCGACGCTGATGTGCAGGTCGAAGCCGCCGGGCCGGTCGCTGTCGGCGTCGTCGAGGTAGGGCAGCAGCGGGAAGTCCCGGGCGGGCGGGGCGACGCGGGCCGAGTCGAGGGCCTCCAGCGGGGTCACCCAGGCGGAGACGGAGGTGGCGAAGGACTTGCCGAGGAACGGGCCGAGCGGCACGTACTCCCAGGCCTGGATGTCCCGCGCGGACCAGTCGTTGAGCAGGAACAGCCCGAAGACGTGGTCCTCGAAGTCGGCCAGCGGCACCGGGCGGCCGAGTTCGGACGGGGTGCCGACGACGAATCCGACCTCGGCCTCGATGTCGAGCTTGACGCTCGGCCCGAAGACGGGCGCCGGATCGGCGGGGGTCTTGCGCTGGCCGGAGGGCCGCACCACGTCGGTACCGGACACCACGAGGGTGCCGGCGCGGCCGTGGTAGCCGATCGGCAGGTGCTTCCAGTTGGGGGTGAGGGCGTCGCCGTCCGGACGGAACATCTGTCCGACGTTGGTGGCGTGGTGCTCGCTCGCGTAGAAGTCGACGTAATCGGCGACCTCGTACGGCAGGTGCAGCTCCACGGCGTCCAGCGGCAGCAGGTGCGGCTCCACGGCGGGCCGGTGGCCCGGATCGGTGACCCAGGCGGTCAGCGCCCGGCGCACGTCGCGCCAGGCCGTCCGGCCCGCGGCGAGCAGCGGGTTGAGGGAGTCCCGGCCGAGGAGTTCGGCGTACGGGGAGCCGAGCGCGACGGCGGCCGCCCCGGCGTCGAGCACGTGCCCGCCGATCCGTACCCCGATCCGCCGGCGCGGGTCCCCGGAGGTGGAGAACACGCCGTAGGGGAGGTTGTGCGGCCCGAACGGGTCGCCCTCGGGAACATCGAGGGGGCTCTGCTGGGGCATGGGTTACTGCCTCGCTTTCGACGCGGTCCGGGGGTGTCCCGGGGGCTGGTTGACACGTTACGTGGCTGGTGGGGCGGGCGGGAGGCCGGATTCGGGCGCTATTTGTAGGACTTGTCCGAGGGGGTCCGTATCCTTGGCGGGGTGACTTCCGCCCTCCCCTATGCACTTGTGGCCACCGATCTGGACGGGACTCTGCTGCGCGCCGGAGACACCGTCTCGGCCCGCTCCCACAAGGCCCTCGCCACCGTCCGAGCGGCCGGTGCCCAGCACATCATCGTGACCGGACGCCCGGTCCCGCAGGTTCGCCACGTACTCGACGGCCTCGGCTACACGGGGCTCGCGGTGTGCGGGCAGGGAGCGCAGGTGTACGACGCGGCGCGCGGACGCCTGCTGCACTCCGTGTCCATGGACCGGGGCCTCGCCGAGGTCGCCCTCGGGAAGATCGAGGCGGAGATCGGCGAGGTCTACGCCGCCGTGAACCAGGAGGGGGTGAACGCGGAGATGTTGATAGGGCCCGGCTACCGGATGTGGCACCCGCACCTGCCGACGGTCCGCGTCCACAGCAGGGCGGGCCTGTGGTCCGCCCCCATCAACAAGGTGCTGCTCCAGCACCCGCGCCTGGACGACGACGAACTGACCCGGGTCGCGCGGGGGGTGGTCGGCGACCTCGTCAACGTGACGATGGCCGGGGAGCACACCGTGGAGCTCCAGCCGCCGGGCATCGACAAGGCGAGCGGCCTGGCCCGGGCCGCGGAGGTCCTGGACCTGCCGGCGTCCTCGACGATCGCCTTCGGGGACATGCCCAACGACGTCCCGATGTTCGCGTGGGCGGCCCACGGCGTGGCCATGGCCAACGCGCACCGCGAGCTGGTGGCCGTAGCCGACGAACTGACGCTGTCGAACGAGGACGACGGCATCGCGGTGGTGCTGGAGCGCCTCTACGGCTGACCCGGTCGGGAGGCCGGCGGGCGGCCGGCGCGTCAGCCCGCCGCCCTCGGCAGGCGCCGTTCCCACGTCCGGTGGAAGACCACCTCGTCGCCCTCCCGGCACACCACCTCGTTCGACGTCAGGAACCCGCCCTCGTCGCACGAGATCTCCGACCGGGTCTCCACCCGCGTGTCCCAGCCCAGGTCCGGCCGGTGCAGGCGGATCCGCCAGTCCGACCGGGTGCGGGCGGACAGCGGGTCCGAGGAGTCGATCTCGTACACCTCCACCGCGTCCTCGGAGAACTCCAGCCCGTCCGGGTACACCCGCGTCCCCCCGTAGCGGGGGTCCACCTCCAGCCGCCAGGTCCCGGCCGCGACGTCGCGTACGACGACCCGCTCCGGCCGGGGTTCCTCCAGGGTGTCGGGGTACACCACGCGCAGCGGCTCGGACTGCTCCGGGGCCTCGAAGACGATCCCGTGGTCCGCCGGGCCGGGCGTGCGCAGGGGGAGTTCGAGGGTGCTGCCGGCCGGGTCGAGCGTCCACCCCGCCTCGGAGCCCGCCCGCGGCCAGATCCAGGGCCAGTACGCGGAGGACACCGCCAGCCGGATCCGGTGCCCCGGCGGGAAGGCGTGGCCGATGCCGTTCAGCTCGAAGGTGACGTCCTCGGTCGCGCCGGCCGGCCACGGCACCGCCCGGTCCCGCCCGCGCCGCGCGGACAGGTTCAGCACGCCCCGCGTGACCAGGGTGGAGGACCCGTCCGGGGCCACGTCGCACAGCCGGGCGATCACCTGTCCGTAGGGGACGTCCATCCGCAGCCGCAGCGTGACCGAGGGCCGGCCGAGGATCTCCACCGGTTCGCCCGGCGCCACGGGGAACTCGAAGCACGCCGACTTGGCGTCCTCCTCGCGCTGGTCCGGCGGCAGGTCCGCGTCGTTGCCGAAGGGGAAGAACCGCCCCGCGTCCAGGCCGGTGTGCTGCGGCGAGGCGACGGCCACGGGCGGGCCCTGGAGCCCGTAGGAGACGGGGACGACCGAGGGCGAGGGCCAGGCGGTGTCGCCGACCCAGCGGCCCTCCAGGCGCTCGTAGACGGTGGCAGGGGGGTGGGACTCGCTGATCCAGGAACGCAGCAGCGGCTCGTCCATGACCCCGTTGTCCTCGCCCCGGAGCCAGTGGTCCCACCAACGCAGGGTCTCCTGGAGGAAACCGATGGCCGGGCCCGGCGGCAGACCGCGGTCGGGGTACTGGTGCGACCAGGGGCCGATCAGCCCCCGCACCCGGCCCGCCGGCAGGTGCTCGACCAGGCGCAGCACCGTGTCCCGGTACGGGTCGTGCCAGCCGCCGACGGCCAGCACCGCCGCGCCGATGGCGGAGTAGTCCTCGCAGACGCTGCCGTGGCGCCAGTAGTCGTCCCGGGTCTGGTGCCCGAGCCAGGTGTGGATCAGCGGCTCCACGGCCTCCAGCCGGGCGAGCCACTGCTCCCGCCAACCCTCGCCCGCGTACAGCGGGTCCGGCGGGCGGGAGGCGAAGGCCAGCATCGTGGAGGCCCAGGCGTGCATGTCCACGGCCAGCACCGAGCCGCCCATGTAGTGCACGTCGTTGTCGTAGCGGTCGTCGGTGGAGCAGACGGTGACGACGGCCTTCAGCGCCTCGGGGGCGAGCGCGGCGATCTGGAGGCTGTTGAAGCCGCCCCAGGAGATCCCGAACATGCCCACCGCGCCCGTGCACCACGGCCGCGCGGCGAGCCACTCCACCACCGCGACGCCGTCGGCCAACTCCCGGGCGTCGTACTCGTCGCGGGGGTCGCCGCCGCTGCACCCGTGGCCGCGCACGTCGACGCGTACGGAGGCGTAGCCGTGGCCCGCGTACCAGGGGTGCCGCTGCCAGTCGCGGGGCGCGGTCCAGTCGGTGAGCCGGTACGGGAGGTACTCCAGCAGGGCGGGCACGGGCTCGTCGGTGACCGGGCGCCAGATCCGGGCGTACAGCTCGACCCCGTCGGACAGCGGGATCCGGACATCCTCGCGGGTGGTCGCGTACGGGAAATCGGTACGGATGATCATGCGGGAACCAGTCTCCGATCGCCGGTCGGCCTCAGTGGACGGGGTGCATGGTGCGCTTGAGCCAGGGCGCCAGGGCGATCACGACGAGGCCCGCGGCCACCGCGATGGCACCGTTCACGCCGAAGTAGACGGGGTTGGAGACCTGCCCGTAGACCTTCACCACCTGGGCCTGGATGCCGTTGGCCAAAGCCAGGGAGAGGAACCACAGGGCCATCGTCTGGCTCGCGTACGCCTTCGGGGCGAGTTTGGTGGTGGCCGACATGCCGGAGGTCTCCAGCAGCACGTCGCCGAGGCCCAGCAGCAGGTAGGAGCCGACGATCCACCAGGCGGCCATCTCGTACGTGTCGTCGGCGTGCCCGGACGTGGGGATGACCATCAGCAGGAACGACAGACCGCCCAGGATCACCCCGATGGCGATCTTGTTGGAGGCGTGCGGCTGTCGGCTGCCCATCCGGGCCCACAGCGCGGCCACGACCGGCGCCAGCGCCACCTCGAAGGCGCCGAGCGCCGAGGCGTACCAGCCGGCGGGGAAGTGGAAGCCGAGGATCTCCGTGCGGGCGTTCGTCGAGGCCAGCAGCATCATGGTCGAGTACGCCTGGAAGAGGATGAAGTTGAACGCGACCGAGGCCAGGAAGAGGACCACGTACGGGCGCAGCCGTCCGCGCTCCGCGGGCGTCACCTCGGGGCTGCGGAACATCACCACGAAGTAGGCGATCGGGGCGATCACCGAGATCAGGGTCAGCAGGTCCACGAACCGGCCCATGGTGAGCCAACCGGCCAGGGCGAGCGCGGTGGCCACGACGGCCACCAGGAGCAGCCCGCCGACGATCCGCCACATCGCCGTGCGCATCGCGTCGGGGGCGAGCGCGAACTCGGCCGAGTGCTTTCGTCCGGCCAGATGGCGGCGTCCCAGGACGTACTGGATCAGCCCTGCGGTCATGCCGATGGCGGCGGCGGAGAACCCCCAGTGCCAGCCCTCGTTCTCACCGAGCCACGCGGTGATCAGGGGGCCGGCGAACGCGCCGATGTTGATCGCCATGTAGTACAGGGCGAAGCCCGCGTCGCGCCGCTGGTCGTCGGTCCGGTAGAGCCTGCCGACCATGCTGGCCACGTTGGGCTTGAGCAGGCCGGTGCCCGCGCTGATCAGGCCGAGGCCCACCCACGTCATGACGGCGGTCGGCACGGCCATGGCGTAGTGGCCGCAGGCGATCAGGATGCCGCCGTAGAGCACCGCTCGATAGGAACCGAGGATCCGGTCGGCGAGCCATCCGCCCGCGACGGAGACGAGGTAGACCATGGTCCCGTAGGCCGCCGAGACGGAGGCCGCGGTGCCCGGGCTCATCCCCAGGCCGCCGTTCGCCACCGTGTCCGCGAAATAGAGGACGAGGATGGCCTGCATGCCCAGGAACGAGAAGCGCTCCCAGACCTCCAGTCCGGAGAGCGTGGCCAGACCCCTGGGGTGTCCGAGGAAGGCGTGGTCGTCTCCCGGTGGCGGCTGGTCCGCCTCCGGGTCGTTCGGCTCGTCTCGATCGGCTGTGGTTCTGGACAAAACGCCTTCTCTGGTTGTTTCGGCTCTTCCAGAACATACCGGTGTGCATCGGGCGGTGCGCGCGTGGCGGCCGGGCAGGCGCTCTGGGTGATCGAAAACAGACCGGATACGCTGGCTTGAGTGATGGCAGCGACACATCGACAATCCATGTGATCGTCAAGGTGATCGTCAGCAGACAGGAGTACCCCTCGTGACCGTCGTCGGGCCGTTCGGACTGAGCGTGCGGGACCAGGCTCTTGAGACCGATGTCCAGGCCGGACTGGCCGCCGTCGAGGCGGGTCTGCTGGAGGCCACCAAGAGCGAAGTCCCCTTCATCACCGAGGCCGCGCAGCACCTGGTACGGGCCGGAGGCAAGCGGTTCCGGCCGTTGCTGGTGATGCTCGCGTCCCGCTTCGGGGATCCCTACGCCCCGGGCATCGTGCCGTCCGCCGTGGTGGTGGAGCTCACCCACCTGGCCACGCTCTACCACGACGACGTCATGGACGAGGCGGACGTGCGCCGCGGCGTGGAGAGCGCGAACGCCCGTTGGGGCAACTCCGTGGCCGTCCTGACGGGTGACTTCCTGTTCGCCCGCGCCTCGCACATCCTGGCCGACCTCGGGCCCGAGGCCGTCCGCATCCAGGCGGAGGCCTTCGAGCGCCTGGTGACGGGCCAGATCCTGGAGACGGCCGGTCCCCGCGACGGCCGCGACCCGGTCGCCCACTACCTCGACGTCATCGCCGGCAAGACCGGCTCGCTGATCGCGGTCTCCGGCCGCTTCGGCGCGCTGATGTCCGGCGCCGACGAGTCGGTCGTCGACATCCTGACCCAGTACGGGGAGCGGCTCGGCACCGCCTTCCAGCTCGCCGACGACGTCCTGGACATCGCCTCGGACTCGCACGAGTCCGGCAAGACCCCCGGCACCGACCTGCGCGAGGGCATCCCCACGCTGCCCGTGCTGCGGCTGCGCGAGATGGCGGAGCGGGACGGGAACCCGGACGACCGGGAGCTCGTGGGGCTGCTGGACGGCGATCTGACGGACGACGCCCGACACGCCGAGGTGCTGTCCCGGCTGCGCGTCCACCCGGCCCTGGAGCAGGCCCGACGGGACACCATCCGGTACGCGCAGGAGGCGCGGGCGACGCTCGCGCCGCTGCCCGAGTGTTTCGCCAAGTCGGCGCTCGAAGAACTGTGCGACGCGGTGGTGCACCGCGCGGGCTGAGCTCCGCGACGGACATCCCCCGCGACCGCGGACCGGGCCCGGCAACCCCTACGGGTGGGGGATGCCGGGCCCGTGTCGTGTCATCCCTGGGAGGTACGCGAACTTGAGTCCGGGGAGTGACGCCCCACCGCCCTCTTCTTTGGTCAGATAGAGGCACATCCCCACCAGATCGGGTGAGAGTGGCGGCGCGGGGTGGACGTGTACATGAATGACGGGTAGGTCGCCGCCGTACACACAGAGGTAGGGCAGACACATGGCAACGAACACGAAGACCCACAAGGCCGCTCGGTACGCCGTACCGGTCGCGGTGTTCGGGGTGGCCGCGGCGACCATCGCGATGGTCCCGGCCTTCGCGAACGCCGGAGGACCGGACCTGCCGAAGGTGACGGCCCAGCAGCTGATCGAGAAGATCGCCGCCTCGGACGTCCAGGAGCTGTCCGGCAGCGCCCGGGTCAGCACCGACCTCGGCCTGCCGACCCTGGCGAGCGGCCTGCTCGGCGGCGGGGGCGTCGCGGGCGGCTCGGCCGACCCGCAGGACAAGGTCGCGCAGCTGGCCAACGGCACCCACACCTTCCGCGTCGCGGCCGACGGCCCGGACCGCCAGAAGCTCACGTTCCTGGACGGCAAGGACGAGTACAGCCTCATCCACAACGGCACGGACGTGTGGGGCTACGACAGCCAGTCCAACGAGGCCTGGCACGAGAAGCACGATGAGGCGGCCGCCAAGGGCAAGGACGGCCACAAGACGGCCGACCGGCTCGGCGCCTCGCCCCAGCAGCTGGCCCAGGACGTCCTGAAGGCCGCCGGCACGACCACGGACGTCAGCGTCGGCGACACCGCGCAGGTGGCCGGCCGGGACGCCTACCAGCTCGTGCTCAAGCCCAAGCAGTCCGGTTCCACCGTCGGCTCCGTCCAGATCTCGGTCGACGCCAAGAACGGCGTGCCGCTGCGCGTGCAACTGCTGTCCAGCCAGGGCGGCAAGCCGATCGTGGACGCCGGCTTCACCAAGGTGGACTTCGCCAAGCCGGCCGCCGACGTCTTCGCCTTCACCCCGCCCAAGGGCGCCAAGGTGACCGAGGGCGCCGCCGAGGCGGACAAGGGCGGCAAGGGCGAGCACGGCAAGGAGTGGAAGGGCCTGGACGCCTTCCCGGGCCTCGGCGCCCTCACCGGCGGCGCGGGCGACGGCGACGTGAAGGTGCTCGGCGAGGGTTGGGCGACGGTCGCACAGATCTCCGTACCGGGCGGCAAGGGCCTCAAGGACGCCGAGGCCGCGGCGAACGGCAAGGACGCCCCCAAGGAGGCCAAGCAGTTCATCGACTCGCTCGGTGAGAAGGTCAACGGCTCGTTCGGTACCGGCCGGGTCTTCTCGACCCGCCTGGTCAACGCGCTGATCACCGACGACGGCAAGGTCTACGTCGGCGCCGTCACCAAGGACGCGCTGGTGAAGACGGCCAACGCGGCGAAGTAGCCCGGCCGGCCCCACCAAGGGGTCACGCGGGCACGGAGGGTGGCCGGGGACCTGTGTCCCCGGCCACCCTTCTGCCGTTCCTCTCCTGCGTACAGCACGACCGCTGTACGGTGAACGCCATGTCGAGACACGTCACCATCCGCCTGGACGAAGAGTTCCACGAGCGCCTCAAGGCGCGCGCGGCGGCTTTGGGGACGACGGTGACCGCGCTGATCACCGAGGTCACCGAACGCGAACTGGACGAGGACCGAAAGTCGTTCCTCTCCGGCATCGAGGAGTTCGCCGACCACTGGAGCTACTTCCAGGAGCGGTTCGGCAATTGAAGATCACCATGGAGTGGGCCTGGACGGCCCTGGCTCATCACCTGCCGTCGGATCCCGCCGTGTGGGATCCCTCCGGGGTGGCCGCCGCGGTCGCCCGGCACCAGAACGACCTCGTCCTGGTACCCGAACAGCCCGCCCCGGACACCGCGTGGCGGGCCGCCGCGTTTCTGCACACCCTCGCGGTCTGCCCGGCGCTGGAATCCCCGATGAACGAGTTCTACGCGGCCGCCGCCACCCGCTCGTACCTGCGGGTGGCCGGGGCGAAGCAGCTGCCCTCCCCGGAGGAGTTGGGGGACCTCGTCGAGGCGGCGAAGCTGGGCCGGTTGGACATCGGCGCGGTCGCCGACGAACTGCGCAGCCTCATCAGGGAACCCCTGCCGGCCTCGCTGCGGGGCCACGCGGAGGACGCGTAGACGGTGCGGCGAGGCCGGTCCGGGAGATTCCGGTGGCTTCCGAGGGCGCCGGAAGGTCCTAGAAGGTGATCTTCCAGCTGTTGATGTAGCCGACGTCCTGCGCCGCCACGTCCTTGACCTGGAGCTTCCAGACCCCGTTGGCGACCTCGCTCGACGCGTTGACCGTGTACGAGGCGACGACGTTGTCGGCCGAGTCCGAGCTGGAGGAGTTCTTCAGCCGGTAGGCGGTGCCGTCCGGGGCGACGAGGTCGATCTGGAGGTCACCCCGGTAGGTGTGGACGATGTTCACGTCCACCTTGGTGGTCGCCGGGGCGTTGCCCGTGACGCCCGAGACGGTGACCGGCGAACTCGCCGCGGCACCGGGGGAGTCGGGGATGTTCACGTCGGCGGTGTTCTCGAAGGACTTGCCGGGCGGCACCGGGGTGCCGGCGCCCAGGTTCCAGATCGCGTAGGCGATGGCGTCCGCGTTGCGGTCCAGGGCGGTGTCGTTGATGTTCGCGGTGGTGTCGCAGGAGGAGTGGTAGCAGCGGTCGAAGGCCTGACCGGAGGTGCCGCCCCACTTCTGCGCCTGGGCCGCCGTCTTGGTGTAGTCGGCGCCCGAGAACAGGCCGCCGACCGGGATGCCCGCGTTCTTGAACGGGGCGTGGTCGGAGCGTCCGTCGCCCTCGGTCTCTATCTCGGTGGGTATGCCGAGGCCCGCGTAGTAGTTCTTGAAGGTCTGCTCGATCGTGGGGTCGTCGTCGTAGACGAAGTAGCCCGGGTTCGGCGAGCCGATCATGTCGAAGTTCAGGTAACCGGAGAACTTCGCCTTCTCGGTGGCCGACAGGCTGTTGACGTAGTACTTCGAGCCGACCAGACCCAGTTCCTCGGCGCCCCACCAGCCGAAGCGCAGGTGCTTCGTGGGCTGGAGCTGGGCGCGGGAGACGGCCAGCGCGGTCTCCAGGACGGCCGCCGATCCGGAGCCGTTGTCGTTGATGCCGGGGCCGGCGGTCACCGAGTCCAGGTGCGAGCCGGACATCAGGACGGAGTTGGGGTCACCGCCCGGCCAGTCCGCGATCAGGTTGTAGCCGGTGGCGCCGCTGGAGGTGAAGGTCTGGAGGCTGGTGGTGAACCCGGCCGCGTCGAGCTTGGCCTTCACGTAGTCGATCGACGCCTTGTAACCGGCTCTGCCGTGGGCGCGGTTGCCGCCGTTGTTGGTGGCGATGGTCTGGAGCTGCGTCAGGTGCGCCTTGACGTTGGTCAGCGGGATGTCGGGAGGGGTGGGGGCGGCGTTGACCGCCGTGGGCGCGGCGAGAGCGGCGGGGGAGGTGGCGGCGAACAGGCCGGCGACCGCGATGGCGGTCACGGTGGCAAGGCGCCGAGGGACGGACAGGCTCATGTGGGGGCTCCGGAATTCCGTATGGGGATGAGACGGAACGTGCGGGGATAGAGCGGGTGAGCGTGCGTGCGTCAGTGCGAGCCTGATGTTCAGCGAGAGTATGACTATTCGTCAAGACCACAATCCGGTCAGGGCGGTTCGGAAAGCGGACGATCCCCGGTACGGGGGTTCCGTACCGGGGATCGTGGGGCGGGAAGGGCGAGCCGCTACGCGGGCTCGCGGGCCGTCGTCGGCTCCGTCGCAGCGGCCGCGGGGGCGGCCGGCGCGAGGGTCGCGGCGGCGGCCAGACGGGCCCGGGAGCGACGCGAGGTCCGCAGCGCGTCCCAGGTCAGCAGGGCCAGTGCGGCCCAGACCAGGGAGAAGCCCGCCCACCGCTCGGGCGGCATCGCCTCGTGGAAGTACAGGACGCCCAGCCCGAACTGGAACACCGGGGCCATGTACTGGAGCAGGCCCAGTGTCGACAGCGGCACCCGGATCGCGGCCGCGCCGAAGAACACCAGCGGGACCGCGGTGACCAGCCCGGTCGCGGCCAGCAGCGCGGAGTGGCCGAGGCCCTCCGTCGCGAAGGTGGACCGCCCCTGCGCGGCCAGCCACAGCAGGTAGCCGAGGGCGGGCGGGAACAGCAGCGCGGTCTCCGCGGTCAGTGACTCCAGGCCGCTCATGTTGAGCTTCTTCTTGATCAGCCCGTACGTGGCGAAGGAGAAGGCCAGCGCCAGGGAGATCCAGGGCGGCCGCCCGTACCCGATGGCCAGCACGAGCACCGCGGAGAAGCCGACGCCGACGGCCACCCACTGGGCCCGGCGCAGCCGTTCGCCGAGCACCAGGACGCCGATCGCGATGGTGACCAGGGGATTGATGAAGTAGCCGAGGCTGGCCTCGACGACCTGGCCGTTGTTGACCGACCAGATGTACAGGCCCCAGTTCACGCTGATCACGGAGGCGGCCAGGGCGGTCAGGGCCAGCTTGCGCGGTTGGCGCACGAGCTCGGCCATCCAGCTCCAGTGGCGCAGGGCGAGGAGGGCGATCCCGACGACGGCGAGCGACCACACCATGCGGTGGGCCAGGATCTCGATCGCCCCGGAGGGCTTCAGGAGGGGCCAGAAGAGGGGGACCAACCCCCACATCCCGTACGCGCCGAATCCGTAGAGCAGTCCCGTGCGCTGCTCGTTCTCCGCCTTCACGGGGCCTCCAGTACGACTTCCGGCCACTCGCCACCCGAGTCACAACCCCACGAAGGTATCGCCGTACCGCCCGGATGTCATGCCCGTAAGGGGGAGATACTCATGACACCCGGGCTGATGGGGTGGAGGTCGAGCCGGCCTCGAACGGACCTTGAGTCGGGCCGGCCCCCGGCGCGGCTCAGGCCAGGGCCGAGGCGATGGCCGTCGCCACCGGGGTCGTCGGGCGTCCGATCAGGCGGGCCAGGTCACCGCTCGTTCCCGCCAGCCGGCCGCGCGAGATCGCCGCGTCCACGTCGACGAGGATCGCCGCGAAGCCCTCGGGCACCCCCGCGCCGGTCAGGATCCCCAGGTGGGTGTCGGCCGGCACCTCGGCGTACGCGACCTCGCGGCCGGACTGCCTCGCGACCTCGGCCGCGTACTCCGCCAGGCTCCAGGCCGTGTCGCCGGACAGCTCGTACACCGCGTTCAGGTGCCCCCCGCCGGTCAGCACCACCGCCGCCGCGGCGGCGTAGTCCGCCCGCGCGGCGGACGCGATGCGGCCCTCGCCGGCGCTGCCGACGACCGCGCCGTGCTCCAGCACCACGGGCAGTTGGGCGGTGTAGTTCTCGTGGTACCAGCCGTTGCGCAGGAAGGTGTACGGGAGCCCCGAGTCGAGGATCGCCTGCTCGGTGACCTTGTGTTCGGCCGCCAGGTCGAAGTCCGCCTCGGGGCCGCCGAGGACGCCGGTGTACGCGAGCTGCGCCACGCCGGCCGTCTTCGCCGCCTCGATCACGGCGGTGTGCTGCGGAACCCGGCGTCCGACCTCGCTGCCGGAGATCAGCAGCACCCGGTCGCCGGCCCCGAAGGCCCCGGCCAGGCTCGCCGGCTCGTCGTAGTCGGCGAGCCGTACGTCGATGCCGCGCGCGGCCAGGTCGGCGGCCTTCTCCTTGTTCCGTACGACGACGGCGACGCGCTCGGCGGGGACCCGTTCGAGCAGCTCCTCGATGACGAGGCGGCCGAGGGATCCGGTGGCTCCGGTGACGACGATGCTGCTCATGGTGCGCTCCTGGGTGGTCCGGCGGTGCGGGCTGATGTCACTACCGTACGGAGAGCGCTAACTATTCGGAAGTACCCACTCTGAAGTAAGGTACTTACATGCAGGTAAGTGTGAAGGCTCCGATGTGTCCCTCCCGCGGCGTGCTGGAACACGTCACCAGCCGCTGGGGCGTCCTCGTGCTCGCCGCCCTGGTCGAGCGCTCGTACCGGTTCAGCGAACTCCGCCGGGAGGTGGCCGGGGTCAGCGAGAAGATGCTGGCCCAGACCCTCCAGACGCTGGAGCGCGACGGATTCCTGCTGCGCGAGGCGCAGCCGGTGATCCCGCCCCGGGTGGACTACTCGCTCACCGACCTGGGCCGCGAGGCCGCCGAGCAGGTGTGGGCGCTCGCCCGCTGGACCGAGCGCCGGACTGCCGACGTGCAGGCGGCCCGCGCCGCGT
Source organism: Streptomyces sp. NBC_00513 (assembly GCF_041431415.1). Lineage (GTDB taxonomy): Bacteria > Actinomycetota > Actinomycetes > Streptomycetales > Streptomycetaceae > Streptomyces. The sequence continues at coordinate 4,618,128 of NZ_CP107845.1, forward strand.
ACGACGAAGCCCGGACCGCGTAGCGCGCTCCGGGCTCCCGCCGCACGTCGTACCGCCGTCGGCTCGTCGTACTGCCGTCGGCCCGTCGTACCGCCGCCGTACCGCTCGTCATGTGCTGCCGCGCGCGGCGCGGTCGACGGTGACCGCCGGCCGGCGGTCGGTCAGCCGACCACGGTCCAGGTGTCGTTGCCGGTCAGCAGCGTCGTCAGGTCGCCCTTGCCGTTCCGATCGATCGCGGTGTCGAGTTGGTCGGCCATGAGGGTGTCGTAGACGGGGCGTTGGACGCTGCGCAGGACTCCGATGGGGGTGTGGTGGAGGGTGTCGGGGTCGGCGAGGCGGGAGAGGGCGAAGGCGGTGGTGGGGTTGGTGGTGTGGGCGTCGTGGACGAGGACGTGGGGGGTGTTCTCGGGGGTGATGGTGGCGACTTCGAGGTCGCCGGTGGTGGGGTTGCGGATGACGCCCTTGGTGTGGTCGGTGCCGAAGCGGACGGGTTGGCCGTGTTCGAGGCGGATGACGGCGTCTTGGGCTTTTTCGTTGTCCTTGAGGGCTTCGAAGGCGCCGTCGTTGAAGATGTTGCAGTTCTGGTAGATCTCGACGAGTGCGGTGCCTTGGTGGTCGGCGGCTTGGCGCAGGACGTCGGTGAGGTGTTTGCGGTCGGAGTCGATGGTGCGGGCGACGAAGCCGGCTTCGGCTCCGATGGCGAGGGAGACGGGGTTGAAGGGGGCGTCGAGGGAGCCCATGGGGGTGGATTTGGTGATTTTGCCGAGTTCTGAGGTGGGGGAGTACTGGCCTTTGGTGAGGCCGTAGATGCGGTTGTTGAAGAGGAGGATTTTGAGGTTGACGTTGCGGCGGAGGGCGTGGATGAGGTGGTTTCCGCCGATGGAGAGGGCGTCTCCGTCGCCGGTGACGACCCAGACGGAGAGGTCGCGGCGGGAGGTGGCGAGGCCGGTGGCGATGGCGGGTGCGCGTCCGTGGATGGAGTGCATGCCGTAGGTGTTCATGTAGTAGGGGAATCGGGAGGAGCAGCCGATTCCGGAGACGAAGACGATGTTTTCCTTGGCGAGGCCGAGTTCGGGCATGAAGCCCTGGACGGCGGCGAGCACGGCGTAGTCGCCGCAGCCCGGACACCAACGGACCTCCTGATCCGACTTGAAGTCCTTCATCGACTGCTTCCCCTCGGCCTTGGGCACGAGGGACAGCAGATGATGCCCGGCTTCGGACACCTCGGTGACGTCAGTCATTGATGGCCTCCTTGAGGACCGTCGCCAGCTGTTCGGCCTTGAAGGGCATCCCGTTGACCTGGTTGTACGACGCGGCGTCCACCAGGTATCTGGCCCGGATCAGGGTGGCGAGCTGGCCGAGGTTCATCTCCGGCACCACTACCTTGTCGTAACGCTTCAGGACCTCCCCGAGATTCCTCGGGAACGGGTTGAGGTGACGCAGGTGCGCCTGCGCGATCGGCAGTCCGGCGGCCCGTACCCGGCGTACGGCCGCGGTGATGGGGCCGTAGGTGGAGCCCCAGCCGAGGACGAGGACGCGGGCCTCGTCGGGGTCGTCCACGTCCAGGTCGGGGACCCGGATGCCGTCGATCTTGGCCTGGCGGGTGCGGACCATGAACTCGTGGTTGGCGGGGTCGTAGGAGATGTTGCCGGTGCCGTCCTGCTTCTCGATGCCGCCGATGCGGTGTTCGAGGCCGGGGGTGCCGGGGACCGCCCACGGGCGGGCCAGGGTCTGGGGATCGCGTTTGTACGGCCAGAACACCTCGGTGCCGTCCGCCAGCTCGTGGTTCGGACCGGCCGCGAACTGCACCGTGAGGTCCGGCAGGTCCGTGACCTCAGGGATCTTCCACGGCTCGGAGCCGTTGGCGAGGTAACCGTCCGAGAGCAGGAACACCGGAGTGCGGTACTCCAGGGCGATCCGGGCCGCGTCCAGGGCCGCGTCGAAGCAGTCCGCGGGGGTGCGGGGGGCCACGATCGGCACGGGGGCCTCGCCGTTGCGCCCGTACATGGCCTGGAGCAGGTCGGCCTGCTCGGTCTTGGTCGGCAGCCCCGTCGAGGGGCCGCCCCGCTGGATGTCCACGATCAGCAGCGGCAGCTCCAGCGACACCGCCAGACCGATCGTCTCCGACTTCAGCGCCACCCCCGGACCCGAGGTGGTCGTGACCCCCAGGGCGCCGCCGAACGCCGCACCCAGGGCCGCGCCGATGCCCGCGATCTCGTCCTCGGCCTGGAAGGTCCGTACGCCGAAGTTCTTGTGCCGGCTCAGCTCGTGCAGGATGTCCGACGCCGGGGTGATCGGGTACGAGCCCAGGTACAGCGGGAGGTCCGCCTGCCGGGCCGCGGCGATGAGCCCGTACGACAGGGCCAGGTTCCCGGAGATGTTGCGGTAGGTGCCCGTCGGGAACGACTTCGTCGCGGGGGCGACCTCGTAGGAGACGGCGAAGTCCTCGGTGGTCTCGCCGAAGTTCCAGCCGGCCCGGAAGGCGGCCACGTTCGCCTCGGCGATCTCCGGCTTCTTCGCGAACTTCGTCCGCAGGAACGCCTCCGTGCCCTCGGTGGGGCGGTGGTACATCCACGACAGCAGGCCCAGCGCGAACATGTTCTTGCTGCGCTCGGCCTCCTTCCGCGACAGCCCGAACTCCTTCAGCGCCTCCACCGTCAGTGTCGTCAGGGGCACCGGATGGATGTTGTACGCGTCCAGCGAGCCGTCCTCCAGCGGGGAGGTCGCGTAGCCGACCTTGGCCATCGGGCGCTTGGTGAACTCGTCGGTATTGACGATGATCTCCGCGCCGCGCGGAACGTCCGCGATATTCGCCTTCAGCGCCGCCGGATTCATCGCCACCAGCACATTCGGGGCGTCGCCCGGCGTCAGGATGTCGTGATCGGCGAAATGCAGCTGAAAGGACGACACGCCCGGAAGAGTTCCGGCGGGGGCACGGATCTCGGCGGGAAAGTTCGGCAGTGTCGAGAGGTCGTTGCCGAAGGACGCGGTTTCCGAGGTGAAACGGTCACCGGTGAGCTGCATTCCGTCGCCCGAGTCACCCGCGAATCGGATGATCACACGATCGAGGCGGCGGACTTCCTTGCCGCTCCCACCGGGCCGCGGCGACGTGCGCTGCTCGCCGACCACTGAGTCCTCGGCCCCGTCGGCCTGCTCGGCCGGGCTACTGACCTGGCTGGTCACTGAACTGGACCTCCTTCGAGGCGTGGGCGCTCGCTCCCAAGGCCAACCCTACGTCCGTGAGGTCATTCGTCCCTGGGTCGCCCGAATTCTGGACCGTCCTTTGGGGGCGGTCTGTCCGACAGACGTCGTGCAGTACGCGAAATATTCCAAACCTCCGGGCGATGGCGCCGGACCCCGACAGGTGCGTTTCGGGACCGGTACCACCACACCTCACCTGACAGAGTGTCAGTTGATCAAGATCTTAGATAGGTGAGAACCGCCAGTACGCGCCGGTGATCCCCCTCACTCGGGGACAGGCCGAGCTTCATGAAGATATTGCCGACGTGCTTTTCCACCGCGCCGTCGCTCACCACGAGCTGCTTCGCCACCGCGGAATTCGTGCGCCCCTCGGCCATCAGGCCCAGTACCTCGCGCTCGCGCGGCGTCAGGTTCGCCAGCACGTCCTGCTTGCGGCTGCGGCCCAGCAGCTGGGCGACCACCTCGGGGTCCAGGGCCGTACCGCCCCTGGCCACGCGCACCACCGCGTCCAGGAACTCCCGGACCTCGGCCACCCGATCCTTGAGCAGATACCCCACCCCGGTGCTGGAACCGGCCAGCAGTTCGGTGGCGTACTGCTCCTCCACGTACTGCGACAGCACGAGCACCCCGATCCCGGGATGGTCGCGGCGCAGCCGCACGGCGGCCCGCACCCCCTCGTCGGTGTGCGTCGGCGGCATCCGCACGTCGGCCACCACCACGTCCGGCAGCGCGCCCTGCGCCGCCAGCTCGTCCACCGTCTTGATCAGGGCTTCCGCGTCCCCGACGCCGGCGACGACGTCATGCCCCCGGTCGGTCAGCAACCGGGTCAGGCCCTCGCGCAGCAGCACTGAATCCTCGGCGATGACCACCCGCACCCTGTCTTCCACTTCTCAGCAGCTCCCGCATCCACTCGTCACCCGCATACCTGGCAGACCCAAGCATCCCAGCCGGCCGCCCCGACAACGGCGAATCCGGGCCAACTGGTCGCCGTCGGCCGGTATTCGACCATGCGATGCCGTGCGGTGCGTCGGGCTCGGCGGACCGGCCGCCGGGCACGCGGACGGGACCCCCGCCCACCCGGACGGGGGTCCCTCGGCAAGTCGAACGAGATGGCCTAGCGACCCGGTACGCCGGCCGGCTCGCGGTCGCGCCACGGCAGCTCGGCGGTGGCCGTCGTACCGGCGCCGGCGGGGGAGTCCACGACCAGCACCCCGTCCACGGCGTCCAGTCGCCCGGTGAGCCCCGCCAGCCCCGACCCGGCCGCGGCCGACGCCCCGCCCCGGCCGTCGTCCGCGACCTGGATCAGCACCCGGTCGCCGGACCGCCAGACGTCCACGCTCGCGGTACGGGCCATCGCGTGCCGGCTGATGTTCTGCAGCAGCTCCGACACCACGAAGTACGCGATGCCCTCGATCGCCGCCGCCGGCCGGGCCGGCAGGTCCACCGACACCCGCACCGGCACCGCGCAGCGTGCGGCCACCGAGGACAGCGCCGCGTCCAGTCCCCGGTCCGTCAGGACCGCCGGGTGGATGCCCCGCGCCAGGTCCCGCAGCTCCTGGAGGGCGATCTTCACCTCGCCGTGCGCCTCGTCCACCATGCGCGCGGCCTCCCGGGGGTCCTCGGTCAGCTTCTCCTTCGCCAGCCCCAGTTCCATGGCCAGGGCCGCCAGGCGGGCCTGGGCCCCGTCGTGCAGGTCCCGCTCGATGCGCCGCAGGTCGGCGGCGGCGGTGTCCACCACGACGCCCCGGTCGGACTCCAGCTCCGTGACCCGGTGGGCCAGCCGGGAGGGGCCCAGCAGGCCGGTGACCAGCACCCGGTCCACGGTCGTCAGGGCGCGCAGCACCCAGGGGGTGGCGAGGGTGAGGGCGAGCCCGACCAGGCAGGTGGTGGCGATGGCGAGCGGGGAGTCCAGGTAGAAGGAGTAGTCGTCGTTCTGGAACACCTGGAGTCCGGGCTGGTCGGTGAAGGTCGGGAAGACCCAGAACCAGAGCGGGTACAGCAGGAATCCCCACCCGTACGTCCAGAACACCAGCGCCACGCAGAAGCCGAACACCGCCCACGGGAAGTGGACCACCGAGTACAGCACGTGCCGCCAGGCGCTCCCGCTCTTGAGCAGGGCCCCCATGGCGGCCATCGCCCCGCTCTTGCGGGCCCTGATCGGCTCGGGATCCGCGACGTCCACCCGCAGCAGCCCCCGCACCCGGGCCCGCTCCACCTGTCCGAAGCCGCGGCCCATCGCGAGCACCCCGGCCAGGACCGGAACCCCGAGGAAGGTCACGAGCAGACCGCCGCCGAGGCTCACCCCGGTGACGGCGAGGCAGAAGTACAGGGTGCTCAGCGGGAACCCGAGCATCAGGAACCCCAACTCCCGCCAGGTCCGCGCCGCCACCGGAGCCCGCAACACCGTGCCGATCGTCGTGCCTGTGCCCGTGTCCACGCCCATGATCCCGACCCGCCCTTCGTGTCCGCCCGTTACCCCTCAACCCTGCCGCCGGGCCGCCCCCGGAACCATGCGGCGGGTCGGCCTGTCCGGAGGGGGGTTAACCCCACCCCGCACGGCCCCACCCCGCCCCGCCCGGCCCCGCACGCGAAAGCGGGACCCCCGTCCACCCGGACGGGAGCCCCGCACCCACCACGTCGCCGCAGGGAGCCGAACGAGACGACGGGACCTACCGGACCGGTACCTCCGCCGGCTCGCGGTCGCGCCACGGCAGCTCCGCCGTGACCGTCGTCCCCACACCCTCCGGGGAGTCCACGACGAACACCCCGTCCACCGCGTCCAGCCGCTCCGTCAGCCCCGCCAGGCCCGAACCGGCCCGCGCGGACGCGCCACCGCGCCCGTCGTCCGACACCCTGATCAGCAGCCGCGGACCCGTCCGCCACACCTCCACGCCCGCACCCCGCGCAGCCGCGTGCTTGCTGATGTTCTGCAGCAGCTCCGACACCACGAAGTACGCGATGCCCTCGATCGCCGCCGCGGGCCGCGCCGCCAGGTCCACGTGCACCTTCACCGGCACCAGGCACCGCGCGGCCACCGAGGACAGCGCCGCGTCCAGCCCCCGGTCCGTCAGGACCGCCGGGTGGATGCCCCGCGCCAGGTCCCGCAGCTCCTGGAGCGCCAGCTTCACTTCCCCGTGTGCCTCGTCCACCATCGCGGCCGCGCCCTCCGGGTCCTCCAGCAACTTCTCCTTCGCCAGGCCCAACCCCATCGCCAGGGCCACCAGCCGGGCCTGGGCCCCGTCGTGCAGGTCCCGTTCGATGCGCCGCAGGTCCGCGGCCGAGGTGTCGACGACCACCGCCCGGTCGGACTCCAGCTCCGCGATCCGCCGCTCCAGCTCGTCGGAGGGGGACAGCAGGCCCCGCACCATCGCCCGGTCCACGCTCGCCAGCCAGCGGGCCACCCACGGCAGGACCGGCCACAGCACGAACAGCCCCGTCAACGCGACGGTGAAGGTGAGCACCCCCCAGGGCAGCCGGACCAGTTCGAACAACACGGTCCGCCAGGCGACGGGATCCTTGATGCTCGACCACAGCCAGGGGAAGAACCCGCCGGAGCGCAGCGGGCCGGGGATCGGCGTCGGCTCGTCCACCCGTACGCCCAACAGCCACCGGGAACGGACCCGTTCCAGCTTGCCGAGCTGCCGCGAACCGAGCAGCCCGCACGCGAGCAACGGCAGCCCGATCGCGGTCACGGACAGACCGCCCGCGGTCGAGACCATGACCACCGTGTAGACGAAACCGATCAGCGCCGCCGGCAGATTGCTCAGCAGGTACGCGATCTCCTTCCACGTGGCCGCGCCGAAGGCCGCACGTACGGGTGGGAGGAGGTCGTCCTGGGAAGTGCGGATGCTCGCGGTCATGCCGCACAGCCTGCCAATTTCCGTCCGGCGTCGCCATGGGGTGGCCCGGCGGCGGTGAACGGGGGATAACCCCACCCCGCGTGGCCCAGGCCCTAGACTCCCGTGCGTACCAGATCACCCAGATCGTCGACAGTGGCCGAGGAGCGAGGAACGGACGTGCCCGACCCAACGGTATCGACCGTGACCGTGTACGCGGCGGACTACTTCCGAAGCTATTCGGTCGTCGGCCTGCTCGCCGTGCTCGGCGTGCTGTTCGTCGCCGTGGCCTTCGGCGCCGGCCGACTGCTGCGGCCCGTGGTCCCCACCCCCGAGAAGCTCCTGACGTACGAGTGCGGCGTGGACCCCGTCGGCGAGGGCTGGGCGCACACCCAGGTCCGCTACTACGTCTACGCGTTCCTCTACGTCATCTTCGCCGTCGACTCGATCTTCCTGTTCCCGTGGGCGACCGTGTTCGCCGCCGCCGGCTACGGCGCCACGACCCTGGTGGAGATGTTCCTCTTCCTGGGCTTCCTGGCCGTCGGCCTGCTCTATGCGTACAAGAAGGGCGTCCTCGAATGGCTGTGACACCGGCGGGGACACCGGCCGAGCCGCAGCCGCTTCCCGAGCCGAAGCGGCTGGGAGTGCTCTCCCGACTGGCACCCGAACCCATGAAGGTGGTCCTGAACTGGGGCCGCCGCTACAGCCTGTGGGTCTTCAACTTCGGCCTGGCCTGCTGCGCGATCGAGTTCATCGCCGCGTCCATGGCCCGACACGACTTCATCCGACTCGGTGTCATCCCCTTCGCGCCGGGTCCCCGGCAGGCCGACCTGATGATCGTCTCGGGCACGGTCACCGACAAGATGGCCCCCGCCGTGAAGCGGCTCTACGAGCAGATGCCCGAGCCGAAGTACGTCATCTCCTTCGGCGCCTGCTCCAACTGCGGCGGACCGTACTGGGACTCGTACTCCGTCACCAAGGGCGTCGACCAGATCATCCCGGTCGACGTCTACGTGCCCGGCTGCCCGCCGCGCCCCGAGGCGCTGCTCCAGGGGATCCTCAAGCTCCAGGAGAAGATCGCCCGAGAGTCGCTCGCGGACCGCTACGCGAATCCGTCCGTAGCCCAACTCACCAGCGGCCTGGTCACGCCCCCGCCCGCGCCCTCGGCCACAGCGGGGGCCGGCGCGTGAACCTCTACGACTCCCTGCCCGACGCGGCGGCGACCGTCTTCGGCGCCGAGGCCGTGGGCTCGTTCGCGTACGACGTCCTCACGGTCGACGTGCCCGTCGGATCCTGGATCTCCTCGCTGGAGATCGCCCGCGACAAGCTGGGCTGCACCTACTTCGACTGGCTGAGCGCGGTGGACGAGCCGGGCACCGGCTTCCAGGTCTGCGCGCACGTCGTCTCGCTGGAGAACCACCGCGTACGACGCCTGCTGCTGCGGACCACCGTCCCGCACGCGGCGGCCTCGCTGCCGTCCGCCGTCGCCGTCTACGCGGGGGCGCAATGGCACGAGCGGGAGACCTTCGAGATGTTCGGGGTGATCTTCACCGACCACCCCCACCTCGTTCCCCTCCTGCTCCCCGAGAACTTCGAGGGCCACCCGCTGCGCAAGGACTTCGTGCTCGCGGCCCGCGTCGCCAAGGCCTGGCCGGGCGCCAAGGAGCCGGGCGAGGCACACGACCCCGACGCGCCGAAGCGACGACAGATGCTGCCGCCGGGCGTTCCCGACCCCAACGACTGGGGCCCGCTCAAGGGCCAACTGCCGCCGGCCCCCACCCGCCCCGCCCGCACCCCGCGCGCGGCCGGCGGCGCGGGCGCCCCGGCCCGGACGCCCCGCGAGGGCGCGCCGGTCCGCCGTACCCGCTCGGTGGCCGAGGGCTCCGCGACCCAGGCACCCCCGGCCGAAGGCGACGCCCCGGTGCGTCCGGTGCGGCGCAGCCGGTCGGTCGCGGACGGCTCCGCGAGCCAGGCCGGCCCGCCGGGGCCTGCGACCGGGGCCCCGGACGCGCCCGCCGCGCCGCCGCCGGCCGGGCGCGGCAGCGACGCGCCCTGGCACGACCCGAAGCCCGCCTTCGAGAAACCGGCGCCGGCCGCGACGCCCGCACCGCCCCCGGCCCAGACTCCGACGGACGGACCCGCCCCGGACAAGTCCCCGGACGAAACCCCGGACGAAACCCCGGACAAGAGGCCGGACACGGCCCCGGGCAAGGCCCCGGCCAAGAAGCCGGACCCGGCACCCGGGTCCGAGTCCACCCCCGACCCCACCCCCGACAACGGAGGCGACGCGTGAACGACGTCCTCGACGTCGCCCTGCGACTGATCGTCGTCTTCGTCGTCTTCCTCGTGCTCCCGCTCGTCGTCGGGCAGACCGAGCACAAGGTGATGGCCCACATGCAGGGCCGCCTCGGCCCCATGTACGCGGGCGGCTTCCACGGCTGGGCCCAGCTCGTCGCCGACGGCGTGAAGTTCGCGCAGAAGGAGGACATCGTCCCGGCCGACGCCGACCGGCGGATCTTCCAGCTCGCCCCCGCCGTCGCGCTGCTCCCCTACCTCCTGGTCCTCCTCGTCATCCCCATCGGCCCCGGCGAGGGCGCGGTCGGCCAGGTCATCGACGCGGGCCTGTTCTTCGCCCTCGCCGTCATGGGCGTCGGCGTACTCGGCAGCCTGATGGCCGGCTGGGCCTCGGCGAACAAGTTCTCCCTGCTGGGGGGTCTGCGTACCGCCGCTCAACTGCTGGCGTACGAGCTGCCCATGCTGCTCACGGCCGCCTCGGTGGCCATGGCGGCCGGCACGGTCTCCCTCCCCGGCATCGTCGACGCCTTCCAGTGGTGGTGGCTGCCCTGGCAGATCGTCGGCGCGCTCGTCTTCTTCATCGCCGGCCTCGCCGAACTCCAACGGCCGCCCTTCGACATGCCCGTCGCCGACTCCGAGATCATCTTCGGCGCGTACACCGAGTACACCGGCCTGCGCTTCGCGTTGTTCCTGCTCGCCGAGTACGCCGGCATCGTCGTCCTGTGCGGCCTCACCACCGTCCTCTTCCTCGGCGGCTGGCACGGCCCCTTCGGCGGGGACGACCTGGGGTGGGTCTGGACCCTCCTCAAGGTCGCCGTCCTCGCCTTCGTGGTGATCTGGCTCCGCGTGAGCTACCCCCGACTGCGCGAGGACCAGTTGCAAAAGCTCGCCTGGACCGTCCTCATCCCGCTCGCGCTCGCCCAGATCGCGCTCACCGGCATCGTGAAGGTGGCGATCAACTGATGCCCGTTCCCGGATCCGGCCTGGCCAAGGGCCTCGCCGTCACCCTGCGCACGATGACGAGGCGCTCGCACACCGCCCAGTACCCCGACGTGCAGCCCGAACTCCCGCCGCGCAGCCGCGGCGTCATCGCGCTGTTCGAGGAGAACTGCACGGTCTGCATGCTCTGCGCGCGCGAGTGCCCCGACTGGTGCATCTACATCGACTCCCACAAGGAGACGGTGCCCGCCGCCGCCCCCGGTGGCCGCGAGCGCAGCCGCAACGTCCTCGACCGCTTCGCCATCGACTTCTCCCTCTGCATGTACTGCGGCATCTGCATCGAGGTGTGTCCCTTCGACGCCCTCTTCTGGTCGCCGGAGTTCGAGTACGCGGAGACCGACATCCTCGAACTCACCCACGAGCGCGACAAGCTCCGCGAATGGATGTGGACCGTGCCGGCCCCGCCCGCCCTGGACCCGGCCGCCGAGGAGCCCAAGGAGATCGCCGCCGCCCGCAAGGCCGTGGACAAGGCGGAAGCGGCTGCCGCCGCCGAAGCGGCCGCCGCCGCGGCCGCCGCGACCGAGACACCGACCGACCCGGAGGGAGACGCGTGAGCCCCGCCGCCACCCTGGCCGCCACCGGCCCCGGTTTCCTCTCCCCGACGGGCGTCGAGATCGCCTTCGTCCTCGTCGGCCTCGCCACCCTCGGCGCGGCGCTCGTCACGGTCACCACCAAACAGCTCGTGCACGCCGCGCTGTGGCTGGTCGTGGCGCTCGGCGGGATCGCCGTCGAGTACCTGCTGCTGACCGCCGAGTTCATCGCGTGGGTGCAGGTGCTGATCTACCTCGGTTCCGTGGTCGTCCTGCTCCTCTTCGGACTGATGCTGACCAAGGCGCCCATCGGCCGGTCCCCGGACGCCGACTCGGGCAACCGCCCCGTCGCCCTCGGCGTCGCGATCGTCGCCGCCGTCGCACTCGTCTGGGTCGTCGTCGACGCCTTCCGCACCACCTGGATCGACCTCGACGGGGCCGCCCAGGGATCCACCCGGGTCACCGGCGAGTTCCTCTTCCAGCACTGGGTGCTGCCCTTCGAGGCCCTCTCCGTGCTCCTCCTCGCGGCCCTGATCGGCGCCATCGTCCTGTCCCGCAGGAACGACCCCGCCGCCGGCCCCGACGACCAGAAGGGGCCGCGCTGATGCACCTCGCCTACCCGGCCGTCCTCGCGGCGCTCCTCTTCTGCGTCGGCCTGTACGGGGTACTCGCCCGCCGCAACGCCATCCTCGTGCTGATGGCCGTCGAGCTGATGCTCAACGCCGTCAACCTCAACCTGGTGGCCTTCGACGTCTGGCTGCGCGACGCCCTGCACGCCGGCCAGGCCCTCACCCTCTTCACCATCGCCATCGCCGCCGCCGAGATCGGCATCGGCCTCGCGATCGTGCTGACGGTGTACCGCAACCGGGGCACCTCGGACGTCGACCGACTGCGCGACACCGCCGAGGGCCACGAGCCCGCCCCGACCGATCCGAGCATCCAGAGCGAGGTCACCGCGTGAGCACCACGACCCTCGCGGTCCTCGTCCCCCTCCTCCCGTTCCTCGGCGCGGTGGCGGGACTGCTGTGCGGCCGCGGTGCCCCCGGCTTCGTCCGGCCGCTCGCCATCCTGCCGACGCTGGGCGCCGCCGTGCTGGCCGTGCTCGTCGCCGTCCGCCAGGGCGGCGGCCCGGCCATCGACACCGCGACCGAGCTGACCCCGACCGGCTCGGTGCCGATCGAGCTCGGCCTGTACGTGGACGGCTTCGCGGCCCTGGTCGCCGTGCTGGTCGGCGTGGTCGCCACCTGCGTGCAGCTCTACTCCACGGCCTACCTGCGCGAGGACCCGCGCTACCCGTCGTACGCCGCCCTGGTCTCCCTGTTCACCTCCGCCATGCTGGTCGTCGTCTACTCCGGCGACCTGATGGTGCTGCTCGTCGGCTGGGAGGTCATGGGCATCTGCTCGTACTTCCTCGTCGGCCACTACTGGGAGACCGAGGCGGCCCGCTCCGCCTCCCTGAAGGCCTTCCTCGTCACCAAGCTCGGCGACGTGCCCTTCCTCATCGGCCTGTTCGCCCTCGCCACCGACGCCGACTCCTTCCGGATCACCGAGATCCTGGACACCGTCGGCGCCGGCGGCCTCGACCACCCGACGCTGATCGCGCTGCTCCTGCTCGCCGGGGTCGCCGGCAAGTCCGCGCAGTTCCCGCTGCACACCTGGCTGCCCGACGCCATGGCGGGCCCCACCCCGGTCTCCGCGCTGATCCACGCCGCGACGATGGTCGCCGCCGGCGTGTACTTCGTCGCCCGCCTGCTCCCGGTCTTCGCGGCCTCCCGGGCCGCGCTGGTGGTGATGGCCGCCATGGCGGCCATCACCATGGTCGGCTCGGCCCTCGCCGCCCTGGCCCAGGACGACATCAAACGCGTACTGGCCTACTCCACGATCGGGCAGCTCGGCTACATGATCGGCGCCCTGGCCGTCGGCGACCGGGGCGCGGCCGTCTTCCACCTCCTGTCGCACGGCGCGTTCAAGGCGCTGCTCTTCCTCGGCGCGGGCGTGATCATCCACGCCGCCGGGACGAACTCCCTGGCCGCCATGTCCCGCACGGCCGGCCTGGCCAAGCGCATCCCCGACGCGTTCTGGACGATGACGCTCGCGCTCCTCGCGCTCGCCGCCATCCCGCCCTTCGCCGGCTTCTTCTCCAAAGAGGCGATCCTCGTCGCCGCCGAGCGCACCGCCACCGGCCACTCCGACGTCGCCCCCGGCGCGGCCGGCTGGCTGGTGCTCGTCTCCGGCGTGCTGACCGCCCTGCTCACCGCCGCCTACGCCACCCGGCTGTGGCTGATGGCCTTCCGCGGCCGGGGCGCCGCCGCCCCCGACCACGGCAAGGAGCCCGTCGCCATGACCGGCGTGCTGTGGCTGCTGGCGATCCCCACGGTGGCCTTCGGCCTCGCCGCCGGCCCCCTCGCCGACTGGTTCGACGGCGAGCAGCTCACCCCGTCCGTGGTCACCTCGGTCCTCGGAGTCGGCGCCGCCGTCATCGGCGTCCTGCTGACCTACGGCCTCTGGCAGCGCGCCGGCGCCGCGGCATACGCGGCCCCCGCCGCGATCGGACCCGCGGCCGCCGCCGTCACCGACGAGCCCGCCGCCGTCGCGGCCGGTGTCTCCGCCGCCACCGCCGCGGCGGAGTCCGCCGCCGAGACCCCCGAGGTCGCGGAGGTCGCCCACGAGCACCCCACCGTCCCCGCGGGTCCCGCCCCCGACCCCGGCAAGGCGCTCCTCGGCCCGCTGCACCGCCACGCCGCGGCCGGCTTCCACCTCGACGCCGTCTACGACCGGCTGTTCGTCCGCCCCGTACGGGCCGCCGCCGGCCTGGTCCGCTTCCTCGACCGGGAGGTCGTGGACACGTACGTCCGCGGCGCGGGCGCGGGCCCCCGACTGCTCGGCGCCCTCGTCCGCCGCGCCCAGACCGGCAACGTGCAGAGCTACCTGAGCGCCCTGCTCGCCGGCGCCGTGGTCCTGGCCATCGCCACCGCCGTCCTCGCCAACGTCAACGCCGGATCGTGAGCCGTGAGTCAGCCGTGATTGATATCAGCCCGTCCGTCATGCAGTTCCTCCTGGCGTTCGTCGTGGCCGTACCGCTCCTCGGCGCCGTCGCCGCCCTCCTGCCGGCCCCGCCCGGCCTCAAGGGCAAGAGCCCCGAACAGGCCGTGCTGCGCCACGGCGTGACCGTGACCGGCGTGATCCTCGCCGCGACGATCGCCCTGACCCTGGGCTTCGACCACGACGCCCCGTCCCGATTCCAGGCGACGACGGACATCGGCTGGATCCCGGCACTGGACATCCGGATCCACCTCGGCATCGACGGCATCTCGCTCCCTCTCCTCCTGATGACCGCGTTGCTGTTCTTCCTCTGCGCGCTCTTCAGCTACTTCAAGCTCCCCGAGGGCCCCTCCCCGAAGGCCTTCGTCGCCCTGCTGCTCGTCCTGGAGTCCGGCACCCTCGCGACCTTCGCCGTCCTCGACCTGCTGCTGTTCTTCCTGGCCTTCGAGATGGTCCTCATCCCGATGTACTTCCTCATCGCCCGCTGGGGCGGCGCTCAGCGGCAGGCCGCCGCCTGGAAGTTCATCCTCTACACCCTCCTCGGATCCGTGGTCATGCTGCTCGGCCTGCTGCTGATCGGGCTGGACAGCGGCACTTTCGACATGGTGGCACTCGCCTCCGACAACGGCCGCGAACTGTCCCACACCACCCAGCTCCTGGCCGTGCTCGCCATCGGCCTCGGCCTCGCCGTGAAGACCCCCATGTGGCCCCTGCACAGTTGGCTGCCGGACGCACACACCGCCGCCCCCACCGTCGGATCGGTGCTGCTGGCGGGCGTGATGCTGAAGATGGGCACGTACGGGTTCGTCCGCATCCTGCTGCCGATCACCCCCGACGGCATGGCCACCTTCGCCCCCTACCTCGGCGCGTTCGCCGTCGTCGGCATCGTCTACGGGTCCCTCGCCTGCCTCGCGTTGGCCCGCAAGGGCAACAAGGGCGACCTCAAGCGGCTCATCGCCTACTCCTCCGTCGGCCACATGGGCTTCGTGCTCCTCGGCATCGCCTCCATGACCCCCACCGGCGTCAACGGCGCGCTGTTCGCCAACATCGCCCACGGCCTGATCACCGGCCTCCTCTTCTTCCTGGTCGGCGCCCTCAAGGACCGCTACGGCACCGCCGACCTCGACACCCTCGCCGGGGCGACCGGCGCCGCCCTCTACGGCCGCGCCCCCCGCCTCGGCGCGCTCCTCGCCTTCGCCGCCGTCGCCTCCCTGGGGCTGCCCGGCCTCGCCGGGTTCTGGGGCGAGATGCTGGCCCTGTTCGGTGCGTTCGACCCGGCCGAGGGACTGCCCCGGTCGGCGTTCCTCACGTACACGGCCGTCGGCGCGTTCGGCACGCTGCTCACCGCCGGCTACCTCTTGGTCGTCGTCCGCCGGGTCTGCATGGGCGACCCGAAGGCCGGACCCGAGATCACCGTCGCCGACGTCCGGCACTACGAGTTCGCCGCCTGGACCCCGCTCGTCGCCCTCACCGTCCTCGCCGGCCTGTGGCCCGCCGTCCTCCTCGGCCTCACCGACCCGGCCGTCCAGAAGCTCCTCGCAGGAGGCAACTCATGACGGTCCTGTCCGCCGCGGGCGCGCAGACCCCGAGCCTGGTCCAGTCCGTGGACTGGCTCGCCATCGCCCCCGTCGTCATCACCGCCGCCGTCGCCCTCGTCGTCCTGGTCGCGGACCTCTTCCTGCCCGAGGAGCGCAAGCCGCTGCTCGGCTGGGTCTCCGTGGCCGGGCTCGCCGCCGCGACCGCCTCCCTGCTGCCGCTGCGCGCCGGCGACCGCGCCACCTTCTGCCTCACCGGCGACCCCGGCGCGTGCAGCTACACCGCGGACCACTTCGCGCTCGTCGTGCAGTTCCTGGTGCTGGCCGGCGCCCTGGTCACCGCCCTGCTGTCGGTCACCGCCGTCCGCGACGGCCGCATGCCGGCGGGCGAGTACTGGTTCCTGCTGCTCTCCTCGGCCGCCGGCGCGGCCCTGCTGCCCGCCTCCCGGGACCTCGCCACCCTGATCGTCGCCCTCGAAGTCGCCTCGCTGCCGGCCTTCGCCCTCGTCGGCATGCGCCGCGGCGACCGGCTGTCCTCCGAGGCCGCCCTCAAGTTCTTCCTGTCCTCGGTCACCGCCACCGCCGTGTCCCTGATGGGCGTCGCCTTCGTCTACGCGGCCACCGGCTCCCTGCACCTCGCCCAGGTCGCCGACCGGCTCGAAGACGTCCCCGCGCGGTTCGACACCCTCGCCATGGCGGGCGTCGCCCTCACCCTCGTCGGTTTCGCCTTCAAGACGGCGGCCGTCCCCTTCCACTTCTGGGTCCCCGACACCTACGTGGGCGCCCCGCTGCCCATCGCGGGCTACCTCTCGGTGATCGGCAAGGCCGTCGGCTTCACCGGCCTGATCCTCGTCACCGTCATCGCCTTCCCGGCGTACTCCGACATCTGGGGCCCGGCGCTGGCCGTCCTCGCCGCGTTGACCATGACCGTCGGCAACGTCGCCGCCCTGCGCCAGTCCGCCGACCGCCCGAACAGCGCCGTCCGCCTCCTCGCCTGGTCCTCGGTGGGCCAGGCCGGCTACCTGCTGGTCCCGATCGCCGCCGCCGCGTACTCCGACCGCGACCAGATCGGCTCCACCGTCGCCTACGCCCTCATGTACGCGGCCGTGAACCTCGGCGCCTTCGCCGTGGCCGCCCTGGTCGCCCGCACCAAGCCGCTGCACCGCATCGACGACTACCGGGGCCTGTACGCCGAGCGCCCCGCCGCCGCCCTGGCCCTGGCCTTCTTCCTGCTGTGCCTGGCCGGACTGCCGCCCGGCCTCATCGGCCTCTTCGCGAAGGTCACCGTCTTCCGCTCGGCGGTCGACGCCGGGCTGGGCTGGCTGGCCGTGCTGATGGCGATCAACGTCGTGATCGCCCTGTACTACTACCTGCGCTGGACGGCCCTGCTCTTCCGCGCCCCGCGGGAGGCCGCGGGCGAGAGCGCGGGCGAGGGCGCGGCCACCGCCGGGGCCCGGGTGAAGGCCCCCCTGCCGATCACCGTCGCCATCGTGCTCACCGGAGTCACCGCCCTGGTCCTCTCGGGCGCCCCGCAGCTCATCCTGCGCTTCGCCGCGGGCAGCCTCTTCCCGCAGTAGCCGCCCGCCCCGCACGCCCGCCCACACGCCGTCCCGCACGCCGTGACCCGTACGGAGCAATGCCCACGGCCGCCCCGCCGCCCGGCCCACCGGTGCGGCGTCCCCGTCGTGCCCCGGGAACCAGACGCCCCCACCTCGCGTTGACCAGGAAGGAAGGGTCCACTGGACCGGAGACCCTTCGCACCGAAGATCCTGGACGGGGTCCCCCTGCCGCACCACTTGGAGGGCGTACCGTGCACCGCCGGCACAACGGGCTGAAGACCGCCGTACTCCTCGGCGGGCTGTCCGCACTCATCATCGTCATCGGAAGTTTCTTCGGGCGGGGCGGCCTGATCGTCGCCGTCCTCATCGCCCTCGGGACGAACGCGTACGCGTACTGGAACAGCGACAAGCTGGCTCTACGCGCGATGCGCGCCCGCCCCGTGAGCGAGTTCGAGGCCCCCGAGCTGTACCGCATGGTCCGCGAGCTCTCCACCTCCGCGCGCCAGCCCATGCCCCGGCTCTACATCTCGCCGACCGAGGCCCCCAACGCCTTCGCCACCGGCCGCAACCCGCGCAATGCCGCGGTCTGCTGCACCGAGGGCATCCTGCGCATCCTCGACGAACGCGAGCTGCGCGGGGTGATCGGCCACGAGCTGAGCCACGTCTACAACCGCGACATCCTCATCTCGTCCGTCGCCGGAGCACTCGCCTCCGTGATCATGTTCCTGGTCAACTTCGCCTGGCTGATCCCCATCGGCCGCTCGAACGACGACGAGGGACCCGGCCTGTTCGGCATGCTGCTGATCATGATTCTCGGCCCGTTGGCCGCGTCCGTGATCCAGCTCGCCATCAGCCGCTCGCGCGAGTACGAGGCCGACGCCTCCGGAGCCCAGCTCACCGGCGACCCGTTGGCCCTGGCGAGCGCCCTGCGCAAGCTGGACGCCGGCACCAAGCAGCTGCCGCTGCCCCCGGAACCACGTCTGGAGACGGCGAGTCACATGATGATCGCCAACCCCTTCCGCCCCGGTGAGGGATTGTCGAGGATGTTCTCGACGCACCCCCCGATGGCCGAGCGCATCGCCCGGCTCGAACAGATGGCAGGCCGTACGCAGTGAAGACAATCCTGAACGTGATCTGGCTCGTACTCAGCGGCGTCTGGCTGTTCCTCGGCTACTGCCTCGCGGGTGTGATCCTCTGCATCACCATCATCGGCATCCCCTTCGGCATCGCCGCCTTCCGCATCGCGGTGTACGCCCTGTGGCCCTTCGGCTACACGACCGTCGAGCGACACGACTCCGGCGCCGGCTCCTGCGTCGGCAACGTCCTGTGGCTGGTCCTGGCGGGCTGGTGGCTGGCCCTCGGCCACATCGTCACCGGCATCGCGCTCTGCGTCACGATCATCGGCATCCCCTTCGGCATCGCCAACTTCAAGATGGTCCCGCTCTCCCTGCTCCCGCTGGGCCGCGAGATCGTCCCGACCGACGCCCCCTTCGCCTCCCGCTGACCCGGCTCGCGGGCCCCGGGCGTCGCCCTAGGCGACGCCCTCGCGGCCGGGGAGGGGCGTACGGGCACGGGCCCGCTCCCATCCGTCGAGGGCCGTCAGGCAGGCGTGGTCGAGGTGCCGCAGCCCGCCCAGGTCCAGCCGTACGCGCTGCCCGGGCGGCAGCGCGTCCAGGGAGTCCAACAGCTTCGGCAGCCGCAGGAAGTTGGCGTTCCCCAGCACCCGGACACACAGCACGTCCCCCTCCCACACCTCCTCCAGGTGCACGTGGGAGGTCTCCCAGGCCGCCTTGGCGACGGCCAGACCCAGTCCGATGAGCACCCCCTCGAACAGGTTGGTCGCCACGATCGCCGACGCGGTCACCACCAGCACCACCGCCTCGCCCCGGTGCGTCCGCCACAGCGCGGCCACCGCCCTGGCCGGCAGCAGCTTCCATCCGGCGTGCAGCAGCACCCCGGCCAGTGCCGCGAGCGGCACCACCTCCAGCACCTGCGGCAGAGCCACGGCGAACAACAACAGCCAACCCCCGTGCATCACCCGCGCCGCCCGGGTCCGCGCCCCCGCCTCCACGTTCGCGGCGCTGCGCACGATCACGGCGGTCATCGGCAGCGCCCCGAGCAGCCCGCAGGTGAGGTTCCCGACGCCCTGGGCGACCAGCTCCCGGTCGTAGTGGGTGCGCGGCCCGTCGTGCATGCGGTCGACGGCCGCCGCGCTGAACAGGGTCTCCGCGGACGCGATCAGCGCGAGCGCCACCACCGTCCCGACAGCTCCCACCGACAGCAGCACCCCGAAGTCGTCCACGGCCGGCAGGGTCACCGCCTCCAGCACGCCCTTCACCCGCACCCGGTCCACCGGGAGCCGCAACAGCGCGGCCGCGGCGGTCGCCGCCGCCACCCCGACGAGCGCCCCCGGTACGAGCCTGATCCGGGCCGGCGCGCGCCGCCAGAGCACCATCACGGCGATGGTCCCGGCCCCGAGCGCCACGGCGGCCCAGTCGGCCTGCGCCCCGAGCACGTGCACCCCACCCAGCTTCGCGAGGGTCTGCCCGGGGGCCCGGACCCCGCCCAGCGCGTACAACTGACCCGCGATCAGTACGAGCCCGATCCCGGCCAGCATCCCCTGCACCACGGCGACGGAGATCGCCCGGAACCACCGCCCGAGCCGGAGCGCCCCCATGGCGAGTTGCAGCAGCCCGGCAGCCACCACCAGCGCCCCGAGCGCGGGCAGACCGTACGCCCGCACGGCCTCGTAGACGAGTACGGTCAGCCCCGCGGCCGGGCCACTGACCTGGAGCGAACTCCCGCGGAACCAGCCGGTGACGAGGCCTCCGACCACCCCGGTGACGATGCCGAGTTCGGCCGGCACCCCGGAGGCGACGGCGACGCCGACACAGAGCGGCAGCGCGACGAGCGCGACGACGACGGACGCCCCGAAGTCTTCGCGAAACGTACCGGCCCCAGGCATGCGAGAACCCCCTGCCACGTGATGGATGGTTGTCACCCAGCGTGGTGGGCGCACCGGCCCGTGCCCAGTGACCACAGGGGCCCGCGGCGGAGCACGCGCCGCACACGCCCCGCACACGCGCGGTCCACCACCCGGACGGGCCGGGGACGACGGGGCACCGCCCCGAACCGGCAACCATCGGCGCCAGAGCGCCGCGAGCCCGTCCACGGATACGAACGGGCGCAGCCGTGACGGGTCTCTTCACCTCGTTGCCGGTGGACGCCTCACCGCGTGGATCCCTCACCGCGTGGGTCCCTTGCCGCGGGCGGGGTCACGGCCGCGGGAACGGCGGCCGACACGTCGCGGGCGGCCTCACGACCGCGCGCGGGACGCGGTTCTGCCGGATCTCTCGACGGCAGGCCGATGAACGGCCGTTCAAAGTGGAAGGGGCGGGGCGGCCGGATTCGAACCGGCGTCCTCCTCCATGCTGTGTAGGCGCACTACCTCTGTGCTACGACCCCGCTTGCCGTGATCATAGCCGGCCCGCCCCACCCCGGCGCCGGCGATTTTTCCGACAGGCCCGCCGAGCCGCACCTGTGGCGCACCTGCGGCCGGACGGCGAGGGCACAACGCGGGCAGCCGTCGAGGCGGTCCTCGGCGCCGTGCCCCCGTTGTGCCCCGCCACGCTCACCTGGAAGCGTTGGTGCGGGTCGGAGACCCTGATCAGCGGTAGTTCACGAACTGGATCGCGAAGTCCAGGTCCTTGCCCTTGAGGAGGGACTGGATGGTCTGGAGGTCGTCGCGGCTCTTGGAGCTGACGCGCAGCTCATCGCCCTGGACCAGAGCCTTGACGCCCTTGGGACCCTCGTCACGAATGATCTTCGCGACCTTCTTCGCGTTCTCCTGGGAGATGCCCTCCTCGATCGTCGCGAAGATCTTGTACTCCTTGCCGGACAGCTGCGGCTCACCGGCGTCCAGGGCCTTGAGCGAGATCCCGCGCTTGACCAGCTTGGTCTCGAAGACGTCGAGGACGGCCTTCACGCGCTCCTCGGAGTTCGCCTCCAGCAGGATCTTCTCGCCGGACCAGGCGATCGACGCGCCCGTCCCCTTGAAGTCGTAACGCTGGGAGAGCTCCTTGGCGGCCTGGTTGAGGGCGTTGTCGACCTCCTGCCGCTCGACCTTCGAGACGATGTCGAAACTGGAGTCGGCCATGTGCTGTGGCTCCTTGAAGTCGGCTGTGTGATGCCCCGGAGGGCGCGGCCGGACAACCCCGGCCCGCTCCGCAAAGCCTAGCCACCACGCCCACGTGCGGCGCTGATCAATCCTGTGGCGAAGCACCCCCGGCCATCGGGTATTGTTTACGTCGTTGCCACGGAGCGCCGCCGCAAGGCGGAAAAACGGCAACATCTCTTGGCGGTGTGCCCGAGTGGCCAAAGGGAGCAGACTGTAAATCTGCCGGCTCAGCCTACCCAGGTTCGAACCCTGGCGCCGCCACGCGAAAGAGGCCCCCGTTCACCCAGTGAACGGGGGCCTTCTTCGTTCCCCGGCCGCCCTCACTCCACCGTCAGGTGGTACGTGATGTCGACCCAGAAGCCGTTCGTCGCGGACGCCGCGATCTCCAGTACGTACTGACCCGCCGGGAGCGGGCCGAGTCCGCACCACAGGCCCCAGGCGACCCGGGGTATCCCCAGCGACTGGAACGGCCTCGACGAGAACTCCTCCAGCCTCAGCGGCACGCTGTTCAGGGCCGCACGCGCCCGCGCCACGGTCGGCGTCCACGGTCTGGTGACGAACGGGACCGCCGCCCGCTGGGTGTTCAGCACCGGGAAGAACAACTTCCGGCCGCTCGGGACCGTGCACCGCCGCACCACCCGGCCGCCGTGCGTCCCGGCGAGGAACCACAGGTCCTCGGGCTGCCGCCATCCGGCGTTGCGCCCCGTGGTGTCACCGACGGGGCTGCGGTCCTCCGGCGCGGACAGGGCCCACTTCCACCACCGGGCGGCGAGCCGGGCCCCCTCCGCCTCGCCGATCCGCCAGTCGCCGTCGCCCATTCGCCCCACTCCGGTGCCTCGTACGACCGTCCCCGCGGCCGAATCCGCAGTGACCCTATCGGGCGCCTCCCGCGCAACGATGGGGACGTCGGGTCGTTCACGGGGCGTGCATCGGACATCGGACACACGAGGCAAGGTCGGCGGCGGCGTCCTGCTCGCCCTGCTCGGCGCCGGCATCCCGGCCCTGGTCGGGGCGGCTCTGGACACCCGGGTGGGGGAGCCGTACCGGGAGACGCGGCTCTACTTCGGCAGTGACCGCCCGGGCGGCCAGGGGCCGGTCGGGGAGGGGGAGTTCACCCGCTTCCTGGACGGCGAGATCACCCCGGCCTTCCCCGAGGGACTCACCGTCCACCACGGGCGGGGCCAATGGCGCGGCCATGACGGCCGGATCGTCCACGAGACCTCGTACGAGGTGGTGTTGCTGTACCCCGAGAAGGAGGCGCAGGAGCGCGGCGCGCGCATCGAGCGCATCCGGCGGACGTACGAGCACCGGTTCCGGCAGGACTCGGTGGGCCGTTCGGACGACAAGGTGAGCGCCGAGTTCTGAACGACCCGCGGGCCGGGCCCGGGACCCGGGATGACCCGCGTCCGACGTCAGTTGCCCGCCACGTCCTTGACGGCCACCGAGACCGGCGTCGAGCCCGAGAGCAGTTCCAGGATCAGGCCCGCCGTCGCCGGGGTCTCGATCAGCTCCGCGAGGACCGCCGCGACGTCGTCGAGCGGGATCGACC
This sequence comes from Streptomyces sp. NBC_00513, assembly GCF_041431415.1. Classification (GTDB taxonomy): domain Bacteria; phylum Actinomycetota; class Actinomycetes; order Streptomycetales; family Streptomycetaceae; genus Streptomyces. The sequence continues at coordinate 4,640,851 of NZ_CP107845.1, forward strand.
CCCGGCCCGTGTCCGCCTCCAGGCGGACCAGGCCCGTACCGGCCTGATCGGTGAGCGCGCCCGGGCGCAGGATCGTCCACTCCAGGCCCAGCCGGGTGCGGAGGTGGTCGTCGGCCTCGCCCTTCGCCCGCAGGTAGTGGTCGAAGACCTCGTCCCCGTCGTGGCGGGCGTCGGCGCCCATCGAGGAGACCATCAGGAAGCGCCGTACGCGGGCCCGTTCGGCCGCGTCGGCGAAGAGGACGGCCGCGCCCCGGTCCACGGTGTCCTTGCGTTCGATACCGCTGCCCGCTCCCGCCCCGGCCGCGAAGACGGCCACGTCGGCGCCCTGGAGGATCCCCGCCACGTGCTCGACGGTCGCCGACTCCAGGTCGCAGAGCACCGGTTCGGCCCCCGCGTCCCGCAGGTCGTCGCCCTGCTCCGGGTCGCGGACGATGCCCGCGACCTCGTACCCGCGCGCGGAGAGCAGCCGCTCCAGCCGCAGCGCGATCCGACCGTGTCCACCCGCGATGACGATGCGCATGCCCCGACCGTACGTCGAGCGGGGCGCCCGCGCCCGCGAAGCGGCGGCGAACGGCCCCCGCCGCTCAGGGGCCGGGCTCGGTACGCCCCTGCCGGGGCAGGTCCAGGGCCACCGCGACCGCCGAGTCGCAGTACTCCCGTACGGCACTCGTCCGGGCTACGACACGCCCCCGGTGGATCACGATCCGGCTGTACGCCAGCGAGAGCACCCCGGCGATCCGGTCCCCGCGCACCGCGAGCAACTCCGCCGGGAAGCCCGCCTCCACCCGCACCTCGGGCAGGCCCATGGCCTCGCGGGCGCAGGCGCTGACCGTCTCGTAGGCCTCCGCCGCCCGGAGCCCGCCCTGCGAGGCCAGCAGGTACGCCGCTTCGAGCGGGTCACCCCGGCCCACCGGGTTGCCGGCGTCGCGCAGGGCCCCGCTCCCGGCCGCGACCCGGACCCCGGCGGCACGGAGCAGCCGGACCGGTGCGGTGCGCAGGCCGCGCCGCTCCAGGGCCGCGCAGTCCCCCTGGGGCAGGCAGGTGACCCGTACGCCGGCCGCGGCCAGTTGGTCGGCGGCGCGGGTCGCCACGTCCAGCGGGAGCCGGGACAGACCACCACAGGGGCCGATGCCGACACCGGGGCGCAGCCCGCCGGCCATGGCCGCGAGCCGGGCCAGACGCACCGGGTCGTCCCCGTCCGTGTGGAGGTCCACGGGGCAGCCGTGCTCGGCGGCGAGTTCCAGGACGGCCTCGACGAAGCCGGTGGGATCGGGGTCGAGGTCCGGGCAACCACCGATCACGGAGGCCCCCATCTTGACCGCGTCACGGAGCATGGCGAGTCCGTCCGCCCCGGCGACCCCGGTCAGCAGCCGGGGCACGGCGACGGTGGTCAGGTCGGTGAGGCCGCGCAGCGAGCGGCGGGCCTGGAGCACGGCCTCCATCGGGCCGAGCCCGTGGAGGTCGCCGATCCGTACGTGCGAGCGCAGGGCGGTGGCGCCGTGCCCGAGCTGGAGCAGCGCCGCCTCGGTGGCCCGGCGCTGCACCTCGTCGGGGGCGTGGGAGACGGGCCCCTCACCGTCCGCGGTCAGGGCGGTGTCGCCGTGCGCGTGCGGCTCGGCGGCGGCCGGCAGCAGCAGGTACCCGGTCAGGTCGACGCGGGACAGCGCGGGGGCGGGCAGGCTCCCGGGGGTCCCGACGGCCTGGATGCGGCCGCCCCCGCCCAGCCGGACGTCGACGGTGCGGCCGTCGGTGAGGCGGGCGCCGGCGAGCAGCAGGGTGGTGGACTCGGGGCCGGTCGCGGGACCACCCGCGTGACTCCGGGGGCCGTGTGCGGGCCCATGGCCGCCACCCTCGCCCCGGCCGCCGTGCGGGGAGTGGGACGGCTGCTGCGGCGGGCTGTCGGACATCGCGCTCCTGCGGTGGCTCGGGCGCTTCCCGGGTCCGTGGCCGCGGCCCGCGGCCCAAGATCACGCAGCGTGCCCCGAGCCTAGGGCGCGGGGGTCTCCGGTTCGCGGAGGAGCGAAATAGTCGTACCGGTGTGGTGCCTCCGCGGCGCGATCCGGAGTGCGAGGCCGCTCGGGATGCACAGAGCGTGAGATCGGGGCGGAATCACCGGTGCGGACCGTGTGACCTCGCCCACATTCGACCCGGAAAGTCGTGGAAATGGAGGCGGGAGAGGTGTGCGGGCCGATTCGGCAATCCGGCCCCGACCGCTCGGAGCCCGGTCCCCGCAAAGGATTTGGGCGATCGGCGGGCAACCGTGTAATGTCTTCCTCGCTCGCCCCAATAGCTCAGTCGGTAGAGCGTCTCCATGGTAAGGAGAAGGTCTGCGGTTCGATTCCGCATTGGGGCTCTGGTGAGAGAGGTTCCCCACCCTCGGGTGGGGAGTCGATCACATCAAAGCGGCGTAGCTCAGTCGGTAGAGCAAGCGGCTCATAATCGCTGTGTCACCGGTTCAAGTCCGGTCGCCGCTACACACAGTAGCCGATTGCGGGGTCGGTCTCCCGGTCGGCTACTCTTGTATGCGTTCATCCGTCCCAATTGTCCGTCAAGGAGCACTCACGTGGCTGCCACCGACGTCCGCCCGAAGATCACGCTGGCCTGCGTGGAGTGCAAGGAGCGGAACTACATCACCAAGAAGAACCGGCGTAACGACCCGGACCGTCTTGAGATGAAGAAGCACTGCCCGCGTTGCAACTCGCACACCGCGCACCGCGAGACCCGCTGATCCTGGCGAGTCTCGAATACAGGCACCGTCACGAGGCCGTCCCCTTTCATCGGGGGGCGGCCTCGTGTCGTTTCCGCGTCCGGATCCCTCCCGGCCCCACCTCTGTTCCCCGTGCGTGACGTCCCCGCGCCCGAAGGGGCGCGGTCGGTGATCCGTGACGTGTTCCTCGTGACTTTCATGTCCCTCAACAGGAGGTAGTGAGCCATGGCCCTCGACCAGACCTTCGTGGGGCGGAGCTACCCGCCCACCGATCCGTACGAGGTCGGCCGGGAGAAGATCCGCGAATTCGCCGTCGCCGTAGGCGACGAGAATCCCGTCTACACCGACCCCGAAGCCGCGAAGGCGCTCGGCCACCAGGACGTGATCGCGCCGCCGACCTTCGTGTTCGCCATCACGTTCCAGGCGGCGGGCCAGGTCATCGAGGACCCGCAGTTGGGTCTGGACTACAGCCGCGTCGTGCACGGCGACCAGAAGTTCGCGTACGTCCGTCCCGTGCGGGCCGGCGACCGGCTCTCCGTGACCTCCACCATCGAGGCCGTGAAGTCGCTCGCGGGCAACGACATCATCGACATCCGGGGCGAGGTCCACGACGCCTCCGGCGAGCACGTGGTGACGGCGTGGACCAAGCTCGTGTCCCGCGCTCCCCAGGAGGCCTGAGATGACCGCGCAGATCCAGTACGCCGACGTGGAGGTCGGCACCGAACTCCCGGCGGCCTCCTTCCCCGTGACGCGCGCCACGCTCGTCCGGTACGCGGGCGCCTCCGGCGACTTCAACCCGATCCACTGGAACGAGAAGTTCGCCAAGGAGGTCGGGCTCCCGGACGTGATCGCGCACGGCATGTTCACCATGGCCGAGGCGATCCGGGTGGTCACCGACTGGCTGGGCGACCCGGGTGCGGTCGTCGAGTACGGGGTGCGCTTCACCAAGCCCGTCGTCGTCCCGAACGACGAGGAGGGCGCGCTGATCGAGGTCACCGCCAAGGTGGCGGCCAAGCTGGACGACAACCGGGTCCGGGTGGACCTGACGGCGATGAGCGCGGGACAGAAGGTCCTGGGCATGTCGCGCGCGGTGGTCCGACTGGCCTGAGGCCGGCGCCCGCGACCGTCGGACCGGGGCCGCCCCGGTCCGACGGTCGCCGCGCCGCCGACCCGCGGTGGACGTCCTACGGGGGAGCGTTCCTACCGGGGGACCGCGGCGAGCAGCCGGCGGGCGGCCTCCGCGACCGCCTCACGGACGGCCGGGTCGGTGATCGTCCCCGTCCCCTCGTCCACGACGGCCCGGGGTACCGGCACCCGCGCGCAGGCCTCCTCCACGACGCTCGCCCCCGTGTACCCGAGGACCGTGCGCAACGCCCGATGAGCCCCGGCGGCGCCGGTCGGTGACGAGGACGCGTTGATCCAACCGACCGGCTTGTCCACGATCTCGACGCCGCCGACCGTCCAGTCCAGCAGGTTCTTGAAAGAGCCCGGAAGATCGCCCGCGTACTCCGGCGTGCAGAACAGCACCGCGTCCGCCCGTGCGATCAGCTCGCGCAGCCGGACGACCTCGGCCGGCAGGGGATCGACGTCGTCGTCCGGATTGAAGTGCGGGAGCCTCGCCAGGTCGAGGTAGGGCGTGGCGCGCACCGCGTCGCCGAGGACCTCGGGAACCGTGAGGATCACCGAGGTGTTGGTCGAGCCGGCGCGGGTGCTTCCGCTGATCAGGGCGAGTCGTGGGATTCGGGTCACGGGCGTGATGCTACGGCCGCGCGGTGTCGCGGCCGAAGGGATCGGGGAGGTGGCCCGCGCAGAGGAGCGTTGACAAAGTTAGTGATTGAGCAATAACTTGCTTCCATGGCAAGGATGAGCGCAGACGAGCGACGCGAGAGCGTCATTCGCGCGGCGATGCACGAGTTCGCGCGTGGCGGTTACCACGGGACCTCCACCGAGACGATCGCCAAGCGGGTGGGCGTCTCGCAGCCGTACCTGTTCCGGCTGTTCCCGAGCAAGCAGGCGATCTTCATCGAAGCCGTCGCCCGCTGCACCGAGGACATTCGGCTCGCCTTCGAGGAGGCCTCCGAGGGCCTCGGTGGCGAGGACGCGCTCAAGGCCATGGCGGAGGCGTACAAGCGGCTCATCGCCGAGCACCCCGACAAGCTCCTGATGCAACTCCAGTCGAACGTGGCCGTCGCGGCCGCCGAGGCCGAGGGGGAGACGGAGTTCGGGGTGATGGTCCGGGCCGGTTGGATGCGCCTGTGGGACACCGTGCGGGCGGCGATCGGCGGCGATGCCGACCAGACCGCCGGCTTCATGGCGCACGGGATGCTCATCAACACCCTCTCCGCCCTGGGCTTCCCGCCCGAGCACCGCGTCTGGGAGGGGTGCCGCCTGCTGGACGAGGCGGGCGGCCCCGAGTCCGACATCCGTACGAGCGCGTAGCGCGCGACCGGCCGCGCGTCATCGGCCGGACACCGTTCGACCCCGTCCCGGCGGTCGTGCGGGCAGGAAAGTTAGTCATCGATAACTAACAGGCAGATCCGTAGGGGGAAACGTGGACAGGCAAGGCACCGCACCCGGCGACACGAGCGCCGATACCAGGCTCAAGGCACCCGCCGTCTGGGCCCTCATCCTCACCGGCGTCGCCAGCTTCATGGCGGCCCTCGACAACCTCGTCGTCACCACCGCCCTGCCCGCGATCCGCGAGGACCTCGGCGGCAAGCTGGAGGACCTGGAGTGGACGGTGAACGCCTACACGCTCACCTTCGCCGTGCTCCTCATGTTCGGCTCCGCCCTCGGTGACCGGTTCGGCCGCCGCCGGCTGTTCATCGTCGGGCTCTCGATCTTCACCGGCGCCTCCGCCGCCGCGGCCCTCTCACCCGGCATAGACGAGCTGATCGCCGCCCGGGCCGTCCAGGGCGTGGGCGCGGCGATCATGATGCCGCTCACCCTCACCCTCCTCACCGCCGCCGTCCCGGCCGCCCGCCGCGGCATGGCCCTCGGCATCTACGGAGCCGTCACCGGCCTCGCCGTCGCCAGCGGCCCCCTCATCGGCGGCAGCCTCACCGAACACATCTCCTGGCAGTGGATCTTCTGGCTCAACGTGCCGATCGGTCTCGCCCTGATCCCCCTCGCCCGACTGCGCCTCGCCGAGTCCACGGCCCCCGACTCCCGCCTCGACGTCCCCGGCACGATCCTCATCAGCGGCGGCCTCTTCGGCATCGTCTACGCCCTGGTCAACGCCAACTCCGACGGCTGGACCAGCGCCCCCGTGCTCACCGGCCTGATCGTCGGCAGTGCGCTCGTCGGCGCGTTCATCCGCCACGGGATACGCCACGCGAACCCCATGCTCCCCATGCGGCTCTTCCGTAACCGGGGCTTCCTCGGGATCAACCTGGCCAGCCTGCTGATGTTCCTCGGCATGTTCGGCTCGATCTTCCTGCTCGCCCAGTTCCTCCAGGGCGTCGCCGGCTACTCGCCCACCGAGGCCGGACTGCGCATGCTCCCCTGGACCGGCATGCCGATGATCGTCGCGCCGATCGCCGGCATCCTCTCCGACCGCATCGGGGGCCGGCCGGTCGTCGCCGCCGGACTGGCGTTCCAGGCCCTCGGACTCGGCTGGTTCGCGGTGATCCTCAGCGCCGACGTCTCGTACGCCGCCCAGCTCCCCGCCCTCGTCCTCAGCGGCATCGGCATGGCCCTGTACTTCGCCCCCGCCGCCAACGTGCTGATGTCCACCGTGGCCCCCGCCGACCAGGGCAAGGCCTCCGGCACCAACAACGCCCTCCGCGAGGTCGGCGGCGCCCTCGGAGTCGCCGTCCTCGCCTCGGTCTTCTCCGCCCAGGGCGGCTACGAGAGCCCCCAGGCCTTCACCGACGGCACGATCCCCGCCCTGTGGATCGGCGCCGTCGCCGTAGCCCTCGCCGCCGGCCTCGCCCTCCTGCTCCCGGGCAGGGCCAAGACCCGGGACCAAGGCCTCCCCGGCCCCGAAGCCGCCTCCCCGGCCCCGGTCAAGGTGCCCGCCGCCGGCTGAGGCAGGGCCCCGTGTCGGCGGGCGCCCCGCCGACACGGGCGAAGAACCGGTACGGTCCGTGGCCCCGCAGGGATGCGAGGGGGACGGACCGTACTCTTGTCCCCGTGCAGGAACTCCACGACGCCCCCCTCGCCCCGCTGACCACCTTCCGCCTCGGCGGACCCGCGGCCCGCCTGGTCACCGCGACCACCGACGCCGAGGTGATCGCCGCCGTCCGTGCCGCGGACGCGACCGGCACCCCGCTGCTGATCATCGGCGGCGGCAGCAACCTCGTCATCGGTGACCGGGGATTCGCCGGCACCGCCCTGCGCATCGCCACCACCGGGTTCACCCTCGACGGCACGCGCCTGGAGCTCGCCGCCGGCGAGAACTGGAGCGACGCCGTCGCCCGCACCGTCGAAGCCGGCCTCGCCGGCGTCGAGTGCCTCGCCGGGATCCCGGGCTCCGCCGGCGCCACGCCCATCCAGAACGTCGGGGCGTACGGCCAGGAGGTCTGCGACACCATCACCGAGGTCGTCGCCTACGACCGCACCACCGGCGAAACGGTCACCCTCCCCGCCGACGCGTGCGGCTTCCGCTACCGCAACAGCACCTTCAAGGACCAGCCCGACCGGTACGTGGTCCTGCGCGTGCGCTTCGCCCTCGAAGACGCCGGCGGCCTGTCCGCGCCGATCAAGTACCCCGAGACCGCCCGCGCCCTCGGCGTGGAGGCCGGTGACCGGGTCCCGGCCGCCACCGCCCGCGAGACCGTACTGCGCCTGCGCGCCGGCAAGGGCATGGTCCTGGACCCCGCCGACCACGACACCTGGTCGGCCGGCTCGTTCTTCCACAACCCGATCCTGACCGACGAGGCGTACGCCGCCTTCCTCGCCCGAGTCCAGGACCGCCTCGGCGCCGAGACCGCCCCGCCCGCCTACCCCGCCGGCGACGGCCGGACGAAGACCAGCGCGGCCTGGCTGATCGACAAGGCCGGCTTCACCAAGGGCTACGGCACCGGCCCCGCCCGCATCTCCACCAAACACACCCTCGCCCTCACCAACCGCGGCGAGGCCACCACCGAGGACCTCCTCGCCCTGGCCCGCGAGGTCGTCGCGGGCGTCCACGCGGCCTTCGGCGTCACCCTGGTCAACGAACCGGTGACGGTCGGCGTCAGCATCTGAGGAGTCCCGGCCGCCATGCAATGCCCCCTGCACGGTGCCGGCACGGACCCCACCCGGCTGGTGGGACGCACGATCAGCAGCGTCGTCGCGTCCTGGCACGTCTACGAGGGCGAACGCTCCGAGGCGCCGCTCGACGTGTGGCTGATCGACAACGAGGGCGAGTCCACCCGCATCACCACCGGGTCCGACCAGTGCCTCATCGTCGAGTCGGAGTCCCCGCACGCGCCCTACGACATGGGGGAGTGGGGCCGCATCGAGGTCGGCGAGGACCTCGGCGACCACCCCTTCCTGCGCCATCTCGGCGAGACCGTCGCCACCGTGGCCGAGTACGCCGTCCCCGAGACCGGGCGCACCCACCTGGAGATCGGCTTCGTGGACGGCGACCGGGTCCGGGCCGACTGTTACGAGGGAGACCTGCGGCTCACCCGGTGAGCCAGTGGTCGATCCCCGCCAGCAGCTTCCCCTGGACGTCCTCCGGCGCGGCCGAACCGCGCACCGACTGCCGGGCCAGCTCCGCCAACTCCGCGTCCGTGAAACCGTGGTGGCGGCGCGCGATCTCGTACTGGGCCGCGAGCCGGGACCCGAACAGCAGCGGGTCGTCCGCCCCCAGCGCCATCGGCACCCCCGCCTCGAAGAGCGTGCGCAGCGGCACGTCCTCGGGGCGCTCGTAGACGCCCAGGGCCACGTTGGACGCCGGGCAGACCTCACAGGTGACCTGCCGGTCAGCGAGCCGCTTCAGCAGCCGCGGATCCTCGGCCGCCCGCACGCCGTGCCCGATGCGGGAGGCGTCCAGGTCGTCCAGACAGTCCCGTACCGAGGCCGGGCCGGTCAGCTCCCCGCCGTGCGGGGCCGCCAGCAGACCGCCCTCGCGGGCGATGGCGAAGGCCCGGTCGAAGTCACGGGCCATCCCGCGGCGTTCGTCGTTGGAGAGACCGAAGCCGACGATGCCGCGATCGGCGTACCGGACGGCGAGCCGGGCCAGGGTGCGGGCGTCGAGGGGGTGCTTCATGCGGTTGGCCGCGATGATCACCCGCATCCCCAGGCCGGTCTCCCGGGAGGCCGCGTCCACGGCGTCGAGGATGATCTCCACGGCCGGGATCATCCCGCCGAGGAGCGGGGCGTAGGAGGTGGGATCCACCTGGATCTCCAACCAGCCGCTGCCGTCCCGCACGTCCTCCTCGGCGGCCTCGCGCACCAGCCTGCGGATGTCGTCGGGCTCGCGCAGACAGGACCGGGCCGTGTCGTAGAGCCGCTGGAAGCGGAACCAGCCCCGCTCGTCGGTGGCCCGCAGCTTGGGCGGCTCCCCGCCCGTCAGCGCCTCGGGCAGGCGCACGCCGTACTTGTCGGCGAGCTCCAGCAGGGTCGACGGGCGCATCGAGCCGGTGAAGTGCAGGTGGAGGTGGGCTTTCGGCAGAAGCGTGAGATCGCGTACGTGCTCCATCCGGTGATCCTGCCGTACTCACGCGCCGAGCGGGAGGGCGTTTTACCCATCGGGGTCTTGCTCGAACGCGTGAGCGAACCCCGCAGGACCTCGTGGACGCACGAGCGGCGGCCCCCCGGGACCGGGGAACCGCCGCTCGCGAACCGCTCGGAAAGCCCCGCAGGACTAGGCCTTGGCCTCCGCCAGCAGCTTCTGGATCCGGGACGCGCCCTCCACCAGGTCCTCGTCGCCCAGGGCGTACGAGAGACGGAGGTAACCCGGGGTGCCGAAGGCCTCGCCCGGGACGACCGCGACCTCGGCCTCGTCGAGGATCAGCGCGGCCAGCTCGACGGAGGTCTGCGGGCGCTTGCCGCGGATCTCCTTGCCGAGCACGTCCTTGACCGACGGGTACACGTAGAAGGCGCCCTCGGGCGTCGGGCAGAACACGCCGTCGATCTCGTTCAGCATCCGCACGATCGTCTGGCGGCGGCGGTCGAAGGCGACGCGCATCTCGTGGACCGCGTCCAGGTTGCCGGACACGGCGGCCAGCGCCGCGACCTGCGCCACGTTGGAGACGTTGGAGGTGGCGTGGGACTGGAGGTTGGTCGCGGCCTTCACGACGTCCTTCGGGCCGATGATCCAGCCCACGCGCCAACCCGTCATCGCGTACGTCTTGGCGACGCCGTTCACGATGATGCACTTGTCGGCCAGCTCGGGAACGATCGCCGGCAGCGAGACGAACTTCGCGTCGCCGTAGACCAGGTGCTCGTAGATCTCGTCCGTCAGGACCCACAGACCCTTGTCGGCGGCCCAGCGGCCGATCGCCTCGGCGTCGGCCTCGGAGTAGACGGCGCCCGTCGGGTTGGAGGGGGAGACGAAGAGGACGACCTTGGTGCGCTCGGTGCGCGCGGCCTCCAACTGCTCGACCGAGACCCGGTAGCCGGAGGTCTCGTCGGCGACGACCTCCACCGGGACGCCGCCCGCGAGGCGGATCGACTCGGGGTAGGTGGTCCAGTACGGAGCCGGGACGATGACCTCGTCGCCCGGGTCGAGGATGGCCGCGAACGCCTCGTAGATCGCCTGCTTGCCGCCGTTGGTCACCAGGATCTGGGAGGCGTCGACCTCGTAGCCGGAGTCGCGCAACGTCTTCGCGGCGATTGCCGCCTTCAGCTCGGGCAGACCGCCCGCCGGCGTGTAACGGTGGTTCTTCGGGTTGCGGCAGGCCTCGACGGCGGCCTCGACGATGTAGTCCGGCGTCGGGAAGTCGGGCTCGCCCGCGCCGAAGCCGATCACCGGGCGCCCGGCGGCCTTGAGGGCCTTGGCCTTGGCGTCCACGGCGAGGGTGGCGGACTCGGAAATGGCGCCGATACGGGCGGACACCCGGCGCTCGGAGGAAGGCGTTGCAGAGGTCATGGGTCCAATCGTCCCAGACGGCCCGGAAGCGCCGCACACCGTTTCAGGTACCGGACGCACGAGATCCGGACGCCCTTCCCGGCGGCTTCTGTTCGACGTCAGGGCCAGGAGCACGTATGCTCACCTGTCGTTGGACCTCGCCGACAGCTCCAAAGCGTGCGCACTCCGTGCACTCGCTCGGATGCGGTAGGTTGGGGAACGCAAAGGGTCGTAGCTCAATTGGTAGAGCACTGGTCTCCAAAACCAGCGGTTGGGGGTTCGAGTCCCTCCGGCCCTGCTCCACACTCCTTCTCGGATGTGTGCGCAGGTACGTACTTCGATGCAACGCCGTGCGGCGCAACCGGGCGCGGCTACGGCCACGACCCGGATTCAGGTGAGAGACGTGACGGACGCCCTGGGCTCCATCGACATGCCTGACGCCGAGGACGACACTCGCGAGAAGAAGGCCCGCAAGGGCGGCAAGCGCGGCAAGAAGGGCCCTCTGGGCCGGCTCGCGCTGTTCTACCGCCAGATCGTCGCGGAACTCCGCAAGGTTGTATGGCCGACCCGCAACCAACTCACGACGTACACCACCGTGGTGATTGTCTTCGTCGTCATCATGATCGGTCTGGTGACCGTGATTGACTATGGGTTCCAGGAAGCCATCAAGTTCGTCTTCGGCTGATCCCCGCGGAGGGCGGCGCCTTGATGGGTGCCGCCCGTTTTCGCATGTTCGACCACCTTTTGTATCCAGGAAGAAGCAGCCACCGTGTCTGACCCGAACCTGAACGTGAGCCCCGACTCCGTCGAGTCCGTCGAGGACGAGCTCGACATCGTCGAGGCTGCAGACGCCGTGGACCCCGACGAAGCCGAGCTCGCCGACGCCGAGGCGGGTGCCGCGGCCGAAGAGGCCGCGCTGCACGTCGAGGACGAGGGTGACGCGCAGGCCGAGGACGACGCGGAGGCCGAAGAGGCCACCGACGAAGTCGAGACCGACGAGGACGCCGAAGAGGCCGAGGACGACGAGGCTGCCGAAGAGGCCGCCGAGGTCGAGCCCGCCGAGCCGGTCGACCCCACCGAGGCCCTGCGCCAGGAGCTGCGCTCCCTGCCGGGCGAGTGGTACGTGATCCACACCTACGCGGGCTACGAGAAGCGCGTGAAGGCGAACCTGGAGCAGCGCGCCGTCTCGCTGAACGTCGAGGAGTTCATCTACCAGGCCGAGGTGCCCGAGGAAGAGATCGTCCAGATCAAGAACGGCGAGCGCAAGAACGTCCGGCAGAACAAGCTGCCCGGCTACGTTCTCGTTCGCATGGATCTGACGAACGAGTCCTGGGGCGTCGTCCGCAACACCCCCGGTGTCACCGGATTCGTCGGCAACGCCTACGACCCGTACCCGCTGACCCTGGACGAGATCCTCAAGATGCTCGCGCCGGAGGCCAAGGAGAAGGCCGACAAGGCCGCCGCCGAGGCCGCGGGCCTGCCCGCGCCCGCCGTCAAGCGCACCATCGAGGTCCTCGACTTCGAGGTCGGCGACTCGGTCACCGTCACCGACGGCCCGTTCGCGACGCTGCAGGCGACGATCAACGAGATCAACCCGGACTCGAAGAAGGTCAAGGGTCTCGTCGAGATCTTCGGCCGCGAGACCCCGGTCGAGCTCAGCTTCGACCAGATCCAGAAGAACTGATCACGTTCCTCTGAGCAACTGCTTCGAACAGGTCAGATCGCCCCGAAAAGGGTGGTCTGACCTGCTCGGTTTTTAGCCTCGCACCGATACCCGTTATCGTGGTGCGGTATGCCTCCATCCGGATGACCGGATGAAGGCGAAAACTCTCACTAGGACCCGGAGAGAGCAATGCCTCCCAAGAAGAAGAAGATCACGGGGCTTATCAAGCTCCAGATCAAGGCCGGTGCGGCCAACCCGGCTCCGCCGGTCGGCCCCGCGCTCGGTCAGCACGGCGTCAACATCATGGAGTTCTGCAAGGCCTACAACGCCGCGACCGAGTCGCAGCGTGGCATGGTCGTGCCGGTGGAGATCACGGTCTACGACGACCGTTCCTTCACCTTCATCACCAAGACTCCGCCGGCCGCGCGCCTCATCCTGAAGAGCGCGGGCGTGGAGAAGGGCTCCGGCGAGCCGCACAAGACCAAGGTCGCGAAGCTCACGCGTGACCAGGTCCGCGAGATCGCCACGCTCAAGATGCCTGACCTCAACGCCAACGACATCGACGCGGCCGAGAAGATCATCGCCGGCACCGCGCGTTCGATGGGCATCACGGTCGAAGGCTGATTCAGCCACACCGCCCAGCAACACCAGTGGTAGGGCCAAGCGCTGGTCCGCACCACGACTCCACGCCTGAAGTCACAACACAGGAGCAGAAGTGAAGCGCAGCAAGACTCTCCGCGCTGCGGACGCCAAGGTCGACCGGGAGAAGCAGTACGCCCCGCTCGAGGCCGTCCGTCTCGCCAAGGAGACCTCCGCCACCAAGTTCGACAGCACCGTCGAGGTCGCCTTCCGCCTGGGTGTAGACCCGCGCAAGGCCGACCAGATGGTCCGCGGCACCGTGAACCTCCCGCACGGCACCGGCAAGACCGCCCGGGTCCTGGTCTTCGCGACCGGTGACCGTGCTGCGGCCGCGGAAGCCGCCGGCGCCGACATCGTCGGCGACGACGAGCTGATCAACGAGATCGCGAAGGGCAACCGCCTCAACGAGTTCGACGCCGTTGTCGCCACCCCGGACCTCATGGGCAAGGTCGGCCGCCTCGGCCGCGTGCTCGGTCCCCGTGGCCTCATGCCGAACCCGAAGACCGGCACCGTCACGATGGACGTCGCCAAGGCTGTCACCGAGATCAAGGGTGGCAAGATCGAGTTCCGCGTCGACAAGCACTCGAACCTGCACTTCATCATCGGCAAGGTCTCCTTCTCCGATGAGCAGCTCGTCGAGAACTACGGCGCGGCCCTGGACGAGATCCTTCGTCTGAAGCCGTCCGCCGCGAAGGGCCGTTACATCAAGAAGGCCGCCCTGAGCACCACGATGGGTCCCGGCATTCAGCTGGACTCGAACCGCACCCGGAACCTCCTCGTCGAGGAAGACCCGGCCGCGGTCTGAGCCTCACGGCTCTGAGCCCTCGGGCTCGCTGAACGGCAGAACGGGCCCCTCGGCTCCCTCACGGGAGCCGAGGGGCCCGTTTTCTTTGCCTGACCTTGTGTGGAGCGCGCCACACCTGCACGGATTGACGGGAAATGCGCACGACGGCGTGGATCACGCCACGTAAGGTCGAAATCAATCAAACAATCACACCAGGGGTGGGGACTCCAACATGCTCGTACACCGCAACAAAACCGCCGGCGCCGTCCTGGCCGCCGTCCTGCTCGTGGGTGGGGCCACGGCGTGCGAGGACGGCAAGAAGGACGGAGCGGCCAAGTCGGCGACCCCGGCCGCCGCGGCGCCGTCCAAGGCCGCCATCGAGGTCACGCCGGCCGCGTACCTGGAGAAGGTGAAGAAGAAGTCCGAGGAGCTCACCTCGCTTCGCTACACCATGTCCGGGACCGCCATGGGCCAGAAGGTCTCCGGCGAGGCCTCCATGCGCATGAAGCCCACGGTGGCCATGGCCATGAAGATGGCCGCCCCCGGAGCCGCGGGCGGCGCCGAGTCGGTCGAGATCCGCCTGCTGGACGGTGCCATGTACCTGGGCAGCGAGGGCAAGTGGATGAAGTTCGACATGAAGGCGATGGGCGCCGAGACCTCGAAGAAGATGGAAGGCCTCGGTCAGGGCGCGCAGGGCGAGAACCCGGGCGACAAGGCCGACGAGCTGCTCAAGGCCGACGACCTCAAGTCCCTCGGCGAGGAGACCATCGACGGCGTGAAGACGCGGCACCTCGTCGGCACCGTCCCCCTGGAGAAGATGCGGGCCTCGCTGGCCTCGGGCACCCCGGAGGCCAAGGAGCGCCGGGAGAAGTCCCTCAAGGCGATGGAGGACGAGGGCGTCAAGAGCCTGACCGTGGACATGTGGATCGACGAGCAGGACCACACCAAGCAGGTCCGCACCCGCGGCACCGCCACCAAGGGCCCGATGGACATGACCATCAAGTTCCTGGACTTCAACAAGCCGGTCGAGATCGCCGTCCCGCCGGCCGACCAGGTCATGGACCTCGCCGAGATGATGAAGGACAGCGGCGAGCAGGGCTGATCGGCCCCTCCCGAACCCGCCGTACGAGCTGATCCCGAGCGGATTTGCTTGACAAGGTCTGGTTCACGTACGATTCCCCGGAAGCCAAAGACCGCTGGTCGTTGCCGTGCTCGCAAGGGTGCGGTGGCCGAAGGATCCGCTGAATGCGGACGTCCTGCGCAGGTGTTCGTGGAAAGTTCCCGGAGTCATTCGGTTGAGCTACGCCCCGTGCGCTTGCGCCGGGGCGTTCTTGTTGTTCAGCCCCTTCTGAGCGGTCCTCATCACCCGGAAGGAGGCCGAAGCGCTATGCCGACGCCCAACAAGGCTGCCGCGGTAGCCGAGCTCAAGGACGCGTTCCAGAGCTCGAACGCCGCCGTGCTGACCGAGTACCGGGGTCTCACCGTGGCGCAGCTCAAGACGCTGCGTCGTTCGCTCGGTGAGAACGCCCAGTACGCCGTGGTGAAGAACACGCTGACCAAGATTGCGGCCAACCAGGCCGGGATCACCGCGCTGGACGAGCACTTCGCTGGTCCGACCGCGGTCGCCTTCATCACCGGTGACCCGGTGGAGTCGGCGAAGAGCCTGCGTGACTTCGCCAAGGACAACCCGAACCTCATCATCAAGGCGGGTGTCCTTGATGGTAAGGCGCTCACCGCCGATGAGATCAAGAAGCTTGCGGACCTCGAGTCCCGCGAGGTTCTGCTCAGCAAGCTGGCCGGCGCGTTCAAGGGCAAGCAGTCTCAGGCTGCCTCGCTCTTCCAGGCGCTGCCGTCGAAGTTCGTCCGCACCGCGGAAGCGCTTCGCGTCAAGCTCGCCGAGCAGGGCGGTGCCGAGTAATTCGGCTCGCGCACTGATCCACGCCGCCTAGTGCGTGGGTCGTAGCGGGCCGTTACGCCCGCCTCTATATACATCCGGCACCTGCCGAATTAGTGGAAGGATCGCCCATCATGGCGAAGCTCTCTCAGGACGACCTCCTCGCCCAGTTCGAGGAGATGACCCTCATCGAGCTCTCCGAGTTCGTGAAGGCCTTCGAGGAGAAGTTCGACGTCACCGCCGCCGCGGCCGTCGCCGCCGCCCCGGTCTCCGGTGGCCCGGTTGCCGACGCCCCCGAGGAGCAGGACGAGTTCGACGTCATCCTCACCGGTGCCGGCGACAAGAAGATCCAGGTCATCAAGGTCGTGCGCGAGCTGACCTCCCTGGGTCTGAAGGAGGCCAAGGACCTCGTCGACGGCGCTCCGAAGCCGGTTCTCGAGAAGGTCGCCAAGGAGGCCGCTGACAAGGCCGCCGAGTCCCTCAAGGCTGCCGGCGCGGCTGTCGAGGTCAAGTAACACCTCAGAGGCTCTCTGAAGCCTCTTCAAAGGGCGATCACCCGTAAGGGTGGTCGCCCTTTGGCGTACCCGGAGTGCCTGACTTGCCCTGGTCTCGTTGGGGAGTAGGGTGATCTTCGTTGCCTCGAAGCAGGGTCCGGAGATGATCCGCTCGGAGCAGGGGGCCTTGACGAACGGCCGGTGGCGCGCAATTCTCAGACCCGTCGTGAGATGGGTCGGCTCGCTCCGGTGATCCGAGGCGAGGATCGACGATCCGAGGCATGGATCGACTACGAAGAGGGCAGTACTGATACGCGCTCTGTGTACGAGAGCGCCGCAGCGTTGGATGCAGGGTTGGTTTTTAAACGACACGGGGAAGGCCTGTTGCCGGTTTCCGGAAACCTGGTCTGGACATCAGTGAGCCGAGTGGCTACACTGACCCTTTGCGCTGCCTGTTAGCTGCCCCCTGCCCGTCGCCAGGGGCATGCCCACGCTTGAGCACACTTGATTGATCCGTCCTGACCTGGTCTTTCGGCCAAGTCGGGGGCGTCCGTCTTCTGTGTCGGCTGGGACCGGTACGCGCGTAGTGAGTCCGAGCCCTCGGAAGGACCCCCTCTTGGCCGCCTCGCGCAACGCCTCGACCAATACGAACAACGGTGCCAGCACCGCCCCGCTGCGCATCTCCTTTGCAAAGATCAAGGAGCCCCTCGAGGTTCCGAACCTCCTGGCGCTGCAGACCGAGAGCTTTGACTGGCTGCTCGGCAACGCCGCCTGGAAGTCTCGCGTCGAGTCGGCGCTTGAGAGCGGACAGGACGTTCCCACCAAGTCCGGTCTGGAAGAGATCTTCGAGGAGATCTCGCCGATCGAGGACTTCTCCGGGTCGATGTCGCTGACGTTCCGCGACCACCGTTTCGAGCCGGCGAAGAACTCGGTCGACGAGTGCAAGGACCGCGACTTCACGTTCGCGGCGCCGCTTTTCGTCACCGCCGAGTTCACGAACAACGAGACCGGAGAGATCAAGTCTCAGACGGTCTTCATGGGCGATTTCCCGCTCATGACCAACAAGGGCACGTTCGTCATCAACGGCACCGAGCGTGTCGTCGTGTCGCAGCTGGTCCGTTCCCCTGGTGTCTACTTCGACTCCTCCATCGACAAGACGTCCGACAAGGACATCTTCGCAGCCAAGATCATCCCGTCCCGGGGTGCCTGGCTGGAGATGGAGATCGACAAGCGCGACATGGTCGGTGTCCGCATCGACCGCAAGCGCAAGCAGTCCGTCACCGTCCTCCTGAAGGCTCTCGGCTGGACCACCGAGCAGATCCTCGAAGAGTTCGGCGAGTACGAGTCCATGCGCGCCACCCTGGAGAAGGACCACACCCAGGGCCAGGACGACGCGCTGCTCGACATCTACCGCAAGCTGCGTCCGGGCGAACCGCCGACCCGCGAGGCCGCTCAGACGCTGCTCGAGAACCTCTACTTCAACCCGAAGCGCTACGACCTCGCCAAGGTCGGCCGCTACAAGGTGAACAAGAAGCTCGGCGCGGACGAGCCGCTCGACGCCGGTGTGCTGACCACCGACGACGTCATCGCGACCATCAAGTACCTGGTCAAGCTGCACGCCGGTGAGACCGAGACGACCGGCGAGTCCGGCCGTTCGATCGTCGTCGAGACCGACGACATCGACCACTTCGGCAACCGTCGTCTGCGCAACGTCGGCGAGCTCATCCAGAACCAGGTCCGCACGGGTCTGGCTCGTATGGAGCGCGTCGTCCGCGAGCGGATGACGACCCAGGACGTCGAGGCGATCACGCCGCAGACCCTGATCAACATCCGGCCGGTCGTCGCCTCCATCAAGGAGTTCTTCGGCACCAGCCAGCTGTCGCAGTTCATGGACCAGAACAACCCGCTGTCGGGTCTCACCCACAAGCGCCGTCTGTCGGCGCTCGGCCCGGGTGGTCTCTCGCGTGAGCGGGCCGGCTTCGAGGTCCGTGACGTGCACCCGTCGCACTACGGCCGCATGTGCCCGATCGAGACCCCCGAAGGCCCGAACATCGGTCTGATCGGCTCGCTCGCGTCCTACGGTCGCGTCAACGCGTTCGGTTTCGTCGAGACCCCGTACCGCAAGGTCATCGAAGGCGTCGTCACCGACGACGTCGACTACCTGACCGCGGACGAGGAAGACCGCTTCGTCATCGCCCAGGCCAACGCCGGCCTGTCCGACGACATGCGCTTCACGGAGAACCGCGTACTGGTTCGCCGTCGTGGCGGCGAGATCGACTACATCGCCGGCGACGACGTCGACTACATGGACGTCTCCCCGCGCCAGATGGTGTCCGTCGCGACCGCGATGATCCCCTTCCTGGAGCACGACGACGCCAACCGTGCCCTCATGGGCGCGAACATGATGCGCCAGGCCGTTCCGCTCATCAAGGCGGAGGCGCCGCTCGTCGGCACCGGCATGGAGTACCGCTGCGCCGTCGACGCCGGTGACTCGATTCGTGCGGAGAAGGACGGTGTCGTCCAGGAGGTCTCGGCCGACTACATCACCGTCGCCAACGACGACGGCACGTACACCACGTACCGCGTCGCGAAGTTCTCCCGCTCGAACCAGGGCACCTCGGTCAACCAGAAGGTCATCGTCAACGAGGGTGACCGCATCATCGAGGCGCAGGTCCTCGCCGACGGTCCCGCGACCGAAGAGGGCGAAATGGCCCTCGGCAAGAACCTGCTCGTCGCGTTCATGCCCTGGGAAGGTCACAACTACGAGGACGCGATCATCCTGTCGCAGCGCCTCGTGCAGGACGACGTCCTCTCCTCGATTCACATCGAGGAGCACGAGGTCGACGCCCGTGACACCAAGCTGGGCCCCGAGGAGATCACCCGGGACATCCCGAACGTCTCCGAGGAGGTCCTCGCGGACCTCGACGAGCGCGGCATCATCCGCATCGGTGCGGACGTCGTCGCCGGCGACATCCTGGTCGGCAAGGTCACGCCCAAGGGTGAGACCGAGCTGACCCCGGAGGAGCGTCTGCTCCGCGCGATCTTCGGTGAGAAGGCCCGCGAGGTGCGTGACACCTCGCTCAAGGTTCCTCACGGTGAGATCGGCAAGGTCATCGGTGTCCGCGTCTTCGACCGCGAGGAGGGCGACGAGCTTCCTCCGGGCGTGAACCAGCTGGTTCGCGTCTACGTCGCCCAGAAGCGCAAGATCACCGACGGTGACAAGCTCGCCGGCCGCCACGGCAACAAGGGTGTCATCTCCAAGATCCTTCCGATCGAGGACATGCCCTTCCTTGAGGACGGCACGCCGGTCGACATCATCCTGAACCCCCTGGGTGTCCCGTCCCGAATGAACCCGGGACAGGTCCTGGAGATCCACCTCGGCTGGCTCGCCAGCCGCGGCTGGGACGTCTCCGGTCTCGCCGAGGAGTGGGCCGAGCGACTGAAGGTCATCGGTGCCGACCGCGTCGAGCCCGGTACCAACGTCGCCACCCCGGTGTTCGACGGTGCCCGCGAAGACGAGCTCGCCGGCCTCTTCGAGCACACCATCCCGAACCGTGACGGTGACCGTCTGGTCCTCCCGTCCGGCAAGGCGCGTCTGTTCGACGGCCGCTCCGGCGAGCCGTTCCCGGACCCGGTTTCCATCGGGTACATGTACATCCTCAAGCTCCACCACCTGGTCGACGACAAGCTCCACGCTCGGTCGACCGGTCCGTACTCGATGATCACGCAGCAGCCGCTGGGTGGTAAGGCGCAGTTCGGTGGCCAGCGCTTCGGTGAGATGGAGGTGTGGGCGCTTGAGGCTTATGGCGCCGCTTACGCCCTCCAGGAGCTGCTGACCATCAAGTCCGATGACGTCACCGGCCGCGTGAAGGTCTACGAGGCCATCGTCAAGGGCGAGAACATCCCCGAGCCGGGCATTCCCGAGTCCTTCAAGGTGCTCATCAAGGAAATGCAGTCGCTCTGCCTCAACGTGGAGGTGCTGTCCTCGGACGGCATGTCCATCGAGATGCGCGACACCGACGAGGACGTCTTCCGCGCGGCGGAGGAGCTCGGTATCGACCTGTCCCGGCGCGAGCCGAGCAGCGTCGAAGAGGTCTGACGGGCCTGACGGGGGGCTCGCTCAAGAGCCCCCCGTCATCCCCGGGACCGTTCAGACCATGATTGAGACTCGACCCCGAAAGAGGGATTGACGCACAGTGCTCGACGTCAACTTCTTCGACGAGCTGCGGATCGGCCTTGCCACCGCGGACGACATCCGAACCTGGTCGCACGGCGAGGTCAAGAAGCCGGAGACCATCAACTACCGCACGCTCAAGCCCGAGAAGGACGGACTCTTCTGCGAGAAGATCTTCGGTCCGACCCGGGACTGGGAGTGCTACTGCGGCAAGTACAAGCGTGTCCGCTTCAAGGGCATCATCTGCGAGCGCTGCGGCGTGGAGGTCACGCGCGCCAAGGTGCGTCGTGAGCGGATGGGCCACATCGAGCTTGCCGCTCCCGTCACCCACATCTGGTACTTCAAGGGCGTCCCGTCGCGCCTCGGATACCTGCTGGACCTCGCGCCGAAGGACCTCGAGAAGGTCATCTACTTCGCCGCGTACATGATCACGTTCGTCGACGACGAGCGTCGCACCCGCGACCTCCCGTCGCTGGAGGCGCACGTCTCCGTCGAGCGCCAGCAGATCGAGAACCGCCGTGACGCGGACCTCGAAGGCCGTGCCAAGAAGCTCGAGACCGACCTGGCCGAGCTTGAGGCCGAGGGCGCGAAGGCCGACGTACGCCGCAAGGTGCGCGAAGGTGCCGAGCGCGAGATGAAGCAGCTCCGTGACCGCGCCCAGCGCGAGATCGACCGCCTCGACGAGGTGTGGGCCCGCTTCAAGAACCTCAAGGTCCAGGACCTGGAGGGCGACGAGCTCCTCTACCGCGAGCTGCGTGACCGCTTCGGCACGTACTTCGACGGTTGCATGGGCGCCGCGGCGCTGCAGAAGCGCCTGGAGTCCTTCGACCTGGAGGAGGAGGCCGAGCGCCTCCGCGAGATCATCCGGACCGGCAAGGGCCAGAAGAAGACCCGTGCGCTCAAGCGCCTCAAGGTCGTCTCCGCGTTCCTGCAGACCAGCAACAAGCCCAAGGGCATGGTTCTGGACTGCGTTCCGGTCATCCCGCCGGACCTGCGTCCGATGGTGCAGCTGGACGGTGGCCGCTTCGCGACCTCCGACCTGAACGACCTGTACCGCCGCGTGATCAACCGCAACAACCGCCTGAAGCGCCTTCTCGACCTCGGTGCCCCCGAGATCATCGTGAACAACGAGAAGCGCATGCTCCAGGAGGCCGTCGACGCCCTCTTCGACAACGGTCGTCGTGGTCGCCCGGTCACCGGTCCCGGCAACCGCCCCCTGAAGTCCCTGAGCGACATGCTCAAGGGCAAGCAGGGTCGATTCCGTCAGAACCTCCTCGGCAAGCGCGTGGACTACTCCGCGCGTTCCGTGATCGTCGTCGGTCCTCAGCTGAAGCTGCACCAGTGCGGTCTGCCGAAGGCCATGGCGCTGGAGCTCTTCAAGCCGTTCGTGATGAAGCGCCTGGTCGACCTGAACCACGCGCAGAACATCAAGTCGGCGAAGCGCATGGTCGAGCGCGGCCGCACGGTCGTCTACGACGTGCTCGAAGAGGTCATCGCGGAGCACCCGGTTCTGCTGAACCGTGCGCCCACGCTGCACCGCCTCGGCATCCAGGCCTTCGAGCCCCAGCTGGTCGAAGGCAAGGCCATCCAGATCCACCCGCTCGTCTGCACCGCGTTCAACGCGGACTTCGACGGTGACCAGATGGCCGTGCACCTGCCGCTGTCGGCAGAGGCGCAGGCCGAGGCCCGCATCCTGATGCTGTCCTCGAACAACATCCTGAAGCCGGCAGACGGTCGTCCCGTCACCATGCCGACCCAGGACATGGTGCTGGGTCTGTTCTTCCTCACCACCGACGGCGAGCTCCGTGACGTCAAGGGCGAGGGCCGCGCGTTCGGCTCCACGGCCGAGGCGACCATGGCGTTCGACAACGGCGAGCTGGCCCTCCAGTCGGCCGTCGACATCCGCTTCCCGGTGGGCACCATCCCGCCGCGCGGCTGGGTGGCGCCGGTCGCCGAGGAAGGCGAGCAGGAGTTCCAGCCGGGCGACAGCTTCCGTCTGAAGACGACCCTGGGTCGCGCGCTCTTCAACGAGCTGCTGCCCGAGGACTACCCGTTCGTCGACTACTCGGTGGGCAAGAAGCAGCTCTCCGAGATCGTCAACGACCTGGCGGAGCGCTACCCCAAGGTCATCGTGGCGGCGACGCTCGACAACCTGAAGGCGGCCGGCTTCCACTGGGCGACCCGTTCGGGCGTCACCGTGGCCATCTCCGACGTCGTCGTGCCCGAGGCCAAGAAGGCCATCGTCGCGGGCTACGAGGCGATGGACGAGAAGGTCCAGAAGCAGTACGAGCGCGGTCTGATCACCAAGGACGAGCGCACGCAGGAGCTCATCGCGATCTGGACCAAGGCGACCAACGAGGTTGCCGAGGCGATGAACGCGAACTTCCCCAAGACGAACCCCATCTTCATGATGGTTGACTCGGGTGCCCGAGGAAACATGATGCAGATGCGACAGATCGCCGGTATGCGTGGTCTGGTGTCGAACGCGAAGAACGAGACCATCCCGCGTCCGATCAAGGCGTCCTTCCGTGAGGGCCTCACCGTTCTGGAGTACTTCATCTCCACGCACGGTGCCCGTAAGGGTCTGGCGGACACCGCCCTGCGTACCGCCGACTCGGGTTACCTCACCCGTCGTCTGGTGGACGTCTCGCAGGACGTCATCATCCGCGAGGAGGACTGCGGCACCGAGCGCGGCCTCAAGCTCAAGATCGGTGTCAAGGACGAGGCCGGCGTTCTGCGCAAGGCCGACGACGTCGAGACCTCCATCTACGCCCGCATGCTGGCCGAGGACGTCGTCATCGACGGCAAGGTCATCGCGCCGGCCAACGTGGACCTCGGTGACGTGCTCATCGACGCCCTCATCGCGAACGGCGTCGAGGAGGTCAAGACCCGCTCGGTCCTGACCTGTGAGTCCGCGGTCGGCACCTGTGCCTTCTGCTACGGACGCTCGCTCGCCACCGGCAAGCTGGTCGACATCGGTGAGGCGGTCGGCATCATCGCCGCCCAGTCCATCGGTGAGCCCGGTACCCAGCTGACGATGCGTACCTTCCACACCGGTGGTGTGGCCGGTGACGACATCACGCAGGGTCTGCCGCGTGTCGTCGAGCTCTTCGAGGCCCGTACCCCGAAGGGTGTCGCCCCGATCTCCGAGGCCGCCGGTCGCGTGCGGATCGAGGAGACCGAGAAGACGAAGAAGATCGTCATCACGCCCGACGACGGCAGCGAGGAGACGGCGTTCCCGATCTCCAAGCGCGCCAAGGTCATCGTGCACGAGGGCGACCACGTCGAGGTGGGCCAGAAGCTCACCATGGGTGCCACCAACCCGCACGACGTGCTGCGCATCCTCGGTCAGCGCGCGGTCCAGGTCCACCTGGTCGGCGAAGTCCAGAAGGTCTACAACTCGCAGGGCGTGTCGATCCACGACAAGCACATCGAGATCATCATTCGGCAGATGCTCCGCCGCGTGACGATCATCGAGTCCGGCGACGCGGAGCTCCTGCCGGGCGAGCTGGTCGAGCGGTCGAAGTTCGAGACCGAGAACCGTCGTGTGGTCACCGAGGGCGGTCACCCCGCCTCCGGCCGTCCGCAGCTGATGGGTATCACCAAGGCCTCGCTCGCCACCGAGTCGTGGCTGTCGGCGGCGTCCTTCCAGGAGACGACCAGGGTTCTGACGGACGCGGCGATCAACGCCAAGTCCGACTCCCTGATCGGCCTCAAGGAGAACGTCATCATCGGTAAGCTCATCCCGGCCGGTACGGGTCTGTCCCGCTACCGCAACATCCGGGTCGAGCCCACCGAGGAGGCCAAGGCCGCGATGTACTCGGCCGTCGGCTACGACGACATCGATTACTCGCCCTTCGGCACCGGCTCCGGCCAGGCTGTCCCGCTGGAGGACTACGACTACGGCCCGTACAACGGCTAAGGGTCACCGAGAAAGCCCCCCGTCGCTCCGAGAGGAGCGGCGGGGGGCTTCTTCGTGTCAGGGGGAGGCCTTCCCGTCCGGGGGGCCGCACGGGGGGCCGTACGACGCCGGCGCCCCCCCGGGAGTCCGGGAGAGGCGCCGGGTGGCGGCCGCGGGGCCAGGGCCTCGGCCGGGTGTCAGGGCTTGTGGATGTCCTCGACGCCGTAGTACTTGGACACGCACTGGGCGACCCAGTCCTTGTCCTTGTTCTTGGTGAAGTACGGCTCGGCGAGCTTCCCGATGTAGGACGGCTTGTACATCACGTCCGTCGCACCGCGGGAGACCTCCTTGCGGATCCGGGCGTCCTGCTTGTCCCACACCAGGGAGCGGTAGACGGTGTCCTTGGTCATCTCCTGTACGGCGGGCACGAGCGCGCCCACGGAGGCGACGGTGAACCCGGCGGCGAGGACCACGACGAGGGCGCCCGGGAGCAGGCTGCCGCGGTCGACGGAGGCGAGCCGGACGCCGATGGCGCGGCCGGCCAGGATCCCGTACAGGCACAGGGTCATCAGGAACGGGACCATGAAGCTGTTCCAGGTCCGGGCGTAGGTCCAGCCGGTGGGGCCGTAGCCGTTGTTCAGGGCCATGGCCACCACGAACGAGGCGAGCATCAGGACCGGCACCGGCAGGACGATCAGCAGCACCTTCAGGCGGCCCGGGATCGCGGTGACGCGCTCGGCGCCGGTGGGGGAGAGGTACGCGACGGCCAGACCGATCAGGAGGCCCGCGGCGACGGCGCCGAGGTAGGCCCACTGGCCGCCGATGGCGTCCCAGATGTTGCCCCAGTCCTCGAAGGACTTGCGCAGGGCCTTCCCGGAGAGCATCGAGTCGGAGGGCGGCTGGACCGAGCGGCGCCACTTCGCGCCGGGGGAGGTGTACAGCACGGCCAGTCCGACGAGGCTGCTGACGCAGTACGTGGCGAGCCAGGTGAACGACCACCAGGTACGGGCGAGCCCCACCTTCGGGATGCTCAGCAGCATGGCCACGCCCATGAACAGCCCGCCCACGATGGTGAAGGGCTCGCTCAGGGTGCCGATGCCGAAGCCGATCACGACGGCGGCGGCCAGGGCGAGGCGGCGCGGCCAGACGCGGCCCGAACGGCCGGCCCAGACGGCGATCAGCACGGCCCAGATGCCGATGATGGCGGGGACCGTGTGCGAGATCGTGGCGGGGGCCCACAGCAGGGCCTGGTAGTTGCGCGTGCCCGCGAAGGAGAAGAGGGCGGTCACCACGACGGACGCCGCGATCAGCACCGCGATCGGCACCTGCCAGCCGAACGCGCGCAGGCCGACGCGGGCCAGCATCACCAGGCCAGCGCCCATCGTCAGGATGATGAGGGTGGGCAGGACCTTCGTGCCGAGGATTCCGTCGGAGTAGACGATCCCGCTCATGAAGGCGTTGGTGAGCCGACCGTTCTGCGTGTTGTAGAAGTCGGCGGTGATCCCGAAGACGCCCATGTCGCGGGCCTTCCAGGCGGCGCACCAGTCATCCGAGGTGGGGCGGACGTAGAGGCCCAGGAAGGCGCCGACGGCCAGCAGGGCCGAGGCGGCGAGGGCGATGACGACTGCGGCGTACGCCACGAGCG
Source organism: Streptomyces sp. NBC_00513 (assembly GCF_041431415.1). Taxonomy (GTDB): domain Bacteria; phylum Actinomycetota; class Actinomycetes; order Streptomycetales; family Streptomycetaceae; genus Streptomyces. Next base: position 4,666,754 of record NZ_CP107845.1, read on the forward strand.
GACGCAGGCGTTCTCGTATGGAATCGAGCGGCATTCGGGATCTTTCGCGACGGGGCCGTTCCGCGGCGGCCGCGCGCCGTGCCACAGGGGGCGAGAACGGCGTCCGGGACCGGGGATGATCGGGTAGAAGTCTAGACTTCGCGTCCCCTGTCGCTCCCACCTCCTCGGCGCGCCGCGTGGGGGTCCGCAGGTCGGGAGGTCGCGGGCCTGCGACGAAGGTGCCCGGGAGCATTTGTTTTGACCGGAGTGAGTGAGGTAGGTACGCTCATACCTTGTGCCTGGGGTGTGTCTGGTTCCCGTGCGTGTCCATCAACCGCACGAGGGACGAATCAGCCACCGCGATCCAAGCGTTTCCGTGCTTGCACGGAGGTCCGCCGGATCCGACACACCCGACCGCGTGGGTCGGCGAGTTCCAGGTTAGTTTCACTACACGGCACACAGAAACCGGAGAAGTAGTGCCTACGATCCAGCAGCTGGTCCGGAAGGGCCGGCAGGACAAGGTCGAGAAGACAAAGACCCCCGCGCTTGAGGCTTCGCCCCAGCGTCGCGGCGTCTGCACGCGAGTGTTCACGACCACCCCGAAGAAGCCGAACTCGGCGCTCCGTAAGGTCGCGCGTGTGCGTCTGACCTCCGGCATCGAGGTCACGGCCTACATTCCGGGTGAGGGACACAACCTGCAGGAGCACTCGATCGTGCTCGTGCGTGGTGGCCGTGTGAAGGACCTGCCGGGTGTTCGTTACAAGATCATCCGCGGTGCGCTTGACACCCAGGCTGTCAAGAACCGCAAGCAGGCCCGCAGCCGCTACGGCGCCAAGAAGGAGAAGTAAGAATGCCTCGTAAGGGCCCCGCCCCGAAGCGCCCGGTCATCATCGACCCGGTCTACGCATCTCCTCTGGTGACGTCGCTCATCAACAAGATCCTCCTGAACGGCAAGCGCTCCACCGCCGAGCGCATCGTTTACGGCGCCATGGAAGGCCTCCGCGAGAAGACCGGCGCTGACCCGGTCATCACGCTGAAGCGCGCGCTGGAGAACGTCAAGCCGTCGCTCGAGGTCAAGTCCCGCCGTGTCGGTGGAGCCACCTACCAGGTGCCGATCGAGGTCAAGCCCGGTCGCGCCGCCACCCTCGCGCTGCGCTGGGTCGTGGGTTACTCCCGCGCCCGTCGTGAGAAGACCATGACCGAGCGCCTCATGAACGAGCTGCTCGACGCCTCCAACGGTCTTGGCGCTGCCGTCAAGAAGCGCGAGGACACGCACAAGATGGCCGAGTCCAACAAGGCCTTCGCGCACTACCGCTGGTAGTCCCACCCCACATCGAGACCGAGAGAAGACCGAAGCCTTATGGCTACCACTTCGCTTGACCTGGCCAAGGTCCGCAACATCGGGATCATGGCCCACATCGACGCGGGCAAGACGACCACCACCGAGCGCATCCTGTTCTACACCGGTGTGTCTTACAAGATCGGTGAGGTCCACGACGGCGCTGCCACGATGGACTGGATGGAGCAGGAGCAGGAGCGTGGTATCACCATCACGTCTGCCGCGACGACCTGCCACTGGCCCCTCGAAGACGTTGACCACACCATCAACATCATCGACACCCCGGGCCACGTCGACTTCACCGTCGAGGTGGAGCGTTCGCTCCGCGTCCTCGACGGCGCCGTCACCGTCTTCGACGGTGTCGCCGGTGTCGAGCCGCAGTCCGAGACGGTGTGGCGTCAGGCCGACCGTTACGGCGTGCCGCGCATCTGCTTCGTGAACAAGCTGGACCGTACCGGCGCCGAGTTCTTCCGCTGCGTTGACATGATCACGGACCGCCTCGGCGCGACCCCGATCGTCATGCAGCTCCCGATCGGCGCCGAGATGGACTTCCAGGGCGTTGTCGACCTGGTTCGCATGAAGGCCCTCGTCTGGTCCGCCGAAGCCTCCAAGGGCGAGATGTACGACGTCGTCGACATCCCCGCCTCGCACACCGAGCTCGCCGAGGAATGGCGCGGCAAGCTCGTCGAGGCCGTCGCGGAGAACGACGAAGAGCTCATGGAACTGTTCCTGGAGGGCGTCGAGCCCACCGAGGAGCAGCTCTACGCCGCTGTTCGTCGTATCACCATCGCGTCCGGCAAGGGCGGCGACACCACCGTCACCCCCGTTTTCTGCGGCACCGCGTTCAAGAACAAGGGCGTTCAGCCCCTGCTCGACGCCGTCGTGCGCTACCTGCCCTCCCCCCTGGACGTCGAGGCCATCGAAGGCCACGACGTCAAGGACCCGGAGGTCGTGGTCAAGCGCAAGCCGTCCGAGTCCGAGCCGCTGTCGGCCCTCGCGTTCAAGATCGCGAGCGACCCGCACCTCGGCAAGCTCACCTTCGTCCGGATCTACTCCGGTCGCCTGGAGGCCGGCACCGCGGTGCTGAACTCCGTCAAGGGCAAGAAGGAGCGCATCGGCAAGATCTACCGCATGCACGCGAACAAGCGTGAGGAGATCGACTCGGTGGGCGCCGGCGACATCGTCGCCGTCATGGGCCTGAAGCAGACCACCACCGGTGAGACGCTGTGTGACGACAAGAACCCGGTCATCCTGGAGTCCATGGACTTCCCGGCCCCGGTCATTCAGGTCGCCATCGAGCCCAAGTCCAAGGGTGACCAGGAGAAGCTGGGTGTTGCCATCCAGCGTCTCGCGGAGGAGGACCCCTCCTTCCAGGTTCACTCGGACGAGGAGACCGGCCAGACCATCATCGGTGGTATGGGCGAGCTTCACCTCGACATCCTCGTCGACCGCATGCGTCGCGAGTTCAAGGTCGAGGCGAACGTCGGCAAGCCGCAGGTGGCCTACCGCGAGACGATCCGCAAGACCGTCGAGCGTCACGACTACACCCACAAGAAGCAGACCGGTGGTACCGGTCAGTTCGCCAAGGTGCAGATCGCGATCGAGCCCATCGAGGGTGGCGAGGCGACCTACGAGTTCGTGAACAAGGTCACCGGTGGCCGTATCCCGCGTGAGTACATCCCCTCCGTGGATGCCGGTGCGCAGGAAGCCATGAAGTTCGGCATCCTCGCCGGCTACGAGATGACCGGCGTCCGCGTCATTCTTCTCGACGGTGGCTACCACGAGGTCGACTCCTCCGAACTCGCGTTCAAGATCGCCGGTTCGCAGGCCTTCAAGGAGGCCGCGCGCAAGGCTTCTCCCGTGCTCCTTGAGCCGATGATGGCCGTTGAGGTCACCACGCCCGAGGACTACATGGGTGAGGTCATCGGCGACATCAACTCTCGCCGTGGCCAGATTCAGGCCATGGAGGAGCGTCACGGTGCTCGCATCGTGAAGGGCCTCGTGCCGCTTTCGGAGATGTTCGGCTACGTCGGAGACCTCCGCAGCAAGACCTCGGGTCGCGCCAGCTACTCGATGCAGTTCGACTCCTACGCCGAGGTTCCCCGGAACGTCGCTGAGGAGATCATCGCGAAGGCCAAGGGCGAGTAACTCTTCCGAGTACACGCTTTAGGCTTGTCACCGGAGCCTCTGGGGCAACAGGAGCAAACCTCCCGCTGCCCCGGGGGAACCGGCTATCCAGCAAAGATCACCTGGCGCCGATCTGTAAGGCGTACAGAACCACTCTCCAGGAGGACCCCCGTGGCGAAGGCGAAGTTCGAGCGGACTAAGCCGCACGTCAACATCGGCACCATCGGTCACATTGACCACGGTAAGACGACCCTCACGGCCGCCATTACCAAGGTGCTGCATGACGCGTACCCGGACCTGAACGAGGCCTCGGCCTTCGACCAGATCGACAAGGCTCCTGAGGAGCGCCAGCGCGGTATCACCATCTCCATCGCGCACGTCGAGTACCAGACCGAGGCGCGTCACTACGCCCACGTCGACTGCCCCGGTCACGCGGACTACATCAAGAACATGATCACGGGTGCCGCGCAGATGGACGGCGCGATCCTCGTGGTTGCCGCCACCGACGGCCCGATGCCGCAGACCAAGGAGCACGTGCTCCTGGCCCGCCAGGTCGGCGTTCCCTACATCGTTGTCGCCCTGAACAAGGCCGACATGGTGGACGACGAGGAGATCCTGGAGCTCGTCGAGCTCGAGGTCCGTGAGCTGCTCTCCGAGTACGACTTCCCGGGCGACGACCTTCCGGTCGTTCAGGTCTCCGCGCTCAAGGCTCTTGAGGGCGACAAGGAGTGGGGCGAGAAGCTTCTCGGCCTGATGGCCGCGGTCGACGAGTCGATCCCGACCCCTCCGCGTGACACCGAGAAGCCGTTCCTGATGCCCGTCGAGGACGTCTTCACGATCACCGGTCGTGGCACCGTCGTCACCGGCCGCATCGAGCGTGGTGTCCTGAAGGTCAACGAGACCGTTGACATCATCGGCATCAAGCAGGAGAAGACCACCACCACGGTCACCGGCATCGAGATGTTCCGCAAGCTGCTCGACGAGGGCCAGGCGGGCGAGAACGTCGGTCTGCTCCTCCGTGGCATCAAGCGCGAGGACGTCGAGCGCGGCCAGGTCATCATCAAGCCCGGTTCGGTCACGCCGCACACCGAGTTCGAGGCCGCCGCGTACATCCTGTCGAAGGACGAGGGTGGCCGTCACACCCCGTTCTTCAACAACTACCGCCCGCAGTTCTACTTCCGTACCACGGACGTGACGGGCGTTGTGACCCTCCCCGAGGGCACCGAGATGGTCATGCCCGGTGACAACACCGACATGACTGTCAACCTCATCCAGCCTGTCGCGATGGAAGAGGGCCTGAAGTTCGCCATCCGTGAGGGTGGTCGTACGGTCGGCGCCGGCCAGGTCACCAAGATCACGAAGTAATTTCGCGGTCTGACCTGGTGGCTCGCGAGAGCGGGCACCACGTTTGACAGAGGGGCCCCCTCCCCGACGCTTCGGCGTCGGGGAGGGGGCCCTTCGTCGTATCCGGGGCGAAGTCGTGCCCGGGGCGAAGGGGAGGGGTTGTCCTCAGGGGGAGGGGTGGTCTAGGCGGCGGCCGTGCCGGCCCGGCACTCCCCGCACAGCCCCGGTACCGGTGACCGGAAGGCGAGGCCGCAGGCGTCGTCCTCGCAGGTCTGGAAGGGGTCCGGCGGCACGTGGGCGGGCGCGCGGGGGCCTTCGTCGGGCAGGGCGGGCGGCAGTTGGGCGGTGAGCCGGTGGGCGATCAGCCCGGCGGGGTTGCGCAGCTGCGGCGGCAGATTGGCGGTGAGCGCCGCGAGGATGCCGGCCGGTCGGGCCCCGCGCTCCAGCCAGGCCTCGACGGCCGGGGTGAGCCGTTCGATGTCCTGTCGGCCGAGCAGGAGCCGGGCGTCGGCGCGGCGGAGATCGGTCAGGATGGCCGTGGCGGCGTCGCGGCGCCAGGGGTTGTCGGGGTTCACGGGCCGGGGCGGGGCGGAACGCTGTGGGGCGTCCTGGGGCTCCCGGGGCTCCCGGGCGTCCTGGGCCTCCGGGGCGGGGGAGGGCGGGGCCGGCGTCGGGGGTGTCACGGGGGGCGCCGGGGGCGCCGTCTCGGGTTCCGTGGCCTCGGCCAGGCAACCGGGGCGGTTGTAGGACACGGTCCGGGTGGCGACCTGGCCGCCGGCGAGCCGTACGCGGGTCCGCTCCAGGTACCCGTGGAGCTCCAGCTCCCGCAGGGCGGCGGCGATGCGGTACTCGCTCTCGGGGAAGCGGGGGACGAGGTCCCGGATGCCGATCAGGGCGCCGGTCGGCAGCGACTGGATGTGGACCGCGAGGCCGATCGCGACGAGCGACATCTCGGGGTGCTGCGCGAGGTGGTTGCCGACCACGGTGAAGCGCCGGGTGTGGCGGACGTTGACGTGGATGACACCTGATCGAGGGGTGTCGCCCGGATTCCGCCCGGGGGCGCGCACGACGGCGGTACTCTTCTGGCTATCCATCGGGAAGCGCTACTTCCTTGTTGGTAGGCCCCCGCCGGGATTGCGAGTCCCGTCGGGGGCCGACGCATGTCTGGGGTTGTCGCGGCGAGCATAAGCCCGACAACCCCCGTGCGAGCCAGCCCGGTTGGCGTAGTTCACCCGTGTGAGCGACACGCACCCCGCGGGAGGCTGGAGGGGTCTGGCGTGGTTCTTTCGCTTCCGGAGTACTTACACCAAACGTCGTGGCCCACCGCGACGTGCTCCACCGCGTCGTGGCCCTCGCGACCCGGTGCGGCGTGCGCCCGAGTTCGGCCGGCGGCTCGGACAACCACCCCTACGGGCACATGGGTTGGGCGCGACCGGACGGGGCGCCGACTCCTCCGGGAACCCCGAACCCGCACGCCGGGACGGACCGTTCGCACCCCCTTCGGGCCCTGTGGGAGCGAGCTGTCCGGGGTGTGCGAGGATCCGCAGCGCATGCGTTCGATCTTTACGGGGGCGGGGACATGGGCAGCAACGACGGCGCCGGCAGACCGGGCGTTTCCGACGAGGCGTGGGAGCGGTTCGTACGGGAGTCCGGGGCCGGGGGAGGGACCGCTCCGCACGAGCCGTCCGCACGGGCGCGGATGGTCACCGAGCGGCTGCGCCGGGAGGACGAGGCGCGGGCCGCGGCGGAGCGGGGATGGTGGCGGGGGCGCCGGGCCCGTCGGGCCGCCGAGCCGGAGGGGTGGCGGACCGGGCCCGCGTGGCAGGGGCGGGACGGGGGCCGGACGGGCAACCGGCGCCTCAAGGCGACCGCGGGCATCGTGTTCATCGCCGCCCTGGCCCTGGTCGTCGTACGGCCGGAGCTGCTCATCGACCGGCTGACCGGGGAGGCCGGTCGCGGCGCGGCCGCGCCGCTGCCCGCCGAGTCGGCGCGGCCCACGGAGGCTCCCCCCGAGGCGCTCCCGGACCAGGCGACCCTGAGGGAGCCGTTCAGGGGCTCCCCGGCCCTTCAGTGGGCCGACGGCGCGGCCGGTATCGATGCCCCCGAGGCGAAGGCCCTGGCCGGGCTGTCCCGGGAGCAGGTGGCGGACGGGCTGGCCAGGACCCGGCAGTTGCTGACGGCGGCCAACCTGGATCCGAACACCCTCCGCGGCGGGTACCCGCGCGCGGCCCTGGAGCTGCTGGACCCGCTACAGCCGTCCGGCCGGGGCGTCTTGGAACGCGCGCTCGCCAAGCCCTCCGCGGAAGCGGACCCGCTCTGGCTGTTCAGCCGCTTCGACCCGGCCGAGGTGCGCCCGCACGGCGAGGTCGTCAAGACGCGCGGGCGCATGTGGTTCGACAGTGCCCGTCAGGGTGAGGTGCTGGTGCACACCGACTACACCTTCGTCTACCCGGTGGTGCGGGCCGCGCCCGGCTCGCAGGAGGTGGCACGCACCATCGTGCGCCGCGAACTCACGGTGGCGGTGTCCGATCCGCGGGTGATCGAGGTGACCCCGGGAACGCTGACGATCGTCACGTGGTCCGAGACGGCCGGCAACGACGACTGCGACCGGAGCGGAACCGGCTACCTGCACCCGACCTTCCGCTCGGACGCGCGGGCGCTGCCGGGTGCGGAGCCCACGGGGCCGCGCACGGATCCATACGACCGAAGTCAGGACATCTCGCGGCTTCCGTCGGAGTGCGGGACGGTCACGCGCTCCTGACCAGGGGCCCGGCGCGGACCCCCGTCGCGCGGCACGGTTTGACGTGTCTGCGCGGAGGGGTATTCTTCTGCGCCCGATTGGCGCAGTACGTGTCTTGTATGGCAGACTACTCAAGTTGCTCGGTTGAGTGCCGATGCTGCGCGCCTCCCGCCGGGAGGACCGGAAGCGAGTCCCACAGTACTCGTCGCCCTTACCTGCCCCTCAGGGCAGCAATGGGGGCGGACGTACGGGAATCTTCTGGGAAGTGTCAGCACGGTGCGGACCAGGCACCCGGTGGGTGTTTCTCCCCCGAAGCGCGGTCTTGGGACCGCACCCCCTTGGACGAGGGAATTTCCGTATGGGAATTTTCTGTAGAGGGTGTGCGACACGCCCGACCGCGTGGGTCGGAGGGAAGCAGTGGAGAGATCCACAGCCGCCCGGGAGCCAGAGCGTTTCCACAACAGACAGGACTACGGAGTAGCCATGGCGGGACAGAAGATCCGCATCCGGCTCAAGGCCTACGACCACGAGGTCATCGATTCGTCGGCGAAGAAGATCGTCGAGACGGTGACGCGCACTGGTGCGTCGGTCGCGGGCCCGGTGCCGCTGCCCACTGAGAAGAACGTGTACTGCGTCATCAAGTCGCCGCACAAGTACAAGGACTCGCGCGAGCACTTCGAGATGCGCACGCACAAGCGCCTGATCGACATCCTCGACCCGACCCCCAAGACCGTTGACTCGCTGATGCGCCTGGACCTTCCGGCCGGCGTTGACATCGAGATCAAGCTCTGAGAGGCGTCGAGAAGATGGCAAAGCAGATCAAGGGCGTCCTGGGCGAGAAGCTCGGCATGACCCAGGTCTGGGACGAGAACAACCGTGTCGTCCCGGTGACCGTGGTCAAGGCCGGACCCTGCGTCGTTACCCAGGTCCGTAAGAACGACATCGACGGCTACGAGTCGGTCCAGATCGCCTTCGGCGAGATCGACCCTCGCAAGGTGAACAAGCCCCTCAAGGGTCACTTCGCCAAGGCCGACGTCACCCCCCGCCGCCACCTGGTGGAGCTCCGCACCTCCGACGCCGGCGAGTACACGCTCGGCCAGGAGATCACCGCCGCTGTGTTCGAGTCGGGCGTCAAGGTCGACGTCACGGGCAACAGCAAGGGCAAGGGCTTCGCCGGTGTCATGAAGCGTCACAACTTCAAGGGCCTCGGTGCCGGTCACGGTGTCCAGCGCAAGCACCGCTCCCCCGGTTCGATCGGTGGCTGCGCCACCCCTGGGCGTGTCTTCAAGGGCATGCGCATGGCCGGTCGTATGGGCAACGAGCGCGTCACCACCCAGAACCTGACCATCCACGCGGTTGACGCGGAGAAGGGTCTGCTCCTCATCAAGGGCGCGGTCCCCGGTCCGAACGGCGGCCTCGTCCTGGTCCGTACCGCGGCCAAGGGGGCTTGAGGTAATGAGCACCATTGACATCCTTTCGCCGGCAGGCGACAAGGCCGGTACCGTCGAGCTCCCCGCGGAGATCTTCGACGCGAAGACCAGCGTTCCGCTGATCCACCAGGTCGTTGTCGCTCAGCTGGCTGCTGCCCGTCAGGGCACGCACAAGACCAAGCGTCGTGGCGAAGTCCGTGGTGGTGGCCGCAAGCCGTACCGCCAGAAGGGCACCGGCCGCGCGCGCCAGGGTTCGACCCGCGCTCCGCAGTTCGTCGGCGGTGGCGTCGTCCACGGCCCGCAGCCGCGTGACTACTCCCAGCGGACCCCGAAGAAGATGAAGGCCGCCGCTCTCCGCGGTGCCCTCTCGGACCGCGCGCGTCACTCCCGCATCCACGTCGTCACCGGCGTGGTCGAGGGTGCCGCCTCCACGAAGGCCGCCAAGACGCTGTTCGGCAAGATCTCGGAGCGCAAGAACCTGCTCCTGGTCGTCGACCGTGCCGACGAGGCCGCGTGGCTGTCCGCCCGCAACCTGCCCCAGGTTCACATCCTGGAGCCGGGCCAGCTGAACACGTACGACGTGATCGTCTCTGACGACGTGGTCTTCACTCAGGCCGCTTTCGAGTCCTTCGTGTCTGGCCCCAAGGCCGATGAGACCGAAGGGAGCGACGCCTGATGTCTGAGGCGACCGTTACCAGCAAGACCTTCACTGACCCGCGCGACCTGCTGATCAAGCCGGTTGTCTCGGAGAAGAGCTACGCGCTGCTGGACGAGAACAAGTACACGTTCATCGTCGCGCCTGGCGCCAACAAGACCCAGATCAAGCAGGCCGTCGAGGCGGTCTTCTCGGTCAAGGTCACCGGGGTCAACACGATCAACCGTCAGGGTAAGCGCAAGCGCACCAAGACCGGTTTCGGCAAGCGCGCGAACACCAAGCGCGCCATCGTGACCCTCGCTGAGGGCGACCGAATCGACATCTTCGGCGGCCAGGCCTCCTAACGGAGTCCTGAGTCGTCCGGAATCGGACGAGGACTGAGAAATGGGTATCCGCAAGTACAAGCCGACGACCCCGGGCCGTCGTGGCTCCAGCGTCGCCGACTTTGTCGAGATCACGCGGTCCACGCCGGAGAAGTCGCTGGTTCGCCCGCTGCACAGCAAGGGCGGCCGTAACAACACCGGTCGGATCACTGTTCGTCACCAGGGTGGCGGCCACAAGCGCGCCTACCGTGTGATCGACTTCCGTCGTCACGACAAGGACGGCGTGCCGGCGAAGGTCGCGCACATCGAGTACGACCCCAACCGCACCGCGCGCATCGCGCTGCTGCACTACGCCGACGGCGAGAAGCGCTACATCATCGCGCCGAAGGCCCTGAAGCAGGGTGACCGGATTGAGAACGGCCCGACGGCCGACATCAAGCCCGGCAACAACCTGGCGCTGCGCAACATCCCGGTTGGTACGACGATCCACGCGATCGAGCTGCGTCCCGGTGGCGGTGCGAAGTTCGCCCGCTCCGCCGGTGCGTCCGTGCAGCTGCTGGCGAAGGAGGGCACCATGGCCCACCTTCGTATGCCGTCCGGAGAAATCCGCCTGGTCGACGCGCGCTGCCGCGCCACCGTCGGTGAGGTCGGCAACGCCGAGCAGTCGAACATCAACTGGGGCAAGGCCGGCCGCATGCGCTGGAAGGGCGTTCGCCCCTCCGTCCGCGGTGTCGCGATGAACCCGGTCGACCACCCGCACGGTGGTGGTGAGGGTAAGACCAGTGGTGGTCGCCACCCGGTCTCCCCGTGGGGTCAGAAGGAGGGTCGTACTCGCTCGCCGAAGAAGGCTTCGAGCAAGTACATCGTCCGCCGCCGCAAGACGAACAAGAAGCGCTAGGAGCGGGTTTAGATGCCGCGCAGTCTCAAGAAGGGACCCTTCGTCGACGGACACCTCATCAAGAAGGTGGACGTACAGAACGAAGCCGGTACCAAGAACGTCATCAAGACCTGGTCCCGTCGCTCGATGATCATCCCGGCCATGCTGGGTCACACCATCGCGGTGCACAACGGCAAGATCCACGTCCCGGTGTTCGTCACCGAGTCGATGGTCGGCCACAAGCTCGGCGAGTTCTCGCCGACTCGCACCTTCCGCGGCCACGTCAAGGACGACCGGAAGTCGAAGCGCCGCTAAAGGCGGGGTGGTTATGACTATGACTTACACCGAAGGGACAACCATGGAAGCCAGGGCCCAGGCGCGGTACATCCGCGTCACGCCCATGAAGGCCCGCCGAGTGGTGGACCTTATCCGTGGCATGGATGCCACGGAGGCTCAGGCGGTCCTGCGTTTCGCCCCGCAGGCCGCGAGCGTGCCGGTTGGCAAGGTGCTGGACAGCGCCATTGCCAACGCCGCACACAACTACAACCACCCGGACGCCTCCACGCTGGTCATCAGCGAGGCGTTCGTGGACGAGGGCCCGACCCTGAAGCGGTTCCGTCCGCGTGCGCAGGGCCGTGCCTACCGGATCCGCAAGCGGACCAGCCACATCACCGTGGTCGTCAGCAGCAAGGAAGGTTCCCGGTAATGGGCCAGAAGGTAAACCCGCACGGGTTCCGGCTCGGCATCACCACCGACTTCAAGTCGCGTTGGTACGCCGACAAGCTGTACAAGGACTACGTCAAGGAAGACGTCGCCATCCGTCGGATGATGACGTCCGGCATGGAGCGCGCCGGCATCTCGAAGGTTGAGATCGAGCGCACCCGTGACCGCGTGCGTGTGGACATCCACACCGCTCGTCCCGGCATCGTCATCGGCCGTCGTGGCGCCGAGGCCGACCGCATCCGCGGTGACCTCGAGAAGCTCACGGGCAAGCAGGTCCAGCTGAACATCCTCGAGGTCAAGAACCCCGAGCTTGACGCTCAGCTGGTTGCCCAGGCCGTTGCCGAGCAGCTCTCCTCCCGCGTCTCCTTCCGTCGCGCCATGCGTAAGAGCATGCAGGGCACGATGAAGGCCGGCGCCAAGGGCATCAAGATCCAGTGTGGCGGTCGCCTCGGCGGCGCCGAGATGTCCCGCTCCGAGTTCTACCGCGAGGGTCGTGTGCCGCTGCACACGCTGCGCGCGAACGTGGACTACGGCTTCTTCGAGGCCAAGACCACCTTCGGCCGTATCGGTGTGAAGGTCTGGATCTACAAGGGCGACGTCAAGAACATCGCCGAGGTTCGCGCCGAGAACGCCGCGGCCCGTGCGGGCAACCGCCCGGCTCGTGGTGGCGCGAACGACCGTCCGGCCGGTGGCCGCGGTGGTCGTGGTGGCGAGCGTGGCGGCCGTGGCGGCCGCAAGCCGCAGCAGGCTGCTGGTGCCGAGGCCCCCAAGGCCGACGCTCCCGCCGCCGCTCCGGCTGAGAGCACCGGAACGGAGGCCTGACCGACATGCTGATCCCTCGTAGGGTCAAGCACCGCAAGCAGCACCACCCCAAGCGCCGCGGTATGGCCAAGGGCGGTACTGAGGTCTCGTTCGGCGAGTACGGCATCCAGGCGCTCACCCCCGCCTACGTGACGAACCGCCAGATCGAGGCGGCTCGTATTGCGATGACCCGTCACATCAAGCGTGGCGGCAAGGTCTGGATCAACATCTACCCGGACCGTCCGCTCACGAAGAAGCCCGCCGAGACCCGCATGGGTTCCGGTAAGGGTTCTCCCGAGTGGTGGATCGCGAACGTGCACCCGGGTCGGGTCATGTTCGAGCTGTCCTACCCGAACGAGAAGATTGCTCGTGAGGCGCTCACCCGCGCTGCTCACAAGCTTCCGATGAAGTGCCGGATTGTTCGGCGCGAGGCAGGTGAGTCGTGATGGCGACGGGAACCAAGGCGTCCGAGCTGCGTGAGCTCGGCAACGAGGAGCTCGTTGGCAAGCTGCGCGAGGCCAAGGAAGAGCTGTTCAAGCTGCGCTTCCAGGCGGCCACGGGCCAGCTGGAGAACAACGGCCGGCTCAAGTCCGTCCGTAAGGACATCGCCCGGATCTACACCCTGATGCACGAGCGCGAGCTCGGCATCGAGACGGTGGAGAGCGCCTGATGAGCGAGAAGAATGTGACTGAGACCCAGGACCGCGGCTTCCGCAAGACCCGTGAGGGCCTCGTCGTCAGCGACAAGATGGACAAGACTGTCGTCGTCGCCGTCGAGGACCGCGTGAAGCACGCCCTGTACGGCAAGGTCATCCGCCGTACGAACAAGCTCAAGGCTCACGACGAGCAGAACGCTGCCGGCGTCGGCGACCGCGTCCTCATCATGGAGACGCGTCCGCTGTCGGCGAGCAAGCGCTGGCGCATCGTCGAGATCCTCGAGAAGGCCAAGTAAGTACCTGAGGCCCTGAGCAGAAAGTTCAGGGGCCCCTCAGGTTCGTTCCGCCAGGCTCGGTGGGGGCGTCGCTCCTCGGAGTGAAGCCCCCGCCGGGAACCGGCAGACAATCAGGAGATAGACGTGATCCAGCAGGAGTCGCGACTGCGTGTCGCCGACAACACTGGTGCCAAGGAGATCCTTTGCATCCGTGTTCTCGGTGGCTCCGGTCGCCGCTACGCGGGCGTCGGTGACGTCATCGTCGCCACCGTCAAGGACGCGATCCCCGGCGGCAACGTGAAGAAGGGTGACGTCGTCAAGGCCGTCATCGTTCGCACCGTCAAGGAGCGCCGCCGCCAGGACGGCTCGTACATCCGATTCGACGAGAACGCCGCTGTCATTCTCAAGAACGACGGCGACCCTCGTGGCACCCGTATCTTCGGCCCGGTGGGCCGTGAGCTGCGCGAGAAGAAGTTCATGAAGATCATCTCGCTCGCGCCGGAGGTGCTGTAAGCATGAAGATCAAGAAGGGCGACCTGGTTCAGGTCATCACCGGCAAGGACAAGGGCAAGCAGGGCAAGGTCATCACGGCCATCCCTACTGAGAACCGCGTCCTCGTCGAGGGTGTCAACCGGGTCAAGAAGCACACCAAGGCCGGTCAGACCGCTGGTGGTTCGCAGACCGGTGGCATCGTGATCACCGAGGCGCCGATCCACGTCAGCAACGTTCAGCTGGTTGTGGAGAAGGACGGCCAGAAGGTCGTCACCCGCGTCGGATACCGCTTCGACGACGAGGGCAACAAGATCCGCGTTGCCAAGCGGACGGGTGAGGACATCTGATGGCTACCACTCCGCGTCTCAAGACGAAGTACCGCGAGGACATCGCGGGCAAGCTGCGTGAGGAGTTCTCCTACGAGAACGTCATGCAGATTCCCGGCCTCGTGAAGATCGTGGTCAACATGGGTGTGGGCGACGCCGCCCGCGACTCCAAGCTGATCGACGGCGCCATCAAGGACCTGACGACGATCACCGGTCAGAAGCCGGCCGTCACGAAGGCCCGGAAGTCCATCGCGCAGTTCAAGCTGCGTGAGGGTCAGCCGATCGGCTGCCACGTCACCCTCCGTGGTGACCGCATGTGGGAGTTCCTGGACCGTACGCTGTCGCTCGCGCTTCCGCGTATCCGTGACTTCCGTGGTCTGTCGCCGAAGCAGTTCGACGGCCGTGGCAACTACACCTTCGGTCTCACGGAGCAGGTCATGTTCCACGAGATCGACCAGGACAAGATCGACCGTACCCGGGGTATGGACATCACCGTGGTCACCACGGCGACCAACGACGACGAGGGCCGCGCCCTCCTTCGTCACCTCGGCTTCCCCTTCAAGGAGGCGTAAGCGAGATGGCGAAGAAGGCTCTCATCGCGAAGGCTGCCCGCAAGCCCAAGTTCGGTGTGCGTGCGTACACCCGCTGCCAGCGCTGCGGTCGCCCTCACTCCGTGTACCGCAAGTTCGGCCTGTGCCGCGTCTGCCTTCGTGAGATGGCTCACCGTGGCGAGCTGCCGGGCGTGACCAAGAGCTCCTGGTAAATCCCTCCTGTCCTTAGGGACTTGGAGAGAACCAGAGACTCTCGGTAAGCATCTGGACGGCAGGTGCCCGGCCGCGCATGCCTTAGGCTTGTGTGGTTGGGCGTCTGCCGCCCATAACGACTTACTACGCCGTAGGTCCCCGCACCGCACCCGTCCCGCCACTGAGTGGGGAGAGGGATGGCGCATACAGGAAACCCCGGCGAGAGAGGCCGAAGGCCACTTCATGACCATGACTGACCCGATCGCAGACATGCTCACGCGTCTGCGTAACGCTAACTCGGCGTACCACGACACCGTCGTGATGCCGCACAGCAAGATCAAGTCGCACATCGCAGAGATCCTCAAGCAGGAGGGTTTCATCACCGGCTGGAAGGTCGAGGACGCCGAGGTCGGCAAGAACCTCGTCCTCGAGCTGAAGTTCGGGCCGAACCGTGAGCGCTCCATCGCGGGCATCAAGCGGATCTCGAAGCCCGGTCTGCGCGTGTACGCGAAGTCCACCAACCTGCCGAAGGTGCTCGGCGGCCTGGGCGTGGCGATCATCTCCACGTCCCACGGTCTCCTCACCGGCCAGCAGGCAGGCAAGAAGGGCGTAGGTGGGGAAGTCCTCGCCTACGTCTGGTAGTCGGGAACGGAGGAAAAGCAATGTCGCGAATCGGCAAGCTCCCCATCCAGGTTCCCGCCGGTGTGGACGTCACCATCGATGGCCGCACGGTCGCGGTGAAGGGACCCAAGGGTTCCCTCTCGCACACCGTCGCTGCGCCCATCGCCGTCGCCAAGGGTGAGGACGGCGTTCTGAACGTCATCCGCCCCAACGACGAGCGTCAGAACAAGGCCCTGCACGGCCTGTCCCGCACGCTGGTGGCGAACATGATCACCGGTGTGACCACGGGATACGTCAAGGCTCTCGAAATCAGCGGTGTCGGTTACCGCGTCGCCGCGAAGGGCTCCGACCTGGAGTTCCAGCTTGGCTACAGCCACCCGATCCTGATCGAGGCGCCCGAGGGCATCTCCTTCAAGGTCGAGTCGCCCACCAAGTTCACGGTCGAGGGCATCGACAAGCAGAAGGTCGGCGAGGTCGCCGCCAACATCCGCAAGCTGCGGAAGCCCGACCCGTACAAGGCCAAGGGTGTCAAGTACGCCGGCGAAGTCATCCGCCGCAAGGTCGGAAAGGCTGGTAAGTAGCCATGGCATACGGTGTGAAGATCGCCAAGGGCGACGCGTACAAGCGCGCTGCCAAGGCTCGCCGCCACATTCGCATTCGCAAGAACGTGTCGGGTACGGCGGAGCGTCCGCGCCTCGTCGTGACGCGTTCCAACCGCAACATCGTTGCTCAGGTCATCGACGACCTCCAGGGTCACACCCTGGCGTCCGCGTCGACCCTGGACACCTCGATCCGCGGTGGCGAAGGCGACAAGAGCGCCCAGGCCCAGGCCGTCGGCGCGCTCGTGGCCGAGCGTGCGAAGGCTGCCGGAGTCGAGACCGTTGTCTTCGACCGCGGTGGCAACCGATACGCCGGGCGCATTGCCGCTCTGGCTGACGCCGCCCGCGAAGCCGGGCTGAAGTTCTAAGCCCCGGTTCCGGGACTCACGGACGTAACAGAGAGAGGTAATCCAATGGCTGGACCCCAGCGCCGCGGAAGCGGTGCCGGTGGCGGCGAGCGGCGGGACCGGAAGGGTCGCGACGGTGGCCCTGCCGCCGAGAAGACCGCTTACGTTGAGCGCGTTGTCGCGATCAACCGCGTCGCCAAGGTTGTCAAGGGTGGTCGCCGCTTCAGCTTCACCGCGCTGGTCGTGGTGGGCGACGGTGACGGCACTGTAGGTGTCGGTTACGGCAAGGCCAAGGAAGTTCCCGCGGCCATCGCCAAGGGTGTCGAGGAAGCCAAGAAGAACTTCTTCAAGGTTCCGCGCATCCAGGGCACCATCCCTCACCCGATCACGGGCGAGCGTGCCGCGGGCGTCGTGCTCCTGAAGCCGGCTTCCCCCGGTACCGGTGTTATCGCCGGTGGCCCGGTGCGCGCCGTTCTGGAGTGCGCCGGCGTTCACGACATCCTGTCGAAGTCGCTCGGCTCTTCCAACGCGATCAACATCGTGCACGCGACCGTGGCGGCCCTCAAGGGCCTGCAGCGTCCCGAGGAGATCGCGGCTCGCCGCGGTCTGCCCCTCGAGGACGTCGCCCCCGCGGCTCTGCTTCGTGCACGTGCCGGGGCGGGTGCGTAATGGCTCGCCTCAAGATCACGCAGACGAAGTCGTACATCGGCAGCAAGCAGAACCACCGCGACACTCTGCGTTCGCTCGGGCTCAAGCGCCTGAACGACGTGGTCGTCAAGGAGGACCGCCCCGAGTTCCGCGGAATGGTGCAGACCGTCCGCCACCTCGTGACGGTTGAGGAGGTTGACTAACATGGCTGAGAACAGCCCGCTGAAGGCCCACAACCTCCGTCCCGCCCCCGGCGCCAAGACCGCGAAGACCCGTGTCGGTCGTGGTGAGGCGTCGAAGGGTAAGACGGCCGGTCGTGGTACGAAGGGCCAGAAGGCCCGTTACCAGATCCCGCAGCGCTTCGAGGGTGGGCAGATGCCCCTCCACATGCGTCTGCCGAAGCTCAAGGGCTTCAAGAACCCGTTCCGCACCGAGTTCCAGGTTGTCAACCTGGACAAGCTCGGCGCTCTCTACCCCGAGGGTGGAGAAGTCACGGTGGCCGACCTGGTCGCCAAGGGCGCGGTTCGCAAGAACAGCCTCGTCAAGGTCCTGGGCCAGGGCGAGATCTCCGTTGCGCTGCAGGTCTCGGTTGACGCCGTTTCCGGCTCCGCCAAGGAGAAGATCGCCGCCGCAGGTGGCACGGTCACCGAGCTCGTCTAAGACGAAACTCAGTGATTAATAGCTGAAACCCGACCGGGGATGCCTCACATATGGGGCATCCCCGGTTGGTCGTTCCACGGAGGGCCATGTCGCCGGTAAGGTGGCCTGCACCTTTGCTTGTACGTATTCGTCGATCCCTCAGACCGTCACCTCTGACGCAGTAGCGCGGGGGTCGCAGGAGGCACCGTGCTCACCGCGTTCGCCCGGGCGTTCAAGACGCCCGACCTGCGCAAGAAGCTGTTCTTCACGCTCGCCATCATCGTGTTGTTCCGCCTCGGGTCCCACATCCCGGTGCCCGGCGTGAACTACAAGAACGTTCAGTTCTGTGTTGACCAGGCCGGGAGCGGCAACAGCCTGTTCGGTCTCGTCAACATGTTCAGTGGTGGCGCGCTGTTGCAGATCACGATCTTCGCGCTCGGCATCATGCCGTACATCACGGCGAGCATCATCCTGCAGCTGCTGACCGTGGTCATCCCGAAGCTGGAGAACCTCAAAAAAGAGGGTCAGTCCGGCACGGCGAAGATCACTCAGTACACGCGCTATCTGACGGTCGCGCTCGCGATCCTCCAGGGCACCGGCCTCGTCGCCACCGCGAAGAGCGGCGCCCTCTTCGGGTCCTGCCAGCTCCGCAGTCAGATCGTGCCGGATCACTCGATCTTCACCATGGTCGTCATGGTCATCACGATGACCGCCGGTACCTGTGTCGTCATGTGGCTCGGTGAGCTGATCACCGACCGCGGCATCGGCAACGGCATGTCGATCCTCATGTTCATCTCGATCGCCGCCGGCTTCATCGGCGCCCTCTGGCAGATCAAGCTCCAGGGCAAGATCGCCGACGGTTGGGTCGAGTTCGGCGTCGTCATCCTGGTCGGGCTCGCGATGGTGGCCCTCGTGGTCTTCGTCGAGCAGGCGCAGCGCCGCATCCCGGTCCAGTACGCGAAGCGCATGATCGGTCGGCGCGCGTACGGCGGCACCTCGACGTACATCCCGCTCAAGGTGAACCAGGCCGGTGTCATCCCGGTCATCTTCGCCTCGTCGCTGCTGTACATCCCGGCGCTGATCGTCCAGTTCAGCGGTTCCACCGCCGGCTGGGCCACCTGGATCCAGAAGCACTTCGTCAAGGGCGACCACCCGTACTACATCGCCGTCTACTTCCTCCTGATCGTCTTCTTCGCGTTCTTCTACGTGGCGATCTCGTTCAACCCCGAGGAAGTCGCCGACAACATGAAGAAGTATGGTGGCTTCATCCCGGGCATCCGCGCCGGCCGACCCACCGCCGAGTACCTCAGCTACGTACTCAACCGGATCACCTGGCCGGGGTCGCTGTACCTGGGTCTCATTGCTCTTGTGCCGACGATGGCGTTGGCGGGCTTCGGCGCGAACCAGAACTTCCCGTTCGGCGGGACGAGCATCCTGATCATCGTGGGTGTCGGTCTGGAAACCGTGAAGCAGATCGAGAGCCAGCTCCAGCAGCGCAATTACGAAGGGTTCCTCCGCTGATGCGAATCGTCCTCGTCGGACCCCCCGGTGCGGGCAAGGGAACGCAGGCCGCGTTCCTTGCCAAGAACCTGTCGATCCCGCACATCTCCACGGGCGACCTGTTCCGCGCCAACATCAGCCAGAACACGGAGCTCGGCCGG
The DNA here is from genome assembly GCF_041431415.1 of Streptomyces sp. NBC_00513. Classification (GTDB taxonomy): domain Bacteria; phylum Actinomycetota; class Actinomycetes; order Streptomycetales; family Streptomycetaceae; genus Streptomyces. The sequence continues at coordinate 4,686,098 of NZ_CP107845.1, forward strand.
CGCGCCAAGGCGTTCATGGACGCCGGTGACCTCGTCCCCGACGAGATCACCATCGGCATGGCGAAGGACCGGATGGAGCAGGCGGACGCCGCGAACGGCTTCCTGCTCGACGGTTTCCCGCGGAACGTGTCGCAGGCCGTCGCCCTGGACGAGATGCTCCGGACCGCCGGCATGAAGCTGGACGCCGTCCTCGACCTGGAGGTCGAGGAGGACGAGGTCGTCAAGCGCATCGCCGGTCGTCGGATCTGCCGCAACGACTCCGCGCACGTCTTCCACGTGACCTACGCCCCGGCCAAGGCCGAGGGCGTGTGCGACACCTGTGGCGGCGAGCTGTACCAGCGCGGTGACGACTCGGAGGCCACGGTCCGCAACCGGCTGGAGGTCTACCACACGCAGACCGAGCCGATCATCGACTACTACAAGGCCCAGGGCCTGCTGGTGACCATCCCGGCCCTCGGTGAGGTCGCGGACGTCACGAAGCGCGCGATGGAAGCCCTGAAGAAGTAGTACCCCTGCTGTGCAGGTACGGCCGCGGTGTCCTCAGGGCGCCGCGGCCGTACTGTTGAGAAGTCCCGATTCAGAAGGTGGAAGGCACGTCCATGGTGCAGCTCAAGACGCCCGAGCAGATCGCCAAGATGCGGGAGGCCGGGCTGGTGGTCGCGGCCATCCACGCGGCGACCCGTGAGGCGGCCGTGCCGGGCGCCACGACGCGGGATCTGGACATGGTGGCCCGCAAGGTCATCGCGGACGCCGGCGCGAAGTCGAACTTCCTCGGCTACGGCGGATTCCCGGCGACGATCTGCACGTCGGTCAACGAGGTCGTCGTCCACGGCATCCCGGACGACAAGACCGTCCTCAAGGACGGCGACGTGATCTCGATCGACGCGGGCGCCATCGTCGACGGCTGGCACGGCGACGCCGCGTACACCGCCTTCGTGGGCACTGGGCACGCGCCTGAGCTCCTGGAGCTCTCCCGGGTGACCGAGGAGTCCATGTGGGCCGGCATCGCCGCCATGAAGCTCGGCAACCGCCTCGTGGACATCTCGAAGGCGATCGAGGGCTACATCCGCCGCCAGCCGCGTCCCGCGACCGGCAAGTACGGGATCATCGAGGACTACGGCGGCCACGGCATCGGGTCCGAGATGCACATGGACCCCCACCTGCTGAACTACGTCTCGCGCAAGCGGGGCAAGGGGATCAAGCTCGTCCCGGGCGTCTGCCTGGCGATCGAGCCGATGGTCTCCCTGGGCACCCCCCAGACGGAGGTACTGGCGGACGACTGGACGGTCATCACGACCGACGGCACCTGGTCCTCCCACTGGGAACACTCCATCGCCCTGACCGAGGCGGGTCCGATCGTGCTGACCAGCCCCGACTGCGGCAAGGCGAAACTGGCGGAGTACGGGGTCACCACGGCCCCGGACCCCCTCGGTTAATGATCTACAATGTGGGGCAAACTTTCCGGATTCGTCTTTCCGGATGCCCTGACGTAGACTGATGCGTCGGCTCTCGTGCATCCCCATGCCCTGCATGGGCGAGGCACGGCGCCGATCAAGGTAGCCGATTCGAAAGGCGAAGCGTGGCCAAGAAGCAAGGTGCCATCGAAATCGAGGGCACCGTGATCGAGTCCCTCCCGAACGCGATGTTCAAGGTGGAACTCCAGAACGGTCACAAAGTCCTCGCGCACATCAGTGGCAAGATGCGCATGCACTACATCCGCATCCTCCCTGATGACCGGGTTGTCGTGGAGCTCTCTCCGTACGACCTGACGCGTGGCCGGATCGTCTACCGATACAAGTAGATCTTGTCTTCACTCCCGTCTGGGCGTCTTGTCCCGGCGCGGGTGGTGGCACTGACCCGGAGAACCTCACCCAATGAAGGTCAAGCCGAGCGTCAAGAAGATCTGCGACAAGTGCAAGGTGATCCGCCGTCACGGTCGGGTCATGGTCATCTGCGACAACCTGCGCCACAAGCAGCGCCAGGGCTGACGCACGCCGACCGACCTGCACTCCGCAGTTCTTCGCGCGACGTAAGAAAACGTACATAACGCAGAATCCGCCCAGCCCTGACCAGGGCCGGCGGCACCTCCGGCGGGGGCCGGGGACCCGGACGTACCACCACCCATCAGGTGTGGTCGGCGGTCGGGGTCGATTCTGCTGAAGACCCCCGAACACACAGGAGCCATTGAATGGCACGCGTTTCCGGTGTTGACATCCCGCGCGAAAAGCGCGTGGAGATCGCACTCACCTACGTCTTCGGTGTCGGTCGCACCCGGTCCAAGGAAATCCTTGCGGCCACCGGTGTGAACCCCGACACCCGCGTTCGTGACCTGGCCGAAGAGGACCTGGTCAAGATCCGCGAGTACGTGGACGCCAACCTCCGCACCGAGGGTGACCTCCGCCGCGAGATCCAGGCCGACATCCGCCGCAAGGTCGAGATCCAGTGCTACCAGGGTGTTCGCCACCGTCGTGGCCTCCCGGTGCACGGTCAGCGCACCAGCACGAACGCTCGTACCCGCAAGGGTCCGCGTCGCGCGATCGCCGGTAAGAAGAAGCCGGGCAAGAAGTAGTCCTGTTCAGCGGTCTTGCGCTGTAGGACCGACCACCTCCCGTAGGAGATTTAGATGCCCCCCAAGGGACGTCAGGGCGCTGCCAAGAAGGTGCGCCGCAAGGAAAAGAAGAACATCGCTCATGGGCACGCCCACATCAAGAGCACGTTCAACAACACCATCGTCTCGATCACGGACCCCTCGGGCAACGTGATCTCCTGGGCCTCCGCCGGCCACGTCGGCTTCAAGGGCTCGCGCAAGTCCACCCCCTTCGCCGCGCAGATGGCCGCCGAGTCGGCCGCCCGCCGCGCGCAGGAGCACGGCATGCGCAAGGTTGACGTCTTCGTCAAGGGTCCGGGCTCCGGCCGCGAGACCGCGATCCGCTCCCTCCAGGCCACCGGCCTCGAGGTCGGCTCGATCCAGGACGTCACCCCCACCCCGCACAACGGCTGCCGCCCGCCGAAGCGCCGCCGCGTCTGACGCGACGGACGCACCTGTGCGTCTTTGAGTGTCCGGGCGGTACGAACCCCTCGCGGGGGACGTGCCGCCCGTACCCTTGCTGTATGTAGTGCCCGTCGGACGTCAAATAGTGGGCGTCCACGACTGAAGGAACACACATGCTTATCGCTCAGCGTCCTTCGCTGACCGAAGAGGTCGTCGACGAGTACCGCTCGCGGTTCGTGATCGAGCCGCTGGAGCCGGGCTTCGGCTACACCCTCGGCAACTCCCTGCGCCGTACGCTCCTGTCCTCCATCCCGGGTGCCGCTGTCACCAGCATCCGCGTGGACGGCGTCCTGCACGAGTTCACCACCGTGCCGGGCGTCAAGGAAGACGTCACCGACATCATCCTCAACATCAAGCAGCTGGTCGTCTCCTCGGAGCACGACGAGCCGGTCGTGATGTACCTGCGCAAGCAGGGTCCCGGCCTGGTCACCGCTGCCGACATCGCGCCCCCGGCCGGTGTCGAGGTGCACAACCCGGACCTCGTCCTCGCCACGCTCAACGGCAAGGGCAAGCTGGAGATGGAGCTGACCGTCGAGCGCGGTCGCGGCTACGTCTCCGCCGTCCAGAACAAGCAGCTGGGCCAGGAGATCGGTCGCATCCCGATCGACTCCATCTACAGCCCGGTCCTCAAGGTCACCTACAAGGTCGAGGCGACCCGAGTCGAGCAGCGCACCGACTTCGACAAGCTGATCGTCGACGTCGAGACCAAGCAGGCCATGCGCCCGCGTGACGCCATGGCGTCCGCCGGCAAGACCCTGGTCGAGCTGTTCGGCCTGGCCCGCGAGCTCAACATCGACGCCGAGGGCATCGACATGGGCCCCTCGCCGACGGACGCGGCCCTGGCCGCCGATCTGGCGCTGCCGATCGAGGAGCTGGAGCTCACGGTCCGCTCCTACAACTGCCTCAAGCGCGAGGGCATCCACTCCGTGGGTGAGCTCGTCGCCCGCTCCGAGGCCGACCTGCTCGACATCCGCAACTTCGGTGCGAAGTCGATCGACGAGGTCAAGGCGAAGCTCGCCGGCATGGGCCTGGCCCTCAAGGACAGCCCGCCCGGATTCGACCCGACCGCCGCCGCCGACGCCTTCGGCGCCGACGACGACGCGGACGCCGGTTTCGTCGAGACCGAGCAGTACTGAGCCTCGGCTCGCAGCAAGAGACTTTCCCGGGGCGTCCGCCCCGGGGGAACTGACACCGGTACCTGACACGGCCGGTGCAGATATGAAGGAGTATCACCATGCCGCGTCCCGCAAAGGGTGCCCGTCTGGGCGGCAGCGCCGCGCACGAGAAGCACCTCCTCGCGAACCTCGCGAAGGCGCTCTTCGAGCACGGCCGCATCACCACCACCGAGGCCAAGGCCCGTCGCCTGCGTCCCTACGCCGAGCGTCTGGTCACCAAGGCCAAGAAGGGCGACATCCACAACCGTCGCCTGGTGCTGCAGACGATCACGGACAAGAGCATCGTGCACACGCTGTTCACCGAGATCGCCCCGCGCTACGAGAACCGCCCCGGTGGTTACACGCGCATCACCAAGGTCGGCAACCGTCGTGGCGACAACGCCCCGATGGCGGTCATCGAGCTGGTCGAGGCCCTGACGGTCGCCCAGCAGGCCACCGGTGAGGCCGAGGCCGCCACCAAGCGCGCCGTGAAGGAAGCCGAGGCCGCCGAGGCCCCGGCCGCCGAGGAGACCAAGGAGGCCTGATCCTCCGGGATCTCGCTTGCTTGAACGGCTCTGAACGGGCCCGCCCCCTTCCGGGGCGGGCCCGTTCTGCGTTGTCCGGTGATTTCCGTGTTTCTGAGAGGATCGCTCACGTGAGTGACGAGGTGGAGCCCGGGCACGTCCGGGTGCGGCTGGACCTGTCGTACGACGGCAAGGACTTCTCCGGCTGGGCGAAGCAGCGCGTGCTGCGGACCGTGCAGGGCGAGCTGGAGTCGGCCCTGAAGACCGTGATGCGGCTGTCCGAGCCCGTCGAGCTGACCGTGGCCGGGCGCACGGACGCCGGTGTGCACGCCCGCGGACAGGTCGCGCAGTTCGACCTGGCCGAGGAGGTGTGGGCCGAGCACCACGACAAGCTGCTGCGCAGGCTCGCCGGGCGGCTGCCGCACGACGTCCGGGTGTGGCGGGCCGCCGAGGCCCCCGAGGGCTTCAACGCCCGCTTCTCGGCGATCTGGCGCCGGTACGCCTACCGCGTCGGCGACCACCAGGCCGGCGTGGACCCGCTGCGCCGCGGGCACGTGCTGTGGCACCAGTGGCCGCTGGACGTGGACGCCATGAACGAGGCCTCCGTCCCGCTGCTCGGGGAGCACGACTTCGCCGCGTACTGCAAGAAGCGCGAGGGGGCCACGACCATCCGCACGCTCCAGCAGCTCTCCTGGGAGCGCGGCGAGGACGGGATCGTCACCGCGACCGTCCGGGCCGACGCCTTCTGCCACAACATGGTCCGCTCGCTGGTGGGGGCCCTGCTGCACGTCGGCGACGGCCACCGGCCGACCGACTGGCCGGGCACGGTGCTGGCCGCCGCCGTACGGGATTCCTCGGTGCACGTGGTGAAGCCGCACGGGCTCACCCTGGAGGAGGTCGGCTACCCGGCCGACGAGCTGCTGGCCGCCCGCAGCAAGGAGGCGCGGAACCTGCGCACCCTTCCCGGGGCCGGCTGCTGCTGACCCCGGAGCAAACCGGTTTGGGCGCACGAGCGCCGGCCGGGAGAATGCCCGGCATGGGACATCTCGAAGTCAACCACCTGGAGTACTACCTTCCCGACGGGCGGGTCCTGCTCCCCGACGTCTCCTTCCGTGTGGGGGAGGGCTCGGTGGTGTCCCTGGTGGGGGCGAACGGCGCCGGAAAGACCACGCTGCTGAAGCTGATCTCCGGGGACCTCCAGCCGCACGGCGGCGGGGTCACCGTGAGCGGCGGGCTCGGCGTGATGTCGCAGTTCGTGGGCTCCGTCCGCGACGAGACGACCGTGCGCGACCTGCTGGTATCGGTGGCGCAGCCGCGGCTGCGGGAGGCCGCGAAGGCAGTGGACCGGGCCGAGCAGCTGATCCTCACGGTGGACGACGAGGCCGCGCAGATGGCGTACGCGCAGGCGCTCAGCGACTGGGCCGACGTCCAGGGCTACGAGGCGGAGACCCTGTGGGACGTCTGCACCATGGCCGCGCTGGCGATCCCGTACGACAGCGCGCAGTTCCGCGAGGTGCGCACGCTGTCGGGCGGTGAGCAGAAGCGGCTGGTCCTGGAGGCGCTGCTGCGCGGGCCGGACGAGGTGCTGCTGCTCGACGAGCCGGACAACTACCTGGACGTCCCGGGCAAGCGCTGGCTGGAGGAGCAGCTGAAGGCCACGCGCAAGACGGTGCTGTTCGTCAGCCACGACCGGGAACTGCTCACCCAGGCCGCCCAGAAGATCATCAGCCTGGAGGCGAGCCCGACCGGCAGCGACGTGTGGGTGCACGGCGCGGGCTTCGGGACGTACCACGAGGCCCGCAAGGAGCGCTTCGCGCGCTTCGAGGAGCTCAAGCGGCGCTGGGACGAGGAGCACGCCCGGCTGCGGGCCCTGGTGCTGCGGCTGCGCAACCAGGCGGCCTCCAGCCCCGACATGGCCTCGCGGTACCGGGCGATGCAGACCCGCTTCCAGAAGTTCGAGGAGGCCGGTCCGCCGCCGGAGCCGCCGCGCGAACAGGACATCCGGATGCGGCTCAAGGGCGGGCGTACGGGCGTGCGCGCGCTGACCGTGGAGAACCTGGAGCTCACGGGGCTGATGAAGCCCTTCTCGCTGGAGGTGTTCTACGGCGAGCGGGTCGCGGTGCTCGGCTCGAACGGTTCCGGGAAGTCGCACTTCCTGCGGCTCCTCGCGGGCGAGGACGTCAAGCACACGGGCACCTGGAAGCTGGGCGCCCGGGTGCTGCCGGGCCACTTCGCGCAGACCCACGCGCACCCCGAGCTCTTCGGGCGGACCCTCGTCGACATCCTGTGGACGGAGGCGGCGAAGCCGCTCGGCGCGGCGATGGGCGCCCTGCGCCGCTACGAGCTGGAGCGTCAGGCCGACCAGCCCTTCGAGAAGCTCTCGGGCGGGCAGCAGGCGCGCTTCCAGATCCTGCTGCTCGAACTGGCCGGCACCACGGCGCTGCTGCTGGACGAGCCGACGGACAACCTCGACCTGGAGTCGGCGGAGGCCCTCCAGGACGGCCTGGAGTCGTACGACGGCACTGTGTTGTGCGTCACGCACGACCGCTGGTTCGCGCGCACATTTGACCGTTATCTGGTCTTCGGTTCGGACGGTGTCGTGCGGGAGACTCAGGAGCCCGTGTGGGACGAGCGACGGGTCGAGCGGAAGCGCTGAGACCCTGCGGTGCGTTTCGACGGGCGGAGTCCGGCGCGGCCGACCGAAGCCTCTGAGGCCCCAGGGCCGAAGGGTGCGAGGGTGGCGGTGAGGGACGGGTCTCAGGAGCCCGTGTGGGACGAGCGGCGGGTCGAGCGGAAGCGCTGAGGCGGGTCGAGCGGAAGCGTCGGGGCGGACCACCCCGGCGCGGATTTCGAGGGGGAGACGGCGTGCGGCTGCGGCCTGGCATCTGGCTCGTGAGGCGGGATTCCCGACGTGGCGCGGGGGCGCCCGCGCCCGGGGGCGGGCGGCTCGCCTGGCTGCTCCGGCCGGCGCCGCGGTCCCTGTGGGCGGTCTCCCTCGCGATCGTGCTGACGATCGCGGTCTCGACGAGCCTGCGGGAGAACTGGGGCTCCGACAACGCCTTCGTGGTCAAGGCCGCGGACGCGCTCCTGAACGGTGTGTCCCCGTACGAGGACAAGCGGTTCCTGTACCTGCCGAGCGCGGTCCTCATGGCGGTGCCGGAGGCGCTGCTGCCGACGTGGGCGCTGCGCTGGCTGCTGCCCCTGGGGATGTCGGGACTGATCGGCGTCGGGTGGTGGGCCGCGCTGCGGCTGTTCGCGGTACCGGTGACCTCGCGGTTCGCGATCGGCGGCTTCGGGCTCTTCGCCCTGGCCTACAAGCCGTACCTGAACCTGGTCCTGATCGGGAACTGGACGGCGATCTCGGCGGCCGCCCTGCCGGTGGCGCTGCTGCTGGCGCACCGGCGTTCGTGGGCGGCGGCCGGGCTGGTGGTGGGCCTGGCCATCGCCTGCAAGCCGATGCTGGTGCCGATCGGCGTGCTGTTCCTGCTGGCCCGGCAGTGGCGGGGGCTGGCCGCGGCGGTGCTGACGCCGGTGGCGTTGTCGCTGCTGGGGGCGCTGATGATGCCGAGTCCGACGCTGTTCTTCACCAAGACGCTGCCGTTCCTGCTCCAGGGACAGGACGAGTACGCCCTGCCGTGGGACGCCTCCCCGATCGCGGTGCTGCCGCGGCTGGGGGTGCCGGGGGTGTTCGCGGTGCTGGTGGCGTCCGCGGGGGCGGCGGGCGGCCTGTGGGCGGCCTGGGTCCGCTGGCGGCGTACCGACGACGTCGACGACGGGGAACTGAGGCTGGTCGAGACGGCCTGCATGGTGATGCTCGCCGCATTCCTGGTGTCGCGGCCCTCCTTCGACCACTACCTCCTGGTGGTGCTTCCGCTGCTGCTGGTGTCGGGGGTCCGGGCCGGTTCGACGCCGCGCTCGCCCTGGTTCTGGGCGGCGCTGGTGCCGCAGTTGGCGGGGGTTCCGTGGCCCACCGAGCTGGCCCGCAAGAGGCGTGCGTTCCGTGACTGCGCGACGCTGTGCGGGCTAGCGATCGTGCTCGCGCGTCGTGGACCGCGCTCCGATCGGGTTACTCTGGACCCGGTAACAACTGCGGGGTCCCCACCCAGGACCGAACCGGAGTGCGCCGCGAAGTCGAGAGAGTCGGCATCGCGGACCGCGTTTTGACCCGTACGGGTCTGCTTGGGTACCCTGCTGGTTTGTTCTGCGTATTGGCTTGCTCATTCTCACGTGAAAGGGCCTTGCGCCGGTCCACCGGACCGATGACCAGCAGTTCGCACACGGGTTGCGTCCCCGTTGTGAACGAGGGCTGTCGTGATCGTCCGTGGTGACCCTGTCAGGACCTTCCCGTGGGGCTTGCGCCCTTGGGATACCACCACTGAAGAAGCGAAGGCATACGCGTGCGTACGTTCAGCCCCAAGCCCGGCGACATCTCGCGCCAGTGGCTCGTCATCGACGCCCAGGACGTTGTCCTCGGCCGTCTGGCGACCCAGGCCGCTGCCCTCCTGCGGGGTAAGCACAAGCCGACCTACGCCCCCCACATGGACATGGGCGACTTCGTCATCATCGTCAACGCCGACAAGGTTCACCTGTCCGGCAACAAGGCGACCCAGAAGATGGCGTACCGCCACTCGGGCTTCCCGGGCGGTCTCCGCTCGGTGCGCTACGACGACCTCCTGGCGAACAACCCGGAGAAGGCCGTCGAGAAGGCCATCAAGGGCATGCTCCCCAAGAACACCCTGGGCCGTCAGATGCTCTCGAAGCTGAAGGTCTACTCGGGCGACCAGCACCCCCACGCTGCCCAGCAGCCGGTGCCGTTCGAGATCACCCAGGTCGCGCAGTAGTTCCGGCCACCCCCTAAGACGTAGAAAATTCTGAGGAGCATCGTGGCCGAGACCACCGCCGAGACGACCCCCGTCGAAGAGTTCGAGGGCAACGTCGAGGAGTACACCAGCGAGTCCGAGGTCGTCGTCGAGGGCGACTACACCTCCGAGTCCCTTGCCGGTCGCTTCGGCGACCCCCAGCCGGCCGCCGGCCTGGGCCGTCGCAAGAACGCCATCGCCCGCGTCCGGATCGTTCCGGGCACCGGCAAGTGGAAGATCAACGGTCGCACCCTTGAGGACTACTTCCCCAACAAGGTGCACCAGCAGGAAGTCAACGAGCCGTTCAAGCTCCTGGAGCTGGACAACCGTTACGACGTCATCGCCCGCATCTCGGGTGGCGGCGTTTCCGGCCAGGCCGGCGCCCTGCGCCTCGGTGTGGCCCGTGCGCTGAACGAGGCGGACGTGGACAACAACCGCCCGGCGCTGAAGAAGGCCGGCTTCCTCTCCCGCGACGACCGTGCGGTCGAGCGCAAGAAGGCCGGTCTCAAGAAGGCCCGTAAGGCTCCGCAGTACAGCAAGCGTTAATCTGCGCCTGCTGTTCCGCAACGAAACCGCCCCGGCAGCACTCTTCGTGCTGCCGGGGCGGTTCGTTTACCGCCACAAGCGGCACATATTTGTCACAGCGGTCACAAAGCGAAGCGTTAACTCGGGAGGACAACAGTGGGACGACTCTTCGGGACGGACGGTGTACGGGGCGTTGCCAACGCGGATCTGACGGCCGAGCTCGCGCTCGGTCTCTCCGTGGCGGCCGCACACGTACTGGCCGAGGCGGGCACGTTCGCCGGTCATCGGGCCACCGCGGTGGTCGGCCGCGATCCGCGCGCGTCCGGTGAGTTCCTGGAGGCCGCGGTCGTCGCCGGCCTCGCGAGCGCGGGCGTGGACGTCCTGCGCGTCGGTGTGCTGCCCACCCCGGCGGTGGCGTATCTCACCGGTGCGCTGGGCGCCGACCTCGGCGTGATGCTGTCCGCCAGCCACAACGCGATGCCCGACAACGGCATCAAGTTCTTCGCGCGCGGCGGCCACAAGCTGGCCGACGACCTGGAGGGCCGGATCGAGTCCGTCTACGAGGAGCACCGCACCGGCGCTCCCTGGGACCGGCCCACCGGCTCCGGCGTCGGCCGGGTCTCCGACTACGACGAGGGCTTCGACAAGTACGTCGCGCACCTCATCGGTGTCCTGCCCAACCGCCTCGAAGGCCTCAAGGTCGTTCTCGACGAGGCGCACGGCGCGGCCGCCCGGGTCTCGCCCGAGGCGTTCACGCGGGCCGGCGCGGAGATCATCACGATCGGCGCCGAGCCGAACGGCCTGAACATCAACGACGGCTGCGGCTCCACCCACCTCGGGCTGCTCAAGCAGGCCGTCGTCGAGCACGGAGCCGACTTCGGCATCGCGCACGACGGCGACGCCGACCGCTGCCTGGCCGTGGACGGCAACGGCGAGGAGGTCGACGGCGACCAGATCCTCGCCGTGCTGGCGCTGGCCATGCGCGAGGCGGGCCAGCTCCGCGAGAACACCGTCGTCGGCACCGTGATGTCGAACCTCGGCTTCAAGCTGGCCATGGAGGGCGAGGGCATCCAGGTCGTGCAGACCGGTGTCGGCGACCGCTACGTGCTGGAGTCGATGAAGGAGCACGGCTACGCGCTGGGCGGCGAGCAGTCCGGCCACGTGATCATCCTCGACCACGCGACCACCGGCGACGGCACGCTGACCGGCCTGATGCTGGCCGCCCGCGTCGCCGCCACCGGCCGGTCCCTGGCCGACCTGGCCGGGGTCATGCAGCGGCTGCCGCAGGTCCTCATCAACGTCCCGGACGTGGACAGGTCCCGGGTCACCATCTCGGCCGAGCTGGCGGCGGCGGTCAACGACGCCGAACGCGAGCTGGGCACCACCGGCCGCGTGCTGCTCCGTCCGTCCGGCACGGAGCCGCTCGTACGGGTGATGGTGGAGGCCGCCGACATCGAGCAGGCCCGCGCGGTCGCGGGGCGGCTCGCGGACGTGGTGAAGTCGGCCCTCGGCTGACCGGACCGGCGCCTCAGCTCTTCCCGTGGCGGATCCAGCCTCGCTGGGTCCGCCACAGCAGTTTCTGCCCGGCCAGGGTCAGGATGCCGGCGAGCATGATGCCGCCGAGGTTCACCATCAACTGCTCCGCGGAGCCCCACATCTGGGCGAACTCCCCGTAGCCGAGGGCCACGGCGGCGTTCGCGGCCGCCGGGACGGTGGTGACCGAGATCGCCACGCCGACCAGCGCCCCGGACTTCGCGGAGGTCAGCGAGAGCACCCCGGCCACGCCCGCGAGCAGCGAGACCACGAAGGAGAGCGGATCCGGCTTCCAGATGAAGCCGGTGTTCGGCCGGGGGCTGTCCAGCATCGTCCTGTCGAACTGGCCGATCCAGTCCATCCCCAGGGTGAACACCGTGGTGGCGACGATCGCGAGGGCGAAACCGATCAGCAGCGCGCCCAGCGAGCGCAGGGCGAGCCGGGGGACGCCCCGTACGACCGCCGTGCAGACCCCGGCGAGCGGGCCGAACTCCGGGCCGACCGCCATCGCGCCCACGATCAGGATCGCGTTGTCGAGGACCACGCCACAGGCCGCGATCATCGTCGCGAGCATCATGAAAGCGCAGTAGGTGATGGTGAGGGTGGACTCCTCGTGGGTCGCCTCGGTCAGTTGCTCCCACAACACGGCGTCGGCGCCCTCGCCCGGAGCCTCCTCCTCGGCCGCGTCGGCCCGCCTCGACAGCGACAGGTCGATGTTCTCGACGGCGATCGAGCCGTCCTCGTCGATCTTCAGGGCCCGGAGTTCCTGAAGGAGTTCGTCACCGGCCTCCCGGGCGACGTCGCACAGGACGAGATCGCCGCGGGGGTCACGGCCGGCGCCGGGCAGGACGACGAGGTGGGCGGTGCCGACCGTGGACTCCACGACGTCGACGACGGCGTCCGTGCGTTCGGGCGGGATGATCATCCGCAGATGCAGCATGGCCGCACCCTAGACTCCGCCGCCCGTGCGGTCAGAGCTTTCGCAGGCTCAACTTCTGGACCTTGTGGTCCGGGCCCTTGCGGACGACGAGCGTGGCCCGGCCGCGGGTGGGCGCCACGTTCTCCAGCAGGTTCGGCTTGTTGATGGTCCGCCACATGGTCTGCGCGTACTCCATGGCCTCCTCCTCGGAGACCTGCGTGTACTTGCGGAAGTAGGAGAAGGGGTTCTGGAAGGCGGTCTCGCGCAACTTCCGGAAGCGGCCCAGGTACCAGCGCTCGATGTCCTCGGGGCGCGCGTCCACGTACACGCTGAAGTCGAAGTAATCGGCGAGACCCACGCGGGTGCGGCCGTCCTTGCCGGGCAGGGCCGGCTGGAGCACGTTGAGCCCCTCGACGATCAGGATGTCCGGGCGGCGCACGACGAGCTGCTCGCCCGGGACGATGTCGTAGATCAGGTGGGAGTAGACGGGGGCGGTGACCTCGTCCTTGCCCGCCTTGATGTCCGCGACGAAACGGGTCAGCGCGCGCCGGTCGTACGACTCGGGGAAGCCCTTGCGGGCGGTCAGGCCGCGGCGCTGGAGTTCCTTCATCGGGTACAGGAAGCCGTCCGTGGTGACGAGCTCCACGCGCGGGTGCTCGGGCCAGCGGGCCAGCAGGGCCTGGAGGAGGCGGGCCACGGTGGACTTGCCGACCGCGACGGACCCGGCGACCCCTATGACGAAGGGGGTGCCCGTCTGGGCGCCGTGGCCGTTGCCCGCGTCACCGAGGAAGGTGTTCAGGGTGCCGCGGAGGTTGTTGGTGGCGCCGACGTACAGGTTGAGCAGGCGCGACAGCGGCAGGTAGACGTCCCGTACCTCGTCGAGGTCGATCACGTCCCCCAGACCCCGGAGCCGCTCGACCTCCTCGGCGGTGAGGGGGAGCGGGGTCCGTTCGCGCAGGGCGCTCCACTCGGCCCGGGTGAGGTCGACGTACGGGGAGGCGTCGGGAGCCCGGCGATGGCCGGCGCGCTCCGTTGCGCGGTCCGGCGTGCTTCGTGGCGGCGAAGTGATCACCCTGCCATTGTCGGGGCTCGGGACCGCTTGTGGATGGTGTGGTCGGTCACGTGCGGCGGGGTGCGGGGCGGGGGCGTGCCGCGGTCGGTCTCGATTCGACGCCCCGGCGGTATCACCGGGGTCACGATTGCGCCGATGGCCGAATAATCCTGATCGGCTGATCGGCTTTTACTTTATCTTGATATGCGTCGCAGCTCCGATGCGCGCCCCTCACCTGGGCGTTTCCGGAGCCGTCCGGCATGCCTTTCGACTTTTCTGTGTACCGCCTGTGGGGGAGAAACACCGTGCGTTCCGCTCTTGTCCGTCGTACCGTCCTGACCGCTTCCGCCGTGTCCCTGACGCTGCTGGCCACCGCCTGCGGCTCCGACAAGGCCTCCGACACCAAGACGGACGGCAAGGCGTCCGCCTCGGCCGCTCCCGCCGCCAAGGGCAAGACGGCCGCCGAGCTGGCCCCGCTGCTGGTCACGCAGGCCGACCTGCCCACCCACAAGATCGAGCCGGTCGAGGAGGAGAAGACCGCTGCCGTCGACTCCGACAAGGCCGAGTGCAAGGTGCTGGCCCAGGCCCAGTCCATGCAGCCGCTCGCCCCGTCCACCGGCGTGGGCCGGATCATGACCGTCGAGCTGCCCAAGCCGGCCGCCGAGGGCGCGAGCGTGGACGAGAAGATGGAGGCGGCCATGGGCGCCCTGAAGTCGACGGCGACCTCGGTCACCCTCAGCTCCTACGACGGCAAGGGCGCCGAGGACGCGTTCGCCTCCGTCAAGACCGCGGTCACGGCCTGCGCCGGCGGCTTCGCCGTCACTCAGAAGGGCGAGCAGAGCACCCCGATCGGGAACGTCACGTCCGAGCCGGCGACCTCCGGTGACGAGGCCGTCGGGTTCTCCAGCGTGATGGACATGGGCGACGGCCAGAAGAAGAAGATGCACACGGTCGTCGTGCGCAAGGGCAACGTCCTGGCGACGTTCTGGGCGCTGAACCTGGCCGGCGACTCCGAGCAGCCGAAGGCCGTCGTCGACGCGCAGGTCAAGAAGCTCGGCTGACCCTCGCGGCACTGCCGCCCCCACCGCCCCGGCGTGTCCGCCGGGGCGGTGTTTTTTCGTCCTGTTCAGGTACCGGGCAGGAGGCCGACCACGGCGTACCCTGCCGCCTATGTGCGGAATTGTGGGTTACGTAGGAGCGCAATCTGCGCTCGATGTGGTCATCGCCGGACTCAAGCGGCTGGAATACCGCGGCTACGACTCGGCGGGCGTCGCCGTGCTCGCGGACGGGAAACTCTCCTCCGCGAAGAAGGCCGGAAAGCTCGTCAACCTGGAGAAGGAACTGGTCGGGCACCCGCTGCCGGCCGGGTCCACGGGCCTGGGGCACACGCGGTGGGCGACCCACGGCGGGCCCACCGACGTCAACGCGCACCCCCATCTCGACAACGCGGGCCGCGTGGCCGTCGTGCACAACGGGATCATCGAGAACTTCGCCGAGCTGCGCGCCGACCTGGCCGAGCGCGGGCACCGCCTGGAGTCCGAGACGGACACCGAGGTGGTCGCCCACCTGCTGGCGGAGCGGTTCGAGGTCTGCGGGGACCTCACCGAGGCGATGCGGCAGGTGTGCCGGCTCCTCCAGGGGGCGTTCACGCTGGTCGCGGTGCACGCCGACCAACCGGACGTGGTGGTCGGGGCGCGCCGCAACTCGCCCCTGGTGGTGGGCGTCGGGGAGAACGAGAACTTCCTGGCCTCCGACGTGGCCGCCTTCATCGCCCACACCCGGTCCGCGATCGAGCTGGGCCAGGACCAGGTCGTCGAACTGCGCCGCGACGGGGTCACGGTGACCAACTTCGACGGCTCGGTCGCGTCCGTGCGGGCGTACCACGTCGACTGGGACGCCTCGGCAGCCGAGAAGGGAGGGTACGACTACTTCATGCTCAAGGAGATCGCCGAGCAGCCGAAGGCCGTCGCCGACACCCTCCTGGGCCGCATCGACGCGAGCGGCATGCTGACCCTCGACGAGGTGCGCATCCCGCCGTCCGTGCTGCGCGAGGTGGACAAGGTCGTGATCGTGGCCTGCGGTACGGCGTACCACGCGGGCATGATCGCGAAGCTGGCCATCGAGCACTGGACCCGCATCCCCTGCGAGACGGAACTCGCCAGCGAGTTCCGCTACCGCGATCCGATCCTCGACCAGCGGACGCTGGTGATCGCGATCTCGCAGTCCGGCGAGACCATGGACACCCTGATGGCGCTGCGCCACGCGCGCGAGCAGGGCGCCAAGGTACTGGCCGTCTGCAACACGAACGGCTCGACGATCCCGCGCGAATCGGACGCCGTGCTGTACACGCACGCCGGCCCGGAGGTGGCCGTCGCCTCGACGAAGGCGTTCCTCACGCAGCTGGTGGCCTGCTACCTGGTGGCGCTGTACCTCGGGCAGGTGCGGGGAACCAAGTGGGGCGACGAGATCGAGTCGGTGATCCGGGAGCTGTCGGACATCGCGGCGGCCGTGGACACCGTCCTGGAGACGATGGAGCCGGTACGGCAGCTCGCGCGCTCGCTCGCCGACAAGAACACCGTGCTCTTCCTCGGCCGGCACGTCGGCTACCCGGTGGCGCTGGAGGGCGCGCTCAAGCTCAAGGAACTGGCGTACATGCACGCCGAGGGCTTCGCGGCGGGCGAGCTGAAGCACGGTCCGATCGCGCTGATCGAGCCGGACCTGCCGGTGGTGGTGGTCGTGCCGTCGCCGCGCGGACGTTCCGTGCTGCACGACAAGATCGTGTCGAACATCCAGGAGATCCGGGCGCGCGGTGCGCGGACGATCGTCATCGCGGAGGAGGGCGACGAGGCGGTGGTCCCGTACGCCGACCACCTGATCCGGATCCCGGCGACGCCCACGCTGCTCCAACCGCTGGTGGCGACCGTTCCGTTGCAGGTGTTCGCGTGCGAGCTGGCGACGGCGCGGGGCAACGAGGTGGACCAGCCGCGTAACCTCGCCAAGTCGGTGACCGTGGAGTGAGCCAAGCCCGCGGGCGCCGATCCGTCGCCGCGGTGGCGACGGGGGAACACGGGCTGCGTGGGAGTGGTGGGCGTCGTGATTGTCGGTGTGGGGATTGACGTTGCCGAGATCGAGCGGTTCGGCGCCGCGCTGGAGCGAACGCCGAACCTGGCCCGACGGCTCTTCCTCGACTCCGAGTTGACGCTGCCGAGCGGCGAGCGGCGCGGCACCGCCTCGCTCGCCGCCCGGTTCGCGGCCAAGGAGGCGCTGGCCAAGGCGCTCGGCGCGCCCAGTGGACTGCTGTGGACCGACGCCGAGGTGTACGTGGAGGACACGGGACAGCCCCGGCTGCGGGTGTCGGGGACCGTCGAGGCCCGGGCGCTGGCCCTGGGGGTGAAGTCCTGGCACATCTCGCTCAGCCACGACGCCGGCGTGGCGTCGGCCGTGGTGATCGCCGAGGGGTAGGTCGGCTCTTCCGGCTCTTCCGGCTCGCACGGGGCTCTTGCGGCTCGCACGGGCTCTGCCCGCTCCTGACGGGCCCGGGAGCCGGGGCCCGAGCCGGGTTTTCGGGCAGGCTGGTGCCATGCGTACTGCTTACAGCGTGGAGACCGTACGGGCCGCCGAGCGCGAGCTGATGGCCGGGTTGCCGCAGGGCGCCCTGATGCTGCGGGCGGCGGCCGGACTGGCCGCCGTGTGCGCGGGCCTGCTGACACGGCGTCGGGGCAAGGTCTACGGGGCGCGGGTCGTGCTGCTCGTCGGCCCCGGTGACAACGGCGGCGACGCCCTGTACGCCGGCGCCCGGCTGGCCCGGCGCGGCGCCGGAGTGACGGCGGTGCCGATGGACCCCGCCCGGGTGCACCCGGGCGGGCTCGCCGCGCTGCTGGCCGCGGGGGGCCGGGTGGCGTCGGACGTCCCGGAGCGCGCCGACCTGGTCGTGGACGGGCTCCTCGGGATCGGCGGGCGGGGCGGACTGCGCCCGGCGGCCGCCGCGCTGGTGGAACGGATCCCGACGGGCGCCGTGGTGGTCGCCGTGGACCTGCCGAGCGGGGTCGACGCGGACACCGGGGAGGTGGCGGGGCCGGCCGTGCGGGCCGACGTCACGGTCACGTTCGGAGCGCACAAGCCCGGCCTGCTCATCGACCCCGGAGCCGCGCTGGCCGGGGTGGTGCGGCCGGTGGACATCGGGCTCGCGCTGCCCGCACCGGAGCTGGAGGCCCTGCAACACGCCGACGTGGCCCGGCTGCTGCCGGAGCCCACGGCCGAGAGCGACAAGTACCGGCGCGGTGTCGTGGGCATCGTCGCCGGCTCCGCGCGCTACCCGGGCGCGGCGGTACTGGCCGTGGCCGGCGCCCTGCGCGGTGGCGCGGGCGCGGTGCGGTACGTGGGCCCGGCGGCGGACGCGGTGCTCGCCCGGTACCCGGAGACGCTGATCGGGCCGGGCCGGGTGCAGGCGTGGGTGGTCGGGCCGGGGCTGGGGGACGCGCGGGCCGACGAGGTCGAGGGCGTACTGGCGCAGTCCGACGTACCGGTACTGATCGACGCCGACGGGCTGCGCGGCCTCGACCCCGAGGTGCTGCGCGGGCGGTCCGCCTCGACCCTGCTGACCCCGCACGCGGGGGAGGCGGCGGCGCTGCTGGGCGTGTCCCGGGAGGAGGTGGAGGCCGGGCGGCTGGCGGCGGTGCGCGCGCTGGCACGCCGCTACGGCGCCTCGGCCCTGCTGAAGGGCTCCACGACGCTGATCGCCTCCGACGGCGATCCGGTCGTCCGGGTGAACCCGACGGGGACGCCGTGGCTGGCGACCGCGGGCAGCGGCGACGTGCTGTCCGGGGTGGCGGGGTCGCTGCTGGCGGCGGGCCTGTCCGGGGCGGACGCCGGGGCCGTCGCGGCGTACCTGCACGGACTCGCCGGCCGCTTCGCCTCCGACGGGGCGCCGGTCCTCGCGCAGCAGGTGGCGGACGCGGTGCCGAGGGCCTGGCGGGACGTCCGGTCCGCGTGACGCCGCGCCCGTTCGGCCGCCGACGCGCGGGGGCCCGTTCGCACCCCGACACGCGGGGGAGCGGAGGCCCCGGGGGGTTCTGAGAGACTGTGCGGGATGAACGAGACACCGACGCGCGCCTACGCCGAGATCGACCTTGCCGCCGTGCGGAGCAACGTGCGCGCGCTGCGCGAGCGGGCGCCCCGGGCCGCGCTGATGGCCGTCGTCAAGTCGGACGGCTACGGGCACGGGGCCGTGCCCTGCGCCCGCGCCGCCCTGGAGGCCGGGGCGACCTGGCTCGGGACCGCCACGCCCGAGGAGGCGCTCGCGCTGCGCGCGGCCGGCATCGAGGCGCGGATCCTGTGCTGGCTGTGGACGCCCGGCGGGCCCTGGCGGGAGGCCGTCGAGGCCGACGTGGACGTCGCGGTCAGCGGGATGTGGGCGTTGGAGGAGGTACGGGAGGCCGCGCGCGCGGCCGGTCGCACCGCGCGGATCCAGCTCAAGGCCGACACGGGGCTCGGGCGCAACGGCTGCCAGCCCGCCGACTGGGCCGAACTGGTCGGCGCCGCCGTCGCCGCGCAGGCGGAGGGGACCGTCGACGTCACCGGCGTCTGGTCGCACCTCGCCTGCGCCGACGAGCCCGGACACCCCTCGATCGCGCTCCAGCTCGCCGCGTTCCGCGACATGCTCGCGTACGCCGAGAAGGAGGGCGTCGAGCCCGAGGTGCGGCACATCGCCAACTCGCCCGCCACGCTCACGCTGCCGGAGACCCACTTCGACCTGGTGCGCTGCGGGATCGCCGTGTACGGCGTGTCGCCGGCGCCCGAGTTGGGCACCCCGGCCCAACTGGGGCTGCGGCCCGCGATGTCCCTGAAGGCGTCCGTCGCGCTCGTGAAGAGCGTCCCCGCCGGCCACGGAGTCAGCTACGGGCACCACTACGTGACGGATCGGGAGACCCGACTGGCCCTGATCCCCACGGGCTACGCCGACGGGATCCCGCGCCACGCCTCCGGCTCGGGCCCGGTCCTGGTGGGCGGCGAGATCCGGCGGGTGGCCGGGCGGGTGGCCATGGACCAGTTCGTCGTCGACATCGGCGACGCCGACGTCGCGGCCGGCGATCCGGCGATCCTCTTCGGCCCCGGTGACCTGGGCGAACCCACCGCGGAGGACTGGGCTCAAGCGGCGCACACGATCGCGTATGAGATCGTCACCCGTATCGGGGGGCGCGTGCCCCGGGTGTACCGCAACGGCTGAGTGAGGACGGCGACGGCGTGAGCGAGAACTGGCGCAAGGCCGGCTGGGCCGGAGCCGCGATCGGTGTGATGGCCGCCGGCGCGGCGGCCGGTGTCGCCGTCGAACGGATCACGGTGGGCCGCGGCATCCGGATGAAGGCCCGGCTGGCCCTCGACGCCGCCGGGGACTACGGCTCCCTGCGCGGCACCGAGGGGACCGCCCGGGCCGAGGACGGCACCGAGCTGTACTACGAGGTCGACGAGCTGCCCGCGGAGGACCCGGGCAAGCGGCGCCGGCTGCGCCGCAGGACCCCGCCGGCGGTCACCGTCGTCTTCTGCCACGGCTACTGCCTGGGCCAGGACTCCTGGCACTTCCAGCGGGCCGCCCTGCGCGGCGTGGTCCGCGCCGTGTACTGGGACCAGCGCAGCCACGGCCGCAGCATGCGCGGCCTCGCCCAGGCCGCCGGCGAACCCGTCACCATCGACCAGCTCGGCCGCGACCTCAAGGCCGTCCTCGACGCCGCCGCCCCCGAGGGGCCGCTGGTGCTGGTCGGGCACTCCATGGGCGGCATGACCATCATGGCGCTGGCGGAGCAGTTCCCGGAGCTGGTGCGCGACCGCGTCCTCGGGGTGGCGCTGGTCGGCACCTCCAGCGGTCTGCTCGGCGAGGTGACGTACGGGCTGCCCGCGGTCGGGATGGGCGCCGTGCGCCGGTTGCTGCCCGGGGTGCTCAAGGTGCTCGGCTCGCAGGTGGAGCTCGTGGAGCGGGGCCGGCGGGCGACCGCGGACCTCTTCGCGGGCATGATCAAGCAGTACTCGTTCGGTTCGCGGGACGTGGACCCGGGCGTCGCGCGGTTCGCCGAGCGGCTGATCGAGGCGACGCCGATCGACGTGGTCGCCGAGTTCTATCCGGCGTTCCAGATCCACGACAAGACCGCCGCGCTCCAGCGGTTCGCGGGGATCCCCGTCACCGTGATCGCGGGCGACCGGGACATGATCACCCCGGCGGAGCACAGCGTCGCCATGAAGGAGGCCCTGCCGGCCGCCGAACTGGTGGTCCTGGAGAACACCGGGCACCTGATGATGCTGGAGCGCCCGGAGATCGTGACCGGGCTGCTGACCGGGCTGCTGGCCCGCACCGGAGCCGTGCCGGACACGGGATCCGAAGCCGCTAACGTTGGCGGGCATGGAAGAAGCACCGCGGGAAGCGCAGCGCAGCCAGGCTCCTGAGGCCGGCGCCGCCACCGAGACCCTGATCACCGTCGACTCGCCCGAATCCATGCAGGAACTGGGCCGTCGCGTCGCCGCCCTGCTGCGCCCCGGCGACCTGGTCCTGCTGACCGGCGAACTCGGCGCCGGCAAGACCACCCTCACCCGGGGCCTGGGCGAGGGCCTGGGCGTGCGCGGGGCCGTGACCTCGCCGACCTTCGTGATCGCCCGGGTGCATCCCTCGCTGGTCGGCGGCCCGGCGCTGGTGCACGTGGACGCGTATCGGCTCGGCGGCGGCCTGGACGAGATGGAGGACCTCGACCTCGACGTCTCGCTGCCCGAGTCCGTGGTCGTCGTGGAGTGGGGCGACGGGAAGGTCGAGGAGCTCTCCGACGACCGGCTGCACGTGGTGATCGCCCGGGCGGTGGGGCACGAGGAGGTCCTGGACGACGTACGCCGGGTCACGGTGCGCGGCATCGGATCGCGCTGGGCGGACGCCGGGCTCGCGGGGCTCGCCGAGGCGACCGGGCGGGTGGATCGAGCCGCGCGGTAAAAGGTACCGACAACTCGTCGGGAAAACGTTGCGCCGGTGGGTGCGCTCGTGGTGACATGGTAGCGAGCGCTGGTTAGGTTTACCTAAGTGCGGCGTCCCGGGCCCGTCCAGGAGGCATCCATGTCGGCAGTAGGAGCAGCAGCGGGAGCGGAGCGAACCGCCCGCACGGTCGTGTCCATGCGGGCCCTGCTCGCCTCGTGCGCGGCCGCCACGGCCGTCTCGACGCCGCCCTCGTGGGAACCGGCCTCCCAGGCGCCCGGGAACACGGAACAGGCCGCTCCGGAGTCCGAAGCGGCCTGATTCCCACATACGGGTGAAACGGGCGGACCCACGGGCGGGTCGGGGAACGCGGGTCCCGGGTCAGGGAACGACGACGACCTTCGAGTTGATCGTCGCGAACGTCCACATCGCGTCACCGTCGAGCCGCGACATGCGGATGCCGCCGGTCTTCTTGGCCGGGTCCGGCGCCGGCGTCTTGCCGTCCACCCGGGCGCTGAACCCGATCGAGACGCCGTCCACGCTCGCGAACCGCACCACGTGCTCGATCGGCGCCCCGTCCGAGCCGGGCACCGCGCCCGCCCGGGAACCGACGACGTAGGTGCCCGCCGCCGGGTGCACCGTGCTCGGCATCACCGTGAAGGTCTTCGCCGCGCGACCGTCCGCGGCCACCAGCCAGACCCGCTTCCCGGACACCGAGTACACGACGCGCTCGCCCGTGCCCGAGCCCTCCGGCACGGCCGTGGCCTTCGCCGGGTCCTGCTTGGCGGGGGACTGGCTCGGAGCGCCGGACGCCGGTGCCTGCGGGGAGGCCTTCACGGGGTGCGCGGGCGCCGTCGCGGAGGCCTGGTAGCCGAGGAAGCCGACGGCGGCGAGCGCCGCCACGGTGAGCCCGGCCACGATTCCCGAGCTGCTGCGTGCCACCTTGCTCCACCTCTCCGCGCGGTCCTGAAAGCGTTGTGCCGAACGATCCGACCGGGCCTGGCCCAGGGCGTTCGGACGGTACCTCGCGGTACCCCGGTCGAAAGGTAGCAGTCAGGGTGCCCGGCGACCGGCCGCAAGGGCCCGGGGCCCCGGAGTCGTAGGCTGTTCGCGTGCTCTTGCTCGCTGTAGATACCGCCACGCCCGCCGTCACCGTCGCCCTGCACGACGGCGAGTCCGTCCTCGCCGAGTCGAACCAGGTCGACGCCCGCCGCCACGGGGAGCTGCTGCTGCCCTCCGTCGACAAGGTGCTCGCCGAGGCCGGGCTGAGGCTCGACGCCGTCACCGGCATCGTCGTCGGCGTCGGCCCCGGCCCCTACACGGGACTCCGTGTCGGCCTCGTGACCGCTTCCACCTTCGCCTCCGTCCTCGGCGTCCCCGTCCACGGCCTGTGCACCCTCGACGGGCTCGCTTACGCCGCGGGCGCCGCCGGCATCGAGGGCCCCTTCGTCGTCGCCACCGACGCGCGGCGCAAGGAGGTCTACTGGGCCCGCTACGAGGACCCGCGAACCCGCGTCGGCGAACCCGCCGTGGACCGCCCGGCCGAGATCGCAGAACAGGTCGCGGGCCTGCCCTCCGTCGGCCAGGGCGCCGTGCTCTACCCGGACGTCTTCACCGACGCGCGGAGCCCCGAGCACCAGTCCGCCGGCGCCCTCGCGGCCCTGGCCGCGGAACGACTGGCGGCCGGGGCGGAGTTCCTGCCCCCGACGCCGTTGTACCTGCGCCGCCCCGACGCCCAGGTACCCAAGAACTACAAGGTGGTCACCCCGCAGTGACGGCCCCGACCGTGGCGCTGCGCGACATGCGCTGGTGGGACATCGAACCGGTGCTGGAGCTGGAGCACGAGCTCTTCCCCGAGGACGCCTGGTCCGCCGGGATGTTCTGGTCCGAACTCGCCCACGCACGCGGCCCGCACGCCACCCGCCACTACGTGGTCGCCGAGGACGGGGCCGGCCGACTGGTCGGCTACGCCGGACTGGCCGCGGCCGGCGACCTGGGCGACGTACAGACCATCGCGGTCGCCCGCGAACAGTGGGGCACCGGTC
This sequence comes from Streptomyces sp. NBC_00513, assembly GCF_041431415.1. Taxonomy (GTDB): domain Bacteria; phylum Actinomycetota; class Actinomycetes; order Streptomycetales; family Streptomycetaceae; genus Streptomyces. The sequence continues at coordinate 4,709,705 of NZ_CP107845.1, forward strand.
TCGGCGCCCGGCTGCTCACCGACCTGCTGCGCGCCGCGACCGCCTTCGAATGCGCGGAAGTGCTCCTGGAGGTACGCGTGGACAACACGCGGGCCCAGAAGCTCTACGAGCGATTCGGCTTCGAGCCCATCGGATTCCGACGCGGCTACTACCAACCGGGCAACGTCGACGCGCTCGTCATGCGCCTCGCCGACCCCGCGAACTCCCTGAGCTCCGCACAACCCGTGAGAAGTGAGTCCCATGGCTGACGAACCCCTCGTCCTCGGCATCGAGACGTCCTGCGACGAGACCGGCGTCGGCGTCGTCCGCGGCACCACCCTGCTGGCGGACGCCATCGCGTCGAGCGTCGACGAGCACGCCCGCTTCGGCGGGGTCGTCCCCGAGGTCGCCTCCCGGGCCCACCTGGAGGCGATGGTGCCCACCATCGAGCGCGCCCTGAAGGAGGCCGGGGTCAGCGCCCGCGACCTCGACGGCATCGCCGTCACCGCGGGCCCGGGCCTCGCCGGCGCCCTGCTGGTCGGCGTCTCGGCGGCGAAGGCCTACGCGTACGCCCTGGGCAAGCCGCTGTACGGGGTGAACCACCTGGCCTCGCACATCTGCGTCGACCAGCTCGAACACGGCCCGCTGCCGGAACCGACCATGGCCCTGCTGGTCTCCGGCGGGCACTCCTCGCTGCTCCTGGCCCCGGACATCACCACCGACGTACGGCCGCTCGGCGCGACCATCGACGACGCGGCGGGCGAGGCCTTCGACAAGATCGCGCGGGTGCTCCAGCTGGGCTTCCCCGGCGGCCCGGTCATCGACCGGCTCGCACGCGAGGGCGACCCGAAGGCGATCAACTTCCCGCGCGGACTGACCGGGCCCCGCGACGCGGCGTACGACTTCTCCTTCTCCGGGCTCAAGACGGCCGTGGCCCGCTGGATCGAGGCGAAGCGGAAGGCCGGCGAGGACGTGCCGGTGCGCGACGTGGCGGCCTCCTTCCAGGAGGCCGTCGTGGACGTGCTGACCCGCAAGGCGATCCGCGCCTGCAAGGACGAGGGCGTCGACCACCTGATGATCGGCGGCGGCGTCGCGGCCAACTCCCGGCTCCGCTCACTGGCACAGGAACGCTGCGACGACGCGGGGATCGTGCTGCGCGTGCCCCGGCCGAAACTGTGCACGGACAACGGAGCGATGGTCGCGGCGCTGGGCGCGGAGATGGTCAAGCGGAACCGGCCGGCCTCGGACTGGGACCTGTCCGCGGACTCCTCGCTGCCGGTGACGGAACCGCACGTGCCGGGTACGGCGCACGACCACGACCACGGTGGCCACGGACACTCCCACGACCACGGGCACTCCCACGACCACGTGCACGAGCTGAGCAAGGACAACCTCTACTCGTGAGCACCGTGACGCTGATGTGGGAGGCCCGCGCCGTCGCCGGGCGGGCCAACGAGCTGCTGGAGTGGGCCCGTTCCCGGGTCCTGGCCCGCGAACCGCTGCGCCGCGAGGTGTTCCGCGCCGCCCAGGACCGGGTGCTGGTGCTCACCTGGTGGGACGCCCCCGAGGGGGCGTCGGCGGAACTCCCCGAACTGCCGGAGCCGGACGCGGACCTGATCACCCGGGCGGTGCACCGCTGGCGGTTCGAGTCGGTGGAGGTCACGGGCGGCTGAGCCGGGACGGGGGCCGCACGGGGCGGGGTCGGTGCGGCGGCGGCCCGGTGGGCCCGCCGGCCCGGTGGCGGCTCCCGCGTCCGTCCAGGCCGCCTCCGGCGGTCCTGGAGCGGGCCCCGCTACGGTCGTGCGCATGCCTCGACGTGACCTGCCTCCTCCGCCCCCGCCCGCGCACCTGCGCGAGTGGCTGGACGAGTCCGTCGTGCGGGCGGACCGCGCGCGCTCCCTGGCGGAACTCGTCCGGCACAACCTGGGCATCGAACGGCTCCTGCTGCTCTGGGCCGTCGCGGCCGTCTTCGCGCTCGGCTGGTCCTTCGTCGGCATGGCCCTGATGGCCTTCGAGGAGGGCGGCCCCCTCGCCCGCGCCCTCGGCCTCGTCTTCGCCGCCCTCGCCGCCGGCGTGCTGGTGTCCGGCGGCATCTGGTTCGGCCGGGGCGCCCGACTGGATCGGCGGATACGGCAACTGCAGTGCGCCTGGGCGGCATCGGACCGCGACCCGGCCGCCGACCGCCGGCTGCGCGCCCCCGGCCGGAGCCTGGCCTGGCTGCTGTCCTCCCTCGCCCTGGGCGCGCTCGGGCTCCGGGTGACCTTCGGGGCGGCGGCCGGGACCCGGCCGGGGGAGGGCGCGTACGCGGAACTCGTCCTCACGATGGGACTCGGCCTGATCCTGTGGGTCACCGCCCTGCTGGGCCTCGGCAAGGCCGGCGCCCACTACCGCTGGGCGCTGTGCGCCCTGCGACCCGCCGGACCCGCCGGGCGGTCCGCGTCGTACGGGCGACGGATCAGTCCCGGGGCGCCGGTGCGCCGATCAGCATCGACGGGGCGCCCGCCACGCGCGTCAGGAACACGGTCGCGGAGTTCGGGCCCTGCGGTTTGACCTTCCTGCGCAGCTCCTCGGGCTCGATCGCCGAGCCCCGCTTCTTCACGGTCAGGACGCCCACCCCGCGCTCGCGCAGCAGGGCCTTGAGCTTCTTGAGGCCGAAGGGCAGGACGTCGGTGATCTCGTACGCGGTCGCGTACGGGGTCGCGCGCAGCTCGTCGGCGGTGATGTAAGCGATGGTCGGGTCGATGAGCCGGCCGTCCAGTTCCTCGGCGACCTCCGCGACCAGATGGGCGCGGATCACGGCGCCGTCGGGCTCGTACAGCCAGCGCCCGACCGGTCCGGCCTCCGGGTCGGGCAACGGGTCGGCGGTCTCCAGCGCGCGCGGTCCGGGCAGCAGGGTGGCGCGCACGGTGCCGGGCGAGGTCCCGAACCACAGCACCGCCTCCTTCACGTCGCCCTGGTCGGAGATCCACTCGGCCTCCGCCTCGGCGGGCACGGCCTCGTGCGGGATCCCGGGGGCGATCTTGATGGCCGCGTACCGTGCGGCCCGCGCGGCCTCCACGGCCCAGGAGAGCGGCGGCGAGTAGCCCTCGGGGTCGAAGATCCTCCCGCGGCCGCCGCGCCGGGCCGGGTCGATGAAGACGGCGTCGTACCCGGTGGTGTCCACGTCCGTCACGTCGGCTTCCCGGACCTCGATCAGGTCCGCCAGCCCCAGCGCCTCGGCGTTGGCCCGTGCCACGGCGACGGTCAGCGGGTCGTGGTCCACGGCCAGCACCCGGATCCCGAGGCGGGCCAGGGCCAGGGCGTCGCCGCCGATGCCGCAGCACAGGTCGGCGACGCCGCGCACGCCCAGGGCGGCGAGCCGCTCGGCGCGGTACCCGGCCACCGACGCGCGGGTGGCCATCTCGCCGCCGCCGGGCGTGAAGTACATCCGGAACGCGTCCTCGGCCCCGAACTTCGCGACGGCCCGCTGCCGCAGCCGGGCCTGACCGAGCGCGGCGGAGACCAGCGCGGCCGGGTGCTCGCGGCGCAGCCGGGTGGCGAGGGCGAGCTCCTGGGCGGGGTCGTGGTCGCGGAGCGAGGCGAGGAGGGCGTCGCCCTCGGGGGTGAGCAGTGCGGCGAAGTCTTCGGGGGTCACCGGTTCATTGTGGGCCAGTCGATGGAAGGTCCGGATCCGGTCGAGGTGTCGCCGGGGACGCGCCGGGTGGTGCTGTAAGGATCCGGCGTTATGCAGCCTGTACGACAAAAGGGAAATAAGACGCAACAAGGTCACCGGTCAGCGGCGCGTCCGCGCGGCCGGTACGGCGTGGCCCTCGCCGCGCTGCTGGTCGCCGCCCTCGGCACGGCGTGCAGCTCCACGGAATCGGGCCCCGCCACCAAGCCCAGGACCGGCGCCGAGGGCGCCGCGGGCGCACTCGTGAACCCCGCCGAGCGGGCCAAGGCCGCCCAGCAGGCCCGGGTCGCCGCGGCGAAGCGCTGGGGCCTGGCGAAGGTCCCGCTGGTCGCGCCGGCGCCGCCCAAGGTGAAGCCGGAAATCACCACGCGGGACGGCTTCGAGGTCGAGGACCAGTCGGAGTACCCGCCGGTCTTCACCACGGTCCCCACCGAGGAGAAGGTCGTCTTCCTGACGGTCGACGACGGGGCCGAGAAGGACCCCGAGTTCCTGAAGATGATGAAGGAACTCAAGATCCCGTACACGGCGTTCCTCAGCGACTACGTCGTGAAGGACAACTACCCGTATTTCAAGGAGATGCAGGCCGCCGGCGTCACCCTGAACAACCACACGCTCAACCACCGCTACATGCCCGCGCTCTCCTACGAGCAGCAGCGCGAGGAGATCTGCGGCCAGCAGGACACGATCCAGAAGCAGTTCGGCAAGCGGCCGAGCCTCTTCCGGCCGCCGTACGGCAACTACAACCAGGACACGCTGCGCGCGGCCAAGTCCTGTGGCATCAAGGCGGTCCCGCTGTGGAACGCCGAGGCCTTCCCCAACCGCATGGACTGGCGCGAATGGGACCGGGACCTGCACGCGGGCGACATCATCCTCACGCACTTCCGCGGCAAGGAGGACTGGAAGGCCACCATGACCGACATGGTGCGCCACACCCTGAAGACGGTCACGGACAAGGGCTTCGCCATCGGCCGCCTGGAGGACTACGTCTGATCCCCGTCGTCTGATCCCCGTCGACCGATCGGCGTCGACCGATCCGCGTCGACCGACGAGCGGTACGCGTGCGGAATCCCTCCCCGCGGGGAAACCGGCTCCGCACGCCTCCGTCGTACCACCGGCACCGTGCGTTTCGGCCGCCCCGACTGGTCATATCAGCGGAATATCCCCATCCGGGTATAGATTCCGCACGTGCGTATGACTTTCAAACACCCTTCCCGTACTGCTCCTTCAGGGGGCGCGCGTCACTTCGGCGGTCGTCCCCTCGGCCCCGCCGCCCGCCGAGGTCTGGCCGGGGCGCTCGCGGTCGGCGCCCTCGTGGCGTCGCTGGCGGGATGCGGCAACAGCGTGGAGCCCATCGAACGACTGGGCCGCAAGACCAAGCCGGAGACGGGTGCCGCCTCCCCGTCCGCCTCGGCCCCCGTGTCCAGTGCCCCCGCCGGAGCGCCCGCGACACCGGAGCAGCCCTACCGGAAGTGGGGTCTGAAGGCCCCGGTCGCGTACGCGACCAAGCCGGCGCAGAAGCCCCGACTCCCCAAGCCCGCCCCGGGCAGGCCGGCGCTGGTGGACCGGATACCCGTGGCCCCCTCCGAGAAGGTCGTCTTCCTGACCTTCGACGACGGAGCGGAGAAGAACCCCGAGTTCCTGAAGATGGCGGCCGACCTGAAGCTGCCGATCGGCATGTTCCTCACGGACAACGTGGCCTCGTCCGACTACGGGCACTTTCAGGCCCTGCGCGACAACGGCAGCGGCAGCACGATCAACAACCACACCCTGACCCACCCCAACCTCCGGACCCTGTCCTACGCGGGGCAGAAGAAGGAGATATGCGGGCAGCAGGAACGCCTGGCGAAGCGGTTCGGCGCCAAGCCGACGCTCTTCCGGCCGCCGTTCGGCAACTACAACGACGACACCCTCAAGGCCGCCTCCGAGTGCGGCATATCGACGGTCGTCCTCTGGCGGGCGTCGATGCAGATCAACGACTTCCAGTACGCCGAGGGCTCCGCCCTCAAACCGGGCGACATCATCCTGGCCCACTTCCGCGGCCCCTCGGAGCTCAAGGGCTCCACCGAGATCGAGATGACGACCCGGATGCTCAAGCGCATCCAGGAGCAGGGCTACGCGATAGGCCGCCTGGAGGACTACCTGTAGGCGGACCCCACGGGAACGGACCGCACGGAGCCGGACACCCGCGGGCGGGCCACGGCGGCCGACCACCCAAAGGCCGACCCACCCGCGGGCGGGCCACGCGGGAACGGACCGCACTCAGCCGGCTCGGGGCCGACCCACCCGCGGGTGGGCTACCCGGGGGCGCCGGCCCCCGTCGTGGCCCGGTCCGCCGGGTCCGCCACCACCACCGGGGTGATCGTCGTCTCCACCGGGCCGCGGGCGTCCGCCTCACGTTGGCGTTCCGCGCTGTCGCTGATCCGCAGCAGCAGGGCGATCATGATCCAGTTGGCCAGGAGCGACGAGCCGCCCTTCGCCAGGAACGGCAGCGCCTTGCCCGTCAGCGGGATCAGGCCCGTCACGCCGCCCGCCACCACGAAGACCTGGAGCGCCAGCGCCGCCGACAGGCCCACCGCCAGCAGCTTGCCGAACGGGTCGCGCGCGGCCAGCGCCATCCGCAGGCCCCGCTGGACGAGGAGCGCGTACAGGAGCAGTACCGCCATCACCCCGGCCAGGCCGAGTTCCTCGCCCACCGTGGTCAGGATGAAGTCGCTGCGCCCCGCGAACGCGATCAGTTCGGGGTGGCCCATGCCGAGACCGGTGCCGGTGACGCCGCCCGTGCCGAAGCTGAACAGCGCCTGCGCGGACTGGTCCGAGACGACCCCCGGCGGCCGGTCCTTCCAGTAGTAGGAGAGCGGATTCAGCCAGGCGGCCACCCGCCCCTTCACGTGCGGTTCGGTCGAGCCCACCACGAAGGCGCCGACCGAGGCCATCAGCACCCCGCAGACGATCCAGCTGGTGCGCTCGGTGGCGACGTACAGCATGACCACGAACACGCCGAAGAAGATCAGCGACGTACCCAGGTCGCGTTCGAAGACGAGCACCAGCATGGACAGGATCCACACGGTGATGATCGGTCCGAGCTGTCGCATGGGGGGCAACCGGACGCCCAGGAACCGCCGGCCCGTCAGCGCCAGCGAGTCCCGGTGGATCACGAGGTAGCCCGCGAAGAAGATCGCGATCATGATCTTGACGAACTCGCCGGGCTGGAGCGAGAAGCCGCCGACGACGATCCAGCGCTTCGCGCCGTACGTGTCGGCCGGCGAGAACACCGGGGCGATCAACAGCACCAGCGCCACGGCCATCGTGATGTAGATGAACCGTTGCAGCAGCCGGTGGTCGCGCAGCAGCGCCACCACGAGGATGCAGGCGGCGACCCCGACCACCGTCCACAGCAGTTGGCCGGGGGCGTTCGCGTCCGAGTTGTACCGCTCGATGTACCCCTGGTCGAGCCGGTGGAGCAGGACCAGCCCCAGCCCGGTCAGCAGCATGGCGAGCGGGAAGATCAACGGATCCGCGTACGCCGCGAACCGGCGGATGCCCAGGTGCCCCACCAGCGACAGCAGCGACAGGCTGATGACGAAGCCGGTGAGGTTGCGCGGCAGCTCGTCGTTCATCGCCAGGCTCGCCGAGCAGTGGCCGAGCACGGCGATGCCGACGACGAGGACGAGGAGGAACGCCTCGGTGCGGCGGCGCGCGCCCGCCTCCGTCAGGGGCCTCAGTCCACGCACGGGACGCCGCCACCGTCGATCTTCTCCGGCTGTGAGGGCCCGGGAGACGGCGGTGCGGGCGGAGGTGAAGACGGTGGGGCCGACGCGCCCGGTCCGGAGGGAGCGGCGCCCGGCGCGCTCGGACTCGCAGGGACCTTGGGCCCGATCTGCTCGGCAATGAGGCGCTTTATCTTCATATCATCTACGACGTTGATGTCCCCGTCATGGTTCCTTGCGAAGCCCTCGACGGGGAGTGTCGAGAATTGCACTTTCCCGCCGGACAGGTTCTTGGCCTGCTTCACGAACGACAGCAGATCCCAGCCGGCGTCGGTCACCACGTCCTCCTTCGCCGCGTCGACAAGCCTGATCAACTTCACCGGGTCCGTGAAGGTGCCCGCCTCGTTCAGCTTCTTCGTCGCGCCCGCCAGAAACGCCTGCTGCCGCTTCGTCCGGTCCAGGTCACCGCCCGGCAGCCCGTGCCGCTGCCGCACGAAGGCCAGGGACTGCTGCCCGTTCAGCGTCTGCGGGCCTGCGGGGAAGTCCGCCCCGGAGTACCTGTCCTTCACCGCCTTGTTCAGACACACCGGCACCCCGCCCAGGGCCTCGGCCAAGTGGTGGAAACCGGCCAGGTTCAGCTCGGCGAAGTGATCGACCGGCACGCCCAGGAACGTCCGTACGGTCTCGATCTCGGCCTTGCGTCCCGCCTCCCGGCCCTCCCGCTCCAACCGTCGCCGGTCCTTGACCCCCTCGCCCGCGAGCTGTTCCTCGCGCAGCGCCTTCGCCCGTCCGTAGGCCTCCTTGATCTTGGCCTTGCCGGCGGCCGTGCCCGGCGCCCGGCCCGGCATCCCGCGCAGTTCCACGTAGTCGTCGCGCGGGATCGAGAACGCCCGGGCCCGGCTCCCGTCGCCGGGCACGTGGAGCAGGATCAGGGTGTTGGTGTTGTATCCGCCGATGTCGGAACTGCCCGCGTGCAGCTTGTCGAGGATCGAGGCCGGGAGCGGGTCGCCGTTCTGGTCGCGCCGGCTGTCCAACCCCATGAGGAGGATGTTCGTGTCACCGTGCGCCGACTTCTCCGCTCCCTCCAGGGCCTTGGAACTGCCGATGCTCGACGACAGATCCCGGTAGACGTACCAGGCGGCGCCGCCGGCCAGGACCGTCAGCACACAGCCGGCGGTCAGCAGGGTGCGGCCGAGGCGGCGCCGCCTCGGCAGGCGGCGGCTGGTCTTCCTGCGGTGCGCGCTCATGCCTGTCGATGCTGGGGGAGCCCCGCTGAAGGAAACCTGAGGATCCTGAAGCCGCCTTCAGGCCGGTCCTGCTCCGGGACCGGGGACGCCGCCTCTCAAGCCGGGCCGAAACCGTGCCCCGGGCCGAAACCGTGCCCCGGGCCGAAACCGTGCCCCGGGCCGAAACCGTGCCCCGGGCCGAAACCGTGCCCCGGGCCGGCTCCGGGACCCGGGATCCGGAGCACGAGGCGGGCGCCACCGCCCGGGGCGCTCGCCGCCCGGACGTCACCGCCGTGGGCGCGGGCGATCTCGCGGGCGATGGGCAGGCCCAGACCCGTGCCGCCGCTCGCCCGCCCCCGGTCCGCGTCCAGCCGGACGAACCGCGCGAACACCCGCTCCCGGTCCGCCTCCGCGATCCCCGGGCCGTCGTCGGACACCTCCAGCACCCGCCACGCCCCGTCCGAGGCCGCCCGTACGACGACCCCCGCACGGGCGTGGCGCAGCGCGTTGTCCACCAGGTTGGCCAGCGCCCGCTCCAGCCGCGCCGGATCCCCGTACCCGGGTACGGCCGCCCCCGCCTCCAGCCGTACCGGCACCCGGGGCGCCGGTCTGCGCGCCACGTCCTCCGCCGCCAGCAGTGCCAGGTCCAGCGGTTCGGACCGGGGCGGCGGACCGCCGTCGAGGCGGGCCAGCAGCAACAGGTCCGCCGCGATCCGCTGGAGCCGCTCGGTGTCGGCCAACGCGGCCGCCACCGAGGCCCGGTCGGGCCGGTCGAGGGCCACCTCCAGCCGGGACCGCACGGCCGCGAGGGGGTTGCGCAGCTCGTGCGAGGCGTCCGCCGTGAACTGCCGCTGCCGGGCGTCGGAACGCTCCAACCGGTCGAGGGTGTCGTTGACGGTCCGGGCGAGCCGCGCGATCTCGTCGGCCCCGCCCGGATCCGGGACCCGGCGACCCGGCTCGCTCGCGGTGACGGCCGCCAACCCGGTGCGGATCGCCGTGACCGGGCGCAGCGCCTGCCCCGTCACCCACCAGGCCAGCGCCGCCGCGAAGGCGATCAGCGGGGGCGCGCCGGCGAGCAGCCCGACCCCGATGGCCCCCGTCGCGTCGTCCACGTCGCGCAGGACGGTCATGGCGTACACGGTGTACGGGCCCTCGCCCCCGGGCGGCCCGGGGGAGCGGACCACCACCGCCACGCCCCGCTCCGAACCGGCGCGCCCCAAGGGCACCACGGCCGATCGGGAGTCCTCCCCGGCCGCCGGGCGCAGCCCGTAGAAGTCCGGGGTGCCGCGCGGATCCCGGCTGCCGGCGACGGTCCGCCCGGCCGCGTCCCGGACGAGGACCAGGTCCACCCCGCCCTCGGGCGCGGCCAGTCGGCCGCCGGGCGCCAGGGTCCGGGTGTCGAGCTGCGCGACGACCTTCCGCGCGGCCAGCTCCGTGCGCCCGGTGGTGTTGTCGAGCAGGTTGGCCCGCAGCAGCGTGTACAGCCACAGCCCGCCGGCGCCGAGCACCGCGGCCATGGCGAGGGCGGCGGCCGCCGCCGCCCGGGCCCGGAGGGTCCTAACCACCGTCGGGTGCCATCCGGTAGCCGGTCCCGTGCACGGTGAGGATGGAGCGGCGCCCGAACGGCGCGTCGATCTTCCGGCGCAGCGAGGACACGTACACCTCGACGATGTTCGGGTCGATGGCGTGCGGGACGTCCCAGACCTCGTCGAGGATGTCCTGCTTGGCGACCGCCCGGCCCGGCTGCTGCATCAGGCAGGCGAGCACGCCGAGTTCGCGCGCGGTGAGTTCGATGTCCCGCTCGCCGCGCCGGCAGCGCCGCCCGGACGGATCCAGGACGAGATCGCCCGCCCGCAGGACGCCGACCCGCGGGGTGCCGGCGCGGCGGGCGAGCGCGCGCAGCCGCGCGGCCAGCACGACGAACGAGAACGGCTTGGTGAGGTAGTCGTCGGCGCCCGCGTCGAGCCCGTCGGCCTCGTCGTGCTCGCCGTCCTTGGCGGTCAGCATCAGGACGGGCGTGCGGTCGCCGTGGGCGCGCAGGCGGGTGCAGATCTCGTGGCCGCCGAGACCGGGGAGCATCAGGTCGAGGAGCACGGCGTCGTACGGGCCGCCGGTGAGCGCGAGGTCGAGGCCGCGGTGTCCGTCGTGGGCGACCTCGACCCAGTGACCGTCGGCGGACAGGCCGAGCCGCAGGGACTCGGCCAGCCCCTCTTCGTCTTCGACCACCAGGATGCGCACGGCTCAAGCGTCACATATCGGTCGCCGGAGCCGATGTCGGGCCCGTAGCCGGGCCGGCGCAGGGGTGTCGGGCGACCCTGAGACAGCCGGCGCCGGCGCCGGCGCGGTCGCGGAACCGGGCCGGACCTCCGGGCCCGGGCCGCGACAGGCCGCGCGGGCGAGGCCGCGCGGGTCCCGGAGGCCGAAGTCGAGGACGATCACGCCGAACGCCTGCCCGAGGGGCAAGTCGGGCGACTTCCGAGGGAGTCGGCACAGGGGCCCGGACGCCCCGCCCGCAGGGCCGGCGGGCTCCGGGCGGGCGGCTGGAAGCGCGCCTCGCCGAGAGGCAAATTGGCACTCCGCTTGACCGAGTGCTAATCGCCGGAATAGTGTCGCACCTGGCACTCGCCCCTGGTGAGTGCCAACACAGCGACAGGCAGGTCCGGCACCCGCGACGACGGATCGACCTGGTCGCCACCTCAGACAGTTAACCCCGGATCTCCGAAGGGGGAGGTCGGATCGTGACGACCACCAGCTCCAAGGTTGCCATCAAGCCGCTCGAGGACCGCATCGTGGTCCAGCCGCTCGACGCCGAGCAGACCACGGCTTCCGGCCTGGTCATCCCGGACACCGCGAAGGAGAAGCCCCAGGAGGGCGTCGTCCTCGCGGTCGGTCCGGGTCGCTTCGAGGACGGCCAGCGTCTCCCGCTGGACGTCAGCGTCGGCGACATCGTGCTGTACAGCAAGTACGGCGGCACCGAAGTGAAGTACAGCGGCGAGGAGTACCTCGTCCTCTCGGCTCGCGACGTACTCGCGATCGTCGAGAAGTAAGTCGAACGAAGCAGGCAAGAGGAGCGATCCTCTTCCTCTTCACCAGTTTTGCTTTGAGCTGCGCCCCTGGTCACCCCGCTGATTGCCGGGCGGCGAGGGGCGCAGTTCGTTGAACCCGAGTTATCGAGAGGGCTGAACCGCTTCCATGCCGAAGATTCTGAAGTTCGACGAGGACGCCCGTCGTGCCCTTGAGCGCGGCGTCAACAAGCTTGCCGACACGGTCAAGGTGACGATCGGCCCCAAGGGCCGCAACGTCGTCATCGACAAGAAGTTCGGCGCCCCCACCATCACCAACGACGGTGTCACCATCGCCCGCGAGGTCGAGCTGGACGACCCGTACGAGAACCTGGGCGCGCAGCTCGTGAAGGAGGTGGCGACCAAGACCAACGACATCGCGGGTGACGGCACCACCACCGCCACCGTGCTGGCCCAGGCGCTGGTCCGCGAGGGTCTGCGCAACGTCGCCGCCGGCGCCTCCCCGGCCGCCCTGAAGAAGGGCATCGACGCCGCCGTCAAGGCCGTGTCCGAGGAGCTCCTCGCGACCGCGCGTCCGATCGAGGACAAGTCCGACATCGCCGCCGTGGCCGCGCTCTCCGCGCAGGACACCCAGGTCGGCGAGCTCATCGCCGAGGCGATGGACAAGGTCGGCAAGGACGGTGTCATCACCGTCGAGGAGTCCAACACCTTCGGCCTGGAGCTGGAGTTCACCGAGGGCATGGCCTTCGACAAGGGCTACCTCTCGCCGTACATGGTCTCCGACCAGGAGCGTATGGAGGCCGTCCTCGACGACCCGTACATCCTGATCAACCAGGGCAAGATCTCCTCCATCCAGGACCTCCTGCCGCTGCTGGAGAAGGTCATCCAGGCCGGCGCCTCGAAGCCGCTGCTGATCATCGCCGAGGACGTCGAGGGCGAGGCGCTCTCCACCCTCGTCGTCAACAAGATCCGCGGCACCTTCAACGCGGTCGCCGTCAAGGCCCCCGGCTTCGGTGACCGTCGCAAGGCGATGCTCCAGGACATGGCCACCCTCACCGGTGCCACCGTCATCGCCGAGGAGGTCGGCCTCAAGCTCGACCAGGCCGGTCTGGACGTACTGGGCACCGCGCGTCGCGTGACCATCTCCAAGGACGACACCACCATCGTCGACGGTGGCGGCAGCTCCGAGGAGGTCCTCGGTCGCGTCAACCAGATCAAGGCCGAGATCGAGTCCACGGACTCGGACTGGGACCGCGAGAAGCTCCAGGAGCGTCTGGCGAAGCTCGCCGGTGGCGTCTGCGTCATCAAGGTCGGCGCCGCCACCGAGGTGGAGCTCAAGGAGAAGAAGCACCGCCTCGAGGACGCCATCTCGGCGACCCGCGCCGCGGTCGAGGAGGGCATCGTCTCCGGCGGTGGCTCCGCCCTCGTCCACGCCGTGAAGGTGCTCGAGGGCAACCTCGGCCTCTCCGGCGACGAGGCCACCGGTGTCTCCGTGGTCCGCCGCGCCGCCGTCGAGCCGCTCCGCTGGATCGCCGAGAACGCCGGTCTCGAGGGCTACGTCATCACCGCGAAGGTGGCCGAGCTCGACAAGGGCCAGGGCTTCAACGCCGCCACCGGCGAGTACGGCGACCTGGTCAAGGCCGGCGTCATCGACCCGGTCAAGGTCACCCGCTCCGCGCTGGAGAACGCCGCTTCCATCGCCTCGCTGCTCCTCACGACCGAGACCCTGGTCGTCGAGAAGCCGGCCGAGGAAGAGGGCGACGCCGGTCACGGCCACGGTCACGGCCACAGCCACTGAGGTTGAGCCGCAGGGTGCCCGCCGCTTCGGCGGGCCCCGCTGATCCGAGGGAAGGCCCCGGTCACCACCGCCCAGCGGCGGTGACCGGGGCCTTCCCCGTGTCCGGGTCCGACCGGCTTCGGACGGCCTACGCGGCGTCGGTCATGCCCATCTGCCGCATGAGGCCCGGCGCGTCGTAGTACCACCAGCCCTCCGCCACCTGGCCGTTCTCGATGCGGAAGGTCGTGCAGCCCGACATCGTGACTTCCTTCCCGGTCGGCGGGACGCCCATGAACTCGCCCTTCTGGGTGCCGGTCCAGGTCCACAACGTGGAGACGCAGTCGCCCTCGGCGATCTGACGGTGCAGGTCGAACGAGAAGTCGAACGCGTCGCGCCACATGCCCATCGTCCGCTTCATGCCCTGCCGACCGTCGCCCGTGCCGGGCGCCGCCATGATGTCGTGGTCGGTGTAGTCGGCCGCGACGCACTCGTCGACGACGCTGAAGTCGCCCTTCTCCGCGACGTCCTCGAAGATCCGGTTCACGACGAGCTTGTCGAGGTACTCGTTGCGGACCACGTCCAGGTTCATGAACTTCGGCATGCCCTCGCAGAGGGCCACCATCTCCTGGAACATCCCGTCGGTCTCGGGGAGTCGGGAGTTCCTCATGGCGTCCTCGTACGAGGGGAACTCGACGAGGTCGAGGTAGTGCGTCCGCGCTTCGCGGTCCCGGCCGATCATGGTGTGCGTGACCGTGCGGCGACCGCTCGCCCGCTGTGCCCAGCGGTCGATGAGGGCGTTCATCTCCTCGAACCGCGTCGTTTCGTAATCGATTACCTGTACGAATGTCATGGCGTCGCCTCCCGCACTGGATGGGACAGGTCCAGTTTAGGGAGATTCCACCCGTTTGGCGGGTTTGGTTGGTTCGGATGTGTCCCGTGGCGGCGGCCGCCCGCGCCACCGCGCGTCGTACTACTGCGGGCCGTACTTGCGACCCGTACGGGAGGACACGCCGCCGAGCAGCCCGCGCGGAGTCAGCTTCACCACGCTCATCAGCGCCTTGTAGCGGGGATCCGGGATCGAGACGGTCTTGCCGCGCGCCAGGTCGGCCAGCGCCGAAGCCACCAGCTTGTCGGCGTCCAGCCAGAGCCAGCCCGGGATGTTGTCCGTGCCCATGCCGGCCCGCTCGTGGAACTCCGTGCGCACGAAGCCCGGGCACAGCGCCATCAACCGCACCCCGGACCCCGCCAGGTCCCTCGCCGCGCCCTGGGTGAACTGCACGACCCAGGCCTTGCTCGCCCCGTAGGTGCCGCGCGGCAGGAAGGCGGCGACCGAGGCCACGTTGATCACGCCGCCGCGCCCGCGCGAGCGCATCGACTCGCCGGCGGCCGAGGTCAGCCGCAGCACCGCCTCGATGTGCACCTTGACCATGGTCAGCTCGTCGGCCATGGAAACGTCCAGGTAGCGGCCCTTGTTGCCGAAGCCCGCGTTGTTGACCAACAGGTCCACGGGGTGGGTGCGGTCGCCGAGGCGGGCCTCGACCGCCGCGATGCCCTCGTCGGTGGAGAGGTCCGCCGACAGCACCTCGGCCTCGATGCCGTGGCGGTCGTGCAACTCGGTGGCCTGCTCCGCGAGTCGCTTGGTGTCGCGGGCCACCAGCACGAGGTTGTGGCCCTGGGCGGCGAGCCGCCGGGCGAAGGCGGCGCCGATGCCCGCCGTGGATCCCGTAATCAACGCAGTCGTCATGTGCGCAACCTAGCCGCCGCCGCGGGGCCCTGTCGTCAGGGTCCCGTCCGGTCCGCGAGACCCCGCGTCAGGGCCCGCCCGCCGCGCCGGAGTTGAGCCGCGTTCCCGTGGAAGCGTGCTCCGGTCCATGTGCGCGCGGGCTCCCGCGCGGTCGGCTCCCTCGCCGCGGCCGCGCGGAAGCGGAACCCCACCGGCCCGCGCCGCCCCTTCCCCGGTCACCCGCGGGTGCGCACCCCGGTCGGGCCCTCCCGGGGAACCGCTCGACCCGTCCGGCCCGCCCGGGGCCTCCGGCGCGTCCGGCGCGGAATGCGACCCGGGCGAGGCTCCTCAAAGGGTCCGCCGAACATTGGCCCTACGGTCAAAGATGCCCTTATGCTCGAAGGGTGATCGAAGCACGTCATCTCCGGGTCCTGCGCGCCGTCGCCGGGACCGGCTCCTTCTCCGCCGCCGCCCGCGAGCTGGGCTGCACCCAACCGGCCGTTTCCCAACAGATGAAGGCGTTGGAGCAGTCCGCCGGCACCCCGCTGCTGATCCGTACGGGCCGGGAGATGCGCCTGACCCAGGCGGGTGAGGCCCTGGTCCGGCACGCCGCCGGAATCCTCGCCGGCCTGACCGCCGCCGAGGAGGAGGTCGCGGCCATCGCCGGGCTGCGCGCCGGCCGGGTGCGGCTGGTCTCCTTCCCCAGCGGCAGTTCCACGCTGGTGCCGACCGCGCTGGCGGCCATGCGCGCCGAGCACCCGGGCACCCGGATCTCCCTGGTCGAGGCCGAGCCGCCGCGTTCGGTCGAGATGCTCCGCGAGGGCGACTGCGACGTGGCGCTGGCCTTCCGGTACGGGGGCTCGTCGACCTCCGCGGCCGAATGGGAGGACCTCGTGGTGCGCCCGCTGCTCACCGACCGCCTCGTGGGACTGGTCCCCGAGGGGCACCGACTGGCCGGGGCCGAGCGGGTGGGCATGGCGGAACTGGCCGACGAGCCCTGGATCGCGGGCTGCCCGCGCTGCCGCCGGCACCTGGTGGAGGTGTGCGAGGACGCGGGTTTCACCCCGCGCATCGACTTCGCCACCGACGACTACCCGGCCGTGGTCGGCCTGGTGGGCGCGGGGCTCGGCGTGGCGGTGTTGCCCGAGCTCGCCGTGGAGTCGGTACGGGCCAAGGGCGTGAGCACCGTGGCGGTGGAGCCCGCCGTGGAGCGGGAGGTCGTGGCGCTGACCCTGACCGACCTGGCGAGGGTCCCGGCGGTGGCGGCGACGCTGACCCAGCTGGAGCGGGCCGCGACGCGTTGACGGGCGCCGGCGAGGGCCGGGTGGCCCCCGCCGGGCGGTCCGTCGGGCGCCTGCCGTACGGCGGTACGGCCGGGCGGGTGACGGACCGGGCCCGGGGGGTCCGTGACGCGCGCGCGAGCGTCACGGATTCGAGGAAACGTTCCTTCGGGCGTTTCGTGCGAACCGGCTAGTGCGGTGCGATCGGGCCGATCGTGCTCGACGCGGGGATCAGGCGGTGCCGGGCTCGACCCATCAGCTCTTCGCGTTCGTCCTCGGTGAGGCCGCCCCACACCCCGTAGGGCTCGCGGACGGCGAGGGCGTGCGCGGCGCATTCCGAACGGACCGGGCAGCGCATGCAGACCTCTTTAGCCGAGGCCTCGCGCGCGCTCCTGGCCGCGCCCCGCTCGCCTTCCGGGTGGAAGAAGAGGGAGCTGTCGACCCCGCGGCAGGCAGCCAGCAGCTGCCAGTCCCAGAGGTCGGCGTTCGGTCCGGGGAGGCGGGAGAAATCTGCCATTGGTAGTCCCTCTTGGTGCCGGTACTGAGGCGGATACGGTCCATGTCTCCACACCTACTGTCGGAGTAGATGTAAATATGACTCATTGGGAATCTAGCCTCAGACACGTGCCAAACGGAAGGAAAGCCGCCAAATAGGGCATAGCTCCAGATGGAGGACAGGCCGCCCGCGCCTCCGACGTCGTGATCGCTTCCTCACGTAGAGTGCCGAAGGTGTCCGTCTGACCCGTAACTCTTTCGAGTGACCATCGTTGAGAGTGCGAAGGCGGTTGAACCAATAAGTTCTCGGACAGGTGTCCGGGGGCATCGACCGCACAGGTGACGATACGTACCAGCCTGGAGGCTCAAGGTGACGCGCATCAGCAGCTGCGGAGGGCGGTCATGACATCCGTCCTCGTCTGCGACGACTCCCCGCTTGCCCGAGAGGCGCTCCGTCGCGCGGTTGCCACCGTGCCCGGCGTCGAGCGTGTGACGACGGCAGCCAACGGCGAGGAAGTCCTCCGCCGCTGGGGTGCCGACCGCTCCGATCTGATTCTGATGGATGTACGGATGCCCGGCCTGGGCGGTGTCGAGACGGTCCGTCGGCTGCTCTCGGCCGACCCCGGTGCCCGCATCATCATGCTGACGGTCGCCGAGGACCTGGACGGCGTGGCCCTCGCGGTCGCCGCCGGCGCCCGGGGATACCTGCACAAGGACGCCTCGCGCGCCGAACTGCGGGCCACGGTCACCCAGGCCCTCGCCGACCCCACCTGGCGACTGGCCCCGCGCCGGCTCCGCTCGGCCGAGATGGGCGCCGCGCCCACGCTCACCGCGCGCGAGATCCAGGTGCTGGAGGGCATGAGCCACGGCCGGTCCAATGCGGAGATCGGGCGAGAGCTCTTCCTCTCCGAGGACACGGTCAAGACGCACGCCCGTCGGCTGTTCAAGAAGCTGGGCGCCTCGGACCGGGCGCACGCCGTGGCGCTCGGGTTCCGATGGGGCCTGGTCCGCTGATCGCGGACCGTTGAGAGTGTCCCGCCCGGACCCGGTGCGAAACCGGGGATTGGCGGGGCACAATCCGGGGGACGTGTCGCTTCGTGCGCGATGCCGCATCCTTGAGGGTGTGCCGCATTCTCGAAGATGTGGCCTAGGGACCATTCGGGCCGAGCGGAGGGGAGGGCGCAGGCGATGAGTACTGGCGCACCCGCTCATAACGCTTCGATGCACAACAAGGACCACGGTGCCGCGAATGCACCCGCGCCAAGGCACCATGGATTGATGCGCGACGACGAGGCCCCGGGGTCACCCGCGGCCACAGGCTCCACCGGCACTGCCAAGGGCGGCGGAGCCGGGGCGGTCAGCGCTCTCGTCCGCCGGGCCGTGGACGGCGACGAGCAGGCCACGCACGATCTGCTGGCCTTCGTCCATCCCCTCGCGATCCGCTACTGCCGCACCCGGCTCTCCCGACTACCGGGTGACGCTCGTCACTTCGTCGAGGACCTCGCGCAGGAGGTCTGTGTCGCCGTCCTGATGGCGCTGCCGCGCTACCGGGACACCGGACGCCCCTTCGAGGCCTTCGTCTTCGCCATCGCCGCGCACAAGGTCGCCGACCTCCAGCGGGCCGCCATGCGGCACCCGGGGAGCACGGCGGTCCCGTCGGACGAGATGCCCGAGCGGCCCGACGACTCGCTCGGCCCGGAAGAGCGGGCGCTGCTCAGCAGCGATGCCGCCTGGGCCAAGAAGCTGCTGGCCAACCTGCCCGAGAACCAGCGCGAACTGCTCGTGCTGCGGGTGGCCGTCGGCCTGACCGCCGAGGAGACCGGGCAGATGCTCGGGATGTCCCCCGGAGCGGTGCGCGTGGCTCAGCACAGGGCGCTCAGTCGACTCCGGGCACTGGCGGAGCAGTAGACCGCCGACCGCGGTCCGGGGCAGGGCCCGGCAGCGGAGTCCAGTAGTAGGAAACGACGAAACTTCTCCTTGACCTTGGTCGTGGAATGAGACGCGTCGCGATCCCGTTAGCATGGACATCCGCGCTGAGCAAGACCATTTGGGAAGGTGTCATGACTGTGAACGCCGATGGAGTGCCCGACAAATTCGCCACACTCGGCCTCACGTATGACGACGTGCTGCTGCTCCCCGGCGTGTCGGACATGGCGCCGGACCAGATCGACACCTCCTCCCTCATCTCGCGCAACGTCCGCGTCAACGTCCCGCTGCTGTCCGCGGCCATGGACAAGGTCACCGAGGCGCGGATGGCCATCGCGATGGCCCGCCAGGGCGGCGTCGGCGTCCTGCACCGCAACCTCTCCATCGTCGACCAGGCGAACCAGGTCGACCTCGTGAAGCGCTCCGAGTCCGGCATGGTCACCGACCCGATCACCGTGCACCCGGACGCCACCCTCGGCGAGGCCGACCAGCTCTGCGCCAAGTTCCGCATCTCCGGCGTCCCGGTCACCGACGGGGCGGGCAAGCTCCTCGGCATCGTCACCAACCGCGACATGGCCTTCGAGTCGGACCGCAGCCGCCAGGTGCGCGAGGTCATGACCCCGATGCCGCTGGTCACCGGCAAGGTCGGCATCTCCGGCGTGGACGCCATGGAGCTGCTGCGCCGCCACAAGATCGAGAAGCTTCCGCTGGTCGACGAGGCGGGCACCCTCAAGGGCCTCATCACCGTCAAGGACTTCGTCAAGGCGGAGAAGTACCCGAACGCCGCGAAGGACAAGGACGGCCGGCTGCTCGTCGGCGCGGCCGTCGGTGTCGCGGGCGACGCGTACGAGCGGGCCCAGGCCCTGATCGAGGCGGGCGCCGACTTCATCGTCGTCGACACCGCCCACGGCCACTCCCGGCTCGTCGGCGACATGGTCTCCAAGATCAAGTCGAACTCCTCCGTCGACGTCATCGGCGGCAACATCGCCACCCGCGACGGCGCCCAGGCGCTCATCGACGCCGGCTGCGACGGCATCAAGGTCGGCGTCGGCCCCGGCTCCATCTGCACCACCCGCGTCGTCGCCGGCATCGGCGTCCCGCAGGTCACCGCGATCTACGAGGCCTCGCTGGCCGCCAAGGCCGCGGGCGTCCCGGTCATCGGCGACGGCGGCCTCCAGTACTCCGGCGACATCGCCAAGGCCCTGGTCGCGGGCGCCGACACGGTGATGCTGGGCTCCCTGCTCGCGGGCTGCGAGGAGTCCCCGGGCGAACTGCTCTTCATCAACGGCAAGCAGTTCAAGTCCTACCGGGGCATGGGCTCGCTGGGCGCGATGCAGTCCCGCGGCGAGCAGAAGTCCTTCTCCAAGGACCGCTACTTCCAGGAGGGCGTGGGCGGCGACGACAAGCTCATCCCCGAGGGCATCGAGGGCCAGGTCCCGTACCGCGGCCCGCTCTCCGCGGTCGTGCACCAGCTCGTCGGCGGCCTGCGCCAGTCGATGTTCTACGTCGGCGGCCGCACGGTTCCCGAGCTGCAGGACCGCGGCCGGTTCGTCCGGATCACCTCGGCGGGCCTCAAGGAGAGCCACCCGCACGACATCCAGATGACGGTCGAGGCGCCGAACTACTCCCGCAAGGGCTGAGCGGCCCCCACACACGCGTGAACTGGGCGGTTCCGGTTGATCCGGGGCCGCCCTTCACCGTTCCCGGACCCGGGGATCGCGTCCGCGCCCGGGTGGAGCGTGTCCGTACGGCGGTCACCGGAACGCGGGCCCCCGGGGTTCGGGGATACTGGACGGGCAGACCCAGAGGAAAGGCCACCACACGTGACTGAGATCGAGATCGGGCGCGGCAAGCGCGGCCGCAGGGCGTACGCGTTCGACGACATCGCCATCGTCCCGAGCCGGCGTACGCGGGACCCGAAGGAGGTCTCGATCGCCTGGCAGATCGACGCGTACCGCTTCGAGCTCCCCTTCCTGGCCGCCCCCATGGACTCCGTGGTCTCCCCGCAGACCGCCATCCGCATCGGCGAGCTCGGCGGCCTCGGCGTGCTGAACCTCGAAGGTCTGTGGACCCGGTACGAGGACCCGCAGCCGCTGCTCGACGAGATCAACGAGCTCGACGAGGAGGCCGCCACCCGCCGCCTCCAGGAGATCTACGCCGCGCCCATCCAGGCCGACCTGATCCGGCAGCGCATCAAGGAGGTGCGCGACTCGGGCGTCGTCACCGCCGCCGCGCTGTCCCCGCAGCGCACGGCCGAGTTCTCCAAGGTCGTCGTCGACGCCGGCGTGGACATCTTCGTGATCCGCGGCACCACGGTGTCCGCCGAGCACGTCTCCGGCGCCGCGGAGCCGCTGAACCTCAAGCAGTTCATCTACGAACTGGACGTCCCGGTCATCGTCGGCGGCTGCGCCACCTACACCGCGGCCCTGCACCTGATGCGCACCGGCGCGGCCGGCGTGCTGGTGGGCTTCGGCGGCGGCGCCGCGCACACCACGCGCAACGTCCTCGGCATCCAGGTCCCGATGGCCACCGCCGTCGCGGACGTGGCCGCAGCCCGCCGCGACTACATGGACGAGTCCGGCGGCCGCTACGTGCACGTCATCGCCGACGGCGGCGTGGGCTGGTCGGGCGACATCCCGAAGGCCGTCGCCTGCGGCGCGGACGCCGTGATGATGGGCTCCCCGCTGGCCCGTGCCACGGACGCGCCCGGCAAGGGCAACCACTGGGGCATGGAGGCCGTCCACGAGGACGTGCCGCGCGGCAAGAAGGTCGACCTCGGCACGGTGGGCACCACCGAGGAGATCCTGACCGGCCCGTCGCACTCCCCGGACGGTTCCATGAACATCTTCGGCGCGCTGCGCCGCTCGATGGCCACCACCGGCTACAGCGAGCTCAAGGAGTTCCAGCGGGTCGAGGTCACCGTCGCGGACTCTCAGCACCGCCGCTGACCGACTGCCACGCCGTACGCCGGAGGGCCGGCGCCCCGATCGGGGCGCCGGCCCTCCGGCGTACGCGGGACCGGGAATCAGTCGCTGACCTTCTTGGCCGCGCCGAAGGCGACGAAGCCGCCGATGCCGAGGAAGAGGTAGTCCATGGCCTCGGCCGATTCCTTCCAGATGTCGTTCAGACCGCCGATGCCCGGGTCGCTCAGAACGTCCGCGACGCCGATGTGGGCGTAGTCGGCGAGCGCGAGCGCGATGAAGAACAGCTGGCCGAGGTAGACGGCGCCGATCGAGAGGATCGCGCTGACCACGGGGAGGGCCGGGTTCCTGCCGCCGACCTTGCCGGCGGCGAGGCCGACGAGGAGCCCGACGCCGACCGCGACGTAGCCGACCTGGCGGTCGATGGCGTTCATGATGCCGCCGTACGCGCCTGCGGCGACCAGGGCGACGACGACGGCGGCGAGGATGCCGAGGCCGACGTTGCCGCCGCGCGCCGCGGCGGGAGCGGGGGCGGCGGTGTAGGAATCGGGCGCGGGCGGCTGGAACTGCTGGCTCATGAGAAATCCCCCCAGGGAACACGGCACACGTCTGGGTCAACCGGTGTCCACCGGGGACGTATGTGCGAGATAAGAACGCCGCAGGCTAACAGCAGGCCCTGACATTCGGCGGGGGATTTATCGGGGGACCCCCGCCCGCCGGCCCCGGAGCGGCCGGCGAGGGCCGCTCCGGGCGTGGCGTGGGGGCGTCAGAGGCGGTGCGCCGCGCCGATCGGGCTGGCGCCCCGGGTGTCCAGCAGGAGCTGCGCCTTGACCGCCAGGCCCTGGAGGTCGTAGGTGCGGTGGTGCTGGAGCAGGATCGTCAGGTCCGCGTGGGCGGCGGCCTCGTACAGCGAGTCGGCGCGCGGGACGGGCTGGTCACGGACCCGCCAGGCCGGGATGTACGGGTCGTGGTAGCTGATCTGGGCCCCGAGGTCGATGAGCCGGCTGGCGATCTCGCGCGCCGGCGAGCCCTCCTGGTCGGCGAGGTCCGGCTTGTACGTCACCCCGAGCAGCAGGACCCGGGCGCCGCGGGCGGACTTCCCGTGCTCGTTCAGCAGGGCGGCGGAGCGCTGGATGACGTACTGCGGCATCCGGTTGTTGATCTCCTGGGCCAGGCCGACCATGCGCAGCGGGTGACCGGGGGTGCGGGTGGTGTGGGGGAGGTAGTTCGGGTCGAGCGGGACGCCGTGGCCGCCGACGCCGGGGCCGGGGCGGAACGCCTGGAACCCGTACGGCTTCGTCTCGGCGCACCGGATGACGTCCCACAGGTCGACCCCGAGGTCGTGGCAGAGGACGGCCATCTCGTTCATGAGGGCGATGTTCACGTGCCGGTAGTTGGTCTCCAGCAGCTGCACGGTCTCCGCCTCGCGCAGGCCGCGGGCGCGCACCACCTTCTCGGTGAGGCGGGCGTAGAAGGCGTGCGCGGACTCGGTGCAGGCGGGGGTGAGGCCGCCGATCACCTTGGGGGTGTTGGAGATCCCGTGCGTCCGGTTGCCCGGGTCGTGCCGGCTGGGGGAGTAGGCCAGGTGGAAGTCCCGGCCCGCGCGCAGCCCGGATCCGGCTTCGAGGATCGGGCGCAGGTAGTCCTCGGTGACCCCCGGATGGGCGGCGGACTCCAGGATGACGGTGGTGTGCGGGCGCAGCCGGGCGGCGAGCGCACGGCCCGCGTCGCCGACAGCGGAGAGATCGAGCGCACGATCGGCGCCGAGCTGGGTAGGGGCGCAGATGACGGCGGTACGGACCCGGCCCAGTTCGGCGGGGTTGGTGGTGACCCGGAAGCCGGCCGCCGACATGCGGCGGATCTCGGCGGCGGTGAGGGTGCTGTCCGTGGCCGGACCGCTGTCGAAGCCGACGGTCTCGATTCCGGCGGCGACGGCCGCCTGAGCGAGAGGGAGGCCGAGGTGGCCGAGTCCGATGACGGCGAGATCTGCGGGCATGGAGGTGCCGTCCCTTCCCTTCCCTTGCATGAGGGGGCTGGGCGCGCAAGTCCTGTGGAGGGCTGGAGCAGGCGCAATGTCAGACTAGGCGTATATATGACAGATATGTCGCATTGTGAGGTGGTGGCTGCCGTTGTGTTGTCCACAGGCGGTGGCCGATGTGAGTGCGGACGGTCAGAATCAACAGCGGGGAATGTGAGCGGGATCACCCGCATCGAGCGGGGATTCCCCCGCAGCAACGGGAGGCAGCCGTGAGGACAGCGACACTGGGACCGGTTCAGCGGGCCGAGGCACTTGCCCGGATGGCCGAACGGGAGCTGGACGTGCTGGTCGTCGGCGCGGGAGTGGTCGGCGCCGGCACCGCGCTCGACGCGGCCACCAGAGGCCTGTCCACCGGGCTGGTCGAGGCACGGGACTGGGCCTCGGGCACGTCCAGCCGCTCCAGCAAGCTGATCCACGGCGGACTGCGCTACCTGGAGATGCTCGACTTCGCCCTCGTCCGCGAGGCCCTGAAGGAACGCGGGCTGCTGCTGGAGCGACTCGCGCCGCACCTGGTCAAGCCGGTGCCGTTCCTGTACCCGCTCCAGCACAAGGGCTGGGAGCGCCTCTACGCCGGCTCGGGCGTGGCCCTGTACGACGCGATGTCCTTCTCCAGCGGGCACGGCCGCGGGCTCCCCACCCACCGGCACCTCTCGCGCAAGCACGCGCTGCGGGTCGCGCCGGCGCTGCGCAAGGACGCCCTGGTCGGCGCCCTGCAGTACTACGACGCCCAGATGGACGACGCCCGGTACGTCACCACATTGGTTCGAACGGCCTCCGCGTACGGGGCGCAGTGCGCCAACGGGGCGAGGGTGGTCGGCTTCCTCCGCGAGGGTGAACGGGTGGTCGGCGCGCTGGTGCGGGACGTGGAGGGCGGCGGCGAGTACGAGATCCGCGCGAAGCAGGTCGTCAACGCCACCGGGGTGTGGACTGACGACACCCAGGCGCTGATCGGGGAGCGCGGCCAGTTCCACGTACGGGCCTCGAAGGGCATCCACCTGGTCGTCCCGAAGGACCGGATCCACTCCTCCACCGGGCTGATCCTGCGCACGGAGAAGTCCGTGCTCTTCGTCATCCCCTGGGGACGCCACTGGATCGTCGGCACCACGGACACCGACTGGGACCTCGACAAGGCGCACCCGGCGGCGTCCAGCGCGGACATCGACTACCTGCTGGAGCACGTGAACTCGGTGCTGGCGGTCCCCCTGACGCGCGACGACGTCCAGGGCGTCTACGCGGGCCTGCGGCCCCTGCTGGCCGGCGAGTCCGACGCGACCAGCAAGCTCTCGCGCGAACACACGGTGGCCCACCCGGTGCCGGGGCTGGTCGTGGTGGCGGGCGGCAAGTACACGACGTACCGGGTGATGGCCAAGGACGCCGTGGACGAGGCGGTGCACGGGCTGGACCAACGGGTCGCGGAGTGCGTGACCGAGGACGTCCCGCTGGTGGGCGCGGAGGGGTACCGGGCCCTGTGGAACGGCCGCGCCCGGATCGCGGCGCGCACGGGCATCCACGTGGCGCGGGTGGAACACCTCCTCAACCGGTACGGGTCGCTGACGGAGGAACTGCTCGACCTGATCGTGGCGGATCCGGGGTTGGCCGAGCCGCTCACGGGGGCAGAGGACTATCTGCGGGCGGAAGTCGTCTACGCGGCTTCGCACGAAGGGGCCAGGCACCTGGACGACGTGTTGACGCGTCGGACGCGGATCTCGATCGAGACCTTCGACCGGGGCACGCGATCGGCGCGCGAGTGTGCGGAATTGATGGCTCCGGTGCTGGGCTGGGACAAGAAGCAGATCGAGAACGAGGTCGAGCACTACGAGAAGCGAGTGCAAGCGGAACGGGAATCGCAGCGCCAACCGGACGACCTGACGGCGGACGCGGCCAGGCTGGGAGCTCCCGACATCGTTCCGTTGTAACTCCGGGATGCGGAGGGGGGAACCGTTGCCCCGGGGCGCCCGTCCGTTGCGGAGTGAGCAACAATGAGGTTTCTGCCGGGGCGGGTTACCGTGCCCCTCGGCGGCTGCCGGGGCAGCCGGGCAGGCTGCACGATCGCAGAGGGGACGCATGTCGAAGCCGGAGCACACCGAGTCGCCGGATTCCGCGGGTAAGGCGCAGAGCGCCGAACCGAGCACCGAGCCGGCGGGTGTGAAGCCGAGCCCGCGCAAGGCCGAGCCCGCGGCGGAACCCGAGGGTGTGAAGCCCGGCGCCGCGAAGCCGAAGCCGAACCCGGCCGGGGCCACCGCCGCGAAGGCGGACACCCCGCCGGGTGACGGGCCGCGGGACGCGAAGCCCGCCGCGCCGAAGCCGGGTCCGTCCGGGGCGAAGTCCACCCCGGCCGGGCCGAGCCTGGCCAAGGCGGCCCCCGCCGCGAAGGCGGAACCCGCGTCGGCCGTCAAGGTGGCCTCCGCCGATCCCGAGGACGCCCGGCCCGAGGCTGGCGGGCCCGAGGCCGCCAAGCCCGCCCCGGCGAAGCCGGACCCGGTCAGGACCGGGGCCGGGAGGCCCGAGGTCGTGCCCGCACAGCGGTCCCCCGAGGGCGCGAAGAGCGCGGCGGCCACGGCGGAATCCGGTCAGGACGAAGGGCGGTTGCTCGCCCGCAGGTACCGGCTCGGGTCCGTCCTCGGCAAGGGCGGCATGGGCACCGTGTGGCGCGCCGAGGACGAGATCCTCGGGCGGACGGTCGCCGTCAAGGAACTTCGCTTCAGCATGGGCGTGGACGAGGACGAGAAGCGCCGCCTCATCACCCGCACCCTTCGCGAGGCCAAGGCGATCGCACGGATCCGCAGCGGCGGCGCCGTCACCGTCTACGACGTCGTGGACGAGGACGGCCGCCCGTGGATCGTCATGGAACTCATCGAGGGCCCCTCCCTCGCCGAGTTCGTGCGCGAGCGCGGCCCGCTGACGCCCCGCCGCGCGGCCGAGGTCGGGCTCGCCGTCCTCGACGTACTGCGCGCCGCCCACGACCAGGGCATCCTGCACCGTGACGTGAAGCCGTCCAACGTGCTCATAGCGGACAACGGTCGTGTCGTGCTCACCGACTTCGGCATCGCGCAGGTCGAGGGCGACCCCTCCGTCACCTCCACCGGCATGCTCGTCGGCGCCCCCTCCTACATCTCTCCCGAGCGCGCCCGGGGCCAGAAGCCCGGCCCGCCCGCCGACATGTGGTCGCTCGGTGGCCTGCTGTACGCCTGCGTCGAGGGCGTGCCCCCGTACGACAAGGGCTCCGCCCTCGCCACCCTCACCGCCGTGATGACCGAACCGGTGGAACCGCCCAAGAACGCCGGTCCGTTGACCGAGGTCATCTACGGCCTGCTGGTCAAGGACCCCGCCGGGCGGCTCGACGACGACCGCGCCCGGGCGATGTTGAAGGCGGTGCTCGACGCCCCCGAGCCCGCGCCGGCGATGCCCCCGGCCGTCGAGGAGACCAAGGCGATCTCCCTCGCCGACGCCAAGGAGGCGGCGGACAGGATCGCGGCCGAGAAGGCCGAGAAAGCCGAGAAGGCCGAGGCGGACAGGGCGGAGAAGGCCGAGGCCAAGGCCACCGCCGAGCGCGCCGCGGCGGCCAAGGCCGCCGAGAAGGCCGCGGAGAAGGCGGAGAAGAAGGAACGCGAGCGGCGCGAGCGCGAGCAGCGCGAGCGGACCCGGGCGGCGCTGAAGTCCGCCCGCAAGGCCGCCGCGGCGGAGGCCGCCACCGCGGCCGCCGCCGCATCGACGGCGTCCGCGGCCGAGGCCCCGTCGTCCCGCCCCAAGCCGATCCCGGCGTCGCTCACCGATGTGATGTCGCGCCGCACCATCGCGCTCGCCATCGCCGGTGTGGTCGTGGTCCTGGCGGTGATCTGCTCGCTGATCGTGTGGGCGGTCAGCGGGGACGACGACAAGGGCAAGGACGAGGCCGGTCCCAAGCCGTCCGCCTCCGGGTCCGCGAACCCGGGGACGGCCGTCGGCGCGTCGGCGGGTTCCGCCGGCAACGCGTCCTCGAACGGGGGATCCGGCGGGGGCAAGAAGAGCGGCGAGCCCAGCCCGGCGCAGAGTCCCGCGCAGAGCCAGGGGCAGGGCCAGGGTCAGGCCCAGGGCCAAGGGCAGGGACAAGGCCAGGGACAGGGACAGAACACGGGCCAGACACAGGGTCAGGGCGCCGCCCCGGGCACAGGGCTGCCGGCCGGCTACACGAAGGTCTCGGACACCCGGTTCCACTTCTCCATGGCGATGCCCGAGGGCTTCCACCAGACCGACACGGCCGGCGAGAGCTCCGGCGGCATATACAGCCGCGACGGCGGCTTCCCGCGCATCCAGGTCGACTTCACCGACAGTCCGACGGGCGACGCACGTCTCGCCTGGGCCCAGTTGGCCCCGGCCGTCCAGGGCAGCAGCACGGGCTACCGCCTGATCCGGTTGGACGGCGTGGACTACCGCGGCTATCCGACCGCGGCGGACTGGGAGTTCGAGCGCGAGCAGAAGGGCATCAAGGTCCACGTGCTGAACCGCGGCTTCAAGGTGGACGGGAAGCACGGCTACGCCATCATGGTCAGCTGCCCGGCCGACCAGTGGGACGGCCCCGAGTGCACGCAGATGCGCAACACGGCATTCGAGACCTTCCAGCCCCTGGGCTGAGCCGGGTCGTCCCCCGGGCGGGGGCGGGCCTTGCCAGGCCCGGGACGCGGGCGCCCCGGGCGACGTATCGTGTCCGCGGGAACCATGGGGTGGTACCGCACTCGGGGGAGGCGATGTGGAGGACTACGCGGGTCGGATCCTGTCCGACCGATACCGTCTGCCGCTGCCGCCGTCGGACGAGTACGAGCCCGTCGAGACCCGGGCCTTCGACACGCGCAGCGGTCAGGAAGTCCTGGTCCGTCAGGTGCCGTTGCCGGAGATCGTGGACGCGGAGCTGCTGGACGGGACGCGCGGTCCGGCGACCGGGCGCCGGTCGTCCGGCGAACTCCCGGCCGTGCGCCGGGCCATCGCGGCGGCGCAGGCCGCCGCCTCGGTACCCGACCACGCGCGCCTCGACCAGGTCTTCGACGTCTTCGCGGAGGGCGGTTCGCTGTGGATCGTCAGCGAACTCGTCCCCGCGCGGCCGTTGGCGGCCCTGATCGCCGAGGAGCCGCTGACCCCCTATCGGGCGGCGGAGGTGGCCGCCGACGTCCTGACCGCGCTGCGGGTGCTGCACGCGCACGGCTGGACCCACCGCAACATCACCGTCCGGACCGTGTTGATATGCGATGACGGCCGGGTCGTCCTGACGGGGCTCGCGGCGGGCGCCGCGGAGGAGGCCCTCTGCGGATACGACCCGGTGCCCGAGGGCGCCGGGATCGGTACGGAACTCCCCGCGTCCGAGCCGGTCGACCGGTACCCGGCGAGCCAAGGGCCGGCGCCGGACCCGTCGGGCCGGGAAACCGCGCGCCGGGGGTTCGACTTCGGTCCGCGGGCGACCGACCCGTACGGCCGGATCCCCGGACCCGGCCGGCCGCCGGCCGCCCCGGAGCCCGCGTCCGAGGCCGGATCCGAACCCCGGACGCTTCCGCCCGTGCGGGAGTCCGCCGGCATCGAGTACGCCCCGCTGGTGGCCCCGGGGTACGACACCGGGCCGCGGTACTCCGACCACATCACCCCGGAACGCCCCCCGATCCCGGTGCTTCCGGCACTCCAGGCGGGTCCCGCGGCCGACTCGGAGCCCTCCGCCGAGCGGCCCGACGCCAAGGCCGCCGCGCGGGCCGGCACCATCGCCGCCTACCGGGCCGGCGCGCGGGCGGCCGCGGCCAAGGTCGAGGAGGAACGCAGGGCCGGCACGGGCGCCGCACCCGAGCCGCGCCCGGAGGGCTCGAACCTGCCGCAGGGGTACTCGTACCCGTACGGGGGCCCGGCCGCCGCGCCGGCCGCGCCCTGGCACGGGGCCACCCCCCGCCGCCGGCCGGACCAGGACACGGCCGCCGAGCGGGAACCGACCCCCGAGCCGGAGCCCGCGTACCCGCCGACCCCGGAACCGGAGCCCGCGTACCCGCCGGACCCCGAGCCGGAGCACGCCCCGGGGGCCGCGCACACCGCGGAGTCACCCGGCGCCGTGAACGTGCCCGCGCTGCCCGCGCGGCTCGCCCTGCCCCAGGGGTACCGCCAAGCCGAACCCCCGGACCCCACCGGCCCCTTCCCGGTCGTGCGGCCCGACGAGCCTCGGCCCGGGACCGGGGTCGCCGTGCCCCGCCCGGCACCTCCGCGGCCGATCCCGCGCACGGTCCCCGAGCCGGTCCCGCCGGCGGCCCCGCGGCCCGTCGGCGTCGACGGCTGGTCCGGCGCCCGCATCGGCGGCGGTGGCCCAAGGACCGGCCTGGACGCCGAGCGCGCGCGGCAGACCCGGATGGCCGTCGTGGGAGCAGTCACCGAGCGCTGGGCGCCCGAGCAGGCCGGCCCCGTGCACGGACACTGGCAACTGGCCGCGCCCGTCGGACCCGCCACCGACCTCTGGGCGCTCGGCGCGCTCCTGTACCGCGCCGTCCAGGGGCACGCCCCGTACCCCGAGGAGAGCGTCCCCGACCTCGTGGAGATGGTCTGCTCCGAGCCCCCGGCCTTCGCCGAGGAATGCGGTCCGCTGCGCCCGATCGTCGAGTCGCTGCTGCGCCAGGACCCCACCGAACGACCCGACTTCGAGGAGCTGCGCGGCTGGCTGCGCTCGCTGGTGCGCTCCGCTCCCGAACCCGACGGCGCCTTCGGGATGCTGCCGATGGCGGACCCGGACCCGACGCGGCTGCCCGTCGTGCGCAGGCGCGGCGACGTGCACGGTCGCCACCGCAGCGCGGAGGCCCCGCGCCGCAAGCCGCGTTCCCTCGGGCGAACCCTGCTGGTCGGCGTCCTCGCGTTACTCGCGGCGGCGGTGGGGTACGCCCTGCTGTTCATGCCCCGCTCCGCGGACCAGCGGGCGCAGGGGGAGCCGGACGGTTCCACTCCCCGACCCCCCGTCTCCAGCGCGCCGCCCACGTCCGGCCAGGGCCCCGGGCGGACGCCCTCGGGCACCCCGGAGTCCAAGCCCGCCTCGCAGAGCAAGGCGCCCGTGCCCGCTCCGCCCGGCTACACCACCCAACAGGACCCCGAACACTTCGAGATGGCGGTTCCCGACGGCTGGGAACGGCGCGGCATCAACGAGGCGGGCCAGGTCCGTTACGTGGATGGGCAATTCGTGTTGACGGTGGTGCCGGGACGGGACAAGGTCGAGGGCGGCAGGCCGGACCCGCTCACGTACCAGAAGGACAAGGAGCCGGAATTGTCCCCGTACCGTAATTCCAGTTGGGCGAGCGGTGGGGACGTCAAGTCGACCACGGTGGGCCAACAGGTGCGGGTCACCGGCCGGTACACGTGGATCGACTCGGCGGGACGCAGCGTCGTTGCGCGCAACTTCGTCGTCGCGTTGGGTGGGGTCTACCACGTGGTCCTGGTGACCGGACCGCAGGACGAGGAAGGAAGGGTCACCGAGGTCTTCGAGAAGGCCACGGGGAGTTACAAGCCAGGGGGTTGACAGAGCGCTGACGGCATGTCAATGCGGCGATTGCGTCACAGTGCTGTCTCACCGCGCCCGCGCGGTGTCGGCATCGCGCGCAAGCTCCGTAATCTGGCCCGAAGTGCACAGAGCGGCGAGGTTTCGTGGAACAGCAGACAGGTGCGGGTGCAGTGCTCGCGAGCCGGTACAGGCTCGTCGAGCCCATCGGCCGCGGCGGCATGGGCAAGGTGTGGCGCGCGCATGATGAGTTGCTGCACAGGACCGTGGCGGTCAAGGAGCTGACGGCAGGTCTGTACGTCGCCCAGGCCGACCGGGAGGTCATGCATGCCCGGACGCAGAAGGAGGCCCGGGCCGCGGCCCGGATCCAGCATCCGGCGGTCGTGACCGTCCACGACGTGTTGGAGCACGACGACCGCCCGTGGATCGTCATGGAGTACATCGACGGGCCCTCCCTCGCCGAGGCGGCGAAGGCGGCGGGCCGCATCGAGCCCCGCGAGGCCGCCCGGATCGGGTTGCACGTGCTGGGCGCCCTGCGGGCCGCACACGCCGTCGGGGTGCTGCACCGGGACGTGAAGCCGGGCAACGTCCTGCTCGCCAAGGACGGACGGGTCCTGCTCACCGACTTCGGCATCGCCGCGATCGAGGGCGACTCGTCCATCACGCGCACGGGTGAACTCGTCGGCTCCATCGACTACCTGGCCCCCGAGCGGGTCACCGGCGGCGCCCCCGACCCGTCCTCGGACCTGTGGTCGCTCGGTGCCACCCTCTACACCGCGGTCGAGGCCCGCTCGCCGTTCCGGCGCACCTCGCCCATCTCCAGTCTCCAGGCCGTCGTCAACGACGAGCCGCCCGCCCTGCGGCAGGCCGGGGCGCTCGGCCCCGTCATCACGGCGCTGCTGCGCAAGGACCCCGCGGAGCGGCCCTCGGCGTCGGAGGCCGAGCGGATGCTGATCGAGGCGATGGAGGGCCGGGAGCCGAAGTCGGCCCAGGCGTACGTCCCGACGCGTGCGATGACCGCGGAGGAACGGTCCCCCGCCGCCCGGGAGGCGGGAGGGGGCGAGGAGTCGGCCCAGGAGCCCCCGACGCGGCCCCCGACGGGCGGCGAACCCGGCGGCACGACCGTGCTCGCCGAGCAATCACCCCCGGCCCCCGCCCCCGTGCCGTTCCCGGGCCGCATCAAGCGGGCGGCGGCCGTGGCCCTGGTCGCGGCGCTGCTCGGCGGCGGCGGGGTCTTCGGGGTCCTCAAGTACACGGAGGGCAGGGCCGAGGGCGAGGACAAGAACGTCAGCGCCCCCGACCAGGGTCAGCCCGACGATGCCGAGCAGCAGGCGGCGGCCACCCCGCCCGCGGGCTGGAAGAAGGTCGTCGACCCGGCGGGCTTCACGCTCTTCGTCCCGGAGGGCTGGGAGCGCCAGATGAACGGCACGCAGATCGACTACACCCCGGACAACGGCAACCACTTCGTGCGGATCGCCTTCGACTCGACCCCGGACTACGACAACCCGTACACGCACCTGCTGGACCTGGAGAAGCAGCTCAAGCAGCGGTCGGACTACAAGCGGCAGAAGCTGGAGCAGAACGGCTTCCGGGACACCGTCCGCGCCGCGATCTGGGAGTTCACCCTGACCGAGAAGGGCACGCACGCCGGTCCGCGCCGGGCCATCGAGCAGATGTACGTGGCCCCGGACGACACCGAGTACGCGGTCTACATGTCGAGCCCGGCCGCCGACTGGGCGAAGACCCGGCAGCAGTTCGACACGGTGCTCAGCGGCTGGCAGCCCCCGCCCAAGACGGACTGACGGGGGTCCGGGGGCCCGTGCGGCCACCTTGCCCGGCCATCCTGCCAGCGATCACTGGCGGAAATGTCAAAATCCGGTTACCCACGGGTACCCAAAGGCCCGCAGGCGGAATACGCTCACCGCCATGACGGACTCGCAGGCCCCCGCCGCCCCCCTCCGCGCCGCACCGCAGCCCACCAACCCGGTGGCCGCCGCCCCGGCCGGCGCCCGTACCGCCGCCGACGTGGTGACCCCCGACCTGGTCGCCCGGCTGACCCGCGGAGTGATCGGATCCGGTCGCACCGCCAACCACACCCCCTTCACCGGGGACAAACTGGCGGACCTGCCCGAGGCCGGGCCCGAGGACGTGGCCGAGGCCTTCGCCCGGGCCCGCGCCGCCCAGCCCGCCTGGGCCGCCGCCTCCGCACGCGGCCGGGCCGCCGTGCTGCTGCGCTTCCACGACCTGGTGCTGGCCCGGCAGGCCGAGGTGCTCGACCTGATCCAGCTGGAGACCGGCAAGGCCCGGCTGCACGCCCACGAGGAGGTGCAGGCCGTCGCGGTCGCCGCTCGCCACTACGGCCGCAAGGCGCCCTCGTACCTGCGTCCCAAGGGCCACACCGGCGCCATCCCCACCCTCACCAAGGTCACCGAGCTGCGCCAGCCGCGCGGGGTCGTCGGCCAGATCGCCCCCTGGAACTACCCCCTCGAACTGTCCGTCGGCGATGCGCTGCCCGCCTTCGTCGCCGGCAACGCCGTGGTCATGAAGCCCGACACGGAGACCGCGCTCACCGCCCTGTGGGCCCGTGACCTGCTGATCGAGGCCGGTCTGCCCGCCGAGGTCTTCCAGATCGTCCTGGGCGAGGGCCCCGTCGTCGGCCCCGAGGTGGTCCGGCACGCCGACTACGTCTCGTTCACCGGCTCCACCCGTACCGGCCGCGAGGTCGCCCGGGGCGCGGCCGACCGCCTCGTCGGCGTCACCCTCGAACTCGGCGGCAAGAACGCCATGCTCGTCCTGCGCGACGCCGACGTGGAGAAGGCCGCGGCGGGCGCCGTCCGCGCCTGCTTCTCCTCCGCGGGACAGCTGTGCATCTCCATCGAACGGCTCTACGTCCACGAGTCGATCGCGGACGCGTTCGTCGAGCGGTTCGCCGCCCGCACGAAGGCCATGAGGCTCGGCAACTCCCTCGCGTACGGGGCCGACATGGGCTCGCTCGTCGGCGAACGCCAGCTGGAGACCGTCCAACGGCACGTGGACGAGGCCGTCGCCAAGGGCGCCACCCTGGTCGCGGGCGGCGTCGCCCGCCCCGACATCGGCCCGCTGTTCTACGAGCCCACCATCCTCGACGGCGTCGAGACCCCCATGGCGGTCTGCGGCGAGGAGACCTTCGGCCCGGTCGTCTCGATCTACCGGTTCACCGACGAGGACGAGGCCGTCGCGCAGGCCAACGCCACCTCGTACGGGCTCAACTCCAGCGTCTGGACGAAGGACGCGCGCCGCGGCCACGCCGTCGCCGCCCGCCTGCGCACCGGCACCGTCAACATCAACGAGGGCTACGCCCCGGCCTACGGCAGCGCCCAGGCGCCCATGGGCGGCATGAAGGACTCCGGCCTCGGCCGCCGGCACGGCTCCGAGGGCATCCTCAAGTACACCGAGGCGCAGACCGTCGCCCACCAGCGGCTGCTCCCGATGGCCCCCTCGCTGGGCATGGACGACGAGAAGTACGCGGCGTTCATGACCCGCAGCCTGAAGGTCATGAAGGCGCTCCGATTCCGTTAGGCACGACCGCCCGGGAGGCAACGCAGTGTCGTACGACTACGACGTGATCGTCATCGGATCGGGCTTCGGGGGGTCGGTCTCGGCGCTGCGGCTCACCGAGAAGGGCTACCGGGTCGGCGTCCTGGAGGCAGGGCGCCGCTTCACCCGCCAGAGCCTGCCGAAGAACAGCTGGGACCTGCGGAACTACCTGTGGGCCCCGGCGCTCGGGCTCTACGGCATCCAGCGGATCCACCTGCTCGGCAACGTGATGGTGCTCGCGGGCGCCGGGGTGGGCGGCGGCTCGCTGAACTACGCCAACACCCTCTACGTGCCGCCCGCCGCCTTCTTCGAGGACCGGCAGTGGGCCTCCATCACCGACTGGCGCGAGGAACTCGCCCCGTACTACGACCAGGCCAAGCGGATGCTGGGGGTCCGGCTCAACCCGACGACGACCCCCTCGGACGTCCACCTGAAGGCGGCGGCCGAACGGATGGGCGTCGCCGACTCCTTCCACATGGCCCCGGTCGGCGTCTTCTTCGGGGACGGCGAGGACGCCGAGGGCAGCCGGCGGGCCAGGGCCGGCGAGGAGGTCGCCGATCCCTACTTCGGCGGCAAGGGCCCCGCCCGCAAGGCGTGCACCGAGTGCGGCGAGTGCATGACCGGCTGCCGGCACGGCGCGAAGAACACCCTGAACGAGAACTACCTGCACCTCGCCGAGCGCGCCGGCGCCGTCATCCACCCCATGACCACCGTCACCGCGATCTCCGAGCACCCCGACGGCGGCCACCGGGTCCGCACCGTCCCCACCGACCACCGCCGCCGCGGCAAGGCCAAGGTGCTGCGCGCCCGGTACGTGGTCGTCGCGGCCGGCACGTACGGCACCCAGACCCTGCTGCACACGATGAAGGACCGGGGCGAGCTGCCCCGGCTCTCGGACCGGCTCGGGGAACTGACCCGTACCAACTCCGAGGGCCTGGTCGGCGCCCAGACCGACGACCGGCGCTACCGCAAGCGGCACGGCGAGGGCCGCCGGGCCGACTTCACCCACGGGGTGGCCATCACCTCGTCCGTGCACCCCGACGCGAACACCCACATCGAGCCCGTCCGCTACGGCAAGGGCTCCAACGCCATGGGGTTCATGACCATCCTCCAGGTGCCGTACGGCAAGCACCGGGTCCGGGCCTGGTTCGCGCGGACCGCCAGGCATCCCGTGCAACTGGCGCGCTCGCTCTCCAACCGGCGCTGGTCCGAGCGGACGATCATCGGGCTCGTCATGCAGTCCCTGGACAACTCCCTCACCACGTACCGCAAGCCCGGCGGGATCGGAAAGGGCCTGCTGACCGCCCGGCAGGGCCACGGCGCCCCCAACCCGGTACAGATCGCGGAGGCCACGGAGGCGGCGACCCTGCTCGCCGAGGAGATCAACGGGTTCGCGGGCAGCAACGTCGGCGAGCTGATGGGCACCCCGCTGACCGCGCACTTCCTCGGCGGCTGCCCGATCGGCGAGAACCCGGCCGAGGGAGTGGTCGACCCGTACCACCGGCTGTACGGTCACCCCGGCATCTCGGTGGTCGACGGCTCGGCGGTCTCCGCCAACCTCGGGGTCAACCCGTCGCTGACGATCACGGCGCAGGCCGAGCGGGCCATGTCGTACTGGCCGAACAACGGCGAGGAGGACCCGCGCCCCGCCCAGGGCTCCGGTTACGTCCGGCTCTCGGCCGTGGAACCGGTCCGCCCGGCCGTCCCGAAGGACGCCTTCGGCGCGCTGCGGCTGCCGTTCCTCGCCGTCCCGGAAATACCTCCGAGGCAACCGGAACCGGAGCACTGAGGCCGGATACCGGCCGGGTACGACATCGGCGGACACCGCGCTCCCCCTCCGAGCGCGGTGTCCGCCGATGTACATGAGTGACCGGTGGTCGCCCCGGAAGGTTGTAGCGGAACCGGCCCGACAGGGCTGTGGTGTCCATCACATGGTCAACGAGGCAACCGCCCCGCACCCCGGACGGTCAACGGGGGCATGAGAAAGCGCATCTCCCTCCTGGCCGCCTGCGGCCTGGTGGCCGTGGGCCTGGCCACCACCCCCGCGCACGCCGCGGACCCCGCCTTCCCGGTGAGCGGCCCCACCGCCCTCCCGCTCCCGGTGCCCCCGGCGACCGGCAGCCCGAGGGAAGAGTCGCTCGTCTTCACCCTCGACGTCCCCCGGACCGGCGCCGGCTTCGGCGGGGAGGCCGTCCTCACCGTCGACCTGACCAAGGTCGCCGGCATCGCGACGGTCCGGGAGGACGCGCACGGCGCCAAGGAGAAGTGCACGGTCGCCGCCACCGCGCTCGTCTGCACCGTGCGCGGCACCCTGCCGCGCGTCGAGCTGCTGGTCGCCGCCGCCAAGAACGCGAAGAACGGCGACACCGGCGAGATCACGGTGACGGGGAAGACGGACGGGGCCACCGTCACCCCGACCACCACGAAGCTCACCGTCGGCGGACCGGACCTCGTCATGCGGGAGATGGCGCTCAAGCGCGACCCGCGGCCCGGCGAGAGCCAGCCGCTGCCGCTCGTGTTCACCAACGCGGGCACCCACTCGGCCAGGGGCGTGGTGCTGGAGCTGGAGACCACGCGCGGCATGAGCCTCGTGGAGGCGTACGACAACTGCCGCACCCGCACCGTCGCGGACATCACCACGGCCCTGTGCTCGGTCGACGGGGACTTCGAGCCGGGCGAGACCTACGAACTCGCCGGGGACAGCCCGCTGCACGTCAAGGCCAACCAGAGCGCCTACAGCGACCGGCTCGGCTACGGCATCCACCCGGCCGGCGACCAGCCGAAGGCCGCGCAGTGGGACGGCAAGACGGCCACGGGCAAGCGCCTGGGCGTCGCCAAGCGGGCCGCGAAGGCCGCCGCGAGCGCGCGCGCCGTCGACCTGAACCCCGGCGACAACCGGCGCACCTTCGACTTCGCCGTCCGCAACACGGCCGACTTCACGACGGCGGCCGTGTCCCTCGAAGGCGACTCGGGCGACACCCTCACGACCGCGTTCACCTTCGAGAACAAGGGTCCGGCCTGGATCCGCGGCGCCCGCGCCGGCGACTCGGCGGCCCGCACCGTCATCGTGATGCCCGACGGCGTACGGGTCGTCCGCAAGCCCGACGGCTGCACCGCCACCACCGCCACCGGCGGCGAGCGTGCCGAGCAGCTCGGCGCGCCCCGCTACGTGTGCGCACTCGGCGACACGGTCCGCGAGAACCAGCGGGCCGTCTACCCGTTCGACCTCAAGGTGGAGAAGACCCTGGTGAACGCCAAGGGCTCCGTCACCGTCGGCGACTGGGGCGCGACCGCGCCGAGGCCGCACGCCTTCGACCCGAACCCCGCCAACAACACGGCCGTCCTCGTGGTGAACGCCCAGGACGACGGCACCGGCCCGCGCCCGACCCCGCGCCCCTCCACGAGCGCCGGCACCCCCTCGCCGGGCGCCTCCGCGACCCCGACGGCGAGCGCCTCGGCCACGGCCGCCGGCGTCAAGGGCACCGGCACCGGCTCGGGCACCACCGCCCACGGGAGCGGCAACCTCGCCTCCACCGGCGTCACCGCCGGCCCGATCGCGCTCGGCGCCGCGGCCCTGATCGCCGCGGGCGGCGCGTTGTACGTGGCGGTCCGCCGCCGGGGTCCCGCGCGCACGTAGGTCCGGGCGCGGCTTTCCACGCGCGGCTTTCGCACACGCGCGGCTTTCTCAAGAGCACGAGGGCACAGCACGACGGCCGGCCCGGGGCGTCCCCCGGGCCGGCCGTCTTCTCACGTGGTGACCGGACCGCTGTCCCCTGCCGTCCGGTCACGTGAAGGAGCGAGGTCCCACGACGCACGACCGTCGGGCCGTACGTCTCAT
The DNA here is from genome assembly GCF_041431415.1 of Streptomyces sp. NBC_00513. Lineage (GTDB taxonomy): Bacteria > Actinomycetota > Actinomycetes > Streptomycetales > Streptomycetaceae > Streptomyces. Next base: position 4,748,364 of record NZ_CP107845.1, read on the forward strand.
CGCTCCGGCAGAGCCACGCGTGGTGGTGCGGACCCGCACCTGGCCGGCGCGGACACCGTCTCAACGAGGACTCCCCGGGCCGGTCACGGTCCGGACGAGTGACGAACACCCGCCCGCGACCGGGCCCGCACGCCCCGCGCCCGCCTCAGACGCGGCCCCGGCACAGCTCCAGCAGGGTCATGGCGAGCTGGGTGCCCGGCTTGCCGAGGGCATCGCTCCAGTGCGAGAGCACCTCCATCTCGCGTGACAGGTGCACCCGACGGCCGCCCGAGCCGATCCGGGCGTCCTGGATCACCGTCGAGACGGCCATCCGCTCCTGGATCAGGCCGATGATCCGGTCGTCGATGGCGTCGATCCGCTCACGGGAGTCGGTGATGAGCTGCTCGGGGGTGGTGACGGACATGAGGTTCTCCTGTGGGTGTGGGGGCCCGACAGGGGCGGGAACGCCAGAGCGCCCCGGTCCTGTCGGACCGGGGCGCTCTGGGAAGTCAGCGGCTCAAGCGAGCATCACGATGACCCATGGCGACCGGACCGACCGGTGCCATAGGTAAAGAGGAAGCTCAGCTGCTCGCGCATGGAACGGATTATGACCTTCCACCCCGCTCCCGGCCAAACGGGTTCGGATGGTGAGACGAAACGGCCCACCCGTCCCCCGTTAGAATCGACAAAACACACCCTCTTCCGCCGGAAGGCCTGCCCGTGCCTGAAGCACACACCGCCGCCCACGACAGCGCCCCGGACACGGTTCTCGTCGTCGACTTCGGTGCCCAGTACGCCCAGCTCATCGCCCGTCGCGTCCGCGAGGCCCGGGTCTACAGCGAGATCGTGCCCGGCACGATGCCCGTGGCCGAGATGCTCGCCAAGAACCCCAAGGCGATCATCCTGTCCGGAGGCCCGTCCTCGGTGTACGAGGAGGGTGCGCCCACCATCGACCGCGCCCTGTTCGAGGCCGGCGTCCCCGTCTTCGGCATGTGCTACGGCTTCCAGCTGATGGCGGTCACCCTCGGCGGTCAGGTCGACAACACCGGCGCCCGCGAGTACGGCCGCACCCCGCTGGCCGTCTCCAAGTCGGGATCCACCCTCTTCGAGGGCACCCCCGACAACCAGTCGGTGTGGATGTCCCACGGCGACGCCTGCTCCGCCGCCCCCGAGGGCTTCACCGTCACCGCCTCGACGAACGTCGTCCCGGTCGCGGCCTTCGAGAACGACGAGAAGAAGCTGTACGGGGTCCAGTACCACCCCGAGGTCATGCACTCCACGCACGGCCAGCAGATCCTGGAGCACTTCCTCTACCGAGGCGCCGGCCTGGCCCCCACCTGGACCACCGGCAACATCGTCGAGGAGCAGATCGCGGCCATCCGCGAGCAGGTCGGCGACAAGCGCGCCATCTGCGGCCTCTCCGGCGGCGTGGACTCCGCCGTGGCGGCGGCGCTCGTACAGAAGGCCATCGGCTCGCAGCTCACCTGCGTCTACGTCGACCACGGTCTGATGCGCAAGGGCGAGACCGAGCAGGTCGAGAAGGACTTCGTCGCGGCCACCGGCGTCCAGCTGAAGGTCGTCGACGCGCAGGAGCGCTTCCTGAACGCGCTGGCCGGCGTCTCCGACCCGGAGACCAAGCGGAAGATCATCGGCCGCGAGTTCATCCGCGTCTTCGAGCAGGCCCAGCTGGAGATCCTCCAGGAGGACGGCCCGGCGGTGGCCTTCCTGGTCCAGGGCACCCTGTACCCGGACGTCGTCGAGTCCGGCGGCGGCAGCGGCACCGCGAACATCAAGTCCCACCACAACGTCGGCGGCCTGCCCGACGACATCGAGTTCGAACTCGTCGAGCCGCTGCGCCAGCTGTTCAAGGACGAGGTCCGGATGGTCGGCCAGGAGCTCGGCCTGCCGGACGAGATCGTCCAGCGCCAGCCCTTCCCCGGCCCCGGCCTCGGCATCCGCATCGTCGGCGAGGTCACCAGGGAGCGGCTCGACCTGCTCCGCGAGGCCGACGCCATCGCCCGCCACGAGCTGACCGCCGCCGGCCTCGACCGGGAGATCTGGCAGTGCCCGGTCGTCCTGCTCGCGGACGTCCGCAGCGTCGGCGTACAGGGCGACGGCCGCACCTACGGCCACCCGATCGTGCTGCGCCCCGTCTCCTCCGAGGACGCGATGACCGCCGACTGGACGCGCATGCCGTACGAGGTGCTCGCCCGGATCTCCACCCGCATCACCAACGAGGTGCGGGACGTGAACCGCGTGGTCCTGGACTGCACGAGCAAGCCCCCGGGCACCATCGAGTGGGAGTAGTCCCCACCCGGCCCCGCCGGACCTGACGAAGCCGCCGTTCCCCTCGGGGAGCGGCGGCTTCGGCGTTCCCCTGGCCAGTTCAGGAGGGTGCCGGTACCTTGCGCCGCGAGTCGACGCCGACCGAGGAGTGGCCATGCCGGACCAGCAGCCCGCCCTGGAACCCGTCCCCGCCGACCGGTTGCGCTTCGAGCTGCCGCCCCGGCACCCGGACCCGGCCGACGAGCGTGCCCACCGCAAGGAACGGCTCGCCGGGGCGCTGCGCCTGTTCGGGCGGCTCGGGTACGAGGACGGGGTCGGCGGGCACGTCACCGCACGCGACCCCGAGTTCGAGGACCGCTACTGGGTGAACCCCTTCGGCCGGGCCTTCGCCGGGCTGGGCGCCGACGACCTGCTGCTGGTCGACGCGGACGGCCGGGTGCTGGTGGGGGAGCGGCGGGTCAACCAACTGGCGTTCGCCGTGCACGCGGCCGTGCACCGGGCCCGGCCCGAGGTGGTGGCGGTGGTGCGCACGCAGGCCCCGTACGGCAGGGCGTTGGCCGCCCTCGGCGAGCTGCTGGCTCCCGTGACCCGGGAGGCCTGCGCCTTCTACGAGGACCACGCGCTCCTCGACGAGTACGCCGGGGACGGTGACGGCGAGCGGATCGGCCGCGCGCTCGGCCCGTACAAGGCGCTGATCCTGCGCAATCAGGGGCTGTTGACGGTCGGGGACTCCGTGGACGCGGCGGCCTGGTGGTTCATCGCGGCGGAGCGGGCCGCGCAGGTGCAGCTGATCGCCCGGGCGGCCGGGAAGCCGGTGCCCGTCGACCACCGCGCCGCGGTCGCCACCAGGGAGCGGTTCGGGACGGACCTCGCGGCCTGGGTGAGCTACCAGCCGCTCTGGCAGACCGTCGCGCCGTAGGGCCGTTCCGCGCCGCCGGAAGGGTGACGTCAACATCATGAACGGTTAATCACCTGCTCTGACATCGTGCGCAATCCGGAGCACTGCCGCAGTGGTGCACAATTCGCTGGCATCGCACCGGAGTTCAGAGAGGCGGCACGCACGTGGCTGTCCAAGAGATCCCCAGAAGTACCCACGGTGGCACCTGCACCTGCGACGACTGCCCCCACGGAGCCCGGGAGGGACACCGCCGGGCGGTGGCCGCCTTCCTGGAGAAGCGCGAGGAGTTCGCCGCCGGCCAAGGCCTCCCGGCCGCCGTGTCCCGATCCGCCGGCGCCTCCCGCCAGTGGGTCTCCGACGAGCTGACCCTGTCCGCCCGCACGGTCGCCGACCGGGGCCGCGAGGCCGGGCACTCCTGGCTGTACCTGCTGTCCCGGCGGGCCGTCCTCGCCCTGTGGATCGCCGCCGGGGTGCTGCTGCTCGTCCAGGTCGGCACCGCGCTGGGCGCCGGCTGGTCGTCGGCGCGCACCGCCGGACTGCTGGCCGCGCTGGTGCTGGTGGCGCTGCTCACCGTCGGGTCCCGGGCCCAGTCGCTGCGCGGCGGACTGCTGGCCCCGCTGGTCGGCGAGGACAACCGGCTGTCCACCTCCAAGGCCGTGCCGAGCGCCTGGCTGGTCCTGATCGCCTTCTCCGTCCTGCTGCCCGCGCTGCGGCTCGCCGTCTCCTCGCCGGGGCCCGAACGCGACGCCCTGTACGCGGGGCCGGTGCTCGGGCGGGCGCTGCCATTGCTGGCGGTGCTCGCGCTGACGTCGGGGGTGGCGGTGCTGGTGCGTCGGGTGGTCTCCGTACGGATCATGGGGCAGCGGCTCCAGAAGCTGCCCGCCGACCGGCCCTCGGGCGCCGACCTGCTGACGGACGACGCGGGGCGGGGGAGTTTCGCGGACGCCCAGTACGTGCTGGTCTCCACGGTGGTGCTGGCCTTCGCGGCGGTGTCGCTGGCCCGGTTCCCCGACCGGCTGCCCCGACTGCCGTGGGCGCTGGCCCTGCTGGTGGCCCTGTCGGCCGCCGTGTACCTCGCGGCGAAGTACGCGGAGGGCAGCCGCCCGTTGGTGCTGTCGGTGGTGCGCAGACGGGAGCCCGGGGATCTGGACTCGGCCATCCGCCCCGGGGACGACATCGAGATCCGGGGCGTCGGCTTCGTGCCGCCCGGCGCGCAGACGCCGGAGATGCTGGCCCGGCTGGTGGTGCGGATCGGAACGGTGCACGTGCACGTGCCGTTGGTGCCGGTGGCCGGCGGGTTCACCAACCCGTCCGACGCGGTGCTGACCGTGCCGGTGCCGGCGGAGGTGGAACCGGGGCGCGTCGACGTCCAGGTGGTGACCGCCGCCGGAGTGGAGTCGAACCGCTGCGGCATCGACGTGGCGGAGTGAACGGCGACGCGGTAGACATGGGGCGTGACCCGAACTGACGGCGTGACCCGAACTGACGTCCCTTCCGGTGCCGCCCCCGGACTGCGGGACCTCGCCGCCCGGCACGCCCTCCTCCCCCTGCGGATCTTCCTCGGCGTGACCTTCGTGTACGCGGGTCTGGACAAGCTGACCGACTCCGCGTTCCTCTCCGCCGGCGGCGACGGCTCCATCGGCGAACTCATGCGCGGGGTCCGCGACACCTCCGCGATCCCCGCCCTGGTGGACCTGGCGCTCAAGGCGCCCGTCGGCTTCGCCGTCACCCTGGCCGTCGGCGAGCTCCTGGTGGGCCTCGGGCTCCTGGCCGGACTGCTGACCCGGATCGCCGCCCTGGGCGGCGCGTTGATCGCGCTCAGCCTGTGGCTCACGGTCTCCTGGGCGGTCACCCCGTACTACTACGGCAACGACCTGATCTACCTGATGGCCTGTACCCCGCTGATCCTCGCCGGGGCGCCCTACCTGTCGTTGGACTCCGCGATCCGCTCGCGCCGATCCCGCCGCACCGCGTAGGTCACCACCCCGACGACGGCCGCGAGCGCGAGGCCGCCCGCGGCCATCGGGACCACGGCGAACCAGGGCAGGTCCACCTCCCCGGCCGAGTCCAGCAGGCGCAGCGTGCCCGCGGTGAGCAGGACCAGGCCCGCGATCAGCCGTCCCGGCTGGAACTCATGACGCCGCACGGGCCACCTCCACCTGTCCCACACCCGCTTCGAGGTGCAGCTCGATCATTCCGCCGGCCTCGGTGCCGGCGGCGGGGAGCAACGTCTGCGACCGGTGCTCGCCGCCGGTCTTGATGCGCACCTGCCCGCCCTTCTCGCCGGGCAGCCGCAGGTCGCCCCACCGGACCGTCATGTCCGACCGCGCCGTGACCTCGCGGGGCACGACCACCTTCAGCCGGCCCGCGTCGATGGACGCCCGGACGGACAGCGTGGTGCCCTTCGGCACGTCCAGCCGGCTCAGGTCCAAGGTCGCCAGGCCGGTGCCCGCCTCGTACGAGGGCCGTACGTCGGCCACCGCGGCGGGCCGCCACGAGACGTCCCGCCAGTCCGTGCCGATCTCCTTCGGCAACGCGCTCGCCCCCGCCAGGAGCCCGGCCGTCATCAGGGACAGCAGGACGGTGCCGAAACCGGTGCGGCCCTTGACCGAACTGACGGCCAGCCCCAGCCCGAAGACGGCCAGCGCGGCGGCCAGCCCGACCGTGAGGGCGTGCGAGAGCGTGCTGCCCTCCCACACCGAGGCGGTGGCGGCGGCCCCGCCGAGCAGCGCCAGCACGAACACCCGCCCGCCGATGCCACCGCGCCCGACCGCCCGGGAAACCGGCGCGGCGGGCTTCGGCGCCCGGCCCGCGGGGGCGTCCACGTCCGCCGGACCCCACAGGTACCCGGTGGACCCCACCGGACCGGTCGTACCGTCCTTGACCAGCGGGTCCCGCCACCAGGAGGGGCTGCCGGGCGCGGGCGGCGCCTGCGTTTCGGGCGGCGGCGCCGCCCGAGACACAGGGGGGGTCTCCGCCTCCGGCGCGGCCCCCGACCGCCGCCGGGACCAGTACGAGGCCCCGCCGAGCGCCAGGATCACCAGGATCGAGAACACCCCGAGCCCGCCGTTGTCCACCATCGTCAGGAACAGCGCGCAGCCCACCAGCGCCGCGAACAACGCCGCGAGGGTCGCCCCCTCCACCCGGCCCGTCAGCAGCTTCTTCGCCTCGGACTCCTCGTCGCCGTCCTGGGGGAGCAGCAACCAGGCGAACCCGTAGAAGATCAGGCCGACACCACCGGTGACCGCGAGGACGGCCAGCACGATCCGGAACACCACCGGGTCCAGGTCGAAGTACCGGCCGAGGCCCGCGCACACGCCGGCGAGCACCTTGTCGCGCCTGCCGCGGCGCAGGGGAGGGTGTTCGGGAGGGGCGGGGGCCCCGGAATCCGCCGGAGGGGCCTCGTGTACTTCGGTCATGGGTCCATGGTGACGGGCCGTCGGCCCCCGAGGAATCCGGCCCGACCCTGGGACAACCCTGATATCCCCCCGATCGAAGTGGGGGGCTGCCCTGATGCCCCGCGCCCGCCGGCCGTGTGACCATCAGTGCCATGCCCGCAGCCGCCGCCCCCCGCATCCCGCACGTACAGGAGTCCCCGCCGGGCTCCGAGGCACCGCACCGCAAGCTCTACCGCAGCGCCGACGGCCGGATGCTCGGCGGGGTCGCGCGCGGGCTCGCCGGGCACCTCGGGCTGCCCGTCGTCTGGGTCCGCCTCGCGTTCCTCGGCCTGTTCATGTGGGGGGACGGCCTCGGGATCCTGCTGTACGCCGCGTTCTGGGTCTTCGTACCGCTCGGCATCGGCGGCCGCACCGGACACCGCTCCTACTTCGAGACCCTCCCCGACGGCGGCCGGCGCCTGCGCAAACCCGACAAGGGGCAGGTCACCGCGCTGATCGCGCTGTGCGTGGGCGCCGGCATCTTCTTCTCCCAGCTCCGGGTCGGCGGCACCAACGGCCGCTACATCTGGCCCACGCTGCTCGTCGGCGCCGGCGTGGTGCTGGTCTGGCGACAGGCCGACAACGCCCGCCGCGCCCACTGGAGCGCCGCCGCCGGACGGCACGGCCGACTGCTCCAGGCGGCCAGGGCGCTCGCCGGGGTGGCCCTGGTCTGCGTGGGCCTGACCGTGTTCATCGTCGTACGGGGCTCCGCCGCGCAACTCGGCAACGTCCTCACCGCCACCCTCGCCGTCCTCGTCGGCGTCGCCCTGCTCGCCGGCCCCTGGCTGATCCGGATGACCCAGGACCTCTCCGAGGAACGCCTGATGCGCATCCGCGCCCAGGAACGCGCCGAGGTCGCCGCCCACGTCCACGACTCGGTACTGCACACCCTCACCCTGATCCAACGCAACGCCGAGGACGTCGGAGAGGTGCGCCGCCTCGCCCGCGCCCAGGAACGCGAACTGCGGAACTGGCTCTACAAGCCCGAGGGCACCGGCAAGGACGAGGCCGAGGAACCCACCACGCTGGCCGACGCCGTGAAGCGGACCGCCGCCGAGGTCGAGGACCACCACGGCGTCCCCATCGAGGTCGTCGTCGTCGGCGACTGCCCGCTCGACGAGAAGCTGTCCGCCCAGGTCCAGGCCGCACGCGAGGCGATGGTCAACGCCGCCAAGTACGGTGGCGAGGGCGGACCGGTACAGGTGTACGCGGAGGTCGAGGGCCGCACCGTGTTCGTGTCCGTACGGGACCGCGGCCCCGGATTCGACATCGACGCGGTACCGGACGACCGGATGGGCGTACGAGAATCGATCATCGGCCGGATGCAGCGCAACGGCGGGACCGCGCGGCTGCGGTCCGCGCCCGACGGCGGCACGGAAGTCGAGCTGGAGATGGAGAGGGCGGCGAACGCAGCATGACCGAGGACAACGCGAACACCGGCGCGCCGACCGGGGGAGCCCCCGACGCCGGCCCGGGGAGGGTCCGGGTGGTGCTCGTCGACGACCACCGGATGTTCCGCACCGGCGTACAGGCCGAGATCGGCGAGACCGCGCGGACCGGCGTCGAGGTCGTCGGCGAGGCCGCGGACGTGGACCAAGCCGTCACCGTCATCACCGCCACCCGCCCCGAGGTGGTGCTCCTCGACGTGCACCTGCCCGGTGGCGGCGGGGTCGAGGTGCTGCGGCGCTGCGCCCCCCTGATGTCGGCCGCCGAGAACCCGGTGCGGTTCCTGGCGCTGTCGGTGTCGGACGCCGCCGAGGACGTCATCGGGGTCATCCGCGGCGGCGCGCGCGGCTACGTCACCAAGACCATCACCGGCGCCGACCTGGTGAACTCGATCTTCCGGGTGCAGGAGGGGGACGCGGTGTTCTCCCCCCGGCTCGCCGGTTTCGTGCTCGACGCCTTCGCCTCCACCGACGCACCGCCCGTGGACGAGGACCTCGACCGACTCACCCAGCGCGAGCGCGAGGTGCTGCGGCTGATCGCGCGCGGCTACGCGTACAAGGAGATCGCCAAGCAGCTCTTCATCTCGGTGAAGACCGTGGAATCCCACGTCTCGGCGGTGCTGCGCAAGCTCCAGCTCTCCAACCGGCACGAGCTGACCCGCTGGGCCACGGCCCGCCGCCTGGTGTGACCCCGAGAGGGTCGCGGGCCGCGGCCCTGTGATCCACGACGCACCGGCGGAGGGGAACCGGGACAGGTTCCGAGGGCCTCTTCGCCGGCGTGACGAGCCTGACCGGGACCCCCATCTTCGTGACGGCGATCGCCCTCGCGGTGATCGCCGTGCTGCTGCCCCTGCTGCTGTGGGGCAAGGCGCGCGGACCCGCCGTCGTGCGCGTCGCCACCCGCGGCCTGATGGTGGTCTTCGCGCAGGTCACCGCCATCGCGCTGGTGTTCGTCGCGGTCAACCGGGAGGAGAACTTCTACGCCTCCTGGGGCGACCTGCTCGGCACCGGGAAGTACGTCACGGCCGCCCCCGACCTCGGCCCGGACGGGCTCGGGGGAGCGAAGGCGGCCGAGGTGGCCCGCGAGCCCAAGGTCCGCCAGGAGTTCCGACCCGTCGAGGGCGTCGGCGGTGGCGTCCGCACGACCGAACTCGACGGGAAGATCTCCGGGGTCAAGGGCGACGTCATGGTGTGGCTGCCGCCGCAGTACGACGATCCCGCCCACAAGGACCGGAAGTTCCCCGTCGTCGAACTGATCCCCGGCATCCCGGGCACGGGCAAGTCCTGGTTCCAGGGCCTCAAGGCGCACGAGGTGCTGGAACCGCTGATGAGGAACGGCACGGTGCGGCCGTTCATCCTGGTCTCGCCCCGCGCCATGCTGCTCGGCAACGGCGACACCGGCTGCGCCAACATCCCCGGCAAGGTCAACGCCGACAGCTGGTTCAGCGTCGACGTCCGCAAGATGGTCGTCGACAACTTCCGGGCCTCGGACGAGGCCCGGAACTGGGGCGTGGCCGGCTACTCGGCCGGCGCGTACTGCGCCGCCAAGCTGGCGATCCTGCACCCCGACCGCTACGGCGCGGCCGTCTCCCTGTCCGGCTACAACGACCCGGGCCAGGAGCCCAGCTCGCTGGTGGCCAAGGACCCCGAGCTGCGCCGCACCCACAACCTGAAGGAACTGCTCAAGGCCCGGCCCGCGCCGCCGGCGGTCGCGCTGTGGATGTCGGGCGCCGAGCACGACGGCTACCTGTCCGGGATGGACCTCAAGGCCCTCGCGAAGAACCCGACGACGGTGCACGCGGAGAAGATCACCGGCGGCCACAACCTGGAAGCCTGGTCCAAGCAGCTGCCGCAGACCTTCGGCTGGCTCAGCCGGCAGGTCAAGACGCCGTAGGAGCCCGCGGGTCCGGGGCTACGCGGGTCGGGAGGCGCCCGCCCAGGGCATCGAGTCCACGGGGGCCACCCGGACCGTCGAGCCGGGGCGCGGGGCGTGGATCATCTGACCGTTCCCGATGTACAGGCCGACGTGCGTCACTCCGGAGTAGAAGAACACCAGGTCACCCGGGGCGAGTTGGTCGCGGGCGACCCGGCGCCCGGCGTTGATCTGGGTGTAGGTGGTGCGGGGCAGCGAGACCCCGGCGGCCCGCCAGGCGGCCTGCGTCAGGCCCGAGCAGTCGAACGAACCCGGCCCGGTTGCGCCCCAGACGTACGGCTTGCCGATCGCCCCGTGCGCGAAGGCGATGGCCCGCGCGGCGCGCGAACCGTCGGCGGGCGCCGGCGCGGTGGTCCGCAGGCCGGCCGGTGACACCGCGCCGGCCGGCGCGCCGGCGGCGGTGACGGTGCTCGGCGCCGAGCGGGCCTCGTACGCCGCCCGCTCCTCCGCGGTGAGCTTCGCCAGCAACCGCTTGGCGGTGGCCAGCCTGCCCTCGACGAGGGCCTTGGTCTCGGCGAGTTCGTCCCGCCGCCCGCGCAGGTCCGCCAGCCGCCCGGAGGCCTTCTCGCGCACCTTCGCGACCTGGCCCAACTGGGCCCGTACGGAGGCCACCTCGGCCGCGGTACGGTCGCCGGTCCGGCTCAGGAACGCGGCCCGCTCCAGGTACTCCTGCGGGTCCTCGGCCATCGCCAGCTGGACCGCGGGCCCCAGACTCCCGCTGCGGTACTGGCCGGCGGCGAGGGAACCCAGCGCGCTGCGCGCGGTGTTGAGCCGGTCCGTCCGGCGCGCGGCCTCGTCACGCAGGCCGGTCAGCTCCCGTTCGGCCTCGTCGGCCTTCTCCTTCGCCCCGTTGTACCGCTCGGTCGCCGCCTCGGCCTCCTCGTAGAGCCGGTCCACGTCCGCCGCGACCTGGGCGGGACTCTGACGGGGCTCGGCCTGGGAGACGCCTTCGAAGGCGGTGGCGGTGGCAGCGCCCGCGAGGGCGAGGGTGGTGGCCGCGGTCCGTACGGCGGGGCCGGAGAGCGGGCGCTGCCTGGGCTTTCGATGACTTGCCACGGGGGCGTCACGTCCTTCCGTTGGTCTTGGGGGAGGACGTTAAACCTGAAGGTAACGGGCCGATGACGAGATGACCCGAATCGACCGCAGTTGACCGGTCAGTGCCAGAGCAGGGCGATAAAGATATTGGCGATGGTCAGTCCGCCGACCGCGCCGAAGAGGGCCTTGTCCACCCGCTCCTCGTCCCGCTTCACGTAGACCAGCGCCAGGATCACGAAGAGGACGGCGAGCTTCACGCCTATCTTGACCTGGTTGATCGTGCCGCCGTCCATCTCCCGGAAGCCGACCAGCAGCACGCCGGTCACGAGCATGGTCAGCGCGCCGTGCAGCATCGCCGGGACGAAGCGGGCGGTGCCCGCCCCCATCGCCTTCATCTGGGTGAGGAATCCGCCGAGGAGCGAGGCGATCCCGATGATGTGCAGGCCGACGAAGACCTTGATCAATACGTCCATGTCGTCGAGCGTACGGGGCGCCCCCCGAGCCGAATCCGGCAGGTCGGCGAGGGCCGCGCGGGCCCGGCGAGACCCGTCCTGGCCTGCGTAGAGTGAGGACATGGCCGCCACTCCCGCCGCTGACCCCGCCGCTGATCCCGCCGCTGAACCAGCCCACCCCGACGTCGACCGGCCGGATGTCGATCGGCTGGAAGTCGACCGACCGCACGTCGACCGGCTGGAACTCGTCGAGGTCCTCGCGGCGCTCGGACATCCCGTCCGGCTGGAGATCGTGCGCAGGCTCGCCTCGGGCTCGGAGGCGTTCTGCGGCGAGGTGGTACCCGACCTGCCGCGCTCCAGCGTCACGCACCACCTCAAGACGCTGTACGAGAGCGGAGTGATCACCCGCCGCCCCGCCGGGCGCCGGCTCTACCTGGCCCTGCGGCGAGATGACCTGGAGCTGCGCTTCCCCGGACTGCTGGCGTTGGTACTGGGCTGACCCGCCTTCGGAAGAGCCCGGACCCGGACCGGACCGGCCGGACACGGGCAGACCGGGTGCGGGCAGTCCGGATACGGGCATATGCCGCCGATTTTTCGGGGCCGGGACCGGCTGTCGGTCCGGCCCCCTAAACTCGGAAGGCGATGAGCAGCCTCTTTGACGACAGTTTCCTGGCGGACCTCTCCCCCTCCGACGAGGTCCAGCCGCCGCCCGAGGATCACGCCCCGGAAGCGGGCGCGGACGACCTCTTCGGCGGCCGGTTCGACGTACCCATGAGCGGGGACTCCCACTACCGCGACGGGGCGCCCAAACCCGTCATCGACCCGGCGGCGCTCCTGGACGGACTCAACACCGAGCAGCGCGCCGCCGTGGTCCACGCGGGTTCCCCACTGCTCATCGTGGCCGGCGCCGGCTCCGGCAAGACCCGGGTCCTGACCCACCGCATCGGCCACCTGCTGGCCGCGCGCGGGGTCCACCCGGGGCAGATCCTGGCGATCACCTTCACCAACAAGGCCGCCGGCGAGATGAAGGAACGCGTCGAGGGCCTGGTGGGCCCGCGCGCGAACGCCATGTGGGTCTCGACGTTCCACAGCGCGTGCGTGCGCATCCTGCGCCGCGAGTCGAAGCGCCTCGGCTTCACCTCCTCGTTCTCGATCTACGACGCGGCCGACTCGAAGCGCCTGATGGCGCTCGTCTGCCGCGACCTGGACCTGGACCCGAAGAAGTTCCCGCCGAAGTCCTTCAACGCCAAGATCTCGAACCTCAAGAACGAGCTCATCGACGAGGACGCGTTCGCGGGCCAGGCGGCGGACGGGTTCGAGAAGACGCTGGCCCAGGCGTACGCGATGTACCAGGGACGGCTGCGCGAGGCCAACGCCCTCGACTTCGACGACATCATCATGACCACGGTGCACCTGCTCCAGGCGTTCCCGGAGGTCGCCGAGCACTACCGGCGCCGCTTCCGGCACGTCCTCGTCGACGAGTACCAGGACACCAACCACGCCCAGTACACCCTGGTGCGCGAGCTGGTCGGCACCGGCTACCCGGACCTGCCGCCCGCCGAGCTGTGCGTGGTGGGTGACGCCGACCAGTCGATCTACGCCTTCCGCGGCGCGACCATCCGCAACATCCTCCAGTTCGAGGAGGACTACGCGGACGCGACGACGATCCTGCTGGAGCAGAACTACCGCTCCACGCAGACCATCCTGTCCGCCGCCAACGCCGTCATCGAGCGCAACGAGAACCGCCGCGCGAAGAACCTGTGGACCGAGGCCGGCACCGGCGCGGTCATCACCGGCTACGTCTCGGACACCGAGCACGACGAGGCGCAGTTCGTCGCCGACGAGATCGACCGGCTGACCGACGCCGGCGACGCCAAGGCGGGCGACGTCGCGATCTTCTACCGCACGAACGCGCAGTCGCGTGTCTTCGAGGAGATCTTCATCCGCGTCGGCCTGCCCTACAAGGTCGTCGGCGGTGTCCGCTTCTACGAGCGCAAGGAGGTCCGCGACGTCCTCGCGTACCTGCGCGTCCTGGCGAACCCGGAGGACAACGTCCCCCTGCGCCGCATCCTGAACGTACCCAAGCGCGGCATCGGCGAGCGTGCCGAGGCGATGATCGACGCCCTCGCGATGCGCGAGAAGATCACCTTCCCGCAGGCGCTGCGGCGCGTGGACGAGGCCTTCGGCATGGCCGCGCGCTCGACCAACGCCGTGAAGCGGTTCAACGTGCTCATGGAGGAACTGCGGACCATCGTGGAGTCGGGCGCGGGCCCGGCGGTGGTGCTGGAAGCGGTGCTGGAGCGGACGGGCTACCTCGCGGAGCTCCAGGCCTCGACCGACCCGCAGGACGAGACGCGGATCGAGAACCTCCAGGAACTCGCCGCGGTGGCGCTGGAGTTCGAGCAGGCCCGCGCGGCCGGCCCGCAGGCCCCGGCGGCCGACGCGGGTGCCGAGGGCGGTGCCGACGCCGACGCTGACGCCGATGCCCCCGCGGCCGGTCCCGGGCCCGGCACGCTGGCCGAGTTCCTGGAGCAGGTCGCGCTCGTCGCGGACTCCGACCAGATCCCCGACGAGGACACCGACGGCAGCGGCGTCATCACCTTGATGACCCTGCACACCGCCAAGGGCCTGGAGTTCCCGGTGGTCTTCCTGACCGGCATGGAGGACGGGGTCTTCCCGCACATGCGCGCGCTGGGACAGACCAAGGAACTGGAAGAGGAGCGACGCCTCGCGTACGTCGGCATCACGCGGGCGCGCGAGCGCCTCTACCTGACGCGCTCGTCGATGCGCAGCGCCTGGGGCACGCCCTCGTACAACCCGCCGTCACGCTTCCTGGAGGAGATCCCGACCGAGTACCTCCAGTGGAAGCGCACGGGCGCGACCCAGAAGCCGGCCGGACCGATGCGCAGTTCGGGCTACGGCTCGGGCTCCTCGGGCGGCTCCGGTTCCAGGAGCTCGTTCGGGACCTCGCCGGAATCGTTCCTGTCCTCGTCGCGCACGAAGTCCGGCCCCTCGGGGTTCGCCACGCGGCGCGCCTCCGACAAGCCCGTCATCACGCTGGTGGTCGGGGACCGGGTCACGCACGACCAGTTCGGGCTGGGCACGGTCATGGAGGTCAAGGGCGCCGGCGCGGACGCCCAGGCCACCATCGACTTCGGTGACGACAAGCCGAAGCGGCTGCTGCTGAGGTACGCGCCGGTACAGAAGCTCTAGCGCGGACGGCATACGGCATACGGCGGACGGGAGTTCGCCGGGGCGCGGCGGGACGGCCTGTGGGATCGGGTCGGCCCGTCGCTCGACCCGTACGTCCGGGCCGTGGGCGTGGGCGTGGGTGTGGCCGTGGGCGTGTGCCGGGTACGCGGATCGGACACGTGGGCCGGACCCGTGGGCCGGTCCGCCCGCCGGCGGGAAGGGGCGGGCTCTAGCTCGGGTCCAGGCCGTGGCTGCGCAGCCATGCCTGGGGGTCGATCGGGGAGCCGCCGCCGGGCCTGACCTCGAAGTGCAGGTGCGGGCCGGTGGAGTTGCCCGAGTTGCCGGAGTAGGCGATCACCTCACCGGCCTTGACCTTGCCGGACCGGATCTTGGTGCTGCTCAGATGGCAGTACCAGGTCTCGGTGCCGTCGGGCGAGGTCAATATGGCCATGTTGCCGTAGGCGCTGTTGAACTGGGTGCGCACGGTGCCGTCGGTGGCGGCCATGACCGGAGTGCCGTACGAGACCGGGAAGTCGATGCCGGTGTGCACCGACATCCACATGCCGCCGGCCTGGCCGAAACCGGCGCTCAAACCGTGCTGGGCGACCGGGACGGCGAACTTGGGGCGGGCGGCCTCCTTGGCCGCGGCCTCCTCGGCGCGCTTCTTCTTCTCTTCCAACTGGCGCTCGCGGAGGTCGATGCGCTCCTGGGTGCGGCTCGCACGGTCGGCGAAGTCGCCCGCGTCGGCGCTGAGCGCGGCCAACTGCGTGTCGAGCTTGTTGTTCGCGGCGATCGGCTTCACCGAGGCCGGATCGGGCGCCGCCATGGTGACGGGTTCCTCGGCGGGCTTCTCGGCGCCACCGGCGAGTCCGCCGACGGACGCGGCGGCGACTCCCGCCACCCCCATCACGCAGGCGGAGGGAACGGCCACCGTCAACAGGGCGGAACGCTTCGCCGGAGTGCGCCGACGGCTGCTGCCGCCCGCCCTCGCGGAATTCTTGGCGGCGCCCTTGGCGGGAGCGCCGGCGCGGCGCGTGGGCCGCGGCTCGTTCTCCGCGCGGGGCGTCACGGGCATGGCCTGGGTGGGCATGTCGTGAACGGCGCCCCGCGGCTCCGGCACGTCCTCCGGGAGCGCGTCGGTGACGGCCTCGAAGACGGCGGTGTCGGCGGCATGCAGATCGTTGTTCGCGTACGTGTCGTTGTTCGCGTACGGATCGGCGTTCGTGTGCCGCTCGTCGTTCGCGTACGGGTCGGCGCCGGGATACGGGTCGGTGCTCGGGTACGGATCGACGACGGTGATCGGGACGACGGTCGTCGCCTCGTACGCGGGCTCGTAGGCGGCCTCGTACGAGAGGGAGTCCGCGGGGGCGGCCTGCGTGGTGTCGTGGCCGTACGCGTACGCGTATCCGCCGTCGGACTGCGACGGATAGTCCTGCACACTCGCGGTGACCGTCGCCGGGCCGGTGAGGTCGAACGCGTCGGCCCCGCCGTTCCACGCGGTGGCGTCGTACGCGCCGGTGTCCTGGGGGTAGCCGGTGAAAGTGGACCACTGGCCGGTCTGCTCCGCGCCGCCGGACTCGTAACCGAAGGACGCCGGTTGGTAGTCGGAGCCGGCGGAGGTCCAGGCGCTCGCGTCCCACTGCCCGGTGGTGTCCTCGGGGGCGCCCTGGGTGGGGACGTTCGTCAGGTAACTCTCCTGCGAGGCCCAGGCGGTGGCGTCGTACGTGCCGGTGGACTCGTACGAGCCGTAGGCGTCATAGGTGCCGGACACACCGTAGTTGTAGCCCTGGCCCTGCGTTTCGTAGGAAACGTAGGCCTGGTCACCAGCGAAAGTGGTGGTGGTAAGGCCGTCGTACCCGGTTTCGGGGTACTGGCCCGACGGGGGGCGGTCGTTCACCAACTTCTCTTTCGCCTCGGCAGTGGGGGGCCTGGGTGGCCGGTGAACTCAAGGTTCACCGGAGGAGAGCAGTGGCGCGACTGTACCCGTCGGTCACAGGCAACGACAATCTTCGGCGGAGGCCGGTATCGCGGGAACCGGGCATTCGGCCGCCTTTCGGTCGCACAAAGACGCAGCCTTGGCCTTGAGTTCGAAATGTGTTCGACTCCAGGGGCGGAATGTGCAAGACGTCCGTCTCGGTGAAACCGCCCGGTGGGGAAGGTGCCGCGAGGATCGAGCGGCTCGTCGTCACCGTGCGTCAGAGCGGACTTACCGGTTCCGGTGGCTGGGCTCGCGTTGCACCGGTTTCGTCCCGGATCCCGGTGTGTCGTGCCCCGGTTCGTCGGGGGTTCAGACGGCCAGGCTCCGACCCTCGGTCTCCGAGCCGGCGGCGCGGTCGGCGGCTCCGACGGCGGTCCCGACGACGGTGCGGTCGGCGGTGCGGTCGGTGCTCCGGTCGGCGGTGCGGTCGGTGGTTCGTGCGTGGGCCGTCAGGTCGTCGAGGGCTCGACGCACCGCGGCGATCACCGCGGGGTGGACCGCGAGAGCCAGGTGCCCGATACCGGTGACCAGCACGTTCTCCGCGTCGAGGTCCGGGTGTTCGATGCGGGCGGTCCCGGTCGGCGCCATGATCGCGTCGAACTCGCTCCAGAACGCCACGTACCGGGTCCGGCAGCCGGGTGAGGGCGCGGCGAGTTCGGCCATCACCTCGGAGTCGGGTCGCATCTGGCGGACCAGCGGGTGCGCGTCCATGAAAGGGGCCACGCGGGTGCCGGCGTGCGGGGTGCCCAACGTGACGAGTGTCCGCACCCGGGCGTCACCGCCGAGCCGCTGGACGTAGTACCGCGCGACCAGTCCACCGAGGCTGTGCCCCACGAGGTCCACGCGCTCCTGCCCGCTGCGCTCGCAGAGGTCCTCGACGCGACGGGCGAGATGGCGGGCGGTGGCGCGCAGATCCCGGGTAAAGGGCGAGTAGTTGTACGTCTCCACGCGCCGCAGGCCGTCCGCTCCGAGGGCCCTCCGCAGCAGGACGAAGATCGATCGGTTGTCGTTGAAGCCGTGCAGCAGCAGGGCGGGCGGTCGCTGCCCGCAGGCCCCGGCGGCCGGCCCGGCGGCCGGACGCTCCTCCCGCACCCCGGTGGGATACAGCAACAGGTGTCCCGTGAGTACCACGGCCTCCAGCGCGGCGGCGCGCAGGGCGGCCCCGGAGGCGATCAGGGACAGCGGCAGGGGCAGCGACAGCGACAGCGGTAAGGACAGGGCCGGCAGAGACAGGGATGCCGGAGACAGGGACCGCGGAAACAGGGACGGCAGGGCCGGGCGGGTCGGGGCGGACTCCGGGGCGACGTCCGGCACGGATCCCGGCACGGATCCGTGCACGGATCCCGGAACGGGCCTCGAAGCGGATTCCGGAACCGGCCTCGGTTCGGGAAGTGGTCCGGGAAGTGGTCCAGGAAGTGATCCGGGTCCGGGAAGTGGGAGGGATGGCGGCGTGCTCGACAGCCCCATGAACGGCCTCCCCTGGGCCTCTTGGGTATGTGGCTGGGTACGCGGCCGTGAAGCCGATGTCGCCCCACCGCCGCGCCGGGCGGCTGACGGCGCGGTGGCGGGGCGACTCGGTGCGGTGAATCAATGGCGTCCCACGTGTGATTTCCCCCTCCTGGTTGACCGCGAAACGGCGGCGTGCGCGATGCTGTACTTAACGTTCGTTCACTCGGGAGGCAGTGCGATGGGTGTGACCGGTCCGATCCGTGTGGTGGTGGCCAAGCCGGGTCTCGACGGCCACGACCGCGGCGCCAAGGTGATCGCGCGTGCGCTGCGGGACGCGGGCATGGAGGTCATCTACACGGGCCTCCACCAGACTCCCGAGCAGATCGTCGACACCGCGATCCAGGAAGACGCCGACGCGATCGGCCTGTCGATCCTCTCGGGCGCGCACAACACGCTGTTCGCGCGCGTGCTGGAGCTCCTCAAGGAGCGCGACGCGGAAGACATCAAGGTCTTCGGCGGCGGGATCATTCCGGAGGACGACATCGCCCCCCTCAAGGCCAAGGGCGTCGCCGAGATCTTCACCCCGGGCGCCACGACGACCGCGATCGTGGACTGGGTCAACGGCAACGTGCGCCAGGGCTAGTCCGGATCATTCGGAACTTGCCGGGGCCGCAACGCCCGGCACCGGGCCCGGCGGCGTTGTCGGGCCCGTCCGGCTGGGCCCCGGCCTGCCGGGCAGGTTGCCGCAACGTCCGGCACCGGGCCGGCGGCGTTGTCGGGGCGCCCGAGTGCGTCCAGTACCCGGGGTTCCCTCCGCCTTGACCGGCACGGCACCGGACACCGCGACCCTGACCGGCAAGATCCGGAACAGAGACGCCCTGGTCCGCCCCCTTCAGGTCCCCCGGGCCCGGCACCGCACCTGATGGCGCGCTGTCGGGCGTCCGCGTACACCCTCCGGTGGCCCCGCGTACGTTCTATGCGCGGCGCCGCCCTACGTCCTGCTGGGCGCGGCGCCGAAACCGCGGGCGCGGGCCCCGGCTGGCCTGACCGGGGGAGCGGGCCCTGCGGGCACCCGGGCGGTCCCCCTGCGGGCACCCGGGCGGGCACGACCTCGGAGGGCGGCCCGGCCGACTCCGCTGCGGAAGGTGCCGGGTCCTGCCCCCGCTGACCGCGCCCGCTGATCGCCGCGCCCGCTGATCGCCGCGCCCGCTGATCGCCGCGCCTGCTGACCGCCCCAGCCGATCGCCGCGCCCGCTGACCGCCCCGCCGCCCCGCCGACCGCCCCGCCCGCCGACCCGACGGGCCGGCAGGCGGGGCTTCGCTTGTCCCGTTCGCGCCGCCGCCACCAAGCGGCGGGCGGCGGGCGATCGGAGGGTCAGCCGGGCGGGGTCAGTTCCGCGAGCATGGCCGCGCGCACGCGCAAGGTGGCCACCAGTCTCTGAAAGGCCTCCGCCCAGTAGGCGGCCGCTCCCGGCGACGCGTCCGGCGGGTCCTGTGACGCCGCGGTCAGCGCTTCCAGCCGACCCGCTTCCGTCGGATCCAGGCAGCGTTCCGCCAGTCCCATCACCCCGCTGAAGCTCCACGGGTAGCTCCCGGCCTCCCGTGCCGTGTCCAGCGCGTCGACCACCGCCCGTCCCAGCGTCCCCGCCCACGGCACCACGCAGACCCCCAGCAACTGGAACGCCTCCGACAGCCCGTGGGCCCGGACGAACTCCGCCACCCACTCGGCCCGTTCCCCGTCGGGAAGGATCGACAGCAGCTTCGCCCGCTCGGCCAGCGACGCCGTACCCGGTCCCGCCGCCGGTGGTGCGGAGGCCGAACCGAGCAGGGCCTTCGACCACGCGGGGTCACGTTGGCGCACGGCCGCCCGGCACCAGGCCGCGTGCAGTTCCTCCGCCCAGCCCTCGGCGACCGGCAAGGCCACGATCTCCGCCGGGGTCAGCCCCCCGAAGCGGCCCCGCCAGCAGGACAGCGGCGCGGCCTCCACGAGCTGCCCCAGCCACCAGGCCCGCTCCCCGCGTCCCGCCGGCGGTCGTCTCACCACCCCGTCCCGGAGCATGCCCGCGTCGCAGTCGGCCGGCGGTTCCACCCCTTCGGGGCCCACGCAGGCCAGTGCCCGCTCCGCCATCCGGCCGGCCAGCGCGGAACCCGTCAGCGCGGACAGCAGCTCGGCCGCCGTCGCCCGGACGTTGCGACTCCGATCGCCGAGGGCCGACTCCAGGAACTCCTCGTCGGCCGGCGACAGCCCCACCCGCAGCGAATCGAGGAACATCAGCCGGTCCTCGGCCCGCTCGGTGGCCCAGGTGGTCGTCAGCAGCCGGATCGCCGCCGCCGGCTCATGAGCCCGTACGGTGCCCAAGAGGGCCACCCGCTCGGCGAACAGCCCCTCCTCCCACAGGTTTTCCACCGCCTCTCGATCCGCCGCGTCGGGCCGGCCGCCGGTGTCCCCCGTCCCGCCCCGCAGCGCGAACCGCCAGTCCGGATTCAGTCGGGCCAGCCACAGGCCGCGCGCCCCGGCCAGGGCCAGGGCAGGCGGTCGCAGATCGGTCCGGGCCCGGGCCGCGTCCAACAGCGCCGGTACGAGCGCCGCCGGCGCGCGGTAACCGTGGCGTCCGGCCGCCGCCAACCACTGCGGCAACAACTCCGTCAGATCCGGGGCGGCCCCCCGCCGCCCGCCGGACCCGCCCGCGGCGGTCCGGCCCGCCAACAGCTGCGCGAGCCGTCGGCGTGCCGCGTCCGGCGGCTCGGGTCGCGGATCGTGCGCCGCCGGCTCCGGTCTCGGGGCGGCCTCGGCCGGCCGCAGCCCGGCCCGGCGCCGTACGGTCCGCACGGCCGCCGCGTCCAACAGGGCCTCCGGCGAGCCGCCCCGGCGCCGACCCGTGCCCAACAGCGCGGCGCCGACCAGCTCGTCCCACTCCTCGTGTGCCGTGTCCATGCGACCCCCTCCCTCGTGATGTCCCCGGGCTCCGGTCCCGCCCCCTCCACGGGACCGGAGCAGTACTTGGATTTG
Source organism: Streptomyces sp. NBC_00513 (assembly GCF_041431415.1). Lineage (GTDB taxonomy): Bacteria > Actinomycetota > Actinomycetes > Streptomycetales > Streptomycetaceae > Streptomyces. The sequence continues at coordinate 4,769,458 of NZ_CP107845.1, forward strand.
TCGTGTTAAATCGTGCTTCAGCTGGCGTGGTTGTCGTCCATCAAAGCCCCCCGGCTTTCTCGTTCACACACGACGGCGCCCCCGCGCCGCCGTTCCCTCCCCGGCGCCGACGCTCCCCCGCGTCGGTCGCCTCCTGCTCTTCCCTCCGGTCCGATCCGGGCCCCCCGGCCCGGTCAGACCAGCGGTATCGGCTCGGCCGATCCCGGCTGCCACGCCGTCAGGGGCGTGAACCCGCGATGGCCGACCTCGCCGAACACCGTCACCGGGCCCCCGCCCGACAACGCGGCCAACTGCCACAGGCCCGTTCGGGACCCGCTGCCCGACCCCGACAGGGGTACGGGCAGGGCGGACGTCCCCTCCGAGTCCGCCAGTTGCCAGCCCGCCTCGCCCGGTATCGGCACCACCGGGCCCAGGACCACCGGCCAGGACTCCAGCCAGGGATCCACCCGCAGAGCGGTCCCGTACGCCTCCAGCGCGGCAGCCGTACCGATCCCGGCCGGCGCCCCGGTGCCCGGCGTCGCCGCCGAGAGGCGCTCCCCGAGGTCGACACGCAGCCCCGCGGAGCCCGGGCGGAAGCGGGCTTCCGCCTCCCACACCAGTCCGATCGGCAACGCCAATCCCGGAGGCCGCCCCGGTGGACCGAAGTCCAACACCAGTGCCGGACGACCGCTCTCCTGCCCCCGCAGCCAGATCCGGCGGGTGGTGAGCCGCCCGTCCGGGGAAACCGAGTCGTACTGGGCCAACACGAGCCAGCGATCCCTTACGACCTCGCCCTCCGCGGACACCGGCACCCCCACCCGGTTCCTCGTCGTCGCGGCCAACTGCTCCGGCAGCCCGGACACCCCCAACCAGGCCTTGTTCAGCAGGTGCAGCAGCGCGAACTCCTCAAGCATCCGGGCGGGCCAGCCGGGGCCGCAACCGGGTATTGTCCCCAACTCCCGCACCCGCGCGGCCAGTCCGGGCGCCTGAGCGTCGACCATTCGTGCCGCGGTCTCCTCCCATCCCGCGTACCCCGCCTGTTCCTGCCCGGCCAGACCGCCGTGCAGCAGATCGGTGAGCCGCCGCTCCAACTCGACGACGCCCGCACCCACCCGGGCCGCCCTCCGTTCGGCCCGCCGGCGAGCCCCCTCCTCGTCCACCGGCCCGGCCTGCCCGGCGGACGGCCGTGCGGTCTTCTCCGCCCGCCCGGTCAACCACTCCCGCGCCCAGTCCGGCGCCGGCGCCGGGTCCCCCACCCCTTCCGCGGCCCAGACCAGCAGCAGTCCCAGCGCGTGCTTGCACGGGAACTTCCGGCTCGGACAAGAGCACTTGTAGGCGGGGCCCGTCAGATCCACGACCGTCCGGTACGGCCGACTGCCGCTGCCCTCGCACAACCCCCACAGAGAACCGGAAGCGGAACCTCCGATCTGTGACCACGGACCCGACCCACCAAGCTTTCCCCCCGCCTTTCTCGACACGTCGTCAGGAGCCAGAGCCAGTACCTGTTCCGCCGTCCAGCGGACCTCCTGCTCAGTCATGTGTCCCACCGTAGAGACCCCCACTGACAATCGCTCTGACCTGCAACAACCGTCCTTGCGAGGGCCGTTGTCAGTGGGGTGGTGCACCGTGGTCACAGCAGTCCGACGCGGCTGCCGAGCATTGGAGGGGGACCATGACCATGCCCGAGAACGGCACCGGTACCGAAGTGCTGCGCCCGCACGCCGAAGACGCCTTCGCGCACGAACTGAAAGCCTTGGCCGCAGCCGATGACCGGCCCCGCCCGAGCCGCTGGAAGCTCTCCCCGTGGGCCGTCGCGACATACCTCCTCGGCGGGGAACTGCCCGACGGCACGGTCGTCACACCCAAGTACGTCGGACCTCGGCGCATCGTCGAGGTCGCCGTCACCACGCTCGCCACCGACCGGGCCCTGCTCCTCCTCGGGGTCCCCGGCACCGCCAAGACCTGGATGTCCGAACACCTCGCCGCCGCCGTCAGCGGCGACTCCACGCTGCTTGTCCAAGGCACCGCGGGCACCCCCGAGGAGGCCATCCGGTACGGCTGGAACTACGCCCGCCTCCTGGCGCACGGCCCCAGCAGGGAAGCCCTCGTACCCAGCCCCGTCATGCGCGCCATGGCCGACGGCATGACCGCCCGCGTCGAGGAACTCACCCGCATCCCCGCCGACGTCCAGGACACCCTGATCACCGTCCTGTCCGAGAAGACACTGCCGATACCCGAACTCGGCCAGGAAGTGCAGGCCGTGGGCGGCTTCAACCTGATCGCCACCGCCAACGACCGCGACCGCGGCGTCAACGAGCTCTCCAGCGCGCTCCGCCGCCGCTTCAACACCGTCGTCCTCCCGCTGCCTGCCACCGCCGAGGCCGAGGTCGACATCGTCGCCCGACGCGTCGACCAGATGGGCCGCGCCCTCGACCTGCCGGCCGTGCCCGAGGGACTGGAGGAGATCCGCCGCGTCGTCACCGTCTTCCGCGAGCTGCGTGACGGGATCACCGGCGACGGCCGCACCAAGGTCAAATCCCCCAGCGGCACCCTGTCCACCGCCGAGGCCATCTCCGTGGTCACCGGAGGCCTGGCACTCGCCGCCCACTTCGGCGACGGCGTCCTGCGCTCCTCCGACGTGGCCGCCGGCATCCTCGGCGCCGTCGTCCGCGACCCGGCCGCCGACCGTGTCGTCTGGCAGGAGTACCTGGAGACCGTCGTCCGCGAACGCGACGGCTGGAAGGACTTCTACCGCGCCTGCCGGGAGGTGTCCTCATGAGCCCCGAGGACGCGGGGCCCCTGCTGTTGGGCGTCCGGCACCACGGACCGGGCTCCGCCCGCGCGGTGCGGGCCGCGCTCGACGCCGCGACCCCCCGCGCGGTCCTCATCGAGGGACCACCCGAGGGCGACGCCCTGCTGCCCCTGGCCGCCGAGCCCGGGATGAGACCGCCGGTCGCGCTCCTCGCGCACGCCGCGGACGACCCCGGCAGGGCCGCGTTCTGGCCCCTCGCCGGGTTCTCCCCGGAGTGGACCGCCCTGCGCTGGGCGCAAGAACGCGACGTGCCCGTGCGGTTCATCGACCTGCCCGCCGCGCACACGCTCGCCGCCCCCCGGGATCCGCAGGCGCCCGACCCCGACGCCGTACGGATCGACCCCCTCGCCGTACTCGCCGAGACCGCCGGGTACGACGACCCCGAACGCTGGTGGGAGGACGTCGTCGAGCACCGGGGCAGCGGAGCCGTCCGGGACCCCCGCGCGACCTTCGAGGCCCTCGGCGAGGCCATGGGAGCCCTGCGCGAGGCGTACGGGGACGGCGGGCACCCGAGCGACCGGGTGCGCGAGGCCCACATGCGGCAGCGGATGCGCGCCGCCCGCAAGGAGTTCGGCGACGCCTACGCCGTGGTCTGCGGCGCCTGGCACGTCCCGGCCCTGCGCGCGGGGACCACCGCCGCCGCCGACAGGGTCCTGCTCACCGGGCTGCCCAAGGTCAAGGTGGAGACCACCTGGGTGCCCTGGACCCACCGCCGGCTCGCCCGCGCGGACGGGTACGGAGCCGGCGTGACCTCGCCCGGCTGGTACGCCCACCTCTTCGAGTCCCGTGACCGGCCCCTCGAACGCTGGCTCACCCGGGCCGCCGGACTGCTGCGGGCCGAGGACCGGCAGGTCGGCCCCGCCCACGTCATCGAGGCGGTCCGGCTCGCCGAGACCCTGGCCGTCGTGCGCGGACGCCCCGTTGCGGGCCTCACCGAGACCCTCGAAGCGGTGCGGGCGGTGATGTGCGACGGCTCCGACGTCCCCCTCGCGCTGATCGAGGACCGCCTCGTCGTCGGGGACGTTCTCGGCGAGGTCCCCGACGCCGCACCCGTCGTACCGCTCCAACGGGACCTCACCCGACGGCAGCGCGCCCTGCGGCTCAAGGTCGAGGCGCAGGAGCGGGACCTGGAACTCGACCTCCGCAAGGACACCGACACGGCCAAGTCCCTCCTGCTGCACCGGCTGCGGCTGCTCGGCATCGACTGGGGGACACCCACCGCCTCCCGGGGCAGCACCGGAACCTTCCGCGAGACCTGGCGGCTCCGCTGGGAACCGGAGCTGTCGGTACGGGTCGCGGAAGCCGGCATCTGGGGCACCACAGTCGTCGGCGCCGCCACGGCCAAGGTCGAGGCCGACGCCGTCGCGGCAACGGAGCTGGGCGAGGTCACGACCCTGGCCGAGCGGTGCCTGTCGGCCGGGCTGTCCGAGGCGCTGCCCGCCGTGCTGCGGGCCCTCGCCGACCGGGCGGCGCTCGCCACCGACGTGGCGCGGCTCGCCGAGGCCCTGCCCGCGCTCGCCCGTTCGCTGCGGTACGGGGACGTGCGCGGCACCGACGCGACGGCCCTCGGCACGGTCGCGGTCGGGCTCGCGGACCGGATCTGCGTGGCACTGCCGCCCGCCTGCGCGGCGGGCCTGGACGCCGACGGCGCGGCCGAACTGCGCGGGCACGTGGACGGGGTGCACGGCGCAATCGCCCTCCTGGAGGTGGACGGCCTGCCGGAGCGCTGGGCGACGGTGCTGCGGACGCTCGCCGGCCGCGACGGCGTGCCCGGGACGATACGGGGCCGCGCCACCCGACTGCTGCTCGACGACGGACGGTTGCCGCCCGAGGAGACGGCGCGGCTCATGGGGCTGGCGCTCTCCCCGGCGACCGCCCCGGCCGACGCGGCGGGCTGGATCGAGGGCTTCGCGGGCGGCGGCGCGGGCGGCGGGACCCTGCTGATCCACGACGACCGGCTGCTGGGCCTGATCGACGCGTGGCTGGTGTCGGTGCCGGAGGGGGCGTTCATCGACGTACTGCCCCTGCTGCGCCGAACGTTCGGGGCGTACGAGTCGGGCGTGAAGCGCACCCTGGGTGAACTGATCCGCCGCGGCCCCGGAGACAGGTCCGGGAGGGGCCGGGCCGGTTCGGGCCCCGAGGGTTTCGCCGCCGAGCCGGATCCGATACGGGCCGACGCCGCGGCGGAGCTGGTCCGGCTGATCCTCGCGACGCCGGCGGGATGACGGCGCCGATGGTGACGCCGGCGGGATGACAGCGCGGGCGAGAGGGACGGGGCGCCGGGGGATGGCGCGATGGGGAACGGGGCGGCAGTGGGCGACGGGGCCATGGGCGACAGCGCGACGGGGAGGGCGGGGCACATGACGGCGACGGGGAACACGGCAGCGACGGAGCACATGACGACGACGGAGACCGGCACGGCGGAGGCCGGCACGGCGGAGGCCGGCGGGACGGAGGTCGGCACCACGGACACCGGCACCACGGACACCGGCACGACGGACACCGGCGGGACGGGGACCGGCACCACGGACACCGGCACCACGGATGCCGAGCGGCTGCGCCGGTGGCGGATGGTGCTCGGAGGGGGCGAGGGCGACGGGACCGGCCACGCCCTCGCCGGGCGGGACGCGGCGATGGACGCCGCACTCGGCGCCCTCTACGGCAGCGCCGGCGGCGCCGGCAACGGCAAGCCGCAGGGCGAGCGCTCCGCCGGTCTCGGCGGGTCGGCGCCCCGGGTGGCCCGCTGGCTCGGGGACATCCGGACGTACTTCCCCGCTTCCGTGGTCCAGGTGATGCAGCGCGACGCGATCGAGCGCCTCGGGCTCGCGTCCCTGCTGATGGAGCCGGAGATGCTGGAGGCCGTGGAGCCGGACGTCCACCTGGTCGGCACCCTCCTCTCCCTGAACAAGGCGATGCCGGAGACGACCCGGGAGACGGCGCGGGCCGTGGTCCGCAAGGTGGTCGAGCAACTGGAGAAGCGGCTGGCGGCCCGCACCAGGGCCACGCTCACGGGCGCCCTGGACCGTTCGGCGCGGATCAGCCGCCCCCGCCACCACGACATCGACTGGGACCGGACGATCCGCGCCAACCTCAAGAACTACCTTCCCGAGCACCGCACGGTCGTCCCCGAACGGTTGATCGGATACGGCCGGGCGGCCCGGTCCGTGAAGAAGGAGGTGATCCTCTGCATCGACCAGTCCGGCTCGATGGCCGCCTCCGTCGTCTACGCCTCCGTCTTCGGCGCGGTGCTCGCCTCGATGCGGTCGATCTCCACGCGCCTCGTCGTCTTCGACACCTCCGTCGTGGACCTGACCGATCGGCTCACCGACCCGGTGGACGTCCTCTTCGGCACCCAGCTCGGCGGTGGCACGGACATCAATCGCGCCCTCGCCCACTGCCAGTCCAAGATCACCCGGCCCGCCGACACCGTCGTCGTTCTCATCAGCGACCTCTACGAGGGCGGCATCCGCGACGAGATGCTCAAGCGGGTCGCCTCCATGAAGGCGGCCGGAGTGGAGTTCGTGACCCTGCTCGCGCTGTCCGACGAGGGCGCCCCCGCCTACGACCACCAGCACGCGGCGGCGCTCGCGGCGCTCGGCGCGCCCGCCTTCGCCTGCACCCCCGACCTGTTCCCGGACGTGATGGCCGCCGCGCTGGAGAAACGGCCCCTGCCGATCCCCTGAAGCCCCTGACCACCGGTGGCCTCAGGCGGCACACCGGTGGTCCACCGTCCGTCCCACCCGCCGTCCACCCCGGCGAACACCGCCCGCTCATCCCCGGCCCATCGCGTCCGCACATCGGCAGATCACACGAACGCGCAGTTCAACCGTCAGGCGATCTGTGACAGGTATCACCGCTCAGGTGTGATCTGCGATTTAGGGACCCACGGCCCACGGGGATAACCTGCGGGACGGACATGCCGCGTCCACGGTCACCGTGTGCGCCTTCCTTGTGACAGCGCCGTCACGTTGCCCTCCGCGGCACGCCCACGCAGATAGCAGACAACCGCGAATCACTGCGAATCTTTGAAGACAAGGGACGGACGCGCGTGGACCTGTTCGAGTACCAGGCGAGGGACCTCTTCGCCAAGCACGGTGTACCGGTGCTGGCCGGTGAAGTGATCGACACGCCTGAGGCGGCGCGCGAGGCCACCGAGCGGCTGGGCGGCAAGTCGGTCGTCAAGGCGCAGGTGAAGGTCGGTGGCCGAGGCAAGGCCGGCGGCGTGAAGCTTGCCGCGACCCCGGACGAGGCCGTGGCCCGGGCGACGGACATCCTCGGGATGGACATCAAGGGCCACACGGTCCACAAGGTGATGATCGCCGAGACCGCTCCCGAGATCCTCGAGGAGTACTACGTCTCGTACCTCCTCGACCGCACCAACCGCACCTTCCTGGCCATGGCCTCGGTGCAGGGCGGCATGGACATCGAGGAGGTCGCGGAGAAGACCCCCGAGGCCCTCGCGAAGGTCCCGGTCAACGCCAACGAGGGCGTGACCATCGAGAAGGCCCGCGAGATCGTCGCGCTGGCGAAGTTCCCGGCCGCGGTCGCCGAGAAGGTCGCCGAGGTCCTCGTGACCCTGTGGGACACCTTCATCGCCGAGGACGCGCTCCTCGTCGAGGTCAACCCGCTCGCGAAGGTCGCCAACGGCGACGTCATCGCGCTCGACGGCAAGGTCTCGCTCGACGAGAACGCCGAGTTCCGCCAGCCGGGTCACGAGGAGTTCGTGGACCACGCCGCCGCGAACCCGCTTGAGGCCGCCGCCAAGGCGAAGAACCTCAACTACGTGAAGCTCGACGGCGAGGTCGGCATCATCGGCAACGGCGCGGGTCTCGTCATGAGCACCCTCGACGTGGTCGCGTACGCCGGCGAGAACCACGGTGGCGTCAAGCCCGCCAACTTCCTGGACATCGGTGGTGGCGCTTCCGCCGCCGTCATGGCCAACGGCCTGGAGATCATCCTCGGCGACCCGGACGTCAAGTCCGTGTTCGTCAACGTCTTCGGTGGCATCACCGCGTGTGACGAGGTCGCCAACGGCATCGTCCAGGCACTCCAGCTGCTGGCGGACAAGGGCGAGGCGGTCACCAAGCCGCTCGTCGTCCGCCTCGACGGCAACAACGCCGAGCTGGGTCGCAAGATCCTGTCGGACGCCAACCACCCGCTGGTGCAGCGCGTGGACACCATGGACGGCGCGGCCGACAAGGCCGCCGAGCTCGCGGCTGCGAAGTAAGGGCAGAGGTCACAGACTCACATGGCTATCTTCCTCAACAAGGACAGCAAGGTCATCGTCCAGGGCATGACCGGTGCCACGGGCATGAAGCACACCAAGCTGATGCTGGCTGACGGCACCAACATCGTCGGCGGCGTGAACCCGCGCAAGGCCGGCACCACCGTCGACTTCGACGGCACCGAGGTACCGGTCTTCGGTTCCGTCGCCGAGGCGATGGAGAAGACGGGCGCCAACGTCTCCGTCCTCTTCGTCCCGCCGGCCTTCGCCAAGGCCGCCGTCGTCGAGGCCATCGACGCCGAGATCCCGCTGGCCGTCGTCATCACCGAGGGCATCGCGGTGCACGACTCCGCCGCCTTCTGGGCGTACGCGACCGCCAAGGGCAACACCACGCGGATCATCGGCCCGAACTGCCCGGGTCTGATCACCCCCGGCCAGTCCAACGCCGGCATCATCCCGGGCGACATCACCAAGCCCGGCCGCATCGGTCTCGTGTCCAAGTCCGGCACGCTGACCTACCAGATGATGTACGAACTCCGTGACCTCGGCTTCTCCTCCGCCGTCGGCATCGGTGGCGACCCGGTCATCGGTACCACGCACATCGACGCCCTCGCGGCGTTCGAGGCGGACCCCGACACCGACCTGATCGTCATGATCGGCGAGATCGGCGGCGACGCCGAGGAGCGTGCGGCGGACTTCATCGCGAAGAACGTCACCAAGCCGGTCGTCGGTTACGTCGCGGGCTTCACCGCCCCCGAGGGCAAGACCATGGGCCACGCCGGCGCCATCGTCTCCGGTTCTTCCGGCACCGCACAGGCCAAGAAGGAAGCCCTCGAGGCCGCGGGCGTGAAGGTCGGCAAGACGCCGACCGAGACCGCCAAGCTGGCGCGCGAGATCCTGAACGCCGCTCAGTAGGCAGTCGCTGTACGCGTGTACGGGCGTGGCCCGCACCCTTCGGGGCGCGGGCCACGCCCGTTTCGCGTGGTGCCGTCGGCCGTCACCCCACCGTGGGCGTGAGGCGGTCGGGCCGGGCGGCCGGGTGGAAGCGCAGCGTGTCGTGGAGTTCCTTGCTCCGCTCGGTGAGCGCCTGCGGGCCGCTGTGCGGGGGCACCCCGGTGACGTTCGCGCCGGGGGAGACCGGAGGCTCGTACCGGGTGGGGGCGGTCGTCAGCGTGTACGCCGTCGCCACCGCGATCACGGCGGTCAGGCCGATCGCGGCGCGGGACCACAACCGGGCCCGGCGCTCGCACGCCACGCGCACGACGGACGCCTCGCGCGGCTCCAGCCGTACGGGCGGGCGGACCGCGCCCAGGCGCTCGCGCAACAGGGCGGAGTGCCGCTCCGGCGGCGCGGCGGCCAACTCGGGGATCCGGTCGGCGAGGTCGGCGTGCGCGTGGAGCAACCGGATGCCGGTGGTGGGGGTGGTGGCCTCGGTCTCGGCGGCCGTGTCGGGCAGGTCGAGGCCGACCCCGTCGTAGAGCAGCACCGTGCGCCGGTGCGTGGTGGGGAGCGCCAGCATCGCGTCCATCAGGATCCGGTCCGCGGGCTCGGCCGGGGCCTGGTCGGGGTTGCGGTGGGCGCGTCGCAGTCGCTGCCAGGGGGACAGGGCGTGCTCGTACGCGGCCGCGCGCACCCAGCCCACCGGATCCGGGTCAGTGGCGACCTCGGGCCAGCGCTCCCAGGCGTTCTGGAACGCCCGCTCGACGGCCTCCAGGGAGAGGGCGCGGCGGCCGGTGAGCAAGTACGTCTGGCGTGCCAGGGCGGGGGCGGCGTACGCGTAGAGCGCGTCGAAGGCCTGGGCGGGGGTGAGGGTGGATCCCGGAGCCGGGGCCGCCTCGGCCGCGGGTTCCTTCTCGGTCTCGACCTCCCCGGCCCGGTCCGCGTCGGTCCTGTCCGCCTCGGGCTCGCCCGTCTCGGCCCTGCCCGCCTCTTGCCTGTCGGCTCCGGCTCCGGTCGGGTCCGGCGGGACCTCGGCCGGCGTCTCCTTGTCCGTCGTGGCCGTGTCCGTCGTGGTCCCGTCCGCCTCGGCCTCGACCTGGTCCGCGACCTTGTCGGCGACCTTGTCCGCAGGTGCCGCCTCGACCTCCTCGGCCGGCGTGTCGGACCGGTTCCGGCCCCCCGACGTCGCGGGGGCGGGAGGGGGTTCCGCGCCGCCGGGGTGGCCGCCGCCCGCGCCGGAGCCGGATCTCACCGGGGTCTTGGACTCGTGGCGAGCCAAGGAGGCCGCCGGCTTGGCGGCGCGCTTCGCGGCGCCCTTGGATCGGTTCGGGCGGCCGGCGGGGCGTGCCTGACCGCCGGCGGCGAAGGCGCGCACGGCGCCGGCCATGCGCCGGGCGGGTTCGGAGGCGGGCGTGGGGCCCGCCTCGGTATCCGCTTCCGCGTCGGACCCGCCGTCCGCCTCCGGGGGCGGGGCGTGGGTGGCGCCCACGGCCGTCGCGGCCCGCGCCGTCGTCGCTGCGGGAGCCGCCGGTTCAGCCGGTCCGGCCGGTCCGGCCGCTTCAGCCGCTTCAGCCGGTTCGGTCGCTTCAGCCGGTTCGGTCGGGGGTGCGGCGGACGCGGTCTGCTCGGCGGCGAGGCGGGCGAGGTGGGCGAGCAGCTTGGCGTACGCCTCGCGCTTGCGACCGCGCGGGCCCGTGCGGCCGTTCTCCCAGGAGCGCGCCGTGTTCGTGGTGACGCCCAGGGTCGACGCGAGGTCCTCGTGCGTCAGCTCGGCGATTTCACGCAGCCTGCGGCGCTCCTTGGGGGAGGGGAGATCGGTCTCCCCGGTGGCGGAGGCCGTCTCGACGTCCTGTGTCATGCCACACTCCCCGCGACCCGGCAGTCCTGCGCGAAAAAGTACATAAAACGTATATTGAGCGACACCACGGACATTCGCCTGTTACCCGCCCATAGCGCGTGTCGTTGGCACCATGGCGGGGTGACCCAAGTGACCGAACGCGGGACCCTGTTGCCGACGGCCCCGCGGGCCGCCGCGCGGCGCCGTTCACCGGCCGCCGCCGCCTGTGTGCTGGGCGGCGCGGTGGCCGCCGGACTGGGGCTCGGCTTCCTGGCCGTGCTCGTGATCGTGCTGTGGATCAGCTCCCCCTACCCCGACAGCGGCCCCGGCGGCGCGCTGCACCTCGCCGCGGGCCTGTGGCTGCTGGCCCACGGGACGGAACTCGTCCGCTACGACACTCTTTCCGGTGTACCGGCGCCCGTCGGAGTGACCCCGCTGCTCCTGGTGGCACTGCCGGTGCTGCTGATGCGGCGGGCCGCGCGCCTCGGCAGCGCCTCGGGCGACGGCTCCATGGACGACGAGGTACTGCCGCCGAGCGTGGTCTTCTCGGCCGTGACCTGCGGATACCTGGCTGTCGGAGCGATGGCCACCGTGTACGCGGCGGGCGGCCCGATGCCGGCCGATCCGCTGAGCGCCGCCTGGCACGTGCCGCTGGTCGCCGTACTGGCCGCCGCCGGCGGAGTCTGGGAGGCCCGGGGCAGGCCGCCGGTGACGCTCCCGCCCTGGGCACCGGGATGGGCGGTCAGGGGTGTACGAACGGCAATCGCGCGCCCCCGCTACGCGCTGGCCCTGCGCTCCGGCGCGGCCGGGACGCTCGTCCTCCTGGGCGGGGGAATCCTGCTCGTCGGAGCCTCGCTGGCCTGGCACGGCCCGGAGGTCCAGGGATCCTTCCTCGCGCTGACCGGAGTGTGGTCGGGACGGTTCGCGGTCCTGCTGCTCGCGCTCACCCTGATCCCGAACGCGATGGTGTGGGGCGCGGCGTACGGACTGGGGCCCGGCTTCGCGCTGGGCACCGGCGCGACCGCCACACCGCTCGGCTTCGGTGGATCGCCCGCGCTGCCGAGGTTCCCGCTGCTCGCGGCCCTGCCACCGGAAGGCTCCGGAACGCCACTGACCTGGGCGGCGGTCGCGGTACCGGTGGCCGCGGGACTGGGCGTCGGCTGGTTCGCGGTGCGGCGGGCGCGGGAGGTCTCGTACGGGGAGACCGCGGTCACCGCCGCGCTGGGGTCGGTGGTGTGCGGGCTCACGATGGCCGGGCTCGCGGCGGCGGCGGCCGGACCGATGGGCGCGGCGGCCCTGGCGAGCTTCGGGCCGGTGTGGTGGCAGGTCGGCGCCGCGGCCACGGGATGGACGCTGGCGCTGGCGGTGCCGCTGGCCGTGGCGGTGCACGCCTGGCGGACGCGGCCCGTGCGGGGGGCCGCGGGCGCGGCCGACGAATGGCACGACTCCGGGGTACGGGAACTGCGCTGGGCGGCGCTTCGGCGGGCGGCCACGCCGATGGTTCCCGTGGGGGTGGATCCCGTGGCCGCGGCTCCGGTGGCGGCTCCGGTGACGGGGTCGGGGGCCTCGACCCCGCCGGTGGTCTCCGTGGCGCCGGTGGCGCCGGTGGCGGCGCCGGTCGTGCCGGTGGGGCCGGGTGCCGGGCCGGAAGAGCCAGCGGCCGTCGCGGAAGGGGCCGCGCCGCTGCTTCCCGGGGTGGCCGGGGCCCGTGTCCTGTCGCGGAAGCCGTCGGAGTAGTCGCACGGTGACGGCTTCGTCGCTGCCGGCCCCGGCCGCGCCGGGCGCCTCAAGCGCCGGCGGGGCTGGGATGGCGGGGCGGGGCCGGGATGGCCGGGCCGGGATGGTGGCGCCGACGCGGAGTACCCCGGCCGGGGGTCGGCGTGGTTGGCGGCGCGGCGGACGTACGGCCGCGCCGGGCGCCTCAAACGCCGGCGGGGCTGGGATGGCGGGGCAGGGCCGGGATGGCGGGGCCGGGGCGGCTGGGGCCGCCCCGGGTGGGGGTCAGCGTTGGACCTTGAGGACCTTGCCCAGGAAGTTGTCGGGGAGCAGGGTGTTGCACTGGAGTTCCGCGGTCTTCGTCAGTGCGTCCTCGCGGCACACGTAGAAGTCCTTGTAAGCCAGTTGCAGGGCGTACGAGCTCATCGCCAGCAGCAGTGCCAGCGACGCCGTGACCAGGCCGCCGATCGCGGCCGTGCGCTGGGGGCCGGCTGCCGGGCCGAGGGCCGCCAGGCCGCCGGGGGTCGGCGTGGTGGCGGGTGCCGGGGTGGTGGTCGGGGTCGCGGCGGTGGGGTCGGTGTCCGGGGACGCGGCCGGCTCGGCCGGGCGGCCGCGCAGGGCGGTGATGCCCCAGTACATGGCCAGCGCGCCGAGGAGGAGCCCCACCGACGGGATTCCGAAGATCCCGAAGAAGAACCCCCACATGCCCGCCAGCAGGGCGTACCGGGCGCGCCGCTGGATCGGGTCGGTCGGGTCCCAGCGGGCCGGACCGTCGGGGCCGGTCGGGTCCGAGCCCCGGTCCTGGTCCCGACCCTGGCCGGGGCCGCCACCGCGCGGCTGCCACGGCTGGTCGGGCCGGCCCTCCGGGGGAGCCGCGAAGGGGTTGTCGTCGGTCGAGGGGTCGGGCTGACGGCGGTCCGGCATCGAGTGCGTTACTTCCCCTGCTGTCGTGCGGCCAAAGGCGTCGCGCCGCGTCGTTTGTGGCTTGTATGCCAGACGCTACCGCCCGGCCGTCCCCCCGTCCCTCGGGGGCGGTCCGGTGTGCCGGTATCGTTGCAGGCGGTCGGTGGCTTCGTATGGTTCCCCGTATACCGGTGCCCCGTAGTTTCATGCGATCGCACAAGACGAACGCCGTATTCACGTGAGAAAGGGCCGTACATGGCCGCCTCCCGCCTGGTCGTGCTGGTCTCAGGTTCCGGCACCAACCTCCAGGCCCTGCTCGACGCCATCGACGCCCACCCCGAAGGCCCGGAGGGCTTCGGTGCCCGCGTGGTCGCCGTCGGGGCCGACCGAGACGGCATCGCCGGGTTGGAGCGTGCCGAGAAGGCCGGGATCCCCACCTTCGTGTGCCCGGTCAAGGCGTACGCCACCCGCGCGGAGTGGGACGTCGCCCTCACCGAGGCGACCGCCGCCCACGCCCCGGACCTGGTCGTCTCGGCCGGGTTCATGAAGATCGTGGGTCAGGAGTTCATCGACCGCTTCGGCGGCCGGTTCATCAACACCCATCCCGCGCTGCTCCCCGCGTTCCCCGGCGCGCACGGCGTGCGCGACGCCCTCGCCTACGGCGCGAAGGTCACCGGCTGCACGGTCCACTTCGTGGACGGCGGCGTCGACACCGGTCCGATCATCGCCCAGGGTGTCGTCGAGATCCGGGACGGGGAAGACGAAGCCGCTCTCCATGAGCGCATCAAGGAAGTCGAGCGCACGCTGCTCGTCGACGTCGTGGGGCGCCTGGCCCGGCACGGCTACCGCATTGAGGGACGAAAGGTAACAATCCAGTGACCGCCGCAGACAGCAGCAGCAACGACCCGACCACGACCCAGCGGCCGATCCGTCGTGCGCTCATCAGCGTCTACGACAAGACGGGACTGGAAGACCTGGCCCGCGGCCTGCACGAGGCGGGCGTCGCGCTCGTCTCGACCGGCTCCACCGCCTCGAAGATCGCCGCGGCCGGTGTGCCCGTCACCAAGGTCGAGGAGCTCACCGGCTTCCCCGAGTGCCTCGACGGCCGCGTCAAGACCCTGCACCCGCGCGTGCACGCCGGCATCCTCGCCGACCTGCGGCTGGAGGACCACCGCAACCAGCTGGCCGGGCTGGGCGTCGAGCCGTTCGACCTGGTGATCGTCAACCTCTACCCCTTCCTGGCGACCGTCCAGTCGGGCGCGACCCCGGACGAGTGCGTCGAGCAGATCGACATCGGCGGTCCGTCGATGGTCCGCGCAGCGGCCAAGAACCACCCGTCCGTCGCCGTGGTCACCAGCCCCGAGCGCTACGCCGACGTCCTCACCGCCGCCCGGGGCGGCGGCTTCGACCTGACCGCCCGCAAGCGGCTCGCGGCCGAGGCCTTCCAGCACACCGCGGCCTACGACGTGGCCGTCGCGTCCTGGTTCACGAACGCCTACGCCCCGGAGCCCGAGGCCGTCCTGCCCGAGTTCCTGGCCGAGGCCTGGGAGCGCAAGTCGACCCTGCGCTACGGCGAGAACCCCCACCAGGCCGCCGCCCTCTACACCGACGGCCGGCCGGGCGGGCTCGCCAACGCCGAGCAGCTGCACGGCAAGGAGATGTCCTTCAACAACTACGTGGACACCGAGGCCGCCCGCCGCGCCGCCCACGACCACGAAGAGCCCTGCGTCGCGATCATCAAGCACGCCAACCCGTGCGGCATCGCCGTCGACAAGGACGTGGCCGCCGCCCACCGCAAGGCGCACGCCTGCGACCCGCTGTCCGCCTTCGGCGGCGTCATCGCCGTCAACCGCCCGGTGACCGTCGAGCTCGCCGAGCAGGTCGCGGAGATCTTCACCGAGGTCATCGCCGCCCCCGACTACGAGGCCGGCGCGGTCGAGATCCTGGCGAAGAAGAAGAACATCCGGATCCTGAAGGTGGCCGGCTCCCCGCACCAGCCGGGAGACCTCAAGCTCATCTCCGGCGGCGCGCTGCTCCAGCAGAGCGACACGTTCGCCGAGGGAGCGGGCCGGGCCGAGGGTGACGACCCGGCCAACTGGACCCTCGCCACCGGCGAGGCGCTCTCCGCCGACGAGCTCGCCGAGCTGTCCTTCGCGTGGAAGGCCTGCCGCGCCGTCAAGTCCAACGCGATCCTGCTCGCCAAGGACGGCGCCTCGGTCGGCGTCGGCATGGGACAGGTCAACCGGGTCGACTCCGCGAAGCTCGCCGTCGAGCGGGCCGGCGCCGAGCGCGCTCGCGGCTCGTACGCCGCGTCCGACGCCTTCTTCCCCTTCCCCGACGGGCTGGAGATCCTGACCGCCGCGGGCATCAAGGCCGTGGTCCAGCCGGGCGGTTCGATGCGTGACGAGCTGGTCATCGAGGCCGCCAAGGCCGCGGGCGTGACGATGTACTTCACCGGTACCCGTCACTTCTTCCACTGACCGGACCCCGTCCGCACACGACGAAGGCCGCGCCCCGGAAGGGGGCGCGGCCTTCGTCGTGCGGTGTGCGTCAGACGTTGCGCTGACGGTTGAACCAGGCCGAGCCGTCGGACTTGGCGACGAACACGATGACGAGGATCAGCAGCACCAGGTGCACGAGGCTGAGCGGGAAGAACGGGTACAGGCTCAGGGCGATGCCCAGACCGGCGTAGACCATGATGCCGATGCGGGCACCGTTGCCGCCCTTGCCGCACTGGATGCCCAGCACGATGGACGCGACCAGGTAGACCACGGCCAGGGCGATGAGCCCATACAGCACGCCGGAGCCCAGCTTGGCCATGTCCTCGAACTGCGCGTTGCCCTGGAGGTCGGGCTCCTGCTTCAGTCGCTCGATCAGGGCGATGGCGGCGAAGAGCACGCCGACGCCGACGACCTGGAGACCGGCGATCACGTACAGCATGACGCGGGCGGCCTTCACGCCACCGGGCATCGTCTGCGGAACGCCCGGGTAGCCGCCCGGGTAGGCCGGGGCGCCGCCCGGGTATCCGTAGCCGCCCTGGGGCGGGACGCCCTGCGGGGCCTGCTGCGGGTAGCCGTAGCCGGGCTGGCCCTGCGGCGGCTGCTGCTGCTGTCCGTACGGGTTGTTCGGGTCGCCGAAGCTCATCTTGGGGTGTTCCTCCGTGGAAGTGCGGGGACGCACGGCACTATCGGAGGAACTCTGCACTTCTCTGCGGTCCGCCCCCCGGCACTGCCCGCGGCACTCATTGCCCGTCATCGTGGTCCGGTCGACCCCGCGTTGTCCAGCCGGGGCGCGAGCGGCGTGCCACTTGTTGTGCAAGTGCAATGAACCATGTCACCCGCGTACACCCGGCGGTCCACCGGAGACCCCTTGACTGGAACCGGGGCCACTCCATCCGGGAGGATGGGGGGCATGACCGCCCAGATTCTCGATGGCAAGGCCACCGCAGCCGCGATCAAGTCCGAACTGACCGCCCGCGTGGCGACGCTGAAGGCCCGGGGCATCACCCCCGGCCTCGGCACCCTGCTGGTCGGTGACGATCCGGGCAGCCGCTGGTACGTCAACGGCAAGCACAAGGACTGCGCCGAGGTCGGCATCGCCTCCATCCAGCGCGAACTGCCCGCGACGGCCTCCCAGGAGGACATCGAGGAGGTCGTGCGGGAACTCAACGCCAACCCCGAGTGCACCGGCTACATCGTCCAACTCCCGCTCCCCAAGGGCATCGACACCAACCGCGTCCTGGAACTGATGGACCCGACCAAGGACGCCGACGGCCTGCACCCCATGTCGCTCGGCCGGCTCGTGCTGAACGAGCCGGGCCCGCTGCCCTGCACCCCGTACGGGATCGTCGAGCTGCTCCGCCACCACGGGGTCGAGATCAACGGCGCGCACGTCGTGGTCCTGGGTCGAGGCATCACCGTGGGCCGCTCGATCGGCCTGCTCCTGACCCGCAAGTCCGAGAACGCGACCGTGACCCTGTGCCACACCGGCACGCGCGACCTGTCCGGGCTGCTGCGCCGGGCCGACATCGTCGTCGCGGCGGCCGGTGTCCCGCACCTGGTCAAGCCGGAGGACGTGAAGCCGGGCGCGGCCGTCCTCGACGTCGGCGTGAGCCGCGACGAGAACGGGAAGATCGTCGGCGACGTGCACCCCGGTGTCGCCGAGGTGGCCGGCTGGATCTCGCCGAACCCGGGCGGTGTCGGCCCGATGACCCGCGCCCAGCTGCTCGTCAACGTCGTCGAGGCGGCGGAGCGGACGACCAGTGCGGGCTGAGCGCGACACGGAACCGGCGGAACCGGCGGAGGCCCCGGCGCCGAGGGCGCCCGAGGGCGCCGTCGAGCCGACGAAGGGGCGGCAGCCGCAGCCGCTCCCCGTCGAGAGCGACGCGGGCGACGCGGCCGACGCGGCCGACGCGGCCGAGCCGGCCGAGCCGGTCGAGGCAGACGCCGCGGGTGACGAGAGCGACGCGGGCGACGCGGGCGAGGTCGCGGGCGAGGTCGACGGCGAGGGGCCGGAGGCGGCGGGGGCGAAGTCCCGCCGCTTCCCCTCGGTCACCCGGGACACCGCACGCCCCGAGGGCGGCGGCCGGGCCGCGCCCGGGGGTGCGCCCGCCCCGGCGCGTCAGTGGCCGATGCTCAGCGTGCTGGCCGCCACCGCGATCGGGCTGCTCACCACGGCGATCGGGTACCCGCGCGTCGGGTGCCTGATCATCGGGGCCGCGCTGATCGCGGGAGCGGTCATGCGCTGGATACTGCCGTCGGTGGGCATGCTCGCCGTGCGGTCCCGGTTCACGGACATGGTCACGTACGGGCTGCTGGGGGCGTCGATCATCCTGCTCGCGCTGGTCGTGCAAGCCCCCAAGGCGTGGCTGGAGATCCCCTTCCTGACCGACGTGGTCCGCTTCACCGTGCGCTAGAGCGCCCCGTCGGATCCGGCCGTCGGGCGGAACGCGTACGTCACTCGACGCGCCCCGCCCGGTCAGGCGGGTCGGTGGCGCCGCCACGGCCGACCGGGCGGCACGCCGTCCCGGTGGCGCGCGCCGCGCACGCCCGCGTCACGTTGCCGGAAGGCCACCACACCGGCGAGGTCATCCGGGTGGAATGAGGGCTCCGCCCCCGACGCCGCCTTCGAACGCCGGGGTCCGTGTGCCCTGCACCACACGGACCCGGGGGTTGGGCGCCCCCCGGGTCGGATAGCCTGATCGACGGATGTCTCTTCACGTCAAGATTCACAGGGTCGGGGAGCGGCGTCCTCCCAGCACAGGGGGCAGGGACGCCCCATCGCCAGCTGTCTAACGGAGAAGGCCATGACCCGCACTCCCGTGAATGTCACCGTCACCGGCGCCGCCGGACAGATCGGCTACGCGCTGCTCTTCCGCATCGCGTCCGGTCACCTCCTCGGCGCGGACGTGCCGGTCAAGCTCCGCCTCCTGGAGATCCCGCAGGGCATGAAGGCCGCTGAGGGCACCGCCATGGAGCTTGACGACTGCGCCTTCCCGCTGCTCGCCGGCATCGACATCTTCGACGACCCGAACAAGGGCTTCGAGGGTGCGAACGTCGCGCTGCTCGTGGGCGCCCGCCCGCGTACCAAGGGCATGGAGCGCGGTGACCTGCTCTCCGCCAACGGCGGCATCTTCAAGCCGCAGGGCGCCGCGATCAACGCGCACGCCGCGGACGACATCAAGGTCCTCGTCGTGGGCAACCCGGCCAACACCAACGCGCTCATCGCGCAGGCCGCCGCCCCGGACGTACCGGCCGAGCGCTTCACCGCCATGACCCGCCTGGACCACAACCGCGCGATCTCGCAGCTGGCCGCCAAGACCGGCGCCGCCGTCTCCGACATCAAGCGCCTGACCATCTGGGGCAACCACTCGGCGACCCAGTACCCCGACATCTTCCACGCGGAGATCGCCGGCAAGAACGCCGCCGAGGTCGTCAGCGACGAGCAGTGGCTCGCCGACACCTTCATCCCGACCGTCGCCAAGCGCGGCGCCGCGATCATCGAGGCGCGTGGCGCGTCCTCGGCCGCCTCGGCCGCCAACGCCGCCATCGACCACGTGCACACCTGGGTCAACGGCACCGCCGCGGGCGACTGGACCTCGATGGGCATCCCGTCGGACGGCTCCTACGGCGTCCCGGAGGGCATCATCTCGTCCTTCCCCGTCACCACCAAGGACGGCAAGTACGAGATCGTCCAGGGCCTGGACATCAACGAGTTCTCCCGTGCGCGCATCGACGCGTCCGTGGCGGAACTCGTCGAGGAGCGCGACGCGGTGCGCGAGCTCGGCCTGATCTGATCGAACCCGTACGCACGGCGAAGCGCCCCGGCCACACCAGGCCGGGGCGCTTCGGCGTTCGTACGGGGCGGGCTCAGTGCTTGAACATGCCCGGGGTGTAGTGCCCCGGCGCGAGGCGACAGGTCACGCCGAACCGGTTCCAGGCGTTGATCGCCGTGATCACGGCGATCAACTGGGCCAGTTCGGTCTCGTCGAACAGCTCGGCCGCCTTCCCGTACACCGCGTCCGGCACGAACCCGTCCGTCAGGACGGTCACCGCCTCGGTCAGCTCGATCGCCGCCAGCTCCCGCTCGGTGTAGAAGTGCCGGGACTCCTCCCAGGCGCCGAGCTGGATCAGCCGCTCGACGCTCTCGCCGGCGGCCAGCGCGTCCTTGGTGTGCATGTCCAGGCAGAACGCGCAGTGGTTGATCTGCGAGGCGCGCACCTTGACCAGCTCGACCAGCGTCGGGTCCAGGCCCTTGCGGGCTGCGACCTCCAGGGACACCAGGGCCTTGTACACGTCGGGGACCAGCTTGGCCCACTGGAGGCGGGCGGGGTGCTCGGGGGCGTACGCGGGGGTTTCGTTCGTCGTCGTCATGGCTCCACCGTAGGAGCCCGGCGGCCCGCCGATATGGTCCATGTTCATGACGGAATCCTGGGCCACTTTCGGCGCCGACCTGCATATCGACCTTTCCGCCGGGCGCGGGCTGAGAGCCGGACTGACCGAGGCGCTGCGCGAGGCCGCGCGCAACGGTCGGCTCGCCCCGGGAACCCGACTGCCTTCCTCCAGGTCCCTGGCCGTCGACCTCGGCATCGCCCGCAACACGGTCGCCGAGGCCTACGCCGAACTCGTCGCCGAGGGCTGGCTGACCGCCCGTCACGGCTCGGGCACCCGGGTCGCGGAACGTGCCGTGCCGCGCCGCCCCGCCCGTGCCGCACGAGTCCGGCCACCCGCCCGGCGGGGGCCCGCGTACAGCTTCGTACCGGGCTCTCCGGACCTCGGCGGCTTCCCGCGCACCGCCTGGTCGGCGGCGGCCCGCAAGGCCCTCGCGGCCGCCCCGAACGACGCCTTCGGGTACGCGGTGGACGCGCGCGGCCGGATCGAGCTGCGCGAGGCGCTGGCCGGCTACCTGGCCCGCGCCCGGGGGGTGGACGCCGACCCCGACCGGATCGTGCTGTGCGCCGGGTTCGCGCACGGGCTGACGCTGCTCGCCCGGACGCTGCGGGCGCGCCGGGTCCGCGAGGTGGCCGTGGAGGGCTGGAGCCTCGACGTGCACCGGGACCTGCTCACCGGGGCCGGGCTGCGGACCCGCCCCCTGTGGCTGGACGGCGCGGGCGCCCGTACGGAGGACCTGACGGCGGCGTCGGGGGCGGTGCTCCTCACGCCCGCGCACCAGTTCCCGACGGGCGTCGCGTTGACCCCGGGGCGGCGGGCGGCGGCCGTGGACTGGGCCAGGACCACGGGCGGGCTGATCCTGGAGGACGACTACGACGGGGAGTTCCGCTACGACCGCCAGCCCGTCGGGGCGCTCCAGGGGCTGGACCCGGACCGGGTCGTGTACCTGGGCACGGCGAGCAAGTCGCTGGCGCCGGGGCTGCGCACGGGCTGGATGGTGGTGCCGGCCGGGCTGGTGGACGAGGTGCTGGCGGCGAAGGGGCACACCGACTGGATGTCGGGCGCGCCGGACCAGTTGACGCTGGCGGAGTTCATCCGCTCCGGGGCGTACGACCGGCACGTCCGGAGCATGCGGCTGCGCTACCGGCGCCGGCGTGACGCCCTGGTGGAGGCCCTGGCCCCGCGGACGGCGGTGACCGTCTCCGGCATCGCGGCGGGTCTGCACGCGGTGCTCGACCTCCCGGCCGGCACGGAACGCCCCCTGATCCAGGCGGCGGCCTGGCACGACCTGGCCCTGGAGGGCCTGTCCCGCTTCCGGCACCCGGATTCGGCCATGCCGGCGCGGGACGCGTTGGTGCTCGGCTACGGGACCCCGTCGGAGAGCGCGTGGTCGGGGGCGCTGGCGGCGTTGGAGGCGACCCTCCCGTAGGGGGCGCGGGCGGCGTGCGGAGCGCGGGTCAGGGGACCGGATCGGCCACCGGGCCGGCCGGGTCCGCGGGGTCGGCCGGGTCCGCCGGGGGTTCGCCGAAGCGGGCCAGGGCCAGCGAACCGGCCACGGCCACCACGAAGCCGAGCACCGCCAACCAGGCCAGCCCCTCGCGGGTGCGGTCCCCGAGCCACACCACCCCCACCGCCGCCGGGCCGATCGTCTCGCCCAGCACCATGCCGGCCGTGGCGGCCGTCACCGAGCCGCGTTGCAGGGCCGAGGTGAGCAGCAGGAAGGCGGCGCCGCCGCCCAACAGGAGCGCGTACAGGGCCGGGTCGGTCAGCGCCGACCAGGAGACCCCGTCGATCAGGCGGACCGCGACCTCCACCACCCCGAAGCCCGTTCCGGCCGCGAAGCCGAGCACCAGCGGCCGGGAGCGGTCCGGCAGGCCGCCGGCCGCCGCCCCCACCAGCAGCACCAGGACCGCCACCGCGAGCAACCCCCACTCCAGGGCGGGCGGACCGGTCCCGGAGCCCTCCTCCCCGGAGGCGAGCCCCAGCATCAGCAGCCCCGCGCTCACCACGGCGACGGCCGCCCACTCCCTCCGGTTCAGCCGTACGCGCAGCAGTCGGGCCGCGACCACCGCCGTCACCGCGAGGCTGGCCGCCAGCGCGGCCCCCACCGCGTAGATCGGGATGTGCCGCAGGGCGATGATCTGGAGGATGAAGCCGACCCCGTCGAGGCCGAGCCCCGCCAGGTACCGCCACTGGCGCAGGGCCCGCAGCAGGAGCGCGGCGTCCACGCCGGACCCGGTTCCCGGCTCCGCCGCCCGCGCCGCCATGGCCTGGAGGACCGAGGCCGTACCGAAACAGACCGCCGCACCGAGTGCGCAAATCATCCCAACAAGCACGAACCGACTCTAGGTCACCGTCGTGACGAGGGTGTGACGACGGCTGGATTCCATCCCCCGGTCACCCCGCTCTAGTCTGTCGGGAGCACGCCACCCAGGGGGAGCGAACTCACATGGACACCAGCAGCACCAATCGGCGCCGGATGCGCTCGGGCGCCGTCGCGCTCGGCGGCATGGGCCTGCTCGCCGCGACCCTCGTCGCCTGCGGCAGCAGCGACGAGCCCGACAAGCGGTGCGCGTCCCGCTCCACGCTGAACCACCTGAACAACAAGGAATGCAAGAGCGGCGGCACCGGCGCGTACTACTACGGCGGCAGCGTCGCCAACGGCAAGGTCGGCGGCGGCAGCTTCGACAAGTCCGCCGTCACCCGCGGCGGCATCGGCAAGAGCCACTCCGGCTCCAGCGGCGGCTGATCCCGGGTGGAGCGGCACACGATCGAGCCACGCCCGAACTGGCAGCGGACCGTCGAGGAGCAGGGGGTGATCTACCCCCTGACCCGGTACCCCGACGACAGCCTGCGCCCCTACTGGGACGAGAGCGCGTACTACTCGTTCTCCCTCCCGGAGGTCGAGGCGCTGGAGAACGTCGTCGAGGAACTGCACGCCATGTGCCTCGCGGCGGCGGCCCACATCGTCGAGCACGACCGCTTCGCCGACCTCGGCATCACCGATCCGAAACTGGCCGCCCGCATCGCCGAGTCCTGGCGCCGGCGCGACGAGCAGCCCTCGCTCTACGGCCGCTTCGACCTGCGTTACGACGGCTCCGGCGGCCCGGCCAAGATGCTGGAGTACAACGCCGACACCCCGACCTCCCTGGTGGAGGCGGCGAGCCCGCAGTGGTTCTGGATGGAGGAGCGGTTCCCCGGCGCGGACCAGTGGAACTCCCTCCACGAGCGGCTCGTCGACGCGTGGCGCCGGCAGGCCGAGCTGCTGCCGCCCGGTCCGGTGCACTTCGCGCACTCCGAGACCGACGAGCTCGGCGAGGACCTGATGACGGTCGCCTACCTCCAGGAGACCGCGGAGCAGGCCGGCCTGGACACCGTCGCCATGTCCGTCGAGCAGATCGGCTGGGACAGCCTCTCCGGCCGGTTCGTCGACGAGAAGCTCCGCTTCATCCGCGGCATCTTCAAGCTCTACCCGTGGGAGTGGCTGGTCTCGGACGAGTTCGGGCCCCAGGTGTTGGGCACCTACGACCACGGCGGCGGCTCGGGCACCACGGCCTGGATCGAGCCGCTGTGGAAGATGCTGCTCTCCAACAAGGCGCTGCTGGCGGTCCTGTGGGAGCTGTTCCCCGAACACCCGAACCTGCTGCCCGCCTACCTCGACGGCCCGCGCGAGCTCGCGGACACCACCGGCTACGTCGCCAAGCCCCTGCTGGGCCGCGAGGGCGCCGGGGTGACCCTGCACGAGGCGGGGGAGGACGGGGAGCCGTTCACCCCGGTGGACGACGAGACGTACGTCTTCCAGGCCCTGGCCCCGCTGCCCGACTTCGACGGCAACCGGGTGGTGCTCGGCGCGTGGGTCGTCGAGGAGGAGGCCGCGGGGCTGGGCATCCGGGAATCGGCGGGGCCGGTCACGGACGAGTACGCCCGCTTCCTGCCCCACGTCATCCTCTAGCCTCGTCGGCCCGTGAGGCCGGCGGGGCCCGTCAGGCCGACAGCACCGACCGCAGCCGGTCCAGGCCCCAGTCCAGGTCCTCCTTGCTGATCACCAGCGGCGGTGCGATCCGGATCGTGGATCCGTGGGTGTCCTTCACCAGCACCCCGAGCCCCATCAGCTTCTCGGAGATCTCCCGGCCGGTGCCGCGCGAGGGGTCGATGTCGACGCCCGCCCACAGCCCGCGACCCCGCACGGCGGTCACCGCGCCCCCGCCGACCAGCAGGTTCAGCTCGTGGTGCAGGTGGTCGCCGAGTTCGGCGGCCCGCTGCTGGTACTCGCCGGAGCGGAGCATCGCGATGACCTCCAGGGCGACCGCGCAGGCGAGCGGGTTCCCGCCGAAGGTGGACCCGTGCTCGCCCGGCCGGAACACGCCGAGCACGTCCCGGTCGGCGACCACCGCGGAGACGGGCACGACCCCGCCGCCGAGCGCCTTGCCCAGGATGTACATGTCGGGGACGACGCCCTCGTGCTCCAGGGCGAAGGTCTTGCCGGTGCGGCCCAGGCCCGACTGGATCTCGTCCGCGAGGAAGAGGACGTTCCGCTCGCGGGTGAGCTCCCGTACGCCCTGGAAGTAGCCGGCGGGCGGCACGAGGACCCCCGCCTCGCCCTGGATCGGCTCCAGGAGCACGGCCACGGTGTTCTCCGTGACGGCGTGGGAGAGCGCGGTGAGATCGCCGTACGGGACGATCTCGAAGCCCGGCGTGTAGGGGCCGAAGTGGTCGCGGGCGTCGTGGTCCGTGGAGAACGACACGATGGTCGTGGTCCGGCCGTGGAAGTTGTCGGCCGCGACCACGATCTTGGCGTGGCCGTCCGGGACGCCCTTGACCTCGTACCCCCACTTGCGGGCGGTCTTCACCGCCGTCTCCACGGCCTCCGCGCCCGTGTTCATCGGCAGCACCATCTCCTTGCCGCACAGCGCGGCGAGTTCGGTGCAGAAGTCCGCGAAGCGGTCGTGGTGGAAGGCGCGGGAGGTGAGCGTGACCCGCTCCAACTGGGCGCGTGCGGCGTCGATCAGACGCCGGTTGCCGTGACCGAAGTTGAGGGCGGAGTATCCGGCGAGCATGTCGAGATACCTGCGGCCCTCCACATCGGTCATCCACGCGCCCTCCGCCGACGCGACGACGACGGGCAGGGGGTGGTAGTTGTGCGCGCTGTGCGCGTCGGCGGAGCGGATGGCATCAGCAGTATTCGACACGGGGTCTCCGATCGTCCGTCAGGCCTGTGACGAGGGTGGCGTCACTGTCCATCCTCGCTCGTACAGCGGACGGAGAAACCTTTCTCGTGGCGCGCCCGCTAAGGTGGGCCCCACGCACGGCGACTGGCGCACGGAGAACGGACTCCGGGGAAGTCGTGCGCGCACGACCGCACACAGGGCCGCTCGCCTGGGCCTCGCGGGGACGAGAGACGACATCGACCCCGGAGGAGCCGCCATGACCGCGCGCCGCCATCCCGCCCTTTTCACGACCGACCCCGAGTTGGCGTCCTTCGTGGAGGCGGAAGAGGCACTGCAGGCCGAGACCCTGCGCCTGATCCCCAGCGAGAACTACGTGTCCGCCGCCGTGCTGGAAGCCTCCGGCACCGTCCTGCAGAACAAGTACAGCGAGGGCTACCCGGGCCGCCGCTACTACGAGGGCCAGCAGAACATCGACCGCGTCGAGGCCCTGGCCGTCGAGCGGGCGAAGGGCCTGTTCGGCGTCGACCACGCCAACGTCCAGCCGTACTCGGGCTCCCCGGCCAACCTCGCCGTGTACCTCGCCTTCGCCAAGCCGGGCGACACCGTGATGGGCATGGCCCTGCCGATGGGCGGCCACCTCACGCACGGCTGGGGCGTGTCCGCGACCGGCTCCTGGTTCCGGGGCGTGCAGTACGGCGTCACCGCCGACACCGGCCTGATCGACTACGACGCGGTGCGGGACCTGGCCCTGGCCGAGCGCCCGAAGATCATGTTCTGTGGCGGCACGGCCCTGCCCCGCACGATCGACTTCGAGGCCTTCGCGTCGATCGCCAAGGAGGCGGGCTCGATCCTCGTCGCCGACGTCGCCCACATCGCGGGCCTGATCGCGGGTGGCGCGCACCCGTCGCCGGCCGGGCACGTGGACGTGATCTCCACGACCACCCACAAGACCCTGCGCGGTCCGCGCGGCGCGATGCTGATGTGCCGCGAGGAGCACGCGAAGGCCATCGACAAGGCGGTCTTCCCCGGCCTCCAGGGCGGCCCGCACAACCAGACGACGGCCGGCATCGCGGTCGCGCTGCACGAGGCGGCGCAGCCGGCGTTCGTCACGTACGCCCACGCGGTCGTCGCCAACGCCAAGGCACTGGCCGCGGCCCTGCTGGAGCGGGGCTTCGACCTGGTGTCGGGCGGCACGGACAACCACCTGATCCTGATGGACCTGACCTCGCGCGGGGTCCCCGGCAAGATCGCGGCCAAGGCGCTGGACCGGGCGGGCATCGTCGTCAACTACAACACGGTCCCGTTCGACCCGCGCAAGCCGTTCGACCCCTCGGGCATCCGGATCGGTACGCCGTCGCTGACCTCGCGGGGCCTGACGGTGGACCACATGCCGGTGGTGGCGGACTGGATCTCCCGCGCGGTCGACGCCGCGGCCGGGTCCGACGAGGCGGCCCTTGCCGTGATCCGCGCCGAGGTCACCGACCTCATGTCGGCCCACCCGGCCCCGGGCCTGCCCCTGTCCTGACCGGGGTCGATCCGGCGCCGCCGGCGCGTTTCCCCGGCCGACCCCGGGGGCCGCGGTCGCCGCCCCGGTCCCCGAGGACCGGGGCGGCGCCGGAGGTTCCGTTTTCGGCCGGCCGGAAAGCGGTCGCTCGCTCCGGGCGGGATCCGGCCGGCCGGCTACGCGCGGGTACGGCCGGACACCGCCCGCCGAGAGCGGGGCCGGGATGTGATCCCGCCCTCATCCGGCACGCGATCAGGCCGGCGCAAGGCCCGAGACGGCCATCGCACCTGAGAGAATGGGGCCATGGCTTCTGATCGTCCTCGCGCGCTCTCCGGCATCCAGCCCACCTCCGGTTCGTTCCACCTCGGGAACTACCTCGGGGCCATTCGTCAGTACGTCGCCCTCCAGGAAACGCACGACGCCTTCTACATGGTCGTCGACCTGCACGCGATCACCATGCCGCAGGATCCCAAGGAGCTGCGCGCGAACACCCGACTCTCCGCCGCCCAACTGTTCGCGGCCGGCCTGGACCCCGAGCGCTGCACGCTCTTCATCCAGAGCCACGTGCCCGAGCACGCGCAGCTCGGCTGGGTCATGAACTGCATCACCGGGTTCGGCGAGGCGAGCCGGATGACCCAGTTCAAGGACAAGTCGGCCAAGCAGGGCGCGAACAACGCCACCGTCGGCCTGTTCACGTACCCGATCCTCCAGGTCGCGGACATCCTGCTCTACCAGGCCAACGCCGTCCCCGTGGGCGAGGACCAGCGCCAGCACATCGAACTGACCCGCGACCTGGCCGAGCGCTTCAACACGCGCTTCGGTCAGACCTTCACGCTGCCCGCCGCGCACATCGTCAAGGAGGTCGCGAAGATCTACGACCTCCAGGACCCGGCGATCAAGATGTCGAAGTCCGCCTCCTCGCCCAAGGGCCTGGTCAACCTCCTCGACGAGCCCAAGGTCACCGAGAAGAAGATCAAGAGCGCGGTCACCGACACCGAGGCGGAGATCCGCTTCGACACCGAGAAGAAGCCCGGCGTCAGCAACCTGCTCACGATCTACTCCACCCTCACGGGCGAGACGATCCCCGAGCTGGAGACCCGTTACGAGGGCAAGGGATACGGCGCGCTGAAGACCGACCTGGCCGGCGTGATGGTCGATTTCGTCACACCCTTCAAGAAGCGCACCCAGGAGTACCTGGACGACCCCGAGACCCTGGACGCCGTGCTGGCCAAGGGCGCGGAGAAGGCTCGCGCGGTCGCCGCCGAGACCCTGGCGCAGGCGTACGACCGCCTCGGGTTCCTGCCCGCCAAGCACTGACCGACAAGGACCCTGGCGGTTCGGGGGGTGCTGCCATCACACTGAGCGGCAGCACCCGATCACGGGACAGACGGACGAGACAGACGGAGGAGACAGACGTGGGGACCGTAACGCTCGGCGTTTCGATCGCGGTCCCGGAGCCGTACGGCAGCAGCCTTCAAGAGCTGCGGGTCGGCTTCGGGGACGCCGCCGCGCTCGGCATCCCCACGCACGTCACCCTCGTGCCGCCCACCGAGGTGGAAGCGGAGCGGCTGCCGGCGATCCAGGCCCACCTGGCCGAGGTCGCGGCGACGTTCCGCGCCTTCGCGATGCGGCTGGCGGGCACCGGCACCTTCCGTCCCCTCTCGCCGGTCGTCTTCGTCCGGCTCGTCGAGGGCGGCGCCGGCTGCACCCGCCTCCAGGCCCTGCTCCGGGACCCGGACGGGCCGATCGACCGCGAGCTGGCCTTCCCGTACCACCCGCACGTCACGGTCGCCCACGGGATCTCCGAGGAGGCGATGGACCTGGCGTTCACCACCCTCTCCGGGTACGCCGCCGACTGGCTGTGCGAGGGCTTCGCACTCTACGAACAGGGCTCCGACGGGGTCTGGCGCAAGCTGCGTGAATACCCTTTCGGCACGGGCCCGACCGGCGTGCCGGCACAACTGGGCTCACCCACCGATGAGGCGGCCGGCACGCGCGGGCGTCGCTCGTAGCGAAGCGGCCGCAGGGCCTGGAACGTGCGGAATCTGAGCCTTCGCAGGACCAGGGCATGGAACGGACGAGCCGTCGGGCGAAAAGTCACAATCGACGACCGTAGCCTTCAAAACCGACAATCCCGGCTATTTCCGGCAGCTCATTTACGGTGACCCCATGGACTGGCTGACGAAACTCCCGGTGATCGGGCCCCTGGCTGCCGCGGCGATGCGCACGCACGCGTGGCGGTCGTACCAGCGGCTCGACCGCGTGCACTGGACCCGGCTGGCCGCCGCGATCACCTTCATCAGCTTCCTCGCCCTCTTCCCCCTGATCACCGTCGCCGCCGCCGTCGGCGCGGCGCTGCTCAGCAAGGAGCAGCTCGACCGGCTGCAGAAGAGCCTCGCCGAGCAGGTGCCCGGCATCTCCGACCAGCTCGACCTCAACGCGCTGGTGGCCAATGCGGGCACCATCGGGCTCGTCGCGGGCGCACTGCTGCTCTTCACCGGCATCGGCTGGGTCGGCTCGATGCGCGACTGCCTGCGCGCCGTCTGGGACAAGGACGACGAGGACCTCGGCAACCCGGTCGCCCGCAAGGGCAAGGACGGGCTGGTGCTCCTCGGCCTCGGCGGCGCGGCCCTCTGCTCGGCGGCGGCCTCGATCCTCGGCTCCAGCGCCGTCGGCAAGTTCGGCGGCTGGCTCGGCATCCCGCGCGAGGGCGCGGGCGGCGCCCTGCTGAGGTCCGGGGCCTTCGCGGTCGGCGTGGTGGCCGCCTTCCTGCTCCTGCTGTACCTGTTGACCCTGCTGCCCGGGGTGGAGCCGTCGCGCGGCCGTCTGATCCAGGCCGCCCTCATCGGCGCCGCCGGCTTCGAACTGCTGAAACTGCTGCTGAGCGGCTACATGCGGGAGGTCGCCGCGAAGAGCATGTACGGGGCCTTCGGCGTGCCGATCGCCCTGCTGCTCTGGATCAACTTCACGGCGAAGCTGCTGCTGTTCTGCGCCGCCTGGACGGCGACCCGCGACGACGCGGACGGCGACGGCGCGGAAGACCCGCAGGACCCGCAGGCCTCGAAGGAGACCCCGGAGCGGGCCCCGGACGAGGGCGGCGGCGCGGGCCCCTCCGCGGGGCCCGCGCGCACCGCCTGACCCGCCGCCGCGCCGGCCCCGCGGGGGTGGCGTCAGCTCTGCGCGGTGTCCTCGCCCGTCCCGGAGCCCTCGGTCACGCCCGCCTTCTCACGCATCTTGCGCAGCAGCTCCGCCTTCTGGTCGGCCGCACCCTGGCGGTCGAGGTTGCGGTGCGGGCCGTTGTTCTGCCGTTCGGCGCGCGACTGCCGCTTGCGCTGGCCGCCGCCCTGGCCCACGGGGTTGTTGATGTTCTTGCTGACGGTCACGGGTTCTCCCGGTCGTGATGTGAAGTGCTCTGCGGATTCATCGGTGGGGGACGGGCGGCGACGTCGAAGGACGCCGGCCGAGGCCCGTCACGCGCTCACTCGTGGATCGGCGTCTGGAAGAGCATGACAAAGACGTTACCCGGTTCCGTCGGCCCCGCTCACCACCCCTTTCCCCGCACGGGCGCCCG